>NZ_JADJNN010000042.1 GCF_016714285.1 Nannocystis sp. | reverse complement strand
GGGCGACGACTGCACGACCAGCCTGTCGCTGACCCGCTCAGAGCCTCGAGTTAAATTTTTGCGGGCAGTTTGCTCGTCGGCAAGGTCCCCTCGCGCCGGCGCCGATGAGCGAAAAGATCTTGTCATCGGCGCGCGATAAGGGCATAGATAGCCTGTGGTCGACGTCGATCGATCGAAGACTTTGAGCCGCTCAAGAAGCACGCCCGGCTCATGGTATTGAAAATGACTACTCCAGAAGCGCGTGAAGGAGATGGCGCAGGAGCTCGCGCGTGCAGCTCAAGGGCGGCGAGCAGCCTCGAGTTCCTGGTCGTCAAGCAAGCCGAGCAACTCGCCCGGCTACGGCACAAGGTCTCGGGGAGTCGTCGAGCGACGCCCGAGCCCGGTACCGCCGGCGGCGGAGGCCGAGGCTTCCAAGCGAGGCCACGGCCCAACTGCTCAGGCAAAGCTGCCCAGCCGCGAGGTCCACCGATCGGCTCAAGGACGAGCGGGCATGTCCGGTCTGGCAAAAAAATCTCGAGGAGATGAAAGGGCAAACCGGAGACCGACGAGATCGACGGTCGAGCCTCGCTGATTCACGGTTATCGGGCACCGTCGATTAATAGTATCGCTGCCGCTGCAGTAACGGCGCGATCAAGACGGCTCCGGGCCTGCTGCGACCGGATCGTCGGAGGCCGCTATTCGTTAGACTTGCCATCGCCCCCGAGATCGACAAGGCGCCTCAACCACCTGCTGCCAGACCGCCAGCGCCGGCACGTGGAGCGAAGGGTTTTTATCCTACGCAGTCGATGTGGATCCGGAGGACGCTCGCCGACCGATGGAGCCCCCAGCTACCCTGCTGCTCGAGTACATCCTGGGCGACGATGTCATCGGCGTCGACGAGACCCACTGGCGACTCATGCAGCCGGGCAGCACCGCGAAGTGGTGGGTCTGGTGCCTGACGACCCATGACGCTGTTCGGTACATGCTCGAACCCAGTCGCCCGGCGAAGACGATCTCGCGGCGTGCCCGGTGGCTTCGAGGGCGGGCCGTGTGCTGCGACGCGTATCCGGGTTATTTAATGCCCTGGCCAAGGCGAGCACGAGCCGGATTCGGCCTGCGCACCGTTTCGCGCACGCGCGCCGTAAGTCTCTACGAGCTACGCAGCACCTACCCCGATGCCTGTGGGGCAGCGCTCGACCTGATCGATCCGATCTTCCTGATCGAGCGGGAACTGCCGTCGCCGCATGGCCTCGAGGGCGAGGCAGCACGCTGCGGCGCGTCGAGCGCCTGGCGCGTGCGCCGTGACGGCGAATCACGGTTGCTGGCGACGAAGTTTCAAGACCTGGGCCGAGGCCCAGCGGCTCTGCCGCGCAGCACCCTCGCCGAGGCGCTCGGCTACCTCCGGGGCACTGGAAGACGTTGACCGCCTTCCTCGACGACCCACTCGATCCCGCTTTCTCGACAACAACTGGACCGAGCGGGCGCCAGGGGTATGGTCCTCGGGGCAAGAACCACTACGGCTCGCGGTCCGTCCGCGGCACCCAGGTCACGGCCATCTTCTACACATTGGTTGAGACTCGCATCCTGTGCGGCGTCGATCCGCAGGAGTACCTCCGCTTCACCGCTCGCGCCGCGCTATGGTCACCGGGGACCGCCGTCTTGCCCCCAGCAATTTGCCCGCGAGCATCAGCTCGCGGGCGAGGATCGGGCGCACTGGCAGCCTACGAGGTGGCGAGGAACACGTACATCGCCCCGCCGCAGCTGACTCGCCGGCTCTGCGGGTACCGTGATCACCCGGCCCAGCGCCACCGCCGTGTCGGCGATCAGCCTGACGTTGATGAGGTCCATCATCCACGTCGCCTGCTCCGCCAGCCGCTCGTGCAGCCAGCCGCGGAAGAAGCTTGCGAACGGTGAGATGCCGCCCGGCGTAGCGCCGGAGCATCAGCTCGATCTCCTTCCTGTTGTCGCCAAAGCGCTTCTGTAGCGCCTCACGTACCCTCTTGCAGGTCCTCGGTCATTTGTGCCATCCCCCGCCGGCAAGCGTCCTCGGTTTTTAGTCTACGCTACGACGTGGTGGCGAGTATGCATGAAGCGCGTACGCGTCTCGGGAACCTCCACGAGGTAGCTGACGCTGTACTTCCGCATCGACTATCCCGGCCGCGACGATGTCACCACCCTGGATATCGACGACCTCTCGTTCATCGAGTGGCGAGGGCCGCCGCCATGCCCGATCTTCGGTGACTACGATTGGGTGCGCAACGACGGCGATGGCGCCGTCGAGATCCGCGCCCCGGCCTCGGCGCCGACGCCACCATCCGCCTCGCCGTGACTGCCCGTCGCCTTCGAGCCTCGACCGTCGGCTGGAGAGTGAAGTCGAGCTTTCCCAGGGACTGAAGCGGTCAGTACCCGTGCCAGCTCCGCACGAGCCGCTGTCCGGGCGCTTGTGCCGCCCGCGGTGTCCCGGTATACCCGAGGCTCTCGCATGCTACCCGCGAAGCTCGACACCATGGATTGCCCGCGCGAATCCGAGGTCGCGGACTTTTTCGCTGGCCACGCCTCGCCCGAGCTTCGCCGTCGCCTCGAGGCCCACCTCGCCCGCTGCTCGAGCTGCCTCGCCGTCATCGCCGCGCTCCAACGCGAGCGCAGCGACGCCTCGCTGGACAGCACGCTCGGTGCGTCGACCTTGGGCGCCGCGTCCGACCGGCAAACCCCGGCCCTCGGCGCGGCCCTCGGCCACTTCATCCTGCTCGAGCGCCTCGGCCAGGGCGCCATGGGGACCGTCAACGTCGCCTACGATCGCCGCCTCGACCGCAAGGTGGCGATCAAGCTGGTCCGCGGCGAGAAAGTGGCCGACCCGCTCTCCCGGGCCCGCATGCTCCGCGAGGCCCGGGCGATGGCCAAGATCACCCACCCCCACGTGGTCGCCGTCCACGAGGCCAACGAGTACGAGGACGGCGTCTACGTGGTGATGGAGCTGGTCCGGGGCAGCACCCTGCGTGCCTGGCTCGCCGCCGTGCCCCGCCCCTCCGGAGGACCTCCCCGACCCCTCTCTCCAGGCCGGGCGTGGCCTCCGCGGCGCACGCCGCCGGCATCATCCACCGCGACTTCAAGCCCAAGTATCGCCGACTCTCTCAGACCGCCCCGCAGCCCACCGACCGGCCGCATTCCCACGAATTGGGGCGATTTGAGAGGGTCAGCTTGCTCCGGCTTGCCCCCCGTTGCCCCGCCTTGCCCCAAGTTTTGGCAAAGAGCTGGCAACGGGTGGGCCCCCGCGGTCGGTGCTCTCGGGCGGCCACGATGCGACAGTAATCAGTTCAGCAGTTCAGCTTCTACTGAGCGCACCCAGCCTCCGCCCCTTCCGACAGCTCGCAAGCAAGCTAGACGGTCGTTCCACCAGTTTTCTTGACTCGCCCGGCGGGCCGCTCCCTCAAGAAGCTCGGCGCGGCTCACCCGGTGACCGGCAGCTCAGCGAGCCCGGCGCACGGTGGTAGTTTCGGTACCCGCCCGGACATCACGCGGGGACCACGCGCAGCAGTAGCCTGCATGCCTTGTAATTGCTCTGGTGCCATATAGGCGGGCGTACCCAGGATATCGCCTACCTGCGTGACACGGATCATGAATTCATCGAGATGGAGAGCCGTGACGCGGGTCTGCGAGGCGGACCTGCAGATCCTGGTGATGAGCCCGGAGGGGGATCTGCTGAAGGCCAAGCTGCCGCATCGGAGCGAGCACCCGCGGGCACTGGTGACGGTGCTGGAGGGGCTGGCGATGTGGAAGGGGGGCCTGCTCGAGGCTGTACATTTTGTGGACGCCAAGGCGCCGGACTACATCGACTGGGCTTTCCCAGGCGCCGACCTCGGCGGGCGCTGCAGCCCGCTCGTGGATTTCTCCACGCGAATGCACGGGCACGCGAGGGGCCGGATCCACGGCGTCGGTGATTTCCGGCAGCTTCGCCTCCTGGGAGGTGACCTGTGAAGACAACACCC
The DNA here is from genome assembly GCF_016714285.1 of Nannocystis sp. Taxonomy (GTDB): domain Bacteria; phylum Myxococcota_A; class Polyangia; order Nannocystales; family Nannocystaceae; genus Nannocystis. The sequence continues at coordinate 250,434 of NZ_JADJNN010000042.1, read as the reverse complement.
GAAGTCGAGTCGGAGATCGTGCGCCTACATCACGCCGAGGGCTGGCCGATCGGGACGATCGGACGGCAGATCAGCGTGCACCCGAGCGTCGTGATGCGTGTGCTTGGGCAGGCTGATGTCGTGCGTGCGGTGACGATGCCGCGGCCGTCGATGGTCGACCCGTATCTGCCATTCATCCGAGAGACGCTGGAGACCTACCCAAAGCTGCGCGCGAGCCGGCTGCTGCAGATGGTGCAGGAGCGTGGCTACACGGGGCAGTGCTCGCGCTTCCGCGAGATCGTGGCGGCGATCCGGCCGCGCCCAAAGGCCGAGGCGTTCCTGCGCCTCTCGACCTTGCCCGGCGAACAGGGCCAGGTCGACCTTGGCCGCGTACTCCGTGCACGACAGACCGCTCCGCGCCCACCCGTCCTGGAGGCGCGCGCATGATCCCGTCGTCGGTGAGGATCTTGAGGTAGGAGATGCCGCTGTACGACCGATTACGCCCTAAATATGCGTGACTTTTCTCCTCGCAATTTTCCATCTCTGCTCCCCCTCGAGTGCCGAGATCTTGTACCGTGAGATTCTCAAAGAAATTCGCAGTTCTCCAATTCGTTCTACATAGGAAGTATAATCTGCATGCGGCTCGCAATAGCGCATAAATCTACCTACTTAAGCGCCATGCTCGGGATGCTCGTGTACAACTCATGTGCGGCCGACGAGGCCACGAGTGCTATCCCTACCTCGACAAGCGACGAAACCGACTCAAACTCGTCCAGGCCGAACGCCGAAACTCAGCCCACGTCCACTGATTCGCCCTCCCCGTCCACGAGCGATGCTCCCAGGTTGGTCGATGCTATCCTGCAAGTACAATACAACGAGCCCTTCAGGGCATTCCCTGTCTCTCGATCGTCCCTCGCCTTGGTGGCCGGTCCGCCAGCATCACGCCGGCGTCGCTACTTACATTGGGAATGCGCGAATGTTAGTTGCGTGAATTGATTACACCGTTCGTGAGATCAATTGCAATCTGCTCGTCGCAGATCTATTCCATGAACGCACCCTGTAGCAAAGAAAGCGTATACTACCATGAGGAACACCGTTGACAACAACGCGAGAAGAATTCCGAGCAGTAGAGTGAGTCTCGACACGAATAGAAGTTCGACTGTCGCATCTGTACCAAGCAGTGTGATGCGACCTAAGTCGTGCCACTGTTCACATGTTGATGCGGCAGAGTTGGGTAGAATGGAAGCTCCACGCGGATGTCGAGCACCCACGAACGGACAGTGCACTCGAACGGCTGCAAAGCAAGGTTGTGACAGTTGCAGCGGGCAAAACCAGCGCAGTGCGTTCAACAAAGTAGCGCCCGGGCCAAAGGCAGTCCGCCCGAGCGACCAACCGTGCGACGATCCTGACTTCTTCCTTAATGAAGCTCTACGCGCCGGAGTGGATGTCTCAAGCAGCTACAGCCCGTGCGATGGATTTCATGGGATTTCAGAACTGTCGGTGAAGCCCAAGAGTGTTGCCCTCTGTAATGAAGCGGGAGGTGCCTGTACTCCTCCTGATCCTCCCGATCCGGTGCCCGGGCAAGTCAACTGCTCATCGAACCTAGATGAACTCCTCAAAATTGGCTGGACTGTTAGGCCGATCAAATCTAAGTTCATCAATTTCTGCGGCGTTTCCGCGAATGACTGGGCGTCCCGCTTCTGGGAGGGCTATCTTATTGAGCAGCAACTCGCCATCTCCATCTTGCGGACGATTGAGTACATGTGGAAGAACCAACAGAAGCGTGAGGGGGTCTGGAAAGCTAATGACTGGGTTGTTTACAATGGTCACCGTTGCTCATTTGAATACTGGTTCGGTCCCTATAGCGACAAGTCCTTCCTAAAAGTCGCACACAAGTTCAGTCGGGCATACTACCATAGCGACATCGCAATGGTCACAAATGACTGGTCGAATGTCCCGGGTGGCACCCCGTTTTGTTGGATGAGCTGTACGAGTGCGGGCGGATCCAATAGGTTTCTGCCCAACAACGAACGATGGGTATGGCTATGCGGGGGGGGTGGGAAAGCTAGTCCCGAAACCATTGCATTTACCTTGATGCACGAGATGAGCCATGTTACCCATTACTGTTCCAGCGCATGCACTGGATGTGATCCAAAAGCTGAAAACCCCGCCAATGGCCATTGCGACCCCCCCACTAACTGCCATTGCGACAACGCGGTCAATTCAAGGGCGCTTGTAGTCAAGGGTCTTTTTGATGTGGCGACGAGCAACAATGGCAACTATGATGCGTTCGCCAAATGGTTCTATGCAGCTCAGATCCGCAACAAATGTTGGCCCCCGAATAAAAGTGGGAAGTAGCCCCGGTGATCCTTGAGCTGATCGCGGTAGGGACGATCGCGGTAGGGACGATCGCGGTAGGGACGATCGCGGTAGGGACGGCCCTTCGCCCTTCAGGCTCGGGCCGCCCCCCGCACAGATCCGAGCGAGCGGAACTACCGCACTCTATCAATGTTCGTTGGGAGCCGCAAGGCGTGGTGCCAGGCTCGAACGGCCTGGGTGCGAAAACTGACCTTCGACTTCCTTGGCTTCACGCATATCTGCGGGAAGACCAGGGCGGGAAAGTTCTTGCTCTACCTGTGCCGACTAACATCGATCGCTTGGCCAGCGCTCCAGGCTCATGGCCTTCCCGACACGTCCCCTCGCAATGCCATCACGGGGGGCGCCCCGGAGATCTCCCGGTTCTCGCGCAAAGAGGTTCCGTGCATGCACGGGGTCTTCGACCGCGCAGGGCCGCACCGCGCCTCGCGCTCTCGGTTCGGTGCGTGTTGCCTTCCGCTTCGCTTAACAGCGTCGGCGCCCTAGAGTACCTGATTTCGCGGCTCAATACCCGGCCTGCACGTGCCCCTGTCCGATGCTTCACCTGCACCTCGCGGGTGCCGGCGCAGGACTCGGGGTCATCGTGGTTCGCTACTCCTTCGATGTAGAGCTCTTTCATCTCCTCCTTCTCTGCCGGTTTATCCCGGCGCACTAAGCGTCGAGCAACTCGCCGAGCACGGCCCTGTCGATCTGTACCGAGGGCTCGCCGGGTTCCTGCGGATCCGGCGGTCGAAACAGGCGGCAAGCAAGGTCTCGCCGCGTTCGGGTCGCCGATGGCGGGCACGCAGCCGGAAGCCGGCCGGGCCTGTGCTGCATGTGATGAGCGCGAGCGGCGGTCTACGCGGCGGCGGCGGTGCTGGCAAACCTCCTGCTGCCTGGGCTGCGCGTGTTCCAGGTCCATGCTGACGAGCGGCCCCAGAACACTCATTCGCCAGAGGGCGATCGCTCGCCGCGTTTCGTGGTTCATGAGCGATCTCTACCGGGTGACCGCGGCCACTGGGCCTTTCATGAAGCCCGCCACCACCAGTCTACCCACCTGGACTCCTGCTGGAGCGCGAGCTGCCGTCGCCGCATGGCCTCGAGGGTGAGGCCAAGGCTGCCGCGCTTGAGCTTCGGCCGCCGCAAGGCGTGAAGCTACGCTCGGACAATCTGGGTGCGAAAGCCGGCCAGCCACGGCGCCGCTCACGAAGCCGCCGAGATTGCTGCGCAACAACCCAACAACGCACCAACACCCCATGCGCCCGGCCAGCGGATGGGACAGGCCGTCCCGCCTGCGGGCTGCGGGCCACCGACGGACGCGGCGAGCGCATCGGCCGTATCTGGGCGCCGGCCTCACGTGGGCGCCCGCTCCGGGCGTCTGGGTGATGTCGTTGGGTGGCTTGAGATTAAGCGCGCCGCGCCTTGAATCGACTGGTGCTCCGTGTGGGTAGACGGTACGCTGGCGCGATGAGAACCGTCGCGCTCACCTTGGCGGCCCTGACCATTCTGGCGCCGCGCGCGGCGAAGCCCTGCTCGTACGACCCTTGCTACTACGGCAGCCCGCGCATCGGAGGGATTGAGGCGCACAGCGAGTCTCCGGTCCCACGCGACGGTGCATTCGTGTTCGTGACCGACCAGGAGGACTCACCGACCTGCCTCGCCGATCTGACGCCGAACCTCTCGATCGCTGTGGAACACGCCGACGAGGCAGTCCCCGGCGAACTCGTCCAACTCGCCGGCCTGCCTCACGTGCTGATCTGGCGCCCGCAGGCGCAGCTGGTCGCAGGCGGGACCTACGCGGTGGAGTTCGTCGTCGATAACGACGGCCTTGGGCCCTCGGAAGTCGACTTCTCGACTTGCGAGCCCGCACAACTTGTAGCGTCCTTCATGTTCACCGTCGACGATGCCCTCGCCGCCGCGCCGATGCCCCCCGCCCCGGCCCTCACGACGGAGAGTATCTCGCTCGACACCAGCCTCCTCGGTTACGCGTGCTGCCCGGAGGTAATACCCTTCTACGACGACGGCTCCTGCTTCCCAGAAGTATACTGGGACATCGACCAGCCGAATGGCTGTGGTGTCGTTCACGGCTACACCCGGCTATCGATCTTTGCTGACCTGCCGCCGCTTGCCGAGACAAGCGGCGGCCAATTTGCCCACCAGCTCATCGTGGACGGTGAGCTCGCCTCTGTTGAATTTTTGGGCGCGTTCATCGGCACATCCCGTCGGACCGCCACGTGCGCGCGCGTGGAACGGATCCACCTCGGAACAGGCGAGATCGTCGCATCCGCCGAGACCTGCCCCTCCCCCGAGGTTGTCGCGCAGCTGGGCCCCGTCGCGCTCGACCCAATGCTGCCCTGCGACGACGCCCAGCTGTGCGCCACAGACGCCTACACGTGGAGCGACGAGTGCGCAGCCTACGATCCTGACCTCCCACCAGCGCCGCCGCCGAACTGGCCATACGAAGCGGCGTTCGCTCCCATATGCCCCGACGCGAGTCTGTTCGTCGACTCGGGTCCGCCTGACGACGCCCCCACAACCGGAGCCTCAACAGAGGATGGCGAAAGCACGGGCGATGGCATGGATGCTGCGGGCGCCGATGATCTCCCTGCCGAAGGCAGAGGCTGTGCATGCACCTTCGGGACCGGCAGCAGCGGCGGCGGGCTATTCCTGCTACTCGTGATCGCGGGCCGGCGCCGCCGGCAGGTCAACGGTCGATCGCGGTAGGGACGGCCCTTCGCCCTACGGCTGCCGGATCGACCCGGCGCCGCCGCGGAGCCCCGAAAAGAAAGGGCGCGTGGAGGCCGGTGTAGGTTATCTACGCCGCAATTTCCTTCCCACGCTCACCAGCCGGGACGTCGGCGACGCCGCTGAGCGGTGACCCCGAGGATCTGTGCATAGAGGTATGCGTCCTGTGAGCCCATGGTGACGACGCCAACCTTGGGACGCTATCTGTGCCTCGGAGGTTCGATGTCAAACAACGAGGAAGACTTGAGTCTGGTCGAGGGCGGGGCGCTCATCGTAGATCGGGTTGTGCCAAAGCCCGGCACGTTTACGCTGATCATGTCGGATACCATGTGCTTCGAGGTCACCGAGTCGGGCCGGACGCTGCGGCTGGACTTTCGTAAGCGTCCGGTGAAGCCGTGGTGACCGGTGCCGGCCTTCGGGCTACATGGTCGAGGGATGATCAGCGAGCGTGACGGTGCGGAAGACGTTGGCGGCCAGGCGCTTCTGAGTGTCCTGCTGCTGGATAGTCTGCTTCCAGAAGGCTGGGGCGAGCTCGAGGATCCGATCTGGCGGCCACATACGCAGGAGGCAGAAGAGGTCGCGGAGGTAGGCCCAGGGATCGATGCCGTGGAGTTGGCAGCTGGCCAAGAGCGAGACGAAGATAGTGTTGACGCGCGCGCCCTCGTCGCTGCCGAGGAAGAGCCAGTTCTTCCTGCCGAGGACCTCGCGACGGAGGTTGCGCTCGGAGATATTATTGTCGAGTGGCAAACGCCCGTCCTCCACGAAACGACCGAGGGCGACGCGCTGGTTGCGGGCGTAGCCGAGGGCCTGCGAGATCGGCGTCCCGTCGAGGGCGGCGATGGCCTGCTCGTCGCACCATTGGAAGAATTTGTCGAGGAGCGGCTGCGATTGTTCGCGCCGGAACCTCTTTGCGCGAGAACCGGGAGATCTCCGGGGCGCCCCCCGCGATGGCATCGCGAGGGGACGTGTCGGGAAGGCCATGAGCCCCAAGCCGACAATGTACGGCCCGGAGAGGTCAGACGGGCTCGTAGTACCGACGAAGTCGCCGAACAAGGCCGGTTCGCCGGCGGCGGAGGCGATGGAGGGAAGGAGCCCGGCCGAGGGGAACACGGGAGGGCAAAACGCGCCCCGGACACAGTGCCGGACCAGCGCGCCCAGTGCGCTCGACCGTGTGCGTGAAGCAGCACGAAAAGATAGGAAGATGCAGTTCACAGCGCTCCTCCACCACGTCACGATCGATCGGCTCCGCGCCGCATACCTCGCGCTCGAGCGCAAGGCCGCGGCCGGCGTCGACGGTATGACGTGGAGCGAGTACGGGCAGAATCTTGAGGCACGCCTTCAGGATCTGCACGCACGCGTACACAGGGGAGCCTACCACGCGAAGCCCTCAAGACGCGTTTACATCCCGAAACCCGACGGCCGGCAGCGACCATTGGGGATCGCATCGCTGGAGGACAAGATCGTCCAGCGTGCGGTGGTCGAGGTGCTGAATGCGATCTACGAGGTGGACTTCATCGGCTTCTCGTATGGGTTCCGGCCGGGGCGCAGCCAGCATCATGCGCTGGACGCGTTGGCGACCGCGATCACGTGCAAGAAGGTGAACTGGGTGCTCGAAGTGGACATCCGTGGTTTCTTCGATGCCATCGACCACGGGTGGCTGGTGAAGTTTATCGAGCACCGAATCGCGGACAAGAGGATCATTCGGCTCATCCAGAAGTGGCTGGCCGCGGGGGTCCTCGAGGAGGGAAAGTGGTCGGTCACGGAAAGCGGAACGCCGCAAGGGGCGACGATCTCGCCGCTCCTGGCGAACGTATACCTGCACTACGTGCTCGACCTTTGGGTACAGCAATGGAGGAAGCGTACGGCACGCGGTGAAGTCATCGTAGTCCGTTATGCTGACGATTTTGCGCTGGGTTTCCAGCACGAAAGCGACGCAGTCCAGTTCAGGATTGACCTCCAGAGACGCCTTGAGCGCTTTTCCCTGGAAATGCACCCCGAAAAGACACGCCTGATCCGCTTCGGCAGGTTTGCTGCCGCGGACCGGCGTGCCCAGGGGGAGAGAAAGCCGGAGACCTTCGACTTCCTTGGATTCACGCATATTTGCGGGAAGACAAGGGCGGGAAAGTTCTTGCTTCTTCGACGCACCATTAAGAAGCGTATGCGGGCGAAGCTCAAAGCGGTGCGCGAGGTGCTCCATCGGCGACGTCACTCCCCGGTGCCCATACAAGGGCAATGGCTCGGTGCCGTAGTCCGCGGGTACTTTGCGTACCACGCTGTCCCAACGAACATTGATAGCCTTGCCGGTTTTCGCACCCAGATTGTCCGAGCGTGGCTCCACGCCTTGCGGCGTCGAAGCCAACGAAGCAGGATGACCTGGGCCCGCATGAACCGGCTTGCGATGCGATGGCTCCCTCGACCGCGTATTATCCACCCCTATCCCGCGGCTCGCTTCGACGATCGAACCCGAGGCAGGAGCCGAGTGCGGTAGTTCCGCTCGCTCGGATCTGTGCGGGGGGCGGCCCGAGCCTGAAGGGCGAAGGGCCGTCCCTACCGCGATCCTACGACGTGCCGCGATGGTCGACGCCGAAGATCGCACGCGACCACTTCGCGCAGGTCGAGCGCGCCCTGTACACGCTGCCGACGCGGCTGATCGGGCGGACCCTGGACGCCCGCGCGGATCGCAGCCTGGTCCGCTTCTATGACCGCGGTCGACTCGTAAAGACTTGCACGAAGCTGCCACCCGGTGGCCGCCACATCGACCCCGAGGACTACCCCGAGCACAAGCGAGGCTATGCCATGCGAGACATCGAATTCCTGCAGAAGACTGCCGACGAACTCGGCCCCTCGATCAGCGCGATGGCCCGGCGCCTGCTCGACAACCCACTGCCCTGGACGCGCATGCGAAGCGTCCAGGCCCTGATCTCCCTCGCCAGGCGCTACGGCGCCGAGCGAGTCGACGCGACCTGCGTCACCGCGCTCGCCCACGACATGCTCAGCATGCATCGCCTGCGCCGCATGCTCGAGACCGCCGTGGCCGAGACCAAACCCGAGCCGACGCGAACGCTACCGCCGGGAAGATTCCTCCGACCGAGCCAGCACTTCGCGCTGAACCCGACGACGACCACGACCACCACGACCACCACTGGAGAATCATCATGAGCCCCGACATCATCACCGCCGATCTGAAACAGGTCCTCAAGCGCCTCAAGCTGGGCCCGATCCTCGACACGCTCCCCGAGCGCCTCGCCCTCGCCAGACAGCAGAAGATGCCGCACCAGGATTTTCTTCTGCTGATCCTCTCCGACGAGGTCACGCGCCGCGACAGCATCTCCGCCCAGCTCCGGGCTCAACGTGCTCGACTCGATCCCGGGCATCAGCTCGAGGCATGGGACGCGACCGCCAACGTCCGGTACGACGCCGAGCTGTGGAACGAGCTGTGCTCGCTGCGCTTCCTCGAGACCCACGCGCACGTCGCCGTCGTCGGGCCCGTCGGCGTCGGCAAGACCTTCCTCGCCCACGCGCTCGGTGCCGCCGCCTGCCGACGCGGCTACAGCGTGCTCGCGCACCCCTGCGACCGGATGCTCAAGGCGCTGCGCCATGCTCGACTCGATGCAACCCACGAGGCCGAGCTGCGCAAGCTGCTCTCGGTCGACCTGCTGATCCTCGACGACTTCGGTCTCGACGCGATGGACGCCACCGAGAGCCGCGATATCTACGAGCTCTTCACCGAACGTCACCGCCGAGGATCGATCATCGTGACCTCTAACCGCGGCCCCGATGAGTGGCTCGCCACCTTCGCCGATCCCGTGCGGGCCCAGGCCGCCGTCGATCGATTCACCAGCAACGCCTACGACCTGGTCATCGACGGCGAGTCCTACCGCGCCCGTCAGAAACCTGCCCTCTCACGCTCGTCGAAAACTGGATCCCGGAGGGCGGCCTGATCCACAATCGCCCTCGTCACGCAGATGGATCCCAGGGGGGGAATGGTGGTGAGAAACCGGGGTCCCATGCTGGTGAGAGCCGACACGAAGTGACCATGGTGACCATGGCGCCGATCCGCGTTACAGGGTCGGAGCGTGATCAACGAGCGTGACGGCGCGAAAGACGTTGGCGGCCAGGCGCTGCTGAGTGTCCTGCTTCTCGAGGGTCTCCTTCCAGAAGGCGGGCGCGAGCTCAAGGACGCGGGACGCAGGCCAGGACGGGATAAGGCAGAAGAGGTCGCGGAGGTAGGCCCAGGGCTCGATGCCGTGGAGCTGGCAGCTGGCCAGGAGGGAGACGAAGATCGTGTTGACGCGTGCCCCCTCGTCGCTGCCGAGAAACAACCAGTTCTTCCGGCCGAGGACCTCCCGACGAAGGTTCTCTCGGAGATATTATTGTCGAGGGGGAGCCGGCCGTCGTCGATAAAGCGAGAGAGGGCGACACGCTGGTTGCGGGCGTAGCCGATCGCCTTGGAGATCGGGGTCTCGTCGAGGACGACGGCCGCCTGCTCGTCACACCAGGCGAAAAAGGCGTCGACGATGGGGCGCGACTTCTGGCGGCGGGCGTCCTCGCGTTTTTTGCGGGTGGCCGTCTGGAGAGGGCGTTCGACGCGGCAGTGCCCGAATCAACGCGAGCCCGTGCTCGCTTCGGGCGGGGTCGGAGCCGAGGGCCTTGTGGAAGTACCTCCGGCCGTGGGCCCAGCAGCCGACCTCGATGACGTCGCCTTGTTTGTAGAGATGGTCGTAGACGGAGTGGGCATCAGCGACGAGATGCCCCTTGTAGCCGGCGAGGAGCTGGTCGACCGCGGCGCTGTCGTGCTTGTGCGAATAGCGATAGATGACATGGCGCTCTGGCGCGACCATCACCCAGAAGTGCGCCTTGCGGCACTGCTCTTTGGCCTGTACGAGGATACCAGTCGCGTCGACGCACAGATAGGGCTGCGTGAAGGCGTCGCGCAGCATCGCCTCGACGACGCGTTCGACCAGGTCCGCGAGCTGTTGGTGCCACCCGCAGATCGTCGAGCGCGCGAGCTCCAGACCGTCGCGGGCATGGATGCTCTCCTGACGATACACCGGGAGGTGGTCCTGCCACCGATAGACGACCGTCTTGGCCAGCAGGCCAGGGCCGGCAATGCCACGCACGATCGGCCGCTCGAGCGCTTCGTCCACGGCCCGCCCAGCACCCGCTTGACGCGCAGCCGAGCCTTGGCCAGACCGACGATCGAGGCGATGCTCGAGCCGAGCAATCCGAGCGAGCATGACCCCTAAACACATCGAGACCCGATGAACTCTATGATGAGCCCATCTTCCGAATCGACCATTTCACCTGGTCCAACGCGAACATCATGGATGCCAACCGGAATCTTCAACTTGTTCAGAGCAGACGGGATTCCAATGCCGAGCGCACTTTTATCGTCTGGCACGGTCACAACTCTAAGTGTGATGATGGATTCGACTTGGGTGTGATTGTGGTAGAATGCCATGTCGCTCCGTTGGTCCTGCTTATTGAAGTCGGAATTCCAGCACTGCGCTCAGTTCAGCGTAAAGCGTCCCCGGGGATGCCAGTGCCTGGTTGGCCGTCAAGATAATCTTGAGATAGGGCCCGAATCTGGTCGTGTAATCGTATCGAATGCCTGGGATGCTGGTTGGCGCTGAACTTGTAATGGTCACGTCAAGAACCGAGCTGGACGTGTCGACAAATTCGCGTGAGTCATCGCCGCTCGGGACCGTATTAAACATGCTGAGAACGATCGACTGCCCGGCCGCCATGTCCCTTTGGTGGACGCGTACATACAAGCCGACGTACGAATATCGCAGAGTATCAAGGGCGGGCTCTAGTGTAACAACTTGAGACCCGCTTGCGGACAAGAAGCTGTAGTCAAACCGCCGAGGTGCGAGAAAGGGAACCAGGATGCCGCCATTCATCATAAGCCTCACTTGGTCACATCAGGGAACACGGCCAGACGAGAAGCACACCTACTGCCGACCTTAGGGATGCGGAAGAGGTCGGTCGCGCGAGCTAGCGAAGCGCTTCTCTAGACGTCTCTCAGAACGAGGTATACACTGAACTCACCGTACAGGATGGCTCCCGTGGTATTTGGTTGGTCCGCACGAAGGATCACCTTCAAGTAGCCCTGTGGATCAGTTCCCGACGCGACGGTCTTGATGTTTGGCGATGCGCTTGTGATGTTTGCTGACGTCAGGAAATCCGCCGTCGTATCAACGAATTCCTGCCGATCCTGCTCGCACGGGAATGTGTGCTGGAGTTTGAGGATGAATCTATTGGGGGTGCCACCGCCCGTTGTGGTGATCTGGTGCACCAAAACAACTGGGCGCACTCTGTACCAGGCTCCCACATCGACGGCGGGATGTAGGATCCCATCCTGGTACGTACCGACTGCAAGGTAGCTGTACTCGAAAACGCGCTTCTCACAAATGGGTACAATGATGCCGGCCATGAAAACGCCCTTTCAGGTTGAAATCTACAAGTCTACAGCGAGGAGGGAGCAAGGGCTCGATGTCGCCGTCACGGACACCCGGCCATCTTAGCCTCATCTGCTGCTCAAGGGCGCACATGCAAGGACTAATTTCCCGTCGCAAGAACGACTGGACGGCCGAAAGCACGCAGCTCGGCCACGATCGTACAACGCAGAGCATTGTTCTTCGCCAATTTGAGAGTGTGAGAGATGCATCCTGTGCATGTGGCTGTCTTGCATGTGAGTATAGACACTCATCGTTTCTTGGGGAGGCTCCGCGACGGCCGCCCCGTGCGCTTGCCAGCGATCTCCACGAGCCACTCGCCGAGCTTCGCTCGGCAGTCGCGGTCAAGCACGGCCCGCGGCAGCTGGATCGAGGCGCAATCCCGCCGCCGTCCGTGCCGCCTGCGCCGGGCCGTGCTCGACGTGTTCGGCAAGCGGGCCCTCGTCCAGCGGTGCCAGCTCCACAAGCGCCGCAACGTCGTGGCGCTGGGCCGGTGGATGCGCTCGCCCGCGGTCTACGCGGCGGCGGCGGTGCTGGTCGTCGCCGAGTCGATTGTCCTGCTCAACATTGGATGGAACGAGCCAGAGTGCGATAAACAAGACGGGCTGTGTAAGCTGGCCAAGATGTTCCCGTATCACTACCTCGTGGACTCCGAGATTAGTGACTACGGCCCCGCGTTCGACGAGGCGGCGAGCCTGGTCGAGACCGCGTGCGCCGGGTTCGTGGTGCCGGGCTGACGAAGACCTCGGACCGCGAGTTGCCGCATCAACGCGGCTATGAGCCCATGCACGCGAAGGCCGGGTAGCTCGCCTTGCCGACGCCGCCCGCGCAGACCTTGCCGTAGAAGTCGACCGCCACCGCATAGGCGATCTAGAGCCCCTGCTTGTCTTTCGGGGTAAACGTCCACAGCGGCTCCGGGGAGTCCGGCTTGAACGCCTGGACCTTGAACGTGTAGGACTGGCCCTGCAGCTCGCCGAGCGCGATGACCATGTAGCCGGCCGGGCTCCACGCGATGTCGTGCGGGCCGAGGAGCTTCCCCCCCTTGAGGTAGGTCCGCAGGTCCCCCTCGGGCTCGCACTCGTCTCCAGGAGCATCTCGAGCATCTGTAGGGTGAGCTGTGCACGAGCGCGCATCGCCTCGTCCAAAAGGCCCTGGCGCTCCCGGCCACCTCGCTGCGGCCGCGGCTGGAAGAATCGAGGCGTGAGACGCTGGCGGCTCGATCGTGTCCCCGGTCTCGAGCTGCATGTGCACGCCGTCGGCGTTGATGGTCGAAACGGAGATGGTGATCAGGCCGTTGTCCTGCATCAAGGCGGGGGTGACGTCGAAGTCGAGGATCGTCGGCACCGCCTCGCCCTCGTCGCCTTGCGTGGTGGTGCTGCCGGTTTCGACGCTGGTCTCCCGGCGGCTCCCCGGTGGTGGTGCCGGGGTCCTGCGTCGAGGTGGTCGGCACGAGCTCTCCGGTGCTCGCGGGGACCGGGTCGGTCCACGACCTCGCTGACCTCTTGCCCGATCCGCACAAACGCGTCGAGGCGCAGAGACCATCGCTCAATCATGCGCCTGGGGGCGAGCCGCAGGCAACAGACCGCGATCAGCACGAGCCACAGCCTCGAGCGGAAAGCTGTCACCGCAGCGTGAGGCGCACCTGCACGGGTCCGGCGGTCTCGCTCACCGGGAAGCGGACACCGCGGAGGCTCCGCTGGGCGCAGCCATGCCACGGGTAGTCCGGATCGTCGGGCGCGGGCGCGTGGTGGTTGAGCGCCTTGACGACGCCGCGGCCGCGAACGATCTCGAGGTCCGCGGTCACGGAGGGCGGGACGTCCTTGCACGTGCGGAGGCTTGGTAGGGCGTCCTGTGCCGCCGCGGTCGCTTCGGCGGACGTCACGGCGCCACGCCGGGGATGTCCGCCGGATATGTCGCGCTTCGGGGCAGGTAGTGGAGGGCCTTTCACCGCGATCACCGGCACAGCGGGCGGAGCATCGTCCACGGCGATCATCGGCGGCTCGCACACCTCTGCGGCGCGCGCTGGCCGACTCGGCTCGCTTGACTCGACCGTCGCCTCGATCGTCGGAGGGGCCGGCAGGGGCGTCGCATCCCGGCCCGGGTCGGCCTCGTCGCGCGCCGCCGTCGCACGGCCGATTACGAGGCACGCGGCTGCCGTAAGCCCCAGCGTCCACACGCCGACGCTGCGCCGCGCTCGGCTGGGTGGCGAGGGCGCGGCGACGACGTCGAGCCGGCCGCTCGAAGCCGGTTCCGCATCCGTCGTTGTCGCAGCCGCCGCAGCGATGTCGGTCGTGGGGATAGGCAGCGAGGCGGTGCCCGCAGTCATGGTGTCGGCCACGGCGACAGACACAGGCTCGATTGTTCGATCGCCCGCGGGCGCGAACGGCCCCGCCTCGTCGTCCGGATCGTCCCTGGTCTCGTCTTCGGCGAGCTCGGCGGCGAGTTCCGCCTGCTCGTCCTCCAGGATGGTCTGGATCCTGGCGAGCCCAGGGCGCATGTCGGGGCGGGGGTTTAGCATCGCCAGCAGCAAACCCTCAAGCCCGCGCGGGCACGCCGGACACACCCTGCGCGCGGGCGTCGGTTCGCCGCCCGACGAAGGGAACGGCCGCTTGCCGGTCAGCAGGCGGTAGAGCAGGAGGCCGAGCGCGTATACATCGCTGGCCGCTGAGAACGCCGCGCCCGCGCGCACTTCGGGCGCCGCGTAGTCCATGTTCTGCAAGCGCTTGTCGTGCTTCGGCTGCGGCCGTTCCTCGGGAGGCGTGGCCCAGCGTTCGGTCAGGGCCGCGTAGAAACTGGGAGACACCTGCGCCTGATCGAAGTCGAAGATCGACGCGCGCAGCGGCTCGCGGGCGATCAGCACGTTGCCCGGATGCAGGTCGCGGTAGACGACGCCGGCGGCGTGCACCGCCGCGAGCGACCCGGCGAGTTGGAGGCCGACCGCGATCGTCTCGTCGGGGCGCAGGTGGCTGTCCGGGCGCACGAACACCGTCGCGGGCGCGCCGGGGCACAGCTCCGTCACCGCGAAGGACTGATCGTCGTGGACCCCGAAGTGCAGGATCCGGGGGATGTTCGCGTGGCACAGCGCGGACAGCACCTTGGCAGCGAGACGGAAGCGGATCGCGTCGTCCTCGCTCGGCTCCGCGTCCCGCAGGACCTTGACCGCGACCTCGCGGGACAGCGCGCGATCGGAGGCACGGAAGACCACTGCACTCGCGCCGACCCCGAGCACCTCGAGCCGATCGTAGCTGCCGCCGAACAGGTGGGGCGAGCGCTGCCGCGGGTGCGCGGCCAGGATCGCCTCGAGGCCGCGCCGCATGTGATCTGCGGAGGGCAGACGCTCGTCCACGTCGGCCGCGAACGCGGCTTGAAGCAGCCGCGACAGCTCGTCGGGAGCGTCACTCGCGGGGCACACCTCGCGGATCGGCCGGCCGCCGGTCGCTTGCGGCAGGAGTTGCGTGCAGAGCTGGTAGAGCGTCACGCCCAGCGAGTAGACGTCGAGTCGGGGTTCGGCCGGGCATTGCCCGGCTTCGGGCGGCAGGTACGTCGGCGTGCCGATCGGGTGGCCGAGCTGGGTCTGGTGGCGGGCCGGCGGGTCCGGGGTGAAGCGCGCATCCTGGGCATCCTGGAACGGCGCGCCGACCCGTGCGAGGCCCAGATCGATCAGCTTGGCGACCGTGCGATCGTCCTCCGTCGTCAGCATGATGTTGTCGGGCTTGAGATCTCGGTGGACGATCCCCGCGGCGTGAAGCGCATGCACGGCGCCCGCGATCTGGCTCCCGAATACCGCCACATCGCGCCAGGCCATGGGTCCGCGCGCGAGCCGTGCCGACAGCGACTCGCCTTCGAGGTACTCGAGCGCCATATACGGCTGGCCGTCTGGCGCCTTGCCGACGTCGACCGCACGCACGATGAACGGGTGCTTGAGGTTGCTGAGCACCACGCCCTCGACACCGAAGCGGCGACACGACTCCGGGCTACGCGATCGCAGGATCTTGATCGCCACGTGGGCCTTGCGGGACAGGTCCTTGGCCAGGAACACGTCCGCCATGCCGCCTTTGGCGAGGCGCCGGAGGATCTTGTGACGGCGGCCGATCAGCTCGCCGACCATGTCGGCGCCGACTTCCTTGTAGATGGGCCAGCCCTTGGCCGTGGGGTGAGACGAAGGGGACGTGGCGCTGTCCATCGTCCCCAAGCCTGCCACAACCCGGGTGCCGCGAGGTCCCCCTTCGTGCCCTGGCATCTTCTCGCTACCCCGTCGGTGCGCTACAAGGGAGACCATGCTGGCCCTCGCCTCCCTGCTCGCCGTGGCCCTCGTAGACCCTGTCACACGGCCGTTGTCGCCGACGGCCGACAACGATGCGATCTACGCCGAGATCGCAGCCAGCAACCCGGCGCTCACCGACTCGCCCGCGTCGCTCGAGCGGCTCCTGGCCGCCACGCAGCTCGCGGACGAGAAGCTGCGCCAGGCGGCCGACGCCGACGCTGCGTCCGACCTCCTCATGCTCACGGTAGGCGGGCTCAAGGTCGCCTACCAGCGCACCGGCGAGGCGCAGTACCTGTGTCGGCTGATCGACGCGGCCGATAATGTGCTGGCGCGGGAGGGCATTCCGCCGGTGCTATTCGCCGCCGCGACGGACTTCCGCACTGAGGCGCGCGACAGTCTCGGTGCGACGCCCTGCGAGCAGGCCCCGAGCAAGAAAACGGACAGCCCGCCGCCGATCGAGGCGAAGCCGTACGCCGCCCCCGTCGGTCCGGCCCTGCCCCCCGTCGCCCGCCCCGTCGCACGGCCCCCGGCCGATCACCGCCGCGTCCGGGCAGGTCTGGCGACGCTCGTCCCCGGCCTCGTGTCGTTCGCGCCGATGGCCGGTCTGCTGGCCTACCGATCTGACGGCGAGGCCACGCTCGCGGGGATCCGCGAGGACAGCAAGGGCCGCACGCTGACGCAGCAGGAACAGGGCGACTCGGCGGCGCTGGGCCGACGTTACACGGCGACCACGGCCGGGGCCGTCGCGCTCGGGGTGACAGGCGCCGTGCTGGTCGTGACCGGCGCGTCGCTGCTGGCGACCGGCGCACGGCAGCGCCGCATGGCGGTCGCCCCGTGGGGGGCGCGAGGGGTCGGCGGCCTTGTCCTGCAGGGGAGGTTCTGATCATGCGCGGATTCGCCTTTTCCGCTACCGTGGCACCTATGCGCCGCCTTTCCCTCGCCCTGAGCCTCCTCGCGGGGTGTACTTCGCCGCAGTACCAGGCGCTCCTGGAAGAACACGCGGACGATGTGGGCACCGAGGACGTCTCGAGCGGCGACGGGCAGCTCGCTACCACGGGCGATACGTCGCCCGCGAGCACGGGCCCGACCGGCAGCGACAGCGCGGGCGTGTCGGCGACCGACGCCGACACGGCCAACGCCACGGCGGCCGACACAATGTCCGGCAGCGCGACCGACAGCGGCGATGCGACGGACACCGCCGACGGCCCGCCCGTGGTCGATCCTGAGAAGCCGAAGATCGTCACGGTGGACCTGCCGGCGAAGGTCTACGCCGCCGGCCCCGTGAAGCTCGCCGTGCAGACCGAGAACACTGGGGTGGTGTACGTGACGCTCGACGGCGCCGACGCGGGCGAGCTGATCGCGGCGGGCGGCGGGCTGTTCACCGGCGCCCTGGCGGTCCACGGCGCGATCGACAACGGCTCGCACAGCGTCGAGATCATCGCCAAGCAAGGCCCCTACGAGGACAGCCGCCCGGCCATGTACGAGGTCTCTACGCCCGAGCCTGGCACCGAGGCGTGGTCGCAGGCCGGGCCCGTCGCCAGCCGCACAAACCGCGTGGCTGTCACGCCCGCCGGAGACTTGATCGAGGTCGGCCAGACCGAGATCGGCGGCGTGCCGCGGCCGACGATCCGCAAGCGATCAGGCGTCACCGGGGCGGAGCTGTGGCCCGAGGGCACGATCACGCTCGACACGCGCGAGGGCGCCGTGGTCGACGTCGCCATGCTACCGGACGGGCGCATGTGGGTCGCCATGAACGTCCACGCGCCGAACACCGACCCGCTGCCGCGGATCGTCCTGCTCGACGCGGACGGCCACGAGGTCGGGATCGAAGCCCCGGGAACCATTGGCCGGGTGGTCCGGGCGCTCGCAACAGACGCGGACGGCGGCTGCTTCGCGGTGGGCCTCGCCGGAGTCATGGGAGACTGGGACATCGCCTTCTGGGCCGTCAACGCGGCCGGTGTGCAGACGCTCGGCGACACGTACGACTACACCGATGGCAAGCATCTGCCTCACAGCTTCGTGGACTTCGCCACCGACGTTCTGATCGACGGCGACGTCGCCTGGATCGTCGGCGCGAGCAAGGGGAAGCACGACAACAACGTCAAGAACAACTTTCTGCGCGGCGTCCTCGTGCCGATGGACCTCCACACTGGCAAGATCGCTGGACCCGTGATCGTCGCGCCAACGGTCAATCCCTGGCTTCAGAGCGCCTTTTTCGGCGCTGCACTTGGCTCCGATGGCATCGTCGTGACCGGCTACGGGTGCGACGAGACCTGCTCGAAGTACCGGATCGAGACATCACGCTACTCCGCCGACGGCGAGCGCACGTGGTTCGCGCCTGAGCTGTCGAACAGCGGCCTTGCCTACGGCAACGACGTCGCGCTCGACAGCCAAGGGCGTGCGCTCGTCGCGGGCGCGGTGACACAGAACAGCAAGCTACGCGGCTACGTGTTCGGCCGCGAGGTTGGCGTGGACGGGCCGATCCTGCTCGATCACTGGTACCCGGGCGCAGGGCCCTCCGAGGCGCTGGGCATCGTCCGGGACAGCTACGATCGAATCTTCCCCACCGGCTACATCACCGTCAGCGGCAAGACGCAGGCCCGGATCACGTTGATCCACGGGTAGCTCGCAGGGCGCAGCGCACTTACGACGGGCGGATTACTGCGGGATGAAGCTCCCGCACGCCTCGCCGATCTTAGCGGCGGCCTTTTCGAAGAACGGGGCGTAACTGGGCGCACAGGTGTCGCCGACCTCGTGGTAAGGGAACCTCGACAGCAGATCCGCGAAGGTGAGCGGACCGCCCTCATCGTAAGCACACCCGGGCACCATGGGCTCGCCTTCCTTAAGATGCTGCGGCACAACCGCGAGCATGACGACGGCGCTCGCGTCCTTCTTGGCCGCGACGATCGCCTCGTACTGCGTCTTCGCGTAGGACTTCGACTTGATGTCCGCGTTGTCCATGATCAGTACGACGACGAGCAACGCGTCCTCGCGCAAGAAGCCCTCGTTGCAGCCCTTGGGGCCGTTGAGCTTGGCAGACAGCGCGGCGATCATCGCGTCGCCCAGCGGCGGGTCTGCGCCGGACGTGCCGACCTTGGCGATGCACTCGAACGCGCCCGCTATGTTCGGATCGTCGCCGACGATGTAGCGGTTGCCGCCGTGCAGGTCGCACACCTTGTTCGCCGCGAACCCGCCGGTGTTGAACGTCAGGCCGGCCCCGAGCACCTCGTCGCACTCGGTCACAAGGTCCTTGTACGTGGTGCAGTCGTAGTCCTCGGCGTCCGGGCCGCAGGTCGGCCAGTAATCTGAGCACCCGCCATCGCCGCCTTCGCACACGTACTTTCCCGGCCAGATGCCGTCCGGATTCGCCGTCATGATGTGAACGTCAAAGCCCTCGAGCGTCTGCTCGATCGTGTCGATGAAGCCCGGGAAGCTGGCGAGGAGTTGCTCCTGCTCGGTGTCCATCGTGCCGAGCCGCGAGATCAGGAACAGCACGTCCACCTTGCCCTTGCAGCCCGGCGGCTGGACGGGCCCGAAGTCCATCGAGGACCCGACGTCGCGCAGGGTCCCCGTGGTCGAGATGCCGGAGCTGCCGGCCGAGTCGTCCGCCGGCCCGGTCGACGTCGTGTCGGTGCCGGGCGAGCTGCCGCTCGTCGATGCGGGCACGCTAGTGACCCCCGGTCCGGTCGAGAGTCCAGACGGGGCAGCGTCCCCGCAAGCAGCGAGGACCAGGCCGGCGAGGAGCGGCGTGTGCGTCACCCTGCAAGCCTAGTCCGCGCCGCCCCGGCTGTCAGCTCGAAATTGCCCGCGCCCCATGGAGTACCCCTCGCCATGCCGACTACCCGTGCAAGCGTCGTCGCGTGCACTGACGCCCTGCCGCCGCGGGTGACACGGCGCTCGACCGGCCGTCGCGCAGCGGGGTGAGCACGAGCGTCGTGAACACCGACCAGTGGCGGCGGTGACAACGGCCTCGCGGGTGTGGCCCGGCCGCCGCGGGTGACACGGCGCTCTATCGGTCGGCTGTCTTGCGCACCGTCGCGCGGCCAGGTGAGCACGAGTGTCGTTGACACCGAGCTGCGTGCACCGCCGTCGCACGTCGGGGTGAGCACGAGCGTCGTGGACACCGAGTCACGCCACACACCGGAGCGTCACGCGGCTCGAGACCGGAGCGCCGCAACGCGCCGCCTCGCGCGATCCGTGTGGGATCACGCGTGCGGGTGTACTGCAACGTGTGCCGGCCGTCGCCCGGGCCCCGCGGCGCCGTCGTACCGCGCGCGGGACAGGCCGGCGTCGCCGACCGACAGCTTCGCGCGCCAGCCGTCGCCCGGACCCCTCGCACCGCGCGGGCCAACGGCCGGCGTCGCCGACCAACGGCCCGCGTCGCCGACCAGTGGTTCCGCGCGCCAGCCATCGCCCGAGCCCCCGCAAAGGATACGCGCGGGTCGGCTGACCCGTCGCCCTCGCCGAGCGACGCGCCGCCCGTCGCGCGCCGCCGGGCGCCGCGTGCGGCGGCCACGTGCATGCAGGCATTCTGATCGCTACCCTCGGTGTGCAAGCGGCGACCCGCCGCCTCGCTGGCGCACGCGTCGGACATGGCGCCGGCACGGCGCCGCCGTGATCTCATACGCGGCGCCGCGGGACACGGACACGGCGCCGCGGGATACGACACGCACGCGGCGCCGCGGGATGCGACACGCACGCGGTGCCGCGATGCGACACGCACGCGGCGCCACGCGGCGCCACGGGACGCGACACGCACGCGGCGCCGCGGATGCGACACCGACCCGGCGCCGCGGGACGCGGTACGGACCAGGCGCCGCGGGATGCGACACGGACGCGGCGCCGCGGGATGCGGCACGCATCTGACACGGCGTTGCCTGCCGTCCTGCACGCAAAGCGCCTCATTCGCCTGTGCCGCGAGCCAACCATTTCTGATAGCAACCAGCGATCACCTTGATATCAGGCGAACGACGCGGGGGCTGTGTGGTCCGGTCATTTCTGATCGCTACCAGCGATCACACTGATATCAGGCGAACCTCGCGGGGGGCTGCATGGTCCGGTCATTTCTGATCGCCACCAGCGATCACACTGATATCAGGTGAACGACGCGTCGGGCTGCATGGTCCGGTCATTTCTGATCGCTACCAGCGATCACCATGATACCAGGAGAAACGACCCGTGGGCCGTGGGCCTGGTCATTTCTGATCGCTACCAGGGATCACTCTGATATCTGGGGAACGACGCGGCGGGTTGGGGCCCGGTCCATTTCTGATCGCTACCCGCGATCACACTGATATCTGGAGAATGACGCTGGGGGCCGGGGGCCGGTCACGACCGCGGCCCGATGCGGCGGCGTGCCCGATGCCGCACACGACGCACGTGGGTGCAGCGTGGATGACGACTGGAGCACCCTGGAGAATTCGTGGGTGCGCGTGGATGAAGGGTGGAGGATCGCAGAGACCGCGCATCATCGTCACCAGTCTCGACGGCGCCGAGGGCTGGCCAAGGAAGCGCGGGTTATGTAGGCAGGCGACGCGCGGGATGCAGCGCGTCTGCGGGTGGCGTGCCGTCGCGCAGCGCGGATGAGCCCGCCGTCGCGTGCGCCAATCACCATCGCTCGGATCCGTCGTCTTGTGAGCCCCGCGTCTTCCGGATATCAATGTGATCGCTGGTAGCGATCTGAAAAGGAGACGTTTGTGATCATCGGAGTCCACAACCACAAGGGCGGCATCGGGAAGACCACGATCAGCGCACACCTCGGGCTCCGCGCCGATCAGCGCGGCATCCCAAGCCTCATGGTCACGCTCGACCGCCAGGGCGACCTTATGCGCTGGTACAGCGACGAGCGGCAGCTCGACCCGAACAAGCCGAGCAAGCGCGGGAACATCACCGCGCTCTACTCGCCGATGGAACAGCCGCCTGCGAGCGCGACGGGCGGCTTTCCCCTCGTGGTCATCGACACTCCTCCCGAGGCAGGCATCCCGGCCATCGTCACCCCAGACCTCTGGATCTGTCCCGTCGACAACCGCACCGCGATCGAGTCCCTCGCCGAGGTCGTGCCGGCGATGACTGAGAAGGCGCCATGCTACGTCGTCTTCTACGGGGCGGATGCGGGGGGCATCAACACCCTCCGCGGTTTGCAGGAGGCCACAAGGCTCATCCCGGACGTCGAGTATCACCCGGAAGTCATCCCACACAGCCCCGCAGCGTTTCGGACCCAGGCGTACTACAGGCCGGTGTGGGACGTGCCCCATGGCAAGGGGACGGCCGCCCATCACTTGATGGTCGGGCTCTGCGACGCGATCCTCAAGCGGGCTGGATTCCCCGAGGAGAAACGTTGATGGGGCGTGGCCCATCCTTCAACCCCCAGCCCTTCCCGGGTACCCACGCACCACCGGGCGCCAGCCCAGAGGCGCTGCATGAACTCGAGAAGATGAGGCAGGAGGCTCCGAAGCCGCCGAGCACGCCGACGCAGTCAGCGCGTCGATCTCCCGACGACGTAGGGGAAGACGACGACGCGGGCCCGCAGCCCCGCGCAGCCAGGCGCCGCTCGAACACGTCACCCCAATCACGCTCCGACGAGGGCACGGGCGAGGCCGACGAGACCAAGCCACGCGGCCGGACTCCGCGCGCGCGTGCGCAGGGTGGCCAAGGCCGACCGCCGAAGGAAGACCGCGCGCAACGGGTGATCCGTCTGTCACCGCAGCTCGATGCGAAGCTGCGGCAGCTCGCCGAGTTCCGCGGCGTGGACCTGAACGCTGCCGCCAGCGTGGCGATCGCCGAAGACTGGCGACGTTGTTTCGGATCGCCGCCTGATCGCAGCTAGACGTCGGTCAGCGATCAGTACGCCCGCCGCGCGCTCCCGCATCTTGAGCGGCTTACAGGTCTCTTCTATGCTGTCCTGATGGCGGACGCGCGGGACAACTCGGAGACCAAGGAGGCGATCGCCGGTATCGCGATCGGTGTGATCAGCGGCATCGCGGGAGGACTGATCATCGGCGGGATCGTTAACGGGCTGAGGTCCAGAGATCCCGAACCGCGGCCGCGACGCACGCCGGGTCCTGGCCTCCCAGTCGATGGCTGGCAAATACCCGCCTGGCCACGCCCGCCCGGATGGCCGCGACCGCCCGGACCATCCCCCCGGCGATCCCCCTCGCCGGCCGCGGAGCCCTCGCGGGCGCCCCCAGGCCCGAAGCCCGCGGCGCCCGCGGAGCCCTCGCGGGTGCCCCCGGGCCCGCAGCCCGCGGAGCCCTCGCGGGCGTCCCCAGGCCCGACGCCTGTGGAGCCCTCGCGGGCGCCCCCAAGCCCGAAGCCCGCAGAGCCCTCGCGGGGTTGGGGCTCGCGGGGCGGTCCGGTCTTCGACCCTACGCGAGCGGCGAGGCCGGTGCCGTCGCCGAAGGCGGAGCAAGAGCCGCCGATCGTCGAACCGTGGATGGAGGATGTTGCGCGTCGGATGTCCGAGGGGATCAAGGCGCGACGAGCCGGCCGGCGGTGATGAATGACGAGGCCGCCTACCGCGCGACGCGCCGTAGGCGGCCTCTCGCCGCGAGAGCCGAGCGGGCGTCAGCCCGGCAGCAGCCGATCGACCACGCTCCGGCAGTGCTCGTCCGACGTGTGGACGTAGCGCTCCGTGGTCGACAGCTTCTTGTGCCCGAGCAGGCGCATCACCACCTTGCCGCCCGCGCCGCCGTTCATCATGCGCGAGCCGAAGCAGTGACGCAGCGCGTGCATGCCGTAGGCCGGCAGCCCAGCGTAGCCCGCGACCCGCCGCAGGACCGTGCGCTGCGAGTCCGTGGTCATGTCGCTGCCGTCGTCGCGGCGCAACACCCGGCCCGTATCGCCCTCGGCCGCCTGGTGCTGGACGAGGGTGCGGTGCAACCGGCCGGACATCGGCACCGTGCGCGTAACCCCGCCCTTGGGCGTGCCCTCGTGGCCCCGCACGAGGTTGCTCCGGATCGTCATCTCGCGCTTGGCGAGGTCGACGTCGGTCCAGCGGAGCGCGCTGATCTCCCCCGACCGCAGCCCCGCCTCGCCAGCGAGCAGGATCAAGACGAGGTCGGCGGCCGCGAAGGTCGCCGCGCTCTGGTTGAGGGCCTCGAACTGCTCGGCCGTGTACCAAGCCGCCTCGGTCTCGTTCGTCAGGTACGGCGCCTTGGGGATCTCGATCTTCTTGCCGTGCTTCTCCTTAGCGCAGCGCAGCAAGGCGATGATGTACTTGAGCAGGTTGTTGACGGACCCGGGCTCGAGGTCGGCCCGCTTCTTGACTACGAGCGCGAACGCAGTTTCCGTGACCTATCAGCGGGAGGATGTGGCAGCGCAGCAGCAGAGCCTTGTTGTGCAGGGTGCTGGAGTCGCTCGCTTCTGCCCTGCTGCTGCATCGCCTGGTCGCCGAAGGACGTTGGAAACGATCCTAGCGCTTGAGGTGATCCCGTACTGGAGGCAAGACCCTGACCACTACCGGCCGGGCGCAGAGCGAGACACCGAGGCCGTCACGGCACTCTCACGAACTACGATTGATGATCGCTGACTGTCGACATCCGCGCCACCATCCGCCCCGGCGCCCCCGGCCGACGACGAGGCCTGATTCCCCGGATGCGCTCCGTCGATCAGTTCTGCCGACCTTGAGCGCTTCGCTCGTCGGCCTCGATCATGGGACGGTGCGTCGCAGATGTGTTGCAACACCACCCGCCGCGGCGAGCTGTCACGCACCGTGCGGCGCGGAATCTTCGTGATGATGCGCGATATGCCGAGTGCCGCCGCCGAGCTCGGCGGTCAATGTTACGACACTACAGCGTACACCTTCGCACGCCGCCATTGGTTACACTGACCATAACCGGATGGTGTGGGATGGCGGGTGGAGTCTCAAGCGGCGAAGGCAGTCGGGCATGCCCTCATCGACGTGTCCCTAAAGACATGTCGATGGACGCCAGCAACGAGGTCGGCCGCGGGGGAGGGATCGCCTCCGCGCCGGGCGGCGATGCGCTCGATAGGGCCAAGGAGGAGTTCGACCTGCCCCCGGTCCTGAACGTGCGTGAACTGGCCCAATTCCTGCGCATCAGCGAGAAGGCGCTGCGGCACCGGATAGCCAGGGGGCACCTCCCCCGGCCGTTTCGGTGCGGAAAAGCGCTTGCCTGGACGCGCGATGTCGTTATCACCTGGCTCTGGGAATGCGGCCGGACGCCAGGTCCGACCATGAAGATCACCACACGCCCGTACCACAACGACAGCACCCGCATCCACGTCGACATCCGCTTCATGAACCCCTGCAACCAGACCTCTGAGATCCGCCGACGTCTGGTCGCGCCCCCCGGGCTTGATGACAAGCAAGCCCGCTCATGGGGGGAGCGCCAGATCCCGGCGATCTTGCGGGAGCTGGTCGCAGTCAACAGCGGCCCCGTCGACCTGAACGCATCGAAGGAGAAGACCCCCAGCGCGCGCGCCCCTCGGCTCACCTTTGCCGAGTTCTACGAGCAGCGGTTCCTCCCGGAATACGTGCAGCTCCTGAAGGCCGCGACCCGCGTCGGCTATGACAGCGTCTACCGCAACCACCTGGCGCCCCTCCTCGGGGACCTGCCCCTGTCCGCGATCGATGCCGATCGGATCTCGTCGTTTCGCGCCGCGCTTCGCAAGCGCGTCGGTGCGAGCATGGCAAATTGCGTGCTGGCCAAGCTGGCCAAGCTCCTTGGCTTCGCCAAGAAGCTCGGCATGCTCGCCACGGTGCCCGACATCGAGAAGCTCCCGCAGCCGAAGGACAAGAAGAAGGTCGTCTTCACCGATGCCGAGATCGCCAGGCTCACCGCCACGGCGAGCGACCACGGCACCGAGGCCCTGATCGTGTGCCTCCTGGCCCTCGACGCGGGCTTGCGCGTGTCCGAGATCTGCGCGCTGGAGTGGGCCGACATCGACCTCGCGGCGGGCACGATCATCGTGCAGTGCAACACCTACCGCGGCGAGAAGCAGACCCCGAAGGGGACGATCGGCACGATCACCCTCACCAAGGCCCTGCGCGCCGCCCTGGTCAAGCACCGCAAGCGCGAGCCGATCGGGGCCCTGGTCCTGTATCGACGCTCGCACCGCACAGGCGGCGCGTGGAAGCCCCACACGCCCCACAGCATCCGCCACCGGCTGAACACCCTGCAGAGCGAGGCCGGTCTCATCGAGTCCGGGCCGCACCTGCTGCGGCACACGGCCCTGACGCGCCTGGCCAACCTCGGCGCGAGCATCTACCAGATCCAGGCCGTCGCGCGGCACGCTCGCCTGGAGACCACGCAGAAGTACCTCCACACGCAGCAGTCCAAGCTCACCAGCGAGGCCGCTGTGCTCGTGGACGCCGCCGCCAACGGCCACGTTGGCAAAGCCCTGGCAAAGCGGGCAAAGCCCCGCCGAAAGTAGCGTATACGCCGGAATCCCGGCGATCCGCGACTTCAAACCCGAGAACGTGCTCGTCGACGACGCCGGCCACGTCAAGGTCGGCGACTTCGGCCTCGCCCGCGCCGCCGAGACCGGCAGCGTCGCCGCCAGCGGATCCCGCGGATCCACCGCGCCCGATCAGGATGCATCCCGCGACGTCACCCTGACCGCGACCGGCGCCTCCGTCGGCACCCCGGCCTATATGTCCCCCGAGCAGTGGCAGGGCCGATCGGCCGACGCTCGCAGCGACATCTTCGCCTTCGGCGTCGCGCTCTTCGAGGCCCTCCACGGGCATCGACCCTTCCGCGGCGAAACCATGGCCGCGCTCGCCGCTGCGGTCCAGGACGGCGTGATCGTCGACGCGCCCGCCCGCGTGAAGCTGCCGACAAAGATCCACCTCGCCATTCGCCGCGCACTCGCGACCGACCCCGACGCCCGCTGGCCGACCATGGAACCGCTGCTCGCCGAACTGGCGAGCATCCCCGGGCGACGCCGACGACAACTCGCCAGCATCGGCGCGCTGGGCCTGCTCGCCGCCGGCATCAGCGTCGGCGTCCTGTGGAGCGACGACTCGGCCGCCGCGTGCACCGGCGGCGCCTCGGCCCTCGCCTCCGACTGGGACGCAGACCGCCGCACGGCGGTGGTCGAGGCCCTGAGCGCCACCACGGTCCCCTACGCCGCCGCCGCCGCCGCCCACACGGGCGCCCTCCTCGACACCTGGGCCGACGCCTGGATCGCCGCCCACCGCGACGCCTGCGGGGCGACCCACCTGCGCCGCGAACAGTCGACGATCCAGCTCGATCGACGCATGGCCTGTCTCGACGAGCGTCGCCGTTCGTTCGCAGCGCTCGTCGGCGTGCTCGCCGAGGCCGACGCACGGACGACCGAGCGCGCTGTCGCGGCTGCCACCGCCCTGCCGACGCTCGATCGCTGCGCCGACCTCGCGTGGTTGGTCGGTCACACCGCGGCACCCAACGACCCGGCCCGGACCACCGCGCTGGCCGACGCACACGCCCAGGCCGAGCGCAGCTGGCACCTGATCCAGACCGCCCACTACGAGACCGCGGCCACCGAGATCGCGGCGGGCCAGGCGAACGCCAAGGCGCTCGCTGATGAGCCGCTGCAGGCCCGCTGGGCCGTCCTCGCCGGCAACCTCAAGGAGCGGCAGGGCGCGTACGCCGAGGCCGAGGCGATCCTGGTCGACGCCTACTTCGCCGCCCGCACCGCCCGCGACGACGAGCAGGCCATCCACGCCGCCACCAACCTCGTCCACGTCGTCGGCAACCGCCTCGCTCGCTTCGACGACGGCGGTCTGTGGCGGCGCCTCGCCCTCGCTGACCTCCACAGCGCCCCGGCCGTCGACCTCGTGGCCCGACTCCACAGCGTGTGGGGCGGAGCCCTCGCCACCCACGGCCGCTACGCCGAGGCGGTCGCCGAGCTGACCGAGGCCATCACGTTGCGGACCCGCGAGCGGGGGCCCGACCACCTCGACCTCGCGGGGCCACTCAACGGCCTGGGCGTCGCCCAATTCCGCCACGGCGACCATGCTGCGGCGCGCGCGTCGTACCTGCGGGCCCTGCAGATCCGCGAGCACCATCTCGGCCCCGAACACCCCGATGTCGCCCGTACCCTCAGCAACCTCGCCAGCGTCGAGCTCGAGCTCAACGAGCTGGACGCCGCCGAGGCCTCCGAGCGAAGATCCCTGGCGATCCGCGAGCAGCATCTCGGCCCCGAGCACCCCGACGTCGCCGCCTCGCTCGGCAACCTCGGACTTATCGCCCTGCGCCGCGGCGCCCACGACGACGCCGAGGCCGCGCTCACGCGGTCCCTGAAGATCCTCCGCGCCAGCCACGGTGACGACCACGCGCGTGTGGTCGAGACCCAGCTAAACCTCGCGGCCGTGCGCGCCGAGGCCGGGCGGCTCGCCGAGGCCGCCGCCGCGACCCGCGAGGTCCTCCGCATCTGGACCGCCTCGCTCGGTCCGACTCACCCCAACGTCGGCGCCGCCCGGGCCAACCTCGCCGACCTCCTGCGCCGCCTCGGCGACGCTAACCAGGCCCGGGCCGAGGTCACCACGGCCCTCGCCGACCTCGAGGCCGCGCTCGGCCCCTCGCATCCTGACCTCGGCTTCCCGCTCGTCACCCTCGCTCGCCTCGAGCTCGCCGCAGGGCACCTCCCGGCGGCCGAACGCGCCGTCTTGCGGGCCCTCGAGATCCGCACCGCGAGCGGGGCCCTCGGCGAGCTGGCCTTCACCCGATCCGTCGCGGCGCAGATCCTCGCCGCGACCGGGAGCGACCCGCCACGCGCCCGCGAACTCGCCACCCAGGCGCTCGCCGAATTCGCCAACACACCCGCGACCCGCGATGACCGCCTCGCGCTCGAGGCCCTGCTCGCCCGCTGACACGGCGTCGCGGCCTCCACGCGTCGCGGACCCATCTGCATGGCACGGACACGCCACGCCGACCTCAGCTTCCCCGAGGGCTGACCCGCGAAAATCCGATTGGCGAGCGGGTGGCCCAACGGGCCAGCCTGCTCTCCATGCACAAGGACACTACAACGCTCGACTGGTCCACCGCTCGCGGCGAGCAATGGTGCGCCCAACTCTCCGGCATGGAAGCGACGCTCACCCCGATCGACGCCCCCCTCCTCCGCGCGCTGCAGCTCGACGCCCCCGTCACGATCGCCGAGGTCGGCTGCGGCGGCGGCGGGACGGCCCTGGGGCTCCTGCGCCGGGCACCTCCCGGGAGCCTCGTCCATGGCTTCGATATCTCACCCGCTCTCATCGAACGCGCCCAGACGCGCCGGCAGCCGGGCGAACGCGCCATCGCCTTCACGACCGCGGACATGGCCGTCGCTACCTGCGAGCAGCCGTATGACCGCCTCGTCTCGCGCTTCGGCGTCATGTTCTTCGCCGATCCGCCCGCCGCCTTCGCCAACCTGCTGCGCTGGCTCGCCCCGGGCGGACGGTTCGCATTCGCCGTCTGGGGCCCGCCCTCCGAGAACCCGTGGATGACCTGCGCGCGCGAGGTGGTGGCCCGGATCGTCGAATTGCCACACACCGACCCGAACGCGCCCGGCCCGTTTCGCTACGCCGACGCCGACACCCTGCTCGCCCTGCTCGCCCGCGCCGGCTTCACCGGCCTCGAGCTGCACACCTGGCGCGGCTCGCTGCCAGTCGGCGGCCGCCTCCCCCCCGCGGACGCGGCCCGCTTCACGCTCGCCGCCTTCGCCAACTTCGCCGAGCATCTCGCCCGCGCCGGTGACGACGCCCTCAACGCGGCCCAGCGCGCCCTCACGGCCCGCTTCTCCGCCACTTGCAGGGCGACGGCGTCCACATGGACGCCCACGTCCACATCGTCACCGGCGCCCGCCCGCGCTCATGACCTCCGAGGCCCAGCTAACGCCTCGCAGCCGACAGCGTCACTTCAGGCTCATCGGACAGGCCAATGCTGGCCGAGTGTGGCAAGGCGACCCCACGCCCCATCCGGGGCGAGGTCGTGGGAGCGGATGGACGGCGAGCTGGCGCACGACGAGGCCCGGCGACGCGTGGACCAGCGGCTTAAGGGCGGCGCCGACCTGCCAGGCGTCCTGCGTGTGCACACAAACCAAGGCGACCCCGATTTCGACGATCGCGTGTACCTCCGCGGCGACGGGACGGCCATGTGGCTCGAGGGCGAATGCGACGTCTCCTGCATCGGGTCGTGCAGCGATCGGGATTGGGGCGTCGCCCGCAGCTGCACCTTGAAGCAACCCGCATTCTTCCTCAATTGCGACAAGACCCTCGATCCCGACCTCCTGGCCGAATGCCGGGACTTCGCCAGCTGGTTCACCGGCTGCGTCGTGTCCCCCGCCACCTGCCCCTGACCGGCGACCGACCCCGCGTTCCGATCGGCCAGACGCGCGGCGTGATGATCCATGCGCCCAGAGCTTGCCCTCGATCCGCCGCCGCAGTAGCTTGCGCCCCGCATGCACTGGACCCCGGAGCGCGCCATCCTGGCCCACCCGCTCGACGCGCATGCCCTGGTCCACGCCGTCCCCGGCGCCGGCAAGACCACCACCCTGGTCGGCCGCGTCACCGAGCTGCATGCGCAGGGCCTGGACCCTCGCCGCCTGCGCGTCGTGATGTTCAACAAGGCCATCCAGGAGACCTTCGCCGCCCGCCTCGCCGCCGCCGGGGTCGACGGCGTCAAGGTCACCACATTCGACGCGCTCGGCCTCGAGGTCCTCCGCGTCGCCGAGCGCCGGGGCCTGCTCACCCGCCCGCTCGAGGTCGCCGCCCACCGCAGCCGAGACTGGGCCCACGCTGTCCACCGCAAGTATCACCGCACGATCGACAGCCCCGACGACCTCGCCGCCGCCGTCTTCTTCTGGAAGGCCCACCTGGTCCCGCCCGCCCGCGCCGCCTGCGTGGAGCAGCCGCAGCTGGTCGACGCCTACCGCGACTTCGAGGCCCTGCGCGCCGCTGGCCCGCGCCTGCAGATCGACTTCCCCGACATGGTCTACACCGCCGTCGGCGTCCTGCGTAAACACCCGCGCCTGCTCGGCGCGATCGATCATTTCCTCATCGACGAATTCCAGGACATCAACCCAGCCCGCGTCGCGCTCCTGCGCGGCCTCATGCACGATCGCACCACGGTCACCGCCGTCGGCGACGCCGACCAGGCGATCTATGAATGGTCCGGCGCCCACCCCAAATTCTTCCGCGAGTTCGCCAGCACCTTCGCCGGCCTCCCCGCCCGCAATTACACCCTGTCGCACAGCTTCCGCTTCGGTCCCACGATCGCCGCCGCCGCCTCGTCGCTGATCGCCCACAACACCGACCGCGCCCCCCTGGTCGTCGTCGGCGAGGGCCCGCACCCCGGTCGCATCGACCGCATCGACGACGTCCCCGGCGCCCTCGCGGCCCTCCTCGCCGACGCCCACGCCCCGCGCGACCTCGCCGTCCTTTACCGCGGCCGCACCCAGGGCGTCGCTGTCCTCGCCGAGCTCGCCGCCCGCCGCATCGCCATGGAGACCGAGGACATCGACCAGCTCCGCCGCGGCCGCGGCCCCGAGCTCGCCCTCGCCTACCTCCACTTCGCCACCAGCGACGCCCCCGTCGACTTCGACGCCGCGTGGAACCTCGCCTACGCCCCCGACCGCTACATCCGCAAGGAGTCCTTTCATAAGCAGATCCAGCAGCTCGGGCAGCGCGGCCTGCGAGCTGTCCTGAAGGACAGCAAGCTGGCCCGCCGCTGTGAGCAGCCCGCCGGCGCCATCGACACGATGGCCGCGCTCGCCGACCTCCTGCACCGCATGGGTCGCTGCCGCAGCGCCGGCCAGGCCCTCGACCTGCTCACCCGCGAGGAGGACATCGAGGCCCTGCTCGCCGCCCGCAAGCGCTCCGACGTCGAGCTCGAGCAATCGGTCGCGACCTTCCACGCCGTGCACGTCCTGCTCCACGGCCTCGGCGTCGCTCCCACAGACGCCGCGCGCGCCCTCACCGAGCTCGACCCGCGCGCCGGCCAGCCCCCCGAGCAATGCGTGTGGGTCTCGACGATCCACCGCGCCAAGGGCAAGGAGTGGCGCGCCGTGCTGCTACCGCGCCTCGCCGAGGGCCTGTGCCCCGCCGGCCAGCGCGGCCAGGTCCCCGGTACCGTCGATCATCCGCACGGCATCGACCAGAGCGACTGGGCCGAGCAGGAGCGCCGGATCTTCTATGTCGGCCTCACCCGCGCCCGCGAGCGCGTATGCCTCGAGATCCCCGAACAATCTCCGAGCAGCTATATCGAGGAGCTCGCGCTCGAGCGACGGCCCGTCGATCGCGATCCGCGAGCGAGCCCCGCGGGCAAACCGAAGCATCGCCCGCGACCGGACAGCGACGTCACTGGCCTCGCCGCGCGCAACAAGCCCGCCGCGCCCGACGAGTCGGCGCGGCCTGCATTTCGCCGCAACGCGCCCGCGGAGGCCGACGAGCGTCCCAGCGTCCGCAAGCCCTGGCGCCCCGCCGACGACGAAGCGCTCGCCGCCGCCTGGGCCGCGCGCGAGGACCTCG
Organism: Nannocystis sp.; assembly: GCF_016714285.1. GTDB lineage: Bacteria > Myxococcota_A > Polyangia > Nannocystales > Nannocystaceae > Nannocystis. Next base: position 218,189 of record NZ_JADJNN010000042.1, on the reverse strand, counting down.
CGGGCCTCGCCGCCCGCTTCGGCCGCAGCCCCACCGCGATCGCTGCCCGCCTGGTCCAGCTCGGCGTCGTCGCCACCCGCGACGCCGCCCGCCAGCGCCCGCTCGCGCGATCGTCGGCTTAGGTGCTGCCAGGGTGGTTCAGATCTACGCGCGGCACATGAAGTGCCGCGGCGCCGCCCGGTAGCGCTCGAGCGCCTGACGCACCGAGGCGTCGGCCTCCGGCACCGGCATATCCGTGACGAAGGCCGAGGTGCCCACGCCGTCGCCCGGCTTCACCTGGTTCGCGTACACCTCCCAGGTCCACGCGAGCCCCTCGTACCAGGTCCCCTTCGCCGCACCCGACACGCAGTACGCGTAGGTCCGGAAGCGCCACACCATCTTCGCCCAGCCCTCCTTGTTGGTCTCCGGGTGGTACGGCGCGAGGTCCGACTGCTGCAGATTCGGCAGGTCCTCCATGGTCGCGTGCGTGCCGGCGCTGCTGCCCCGATTCTCCGGGTCCTGATACACCGGATCGGCGCCGCGGCAGGTGTCCACCGCGTGGCCCGCGTCGGACAGCGTCGCGTCGAGCCAGGCGTCCTTGGCCCGGACCTCGCTCGGCTTCACGAGGCGCCAGCGGTCGGTGTAGACCGCCCACATCTGGATGAACTGAAGATGTCCGATCTCGGTGCATTCGGCGCTGACCTTATCGGACAGCTTCGGATCGAAGTCGATCTCGATCCGCGACCCCGAGGTCTTCACCTTGTGCGGGCTGCCCTTCGCCGCGGAGGCCTGCTCGTCGCCCTCGATCGGGGCGTAGTCCAGATCCGGGTCGGCGCTGGCGCGCGACGATGGCGCGAGGGTGGTGGCGAGGGTGAGGACAGTCAACAGGACTCGTGGCGACATGGCGGGTGCTCCTGTCCGCGACGCGGCGGACGTGACATGAGCGACGCGACCCCCTGCGTGGGCCCTTACGCGGGACTTACACCCCACCCTGCAGCGCGCTCAGCCGTTGCGGCGCTCGGCGGGCACCTGGGTGAGGCCGCGCGGGCCTCGCGGAGGATCGCCGCCGCCGCGAGCGACTGCCTCGGCGTAGGGGACGACGGCGCGGACGATGCGGTCGCGCTCCGCGTCGTGGAAGCCGAGGGCCTCGACTTTGCGCTCGATCGCGGCGACGTCGCGGAGTTGCCCGTCGCCACTGCGCCGGTCGCCGCCCACGCCGCCTGAGTGGCCCCGACGGGGCGCGAAGGCAGTAACATCGCCGTCGTGACGACCACGCCAGACACGCGGCGACTCGTGCTCCTGTTCGGCTACTGGCCGCCCACGGACATCGGCATCCCGGCGCGTCGCGGCATGCTGTGGAAGTGGCGGGAGCTCCAGAGCGATTACCGGGGCTCGGGCTACGACGTCATCGCCTGTTCGCCGACCTTCCCCGCCCCGATCGGCTGGCAAGATCCGGACCGCAAGACCCTCCACTGGGGCCTCGGCCACGGCGTCCTGTCCGTCGATTATCACCGCACTTCCCGCACGTTCTGGTCGCTCGCCCTGGCGCACGCGCCGATCGCCATCATGTCGTTTAGCCGCGGTCGTCCGGGCCGCTCGTGGGAGATCGAGCAATACGCGCGCAACCTGGCGCAGTCGGAATGGGCCACGACCCTGCATTACCTCGACCCCAGCGGCGTCGTCCGCCCGGAGTCGCGGGATCCACCGTTCGCCGGCGGCTCCCCGCAGGACGACTCGCCGCTGCGCGGCCGCGGCGTGCGGCCCGGGGCGCGGCGCTGCCGAGGCCGCAGTAGCCCCGCAGCGCCGCCTCGACGGCATCGCGTCGTGGGCGGGTACCTGTACTATGCTGCGGCGAATGGCTGTCCGAGTGCGCTGCGCGTCCGTTCATACGATCCTGCTCGCGTGCTGGGTCGCGTCCGCGGGCGGGTGCTCGCGTGCGCCGGAGGAGCTTCGACATGAACCATCGGCGCCGCGCTCCGGAGTCCGCTCCGCGGTGGAGGGCCCGGCGACGGTGGCCCCGCCGGCGTCCGACGGAGCGCAGCGGTTCACGGTGGTCGACGCGATCGTGGCAGGCGATCGGCTGATCGCGCTCGCGGACGACGGGAGCGTGGTGGCCCGCGAGCTCGACGGAGTCGAGGTGTGGCGCGCGCAGCTGGGACCGACCAAGCCAGGGGCCGAGCTGATCCAGCGGCTGCCAGGGGCGCCGCGGGTGCTCGTGCGTCGCCCGGGTCGGCTGGTCGCGCTCGACCTGCACGACGGCCGCGTCGCTACGCGCCATGACGTCGAGCTCGAGGATCGCCTGTTCCTGTGGACGCGGGACGGGGCCTGCGGGCTGCGGGGGCAGTGCAGCATGCAGCTGGTCGACTGCGATATGGGGCGGCCGCTCGGCGCACCGATCGAGGGGCAGATCCACCACGAGAGCGACCCCGACGGCGGAGCGTCGAGCGGGTGCTGGGGCTTCGACGTCGACCTCGTGGGCCGCGCGGGCGAGGTCGTGGTGTACCTCTCCGACGACTCCGCGGCCGCGGGCGGGCACAGGGCGTTCGGGGTGAACGTGCAGGACGGGGCGCGCGTGTGGAGCTCCGCCGCGGTCGCTTGCCGCTTCTGCTCGAACGAGCGCTTCGGGATGAGCCCGGGCGGGACGTGGTGCTTCGCGGTCGAGAACGAGGTGCTCTCGCTGTTCGCGTGCCGCACAGGCGAGGTCCGCGGGGCCCGAAAAGTCGCGGCGGTGCGCCGGGTGCTGTGGGTCGGCGACGAGGGCGGGGGGATCTTCGTGGACAGCCCGAGCTCCGCCGCGCTCCTCGACCCGGCGACGAACACCTGGCGCTGGCAGGTGAAGCTGCCGGCCGGTGCGCTGGCGGTGCCCCGGCGGGCTCGCCTGACCGATCTGGCCGATCTCTCATATCGGCAGGACAAGCCGACGCCGCTGCTCGTCCTCGACGAGGGCACAGGACAGGTCGTCACCACGACGACCCTCGATCCGAACGGAGCGATCGCGGTCGCAGCGGACGGCTCGGTCAGCACGACGAACAGCGAGCAGGACCGCGATCACACCGGTCAGGTGATCCCGTCGATCCTGCCGGCGCCCGTGGTGGTCGACCGAGTTCACCTGCCCGCGAGCAGCTCGGGTCCGCCGAACCACGCGGTGGTCCGGCGGATCGACGGGACGATCGTCGCCACGCTCGACGCCGACGCCTGGCCACTCGGCTGGACCCGCCGCGGCGACGAAGTCCGCCTGGCCGTGATGATCTCCAGCACGCCGCGGACGGTGGCGCTCTATCGGTTCAACGAGAAGAGCTCCGGCACGACGACGGACCGCTGAGCAAGGTGGAATGCTCGTAGCATCGGTCGCAGCGGGCGTGACTCAGGAGGTTTTGGGTTCGAGTCCCATCGCACGCCCTCACGTCGCCCCGGGGCGGTTTACCGGGCCGGCGCGTGTCCCCACGCGCCGGCCCCCAGGTACGCCGATCCCACTGTAGCTCAGCTGGCAGAGCAACCGGCATACATGGGGTCTCGTGAGCAGCGTGGGCTCGGGTAGCGACGTCGCCATCATTCGTCCGTGACGGCGTCAACGTCGATGCCGGCGACGCCCGACGATCGCTGCTCGCCGCCGCAGTGACGGACGTGAACCCGCGCTCGGCCGTGCGCGCCGGGCCGTGATACCGTGCGTCTGCATGCACCCGTGGATCCTCGCCCTGTGGCTCGGCAGCGCCGCCGCGACGGCGCCCGACGGCTGGCTCCTCGTCGAGCGCGTGGTCGCCGTCGTCGATGACGACGTCGTGCTGGCCAGCGAGCTCGAGCGTCGCGTCGCCCAGGCCCGCGTCGCGCTGGGCCAGCTCGCGGACCCCGGCGAACGCGAACGCCGCCAGGCGACCCTCCCCCGCGAGACCCTGCAGACCATCGTCGAGGAGCGGCTGGTCGCCCAGACGGCCGCCAGCCTGGCCATCACGATCGACGACAGCCAGATCGACGCCGCTGTCACCCAGATCCGTGACTTCAACAAGCTCGACGACGCCGGCTTCGCCCGGGCCGTCGCCGACGGCGGCTGGACCATGGCCGAGTACCGGCAGGACCTCCACCGCCAGCTGCTCCGCTTCAAGCTGATCTCGCTCCTGTTCGCCGCCAGCGTCACGATCTCCGACGCGGCCGTGCAGGCCGCGTACGCCGCCGAGAAGGCGAAGAACCCGGCGCTCGGCGAGTCCGCCGGTGAGCTCGAGCACCTGCGCGCCGTCCTGTTCGAGCGCGCCATGAGCGAGGCGACCGCCCGCTGGCTCGGCGAGGCCCGCCGCAACGCCCACGTGGAGCTGCGCCTGTGACCGCCCGCCGAACGACCGCTGCTCGCCACGCGGCGTGCATCCTCGCGTGCATCGCGTGCCTCGCGTGCAAGCCGACCCTCGCGCCGACACCACCGCCCGCGAGCTCGCCGACCCCGCGGGTCGACACGCCGCCGCCGACCCCCGAGTCGCTGCGCGGCCCGATCGTGGCGATCGATGTCAGCGGCACGTCGCGCAGCGCCGACGTGAGCGCCGCGCTGAGCGCGACCATCGGCGCCGCCTACGATCCCGCGGTCATCGCCCGCGATGTGCACGCGCTGTGGCGCCTGCGCGGCATGGCCGACATCCAGGTGGACGCCCGGCCGCAAGCCGGCGGCGTCGCCCTCCGCTATCGCATCCGCGAGCTCCCGCGCGTCGCCAGCGTCAGCCTCGAGGGCGGCTCGATCCTCTACACCCCGCGCTGGCGCATCCGCCTCGCCGGCATCAAGGACGTGCCGCAGGACCCCACCACCCTCACGAAGCTCGCCGAGGAGCTGCGCGCCGAGCTCGTCAGCCAGGCCTACCTCGACGCCACCGTCGACACGCAGATCGTCGCCGCCGGCGAGGACCGCGTCGACGTCATCCTCAAGGTCACCGAGGGCCCGCAGGTCAAGCTGGGCGCGCTCACCCTGCGCGGCAACAAGAAGCTCGGCACCGCCGAGCTCACGGCCCTGTTTCGCAGCCACGGTGTCGCCGTCGGCCAGCCATTCACCGGTGCCGGCCTCGACGCCGCCCGCCTCGGCGTGCTCGCCCGCTACCAGGACCTCGGCAACCTCGACGCCGAGTTCGCCACCGCCTCCGAGGTCCGCTCGCCCGACGGCGCCACGATCTCCGCGACCTACGAGCTGCGCGAGGGCGACACCCTCCGCCTCGGCAAGCTCACCGTCCGCGGCGCCCTGCTGCTCCCCGTCCGCGAGTACGAGCTGCTGCTCGGCGTACGCCGGGGCCAGCCCTTCAACCGCTCGCGCGTCGCCGAGGGCCTCGAGAAGATCCGCATCCTCCACCGCGAGCGCAGCGGCCCGCCGAACATCACGCCGATCACGGAGATCGACCGCAAGCGCAAGGCGATCGACCTGACGATCGAGATCTCGAACTGATCAGCGCGAGCGTCAGGCGCCGCCGTGGGGCTAGCCGTCCTTGCAAAACTGCGGGATCCCGCGACCGTCACACAGCAGCGAGCCGACCACCTCCTCGGGATCGCCGCTGAACTCACCGTCGAACTTCAGCGTGCAGCTATCGACGGTGGTGGCCGCCCCCTCCGGGTGCTGATCGAGGTAGATCGACTCGCACACGACCTCGCACTCGAGGTTGTTGCGGTCGATCACGTGGTTCTCCGTGATCAACCGGTCGACCTCCCGCGCCGTGAGCTCCTCGTCGAGCGCGAACGGCTCCGCGGGCAGGTCGCAATTGGCGACGTGATAGACACAGCCAGCCGCGAGCGTGGAGACGCTGAGCATTGCGACGATCGCTGACCGACGGAGCATCGGCCGATGGTGCGGCCACACAGGCGCGGAGCGCAAGCGCCACGGCGCCGCGATTGCGGCGCTTCTCGGCGCAGGCCAGGCCCACGCGCCCGTCGGACCGCGGAGGCACGCTCGCGCCGCACCACCACCACGGCGCTGCCCCCCACGACGCCGACCTCGACCGGCGACGCCACGGCCGCCACCACCGGCGAACTGGCGACCCCGGCCGGCCCCGCGGGCGCTCACCAGGCGTAAGAGACGCGTAATCGTCAGCGCCGGGCCCGGGGGATATCCTCGACAGTACGACCGCGCTTATTCGGCCGAAGCGATCGTGCGCCTCGCATCCCTGGGGCCATGGTCACGCCCATGACCTGCCGCGCCTTCAATTTCAGCGCCTGGAGACACTCCAGGGCGGGTGACGGCTCCGATCGCCCATCGCGCCAGATTCTGATAGATTCGACACGATGGGCGGTATGGCGCGGGAACTCTCGACCAGCAGACAATATGGAGGATAGTCGTATGAATATGCAAACGATCAACTCGGTGGCTTTGGTTGGAGTGCTTATGGCAGCGTGCGGGATCGACGACCGCAGCACCGCAACGCTCGATCAGATGAATCAGGGGGCATCCAGCGCCGGGGACGGCGTGAGCACCGTGAACTTCACGATCGAGGCGGGCAATGGCGTGGCTGGGCTCGACGTGGTGGACGGCTGGACCGTGCGCTACGACAAGCTCCTGGTCGCGGTCGGCGACGTGAAGGAGAGCTCGGGGAGCGCCCCCGAGTCCTTCGCCGACGAGACCACTTACCTCGTCGATCTACTGCAGGTCCCGGCCGACGGGGCCAGCATGGCGACTGGCGCGCTTGCGCGGATGAGCTTCGAGAGCGCGGAGTTCTCGACCCTGATCCCCTCCGACGGCACCCTGCTGATCCTCGCCACCGATGCCGACCGCGATCTCATGGTCAAGGCGGGCTATTCGATCTACATCGAGGGGAGCATGACGAACGCCAGGGGCCGCTCTTGCCGACCCGACGATCCGACCGACTGTACGCCCGCCCCGATGATCACGTTCTCATGGGGCCTGGCGGCGGCGGCCAGCTTCTCCGGCTGCGACGGATTCACGCTGAGTGGTAACGAAACCGCGGAGCTGACCGTCACCCTCCCCGGAGACCACTGGTTCCTCGGCAGCTTCTCGGTGGACGCCGAGCGTTCGCCTCGCCGGGCCCAGTGGGTCGCCGACGCGGATCTCGATCGCGACGGCGAGACGACGCTCGCCGAGCTGAGGGCGATCAAGGCCGAGGTCCTGTTCAGCCCCAAACGCGGCTACGACCTCAGCACGGTCGCTGTCCCCGTCGAGACCGCGTACGACTTCCTCGCCGCCCAGGTCCGCACGATCGGCATCAACAGCGCCAACGGCTGCGGCCTCGGCACGCCGATCGATTGATCGCGGCGCGCTCACCGATCGACGACACGCCCGGTCAAGGCCCGGTCGGCCCCGCGCCACCGCGGCTCGCGTGGCGCCGGCTAGCCTGGCACGCGCCTGCGTGAGCTCGTGGATCGGGATCCCGGCGGCGCTGCGGATCGCCACGGCACGCTCGAGCAGGGCGATCGCTCGCTCGTGTTGACCGCGAGCGATCGCCACATCTGCGAGGCTGACGAGCACGTCGGCGACCTCGGGGCTCCCGGGCCCGACAGCCTCGCGGATCGCCAGCGCCGCCGCCAGCTGGGCCTCGGCCTCGTCGAGGGCGCCACGGTCGAGGAGCACCTCGCCGATGCGCTGCATCGACATCGCGGTCCCCGGGTGCTTGGGCCCGCGGGTCCGCAGCGACAGCGCCAGCGCCCGGGTCAGGTTGGCCTCGGCCGCGGCGGGGTCGCGGCCGCGCTGGATCGTCCCCAAGGTGTTGAGAAAGGTGGCGATGTCGGGGTGCTCCGGGCCGAGCGCCGCCTCGCCGAGCGTCAGCGCCTCGGTCGCGCTGGCGAGCGCATCCTCGTGCTCACCGAGCGCGTGGCGGACGAGCGCGAGGTTTCGCAGCGAGTGAGCGACGGAGGCGTGCCGGGGGCCGAACTTGACGCGCTGCGCTGCCAGGGTCTGTTCGTGGATCGCCAGGGATCTATCATAGTCGCCGAGGCGGTAATATACGCTGCCCAGGCTGTCGCTAATGTTCAGGATCTCGGGGTTGGAGGGATCCATGTGTCGCTCGCGGATCGCCAGGCCGCGCTCCAGCAGCTCCCGGGCCCGCAGCCGATCCCCGCGGACCATATGCAGCAGGCCGAGGTACTGCAGCGAGGTCGCCAGTTCGAGGTCATCGGGCGCCAGCAAGCGCTCGCGGATCGCCAGCGCCCGCTCGAGGAGCAGCTGGGCCTCGCCATAGTCGCCGCGCATATGCCGGACCCGGCCGAGGTTGTTGAGGATCGTCGCGGCGTCGAGTCCCTCGGCCCCCCAGGCCGCCTCGGCGATGACGAGCGCGCGCTCGAGCAGCGCCTGGGCCTCGGGGTACTTCCCGCGAACCTGCTGCAGCAGCGCCAGGTCGTTCAGCGCCGCGGCGACCGTCGGGTGGTCGGGACCGAGGGCCTGCTCGCGGATCGTCAGCGCCCGCTCGAGGGCCACCAGCGCCGCGGCCAGCTCACCCCGGTCGCGCTGGATGTTGGCCACGTGGCTGAGGCTGGTGGCGACCTCCGGGTGATCGCGACCCAGCAGCTCCTCACGAATCGCCAGCGCCCGCTCCTGGTCGGCCAGCGATTCATCGTAGTTGCCCTCGCGGCGGATCACCAGCGCCCGGTGGCTCAGCAGGCGTGCGCCGAGCAGGCCCTGCTCCTGCCCGAGGCGGCGAATGAACAGGTCGGCCGACAGCGCCCACTGGCGGCCCTCGGCCGGGCGCTGGCGCATGACGCCGACGAGCCGCACGAGCTGGACCGCCGCGTCGGCTGCCATCTCGTCGCGCCCGAGCGCACCCGCGTCGGTGTATACGCGCTGGAAGGCGTCCTCGGCGCGATCGAAGTGATCGAGGTGCATGGCCACGGTCGCGAACAGGGCCCGCGCCTCGGTCTCGAGCGGGCGGTAACCCAGGCCATCGGCGACGGCCAGCAGCCCCTCGATCTGCGTGAGGGCCTGCTGGTAGCGTCCAGCGACCCATAGCCCGTGGATGCGCATCAGGTCAGCGCGCAGCAGCAGGGCCTGCGCGCGTGTCTCCGGCTCCTCCGGCGCCCTGGGGCGCCGCGCCAGCGCAGCGCCATCCACACAGGGCTCCAGGCGATCGAGGTCCGCCGCGGCCGGCACCAATCTCTCGACGTCCGAGGCGACGCCCTCCGCGAACACCGCGAGCATTCCGGCGAGACGGTCGCGGCGCTCCTCGAGGCATTCCGCGGCGAGCGCGTGGATCTCCGGCGAGAGCGTGCCCGCGACGGTCGCGTCGTGACACAGCTCGGTTCGCAGGGTCGACCATTGCCCGGCCCACACGTCGATGCGAGCCGCTGCCCTTTGAAACGATGCCTCGGCGTAGTGCAGCCCGGTGGCGGCGATGGCCGCGTGCAGGGCTGCCCGGGACTCGTCGTTCCATGTTGCGTTGATCTCGGCACCGGCCGTGACGCAGGTGGCGGCCCGCTGGGCGCGCAGCCCGAGCATGCCGACGGGCACGAGCGCCGCGAGGCCGAGCCCCAGCCCCAACATGCGTCGGCGCTGCTGGGCCGGCCCTCTGGCGAGCGCGGCCAGCAGATCGTCCATCGACGCGAAGCGCCGTTCGGGCGCCGTGGCGAGCCCGCGCTCGAGCACCCGCCGCAGAAACGGCGCGATCCTTCGCTCGCTCCCGGTCGGCAGCTCGGGCTTGCCGACGGTCACCGCCCTGGCCAACGCCGACATCGTCTCGCCGCGAAATGGGCGCTGGCCGTACAAACCCTCCCAGAAAGCGACACAGAACGCGAACTGATCGGTGCTCGCGGTCGCTGCGGCGCGGCGCCACAGCTCGGGCGCCATGTAGGCGGGCGTACCGAGCAGCGCCCCCTCGCGGGTCAGCGATTCGGCCGCCAGCGCCGAGCTTGACCCGCTGACGAGCGTCTCGTCGAGCTCCGGTTGCCGATCGGAGCCCAGCCCGGCGCGGGCGAGGCCGAAGTCCAGCACCCGCACCCGCCCGTCGCCGTCGACCATGACATTGTCGGGCTTGAAGTCCCGGTGGATGACATGGGCCCGGTGCGCGGCCGCCAGCCCGCGCGCGGCGGCGACGAAGACATCGACGATCTCTCGGGTCGTGCGCATTCGCTGGCGCAGCCAGCGGCTCAGGGTCACCCCCTCGACGAACTCCATTGCGACGAACAGCTCGTCGCCGACGGTGCCGACGTCGAACACGGACACGACGTTTGGGTGGGCCACTCTGGCCAGCGTCCGGGCCTCGCGCAGCAGGCGAGCGCACTCCACCGCCACGGCGCTCGGGCGCAGCAGCTTCAGCGCGACCTTTCGCTCGAGCTCCGGATCGTAGGCGGCATAGACGACCCCCATGCCGCCGCTGCCGAGGATCGACAGGGTGAGGTAGCGCCCGATCAGCCCCCCGGGCACGACCGGCCGGGCCGCGGGCGCCGGTCTGGTGCCGCTGGGAATATCGCCCTCGACCAGCGTCGCCGAGACCTCTGGCATGAATGCTGGGCCCGCGGCGAGCGGTGCGTGGGGCGGTCTCTCCTCCATATCAGTCGGCGCTCCCGGGCGCGGCGGGGCGTCGCTCCCTCCGTGACCAGGCTAGAGGGCGGGCTCCTGCGCGGGCCATTACGCATCCATTACAGCAAGGTCGAGCGGCATGAGCTCGAGGTCGTGGGGGCCGAGACGCAGGCGGCGGGTTCGTGGCTTGCGCTCGATGAGGCAGGCCGCATCGAGCACGCCGGCCTGGCTGAGCTGGGTGCGCGCGCGGTGGATGCAGATATTCAGGTGCGACTCGCTCATGCTGAGCATTCGTAGGAGGTCGTCGAGCGAGAGCCAGCCCTGGTCGGCCTCCGGGGCGCGGCGGTCGCTGAGGCGCCGGCGGGCGAGCAGCAGCAATGGATAGTGGTGGGCGCGGATACCGAAGTCGAGGCGGGTGTCGCCGCAATAGCCGGTCATCTCGACCTGCTCCTCATCGAGGCTGAAGCGAAATCGCAGCCGGAGGTTGGTGACCAGCACCGGCGGCACGTCCTCGCGCACCGTGGTGCCGAGGGAGAGCGGGAGGAAGATGCGCCACAGGACGCCCCCGCTGCCCCCGCTGCCCCCGCTGGTCAGTACGGTGGCGCGGTCCTCGATCGCCGCGACCTCGCTGTCGCGCTCGAGCGCCCAGGTGCCGTCGGGCAGCTGGTAGATGGAGCATTCATGGGCGTCCAGGCGCGGCAGAGACAGATATCCGCCCTCGGCCATCTGCCACTCGCGCGACGACAGGTTGCGGGCCATCGCCACCGGCGCCGCGATGTCCCGCACGATCCACGGCGCGGACTCACGACCGAAGCGGAGCTCGTGGCCGCATTGGAGCGCGAATCGACCTTCGGGGCCGACCCGTTGATTGTCGACATAGGTGCCATTGCGGCTCCCGAGGTCCTGGAGCTGCCAGACCACGCCGGTCCACTCGAGGACGGCGTGCTGGCCGGAGACGTTCTTCTCGGCGAGCACGAGGTCGCTGGCCGGCGACCGTCCGATCAGGCAGCGGCTCGGCAGGAACATTCGTGTCCGTGTCCGGCTGAACGAGGATCGCCACGCCCGCCAGAATATCCGAGGCGCAAAAGTGGGACAAGCGCTCGCCCCGGCTCAGCGGGTCACTGCGCCGGTGGGCCCGTCGACTGGCGGAACCCGGCGAATTGCCGGGTGAGGGCGATGCGGTCCGGCAGCCGCAGCTTGACCAGGGCCCGCCGCAGGTACGTGGCGACGCTGGACTCGCTCACGCCGAGCTCGTAGGCGATCACCTTGAGCGCGTGTCCCATCGCCGCGAACACGGCGACCTGGGTCTCGCGCACGCTCAACTCGGACCCCGAAGTCGGCGCGGGCGTGGTGCGTCGCGCTATCAGGTAGCGCTTGCCGTCACGCTCGAAGGTGTCGACCAGGTGCCAGCATCCGGCGACGAGCGCCCGATGCAGGTCGAGCGGGTCGTCGGCGTCGCGGCGGCAGAGGCGGGCCCGGTCGTGGGCGACCGCCGCGGCGCGCAGCGGCTCGCGGGCTCGCGGCGAGCACCCCCGGCGCCGGCGATGGTCCCCGAGGGCGAGCCCACGACGTCGTTGTGGGCAGCATCGATGATATCGATATTCTCTGCTGGTCCCATGATAGTGCGTCGATGCTCGCGTACCGATCATGCCGACCAGGCCCGCCGCGGACCATTACGGCTCTGTTACACGGGCCTTCGCGCTCGATCGCCGGCTTGCAACTTTGCCAGGCCTTTGCTGTGATGGATCGTGCAGTGTCCACACGAGACAAGGCAGCGAGACAGACGCGATTCGCGCTGGAGGGCCAGCAGTACGTCGTGGTCTGTCTCGACGAGGCGGCAGTGGACCGCTCCGTCGCGCTCGCCCAGCTCACGCCGATCGAGCGCGAAGTGGCGGCGCAAGTCGCCAAGGGCCTCTCGAGCCAGGCGATCGCGGCGCAGCGCGGGCGCAGCGTCCGGACCGTGCAGAATCAGATCGCCGCGATCTTCGGCAAGCTGCGCGTGGGCAACCGCGCCCAGCTGGTCATCGCGCTCCTGGGCTCCGCTTGATCGGGGGTATCACGGCACCAGCACCACCCGGAACCGGGCCCGGCCCTCCATCATGCAGGCGAACGCCTCCTCCGCCCGCTCGAGCGGGAAGGTCTCGACCCGCGGCCGCACGTGGGTCAGCGCGCTGAAGGCCATGGTGTCCTCCGAGTCGATCGCGCTGCCGCTCGGCCAGCCCGCGATCGTCTTTCCGCTCAGCAGGCCCATCGCCGACACCTTCAGCGGCTCGAACGCCGCCGCCACGATCAGCAGCTTGCCGCGCGACTTGAGCCCGCCGACCGTGCTCTCGATCGCCGCGCTGCTCGGGGCCGTGGCGAGCACCAGATCTGCCCCGCCGAGCTTCTGCAGCCCCTCGGCTGCGCTCGTCACCGCCGTATCGATGTACTCGTGTGCGCCGAGCTCACGCGCCAGCGCGGCCTTGTCCGCCCCCCGCGAGATCGCCACCGTCCGGAACCCCATCCGCGCCGCGTACTGAATGGCCAGGTGCCCGAGCCCGCCGATGCCCTGCACCGCCACCGTGTCGCCCGCCCGCGCCCCGCTGTTGCGCAGCGAATTGTAGGTCGTGACCCCGGCGCACAAGAGCGGCCCCGCGTCGACCGCGGACAGCCCCTCGGGGATCCGCGCCACCGACTCCGACGGCACCACCGCGTATTCGGCATATCCCCCGTCGTGCGAGATGCCCGTGATCTTGCCCTTCGGACAATTGATAAAGTGCCCGCGCCGGCACGCGTCGCACTCGAAGCAGTGCCCCCCGTGCCAACCCACCCCCACGCGATCGCCGACCTTCCACGCCGTCACCTCGGCCCCGACCGCGTCGATCCGCCCGGCGATCTCGTGCCCCGGCACCCGCGGCAACACCAGCCCCGGGAACGCAGCGGCGCGCACGAACGCGTCGCTGTGGCACACACCGCACGCCTCGACCTTCACCCGCACCCAGCGCGGCGCCGGCGTCGGGACCTCCCGCTGTACGAGCTCGAAGGGACCGTTGGGCTTGCTGACCTGGATCGCGCGCATGGTGGGCATGGTGCGGCGATAGTGCAGCGCCCTGCCCGCCTCCGCAAGCGGCCTGACGCCCCCAAGCACCACCCGCGGACCCGCGTGCTGCAGCGATCCGGGCCCCGCTCAGCCACCGTTCGCTTGGTGAAGATACCCTCCATGCGATCGACGAGCTCCAGCCCGATGTTGGAGCAGCGGCCGAAAGCAGGCACTTTCAAATATCCACGTCAGGGAGCCGGTAGCGCGTCGATCCAGTCGGCCAGCGCCTGGGTGCCCGCGTCGTCGATCTTGTGGCTCACCAGCGGTGGCATCGCGTAGTCATCGCGGCGATGCGACATCAGCCACACCAGGCTCTGCTCGTGGGACCCAGGGGTGATGCGCAGCGCATCGGGGAATTTCTGGGCCACCGAGGCGGTCGTGGCGACCTGGCTCACGGTGGCCGCGTAGGTGTCCGTCTCGGTCGCGTCGACCGGCGGCGGGTCAGGGCCGGCGTCGGCGGGCCAGAACTCGCCGGCGCGCAGGCGCAAGACGAGCTCGGTCTCGTCACCCAGCCCGCGCGTCGAGTGGCAGGGCATGCCGCAGTTGGCGTGGAGGTAGCCGAGCGCCGCGCCAGCCTTGCCCGTGGCGTCCTCGGGCAGTTCGATGGTGGCTCGGGCCGGCGGAGCGCTGAGGCGCCCGGCGGCGGCCAACTTCGCCAGCGTCGCGCCCTCCGCGGTCGGCAGGCCGAGCGCCACGGCCTCGACGCCGAGCAGCTTGTCGGCTCCACCATGGTGGCACTTGCCGCAATCTTTCGCGGTGGGGATCTCATAGCCGTCCGCCAGCAGGATCGGCTGCTTCGAGGTATTGAGCGCGGCCTCGCCAGCGTCGTCCCAGACATAGGTGCCAGACTCCCAGTCCGACGCCCCGCGCTTCCAGAAGAAGCGCGTCTCAATCAGCACACCGCCGACACGAAACTCCTTCCATGACTTCGTCCCGACCGGGAACTTCCACACGTCCATGTCCGAGGTGTCGATCGCGGCCCCGGGGGGCAGATACAGGAAACGGCGCTTCTCGGCGCCGTCGCTCCACAGGGTCACGCCTGGCGTGTAGGGCATGACCTCATCCGCGTACTTGCCCGAATCGCGGCCCTGGTAGAGGCCGGTGCAGAACACGTCCGCCGGCAATCCTTGAACTGGGATCTCGCACGCTGGGGGCTCCGCGCCGGTCGTCCCGCTCGTCCCGCTATCAGCGTCGCCCACCGCGCCCGAACCGGGGGCGCAGCTCGCCGAAGCCAACACCCACAGGACGAGCACCCGAACATCGTGGCAAGTGGTCGTCATGGGCCTAATCGTCCTTGGCCCCCGCCTCGATCCAGCTCCGGACCACCTCGAGCTCGCTCTCCGACAGCGCCATGCCCCCGAGCGGCATGCGATCTCCGCACGTTGGCTTGCCCATGAGCTTGTCGAGGAAGAGGCTCTCCTCCGGGTGGAAGGGCACGACCAGCGGTTTGCCGCCGCAGCGGCTGCTCGTCGATACGACGTCGATCAGCGCCGCGTAGGCGCTGGCCTGGTCCATCCCCGTGCTCAGGTTGCCGTTGCTGATGTCGCTGGCCGGCATCGAATGGCAGAAGTTGCAGCGCGCATTCGTGGTCGGCGGAAACAGGGTCTCGAAGATCTCGGTGAAGGTCCCCGGAGGCTCGCCGCCGCCGTCGCTGCCGCAGCCCGCGGCGCTCACGGCCAGCAGCACGGCGTGGCGGGCCCGCAGGCGCAGCTTGATCCTCAGGGTTCGCATTGGAAGGGGCCGTTCTCGACCGGCGGGAGGGTGTGGAGGTACACGGCCACATCGTGACGATCGGCGTCGGTCATTCCGCCGAGGCGATCGGGGCCGCCCGGGTGCGTATTGCAGAGCTCGCGGTTCGTGCCCTTCTCCAGGTTCGTCTTGAGCGCCGCCTCGATGTCGGCCACGCTCCAGTCCGCCAGGCCCGTCGCGTCGGGTGTCAGGTTCACGGAGGTTTGTTCGGGCGCGCCGCGGATGAAGGTGTAGGTCTTGCCGCCCGCGAAGGCCTTCGCCAGATCGGGGACATCCGGCGTGATCTGCTCGGTGTGGCAGTTGAGGCACGCCGTCGCCGCGATGTAGCGGCCGCGCTCCGCCGCCGCGAAGTCAGGGTCGCCCGCGGGCAGCGTCGAGTGTGGGACCTCCGTATCCTTGACGGCGGGCGCGGGCGGCTGCTGGTCGAAGTGTGGGAAATCGGCCGCGACGACGTTGTCGTTCGGCGGCACGGTCCTCAGGTACTGGATGATCGAGTCGACATCCTCGGGCGTCAGGAGCGCGTACTCGGGGTACGGCATGATCGGATAGATCGCGATGTGCTCGTCGTCGATGCCCTTGATGAGCGCGGTGCGGATCTGGTCGTCGGTCCAGCTGCCCAGCCCCTCCGGGTTGTGTGAGGTGAGGTTCTCGGCGTTGACCGTGATGATGGTCCCGTCGATGTCGGTAAAGTCGTAGGATCGACTGCCCGCGAGGTATAGGGACATGTCGGGCTTACCATCGTCCCCTGTGGGCGTGTGGCAGACGCCGCACATCAGGACGTGGTCGACCAGGTATTGACCGCGCTCCACCGTGCCGCGGTACGCGTCGAGGGGATCTTGGCCGGTCTCGCCTCCGGAGGACGATGACCCGCCGCTGTGCGTGGCGGACGCGCCTGAATCACCGGCGCAGGCGCCCAGCAACAAGGCGAGGGCGACAGCGCGATTGCAGATAATGGATCTTTGCCTGGTCATTGATTCGTCCTCCGGGGGTCGCCCTGTGATCAGTATCCTTGTCCGCCCGCGCAAAATTCGGCCTGGAAGCGGCCCTTCACGCTGACGGCTGCGTCGGCGTAGGTGGCCGAGAAGCGATCCGGGCAGGCCCTTGGTGAAGGTCACGTGGCCGCCCGTGGCCCCGACCTCGTAGGCCGAGGACTTTCCGCCGGCCGCGTAGTTGACCTCCGCCCCGCCTGGCTCGACGGCGACCGTGTCGACGGCCAGCTCCGAGGGCACCACGACCTCCACGACCTGCGCGCCGACCTCGACGTCCCCGAGCCAACGCGAGACCATGAGCTGCGCGCAGGTGATCGGCGCAGAGCTCATGTAGATCAGCACCTCACCGCTGTTCTCGATCACCAGCGACGAGACCGTGGGCTTCAGCTCGCCGAGCTCGCCGAGCTCGCCCATCAGGAGGGTGCTCGTCTCGCCGAAATCCTCGTCGTTCGCGCCGTCGCTGCCGCAGGCGGCCGCGAGCAAGCTACACAGGAGGGCGGCGCGGGATTGCTGGGATCGTGGGGAGTGGCGCATGGGTCGTTCGCTCCGCTGGGATCTACCACTCCTCGGCGCGGAGCTTCGTCGCGCATGTATTAAGATTGGTTAATGAAAGGGCGCCGCGTGCCCGGCCCGGCGGGCCATGATAGGCGCCTGCCCGATTGTTACACTCCTTCACCCATTCTTAATAATTGGGAGGCGCGCGAGGGGCCCAATAAGTCCACCCGCGGAGCCCGAGAGGTGTAGCATCGCCCGGGCCAGCGGCGCCGCATGCGAGTCCTCCTGATCGAAGACAACGAACGGCTCGTCGCTGCCCTCGGGCAGGGGCTGCGCGAGGAGGGCATCGACGTGGTGGCCGCGGGTGAGGCTGGCGTGGCGCTCGCGCGTGCGGCGCGCGGTGACCTCGACCTCGTCGTCCTCGACCTCGGGCTCCCCGACCGCGACGGAATGGATGTCCTCCGAGATCTCCGCAGCAGCCAGTCGCATGTGCCGATCCTCGTCCTGACCGCGCGCGACGCCGTCGAATCACGGGTCCAGGCGCTGAACCTCGGCGCCGACGATTACCTGCTGAAGCCCTTCGCGTTCGCCGAGCTGCTGGCCCGCATCCGGGCGCTCAGCCGCCGGGCGGCCGGGCCGAGGTGGTCACCGCGGGTCGAGGGCGTGGTGTCCTTCGACGACGAGCATGGGGTGCAGTTCGCGGACCAGCGGGTGCTGCTGTCGCCGCGCGAGCACGCGATGCTCGCGTACCTGGTGCGGCGGCGCGGAGAGGTCGTGCCGCGAGGGGACATTCTGCGCGAGGTGTTCGGCTACGTCTCCGATCCCGGGACCAACGCGATCGACGTGCACCTGACCCACCTGCGCCGCAAGCTGGCCGGCACGGCCCTGACCCTCGAGACCATCCGCGGGGTCGGGATCCGGGTGAAGGTGGAGGAGCGATGACGGCGAACCGACCACGCCGCTCGCTCAGCACATCCCTCGCGCGCTGGGTCGGGCTCACCACGGCGTTTAGCCTGACGGTGTTCGCGGGCGCAGCCGCGGCGGTCCTACAATTCGCCGAGGAGCGAGAGGCACGCGAGGCGCCGCACAGCGGCCCGGCGATCGAGCCCTTCGACGAGGCCCTCGAGGAGGTCGGCACGGCGATGCTGGTCGCCGCGCCCATCGGCATCCTCCTCGCCATCGTCAGCGCGCAATGGCTGACACGGCGCGCGGTCGCCCGGGTTGTCGATGTCAGCGCCACAGCGACCCGGATGACCGCGGAGCAGCTCAGCGAGCGCCTGCCGGTGTCGCCCCGCGGCGATGAGCTCGACGCCCTGGCCGTGGCCCTCAACGGCCTGTTCGCCCGCCTCGAGGACGGCGTGGCGCTGCAGCGCCAGTTCGCGGCGGACGCGTCGCACGAGCTGCGCTCGCCGCTGGCGGTGCTCTCGAGCACGCTGGAGGTCGCCCGCCGGCGTCCGCGCTCGAGCGAGGAGTGGGAGGCGGTCGCCGACGGCGCGCTGCGGGAGGTGCAGCATATGACCCGCCTGGTCGAGTCCTTGCTGCAACTGGCGCGCGCGGGCACCCTGCCCAGGACAACGCCGATCACGGCGCGCGCGCTCGTCGAGGCGGTGTTCGCCCGCCTCGCGGCGCACGCGGCGAGCAGGCGGATACAGCTGGAGATCGATATCCTCGACGAACTCGCCGTGGCGGTCGATTGCGAGCTGGTGACGGTCGCGCTGGGGAATATCGTGGCCAACGCGATCGCCCACTCGCCCCCGGGCGGCAGCGTCCGCGTGGGGGCGATCGCCGAGGAGGAGTATGTCCATATCCGCGTGAGCGACGAGGGCCCCGGTGTCCCGCCGGGTGAACGCGAGCGGATCTTTCACCCCTTTGTCCGCGGCGCCGCGGCGACGGCCGACCGCGGCGGCTCGCGGATCGGCCTCGGCCTCGGCCTCGCCATCGCCCGTCGCGTGGTCGAGGGGCATCGTGGCCACATTCTCGTCGAGGATCGACCCGGCGGCGGTGCGGTCTTCAGCGTCAACTTGCCCAGAGTGGCGCTCCCGACATGAGACACAGCCGATGCAGCGACGCGGTGCTGATGGCCCTGCTGGCGAGCTCGGCGGCGTGTGCCCGCTCCGACTTCGATCGCGGCTTTGTCAGCCACGAGCTCGGCACGCGCTCGCCGGGCGCCCGCGTCGGTCCGCCCGAGGTCGACCGCAAGGCGACGCTCCCGACCGGCGTGTCGCTGGCCGATGGCCTGAGCGAGGATGACGCGGTGAGCGTGGCGCTGTGGAACAGCCCGGGTTTTCAGGCCGACCTGACGCAGCTCGCCACGGCCAGAGCCGACCTCGCGGAGGCGGGCGCCCTGCCGAACCCGATGCTGACGATGTTGTTCCCGCTGGGGCCGCACCAGCTCAGCGCTTATCTGCTGCTGCCGCTCGCGGCGCTGGCACAGCGACCCGCGCGGGTCAAGGCGGCCCAGCGAGACGTCGAGCGCGTGGCCCACTCGCTCGTGCAGACCGGACTCGACCTGATCCGTGACGTGCGGGTCGCCCACAGCGAGGCCCAGGCCGCCGCCGAGCGGGCCCAGGCCCGCGAGGTGATGCTCGCCCTGTGGACCGCCAGCGAGCAACTGGCACGGACACGGGCCGACGCCGGCGACGCGAGCCGCCTCGAGTTCGATGCGATCCACGGCGAGGCGCTGATGGCCGCGGACCTGGTGGCGCGGGCCGGACAGGACGCGGTCACCGCCCGGCTGCGGCTGCGCCTGCTGCTCGGCGTGGACGAGGGGCTCCTGCCGGACCACCTGGCGATCGTCGCGGCGAGCGAGCGCGACGCGCCGACGGACACGCCAGCGCTGGTTCGCGAGGCCCTCGCGGCCCGGCCCGACCTCCGGGCGGCCGAGCTGGCGGTCGAGGCCGCGGGCAAGCGCCTCGGGCTCGAGCGCGCCAGGATCTTCCAGGCGCTGCTGCGACTCGACGGCCAGCTCGACAGCCAGGGCTTTCACCCGTCGATCGGCGTGCACCAGATCGAGCTCCCGATCTTCAACTGGAACCCTGGCGGGCGCCGTCGGGCCAGGGCCGAGCTGCAGCGAACCCTGTGGCGCTACGCGGCGCTGCGCCAGCAGATCGTCGCGGAGGTGGCGACGGCCCAGCTGCAGGCGCAACAGGCCAGCGACTCGCTGACCCGCTGGCGCCGCGAGCTGCTGCCGACCCTCGCGCGCAACGTCGCCGCCGCGACCAGCAGCTTCACCGCCGGCGCCGAATCTTACGTCGCGGTGATCGACGCGACCCGGCGCCTGCAAGACGCGAGGTTGCGAGAGATCGAGCTGCGCGCCGACCTGCGCCGCGCGCTCGCCCAGCTCGGCCGCAGCGTCGGTCGACGCGTCGACGGACCCGCGCGAACAGGAGGGGCCGCTGATGTCACGTCGCCTCGTTGATTGGATCACCGTCTGCGCCCTCTGCCTCGCCTGCGATCGCGCCGCGCCGCCGGCTCCCACGCCTGCCCCCGCGCTCACACCGGCGCACCCGGAGGAGCAGGCGCTCGCCAGCGTCACGCTGACACCGGAGGCCGAACAGCGCCTCGGCGTCGCCCTCGCGCCGGTCGAGCGACGCAGCGTGCCCGGGGCGCGGCAGCTGCCCGGCGAGGTCATCGCGCCGCCGGGGCGCACCGTGACGATCACCGCGCCAGTGCCAGGTCTGGTGCTCGCGGTCGACGGCCTTCCGCGTGCGGGCGCGACGGTCGAGCGCGGGCAAGCGATCGTCCGCCTGATCCCTCTCGCGGCGGTCGACCGCGATCTGCGGGCCCAATCGCAGAGCCGGGTCGCCGCCGCCGAGGCCCGCCTGCTCGCCAACAAGAGCCGCGCTCAGCGGGCCGAGAGCCTGATCGCCAGCGGGGCCGGCAGCGAACGCGCCGCCGAGGACGCCCGGGTCGAGCGGGACGTCGCCGCCGCCGAGCTGGTCGCGGCCCGGGCTCGCCTGCGGATCATCGAACGCGCCCCGCTTTCGTCGGACGTCGCCACCGTGCTGCACGCCCCCTTCGCCGCGGTGGTCCGCCAGGTCCAGGTCGCCGACGGCCAGGCCGTCAGCGGCGGCGCGCCGATCGTCGAGCTGGTCGCCACCGACGCCCGCTGGGTGCGCGTCGCGGCGATCCTCGCGGTCGAGCTCGCCGAGCTCGCCGACGGGCCCGCCCAGGTCGCCGCCTTCGCCAGCGAGGCCGCGCCGACCATCGCAAGTTCGGTGCTCGGGCCCCCCTCGGCCGATCCGCTCGCGGGCACCGTCGACCTCTACTTCGCGCTGCCCGAACCTGGCGCGTGGCGCCTCGGCGAGCGCGTCGTGGTGACCGTGCCGACCCGCGCCGCGCCGGTATCCCTGATCGTGCCGTGGCCCGCGGTCGTGCACGACACCACCGGCGGCACCTGGGTCTACGTGCAGGTCGGGGCCCAGCAGTACGCCCGCCGTCGCGTCGAGCTGCTGCGCGTCGTCGGCGAGCTCGCGCTGCTCAGCCGCGGCCCCGAGCCCGGCGCCCAGGTCGTGGTCGCCGGCGCCGTCGAGCTCTACGGCACCGAGTTCGGAGCCGGGCACTGATGCGCGCGCTCATCGTCGCCTGCCTGCGCCTGCGCCACGTCGTCGTGCTCGCCGCGGCGCTGCTGATGGTGCTCGGCGTGCGCGTGGCCGCCGACACACCCGTCGACGTGTTCCCCGAGTTCGCCCCGCCGATGGTCGAGATCCAGACCGAGGCCCCCGGCCTGGCCAGCACCGAGGTCGAGCGCCTCGTCTCGGTCCCGCTCGAGACGGCCCTCGCCGGCACGCCGTGGCTGAAGACCCTGCGCTCCAAGTCGGTGCTCGGCCTCTCGTCGGTCCTGCTCATCTTCGCCGACGGCACCGACCTCATGGCCGCGCGCCAGCTCGTGCAAGAGCGCCTGACCCGGGCTGCCCCGCAGCTGCCGGCCGTGTCGCGCCCGCCGGTCCTCATGCCGCCGCTGTCATCGACCAGCCGCGTGCTCAAGATCGGCGTCTCGTCGCCCACCCTGTCGCAGATGGAGCTCACCGACCGCGTGCGCTGGATCCTGCGCCCGCGCCTGATGGCCGTGCCCGGCGTCGCCAACGTTGCGATCTGGGGCCAGCGCGATCGCCAGCTGCAGGTCCTGGTCGATCCAGAGCGACTGCGCCTGCACGGCGTGCGCCTCGACGAGGTCCTGCGCGCCAGCGGCGACGCGGCCCTGCTCGGCGCCGGCGGCTTCGTCGACACCCCGAATCAGCGGCTCCCCGTCAACCACCTGCCGGCCGCCAGCGACGCCGCCGGGCTGGCCCAGATCGTCGTCGCCGTCCGCGGCGGCGCCGTGCTCCGCCTCGGCGACGTCGCCGACATCGTCGAGGACCACCCGCCGCCGATCGGCGACGCCGTCGTCAACGGCGGCCCCGGTCTGTTGCTGGTGGTCGAGAAGCAACCGTGGGGCAACACCTTGACGGTCACCCGCGGGATCGAGGCGGCGCTCGCCGCCGTCGCGCCCGGGCTGCCGGGCGTCGAGATCGACGCGACCATCTTCCGCCCCGCCACCTTCATCGAGCTGGCGATCGCCAACCTCGGCCACGCCCTGCTGGTCGGCTGCGCTCTCGTCGTGCTGATCCTCGGCTGCTTCCTGTTCAACCTGCGCACCGCCGCGATCAGCATCCTTGCGATCCCGACCTCGCTGCTGGCCGCGGTCGCGGTGCTGCACGCGACCGGCGCGATGATCAACACCATGGTCCTCGCTGGCCTCGTGATCGCCCTCGGCGAGGTCGTCGACGACGCCATCATCGACGTCGAGAACATCCTGCGCAGGCTGGTCGAGAACCGCCGCAAGCCGACGCCCGCCCCTGCCTTCGAGGTCGTGCTCGCCGCCTCGCTCGAGGTCCGCAGCGCCGTGGTCTACGCGACCGCGATCGTCATCCTCGTGTTCCTGCCGATCGTCCTCCTCGACGGGGTCGCCGGCGCCTTCTTCCGCCCGCTCGCCCTCGCCTACGTGCTCGCCGTGTTCGCATCGATGCTGGTCGCCGTGACCCTGACCCCCGCGCTCTCGCTGCTCCTGCTGCCGCGCAGCGCGGGCACCGGCCGCGAGAGCCCGCTGGCCCACGGCCTGCGCCGGATCTACGCGCCGATGCTCGCACCGCTGCTCGCCCGCCCGCGCCTGGCCCTGGCGACCGCGGGGGCGCTGCTGGCCGGCACCGCCGCGTCGGTGCCGTGGCTCGGTGAGGGCTTCCTGCCCGAGTTCAAGGAGCACGACTTCCTGATGCACTGGGTCGCCAAGCCCGGGACCTCGCTCGCGGCGGTGCAGCGCACGGCGATCCGGGCCAGCGCCGAGCTGCGGGCGATCCCCGGGGTGCGCAACTTCGGGGCCCACATCGGTCGCGCCGAGGCGGCCGACGAGGTCGTCGGTCCCAACTTCGCCGAGCTGTGGATCAGCCTCGATCCGGCCGCCGATCACGGCCCCGCGCTCGCCCGCATCCGTGCGGTCGTCGACGGCTACCCGGGCATCTACCGCGACGTCCAGACCTACCTGCGCGAGAAGATGAAGGAGGTCCTGAGCGGCTCCGGCGGCGCGATCGTCGTGCGCCTCTACGGGCCCGACCAGGACCAGCTGCGCCGCCACGCCGCCGAGGTCGGTCACGCGATCGCCGACATCCCTGGCGTGACCAACCTGAAGATCGAGCCGCAGGTGCTGGTGCCCCAGATCGAGGTCGGCTTCCAGCCCGCCGCCGCCCTGCCCTTCGGGCTCAGCCCCGGCGAGGTCCGCCGCGTCGCCACCACGCTCGTGCGCGGCACCAAGGTCGGCGAGGTCTACCGCGGCGAGCGTGTGATCGACGTCGTCGTCATCGGCGCGGCGCCGCTGCGCGCCGACCTGGCCGCCGTCCGGGCCCTGCGGATCGGCGCCCCGATCGGCGGCGAGCTGCGCCTGGGCGACGTCGCCGAGGTTCACGTCAGCGCGACCCCCAACGTCGTCCTGCGCGAGGGCGGCTCGCGCAAGCTCGACATCACCTGCGACGTCCGCGGCCGCGACCTCGGCGAGGTCGCCCGCGAGGTCGAGGCCCGCACCCTCGCGCTCCCGCTGGCCGCCGGCTACCACGCCGAGTTCATCGGCGAATACGCGGCCCGCCAGGCCGCCAGGGCCCGCCTGCTCGGCCTCTCGCTGCTGGCCCTGCTCGGCATCGGCGTCGTCCTCTTCATCGACTTCCGTTCGCTGCGCCCGACGCTGCTCGTGCTCACCACCCTGCCCTTCGCGCTGGTCGGCGGCGTCGCCGGCGTGTGGTGGACCGGCGGCGTGCTCTCGCTCGGCTCGCTCGTCGGCCTCGTGACCGTGCTGGGGATCGCGGCCCGCAACGGCATCATGCTCATCAGCCACTTTCGCCACCTCGAGCAGGTCGAGGGCGTGGCCTTCGGCCCGGCCCTGGTGCTCCGCGGCGCCGCCGAGCGCGTCACCCCGATCGTGATGACCGCGCTGGCGACCGGCCTCGCCCTCGTGCCCCTCGCCCTCGGCGGCGACCTCCCGGGCGAGGAGATCGAGTACCCGATGGCGGTCGTGATCCTCGGCGGACTCATCACCTCCACCGCCCTCAACCTCCTGCTCGCGCCGGTGCTCTACCTGCGTTACGGCCGGACGCCGTAGCCGACCCGCGTTTTAGGCCACGCGGGCGCCCAGGCCCGCCGCCGCGCGGACCTCCTGCTCGTCGAGAGATTCGTGCTCGAGCAGCGCGCGCGCCAGCGACTCGAGCTTGGGCCGGTGCTCGGCGAGCAGGCGATCGGCCTCCGCGTGGCACTCCTCGACGATGCGGCGCACCTCGCTGTCGATCAACTCGGAGGTCGCCTCGCTGTAGGGTTGGTGCTGGAACGCGGGCGGCAGGCCCTCGTCGGCCGCCGCGACGAAGCTGATCGGCCCGAGCTTCGCGCTCATCCCCCAGCGCAGGACCATGCGCCGGGCGATCTCCGTCACCTGCTGGAGGTCATTCTCGGCGCCGGTCGTGACCACGCCGTAGATCAGCTGCTCCGCGGCGCGGCCACCGAGCGCGCCGGTGATGCGCGCGCGGAGATAGTCCTCGCCGTGGCTGCTGCGGTCGTCGCTCGGCATTTGGTAGGTCGCGCCGAGGGCCATCCCTCGCGGGACGATCGACACGCGATGCACCGGGTCGCTGCCCGCCACCAGCAGGGCCAGCAGCGCGTGCCCGGCCTCGTGGTAGGCGGTGCGCTCGCGGTCGGCCGGATTGAGCAGGACGTGGCGCACCGGGCCCAGCGTGATCTTCTGGATCGCCTCGGCGAAGTGCTCCGGGCCGACGGCCGCGGCCCCCTGGCGCGCCGCGAGCAACGCCGCCTCGTTCACGAGGTTTCGCAGGTCCGCGCCCACGAGCCCGGGGGTCTCGGCGGCGAGGCGCTCCAGCGACACCTCCGGCGCCAGCGGCACGTTGCGCGTGTGGACCTTGAGGATCGCCGCGCGACCCGGGCGATCCGGGTGTTGCACGACGATCCGACGGTCGAAGCGACCCGGCCGCAGCAGCGCCGCGTCGAGCACGTCGGGCCGGTTCGTGGCGGCGAGCACGACGATCCCTTCGCGCGAGTCGAAGCCATCCATTTCGGTGAGGATCTGGTTCAAGGTCTGCTCGCGCTCGTCGTGCCCTCCGAGCGCCGCACCGCTGCCGCGCGAGCGACCGATCGCGTCGAGCTCGTCGATGAAGATGATCGAGGGCGCGACCTGCCTCGCCTCCTTGAACAGGTCGCGCACGCGCGCTGCCCCAACGCCGACGATCATCTCGATGAACTCCGAGGCCGACAGGCTCAGGAACGGGACGCCGGCCTCGCCCGCGATCGCCCGCGCGAGCAGGGTCTTGCCCGTGCCCGGCGCGCCGACCAGCAGCACCCCCTTGGGCATCATACCGCCGAGCCGCTGATACTTCTGCGGGTGCTTCAGGAAGTCGACGATCTCGACCAGCTCGGCCTTGGCCTCGTCGATGCCCGCGACGTCGGCGAAGCTGACCTTCTTTTCGGTCTCGCTGTAGCGGCGGGCGCGGCTCTTGCCGAGGCCGAACACGCCGCCGCTGCCCGCCTCGGCGGCGCGCCGCGACAGCCACACGAAGGCGCCGATCAGCAGCAGGGTCGGCCCGAAGCCGATCAGCACGCCAAACCACGACGATTCGTGCTCGTCGGTCGCCTCGATCACGACGCCCCTGGCCGCGAGCAGCGCCTCGAGCCCCGGATCGGCGAAGCTCGGCCGCCGCGTCTGGAACTGCTTCGATGTGTGCGCCCTGCCGCCAATCTCAAACCAGCTGCGGTCGCCCCCGGCATCCGGCGGATAGCGCAGTTCGGCCTTCAGCTGCCCGCGGATCGCGTCGCCCGCCCCGGTGACGCTCACCACGTTGTCCGCCTGGATCTGCTCCTTGAACACCGTGTACGGGATCGTGATCGCGTCCTCGGGACCGGAGCACGCGCGCAGCAGCAGATAATTGCCAGCGAGCGCGAACAGCATCAGCACCCACCACGGCTGACGCCGCCGCGGGCTCGCCTGCGGTGCGCGCCGTGTCGGCGTGGCGTCGGTCTCGCGGGGCTCGATCATGGGCGCACCATCGCGGGCACCATGACGGGTATTGCCGCGTGAGGCAAGGCCGCGCGCGGGTCGCCGATCTTCGTCGATCTGGGCAGGCCGCGGGCGGCGTGATAGCGTCGCAGCATGAGCCTGGCCGAT
The DNA here is from genome assembly GCF_016714285.1 of Nannocystis sp. Lineage (GTDB taxonomy): Bacteria > Myxococcota_A > Polyangia > Nannocystales > Nannocystaceae > Nannocystis. The sequence continues at coordinate 191,793 of NZ_JADJNN010000042.1, read as the reverse complement.
GTTCGCCGCCGTCTGCCCGTGGTTGCCAGCCTGCCGCAACCAGACAGCCGGTGGTCGACCCGCGAGGCGCGAGAGGTCGCGGCAGGCCCGCGCTGGGCGGTGTGGGAGCTGACCCTGGCCTGCGACCAGAAGTGCGCTCATTGCGGCCCGCGGGCGGGCCATCGGCGTCCAGACGAGCTGAGCACGGAGGAATGCCTGCAGGTGATCCACGACCTCCGGGCCATGGGCACCGGCGAGGTGGTGCTGATCGGCGGCGAGGCGTACCTGCGCAGCGACTTTATCCTCCTCATCCGGGCGATCCGCGAGGCCGGCATGAGCTGCACGATGACCACCGGCGGATACAACCTGAGCCGCGAGCGCGTCGACGCCATGATCGAGGCCGGCATCGGCAGCGTGACATTCTCCATCGACGGCCTGCAGGCCACCCACGACCGCCTGCGTGGGGTCCCGGAGAGCTGGGAGCGGGCGATCCAGGCGATGCGCCGCGTCAAGGCCGCGGGCGGCAAGATCGCCTGCAACACCCAGATCAACGCGCTGACCCGCGGCGAATTGCCGGCGTTGTTCGAGCTGCTCGCCGACGAGGGCATCCACTCATGGCAGCTGCAGATCACGGTCCCGCACGGCAACGCGGCCGATCACCCGGAGATCATCCTCCAACCATACATGTACCTCGAGGTCTTCGAGACCCTGGACAGGCTGGTCGACCGCTGCAAGGCCCGCGGCGTGCGGCTGTGGCCGGGCAACAACCTCGGCTATTTCGGGCCGATCGAGCGGCGCCTGCGGGCGTCCCAGAGCAAGCACTGGCGCGGCTGTACGGCGGGGGTGTCCGTGGTCGGCATCGAGAGCAACGGCGGGATCAAGAACTGCCCGAGCCTCGGCGGCGAGAACAACGTCGGCGGCAACTGGCGCGTGCACGGGCTCAAGAAGCTCTGGGAGGAGACATACCAGCTCGGCTACATCCGCGGCCGCACGGTCGACGACCTGTGGGGATACTGCCGCGATTGCTACTACGCTGAAACCTGCATGGCCGGCTGCACCGCCGCCGCCGAGCCGCTGCTCGGTCGCCCCGGCAACAACCCGTTTTGCCACCACCGCGCGCTGATGATGGACCGCGAGGGCCTGCGCGAGCGCATTGAGCAGATCTCTGGCGCTCGCGGCGAGGGCTTCGACAACGGCCTGTTTCGGGTCATTCGGGAGCACAAGGACCCCGAGATGCGCGCCGCCCACGGCGGTCCAGTCGCCACCGAGGAGCCACGGGTGTCGCGCCAGGTCGAGCCCAGCGGGCCCGGCCGGCCGCTCGAGCGCTGAGCCGAACGCCCGGGCCTATCCGGTGCTGCCGGTGCCGCCCGAGCTCTCGCCCGTGCTCTCGCCCGTGCCGCCTGTGCTGTCCCCCGTGCTGCCGGTGCCCGAGCTCTCGCTGCCCGACCCCTCGCTGCTGCTGGTCACGTCGTTGGTGGTCGTGGTCTCGTCCGGGCCCGCGTAGGTCGAGGCGTCGGCGGTGGGGTCGGCGGTAGGGTTCGTGGTGGTCGTGTTCGGGTCGGTGCTGCTGCTGTCGCCGCCCGGGTCGGTCACCGAGGTCTCGTCGGGGCCGGCGTAGGTGACCCCGATGGATTCGTAGCTGTTGCTGCCCTGGCTCTCCGAGACGGAGTCGCCTTCCTTGTCGGCACAGCTAACCGAGACGGTGCCGAGCGAGAACACGAGCCCGAGGGCGAGCCACAGCGGCGCGGTGCTGCTGCGGAGCCCGTGCCCGCAAAACGGGCACGAGGACTCTCCGGCGCCGACCAGACAGGAGCAACCGGGGCAATCCACATACGCGCGCATCTCTGGACCGTATCACGGCACCGGCGCGAGCAACAAGTGAACCCGAGGGCCGGGACTGGCAGGGCGCGCCGACGCGCGCGCCGGCTTGCGGTACCCTGTGGCCAGCCATGGTCCCCGCCGCCTCCCCACTGCTGGCCGCGGCGCTGCTGCTGGGAGCCGGCGCGGTGATCGGTGTGGTGAGCCTGGAGCGGGATCAGCTGCGGCGAGTGCTGCTGGGCCTGATCGACCCGCGACCGCTGGCGCTGCTGCGGATCTGCTTCGGGCTCTGCCTGCTGCTCGGGGCCCTCGAGGTCGCGCCGCTCAATCAATACCTGTTCTCCGACGAGGGCCTGCTGCCGAGCCCGGCCGTGCCGCAGGTGTACGGAAAGGCCGCTCTGCTCGGCTACGGCGACGGTGTGCGCGCCCCGGCTGGCTTCGTCGACGGCCTCGGGGTCCGCGACTTCCTCGTCAGCGGGCGCTGGTCATTGCTGTATTTTCGCGACGATCCGGCGTTCGTGCGCGCCTACTTCGCGGCCTTCGTGGCGGCCTGCGGCTTGTTCGTGCTCGGCTGGCGCACGCGCGTCGCCGCGGCGATCACCTGGCTGCTCTACATCGGCATGCTGCGCCGCGGCGACGCCCACTGGGGCGGCGAGCAGGTGTACTGCGGATTCATGTTCTTGCTGGTGCTGGCCCGCTGCGGCGAGGCCTTCAGCGTCGACAACTGGCTGCGCTGCCGTCGGCTGCGCGCCCGCGCCTTGCTGAGCGAGGCGGACGGGCCCGGAGCCGGGGCCGGCGCGCCGCCTGGCCCCGGGCACCCGCAAGGCCTGGCCGCGATATACCGCCGCGTGCCCGCCTGGCCGCAGGCGCTGATCGTGGCCCAGCTAGCGATCTGCTACGCGGCCAACGGCTGGGCCAAGTGGGGCGCTGGCTGGGTGTCCGGCGATGCGCTCATGTACACGCTGCAGCTCGACAAATGGGGCCGCGCGGACTGGCATCCGCTGGTGGTCGCGCTCGGGCCCTGGCCGTTTCGGATCGCAACCTGGGGCGTTTTGTGGTGGGAGCGACTGTTCCCGCTGCTGCTGATCGGCCTGTGGCTGCAGGCCAGCGCGCGCCACCCGGGGGCGCCGCCGGCCAGCCGCCGGGCCACATTCGCCTGCTGGCTCGCGCTGGCGCTCGCGCTGGCCATCGCGGCGCTTTCAGGTGACCTGGTCGAAGGGCCAGGTGACCCGAGCGCCCCGGCGCGGGCGCTGGTGCTCGCGCTGATGGCCGGGGCGATCGTCGCGACGACGCTCGTCGGCCGCCGCTTCGACCGCAGGTGGCTGCTACGCTGGCCGCTCGCGCCGCGCGTGTGGCTCGGCTTCGGCGCCGTCTTTCACGCGCTGAACCTCGCGCTGCTCAACGTCGGCGCGTTCGCTCTGGCGACCCTCAGCGTGTACCTCGCGTGCGGCGCTGGACCGGGCGCGGTGCGGGGCCTGCAGCGGATCGCACGGGCGCTCGCAGGCCGTGGCATACCTGTCCCGAAGCACATGTCGCTTGCGACACCGATCGCCGCCGAGGACCGCGACCTGCCGCAGCTGCGACGCGACGCCGCCGCCGTGCCCGGCTGGGCGCTCGCGGGCGCGGGCGCCCTGTTGCTGGCCGCGGCGCTGCTCGCGGTCGCGGGGCCCGAGCGCGGGCCCTGGTGGTGGCACAGCGGCTGGCTGCTGGTCGCCGCGGGGCTGAGCATCGTCGGCTGGCGCAGCGCGAGGCGGGCGGCCCTGCAGGCCAGCGGCGAGCCGTGGGCCTACGGACCCGCGGGGCGGCTCGCGGCTGGCGGGGTCTTCACATACCATCTGGTCGCATTGCTGCTGTGGCAGCTGCCCAGGTGGCCGGCCCTGCCCTACCGCGACCCGGTGCGGGCGCTGGTCAGCCCGTGGATGGACCTCTGCGCCACGCGCCAGGCGTGGTCGATGTTCGCGCCGAATCACCCGCGCCACAACACCACCCTGCGCACGCGTGTCATCGACGCCGCGGGCGTCGAGCACGACCTGCGAACCGAGCTCCAGCACCACCTCGTGCGACCCTCGCTGCGTCACGATCGGTCGCGCAAGATCGACGACGCGATCAGCCTGTCCCGACCCGAGCTGGCGCCCTGGCACGCGCGCTGGCTGTGCCGCCGGTGGGAGCTCGAGCACCGCGAGCCGGCGCGCGCGGTGATCCTCGAGCGGATGAGCGCGGCGATCGATCCGCTCGCACCAGGGCCGGTCGACTTCTGGGCCCGCGCGGTGGCCCAGCCGATCACCCGCATCACCTGCGCCACGGAGCCCTTCGCCCAGCTCGACGACGAGCTGCGCGCCCGCCACGGCCTGCCGCCCGCCCCGCCAGGGAGCCTGCACTACACCTGGCCCAAAGGACAGGATGCTCCGACGCCGCAGTGGCTGTTGCTCGCGCTCGGGCTCGCGCTGGGCCTCGGCGTGTGGGCCCGCGAGGATCGCCGCCGCCATGTGGCGAGCGCCGTGGCGCTGCGTGGCCCGCCGGGGTGACGGCGCCGAGCCGCACGCACGCCAGCGTGACCTCGCCGCGTCGATATGCGCAGACTTCACGGCGATCGTCACCCACAGCAGGGTCACGCATCGATCTCAAGCGCATTCGCTGCGCACCCGACATCGATCATTGCACCAAGCGAGACCCCGATCGAGACGCGGATCGCGGGCACGACTGCTGCGCATCGCCGGGGTGGTTGCTACCCTCCCGTCATGGCCCGTGTCCTGGTGGACTGTCACACCTGTGCGTGTCTCATTCAGGTCGAGGATCCGACCTGCCCGTTCTGCGGCGCGGCGCAGCGCCGCGTCGGCGCCCCGCGCTGGCTCGCGGCCTCCCTGGTCTGCGGCCTCGGTCTGACGACCCTCGCCTGCGACGACAACGAGGACGCGGCGTGGCTGCTCCGCGACCTCCCGGGCACGTCCACGGGCGGCACCACAACTGCTACCAGCGGCAGCACCGGGACCAGCGGGACCGGGACCGGGACGACGCTCGACGACACCACCATGACGCCCGACGCCTCGACCTACTCGGGCCCTGACGAGACCGACACGATCTCGCCATGGACGACGACCTCCGACCCCGGGACCTCCTCGTCCAGCAGCGGCGGGACGACCACCGGCAACACGAGCGCCGACGCGTCGACCTACGCCGGCCCCGATGAGACCACGAGCATCGCCACGACCGACCCACCCGCCACGACTGACCCGCCCGACCCGACTGGCGGAGAAGCGGCGAGCTCGGACGCGACCGACAGCAGCGGTACGTCAGGCCAGGAGTCCAGGGACGAGGCCGGATGCGGATGTGCCAGCCAGACGGCGCCGAGCGGCGGTCTGGTCGGCCTGCTCGTGCTGGGCGCGACCCGCCGTCGCCGAGCTCGGCCCGCTCGCTGATCGACGGTCGCGGCCTGGCCGGGTCACTTCTTCGGCGAGGCCTCGTTGGTCATCTTGCCGTAATTGTCGGTCATGCCGCCGTCACGCTTGGCGCCGAAGATGCCGGCGGCCGAGCCCTGGAGGATGTAGATGAAAATGCCGGTGAAGCCCACGATCAGCAGGACCTGGCAGATCGCGGAGAACGAGGTGACGGGGGCCTTGGCGGCCTGGACTTCCCATTTATTGTCAGCGATCTCGGACATCGACATGAGGCACTTCCTTTCGGCGAGTTTCGAAGAACGCCACCGGCCGAACAGCCTACCCAGCGAGCCAAGACCCACAGGATGACAGCAAGCGCGCCGCAACGGTGAATTATCTCGCCGCGGCTTTGGCGCCCGGGGGCGCCAGGCATCGACATTTTCGTCGGCAACGCCGATGATGCTTCCGGTGATGAAGTCCACGCGCATGTCCGGTCCCATCGAGCCCGACCACCCCGCCGACCCCGACGAGCCGGCCCAGCCCGACGACGTGCCCACGCCTGGCCCCGCGCCGATCCACATCCCGAGCGACCCGGCCCTGAGCTGAGCGTGGCCGGTCCAGCCGCGGCTTCCCGACGCAAGTTCTGCACGCGCCAGCGGCGACCCGGCGCGGTACTTCGTGGCCATGCCGCTCGCACGTTACGGGGTTCTTAAGGGACGCATCACGCAACAGCTCGCGGGGCAAGGCAATTCGCCGCATCACCAGCTTCGCATCATCGACCAGGTCGCCGACTATCGCGCCGCGGTCAATGTTCGTTCGGCGCTGGCGCCATCCGAGCTCATGTTCGCCGTCATCGATGACTTTCAGCACCCGCTCACCGAGGCGCTGCAGCGCTTGCCGCCGGGCTTCACCGAGCTCGAGTCTCGCCCTGGTGGCATGGCGCTCGATTACATCCGCGGCAACCTGCTCGGCGCCCGGCGCCTGAAGGTCCTGCCCTACGCCGAGGTCGGCCCCGCGAACGACCTCTACGATCAGCTCGACGCCCTGGCCCAGCGCGTCATGGGCGAAGGCGCGGCGAATATCTACGCCTTCGGCGAGCCGTGGTCGGCCGAGCCGCAGAAGGACAAATACATGGGGTTCTTCCCGGGCGCCGGGATCCACAACATTCACATGAATCAGGGGAACGATAAGAGCTTCGCCGGCGACGACGGCCCCTGGCAGGACGGCGGGCTGCTGCTGAGCTTCCCCCAGGCGGATCGCTCGCTGCGCTGGGTCGCGGTGTTCCTCGCGTTTCAGTCGCAGGCGCTGCACACCGACGACGGCACCGGGCACACCATCCCCGCGCCCGCCGTCCGCGACGGGCTCGTGCGGATCGTCGCCGCCAGGCTACGCGCCCCGCGGGGCCAGGCGCAGACGGTCACGCTGCTCAACACCGGCGCAGAGCCGGTCGACCTGGCCGGGTGGTGCCTCGCCGACTATCGCAAGGCCCGCTGCCCGCTCACCGGGATCCTCGCCCCGGGCGCGGCCGTCGCGGTCCCGGTCGCGGCCCCCCTCGCCCTGGCGAACACCGGCGATATCATCACACTCCTCGACGAGGCCGGCCTCAAGATCGACGGCGCCGCCTACAGCAAGCGCCAGGTGCCCGCCGAGGGGCACACGCTGATCCTCGGCGCATAGGCTCGGCGGCGCGAGCCCGCCGTCGCCTGCCTGCGTCAGGTCGGAGTCCACGCCGGGGCGTCGTCCCCGAAGCCGTCGCCGAAGAAGGCGTCGCCGGTCTTCTCGATGCCGAGGCTCTTCTCGGTCGCCACCGCCTGGGCGCACATCGCCGCGGTGATCGCGTTGATGCTCTGGCCGCGCAGGAGGCCGCGAATGATCGCCAGCGGGTAGTACCCGCTGTCGCTCCAATAGAGCGGCCGGGTCGAGACGATCAGGTCGAGGTTGTCGCTGCGCTTGCCCGCGACCAGCGTGCGCAGCTCGTCGAGATAATGCCGGGTCGTGCAGCCGACGAAGGCCCACAGCTGATAGCGCTCGGGGTCGAAGCGGCGGGTGATCAGATCGTTGGGCACGCCGCGGAGGATCTGGTTCATGTGCGGGTCGTAGCCGGGCTCGAGCTCGCCGCTCAGGTGCTGCGGCGCGCCGACACCGATGACGAAGTTCTCCGCCGTCGACTCGATCGGGTCGAAGTCAGGGCCGGTGCCGTAGCGAGCGTGCCCCGCGTACAGGCACACCGAATCCTGGACGAGGCCGTCGGCGTAGCGCTCCTCGGGGTCCGCGGTGTGGCGCGAGACCAGCCGCACCCGCATGCCGCCGGTGTGGCCCGGGATCATCAGCGCCCGGCTGTAGGTGTGGACGGCGTCCTCGGCGGTCGATCCGGAGCGGGTGAAGCCGTCGCCGACCAGACCGGTGCGGAATTCGCTGAGCTCGCGCAGGTCGTTGCTGTCCTCGTCGTAGCCGATCGCCACGGTGACCGTCAGCCAGCCGTCGCGGATCAACCTGTCGTACTCGGGGTACCGCGTGATCCGCTGCTCCGGCGCTGGCGCGAGCTGGTCGAGCGCCATCAGCGTCAGCGGCGTCGCCTCGCCGCCGGGGCGGATCCGCTGCCAGCACTGGAACTGGCGCAGCGCCTCGCGGCTCTCGTCGCCGAGCGAGCCGTCGGCGCCGAAGCGGGGCAGCGAGAACAGGAGGTCGAGCAGCGCCTTCTGGACCCGGGTGACCGCGTCCCCGCGGCGAGGCAGCGGCGCGCGCCCCTGCAGGAGGCGCACGAGCTGCGGGTCCGCGGCGAAGCGCGGGTTGACCAGCGTATAGCTGGCGACCGCCTCGGCGCGGACCAGCGACGCGTCGAGGAGCGCGAGGGTCGCCGCGTCCAGCACCGCCGCCGCGAAGCGGAGGTGAAGCTCGCGAAAGCTGCGCAGCCCCGACTCGCTCGAGCGACCGAAGACCCCGTCGGCGCCGCCGAGCAGCGCGTAGCCGAGTGCGAGGAGGCCGCGCTGCATGGCGCGCACGCCCTCCCCGCGGGCGCCGCGGACGAGGACCAGTTCACCCGTGGCGACGCGCTGAAGGTCGCTGACCCCGCGCAAGATCTTGGAGTGGAGTTCGATCGGCATGCGCGCGAACAGTAACGCACCTTGGGCCGCTCGTATCGCGCAGATTGTTCCGCGAGCCGCACCCCGCGGCTTCGTCTTCGCCCCGACGCCGTCGTGACAGCGCCCCTCTGGCTGCGATAACCTGGCCGACATGCGAAGCGGACGGACCATGATGGGGATCGGGCTGGCTCTCGGCCTGTGGCTCAATGCACCGGCGGGTTGCGGCGCCGTCGAGGCGACCTGCGCGGCCGGCAAATCCTGTGTGTGCGAGGGCGCGGGCTCGTGCGAATATGACTGCCCGGACGGCAATTGTGCCATGAGCTGCGAGGGCGCCGGATCGTGCGAGTTTCGCTGCGAGGGCGGCGGCTGCGACGTGGCCTGCCACGGCCAGGGCTCGTGCGAGCTGGCCTGCCCGGGCAACAACTGCAACCTGAGCTGCAGCGGCGCGGGCTCGTGCGAGCTGACCGAGTGCACCAAGGATTGCGAGCTGGCCTGCGCCACGATCGGGAGCTGCGAGAGCAGCTGCAGCGACCCCAGCTGCAAGACCAACTGACCCCGCGGGCCGGTCTTCGCGGACCATTCTCGAGCCTGGCGGTGCGGCCCGCAAATGGGTACCATCGAGGCCGCGAGCGCTGGCGCTCGCGTCGCTGTTGACAATCGATGGACTCGGGCCCCAGCGCCCACGGCAAAGGATACTACCGTGAAATACCCTATCGCTCGCATCTCCCTCACCGCGGCCACCTGTGCGCTCGCCATGACCAGCGTCGCCCCGGCCCACGCGGCCAAGGTGCTGGTCCTGTCCAATTGGGCGCCGACCAGGTGGCCACCGACTTCACCGCCAAGACCGTCGGCCACACCTATACCGGCATGGATGTCCCGAACATGGTCCCGTCGCTGGCGACGCTCAATCAATACGAGGCCGTCCTGCTGTTCGAGAACGGCCTGTTCGGCAACGCGAAGGCGGTCGGCGACGCGGTGGCAGAATACTACAACCAGGGCGGGAAGTGCGTCGTGATCGGCACCTTCTACTGGCAGGATCGCAGCGACAACACGGTCTTCAACACGCCGGGCTGGGGCGCCCTCGAGGCGGTCGACGTGTTCCTCGGCAAGGCCGGCGGCAGCGAGTACGCCCCCGACTCGCTCGACCCCAATTCGATCGTCCCGCACCCGATCACGCAGGGGGTGGCCACCCTGAGCGCCGGCTCCTACCGCGGCGGCGTCGAGGCCAAGCCGGGCACCACGGTCCTCGGCAAATGGCTGGGCCCGAACAAGCTCGGCACCGCCGACCCCGTGGTCGGCTTCCGCGAGGACAACAACGGCAGCCGCTTCGTCGGCATCTCCATCTTCCCCGACTACGAGTCCTACGGCGACTACGGGGTCGACTTCAACGGCGACTTCTACAAGCTGTGGGGAAACACCTTCAGCTGGTGCGCCAGCCCCTGCGGCAACGGGATGGTCAACAACGGCGAGGAGTGCGACGACGGCAACAACACCAACGGCGACGGCTGCACTGCCATGTGCAAGCTGGAGAAGTGCGGCGACGGCGTCGACAACAACGCCGACAAGGAGGAGTGCGACGACGGCAACATGGTCGACACCGACCTCTGCACCTCGCTGTGCAAGCTCCCGGTCTGCGGCGACGGCTTCGTCCAGGACGGCGTCGAGGCCTGCGACGACGGCAACATGGTCGACGACGACGCCTGCAGCAACACCTGCGCGCTCGCCAGCTGCGGCGACGGCATCAAGCAGGTCAACGAGGACTGCGACGACAAGAACGTCGACAACACCGACGCCTGCCTCGACACCTGCCTCGCCGCCAGCTGCGGCGACGGCTTCCTCCAGGCCGGCGTCGAGGCCTGCGACGACGGCAACCTCGAGAACATCGACGCCTGCCTCGACACCTGCGTCGAGGCGCTCTGCGGCGACGGCTTCCTCCAGGACGGCGTCGAGGACTGCGACGACGGCAACGCCGACGACAGCGACAGCTGCGTCGCCGGCTGCAAACCCGCCATGTGCGGCGACGGCCTCGTCTACGCCGGCATCGAGGACTGCGACGACGGCAACGCAATCGACGACGACGAGTGCACCAACAACTGCACCCTGCCGCCGGCCGACACCACCACCGACGGCACCGGCGGCGCCTCGGCCGGCATGACGGAGGGCAGCACCGGCGAGCCCGCCAGCACCAGCGGCTCGGACTCCGGCGGCGACTCCAACAGCGGCGGCGGCTCGAGCACCGGCGAGACCCCGACGACCGACGGTCCACCCGTGACCACGGACACCACGACGGGCGACGGCAGCAGCACCACCACCGAGGTGGGCATCGACGACGACTTCGGCTGCGGCTGCACGACCCGCGACCCCGCCGACAACCTGCGCGGCGGTCTGCTCGCGCTGCTGGGCCTCGGCTTCCTCGTCCGCAGCCGTCCGCGTCGGCGCCGCTGAGCCGACCTCTTGCGTCGCGCGGCCCCTGCGACCCGCGCGGCGCACAGCCCCCCGGCACCCTGACCGTCCGGACCCGCGATCGCAATCGTAGGACTTCGAACGCCAGGCCCGGGGGTGGTTGACATCCCGCGGGCGGGCCGGCCAACATCACGCGTCATGAGCACGATCGAGATCGACGTACTGGTTGTGGGCGCCGGCCCGACCGGCCTCGCGCTCGCCCACGAGCTGCGACGCCACGGCCTGCGCTGCCGGGTCATCGACCAGGGCGAGGGGCCCTCGATCTGGTCCAAGGCGCAGGCGATCCACGCGCGCACGCTCGAGCTGCTCGAGCGCGCCGGCATCGCCCAGGATCTGCTCCGCGACGGCAAGCGCATCCGCCAGGTCAATATCTACGGCGCCGCGGGCCGACGGGTCGCCCACATGGAGATCGAGGGCCTCGATACCGCCTATCCATATATCTACAGCCTGGCGCAGCGCGACACCGAGATCGTGCTCGCCCGCTGCCTGGAGCGCGCCGGCGGGGTCGTGGAGCGCCAGCTCCGGCTCGCCCGCTTCAGCCAGGACGAGCACGGCGTCGACGCGACGCTGGTGCACGCCGACGGCCGCGAGGAGGCCGTGCGCGCCGCCTGGCTGGTCGGCTGCGACGGCGCCCACAGCACCGTTCGCCACGCGCTCGAGCTGCCCTTCGAGGGCTCGAGCTACGAGGTCCGCATCATCCAGGCCGACGTGCGCGTCGACCTGCCGATCCCGGCCGAGGACGACGAGGCGGTCGTGTTCTTCGGCGAGGGGGCCCTCGTCGGTCTCCTGCCGCTGCCCGGCAAGCACCGCTATCGCATGCTCGTGCCGCGACCGCCCGGCGACGAGACCGACGCCACCCTGGAGAACTTTCAGCGCATCTTCACCGCGGTCGGCCCGCCCGGCGCGGTGGTCGACGACCCCGCGTGGATGATCGCCTTCCGCCTGCACTGCCGAATGGTCGGTCGATACCGCGTCGGCCGCGTCTTCCTCGCCGGCGACGCCGCCCATATTCACAGCCCCGCGGGCGGCCAGGGCATGAACATGGGCATCCAGGACGCATTCAACCTGGCGTGGAAGCTCGCGCTGTGCCACCACGGCCGCGCCCGCCCCGAGCTGCTGGATTCGTACCACGCCGAGCGTCACCCGGTCGCCGCGGCCACCCTCGCCGGCACCGACGCGGCGACCTCCGGCCTCGCCTTTAACCTCGGCCTGCGCAGCCACACCGCGCTCGAGCTGCGCAATCGCCTGGTCGGCTTCGCCACCAGCCTCGGCTTCCTGCGCCGCAAGCTGTCGCGCGCCGCCTCGATGCTCGACGTGCATTATCCCGGCAGTCCGATCGTGGCCCAGGATCGGCCCTCGCTGCTCGGCGCCCACGTGTTCGGCCAGCGTAGCGACGAGGCGCCCTTCGTGCGCGACTGGTTCCACTTCGGCCACGGGCCCGCCCCCGGCGACCGCGCCCCCGACGTCTTCGATCCCGAGATCGAGGATTCGCCGCGCCTGTTCGCCGCGTTCGACCCGCTGCGGCACACGCTGCTGCTGTTCGACGGCGCCTCGGCCTCCGAGGCGGGGTACCGCGGCTTCGTGGCCCTCGCCGAGCGCCTCGCGGCTCGCTTCCCCGGGCTCGTGGCCGTGCGCATCGTCGTGCCCCACGACGAGCGCCCCGCGCCGCTCGCCGCGTGGCCCGGCGAGGTCCTGCAGGACGCCGACGGACGGATCCACGAACGCTACGGCGCTCGCTCGGAGTGCCTCTATCTCGTCCGCCCGGACGGCTATGTCGCCTATCGCTGCCAGCCCGCCGACCCCGACAAACTGGTCGCATACCTCGAGCGAATCTTCGTGTAGCGGCACCGGTCACGGCGCGTGCTAAGGTCCGCGCCCCGCCGTGACCACCGCCGTCATCGCCGAAAAACCCTCGGTCGCCCGTGACATCGCCGCTGCGCTCGGCGCCACGCGGCGCGGCGAGGGCTGCTTCACCGGCGAAGGCTACGTCGTGACCTGGGCGATCGGCCACCTCGTCGCGCTCGCCCAGCCCCACGAGATCGACCCCGCGTGGAAGCGCTGGAGCCTGAGCACGCTGCCGATGCTCCCGAGCCAATTCCCCCTGGTCGTCGTCCCCGACACCCGCGATCAGTTCACGGTGGTGCGCCGGGTCCTCTGCGATCGCTCGGTCACGCAGGTGATCTGCGCGACCGATGCCGGCCGCGAGGGCGAGCTGATCTTCCGCTACATCTACGAGGCGGCCGGCTGCACGAAGCCGGTCCGCCGCCTGTGGATCTCGTCCCTCACCCCCGACGCGATCCACGACGGCCTCTCGCGCCTGCGCAGCAGCGACGAATACGACGGCCTCGCCGACGCCGCCCGCGGCCGCAGCCGCGCCGACTGGCTGGTCGGCATGAACCTGTCCCGCGCCTACAGCCTGGTGTTCGACCAGGACCTCTCCGTCGGCCGCGTACAGACGCCGACCCTGGCGATCCTGGTCGAGCGCGAGCTGGCGATCCGCGACTTCGTCCCGGAGGACTATCGCGAGGTCCAGGCCCGCTTCCAGCCGACCACCGGCACGCCCGTCGCCTATGTTGGCACATGGTTCCGGGCGCCGACCCAGGCCCCGACCTGGGGGGAGCGCAACGACGATGCAACCCCACGCAAGCGACTGCCGGCCGACGGCGTGGAGGCGGCGGCGATCGTGGCCCGGGCGCTCGCCGGTCAGGCCGCGATCGCCTCGGTCAAGGCCGAGACCCGGGCCATCCCACCGCCCCTCCTCTACGACCTCACCGAGCTGCAGCGCCACGCCAATCGCCTCTACGGCCTGAGCGCGCAGAAGACCCTGGACGTGGCCCAGGCGCTGTACGAACGGCACAAGCTGATCAGCTACCCGCGCACCGACAGCCGCCATCTATCGACAGACATCGCGGCGACCCTCGCCGCGGTCACCGCGGCGATCGGCGGCCGCTACCCCGGCCTCCTGGCCCCCGGCACCGGCGAGACGCCGCTCGGGCGCCGCTTCGTCGACGACGCCCGGGTCAGCGATCACCACGCGATCCTGCCCACCGCCACCCCGGCCCGCGCCGGCGCGCTCGCGGCCGACGAGCAGAAGATCTACGATCTCATCTGCCGGCGCCTGCTCGCGGCCTGGCACGAGGACTACGTATATTCGGCGACGACCGTCATCACCGCCATCACGTCGCCGGAGCCGCAGCCGATCGTCGACACCTACGAGAGCCGCGGCACCGCGATCCAGAAGCCGGGCTGGAAGCTGCTCGAGGTCGGTTACGGCAAGCCGGCCGTGAAACCCCGCGGCAAACCCGGCACGGGCACGGAAACACAGGACCCCGGCGATCAGGCGCTGCCCGCCGGCCTCGCCCGCGGCCAGCCGCAACAGGTGCAGGGCGCCACCGCAGTCGCCAAGCAGACGCGCCCCCCGCCGCGCCACAGCGAGGGCACCCTGCTCACCGCGATGGAGACCGCGGGCCGGACCCTCGAGGAGAAGGAGCTCTCGGACGCGCTGCGCGACCTCGGCCTCGGCACGCCCGCGACGCGCGCCCAGATCATCGAGACGCTTCTGCGCCGCGAATATATGATCCGCGACGGCAAGGCGCTCGCGGCCACGGACAAGGGCATTCATCTCATCTCGGTCGTCCACCCGGAGGTCAAGAGCCCCGCCATGACCGGCGAATGGGAGGCCAAACTCCGACGAATGTCGCGCGGCGACGGCGACCTCCCGACCTTCATGGCCGGCATCGAGTCCTTCGTCCGCGGCGTCATCGACCGCGTCACCTCGGGCGGGTCGCCCACCCCGACCCCACCGCACAGCGCCGGCCCAGGCGAGCGGCACCCCCGTGCCAACGCGAGCGCCACGCCACGCGAGCCGAAGATCAGCGAGACTCCCCCCGCCCGCACCACTGCGAGCGAGCCCACCCCAACGCCACCCCCGCGCCGCGAATTGGCGCAATCCAGCAGCACCCGCGTGGACGACCTGCACGGACTGCTGCGCTCCCGCTTCGGCTTCCCGGCGTTTCGCCCGCACCAGGAGGCGGTCTGCCGCGCCGCCACGCTCGGCCGCGATCTCTTGCTGGTGATGCCGACCGGCGCCGGCAAGTCGCTTTGCTATCAGCTCCCGGGCATCGCCCGCGGCGGCACGACTCTGGTCATCAGCCCGCTCATCGCCCTGATGGAGGATCAATCCTCGCGGCTCACCGCCCTGGGCCTCCGCTCCGAGCGCATCCACTCGGGCCGCGGCCGCGCCGAGTCGCGCCAGGCCTGCGTCGATTACCTCGCGGGCAAGCTCGACTTCCTGTTCATCGCGCCCGAGCGCCTGCGCGTGCCCGGCTTCCCCGAGATGCTCGCCCGCCGCACACCGGCGCTGATCGCCGTCGACGAGGCGCACTGCATTTCGCAGTGGGGCCACGACTTTCGCCCGGACTATCGCATGCTCGGCCAGCGCCTCCCCATGCTGCGCCCGGCGCCGATCATCGCCCTCACCGCGACCGCGACCCCCACCGTCCAGGACGACATCGTCGCCCAATTGGGCCTGCGCGACGCCGGCCGCTTCATTCATGGCTTTCGCCGCACCAACATCGCCATCGAGGTGCTCGAGCGAAACCCGGGCGAGCGCGCCGCGGCGATCCGCGAGCTCCTGTCCGAGCCCACCCACCGGCCCGCGATCGTCTACGCCGCGACCCGCAAGAGCGCCGAGTCGCTGGCCCGCGCCATCGGTCCCCGCCTCGCCGCGGCGTACCACGCCGGCATGGCGAGCGAGGACCGCGATCGCGTCCAGGCCGCCTTCCTCGCCGGCCAGCGCGAGGTCATCGTCGCCACCACCGCGTTCGGCATGGGCATCGACAAGGCCGACGTGCGCACCATCATCCACGCCGCGCTGCCCGGCAGCCTCGAGGGATATTATCAGGAGATCGGCCGCGCCGGCCGCGACGGCGCCCCCGCGCAGGCGATCCTGATGCACGCATACGTCGACCGCAAGACCCATGAATTCTTCCATGAACGCGACTACCCCGATCCGCTCGAGCTCGCGGCGATCCACGCGAGGTTACCGAGGACCGCGACGGCCCGCGCCGCGCTGAACAAGAAGCGCAGCCGCGCCGCCCGCGAGGCGTTCGACAAGGCCCTGGAGAAGCTGGTCGTCCACGGCGGCGCGATCGAGTCCGGCGACGACGAGATCATGAAGGGCGCCGCCAGCTGGGGCCCGGGTTACGCGGCCCAGCGCGAGCACCGGCGCAGCCAGCTCGAGATCATGGCCCGCTTCGCTGGATCGCACGACTGCAGGATGGTGCATTTGATCCGTCACTTCGGCGATCAGGAGGACCACGGCGCACCCTGCGGTATCTGTGATGTGTGCGCCCCGGATCGCTGCATCGCCCAGGAATTTCGCACCCCGAGCGCCAGCGAACAGGTCCACGCGGCCCGCATCCTGGCGGCCCTGGCCCGCGCCGACGGTCAGGCCAAGGGCCAGGCCAAGGGCCAGGCCACGGGGCGGCTCCACCTCGAGACCTTCCCGGACGGCGACGTCGATCGCCACTCCTTTGAACATCTGCTCGGCGGCCTGGTGACCGCCGGCCTCGTGACGCTCGCGGCGGCCTCATTCACCAAGCGTGGCAAGGTCATCCCATTCCAGCGCGCGACCCTCACCGCCGCCGGGAGATCGCACGATTGGACCGCGACCGGGCTGCTGCTCCCGAAGCTGAGCGCCGCGAAAGCCGGGCGACCGACACGGCGCAGCACCGCCAAGCGCAGCGCCAAGCGCAGCGCCGCCAAACGCAGCACCACCAAACGCAGCACCACCAAACGCAGCGCCGCGAAACGCAGCACCGCCACGCGCAAGCGAGCGCCCGCCGCCGGGAGCGAATGACGGCATGTACCGCATCCAGCGACACCGCAGCCGCTGCTGGGAACACCCCGCCTGCCCGCTGCAGCGGCCCTCGGAATCACCCGCAGCTTCGGGTAGACTCCCGGCATGCGCTTCGCTCCCTACGCCTCTCTCCTCGCGCTGGCCGCCTGCGGCGACTCCGGCAACACCACGCAGTCCTCGGACGCCACCGGCAACACCCAGTCGCCGACCGGCGTGAGCACGGACGAGCCGACCACCACGCCGACCAGCGGCACGCCGACCACCACCGCCGGCACCGCGGACACCGGCGGCAGCGCGACCGAGGCCATGACCGGCGGCAGCACGAGCGTCGCCAGCACGAGCGCCACCGAGGCCACCACGGCCACCAGCGCGACGAGCACGGGCGAGGCCTCCAGCGGTGGCGTCCTCGACACCACCACCGGCCAAGGCAGCACCACCGGCGGCATGGACACCGGCGTCGACACGGACTGTGGCGGCGGCGACATCCAGTTCTCGTACATCTGGATCTCCAACTCGCCCGAGGGCACCGTCTCAAAGATCGACACCGAGACCCTGATCGAGGTCGCACGCTACCGCACCGGCCCGCAGGGCTCCGATCCCTCGCGCACCTCGGTCAACCTCAAGGGCGACGTCGCCGTCACCAACCGCGACGGCAGCATCACGAAGATCGGCGCCATCGACGATCAGTGCAAGGAGAAGAACGGCCAGCCGGGCATCCAGACCTCCTCCGGCCCCAACGACGTCCTGGCCTGGGGCGCCGACGAGTGCGTCCTGTGGAACACCCTGCTGATGCCCGCCTCGCGGCCCGCGGCCTGGACCTCCGGCGAGCTCATCGATCCCAACAACCCCTGCTCCGGCTTCACGGGCGAGAAGGTGTGGACCTCGGCGCCGACCGGCAACGACGCCTTCGTCTACATCCTCGACGGCGAGACCGGTGCGATCCTCGATCAGGTGCTGGTGCCCGGGGCCAACGGCGGCCTCGGCATCTACGGCGGCGCCGTCGATCAGAACAACGACTTCTGGGGCGTCACCTACTCCGCCGGCCCCCTGGTCCACGTCGACTACGACACCATGATCGCCGAGACCATCCCGCTGCCGATCGGCAGCGCCTACGGCTTCACCGTGGACGCCAAGGGCCGCTCGTGGGTCGGCGGCTGGGACGGCAACCTCCAGCGCTACGACCCGGTGGCCAAGTCGTGGACCAAGGCCATGATCCCGCCGCAGTATCCGGTCCTCAGCCGCGGCATGAACGACACCAACGGCGAGCTGTGGATCGCCGCCCTGTTCGAGCCCCAGGGCCTCCTCCGCATCGACACCGACACCGCCACCTTCATCGAGCACATCGGCGCCGCCACCCTCGTCGGCATCCAGGAGCCCACCGGCGCCAGCATCGACGTCCAGGGCAAGATCTGGCTGGTCGACCAGTCCAAGAACGGCGGCGGCGCGTTCGTGTACAACCCGATGACGAAGATGGCGAGCTGGGTCGGCGGCCTCAACGGCCCCTACACGTACTCGGACATGACCGGCTACGCGCTCAAGAACGTCGCCCCGCAATGAACCAGCGAGACCGCCGCGCGCTCCTGGTGTGGCGCGGCGCCGTCAATCCCGAACCTCGCGCCCAGCCGCGCCCGAGGTTCGGGATTGACGGCTGGCGGGCACTTGTCGACCATCCAGGCATGCATCGACTCATGGGTAGGACCGTTCTGATCGTCGCGTGTGCGACCGGGCTCGGCGGCTGCGGCGACAGCGACAACGCGACCACCGAGAGCCCCTTCACCACGATGACCCCGTCGAGCACGAGCCCGCAGTCCTCGACCGGCGAGGCGACGGAGCCCACCAGCGACACGCCCACCAGCGACACGCCCACCGGCACCGCGACCGACGCCGCCACGACAGACGCCTCGACGACGGACGCGACCACCGACGCCTCGACCACCGACGCCTCGACAACCGCGAGCACCGGCGTGCAGCCAGGCTGCGGCGACGGCAACGTCGACCCCGGCGAGGCCTGCGACGACGGCAACGACATCGACACCGACGCCTGCACCAACGCCTGCAAGGACGCCGTGTGCGGCGACGGCATCCTCGGCCCGGGCGAGGCCTGTGACGACGGCAACCAGATCGACGACGACGACTGCACCAACATGTGCGCCGCCGCGTCCTGCGGCGACGGCAAGCTGCAGCCCGGCGAGGACTGCGACGACGGCAACATGGTCGACACCGACATGTGCCTGAACACCTGCAAGACCGCCAAGTGCGGCGACATGGCGGTCCAGGCCGGCGTCGAGGAGTGCGACGACGGCAACCTGACCGACACCGACGCCTGCCTGAACACCTGCAAGGCCGCCAAGTGCGGCGACATGGTCGTCAACGCCGGCGTCGAGGACTGCGACGACGCCAACATGGTCGACACCGACGCCTGCCTGAACACCTGCAAGGCCGCCAAGTGCGGCGACAAGGTCGTGCAGGCCGGCGTCGAGGACTGCGACGACGGCAACATGGTCGACAACGACGGCTGCTCCAACACCTGCAAGGGCCTCTCGACCAAGAGTTGCAAGGCGATCCTCGCGGCCCAGCCGGGCGCGAAGAGCGGCCTCTTCATGCTCGACAGCGACGGCGGCGGCCCCAACCCGCCGTTCCAGGCCTACTGCGATATGACGATGGAGGGCGGCGGCTGGACCCTGATCCTGAACCGCAACGTCAACTCCGACAACACCGGCCAGCCCGACATCAACCTGGCCAACGGCGCCTTCGACAACACCCGCGCGACCAACTGGAACTACGACGTCGACCTGTTCTGGACCGACGCCACCGAGTTCGTGTTCGCCGACAAGCAGAACGACAACTGCAACGCCTGCACGATCTCACAGTACGACTCGGCGCTCCGCTCCACCAAGCCGGGGATGCCCGGGTACTCCAACGCGTGCCCGGGCGTCTCGGCGGCGGTCAACGTGAAGAAGCTGGTCGGACCGCAGGCCGGCATGGCCGGCAACGCCTATCAGTGCGGCACGAGCCTCGGCTGGGGCAACTGCGGCGGCAAGAACTGCCACTTCGGCGTCCACCACCAGGACACCGATAACGATGGCTTCTGGTCGCAGAACCTGTGGAATGAGATGCACTTCCCCTCGGCCTATTCGAGCTACAAGAGCTACGGCAATTACAATCAGGAGCCGAGCGCGTGGTGCCGCAGCTGCGGCGGCGGGCTGGCCGCGATCCTGAACAACTCGAGCACCTGCTGCCAAAACAGCTCGGCCAACGCCAAGGCGCGCTGGACCATCTGGGTCCGCTAAAGCTCCACATCGCGCGGCCGGCCCGCAGATCGACGCGGGCGACCCGCGCTGCTTGCAGGAAGCGGCGCATGTGGGCTCCCCCGCGCGGCCCGCCCGGTTACACTCGCGTTGTGGGGCGCACCGCCATTCTCCTCAGTCTCGCTCTCCTGTCCTGCCAGGGCCCGACGGCCGCGCCCGACGCTGCCGCGACCACACGGCCGCCGTTGCCCGACACGCCGCTGCTGCGCCTGATGCAGCGAGCCATCGCGGACTGCGAGGTGTCCGACAGCGGCTCGTTCGCCAAGTGCCAGGACGGCTATCGCTACTTCGACGACATCGGCGCGCTCGAATGGGAGGACCTGCACGCCGCGCTCGCGCTCGAATGTCGGCTGCTCAGCGAGCCCGATCCGGAGCTCGCACGCCTGGCGCTCTCACGCCTCTCCACCACCACCGGGGCGTTGAAGCGCGGCGGTCGGATCGCCGAGGTCGCCGACGAGGCCCTGCTCACCTGCCTCCGCGAACAGGCCGCCACACCCGGCTCGCTCAACGGTTTCCTCCTCGTCGGCGTCTATACTGAATTCGCGGTCGGACTCGGGCGCGACGACGAGATCCTCGCCTACCTCGGCGGCCTCGCCGACCGGATCTGCGCCGGGTCGGCTACCATAGCCTGTGGAAGTTCGCCGGCATGCGCCTGTGGCCCACGCTCCAGCGCATCATCGCCGAAGCCGACGACGACACCGCGGCCGCGGTCATTGGCAGCTGCGGCGACGACGAGGTCACGGAGGACGAGCAGAAGACCCTGTGCACGGCCTTCGCGGCGTGGCTGCACGACCCGCGGCCGCGGGTGCAGCAGAGCGCCGCGTCGCATATCGGCTACCGCTGCGCACGCTACCACCCCCAGCTGCTCGCGCTGGTCCGCGCCCAGCTCGCCCGCGGCGGCATGAACGACGACCTGCTGCTGCCTGTCAGCCACCTCGCCGAGGAATGCGTCGAGGTCGGCTCCGACACCTGCGACGAGGCGGCCGATCTGCTCGAGTCGATCGCCCTCTCGTCGACCGCGCAGGTCGACGCCCGCGAGTTCTCGCTCCACGCAGTCGGGCGGCACGACCGCAAGCGGGGCCGCGATCTGGCTCAGCGCCTGCGCAGCGACGCCGAGCCCGGCGTCGCCGAAGCCGCCGCATACGTGCTGTCGCAGTGACGCCGATCCGGTATAACCCAGCGACCGAGCGACATGCCTGAAGACCCCACCCTCACCTTCGTGCCGCGGCGCATCCTGAGCTTCACCCGCGACGCCGACGGCGACTGGGTGGCGCGCCTCGAATGTGGCCACCGGCGACACATCCGCCACCGCCCGCCGCTCGCCGACTATCCGTGGATCACGGATGCGGCGGCGCGCGCCAGCAAGATCGGCGCACAGATCGAGTGTGAGCGCTGCGCCCGCGCCGAGCTGCCAGACGACGCCGCCGCATATCGCACGACCACCGTGTTCGACGAGACCACCCTCCCCGCGGGCCTGCGCCGCGATCACACGACCGCCGCGGGCGTGTGGGGCCGCGCCGAGGTGCTCGCCGGGCGCCTGCGCTTCGTGATGCCCGCGCTCGCTATGGACCAGATCATCGCGGCCGGCGACCACGCGATCATCCCGCCCGGGCTCCCGCACCACGTCGAGCCGCTCGGGCCGCTCCGCTTCCAGGTCGTTTTTTTGCGCGTCCCTTCGCCGATCGAGCCGGCCCGGTAACGTCACCGCCACGGCGCCACCACCCCGATCGGGTTATCCTGCGCGCCACCGCCATGCACATCCACACCATCCACCACTTCATGACGCCCTCGCCGGAGACCATCGCGGCCGACCTCACCCTCACGCAGGCGCGCGAGCGCATGTATCAGCTCGGCGCCCGCCACCTCCCGGTCGTCGACAACGGCGAGCTCGTCGGGATCCTCAGCGACCGCGACATCGCCCTGGCCGACAGCCTGTCCGGCGACCTCGATCGACTGTCCGTACGCCAGGCCATGACGGCCCAGCCGTTCTCCTGCGGCCCCGAGGCGCACCTGCACGCGGTCGCTGCCGAGATGGCCGCACACAAGTACGGCGCCGCGATCGTCGTCGACCGCGAGCATCCCGGTCACGTCGTCGGCCTGTTCACCACCACCGATGCACTGCGGGCGCTCGCCCAGCTCACCGCGCACGCCTGACCGGCGTGCCCCGATCCCGACAGAGCTGTCGCGGTGAGGCCACAAATGCGGCCAGGATGGGTCCTGGAGGGCAAGCGGCGGCTGGCACGAGTCCTGCTATTCGGGGCCAGCCCAGGACCAAGCCATGCTGACCACCCGCCTCGCCCTCGCCCTCGCCCTCCTCCCCACCCTCACGCTCGCGGCTGGCTGCGACAAGGACCCCTCCGACCCGAAGGACGGCAAGGACCCGATCGCCGACTCCGAGGGTGAGGCCGAGACCGACCCGACCGACGGCGACGGGATGAGCAGCACGAACGAGTCCGAGTCCGAGTCCGGGTCCGGGTCCGAGTCCGACGGCACGACCGGCGAGCCGCTGCCCCCGCCCGAGCCCAAGCCCGCCCCCGCCCTGCCCTGTCCGGGCCTCGAGTACCCCTACGATATGCCCTGCACCACGGCGGACGGCGTCGAGGGCACCAGCGTCTGCGTCGCCGTCGGCGACGCCGAGGTGTGGACCGAATGCAGCGTCGAGGTCGCGTGCACGCCCGGCGACAACTGGGACATGGGCTGCATCGGTGAGATCTGTGCATTCGATGGCGAGCAGCTCTACCTGTATTCGTGGAGCGAGCCTAACTGCGACACGCCGCTGGTCCTCAACTTCGACGGCGCCCCGCTGCGCTTCGAGGCCGCGGCCGCGGCCGCCTTCGACATCTCCGGCGTCGGCGCCTGCCTCAGCACGGACTGGCCGACCCTGCCCTGGCTCGCGCTCGACCGCGACGGCGACGGCGAGATCGCCAGCGGCCGCGAGCTGTTCGGCAGCGGCACCGTGCTCGCGGCCGGCGGCCGCGCCAGCCACGGCTTCGCGGCGCTCGCGGAGCTCGACGCCGACCGCGACGGCAGCATCACCCCCGCCGACCCCGCCTTCGCCGAGCTCGTGCTGTGGTCCGACCACGACGACGACCGCCGCGGCGAGCTCGCCGAGCTGGTCCCCGTCAGCGCCGTCGACCTCGTCGCCATTCACCTGGACTTCGACCGCCGCAGCGAATGCGACGACCGCGGCAACTGCGGCCGTGAGCGCGCCCGCTTCGAGTTCCGCGGGCCGACCGGCGAGCTGCAGAGCGGCGAGGTCGTCGACGTATATCTCGCCTGCCAGTGAAATAGACAGAGTGAAATGTGAAGAGCGGCGGCCCGACGCGGACGACTCTACCTTGGGACCGTTATTGTTACAGCCGCCGTTCCGTCGCTCGATCGCGCCTCGCAAGCCGTCACCGTCGTGGCCACCAGCAGCGCCGCACCCACCAGCCGCGCGAGGCCCCAGCGCGGCGCCCGGGCCGGGCCGCGGACCCTGCTGACGTCGAGCACCGCACGTACGCGCCCCCGCAGGCCGCCCGCGGCGACGCGTCCGGCTCGCTCGAGCTGCGCGCGGGCCAGGGCGACCAACTGCGCCGCATAGCTCGAGGGCGGCACCCCGGCCTGCAGCACCGCGTCATCGGCGGCGTCCTCGGCCCGCGCTCGCAGCCGCCGCAGCGCCGACCACGCCAGCGGACAGACCCAGTACAGCGCCCGCGCGATCGCCCCTGCGGTGAGCAGCAATACGTCTCTGCGAGCGACGTGGGCCAGCTCGTGCGCCAGCAACGATCGCCGCTCGCGATCCGCCAACCCGAGCATCACGCGCGGCACGACGATCGCCGGGCGCCACGCGCCGAGGACCTGCGGCACGCGCAGCTCGTCGCTGACACGCAGCTCGACCGGACACGAGGCGGCCGGCAACGCCCGCAGGCTGGCCTGCCACCCGGGCTCGCACAACAAGCGGCTCGCGGCGCGCAGGCGCCGGGCCTGCAGCGCGCCGTGACCGAGGCGCAGCAGCAGCGCCAGCGTGCCCGTCGCCCACACCGCGAGCAGCGTCGCCGCGCACCACGGCGCCACCGCGATCGCCGGAGCGCCGAGGGCCAGGCGCGTCAGCGGCAACGCCAGGGCCACCGCGATCGCCAGGGCCCACAGCCCGCGCCGCGTCGCCGCGCTGCGCCGGCGCAGACAGACCTCCAGCGCGAGGGCCAGCCCGAACACCACGGTCCCCGCGAGCTCGAGCGCGGCGAGCCACCGCAGCGCCGACAGGGCCTCGATCATCTCAGCGGCCCTCCTTGCGCGCCTGTTCGATCATCTCGCCGAGGTCGTCGAGCTCGGCGACCGTCAGCTCGCGGCCGCCCAGGTCGAGCAGCGCCGCCACCGTCTCGGCCTTCGACCCGCCGAAGAAGGTGTCGACCAGGTGCGCCAGCGCCGACTTGCGCACCCGCTCACGGCTCTGCGTCGGCGTGTACACGTAGCGCGGCCCGTCGGCGAGATGGCGCAGGTGGCCCTTCTCCTCGAGCACCCCGACCAGCGCCCGCACGGCCGAGTAGCTCGGCGGATCGGGCAGCTCCTCGAGCACCTCGCGGATCGTCACCCGCCCGCGCCGGTGGGCGATGTCCATGATCTGCCGCTCCCGCCGACTCAGCGGATCTTGTCCGGACTTGCGTCGTGGCATCGAATGTGCTGTTTTTCTAGCACCATGCTAGAAAATCAGCAACCCACCGCCGCGGCCCGCCGCTGGCTGCTCTTCGCGGGCGTGTGCGCCGCCGCGCTCGCCCTCGACCTCGGGACCAAGCAGTGGGTCTGGGACACGCTCCGGCCGCCCGCGGGCAGCCCGCTGGTCGTGTGGCCGCGGGTGCTCGAGCTGGCCTTCGCGTACAACGAGGGCACGGCCTTCGGCGTGGTCCGCGAGGTCGGCGAGCGCCCGCTGTGGCTGCTGCTGGTCGCCGCGCTGATGCTCGTCTGGGTCGCGTGGCTGGTCCGCGCGCCGGGCACCCGCCGCGCGGGCATCATCGGCGCCGCCATGATCGTCGCGGGCACCCTCGGCAACCTCCACGACCGCTTCTTCCGCCTCGACGATCTTGGCCGCCGCGGCGTCGTCGACTTCATCAAGGTCTACTACCCGTGGGCCGACCCCTGGGGCGCCAGCTGGCCGAGCTTTAACGTCGCCGATGCATGGCTCGTCGTCGGCGTCGCGCTGATCCTGCTGTGGGGCTCGCGGCGCGTCACCGCGGCGAAGAGCTAGCCCCCGCGGTCGGCGAAATCGCGCGAGGATTTGCGGTAGCGGCGGTCCGCGCACCCGGATATGTCATGGACATGCTGTCGTCGCGTCTCTGGCCCGCCCTCGGCGGGCTCGCGCTGCTCCTGCTCGGAGGCACGGCCAGCGCGGCCGACTGTGAAGGCCCGCCGGAGTGCTGCGTCACGCGGGTCGATCAGGCCGCGTCGCCGCTCCCGACGCGGGTGCGACTCGGGCTCCGGGTGATGCGGATCGAGAAGATCGTCGAGCAGGACGGCAACTACTCGGGCGAGCTGACGCTGACCCACAAGTGGCCCGCGGGCGGGCTGCGGCCGAGCCCCCAGCCGCGCAACGCCGTCGATGTCGTCACCTCGCTCGACGAGACGCACCTGCGCGACGGCCACTGCTACCGCGAGCGGCGGCTGGTCGGCACCTTCCAGACCTGGTTTCGCCTGCGCCGCTTCCCCTTCGACCGCCACTCGCTGCGCCTCAACCTCGAGGACCGGCAATACACGCCCGAGCAGCTGCGCTACGAGCCGGAGCTGTGGCCCAACACCATCTCGGTCGACGCGCTGCGCGAGCTGACGGCGTGGACGATCCCCGCCGCGCCGCACATCGAGGAGATCAAGGTCTCCACCTTCGCCTTCCCCGCCGAGGCCCCCCACCCGCAGCTGATCCTCGTGCACATCCCGGTCGTGCGCCATTCGTGGTTCTACATGACACGCTTCTTCGTGCCGCTTCTGCTGCTCGTCGCCATCGCGTACTCGATCTTCTGGGTGAAGCCCGACGACCTCGGCAGCTCATCGGCGATCGGCATCACCTGCATGCTGTCGATCATCGCATTTCAGCTGTCGCAGGCCGACACCCTGCCGCGCGTCCCGTACCTGACGATCGCCGATCGGATCTACACCATCTGCTACATCCTGATCGCCGTGGCGCTCGCCTGCGCGGTGCTCGAGGCCCACTGGGCGCGCAGCGGCCAAGAACGCCGCGCCGAGAGCGTGGACCGCATCGGGCGCAAACTCTTCCCGCTGGTCTTCGTCGTCGCCTGCCTCGCCAGCACGCTGTGGGGCTGGTACGCCAAGAGCGACCAGGACGCCGACGTGTTCGTGCCCGCCGCTCCCGACGCGCCAGCCGGCGAGCGCTGACTCGCGACCACGCGATCGTGGCGCTCACTTGCGCGGCTTGGGTGCCTTCTTGGTGTTCTTCTTCTTCTTCTTCTTGTTCTTCTTCGCGGGCTTGGTCGTCGGCGCCGGCGGCACGACGATCGTCTCGGGCGCCGCCGCCGGCACCAGGGCCGCGACCGGCGGCGCGGTTGGCAGCGACGCGGGTGGTGGCGGTGAAACCTCGATCGCTGCCGGAGCCGGCTTCAGCGGGGGCGGCGGCTCGTCCAGACGGCAGCGCCGGATCCACAGCGCCGCGGCGAGGCTGGCGATCCCCGCCGCCACCAGGAGCTGCCTGCGTGGCAGCTCGCGCCGCGGCCGCGTCGGGGCCGGTGCCACCGGCACGGCCGGCAATTCCTGGGTGATCGGATCGTCCTCGTAGAGCTCCTCGTCGACCTGGAACAGGTCGCTCAGGCTGATGTCGACCTCGACCTCGTCCACGACCTCGTCGGGCTGGGCCGTGGCGAACCAGTTCTGCACGGCCGCCGCCTCCTCCGGGCCCTCCTCGTCGAGGTACCACGGATACTCAACGTCGCCGATCATGCGCCGAAGGAACTGCTTGACCGCCAGGGTCGACACCCTGACCTCGTGCTTGTAGGCGAAGCGCTCGAGGTCCTCGGCGAGCTCGAGCGCGGTCGAATAGCGATCCTCGCGGGCCAGCGCCAGAGCCTTGAGGATGATCCGCTCGAGCTCGGGCGCGATGCCCGGGCGGCGCGTCGACGGCGGCGGGACCTCGCCCTTCGCGATCTGATCCATGATCGCATACTCGTTCTCGCCGTCGAACAGGTGCGTGAGCGTGACGAGCTCATACAGGAGGATGCCGATGGCGAACACGTCGCTGCGGCGATCGATCGCCTGGTCGCCGACCTGCTCCGGCGACATATAGGCGACCTTGCCCTTGCGCGTCCCGTCGAGCGTGAGCCGCTTCGGCGACAGCACCTTGGCGATGCCGAAGTCGACCATCTTGACCTCGCCGTTGTAGGTGATGAACACGTTGCCCGGCGAGACGTCGCGGTGCACGATGCCGAGCGGGCGGCCGTCGACGCGGCACATCTCGTGGGCGAAGTGCAGGCCGGCGCACACGCAGAGGATGATCGTGAGCGCGTGCCCCAGCGGAAAGTCCCCGCCGCGGGCCCTCGCCACGTCGAACAGCCGCCCGAGGTCGGCCCCGTGCAGGTACTCCATCGTGAAGTACAGGCTGCCGTCGGCCCGGCCCATGTCGTACACGCGCACGACGTTCGGGTGGTCGAGGCGCGCCGCGATGCGGGCCTCGATCAGGAACATGGTGACGACATCCCGGTCGGTCGCGAACTCCGGAAGGATCCGCTTCATCACGACCAGCTGCTCGAGCCCCTCGATCTCCGTGTCCTTGGCGATCGCCAGGTACAGCTCGCCCATGCCGCCGACCGCCAGCAGCCGCAACAGGCGAAACCTGCCGGCGATCAGCGGCAGCGGCGTTCCCTCGGCGAGCACGGCCGCCGATGGTACCGCGCCCGCCCACGATCGACGCAATTCGCGGCCAACGCGAGGATGCGCCACTCGCGCGGACTCGATATCGCCCAGCTCGACACTCCCGGCCGCGACGCAGTCACTGCCGCGGCGCGGTCACTGCAACACGCACACGCCGGCCTGGCACGCCGGCTTCACGTCCGTGCACAGGAACACCTGCGGACAGTTGATCTGGTCCGGCGGGAGGTTGCACTGCATCACCTGCGCGATGCAGGCCTTGTGCGCCGGTACCTCGTCGCCGCCCGCGTTGCACGGGCAACAACCCGAGCTGGTCTTCACGCAGTCGGTGTCCTTCATGCACGTGCAATCCCCCCCCTGGGGCACACAGGTCCCGCCGCCGCAGTCCTCGGTGCACGCGCCCGGCAGCCCCGTCTGCGGGTCGCAGCTGCAATTCGAGGGCACGCAGTCGTCCACCACCTGCTCGCAGTCGAAGCCGCCGTCGCAGCCCGACTTGAAGCAATTGGGCTGCTTGAAATCTGCGCACAGGTCGACCCCGCCCGAGCTCCCGCCCGAGCTGCTGTCCGGCGCGCCCGTCGTCGCCGTCGTGCCGCCCGTCGTCGCCGTCGTGCCGCCCGTCATCGCCGTCGTCGCGTCCGGTCCGCTGCTGTCGCCAGCGCTCGTGCTCAGGCCCGACGATGCGCCCGTCGACGCGCCGCCCGTCTGCCCTTGACTGTCGCTGCCGCTGGCGCTCGTGCCCTCGGTGACCGCCGGGCTGCCCGTCGTCGGGTCGACCGCAGTGACCGTCCCGGTCGTTCCGCCCTGGCTGGCGGACGACCCGCCAGGGTCGCCGCCGCAGGCGAGCGTGAGCGTGAGGACCAGGAATGCAGCTCGTGTCATGAACATGATCCTGCATCATCGCGCGACCCTGGCTCGCTCGCAAGCCCATGATGGTGCGCAGGGCCATGCCGCGCCCGCACCGCGGATATCGGGGATAAGGGGGAATTTGGGCGATCTGGGGGGACTCCGAATGCGCCGCATTCGTGCGAAGCCCGGGCACCAGGGCCAGTGATGGACTAGGCTCGGTGCATCATGACCCAGGCGCAGCACGACCCGCGAGATCCGCTGAACTCGGTGAACCCGCTGAACTCGGTGAACCCGTCGATCTCGGTGAATTCGATCATCGGCGTGATCGCCGGTCAGGGCGCGCTCGGCGTGCAACAGGCCGCTCAGGCGCTGCACGAGGCCGGGGGCAAGCATCTGCTGGGCGACGCGCTGCAGGCCGGAGTGCGGCGGGTCTGCACCCGCAGCGCGGTCGACACTGTCGCATTGCTCGCGCCAGGACTCCTGATCGAGAGCACGACGGCCACGCTCGTGGGGACCACCGCCCTGCCAGCCGGGCTGCGCTCGTTCATCGCGCCGGCCGGGGTGGTCGTCGGCCAGACGGCGAGGGCCGCGGCGGGTCAGGTGCTGCGCAGCGCGCTGCGGGCCGGCGGCGTCGGCATGGCGATCGACGGGGCGATCGGCGCGGTCGTCGGCCTGCGGGCGTATCGCCGCGGGACCATGACCGGCAAGCAGGCGTGCGTGCACACGGCCGTCGAGGCCGGCACCGGCGCCGTGTCGACGGCCACCGGCGTCGTCCTGGCGGCGGGGATCATCGCCCTCACCGGCGGCCTCGCGGCGCCGGCTGTCCTGGCGATCGGCGCCGGCGGGGCCCTGGCGACCAAGCTCGGGCTCGGGCTCGGCATCGGGCGGCTGCGCCAGCGCACGCCCCCGGCCACACCCGCGGCCACGCCCCCGGCCACGCCCGCGGCCACCGCGTAGGCGTGCATCGCAGCGCGCCCGGGCCCCGTATTTCGCGGAGCCTGCGCTGTCTCGCCGCCTGCGCCAGCGACCGCGTCCCGGAGCTTCCGGCCCGACACCACACGCAGAAGCTTGCCCGGCAGCGCGAGCCGGCGCATTTGCCGTGCATCCGTCGGTGCTGCCACTCCTCATCACCCTCGCGCTCGCGGCTCCAAGCACGCCCGGGCCGACACCAGGCGCCATCCCACCCGAGGCGACCGCCCACGGCGGCCCACCAGCGCCGCTGCAGATCGAGCGCGTGAGCGTCGTGCCACGTGCAGCTGTTCCCAGCTCTGGCGCACCGACGCCGGCGCAGGACAACGGACCGATCCACGAGCCGCTGATGCGCCGCAGCTTCCGCTTCTACCCGCTGCCGCCGCTCGGCCTGCACCCGATGTCGGTGTTCGCCGAGTCGCGCACGCCCGGCACGCCCCGCGGCGGCCGCGGCGAGCCGTCGGGGCGCGGCGAGCACCGCATCCTGCCCCTGCCCCACTTCAGCGCCCAGCCGCAGATCGGCCCGATGTTCGGCGGCTCGGTCAATTACTCCTATCGTCGGCCCGGCCAGGAGTTCAACGGCGCATATGTGCAGGCCTGGTCGCAGGTCTCGACGCGGCTCGTGCAGAACCACAACCTCAGCGCCCGCCTGCGCGACCTCATGAACCACAACGAGGTGCTGCAATTCGGCGCCCTGGCGATCCGCGATCCGGTGTTCCCGTACTTCGGCGTCAACAACCACCAGAACCTCTCCGGCTCGCAGCTGTCGGGGCCGTACAACTGGATCCATATGGACAACTACGGCGGGTGGTTCACCTACCAGCACCCGCTGTGGCAGCTGCAGCGACCCGGCCGCGCCCCCGGCCTGCTGCGCCACTATTCGGGCGTGTTCTACTTCGTCGACGTCATCCGCGCCCTGCCCGGCAGTCGTATGGCCGAGGACGAACCGCAGCGCGTCGGCATCGAGCGCCGCGGCATCGTCCGCCTCGGCCTCAGCTGGGACAGCCGCGACAACGACTGGAGCCCCAGCGAGGGCAGCCTCGTCGACCTCACCCTCGACTTCGCCGGCCGTTCCACCGGCTCGACCAGCAACTGGGGCCGCGTGCACCTGTCGGCCCGCAACTATCTGCAGCTCGGCACGCCCGATCTGCTGCTGGCGACCCGCGTCACCTTCGACGCGCTGTGGGGCACACCGGCCTTGATGGCCCTCGGCGAGCTCGGCGGCCTCAACCCGGTCGACGCCTACGGCGGCGCCTTCGTCGGCCGCGGCTTCGTCCGCCGCCGCTTCATCGGCAACGTCAAGGCGATGGCCACCGCCGAGCTGCGCTTCACCCCGCTCGAACGCAAGCTCCGCCGGCACACCGCCGGCCTCGGCTTCACGCTGTTCGGTGAGGTCGGCTCGGTGGCGATGAACCCCATCGACCTCTACAAATCGGTGTACCCGACCGGCGGCCCGGGGCTCCTGATGATCTGGGACCGCTTCGCCGTGTTCCGCGTCGAGGCCGGCTTCGGCCGCGAGGGCGCGGCGCTCTACGTCCAGGCCGAGCACGCGTTCTAAAGCGACCTCAATCGAGGTCGTAGTGCCCGCCGTCGAACTGACGCTCGAGCGTCGCGCAGCGATCCGCCGCGGCGCACACCTCGATCCGCTCCCCGGCCAATCTACGCACTTCGAGCACCTGGCTCGCCCCGACCGGGAACGCCAGCCCGAGCGCCGTCGGGGCCACGCCCGCCACCACTGCGTCGGCGTAGTACTCCGGCCGCAGCGTCACCGTGAAGCGATCGACGGCCACATACTGCACCTCGATCCGCGCATACACCGTGGCGAACTTCCCGTCGGCCGCGCCGGCCCACACGTGCCCCAGGCTCCGATTCAGGTCGAGCTCGAGCAGGTCGCCCGCCTGCCAGGTCGCCTTCGGACGATCCGGGAACTCCATCTGCGCCCGGCGCCAGCGGGCGACCAGCGCCGGGGTCGTGCGCGTCAGCGTCGCACACGCCACCCCGCACAGCTCGACCTGCGCGTCGCCGATCCGCCGCAGCTTCAGCTGCGTCGCCTTGCCCGGCTCGAATTGCACACCGAGCATATCGCGCGAATCGATGAAGCCGCCGTATTCGTGGTGCTTGCGGCACGAGCTGACATAGCGGCCCTTCCAGATGCGCTCGGTCGCCAGCTGCAGCGCGAACCCATCGCCCTCGGCAACGACGCTGGCCTTGCCCATCACCATCACCTTGGGCTCATCGCCGAGATCGCTGAGCTCGAAGTCGCCGTTGGCGAACAGCTCGAGGCACACCCTGTCGCCGCGCCACCAGCCGATCAGCGCCGCCGGCGAGGCTGGCGTCGAGGCAGCCGCCGCGACGGGCGTCGCTGCGTCCACGGCGACGGGCGCCGCGGGCGGTGTTACGACGGGCGTCGCGGGCGGTGTTACGACGGGCGTCGCTGGCGACGTCTCTGCCGGCGACATCTCTGGAGGACGCGGCGCTTCCGGGGGACTTGCGACCGGTGGGGCCGTGCTCGGGCCGGCCTGACCGTCGCAGCTAGCAATCCACGCGAGCCCCACGCACGCGAGCCCGAGGACACTGCAGATGGATCTTCCGCGCGACATGCCGCGCCACGATACACCGTCACCCGACCACGGGGGCGCCACCACGTTCACCGAACGCGACGATACGGCCGATACACGGGCGCCCACATCTCGGCCCGCAGGCGCCGCTGCAACTCCTCGTCGCTGCAAGGATCGGCGACCCCGTCCGCCTGGGCCTGCCGCGCGACCGCAGCAGCCACCGTGAGCGCGACCGAGCGCAGCTCGGCCACGGGCGGCAGCAGCGGCGCGTGCGGGTCGCTCCGCGCCGGTGACAGCGTGGCCAGCGACCGGGCCGCGGCCATGAACATCGCATCGGTGACGCGCCGCGCCCCGACCGCGAGGACCCCGAGCCCCACGCCCGGAAAGATGTACGAGTTGTTGGTCTGGGCGATCGGCACCTGTCGACCCGCCCACAGCACCGGCGGGAACGGGCTGCCGGTGCCGATCAGCGCTCGACCCTCGGTCCATCGCATCAGGTCCTCCGGCGTCGCCTCGGCGCGCGACGTGGGATTGGACAGCGGGAAGATGACCGGGCGCTCGACCTGCGAAGCCAGCATTCGCACCGCCGCCTCCGAGAACGCCCCCGGCTGACCGGACACCCCGATCAGCACCGTCGGCCGGGCGTTCCTGGCGACGTCGAGCAGGCCGATCGCGCCGGGCTGCTCGAGCTGCCACCCCGCCAGCTCGTCACGCGCCCGCGCGAAGGGCCTCTGCGCATGGCGCAGGCCGGGCATATCGTCGACCAGCAGCCCGTCGCGATCGACGGCGAAGAAGCGCCGGCGCGCCGCCGGCTCCGGCACGCCGGCGTCGATCATCGCCCGCAACAGCAGGTCGGCGATGCCGCAGCCGGCCGAGCCCGCCCCCACGATCGCCACCCGCTGCTCGGACAGCGGCACCCCGGTCACCGCGATCGCCGAGAGCAGCGTGCCCGCGGCCACCGCGGCCGTGCCCTGGATATCATCGTTGAACGAGCACAGCCGATCACGATAAATATCGAGGAGACGCCCGGCGTTGTGATTGGCGAAGTCCTCCCATTGCAGCAGCACGTCGGGCCAGCGCCGGTGCACCGCGGCGACGAATTCAGCCACGAATGCATCATATTCCGCGCCGCGCACCCGCGGGCTGCGCCAGCCGACATACAGCGGATCGGCGAGGCGCTCCTGGTTATCGGTGCCGACGTCGAGGAAGATCGGCAGCGTGCGCTCGGGGTGGATGCCCGCGCAGGCGGTGTACAGCGAGAGCTTGCCGATCGGGATCCCCATCCCGCCGGTGCCCTGGTCGCCGAGGCCGAGGATCCGCTCGCCATCGCTGACCACGATCACCCGCACCCGATCGAGGCGCGGGCTCGCCAGGATGCTGGCGATGCGAGCGCGGTTCGGGTAGCTGAGGAACAGCCCGCGGGGTCGGCGCCAGATCTCGCTGAAGCGCTGACAGCCCTCGCCGACCGTCGGCGTGTACACGAGCGGCAGCAGCTCCGCCGCGTGACCGACCAGCAGCGCATAGAACAGCGTCTCGTTGATGTCCTGCAGGTCGCGCAGGAAGGCGTAGCGCTCGAGCGGATTGTCGCAGGCGCGCAGCGCCTTGAGCCTGCGCGTGACCTGCTGCTCGAGGCTCCCGACGTGCGGCGGCAGCAACCCGTGCAGCTCGAACGCGTCGCGCTCCTCCTCCGTGAACGCGGTCCCCTTGTTGAGCAAGGGGTCGTCCAGCAGCTCAATGCCCGTGCGACCGGTCTCGATCGTGTCGTCCACGCCCATCATGCGGATCATCGCCGGCATGGTAACCGATCAGCGAGCCGGCGCCCGATCGCGGGGCAGGGCCGGTGTATGCCATCACGCCTCGTCGGGGGCGTAACGCCTCCAGGCGGGTCGCAGAGGCGTCCTGGTGGCCCACGGGCGGACCGGGGTGGCCCGCCCGTGGGCCGGCCTCGGGACCAGCGGTGCGGCGTTCCGAAGCAATCCCACCGACTTCTTGAGCGATCGCGCGTGGCCGTGCGCGTGCAGGCCTCCACATAATTCCGGGCTCCGCATAATCGCCGCACCCGCTGAAGCCCTCGAGCTTGGCCCTCACGAACTCGGGCAGCGGACCCTACCCGCTATCCTCGAGGCGCACGAGGAAACCCGGGAGGTGCCGCCGCACGAGCACCGCCGCGTCGCAGTCGTGGGTCTGGCGCGGGACGTAGGTGCCCGGCCGTGCGCATGCAGGCATGACGCCCGCCTCTGCATCCGCACGGCCACGCGGCGACGCTCACGAAGCCGCCGAGATTGCTACGCAACAGCCCAGGGGGCGACGCTGCCCGGCCGCGCGCCGCACGACGGTGGGGGGGCTCGCCGCCCCTACGCGCCGATCCACGAGCGGGGGATGCCTGGCGCGATCATGGCATCTTGCAGCGCACCGGTCACCAGGCCTAGTCTGCCAGCCGTGGCGCCTGGGCGCCGGGAGGTTTGGAAGATGGCGAAGTTACGCACGATATCGATGGCCGAGATGAAGAGCCACACGTTGGCCAAGCCGTATGTCCCGTCGGTGACGGGCCTCAAGCGCGGCGACAGCGGCGTGCAGGTCGATCGCCTGCAGCAATACCTGCAGAAGTTCGGCTATCTCAACGCGGGTGCCCGGACCGCCGGCTTCGACGACTCGACGGAGCAGGCGCTGCGCAAGTTTCAGCGGCTCAATCATCTGCCGGAGACCGGCACGCTGGGCGACGAGACGCTCGCGAAGATCAGTCAGCCGCGCTGCGGATTCCCGGACTCGGGCGGCGCGAGCGGCCCGCTCGGCGAGTTCACGCTGCAGGGCGGCAAGTGGAACAAGACCAACATCACGTACTCGTTCGCTAACACCACCGCCGACCTGACTGAGGCCGAGGTCAAGCGAGCCTTTTACCAGGCGCTCCTGCTGTGGGCCGAGGTCACGCCGCTGACGTTTAACGAGGTCGCGGCGGGTGGCGCCGCGGACATGATCCTGCGCTTTGCGCCCGGTGACCACGGCTGCGGCTACCCGTTCGACGGCCCGAGCGGCGTGCTGGCCCACGGCTTCTATCCGCCGCCCAATGGTACGTACCCGGGCGACATCCACTTCGACGAGGCCGAGACTTGGAGCGTGAACACGCCGCCCACCGGCTTCGACCTGACCACCGTCGCGGCCCACGAGATCGGGCACGCGCTCGGCCTGGCGCATTCATCGATCAACGGCGCGCTGATGTACGCCTACTACGGCGGCGCCCACCGTAACCTCGAGAGCGACGACATCAGCGGGATCCAGGCGATCTACGGTGCCGTCTGGCGCCAGCCGAACTGGCGGTGGTGCAGCAAGTGCGAGGGCCTGCACTTCGGAGGCAATACTCCGGGGCGGTGCCCGGCCGGCGGCGGACACATCACGACGGGCAGTGGTAACTACGCGTTGGCCCATAACACATCGGTCGTGCCCGGACAGAACAACTGGCGCTATTGCAGCAAGTGCGAGGGCCTGCACTTCGGAGGCAATACCCCCGGCGTATGCCCGGCCGGCGGCGGGCATACTGCCGCGGGCAGCGGGAACTACACCCTCGCGCACGAGGACAGCACCGCCAACGGTCAGAGCAACTGGCGCTATTGCAACAAGTGTGAGGGCCTGCACTTCGGGGGCAATGGCCCCGGTGTGTGCCCGGCAGGGGGAGGCCACATCATGAACCCCAGCGGGAACTACACGCTGTTTCATCTGTGAGCGCGTCCTGACGATGCACGCTGCCCAGCGCGAACGACGGCGCCGGGCGGCGGCGCCGCGATCGTCCGACGCGAGCGACTTATGCCGTGATGCTGGTCTCACCCGTCCCGTGCTTCCGGGAACCCGGCGACCCTCCTCGTACCCTCACTCCTTGTCGGAGGTCCCGTCGGTCGTGTCGTTGGTTTCCTTGGGGGCCGCGTTGGCCTCGGGGGCCTCGTGGACCTCGGTCTTTTCCTTACTGAGATCGACATTGGGGCTAACTTTCACATTCACCTCGGCGTTTCCCCCCCGGCCATTCACACTATTGCCTCCTGTTGCACAGGATGCCAGTACTAGGACCAATACACTCACTGCGAATTCGACCTTCATAGTTTTCCTATTGTCACTGACACATGATTCCCCATGGCTGGCCCCACATTGGGCAGAATCCCTGGCAAGCGACCGGCGACGAATAGCCAGATGCGCATCGGCCATCCTTGTAGCTGCCGGGCTGCGCCGGTCCCCAACAACCACAGCCTACAACCGGCTGCATTGGCGCTCCCGCTCCGGTTCCCTGGTTGCCTCCTCCGCCGTTGAAGTAGACGTTGACCGGAATCTCCAGCTTGGCGTTTCCACCGTTGCCCTCGACGCTGTTGCCTCCCGTCACGCAGCCGCCAACGATGAGGGCCACGAAGGTCATGCGGTGCACGAATACAAGGCGAAAGAAGGATTGCATGGTGTCTGCTTGCGAACGGACCAGCGGTAAGCGCCGATCTCAATAGTACAACCGGGCTCGTGTCTCGACAAGACGAAACCCTTGCGCTCACCCGCCCCCGCCGCGAGCCAGCGGCGGGCATCGCGCAGTAGACGGCGCCGACTTCCACCGTGGGGCTGCTCCTCCGTGTCGCCCTTGGCCGGCTTGCCGCCCTTGGCTGGCCACGAGCCTGCCAGGCGCGGCGGGTCGGGGTCCGCAGCGCGACCGCCTTCCAGCAAGGGAGTTCGCAGCGCGCCGGGCTGCACGACGAGAAACAGCTCGCAAAACGCTGCCGCCTGCTCCGCGGGCAGATCTTCCACGGCGAGCGTGTCCCCGTTGTCGGCGTTGCAGCCGAGCAGCGCGAGCACGATGCATGAGATACGAGCTATGATACGCATGGATCGATCGATCGTGCCGGTGCTACCAACGAAGTATGCCGCGGCCGCGCGGCAGCTGCACATCCGCGGGCCGGCACTCCTTGCGCTGCGGTCGTCGAAGTTTGCTTTCGCGGTTCAGGGGCGCGATCCGTATCGCGATTGAAGGCTCGCGCGCGCGGCTCGTTATCCGTGCAGTTTGCGGCCGCGACGCGGCAGGGCCAGGAGGCACAGGGCGAGCAGCCAGGGGGGTGTGGGGGCGCCGCTGCGGCAGCTGCAGCCGCTTGCACCGGGGTCTGCGCCGTCGGTGTTGCTTGCAGTATCGCCTGTGCTGTCGGGGGTCGAGCTGCCGGTGTGGCTGGCCGTGAAGTCGTCCGTGATCGTGAGGGCGGTGTCGGTATCGGGGTCGCCGGAGGTGGGGAGGGTGTCGGTAGCGGCGGTGGTGGTGGCGGGAGGTTCGCTGGTCGGGTTGGTGTCGGTGGTACTATTGGTGGTATCACCCGTGGTCGTATCGGTGTCGCCGCCTGTGGGGTCGCCGGGTTCGACGGGCTGTCCGCCGACACAGCCGTCACCGTCGTATTCGATGGCGCCGATGTCGGGTTTGCCGTCGTCACGGAGGTTGCCGCAATAGTCATCGGTGACCTCGGGGAGCGGGCTGGCGAGGTCGATCAGGGTTGCGCCGTCGACGAGGGTGAAGTCGAACGCGCCGGGGTCGGCGAACCAGGCAGCGAGGTTGGCCTGCTCGAGGTTGTTCATCCGCGCCGTGACCGCGCCGTCGCGATCGCGGATCTTACCGTCCATGATGTTGTTGGCGACCAGGCCGGTGGTCTGCGGGAAGCGCATGTCGACGCCGGCGCTGTCGAACAGGGTGTTGTGGACGATCTTGCTGTCGGCGCCGGCGTTGATGTAGATGCCGACGTCGGCCGGGCAGTGGACGATGAGGTTGTTGCGCAGGGTGCCGCGCTCGTGCTCGGGCTTGCAGGAGCCGTCCTCACAGATGGAGTCGGGGCTGGTGCCGCCGCCGCCGAGGGAGAGGCCGAGGCGGATCTGCCCGGTGTGCAGCAATTCGCAGACGACGAGGTTGCGCTCGATGATGCCGTCTTTGCTGTGGCCCTTGAGGAATGCCGCGTAGCTGATGTTGTCGCCCCCGCCCTTCGCGTGATCGTGGATGAAGTTGCCGCGCAGGACCCAGCGCTGGCCGCCGACGATGTCGAGCGGGGTCACGGGATTGGCGGTGTCGCGGGGAGCGGGGTTCCAGAGCTCGTTGTATTCGATGACGACGTCGTCGGGCCACACGAACGCGCTGTTGGGCCCGATCGGCTCGCCGTTGCCCTTGACCATGGCGTTGAAGCCGTGCAGGCGGTTGTGGTGCAGCCAGGTGGATTCGGCTGCGCCGGTGACGTGGAAGGCGTGCTCGCAGTCGCTGTCGGCGGCGCAGATACCCTCGATGTCGAGGTTGGCGAACTCCCAGAAGGGCCCGCGCACGTGGAATCCCTCGACGGCGTCGAACTTGATATGAACGGTGCCGAGCTCGGCGGCGCGGACGACGATCGGCGCGTCGGCGGTGCCGGCGGCCTCGCAGGCGATCTTGCTCTGGTGGACCTCGTAGGTGCCGGGTGCGAGCACGATGACGTCGCCGGGCTTGGCGGCCTGGATCGCGGCGAGCAAACCGGGCACGTCGGCGACCGGGACCTCGCCGGCGCGGGCGTGGGAGCTGGCGAGCGCCAGGAAGGTCGTGGTGAGGAGCGCTGCGCTGGTTCGCACCATGTGGCGACGCTAACACGCAGCGAGGCCCGGGCATACCCGAGTTGCATCGCGGGTATGACAACCGATCAGCGACCTGGCGCCCGATCGCGGGGCAGGGCCGGTCCCAGCAGCCCCGGCAGGCTCAGGAGTACCGCGAATACGAGCAACAATGTGCGCCCCTGGCCATACCAGCGCCACGCCAGCGCCAGCGCGACCGCGGCGAACAGCAGGCCGAGCGCGCGCGCCAGCCGGGGCCACCCGCATTCCATGAGCTCCTGCACCTCGCCGTAGAGCGGCAGCATCGACGCCAGCGAGAACACGGCGAGGATGGCCTCACGACCACCGAAGGCGAGGACCAGCGCGGCCCAGCCCGGCACGACCGGGTCGTCGGCGACCCCGAGCAGGAAATAGACGCCCCACGCCAGCGCGTGCCCACCCGCGCCGATGTAGAAGCCGAGCGTCGAGGGTCTGCGCGCCGGCGCCATCGTCGTCTCCGGGTCCATCGTGCCCCGCGCCGCCAGGCTCAGCCCGGCGGGGGCGGCTGGCACACCCCGCCGCTCCCCGAGATCTGCGCCTGCGTGCGAAAAGTGTTCAGCAGCTCCCAGTGCTTGGGCTCGACCTGCGGGATGGTGCCGTCCTCGCGGACGTTGGTCACGTGATAAGTGTGCTGATTCCAGATCCGGCGCCCCTGGACCCAGCGGTCCTCGATATCGCGGACCGCCTGCACGGTGAAGGGCACCATGCCGCCGTGCAGCACCGTATTGGAGACGACCAGGATCTCCGAAGATCCGTCGTTATCGATGTCCGCGATGACCGGAT
The DNA here is from genome assembly GCF_016714285.1 of Nannocystis sp. Lineage (GTDB taxonomy): Bacteria > Myxococcota_A > Polyangia > Nannocystales > Nannocystaceae > Nannocystis. The sequence goes on along the minus strand of NZ_JADJNN010000042.1, from coordinate 152,301 downwards.
ATTCGATGATCGTGCCCGACAAATGGGGCGTGTTCATCAGCGGCGTGCCGACGTCGTCGAACACCCACACGTTGTACTCGTCGGCGTAGACCGCCTGGGCCTTGCCGCCGCCGATGAAGTCGAAGGCGGTGCCGCCGGCCTGGCCGCTCGGGTCGAGGATCATCGCCTCCCACAGCGGCGTCTTGTCGGCCTCGTAGACGCCGTAGGAGCCCGGCGCGCTGACCCCGAACTCGGCCTTGGTGTCGCCGTCGAAGTCGTGGATGTTGATCGGGCGGTCGAGGTCGCCCTGGCCGCCCGGCGCGAACGACCACACCGGCGCGCCGTCGTGCTCGTGCAGCGCGATGCGGTCGCTGTACGCGAGCAGCAGCTCCGGCTCGGCGTCGTCGTCGAGGTTGGCGACCTGCGCGTGGACCCAACTGCCGCCGCCGCCGAGGTTGAAGTAGTCGCTGCCGTCGGCGTGAAACACGGCGTCGCCGTTGAGGATCTCGAGCCCCGGCACGCCGTCGATGTCCGCGGCCATCGTCGCCGAGTAGATCGACGCCGGACCCTTCGCCCACAGCTCGGCGCCCATGTGATCGAAGAGCTGGTTGCTGACGAAGATCTCGACGTCGCCGTCCTGGTCGACGTCGGCCAGCCCGACCGCGCTCGACTGGGCCCCGGGCACCGTCGCCGCGCTCTTCCACTTGAGCGTGAGGTCGTGCTCGAACGCGACCAGGTGCGCGTCGGCCGAGAGCGCCACGATCTCCGGCAGCCCGTCGGCGTCGATGTCCCCGAGCGCCGGCGTCCCGCCGAACTGCACGAGCTCCGCCGCGTAGCCGTGCTCCACGCCGGTCAGGCCGTCGAGCAGATACAGGCGCGAGGGCGGGGTGTCCGAGCCCTGATCGGGGCCCGCCACCACCACCACGTCGGGGACATCGCACAGATCGATCTCACCATCGTCGTTGTCGTCGGTGAAGTTGGCCACCAGCGGCATCACGATGCAGTTCTCGAAGCCCGGCGGGCCCATGAAGCTCCACTGCGGCTCCGGCTCGAAGGCGTCCGGCGGGGCCTTGTCGGTGCAATCTCCGACCGCGTCCATGTCGTCGACGACCTTGCAGGTCGGCCCCTGCGTGCCGAGGTCCTGACCCGGCGGGAGGTCGAACTTGAGGCCGCCCGAATCGCCGCCCGACGAGTCCGCCGCGGTGCCGCTGATCGCCCCGGTGCTCGAGTCCGAGCCCGACGCCGCGCTGGTCGTGGGCACCGTCGGGTCGGTGCCGGTGTCGGGGCTGACCGTCGTGATCGCGGTGCTGCCCGCCGACGCGCTCGCACCACCGTCATCGCCGCAGCCGCCCGCCACCGGGACGAGCAGCGCCGCCAACCAGTACCTCGTCCAGCACCTCATCGAGTCGCTCGTGTTGTCGGACATCTCTGCGCGCTCCCGTGAGCCGGCATCGTACACGAGACGCGGCGACGGCTGGGCCGCAACATGGCGCCCGTGGTCGACCTCGGCATGAGCGTGTGGCTGCTTGTACAGGCACCGGCACGCTGGCTCGACCTCGCGCCGGAGCGGCGGGGCAGCCAACTGAGGAGCCGCCAGAGGAGGCCAGGTGATGGCCGCAATTGTGCCACTGGCGACTACGCGCATATCCTCCGCGCGATCAAATTCCATTGACACTATCATCGCAACCATGGAAGCCTCCGCCGTCCCTGATGCTGCAGGACCTCCACCGTGGATTGACCGCACTATTGCGCGCAGAGCTTCCGGAGGACATCCGGGCGCAGATCGGGATATCGTTCGCTACCCCGGGAGACGACTTCCCGCCGGCCTCGGTGGCCCTCCCGGCGCTTAATTTGTTCCTCTACGACATCGTCAGCAATGCGGACCTGCGGCAGAGCGGCGGGGGATGGGAGCCCCAGGGACAGGGGGAATTCCTGCGGGCCCCGGACCCCTTCCGCATCGCGTGTCATTACATCGTGACAGCCTGGGCGCGCGACGGCGTGCCCGCGCCCGAGGACGACGAGTTTCGCCTGCTCGGCGAGGCGATGCGGGTCCTGCTGCGATACCGAATCTTGCCGCCGATGGCGGTGGTCGGCGAATTTGCGCGCCGCAATTACCTGATACATGTCCGTGCGCTCGAGGGCGGACGACTCGGTAGCCCGGGCGAATTCTGGCAGGCCCTGGGCGGCAAGCCGAGGCCCTTCTTCAACTATTCGCTGATCTTCGCGTTGCCGGTCAGCGACCCTGAGCTTTCAACCGCCGCGGTCACAGATCCGCGCGTCGATATCGTACGCAAGCCCTGAGCTGCGAGAGAGGAGTGTCGCTGTGCCCCAGTACATGTCACCAGGCGTCTACGTCGAGGAGGTCCCCTCCGGTACCGCACCGATCGCGGGTGTCGGCACGAGCACGGCGGGATTCGTCGGTCTCGTCCCCGATGGCGCGAAGATGCCGCTGCGCCCGGACGGCGTCGCCTACGCGCTCGCGCCGGTCCAAACCCCGCAGCTCATCACCAACTTCACCGAGTTCACGCACAGCTTCGGCGAGGTCTCGGCCCGCGTCGACGCCAACAGCGCCCTCGGTCACGCGGTCCGCGGCTACTTCCTCAATGGCGGCACGCGGGCCTGGGTGACCCGGGTCAACTCGCTGGTGGCGGCGGACACCAGGGACCCGATCGACGAGGCGCTCACGGCGATGGAGAGCGTCGACGAGATCGCCCTGGTCGCGGCGCCGATCAAGCCGCCCGAGGGCGTCGACGCGGCCCGCTTCAAGGCGATCCGCGAGAAGCTGCTCGACCACTGCGAGCGCCTGCAGGACCGCTTCGCCATTCTCGACTCCACCGAGGTGGTGCCGGCCCAGACCGCGGCCGCGATCAACGACCTGCGCGAGAGCACGTACGGCGCGCTCTACTTCCCCTGGATCGACGTCACCGGCAACGGCGACTACGTGCCGCCGAGCGGCCACATCGCCGGCATGTACGGCCGCGTCGACGCGACCCGCGGCGTGCACAAGGCCCCCGCCAACGAGGTGCTGCGCGGCGCGCTCGGGCTCAAGTACCGCGTCAGCAAGCCGATCCAGGACGACCTGAACCCGCACGGGGTCAACGCGCTGCGCCTGTTCGGCAACTCGATCAAGGTGTGGGGCGCGCGGACCCTCAAGCAGAACGACGAGTTCACGTACATCAACATCCGCCGCCTGTTCTGCTTCCTGCGCGAGTCGATCGACGAGGGCATGCAGTGGGCCGTGTTCGAGCCGAACACCAGCGACCTGTGGGCCAAGATCGTGCGCAACACCGGCGCCTTCCTGACCAACGTGTGGAGCAGCGGGGCGCTGTTCGGCGCGACCGCGGAGCAGGCCTTCTACGTCAAGTGCGACGAGGAGACCAACCCCGCCGCGGTCCGCGACCTCGGGCAGGTCATCACCGAGATCGGCGTCGCGGTCGTCAAGCCGGCGGAGTTCGTCATCTTCCGCCTGAGCCAGCGGTCCCAGGCCGCGAAGTGAGGCCATGGACGAGCGGACACAGCGGGTCCCGGGCGTCCACCGGGAGGTGCTGCGAGAGGGCGAGGACCTGCTCTTTCGCACCGGCGTGCCCGCGTTCCTCGGCTACGCCGCCGAGGGCCCGCCGGTGGTGCTGACCCGCTGGGCCCAGTTCGCGGCCCGCGTCCGCGAGGTCCCCGAGGACGGCCTGCTCGCGCCCGCGGTCCGCGGCTTCTTCGAGGCCGGTGGTCGCCGCTGCGTGGTCCTCACGTCGCCGGCCTCGCGCGGCGCGGCTGGCCTCAGCGAGGCGATCGGCGGCCTCGATGACAGCGGCGACGTCGACCTCGTGAGCGCGCCGGATCTGCTGGCCGCGTCGGGCCCGGACGCGAGCGCCGAGCTGATCGCCGCGCAGACCGACCTCGTGCGCCGCTGCGGCGGGTCCCAGCGCTGCATGGTCCTGCTCGACGCGCCCGCCGGGCTCGCCGCCGCCGAGGCCCACGCGACCGCGTTGCGGGCCGCGATCGCGGCGATAAACCCCCGGCTGCTGCGCGACGCGGCGCTGTACTTCCCGTGGGTGCGCGCGCCGGGCGAGCGGCGCTTCGTCCCGCCCTCGGGGCACATCGCCGGCACCATCGCCGACCTCGACGCCCGCGAGGGGATCCAGCGCGCGCCGGCCGGGGTCGTGCTCGCCGGCGTGTGCGACCTCAGCGACCGCGTCGACGACGACGCCCAGCTGCGCCTCGACGCCGTCGGCGTCAATTGCATCCGCGCCTTCCGCGGCCGCGGCCTGCGGATCTGGGGCACGCGGACCCTCAGCGACGAGCGCGACTGGCGGGCCCTCAGCGTGCGCCGGCTGCTGCAGACGATCGCCCGCTGGCTCGAGCTCCGCCTCGCCGACTTCGCCTTCGAGCCGAATGACAGCACCGTGTGGAACCGCCTCGCGCGCGAGGTCGGCGACTACTGCGAGCGCCTCCACACCGCCGGCGCCCTCAAGGGGAGGATCCCCGCCGAGGCCTTCTATGTGAAGTGCGACGCCGAGACCAACCCGCCCGAGGTCCGCGACGCCGGGATGTTGGTCGCCGAGATCGGCGTCGCGCCGCTCGTACCGCAGGAGTTCATCGCCCTCCGCCTGATCCAGCGCGGCGAGGGCACCAGCCTCACAGACGCCGCAGCCGGCTGACCGATCGGCAGCCCAGGGAGACCAAGACGATGGCCAAGCGCAGAGATCCATACGGCAACTACAACTTCATGGTCGAGCTCGACGGGCTGACCCGGGCCGGGTTCAAGGACTGCTCGGGTATCGAGTCCTCGGTCGACTCGTTCGACTATCGCGAGGGCACCGACGCGAGCAACATCGCCCGCAAGCTGCCCGGTCAGCGCAAGGCGAGCTCGATCACCCTCAAGCGCGGCCTCGCGGAGGATCGGGCCCTGTGGGATTGGCACAACAAGGCCGCCCAGGGCAACGTCGAGCGCCACACCATCTCGATCATCCTGCGCGACGAGACCGGCGCCGAGAAGGTGCGCTGGAACGTGAAGAACGCGTGGCCCACCAAGTGGACCGGGCCGAGCCTCGACGCCGGCGGATCCGAGGCCGCGATCGAGTCGCTCGAGCTGGTCCACGAGGGCATCGAGGTGCAGAAGTGGTAGAGGTGACCCAGGGCGCAGCGCCCGAGTTCCCGTTCGAGCTGCCCTACGGATTCCTCGACGGCGAGGGTCGGCGGCACCGCGCCGGCACGATGCGCCTCGCCACCGCCTTCGACGAGATCGCGCCGCTCAAGGACACCCGGGTCGCGCAGAACCCCGGGTACATCGTGGTCATCCTGCTCTCGCGGGTCGTCACGCGCCTGGGCAGCCTCGACTATATCAACCCGAAGGTGATCGAGGGCCTGTTCGCCTCCGACCTCGCGTACCTGCAGGACATGTACGTCCGCCTCAATCGCAGCGGGCGCGAGCGCATGCTCGTCACCTGCCCGCATTGCACCGGCGACTTCGAGGTGGAGGGCCCCGAGCCGGGAAAATGAGCGGCTACCCCGCGGACCGCCTGCACGAGGAGGTAGCCTATTTGTCCATGTACCTGCATTGGCCCCACGACCAGGTGATGGGGCTCGACCACGGGGCGCGGCGGCGCTGGGTCGAGCAGGTGGCGGTGATGAATCGGGCGCGCAACCTGCCCGAGAGCGCATACGAGCCGAGGTGAGCTAATGTTCGGACTCAACGCAATCTTCGCCTTCGGCGGCGCGGCGCTCGGCCGGCGCCTCGACCCCTATTTCAGCTTCAATTACCTGGTCGAGATCGACGGGCTGCTGACCGGCGGCTTCTCGCAGGTCGAGGGCATGGGCGGCCGGATCAACGTCGAATCGGTAAACGACGGCGGCAGCCTCGGCGCCCCGCGCCAGCAGCTCGGCGCCTCCAGCTGGGACAACCTCGTCCTGACCCACGGCATCGTCGAGATCGACACCCTGTGGAATTGGTACGAGGCGACCGCACGCGGGGTCATCAAGCGCAAGAACGGCACGATCATCCTGCTCGACCGCAAGCACATCCCGGTCACGCAGTGGAACTTCCGCGCCGCGATCCCGGTGCACTGGAGCGGCCCGAGCCTCGACGCCAACTCGGGCCAGCTCGCCGTGGAGCGCCTCGAGCTCGCGCACCAGGGCCTGGAGAAGCCCGACTGGATCAAGGTCGCCGGCTACGCCCGCGGCATCGCCCGCTTCGCCACCGGCAAGGAGAGCCTGTGACCGACGCGTCCACCTCCGCGGCTGCGTGGCAGGCGGGGCTGCGCCCCTGGCTCGTCCGCGAGCTGCTGCGCCCGACCGCGCTGGCCCGCGACGTCGAGGCCGGGTGGCTCGGCGACCTGCTCGGCCGCAGCGCCTGGCCCGAGCTGCGCCTGCCCCTGCTCGCGTCGTGGACCGCCCAGTGGAGCCCCGACAGCGACGACGAGGCGCCCGCGCTGCCGGTCGTGCACGCGCGGCCGCTCGGGCCGAGCCCGCCGACCGACGCGCCCGGGTTGGTCGTGCAGGTCCAGCTGCAGCCGTCAGCGCCCGCCGAAGCGGCCGCTGCTCCGCCCCCACGCGCCGCCCTGCGACCACTCCGCGACGCCACGCCCACGCCCGCGCCGCCGCTGGCCCACGCGCCCGCAGCCGTCGTCGCGTCTGCCCCCGCGCCGTCCGCCGCGTCGCCGCAGCCGACGCCCGGGCCTCGCGCGCCCACATCGGACCTCGCAGCGAGCGCCCACGCCGAACCAGCGCGGCCGCCCGCACGCGCCACGACCGACGAGCCGAGCCGCCAGCGCCCGAGCAGCGCCGAGCTCCCGCGCGTGGTCGCGGCGTTCCAACGCGAACGTCCAGGGCGCCACGGGCAAGCGCCCGCGCCCACGACGACCGGGCCGCGCCCCGCGGCGTCGCAGGACCCCATCGCCGCGATCGCAGCCACGCCAGCGACGACCCCGACGTCCCCGACGACGCCGACGCCGACAACGGCAGCGACCCCAGCGACGCCCGCGACGCAGCGAACGCACCGGCCTGGACCGCCGCGCGCGCCGGTCCAGGCGCCGATCGACGTCCTCCCGCTCGTCCACAACACCCTGTCCCATACACCAGGTCCCTCGGGACATGTCGCTGGGGACAGCTCGACGACGCCGCCGCCGCCCGGGCCAGCGCGCGACCAGCTCCCGCCCGTGCCCGACGAGCCCACGCCGCACTCGGGGCGCCTCGCAGCCGCGCCGCCCCGCGAACCCGCCGTCCCCGCCGCGCTGCCGGTCGCCGAGGCACGCCGTCCTCCCGCCGCCCCGCCGAGAGCCACACCGCCACGCGACCTGTCCCAAAGTACAGCCCCTCCCGCTGCCCCGCCGCGGGCCGTCCTGCGGCCCGCCGAGCCCGCTGCGCCGGTCCGCGCCCGCGGCCTGCCCGGCGAGCGAGCCCCACTCGCCGCCCCGGCCACCTGGTCCGGCGATCCGCCCACGCCGACGCGACCCGGTCCGCCGCGGACCGAGCTCCCGCACACCCACGCGGCCGCGACCCGGCCCGACGAGCCCCGCCGCGCGCCGCCGACGATCGCGTCCTCACCTGTCCGAACGGACATCCAGCCCGCCACCCCGGTCTCCGCGCCCGCGCAGCCCCCCGCGCCGGCCCTCGACATCGAGGCCCTGATCGACACCGTGCAACGCCGGCTCGCCCGCGAGCTCGGCCGGGCGCGCGAGCTGAGGAGAGCGATCCGGTGAGGAGGACACGGCCATGTTGATGCGCGACCGCAGCCGCGTGCTGCTCGGCGGCTTCTTCTCGTCGCTCGGCCTGCCCGGCCTCGGCCAGGGCACGCCGTCGAAGCTGACGATCTGGTACGAGCTCAGCAGTCCGCGCGACTACGCGGAGAAGTTCGAGCTGCCGTTCAACCCGGCCACCCTCTCGAGCTCGAGCTCGGTCCGCTGGCGCGCCGTCAACCTCGCGGCGACGGTGCAGAAGCGCAGCTACGCCCTGACCTTCAACGGCGACGCGATCACGCCGGCGACCCTCTCCTTCGACGTCTCGATCGACACCTACGAGGGCGCCCCCGGCGGCGGCGGCGGCTGGGGCGGCCTGATCAGCGTGCCGAACCCGACCGCGCTGCACCTCTTCACCCCGCCCTCCGGCGTCAGCGTCCTGCCCTACACCGCCCAGGTCGCCGCGCTCCAGCTCGTCAACACCGAGCTGCACCGCCCGCCGCTGTGCGAGGTGTGGTGGGGCAACGTCCGCCTGATCGAGGGCCCGCTGACCTCGCTCACGCAGCAGTACACCCGCTTCTTGCCCGACGGCACGCCCGTGCGGGCCAACCTGAGCTGCACCTTCACCGACGCCTCGATCGACAGCGGCGAGCTCAACTCGAACGACGTCCAGAAGACCCACACCGTCCGCCTCGGCGACACGCTGCAGGCGATCGCGGCCCGCTGCTACGGCGACGCGACCCGCTGGCGCGGCATCGCCGAGGCCAACGACATCGACGACCCCCGCGTCCTCACCCCGGGCACCGTCCTCACGATCCCCGCCATCCGCTGACCTCATGCCGCTCCTGCCCACCGATACGACCACGTCCGGGCTCGACCGCGCCGAGGTCGCGCGCGTGGCGATCGACGTCGACGGCACCGACATCACCCGCGGCGACGATGGCGTCTCGGTGCTGCGGGTCGAGGTCCGCCACGAGCTCGGACGCCCGAGCAGCTGCGTCATCGAGACCGCCGACCTCGAGGCGGTCGACCTCGAGTGGATCGACGGCTCGGCCGTGCAGGAGGGCCGCCCGATCACCATCGCCATGGGCCTCGGCGAGACCACCAAGGCCGTGTTCGTCGGCGAGATCCTCGGGCTCGACCTCGAGGTCGGCCCCGGCGAGGCCCCGCAGGTGTCGATCCGCGGCTACGACCGACTGCATCGCCTGGCGCGCGCGCGCAAGACCCGGGTCTTCCTCAACCAGCGCGACAGCCAGATCGCCGCCACGATCGCCCAGGAGCACGGCCTGCGCCTCGAGGGGCCCGAGTCCCAGTTGGTCCACCCCTACGTCATGCAGCGCGAGCAGACCGACCTCGCCTTCCTGCTCGCGCGGGCCCGCGGCCTCGGCCACGTCCTCCGCGTCGAGGACACCGCGCTGCACCTCGGCCCGCGGGAGCTCGGCGCCGACGGCAGCGTGGTCGCGACCATGGGCCGCAACCTGCTCCAGCTGCACGTCTCGACCAGCCTGCTCGGCCAGGTCGGCGCCGTCGCGGCCCGCGGCTGGGATCCGGCGGAGCAGAAGGCGCTGGTCGCCGAGGTCACCGAGTCCGCGCTCGCCTCGCGCATGGGCGGCAGCACCAGCGGGCCCAAGCTCGCCGACGACAGCTTCGCCCCCGAGACCAGCGTCGTCACCGACCTGGCGATCGTCAGCGCCGACGCGGCCAAGCTGGCAGCCGCGGCCGAGCTCGAGGCGCTCGCGCTCGCCCACGTCCGCTGCCGCGGCCGCCTGCTCGGGACGGCGACCCTGCGGCCCGGCGTCATCCTCACGCTCAAGGGCTTCGGCGAGCGCTTCTCCGGCAACTACTGGCTCACCAGCGTCGTGCACACCTACGACCGCGAGGGCTTCACCACCGACTTCGAGGGGAGCCGCACGGCGACATGAGCGAGCTCGACCTCCTCGACGACGACGCGCCGCCTGGCCCCTTCGGCGGCCTCGTGATCGGCACGGTCTGCAACGTCCGCGACCCGGACAAGCTCGGGCGCGTCAAGGTCGTCTTCCCCACCATCTCGAGCGCGGTCGAGTCGCACTGGGCCCGCGTGCTGAGCCCCGCCGCCGGGGCGCGGGCCGACGACGCCGCCGCCGCGCACGGACTCTACTGGCCCTACGAGGTCGGCGACGAGGTCGTGGTCGGCTTCCTCGGCGGCCAGATGGAGCTGCCGATCGTCGTCGGCGCCCTGTGGAGCAAGAAACGCCCCGCACCTGTCCCCGAGGCCAGCCTCGCCGCGCACCGGGTCCTGCAGTCGGCGCGTGGGCACGTCCTGCGCTTCGACGACACCAAGGACGCCGAGAAGATCGAGATCATCGCCGCCGGCGCCAAGGACTCGCTGGCGCTGAGCACGGCCGACGGGGCCGTCACGATCAGCGCCGCCAAGTGCGTCGAGATCAAGGTCGGCAGCGACATCACGCTCACGCTCAAGGAGGGCGTGGTCACGTTGAGCTGCAAGCAGCTCGTCATCAAGGACGCCAGCGACGTGGCGATCGCCGGCGGATCGATCGCCGTCGACGCCGACCAGAGCCTCACGCTCAGCGGCGGCAGCGGCATCAACCTCAACAACGGCGCGCTCGAGGTGAGCAGCTAGGGGGCGACGGTCATGGCCTGGAAGTTCCTCGGCACAGGGTGGCAGACGCCGCTGGAGTTCACGGATGGCCGCCTGCAGACGGCCAGCGAGGAGGCGTGCGTCGAGCAGGCGATCTGGGCGATCTTGGAGACCGCCCCCGGCGAGCGCCTGATGCGGCCCGACTTCGGCTGCACGATCCACGACCTCGTGTTCGCCGCCCCGAGCCCGCAGCTCATCGGCAAGATCCACGCCGCGGTGGTCAGCGCGCTCAGCCAGTTCGAGCCGCGCATCGAGCTGCTCGGCGTCGACGTCGTGCCCGACGACGGCGAGCCCGGGCTCATGCGCATCGAGATCGACTACCGCCTGCGCGCGGCCAGCAGCCGCTTCAGCTTCGTCTATCCCTTCTACCTCGAGCGCGGAGGCAGCGACCGTGACGGATGACTGGACGCGCGCCCCCAAGGTCGACGCTCGCACGACCGACACCATCGCCCAGCAGACCGACGCGCTGCTGCACGAGCTCACCGACGGCGCCTGGACGCCGGCCGCGCCCGGACAGGGGCAAGACCCGCTCGGCGCCCTCGTGCGGGTGTTCGCCGGCCTCAGCGGCCACGTGCTCGACGGCATCAACGCGGTGCCCGACGCCAGCTTCGCCGCGTTCCTGCGCCTGATCGGCGTCGAGGTCCAGCGCCCCGCGCCCGCCCGCGCCCCGCTGACCTTCCGCCTCGTCGGCGACGCGCCGCAGGACGCGGTGGTGCCCGCAGGCACGCAGGTCGAGGCGAGCGCCGACGAGGGTGACACCGTCCCCGCGCCGATCCTGTTCGAGACCGAGGAGGAGCTGGTCGTCACCCGCGCCCGCCTCATGACGACCTGCGCCCACGCGCCCGAGCGCGACCGCCTCGACCACCTCGGCCCTGGGCCCGGCCCGCTGCGGGCCCTCGATCCGCAGACCGCCGGCGTGCACGAGCTGGACATCGCCTGCCCGGCGATCCTGGCCCGCGCCGACGCCGGCTCGTGGATCGTCCGCCTCGACTTCGAGGCGCCGCCGACCAAGCTCGAGCTCACCTGGCTGGGCGACGACAGCACCCCGCTGGCGGCGAACGTGGCGATCGTCGACAAGCGCCTCACAGCCACGATCACCAGCCCGCCGTCGCTGCAGGTCACCACGATCGCAGGTCACGACGAGGTCTGGCTGGTCGCGCGCCAGGTCCCGCGCGCCGGGTCGCCGCCGCCGGTCCCACGCCTGCGCCAGGTCCAGCTCGCCGCGACCTTCGCCGCCGACAACGTCGCGCCCGCCAAGGTGCTGCGCGGCGCGACCCAGATCGACGCGACCACCGAGTTCGCACCGCTCGACGCGACGCCCACGATCGGCAGCGCCTGCGCCTTCGACGGCGGCGACATCCTGGCCCAACCGCCCGGGGCCAGCGTCGTCCTCGACGTGACCCTCGCCGCCGCGGTCGCGGCCGAGGGCGCGCGCCCGCTGGCCACCGCCGAGCTGCGCCTCGTGTGGGAGCTGCGCGACGACACCGGCGCCTGGATCGAGCTCGGCCGCTGCTCCGGCAGCGACCCCGCGATCCTGGTCGACGGCAAGAACCCCCACGGCTTCGTCGACGACAGCTACGCGCTCACGCGATCCGGTCGGGTCCGCTTCCGCCTGCCCTTCACCGCCAGCGAGGGCCGGCACAACGGCAAGGTCGGCCGCTGGGTCCGCGTGCGCGTGCTCGCCGGCGCCTACGCCAGCGGTCGCGCACCGCAGCTCGGCAAGCTGCGCCTGTCGTACAGCCACACCCTCGAGGCCGTCGTCGCCGACCGCAGCGTCGCCCGCGACCTCGGCCACACCCGCGAGCTCGGCGTCCTCGACGGCACCGGCGCGGTCCAGGCCTTCACCACCAGGCCCGAGGGCGCCGTGGAGCTCGGCGCCCGCCCTGCCCTCTACCTCGGCTTCGATCGCGGCTTCGAGGCAAGGCCCGTCAACCTCTACCTCGACGTGCTCGCCCCCGACGCCACCGAGACCGAGCCGCCCGACCAGATCCCACCGACCAGCGAGGTCCCGAAGATCGCCTGGGAGTACCTCGGCGCCCGCGGCTGGACCCGCCTCGGCGTGCGCGACGGCAGCGACGCCCTGCGCCAGCGCGGCATCCTCAGCTTCGTCGCCCCGCAGGACCTCGCCGTCGCCGCCGTCTTCGGTCGCACGGGCGTCTGGCTGCGCGCGCGCTGGGTCTCCGGCAGCTTCCGCGTCACGCCTCGCATCGCCAAGGTCGCCGTCAACACGGTCTGGGCGCTGCACGCCGTGACCCACCGCGACGAGGTCCTCGGCTCCGGCACCGGCGCCCCCGACCAGCGCTTTCACCTGCTCGCGGGTCCGGTCCTCGCCGACGAGCGCATCGAGGTCCGCGAGCGCGACCAGACCAGCGAGCGCGACGTCGCCGCCCTGCGCGAGGAGCTTGGCGACGACGCCGTCACCGTCGAACGCAACAACAGCGGCACGCTCACCGCCGTCTGGATCCGCTGGACGCCGGTCACCCACTTCCACGGCTCGGGCCCCGCCGACCGCCACTACGTCCTCGACGCCGACACCGGCGACCTGCGCTTCGGCGACGGCCTCGGCGGGCGCGCCCCGCCGCGCGGCCGCGCCAACATCCGCGCCGCCGTCTACCGCACCGGCGGCGGCCTGCGCGGCAATCGGCCCGCCGGCGCCATCGACCAGCTCAAGACCGCGATCCCCTACATCGACGGCGTCCGCAACCTCGACGCCGCCTCGGGCGGCACCAGCCGCGAGGATGAGGCCCGCGCCCGCGCCCGCGGGCCGAAGCGGCTGCGTCACCGCGGTCGGGCCGTCACCGCCGCGGACCTCGAGGACCTGGCCTTTGAGGCAGCCCCCGAGGTCGCGCGGGCCCACGCGCTCACGACCAGCTTCAACCCGATCGACGTCGGCATCAACCTCGACGCCGCCGACGCCGGCACGCTCGGCGCCGACGGCTGGGTCGTCGGCGGCAACGTCCCCCCGGACACCGCCGAGGTCGCGGGCCGAGCCGCCGCGGTCCGCGTCGTCATCGTCCCCCACGGTCAGGTCGAGCAGCCGGTGCCGAGCCTCGGCCTGCTCGAGCACGTCGAGGCCTACCTCCGCGACCGCTGCCCGCCGGCGATGCGGGCCCACGTCTCGGGCCCGCGGTGGATCCGCGTCACCGTGCGCGCCGCCGTCGTCGCTACCGTCAACGCCGCCGCCGACCGCCTCATCAGCGACCTGCGCGGCGAGATCACCCGCTTCCTCCACCCGCTCACCGGCGGCGAGCTCGGGCTCGGCTGGGACTTCGGCCGCATCCCCCGGCGCTCGCACCTCTATCGCCTGCTCGCCCGCTTCCCCGGCGTCCACCACATCGAGTCGCTCGCCGTGATCACCTCGCCGCCCTTGCCCGACGCGAGCGAGCCGCTGTCCGAGCCGCAGCGACGCGCGCTCGCTGGCGGGCTCGTCTACTCCGGCGCGCACGAGCTGACCCTCGTCGGCCAGACGGAGGATGTCTGATGTCCAGCACGCTCACGCAGATCCCCGAGCTGCGCTACGACGACCTGCTCGCCGAGGCCCGCGCCCGCCTGCCCGCGCTGTGCCCCGAGTGGACCGACCACGGCCCCGCCGACCTCGGCATCACCCTCATCGAGCTGTTCGCTGCGCTGGTCGAGATGATCCGCTACCGCACCCGCCGCGAGACCGAGGCCATGACGCGCGCCTTCCTCGAGCTGCTCGCCGGCAAGGACATCGCCCGCGAGCCCGACCTCGCCGCCGCCATGCGCCTCGCCCTCGCGCAGGTCTGGACGCCCTACCGCGCGGTCACTCCGGCCGACTACGAGTCGCTCGCCCGCGACGCCTGGCCGCACAGCCCCGAGGCCCTCGCGCTCGCCGGCAAGTCCGGCCTGCGCCGCGTGCGGTGCCTGGCCGAGCGCGACGTCGAGGGCGGCGCCCCGCTGGCCCTCGCCCCCGATCACGTCACCCTCGTGGTCCTCGCCGAACCGGGCCACACCGGCGTGTACACCCCCCTGCGCCGCTTCTTCGAGCCGCGCCGGATCTTGACGACCCGCCTCCACGTCGTCGCCCCCACACCCGTCGCGATCATGGTCGACGCCAGCCTCTACCTCGACGACGACGTCGCCCCGGCGACCGCCCGCGCCCGCGTCCTGGACGCGCTGTCGGGCTGGTTCGACCCGTACAGCGGCGGCGTCGACGGCGACGGCTGGCCCTTCGGCGGCGAGGTCTTCCTCTCCGACCTCTACGCGCTGCTCGACGGCGTGCCCGGGGTCGACTTCGTCGCCGCGGTCGGCGCGCGCAGCCCGGCCCCCGAGCGCGCGCTCAAGACCGGCGACGGCGCGCCGGTCGGCCTGCGCGTCGACCCCCACGAGCAGGTCGGCCTCGATCTCGCGGGCTCGAAGCTCCGCCTGTTCGAACCGACCAGCGACGGCTGGAAGGAGGTGCTGGCGTGAGCGGCTACTTCGACAACCTGCCAGCCTGGCTGCGCCGCGACCCCCGGCTCGGCCGGGTGCTCCTCGCCTTCGAGCGCATCCTCGACGGCGCCGACCTGCCCGAAGGGACAGCCGGTCCCGCCGAGCCCGGCCTCGCCCGCACCGTCGAGCGCCTGCCGAACTTCCTCCGCCCCGGGCCCGGCGAGCCCGACGATCGCCGCGCCCCCGCCGAGTTCGTCCCGTGGCTCGCGCGCTGGGTCGCCGTGTCGCTGCGCGACGAGTGGGACGACGAGACCCGGCGCCGCGTGGTCGCCGAGGCGATGCAGCTGTACCGCCTGCGCGGCACCAAGGAGGGCCTGCGCCGCATGATCGGCGTCTACGTCGGCCTGCCCGAGGCGGTCGCCATCTTCGAGTTCACCGCCGTCGCCCACTTCTTCCAGGTCGAGGTCGAGGTGCCGAGCCGCGACCCCAGGGCCCTCGCCCGCTACGACCGCTCGATCCGCGCGATCATCGATCAGGAGAAGCCGGCCCACACCTTCTACGGCCTGCGCTTCGCCGTCCCCTCGATGCAGATCGTCCACCACCCGACCCCCGAGCGCCCGGGCCTGCGCCTCGGCGTCAACACCCTGCTCGGCAGCTCGCGTCGCCAGTAGAAAGGCATCCCCCGTGTCCGACACCACCGTGTACACGCTCTATCCCGAGGTCGAGACCGACGAGCGCGGGCGCTACTTCGACGGCCAGTTCCTGACCGCCCAGGACTTCGTCGACGAGCAGCGCTACCACAGCGACCGCCTGCGCCGCGTCCTCGACCTGCTCACGATCGCCGGCGTGGCCAGGGGCCTCGATCTCGCGGCCACCGGCCCGTGGCTGCTGCGCCTCGCCGCCGGCACGGCGATCGACGATCGCGGCCGTCTGCTGGTCGTGCCCGCCGTCCGCGACAGCATCCCGGTCCCGCACGACCTCCCGGGCGGCGCCGCCGACGTCTCGCTGTTCTACGCCGAGGTCGAGTCGCGCGTGCAGGGCGGCAGCTCCGAGGAGGAGGGCACCCGCGGCGCCACGCGCATGCGCGAGGTCCCGGCGATCGAGTTCCACGCCGTCGGCGTCGCCCCCTCGCACGCCGGCGCCGTCCTACTCGGCCGCCTCCGCGTCGACAACAACGGCACGATCACCCTCGATCCGCCCGCGAACGTGCGCGTGAGCGCCGGCCTGCGCCTGCCCGCCGAACCCGACGGCGGCCCGACCCTGCGCTCCGGTGGGCGCACCCGCCCGAACCTGCTCCAGGGGACAGGTGACCTCGCCATCACTGGCAAGCTCGCGGTCGGCACCCTGGACCCCGAGGCCGCGCTCGACGTCCGCGGCCTCGCCCGCCTCGACGACCTCTCCCTGCGCGAGCACAGCCTCCGCGTCGACGGCGACGAGGCCAAGTTCTACCCGATCGTGTTCCGCGACCTCGACTGGAACGCCGGCGCCAGCGTGCTCGACATCTCGCGCCCGAACGCCCAGGCCGACGTCGCCAACGCCGGCTCGCTGATCGCCCGGCTGCGCTGGCACGCCGCCGACGGCCACGGCTCCGACCTCATCGCCTGCGAGATCGTCCAGACCCGCCGCTTCATCGCCGCCGCCCGACCGCTCGCCAAGGAGGCGCTGCTCGTCGTCTGGCTGCGCGGCAACCGGACCTACGCCTGGCGGGCCAACCAGCGCACCGAGCTCGTCGACGCCAAGGCGGCCGCCAAGAACTTCGGCGGCGAGGCCCTGGCGCCGCGCGCCGACATCGACCCCGCCTTCGATCGCGACCGCGTCGCGCTCGGCGTCACCTACAACCAGATCGAGCTCCGCGGCCCGCTCAGCGTCGCCGGCTCGCTCGCCGCCGCCGGCGACCTCGCCTACACCGGCACCCAGAGCCGCCTCAACGCCGCCGAGCAGCCCGCCGCGACCGTCCGCGCCAGCGACTTCGTGTTCGGCCACTCGACCCGCCGCGGCCAACCCGGCCGCGCGCTCGTCGACGAAAGCCAGACGCTCACCATCAACTACGCCGGCGACTGGGCCACCACCCGGCTAGGCGGCGCCACCACCGAGGTCCAGGGCGACCTCAAGGGCCTCAAGTCGCTCACGATCACCGGCGCCGCCGCGATCACCGGCAACCTCTCGACCGGCGGCACCCTCTCGGCCGACGGCGACGCCACCCTCAAGAAGACCCTCGCCGTCACCGGCAACCTCTCGACCGGCGGCACCCTCTCCGCCGACGGCGACGCCACCCTCAAGAAGGCCGCCAGCGTCGGCACCACCCTCACCGTCACCGGCGACGCCACCCTCAAGAAAGCCGCCAGCGTGGCCACCAGCCTCAGCGTCGGCACCACCCTCACCGTCACCGGCGAGACCTCCCTCAAGAAGCCGCTCGCGCTCGAGGGCAACGTCACCCTCTTCAACGACGACCCCAACCTGTTCATCCAGCGCTCCAAGGCCGCGACGACCGGCGGCACCAAGATCTTCCTCGAGCTCAAGCAGGAGGACAACAACCCGCCGACCGTCCCCGAGGTCGGCGTCTCGCTGCGCTTCCACCACGGCAACCGCTACTGGCACCGCATCGAGTCCCGCGGGGACGGCTTCTACCTCCGCGACGGCGACCCGGCCAGCAACACCTTTCGCGCGCTCTACGCCGGCGACATGTTCGCCAACGGCCTGAAGGTCACCACCGGCACCAGCGAGCGCCTCCGCATCATCCGCGGCACCGTCACCGCCGACGGCGGCATCTCGGGCGGCAGCGGCTTCTCGGTCAGCAAGTCGGGCATCCTGTGGAAGATCGTGTTCGCCAGCGCCTTCTCCGGCGAGCCCACCGTCATCGCCACCCAGCAGTACCCCGACAACAACAACAACAGCGACTCCGGCAACACCCGCGACAACGCCATCGTCGTCGCCGTGAAGTCCGGCGAGGCCTACATCAAGACCGGCAACGGCGACGGCGACCAGTCGTGGCGCCGCTTCCACTTCATCGCCATCGGCAGCTACTGAGCTCCATGCCCGCCCCCTTCGCCGACGACGCCGAGCTGCTCGCCGCCGAGCTCGCCGCCCTCGACCTCGTGCTGCTCCGCGAGGCCGTCCGGGTCCGCCGCGCCGCCGGCCACGAGACCAGCGAGCGCGGCCTCTACATCTCCGACGACGAGCTCCGCGAGCTGCTCGCGCGCCCCTTCGCCGCCCCGCTGTGGGAGCGCGTCCCCGTCGACGGCGCCCTCGCCGAGCTCGGCGCCGCCGCGGCAACCAGCCGCGCCGAGATCGACGCCCGCATCGCCGCCACCCGCGACGCCGGCCGTGTGCTCCGCCTCGAGCAGCTCGTCGCGGCCCACGCCGAGGCCTGCGCCCCGCTGCCCCTGCGCCAGCTCCTGCTGCTGACCCTCGCCCCCGAATTCGACCTCCGCTACGAGCGCATCTTCGGCTGGCTGCACGACGACATCACCCGCCGCCACCCGAGCGTGCAGCTCGCCCTCGAGCTGTTCGCCCCGGAGCCCGCCGCCCGCCTCGCCCTGCTGCCCTCGCTCACCGCCGCCGGCCCGCTGCGCCGCCTCGGCCTGGTCCACCTGCGCCCCCACGCCGCCGGCGATCCCCCGCTGCGCCACGCGCTGCGGCTCGCGCCCGGCCTGCTGACCTGGCTCTCGGGACATGTCTCGATCGACAGCTCGGTGCACCCCTGCGTCGAGCGCCGCGAGCCTGATCCGGCGCTGCTCGGCGCGCTCGCCTTGACCCCGCAGCTCTCCGCCGCGCTCACCCGCTGGCGCGACACCGCGGCCGCCGGCGCCCGCCTCGCGATCAACCTCCACGGCCGCGACGGCGTCGGCCGGCGCTCGCTCGCCGCCGCCCTGTGCGGCGCCCTCGGCCGACCGCTGCTGGTCGTCGACGGCGCGCGCGCGGCCACCCTCGGGGACGACGAGCACCACGACCTCCTCGCCATGCTGGCCCGCGCCGCCCGGCTCGAGCGCGCCGCGATCGCCTGGGTCCTCGCCGACAACCACCTCGCCGACAACCAGCGCCCCTTCCTCGCCCCCCTCGCGCCCGCCGACCTGCTCTTCGTGATCGCCGCCGGCCCCTGGCACCCCGAGGCCCCGCCGCCCGGGATCGCCGCGATCGCCGAGCTCCACGTCCCGGTCCCCGACCTGCCGATCCGCGAGGCCCTCTGGCAAGCTGTCCTTCCGGACAGCTCCGCCGGCCCGCGCCGCGCCGCCGCCGACAACTTCCGCTTCACCCCGCGCCAGATCCTCGCCGCCGCCGTGACCGCCCGCGGCCTCGCCGACGGCCGCGGCGCCACCACCCCGGACCAGGGCGACCTCCTGCTCGCCTGCCGCCGCCACGCCACCCCCAAGCTCGGCGCGCTCGCGGCCCCCATCAGCACGCCGCACCACTGGGACGACCTCGTCCTCCCCGCCGAGCACGCCGCCCAGCTGCGCGACCTCGTCCGCCGCGTCCAGCAGCGCAGCACCGTGCTCGACCGCTGGGGCTTCGGCCTCACCGGCACCCGCGGCCTCGCGGCGCTGTTCGCCGGCGCCCCGGGCACCGGCAAGACGATGGCCGCCGGCATCGTCGCCCGCGCCTGCGCCCGCGACCTGTATTGCATCGACCTCTCGCAGGTCGTCAGCAAGTACATCGGCGAGACCGAGAAGCACCTGGAGGCGCTGTTCGCCGAGGCCGAGGCCGCCGACGTCGCCCTCTTCTTCGACGAGGCCGACGCGATCTTCGGCAAGCGCGGGGCGATCCGCGACGCCCACGACCGCTTCGCCAACATCGAGGTCGGCTTCCTCCTCCAGCGGATCGAGCGCTTCCCCGGCCTCGTGATCCTCGCCAGCAACCTCCGCAAGAACATCGACGCCGCGTTCCTCCGCCGCCTGCAGGTCATCGTCGAGTTCCCCGCGCCCGACGTGGCCAGCCGCGCCCGCATCTGGCGTCAGGTGTGGCCAGCGGCCGCGCCCGTCGACCCCGGCGTCGACCCGGTGCTGCTCGCCGAGCGCTTCGACCTGAGCGGCGGCCACATCCGCAACATCGCCCTCGCGGCCGCCTACGCAGCCGCCCACGAGGGCGCGACGATCAGCCTGCGCCACGTCCTCGACGCCGCCCGCGCCGAATATCGCAAGCTCGACAAATTGGTCCGCGAGGACAGCTTCGCCGACGCCCCGACCACCGCGAATTCACCGCGGTGATCGACCGCGCCCGTTCACCCGGCCGCCTCGAAGCCGAACGCCCGATCGTGGACATAGACCAGCTTGCAGGCCTCGATGTACTTCGCGTCGTGGATCCGCCCGGCCGCCACGTAACCCACGTCACCCCGGGCGAGCACGACCGGCTCGCCGTCGGGGACCAGCGCGCCGGCCTCACGGCGATAGAACTGGATCGCCATGCGCCCCTCGACGACCACCGTCATATCGTCGCCAGGGTGCGAATGCGGCGGCTCCTCGCTGCCCGGCTCCCAGCGCTCGAGCATCACCTCGACGCCGTCCGGGTTGCCCGGAACTGTGGTCCGGACGGTGAAGCCCGCGGGCGTGCCGGGGGCGGTCACGTGGTTGTTCCAGACGGCGCTCGTCGCCGAGGTCATCGTGTTGCGCTCGTGAGACATGGTCCCGCGAGCCTCCTACGGAGCCGCGGCGAATGCAACGCGTTCAGAACTTGATCGTCACCACCGTGCCGATCTGCTGCTTCTTCACCTGGCGAAAGCTCGCCCGCTCGAGCTGACCGACACAGCACGCGGCCAGCTGCGGATTGCCGGCGTCCTCCAGCGCGCTGGCCCCGATCACCGCCCCCGTCGGTCCGGCGATCGACAGCTTGACCTGGACCTTCTCGCCGCCCCGGGCCAGACGCGTGCAGCTGCTCGCGGCGGCCGCCCGCGCCGCGCTGGTGCCCGCGCTGATGTCGGCCTGCTCGAGCCGCTCCGGCAGATCGTCGGGCGGCGCGGCCTGGGTCTCCGCCTCCGGCTTCGCCGCGGCCTTGTCACCGCACGACGCCTTGCCGAGGATGCAGTCGACCCCGTATTCGGGCTTGCTCGCCGGCTTCGCCGCAACCTCCACCGCCCGCTCCGGCGCCGGCCCGCCAGGGACGACCGGCTTGCCCGGCTTGGTCACCTTGCCCGGCCTCCGCGACGGCGCGACGACCACGGGCGTCGGCTGGCTCTCCGGCTCCGGCGCCACCGCAGCGGCGATCGCAGCCGCGACCACCGGCGCCGGCTCGCGCGTCGGCGCCGTCGCCACGCTCGCCAGCGCGGTCGGCTCGATGACCCGCACGACCTCCCGCGGCGGCGGCGACGGGCGGGTCACCACATAGCCAGCGAGCCCGAAAAACCCGAGCGTCAGCGTCGCCAGCAATGCATACAGCGGCGTCTGGCTGCGCAGCGCCGGCGCGGCGGCGGTCACCGGACGGGCCACCGGCAGCGGCGTGAGCACCCGCCCCGGGAAATTGCCGCCGCCGGTACGCACCACATTCGCGGCGACCGGCGAGCCGATCCTTCGCACATCGATGAGGCCCGACGCCTCACCGTCGAACCGAGCAGAGGGGGCCAGGAATGCAGATTGGGCGTGGCTGTGGCTCATGGTGGACACCTCGGGCCCGCGCCGGATCGCCGCGCCGGCGCCCCACGCCGGGCCTGAGAGGCCACGGAGCGAGTTGCCGATGCACGGACCACCCGGACGAGCGGTGGAGTGGGGGGCACCCTGGACGCAGGGTGTGGGGGCCTCAACGCCCACCCCGCGGCGTCGATCTACGAACCCGTGAATCTCCACACGAACCCGCCGCGCCCGCCCCTGCGAGCGCCGACCGGCACCTGTCCTGCGGGACAGCTACTCCTGGGCCGGCAGCCCGGCCCACCACGCCGCGAAGGGCAGCGCGACCGCCTGCTCGACGACCGCGAGCGGGTCGCGGGCGGGCGGCAGCCCCGCCTCGCGCCAGTCGTCGAGATCCTCCGCGACCAGCGCGAGACCCTGGCGCAGATCGGCGATGTCGACCTCGATCGCCGCCGGCTCCCAGCCCGGGAAGTCGCCGTCCCGCATGCGCTGGGCCTTGCGGATGAGGTCGTAGAGCTGACCGAGCCCGTAGGGCAGCAGGGTGAGGAACGCGGCGAAGTCCGACGCGAGCGCCTCGACCGGCTCGCCCTCGCTGTCGAGCCAGATCACCGGACAGCGCGCGAGCGGGGTCCGCGGGTCGCGGCGCCACACGGCCAGCAGCGAGCCGCTGCCGTGCTGACCGAACGCGATCAGGCTGTCCTTCGGGACAGCCTTGCCGAGGTGCCCGATCAGGTCGTCGTCGGCGTCGAGCTCGAGGTCCGCCTCGCCGAGGAGCTCGGCGATCGCGGGGCGGCGCAGGGGTGCGATGAGGGTCGTGAGGTCGATGGCGGGCACGGGCGCCAAGCTAACCGATCCAGGCCCCGTCGCGCAGGCCCGCGCGCCCGGGAAAACGCAGACCCGCGACCCCCTGCGCGAGCCAGGGAACGACCGACACGCGCTCAACCGATGACCCGCACCGTGTATGCACCCGAGGCCGAGCCATCGTGGGCCAGACCGGCCGGGCAATGGGTCACGCCGCCGCCCGCGAAGTACAGCCCATCGCACTTCTTGCAATAGCGCCAGCTGCCCTGACCCTGGGCCGCGGGGTCATTGTGGACCAATGTGTAGTCGCCGCTCTGGGAGCCGTCATGCGCGCCCCCCGAGGCGCACTTCCCCCTGGCGCCCGCGAAGAACAGCCCCTCGCACTTCCGGCACCAGCGCCAGCCCGACTGCCCGGGCGCCCCCACGGAGTTGGCCAGCGCATACTCTCCGCTCCCGCTGGGGTCGTGCGGCACGATCGTCGTCGCCATGACGCCGACGGGCCGGCTGGCGCAGCTGCCCTGGCTGCTGTGCCCGCCGAAGAACAGCCCCTGGCACTTGCTGCACCAGCGCCACCCGCGTTGCCGGGTGACGAGCGGCCGATCGCCCGCCGGAAGGGCGCATCCCCATGAGTACACCTCACCGGCCGCGTTCACGCCGACCACGTACTGGGCCGCCGCGGAGATCTGGGTCAGCATGCCGTCGCGGTCCTCCCAGCCCGCGTTATCGACGCTCTCGAACAACGCAGTCCGCTCGCCGCCGATCAACCCCTGGGTCACCGCCGCTAGCACCACCTGCTTGCTCGAGCTGACCAGGCAGGCCCACAGGTGGGACGACCCGTCGCGCACGCCGACCGACAGCGCGCCGCGGGCCTCACCGCCGCGGAAGTCCCATCCGCCGCCGTTCCAGCGGAAGATCTGGCTCTCCGCGTTATAGCCATACATCACCTTCTGGCTCGCCACCGACACCATCCGCAGCTTGCCGTCCAGCTGGTCCCAGCCGCCGCCGTTCCAGCGGAAGATGTCGTCCTCCGCGTTGACGCCGACGACGGTGCCGTCCGCGGCCGCCGAGACCCAGCGCAGCCGCCCGGGCATCTCCTGCCAATCTCCGAACCAGCGAAAGATCTGGTCCGCGTCGTTGACACCCCAGATGTGATCGATCGACCCGACCGAGATCTGCTTCAGCGACCCCGGGACTGGCTGCCATTCACCGTTATTCCAGCGGCGGATCTGCTGCGCCGCGGTCAAGCCCCATATCTCGCCGTCGTCCCCCGCCGAGATATGCACCAAAGTTCCGATCTGCTTCTGCCAACCGCTTTCGCCCATGTCGTCCTCCGGATCCGCTGCGGCGCACGCTATCATGGCGCCACGACCCGGTCCACGGGCCGCCGCCCCACCGCCACGTCGCCCCCTGAACGCGCGGCCCTGCGCCGCGGGCCCGCGATCCTGTACGCCCGGACCCACCGCGCGTATCGTGCCCCGCGGAGACGCGGTGACCGGCCCGAACAAACGACGATTCCTCGCCCTCGCCCTCGCGTCGCTGCTGCTGGCGCTGTTCCTGAGCACATTCTGCGGCTCGCCCTTGCCCCCGCCCGCGCCGCTGACCGGCCCGCTGCCGCTCGCCTCGCCGCCCGCGACGATGGCGATGTTCCACCTGCCCACCGGCGTGACCCACCGCAGCGCCGGCTTCGCCTACCGCGGCGGCTCCTTCACCGACCACCGCGACTTCAGCATGAGCGCCGTGCTGGTCCAGCACCCGCGCGGCGACCTGCTCATCGACACCGGCTTCGGCCGCAATATCGACGCACATTTCTCGCAGATGCCCCTCGGCTTCCGGCTGATCACGAGCTACACACGGAGCCAGGCGGCCGCCGACCAGCTCGCCGCGGCCGGCTACGACCGCGGTCAGCTCCGCGGCATTATCCTCACACACGCCCACTGGGACCACGTCAGCGGCATCCCCGACCTCCCCGGCACCCCCGTCCTGATCACCGCCGACGAGCGCCGCTTCATCGCCGAGGGCGGCTCGATCACCGCAGTGGCCCGCGGCCTCGCCGACGTGAACTATGAGGAATACGAGATTCACCGGCGGCCCCTACCTCGGCTTCCCCCGCAGCCACGACGTCCACGGCGACGGCGCCATCGTCATCGTCCCGGCGCCCGGCCACACCCCCGGCTCCGTGATCGTGTTCGTCGCCCTGCCCGACGGACGCCGCCACGCCTTCGTCGGCGACCTCGCGTGGCAAACGGAGGGCATCACCGAGCGTCAAGAACGACCGTGGCTGCAGCGCTGCCTCGCCGACAGCGACGCCCAGGGCGTCCGCGACAACCTCCTGCGCATGGCCGCGATCGCGGCGCGCTTCCCCGAGATCACGATGGTCCCGGCCCACGACGCCCGCGGCTTCGCCGACCTGCCGCGGCTGTGAAGACCAGCACCACAAGCGCCAGGCCCTCCCCGCGCGAGAGGGGCCTCGCTGCACCACAAGCACAGCCGCCGCCCCCACCCTCGCCGCCGCCATCGCTGGCCTGCGTGGCCCCCGTCGCGCTGGCGCCGTCGCTGCTGGCGGCGCTGGTGTCCGCGCCACTCGGGTCGGGTTGCCACTCGGGTTGGAGCTCGTGCCGCCGCCCGTCGGCGTATCGGTGCCGCCGCCCGTCGGCGTATCGGTGCCGCCGGCCTCGCCGCTGGCATCCCCCGCGCTGGCCGAGCCGGTGCCGGTCTCGCCGCCGCCGCCCTCGTACAGCGGGCCGATGTACGAGGTGGCCGCGACGACGTTATCGTACCACTTGCGATTCTCCGCGATCGGGTTCGACCCGATGTGAAACGAGAGCCCGAAGCGGTCGATCTTCAGGCTGTCGACGTCGCGCAGGCGCAGGTTCTGGAAGTCGCCCGCCAATACCCCGTCGTACCAGAAGGCGATCCGTCCGTCGCGCTGCCCCGGCGTGTTGGCCTGGACCATGTATTCATAGCAGTGCCAGGTGTCGAGCTCCGGGATGATGTTCGCCCGCGGGATGAAGTCGGGGCCGAAGTAGTTCGGCGGCGGGTCGGGGTCGTAGGGCGTGATCGTGCCGTCCGAGTAGAAATGGTCGCCGTACTGCGAGCGCTGCTCCGGGTGGTAGACGTAGATGTTAAGCAGCCCCGGCGAGGCCGTCTCGGGCTCGCCGCGCCAGTTCTCCAGGTTGGCGAGGAACTTGTTGGTGCCGTCGGCCGGCACCCCGGGCGTGGCCTGCCCGTTGATGAAATAATGCGACGAGATCATCGAGCCGTTGTGGCTCGAACCGACGATGTCGTAGGGCCCGCGAAACTTCGAGTAGTAGCGCAGATACAGGGTATCCAGCTCGGGCGAGACGCTGCGGTCGGTCGCGTTGCTGAGCTCGGCCTCCTGCTGCGGCACCGTGAACTCGAGCGCCTGGCCGCCCGCGAACACGTTCTCGGGCTCGGTCGCGAGCCGGATCTGATCGACCTGATAGACCCCCGCGTCCCAGCGCGTCGGCAGCTGCGAGGCATCCTGGTAGCCCTCGAAGTCGTCGGCGAACACGACCGCAGGGTCCGCGTCGATGCCGGCGTCGCCGGGGTACTTCGCCGCGATCCCCTGATCGCCCTCGGGCAGGGGATCGGCGGCGAGGGCGGTGCGCGTCAGCGCGAAGACGACGGTGGATACGGTGATGCAGCGCAAGCCGTCACGCTACCACGGCCCGCGTGCTCGCTGATAGCCCGCGCTCGCGCGCGGGACCGATCAGGCCACGATCAGGCCACGATCAGGCCACGATCACGGCAGCATCTCGCCGGTGATCTCGAAGTAGAACAGGTGCCGCAGCTGGTCGTGCCCGAGCGTGCTCGGGTGGGTGCAATCCGACGCGTACCAGTTCGGTGGATTGTTGTAGCCGTGATCGTAGAAGTGCGCGTGCATGTCGACCGCGGTCTGGTCGCGCGCCAGCACGACGTCGCGGATGTTGAGGTTCCAGGCGTCGAAGTACATATCGGTGGGGATCGCCGGCAGCCCCTTGCCGAACGCGCACTTGCCCTGGCTGAAATTCCCCTGGCCGTCGCTGGCGTCGTAGATATTGCCCTCGAACACGCGGACCAGGACGCCGGCGCCGAAGCGGTCCGGCGCCAGCAGCTCGGCCAGCGCCGCGTCCACGTTGGCCGCGACCTTCTGCTTGATCGGCCCGTCGAGGCCGCCGAGGACCTGCGGCAGCGCGGCCTTCATGTCGTTGCCGCCGCTGGTGATGACGACGGCGACCGGCCCCGGCAGCTGCTTCGGCAGCCCCTTGGCCTGGCCCAGCAGCGCGCCCGTCTCGCTGCCGCTCTGGGCGTTGTTGACATACTTGAACCCCGGGCCGTACTTGGCGGCGAGGTCGTCGCGCAGGAGGTTGTAATAAAACGGGGGCTGCCCGCCGCCGTCGCTGATCGAGTCGCCCAGCACCACCAGCGAGGCCGGCGCGAACGCCTCGGGCGGCTCCCCGGTGCTCGACGAGCTGCCCTCGGCGCCGCTGCTCGAGTCGGACGATACACCGGAGCTGCTGGCGCCCGTCACCGCGGTCGTGCTCGCGTCGACCGACCCGGTGCTCGCCCCGGTATCCCCCGTGTCACCCGTGTCGACCACCCCGGAGCTGGCCCCGGTGGTCGGCAGCGACGAGCCCGTGCTATCGCTCGACGATCCCGGCGCGCTCGTCGAGCCCAGGTCGGCCCCGGTCGACCCCGAGGCCGCGCTGCTGTTGTTGGATTCGCCGTTGCAGGCGAGGGCGAGGCTGAAGAGGCCGAGGGCGAGGCGACGCATCGGCGCGACCATAGGCCGCCCCGCGCCGGGTGACCAGCGCTTTTTCGCGCGGTCCCCCTATCGCTCGGCGAGGACGACGACGCGACTGGCCGCCGTCGCGTCGACCGTCGCCGTGGCGCAGCGGCCCTGCGCGGCGCCACCGACGATCGCACAGACGGTGTAGATACCGGCCGCGATATCGTCGAAGATCGCCGGCCTCGGGCCGTCCTCGCCGCCGAGGAGCAGCGCCCGCGCGGCCCCACCGTCGGCGCCCCGGGCCGCCTTGAGCCCCGCGAGGTCGGTCGCCGGCCGGACCTCACCGTTGAGCAGGAAGTAGCGCATCTGCGAGGTATCGGCCGGGGCCCTGGCGTCGACGAGCAGCGACCCGTCGGTCACCAGGCGATCACCCAGCGTCCCGGCGGCGTAGGCCGCCCCGATCTCGCGATGGGCCAGGAGCCGCTGGATGCGCTCGCCGTGGCGCCCCTGCAAGCGCTCCGACTCTGGTGATGGAGTGCCCGCCTTGTCCGCAACCACGGGCACGGCGACGGGCTCCTTCACCGCCTCGCTGCGCCCCGGCGCCGGCGCCTCCTCGCAACTCACCAACCACAGCGACGCGAGCAACCCTGGGATCGTACGGTGCACCATCGAGGCAGCATATCAGGACAGGGCCCGCGCAGACGGAGCTCGCGCTCGCTATTTGCGGCGCGGCTGCGCGATCCCGGGTGCCCATCCTGATATCCTCGCCCGGCATGCGCCCGGGGGGCCCCGGCGCGCGCTCCTGTCCGCCGGGGGGGCCCTGGCCGGCGCCGGTGGGGGTGGGGCGGGGGCGGGGGGGGCCGGGGGGGGGCCGCCCCTCGTGGGGGTGGCGGGCGGCCGCTGGGGTTGTCCCCGGCCGGGGCGCCGCCCGACCCCCCCTTCGCCCGCCCGCGTCGGGGCCGCCCGCGGCGCCCCGCCCCCGCGGGGGGGGCGGCGCCGCCCCCGCGGGGGGGGGGGGCGCCGCGGCCCGCCGCGGGGCCGCGCCGCCGCGCGCCCCGGGCGCGCCCGCCCCCGCCCCCCGGGGCGGGGGGGCCCCGGGGGGGGGGGGGGGCGGGGGGGGGGCCCGCGCCGGGGGCGGGCGCCCGGGGGCCGCGCCCGGCGGGCGCCGGGGGGCGCCGGGCCGGGGGGGCCCGCGGGCGCGCGGGCGGGGGGGGGGGGGCCCCGGGCGCGGGGGCGGGGGGCCGCGGGGGGGGGGCGCCGGGGGGGGCCCCGGCCGCCGCGCCGCCGGGGGGGGGGGGCCCGGGGGCCCCCGGGGGGGCCCGGGGGGGCCGGGCCGGGGGGGGGCGGGGGGGGGGGGGGGGGGGGGGGGGGGGGGGCGGGCCCGGCGCCCCGGGGGGGCACCAACGGTCACCACACCGCGAGCAGCGACGGCCCCCTCGGCGTGGTCGTCTGGGGCCTCGACAGCTATTCGTCGTACGCGTATCCAGCCGGCGGCAGCACCCGCACGCTCAGCGACGTCGTGGTCCCTCCGGGCTGACCCGACGCGCGCGGCATGTGCGGCCAGCGTCGGGCGCCACGCGATCGAGGGCAGGGCTTCGTGACCCGGCCGCGGACGCGGCTCAGTACGGCCGCTGGCCCATGAAGTTGCCCGGCGGATCGTAGTTGCAGACCCACACCTCGGTGTCGCCGCACGCCGCCATCGCGCAGCCGAGGCGCTGGCTCGCGCGCCACACGATCTGCGTGTAATGCCCGCACACCCCCTTGCAACGATTGCGCTTCGCGTCGTAGTCGGCCAGCTCCGCGGCCCAGGTGTCGACCACCTCGCCGGCGCCCGGCGCCTGGCCCGTCGCGCTGTAGATGTTCTCGCCGTGACGCTGCGCGTCGGGCCCCGCGTGCGGCCGGTGCTCGAGCGGGCAGCCGCGCCGCTGCAGCTTGTCGGCCCAGCGCTGGGCGTAGCGGGCGAGCTCGGGCGACCACTCGATCGGCCCGACGCCGACACTCGCGCGCACCCGGTTGTGCGCCGCGGTGATGCCGACGAGTCGACCCGACTCGGGATCGGCCTTCGACGCCGGCGCCGCCTCCCGCGTATCCTGCCGCGTCGCCGGCGGCCGCGGCGCGACCGCGTGACTGGCGGGGGCCGGCCGCGGCTCCGGACCCGGACGGTCGCTGCGGCACGCCGATGGAAACGCAACCAGCGAGGCGACGAAAACTGCGGCGTGGTGTTGGCGAAGCATGCGGTCCGGGTCCCAGCGGAGCATCGCTGATTCCCGGGCCCACGCCAACGCGCGAAGCCGTGCGCAGCACCAGCCCGGGCGTCCAGCGGTGAATGCACCGCGATTCGCACCGCGATTCGCACCGCGATTCGCACCGCGAACGGCACCGCGATTCGCAGCGTGAGTCGCACCGCGAATACGGCCGCGAATGTCGCCCAGAGCGCTGCCCCGAAGCGGCATCCACAATCAGCGCAGCCGGCGCCGACTGCCCGCGGATTTGCAATACCGCTTTCCGGGACCTCGCCTACCCTCGCGCCTCGATCGAGGTCCAGCTTGCTTCACGCGCCGCACCACCATGCATCCGACGCGCTCACCCGGGCCTGGCCCGGCCACGACAGCGTCGTGAACGATTGACCCGCGTCACCGCAGCTGCGGGCCGCGCCTGGCGTCGCGCCTGGCGTCGCGCCTGGTCGCGCGCCCGCACGCAGGACGCCATCGTGCGCGAGGAGCAGCCGCTGCGCGCCGAGCTGTTCAGCGTGAGCCAGCTCGAGCACTACGCCGGCACCCTCGCCGGCTGGCACGAGCTCGCCGCCCCGGGCCGCCGCTTCGTCGATCACTTGCTGCCGCGCCT
Organism: Nannocystis sp.; assembly: GCF_016714285.1. Taxonomy (GTDB): domain Bacteria; phylum Myxococcota_A; class Polyangia; order Nannocystales; family Nannocystaceae; genus Nannocystis. The sequence continues at coordinate 122,700 of NZ_JADJNN010000042.1, read as the reverse complement.
CAGCGCCAACGAGCTCGCGCTGCGCGACGCCCACGCCCTGCTCACCACCGCGGTCCGGGCCGGCACGCGCATCACGCCCGCCGCGGAGTGGTTCATCGACAACTATCACCTGATCGAGGAGCAGATCCGGACCGCCCGGCGCCACCTGCCCCGCGGCTACAGCCGCGAGCTGCCGCGCCTCGCCAACGCGCTCACCCCGGGCATCCCCCGCGTCTACGACATCGCCATCGAGCTCATCTCGCACGCGCACGGCCGCGTCGACATCGACGGCCTGCGTGCCTTCGTCGCCGCCTACCAGGCCACGCGCCCGCCCGCCCTCGGCGAGCTGTGGGCGATGCCGATCATGCTGCGCCTGGCGCTGGTCGAGAACCTGCGCCGCATCGCCGCGCGGGTCACCGCCGGGCGCCGCGATCGCCAGCGAGCCACCCACTGGGTCGGGCGCATGCTCGCCGTCGCCGCCGTCGATCCGGCCCGCGTCGTGCTGGTCCTCGCCGCCATGGTCGAGGCCAGCCCCGCCCTCTCCAACGCCTTCGTGGCCGAGTTCTCCAGCCTGCTGCAGGGCCAGGGTCCGGCCCTGATGTTCCCGGTCAGCTGGCTCGAGCAGCGCCTGGCCGAGCAGGGCCTCAGCATCGAGCAGGTGTTTCAGCTGGCCTCCCAGAGCCAGGCCGCCGACCAGGTCGCGATCGGCAACAGCATCGGCAGCCTGCGCTTCCTCGGGGCCACCGACTGGCGGGACTTCGTCGAGGCGATGAGCGTCGTCGAGGCCACGCTGCGCCGCGACCCCGCCGGCGTGTACGCGGCGATGGACTTCGCCACCCGCGATCGCTACCGCCACGTGGTCGAGGCGATCGCCAAGCGCAGCCCGCTGCGCGAGGACGAGGTGGCACAGGCCGCGCTGCGCCTGACGGACGATCCCCACGCCGACGACACCGCGACGCCAGGTCGCGGCCACGTCGGTTATTTCCTCATCGACGCCGGCCGACCCGCGCTCGAGCGCGCCGCCAGGATGCACCGCGGCCCCGGCAGCCGCCTCCGCCGCCTCGCCGGGCGCCACCCGCTGCTCGCCTACACCAGCGCCGTCACCGTGCTCGCCCTCGCGGCCACCGGCATGATCGCCGACGCGGCCGCCGACGCCGCGCTGCCGACCTGGGCGCTCGCCCCCGCCGTGCTGCTCCTCGCGCTCGCGTGCAGCCAGCTCGCCCTCGCCGTCGTGCACTGGGCGGCGACCTTGCTCGTGCGCCCGCACCTGCTGCCCCGCCTCGACTTCTCGGCGGGGATCCCCGCCGAGCACCGCACCGTCGTCGCCGTGCCGACCCTGCTCACCGACCCCGCCGAGGTCGACGCGCTGCTCGAGGCGCTCGAGGTCCGCTACCTCGCCAACCGCGACGATCAGCTGACCCTCGCGCTGATCACCGACTTCCGCGACGCGGCCAGCGAGCGCATGCCCGGCGACGACGCCCTGCTCGCGCGCGCCAGCGCCGGCATCCAGGCCATGAACGCCCGCCACGCCCGCGGGCGGCCCGGCGTTTCTACCTGTTCCACCGCAAGCGCTGCTGGAACCCGCGCGAGGGCGTGTGGATGGGCTGGGAGCGCAAGCGCGGCAAGCTCGAGCAGTTCAACGCGGCCCTGCGCGGCCAGGCCGACGGCTTCTCCACGATCGTCGGCGAGCTCGCGGCGCTGCAGGGCGTCCGCTATGTCATCGCCCTCGACAGCGACACCCAGCTGCCGCGCGACGCGGCCCGCCAGCTCGCCGGCACCCTCGCCCACCCGCTCAACCGGCCGCACCACGACGAGCGCCTCGGCCGCGTCACCAGCGGCTACTCGATCCTCCAGCCCCGCGTCGCCATCACCCTCGCCAGCGTCGGCCGCTCCCGCTTCGCCCGCCTGTTCGCCGGCGAGCCCGGCATCGACCCCTACACCCTCGCCGTCTCCGACGTGTACCAGGACCTGTTCGCCGAGGGCTCCTTCGTCGGCAAGGGCATCTACGACGTCGACGCCTTCGCCCGCGCGCTGCACGGCCGACTGCCCGAGAATCACATCCTCAGCCACGACCTGCTCGAAGGCGCCTACGCCCGCGCCGGCCTGGTCAGCGACATCACCCTGTTCGAGGACTATCCCTCGGCCCACGCCGCGGACCTGTGCCGCCGCGACCGCTGGATGCGCGGCGACTGGCAGATCGTCGCCTGGCTCTGGGGACATGTTCACGACAGCGGCGGGCGCCGGGTGCGAAACCCGATCTCCACCCTCTCGCGCTGGAAGCTGATCGACAACCTGCGCCGCAGCCTGGTCCCGGTCGCCCTGCTCGCGCTGCTCCTGATCGGCTGGGCCGTCGGCGCCGCGCTCGCGGTGACGCTGGTCGTGCTCGGCGTCCTCGCGCTCCCCGGCCTGCTCACCGCCGCCGCCGAGCTCGTCCGCCGACCGACCGAGCTGCCGCGCCGCCAGCACCTCCGCGCGGTCGCCCGGACCCTCGGACGCCAGCTCCTGCGCGAGGGCTTCGCGGTCGCCACCCTGCCCCACGACGCCCTCCTCGCCCTCCGCGCGATCGCCCGGACCCTGCTGCGTGTGCTGTTCACCCGCCGCAAGCTGCTCGAGTGGCGCACCGCCGCCGACGCCCAGCGGGGCGCCGCCACCACCCTCGCTGGCTGCTACGCGCTGATGTGGATCGCACCGGCGACCGCGCTCGCCACCAGCCTCGCCCTCGCCCTCCTGCGCCCCGACGCGATCGTCGTCGCCGCCCCGGTGCTCGCGCTGTGGGCCCTCGCGCCCGCCCTGGCCGCCTGGCTCAGCCAGCCGCTGCGCCCCGTTCCCCACCGCCTCGCCGAGCCCGAGCTCCGCTTCCTGCGCAGCGTGGCCCGCCGGACCTGGCGCTTCTTCGAGACCTTCGTGACCCCCGAGGACAACGACCTCCCGCCCGACAACTTCCAGGAGGACCCGCCCCAGGGCGTCGCCCACCGCACCTCGCCCACCAACATCGGCCTCGCCCTCACCGCCAACCTCGCCGCCCACGACTTCGGCTACCTCTCGACCGCCGGCCTCATCGACCGCTGCAGCAGGACCCTCGCCGCCATGGACCGCCTGCAGCGTCACCGCGGCCACCTGTTCAACTGGTACGACACCCGCACGCTCGAGCCCCTGCGGCCGAGGTACGTCTCCACCGTCGACAGCGGCAACCTGGCCGGCCACCTGCTCACCCTCGCCGCCGGCCTCGGCGAGCTCGCCGACCACCGCCTGCTCCGCCCCGAGACCTTCGCGGGCCTCGTCGACACCCTCGACCTGCTCGCCGACCTGAGCCCGTCGGCGCCCGACCTGCACGCCGAGCTCCAGCGAATGCGCCTCACCGCCGTCGCCCCGCCGACCCTCTCGGCCGCCCACCGCTCGCTCACCGCGCTGCTCACCGACACCCGCGAGCTCACCCGCCTCGCCGGCCTGCAGCGCGACCCCGAGGCCGACTGGTGCGCCCAGGCCATCGCGTCGCAGTGCCAGCACGCGCTCGCCGAGCTCGAGCACATGGCGCCGTGGACCGCCCTGCTCTCGGCCCCGATGATGGTCGGGCCCGCGTCGATCCCGGGCGAGCTCGCCGCGTCGCTCGCCCGCCTCGACGCGGGCCCGACCTCACGGACGTCGCCGGCCTCGCCCACGCGCTGGCCCCGATCGATCGCGCCTCCACGACCCGCCGCCGACACCACGCCTGGCTCGCCGACTGCGGATCGCCTGCGCGGCCAGCGAGCGCGCCCGATCGCTCACCGGCTCGCGCTGGCCCGCTGCGAGGAGTTCGCCGACCTCGACTACGACTTCCTGTACGACCGCGAGCGCCACCTCCTGGCGATCGGCTACAACGTCCACGACTACCGCCTCGACGCCAGCTACTACGACCTGCTCGCCTCCGAGGCCCGCCTCGCCAGCTTCGTCGCCATCGCCCAGGGCAAGCTCCCGCAGGAGCACTGGTTTAGCCTCGGCCGCCTGCTCACCACCACCGGCGGCAAGCCGGCGCTGCTCTCGTGGAGCGGCTCGATGTTCGAGTACCTGATGCCGCTCCTGATCATGCCGACCTACGCCGGCACGATCCTGGGCGAGACCTACCGCGCCGTGGTCGCCCGCCAGATCGAGTACGGCCGCGAGCGCGGCGTGCCCTGGGGCGTCTCCGAGTCCGGCTACAACAAGACCGACGCCCAGCTCAACTATCAATACCGGGCCTTCGGCGTGCCCGGCCTCGGCTTCAAGCGCGGCCTCGCCGACGACCTGGTCGTCGCCCCCTATGCGACCGCGATGGCCCTCATGGTCGACCCCGCCGCCGCGACCGACAACCTGCGCCGGCTCGCCCGCGACGGCATGCTCGGCGGCCACGGCTTCTACGAGGCGATCGACTACACCCCCGCCCGTCTGCCCCGCGGCAAGGACAGCGTCAGCGTGCGCTCGTACATGGCGCACCACCAGGGCATGGCCTTCCTGTCGTTCGCCTACCTCCTGCTCGGCCGCCCGATGCAGCGCCGCTTCGACGCCCAGCTGGCGTTTCGCGCCACCGACCTCCTGCTACAGGAGCGCGTCGCCCGGACCCCACCGATCTATCCCCACCCGGCCGAGGTCGCCCTCAGCACCGTGACCCCGGCCGAGGCCGAGCCGAACCTGCGCATCTTCACCACGCCGAACACCGCGGCGCCCGAGCTGCACCTGCTGTCGAACGGCAGCTACCACGTCGCCATCACCAACGCCGGCGCCGGCTACAGCCGCTGGCGCGACCTGGCCGTCACCCGCTGGCACGAGGACCCCACCCGCGACAGCTGGGGCAGCTTCTGCTACCTCCGCGACGTCACCAGCCACGCGTTCTGGTCGGTCGCCTTCCAGCCCACCCTGGTCGCCGCCGCGAGCTACGAGGCGATCTACACCCAGGGCCGCGCCGAGTTTCGCCGCCGCGACGGCGACATCGAGACCCACGTCGAGATCAGCGTGTCACCCGAGGACGACGTCGAGCTGCGCCGGGTGTGCGTCACCAACCGCGGCCGGACCCGATCGCAGCATCGAGCTGACCAGCTACGCCGAGGTCGTGCTCACCACCCCCGCCGCCGACGCGGCCCACCCCGCGTTCAGCAACCTGTTCGTCCAGACCGAGCTGGTGCGCCCGCGCCAGGCCATCCTGTGCACCCGGCGGCCGCGCTCCGGCGGCGAGAAGCCGCCGCACATGCTGCACCTCATGAGCGTCCAGGGCGCGACCCTCGGCCCCACCTCCTACGAGACCGACCGCGCCGCGTTCATCGGCCGCGGTCGATCGCTCGCCGACCCGGCGGCGATGCACCGCCCCGCGCTCGCCGACAGCGAGGGCTCCGTCCTCGATCCGGTGGTGGCGATCCGCAACACGGTGCTGCTCCGCCCGCACGAGACCGTACGGATCCACCTCGTCACCGGCATCGCCGAGACCCGCGAGGCCGCCCTCGCCCTGATCGAGAAGTACAGCGATCGCCACTCCGCCGAGCGCGTGCTAGGGCTGTCGTGGACCCACAGCCAGGTGCTGCTGCGCCGCATCGACGCCAGCGAGGCGGACACCCAGCTCTACGAGCGCCTCGCCGGCCACATCCTGTATTCGAACCCACGCCTGCGCGCGCCCCGGAGCGTGCTCGCCCGCAACCGCAACGGCCAGTCGGCGCTGTGGGCCTACGGCATCTCGGGCGACCTGCCGATCGCGCTGGTCCGCATCGCCGACAGCGGCCACCTCGCGCTGCTGCGCCAGATGGTCAAGGCCCACGCCTTCTGGCGCCTCAAGGGCCTCGCCGCGGACCTCGTGATCTGGAACGAGGACCCGTCCGGCTACCGCCAGGTCCTGCACGACGAGATCCTCGCCGTGATCGGCTCGCTCTCCGAGGGCAGCCTGCTCGACCGCCCCGGCGGCATCTTCGTGCCCCGCAGCGAGCAGCTCGCCGAGGACGACAGGGTGCTCATGCAGACCGTCGCGCGCCTCATCGTCCACGGCGCTGACGGCCCGCTCGTCGACCAGATGAAGCGCCGCGCGCACGCCGAGATGCCGCCGCCCCTGCACCCCGGCAAGGCTCCGCTGCCCGCCCCGCCCGAGCCCTCGCCCACCCGCGCCCTGGTCCGCCCCGACCTCGTCGCATTCAACGGCCAGGGCGGCTTCACCCGCGACGGCCGCGAATACATCATCACCACCAGCCGCGACCACCGCACGCCCGCGCCGTGGGTCAACGTGATCGCAAACCCGTGGTTTGGCACCGTCGTCAGCGAGGCCGGCAGCGCATATACCTGGTGCGAGAATGCCCACAGTTATCGCATTACTCCCTGGCACAACGACCCCGTCGGCGACCCCGGCGGCGAGGCCTTCTATCTCCGCGACGAGGACGACGGCCGCTTCTGGTCGCCGACCCTGCTCCCGGCCGGCGGCGCCGCGCCCTACACCACCCGCCACGGCTTCGGCTATTCGGTGTTCGAGCACGCCGAGGCCGGCGTCGCCAGCGAGCTGCGCTGCTATGTCGCCACCGACGCGCCGATCAAGTTCATGGTCCTCAAGCTGCGAAACCACTCCGGGCGCGCGCGCAGGCTGTCGATCACCGGCCTCTTCGAGCTCGTGCTCGGCACCAGCCGCGCCAGCAACCTGCCCCACGTCGTCACCGAGCAGGACCTCGGCAGCGGGGCCCTGTTCGCCCGCAACGCCTACTCCAGCGAATTCGCCGCGCGCGTCGCCTTCCTCGACTGCAGCGAGGGCACGCGCTCCGTCACCGGCGATCGCCTCGAGTTCATCGGCCGCAACGGCGACCTCGCCCGACCCGCCGCCATGCAGCGCGCCCGCCTCTCGGGCCGCGTCGGCGCCGGCTTCGACCCCTGCATGGCCATGCAGGTCACCGTCGATCTGGCCGACGGCCAGGAGCGCGAGCTGGCCTTTTGCCTCGGCTCCGGCCGCGACCTCGCCGACGCGCGCACCCTCGTGCACCGCTTCCGCGGCACCGGACCCGCCCGCGTCGCCCTCGCCGCCGTCTGGTCCTACTGGAACCGCACCCTCGGCGCAGTCCACGTGCAGACCCCCGACCCCGCGCTCGACTTCCTCGCCAATGGCTGGCTCCTCTACCAGGTGCTGGCCGCCCGAATGTGGGGTCGCAGCGGCTACTATCAATCCGGCGGCGCGTTCGGCTTCCGCGACCAGCTGCAGGACGCGACCGCCCTGGTCCACGCCGAGCCGGCGGTCCTGCGCGAGCAGCTCCTGCGCGCGGCCGGCCGGCAATTCCGCGAGGGTGACGCCCAGCACTGGTGGCACCCGCCGACCGGCCGCGGCGTCCGCACCCACATCTCCGACGATTATCTGTGGCTCCCGTATGTCGTGTGTCATTACGTCGAGGCCCTGGGCGACACCGGGGTCCTCGACGAGATCGTGCCCTTCCTCGACGGCCGCGCCGTCCTGGCCGACGAGGACAGCTATTACGACCTGCCCGTCCGCTCCGACGAATCGGCCAGCCTCTACGAGCACTGCGTCCGGGCGATCCGCCACGGCCTGCGCTTCGGCGCCCACGGCCTGCCCCTGATCGGCAGCGGCGACTGGAACGACGGCATGAACCTGGTCGGCGCCCACGGCGAGGGCGAGAGCGTGTGGCTCGCCTTCTTCCTCCACGACGTGCTGACCCGCTTCGCCCGCCTGGCGCGGCGTCGCGACGACGACGCCCTCGCCGAGCTGTGCACGCGCGAGGCCGACGGGCTGCGCCGCAACATCGAGGCCCACGGCTGGGACGGCGAGTGGTACCGCCGCGCCTACTTCGACAGCGGCGAGCCGCTCGGCTCGGCCGCCAACAGCGAGTGTCAGATCGACTCGCTGCCGCAGAGCTGGGCCGTGCTCTCGCAGGCCGGCGATCCAGCGCGCGCCCGCATGGGCCTGGACGCCGTCGATCGCCGCCTGGTCCGCCGCGACCTCGGCCTCATCCAGCTGTTCGACCCGCCCTTCGACCACTCGGACATGAAGCCCGGCTACGTGAAGGGCTACGTGCCCGGCGTCCGCGAGAACGGCGGACAATACACGCACGCCGCGATCTGGACCGTCATGGCCTTCGCCGCCCTCGGCGACGTCGCCCGCGCCTGGGAGCTGTTCGCCCTGCTGAACCCGATCCACCACGGCGACAGCGCCGCCGCGATCGCGGTCTACAAGGTCGAACCATACGTGGTCGCCGCCGATGTCTACACCAACCCGCAGCACGCCGGCCGCGGCGGCTGGACCTGGTACACCGGCTCGGCCGCGTGGATGTACCGCCTCATCCTCGAGTCCCTGCTCGGCCTCCGCCTCGAGGTCGACCACCTCCGCGTCGCGCCCCTCATCCCCGCCGACTGGAACGGCTTCGACCTCGACTATCGCTATCGTCGCACGACCTATCACCTCCACGTGCGCAGGCTCGGCCCCGGACGCGAGGTCACGCGCGTCCTCTGCGACCAGGTGCAGCAGCAGGGGCCGACGATCCCGCTGCGCGACGACGGCAGCGAACACCACGCCCTGGTCGAGATCGGCCGCCCGCCAGCCCTGGACGCGGCCCCGCCGGCGCCCGCATAATCGCCGCCGATGCGACCAGCCCTCATCATCCTCGCCCTCATGGCCGCCAGCTGCGGCGACGACAAGTCCGACACCACGACCGCGGCGACCGACAGCGGCACGAGCGACGGCACGGCCGCCACCACCATGCCCACGGGCAGCGCCGGCACGAGCGAGGCGACGGGGCACAGCGGGCACCATGGGCACCGCCACCAGCGAGCCCACCAGCGCCGGCGAGAGCACCGGCACGCTCCCGAGCGGCAGCTGCCGCAGCGCGGCCGACTGCGAGAACATCGAGGACTGCGTCCCGCCCGGCGCCGTCACCTGCGGCGGCGCGACCGGCTGCACCCTCGACGGCGCCCCCTGCAACACCGACCCCGAGTGCGGCGGCACCCCGGACGCGCCCCAGATCTGCGTGCCCGACCCCTGCTGCGGCATGAGCCTCTGCCAGCCCGGCTGCCTCGGCCCCGCCGACTGCGGCCCCGCGGCAATGTGCGGCGCCGATGCCCGCTGCGTCCCCGCGACCTGCACCGACGAGCCAGACTGCCCCGCCAACTACAGCTGCACCGCGAACACCTGCGCGCAGACGCCGTGCGACAGCGACGCCCAGTGCGACGGCTTCTGCGTCAACGGCGGCTGCCAGCCCGCCCTCGGCTACTGCATGGGCCCCGCGGCCTGACGCAGCGACCCCCGACCCCCCAGATATTCGCAACGGGCCGCTGGCGATGCCCCCACGGACATGTTCCTATGGCCATGTCCCCCGGGACATGTCCTGACATTGACCCGACAGCCTACCCGAGCCCCGCCCGCGTGTGAAGATTGATCACACCCCGGCTGACCCCGGCCCGCGCAGCGGCAGCCGCACCGTGAACGTCGTGCCGCCCCCCGGCACGCTGGCGACATCGATCGTCCCACCGAGCGACCGCACGATCTGCCGGCTCAGCGACAGCCCGAGCCCGGTGCCCTGGTGCCGGCGCTCGGCCGACGGGTGCACCTGCACGAACGGCTCGAAGATGCGGGAGCGCTGCGTCTCCGACATGCCGATCCCGGTGTCGCGCACCTGCAGCAGCACCCCGTCGTCGCCGAGCTCCGCGGCCACGAAGATGCGCCCGTGGTCGGTGAACTTGCAGGCGTTACTGACCAGATTCAGCAGCACCTGCATCAGCCGCCGCTCGTCGGTCGCCACCCGCGGCAGCCCGGGCGCCACCACGACGTCGAGGGTGTTGTGATTGGCCGCCACCAGCGGCCGGACCGTCTCGCGCACCTGCGCGAGCAGCACGGCGAGCTCGACCTCGACGACCTCGAGCTGGATCGCCTCGGCCTCGATCCGCGAGACATCGAGCAGGTCCTTGAGCAGCGCCAGCAGCTGCTGGCTGGCCCGGCTGATCTGCGCGACCTCGCCGGCGATCTCGGTCTGCCCACGCTCCGAGAGCTCCTCATGGACCAGCTCGCTGTAGCCGAGGACGCTGTTGAGCGGCGTGCGCAGCTCGTGGCTGACGTGCCGGAGGAACTCGGTCTTGCTGCGATTGGCCGCGTCCGCCGCCGCACGGGCCACCTCCGCCGCCTCGCGGGCGGCATCCAGGGCCCGGTTGAGCGCCACCAGATCCTCCTCCGCGCGCCGCCGGGCCCCCTCGAACACCCACGCGAGCTGGGCGGAGGTCAGCGTCATCGTCACCGCCATGACGATGAACACGCTGGCCAGCGAGCCCAGCAGGGCCGGCCCCGGGAGCGGCAGCAGCAGCCCGGCCGCCAGCGCGGCGAGGGCGAGGGCCACCGCGCTGACCAGCCCGACCACGCGCCCGAGGAAGAACGCCGCGAGCAGCGGGACGATCGGGAACCCGACCAGCGCCGGCACCGGGAACGCCCCGAGCAGCCAGCAGTACAGCGGCATGGTCACGACCAGCAGGATGACGATCAGCGCCGCCGGCAGGCGATACGAACTGAGCCGATACTGCAGGTACGGCAGCAGCCCCAGCGCCGCGGCCGTGAGCACGACGACCGCCAAATTGGTGTCGAGGATCCCGGCCCAGATCACGACCACACCGATGACGAGCACGAAGCCGCAGATGCCGAGCGAGCCCAGCAGCAGCATCTGCGCGCGCAGCCGGTCCTCACGGTTGGCCCGCAGCTTCGGCGGGATCATCCGTTCGAGCAGCGCTGGGGTGTCACGCGACAAGGGCGCTCGAGGGTCGCAGGTCGCCCGCGTCCGTGGCAACCCCCACCCGACCCGCCCACGACCGACCGACGGTGCGGTTTCACCCGCGTCGGCCTCTACGCCGCGCGACAGCGACGCCCAGTGCGACGGATTCTGCGTGAACGGCGGCTGCCAACCCGCCCTCGGCTACTGCATGGGCCCCGCGGCCTGAAGCAGCGACCCAGGTACTCGTGACTTACTTGCGGGGCCCCGCGGCCTTTCGATTCAGGTGCTTACGCAGCTCGACGAGGGGCCCCGGGACTCGCTCCTCCTCGATCATTCTCCGAGTGATACGTTTGGCGAGGTCCATGTCACGTACCGCCGGCGTGGGCCTCCCCCGGGGAGGAGCTCTGTCGAGGCCCGCCACATGGGTTCGCAGATAGCGCAGGATCTCCTTGCCGGGAAAACGCGATAGCCAGGCGTCGGATTCGAAGTCCTGCCCGATCACCACGCCCAACTCGTCGATCTTGCCACGCCTGTATTCGGTGCCGTTCCAGGCCGAGAAGTGCCCGGCGTGGGTCACCCAGTACGGCTGCTTCTCGAGCCACGCTGCCACTGAACCCGCGTCGCGGAGTCCCTCCGGGGGATCCGTGGGGAAATCGCTCGTCATCGCCCTGCGCAGCTCACGGAGGATCATCTTGCCCACGGCCCACCAGCGTTGTTCTCGCACGTAAGCTCGGGCCATTGCTCGAAGCTCGCCGGGCGGCCTGTCAGCCAGCGCTCCGAGTACCTCGAAGTCGAGCAAGAGATTTTCGATCTCATGCACCGGCAGGACGAAGGTCGTCGTGTTCGGGAGCGACCAGTCAGGCCCATCATCTTCGTGGTCACGATCTACCACGCCAAAGACCAGATCCTTGAGGCTCGGGTTGCTTGCAGCGGCGCGCACCATGTAACGCACTGCCTCGGAGCCGCCAGCGCTGATCACGTGGAGCATCCGGTCTCGCCACAATTCCGTCAGGATCACGCGGGTCATGTCATCCTCGACCCACACGTTGAGTCGGCCGCGGTAGAGGTCGAAGATCGTTGTGGCTGTCACGCGAACTCCGACGCCGCATCCCCGTCGCTTGTCCCGCCTTCAGCGATCGCCTGGGCTCGCGGGTCGTCGCTCTCGACCAGGATGAACCGCTCATAGCTGAGCACGGAGTCGAGGATCTCCTCCGAGTGCGTCGCCACGATGAATTGGGCGTCAGGGCACAGCTCGCGCAATGCGGGCAGCAAGAGCCGCTGCCACTGCAGGTGCAGGTGCTGTTCGGGCTCGTCGATGAGCACGACCTCGACCGGCTTGTCACGAAAGATGAGCGGCCCGGCGAAGGCAAACAGGGCGGTCTGGCCTGAGCTCAGCGCGTCCAGGGGAACCATGCTCGGGATATCGCTGCGCGTGGGTGCAAGATTTCGCGCCATCGCCAAGCTCGTGACGTCTTCGGGGATGGGGGAGCCACTGCACAGGACAACGATGTCCCCAGAACCAGGGTTATTGTCGCGCGGGATGACCTCGATTCGGCGGCCTTGCGCGTCGAATCGCTGCCACATGGCCTGGAGCCGCGCGAACAACCCTGGCTTGTCGGGGCTCTTGTTTCGCAGGCCACGATAGTAGGTGCTGATCAGGCGCTGTTGGAGCTCGTGCAGCCGAAAGGACTCGAGCAACCGATGATCGGGCTCGCCGTCGATCGCCGTCAGCTGACGCAGAGGGCGCGCGGCCGAGAAGTACTCCACCACCGGGAAGAGTCTCGCGGTGGTGCTCGCGGCCGGAGTTTCCAATACATCGCCGACGATGGACACCTGCCACGAGGCTGGGCCCGCCGCCTGGCTCACTTCGATGTCGATCCTCGCCACCGCCTTGCCGAAGCGGACCTGCTCACCCAGCGCGCCGGGCACGGCGTCACGCCGTCCGAGCGCGAGGAGGATGGCCTCGAGCGCGGCCGTCTTCCCCGCACCGTTGCCGCCCGCGAGCACCGCCAGATCGAGCAGCGCACCCGTGCCGTCCGTGAGGTCCAGCTCGAGCGCGTCGATCCCACGAAAATCCTCGATCTGGATCTTACGGATGCGTCGCCGGTCGCTCATGACGGCCGCGACTATCGCACGGCGCCACGCGCCAGGAAAGCCCGCCCTCGGCCACTGCGAGGGCCCGCGCTTCGCCCACCCCCGGTACACTGCCACCGCCTGCGCCGACGACGGCCGCGCCAGTGAGACCTCGCTCGCCAGCACCACCGTCGCCGCCTCTACGAGCACAAGCGACCCGATCACGAGCTCGCCGACCAGCGGCGCGAACACCACCACCGCGAGCACCACCGCCGCCACCACCGATCCCCTCATCTCGAGCAGCTCGGGCGCCACCAGCTGCGCCGCCCCCGACTGCGACATCGACGAGCGGACCCGGGACTAGCGACGCGCGGTCTCCAAAAAGTGAGACACTGGCAGCAGTCTTGATGCGATCCACGGCGATACTCTTCTCCACTCTGGCCTCCGCGTGCGGGCCCGCGGCGGCGCCGTCGCAGCCCGCTACCGACGCCACGACGGCCGGCACCACCGGCGAGCTGACCAGCCCGACGGGCGCCCTTCCGACCTCCGCCACCACCGCGGACAGCACCGCGGACAGCACCGCGGACAGCACCGCGATGACCGCCTCCAGCGCCGGCACCAACAACTTCATCACGTGGGACGCCGGTCCGGTGGACCTCCCCGACTGCGACCCGTTCAGCCAGGACTGCCCCGTCGGCCAGAAGTGTGTCCCCTGGAACGAGCAAGGCGGTAGCAGCTGGGACGGAGCCCGGTGCGTCGAGATCACCGGTGATGGAGCTCCCGGAGACCCATGCACCGCCCCCGAGGGCCCCGTCGCCGGCGTCGACGACTGCGCCCTCGGCTCGATCTGCTGGGACGTCGACGAGCGGAACCACGGTGTTTGCGTCGCCCAGTGCTGGGGGAGCCAAGTCGCCGCGATGTGCCCGCCGAAGCACGGCTGCATGCTCTCCGCAGGGGGGTATCTGGACCTTTGCTTCCCCTCTTGCGTCCCCGCCCCGGACGATTGCCCCGAGGATCTCATCTGCATCCCCTACCAACAGTCGTTCTTCTGCGAACCGAACAGCCCGGGCCCCGGGGCCCAGACCAACGGATCGTGCACCGCTTCTCGGTGCGCAAAGGGCCTCGCCTGTATTGACGCCAGCGACGCCTCGAGCGCGTGTGATGACTTTCCCGACGGATCTTGTTGCCAGCCTTACTGCGAATTTCCCGGCGGCACCTGCCAGAACCACGATCAACAGTGTCTTCCCTGGTACGACCCCATGTGGTTCGTCCCACCCGGTTACGAGAGTCTCGGATACTGCGCCATCCCCAAGTAGAGCCGCAGGTCGTGATTCGATGGACGTCCAGCGAGGAGCGGGGCGCCGACGATACCGCCCGACGAGCGAGGGGCCGACGAGCTGGGACGCAGCCGGGGAGGGGTCCCCGGGGCTCGCGCGGAGACCCATCGTCATCGATTCGGTAGGCGAGCGCTGCTTCGAGGACGATGCCCATCGCAGCCCGAGGGGTCGAGCACGTGCCACGGGGTACCCGGCGGCCGCGAGGGACCCACGCCCGTCGGCCCCCCGCTCGTCGTGCACAGCGCCACCCGCCCCGCGGTCTTCGGGGCCGCCCTCGGCCACTGCGAGGGCCCCACGCCCTTGACCCGCCCGCGCCCGCCCACCCCCGGTACACTGCCCCGCCATGACCCTCGCGCGGCTCGTCCCAGTCCTCGCCCTCGCCCTCGCCACCGCCTGCGCCGACGACGGCCGCGCCAGCGAGACCTCGCTCGCCAGCACCACCGTCGTCGCGTCGACGAGCACCGGCGACCCCCCCACGAGTGACCCCGCCACGAGCACGCCGACCAGCAGCGCGAGCACCACCGCCGACCCGACCACCGCCGCGACCACCACCACCGCCACCACCGACCCCCTCACCTCGAGCAGCTCGGGCGCCACCACCTGCGCCGGCCCCGACTGTGACATGTGCCAGGACGGCGAGACCCGCTGCACCGGCGAGGTCTCCGAGATCTGCGACGCCGGCCAATGGCTCGAGTTCGAACTCTGCGACCCGCTGCAGGGCCTCAGCTGCGGCGCCCAGGGCGTGTGCGAGGGCAGCTGCGCCGCGGCCAAGCTCGGCCAGAGCTACATCGGCTGCGACTTCTACCCGACCGTCACCTCGCAGCACGACGATTACAACCAGGACCCGCACGTCTTCGCCGTCACGATCGCCAACACCACCGATATCGCCGCCAAGGTCACGATCACCCGCGGCGACGTCGACGTCGCAATGACCACCGTCGACCCCGGCAGCGTCGAGGCCGTCACCCTGCCCTGGGTCACCGAGCTGTCCGAGGGCCCCGGCCCCAGCGCCCTCGTGATCGACGGCGCCTACCGTCTGCGCAGCGATCAGCCGGTCACCGTCTATCAATACAACCCCTTCGCCGCGACCGTCTCCAACGACGCCTCGCTGCTCATCCCCGTCAACGCGTGGGGCAAGAAGATCGTCGTCGCCTCCTCGACCGAGGCCTTCGACTACCCGAGCTTCTACGCCGTCGTCGCCGCCCACGACCTCACCACCGTCACCCTCACCCCGTCGGCCACCGGCAAGACCGTGCTCGCCGGCGGCGGCGTCATGGCCGACGGCAGCGGCCAGCTCGTGCTCGACCGCGGCGACGTCCTGCAGGTGCTCACCGACAGCGGCGACCTCACCGGCACCGTCGTCGACGCCGACAAGCCGGTCCAGGTGATCGGCGGCAGCAAGTGCCTGTTCGCCCCGATCAACGTGTTCGCCTGCGACCACGGCGAGGAGTCGATCTTCCCGGTCGACACCCTCGCCAAGACCTACGTCATCGTCCCGCCGGCGCAGTACCCCAACGGCGTCCAGGAGAACCCGCAGATCGTCCGCGTCATCGCCAGCGAGGCCAACACCGCCCTCACCTTCACCCCCGACCAGCCCGTCGGCAAGCTGCTCGCCGCCGTCGGCGACTACGTCGAGCTCCCCGCCGGCACCGCCAAGTTCGTCGTCAGCGCCGACAAGCGGGTCCTCGTCTCGCAATTCATGGCCAGCTCCGGCAGCCACCCCGCCATGATCCTCGCCGTCACCCCCGCGCAGTGGCGCGACGATTACCTCGTGCACGCCCCGCCGAGCTGGGAGGTCAACTTCGTCGATATCGTCGCCAAGACCGGCACCGCCGTCATGGTCGACGGCGCCGCGATCCCCCCGCTCACCGCGATCCCCGGCACGACCTACGCCTACACCCACGTCAAGCTATCGAACCTGGGCGACGGCAACCACCGCATCACCGGCAGCGACAAGCTCGGGATCTCGATCTACGGCCTCCAGACCGCCGGCAGCTACTGGTACCCCGGCGGCCTCGACCTCGCCCTCATCCCGCCCGGCTGATCTCACGCCCCGTGCGTCACCCCACCGAGCCACCATCTCGAGGAAGGCCTCGCGGATCGGCGCGGCCGCGGCGAGGATTCCCTCTGACTGCTCACTGCGGCGATGCGATGGGCGCTCAGTTGCCGCCGCCGGGATACTGGTAGCCGCTGGCGTTGCCGTAGCCCATCACCTGAATGCCCACCGGATCGGTCGACGTGAGGCGGTGCGCGTCGCCCGTCAGCGGGAGGCGATAAACCACCACCCCGGTGGCGCCGATCGGCGTCGGGGTGTCGGACACGGGCGACCCATCGAGCTCGAGCAAGGCCCCCTCCGGCGCCACCACGTCGACGAAGCTCGCCTCCCAATCCGCGGGCGAGAGGAACACGTGGGTCTCGCGGAACCGCTCCACCGCCACGGCGAAGCTCTGGGAAGGATCGCCCTGACCGGTGGGAACCATCGACGCGGCCAACATCAGCGTGCCCACGAGGAAGCCCTGATTACCCTTCACCTCGAAATCGCCCGGCACCACCCCGAGATCGACGACCTCGCCCGCATCGAGGGTGGCGGGCGCACCGGCGGGTGCCGCCGGCGCATAGGTGAGTTGGGTGCCGTCGACATGGCCATAGAGGCGGACGAAGTGCCCGATCGGGGCTCCTTCCGGCCCCGTGGGCACGGCCACGAAGTAGTGTTTGCCGAGCGCCTCGACCGGGACGATGGACGCCTCGATGTGATCGCAGAACGCCTGCCCGGTCGGCGCCTGGAGGCACGGTGAGCCGGTCATCACCTGCACCGGCTTGTCGGCCTCGACCAGAGAGCCGCTGAGGTCGTCGCCGTTCGCGGCGAAGAGCTGGACGACATCGCCGGCGTCGAGGCTCAGCGTCAACAACTCACCCGCCGGCGTGGCGACGATGCCAAGGCCGGCATTGATGGCCCCCGCCGAGCCGACCGTCACGTTGACGCTGGTGTCGTCCTGCGTGCCGGTGATCGCTAAATAGCTCCCGAGGGATTGTCCGGTCTGCCCGGCGACGCGGTAGTTACCGGTCATCGCGGTGCTCGGAAGGATGACCGAGGCATCGCTCGACTGCGACAGCCAGAACTCGCCCGGGGGGGCACCCAGGCCCTGGTACTCCAGCGGATTGAATTGATAGACGCTGACCGGCCGCGTGCTCACGAGGTGGTAGGCGCCCCGGGCGACCTTGACCGAGCACAGAGGCACACCGCAATCTCCGCCCAACGACTGACTGAGCGCGACGACCCAGGGCAGGTACATCTTGGTGAGCGAGCCCGGCTCCACGGTCGTCCCCTGGTCGACGCCACCCGGGCCCGTCACCGTAATGTCGGCGGGCTCGGTACCCGCGTTGGCGACGACGACCACATAATTGAATGGCGACGGGGGGTCGCCCAGCCCGTACTCGCTGGCGAGAATGGTCGGCCAGTAGTCGCAACCGACATGCGACGCATCCGCCGCCGCCGCCTCGCAGGCGGTTGGCTCGGGCGGTTCGTCCCCGCTCTCGTCGGACGTCCCGGGACCGGTCGACTGCACGCCGGTGGTTGGCCCCGGCGGTTCGTCCCCGCTCTCGTCGGACGTCCCGGGGCCGGTCATCTGCACGCTGGTCTCACTCGCCTGGACGAGACAGCTCGCGTCCTGCTGCCAGACGAACCCGTCGTCGACGCAGCTCTTCCCGCAGCCGCCGTGCAGGGTCAGGGCGGCGAGCAGGCCACCCGTGTAAAACGACGCCCGCGTGGCGCCTGCGATGCCCCATGGATCCCACCGACCTCTAGATTTATGCATAATCTATCCGCAGCTTCAATGAAGCCCTCGGTCGCGCATTACCGCCAAACATGCCCAATCTAAGTCGTTCAACCAGCGACGAAATCATCCCACGCCACGACCTATCCGAGGAGGTCAAATTAACATTACTCGATGTGCTGCACAACAAATTACAACGCCTGTTCCGGCGAGGGGCCATGACCGCCCACGATCATGGAGGCGGTGAGCGCAAGGCGCCCGCCGGGCACGAGGAGCTTCGATCGAGGGTCGCGCGCACGGGCACCGAGCATGACCCGCGGACCGCCCCTGAGGCCACCCTCCGCGTCCGGGAACCCGGGCCACCGGACTCGCGCAAACGCACCCAGATGCACCGAGAGCAGCCCTCAGCGCGGCTCGAGGCGATCCACGCGGGGAGCGACCTGATCGTCACGCCCCGTCGTCGCCCCACGCGGCCACCAGATCGAGGAAGGCCTCGCGGATCGCCGGGAACACCGTCACGTTCGCCGCGTGATTGACCTCGAGCAAGTGCCGCGACCCGTCGACACCGAGCATATAGTCGACCCCGATCACCTCGAGCCCGAGCCCCGCGGCCAGCGCCCGTGCGTCCGCCAGCAGCGCCTCGTCGATCGGCATGAACGCCGCCCCGGGCTCGTGGATCGACTTGAGCCACGTGTCCCCGGCCAGCCGGATCTGCCACGCGTGCGGCCCCACCAGGGCGATGCGCACCGCCTCGCCGACGATGAAGGGCTCATAGATCGTCGGCTCCTCCGGCGTGTGGCTGCCCGTGAATCGCACCTTGTTCTCGCCGCAGTGCCAGTTGCCCCACTTGCCGACCGTGTCGCCCGCGCGCTCGATGCTCTGCCCCCGCGTCGCCCACGAGCGAGGCATCGCGCCGAATCGCGTGATCCGCAGCGCCCGCGCCAGGCACGGCAGGCGCTCGCGGCAGTCGAGCAAGCCCCGCGCGCTCGGCAGACACGGCCCGCCCCACAGCGCCAGCGCGGTGAGAAATTCATAGTCCTCGGCGAAGATCCCGTGAAACACCACGCGGTCGATCGCCAACATCCCGGGTCCGCTCGCTCGCTCGGCCAGCAGGCGCCCGTCCTCGATCCGGATCGCCGGCAGCAGCGCGTGGCAGATCACCGGGTACCCGATCCGGCGCTTCAGATCGACGATCTCCGGCTCGTCCAGGCCCACGACCAGCATGCGTCCCATCGCCCTGACCTCCTGCGCAACTTCAGCGCGGACCCTATCACATGCGAAAACCCTGGTGCTCGCCCGCCGCGGCGGACCGCGCCTCTGGCATCCTCCCGGCATGCGCAGTCGCTGGACGATCCCCCCGGCCGCCGTGGCGATCCACCTCTGCGTCGGATCGGTCTACGCCTGGAGCGTATTTAATAAGCCGATCGAGGCGCTGCACCCCGCGTGGCCGCGCGGCGCCGCGGCGTACACCTTCTCGATCGCGATCGCCATGCTCGGCCTCAGCGCCGCCTTCGGCGGCACCTGGCTCGAGCGCCACGGCCCGCGCCGCGCCGCCACCGTCGCCGCCTGCCTGTTCGGCGGCGGTCTGATGCTCGGCGGCCTCGGCGTCTGGCTCGGCTCGATCTGGCTGCTCTTCCTCGGCTACGGCGTGGTCGGCGGCGCCGGCCTCGGCCTCGCCTACGTCTCGCCCGTCAGCGCGCTCATCAAGTGGTTCCCCGATCGCCGCGGCCTCGCCACCGGCATGGCCGTCCTCGGCTTCGGCGGCGGGGCCCTGATCGCCGCGCCGCTCAAGGAGCGAATGATCGCCGCGTACGGCGTGAGCACCACCCTCGTCGCGCTCGGCGCGAGCTACCTCGTGATCATGCTGGTCGCCGCGCGGGCCCTCGATCGCCCGCCGCCCGGCTGGGCCCCCGCCGGCTACACCCCGCCCGCCGTCGCCGCCGCCGAGCTGACCATGCCGATGGCCGTGCGCACCCGCCAGTTCTGGCTGCTGTGGGGCATGCTCTTCATCAACATCACCGCCGGCATCTCGATCCTCGCCCAGGCCTCGCCGCTGATGCAGGACATGTTCGCCCGCACCCCCGAGCAGGCCGCGCAGATGCTCGCCGTGATCGCCGGCTTCAACGCCTTCGGCCGCATCTTCTGGGCCTCGCTGTCCGACTGGCTCGGCCGGCGCAACGTGTTCCTGCTGTTCTTCGCGGTCCAGGCCCTGCTGTTCGCCGCCATCCCCACGCTCGGCGCCGGCGGCCACTGGGGGCTGTTCCAGGTCGCCGCCGTCATCATCTTCACCATGTACGGCGGCGGCTTCGCCACCATCCCCGCCTTCCTGGCCGACCTGTTCGGCGCGCGCAACGTCGGTGCCGTGCACGGCGTCATCCTCACCGCCTGGAGCGCCGCCGGCGTCGCCGGCCCGCTCCTCATCACCCGCATCCGCGAGGCCAACGCGGCCGCGCTCGCGCCCGGCGCCAGCCTCGTGCATATCTACGATCTCACGCTCTATATCATGACAGGATTGCTGTGCATCGGCCTGGTCCTCGCGGCCGCGATCCGGCCGCTGCGACGATAAGTACGACGATAATATGCGGTGATAACCGCGACGTTTCCCGCGACGAACGAGCCCGCGCGCCGCAGCCGGGAACTTCGGCCGCCTGGCGCTGTCTGGAGCGCCATGACCCCGCGGCTGTGCCTCGCCCTCCTGCTCGTCGGCTGCGCCGCCGCTCCGATCGCGCCCCCGACCCCACCCGCCGCGTCCCCGACCCCACCCGCCGCGTCCCCGACCCCGCCCGCCGATCGTGCCAGCGCAGCCCACCGCCCCCGCGCCGACCGAGCCGCCACCCGCCCCACCCGAGGCCACGCCGACCCCCGCCCCGATCGCCCCCGCCACCACCTGCGAGATCACGCAGGAGCACTGGGACGCCGGCCCCGCGCGTCCGCTGCGAACCCCCTCCGGCCGCATCTACGCCACCCTGACCCGCGCCGACACCCTCCGCCTCAGCACCCAGCACGGCGTCACCGCCGAGGCCACGGTCCACGGCCTGCGCCTGCGCAGCACCCCGCACGCGCGCGACCTCCCGGTCTACCCGCGCGACGAGCTCCTGTTCGCCGACGTCGTGCGAGCCGGCGGCGGCACGGCCCTGCGCTGGAGCGCCGTCGACGGCCCGCGCCTGCGCGTCGCCCCGCCGCCCGATCGCCGCGTCCGCTTCATCGCCACCCCGGAGCAGGACGTCGCCTGCGACCGGCTCGCCCTCCAGCGCGGCTACGGCGACAGTCCGGCCCCCTATCATCGCCTGCGCCCGCGCGGCCCGATCGCCGTCGCGGCCACCATGGACGGCCCCGCCGTCGTCCAGCTCCAGCTCGCGCGCCCGGTCCCGGTCGCCTTGCTCGAGCGCGTCGGTCCACACGCGAAGATCGCCTGGCCGATCAGCGACGGCCCGCTCGCCGACGCGACCGTGATCGGCTGGGTCACCGGCCACCTCGTCGACGAGCTCACGAGGGCCGACGGCGGCACCATGCACGGCCTCGGCGGCCTCGGCATGGCGGGCACCTCCCACTGGGGCGGCTGCACCGCGGAGCGCCCGCTACACGTCGACGCCGGCCGCGGCCCCGAGCTCGTCGGCACGATCCTCGCCGGCACCCGCGTGCGCACCGGCCCGCGCCGCGGCGCCCTCGTCATGGTCGAGGTCGAGGGCCCCGCGACCCGCGTGATGCCGACCCCCGTCAAGCTCCACCCCGGCGCCCAATTCCTGCTCGCCCCCGCCGACGCCCGCGACTGCTCGAACTCCGAATAATGTCCCCCGGGACATGCCCTCGGGGTCACATGCGCAGTCGCAGCCCGCGGCCCGCGCTGATCTCACCCCGCGCCGCCCCGACAACCCTGTATCGTCGCCCGCGATGCAGCTCCTGCGCACCCCCGACGACCGCTTCACCGACCTCCCCGGCTACGCCTTCACCCCGCACTACCAGGACATCCCGGTCGACGGTCAGGACCTGCGCATCCACTACGTCGACGAGGGACCGCGCGATGCCCCGGTCGTGCTCATGCTGCACGGCGAGCCCTCGTGGTCCTTCCTCTACCGCAAGGTCATCGATCGCGTCGTCGCGGCCGGCCTGCGCGCCGTGGCCCCCGACCTGCCGGGCTTCGGTCGCTCCGACAAGCCGGCCTCGCCCGACGATTACACCTACCAGCGCCACGTCGACTGGATGCGCGCCTTCCTCGACGCCCGCGAGCTGCACGACATCACCCTGCTGTGTCAGGACTGGGGCGGCCTCATCGGCCTGCGCCTGGTCGGTGAGCAGCCCGATCGCTTCGCCCGGGTGATCGCCGCCAACACCTTCCTGCCCACCGCCGAGCGCCCGCCCTCCGAGGCCTTCCTCAACTGGCAGCGCTTCTCGCAGGTGGTCGCCGAGCTGCCGGTCGGCCTCATCGTCGAGCGCGGCAGCGTGCGACCGATGACCGACGCCGTGCGGGCCGCCTACGACGCGCCCTTCCCCGACGAGACCTTCAAGGCCGGCGCGCGCAAGTTCCCGCTGCTGGTCCCGACCACCGCCGACGACCCCGCCGTGCCCGCCAACCTCGCCGCCTGGCAGGGCCTGGAGCGCTTCACCCGGCCCTTCCTCACCGTCTTCGCCGACGGCGACCCGATCACCCGTGGCGCCGACCGGGTCCTCCAGGCCCGCATCCCCGGCGCCGCCGGCCAGCCCCACACCACCCTGCAGCGCAGCGGTCACTTCCTGCAAGAGGACGCCGGTGAGGAGCTCGGCGACATCGTCGTCGCCTTCATGCAGCGCTAGCGAAAGACCATGTGCTGCCACGCGACCGCTGGACCTGCAGCCGCGGTCACGCGCACCTGACCGAAAGACCATGTGACCGAAGCCCGCCGACGCAGCGGTTGTCTCGCCGCCAGCGCTGTGCGAGCGTGCCCCGGCATGCGACCTCAGCACAGCAACATCGGCCTGATCGGTGGCGTCGCGCTGCTCGCCGCCTGCGCGGGGGGCAGCGACGACTCGGCGGCGACGATCGACCCCACCGGACCCACCAGCATCACGGCCGCAGCGACGACGACCGAAGCGAGCGCGGCGAGCGAGTCGTCCGCCGCGGGGACGACGACCACCAGCGACCCGACCACCAGCGACACCCCGACCACCACCTCGGCCGCTGACAGCTCGACCAGCGCCGCGCCCGAGACATCGACCAGCGCCGGCAGCACGGGCGACGCGACCACCGGCGCCCCGGCCTCGCTGTGCGCCCCGCAGGGCAACCTGATCGAGCACGGCAGCCTCGACGAGGGCATGGACGGACAGGCCCCGGCGGGCTGGGAGGTCCGCCAGCCGGGCCAGCCCGAGACCTGCGGCGGCGTCCACGTGTTCGCGTCGGGGCCGGCGCCCGGCTGCGACGGCGGCGGCATCACGGTCGACGCCCAGGGCCAGTGGGACTGCTACGCCGTGCAGACCGTGTCGCCCTACAACAGCATCACCGGCGGCGCGAGCTACCGGATCCAGGCCAGCGTGCGCAGCGAGGGCAACGCGGTCAACCCGGCCGCGTGGTTCGTGCTCGGCGTCCAGTGGCTCGACGAGAACGACGGCTTCTTCGGCGACGAGAAGAACCCCAAGCCGCTCGACTCGGCCGACAACGACTACGACTGGAAGCTGCTCGAGTGGGACCTGGTCGCCCCGCCCAACGCGCGCCGGATCCTGGTGTGGATGAGCGCCCACTACCCCGGCAAGGTCGAGTTCGACCACGTCGCCGTGCTGCCGCTGTGACGCCCGACGCCGGCATGGACGAGACCACCGAGCGCACCGCCTACACCCCGCTGCAGCTCGCTATCCCCGCGTCGATGCTGCCGCCCGCCCCGCGGCTCGGCCGCTACGTCGTCCTGCGCCACATCGGCAGCGGCGGCATGGGCTCGGTCCACGTCGCCTACGACGAGGAGCTGCACCGTCGCGTAGCGATCAAGCTGCTCCACGCCGCCGGCGACGACCCGCACGCCCGCGCCCGCATGCTGCGCGAGGCCCAGGCCCTCGCTCGCCTCTCCCACCCCAACGTCGTCCAGATCCACGACATCGGCGAGTTCGCCGGCCAGATCTTCATGGCCATGGAGCACGTCGAGGGCGTCACCCTGCGGGCCTGGCGTGACGCCAGCTCGCCCGGCGTCGACGCGATCCGCGAGTGCTACCTGCAGGCCGGACGCGGGCTCGCGGCGGCCCACGCCGCCGGCCTCGCAC
This sequence comes from Nannocystis sp., assembly GCF_016714285.1. Lineage (GTDB taxonomy): Bacteria > Myxococcota_A > Polyangia > Nannocystales > Nannocystaceae > Nannocystis. Next base: position 98,646 of record NZ_JADJNN010000042.1, on the reverse strand, counting down.
ACCGCGACTTCAAGGCCGACAACGCCATGATCGGCGCCGACGGCAGGGTCCGCGTCCTCGACTTCGGCCTCGCCCGCGTCGACCCCACGGCCCCCTCGTCACCTGTCCCAAACGACATGTCGACCGAGCTCACCCGCGCCGGCACCCTGATCGGCACGCCCGCGTACATGTCCCCCGAGCAGTTCCGCCGCGCCCCGGCCGACGCCCGCTCCGACCAGTTCTCGTTCTGCGTCGCCCTCTATGAGGCCTTCTACGGCGAGCGCCCCTTCGCCGGCGCCAGCATCGAGGAGCTCGACCTCGCCATCGAAGCGGGGGAGCTGCGCGCCCCGCCGCCCGGCGTCGAGGTCCCGCCGCGGCTGCGCCAGGCGCTGCTCCGCGGCCTCGCCCGCGACCCCGCCGCCCGCTGGCCGAGCATGGACGACCTCCTGCGCGAGCTCGCCGTCGATCTCCAGACCGACCCCTCCGGCGCGCCGCGCCTGCGTCGGCGCCTCATCGCCACCTGGATCGCTGTCTTCGCGCTCATCCAGCTCGTCGTCCTCCTGCGCAACCTCGCCAGCGGCGAGCCGACCACGGCCGCCTATCACCGCATCGAGGGCCTGATCGTGTGGGTCCTGTTCGCCGCGGCCTGGCTCGCCACGCGGCCGGCCCTGCGGGCCCACGCCCACCACCGCGCGATCTTCAACACGATCATGATCAGCGTCACCGCGATGACCCTCTCGCGCGTGCTGCTCCACCTCGCCGGCGCCCCCCTGGCCGCGCTCATCATCGCCGACCTCCTGCTCACGGCCGTCGCCATGGCCGTCGGCGCCGTCTTCATCGCCCGCTGGATGCTCACCGCGACCCTGGTCGGCGTCGGCCTGGCCGCCCTGGTCGCCGCTCGCCCCGAGCACGCCCCCGGCCACATGCTCATCGTCTACTCGATCCTCAACCTCACCGTGCTCGCCGGCTGGGCGATCACCTCGCGCCCGCGACGGTGATCCGACGCCCGCGACATCCGACCCCCGCCGTCGTCCACGGCCCCCACCACGCCGGCACGCGAGCGCCCGCGACCGCTCCGCCGCGAGCGACCGTTGTGTTACCGTCGCCCGCCGGTGCAGGGTCCGAACCTCGTCGATGCCGTCCTCGACGGCCGCTACCGCCTGGTCAAGCAGCTCACCCGCGGCGGCATGGGCGAGATCTACGCCGCCGAGCACGTCGACACCCGCCGCCGCTTCGCCGTCAAGATCCTGCGCGAGCCGTGGAGCCGCGATCACGTCACCCGCGAACGCTTCCGCCTCGAGGCGCGCGCCACCTCCAAGATCGTCCACCCGCACATCGTCGAGATGATCGACTTCGGCGTCACCGACACCGGCGTCTGCTACCTCGTGATGGAGCTGCTCTACGGCGAAGATCTGCAGGCCACGATCCGCCGCGAAGTTCGCCTGCCGCTGCGCCGCTCCGCCAAGATCCTGGTCCAGATCTGCAAGGCCCTCGCCGCCGCCCACAGCCACGGCATCGTCCACCGCGACCTCAAGCCCGGCAACTGCTTCCGCATCGGCTTCCAGGGCGTCGAGGACTTCATCAAGCTGGTCGACTTCGGCATCGCAAAGAAGCTCGAGGACGAGCTCGACTCCAGCAACGGCCCGCTCACCGCCGCCGGCACCGTCCTCGGCACGATCTTCTACATGCCCCCGGAGCAGGCCACCGGCGGCCGCATCGACCACCGCGTCGACGTCTACGCCGCCGGCGCCGTGTTCTACCAGCTCGTCACCGGCCACCTCCCCTTCCGCGGCCGCAGCCCCGACGAGACCTTCCGCCTCATCCTCATCGACGACCCCAAACCGGCCCGCGTCATCGCCCCCGAGCTCGACCTCCCCGACGCCTTCGACGCCATCATCCGCAAGGCCCTCGCCAAGCGCCCCGAGTCGCGCTTCGAATCGATGGACGAGCTGGCCGCCGCCATCGCGGCCCTCGGCGGCATCGATGACGCCCGCCGCGCCTCCGCCTCGATGATCGCCAGCCAACCTGCTCCCGAGACCCCAACCCGCCGCACCTGGCCCTGGCTCGCCGCCCTCGCCCGCCCCTTCCGCCGCCGCCCCTGATAACAAAGCCGGCCCCCGCAGAATCACCACAGCCGGCGCCCGCAGAATCACCACACCACGCCGGCCAGAATCACCACAGCCGGCCCCTTAGAATCACCACACTTGGATCACGATTGCCCCGCCCCCGCGAGCCCCGCCCTCCCGCGCGCCCGCCCGCCGCTGCTCCTGGTCGCCGCCCTCCTCACCGTCTACCTGCTGTGGGGCTCGACCTACCTGGCGATCCGCATCGCCCTCGAGACCGTCCCGCCCTTCGCCCTCGGCGCGGTCCGCTTCCTCATCGCCGGCGGCGGCCTCTACCTGGTCCTGCGCCTGCGCGGCGCCCCGGCCCCGAGCCCCCGCGAGTGGCGCACCGCCGCGATCACCGGCGTCCTCCTGTTCGTCGGCGGCAACGGCTTCGTCGTCCTCGGCGAGCAGTGGGTCTCCTCCGGCCTGGTCGCCCTCGTCGTCGGCACCATGCCGCTGTGGGCCGCCGTGTTCGCCGGCATCGGCGGTCAGCGCTCGTCCGCCCGCGAGTGGCTCGGCCTCGCGCTCGGCTTCCTCGGCATCAGCGTGCTCAGCCTCGGCGGTGAGCTGCACGCCGCCGGCATCGGCGCCCTGCTGGTCGTGCTCGCCCCCGTGTGCTGGGCCCTCGGCGTCGTCCTCGGCCGCCGCGGCCCGCTGCCCGCCGGCGGCATGGCGGCCGCCAGCCAGATGCTCGCCGCCAGCGTCGTCCTCCTCGGCCTCAGCCTCGGCTTCGGCGAGCCCCTGCTCGCCGTCCCCTCGACCCGCTCGCTGCTCGCCGTCGCCTATCTCATCGTGTTCGGCTCCCTGGTCGGCTTCACCGCCTACGCGTACCTCCTCCGCAACGCCCGCACCGCCGTCGCCAACAGCTACGCCTACGTCAACCCGATCGTGGCGATCGTCCTCGGGGCCGCGCTCGCGGGCGAGGCCGTCGGCCCGAGCACCTGGCTCGCCGCCGCGATCATCCTCTCCGGCCTCGCCGTCCTCGCCCGCCCGCGCAAGCCCCAAGACCCCACGCGGTGATCATCGGCGCACCCGCGCTCGGCATGCGCTACCATCCCGCGCCGTGTCCCTCACGCCCCACGTCCAGACCGCCCGCCTGGCCCTGCGAAGGTTCACGCTCGCCGACCTCCCGTTCTTGCAGCGCCTCCACGCCGACGAGCAAGTCATGCGATATTGCGGCGGCACGATCGACCCGGCCACGAGCGAGGCGATCCTGCACGAGCGCATCCTCGACTACTATGAATCGAACCCCGGCCTCGGCATCTGGGCCACGACCTTGCGGGCCACCGGCGCCTGCGTCGGCATGCACCTGCTCAATCACATGCACGGCGAATCGCTGATCCAGGTCGGCTACATCCTCGCCGCCGAGGCCTGGGGCCGCGGCTACGCCAGCGAGATGGCCGCCGCCGTCCTCCGCCACGGCTTTGCCACCCTCGGCCTGCCGCGCATCGTCGCCATCACCGACCCGGGCAACCTCGCCTCCCAGCGCGTGCTCCTCAAGTCCGGCCTGCAGCACCACGGCGAACGCAGCTTCGCCCACCCCAGGTACGCGTCCGGCCCGTTCTCGTGGTTCTACCGCGACGCCGACGACTGGCTCGCCGAGCACCCCCAGGCTCAGGCCAACACGTCGCCGTCGACGTAGACCCAGCGGCCACCCTCGCGGGCGAAGCGGCTGCGCTCGCGCTGCACCTGCTTGCGCCCCTGCACCCGCAGCGTGGCGACGAAGCCGACCACCCCGCTCGCGTCCGCCGGCCCGCCCGCGAGCGTCTCCACCACCGCCAGCGAGACCCCGCGCAGGTGCTGACAATACGCCAGCAGCTCGTCGCGATCGATCGCCAGGCGCCCGCGCGCCGCGGTCGTCGCAATCACATAGTCGACCTTCCCCTGCACATACGCGGTATATCGACTGCGCATCAATTCCTCGGCCGTCTCGGGCCACGCCGCCCCGGCCAGAAAGCGGCCGCAGCAGCGAGACAGCGCGAGCGGACGACCGCAGGGACAGCGAGGCACGCCGCCAGCTTGCCACAGCCGTGCGCCTCGCGGCGCCCGCCCGCCCGAGCACCCAGGCCGAGCCGCGGATTCCCTCGCCTTTCGCCGGCCCCAGGGGTCCGCCGCCGCGCCCACGTGCACCCCGCTGCGCGCCGCTGCCCCCCTTGTGGCGATCGCCGCGCTTCGATATAGAGGCACACAATGTGGCGTCCCTCGCTTGCCCTCCGCACTTTCGGCACCCTCGCAACTCTCGGCCTGCTCACCAGCGCGTGTGAACACGCCAGCGACCGCCCCGAGGACGACGGCGGCGGCGACGGCATCCAGGACGTGCCCGAGCCCGCCGATCCCGCGCAGGCCGACCCCGGCGTGTACCTCAAGGGCATCGAGGCCGAGTTCAAGGCAGCGGCCGCCGAGTTCGACGTCCCGATCGACGTGCTCAAGGCCGTCGGCTACGTCGAGTCGCAGTGGCAGATGGTCGTCGGCGAGGTCGAGTTCGACGGCATCGACCCGGCCTTCGGCACCATGGCCCTGCGCGGCAAGAACCTCACCCGCGGCGCCCAGCTGCTGGACGTCGAGGCGGACTCGGTCAAGGCCACCCGCCCGCTCAACATCCGCGCCGCCGCCGCGGTCCTGCGCGAGAAGGCCGACCTCGCCAAGATCGACCGCAAGGACCTCGGCGCGTGGGCCCCGGCGATCGCCGAGCTCTCGGGCATCGAGCCCAAGTCCCCCGCCGCCGTCAGCTACATCCACCAGAACGTCTACGCCCTGATCAGCAACGGCCTCGTCGTCACCGACCTCGCCGGCAACGTCATCTCCGAGATCAAGCCCAAGGGCGGCGTCATCCCCGACTATCCCGGCGCCGACGGCCAGCCCGTGCTCGCCGCCAACCCCGACTACGCCGGCGCCACCTGGCGCAGCTCGGGCAACTTCAGCAAGCGCCCCGCCGGCGCCGCCGGCACGCCGCAGATCGTCATCATCCACACCTGCGAGGGCGCCTACGCCGGCTGCTGGGGCTGGCTCGCCAAGGCCGAGGCGGGCGTCAGCGCCCACTATGTCGTCAAGGAGGACGGCTCGGAGATCACGCAGCTGGTCAAGGAGGCCGACAAGGCCTGGCACATCGCCGCCAAGTACAAGAACAGCCTCAACGGGGGCAAGCTCGCCGAGCTCGAGGGCGCCAGCAGCAACAACTTCACCATCGGCATCGAGCACGCCGGCTTCGGCAAGCAGGACGCCTGGAACCCCAACCTGATCCAGCAGTCGGCCAACCTCGTCTGCGACATCACCCGCCGCAACGACATCCCGCGCGACAAGTACCACATCGTCGGCCACGGCCAGCTGCAGCCGTACAACCGCGAGGACCCGGGCCCGAACTGGCCGTGGGCCACCTACTTCGACAAGATCAACGCCGCCTGCAACAACGAGAAGCCGCAGCCCGATCCGCCGCCCGAGCCCAAGCCCGAGCCCAATCCAGACCCGACCGCGGACCCCACCGCCGATCCCACGGCCGATCCAACCGCGGACCCGACCACCGACTCCTCCACCGGCGCCACCACCGATCCCACCGACCCCACCGCCGACCCCACCGCTGATCCCACGGACCCGCCGAAGGCCGACGCCGCCGAGTTCATCGTCGACAGCTCCAACGCCAACAACGCGCTGGACACCGACTTCTACGCCCCCGTCTCGTGGACCTCGACCGCGTCCACGCCCGGCTACTACGGCAGCAACTACCTCTACGCCTCGACCACCACCATGGACGATGGCGCCGAGTTCTGGTTCTACCTCAACAACAACGGCGCCTATAACGTCGACGTCTGGTACACGGCCGGAGGCAACCGCTCCGACCAGACCCCCGTCGTCGCCTTCGACGCCGCCGGCACCGAGCTCGGCTTCCAGAGCATCGACATGCAGTCCGGCGGCGGCGACTGGACCCCCGCGGGCAGCTACAACTTCACCTCCGGGTGGAACAAGGTCCTGATCTCGCGCTGGGCCCCCGGCGGCTTCGTGGTCATCGCCGACGCGGTCCGCCTCACCAGCCCCCCCCCCCCCCGCCCGGCCGGCTCAGGCAGGCGACTTCCCACGGCCCCGGAGGGCCGCTCGGCTGTCCGCAAGGACATGTCCTTGACGGCCGTCGCCGCCTCTCGCATCCTCGCGCGCGATGCAGCGCAACACGCCGGCCCTCGTCCTCTCCGCCCTCGCCGCGCTCGCAGCCTGCGACTCGAACGACCCCGCCAAGAAGTCCGAGCCCGCGAAGCAAGAGCCCGCGAAGCAGGAGCCTGCGAAGCAGGAGCCTGCGAAGCAGGAGCCCGCGACGCCCGAGCCCGCCAGGACCGAACCCGAAGCGCTCGCTCCCGCCGCCCTGGTCGCACCGAAGCCCAACGAGCCCGGCCCGGCCTTCTTCGCCGTCGACAAGCAGGGCATCGCGCGCCTGCAAGACGGCGCCTTCAAGATCCTCGACGGCTCGCCCCCGATCCTGCAAAAGGACCTGCAGCTCGGCCCCGACGGCGCCCTGTGGGTGATCGGCTTCGAGGACATCCTGCGCTTCGACGGCACGCGCTTCAACACCGTCGCCAAGGCCAGCTTCAGCGACGTCGGCGGCTCACCCGACCACCTCTCGATCGCCCCCAACGGCGACCCGTGGATCTCCACCTACAAGGGCGTCTCGCACTGGGACGGCAAGGCCTGGATCACCGAGGAGAAGGCGGCCATCGGCGCCGGCGACGACCTGCTCGAGGCGATCGTCGTCGACCGCGACGGCAAGGTGTGGGTCGCCTCGTCCAACCGCGTCCACCTGCGCGACGGCGCCGGCGCGTGGAAGGAGGTCAGCCTCAAGAAGGCCAAGGGCGGCAAGCTCTGGCTCAAGGACCTCGCCCTCTCCCCCGACGGCCACGTCCACGTGCTCATCGACGAGGCCCTCATCAAGTTCGGCGCCACGCCAAATTCGGAGGTGGCGGAGCTCAGCAAGGTCAACGTCGGCGTCAAGGGCTTCGCCCAGATGAGCGACGTGAACTTCGCCCAGGGCGGCAGCATCGGCATCATCAGCTACAAGGACGTGTACCACCTGCCCGCCGGCGGCTCGCCGCGCAAGTACTCGTCCGAGAAGTCGCGCGACTTCAAGGCCGACAGCATCTCCGCCGTCGCCGCCGACGACTCTGGCCGCCTCTGGGTCGGCTCGGAGATCGGCGTCTCCGTCATCGTCCCCGGCGCCGCGCGGGTCGAGTGGGCCTCGGGCAGCGTCCCCGAGCTGGTCGGCGACATCAAGGAGATCGTGGTCTTCGGCGCCGGCCCGAAGGATCTACCCACGGGCGGCCCGCTCGCCACGGGCGGCCTCACTGGCACGATCTTACGCGACGGTGCACCGGTCGCCGGCACCACCGTCGAGCTGTGCCCCAGCCCCTCCAGCTTCTTCACCAAATCGCCGTGCCACGACGCCCCCGTCAAGTTCACCGCCAAGACCGACGCCGCCGGCGTGTGGACCGTCGAGAACGTCCCCCTCGGCAGCTACGGCCTCGCCATCAAGAACGGCAAGAAGTGGAGCGTCACCCTCATGAGCGACATGGCCGACGGCATGAAGGCCGGCGCTGTCTATGACACTGGCTCGATGAGCCTCGACAAGAAGTGACGATGACCCTGGGCACGAAGTGAGGCGAGCCCGTCCCGCCCTGCACTCCAGGCCAGCGCCCGCGTTCGCCCGCGCGCCATCTCGCGCTCGGGTGACGATCCACATCGCGTGCAGCGACTCGCCAATTTCCGCTACCCTCGCCGCGGCGCGACGCGCCGGAGGTACGTGATGAAGAAGTGGATCCAGTCGCTGTTGGTGGTCGGTGCGCTCACGGGTGTGGCCCTCGGACCGGGGGCCGAGGCCGACGCGGCGCTCAACGCCTATCTCAAGCTCAAGGGCCAGAAGCAGGGCGAGATCAAGGGCAGCGTGACGCAGAAGGGCAAGGAGGGGGCGATCGCCGTGATCGCAGTCAGCCACTCGATCGTCTCGCCGCGCGACCCCCAGTCGGGCCTCCCCACCGGCCAGCGCATGCACAAGCCCTTTGTGTTCACCAAGGAGCTCGACCGGTCGACGCCGATCCTCTACCAGGTGCTGGCCAGCAACGAGAACCTCACGGAGGTCGAGTTCACCGTCTATGGGCCTGACAAGGTCGGCAAGCCCTCGCTGCTCTACACGGTCAAGCTGACCAACGCCAACATCGCCTCGATCGACCTCGTCACCCCGGAGACCGGCGCCCCCAGGACGCAGGTCACCATGACCTACCAGAAGATCGAGTGGACCTGGGTCGACGGCGGCATCACGGCCCAGGATGACTGGGAGGCGCCAGTGCAAGGCGCCGTCAAGCCCCCGGTCAAGCCCGCGAAACCGAAGTGAAGCCGTGCGCCCCGCGGGCCTCCACTGCGTCACCGACTCGAGCGTGCCCGCCAGCTCCTGCGAGCTGCTGCGGGCCGCCTGCGCTGCGCGCGACCTGCCCTTCGTGGCGATCGACGCCAACCGCTTCGAGTTCGACGACGAGCGCGAGCTCCCGCCCTTCGCCATGATGTACCGCCCCGCGGTCGCCCTCGCGGCGATCCGCTGCGAGCAATTCCTGATCCGCCCCGACGTCGCCACGTTCTATCGCGACCTCGACGCCCTGCACTTCGACGGCCCCGCCGCGCCGCTCTGCTTTCAACGCGCCGGCCTCAGTATCCCACGCAGCGTGCAGATCTTCAGCCGCGAGCGCGAGCCGCTGCGCCGCGCCGTGCAGCGCCTCGGCGGCCTGCCGGTCGTGCTCAAGACCGGCGGTGAGGGCGGCGTCGGGGTCATGCGCGCCGACTCGTGGCCGACCCTCTACTCCCTGATCGACTACCTGCGCAGCCAGGGCGTGGCCCCGTGGCTGCAGAGCCACATCCCCGGGGCCGAGCACTGGCGCGTCGTCGTCGTCGGCGATCGCGGCGTCGCCGGCTACCGCAACGACCTCGAGCCCGACGACTTTCGCAGCACCCCGAGCGACGACCTCGCCGCCTACACCTTGCCCGAACCCGCCGCGGTGGCCCTCGCCGTCGCCGCCGTGCAGGTCACCCGCCGCGAGTTCGGCGGCGTCGATCTGCTGCGCCACCCGGCCGGCCGCTGGTACCTGCTCGAGGTCAACATGCCCTGCTACTACCCGCACGCCCAGGAATTCGCGGGCGTCGACATCGCCGGCGCGATGGTCGAGCACCTCCACGCCAAGTCGCTGCGCCTCGCGGCTCGCTAGCGCCGCTACCGACCCGGCCTCGCCGCGGCGCCGACGTGATAGCGTGGCACGATGCGCACGGTTGCTGGCCTGTTCGCGTGCTTGTGCATCCTCGCCTGCCCGAAGGCGCCCGACCCGGGCGAGACGGCCGAGACCTCGAATGGCAGCTCGACCGGCGCCGTGACGACGAGCGGCCCGACCTCGGGGCCCCCGACCTCGACCGGGAGCACCGGCACGAATGCCACGAGTCTGGCCACCACCGGCACGAGCTCCAGCGACACCGAGGACTGCGGCAACGGCTTCATCATCCCCTGCAACCTGAGCTGCGGGGCCGGCGAGATCTGCGTCGCTGGCCACTCGGGCGACGTCGGTCAGGACGAGTGCCGACCGAACCCGGACGGCTGCGTACCCACGGATCCTTGCTCGCCCGCATGTGCCGCGCTCTGCGGCGCGAACAAGGTGTGCGAGCCCGCCATCTGCGGCGCGCTCAGCTGCCGCGACCCGCAGACCTGCTTCATCGGCCTGGGCTGCGCCGACTCGAGCAAGAAGTGTGCGCCGACCGACGCCCTCGGCAACGGCATGTGGAACGGGACCCAGTGCGTACCGATCGATCCAAACCCGGCCGGGGTCGGCGAGCCGTGCACCTCGGAGGGCGACGGCAAGACTGGCGTCGACTCCTGCGCCAAGGGCCTCGTGTGCCTCGACGGGACCTGCGCCGCCATGTGCGACGGGAGCGACCTGCCCTGCGCCGAGCCGGACGTGTGCGTAACCTACGTCGACTTCGTCCTGATGCTCTGTGAAGCCCCGTGCGACCCGCTGCAGCAGGATTGCCAGGGCGGCAAGGTATGTATCGATGAGTTCGGCGCCTTCGCATGTGTCAAGGACAGCTCTGGCGACGCTGGCCAGTACGGCGACAAATGCGAGTACGTCAACGCGTGCGACCCCGGCCTCGTCTGTGCCCCGGCCAACAACGTGCCGGGTTGCGCGAGCGATAGCTGCTGTTCGCCGTACTGCGACCTGACCCAGCCGAACTGCCCGGCCCCGCAGCAGTCGTGCGTGCCATGGTTCGCCGATCCGCCGCCCGGGTACGAGAAGGTCGGCTTCTGCGGGATCCCGTGAGGGTCGCTCGCCGGCGGTGATCGCGGTCGGCCTGCTTCGCTTGACAGGTCATCACCCTCGACCATGGTTCGGCCATGCCGCTCCCCACCACCACCATCGATGCCCTCATTGTCCAGTGTCGCGGCGAGATCGCCGCCGTGGACGCTTACGATCGTGCGCTGGAGAAGTTCGCAAATCAGCCCGAGGAGTCGGTGCTCCGCGAGCTCCGCAACGACCACGACGACTCCGTCGCCCGCCTGCGTCCCCTGATCGAGCGCGACGGCGGCAAGATCCCGCACGACGGGGGCGCCTGGGGTGGCCTGGTCAACGCGGTCCACGACATCGCCACCCTCGTCAACGACGAGCTCCCGCTGCAGCTGCTGCAGAAGGGCGAGCAGGTCGGCATCACCGGCTATGAGAAGGCCCTGGCGGACCCGAACCTCGCCGAGTTCCACGAGCTGCTCGGCTTCCTGCGCGACCGCGGCGGCAAGCACCACGCGCGCCTGCAGGCGCTGCGTGACCATGTCCTCGAGGCACCCACGCGGCCGATGACCGCGTGGTGAGAGCCGAGCCTCCGCCCTACCCCTGGAGGCCTCGTTGTGCGCTGACCGGCGCTCCTCGGGGATCCTTCCCCAGCGGGCACATCCTCTCCGCGACCCGCTTGATGAGGCCCATGGACCTCAGCGGGTCGTCGTGCAGGCCCGATACAGCAGTTTCGGGTCTCGAAAAAATTATTCAGAGCGCGCGCTTTGCCGGAAAACTAATCTCCGGCGGTGCCTATACATCTGTGTAGCATCCGCCTAAATAATCCGCGCCACGAGCGCCGTTCAGCGTTCAGGATCCCGTCAGCTCACCAGCAGGCTCACGGGATCTTTTTCTTATGGTGCTATTTGTGCAATCTATCTTACTGTTTTTTCATCGCATGAATGACAGGCCCCGTGGCTCCCGTGCGACACAACTTTTCGCCGGGAGGTTTCACTTCGTATTGACCTGTGGCCAAGGAAGGGGTTATGTCGAATGGACAGAAGCACACGGCCGCGGGCGATGGCCTGCATGCGCGTTTCGACAGCTTCTGTCCATTTCACGGTCTTCGCGGACTGAATAGTTTTGCGGCCCGAAGGCCGTGCAGAGATCTCACGTGAATTCCACGGCGAAGGAGACGCGAATGCGCAGGAGTGCTTGGATCACGATCTTGGGTGCCGCCACGGCACAGCTCGCCATCTCCTCGACAGCAGAGGCCGGCCAGAACGACGCCATCCTGATCGGCGTGGTCCGTGACGCCAGCACCGGGGAGGCCATCGAGGGCGCCGTGGTGGTCGTCCAGGGTGAAAAGCTGCAGGGCGAGCGCACGCAGACCACCAACATCAGCGGCCTCTACCGTATTCCCAACCTTCCGCCGGGCCAGAACTACCAGGTCACCGTATTGCATCCTCGCTACGGCGCCGGACAGCGGCGCTCCGGCCTGACCTTCCGGGCAGCCTCGACCTTCCGCGTCGACGTCTCGCTCATCCCCGGCGATGGCGGCAAGGAAGTCATCAACGTCGAGGTCCCGTCGCCCACGGTCGACGTCGGCTCCGCCGCGCTCGGCCTCAGCGTCGACAAGGAGATGGCCCGCCGCGTGCCGATCGCCCTGCCGACCGGCAAGGGCGGCGCCAACCGCAGCTTCGAGGCCGTCGCCGAGGCGACCCCCGGCGCCAACAACGACACCTACGGCACCTCGGTCGCCGGCACCACCTCGCCGGAGAACAAGTACTACGTCGACGGCCTGTCGGTGAACGACCCCGCCTTCGGCCTCAACGGCACCGGCCTCAGCGTCGAGTTCGTCGAGGAGGTCCGCGTCGAGGCCGGCGGCTATCTCCCCGAGTTCGGCCGCGCCACCGGCGGCATCGTCAACGCCATCACCAAGTCGGGCTCGAACGAGTTCCATGGCAGCGTGTGGGGCAACTACACACCGGGGCAGCTCCAGGGCCGCAACACCGTGCCTGTCCGCGAGGGCACCAGCGTCGTCACCGACCGCAACCTCGGCTGGATCGGCGACGCCGGCTTCGACGTCGGCGGTCGACTCGTCAAGGACAAGCTGTGGTTCTACGGCGGCGTCAGCTTCGCCCGCACCGTCTACAACGTCGACACCCACTGGAACCGCCGCTCCTTCCAGCGCGATGAGGCCGGCGCATACCTCTACGACGACGCCGGCTACGCGATCCCGGTGACCGACCCGAACACCGGCTTCACCGTCGTCGAGCGGATCGCCGGCACCCAGGAGCGCCGCAAGGCCCAGTCGAACCAGATCCAGGCGCTGGCCAAGCTGACCTACTCGCCCCGCAAGAACCATACCCTCGAGCTCCTCGGCATCTACGCGCCGACGCTGTCGGGCGGCAATGGCACCTACAGCATGAACGCCGCCACGGCGCTGCCCGAGGTCGGCAACGCCTCGGGTACCTACAACGCCCTGGCCTCCAAGTCGCGGGACTCCTCCGCGGACGTCCAGCTCAAGTGGACCGCCACCGCCGACGACAACAAGTGGAACTTCGACACGATCCTCGGCTGGCACCACCAGATCAGCAATTCGCTGCCGGTCGACGGCAGCCGGATCGGCGGCACCGGGCTCGCCAGCACGCCGGGCGTCATCTACCGGCAAAATAACCCGACCTTCCACAACCTCAGCGACGCGGTCCTCGCCATCCCCAACGTGCCGATGGGCGCGAGCGGTTGCGACTATATCCCGAACCCGCTCGACGCGTCCTCGCGCGGCACGCCGACCTGCCCGGTCCAGACCTGGACCACCGGCGGTCCGGGCTTCATGTACGAGCGCATGCTCGACCGCCTGCAGACCCGCTCGGTCGCCACCCGCGTGCTCCACGGCGCCGGCACCCACGTGCTCAAGTTCGGCGTCGACTTCGAGTACATGAGCTACAACAGCAACCGCGGCTACTCCGGCGGCACGCTGTACCGCGAGAACACGGCCGGGACCAGCTTCAACGACCTGCGTCAGTACAGCTTCCTGACCGGCCCCGACCAGGCGACGACCCTCAACAACCTCGAGTGGCACGTCTACTCGACCACGATCGGCGGCTTCGTCCAGGACTCCTGGTCGATCATGGACAAGGTGACGCTCAACGCCGGCGTCCGCTACGACGCGCAGCACATGTTCGGCGGCGACAAGAAGCTGGCCATGTCGCTGCCCAACCAGATCTCGCCGCGCATCGGCCTGATCTTCGATCCGACCCAGAGCGGCCACGCCAAGCTGTTCGTCAACTACGCCCGCTACTACCAGAGCGTGCCGCTCAACCTGGCCGACCGCGCCGGCTCGGGCGAACCCTCGACCCAGTCGTCGCACTACATCAACGGCAACGCCCCCGGCAGCGTGCCCCCCGGCACGACCGCCTGCGACCCGCTCGACAAGGACGCCACCGCGGCCTGTCGCGCCGACGAGGGCCGCCTGATCCGCGGCGACTCCAGCAGCCCCGATCAGCTGTGGGCGCTCACCGGCGCTGGCAAGGTCGCCGTCGACCCCAAGCTCAAGGCGCCCTCCACCGATGAGGTCGTCGCCGGCGGCGAGCTCGAGATCATCCGCGACGCCCGCCTCGGCATGACCTACTCGCATCGCTGGATGACCCGGACGATCGAGGACATGAGCCGCGACGAGGCGACGACCTACTTCATCGGCAACCCGGGCTACGGCATCGCCCGCGACTTCCCGAAGGCCCAGCGCGTCTACGACGCGGTGATGATGTACGTCGATAAGCGCTTCACGCGAAACTTCCTCGTCAACGCCAGCTACACCGTGGCGTTCAATCGCGGCAACATCGCCGGCCTGTTCCGCCCGGAGACCGGCCAGCTCGATCCGAACCTCAACTCGACCTTCGACCTCCAGTCGCTGCTCGTCAACCAATACGGTTACCTGCCCGGCGACACCCGCCACAGCGTCAAGCTGTTCACGGCCGGCGAGATCCCGCTGTCCAACGGCCACTCGCTCACCATCGGCGGCTCGATGCGCGCCAACTCCGGCGGCCCGACCAACGCGCTCGGCTCACACGTGCTCTACGGCGCCGACGAGGCCTACCTGCTGCCCCGTGGCACCGGCCCGCGCCTCCCGTGGCAGTTTCGCATCGACACCAACTTCGGCTACCGCAAGCAGATCAGCAAGGACCTGGCCCTGTCGTTCACGATGACCGTGTTCAACGTGGCCAACTTCCAGCAGGTCACCGCGATCGACCAGACCTACACCTTCGATGACGTGGTGCCAGTCGCGGGCGCCAGCGTCAGCGACCTCTCCAGCCTCAAGAACGCCGACGGGGCGTTGATCACCAAGAACCCGAACTACGGCAAGCCCATCGCCTTCCAGCAGCCGCGTATGTTCAGCTTCGGCGTTCGCCTGATCTTCTAGCTCGATCCCCCAGGAGGAGCCCCATGCCTGCCCATACCCGCACACTTCTCTCCCTCGCCACCGTCGCCGTGTCCGCCGTGTTCCTGGCCGGCTGCCAGCAGCCGGACGTCCCCTGCACCAGCGCCCACGGCACCTTCGCGGCCCGCTTCGACCTCAAGAGCGGCGACAAGAACCAGCCCTGCGGCCAGCTCACCGGCGACATCCTCGGCATGGCGACCTACTTCGCGCCCGGGGGCGTCAACGACACGCCCAAATTCTACGAGCCCTCGCTCGCCCTGCGGGCGCAGTACCTCTACGCGTACGTCTACGACAACGTGTACGGGCCCTCGAGCGTGTTCGACACCCGCTTGATCGACAAGGAGGTCGGTGACCCCGACTCGCTCGGCGACTTCGCCGATGGGCTGCCCGACGCAGACGGCTTCTGCTCGGTCCCCAAGATGACCAAGGTCGAGCTCAACCTGCCCGAGGTCGTCGAGATCCCACCCACCGAAGACGATCCAGCGACTCCTGATGTCGACGAGAGCGACCCGGGCCTGGCCGGTCAAGCCGCCGCTCGCCTCACCTATGAGTGGGACAACGTCAAGTTCCTCGTGACCGCGGACGCCCAGGGCACGCAGTTCTCCGCCGACCTCAAGTTCACGCAGGACAGTTGCACCGCCAACTACCACGTCGTCGGCGTCTATCCGGCCGTGTTTTGTCTCGACGAAGAGGGCAAGCCAGACGATGAGGTCTGCAAGAGCGACGTGAACGGCATCAACCCCGACTTCCCGACCACGTGCTCGAAGACCTTCGGCTTCTGCGTCCTGAAGGGCGAACTGCCCGCCTACGACTGAGCGCTCGCCTCGAAACGGAGTGAACCCATGGCAACCGACACGACCACCGCACGCACACGCGGACGCCGCGGACTCCAGGCCGCGGCCGCACTGACGGTCTTCTTCTTCGGCGCGGCCCAGGCCCAGGCTCAGACCGCACCGGCGCCTCCCGCCGCCCCCGCGCCTCCCGCCGCCCCCGCGCCTCCCACCGCCCCCGCGCCTCCCGCAGACCCACGCGCGCTCGACACAGAGCTCCCGCAGGCGGTCGAGGTGGCACCCGGCGAGACGCCCCCGCCTGAGGTGACCCCACCGCCCGCCGAGCCGACTCCCGCCGAGCCGCCACCCGAGCCTCCCCCACCGCCCGAGACCGTCGCACCAGCGCCCGCCCCCGCCCCCGCCCAGCTCGGCGATGGCAACCTGGTGGTGAAGGACGAGGAGCAGGCCAATGAGCTGCGGCGCAAGGGCATCGGCGTCATGATCGTCGGCAGCGTCATCACTCTGGCGGGCGCGGCGACCTCGATCGGCTTCACGATCCGCGGCACGCAGTACGAGAACCTCCTCCTCGACGCGACCGAGAACTACAACCGCAGCAACTGCAGCGGCAAGCTCATGATCGCCGAGGGCAGCAAGTGCGATCAGATCAACGGCCAGATCTCCAAGAACACCGACAAGATCGAATTCTCGGACCGCGCGACCCGCGTCGCCGGGGCCGCGATCGCCTCGGGTGTTGTCATCACCGTGGTCGGCGGCATCATCTATCGCCTGGGCATCAATAAGCTGCGCTCCGGCAACATCGCCCGCGTCAAGATGCAGCCGACGCTCGGGCGTGGCTTCGGCGGCCTGGTCCTGACCGGCCACTTCTGAGCCCGCTTGCTCGCGGGGCCCGCACCCGCGGTCCCCCTCGCCGATCCGCCACCGATGATAGAAGGGGGCATGAATTGCCGATTCGCCCCCTGTGCATCGCTCGTCCTCCTCCTCGCCGCCTGCGGCGATGATGGCGTCGCCGGCACCGATAGCAGCACCGGTACGCCGGGCAGCTCGAGCGGCGGCTCGGCCCCGAGCACCAGCGACACGCCGACCACCACGGTCACCAGCGCCAGCACCAGCGGCCCCGGCGAGACCACCAGCGGCAGCACCGGTCAGGTGAGCGCGACGGAGCCCGGCACCGCCACCGGCAGCACCAGCGTCGATCCCTCCGCGAGCGACACCGGCAGCAGCACCAGCGTCGGTCCCGGCAGCACCTCGGGCAGCAGCACCGGCGGCAGCACCGGCGACCCGCCCTGTCCCGACGGCACGATCCTCTGCGAGGGCAACAACGTCAAGACCTGCGACGGCATGGGCGGCTTCAAGGACGAAGCGGTCTGCCCCGACGTGTGCATCGACGGCGTCGGCTGCAAGCTCTGTGTCCCCGGCGAGGCCGAGTGCATGGGCGACAACGTGCTCGTGTGCAACGACAACGGCGACGCCAAGGACATCGTCGACACCTGCGACGGCATCCAGGGCGTCACCTGCAACCCCGACCAGGGCGCCTGCGAGGGCGCCTGCTCGACCGCCGCCCTCGGCCTCAGCTACATCGGCTGCGACTACTACCCGACCGTCCTCCAGCAGCACGACGGCTACAACACCAACCCCCCGCACGAGTACGCCGTCGCGGTGTCCAACACCTCCAACGTCGCCGCCATGATCACGGTCACCCGCGGGCCCAACATGGTCGTCCAGCAGATGGTCGCCGCCAACTCGGTGCAGCTCATCACCCTCCCGTGGGTCAACGAGCTGACCAAGAGCGACGCCGCCAGCGTCCTGGTCAAGGACGGCGCCTACCGCCTGCGCAGCAACAACCCGGTCACCGTCTACCAGTACAACCCGATCAAGGCGACGACCACCAACGACGCCTCCGTGCTGCTGCCCGTCAACACCTGGACCGGCAACTATCTGGTCGCCTCGTGGGACTTCTGGGCCAGCTTCAACTACCCCGGCTTCTACGCCGTGGTCGCCCACAGCGACGGCACCAAGGTCACGATCACCCCGTCAGCGACCGGCAACAAGGTGCGCGCCGGCGGCGGCGTGGCGGCCGACGGCAACGGCGTGATCATGCTCGACGACGGCGACGTGCTCGAGGTGGTCAACAGCGCCGCCGACCTCACCGGCACGATCATCACCGCCGACAAGCCAGTCCAGGTGTTCGGCGGCCACGAGTGCACCAACGTCCCGCTCAACGTCACCGCCTGCGACCACCTCGAGGAGTCGATGTTCCCGATCGAGACCCTCGCCAAGGAGTACCTGGTGGTCCCGCCGGTGCAGGTCCCCAACGACCAGCTCGAGAAGGCGCAGATGGTCCGCATCATCGCCAGCGAGGCCAACACCACCCTCGTCTTCGACCCCGACCAGCCGGTCGCCAAGAACCTCGCCAAGGCCGGCGACTTCGTCCAGATCGCCACAACCACCGCCAAGTTCCTCGTCACCGCCGACAAGAAGATCATGGTCGCCCAGTACATGGTCGGCCAGGACGGCGGCTACGGCACCAGCGACCCGGCGATGCTGCTCGCCGTCAACCCGCTGCAGTGGCGCAAGAGCTACCTGGTCCACGCCCCGACCAGCTGGATCGCCAACTACGTCGACCTCATGGCCAAGACCGGCACCACCGTCACCGTCGACGGCGTCAACGCGGGCGGCTGGAAGGTCATCGGCAACACCGGCTACTCCTACACCCACGTCAAGCTCAGCAACAACGGCAACGGCAACCACAGCATCGTCGGCGACGGCAGCGTCGGCGTCGGCGTGTACGGCGTGCAGAACTACGGCAGCTACTGGTACCCCGGCGGCCTCGACCTCGACGTCATCCCGCAGTGATCGCGCCCGGGTCGGGCTCGGGCGCGGCGGCCTGCCGCGCCTGCGCCCGCAGCAGCTCGGCGTACTCGTCGCCCTCCGGCAGCTCGAGCAGCACACGGATCCGCCGCCGCAGCGCCGCCAGCGGCACGCTCGTCCGCTCCCAGCACAGCCCCACCCCGCGCGTCTGCCACCCGGGCAGCGCGTCGACCTCGACCTCCAGCGCGCGCAGCAGCGCTCGCTGTTCGGCGGGCCCCGCCGCCTGCACCCGACTCGCCGCCTCCGCCGCGCCGACGCCCCGCTGCCGCAGCGTCCACAGGCAGTGCTCCGCGAGCGCGTGGCGCCCCGCGTCGGCCTGCCGCCAGCGGAAGTAGTCGACCACGCGCTCGCTGTCCGGCAGCTCCGACACCCGCGCGTCGAAGCTGGCCAGCGCCCCGAGCAGCAGCGTGAACTTGGCGCTCGCCTCCCCGGCCAGCCGCGCCAGCAAGCGACACGGACTGCTCACCACGCCGGGCCGCAGCAGCAACGAGATCTCGTCGCTCTGCGTGTAGCCGTAGGCCACCTCCACCCCGCAGTTCATCAGGTGGTCCGCGGTCGCGATCATGATGTCGCGGACCCGCACATCGAAGGGTCGGTCGAACTCGTGGCGCGCCCGCATCAGCCCGGTGAAGCCGCGACCGTCGAGGCGAACCACCACGAAGACCCCCGCCGACACCACAGCAGCCTCGCCGCAGCGACCCGCCTCGTACGGTCGCATCGCGGCCTCGAGCTCGTCAAAGTCCATGCGCCTGGCATATCATGCCCCGGTGCGTCGCCGCTGCCTCCTCCTCTCGCTCGGCCTGCTCGCCTGCAACCCTGGCGGGCGCGCCGAGCCGCGGCCGAGCCCCACACCCGACGCCGCCAAGGCCAGCCCCATGCCCAGCGACCCCACGCCTGGCGACCCCACCAAGCCGACGCCCAGCGGCCGCAGCTCCAACCTCAAGTCCGACGAGGAGGCCCGCATCTTCCCCGCGATCGGCCACCGCGAGGGCAACACCTGGGAGATCCGCGTGCACGGCTGGGTCTACGAGCCCGAGTCCGACACCGGCCTGCGCGCCACCGCTGTCGACGCGCTGCGCCTGGCCCTCGAGCTGCCCGACGAGGCCCCCGAGAGCGACATCTTCCGCGCCCGCGCCCGCGCCTTCCTGGTCGACAACGAGTCGATGAAGTCGCTGCTCGTGCGCATCGGCGGCGAGGAGCACGAGCTCGCCAGCACCTCGTGGAATGGCCACACCGACACCGACGTGATCGTCGCCGCCGCCGCCGTGCGCCCCGACGCCACCGGCATCGTCCCGATCGAGGTCATCACCCGCCCGAACGACCCCCGCCGCTTCGGCGGCGTCGCCTTCCTGCTCGAGAACAGCGGCGTCTCGGTCATCTCGGACATCGACGACACCGTGAAGATCAGCGAGGTGCGCGACAAGCAGAAGCTGCTCCGCAACACCTTCATGCACGAGTTCCAGCCGGTCGCCGGCATGGCCGACGCCTACCGCCGCTGGGCCGCCGCGGGCGCGGCCTTCCACTACGTCTCCGCCAGCCCCTGGCAGCTCTTCGACCCGATCGACGGCTTCTTCAAGGCCGCCAACTTCCCGCCCGGCAGCCTGCACCTCAAGCAGTTTCGCTGGAAGGACAGCAGCTTCTTCTCGCTGTTTCAGGACCCGGTCGCCTACAAGAAGCCGATCCTCGCCGCCCTGCTCACGCGCTTCCCCGGCCGCCGCTTCGTCCTCGTCGGCGACTCCGGCGAGCAGGACCCGGAGGTCTACGGCATCATCTACCGCGAGTTCCCGGACCAGGTCGCCGCGATCTACATCCGCGACGTCACCGCCGAGCCCCGCGAGGCCGCCCGCTACACCGCCGCCTTCGCCGAGGTGCCCGGCGATCGCTGGACGCTGTTCACCGACCCCGCGACGCTGCCCGCAGCCTTGCCCGCTGGCCCCGCTGGCGCGCCCTGAACCGCGCCACGCGGCCTGCGCCACGCCGAACCCGACCGTCTGGCGCCACACATGCCCGCCGTACGCCTCGCCCTCGCCTGCCTGTGGCTCGCCGCCGCGCCCGCGGAGAGCCCCGCGCCACCTGTCCCTTCAGCCAGCCCCGCACCACCTGTCCCTTCAGCCAGCCCGGCACCACCTGTCCCTTCAGCCAGCCCCGCGCCACCTGTCCCTTCAGCCAGCCCCGCGCCACCTGTCCCGACAGCCAGCCCCGCGCCACCTGTCCCATCGGCCAGCCCCGCGCCACCTGTCCCATCGGCCAGCCCAGTCCCCGACGCCGCCACGCCGGCACCCTCCGTCCCGCCCGTGCACCCGTTTCGCACGCGCCTCGCGGTCGACCTCCCGATCATCGCCCTGACCGGCGCGATCGGCCTCGCCACGGAGCTGGTCGGCAAGGAGCAGGTGTGGGCCGGCTGCGGCGGCTGCGACCCGGCCCGCATCAACGCCCTCGACCGCGGCGTCCTCGGCAACCACAACGCCGCCGCCCGCACCTACTCGGACATCGGCCTCTACACCGCGATCGGCCTGCCCTTCGCGCTCGACCTCGGCGACGCCCTGATCCAGCGCGGCCGCGACGGCTCCGCCACCCGCGGCCGACACATGCGCGGCTGGGCCAGCGACGCCGTCGTCCTGCTCGAGACCTTCGCCGTCAACTACGCCGCCACCAACGTCGTCAAGTTCGCGGTCCGGCGCCCGCGACCCTACAGCTACGACCCGGACAGCGAGGTCGCCGACCCGACCGCCAACGACGCGCGCCTGTCCTTCTTCTCCGGCCACGCCTCGACCACCTTCGCCATGGCCGCCGCCTACGCCTCGCTGTTCCAGGCCCGCCACCCGCGCTCGCGCTGGATCGCCCCCGTGTGGGTGATCGGCATGAGCCTCGCCAGCACCACCGCGATCGCCCGCGTCGCCGCCGGCAAGCACTTCTGGACCGACGTCATCACCGGCGCCGTGGTCGGCAGCGCGATCGGTGTGGCGATCCCGGCGCTGCACCGCCGTCGCGATCGCGGCGCGCTCCGCCACGTCGCCGTCCGCCTCGCCCCCGCACGCACCGGCTCGCTGCTGCTCGTGCAGGGCCAGTTCTGAGTCACACCGCGTCCGACCCGGCGCCGCAGGTGAGCAGCGGCACGCGCTCGTCGTGCCGCCAGTGCTCCAGTCACACCGCGTCCGACACCGACGCGAAGCGGAAGCCGTCGACCACCAGCGGCGGCACCACGTAGAGCATCCCGCCCTCGACCACCCGCTCGGGCACCCCGAGCGCCAGCACCTGCTTGAGCAGCGCCGCCGGGCTCTCGTTGTAGCGCATGTTCTTGACCGGCCCGACCAGGCGACCGCCCTCGATCCTGAATGTGCCGTCCCGCGTGAGCCCGGTGACGAGGATCTGTCGCGGATCGAGCATGCGGTTGTACCAGAGCCGGGTGATCAACACGCCTGATTGGACCCCGCGGACCAGCTCCGCCACGCTGGCGTTGCCGCCGGCCATGAACAGCGAGCGCGGGCCCGGCAGCGGCGCCCGGCCCTGCTTCTGGGCCCAGAAGCGCGAGCAGCTCTGCGCCAGCAGCTTGCCCTGATCGACCCACACGGTCTGCTCCAGCGGCAGCCCGTCGCCCGCGATCGGCGTCGACGGGTGCCGCGGATCCGCGGGGTCGGAGTGCAGCCGGATCTGCGGCCCGAACAGCGCCTCGCCGATCGCGCTGCCGCCCGGCCGCGAGAAGAAGCTGCGCCCCTCGTCGGCCGCCCG
This sequence comes from Nannocystis sp., assembly GCF_016714285.1. Lineage (GTDB taxonomy): Bacteria > Myxococcota_A > Polyangia > Nannocystales > Nannocystaceae > Nannocystis. Next base: position 76,466 of record NZ_JADJNN010000042.1, on the reverse strand, counting down.
CGCCCCGAGCGACCCGATCAAAAAGCCGAGCAGGTCGGCCACCGCCTGCGCCTCGAGCACCACCGTGTAGGCCCCGGGCGCCAGCGCCGGCCCGCCGCCGCGCGACATCTCGGCCTTGTCCGCGGCCCGCCGCGCCACCGCGGCCGCGTCGATGTCGACCGCCCGGTGAGACATCGCCCCGCCCCAGCCGCTGCCGCTGCCGTCGGGCGTGCGCATCGTCGTCGTCAGGCTCGCCTCGGTCTCGCCGTGGTACGCGAACAGGCCCGCGGATGTCCCAAGGGCCATGCTCCGATGGACATGTTCGAAGAGCCCGGCCGCCACCAGCTTGCCGTCGCGGGCCACCTTGAGCACCCGCGCGACCGCGTCCGTGCGCGCGTCGGGCCCGAGCTTGACGGTGCCCGGATCCTCGCCCGCGACCTTGAGGTAGCGCTGCGGCCCGAGCGGCGGCATGTGCTCCGGGTCCTGCGGGGCGATCGCCGCCAGCGCCTCGGCGCGGGCCACCAGCGCGGCCACCCCGGCCGCGTCCTGGGCGCTGCCCGACACCGTCGCGCTGGCCTTCTCGCGCGTCGCCGTGACGCTCACCTCGACCCGCTCGGCCTGCCCCGACGTGGTCGGCGCGTTGCCGGCGAAGCGGAGGTTGGCGCTGCGGCTGCTGCTCACCCGCACGCTGACATCCTTGAGCGTGGCGGCCTTGAGCGCCGCCTTGATCAGGGCCTGGGCCTCGCTGCGACCGAGAGTCATGTGCCGCTCCCACCACCGCCACCACCGGTATTGAGCACGTTGACGGTGAAGCGCGCCGGCGGGCAGCCGTGGCTGACCGCGTTGCTCTGCTGCGGCTCGCCCTTGCCGTCGCCGATCGTGCCGCCGAGGCGGTAGCTGCCGGCCCCGCCGAGCATGTCGCAAGAGTTCCAGAACTCGACCGTGTTGGCCTGGTAGGCCACGTCGCGCAGCGGCCGGGTCAGGCGACCCTTCTTGATCTCCCAGAAGAACTGCCCGCCGAACTGGAAGTTGTAGCGCTGCTGATCGATCGACCACGAGCCGCGGCCGCTGATGAGGATGCCGTCGTCGGTCGCGTTGATCAGATCCTCGGTGGTGTAGTCGTCGGGGCCCGGCTGGAGGCTGACGTTGGGCATCCGCGGGAACGGCACGCTCGCGTAGCTGTCGGCGTAGAGGCAGCCGCGGCTGCGCTCCTCGCCGGCCGCCGCGGCCAGGTCGCGCGTGGTCTGCCAGCCGACGAACACGCCGTCCTTCACCAGCGGCCAGCGCTGGGCCGCGACCGCCTCGTCGTCCCAGGCCACCGTCGCCAGCCCGCCCGGCTGGGTCCGATCGGCGACGATCTGCACGCGATCGCTGCCGATCTTCAGCTTGCCGAGCTTGTCCGGGGTCAGGAAGCTGGTGCCCGCGAAGTTGGCCTCCCAGCCGAGCGCCCGGTCGAGCTCGGTCGAGTGGCCGATGCTCTCGTGGATCGTCAGCCACAGGTTGCTCGGCGCCAGGATCACCTGCTTGCGACCCGGCTCCACCGGCGCCGCGTGGAGCTTGCGCAGCGCCTCCTCGCCGACCTGCGCCGCGCCGCCGACCAGATCGCTGGCCGTCACGTGCTCGTAGCCCGCCAGCATCGGCGCGACCTCGTGGTCACGGCTGGCGAAGCGCCCGCGCCGGCGATCGATCGCCGTGGCCGTCAAGCCCGGCATCACGCGAAAACAGATCTGATGCACCCGCGAGCCGTCGCCGGTCAGCAGCAGCTTCTCCTCGCGGATGCACAGCAGCGAGGCGTCGACGTGGCCCACGCCCTTGACCGCCATCGCCGCCCGCGCGGCCGCCAGCAGCAGCTCGACCTTGTCGGCCATCGCCACCGCGAAGGGGTCGATCTGCAGCGGCGAGACCCAGCCGCCGCGCACCACCGACGCCGCCGCCAGGACCACCGGCGCCGGCATCAGCAGCGCGCTGCGCCGCGCCATCGCCACCGCCTCGCGCGCCGCCGTCGTCACCGACTTGCTGTCGAGCCGGGCCGTCGCCGCGAAGCCCCAGCCGCCGTCGGCCAGCACCCGCACGCCCAGCCCGTACTCCTCGCGCAGCCCGACGTTGCTGACGTGATCGTCGCGCACGCTCAGCTGCTCGCGCCGCAGGAAGCCGAGGCGCACGTCGACGTGGCTCGCCCCCGCCTGCTGCGCGGCCGCCACGGCGGCGCTGGCCAGCGCCTCGTCGCGCAGCAGCCGGCTCTCACCGAGCATGCGCGCGCTCGCGTCGGCCGCGGCCGGAGCGACCGTCGGCGCCGGCACGCGACTCGGCGGCGGACCGGCCCACACCTCGCGGCGCGGCCACAGGAGGCTCGCACCGGCGAGGCCACTACCCACGAGGAAGCTTCGGCGCGAGCCAGACATCGGCGGCGCATCCTAACAAGCCCCGCGCGCCGACGACAGCCCCGACCCTGGCGCGATCGCCCGAGTTTGGCCACACTGGCCCGGCCATGCCCAAGTCCAACCCACTGTTCGGGATCCTCGCCCTCGCCCTTGCGATCGGCGCCTGCGACAACAAGGCCGAGCCGGCCCCCGCCGCTGCGCCCGTGGCCGGCAAACCGGAGGCGATCAGGCCCGACGCGGCCAAGCCCGCCGAGCCCGCCGCCAAACCAGTCGACGATCGCGTCCTCGCCGACAGCGGCCTCGGCGTCGGCGGCAAGTTCAAGCCCTTCGACATCGTCAACTGCGACAGCGGCGACCAGTACTGTCAGGTCTGCAAGTTCGGCGGCAGCCCCAAGATCATGGCCGTCGGCACCATCGACGACCCCGCCTTCAAGACCGACCTGCAGAACCTCGACGCCCTCGTGCAGAAGTACGGCGAGGACAAGGTCAAGGCCTTCGCCGTCCTCACCGACATCAAGGACGGCAAGTCGAGCACCCCGACGGCCGACCGCGAGGCCCTGATCGCAAAGGCCAAGGCGCTGCGCACGGAGCTCGGCGTCAAGTTCCCGATCGTCGTCCCCGCCAGCGAGGCCGGCGCGGCCAACAAGGAGTTCGACGACTACTACAACGTCACCAGGAGCCGCACCCTGATGTTCGCCGACGGCCGCAACTCGGTGAAATACTCGGCCGTCGCCCCGGCCGACCTCGCCGCCCTCAACACCGCGATCGAGGCGGTCGTCGGAGCCCCCGGCGCCGCCCCGGCCCCCAGCGAGCCCCCCAAGGCCGGCTAAGCCAGTCCACTCCCTCAGGGAATGAAGTACGGGTGGCTCGCCGACGGCGACCACCCCGGCAGGTCCGGCAGCACGAGCAGCGCCCGCCCGAACTGCGCCGCCAGCACCATCACCAGCGGCACGACCGCGACGAGGTAGCCGCGCACCGGCGAGATCGCGTGCGTGCCGGTCAGCGCCTGGCCGAGCTGGTGGAAGAACGACAGCCCGACCAGCGCGAGCAGGATCAGGTACGCGAAGCCGGGCAGCACGCCGAGGTGCAGCGGCAGGTCGATCGCCGCGATCCCGATCAGCGCCGGCGCCAGCGCGTAGCCGGCTGCGCGCATGCTCGCCGCGATCGATCGCGGCGCCCCGCCGGTCAGCGCCAGGGCCACGTGGGTCGCCACGCCGAGCGCGAAGTACAGCAGCGGCACCCCGATCGGCACCATCAGCAGCAGCCACAGCGACAGCACCTCGCACATCCGCGGGTCGAGCAGCGCGTGCACCGGCCGCAGCCGCGTCGCCCCCTCGGGCAGCCACGCCTGCACCGTCAGCGCCGCCAGCAGCACGCCCCACAGCGGCAGGCGCAGCGCCAGCAGCAGCCGCAGCACCGCCCCGTGGGCCACCGGCTCCTGCACGTACGCGAAGCTGCGCCCCGGTCGTCGCAGCAGCGCGACCACGCTGGCCCACACCCGCCACCACAGGCCCGGCAATTCCGGCGGGTCGGCGACCGAGCCGCGCGCCCCCTCGGTCGGCCACTCGATCGGCAGCGCGCTCCACAGCACCCCGCCCTCGGCCAGCAAGCGGCGCCCGAGCGCGTGGCGTTCGCTGCGCCCGATCACCGCCCCCGGCCCGCGTGCGCCCGCGGTCCCGGCCTCATTCACTGCGACAGGCTCGCTCAAGGCGGCGCAGTCTACCCGAAGCCCTCCGCGACTGCATGCGGCCTGAGCCGCGTGCAACGCGTTTCTCACGCGCAGTCGCTGCCCCGGGCGCCGCACGATCCGCGGGCGAGCTCCGGGCCTCGTGGTCGACAGCCGCGGCCGCCCGGGTCTACCCTCCTGGCATGCAGCGCGCCCCCTCTCGCCTCCCCTCGCTCGCGCTCGTCGGTCTGGTCGTGCTGGCTTGTACACCACTCGCCGGGTGTCGCAAGGGTGAGCTCGTCGCCGACATGGACTACGACGACCCCAAGACGGCGCTCGCCGCCATGGACGACGCCAAGCGCGACGCCTGGGTGATGCCCGACCGCGTGGTCCGCAGCCTCGGGATCACCCGCAAGGACGCCGTCGTCGCCGACATCGGCGCCGGCTCGGGCTACTTCTCGCGCCGCCTCGCCCGCGAGGTCCCCGGCGGGATCGTCTACGCCGTCGACGTCGACGACGAGTTCCGCGGCTACATCGAGTCCAACCGCGAGTCGTGGGGCACGCCGAACATCGAGCCCCACCTGGCCTTCTACGACGACCCCGCGCTGCCCGAGCACGGCATCGATCTCGTCTTCGTGTCCAATACCTACCCGTACCTGCGCTCGCGCGTGGCCTACTTCCGCAAGATCGCCGCGGCGCTCAAGCCCGGCGGGCAGCTGGTCGTCATCAACTTCAAGCACGACGCCCGGGTCCCCGACAACACTGCCCCCGCCCCCGAGTTTCGCACCCCCCCGGAGACGGTGATCAGCGAGCTGGAGCAGGCCGGCTTCACGAAGGTCCGCGAGGAGACCTTCCTCCCCTACCAGTATTACCTCGTCTTCCAGCAGGGCCCCGCCAAGCCCTGAGCGAGCCCGCATGACCGCCACCGCCCCGGCTGCCCCCTCGGACATGTCCCAAACGCCCGCCCAGGCTGCCCCTTCGGACATGTCCCAAACGCCCGCAGCGGCTGCCCCTTCGGACATGTCCCAAACAAGCGCGACCGACGGCGAGCTGCGAGCCCGGGCCGCCGCCGCCCACGCGGCCGCCCTGGCCCACCTGCGCCAGGTCCAGCAGCCGCGCGGCGCCCTCGCGGGTGAGGTCGTGTGGAACCCGATGCTGGTGTGCCAGTACGTGATCGCCTGCGAGGTCCTGCAGCGCCCGATCAGCGCCGATCGCCGCCGCCACATCCGCCGCAGCCTCGAGCTGCAGGTGCGCCCAGACGGCGGCTGGGGCATGCACCCGGACAGCGCCTCGTGGCTGTTCCACACCACCCTCGCCTACGTGGCCCTGCGCCTGCTCGATACGCCCGCGGACGACCCGCTCGCGCAGGGGGCCCTGCGCTGGATCCGTGGCCACGGCGGCGTGGTCCCGATCCCGACCTGGGGCCGGATCTGGCTGGCCATGCTCGGCATGTACCCGTGGTCCGGCGTACAGCCGATCCTGCCCGAGATGTGGCTGCTCCCCGAGGCCACGCCGGTCCATCCGCGCCGCCTCTACAACCACATGCGGCTGATCTACCTCGGCCTCTCGTATGTCTACGGCGTGCGCCTGCAGGCCCGGCCCTCGCCGCGCCTCGAGCAGATCCAGGGCGAGCTCTACCCCGAGGGCTACGCGCGCGTGCCCTTCGCCCGCCACCGCGACGAGATCGCCGCCACCGACCTCCACGAGGCCCCCGGCGCCGGTCTGCGCGCCGCCTTCGCCGGCATGCGCACGCTCGAGAAGCTGACCCCGGGCCTGCTGCGCCGCCGCGCCCTCGAGCGCTGCCGCGAGCACATCCTGTTCGAGTTCCACAGCACCCGCTACGTGTGCCTGAGCCCCGTCAACGGCCTGCTCTTCACCCTCGCCCTGCACCACAGCGACCCCCGCCACCCCGAGCTCGAGCGGGCCCTGCACGGCCTCGAGTACTGGGTGTGGGAGGACGAGGCCGAGGGCATGCGCATCTGCGGGGCGCGCAGCGACATCTGGGACACCAGCTTCCTGCTCCAGGCGCTGGCCGAGGGCCCGCCGCTGCCGCTCGCCCGGACGATCGCCCGCGACGCCGCGACCTGGCTGGCCGGCGCGCAGCTCCGCGGCGACATCCCGGACGGCGCCCGCCACTACCGCGAGCCCGCCGACGGCGGCTGGGGCTTCGCCGACGAGCACCACCCCTGGCCCGTCAGCGACTGCACCGCCGAGGCCCTCGAGGCGCTGCTCGCGTGCGCCAAGGACCTGTCCGAAGGGCCAGGTCTCCCGCTCGCCCGCCAGCTCGCCGCGGTTCGCTTCATCCTCCGCCGCCAGAACCCCGACGGCGGCTTCGGCTCCTACGAGCCCCGCCGCGGCTCGCTGATCCTCCGCAGCTTCAACCCCGCCGAGATCTACGGCAACTGCATGCTCGAGTACTCGTACACCGAGTGCACCGCGAGCTGCGTGCGCGGCCTGGCCTACGCCCGCAGCCAGCTCGGCGGCGCGCTCGGCCCCGAGGTCGACGACGGCATCCGCCGCGGCGTCGAATTCCTGCTCGCCGCCCAGGCCAAGAACGGCGCCTGGGCCGGCTTCTGGGGCATCCACTACACCTACGGCACCTTCTTCACGATCCCCGCCCTGCTCGCCGCCGGCCTGTCGCCACACCACCCGGCGATCGTCCGCGCCCTGCAATGGCTGCTCGCCGCCCAGCGCCCCGACGGCGGCTGGGGCGAGAGCTTCGAGGGCGTGATCGAGGACCGCGAGGTCGGGCTGCCGCCGGACGAGCCAAGCGTCGCCACCCAGACCGCGTGGGCCCTGCTGGCCCTGCTCGCCACCCGACCGGCCGACGCCCGCAGCACCCGCGCGATCGACCGCGGCATCAGCTTCCTGCTCGCCCGCCAGGGCCCCGACGGCGCCTGGCCGGCCGAACGCGCCTGCGGGGTGTTCTTCAATACGGCGGTGCTCGACTATCGACTGTATCGCCAGGTGTTCCCGACCTGGGCCCTCGCGCGCTTCCTCGGCCGCGAGGCGTGAGCCCGCCGCGACCTCGACTCCCTCGGTCGGCTGTCGACCCGCGAGGAGTCAGCGATCACCCGCGAGGTAAGGCGCGCGAGCTGCTGCGATCGGCGGCGTCGGTACGCGCCGCCGACCACCGATCAACTCAGCCCATCGGGGCGAAGCTGTAGTCCACCGAGTAGTCGACGCACGAGTCGGCGGGCGCCTGGTCGAGGCGGACGTAGAAGTCGGCCGTCTCGTTCTGGCTGCCCATGCAGTTCCACATGAAGGCCATGTTGCCCATGCCGCAGCAGCCGGGGCGGCCGTCCGGCGAGTTGTCGTTCTGCGAGCCCTGCGGGCACATGAAAGCCGGGGTGCCCTGGTCGCACTCCGCGAACACGCACACGCGCACGGCGTCGCTGGCGACCAGGACCTCCGAGACGAAGGGGTTGTTGAAGCCGCAGGCCATGCTGTCGATGCCGCGGAAGCGGAACCAGTCGACGTCGACGTCGCCGTTGAGCACGCCCGTGAGGTTGGCGGGCTGGTCCATGCAGCCCTGGTCGCCGAGGTCGATCGCGTCGTTCTCCACCTCGTTGGGCTCGGGGCCCGGGTCCTCGCAGGTGCCCATGCCGCTGGTCGAGTCGGGGACCGTCGTCGAGTCCGGACCGGTGGTGTCGGGGACGGTCGTCGAGTCCGGGCCGGTCGTCGTCAGGTCGGGGCCGGTCGTCACCGGGTCGGTGGTGATGGTCGTGGCCATCGTCGCGCCGTTGCTGTCGGTGCCGCTGCTCTCGCACACGCAGGGCTCGAAGGACTTGCCGTCGGCGGCGCAGACCTGCGCGCCGGGGTCGCCGTTGGTGCAGGCGCACTGCGAGCTCTGGCCCGGCGTACAGCCCTGGCCGCTGGTGACCGAGCCCGCGCTCGGGTCGTTGGTGGTCGGCTCATCGCTGGTGGCGCCGGTCGTGCCGCCGCTCTCGGTCGCGCCAGCGGTGAGGTCGTCGGTCTTGCCGCAGGCGATCAGCAGGAGTCCAGAGAGCAAGCCATGAAGGATCGGATAGGGCGTTCGCATTGTCGCGACCTATCACAGCCCGCCGCGTTCCGCGAGCCTCGCGTGGCTGCCCTCCATCGGCCGACCTCTCGACCGATGTATCGGCAAGCGTTGGGGGTGCTAGCCGTCGGCGATGGTGCTCTCGTCGCTGGTCCGGTCGACCCGCACCCGCACGAGGTGCCGGGCGTAGGCCTCGAGCACCGGGAAGCGCAGGCCCTCCCACAGGAACACCGAGCCGGTCGTCGGGATCTGGCCCGCCAGATGCGTGAGGAGGTCGCCGACGCTGCCGACCCCCCTCGAGCTCCGGCAGGTCGACGCCCAGCTGCTCCTCGATGCTGCGCAGGCTCTCCTGGCCGTCGACCAGGTGGGCCCCGGAGCTAGAACGCGGACTGCTCGGCGAGGAACCACGCGAGCGCCGCGGTCCGGTTGCGCAGGCTGGCGAGGCTGCACCACTCGCGGACCTGATGGAAGTACTCGCCGTGCGGGCCGAGGCCGTCGATGCATGGCACGCCGAGCGCGACCAGCAGGTTGGCGTCCGAGCCCCCACCCTGCAGCTCGGCCTCGCCGATCTGCAGGCCGCTCGCGGCGGCGTAGGGCTCGTAGGCCGCGCGCAGGCGCTGCGACGCGGGGATCGGCTCCATCGGCGGGCGGGTCACGCCGCCGCTGACCTCGACGCGAACAGCCCGCAGACGATCGGGCACCTGCGCGAGGCCGGCGAAGGGATCGCGGGCCAGGTCCTGGATCGCGGCCGTCACCTGCTCCGCGTCGGCGACGGTCTCGAAGCGGGCGTCGACCTGGCACGAGGCCCGCTCGGGCACCGTGTTCTTGGCCGTGCCGCCCTCGATGGTGCCGACGTTCAGGGTGACGCCGCGGGGGTAGTCGGTCATCGCCTCGATCTTGCCGACCAGCAGCGCGAGCGCGTGGATCGCGTTGACGCCGGCCTGGTGATCGTTGCCGCTGTGGGCCGCCTTGCCGTGGACCGTGACCGTGAACACCCCGCCGCCCTTGCGCGCCGTGACGATGAGGTCGTGCTTGCGGCCCGACTCGAACACCAGGCCGGCGCTGATCCGCGGCGCGAGCTGATCGTAGAGCGCGTGGCTGCTCGGTGAGCCGACCTCCTCGTCGCTGACGATCACCGCGCGCACGCGCAGCGCCGCGAACGCGGCCGGGGCGGCGCATCGCAGGGCCCGCAGCGCGAACAGCATCGACGAGATGCCGGACTTCATGTCGAGCACGCCGGGGCCGCGGACGATGTCGCCGTCGCGGGCAAAGCTGAGGAAGCCGAGGCTGCGCGGGAACACGGTGTCGATGTGGCCGACCAGCGCGAGGCAGCGATCGTCCGCGCCGGTGGCCGGGGTGGCGTAGACGCGGTGGTCGGCGAACTTGCCCTGCGGGTCGCAATGCAGCGTGCGCGAGAGGCCTAGCTCGGCCGCCAGATCGTCGACGATCTGGGCCGCGGCCTCGACGTCGGCGCGCGCGTGGGTGTGGCTCGGCTGGTCGACCACGCGCCGCAGCCACGGCACCTGCGCGGCCTCGAAGTCATCGTCGACGGCGCGGCGCAGCGCCGCCCCCAGGTCCGCGTCGCGCGGGGTGGTGATCATGGCGCGGACGATAACGCAGGCCGGCTCACGCGTCGCGCTCGAGCAGCGGGATAGCGAACGCCGACGCGTGGCCAGCCCGCGGATGGCTCCGAGGCTCACGCGTCACGCTCGAGCAGCACGGTGCGGCCGCGGACGCGTGGCCAGCTCCTCGAAGGGTTCCGAGGCTCAGCCGTCGCGCTCGAGCAGCACCGTGCCGGCGGCTCCGGGCTCGTCGGCCTCGGCCTGCAGGACGCCCGCGCGGGCGCCGAGGATGTGCACGGCGCCGATCCCGAGAGCGATGTTGGCGAGCGCCTCCTCGACCTTGGGGATCATGCCGCCGACGATCGTGCCGTCGGCGATGGCGGCCCGCGCGGCGGCGGCGGACAGGCGAGGGATGCGGGTCGACGGGTCGTCCTTGTCGCGCAGCACACCCGGCACGCCGGTCATGAGGAACAGGTGGTCGACCTTCAGCGCCGCCGCGATCGCCGAGGCCACGGTGTCGGCGTTGATGTTGTAGACCTCGCCGCGGGCCAAGCCGAGGTCGATGCCGAGGCTGTTGACCACCGGCGTGTATCCGCCGGCCCACAGGTGCGTGAGCAGCTCGCTGCGGATCTCGACGATGTCGCCGACCAGCCCGAAGTCGACCGGCTCGGGGCCCGCGCCCGCGACGATCACCGGCGGCCGACGCCGGGCGCTCACGAGGCCGGCGCTCACGCCCGAGATGCCGACGGCGCGCAGGCCCGCGGCTCCACCGGCGGCGACCACGTCGACCGAGAGCTCGCCGGCCAGCACGCACTTCATCACCTGCAAGGTCGCGGCATCGGTCACGCGGCGGCCGGCGACCTTGTGTGGGACCAGGCCGAGGCGCTCCTGCAGCGCGTTGGCCTGCGGCCCGCCGCCGTGGCACAGCACGAAGCGCCAGCCCGCGGCGACCAGAGCGGCGACGTCGGCGAGGACGCCCGCGAGCGCGGCCGCGTCCGCGACCACCTCGCCGCCGAACTTGAGGACCGCGGTCCTGGCGATCACGGCCACAGCCCCGGGGCGGCGATGCCCTGGCTCTCGGGCAGGCCGAACATCAGGTTCATCGACTGCACGGCCTGACCGGCGCCGCCCTTGACGAGGTTGTCGAGCGCGGTGGTCACGACCAGCTGGCGGGCGCCGTCGTGGGCGGCGCCGAGGGTCCACGACAGGTCGACGTACATGCTGCCCTTCACCGCCACGACCTCGGCCTGGACCTTGCTGCCGAGCACGCGCACGAACGGCGCATCCTTGTAGAACTCGGCGAACAGCGGCGCCGGGTCGACCCCGACCGGCAGCGGCACGAAGCTGTTGGCCAGGATGCCGCGGACCAGCGGCGCCGAGACCGGCACGAAGGCCAGCGAGAAGTCGGCCCCGTCGGGGCTGGCCGCGCGCAGCGTCTGCTCGATCTCCGGGCGGTGCTGGTGGCTCAGGACCTTGTAGGTCTTGAGGTTGTTGGCCCGCAGCGGGTGGTGGGTGCCGATCGACGCGTAGGCGCCGGAGCCCGACGATCCCGTGATCGCCACCGTGTGCACCGCCCCGCGCAGGAGCCCGGCGCGGGCCAGGGGCAGCAGGCCGAGGGCGATCGTCGTGGCGAAGCAACCGGGCGAGGCGACCCGGGAGGCCGCGCGGATCGCCGGCCCGTTCTGCTCCGGCAGGCCGTAGACCCAGCGCCCGTCGAGGTGCCCGGGGTGCGGGTGCTCGTCGCCGTAGAAGGTCTTGTAGTCGGCGGCGCTGCGCAGGCGAAAGTCGCCGGACAGGTCGATGATGCGGGCTGGCACGTCCGCCAGGGTCTCGGCCAGGGTGGCGCTGACCTTGTGCGGCAGGGCCAGGAACACCACGTCGACGCCCGCGGCGGCCTCCTGCGGCTCCATCTTCTCGAACACGAGGCCCGTGCGGCCGAGGTTGCGGTGGACCGCCTCGAGCGGCTCACCGACGTGGTCGATGCTGATGACGCGGACGAGCTCGGCGCCCGGGTGTGTGAGCAACAGACGGACGAGCTCGGCGCCGCCGTAGCCGGTGCCGCCGATGACCGCCGCGCGCACGCGCGGCCGCGAGGATGTGGCCTGCATGGCCCGGGGTCCTACCACGACGGCGGGTGTCCCGGTCGGGCGGTGCCGGGCGGACGGCGGCGCGTCCGGGTGCGACACCGATGTCATGCCTCATGGCCGGCTCCAGGCGCCCAGGTCGGACATTTGCGTCATAGCGCTGGCGTGCCGAGTCTCGCCTGCCCCCTCTTGGCCTTGTAATTCCAACAACTTGCCATTTTGGCGCCGCCCCTGCAGAAGCGGTGACATCCAGCCTAAACACTGGACCCTACAAACCCAGACCTGGCTTGCCCTTCCTTAGACTCTCCTGGCTTGACTCCGCTTAGCTTCGTTACCTTGGCCTCTGACTTCGCCTGACTTGCCCTGCCTTAAACGCCTTAGCTTCGACTGACTTGGCCCTGTTTTACGCGTTCGTCGCTCATTCGCCTGCGCTTAGTCGCTTTCGCTTGGTCGGTGCCGTAGCAGCACTTTCACGCCCCCCGGGGCCGTGAGCAGAATTTACATCTGGGGGGGGACCCAGGGTGGCTCGGTCAGCCGTCCTGGGTTCTCGTTATTTAATCGGCTGAGTAACTGACTGCGATACGCGGTTCGCCGGCGCCGCAGTCGTCGGTCCGCGGGCGCTGTGGCACGGACCGGGGCGGGTCCGGCTGGGCGCCCGCGCAGGCTCGAGGAGCCGGAGGACCGACGGGGGTCCGGCCGTCGCAGGGCGGGTTCGCCTCATGACAACTTCGTTGTCATCGGCGCCCCTGGACTCCGTCCAGACCCCCGCGCCCCTCCGGCACGGGAAGCCTCCGCTCAAGGCGGTGCGGTCGGGCCCCCCCCGACTCCGGGACAACGTCGGCGACCGACGCCACGGACCTGTCCCTCGGGACATCGACCCGCACACCCACCACGCCGCGTTCAGGGCCGATGCGGGTCCGGCTCTCGGCGACGCCGACCGCACGGCCCTTCAGCGGAGGCTTCGCTTGCCGGAGGGCGGCAGGGGTTCCGGCTGAGTCCAGCGGGCCCGTGGAGCGCGAAGCGGTCCAAAGGGCACGCGCCCTGTCTGAAGCCGGAACCCCTGCCGTCCTCCGGCTTCTCGAGCATGCGCGCGCCCCTGCCGGACCCGCGTCGGTCCGTGCGACGTCGTCCGCGTACGTCCAGCGCCCTGCCGTCCTCCGGCTCCTCGAGCATGCGCGCGCCCCTGCCGGACCGGCGTCGGCCCGTGCGACGTCACCCGCGTAACAAGGGCGATCGAGCTACTCGATCACGCGGACCTTGCTGCTCGCGCTGTGCCCGAACAGCTCCGGCTGGTACATCGCCTCCGCGTGCACGGGCGGCAGCTGGAACTCGCCGATCGTGGTCGCCCGCGCCGTGTAGCTGTACGTGTACACGCCGGCCGGCAGGTGGTTGGCGAACAGCAGCATGCGGTCGTCACGCATCTCGGTGTGGCTGAAGCTCCACCACGGGCGCCACCACCACCAGCCGCCCTCGAGGCTGTCCCACGGCATGCCGCCGCCGTAGTCGACCGACTGGCTGGTCACCCCGCCCTGAACATCCTGCAGCGTCGTCGCGAAGCGCGAGTTCTGGCCCTCGAAGCCGGCCGGCAGCGGGTCGTCGACGACCACGAAGTTGGCGCGGTCCTTGGCCACGAGGGTGAGGTTGACGCGGACCAGCGCGCCGGCCTTGACCTCGTAGGTGCCGTCCTGGAGGCGCTTGACCGACGCCGGGTCGGGCTTGTCGCCGCCCTGCGCGAGCGGCTCGTAGCTGCGGTAGACGGTGAAGCCCTGCTCCTCCGCCTTCATCGCCAGGTCGGCCGGGGCGTAGCGCAGGCCGAGGCGGTAGTAGAGCATGCCGGGGCCGTCCTTCGCGAGCAGCACCTCCTTGGGTTGCTCCTTCATCAGGCGGGCCATCGGCACGTGCTGGTCGACGACCGCCATGCTGCGGCCCTTGAACGCCTGCTCGCCGGCGAAGGTGGTGTCGAGCCAGATGCGGGCGACGTAGTCGGGGACCTCCTTCTCGACGGTGGTGAAGTAGCGGCTGGCGGCGAGCAGGGCCCAGGCGTTGGCGTGAGTCGTGCCCCAGCGGCCGCCGCGTTGCGGGTCGCGGCTGTCCATGATGCCGGCCATGACCTTGGGCAGCAGCGGGTCGGCCTCGGCGATCTCCAGCATCGCCATCAGCGTGACGGCGTCGGTCTGCACGTCGGAGTGCATGAGCAGCTGCAGGCCGTCGGCCTCGGCCTCGCTCGTGCGCTCGGCGAAGTGGGCCGTGCGGGCGTTCTCGGTGACGCGGGCGCGGAAGTCCTTGAGCAGGGCCTCGCGTTCGCTCGCGCGGCCGTACTTGTGCGCCGCCGACATCAGCTGCGCGCGGGCGTAGAGCGGGACCTCATCGCGCTTGGCCCACACCCGGTCGAACAGCTCGCTGCCGCGGTCCTCGCGGCTCAGCAGCCACAGCGCGAAGGTCCGGCTGGTGTGGTCGTAGTAGCGGCCCCACGGGGTCGACTCGCCGTTGCGGACGAAGTTCTCGAGGTAGTTCATCGCCTTGTCGAGGACCGCTTGGTCGACCTTGAAGCCGGCCTTCTTGCCCTCTAACAGGGCGAAGGTCGCCCAGGTCGAGAGGTACGGCCAGCTGCGCTCGCGGGTGTCCCAGTAGCGGAAGCCCCCGTCGTAGTTCTGGCGCGAGGCGATGCGGGCGATGCCCTCGGTGGCGAGCACCTGCCGCTTCGCCAGGTCCTTGACGCTGGCGATCGGGAACTGCTCGAGCACCGCGCCGAGCACGAAGATCGGCAGCATGCGGCTGGCGACCTGCTCGGTGCACTCGTACTGGTAGGCGATGAGGTACTCGACCGCGTCCTCGAGGCCGTTGAGCGCGGTCGAGCTCATGCTGAGCTCGAGGCCGCCAAAGCCCGGCAGCATGCCCTCGGGCACCTTGAGCGCGCGCAGGACGCTGGTCGTGGTGGCGCCGTAGTCGGCGAAGGCCTGGCGGGTGGCCGGGTAGAGCACGGGCAGCGAGACCTCGGTCGCGTCGCGTCCGCCGTTGCTGAGCGCGGCGAACTGCAGGCGCATGGTGCCGACCTTGTCGGCGGCCATCGGGAAGCGGACCTCCTGCGACTGGCCGGCGGGGACCTCGATCGGCCTGGTGGTCTCGCCGGTGAGCTGCACGTTGGTGCCGCGGGTGCCGACGACGATCGCCTGCGGGACATCGGTCTGGTTGTCGATCATCACCGATGCCTGGAAGCTGTCGCCGAAGTTGGCGAAGCGCGGCAGCGAGGGGCGCAGCATGATCGGCTTGCGGACCTTGACCTGGACCTCGGCCGAGCCGAAGTGATCGGGCCGGTCGGGGTCGACGGCCACCGCCATCACGCGGAAGGTGGTCAGGTTCTCCGGCATCGGGATCTCGATGGTCGCCAGGCCGGTCTCGCCGACGACGACCTCGGGGTTGAAGTACGCCGTGGTCGCGAACTCGGCGCGCAGCGAGATCGGCTGGTTCATCGCCACGTTCGGGTCGAGCATCGCCGCCGGCGCCTCTTCGTCGGACTCCATGCGCCGCGACTTCTTGTCGGCCTTCGCCGGCTCGGGCATCGGCGCCGCCGGCATCGCCGTCGCGGTCTTGCTCTCCATCACCCCGGCGAGGCCGATCGTGCCCTCGCCCATGCCGCCGCCGCCGGCACCGGTGCCGCGCAGGCCGAGGCCGCCGAAGCCCGGGGCGTCGCCGTCGGCCGGGATGTCGTGGCCGTTCTTGTTGCGCCCCTCCTTCGCCTTGGGCCCGCGCAGGGTGTCCTCGTCGCTGCGCGCGAGCAGGTACTGGCGCAGGTCGAACATGCTGACGCCGGCCTGACGCGTGTGGTGGAAGAAGGCCAGCGGATCGGGGGTCTCGTAGGCCATCAGCGAGAGCACGCCCTCGTCGACGACCATCACCGCGACCGCGGCCTTCTGCCCGCTGCCGCCGGGGTCGCGGGCCTGGATCTCGAGCTTGAGGGTCTCCTTGGGGGCGATCTCGGCGCGCTCGGGGATCAGCTTGAGGTCGATCTTCTTGGCGGTGCTCGCCAGCTCGAGCGAGATGTTGCCGACGGCCACGGAGGGGCGGCCGAGGTCCTGATCGGGCGGGGCGCCGGGGACCTCGACGCGGCCGCGGACCAGCAGGACCGCGACCTCGACGTTGGGGATCATGGCCTCGGTCAGCGGGATCTCGAGCGTGCCGGCGCCGCCCTCGACGGTCAGCTCGCGGTACTCGACGATGCCCTCGCGCTCGATCACCGCGAGGCCGCGGGCCTTGTCGAACGGCGAGCGCAGCAGGATCGTGGCCTTCTCGCCGGGCTCGTAGGTCCGCTTGTCGGGCACGAGGTCGACGCGCTTCTGGTCCTGATCCCAGACCACCGCGTCCTTGCCATACACGTAGAGGTTGTGCCGCGTGAGCGCGCGGCGGCCCTTGGCGTCGCTGATCTCGGCGCGGGCGACGTAGCTGCCGGCCTTGCCGACGTCGATCTCGCAGCTCGCGGGCGCGACGTCCGAGGTCAGCTGGCAGCCGCCCGCGGGCACGTCGACGGTCTCGTACTTGTACGACCACCGGCCCTTGTCCTCGACGGCGGTGCGCTTGGTCTCGCTGCGCACCAGCTCGACCTTGATCGCGCGGCCGGGCACGCGCTTGCCGGTGACGTCGGCGACGATCGCCTCGACGCGGGCGCGCTCGCCCTCCTTGTACACGCTGCGGTCGCTGCGGACGCCGACGTACTCGTCGGCGGGGTGGACGACGAAGCTCTGGCGGCCGGCGATCGCCTGCCGGTTCTGGTCGGTGACCTGGGCCTCGAGCGTGTAGGTGCTCGCGGACGGCGGATCGGGCGGACCCTTGGGCGCGCTGGCGTCGATCGGCTCGGGCGCGGGCTTCTGACCCCACGCGCTCTCCTTGGCCTGCAGGACATGGTTGACCGCGAAGACGCCGCTGATGTCGGTGTCGCCGTCGCCTTGCTTGACCAGCAGATCGCCGAGGCCGCCGCCGATGCCGCCCCAGTCGCCGTCCCAGCCGCCGCGCTTGCCGAAGCCGAAGCCCCCGCCGCCGCGCCACCACCACGGCTGCGGCGTGGGGCCGAAGCTGAAGGGCTCGTTCTCCGAGCCGGGCGGGCGGAAGGCGGTGTCGCTGCGGCGCAGGGTGTAGCTGACCTTGGCCCCGACCATCGCGGCGCCGTGGAGGTAGCTCGCGCGGACCTCGGCCGCGAGCGTGTCGCCGTAGACCAGCGGGGTTTCGGCGGCGCGCTCGACCTTCACCGCGAACTCGGGGGCGCGGTAGGTCTCGACGGCGAAGCTGTGCCAGAAGCTGCGCTCGCTGCCGAAGAAGCCGCCCGGGTAGGTGATCTGGAAGTTGTGCTGGCCGAGGTCGGTGTCGGCTGGGAGCGGGAGGTCGACGCTGAAGGTGCCGAGCGGGCCGACCTTGAGCTTGCCGGTGAGCAGCTCGTGGCCGCGGGGGCCGGTGAGCTTGTAGTCGCACTCGATGTCGTTGCGGTAGGGCACCACGCCGCCGACGGGGCCGCGGGTCTCGATGCGAACGATGCCCGACAGGTGGACCGTCTCGCCGGGCTTGTAGGGCTGGCGGTCGGTGAAGAAGAAGGCGCGCGGCTCGTCGTCGCCGGCGCCGTTTTGCCAGTACGACCAGTTGCCGTCGACGGTGTTCTGCAGCGGGATGTAGGCCAGGTCGCCGGCGGTCTTGGCGACGATGAAGGGGGTCTCGCTGAAGCTGCCATGGGTCAGCTCGACCATGCCGCGGGCGTCGGTCCGGCCTGACCACAGCGGCGAGTCATACGCGGTGGTGTGCAGCGCGACGTCGACGTCGGGCAGCGGCGCGCCGGTCTCTAAGTCGGTGACGAGGACGACGCCGCTGTCGCTGTCGATCGCCGCGCTGACGCCGAGGCGGGTGACCTCGACGATGTTATTGAGCTGCTGGCGGTACTTCCAGCCGTCGTCGCCGATCCGGTTGCTGCGCGCGCCGAGCAGCAGCAGGTTGCCCGGCATGCTCGTCAGGTCGCGGGTCGCGAAGGGCAGCGTCATCGCCTCGGCGCGCGAGCCGGCGACGTCGAAGGTGCTCTCGCTGGCGCCCTGCAGCGGCTTCGGCCACTCGTCGTCGCCGACGTAGTCGCTCCGCTCGCTGAGCACGCGACGCAGATCGGCGGCGGTGATCGGGCGGGTGCGGACCTCGACCTGGGCCAGGCCGGAGGCCTTGATGTCGAGCACGCCGCGGTGCGAGGGCTCGAGCACGATCGGGTCGCGCGTGACCCCGTCGAGCACCAGCGAGGGATCGAGGGCGCGCAGGGTGAAGGTGCTGCGAAACGGCTTGGCGAGGGTCTGGCCGTGGACGTCGCGCACGCCGGCGTCGACCTCGACGGTGTAGGTCGCGAGGCCGCGGAACTTGCCGCTGAGGTAGATGCCGCCGCCGCCGGTGACCGCGAAGTCGGGCACCTCGGGGCTGATGCGGACGTGCTTGGCGAGATCGGGGTCGTCGACCACCGGGGTGCTCGCGCCGAGGGTGACGCCGCCGGCCGAGCAGTCCCAGGCGTAGCGCTCGCCGCAGTGCGGGGCCGAGAGCGTGAGCGGCGGGTAGGTGCGAAACTTGGTGGTGATCGGCTTGCTGGGGTTCGGGCCCTCGCCGTACACGCCAGCCGGGACCGTGAGGGTGTACTGGGTGTCGGCCTGCAGCTTGACCGCGGGCCGCAGCACCAGCGTCCGCTCGGCCCGGCCGGCCAGCGCCTGCGAGCGGTAGGGCTCGGGCAGCCCGGCAAACTCGGCGCTGCGGACCGCGTGCACGGCGACCTGAGCCCCGCCGCCGGCGAGCCGCACGGCGCCCTCGAGCTTGTCGATCTGGACGTCCTGGTTGAAGCGCACGACGACGATGCTGTCGAGCTCGGCGCTGTCCCACTCGCTCGGCTGGGCCTGCTCGAGCGCCAGCGCCGGGGTGGTGAACTGCCACTGCACGCGCTTGCCGAGCCGGGTGTCGAGCGTCGAGACCTCGCCGGCCTCGATCGTGGCGGTGTACGTGGTGGAGAAGGGCATGCGCCCCTCGGGTTCGAAGGCGATCATCTGCGTGCCGAGCCAGCGGAACTTGCCGGGCGGCTGGGGGCTGATCGCCAGCGGCGAGCGCTCGAGCTTGAGGTCGTCGATCGAGGCGAGTGGGACCATCGGCTGGTTGAACACTGCGCTGACGGTGCCGACCAGGCCCGGGGCCTTCTCGATCGGGGCGGTGCGCAGCACCTGCAGCGGGCCCTTGAGCGCGGGATCCTGGGTCTGCTTGCTCGGCGGAGCCGGCGGGGGGAACGGCAGCTCGACGCGCTCGGCCACGCTGGGCGGCGGCTTGGGGCCGGGCACCGGCTTCAATTCCGTGGTGATGTCGCCGGGCTCGGGCGTGATCGCTGGCACACCGGCCCACACGTCGAGGACGGGTCCGTCGGCGGCCGCGACCTTCTGCTCCGCCGGCTTGTCTGGGCCCGGCGTGGTCGACGTGCACGAGCACAGGACGGCGGTCAGGAGGCCGAGCGACGGCCGGGTCACGGACTGAAGGCGACGATGCATGCGAGCTCCGGTGGCCGGCGGCGTGGAGGCGCCAGCGCAGGCCCGATGCTGACACATGTCGCCCGCGCGGATCCACCCGAGTCACGGCGTGTCACGGCGTTTCGGGACCGGTGCAGTTGCAACAAGCGCGTGCCCGCTCGCCGCATGATCTCCTCTGGAACAGGAATGTTGATAGAGTCCACCCGCCCCGAGCGGCGCCATGACGCGACGCGACGCGGCGCTGCGCGGTGATAAGCGCGAACCCGCCCCACTTGCCCACCATCACGTGCGTGGGCGTGAATGCCAGGAGATGCCCGTGACCAGTGTGAACACCCCCATGTCCCGCGATGACGTGCTCAAGACCTTCGCGCCGCTGCTGCAGAGCTTCGGCCAGGGCCCGGCGCAGGTCGCCACCAAGGCCGAGGCGGCCGAGCAGGCCAAGGCCCGCGAGATCGTCGACCGAGCCGCCTCCTACACCGTCGAGAGCATCATCAAGAGCCTCGCCGACGTGCAGGTCAACCTCGGCGGCGCGATCGATGGCCTCGCCGATCAGCTCGAGCGTGAAGCGAGCAAGCTCGGCGAGCTGCGCCACGCGATCGCCTCGGAGACCCGGCGCCTGCACGACCTGCGCAGCACGCGGGTCGCCGCCGAGGCGCTCGAGATCCTGATCCAGGACCACAAGAAGAAGGTCCAGGCCCTCGACGAGAAGGCCGCCAGCGAGCGCCAGGAGCAGGACGACAAGGTCGGCAAGCAGCGCGACGCGTGGGCCAAGGAGCAGGCCGACAAGGCCCAGAACCTGGCCGACGCCGAGGCCGCGCTGGCGAAGGACCGCCGCGCCAAGGAGGAGCAGTACGGCTACGAGTTCGAGCGCCAGCGCAAGCTGAACGCGGACGAGTTCGCCGAGAAGAAGCGCCTGCAGGAGCGCCAGCTGGCCGAGGCCGGCGCGGCGAAGGACAAGAACTGGGGCGAGCGCGAGAAGGTGCTCGCGGCCGCGGCCGCGGAGATCGACGGCCTGCGCGCGAAGGCCGAGGCGGCGCCCAAGCTGCTCGAGGAGGAGAGCAAGAAGGCCCGCGAGCGGGCGATCGCCCGCGTCACCGCGGAGGCCAAGCACGAGGCGGAGCTGCTGGAGAAGGAGAGCGCCGCCAACATCGAGGTCTTCGAGCTCAAGATCAAGGCGCTCGACGAGCGCATCACCCGGCAGGTCGCGCAGCTGGCCGACCTCCAGAAGCAGCTCGGCACGGCGCTCGAGCAGGGCCAAAACCTCGCCCACAAGGCGATCGAGGGCACGTCGGGGGGCAAGAAGTAAATGTCAGCCAAGACCTTCACCAATCGCAGCACCAAGACCGAGATCCTCAAGGCCTACAACGAGCTCGCCAAGGAGCTCAAGCAAGCCCGGGGCAGCGCCCCGGCGGCCGCTGACTCCCCGCGCACCACCGACTCCGAGGACGCCCCCGTGACCCAAGGCCAAGCATCGATCGAGACCATCATCCACGAACTCACGGGCATCCGCGCCCGGCTCGGCGAGTCGGTCGGCACGCTGCAGCAACAGCTGCTGCGCGAGGCCAACGCGCTGCACGAGCTGCGCAGCGAGGCCGACGAGCACACCAGCCACCTGCGCGAGCTCCACGGCATCGAGGTCGACGAGGAGACCCTGCGCGGCCTGGTCAAGAAGTACCAGGAGACGCAGAAGAGCGCCGACGAGTACCACGCGGCCCGCAAGCACGGCTTCGAGGCCGAGCTCGAGGCCAAGAAGGTGGCGTGGCGCAAGGAGCAGGAGGAGCACGCGCGCGCGACCAAGGAGGCCGACGAGGCCGGGCTGCGGGCCCGCAAGCGCGAGGCCGACGAGTACGGCTACGAGACAGAGCGCCGCCACAAGGCCGACGCCGACGGCCTGGCGCAGACCAAGAAGACGCAGCAGGCCGAGCTCGACCTGAGCAAGGAGCAGCACGACCGGGCCTGGGCCGAGCGCGAGCAGGCGCTGGCGCGGCGCGAGCAGGAGTACGCCGAGCTCAAGGCCAAGGCGGCCGCCGCCCCGAAGGACCTCGAGGCCGCGATCGCCAAGGCCGAGGCCGAGGGCACCGGGATCGCCAAGCGCCAGGCGAAGATCGCCGCCGACCTGCAGCAGAAGACCAACGAGGGCAAGAAGCGGGTCTACGAGCTGCGGGTGCACGAGCTCGACTCGACCATCGCCAAGCAGACCGAGCAGATCAACGAGCTGTCCAAGCAGCTGGCCACGGCGCTCAAGCAGGCCCAGGACCTGGCGATCAAGGCGATCGACGGGGCGTCCAACTCGAGCTCCTTCGCCGCGGTCAAGGAGATCGCGCTCGAGCAGGCCAAGACCTCGCAGAAGACCAAGTGAGCCGCGCCCGCGCGGCCTGAGATGCACATGGCTCCGCGGACATGTCCGCGGGGCCATGTGCCGTTAATGGGCGGATTAGCGGCACATGGCTCCGCGGACATGTCCGCGGGGCCATGTGCACTCAGTGGGCGGCGAGCAGGTCGAGGTACTCGCGAACGACGGTGTCCAGGCCGACGAAGAGGGCGCGCGAGATCAGGGCGTGGCCGATCGAGACCTCGTCGAGGTGGGGCAGCCCGCGAAACAGCACCAGGTTGTCCAGGTCGAGGTCGTGGCCGGCGTTGATGCCGAGCCCGAGGCCGTGGGCCAGCTCGGCGGCCGCGCCGTAGCGGGCCGCCGCCGCCGCGCCCTGGCCGGCCGCGAAGGCGACGGCGAAGGGCTCGGTGTAGAGCTCGATGCGATCGGCCCCGAGCGCGGCGGCCCAGCGGATCGGCGCGTCCTCGGGGTCGACGAACATCGCCACGCGCACGCCCTGGGCCTGGACGCGGCGGACGATGGCGCCGATCTCGTGCGGCGAGGTGTCGGCGGGCCAGCCCGCCTGGCTGGTGATCTCGCCAGGCTTGACCGGGACCAGGGTGCACTGGTGCGGCCGCAGCTGGCACACGAGATCGATGAGGTCGGGGCGCGGGTCGCCCTCGATGTTGTACTCGACGCTGTCGCGCAGGGGTTCCAACTCGGCGGCGATCGCGATCGTGTCGACGCGGCGAATGTGGCGCTGGTCGGCCCGCGGGTGCACGGTGATGCCACGACAGCCGGCGCCCAGGATCGTGCGCACGGCGGCGAGCAGGTCCGGGACCTCGCCGCCGCGGGCGTTTCGCAGGGTCGCAACCTTGTTGACGTTGACGCTGAGGCGCACCATCGCCGCCGCTCATAGCACCCGCGGGCCGCCGCTGTCACGCCGCAGCTCGCCCCGGGCCGACCTGTCCTGCGGGTCAGGCGGCGCCTTGCCACGGAGACGGCTGCGGCCAGCGCTCCATGTTCTGCGGGTGTTGCCAGGCACGCGGCTCCGGCACGGGCAGGACCTGTCCCGCAGGTCAGGCAGCGGCTTGCCACGCGCGCGCAGGATCGGCTACGACGGCGGCGCCATGGAGGACTTTCGCACCCGTGTCGCGCGGCTCCCTGTGCTCGGCCTCGGCGTCTCGACCGAGTATGGGGCCGGGTCGAGCGACGGGGCGCTGGACCCCGCCGCGCTGCGCCGCGAGCACCCCGACTATGCGGGCTTCCTCGAGGTCGGGGTCGAGGTCGTGAAGGGCCTCGACGACGCGGCGCGGGCGTGGGCGGCCAGCGGGGCGCCGACCACCTACCACTTCCTCGACATCAACCTCGACGATCCGGAGGACCGCGATCCGGCGTGGCTGGCGGGGTTGCGGGCGCTGTGCGCCGAGCTGCGTCCGGCCTGGCTCTGCGGCGACGCGGGGCTGTGGCACTTCGGCCGGCGCGAGCGCGGGCACATGTTGCTGCTGCCGCCGGTGCTGATCGCGGAGGCGGTCGCGCCGATGGCGGAGGGCATCGCGGCCCTGCGCGCGGCGAGCGGGCTCGAGGTGCTGCCCGAGAACCCGCCGGGCACGGCCTTCGTCGGCGACCTGCACCTGCTCGAGTTCTTCGCGCGGCTGGCCGAGGCGGCCGACACTGGGCTGCTCCTCGACTGCGCCCACCTGGCGATGTACCAGCGCCTCGCCGGCCACGCGCCGCACGACGGCCTCGATCACCTGCCCTGGGACCGCGTGGTCGAGCTGCACGTCGCCGGCGGACGCGAGCGCGAGGCGGACGGCTTTCGCTGGGTCGAGGACGAGCACGGCCCGGAGCTGCTGCCCGACACCTGGGCGATCGCGCAGGCGGCGCTCGAGCGAGCGGTCAACCTCCGGGCGGTGGTCGTCGAGTGCGAGCGCAACCCGATCGCCGCGGTGCTGCCGCTGTTCGCCAAGATCGCGGCGGCCTTGCCGGCGCGGCTGGCCGACGTGAAGCATGTCCCGAAGGACAGTCCGGCATGAACCCGCGGGCGATCCAGCGGGCCGTCGTGCGCATGCTCTACGACCCGGATTTTGTGGCGGCGATCCACGGCGCGCGGGCGTTGCCGGGGCTCAGCGAGGCCGAGCGCGCCCTGCTGCGCCGGGTCGACCCCCGGGCCTTCGCCACCGACCCGTTTCGCCGGGCCCGCGCGGTCCAGGCGATCGTCGAGGAGTTCCCGTGCAGCGCGGCCGCTGTGGGGCTCGCGCGGGTCGAGGCCTTCCTCGCCACCCGCGAGTTCCTGGCCTGCCTCGGGGACGGCGGATCGATGGGCCTGGCCTTTGCGACCTGGCTCGAAGACCAGGCGGCCGGAGCCGGGCGCATCGAGGCGGCGATGGCCCGCCTGCGCCGCCCGATGGCCGAGTCGCCGCCGCTGGTCGCGGGGACCCTGCGCTGCGCCGTCACGCTGGCGCCGATCGTCGTGCCGGCGGGCAGCCTGGCCTGGTACGAGGCGACGCGCGCGTGGCTCGGGGCGACGCCGCTGCACACGCTGGCGGAGCGGGCGGACCAGGCCCCACGCGCCGCGCCGCCGCGCCGCTCGCCGGTCCGCAGCCGCGACCCGGGCGAGGAGCAGCTGCTCATCGAGATCAGCGCGAGCGGCGAGATGTCCCTCGGGACAGCCAGCGAGGCGCTGGTCCGCCTGCTGCGTCACGCGCAGCGGGCCCGCACGCGCCGCGAGCTCGAGCGCGAGGCGGTCATACGCGGGGCGGCTGCGGACGAGTCGGCGGGCGTGATCGACGACCTGCTCGCGCAGGGGCTGCTGGTCGCGGGCTGAGGCTCCGTGGTCGTGCTGCGCGTGGTGCTCGCGGGCCACGCGAGGCTCGGCGCTCGCGCGGCTGGTCGTCCTCGCGGTCAGCGTCGCCGCGCCGCCTCCAGCCCGGCCGCGAGGCGGCGCGCCGCTTCACGCAGCTTGCGCTCCTCGAGGCCGGCGAAGCCGACGCGCAGCTGCTGGCACTCGCGGCCGTCGAAGGCGAAGCGGCTGCCGGGTTGAAATTGCACGCCGTGGGCCGCGGCGCCGCGCTCCCAGGCCGCCACCTTGATGTCGTCGCGGGCGCGCAGCCACAGCGCCATGCCGCCGCCCGGGGTGGTGAAGGACACGGCGTCGCCGAGCTGCTCGTGCAGCGCGGCGGCGAGGGCGTCGCGACGGGCGTGGTAGGCCCGACGCGCACGCCGGACCTGGCGCTGGACCTCGCCATCGGCGATGAGCTCGGCGACCGCGGCCTCGAGGATCGCGTCGCCCTGGAGATCGATGGTGCTGCGCAGGACGACCAGGCGGGCCAGCAGCGGCGGCGGGGCGACCACGTAGCCGAGGCGCAGGCCGGGCGCGAGCACCTTCGACAGGGTGCCGACGTAGATCACCGAGCCGGCGGCATCGGTGCTGGCGAGCGGCAGCACCGGGCGGCCCTCGTAGTGGAACTCGTGATCGTAGTCGTCCTCGATCACGGCCATGCGGGCGCCGCGGGCCAGCCGCAGCAGCTCGAGGCGGCGGCCGGGCGCGAGGGTCACGGTGCTCGGGTACTGGTGGTGCGGCGTCAGGTAGACCGCACGCACGCGCTCGCGCGCGACCAGGGCCGCGAGCTCGTCGACGACCAACCCGTCGGCGTCGACCTTGATCGGCACCAGGCGCGCGCCGGCCCGCCGCAGCGCCTCCCAGGCCGGCCGGTAGCCGGGGTCCTCGACGGCCACCACATCGCCGGGTCGGACCAGCAGCTGGGCGACCAGGAACAGCGCCATCTGGCTGCCGCGGGTGGGCAGCAGCGAGTCGGCGTCGGCCGCGAGCCCGCGGGTGGCCGACAACATCGTCGCCAGCGCGGCGCGCAGGGCCGGGTGACCCGCCGGGTCGCGGTAGCCGAGCAGCGCCTTCGCGTCTCGCTGCAGGGCCCGACGGTAGGCGCGGGCGAGCAGGGCGGCGGGCACCAGGCCGACGTCTGGCACGCCGCCGGGCAGCGCGATCGTCCCGGGCGGCGTGCGGGTGTCGAAGCGAAACGGCTCGATCGCCGGCGGCAGATCGAAGGCCGCGCGCGCCGGCACCTGCTCGCGCAGGGTCGCCGACGGGGCGAAGCGCCGCGGGCTCGGGTCGGGCAGCGCCTGCGAGACGAAGGTGCCGCGCGCCGGCTCGCTGACGATCCAGCCCTCGGCGCGCAGCTCCGCGTAGGCGGCCAGGATCGTGTTGCGGTGGACCCCGAGGCTCTGCGCCAGGGCCCGGCTGCTCGGCAGCGGGTCACCGGGGCGCAGCCGACCGCGACGGACCTCGGCCACCAGCGCCTGGGCGATCTGGACGAAGCGAGGGCGATCGCCCGCGGGCTCGATCGTGAAGCGCTGCTCCCAGCCGAGCATGGCTGCATCATGCCACGCCACCGGTCCAGGCGATGGACCAGTTTTCATCCTTCTTGCTGGACCAGATGACCGCTCAACTGGTCCAGTCAATATTCGGGATCTGGACCTCTCGCCTGGACCAGCGACGCGGCATGGTCCGGGCATGCGCAAGGAGATCTACCGCATGTCCGAGGCCGAGGGCCTGGCGCTGCTGGAGCGCTGCCCGGTCGTCCACCTCGCCACAACCACGGAGGCCGGCGCGCCGCTGCTGCGCACCGTCCACGGCGTCGTCGTCGACGGGGCGCTGGCCTTCCACGGCGCACCAGCGGGCGAGAAGCTGGCGGCGCTCGGGCGCCCGGTCGTGGCCGCGGCGGAGGAGACGATCGCGGTGATCCCGAGCTACTTCTTCGATCCGACGCTGGCCTGCCCGGCCACGACCTACTACCGCAGCGTGCAGGTCCACGGGGTGCTCGAGGAGGTCACGGATCGCCACGCCAAGGCGGCCGTGCTGGCGGCGTTGATGCGCAAGTACCAGCCCGAGGGCGGGCACGCGCCGATCGACGCCGACGACCCGCGCTACCGCAAGCAGGTCGAGGGGATCCTGATCGTCCGCGTCGCCCAGGCGACGATCGACGGCAAGGGCAAGTTCGGCCAGAACCGCAAGCCCGAGGAGCTGCTGCAGGTGTTGACGCAGCTGTGGCAGCGCGGCCTCGCCGACGACCCGGCGGCGATCGAGGCGCTGCGCCGCGGCCACCCGCAGCTGCCGGCGCCCGCGTTCCTGCGCGGCCCCGAGGGCGCCCGCCTGTGCTGTGCCCTCGACGAGCGGGACCTCGAGGGCGCGCTGGCGCTGCTGTGCGAGCAGTACTGGAACCTCGAGATCCCGCGGGCCACGCTGGCGCGGGCCCTGCTGCGCTCGAGCGCCTGGGTCGGGGCCCACGACGCGGCCGGGCGCCTGATCGCCACGGCCCGGGCCGTCAGCGACGGCGGCCGCTTCGCGTACCTGCTCGACGTCGCGGTCGACCCGGCCTGGCAGGGCCGCGGGCTCGGCACCGCGGTGGTTCGCCTGCTGCTCGACCACCCGGCGGTCCGCGGGGCCCGGGTGCTCCGCCTGCGCACGCGCGACCGACCGGAGTTTTATGCCCGCCTCGGCTTCGTCCCGCAGCCAGCCACAACCTCGCACGACATGCAGCGCGGCCCGGCTTGACGCGACGCAGGCTGGGCAAGCGAGCGCGGCTCGGCTAGCGTCGGCGGGCTGGCGATGCCGTCCCTGTCCGTCCTGCTCCGGTGCTGCACGCTCGCGCTCGCGGTGATCGGCTGCGGCGAGGCGCCGCGTCCGGCTCCGATCGCGACCCGCCCGGTCGCACGAGCGATCGCCCCGCCCGTCGCTCCGCATGTCGTGGCGCCGCCGATCGCCGCGCCCGCGCCCTGGGTCGCCTTCAGCTCGGAGCGCTGGAACTTCTCGGCCGAGTTCCCGGTCGCGCCGGACAGCGAGACGCTGTCCCTGCCCACCCCCGCCGGGCCGCAGACGATGGACATCTTCAGCTGCGAGCACGAGCTGTGGGCCTACATGATCTCGGTGGTCGACGGCCCGGCGACGGGCGGCACGAGCTCCGCCAAGCTTCTCGACAGCGCGCGCGACGGCGCCGTCGCCAACGTCCGCGGTCGCCTCGTCCGCGAGACCCAGCAAGAGCACCACGGGCTGCCGGCGCGGCGCGTCGAGATCGTCGCCGACGCGGCCCCGGAGGCGGGCGGCCAGCAACGCCTCATCGGGCTGCTGTTGCTGCGCCAGCGGCGGCTCTACCAGGTGCTGGTGGTCGGCCCGGCCGACGCGAGGGACATGGACCGCGTCGCCGACCGCTTCATCGCCGCGTTCAAGCCCTCGCCCCCGTGAGTCGTTGGCCGCCTACTGGCCGAGCTCCTCGAGCAGCCCGCGCACGCGCTCCTGGTCGCGCAGGCGGCCGGGCACCAGCTCGAGGTAGCGCTCGTAGTGGGTGCGCGCCGCGGCGAGGTCGCCGAGCTCGCGCTCGATGTCGCCGAGCAGGCGGTGCAGGTCGCCGACGTCGGGCGCGAGCGCCAGGGCCACCTTGGCGTCGACCAACGCCTTGCGCGGCAGGCCGGCGGCCAGCAGCAGGCGCGCGTGCTCGATCGCCGCGAGCGCCACCTTGTAGTCGCCGTACTCCTCGCTGTGCAGCAGGCGGTCGGCCGGGAAGTCGTCGAGCGGGGCCGGGCGCGCGCCCTCGCGTGTGAGCGCGTGGCGGAGGTCGATCGCCCGGAAGCGGCCGAGCGCGCTCGGACCCTCGGCGACCCACATCACCATCGCGGTCGCGTCGACCACCACCGAGTGGGTGAGGTGGAGGTTGTCGATCGCGTTGCGGTTGCCGAGGCCGAGCTCCTCGCCGCCGACGCCGCGACGGTCGCGGAGGATCGCCACCGCCCGGGCCGCGCCCGGGTCCAGGCCGCTGGTGTCGACCGGGGCGGCCTCCGCCAGCAGCTCGCCGAGGCGCTCATAGCGGTAGCCTGACGAGGTGTAGCGGCGGATGCGGTCGTTCTGCGCGTCGCGCTCGAAGGGCTCGCGCAGCAGGTGGTTGGTGGCCCAGATCGTCGGCGCGTCGTCGCCTCGCGGCTTGCGCTCGTCCTTGTCGCGCGGGGCCAGCTCGACGATCGCCGACTTGCGCTGACGGCCGTCGCCGACCAGCACCGCGCCCGAGGTGCGCAGGTCGGCGGCCTGCAGGATCTCGAGCGCCTGCTCGAGGGTGTCGGCCTCCTCGAGCACCTGGCGCAGCACCAGCGGCAGCGGGGCGCCGGTCTCGAGCGGGTCGTCGGTGCGGGTCGGGTTCAACGCGACGACGATGCCCCGCGCGTTGACCCCGGTGACCACGCCGAGCAGGCCGGCCCAGCCGACCGACACGAACGGGTACTTGCCGTCCGGGTAGCAGAAGGTAACGAGGCGGTCGGGCTCGACCTCGGGGCCGAGGTCGATGAAGAAGTTGCGACCGACGATCAGGTTGCCGCGCTCGCCACCAGCGCCACCGCCCTTGGCCCGCGGCGAGCTGGCGAACATGCTGCCCTCGAGCACGACGTCGTCGAGGCGACGGCTGAGCTCGACGAAGTTCTGGTGGAGGAACAGGCGGTGATAGCTGCCGAGGCGCCCACCCGCGGCCTCGGGCATCGCCTGGGCCAGCGCCGCGAGCTCGCGCCGGGCCGCGTCTGGCAGCGCGTCGTCGGCGTCGCGAAAGTCCCAGCGCATGACCATGGTGGCGCCCCAGCTCTCGAGCCACGCGCCGTAGCGCTGACCGAGCCGCTCTGACACGTGCTCGTCGAGGTTGGCGAACAGGCGCGAGCCGAGGTTGCCGTGGGCGTCGCCGATCTCCTCGGGCGAGCCCTCGAGGTGGAGCAGCCACAGCTGCCGCTCGCGGGTCAGCGAGGAGCGGCCGTAGGTCACGCGCCGGCCGCTGCGGTCGACCTCGGGCGTGGCCTCGGGCGCGCGCACGTCCGCGGGCGACAGGTCCGTGTAGGTGAGGTAGCCCGTGTAGAGGATCGCCGTCAGCACGGTCAGCGTCAGCACGAGCGCCAGCACGGCCCGAAATACGGACAGGAGGCTGCGGCCCTCGGGGCCAGGGGCGAATCGCGCCATCGCGGTCCGGCGGTTATACTCCCTCGCCCGCGATGAGACGAACCCGACCGACCGCCCTGTGTTTGCTGCTTGCGCTGCTGGCCGTGCTGACGGCCCCGCACTGGGGTTGTGCGCCCGAGAAGCCGCCGGCGCCCGATCGCCCGGCCACGCCCGCCGGCGGCGCCAAGTCCGATGAATCCGAGGTCGCAGCGCCGATCTTGCCCGCCGAGCCCGCCGACGTGGTGCTCACCTTCGCCGGTGAGCGCGGCCAGTTCGCCGACACCAACAAGCCGACCGAGGTCCCCGAGGAGGCCCGCGGCCTGGTCCGCGTCACGCTGCTGCAGGGCCCCGAGCCGCCGGCCGGCCGCGTGTGGGTCGCCAACCTGCGCACGCCCGCGGCCGAGGGCGGCTGGCAGCTCAGCACCGTCGAGCGCGGCTTGTTCGAGGAGCTGGCCCTTGGGACAGGTCGCTCGAGCAAGGTCGAGGGTCTGCCCGAGCTGCCGCCAGGGCTCGAGCCGCCCCCGGCCGCGCCCGCGGGCGGCGACGTGGTCGTCTACAAGACCGACTGGTGCGGCGTCTGCAAGCAGCTCACCGCCTACCTCGATCGCAAGGGCGTGAAGTACGTCGCCAAGGACATCGAGAAGGACCCGGCCGCCGCCGCCGAGATGCGCGCCAAGGCCGAGAAGAAGGGCGTCAAGACCGGCAGCGTGCCGATCATCGACGTCCGCGGCGAGCTCATGGTCGGCTTCGATCGCGGACGCCTGGAAAAGTTGCTGTAGCGAAGCTGCTATAGCGACGCTACTGTGCTCGCCGCGTCGTTGCGTGGCCTCTGCCCGCGGGATATCGTGCGGCCATGGCCGGTGTACCTCGCACGCTGCGACCCCGGAGACCACGCGGTCTCGTCCCTGCCCTGTCGCTCGCGGCCCTGGCGACCTCGCCGACGCTGCGCGCCGAACCGCCGCCTGGCCCGGCGCAGTGGGGCGTGCCCGACGGCGAGGACCACCACGTCCGTCCGCCGCACTGGGACGAGTTCGCCGTGCCCGAGCCGCCGCCCTTCTACATCGCGCCGGAGTACCCGCTGGCCGTCGCCTTCGTGCCGGCGAACCCGGGCAACTTCCTCGCCAACGGCATCGTCAGCTACGACTACGTCGTCGTGCACACCCAGCAGGGCTCGTACAACGGCACCATCTCGTGGTTCCAGAACCCGGCGGCGGTGGTCTCGGCCCACTACGTGATGCGCTCGGTCGACGGCGAGGTCACGCAGATGGTGCTCGACAAGGATCGGGCCTACCACGTCGGCAGCTCGAACAAGTACGCGCTGGGCATCGAGCACGAGGGCTTTGTCGAGGATCCAGGCAAGTGGTACACGTGGGCGACCTACAGCTCCTCGGCCCGGCTCGCGCGCTGGTTGACGATCCAGCACAGCATCCCGATCGAGCGCGCGCACATCCTCGGCCACGTCGAGCTGCCGAATCAAACCCACACCGACCCGGGCGCCGGCTGGAACTGGGATCTTTATATGGCGCTGATCAAGGAGGTCGTGCCGCCCACCGAGATCCGCGGCGTCGCGGTCGACCGCAGCAAGCCGTGCACGATCACCGCCACCCAGGCGACCCAGATCCAGGCCACCGCGCTGGCCGACGATCCCGGCGCGCAGTGTCAGGTGCCCGGCGGCACCAAGCTCGACTACTGGCACGCGCGCCGCGACATCGACGGCCACCACCGCCTGTTCATGCCCGCCGGCGAGGGCCCCTGCGCCGGCATGAGCGGCCTCGACGCGGACGGCTACATCGTCGCCGCCCACTGGTCCGCGCTGTGCCCCGACACAGCCATGGCGGCCGCCGGCGCGAGCGTGCAGATCGACGGCGGCGGCATGACGATCGCCGCCGCCGACGGCAGCTTCAGCTTCAACGCCACGGTCGGCGGGCACACGATCGACGCCTTCGCCCCCGACCTCTACGAACTGGCCAGCGAGGACATCGACCTCGCGGTGTACCCGGGCGCGCGCCTGGTGATCGCCCTCGACCCGGTCGACGCCCCCGACCCGACCGGCGGCACGACTGGCGATCCGACTGGCGATCCGACTGGCGATCCGACTGGCGATCCGACTGGTCCCACCACCGATCCCACCAACCCCACCACCGACCCGACCGCCGATCCCAGCGACCCCACCCTCCCGGGCTCGAGCACTGATCCCACCGCCGATCCCACCGCCAATCCGGGCGCGACCGGCAGCGAAGCCGGCGAGGCCGACAGCACCCCGACCGGGGACAGCTTCCCAGGCTTCCCGCAGCCCGCCCTGCCCGACGGCTACGGCCAGGACGACGCGGCGGGCTGCGCTTGCAGCCACGCCCCGCCCCGCCCCGCCGACGCCCTGCTGCTGCTCGTCCTGCTCGGCCTGCGACGACGCGCACGCGCAAGCTGTCCCCGCGGACAGGTGTGAGCCAGCGCCGCTGGGAAAGCGCCGCGAGATTCTGGTAGAGCAGGGACACGCTCACGCTCGCAGAAATCTCGCCGACCGCTCTGGCCACCGCCGAGGTCTACCGGCTGATGACCGACCTCGTGGCCCCGCGTCCGATCGCCTGGGTCTCGAGCGAGGACGGCCAGGGGCGGCGAAACCTCGCGCCCTTCAGCTACTACCAGGCGGTCTGCTCGCAGCCGCCGATGATCGTCATCAGCATCGCCTGGCACCCCGACGGGCGCATGAAGGACACCCTCGCCAACATCCTCGAGCGCCGGGAGTTCGTGGTCTCGCACGTCAGCGAGCCGTGGCTCGCGGCGATGAACGCCACCTCCGCCGCGCTCGCGCCTGGCGAGTCCGAGTGGGAGTTCGCCGACGTGCCCGCCGAGCCCGCGAGCGTCGTCGGCCCGCCGCGCGTGGCCGGGGCCTTGGCCCATCTCGAGTGTCGTCTCACGCAGGCGATTCCCTTGGGGGTGGGCCTGGGGGCGAGCACCCCCGGAAAGCCCTCTGCCACGCTTGTGCTGGCCGAGGTCGTGCATTTCGCGGTCGCGGCCGATCTGCTGCAACGCGACGCCCGCGGACGCTTGACCGCGATCGACCCGGGTCGCCTGGCGGCCGTCGGGCGGCTGGGGGGGATCGCGTACACTCGCACCACCGACCGCGTGTCCCTGGCGCGGCCTGACCCTGCGAAACGCCGTGACTGACGCGACCCCCACCGAGCCGACTCCCTGCACGCCGGGCTGCACGCCGGGTGCCGCGCCGGCCCGCGCACCGGGGCTGTTCGCCGCGCTGCCGGCGGAGGTCTCGATCTTCGAGGTCGGCCCGCGCGACGGCCTGCAGAACGAGTCGACCATCCTCCCGGTCGAGAAGAAGGTCGAGCTCATCGAGGGCCTGGTCGACGCCGGCATCAAGCGCATCGAGCTGACCAGCTTCGTCAACCCGCGCTGGATCCCCGCGCTCGCCGACCACATGGAGGTCGCCGCCCGCG
The DNA here is from genome assembly GCF_016714285.1 of Nannocystis sp. GTDB lineage: Bacteria > Myxococcota_A > Polyangia > Nannocystales > Nannocystaceae > Nannocystis. The sequence goes on along the minus strand of NZ_JADJNN010000042.1, from coordinate 43,521 downwards.
TGCGCCGCAAGCCCGGCGTCAGCTACAGCGCCCTGGTCCCGAACCTCCGCGGCCTCGACTCGGCCACCCGCGCCGGCATGCAGGAGATCGCGGTGTTCATGGCCGCCTCGCAGACGCACAACCGCAAGAACATCAACAAGAGCACCGAGGAGGCGCTGGCCACCTACCGCGAGGTCGTCCACGAGGCCCGCGCGCGCGGCATGAGCGTGCGCGGCTACGTGAGCACCGTCTACGGCTGCCCGTACGAGGGCAGCATCTCGCTCGACAGCGTGGTCCGGGTCGCCAGCGGCCTGCTCGAGATGGGCGTCTACGAGATCAGCCTCGGCGATACCATCGGCGTCGGCACGCCGCGCCAGGTCGAGTACATCCTCGATGGCCTGCTGGCCGCCGGCATCGGCCTGGAGCAGCTCGCGGTCCACTTCCACGACACCCGCGGCACCGCGCTCGCCAACATCACGGTCGCCCTGCAGCTCGGCGTGCGCACCGTCGACTCCGCCGTCGGCGGCCTCGGCGGCTGTCCCTACGCGCCGGGCGCGTCGGGCAACGTCGCCACCGAGGACGTCGTGTACATGCTGCACGGCATGGGCGTGCAGACCGGCGTCGACCTCGATCGCCTGGTCAGCGTCTCGGCTGGCCTCTCGGGCCAGCTGGCGCGCGAGCTGCCGAGCAAGTACCTCAAGGCCCACCTCGGCCACTGCGCGCGGCTCGGTCGATCGGTCACCTGATCGGGACCTGCTCGGGGCTCGGTCGGGACCCTGAGCAGACCCCCACGAGCGCGCGAGGCCTAGCCCAGCCACGCGAGCGTGCGCGCGAGCCCCTCGGCGAGCGACAGCTCCGCATGCCAGCCCAGCGCCACGCGGGCCCGCGACGCATCGGCGAGCGAGCGGACGATGTCCCCCGCGCGCGCCGGCGCGTGAACGATCGGGCTCCGGCCGCCGGTCGCCGCGACGATCGCCGCGGCCAGCTCCGCGATCGTCGTGGCCCGCTCGCTGCCGATGTTGGCGATGAGACCGTCGACCCCGGGCGTGTCCATCGCCGCCGCGAAGGCGCGGGCGACGTCGCCGACGTACACGAAGTCCCGCGTCTGCGCGCCGTCGCCCTGCACCGTCAGCGGCTCGCCGCCGAGGGCCCGGGCCATGAACAGCGAGACCACCCCGCTGTACGGGCTGCCCGGGTCCTGGCGCGGCCCGTAGACGTTGAACAGGCGCAGCGCGACCGTCTCGACCCCGAGCGCCGGGCCGAGGCAGGCCAGGTAGAGCTCGGCCGCCCGCTTGCTCGCGCCGTAGGGCGCGGCTGGCCGATCGCACATGTCCTCGGAGACAGGCATGCGCGCCGGGTCGCCGTAGACCGCCGCCGACGAGGCCAGCACCAGGCGCCGGACCCCGGCGGCCGCCGCCCACTGCAGCAGGCGGACGGTGGCGCGGAGGTTGATGTCGAGGTCGACCACCGGATCCCGCAGCGAGCGTGGCACCGACACCTGGGCCGCGAGGTGCAGCACCGCGTCGGGCCGCGGCAGACCGGCGAGCGCGGCCGCGAAGTCGTCGCGCAGGTCGACCACCACCAGCTGCAGGCGCGGGTCGTCCTGGTGCGCCACCAGGTTCTCGCGCCGGCCGTGGCTGAGGTCATCGACGACGATCACCCGGCAGCCGCGGGCCAGCAGCAGGTCGACCACGTGCGAGCCGATGAAGCCGGCGCCCCCGGTCACGAGCACGACCCGCGATCCGTCGCCCATGCCGTTCATATCGCGTGCTGGACCCGCTGCAGCGCGACCTCTTCGCGCCCCTGCGGCAGCTCGAGGCCGTCGCCGGAGAAGCGGGCGATCGCCACGGTGACGTTGTCGGGGCCGCCCGCGGCGCAGGCGGCTTCGGTGAGCGCCCGGCAGCAGCGCAGCGGATCCTGGTAGCGCAGCATCAGCGCCAGGATCGCCTCGTCGGTGAGCGGCCCGGTGAGCCCGTCGCTGCACAGCAGCAGCACGTCGCCGGCGCGCAGCTGGGCCTGGATGAGCTCCGGCCCGACCCGCGGCTGGACCCCCAGCGCCTGCAGCAGCACGTTGCGGTGCTCGTAGCTGCGGGCCTGCTCCGGCTGCAGGCGACCGGCCGCGATCAGCTGGCCGACGATGCTGTGATCGGTGGTCAGCTGGGTCAGCGCGCGCCCGCGGCGAAGATAGGCCCGCGAGTCGCCGACGTGACCGATGAGCAGCTCGCCGCCGAGCGCGAGCACGGCGGTCATGGTGGTGCCCATGCCGTGGCGGGTCGGGTCGCCGGCCGCCGCCCCGCGGATCGCGTTGTTGACCGCGGTGACGGCCGCGAGCATCGCCTTCTGCGCGGCCTCCATGTCGGCGAAGGGGCTGCGGGCCTGCAGCAGCTCGACCAGCGTGTCGCCGGCGATGCTCGAGGCGAGGTCCCCGGCCGCCGCCCCGCCCATGCCGTCGCACACGGCGATCAAGGTGCCGCCCATGCCCAGCGGCTGGACGCGGGCGCCGGGCTTCAGGCCTTGCTCGCGGCTCGCGAGGTTGGCGACCACGAAGTGGTCCTCGTTACGCTTGCGCACGCAACCAACCTCGGTCCGCGCGAACACCTCGACCTGAGCCACGGTCAGTGCATCCTCACGCGAAAGATCTGGTCGCCGACGCGGAACATGTCGCCGGGGTCGAGGATGACATCACCGCGGGCGCGGAGGTAGGTGCCGTTGGCCGAGCGCAGGTCGGTGAGGGTCACGCTCACGGGCGTATCGGGCCCACTCGCCTCCATCGTGATCTGCGCGTGCTGCCAGCTGACGAAGGGGTCCGCCGGGAACACGATGTCGCCGAGCTCGCGCCCGAACACCACCTGCGGGTGGCGCAGGTAGTGGCTCTCGGCCTCGACGCCGCCGGGCCCGAGCAGCACCAGGCGGCCCCAGGCCGGCTGCAGCGGGGTGCCGAAGCCGCGGACGCCGTCGGCCGCGGGCGCCCCTTCGCGCCCCGCCTCGGGGATGTTCTCGAGCCGCAGCAGCTGGTGCCCGAGCAGGAACAGATCGCCCGGGAAGACCGGCTCGGGTCGCGAGATCCGGACAAACACGCCGTTGCGCGTCCCGAGGTCCGCGACCAGCACGCCCTTCGCCTGCGGATCGACGCGCGCGTGGCTCGGCCCGAGGAACTCATCGGCCGGGAAGCGCAGGTCGCCCTGCCAGCGGCCGATGAACAGCGGCGTGTCGCCCAGCGGGATGACCTCGCCCTCCGAGCCGTCGCGCTGCACGACCACCAGCCGCAGCTTGTTGGCCCCCGGTGCGCGCCGCGGCATCGGGCTCGCACCGACCACCCCCGGCGCCACGCTGACCAGCGCCGGCAGCGGTGCGACCGGCGGCGACCACTCGCGCGACAGCGGGGCGCCCGGCGCAGCGCCAGCGCTCGCAGCACTCGCAGCACTCGCCCCATCCTCGGCGCTCGACCCAGGGCGCAAGCCAGGACTGAAACCAACCACCTCGGGGCTCGGCGGCGGCGGGACCGTCGGCGTCTTCTTGGCCTTGCCCCGCGGGCGCGGCGGGACCAGGCGCAGGCTCTCGGTCTGCGGCCGTGGCAGCCGCGAGTGCACGCCGAGGCCGCAGATCTGGCAGAACTCGAAGGCCTCACCGAGGGCCGAGCCGCAGCGGGCGCACTTGCCAGGGCCCGGATCGCGTTTCGGGTCGTCGAGGCGATAGCCACAGACAACGCAGGCCGAAGCCTCCGGGCCGCTCTCACTGCCACACGCGGGACAGGGGATCCATTCCGACATCAGCTAGCCTGGGCGTCCCTGCAGATCCTCGGAGAAAGGCTTGCCACGTTGCAGCGCGTGGGATAGACCCGCGCTCGCACCGGCCTCCGAAGCCTATCGGCCGCGCTGCGCGACGTCAATTGAGCGCCCCTCCCGCACACGCCCGCCTCGCCCTGGCCCTGCTTCTGCTGGTCGGCTGCGCCCCGCTGGTGCGGCCTGCCACCTTCGTCGGCGCCCGCGACCAGGTGACCGACGCCAACCTGATCGGCCCCTTCGACGGCCAGGTCGTCGACGTGTCCACCGGAGAGCCCGTGGCCGAGGCCGTGGTGGTCGGCGTGTGGGCCTACGACCGCGGCGACGGCTTCATCGGCCCCCACGGCTCGGAAACGTACGTCACCAGCACGGACGCCGCCGGCCGCTACCGGATCCTCCCCGCCAAGCTGGCCGTCCGCGCCTCGGCGCTGCGCCTCGTGTCCTTCCACCTCGTCGTCTACAAGCGCGGCTACCTCGGCTACCGCTCGGACGCCCGGCTCGAGGGTGGCACGCGGCCCGACTTCAGCGTGCGCCACAACAAGGTCGAGCTGCGCAAGTGGCGAGAGAACGACTCGCACGCCGAGCACCTGCTGTTCCTCGCCAGCCCGAAGGTGCTGCGCAAGACGATGCAGTGGGAGGAGGAGCTCGCCAACCTCGACCTGTTCCGTCAGCAAGGTGGCGCCGGCGGTCCGACGCCGGAGGGCCCGAGCACCGCGGTCCCGAGCGCACCGCGTGAGCCCGAGTGGCTCGACGCCTCGGCCGTGCTCACGCCCGACGAGGTCCGCACGCGCACCCACTACGCCGACGCCTTCTTGCAGGAGGACCTGCCAGACCTCGCCCGCACCGATTTCTATCACGGCGTCCACCTGCGCGCCGAGGGCCGCGAGGAGCCGTGGGACATCGCCTACCGCGTGTGGCGAGACCCACCTGGCGGCCTCGAGCCGGTCATCAGCACGATCCAGGAGACCATGGGCGGCGTCAAGCCGAGCGCCGAGATCACGCCGGAGACCTGGCTGCTCTCCGCCGAGGGCGTGCACGCCGTCGCCTTCGTCGACCGCGAGGCGAAGATCGGCGTCCTGCTCAGCTGCGGCGACCAGCAGTGCGTCGACCTCGAGACCGCGATCATCCTCGCCAAGACCCTCCACCGCAACCTCGAGCGCCTGCGCAACATCACCGCCCCCAAGCCCGCCCCCAAGCCCGCGCCGGCCAAGCCCGGCGAGGCGCTCGCGCCCCAGATCGGCACCCCCGCGGCGCCGCCCATGAACGGTCGTGGCTCGGGCTCGATTGGCTCGGGCTCGAATGGCTCTGGCTCGGGCTCGGCCGCGGCCCCCACCTCCCCCGCCAGCGGCCCGCCTGCGGCCAAACCTGCCAAGCGAGGCGCCCCGTGACGCGACCTGTCCCTCCGGCCAGCCCCGCTCCTTTGCCGCCACCTGTCCCTTCGGCCAGCCGACCTGTCCCTTCGGCCAGCCCCCTGCGCGCCCGCCTCGCGCTCGCGCTCGGCCTCGGCCTCGGCCTCGTCGCCCCGCGCACCGCGGTGGCCTGGGACCCCGCGACCACCCACATCGGCATGGTCGACCGCGCCGTCCTCGAGAGCGCGCTGCACCTGCGCTGGATGGCCGGCAGCGAGCTGCAGCGCGGCCTGTTCTCGCCGCTGCGGGTCGACCCAGCGCGGCTGTCCCCGGGCGAGCGGCGCTTCCTCGGCGCCGCGCTCAAGCAGGCCCCGAGCGGCGCCGGCGTGCTGCCGCTCGGCGGTCCGGGGGCCTGCCCGGGCCCGAAGGCGCCGCCGGCCACCCAGCTGTTCTGCGTCGACGGCGACCTGTGGGAGATGCCGGCGCTGCACTGGCTGCAGTTCGGCGTGATCGCCGAGCTGGTGCCCTCGGCGCGGGCCGTGCACCACTTCGTCGACCGCGACGATCCGCAGAGCCCGCGCTTCGCCGATCCGCAGCTGCACCCGCTGCTCCTGCGCTCGCGCCAGTTTCGCCACAACGGCGCCCCGCTGGCCGGCTACATCACCGGCAGCAGCTTCGCCGGCACCGGCCCCTCGGCGATCGCGTGGCTCGACGACGGCGCCGACCCGCTCGCCCCGCCGCGGACCTTCGCTCACCTCGAGCTGGCCTCCACCCACCCTGACCCGCGCGCCCGCGACCACCACCTGGCGATGGCGCTGATCGGCCTCGGCGCGCTGCTACATGTCCTTCAGGACATGTCCGTCCCGGCCCACGCCCGCGGCGACGTCACCGCCTTCTTCACCCCCCTCAGCGACGTCCCCGGCGACCGCGGCCTGCTGTTCACCGAGCTCGCCCGCCTGTCCTTCGGCCGCCACGCCCTGCCCGGCCGGCAGGCGGCCGAGGCGATCGCCGAGGGCCGCGGCGTCGCCCTCGCGAGCGGCCTGCGCCAACACTTCCTGGGCGACGCCACCTACGAGGGCCTCGCCGTGTTCACCGGGCGCCGCTTCCTGTCCGAGCACAGCGTCCCCGCGCCCCGCTTCCTCGAACCCGAGCAGAGCCCCGCCGAGGCCGCCGCGCTGCTGCTCGCCGAGGCCGACCTCGACCCGCTCGAGATCACGGGCGCCACGCTCAGCCCGTGGCCGGCGACTCGCGGCTACATCAAGACCGTCACCGGTCGCCCGCTCGCCGCCTTCGACACCGACGAGCTCGGCCGCGTGCGCGCCTTCATCGACGAGGCCGTGTACCGCGAGCAGTTCTCGCAGCTGGCCCCGCGCGCCGTCGCGGCGACCCGCTCGCTGATCGACTGGATGTGGCCGAGCTGGCCCGAGCTCGTCTACGACGCCGCCGCCGGCACCCTCGACCTCGCCGTCGCGGCCGACCTGAAGGAACCCGAGCTGCTGGTGTTCACCCAGACCGCCGAGGGCGAGCGTACGATCACCGCCAAGGTCCGCCTGCGCCCGGGGATCCGCAACCGCGTCTCCGCGCTGCCGAAGTTGCAGGAAGATCAGCGCAGCGTGGTCGTCCTGCGCGCGCGTCGCAGCAGCGGCGAGCCGCTGATCCTCGAGCAAGTCCTCGGCGCCGCCAGCAAGACCTTCCCCGTCGTGCCGCCACCCTACGTCGCCCCGGTGCGCCCGCCACCGCTGCCCGAGGCCGAGTCAGAGTCAGAGCCAGAGCCGGATGCGTCCGTGATCGCGCCGGTGGAGGCCGAGACGACCCTGGCGCCCGAGCCCTCCGCAGCGGAGCCGTTGAGCCCGCTGACCAGGCCGAAGCGCAGGCTGATGAGCCCGCAGCCGACCGAGCCCGCCCCGCCCGCGAGCGAGCCCGCAGCGGCGCCCCCCAAGCCCTGATTGGGCTGTCCTCGCGGACATGCCGAACTGTCCCCAAGGACAGGTTGTCCTCGCGGACATGCCGGCGTCGCAATCACTCGCGCGTACGGTGAGCGGCGAGCACCTCGTCGGCCCCGAGCTGCAGCAGCAGCTCCGCCAGCCCGCGGCCGAGCTCGGCCGCCTCGGCGCGCGGGCCCTCGCGGGTCGCCGTGAACACGGGCCGACCCGCGGGGTCGGCCACCACCCCGCGCAGGTGCAGGCGATCGTCGGCCTGCAAGCTCGCGTGGCAGCCCATCGGCACCTGACAGCCGCCGTCGAGGCGGGCGAGGAAGGCCCGCTCGGCGCTCGCCATCACCCAGGCGTCGGCGTCGCCGAGCGGGGCGACGAGGGCACGGATGTTGGCGTCGTCGCCACGACACTCGAGCGCGAGGATCCCCTGACACGCCGCCGGGCAGAAGCTCTCGGGGTCGAGGCGCGCGTCGATCTCGTCGCCGAGGCCGAGGCGCAGCAGGCCCGCCGCGGCCAACAGGATCGCGTCGTACTCGCCGGCCGCCAGCTTGCGCAGCCGCGTCGGCACGTTGCCGCGCAGCGACTTCACCACCAGCCCGGGGTTTTGCCGCCGGGCCAGCGCCGTGCGCCGCAGGCTCGTCGTCCCGAGCACCGCGCCTGGCGGAAGATCGGCCAGGGTCACCCCCTTCCCGAGCGTCGCCCGCAGCGCGGGTCCCAGCACCAGCGCGTCGCGCGGGTCCTCGCGCGGCGGCGTGCACACCACCGCGAGCCCGGGCGCGAGGTGCCCCGGCAGGTCCTTCATGCTGTGGACCGCGAGGTCCACCGCGCCGGCCACCAGCTGCTCCTCGATCGCGTTGACGAACAGCCCCTTGCCGCCGATCTGGTTCAGCGGTCGGTCGAGGATGCGGTCGCCCTCGGTGGCGATCAGCACCAGCTCGACGACCAGGCGCGCGCCCCAGTGGCGGCGCAGCTCGTCACGCACGTGGTGCGCCTGCCACAGCGCCAGCTCGGATCCGCGGGTGCCGATCTTGATCGTGGTGTCCAGGCGTGGGGCTGCGGTCGACAATGGCATGTCCTTCGATCTGTCCTTTGGGTCATGTCCCGAGCTGCGCGGGGCGCCGCGGTCGTCGCGGTCGACAATGGCATGTGCTTCGATCTGTCCTTTGGGTCATGTCCCGAGCTTGGCCGGCACCACCTCGGGCTCGGCCAGGGCCGCGGCTTCCACCGCGGCCTCACCGGCCGCGAGCCCGAACAGCGCCTGCACGGCGCTCGCCAGATCGTGGACCTCCGCCTGGCCCTCGCCCCCGGCCGCCGACTGGCGCAGCGTGGTCATCGGTCGGTGCAGCAACTTCTGTACGATGCCGCTGGCGAGCGTCTCGACCGCCCGCGTCTGCTCCGGCGTGAGGCCCTGCAGCTTGCCGCGCTGGCGCGCCAGCTCACCCTCCACCACCGCCCGGCCGTGATCCTGCAGCGCCTTGAGCAGCGGCCCCACCCCACGCGAGCGCTGCCAGCGGACGAACTCGGCGACCTCCTCGGCCACCAGCACTCCGGCCCGCTCGGCCTCGGCGCTGCGGCTGCGCAGGTTGTCGTGGACGATGCCCTGCAGGTCGTCGATGTTGTAGAGGAACACCTGCTCCAGGCGCGTCACCTCGGGGTCCACGTCGCGCGGCACGGCGATGTCGACCAGGAACACCGGCGCCCCACGCCGCGCCTTCATCACCCGCTTGAGCAGCTCGCGGCCGATCACCGGCAGCTGCGAGCCGGTGCTGGTGACGACGATGTCGGCGCGGCGCAGCTCCGTCTCGAGCTGATCCCACGGCGCGTAGCGACCCCCGATCTCGGCGGCCAGGGCCTGCCCGCGCGGCTCGCTGCGGTTGACTACCGTGAGCTCCGCGACCCCGCCGGCCTTGAGGTGTTGCCCGGCCTGCTGCGCCATCTCGCCGGCGCCGACCAGCAGCGCCCCGCAGCCGCGCAGCTCGCCGAAGATGCTACGCGCCAGGTCGACCGCGACCGACGGCACGCTCGCCGCCCCGCGGGCGATCTCCGTCTCGCTGCGCACCCGCTTGGCCGCGCGGAACGCCGAGCTCATGCAGCGCTCGAGCAGGCCGCCGACGCTGCCCTCGCGCTGCGCCAGCTCGAAGGCCTCCTTGACCTGGCCGAGGATCTGCGGCTCGCCGACCACCATGCTCTCGAGGCTGGCGGCGACGCGGAAGATGTGGCTCGCCGCGTCCTGGTCGCCGCGCACGAAGGTGTGCGCCTGCAGCTCCGCCAGCGAGACCCCGCGCAGCTCGGCCAGCGCCTGCAGCACCTGCTCGGCCCCGCGGGCCCACGAGGGCCCCGCCGCGTAGACCTCGACGCGGTTGCAGGTCGACACCAGCATCAGCTCCGCGAGCCCGGCGCGCGCGCGCAAGGCCGCGATCGCGGCCCGCAGGTCATCTGTCCCGAAGGCCAGGCGCTCGCGCAGCTCGACGGGTGCGGTCTTGTGGTTGAGCCCGACCGCCAGCAAGTCGGTCATGAGCGCACCCCGTACCAGACGATCACCAGCAGCGTGAGCACGAAGGCCAGCAGGGTCAGCGCCGCCATCCGTCGCCCGCGCAGGCCGAAGCCGACCCGCAGCACCAGCACGCCGACGCTGGCCAGCCAGGCCGCGACCGCCATCAAGATCTCGACCCAGCGCGCCCCCATGCTGCTGATCCCACCGGCCCGCAGGGTCCACAGCACCCCGGTGACGATCGCCAGCGTGAACACCGGCGTCACCAGCAGCACGATCTGGTAGTGCAGCCGCTCGAGCCCGGCGAGGGACATCGCGCCCGGCCGCGGCTTCCACTGCCGCAGCCGCAGCCGCCGCTCCGCCACCAGGTAGAGCCCCGCCACCGCCGCCGCCAGCGTGAAGCCGGCCAGCCCCGCGGTGGCCAGGCCGACGTGCGCCGTCGCCAGGCTCTGCACCGGCGCCGGCAGCGGGTCGTGCACGCTGGTCGCCCCGAACATCACCCCGACCGCGAGCCCGAGCAGACCGACCGCCGCCACCACCCCGCCGAGCGCGTGCACCGGCCGCGCCAGGGTCAGCGCGCAGTAGCCGATCACCGTGATCAACGCGCCGAGGCTGGTCGCCAGGAACACCGACTCGAACGGGTGCTCACCGCGGACACACTGCGCGCCGATCGTGCAGAAGTGCAGCAGCACCGCGAAGACCAGCAGCGCCAGCGCCCGCCGCTGCCGCGCCGTGGTCTGCCGCGCCACCTGCGAGCGACTGGCGCTGTCGGGCGCGTCCGGGTCGAGCCCGTAGGCGAACGACGCCGCGCCGTAGGTCAGCGCGGCGAGGATGAACAGCAGGTGCATGCTACGCCCCGAGCGACTCGATCTGACCGACGAGCCGACCCCACGCCGGGCCGTCGAGCTTGAGCTCCGCCCCCTTGGCGTCGACCGGGATCGCCAGGTACCCCGGCACCACCGTGTACGCGTAGTCGCCCATCACCACCGACGACTCGTAGTGGTCGGCGCCCATCTGCGCCAGCTCCTGCGCCGTCTTCACCCGGCCGACGACGTCGTTCACGTCCGACTCGCTGCCGTCGATCCGCTCGAAGAACACCGCCGGGTTGATGAAGAGGTCGGTGGCGGTCCCGCCGACCGGCGAGAGGCGCAGCAGGTCGCGTTCGAGCGCGACGCGGCCAGCGGCCAGCCAGGAGTCTGCGAGGGTCTGGGCGACGAAGATCCGCGGCATATCAAGCAAGAGGGTAGTCCCGGCCGGGCCTCGCCGACAACCCTTGCGCCGCAAGACCTCGCGACCCATCATGGCCTGCCACCGCGACCCCGAGCGAGCTGCGCCGGGACCCGCGGCCCGCGAACTCACGGCAGGAACCCACCATGGCATCCAAACTGATCACGAACTCCTCGGACAGCAGCTTCACCACGGACGTCCTCGAGTCGTCTACCCCCGTCGTGGTCGACTTCTGGGCCACCTGGTGCGGCCCCTGCCGCGCGATGGCGCCCCACCTCGACGCCATCGCCGACGCGATGGACGGCAAGCTCCGCATCGTCAAGGTCGACGTCGACAACAACCAGAAGACCGCCGTCACCTACGGCATCCAGAGCCTCCCCACCCTGCTCGTCTTCAAGGGCGGCAAGGTCGTCGACAAGCTGGTCGGCAACCCCGGCAGCCGGGCCAAGATCGAGGCGTGGGTCAAGAACAGCCTGTGAACTGTCCCTGGGGACAGCTCCCGTCAGGCTCCCGTCAGGCTCCCGTCAGGCTCCCGTCAGGCTCCCGTCAGGCTCCAATCAGGCCCGCCCGCAGCGCCTCCCGTGACCGGGGGGCGCTGTTCGTTTCCCGGCAGTGTAATCTGTCGTGATGACCTGTCCTCACGGACAGGTCATCACGCTCACTTCTTCTTCGCGGCCAGCGACTCGCAGGCCTTCTTGTACGGCTCGAGCGCGGCCGCGTCGGCCACCGGATCAGCGTTGCCGCACAGCACCGACTCATCCTTGAGCGAGCTGAACTTGGCCTGGATGTAGCCGACGCTGGTCTTGCCGTCCTTCTCGATCGCGTACTCGAGCAGCCCCTTCTCGCCCTCGTTCTTGGTCTCGCTGTACTTGAAGCCCTCCATCTGGCCACGCATCGGCATGGTCGAGCGCTCGCCGCCGATGGTCCCGCGCCACACGTGCAGCTTGAAGCCGTCCTTTGCGATCACCACGCCCATCGGCGCGTCCTTGCCGAAGCTGACCTCGTCCGGCGTCACCGTGGCCCCGGGCGGGCCGTTGATCGTGTACGGCGCGAGCGTCGCGACCCCGGACAGGTCCGCAGCGACGAAGGTCGCCGGGTCGACCGGCGCGGCCGGTGCGGCCGGTGCGGCCGGTGCGACCGGCTTGGCGGGCTCCTCCGGCTTGGCCGCGGCCTTCTCGGGCTCGGCCGCCTTCGCGGGCGCCTTGGCCTCGACCTTCTTCTCATCCTTCTTGGTGTCGCCGCCGCATGCGGTGACAGCGGAGCAGAGGACCGCAACTGCGAGATACGAGCGGAGCATGCGAGACATCGATCTTCCTTGTCGTTCGGGGGGAACACGCCGCAGACGCGGCCTCGCCCTCGTACCACGAAATCGCGCCCGCCCAGGCGACAATCTACGCACCGTCAACCAGCCGCGTCATGCCGCGGGGCGCTGGCTCAACCCCGGTGGACCTCAATCACAGCAACGTGAGGAGGCCACCCGCGTCACGGCTGCTCGACGCAGTAGAGCCGGCCCGGGTTGCTGCAGCTGAAGAGGCAGGTCTGGGTCCAGTCCTTGTCGATCTCGTGGAGATTGCCGGCGGTCGCCTGATTCTGCGAGCTCTGCCAGTCGCTACAATTTGAGCCCGTGCCGCCGCCGCCGGTCGCGGTCCCGGTCCACACGAGCGCCTCCTTGGCGCAGTTCCCTCCCACGCCGAAGATCGCCATCTTCAGCTCGTTGACGTCGATCGCGTGAGTCAGGATCCCGTCGACGAGGTCGCCCCAGTCGACCGCGACGACCTTCATGCTGGGGAGCACGTACGGCACCGTGGAGTGCTCCAGTCGGGACTCCGCGCTGATCTTGTCGCCGCTGAGCCACGCCTTGTACTTGCCCGGGAGCTTGGCGCTCGCCGCCGCCTCCGTGCACTTCGTGTCGGCGCCGTCCAGACCGCCCAGGTTCCCGTTGAAGCTCTGTGAAGTCGCGAAGATGTAGTACGCGACGCGCTTGCAGCTCGCGTTGCAGGTGTCGTCGACCTGGTCGTTACCGTCGTCACACTCCTCGCTGCCCATGATCACGCCGTCGCCGCAGACGACCGTCATGCAGCCCTCGCAGCCGTCGCCCGGCACATTGTTGCCGTCGTCGCACTGCTCCAACCCGGCCCACACCAGACCGTCGCCGCAGGCCGCCGCTTTGCACTTCAACGTGCACTTGCCGACATCGCTGTTCATGATGCCCTCGTCGCAGTCCTCGCCGGGACCGGCCATCCCGTCGCCGCAGAACGGCAGCTTGCACAGCTTGCTGCACTCGGCGCCGCCATTCGCACCACCGAGATCGCACTCCTCACCCGGCCCGACCTTGCCGTCGCCGCAGCTCGCCAGCATGCACTGGTCGCAGCCGTCCTCGGGATTGTCGTTGCCGTCGTCGCAGCTCTCGGTCGCCGCCAGGTAGCCGTCGCCGCAGACGTTGAGCCTGCAGTCGCCCTTACACACCGATCCGTTCTGCCCGTTGTTCAGCGCCCCGTTGTCGCATTCTTCGCCCGCATCGATCTGCGAGTCGCCGCAGACCGCCGGGGCGCCGCTGCTCGCGTCGCTGCTCGCGTCGCTGCTCGCATCCCCGCTGGCGTCGCCGCTCGTGGCGCTCGTCAGCCCGCTGGTCGTCGGCGTCGCATCGCTCGTGCTACCGACGCCGCTCGTGACAGCGGCCCCCGTCGAGCTCGCTCCGCCGGTGTCGGTCACCGACACCGACCCCTGCGGGTCGAAGAAGCAGCCGGCCACCAGCAGGCCGCCCCAGGCAATCCCCATTGAAGCGACCCCACGCATACTTGCCCCCCGACTCAAAAGCGCCGCTCCCACGATACACCGACGAAGCCCCGACCCAGCGTGGGCGTGAGCGCCTGGGCCTGGCCGCGTCGGCGGGTCGCCAGCACCAGCATCGCCACGCCCGCCCCGACCAGCAGCGGCGCCGTCACCAGACCGACCACGGCCAGCGTGTTGGCTGATTTGCCCGCGGAATAGATCTCGGCGCACTCGCCCTCGGGCCCGGACAACGCGCAGCCGCGCGCCGGGTCATCGAACTCCTTCGTCCGCGCGCGCGCCCGCGTGAAGCCGACCGCGAACAGGCTCAGCATCGCAACGCCGCCCGCGAGCGCCACCCCGCCGCCCGCGGCCAGCCCCTTCCACGGCCGCGTCGGCGGCCTCGCAGGCGGAGGCTCCGGCTTCGCCACCGGCTCCGGCTCCACCACCGGTGGCGGGGCCTCTAGCCGCTCCAGCCGCGCCCGCAGATCCTCGCGGACCGTCACCACCGGCCCGGGCAACGCCGCCGCAGGATCGGCCGCGGCCAGCTGCTCGGCGTAGCGGTCGAGCGGCGCCAGGCCCTCGCGCAGCAGCTCCGGATCTTCGCTGCCTGCGAGCGCACGCTCATAGGCGTCGGCCATGTACTCGTGGATCGCCGCCCGGTTGCTGCGGTGCTCCGCGGTCTCGGGCAGCAGCGCGGCCGCGGCGGCCCAGGTGCGCGCCGCCTCGAGGAACTCGCCGCGGTCGAACTGCTGCTGACCCGCCGCGAACCCGGCCTCGAAGCCGCGCAGCTCGGCCCCCTTGTCGCGCGCCGCCGGCTTCGTCCGGCCGGCCATCACCTGGGGTCCTGGCACCGCGATCGCCAGCGCCAGACCACACGCGAGCCAGCCCGTCGCCCTGCCAGGCTGGCGAACACCCATGAGTCCATGCCGACGCGGATCCAAGCGGGCGCCACGCTACCACAGAGACCTCACTGCATACACGGTTCGCTAGCGCGCACATTGCCAGCCTGCTCGCAGTGGGTGTAACAACGGACACTGCCGTGCCGCCCAACGCCATCACCGATGCGCTGGTTGGAACCATCGTGGAGGGCCGCTTCCGGGTCGACGCCCTGCTCGGTCGCGGCGGCATGGCCAACGTCTACGCCGCCGAGGAGCTCCGCCTGTGCCGCCCCTGCGCGCTCAAGGTCCTGCGCCCCGAGCTGGCCGCCGACCGCGAGAACGTCGACCGCTTCCTGCGAGAGGCGCGGACCATCGCCCGCCTGCGCAGCCGTCACATCGTCGAGATCCACTCGTTCGGCGACGACCCCACCGGCACCGTCTACTTCGCCATGGAGCTGCTCGAGGGCGAGGACCTCGAGGCCCGCCTGCGCGACCGCAAGGCCCGACCCGTGCCCTGGCAAGCCGTGTGTGAGTGGGGCATGCAGATCGCCCGCGCCGTCGCCGGGGTCCACGCCGCCGGGCTCATCCACCGCGACCTCAAGCCCGGCAACATCTTCCTCGCCCGCCGCGACGGCGAGGTCGTGGTCAAGCTCCTCGACTTCGGCATCGTCCGCCCCGAGCACGGCTCCGAGCTCACCAGCACCGGCACCATGCTCGGCACGCCGCACTACATGTCCCCGGAGCAGATCCGGACGCTGGCCATGGACCGCCGCTCCGACATCTACTCGTTCGGCGCCCTCCTGTTCAAGGCGCTGACCGGCCGCTTCGTGTTCCGCGGCGAGGCGATCCAGGTCGCCATGAGCCACGTCGAGGCCGAGCCGCCGGCACCCTCGAGCGTCGCCGAGTGGATGAACATCCCCCCCGCGCTCGACGCCCTGGTCCTGCGCTGCCTCGCCAAGCGCCCCGCCGACCGCTTCCAGACCATGGAGGAGCTCGAGCAGGCCCTGCAACAGCTGCTCCGCCACGCCCCGGAGACCGAGCTCATCGCCATCCCGGGGTTTCGCCCGGGCCCCGAGACCGGCGAGCCGCGCACCCTCGAGTCCTCCTCCCCCGCCCTCCCGCCAGCGCCGGCCACCGTGCTGCAGCCCCGCCCGCTGCGGCGCGTCGCGCTGCTCGGCGGCCTCGGTCTATGCGCCACGCTGGCTGTCGTCGCGCTCGCCGTCCGCGCCCCGACCCCGGCCCCAACAACCGCCTCCGCGACCCCGGTCGCCGCGCCCGTCACCCCAGTGACGCCGGCCCCGGTCGAACTCCCCGAACCACCACCCACGCCCGAACCCGTCGCTGAACCACCGCCGATCGAACCCGTCGCCGAACCCGTCGCCGAACCCGTCGCTGAACCAACGCCGATCGAACCCATCGCCGAACCCGTCGCTGACCCGCCGCCCGACCCCGTCGTCGTCGAACCACCACCGCCCGACCCCGTCGTCGTCGAACCACCGCCCGACCCCGTCGTCACCCCCACGCCGACGACGAGCCGACCCACCAGCAAGCGCCCACCCGACCCACAGCGTCAGCTCACCAAGATGGCCGCCGCCTGCCGCCGCGAGCACAAGGCCGTCGGCGATCCCCCGATCGTGATCGACTACGCGATCGGCAGCGACGGCCAGGTCACCCGCGCCGTGCCCAAGCAAGCCTCGCCGCTCGGCAAGTGCCTCGCCGACGGCCTGCGCAAGGTCCAGTTCCCGCCCAAGCTCGCGCTCGGTCAGAAGGCCACGCTGTGATCCCGTCGCACCGGATCAGAAATTGATCCGGCGCATCACGAAGCGCGGCAGCCAGCGGATCACCCGCATGACGTGCCGCCAGATCCCCGGCGTATAGATCTCGGGCGTGCCGCGATCCAGCGCCCGCAGCACGTCGCGGGCGACCCCCTCCGGCTCGCCCGCGAACGGCGGCGGCTGCATCCCCGCGGTCGCGCCCGTCTTCACGAAGCCCGGCTTCACGCAGATCGTCCGCAGCCCGCGAGCGCGGAACTTGTGGTCGAGCCCCTCGAGGTAGCGCGACAGCCCGGCCTTGGCCGCCCCGTAGATCAGCGTCGGCTTGCGCCCGCGCTCGCCCGCCACGCTGGAGAACACGCACAGCGTCCCGCCGCCGCGGGCCAACAGCAGCTCGCGCGCGTGCTCGCAGAACAGCACCGTGTTCACGAAGTCGACGGTCAGCAGCCGCTGTGTCAACGCGCGGTCGGCCTCGAGCTGCGTCTGCGTGGCGAACAGCGCCGCCGTCACCACCACCGTGTCAAAACCACCGAGCCCCGCGTCGGCGGCCGCCAGCGCCGCCGCGAAGCCCTCCGGCGCCGCCAGGTCGCAGCCCGCGTGTCCGACCACCCCGCCGCGCCCACGCGCCTGCAGATCGGCCGCGCTGCGGGCCACATCCTCGCCGTCGCGGCCGAGCAGGAACAGCGAGTCGCCGCGCTCGGCGAGCAGACGAGCGAGCGCGCGGCCCATCCCCTTGGTGGCTCCGAGGAACACAACCTTCATCGCCCGGATCTACCACACCTGAAGATCCACCTCGGCGCGGATCCCCGAACGTCGGCACCCACGAGTCGACCGCCCGCGACTCGCCAACCCACCTCAGCGCGGATCGCCGAACACCCGCACCGACTGCGCCGAGCGGATCGTCCGCTGCGGATCCCAGCGGTCGCGCAGCGCCGTGAAGGCCGGCAGCCGCGGGTCCATCGCCGCGTAGTGCTCCGGCCGCGTGAACGCGTCCTTGGCGAGGTAGATCCGCCCGCCCTCCGCGATCACCAGCTCGTTGAGGGTGTCGACCAGCGCCTGCGTGTTGTCGCGGACCGGGATGTCGAGCGCGATCGAGATCCCCGGCTGCAAGAACGACAGCATGCCCTGCCCCTGCGCGCCGCAGTCCTTGATCACGCACAGGAACGACGCCCCGCCGCGCGAGGTCAGCAGCTCGAGGAAGCGCCGCGCCGCCCCCTTGCCCGCGCTGTCGGGCAGCACGCACTGATACTGCGTGAAGCCGCGGCGCCCGTAGATGCGGTTCCAGTGCAGGATCGCGTCCAGCGGGTAGAAGAAGCTGTCCGGCGTGCGCAGCCCGCTGCGGGCCCGCTGCCAGTGCTTCCAGTAGTACAGCGTGTTGAAGGCCCGCACCGTGAGGCGGCCGAGCACCCACGAGGGAAAGTCGAACGGCACCGCGAGCCGACGCGTGACCGGCAGCGGCCGCCCGCCGGTCTCGTGCGGCTCGGCCCAGCGCCCGCGGTCGAGGATCCCGCGGCCCATCCGCTTGCCGCGCGACAGGCAGTCGATCCACCCGACCGAGAAGGGCCAGCGCTCGCTCGACCCCTTGAGCGCCGCGATGAAGTGATCGATGTCGTCGATGCGCTCGCTCTCCGAGTAGATCCACGGCGTCGGGATCGCCTGCGTCTGACACTCGACCTCGAGGATGTGCCCCGTCAGCCCCATCCCGCCGACCGTCGCCCAGAACAGCTCCGGCTCGCGATCGGGCCCGCACTCGACGATCGACCCGTCGGCCATGCGCAGCCGCAGCGCTCGCACGTGCGAGCCGAAGCCGCCGAAGCGGTGATGCCCCTTGCCGTGCACGTCGGCCGCCACCATCCCGCCGAGGCTCACGAACTGCGTGCCCGGCGTGGCGCTGATGAACCAGCCGCGGCGCAGGAACAGGCGGTTGAACTCCCACAGCGAGAACCCTGCCTCGGCCCGCAGCACCCCGCGCTGCGGATCCCACGCGAGGATCCGATCCGCCAGCCGCGTCCCGAGCACCTCACTGCGACCCGGCGGCGGCAACGACGAGTCGCCGTACGACCGCCCGAGCCCGCGAGACAGCACAGCCCCCTGCGAGGCCGCCTCGAGGTCCTCCGACAGCACTTCACGGCCAGGCCTCGGCAAGTTGCCCCAGCCGGCCAGAGTGGGCGCTCGCTCGGTCACGCCGCGGGAGCATAGCCGCCTCGCGGCCCGCTCCGCTATCCTCTCGCCGTGACCAACCCTTCGCGCCCCCGGATCCTGGTCGTCAGCGGCTCCGCTCGCCTCGACAGCCACGTACACGAGATGGTCCGCATCGCCGCCGAGACCGCCGAGGCCGCCGGCGCCGAGGTCCAGGTCCTGCGCCTGCACGAGCTCGCGCTGCCGGTGATGCGCAACGGCGACAGCGAGCAGAACGCCCTCGCCGCCGTCCAGACCGCCCGCGAGCGCGCCAGCTGGGCCGACGGCTTCATCCTCGTCACCCCCGAGTACCACGGCAGCATGTCCGGCTGCCTCAAGAACTGGTTCGACTTCCTGTTCGACGAGCTCGCCGGCAAGTTCGCCGGCGTGCTCGCCGTCACCGGCGGCGGCGGCGGTGACATGTCGATCACCGCCGTCAAGACCAGCTTCAGCTGGTGTCACGGCTTCACCCTGCCCTACCACGCCGCCGCCCGCGGCTCCGACTTCTCCGCCGACGGCTCGCTCCACAACCAGAGCGTCCGCGACCGCGTGCGCCGCGTCGCCCACGACGTCGTCCGCTACACCCCGCCGCTGCGCGCCGCCTGGGAGCAGGCGCGCAGCCTCGGCCAGGCCGTCGCGGCCGGCGTCGCCGGCACCCACGGGTGAGCCATGCCCCCCGAGATCCGCCTCCTGCTCACGACCTGTCCCCCGGACCAGGCCGAGCGCCTGCTCGCCGCCCTGCTCGGCGAGCGCCTGATCGCCTGCGGCAACCTCGTGCCCACCGTGCACTCACGCTACTGGTGGCAGGGCTCCCTCTGCGCCGACGACGAGGCGCTGATCGTGATGGAGACCGCGATCGATCGCGTCGCCGCCGCGATGGCCCGCCTCGCCGCGCTCCACCCCTACGAGGTCCCGAAGATCCTCGCCTTCACCCCCAGCGAGGCCCACCTCCCCTATCGCGAGTGGGTCCACGCCGTCACCCGCCCCGCCTGACTGCACCGCCGCAGGCCTGAACGGCGCTCACCGCCGCAGATCCACGCTGCGCGCCGCGACCCCGAGCCCCGCCAGCTCCTCGGCCTCGTGCGCCGACAGCAGCACGCCCGCCCCGCGCTCCAGCGCCGCGGCGATCGCCGCCAGCATGCGCCCGCGGCCCTCGCGGTCGACCCCCGCGAAGGGCTCGTCGAGCACCAGCAGCGCCGCCGGCCCGAGCGTGAGCGCCGCGAACATCAGCCGCTTGCGCATGCCGACGCTGTACGTCGTCGCCAGCGCGTCGATCGCCGGCCCGAGCTCCGCCTGCGCGATCGCCCGGTCGATCCCCCGCGGCTCGGCGAACACCTCCGCGTGGAACTCGAGCAGCTCGCGCCCGGTCAGCCCCTCCGGCACCTCGACCTCCTGCGCCAGCGATCGCAGGGCCGCCCGCGCGGCGATCGGCGCCGCGTGCAGATCATGGCCGCCGATCTCGATCGTGCCCGCGTCCGCGATCACGGCCCCCGTGACGCAGCCGAGCAGCGTCGACTTGCCCGTACCATTGGGCCCGATCAGCGCCACCAGCTCGCCCGCCTCGACGCGCAGCTCGAGCCCCGCGAACAGCGTCGTCGCCCCGAAGCGCTTGCACAGACCGCTGGCCCGCAGCGGCAAGATCGACGGTTGCACGGGGCCGACCATAGCCCGACCGCCCGCGCTTGCGCAGCCCATCCGCGGCGATACACTCCGCCGCATGCGCCAGCTTATCCCTTTCACGATCTCCCTCCTCGCCCTCGCCGCCTGCGGTAGCGACCCCAAGACCACCGCCACCGACGCGGCCAGCGAGACCACCAGCCCGGGCAGCAGCACCGGTCCCTCCACCAGCGATCCCGGCACCACCAGCGACCCGAACCCGACCACCAGCGGCGCCAGCGACAGCGCCACCGGCACCGCCACCGCCGCCACCACCGCCACGGACAGCACGGGCCCCGCCACCAGCGCCACCACCACGGACACCACCGGCCCCGCCACCAGCGAGCCCGGCAGCACCGGCACGACCGACCCTGGAAGCACCGGCGCCATCATGGACTGCGCCACCCTCGAGGCCGCCTTCGCCGCCGAGACCAAGAAGATCCGCAGCTGCACCAAGAACGACGAGTGCGGCCAGGACCTCCAGGGCACCAGCTGCGGCTGCACCCGCAACTGGGTCGCCCGCAACGACGCCGACACCACGCACTTCTACGAGCTCATCGACCAGGGCGCCGCCCTCCAGTGCGAGCTCATCCCCGCGAGCACCTGCGACTGTCCGGCCGCCGAGGGCTTCGCCTGCGACCAGGGCATCTGCACCTGGAACTACCTCTAAGACCCCGAATTCGGGCCTTGCGAGGGCGAAGCAAAGCAGATATAAGCTCCGTCCCTTGTACCACTCGGGCGCGTAACTCAGTGGTAGAGTGCCACCTTCACACGGTGGAAGCCGTAGGTTCGAAACCTACCGCGCCCATGTTGAAAGCCCGCGGCAGGCCCTCCAGACACACCCTGGAGGGCCTTTCGCCTTCGGTGCTCTCGGTCTCGAACAACCCTCGCCGCTGTCGGCCTCCCACCGCTGTCGGCCTCCCACCTCGGGCAACCATCGCCGCGCTCGAACACCGCGGGGCGAGGCTATCTGGGTCCGTCGGGGGAGGGGCCATCGCTGCGGGTCCCTCGCGACGGCGGCCCCTCCCGTCGAGCCAGGTGCTCGGCGCCCCGGGCTCCGTGTTCACCCTGTCATCCGCGAGCCCCGTCGGTGTCTCAAGGACGAGGCGCCTGCGCGCCCGACTCGCCGGGTCCCTCCGCCTGCGTCCCCCGCGTTGGCCCCTCTCCCGCCGGGCGCACACCGTCTGCGCCCCGCTCTTCGCCACGCAACAGTCCAGGCATGTGCCAACAATGACGTGGCTGTCATCGGCCACCCGCGTCCACACAACGGCGACACCCCCCACGGCTCGCGGCCACCTCGCCCTCGCGGCCGCGCATGGCAGCATATTCCGGCGCCACCCGCACCAGATCGCGCACACACCTGCACACCGATTCGCGGCGACACATCGCGTGCACCGATAAGCGGGGCGCCGACGATATCCACTCCGGCGGAAGAGGGGCCGTCGCGGGGGACGCAGGCGGAGGGTCCCGGCGAGGTGGGCGCGCAGGCGCGTCAACATCGCGAAGCAGACCGCGTGGGCGAATGACAGGGTGAACACGGAGCCCACGAGCGCCGAGCACCCGCCTTGACGGGAGGCGCCGCCGTCGCGAGGGACCCGCAGTCGGCGGCCCCTCCTCCGCCGGGCCCAGATAGCCTCGCCCCGCGTTGCCCCACGCAAGCGAGTCCCGCCAGCCCCCCCCCGCCCCGCCAGCGCCCCACTCAATGCACGACGCTCCCCCCCTGCGTAAACAGCAGCAGCGTCACCGGCCCGTCATTCACCAGCTCCACCTCCATATGCGCCGCGAAGCGCCCCGTGTCGACCACCACCCCGAGCCCGCGGATCGCCGCCGCCAGCTGCTCATACAGCGCCCGCGCCTCGTCCGGCGGCGCCGCCGGATCGAAGCCAGGCCGGCGCCCCTTCTTCAGCGTGCCCGCGATCGTGAACTGCGACACCAGCAGCACCGCCCCGCCGACATCAAGCACGCTGCGGTCCATCGGCGTCGCCCCGGGGAAGCAGCGCAGCGTCACCAGCTTGTCCGCCGTCACGCGAACATCCGCGGGCCCGTCGCCCTTCTCGATCGCGCACAGCGCCAGCAGCCCGCGCCCGATCTCACCGACCACCGCCCCGTCGACGCGGACCTGCGCGCGCGTCACCCGTTGCAGCACCGTCTTCATCGCTCACACCCAGCCGTACAGGATCGCCGCCAGCAGCCCCAGTCAGGCCAGGAAGTTCAGCATGAACAGCGGGTCCTTGAGCATCTCCTCGGTCGGGCTCTCGGCCTCGTGACGCGTGGTCGCCAGGTGGATGAAGCGCAGCACCCCGACCGCCGCGAAGCCCACCGTGTAGACCAGGCGGTTGCTGCCGAACAGCTGGGCCACGTGGCCGCTCAGCGTGTAGGCCGTGTAGACCCCGACCGTCGCCACCGCGAGCCCGTACAGGATCACCCGCAGGGTCGCGAGGTCGTAGCCCGCGAGCGCCTGCCGCTGCTTCGTCGCCCCCTCGCCGGCCGCCAGCTCGTGCGCCCGCTTGCCGAAGCCCATAAACATCGCCATCAGCCCGGTGCAGGCCAGCAGCCACAGCGACGCCGGCACCTCGAGCGCGAAGGCCCCGGCCAGCACGCGCAGGATGAAGCCGGTCGCGATCGACAGCACATCGACGTACGCGATCTGCTTGAGGCGAAAGCTGTAGGCCAGGTTCTGCGCGAAGTAGGCCCCGAGCGCCGCGGCGAACCACGGCTGCAACCAGTAGCCGAGCCCGAGGCACACCGGCACGACGACGACCACGAAGCGCCGCGCCACCGCCTCCGGCAGCTGCCCCGAGGGAATCGGCCGCATGCGCTTCTTGGGGTGGACCCGGTCCTTCTCGACGTCGACCAGATCGTTGAGCACGTACACGCAGCCGGAGATCACGCAGAACAGGGCCACCGCCCCCGCGGTCACCAGCAGGCTGTCCGGGTCGGTGAGGCGATGCCCGAACATCAGCGGTAAACCGACGAACAGGTTCTTGATCCACTGCCGTGGGCGCAGGGTCTTGATGAGGGCGAGCAGCACGGGGCCGGGACTATCGCACGCCCCGCGGCCGCCTGGCCACCGCGCAAGGATCGCCGCCAGGGCCCCCGCAGCGCCCGTACACGCCACGATGGCAGGCGCCCCGAAGGCCCTGGCAGCCCGGCGTCGGCCGCCTGCCCAACACCCGCGCGAGCACGACGGCCGGACACAGCCCAGCCCAGTCAGGGCTCACCCCGCGACCACACCAGGGATCGCCACGGCCAGGGAGTCGACAGCCCGCGCCGCCTGAACTAGCGTGACCCGGCCTTGTCCGGCAGCTTGCAGAGATCCGGGTCGCTCAGCCTGGCCGTCGCCGTGTCACGCGTGCTCGGCCTCCTGCGCGAGGCCCTGTTCTCCCGCCTCGTCGGCGCCGGGGCGCTCGCCGACGCCTACTCCGTCGCCTTCCGGATCCCGAACCTCCTGCGCGATCTGCTGGCCGAGGGCGCCCTCTCGAGCGCCTTCGTCCCGACCTTCACCGCCGCCCTCGTGCAGGAGGACCGGGCCCGCGCTGACCAGCTCGCCAACCTCACCCTCGCGGTCCTGCTGCTCGTCACCGGCGGCCTCACCCTGCTGGGCGTCGTGTTCGCCGACGACCTGGTCCGCCTCATGACCGCCGGCTGGAGCCCCGCCAAGCTCGCCGACGCCGCCGCGCTGACCCGCATCATGATGCCGCTGCTCGCCCTCGTCAGCGTCGGCGCCGTGTGGACCGGCATGCTCAACGCGCAGCGCCACTTCCTCGCCCCCGCCTACGCGCCTGCGCTGTTCAACGTGATCAGCGTGCTTTGCGGCGCTGGCCTGTGGATCGCCGGCGCCGGCGGCATGTGGGCCGTGACCGCGTGGAGCATCGGCACCCTCGCCGCCGGCGTGGTCCAGAGCTTCTACCTCCTGCCCCCGCTGTGGCGGCTCGGCTACCGCCCGCGCCTGGCCCTGCGCGGCGCCTGGCGCCACCCCGGCGTGCGGAGGATCGGCCGCATGATGCTCCCCGCCGTCGTCGGCGTCGCCGCGATCCAGGTCAACATCTTCGTCAACACCCGCTTCGCCGCCAGCCTCGGCGACGGCCCCGTCGCCCAGCTCGAGTACGCGTTTCGCATCTTCTACCTCCCGATCGGCATGTTCGGCGTCGCCCTCGCCACCATCGCCACCACCCAGCTGTCCGAGGAGGCCGCCCGCGGCGACCGCAGCGGCCTGGTCCAAAAGACAGGTGAGAGCCTCTCCGCCCTCTGGCTGCTGACCGCCGCCAGCACCGTCGGCCTGGTCGTCCTCGCCGAGCCGATCGTCTCCCTCATCTACGAGGGCGGCCGCTTCACCGCCGCCGACACCACCGCCGTCGCGGCGATCCTCCGCGCCTACGCCCTCGGCCTGGTGCCCTACAGCATGGTCAAGATCGTCGCCCCCGCCTTCTACGCGACCGACCGCCCGCGCCTGCCCCTGCTCGCCTCGCTCGCCGCGATCGCGGCCACCATCGCCTTCAACGCCGGCTTCTACCGCCAGCTCGGCGCCCCCGGCCTCGCCCTCGGCACCAGCCTCGGCGCCCTCGTCAACGTCGGCCTCCTGCGCCTGTTCTTCGCCCGCAAGGTCGGCCCGCTCGCCCGCCCCGGCCGCGTCCGCGAGCTCGCCTGGCTGCTGCTCGCCAACGCCGTCATGGGCGGAGCCCTCTACGCCGCCTGGACCGGCGCCGCCCTCGGCCTCACGAAGCTCGCCCTGCCCGGCCCGCTCGCCACCCTCGCCCTCGCCCTCGCCCTCCTGCTCATCGTCGGCCTCGGCTTCCTCGTCTACGTCAGCGTGCTGCAGCTCGCCCGCTTCCCCGGCATCGACAGCCTCGCCCGCCTCCCACGCAGCCTGTGGCGACGGATCCGCCGCCGCCCGCCCGCGACCTGAGCTGTCCCGGCGGACAGCTCACCTGTCCCTTCAGACAACCCACCTGAGCCGCCCACCCGCGACCTGACCTGTCCCGATGGACAGCACCACCTGTCCCCGCGGCCAGCCGATCAGAGCTGTCCCGAGGGACAGCACCACCTGTCCCCGCGGACAGCCCACCTGTCCCCGCAGACAGCCTCAGTGCGCCGCGTGGCCGACGCACTGCGCGTGCGCGGGCGGCTTGCCGCTCAGGCGCCCGCCCTCGCTGAAGTAGAACGGCTGCGGCACCCGCTTCGCCCCGCCGATCTCCGCCATGGTCCCCGCGTCGAACAGCTGCCCGCCGATCATCACCATCGCCACCTGCCGGGTCGCGCGGATGTCGACCCGCGGGTCGCGGTCGAGGATCAAGAGGTCCGCCAGCTTGCCCGGCTCGAGCGAGCCGAGGTCGCGGTCGAGGCCGAGGTACTGCGCCCCCGCCAGAGTGCCCGTGCGCAGCACCTCGAGCGGCGTCATCCCGCCCTGGGCGAAGCTCCACAGCTCCCAGTGCACCGCCAGCCCCTCGCGCTGCCCGTGCGCCCCCAGCTGCACCTTCACGCCCGCGTCGAGCAGCTGCTTGGCCAGGCTCGCCACCCGCACGTGGTTCCAGTCGTTGTCGGCCGCCAGGGTCCGCCGACGGGCGCGCGGCTCGAACGCGTTGGCCGGCACGAAGCGCCGCAGCCGGCTGTCCTCCCACACCTGCGTGTGCGCGTACCAGTAGTTCTCGCCGCCTAAGCCCCCGTAGGCCACCCCGAGCGTCGGCGTGTAGCCGACCTTGGTCGCCCCCCAGTACTGCATCACGTCCGCGTAGGCGCTGGCCACCGGCAGCGCGTGCTCGATGCCCGTGTGCCCGTCGGCGACCATCGTCATGTTGTGGTGAAACAGCGCGCCGCCCTCCGGCACCACCATCATCCCGAGCTCGCGCGCCGCCGCGATCACCTGCTGCCGCTGCTCTCGCCGCGGCTGGTTGTAGCTCTTGACCGAGAAGGCCCCGATCGCCTTGAGCCGACGCAGGTGCCCACGCGCGTCCTCGAGGCTGGCGATCTCCGCCTTGAACGGCGCCTGCGCCCCGTACAGGATCGTCCCGGTCGAGAAGATGCGCGGCCCGACCACCGCCCCGACCCGCTGCATCTCGCTCGCCGCGAAGATCGACGCCGTGTCGTTGCTCGGGTCGTGCACCGTCGTCACCCCGTACGCCAGCATCGCGTAGTGCAGCCAGTTCTGCTCCGGCGTGATGCCGTCCTCGCCCTGGCTGCCGTGCGCGTGCACGTCGATCAGCCCCGGGATGATCGTCTTGCCCTCGGCCCGCACGACCTCCGCCCCGGCCGGCGCCTGCAGCTGCGCCGACGGCCCGATCGCGCTGATGCGATCGCCGTTGATCACGATCGTCGCGTCCTCGATCACCTCGTCGCCGCGCATCGTGATCACCCGCGCCCCGACGATCGCCCGCGTCCCCGTCGGCATCGCCGCGGGCGCCTTGAAGCCGATCGCCAGCCCCGTCTCCGCCGGCTTGGGCAGCTCCGCCGGGGCCCCGGCCACGAACGCGAACGCGTCCTTCAGCTCGCGCGTGTACAGCTCGGGCCCCAGCGACCAGTGCAGGCGCTGGCTGTCGCCCGACCAGTGCACGTGCTCGCCCGCGTCGCGGCTCACCTTGGCGACCGGCAGCCCCTCCGCCTTCGGCCCCAGCTCGATGGTCCGCCCGGTCGGCGGCAGCGGGGCGATCAGCGCCTGGAAGCCCTCCGTCCAGCCCAGCCAGCGCCCGTCCGGCGACACCCGCAGGCGGCTCGCCCCCTCCGTCTTCACGTGCGTGCGCTCGTCGCTGCCGTCCAGCTCCACGCTGCGCAGCTCCACCTTGTCGTCGTCGTAGCTGCTGAAGAACAGCCGATCGCTCGCGGCTCCGAAGTGCGGCTCGGCCCCGTCGCGGCGCACCAGCGTCGCCTTCGCCGTCTTCACCTCGATCGCGTAGATGCCCTGCTCCTGCGACCAGGTCGGCGAGCGCGTCCAGCCCCCGCCGATCCGCTGCACGACCACCTGCTTGCCGTCCGGGCTCCACTGCGGCGCCACGTAGTGCCCCGGCCGATCGCTGATCACCCGCTCCTTGCCGCCGCCGACCGCGATCGTCCGCACGCTGCCGAGCGCCTGGTCGTCCCAGGTCGTGAACACGATCTGCTTGCCGTCGCGCGAGAACGCCGGGTCCTGCTCGAAGTGGTCGCTCTGCTTGGTCAGCCGCTTCGCCTGTCCTTCGGGCAATGTCCGTACGTACAGGTGGCCGAGCGCCTGGTAGACCACGCGGCCGCCGTCCGGGCTCACCGTCACCCCGCGCAGCGCCTTCACGTCGACCTCGCGCGGCGCCACCTCGACCGCGAAGCGCAGCGCCGGCGCCACCTTGCGGGTCCCGCTCACGTGGAACGGGATCTCGGTCGGCGCCGCCTGGCTGCCGTCGGCCCGCGTGCGCCACAGCTTGCCCGCGGCCCAGAACACCAGCTCGCGGCTGTCCGGCGTCCACGCGATCGCCGGGTACACGCCATGGATCGCCCAGGTCTCCTGCATGTCGCGGTCGAGGCCGTCGAACAGCGGGCGCTCCGCCCCCGACTCGAGCTCGCGCACCATCAGCGTGGTCTTGCTCGCGCGCCTTGCCGGTGCCGCCGACGCGACGGATGAACGCCAGCGACTTGCCGTCCGGCGACGGCGTCGGCCGGGCCGCGCCCCCGGGCCCACCGGCCAGCGTCTCGATGCGCCCGCTGGCCCGCTCCAGCCGCTTGATCGCGTAGATCTCGCCGTACGGGTCCTTGTTGTACTCGAAGGTCGCCCCCGGCGTGTTGTCGAGGCTGAAGTAAAGATGGGCCCCGTCCGGCGAGAACGCCGGCTCGCCGACATCCTTCTGGTCGTTGACCTTCTCCGTCATCGGCACGCCCTTGCCGCCCGCCACGTGGTACAGCCAGATCTCGCCGGTGCCGAGGCTGCGGTGCTTGGTGAAGTGCTTGCGCACCGCGATGAAGTTCCCGTCGGGCGACCACACCGGGCTGTTGACCAGCCGGAAGTCCTCCTTCGTGACTTGCTTGGGCTCTGGCTTCGGCTCCGCCACCACCGCCCCCGCAGCCGTCGGCCGCGCGAGCACCCACACGTTGTCGCCGCCGCCGCGGTCGCTGGTGAACGCGATCCACTGCCCGTCCGGGCTGAAGCGCGGCTGCATGTCCCAGGCCATCCCCTGCGTCAGCGCCCGCGCCTCGCCGCCCGCGATCGGCAGGAGATACAGGTCGCCGAGCAGGTCGAACACGAGCTCGCGCCCATCCGGGCTCACGTCGAGCGCCATCCACGTGCCCTCGCGGACGTCCAGCTTGACCTCCTGCTCCTCGCCCGGCGGGTCGTTCACGTCCCACTTCGGGACCTCCGGCTCGGCCTTCCCCGTGCTGTCCTTCGGGACAGGTGTCGGCTTGGTGGCGGGCGCGCCGGGCGTGTGGGCGAGCGCTGGCGGGCTGCTGGGCGCCTTCGGGGCGCAGGTCACGAGACTCAGCCCGAGACCCAGCGAGACCAGCGCGACGGACGGGCGAGACAGGGCGGTGCGGCGCATGCGGCCGCGGATGTTACCCTCGCCCCCCGGTTTCGGGTCAGCCCCCGCGCCAGCTCACAGGCGACAGACCCGGCGCCACTCGTGGTAGAGAGCAGCGCCATGGCCGGGCCGGAACAGGGCGACGACGGGCTCATGCTCCCGCCGCAGGACGATCGCCGCTGGCTGCAGGAGCAGCTGCGGGCGCTGGTCGTCGCGCTCGGCCCCGGCCCGCTCGCCACCAGCCTGCTCGTCGAGCCGAGCCCGCGCTTCTTCCCCGACCCCTGGGGCGGCGGCGACAGCAGCGTCCGCCGCCTCCTCCTCCGGCTCTGCGCCTACGCCGGCCTCCCCGACGACCTCCGCGTCGGCGTCCGCATCTACGACGCCGAGCCCGCCCGCCGCGGCGAGGTCATCGGCAAGCCGGTCACCCCGCGAGGCGCCCAGGAGCTGGTCGTGTGGCTCGCCAGCTTCAAGGGTGGCCCCGGTCCGGGAGCTGGCCTCGAGGTCGGCGTCGAGGCCAGCGCCATGGCCGACCCCGCCAGCCTCGTCGCCGCCTGCGCCCGCGTCGTCGCCCACGTCCATCGCCTCGCCCACAACCTCCCCGTCAGCGACGCCTACGACCCGCGCATCGACGTCGGCGCCGTCTACCTCGGCTTTGGCCTCCTCACCGCCGACGCCGCCCTCCGCTTCACCAGCCGCAGCAGCACCGGCGCCGTCCAGAACCGCCGCGTCCCCCTGCGCCTCGGCAGCCTGCCGCCCCAGGCCATCTGCTTCCTGCTCGCCGTGCAGGTCCACGTCCGCGGCGAGGGCCGGGCCGAGCGCCAACGCCTCGCCCGCGCCCTCCAGGCCAACCAGGCCGCCTTCTTCCGCCACAGCTTCGCCGCCATCGAGCGCATGGACCCACCGATCGGCGTCCAGCTCGGCGTCCCCGGCAAGGACCACTGGCCCGCCCCGCCCTCCCTCGCCGCCCTCACCGCCCCGCTCGCGCGCGAGCCCGAGGCCGAGCCCGAGACCCGCCGCGACGAGGACCGCGGCGTCGCCGGCATGAACACCGGCAAGCCCGTCTTCATGGTCGACCGCAGCCTGGCCCCCCGCCTCGGCCGCGTCCTCTTCATGGGCGCCCTCATGCTCGGCGGCGTGCTGTCCCGCATGTCCCCCGACCAGGGCCCCGGCATGAGCAACATCGCCGTCATCGCCGCCGGCCTCGGCCTCGCCGGCCTCGGCCTCGGCCGCCTGTTCCGCGACCGCCGCTGCTCCGAGCCCAAGTGCGGCGGCCCGCTCACCCCCACGACCAAGGTCTGCCCCCGCTGCGGCGGCGACGTCGTCGGCACGATCGCAAACCCCAAGCATCGCCTCGCCGCCGAGGAGGCCCACCAGAAGGCCGCCCAGGGGTCCGCCCTCACGATCGCCGACGCTGAGCTCTCCTTGCCCGCCGCGCCCGCTGGCGAGCCCGCGGATCGACCCACGAGCCCGCCCGGCGCCGCCCCGGCCCCACCCGCGACCTGACCCTTCGGCCAGCCTGTCCCTTCGGCCAGCCTGTCCCTTCCGCCAGTCTGTCCCTTCCGCCAGCCTGTCCCTTCGGCCAGCCTGTCCCTTCCGCCAGCCTCAGCCCTCGACCCGCCGCGCCAGCTCGACGATCGCCGCCCGGATCGCCATGCGATCGCCGTGCAGCCGCGCCAGCGTGTTGCGCCGCGTCACGAACAGCAGCAGCCCCCGCGCCGCCGCCCCGACCGTGGCGAAGCGCTCGCGAAACAACAACGCCGCCGCCGCGCTGATCGGCGCCAGCAGCCCCGCCAGCACCCCCCACGCCCCTCCCCACAGCACCCCGGCCACCACCCCGATCGTGATCCACGCCAGCGGGTACAGCAGCATCGCCGCCAGCAGCTTGATCGTCGCCGGCATGTCCATCTCATCGCGGGCGATCCGCCCTGCGATCGCATCGATCACGAGGTAGATCGGCAGGTGCAGCGCCGTCCCGAGCAGCGCCAGCGGCAGCAGCAACAGCAGGCTCCCCGCGCTGCGCAGCGCGTAGCGGACGCTCCCCATCACCGTGAAGTCCGCCGGCCCGTAGTGCTCCGGCGACATCCCGAGCGCCGCCAGATCCTGCTCGTAGCGCTCCACCCGGGCCCGCACGGCCGCCACCGCCACCGGGTCCGCCTCTCTTAGCCGCGAGTACCCGGCCGCGACCCGCCGGCGCAGCTCGAAGCCCTCCGCCAGCGACCACGGCGCCTCGCTGGTCGCCGCGAAGATCCGGCTGACCCGCTCGACCAGCGCCAGCGCCTCCGCCTGGTCCGCCTGCAGCAGCACCTCGCCGAGCGCCCGCTCGATCCGCCCCGTCAACGCCTGCACCGCCGCCGCCGCCGGCTCCGCCCCGGGCTCGCCCACCGCTGCTTCAACGCCAAACGGCTCGCCGTAGACCACCAGCGCGTCGCTGCGAAACTTCGCCTTGTTGACGTAGTACAGCCCCGTCGGCACGATCTTCAGGTCCGCGAGCCCGGTCCCCAGGGCGATGCGGGCCGCCCCCGTCTTCAGCGGCTTCAGGTGCGGCTCGCTGTGCGAGGTCCCCTCCGGGAAGATCGCCACCGTCTGGCCCCGCTGCAGCAGCTCGCGCGCCAGCTTGAAGGTGTCGCGGTTGTCGACCGCCCCGCCCGCGTCCTGCTTGCGGTGGATCGGGATCGAGTCGAAGGCCCGCACGATCCACCCCAGCACCGGCGTGTGAAACAGCGGCGCCTTGGCCAGGAACGACACCGGACGCGGCGCCAGGCACAGCAGGAAGGCCGGGTCGATCAGCGCGTTCGGGTGGTTCAGCACGAAGATCACCGGCCCCGTCGCCGGCACCCGCTCCGCCCCCACCACCTCGATGCGGCGAAAGAACACCCGCAGCGCCGCCCCGAAGCTGTTACGGACCGCCGTGCGCAGCATCGGCCGCAGTATACTCGCCGGCATGCGGCCGACGGCGGACGATCTCCGCGCCCACTGGACCCTCGACCCCGCGGTCGTCTTCCTCAACCACGGCTCCTTCGGCGCCTGCCCGCGGGTCATCCTCGCCGAGCAGGACCGCCTGCGCGCCGTCATCGAGCGCGAGCCGGTCCACTTCTACATCCACGCCCTGGGGCCCCTCCTCGACCACGCCCGTGAGCAGGTCGCCGGCTTCCTCGGCGCCCGCCCGGAGGACCTCGCCTTCGTCCGCAACGCCACCGCTGGCGTCGCCGCCGTGCTCGGCTCGCTGCGCCTCGAACCCGGCGACGAGCTGCTCACCACCGACCACGTCTACGGCGCCTGCCACAACGCCCTGCGCCACCTCTGCGAGCGCAGCGGCGCCCGCCTCGTCGTCGTCCACGTGCCCTTCCCGATCGCCGGCCCCGACGAGGTCGTCGCCCCGCTGCTCGCCGGCGTCAGCCCGCGCACGCGCCTCGCCCTCGTCGACCACATCACCAGCCCGACCGGCCTCATCTTCCCGGTCGCCGAGATCGTCGCGGCCCTGCGTGAGCGCGGCGTCGACACCCTGGTCGACGGCGCCCACGGCCCCGGCATGGTCCCGCTCGAGCTCGACGCCCTCGGCGCCGCCTACTACACCGGCAACTTCCACAAGTGGGTCTGCGCCCCCAAGGGCGCCGCCATCTTGCACGTCCGCCGCGATCGCCAATCGGGCCTCCACCCGACCATCATCAGCCACGGCTACAACCTCACCGCCCGCGGCCGCCCGGCCCTGTGGGAGGAGTTCGACTGGACCGGCACCGACGACCCGACCCCCTGGCTGTGCGTCGCCCCGGCGATCCGCTGGCTCGGCGAGCTGTTCCCTGGCGGCTGGCCCGAGCTCCGCGCCCGCAACCACGCCCAGCTGCTCCGCGGGCGCGACCGCCTCGCCGCCGTCCTCGGCGTCGCCGCCCCGGCCCCCGACGCCATGCTCGGCAACCTCGCCGCCCTGCCCCTCCCCGACGGCCCCGGCGGTCTGGCCTCCCCGTTCCACGCCGACCCGCTCCAGCTCGCCCTCTACGAGCGCCACCACATCGAGGTCCCCATTCCCGTTTGGCCCGTTTGGCCCGTGTGGCCCGCCCCGCCCCGCCGCCTGATCCGCATCTCCGCCCAGGCCTACAACCGCGACGAAGACTACGACGCCCTCGCCCAGGCCCTCGCCCACGAGCTGCACATCACGGCGAGCTGACGATCCGCGGCCGCAGCCACAGCCCACGACTCGACGCCGCGTCGACCTTGGAGGTCACGACCATCGCCACGTCGAAGGGCGTCCCGTCGTTGACCACCTCGAGGGGGATGTCGATCTT
Organism: Nannocystis sp.; assembly: GCF_016714285.1. Classification (GTDB taxonomy): domain Bacteria; phylum Myxococcota_A; class Polyangia; order Nannocystales; family Nannocystaceae; genus Nannocystis. The sequence goes on along the minus strand of NZ_JADJNN010000042.1, from coordinate 10,752 downwards.
CGCAAACTCCCCCATGCCCAGCGAGATGTTCTCCTTGAACGCCTGGACCACGTTCTCCACCTCGACCCGGATCCCACCGACGATGTCGCAGCTCCCCGGCCCCGGGCAGATCAGCACAGTGACCAGCCGCGGCGAATTCACCCCGTTGAGCACCAGCTTCGAATAGAAGCCGGTCACCGAATTTCCCACCCCCGGGAACGGCACCTCCGCCAGCACGTGCGGCTCCAGCACACCATCGAACATGAACCCCGGGAACAGCTTCCCCGCCCACGGCGCCTGCGGCATCGGTGCCTCGTTGCACATCAGCTGGAGCGGCAGCTGCCCCTCCGAGTTCCAGCTCGTGCTCGGCTCCGGACACAGCTCCCACAGGTCGTACTCGAGCACCTCCTTCTCTCCCCCGCCGGTGGTCTCACCGCTCGACGACCCGTCCGCCCCGGTGCTCATCGCATCACCGGTGCTCGTCCCCTCGCCCGTGCTCGTCCCCTGACTCGTGCTCGTGCCCGCACTCGTGCTCGTCGTCATCACCACGCCGCCCGTCGTGTCCGATGCGCCGGTCTCACCCGACGAAGCGGCCCCGGTGCCCTCGGCCCCCGTACTCGGCCCGGCGCTCACCGAGGTCGCCAACGAGGTGGAGTCGGCCCCCTCCGTGGCGAGCACAAACAGAGGATTGGGTCGACTGCAGCCGACCAGCATCACACCCATCGCCGCCCAACCCCCGCGCACGCCCTCCAGGCTATCGTCCCACGCCCCGCTTTGCAGCGGCCGTTAGTGCGCACCATCTTGCGATAATGCCTGCACAGGGGGGCCCTCGCGCGCCCCGCGGCGAGGTATCGCCGACCAGCCCGCAGCCCTTCGGCGGGCGAAGCATCGGCGAACGAGTGTCCGCATCATGACGACTTCTGTCGGTGTCGCCGCCGCCCCGCGCTGTCGCCCGCTGCCCCCGCGCTGTAATTTACTTCGCTGCCGGTTTGCGATGGCGTATGTTGCGAACTGCGATGCCTCGCGTCGCGATGGATGGAGGTGCGTTGATGCGGACCAAAAAAGCTGCTGCGTGGGGATGCTTGTCACTGGTGCTCTCGTTCGCCGTCGCGGGCTGCGATGCGCCGCCCGATCCCGGCCCCGCCGCGGCCCAGGACCGTGAGGGTGAGCCGGTCCCCGGCGGCCCCTGCCTGAGCAGCAAGGAGTGTGTCGTCGAGGAGTACTGCCTCACGCCCGAGGGCGAGTGCGGGCGCGAGGGCCTGTGCACCCCGGTCCCCGCCGAGTGCGACCGCACCCGCGCGCCGGTGTGCAGCTGCGACGGCGGCAACTTCAACAACAGCTGCAACGCCGCCCAGGCCAAGCAGAGCGTCGACTTCGCCGGCAACTGTCCGCCTCCAAGCTGCACGAGCAACGCCCAGTGCGGCGCCACCGAGTACTGTGCCACCGCCACCGGCGCCTGCGGCAGCACCGGCGCCTGTCAGGCCCGCCCGGTCTCCTGCTCCGGCCTGTGGAAGCCCGTGTGCGGGTGCAACGGCAAGACCTACGCGAACGCCTGCAAGGCCGCCCAGGTCGGCGTCCCGGTGAAGTTCACCGGCACCTGCTGAGCCGAGGCCCGCCGGCCCTCCTGCGCGATGCATCGGCACGCCACCCCGCGTGCCGTCGCCATTGCTGGCGCCCGCCGGCCCTCCTGCGCGATTCATCGGCACGCCACCCCGCGTGCCGTCGCCATTGCTGGCGCCCGCCGCGATCGCCTGCGACCACCCGGTCGCACGCCTCGCCGCACCGCCGCCCCTCCTCTACAATCGCCGCGCCATGCCGCTGCGAGTCTGCGCCGTCTCCTTCCTCAATTCCTGGCCGCTCGTGCACCCGCTGACCGGCGAGCACCTCCCCGGCGCCCCCCGCTTCCTCGACCCCGACGGCCTGCCCCTCTTCGAGGTCCGCACCGCCCTGCCCTCCGAGTGCGCCCGCCAGCTCGAGCAGGGTGAGTGCGACGTGGCCCTCGTCCCGGTCGGCGCCTACGCGGCCCACCCCGAGTGGGAGGTCGTCCCCGAGGTCGGGATCGGCTGCCGCGGCCCCGTCCTCTCCGTCGTGCTCGTCGCCGAGGTCCCGCTCGTCGACATCGCCCGCGTTCACCTCGACGCCGCCTCCCGCAGCTCCGCCGTGCTGGTCCAGCTCCTGCTCGCAGCCCGCGGCGTCCACCCCCAGTATCTCCCGGCCCCGCACCGCGAGGGCCTCGCCCGCGTCCGCGGCCGCGACGCCGCCCTCATCATCGGCGACGCCGCCCTCGGCCTCTCCGGTCCACACGTCCACGACCTCGGCAACCTCTGGCAGGCGACCACCGGCCTCCCCTTCGTGTTCGCGTTCTGGGCCGCCCGCCCCGGCCTGCTCACCCCGGCCCACGTCGCCGCCCTGCAGCAGGCCCGCGCCTACGGCCTCAAGCACGCCGAGGACCTCGCCCACGCCTACCGCCAGACGCGCCTCGCAGCCCTCTCGCAGGGGGGCGACCCGACCATCCTCTCGAGAACGCCTACGCCAACTACCTCCGGCGATCGATCCGCTACAGCCTCAGCACCAAGGAGCGCGAGGGCCTGGTCGAGTTCCTCACCCGCGCCCGCGAGGCCGGCCTGGTCCAGATCCCCGGCCTCGCCGACGACGACACCATCCACGTCCGCTTCGCCGGCGGCGGCGAATCGGAGGCCCTCCGCGTCGCCCGTCAGCCGCGTCCGGCCATGCAGGTCGACGAGCTCCTCGCGCGTGCCGCAAACGGCGGCCGCCTCGATCTCGCCGAGGGGATCTTCCTCTACGAGAACGCCGACCTCAACGCGCTCGGCGCCGCCGCCGACCACCGCCGCCAGATGCTGCATCCCGACGGCGTCGTCACCTACATCATCGACCGCAACGTCAACTACACAAACATCTGCGTAACTCGCTGCAAGTTCTGCAATTTTTACACCCCGCCCGGCGCCGCCGACGGCTACGTCCTCAGCCGCGAGACCCTGGCCGAGAAGTTCCGCGAGACCGAGTCCCTCGGCGGCGTCCAGATCCTCCTGCAAGGCGGCCTCAACCCCGCCCTCGACCTCGCCTACTACGAGGACCTGTTCCGCTGGACCAAGCAGAACTTCAAGCTCGCCCTCCACGCCCTCTCCCCCACCGAGATCATCCACATCGCCGAGCTCGCCGACCTCCCGATCCGCGAGGTCCTGATCCGCCTGCGCGCCGCCGGCATGGACTCCCTCCCCGGCGGCGGCGCAGAGATCCTCGACGACGAGATCCGCACCCGCATCTCACCGTTCAAGAACACCGCCGACGAGTGGCTGAGCGTCATGCGCGAGGCCCACGACCTCGGCATGAAGACCACCGCCACCATGGTGTTCGGCTTCCAGGAGAGCTCCGAACAACTGCTCCTCCACATGGACCGCCTCCGCCGCCTGCAAGACGACACCCACGGCTTCACCGCCTTCATCACCTGGCCGTTCCAGGCCGAAGGCACGCGGCTCAAACTCCGCGACGACACGAGCCCCCTGCGTTACCTGCGAATCCAGGCACTTGCCCGGCTATACCTCGACAACATCCCGAACCTGCAAGTGTCGTGGCCCACGCTCGGCCCGGAGATCGGCGAGGTCGCCCTCCGCTTCGGCGCCAACGACTTCGGCTCGATCATGATCGAGGAGAACGTGGTCTCCACCGCCGGCGCCCACTTCATGATGACCAGCGCCCAGGTCGAGACCCACATCCGCCTGGCCGGCTTCGCACCGGCCCGCCGCAACATGCGCTACGACCGATTGCCGATCGCGGCCGACTTGCCGCGGGGGCCCGCATAGACCCGCATGGCCCCACCGCAGGGGCCCGCATCGGCCCACTGCATCGGCCCCTGCACGGGCCGCCACCGCCCCATTTGCCCGCGTTGGTCCGCCGCATTGGCCCCGCCACCGCCGTGATGACCCGCACGCCCCAAGCCGCTATCCCAGTCTCCGCAAACCGGCGAGAACATAGTATTTGCACGCCTCAAAGCGGGGTACCGATGCGGTCTTTGCTGCGGCAAAGCGGCCTCCCAACGTCCCGCTGAAGCACTCAGGACACCGGTCTCCATGGCAGCACACCGCATCACCAAGGGCCTCGACCTGCCCCTCGCCGGCGACCCGCAGCAGACCATCGCCCCCGCGGCCACGGCCAAGCGCGTCGCCCTCCTCGGCGCCGACTACATCGGCATGAAGCCCAAGATGGAGGCCAAGGTCGGCGACAAGGTCAAGCGCGGCCAGCTCCTGTTCGAGGACCGCAAGGCCCCCGGCGTCCGCTTCACCGCCCCCGTCGCCGGCACCGTCACCGCCATCCACCGCGGCGAGAAGCGGGCCTTCCAGTCCCTCGTCATCGAGCCCGACGGCTCCGACGACCAGGTCCAGCTTCGCCAGCTACTCCACCACCGCCGGCACCGCCCCGGAGCAGCTCAGCGCCGACAGCGTCAAGGCCCTCCTGCTCGAGTCGGGCCTGTGGACCGCCCTGCGCATGCGCCCCTTCTCCCGCGTGCCCGCGCCGGACGGCAGCCCCCGCGCCCTCTTCGTCACGGCCGTCGACACCAACCCCCACGCCGCCGACGTCGCCGTCGTGCTCAAGGGCAAGGAGGCCGACTTCAAGCGCGGCCTCGCGGTGCTCAGCAAGCTCGCCCCCAAGACCTTCCTCTGCAAGTCGAGCAAGCTGCAGATCGAGGCTCCGAGTGGCATCCAGGTCGAGGACTTCGACGGCGTGCACCCGGCCGGCAACGTCGGCACCCACATCCACATGCTCTCGCCCGTCGACCGCGAGCGCGTCGCCTGGCACATCGGCTACCAGGACGTCATCGCCGTCGGCATCCTCTTCGCCACCGGCCAGCTCGACTCCCGCCGCGTCGTCAGCCTCGCCGGCCCCGTCGTGGAACGCCCCCGCCTGCTCGCCACCCAGCTCGGCGCCAGCCTCGACGAGCTCACCGCGGGCGAGCTCAAGCCCGGCGAGAACCGCGTCGTCTCCGGCTCGGTGCTCTCGGGCCGCCACGCCAGCGGCGAGGCCCTCGGCTTCCTCGGCCGCTACCACATCCAGGTCTCCGCCCTGCTCGAGGGTCGGCACCGCGAGTTGCTCGGCTGGCTGGCCCCCGGCACCGGAAAATTCTCCATCATTCCGGTCTACTTCGGCTTCCTCGGCAAGCTCTTCGGCAAGAAGTTCGCGATGACCACGACCACCAACGGCTCGCCCCGGGCCATGGTCCCGATCGGCATGTACGAGCGAATCATGCCGCTCGACATCCACCCGACCTTCCTCCTGCGCTCCCTCCTGGTCGGCGACACCGACCGCGCCATCCAGCTCGGCGCGCTCGAGCTCGACGAGGAGGACCTCGCGCTCTGCACCTTCGTCGACCCCGGCAAGGCCGACTTCGGGGTCGTCCTCCGCAAGAACCTCAGCGAGATCGAGAAAGAGGGCTGACACCCATGCAGTTCCTGCGCAACCTGCTCGACAAGGCCGAAAAGCCGTTCCACAAGGGCGGCAAGCTCGAGAAGCTCTACCCGCTCTACGAGGCCACCGACACCTTCCTGTACACGCCGAAGGACGTCACGAAGGCGTCGTCGCACGTCCGCGACGCCATCGACCTCAAGCGGATGATGATCACCGTCGTCGTCGCGCTGCTGCCCTGCGTGTTGTTCGCCATGTACAACACCGGCTTCCAGGCCAACAACGCCATCGCCCACGGCGCCAGCGCCCTGGCCAACTGGCAGACCTGGCTGTACACCGCGCTCGGCTTCGCCTTCGACCCGACCAGCATCCTCGCGTGCATGATCCACGGCGCGATCTACTTCCTGCCGGTCTACCTGGTCACGATGCTCATCGGCGGCCACGCCGAGGTCATCTTCGCGGTCATCCGCAAGCACGAGATCAACGAGGGCTTCCTCGTCACCGGCCTGCTGTTCCCGCTGACCCTCCCGCCCACGATCCCGCTGTGGCAGGTCGCCCTCGGCATCAGCTTCGGCGTCGTCATCGGCAAGGAGGTCTTCGGCGGCACCGGCATGAACGTGCTGAACCCCGCCCTCGTCTCGCGCGCCTTCCTGTTCTTCGCCTATCCCGGCCAGATCTCGGGCGACGGCCTGGATCGCCGCCAACCTCGCCACCCCGGCCGCCCTCGCCGACGGCCTGTCCGGCGCCACCGCCCTGGCCCAGGCCGCCGCCAACACCCCGGCCATGATGGCGCACACCGATTGGTGGAACGCCTTCATCGGCCTCGAGGCGGGCTCGATGGGCGAGACCTCCGCCCTCGCCTGCCTCATCGGCGCCGCCATCCTGATCATCACGGGTGTGGGCTCGTGGCGGACGATGTTCGGCGTCGCCCTCGGCACCTTCGCCACCGCCTCGCTGCTCAACTGGATCGGCTCACCGACCAACTCCCTGTTCGGCCTCCCGCCGATGTGGCACTTCGTGCTCGGCGGCTGGGCCTTCGGCGCCGTGTTCATGGCCACCGACCCCGTGTCCTCGGCCTTCACCGCGTGGGGCAAGGTCCTCTACGGCTTCGGCATCGGCTTCATGGTGGTCCTGGTCCGGGTCATCAACCCGGCCTACCCCGAGGGCATGATGCTGGCGATCCTGTTCATGAACATGTTCGCCCCGCTCATCGACTACTTCATCGTCAGGCCAACATCAAGCGGAGGATGGCTCTCTATGGCACGCGATAGTACTGGCTACACGATCGGCTTCGCCGTCGCCGTCTGCGTCATCTGCGGCATCGGCGTCGCCGGGGCCGCCGTCGCCCTCGGGCCGCGCCAGGCCGAGAACAAGGTCCTCGACCAGCAGAAGCAGGTCCTCCTGGTCGCCGGCCTGATGAAGCCCGGTCAACAGGCCACCCCCGAGGAGGTCACGGCCCTGTTCACCAAGAACATCCGCCGCGAGGTCATCACCCTCAAGACCGGCGCCGAGGACAAGGCCATCAAGGCCGAGACCTTCGACCAGCGCCGCGCCCAAAAAGACCCGGCCACCAGCACCACCGCCCCCGAGAACGCCGCCAAGGTGTTCCGCCTGCCCAACAACGCGCTCGTCTACCACGTCCTCAAGGACGGCAAGACCGACACCCTGATCCTCCCGATCGAGGGCTACGGCCTGTGGTCCGTCCTCTACGGCTACCTCGCCGTCGACAAGGACGCCAACACGATCAAGGGCATCACCTTCTACGCCCACGCGGAGACCCCCGGCCTCGGCGGCGAGGTCGACAACCCCAAGTGGAAGGCCCCATGGCCCGGCGCAAGATCTATGACGACAAGGGCCAGCCCGCCCTCAGCGTCATCAAGGGCCGCGCCGGCGACCCCAAGACCGACCCCCACCACGTCGACGGCCTGTCCGGCGCCACCATCACCAGCAACGGCGTCAGCAACCTGATGAAGTTCTGGTTCGGCAAGGACGGCTTCGGCCCCTTCATGGCCAAGTTCAAGGCGTCCCAGGGAGGAGCTAGACCCATGGACAAGCAGACCAAGGGCGTCCTCTTCGACCCCCTCTTCAACAACAACCCCATCGCCCTGCAGGGTGCTCGGCATCTGCTCCGCCCTGGCCGTGACCACCAAGCTCGGACGGCGCTGGTCATGTCGATCGGCCTCACGGTCGTGACCGCCTTCTCCAACCTGGCGATCAGCCTGATCCGCAACTACATCCCCAGCAGCATCCGCATCATCGTCCAGCTGGCGGTGATCGCCTCGCTGATCGTCACCGACCAGATCCTCAAGGCCTTCGTCTTCGAGATCAGCAAGCAGCTGTCGGTCTTCGTCGGCCTCATCATCACCAACTGCATCGTCATGGGCCGCGCCGAGGCCTACGCCATGGCCAACAAGCCCGGCATCTCCTTCCTCGACGGCATCGGCAACGGCCTCGGCTACAGCATGGTGCTGATGGGCATCGGCTTTATCCGCGAGCTGTTCGGCTCCGGCAAGCTGTTCGGCATCGAGATCTTCAGCACCGTCAACGACGGCGGCTGGTACTACACCAACGGCATGATGCTCATGCCGCCCTCGGCCTCTTCTTCTGATCGGCATCGCAGATCTGGATCCTGCGCACCGCCAAGCCGGCCCAGATGGAGAAGGAGTAACCATATGTTCGAGCATCTCCTCAACATCGCGGTCAAGTCGATCTTCGTCGAGAACATGGCCCTGGCCTTCTTCCTGGGCATGTGCTCCTTCCTCGCCGTGTCGAAGAAGGTCGAGACCGCCATCGGCCTCGGCGCCGCCGTCATCTTCGTGCTCGCCGTCTGCGTCCCGCTCAACCAGGCGATCCTCGCCTCGCTGCTCCGCGAGGGCGCCCTGGCCTGGATCTCGCCCGATCTCGCCAGCGTCGACCTCAGCTTCCTCTCCTTCCTGGTCCAGATCGGCACCATCGCCGCCGTGGTCCAGGTCGTCGAGATGGCCGTCGACCGCTTCGCCCCCAAGCTCTACGCCGCCCTCGGCGTGTTCCTCCCGCTCATCGCGGTCAACTGCGCCATCCTGGGCGCCTCGCTGTTCATGGAGCAGCGCGAGTACAACTTCGGCGAGGCCGCCGTCTACGGCGTCGGCTCCGGCATCGGCTGGGCCATGGCCATCATCGCCCTGGCCGCCATCCGCGAGAAGATGCGCTACAGCAACGTCCCCCACGCCCTGCGTGGCCTCGGCATCGCCTTCATCCTCGCTGGCCTGATGGCCATCGGCTTCCTCGCCTTCTCCGGCATCCAGCTCTAGCTCCCAGATCTAGGAGGACCACCGCGATGTCCACCATCATCATCCTCGGCGTGGCCATGTTCAGCGTCTGCAAGGTCGTCGTCAAGAGCGGCGGCGGCACCATCAACCCCACCGAAGGCTCGGCTGCTCTCCGAGCGCGAGGCCCCGCGAGGGCTGCCGCCTGTCCTGCCGGGTCAGGTCAAGCGGGACGCGCGGATCGAGGTCACGCGGAGATCTTCGGCGTGCGCAAGTGGAAGTGCCACGTCAGGTCCAACGACGGCGTCGCCACCTTCATCAAGGGTTCGTCTGGCCCTCCCCGAGGGCGAGGGTCGTCCCCTTCCGCGCCGGCGGCTACATCCAGATCGAGTGCCCGCCGCACGTGGCCAAGTACTCGAGACGCGATCATCGAGGACCAGTACCGCGACGAGTGGGACAAGTACAACCTCTGGCGCTACGTCTCCACGGTCACCGAGACCGTCACCCGCGCCTACTCGATGGCGAACTACCCGGAGGAGTACGGCATCATCATGCTGAACGTCCGCATCGCCACGCCGCCCCGACAGGTCCCCGTTCCCCCCGGCATCATGTCCTCGTTCATCTTCGGCCGCAAGCCCGGCGATGAGGTCACCATCTCCGGCCCCTTCGGCGATTTCTTCGCCCGCGACACCAAGAGCGAGATGGTGTACATCGGCGGCGGCGCCGGCATGGCCCCGATGCGCGCACACCTCTCGCACCTGTTTGAGACGCTGAAGACGCCGCGCAAGGTCAGCTTCTGGTACGGCGCCCGCTCCATCCGCGGGCCTTCGTCGAGGACTTCGACGCCATCAGCGCAGGAGTTCCCAACTTCCGCTGGCACCTCGCCCTCTCGAGCCGCTAAGCCCGAGGACAACTGGACCGGCTACAAGGGCTTCATCCACCAGGTCCTGATTCGAGCTACCTCAAGAACCACCCGCCCCCGAAGACTGCGAGTTCTACATCTGCGGCCCGCGAATGATGAACGTCGCCGTCACCAAGATGCTCCATCGACCTCGGCGTCGAGCCCGAGAACATCATGATGGACGACTTCGGTGGCTGATCGCGGTTGGTCGTCGTCCTGGCGTGATCGATGTCTGACCCATTGCGGGACAAGTACGGGAGCAGGGCAGGTCCTGCTCCGCTCTTGCCTCGTCGGCTTCGTCGCCCTCAGCGCCTGTCGCATGTGGCCGCGCCCACCCGGCCTCGACCACTGCCGACCACCAACCACCCGTCATCACCTTCTCCGGCCCGACCATGGGCACGACCTACAAGGTCACCGTGGTCGCCCCGCTCAAGCGTCCGAGCAGCGCCAGATCGAGGCCACGATCGCCGAGGAGCTCGCCGGGTCGACCGCCAGATGTCGACCTGGCGCGGACTCGAGATTTCGCGCTTCAACGCCCGCCGACCCCCCCTTCCCCGCCTCGCGCCCGGCTTCTCGCCGTCGTCAGGCCGCCAACCAGATCAGCGCCGCCAGCACGGCGCCCTCGACGTCACCGTCGCCCCCCTGATCGCCGCCTGGGGAGGGCTTCGGCCTGGGGCCTCAAACCAACGCCCGAGCCCGCAGGCCCAGCTCGACGCCCTCAAGCCCGCGTCGCTGGCAACACCTCACCGTCGACCTCGCCACCGGCACGCTCCGCAAGGACCCCGCCACCCTCCACCTCGAGCTCTCCGCGGTCGCCCCCGGACACGCCGCCGACCGCATCACCGCCCGCCTCCGGAGCTCTGGCTTCACCGCACCCTGGTCGACGTCGGCGGCGGATCGCCATGGCCAGCGGTCGCGCCGGCCACGGCGGCTCCTGGCGCCTCGGCGTCGAGCGCCCGACAGCAGCGGCGGCGGCTCGTCCAGCGCATGCTCGCCGTCGAGGACCAGGCCCTCGCCACCTCGGGCGACTACCACAACTTCTACGGGGTCGACGGCGTCCACCGCTCACCCACCATCGACCCGCGAACCGGGCGCCCGTCGCCCACCACCTCGCCTCGGTCAGCGTCCTCCAGCCGAGCCATGCTCGCGGACGGCTGGGCCACCGCCCTCAACGTCCTCGGCCCCGACGCCGGCCTCGAGCTCGCCACG
>NZ_JADJNN010000041.1 GCF_016714285.1 Nannocystis sp. | reverse complement strand
AGTTGGCAGCGCCTGCGCGGTCGATTCGTTGATTTTGATGAAGCATTGGGAGTGACCGGGGTCTCCCGAGCAACGCTGAACATACTTGTACGTGAAGGCTGGATCCTCGGTGCACAACAGGCCGAGGGTACGACCCGGTTTGACGGCACACTTCTGTGAATGGCTCCGAAACAGAGGATGACTCATGCAACGTATCGGCATTTACGGCGCCGCTCGTGGGGCTGGGAGCACCCCTGCTCGCCGCGCACTTCTACTTTTTCTCCGGGAGCACGGTGTTCGCTGCAGCGCGTCTAGCATGGGTACGGGGAGGCGGCTCCCCCTGGGGCGGGCCTGCGATGGACCGACATCTTGGGGACGACTCCGGGCGAGCCTACTCTGCCAATACTAAACCGAGTCGGTGATACCGCCTCGGCTTCGGCGTCCATGTCTTGATCTCCACGCCCAACCTATCGCCGCAGAGCTCGACGAGAATGCCTCGCGAGAGCTGGGTGATTTGGATCCGCGACGAAGCCATGGCTTCAGCGCGGGCTCCAGATCGCGCATCGACTTGAGGGATGGTGGTGTTGGGGTGTGGAACGGCTCGACACACGCGGTGAGCCGAAGCGAGCCTGCCCTGTAAAGGGCGTCGTTCGGGTCGCCGGTGCCTCACTTCCCATGAGCGCTGTTACGTCGCGCTGGCGAGGCTCATGGCACCCGATCTGGCGCCGCCTGCCTTGGAGGTGCGGGTTCACCGCGGGACGCGCGATGCTCCGGGCCCTGCGCGAACTTCCCGGCTCGGCGTCTGCCGCCGCCTCCGCCACGGAGTGCGTGGGACTGCGTGATCGGCGGCCAGCCCCCCGCCCCGGCCAACCTGCGGCCATGCCTCCTGTGCCGCCACCAATCGACAACCCCGAAGGGCATCGGCCACAGGTGAAAGTCGCCAGAAAGGCGGTCCGCGGATCCCGCATTCGGTTGAGGCAGCTTGGCGTAGCTCGCACCACGTCCAGGAAGATCATTGAGGAGCTCGCTGTCGGCGGGTGTCACGAATACCCATTCTCCGCTGGAATTCACCGATGGCCATCGACTTTCGCACAGTCCCAACATTCAGCTTGACACGCGCAGCGGTCAGCTCGTCGATGCCTATCTCACGACCTGGAAACGAGTCGTGAATCGGCCAGTTGCGCTGGCCGAGTTTCTTCGCCACCTGCATTTTCGCACGGTCCTCGGTCGGGACGCTCCGTTTGCCCGGCGATCGTCAATCTGATGATCCTCGAGCAACTTCGAGACGAAGCTAGCCGCACCCCGGGAGGTCCAGCACCAAGGCCAGGTCTTGTGGAACGTAGGGAGTTGTTCCTCCAGATCGCCTTCGATGTGACGCGGTCACTTTCGATCTTGCGGCAAACAGCGCCTGGGGTTCCCTCGAGATCGAGTCCGGCCATGTCAGGGCGAGCTTAACCCGTCCGGCTTGCACTGGACGACGCGGGCCTGGAAGGTACAGGTCGTACCCAAGAAAAAAGGCCGGCCAAGTAAGCTCTCTACCAGGAAATCGCCACTGCGAAAAACGGTCCATCGTGAACGCCTGGATCGGTCCATCGTGAACAGCTAGATCGGCATCGTGAACGCCGGGATCGGCATCGTGAACGCCGGGATCGGCGTCGTGAACGCCCAGATCGGCATCGTGAACGCCCGGATCGGTCATCGTGAACACCTCGGCGCCCGCGCGTGGTACGCGCGTGGCGCACGAGGTGGGCGAAGTCGGCGCTGAGTCACCGGTCATCTCGTGCGGGAGACGAGATGGCGACCCCACGACTGACCATGCGAAACATTCGAGAGATATTGCGCCAAAAATGGTCGCTGAATCGTAGCCACCGCGAGGTCGCGGCGAGCCTCAATATCAGCATCGGCGGCGTCAGCAAGATCGTCGGCAAGGCGGACGAGGCCGCGCTGACGTGGGACGCCGTGGTGACGCTGACCGACGACGAGCTGGAGCGCGTCGTGTACGGCACCCAGAAGGCGCCCAGCGCGACGAGGGCCGTGCCGGACTTCCCGTACCTCCATGCTGAACGCAAGCGACCTGGCGTGACGCTGGCGCTGTTGCACGTCGAGTACCTCGAGAAGTACCCGGATGGGTACCGCTACACGCAGTTCTGCGAGCTGTACCGGACGTGGCTCGGCCGGCGGGGCCTGACGATGCGGCTCGACCACCGTGCGGGCGACAAGGCCTTCGTCGACTACTCGGGGGTGAAGCTGCACATCGTCGATCGCAGCACCGGCGAGGTCACCCCGGTCGAGCTGTTCGTCGGCGTGCTCGGTGCGTCGAACTACACGTTCGCGGAGGCGACCATGACGCAGCGCAGCGCCGACTTCATCGGCAGCCACCTGCGCATGCTCGAGTTCTTCGGCGGCGCGCCGGCGGCCTTGGTCCCGGACCAGCTCAAGTCGGGTGTCGCGCGCTCGTGCTGGTACGAGCCGAAGATCCAGCGAACCTACGAGGCGATGGCGGAGCACTACGGCACGACCGTGATGCCGGCGCGCCCCGGCAAACCGCGTGACAAGGCGAAGGTTGAGAACGGCGTGTTGATCGTTCAGCGCTGGATCCTCGCGCGCGTGCGCAACGAGACCTTCTACTCGCTGGACGAGCTGAACTGCCGGGTCGACGTGCTGCAGGAGGATCTGAATTCGCGGCCGATGAAGAAGTACGGCGGCGTCAGCCGGCGCCAGCTCTTCGATCGCATCGAGCGCGCGGAGCTGAGGCCCTTGCCCACCGAGCGCTTCGAATTCTGCGAATGGAAGCAGCCTCGCGTCAACATCGACTACCACGTCGAGGTCGACCGCCACTACTACTCGGTGCCCAACGCCCTCGTCGGTGAGCTCGTCGATGCGAGATTCACAGCGTCGACGGTCGAGCTGCTCCACCACGGCAAGCGGGTCGCCTCGCATGCCCGCAGCTTCGTCCCCGGCAAGCACACCACGAACCCGGAGCACATGCCCAAGTCGCACCAGAAGCACGTCGAGTGGACGCCGAGCCGGATCATGACCTGGGCGACGGAGACTGGCCCGAAGACGGCCGAGCTCGCTGAGGTGATCATGAGGGAGCGCCGCCATCCCGAGCAGGGGTATCGCTCGTGCCTGGGCATCCTGCGCCTCGGCAAGACCTACGGCACCGACCGCCTCGAGGCCGCCTGCGCGCGTGCCCTCGTCGCCCGCGCCCGCACCTACGGCCACGTCGAGTCGATCCTCAAGGCCGGCCTCGATCGCGTGCCGTTGCCCGCGGTCCCCGACGCGCCGCTGACACCCCCTGAGAGCCACGAGAACATCCGCGGCCCTCGCTACTACAGCTGACCGAAAGACCCGATCATGATGAATCAGCAGACCATCGACAAACTGACGGAGCTCAAGCTCCACGGCCTCGCCGCGGCGTGGGCCGAACAGCAGACCCTGACCGACTACGCCGGCCTCGGCTTCGACGAGCGGCTCGGCCTGCTCATCGACGCCGAGTGGCTCACCCGCAACAACGCCCGCCTCAAGCGCAACATCAAGGAGGCCCACCTCAAGCTCGGCAGCGCCTGCCTCGAGGACCTCGACTACGATGACCGGCGCGTCATCGACAAGCCCCTGATCCGCCAGCTGGCGACCTGTCAGTGGGTCGCCCAGCACCAGAACATCGCCATCACCGGGGCGACCGGCGTCGGCAAGACCTTCGTCGCCTGCGCCCTCGCCCAGCACGCCCTCCGTCGCCGCTACCGGGCGATCTACCGCCGTACCTCGCGGCTCTTCGACGAGCTCGCCCTGGCCCGCGCCGATGGCACCTACGCAAGATTGCTCATGAGGCTCGCCCGCGTCGACGTCCTGATCCTCGACGATTGGGGCATGGCCCCGCTCACCCCGGCCGAGCGCCGGGACATGTCCGAGCTGATGGAGGACCGCTATGGCGAGCACTCGACGATCCTGACCAGTCAGCGCTCACCGGAGCTCTGGCATGATCAGATCGGTGATCCGACGATTGCTGATGCTATCTGCGATCGTATCCTCTCCAACTGCCACCGAATCGTGCTAAAGGGGCCATCCCGCCGCAAGGAGGCCCCCTCCCAGACCTGAACCCACCCATCAGCTCCGCCTCGTCCTAACCGACCCCGATCCGAGCGCCATGCGCGCGTCGCTCCGCTCCGGCCCTCCGGGGGTGTTCACGATGGCCGACCCTGGTGTTCACGATGACCGTAATCCGCACTTCTGGCAGGGAGACCCTCGAGGCAGGACACTCGGACACTCAGCAGCCCCCCCCCCCCACCCTCCCCCCCGCCACCACGCTCGTCGATCACGCCCCGACCATGTAGCGCGGGCCGGGACCCCCGCCACCCCCCAATCCGGCGCCGACGATGCGGGCTACGGGTCGAGGCCGCGGCGCGTGCGGCAGGCGCCCGGCGTCTTCGAGGTGCAGCCCGAGATCGTGAAGTGGAAGGGGCGCCGGTCGATGGGGCGCCAGCGCGGCGGCGGGGGCCGTGGGGGCTGAGGTAGCGTGACCGATCTCCGTGATAGGCGCGACCGCTTGAACGCCTCGCTCGTCTTCCCCTCGCTCGTCGTCATAAATCTCACCTCCTCGGCGAGACCTCCCCCGGAAGAAGCTGCGAATGGTCAGGTGTTGCCCGACGTACCGCCGGAGCATACGTCACGACGGCATCGCACAAACCCCGATGTCCTCAGCGCCAACGGGAGCCTCCATTGCATCAAACCATGGAATGCATTCTTCGTTATTATTCACGTCGCATCTTGGATCTGGATCCAATGAAACGTCACAATATGGAAGGCAACATCCCACGAATTGAACATCGCAGCCATTGGAGAGGGCGCTGCCGAGGCACATATTGCCTTCTCTGCACGCATTGATGAAATCGCATGGATCATACTTTTCACCGCCGCCTGCCTTGATATTACTTTCGACACAGACAAATCCTGTAGGGGATGGAAGTGGGACACAGACTTGGTTTGCTTGAGCGCAGGTCCCGATTTTTAGAGGGTCGCACTTCTGAAAGCAGAGCGGAAGTTCAGCCTCTGAAGTTGGCCAGCACAAGTTGTTAGAATCATTGCACTTGGGAACTAGAGATGTGCCTGTACATAGCGAAACGCATGTGCCTGCAGTCGATGAATCAATGTTCCAACAGAGAGATCCCTTCTCACAAGTATCTACTCCGTCACCGAATTCACCTATGATAATGCAAGGCTCGCCCACACTCACTGGCTCATGCGCCACCGGGACACACTTATACCCACTAAATGATTCACCGTTGAAAAAATAGGGAGTGCATTTCTCGCACGCGCCACAGTCCACTCTCCATATATCGCATTCAATAGGAGAGGTTCCAAGATCTGCATTCTTCGGCGTGCTAAGACATTCGTCCTCCGCTGATGTCTCTTCACTTTTCCTTCAGATGATGTTACGTCGTCTTTTCCAGTAGTTGACGTCGTTGAAGATGTCGGCGTCATACCGGTGCTAGAATTATCCAGCAAGCCCGAAGAATTCGATGATGTCGATAAACCTGTACTCGTATTTTCAGCAGTCATGTCTTCTCCACGCTTCGGAGAGCAGCCGATGAGCCAGGCTAGGAAAAGGATGCAAGGGCGACGCTGAACGCGCATTTGCAATGAATCTACTCCCGATATCCCCGAAGCGCAAGCAGAACCGGTAGGTGCCCGACCGTGCGCATGCGGGCATGACGCCCGCCCCTGCATCCGCGCGGCCACACGCGAACGCTCAGGAAGTCGGCGGGATTGCTCCGGGACACTGCTGCGGCTGGCCGTCACCGGGCCAGCAGGCGGGCCACACCTGGGGTCCGCCCCACGCCGCCCAGGGGTTGCACGACGCGACTCGACGTGGACCCTCTGCAGCCAGAGGGTCTCATCCATCTGGGAGGGTCGCCCGGGCTCGATCAACAGGTCGCTGCTGAGAGGCGGGTCCACGTCCGCCGGAGATGCAGCTACGCGCGGCAGGGGCCAGGCGAGCGCGTGCCAGGCACCATCCACCGCCTCTGCCCACCGGCCCGCTGCTGCCAGGGCCCGTTCGGCAGAGCTTATCGCAGCAGCGAATGACCATCGCTGCCCGACACCTTGACCGCCAGCCGCGTCGGCCTGACTCGCCTTCGACATGGACGGGTCCAGGAGGCGGAAGTACCTGAAACACGTCGCCCGCATCGAGGAGATCCTCAGCAACCCGAACCCCGACAGCAGCCCCGGCAACGTGATCCTCGGCCTGCTCGCGCGCCTCTCCCTGATCGCCCTGCACGGCTCGCTCGAGGACGGCTACAACTACCGCACCGCGCTCACCGGCGGCGTGGTCGATCGCCGTCGCTACAACAAGAAGGGGGAGGTCGAGATCGTCAAGGTCACGCTCCCGCGTCCGCAGTACTCGAGCCCCAAGCTCGTCGAGTGCGCCCGGCGCGTGGCCGCGAGCCCGCATTGCGGCCACCTCATTTTCTGCGAACCCACCGCCGTGCATCTGTGGCTCGGCGAGGTCCTCGGGGAGCACGGGATCCCGCGTGACCGCATCGCCGTCATGAACGCGGCCGAGACCAAGTCCGCCGACCGCCTCCGCATCGCCCGCGAGTTCAACGTGCGCTCGTGTTCGGCTCTGGCGGCCGCCATCTCGTCGCGGATCTCGGCGCGTAGGCGAGTGTTCTGGGCGAGACCGAGGATGTAGTCGATACCGCCGACCGCGCCTGGCAGATGGACTTCCGGGCCGCCGCGGTCCGCCGCCGCACGGGCGGCGACGGCCTTGGGCCGGGAATGGACGTGACAGCGAGCCGGACGGAACGCCCCGTCGTTGACAAGTCTCGGGCCGTCTTGTTAGCGTCGCCGTGCTTCCAGTTGGCAGGGGTGGCAGGACCACGGTGTTACCTCCACGTTGATGCTCAGAGCTTTACACTGTTCGGGGTGCACCTGTTCTCCACAGAGGCGCTAAGGTGCCATATGGAGAGCTGAAAACCAGATGGCAGGCATCCTCATTCCCATCCTTGAAAAGCGCGTTTTTGAATTTAGCGCGCGAATTCGTTGAGACCGACCCAACAGGTAGTCCCTTGAGCTTTGTCGACCTTACGATCAACAGCGCGCTGCCGACCGCCGTACCAGGGATCTACTACGCGGCCTCGAAGGCAGTGGGTCCGTACCTCAAGCTGGTCTTGAATGCGATCCAGGCCTCCAGCCCAGCAACCTTCTACGCCGAGATAAGCCTCGTGCTCCACATGAGGGAGCTCGCGTGAGACTCGTGTTTCTTCCCACTACTGCAAAGAGAGCGTGAGCCATGGCGCTCTACCACAACGGTACACGCTTCGCTGCCATCGTGACGATACGGGTGTCAGCTGTGCAGGATCCACAGAAGGCGTTCGAGATCGGGACGCCTTCAACGATGAAGGTGGTTGGTGTCGACCTTGGTGTTCACGATCTTCTTGTTGAGCCTGGAGAATCGATACAGAGCGGGCCAGGAGTCGAGGCGGAATTCCTGGCGGCGCGAGGGGCTTAGCGGCGCCGACTTCCGCCACGGGTGTTAGGGTTTAGGCGAGGCTCAATTTCTATTCGCGTTGGGACCCCACAAGGCTACAGGAAGCTCATGAGAGACAAAGAGAACTTTGGTCAAACCATCGCTGCCGCGGTCTGTAAATGTGCAGAAGGCGTATCGTCAAGAATTGCAAGAGGCTGCTCACCGGCGCATCTAGATGTTGCTCCAACGATATTTAGACCTTCGCCCTCTCCGGAGCCTCTGATGAGTCAAGCGAGAGCAAAGGCCGAAGGAAGAAGGTCTGTTCCCTCAGACGGGCGTAATGATAGCCCTCTTCCGATTCAGCTGAAGGAACAAGACCCTGGCCTAGGGGGCGAGTTTTGGGTTTGCACAGAGACTCCTACTCGTTCACTAACCAGACGACATCTCCTAAGCATAACTACTACGGCCAAATCTACATTCCGGGGGAAGCCGAGTCAACTAGGATGTGTTACTAGCGGGACATTTCCGCTAGTAGTAGTCGTTCACGCAAACGGGATCCCGAACCATGGCGCAGATAAGTACCATTTGCAATATGCGCTCCTTGCACGCCATCTTGTTTCACACGGATACATTGTTGTCAGGCGTAAACCGAGGATTTCTCCGAAGGATGATTGGGAAGACAGCTTGGGAGATCTCCTTGAGGAAACTGTTCATTTCTTGTTCACCAAGCACTTTATACGCACGTTCCTTCAAGACTCAGTTTCGGTGATTGGACATAGTTCAGGTGGAAAGCGTGTTCTTGAACAGGTTTGGAGGATCGCAAAACCCATCAACCTCTGGGACGGGAAAAAGAGCAGAAGCGTCGTCGCTGTGATTATTATGTCGTGCACGATCTCGGAGTGGAATCAAAGCGCTGCTGACAAGGTAGCTCAAATTCGCGCGCCTTCCTTGGCATTAACGTAGTCAATGATAGTGATTTCGATGCCTATGGATCTAAGGCTCCAGGTAAAGAAATGAAGTCTACATTCTGGCCCTATGACACCATAGGGAGCATCGCTGGCACGAAGGACTTGCTGCGAGTGACCAAAGATATGATCTTTGCACTTGCGCCAGGGGCAGGTCATTTCTATCAAGATCGAGCGTTCGTCCATGCATTTATTACAGCCTTCCTACATCGCCACGTAAACCATTCATTATTTTACGATAGATTCGTTAAGTTGCAGGAGGTACCTCAGCTCCGTCAATCAATCTTCTGACAAATTTTTCTTTCTCCACGAGAACTTTCAGAAGCTCTCGATCGCCAGTTTGACGGGGCCGATTCACGCCTAAGCAGCGTAATCGCAGGAAATGTAAAGATCAAAAATGTTACGACGTTCATTGATGATGAGTTTTCACCTCATGTCTCGACAGCGCTACGTATGATTGGGACCGGTCTAAGCCTCCGGGCAGCTTTCTCCCCTAATTGTGGAGTTGAAGTTCAAGACAAGCGTTAACTTGAGCAATTTCGTTTCTGTCTTTTAGGATGACTCAAGGCTATCCGATCACCACATCAGCTGGACCTGCGTTTGATGTCTTGATCAAGATTGATAGCACAAATTCGTTCGTCGTTGCTTCTAAACATGGAGGCCCCATCCACTACCCGATTAAGGCAACGTCGCCCGTTCCCATGATACAGCCAGAGCAAACCCAAGACAGCGATGCACACATATCTGATACCTCTGATAGATTTCAACACGTCGTTGTCCGCTATCAGTAAAATCCGCTTCGATTTCTCGGTCAATCCGACCACGCCCGAGGCAAAGGCCATCTTTTACCTTGGCAAGGTCGAGTTCATTTCTTAAGTATAGGCCGCCGATGAAACGCAGCAAACAAATCGGTGTGATCGTAGGGTTTCTACTAGCTTCGTGTCCTGGCGAGGAGCGGGGTAGTGGAGATATGAGCAGACCGCTGAGACAGGCAACAGCAATGATGCGACTCCCGACCGAGCAGGTGCTGACTGGATCGTCGATCGGAGAGGTTACCGTTGTCGCGGATTCATCCGCAACGTTTGCTACCAGTACGACACAGGCTAATTCGACCTGGGGGTGGAGAATTGCGTGTGCGACATCGTCGCCCAGGACTGCCCCATTGGGAGCAAATGCGTTGCTTTTGCAGCCACTGGTGTCGGATGGATGGTACACATTGCGTTGCCATGGTGGATAATCCGGGTGTACCGGGGAGTTCATGCACGGTCACAGAGCAGTTCGTGAACCAGAAGGACTCTTGTGACGAATTTTCGCTTTGCTGGTTCGTCCAAGAGGGAGAGGGGACATGCATCTCGATTTGCTCGGACGTGTCGCTACTTTGCAGTAGCCCGGAGGCTGTGTGTGTAAACTTTGGCCAGAGCGGATTGTTTAACCTCTGCATTGATACCTGCGATCCGTTGGACGTTGATTGCCCGGTACACGGAACGTGTTTCCCTGGGTTCGACGTATTTTTATGTACTGAAGTGATCAAGCCCGTTCAGACTACTTATGGCGGAATTTGTACCGGCTTGACGACCTGTGACGATGGCCTGTTCTGTGTTCCGTCGGGTGCGGTTCCCGGATGCGAGGCGGATCAATGCTGCACGATTTACTGTGATACCGGTAGGCCAGATCAATGCCCGAGTGCGCCAGTACAGGAGTGCATCTCGCTTCTCGGGGCGAATAACCCTGATTGGGGGCATGTCGGATTCTGCGGATTCATAGGTGGGTTGCACGCGAGCCTTTGCCGAAGGGCATCATCGTAACCGTTCGGTCGACCCCATGGTGACGGGGTCTCTCGGGCGGCTATACGGCGGAGGGATGGTCCGCGAGCGTGACGGAGCGGAAGACGTGGGCGGCGAGGCGAAATTGTGCGCCGCACTCGGGCAAGCCAGCGACCCGCTCGACCGTACATGCTCGCCCTGCCACGTCGTGACGGCCGCGCCGGCTTGAAGTGAGGTCCGCCCAGGAGGCGAGACCCATGATGAAGGCTGAACGACGCCCGAGCAAGGCTTGGCAGAGGAAGTGTGTCGCGCGATGGAGACTGCTGTCGGCGCAGGGATTGGACCTGCAGGCGGCCGCTGCGGAGATCCCGGCGTGTCCGCGGACGACCTGGCGGCGTGGAGCCGAGGTTCGTCGAGCGCGCCGCTGCTGATCCCGGTGTGCATCGAGGATGAGACGGAGCTGCGCAAGCTGGTCGTCGGTACATACTCGCCGTGACCCGTCGTGACGGCGAGGTCAAAGAGGAGGTTCTCGCCGCGGAGGTGAGATCGATGAAGACGAGGCGGACAAGAGGATTACTCGGCTCATCCAGAAATGGCTGGCTGCCGGGGTCCTTGAGGAAGGGAAGTGGTCGGCTACGGAGGGCGGAACCCCACAAGGAGCGACGATCTCGCCTCTCCTTGCGAACGTGTATCTGCACTACGTGCTCGACCTGTGGGTACACATTGCAGGCGGCGAGAAACGGATCCACTTGGGGCGGTTTGGCGGAGCCACTGTTGACCCCGCGCCGGGGCGGGTGACGACGTAACGACGCCCCGGGGGCCGCGGGTGGGCGACCGGGCGAGTTGGGTTGTGATGGTGGGCTACGCGGCTTCGAGCTCGGGCGACTCCAGGGGCGGCATCGTCGGTGGTCTCGCCGGAGCGGAGGCGGGCGAGGTGCTGGCGATAGCTGGGGCCGTTGATGTCGAGGCGGACGGCGGTCATGGCGAGGCGGTCGAGGATGGCGGCGGTGACGGTGGCGTCGCCGAGGTACTTGCCCCACGCGCTGAGTTTGATGTTCGAGCTGATCGCGGTGGGCCGGAGTTGATGCCGGCGATCGATCAGGTTCCAGAGCATGTGGGCGGCGGTTGGGGCGTCGCCGTGCGAGGGGACCTGGCCGAGGCCGACGTCGTCGAGGACGACGAATTCGTGGCGAGCCCAGCGGCGCAGGCGGGCCTCGTAGGAGCCGTCGGCGAGGCCGGCGTGGAGGTCGGTGAGGAGGTCGACGAAGCGGGCGTAGCGGACGAGGCGGCCGTCGATGCAGGCGCGCAGGGCAATGGCGCCGAGGATGTGGCTCTTGCCGGTGCCGGGCTTGCCGGTGATGACGAGGTCCTGCTTGCGGGCGAGGAAGCCGAGGCCGGCGAGCTCCTCGACGACGCTGCGGTCGAGGCTCGGCTGGAAGTGCCAGTCGAAGGCCTCGAGGGTGTGGCGGACGGTCATGCCGCTGTCGTGGATCCTGCGCTCGCAGCAGCGCTCGCGGCGGATGCCGGCGGCGTGGCCGAGCACGCGCTCGAGGAGCTGGGTGTGCGAGGGATGATGCTGCAGCGCCCACGCGAGGTGGACGTCGAGGTCGGCCTCTTTCAGGTCGACGATCCCGAGGATTCGGAGGTGTCCGAGGAGTCGTCCGCGCAGGACGTCTCCGGATTCGGGGGGAGGAGCGGGTCTGGGCGCTGGGGCTGCTGGAGGGGGTGGAGGGCGTTTTGGTGGGTGTCTGGGCATGGGGCCTTTTCGGGTGTTCGGGGGCGGATGCAGGGGAGGTCGTCGTACTCGTGGAGCTCGCGCGGCTCGGTGCGGCACTCGCCGAGCCAGTGCTCGAGCTTCTGGCGGGTCGCGTCGGCGACGTACTCGTCGAGGTGCGCGGCTTGGCGGTGGTCTCGAGGATGCGGCCGACGGCGGCGTGATCGAAGGCGCCGTAGCGCTGAGCGTGGCGCAGCGCGGCGAGCAGATCGCCGGACGCGTAGCGCTCGCGCAGCGCGAGGATCTGGCGGGCGTGGTGGGCGACGTTGCGGAGCTGGGCGCCCTCGAGGCCGCGGAGGTAAGTATCGGCGCCGTCGCCGAGCGCCTCGAAGGCGGGCCGCAGGACGTCGAGGTCGGCGCCACGCGAGCGCTGCGGCACGTCGCGACCCGGCAGCTTCGCGCGCCCGTGTAGTCCCTTGGGCAGGCGCGCGTGGGTGGCGACGCAGGACAGGTCGCGGCCGTAGATGAGGACCTGCTCGAGGTGATACGCACCGGCAAGAAATCGGTGACGTGCTCGTAGGGCACCTCGTACAGGTTGCTGTCCCAGGCGATGCAGCCCATCGAGTCGCAGATGCGATAGAGGACGCGCGCGGTGTCGTAGGGGTGGGTGGGCAGCCTCCGCAGGTGCGGCGCCTCCTCGGCGAATCGCTCGAGGATCGGCACGTGCTGGCCGCGAGGCACCCGCACGTCGGCGACGTCGTCCATCCACCGCGCGAGTTGCTGCTTCATATCGGCGACGTCGAAGAAGCTGCGGCCATTGAGGAAGCTCCGCTCAAGCTCCCAGAATGAGCGCTCGGTGCGTGCCTTCTCGTTGGGGGCGGCCTTGCGGCACATATGCGGGGAAAACTCGTAGTAGGTGGCAAACGCGATGAAGCGCGGGTTGTAGATCGGCTGCGCGCCCTCAAAGCGCAGCACCACGGCCTTCTGGCGGTCGTACTTGCAGCGCGACGCGACGCCGCCGAGCCGCGTAAACGCCAGCCGGTGCGCCTCCATCAGCTCGTGGGTGTCCTCGTGCGCGTGGATCGAGAAGGCCTTGCGTCGCGACCACACGAGCACGTACGAGCACACGTGGACCCGGCGGCGGCCAGCGGCGAAGTCGATCAGGTACGACGACCAGTCGCTCTCCGCCATCTCGCCGGGCCCGTACTCTGGCGTCGGCAGGCTGATCGCCGGCGTCCTCGGTCTCAGGTCCGACACTCGCTCGCGCACCATCGTGTAGCCGCCGTCGTAGCCCCCGGCGCGCAGGTCCTCGAAGACCCGCTGGGCCGTGATGTCGGGGTAGCGCGCCAGCAGCTCGGCGATCGCCGCCACGTGCGCGTCGAGCTTCGCCCTTCGCCCACTCGGCGGCTTCACCTTCAGCAGCGGCGCGCCGTCCTGCCGCTCCTCCTCGTGCCGGGCGAGCAGCCGCCGCACGGTGTTGCGGCCGAGCCCCAGCGCCCGCGCGATCGCCCGCTTGCTCACCCCGTCCCGGTGCAGCGTCACCACCTCGTGGGCCCGCTCGTCGCTGATGCTCTCGATCGGCGTCTTCCGCTTCGTGTACTTGCGCATCACGCCACCTGTCCCTTCGGCAAGGTCTGCGATAACGCCTCGAGCAGCCCGCACAGCGCCGGCCGCAGCGTCCGCAGCCCGGTGATCACGTCGCCGTCGCCGCGCGTCGGCGGCTGCGCGACCAGCCGCCCGTGCAGCCGCCCGCATCGCCGCCGTAGCTCCTCGGCGTCGTACAGCATCCACTCGCCGCTCGTGCGCGGCCGCTTCGCCTCCTTGCCCTCCTGCGTCCCCCGCACCGTCGTCAGCAGCGACTCGCGCGCCGACTCCGTCGGCGCCGCCAGCCATGCCTCCACCAGTGTCTGCGTCTGCCGCGTCGTCAGCCCGCGCTGCTTCACCGTGGTCGCGACTTCTTGCTGGTTGTCGCGCGGCAACCGACAACGTTCACGCGCCGTCGTCGCCGAGATCAGCCCGATCCGCAGGTCCACCTGCAGCTCGTCGCCGAGCGCCTCCGCCAGCAGCAGCCGACGGTTCACCCAGCTCTTGTTGCGCGCCATCAGCCGCCCGATCTCCGGCTGCGTCAGCCCGTCCTCGCGGTACAGCGACCGCACCACCCACGCCTCCTCGATCTCCGTCAGCCCGCCCGCGCGGTTGCTCTGGCACAGATGCAGCTTCGCCTGCACGGCGCCCAATCGCATGACCTGCACCCAGAGACAGCTCCACTTCAGCGACCGCGCGGCCCTCAGCCGCTTGAAGCCGTCCAGCACCTCGTAGCCGTGGCCGCTCGCGTGCACCACCAGCGGCGTGATCTGGCCGACCGTCATCAGCGACCGCTCCATCGCCGTCAGCGCCGATGCCTCGCACAGCCGCAGTCGTCCGAGTTCCTCGCGCAGCTCGCCGAGCTGCGCCTGTTCGCGCTGAAATCCCGTCTCTGGACCCGCCCGCCCATCCCCACACCGCAATCAGTCGTGACACCAAAGGCCTGGAATCGGCGACTGGGCCCGCCTGCGCGTGACAGGGGGTCCGGGCTGCCTCAGGCCCTCGTCCCCGTTCCTCAGCATTCCAAGGTTTGTCTCAAGCCTGCGCGTGACACCCCGGGCGCATCGCAGACCTCCTCCGAGGTTTTCCAAAAATCCCCCCCCCGCCCGCGCGTGACACCGGCCCCGGCTCCGTCACTGCGGGAGTCGTCGGCACCTCGCCCGGCGCCTCCGGATCCACCCCGCCGTTCCGACACCGCTGCTGCCGCTTGCACTCCTTCTTCCGCGTCTTCTCGATGTTCTTCCACCGCCGCTCACGTGCCAGCCGGGCCCGTCGCGCCTCTCGACATTCACCGCTGCACGTCTTCTGGTGGGCCCGGGACCGCACGTCCGGCTCGAACTGCTCGTCGCACTCGCTGCAGCGGGGCTTGCTCCTCATCCCCCGTCGCTGCCCGATCCCACACCCCTTGCCGAACTACTGGCTCCGCCGCGGATCCACCTCGTCGCGATCACCGGGTCGCGACTTGGACCCCAATGTGGATCCGGTCGCCGCCGCCAGGTGGATCCGATCTATGCCGCCGCTAAAGGGTACAGCAATGGAGGAAGCGTACGGCACGCGGTGAAGTCATCGTTGTCCGATACGCCGACGATTGTGCGCCACGACGGCGCGAGGGGCAGGCCGAAGAGGCCGACCTGTGCAGCCTTGCTGCACGAGAGATGGGGGATGGCCCCCCGAGATCGGACGACAGGGTCAGGTCTCAAACCACCGGGCGCTGCGTGGCCCAATGGCCCGGGTGGTGAGCGGTCCTGAAAAGGCGGGACAACCCGTCAGGTGGTTCGGGAAGGCGAACGCAAGTGAACCGCCGATGAAGTGTCGAAAGCGTAGGAACGTCATCGAAACCGGGCTCCAGTTGTTGGCCCGGGACCAAGCTCGGAGGGCGCCTGTTTTCTGGTCCGAGCGGTGACCGGCATGAAGGCGGCGCGAGCCCGATCCAGGCTCTTGTGCGGAACGGGGGAACCTTCCGCCTCGATGTGAAGGGAGAGCCCGCAAGTGGAAGAACCACGAGGGGCAGAGTACCGATGCGAGGCGAAGGGCGGATCGACCCGTAGTAGTGCTGAAGCCCAGTAACGCGGGTGGAGCGAAGGGGTCGACCTGTCCTGCGGAACATGTGGGCCAACCCGCGAGGGGAGGAGCCCATGGGTGACGCAAAGCCGTACCTTATTTCCAAGCGACTTGTTTGGGAGGCGTGGAAGAGGGTCAAAGCCAACCGAGGCGCTGCCGGCGTAGACGGCGAGTCGATCGAGGTTTTCGAGAAGGACTTGAAGGGGAACCTCTACAAGCTCTGGAATCGGATGTCGTCGGGCTCGTACTTCCCGCCGCCGGTCCGCCAGGTCGAGATCCCGAAGCAGAGCGGGGGAACCCGTGCGCTCGGGATACCGACGGTCGCGGATCGGGTCGCACAGACCGTCGTGAAGATGGTGCTAGAGCCCGTGGTGGAACCGACGTTCCACCCGGACTCGTACGGCTACCGTCCGAAAAAGTCCGCGCTCGACGCGGTGGCGACGGCGAGGCAGCGATGCTGGCGCGCAGACTGGGTCATCGATCTGGATATCCGGGCGTTCTTCGACAGCCTGACCACGACCTGATCCTGCGCGCGGTGGCCCACCACACGGAGAGTCCGTGGGTGCGGCTGTACATCGCCTGGTGGCTCAAGGCGACCGTGCAGCTGGCCGATGGGACAGCCCAGGAGCGGACGAAGGGGACGCCGCAAGGTGGCGTCGTCTCGCCGCTGTTGGCGAACATCTTCATGCACTATGCGTTCGACGCGTGGATGAAGCGGAGATGCCCGCTGTCCTGTTCGAGCGCTACGCAGACGATGCCGTCGTCCACTGCAAGAGCGAGGAGCAAGCGCAGCGGGTGTGCTGGAGGCGATCCGCGCCAGACCTCCGGGGTGTGGGCTAGAGCTTCACCCCGAGAAGACGCGGATCGTCTACTGCAAGGATGATGATCGCAAGGGCGAGCATGAACACGTGAAGTTCGACTTCCTCGGCTTCACGTTCAGCCCCGGCGGGCGAAGAACCGCTGGGGGAAGTTCTTCGTGAGCTTCTTGCCGGCGATCAGCACCAGGGCCGCGAACGCGGTGCGCACGAAGATCCACCGATGGCGGATCCCATCGACTCGAGCAACCAGACCCTGCAGGGACTCCTCGCGCGGCTGGACCGATCCGGTCGTCCGCGGGTGGATGAACTACTACGGTCGGTTCTACAGGTCGAAGTGCGTGCAGGTGCTCCGCCACCCTTCAGTAGCGGTGAAAGACGGACCCACTTTGCGATGATCTGGTGGACTCCACTTTGTCGACGAAGCCCCGGCGGCACGAGGTCCGCCGGGGCGACGCAGGGTGGCGAGCTCAGGCGGCGTCGAGTTCGGGGTCGGATTCGACGGATTCAGCGCGCTGGTGGGCGAGGTGCTGGCGGTAGCTGGGGCCGTCGATGTCGAGGCGGATGGCGGTCATGGCGAGGCGGTCGAGGACAGCGGCGGTGATGGTGGCGTCGCCGAGGTACTTGGCGCGGATGGCAATGGCGGTGGGGATGTGGCTCTTGCCGGTGCCGCCTTTGCCGGTGATGAGCAGGTCCTGCCTGCGGGTGATGAAGCCGAGGCCGGCGATCTCCTCGATGGCGGTACGGCTGAGCTTCGGCTGAAACGCCCAGTCGAGGGTCCGAGGGCCTTGCGGACCTGGATGCCGCTGCTGGCGATGCGGCGCTCGGTGGTGTTCGCGGCGACGAGCGGTGACCCGGCCGAGACGCCCTCTGAGCAGCTGCGTGTACGAGGGTTGCTCGTGAAGCGCCCAGCCTCAGGACGTCGTCGAGGGTTCGTCGCAGAGGCCGATGATGCCGAGGGCGGCGATGTGGTCTCGGAGTCTGGCGCGCAGGACGTCGCCAGCGGGTCTGGCCAGTTCTGCGGGTGGAGGTGTTGGGGCTTGGTCGCCTGGGCATGTTTGTGTCCTTTGGGTCATGTTGCCGATACAGGGCAGCGCGTCGTATCCGCCGAGGTCGTGGGGTTCGGGGGTGCACTCGCCGATGAAGCGACAGCCGTTCGCGGGTGGTGTCGGCGACGTACTCATCGAGGGTGCGCGGGCGGGCCTGACGTGGAGGATGCGGGCGACCGCCGCGGGTCGAAGGCGCCGAAGCGCAGGGCGTGGGTCAGGCGGCTCGCGCGCGACATCGGCGTCGTCGTAGCGCTTCGCGCAGCGGCGCGATCCTGCGGGCGTGGTGGGGACGGCGCGGCGCTGGTGCCCTCGAGCGTCGCGCAGTGTGACCGCCGCGTCTCCCCGAGCTCGACGAAGACGGGCCGGCTGAGCTCGAGGTCGGGCGGCCGCGGCTGCGGCGGGCGCCGATGCGGGGAGCGGGCGCGCTGGGCGCTCCTTCGGCAGCCGCTCGTGGACGGCGACGGGCCGCAGATCGGCGGCGTGGATGGGGACTCGACGCGGTGGACGCGGACCGGCAGGAGGGCGGTCGCGCGCGCGTAGGGGACCTCGTAGCGGTTGCCCTCGAAGGCGATGTACGCCTCGGCGCCGCACAATCGATAGACCACGCGCGGTGTCGTAGGGCGGCGGCGCGGCAGCGGCAGGAGGTGGGCGGCCTCCCCGGCGAACTGTTCGGTGATCGTCCGGGTGTCGCCGCGGACGACCCGCGGGTCGGCGACTTCGTTCATCCAGCGCAGCAGCTGGTGCCGAGGTCGGCCCGTCGGAAGCTGTGGGCCGTTGAAGAAGCTGCGCTCGAGCTTCCAGAATCCTCGCTCGACCCGCGGCTTGTCGTTGATGACCGGGCCGCGCGAGCTCCGGCGAGAATTTAGTAGGTCGCAAAGTCGATGAATCGCGGGTTGAAGATCGGCTGCCTGCCCTCGCGGCGCAGGACGACGGCCTTCTGGTTGTCGTACTTGATCCGATTGAGGACGCCACCATGCGCGTGAATGCCTGCACATGCCCGTCCATCAGGGCGTGCATCGCGGCTGGCGTGCCGCGAGAAGCACTTGCGCGGCTGAGACCACGGGACACGAGCAGAAGCTCTGCACGACCCGCCGACCCGTCGGTGAAGGGGAGGGTGTACGTCGACCAGTCGCACTTCACCCATCTCACCGGGCGCGTACCCCGGCGTGGGGAGGCTGATCTTCACGGGCGGCTCGGCCGCAGGTCGTGGAGTCGTTCGCGGAGTGATCGAGTAGCCGCCGTGGAACCCTCTGATGCGGAGCTCCTCTGAGGACCCGCTGCGCAGTGATGTCGGGGTAGGGCCGCAGCAGCCGCGGATCGCGTCCGGTAGTTGTCGAGCTTGCTGGGCCGCGGCGGCCTCCTGACTTCGGCCCAGTGCCGGGGCGCTGGCGTCGCGCTCGTGCCGGTGCCCCGGAGCAGTCGCCGCACGGTGTTGCGCGACACGCCCAGCACCCGCGCGATCGCCCGGATCGCCAGGCCGCCGCGCCGCAGCACGACGGCATCGTGCGCGTGGGGTCCGTTTGCTTTGTCTCCTTGTCACCGCTGTTGCATGTGGTTCACCTGGTCTCTCTCGGCAAGGTCCGCGACAGCGCCTAGCAGGCCCGACAGCACCGGCACCAGCCCGCGCAGCCGTCTCGAGCTCCTCGCCCGCGTCCATTTCGTCCGCCGCTGGCAGCGGCGCGCCCACCAGTCGACCGCAGGACTGGCGCACTCGACGCCGCACCTCGGCGTCGTACATTGTTTCACTCGGCCGTCGACCCGCGGGCGTCTGGGTTCGGTCCTGGCCGTCCGTCTGCGTGCCACGGACCGTCTGCAGCAGGTTGCGCGCGCTGTCCGATCTTCGGCGCCGAGCCAGTCGACTAGCAGCTAGGCCCGCTTGCCGCGTCGTCAGCCCGCGCCGCACGCACACTGCCCGACCTCGCGCGGTTGCCGCGCGGCAACCGGCACAGCTTGCGCGCCGCCGTCGCGCCGACCAGGCCGAGCCGCAGGTCAGCCTGCGGCCCCTCCGACAGCGCCTCCGCCAGAAGTAGCCGACGGTTCACCCAGCTCTTGTGGTGACCCAGCAGCCGCCCGATCTCCGGCAGCGAAAGCCCGTCCTCGCGGTGCAGCGCGTGGATGATCCACGCCTCCTCGATCTCCGCCAGCCCTCGCGCCGGTTGCTGTGGACGATCTGCACCTTTGCCTGCGCCCCGCGCACGTCCGCCACGTGCACCCACAGCTCGTTCCACTTCAGGGCCCGCGCCGCACGCAGCCGCTTGAAGCCGTCGATCACCTCGTAGCCGCTATGGCGCTCGCGCACGACCAGCGGCGTGATCTGCCCGTGCGACGCGAGCGACCGCTCCATCACCTGCTGGACCTCGGCGTTGCACAGCTGGAGATGACCCAGCCTTCGCCGAGATCAGAGAGCGCAGCCTGCAGGTGGACCGGGAGTTTGATCGCCACGTCGCCGGTGTGCCCCCGGCCGTTCGTGTTGACCATGTCGGTCAGGGACACGCCGCCCGGGCTGTCTCAAAATCTGAGCACTTTCCCTCGTCATCCCGGCACGTTGCGGCCTTCTGTCGGCCAGGGACCGGGGGACCTGTCCGGCCCGTCATGTCCCAGGTTCCCCAGATAATGGCCAAGGATCCCGACGACCTGGCGCCGCGCCGGCCAGGGACACCCGCTCCCGCTCGTCCCAAAACGTCAGCGTTTCATCAACTCTTTCGAAGACCTCGCCACGCAAGTCGGTCAGGGGACATCGCCTCCCGCATCGGGGTGGCGGATGGCGGCGGCTGTCCCTCCGGACAGGAAATCCGACGCGTCCGGCCCCCGCCGCACACGCGCCCGGCTCTCCTGTTTCCGTTCGCGCTCTTCCTCGCGGTGCTCCTCCAGCGGCTGCCGGCCTGCGCCGCTGCTGTTCTTGCTTCGCCTCTCCCGCGTCGACACCGCTCCGGAGTACACCCCTGCTGCTCCCCCGTCCTCGCCTCCGGATGAAACCAGGCTCGACACTCCGTGCACCGACGACGCCCTCCTGCGTGGTGGTCCTGCTCATCCCTTCAGGGTCCACGCCCCTTCCGCTGCCGCCGAATATCC
>NZ_JADJNN010000040.1 GCF_016714285.1 Nannocystis sp. | reverse complement strand
GCGCAGCGTCGGCTTCTCCCGCGAGGGCGCCATTCCGGGCTATTTCCGCACCGCCGACGCCTACATCATGAGCCGGGTCTACACCGGACGAGGGCGAGCCCATCCAGGGCGGCGCCCCAAGCTCACTCGTGCCGCCCTCCCGACTTCTGGCAAAGAGCCCAAGGAGAAGGACCTCCGGCACACCTCCAAGCCCCCGCGGGCCTCTGCCACCTTCGAGGTCGTCAGCGACATCCCGCGATTGCAGTGAGAGGACCCGCGAGTTCGGCGGGAGCGGCTTCAACGCCCTGTTCCGTCATGGCGTCTTCTTAACCCTGATATCGCCGTGTTCGCCAAGCTCCAACAAGCGCGACTATCGTCGGTGCCGAGACCGATAGCCCGGTCACGCCAAGATCGACATGATCACCCCACCCCTCGGCGACATCGAGATCCCCGTCCTCGAGTTCTGCGTGAAGACCCTGCCTATTTATCAAGCGTCGACACCGCCAGCGTGTTCGCCCTGTGCGCCGCCGACTGGACCCTCAGCAACCAGATCTACGGTGAGCTCGGCTCAGGTCACCGCCCGCCTCACCGACCATATCACCCGCGAAGACGAGTTCATCGGCGCCCAGCTGTGGCACCGTCGCCTGGTCCACCTGCCGACGCCCAAGCTGTCGAGCATCCTCGTATAGCCTCCGGCCGCTGTCGGTCCCCTCAAGTGACAGTCGGGCGCATCGCCCGGCTGTTTCGCGTTGATGCGTCGGCCACGAGCACGTGGGCCTTGACGCATCCCTCGAGGGCTTTATCTTCCCGCCCGCCGCCCCCTCCGGGACGCGCCGCCCCCGACGTATTGCCCCGACACGCCCAGAAGGTGCCCACGTGAACGACAAGGCAGAAGCACGAGTTCAAGGCCGAGGTCAGCGCTCCTCCGGCTGGTGACCAACTCCCTCTACACCAACCGGGAGATCTTCCTCCGCGAGCTGCTCTCGAGCGCCTCCGACGCGCTCGACAAGGCCCGCTTCCAGGGCCTGGTCGACAGCAACCTCCGCGACCGCGACGCCAAAACCAGCCATCAGGTCCACGCCGATGAGCAGAGCGGCGTCCTCGTCATCGAGGATAACGGCATCGGCATGACCGCGACGAGGTCGCCCTTAACCTCGGCACCATCGCCCACTCCGGCACCCTCAACTTCCTCGAGCGCGCCCGGGCCCAGCAGGAGCGGCCAAAAGCCCGACCTCAACCTCATCAGCCAGTTCGGCGTCGGCTTCTACAGCGCCTTCATGGTCGCCGACCGCATCGACGTGTACACCCTCAGCGCCGTCCCGAGCACAGGCCGTGCCTGGGCTCCACGGGCGACTGCACCTTCACCCTCGGCCCCAGCCAACGCGAGCTCCGCGGCACCCGCATCGAGCTCCATCTCAAGCCCGAGGCCCGCCAATTCCTCAGAGCGCTACCGCCTCGGAGCACCGTCATCCGCCGCTACAGCAACTACGTGATGCACCCGATCCGCGTGCGGAATCACCGAAAGGAGGGCAGGAGGACGAGGAGAAGCAGGTCAACGAGGCCACCGCCTTCTGGATGCGCCCGCCAGGGCTCACAGAGGCGGATTACAAGGGAGTTCTAAGAGCACGTCATGGGCGGCTTCGTCCTGCCGGCGACGGGCCCCTCGCCACCTCCACATCAGCGCCGACGCGCCGATCCAATCGTCGCGCTCCTGTACATCCCCGGCAAGCCGCCGGCCGACCTGTTCATGGAGGACCGCAAGTCGCTGCAGCTGTTCGCCCGCCGCGTCCTCATCATCGACAACTGCGACAAGCTGCTCCCAGCCTACCTCCGCTTCGTCCGCGGCATCGTCGACTCCGAGGACCTCCCGCTCAACGTCTCGCGCGAGATGCTGCAGGAGCACAACACCCTCAACGCGATCCGCCGCCAGCTCACCCGCAAGGTGCTCAAGCAGCTCGCCGACATCGCCAGCGAGCGCCCCGACGACTATGCCAAGGTCTGGGACAACTTCGGCGCCGTCCTCAAGGAGGGCCTGCACCATACGGCGGCCACCAGGACGAGCTCATGGGCCTGCTGCGCTTCCGCAGCACCAACAGCGACGGCAAGCTCGTCTCGCTCGCCGACTACGTCGCCGGCATGCCCGAGGGCCAGGACGCGATCTTCTACATCACCGGCGAGTCGCAGGAGGCCGTCGCCCGCAGCCGCACCTGGAGGCCTGCACTCGCCCGCGGCTACCAGGTCCTCTTCCTCACCGACCCGATCGACGGTGGGTCGTCCAGGACCTCCCCAAATACAAGGACAAGCCGCTGCGCTCGGTCACCCAGGGCGACCTCGACATCCCCGAGAAGCCCGAGGACAAGCCGGACGACAGCAAGACCGACATCGGCCCCGCCTCGCGGGTCGGCCGCGCCCTGCTCGGCGAGAAGGTCGGGACGTCCGCGCCAGCAAACGCCTGCGTGAGAGCGCCTCCTGCCTCGTCGACGACGAGGGCGGCCTGTCGCGCAACATGGAGCGCATCCTCAAGGCCGCCCGCCAGAACGTCCCGACCCGCCAGCGGATCCTCGAGCTAAACCCCGACCACCCGTTCGTCCAGGCCGTCAGCAAGCTCGCCAGAGAGCCCCCGCCGACGACCGCGTCGGCACCTGGCTCGAGCTCCTCTACGACCAGGCCGCCCTCGCCGGGGCGTCGTCGCCGACCCCGCCGGCATGGTCAAGCGCATCCAGTCCGTCCTCAACAGCGCCATCAAGCCCCTAAAGCCCAGCCGCTGTCCCACCACGAGCCGCCGTGTCCACCAGACCCGGCGGCTCGTGCCTGCTTAACTCCCACCGCTCACCGGCCCCGCGCGATACCGCGACTTCACTTACCGCGGACCCCACGCGCGCGCTCGCCGTATCCTGCGATCGCCGTGCCTCGCCTCGCCCCCGCAGTGCTCACCTCGCGATCCTCGTCACCGGCAGGCACCGCCCGCGCCGCCCCGATCGAGTTCGTCGAGCAGCGCCGCATGGTTCGCGATCTTCAACGACGTCGACGGCACCATCGAACACGCCAACTGGTTCAACCGCGAGCCCTTCTGCGAAGCCTACTACCCGCTCGAGGCGGGCTTGCTGAAGGTCCACGCCGACGACAGTCAGTTCATCGTCGACGACACCACCTTCAAGCTGGTCAAGGGCGTCGGCGCCTTCTACCAGTCGCTCGCGAGCGACGGTCGCCGGCATCGGCTACAAGCAGGCCGCCGCCATCGACCCGATCATCCCGGACGAGTTCTTCGACGACACCCCGAACAGCCAGTTCCAGGGCATGTTGCACATGAACGACTGGCACAACTTCCTCCTGCCCGGTGACGCCGGCCTCAATGACACCTGGATCTCCCTCGTGTTCGGCCAGGAGCTCGGCCACGCCTGGCTCGCCTTCGTCCGCGCCGACCTCGGCGATGGCCCCAGCGACCTCATGCTCGGCCGCGCCAAGGCCCACTGGAACTTCTACATGCACACCGACGGCTCCCCCGTCGAGGGCCACCGCTGGGCCGACAACGGCGATGGCAGCTTCACCGCCGCCCAGCTCAAGAGCTTTCAGTTCAGCGACCTCGACCTCTACCTCATGGGCCTCATGCCCCCCGACGAGGTCGAGCCCTGGTTCGTCATCGAGGACCCGCACGACTGCATCGACTCCGCCCTCCCCGACATGGAATGCGCCCCGGTCGACGGCTTCTCCTTCAAGGCCGACCAGTACCGCGTCCAGGGCACCCGCCGCGACATCACGATCAAGGACGTCATCGGCGCGGAGGGCCAGCGCCTGCCCGCCTACCCCGACGCCCCCAGCGAGTTCGACCTCTCCTTCATCCTGATCAAGCGCCCCGACGAGAGCCTGTGCGACCAGGAGCTCGCGGCCATGGACGCGATCGTCGACCGGTCGATCGAGATGTGGGTCGGCCAGACCCGCGACCGCGCCACCATCGTCAATCGCACCCGTCGACGACCCGCAGGACCCCGGCCCGGCCTGCCCGGAACCACCCGAGTCCACCGGCACCGGCACCGGCACCAGCACCGGCACTGACACCAGCGCCACCAGCAGCGACCCCGAGACACCCACCACCGGCGGCGGCGATCCACCCGACAGTGACAGCACCAGCGGCAGCGCCAGCAGTGGCGACACCGGCGCGCAGCAGGGGGGAGTCCGGCTGCGGCTGCGCGCAGCAGCCCGCCCCCCGCCCCCTGGCTGCTCCCACCGCCTTGGTCCCGCTGCTCCTGCCCCGCCGTCGCTCGTGACAGCGCCGCCGTCGCTCCAGCCTCAGGCCGGCGCGAGCGCGGCGACCGGGCTCATGCGCAGCGCCGCCGCGACCGGCCAGGCCCCGACGCGGGCCGCCCGGCGCGCCGCAAAGGTCGCCAGCAGCTTCCCGAGCTCATCCGAATCGGGCGTGAACACGGTGCCCACATACGCAAAGCCGATATCCTCGTAGTCGTCCTCGGGCTCCGCGTGGCACAGATACCCGCGCCGGTCGAGCCACAGCGTGCGATAGCCGCGGTACTGGGCGAGCTCTTCGACGAGACGGACGACCTGGGGCTCGAGCGACACGACCTGCATGGCCAAGCCTTGGCACACCGCGATCGGCGACACAAAAATTCGGCGCAAGTTCAGGCGAGCCCGGCGATCGCCCGCGCCATGACGCGCGCCGCCGTCAACATCCGCGGCCCCGGACGCCCCGAGAAGCGCTCGTCGAGGCGATACACCCGCCCGGCCCGCGCCGCCGCCAATGCCTCGAGCCCCGGCCGGGAGATGAGGTTGTCCGGGTCCAGCTTCGCCTCCGCGACCCCGCACCACGACACGAAGCACAGCTCCGGGTCCGCGCGCAGGAGCTCCTCCGGCGTGACCTCCACGCTCGCCCCCGGCCGCTCGCCAAACACGTTGATCCCACCCGCCAGGGCGATGAGCTCGTTGCTGTAGCACGCAGCCCCCGGGCTGAACATCGGCCGCGGCCACCACTCGAGGTACACCCGCCGCCGTCGTATTGGCCTCACCGCAAGCAGGGCCCCGCGCTCGCCCGCCATCTCCTCACATACCCGCGCCGCCGCCCCCGCCAGCCCCAGATCGTCGCCGACCTGCCGCAGCTCGGCCATCACGTCGGCCAGCGAGCGCGGCGCAAGCACCCGCTGCGGCACCCCGCGCACCCGCAGCCCGGTGACCACCCGCTCCATCCCCGGCACGCTCAGCGAGCTGATCGCCAGCGCCGGCGCGATCGCAGCGACACGATCGAGGTCAGGCCCGAGGTCAGGCCCGAGGCGCTCTCGCTGCTCGACCTCCGGCGGCCAGTCCGACGAGTCCTCGCACGCCACCACCCGATCGAAGGCCCCGAGCGCCCCGACGATCTCCGCATTCGAGGGACACAGGGTCACGACCCGAAACGCCGGCCCCGGCGGCGGATCCGACAGCTCTCCCACACCAAAGGCACCACCCGCAATCGTTCGCCCGGCCGCATCCCGCAGGTCCAGCACCCGCCCGCCGCGCGCCGCCAGCCACGCCTTCGCCGCGAAGATCAGGTCGTCATCCACGGCCCCCACATCGACCACTTGCCGCGTCAGCGAGAAGCAGGCCCGCAATGACCCACCACCAGCCCGCGGCCGCAGCTCGAAGCCCTGAACCGCCGGCTCCCCCGCACTCCCGGCCGGCACTTCCGCCAGCCGCAGCGCGACGAAGCGACCCGTCTCCCACTGCTGCTCGGGCTTCTTCACCGCCCGACCCTCGCACACGCGCTGCAGGCCCGTGACCTGAACAAACCACCAGACTCTTCGATCCAGGACGATCCGACTTCGGCAAGGCCGGTGCCGGATCCGGCAACAAAATTAGCCGGAAATGCGCCGCTCGATCCGACTTCGGCTACATTCGCCGCGGCCGTCCCGGCCGATCCGCCCACCCGACGAGGAAGCCTCCATGGAGATCTCCATCAAAGACGCCGCCGAGCTGCTCGGCAAGAGCGAGCGAACTGTCCGCCACATGGCCCAGACGGGCCGCCTGCCCGCCCGCCGCATCGGCTCGCGCTGGCTCATCAATCAAGACGACCTCATCGCCCGCAAGGCCGCCGGTGTCGGCAACGACAGCGATGATGATATCGCCGAGATCG
The DNA here is from genome assembly GCF_016714285.1 of Nannocystis sp. GTDB lineage: Bacteria > Myxococcota_A > Polyangia > Nannocystales > Nannocystaceae > Nannocystis. The sequence continues at coordinate 82,347 of NZ_JADJNN010000040.1, read as the reverse complement.
ATGACACGGCCGACGTCGGACCCCTCGCGGCCGAACTCGACGATGACATGAACGATGACGAGTCCCCGCGCAGGCCGTCACGCCAGCACGTCACCGTGAATTTCTCGCACGCCCTCCCGCCCGGCGTGGTCACCTCGGTCCGCGAGCTCGACAGCTTCCACATCGCCACCGATGTCCTCGCCGAGCTCGGCGAGCTCCGCCGCACGGTCAAGGACGCCCCGCTGCTGCGCGACGCCGAGACCCACCTGCGCGAGTTCCTGCAGCTCTTGGCCGACGGCTGCCACGCCGACCTGCACACCCGCCGCGACCGCTTCCGCGAGGCCCAGTCACGCGCCTGCGCCGCGCTGACCGACCTCATCCACTTCAACGTGAAGCACGCCGAGCCCGACCTCGGCCCGCTCGGCGAGCGCCTCGAGCGCGAGCTGATCGGCTCGCTGCGCGTGCTCCTCGGCGAGACCCAGCGCCACCTCAGCGTGCGCGGCCGGGTCCTCGGCCTCGCCGAGCGCACCGTGGCCCGCGTGCTCACCCGCCTGCGCGGCATCGCCGGCGAGGGCCGCTTCGCCGACCGCCTCGGCGGCCTCCAGCGCACCCTCACCCAGGCGCTGCACTCGGTCCGCTGAGCTGTCCCCGGGGACAGCTGGCAGGGGCGCTGTCCTTCGGGACAGGCGCCCCTTTCATTGTGATGTCACGAGATGCGATCGCCCGGCCGGCTGCGCGGGTCGAGCTCGAGCACCGTGATCGCGTCGTCGCTGGCCCCGGCCGCGAGGATCATGCCCTCACTGACGCCGCCCGCCATCTTGCGCGGCTTGAGATTGGCGAACACCACCACCCGCTTGCCGACCAGCTGCTCCGGCGAATAACTCAGCGCAATCCCGCTGAAGATCGTCCGCGTGCCGAGCGGCCCGAGGTCGACGCCGAGCTGCAGCAGCTTGTCCGAACGCTTGACCCGCACGCAGCTCTGGACCACGCCGACCCGCAGGTCGACGCCCTTGAAGCCGTCGATCGTCGTCTCCGCCGCCAGCGGTTCGACCTCATACTCGTGCGCCGGCGCAGCCGCCTCGACCGTCGCGCCCCCGCCGAGGGTCGCCTTGCTGGCCTCGACGATCGCCGCCAGCAGCGCCGGATCGAGGCGCTCCGCGAGAATTTCATAGGCGTCGATCGCGTGCCCGGCCGGCAGCGGATCGCCCGCGTTGGCGAAGTCCAGCGGCCGCGGCAATCGCAGCATGCGCTCGGTCTTCTCGGCCCAACCCGGCAGCACCGGCTTCAGGATCGCCGCCACGATCTTGCCGGCCTCGATCGCCGCCGAACAGACCGCCCGCGCCCGCTCGGGGTCGCTGGTCGCCAGCTTCCACGGCGCCGACTCGGTGACGTACACATTAAAATCCTCCGCGATCTCGATCGCCAGACGCAGCGCCCGGGCCGACTCGAACTCCCGGTAAAGGCCCGGCACCTCGGCCAGCCGCGCCCGCGCCCGCTCGAGCAGCGGCGCCGCGTCGGCCGCGGGCGCCCCCAGCGTGGCCCCGAGCCGCTGATGCACGAACTTCACGCAGCGACTCGCCAGATTCGCCGCCTTGTTCACCAGCTCCGCGTTCACGCGGGCCGCGAAGTCCTCCATGCTGAGGTCGATGTCGTCCTGCTCGCCGCCCAGCTTGGCCGCGAAGTAGTAGCGTAGATAGTCCGCCGGCAGATGCTCGAGGTAGGTGCGCCCGAGGATGAAGGTGCCCCGGCTCTTCGACATCTTCTCGCCGTTGACCGTCAACCAGCCGTGCACCTGGACCCGCGCCGGCGTGGTGTAGCCAGCCGCGTGCAACATCGCCGGCCAGAACAGGGTGTGGAAGTAGACGATGTCCTTGCCGATGACGTGCACGATCTCCGCGTCGCCGCGCCAGTACTCGTTCATGTCGCGGCCGTGCTCGCCGCACCACTTCTCGGTCGCGCCGATGTAACCGACCGGCGCGTCGAACCATACATAGAAGAACTTCTTGCCCTCATAGCCCGGGATGGCAAACCCGAAGTAGGGCGGGTCGCGCGAGATGTCCCAGTCGCGCAGGCCGTCCTCGACCCAGCGCATCACGTAGTTGCGGACCGTCGGCTGCAGGCGCGTGCGCCCGCCCGCCTCCGGCGCCCGCAGCCACCCGCGCAGGAATGCCTCGTGCTCGGCCAGCGCCACGAACAGGTGCTCCGAGTCGCGTGGCACCGGCGTGGTCCCGCAGATCGAGCAGTGCGGGTCCTTCAGCTCGCTCGGCGCGTAGGTCGAGCCGCACACCTCGCAGCTGTCGCCGTACTGGTCGAGCGCGCCGCACTTCGGGCACTGGCCGCGGACGAAGCGGTCGGGCAGGAACATCTGGTCGTTCGGGCAGTACAGCTGGGTCGTCACCCGCGTGTGGATGTGCCCGGCGTCCCGCATCGCCGCGAAGATGCGCTCGGCGTGCCGGCGCGTCTCCTCGGAGTGGGTCGTGTAGTAGATATCGGAGCCGATGCCGAAGTCACGGAACACCGCCGCGTGCTCGGCGTGCGCCCGCTCGATCAGCGCCTCCGGCGTGATGCCCTCCTTGCGCGCGCGCAGCTCGATCGGCGTCCCGTGCGTGTCCGCGGCCCACATGAAGATCACGTCGTCGCCCGCGAGCCTGCGCGCCCGCACGTAGACGTCGGTCTGGATCGCCTCGAGCAGGTGCCCGAGGTGGATCGACCCGTTGGCGTAGGGGAGCGCGGCGGTGACGAGGACGCGACCAGACATCGCCGCGCGTATAACACTGGCGAGCCCGCCGGGCAAACGCTGCCCCAGCGTCAGTCGATCGGCTCGCGCCCCAGCGCCTCGCGGCTGGCGGCGATCTGCGCCTCGGGCCCCTCCAGCTGCTCGAGCAGCGCCTTCGCCGTGATGCAGCGACGCTCCATCTGCGCCACCAGATCACCGACCTGATGCGACAGCACCTGGATCAGCTCCGGCAGCAGGTCGACCGCCGCGTGCCGCAGCATCCGCGGCGCCGACAGCAGCGGTGTCACATTGCCGGGGCTCTCCGAGGCGAGCGCGACCTTCGACTCGAGGATCTTCACCGTCTTGATGCACAGGTGATACTCGCTCTGGATCCGCAGGTAGCTGAGGAAGGCCAGCTCGATCACTCGCTTGCCGTCGCGGCCGACGCTCATCGTCTCCTGCAGCGGCCGCGGGTGCACGTAGTCCATCCCGATCATCAGCCGCGACAGCGCCTTGTCGATCGCCGATATCAAGCTGTTGAGCTGGTCGGATCCCTCGTTCAAGCGCCGCGCCGCCTGTCCCAATTGATTGAGCCGTTCGTTCATCGCCATCGATCCTCCCGGAGCCCGTCAGGGCGCGCCGTGAACCGTCAGGTCCCGGCACCTCGCCACGGTAGACCGCCCCCCTCGCCGCCACAAGCCCGGGCCCGCACGAGACCACGCGCAACCTCGCTCGCGCAGCGCGCCTAGAAGTCGATGTTGGCCTCGACCTGCGGGTCGACGGCGTTGGTCCAGCGCGGCAGCTCGCCGCGGTACAGCAGGTTGTAAGCCGCCTGCACCTCGAGCACGCGACGGGTGTAGTTGGCCGTCTCGCGCAGCGGGATCTCGGCCACGAACACGTCGAGCTCGAGCGGCTGCCCGCCCCCCGAGAGGTCGGACTTGGCCCGCAGCCAGCGCTCGACGTTGAAGGGCCCGCCGTTGTAGCTAGCGTAGGCCATCGCCGCCTGGCCGTGGAACTTGCTCAGCAGCTCGTCCAGGTAGTAGGCCGCGAGGTGCACGTTGGTGTCGATCTCGAACAGCGCGTCGGTGTCGGCCAGCGTCTCGCCGAGGCGCGCCGCCAGCAGCTCACCGGTGTTCGGCATGATCTGGATCGCACCGCGCGCTCCGACCGACGAGACCGCGTGGCGACGAAACCGCGACTCGGTGTACATCAGCGACCATAGCTGGGTCGGGTCGATGTCGCGGAGCCCCGCCTCGCGCTCGACCGTGCTCCGGTACGCGCGCGGATGCCAGCGCGAACGGTAGCTGCCCGCGCTGGTCAGCGTCAGCCGGGCCATCCGGTGCGGCTCGCCCAGGGCCCAGCACAGCGCGTGCAGCCCCTCGCGCAGCTCCGCCAGCGCGCCCGGCTCACGCAGCAGCTTGCGGGCCTCCCGCGGCACCTTGAGGTGCGGCTGCCTCCACGTCGCCAGCCACGCCAGCCCACGAATGTGATCCTCGTGCTTGGGCACCCAGCCCGACTTGCCGATCGCGCCAATGACCTCGAGGCTGTCGACCGCGATCCGCAGCTCGCGCTGGGCCTCGTCCTGCCAGCCCGCCGCGTACAGCATCTCGCCGCGGCGCAGCGCCGGGATCGCGGCGCCGTGGCGCGACGCCAGGCCCGCGAAGGTCGCCCGCGCCTGCGCGGCGCTCGGCGGCGAAGCTGTCTCCGAGGACATGGGCGAAAGGACAGGCAACGGCCCCGGATCCTCGCCGAGGTCGAGCAGACGCTGGCGCGCCTGCAGCCCGTAATAATCCAGCGGCCCCGCCGCGGCGACGGTGCGCAGCAGCTGCACGCCCTCGGCCCGATCCTCCGGCGCGGCGACCAACAAGCGACCACGGAAGTACCGCGCCACCGTGGCCTGCTCCGAACGCAGCTTCTTCTCCAGCGCCGCAAACGCGGTGATCGCCGCCTCGCGCTCGCCGAGCCGCAGCTTGAGCCACGCGGCCAGCCACGGGCGATCGCCGCGCAATCTGTCCTTCGCTGGCAGACGCTCGAGCAGCGTCTGCGCCTGCGCGTAGCGGCCCCCGCGGAACGCCTGCTCGATCGCCCCCGACAGCGCCGCCTTGCCCGCGCCGCCGCGGCGCCCGGCCTGCGTCAGCCACAACGCGATCGCATCATCATACCGGCCCGCGCGATCGAGGGCCCGCAGCAGATCCTCGCGCAGATCCGCCGACGGACTGGCACGATACAATTGCTCGAGGTCCTCCGCCGCCTGGGCGAAGTCTCGCTGCCGCGTCGCCGTGAAGGCCCGCGACCGCAGCACGACCGGACGCAGCCCCGCCGAGGTCTTCGGGTCGGCCAGCAGCTCGTCGAGCAACGCCCGCGAGGTCGCGAAGCGCCGCAGCCGACGCGCCGCGGCAGCGCGATCGATCTGCTCGAGCGTCGACCAGCGCGGCGGCTTGCCAGCGTCCACCAGCGCCGCCTCGGCTAGCTCGGCCGCCTCGGTTCCGCAGCGATCGATCGCCACCCGCCGCAGCGCCGCCAGCCCCTCACCGGTCTTGCCCGCACGCAGCAGCGCCTGGGCCCGCGCCAGCTCGAGCGCCCCGGCCCGCGGGTGCTCCGGATAGGCCCGCAGCACCTCCTGCAGCGCCTTCGCGGCCTGACTCCCCGCCGCTCGCCGGCCCGCGCCCTCGCCCTCGATCGCCGCCAGCGCCTCCGCGTGGGCCACCCGCAGCACCGCCAGGTTTCGCACCGGTTCGAGCTTGATCGCCTGCCGCCACTGCTCGGCCGCCATCCGCCGCAGCACGTCCCCGGTGCTCGCCGGGAGGCCCTGCGCCTCGGCGAGCAAGCTCCGCGCGTGCTCGTCGAGGATCAGCTCGCGCGGCAGACCCGGCGGCACAGCCCTTCGCTCGAGCAACGGAGCCAGCGCCGACCTGGCCCGCTGCGGCCGCCCGGCGAGCCGCTCGGCTCGCCCGCGCAGCATCCCCTGAGCGAACCACTCCGGCGATCCCTCGCTGGCCGGAGCCTGCTCCGCGAGCGCGACGAGGGCCGCCTCGAATTGCCCCGCGCCGAGCAGCGTCGCCGCGTCGGTCTCGGGGGCCACCACCACCGGCACGGCCGCGACGATCGGCGCCGCCGCAGGCCCCGGCTCGTCCACCACATTGATGGCAGGATGCACCCGCTGTGCAGCCTCGTTCACGGCCGCGGGTCGGCACGCGAGGAGGCCGGCGGCAAGCAGCCACCCGCCCATTCGCAGCCCTCGCGACCCGGAGCGCATCGTCGCCTGAAGCTAGCACGATCGGCGGCCCACTCCGATTTTCTCGCCAAGCGGCGCGCCCCGGGATGGTCTACCCTGCCGCCCCGTGAGTCTCCTTCGTCCCACCCACCTCATCACGGCCACGGTGCTCGGCGCTGGCACGATGGGGGCGCAGATCGCCGCCCACCTCGCCAACGCCGGCATCCGCACCTTCCTCCTCGACATGGTGCCGCGGGACACCCCCGCGGGCGCCCCGAAGGCCGCCCGCAACGCGCTGGCCCTCGCCGCGCTGCAGCAATTGCTCAAGGCCAAACCCGCCGCATACACGGACCCCGGCCACGCCGCGCGCATCACCCCCGGCAACCTCGAGGACGACCTCGAGCGGGCCTGCGCAGCCAGCGATCTGGTGATCGAGGCGGTGGTCGAGCGCCTCGATATCAAGCAGACCCTGTTCACCCGGGTCGCCGCCGCCGCTGGACCGCACGCGATCCTCAGCTCCAACACCTCGGGCCTCGGCATCGGCGCGATCGCGGAGGGCCTGCCCGAGGCCGCCCGCGCCCGCCTCGTCGGCATGCACTTCTTCAACCCGCCGCGCTACATGCACCTGCTCGAGGTCGTGCCCTCGCGCCACAGCGACCCGGCCGTCGTCGCCGAGCTCGCCAATTTCTCCGACCGCGTGCTCGGCAAGGGCGTGGTCCTGTGCCGCGACACCCCCAATTTCATCGGCAACCGGGTCGGCACCGCCGAGATGCTGCTCACCTTCACCACCACCGCAGCCGGCGATTACAGCGTCGAGGAGGTCGACCTGCTCAACGGCCCCCTGATGGGCCGCCCGCGCACCGCCAGCTACCGCCTCGGCGACCTCGTGGGCATCGACGTCGTCGGCCACGTGATCCGCAACCTCGCCGCCGTCCTCAGCAGCGACCCCGCCTCGCCCGACTTCGACGAGCTGCACCAGCTCATGGTCGTCCCGCCGATGATCGAGCAGATGCTCCAGCGCCGCCTGCTCGGCGACAAGACCAAGTCCGGCTTCTATCGCAAGCAGGGCAAGGCCATCCAGACCCTCGATCTCCACACCCTCGAGTACCGCGATAACAAACCCGCGGTGTTTCCCGAGCTCGCCGAGGTCGCCACGATCCGCGACCTCGGCAAGCGCGTCGCCGCGGCCCTTCGCGCCCCCGGGCGCGCCGGCGAGTTCCTGCGCAAGGTCTACCTCCCGCTCTTCAACTACGCGGCCGCCCGCGTCGGCGTCATCTGTGACACCGCGAAACAGATCGACGACGCCATGTGCTGGGGCTACGGCTGGCAGCTCGGCCCCTTCGCCCTGATGGACGCCGCCGGCGTGGCCTGGTGCGCCGAGCAGCTCACCGCCATGAGCCTCGCCCCTGCGCCCGCGCTGCGCGAGCTGGTCACCGCCCAGGGCCCCGCCGCGCGCTGGTACGCCGGCCGCCCGAGCGCCCCCACCGTGTTCGTCCCCGGCGCCGGCCCGACGCCAATCACCACACCCGCCGGCGTGCTCATCCTCGCCGCCGCCAAGGACACGCGCGGCGAGCTGCACAGCAACAAGACCGCCAGCCTGATCGACATCGGCGACGGCATCGCCTGCCTCGAGTTTCGCGGCAAGATGAACGTCCTCGACGACGGCGCCGTGACCATGCTCGGCGAGGCCCTCCCGACCCTCGCCCGCATCGGCGGCTTTCGTGGCCTCGTGATCGGCAACCAGGGCGAGAACTTCTGCGCCGGCGCCGACCTCCGCACCATCCTCGCGGCCGCCGAAGCGCGTGACTTCGCGACCCTCGAACGCGCCGTCGCAACCCTGCAAAACGCCCTCATGGACCTGCGCCACGGCGATCTGCCCGTGGTCGTCGCCCCCCACGGTCTCACCCTCGGCGGCGGCGTCGAGGTCACCCTGCACGGCGACGCCGTCGTCGCCAACAGCGAGCTCTACATGGGCCTGGTCGAGATCGGCGTCGGCCTGCTCCCGGCCGGCGGCGGCCTCAAGGAGATGGCCCGCCGCGCCTCCGAGTGGGCCGCCCAGGTCCCCGACGGCGACCCCTATCCCTTCGTCCGCCGCGCCTTCGAGAACGCCGCCGCCGGCAAGGTCTCGACCAGCGCCCACGAGGCCCGCGCGCTCGGCTTCCTCACCCCGGGCGACAGCGTCGTGTTTCATCGCGCCCGCGTGGTCGCCGAGGCCAAGCGCCGCGCGATCGGCCTGGCCGAGGCCGGCTACGTCCCGCCCGATCGCGCCGCCGCGATCGCCCTCACCTCACCTGGCCGCGGGGCCAGCTTGCTGATGGGCGCCCAGATGTTCTTCTGGGGCGGCTACGCCTCGGCCCACGACCAGAAGATCGCGCAGAAGATCGCTCAGGTGCTGTGCGGCGGCATGACGGGCAAGCCCAGCGCCACCGCGCAGGAGCTCCTCGACCGCGAACGCGAGGCCTTCTGCAGCCTCGCCGGCGAGCCGGCCACCGTCGCCCGCATCAAACACATGCTCGAGACCGGCAAGCCGCTGCGCAACTGATCGCCTTCAGGAAAGGAACCATCCAATGTCCACACTCCAAGACGCCGTCCTCGTCGCCGCCCGCCGCAGCGCGGTCGGTCGCGCCCTGAAAGGCACCCTCCGCAACACCCGGCCCGACGACTTCGCCGCCCAGGTCGTGCGCGCCGCCCTCGCTGACCTGCCGGGCCTGCCGCTCGAGCTGATCGACGACCTCGTCCTCGGCTGCGCCATGCCCGAGGCCGAGCAGGGCCTGAACGTCGCCCGCGTCGTCGGCCTGCGCGCCGGCCTGCCCGACAGCAGCGCCGCGATCACCATCAACCGCTTCTGCGCCTCCGGCCTGCAAGCCATCGCCAGCGTCGCCGAGCGCATCCGCGTCGGCGCGATCGAGGCCGGCATCGCGGGCGGCCTCGAGTCCATGAGCATGGTGCCGATGGGCGGCAACAAGGCGGTGCTCAACCCCGCCGTCGTCGCCGAGCGGCCCGAGCTCTACATCTCGATGGGCCTCACCGCCGAGAACGTCGCCCGCAAATTCGAGGTGTCGCGCGCCGACCAGGACGCCTTCGCCCTGGCCTCGCACATCAAGGCCGTCGCCGCGATCGCGGCCGGTCGCTTCGCGGGCGAGATCGCGGCCGTGACCACCGCCGAGGGCACCAGCTTCGCGGTCGACGAGGCCCCGCGCGCCGACACCACCCTCGACGCGCTCGCCCAGCTGCGCCCCGTGTTCCACGCCATGGGCAGCGTCACCGCCGGCAACTCCTCGCCGATCAACGACGGGGCCGCGGCCGCCGTGCTGGTCTCGGCGAGCCGCGCCGAGGCGCTCGGCCTGCGTCCGCTCGCCCGCTTCGTCGGCTTCGCCGTCGCCGGCGTGGCCCCCGAGCTGATGGGCATCGGACCGATCGCCGCCATCCCCAAGGTCCTCGCGCAGACCGGCCTCACGCTCGCCGACATCGACCTCATCGAGCTCAACGAGGCCTTCGCCAGCCAGTCGCTCGCATGCATCCGCAAGCTCGGCCTCGACCCGGAGAAGGTCAACGTCAACGGCGGCGCGATCGCTCTCGGCCACCCACTCGGCTGCACCGGCGCCAAGCTGACCGCCACGCTGATCGCCGAGCTCCACCGCCGTGGCGCCCGCTACGGCATGGTCAGCATGTGCATCGGCGGTGGCATGGGCGCCGCCGGCATTTTCGAGCGAATGTGAGGCGCGCTGAGCACCTGTCCGAACGGACACGTGGCGACCGCACCTGCCCCCTACGTTGCGAAACGTACCCAAACGTAGAACACGCGGGGACCTGACGCCCAGGACCCGCGCACCGATTGCTGCGCCCGCAACGGCCAGCCGCCCGGCCTGCAGGACCGCCGGCGTGACCGCCTGCACTGTCGAGAGAGTGCCGTGAAAGTGCCAGTCACGCGCACGCGGCTGGCCTCGAGGACATGTCCCAAAGCATGAAGAGACAGCGCCCACGTCGCTGCCCCGCGGCGAATTCCGCCGAATCTCGGCGAAATCACCGACCCGCGCGCGACACCCAGATCGCTCGCCTCGCCCCGCGCGGCCCAAGCAATCGCCGATCTGCGCCTCTCGTAGACGCACCTGCTCTGCTCTCACCCCGCCATCCGCCGACGCGCTCGCGACCCAATTGCGAACGCTGGCACAAACGCCGCGCGACAATTTGATTTGACATCCACCGCCAATCGCCGCATACACTGACATCACATCGTCAGCGACGCGACGGCTCCCCCCAGCCCGAGCACGCTGACAACCCTGGGGCGGCATCGGACCGCCCCCGGGCAGCGCGAGTTCGGCAGCCTGCACCGTTTCAAACACCGCAGGCGAGACTTCCAATCGTTGTTGAGGCGCGAGGCGGGCACGGAAGAGGAACCGTGCCTGCAGAGCGGGCACGGAAGAGGAACCGTGCCCGCTTTTTTTGTGCCCGCGCGCCAGACTGCCTCTAGCGCGGCTCTACGGCGCCAAGGCGCCATCTGGCCCCGGGAGCATGTCCTCTCGGACATGCCCCCGGGTCCTTCACACCTGCATCTGCGGCCATGTCCTCGAGGACAGGACCGCCATCCCGCTCACTGCATCTGCAGGGTCATCGTGTACGCGCCCGACCCGCCGGCCGAGGACACGCGCCAGGTGTAGTATCCCGCGCTGCCGCTATAGCTCACGGACTCCTGGTTGGTCGGCCCGTCCGACTTCGCCACCTGCACCCAGCCGCTGCCGTTCCACTTGAACAGCTCGAGGTCGAAGTCGGTGCCGACCGGCCCGGTCAGGCAGCCGTTGTGCTTGGCCGCGCCCGCCACCGAGTAGTAGCTGTTGTTCGGCTGCCACTGCGTCGCCCCGTTCCCGCCCAGACTGCCCGCATACGGCGTACCCGTGCACGCACCACCACCGCCGCCACCGCCACCGCCGCCACCGCCGCCACCGCCGCCGCCACCGCCGCCATTGGGCGCCCCCGGCACGCCGACCGCCGTCCAGGCCGCGTGGGTCGCCGTCGCCGCGTCGGCGCCGTACAGCTCGGTGGCCGCCTGCGCGGTCGCGTTGCGGGCGTCCTGGAAGCTCGCGTTGCTGCCCAGGTAGTTGGTCAGCGCGCGATAGAAGATCGCCCCGGACTTCTCGACCCCGAGCGCTGGCACCTCCGTGGTCGTCTTGCCGCGCGGGTGCTTGCCGCCCGCCGTCAGCAGATAGAACGCGAGGTTGGCGATGCCCGAATTGAGGTGGACCCCGCCGTTGTCATCCGAGCCGGTGTACCGCTCAGGATAATAATCGTAGGACTGACCGTCCTTGGTCGGGTTGTTCATATACCGCATCGCGTCGCCGGCCTGGCCCGGGGTCCAGATCGTCTCCGCCAGGTTCCACGTCGCCGCGCGCACGCCCCCCGCGCCGTACGCGTCGGCCGCCGCCGCCATGATGTCGGACATCGCCTCGTTGAGCGCGCCCGGCTGGCCCTGATACACCAGCCCCGCCTCGTTCTCGGTCACCGCGTGGGTCAGCTCGTGGACCACGATGTCGGCGTCGCGCGAGAAGTTGCCCGCCCACTGCCCGTCGCCGTCGCCGTAGACCATCTGCGAGCCGTCCCAGAACGCGTTCACGTACTTGTAGCCGTAGTGCACGGTCGCGTGCAGCGTCGCCCCGGCCGCGTTGAACGAGTCGCGCCCGAACTTCGCCTTGTAAAAGTTGTACGTCAGCCCGGCGAAGTTGTAGGCGTCCTGCGCCGCCAGGTCGTTCGAGCTGCCGCCCTCGGCGATGATCTGCTGCCCCGGCAATTGCTGCCCGTTCTTCGCCGTATACACATAGCGCTTGAGCGCCCGGTGATGCCGCGGGTGGCGGGTGATCAGCGCACCGGTGATCGCGTCGACGAAGACCTGGTCGCGCTCCGCCCCGTCCGCGCCGCTGTACTCCACCTCGGCGCTCCAGGCCAGATGCGCCGCGTCCTCGCTGACCACGTAGACCAGATCCGGCACATCGACGCTCACGGCGTCCGAGGCCAGACCCACGAGCACCCCGCCCAGCGCCGCCTCGCCCTCGATCGCCGGCTCCGACGCCAGCGACTCGCCCGCGATGAAGCGCCCGGTCACCGCGTGCACCCGCCCCGACACCCCGTCGGCGTGCACGGTCAGCTCGCCGCCGATCACGGGCAGCTCGTGCAAGTACTGCTGGAAGCGAACGTGCACCATCCCGAGCTCGTCGCTGCGGCTGCGCACCGGCTCGATCTCGCTGTGCTCCGACATGCGAAACACCGGCCCCGCCCCGCGCAGGAACTCGGCCGCGGCCGCCCGCGGCTCGCCCTTCGGCATCAGCCCGAGGTCGCCGGCCAGGAACACCGGAACGCCGTCGGCCGCCGCGAGCACCTGGTCGACCCGCGGGAAGCGCTGCAGCGCCGCCTGCTGGCCCCACAGCAGCGCACCCGGCCGCGGCGCAGCGACGGCCGCCGCCACGATCGCCTCGTCGATCACGAAGCTCGTGTCCAGGTCGATCTGCCCCGGGCTCGCGCCCCAGACCTCCGCCTGCGCCGCCATCAGGTCCTGCATCAGCGTGCGCCGCCCGCCCGCGTCGACCACCACCACCCGGGTGAAGTCGATCGGCCCGTCGGCGAAGGCGAAGCGGACCGCCTCCTCGCGCAGGTCGAGCTCGAGCAGCCCCGCGGGCGCCAGACCCTCGAGGTCGGCCGCGGTCACCACACGCTCACGTACGGTGCTCAACTCGGCCGCTCCTTCATAACAGGCGGTCAGCAGGGCGGCGGTCAGGACAGAAGCGACGATTCCAGCGGTTCGCAGCAGCATGGACAACTCCTCGCAGGCGCCCGAGGCCACCCAAGAAACGGGTGTCCTCTGGCCTGTGGACCAGGTTTCGGTTCGGTGAATGGGACGCCTCGCGCTCGGCGAGGGCGGGGTCAGCACAACCCCGAAGGCGAGTGCACCATAGGCAAGAGTCAAGCGCCCCGGCAATCCCCTCTCGACGAGAAAGTCACACCCTCCAGGCCCCGCGACTCCCCGCACGGAGCCTCCACACAACGCCTATACCCACGGTTCCCCCTGTGAACCCGCTTACTGAACTTTCTTCAGCAGAGTCAGCTACGCCACCCCACGCCAGCCCCAAGCCACCTACATGTGCCGCGAGAACCCCGAATAACCTGCATTTTCGTGAGCTTCACGGCGTTCGCGTCGGCTATTGAATCTGGTTCAATCCGTTCCTGGCAAATCGCGGCCCCCATGGCGCCCTCCCGCGCAGGTTCCAGCGATTTTTTTCACACGAAAGGGAGATCTCTCCCCGAGACGCCTCCTGCGCACGCAATTTCGCGCCACCAGACCCGCTTGCAACAGCAGGACCCGCTGGGCCGACCCCCGTGCCATGCCCGCCCAGCCCGCCATCCGCACCCGCGCCAACATCCACACAGCCTCCCTCCCACACCCCACCCACCCCCACGCCTCCCGCCCACACTCCACCCACCCCCACGCCTCCCTCCCCACCCTCGCGCTGCTCCTCCTGTCCGCCTGCGCCGCCATCGACCCCTCGACCCTCGAGCTCCAGCCCGCCCTCGAGCTCCGCTGCCAGCACCCCGACGCCTGGTTCGAGGGCATCTACCCCGGCCCCGCCGCCTACCCCGCCGCGACCCCCCATCGCCCCGGCCCGCTCGCCACCCGCCTGCCCGCGAGCTCCTGGGACGGCCCCCTCGGCCCCTCCACCCAGACCGCCTGCGCCGACGCCTGCGTCGGCCTGGCCGAGCCCGGCTTCCTCTACCGCTGCCCCGACGCTGGCTGGCAAGTCCACGCCGAACCCGTCCTCGCCCCGCCGCCCGCGACCCTCCCCGATCGCCTCAGCCCCGACGCCTGCTACCCCGACTCCGCCTGCGCGGCCGCCTTCGCCGCCCCGATCGGCCTGGCCCTGCGCGGCCCCTCCCGCCTCGCCGGTGAGACCGACCACCGCGCCACCCTGGCCGACACCAGCCTCGACCTCGACCTCGCCGGCACCCGGATCCACCACCCGCTCCGCGGCCAGGCCCGCTTCAGCGCCGGCACCTGCGAGACCGGCCCCTGCCTCCTCTATCTCGCCAGCCTCGACCTCGACGACGCCGGCGCCCGCAGCCGCGCCCACCTCGGCCTTGTCGACCTCGCCGTCCCCGCCGTCCTGGAAGCCCTCGAGATCGAGCTCCTGCGCCCCGCCCTCGCCGACCTCGACCCCACCACTGGCGCCCTCGAGTTCCCCGCCGGCGCCCTCGAGCTGCGCGTCCAGCTCGCCATCTCCGCCGGCGGCCAGATCGACCCCGGCCCGCGCCAGCTCCTCTTACGAAACCCGATCCCCGTCCACGGCCGCCTCGTCGACGGCGGCCTCCGCCTCACCACCGAGTTCCCGCTCGCCAGCCTCGGCAGCGCCCGCCTCGACCTCGAGTTCCAGACGACCGCCCATCCCCCGGTCGCCGCATTCTCACCCCCCACCCGGCTCGCCGCCGGCCCGCTCCCCCACGACCCCCACGCCCCGAGCCCCCTGCACGCCGCCCACGACCCCGACGGCGACCTGGCGACCCTCATCTGGGTCGTCGACGGCGTCCCCGGGGCCCTCCAGCTCCCGCCCGGAGAGCACGAGCTGGCCCTGTGGGTCGCCGACCGCCGTGGCGCCCTCGCCCGCTCGCCCACCCGCAGCGTGCTCGTCCACGAATGATCGCTCAGCCGAGCGCCTGCACTCATTGTCGTGCCCGTACGAATGATCGCTCCGCCGACCGCGGGCACCTGTACTCGTTGTCGTGCTCCGCTGACCCAGCGGGTCCCCTGACCGCCGCGCACTTGCCAGATCGGCCGACCCCGCCCAGCCTTCCCGGCGATGACCGACCGGCCGCGCCACTCCTTCCTCGGCCTGCTCTTCTGGCTCGCCGTCTCCTTCGCTCCGGGCCTCACCGGCTTCCTCGTCCAACCCGACAGCAGCTGGTGGCGCCACCTCAAGAAGCCCGACTGGGCGCCGCCTGACTACCTGTTCGGCCCGGTCTGGACGGTCCTCTACCTCCTGATCGGCGTCGCCGTGTACCGCGTCGCCCGCCGCCGCGATCACATCGGAGGACCCACCGCGCTGCTGTGGTTCTTCGCCCAGCTGGTCCTCAACGCCCTCTGGACCCCGCTCTTCTTCGGGATGCACCGCCCCGACCTCGCCCTCGTGTGCATCGTCGGCCTGCTCCTCGCCATCGTCGGCACCATGCGGGCCTTCGCGCGCGTCACCCCGAGCTCGGCCGCCCTGCTCGTGCCCTACCTGCTGTGGGTCTCCTTCGCCACCGCCCTCAACGCCGCGATCTGGCAGCTCAACCGCTGAGCCCCGCGAACCGCCTCACGCCGCCCGCCGCGACCACCACAGATACACCGGCACCCCGGTCAGCAAGATCGCCAGGTCGACCGCGAACACCAGCGGCTGCTGCACCGCGTAGCTGATCAGCAAGAACAGCGAGGCCGCGAGGAACAACAGCGGCACTGCCGGATAGCCCCAGGTCCGATACGGCCGCGGCCGATCGGGCTGGCGTCGGCGCAGCACGAACACCGCCGCCACCGACAGCGCATAAAACGGCCAGATCCCGATCACAAAGTGCTCGGCCAGCTCGGCGAAGCTGCGCACCGACACGAACACCGCCCCCAGCGCGACCGACAGCGCGATGCTCCCGGTCGGCGTCCCGTAGCGCGGGTGCACCTTCGCCAGCGCCGAGAAGAACAGGCGGTCCTCCGCCATCGCGTAGAACACCCGCGGCCCGGTCATCATCGACCCGTTGAGCGTCCCGAAGGTGCTGACCACCACCGCCGCCGCGATCAGCGTCACCCCGATCGGCCCGACCAGCGCCGCCGCCACGTCGGCCGCGATCAGCGGCGAGTCGACCATCTGCGCCAGTGGCACCACCCGCAGGTAGACCAGGTTGACCGCCAGATACAGCCCGACCACCGCCGCCGTGCCGAGGATGAACACCTTGGGCAAGGTCCGCTGCGGATCGCGGATCTCCCCGCTCACGAAGCCCAGGTCGCACCACCCGTCGTAGGCCCACAGGATCGCCACCATCCCGAGCACAAAGGCCGGCGCCTCCGGCCGCAGCGTCGCCGCGTGCATCGGCAGCTCGCCCGGCACCAGCACCAGCCCCAGCGCGATGAGCCCGAGCAGCGCCCCCACCTTGAGCACCGTGCTCAGGTTCTGCACCACCGCCCCGAACTCGACCCCGCGACGGTTCACCGCCCCGACCACCACGATCATCGCGATCGCCAGCAGCTGCGCCCGCGACAGCGACACCGCGCCGACCCGCAGCAGCAGCTCGCTGTGATCGACCCCGACCACCCGCCACGCATACTCCGACGAGGTCACCGCGATCGCCCCGTACGCCGCCGGCCGCAAGATCAACAGCTCGGCCCAGCCGAACAGAAACGCCGGCAGGCGCCCGAACGCCTCGCGCACGTACACGTAGATCCCCCCGCTACGCGGGTACATGCTCGCCAGCTCCGCGAAGGTCAGCGCCCCCGCCAGCGCCACCACCCCGCCCGCCACCCACGCCAGCGCGAAGCTCCACACCTCGTCGATGTGGTAGGCGATGCTCGCCGGCGTACGAAAGATGCCGCTCCCGATCGTCGACCCGATCAGCACAGCCACCGCGCTCCACAGCCCCAGCTTCCGCGGCAGCCGCTCGCCCCACGCATCGGCCGCGCTGGCCGCCTCGCTCGCCGGTCCGCCCATCGTCGCCAGCGATACATCATTTCCCGCCCGCCCCCAAGCCGACGCCCGGTTCATGTCGTGGTCCTGGCGCCCTTCTCGCGATCCCTCATTTCCCGCCCGCCCCCAAGCCGACGCCTGGTTCATGTCGTGGTCCTGGCGCCCTTCTCGCGATCCCTCATTTCCCGCCCGCCCCCAGGCCGACGCCCTGTAAGGTAGGCCGCGATGGAGCACGAGGCCTGGATTGTCCCGCTGCGGCTGCGCCACCCCTTCGGCATCTCCCGCGGCAGCGTCCACGAGCTCCCCACCGTGCTCCTGCGCCTGCGCTGCGGCGACCAGGTCGGCCTCGGCGAGGCCGCCCCGGTCCGCTACCTCGGCCACCGCGCCGACCTGCTCCGGGCCGACCTCACCGCGATCTGCGAGGCCCTCCGCGAACCTGACCCGAAGGACATGTCCAGCCACGATCCCCACCCGCAGCTCCCGGAGGCCGCCCCGGCGCCCGTCCGCGCCGCCGTCGACATCGCGTTGTGGGACCTCACCGCCCGCGCCGCCCAACGCCCCCTGCGCGCCGAGCTCGACCTCCGCCACCCGCCCGCGCCCGCCACCGACGCCACGCAAACTTCCTACACCGTCGCCCTCGACGACCTCGACGCCATGGCCGAGCGCGCCGCCGCGGCCCGCCACCTGCCCCTCCTCAAGATCAAGCTCGGCCGCAGCCCCGAGTTCGACCGCGAGGCCCTGCGTCGGGTCGCCGCCGCCGCCCCGCGGGCACGCCTGCGGGTCGACGCCAACGGCGGCTGGAGCTTCGCCCAGGCCCGGGCCCTGCTCCCCGTGCTCGCCGATCTCGGCGTCGAGTTCGTCGAGCAGCCGCTCGCGCGCGGACAGCTCCCCGCCCTCGCCGATCTGCGCCGTCACAGCCCGCTGCCGCTCTACGCCGACGAGGACGTGCAGGGCCCCGAGTCCCTGCCCGCGCTACGTGGCTGCGTCGACGGCATCAACATCAAGCTGATGAAGTGCGGCGGGATCTCACCCGCGCTCGCCATGATCGCGACGGCCCGCCGCGAGGGCTGGCGCGTGCTGCTCGGCTGCATGATCGAGAGCCGCGTCGGCCTCGCTGCCGCGGCCAGCCTCGCCGGCCGCGTCGACGAGCTCGACCTCGACGCCCACATGCTCACCGCCGACGACCCCGTCCCACCCGGCAGCCAGCACGAGCTCTCCGCCGACCTCCCCACGCTCCCCGGCCCCGGCCTCGGCATCCCTCCACGCTGGTAGCCGCCGCGGCTCCGCGGGGGCCCTCACCCCCCCGCGCCGCCGGGCGCCACGATTGCGGCACTTTGCGCGGGCGGTCTTGGCTCCCGGCAGCGCCGGCGTGGCATACTCGCTCCCCCCGTGAAGGTCGACGATCCCCAGCGGATGCCGCCGCCAACGGCCCCCAGCGACCCGGGGTCCGGCCCCAACACGTGGTCCGAGACGGCCATGCTGCTCCCCGACGGCGCGCCCCGCCGCCTCGGCCGCTACGAGCTGCTGCGCCGCCTTGGCTCCGGCGGCATGGGGGTCGTCTACTCCGCCCTCGACCGCGAGCGCGGCCGCCGGGTCGCCCTCAAGACCCTCCGCAAGCTCGAGCCCGGCAACCTCTACCGCCTCAAGCACGAGTTCCGGGCCGCCGCCGGCGTCATCCACCACAACCTCGTCGCCCTCTACGAGCTCGTCTCCGACGCCGACCAGTGGTTCATCACCATGGAGTACGTCGAGGGCGTGCGCTTCGGCCAATATGTCCGATCGGACATGTCCGAACAGCCAGAGGACACCGAGCACGGCGCCGACGCCCAGGACAGCGTCACCGAGCACGACCCGCAGCCCGCCGCGCCGCCCGAGCTCGACGAGGCCCGCCTGCGCGACGCGCTCGCCCAGCTGGTCAACGGCGTGCACGCGCTGCACGCCGCCGGCAAGCTCCACCGCGACCTCAAGTCCTCCAACGTCCTCGTCACCCGCAGCGGCCGCGTCGTCATCCTCGACTTCGGCCTCGTCAGCGACCGCGGCCCCGCGCCGATCGACGCCACCCTCGACGACGGCATCCTCGGCACGCCAGCATACATGTCGCCCGAGCAGGCCGCCGGCCGCACCGTCACCGCCGCCAGCGACTGGTACGCCGTCGGCGTGATGCTCTACGAGGCGCTCACCGGCCGCCTCCCCTTCCTCGGCAGCACGCTCAAAATCCTCGCCGCCAAGCAACAGCACGACCCGCCCCACGTCCACGAGTTCGCCCCCAAGGCCCCCGCCGACCTCGCCGACCTGTGCATGGGCCTCCTCCGCCGCGACCCCAGCGCCCGCCTCACCGGCACCGACCTGCTCACCCGCGCCGCCGCGGCCCTCGGCGCCCCCGTCCCCCGCCGACCTCCCAGCGGCCCGAGCACCCAGGCCCCCGCCCTCATCGGCCGCGAAGAGCTCCTCGCCGCCCTCCACGACGCCTACGACGCGACCAGCCGCGGCGCCCCCGTCACCGTCTACGTCCACGGCGGCTCCGGCATCGGCAAGACCGCCCTCATTGATCACTTCCTTGGATCCCTCCGCCGCGGCGGCGAGGCCGTCGTCCTCCACGGCCGCTGCTACGAGCGCGAGTCGGTCCCCTTCAAGGCCTTCGACTCCGTCGTCGACTCCCTCACCCACTACCTCCGCCGCCTGCCACAGGTCGAGGCCGCCGCGCTCATGCCCCGCGACGTGCACGAGCTGACCAGGTTGTTCCCCGTGCTCGCGCGCGTGCAACTGGTCGCCGACGCCCCGCAACGCGTGTTCGACGGCCCCGATCAGCAGGAGGCCCGCCGCCGGGCCTTCCGCGGCCTCAAGGAGCTGCTGGCCCGCATGGCCGACCGCCGCCCGCTGGTCCTGCGTATCGCCGACCTCCAGTGGGGCGACGAGGACAGCGCCCGCCTGCTCTCCGATCTGCTCACCCCGCCCGACGCCCCCGCCCTGCTGGTGATCGGCTCCTACCGCAGCGACGAGGGCGCCGCGTCGCCGATGCTGCGCGAGCTGCAGCGCCTCTACGAGCGCCCCGGCATGCGCGGCGACGTGCGCAACCTGTTCGTCCCCCCGCTCGAGCACAAGCAGGCCGAGCAGCTCGCCCTGCTCCGCATGGGCCGCAGCGACGGCCCCGCGCTCGCCGAGGCCGCCCGCATCGCCCTCGAGTCCGAGGGCAACCCGCTGTTCGTCGAGGAGCTCGTGCGCCACGCGATCAACTCGCGCCGCCGCGGCGAACACCGAGAGATCTCGCTCGAGCAGCTCGTGCTCACCCGCCTGCGCGGCCTCCCCGGCCCCGCGCGCCGCCTGCTCGAGGTCGTCGCCGTCGCCGGCCGACCGGTCCCGCAGAACCTGGCCTTCGGGACAGCCGGCCTCGGCGAGGAGGACCACACCGCGCTCGGCATCCTGCGCGCGCAGCACCTCGTGCGTACCCACGGGGCCCGCGACGCCGACACCGTCGAGTGCTACCACGACCGCGTCCGCGACGCCGTGCTCGCGCAGGTCGAGCCGCAGCTGCTGCTCACCCACCACCGCAAGCTCGCCGAGGCCTTCGAGCGCGAGGGCGGCGACCCCGAGGTCACCGCCCACCACTTCCACGCCGCCGATGCCCCCGAGCGCGCCGTCCACTACGCCTGCATCGCCGCCGAGCGAGCCGCCGCCGCCCTCGCCTTCAACCGCGCCGCCGAGCTCTACCGCCTCGCCCACACCTGGACCGAGCCCAGCGCCCCGCGCCACCACCTGCTGCGCCTGCGCGCCGACGTCTTGGTCCTCGCCGGCCGCTGCGGCGAGGCGGCCCCGCTCTACATCGAGGCCGCCGCCGGCGAGCCCCCGGCCCTCGCGCTCGAGCTGCGCCGCCGGGCCTGCGAACAGCTGCTGGTCAGCGGCCGCATCGACGAGGGCGTCAAGCTGCTGCGCCCGGTGCTCACCGAGGTCGGCCTCTCGTATCCGCCGACCCCGAGCCGCGCCAACATGTCGATCATCACCCGATCGACCCAGCTGAGCCTGCGCGGCATCAACTTCCGCGCCGCCAGCGAGGCCGACATCCCCGCCCCCGAGCTGCTGCGCACCGATGTCTGCCTCTCGGCCGGCAAGGGCCTCGCCTTCGTCGACCCCGTCCGCGGCTACAGCTTCGTCCTGCGCGGCCTCCTGCTCGCCCTGCAAGCCGGCGAGCCCCGCCGCGTCGCCCGCGGCCTCGCCCTCGTCGGCATGATGATGATCTCGCGCGGCACCAGCAACGCCGTCTCGCGCGGCACGACCTTCATCAAGGAGGCCCGCAAGATCGCCGACGCCCTCGCCGACCCCTACCTCATCGCCCTCACCGACATCATCTCCGGCGTCGCCCAGCTCATCCTCGGTCGCTGGCAAACAACCATCGAGCTGCTCGAGCCCGGTCTCGTGCTCCTCCACGAGCGCTGCGCCGGCGCGGCCTGGGAGGTCTCCATCGCCCAGATGTCGGCCCACCGCGCCCTGATGATGATGGGCCACATCGGCGATCTCGCCTCGCGCTCACACGCCTGGCTGCGCGAGGCCGAGGACGCCGGCGATCTCTATGGCGTGGTCTGGGCCTGCCTGTTCTCCGGCGTCGCCCTGCTCGCCAGCGACGACGTCCAGGGCGCCCGCGACCGCGTCCACGCGGGCATCCGCCGCTGGTCGCAGGACGGCTTCCACTTCCAGCACATGCTCGCCCTCGTCATCGAGACCTTCTGCGATCTCTACGAGGGTCGCAGCGGCGGCGCCTGGCAGCGCCTCTCGGAGCAGTGGGCCGCGGTCGAGGGCTCACACATCCTCCACTGGCAGTTCTCCCGCATCTTCGGCCTGCAGCTGCGCGCCGCGGCCGCGCTGGCCGCCTCGCACGAGCAACCCCACGCCGAGGGCGTGCTGCTCGCGGCCGCCGAACGCGACGCCAGCCAGCTCGACCTCGACGGCGAGAGCCGCCGCGACTCGGCCGCAGCCGCAGCCTTGATCCGCGCCGGCATCGCCGCGAGGACCGGCGCCCGCGCCCAGGCCATCGCCCACCTCGACTCCGCCATCGCCAGCTTCGACGCCGCTCACATGGTCCTGCACGCCGCCTGCGCCCGCCGCCGCAAGGGCGAGTGCATCGGCGGACCCGCCGGCGCAGCCCTCATCGCCGAGGCCGACCGCACCATGGTCGACCACGCGATCGTCCGCCCCCGCCAGTGGGCCGCCATCTACGCCCCCGGCTTCGAGTGACACGATCGTTCCCCGCCAGTGGGCCGCCATCTACGCCCCCGGCTTCGAGTGACCGAGTGACACGCACACAGGTCCATCCGATCCCCGCGCCAGACCGCCCGCGCTGCAGCGAATGGGCACAGCACCCTGCGGTGGCGCGCCCCCACTGCGCTGAGATCCCGCTCCCACGTGCCATACTGGCATGTCACCGCAGCGCCTGCGGTCGGCACCGGCCCGCGTGTGCCCGATTTGCGCCCGGAGCGCCTGGCAAGTTAATGACTTTTTGTCTGGTGACCTCGTTCTCCATCTGCCACAGTGATTCCCGGTGTGGTCGGCGTCGCTTCGGCCCGCACACACCTTAGTTCCCCCGAAGGTAGGGCCCAAGCCATGCTGCGGAACCGTCTTCTCCCCGTCGCTCGTCTCGTCACTCCGTTCGTCGTGCTCGGCCTGCTCCTGCCGAGCGCCGCCGCTGCCCAGGAGGCCCTCCCAGTCGGCCCCGCGGGCTCACTCGCCACGGCCCCCGCGGCCCCCGAGGCCCCGCTGCCACAGCCCGTCCCCGGCCAAACCCCCATCACCAGTCAGCAGCAGTCTCCCGGCACCCAGACCCAGCTGAGCCCCGGCGGCCCACAGACCCAGTCCCAGCAGATGCAGCCGCTGCCCGGTGGTCCCCTGCCGCTGAGCCCCGGCTCGATCTACATGATGCCGCAGATCCAGGTGCTGGTGCAGCCGCAGATCCAGGTCTCGGCCCAGCCCAAGGGTGACGCCTCGCCGCAGACCAAGGCCGACGTCAACCAGAACGTCAGCGCCGACACCACGCCCACCGTCACCAGCAGCACGACCACCAACGCGACCACCTCGCCCTCGGTGGTCGCCCAGCCCTACACCCCACCGGCCACGTACACCCCGCCGCCCACGTACACCGCGCCCGGCTACCCGCCGCCCCCGCGCGTGGTCACCCGGGTCGTCACCCAGCCGCAGCAGTACAAGCCCTACAAGCAGCTCAAGCCGCTGCCGCGCCGCAAGGGCCTGATGATCACCGGCTGGATCGTGTTCAGCGTCTCGTACCTGCTGACCGCCAGCAACGCCGCCGACCTCTACGACCGCTGTCCCGGCATGCACAACCCCGGCCGCTGTCGCGAGCTCTCCCGCGACATGTTCATCCCCGTGGCCGGCCCCTTCATGGCGATGGAGCACACCAAGTACGCCACCGACGACTACTCGCTCGCAGTCGCCGGCTCGCTGCAGGGCGCCGGTCTCCTCATGGGCGTCATCGGCACCGCGATGTTCATCCGCGACGGTCGCCGCAACCGCATCATCAACGAGTACGGCCTGCGCGTCGCCAAGAACGTCAACCTCCGCCCGAACGCCAACCCCCTCGGCGGCGGCGGCTTGGTCCTCGGCGGCCGCTTCTAGCCCCGGCGGGGTCGCCCGCGACTCGGTCCCCCAGAAGGGCGCGCCCACCAGCGCGCCCTTCGGCGTTTCGTCGCACCGAAGCTACACCTGCCCGAAAGGACAGGTCTCCTGACCCACCAGCCCGGGCACCTCGCGTCCTCCGAGCCAGTCGCTTTCCCCCGCGGAACCTGACCCGAAGGCCAGCTCAACGACTCGCAGCGTCATCGCTGCCCTGCCACGCGCGCCGGGCCGCGCTGCCCGGCGCCAGACCGGCGCCCGCCCCCGCCGCCCGGGCCGCCTCGACGCTCACCTGTCCCCAGAGACCTGTCGCTAACAACATGGCCGCAAGGACAGCCAGTGACGCCCGCGCCCAGCCGCGCCCGAGCACCGGCTCCTCCCCCGCGGGCCGGGCCCACAGCAGCGTGAGCACCCGCAGACACGCGCAGGCCAGGCCCACCCCGGCGATCAAGCCCAGCACCAGCGCGACCCGGACCAGCACGTTGCTGTCCTCGAGACCAGCCTGCAGCAGGGCCATCCGCGCGATGAAGGCCCCCGTGGGCGGCGCGCCGGCGAGGCCGAGCAGACACACGGCGAGCGCGGCCGCCGAACCCGGCGCGCGACGGCCCAGCCCCACGAGGTCGACGAGCCCCCGACCGCGATCGAAGGCCGCGTGCGCCGCGAGCAGACCGAGACTCGCCAGCACGTGGGTCGCCAGACACAACAGTACCGCCGCGACCGCGGCGTCGCCGGCGGCCTGCCCCCAGTCGACGTGGTCGCTGATGCGCAGCCCGCCCGAGCGCGCCCCGGCGTGGGCGTAGAAGTCGGCCGCGGCGAGCATACCGACCAGCATCAGCCCCGCCTGGGCGACCCACGCCCACGCGAGCAGCCGCCGCAGATCGACTGCCCGCACCGCCGCCACACCGCCGACCACCGCGCTCAAACCCCCGACCAGCCCCGCCGCGGTGCCCCAACCATACGGCGCGTAGACCATGCGCGGCGCGTGCAGCACGGCCACGAACAGGCGCAGCATCGCCGCCGTCGCGGCGACGCGGACCAACACCAGCGTCGTGCCGACCGCGGCGGCGCTGCCCCGCTGCACCACCGCCGGCGCCAGCAACTGCAGCGGCGCCGCCCCGAGCCGCGCCAGCAGCCCGACCAGCGCGAGCCCCAGCCCCGGGAGCAGCAGCATCGCCGGCGCCGCCCCGTGCACCGCGGCGTCGCGCGAGTAGGAGATCAGCGACGCGCCCAGCGGCTCGCTGCTGTGCAGCAGGTCGACCGCCGCCTGCACCGTGCTCGCGCCCCAGCGCAGGAACACCGCGCCGATGCGCCCGCCCAGCTCGGCCAGCCGGGTCGTCCCCGTGGCCCCGTAGATCAGCCCGAGACCGAGCCACAACAGCCCCGCCGCGAGCCCCTGTCCCATGAGCCAGGTGAAGCCAGCGCGCCCCGCCGCCTCGCCGCTCGCTTCGCGGCCCAGCCACAGCAGCGCCCCCGCGGCCAGGCAGGCCAGCTCGAGCCCGGTGACCAGCACGCTCAGGTCACCCGCGTGCGCGCACAGCAGCGCCCCCGTGCCCGCCAGCAGCACCAGCCCGTGCCGCGCCGCGGCGCCCGGCCCCGGCGGCTCACCAGCGATGAGCACCGCGAGCGCGACCAACACCACCAGGTCGAAGCCGAGGCCGAGACGATCGACCACCAGTGCCTCGCCGACCACGCTGCCGCCCAGCGCCAGCCCCGGCTCACCCACCAGGCTCGCCGCAGCCGCCAGCGCCAGACCGACCCCGCAAAGCGCCACCACCCGCGACCACCCCCGCGCCGCCACGCCCGCGAGCGGCACGAGCAGCGCCCACAGCCCGACGATCACCAGCGGCGCCAGAGCCAGCCCCAACCCGTTCACCGTTCCCCTCCCTGCAGCTGCTCGAGCGTCCGCAGCGGCTGCGCGCACGCCTCGCTCGCCGCGCCCGTCACCTGCATCGGCGCATCGACCGTCGCCAGCGCCCGCTCGCAGCGACGCCGCATCGCCGCGTCCACCGCTGCCCGTCCGGCCGCGTCGATCCGCCGAAGCCCGGGACCCGGCGCCACCCCGAGCGCCAGCAGCGGCAGCAACAGCGCCGCAACCCCCAGCCCCGGGCCGACCCCTGGCCTGTCCCCGACGACATGTCCCTCGGTACCTGTCCTTCCGGACAGCGCCCGCAACGACAGCAACAGCGCCGCAACCCCGACCAGCGCGAGGCTCATCGCGTGCCCCGCCAGCGTCAACCCGGCGAAGCGAGCCGTGCCGATCACCACGAGCGCCGCCCCGACCAGACCGACCAGCCCCGGCGCCGGCAGCAGCCCGATCGGCGCCACCCTCCGCAGCCCCACCGCGTGCGCGAGCAGCCCGGCCGCGCCGCCGAGGCACAGCGCCAGACCCAGCGCCAGCGCCCCGAGCACCCCCTCGTGATGCTGCCCGACGATCCCCAGCACCAGCAGCCCCGCAGGCACCAGCGCCGCCAGCCCGACGGCGCGCGCCGGCTCGGGCTCGGCGCGAGCCACCAGCGCCCCGTACACCGCCCCCAGCACCGCGACCCACGCGATCGCGGGCGCCTGCGCGGCCGCGGCGGTCGGCGTCACGACCAGCCACACGCGCAGCAGTAGATCGAACCCCAGCCAGCGTAGCGGCCCGGCCACCAGCAGCGCGACGCCCGGACGCGCCGCCGCCACCCCCGCGATCAACCACCCGTGCAGCGGCCACAGCCCGAGCGTGAGCGCCCCCGCCAGCCCGAGCGCCGCGGCGATCGCCGCCTCCGCCCGCGCCGGCAGCAGCAACCCGCCGAGCGCCTCCAGCTCGAGGCTCCACAGCCCGCCCGACGCGTCGTGATGCGCGACCGCCAGCGCCCCCACCGCGACCGCCAGCAGGGCTGTCCCGAGGGACAGGTAGAACCCGACCACCAGCGCCGCGCGGACCCGCGACGCCGCCGCCCCGCTCGCCACCAGCCCGGCCACCAGCGGCGCCAGCAGCCCGTAGCAGGCGACCAGCAGCCCGAGGTCGCGGGCCAGCAGCGCCGCGAGCACGACCGCCTGCAGCGCCAGCCCGCCGGCGATCGACCCGCGCGAAGCACCCGGCGCGAGCGCGGCGACCTGACCGATGAGACAGGTGACCAGCACGCCGGGCACCCCGAGCGCCCCGAGCCCCAGCGAGAACGACAGCCCGAGCGCGGCGACCCACGGCACCCGCAGCGCGAGCCCGGCCGGCTCGACGCTCACCACCGCCAGCCCGACGATGAGCACGATCCCGGCCGCGACCCCGCCGATCGCCCGACACCAACGCACCGGCCCGAGCGCCACGAGCAGCGCCCCCAACACCGGCAGCGCCAGCAACAGCCGCAGATCCGCCAGCCCGCTCACCGCCCCACCTCCCGCCGCACACCTGTCCCTGGGGCCAGCTCCCCCGCACCTGTCCCTGGGGCCAGCTCCCCCGCACCTGTCCCTGGGGCCAGCTCCCCCGCACCTGTCCCTGGGGCCAGCTCCCCCGCACCTGTCCCCGGGACCAGCTCGCCCACACCACCCGCACCTGTCCCTGGGGCCAGCTCAGCCCGCCCCGGCTTGCCCTGCCCGCGCCGGCTCCCGATCAGCGCCGGGTCGAGCCCGCCGAGGTCGACCGGGTACACCCGCGTCGGCCCGACCCGCACCACATCTGGATTGGCGAACACCACCGCGAGCACCCCCAGCGCCCCGAACAGCGCCAGCACCAGCGCCCCCTGCAGATCCCCGCGCCCCGGCGCCCGCGCCACCCCCGGCGAGCCAGCCACGAGCAGCAGCGCCAGCACCCGCCGCTCGCCCAGCTCGTGCAACCCGGCGATCAGCGCCCGCGCGCGGCGAGCCAGCCACGCCCCCGGCGACCACGCCGGCGTAGCGATCCGCAGCGCCAGCGCGCGCAGCCGCGGCGCCAGCAGCAGCCCCGCGCCCGCCAGCCCGACCGCCGCCAGCACGCCCCAGCGCGCCTGCTCGACCCGGTACGGCGGCAGCGGCCCGAGCGCGAACTCGCCGCGCAACAACCAGCTCGGCGTGAACTCCGGGGCCAGCCACACCCGCAGCGCCGCGGCGCTGCCCGGCATATCGATCACCCCGAGCACCGCCGCCAGGGCCGCGAGCAGCCCCGCCCCGAGCGCCAGCTCCGGCCCGCCCGTCGCCGTCGACCTGTCCCGCAGGACATGTCCTAACGACCCGGCGATCGCCAGCAAGCTGCACCCCACCAGCCCCGCCGCCGCCCAGTTGAGCCACGGGCTCCACGCGCTCATGTACGTGAGCCCGACCCCGCCGAGCTCGCCCGCCCACAGGGCTACCCCGCCCGGCAGCAGCCCCGCCAGCGCCAGCGCGGCCAGCCAGCGCAGCGAGCCACCCGCGCGCCCGCCCGCCGACCACGCCAGCGTCGCCGCCGCGCTCGCCAGCCCGCTCGCCAGCAGCAGCCCGCACGCCGCCATCCACCCGCCCATCCCCAGCGCCACCAGGCAGAGCCCGAGCTGCGCCTGCACCACCCGGAGCACCGCCTCCTCGGCCCGCCGCGCCCGCAGCCCGGCCACCGCGTACCCGAGCGCCGCCACCCCGCCGACCACCACCAGCGCCGCCATCACCACCGGCGCCAGCACCAGCACCACGTGCAGGCGCAACAACAGCAGCACCCCCGCGCCCGCCCCCAGCCCGAGCACCGCCGCCCGCCCAGCCGCCGCCTCGCGCAGCGGCGCCAGCACAACCACACGCCCGAGCACCGCCACGCAAAGCCCCAGCGTCGCCACCGTCACCGGCGCCAGCCCAGCGATCGGCCCGCCGTGCAGAAACGTCGAGTGCTCACCGAGCAGCACCGCGCGGGTCACCAGCTCGATCCCGAGGTCGCCAGCCCCGACCGCGATCGCCAGCACCGCCAGCCACACCCCGCCGTCGCTCCAGCGCCACGCGCTCACCTGCTCCGACGCACCTGTCCCTTCCGCCCTGTCCTCCGCGCCATGTCCTCCGCGCCATGTCCCTCCCGACCTGTCCTCCGCGACCTGTCCCCCGCGCCATGTCGCCAGCACCGCGATCTGCCACCCGAGCGCCGCGCCCCACACCGTCGACGCGAGCGCCAGCAGCAGCACCCCGCCGAGCAGCAGCGCCGTGCGCCCGAGCCCGCGGATCCCCGCGCGCGGGTCACCGAGCGCCGCGATCTGCAGCGCCAGCCCGGTCGCCAGCGCCACCACGCACACCACCCGCGCCAGCCCGCCGAGCTCGAGGTCCAGCGCCAGCTTGGTCGTCCAGCCCGCGCCGGCCCACGCGACCGCCTGGGTCGCCGCCAGCTCGGCGCCCGAGTCGGTGGCCAGCGCCAGCGCGTACATCGCGAGCGCCAGCAACATCGCCGCCAGCAGCGTCGCGCCGAGCCCGATCCGCCCGGCCAGCACCAGCGCCCGCTCGTCGCCGAACCACCGCCGCCAGCTCGCCTCCATGGCCGTGATCATCAGCCCCGCCGCGAGCGGCAGGCCGGCGATCGCCAGCAGACTGACCTGCCCCTGCATCGCCTACCCGCGCCCCCGCAGCAGCGCCGCCCCGAGCAGCGCGTAGACCCCCGCGAGCGTCACCAGCAGCGCCGCCAGCACCTGCCCGCTGCCGTCGCCCCACGCGCGGGCGAAGCTCGCCCACAGCAGCCCCGGCGCCGCCAGCAGCAGCACCAGCGCCAGCAGCACCCGCCCCGGCGCCCGCCGCAGCGTCAGCCCCACGAGCCCGAGCACGAACAGCCCGCTCGCGAGGTAAAGGAAGTGCGTGATCGGGAGCATCGGCGCGCCCGGTTATAACCGATGCCCGCGGCCCGCACTCCCGGCGATCGCCGCGACCAGCAGCGCCAGCAGGGCGGCCAGCAGCGCCGGCGCGTGCGCCTCGCTCCACACCCGGGCCAGCGCCGCCGCCCCGCCGAACTGGCTGCCCGGCGCCAGCTCGCGCCCCGCCCACACATACTGCCGGGCCCAGGTCCCGACCAAGATCAGCACCAGCCCGGCGATCGGCAGCAACGCGAGCCCCGAGACCAGGCGCCGCCGCACCACCACCTCGTCCGTCACCGCCAGCCGCAACGCGGCGACCGCCGCCCCCGCGAGCACCACCAACTGCACCGCCGCGACCGCCGGCGCCAGCATCTGGACATACGCACAGGTCGCCGCGACCATGCACACGAACAGCGCCCGCGTGGCCACCCGCGTGCTCCCGGCCGCGATCACCACCAGCCCCGCCGCGAGGGCGACCACCGCGTACGCGAAGAAGATCACCGCCGCCATCAGGCCCGCGTGCTCCGGGCCGCGTGCCCCACGAGCCCCGCCGCGAGGGCCAGCGCCGCGTCCGCGAAGAAGATCATCAGGCCGGCCGCGGCTTCCAGGTCGGATCGAAGGACATACACACGCCGCCCCGCTGGATCGGCGCAAAGTGCGGGCTCTCGCGCAGCGACGGGTCGACCTCATCCGTCCCCGACGGCACGAAGCCGACCCGGTTGGCGAAGAAGTCGGCCGCGTCACTCGTGGCCAAATAGATCGCCCGCAGCCCGAGGTTGCGCGCGCGGCGGATCGTCCCGTCCGCGAGGATCCACCCGAGCCCCTCGCCGCGCCGGCTCTGCGCCACCGCCAGGTTGAACAGCAGCCCCTGCGAGCCCGCGACCTTCAGGCTGCAGCAGCCGACCACGTCGCCCTCCGGCTCGCGCAGGATCAGCGTCTCCGTGCTCTCGTCGAACTCCGTCGGCGCCAGCCCGTAGCCCGCGCACAGGGCCTGCACCGCCGGCATGTCCTCCGCCGTCGCGAACATGAACGCGTCGCCGAGGCCCTGCAGCAGCTTGCTGCCGAGGTCGCCGAAGGCCCCGCTCGACAGCAGCAAGATCGTGTCCCCCGGCGCGACCTGGTTCAGCACCGCGATCCCCAGATCGTCGGTGCTCGCGTAGGCCGAGGCCTCGACCCCGTGCGCCGCGATCGCCCGCGCCAGCGCCGTCGGATCGAGGCGCAGCTCCGCCGGGATCTTCTCCGGATGAAACAGCGGCCCCACATACACCCGCGACGCCGCCGCGAACGCCTCCGCGTAGCCGTCGAAGAACACCGCCCGCCGGGACGACGCGCTGCGCGGCTCGAACAGCACGTGCAGCTTGTTGTTCGGGAAGTGCCGCCGCACCGCCGTGACCGTCACCTTCACCGCCGTCGGGTGGTGGGCGAAGTCCGTGACCACGCGGATCCCCGCGGCGATGCCGAGCAGCTCCTGCCGCCGCCGCACCCCGCGAAACCGCCGCACCCCGTCGCGCAGCGCCGCCAGCGACGCGCCCTCTTTGCGCGCCAGCGCCACCGCCGCGAGGATGTTGGCGATGTTGTAGCCGCCGACCATCGAGGTCGCCCACTCGCCCTGACTCTGACCGCGCTCGAACAGCTCGAACAGCGTCTGCCCGCCGCCGCGCTTGATCGACGGCCGCGCCGTGTAGTCGGCGCTGGCCGGGTCGTCGCCCTCCGCCAGCACGCGGTAGGTCGTGACGGCGCAGCGCGCCGCCTTCGCGACCTCGACCGCCCCGGCATCGTCGGCGCAGACGATCAGGTCGCCGTCCGCGGGGATCAGCTGCACGAAGCGCACGAACGCCGCCTTGACCGCCTCGAGGTCGGCGAAGATGTCCGCGTGGTCGTACTCGACGCTGGTGACGATCGCCCGCTGCGGCGCGTAGTGGAAGAACTTGGAGCCCTTGTCGAAGAAGGCCGTGTCGTACTCGTCGCCCTCGAGCACGATCGCCTCGCCGGCCCCGTACAGCGCCCCGCGTCCGAGGTTCTGCGAGACCCCGCCGATCAGCGCCGACGGCCGCTGACCGGCCGCCACCAGCAACCAGGTCAGCAGCGCCGAGGTCGTCGTCTTGCCGTGCGTCCCCGCGACCACCAGCGAGCGCCGACCCGGCAGCAACAACTTCGCCAGCAGCGACGGGAAGCTCTCGAGCGCCAGCCCACGCGCCTGCGCCGCCAGCACCTCCACGTGCTCGCGGCCACAGACGTTGCCGACCACCACGCAGTCCGGACCCCAGCCCAGGTTCTCCGCCGCGAAGCCCGTCATCACCGCCACGCCCGCCTCGGCCAGCTGCGTCGACATCGGCGGATAGAGCGGCCCATCCGAGCCGCGGACCTCGTGCCCCGCCTGCTTGAGCAGGCCCGCGAGCGCGCCCATCCCAGTGCCGCCGATGCCGATCAGGTGGACCTTCAAAGCGGCGAGAGGATGGACCCGTTGTCGCCGACCGGTCAAGCGTAGGACCCCCGGACACTCGTCCCGCCGCGTGGGCCCGGCGATACCCGCAAGGGTCACAGACAAAGCTCGCGGCCGCGGCCGCCGATGTTGCCTGAAGGACGCAGACAAACGACGTTCCCGCGACAACACTCGCGTGTTATCGTCGGCATGTACTTCGCCACGGCGACCCCCGTTATGAGCAGCGAGCACTACATCGGACACGAACGCCGCACCCGCCCGCGGGCGCAGGTGCACATCGACTCCGAGCTGCGCCTCCCGACCGGCGCAGCAGTGTCGGTGCAGACCCTCGACCTCTCGAGCCACGGCGCCTTCGTGCGCAGCGCCAGGCCGCTGCCGATCGGCGCCACCGTCCGCGTCGTGCTGCATCGCGGCGCCCAGCGCAACCCGCTCGTCCTCGACGCCGAGGTGGTCCGCGTCGGCACCCAGCGCGAGGGCCGGGCCCCCGGCCTCGGCCTGCGCTTCACCGACCTGACCGCCATCGACGAGGCCTCGCTGCGCTCCCTGATCGACGCCAACAACGACCGCGACCCCGCGTGGCCGCGGCCCAGCGAGTTCTGATATAGCTCGCGCTCCATGCTCGACCTCAAGGCCAAGCTCGCCGCCGCCGGTCTGGTCAGCGCCGCCGACGTCGCCGCGGCGGAGCGCCAGGCCAAGCCCCGGCCCCGCGACAACCCCCGCGACAACCCCCGCGACAACCAGGCCCCGCGCCCCACCGGTCCCAAGGGACATGACCCAAAGGCCAGCCCAAACCGGGCCCCGAATCAGGCCCAGCACCGGGCCCCGAATCAGGCCCAAAGCCGGGCCCCGAATCAGGCCCAACACCGGGCCCAACACCAGGCCCCGAACAAGGCCCGCCCCTGCTCGACGTCGCCGCGCTGCAGCGGGCCAACAGCAACGGCGAGGTCAACAAGGGCGAGGCCTACGACGCGATCCGCCGCGCCGTCGAGGCCCACCGACTCGACCCGGCCCACGGCATCCCCGGCGAGCACGCCACGCCCTTCCACTTCAGCACCGCCACCGGCCAGCTGTCCCGCCTCACCCTCGAGCCGCAAGCCCACACCGCCCTCACCGAAGGTCAGGCCGGCCTCATCGCCTTCATGTCGCACCACGGCCTGGCCCACTGCGTCGTCCCCCGCCCGCTCGCCGAGTCCGTCCACCAGCTGTTCCCGCTGTGGCTCCGCGTCCTGAAGGACCACCCCGGCGCCGGCCAGACCGCCCCCCGCCCCAGCCCCACCAGCCCCACCAGCCCGCTCGCCCCAGCCAGCGAACCCAGCCAAACCAGCCCGGTCAGCGAACCCGGCGAACCCAGCGAACCCAGCGAGCCCAGCGACCCCGGCGAACCCACCAGCGCCGCGTGAGAACCCGCCGCATCCGGGCCGCATCCTTCGGGCTTTTCAAGCGAGCCCCGCCTGTGTTATCCAGCCGTCCCCTTCGTTCCCGGGCTCGCCCGGCCGGTGGGGGCTGCCTTCCAACCGCAGAGTCCCGTACGGCGAATATAGCTCAGTTGGTCAGAGCGCTCGGTTGTGGTCCGAGAGGTCATGGGTTCAACCCCCATTATTCGCCCTCCTTAGTCGCTTCATTCGTCCCTGGCATCGCCTTCAGCATCGTCTCCGGCATCTTTCCAGACCGCAGACGCGCCCGTATCTGTTAGATCCGGGGTCGTTCGTGGCCGACGCCAGTCACAGCCCCCAGCAAGGCTCGCCGCGTCCGGCCGCGGCGCCCGTGCTGGTCGCGGCGCCCATGCCGGTCGCGGTGCCCGTGCTCGCCGCCGCCGGTGCGATCGCCGGCCTGCTGCAGCTGATCGCCGGCGTCGCCCTCGGCCTCGCCAGCCCCGAGGCCCTGCACCGCGCCGCGCGTGCCGGCCCCCGCAGCACGATCCTCCTGGTCCTCGCCCTCGCCAGCTGCGGCCTGCTCGCCTGGATCCTTCGCCGCCGCACCGCCGCCGCCGCCGGCCTCGGCCTCGCCGGCCCGCTGCTCGCCGGCCTCATCCTGTGGAAGAGCGGCCTCTCCAAGCTCGGCCTCGCCTACCACGGCGAGTTCATCCTCCACCACTTCCTCGCCCTCGTGTGCGCCGCCCTGTGCCTGGCGATCCCGCTGCAGTGGCTGCGTGCGCCACGACTCGCCGCCGCCCGCTGGCGCTTCCTGCCCGCCGCCCCCGCGTCCGTCGGCGCGCTGCTCCTGCTGCTCGAGCACCTGCGCGGCGACAGCGATCTCACCGGTCCGATCGGACAGGTCGGAACGGCCCTGTCCCTTGCGACATGGCCGATCGCGCTGGCAGTCCTGTGGCCGACCCTCGGCCCGCCGCGCCTGCGCGCCTGGCTGCTCGTCTCGACCCTGCCCGCGCTCGTGCGCGTCGGCCTCGGCGGCGCCGCGGCCCTCGCCGGCGTCCCCCTCGGCCTCGCCGCCGCGACCCCGCTGATGAGCGCCGTCGTCATCGCCAGCCTCGTCGGCCTGCCGCTGCTGCGCCCCCAGCTCGACCGCCTCCTCCAGGTGATCGTCAGCGTCGGCGCCGGGGTCATGACCCTCGGCCTGCATCGCGTGTACCTGCAGCGCTTCGGCGACCTCGAGGGCGACCTCGGCGGCCTGGTCCGCTCGCTGTTCGGCTTCGACCTGCCCTACCCCGGCTACGTCCCCGGCTGGCGCCTCGGCGCCGCGATGCTCGGCCTGTTCGTCCTGCTCACCACCGTCAGCGGCGCGCTCATCTCCCAGCGCGACCACATCCGCGGCCTCGGCCTCGCCCTCATGATCTCCGGCGGCCTCGGCCTCGGCAGCCCGCAGCTCGTGCTCATGCTCTGCGCCGGCTACCTCGTCCTGCTCGACGCCACCGCCGGCGCCCCGCCAGACCCCGGACGCCGTGGTCTCCGCCCCGCCCACCCCGCTCGACGCCACCCTCACCGCCCTCGCCGACCGCCTCGGCCTGCCCGCCCCCGTCAGCCTCGAGCAGGCCGCGGGCCGCGTCCTCTCGCTCCGCGGCGAGCTCGAGCACGTCGCCATCCACCTGCGCGCCCGCGAGAGTCGCCGCGGCTGGAGCGTCGAGCTCACCCTCGGCATCCCCGGCCGCGGCAAACCCGAGGTCGAGCTGCTCCCCGGCGCCGGCGGTCACCGCGTCGTCGGCAACGCCCGCCGCCTGGAGACCCTCCCCGAAGCGCTGCTCATCGCCCTCGCCGACCACCCGAGCCACCACACCCGCCTGTGGCCCGGCGGCGTGCACCTCGACTTCGGCCGCCAGCTCGCCGGCCTCGAGGTCGACCGACTCGCGCGCCTGCTCGCGCAGCTCGGTCGCGTGGTTTAGGCGACCTCGGCCGCCAACTCGCCGGCCTCGAGCTCGCGCAGCTCGGTCGCGCCGTGTAGCGCGTACTTGCGCGCCACGACCTTGCACACCGCAGCAACCGGGCCAGCGGCCGCCTGAGATATCATCGGCCGTTGCCGGCTCGCGACACCAACGCGTTTCGCCGATCGCTCTTGATCACGATCAAGCCGCGGGTCGACGACGCCTACCCGGTCGAGGCGGTGCTCCAGGATCGGCCGCGCACCATCCCCGCCGTGATCGCCGGCAGCATGCGCATCGACGACGCCGAGCTGCGCTCGCTGGTCGACCCGACCGCCTACGGCGCCTACCTCGGCGACGCCCTCCTGCGCGGGGCGATCCGCGACGCCTTCGTCCGCGCCGTCGCCGGCGCCACGCCGCTCCACCTGCTGCTCTCGATCGACGCCCGCGAGCTGCGACCACTGCTGTGGGAGCGCCTGTGCGGCCCCGCCGGCGCGGGCTTCGGCTTCCTCGCCCTCGACCAGCGCCTCGGCTACGCCCGCTACATCCCCAGCCCCGTCGATCGCGAGTACCGCGAGCTGCGGCGCCGCGACCTGCGAGCCCTCGTGCTCGTCGCCTGCCCCGACGGCCTCGCGGCCTACGGCCTCGCCCCCTTCGCCGCCGACGCAGCCGCAGCCGCAGCCCGCGACGGCCTCGCCGGCGTCCCCTGCGACGTGCTCGGCCCGGTCCTCGGCGCGATCGGCCCGGCCACCCTCGACGGCCTGTGCGAGGCATTGACCCGCAACAGCTACGCGATCCTCCACATCGTCGCCCACGGCCGCGCCCGCGCCGAGCCGCGCGAGACCCTGCTCTTCCTCGAGAAGCCCGAACGCAGTGTCGACGTGGTCGAGAAGCACGAGCTCGTCAGTCGCCTCGGCCTGCTCGCCCGCGGCCTGCCCCACTTCATCTTCTTCGCCGCCTGCGAGAGCGGCGTCGAGTCCGGCGAGGACAGCCTCGGCGGCCTCGGTCGATCGATCGTCGGCGAGCTCGGCGTCCCCGCGGTCCTGGCGATGAGCAGCCTCGTCGCCGTCGACCACGCCGCCGCCCTCACCCGCGGCTTCTACACCCGCCTGCAGATCCACGGCCACGTCGACCAGGCCCTCGTCGAGGCCAGCGCCGGCCTGGCCGGTGCCAGCGACGCGCTCGTCCCCTCGCTCTACACTCGCCTCGGCAACCTCCCGCTGTTCGCCGTCGACGACGACAGGCCACCCGCCCCGGCGCGCCCGACCCGAGTGGAGCGACGTGGGCCTGCGCGACTTCAGCGAGGCGCTGCAGCGGGCCTACGCGCCGCGAACGCCTGCTCGCCGCGCACCAACCGACCGAGCTCGTCGACGGCGAGATCTCTGGCCTGCGCCTGCGCCTGCGCGGCGACGGCCAGCTCCACGCCGGCGACCTGCTCGCCGACGGCCGCTACCTCCTGCTCGCCGTCGCCGGTGAGGGCCTCTCGTCGACCGTGTGGCGAACCCACGACCACAAGCTCGGCCGCGAGGTCGCGCTCAAGGTCCTGCACCCGCAGCTTTGTCGCCGCGCCGACGTGGTCAAGAAGTTTCGCCGCGCCGCCGAGCGCATGCGGACCCTCGAGCACCCGCACATCGTCCCCGTGCTCGGCCCGCCCGAGGGAGGACCACGGCCGCCACTTCTTCGCCATGGCGCTGATGCCCGGCGGCACCCTCGAGAGGCGCTGCGCCGCCGCAAGCTCGCGGTCGACAACATCCTCCCGATCGTCCGCGCCCTCGGCTCGGCCCTCGCCCACGCGCACGAGCACAAGCTCCTGCACCGCGACGTCGAGCCGAGCAACGTCCTGTTCGACGACGTCGGTCAGCCGCGCCTCGCCGACTTCGACATGGCCCTCGAGCTCGGCAAGATCCTCGACACCGGCATGTCGCACCTCGGCCCCGCGATCTACGTCGCCCCCGAGTGCGTCGCGGCCCACCCCGAGGCGAGACCCGAGACCGACGTCTACGGCCTCGCGATGACCGCCCTGTTCATGTACAACGGCGCCGCACCGATCGAGGCCCTGCGCGCCCCCAAGCGCTTCGTCGGCCGCCTGCCCTGCCCGCCCGCCGTCCGCCGCGCCCTGCTCCGCGCCGGCGCCTTCGAACCCCGCGACCGCTTCCCCTCGATCGCCGCCTTCCTCGCCGCCCTCGACGAACCCGAGACCCGGTGGTCGCGCGTCCGCCTGTTCGCGCTCATCGCGATCGGCGCCTGCCTCGGCGTCGGCCTCACGACCTGCGCGCTGCTGCGAGCCTGAGGCTCACGGCACGACCTTCTCGATGCAGTAGAAGCGCTGCGTCTCGCTCCCGCATTTCCCGCAGGTGCCCTCATTGGTCCACCCCCCGTCCGTCGCGGTGAAGTTGCCAACGGTGCCCATCACCCGTTGCTCGGCCCAGCCCCCGCAGGTCGCCCCCGCAGTGCTCGTGCCGTCCGACTTGGTGCCAGTCCACACCCCCGCCATGCTGCAGTTGGAGGTGTCCGGCTTCGCCTGCGTGCCCTGCTCGGTCTCGTCGATCGGCTTCAGCAAGCTGCCGTCGAGCAGATCCGCCGTGTTCAGCGCCACGACGTTCTCCGAGGGCAGGAGGTACGCGTTCTCGGTGCTGCCGATGCGCATCGCCGCGGTCTCCAACGGCGCGTCCCCGCTGAGCCAGGCGACGAACTCCCGCTTGCGCGTGTACTTCGTGCGCCCGAGCGTGCGACACAGCAGGTCAGCACCCGCGAGCCCGCCTTGCACCCCCGCGTACTTGTCGAAGGTCACGAACAGACGCTGCAGCGCAAACGTGCAGCGCGAGCTGCAGACTCCCAGGGCCGGCGGCTCGCACTCCTCGTTGGTCCCTATTTTCCCGTCGCCACACTTCGCCAGCGTGCACTCGTTCTCACAGCCGTCGCCCCCATGTCGTTCTTGTCGTCGCACTCCTCCACCGGCGAGCACGCGTCGCACACGTAGCCGTCGCCGCACTTCGCACGCTGGCACTCCGGGTGCACTGCGCGGCCGGCCCGTTGCCCTCGCCGTCGTCGCACTCCTCGCCGGGGTCCACCATCCCGTTGCCGCAATCGCCGGCGCCAGTGTCCGTCGAGCTCGTGGCCGACACGCCCGTCGTCGTCGACACACCCGTCGTCGTCGCCTCGCCCGTCGTCCCCGGCGCCTCGGTCGTGGTCAGCCCGCTCGCGGTGGTCGGCGCGTCCGTCCCGCCGGCCGTGTCGCCGCTGCTGCCCGGGCCGGTGCTGGCGTCGCTGGCGTTGTTGCCCACCGGCTTGAAACAGCCGACCAGCACGAGACTCAAGGCCGCGACGAGGCCGTGCACGCAACCGGGACGCTCGAACATCTCCACCTCGGGGACGCTGATTGTACCGGACATACCACCCGCACGATCGCCCCCTCCCTGCAACGCGCACTCGCGAGCCCACGCGCGTGAGTCGTCCACGCGCCCCCGCGTTGACAGCCCGCGGGCCCTCGCCGATGCTGCCGCGTCCGGAGGGTGGTGGATATGCGGCGGATCTCGGCGGCGGCGATGAGCCTGTGGATCGTGACAGCGTGCGGCGACAGCGGGGTCAGCTCCGCCAGCGAGGCGGCCAGCTCATCCGGCGCCAGCTCGTCCGGCGACCCCAGCACCAGCGGCACCCCGCCGACCACAAGCACCAGCGGCGACCTGCCCACCAGCACCGGCAGCGCCAGCGCCACCAGCAGCACCAGCGGCGACAGCAGCACCGGGGCCGTCAGCATCACCACCGGCGAGCCCGCCACCGACGCGAGCACCAGCCTGGACCCCTCGACCTCGACCACCGGCGGCACCACGACCGGCGACACCACCAGCGACACCACCAGCGACGCCTCGAGCAGCTCGACCGGCGAGCCCCCGCCGGAGCTCGGCCCCTTCGACGTCGACGACCTCGAGGCCGGCCACGGCCACGCCTGCGCCCTGCTGCACAGCGGCCGCGTCAAGTGCTGGGGCGGCTACACCGACTCGGGCGACCTCGGCGTCGGCGACACCAAGCCCCTACGGGACCATGCCGGGCACCATGGGTAACAACCTGCCCTTCGTCGACCTCGGCAAGGACCTGCTCGCGACCACGGTGAGCTCCTACTACCACGGCTGCGCCATCATCACGGACGGCCGCCTCAAGTGCTGGGGTCAGGGCACCTTCGGCGCGCTCGGCACGGGCGCCAGCGACAGCCTCGGCGACGGGCCCGGTGAGATGGGCGACCTGCTCAAGGCGATCGACCTCGGCAAGAACCACACCGCCAAGCAGGTCGCGACCGCGGTGTGGACCACCTGCGCCATCCTCGACGACGACAGCGCCAAGTGCTGGGGCTGGAACAGCAACGGCTGGCTCGGCCAGGGGCGACAAGAACGACCGCGGCGACGGCCCGGGCGAGATGGGCGACACCCTCAAGCCGATCGACCTCGGCAAGGACCGCAAGGTCCAGAGCATCGGCATCGACAACAGCCACGCCTGCGCCCTGCTCGACGACGCCACCGTCAAGTGCTGGGTCAGCAGGCCGAGGGCAACCTCGGCAACGGCCTCGCGGGCTTCGGCGCCGTCGGCGACGGCCCCGGCGAGATGGGCGACGTCCTGAAGCCGCTCGACTTCGGCAAGGGTCGCACCGTCAAGCAGCTCGGCGCTCGGCGCCCGCCACGGCTGCGTCCTCCTCGACAACGACAAGGCCGGGCTGGGGTTCGAACAACTACGGCCAGCTCGGCCTGGGCGACATGAAGAACCGCGGCGACGACCCCGGCGAGATGGGCGACAACCTCCCCTACGTCGACCTCGGCAAGGACCGCACCGCGATCAGCGTGCGCGCCTCCTACTTCCACTCCTGCGCGATCCTCGACGACCTCTCGCTCAAGTGCTGGGGCTCAGGCAGCGGCGGCGCCAACGGCCAGGGCGAGGCCCAGAACCGCGGCGACGGCCCCGGCGAGATGGGCGACATGCTCCCGCCGATCGACCTCGGCATGGGTCGCCACGCGATCAAGGTCGCCCCCGGCGCCAACTACAACTGCGCCATCCTCGACAACCACGGGGTCAAGTGCTGGGGCATCGGCGGCACCCAGAGCGCCCTCGGCTACGAGGACATGAACGCCCGCGGCGACGGCCCCGGCGAGATGGGCGACGCGCTCCCCTTCGTCGACCTCGGCAGCCCGTAGTCACAGCTCGCAGGCCCGCCGGCCGCGCCCTTGACCCGCACGCACGCCTCCACCGATCATCACGCCGATGACAACGCGACGGTGGGGATGGGTGTGTGGTTGGCTCGCGTGCACGAGCGCGTGCGGCGACAGCGGGAGCAGCAGCGCCGAGGCCGGCATGGAGGCCAGCGCTGGCAGCACCAGCGCCAGCACCGGCGCGGTCACCCCGACGACCAGCACCAGCGGCGCCTCCGACAGCGAGGCGACACCGACCACCGGCGGCTCCCAGAGCGCCACCGCCAGCGACGACACCGGCGCCCCGGTCACCAGCTCCACCGACGCCAGCAGCAGCACCGGCGCCGACATGGCCTGCCTCGATATGCCCCCGCCCGGCTTCGACGGGGCCCAGAACCCGGACTGCGCCGCCGAGCCGCAGATCGGCGTGTTCAAGCCCGTCGTCGAGTGGAGCCGCGACGCCTGGGCCGTCGAGCCCACCTCCAACCAGGTGCTCATGACCCCGTCATCGCCTCCCTCGACGACGACAACAACGACGGCAAGGCCGACGAGAACGACCTCCCTGACGTCATCTTCGTCACCTACAACCCCGGCAACCACTACGGCCCCGGCGTGCTGCGGGCCATGTCCGGCGACGGCGCCAAGGAGGTGCTCAACGTCGCCGGCAAGGAGGTCTGCGGCCACTCCGGCCTCGCCGTCGGCGACATCGACAACGACGGCCGCCTCGAGATCATCAGCGTCAGCGTCAAGAACGAGCTCAAGCGCTTCGAGCACGACGGCACCCTCACCTGGACCAGCAAGATCTACGGCCCCCAGGCCCTGCACTGCGGCAGCTACCCGTCGATCGCCGACCTCGACGGCGACGGCACGCCGGAGATCGTCGCTGGCGCGATCATCCTCAACGCCGACGGCAGCGAGCGTGGCGTCGGCCAGCACGGCAACGCCTTCTTCATCTCCACCGTCGCCGACCTCGACCAGGACGGCAAGCAGGAGGTCATCGTCGGCAACGCCGTCTACGACGACAAGGGCGCGACCGTGTGGTTCAACGGCAAGGGCGACGGCTACCCCGGCGTCGCCGACTTCGACGCCGACGGCAAGCCCGAGATCGTCGTCAGCTCGAGCGGCACCGTGCGCCTGCAAGACGCCCTCGGCGCGGTGATCTGGTCGACCCCCGTCCCCGGCGGCGCCGGCGGTGCGCCGACGATCGCCGACTACGACGGCGACGGCGAGCCCGAGGTCGGCGTCGCCGGCAGCGAGTTCTACGTCGTCTTCGACACCGACGGCGCCGTCATGTGGCAGATGCCGATCGACGGACCGACTCTGCCACCGGCTCGGTCGTCTACGACTTCGAGGGCGACGGCGTCGCCGACGTCATCCACGCCGACGAGCAGCGCCTGTGGGTCTTCGACGGCACAAACGGCGCCGTCAAGCTCTCCCTCGCCGCCCACGGCAGCGCCACCCAGTACGAGTCCCCGTCGGTCGCCGACCTCGACGCCGACGGCCAGGTCGAGATCGTCTTCGGCAACAACCAGTTCTACGGCCCGCAATTCCCCAAGGGCATCACCGTCGTCGGCGACATGGACAAGTCCTGGCGCCCCGGCCGCGAGATCTGGAACCAGTATTCGTACAGCATCACAAATGTCCTTCGAGTGGTTTAGATCCGCCCTGCGCGGCATTGTGATAGATAATGTGTACTTTCGGACAGGCGCCTTTTGGCCCTTGCCTGTCTCGATTCTGTCTCGAACAGTGGGGGTGGAGGGATGGAGATGCTTACGACCGCCCGCGTCCGCGAGCTCAAGCCACAGGACAAGGTGTACGAGGTGACCTGCGCGGCCGTGTCCGGCTTCGTCGTACGGGTCCTGCCGTCAGGCAAGAAGGTGTTTCTCGTCCGATACCAGGTCGGCGGCAAGTACCGGCGCGAGAAGATCGGGCAGCTCAGCCCGACGCTCGGTGTCGACGAGGCGCGCCAGCGTGCGCTGCTCATGCTCGGCGGTGCGGCGCGCAGCGAGGCATCCGACCAGCCGGTCGCGGGCCCCACCGCGCCGACATCCGGGCGCCGAGTCGAGCCTGTGAAACAGGCGGAACCACGGCGAGCGACAG
This sequence comes from Nannocystis sp., assembly GCF_016714285.1. GTDB lineage: Bacteria > Myxococcota_A > Polyangia > Nannocystales > Nannocystaceae > Nannocystis. The sequence continues at coordinate 40,373 of NZ_JADJNN010000040.1, read as the reverse complement.
TTGGCGAGCTGGCCGAGCGCTTCGTCCGCGAGTTCGTCGACGTCTACCTCAAGCCCAACAGCGCCACCTGCTACCGCCGCCTCGTCGCCCGCCGCATCCTCCCCCGCGCTCGGCGACCGCGACTTCCAGACCGTGACCCGCCACGAGGTCCAGGCGCTGCACGCCAGCCTGAAGCACATCCCGGGCTCGGCCAACTACGTGCTCTGCATCATCGGCAGCCTGTACCGCCGCATCATCGTCGACTGGGAGCTGGCCGACATGAAGAACCCCGCCCACGGGGTCCGGCGCTTCACGATGAAGACTCGCGAGCGCTTCCTGACCCCCGAGGAGCGCGCCCGCGTCGAGGAGGTGCTGCTGCGCGGCCTCCAGATCTCGCACGGCTGCAAGGGCCACATCAACCGCATGGGCGTCTGGGCCCTGCAGCTGCTCTCGCTCACCGGCCTGCGCCGCGACGAGATCCGCGAGCTCACCTGGCCCATGGTCGACTGGCAACACAGCTGCCTCAACCTCCCCGACACCAAGACGGGCCAGCGTAGCGTCCCGGTCTCGTCGCCGGTGCTGAACCTGCTCCGGCGGATCCACGACGAGACCGGCAGCCGCAAGCAGGGCCTCGTCGTCCACACCCGCAACGGCCTCAAGCTCACGGGTCTGAACCTGACCTGGAACAGCATCCGCACCGCCATCGGCATCCCCGACGTCCGCCTGCACGACCTGCGGCACTCCTTCGCCAGCGACGCCCTCATGGGCGGCGTGCCCCTGGCGATCGTCGGCCAGATGCTCGGCCACCGTCAGCCGACGACCACGAAGCGCTACGCCCACCTCGCCGACTCCGTCGTCCGCCAGGCGCTCGAGCACACCGCCAGCCGCATCATCGAGGCGAGCAACACCACCCGCGCCATGCTGGCAGCGCCGTACGAGCCGCTGCGCGATACCCAGTGGGCGGCGATCGTCACGCTCGTCGACGCCGAGCGACCGCGCGGCGGCAAGCCGGTCGACCTGCGGAACGTGGTCGACGGCATCCGCTGGGTGCTGCACACGCATGGCCGCTGGCGCGACATCCCGGAGGCCTACGCGGCCTCGACGACCTGCTGGCGCTGGTACAAGCGGTGGCGGGACGATGGGACGTGGGCGCAGGTCGAGGCTGCCATCACACCGCCCTTGGCAGCGACACGCGAATCACGACGCGACAAGCAACCGGTCAAAGCCTCGGCCGAACGTCCTGGGGGTCCGTAGCGGGTGGCGCAAGCGACGGTCCAGCCTCATCATCGTCAGGCCCCGTCGGCACGTCCGGTACATGGGCGATGGGCGTTCACGATGCCGATCCCGGCGATGCCGATCCCGGCGTTCACGATGGACTAGGTCAGGGGAGGCTTGGGGCCCTCCGGGCCTGAACTCCGTCACAGGCCGAGCTGTTGCTGTTCGTCGAGGTACTTCTTCACCTTCACCGGGTAACCTTTGACCTCCTTGAGCTTGAGCTCGAGGGCCTCCTCCTTGGTGCCTGATTTGTTGTCTCTCTTGCCTCGACCCGTGAAATAGTAGGTCCAGATGCTCTTGTCCCTACCCTTGTTCCAGATGGCGGGCCTCAAATACTCGTCCTGCAGACAATCAGACGGCGGGTCGTCGGAGCCGGCGGCGCGCGCATTGGCGATCGCCGCTTTGACCGTGCCTTCCCGGCGTTGTAGGCGACGACCGCCAACTCGGCGAAGCGGGGTGGTCAGGGCTGACGCCGATCAATCCCATCTTGGACTTGAGGGTCGCGGTTCCAAAGAGGATGTTGACCTGGGGATTCTTCCAGTAGCTTGCGAAATCATAATTCTTGAGCTCGTGGTACGTGTCCCGGGTGTAGCGCCAGGTGTCCTTCGTCATCTGCATCAACCCGAACGCCGAGCCGCTCGTCGCCCCGGGTTTTCCTCCCGATTCGGTCGCCATGATGGCACGGATCTGTTCGACCTTGATCCCGTATTTCTCGCTGGCCTCGTGGATGAAGGTATCATAGTTCTTCGCAATCATCTCAGTCACGGCAATCTTCTTCGGACTGACGTTGGACTTCGCCGTCCAGCCCCAATAGTGGGGCGGGTCGACGATATCATCGGGCAGATACTGTACCACTTCGACATAGCTCCTGCCGCCGACTGTCTGCGAGGCCATGATCCGCACTTCGCTCCCCTTGGGGATCATGCGGCCCAGGGACGCCAGTTCCGGCGGCGCCGAACGAAGGACCGCCTGGCCGTCGGAGATCACGAAGATCGAGGGCGTCGGGGTCTGGCTGCTCTCGGCCCACTCATTCGCCGCCGGCGTTCGGATCCGCACGACCATCAGATCCGACTGGACGCGACCGTCCCGCCCTGCGAGGCGCCACGCGCGGCGTCCCCTGCTGGTGAAGCCCCGCGCCGCGTCGGCAACATGCACATAATACCCGGCGCGCGGCTCCTCCGTGTCGAGACCGAGCGCTGCCAGATCCGGCCACGGGATCACTTCGTCCCCGGCGAGCACCCCCAGCCGTGCGCCGCCGTTGCGCTCGACGCTGCGACGGATCACCAGATCGCCAGCCCGAAGGCCTCTCGCGGTCAGAAAACCGCCGGGGAACGCAACCACGGCGAGGAAGCGAAACAGGTAACGGCTCAACGCGCCCTCTTGCGCCGTGAGGACGTCGAACAAGTCCGCCGCGGACAGCGCTTCACCGCCACGGAACGGCACGAGCGCCCCCGGGAGGCCGCTCCGCTCGAGCAGGACGGGCAGCAACGCGTCCGCCTCGCGCACCCCATGGTCGATCAAGGCGTCGGCCCACGCGACCACCGGCGCTCGGCGGTCGACCGGCTCGTCCGTCGGGCGAACCCACACCGGGTTGTCGATGTCCAACTCTACATCTTCGGCCGACGAATCGAGGAATGAACGTGCGTCAATCATATCTGGCTCCTGGTGGACACGAGGCTCAGAGAATCCGGGCTGGACGCCCTCACGGGCCGCCCGCTCGGCCGCAGCGATGTCGAGGTATCCGCTGCCGACACGCTGCGGGTCGTGTTGCGGCGCGGGACGCGTGCTGCCGAACAACAGCGACCGCATCGCGCGATTGTCAAGCGGACGTCCGGCCGCCTGCAGCATGAGCGCGCAGGTACCGGTCACGAACGGCGCGGCCATGCTGGTCCCCGACATCCTGGTGAGGTACTTGCGATCCGCAGGTGCTCCGCGTGGCGCGCTCCTCGCTGCCAGAATCCGGACCCCTGGCGCGACGAGGTCGGGCTTCTGACGGCCGTCTCGCGTTGGCCCAGAGCTGCTAAACGGCGCCAGCGGAGAGCCGTCGGCGTGCGGGTCGTAGCCACCCACGGCGATCGTGCGAAAACCGTTGCATATCGTGTTCGTCGTCGAGGCCGGGGCGACACAGGCGTCGTCGAGGCGAGGTTGCTGCGCGACGCCTTCCCGGCTGCGCTCTACCCACACGTGATACCGTCCGTCGACGACATCGTCGGCGTCCAGGTTCACTCGCCAGGCGCCCTCCGGCGCCCCGGTATACAAGTAGATCCGGATGACGTTGTCGCCGTTGTTCGGATCGGTGAGTCGATTGTAGAGGGTCGCCACCCTCCGCCCCTCGAGTTCGATCACGGCGTGGTGACCCGGCGTCGCCCGCGCGACACCCCCGTCCGGCGCGACAAGCTCGCAGTGCATGCGGTCCCGACCCGAAAACCACACATCGATCTCGCAGGGCGCCACGAGCCGAGTCGGGACGGTGAACGGGATGGTCTCCCGTTCACCCGGGCGAACGACCCCGGCCGCATGGGCGCTGCGGTTGTAGTAATTCCCGGTGCTCTGTACGCACACGCGCCCCGGACCGGCCATCACGCAGTTGTCGAGGGCCCGCTCGACCAGTGTGAGGCCGTCGTGCTGGCCCGCCTGGTTGCCCATGCTCACGTTGATGACCCACGGTCGCTCGCCGGCGGTCCGCGCTATGAAATCGACGGCCTCGAGCAGCGCCACGGAATTGCTGAGCCGTTCCTGAACGCCCACGTTGAGCGGCGAGATGTTGACGAATACGATGTCGCTCTCCGGAGCCACGCCCACGGGTCCCCCCGCCCGGCCGTTCCCGCACGCGATGCCGGTGGTATGAGTACCGTGCGTACCACGTCCGTGCGCGTCGAAGTCTGCGGGATCGTACCCCAGGGCAGGCCCCAGTCGATGACACCGACGACGATCCCCCTACCCGTAGCGATCACCTCTGAGGGTCGACGCTCGTCAGATTGCATGCCGTCGGGCGACAAGTCGTCGCCGTCGTCGATCTCCGCCTCCGACGCGACGATGGTCGGGGCCTTCATGCTGAGCACCGCCGGGTGGGCCCGAATCGCTAGGATGTCCCCGCGACGCACGCGGCATGTCACGATGTCGCTGAAATCGGCGATGATGCGGATGCTCCGGGGAACGAGGTCCCGCTCCCTGACACGTATCAAGAGCGGGACCTCCTCCTCAGAGTCGCCCTCGGCGATCAACTCCTGAAGACCCGGATCCATTTGCATCGTCTATAGGTGCTGCGCTTTTGCCTGTTTGGGCTGAGCCGGCTGATTTCGGGCTTTCGGCAGGCACACTAGAACCTCCTTACCCCAGGATACCTTCTCATCTGCGCCCGGGTGCTGCTGGAACTCCTCCGCCACGATCACCTTGACCGTGACATTTTTGTCCTTGGCAAGTTTCTGCGCAGCCTCCTCGTCTTGAATCCCGTTGAAATTGGGCACGAGGACGGTGGATCGCGTCATGGGCAGCGTGAGGGTGACTGGCGTGCCCCGATTAACCACCGTGCCCGACCCGGGCACCTGGTCTTTCTCATCTGCTTTGGCGAAAGCTTGACAGAACAGGCCCCGTTCGTTAGCGACTATCTTCCGGGTACCTGAGTCCGGGTATCCTGCGAAATCGGGCACCGTCACCACCTCCGACCTGTCGACCCCGACGTCCACCTTTCCGGCGTCGGTCGTCGTGACGAATTTGTTCGTGTTCGCGACCGGATCACTGATCGGAGTATTCTCGGCGGAGCGGCGGGCAAACACGGCGCCCGCCACGAGCCCGGAGGTGCCGGGTACCAGGGCGCTGATCAACCCCGTGCGATTGACGGCGTCGCTGTCGGTCACCCCCTGCCGCTCTGCCAGCAACCGTCCCATGACGAAATTGAAGATGTTCATTTGGAAGTTCCTTCGAGGTCCGGCGTCGAGCGACCTAACGCTTGCTAAAGGCGAGCATCATAACCATCATCATCGTCAGATTGTCGGAGCCGTCGCTGCTACCGCCTCCGGTGAACCCCGAGCCCCCGAGCAGCATCATCGGGAGCATGGACGAGAAGATGTCGTTGTTGTCGACGACAACCTTGGTGCCCGCAGGCAGGAGACTATCCACGTCTCGGCTGAGCACGACCGATTTCGGCTGCGTCAGCAGCGGCATCAAGGCCGCCATCTCGCGGGTCTGCTTCAAGTCCTTTCGCAGCCCGTCGGTCTGCTTCTTCTGCTCGGTCACGTCGCGACGTAGGCGGGACTGCTCCTGGTTGACCGTGTTGATCCGCCCCTCCAGCGTCTTGATCGCCGTGGCGTTGGTGGCGACTTGCCTGCGGACATCGGCCAAGGCTGCCTGCAGCTGGACCTGCGTGACATAGTTGCCGGCGGGTCGCGCGATCGGCGAGCGTGACCCGCGGGCGACGGGAACGCCTGCGGAAGCGACGACCTCCTCGGGCAGCCTCGTCGCTCTCGTCGCTCTCGTCGCTCTCGTCGCTCTCGTAGTCCTCGGGAAGATCTTCACCGTAGTATGGCATCGTCATTGCTGGATCTCTGACTTTCTTTTCGCAGTGTTACCGGGTTGTTGGGCCCACATCCCGAGACGTTCGACTCGGCGGACCGCGGGAATTATGAAGTGATGGAACAGCTCCGAATCGGGTTTGGCGGCGCCGGGATGACCTCGACCGTCGCATTCTTCGCACTCGGGGTCCTCGCCCCAGCACATCGGGCATGCGCCGAGCGCCGCGGCCAGCGTCTCGTTTCGCGTGCGGAGCTCCTGGAGTTCCGCGTCCATTCGCAGGAGCGTCCGCTCAACCCGACGCGCCTCTTTCAGCCGCGATCTGACCGCATGAAGCTCGGAGTGGTCCGGGTCCGGTTCGTCGACGTCCTCGGCGGTCGACTCGACCACTACCTGGTCCTCCTGCCCGCCCCGCGGCGCCCGCTCCTGCGCCAAGAAGCGGGTGAAGGGGGCCAATCTCGGGTCAGATTCCGCGAGCTGGGCCAGCATGTCCTGCAGCGAGAGCCTCCTGCCGCTTTGGATGGATTCGAGCCACGTTTGGAGGAGCGTGTCGTTCATGGCCGGACCTCACGGGTAGTCGCCGAGCTCCTCGGCTGTCCACATCTCCAGGTCGAGGACGGCGAACGCCTGTACGGGAATCTCGACGGGACCGGCCGGTGTGCGACCGGAACGCTCTCCTGGCCCATCCTTCCGAGCGTCATGGCGGTTACCGCCTGACGGACCTCGGGCGGCTCAACAACCCGAGGAGCTGCGTCGCAGAGGACGCGCTCGCGCCCCCGCCGCGACCCCCACCGGTCGCTAGGCCCGCCAGCGACGTCAAGCCACCCAGGACCGAACCACCACGACCCCCACCGGTCGCTAGGCCCGCCAGCGACGTCAAGCCACCACCGCGTCCCCCACCGGTCGCTAGGCCCGCCAGCGACGTCAAGCCACCACCGCGTCCACCACCGGTCGCTGGGCCCGCCAGCGACGTCACGCTACCCAGGACCGAACCCACCTTTGATGCCGTCGAATTCGATGGGCTCGCCGACTGGAGGCCGCTGCTGACCCCTGTCAGCAGCGCCCCTGCGAGGGCACCGTACGGTCCGAACGCCGACCCCGCTGCGGCGCCCTTCGCGACCGAGAGCACCGCCGGCGCATGCTTGGCGACGACGGATCCCACCTTTTTGAAGGCGCTTCCGATATCGGACAGCGAGAATTCCAGATCCTCGGGGATATTTTGGGGCCGAGCACTGCGGCTAATCGGCCCGAGTTCCGTGTCGCGAAAGCTCGCATATTCCGGGGCCAGAACCGTGCGAAGATGAGGTAATCTACTGTTCATTGACGTATTCACAATACCGCGTTCACGATCGAGGATTCAAGTCATGATACCTCCTTGCTCGATCGCCTTGCAACAAGATCTTGCACCGCCTGCGCAATGTCAATAACGTAGTTCACATGACAAATTTGGACGCAATCGAAATCTATTTCACTGTTCATTCACTTCTTGGTGGCCTGCCCCGAACGAGACATCAGGGTTTGATTCACCACGTGACAGCGCGTTTCTTACGCCGTTCACTCGAATATCGACACGTTTCAGGAACTCCGTGTGGGAACGATTGACGGAAATAACCTTAAAAATGGATAATCCGACGCGATCTTGGAGATCGCTCCTTCCCGGCAAGACCCGGCTGCGAAGAACTATCTCGTTCGCTTCGGCACCTGACGTCACGGAATCTGCGCATGCTGCAACCACTTCGCGGGGCTGCCCGTCCTGCGGTGAGCAGCCGGGTTACTGGCACTGCAGCAACCAGATCGTCGACGCGAAGGACCCAGCGCTACCGACCGGCGCCCGGGCGCGGGCTACACATTGGCGTGACACCTCGACTGGTGAGGGGACAGTCGACACCACCGGGAGCACCGGCAACCACCATCGACTCGAGCACGGGTGACTGGAGCACCAGCGGTGGCTCGACCACGCGCACAAGCAGGAGCACCAGCGCTATTCGAACTACCGGCCCCGGATCTGGGGAGCCAACGAGCCGCGTACCGGCTTTGGGTCGAGACTGGCGGACAAGATCGGCGTGATATGGCTGCCGATCGTCGTCGGGGAGTGGCCGGCCCGCACCCGCTTGTAGTCCCCGCGGTAGCCCGCGGCGGTGAAGGCCTGGAAGGTGGCTGCGCTCGCGGTCACTGGCAGCGTGCGATCATCTTCGCCGTGGAGCGCGTGGATCGTCGTGCGGCCGGTCGATGGCGGTGGCTGGTACGTGGCGACGAGGGCGCCGGAGACGGGGATCACGACATCGAAGCGGCCGGTACCGGCGAGCAGCCAGGCGATGTGGCCGCCCTGCGAGTAGCCGAGCACGAGCGTGCGGGTGACGGCGCGCTGGCTTGCGACGGTGTCGGCGACGTGGACGATCTCGGCAGCCGCCGCCGCGAGCTCGGCCATGAAGTTCGCGCTGTTGAAGCGGGCTCCGAAGTAGCTGTAGCCCGCGCCGCGGGGGTTGCTCAGCGGGCCGCGGACGTACACGAGGCGCGCCGGCACCTTGATGCGGGTGTAGCGGTCGAGCTGTGCCATGTCGCCGCCGATGCCGTGGAGCACGAGCACGAGCGGCATGGGCTGGGCCGGGTCGATGCCGCCGGTGATGCGCTCGAGCACGGCGAAGCCCGGCACGCTCAGCGCGAGGTTCGGCGTCGGAATCGGCAGGGCCGCGATGGCCTGGCGCCGCATGAGGGCTCGAAGACCGAGAGCAGCGCCGGCAACGGTGGCGCCTGCGGCGAGGGCGATGGTGGTGCGCTTCATGGTTTACGTGCCTCCCGACGAGCCCGGCTTGCTGCGCGCGAGCCCGGTCTCCAGGGCGGGTTCCGGCGCTGGTGGAGGCGGGACGCTCCGCCGGCCCGATGCGAGGGACATGACGCCCAGGGCGATCAGCACCCCGGCTGCGGCGCTTTTGTGCAGCATCGTCACGGGGCCCATGGAGACCGCGTGCGTGTCGGCGATGCCGGCCCAGCGCGCGGCAGGGTGTAGCGCGGCCGTCAGGGTCCAGGGCTGCACGGTGACGACGTAGATATTCTCGAGCTCGCCCGCGATCCGCAGGATCTCGTCCATCGATCGCCGCAAGTCGGTGACGTACTCGAGCACGCAGGCGACGTAGACGACGGCAGAGTCATCCAAGATGGCGGGCAGCCCGTGGGCGAGCGAGTCGGCGAAGATCACCGCCGCGTCGTTGCTGTTGAAGATGTCGCCGTAGCGCGGCCCGTACTCGTACAGCCGCATAGAGCGGCTAAACCAGCCCTCCTTGCGCGGCAGCACGACGAGCAGGGGTCGGCCGAGTTGGCGGGCGCGCTCGTCGGCGGCGAGGAAGAGTCGCCGGCGTTGCTCCCAGCGCGTCCAGGTCGCCGCGGTCTCCGCGACCGCGACACCGCTCAGGCCCAGGCGGGCGATCATTCGCGCGTCGGTCATGGTTCCTCCTTGCGCCCCGAGGGCCATAGCGCGAGCAACGAGGCGCCCGCGACGACGCCCGCGGCGATCGCCTTGTGAGTCGTGGTCACGCGGGCCATGGCGACCACGTGTCGGTCCGCGATGCCGGCCCAGCGTGCGCCAGGGTACAGCGACGCGGTGAGCGTCCACGGCTGGACGGTGACGATGTAGATGTTCTCGAAGTCCCCGGCGATCCGCAGGATCTCCCGCAGCGCGGCGGGCAGGTCGGCGACGTACTCGAGCACGCACGACACGAACACCACCGCAGAGTTCGACGAGATCCCGGGGATGGGTCCGGCCGTGATGTCCGCGACCTTCATCACCGGGCACATCGGGCAGCCCTTCGCGTCGACGCACACATCCCCGCAGTCGTACGCGCGGAGCAGGCGGGTGGTGGGGCCGGCGTCGGGATCGCCGATCACGACGAGCGTGCGTTGCAGCGATCTGGCCCGCTGCGCGGCCTCGATGAACAGGCGTGAGCGTGTGTCGAAGCGCGACCACGCGGCCACGCCCTCCGCGATCACCATGCTGCCGAGCGCCCAGCGGGCGAAGCTCTGGATCGACATGTCAGCCTCCTACTTCCAGGTGACGGGGAAGACCTTGAGGGCCGCGACGACCGCCGCGAGGCCGGGCCAGCGGTCGGCGTTCGGCGGTGCGAGGTCCGTGATCTTGAGGCCGAGCTCGGCGAGGTCCTCGTCGAAGCGCTTCTTCACGTCCTGAAACAGCTGCCCATTCGGGCTGTCCTTGAGCGCGGACGGGCTCGCCCACCCGAGGCGCACGCGGTAGTTGTCCTCGGGCGATGGTTGCCCGGGGTTGGCGAACACGGGGTAGCGCCCGCCGCCGACGATCCGCTGGTAGTACTTCGCGGCGCAGATCGCCGCGACGATCGGGTCCTCGATGATCGGCCAGTCCTCGTCGAGGTAGGGGTGTAGTCCTCGTCGAGCCCGGTCCAGGCGACGTATGGTGCGAGCGCCCCGAACAGGCCGCCGGACCCGGCCGCGCCGATCGACGCTGCAAACTTCGGCGACGGGTTGCCCCGCTTGCCGCCGTTCACGATCGCGTCCTGCGACGCCTTGACCTCCCCCTTCGTCTTGTTGCGCGCCGAGCGGACCCACCCGCCCTCGCGGTTGGCGACCACGCAGAGGTAAAGGCGCAGCGGCATGCCCGTCACGGCCTCGAGCTTGGTGAACAGCGGGCGGTACACCTCGCCGCGCGCCGTGGTCCCCCAGTAGTTCGGGTCGGCGTTGCCCGGCTTTGCGATCGGCGACTGCCCAGGCGGCGATGGTGAGGGCGCGGCCGGCTGCGACTGCCCCGACGCCTGCTCGGAGTCCGGGAGCGCTGTGGCACCATCCTGCGCCATGAGCCGCCGCTGCCGCCAGCGGTGCAACGCGTAGACGGCACCGGCGCTCGCGGCGAGGCGGTCACGCCGACGAGCACCGGGGTCAAGCTGCGCGCCGGCACGATGATCGCGGGCTTGGGCGCCTCCGCGGGCTTGACCTGCCACGCTGCAGATTCGCCGGCCTTCGCGTTCGCGGCAGCGTTGCTGCTCGCGCCGTTCTTCGGGCCCTTGCTGCCCTCGTCGGCGCCCTGCTTCGCGTCGCCATTCTTCCCGTTCTTCCCGTTGCCGTTCGCCATGGGTTGTCCTCGCTCGCTCAGGAGACCTCGACCGCCTCGACATCGATCGCGTGATCGAGGTCGTCGGCTCGCCTGGTCGCAGCGGGCTTGCTGCGGTTGTAGACGTACAGAAGCAGCGCGGCCGCGCCGGTGACGGCGGCGCCTGCGATCAGGATCTTGCCGAATCTCGCCGCCGCGATGAGCGGCGCCTTCGCGGCTTCGGCCCCGGCCTCGGCCGCCGACGCGACGCCCTGGTAGAACAGGGCCGGCGGGTTGTACTGCAGCAGCGCCGGGCCCCAGGCCCACGCGGCCTCCTTGGCGCCAAACTTCAGCTTCTCCCAGCTGGTGTCGTCGCTCGGATCGTCGAACATCCCGCCGTCGTGGGTCTTGCCCTGGTTGTCGACGAGGATCTGCGCGGGCGGATCGTTCTGCTCGTATGGCAGCACCGCTGCCCACGGATCGCGGGGCCACTGAAACGCGGGCCGGCTGCGCATGACGTCGACGTAACGCAGGCGTGCGTCCGCGAGGGCGCCCGCGAAGGCGCGCCCCAGGAATGCGCGCACTTGGTCGGTGAGCGCCGCCCGCTTCTCAGCTTCCACGGTGGCGAAGGACCGCAGCACCGACCCGAGCGGGCGGTCCGGGTTGGTCATGGCGCTCTCAACGAGGCCCGCGATTACCGGCGGCTTGCCGTCGTCGGAGCGCAGGTACCACCATGGATCGATGAGCGCGGCGAGTCCCTGCGCCCGGATCTGGGCGCCCCAGCGGGTCTCTGTCTCGAGCTTCGCCTGCTCGATGCCCGCCGGGGTCGCCGCGCCGATGATCTGCCCGTTCACGGTCAGCGCCTCCCACTTGTGGGCGGGCCGATCGCTCTCGGGTAGCTGCGCCAGCTCGAATGCTCGCTTGGCCAGCGCCTTGATGTCCTCGTTGACCACCATCTACGTACCCGCGAGGGCCCACTCTTCGCCGTTGTTGTAGACAATGACCGCGCGGTTGACCTGCTGGTTGGGCAGGCCGCGGGCGATGGTGTCGCCGGCTGCTGCTGCCAGCAGAGGCACCCCGGCGCCCTTGCGCGAGAATGTGAGCACCGCGTCGAGCGGCACAAGCGAGCGGCTGGGCAGCGTGATCACGTCGGCGTTGACCGAGTCGTGGATCACGTGGAGCAGCCCCTGCCAGGCCGCGAGCGCCAGCGGGACCCCGACACGGAGCGAACGAACACCGCTCGATGCCCGCGATTGTTCGGACCACGCCACCAGGCGCGTGCCGAGCTCGTTGACGCCGCCGATGCTCTCGATCAACAGCTCGATCGCCACGCTCGCCTGGGGCGCGACGACGAAGCGCAGACGATCGGTCGGACGGACGAGCACGAGGCGGCTGTTCCCCGGGCCCGGGGCGTACTGGACGCGCGGCTGGATCGGTGCGCCGCTCTGCAGCTCGAAGAAGTCGCCCGGGCCGAGCGGGTTGGTGGTCAGCACATTGATGTGCGCGAGGTAGGGATCGCCGGCCGGCACCTTGCCCCACAGGCCAGCGGGTAGGATGCCCACCGGGTTCGTAGCGAGCGTGCCCTGCGTCCACCCCTCGGCGAGCGCGAAGTCTGTCGGCGCGGTCGCCAGCGTCACGCCGTCGAGCCCGCCGCGGAGGATGAGTCTGATCTTGTCCATGACGACCTCCGATTACTTGTGGCCCCCGTTGCAGTCGCACGAGCGGCCCATGGCGCACGACGAGCAGCACTTCACGGCCTTGCCGTGGTGCACGAACAGGCGGATGTTCTCGATCTGGTTGTTGTTCCCCGTGTGGGAGATCCGGGCGCGCAGGCGGTTGTTGCCACCAACGCAGCAGTGCTGGCCCATCGCCATCGGGATCGGCAGGAGGCCATCGCCGATGATCGTGTTGTCGAGGTTGTAGATCTCGCTGCCCCAGATCTGCGTGTCGAGCTCCTCATCATCCAGAAACCACGCGAGGCGCACCTGATCGTGGTTGTTGCCGTTGTTGGCGAGGCGGTAGCGCAGGCTGAAGCAGCCCGTGGGCCAGGGCGGCTGACTCCTGCGCGAGCGTGACCTGGGCCCCCGGCGCGACCGGGATATGGCCCATCTGGATGACGGCGATGTCGGTCCGCCCGCTGCGGTAAAACTTCTGCGTCGTGATCGGCGCGTACAGCAAGTTCTCGCAGCCGTTGCTCGGCGCTGAAAAACTGCACGCCTGGATCTGTCCCGTGATCGCGGGCAGCGTGCTTTGTCCTTGCAGCCGCGCCGCGATGCGGTCGGCCATGTAGTTGAGCTTCTCCTCGGTCTCGTCAGCCATCGATCTAGCCCTTTCTGCGCGCCCCAAAGAGCGCGTCCATTTCATCGTCCACATCGCGCTCCGCGTTTACGGAGCTGCGGGGGGAAGCCCCCAGGATGGAAGAGAGCAGCAGCGACGATGCGTCACCCGCCGCGCTCGAACTCTGCGACGCCGGACTCGGCGCGGCCGCGCCGTTCGGCGAGCTCGCGGCGCCCGACGTGCCCGCACTGCCCGACGCAGCTGCGCCGCCCGGCGGGGAGCCAAACGTGCCCGCGCTGCCCGGCGTATTGAGGCTGATCGCCAGTCGAGGCGCCGGGGCAGTGGCCGCTGGGGCCGTGCCACTGAGGCGCGCCTGCAACCGGTCGCGCATCGACTTGCCGGTCGGTGCCTGCGTCGGCGCGGCGACTTCGGCGGTCAGTGCGAGCGCCATGTGGCCGCCCACGACGAGCGGCTCGACCACGCGGACCAACAGCACCACCGTGCTCCCATCCGTGGCGCGTGCCTCGATGAGCGTCATCCCGCCGCCCTGTGGTTCCAGCGCGAGGATCTCCAGATCGGTACGAAAGTTCATTCGCGGTTCTCCTCAGGCTTCCAGCGTGCGGTCGGCGTCGATGCGCCCCTGCATGGTGAAGTGAATCGTGGACGTCATGAGCGCGAGGCCGCCGACCGCCAGAGCGGCCTTCTTGGCGAATCGAACCCGCCCCGGGTCAGTCCGGCGAGCGGCGATCGACAGCACGAGGCCGACCACCATCGGCACGGCCCGCCAACCTCCTTTAAGCTGACTCTCGCCGAGCTTCCCAAGCGCGAGTCCTGCCCCGAGCGCCCCGGTGATCCACAGGACATCGCGCCAGCCGTGGATGCACAGGTGCGCGGTGTGCCGGGCGAGCTGCTCCTCGTGCTTTTGCTCTCCTCGACGCGCACCTCGTGGACCACGTCGGTGGCGCGTCGCTGCTTCTCCCCAAATTTCCCCATTTGTCCCTCCTATGCGGCTGCGTGCACGTATGTCAGCGGTTCTCCGAGCTCGAGTAACAGGAGCGTCTCGGGGGCGAGCCACGAGATCGACAGCGGCTCACCGGCGGGGCGCAGCCGCGAGGCTCGCGGCTGCTCGACCACTCGTTGCACGGTCGTCGGGGCCGAGCGCTGCGCCTCGACCTCGGCGGCCTGGTCCTGGAATTCGGCCTGCTGGCGGGCGTGCTCGGCGATGCCCCACTGGCGCATGCGCTCGAGTCGCTCGGCGTATTGCGGGTCGCGCAGGGACGGCACCGCAGGCGCAACCTCCGTGGACGCCGGGGCAGCCGGGGCCTTACGCCGTGTCCTGCGGCTCTCGCCGGGCTGACGCTCCCGCTGCACCTTCGTCACACCAAAGCACTCCTCGCCTATAAAGGATGCAGCCGCGACCGTCGAGCCGGCGTCGGTCTCCAGACGGATCACGGTCACGGGCGGCGCCTCCTTCGGTGGCGCCCAGCCGGCCGAATGCGCGGGTTCTTCGGCCCGTGGAGGAGGCGGAGCCGCCTTCCTCTTATGGCTCTTTCGTACACGTCCCGGGACCGGGTAGTACTCGTCGGCGACGAATCTGAGCACACCACGCAGGATGGTGACGATGAGGTGATGCCATGTCATCGGGGACAAGAGATAGCAGCCTCCGCAGTGCCAGAGTCCAATAAATAGACAGCCGGCCGCGAAGCTTTTTTCGATGATGTTTGTTTAGCGAATTCGTGCCTGTCCTGGCGCTCAGCCATGGTTTACGGCGTTTTTATGACTGCGTGCTTTTCGCGTGTCTCTGATGGGGCATGTTGGGGAATGGAGGGATATCTGGGACATCCGACAGAGATGTCGAGCGACATCTCGAGAGAAGTGCCGACATCCCGCGGCGGGGCCCGCAGACATTCCTTGCCGAAGAGTCGACATCCAGAGGGAAGTCCAGACAACTTGTCTGGGCCGCCGACATCGTTGAGAGATGTCCCGCGACCTATGTCGGGCGCGCTGGCAGCACCTGTTCGCCGTCCACCAGAAAGGCGCGACAAGTGCCGACTTGCGTCGGAACAATGATTATAGCGGGCTAGCGACTTATCCCCGCAAATTCTGCCTTCCCAGAGATCAGCAAGCGGGCTCGTCCGTGCGCCCGTGCGGTGTGCGAGCTCGCGGAGTGCGCTGCGCAATTATCTTGGTGGACAGGGCGTGATCAACATGTAGTATCTTGCCTCGTTGAGCGGGCTGTAACAGAGGAGGGTGTGGAACGACATACGTATAAGGTGTGCCGGGTCCTGCCGAGGGACCCCGAGCAGAAGATGGGACGACCGCGGCGCGACGTTGTTGATGTCGTGGGAGGAACTCAGCGAAGAGGAGCCTCGAACAGTTCCGAAAGTTTCAGGAGCCGCGCCTCAAGCTGGGCCAGATCGCGGAACTCGACGGCAGGATCGTCGCGCGGGGCCCAAAGACCGAAGATGTAGGAGAAGGTGACGGGCCCGGGGACGCGGGCGAAACAGCCGACGCGGGCAACGCGGACGACACGGGCGACGCAGACGGCCAGGACAACGCCACGATCACGAGCCCGGTGAACAGCACCGATCCGCTCGCGGTGACGGAGCACGCGACGCGGATGCTGTGGGATGTCTTCCACAAGCACGCCGCCGCGTCGGGCCGAGCTGCGGAGCAGACGAACGAGATGAACAAGCGGGCCATCGAGCAGGCCCGGCAGCTCGACGAGGCGCTGAGCTCGATGAAGAGTCGCCCGCCCGCCTCGCCGAGCAACGTCTCGGTCGAGGACATCGGCGACCTGCTTCGCGTGGGCGCCAGCGTGATCCGTGAATTCATGAGCGGCGCGCCTGGAGCGAGAGCCCGTAGGGCTGTTGTGGGGGCCCGCCACGCGGGAAGTAGGAGGGGAGGATTATGGCCAGTCGAGCGATCGAGCCAATCACGTTGCCGTGGAAGCGACCTGAAAAAGGGTGTGTCTGCGGCGGAATTGGGTGCGAGCTTTCGCGTCGAACAGCGCGACGACGGGTGGCACTGCACGGTGAAGATCGGGCGGCGCGCGGAGGTGCTGGCGACCGGGCTCCGGCGCCTCCGCGATGCACAGTGCCGGGCCGAAGCCCACGCGGCGACGATGCCCGAGGTCGCCGCAGCGCTGGAAAAGCAAGCCGCGGAGGCTGCCAAGCCGGCGAAACGGCAGGGGAGGAAGCAGGCCGAGCGGGCGACACCGGAGCCACCGCCGCGAGCGGCGTCGCCGACGAACGAGCGGAGACCGGCCTGGCGTTCGATCAGGTCTCGGATGGCTGCATCTGCGGGAAGGTCGAGGGCGGCACGGGTCGCAGATCCCAGCGGCAATGTGTCGGTGCCGACCGGGACGGACCCAGCCGTGGCGCAGCAGATCTGTCGCGTCGCCGCGACCCACTACACCACGCTGCGAGCTAAGCCTGTGGCGGTGGTGACGACGAGCGCCACACCCTCGCCGACGGCGGCGGTTTCGAGCGAGAAGCCGGCCGCCAAGGGCCGGCGGAAGGTGGCGAAGCGGGCCGCGAAGCCCATCGCCCCTGCGAAGAAGCCGACGCCCGCGAAACAACCCGCCGCAGCACCCGCGAGCAAGGCGGCGAGCAAGGCGGCGAGCAAGGCGAGCAAGGCGGCGAGCAAGGCGGCGAGCAAAGCGGCGAGCAAGGCGGCGAGCAAGGCAGCGAGCAAGGCGGCGAGCGATGCGGCGAGCAAGGGCAAGCGGGGCAAGGCTGCCGGCAAGAAGATGGCCGCGAGGGCCCGGACACCCAAGGCGCCCGCAGTAGCGACTCGCGGACGCAAGGGCGGCAAGCCCAGCGCCACCGACGCGGAGAAGGCCCCAGGCAAGCCGACGCCACCAGCGAGGAAGGGGAAGGCCCCCGCCAAGCCGACGCCACCAGCGAAGGAGGAGAAGGCCCCGCCAAACCGACGCCGCCAGCGAAGGAGGAGACTATGGTCAAGAAGTCCGAGAAGGCCCCCGAGGACGCGAGTTGCGGCTGCGTCACGTGGACCGAGGTCGACGGCAAGGCCCGCGGCGCGGCCAAGCATGGCACCTTCGTCGTGGAGCCCGAGGGCAAGCGCCACGCGCTCTACTTCTACGACGCGGACGGACAGTCGCGTCACCTCGAGAGCGGCAGCGCCGGCAAGCTGCGCAAGGTCGCCGAAGAGATGGCCGCGCGAGGCCAACCCGCGGCGCGGGCCACAGCCTCCACCGCCGATGATGCCGCGCTCATGCGGGCCTTCATGGCCGGCGCGATGGGGGACGAGGCGTGATCGTCTCGGAGGCGGCCCTCGAGCGCTTCGAGCGGCAGGTCGCGCGCGTGCGCGGCCGCTTGCAGGAGGCCCGTCGCCGCGGCGAGCCCGTGCCCTCCGACGCCGCGCTGGACGACTTCCTCGCCCGCAACCGCATCAAGATCCTGAACGGCCTCACCGCCGCCCTCGCGCAGCGCGAGCCAGCGATCGACCCCGGTCAGCCCGACGCGTGGACCGAATCTCGTCGCATGGCCGCCAACCTCGAAGCCATGCAGCTCCTGGTTAGCAAGCCCGCCGGGTCGCACACCGTCGAGGATCGCCGCGTGCTCGCCCGCTACAGCGGTTGGGGTGGCCTCTCGATCGACAAGGCACAGGCCGCGTTCCCGCCGTCGCTGCAGGTCGACACGCGCGGCCTGATCCACGAGTACTACACGCCGACCGCCCTCGTGGCCGAGATCGCCAGGGTCGCACGACTCTTGCTCCCCGATCTCGTCGGCCTGGACGGCGTGATCCGTGCGCTCGAGCCCTCCGCCGGGATCGGGCGCTTCATCCTCGCCTTCGACGCCCTCGGCGGCGCGCCGATCCGCTGGACAGCCATCGAGTACTCGGCGCTGGCCGCCACGCTTCTGTCCGCCGTGCGACCCGGCCTCACGGTGTTCACGGGCCCCTTCGAGCGCTGGATCGCGAAGCACTGGGACGAGGAGGTCGGCCGCGTCAACCTCGTGGTCAGCAATCCGCCGTTCGGCCAGCGCGGTGAGGCAGCGTTCGAGGACCGCGACCGCAGCTACCGCGAAAAGACCGCGATGGCCTACTTCCTGCGACGGGGCCTCGATCTGCTCGCACCCGGCGGCCTCGGGATCTTCATCGTGCCGATGGGCTTTATGAGCGACCCCAAGCGCCGCAAGCTCCGCGAGACGATCCTCCTCGGCAACCACGTTGCAACCGCCTTCCGCCTGCCCTCACAGCTGCGCCTCCCGGACGGCCGCCAGCGCGATCACTTCCCCGGCGCCCACAATGTCACCGACCTGATCTTCTTCCGCCGCCGCGCGGGCGTGCTGGCCGAGCTCGACGCGGAGGACGTCCCGATCGCGGACGGCCGCTACTTCGACATGGTGCCGCGGCACGTGCTCGGCGAGATCGACAACAGCTACCGTCTTGCGATCATCGGCCCGCCCGTGCGGCTCCCCGAGCTGATCGAGCGCCCGATCTGCCAGGACTGCCGGATCCGCGTCGCCGCCCCGCGCATCGTTGCCAAGGACGAGCTTGACCCCGGCGACCCGCGCATCGCGTCGGCGCAGGCCCTCGTGCGCCGCGTCGACGCCTACCTCGCCGCCGTCGCGGGCGCCCGCGCCGACGACCCCGTGCTGCTCTGGCCCGAGCTGGTCGACGCGCTCCGTGGCTGGACGACACGCCACGGCAACCCCTACGACGCGAAGAATGTCCGCGTGCTGGCGAAGGACCGCGACCTCGCCCGCACCTTCCTCCGCGCCTTCGAGAACGACGGCAACCTGATCCCCGGCCTGCGCGAGCGCCCCCCGGCCGCTGCGCCCACGATCCCCACCGGTGATCTGCTCGCGCTTGCCGAGCACATCTACCGCCAGGAGCGCGGCCTGAGCGTCCCGCGGCTCATGCAGGAGAACACCGCGCGTGGTGGCACTGAGACGCGCGACGCGGCCCTCACCTTGATCATGCGCGCCGGGTGGTGCGTCGACGGGCCCGGCCTCACGCTCCTGCTGCCCGAGACCGACTACTACACCGGCGATCTGTGGTCGCGCTACGACCGGGCCGTCCAGCATCCCGACAACATGCAGGCGCAGGAGCAGGCGCGGCGCCTGATGGCGACGATCCGCCCCGCGCTGCTGCACGACCTCGGCGAGTACTCGGTGCGCGAGGGCTGGGTGCCGCTCCCGCTGATCGCCGACTGGCTCGGCGACACCATCAACGGCGGCTACCCGGCGATCGAGCTCATCCGCGACGCCGGCCTCGTGCAGGTCCGCGGCATCGACTACAGCGACCTCGACGAGAGCCCCCAGCTCGCGCCGCTCACGATCAACTTCCTCGGCTGGCTCAACCACGACAAGGTGAACTTCAGCCCGGAGCGCAAGAAGCTCCAAAGCCTCAATGAAGCGCGCGACGAGAAGGTCGCCGCGTGGAGCCGCGATTTTCGCGACTGGATCGCCGGGGCGCCCGAGCGCCAGCGGATCTTGCTCGCCGCATACAACCGCGTCGCCCGCGGCTTCGTGCTCCCCACATACGGCGACGAGCCGATCTACATCGCCCGCTGGACCACGGACCC
Organism: Nannocystis sp.; assembly: GCF_016714285.1. Lineage (GTDB taxonomy): Bacteria > Myxococcota_A > Polyangia > Nannocystales > Nannocystaceae > Nannocystis. The sequence continues at coordinate 20,727 of NZ_JADJNN010000040.1, read as the reverse complement.
CAAGCGCCAGCTGTTCGACTACCAGCGAGCTGGCGTGCGGCGCCTGCTGTCCAATCGCGGCGGCATCCTCGTCTACGATGTCGGCGTCGGCAAGACCTTCACTGCCCTCGCTACCATCGCCGCCGCACGGCAGGAGGGATGGGTCCGGCGGCCCGTGGTGCTAGTCCCCAATCTCTTATCCTCCAGTGGCGCAACGAGATCGCCGCCGTGTTGCCCGACTACCGCGTGCTGCTCGTCGGCACCAACCTCGGTAACGCAGAGGTGGACGGCAAAATCGTCGAGACCGCGGAGACCGACAAGCCCGAGCAGCGCGCCCAGAAGTGGGCCCGATTCCAGGCCGGCGAATACGACCTCGCCCTGCTCACCTACAGCTCGATGAGTCGCACGCGGCTCGACATGGACGCCGCCACGGCGCTCGTGCAGGACACCCCAGCGATCATGCGACAGCTCGCGCTCACCCGGCGCAGCATCGCCGACAAGGACCCGAAGGACCGCACCGAGCGCGAGCGGGCGATCCTCGAGGAGGGCATCCCGGCGTGGATCCTCGAGCGCCTGGAGCTGCCGGAGACGCTGGGAGTACGACGGCGACATCAAGTGGGACGACCTCGGCATCGACCTCCTGGTCATCGACGAGATCCACAATTTCAAGAATCTCTTCAAGCCGGAGCCGCGCGAGTACGGCGTGCCGGCCTTCATGGGTTCGCCCGGTGAGGGCTCGGATCGGGCCTGGCAGCTGTGCTTTCGCAGCGCGGCGATCCGCCATCGCACCGGCGGCGCGGGGATCATCGGTCTCAGCGCGACCCCTGCGAAGAACAGCCCGACCGAGCTGTACACGGCCGTCAGCTACGTCAACCCGCGGGCCTGGACCGACCTCAAGATCCACGACGCCGAGCAGTTCATCGACCGCTTCTGCATCATCGAAAAGCGCCCCGTGGTCACGGTCGGCATGGCGATCGAGGACCGGTCCGCCATGGTCGGCTTCAAGAATTTGATCGACCTGCGCTCGATCCTCACCCGTCTGCTCGAGATGCGCAGCGCCGAGGAGATGGCCGCGCTCGGCCGGCTCAAGAAGCCCCGCGCTCGCCAGGAGCTGGTCCGCGTCGACCTCGACGACGCGCAGCGGGCCAAGACCGGCGCCCACGCCGACGCCTTCGCGGCCAAGATGGCCACCGGCGGCGGCAACATGGCGCTCGGCCTGATCGTCCGCCTCGGCCTCGTGGCGATCCACGCCCAGCTCGACGAGGGCTACAGCTGGGACAACGCCCTCGGTGGCAAGGACCTGCCCGCGCCCGACTCGTTCCGTTCGCCGAAGTTTGTCGCCGTCGCGGAGCGCATCCTCGCCACGCCCGGCTGCGGCCACATCGTCTTCCTGGAACCTCTCGCGGCGCAGATGTGGCTGCGCGAGGTACTCGTCGAGTACGGCATCCCCCGCGCCCGTATCGCCCTGCTCAATGCGCAGAGTGCCAAGTCGGCCACCGACCGCGTCCAGCTCGTGGACGACTTCAACGCGGGCCGCTACATCGTCATGATCGCCAACTCGGTCGGTGGCGAGGGCGCCAACCTGCAACGCCGCACCTGCGCCGTCCACAACGTCGATCTGCCGTGGGATCCCATGACCCGACGGCAGCGCAACGGCCGGGCCGATCGCCAGGGCAACGAGCTCGACGCGATCGTCATCTACGACTACCTCGCGCGCAGCTCCGGCGACGGCCCGCGCTTCGCCAAGATCCAGGGCAAGGGCACGTGGATCGATCAAGTGATGGAGTCGGAGGACGACATCGTGTCCAACCCGAGCGCCATGGTGGATGTCTCGCCGATCGAACTGATCGCCGACCTGACCACGGACCCCGAGAAGACTCGCGCGCTGCTCGAGCAGGTCGCCCGCCAGGAGGTGGCCGCACGTCGCGGCAAACTGCTGCGCCAGGTAGCCCGCCTCATGCGCTCGGCCGACGCCAGGTTTCGCGCCGCGGAGCGTGCCGCGGAGCCCCTCGAGGCCGCCAGGTTGCGGCAGGAGGGCCAGGCCGAGCTCGCCAACCTGCGCAACGTCGACGCCTCGATCTGGCCCTTCTTCGATCAGGCGCGGGCCATCGAGCAGCGCCCCTCGCTGATCCCCGCGACCGGTGTCCCGTTCTACGAGGGCCTCCAGCTGTGGCACCTCGAGAACGGGCAGCCGGTCCACCGCGAATATGGCCGCGTCGAGGACCGCCGGATCGGGGAGCGTCGCTCCGGCCGGGCAGTGTGGAGCACGGTCGGCCTCGACGGCCTCGAGCCGATCGCGTTGACCCCCGCGAGCTTCACCGGCGGCTGGCCCGACGATGCCGCCACCACGCAAGCCGCCATCGCCCAAGCGCTCGAGACGATGGGCCGCCAGGGTGCGTGGGAAGACCTCGGCCTCATGTGGGCCAGCGAGCGCTTCCTGGGCGTGTACTGGCCCCGCATCGCCGACGCCGTACGCGACCGCCTCGCGCAACGGACATGGTCGAACAGCGACGAGCTGTACCCGGCGCAGGACGGCACTGGCGCGCTGTTCCTCGCCAACACACGCAGCCTCGCCGGCATGCGCCTGTTCTCGCCAGGTGTCGCCGGCTTCGCCGAGTTCATGCGGCAGGCCGCAGCGAGCGCCTACACAGTCTCCGAACTGCGAGCCGCCGCCCGCCTGTGGTGGGAGCGCCCTCTGCCGACCGATCAGTCCCGCTCGTTCACCAGGATCCGTCCTCGGTCCAGATCCTCGATCGCATCGTCGCCCGACTCGGCGAGCGCTTCACAATAAATCCCGTCCGCAGCGGCCACGGCTACCGTGTGATCGACCTGCGCTCGCGGGACACCGATCGAGTCTTCACCGAGATCCCCGCCGGGACGCTGCTCACCACCGTGTCCGTACGGCACTCGGGCAGTCCGGAGGATCTGGGCGACTACGCCGAGCTGAAGCAGGCGATCCGCGACCGCAAGCGGCCGCAGGAGCAGTACCGGGCGATCCGCCAGTACGTCCGCGACAGCATCGACGAGATCACCGCCGACGAGCAGGCCGAGAAGGCCGTCCCTGCGAGGCCCGCCACCCCGACCGAGCGCGCGGCCATCGAGCGCGACCTGACTGCGGTCGACAAAATGATCAGCACCCCGCCCACAGCATCCGCTCGGGAGCCGGGTCGCTTCTATCGCGTCGGCGATCGCTGGTTCGGCGACACCGCCCTGATCCCGAGTAATGCGCAACACATGGGCTACGGTGACTTCCAGGCCAGGGTACCCGGCGGCTCGCTCTACTTCTCACGCCGGGACCAGAAGCAACTCCCCGGTCAATCCGGCCGCCTGCACGAGCTCTCGCTGCGTGAGGGCACCGATCTTCCCGGCGTGCTCGAGCGGCTCGCCACCGCCGGCCTCGCGCAGTCCGGTGGCACCTTTGACGACTGGCCACGCGTTCCCGGCGAGCCCGAGACCTCCGCGCCCGCACCGCTCGCACAGGTGCCCCCGCCCGACGACGTCGACGCCAGCGACGACGAGCCCGGCCCCTCGCCGAAGCCCCCCGCGCCCGACCTGCTCGCTCCACCGCCAGTGCCCGCCGTGGCCGGCGAGCTCGCCTTCACGGTCGACGCCAAGGAGCTGCAGGGCGCCCTCAATCTAATCCGCCGCGTGTCCGTGCCCGGCGACGCAAAGCTCAGCCTCGTCCAGATCGAGTGTCGCGGCCACGTGTTCTTCCGCGTCGGCTCGCCCGACCAGTACTTCGAGCTGCGCTTCACGACCACGCGCTGCGTCAGCCCCGGCGACGCGACCGTGGAGAGCAAGCAGCTCGCGGCCAGCACGAAGCACCTGACCTCCGGCGCCTTGCAGGTGCAGAAGAAGCCGCGCGAGGCGATCTTGCAGGTCGGCGTGGTCGGCCGCCAGGTATCAGTGCCGACCGTCGCGTACGTGCCCGTCCGCCTCGACGACGACCTCACGGGCGCCGCCCAGATCCCGCTCGAGGCGTTCATGGACCTCCTCGATCGCAGCATGTTCGCCGTCTCGACCGACGCGAACCGGCCCCAGCTCCACATGCTCGCCTTCCACGCCCAGGGCGAGCGCCTCACCGCGATCGCCACCAACGGCCACATGCTCGCCCTGGCCTCGATCGACACGCCCGACGCGGCCGCGCTCGACGGCCAGCGCATCGCCTACCCGGCGCTGCTCCGCCTGCAAAAGCTCCTGCAAGAGTACGAGAAGACCGTTCGCCCCGGCCGTCGCCGCAAGGACGCGGCCTCGCCCCCGCTGCGGATCCAGACCGCCACTGGCGGCACCAAGCGGCTCGCGCTGGCCACCGACCTGTTCACCTTCATCGCCAGCCGCGCCCCCGCCGAACCGATCGCCTATCAGAACGTCATCCCCAAGGCGGGCGACCTGACGACCGTGTGCGTCGTGAACCGGGCCGAGCTCTTCGACGCCGTGAAGCCCCTCGCGTCGGCCAAGGAGCTCGCGCGCGTGCAAGTCGCGACTCCGCTGGAGATCAAGAGCGACACCTTCAGCTTCAACCTGCGCGACGTCTTCGTCGACGGCCCCGCCATCGAGATCGGCATCAACGCGGCCTACATGCGCGACGTCCTCGAGGGCCTGCGCTCTGGCGGCCCCCTCGTCGCGCTCGCCTTCACCACCCCGACCAGCCCGATCCTCGTGATCACCTGGCCCGACAGCGCCCTGCCGAAGACCCGCCGCGACGCCCGCGGCCCGGTGCTCGCCGCCCTCGAGTCGAACAACATCACGATCGTCATGCCGTACCGGCTCCAAAACTGAGGAGAAACCATGTTTGACCGCACAATGTTGACCCTCGGCGCGTTCAAGCTCGACGCCGTGGTGCTCGCGCCCGGCGAGACGAGCATCGAGGAGCTCGGCGAGCGGGCCATCGCCGTGATCCTCGTGTCGGGCAAAGCCCGCTGCAACGGCGTGGTGCTCGAGCGCTGGCGCCACCTGCCCGTGACTCGCAACTGCTGCCTCGAGACGGTCGAGGGCTGCGTCGTCGCACGTGTGGCCATCGACGGCGAGGGCGCCGTCCACCTGGGGCGGGCCCCATGATCGCCATGATCGCCGCGTCGACCCTGGCGACGGTCGCGGGGCTCATGGTAAGACCCCGACCATGCGCGCCGTCCTCCTGCCCTTCCTCGTCGCCCTCCTGGCCTGCAAGCCCGACTCCGGCGACGACACCGGCGGATCGAGCACCGGCGACGCATGCACCGACGACGCCATCGGCGACAAGGACCCCAACTATCCCCCCTGTACTTGCGACTACAAGTGCGAGGGGGGCTCCCAGTGCCGCTTCACCAGCAACTCGAGCATTTGTCAGCCCGAGTGCATGGAGGACGCGGAGTGTCCATCGCTATCCGGCATCAGCGGCAAGTGCAATGGGGGACACTGCTATGTCCCTTGCAACGCGCAAACCGCCTGCCCGACCGGCTACGTGTGTCTCGAGAACATCGAGTGTCAGGCCGAGCGATGAAGTAGGTGCGCCGTGGTAGCCCTGCGGCCAGGTAGCGCCGCCTTCGAGGCCGCCTTCGGCGCTGCGCTGAGCGAGTACGACACCTTCAAATCCGAATTCCCCTCGCATCAAGAGCTCCAGAACGCCTGGTTGGACCCCTCCGTGGGCGCGAGCTTCGGCCTCGACCGCTTCGATACCACCGCGGCGCACCAGGCCCGCGATCTGCACACCGGCTCACGGCTCCTGCTCTTCGATCTCGCCACCGACTTCGGCACCGAGATCACGAAGTTCAACAACTACCCGTCGGGCCTGCTCGGCGGGTTGAAGTCCGTCATCGACGCCACGCCGATCGGCACCGCGCTGTCGGAGCGCGACGTCGCCGACATCTTCGACGCCGCCAGCAAGGGCAACGCCGGCAAGGTCGTAGCCACCGTCACGCTCGGTGTGGGCCTCGCCGCTGTCGGCACGGCGATCCCCGTCGTGGGGCAGATCGGCGCCGCGATCGCGGCGCTCGTGACGGGCATCGTCAAGATCATCAAGGCGCGGAAGGCCAAGCAGGACCGGCACGACGCCGCCGTGCGCGAGGCCATGTATCGGTCGTTCCCGCCGCTCCAGACCGCCGACAGCGTGACCGACTCGGGCCTGGTCCAGAATCAGGTCCGCACCACCCTGCAGACGCAAGACTGGACCCGGCTGTTTCTCCCGCGCTTCAAGGGTGAGTGGGTGGGCATCGAGCGCGACAGGGGCTTCGCCTTCGCCCAGGGCGAGGTCGACAAGTGGAGCGACGAGTTCGCCGGCGACGAGGGCGAGGCGTTTGTCCCCTCCGGCGGCGTGGGTCTCATCCCCGGCACCACGATCCTGACCTCGGTGATCCAGGTCAACCTCGACCCCCGCGGCGCCGCCTTCAAAGCGTTCCTCAACCGGGGTAGCGACCCGCGCGGCGCATACAGTCACTCGAACCCGGTCAACGGCGCGCAGTACATCATCGACACCGGCAGCTTCTACCCCGCGACCGCCCGCCTCGCCGGTCTCGCCTGGGAGTGGGCGACCAAGCCCGGCTCGCCGTACCTCTACCGCCTCGACTGCATCCGCATGCACGCCGAGTGGCTCGCCTACTGCGAGGCGGGCATCGACTACCTCCGCGAGCGCGTGTTCCCGTGGTGGGGCAAGAACCTCAACGGCGACGGCACGATCAAGAGCCGCAACCTTGAGGGCTTCTTCGGCGCCGCGGTCTACTACGGCGTCGGATCGTGGGCCTGCCAAACCCTCGGCGGAACGAATCTCCACCCGATCTACACCAAGTTCGACACCCCCACCGGCTACTTCCGCGAGGAGATGAAGACCAGCAACCTCTACCCCGGGAGCCTGTACTCGGGGCCCTTCCTGCCCATTCTCGACACCCCGAGCAAGGGCTTTCAGAGCTGCATGGGCACCATTTACTATCGGAACCCGGCCATCTACGACACGCTCAACGCGCTCCAGAAACGGCAGCGGCACAACCTGAAATACAGCCTCGTGTCCGCCTACGTTCGGCGCAGCGACGCCGCCTTCGCGGGCGACGCCGGCTTGCAGTCGCTGCTCGACGACATGCGCGCCCTGCTGCTCAAGAGCGAGGCCCGCATGGCGATCAACATGCTCGACGTCCCCGAGGGCGAGCGCCACAACGGCAAGGACTGGCGCGCCCAGCTCCTCGCGTCGGGCGTCCCCAAGGTGCCGAGCAGGTTCGGGATCCACGCCCGCCTCAGCGCGGGCGACGGCAAGCCGGAGGAGCCAGAGCCCGACCTGCCGCCGCTGCGGGTCGGCAACCCCGTGCCCCCGGCGTGGGATGACCCGCCGGTCCGCCGGGGTCGCCAGGACCGCGACGCCGACCCGGCGGTGATGGGCGACGACCCGCCGCCGCTGTGGACCCGGGAGCGGGCCATGGTGGCGGGCATCGGTGGCTTCGGCGCCCTGTTCGCCGCCGGGTGGGCCCTGAGCAAGGTCTACAAGCGGAAGTCCGGGCCGCTGTAGTTGGCCGCCCGCGCTCGCTATTCGTCCGTCGACACCCTGAAAACGCAGCCGCTGGCCACGAAGTAGCGGAACACACCGGCCTCGAATCGCTCACGGATCCGCTCGGGGTCGAGGCAGTCGAGGAGCCACAGGCCGGCAGGGATCACCAGCTCCTCGAGCTGAGACCTGAAGTACTCGTCGACGGTCGGGTAATCGCCGAGATACTCGACCTGCTGGCTCATGGCGCCTGCCGTCGGCTGAACCTGGCCAGCCAGCTCTCGAAGCTGGTCCGGTGCAGCAGGGTTCCCAGCCCGTCGTACACGGCCGCAGAGTTCAGCGGGAGGTCCAGCTCCATGACCCGCATGTTCACGACGTGGGCGACGCCCAGCTCCAGGACGTGCCCACTGGAAAGCTCGAGGGTGATGACCCGGCCCAGATAGGGCGCTGGGGTCCCTTCGCTCGGGACCACAGAGAGCGGGGGAGCGGATTTGGCTGGTCGTTTCACAGTTACTTCTCCCTTGTTCCCTGCTTATTCTTCGCTTATTTCACGTACTACAACACCGGACGCAAAATTGGAAGGGTAGAAGCGGGCCGCGCCGCGCAGTTACACTCGCGCCGGGTGGGAGACTGGGTCACGACCGCACAGGTGGCAGCCGCCGCGGGTGTCTCCCCAGGCACGGCGCTCCGCTGGGCCAAGATGGGCGTGCTACCAGCCCCGGAGATCTACTTCGGGGGAGCCCGCGGTCGCATGGCGCGGTGGCCCGTCCACGCCCCGGCGCAGGCAGCCTGGGTGCATCAGCAACTCGAGGCCCACATGTCTTGGGGCGGGATCCGTGCGGCGCTTAGCCGCGGCGACTTCGTTCAACATGAGAGCTGACCTCCTCAAGACGGCATGCCCCTGTCCACACCCCGCTTGCACAGCGCCGGTTGTTGACGACGAGGATCCGGGCTCGCCGCCGGAGCCTGGGGTGAGCGCCCACACGTGCGAATGTTTGTTCGCACCTGCTGTCGCAGGCCGCGGCCGCCGAGCAGCTCGGCACCCCGAAGATCTCCGCCAGCCGCAGCAGGTGACGGTAGCTCGGTGGATGCGACGCGCTGTGCGCCCGCGCTGGCGGATGTGGTGATGGTTGTCGCCCCAATGCAGGGAATAGACTGTGGCTCGCCGCAGTGATGAGCCTGTGGCCTGCTCAGGTGTGCAGCCGCTTGCGGCAAGATTTCGCAGGCGTTAGCCTCGACGCCAGCCACTTCAGGAAACTATGAGTCTTCCTCGTCTTATTGCCGACCGCAGGAACCTCGGAACCAAGGCACCGATCTCGGAGGCCTTGATCGAGATCCGCGTGCCGAACCGGGATCTGGACGCTGAAACACTGCAGGGGGTTGGCTTGAAGGTCGGGGATTTCCCACGAATTTTAGCCCAGCGTGAGTTTGAAGCCGCACTCTCGCTGGGGGGGCAGGCTTCGGTCACCAGTACAATGCACGACGTGCGCGGTTTCTTGTTTATCAACGATACCCAACGACGCGCCTTCCAGGCGCGACGTGATGGATTTACGTATAGCCGCCTTCACGGATATACCTCATGGCAGGAACTTCGTGACGAAGCCCGGGACGCCTGGCACCACTACGTAACCGCTACAGCACCGGAGCGGACGCTTCGTTTGGGAGTGCGTTACATCAACCGTATACGCATCCCATCCGAGGCGAGCGCGCTCGCTGATTGGTTCAAGATTTACCCTCAGTTTCCGCGGGAACTCGGCCCGATTGACGGTTTCAACGAACATATTTCACTCTCACACTCTGTGTCACCGGAACACAAGGCTATCGTAAATTTTAGACCAGCCCCTTTCGACGGCGGTCCGTTTCGATTCTTCATTTACGATATACAAGCCTGGCTCGATCAAGAGGTGCCGGCGGCGAGCGCAGATATCTGGGATATCCTAGAAGACCTTCGTGAATTCAAGAATGACTTGTTCTTCGGCTTCATGGGGCCGAAGCTAAAGGAGTCGCTGCAATGATCCTAACCACCGCCACTGCCGCATGTCTGCTGGGTCAGCCATTCTACCCCTACGACGGATCCAGCATTCGAGCCGCCTGACGACGATACTGCTGTTGGTTCGCGCGTCATTGGCGAGGGCGAGTCCGTCCTACTTGCGAAGCCACTCGTTGGTCCCTCAAAGTGGCTGAGAATGCAGTGGAGTCAAGCGAGCGCCGCGCACCGGGAGGCGTTGTGGAATTGCTTGCCTGAGAGCATACTCGACTACCTGCAATTGCACCCTACCGTAGTCTCCGGAGTCGACATATCTTACCTGGCTAACATTGCCACAGATATGCCATCGCGGACCCTACCTGAAGTCCTTGCGGCAACACGTCTGCTCGGTGGCATTGCGGAAGATGGGTTCGCGCGTCGTGAGACTGTACTCCCTCACATATTGTACATCCTGACATTGGCTCATCCGGCCGTGCGAACCGCTGCAGCTGAAGCCATCTGGCAGATTGGCGATCGTTCGGTCATCGACGCATTACGCTCGGCATTGGAGCGAGAGACGCACCCGCACACCCGATTGACAATGGAGCACGTCCTCCGTGTCCTCGGCTAGGTATCATGACGACCGCGAGTGGAAAGCCATTCTGTAGGATGGTCGACGTGCCAAGCGCGTGGACCGACTCTGGAACACCGGAGGCGCGAGCCGCTGATTTTCGAGGACGTCCACAAGATGACATTAGCGTGGCCCACATTACGGAGGATTGCCCACCAGAACTGGTTGTAGCCTCGCTCCACGGTGCGCGTCGTGGGCCAGGCCCGGTGATGGCCTTTTATTATCGATTCCTCGACTCTGAGGTATTCGACGCTGGAGGGCGCCTTCGGTCGAGTGACGCAGAACCGCCCTGGCCCGCGGCGTACAATGCCGCCCATCATGATATATATGAAGGCCATGAAAGTGTAGCGCGTAAGATGGCGGACTTCTATGATAGTGACCACGCGCGTGTTAATGAAATCCCCCGCATTGTGATGTTGGAAGGGATTGCGGATCTGCTGAACCAAGACGATGCACCTGCCGGGTAAGGAGAACGGCTGGAAACGGATCACCAGACTTTTCGAGGAAGAATTCGAACTATGGTTGCAAATCGCGGTCGCCCGTCAGTACATCCTAGAACATGAGCCGATCCAACGACTCGTCCGAATAAAATACCAAAATGATCGAGGATTCTGGTATCAACTAGCGGAAAGGCTGCCTTTGATCAAATACCGCGACGAATCAAGGCTGGGAAGGCTACCTGAGCCTCCGCCACAACCGTTCCACGTCGACGAGCACTGGCGACACCAGGGCGCTTGCCCTTGTGCTGGAGCAACTCATCAACCAGGGCCTGGACCTCGAGGGACTCCGCACCCACTATCCTCTCGCGCCACTTAGGCGTAGACTCGCGCCGGCATGGCAGAGATCCCGCGTGAGACCTCCGGCGCAACGGACGAGAAGACAGTCACAATCCTTCATCTGTCCGATATCCAGTTCGGTGTGAACCACCGCTTCGGGCGGCTGGGGCTTGGCGCAAAGGACGAGTCATTCGATACGCTGCTCCGGCGCGTGACAGACGACCTCGACGTACTCCGCAAAGCGAAGGTTCCGAATCCGGACATCGTTGCGCTGACGGGCGACCTCGCCGAGTGGGGATTGAAGAAGGAATACGACGATGTGCTAGGCTTCTGTCGCGGGCTCGCAGCACATTTGGGCCACGGCGTCGAGCGGGTGCTCGTGGTGCCCGGCAACCACGACATCAACCGGAACAAGTGCCTGGGTTACTTCGCCAATTGCGCGGGCGACGACGAGACGCCGAAGGAGCCCTGGTGGCCCAAGTGGGAGCCGTTCGCGCAGTTCTTCGACACCCTGTACGGCGGGAAATACAGCTTCACGCAGGAACAGCCGTGGACGCTGTATGAGCTGCCGGACCTCCAGACGGTGGTCGCCGGGCTCAACTCCACGATGCGCGAGAGCCACAAGGAGCAGGAGGCGCCCGACCCGAAGAAGCCGAACGTCCCCGAGAGCATCTTCGGCCACTACGGCTGGCTCGGAGAGTCACAGCTCGAGTGGTTCCGGCGGCAGCTCGAGGCGTATGAGGCGAAGGAGTGGCTGCGCATCGGGCTCGTCCACCACAACGCCATCCGCGGGCCGGTCGGTGACGACCACAACCTCCGCGACGTGGACCTGCTCCGCGACCGCCTTGGCGAGCTGCTCAACGCGCTCCTCCATGGCCACACCCACCACGGTCGTATCGAGTGGCTGGCGGGGACACTTCCGGTTGTCTCGACGGGGAGCGCATCGGTGGTCGCTAAGGAGCGGCCGGAGGAGATCCCGAACCAGTACCAGATCATACAGGTGCATCGGCACGGGCTGCACCGGTGGGGACGGCAGTACGTGCCGCACGAGCGCAAGTGGGTCGGCGACAACCGCATCTCCACGAAGGGCGACAAGTGGGAGGACCACCAGCGGTGCAAGCACCAGCGGTGTAGCGCAACGTTCGGCGGCCGGGAGCGGCAGGCGAGTCTGAAGTTGGACAATGGAGGGGACGACGACTCCGGTGACCCATACGGGCGTGCTCGTCTCGAGCCTGCGCGGGACGACCTGCTCGCGCAGGTGATCGAGATCTGCAAGGTCCGCGACGAGGGGGGCCGTGTCGAGGTTCGACGGGTGCGCAACCCTGGCCCATAGAAGGACTACGCACGGGTGACGGACCGGGCTCGCGGAGTCTACGTCCTCGGGGCGCACGAGGGCCCTGCCAGCTTCGAACTGATCAACCGCTGGGCGGGCGATGTGCACGATCCCTTCCGTCGCAGGGGAAACCCCGGGCGGGTCAGCGACCTGGTTGTGGCGAGTCATGATCTTCTGGACGATCGCGTGGTCGCTCGCGCCGCGGAGGGGGGCATCACGCTGGTTAGGCGGATGGATTACGAACGGGTCATCGACACGGAGCGCGTGAAGGAGCTCCTCCGGGCGCGTCTCGACGGCGACCTCGAGTACGCCCATGAACTCTACATCGAGCAGCGCGTCAGGCTCTGGAGCCCCGTGGACGACCGGACAGAGACCGTCCATCCGGCGGTGGAGCGCGTTGCCTCGGTTCTGTGCGAGCCCGAGGGGAGCTTCGTCCTCGTGCTGGGTGCGGCGGGTACGGGCAAGACGTTTCTCCTCCGCGAGGTAGCCCGTACGATGATGGAGCGGCAGTCCCTGGTGACGCCGATCGTCGTGGAGCTGCGGGGCCTCGACCGCGCGCAGAACGTCGTCGAGTTGGTGGCCTTCGAGTTCGCGCGCCGCCGGCTCTCGTTGCCTGTCCGGGCGTTCGAGCGTGACCTCCACGACGGCCGCATCGCGCTACTGTTCGACGGATTCGACGAGCTGGCGATCCGGGTGCGGCCGGCAGCGATCCCCGAACACTTCGCGCGCATCGCGGGGGCCGCCCGCGATCGCGCCCGCGTGCTGGTGGCGAGCCGTTCAGAACACTTCGTGACGCACAAGGCGGCCGTCGAAGCGTTGATGTGCCGCGTTTCACCCGACGTCGCGGGGCTCGCGGGGCAGTGGCAGGCGATCGCGCGGCGCAGGCTGGTGGTGACAGAGAAGTTCAGCCCGGTCGAGATCGCCGAATACCTCGGGCGTGTGCTCGGCAGCAAGGAGGCCGGCCAGCGGCGCATGGACCGCTTCAAGAAGGTCCATGACCTGTCGGGCCTTGCGGCGACGCCGAGGATGCTGTCGTTTCTCGTGCGGCTGACCGACGCGCAGCTCGATGCAGCTGCGGCGCGGCGTGACGCGATCACGTCGGCCGAGCTCTACCGGCTCGTCATCGTCGACGACTGGCTCGGTCATCAGGAGGAGCACTTGAACCCGCCCGGCGGCGCACCCGGGCCCACACGCGCCGTGCTCCTCGACGTGGCGACGCGCCTGGCGCTGCACCTGTGGCGCTCGACTGTGAAGCGCATCGTAGCGAGCGAGCTCGACGCGCACACGAGCGAGCAGCTCCGCAAACTCTGCGACGACGACCGGGACGTTGCGCGTCAGATGGTTCAGAGTCGCACCCTGCTCACCCACGCGGACGACGGCAGCTTTGAGTTTGTGCACCAAACCGTGATGGAGTGGCTCGTCGCGCAGTTGATCGCGGAGGAGCTCAAGCGAGCCGAGCGCTGCGCCGAGCTGGAGGTGGGGCGGCTCAGTGAGTTCATGATGGACGTGTTATGCGAGCTCGTCGGCGAGGCAGGGCTCGTGGCCTGGGCGAAGCGGGCGCTCAGTGACGCATCCGGGACCCGGCTCGCCGAGAATGCGCGTCTCGTGCTTGCATTCATGCAGCACGAAATCGTGGAGTTGAGTGCGGACGTGCGGAGGCAAGATCTTCGTGGCCAATCGCTGGCGGGGCAGAGCTTCCGCGGGGCCCTCCTGGACGGGGCCGATCTACGTGGGGCCGACCTCTCCGGCCGTGATCTACGCGGGGCCTCCCTCAAAGAGACGAGGCTGTGCCACGCGAATCTTCGGGGAGCGGACCTCCGTGGCGCGAGGCTCGATAATGCCGACTTTTCCTTCGCTACGCTCGACCGTGCGACGTTGGAGGGCGCCCAGCTTACCGGGGCAAGTTTCCTGGCGGCGAGAGTATTGGCGGCTCGCGGCGCCTTCGACCGCACCGCGGCGCGACACACCGAGGCTGCGGCCTGGTCAGCGGAGTTGGCGGTGATCAGCATCCTAGGGGGGGAAGCCGGGTGCATTGCCGTGGCGTGGAGCCCCGACGGGCTCCTGCTGGCGACGACTCACAGGGACGGTTCGCTTTGGGTGTGGGATGCCACGCGCGGGCTCCCACTTCGTGGTTTCGTGGGGCACACGGACGTGATCATGAGCGTGACGTGGAGCCCGGACGGGACGCGGCTCGCCAGCGGGTCCTCCGATAACAGCGTGCGCGTGTGGGAGGCCGCCAGCGGCAAAGCCCTGCGGGTGATGAAGGGACATACGGACGGGGTCAGGAGCGTGGCGTGGAGCCCGGACGGGACGCTGCTCGCTAGCGGGTCCTCCGACAACAGTGTGCGCGTGTGGAAGGCCGCCAGCGGCAAGTCCCTGCGGGCGATGGAGGGGCACACGGGGATGGTCATAGGCGTGGCGTGGAGCCCGGACGGGACGCGGCTCGCCAGCGGGTCCTCCGATAACAGCGTGCGCGTGTGGGGAGGCCGTCAGCGGCAAGGTCCTGCGGACGATGGAGGGCATACGGACTGGGTCAGGAGCGTGGCGTGGAGCCCGGACGGGACGCGGCTCGCCAGCGGGTCCGACGACAACAGCGTACGCTTGTGGGAGGTCGCCAGTGGCAGGGGCCTGCGGGCGATGGAGGGCACACAAGGTGGGTCAGCAGCGTGGCGTGGAGCCCGGACGGGAGGCGACTCGCCAGCGGGTCCAACGATAACAGCGTGCGTGTAGGGGAGGCCGCCAGCGGTAGGGGCCTGCGGGCGATGGAAGGGCACACGAACAGGGTCAGCAGCGTGGCGTGGAGCCCGGACGGGAGGCGACTCGCCAGCGGGTCCGACGATAACAGCGTGCGTGTGTGGGAGGCCGCTAGCGGCAAGGCCCTGCGGGCGATGGAGGGGCACACGAGCGGGGTCAGGAGCGTGGCGTGGAGCCCGGACGGGACACGGTTCGCCAGCGGGTCCGACGACACGAGCGTGCGTGTGTGGGAGGCCGCCAGCGGCAAGGTCTTGCGGGCGATGGGGCACACGAGCCGGGTCATGAGCGTGGCGTGGAGCCCGAACGGGACGCGGCTCGCCAGCGGGTCCTCCGACAAGAGCGTGCGCGTGTGGAAGGCCGCCAGCGGCACGGCCCTGTGGGCGATGGAGGGGCACACAACCGGGTCAGGACTGTGGCGTGGAGTCCAGACGGGACGCGGCTTGCCAGCGGGTCCGACGACAGGAGCGTGCGCGTGTGGAGGCTGCCAGCGGCAAGGTCCTGTGGGCGAGGAAGGTACATACGGACACGGTTATGAGCGTGGCGTGGAGCCCAGACGGGACGCGGTTCGCCAGCGGGTCCAACGACAAGAGCGTGCGCATATGGGAGGCCGCCAGTGGCAAGGCCCTGCAGGCGATGGAGGAGCACGCGGACCGGGTCAGCAGCGTGGCGTGGAGCCCGGACGGGACGCGGCTCGCTGGCGGGTCTGGCGATAACAGCGTGCACGTGTGGGAGGCCGCCAGCGGCAAGGCCCTGCAGGCGATGAAGGGACATACGGCCGGGGTCATGAGCGTGGCGTGGAGCCCAGACGGGACGCGGCTCGCCAGCGGGTCCGACGACAACAGCGTGCGAGTGTGGGAGGCCGCCAGCGGCAAGGCTCTCACCACGCTGTGGGGGCACGTGGGAATGGTGCGTGCCGCGAGTTGGTGTAGCAACGGGCGTCACCTCGTCTCGGCGGGCAGCGACGGAAGCCTCCGCGTGTGGGACGTCGCCACAGGCCAGTGTCTCGCGGTTCATGTCGTGACGCCGTCAGGCGCCGTCGTGTTTCGCCCGCGCGACGGGCGCTACCGCATTCAGGGCGGCGTTGAGGGCCACGTCTGGCACACTATTGGCCTCGCGCGCTACGAGCTCGGCGAACTCGACGAGTTCGTCGAAGGCCTGCGACTCGCCGACGACGAGCCGCTGCTGCTGCCGCTCTGCGAGGCGCCGTAGCGGCGTGTTCAGCGGCGCACGACGGAGACCCAGGAGTAATATCTCAGCTCTCCGAGAGCCAGAACGCCGTTTATTTGTCCATCCGCACAACAAGCACAAGAAACACGAGTGGAACGGTTCCAGTCCGGAGAGCCAGTTCTCGCCTCCAGCCCGGGCCCAAGGCCGCCACGAGCCCTGCCCGGGCGGCAGCGGCCGCAAGCGCAGCTGGCCCATGTGCCGCTCGGAGCGGAGCTCGGCTCGATCAGCGGTGGATCGACCCCGAGGGCGTGCGCGAGCAGACGCGCGGTCCACGTCAGCGTGACGGCTTCGGCGATGTCGGTGAGCGTGGCGGACAATTCGTGGGCGCGCGTCCGGACTGTTGCGAGGAGCGCCGCCGCGTGGGGGCCGGCGGCCGCGACGTCGGTCGCCGCGATCAAGCAGGCGATCGCCAGGGCGCCGTGATCGAGGATCGACAGCGATGGTCCGAGGTCGGCGCACGTCGTGCCCACCGCCAGGGCGAGGCCGCCGCATCGCGGCTTTCGCCGGCCGCGAGGGCCGCGAGCATCCCGCGTTCGGTCAGCGTGTCCGTCGCCGGGAGGTCCGCGAGCAGCCGCTGCGCGCGCTGCATCGCCGCGGCACGCTCGGGTGTGGGCCCCCGCAGCCGGATGAACGGCGCCTCGGGGGTCGAGAAGTTGAGAGGCGGCTTGACCTCTGCGAGCGGGTGAGGTTCGATCTCGTTTATGACCGAGTCAACACAGCCCGAGCTGCAACCCGTTCTCTTCATCGCTACGGACGAAGCTGGAAAGCGTCGAGTTTACAGGGGGACGGCTTACGTCTTAGCCAGCGAAATTTGGATTGACGAGATAGACGTCAAAGGAAAGTCTTGGCTTAAAAAATGGTGGGAAGTAGGTTCGCTTTCTTCAAGCGAAGTAACAATCAAGACTGCTCCCCAGCGGGGCCAAGCAAGAATTGTTTCAAGGGTTCTTGATGTTTAGCTATCTTAACCCATACGACGCACCTGATAAATCGCAAAGGAGCATCGAGAGATTCGTCGCCGGACTTCGCATCCTGCAGCCCTTCAAAGGAACTCCCTGCACAGAAACTGGAACGAGATCAAACGCGACGGGAATGTTTGGTATTCCGAAGAATGGGTCATGTATTCAGACGCTCGCTTTGCTGGTGAAATCTGGATCTCGCGCCGTATGACATCATCAATACTGTTCCGAAGCAAGAGCCCATCATGGGGGCCCTTGTTTTCAGAGCAGGTATCCACAGATCCTTTTCGTTTTACGATCAATATATCCCGAAAGAACTGCACAAAGGGCATAGGGAATACTTGGGATTTCGGGAAAGAATTGTTATTTCATTTTGCGGCGAAATGGCGGCCGTCTTGTCAGTGGCGACCGACAAGCGTCTTCTTGAGGGAAGCACGATCAGGATCTTTGGAACTGAGTTCGATGCAAAGGGACAACCTAAGCACGCGGGGCCGCCTCCTCACCTTCATCACGCCGAGCGGTCGCTCTTACCTTATTATTCACATACAGATCCGGAGAGGCTTGACCCTGCAAAGGAGATTCTCAAGAAGTATCTTCATCTCAATAAACATGATGCAGCCACCTTTCTTCGATCGGCTCGCATGTACCAAAAGGCGCTTGTCGAGTGTGATGAGGATGCTAACCTCGCATGGCTCTGGTGTGTGAGCGCGATAGAGACGTTGGCGGAGGTCCCTGGGGAGATCACCGGAGTTAAAGAGAAGTTTTTAGATCTGCTAATTCAAAATCTCCCTGATCCCCCCTCGGTTAGGCCACCTCATCACCAAGTCGATTGGAACAGCCTCAGGGCGGCGCTGCAGCAGATATACGCATACCGCTCTCAGTACCTGCATGCTGGATTTCCCTTCCCAACTCCAATGACTCGCCGCCCGGAAGATGAATCTGGAGGACAAGGCCGCTATGGGGAGCGGCCACATGGTGGCCTTGGATATGGTGGCACGACGTTCGAATCTGAGACATCTCCTATGCATTTTCATGTCTTTGCGTATATCGTGCGCGGGGCCATGTAAGTGGCTACAGCGCAAGTACGAGGCGTCGTGCACTGTTCAAGTTCCCGATGAAGACGGCTCAGAGGGCGGGGAGGATTCCCCAGGAGCAGCACCTCCAGCGACATCGAGTTCCAATGAGCGCTGAGGGCAATGCAGCTAGCGTTGCCCTCGTGTGGTGGACCAACGGCCGCCAGACGATATGAGCCACTATGCCTTCTCGCTCGTCGATCGGGCCCGCACCCGGTCGCCACCTGCTCCACTGGACTTCCCCGAGCATTCGCCGTCGGTGCTCACTCAGAAGGTTCAAAACGCACCACCAGCACGGTGCCACCTGGAAAGATAGATGCAATTTCTCCAGAATCGGTTACAGCTTGGCGCATCGCCAGAGGCTCATATGATGTTCCCCCTTCAGGAATGCCTCCATACCGAAGGATCTCAAGAACATTGCAATCCAAACCTTGAAAAATCGAAATAGACGGACCTAGGTGTTCGATGCGTTCCAATATAGTGCGACCTCGCTGATTTTTCCGTCCTGCTGTTGAGATCCAATACCTGTCCGGCGAGCCGCCAATAATCCCCTGATGCCACGTTCCTGAGAACACAGTTCTACCGATCTGTATCTCTTCCAGAATCTGCGGCATGACTCTCGGCGGTGGATGAAACATGGGCTCACGCCCAAGCATCTCCAGTGATTCCTCATAAACCATCCTTGCCGTAGTGGTATCTCCTATAAAGTTTAGGACTCGTGTCCAATGGCGGCGAGCAAAGATTGATCGCCAAAGAGGTGAATGTCCATTCGGGAATATCAAATGGTGGATCGGCTACCGTGATTCTCGACCCTTCACCATATGAAGCCAAATGGGTTGCGATGACAAGCTCGATGTCGAAGCGCTCCCCCCTCTTGCGATGCTCCCCCTTTTTCCTTAATCCGTCTTTAATCTGTCTATTGTGAGTTGACTGACTTGATGCACCCTTCGCCTCGAAGATTGCACGTAAACTGCCCACTTTTGCGCGATAGTCGAATCTGGACTTCGCTCCAGGTATTGGTTCCATTTGGTCCCAGGGGGCCTTCCAGACCTCCCAAGCAAGAAGACACGCCACTCCAATTCCAATTCATTCGAACGATTGCCAAGGAGATCCGAGTCGTATTCAAGATGCCTCTGACTGAAGCCAATATCATTCCGCCGCATGTCCAAGACCTTTGTGTAAACATATGCACACTGGAGGGCTTCTTGTGCCTCACTCATACTTAAGCGAGCCGTTTTACATCCGACGGCGTGCAATAGAGAGCGCAGAGAAAATCGAAGACCAGTCTTTTGGACCTCGAAGAGTGGAGCGTACTGAGGCGTCAGTGGAGGTACCGCATGCTGCGCGAAATCGATCGGCAATCGTACAGCCTTATTTAGGAGCGCATCAAGAGTTTCCTGATTGTACGGTTGCATGGGGTCTAAAGATGGTATGACGTTGAAATCGGAGTCGAAACGGTTCGGATGTCGCGTCACTAAAACAAGACCTTGGTTGAGCCAGCGGCCGCTCGCATCGACCGCCCGAGCAGCGAGCCGGCGGGCAGCAGGACGAGGTCGGCCAGGCAGGCCGCCGCGGGCCCGGATCTGCGGGGTGTGGAGTGCTCGGGCCAGTCGATCTGCAGGCGCGTCTTGGCGACCCGAGGAACAGGACGATGTGCGGGGTCCGCTCGAGGAGCGCGCGCTGGAGGTCGTCGGCCCCGGCGGCCCAGCAGGCGTCGAGGACGATACCGTCGCGGTGCGGCGAGTCGCGGAGCTTGCGATCGATCTCCTTGATCTCCGCGTCGAGCCGGATCCGTTCGGTCGTCGAGGGGTTCGCGGCGATGAACAGGTCGTCAGCGCGAGGGGGCGTGCAGCCGGCACTCATGGGAGACTATCACGGCGGGTCATGATCTCCCGCATTGGCCGGGGAAGCCGCGTGAACGGTGTTCGTACGTATCGCCGCGACAGGCTTGGCACGGAAGCGCGAAGAAGCATGACGCGGACCAGAGTAACTGTTTTGGCGAGGTCGTGCGCAGCCCTTCACGCGCCCCTGCGAGCATCCAGCGCGACGTCGGTCATTGGTCCACACACTCACCATGCACGACCCGGAGTGACGCGCGTCGCCTTGCGATCGGGGCTGCTGCTCCCACGATCGCAGCAGGTCGCCACGCCCGACCTGCCCGACCTCCGTCGCCTGCATCGTCTCGGCACCGGCGAGGTCGTCGGACTCGAACGGACCCAACCCACCGCGGCGGTCCATGATCCCACCACCGGCGCGGTGCTCTGGCTCATCCGCTGGCGCTGAGCCCCACGGCATTTCCCATCCGACGATGGATGCGCCGCTGGTATCGGCCGCCCATCGTGTCGGCCGCGTCGACCCGCCGCTCGCATGGCCGCGCCAGAAGGAGTCTCGAGGGCCCCAAGCTGCGACAGGTAGCGAGCGCGGCGTCACGCAACCTGGTCCGAAGGACATATCCAATAGACACCGAGACAGGGTTCAAAGGCGACCCGATCCGGCCTCGCGGCTGTCGACCGTGCCCCCCGTACGAGCCCCGGACGGGCACCTGCGCGGCCGCAAGATCCCCGGGTCTTGGCCCGATCCTGTCCCGA
>NZ_JADJNN010000039.1 GCF_016714285.1 Nannocystis sp. | reverse complement strand
GCCCATCGTCACCGTGCTCGACACCACCCCTCGATGCCGTCCGCCGCCCGCATCTGCCCCCGTAGCTGCGCCGCCTCGCCCCCGCGCCAGCCGGCCAGACCGCCGCCGAGGTCGGCGTACGGCTGGAAGCGCTCTTGAGGCGGCAGGTGCAGGCGGACGAACAACGCGTCCCGGCTACAGCATCCGCCCGTTGTGGGTCTGCTGGACCTGGCTGCCGGTGTAGGGGTCCGTCACGGTCAGGCGCACCCGATTCTGGATGTTCCCCGAGATGCCCATGCCGAGCCCGAGCACGTTGCCGACCCGCCAGCCGATGTCAGCCCCACCCAGCAAACTGAGCACCGAGGGCGCCGCCGGCCGCTCACCCCCGAGGGGCCCAGTGAGACCGACCCGCAGACCAAACCAGTAGCGACCGCGCCACGGCTGACGGCGGATCGTCTGTGGATCGAGCGCGGCAGGCGGCGGTGGCAAGGGCGTGACCGACATGCCCCCGAGGTCGACCCCTGGCCGCGGCTCGGCGCCCGGCGTCGGATACGGCTGCGGCCCGGCGGTCCCCGGCGGCGGCCCCAGCTGCGCACCGGGAGCAGTCGGCGGCGCACCCGGAGCAGTCGGCGGCGCGGTCGGACTGCGAACCCCGGCGTAGGGCGCGGGCGTCGGCGTCGGCACCGGCGGCCTCGGCTCGGGCAGCGTCTCGCCACCGCCACCGACCGCTGGGGTCACCACCGGCGCGACCTCCTCGGGCGCCACCGCCGGTGTGATCGGCAGCGACGGATCCGGCACCGGCGCCGCATGCACGGCGCCAGGACAGAGCCCAGCCAGCACCCCCGCGATCGCAACCCGTGAACGAAGCCTCATTGCCGGTGTCCTCGCGCCACCCTCGGAAGATCTACACCATGCGGCCGAGAAGCGACACGCTCTCCCGTACCCACCAGCGCCGCGCTCAGCGCACGCTCCGCCTCGCGCTGCAGCTCCAGGTCGTCCTCGTTGCTCGCCGCGAAGCGGAGAAAACCGACCGCGTCCGGGCCCCCCAGCACCGCCAGGGTCGTGTAGCCCTCGCGCGCCAGCGCCGGCCAGCGCTCCACCCGACGCACCACCGCCGACGCGTGCCGCCCATCACCGACCTGCGTCAGCACCTCCAGCGCCAGGCGGACCACCTGCAGGTCCGCGTTCCCGACCTGCTCCGCCACCGCGTCGGCCAGCAGCGGGCTCGGATGATCGCGCGTCCACTCGAGCGCCAGCAGCACCAGCTCCGGGTCGTCCGCTCGCAGCAGCAGCATCGCCGCCTGCGCGTCGCCCCCGGCCAGCGCAAAGCGCAGCGCCAGCACCCCCAGCGCCGTCGTCGCGGCCGCCAGCAACCCCGCCTGCGACGGCACCGGCCCGTCCAGCTGCGCCCGCGCCGTGATCGCCGGGACATCGAAGTGGCGCCGCAGCGCCGCCGGCACCTCGAGCTCGAGATAGAGGAACAGCGCCGCCGGCCTCGCCCCGCCAGCCCCGCCAGCCCCAGGTCGGGAGGGCCGCCCGCCCTGGTCCGACGCCGAGACCCACCCGACCAGGCGCAGCGCCCCGGCGAAGCGCCCGCCCCCGACCGCGAAGTCCGGGCTGTCCGCCAGCGCCTCGCCGACCGCGGTCGTCAGCATCGCCTCGAGCTCCGGGCTGGTCGCCGTCACCCGATCGATCGCCACCGCCGCGCGCCCCGACTCCACCCCGCAGGCGAGGCAAAGCGCGAGCCCCATGGCCATCGCAAGTCGGCGCATCGCCCCGACCATAGCAAACTCGCCGCGCCAGCAACCACACCTGCACCGGCTGCCATCGCAAGCCCGCCGCGCACCCAACCACACTGCCTCTCAGTGACCATCGTAAACCCGCCGCGCACCCAACCACGCCAGCCGCGAGCTAGCGCCACGCGAGCGCATAACCGGCCGACGCCGCGAACAGCGACGCATAGCGCCGAGCCGCCGCCTCGACCGTGATCGCCTGGCCCCCGACGGCCCGCGCGCTGGTCACCTCGACCCCCCGCAGCCCGCACGACACCAGGGCCGCGAACAGCCCCGGGTCGACATCGAGGTTGAGCGCGATCCCCCTGCACGGCCACCCCGCGGCTGATGTGCAGCCCGATCGACGCCAGCTTGCGCTCCCCCAGCCAGACCCCCGGGTGGGCCATACGAAACTCGCAACCTGCCACCCCGAGCTCGGCATACAGCGAGACCCCGACCTCCCCGAGGCGGACGATGTGCTCGCGGATCTTCCGCCCGATCGGCACCACCGTGTACACGACGAGCTGTCCCGGCGCGTGCAGCGTCACCTCACCGCCCCGCGGGGTCCGGACCACCGTCATCCCGATCGCCGCCCGCCGGGCCTCGTCCCACAGCACGTCGCCCTCGCTCGCGCGCGGCCCGAGCGTCAGTACCGGCGGGTGCTCGACCAACAGCAAGGTCGGCGTCGCCCCCGCGATCACCTGCTCCCGCAGCGCCAACTGCATGGCCAGCACCTCCGCGAAGTCGCGACGACCCAGCCAGGTCGCCGCCAGCTCCGGCGGCGAGGCGGCGCCCTCAGGTGTCGAGGCCACCGGCGCTGGCGCCGCCGTCTCGGGTGTCGAGGTCACCGCCAGCTCCGGCGGCGACCCGTCGCCCTCAGGTGTCGAGGCCACCGATCGACTCGATCACGGTGGGGTCGAGCACGGTCACCTCGATCGCCAGGGTGGTCACACCGATCCCCTGGGTCCGCAGCCAGCGCGCGAACTCATGCGGACCGACCGTGCGCTGCTCGGCGAGGTCCGGCGCCTCGCCCATCGCGAACACCAGGTGCCCGCCGCAGCTGTTGCGCTCGCTGTCGCCGGCCCAATTGCTCGCGTCGAGCCCGGCCTTGCGCGGCAGCACCAGCACCAACACCCGACCCTCCTCCTCCTCGGCCTCCGGGTCCTGCACCACCAGCTTGCCGACCCCGCGGACCGGCGGCAGCGTGGTCACCAGGCTGAAGCCCTCGCGCTCGAGGTAAATACGTGCCAGCGCTTCGAGAGATCGCGGCCCAAGCGCTTGCAACCACTGCACAAGTTGATTGGTCGTTTCGCCGTCAAGGAGATCCGCCGCGACCCGCAAGCTCTGCTCGGCCGCGGCCGCCGGCCCCGGCAGCCGCGAGGTCTGGAGCTGATACCGGGCATCGCCCCGGGCCACGAAGCGAGACGCCCGCCCGAGCTTGCGGATGTCGAGCAACACCCCCGCCGTGACCGCCCGCTCGATCTCCGAGATCTCCCCGCCGAGCACGTTCTGGCCCGCGAGGTTCTCGGCGATCTGGCGGATGTGCAGCGAGCGCGGGCCGGCATCCGCCAGCACCGCAGCGACCTGGCTCAGCAGGCCCTGGGCCTGCATCTCGCCGCCGGCCCGGCTGTCGCCGCCGCCCTCGTTCGTCCACTCGACCCGACGCCCGCGCTTGCGCCGACGCCGACGCCGACGCCCGCCGCGCTCGTCCTCGTCGAGCCCGTTGCTGCCGTTCGCGCTGCTGTTCCCGCTGTTGTTCCCGCTGTTGCTGTTCGCGTTGCCGCCGTTGCCATGCACCGGTGGCCCGCCCGAGCCAGCCCTGGGCGGCATCCGCCGCGGCATGTTACGGACCTCCGGGGCCGGCCCCGAGTTGGTTGAAGGACCACGCTGCATGCTCTCGAATTCACTCCGCAATCCGGACGCTCCTCGGCCAGCCGCGACATCGCGTTCGCCATCACCAGGGCGACATCGGTGACCCCGTCGAGACCGGCCCCGCGGGGCGCCTCGAACTCGAGCTGATGCACCTTCTGCAGCACCTCGCTGCGCTTGCTGGCATCGGCCCCGCGGCGCGACGGCTTGACCGCCACCAGCTGGGGCGGCGGCGCTTCACCACGCACACCAAAGCGGTTGCGCCGACGCTTGCGCCGACCGCCCTCGCGACCGCCACCATCCTCGCCGCCGCCTTCCTCCTCGGCCTCACTGGCCTCCTCGGCATCCGCGGCATCCGCGGCATCCGCGGCATCCGCATCAGGCGCCCCGGGCTCCGCCGCAGTGACGGTTTCACGGACCACCGTCGACACCACGACATCGCTGGTATTTTTCACCACGACCGCAGCCGCCACGGGGGCCACCACAGCCACTGGCTGGGCCGACGCCGGCGCAGCCGCGGGCGGCGGCAGCTCGATACCCGGCGTGAGCGCGTAGTATCCGGGCTTGTTGCGGGTGAGGATCGCCTGGTCGCCGCGCACCGCCGAGTTAAGGCAGGTGCGCATCGCGGCCTCGGGGTCGCGCCCGACATGCGACAGCAGGTTTCGCTGGACCGCACGCTTGGCGATCTCTGCGAAGTGCAGCGGCTCGGGCTCGTGGCGGAGGACTTCGATCGCAGCTTCGAGGAAGGTCATGTTGCTTGTGCAGGCACCCCTCCCCGCGCGCACCAGCGAGGAGGGCGAAGGGGGAGAGCTGAGGCCAGGAGGGGAAAAAGTCCGAAAATTTGCCGAGGCGGGGCCCGGTCTGCTAGCGGCCTTGAAGTCATGCGCACGCACAACTTTGGCGTTCTCGTCCAGGCCCCGGCCGTGGCCGTGGCCTCAGCCGTAGCCTCCGCCGTAGATGGCGACCCGGCCGCACGCGGCCCGACCTCCACCGCCGCGGATGATAGCCAAATCGACGCCCAAAGTGGCCAAGATTTGCAGGCCGCCCTCCAGCGCCTCGGCCACACCGCCATCCTTCTAGGCGCCGACGACGACCTCGACCTCAAGCTCCGCGCCGCCCGCGTCTCGGCCTGCCTGATCGCCGCCCACGGCGCCGTGGGGGCCAGCGGCGAGCTCCAGGGCCTCCTCGGCCTGCGCGGGATCCCGTTCGCCGGTCCCTCCGCCGCGACCGTCGCCCTCGCCCACG
This sequence comes from Nannocystis sp., assembly GCF_016714285.1. Classification (GTDB taxonomy): domain Bacteria; phylum Myxococcota_A; class Polyangia; order Nannocystales; family Nannocystaceae; genus Nannocystis. The sequence goes on along the minus strand of NZ_JADJNN010000039.1, from coordinate 78,864 downwards.
ACAAGCTCCGGTCCCGCCAGATCCTCGGCTTCCACAGCCTCCCCGTCCCCGCCACCGTCGCCCTCGGGGGCGCCGAGCCCCCCACCCGGCATGCCCTCGGCCTGCTCGGCTGGCCCTGCGTGCTCAAGCCCCGCCACGGCTGCCACGGCCAGGGCGTGCGTCACCTCGCCGACGCCGCCGCCGTCGCTGACGCCGCCGACGAGCACCGGACCGGCACCTGGCTGCTCGAGCGCGCCGTCACCGGCCGCGAGATCCAGGTCGTCCTCCTCGACGGCAAGGTCCTGGGCGCCATGGAGGTCGATCGTGACCCCGCCGGGCAGATCTGCGCCATGGTCTGCCCCCCGAGCCTGTCCCGCAGCCGCCGTCACGGCATCGACAACCTCGCCACCCACGCCGTCGCCGCCCTCGGCCTCACCCGCGGCACCGCCCGCGTCGACCTCCTCCTCCACGAGCGCCACAACGAGGTCATCCTCGAGGTCGAGCCGCTCCCCCCGCTGCACCGCGCCGGCGTCGTCGCCAAGGTCGCCCACGCCGCCGGCCTCCGCTACGAGCAGCTGGTCGCCGCGATCGTCCACGACCTCGTCGACCCGGTCCGCCCCACCAAGCGCCGCCCCACCGTCCCCGCGACCCCCCGCCTCACCGCGCCCACGCCCACGCTCAGCGAGGCCGTCCTCCAGTAACGACCTGTCCCCCGCGACCTGTCCCCCGCGACCTGTCCCCCGCGACAGCTCGCCTAGTCCTCGCCGCGCCCGAGCGCCCGCGTCGCCCGCTCGCCGAGCGCCTTCTGCTCCTGCCGCCGGCGCCGACGGGCCTGGCCAGCGCGCTCGCCCGGCAGCCGCTCGAACACGCTGAAGCTGCCGAGCAGCACCCTCCCGGTCACCCGCAGCACCCGCCGCTCGTCGGCCGGCGTCACGTGCCCCTCGTCCTGCTCGACCGCCGCCAGCACCGCCCCGCAGCGGTTGTCGATCTGCCACCCCGGCGGCACGATCACCTCGAGGCTGCCGCACACGACGTTCACCTCGAGCTCGAGCTCCGTCGCCTCTGCCGGCAAGATCGCCTGCCGCAGGTCGAGCAGCGCAGCGCCGAAGATCACCCGCACGCAGGTCCGCGGGGCCACGCGCCAGGCCCCCACCCGCTCCACCGACCCAAACAGCACCGGGATCCGCTGCGCCGCCTCGGGCTCCACCGGCACCAGCGCCGTGCTCACCGCGACCGGCCGCAGCTCGGCCGTCAGCCCGTGCAGCTCCGCGATCGTCTCCGCGTGCTCGACCCGCTCGAGCCGGCGATCCAGCTCGTCCTGGTCGATGTGGTCGTCCGCGTAGCCGTCGCCCAGCAGGCGCCGCGCCTGCTCCCGCTCCCGCCGCAGCGCCTCGGCCGGACTCTCGCGCACAGCCGCCTCTCTACACGCCCGCGAACAGGCGCGCGCCGAAGCTGTCCGACAGCCGCTGGTCGCCGAAGATCTTGCGAGCCGCGGCGTTCACGTCGTAGTCGACACGCTTGAACTGGAACAGGCCCTGGGCGTCGTCGTAGATCGTGTAGCTCGCGCGCGGGTCGTGGTCGCGCGGCTGCCCGACCGAGCCCACCGACACGATGTAGCGAAACTCCGGGTGGACCTCGAACTCCTTGGTCACCACCTCGTAGACCCGCTCCTTGCCCACCGCGAACGACTTGCACAGGTGCGAGTGGCCGATGAACGTGATCTGCCCGAGGCTCTCCCAGATCGGGATGCAGGTCTGCGCCTGCTCGACGCTGAAGATGTACTCGAACTCCTCGAGGTCGACCGGCGACCCGTGACAGAAGTGGGTCATCCCGTCCTTCTCGAAGTAGTTGAGCCTGCGCAGCCAGGCCATGTTCTCCGGCGTCAGGACCCCCGCGTGCAGGTCGAGCGCCTCGCGGGCTGCGTCGTAGTAGTAGCTGTAGTCCATGCGCCCCGCGACCGCCGCGTCGTGGTTGCCCAGGATCGTGTAGCGAGTGATGCGACGGACGATGTCGCAGCACTCGTTGGGCTGCGCCCCGTAGCCGACCGTGTCGCCCAGGCACACCAGGTAATCGACCTTCTCCCGGTCGATCGCGCGGAGCACCGCCTCGAGGGCGTCGTGATTGGCGTGAATGTCGCTGAAAATTCCGTAACGCATCAATCTTCCCCAACCACTTCGAAGTCACCGTCGGCGTCGAGCTCCGGCGTCGTAATGGCCTCGTAAGCACGCGCAGCGAAGCGGCGGATCTCGCGATCCTCCGCTCCAGCTGCCACAGCCTGGCCACGCGCCTCGCCTCGCACGTCGGCGAGTGTAGCAAGCGCCCGCCGGGCCGCGGAGGAAACCGAGGGGTCCGCGACCTCCAACAAGTTCTCGATTGCGAGCCGACCCGCACCTCCGGGCGCGTCTCCGTCCGAGATCACGAGCTCCGCGAAGGCCCGTGACACGCGTAGCCCAAGCGCCTCCTTCGCCTCACCTGCCGCACCCCGAAGGAGCGCGCACAGCGGACCCACGACCCGCGGGCCGAAATTGCCGAGCGCCCGGGCCACATCGATCCACACCACCGAACTCTCCGCCCCGAGCCGCGCCGTCAGCGGATCGATCGCCCGCCGGTCACGCGCCAGCCCCAACAAGATCGTCGCCGCCTGCCGCAGCGCTCGCCCCGGGGCCTCGAGCCGCGCCAGCAGCTCCGGCACCAGGCGCCCACCGACCTCGGCCAGCGGAGGCAACAGCGCCAGCAGTTCATCCTCATCGAGCTCGGCCAGCAGCGGCATCACATCCGCCGGCCGCGCCCCGCCCAGGATCATGAGCGCCTGTCCCACGCGTTGTTTGGGGTCGCCTCCCCCCACATTATTTCCTGCCTCGGAGGTGCGAACGCCCGGTCGTGCCCCGACGCTGATCTCGCCCGACACGGCGACCGCCGGCTGCTGACTACGCCGGGTCCCGCTCCGCGCCGCCGGTGCCGACCCCGACCCCGACCCCGATGCCGCAGGCACCGTCGCGTGCGCCCCGGTCCGCGTCGCTGGCTCGTGCCGCGACACCGACTCCGGCCGCCCCGGTATCGGTGGCACCAGCGTATGCGCCCCGGTCCGCGTCGCCGGCTCGTGCCGCGTCGCCGGCTCCGAACGCCCGGAACCCGCAGGCACCACGCTGTGCGCCCCGGTCCGCGTCCCCGGCTCCGACCGCGTCACCGGAGGCACCACCGCGTGCGCCCCGGTCCGCGCTGGCGGCTCCGATCGCTGCGTCGCTGGCACCGTCCCGTGCGCCCCGCTCCGCCCCTCACGCACCGTCCCCGCCGGCACCACCGAGTGCGGCCCGGTCCGCGCCGTGTCCTGCGTCGTGACCTCGACCGCATCGGGCGTGCGCTCAGGGGCCGCTGGCGGACGCGGCAGCGCTGCCCGCACCGGCCCCGTCGGCGGCCGCTCGTCGACCGGGACCACCAGCGCCCCGGAGCTCCGCGCCGCCTCACCACGACGAGCGCCCAGCGCCCGCGTGACCTCCGGCGGCGGCGTGATGTCGTGGTGCTGACACAGATCCAGGATCCCCCGCCACGCCTGCTCCGCCTGCTCCGGCGTCAGGTCGTCACCGCGGGCGATCCACGCGCTGCGCTGGCTGACCAGCTTCACGATCCAGTCGGCCGCGTCGCTCACCAGATCGCTGCCGAGGATCCGCCGCCAGAACCGGGCCGGCGCCACCAGACCGAACTCGATCGCCGCCGCCAGCACCGCCTTGCGCATCGCCTCGTACTCGGCGAACGACAGCCCGTCGACCTCGAGCAGCCGCGCCAGGTTGTCCTTGCGCGACGCCAGGTCGAGCCGCTCGAGCGCCGCCAGAGCCTCCGCCGGCCCGACCAGGTGCCGGTACGACCCCTCGGCGAGGGTGTGCCGCGCCGGCTCGAGCCGCTGCTTCGCCGTCATGCGGGTCAGCGCCTCGCGGGCGCTGGCATACGCGTCCGGCGGGAACTCGCCGGTGCCCAGCTGACCCTGCGCCGACTCGAGGCACAGCGCCGCGTTGCGCTTGAGACCCTCGGCCTCGATCTCCCGCGCCGCCGCGGCCTGCCCCGCCTCGCTCCGCACCACCAGCTGCAGGCGGAAGGACTGCGCCAGGCGCACGAAGATCTCGCTGGTCTTCGGCGCGCTGACGTCGACCACCGCGTCGATCACCGCCACCTCCCCGAGGTACGACGCCACCAGGCGCACCCCGAGCAGCGGATACCCGAGCCCGCGCAGCAGCACCGGCCGCGCCTGCAACGCGGCCGACCCCCACATCCGCCGCGTCGCCTCGTCGAGCACCGCCGTCGCCGTCACCACGCCATCCTCGAGGCTCAGATCGCAGACCACCGCCCGCTGGACCTCCGCGCTCAGCGTCGGCCCCGAGCTCCACCCGCGCTGCCCCACCGGCCGCGGGACCCCGGCCCCGCGCTCGTCGCTCGCCGCCGCCGCGGCCGCCCGCGCCGCAGCCCAAGCCGTAGCGGCGAAGCAGAACCGCGGCTGCAACAACCAGTGCCGCACCTGCCCCGGCCGCTCACGCAACTGCTGAAGATGCCCTTGCAACACCTCCAACAGCTCGCCCCGCTGCTGCGCCGCCAACACCAGCGTCGCCTGCTCGCGACCCGGCGACAGCTCGAGCCACGCCCCGCCGCCCTCGGCCGGCCGCTGGCAGGCCTTGCAACGCCCCTCCAGCGGCCCCGACTCGCGCAGCCGGGCCGCCAGCTCCGGCTTCACCTCGGCGTCGACCCAGCGCCAGCGGGTCACCGGGCTGTACGCGCCGCAGGCGCATGCGTACGCCACCTCGACGCTCCAGCTCCACTCGTCGACGCTGCTTTCCACGCGCGGGACCATAGCCTTGCCGGTTTTTTGTTGTAAAGCTCCGCCCCCATGAGCACCCCCTCGCAGGCCGACGACGTCCGGGCCGCGGCCGTGAAACGACTCGTGAGCGATCTCGAGCAGAACTTCCGCGACGCCGTCCAGCGATCGATGCGCTTCGCCCTCGACGGCTCCGTCGCCTCGCTGGCGATCGTCGATCACTACCTCGAGCAAGCCCGCGAAGAGACCCGCGCCCCGATCCTCGCCCTCCTCGCCGCCGGCGCCGGCGCCTACTTCGGCGAGCTCGTGCGCCGCCACCTCGGCGCCCAGTGGATCGGCGACGGCAGCGATCCACGACACCTCCGCCTCCTCCTCGATCCGGAGTTCGCCTACTTCTCACCCGCCGACCTCGCCTTCGCCGCGATCCTCGGCGACGAGCCCGACCCCGACGACCCCCGCGCCCCCGCCGGTCTCCCGCTCGACACCGCCTTCCACCTGCGCAGCACCGCCACACCCCCGCCGAACCCACGCCGCGTGGACGACCCGGCAGATCCGCCGCCCGATCCACCCGAAGCCGACGCCAGCGCCGCCGCCATCCCCGCCATCCCCGCCAACACCCCCACCGACCTCAGCGACGACGCCAGCTGGATCGCCGCCCGCCTCGGCGAGCTCAGCCCGGTCCCCGCCGACCAGTTCTACAGCCTCACCACCCGCTACGAGACCCTCGAGCTCATCCTGCAGCTGCTGGCGAGCCGCCGCGCGCAGGCCGGATATGAGCCCTATACCTACACGATCAACGATTATTTACACGCGTTTTCCTAGAGTTCCGAGCCCCCCCGGGGCGGTGTAGACTGCGCGGCACGGATGTCCGCGGCGGAAGAAATGCCCCTGCTGGAGATGCTGCAGGTGCTCTCGCGTACGCCTGTCAGCGAGCCGCAGCTGCGGGCGGTGGTCGCCGTCACCTGCGCTCGCTGGTGCGTCGCGCGCGGTGAAGACGGCGAGGCCCAGCGCCTCCTCACCCACGCGCTCGAGCTCGTGCCGGACCTGCGGCCGGCGATGCGCCTCCTCTATCGCATCTTCCTGCGCCGCGGCGACATCCGCAACTCGGTCCGCTACCTCGACCAGGAGATCCGCGCGACCCGTCACCCGCGCGAGGCCGCGGCCCTCTACCGCGAACGCGGTCAGCTCGTCGAGGCCCACTTCGGCGATCGCAACGCCGCCCTTCAGTGCTACCAGGCCGCGCTCAAGGCAACACCCCGCGACCTCGCCGTCCTCCGCTCCGTCGAAGCCGTCGCCCTCACCCAGGGCAACATTTTCTCCCTCATCAGCAACCTCGAGGCCCAGCTCGAGGTCCTCCACGACGCCCGGGCCGTCGCCGCCGTCGCCCGCGACCTCGCCCTGCTCGAGGCCCGCCACGCCGGCGACCTCGGCCTCGCCTGCGAGCTCATGCTCGCCGCCACCGAGGCCCAACCCGGCAACCTCAGCCTCCTGCAGGACCTCTTCCGCCTCGCCGAGGCCGCCAACAACCCGGAGCTCATGCTCCGCGCCCTCGAGCTCGAGGCCGAGGCCCGCCCGCCCGAGCAGCGGGCCATGCCGCTGACCCGCGCGAGCCTCACCCTCCGCGAGATCCGCGAGCGCGGCGCGGCCGTCAGCCTCCTCCACGCCGCCGCCAAGACCCAGCCGAGCAACCTCTCGCTGTGGCGCAACCTCGAGGAGCTCAGCATGGCCACCGCGCGCTACGACGTCGCCGTGGCCGCCTGCGCCGGCCAGCTCAAGCTCATCGGCCCCGAAGACCCCGGCATGCAGGCCGAGCTCTTCTACCGCCTCGGCAAGCTGGCGATGATCCGCCTCGACCGCGTCAGCGAGGGCCTCGGCGCCATGCGTCGCGCCCTCAAGCTGTTCCCCGGCCACATCCCCGCGCTCGAGGACGCCGGCCGCTACCTCATCGCCAACGACGCCTGGTCGCAGCTGCTCGAGCTGCTCAAGCTCCAGGTCGCGACCGCCGATGACGCCGGCCTCTCCCCCGAAGAGAAGGCCCAGGCCCAGCTGCGCGCCGGCCAGGTGCTCGAGGAGAACCTCGGCGAACTCGAGGGCGCCCGCCAGATCTACGAAGAGGCCGTCCTGACCTGCCCGAGCTTCCGCCCCGCGCTCGACCGCCTCGAGCGCGTGCAGTTCCAGCTCGGCCGCGTCGAGGGCCTGCGCGAGCTCTACCAGGGCGAGCTCAGCCGCGGCGCCGACGGCCCGCGCCGCATGTTCCTGCTCTCGATCCTCGCCCGCCTCCACGCCCAACAGGGCGACGCCAACGCCGCGATCAAGTCGCTCGTCAGCCTGCTCAAGGACTTCCCCGAGCACACCCCCTCGATCCAGCTGCTCGCCCGCCTGCTCGCCAAGGCCGGCCGCGCCCGCGAGCTCCTCCAGGTCACCGAGCAAGAGATCAAGCTGACGATCTCCCCGGTCCGCCAGGCCAAGCTCCTCTACCGCAGCGCCGAGCTGGCGCTCGAGCTCGGCGACGGCGCCCACGCCGAGACCTGCCTGATGCAGGCCCTCGAGACCGTCGAGGACCACCAGCCGAGCATGGCCCTGCTCGAGCGGATCCTCCGCGACCGCGACGACACCCGCGGCCTCATCGACCTCCTCCGCCGCCGCCTCCACCTCGCCCCCGACGCCGAAGAGAAGCTCAGCCTCGGCCTCGAGATCACCCACCTCCAGCTCGCCATCGGCGATCCCAACGCAGCCCTCGCCGAGATCGACCCGATCCTCGAGTCCTGGCCCGAACACCTCTCCACCCTGCAACTCGGCGTCCGCCTCGCCGCCGCCACCGCGCAGCCCGAGCAGCGCCTGCGCTACCTGCAGCAGCACTTCAGCGTCGCCCGCGGCCACCGCACCCGAGCCCTCCTGGCCTATCGGACATGTCTCTTGCGACAGGAGCCTCGCGCCGCCGTCGCCGACATCCGCCGCGCCCTCGCGCTCTGGCCCCAACTCTCCGGCGGCCACGCCACCCACCTCGCCCTCGCCGAGACCAGCCACGACACCGACCTCATCCGCAGCGCCGCCCGCGGCGGACTCCAGCACGACCGCGGCGCCGGCAACCGTCAGGCCTTCGCCCTCCGCCTCGCCGAACTCGCCGGCTCCTTCCTCCACCCGAACCTCCCACCCGGCCAAAACGGCCCCGCCCGCGCCCTCCCCTACCTCCACGCAGTCGCCCTCGCCAGGCCCCGCGACCTCGGCGTCCAGCTCCGCCTCGCCCGCGTCGCCCGCTTCACCGACCGCCCCGCCCTCGCCGCCACCGCCCTCGCTTCCGCCGCCGACCTCCTCGAGGCCTCCACCCGCCACGCCGGACCACCCGCGTCCGCGTCGTCTGCCACGTCCGGCGCCGCGGGCCGCAGCAAGCTCCACCCGGTCGTCCACAGCCTGCGCTACCGGGCCGCCCGCGCCCACGAGCAAGCCGGTGACCTCGCCGCCGCCGACCGCCTCCTCGGCGCCCTCCTCGAGCACGACGCCCACGACACCCTCGCCCTCCGCGCCCGCGAACGCATCGCCGCCGAGCGAGCCAGCCCCGCCGCCGCCCGCACCGCCGCCACCGAGCTCGCCTCGATCGCCGCCGGCGAAAAACAACCCGCCGACAAGGCCGCGCTCCTCACCCGCGCCGGCGACCTCCTGGTCCGCGCCGCCGACCTGAGCGACGCCCGCAACCGCTTCGACGCCGCCATCACCGCCTGCCCGAAGTACCTCCCGGCCCTCTACGCCCGCGCCTGTCTCCTCGAGCAGCTCGCCGAGGGCCGCGGCAGCCCCGAGCTCATCCAGGCCGCCGACGCCCTCGCCCTGTACGCCACCACGCTCCGCGATCCCGCCGCCGCCTACGCCCCGCTGTGCCGCGCCGGCCTGCTCGCGCTGCGCGCCCGCGACCCCGCCCGCGCGTGGAAGCTGCTGGCCCGTGCCCTCGAGCAAGCCCCCGCGGCCCCGCTGGCCTTCTCGATCCTGTGGCGCGTCCGCGAGGCCCACGGCCGCGAGGGCGCCGTCCCGCTGCTGCCCGCCCTCACCCGCCGCCTGGGCGAGCTCCACGCCGCCGGCCGCCTCGCCCCCGCCGAGCTCCGCGCCCTCGCCCGCCTCGCCCTCGACAGCGACGGCCCGGTCGCCGCCGCCAACCTGCTCGAGAAGGGCCTCGCGCTGGCCACCAGCGACTCCGGTCGCAGCGACCTCGCCACCTCCGTCGACCTCCGCGTCGACCTCGCCCGCGTCTACGCCCGCGTCGGCCGCTGGCAAGACGCGACCCAGCAGATCCTCGACGCCGCCCAGCACGAGCCGGCCCCCGAGCGCCGCGCCATGCTGCAGTTCCTCGCCGGCGACGCCCAGGAGCGGGCCGGCGCGCCCGAGGCGGCCTTCGAGCACTACCTGGCAGCCAGCCGCGGCGGCTACCACCCGCACAAGGCCCTCACCGCCGCCGACCGCATCGCCTCCGCGATCGGCACCGTCGAGCAGCGCGTCGAGGTCCTGCAACTCCTCATCCACCAGGGCGACACCGACGAGCGCGTCCGCAGCCTCCGCGCCCTGAGCGAGCTGTTCCGCGGCCCGCTCGCCAAGCCCGAGCGCGCCGCCGGCCTCCTGCGCGAGCTCCTCAAGCTGCGCCCCGCCAACACCGACGTCATCCTCGACCTCTACGAGCTGCTCACCGACCTCGGCCGCGAAGAGGAGGGCCGCGTGGCCCTCCAGGCCGGCATCGCCACCCAGCGCGCCATCCTGCGGGACCGCGGCCTCAGCAGCACCGGCGAATCCACGGCCGACCCACTCGACCCCGATCCAGTGCTCGGCCTGCTGCGCCTGTTCGACGCCGCCGAGGAGCCCGGCGGCGTGTACGTCTGCGCCGCGATCCTCGAGGCCATCGACCCCGACCTCGTCCCCGCGAACCGCCGCTGCGACACCGTCAAGCCCGAACCCTGGCCGCTGCCCAACCCGCCCGACAAGCCCGCACCTTTCTACGTCGCCGATGACCCCGCCGTCGCCGCCGCGCTCGGCCTGCTGCGCACCGGTGTCCACGACCTCAACGCGATCCCCGGCGCCCCGCCGCCCGCCGTCAACCTCTCGCAGCGCCACAGCCTGCCGGCCACCAGCTCCGTCGGCACCGTCACCCGCGCCATCGCCCGCACCCTCGGCCTCGCCGAGCCGCTGCTGTTCCTCAATCAAGGCGAGGACAACGCGGTCGTCGCCCACGTCGGCACCGCCCCGGTCCTGCTCATCGGCCGCAAGGTCAACGCCACCCCGTTCTCACCGCACGCCCGCGACTCGATCGGCCGCGCCCTGCTCCGCCTCAACACCGGCGGCGACCACCTCCACCGCGGCATGAGCGACGAGCAGCTGATGGGCGTCATCCACGGCCTCGCCTCGTGCGCCGGCGTCACCCTCGACCCGATCCACCCCTTCGACCAGACCGTCGCCGACACGATCCTGGAGGCCCTCTCGGGCGCCGCGATCCCCGTCGACTTCGGCGAGGACGCCGAGAACCTCGACCGCACCCTCGTCAGCTTCTCGATCAAGCAGCTGCGCGAGCTGCTCCGCAGCGCCGAGGACCGCGCCGGCGCGATCGCCTGCGCCGACCCCCGCGTCGCCCTCCACGACCCCACCCGCTTCCAGAGCCTCAGCACCCGCCGCGCCGCCGGCCTGGTCGCCTACCTCGTCTCCGAGGAGCACCTCGTGCTGCGCCGCCTGCTCGGCTACCACGTCGAGCTCGAGCTCGAACTCACCGACGTCGAGGAGCTCCCGACATGACCACCGACGCGCCCAAGCTCCCCGCGCCGCCGGTCGTCGGAGCGCGCAGCCCCGACAGCAACCCGAGCCGCGTCGCCGCCGATCCACCGATCCTCCTCGACGAGGGCGGCCGCCCGCTCGAGCTCGCCACCACCGCCCCCGACCCCGCCCCGCCGCAGGCCCCCGCGCCCACCCTCCTCGACCTCCCCGAGGCCTTCTTCCCCATCGAGCACAGCCTCGACCCCGACGCCCTCGGCCTGCCCCCGCTGCGCTCGCCCGAACGCTGGCGCCACCACGCCGAGGCGCTGCTCGCCGAGGCCCAGGCCGACAGCGACGAAGCTGTCCGTGCGGCCATGTCCGGAGAGGCAGGTCGGATCTACCTCCAGCAGCTCGGCCAGCGCGCCCTCGGCGAGCGCCTGCTCGCCGCCGGCAGCCCGGTCGTGCGCAAGGCCGCCGAGCGCAGCGCCGCCGTCACCAGCCTCGCCGACGAACAGGACGCCCTCGCCAGCCAGGCCAGCGACCCCACGCACCCCGCAGCCCGGCGTGCTGCGGCCTGGATCGAGCACGGCCAGCGCGCCGAGCAACAGGCCGGCGACGACACCCAGGCCCTCCGCAGCTACCGCAACGCCCTCGAGCTGGTCCCCGACCACCCGGTCGCCATCAACCTGGCGATCGAGTCGACCCTGCGCCTCGGCCAGCGCGAGGCCGCCGTCGCCCTCGTCACCCACCACCTCAAGAGTCTCGGCTCGAGCCCCACGGGCACCACGGACCGCACGGGCACCACGCGCACCACCGCTGGCCCCCACGATCTCCCCGCCCTCCGCTCGGTCCGCCTGCTCGAGCTCGCCGAGCTCGCCGACGACCCCGAGCCCATGCGCGAGCACCTGCGCCTCGCCGTCGCCGCCGACCCCGACAACGCCACCGCCCTGCGCCGCCTGATCCGCAGCCTGCGCAGCGACAGCAGCGACAGCTCCGGCCCGCCCGAGCTCCCCGACCTCTACCGTCGCCTCGCCCGCCTCGCCCCCGACCCCGTCACCGCCGCCACCAGCCTGCAGCTCGCCGTCATCAGCGTCGGCTCCGCCGAGATCCCGCGAGATGTCCTCGAGGACAGCCGCGACTGGCTCGACGTCCACGGCAACGACTCCGCCGCCCACGGCCTGCTCGACGCCCTCGTCCGCAACTTCGGCCAGCGCGACCCTCGCGGCACCGCCGAGCTCGGCATCGACGGCCTCCGCAGCGTCGACGTGCTGGTCCGCCTCGCCGCCTTCAAGGACGACCCCCGCGAGCAGGCGATCCTCCGCGAGCAGATCGCCCGCTTCCGCTGGGAGTCCACCCCGCTCGCCTCGCGCCAGAGCGCCCTCGACGACGACGGCACGCTGCGCCGCCTCGCCGAGGACGACAGCGCCGCCTCCGAGCTCCCCGAGCGCGAGCGCGAGGACTACCGCACCCTCGAGTCCGACCTCCGCTTCGTCCGCCGCTACCTCCCGGAGCAGCGCTGGGTCTGGCAGGCCCTCGCCAGCGTCCTGCGCACCGTCGGCGACACCCCGGCGCTCATCGGCCACCTCACCGAGTGGGCCCAGACCCGCTCCCACGGCCCCGAGCGCGCCACCATCCTGCTCCGCCTCGGCTTCGTCCACGAGCGCCTCGAGCACGACCTCTCGCGCGCCGCCGAGGTCTACGAGCTCGCCGTCGCCGAGGACCCGAAGAACACCGCCTGCCTGCGCGCCCTCGGCAGCGTCTACGAGAAGATGCGCCGGTGGTCGCAGGCCGCCGCGATCCTGCAACGCCAGGCCCGCGAGACCACCGACGGCCCCGAGCGCCTCGCCGCCCTCCGCCGCGTCGCCGGCATCGCCGAGCAAGAGCTCCACGACGTCGACCTCGCGATCGTCACGCTGCAAGAGATCGCCCAGATCGATCAAGACGACGTCCTGTCGCTGCTCCAACTCGCCGGCCTGTGCCGCACCCACGACCGCCCCACGATCCTCATCCAGACCCTACAGATGCTGGTCGAGCGCCTCGACGAGGACATCGCCCGCACCGCGATCCTGGTCGAGCTCGGCGAGGCCCACGAGACCCGCCTCAAGCAACGCACTGCGGCCCGCGAGGCCTACGAGCGCGCGCTCAAGCTGAGCCCCGGCTACACCCCCGCGCTGCGAGCCCTCGCCCGCCTCTACCGCGACAGCAGCGACCTCGAGGGCCTCCTGCGCCTGCACGAGCCCGAGGTCGACGCCACCAGCGACCCCGCCGTGCTCGCCCTCAAGGCCGGACGGATCTGCTTCGAGGAGCTCGGCGACCTCGAGCGCGCCATCGACTACCTCTGGCGCGCCTACCGACAGAACCCCGACCTCGTCCCCGCCCGCGAGATCCTCCTCCAGCTGCTCTCCGCCACCGGCAAGATCCACGACGCCTACGACCTCCTGCGCGCCCAGGACCCGCCGCACAGCCGCCCCCTCCTCGCCGACTACCACTACCGCCTCGGCCTCATCGCCGAGGCCCTCGCCCGCCAGGGCGACGACACCCCGATGGTGAACGAGGACCGCGCCCTCCAGCACTACCGCGCCGCCCTCTCCGTCCAGCCCGACCACGGCCTCGCCTTCGAGCGCTCGCGTCGGCTCCTGGTCGCCAACCACGACCTCGCCAATCTCATCCGCCTGCTCGAGGATCAGCTCCAACACGCCAGCGGCTCGATCAAGGCCGCCCTCCTGGTCCAGCTCGGTCGCCTGTACCTCGGGACAGGTGACCTCGACGCCGCCCGCCACAGCTACGAGACCGCCGCCGAGGTCGCGCCCGACGACGGCGTCATCCTCCGCGAATACAAGACCCTCCTGCGCAAGCTGGGCGACACGACCACGCTCCCCACCCTCCGCCTCCGCCTCGCCCGCAGCTCCGAGGACACCCACTACAAGGCCACGCTGCTCGTCGAGTCCGCCGAGGTCCTGCTGCAGTCCGAGGCCCCCGAGGATCGCGAGTTCGCCGCCGGGGCGATCCTCGGCGCCCTCAAGGAGGACCCCGGCAACCCCTACGCCGTCCGCCTGCTCGAGGGCCTGCTCTCCGACCCCAACTCCCCGCTCGCCATGACCGACGCCGTCGGCGCCCGGGCCGTGCGCGCCCAGTCAGACTCCGAGCGCGCCATCTTCTATCTCGAGAGCGCCGAGCTGCTCGAGCACGCCGGCGCCGTCAACGAGTCGCAGCGAGCCTACCGCGCCGCCCTGCGGGCCATGCCTGGCCTCGCCCCCGCTGACATGGGCCTCGGTCGCCTCGCGAGCGGCGCCGCGCGCGAGCAGGCCACGCCCAAGCAGAAGGCCGTGTCGGTCCACACCCTCATGGCCGAGGCCCGCGACGCGGCCGTCCGCGCCGGCACCACCGGCGCCCCCGAGGACGCCGAGGCGGCGCTGCAACTCCTCGGTCAGATCTTGGGCCGCGATCCCCACTACCGCGACGCGATCGGCCTCACCCGCGCCCTCGCCACCCAGCTCCCCGAGCCCGCCCCCGCGGTCAATCTCCTCAGCACCGTGTTCGGCCGCATCACCGACCCCGGCCTGCGCTACGAGCTCGGCGTGTTCCTCGGCGAGCAGTCGGGCACCGACGACGACGCCGTCGCCTACTTCACCGTCGCCGCCCAGGCCCGCCCCGACGGCAAGCAGGCGCTGCGTGGCCTGGTCCGCTGCTACCAGCAACTCGGTCGCGAGGCCGAGTCGGCCAACGCGATGGAGCAGCTGCTCGCCCTCTACGACCCCGGCGAACCCTCGGCCGTCGACCTCCGCCTCATCCTCGCCGGCATCCTCGCCCAGTCGCAGGCGACCATGGACCGCGCCCTCGAGCACGCCCGCATCGTCCTCCAGGCCCGCGGCGACGACCCCCGCGCGATCCAGCTGATGGCCAGCCTGCTCGAGCGCAGCCAGCTCCCCGCCGAGGCCGCCGACATCCTCGATCGCCTCGCCGCCCGCGAGCGCGACCCGGACCGCCTGCACGACCTGTACATGCAGCGCGCCAAGCTGCTCGCCGACGTGCCCGGGCGCGAGGCCCAGGCCCTCGCCGCGATCGAGAAGGCCGCCGAGCTCGGCCCCGGCAACCGCACCACGATCCTCCTGCTCATCCGCCTGCTCGAGCGCAGCGGCCAGGTCGACCGCGTCGCCACCTACCTCGACCCGATCCGCGCCGCCATGCTCGCCAGCATCGGCCGCGGCACCGTCGCCCCCACCGACATCCGCATGCTCGCCGAGGTCGCCGCCAGGCCGAACCCCCCGCTCGCGCAGATGGCCCGCGTCCTCTGCTACGCGATCGAGCCCAACTCGGCCCCGCCGCCCGACGGCCACATGCGCCCCGCCAGCGCCCCCGGCCTGCAGAACGTGCTCGCCACCCCGGCGCTGCGTCAGCTGCTGCTCTCGCCCGGCGAGACCGCCGACATCAGCGACCTGCTCGCGTGCGTCGAGTCGGCGATGGACCGCATGTACGTCGAGTTTAGCGGCCTCGGCCCCGACGAGGTCGTGCCCGTGCCGGCCAACGTCGACGTGCAGGGCCTCGCGCTCCCGCTGCAGAACTGGGGCCGCCTCCTCGGCCTCGCCGAGCTCAGCCTGCGCGCCTCCGCGATCAACAACACCATCGCCCTGCTCGACGAGGGCGACGACCCGACCCTGCGCCTCGGCGTCAACCTGTGGATCCGCGGCGACCTGATCGCCTGGCGCGGCCTCGCGGCGCTCGCCCTGGCCCGCCGCGCCCTCGGCGGCGACAAGGTCCGCTCGCTCGTCCCCGTCGAGCTCGACCTCATGCTCGCCGCCAGCTTTGAGGTCACCAAGGTCTTCAACGCGATCACGGCGGACCCCGACGCCCGCCGCCTCCGCGACCTCACCAACAACCTCGGCAAGAACCTCCCGCGCCGCCAGCGACGCCCGCTCCTGCGCATCTGCCAGGCCCTCTCGAGCACCCACTTCGAGCCTGCCGCCACCGCCCGCGCCACCCTCACCACCGACCTGCGCATGGCCCTCCTGCTCTCGGGCGACGTCAGCGGCTGCCTCGCCGCCGCCTGCCTGCTCGACGGCTTCGCCAACGGCAGCCTCAAGCAGCGCATCAGCCTGAGCCGAACCGCCCAGGAGCTCGCCGTGTTCATGCTCAGCGACGCCTACCTGACGCTGCGCCGCCAGGTCGCAACCTGAGCTCGGGCCGACTGAGCTGTCCTTCAGGACAGCTCCTCTGCAGGGCCTCCGTTGCCCCACCTCGCGCCGAGGAGCTGTCCTTCAGGACAGCTCCTCTGCAGGCCCTTCGTTGCCCCGCCTCGGGCCAAAAGGAGCTGTCCTTCAGGACAGCTCCTCCCGCGCGGCTCAGTCGTCCATCAGCTCGGTCGCCGCGAACTCGCCCGATCCGCTCGCGCTCGGCGCCCCGCCGCGGTACTCGTTGAGCCGGTACTGGATCTTACGCGGTGAGATGCCGAGGATCTTCGCCGCCTTGCTCGTGCTCCCGCCGACGTGCTCGAGCGTGCGAAGGATCGCGTAGCGCTCGAGCTCCCGCAGCGACGCGCCCGGGATCACCGGCGCCGCGTCGTCGCCCCGCGTCCGCGACATGACCTCGCGCGGCAGGTCCCGCGGCTCGATCTCCGTGCCGCGACACATCACCACCGCCCGCTCGACGCAGTGCTCGAGCTGACGGATGTTGCCCGGCCAGTCACACGCCAGCAGCACCCCGAGCGCCCGCTCGCCGAAGCCGACCACCTGCTTGCGTGCCCGCGCCGCCGAGCGCCGCAGGAAGTGCATCGCCAGCAGGGGCACGTCGTCCCGCCGCTCGCGCAGCGAGGGCGTGCGCAGGCTGACCACCCCGAGGCGGTAGTACAGGTCGTCGCGAAACTTGCCGGCCTTGACCAGGCGGTCGAGGTCCTTGCTGGTCGTGGCGATCACCCGCAGGTCGGCGCTCCGCGCTTCACCGTCGCCGAGCGGCTCGTGCCGGTGCTCCTGCAGCACCCGTAGCACCCGGGCCTGCGCCGCCAGCGGCAGCGCGTCGACGTCGGCGAGCACCAGGGTGCCGCCCTCCGCCTCGCGCACGCGGCCCTCGCGGATCACCACGCCGGCCTCGACCTGCCCGAACAGCTCGCGCTCGGCCGCCGCCGCGTCGCCCAGCGCGCCGCACTTGACGTTGATCAGCGGACCGCCCCGGCGCCCGCTCCACTGGTGGATCAGCCGCGCCACCTGCTGCTTGCCGGTGCCGCTCTCCCCCGCGATCAGCACCGACACCGGCGCGTCAGCGACCTGGCGCGCGAGGTCGAGGAGGTCGCGCAGCGCCTTCGCGTGACCGACCACGCCAGACATCGCGTCATCCTCGCGAGCCGCCAGCGCCGAGCGCAGACTCCGGGCTTCCTTCTGCAAGTGGCGGTGCGCCAGCACCCGGCGCAGCACCACCAGCAGCTGCGGCAGGTGCACCGGCTTGCCGAGATAGTCGTCCGCGCCCATGTGCATCGCCTCGACCGCCCCCTCGACCGACCCGTACGCGGTCAGCACGATCACCGCGACATCCGGCATGCGCTCGCGCAGCTTCGCCATCAGCTCGATGCCCCCCAGCGCCGGCATCTTCACGTCAGTGATGACCACGTCCGGGGGCCACGTGTCGACCCGTCCAAGCGCCTTGTAGCCGTCGGCGGCGGACTGGACCTCGTAGCCCTCCTCGCGCAACAGCTCGCTCAGTGCCGAGCGCGCGCTGGACTCGTCGTCGACCACCAACACTCGTCCGGCCCCACCCGCACGAAGATCCGGTGTATTCGCCGCCGGTCCGTCGGTAGGCATGATGTTCGACTCATGGGTCGGGTTCTCCATGGGGAATCAGGTTGCCCATTCCCCATGCAAGCCGCCAGGATGCCCGTGCGCAAAAAATGCGGCGCCCAAGAGGCCGTACAGACATGCAGAACCGCCTCAATCCATACAGCGTAAAAAATGCTGGCATCGACACGCCTGGGTCCGCGCCGCCAAAACACACTGGCAATTCCACAGACGACGGATCGACCACATCGACAATCGCCGTGAGCCACCTCGAGAGCGGCGCCACTGTCCAGCGCCGCCGATCAGCGGGGCGCCTCGCCGCCCTCCGCTGGCGGTGCCGCCTCGCCGCCCTGGCCCTCCGCGGGTGCGCCCTCGGCCGGAGCCCCGCCCTCGCCCTGTCCGCCTTCCTGACCGCCCGCCTCGGGGGTCTCGACCGGCTTCTCCTCGGGCGGCGGCTCGACCGGCTTGCTGTCCTCCGGCTTGGGCTCCTCCGCGGGCTCCTCCGGCTTGCTGTCCTCCACCGCCGGCAGCTCGATCTTCGCCTCGGCCGGCTTGCTGTCCTCCGGCCTGCTGTCCTCCGGCTTGCTGTCCTCCGGCGCTGCGCTCGGGTCGGCCACCGCCGCTCCGGCCGCGTCTTCGGCAGGCGTCGCCGCGTTCTTCTTCTCGCGCTCGCGCTTGGCCTTCTGCGCCTTGCGCTTCGCATCGCGCTCGAGCGCCGCCTGGCGCCGCTCGCGGTCGCGTTCCTCCCGCGACTTCGCCTTGATGCCCATGAACTTCGGCTTGCCGGCGCTACCCCGCAGCTTGAAGCCGAGCCAGGCCTCCTCCGGCGGGTCCATCTTCGTCGAGGGCCCGGCCGTCTGATACATCAGCTTGAGCGGCTCGCTGCGGTCCTGCAGCGCCTGCGTGAGCAGCAGCTTCATGTCGAAGGCGAACTCCGACTTGGAGAACGGGTCGGCCAGGTTCAGCGAGCCAGTGAGCTTGAGCGTGATGTCGTCGCTGCTGGTCTCGAACTTCTCGGCGGTGGCCTTGCCGTCGGCGACGACCAGGCTCCCGCTGAGCGTCCCGAGGTCGATCTCCGGCAGCGTCATGCCCTTGGCCATGATGCCGCTCGCGCCGGGGAGGAACAGCAGGGTCTCACCGTCCCCGATCTTGCACGACGAGCACTCGATCGAGATCGACCCGGTCGCCTTGCTGAACTGGTTCTCGGGCAAGGTCAGGTCCACGTTGAGCGCGAACAGCCCGGTGACCGGGGCGTTGACCGCCTGCTGCAGCTTGGGCACGTCGTAGAGCGCCAGCTCCTCGACCTTGATCTGCACCGTCGACTCGCTCTCGCTCCGCGTGTACGCGGCGTGGATCGTCGCCTCGTCGATCTTGGTGTCGACCTCGACGTCGTACTTGCCGAACAGCAGGCCCAGCACCGACACGTCGACCGCGACCTGCTCGAGCTCGAGCTTGCGCGGGATCTGTCCCGAGTGCGAGGGCTGGAAGGTCCAGGTGACGTTGTAGAGGGTCACCCCGCCGAGCGGCGACAGCGACAGGTCCTCGATCTCGACGATGTAGCCGGCGTCGCGGGCGGCCTGGCCGATGCGCCAGGCGATCGCGCGGGTCGGCAGCGAGATCCACACGAACACGAAGAACACGACGATGAACAGGAACACGTAGCCGGCGGCGCCGCGCAGGCGGCGAGACAGCAGGCGCATGCGATCGCCGGCGCCGCCCATCGCGGGTTCGGCGACCAGGGGGCCGCCCGGCGCGGGGCCCGAGGGTCCGCTCGCGCCGCGGCCGAATCGAAATGCAGGCAGCTTGATCTTCATGGCTCGGCCCCCTCGCCACCGGCGGCCGCGTCGACGACCGGCTCCGGCTTCAGCAGCTCCCAGGTCGCCAGATCGATCTCGACGTTGAGCCGATCTTCCATCGACGACAGCGACTTGATCGCCAGACGCTCGACGATGAGGATGTTGCCGGGCTGCTGCTCGACCTTGGTCAGGAAGGTCATCAGCTCCTCGAGCGCCACGTTGCGCACCTCGAAGCCGTAGATGCGCTTGATCAGGGTGCCGTCACCCAGCGGCACCGAGGGCTTCTCCTCCTCGCCGCGCAGGGTCCCGGTGGTCAAGCTGCGCGAGGCCTCCTCCAGCAGGGCCGAGAACACGATCGGCTGGATGTTGGCGATGCGAGCCTCGCGCGCGGCCTTCTCCTTCTTCTTGAGATCGTAGACCGTGCCGCGGGTGTTCACGAGGTCGAGGCCGCGGCGCAAGCCGTCGATCGCCTCCTGCTGCTCCGCGAGCGACGAGCTGCGCAGCATGAACAGCACG
The DNA here is from genome assembly GCF_016714285.1 of Nannocystis sp. Classification (GTDB taxonomy): domain Bacteria; phylum Myxococcota_A; class Polyangia; order Nannocystales; family Nannocystaceae; genus Nannocystis. Next base: position 59,290 of record NZ_JADJNN010000039.1, on the reverse strand, counting down.
CCGGTCGCGATTGCGAAGAAGACGATGAGGAGGATGCCGAGCAACGCGCGCTCACGCGGCTGCAGGCGGGCGATGAAACCGCCGAGGAGCGGCTGCTGGATCGGCGGGGCGCTCACGATTCGGCCTCCAGGGACTTGAAGTAGCAGTCGTGCTCGAGCGTGGCGTCGAAGACCTTGCGCTCGTTCTCATCGCGCAGACGCGCGTTGGGGAAGCTGGTGACGCAGGGCATCGAGCTCATAAGTCGGGTCTTGAGGCGGTCCTGCGTGGTAGTGCGAGTGGCCGAGGCCCGGAACTGGATCGCCAGCGGACGGATCTCGATCGACGCGACCTGCAGGTCGTCATCCCAGGCGATGCCGGCGTTCAGGTCGACCGCGGGCAACGGCGCGGCCGGGGCCGCCTCCGCCGGGGCCGGGGTCACCTCCCCGTCGCCAGCCTCGCCGCCCTCCGCGGGCGCCGGCGGTGGTGGGGCCGGCGGTGGCTTGGGCCCGGCCGGCACCGTCGCCTTCACGAAGGCGCCGAGCACGTCGACCGCGCCCCGCGAGGCGATCAGGCTCGTGATGTCCTCGCCGTCGACCTCGTTGAGGCGCGCCTCGATGTCCTCCACCGCCGTCAGCGACTCCCCGAACACCCTGGCGCTGGCCGCCCCGAGCTCGTCCTCGCGGGCCTGTCGCTCCGACTCGAGCGCGCTGATCTTGACCATCGTGTCGATCGCCGCGAGCGCGAGGATCACGAGGCCGAGGGCGCCGATGGTGGCCATGCGCTCGACCAGCCAGCTCCCGTCGCCACCTCGCTGCGTGTTGATGTCCTTGAACAGCTGGATCAGCGGCCGCCGGGCGCAGCCGACGGCGGCGCCGAGAGCCGCGCTGGTGCCGGTCCAGTCGTGGCCGTGGAGACTGCCGCCGCCGAGGTTGTCGCGGGGACGGGCGCGCAGGGTCGGCAACCCGACCTGCTCGGCGAAGTAGGCATCGAGGCCGCGTAACTGGGCTCCGCCGCCGCTGACGCGGATCTGCGTGATCTCGACGCCGAACTCGGCGCGCAGCCACAGTCGCGTGTGCTCGACCTCGCGGACGATCGGCTCGATCGCCCGCGCGACCAGCGAGGCCGACTCGAGCTGCGCCGCCGAGAGCTCGCCTTGACCGCGGTGCGGCAGGAAGCCGCTCTCGATCTTGGCCCGCTCCGCCGCCGCCGGATCGAGGCGGTAGTGGTCCTGCAGGGCGCGCGTGACGTGGGCGCCGCCGCGGCGGAGCACCCGGGCCGCGAGCGGGCCCTTGGCACCGAAGGCGACCAGGTCGGTGGTGTGGTGGCCGATGTCGAGGAGCAGCACCGCCGGGATGCGGCTGTCGGTCGGTTCGGTCTTCACCAGCTCGGGGATCGCCGAGTCGAGCACCTGCGTGATCGCGATCGCGTCGACGGTGATGAGCTTGAGGTCGACGCTCGCGGCCTTGAAGGCGCGGGTGATCTTGTCGATGGTGTCGCGGCGCACCGCGACCATCAGCGCCTGCCCCGTTGAGCCAGTGGCGAGCGGGATGTGATCGTACTCGAGCTCCTCGAGTGGGACCGGGAACTGGCCCTCGGCCTCGAAGGCGATCGCCTGGGCGATCCGCCGCGCGTCGGCGAAGGGGAACTTCAGCACGCGGAAGCTGGCCGCCGAGCCCGGCAGCACCACGCCGACGCGATAGTGGTTCCAGCCGCGCCGGCGCAGCAGGGCCAGCCCCTGCTCGAGCGCCGCGCTCACGCCGTCATCGCCGGCCGCCCGCGCGGGCACCGGCTCGACGGCGACCTCGAGCACCTGCGTCGCGCGCAAGCCAGCGCTGACGAGCACTGCTTTGACCTCATGTGTGCCGAGGTCGAGACCGACGTACTTCTGGGCCATGGGCTGCTAGTCCTCGCGGTAGTAGATCCACGCGCCCGTGCCCTTGGACTGGCTGCGCGCGTACTGCATGTCGTAAACGGTGGTGAGGCGCTTCTTGACCGCGCCGGCCTCGGCGATGATCTCGACGCGGTAGACCCGCTCGGGAGCGACGCTGGCGATGTCCTGCACGCCGCCCAGGGTCTCACCCTCCTTCTCCTCGCTGTTGAGGCGGATCTGGATGCCCTCGGGGATCTTCGGCATGTTGGCGTTGCGCAGCGAGGCGGCGTTGGTCGCCCCGCCCATCGCCGCAAGCGGGCTGATGAACTTGTCCGGCTTCTCGACCAGCTCCTCGAAAGCCTTGAGGTCGGCGAACAGCGCGAACTCCCGCTGGTCGACCACGTAGCGGGCCAGGGGCAGCGTCTTCATCAGGAAATTCTCGCCCTCGGTCTTCCACTTGTCGGCGGCGTCGACCGAGTAGCGCAGCACGAGCGCGATCTGATCGGCGCTGGCGAAGTTGATGTTGACCTTGCAGCTGCCGTACACCGTGAGGTCGGCGCCGAAGGCCATCATGATGTCGTCGTCGACGCCCTCGACCAGGTTCAGCTCCTCGACCGAGTCGAGCCGGGCGTCGCGCGGCTGGTACGGGTCGTAGATCTCGGTGTAGCGGTAGCGTTCCTGCGTGGAGCTTGTGGCCAGCTTGATGACGTCGTAGTTCTTGCGGTCATCGTCGATGTAATCGACCATCGCCTGCAGGATCTGCTTGCGACTGTAGCGCTGGCCGTCGCCCTTCTCTTCGTCGAAGAGAGGATCGTAGAGCGTGGGCATCAGCATCGACTCGAGGGTCTGCACCGTGCGGGCCTGCGAGCTGTCCTTGCCCTGACCGGCCTGCGCGAGGCAATTGATGTTGACCTTCCCGCTCTCGGCCTCCATCCGGATCTCGAAGCTGCCGCTGTCGATCGCCAGGTCCTTGAAGGTGCTGTTGTCGAGACCGGCGAGTCCGGCGATGCCCTCGTGGCCGTCCTTCGACCCGAACGCCGACATCAAGTAGGGCGCGACCTGGGTGATGTCCCAGGTGCCGAGCATCTGGCGAAACTGCTTCTGGTTGAAGACCATCCGCTGCAGCTCGAAGAGCAGCAGCGAGAGGCGCATGCCGCCGCGCTCGAGGTTACGGGCGGCGACCTCGTCGCGCAGGTTGATCGCGGCCTGCCAGTCGACTCGGGTCGTGTAGCTGAAGGCCGCCGTGAAGGGCATCAGCACCGCGAGGCAGGCGAGCACCATCAAGATGGCGATGCCATGCTCGCGGCTGCTGCCGCGTCGCTTGCGCTTGCCATCGGTCTTGGTGGTAACGGTGCTGCTCATGGTCGGCTCACTTGGAGAAGTCGAGCTTCTCCTGCATGAACAGCAGGGTCTGGACGGTGTACTTGATCTCGCGCTCGCTGGTCGCGTCCCAGATGCCGAGCGTGATCTTGACGCGCTCGGGCAGGCGATCGGGCTGCATGTCCTGCTTTACGGTGCGCCACTCGTCGACCCAGTCGTTCTTCTTGTTGTCCCAGTACTTCAGGTCGAAGGACTTGATGTCCTCGCAGAAGATGTAGGCCGGGAACAGCTCGATCATCTTGTCCGGCGTGTCGCCCGTGAGGCGACGGGTCTCGCGGCGAAACAGGTGGGTGCGACCGGGGTTTTGCGGATCGCGATCGACGAAGTACTGGATCACCGACTGGTCGCTCTCGTTGGCGTCCTTGCGCATGCGGACGTGTGAGAAGGAAGAGAAGGTGACGCTGTCGAGCGTGAACTGGTCGCGGCCGTCGAACAGCGTGAAGTGGCGGTCCTCGTCGGGCGGGCGGTTGAACGACAGATAGGCCATCGAGAGCTCGGCGGACATGCGGCTCATGCTGTTGCGAATGAGCGCGTAGCGGACCTGCAGCTGCTCCGCGTGCCGCATGCTCTGGGCCGTCGAGCGGAAGCTGGTCCACACCGACGCGGTCATCATCGTCATCACCGCGACCGCGACCAGGATCTCGATCAAGGTCAGGCCGCGACTCCGACGACGACTGCGGAGGGCGCGAGCGGACGACGTCATCGCTGCACCCCCATCGCCCCGCCCCGGCCTGCCGCGCCGCCCATGCTCGGCGGGCTCATCGGGCCGCCAGCTGAGCTGCCGCCGGTCGCATCCTGCTTCCCCGCGGCGCCACCCTTGCCGTCGCCGCCCTTACCGTCCCCGCCCTCATCGCCCTCTTTTGCCTCGCCGCCGAGGCCGGGCAAGGTCTTGAGCTTCTCGGGGTCGGCCCAGAAGGTGTAGATCGTGTACTCGTTCTGCAGGCTGCCGTCCTTCCAGAACACGGTGCACTTGACCTTGCGGATCGATCGCTCGATCGCCTGCTTGATCATCGGCCAGACCATGGCCAGCGCGCCGAAGGCCTTGTCGCCCGCGGACTTGTAGTAGACGCTGCTCTCGCCCTGCTTGGCGCGATCGGAGTCGTCCTTGGCCGCGCGCAGCTTGCTGTAGTCGGGGATCTCGAGGAAGTCGACCACGCACTTGTAGCGGATCTCGCCCCAGCCCTGCTGGGCGAAGTTCCCCTCGTAGATCTTGTCCTCGAGCACCCAGCCGCCCTCCTTGCGCATCACGTACTCGACCTCGATCAGCTGGTACTCGGCCAGGAAGGCGATCGCGGTGACGTGTTGCGCGTAGCGGGTAGCGCGGATGCTGGCCATCTGCGAGGCCATCAGCGACGTCATCGACAGCGCCAGGATCGCCATCGCCACCATCACCTCGAGCAGGGTGAGCCCGCGATCCCTGTGGCGACCGTACACAACGGGCATCAGAAGCTCCTCCGCGACTGCCGGCGCCCGAGGTCGTCCTTAATCGCGGTGGGGTCGTCGGCGAGGGTCAAGTTGACCTTGCCCTCCTTGACCTCCACGCGGCCGGTCAACGGCTTCACGACGATGGTGAACGCGTTCGTCGGATTGTCGATCTCCTCGATCTGGATATGGGCGAGTTGCGTGTGGCCCTGCGGGAAGAAGTAGATGCTCGCCTCGCCCTTGACGATCGGCTTCACGTCATCGGCAGTCTGAACGCTGACGACCTTGATCTGCTTGGGCAGCTTGAACGGCTTCTTCAGATCGGAGAGGCTGTTGTCATCGTCGAACGCGCCGAAGATCGGCGGCTTGCGCCGCGGCACAGCCTTGGTCTGCACCGCGTACTTGTCGATGATGCCACCGGCCGCCGGCTTGCTCGGCGTGCCCGCCTTGGTCGGCGCGGCGCCAGCTGGCCCAGCCCCGGGTGCTCCCGGTGCGGCCTTCTGTGCCCCTGACGGCGCACCGATCGGCGTGGCCGTGTTCTTGCCGCCAGAGGGCCCCTTGACCGCCGCGAGCACGCGCGCCTGGATCGAACGGTTGTAGTTCTCCTCGGCCCGGCGGTCGCGCTCGTCCCTCTCCTTCTCGCGCGAGGGATCGACGACCTTGATACGACCGTAACGATCGGTCGCAGGCAGGTACATGCGATCGGCGCCCCGCTGCATGGAGAACGCGCCGTCATCGAGGTTAATAAGGAGGCGGTAGTAGCTGCCGGTGACACGAGCCTTGTTGAAGGCGAAGCGGATCGTGTTGGCGAGCTGGTTGGTCGCGCGTGACACCTCGGCCTGGCGCCCGGCGCCGAGGCCGGTCGCCACGCCGCCGATCAGCAGGGCGCTGATGGCGAGCACGATCAGCACCTCGACGAGCGTCATGCCGCGGCTGCGGCGACGACGTTCGGAGATGAGCTGATGGGCGCAAAGTGAGAGCATGCGGACCTACGATCTAGCGAATCACTTGCCGTCCTTCTTCTTGTCTTCCTTGTCCTTGGCCGACTCCCAGCTGACGATGTCGTCGCCACCGCCAGGCTTCTTGTCAGGGCCGTTGGAGCTGACGTCGACCGGCCCGTGCTCGCCCGGGCAGGTGATGATGAACTCTTCGCCCCACGGGTCCTTCTGGACGCGTGCGACCACACCGGCGGCCTTGAGGTCCTGCATGCTCTTCGGGCACTTGTCGTTCTTCTGCAGCAGGTACTGCTCGGAAGCCTTCTGCACGCCGATCACGTCGTTCGCAGCGGTGTCGACCTTGGCGCCCTTGAAGGCGTTGAAGGCGACGACGCTGACACCGCCGACGATGAGCCCGATGATCGCCAGCACGACGAGGATCTCGATGAGGGTCATGCCGCGGCTGCGGCGGCGGCGCGCGAGCGCCTGGAGGAGTTGAGTGCGGGTGAGGGTGGTCATGGTCTGTTCCTGCTTGCTGCGAGGGCGTCCTACTGCTGCCCAGCCATCTCGTTGAGCATCATGATCGGCTGCATAATGGAGAATACGATGAAGCCGACGCTGCCGCCCATGGCGACGATCATCAGGGGCTCGAGCATCGCTGTCATGCGCGTGAGCGCGGTGTTGACCTCGCGGTCGTAGGCGTTGGCGACGTCGACGAGCATCTGCTCGAGCTGACCCGAGCGCTCGCCGACGGCGATCATGTGGGTCACGAGGGTTGGGAACTCGCCGCTGCGCTTGAGCGCCGGGGCGATGCCCTCGCCCTCGCGGATGTTGTCACGCGCCGTGCCGACCACCTTCTCGAGCACGTAGTTGCCGAGCAGGGAGCGGACGATGTCGAGGGCCTGGAGCAGCTGTACGCCGCTGGCGAGCATCGTGGCCAGAGTGCGGGCGAAGCGGGCGATCGCAAGCTTGCGCGCGAGGTCGCCGACGATCGGGATCTTGAGGATGACGGTGTCGAAGGTGGCACGCCCGATCTCGGTGGCGCGCCAGCGACGAAACAGCCACACCAGGCCCGACCCAGCCGCCAGGAACAGGAACCAATAGTCAGCCAGGAGGTTGCTGATCCAGATCAGGAACTTGGTGTTCCACGGCAGCTCGGCGTTCATGCCGTCGAACATGTCCGTGATCTGCGGGACCACGTTGATCATGAGCATCATGACGATGCCGCCCGACAGCACGGTCATGATGATGGGATAGATCATCGCCGAGGTGACCTTGCCCTTGAGCTCCTCCTGCTGATCCATGAAGTCGGCGATGCGCAGCAGCACCGTCTCCAGCGAGCCCGAGGCCTCGCCGGCGCGGACCATGTTGACAAAGAGCGGGAGGAAGACCTCCGGGTAGCGTGCGACCGCGTCGGCCAGCGAGCTACCCTCGTTGACGCGGTTGGCGACGTCGCTCAGCACGCCCTTGAAGCGGCGGCTCTCGACCTGCTCGGTGAGGGCCTGTAGCGCCTCCGGCAGGGTGACACCGGCGCACAACAGAGTCGCCAGCAGGCGGGTGTTGCGGGCGACCAGCTTCTGGCTGATGCGGTCGAAGATCGCGGTGAGGTCGACCTCGCGGTTCATGCCCGCCCCGGCGGCCGCGGGCGTGTTCACGTTGGTCTCGCTGACGGCCGTCAGGAAGATGCCGATGCGCTTGAGGTTGCCCTTGAGCGCGGCGACGTTGTCGGCGTTCTCGATGCCCTTGACGGTCTTTCCCGACTTGCTGAGGCCCGTGTACGCGTACGCTGGCATCGGCCTAGCTCTCCTCTGCCGTCACGGCGATGACTTCCTCGAGGGTGGTGACGCCGCACAGCACCTTGTGGGCGCCGTCATCACGCAGCGTGCGCATGCCCTGGGCCAGCGCCGCCGCCTTGATCTGACCGGAATCGGCGTTGCGGATGGCGAGTCGGCGGATATCCTCGGTGATCATCAGGACCTCGTAGAGCCCGGTGCGGCCGGCGTAGCCAGTGCCGTGACACTTCTCGCAGCCGACGGTGCGATAGACGTGGCCCCGCGGGGGCAGGGTGCGGCCCGCCGGCGCCACGAGCGGGATGACCGTGCCGTCCTCCTCGCGCACCGGCACCTTCAGCGCCTCCTGGCCGAGGAAGAAGCGGTCGGCGTCGATGCCGACATCCTCGAGCTCGGCCGCGGTGGGGCGATAGGCCTCGCAGCAGTGCACGCAGACGCGCCGCACCAGGCGCTGCGCCTGCAATGCGACCAACGAGGAGGCGACCAGGAACGGCTGCACGCCCATATCGACGAGGCGTGTGATGCCGGTGGCCGAATCGTTGGTGTGGATGGTGGAGAGCACGAGGTGGCCGGTCAGCGAGGCCTGAATCGCAATCTCCGCTGTCTCCACATCGCGGATCTCGCCGACCATGATGACATCAGGGTCGTGGCGGAGGAAGGAGCGCAGGCCGGCGGCGAAGGTCAGGTTGATCTTGCTCTGCACCTGGACCTGCGAGATGCCGGCGAGCTGGTACTCGACCGGATCCTCGACAGTCAGGATGTTGAGGTCTGGCGTGTTGATCTCGGACAACGCTGAATAGAGCGTGGTGGTCTTGCCCGAACCGGTGGGGCCGGTGACGAGGAAGATGCCGTGCGGACGATGAATAACGCTGCGGATGAGCCGCAGGTGGTCGGGGGCGATGCCGATGCTATCGAGGTTCAGCATGACCGCCGACTTGTCGAGGAGGCGGATCGTGACGCGCTCGCCGTGCGCCGTGGGCACGGTGGCGACGCGCATGTCGACCTCCTTGCCGGCGATCTTGCGGCGAATACGGCCGTCCTGTGGCAGGCGCTTCTCGGCGATGTTGAGGCCGGCCATGATCTTGACGCGGGCGATGATGCTGGGGAGGTGGGCCTTGGGCGCCTTCTTGACCTCGTGCAGCTGGCCGTCGACGCGGTTACGGACGATGATCTCCTTGTCGCCGGGCTCGATGTGGATGTCGCTCGCCTTCTCCTTGGCCGCGTTGAAGATCAGGCTGTTGACGAAGCGGATGATCGGCGCGTCCTCGGCGGAGGCGTGCAGGATGTCCTCGTCCTCCTCGGCGTACTCCTCGTCTTTCTTCTCGAGGTCGACGTCCTTGGTGCGGCGGGCGTACACGCGGTTGATGAGGTCGAGCACGGTCGACTTCGGCATCAGCGTGATCTCGAGGTCGAGCGCCTCGTAGACGCCGCAGAGGTCGTCGAGGTCGAGGATCTTCAGCGGATCGGCCGCGAGCGCCCGGATGACGCCGAACTGGCGGTCCAGCTGCCAGGGCAGCACGGTGCTGCCGCGGGCGTACTGAATCGGCAGGCGCTCCACCAACTCGTCCTCGATCTCGGAGAGCTCGATGCTCTCGCGCGCAGGCAGGCCGAACTGCTGGGCGAGCGCGCGGCACACGTCCCACTCGCTGCAGTGCTTGAGGCGGACCAGGGTCTCGCCGATGCGCTCGCCCTCGAGGTGCTGGGCCGCGAGGCCCTCGGCCAGCGCCTCGGCGTTCAGCGCCCGCATCGCGATCAACAGCTCGCCGAGCGGGCGCGCCTGCGGGCGCACGCCGACGGCGGCGAAGCTCGGGGCTGCGGAGACTTGCTGCTGTGTGTTCATCGGCTGGCCCATCTCAGAGTTTGACGACCTCTCAGCATGACCTCAGGGCTCGCGTCGGACCGCCGGCGGCGGCGTGGGTGTGGTCACGGCCGGCTGCGAACCGCCACCGCCGTCATCGCTGTCGTCGCCGCCGCCGAGGCGCGGACTCATACCCAGCACGCCCGTGATGATCTCGCGGCGCATCTCCTCCTCGGCGCGACGCAGCTGAATCTCCTCCTGTTCCATGCGGCGGGCCTCCTTGTCGATCGAGGCGAGCAGGCCGGCCTTCTTGCGGTAGTTGACGTTGCTCGGCAGCTCGCGGCGCTTGAAGTTGGTCTCGCGCTCGATGAACTCGAGGCGCTCCTTGTCGCGACGCTCATGGATCCGTCGCACGTCGTCGGGCGAGTCGATGATGTGCGGGACCATGACGAGCAGCAGGTTGACCTTCTCCTTGGCCTTCTGCCGGCTCTTGAACAGCCAGCCGAGCAGGGGGATCGAGCCGAGCCCGGGGACCTGGTTGACGGTCTCACTCTCGCGGTCACGGATGAGGCCGCCGAGCACGAAGGGCTGGCCGTCACGGCCGACGATCTTGTCGAGCTTGAAGCGACGCTTCGTGGTCGTGACGCCGAGGGTCGGGCTGGTGTCGGCGATGTCGCGGTCCTCGACCTCGACGTCCATCGTCACGTTGCGTTCGTCGTTGATGTAGGGCTTGACCTTGATGCGCAGGGTGACGTCCTGGCGCTCGATCGACTGCAGCGGGACCAGGCCGCTGCCACCGCCGGCACCGCCGAAGGACAGGGCGCCCTGGGTGGGGACGTTGCGACCGACCTCAATGGTGGCCTCCTGATTGTCGGCCGCGTACATGTGCGGCTCGGACACAACGTTCACATCGGAGCTGCTCTGGAGCGCCTGGATGACGGCGCCGAAGCCGGGGATGTCGCGGCCGGTGCCGAGCAGCTGGCCAGTGCCCGGAATGAGCGGACCGACCAGGCCGCCGGCGAGGCCCTTGAAGGCCTCGGGCGAGAGGATCAGCGAGTTGAGGGCCGAGGTCGGGGCGCTGCCGACGAGCGCGACCGCCGTCTGGCCGCTGACGTCGAAACCCGCGCCGAAGTGGGCGCCGGCGCCGACGTCGGTGCTGTGCTTGATGCTGATCTCCAGCATATAGATCTCGATGTAGAGCTGGCGCCGCTCCATGTCGAGCTTGTCGATCACGGGCTCGAGATTCTTGTAGTCGGAGGCCGAGGCGATGATGACGAGGGAGCGAGTGGCCTGATCGGGCGTGATCTTGACGTCCCCAGAGAACAGATCGGCCGAGACCGGGCCGGCGGCGGCCTTGTTCTTGTCGCCACCGGCCTGGGCGGCCTGCTTGGCGCCGGTGGCCAGCGCAGACAGCACAGTGGCGACCTCCTGGGCGTCGGCGTTCCTGAGCTTGCGGACGTGGATGCGACCGCCACCGCCCGGCAGCTTGACGTCGAGGCGCTCGATCAGCTTGCGGATGATGACGTAATCGGCCTCATTGGTGATGACAATGAGAGTGCCGGAGCGCTCGTCGACGATGACGCGGTTGATCGCGGAGCTGGTCGGCGAGCCCCCGCGGCTGCCCTTGCCCTTGGCCGGGGCCGCCTCGCCCTTGCTGCCCTCGCCGAAGATGTCGCGGATGATCTGCGCGACCTCCTCGGCCTTGGCGAACTGCAGCTGGTAGAAGAAGATCTTCTCGCTGGCGGTCGGGGTGTCGAGCTCGACGACGATCTGCTCGAGGCGGCGAATGCTCGATCCCTTGTCGGTGAGGATGATGAGGTTGCCGATGACGTCGACGCTGCCCTGCTTGCTCTTGAGCTGGTTGAGTACGTCGCTGATATCCTTGGTGGCGCCGTGCTTGATGCGGATCAGCTGGGTGACGAAGCGATCGCTGTTGGGGGCGTTGGCGTCCTCGCCGTAGAGCGGGAGGGTGCGGTTCTTGGCGTCGGTGGTCTCGACGATCTTGAAGTACTTGCCGGAGGGCTCAACGGTGAGGCCCATGGTCTCCAGGGCGGCGTAGAAGGCCGCGTAGGCCTCGTCCACGGTGACTGGCTCGGGCGACATGATCGTGACCTTGCCGCTGCGCACCTTGCGGTCCCAGATGAACTTCTGACAGGTGATCGTCATCATCCAGTTGATGAGATCCTCGAGCTCCGTCTCCTTGGGTAGGGTGACGGTGAAGCGGGTCCCGCGGGGCGCCTTGCGGCAGGTGTTGTGCGGCAGCGGGCCACTGCCGACGCCGCCGGCGTTCTCGTCGCCGACGAGCTCGCCGCCGCCGGGCGTGCTGCCTCGCATGGCGGTGCCGACGGTGGACGGCACGGTCGACGATCCATCGGGCGCCTGCACGCGGGCGTAGGCTGGAATCGGAGCGCCGAGCAGGAGCATGGACAATGCGGGCAGGGCAGCGAGGCCGCGGGTGCGGAGGGGCAGACGCGTGGTCATTGGATGGTGATTTCCTTGTTGATCGTCTCGCCCTTGCGCTCGATCGTGATCTGCAGGTTCGAGGCCCGACGCAGCTTGGTGTACAGGGACATGGCGCCGTCGACCGACTTGAGGTCGGTGCCATTGACCGAGGTGATCAGGTCGCCGTTCTTGATGTTGAGGAGCTTGGGGAGGCTGCCAGGACGGATGCCGTAGAACTTGAAGCCGCGGGTCTCGCCGTCCTTGACCGAGGGCATCATGCGGGCCTGCTTCGTGAGCGCCAGCGGGTTGGACAGCACGCCCTCGAGCCAGGTGCGATCGATGGTGCAGGAGTTCTCGCTGTCACACTTGATCGCGTTCTCGGCGCCATCGATGGCGCTGCCCGACTTGGGCGCGTCGTCCTCGTCCTTCTTCTTGACCTTCTCGGCGACCGGCTTGGCGGCGCCCTTGGGCGGCTCCACGCCGAGCTCGATGTATTGCAGCTGGCTGCCGTTGCGCACGTGCACGAGGCGACGTTCGACGGAGACGAGGACGGCGCCGGCGTAGATCCGGTCGCCAGGCCAGTAGGGGCCCGCGCCGCCCGTCTCCTCGTCGCGCAGCGTGGCCCACGAGAACTGGCGGTCGCTGGCCTCCATGGTCGCAACCAGGCGCAGCGGCAGCGTGCTCGGGACCTCGCCGGGCTGCGGCCCGCCGCTGATGTTCTCGGGCTGGCCGGTGATCGGGTCGATGGTGGGACCGGCGGAGGTGTCGGGGGGGGCCTCGACCTTGGCGCAGGTCGGGCAGAACAGGTTGCGCGAGAGCACGGTGCTGATGAGCTTGCTGCGGTCGCCACCGCCGGAGCTGCGGGTCGTGGACTGGCTGCCGGCGCCGCCGAAATTGCTGACGAGCGGCTTGTCCTCGTCGTCCTCGTCGTCGCCCTCGCTGTCGCCGGTGTCGCCGGTGGCCTCGGCGTCGGCGGCCTGGTCCTCGTAGATGTACGAGGTGCCGACGTAGGTGGTGATGACGGAGGCGGCGAGGGCCGCGGTGATGCCGAGACCCAGCCCCTTGACGATCCAGAAGTATTGTTTGAAGAGGGCTTCCATCGTCGCTCGGGTGCGTTCGTCAGTGCAGGATCTCGTCGTCGACCGCCGGGGCCTGGGGCACCGCCGATGCTTCGGGCGGGGCGCTGCCGGACTCGAGCTTGCGGTAGATGGTGCGAGTGGCGATGCCGAGGAGGTCGGCGGCCAAGCGCTTGTCGCCGCGGGTGAACTTTAGCGTCTCGGAGATCATCCGACGCTCGACTTCTTCGAGGGGCGTGCCGACGGAGAATGTGATCTGACGCCCATGCCCGGCCTGGGGGTCGCGCAGCTCGGGGGGGAGGTCGAGCTCGTCGACCAGCTCGCCGCGGCAGAGGACGACGGCGCGCTCGACGGCGTTCTCGAACTCACGGACGTTGCCGGGCCAGCCGTAGTTGCCCATGCGGTGGAGGGCGGCCTCGGTGAAGCCCGACACGCGCTTGCCGTGCTTGACCGCGTAGATGCGGAGGAAGTGGTCGGCGAGCAGCGGGACGTCCTCGAGGCGGTCGCGCAGGGGCGGGACGCGGATCGGGATGACGTTGATGCGGTAGAACAGATCTTCGCGGAAGCGGCCGGCCTTGACCTCGTCGCTGAGGTCGCGGTTGGTGGCGCAGATGAGGCGGAAGTCGACCTTGGTCATGCGGCCGCCGACCGGCTCGATCTCCCCTTCCTGGACGGCGCGCAGCAGCTTGACCTGGATGTGCAGCGGGATCTCGCCGATCTCGTCGAGGAAGAGGGTGCCGGTGTTGGCCTCGACGAAGCGACCCTCGCGCGTGCGCGTGGCGCCGGTGAAGGCGCCCTTCTCGTGGCCGAAGAGCTCGCTCTCGAGGATCGACTCGGGCAGGGCGGCGCAGTTGGTGGGCACGAGCGGGCGTGAGGCGCGGCCGCTGTGCTGGTGGATGTAGCGGGCGAACAGCTCCTTGCCGGTGCCGCTCTCGCCGAGCAGGAGCACGGTCGCGGAGGAGCTGGCGGCCTGCTTCGCCATCTCGAGGGCGGCGCGCATGACCTGGCTGTTGCCGACGATCGGCTTGTGGGTGGCGGCGGCGAGCTGGGCCCGCAGCTCGCGGTTTTCGGCGACCAGCGCGTGCTTGTCGAGCGCCTTCTGCACGGCGGCGACGATGGCGGCGCGCTTGAGCGGCTTGCTGATGAAGTCATAGGCGCCGAGCTTCATGGCAGCGACGGCGTTCTCGACGGTGCCGTAGGCCGTCATCACCAGGACCTCGACCTCGGGGGTGATCGCCTTGGCGGCCTTGAGCAGGTCCTCGCCGGTCATGCCGGGCATGCGCAGGTCGGTGATCATCACCTGGACCGGGTGGAGGCGCAGGACCTCGAGCGCCTGCTGGCCGCTCTGGGCGATCCGCACGTGCATGTTCTCCTTGGTCAGCACCTTCTGCAGGGCGTCGAGGATGCTGGGCTCGTCGTCGACGATGAGCACGGTGGGCACGGGCTTGGGCGGCAAGGTCATGGCGGCTCCGGCGGGAAGCAATTGTCGCTCCCAGGACATTCTTGAATAATTCTGGAGATCGGGTTGGGGTTTGGGACGGCCTGTCCCGCGCACTTGTCACTCCGTCGGGGGGCGGGTGACATTTTGACATGAGGCCGTCTGGGCGCCTCGTTTCTGCTGGGTCGTTGACACCGTGGCACACGCGAGCTCGAGGGACGGCCAGGCCCTGCGGTCGCGGCGATGGTGCACGCGGAGAAGTCGTGCGAGGTCGCGGTGCGCAGCGTGGCATGGGCGTTGCTCTGCGGCGCGGCATGCGAAGCATCCGACTCTCTGCACTCCTCCTCTCCTCCATCCTCGCGTTCGCGCCGGGCGTGCACGCGGCGAAGCCGTCCGCGCCAGCGGTGGTCGTGGCGGCCAGTCAGCTCGAGCTCGAGATCAGCGAGCTGACGCGGGACGGCGCGCGGCGGACGATGACGCTGACGCTGCTGCTGGCCGACAACAGTGGTCGGGTCGGCGCACCGCAGTCGGAGCTCAAGACGCGGGCGCAGCACAGCGAGCGCGAGGCGAGCTACTACTGGGCCCGCGTGCAGCCGGAGTCGACGCCAAGCGGGATGCGCTACGCGATCGACGTGCGGCGGGCGAGCGACGGACAGTACAACAACACGGACATGCGCATCGAGGTGACGCGGGTGCTGCCGATCGGTGTGGCCACGCAGCTCGGGAAGGTGGCGCGGCCGGACGGCAGTGCGCTGGTCGTGACCGCGACGCTGCGCTGATCCTCGCGCAGCGCGGCTCACAGCCGGTGCCTCCGAACGACCCTCGTGCGGCGCGGCTCAGGTGAAGCTGCGGGCGGGCAAGCCGAAGCTGCCGGGATGCCTGCGAACGACCCGCGGGCGGCGCGGCTCAGGCGAAGCTGCGGGTGCTGGGGTGCCGGGCCCGCCGCTTGTCGAACACGAGGAAGTAGCTGTGGTTCTTGCGCGCGTGGACCTGGGTCTTGAGGCGCGACACGGCGGGGCTGTTGGCGCGGACCAGGACGAAGAGGTCCTTGCAGTAGAAGCCGAGCGACTCGTAGCCGGTGATGAGCTCGACGTGGGTGAGGCGCTGGGTGTTGGCGCTAACCTCGTCCTGACACTTGACGATGAGGGTGCCGCCGGGGCGGAGGACGCGGGCCGCCTCGCGACCGGCGCGGGCGTAGAGGTCGACGACGGCGTCGTGCCAGCGCGGGCCCGGTTCGGTGGTCGGGGCGCTGGCGCTGTACGCCCGGCGGAACGCGGCGTGGCTGCCGGAGCCGGCCATGTGCTCGACCTCGCGGCGGTACATGCCTTCCATGTATGGTGGGTCGAGGACGACGGCGTCGAGGCTGGCGGCCGCGTAGGGGAGCGCGCGGCAGTCGACCTCGCTCTGGAGGGTGAAGCCGGGCGGGCTCGGGAGCGCGGGCTTGAGGGCGATGTCGGAGGCGAGGACGCGGTAGCGGTTCGCGGGGACCTTCTTCCAGAAGGCGCCGAGGCCGTAGGTGACGTCGGCGATGAGGCTCCCGGGCGGGACGTGGAGCGCGAGGATCTGGGCGAAGAGCTCGGCGTTCTCGCCGACCCGGGCCGACACCGTGAGCTCGGTGGTGGCGACGCCGCCCTGGACGCGGCGCGGCGCGGCGACCGGAGGCGCGGCGACAGGCTCCGGCACCTCGACGCGAGGCGGGGTGGCGACCGGGCTCGTCAACTCGAGCTGCGGGGTCTCGGCCTGGCCGTCTCGACCTGTCCTCACGGACAGGTCGACGGGTTCGCTGGGAGCGCGGGGCATGCTCAGGCGCGGGCGGCCGTGTCGTCGGCGGGCCCACTGGCGAGGCTGGCGAGCAGGCGGTCGCCGCGGGTGGTGATCTCGTCGTGGAGGAAGTTGCAGCGGGGCTCGGCGCGGTCGAGGTAGCGCTCGAGCAGCTCGCGGCGCTCGGGGAACTGGCGGGCCTGCTCGAGCAAGATCTCGCAGATCGCGACGTCGGCGAGCAGCCGGGTGAGGCGCTCGGCGTGGAGCATGGCGTAGGCGAAGTCCCGCTTGGGCTCCCAGTTCTGGAAGAACTCGCGCGACCACTCGCGGATGTTGTGCTTGCCGAGGCTGCGCAGCTTGTCAGTGGCGGTGCGCTGGATGAGGTGCTGCTGGGCGGAGAGCGAGACGGCGGTGAGGCGGGCGACGCGGCGCTCGAGCGGGTCGAGGGCGGAGAGGCTGCGCCAGCGCGACTGAGCGATGCGGGTGAGGAACTTCTGCGGGTTGCGCATGATGTTGGACATCGCGTCCTTCATGGCCATGAGCGACTGGATCTGGCTGGTGCCCTCGTAGATCGGCATGACCATCGCGTCGCGCAGGAGCTTCTCGGCGCCGTACTCGGTGATGTAGCCGCAGCCGCCGTGGATCTGGACGCAGCGGCGGGCCATCTCGACGGCCTTCTCGGCGGCGAGGTACTTGAGGAGGGGGGTGACCTTGCGGGTCTTGTGGCTGTGGCGGCGCGACTGCTTGAGCAGGCGAGCGCGCTCGAGCGTGCCGTCCTCGGTGGTGAGCATGGCCTGCATCTTGAGGCGCTGGGCCAGCTCCTCGTGCACGGAGCCGTGCATGGCGAGGGCGCGCAGGCCCTGGATGTCGGTGCGCATCTCGTCGAGGTAGTCGGCGATCATCTCGTGGCGGTCGATGGTCTTGCCCATGCTGCGGCGCTCGGCCGCGTAGTCGCGGGCGAGCCGGTAGGCGGCCTCGCACAGGCCGATCGACTCGAAGCCGACGCCGAGGCGGGCGTTGTTCATGAGCAGGAGCATCAGCTTGAAGCCGTCGCCGCGGCCGCCGATGAGCTGGGCGGGGCTGCGGTCGAAGGTGATCGCGGCGGTGGCGGAGCCCTCGTGGCCGAGCTTCTCCTCGACGCGGTCGAGGGTGGCGTGGCGCTTGCGGGTGCCGTCCGGGAGATCCTCGTAGGCGGGGACCAGGAACAGGGAGAGGCCGTCGAGGCCGAGCTTGCCAGGAGTGGCAGGCTCCGTGCGGGCGATGACGATGTGGTACTTGCCGTGGCCCGAGGTGATGAAGATCTTCTGGCCGCTGACGAACCAGTTGCCGTGCTCGTCCCGCTCGCCCTTCGACTTGAGCGCGCCCATGTCGCTGCCGGCGTCGGGTTCGGTGATGTCCATGCTGCCGAAGGCGTCGCCGCGGAGGATCTCCGCGATCTCGGCGGAGAAGCGGGTGGCGGCGATGCTGCGGGTGCTACGGTCGAAGCGGGTCGTGCCCTCCTGCACCGAGTACATGAGCAGGCTGAGGGCGATGCCGCTGTGGAAGTTGTAGTGGGCCATGACCGAGACGTCGCCGCGGGCGAGCAGCTCGGTGACCATGAAGTGGACGATCATCGGGCAGTTGACGCCGCCGAGCTCGCGCGGGAGCGAGAGGGCGTGGAGGTCGAGCTTCTTGATCTCGGCGAAGATGGCGTCCATCTCGGGCGGGAGCACGGCCTCGCCGTCCTGCATTTTGACGCCCTTGCGGTCGATCGCGGCGGCGTGCGGGGCGACCTCCTCGGCGGCGAAGGTGCCGACCATCTGCAGGATGTCGGTGTAGGCCGAGACGGCCTCGTCGCGCGAGGCGTAGCCGCCGGGGGACTGGTAGTCCTGCTCGACGACCGCTGTGATCGGCGACCAGTCGATGCCGCGCTCGAGATAGAAGAGGAGGTCGTCGTTGTCTGCGAGGTAGTTGGCCAAGGCTGCACCTGAGATCCACGCCGGACGGTCATGGAGCGCTGGAAACGAGGTTCTACAACGGGCTTGGGGGCGACCGAGCCGCGGATTGCCGGCCAGGGTAGCAAAGGGGCGATCCGCGGCGCAAGCGCAGTTTGCCAGTGCGACGAGGCGGAGCGCTGTCCGGGGGGCGGACAGGTGTGATCGGCGCTGGCCTGCTGTCGTGGCGATGCGGACGAGGCGGACGGCTGTGCGAGGCGCTGGCCGCCATGATCGGCGACTGGGCGCTGGCACGGCGACGTCGGTGTCGGGGCCGTGATCGGGCTTGCACGCTGCGGCGACTGGCTCGTCAGCTGCGCGTGCGCGGGGGCAGGAGATGGAGGTCGGTGAGGAAGCGGGCGAGCTCGCGGATGTAGGCGCGGCGGCCGACCTGCAGGATGTGGCCGCCGGTGAAGGTGAAGCGGCGGGGTCGCTGCCAGTGGTGCCAGAGGACGTCGACGTCGGCGGGGGTGACGAGGACATCGTGGGCGGCGCCGATGATGAGGCGGCGGGCCCAGGGGACCTTGGGCTGGTGGGTGAGCGGCGAGTGCAGGGCCCAGGCGTGGTGGAAGCGCTCGCGGGTCATGCCGGCCTGCTCGGCGGTGCGGCGGAAGGGGTCGCCCTCGCCGTGGTCCCACATGAGCTGGGCCATCGACGCGGGGGCCATGATCGGGACGACGAAGTCGAGGCGGGGGTCGAGCGAGGCGATGAGGGCGGAGGTGTAGCCGCCGAGGCTCGAGCCCATCATGCCGACCGGGGCGCCGCGGCGCTCGACGATCGCGGAGAGGAGGGCGCGCAGGTCGTGGCAGGTCTGGATGAAGGCCTCGTTGGTGCGCACGAGGTCGGTGGAGGGGTGGAGCTGGCCGCTGAAGCGGGCCTGCGAGGGCTTGCGCTCGCCGTGGAAGGGCTGGACGAAGAAGTACACGTCGAGGCCGAGGTCGCGATAGAGGGCGCCGATGCTGAACTCGAGCTCGTGCAGGCGGCGGGCGCCGACGGCCCAGCCGTGGACCAGGACGAGCGAGGCGGGGGCCGGGCGGGCGTGCTCCCAGGCGTGGACGTGGACGTCGCCGACGCGGTCGTAGGCGGCGTACTCGCGGGCGTAGGTCGGCGAGACGGGGCGGTAGGGCGAGGCGAAGCGGTAGTGGCTGGTGCGGCCGCCGGCGATGGCGCGGCGCTCGAGGGTGGTGAGGGCCGGGGTGCCGGGCGGCGGGGCGAGCAGGCGGTCGGGGTCGGCGAGGATGTCGGGGGCGTTGTAGCGGGCGAGCTCGACGAAGAGGGCGTCGAGCTCGTCGGGGTGCACCGGGCCGAGGCCCTGGCCCATCATCATGCGGCGCAGGGCGGCGCGCATGAGGTGGTCGGCGCCGGCCAGTACGCGCGCGACCATGCGGAGCGGCAGCGGGGGCTTGGCGGGGACGGGGAGCGCGTGCACGGGCCGATCTTCGCTATACCTCGCCGGGCGGGCGCCGCCAAGCGGCTTGGCAGGGACGGGCCAGGGTGCGAGCATGACGGCGCGTGCGGGTGGCGATCGCGGGCGGCAGCGGCTTTGTCGGGCGACACCTCGGCGAACGCCTGCGCGCAGACGGGTGCGCGGTGCGGGTGCTGGCGCGGAGCTGTCCGCAGGGACAGGTGGACGCGGGCGATGCCGACTGTCTGAAGGGACAGGTGAACGCGGGCGCCGCGGGCTGTCCGCAGGGACAGGTGGACGCGGGCGCGGCGGGCTGTCCTGAGGGACAGGTGGACGCGGGCTGTCCGCAGGGACAGGTGGAGTGCTGGCGGGTCGATCTGGTCGGCGATCCGGCGCGGCTGGTCGCGGCGCTGCGCGGGTGCGACGCGGTGGTCAACCTCGTGGGGGTGAAGACGGCGCGCGGGCAGGGCTTCGCGGCGGCGCACGTCGAGGGAGTGACGCGCTTGATCGCGGCCTGCGAGGCGGCGGGGGTGCGGCGGCTGGTGCACGTGAGCGTGGCGGGGGCGCGGGCGGATCGGCGGCCGTATCTGGACAGCAAGTGGCGCGGCGAGCAGGCGGTGATGGGCTCGGGGCTGGCGTGGACGATCGTCAGGCCGGGGGTCATCCACGGGGTCGGCGACGACTTCGTGACTCAGCTAGTCGCTATGCTGCGGCACGCGGCGGTGTTCCCTGCGCCGGGCGGCGGGACGGCGTTGCTGCAGCCGGTGGCCGTCGAGGATGTCGCGCTGGCGATCGCGGCGGCGCTGCGGCGGCCCGAGACCGCGGGTCAGGGCTTCGACGTGGTCGGGCCGGAGGCGCTGCCGATGCGGGCGTGGGTGCGGCGGGTGGCGGAGGCGCTGGGGCTGCGGGTGTGGCTGGTGGCGCTGCCGACGGCCGCGCTGGCGCCGGTGGTGCGGCTGCTCGAGCGGGTGCTGGCGACGCCGCCGCTGACGCGGGCGCAGCTCGGGCTGCTGTCGGAGGGGGTGGTCGGGTCGCTGGCGGAGACGCGGGCGCTGCTCGGGGCGGAGCCGCGGGCGTTGACGCCGGGGCGCGTCGCGGCGCTGGCGGAGGGGGTGGGGCCGTGGCTCGGGGTGTCGCTGCGGCTGGTGGCGGACGAACGGGGACGGGAGTTCTTGCGCGGGTGTGGGGCCAGCGCGGGGCGCTTGCTGTGGCTGGTGCCGCTGGCGGCGCTGCTGATCGCGGGGCTGCGAGCGGTGACGCCGGACATCTGGCGCTGCATGTTGCTCGCCAACCTGGTGTTGATCCCGGCGGCGCTATTCGGGCTGCGATTGCCGTGGCGGGCGCTGCTGCGACCTGGCCTTTCGTACATGCTCGTGGGGACAGCCGCGGCGGCGCTGCTGTACGGGCTGGCGTGGCTCGCAGCGCTGGGGCTGCGGGCGGTGCCGGGCGCGGCGGGGCAGCTGGCGGCGCTGAACCTGTGGGGCGAGCTGCTGCCGCTGTGGCAGGCGCTGCCGATCTTGCTGCTGGTGGTGTTCGGGGAGGAGCTGTTCTGGCGGGCGGGGGTGGCGTTGCCGGTGGCGGCGCGGCTGGGGCCGTGGTGGGGCTGCGCCGCGTCGGCGCTGGCGTTCACGCTGGCGCACCTGCGGGTCGGGCCGCCGCTGCTGTGGCTGGCGGCGTTCGGGTGCGGCTTCGTGTGGGCGTGGATGGTCGTGCGCTGGCGGAGCGTGGTGCCGGGGCTCGTGTGTCACGCCCTGTGGGACGTGGCGGTGGTGTTCGTGGCGCCGCTGTAAGAAGCCGCGGATGCGTGGGCGCGATGGCACGACCACAGACGTCGCGGTGGTGTTCGTGGCGCCGCTGCAAAAAAACCGCCCGGGCAGGTCGCCAGATCTGCCCGGGCGGTGGCCATGCGCCAGGGAATTAGGGCTGGTCGCCGATGCCGTCGTTGTCGGTGTCGGTGAACAGGCAGACGCGCTCGGCCTCGGCGCCCTTGCCGGGGCAGGCGCGGGTGCAGCCGATCTTGAGCGTGCAGGCGCCTTCGCTGTAGCCCGCGGTGAAGTCCTTGCGGTGGATCGTCGCGCCCTCGGCGAGGTCGCTGAAGTCGTCGCCGAGCAGGGCGAGCTTCTTCAGCATGTCGCCCTCGCTGCGGTCGTACTCGGCGCCGACGCGGCGCAGGGTGACATCCTCGTCGAAGGAGAGGAAGGTGGTGATGATCGGCTCCTTGGCGCTGCCGACCGTGACCTCGGCGATGCCGAGGCTGAAGTTGAAGCGGTCGGTGTCCTGCTGCTGCAGCTTGTCGAAGTCCTCGCGCTTCGGGTAGAGCTTCTTGATTGCGTCGAGCTCCTTGTCGTCGAAGACCCCGCCCAGGGTGCCGGCGTCGAGGCCGTAGCGGATGTCGTCGTTGACCTTGATCATGCCGGCGCTGTGGCAGCCCATGCACGACACGCCGTTGCGGACGACCTGATCGATCTGGCTCGGGTCCTGGACGATCTCGAGGGGGCCGTTGTTGAGGCGATTGCCGAGCTTGTCGGTGAGCATGTAGCCCTGGAGGCCGTTCTCCAGGGTGAAGATGATCTCGCCGCCGTCGAACTTGAAGTCGAGCGGGTGGGCGAGGATGTTCTGATCGCCCTTCTGGCCCTTGAAGTCGTAGCTGATCCAGAACACGCGGTTGTTGGCGTTGCCGAAGCGGTGGCGCTCGACGACCCGGTTGAACTCCGACACGTCCGACTTCTTGAAGCCGGCGCGGCCGACGATGTTGTTGTCCTCGAGGATCTCCTTCTCGATGTTGTCGAGGACCCGGATGCCGAGCTGGGACTCGAGGCAGGTCTCCGGGGTGCAGTCGTCCTTCGTTCCGGGCAGGAAGACGCTGCGCTTGGGGATCCCGAGGATGTCGTAGTAGAGCGGCGAGCGCGAGGTGGCGTCGATGAAGGCGGCGCCGGGGAGCACCGGGAAGTTGGTGCCGGTGGTCTTCTTGATGTTGATCGCTACGTCGCCGATGTACTCGACGGTGTAGGGGTTCTGGTCGGCCATCATCTCCCACACATCGCGGAAGGCCCGGCCGGGCTCGTCGTCGGGGAAGTAGAACGAGGGCTCGCTCAGGCGAAACTGCTTGCCGGGCACCTCCTCCCAGGCGTAGTCGCCGATGTCGACGCGGAAGATGAGGCGCTGCTTGTCGATCGCCACCGGGGCGATGATCTCGGTGTTGCGCGACAGGCTGTTGACCAGCTTCGAGAGGGCCTCGCGGAACAGGTCGATCTCGGCGTCGCACCAGCCGGCGTTGTAGAGGTCGACGAAGCTGAAGTAGCGGGTGAAGGGCTGGGTCTGGAGGGCGATGGTGCCGAGGTCCTGGTTGATCGCCTGCAGCATCTGCTCGCGCGGGATGAAGGGCTGGTCGGCGCAGCTCTGGACGCCGGCGCACTCGTCGATCCACTTGCCGACGATCTCGATGTCGGTCGGGTTCGGCCGCTGCATCTCGGTGGGCGGCGGCATCGGGGTCATCGCCGAGGTCATGCGGGCGTAGATCCGCGAGGCCGCGGAGTCGCCCGGGGTGACCTTGTTCTGGACGATGAGCTCGTTGAGGTCGAGGATGTAGTTGATGCCGCCCTGGGCGGCGCTGCCGGCCCCGTGACACTTGGCGCAGTTGGTCTCGAGGATGCCCTTGACGCGCGGGACGAGGTCGACGCAGGCGGCCGGGACGGTGCCCTCGTTGCCGCCCTCGCCGCCGCCGGTGGCGCTGTCGGTCTCGGCGTCGGAGCTGCCGCCGCTGCTGGCGCTGTCGGTGCCGGAGCTGCCGGAGTCGGTGTCCTCCGGCAGGACCACGGGAGAACATGCCCCGAGGGACAGGCTGATGACGGCGGCGGCGGAGATGTGGATGAAGCTGGTGCGCATGCTGAAGTACTCCCTGGGTCGCAATGGAAAATCGGTGTCAGAAGCAACCGGCGATCACGAGGCCGCCGAAGGTCGGGGCGATGCGCAGTCGCGTCGCCAGTTTTTCGCGGCGGGTGGCCTTGAGGTCGCGCGCGCCGATCGCCACGAGGGCGATGCCGAGGGCGAGGCCGACGGCGCCAGCGATCGCGCCGGCGGCGATCATGGTCTCGGCGCGGCGCTGCTGGTCGTGCAGCGGGGCGAGCTCCTCGTCGGGGCGGCCGGCGCCCTTGTCGAGCTCGCGCTCGGAGACGGCGTTGAGGTAGAGGCCGCGGGACATGACGCCGACGCTGGCGAGGCCCGCGGTGGTGAGCACGGCCCCGGCGGCGATCTCGGCGTGGCCGCTGCGGCGGGCCGACATGCGCTGCTTGTGGCGCTCGGCCTTCTTGATGAGGTCGTCGCCCCAGGCGATGAGCGCGGGGTGCTCCTCGGGGTCGACGCGCGGGGCCTCGGCGGAGGCGCCCTGCAGGAGGGTCTGGGCGGTGCGCACGTGCTCGATGCAGCGGTCGTCGTCGGCGACGCCGGCCCGGCCCTTGCGGTCGCCGCGTGCGAGGGTGGCCTCGGCGGCGGCGAGGTAGAGGACGGGGTCGTGGTAGGCCTCGGCGCCGACCAAGAGGCTCTGGAGCGCCTCGTCGGGCTTGCCGGCATCGACGAGCTTGTTCGCGTGGTCCTGGATCGGTGCGCGCTCGGAGGCGGCGCGCGCGAGGGCGGCCTTCACGGCCTTGCTGCGCGGCTTGCTGCGCGCGGCCCGGGCGACCTTCGCGGCGTTTCGGGCCTTGCGCGAGCGGGCCGGGGCGGGCTCCGAATCGGTGAGGACGATGTCGTCGTCGGCGGCGGCAGGCGGTGGTGCTGCGGCCGCGGGTGCTGCCGGGGGTGCGGCTGGCGCTTCGGCTGCGGGCGTTGGTGCGGGCGCCGGAGCTGGCGCTGCGGCCTTTGGTTTTTCGGCCACGCCCCAGTCGGGCAGGGGCGAGGGATCTGCGGAGGCGGGCGCGGGCAGGGCCAGCGCGAGACATGTCCCGAGAGACAGGAGTCCCCGATGCGGGGAACCCCGGGCGGCGAGCGGCATGGCGGTTCTTCTTTCGGCGCGCTTCGTGGCCTGGAATCGAGGGTGAGCTCGAGACCTGGCGACAGGCCGTGGAGGCGCGGTTCGGGGTGGATTTCTTGGCTGGCCGAAAGGCCAGGTCAACGTGGGCGATCCGCCGCGGAGCGGAGGGCGGGTCGTGGTCTCAAGTAACGGGGCGCCGGCGATCGATCACGTGGGTCGAGAAATAAATTGTCGCGGCGATCGAGGGTGATCACAGGTGGATCGCGGCGCGCAGTCGATCGGCGATCGCGGCGTCGGACCACGGCCAGAGGTAGAGGTGGCCGGCACCGTCGGCGCTGGCGAGGGTCTCGCCGTCGGGGCTGAAGGCGAGGACGTCGACGGCGTGATGGTGGCCGCTGCGGGTGTCGAGGTCGCTACCCTGGTGCGACCAGCCGCGGATGCGACCGTCGGCGAGGCCGGCCACGAGGTCCGGCCCGCAGGCGACGCTGAGGATCGGGGCGTCGGTGCGACGGAGCTGATCGGCGCCCGCGGGGACCCACAGATCGATGCGGCGGTCGGCGCGGGCCAGGGCGAGCCGGCCGTCGTCACACCAGGCGAGGCCCTCGACCTCGCCGAGGCGGCCGGCCTCGCGGAAGGTGGGTGTCCCTTGGGACAGGTCGAGGAGCCAGCGGCGGGCGGGGCTGCCGCTGGCGTCGCTGGCCAGCTCGAGCGGGCCGCCGCCCGAGCCGACGCCCGAGCCGACGCCCGAGCCGACGCCCGAGCCGACGCCCGAGCCGACGCCCGAGCCGACGACCGAGCCGCCACCTGAGCCGACGCCCGGGCCGACGACCGGTCGCACGGCGAGCTCGCTGAGGCTGACGCGCGGCGCCTCGACCGGGCGCGCGGGGCCCTCGGCGCGCGCCCAGAACAGCAGGCGATCGTCGATGCTGGCGGCCAGCAGATCGCCCGCAGGGGTCCATGTGACAGCGATGACGGCGCCGCCGACGGGCAATTCGTGCATGCTGCCGTCGCGGCTCCAGACCCGCACGCTGCTGCTGGCGCCGCTGGCGAGGCGCTCGCCGTCGGGGCTCCAGGCGATCGCGCGGACGCTGCCGGGGTGCGCGAGGATCTGCGGCGGGGCGAGGCCGTCGCGCTGGAACACCCGGACCTCGCCGTCGTCGCAGGCGGTCGCCAGCTGGGCGCTGTTGGGCCGCCAGGCGATGGCTTGCACGGGTCCGGGGTGGTCGAGGCGGACGCTCGCCGCTGGCACCAGAGACCACACGCGCACGCTGTCGTCAGCCGCGGCGGTGGCGACTAGATCGCCGCCTGGGTGCCAGGCGAGGCCGGTGATCGCGGCCGTGTGGCCGCGCAGGACCTGGGTCTGCGACGCGGGGCCAGACAGCGCCGGGCCAGTCACCTGCAGGATGCGGACCTGGCCATCGTCGCCGCCGACGAGCAGGCGGTCGCCCTCGGGGCTCCAGCGCAGCGATCGGACCGCGCCCTCATGACCAGGGAAGCTGCGACGCAGCTCGCCGCGGCGATCCCACACGAGGAGCTGCGCGCCGGCGACGGCGACGAGCCGACCGTCGGGGCGCCACGCGATCGCGGTGAGCTCACCGTCGTGCTCGCGCAGGCGGTGGCGGCCGAGATACAGGCGATCGAGCTCGCGGCGCAGCAGCGGGCCGCCGTCGGGGGCGGGCCAGCGATCGACGCCAGAATCGGGGTCAACAGCGCGACCATGGAGGGTGGCACCGGGGCCAACGTCGGGATTGCGGCTGGCATCGAGGGTGACATGGGGACCCCCGAGAGCCGGGCGATCGCCGGGTTCGCGGTGCAGCTGGCCGTCGGGGTCGAGGCGGCGGGTGCCGCTGGCGTCGGCGATCCACAGGTCGCCGGCGGGGGTGAACCACAGCGCGTGCAGGTCGTCGACGCGGACGCGGTCGCGGGTGAGCGGGTGCGCGAGGGCCTGCCGGCGCATCGCGGCGAGGCCCTCGCTGGTGTCCGGGAGCTCGCGCAGGAGCAGAGCGGCGGCGCTGGGGTCGGTGGGGAGGAGGGCCTGGAATTCGGCGGCGCGGCGCAGGTGCTGCTCACGCGGGCCGATCGGGGGCTCGGCCGCGGGCGCTGCGGCGATCGGGGCGCAGGGCTCACTGGCGCGGTGGACCAGAGATCCGAGATCGAGGCCGCCCTGGCCTCCCGCGGGCTGCCGCAGCGATGCGCCGGCCCAGGCCCCGAGGAATGCGCCGAGCGCCACGAGCAGGGTGGCGAGGGCGAGGGCCCGCTGCGGGCCAGCCGGGCGCGGCAGCGGCGGGCCGAGGGCGGCGAGCAGGGCGTCCATGTCGGGCCAGCGATCGCCCGGCGCCTCGGCGAGGCCACGCAAGAGGACGCGGCGGAGCCCGGCGGGGACGCGGCTGTCCTTCGGGACATGTGTGACCGCGACCGGGGCGAAGCGGGCGACCGCGGCGAAAGGGCGGTGGTCGTAGAGCGCCTCGTAGAGGGCGACACAGAAGCTGAACTGGTCGGCGCGGGCGTCGGTGGGCGCGCCGCGGAGCTGCTCCGGGGCCATGTATGCGGGGGTGCCGAGGACGCTGCCGGTGCGGGTCAGGGGGGTTGCGAGCGAATTGGCCAGCGAATTGGCCAGTGAGTCGGCGAGGTGGTCGTCGGGGTGGGTGTCGGCGTCGCTGAGGGCGCGGGCGAGGCCGAAGTCGAGGACGCGGACGCGGCCGGCGGGGTCGACGAGCACGTTCTCGGGCTTGAAGTCGCGGTGGAGCACGCCAGCGCGGTGGGCGGCCGCGAGGGCGCGGCCGGCCTGCAGGAAGCAGGCGAGCACGGCGTCGGGGCTGCGGGGCGCCTCGCGCAGCCAGCGATCGAGGGTGCGGCCCTCGACCAATTCCATGGCGATGAAGACCTGCTCGTCGCCGCCGCCGCCGTGGCTGGAGTGGCTGGCGTGGGTGCCGACGTCGTAGACGAGGACCACGTTGTCGTGGCGCAGGCGGGCCATGGCCTGGGCCTCGCGCAGGAGGCGAGCGCGGCCGGTGGGGTCGCCGGCGAAGGACTCGTGGAGCAGCTTGATCGCCAGCCTGCGGCCGAGGCGCTCGTCGACGGCGGCATAGACCACGCCCATGGCGCCCGCGCCGAGCCGGCCCTCGACGCGATAGCGGCCGATCCGCACCGGCGCGCTGGGCTCGCCGAACAGGCGTTCGGTGACCTTCGCGTACATGCGGCGCGCCTCGAGGTCGCCGTGTATCTGTGCCTCCGCCGAGCCGATCACCAGAGCCGGACCATAGCAATTTCGCGACGGCCATCACCGGGTTCGTCGTGGCACTACATATCGAACAAACAAGAAGTGTGGTGAAATTTTCGTAACACGGATCACTCTCGATACAGTCGCGGCGAAGATGCGTGCGTGATGCGGGTGGTGCGAGGCGCTGTATGCTGGAGCGATGGATCTGCCGGAGGATGACTGGACGCTGTTGACCGCGTGGCGCGCGGGGGATCGCCTCGCAGGGGGGCGGCTGGTGCAGCGGCATTTCGGCGCGGTGAGCCGCTTCTTTCGCAACAAGGTCTCTTGCGCCGACGATGCGGCGGAGCTGGTCAGCGAGACCTTCCTCGGCTGCACGCGCGCGCGCGATGGGTTTCGCGGTGACACCAGCTTTCGTCGCTACGTGTTTGCGATCGCGTTGAACGTGCTGCGCAACTACATCCGCCAGAAGCACAAGCGTCAGGGGGAGGCGATCGACTTCGGGGTGGTGTGTGCGAAGGACGTGACGCCGTCGACGATGAGCTCGGTGATCATGCGTCGACGCGAGGCGCAGCTGCTGGTGCTCGCGCTGCGGGAGATCCCGCTGGATTATCAGATCGCGATCGAGCTCAACATCTTCGAGGAGCTCTCCGGGCGCGAAATAGCCGAGCTGCTGTCGATCCCCGAGGGCACGGTGCGCGGGCGCCTGCGCCTCGGCAAGGAGCAGCTGCGGGTCCAGCTGGCGCGGCTGGCCCAGACGCCGGCCGAGCTGCAGGCGACGATCACCGACCTCGAGGGCTGGGCGCGCAAGATCCGTCGCGTGCTCGACCGCGACGACGAGCCCGAGCCGGACCTGGCGAGCGGCGCGGCCAAGCTCGGTGGTCCGCTGTGAAGGCCCGAGTCGCCGCGAGAATCCGCGGGCGTGCGCGCCTGCGCACGTAGGCCGCGGGGGCGCTGGCGGGGCGCTGACGGGGCACGTTGGGTGTGCCGGCCGGGCCCGGGGGATCACGCGGGATCACGGGAGACTCACGAGATTCGCCGGCCCGCTGGACGCGGGGACAGGGGTATAGTCACGCGGCCCTCATCGGAGCAGCCATGAACGGGACCCTCAGCCGCGCCACGCAGATCGTGTACCGCGTCAACCCGCGGACCTCGAGCGAGGTCGACACCCTCACGCTCGAGCTCACCGGTCAGGCGCGCTGGGCCGGACACGGACGCGAGGCGACCGGCACGCTGCCAGCGGGGCTGTTCGCCGAGCTGGTCGGTCGGCTCGAGCAGTACAGCTTCAAGAGCGTGACCGGCGTGCACGGCGACGCGATGGCCGACTACCAGCACGAGATCGAGGTGCACGAGGGGCCGAAGAAGCGCTCGCGGTGCACGCTGCGGGTCAACCACGAGTCGGGCACGCTGCTCGGCGCGGCGCCGACGGGCATCAAGGAGATGGTCAAGCTGCTCGACCTGATCGTCGCCCGCGTCCAGCTCGGGATCCTCAACGACGAGAGCGCGGAGCAGGTGATCGCGGCGCTGCTGCGGCAGGTCGACTTCCCCTACGTCAACCCGCACGGTGATCCCGGGGCCTTCGCGCTGATCGACCGCCGCGGCGAGCTGCTGCCGGTGTCGAACCAGCGCTTCACGATGCCGTTTAGCAGCGGGCTGCTGCCGGTCCGCGTCGACGACAAGATGGGCTTCGTGCGCCCGAGCGGCGAGCTGGTGATCCCGGCGGCGTTCCTGCTCACGCTCGGCTTCTCGGAGGGGCTGGCGGCGGTCAAGGTGGCCGAGGGTTGGGGCTACATCGACGTGAAGGGGGTCATGGTGATCCCGCCGCAGTTCGTCTCGGCCGGCAACTTCGCCGACGGCCTGGCCCACGTGCACCGCGGCGGGCACGGCGGCTTCATCGACAAGAGCGGCCGCTTCTTCGCCGACCCGCCGCACGCCAGCCAGGTCGGGCGCTTCGCCGGCGGCTTCGCCCCGTACCGCGCGCTCAGCCGCATCGGCGTGCCGGCCTGGGGCTACGTCGACCGCCACGGCGCGGTCGCGCTGCCGCCGACCCACGACTTCGCCGGCGAGTTCAGCGAGGGCCTGGCGGCGGCCCAGCAGGACGACCTGTACGGCTACCTCGGGACCAACATGGAGTTCGTGATCCAGCCGCAGTTCAGCGTCGCGGGCGAGTTCCACGGCGGGCTGGCGGCGGTCGCCGTCGACGCGCTGACCGGCTACTGCGACCGCAGCGGCACGATGGTGATCGAGCCGCGCTTCATCCGCGGCGGGGCCTTCGCGGAGGAGCTGGCGCCCGTGGTGCTGGGGACCCGGACCGGCTTCATCGACACCAAGGGGAAGCTGGTGATCGAGCCGAGCTTCGACACCGCCCTGCCCTTCAGCGAGGGCCTCGCGGCGGTGCGGATCAACCACCGCTGGGGTTACATCGACCGCAGCGGGCGCCGCGTCGTCGAGCCGCTCTACGAGAGCGCCCTGCCCTTCGCGGGCGGCCTCGCCTGCGTGCGTCGCTTCGCCGATCCGAAGCCGGTGGTGCACACCGGCTCGAAGAAGGTGATCGTCAACCTCGGCCCGAAGTCGCGGCCCGGGTGAGCCTGCTCCCGCGCGCAGCGCTCACCGGTGCTCCGCTGCGCGGGCTATGGTGACGGCCGTGGACGACGTCCTGCAGCGGCTCGGGCTCACGCCGGCGATCGCCGCGGCCTTCGTCGCGGCGCGGGCGGCCGGCATGCGCCTGGCCCGGGTCGCGGCGCAGCACCGCGGCGGACACGTGCTGATCAGCAGCGGGGCGCAGCTCGGCGGCGACGCGGACGCGCTGGTCGAGCTGCGCGCCGACACCTCGGGCCGCCTGCGCCGGGCGGTCGCGCAGGACCCCGCGGCCGGCCCGGCGGTGGGCGACTGGGTCGCGGTCACCGTCGCCGGCGAGCGCCCGACCGCGACGATCCACGAGGTCCTGCCGCGGCACACCAAGCTGTCGCGCCGCGCCGCCGGACGCGGGGCCAGCGAGCAGATGGTCGCCGCCAACGTCGACACTGTGTTCCTGGTGTGCCCGCTCGACCAGCCGCTGAACCTGCGCCGCATCGAGCGGCTGCTGACGATCGCCCTCGAGAGCGGCGCGAGCGCGGCGGTGGTGCTGACCAAGGCCGACCTGTGTGGCGATCCCGCGGCCGCGCGCGCGACCCTCGGCGCCCACACGGACCGCGACGGCGCCGCGATCCCCGTGCACGTGATCAGCAGCGTCAGCGGGGTCGGCCTCGGCGAGCTCGACATCTACACCAGCACCCCGCGCACTTCGGCGTTGATCGGCGCCTCCGGG
Source organism: Nannocystis sp. (assembly GCF_016714285.1). Classification (GTDB taxonomy): domain Bacteria; phylum Myxococcota_A; class Polyangia; order Nannocystales; family Nannocystaceae; genus Nannocystis. The sequence continues at coordinate 28,531 of NZ_JADJNN010000039.1, read as the reverse complement.
GTCGGCAAGTCGACGCTGATCAACCGCTGGCTCGGGCACGATCGCCAGGCGGTCAACGCGGTCCGCGACGACGGCAAGGGCCGGCACACCACGACGCACCGCGAGCTGCTCGTGCTGCCGCAGGGGGGCCTCGTGATCGATACGCCGGGCATGCGTGAGCTCGGCCTGTGGCGCAGCGACGAGGGCCTGCAGGGCGCCTTCGCCGATGTCTCGGCGCTGGCCGAACGCTGCCGCTTCCGCGACTGCAGCCACGCGGGCGCGCCGGGCTGCGCGGTCGAGGCGGCGGTCGCCGACGGCAGCCTGCCGCCCGAGCGCGCGGCCAGCTTCGCCAAGCTGCAGCGCGAGCAGGAGCAGCTGGTGCGCGAACGCGACGTGCTCGGCCGGGTCCGTTCGCGGCAAGCCGACAAGCGGACCCAACGCGCGCTGCGCCGGCACTACAAGGATGAGGGTCAGCGCGAGTGAGTCGTCAGTCGCGCAGGCGGATCGTCCGCGAGTGCTTCACGCCGCCGCGCTGATAGCTGATGTTGTAGCTGCGCGTGCTGTCGAGGCCGGCGTAGAGGCCGAGGAGGCCGAGCTGATCGTCGAGGCGCGTGCCGTTGACCGACAGCAGCACGTCGCCGTTGCGAAACCCGAGCTGACTGACCTGACTGCCGGCGCGGATGCCCAGCAGGCGGTAGCCGGCGCCGGACGGCGTCACCTGGACCTGGCGCGCGAGCTGGTCGGGGTCGGCCACCATCGCGTCGAAGTCGCGGCGGGCCACCGTGCAAGATCCGTCGCCGGCGCACTGCACGGCGCCGGGGGACCCTGACGACGACGCTGGCGACGACGCTGGCGACGACGGGCTCGCGCCGGTGGATGGCCGGTAGGCCGCGTCGCCCGGGCGCCGCGAGCTCGCTACCACCGGCGGATCGCCCTTGCCCGCGGGCGCGACCGGCATGTCCTCGAGGACAGGTAGCTCGAAGCCCGGCCTCGGCGCCGGTGGGGCGACCCCGCCCTGGCCGCTCGCGTCGAGGCGCGCGAGCACCTGCGACCACGCGAGCCCGCCGACGATCCGCAGCTCGCGGGTCATGCCCACGCCGGCGCGACTGATCTGCAGCTGGACCCCGCGCTCGCTGCCCGCCAGCGCCGCGAGCCCGCGCTCGGGCGCGTCGAGCGGGGCGCCGTTGATCGCCTCGATCACGTCGCCGTCCAGCAGCCCGAGCGCCGCGTACACCGAGCCCTCGCGCACCCCGCTGATCGCGTAGCCGATCGGCCCGCCCGCGGGCGTGGGGCTCAGGTTCAGGCTGGGGCGACCGGACGCGAGGTCCTCCACGGCCAGCGCGACGAGGAAGGCGTCGACCTCGTACAAGCCCTGGTTGGGGTCGGGCTGACGGACCCCGGCTCGCACCGCCGCCGCGAACACGGCCGGGTCGATCGGCGAGCCCGCGCTGGGCGCCGTGACCACGCGGGCCGGCACGCTCGCGGGCGAGGGCTCGCGGGTCTGCAGCTCGCACGCCAGCACGCACAGAGCACCCGAGAGCCACAGACTGCGTCGCACAGCCGGCAGCCTAACGCGACCTCCGCACCCCGCCAAGCCGCCCGCCCTCCCTGCGGCGTGCTACCTTCGCGCGCATGCACCTGTCCCAGGCCTGCAACGATCATCCCCGTGTGGTCGACAACTCGCCGCGCCTGCGCCCGCCCGAGGGCGGCTGGGCCGCGTGGTACCTGCGAGACGAAGACGACGTGGGCGAGGGCACCGAACAGGGCATCACCGTGCGCACGCTGCTGTCGGCGCTGCGCGAGCTGGCCCGCGAGCGCGGCTGGGCCCGCACCCTCGTCGCCGGCGACCAGTTCTTCGCCTGGGTCGAGCACGAGCCGCTGGTCCGCATCTCGCCGGACGTGTACCTCCTCGACGACCCGCCGGCCCAGCCCTACCCCGGCATGTGGCGGACCTGGCTCCCGGGACAGGCCGCGCCGCGCTTCGCCGTCGAGGTCGTGTCCGAGGACTGGGCCAAGGACTACGTCCACGCGCCCCGCAAGTACGAGCAACTCGGCACCCGTGAGCTCGTCGTGTTCGACCCGGAGGCCGGCCGGCGCCGAGGTCGGGTCGCGCTCCAGCTGTTTCGTCGCAACCCTGACGGCGCCCTGGTCCGCCTCGCCGCCGGCGACGCCCCGGTTCACAGCCGCGAGCTCGACGCCTGGCTCGTGGTCCAGCGCGAGCCCGGCGGCGCCCGCCTCCGCATCGCCCGCGACCCCGCCGGCCGCGAGCTCGTCCCCACAACCGAGGAGCGGGCCCTGGCGCTGGAAGCCCAGCTGCGGGCCCAGGCCCAGCTGCGTGAGCAGGCCAGCGCCGTCCTCCAGGCCCGCGAAGCCACCATCCAGGCCCGCGACGCCACCATCGATGAGCTCCGGGCCACCATCGCCGCCCTGAACGCGACCCTCCAGGCCCGCGAATCCACCTAGCGCCGGCAGGCCCTGGCCGGACCTGGCTCGCGGGCCGCCGAACCCGCCTTATCTGCTTCAGATCACGCGCCAATTGCCCCCTGGACGGATCCGCGCGCGCCGCCTAAGGTGATGCCGGACCGGCGCTCGCCGGGTCCCCGGAGGTTCACGTGGGTCATCACAAGCTTCGACGTCTTCGCGTCTACGGCGGCTTTCTCGACAAGCTCGACATCTCCTTCGTCGACGGCCTGTGCTGCGTCATCGGCGGCCGCGGCAGCGGCAAGACGACCGTCCTCGAGTTCATCCGCCACGCCCTCGACCGCGCCCCGAAGGCCACCGGCCCCGGCAGCAAGCAGGCCGACGAGCGCCTGCGCGGGCTGCTGGCGGCCAACCTCGGCGCCAGCGGCTGCATCGAACTCGAGTTCGAGAGCCAGGAGGGCCTCGTCTACAACATCCGCCGCACCGCCCACGAGCCGCCGGTGATCACCGACGCCGCCGGCAAGCAGCTCAAGGCCGAGATGCTCGGCTCGAGCGTGCTCGTCGACGCCGCGATCTTCAGCCACAACCAGATCGAGGACATCGCCCAGAACCCCGCGGCCCAGCGCGAGCTCATCGACCGCCTCTCGAGCCAGTCGCTGCAGACCCTCGAGGCGCGCATGGCCCAGACCACCTCGCTGCTGCGGGAGAACGCCCAGCGCATCGTCCAGCTGCAGGTCCGGATCGCGGGCGCCACCCGCAACCTGGTCGACCTCTCGAGCTGGGAGAGCAAGCTCGCCGCGGCCACGGTGGCGCTCGGCGGCGAGGCCTCACCCGCCTTCAAGGCCGCCGCCGATCACAAGGCCCTGCGCGAGCAGGAGAAGGCCGCACTCGTGCGCGCGCACGAGGCCGTCGCCCGTCTGCGCCACAGCCTCGGCGAGGCCGTCCCGGCCCAGATCCGCGGCCTCGGCGGCCTGCTCCCCGATCCGCTGTTCGCCGGTCCGAACGGCAAGGTCTTCGCCGACCTCTCGCGCGAGCTCGTGCGCAAGCAGACCGAGCTCGAGGTGCTGCTGTCCTCGCCGCTCGAGCGCCTCGGTGGCGTCGAGCGGGCCCTCGCCAGCGCCAGCGAGCAGCTGGCCGCCGCCCACCGCCCGCAGGACGCCGAGTACGCCGCGCTCACCGCCCGCGCCGAGCAGAGCAGCGCCCGCCTGGCGGCCCGCGACGAGGCCGCCCGCGAGGTCGCCCGCCTCGGCGCCAGCAAGCTCGAGGTCGTCGAGCTCGAGACGGCGCTCGCCGAGGCGCGGGCGGCCCGCACTCGCCTGCGCCAGGACTTCGCGCAGACCCGCCGCGACCGCTCGGACCGCCGCGCCGCGATCGCCGAGCAGGTCAGCGATCGCCTCGGCGGCAAGGTCCGCGTCATCGTCGCCCGCGACGCCGAGCTCACGCCCTACCGCGAGTTCCTCGCCGGTCTGATGCGGCGCTCGGGCAAGCAGTACACCGCGCCGATCGAGCGGCTCACCGCGGCGCTCGCGCCCGACAAGCTCGGCGCCCTCGCCGATCGCGAGGACGCCGCCGCCCTGGCCGCCAGCGCCGACCTCAACCCCGAGTTCGCCGAGACCCTGATCCGGGCCCTGCGCGAGCAGCCCGAGCGCCGCTTCGAGCTCGACGTGCTCGACCTCGAGGACGTCCCGCGCATCGAGCTGCAGGTCCACGGCGAGTGGCGCAGCGCCGACCGCCTCTCCACCGGCCAGAAGAGCTCGGCGATCCTGCCGATCTTGCTGATGGACAGCGAGGCCCCGCTGCTCATCGACCAGCCCGAGGACAACCTCGACAACAGCTTCATCTCCGACGCCGTCATCCCCCAGCTCAAGGCGATCCGCGGCAAGCGCCAGCTCGTGCTCATCACCCACAACCCGAACCTCCCGGTGCTCGGCGAGGCCGGGCAGGTGGTCGTGCTCGAGGCCGACGGCCGCCACAGCAAGGTCATCGCCCAGGGCGACGTCGAGGCCGTCAAGCAGCACATCGTCCGCCTGATGGAGGGCGGGCGCGAGGCCTTCCACCAGCGAGCGCTGCGCTACGGCGAATGAGCGCCAGCACCCGCCGGAACGCCGTCCACGCCGCCGCCGCGTGGTGTATCCTCGCCGGCGATGGAGGACAGCGACGAGGCGAAGTTCGCCGCCTGGCGCGCGGGTGATGCCCGCGCCGGCGCCGAGCTGTTCGAGCGCCACTACGACGCCATCGCCCGCTTCTTCCGCAACAAGGTCGACGTCGACGCCCCCGACCTGATCCAGAAGACCTTCCTCGGCTGCCTCGAGTCGCGCGAGCGCGTGCGCGGCGACTCGAGCTTTCGCACCTACCTGTTCGCCGTGGCCCACAACGTGCTCTACAAGCACTTCCGCAGCCGCTCGCGCAGCCCCCTCGACTTCGGCGTCACCTCGGTCCACGACCTGCGACCCAGCGCCACCGCCCTGCTGGCCCGCCGCGGCGAGGAGCAGGCGCTGCTGCAGGCGCTGCGCCAGATCCCCCTCGAGCACCAGGTCACGCTCGAGCTGTACTTCTGGGAGAAGCTCGGCGCCCGCGAGATGGCCGAGATCCAGGGCGTCCCCGAGGGCACGATCCGGACCCGCCTGCGCCGCGCCAAGCAGCTGCTCGAGCAGGCCCTCGCCCGCGTCGCCCGCAGCCCCGCCGAGCTCCACGACACCCTCGCCAACCTCGACGCCTGGGCCAGCTCGGTCCGCGCCCAGGTCGCCGGCCGCAGCGACCGCCCGGCGACCTGAGCGGCTGTCCCTCGGGACATGTCAACATGTCCCCGGGGACATGTCCACAGCCGCGGCGATCGCCAGTCGACCTGCCCCGGGGACAGGTCGACTGCCCCCGGGGACAGCCTGTCTAGAACCTCCAGCGCAGCCCGCCCGCAGCCCGCTGCGGGGTCCAGGCGCTGCGCTGCACCCGGCGGGTCGCCCCGACCACGAGCAGCGTCACCCCGAGCACCAGCATCACCCCGCCGACCGCTGCGCTGGCGATCGCCAGGCGGTCGGCCCGCAACCCGCGGGCGAGCGCGTCCTGCTTGTCCGGCTCGCGCTGCGGATCGTCACCGGGTCGCGCCACAGCGGCGGCGAGCGCCTCATCCGCCCGTCGCCCCGCCACCAGGCTGGCCGCGAGCGTGGCGACCCCGATCCCGGCCAGCCCGATCGCCCCCCCGCCCGCGATCATCAGCCGGCGATCAGGACGACGCCCTGGCGTCGGCGTGGTCGACGTGACCGGCGTCCGCTCGCGCGGCGGCGGGGCGAGCCGAGTCGCCAGCTCGGCCCGCCGCTGCTCGACCGCGACGCGGTGCTCGTCGTCGGTCGGGTCGAGCCCCGCGAGATACGCGTCGAGCACCGCGAGCGCCACCTGCAGCCGTCCCGGCACCCCGCGCGCCGCCAGCTCGGCGTGAGCCCCCGCGATCGCCAGCGCCAGCCCGGCCCGCCGGTGCGCTGTCGCCTGCGTCGCCGGAAGGACGGCGAGCGCCCGCTGCCAGCCGACGATCGCCCCGTCCAGGTCGCCCTGCGCCTGACGCCGCTGCGCCTCCGCGCTCCAGCGCGTCGCCTCGCTCGTGTCTTCACCTGTCCCTTCAGACATCCCATCGGTACCTGTCCCTACGGACAGCTGTCCTGGCGCCCCCGCGGGCGTCGCTAACTCACCTGTCCCTGCGGACAGCCGCACCGCCGGCCCCACCTCCTCGCTCGCGCGCGCTCCCCCCGGCGCCAGCGCCAGCGCCACCAGCACGGCCAGGCCCCCGCGCCAGCGGCCGCTCCACCCGGTCCGGGCGACCGCGCGCGGCGCAGCGTGGCAGGTGCAGAGCATCGAGCGCCGGCATGGTAGACCAGGCTTGCGGGCGCCGACAGCCCGCGGAGCCCGCCCGTGTGACCCCCGAGCAGCACAGCCGCGACGACACCGAGCCGGACCTCGGCCGGGACCCGTCGCCGAGGCCCGCGCCGGTCGACAGCGACGACCACCGCCAGCTGCTCAAGGACGTCATCAAGGCCCAGCTGTTCCCGAGCGAGGCCGTGCCGGTCACGATCGGCCGCTTCCGCGTGCTCTCGCCGCTCGGCGCCGGCGGCATGAGCGTCGTCTACGGCGCCTACGACGAGCAGCTCGATCGCCGGGTCGCCGTCAAGCTCCTGAAGGGCAGCGGCTCACCCGACAGCCAGGCCCGCCTGCTGCGCGAGGCCCAGGCCATGGCCCGCCTCGCCCATCCCAACGTCGTCGCCGTGCACGAGGCCGGCCTGTGGGGCGCGCAGGTCTACATCGCCATGGAGTTCGTCAAGGGCGTCGACCTGCGCGCCTGGCTGGCCCTGGCCCCGCGCGCCTGGCCCGAGGTCGTCGAGGTGTTCACCGCCGCCGGCCACGGCCTCGCCGCCGCCCACCAGGCCGGCCTGGTCCACCGCGACTTCAAGCCCGCCAACGTGCTGCTCGGCGACGACGGCCGCGCCCGCGTCGTCGACTTCGGCCTCGTGCGCCAGAGCGACGAGCCCAGCGCGGCTGTCCCTTCGGACAGGCCGATCGTCGGCGCCGCCGCGCTGCACGCCACCCTCACCGCCACCGGGGCGATCCTCGGCACCCCCGCGTACATGTCGCCCGAGCAGCACCAGGGCCGCCCCGCCGACGCCCGCAGCGACCAGTTCAGCTTCTGCGTCGCGCTCTACGAGGGCCTCCACGGCGCCCTCCCCTTCGCGGGTGACAGCCTGCCCGCGCTCGCCGACGCCGTGCTCGCAGGCCGCGTCCGACCTGTCCCCGAGGACAGCCGCGTGCCCGCCTGGCTGCGCCGCGTGGTCCTGCGCGGCCTCGCCGTCGACCCCGCCGCCCGCTGGCCGAGCATGGACGAGCTCCTCGATGAGCTCGGCCGCGATCCCGACCGCCTGCGCCGCGCCCGGCTGCGCCTCGCCGTGATCGTCGGCCTCGTCGCCGCCCTGGTCCTAAGCTTCGCCTGGCTGGCCCGCTCGCAGGCCGACGTCGCCCGCGTCGCCCAGCGGGCCGAGGCCGCCGCCGAGCGCCAGCGCCGGCTCGCCGAGGACAACCAGGAGGCCGCCGAGGCCCAGCGCGACCAGGCCAACCAGGACCTCCGCAAGCAGCTCGCCGCCACCGAGACCGCCCTCGCCGACCTGGGGCGCGCCCTCAAGGCCGCCAGCGCCGAGCGTCAGCGGGCCGAGGACGAGAGCACCGCCGCCGACGCCGCCCGCGCCCGCGCCGAGTCGCAGCGCAAGGCCGCCGACGCCGCCCGCCGCGAGTCCGAGCTGCAGACCACCCGCGCCGTGAAGGAGGCCCGCCGGGCCCGCGACGCGACCCGCCTGGCCCAGTCCCTCGGCGCCGCCGAGGGCGACCCCACCACCGTGCTCGCGCTCCTGCGCGAGACCGAGGACCCCGCCGCGACCCCCGGATGGATCCCCGCCGCCGTCGCCACCCTCCTGCAACCCGTCAGCCGCGCCGTCCTCCGCCTCCACCGCGGCAGCGTGCACGCGGCCGCCTTCAGCCCCGATGGCCGCCACGTCGTCAGCGCCGGCGACGACCACCTCGCCGCCCGCTGGCGCTGGGACAGCGGCGAGGCGCCGCTGCTGCGCGAGCACGCCGCCCCCGTCAAGTTCCTGGCCTTCGGGACAGGTGACACCTGGGCCAGCGGCGACGCCGACGGCGAGGTCCTGGTCGGCGCCGCCGGCACCCCGCGCCGCATCGCCCACGGCGGCGAGCTCCGGGCCATGGCCCTCAGCGGCGACGGCCAGCGCCTCGTCACCGCCGGCGCCGACGGCCGCGTGCGCCTGTGGTCGCTCGCCGACGACCGCCCGCCCCGCGAGCTCCGCGGCCACACCGGAGCTGTCCTTTCAGCCATGTTCGACCGCAGCGGCGATCGCCTCGTCACCGCCGGCGCCGACGCCAGCGCCCGCGTGTGGTCGCTGACCGGCGACGCCCCGCCGCGCGTGCTGCAGCACCCCGGCGCCGTGCGCCTCGCCGTGCTGCGCCCCGACGGCCGCCGCGTCGCCACCGGCGGCCAGGACGGCGAGGTCCGCGAGTGGCCGCTGACCGACGGCGCCCCACCACTCGCCCCACCACTCGCCGCCCCGATCGTCCACCGCGGCCACACCGGCGAGGTCGTCGCCCTCGCCTACCGCCCCGACGGCGGGGCCCTGCTGTCCGCCTCGCTCGACGGCAGCGCCCGCGTGTGGTCGCTGCAACCTGGCCAAAAGGACAGGCTCCTGCGCGGCCACACCGGCAAGATCTACAGCGCCCAGTGGAGCCCCGACGGCGACCGCGTCGTCACCGCCTCGCAGGACGGCAGCGCCCGCGTGTGGCCAGCCGACGGCCGCCCGCCGATCGTCCTGCGCGGCCACGCCGAGGAGCTCAGCGCCGCCGCCTTCAGCCAGGGCGGCGACCACGTCGTCACCGCCGGTCGCGACGGTAGCGTGCGCGTGTGGCAGGTCCGCGGCACCGCCGAGGCCGTGCCCGCCCTGCGCCCCGGCGGCCGCGTCACCCTGCTCGCGTGGTCGCCCGACAGCGCGCGCCTGCTGTCCGCCCGCAGCGACGGCGCCGTCGCCCTGTGGCGCCCGGACACCGCCCGCAGCAGCCCGCTCGCCGAGCCCGGCCCGACCCCGCTGTGGCTCGCCGCCACCGCCACCGAGCTCCACGCGATCCGCGACGACGGCATACTCCTGCGCTGGCCCGCCGACGGCGGCACCGTCACCCGCCAGACCCTCGCCCCCGCCACCCCCGCGCTGCTCGCCGCCGGCCTCGACCCCAGCACCACCCGCGTCGCCCTCGCCACCGCCGACGCCCTCTGGCTGCTGTCCCCGGGGACAGGTGAGCGTCGCCCCCTGCGCGGCCACGAGGGCACCCTGCTCGCCCTCGCCTGGAGCCCCGACGGCCGCACCCTGCTCACCGGCGCCAGCGACCGCAGCGCCCGCCTGTGGCCCACCGACCTGTCCGAAGGGACAGGTGAATCGAGGATCCTCGGCCCCCACTCCGGCGGCGTCACGGCCGTCGCCTTCCGCCCCGACGGCGCCGCCGTGGCCACCGCGAGCTGGGACAAGCGCGCCCGCGTGTGGCCGCTCGTCGGCGGCGACCCGCAGATCCTGGTCGGTCACACCGGCCCGGTCTGGGCCGTCGCCTTCAGCCCCGACGGCGCCCGCGTGGCCACCGGCGCCGACGACCGCAGCGTCCGCGTGTGGCCGCGAGCCGGCGACGACCCGGCCGTGCTCACCGGCCACAGCGCCCCCGTGCGCGCCGTCGCCTTCCGCCCCGACGGCGCCGTCCTCGCTAGCGCCGGCGACGACGGCACGATCCGCCTGTGGAACGCCGACTTCAGCCCCGAGGGCCTGCAAGCCCGCCTGCGCGCCGCCTCCCCCGTGTGCCTCTCGGCGCGCCAGCGCGTCCAGCTGCTCGCCGAGGACCGCAGCAGCGCCGAGGCCACCGCCGCCGCCTGCACCGCCGCCGCCCAGCCGTGACCTGTCCCTGCAGACAGCCCGCCACCGCGAAGCCATGACCTGTCCCTTCAGACAGCCCGCCACCGCCGCCCCAACACCTGTCCCTTCGGGCAGCCCGCCTAGAAGCGCAGCGCCGCCCCGCCTGCCCCGATCGCCAGCGTCGCCCGCACCCGCTGGTCGGCGACGATGATCAGCGGGAAGGCCCCGACGAACAGCGCCGTCCCGCTGACCAGCAGCCCGCCCTGCAGCAGGTCGCGCCGCGGCAGCCGCTCCGCCGCCCCGACCGCGATCCCACCGCCGAGCACCATCAACCCCACCGCCATCATCACCACCCCGCCGCGCTTCGCCGCCTGCCACTGGCGCCCCGACGGCCGCGGCGGCCGACGATCGCGGGTCGCCGCCAGCAGCTCCCCGGGCCGCAGCAACCTGTCCCCCGAGACAGACATGCGCAGGACCTGACGCCGCGCCAGCGTCACCATCCCCGGATCGATCGTCGGGCAGTACTCCCACTCGCGCAGGTGCGCGTGCAGCAGCGTCCGCACCCGCGCGATCGCCTGCTCGAAGCTCACCGTCGTCGCCTCGATCCCGCGCACGTAGTCGCGATGCCGCAGCACCAACTCGTCGGCCCGGCAGATCAGCGTCCGCTCGCGCGTCTCCCGGTGCGCCGCCACGTACAGGTTCACCGCGTCCCCGAGCAGCGCGTGCAGGCCCTCGATCCGCCGCTGCGGATCGACGAGCAACGCGCGATACACCGTCGCAACCCGATCCGCCGCCACCCCGCAGCGCAGCTCCGGGCCCCACGCGGCCTCCAGCAGCCCCGCCAGCGCCTCCGGCACCGACCACCCCGAGCTCGCCGCGCTGCGCGGCCAGCCCGGACAGCCCGGCTGCGACGCCGACCCACCGCCGCCCGGCGACAACGCCAGCGACCACGCCAGCAGCAACCCCGAGAGCCCCACCACCCCTCGACCATACCCCCCGCGACCCGCCCCGCAAAGCGCTACCCTCCCCGACGATGCATCGCATGCGTCCCCCGGGCCTCGCTCGCATGACTGGCATCGCTCCCGTCGCGCGCCTCACTCGTCCCAGGCGCCGCATCGGGTTCATGAGCTCCCTCGCCGCGGCCAGCCTCCTCGCCTGCTTCACCGGCGAGGCCCTCCAGGGCGAACCCTGCAGCGCCGACGCCGACTGCGGCCCCAACCTGCGCTGCGCCGAGGGCGGCCTGTGCGGCGAGTTTCGCTGCCCCGCCACCCCGCTGGTCCTGCCGACCTTCGCCCCCGACCTCACCCTCATCGTCACCTCCACCGCGTCGATGGGCAAGTCGCTCGCCGACGACCCGAACACCACCCGCTGGCAACAGGTCCTCACCCTCGTCGACCAGATCGGCGCCGCGCTCGGCGACCGCGTCAACCTCGGCCTCCAGGTCGTGCCCACCCTCAGCCCGCAGACCAACCTGAACCCCTGCGACACCGACGCCCGCTCGCGGATCCTCCCCGGCCCCGACCAGGGCCCGCTGCTCAACGAGTCGCTCCCGCAGAGCCCGCCCGGACTCGGCGAGCACGCCCTGCGCGCCGGCCTCGACCTCAGCCTCGCCGGCTTCGCCCTCACCGACCCCGACGACCTGCGCCCGCACGCGATCGTCCTCATCAGCGACCGCCCGCTCAACTGCAGCGACGCCGCCGTCACCAGCCAGGACATCGTCGAGCTCTTCGACAACGAGCTCACCCCTCGCGTCGCCGAGCTCGCCGCCGCCGGCGTCCCCGTGTTCGTCGTCGGCATCGACATCCAGCCCGGCGACGGCGTCGCCCCCTTCCCCGGCGCCAAGTACGAGGAGGTCGACCCGCAGCTGGCCTTCAACGCCCTCGCCGACGCCGGCGGCCGCCCGCGCAGCGGCGCCACCCGCTTCTACCGCCCCGAGGACGCCGCCGCCCTGATCGCCGACCTCGCCGCGATCCCCCCGGCCTTCGCCGACTGCCGCGTCCACCTCGACGCCGCCCCCGCCTACCCGCAGCGCCTCGTCCTCCGCATCGCCGAGCACAACCATCGCGCCCAGCCCGACTGCAGCAGCGGCCACGGCTGGCGCTACCCCGACCCCAAAAGCCCCACCACCCTCGAACTCTGCCCCGTCACCTGCGCCGACTTCCGCGCGACCCGGGCGCTCACGATCGAGCAGCGCTGCCCCAGCGAATGATCGCCTGATCTCGCCGCAATTGTTTTTCCGGGCCCGGGTACTGCCCCGGCATGTCGCGTCTCCTTCCCTCGCAGCGCATCGCCACCCTCGCCCTCCTCCTCGCCGCCTGTCCCGGCGGCTCCGCCGACACCGACGGCGCCAGCGAATCCGCCGGCCAGAGCACCGGGGGCATCGACTCCTTCCCCACCAGCGAGACCACCGGCGCCACCGGCGACGCCAGCACCGGCGAGCCCGCGCCCACGACCTCCGGCGACGACGCCAGCGCCGGCTCGAGCACCGGCGACTTCGTCTGCCTCGCCGACGACATCGTCGCCGACGTCAAGATCCCCCGCGTCATGCTCGTGCTCGACAAGTCCGGCTCGATGGTCTCCAAGGGCACCGGCTTCTGGGACGCCGACGGCGACGACGCTGACGGCGACGGCTTCGTCGACGGCGACCCCAACATGACCCCCGCCACCCCCGAGGTCACCCGCTGGAGCAGCCTCTACAGCGTCGTCGACTTCATCGTCACCGGCTTCGAGCCGCGCATGGACTTCGGCGCCGTCCTGTTCCCCTCGACCAAGGCCACCAAGGGCTACGACGTCGGCGCCTGCCCGGTCAACGCCGCCCCCGAGGTCCCCGTCGGCACCGACCAGAGCGCCACGATCCTCGCCACCATCCCCGGCGCCAGCGACACCTCCCTGCTCGGCGGCACCCCGGCCGCCGCCGGCATCATGACCGCCGTCGACGCCCTCCCGCGCGACTTGCAGCTCACCCCGGAGAACGACCTCCGCTACATCGTCCTCGTCACCGACGGCGCCGCCAACTGCCGCAGCGACGCCGCCGACAACAAGCAGCGCTTCGAGGAGTACGACATCCAGCTGCCCGCCAACGTCTCCGCCGCCCTCGCCGACGGCATCCCCACCTTCGTCGTCGGCATCGACATCCAGGACCAGGACAGCCCCGTCATCGCCGACGGCAACCCCGACGCCACCAACACCTTCCTCAAGCTCAACGAGGTCGCCGAGCTCGGCGGCCAGGCGCGCCCCGGCCCGGAGAAGTTCTACAACGCCAGCAACCAGCTGGAGCTCCAGGCCGCCCTCGAGGCGATCAGCGAGGCCATCACCTCTTGCACCTTCGAGCTCAACGTCGACCTCGACGAGTACACCTACGTCAAGCAGCTGCAAGTCGAGACCGACAAGGACCCGCAGACCGAGCCGAACAGCGACCCGCTCGTCTACGGCAAGTCCGAGGTCAAGGACTGCGCCAGCGAGTCCGGCTGGCACTTCACCGACGACACCCGCAAGTTCATCGAGCTGTGCGGCGACGCCTGCACCGCCTACAAGTCCACCGGCCAGGTCGACATCACCTTCGACTGCAACGCCCCCTGAGAGCTCGACACCCTGGGCCGTGAACGATCGGCGGCGCGCAGGACGTCGCACGGACCTCCGCGCCACCGATCGTTTCGCTCACTCCGGCTCGGCCGCCCCGCCGAGCAAGACCCAGAAGATCGACCCATGCGGCGTCGCCGGCTCGACCCCGACGCTGCCGTCCATCGCCTCGGCCAGGTGCTTGACGATCGCCAGGCCGAGCCCCGTCCCGCCGACCTCGCGCGAGCGACCCTTGTCGACCCGGTAGAAACGCTCGAAGATGCGGGCCCGGTGGCGCGGCTCGATGCCGGGCCCGTTGTCCTCGACCTCGATCCGCACCCGCTCACCCTCCGCCCGCACCCGCACCGCGATCTTCCCCTCCGGCGGCGTGTACTTCACCGCGTTGTCGACCAGGTTCAGCAGCACGTGCTCGAGCGCCTCCGCGTCGGCCCAGGCCGAGATGTCCGGCGGCACCTCGCAGCGGACCGTCATGTGCTTCTCGTCCGCGATCTGCTGCACCGAGTCGACGATGCGCTCCACGATCGGCGCGACGCGGATGAAGTCGCAGTGGATCTCGTAGGTGCCCGCCTCGATGCGCGAGATCTCGAGCAGGTCGCTGACCAGCGCCGCCAGGCGGTCGGCGTTGCGCATCTGCGCCTCGAGGAACTTGCGGGCCACCTCCGGCCGCTCGAGCGCCCCGTCCAGCAGCGTCTCCGCGTTCAGGCGGATGATGCTCACCGGCGTGCGCAGCTCGTGCGACACGTTGGCCACGAAGTCGCGGCGGATCCGCTCGAGCCGGCGGATCTCCGTCACGTCGTGCAGCACCACCACCGCCCCCTGCAGGTTCCGCAGCGGGCTCGCCGAGGCCAGGATCTGCCGCGGCGGCGTGGTCAGCGTCTCGAACTCGCGGCGCTCCGGCTGACCCGCCAGCGCGTGCACCACCAGCTCGTGCAGCGTCGGGATCGGGATGCGCTCCGCCAGGGTGTCGCCGTCGTGCTCGGTCGACAGGCTCAGCAGCCCCAGCGCCGCCCGGTTGATCATCGTCAGCTGCTGGTGCTGGTTCAGCGCCAGCACCCCCTCGTCCATGCTCTCCAGCACCGCCTCGAAGCGCGTGCGCTCGACCGACAGCGTCGCCACCGCCCCCTCGAGCTCGTCCGCCATCCGATTCAGCGACCCCGCGAGCCCGCCGATCTCGTCCTGCGAGCCGACCAGCAGCTTCGACTTGTCGCCCGTCTCCACCATCCGCCGCGCGTCCTGCACCAGCCCCCGCAGCGTCCGCGACAGGTAGTGCGAGGCCAGCGCGCTCAGCAGCACCGCGCCGCCGATCGCGAACACCCCCGCCACCGCGAACGCCAACCACAGCCGGCGCACCGCCGCGTCGACCTCGCGCAGCGGCCGGGCCACCCGCACCACCCCCTCCAGCCCCTCGCCCGGCCGCTTGAACGGCAGCGCCACATACAACATCTCGGTCGTCAGCGACGCCGAGGTCCGCCGCGCCACCCCCTGCCCGTCACGCAGCGCGCTGATCACCTCCGGTCGGTCGCCGTGCGGCTCCAGCCCGCGCAGCCCGGCGCCCGCGAACTCCGAGTCGCCGAGCACCCGCCCGTCGGCGCCGATGATCGTCACCCGCGCGTCGATCGGCGCCGCCACCCGATCGGCCAGCGCGTCGAGGTCGTCGTCGCCGTCCTGCTGGTGCTCGAGCAGCACCCGCACCAACCGCGCGTGCCCCTGCAGCTCCACCTCCGCCCGCGTCTGCGCCCACTCGACCAGCTGCCCCTCGAGGTAGACCCCGGCGAGGAACACCACCGCCAGCACCAGCGCGACCGAGACCAGGAACAGCTTGCCGCGGACGCCCATCCGCAGCGGCACGCTACAGATCCTCCTCGCGCTCGCGCAGATCGGTCGTGAAGCGGTACCCGACCCCGCGCAGCGTCTGCACGTAGTCGGCCACCTCGCCCAGCTTCTTGCGCAGGCGCCGGACGTGGGTGTCGACCGTGCGCGTCGTCAGCCCCGGCTGCACCCCCCACACGTCCCCCAGCAGCGCGTCGCGGGTCTGGACCCGCCCGCGCCTCGCGATCAGCGTCGTCAGCAGGCGAAACTCGAGCGCCGTCAACACCACCTCCGCGTCGTCGACCCACACCCGATGCCCGTCCATGTCGACGCGCAGGCGCCCGTAGCTGCTCGGCACCGCCGCGGTCTCATTCGGCGCCTTGCGCCGCAGCACCGCCCGGATGCGCAGCATCAGCTCGCGCAGGCTAAACGGCTTGACCACATAGTCGTCGGCCCCGACCTCGAAGCCGACCACGCGATCGACCTCCTCCGACTTGGCCGTCATCATGATCACCGGCAAGTTCTTGGTCCGCTCCCCGGTGCGGAGCCCCTGACACACCTGGGTGCCCGACATGTCCGGCAGCATCAGATCCAGCAGCACCAGCTCCGGCCCCGGCTCGCTCGCCGCGATCTCGAGCGCCTGCCGACCCGTGTACGCCGAGCGGGTCCGGAAGCCCTCCTTCTCGAGCGCGTACTCGAGGGTCGCCACCAGGTCGCGCTCGTCTTCGACGATGAGGATCAGTCCGTTCATGGCCCGCGCCGCTCGGGCGCGCGCGCATCATACACCACGGCCATGGCCCGCCCGCCACCGAAGCGCGACCCCCCCGTGACACACCCGAGGCCGCCCTCCCGTGACCATCCTGTCGCCTCCCCGTGACGCGGACAGCCACGCCGCCGCATCCGCTGGCCCAGGCCGCCACGCGGACAGCCGGACGCCGCCGCATCAGTTGCAGTCAGGCCAGCCGTCGCCGCCCGCGTCCGGCGGCTTGGCGCAGTTCATGTACCCGACCGGGATGCACGCGCTCGGCAGCTGATACTTGTTCATGCCCTTGCACGCGTAGGTCTCGACCGCCGCGCACGGCGCCGGATCGCCGCAGCCCAGGAAGCTCGGCGGGTCGAGGCAGAGATCCGCGTCGTTGGTCACGAACAGGCGACCGATGAACGCCAGACACCCGGCCTGCACGCAATCCGCCTCGTTCTCGATGTCGCCGCAGATCACCGGCGGCTCGCCCGTGGTTCCGGTCGTCTCGCCGCCGCCGCTGACCATCCCCGTGGTCCCGCTGGTGCTCCCCGAAACGCTCTCCGACTCCACCCCCGAGCCGTTGGTCCCGCTCAGGCTCTCGCTCATGCTGCCGTCCGCCGCGGTCGTCCCGCTCAGGCTCTCGCTCATCGAGCCCTCGGCTCCGGTGGTGCTCGCGCTCATCGAGTCCGACCCGGTCGGCGCCGTGGCGGTCCCCGTCCCGGTGCTCCCGTCGCTGCCGCTCTGGCTCTCGCTGGCGGACTGCGACGCACTGCCCCCGCCGCTGTCACCACAGCCCACGCAAAGCCCCACCCACACCGCGGCGATCACCCCGCCAACCCCATCCACCCGCCGAATCAATGCCATACGCGCAGCATAGGAGCCCGCCGCGAAGCTTGTCAAAGCGCCGGATCGCGCCGACCATCGCGCCGCGATGACCACGATCTACGCCTGGGACTTCTTCGGCCCCCACGCCGAGGGCACCGCGCAACACTTCCTGCGCCACCTCCACGAGTTCTGGGCCCGCGACGCCGTGATCGGCTGCGAGGCAGGCCTCGAGTCGAAGGGCCCCGGCCACCACGCCGTGTGGTGCAGGACCCCCGCCGCCGCCGACGCCGCGATCCTCGCGCTACGGCCCCGGCGGCGCCGCCCCGCCGACCCCTGACCCCGCGCTTCGCTGCAGCTGCAACGACCGCCGACCCCACCCGCGAGCCCTCTCGCTGCTGCTGCCGCGACCGCCGAACTCACCCGCGAGTTTTTTCGCTGCAGCTGCAACGGTCGCGCGCGCACGCACGACCACCGCGCGTGCCCTCGCCTCCCCGCATCGACCGCGACCCCACCATCCAGCTCGCCGGCCCCGCCTCGCCCGGCCGCCTCGCCCTCGTCCACGCCGCCGGCCGCGTCGCGCTCGAGCCCGGCCGCCCGCTGCTGCTCGGCAGCGGCCCGCTCGCCGACCTCCAGCTCGCCGACCGCTACGCCTCCGCCCGCCACGCCCGCATCTTCGCCGACGGCGACCGCCACGTGATCGAGGACGAGGGCTCCACCAACGGCACCTACGTCGACGGCGTCCGCGTCGCCCGGGCCTACCTCGGCCCCGGCGCCCACGTCCAGCTCGGCGGCTGGCGAGCCAGCGTGGTCGCCCAGCACCCGCGCCCGCGCCCGCAGCCCGGCCCGCTCGGCATGGTCGGCGCCTCCCCGGCCTTCTGCGCGCTCGAGCGGGCCCTCCTCCGCCTCGCCCCGCTCCCGCAACCCGTGCTCGTCCGCGGCGAGACCGGCACCGGCAAGGAGCTCGCCGCCCGCGCCCTCCACCAGCACAGCCCCCGCGCCGCCGGCCCCTTCGTCGCCCTCAACTGCGGCGCCATCCCCGAGGGCCTGTGTGAGAGCGAGCTGTTCGGCCACGTCCGCGGCGCCTTCACCGGGGCCGTGCGCGCCCACCACGGCGCCTTCGCCCGCGCCAGCGGCGGCACCCTCTTCCTCGACGAGGTCGCCGAGCTCCCGCTCCCGCTGCAGGCCAAGCTCCTGCGCGTGTTAGAGACCCGCCGCGTCGTCCCAGTCGGCGGCGAGGGCGAGCAAGCGGTCGAGGTCCGGGTCGTCGCCGCCACCCACCAGCCGCTCGAGGCCCTGGTCGCCGCCCAGCGCTTCCGCGGCGACCTGTTCCACCGCCTCGGCGCCCTCCAGGTCGAGCTCCCTGCCCTGCGCGACCGCAGCGCGGACATCCCGGCCCTGCTCGAGCACTTCGCCGCCGGCCTCGCCAGCGAGCTCGGCCGCCCGATCTGCCTCACCCCCGCGGCCGTCGCCGCCGCCACCGCCCACGCCTGGCCCGGCAACATCCGCGAGCTGCACAACGCCCTCCTGCGCGCCGCCGCCACCGTCGACGGCCCGCTCACCGCCGCCGACCTCGTGCCCGCCGCCAGCGCCCAGGCCCCGCCCGCCATCGCCGTCCCGCGCGGCACCTACGCCGAGATGCACCGCGCCCTGCTCCACCGCGTCGTCGACGACGCCGGCTCGATCCGCAAGGCCGCCCTCCAGCTCGCCATCCCGCGCAGCACCCTCGCCGCCTGGCTGCACGGCGCCCCCTGAGCCTGCCCCCAAGGACATGTCCCACCGGACATGTCCGGCCCAGCGCCTCACCGCGACATGCCCACCGGACACGCCCCACCGGACATGTCCCAAGAGGCCATCTCCTCAGCGCAGATAGATCACGTAGCGCCAGCCGATCTCGGTGATCTGCGGCGTGTTCCCGGCCTTGCAGCACGGCCCCTCGTCGTCCCAGTTGCCCCAATTGCTGCCGTTCTGCGCGTTGCGGTCGTAGCCCCACACGATGATCTGGTCGTCGAAGCCGAGCCCCACGTGCGGCTGATCGGTCGGCTTGCCGGTGAAGAGCACCCGCGTGTTCCCGGTCGGCACGATGTCGAACTCGCCGACCTCCTTGCCCGCCCCGCAGAAGCCGTCGAGGTAACACACGCCCACGAAGCCGTCGTTCTTCGTCAGCTTGCCGTAGCGGGTCACGTCGCCGGTCAGCGTCGGGGCCCAGCCGAACAGCGCCTCGGTGAACTGCGACAGCTCGAGGCCCTCCGTCAGGATCGCCGGGCTGTTCGAGCCCGGCAGCACCACCTCGTGCGGCCCGTTCTTGCTGATCGCGGCCAGCATCGCCGCCGCCGAGGCCTCGCCGACCGGCTTCTCGCGCATGTTGAACACCGCCGTCCACCCGCCCCCGTTGAAGCTCATCTCGCAGTAGGTGAACAGCGGCTTGTCGCCGACCCCCGGCCCGTCCGGGTCGACCAGGTACATCCCGTCCGCGTCGGCCAGCCCGAGGTCGCGGATGTCCCGGCAGTGCTTCGGCGTCACGCACACGTGCTGGTCGCAGAAGGTCGACTCGCAGTCGCTCCCGGCCAGGCACTTCTCGCCGTCCTCGCAGCCCGCGCACACCGGCCCGCCGCAGTCGATGTCCGACTCCATCCCGTTCTCCTGCTCGTCGTCGCAGGTCGCCGGCTGCGCGCACAGGTTGTTGCAGCCGTCGTCGTCGATGTCATTGCCGTCGTCGCAGGCCTCGATCCCCTCGTTGACGTAGCCGTCGCCGCAGCTGGCGATCACGCAGCCCTCGAGGCACGCGTCGCTGTTGTCCGCGTTGCTGTCGTCGCACTGCTCCTCGCCCTCGCGCACGTAGCCGTCGCCGCACTTCGCCAGCTTGCAGCTGCTCAGGCACGCGTCGCTGTTGTCGCTGTTGGCGTCGTCGCAGCTCTCGGTCTCCTCGCGCACGTAGCCGTCGCCGCACTTCGCCAGCACGCAAGTCGACAGGCAGATGTCGCTGTTGTCGCGGTTGCCGTCGTCGCACTCCTCCGCGCCCGCCAGGAGCACCCCGTCGCCGCAGCTCGGCGCCCGGCACTCGTTCGTGCACTCGTCGTTGTCGTCCGCGTCGCCGTCGTCGCAGGCCTCCCCCGGGCCGACAAAGCCGTCCCCGCAGCTCGCCGCCTGGCACAGCGGCGTGCAGCTCGCGGTCTCCCCGTTGCCCGCCCCCTCGTCGCAGCCCTCGCCCGGGTCGACCACGCCGTCGCCGCAGCTCCCCGGCTCGCCCGTGGTCGCCACGTCGCCGGTGCTCCCTGTCACCCCCGTCGAGCCCTCGCTCGCGTCGCTCAGGCTGCCCGGACCGTCGTCGCCACCGCACGCGGCGACGACCAGCACCAGGGCGCTCATGAGGGTCCGGAGTTGTGCTTGCATCTGCATGGTCGCCTTCTTCATGGCCGCCGCGCGGCGGTCGGTGAGTGCCGTCAGCCCCGAGGCTGGATCACGCGGTCCGCGAGGAACGCGAGAGACGGCGATCGGGGGTGCCAGAACCGAAAACCCGCCCAAAGGACGGAGAGAATTACACCGACGGAAAACTTTGTAATAAAACCCGCAAGATCTTGGGCAAGCAACGCTCCGAGACAAGCCCGCGAGCTCGCCTCTCCTGCCTGGATCTCTCACACGTGACCCACGCTCCGCGACCTCGCAAAACGCGGGGCTTTGGGCCCCCAGGGTGGTCTTGGCGCGTGTTCATCGACGGAGCGGCAGTGTACTCCCGATGCCTGTTCCGCGCCGGATCACGTGGCCCGTGCCGCGGATTTGCCGTATCGTCCGCCGCACGCTGGGGGTGGCCCGCACGCGCGGGCCTGAGACATACCCCTTGAACCTGATCCGGGTCGTACCGGCGGAGGAAAGCGCATGAACCCCAAGCACCCAGACTCGCCGCCGGCCACCCCGACGGCCACCCCCTCCTCGCAGCCAGGCTCCGCCCGCCCTCGCACCGGCCTGCCGCTCGCCGACCCCGACACCACCCCCGTGCGCGCGGTCCCACCGCTCGCCGACAGCTTCCCCAACTCGAGCAAGATCAGCGTCGGCGAGCTCGCCGTCCCCTTCCGCAAGATCCAGCAGAGCGGCGACAACCCGGACCTCGTCGTCTACGACACCACCGGACCGCAAGGCCACGACCCCCGCGGCGGCATCCCGCGCCGCCGCCAGCCCTGGATCGACGCCCGCCTCGCTGGCCTCGTTGGCCTCGGATCCGGCGCCGGCCGCAACCTCAGCCAGATGCACTACGCCCGCCGCGGCGTCATCACCGAGGAGATGCGCTTCTGCGCCATCCGCGAGAACGTCGCCCCCGAGTTCGTGCGCAGCGAGGTCGCGATCGGCCGCGCGATCATCCCGGCCAACATCAAGCACCCGGAGCTCGAGCCGATGATCATCGGCCGCAATTTCCTGGTCAAGATCAACGCCAACATCGGCAACTCCGCCGTGCGCAGCTCGATCGAGGAGGAGGTCGAGAAGCTGCAGTGGTCGACGCGCTGGGGCGCCGACACCGTGATGGACCTGTCCACCGGCAAGCAGATCCACACCACCCGCGAGTGGATCCTCCGCAACAGCCCGGTCCCGATCGGCACCGTCCCGATCTACCAGGCGCTGGAGAAGGTCAAGGGCAAGGCCGAGGATCTGAACATCGACATCTTCCTCGAGACCCTCGAGGAGCAGGCCGAGCAGGGCGTCGACTACTTCACGATCCACGCCGGCGTGCTCCTGCGCTACATCCCGCTGACTGCCCGGCGCGTCACCGGCATCGTCTCGCGCGGCGGCAGCATCATGGCCAAGTGGTGCCTGTTTCACCACAAGGAGAACTTCCTCTACACCGAGTTCGAACGCATCTGCGCCCTGATGCAGCGCTACGACATCAGCTTCTCCCTCGGCGACGGCCTGCGCCCCGGCTGCATCGCCGACGCCAACGACGAGGCCCAGTTCGGCGAGCTGCGCACCCTCGGCGAGCTCACCACGATCGCGTGGAAGCACGACGTCCAGGTGATGATCGAGGGCCCCGGCCACGTGCCGATGCACAAGATCAAGGAGAACATGGACGAGCAGCTGCGCCTGTGCCACGAGGCGCCCTTCTACACGCTCGGCCCGCTCACCACCGACATCGCCCCGGGCTACGACCACATCACCTCGGCGATCGGCGCCGCGATGATCGGCAGCTTCGGCACCGCGATGCTCTGCTACGTCACCCCCAAGGAGCACCTCGGCCTCCCCGACAAGCAGGACGTCAAGGACGGCGTCATCGCCTACAAGATCGCCGCCCACGCCGCCGACCTCGCCAAGGGCCACCCCGGCGCCCAGGACCGCGACAACGCCCTCTCCAAGGCCCGCTTCGAGTTCCGCTGGCACGACCAATTCAACCTCTCCCTCGACCCCGAGACCGCCAAGGACTTCCACGACGAGACCCTCCCCGCCGAGCCCGCCAAGGAGGCCCACTTCTGCTCGATGTGCGGCCCCCACTTCTGCTCGATGAAGCTCACCCAGGACGTCCGCGACCTCGCCGCCGCCGAGGCACTCGAGCAGGGCATGGCCGCCAAGGCCGCCGAGTTCCGCGCCGGCGGCGGCGAGCTCTATGTCCCAAAGGACAGGCTCGCCCCACCCGCCGACGCGTTGGAAGGCGCCGCCGAGTGAGTCAGGAGCGCGACACGGACAACCCCCCCGCGGGAACACCACCCCCGCCGGGCCTGTCCGAACGCGCCTCCATGCTGCCTGGCGAGGCACCGGCCGCGCCGCAGGACGCCGACATCCGGGCCACCTCGCCCGACCAGCCCGGCCTCGGCGCCAGCCTCCGCGGCCGCGATCGCGTGAAGCCCTCGCGCGGCGTCATCGCCGGCCTGCTCGTCGGCCTCACGGGCGCCGTCCTGCTCGCCCCCTTCGAGCTGCTCGCCCTCGGCACCGACGACCCCCAGGTCGTGTGGGTCTGGCTCTCGCTGGTCGCGGCCCTCGGCGCCGCCGTCGGCTCCACCATCGCGATCAGCGAGTGGCTGGTCGCCCGCCTGCGCCCGCGCCCGCTGCGAGCCGCCGCGATCCGGGCCGCCACCTGCCTGCCCGTGCTCATCCCGCTCGCGCGCCACCTGTTCGACGGCGCCTTCGCCCAGACCCTCCCGGGCGCCAGCCTGGCCCCCGTGCTCGTCCCGCTGCTCGGCTGGCTCGGCCTCACCCTGACCTTTTGGCCAGGTAGCCGCCTGCTGCAGTACCCGCGCCCCGAGACCGGCCTCACCCCGCTCGGCCCCGGCAAGCTGCCGACCTTCGTGCTGCGCCGGCGCCTGATCGCCGTCGCCACCCTCGCCTGCGCCCTCGGCCTCGAGTGGGCCAACCGCCGCTTCCTGCGCGGCGTGTACCCCGATATCCACACCGCCCTCATGGTCGCCACCCTGGTCGGCCTCGGCCTCGGCGTGTGGCTCGGCCTGACCCGCCCATGGCGCTACGACTCCCGCGTCGAGCGTCGCCTCGCCGTCGCCCAGTCGCGGGCGATCATCCTCGCCCTCCTGATCTCCGCCCAGCTGGTCGTCGTCGCCAACCTCGTCGCCTGCCTCGTGCTCGGCCTGCGCGCCCCCGCCTCGCGCGAGGTCGTCGCCCTCCAGGGCATGCACACCCGCCTGCTCGTCATGGTCGCCCGCGCCCTCATCGACCAGGACAACGACGGCCACTCCGCCGCGGTCGGTGGCGCCGACTGCGACGACCAGAACCCCGAGATCCACCCCGGCGCCCGCGAGGTCCCCGGCAACACCATCGACGAGGACTGCGACGGCTACATCCCCGCCGACGACCTCGCCGACACCGTCGCCCGCGCCGAGCTCGTGCAGCAGGCCGAGACCACCACGTGGAGCGAGACCCCCGCGGTCCAGGCCGCCCTCGCCAGCGCCCGCGACTTCGACGTCCTCCTCGTCTCCGTCGACGCCCTGCGCGCCGACCTGCTCGCGCCCGACGACGCCAACCAGGCCGCCTACCCGCGCCTGTTCCAGCTGCTCGCCGAGTCGACCGTGTTCACCCGCGCCTTCGCCCCGTCGGCCGGCACCGACCTCTCGCTCTCCGGCATCCTCACCGGCCGCCTCGACCCCTTCGCCCGCGTCGACCAGACCCTCGCCGAGGCCCTGCGCGCCAGCGGTCGCAGCGGCCACGCCGTGATCCCCAGCGAGGTCCTGCGCTACGTCGGCAAGACCCTGATCACCCGCGGCCTCGACAGCCACGACCGCCTCGTCAACGACCTCGGCCAGCGCGACGTCGGCAGCTACAGCACCAGCGCCCGCACCACCGACCTGGGCCTGGCCTTCCTCGAGCAGCGGGTCAACGCCGCCGACGGCCGCCCGGTCGCCCCCTTCTTCCTGTGGCTGCACTACTTCGACGTCCACGAGCACGACGAGCTCAAGGACAGCGACCGCGAGCTGCGTCAGCTGGCCGTCCGCGCCGGCGAGCCCGATCGCCGCCTCGGCCGCCGCGACAAGTACCGCGCCACCCTGCAATTGGTCGACGCCCAGGTCGGCCGCCTCATCGACGCGCTCCAGAGCCGCGGGCTGTGGGAGCGAACGATCGTGGTATTCGTCAGCGACCACGGCGAGGGCCTCGGCGAGGATCCCCGCCTGCCCGAGAACCACGGCCGCGTGCTCTACAACGAGCTGATCCACGTCCCGCTGGCGATCCACCTCCCCGGCCAGCCTGGGCGGCAGATCGACGACCCGGTCAGCGTCCTCGATATCACGCCCACGGTCCTCCAGCTGGTCGGCGCGAAGATCCCAGCCGGCGTGCACGGGCACAGCCTCGTGCCATATCTCCTGGCGGACCTCCTGGGTGGCTCGCCCCCGGGGCTACGCAGCCTGACCCGACCGCTCGTGCTCAACGAGAGCGAACAATATGGCGTCATCGTATGGCCCTACAAGCTGCTCGTCCGCCCGACCGATAACCTCACCGAGCTTTATGACCTGAGTGACGATTTCGCGGAGCGGCATAACCTCGCTGGCACGACCGGCCACCGCGTCGGCGAGCTCATGCAGCACTACCACGCCGCCCCGCCCGTGAACCTCGACCGCAGCAGCCGCGGGCGAAGGCTCCGCGAGCGCAGCGCTGTTGTGGATGACGAGCCCTGAGGCAGGGTCTCCCGCTGCTTCCCACGTCCTCCGGCCTTGCTCCCCGGACGAGCATCGTCGGCGCCCCGCTCGTCTATGGGAGCGAGACGTCGCGCGAGCATGGATAGGCGGGCAAGCTCCACGCGAACAACGTTCTCGGGCGAAGACTCGTAAGCCCGACGCCCCGTGCACGCCGGCATGTGCACAGGACTCCAGCGATTGAGCAGCAACGTCGGTCTGGAGCTTTCGAGGAGCGCGGCGCCGAAGCGCGCTTCGTGACCGCGTCACCGTATCCATGGACCGGTCCTCGACGCCACGAAGAAGATGATAGGCTCGCCGAGGCCGTTCAAAGGAGCTCGAGATGCATGCCCTTCAACCCGTGAGCTTGTGGTCGGCGCTGACGCTGGCAGTGATGGTGACGAGCGCCTGTGGCGACGACACCACGACCGAAGAGCCGATGTGCCAGCAAGGCGAGGTCGTCGCGTGCTACCCCGGGCCCGAGGGCAGCGCGGACGTCGGGAGCTGTGTATCCGGCACCCAGACCTGCGAGGTCACGGACGGCATCGCCATGTGGGGCGCGTGCGCAGGGTTCGTCCTGCCAGCCGGCGACGATATCTGCAACGACGGGATCGACAACGACTGCGACGGGCACGTCGACGTCCAGCCGCCGAGCCTCGGCATCTGCGCCGCCGACCCGAGCACACCGCCGCCGATCTGCACCGCCGACCAGCTCAAGCCCGACCTCACCGGCCTCACCAAGGCGACCTTCAAGTTCACCGGAGACGACCAGGTCTTCATCGTCCCCGACGGGGTCCAGTCGATCTGGGTGAAGCTCTGGGGAGGCGGCGGCTTCGGAGTAGGCAGCGAGAACGGCGGCGGCGGCTTCGCCCTCGCCGAGCTCGACGTGATCGCTGGAGACCGGCTGACGGTGATCGTCGGCGCGTTTGGCCAGCTCGGCGGCGAGCCAAGTTATGGCGGCGGCGGCGGCGGCGGCCGGCGGCGGCGGCGGCGGCGGCCGCTCGGCGCTGCGGCGCGGCCCTATCGAGCTCGTCACGGCGGCCGGAGGAGGGGGGGGGGCGGTCTTTGTCCGACGGGCGTCTGCCAGGGCGGTGCCGGCGGCGGGGCGATCGGCGAGGACGGCACTGATTATCCGATCGACGAGGGATACGGGACCCGGGGCTTCGGCGCGACGCCGAACTGCGGCGGGGACGGTGGGAGGAGCACCTGTGGCTGCACCTCGGGCGACCCACATGGCGGCGGCGGTTTACAATTCCAGGGTGGTTCCCCATTCGGCGAAGGTCAGTGGGGCGGTGGCGGCGGCGGCGGCGGCGGGTGGTTCGGCGGTGGCGCCGGCTCCCCCGACTGTGGCGGCGGCGGCGGCGGCGGCGGCGGCGGCAGCAGCCACGTCAACCCGGAGGACGGCTGTGTCGTCGCCGGCGCTGGGCGATTCACGGCCAACACCGTCGATATTGACTACGAAGTCAACCCTGAGTACAGCGGTTTCGGCCTCATTGTCGTCTATTACTGAGTTGCGCCCGCGCGACCCGATCGCTCGTCGCGTCGTCGCTACGCGCCTGCCGCGAGCAGGCGCATATGCGTGGAGCCACTGCGCGCCGACTCGGCCGCCGCGAGAACTATCGTGCCACCCTGCCATAACCTGACCGATCTGTATGACCTGAGCGACGATTCGCGGAGCGCAATAACCTCGCTGGCACGACCGGCCACCGCGTCGGGCTCATGCAGCACTGGGCCGGGGAGCATCGTCGGCGCCCCGCTCGTCTCCGGGAGCGAGACGTCGCGCGAGCATGGATAGGCGGGCAAGCTCTACGCGAACAACCCTCTCGGGCGAAGACTCGTCAGCCCGGCGCCCCCGTGCACGCCGGCATCTGCACAGGACTCCAGCGATTGAGCAGCGACGTGTCTGGAGCTTTCGAGGAGCGCGGCGCCGAAGCGCGCTTCGTGACCGCGTGCCCGTATCCATGGACCGGTCCTCAAGGCCACGAAGAAGATGATAGGCTCGCCGAGGCCGTTCAAAGGAGCTCGAGATGCATGCGCTTCAACCCGTGAGCTTGTGGTCGGCGCTGACGCTGGCAGTGATGGTGACGGGCGCCTGTAGCGACGACATGCTCGCGTCGACCGCGACCGCGACCACGACCACGACCGAAGAGCCGATGTGCCAGCAAGGCGAGGTCGTCGCGTGCTACCCCGGGCCCGAGGGCACCGCGGACGTCGGGACCTGCGTCTCCGGCACCCAGACCTGCGAGGTCGCGGACGGCGTCGCCATGTGGAGCGCGTGCGCAGGGTTCGTCCTGCCGGCCGACGACGATATCTGCAACGACGGGATCGACAACGACTGCGACGGGCACGTCGACGTCCAGCCGCCGAGCCTCGGCACCTGCGCCGCCGACCCGAGCACACCGCCGCCGATCTGCACCGCCGACCAGCTCAAGCCGGACCTCACCGGCCTCACCAAGGCGACCGCCAAAGTCACGGGATACGACCAGGTCTTGATCGTCCCCAACGGGGTCCAGTCGATCTGGGTGAAGCTCTGGGGGGCCCACGGCGGCCGTTCCGGCGGCGGCGGCGGCTTCGCCCTCGCCAAGCTCGATGTGATCCCTGGAGAGCGGCTGACGGTGATCGTCGGCCAGGCCGGCCAGGTGGGCGGCATTCCACGTTATGGCGGGGGCGGCGGGGGCGGCGAGGCCAAAGGCTACGCCGGCGGGAGCGGTGGCGGCCGCTCGGCGCTGCGGCGCGGCCCTATCGAGCTCGTCACGGCGGCCGGGGGGGGCGGGGACAGTCTTTGTTCGGGGATGGGCTGCCAGGGCGGTGCCGGCGGCGGGGCGATCGGCGAGGACGGCGCCGATTATCCGACCGACGAGGGATACGGGACTCGGGGCTTCGGCGCGACGCCGAACTGCGGCGGGGACGGTGGAAGGAGCACCTGCGGTTGCCCGGGCGACCCACATGGCGGCGGCGGTTTGCAATTCCAGGGTGGTTCCCCATCCGGCCAGGGTCTGGGCGGCGGTGGTGGCGGTGGCGGGTGGTTCGGGGGGGGCGCCGGCTCCCCCCGCTGTGACAATGGCTTTGGCATCATGCTCGGCGGCGGCGGCGGCGGCGGCGGCAGCAGCCACGTCAACCCGGAGGACGGCTGTGTCGTCGCCGGCGCCGGGAGTCTCACCGCCAACACGGTCGATATTGACTACGACCCTGAGTACGACGGTTCCGGCCGCGTTGTCGTCTATTACTGAATCACGCCCGCGCGACCCGATCGCTCGTCGCCTCGTCGTTACGCGCCTACCGCGAGCAGGCGCATCTGCGTGGAGCCGCTGCGCGCCGGTCTGTGCACAGGATTCCAGCGACGACCTCGGCCACCGCGACGGCGGCAGCTACAACACCAGCGCCCGCACTACCACGACGAGCTCAAGGACAGCGACCGCGAACTGCGTCAGCTGGCCGTCCGCGGCGGCGAGCCCGAGCGCCGACTCGGCCGCCGCGCAAAGTATCGTGCCACCCTGCCATATCACCTGACCGAGCTGTATGACCTGAGCGATGATTCGCGGAGCGCAATAACCTCGCTGGCACGACCGGCCACCGCGTCGGGCTCATGCAGCACTGGGCCGGGGAGCATCGTCGGCGCCCCGCCTGCCGGGAGCGAGACGTCGCGCGAGCAT
>NZ_JADJNN010000038.1 GCF_016714285.1 Nannocystis sp. | reverse complement strand
GCGACCGCGCGCCACGCCGCCCGCTTGGCGCCCACCCACCCACCTGTTAGCGTCCGCCCGCCATGCTCAGCAACCCGATCGGTCGTCTGCGTCTCATCGGCCTCATCGAGGCGTCTCCGTCCTGTCCTGCTCGGCATCGCCATGCCGCTCAAGTACGCCGCCGGCATGCCCCAGGCCGTGAGTACGTCGGCTGGCCCCGGCGGCCTGTTCATGCTCTACCTGGCCGCGCCTTTGCAGCTCATCGGCGAGACCGACTGGGGCCTCAGAAGATCGCCGCCGCCTTCGCATCGCCTCGGTCATCCCTTCGGCACCTTCATCCTCGACAGACAGCTCAAGTCCGACAGGACGAGCCCGCGTCCCCCACTCCGCCTGGACCACCGCAGCCTCCGACGAGCAGGCCCTCTTGGCCCGCCCGCCTGAGCCCCTCCTAGCCCACCTGGGCCGGCGTCCGGTCCCTCGCTTCCCACCGCGCAGCCGCGCGCCTTCCCGCGCGCAACCGCGCGCAACCGCGCGCATGCGAGCACGCCCGCCGGAGGCGCCCCCAGCCCCATATACCCCCCGCGAAAGATCATGCGAGACTGCGTTCCGCGGCCCACCACGGCTGTCGCTCGCGCCTCGTCATGCTTCTCTCCGCCTCGCGCCGCTGCTGCTCCTCATCACGGCCTGCCTCCGCGGCGACGGCGGCCTCGACGACTCCGGGCACCACCGACCGAGCACCACCACCAGCACCACCGCCGCCAGCTCGAGCAGCGCCGCCAGCACCCCGCTCCCCGACCACCACCAGCACCAGCGACACCACCAGCTCGAGCAGCGGCGGCCCGCTCTGCGGCGACGGCGCGCAGGACCCCGGCGAGCTCTGCGACGACGGCCCGAACAACAGCGACCACGCCGCCTGCAAGCTCGACTGCACCCCGCAGGCCTGCGGCGACGGCCTGCTCGGCCCCGGCGAGCTCTGCGACGACGGTAACCTCGGGAGCAGCGACGCCTGCACCGCCAGTGCCAGCCCGCCGCCTGCGGCGACGGCTTCATCCAGCCCGGCGAGCTGTGTGACGACAAGAACCTCTCCGACCTCGACGCCTGCACCGCCGCCTGCGCCCTCAACACCTGCGGCGACGGCCTCCTCTACACCGGCGTCGAGCTCTGCGACGAGGCCGGGGCCACCGCCACCTGCGACCTCGACTGCAGCGCCCCCGAATGCGGCGACGGCGACGTCAACGCGGCCGCCGGCGAGCTCTGCGACGACGGCAACGACCTCGACAGCGACGCCTGCACCACCGCGTGCAAGCCCGCCGCCTGCGGCGACGGCTTCCTCCAGCCCGGCGAGGCCTGCGACGACGGCAACAAGCTCCCCGGCGACGGGCTGCGACGCCGCCTGCAAGAAGGAGCCCGTCAGCTGTCAGAACCAGGCCACCGCGTCGTCAGCATCGCCCCGAGCAACCGCGCCGCGCTGTGCCAGCGCCCGGAGGTGTGCGAGCAGGACTACGCGATCCTGTGCCCGAAGAACTGGCACCTGTGCAGCGCCAGCGAGTTCAACGCCCGCAACAGCGACTGGAACTACAGCCCGACCAAGCGCAGCCTCGGCGCGATCCGCTGCCGAGCGGACGACAGCGCCGGCCAGTACGGCTTCAAGAGCGGCATGGCCGTCGACCACGCCGATAACTGCCTCTACAGCAGCTCGCGCCCGCAGTGCGCCGGCCTGTTCGGCTGCGACGACAAGAACAACCACGCCCTCTGCTGCGCCCCCCTGCCCAGCTGCGGCAACGGCAAGCTCGACCACCCCGAGGAGCAGTGCGACGACGGCAACAAGCTCGAGAACGACGCCTGCCTCAACAACTGCATGACCGCCTCGGCCCCCGAGGCCCAGGGCTGCTGAGTCAGCCCGCGGGCGTCATCGGCCGCCGCTGCCACGCCCGCACCAGCGCGAACACCACGACATAAGACAGCCCCGCCAACACCGGGATCGCCACCGCCGCCCCGAGCAAGAAGGGCCCCAGCAGCGCCTTGAACAGGCCCCACCAGCCGGCCCCATCGAGCAGCACCAGCTCGCCCCAGCGCGGCAGCGGCAGCCCCCACAACCAGCACCCGAGCCACAGCTCGCCGAAGTAGAACAGCGTGCCCGTCACCGGGTTGATCACCGCGGTGCCGAGATAGGTGGCCGGCACATTGGCCCGCAGCAGCGGCGCCGCAGCCAATGCGAGCACCATCCCGAGAAACGGCACGGGGATCAGCGAGAGCCCGACCCCGAGCGCGAAGCCCCCGGCGATCCCCCGCGCCGTGCCGTTCAGGGCCAGCAGCCCGCGCACCCACGCCCGCAGGCGCTCCATCACGGCGCCTTCGGCTCGGCCTTCCCAACCACCTGATCGCTCGCGCTCTTCACCTTCTCCTTGCCCGCCTCGATCACCTCCTTGCCCTCGGCCTTCACCGTCTCCACCACACCCGCGGCCTTCTCCTTGCCCGCCGCCGCGACCTCGGCCGCCTTCGCAGCCACCGCCTCGGCCTCGGCCTTGCCCGCCGCACCCAGCTCCGCCGCCTTGTCCGCCGCGACCCCGGCCGCCACCTCGGCCTTGTCCGCCCCGGCCTTCACCGCCCCCGCCGCCGCGTCCCCGGCCGCCCGCGCCGCCTTCCCGGCCTGCTCGGCCGTCCGCGCCGCCTCCTCCCTCGCCTTCTTCGCCTCCGGCGAATCACCGCAGCTACCGAGCACCCCGAGCATCACGAACATCAGGACGGTCTTGAACATGGCGGCAATGCTGACCCCCACCCGCCAGCCTGGCAAGCACCACACCCCGCGCGATATTTTCCGTTGACATATCTACTCACGAGTAGATATGGTCCGCGGGCATGGGTCGCCCCCTCGCCAGCGCCGCCGCGGCCACCCCGGAGCGCCTGCTCGACGCCGCCGAGCAGGGCTTCGCGCGCACCGGCTTCGGCGCCACCCGACTCGAGGACATCGCCGCCGTCGCCGGCATCCGCCGGCCCTCGCTGCTCTACCACTACCCGTCGAAGGACGAGCTCTACGCCGCCGTCGTGCACCGCAGCTTCAATCGCCTCGGCGCCGCATTGATGGCCGCGATGGCCCGCCAGGTCAGCTTCCCCGAGCGCGTCGACGGCGTCGTCGACACCTACGCGCAATTCCTGGCCGACAACCCGGCCCCCGCGCAGATCGTCGTGCGCGAGCTGCTGGGCGGGGACGGCCCCGGCCACGAGATCCTGCTCGCCGCCGTCGTCCCCCTGCTCGACGTGGTCGAGCGCTTCGTGCGGGTCGAGGGCCACGCCCTCATCCGCCCCGGCCTCCCGGTGCGCGCGGCGATCCTTCAGGTCGCGAGCGGCATCCTCCTGCGCTCCGCCGCGGGCTCCCTGCGAGTCCCGCTGTGGGGCCCGATCGACCACGCGCGGGCCCTCGCGCGCCTGTTGTTCTTCCCGTCCACGAAAGCCACGCCATGACCAGCCTCCTCGAACGCGCCAGCGAGTACAGCCCCTCCCACCTGCTGCAGAAGGTGCTCCGCACCGGCAACGTGCGGGTCGCCCTCAACCTGCTCGGCCCGGCCATGCGCGGCCTCGTCATGCACAACGGCAAGCAGTCCGCGAGCGACATGCAGGCCAGCCACATGGTCCACTTCGACTGGACCTACCAGCGCGACCAACCCGAGCTGCGCAAGCTCTACGAGCTCGCCAAGGTCTCGCAGTGGAACGCCACCACGGACCTCGACTGGTCGATCAACGTCGACCCCTACGACAGCCGCTTCGACCTGTTCCCCGAGCGCATGAGCCCGCTGCCCGACATCCCGGCCTACCGCGGCCTCAGCGAGCGCGAGAAGCAGACCCACCGCCACGGCCTCGTCTCGTGGATGCTCTCACAGTTCCTCCACGGCGAGCAGGGCGCCCTGTTCGCCGCCTGCCAGGTCACCGAGGCGATCCAGTGGCTCGACGGCAAGCTCTACGGCTCGACCCAGGTCGTCGACGAGGGCCGCCACGTCGAAGTCTTCTACCGCTACCTCAACGAAAAACTCGGCAAGCTCTACACCGTCAACGACAATCTCTACACCCTCATCGACGCGCTCATGACCGACGGCCGCTGGGACCTCAAGTTCCTCGGGATGCAGATCATGATCGAGGGCCTCGCCCTCGGCGCCTTCGGCACCATGCGCCAGACCAGCCGCGAGCCCCTCCTCCGCGAGCTGCTCAAATACGTCATCACCGACGAGGCCCGCCACGTCCACTACGGCGTCGTCGCCCTCCGCGAGCACTACCACACCCTCCCCGAGAAGGACCGCCGCGAGCGCGAGGACTGGGCCTTCGAGGTCGCCGTCCTCATGCGCAACCGCTTCTTCGCCCACGAGTTTTATGATGAGTTCTACGGCCAGACCATGAGCCGCAAGCAGTGGGACGAGCTCATCCTCAACTCGGCCTACATGCGCAACTTCCGGCAGACCATGTTTCGCCGGCTGGTCCCCAACCTCAAGCGCATCAACCTCATGTCCGACCGCATCCGCCCCACTACGCCGCCCTCGGCCTGCTCGAGTGGGAGCACGAGAAGGCCGCCCCCGAGCTCAACGCCACCGACCTCATCCGCGACTCCGACGCACCGATCCAGCTCCACTGACCCCCTGGCGTCAGCCGCCGCGAACTTGCGGCGGCGCGCAGGACTCCGCCGCGAACCCCTCCCGGGTACGACGCGCGCAGGTTCAACATATAGTCGAACAGCGTCTCGGAGATCCGGATCCCCGCCGACGAGTACTGCGTGAGCGCGTCGCAGCTGCTCGAGTTGCACTGATTCCACACCGTATTGCCGACCAGGTACGGGCCGTTGTCGCCGGGGCTGTAGCTGTAGATCGGCCCGCCGCTGTGGCCGCCGTTGGTGTCGCAGCCGGTCCGCATCTTGCCGTTGGTGCCGTAGAGCGGCCAGCGCGAGTCTGGGTCCGACAGCGCCGGGTCGACGTTGGCGCACGACAGGTCGCCGTAGGCCACGTTGCTCGTGCACGGCGACGGCGCCATCGTGTTGCTGCACGACGCATAGCCGATGTTGCGCACGGCCCAGTCGCCCACCGCCCCGTCGCCGGCCCAGGCGACGCCGAAGTAGCCCGGCGCGCCGTTCGGGCTCGCCGCCCACGGGTTCGGCGGCAGCACGAGGATCGCCCAGTCGTTCTTGACGCACGCGGCGGTGTAGTTGGTGTGGCAACCGTCGTTCTTGAACGAGATCGGATACACCGCGCCCTGCGAGGTGACCGAACCGTAGGGCAGCTCGTTGCCGTTGCGGCGCGCCTGGAAGGTGTTGTTCGCGTGGTAATCACCGTTGTCGTCGAAGATGCAGTGCGCGGCCGTCAGCACCAGCCGGTTGCCGAACAGCGCCCCCGTGCAGCCGCCGCCGACCCGCCCGACCTTGCGCAGCGTCGAGTGCGTGAGCGAGTAGTCCTCGAACGAGATCCGATTGTCGATGTTGTTGGATAGACCGCGCGGCACAACCATCTCGTCCGGGTCCGGGCTCGCGTCGGCATATCCGAGGCGGGCAAGCTCGCCCGCCGCCGCCGCCACCGCCGCCCCGTCGTAGGACGCGAGATACTCCGCGCTCTCCTCGTAATCCACGTAGATGACGCCGAAGCGCCCGTCCGCGCCAGCTTCGTGGTTCACCAGCAGCGCGTCGCGCTCGCCCGGCTGCGCCGCGTCGGCGCTGTACACCGGGTTGTTCTCGTAGTCCTCCGGCACGGTGACGACCTCGACCGGCCCGACAAAGTGCCACTCGGGCAGGACCCGCAGCTCCTCGGAGACCTCGGCGGCCTCGGCCGGATCGACCTCAGCGTCACAGGCGGTCGCAGGTACGATCAGGGCGCACAGGGCAGCCGCGATCAGGCGCGAGGAGCAGATCGTCGTGGAAGACTCGTGGGCGGGCTTGTGGGTGAGAATGCCGTGGGAAAGCCCGGAGATGTCGTGGATGCGCTTCATGCCCGGGGAGTGACGGGTGCCCCCAGAACAATTGCGCGGCTGAAATTATCTGGCGCCCCATATCCTACACGGCGACAGCGCCCGGGTACCTCCGGAACGATTGCGGCGCCGAATTATCTGGCGCCCCATCTCCCACACGCCACCGCCGGGCCGCTCACGAACTCGCGGCGCCCTCGTCCCGCAGGCGGACCGCGTCCATCTCCTCCTCGATGCCCTTGCGCAGCTCCATGAGGCGCCTCGCGTAGGCCGTCTGGGCCCGGTCCGCCTCCGTCTGGGGCTCCCAGGCTGGCACCGGGGCCGGCTTGCCGGCGTCGTCGACCGCGACAAAGATGATCACGCAGTGGGTCGTCTGCGTATAGTGCCCCTCGCGTGGATCGGCCGAGCGCACATCGACCGCGATATGCATGCTGGTCGTGCCGGTGTAGATCACGCGCGCCTGGAGCTCGACGATGTGGCCGATGACGATCGGTCGATAAAACCGGATCCCGCCGACGTACAGGGTCACGCAGTAGCGACCGCTCCAGCCGACCGCGCAGGCGTAGCCCGCCTCGTCGATCCAGGTCATCACGGCCCCGCCGTGCACCTTGCCGCCGAAGTTGACCGCGGACGGCTGGGCCAGGAATCGCAATGTCATCTCTCGCCGTCGGTCCATGCCGCCACGGTAGCCCGCGGCGCCGAGGGCCGTCAAACGCCCTGCAGCCCGTGCTTCTTGAGCTTGTCGAGCAAGGTCACCCGCGAGGTCGCGAGCCTGCGCGCCGCCTCGGAGTGATTCCCGCCCGCGGCCCGCAGCGCCTGCTCGATCAGCCCGCGCTCGAAGGCCTCGACCTGCGCTCGCAAATTCCCGGGGCCCACCGTCGCCGACTCTGCCAGCGCCTCGCTGCCGATGCGACCGTCGCTGCTGAGCGCGACCAGGCGCGCCATGCAGTTCTCCAGCTCGCGCACGTTGCCGGGCCACGGCCTCGCCACCAGTGACGCCACCAGCTCGGGCGCCAGCTGCACCGATTCAAGGCCGAAGCGCGCGGCGTAGCGGCGGGCGAAGCTGTCCGCGAGGACAGGTATGTCCTCCCGGCGCTCGCGCAGCGGCGGCACCCGCAGCTCGAGCACGGCGAGGCGATAATACAGGTCCTCGCGGAAGCGGCCGGCCGCGACCTCGGCCCGCAGGTCGCGGTGGGTGCAGGCCACCACCCGCACGTCGACCTTCTCGACCCGCGCCCCGAGCGGCTGGATCTCCCCCGACTGCAGCGCGCGCAGCAGCTTGGCCTGGATCGCCAGGGGCAGCTCGGCGATCTCGTCGAGCACCAGGGTGCCGCCGTCGGCCTGCGCAAAGTAGCCGCGACGGGCCGCGCTCGCGCCGGTGAAGGCGCCGCGGGCGTGGCCGAACAGCTCCGAGTCCGCGAGCTGCTCGGGGATCGCCGCGCAGTTGAAGCGCACCAGCGGCCCGCGGGCGCGCCGGCTGCCCGCGTGCAGCAGCCCCGCGATCAGCTCCTTGCCGGTGCCCGTCTCGCCGAGCACGAGCACCGGCAATTCACGGTCGGCGATCCTCGCCGCCATATCGAGGACCCGGCGCAGCGCCGGCGCGTCGCCCACGATCGGCCGATCGAGCCCACGCTCGGCCAGCCGCCGCCGCTGCTCGCGTCGCAGCAGCCGGGCCTCCACCGCGCGCCCGAGCGCGTGCACGATCTCATCGATATCGAATGGCTTGACCAAGTAGTCATAGGCCCCCGCCTTCATCGCCTGCACGGCGACCCGCTCCGAGCCGCGGGCCGTCAGCAGCAGCACCGGCAGCGACGCGTCGCGCTGGCGCAGCGCAGCCAGCAGCTCGAGCCCGTCCATCCCCGGCATCGCCAGGTCGCTGATCACCGCGTCGAGCTCGTCGTCCGCGAGGCGCAGCGCCTCGGCGCCGCCGCTGGCCGCGATCACCTGGTGGCCCGCGTCGCTGAGCACCTCGGCGAGCGTGAAGCGGACATGGGCCTCGTCATCGACGATCAGGATCTTCGCCATCGGGGAGCGCTCCGCCCGGCTCCCCGGGCAACGTGAGGGTCACGCGGGTGCCCTGGCCCGGCGCGCTGCGGTGGTTCATGCGGCCGCCGTGTTGCAGCACCACCGCGCGGGCCAGCGTCACCCCGAGCCCGGTGCCGCCTGGACGTCCGGTGACGAAGGGCGTGCCCAGCCGCGCGAGCTGCTCCGCCGTCATGCCCTGGCCGTCGTCGATCACCTCGATGCGCGCCCCGCCGCCGACAGGGCCCAGCGTGAGCGTCAGCGTGCCGCCCGGCGGGGTCGCCTCGAGCGCGTTGCTCGCGAGGTTGAGCAGCGCCTCCTGCAGGCGGCGGCGGTCGCCGACGATCTCCACCTCCTCGACCCGCAGCAGCACCTGCAGGCCCAGCGCGCCAGCGCGGGCCTCGAGCAGCAGCGCCAGCTCCTGCAGCAGCGTCGCCAGCTGCACCGGCCCCGGGCACAGCTCGGCCAGCGGCCGCGCGAAGCTGAGGTACGCCGCCAGCGTCTCCTCGACCCGGCCCACCTCTGCGAGCACGACCTCGAGACGTCGCTGGTCGCGTTCCTCGTGCGCCCCGCGGGCCAGCAGCTGCACGAGCCCCTTGATCGCCGTCAGCGGGTTGCGGATCTCGTGCGCCACCCTGGCCCCGAGGGCCTCCGCGCCGCGCATGCGGTCGTTCATCGCGTCGAGCATCGCGTCGCGGGTGCGGGCCAGCGCCGCCCCGCCGTCCAGGTACGCCGTCGTCAAACCAGTCACACCGATCCACAGCAGCACCAGCGAGGCCGCCGCGCTCGCCACCGTCATCACCGCGGCCTGCCGCGCCGCGATCGCCGGGAAGGGTGTATCTGCGGGCAACAGCGCCAGCCCGCCGAGCCCCGCCAACACCTCAACAACAGCGCCGTGTTGCCCCGCCCGCGCCCGAAGGCCGCGAAGGCCACGCCCACCGGCGCCACCAGCAGCGTCACCATCGGGCTGCGCGGCCCCCCGCTCGCCGCGCAGGCCAGCAGCAGCGCCGCCGCCGTGATCCACAGCGAGCGCCGCAGCTGGGCCTCGCGCACCACCTCGCGGCGGAACCGGATCGCCTCATACACAAAGAACCCCAGCAGCGCCGCGATCCCGACCCCGAGCACGCGCATCTGCAGCACCGGCGCGTCCGCGCGGACCAGGCACAGCAGGTTGACGATCGCCACCGGCGCCACCACCCACGGACGCGCCCGCAGGAAGGCCGCGCCCACGGCCCGGACCTGCGACGAGCGGACCGCGTCATGCCCGACCACGCCGCGATGGTAGCAAGCGCCTCGCACCGCCGCGCTGTCGGAGATCCGACAGCGATCGTCGGAACCACGACACCCGGGCCCCGCCACACCACGTCATCCCGCTGGCACAGACCTTGGAAGGCGACACCGCATGACCACGATCGCCGCTCTCCGCCCCCTCGTCAGCCCGGCCCTCGCCCTGCTCGCCTGGTTCGCCCTCGCCGTCGTCCTCGCCCTCGCCGGCGCCATCCCCCGCGTCGGCCCGCCGCTGGCGATCCTCGGGATCGTCGGCGGCGTCGGCCTCGGCCTCCTCGCCCACGCCCGCTCGCCCGGCCTGCGCGCCTGGACGCAGGCCCTCCCGCTGCGCGGCCTGATCTTCTATCAGGCCCTGCGCGCCCCGATCGGCGCCGCCTTCCTCGTGCTCGCCGGGCAGGGCCGCCTGCCGCACGAGTTCGCCGACCTCGCCGGCTGGGGCGACCTCGCCGCGGGCCTCGGCGCCCTCGCGGCGATCGCCTGCCTCCCCGCACGCACGCCCCTGCGCCGCCGCCTGGTCCTGCTATGGAACGGCCTCGCCCTGCTCGACATCCTGCTCGTCGTGGCCACCGCCCAGTGGCTCATCCTCGGGCTCGGGCGCCGCGACATGTTCGCCGCCTTCGCGCTGCCGGGCATGGCCCTGCTCCCGCTCTTCGTGGTGCCGACCGTGATCCTCGCCCACCTCGCGGTGTTCGCCCGCCTGCGCGGCGTGCAATCGTAACCTGTCCCTCAGGACAGACCGACCTCAGCCACCGTCGCCGCCCGCCGGAGATCCTAAGCTGTCCCTCAGGACAGACCGACCTCAGCCACCATCACCGCCCGCCGAAGATCCTAAGCTGTCCCTCAGGACAGACCGGCGTCCGCCACCATCGCCGCGCGACGACGCGGCCGGACGCGCTGACGCCGGGCCGCCGACGCGAAGATCAGCTCGAGGAAGCCGCGATGCCCGGCCGGGTCGGCCGCGAGGATCACGTCGGCGCTGCCCGGGTCCTCGGGCGGATAGAACACCCCGCAGTTGGGGTTGATCTCCAGCATGTAGAGGTCGCCGCGGGCGTCCATGCGGATGTCGCAGCGGCCGTAGCTGCAGCCCCCGAGGCCGACGAATTGCTTGCGCGACATGTCCTTCAGGCGGGCCGCCAGCAGCTCATCGGCGACCGGCGACCACGTCATCTGGTGATAGTCGACCCACTTCATATCGTAGTGCTTGAAGCACTCGCCCGGCGGGAAGCCGAACTCGGCCGGCACGAACGCGACCGGCTCGCGCGGGTTGCCCGGGTTCTCCGCGACCAGCACCGTGAACTCGCGCCCATCGATGAACTCCTCGATCAGCGCGCGCCCGTATTGTTCGATGTTGCGGGCGGCCTGCTTCAGCAGCTGCTCGCGGTCCACGACCCGCGACTCGCGGGTCAGGCCGACGCTCGCGTAGCTGCACGGGTGCTTGACGATCATCGGGAAGCGCAGCAGCTCCGCCGCGGTCGCCGCGGTCGCCAGGTCGCTGGCGAACACCGTGCCTGGCACGGCCACCCCGTGCGTCTTGCAGGCCGCCTTCATCGCCTCGCGGGTCGGCTCGAAGAACGCCTCGTCGGCGCCGGTGTACGCCACGCCGAGCTGGTGCAGCGTCTGCACCACCTCGATGCCGGCCCGGTCCTGGCCCCTGGCCCCGTCGCAGAGGTTCAGGAACACGTCGAAGCCCCGCTTCGCCAGCGCCTTCACCTCGCGCACCGAGCTGTCGCGCCGCAGCGCGTGGCTCTCCCAGCTGTGCTCTGGCATGTAGATCGACGGATCACAGCCGTAGTCCTCACCGTCTTCGGGATCCGCCTCCGAGTAGAGCACGCAGATACGCACAAAAAGTCTCTACGCCCGGCGCGCCACGGACGTCAAGGGTGGACGCGGTGTAAGTTCCCGGCCCTCGCCATGGACATCGCCCTCAGCGTCACCCTCGGCCTCCTCTTCCTGATCACCGCCTTCGCGGCGGTGTTCCTGATGTTCCACCTGTGGGGCTATCCCTTCGACAAGGCGACCCGCACCAGCGCCGCCCCGCCGGCCCTGATGCGCCTGCACCGGGTCCTCGGCTGGGCGTACACGATCATCTACGTGGTGATGATGTGGGAGATGATCCCTCGCCTGTGGAATTACCAGGTCGAGCTGCCGCCCCGCACCGTCGTCCACATGTGCCTCGGCCTGACGATCGGCGTCATCTTGCTGGTCAAGATCTCGATCATCCGCTTCTTCCGCCACCTCGAGGAGTGGATGCCCATCCTCGGCGTGCTGCTCCTGACCTGCACCGTCCTGCTCTGCGGCCTCTCGATCCCCTTCGGTCTGCGCGAGTTCAGCCTGGCCCGCTCGGCCGCCGGCGCCGGCGTGTACAGCGAGGCCAGCCGCGCCCGCCTCGCGACCCTGCTCCCGCTCGCCGAGCTCCCCGACAACGCCGACCTCGCCGAGATCGCGAGCCCCTACGGTCTGCGCGAGGGTCGCGACGTGCTCGTCACCAAGTGTGTCGTCTGCCACGACCTCAAGACGATCCTCGTCCAGCCCCGCAGCCCCTCCGGCTGGTGGAAGACCGTCGAGCGCATGGCCCAGAAGCCGAGCTTCAGCGAGCCCATGGCGCTCGGCGAGCTCTACCTCGTCACCGGCTACCTCATCGCCATCAGCGGCGACCTCCAGAAGTCAGTCCGGGACAAGCGCACGCAGGATCAGAAGAAGGTCGCCGCCCTCGCCGACGTGCGTCAGGAGGCCAACGCCGTCGCCCCAGCGAGCCCCAGCGGCGCCCCCGCGGGCCCGCTCGAGCTGCCGCCATTCGACCCCGCCGAGGCCAAAAAGACCTACGAGACGGTCTGCTCGCAGTGCCACGAACTCGGCGATATCGACGCCCAGCCACCCACCAGCGCTGACGAGGTCAAGAACCTCATCCTCCGCATGATCGCCGAGAACGGCATGGAGGCCAGCCGCGCCGAGCTCGACCTCGTCTATCTCCACATGGTCAGCAGCTTCGCCGGCGGCCGAGCCAAATGAAGATCCTCACGCGATAACGCGCAGCCCGCGGGGTGGACGGCCCCCTTCCATCTGCGTAGTTTCGCCCGCCTCAACGTCGACGGCGCTCCCCCCCTTGCGCCGGCAGGCACCGCGCGTGCCCGCGTGTCGACGCATCGAACCTCAGGAACGTACCGTGATTTACAAGCACCTCTCGCTCTCCTCCGCCGCCCTCGTCGCGGCCAGCCTCTTCACCCTCCCGGCCTGCAAGGACGGCGGCTCCGCTGATACCGACACCGCCACCGAGGGCAGCGCCACCGACGCTGGCACTGACAGCACCCCGACCAGCGGCAGCCCGACTGGCAACCCAACTGGCGACCCGACTGGCGACCCCACCGGTGATCCCACTGGCGACCCGACTGGCGACCCGACTGGCGACCCCACCACCGACACCGGCGTCGACGACGGCCCGCACGCGCTCGGCACGATCTTCCTCGGCGAGAGCCACCCGGCCGCCGGCGGCGTCACGGCCCCGGCCGTCAGCGC
Source organism: Nannocystis sp. (assembly GCF_016714285.1). Lineage (GTDB taxonomy): Bacteria > Myxococcota_A > Polyangia > Nannocystales > Nannocystaceae > Nannocystis. The sequence continues at coordinate 463,376 of NZ_JADJNN010000038.1, read as the reverse complement.
CTTCTTCATCCCCGACGTCGACGGCGGCGGCGCGGGCGGGGCCTGCACCAAGACCGTCGCCGGCTGCCAGATCAACCTCCTCCCCGACTGTGGCGGCGGCGGCTGCAACCCCGACGAGTACTGCGGCTTCAACGACAGCTGCAAGTCCGTCTGCCAGCCGATCTGCGACGCCCAGTGCGGCGACGGCGAGGTCTGTTACTTCCCCTCGCCGGGCAACGCCGGCTGCAAGAAGCTCGAGAGCTTCGACGCCGGCGCCCTCACCTTCCTCGGCACCCCGATCCCGATCACCCTGTTCCCGCCCTACGGGTTCATGAGCGACGACAACGCCTCGCCCTTCGCCCCCGGCGCCTCCGCCAAGGTCCAGGCCAGCGGGGCCAGCAACGCCGGCTTTGAGAAGTTCGAGAAGGAGTTCACCGGCACCGACTTCATCCAGACCAGCCCCAAGCTCGACACCCTCGGCTTCTCCGCCGTGTTCGGCAACGGCCCCCTCCCGGTCAAGTGGACCCCTGGCAGCGGCAGCGTCACCATCACCGCCTCCGTCACCAGCCCCAACTTCACGACCGGCACGATCACCTGCAAGGCCGACGACGCCAGCGGCAAGTTCGACGTCCCGCGCGAGGCGCTCAAGGCCGCGATCGACGGCGAGGACATCTCGGCCCTCACCCTCTCGGTCCAGCGCCAGCGCACCGACCTCTACAAGGACCTGACCACCAAGGGCCAGCTCACCGGCATCACCGTCCAGCCGATCGGCTTCCTGCAGATCATCACCAGCTCCACCGAGTACCACGCCTTCCAGGGCTGCGACTTTGGTGAGGCGGTGTGCAACGAGCAGTGCGTCGACGTGCAGTACGACAACGCCAACTGCGGCGGCTGCAACAAGGCCTGTGTGGGCGACGACACCTGCGAGGAGGGCGCCTGCATCGGCGCCAACGCCTGCAACGCCTGCGCCGCCGACGCGGAGCTCGGCGTCTGCAAGGGCGCGAACGATGCCTGCGCCGCCGACCCCGCGTGCAAGGCCTTCGAGAAGTGCTTCACCGCCTGCGGCACCCAGGCCTGCCAGGACGCCTGCCTCGAGGGCGTGACCCAGGAGACCATCGACCTCTACAACGCGCAGATCTCCTGCATCTGCGACAACGCCTGCACGACCGAGTGCAGCGGCCTGTGCGGCTGAGCCCGGCCCCTCCAGCGTGAACCAGGCGCGGGCGACCTCCGGGTCCCCGCGCCTTCGTCGTCTGGCCAGCGGGCGGGCCACCCGGCCCGCCCGCTGGCCAGACGCCGCGTCACGCCGCGCCTAACTGTCCGAAAAGACAGCCCGCCGTGCCGGCACGCCCCGCGCAATCGCGGCCGGCATGGCAGTCCTTCGTTCCACCTCCAAATCCTCTGACTCTCACACCGGCGGCGAGGTCCGCTCGATCATCGGCAAGGCGATCGACGCGATCGTCCAGCGCTTCGGCAAGGGCGCGATCATGGCGCTGGGCGGCGACCCCGGCGAGCGCCCCAACATCGAGGTCGTCTCGACCGGCTCGCTCAACCTCGACAAGGCGCTCGGCGTCGGCGGCCTCCCGCGCGGCCGCATCGTCGAGATCTACGGCCCCGAGTCCTCCGGCAAGACCACCCTCACGCTGCACGCGATCGCCGAGGCCCAGCGCGCCGGCCTCGTCTGCGCCTTCATCGACGCCGAGCACGCGCTCGACGTCAAGTACGCCGCCCGCCTCGGCGTCAAGCTCGAGGACCTCCTGGTCTCCCAGCCCGACTGCGGCGAGCAGGCCCTCGACATCGTCGACACCCTCGCGCGCACCGGCGGCGTCGGCCTCATCGTCGTCGACTCGGTCGCCGCCCTCATCCCCCGCGCCGAGCTCGAGGGCGACATGGGCGACCAGCACCTCGGCCTCCAGGCCCGCCTGATGAGCCAGGCGATGCGCAAGGTCTCCGGCATCGCCCATCAGACCAACACCCTCGTGGTCTTCATCAACCAGCTGCGCCACAAGATCGGCGTCACCTTCGGCTCCCCGGAGACGACCACCGGCGGCAACGCCCTCAAGTACTTCGCCAGCGTCCGCCTCGACATCCGCAGGATCGCCACCGTCAAGGATGGCGAGGACGCCGTCGCCACCCGCGCCCGCGTCAAGGTCGTCAAGAACAAGTGCGCCCCGCCCTTCACCGAGGCCCAGTTCGAGATCGCCTTCGGCACCGGCATCAACCGCAACGCCGAGGTCCTCGACTGGGCCCTCGAGCGCGACGTGATCGTCAAGGCCGGCAGCTGGTTCTCCCTCGGCGACCAGCGCATCGGCCAGGGCCGCGCCAACTTGCTCGAGTGGCTGGCCCAGCACATCCCCGAGCGCGACGCCCTGCTCGCCCGCGCCATGGCCGACCTCAGCGTCACCGGCACCAGCGCCGGCGAGCCAGCCCAGGCCGCCTGAGCCAGCCACGGGCCCCACGGGCCCCCTCACACGCTCGGGCCCTCACACACGCGGACCCGTTCGCACGCGCGGCCCGCCGCGGGCCCGTTCGCACGCTCGGGCCCGCTCACACGTACGGGCCCCCGCCGCGGACCGGGCTCAACACGCCCGCAAGAACGCGTCGCTCGCGTCGTCGAGCGGGAAGTACAGCTCGACCCGCAGCTCCTCGGCGGTCACGTCCAGCGGCGTGCCGAGGGTGGCGAGCATGGTGAAGATGCGGGCCTCGCCGCCGTCGGGCGCCCGCACATGCACCGCCACCGCGATCGGCGGCACGCGATCGATCACCGGCACTCGCAGCGCCGCTGGCACGCCCGGGTAGGCGAGCACGGCGTCCCGCAGCGCCCGTAGCCCGTCGGGGCTCGGGTCGCTGGCGGCGTCGCGGTGCAGCCGCTCGGCCATCAAGGCCGCGAACGCCGGCCAGTCGACGATCCTCTCGCGCAGCCCCTCTGGGTGGAAGAGGGCGTGCGCGAGGTTGCCGATCACCTCGGGCCCGGGCATGCGAGCGCCGAACAGGCGGGCGAACAGGCGGGCGCCGCCCTCGTTCATGCGCAGCAGGTTCCACATGCGATCGAGGACCAGCGCGGGATACGGCTCCTGCTGCGCGAGCATGCGGTCGAGCGCGCGACGTACATGCAGCATCGGCTCCGCGTCGAGCGAGGTCTCGCGGTACACCGCCGCGAAGCCGGCCGCCACGAGCAGGGCGTTGCGCTCGCGCAGCGGCAGATCGAGGGCGTTGCCGAGGACCAGCGCCATCTCCCGGCTGGCCTGCGATCGACCGGTCTCGAGGAAGCTGAGGTGCCGCGTCGAGACCTCGGCCTGCTCGGCGAGCGCCTCCTGCGTGAGTCGTCGGGCGAGCCGCCACTCGCGCAACAGCGGACCAAAGCGGCTCGTGTGGCTCAGGTCGGCCATCGCAGCCCCAGGATACCAAGACCCGGGGAAGGCCGGCATTACCTCGGAGGTCATGGTCCGGCTGCCATCAGGCGTGCACCCTCGGGCCATGAAAAAGCTCGCGCTCCCGCTGGTCGCCCTCGTCGCCTTCACCGTCTACACCGCGCTCGTGGTCATCGAGCATGGGCTGCTGGGCTTCATCCCGGCGCACATGGTGGGCGGCTGGGCCCTGCAGGTGTTCCTCGACCTCGTGCTCGCGCTGATCGGCTTCCTGGTGCTCGCCGTCCCCGACGCGCGCCGACGCGGGATCGACATCCGGCCCTTCATCGCCGCGACGCTGCTGCTCGGGTCGATCGGGATGCTCGCCTACTTCGTGCGCCGTCAGCTCGGCGAGCTGCGCCGCCCGACCCACGGGTGATCGCCATTCACAGCAACCGGGGCAACGCAGGACCGCGGCTCGCAGCGGCACGACCGCCACGCATGATCGCCATTCACAGCAGCACGGCCGCGCGATGAAAGCTCGGCCGCAGCTGCACAATCGCAGGGTTGTCGCGGGTCGGGTGCACCCGATTGCTGAGCAACACGACGATCACCGGCCCGCGCCCGTCCGGCGGGTGCGGGTCGATCCACAAGCTCGTCCCGGTGTAGCCCAGATGCCCGGAAGCCTCCTGCGACAGCGCCACCCCCGTGCTCCCGCTGCCGTCCGGGCTCGGGCTGTCCCAACCGAGCCGCCGCGTCGAACCCGGGACCGGCGAGCGATGCTCGAGGAAGCCCAGGCGCGAGCGGTCGTCCAGCCCCGGCAGCCCGCCCTGCAACCACGCCCGCCCGAGCTCGAGCACCGCCCCGGCGTCGCCGAACAGCCCCGCGTGCCCGGCCACCCCGTTCATCACGAAGGCGTTGTCGTCGTGCACCTCATAATGCGCCGCCCGCAGCGGCGCCCGGCAAGCGAACCAGCTCGGCACCCCGTGCGGATGCAACGACGGGTCGTACACCTCCGTCGGCACGACCAGCCCCTGCTCGGCCGGCGCCGCCCCGCGCGCGCCCTGGAGGCGATGAAAGCCGAGCCGCGGCACCACCCCCGCGTCGAGCCCGAGCGGCCACGCCACGCGGTCGGCGAACACCCGGTCGAGCGGCGCATCGAACAGCCGCTCGAGCCACGCGCCGACGATCATCAACCCGAGGTCGCTGTAGATCGTGTGCGTGCCCGCGGCGTGGACCGGCGGCGTCGCGCACACCAGCCCCAGCACCCGCTCGCCCGGCCCGCGCCGCCCGAGCTCCGCGAAGTACTCGCGGTGCGCCGCCAGCCCGCCGCTGTGCGTGAGCAGCTGCCCGAGCGTCGCCCCCGGACACGCCGCCGACCACGGCGCCGGCACAAGGTCATCGAGCCCCACCCGCCGCTCCGACACGGCGATCGCCGCGAGCGTCGTGGTGCACAGCACCTTGGTCAGCGAGGCCAGGTCGTACACCGCCTCGCGCGTGACCCCGCGGAAGCGCTCCGGCCCGTCTGGATGGGTTGCGAAGTGCCCGTGCGCCTCGTGGTAGAGCAGCGCCCCGTCGCGCCACACCAGCGCCACGCAGCCCGGGAAGGTGCCCGCGGCGACCGCCGCCTCGAGCAGCGTGAACAGGCCCTGCTGGGGATCGCGCGAGGTCACGCGGGCGAGCTTGCCCGAGCGCCGCGAAGCTTGCTATGCCCCGCCGCCATGCACGGTGCCTCCTCCCTCGACGCGGCCCGTCGCCGCCTGATCGTCGCCCTCGATGTCCCCGACGCGGCCGCCGCCATGACCGCCGCGCGCCTGCTCGCCGGCCACGTCGGCATGCTCAAGGTGGGCCTCGAGCTGTTCGTCGCCGAGGGCCCCGAGGTCGTCCGCCAGCTCCGCCGCGCCCTCCCCGATCTGGAGATCTTCCTCGACCTCAAGCTGCACGACATCCCCAACACCATGGTCGGCGCCATCCGCAGCGCCCGCGCCCTCGGGGCCCGCTTCATCACCGTGCACGCCGGCTCCGGCGTCGCCCACCTGCGTGCCTGCGTCGACGCGGCCGGCCCGCAGCTCGGCATCCTCGCCGTCACCGTGCTCACCAGCCAGGACGCCACCGCCTGCGCCGAGGCCGGCCACACCCGCAGCCCCGCCGAGATCGTCGCCCTGCGCGCCGCGGCGGCCCACGCAGCTGGCTGCGCCGGCGTGGTGTGCAGCGGCCAGGAGCTCGCCCGCGTCCGCGAGGCCGCACCCGGCCTCGCCTGCGTCGTCCCCGGCATCCGCCCCGCGGGCGGCGACGTCGGCGACCAGAAGCGCGTCATGACCCCGAGCGAGGCGATCCGCGCCGGCGCCACCTACCTGGTGGTCGGCCGACCGATCCTCGGCGCGAAGGACCCCGCGGCGGCCGCGGACGCGATCACGGCCGAGATCGCGGGCTGAATCATCGGCCCCGGTGAACCGGCGCACGCCTCGGTGACACGGCCCATCGCCGTCCCCTGATTCGCCAGCCGCAACTGCTTCAGCAAGCTTCAAGCTGCTCAGTAACGCTTCGCCGCCCAGACATCGATGCTCGCGCCAAAGATGCGGACGCAGTCTGTGCACCGGGAGCGTCGTGCGTGCAACGAGGGGTTATGCTCCCCCCGAGGGCCTCCATGTTTCATCACACGACGATAACCACGGTTTGCGCGCTCGGCCTCGTGAGTTGCGGCCCCGGCTCCGAATCCCTGGACAACACGAGCGGGAGCGGCACGAGCGGGAGCGGCACGAGCGGGAGCGGCACGAGCAGCACCCCCACGAGCGATTCTGGCGGCGACTCCGGTGAGGAGGGCGGCGCCCGGCCGCAGGAGAGCGAGTGGAAGCAGGTGGTCGACCACCTGCCCTTCCCGCTGTCGGGCGACGGCGCCATCACCGAGCTCCGGGTAGGCCGCCTCGAGTATGACCACAACTTCGCCAACCGCGGCGACGTCGAGGTCTACCTCGATCAAGACGTCGAGGTCATCAGCATCGAAATGCGCTACTACGACTTCGCCACCGACCTCAACGCCCAGGGCGACCCCAACGCCCCCACCCCGGAGGAGATGCAGGGCACGTTGGGTCGCATGTCGCTTTGGGCCTTCGTCAGCGCCGGTAACCCCGCGAAGCCCGCGCTGATGCCCCCCGAGGATAACTGCACCGTCGGTACCTGGAAGTCCGGCTGCGCGATCTACGTCTATTACGACGGCAAGGGCCAGCCGATCCGAAGCGGCGCCGATATCCGCGTCCACCTGCCCAAAAAGTACCGCGGCGAGCTCAACATCACGACCGAGGACAATTACGGAGAGTCCAGCTTCCCGCGGGTCGGCAACGTCACGGTCGAGGGCCTGTGCAGCAGCGGCACCGTCCAGTTCATGCAGGGCACCGCCACGGTCAACATGTGCCGCGACCTCACCCCGGCGCCCACGTGCTCCGCGGAGCAGATCAAGGCCTGCGAGGAATTCGTCGACCCGGGGACCATGCAGCCGGCCGCGTGGTCCAACCTTTGCCCGTGCCCGGCCGAGAACTTCGGCCAGCTCCGGATCGAGGCCGCCAAGCCCTGGGCCGGCGATATCACCGTCGATATCCCCACCACCACCTGGCTCAACGCCAACCTTGCCAACCTTGAGACCGACAAGCCGCACGAGTGCAAGCCGGACTTCCCCGCCTGCATCGGCGATATCTGCACCCCGGTCGCGCTCGACGATTACAGCGTCTCCGGCGAGTTCAACTATCCGAGTCCGGCCGCGGCCTCCGGCGCCGGCTTCAACGTCACGGCCACGTCCGCCGGCTGCAACCCCGTCACATACTTCGACGCCATCGACGACTGGAACGAGGACCCGGCCCTCAGCAAGCCCAGGACCGAGACCCACGGTCATATCACGGTCTGCAGCGGCTGCCTTCCGTAGGCCTCAAGATTCGCGGGCAAGAACCTACGCGGCCGACTACGACGCGACGCCGGCCCGCCCGAGTTGGCGGCCAGGAGCCCGTCTCTACCTCGACCAGCGCGAACACCGACGGAATCGGTGGTGCTGATAGGCTACTTTGGGCCTCACTTGCCCGTTAGCTACCCGACCTGAGCCGCTCACCCGATCGTCTTCAGCGGCTCGGCCACGCGGAGCGGGCAGCCGGTGCGCGCGCGGACCTCGTCGACGGTCATGTCCGCGGCGATCTCCGCCAGCTCCAGGCCCTGGGGGGTGACGCGGAAGTAGCCGAGGTCGGTGGCGATCTCGTGGACCACGCCCTTGCCGGTGAGCGGCAGGCTGCAGCTGCGCACCAGCTTGGGCTCGCCGTCCTTGTTGTTGTGCTCCATGCAGACGATGACCCGCCGGGCGCCGGCGACGAGGTCCATCGCGCCGCCCATGCCCTTGACCTTCTTGCCGGGGATCATCCAGTTGGCGAGGTCGCCGTGCTCGCTGACCTCCATCGCCCCGAGGATGCACAGATCGATGTGGCCGCCGCGGATCATGGCGAAGCTCTCGTGGCTGCCGAAGAACGACGCGCCCGGCACGAAGGTGACCGTCTGCTTGCCGGCGTTGATGAGGTCCGGGTCGACCTCGTCCTCGCGCGGGAAGGGCCCGAGCCCGAGCATGCCGTTCTCGCTCTGCAACACCACGTCGACCCCGGCCGGGATGTAGTTGGCGACCAGCGTCGGCATGCCGATGCCGAGGTTGACGTAGAAGCCGTCGCGCAGCTCCTGGGCGACGCGCTGGACGATCTGCTCGCGGGACAGGGGCATGGTGGCGGCAGTCTAGTACAGCTCAGGGCCCGCCCGCAGCACTCCCGCCCGAGAAGTCGATGCAGATCGGGGGGGGTGCACCTCGGCCCCGCAGGCTGCCGTCCGCGGCCAGCTCCGCCGCGAGGAAGCTGCGCGCGGCGAGCTCATCGGCGGCCTGCGCCGCGCCCGATCGCGGCTCACCCGGCGCCTCGGCCTGGCTCACGCGCCCGCCCGGAGCCGGGCCCGCCTCCGCCTCGCAAGGCGCCTCGGCCTGGCTCACTCGCCCGTCCTCCACCACCACCCACGCCCGCCCGCCGTCGCGCTCGATCGCCAGCGGCCGCCGCAACATGGCCTCGAGGACAGGTAGCTCCGCGGGCGCGTGCTGGGCGAGCAGGGCCCGCAGCGCCTCGGCCTGGGCCAGCGCCGCCGGACAGTCGAAGCGACAGGCGGCGAAGCTGACCAGGCGCGCGTGCTGGCGCAGCAGCAGGCAGTTGAGGCGCCAGTCGGGCCGCGGCGTCCAGGCCAGGCGCGCGTGCAGGTAGTCCGGGTGCGGCTGCCTGGCCGCGCTGCGCGGGTGCCCGGCCCGGACCTGGGCGGCGAAGGCGGCGACGCAGCATTCGGGGTAGCCGAGGCGCAGGCCGAGCTCGCGGGTGTAGAAGGCCTGGTCGCGCGGCGTGACCGCGGGCTCAAGCATCGGCTTCTCGGCGGCGCGCAGGCCCGCGGCCGCCTGCGCCGTCGCGGCGACGTAGATCAGCAGCTGTCGGCGACGCTCGGGCCCGACGGGGCCGTGGGCGACCGCCACCCCGCAGCCGAAGCTGCGGTACCTCTCCACGATCGCCGCGCCCTCGCTTGGGTCGGCGCTGAGGCGCAGCCCCGGCTTGAGCCCGGCGCGCAGGGCCAGCCACTCGATGTCGACGCGCGCCAGGACCTGTCCTTCGGGTCAGGTGGCCGCGCGCGCGGCGGAGGTCGTGCGAAACTCGATCGGCTTCGCATAATGTTCGCCCTGCAAGATCCGCTGGACGTAGATCCCGGGCGTGTGGATCTGGTCGGGGTCCAGCGCACCGGCGGGCACCAATTCCTCGACCTCCGCGATCGTCAGGCGGGCCGCGGTCGCCATCGCCTGATTGAAGTTGTTGGCGGTGCGGCGGTAGACGAGGTTGCCGTGGGTGTCGCCCTTCCACGCCTTGACGATCGCCACGTCGGCGCGCAGCGGCAGCTCGAGCACGTACCAGCGGCCGTCGATCTCCCGCACCTCCTTGCCCTCGGCGATCGGCGTGCCGAAGCCCGTCGGCGTGTAAAAGCCGCCGATGCCCGCGCCGCCGGCCCGGATGCGCTCGGCCAGCGTGCCCTGCGGTACGAGCGTGACCTTGAGCTGACCCGAGAGGTAGAGCCGCTCGAAGGTCTTGTTCTCGCCGACGTACGACGAGGTCATGCTGCGCACCTGGCCGTTGGCCAGCAGCAGCCCGAGCCCGGCCCCGTCGACGCCGCAGTTGTTCGAGATGATGTCGAGCTCGCGCAGGTTCCGGCGCAAGATCGCCGCGATGAGCTGCTCCGGGTTGCCGCACAGGCCGAAGCCGCCGCTCATCAGGGTGATGCCGTCCTTCAGGTCGGCGACGGCCGCGTCGGCGCTCGCGTAGGTCTTGTCCATGCGCGGGAGTGTCGCCCGCGGGCCCGGGCCCTGGGCAAGGCGGCTCACTCGAAGCCGGCGAGCTTCTCCGGCAGCCCGGCGATCGCCGCGGGCTGCGGCTGCTGGCTCCGGGCCTGGCGCAGCTCCGACTCCAGCGCGCGCGACTGCAGGGCCGTGAGCTCCGGCAGCAGGCGGAGGTTGTGCGCGCTCAGCTGGCGCAGCAGCGCGGGCCGGGTGAACAGGCTGCCGTCGACGACCGCGGCGTGCAGGTCGTCGAAGGCCTGGGCGTCCTCGGGCGGCAGGACCGTCGCGCTCGCGGGCCGGTCCTGGGTGCGGTGATCGGGCTTCACCGCCGCCAGCGCTGCGGCCAGGTCGTCGACCTGGCCCGCCGCCACCGGCGCGTCGGCGATGAAGCGCAACACCGCGGCGACGCTGCCCGCCGGGTCGGCGAGCACCTGCGCGTAGCTCATCAGCCGCGCGGGGTAGCGACGCAGGGTGATGTCGCGGACCAGCGAGAAGTTCTCGAGCCACCACTCGTAGGCCGGCGGCATCATGTACCTGTCCTCGGGGACAGGCTGTCCGCGGGCCCGCATCGCCGCGTCCTCGAGCGCGTAGAGCCGCGCGATCGAGGCCTCGTACTCCTGCCAGGGCCGGACGTTGGCGATCAGCCGGCCGATGTACGCGCGCTCGCTGCGGATCACCCCGGGGACGAACACCTTGACCGCGTGGCCGGCGACGTGCTCCGGCAGGAAGTAGCGGCCGCTGACCGGGTGCGGGTTGGTCGCGAAGTAGATGCCGTTGCGCAGGATCGACTCGTAGAAGCCGCCTTGGTTGGCGGCCCGCAGCGCGCCCGCGAAGGTCGGCGGGAACGCCTCGCCGAGCACGGGCCGCCCCGCCGCGCGCAGCACCTGCATCCACATCGAAGTGCCGCTGCGCTTGGTGCCGGAGACGAAGATCATCATGGACCGGACGATCCGCCGCCGCCGTCGCTGCTGCCGCCGCTGCTCGTCCCCGTTTCGACCAGACTCGGGCAGGCCGGATCGACCGCCGCGATCTCGGCAGCGCAGGGCGGCGGGTCCTTCATGAAGTCGCCGCAGGCGACCTTGGTCAGGCACACAAACTGCGCCTCGAGGGCGTCGACGCAGGCCTGTCCGTCGGTGCGCGCCGCGTACATCTTGATGTACTGGCAGTAGTACGCGTAGTACTTGAAGTATTGCTCATAGCGCGGATAACACTGGGTCAGATGGTCGCCGTAGGCGATGCAGGTCGGGTCGGTGACGGGCGGCAGCATCTCGGTATCGCCGCCGGTGCTCGAGGTCGTGTTGGTGGTGATGAAGCCCATGCTCGCGGCGGTGGTCGGCTCGCCCGAGGTGCTGGTCGTGCCACCGACGCTGTCGCCGCTGGTGGTCGGCGCGCCTCCGGTCGTGCCGCTGCCGGTGCCCGAGCCGCCGCCCGTGCTGCTGGTGCCGGTCGAGTCGCTGTCCTTGCTGTCGCTCTCCTCGCTGTCCTTGTTGCAGGCGATCGGCAGGCTCCCGATCGAGAGGAGGAGGGCCAGGCCGCGGCTGTGAGGATGCATGCGTGCAAAGCCTACGCCCGACGCGGGACCGCCGGCAAGCCGGTGCAAACCCGGACGCAGCGGCGCGCTCGCTGCATCCCGTCCCGCCGACCGCCAAGGTCTGGCGCTGCAGCTGCGTATTCGCTGCAGCGCGTCCCGCCGCCCCGCGAAAGTCTGGTAGACCTCGCGCATGAACTTGCGCAAGCCCCTGCACCTTGGCCTTGGATTCGCGTTCTGTATCACCTTCACCGCGCTCCCGGCCTGCGGCGACGCGGGCAACGGTGAGACCACCGCCGGCCCGACCACCGCCGCGACCGACACCGCCACCGCGACCGGCACCGCGACCGGCACCGCCACCGAGGGCACCGCCACCGTCAGCTCCGAGCCGACCACCTCCGGGGGCAGCGTCGGCCAGACCGACAGCGGCGCGAGCACGGGCCCGGGCACCAGCGCGACCGGCAGCACCAGCGACGCCAGCAGCAGCGCGAGCACCGGGCCCGGCACCGCCGAGAGCAGCGGCGGCGGCGAGACCGGCGGCAGCACCACGGGCGGCGGCGGCGACTTCATCCCCTGCGAGACCGACAAGGACTGCGTGCTCGCCGACGGCTGCTGCGACTGCGACCCGATCAACATCAACCAGACCCCACCGGTCTGCAACATCCCCGAGTGCCTGCTCACCACCTGCGCCGGCCACGGCCTCGAGGGCGCCGCGGTCGAGTGCCGCTTCGGCCGCTGCACCTTCGCCAAGGTCCAGTGCAACCCGCTCGGCGTCAACTGCAAGAAGGCGAAGCCAGACTGTCCCAAAGGCCAGGTCGCCGAGGTCGAGGAGACCAACGGCGGCAAGTGCTGGACCGGCTACTGCGTCCCCGCCGAGGCCTGCGACTGGGTCCCCGACTGCACCTACTGCGACAACGAGGAGCTGGTCTGCGTCGGCAAGCTGCAGAAGGGCGCCTACCACCTCTGCGAGCCCAAGCCCGCCGAGTGCGACGGCCAGACCGACATCGACTGCACCTGCGGCCAGCAGATCTGCGACGCCTCCCCGCCCCACACGGTCTGCCACGACGCGCAGCCGGACATCGACTGCGAGTGCCCGTTCTGCTGAGCCGAGTGATCCGCAAGGGCGCAACCCGCGAATCTCCGATACCTGTCTATCTCAAGGTGGAGGTATCGGTGCGCTCGCGATCAACAACAAGCCGGAGCGGCCATACCAGGAGTCATCGGGCGGCTCCAGTGGTCCCTGTGATGCTGCACCTTCACAGGGGGATGGGGCTTCGTGCGCCCTTCCTCCAACCCTTCGGTGTCGTGGATCGAGTAGTTCTCGATCGGTTTTTCTTCGGCCACGTACATCCGCAGGAGACGGTCGTGAGATTCTGCCATGTTGAGGGTGCCTGCCTCCCACCGCGATACGGTCTCCGGCGCCACTCCCATCTTCTTGGCGAAGTCCTTGGACGACCAGCTCAGCGTCTTACGGAGGAAACGGATCTCAAAGCTCTCGAATCGAGTTTTTTGATGGATGAGGTAGTCCGCCAGAACCGTATGAAGCCCCGCCAAATCTGGGATCTCCACGCCTCCGCCCTCCTCGCAACCGGGACATGTGCGGATCACGACCTCCTCTAGCCATACGTAAGGAAGGCCGCTCGCCTTGTAATGATAGGTCCCCACCCTCTTCTCCAGGGCGGTTCCGCAGAACGGGCAGGTCGTCGTCATGCTCTTGACTCCAGTCTGATGGCGGTGATGAGACAGACCGCACCTTCTTCAAAGACGAACACGATGCGGAACTTGCTGGTCCCCATGCAGTATCGCCACTTCCCCGCCTTGAACTCTTGATACTGCTCCCAAACAGCGCCGCCACGAAAGACGTTGAGTACATCCGTGGTCTCCATCGCGTGGTCTGCCATGCGATCGAGCGTGTGGGTAGGGAAGATGATGGTATCGGGGGTCGCTAGGAAGCGCTTTACACGTCTCCGTACCTCCCCGGATGTAAAAGGCTCCTTTGGCTCTTTCCCCTGCCTGGCCTGCTTCGCAGGTCCCGACTCCTGGGCCATCTTGGGCCGGTCTTGATTCTTCGTCAAGTTTTTTCCTCCTGCGGCGCCATTGGCGCGCGCTTGTTATAGCCCGAGAGACTCCCGTGTCCAGCGCGGTTGTGAGCTACCTATCAACTCATGTCAGCGAGCCTGTCCGTCGTCACCCATCCGCGACGGACACACTCCGGCGTTATCCTCGCGGCGTCGCCATGCCGAATCGTCGCCGTCGTCGCCGCCTCGCGTTGTTCGCCCTGCTCGCCGTCGTGGTGCTCGTATGGTGGTGCGGGCGGCCAGCCCCGCTGACCCTGGGGACCTTCAACATCCGCGTGTTCCCCGACACGCAGACCCGCCCCGAGGCGGTCGCGGCGGCGCTCGCGGAGCTCGACGTCGACGCCTTCGCGGTCCAGGAGATCCGCGACGTCGAGCTGTTCACCGAGCTGCTGCGCAACGTGGGTGCAGGCACCGGCCGCGAGTATGCGGCGGTGATGGTGCCGTACTGCCCGCGCAGCGAGTTCACGCGGGCGCTCTCGCTCGGTGTGGTGTACGACGCGCGCCGCTTCACCCTGATCTCGCAGCGCCCGCTCGCGGGCGCCGGCAAGTGCGCGAGAGACCAGCCGCACGGGATGGTCGCGCTGCTGCGCGAGCGCGACGGCAAGCCCCTCGCGCTCGCATCAGTGCACATGAAGGCGGGCGGCGACCCGAGTGACCTCGCGGCGCGGCGGCGGCAGTGGACCTGGCTGCTCGCGGCGCTGCCGGGACTGCGCCGATTGTTCGACGCGCCGGTGGTGATCGCGGGTGATTTTAACAGTACGGGGTATCTGCGGCAGGGCAGCGACGAGCGGCGATTCATCGACCACGCGGTCGCAAGCCACGGGCTCCAGCTGCCCACCGGCGCGCTGGATTGCTCGGAGTACTGGCTGCCGAAGGGCAGCAAACAATACGCGGTGAGCCTCCTCGATCACGTGCTGGCCCCGGCCCAGCTGCCATTCACCGCGACCGAGGTGCTGGGGATGTGCGCGGCGCTGCAGTGCGCGCCGCAGTCGACGGCGCCGCCGGGCTTCGACGCCGTCTCCGATCATTGCCCGGTGCGCGTCACGCTGGGCGAGTGAGGCTATCTCACCGGCGCGGCGTGATCGCCTCGATGCGGTCCCACCCGAACAGCCCCGCGCGGGCGACGATCGTCACGGCCTCGCCCTCCGAGAGGCGCATCACCAGGCGGCTGTTGCCGTGGATCGCCAGCTCGGCCTCGCCGGGACGGTAGCCGCGCAGGACCACCTGCCCGGGCCCCTTCGCCGCGTGGCTGCGCCGGAGCACCTCGGAGGCGTGCTCGCTCGCCGGCGAGGGATCGAGGTAGGCGTTGGCGAACAGCCCGAGCGCGATGCCCCACAGCGGCGGGGCCAGCCACAGCAGCAGCCCGCCGGGCGCGTCGTTCGCCTCGACCTCGCCGGCGACGAAGGCGGCCGAGCGACGCAGGAGCCGCGCGTGCACGACCGCGAGGGCGCCGCGCAGGGCCAGCGCCAGGGCCACACCAGCGGCGGCCGACAGAAAGTACGGGTACCAGTCGAGGGTGTCGACCAGCTGCCAGGCGGCGATCACCGGCAACACGGAGGCGAACACCGCGACGTTCTGTACGACCGAATAGCGCCACTGCATGCCCCACGATACCGCCAAGGCGCCGCGAGTGTCGCGCGGCGCGGCGCGCTCGAAAACCTGTGGTAGAGGTGCGCGCCATGGCTCCCGACTTCGACCCGAACGCCCCCTCGTCCCCCGACTCCGGCGTCTTCGGCCTGCCCCACGGCGAGGCCGAGGCGGCGATCGTGCTGGTGCCGGTGCCGTGGGAGGTGACGACCTCGTACGGCGGCGGGACGGCGGGCGGGCCCGCGGCGATCCTCGCGGCGAGCCGTCAGGTCGACCTGTACGACCTCGACGTCGAGCGGCCCTACGCCGCGGGCGTGCACATGCTCGCCGAGTCGGCGAGCGTGAGCGCGTGGAACAGCGAGGGCCGGGCGCTCGCGCAGCGGGTGATCGCGGCCGGGGGAGCCCACGGGGACCCCGCGCTCCTGGCCGCGCTGGCGCGGGTCAACGCGCTCGGCGAGGCGCTCAATGACTGGGTCGCGGGGGAGACCGAACGGCTGCTCGCGGCCGGGAAGATCGCGGGCATCGTCGGCGGAGACCATTCGGTGCCGCTCGGCGCGATCGCGGCGGTGGCCCGGGCGCAGCTAGCCCGGCGTGAGGGGATCGGCGTGCTCCACTTCGACGCCCACGCCGACCTTCGCCGGGCGTACGAGGGCTTTCATTGCTCGCACGCGTCGATCATGGACAACGTGCTGGAGCGCGTGCCCGGGGTCAGCAGATTGGTGCAGGTGGGCATCCGCGACGTCTGCGAGGAGGAGGTGGAGACGATGCGCCGCCACGGCGAGCGGGTGCGGGTGTTCTTCGACCGCGACATCGCCCGCCGCCGGCTGTCCGGCGGATCGTTCGCCGATATCGTCGCGGAGATCGTCGCGGCGCTGCCCCAGCGGGTCTGGGTGTCGTTCGACATCGACGGCCTCGACCCGCGCCTGTGCCCACATACCGGCACGCCGGTCCCGGGCGGGCTCGACTTTCACGAGGCCGTGTTCGTGCTCCGGGAGGTCGTCCGCGCCGGTCGGACGATCGTCGGCTTCGACCTCAACGAGGTCGCCCCCGGGCCCGATCCAGGCGACGAATGGGACGGCAACGTCGGCGCGCGACTGCTGTATAAATTGGTGGGATTCACCCTGGCCAGCCAGGGACGGGCCAGACTGCTATAAGCGCGGGCCCGGCACGAAGTGCCACGAATACGCGTCCTTGACGCGACCACGACCGGCACCGATCCATCCTCCCTGGACGAATAATCCCCGCAATTTACGCGGGTATTCATGTGGCGAAATCGCTCGCGTCCTCGGTGCTCCCCCCGGTAGGATGGACCGTGCTCACGTTTCGCTCCATCAGCGCGGCCGCTCTCCTTCTCCTCGTTGCCGGTGACGTGCACGCGAGCACGCGGCCGGTCAACGGCCCGTCGCCTGCCGCGGCGCCGACCCCACCGCTGGCCCCACCGTTGGCCTCTGGCCACGTCGCCGTGCTGGCCCACGACCCCGGGCGCGGCGTGCCCTCGCTGCTGTGGGCGCCCTCCCCTGAGCCGGCTGCCGTCCCGCGAGGAGGCCTGCCGATCGCAGCCGCCGCGCGGCAGCACCTCGGCCGCCACGCGCGGCTGTACCGGGTCGGGCGGGCGGCGCTGGCCGGGCTGCAGCTGCGCTTCGTGCACGACACCGGTCGCGGCGGCATCATCGTCGCGCTGCGGCCGAGCGTGGCCGGGGTCGAGGTCTTCCGCGGTGACGTGAAGCTCCTGCTCGACCGCCAGATGCGCCTGCTCGCCATCTCCGGCGCGCCGCATCCGGCCGCCCACGCCGGCAGCGCCCGGCCCTTCACGCTCGGCCCCGACGCGGCCGTCGTGCGGGCCCTCGCCGACCTCCACGCCGAGCTGCCGGCCCCGCGTCTGCTCGCCGCCGGCACGCGCGACGGCTGGACGCGGCTGCGACTGGCGCCGACCGCCGACCTGCAATTTCGTCAGCCCGCGCGCGTGAAGCCGGTCTACTTCCCGGTCGGCGACGCCCTGGTGCCCGGCCACTTCGTCGAGCTGCAGGTCCAGGTCCGCGGCGGCGCGCTCGAGGTCTTCCAGTACGTCATCGCCGCCGACGACGGCCGCGTCCTCCACCGCCACGACGCCACCGCGAGCGAGGCGTTCAAGTACCGCGTCTGGGCCGACGCCGACGGCGACCACCGGCCCGCTGACGGACCGCTGACCGACTTCACGCCGCACCCGACCGGCATTCCGGGCAAGGGTCCGACGGATGCGACCGCGCCGAATCTCATCACGATGGACGGCTTCAACACCAACCCGGACGACCTCGCCGACCCCTGGCTGGCCCCGCTTGCGACCACGACCCGCGGCAACAACGTCCACGCCTACGTCGATCACAAGAACCCGACCGGCCTGCAGATCGATCAGGGCGAGTTCCTGGGGGCGACCACCGCGCCAGGCGTGTTCGACCGGGTCTACGACGTCAAGGCCGAGCCGCTGGCGAGCGTCGATCAATCGATGGCCGCGATCACCCAGCTCTTCTATGTCAACAACTGGATGCACGACTGGTGGTACGACTCGGGCTTCAACGAGGCCACCGGCAACGCCCAGGAGGACAACTATGGCCGCGGCGGCGCCGAGCACGACCCGCTCCTGGCCGAGGCGCAGGACGCCGCCCTGGTCGGCACTCGCAACAACGCCAACATGGCGACCCCGGCCGACGGCGCCTCGCCGGTGATGCAGATGTACCTGTGGTCGCCGCTGGTCACGGCCGGCCTGACGGTCGACCCGCTGGCCAAGAGCTTCGCGGTCAACAGCTCGAACTTCGGCCCGAAGAACTACGACAAGACCGCGACGCTGGTGCTGATGCAGGACGGCGGCGGCATGAGCGTGACCGACGGCTGTGAGCCGGCGGTCAACGACATCGCCGGCAAGATCGTGCTCGTCGATCGCGGCACCTGCAGCTTCGAGACCAAGGTCTCGAAGGCCCAGGCCTCCGGGGCGATCGGTGTGCTGATCGCCAACAACGCCAACGGGCCGTTCACGCCGGGCGTCGACAACAACATCCCCGACCCCACGATCCCCAGCCAGGGCATCACCAAGGCCGACGGCGCGACCCTCAAGGCCGCGCTCGTCGACCCGCAGTCCGCCCACATGACCGGCCTCTCCACCGTGGTCGAGCGCGACGGGACGATCGACAACATGATCGTCGCCCACGAATGGGGCCACTTTATCCACCACCGCCTGGTCGACTGCGGGAACAACCAATGCCGGGCCCAGAGCGAGGGCTGGGGCGACTTCAACGCGCTGCTCATGATGCTGCGCGAGGGCGACGAGCTCGACGGCGTCTACGCCGGCACCACCTACGCCAACTTCGACGTCAGCGGCTACTTCGGCATCCGCCGCGTGCCGTACTCGGTCGACACGGACAAGAACGCCCTCAGCTTCCGCCACATCGCCGACGGTCAGCAGCTGCCGCAGAACCACCCGCTCGGCGCCACCGGCGGGCCCAACAGCGAGGTCCACAACGCCGGCGAGATCTGGGCGACGATGCTGTGGGAGGCCTACATCGCGCTGATCAAGGCCAACCCCAAGCTCAGCTTCGACGAGGCCCGGCGGCTAATGAGCGACTACGTGGTCGCTGGCATGATGCTGACGCCGGTCGACCCGACCTACACCGAGCAGCGCGACGCGCTGCTGCTGGCGATCAAGGCCGCCGACGCCGCGGACTTCCTGACCGTCGCCGGGGCCTTCGCTACCCGCGGCGCCGGCAGCTGCGCCGTATCGCCGCCGCGCGACTCCACGGACTTCATCGGGGTCAAGGAGTCCAGCGAATTGCGGGCCAACGCGACCATCGTCGGGGTCAGCCTGGCCGACGATCTGCTGTCCTGCGATGACGACGGGTACGTCGACGTCGGCGAGCTGGGCACCCTCAAGGTCGACATCGTCAACATCGGCGCGGCGGCGATGGCGAAGGGCTCGACGGTCGAGGTCATCAACCCCGATCCCGCGCTGGTCTTCCCGCTGGGCAGCGTCACCGAGCTGTCCGCGCTGGGGCCGCTCGAGCAGACCACCGCCCTGCTGCAGCTCGCGGTCGACGACGGCCTCGCCGTGCACCTGCCGCTCGCGATCAGCGTGCGCCTCACGACCCCGGGCGGGTGCACGGAGACCGTGGAGACCTTCCTGCGGGCGGACCTCAACGGCGACGTGCTGCCGGAGTCTTCGCAGGTCGAGGACGTCGAGACGCCCGCGAGCGCGTGGAGCATCGGCGGCACGGAGCCCGAGGGCACCGTCTGGGGCCGCGCGGCCGCGGTCGACGGCTTCCACTGGCACGGCGCCGACATCGGTCGCGCCAGCGACACCTGGCTCGAGTCGCCGTGGATGCTCGTGTCCGCCGACGAGCCGCTGGTCATCTCGTGGGACCACGCGTACAGCTTCGAGTTCTCCGACAACACCTACTGGGACGGCGGCGTGTTCGAGATCTCGCCCGACGGCGGCAAGAGCTGGCAGGACGTCCTCGACTTCACCGCGCAGGCCGGCTACGACGCCCCGATCAACAGCGAGGCCAACCCGCTCGACAAGCGCCAGGCCTACGTCGATAAAAACCCGTCTTACCCCGACAGCGACACCCAGGTCATCGATATCGGCGACGCGCTCGCGGGCGCGGAGATCAAGTTCCGCTTCCGCATCGGCACCGACGCGGCCGCCGGCGCGGCCGGCTGGGACATCGATAACATCGTGGTCGAGGGCATCACCAACTCGCCCTTCGCCAGCTGGATCGCCGACGCGGCGATCTGCGCCGAAGAGGGTACGAGCAGCGGCGGCGACAGCAGCGGCGGCGGGGCGAGCACTGGCACCGACGGCGTGACCGCGAGCAGCTCGGGTGATGCCACCGGCGCGACGAGCAGCGACACGAGCGGCGCGACGGGCGGGACCACCACGGGTGGCGCGAGCACGAGTGGTACTGGCACGGGTGGTACTGGCTCGGGCGGCACCGGCTCGGGTGGCACTGGCTCGGGTGGCACTGGCCCGGGCGACGAATCGGGGTCGACCCCGACCACCACCGCGGGCCCGGCCGCCACCGGCAGCTCGGACAGCTCCGGCGGCTCGGACGGCGGCGGCGAGCTGGCGCAGGACAGCGGCTGCGGCTGCAGGCTCGACGAGCGTGATGGAGGCAGGCTGGTCTGGCAGCTCGCGCCGTGGCTGGGCCTGCTCGGCCTGCGTCGGCGCCGGCGCGAGCGCCCGGCGCCCGTCCAGTGACGCGGCCGAGCGCGAAGTGCCACGAATGCGGGACCGCTCGCGCGAGCGCCCGGCGCCCGTCCAGTGACGGGGGCCGGGCGCGAAGTGCCACGAATGTGGGAGGGCGCGCGCCTCAGGGCGCGGCGACGATCTGCACCGATTCGGGGTTGGCCGACGCGATCTCGGCGGAGGCGGCGATGTTCTGCTCGCCGATCAGCGCGAGCACGCCGTCGTAGCGCTGCACCAGCGAGTTGGCCTTCTCGGCGACGTAGAGGTTGGCGCCGTCGAAGGCGATGTCGACCGGGTTGCCGAGCTTGGTCTGGTCGCCGCGGATGACCGCCTGGACCGCGACATCGCCGTCGGCCGCGTCGGCGCCGGCGATGACGAAGATGGCGCCGTCGGTGGTGCTCTGGACGCTGCCGACGTCCGAGACGATCACCGTGTTGCTGCCGGCGTCGTAGTGGATGCCGTGCAGGTTGACGCCGATCGGCGCGTTCTGGTCGTCGGTCGGGGTGATCGTGCGGGTCGGGCCGCCGACGCCGAGGTTCAGCAGGGCGTCGTCGAACACGCGCAGCTTGCCGTCGGTGCTGGCGACGTAGAGGCGGTCAGTGGCGTCGTCGTAGTCGACGTCCCAGGCCGCCACGCCGCCGATCTCGACGAAGCTGGCGAGCGGGACGTCGTCGCCGAGCAGCGTCGAGTCGAATACCTTGATGTCCACGGCGCCGAAGTCGACGACAAAGAGGCGGTCGGCGTCGGCGAGGTGCAGCGCCTTGGGGGCGACGATCTTGGGGTTGACGCCCCACAGGCGGCTGGCGACGGCGCTGGTGCTGCCGTCCGCCGCGGTCGCGCTGAGGGCGTCGATGGTGAAGGCGCCGCCGCCCCCCGAGAAGGCGGGCCCGTCGAAGCTGACGTGGCCGTCGCCGGACGGGGCGATGACGAGGCTCTGGATCGAGTTGACGGTGCCGAGCTTGTCGAAGGTCGCCAGCGGGTTGATGTCG
The DNA here is from genome assembly GCF_016714285.1 of Nannocystis sp. Lineage (GTDB taxonomy): Bacteria > Myxococcota_A > Polyangia > Nannocystales > Nannocystaceae > Nannocystis. The sequence continues at coordinate 442,280 of NZ_JADJNN010000038.1, read as the reverse complement.
ACCATCGGGGCGGCGAGCGCCAGCGCCATATCGGCGTCGAAGCCGGGCGGGTTGGAGCTGACGATCAGGTTGCTGGCGGCGACCACGGCGACCGACTCGGGCTTGGTCACGGCGAGGTTCTTGCCGAGCTCGAACATGCCGGTCATCAGGTTGCGCGTGTACACGATCACCGCGTCGTTCGCCTTCTCGGCGACGTAGAGGTTGGTGATCAGACCCGGGCGCAGCTCGATGTCGACCGGGTTGCCGAGCTGACCGCCCTGGATGCGCTGCTTGACCTGCTTGAGCGCGGCGGCGGTGTTGGCCGACTCGATGACGAAGAGCTGACCGTCGGTCGTGTTCATCGCGTCGCCGACGTCGCTGAGGTAGAGGACGTTGCTGTCGACGGCGATGCCGTGGAGGTTGACGGAGATCTTCACGCCGGCGTCGGCGGGGACGATCGTGCGGTCGGGGCCGGCCTGGCCCATCGCGTCCTTGAAGTCCTCGTAGACCTGCACCTCGCCGTTGGTGCCGGCGGCGTACAGGGTGTCGGCGTTGGCGACGTAGTGGACGTCCCACACCGCCGCCGAGCTGCCGAGGTCGGTGATGGTGAAGAGCGGGGCCACGTCGCCGTTGTCGTCGAAGTCGAAGACCTTGAAGTCGGCGGCGCCGGTGTCGGCGACGACGAAGGTGCCGGTCGGGCCGGCCGCCTCGACGCCCTTGGGCGCGATGAGGCCGGTGGCCGGGCCGGCGATCACGCGGTCGCCCATCCCGAGCTGGCCGTTCATCGGGTTGATCGCCAGGTTGTCGCGGAAGATGACGCCGCCGACCCCGGCCGGGGCGTCGAAGCTGATGAAGGCGTCGCCGCTGCTGTTGACGCCGATGCTCTGGATGCTGACGACCTCGCCCTCGACCAGCAGCGTGACCTCGGCGGCCGAGAGGTCGAAGGGATAGCGGACCAGCGCGTCGGTCGCGAGGCCCGCGGGGTTCTGCGTGGCCCACACGCCGGGCAGGCCGACCACGCCGCCGGTGGTGGTGTCGCCGCCGGTGCTGCCGCCGGTGGTGTCGCCGGTGCCGGTGCCGCTCGTGGTGTCGCCGCTGGTGGTGTTGCCGGTCGTGTCGCCGGTGCTCGGCCCGCTGGTGACGGGCTCGGTGGTCGAGGCGGTCGGGTCGGTGCTCGAGCTGGTGCTCGTCGGCTCAATCGTCGTCGTCGGCGGCTCGGTGGTGGTGGGCGGCTCACCGGTGGTCGGGTCGACCGTCGTCGGCGGCTTGGTCGGGTCGATCTCGGTGGTGCCCTCGGCGGTGCCGGAGGAGCCCTCGGTGACGGCCTGGATGTCATCGCCGCAGGCGGCGAGGGTCAGGGCCAGAGCGGGGAGGAGGAGGGTGTAATGGGTACGTCTATGCGTGAATGGCATGGTCATCGCTTGATCCGGAGCGCCGGTACGCCACCGCTTCGGCCGCGGGATCGCGGCGTCCAGGTGGTGATGATCACGGCCATCAAGGACCGTGATGGTGGTTTCAGGGACAGTGGGAGGGTTCGGCGCCCGCGCTCGTATGCGTGCGGGAGCACATGGCCAAAGTGACAGCTTGGCGCGAGGATCGTTGGTTGCGAAGCTCCGCGACGACGGAGCATGACCTCGCTGCCAAGATGATGGATTCACGGTAGTCAGATGCGGAGGTGGTTGTCGAGAGCGCTGTCCGCGGCGTGGCGCGCACAATCGCGGGAGCGTCGCGCGAATGTTCGCCGCGCCCGGGCGCTGGCTTGACGCCGGCCGCAGGAGGCGCGCACTGTCGAGCAGCGAGGACGCGCCGTGAAGCCTGCCCCATCGACGATCTGTGCTTCGTGGATGGTCGCTCTGACGGCGCTCGCGGGCTGCGAGCGCGCGCCCTCGCAGCCACCGCAGCCGACGACGAGCACCGGACCGACCTGCGACGCCGGCGAGTGCAACACCCGCGGGATGGCGGCGCTGTCGCTGGCACGCAACGCGGAGGCGATCTACGCCGAGGGCAAGCTGGTGCCGCTCGACCTCGCCAAGGCGCGGACGATGTACGACCAGGCCTGCGCCCGGCGCGACGCGTACGGCTGCTTCACCGCCGGCATGTTCGCCAGCGACGGACGCGGCGGCCCGCGCAGCCCCGAGGCGGCCGGCGAACGCTTCGACCAGGCCTGCACCCTCGGCCACGCGACCGCCTGCTTCAACGCCGGCGTGCTGCGGATGCTCGCCGAGCAGCGTTCTGCGGCCAACGTGTCGGCCGCGGTGGCCCGTGGCCCGGCACGCTCCAGCGGGGCGCATTGACGGCCGCGGGCGGGCTGCGTAGCGTGGGGGCCATGAACGTGCGCCTGAGTCTGGGTCTGTGGGCGGGGCTGATGTTCGCGGCGTGCGGGGGTGGCGGAGGCGGCGAGACGGGGAGCAGCGGCGGCACGGGTGAGCCGCTGGCCGAGGTCCCCTTCGACGACTTCTACGCGCGCGCCGAGGCGGCCTTCTGCGAGTGGCAAGTCGCGTGCGGGCAGTACGGGGTCGAGGAGCGCTGCGCCTCGGTCAACCATCTCGAGCTGAGGCTGTCGATGCAGCGGATCTCCGGGGTCGGCACGTCGGACGACGTCCCGCTCGACTACATGCGCGAGGCGATCGAGCTCGGGCGCATCGGCTACGACGAGGAGCAGGCCGCGGTCTGCCTCGACTACGTGCGCGGCCGCAGCTGCGAGTGGGCGCAGCTGCACGTGCTGAGCGAGGCGGAGCAGGCCGGTCAGGCCGCCTGCGCCGCGGTGTTCACGGGCCGCATGGGCCGCAACGGGCCGTGTCTGGCGGCCAGCGAGTGCGCCGGGGCGGCGATCTGCGGCTTCGACCCCACCTGCGTCGACGCCTGCTGCGTGGGCGCCTGCCGGGTGCTGCCCGAGCCGCTCAAGATCGGCGAGGCCTGCACCGGCGCCAGCCCGGGCTGCGAGCCCGATTCTTTCTGCGACTTCGACCCGAACACCGGCATGCCGACGGTGTGCACGGCGGCGCCGAAGCTCGGCCAGGCGTGCGCGCAGGGCCTGTGCGCCGACGGGGCGATCTGCGACTACACCGGCGACGCGGCGATCTGCGTCAAGCCCAAGGCGCCCGGCAAGCGCTGCTACGGCGACAGCGAGTGCGCGCAGCCGGGCGTGTGCCGCTACAACGAGAACGTCGGCGACTCGCTGTGCTTCCGGCCCTCGGCCGAGGGCGGACCGTGCGACGCTGCCAGCGGCGGCGTGCAGTGCCTGCGCTTCGACAACTACTGCGCGGCGAACAACACCTGCGCGCAGAAGCCGGGCAAGGGTGAGTCCTGCCAGGGCAGCGGCCAGTGCAAGGGCGACTTCTTCTGCTCCGAGTCACAGGGTTATCGCTGCACCCCGGTCGCCGACGAGGGCGAGCCCTGCGGCTACTCGGACCCGAACTTCGAATTGGTGCCATGCTCGGGCGACCATTTTTGCAGCGACGAGTTCAATATGGGCACCTGCCTGGCGCCCGGCGGCGCCGCGGCCTGCCCGGTGCCGGCCGACCCGGTCCCGGGTGCTTGAGAGGAATGTGATGACGAAACGCAAGTCGACCCTCCTGTGGACCTTCACCTCGGTATTCGGCGGGCTCACGGCCCTGGGCGGGCAGCTGGCCTGCACGCCGAGCATCGAGGACTACCCGCGCGAGCTCGAGGAGGCGTTCTGCGAGTGGCAGCACGAGTGCCACGCGTACGAGCGCGTGCGCGACTGCGTGGATTCCAAGCAGATCGAGAGCGACCCGCAGTACGACTACCTCGTGCGGGCGGTGGCGGGCGGCAGCATGGCCTACGACCGCGACGCCGCGGCGGACTGCCTGCACGCGATCAGCGAGCGCGGCTGCGTCGACGACGAGGGGCCCCCGCCGGAGGTGTGCGACCGCGTCTTCCTCGGCAAGATCGGCCGCAACGGGCCCTGCCTCAACTCGGCCGAGTGCGCCGGCAATGCCGTCTGCGGCTTCGACCCGACCTGCAGCGACCAGTGCTGCGTCGGCGCCTGTCGGGTGTTCGCCGACCCGGTGGCGATCGGCGAGCCGTGCAGCTTCGGCGGGGTCGCCTGCGTCCCCGAGGCCTTCTGCGCCAGCGACCCGGTCACCTTCCTGGCCACCGTCTGCACCAGGCGCGTCAAGGCCGGCGGCGACTGCTCGCTCGGGCAGGTCTGCGTCGAGGGCGTGGAGTGTGACGGGTCGATGTGCCGCGAGGTCGAGCAGCTCAAGGAGGGCGACGTGTGCGACGTGCCCTTCGCCACCTGCGTCGAGCCGGCCCGCTGCACCTACCAGGCCGAGGGCGAGCCGCCGCGCTGCGCCGTGCCGCCGACCCTCGGCGCGCCCTGCGACCCCAACAATGACACCTGCGACCGCGTCGACACCTACTGCGACCCGGCCTCGCTGCTGTGCACGCTGCTACCGGGGCCCGGCCAGGCCTGCCTCAACGGCTACACCTGCATCCCGTACACCTACTGCGAGGGCGGCGGCGGCTTCGACGAGTTCGGCGAGCCGACCGGCGACGCGTTGGCGGCGTGCACCCGCCGCGGCGGCGAGGGCGACTCGTGCGACAGCTACGACGCCTGCCTCGGCGACCTCGAGTGCATCGCGGGCCACTGCAGCTTCCCGGAGCTCACGCCGGCGCCGGTGTGCCCGGTGCCGGGGTCCTGAGGGAGGCACTGGCTCAGAAGAAGCGGTAGGTCAGGTTGACCGCCGTGATCGTGTCGAGGCGACGCACGCCGGGCAGCGGCGCGTTGTCGTAGCGCAGCGTGAAGGTGGTGGCGAAGGCCAGGTTCTTGCGCAGGTTGACGCTGAGCGCGGCGTCCCAGTTGACCCACAGCTTGGTGCGCGCGATCACCGGGTCGCCGACCTTGGGCGGGTCGACGTCGCTGCTCTTGAGCGGCGAGAGGGCCTGGATGTACTCGAGGCCGGTCATGAAGGTGACGACGTCGGAGAGCTGGTTCACATAGCCCGCGAACAGGCGCATCGAGTGGACCGCGAGCGCGCGGTCGACGATCAGCGCCGACTGCGAGAGCGGGACGTTCTGCACCGCGAGCGCGTAGCAGCTGTAGGTCATGCCGTCGCGGGAGCAGTTCTGGCGGTGGTCATAGACCCGGCGCACGTCGTACTGGAAGTCGTAGCCGACCTCGCCCCACAGGCGGTGCTTGGCCTCCTGCAGGATGTAGAACGCGAAGCCGGGGTCGACGCGCAGACGGGCTCCGACGCCGAGGAAGGGGTCGTGGCGCATCGTGGCCATCCCGAAGAACGAGATCCGCGGGTGGAAGAAGAAGTCATAACGCAGGCGGCCCTGCACGTTGGTCGCCGTCGGCTTCGACACCTTCGTGCCGTCGGCTTCGGGCAGCGAGGCGCGGCCGTAGTTGCCGACCAGACCCGCGGAGAACTCGTGCTTCTGGCGGCGAATGCGGAAGCGGCCGCCGCCGGTCATCGCCACCGACCGGGCGTTGCCGGAGTTGAACAGGCCGCCGGCGCTGAGCTCGAGCTCGGTGGCGTGGGTCACGTCCGCGGCCGGCACGACCGCCGTCGCGACCTTGCCGTCGTCGAGGTCGACCGCGCCGGTGCTCGCCGCCGCCTGCCCGCCGACGGTGCCCTTCGGGACCACCACCGGCGCTGGTGCAGCCGCTGCCGGCGCGGGCGCAGGCGCAGGCGCGGGCGCGGGCGCGGGCGCGGGGTCTTGAGCCATTACGGGATTTACGCCGACGACGAGGCCGGCGAGGGATAGGGGCAGGAGCTTCGCGCGGTTGAGCATGCCGGCCCCTTATGCCACCGTTGCTGCGCCTCGCCAAGATGCCAGCAAAACCTGCTGGCCTGGGCTGGCGATGCAGGTCAGCCTGCCCGCATCATCGCAAATTTAGCGTCGCCGGGCCGCCTCGGCGCGGGACCGCATCGCGGCGATCGCCGCCCGGTAGTCGCGGCCGAACTGCTCGCTGCGCAGCACACCGCTGCCGCTGACGAACGCGTCGGCGCCGTCGCTCGCGACCTCGTGGACGTTGTCGGCCGTGACGCCGCCGTCGACCTGCAGGCGCGTGGCGAGGCCCAGAGCGTCGATCTGGGCCCGCAGCTCGCGGACCTTCGGGCGCACCTGCGGGATGAAGCGCTGCCCGCCGAAGCCCGGGTTGACGCTCATCACCAGCACGAGGTCGCAGAGCTCGAGCACGTGGGCGACCGCGCTGACCGGCGTGTGTGGGTTCAGGCTGACGCCGGCCAGCACCCGGCCGCCGCCATGGTGGGTGAGGCCGCGGATCTGCTGCAGGTTGCGGTGCAGGTGACGGCACGCCTCGACGTGGACGGTGATGATGTCGGCGCCGGCGCGGGCGAACTCGACGACGTAGCGCTCGGGCTCCTCGATCATCAGGTGGCAGTCGAGGACCCGGCGCGTGCGCGGGCGCAGGGCCTCGACCACCAGCGGGCCGATCGTCAGGTTGGGCACGAAGCGGCCGTCCATCACGTCGACGTGCAACCAGTCGGCCCCGGCGGCGTCGAGCGCCGCGACCTCCTCGCCGAGCCGGGCGAAGTCGGCGCTCAGCAGCGACGGGGCGATCACGACGGGCAAGCTCATGGCTGGCTCAGACCCTCGAGCTTGCTGATCGCCTGCAGATAATTCCGCAGGCGCCCCTCACCGTCGCCGCGAAAGCTGCTGAACTCGACGCCCATGCCGATGCCGAGCAGGCAGTGCTTCACCCGCCCCTGCGCGAGCACCTCGCCGTGCGGCGCCGGCAAGTACAGGCGCAGGTCGAGCAGCGCGGCCGCCGGAGCCGGCGTGCCGGTGCCGAGGAACAGACCCCCGAGGCTGAGGTCACGGCTCATCACCGCGACCTGCTCCTCGTGGTCGGCGTAGCGGACCACGATCGCGATCGGAACACGCTCATGTTTGCGGCGGTCGTCGGTCTCCACGGCGTCTGTCCTCCGGGTCAGGTGGCGGGGGTGGTGTCCGGCACGATCAGGACCTTGCCGCCGCGGCCCTCGCGGGCGGCGTGCAGCAGGGCCTCGCGCGCGCGTGACAGCGGGTAGCGGGCCTCGACCGGCACGGCGATGCTGCCGTCGGCGAGCAGCCCCGCCAGCCGTCCGTAGACGCGGGCGATCTCTCCGCGATCGTGGCGGCCGAACCAGTGGACCAGCCAGAAGCCCGCCAGGCTGACCCCGCGGAACACCAGCTCGCGGCCGGCGAGCTGCGGGTTTTGCCCCGACAGCAGGCCGTAGTTGACGACCACGCCGTGGTTGTCGAGCGCGGCGCCGAGGCGAGCCGTGGCCTCGCCGCCGACCGCGTCGACGCCGAGGCGCAGCTTGCCGGCGCCGACGGCCAAGCGCGCGCGCTCGGCGAGGTCGGGGCCGTCGACCAGCACCACATCGCCGCCGAGCGCCCGCAGCGACGCGCCGGCCTCCTCGCGGCGGACCACCGAGATCGTCCGCAGGCCGAGGCGGCGGGCGAGGACGACGAGGTTGGTGCCGACCCCCGAGTTGGCCGCGTTCTGGATCACCCACTCGCCGGGCGTCAGCGTGACGTAGTCGTGCAACAGGCCCCACGCGGTCGGCGGGTTGACGGTGAGCATCGCCAGCTGCTCGCTCGGCGCGTCCGCGGGCAGCGGGAACATGCCCGCCGCGGCTGCGACCATCCGCTCCGCCCAGCAGCCGCCGGGCAGCAGCACGCGATCACCGACCGCGAGCTGCGAGACCCCGGCGCCGAGCACCGTCACCCGGCCGACGCCCTCGAGCCCGCCACGCGCCGGCAAGGTCGGGCGATGGCCATAGTTGCCCGCCAGCAGCAGCAGGTCGGCCGGGTTGATCGGGCTGCACAGCAGCTCGACCGCCACCTCACCCGTCGCGGGCACGCCCGGCTCGGGCACATCAACGACGGTGGCGACCTCGTGGGGGACTCCGAACTGGGCGAACTGGACGACCTTCATGTCGGGCGCGATCTTGCCACAAGCGGCCCGGGTCTTGCGACAAATCTCGCCGGCCACCTCACGCCCGAGCCACCGCCCGGACTACGCGAAGCGCAGCGCGTACACGGCGATCCCGAAGGCCACGCTGACGTTGAGCGAGCCCTTGAGCCCGAGCATCGGCAGCCGCAGCACCCGCTCGCAGCAGCCGAGGATCTTCGGGTCGACCCCCGAGACCTCGTGTCCCAGCACCAGCACGATCGGTGGACCTGTCCTTTCGGACAGGGCCCGCGGGAAGAAATCTTCGGCCCCCGGCCCGCCCTCGAGCGCCCACAGACGGTGCCCCGCGTCGCGCAGCCACGCCGCCGCCGCCGCGCCGTCGCGGTGCAACGTCCACGGCACCGTCGCCTCGGCCCCGAGCGCCGTCTTGGCCAGCTTCGGGTGCGCCGGCGTCGGCGTGAAGCCGGCCAGGTGCATGTGTGAAACGCCCGCCCCGTCGGCGGTGCGAAACATCGAGCCGACGTTCGGCAGGCTGCGCACATTGTCGAGCAGCGCAGCCACCGCGGGGCCCGCACCGCGGGCGGCCGCTGCCGTCTCCGGCACGCGCGCGTCGAGCGAGTCGTAGCGCACATCGATCACCGTCTCGCCGCCGCAGTGCGGGCAACGCTCGCCGAGCGGCGAGTCTGCGGCCACCGGGAAGCGCAGGCGACAGTCCGCGCGGGTGCACTGGCGAGTGACGAAGCTGGACACGGTGCGCGAGGCCTAACACTTCCTGGTATCGTCGTGGGGATGGGTTATCGCGACGACCGCGACGCCATGGCCATGCAGATCGCCGAGCTCGAGCGGGACAACGCCCGCCTGCGCGAGGCCCCTCGAGCACGCCGAGGACCGGGCCCGCGACGCCCAGGACGATCGCCACGAGCAGCGCCGCAGCGGCGCGCACAAGGCCTGCGTGATGTGCGGCGGCAGCCTGCTCCCGGTGGCGATCTTCGCCGGCCACGACACCCGCCAGCCGCTCCCCCTCAGCATGAGCACCCTGCGCTTCACCTCGCCCGCCGGCGGCTTCACCCACGCCGCCCCGGTCCATTCGCTCGCCTGCTCGAGCTGCGGCTTCATCCACAACTTCATCGACATCAGCCCCAAGGGCGGCCCCCTGCCCTAGAATTCGCGAGCTCCGTCACGGCCCGCCGCGCACCCGCGCCACCTCGCCACCGCCGTCGCCCGCCTCCGCGAGCCACAGCGCCCCCGCCGAGGCCCCGACGCACCCCGCGAGCGCGAGCCCGGCAACCAGCAGACGCCGCTGTCGTCGCCGCCGCTTGCCGTCGATCAGCACCGCCAGCAGCGCCTCCATGCTGGCGAAGCGACCCTCCCGCTCGAAGCACAGCCCGCGCAGGATCGCCGCGCGCAGATACGAGGGCACCGCGTAGTGCGGCCGATCGACGGCCCGGATCTCCCCCGCCAGCACCGCCAGACGCAGGCCGTCGACCGTGCTGGCGACGAAGGGCCGGACCCCGTAGAGCGCCTCGTGCAGGCACACACAAAACGCGTACTGGTCGCTGCGCTCGCAGGCCCGCTCGTGCAGCAGCTGCTCCGGCGCCATGTAGGCCGGCGTCCCGACCAGGTCGCCCGGCGAGGTCAGTGTGATGCTCCCGGTGCTGTCGTGGCGCCCCGTCGCCGCGCGACCGCTCGCGTCGTGCTCGAGCGCGATGACCTCGGCCGTGCGCGCCAGCCCGAAGTCCAGCACCTGCGCGTGGCCACCCTCGCCGACCACCACGTTGTCCGGCTTGAGGTCGCGATGGATGATGCCCGCGCGATGGGCCGCCGCCAGCGCCTGGCCGATCTGCACGAACACCTCGAGCACGCGGGCGAGGGGCGGCCGCGCGGTCAGCCACTCGCGCAGCGTCGCGCCGAGGACGTAGTCCATCACGATGAAGACCTGACCCTCGTGGCTGCCGACCTCGTGCACCGCGACGATGTTGGGGTGCGACAGCCGGGCCAGCGCCTGGGCCTCACGCATCGCCCGGGCCTGGGTCTCCTGCGAGTCACCTGCGCTCCTGGCGGGGTCGCGGTGGAACATCTTGATCGCCACCGGCCGGTCGAGATCCGCGTCGTAGCCCTTGTGGACCAGTCCCATGCCGCCGCGCCCGAGCGCGCCGAGCAGCGTGTATTTGCCGATCTGCGGCAGCAGCCGCGGCAGCTCGCCGCTGGGCTCCGGCCCAGCGCAGCTGGTCGTCGGCGGCGAGCGCGAGCCGATCGCCGCCACGGTCTCTTCGAGATCTACCGCCATGCTCGCAAGCTTAGATAGATTACGCCGCACACGCAATACGGTGACATCGGCGTACAGACCGCGAATACCTCCTCGCTGTCAGCGACGTATCCACGTCACCCACCCACGAGGCATCCCTCATCATAACGCCACCGTTGCACGATCACGCAGACGCTGCAATGCAACTTCGGCGCGACCCCATATTCTCCACACGCGAGCATCGCTCGCTCAACCATTGCGGGCTCGACCACCGACACGCCGGCGCAGCAAAAGCGCGATGCCCCCGAGCAGCGCCACTCCGACCGCGATCCCCAGCACCCACGCGCGACCGAACGGCTCGCTCGCGCCGGCCCCGTCCCCACCCATGGGGCCCACGGGGCCCGCGGGCACCGTCGCGGGCGCCACCTTCGCGACCGGGGTCTGCGCAGGTCCAGGCGACACGGGAATCTCCGGAGGACGCGGCGAAGCGATCGCGGGCTCCGGCATATCCCGCGGATGCCGGGCCTCCCACCGGGCATAGGATTCTGCATACTTGGCGATCTTCTCCGGCCGCAGCGGCTTGAAGGGCAGGTCGGGGCGCCGCGTATGCCCGAGATTCAGCGTCTGCTCGCTGCCGTCGACAAAGCGATACGTCGCGGCGTCGAGCACGATCGAGATCCCCGACGAATCGACCCCCAGGACGCGGATCACCTCGTGAACCCCGCGCAGCCGCGAGCCCCTCGCGGCGACCAGAGGGTCGTCCAGAAACACAAACTCACCGCGGAGCAGCCGCGGATCGCCGGCGAAGAACTCCGCCAGCGCCGTCAGCGACAGCTTGCCCAGCTCGACCCCCGCGGCGACCTCCCGCGCGAGCGCGTAGATCACCGACCCCCGGCAGATGCTCTCCTCGGGGATCCACGCGGCCAGCCGCCCGTCGTGCAGCTCGAGATAGTTGGGCCTGTCCGCATATTCGTCCGCCGTGAAGAGCCCGGGGATCACCGGCGCGGCGCCGTCGAGGGCCGCGAGCGGGGTCGTGCAATACACCGGGAACAGATAAAATACGTGCTCCGGAAATCGTGCCAGGCCGCGGATCTCCGCCGAGGCCGTGATGGTCACCTGCCCCACGAGCTCCCCGTCGGGCAAGGCGTCGCCGCGCGCGACCACCGGGCAAAGCACGAGCGCCAGCCACACGAGGCCCGCCAGGGCGCGCACGCGAGGGTTCATTCCGCGATGCTACCGCGTTGCCGCCGCGAGCACAGCCCCGGTGTGCTTGCGCCGGCGTGCCCCGCCAACCTATGGTCCCGGCATGCGATCCCCCCTCGCCCATCACCTCGCCACGATGGCCTACAACAACGCCTGGTCCAACCACCGCCTGCTGACCAGCTGCGCCGCCTCTCGCAGGCCGAGTTCCTCGCCCCGCGAACCAGCTTCTTCCCGTCGATCAAGGCCACCCTCAACCATAACGTCACCGTCGACTGGTACTACGTCGACGCGCTCGAGCGCGGCCTCCGGGGCGCCAGTCAACCCGGCCGCACGCGCCTACTTCGACCCCGAGGAGCCCTTCAGCGACTGCGCCACACTGGCCGGCGCGCAGCAGGCCGTCGACCACCGCCTGGTCGCCCTCTGTAGCGAGCTGCGCGACGACCTGCTGGATCGCGAGAGGTCGCCGTCCTGCGCCGCACGGGCGTGCAGCACGAGCCCGCGACCCGCCTGCTGGCCCACCTGTTCCAGCATCAGATCCACCACCGCGGCCAGGTCCACGCGATGCTCGCGGGCAGCTCGGTCGCGCCGCCGCAGCTCGACGAGTTCTTCTGCGCCAACGAGGCCGAGCTGCGCACCGCGGAGCTGGCCGAGCTCGGCTACAGCGAGGCGGAGATCTGGGAAAACCCCTGATAGCCCCGCGCGAGCGCCCCGCTTGCCCCGATCCGCCACAAACGCTACGGTCCATTCCCCGTGCTCAGCGACCTGCCGAACCACGCATATTATCGGGCCTGCGAGGGCCGCTGGCGCTGCGACTTCGACTTCGCCATCACCGACCCGGCGGCCTTCCGCGCCGCCCCGCTGGCGTGGATCGATCGCCAGCGGATCGAATCGGTGGTCAACTGGGCCCGCTGGGCCGGCCCCTTTCACTTTATCACCACCGTCGAATGCAAGCCCCACGGCGAGGTCCTCCACACCACCCGCCTGCGTAAATTCGGGATCTCCTTCCTCCACAGCGCGGAGACCATCACCCTCGACCCCAACGGCCGCGACTTCACCCTGCGCGGCAGCCAGCGCTACTGGCCGACCGGACTCTGGCATTCACGCAGCATCACCGGCCACGGCCAGGTCGACGAGACCGCCACGCGCGCGACCTACGAGTTCACGGTGGTTCCGGCACGCGCATGCAGCAGAGCACCCTCCGGCACGAGCACGGCGTCGACATCGTGCAGCACTCGCCGTTCTCCGCGGCACCCAGCAGCTGCGCCGCGCGGGCGCCCCGCCGGGCGGCCGCGGCCCGCGCTGAGGCTCGCCGCGAAAGCCGATATGCTCCGCGCATGCTCGTCCCCGCGCGCCCGCCGCCCGGTCGTCGTCTACCACGACGGCCTGACCTGCTTCACCGGCTGGGCCCCGCGCGACCCGGTGTCGCGCTGCGTCGACCTGATCTGGCTGACGCGGGGGCCGTGCAGCACCCGGGCGAGAAGGTGCTGCCCAACGGCGTCATCGAGCTGATCGTCAACCTCCGGGCCCCGCACCGGGTCATCGACCCCGGCGATCCCACCCGCCACGCGCTACCACGCCAGCTGGATCGCCGGCATGCAGCGGTCCTTCCTCGTCATCGCCGGCGAGCAGGACACCGACCTCGTCGGCATCCGCTTCCGCCCGGGTGGCGCCCACGCGCTGCTGCGCCGCCCGCTCTGCGAATTCACCGACCTCGTCGTCGAGCTCGCCCAGGTCGACCCCGGCCTCGCGCTCGAGCTGCACGAGCGCCTGCTCGCGGCGCCCTGGGGCCTCGCGCGGGTGGAGGCCGTCGAGGCCCTGCTGCTGCGACGCCTCGACCTCGCCGGCCGCGACCCGCGGATCGAGGCGTGGGCCCTGCGCCTCGCCGCGGCCCCGGCGACGTCAGCGTCGCCGGCTTCGCCCGCGGCCTCGGCGTGTCGCAGAAGCACCTGATCCACCTGTGCAAGCAGCAGGTCGGGCTGGCCCCCAAGCTGCTGTCCCGTGTGCTGCGCTTCCCACGGCGTCATCCAGGCGCTGCAGCGGGCCGGCCCCGCGCTGGGCCGATCTGGCCCACGACTTGGCTACAGCGATCAGGCCCACCTGATCGCCGAGTTTCACGCCTTCGCCGGCGACACGCCCTCCGGCTACTGGCGCGCCCGCTCCCGATCCGGAATCATCTGTTTGTGTCCGGGTAAAATTCTCCAAGCACGCCCGCGCCGCGCCGCGCTAGGACAGCCGCGAGGTACCCATGGATCTCGCAACGGCCCCGACCCAGATCGACCACTTCGCAGTCGTCACGGCCGCGGTCCGAGCTTCTTCGTCGGCGGCCTGTGGTACTCGCCGGCCCTGTTCGCGAGACCGTGGCTGCAAGATTGCCGGCTCCGCGAGACCGACCTGGTCGGCGCCGGGCCGGTGTTCGCCGGCGCCTTCGCCTGCGCAATGCTCGAGGCCCTCGTCCTGACGATGTTCGTCGACCCCCACGCGGACGTGGTCGCGGGCGCAGTCGCCGGCCTGCTGATCGGGCTGGCTGGGTCGCCCCGGCGCTCACCACCACCTTTCTGTTCGAGCGCCGACCACGTCGACTGCTGGCGATCGACGCCGGCTATCACGTCGTGACATTCACGCTCATGGGCGCGATCCTCGGCGCCTGGCCCTGAGACTTCAGTCGCAGGCCGGCCGTCATCGCGACTCGACAACCTGACCGTCGTCGAGCCGATACGGAGAATGGTCGAGGACAAACCGTTGAAGCGACGCCGATCCACGCGATTCGGCGCGGAGGCGGAGGGTCTGCAGTGTGCCTTCCGAGCGCATAACGACGAGTGTGCCGGAATCGGAGGCGTCGCCCGGTATCCACTCGAGCGCCATCGGCATGTTCGTTGTGGTGCCGATCACCTCTGATTGCTGAATCAGCGATCGCGACGCCAGTTCGAACACGCGGAGGACGCGGTCGTGGTCGATGGTGACGATCAACCGGTCGCCCATTGCGAAGCGGACCGCCTCGAGGGAATAGCCCTCTTCTCCCGTGATATCGAACCCGGGCATCTCCTCGATCGCAGTCTTGTTGGAGCGGTGCTCCGTCGGTCGGTCGAGCGTCGCCACGACCCGGCCATCGGCGGCGGCGATGATGCGGGACCACGCCGTCGTTGCCGGCGACGGCGATCCACGTGGAGTCACTCGCGAAGGACATGGCCTTCACGGTTGCAAAGTCGGCGCCCGAAGCCAGCCGGGGAGCGCCGCCTGCCGCGTCGGACAGCCGGAGCGCCGCTCCAGTGGCAACCGCGAGCGAACGCCCGTCGGGCGAGAATTCCGCCGGCATGATGGACGAAAAGTCGGGATCACGGACGACCTTCGACACGCCGGGATCGAACCGACCATCCGCCGTGATGCCGAGGAACTCGATCGCCCCTGTGGTCAAGTGCGCTGCCCTGGACCCGTCGCTAGTGCTGATCACGCGATCCCTCCGGGAGCAGTTCGGAGCGCGATGCCAGCACGTCCCCGTCCGCGCATTGACCAGGACGACAACCCCGGCGGCCGTGAGCAGCACCTGGTCGGTGGTGCCGCGGAACGCCCAGGGGCACGGGAACTCCACACGACCGACATCCTCGAGGCTGGCGGCCAGGTCGAATTCGCCGACGATCGTCGCATCGGCAAGGTTCCATATCCGGAGCTTCCCGTCGTTGGCGCCAGTCGCGAGCAACGTGCCGTCCGCAGACGCCGCCCCGCAAACGTAGTGGCCGGGGTGGACGGCATGAGCGACGGACCGCCCCTCGAGCGTGGACCAGACGGTGAGCTCACGCTGTGGCGCTTGGCTCCCGCCGACGAACCGCGAGCCGACGTGGACGAGCCGGCGGCTGCCCCGCGGCAAGGATGAACAGTGGGGGCGCCGTCGTAATGAGACCGTCCTGCGGAAAGCTCGACATCAGGCGCGCTTCGACGTTGAACTCGGCATCCATCGCCGCCGCGCGCCAGTCCCAGGCGAGGGCCACACCATCCCGCCCGGACGACAGCAGCAGCCTGGAATCTGGCGAGAACGTGATGGCGCGAATGTCGGCGGCGTGGGCATCGAGATGGCGGACGCGCCCCGGCTCGGCCGCCTCGACCACCTTGATGTGGCGGCGCCCCGACACAAAGGCCGCGGCCGACCCGTCCGGTGCCAGCGCCGCTGCGCGACTGTCGAACGGGGCGCTGTAGTCCTGAACCAGGATCTCCCGACCCTCGGGCAGTGCCACCAGGTGGCCGCCCACGAGCAGGCGTGAGGCGTCAGCCGAGAGGCCCACGTCGTGTGCAAGACGATCTCGCGGCACGAACGGCGCCATCGCTGTGAGCGAGCCGGTCCCCGGATCGGCCCGGACGACGTGGGCCCCCGTGCTGAGAAACACCGCGAAATTGTCCCCACGGGCGTCAAACGCGGGCGTGGGGACACGTGGACCTGCGAGCGCACCGGGCAACGTCAGCGAGGCGATTTGCGAGGCATCCACGAGAGAACGCAGCGACAGGGCGAGTTGCTTGCCGTCGCCGATCACGTTGCTCACCAACCATCGGCGACCATCCGGCAGCGGATCCACGCCGACATTGAGCGCGTCCGCTCCGGCAAGCGAAAGCGAGGCGACCAAAGCCACGGAGGCCGCCGTGGAGGTATCCCACAGCTCGAGAACGACGGGCTCCGGGCGTTCGCCGCGCAAGACGATCAACCGGTCCGATCCGGGGCGAAGATCAGGCGATGGACGACCGTCGCCAGCGGCACCGGGATACCGGTCGCCACGATGCGGCCGTCCTCGCCAACCCGCCACACCACCACACGCCTGCCACGTGCGAGCTGCGACACTCCGGCCGTCCGGACTGATGACAGCCCATTGCACAGGATCGAAGTCCTCGTCGGGAACCGGCACCTTCAGCTCCACTGCGCGCGGCTCAGACGCGAGCACGTGATATGTCAACACTGCTTGATTTGCCGCACCGCGGGTCAGGCGAATCCAGCGCGAAGCATCCGCCGAGAGCGCCGACGGCAAGTCGTCACGGCCGGGCGCCGCCTGGGCCGCGGCGAGTAGGCGGCCGGTGGCGAGGTCGAACGCCGAATGCAAGTTGTTCTCGGTCACCGTGATCATCCGAACGTCCGTCCGGGCTCAACCGCGTCGCCATGACGTCCCCGGTGTGGTGAACGGCGGCGGCTTGATCGCCACCGCCGTGTCGAGGGTGGCGCCGAGGTTGATAGCGAGGCCGAGCCGCGGGGCGGCCGCGGGCGCGGCCGAGAGCGCCGTGATCGCTGGCATCGCAGTGCCAGCCGTTTGATAGGCCTCGGCGAGTAGAGGCAGCGCCCGGATAGGATAGTGGTCCAACAAGAGCTGCCGCCCCTGCGCTTCGTAGAAGCGGGACAGGCGGTCGATCGCCTCCCGTTCTTTGGCCTTGGCGAGTTCGCCCTGGCGCGTCGCCTCGGCGGCATTGTCCCTGGCCAGGTCCCGCTGGACGGCCGCCTCGTGCGCGCTCAGCTCGGCCCGGCTCTGCTGCACGCGGGCGTATATCGCCAGAGCGGACATGGCGAGCGCGACGCCGAGGACAACCGCCGTCAACGCCGTGAGGCGACGAGCACGGCGTTCCCCCTCGCGCCTCCGCAGGTCGTCGTACGGAACCCCAAGAATCGCGGCCATCAGGCGCAGGACCGCAGTACGACGGATCTGGGAACGACGGCCCGCGCCCGGGCGAACATCGGCGGCCAGCGGCTCGACATCCTCGACGCGCTCCCCCACCGCACCCGCCGCTGGATCCACGATCGCGCGACGGATCTGACACAACGCGCGGGGGAACGAGTCTCGGGGCTCACCCTCGACCAGCAATGCGAGGATGCGATCGTGTCGGCCGAGCTCGCGGAACAGCTCGACCTCCCGGTTGACCCACACGCTCGCGGGCGTACGCGGCGAGCACACGACGACGAGAAAGCGCGATTGCTCGAGCGCGGATCGGATCTCGGCGCTGAGGTCAGCCGAAGCGGAGAGCTCCTCCTCGTCGCGGAAGACGCGACCGATGCGCCGAGGCAGCTCGCGGGCCCGGCCGAGGGCGCGTGGGACTTGGTAGGCCTCGAGCGCCCGGTGCAACCACCGCGCCCAGCGTCGGTCCGGCTCGACGTGGCGGTACGAGATGAAGGCCGCGTAGCGATGGGGCGGTTCGACCCGCGCTGCGGGCGACGATGGGCTTGCCCCGGACATCGCGCCGAGTATAGCCGCGCCCGATATCCACGTAAACGCGCGCCCCTGGCGCCCCGCATGATCTCCCGGTGATCACGGGCCGCGAGTATCTTCATCTCACCTCGCACCGACCGACAATCCACAAAACCTGAAACCGCCGACGTGCACGGCGGAAACTCGAAGTCGGTCGGAGCGAGGTCATATTCCAGGCCACTGTACAGATACTCTCGAGCGCGAATTCAGGGTCCGGAGGCGAGCCGTAGGCGGCCTCGGCGCCCCCACTTGCCCACCTGGGGCGATACAGGTCGGCTCGCTCGAGGAGGCGACCCTCGTCGACCTGGGCCAGCTCGACTGCGGCCGATCCCGCGCGGCGACGAGGGACCCGCGGCTCCGGGTCCCGGGGGGGCCTGTAGAGAATCGATCAAGCCGCCGCTTTTTGCTTGTATCGGCGGATGGTCGGAGCACGCTGGTCCCATGCTGCAACGTCGCGGTGTCATCGTATTCGTGTGGTCCCTCGGGTGTACCCCGGACGAGATCGCCGAGCCGTCGACGACCACCGGCGACGAGACGACCGGCGGGACGACCGGCGACGCGACCTCGGACGTGCCGACCTCGAGTGAGACGGGCGTGGCGAGCACGGAGGGATCTACCAGCGCGGCGGCGGAGAGCTCGAGCGGCGGCGAGACGACCAGCTTCAAGCCGCTCTGCGGCGACGGGATGGTCCAGGGCGACGAGGTGTGCGACGACGGCAACCTCGTGTCGGAGGACGGGTGCTTTGACGGCATACCGGGGCCGGTGACCGAGTGGTGCGTGTCGTTCGACGGGCAGGCGCACGCCGACGACCGGGCGTACGGGGTCGCCACGGCGGCGGACGGCGGCGTGTACGTGGTGGGGTCGGACGAGGACGCGATGAAGCTCGAGGACATCGCGGTGCGCAGGCTCGCCCCCGATGGCGCGCTGGTGTGGGAGCGGATCGTCGCGGGGCCCATGGGTAAGGATGACAGCGCATACGGGGTGGCGGCGGTCGCCGACGGAGCGGTGGTCGTCGGGTCTATGGATAACGACGGTACGGTGGTCGCCTGGGCGCGTCGCTACGACGACGCGGGCGGGGTGGTGTGGACATTCGAAGAAGCGGGGCCGCCCGGGCCGGGCGGCCTCAACGACCTCGAGGTCATCGGAGACGCCGTATACGTGGTGGGCGTCCAGATCGGCGCATCACAGCTGCTCCAGGCGGTGGTGCGCCGGCTCGACGCGACCACCGGGGCCGAGGTCTGGCAGAAGGCGTACGACAACGGGATGTCGGCGACGGCGAACGCGACGGCGCTCGACGGCGACGATCTGATCGTGGCGGGCAGTCAGGGCGCAGGCGGGATATCCCTCGCGGCGACGGTCCAGCGCTGGACCGCGGACGGGACGCTGGTCTCGACCTGGACGTGGTCCGCGCCCGAGGGCGACGGCACGATCGGACGCGCCGTGGGAGCGCTGGACGACGGGACGCTGGTGCTGGCGGCCAGCACGTACGAGATGGGTTCAGACAACTCGACCTGGTACCTCGTCGGATTTGCCAAAGACGGGACGATCGCGTGGCAGCGACACGTCGCGGATTCGTGGCAGACAGCGCACGCGTGGGGGATCGCGGCCGACGGGGCGCAGTTCTTCGCGGCGGGCGGCGGGTACTCGCCGAACACCGTGTACGCGGGCCTGCTCGCGCGTGTCGCCGCGGACGGCACGGACACGCTGCTGACGGCCATCAGCGGCGGCGCGGAGTCCAGCACATTCAATGATGTGGCGGTGTACGCGGACGGCCTCGCGGTCGCGGCCGCGGGCTCGCGCTACAACGCGGCAGTGAACCTCGATCAGTGGGTCTGCAAGGTCGTGCCCTGAGACCCGCGCGCTCCGGCGTCGCGCAGGGCCCGGGCCCGCTGGACGCGGCGGGGTCACGCGTGAGGACTGCTTGCCGCGGGGTCGTCTCGCGTGCGACGCTGCGGCGCATGTGTTCTCACGGCGCCTGGTTTGTGCTGTTCGTCGCTGCGCTGGCCGGGTGTGGCGGCGAGCAGGGGGACTCGGACAATGATGGATCTGGGACGGGGGGCGACGCGTCCGCGAGCGGGCCCACGAGCGACGGGCCGAACGGCGACGCCGAGCCCGCGGCCATGGCCGGGATCACGAAGCTGCACAACGACGGCCGCGCGGCCGTCGATCCGCCGGCCGCGAGCCCGATCCCACCGCTGGTGTGGTCGGCCGAGGTCGCCGGCGTCGCGCAGGCCCACGCAGACAAGTGCGTATTCGAGCACAGCGGCGGGGATTACGGCGAGAACCTGTATGCCAGCACGGGCGACTCGAAGCCCGCGGATGTCGTGAGCTCATGGGTATCCGAGGTGGCGGACTACGATTATGCGTCGAATGGCTGCTCCGGCGTTTGTGGGCACTACACGCAGGTCGTGTGCGAACAGCCAGCGGCTCGGCTGCGGGGTGGCGAAGTGCAGCGAGAACTCGCCGTTCGGCGGAGCTGCGTGGGAGATCTGGGTCTGCAACTACGATCCGCCCGGGAACTGGGTCGGCGAGAAGCCATATTGATCGGGCGACGGCCTCAGCGGCGCCGAGAAGACGCAGATCATCAACTGGGCCTCCTGCGATACCCCGCAGTGACCGACGGACGGCTTCAGGGGCCGGCTGGCGCGGTCACCGCGACGAGCCGCGACGAGAAGCGATAGAGCAGCTCGAGGTCGCGGTCGACCGCGTTGACGTGCGACTCGAGCACGTCGAACATCCGCTCGCGGACGTCGAGCAGGCGCCGATCGTAGACGCCGCCGTCGCCAAACAGCAGCGATTCGGCCAGGCCCCGCTGCGCGACCGGCACCGCGTCGTGGAGGATGATCCGCCAATCCTCGAGGATCTCTTCGCGCGAGCTCGGGCCGCCGGATGCCGGCGACGTCGTCAACATGCGAAACACAAAGCTCGGGTAGAGCCCCTGCGGGTCCTCGCCGCGGGCGATCGGCGCCAACAGATTGCGCTCGTGCGGGAAGACCACGGCGCGTCGCTCCGGTATGAAGGCGGCGAGGCCCAGCGACGCGGCCGTCACGCCGCCGACGATGCCGAGCGCCGCCGGACCATCACCGCCGCCGCCGCGCAGCTCCCAGACCCCGCCGGCGGTCGCCGCCGCCGCGCCCATCAGGATCGAGGACACCGTGAGCGCGACCTCCCGCGACCGCTGACGGCGGTCGAGCTCCCGCAGCACCGAATCCATCTGGTTGCCGATGCACTGGGTGTGAAAGAGCAGCGACGCGACGTCGATCTCCAGCGACGAGAGCCGCATCACCAGGTGCAACTTCGCCGCGATCGCCAGGTCGCGCGTGCTGTCTCGCGAATCCAGGAGCGCCGACAACAGGGCGTCGACCTCGGCCGCGCGTGCGACACGGAGCACCTCGGGGGGCAGCTCGGTCAGCCGCACGGCGAGCTCCGGGCGCTCGACCGAAGCGATGCGCGGCGCATCCCGACGCTGGAACTGCAGGCACTCCTTCATCTCCTCGAGGTCGACCCGAACCGCGCCGCGCGGCGGCGTTGTCGGCAGGGTTGCGCGTGCCACCGGCGCACACGCGCCGGTCAGCAGCGCCATCGCCAGTAGCCATCGTCGTGATGCCGGGATGCTCCGCACGCCCGAAGGTACCGCACTTCCTCACGGCGCCGCGCCGAAGACCGCGCCGAGGCCGTAGGTCAGGGTCTTGGTGTTCCCCAGCTGACCGCGCGCTCCGGCGTCGCGCTCACCCCTGCCTGTCGCTCGCTCGGCCGAGGCGCAAGATGCTCGAGATCTCGACGACCGAAGCAGGTTGACGGCCGCTCCCAGGTTCACCACACAGCCTTCACCTGTGGACCATGGCCACGCCGGGTACTCGTCCTGCCAGCAAAATTCCCGCCTGAAACTCCATATTCCAGGCCACAGACTGGCCAAGCCAGTCGCTCATCAGCGCGGCGCCGCGACCCGCCCAAAGTACCGCAGCCGCATCCAGCCGTCGTACTCATAATCCACCAGCTCGAACACCAGCACCTCGGCCAGGCGAAACACCCGCGTATCCTCGGTGTGTAGATTGACGGAGAACTCCGTCGCCCGGTCCTTTCCCGGCGGCGTGAAGCTCCCGCGCAAGATCAGCGGCGAGCTCTGGCCTGCCATCACCGACTTGTGCCCGTGCCCGCTGAAGTGCAGGCGCGCCCCGTCCGGCAGCGTCACCGTCGCCCCGCGCCGGACCCGGACCGTCGCCAGCGGCCGGGCGATCGTGAATTCGCTGAGATTGAGCGAGCTCTGCGAGGCCCGCACCGCCGCCGCCTCGCCGCGCGCCCGCGCCAGCTCGCCCGGGTCCCACGAGACATCGACGCGATAAGTCCCGCGCGGCCACTTTGCGGCCAGCTCCGCGAAGGGCACCACATATCGCTGCTCCCCGCCGGCCGCCAGCGACTCGTCGGTGCCCGGCCAGTCCTTCACCGCGCAGCCCGCCAGGGCCTGGTCGCGCCCGTTCGGGCGGACCACGCGGAGGTCGAGGTAATGGCGCACCAGGCACGCCGGGTCGGCGAAGCGCGTCAGCGGCACCGCCTGGGTCGACGGGTTGCGCACCGTGATCGCCAGCGTCGGCGGCCCCGGCCCGACCTCGGGCGCGAGCACGAAGCTCACCGTCACCGCGACCGGCTGCGCCGGTGCTGCTGGCACGACCGGCGGGACCGGAGCTGCTGGCTCGACTGGCGGAACCTCGACTGGCGCCGCCTCGACCGGCGCCGTCGCTGGCGCCGCGGGCTGCGTCTCGACCACCACCGGCGTCGCCGTCACCGCCCCGGGCGCATGAACCACCGCCCCGCCCGCCGCGGGCCCGCGACATCCGACCAGCGCGACCGCCAGGACCGTCCCGCGCAGCATCTTCGCAGGCTATCACGCCAGCCTCGCCGCACGACCTGTCCCTCAGGACAGCCGACCCGGCGCGGCCGACGCACCTGAGCGCCCGCCTGGCCCCCTATACACGCCGGCTCGAAATCGAGCTACACTCCGGCACCCCTCATGACCGACCGACCTGTTTCCTCCGTCCCGCCGCGGCCGAGGTCGCGGCGAAGGATCGCCGTGCTCGGTGGCGGGCTCGGCTCGCTCGCTGCTGTCTACGCGCTGACCGACGCCCCCGACTGGCACGAGCGCTACGAGATCACCGTCTACCAGATCGGCTGGCGGCTCGGCGGCAAGGGCCGCAGCGGGCGCAACGTCAAGGCCAACCTGCGCAGCGAGGGCTTCGGCCACCACCTCTGGTGGGGCTGCTACGACAACGCCTTCGCCCTGATGCGCCGCTGCTACAAGGAGCTCGCGCGGCCCGCCGGCGCGCCGCTGGCCACCTTCCGCGAGGCCTTCCGGCCCAGCGAGACCCTGTTCTTCGGGACAGGTCAGGGCGATCAGTCGCGCCTGTGGCCGCTCACGCTCGGGCGCAACGACGCCAGCCCGGGCGAGGGCGCCGCGCCGCCGACCGTCTGGGAGTACGTCCGGATCTTGCTCCCCTGGGTGCTCGACTGCCTGCCGAGCCTCCACCCGCTCTACCCCAACTACGCCGCGATCGCCCCGCTGTGGCAGGACCAGGCCCGCAGCCTCCTGCCCGCGCTGCTGCGCCGCGCCCACAACCAGGGCGTCGTCGCCTTCGCCGCCTTCGACCCCGCCGCGCCCGACTACGACGCGCTCCTGCGCCAGGCCGGCACCACCGTCCCCGAGGGCCACCAGAGCTCGCGTCAGCGCCGGGCCTGGGCTCAGCCGCTGGTCGTCGGCGCCGAGCAGAGGCCAGCGCGCTCGAGTCGCCGGTGATCGCCGGCTTCTACGACATGCTGCTGGCCTACGGCGCCGGCGATCGCGAGCGCCCCGCCCTGGCCGCGGGCGCCGGCCTGCGCCTGCTGCTGCGGGTCCTGCTCGCGCACAAGGGCGCCCTCTACTACACGCCGCAGGCAGACCTCGGCGAGGCCGTGTTCGCCCCGCTCTACCAGGTCCTGCGCCGCCGCGGCGTCCGCTTCCGTTTCTTCCACAAGGTCAAGGAGCTGCGCGTCGACGACGAGCGCGTCGTCTCGATCCGCCTCGGTCGCCAGGTCGAGCTCGACCCCGGCGTCGACGAGTACGAGCCTCCTCGGCATCCCCGGCCCCGCGCTCCCGCGGATCTGCGGCGACCTCATGCGCAAGCTGCCGCGCTGGCAGGAGGCCCTCGAGCACGCCGACAGCTGCGCCACCCTCGGCGCCCAGCTGTGGCTCACCCCCACCTGGGCCCAGCTCGTTGGCCACGCGAGTGGCCACTCCGGCGGCCCGCGCCCCAGCGTCAGCGCCGGCACCCTGCCCGGCGTCAGCCTGCCGCGCTGGGCCGATCGCTCGAGCGTGCTCAGCCTCGAGGGCTGGCCGCGCGAGGCCCAGCCCGCCACCCTCGCCGCGCTCGACGGACCGCTGCGCGACCCCGGCGCACACGAGCCCGCGCCCTCGCGCGAGCTGCTGCGCGACACCATCGACACCTGGCTCAAGAGCCATCCTCGCCGCCTGTGGCCCGAGGCCTCGCTGGCCAGCTCGCGCGAGCTCAACTGGGAGCTGCTCCACGACACCGGCGGTCGCACCGGCGAGCACCGCCTCGCCGCCCAGCACAC
This sequence comes from Nannocystis sp., assembly GCF_016714285.1. Taxonomy (GTDB): domain Bacteria; phylum Myxococcota_A; class Polyangia; order Nannocystales; family Nannocystaceae; genus Nannocystis. The sequence continues at coordinate 418,147 of NZ_JADJNN010000038.1, read as the reverse complement.
GTGGATGCTGACCAGCCCGAGCGACCGCCACACGCTCACGCCCCCGGGCGCCGCGCGTCACCGCCTGCGCCCCGACGACAGCGGCCTCGACAACCTCGTGCTCGCCGGCGACTGGCTCACCGGCGGCCTCGACCTCGGCGTCGCCGAGTCGGCCGTGATCGCCGGCCTGCAGGCGTCGCGGGCCCTGTGCGGCCATCCGCGGCAGATCCCCGGCGAGCGCGACGGTGTCGACCTCGACCAGGCCCCCGCGGACGCCTCGCAGTCGCTCCGCGTCGCGGTCGCCTGAAAGCACCAGCATTCGCACCGCGCGAATTCAGCCCGCCGCGCCGCGCTTGCGCCGCGAACCGCGATCGTGGTCTCGTGGTGCCTCGTGGCGCCTCACGGACCGAACATGCGGATCTCAGCTCGATGCCCTCGCCTCCTCGTGGGTGCCCTCGTCGCCGTCGCCTGGCTCGCGCAGTCGTTGCCGGTCGCCGCGGCTCCTGCCCCGCTGCCCGAGTGGGACGTGAAGAAGAAGCCCGCCCCGCTGCCGGATTGGGACGCCGCGACCAAGAAGCCCGAGCCGAGCAAGGGCAAGAAGCCGAAGGGCAAGAAGCCCGCAGCGACCCCGGAGCCCGCCCCCGAGCCCGCCCCCGAGCCCACCCCCGAGCCCACCCCCGAGCCCCACCCCCGAGCCTGTCGTCGCCCCGGCGCCCGAGCCCGCCGCGGCACCGCCCGAGCCGCCGCCACCCGTGGTCACCACGCCGCCCGAGCCCGAACCAGCGCCCGCCGCCTCGCCGCGAGACCTCGAGCGACACAAGCAGGCCGAGCGACGCGCCCGCGGCGAGGTCATCACCGGCGGCGTCCTGATGGGGGTCGGTGTCGCGGGCCTCGGGGCGATGACCGCCGGCGTCCTGACGAAGGCCAACGCCAAAGCCGACAAGCTCGACCGCGCCAACACGATCGTCGCCGCCGGTGCGATCGCCGGCTTCTCCGGCCTGGTCCTCGGCGTCGCGCTGCTGGTCGACGGCCTGCGCGACCGCAAGGCCACACGTTCTGCCAGCACTGCCCGCGTCCGCGTCGCCCCGACCCTCGGCGGCCTGGTCCTCAGCGGTCGCTTCTGATCCGCATTCATTGCTAAGGTCCTCGCAGCATGGCCCCCACCCTGATCCTCGGCCTCCTGTTCCTGGTCGTCGGCTTCGCGGCCGTGTTCTTGATGTTCCACCTGTGGGGTTATCCCTTCGACAAGGCCACGCGCACGAGCGCCGCCCCGCGCTCGCTGATGCTGCTGCACCGCGGCCTCGGCTACCTCTACCTCGCCCTCTATCTGGTGATGATGTGGAAGATGGTCCCGCGCCTGTGGGAGTACCAGGTCGAGCTGCCGCCGCGCTCGGTCGTCCACATGCTGCTCGCGATCACCATCGGCGTGCTGCTGCTGGTGAAGATCTCGATCCTCCGCTTCTTTCGTCACCTCGAGGAGTGGATGCCCGTGCTCGGCGCCCTCCTGCTCGCCTGCACGATCCTCCTGTCCGCCCTGTCGATGCCGTTCGCCTTCCGCGAGCTGAGCCTCGCCAATTCGGCCGGCGGCGCCGGGGTCTACAGCGCCGAGAACCTCGAGCGCGTCGCCAAGCTCCTGCCCCAGGCCGAGCTCCCGCCCGAGGTCAAGCTGGGCGAGCTCGCCACCCCCGCGGCCCTCACCGCCGGCCGCGAGGTGCTCGCCAGCAAGTGCGTCGTCTGCCACGACCTCAAGACCATCCTCAGCCAGCCCCGCAGCCCCGCCGGCTGGTGGAGCACCGTCGAGCGCATGGCCAGCAAGCCGAGCTTCGCCGAGCCCCTCGAGGACCGCGAGCTCCACGTCGTCACCGCCTACCTCATCGCCATCTCCAGCGACCTCCAGAAGTCCGTCAAGGAGCGCCGCAAGGAGGAGGACAAGCGCAAGGTCGCCGTCGCCGACATCAAGCAGGACATCAAGGGCGTGGTCAACAGCGACGACAGCGGCAGCGGCGACCTCCCGCCCTTCGACGACGCCGTCGCCACCAGGACCTACGAGGCCCTCTGCTCGCAGTGCCACGACCTCGCCGACGTCGAGGCCAAGCCCCCGAAGACCTCCGAGGACGTCAAGAACGTCATCATCCGCATGCTCTCCGAGAACGGCATGGAGGCCAGCAAGGAGCAGCTCGACCTCGTGTATCTCCACATGGTCAAGAAGTTCGCCGGCGGCAAGGTGCTGGTCGCCAAGCCAGCGCCGAAGCCCGCCCCCGTCGAGCCCGCGCCCGAGCCCGCGCCCACCGAGCCCAGCGAGCCCGCGCCCACGCCCGCCGACAAACCAGCCAAGCCCGCCGACAAACCAGCCAAGCCCGCCGACAAGCCCGACAAGCCCGCCAAGCCCGACCCGAAGATCGACGGCAAGCCGCTCTACGAGAAGTCCTGCAAGGCCTGCCACGCCCTCGACGGCAAGGGCAGCCCGGCGATGAAGGCCAGCAACATCCCCGACTTCACCGACCCCGCCTGGCAGAAGGGCCACGGCAAGGCCAAGGTCGTCGCCGCGATCACCAACGGCGTCTATGGCACCAAGATGAAGGCCTTCGACGACAAGCTCTCCGCCGACGAGATCGCCGCCGTCGCCGCCCACGTCAAGAAGCTCAAGTAGCTCGCCTCGCCCTCCCGTCGCACCGCTCTCCCAGCTCACCGCCCGCCCGTCGCACGCCTCCCGTCTCACCGTCGGAGCTGCCAACCGCGAGCCCGGCGCGAGTGCGTAAAGCCGCTGTGCAGCCATTCGCTGCGCACTTGACGGTGGCCCTGGAACCGCGTACGGCAGTAATGTGCGCTTTGCCAGGAACCCAATCCTTCTCGGCAGCCACGCCCTCGGGCTGGCCGCTCTCCTCCTCAGCGACACCGCCACGGCCTTCGCGCCGCGGCCAGCGAGCGTCGGCGGGCCCGCCGTCCACGGCCTCGAGCGCGCCGACCACGGCCGCGTCCGGACCCAGCGCGCCGTCGCCTGGAACCAGACCCCGGCCCACGCCCTGCGCCCGCACGCCGCCCTCGCCGCGGCGATCGCCGCCACGGACACGATCTGGGATAGTGACAGTGACGTCCCCCTGCGCATCTGGGGCGCCGGCACGCCCGCGCCCGGCAGCGTCGCCGACCCGGCGATCGCCGCCCGCCACGCCCGCGAGCTCCTGAGCCAGCACCTCGCCCTGCTCGCCCCCGGCAGCCGCGTCGACGACTTCATCCTCGCCAGCAACGACCTCAGCGCCGGTGTCCGCAGCGTCGGCTTCCGCCAGCAGCACCGCGGCCGCCCGGTCCTCGGCGGCCAGCTCAGCTTCCGCTTCAAGGCCGACCGCCTCGTCATGATCGGCTCCGAGGCGCTCCCCCGCGTCGCCGCTGCGCTCACCGATGCGCCCGTCGACCCCGCCACCGCCCGCGCCCGCGCGCTCGCCTGGGTCCGCGCCGACGCGGCCGCCAGCGCAACCGTCACCGCCGTCGACGGCCCCTTCATCCTCCCGCTGATCGCCGGCCGCCACCGCAGCGACCGCGAGGTCCTGCGCGTCCAGGTCGCCGCCGAGCGCCCGCTCGGCCGCTTCGACGTCTACGTCGACGCCGCCACCGGCGAGCCCGTCGCCCGCGAGCAGACCCTGCGCTTCGCCACCGGCACCCTCAAGTTCGACGTCCCGAAGCGCGGCCCGCAGGGCGAGCGCGCCGACCTGCCCGCGCCGCGGCTCAAGATCTTCATCGCCGACGTCCCCGGCGTCACCGACGCCGACGGCGTCCTGACGATCGCCGACGGCATGGACGCGGTGGTCGCGACCGGAGTCCTCGGCGAGCTCGTCAGCATCAGCAACCAGGCCGGCATGAACACCAAGACCGACCTCGTCCTCGAGCCCGGCGGCGTCGCCGTGTGGAGCGCGGCCAAGGACGAGCTGCAGGACGCCCAGCTGGCCTCGTACATCCACGCCGCCCGGGTGAAGGAGTACGTGCGGGGCATCGCCCCCGACTTCGCCTACCTCGACCAGAACCTCGCGGTGCGCGTCAACATCAACGACGTGTGCAACGCCTTCTCCGAGGGCGACGCGATCAACTTCTTCGCCGCCGGCATGGGCTGCGAGAACACCGGGCGGATCGCCGACATCGTCTATCACGAGTTTGGCCACTCGGTGCATCAGCAGGGCCTCATCCCCGGCGTCGGCGCCTTCGAGGGCGCGCTCTCCGAGGGCATCAGCGACTACCTCAGCGCCACCATCACCGACGACTCCGGCCTCGGCCGCGGCTTCTTCGTCGACGCCCCGAGCGGCCCGCTGCGCGAGCTAAACCCCCAGGGCCAGGAGGCGCGCTGGCCCGAGGACATCGAGCCCGACCCGCACGCGACCGGCCTCATCATCGCCGGCACCCTCTGGGACCTGCGCGCTGACCTGCGCGACAAGCTCGGCCCCGCCGAGGGCACCGCCCTCACCGACAAGATCTGGTTCGAGTCGATCCGCCGCGCCGTCGACATCCCGAGCATGTACCCCGAGGCCCTGGTGGTCGACGACGACGACGGCGACCTCAGCAACGGCACCCCCAACGAGTGCGAGATCAACCGGGCCTTCTACGCCCACGGCCTGCTCGGCCCCGCCGACATCGGCGCCACCGTGACCCTCGCCGCCGCCACGCCCGCGGGCATCCCCGTCACCCTCGCCATCGGCGGCCAGCCCAAGGCCTGCGTCGACCTCGTGCCGACGAGCGCCGTCCTGCGCTGGCGGCTGTTCGGCAACCCCGACGTCAAGGAGGTCGCTATGGACCTCGCCGACCAGAAGTTCACCGCCCTCCTCCCGACCGCGGCCGCCGACACCGTGACCGAGTACCAGGTCGTCGCCGAGCTCAGCGACGCGACCACTGTCAGTTTCCCGATCAACCTCGCCGACCCCTGGTATCAGCTGTATCAGGGCGAGGTCACCCCGCTCTACTGCAGCGGCTTCGAGGGCCCCGCCGACGGCGACGGCTGGGAGATCAAGGGTGGCTTCGAGCAGGGCCCCCCGGGCGGCCAAGGCGGCGATCCCAAGGCCGCCTACGCCGGCAGCGAGGTCTTCGGCATCAACCTCGCCGGCACCTACAAGCCCAAGTCCAGCAGCACCCTCACCAGCCCGCCCATCAAGACCCAGGGCTTCAAGAAGGTCCGCCTGCAGTATCGCCGCTGGCTCGGCGTCGAGGACGCCCACTTCGACCAGGCCACGATCCTCGTCAACGGCCTGGCCGCGTGGCGCAACCTCGACAGCAACATGGGCGACGCCAGCAACATGCAGCACCGCGACCTCGAGTGGCGCTTCCACGACATCGACATCACCCCCGGCATCGTCGACGGCGCGGTCCAGGTCGCCTACCAGCTCCGCTCCGACGAGGGCCTCGAGCTCGCCGGCTGGAACGTCGACGAGTTCTGCGTCGTCGGCGTCAACCCGCTCGCACAGTCCAGCTGCGGCGACGGCAAGCAGGACCCCGGCGAGGCCTGCGACGACGGCAACCAGCAGCCCGGCGACGGCTGCGACGCCACCTGCAACAGCGAGGGCGAGGACCCGCCCACCACCGGCGAGCCGACCTCCGGCGCCAGCGACAGCAGCAGCGGCGAAGTCGGCGACGACGGCGACGGTGGCCAGCTCGACGACGACGGCTGCAGCTGCCGCAGCGACGACGACGCCCCGCCGATCGCCGCTCTCGGCCTCGGCCTGCTCGTCCTCGCGTTCCGCCGCCGCCCGCGGGCTACCTCGCGCGCCTGAGGCTCAAACCCCGCACATTCGCTCGTCGCACAACGGTCGCTATGAGGCCCTCTGCGAGGAGGTCACGCCCTGCAAGCGACGACATGATCGCAGGCGAAGCACGCCGCAGCGCGCACGCTCGATGCCAGCGCCGCGCCTCGCTCGCAACGCTTGCGGCGCACGGCCCCTTCGGGTCTCATGGCGGCATGAAAATTCGCATGCAATGGGTGGGGTTGTCGGGTGCTTTGGCTGTGATGCTCGCGGGCTGTAGCGACGACGGGGGCGGGTCGACCAGCACCATTTCGTCCACGTTCCCGATGACGACGGACATCTCGACGACGGGCTCGCCGACCAGCGACTCGACGACCGACACCCCGACCACCGACACGCCGACCACCGACGTGTCAGCCACGACCGACACCCCGACCACCGACCCGTCGTCCACCTCGACGGCCGACCCGGTCTGCGGCGACAGCGTGGTCGACGACGGCGAGGAGTGTGACGACGGCAACGCTGACGACACCGACGCCTGCACCAGCACCTGCAAGAACCCCACCTGCGGCGACGGCTTCATCCTGGCCGGCGGCGAGGAGTGCGACGACGGGGCCGGCAACGCCGACGACCAGGCCTGCACGTCCATGTGCAAGACCGCGATCTGCGGCGACAGCCTCGTGGGACCCGGCGAGGCCTGCGACGACGGCAACCAGGTCGACGACGACGACTGCAGCAACACCTGCGCCTCCGCGGCCTGCGGCGACGGCATCAAGCAGGCGCCCGAGGAGTGCGACGACGGCAACATGGACGACACCGACGCGTGCCTGTCCACCTGCCTCGCCGCGAAGTGCGGCGACATGGCCGTCCAGGCCGGCACCGAGGACTGCGACGACGGCAACATGGTCGACACCGATATGTGCACGTCGACGTGCAAGAACGCGGTGTGCGGCGACACCTTCGTCCAGATGGGCGTCGAGGACTGCGACGACGGCAACATGGTCGACACCGACAAGTGCACGGCGATGTGCAAGACCGCCAAGTGCGGCGACGCGGTGGTTCAGATGGGCGTCGACGAGTGCGACGACGGCAACATGGTCGAGACCGACGCCTGCCTCAAGACCTGCAAGAACGCCAAGTGCGGCGACGGCCTGGTCCAGATGGGCGTCGACGAGTGCGACGACGCCAACATGGTCAACACCGACGCCTGCCTCAACACCTGCAAGAAGGCCAAGTGCGGCGACATGGTGGTCCAGATGGGCGTCGAGGACTGCGACGACGGCAACATGGTCGACAACGACGGCTGCAGCAACACCTGCAAGTCGCTCAAGAAGACCTTCACCGGCATGTTCAACACGGGTCAGGACGCCGAGGCCCTGTGCCCGGCGTGGAACACCTTCCGCACGACGCTGACCGGGCCGTACACCAAGATCACCATGAACGGCAGCAACGACATGGTCGGCAAGGTGTGCATGGGGGCCGCCGCGGACACGATCTGCCAGAACCTCAAGAACGGCCTCGTGTCGAACACCGTCTGCGGCGGCGACACCTGGCGGATCGGGAACTGCGGCAACGGCGTCGAGATCACCACCACCGCGGGCATCTGCCAGTGCAACGTCGGCCACACCGTCCGTCCGTGCATCCAGCCGAACAACCCGAACTGGGGCGGCATGAACTCGGCCACCTGCAACGGTCCGAGCCAGACGATGAACGTCACCTGCGAGTAGCCCCGAGGCGCCGCGGACGGGCCACCGGGTGGCCCGTCGCCGCGGCCCATCCGCAGCAAGCAAACGTGTAGGTCCCGCGCACGGGGGTCCGCTATAGTCGCGGCTCCTCATGCCCGTACTCACGCTCGCAGAGGCCGTCCCTCGCCTCCGAACGGCCCACGCAGAAGGCCGCCTGATCCCCTTCCTGGGCGCAGGCTTCTCCGCGCCGCTGGGGCTGCCGCTGTGGAGCGAGCTCATGGGATGGATGGGCACGTCGCTCGGCTACGAGCCGGCGCTGTTCGAGCTCCACGGCCTCTCCTCCCAGCTCGCGGGGTTCTTCGCGCTCGAGCACGACGGCGGCCTGCCCTGGTTCATCGCCCGCATGCGCGAGAGGTTCCACGACGAGGTCGCGGACGAGCGGCGGCGACGGTCGCTGCAGCACCAGGCGCTCGCGCGCTGCGGCTTTCGCACGATCTACACCACGAACTTCGAGCGCCACATCGAGGGCGCCCTGACGGACGCCGGCAAGCGGGCCGTCACCCTCGCCCGCCTCGCCGACTTCATGCGACCGGTCGACCCGAGCGCCTGTCAGGTGATCAAATTCCACGGCGACCTCGAGTTCCCCGAGACCGTCGTGCTCACCGAGGCGCACTACTTCGACCGCTTTCGCCTTGAGGCCGCCCCCGATCAGCGCCTGCGCTCGGACATGCTCGGCAACGTCTTCCTGTTTCTCGGCTATAGCTTTAGCGACGTCAACATTCGCTATATCTGGTATCGCATGAACCAGATGCGCCGCGAGCGTCAGCCGCAGCAGCAGGCCGTCGCCCCGGAGTTTCGCTGCTACTGGGCGACCTTCGGCGCCGGCCTGGTCCAGCCCCGGCTGTTGGAAGATTGGCACATCGACGTCATCGCGCTCGACCCCAGCGACAAGACCCGCAGCGTCGCCCAGCTGCTGGGCGCGCTCCAGCCGGGAGATCCGCGATGATCCTCTATTTCAGCTCCTCCAACGAGCGCAAGCACGAGGACCTCGCCCGGTTCTTCCACGACAGCCCGCACCCGCCGAAGTCGCTGCGCCAGACCGTGCCCGAGCTGTTATCGTATGACCTCGAGGAGATCGTCCGGGAGAAGGCCATGGCCGCCTACCGACGCGTCGCAGCGCCGCTCTTCGTCGAGCACGGCGGGCTCTACGTCGACGCCCTGGGCGGCCTGCCCGGGCCGCTGGCGCGGCTCTTCTGCGAGCGCCTCACCCTGGTCGAATTCTGCAACCTGATCGGCCCCGGCGCCTCCCGCCGGGCCGAGGTCCGCCAGCTGGTGTGTCTGTGCGACGGCAAGTCCCTGCGACTGTTTGAGGGCAACATTCGCGGCACGATCGCTGCGGCGCCACGCGGCGACGGAGGCATCCACTGGGCTCCACTCTTCATCCCGGACGGCGCGACCGAGACGATGGGCGAGATGCCACACGAGCGACGCCTCGCCGCATACGGCGATCCTGGCGCATTCGGCAAGCTCCGCCGCGCGCTGGGGCTCTGACCGCTACTCCCACAGCGGGAGCCCCAGGTCGGCGACAATCTCCAGCAGCGCGGCGTGCAGTGGAATCGACGCCGCCGCGAGCAAACCGATGCCGCCCGGGACCCACGGCGCGCCCCGGAGGTCGGTCACGATGCCCCCAGCCTGCTCGACCAGGAACAGCCCCGCAGCGACGTCGACGGTCTTCGCCGAGGTCGAGATCCGGGCGTCGATCTCGCCCATCGCCAGCGCGGCCAGATCGTAGGCCAGCGCCCCGGTGACGCGGATGCCAGCGACGCGCGGGAGGATCGCCGAGAACAGGCGGTCGACGCCGGTCGTACGCAGGCGTCGCAGGTCGCCCGGCAGCCCGATCACCGCCTCCTCGAGGCGCCTCGGGACGGGTCGCCGTCGCGACCACGCCAGCCCGTCGACCTCGACGCCGGGCTGCCGCGACGCGCCGACGACGATGCCGCGAAACGGCATCCCCACGATCCCGAACTCGACCTCGCCGTCGTCGACCAGCGCGACCGAGATCGCCACCTCCGGGCGGCCCGCCACGAGGTTCTGCGTGCCATCGACCGGATCGACGACCCACCAGCGGCCGCGGGCGAGCACGCGGTCCTCGCGGCGGTGCTGCTGCAATTCCTCGGCGAAGAACCCGACCCCGTCCGTCTCCAGCCAGGCCGCGATGAGCCGCTCGGAGAGGGTGTCCCACGGCGTCACGAGATCGTCGATCCCCTGGTCGATGACCTGGCTCGGCAGCACGCCGCGCATCGGCAGCATCGAACCCGCGACCCGCACCACCCGCACCGCCTTCGCGTAAGGGTCGGTCGGGAGCATGGCGAAGCGCGCGAGCGACATCATGTCGAGGTCGTCGAAGGAGATCGATTGGACCCACCGGAGCACCGCCGCGAACGAGATGCCCGCCGCGCAGCGCTGCCAGTCGTCGTTCTTCTCGCTGGTGGCATGATCAGAGACGGCCTTCACCAGGAGAAACGGCGTCCCCAGCGTCTCACACGCCCTGGCGATGCCCGCCGCCTCCATCTCGATCGCCGCGATCTCGCGGCCGTAGCGCTCCTGGACGCTGGCCTGCAACCTGTCGACCGTCCGCGGATCCGAGATGACGCCGTCGCCGGAGGCGTAGAGGCCAGGAAACACCCGCGGGTTCGGGCTCGCCCGCCGCGGCGGGACCAGCCCCTGATAATCGCTCGCCGGCGGAGCGACGATCCGCTGCGCGAGCTCCGGGGGGAAGGACGATCGGAAGTATCGCGGCCGCCACTCCTCGTTCCGCGGGAGCTTCTTCTTCGGCTCGTAATAGACGACCTCCGTCCCGACGATGAGATCGCAGTGGGCCCCCGAGAATGAGCTCTTCTTCGGCGTCGCGCAGATCCCGACGCCGATCACCAGCAGCGGATGATAGCGCGACAGGACCCCCTCGACCTCGACCGCCGCGTCGAGATTCCCCATCGCCTCGATCTGCCGGAGAAAGACGAACGCGGACGGAAAATCCAGGAGAATCTCCTGCTTCGAAGCGAAGGCCACCCGGCTCTTGAAGATCCCCTGCGCCACACCATAACAGGCCGAAAATTCAGAATCGGTGGCGATCAACACCGCGATGATCGGCTTGGACATACCGCTGATCTAACACATCAACGCGCGACGGGACCCGCGGCGCCGCCCGACCCGAGCGTCGCCGGCCCGCGCACCCCGACCCACGCCACCAGCAACAGCGCGACCGCCATCAGCCCGACCGTCAGCCCCCACCAGATCCCGGCCACGCCCATACCTGCCTCAAAGGCCAGGTAGTAAGCCACCGGCAGTCCGAGCACGTAGTAGCCGAGCAGGTTGAACAGCGCCGCCGGCCGGGTGCGACCCATCCCCCGCAGCACGCCGCCGCCGACCACCTGGGTCCCATCGAACAGCTGGAACGCCCCCGCGATCGGTAGCAATACCGCCGCCAGCGCCAGCACCTGCGGGTCGCCGCTGTACACCCGCGGCAACCACCCGCGCAGCGCCACGAAGCCGAGCGCCGACCCGCACATCACCCCGGCGCCCATCGCCAGGGCCACCCACGCCGCCCGCTGGGCCGCCCGCGGCTGGCCCGCGCCGAGCAGGTTGCCGACCCGCGTCACCGCGGCCATCGAGATCCCGAGCGGCAGCATGAACGCCATCGACGCCAGGTTCAGGACCACCGTGTGCGCCGCCAGCTCCGCCTTGCCGAGCCAGCCCGCCATCAGCGTCGCCACCTGAAAGGCCCACATCTCGAGCCCGAGCTGCAGCCCCACCGGCAGCCCGAGCCGGGCGATCTGCCGCAGCCCCGCCGGCTCGAGCGCCGCGCGGCTCCACGGCTGCCACGCCCCGCGGTGCAGCCCGCGGCGCCAGATCACCAGCGCCAGCAGCACGAACATCAGCGTGCGCGTCACCCCGGTGGCGATCCCCGCCCCCGTGAGCCCGAGCCGCGGGAACCCGAGCTCGCCGTGGATCAGCACCCAGTTAAAGGCCACGTTTAGCAGGTTGGCGATCAGCGTCACCCACAGCGTCGGCGCGACGATGCTGCGCCCCTGAAGATACGAGCGCAGCACCACGAAGCCGAGGAAGGCCGGCACGCTCGGCAGCTGCACGAGCACATAATCGTGGGCCATGCGCGCCAGCGCCGGTGACTGCCCGGCCAGCAGCAGCATGTCCCCGGTCCACAGCCACAGCATCGCGATCGGCAGGCTGGCCAGCGCCGCCACCACCAGCCCCCGCTGCATCGTCAGCCCGACCGCCGCACCGTCGCCCGCCCCGTGCGCCTGCGTCAGCAGCGGGTCGATCCCCAACGTCACCCCGAGCCCGAACACGAGGGTCCCGAACACCCACACCGTCCCGAGCGCCACGGCCGCGAGCGCGTCGCTGCCGATCCCCCCGACCATGATCGTGTCGACCACGCCGAGCATCATCGTCCCGACCTGGGCCGCGACGATCGGCGTCGCCAGCACGCTCAGCCGGCGCAGCTCCGCGGACGCCTCGGACACCCGCGCCTCATACCAAAGCCCCCGCCGCCCCGCCGACGCCGGGCCCGTGCGCGAGCTAACACGGCCCGCGCGTCAGCGTCCGGAGGCGCCGATGGCTCCCATCGCGCCCAGAGTTCTTCGCCGACGAGGTCGAGCGCATGCGTGGCATCCTCGCCGCGTGCAGCCCGACTCGCGCGAACTCTCGACCCCACGCCTGCGCCTGCGCCCGCTCCTCCTCGCCGACGCCCGCCCGCTGGCCCGCCTGCGCGACGACCCCGAGGTCGCGCGTCACCAGTCGTGGCAGCGCTACAGCGAGGCCGACGCCGACGCCCTGATCCACAACCTCGCCGGTCAGCGACCCGGCACCGCCGGCGCGTGGTTTCAGTGGGCCATCGAGCGCCGCAGCGACGCGGTCCTGCTCGGCGACTGCGGCCTCAAGACCTGCGACGACCCCCGCCTGGGCGAGCTCGGCTACACCCTCGGTCGCGCCCACCAGCGTCAGGGCTTCGCCAGCGAGGCCGTGCGCGCCGTCCTCGACCTCGCCTTCCGCGAGCTGGGCATGCACCGCGTCAGCGCCTCGATCGACGTCGACAACCTCGCCTCCATCGCCCTCTGCGAGCGCCTCGGCCTGCGCCGCGAGGCCCACTTCCGCCGCTCCGTGTGGTTCAAGGGCGCCTGGTGCGACGACATCGTCTACGCGATCCTCGGCGACGAGTGGCTCGCCCGCTGACCATGCCTGGCACAACGTGGGGGGGGACGGGGCGCGTCTCGTCGATCTCGCGGCCAGCCCAGCTCCGGGCCCAGGCGGTGACCGCTGCACCCACACGCCGATCGCCCGATCGCCGCAACCCACGAATCCTGGCCGCGCGAACTGTAACTTTGTCGCGGCTGACGACACTCAGCACTTAACGTGCATCTCCGTCGTCGCCTCGCGCGCTCCCTCATCGGCCTGGCGCTCGCCGTCCCTGCGCTCGTGACCGGGAGCACCGCGGCCCAGACGCCCCCCCTCCCCCGCCCCGACGACCCCGACGTGGGGCCCCCAACAGCGCCTCCCGACAGCCCGCCCGCCGAAGAGCCCCCGCCGCCCACCAGCCCGCCCGCCGAAGAGCCCCCACCGCCCGACAGCCCGCCCGCCGAAGAGCCCGCCGAACCCCGGACTCTGCTTCCCGAGCTCCCGCCCGCCGACCCCGGCCCTGAGCTCGAACCGCCACCCGCACCGCCACCCACCACGCCCGTCCCTCCGATCTCCCGGCTCCAACCCCAGCCCCAACCTCACCTGTCCCATCGGACAGCCCCACCAAACCTGTCCCCTCGGACAGCCAAGCCAAACCTGTCCCATCAGACAGCCCCGCCCCGCGCGACGACCCCAAGCGCTGGCGCCACGCCGGCTTCATCCTCGACCTCCAGGTCGGCACCGGCGGCTGCACCCGCCGCTTCTGCAGCAGCAGCTCGGGCCACGACGCCGCGCCCGGCCTGCGCCTCGGCGGCTTCGTCGGCGGCAACATCTGGGGCATCCTCGAGGTCGGCCTCGCCGCCGGCTGGAACACCCTGCGCCCGCGCGGCGTCACCGGCGAGAACGCCATGACCCTCTACGACCTCGACCCGGCGAAGGTCGAGGCCGCGATCGCCAAGGAGCAGGGCGTGCCGGCGCTGGCCATCGACCTCTCGAGCCTCACCGTCCAGACCGCCAGCTCCCGCGCCTTCAACGTCGGCCCCTCCCTGCGTGTGCACTTCATCCGCAAGGGCCGCGGCATCGCCTACATCGGCGCCGACATCCACTACCAGCTGTGGCGCAACCGCTACACGACCGCCAGCGGCGACCTCCGCCTCACCTTCCACGGCGTCAGCGCCCCGCTGCGCGTCGGCGGCGGCGCGTACGTCCACCGCAACATCGCGATCGTCGGCGAGTTCAGCTACGTGCTCAGCGCCTTCGTCGTCGGCGGCATCCGCCACCCGTTGCTCAACGCCGTCGCCCCGCTGCAGGCGCTCGAGAGCACCGCCGCCGGCTTCAACAGCGACCACGGCACCCTGAAGGGCGGCCTGCCGCGGTTCTGGAACCTCAGCGTCAACCTGCGCTTCCGCTTCTGACTACGGCCGGACCACCGCGCGCCCCTTCTTCGCCCCGGCCTTGCGGGCCGCGCGATGGGCCTCGGCGACCAGCTGACTCGCGTGCTCCCTCGCCGTGCCCGAGACCCGCGAGCCCCCGAGCATGCGCGCGATCTCCTCGACCCGCGCCGCCTCGTCGAGCCGCACCACGCGGGTGATCGTCCGCCCATCCTTGGTGTGCTTCTCGACCCGGAAGTGGGCGTCCGCGAAAGCGGCGATCTGCGGCAGGTGGGTGATGCACAGCACCTGCCGCCGCTGCGACGCCGCGTACAGGCGGCGACCGATCGCCTCCGCCACCGCACCGCCGACCCCCGCGTCGACCTCATCGAACACGTAGGTGGTCACGTGGTCCCCGGTCGCCAGCACGCCCTTCACCGCCAACAACACCCGCGACAGCTCGCCGCCCGACGCGACCTTCGTCAGCGGCGCCAGCGGCTCGCCCGGGTTCGCCGTGAACAAGAACTCCACCCGGTCCGCACCCCGCGGCCCCAATTGCTGGCTGGCCTGCTCGCCCGCCAGCAGCTCGACCCGCGCCTCCAGCCGCGCCCGCGGAATGTGCAGCGCCGCCAGCTCCGCCTCCACCGCCCGCGCCAGCCCGGTCGCCGCCTCCACCCGCCGCACATGCAGCTTCTCCGCCTGGGCCGCGCAGCTGGCATGCAGCTCGCGCACCCGCTCGGCCAGCGCCGCCAGGTGAAAGTCCGCGTTCTCCAGCTCCCCGAGCTCGACCCGCATCGCCAAGAGCTTGCCTTGCAGCTCGTCGAGCTCGCCGCCGTGCTTGCGCCGCAGCCCCTCGAGCTCGTGCGCCCGCTCCTCCGCCAGCTCGAGCTCACCTGGCTCAAAGGACAGCTCATTGGCGAAGCGCGACGCCGCCGAGGCCGCCTCCTCGCAGGCCATCTGCGCGGCCGCAAGCTGCTCCTGGATCTCGGCCAGCAGCGCCGAGCTCTCGGCCCCGCGACGGGCCTCGTCGAGCAGCGCCGCCAGCCGCCCCGCGATCGCGTCGTCGGCCTCGTAGAGCGCGTCGTGGGCCTGGCGAGCGAAGGCCGCCCAGCGCTGCCCGTCGCGCAGCAGGGTGACCCGCGCCCGCAGCCCCGCGAGCTCCCCCGGCTGCGGGTCGAGCCGCTCGATCTCCTCGATCTGGTAGCGCAGGAACTCGGCCCGGGCCGCCCCCTCGGCCGCCCGCCGCCGCAGATCGGCCTCGGCCGCCAGCGCCGCCTGCCACTTCTGATAGCCCACGCCGTAGCGCAGGGCCTCGGCGTCGAGCCCCGCGAACGCGTCGAGCAGGTCGAGGTGGCGCGCCACGTGGGTCAGCGAGTGGTGCTCGTGCTGACTGCAGATGTCGATCAGCTGCTCGCCGACCCGCTCGAGCACCCCCTGGGTGGTGAGGATCGACTGCACCACCGAACGACCCCGCCCCGAACGACCGACAACCCGCTCGAGCACCAATCCCTCACCCGCCCCCCCCTCGATCCCGAGCTCACACAGCATCGGCGCGACCCGCCCCTGCGCCGGCCCGTCGAGCTCGAACTGCGCCTCCACCCGCGCCGACTCGGCCCCCTGCCGCACCAGCTCCGAACGCCCCCTAGCCCCACGCAGCAGCGCCAGCGCGTCGACGATGATCGACTTCCCCGCCCCCGTCTCGCCGGTGAGCACGTTCATCCCCCGCCCCAGCTCGAGCGCCACGTCGTCGAGCAGGGCGAGACCCCGGATGTGCAGATAACTGAGCACGGACCCCCTGTAGCACAACCATCCCAGCCCCGCGCCCCCGTCTCCCCCGCATGCTCTGGACCAGAGCACGCGGACCCCTGCGGCTCCGCAGCCACACCAGCGAGTGGCATCCGACCGGACCCGCCGCGGGCGCCTAGCCGCCGCGAATACCTGCCCTCGCCCCGCCTTGACCCCCGCCGCGCCCCGTGGTCCCCTGAAAATCATGTCCGAAGCCGCGACCCCCCTCCCGAAGCTCCAGGACCTCCCCCGCAAGCACAGCGCCCGCTACGCCACCGACGAGGCCCGCGTCCTCGGCGAGGCCTGGGACCCCGTGAGCCGCACCGCCCGCGTCGACGGCCTCACCGACATCTCGCGCAGCCCCGAGGCCCAGCTCTTCCTCGACAGCAAGCCGCTCGGCGTCCCGATCGTCGGCGTCTACGAGGGCGAGGGCGGCTACTGGATCGCCGCCAAGGACGACCACGACCGCATCCTCTTCCCCCGCCGCAACCTCGCCTGGTAGCCAGCGCTGCTACGCCAGTGGGGCCAGTCGGCGGAGTTAATCGACCGCAACCTCGCCTGGTAGCCAGAGCCGCTACGCCGAGCCGCTGTTCCACCCGAGCTTGGTCGCCAGCACCTTGAACACGCTGACCCCCGGCGGGCACAGCTGCAGCGGCTCGCTCGCCACCGTGGCGACCACCAGGTCGCCGAGCTTGAGCTCCACGCTGCGCTGGCCGTCGACCGTCAGGAACGCCGCGCTGATGTCGTTCGGCCCGGCGTAGGTGATCCGGATCTCCGAGTCACCCGGCACCACCACCGGCCGGTGCGTCAGGCTGTGCGGGCAGATCGGCGTGATCGTCAGGCACTGCGTCCCCGGGGCCACGATCGGCCCGCCCGCGGCCAGGTTGTAGGCCGTCGAGCCCATCGGCGTGCTGACGATCAGCCCGTCCGCCTTGTACGTCGCCATGTGCGTGCCCGACACCTCGGTGGCCAGCAGCAGCAGGCGCGGCACGTCGCCGTGCTTGATGTACGCGTCGTTGCACGCCGTCTCGCTGGCCAGCAGCTCGTCACCGCGGCGCACCTCCACGCGCATGCGCAGGCGCGGCTCCCAGGCCAGCTCGCCGCGGACCGCCGCCGCCAGCGCGACCCGGGCCTCGTCGCGGTGATACGCGGTGAGGAAGCCGAGCTCCCCGAGGTTGATGCCGAGCACCGGGATGCCCGCCCGCGCCGCCCAGCGGCTGGCCCGCAGCAGCGTCCCGTCGCCGCCCAGAGCGATGATCAGGTCGACATCGCGGAGCGACTGCGCGGCCACCCCGTCCGCGCCCTCGACCTTGTCGACCTCCGACGGCACCACCACCGTGACCCCCTGCGCGCGCAGGTACTCGACCGCGTCGAGCAGGGTCGTGCGCGCGTGCCCGTCCTCCCGCGGATAGATCAGCACAGAGCGCACCGGTGGGATCGCGGTTCGGCGCAGCATCAGTCCTCGGGCGCGTACAGGTAGCCCTGGTGCTGAAACAGGCAGATCTTCCCGCCCTGCTCATGCCGGGCCCGTTCGAGCGCCGCGTCGACCAGGTCGAGCATGTCCTGCAACGTGGTCGTGTCCTTGTTGGGGAAGAAGGACACCCCGATCGACACCGTGAAGCCAGTCACCGCCCCGTCCCCACCGGCCACGCCGCGCTGCGACTTGCGGGTCTCGCGGGAGATCCGCTCCGCCACCGTCAAGGCCCCCGGGAAGTGGGTGTTGGGCAACATCAGCAGGAAGCCGCGCTCGTCGGTCCGCATCACCAGGTCGATCTTCCGCACCTGCGCCTCGATCACGGCCCGCAGCGTCGGCGTCAGCTCGGTCGCCCGCTCGTCCGCCCCATCCACCGCGATCCGCAGGCACGCCAGCGGATCGCTGTAGCGCTCGGCCCGCTCGAACTCCTCCTGCATCCGCCGCCGCTGCGCCTCGGGGGTCGGCGGCACCCGGGCGGCCTCCGCCTGGGCCTCGCTCACACCCTCGCCGCGCTCATCGAAGGCCGCCCGCGTCCGCAGCAGCACCTCGACCCGCGCGCACAGCTCCTCGCCGTTGTACGGCTTGCCGAGGTAGTCGTCGGCCCCGCTGCGCAACCCCTCGACCCGGGCGTTGACCGAGTTGCGGGTGCTGACCATCAACACCGGCAGGTAGCCGCTCGCCTTGGCCTTCAAGATCCTGCACACCTCGAGCCCGCCGATCTTCGGCATCACCACGTCGAGCATGACCAGGGCCGGCCGCTCGCGCTGAAACACGTCGAGCACCTGCTGCCCGTCGCTGGCCTCGACCACGCTGTACCCAGCCTCGCTGAGGAAGCCGCGAGCCGCCGCGCGGTCGCTGCTCGAGTCATCGGCGATGAGGATCTTGACGCCGGGGGCGGTCACGTCGGCCCCAGTATGGCACCCTTCCCGAGCTCCCAGCAGCCCGCCTGGCAACCCTCCTGCCCACTCGGCGCCGGGCCCTCAGCAACACCCGCACCACCCCCTTCCCAGGAGATCGCTCGCCCGCGTCCTCGCTCACACACCTGGCCCACTTGGCCCACCTGGCACCCCTTCGCCAGCAAACCCACCCTCAGCCCGCGCCAGCGCCTCATGCCCGCCGCTTGACAGCCCCGAATCGCTCGCGTATCCATCCGCTTCCCATGGGTACCCACTACCCCAACCCCGCAGATATTCGTCGTGACTGGCTGCTCGTCGACCTCAACGGTCTGACGGTCGGCCGCGCAGCGAGCCAGATCGCCAACATCCTTCGTGGCAAGCACAAGCCCACCTTCACTCCGCACATGGATGTCGGCGACTTCGTCGTCTGCATCAACGCGGAGAAGGTCGTGCTGACCGGCACGAAGCTGGACGACAAGCTCTACCGCTTCAACTCCGGCTTCCCGGGCGGACTCAAGTCCTGCACCGCCCGCAACATGCTGGCCAAGAAGCCCGAAGAGCTGATCATGATCGCCGTGCGCCGCATGCTCCCCCGCTCCCCGCTGGGCCGCCACACGTACAGCAAGCTCAAGGTCTACGCCGGCGGCGAACACCCGCACAGCGCCCAGCAGCCCAAGCCCCACACGCTCGCCTACTGAGTCCCCGGATTACGCAATGGCCACCGATACCATGAAGTTTTACGCCACCGGCCGCCGCAAGTGCGCGATCGCCCGCGTCTGGCTGTTCCCGGGTGAGGGCAAGATCATCATCAACAACCGCGACGCCGACGCCTACCTGGCCAGGCCGACCAACATGAAGTTGATCGAGCAGCCGCTCAACGCGACCGGCACCCGCGAGAAGTACGACGTGTGGGCCACCTGCAAGGGCGGCGGCCTGTCCGGCCAGGCCGGCGCCGTCCGCCTCGGCATCGCCCGCGCCCTCCTCCGCATCGCCGGCGACTACCGCGACAGCCTCAAGCGCTCCGGTTACCTCACCCGCGACTCCCGCAAGGTCGAGCGCAAGAAGTACGGCCGCGCAGGCGCCCGCGCCCGCTTCCAGTTCAGCAAGCGCTAGTCAGAGGCCTCCCACAAGGAGACGCCCAAGAGACGCCCTCCCGCCCGGGACGGCGTCTCTTCTCAATTCCACGGAGCAGCGAGAGCACACCAGCAGCTCGCTCATCTCGCCAGCTCACCGAGCCAGCAGCCAGCTCCCTCACCGAGCCAGCAGCGGCTCGCCAGCTCCCTCGCCGAGGAGCAGGCAAAAAAAACCCGGCCATCTCGACCGGGTCCTTGTTGATCGAGCGGGCAGCTCAGCCGCGCCCGCGACCGCCACGGCCACCGCCGCCGCCGCGACCACCGCGACCGCCGCCGCCGCCCTCGAAGTCGTCGTAGCCGCCGCCACCGCCGCGACCACCACGTCCACCGCCACCGCCACCGCCGAAGCCGGAGTCGCGGTCACGGAAACCGCCGCCACCGCCACCGCCGCCGCGGGGACCACCGCCGCCACCGCCACCGCCGCCGCCGCCGAAGCCACGACCGCCGCCGCCGCCACCACCGCCGCCGCCACCGGCTCCGCGGGGCTTGTCCTCAGCCGCATTGACGCGGATCGCACGGCCGTCGAGCGACGCGCCGTCCATCGCTTGCTGGGCCGCGGCGCCGTCTGTGGCCTCCTGGTAGGTCACGAACCCGAATCCACGGGAACGACCGGTCTCGCGGTCAGTCACGACCTTGGCCTCTGTCACCGCGCCGAACCGAGAGAAAGCCTCCTTCAGGCCATCATCCGTCGTGTTCCAGCTCAGACCACCAACAAAGAGTTTTCTCGACATTCCTGCTTCGCTTCCGACTTTCGTGCGCAGGCCCGGTAGGGCCGTGGATTCTCACTGCGTGCTCGCCCTCTCGTGAGTCGCGGCATGCCGCCGTCGACGATGCGCCCCTTCGCTGGCCCTGTCAACCGACGCCCCACCGGGTCACACGCCCCGCATCACGTGCACACCAGCGGGCGAGCGTCGCTGTGCAAGTCGCTGCGCGAGCGCGCCGCAAATATCGTAAAACCGCGTCCCCGCGCCCATGACCTTCATCCCGAAGCACGCTGTCCTCGAGGCGCTGGCGCGGCCTCGCCTCGCCGAGCTGGCCCGCAGCCTCGGGATCGCCCCGGCGCGCTCACGCCGGGAGATCCTGGTCCAGCTCGCCATGCTCCCCGACCGCCGCTTCCGCGAGCTCCTCGGCCTCCTCGACGCGCCTGAGCTGCGGACCATCGCCCGCGCCCATCGCCTCCCCGAGTTCCGTGACAGCGACGCGCTCGCGGCCTGCATCGCCCTCGGCCCGCCCGACGAGAGCGACCCACCAGACCCGCCCCGTCGCACGAAGAAGCTGCGGCCCAGCGCCCCCGAAGTTGCGCCCGAGCCCGAGCCCAAGCCGACACCGCTGACACCGATCCCCGACAACGACGACGACCTCCCGCACAACGTCACCCGCCTGCGCCGCAAGCAGCCCGCCGAGCCCGAAACCCGCCGCGGCGACCTCGACTTCGAGGCCACCCTCTGGCAGGCCGCCGACAAGCTCCGCAGCAACATGGACGCCGCCGAGTACAAGCACGTCGTCCTCGGCCTGCTCTTCCTCAAGTACATCTCCGACGCCTTCGAGCGCCACCGCGACCAGCTGCATCAGGCCGGCCGCGACAGCGAGGACAAGGCCCTCTACCGCAACGATCGCGTGTTCTGGGTCCCGCCCGCGGCCCGCTGGCGCGCCCTCGCCGTGCGTGCCGACGCCGCCGCGCCCGAGCTCGGCCGCAGCATCGACGCGGCGATGGCCGCGATCGCGGCCGACAACCCGGCCCTGCACGGCGTCCTGCCCCAGATCTACCAGCGCCCCGGCCTCGAGGGCCCGCTGCTCGCCGAGCTCGTGCGCCTGTTCGGCGCCCTCGGCCACGCCGAGCAGCGCGGCCGCGACGTCCTCGGCCGCGTCTACGAGTACTTCCTCACCCGCTTCGCCTCCGCCGAGGGGAAGAACGGCGGCCAGTTCTACACCCCCCGCTCCGTCGTCCACCTGCTCGTCGCCATGCTCGCCCCCACCGGCGGCACCGTCTACGACCCCGCCTGCGGCTCCGGCGGCATGTTCGTCCAGAGCGAGCGCTTCCTCGTCGAGCACGGCGGCCGCCACGGCGACCTCCGCGTGTTCGGCCAGGAGAGCAACCCGACCACCTGGCGCCTCGCTCGCATGAACCTCGCCCTCCGCGGCATCGACGGCGACCTCGGCCACGAGCACGCGGACAGCTTCCACCGCGACCTCCACCCCGACCTGCGCGCCGACTACGTGCTCGCCAACCCGCCCTTCAACACCAAGGACTGGGGCGCCGCCCGCCTGCAACACGACCCGCGCTGGCGCTTCGGGGTCCCGCCCGCGCAGAACGCCAACTTCGCGTGGGTCCAGCACATCATCCACCACATGGCCCCGCGCGGCCGCGCCGGCTTCGTGCTCGCCAACGGGGCGATGACCACCAGCAGCGGCGGCGAGGGTGAGATCCGCCGGGCGATCGTCGAGGCCGACCTGGTCGACTGCATGGTCGCCCTCCCGGCCCAGCTGTTCTACAGCACCCAGATCCCCGTCTCGCTGTGGCTGCTCGCCCGCGACAAGGCCGACCCCCGCCTGCGCGACCGCCGGGGCCAGGTCCTCATGCTCGACGCCCGCGACCTCGGCAGCATGACCGACCGCACCCACCGCGAGCTCCAGGCGCACGAGCTCACCCGCCTCGTCGAGCTCTACCACAGCTGGCGCGGCGACCCGCAACCTGGCCCTCGGGACAGGCTGCGCCTCGTCTTCAATGACGTCCCCGGCCTGGCCCGCAGCGTAAGCCTCGCCGAGATCGCCGCCCACGACCACAACCTCGCCCCCGGCCGCTACGTCGCCCCCGCCGCCCCGCCGACCCCGCTGCGCCCCTTCGCCGACGAGCTCGCCGAGATCGACGCGGCCCTGCGCACCCAGCTCGCCGAGGCCCGCAGCCTCGACGACCAGCTCACCCAGCTCCTCGACCACCTGCGCCGCCCGTCATGAGCCCGCTCCACACACTCCGCTGCGCCACTGCGCTCGTCGTCCTCGCCACTCGCCCGTCATGAGCCCGCTCCCGTCCGGCTGGACCGCCTGCACCCTCGACGATCTCAAGGCCCCCGCGCCGCACGCGATCGCCGGCGGCCCCTTCGGCTCGGACCTCGGCCGCGCCGACTACGTCGACGCAGGCGTGCCCGTCATCCGCGGCAGTAACCTCGGCGCCGGCGAGCGCCGCTTCTACACCGACGACCTCGTGTTCATCGCCGAGGCCAAGGCCGACCTGCTCGCCCGCCACACCGCCCGCCCCGGCGACGTCGTCGTCACCCAGCGCGGCACCCTCGATCAGGTCGGCCTGGTCCCGCAGGGCACGCCGTGGCCGCGCTTCATCCTCTCGCAGAGCCAGATGAAGATCACCTGCGACCCCGCCCGCGTCGACCCCGAGTACATCTACTACTGGCTGCTGACCCCGGAGATCCGCGACTACGTCGCCCGCCACACGATCACCGCCGGCGTCCCGCACACCAACCTGGCGATCCTCCGCGCCACCCCCGTGCGCCTGCCACCGCTCGCCGAGCAACGCGCGATCGCCCGCGCCCTCGGCCGCATCGACGCCCGCGCCGCGCTCGCCGAGGCCATCGACGACCAGCTCGACCGCCTGGTCCGCCTGCTCTTTCGGTCATGGTTCCTGGAACATGACCCGACGTACAGCCGCGCCCGCGGCGAGCGTCACGCGAGCACCGACGCCGGCGAGGCCGCGCTGTTCCCCGACGCCCTCGAGCCCGGCCCCGTCGCCCCGATGCCCCGCGGCTGGCGCAACGTGCCGCTGACCGAGTGCGCCAGCTTCCAGAACGGCACGCCCTTCACCGCCGCCGACTTCAGCCCCGACGGCCGCGGCCTGCCCGTGATCAAGATCGCCGAGATCAAGCGCGGCATCACCGATCAGACCCGCTTCGCCGCGGCCCGCCCCGACGCGCGAGCGATCACCAGCGGCGACATCCTGATGGCCTGGTCCGGCAACCCCCACAGCTCGATCGGCACCTTCCTGTGGCAGCGCGGACCCGCCTGGCTGAACCAGCACATCTTCAAGGTCGTCCCGCCCGCGCCGCGCTGGCGCGCCTTCACCTACTGCCTGCTCCGCGAGCTCCAGCCCCGCTTCGTCCAGCTCGCCCGCAGCCGCCAGACCACCGGCCTTGGCCACGTCAGCCAGAAGGACATGCGCGAGATCCTGGTCGCCCGCCCCCCCGACGCCCTCGCCGAGGCCTTCGAGCGCCGCACCGCGCCCGCCTTCGCCCGCATCGCCGGCCACGGCCAGCTGCTGCACAGCCTCGCCCGCGCCCGCGCGACCCTCCTCGTCAAGCTCACCAGCGGCGAGCTCGCGGGCACCCGCCTGCCGTGAACTGACCGCCGAGTCGGAGCATGGCGCAAGGGACATGTCCCTACCGCCATGTCGAGAAGCGAGGGCCGGCGCGGTCGGTGTCGCCGACCGCCGGACCGCAGCGGCCCACGCGCCTGGCTACCCGACGGCGCCCGCGAAGTGGCGCGCGCGCAGGTGCACGTTGCCGACGCCGTCCTCCTCGGGGACGGTCGCCTGCACATAGCAGCCGTCGACCGGGAGGAAGTGGTCGAGCGTCGGGTCGGCGAGGACGATGCCCTCGAGCGCGTGGGTCTCGGCGTTGAACACCGGCGAGCCGGAGCAGACCGGGAAGACGTCGAGGTTGGCCGTGAAGGTGTCGTCGTCGCCGCGCTCGAGCACGCGGCCGTTGCCGGCGAACTTGACCGGCAGCCCCATCGGGTGCCCGACGGTGTAGATCGCCTGGCCCACGGCGAGCGGACGGTCGCGGTTGATCGCCGCGAAGGGCCGACCCTCGGCGCGGCGATCGAGGCGCAGCACCACCCAGTCCCGCGGGGGCTCGCCGAAGTCGCCACGCGCGACCAGCTCGGCCACGCGGTACACGTCGCCAGCGGGGATCCGCTCGCGCGCGACGAAGGGGTCCTCCATCTCGAAGCCAAACACGAGGCACATTCGCTGCCAGGGGATCCTCCGGGCCACGTGGGCCGCCGTCACCACGAGGTCCGGGCCGACCAACACCCCGGTCGCCGCGGCCCCCGACGGCTGGTTGTAGAAGCGCTCCCCGGGGCACAGCTGCTTCATCGGCCCGAACGGCCGGGTGTACAGCGAGCGCATGTCGTCGCCAGCGTCCTGCACCGCGGCGTCGAAGAACACCGCGGCCGTGCAGTCCAGCGCCCGCCGCTGCTCGCTACCCTGCACCTCGTAGGCCTCGATGCGATCGTCGGCTCCATAGATCGCCAGCGCTGCGCTGCGCAGCTGCTCGAGCAACGCGGCCGCGATCGCCTGGTCGGACAGCGGGCGCACGGCCTCGCGCAGCGCGGGCGGGGGCTCGGGCCCGGGGGACATTCCGGGCTCGAAGGCCCCCGCCCGCGTGCGCAGCTCGCGAGCCATGAGGAAGGGCGGAACACCGGCGAGGACCGACAGCAAGGCCATGCGCCGGGTAGTGTCGGGCCCCGCTCAAGCCGTCACGACGATCGGCGTGGTCGATGGCCGCGACCCGTGCGGCGGCACCTCGTCGCGCGCCTGCGCAGCGTGCCGGCGTGGTCGCCGAGCTCGCGATCAGCCCGGACTTCGACCGCGGCTGCTCGCTACAGCGCCGATGATCGCAACGTGGAGTTCGCCGTGACGGATCTTCGCCGCCGCGGCACTAACCCCCGACGGGCGCGGCGGGCCAATGCGGCGCCGCCGCGAGCCCGCTACCGCAACTTCTCTGGGAGCGACGAGATGGCTACCAACTGGCACCTTTTGAACACCCTATCCACCGTCACCAGCGCGCCGACGGTCTATCACGAGTCCGACGGCCGCTGCTACACCGGCAGCGGCAGCACGGGCTCGCAGATCGACGTGATCCGCGTCGACGTGCCGGACAGCGCGGTCACCTCCGTGGCGATCTACTTCGAGCCGCGGACGGCGACGGTCCCCGTGCTCGACGAGAACGACACGACCATCATCAAGGTGCCCTCGGGCCACGCCGGCACCGCCACGTGGTCCCTGGCCGGCAGCACCACGACGATCACCTTCTCCGTGCCGAGCAGCAGCGTGACCGAGTGGGGCTGGGAGTTCATCAACCCGAACCTGCCCGAGCCCCTGCACATCAAGATCCGGGTCAAGCGCCCCTGACCCGGCGCTTGTGATCCGCGGGGCGAGCAAGTAATAGGCGTAAGGTGGACGATCGCGTGTCGGAGCCGGAGACGACGAGCCCGGGGCTCGGGGGCCCCCTGGCGCGCTCGCTCGAGGCCGAGGCGATGCGCCGACGGCTCGGCGCGCGCATGTTCGGCGTACCCGCGGAGCCGCTGCGCATCGGTCGCTTCCGCGTGCAACGATCGCTCGGCCAGGGCGGCATGGGGGTCGTCTACGCCGCCGAGGACGACACGCTGGGCCGCGTCGTCGCGCTCAAGGTGATCCGCCCGGACGCGACGGAGCAGCGCCTCGCCGAGCACCAGCGCCTGCTCGCCGAGGCCCGCGCGCTCGCCCGCCTGTCGCACCCGAATGTCATCCACATCTACGAGGTCGGCGAGCACGGCGACGAGATCTTCATCGCTATGGAGTATGTCCCCGGACACACGCTGCTGCGCTGGCTCGACGCGCCGCGCAGCGAGGCGGAGATCGTGGCGCACTTCATCGCCGCCGGGCGCGGCCTCGCGGCGGCCCACGCGGCCGGGCTCGTGCACCGCGACTTCAAGCCGAGCAACGTGCTGGTCGGCGAGGACGGCCGCGTGCGCATCGTCGACTTCGGCCTCGCCCGTGGACCGCGTCCGCGGCCCGAGCCCGCGAGCGTCGCGTCGCAGCCCAGCACCACGGCGGTCGACATCCCGCCGAGCCCCGCCACCGAACCGAGCGCCGGCACCCCGGGCTACATGTCGCCGGAGCAGGCGCTCGGCCGCAGCTGCGACGCGCGCAGCGATCAGTTCTCGTTCTGCGTCGCGCTCCACGAGGCGCTCTACGGGCACCGGCCCTTCGCCAACGACGTGCTCGCGGCGCTGGTCGACAACCGCGGCGTACGACCACCGCCCGCGGGCCGACGCGGGCGCGTGTCGGGGTGGCTCCGCCGGGTCCTGGTGCGCGGCCTGGCCTTCGCTTCGGAGGCCCGCTTCGCCAGCATGGAGGCGCTGCTGGTCGCGCTCGAGCGCGGGCCGATCCAGCGCCGGCGGCTGCTGCTGGCGAGCGCGGCCGGCCTCGCCCTCGCGGCCGGCTTCGTCAGCGTCGAGCTGGGTGTCGGCGCCCGCGAGCTGTGTCCCGGCACCAACCAGGCGCTGCTCGACACCTGGAGTCCGGAGCGGCGCGACGAGGTGCGGCGGGCGTACCAGGCGACCCAGCCGGCCGAGCTCGCCAGACCGGCGTGGGAGCGCCTCGCCGGGCAGATCGACCGCTACGCCGGTGAGTGGGCCATGGCGAGCCGCGAGGCCTGCGAGCGCACCCAGCTGCACGGTCAGCAGACCGGGCGCTCGCTGTTCGCCCGGCGCCTCTGCCTCGAGGAGCGGCGGCAGGAGCTGGCCGACCTGGTCGAGCTGATCGATCGCCGCGACCTCGCGGTCTCCGGCGGCGCGCTCGAGCTGATCGCCCGCCTGCAGCCGATCGACCGCTGCCAGCGCGACGCGAACATCGACGTGCAGGCGATCGAGCGCCGCGAGGAGACGGCCCACCGCGACCTCCGACGCGCGCGCGCGCTGCAGCTGGTCGGGCGCGCCGGGGAGGCGAGGCAGCAGATCGCCGGGCTGCGGGCCACGGCCAGGCGACTCGGCGACCGCGAGCTCGAGGCCGAGGTCCTGCTGCTGCGCGGCACGATCGAGGCCCGCGAGCACAGGGACCACGTGGCCGCCACCCAGACCCTCGGCGACGCGGCCGCGCTGGTCGCCAACCGCGGCCCGAGCCCGGCTGCCCCGGCGATCTGGAATGAGCTGGCGCTGCTCGCCGCCGACGTCACGGAGGACGCGAAGCAGGCTCGCATGTGGCTGAAGCTCGCGCAGGGAGCCGCGGGCGACCCCCCCGAGCCGCTGCTGCAGGCGGCGCAGCTCGAGACCGAGAGCTACATCGAGCTGCTCGCCGGTCGCCTCGATCGGGTCCTGCAGCTGCGGCGCCGCGCGCTCGAGCTGCGCGAGCGGCTCCAGTCGCGCTCGCACCCGGAGGTGGCGCGCGCCCGGATGCTGGTGGCCAACGCGCTGGCCGAGCAGGGCAAGCCGGAGCAGACGCGCGAGCTGCTGCTCTCGCTGCTGGCCGAGCAACGCGAGCAGCTCGGCCCGTCCCACCCGTCGCTGCTGGCGATCGAGTTGAGCCTGGCGTACGCGCACATCGACCTCGAGGACTACGCCAGGGCCGAGTCGTCGCTGACGCAGGCGCGCGCCGAGGCGGTGCGGCTGTACGGGGCGTCCAGCGTCCGCGTGGCCTCGCTCGACGTGCTGCTGGCGCAGCTGGACATCGACCCCGACCCGGCCGCGAAGATCCACCGGCTGCGCGGCGCCATCGCGGTGTTCACGGCAGAGCGCCCGCCCGCCTACTCGGAGCGGAGCTACGCGCTGCAGCTGCTGGCCAATCTGCTGCACCTGACGGAGCAGCACGAGGCGGCGCTGGCGGTCAACCGCGAGCTGCTGGCGCTGCACGACGCGGGCGCCCGCCTGGACATCACCAGCGTGCTGGTCAACATCGGCGACTACCTGTGTCTGCTCGACCGCTGCGCCGAGGCGGTCGTCCCCTATGCCCGACTGATGGCGCTGCCCGGGCTCGAGCGCACGCCTGGCGGCGCCGCGCTGCCGCTGCAGGGGCTCGGCCGGGCCCACCTCGACGCCGGCCAGCCGCGCCTGGCCCTGCTGTACTTCGAGCAGGCGCTGGCGATCCTTCAGCGTACGCCGCGGCCCACGCTGCACATGACCGAGCAGACCACGCGCCACATCGCGGAGTGCCTGCGGCAGCTGGGCGAGCAGCCGCAGCGGACGCGAGCGATGCTCGCCGAGGCCGAGCGCCTGCGCGTCGCCATCGCGGGGGCCGCGGATGCATCGGCTGCATCGCCTGTGTCGGGGGCTCCGGCGTGAGCGGACCGCTTGTGACACGCCGCGCGTGCAAGCGCGCGTCGCCAGAATTGGCGGCCGCAGCGGGCCCCTGGACGTGAATTGTCCCGCGCGATGCTGCGCCTTGCCGGGGCGTCGCCGGCTGACGCATCACCGCCCGGCATGGGTGCACGCGAAGCAACGCAGTCCCGCTGGAGCCGCCAGGCCGCGGCCCTGATCGCCGCGGTGCGCGACGAGTCGCTGCGCGACGACCTGCGCCTGCGCTTCGACGAGCGCGCGGCGATCTGCGAGATCGACGGCCAGCTGCCGCGGGCCGAGGCGGAGCGGGTCGCCTACGAGTCCCTGCTCGCCGCGACCCGCCGCGTCGACCCGGGTTGAGACATGGTGCTCGGGACATGTCCTCGTAGACATGTCCCGAAGGTCACACCAGCCAGGTGCCGCGCACGTGGCCAGGTGCCGCCTGTCCCCGAAGCTCGCGCCGGCCCGGTGCCGCGCACGTGGCCAGGTGTCGCCTGTCCCGAAGCTCAGACGGGCCAGGTGCCGCGCAGGTGGTGCATGACGAGGCCGGCGTGCGACAGCGGGCGCGACGAGTCGTCGACGTCCGCGTTGGTCTCGAAGTCGAGGAGCACGAGGCCGCCGGGGGTCTCGGCGAGGCGGGCCAGCTCGGCGAGCTCGGTCGCGAGGTGCTGCACGAGCACGTGGCGGTAGGCCGGCAGGTAGATCGCTCGGCGGGCGGCGACGTAGCCGAGCAGGCGCTCGCTGCCGAGGCCGGGGCGGTGCCCGAGCACGCGGCCGTAGCTCGAGGCGCTGCGCTTGAGGCCCCGCATGCTGGTGATCGCCAGCTTGGCCTCGTCGACGTCGGCCCGCTCGAACACCTTGAGCGCCTGCCACAGGCCCTCGACGCTGGCGGCGACCCGGCCGGCGGCGCCGGGCACCGGGATGTCGCCGTGCGGGTAGAAGGGGCTGAACTTGACCCACGGCGCGGGGGCGCGGGAGGTGAGCTCGAGGACGGTGGCGTCCGGCTGCTCGCGACGGATGGTCGCGGCGCCGCGGCGATGATGGACGGCGATCTTCATGGTGCGTCTCCGTGGACCACGGCGACCGCGTCGAGGTCGAAGCCACCGCCGCCGCCGCCGCACCACCTGCGGTCGCCGTAGTGGGCGACGCCGACGTCGAGGAGGCGGAGGTAACGGACCTCGGCGAGCCCGAGCTCGGCGAGGTCGAAGGCGTCCCCGCCGGCGAGCGCGGGGTCGGTGGGGTCGATGCCGGCGTCGGGGCCGGCGAACACCTGGGCCACGCCGGCGCAGCCGAGCGGCGGCTGGTTCCCGGGCGCGCAGGGGAAGGCGTGCCACTGCAGGCCGTCCGCGCTGACGAGCACGCGCGCGGGCTCGACGAAGGTCAGGTCGCCGACCGGCAGCGGGTTCTCGAACACGATGAAGTCGGGGCCGGGGCCGTCGACGATCGCCGGGTCGTCGAAGTACAGCGTGATCTCGCCGCCGCAGCCGAGCGAGAGCACGTCGGTGCTGCCCATGCCCGCCGCGCCGGCCATCGGCGGGCCGAACACGACCGCGGGGAAGCGGTCCTGGCCGTAGCTCGCGCCCTCCGGCGTGAACGACTCGACGCAGTCGACGAAGCGGTCGCTCGGCGCGGACCCGGGGACGCAGGTGAAGCCGACCGGGCTCTCGTCGGTGTCGTGGGTGTCGCCGCTGCTCGTGCCGTCGCTGCTGGCGTCATCGCTGTCGTTGCCCGCCTCGCTGCTGCTCGCGCCAGGCTCGAGCTCACCGCTCACCTCGGCGGGGTCGGCCGCGTTGCAGGCGAGGGGGGGCAGCAGGAGCAGGAGCCGTCGCACGCGCGGCATGGTACATGGGCGTCGAGCGCTCCGCGGCGGCGGGCACACAGGGGGCCGTGGCGGGTCGCAAGGGGCCGCTGCGGGGCCGCGGCGGCGGGCCGCGGCGTCGCTCCGGTGATCGGAGGACGGTGGGATCACCCGCCGGCCGCTGTGATCGCGGCCTC
Source organism: Nannocystis sp. (assembly GCF_016714285.1). Lineage (GTDB taxonomy): Bacteria > Myxococcota_A > Polyangia > Nannocystales > Nannocystaceae > Nannocystis. The sequence goes on along the minus strand of NZ_JADJNN010000038.1, from coordinate 387,881 downwards.
GAGGCTGCGCTCGAAGCTGCGGCCGCGGAACACCGCGTCGATCGCCCCGTCCGCGTCGAGCACCACGACATGCGGGAACATCCGCACGCGGAAGCCGCGGGTCAGCGCGCCGTGGTCGAGGGCGATCGGGAAGGCCAGCGCGTGCGCGTCGCGGTAGGCCCGGACCAGCGCCGGCACATCGCCGTCGCGATCGGCGTTGACGGCGACGACGCGCAGCCGCGGGTGGCGGGCCGCGAGCGCGGCGTACATCGGCATCTCGGCCTCGCACACGCCGCACCAGGTGGTCCAGAAGATCAGCAGGTGCGGCGCGCCGCGCAGGTCCGCCGCGCGCAGGCGGCCGCCGTCCAGCAGCGCGACGTCGAAGTCAGGCACCGGGTCGCCCGCGGCGACCGGCGCGAGCGTCGACCACTCGCGCAGCGCCCGCGCGCCGTCGAGGCCCGCGTTGACGCCGACCACGCCAGCGACGATCAGGCCCAACAAGGCCGCCAGGGCGGCGCTGTGGGTAGAAGCTGGCCCGGCGGACAGCTCGCTCGTGCCTGTCCGAACAGACGGCTTGTCGGCGATGCCTGGCCCGGGGGACAGCTCGCTCGCGCCTGTCTGAACGGACAGCTTGTCCGCCAGCGGGCGCGGGACGATCGCGCCGCGGACGGCGCTGGCGAGGACGAGCGAGGCGAGACCCCCGAGCAGCGCCGGCAGGTAGCCGGGGCCAGGCAGCTCGAGGCCGCAGAGCGCGGCGAGGTGAGCGAGCGCGGCGAGCACGAGCAGCGGGCACAGGCACAGCCCGCGCGGTGGGCCCGGGCGTCGCCGAGGCGCCACTCGACCGCGCTGGCGGTCAGCAACCAGGGGAGCAGCGGCAGCAGGCCCTGGGCCAGCCCGGACAGGCCCGCGAGCGGGCCGAGCGCGATGAGGTCGGCGACGGCGGCGGCGATCCCAGGCAGGCCGACCGCGAGCAGGTAGGCGAGCAGCAGCGCGGCGCCGTCGCTACGGCCTGTCCCTTCGGGCAGGCTCCCGAGCAGCGCCCGCGGGGCGAGCAGCACGCCGCCGACGCGGCCCAGCAGGCCGATCACGCGACCCCCGTGCGCAGCACGCCGACGCGGCCCAGCAGGCCGATCACGCGGCCCCCGTGCGCCGCCGGGCCGCGGCGATCAGGGCCGGCGCGAGCCGGCGAGCGGCCGCGACGCGGCGCAGGTCCGGGGCGCGCAGGCGGTGCAGCAGGCTCATCGCCAGCGGCAACGGGGTGCCCGGGTCGAGCACCCGCGCGAGCGACTCGCGATAGTCAGGCGACGGCGGCCGCTCCCGGGTCGCCGCGGGGCCCGGCAGCTCGAGCTGGTGAGCGACCGGCACCAAGTCGCGGCCCGGGCGAGCCAGGGCCCGCGCGTGCTCCGGCCGCGTCGCGCCCGGGGGCGGCAGCTCGAGCTCGGGCAGCGGCACGGCCCCGCGCGGCGCCGGGACGTCGACCTCGGCCGGGTCCTCGTCCCAGTCCTCGCCGATCGGGAGGTCGAGATCGTCGAGGTCGTCGAGATCGTCGAGATCGTCGAGATCGTCGCCCGGGACGCCCAGACGCCGCGCCGCCAGGCCCACGCCGCGATCGTTCGCGGCCGCCAGCTCGGGACCTGGCCGTGGGGACAGGTCACCACGCACGGCCGGAGCGACCATGCCCGGCGCAGGCGACAGATCGGGCGCGAGCGACTCGCTGCCCCGGGCGACCAGGTCGACGCCAAGCGACAGGTCACCGAGCGGAGGACCGCGCCAAGGCGCCGGATCAGGATGGCCTGCCTTAAGCGACAGGTCGGAAGAACCTGCCTGAACGGACAGGTCATTGGCGGGGCCGCGAGGCGGAGGCTGCGGGCGCGCCGGCGCCCCCAATCTGTCGCGATCCGCGGCCCGCGGCGAGCGAGCGGCCTCGGGGCGAGCCGGCGCCGCGGACCCGAGCGAGGCCCCGGCGGCGAGCTCGGGGAAGGGCTCGGCGGGGCCCGAGCGGAGCATCCAGGCGGTCGCGCGCGCGTGGGTCGCGGGGCTGTCCTGGAGGTCGACGCCGGCCAGGGCGCGGCGGCGCAGCAGGGCGAGGACGGCGATCGCCTCGCGGGCGCCGAGCTCGAGCACGGCGTGGGCGACGGCCCGCTCGCAGCAGGGGTTGTGGACCAGCTGCTCCGCGATCGCCGGGCAGGCGAGCCAGCGCCGCTGGTTCCTGGCGATCGCGCTGCACACGAGGTCGGGGGCGCAGCGGGCGAGCGCGGCGAGGGTGGCGTCGTGGACCCGCGGGTGGTGGACGATCAGTCGCAGGGTCTCGGGGCTGCGGATCCGCCGGCGTGCCATGAAGTCGAGGACCACCGGCGGCAGGTGTGGATCGGCGAGGGCCGTCATCACGGCGGCCGGCGGCAGCTCGCCAGCGGTGCGACCCGCGTGCTCGGCGAGGGTCGGCCCGCCGCGCACCCACAGCTGGTAAAGCGCCAACCACGCCTCGCTGCCGGCCAGCGGCGCGAGGCCGCGGGCGACCATCTCGCGCGCCGGCAGCGGAGAATTGGCGGCCAGCAGCCGGGCGAGCCGCGGCCCGAGCTGGGCGTCGTCGAGGCCGGCGTGCTGCAACACAGCGCCGCAACCACTACCACGGATCCGCGCCGAGATCCGCGGCCTTGCGGGCGGGCGCGCCTGCGCCTGCGGCCCCGGTCCCGCGACCGCGCGTCCTCTGATACCGTCTCCCGCGTGAACGAGCCGAGGAAGCCCGGGGCCGACGAGAGCGAGACGGCGGAGCAGCTGCCGGTCGCGGCCAGCTCGCTGATGGCGATGCGCCTGACGCCGGAGATGCGGCGCGCGATGCAGGTGGCCGGCGCGACCACCGACGGCCTGCCGAAGGCGATGCAGCAGTACAAGCTGCCGCTGCGCACCTGGTCGGTGCCGGTGCTGGCGATCCTCGGCCTGGCGATGGTGATCTTCGTGCTCGCCTTCTGGCTCAACGTGCTCACCGAGCGCCCGGGCGACGCCCACCAGGACGGCTCCGGCCTGATCCAGGCGCTGCTCTACCAGAACGTCGACCAGGCGCAGAACACCCTCGGCGGGCTCGGCGAGGTCATGGCCGCGGTCCTCGGGCTCGCGCTGACCGTCTCCAGCATCATCGTCCAGCTGGCGGCGACCCGCTTCACGCCGCACATCACCTCGCTGTTCTTCCGGGCGCGCACCAACCTGCTGGTGCTCGGCTTCTTCGTGACCGCGACGGTGTTCGTGGTGTGGGTCAACTTCTCGATCGGCCCCAGCTACGTGCCGCGCTGGGGCGTGCTGTTCTCGATGCTGCTGATGACCGCCAGCCTGCTGCTGCTGTTCCCCTACTTCGCCTACGTGTTCGACTTCCTCGACCCGGAGAAGATCGTCGGCCGCATCACCGCCAACGGCCTCTACGCGTGCACGCCGATCCGCGGCAAGGCCGGCGAGGCGGTCGACCGCCGCCAGCTGCACGCGATCGAGGCGGTCGAGCACCTGACCAACATCGGCCTCAACGCGCTGCAGCAGAAGGACAAGAACATCGCCTCGAACGCGATCGACGCGCTGTGCAAGTTCGCGGTGCTCTACGGCGAGACCAAGGCCGGCATGCGCCGCGACTGGCACAAGGTCTCGCAGTGGAACCGTCAGAGCCCCGACTTCGTGTCGCTGTCCACCGAGGCGATCGGCGACCTGACCGAGCGCGGCACCTGGCTGGAGTGGAAGATCCTGCGCCAGTATCAGATGATCTTCGGCGAGGGCCTGACCCAGATCAAGGACGCCTGCTACCTGATCGCGATCGACACCCGCCGGCTCGGCGAGGCCGCGGCCCGCCGCGGCGACCTCCAGGCCCTCGACCTGGCGATCAAGTTCTTCAACACCTACCTGCGCGCGACCTTCAACGCCAACGACATCCGCACCTCGTACAACATCCTCCACCAGTACCGCCAGCTCGGCGAGATGATCGTCCACGAGGGCCGGGCGATGATCCGCGTCGCCGCCTCCCGCTCTGAACGCGAGCAACGCGAGGCCCGCGAGCGGGCCTCGATCCTCGAGCGCCGCGCCGTCGACATCGCCCGCTTCATGCGTTACTACAGCGGCGTCGCGTTCCAGCGCGGCATGGTCTTCATCGCCGAGGTCATCGCCCACGACATCGGCACCCTCTGCGCCGAGGCCTTCCGCGCCGAGAGCGGCTGCCACGACGCGATCCTCCGCTACTTCCTCGCGGTCGACGACATCGCCGAGTCGCGCGACCAGCAGAAGGCCCTCGGCGGCGTCCGCCTGGCCCAGATCAAGCTCGCCACCATCTACCTCGTGCAGGGCGCCGTGGCCCTCGCCAAGCGCGTCGCCGACGACATGGCCGGCGAGGACCACCGTCGCCTCCGCAACATGTGGCAGAAGCTGGTCAAGCTCGATGACCGCGAGTTCTGGGAGGTCAACGACCGCGGCGTCAACTTCGAGTACCTGCCACCCGAGCAGAAGGCCGTGCTGCCCCGCTTCTTCTCCTGGTTCGAGGGCCTGACCTTCGACCAGCCCGCCGAGGACGACAGCCTCAACCTGTCGGTGCAGCTGCGCCCGTGAACCCCGTGCCGCCCGTGAGCCCGAACCGGCTGCATCACGTGGCCCTGCGCGTGGCCGACCCGCTCCGCTCGGCCCGCTTCTACGGGGCCCTGCTCGGCCTGCGCGAGCTCGCGGTCCACCACGGTCCCCAGGGGGCGGTGCGCGCAGTGTGGCTGGCGCTCGGCGAGGAGGCGCTGCTGATGCTCGAGCATTCGCTGCGCCCGCCGGGGGCGACCGACGGCTCGGCGCACGTGCTGGTGCTCGCCTGCGACGACCTCGCGGCGGCGGAGCAGCGGCTGGCGGCCGCGGGGGTCCCGGTGCTCGATCGAACGCAGTTCACGCTGTACTTCCACGACCCGGACGGGCACCGCGTCGGCCTCAGCGCATATCGCTTCGCTTGAGCGCGGGCTCGTGGCATCGTCGCGCGCGATGCGAGCCTCGCCACGCCTCCCCCTCTCCCTGTCGCTCTCGCTCCTGCTCGTCGGCCTCGCCTGCGAGCGCGGCGCAGCGCCCGAGCCGATCGCCCGCGACACGAAGGCCGAGCAGCCGCCCTCGACCCCGCCGAGTGATAAGCCGGCGGACGCCAAGCCCGACGCCAAGCCGGACGCGAAGCCCGACACAGCGCCCGACACGAAGCCCGAGACCCCGGTCCCGCAGGCGCCCGCCTTCACCCCGCCGACGCGCCCGGCGGGCCCCGCGGGCCCCGCCTACTTCGCGCTCGACGACCGCGGCATCGTCCGCCTCGACGACGGCAAGTTCACCCTCCTCGCCAACTCGCCCACCACCCTGATCAAGGGCCTCCAGCTCGGCGGCGACGGGGCCGTGTGGGTCGTCGGCTTTCAGGACGTGCTGCGCCTCGACGGCGACAAGTTCAAGAAGATCACCGAGGCCGGCTACAGCGAGATCGGCGGCTCGGTCGACGCCTTCGCGGTCACCGACAAGGGCGAGCTGTGGGCGGCCACCTTCAAGGGCGTCTCGCACTTCGCCAACCGGGCCTGGACCACCGAGGAGAAGGCCAAGATCGGCGCCGGCGATGACCTGCTCGCCGGCATCGTGGTCGACAAGGCCGGGCGCGTGTGGGCCCTGTCGACCCACAAGCTGCACCTGCTCGAGAACGGCGCCTGGCGAGACATCGACGTCAGCAGCGCGGGCGCGTCGTCGATGCTGTTCTTCGAGTCGCTGGCGCTGGCGCCGGACGACTCGGTGTACGCGCTGGCCTCGACGGCGCTGCTGCACGTGAGCCCCGCCGGGGTGGCGACCAAGGTCGCGCTCGGCGGCCGCAGCATCGCGTCGTACGGGCGGCTGACGGTGGCCAGCGGCGGCGGCCTGGCGGCGCGCGACGGCGACAGCGCGATCAACTGGCCGGCGGGCGGCGAGCCGCGGGTCTACGAGTCGCGCGACGGCAAGGACTTTCGCGCCGACAACATCAAGGCGGTCGCGGCCGACGACAGCGGCCGCCTGTGGGTGAGCTCCGAGCTCGGCGTGGCGATCCTCGGACCCGGCGACGCGAAGGTGGAGTGGCCGAGCGGCACCGTGCCGGAGCTGGTCGGCGAGGTCGAGGCGATCCTCGTGCTCGGCTCCGGTCCCGCGCAGCTCCCCGCAGCCGGCCCGCTGCGCAAGGGCGGACTGACCGGCAAGGTGCTCAGCAACGGCACCCCACAGGCCAACGTACCCGTCGAGCTGTGCCCGAGCCCTGACATGATGTTCAGCGACTCACCCTGCGCCGACTCGGCCGTGAAGTTCGCGGTGACGACCAATGACAAGGGCGTCTGGACCGTCCCCGAGCTGCCGCTCGGCACCTACGGCATCGCCGTGAAGCTGGGCGACAAGTGGCAGATCACGCTCGGCGAGCGGCTCGGCCAGGGCATGCAGGAGGGCAAGGTCTACGACACCGGCTCGCTCGCCCTGGACCGCCCTTAACAGCGTTCGCAAGGCACGTGGCGCTATCGAAGCGGTGCGCCCTCGTGTTACTCAGCGCGGCATGGCCAAGAACCTCGCCCTCCTCGCACTGCTCCTCGGCGTCGCCTCGCTGTTCCTCCCCACCACCCAGGGTCTGGGCGGCGCCATCACGGTCGGTGTGCTCACCGGCACTGAGCGCAATCCCGCCGGCGCGCTGCTGATGGGACCGCCGACCTTCGCCGCGCTGTTCGGCGCCACGCTCGGGCGCAAGGCCTTCCGCCGCGGCCTCGGCACCCTGCACCTCATCTTCGGCGTCCTCGGCCTGCTGATGTGCTCGCTGATCCTCGGCGACGAGCGCGTGCAGAGCGGCATGGTCCAGGCCGGCATGGGCACCTACCTCGCCGCGGGCTCCGGCGTGCTCGCCGTGATCGCCGGCCTCATCGGGCTGATCAAGCCCGACCCGAAGTGAAGCCAACCTGGCCCTCGGGCCAGGTCGGGGCTCAGCCGCTGAGCCCCGCCGCCAGCACCCAGCGGGTCACTCAGGGCAGGTACGCGCTCTCGCAGATGTAGGGCTGGTTATCGAAGTCCTCACGGTCGAACCAGCGGCCGTTGTCGTTGGCCCAGATATCGAGGTTGCCGTTGGACACCAGCACGATATGGTCGTTGCCTCCGGGCCATGGGTGGCCCGGGCTCCAGCGGCCGTCGGGCACCGGCACGGCGCTGCCGTCGATCCAGGTGAACATGTTGTTGTTCGGCGAGCTCGCGCCGATCCACCACGGGCCGCTCCCGTTGGGCAGCAGCGCGACCAACCAGTCGTGGTGGGCATTGTCGATGTCCTTGGCCAGCAGACCGCCGCGGTTCTCGCACTCGCCCTTGGCCGCGGCCCACTTCTTCACGCCCGAGCAGAAGTAATAGACGCGGTTGTTGGCGATGTAGAGATACATCTTGCACCCGCCGCAATCGGTGTTGCTCTCCGGGTCGAACTCGTCGATCACCTTGTCGCAGTCGTTGTCGCCGCCGCCGCACACCTCGGGCGCGCCGGGGTTCTTCGCGCCGTTCTTGTCGTCACAGTCGTCGCCGTTGTCGACGTAGCCCTGCGGGGCCACGCAGGCCAGCTTCGTCATCTTGGCGTCGCCGTAACCATCGTCGTCCTCGTCCTTGTAGAACATCTTCTCCACGCAGCCTGTTTCGCCGCCGCCCGAGCTCGCGTCGCCGCTGGTGCTGTCGCCGGTGGTCGTCGAATTCGGCCCGGTCGTGCCGCTCGGGTCGACGGTCGTGCCGCTCGCCGAGACCGAAGTGTCCGGGTCGACCGGGCCAGTGCTGCCGGTCGCGCTGGCGTCACTGGTCGGACCCACGGAGGTCGGTACATCGGTGGTCGGCGAATCGCTGGTCGGCCCGCCAGAGCTCGCCCCGCCAGAGCTCGAGGCCCCGCCGGTCTGGCTCGCATCCGCGGTCTCCCCGCTCTGACCGAGCCCACCCGCGTTGAAAGTACACGCCAGCATCGGCGCCAGCGACAGGGCGGAGACCTCGCGGAGAAAAGCCATGGTCCCTCGCTGATACCCCGGCGTCGCCGCGGCGGCAAGCGTCGCACGGCCCTCTGGCTGTGGCTCGAACTGGAGTACACTGCGGCCATGCGCACCTCGATTCGCAACGGACTGTCTCTCTCCGCGGCGCTGGCCATGGCGCTGGCCCTTGTGCACTGCGCTCCGGTCACCAGCGGCCAGCCCGGACCCGGAGCGCCTGGCGGTCCTGGCGGCTCCGCGCCCGCCACCGGCCCGACCCTCGCCGCGACCACGGCCCCCGGTCCCGCAGCGACGACGCCGCCGCCCGCCCCCACCGCCGAGACCCTCGAGGAGCGCCACGTCTCGAAGTCCCCGGGCGTGCTCGGCGGAGTGACGATCCTGTGGCCGCGGATCATCCCGCGGGACATCGTCGACGAGAACCGTGGCCTCGCCGCCGCGCTCCAGCAGCAGATGAAGCTCATGGTCGAGAAGCACCTCCCCGGCCGCGCGATCGACTTCCGCCCCGAGCCCGAGCGCGTGTGCCCCAAGGCCGGCTGCACCGGCGTCTCCGTCGGCCTCCTGCTCTCGCGCCAGGGCCAGGGCTGCCTGGTCCTCGCCCTCGTCTCCCGCCCCGGCGCCTCACCGACCCGCATCGTCCCGTGGGTCGGCAAGGTCCAGCTGCGCGCCGACACCGTGGGCTTTCGCGAGTGGCCCGAATCGCAGATCACCGTCGCCGACTACATCCCCTGCAGCTCGCTGCTCACGACAATGGACGCCCAGGAGGCAGCGATCGCCGCGGCGCTCAAGGCCGCCGCGCAGTGAGAGCTCGTAAGATCGTCCACGCTCACGCTTGACGGTCAACGAGGACCCGAGCAAGGTCCCCGCCCCGAGCTGCGCACCCTCAGCATCGAGGCGCTCCACTTCGACCTCGCCCGCCAGCAATTTGTCCGCCTCACGCGCCGGTCGCAGGAGACCGCGAATCACGTCCCTCTCACGGAAGTGCTGGACTCCGAACGGCTGCTGCTGGCTCGCTGGGTCTGGCGCGTCGCGCTGACGGAGGCCAGCAAGCCGGGCTCCGTCTCCCCGCTTCACACGGCGCCGGGCAAGCTCGCCGGGTGGGTCCAGGACGACGTCGCCCGCTGCATGAACGCGTGGTCCGGGGCGCTTGCCCGAGCCAGGCCCACATCCGTGGACGATAGCTCATCGGGTACTTCTTGACCGCGACTCGGCCCGTCGGCGTCCTGCCCAGAAACGGCTGTTCGCACGTACGTGAATTACCTATATACGGGCGTCATCGGCGTCGGGTATCTTGTCCCTTTGGCAAGCACCATACAAGCCGTGAGGCCGATCTGCTCATTGTTGGGCCTCCTCGTGGCCGTGGCGCCGTGCCGGGCCGAGGCGAGGCCGACCTTGTCGCGTGCGATGACGACAGCGAATGTCTCAATGCTCGCCCCCAGGGCACGAAGCTACCTGCGCCTGTCCCCGGTGCTGGCCGAGCCACAGGCGCTATCGAGCACCCCCGAGGAGCGAGCGCCGCCGCCAGGGCGGGCGATCGATCCCGGGGTCGCCACCTCGGTGCCTTCACCGCCCGCCCCGCCGATACCGCCCCCGCCTGTCATCGATCCCCAAGTGCGGCACCTTGAGCCACGACCCGCGATTTCGCCACCGCCGTCGGAGCCGTCGGAGCCCAAACGTGGCCTGGGCCTGCTCATCCCAGGCGCTGGGCTCATCGTTCCAGGTACCCTGTTGACCGTCATCGGCTTCAGAGTGCGGCAACTCCCCGCCGATTGGTTGTGTTTTGAAGGGTGCGAGGATCGTGCGAATGAACCCAACCCTTACTCAGGGGCGTTGGCCTTCACACTCGCGGGAATCACATTCGCCGTCAGCGCCGCGCTCCTCACAGTCGGCGGGCTCCGTGCCAAGGAGTGGCGCAAGTGGGAAGCTCGCCAGCCACCACCCCCACCACCCCCACCACCCTCGCTCTCGCCACCCTCACCGAAAAAGGGCATCGGCATGATGATCACGGGCGCCTCGCTCGCCGGCCCGACCGCGGCCTTCATCGTCATTGGCCAGCCGGGGGCAGGCTCCTTCGCGGGTGACCCGTTTAGGGTGGCCAGCATCACCTGCGGTGGGCTGTTCGCGGTTGCGGGCATCACCCTCCTGGCCATCGGCGCGCGCCGCAACGTGAAGTACAAGCGAGGGAAGCCCAGGCAGGCCTTCGTACCGACCACGGGTCGAACCCCACACGGGACCTGGACCGTGGGCGTGGCTCTGCGTTTCTGATCCGAGCCCTTGCCCGGGCGGAACCTGATGACGTATCGCCGGCCTGATCAGTCGACCTCGCCGTCGAGGCAGAGCAGGTAGGCGACGAGGTCCGCGCGCTCGTCCGGCGTCAGCGAACTCGTGACGCCGTGCAGGTCCTTCGCGTTCTTGTCCGTGAGCACCGCCTCGAGGTCGGCGGCCGAACCATCGTGTAGATACGGGGCGGTCCGCCACACGCCGTGCAGCGTCGGCGTGTCGAGGCCGGTGAGCGGCTTGCCCATGCGCTTGCCCGAGCCGGGGCCGAGGGTGCCGACGTCGTGCAACAAGGGCACCCCGGGGTCGACGAACTCGCTGTCGGTCAGGCGCGGGCCCTTGTGACAGCTGACGCAGCCGAGCGCGGGCGAGAGGAACAGCAGACGCCCGGCCTCGGCGGCCGGCGGGAGGCCGCCACCGGGCGCGCGGAAGGGGCTGCGTGGCTCGTCCGTGAGGGTGGCGAGGTACGCGGCGAGGGCGTCGAGGTCGGGCGAGAGGCCAGCCTTGGGGTCGCCGAGGGTCTGGCTGCGGGTGCCGCTGCTCCAGTCGGCGTCGCTGAGCAGGCCGCTGCCGCCGAAGGCGTTGCGGATGTCGTTCTCGAAGTCCTGGACCTCGTCAAAGTTGGCCGACCAGTGGATCGGCCCGTCGCCCACACCGGCGTGGCCGCGCAGGGCGTGGGTGTCGCGCAGGCCCTCGCCGCGCTCGGTGAAGTCCCACACCTGCAGATCCGACTCGGCCTCGAGGTGGCAATGGGCACAGGCGATATAGCTGTCCTTGCTGATCCGCGGGTCGGCGCTGTCGTTGAAGATCTGCTTGCCGCGCAGCACCTCCGGGGAGAGCGGCTCCTTGCTGGCGATCTGCAGCCGGGCCAGCGGCGGCGTCGGCTCGTCGAACACCCGCGTGTCGTGGACCACCAGCTCGCGCGACATGTACGCGTCGATGAAGAGGAAGCGGTCGTCCTCCGAGAGCGCGAGGCCCTGCGGCGCGTAGCCGGCGTCGAAGGTGTTGCCGGCGACGTCACCGCTGAACACGTCGACCCGCTCGACCGTGCGCGGCCCGCGGGTGGCGACATACAGATAGTCGCCGAAGCGGCTGTGCACGGCGGCGCTGGCCATGCCGCGGTTATCGAACTGCTTGCGCCGATCGAACCACTCGCCGCCGGTCTGCGGATCGAGGTAAGCGACGACCGCCCGCATGGTCAGGTCGGCCGCCAGCGGCTCGCCGTTGAGGTAGAGGCCCTGACCGACGTTGGCCTGCAAACCCGGCACCACGGCCGCGTCGCCGGTGGGCGCGACCACCACGGGCCCGAGATAACTCGGCACGCCGCCGACCTCGGTGTCGGAGGCGGCCTGCGGGTCGAAGGCCAGCGACCAGGTCTCTACCATGCCGCCCTGCGGATCGACCGCCCACACCGTCGCGCCGCCCGGCCGTGAGCGCCAGCGCGTGACTGCGACGCGACCGTCGGGCAACAAGCTGACGCCGCGCACGTCGGGGCCGACGTCGAGGATGTCCTCGAGGACAGGATTGCCGCCAGCGAAGTCCACGCGCGCGAGCTGACCCGTGGCCTGAAGACCGACGAACAGGGTCTCGCCGTCAGCGACCACGCCGTACGGCCGCGAGGCGGGCGGCAGCGCCAGCTGGGTCACGCCGCCCTGGCCGTCGGCGCGGAGGAACTGCAGGCTGGCGTCGTCCTGGGCGACGACGGCGAGCACCTCGGCGTCGATCGCCGCGACGGTGACCGGGCGCTCGCCGACCTTGACGTGACGCTCGACCGCGAAGCCGCGCTCGTCGCCGCTGGCGATCATCACCTCATTCGAGTCGGGGCTGACCACGGCGACGCGCGCACCGACGCGGACGACGCTGCTGCTGTGCCGCGGGACCCAGCTCGGCGCGTGCGTGACGGTGATCGTGACGCCGGCCGCGAGCGAGTCGCCCTGCTCGTCGAATACCGTGAGGATCGGCTTGTAGCGGCCGGGCTTGGCGTAGCTGACCTCGAGGACAGGTGACGGACCCTTCGGCCCGGGCCCGGAGCCGTCACCCGGGTCCCACTGGTACATCACGGCCCCGCTGGACTGTGAGCCATCGAGCTGCACCAACTCGTCGACCAGCGCGTAGCGCGGATCGCCCGGGTCGGGCATGAGCGGACCGGCCGGACCCGTGCTCGCGCCGCTGTCGTCGCTCCCACCTGTATCGCTAGTGCCGATGTCACCAGTTGTCGGGGTGGCCCCGCCGGTGCTGCTCCCGTCGGAGTCGGGCCCGACATCGCTGGTGACGCCGCCGCCAGCGTCGCCGCAGGCCGCCAGGATAAGCACAGAGGCGAGGACGAAGGCTCGCATCAGCCGCCCGCCGTCTTGAAGGTGCTGGTGAACGCGACGGCGCTCGGGTTGCCGCTGTAATCGCGGACGCCGCCAGCGGGGATCTCGAGGGTATACGAGACGCCCGGGCGCAACATCTCCTTCGGGCTGAAATTGACGATGTTCTCCTGGGTGCTGACGTGGCCGTCGACGCGAGTGGTCGCGGGGTCGGTGCCGGTCTGGTAGACGCGGACCGAGCCGGCCCAGGCGCTCTTGATGTCGATGAACTCGTTGAAGGTGACGCCGACGCGGGAGAACACGGCGAGCTCCTCGGCGCCGTCCGGCGGGTACACCCAGGTGACGACCGGCGGCTCGGTGTCGGCGGCCTCGCGCCAGGGCACGACGATCGAGCCGCGATCCTTGTCGGCCTTGTCGTCGACGCTCAGCACGACGACGTTGCCGATCGGTGTGATCGTGTCGAGGTCGCCGGTGAGGTTCAGCTTCATCATCTCCGCCGGCTCGGTGATGTCGGAGATATCGTAGATCGTGGCGAAGCTAGACTCGCCGACGAAGGCGTGGTCGTCCTTGACGAACACATAGCCGCCGTTGCCCCCGCTGCTGTAGTCGGCGACCGGCTTGGGCTTGCCCGGGTCGCGGATGTCCCAGATGATGAGCCCCCCGCCGCCCTCCTTGGGCGCGTAGAAGGCGTGGCCGCCGCCCACGTTGCTGAAGTAAGACTCGCGCTCGATGGCAAACTCGCCGCCCGCGATCGGCTGCGGGAAGTCCGGCTTGGCGACGTTGAGCAGCGCGGTCCGCTTGCCCTCGGCCGCGCTCGCCATCAACAGATTGCCGACCACCTGCACCTGGCCGACGCGGAGGATCGGCGCGAACTTGTATTGATGGGCCAGCACCGGATTGAGCGGGTCGCTGGCGTCGATCACGTAGATGCCGTTGTCGGCCCCGCCGACGTAGACCCACGGCGCCTGCCAGAACACGCTGAGCGTCACTCGCTGATACGCGTCGGGGTAGAGAAATCCCGGCAGCTCGAGCTTCGACACCACCTTGATGTCATTCGGATCGGTGACGTCCCAGAACAGCACCCCGCCGTCACCGAGCAGCCCCGTCATCTCGTCGGTGACCATGTACCAGCGCTCGTTCAGGTTGGCGAAGCCGAGCGCGTGGCTCTCGCGCATCTCGTCCGACTTCACCGAGGCCACCGCCAGCGGCGCGCAGGGGTCGCTGAAGTCGAACCATGTCACCCCGGCGTTGAGCCCAAACTCCGGCGCCCACGGCAGCACGAGGTATCCATCGAACATCTGCACGAGGTTGTGATGATCGAAGGTGTCGTGCTCCTCGCCGTCCCCGAGGTCGCCCGGCAGGCCGCCGTCGAGCGCGGCGCACTCAATGCCGACCTGCTCGGGCGTGAAGTCCTGCGTCGGCCCACCAGGGCCGTTGTTCGGCGGAAAGTCGCCCGGCTCGGGGTACGGGTCGGGCGGGTGCCCGCCGCCGCTCGAGGAGCCGTCGCCGCTGCTACCCGCGTCGTCGCCGGTGGCGGCCCCGCCCGTCTCGGTCCCGCCGGTGCCGGAGGTCGGCGCAACCCCGGTCCCGGTCGGGTCCGAGGGATCGACCGCGGTGCCGCTGCTGGCATCGCCGCCGCTCGAGCCCTCGCCGACGCCAGGTGTGGAGGAGCAGGCGGCCACCGTGAGGCCGAGGACGAAGAGCGACGGGCGCAGCATGGCGCGAATACACCCCATTTGTCGCCCGCGAGGCAATCCCCATGAGATCGCGGAATGCCGGGGTGAACACGGGGGCGCGGGCCCCCTCAATGCGAAGCGCCAATTTCTCAGTGCTAATGAAGCAATCGTCGGACCTGTGACGAAGATTGCCCACAATCGTCGCGCTCGTAATCGCCCGTGTGTGGTATGGCCGCGAACCCATCGAGGCCACCGATTCATGCACTCGTCCCACTCTTCGCACACATTTCGCTGCCTTGCGCTCACGTTGACCCTCGCGGCCTGCAACAACGACGGCACCGCCACCGATGACAGCAGCTCCGGCGCGAGCACGAGCTCGGCCAGCACCAGCGGCGCCACCGAGGTCGCGCCGACCACCGAGCCCACCAGCGCCGGGACGGGCACGGTCGGCAGCACCGGCGCTGTCGACAGCACCGGCGTTGTCGACAGCACCGGCGTTGTCGACAGCACCGGCGCCGTCGACAGCACAGGCGCCATCGACAGCACCGGCGCCGGCGACAGCTCGGGCGGCACGGACAGCACCGGCGACACCGGTGTCGTCGAGGAATTCGTCAAGGTTCAGCTGATCGCGCTCAACGACTTCCACGGCAACCTCGAGCCACCCGCGGGCAGCAGCGGCAAGATCACCCTGCCCGACACCACCAAGGTCGACGCCGGCGGCGCGGCGTTCCTGGCCACGCACGTCGCGGCGCTGCGGGCCGACAACCCGAACACCGTCGTCGTCTCGGCGGGCGACCTCATCGGCGCCTCGCCGCTGACCTCCGCGCTGTTCCACGACGAGCCGACGATCGAGCTGATGAACCAGATCGGCCTCGCCTACAACGCGGTCGGCAACCACGAATTCGACGAGGGCGCGAGCGAGCTGCTGCGCATGCAGAACGGCGGCTGCCACCCGCAGGACGGCTGCGGCGACCAGACCCCGTTCCCCGGCGCCGACTTCCAGTTCCTCGCGGCCAACGTGCTCGTCTCCGAGAAGCCGGTCAAGACCTTGTTCCCGAGCTACGCGATCCACGAGGTCGACGGCGTGCAGATCGCCTTCATCGGCATGACCCTCGAGGGCACCCCGGACATCGTCACCCCGAGCGGGATCGCCGGGCTCACCTTCATCGACGAGGCCGAGCGGGCCAACGCGCTGGTCCCCGAGCTGACCGCGATGGGCGTCGAGGCGATCGTCGTGCTGATCCACGAGGGCGGGTACCAGGCCGGGTACTACGACCAGTGCGACGGGATCTCCGGGGCGATCGTCGACATCGTCAACAACCTCGCCGACGAGATCGACGTCGTGATCAGCGGGCACACCCATCAGGCCTACAATTGCCTGATCGCCGACAAGTTCGTCACCAGCGCGGCCTCCTTCGGGCGCGTGCTCACCGACATCGACCTCGAGATCAGCACGAGCACCGGCGACGTGAGCTCGGTGACGGCGACCAACGTGGTCGTCACCCGCGAGGCCGCCGACCCCGAGGTCGACGCCTTCGTGGCCGAGTACAAGACCCTGGCGGCGCCGCTCGCCAACAAGGAGATCGGCTCGATCACCGCGACCCTCGATCGCTACCCGCCGATGATGGTCCCCGGGCTGTCGACGATGGGGGCCGTCATCGCCGACGCCCAGCTCGCCGCCACCGCGCCCGCGATGCTCGGCGGGGCCCAGATCGCGTTCATGAACCCCGGCGGCGTGCGGGCCGACCTGCTCTACCCCGCCGCCCCCGGCGAGCCCAAGGACGGCATCGTCACCTACGGCGAGGGCTTCACCGTCCAGCCCTTCGGCAACAGCCTGGTGGTCATGACCCTCACCGGCGCGCAGATCGACACCTTGCTCGAGCAACAGTTCGTGATGGGCAAGGACCCCTACATCCTGCAGGTCTCCGAGGGCTTCACCTTCGCCTACAGCCTGAGCGCGCCGATCGGCTCGAAGGTCGACCCCGCCAGCACCAAGCTCAACGGCGTCAAGATCGACCTGGCCAAGAAGTACCGCGTGACCGTCAACAGCTTCCTCGCCGCCGGCGGCGACGGCTTCGCCGTGCTGGTGGACGGCAGCGATCGACTCGGCGGGGCCAACGACATGGACGCGCTCGAGGACTACTTCGCCGCCAACTCGCCGATCTCCCCCCCGGCGCTCGACCGCATCACCAAGCTGCCCTGAGCCGCCCGCGCGACGCGGCCGGCGTTCCGTCGCCCGCGATCGTGTGCGATCCTCGCGGCCTCTCGCCAAGGAGCGCCGCGTGTTCGTCCCCCTCACGATCCTCGACTTCCTCCACCGCGCCGAGCGGGTCTACGGCGCGCGCGT
The DNA here is from genome assembly GCF_016714285.1 of Nannocystis sp. GTDB lineage: Bacteria > Myxococcota_A > Polyangia > Nannocystales > Nannocystaceae > Nannocystis. The sequence continues at coordinate 371,317 of NZ_JADJNN010000038.1, read as the reverse complement.
GGGGGTCATTGACGAGCCGCAGCAGCCGGCGCCGTCGCTCGGCGCGCTGACCTACGCCCGCGTCGGCGAGCTCGCGCGGGCCCAGGCGGCCGGGCTCGACGCGCTGGGGATCGGCTTCGGCGAGCGCGTGGCGATCGTCTCGCAGAACGCGGCGCGGCTGCTGGTCTCGTTCTTCGGCGTCGCCGGCCACGGACGCACGCTGGTGCCGATCAACTTTCGCCTGAGCCCGCACGAGATCGACTACATCGTCGGCCACGCCGGCGCCTCGCTGCTGCTCGTCGACCCCGAGCTCGACGCGGCGCTCGCCGACGTCAAGTGCGCCCGCCGCCTGGTCCTCGGGGCCGAGACCGACGCGCTCCTCTACCGCGACCAGGCGCCGCTCGCATGGACTCCCGACGAGGGCGCCACCGCGACGATTAACTACACCAGCGGCACCACGGCGCGGCCCAAGGGCGTGCAGCTGACCCACCGCAACCTGTGGCTCAATGCCACCACCTTCGCGCTGCACGCCGGCGTCAACGACCGCGACGTCTATCTCCACACCCTGCCGATGTTCCACTGCAACGGCTGGGGCATGCCCTTCGCGCTCGCGGGCCTCGGCGCCGCCCAGCACGTCCTGCGCAAGATCGACGGCGCGGAGATCCTGCGCCGCGTCGAGCGTCACGGGATCACGCTGATGTGCGCCGCGCCGGCCGTGTGCAACGCGGTGCTCGCCGCCGCCGCGAGCTGGCCCGGACCGCCGCCGGGGCGCGGGCGGGTGCGGGTGATCTGCGCCGGCGCGCCGCCGCCGACCCGGACGATCGAGCGCATCGAGGCCGAGCTCGGCTGGGAGTTCATGCAGATCTACGGCCTCACCGAGACCTCGCCGCTGCTGACGATCAACCGCCGCCGGGCCGAGTGGGACCCGCTCGACCCCCGCGAGCGGGCCGAGAAGCTGGGCCGAGCGGGCGCGCCGGCCCTCGGCGTCGAGCTCCGCGTCGACGAGCACGGCGAGGTGCTGGCGCGCAGCAACGTCGTGCTCGCCGGCTACTGGCGCGAGCCCGAGGCCAGCGCCGCGGCGCTCGCCGACGACTGGTTCCACACCGGCGACGGCGGCTACCTCGACGACGAGGGCTACCTCGTGATCTCCGACCGCAAGAAGGACGTGATCATCAGCGGCGGCGAGAACATCTCGTCGATCGAGGTCGAGGACGTGCTGTGTTCGCACCCCGCGGTCGCCGAGGTCGCCGTCATCGGCGTCCCCGACGATCGCTGGGGCGAGACCGTCAAGGCGCTGGTCGTGCTGGCGCCGGGCCAGCAGGCCAGCGAGGCCGAGCTCATCGCCCACTGCCGCGAGCGGCTCGCCCACTACAAGTGCCCGACCTCGGTCGAGCTGCGCGACGAGCTCGCCCGCACCGCCACCGGCAAGCTGCAGAAGTTCAAGCTGCGCGCGCCGTACTGGCAGGGGCGCGCCAAAGCGGTGAATTGAGTGCTGTGAACTGAGTGCGGCCAATTGAGCGCGCTCAGCCGGCGAAGCTGGCGGGCACCCGCAGGGTGAAGGTCGAGCCGCGGCCGACCTCGCTGACCACGCTGACCTCGCCGCCCAGCATGCGGCCGAATTGGCGGGTGACGGTGAGGCCGACGCCGGCGCCCTCGTAGGCGCGGTTGGCCGCGTCGTCGACCTGCGTGAACGCGTTGAAGATCGCCTCGAGGTGGCTGGCCGGGATGCCGATGCCAGTGTCCGAGACGGTGAAGAGCAGGTATGCGCGGCCGTCCTGGACGATGCGCTCGACCGCCACCGTGACGCGCCCGCCGCGGGTGAACTTGCAGGCGTTCTCGACCAGGCTGTGCAGGCAATAGTGGAGCATCGCGCGGTCGGTGTAGGCGGAGCCGATGTCGGGCGGGCAGCTGACCTCGATGAGGTTGCCGCGGCCGACGGCCAGGCCGTTGCACTCCGCGGCCACCTCGCGTACCAGCCCCGCGAGGTCGACGCGGGCCGTCTCGAGCGCCGCGGCGCCGGTCGACAGCTTCGACAGCTCGAGGATACCGCTCAGCGTGCGCAGCAGGTGGTAGGCGGCGCGGCGGATGCGGACGAGGTCGCCGCCCAAGGTCTCGTGGTGGCCGAGCGCGAGGCTCTCCTGCATCAGCTCGGCGTAGCCGATCACCGCGTTGAGCGGCGTGCGCAGCTCGTGGCTCATGTTGAGGAGGAAGCGGCCCTTGACCCGCTCCGCCGCGACCGCCTCGCTGCGCGCGCGCTGGAGGTCCTCGACCAGCCGGGCGTTCTCCACCGACACCGCCAGCTGGGCGGCGAGCTGCTTCACCAGCTCGAGGCGGGCCGCCGTGAACACGCCCTCCGACAACGAGTGTTCGAGGTAGAGCACGCCGGTGCAGCGGCCGTGATGGACCACCGGGGTGCACAGCAGCGAGCGCACGCCGTGACCGGCGATGTACGGGTCGCCCCGGAACTCGCCGTCGCGGGCGGCGTGGGCGAGCAGGACGTCCTGCTGGCTGCGCGCGACGTAGCGGACGACCGACAGCGGGATGCGGCCGTGGGCGTCGATCGAGGTGGCGAGGCCGACGCGGATGTCCGGCGGGTCGGCGTCACCCTCGGCCTCGACGCGCCACTCGTCGCCGACCGCGAGGACGACGACGCCGCGGCGAGCCCCGGCGTTCTCCATCGCGATCTCGAGCAAGCTCCGCAGCAGGCGCTCGAGGCGGATCTCGCCGGAGAGCGCCCGCGCGGCGCGGATCAGGCTGCTCAGGTCGAAGGCGCTGGCGAGCTCGACCTCGCTGGCGGCCCGCCGCGGGCGCAAGCCGTGCTCAGGCGCAAGCTGCTGCGCCTTGAGCTCCGCGCCCCAGCGCGCGTAGGCGTGGCTGCCTGCCTGTAAGTACATGTCTGAAAGGACATCATCGCCGACGGCCGCCGCGTGGCGCCCGGCGAGCTCGCAGGCCAGCGCCTCGGAGCCGAGCTCGCCGTGGCGACGGGCCACCCGCACCGCCTCCTTGTACGCGGCCGCGGCCGCGTCGTCGCGGCCCTCGCTGCGCGCCTGCTCGGCGCAGAGGATCGCGTGGCGAGCGGCGAAGTTGGCGGGGCAGTCCGCGGCCCAGGCGGTGAAGCGGCGGGCCGCGTCGGCGAGCTCCGCGAGCGCGCCGCGGCGTTCGTCGTCGCTGAGCCCGGGGGCAGCCAGGCGCGCCGCGGCGACCAGGCCGTGGAGGAAGAAGGCGTCGACGGCGACCGGTGAGGCGAGCGCCTGCAGGCGCTCGCGGGCGCGGGGCGGCAGCGGACGGACGGCGGCGTGGCAGCCGAACAGGACCAGCAGGTGGGTGCGATAGATGTGCAGGTAGAGCTCGGTGAGCGCGGTCTGCTGCTCGATGCCGACGTCGAAGACCTCGGCGATCCAGGCGTCGGCGCCCGCGGGCGTGGGCGCCGGCAGTTCGCCGACGAGCACGCGGCACCAGCGGTCGGCGCTGCGGATCACGTCGCCGCCGTAGACGTCGAGCACGCGGCCCGACTCGCGCTGCAGCATGTCGATGTCGTCGCGCACGTCGCCGACGCTGGCGCCGCGGGCGATCTGCACGAGGATCATGCTGGTCGCGTTGTAGCAGGCGGTCATCAGGTCGCCGGTGCGCAGGCCGAGGCGGTAGCCGTGGACCAGCAGCTCGTGGGCCTCGGCGAAGGGGCGGACCCAGCCGACGATGAGGGCGCCGACCAGCTGGTGGATCTTGGCGGTGAGGGAGTCGTCGCCGACGCGAGCGTTGAGGCGCAGCGCGAGCTGGCCGAGCGCGTCGGCGCGGACGACCTGCTGGCGCGCGGCGGCGAGATACATGCCGAGGCCGGCGAAGCCGTAGCCGGTGGCCCGGGTGGCGCCGTGGCGCAGCGACAGGCCGACGATCGCCATGAAGATCGTGAACGCGAGGCGACCATCGACGAACATCGCGGCCGGGCCCATCGCCATCAAGATCCGCATCGCCGCCGCGGGCAGCGGCTCGCGTGCGACCGGCAGCTCGATCAGCGCCGCGAGCTCGTGCGCCTCCAACTCGGGCCCGAGCGCGGCGAAGCGGGCCGCGACCGCGGCGGCGTCCGGGTGCGCGGGGAGCATGACCCCGAGGCGGGCCAGGCCGGCGAGGCCGCACGCGAGCGCGTCGTGCTGGTGCCCGTGGAAGATGTCGAGTCCGACCTTGAGCTCACACAGCCCCGCGCGATCGAGCTCGTCGAGCGCGCGGGCCAACAGCGGGTCGTACAGCGCTCGCCCGGCCTCGACCTCACCGAGCAGGTAGAGCGCCTCCATCTCGGCCCGCGCGAGCGCGAAGGCCAGGCCAGGCGCGTCGGCCCACAGGTCCGGGCCCAGCGCAGCGGCGCCGGCCCGCGCGTAGCTGGCGGCCGAGGCGACCGCCGTGGCCGCGAGGGCACGCTGGGCCGCCGCCAGGTTGCGGGCCGCGAGCTCGCGGCGCTCGCCCGGGTCGACGACCAGCGCGGCGCCGAGGTTCAGGTGGTGGACGACCTCGAAGTCGCCGACGTCGCTGCCCGCGAGGGCGCGGCCAATCGCGAGGTGTAGCGCCTGGGCGCGGGCCGGCGACAGCTCGGCGCTCGCGGCCTGCTGCACCCGCTCGTGCAAGAACTGATAGCCGCCCGCGACTGCCAGCACCAGGCCGCGCGCCGTGGCCTCGTGCACCGTCGCGGCGACCTCGGCCGGCGTCTGTTGCAGCAGCGACGCGAGCAGGGGCAGCTCGCAGCGCAGACCGACGCAGGCCGCGGTGCTCACCGCCTCGCGGGCCGCGGGCGACAGCTCGCGCAGGCGCTCGGTGACCAGCACGCCGAGGTCGTCGGGCAGCCGCGCCTGCGCGACCTGCTGCGGCCGCCACTCCCACACGCCGAGCTCACCGTTGAAGCGCAGCGCCCGTTGCTCGTGCAAGGACTGGGCGAGCAGGCGCAGCAGGAAGGGGTTGCCCGCGCTGCTGGCGTGGGCCAGGTCGACCAGCGCGCCGAGGTCCTGCGGGCACGGGCGCAGCGCCTCGGCGAGCCAGGCCGCGACCTCGTCGCGCCGCAGCGGCCGCAGCTCCACCAGCACCGCCGCGAGGTCCCGGCCCGCGAGCGTCGTCAGGGTCGCGGCGAGCGGACTGCCGGGCTCGGGCGTGTGACCGCGGAGGCTGGCGACGATCATCAGGTGGCGCGTGTCACCCGCGCCGAGGATCTCGCCCAGCAGCTGCAGCGTGGCCTGGTCACACCATTGCACGTCCTCGAGCACGACGAGCAAGGGCTGCTGCGGGCGCGCGAGGCCCCGCAGCAGCTGGCGAAACACCCGGCGGAAGCGATTGGCCCGCTCGACCGGCGGCAACGCCGGCACCTGCGGCTGCGGGCCGAGCACCAGCGCGAGCTCGGGGAGGACATCAAAGAGCAGACCAGCCTCGCCCGCGAGCGCCGCGAGCAGACGTTCGCGCCAGGCCTGGAGCGGCTGCCCGGACCCGGCGAGCACCTGCCGGGCCAGCGCCTGCACCCCCTGCGCGAGCGCGGCGTAAGGGGCCGCCTGGTCGAGCCGCAGGCAGGCCCCCGGCGCGAGCTGACCCCCGCGCGCGGCCACCTGCGCCTGCAGCTCGCGCAGCAGCGCCGACTTGCCGATGCCGGTCGGACCCGTGAGCAGCACCAGGCGGGCCGGACCCGCGGCGCAGCCCTCATAGACCGCGAGCAGCCCGGTCAGCAGCTCGCCGCGACCGAGCAAGAGGTCGGGCAGCTGCAGGCGCTCGGACCTGTCCTCGGAGCCAGGTTCAAAGTCCGCCGCGACCCCGGGCAGCAGCTCGTCGCGGCAGCGCAGCAGGTCGGCGCGAATGCCATGCGTGCTCTGATAGCGGGCCTCCGGGGTCTTGGCGAGCAGCTTGAGCACGATCCGCGAGAGCCCGCGCGGCACCGCCGGTCGCACCGCGTCGGGCGCCGGTGGCAAGCGGACAATATGCGCGTGGATCAACCGCAGCGGGTCGCTCTCGTCGAAGGGCGGACGCCCGGTGAGCATGTGATAGATCAACGCGCCGAGTGCGTAGTAATCACTGCGGTGATCGCTGGTGCGGCCAGTGCGGCCGGTCATCTCCGGCGATTGATAGGCGGCCGCGCCCGCCGGCAGGGCCACCGGCGCGGCCTCATCGGCGATCACCGCCGCCGCGAAGCCGACCAGCGCCGCGCTGCCGCGGGCGAGATCGACGAGCACGTGCGCCGGCCGGAGATCCCGGTGCAGCACGCCGGCCGCGTGCACGCGGGCCAGCGCGCTGGTGATCGCAAGCGCCAGCTCGACCGCCAGCTCGACCGGCAAGGCCTGCCCGCCGAGCAGCTGCTCGAGCGCGACGCCCCCGGGGTCGTCCAGCACGAGCGCGAGCGCGGCCCCGTCGCGCTCGAGCCCGAGCGCTCGCGGAGCCGCCAGCGGCTCACCCCGAAGCTCGGCCTCGGCCGCGAGGTGCTGCAACACCGCGAGCTCCCGCTGCAGACGCTCCATTGCCGCCAGCCAGACCAGCACGGGCCTGCCGTCGCCCTGCCGCACGCAACGCAGCAGCAAGGCATCTCCCTCGTCGTGGAGGACCTCCGGGAGGTCGAACCCCGCGAACCGTATCGCGCCGCCTTCGGACAAACCCTCCTCACCCTATCACGACCACGGCGGCGTCGATGCCTGATATCGTCCGTGATCATGCGTGTCGATCTGCCCAGCGGAATTCACCTCAACGTCCACAGCGCCGGCGCCGGCGAACACACGGCCCTGCTCATCCACGGCTGGGCCGTGAGCGGCGACATCTGGTCGCCCGTCCTCAACGCCTGGCCCGCCGACGGCCCGCGCCTGCTCGCACCGGACCTGCGCGGCACCGGCTGGAGCAGCAAGCCGCAGAGCGGCTACACCCTCGACGCCTACGCCGAGGACATCGTCGGCCTCATCGACGCCCTGGGACTCCGGGACCTCGTCCTGGTCGGCCACTCGATGGGGGGCACGATCGCCATGAAGGTCGCGCTCGCGCGACCTCAACAACTGCGCCGCCTGGTCCTGATCTCGCCGGTGCCGGCCGCCGGTGTCCCCTTCAAGGACGAGGACATCGCGTTCTTCCGCAGCCTCGGCGGCAGCCAGGCGGGCGCAGAACAGACCCTCGGCATGATGATGGCGAGCCGACCCTCGCAAGCGGCCTTCGAGCGCGGCGTGCTCGGCATGGCGAGCGTCGTATCCGAGGCCTTCTTCGGCGGCTTCGATGCCTGGCGCACCGCCAACTTCGCCGACCAGGTCGGCAAGATCACCGCCCCGACCCTCGTCCTGGGCGGCGAGCGCGAGCAGCCGCTGAACCCCGAGGTCCTGCAGGCCGCCGTGGTCGCGCCGATCCCCGGCGCCCGCTTCGAGCTGCTGCCCGGCGTCTCGCACTATCCGCAGCTCGAGTGCACCGAGCACCTCACGGCGCGCCTGCGAGCCCTCATCGACGGCGCATAGTCGCAGCTCGCCGCGATCGAGGGGCCGAAGCATCGAGGCCGCGATCCCCCGGGTTCGCGGCCTTTGTCGCGCCTATGGGCATGTAGGCCACAGGCCCAGGTGCAATGGCACATGAACCGGGGTGGGCCCCGGGCGCCTAAATCTGACACTGGCCGTCAATGCAGACAATGAAGGAATCATGCGAGCGCCAGACCGGCCCCAAACGCCCCCATACGGCCTCCTACACGCTCATGGCGAGAATCTCTCGTTGACACGTGATCCGCGGCGGGGGTATCGTACGCATATGTTGAGCTCGCAGCGCCGGTGGAGGCGCTGCGGATATCGCTGGATCTGTGGCACAGGAGTAGAATGATGTCGAACACCAAGGTTCTCGCCGGAGTCGTATTCGCCTTGACGCTTTCCCTCGTGCCGGACACGGCCTCGGCCGCGGCACCCACGGTCTTCAAGTCGCTCGATCCGGCGCTGGGGCAGCTGCCCGAGTCGATCACCACCGATCACAACGGCAACATCTACCTCTCCATGGGAACGACGGTCGGCAAGATCACCCCTGCGGGCGTGTTCAGCACCTTCGCCAACATCCCGATCCCCGCCGGCAGCTTCGTCACCGGGCTCAAGTTCGGCGACGACGGCGACCTCTACGCCGGCTCCGCCGGCTTCGCGCCCGACCCGTCGGCGGCCTTCGTGTGGCGCATCTCGCCGGATGGCAGCGACGTCGACCAGTACGCCGCGCTCGACCCGACCGGCTTCCCCAACGACCTCGCCTTCGATGACGACGGCAACCTCTACGTCACCGACCCCTTCCTCGGCCTCATCTGGAAGATCGACGAATGTAGCCAGGAGGCCGAGGTGTGGCTCGCCGACCCGCTGCTCGAGGCGAACTTCGCCAACCCCTACCTCGTGATCGCCCCGTTCGGCGTCGACGGCATCGCCTTCGACAAGAACCACAAGAACCTCTACGTCGGCAACCTCGACTACGGCCGCATCGTCAAGATCAAGGTCAAGCACGGCGAGCCCGACGACGTCAGTGTGTTCTACGAGAACATCGGCGTGGCCGGCGGGGTCGACGGCATCGCCTTCGACGACAAGGAGAACCTGTTCCTCGCGGTGCACGGCCAGGACCGCATCGTCTCGCTCGACAAGAAGGCCAAGGCGACCACCATCCACACCGGCTCGCCGCTGCAGCAGCCCTCGAGCCTGGTGTTCGGGGCGACCAACGCGAGCAAGAAGACGCTCTACATCTCGAACTTCTCGATCCTCGCCGTGTTCGGCGTCAAGCCCGGCCCGCCGACGCCCGGCCTGCTCAAGCTGAGCGTGCAGAACCAGGGCCTCGAGCTGCCCTGATCAGCGCTGATCAGCGCTGACCCCCCGGCGGACCCCGGGGCGCGCGAGGTCCTGTCCTCTGGACAGGACCTCCGCGCGTTTGTGCGGCGGCGAATCTATACAATCGCGCCCCAGAAACTCCTGCGCCCGGCGCCCGGAGCACATGCACTAGCTGCGCAATCGTCGGGGCGTTTCGACCTGTCGCATCGCGACCAACGGGCGTACATCCGGACCATGCCAGAACTCGTGATTCCCAGCCACTGTGTCTTCGAATACGCCGCCAAGGTTGCCTGCGGCATCATCGCCAAGGAGCCGGTCCCGCCGCCGATCCCGCCGTGCGTCCCCGGATACTACACCACCGCTGTCAACATTCATAACCCGTCCCTGAAGGAGACGGCGCTGTGGGTCAAGTTCGCCCACGCACCGCAGGCCACCGATTACGCCAACCCCAGCATCGGCGGCGGCATCAGCCCGTGGTTCAAGTATGTGCTCAAGCCCGACCAGGCGATGGAGCTGGACGCCGACTTCCTGCTGTTCGCCGCGAAGAGCGGCAACATCACCCTCGCCAGCTTCGCCAAGGGCTTCGTGATCATCCAGGCGCAGCTGCGCCTCGACGTGGTCTCCGTCTACAGCGCCGGCCCGATGGAGACCGTCGTCGGCAGCAAGATCGCCAACATGGGCTACGTCGCCACGATGCACACCGAGCGGGTGCCCGAGCACAAGATCGGCTCGTAGCAGCGCCTCGCGGCGCTCACGCCACTCACGGCAACATGCCATGGTCTCCCCTGACCAGCGCTGACCCCCCGGCGAACCCCGGGCGCGCGAGGTCCTGTCCCTTGGGACAGGACCTCCGCGCGTTTGTGCGGCGGCGAATCTATACAATCGCGCCCCAGAAACTCCTGCGCCCGGCGCCGGAGCACATGCACTAGCTGCGCAATCGTCGGGGCGTTTCGACCTGTCGCATCGCGACCAACGGGCGTACACCCTGAGTTATGCCAGATCTCGTGATTCCCCAGAACTGTGTCTTCGAATACGCCGCCAAGGTGGCCTGCGGCAGCATCGCCAAGGAGCCGGTCCCGCCGCCGATCCCGCCGTGCGTCCCCGGATACTACACCACCGCTGTCAACATTCATAACCCGTCCCTGAAGGAGACGGTTTTGTGGGTCAAGTACGCCCACGCACCGCAGGCCACCGATTACGCCAACCCCAGCATCGGCGGCGGCATCAGCCCGTGGTTCAAGTATGTGCTCAAGCCCGACCAAGCGATGGAGCTCGACGCCGACTTCCTGCTGTTCGCCGCGAAACACGGCAACATCACGCTCGCCAGCTTCGCCAAGGGCTTCGTGGTCATCCAGGCGCAGGTGCGCCTCGACGTGGTGTCCGTCTACAGCGCCGGCCCGATGGAGAGCGTCGTCGGCAGCCGCGTCGCCAACATGGGCTTCGTCGCCACGATGCACACCGAGCGGGTCCCCGAGCACAAGATCGGCTCGTAGCAGCCTCAGGTCTCGTCGACCACGCGGTCCTGCGGCAGCAGATAGATCTCCACATTGCCGCGGCCGTCCGGGCGGACCAGGTCGGCCCGCACATCGGCCTCGCGCAGGTGGGCCCGCAGACGCCGCATGTTGCGGTCCCAGTTCTGGCGCATCACGTTGCGGTCGCTCTCGTCGCCCCAGATCTCGCGGGCGACCGCCTCCCAGCTGACCAGCTTGCCGATCGTCACCAGCTCGCTGACGATGCGGGCCAGCAGACCCGAGAGCACCGCCGACGGGCGCCCGGGCGTGTGGATATAGACGGTATCGTAACGGGCGACGATCGTCAGCGGCGGGTCGTTCTGGCCGATGCTGCGGGTGGACAGCGCGCCGTCGCCGAGCGGGCGGGCCGTCACCCGCAGGCGGTGCTCGCCGATCCGCCATTCGGTGCCGGCCTCGACCTCGACCGGCGGAGCATCGCCGACGCGCAGCGTAAAGCCCTCGCCGTTGCCCCACAGGTAGGCCTCCGCGCCGTGCACGTGCTCGGGCAGGACCTTCAGGCCGTGGTCCCCGCGCATCAGCGAGTACACCGATTCCGACAATGTGCAGACCTCGCGGTCGTCGCAGCCGAGCACCAGCACGTGCGCCGGCAGCTCGACCGCCTCCACCTCGAGCACCACCGTCTGGGCCAGGAAGATGCGCTGCCCCGGGCGCAGCGCGATCGCCGAGCAGCGCTCGCCGTCGAGGATGATCCACCGCCGCAGCGACAGCATGTGCAGCTGGTGGCCGCGCAGCGAGATCAACGCGTGCGCCTCCGAGACCTCGGGGTTGGCGATCCGCAGCTCGGCGCTCGCGGCCCGGCCGATGAGGCCGCCGGGCGAGACCTGCGCGGTCTGACCGTCCCCGAGGCGGAAGCGGACGAACGGGATGTGGCTGCCCGCCGTCATCACTGCCCGCTCCACGGCGGCCCGTTGACGCCCCCCGGCGGCCGAGCCGTCCACTTGAAGCAGGTCGGACACTCGCTCTGCTGGGCGGCGTCCGCCGCGGGCGCGAGCTCCTCGGATCCACCACGCGCCTGCTGCGGGACCTGGGCCAGCGGATCACAGGCTGCCGTCAGGCACAGCGCGGTCAACAGGAGCTTCACGGTGTTGTGGTTCATGGCAATTCCTCCGGGTCTGCAAGCAAGGGGACAGCATCGACGAAGGCGACGACGCGATCGCGGTGAGCGATCGCCTCGGCGCCGAGCGGTTTGAAGAAGGCGTCGGCCGCCGAGCGCAAGGCCGGCGCTCGCGGGTCGCCGCGGCGGGCCAGCAGCACCGCGAGCCCGAGCTTCGCCTCGGCCGCGTCGCGACAGTCGCAGGGCTGCGCCTCCCACAGCCCGATCGCCCGCGTCAGCGCGGCCTCGGCCTCGGCCTCGCGGCGGCCTCGCAGCGCCAGCAGACCCAGCGTCCGGTGCGCGTAGGCGGTGTCCTGCGCCGCGTCCTCGCCGAGCGTCGCGAAGTGCCGCAGCGCCGCGTCCAGGTGCGCCCGCGCGGCCGGGGCGTCGCCGAGGTACGCCAGCGCCTCGCCGAGGTGAACCCCGGCCCGCGCGGCCGAGGTGGCGTCGTCGGCCGCGGCGAACAGCCCGAGCTCATGAATCGCATAGGCGCGGGCCTCATGCACCGCGCCGCCGACGAGCGCAGCCTCGAAGCCGACGCTGGCGAGCAGCGGGTCGTCGCTGCCCCCGAGCGCCATCGCGGCCTCGACCTCGCCCGTCGCCGCCGCGATCCGCAGCCGCGTCACGGCGTCGATCGCCAGCCCGGTGTGGATCTTCCGCAACCCAGCTCGATGACTGGGCGCGTCCCGCTCCAGCCCCGGCAGCGCCGCCGCGAAGTCGCGAGCCGCCGCCGCCGCGTGCCAGCGCGACAGCGAGAACTCGCCCCGCCGCAGCAGCGCCCCCGAGAGCATCGGATGGCCGGCCCAGGTCGCCGCCCGAAACGCCGCCACGGCCTCGTCCCACGCCCGCATCGCCTCGTCCTCGCCGACCTGCTCCTGCAGCGCGACCGCCCGGTTGAGCGTCAATTTGGCCCGCGTCAACGCGTGCAAGCCAGGCTCGGCCAGCCCCCCGGCGAAGCTGCGAGCCGCCGCCGCTGCGTCGCCAGCGTTGTACTCGACCAACCCCCGCATCAGCGCCGGATGCACCTGCTGCGGGTCGTCGCCCCGCGGGCTCCGCCACGGGGTCCAGTCGTGCTCGTCGAGGAAGCGGGCGAGGTCGTGACCACGAGCATCGCCGCGCAGGCGAGCCTGGGCCGCGCGCGCCCGCCGGTACCAACCCGCGAGCGTCGTCGCCGGCGCCGCAGGCGGCAGCGCGCCGACCTCGACGAGGAAGCCCCACGCGTCCGCAGCCACGCGATCGTGGCGCTGCGACTCCGCCAGATCGATCGCCCGCAGCAAGGTCTCGCGCGCCCGCGCCGGGTCGCCGCGATAGTGCTCGAGCCGCGCCCGCTGATACAGCACTTCCGCCAGCAGCGGCGCGTACCCCAGCGCCTCGGCCCGCCGCTGCAACGGCTCCAACGCGGCGATCGCCTCGCTGTACGCGCCCGCGACCTCGAGCCCCGCGATCCCAGCCAGAGCCCGCCGCTCGGCCTGCACCGCCGCCGCGTCCGCCAGCGCCGGCAAACTCACCCCGCCGAGCGCCACGGCGTCGTCGCAGTCGTCGCGCCCTGGCACCTGCGCCAACAAATACAGCGCCTCGCCAGCGTCCCGCGCCGCCACAGCCTGCTCACCGACCGCGCCCAGCTGCGCCGCCCGCTGATCGAGGCAGGCCTCGCGAGCCCGGCGCAGGTCGGGCGCGAGCCGTCCGCTCTGGCCCGCCTCGCAGTTGTCGCGCACGCGCGCCAGCCAGTGCATCTGCACCGTGCTGACCCGCGCCAGCTGCTCACGCACCGCCACGTCGGCGAAGCGCGAGCCGATCTCGCCGGCCCGCGTCTGCCACTGCCCGTCCGCCGCGAGCCCGACCGCCGCGCAGCGGTCCTCGCTCCGGGTCGCCGCCGTCATCGCCCCGGCCGCCCCGAGCAGCAGCCCCGCGGTCAGCGTCCAGTGGCGCCGCCGCTGCACCGGCCCGACCAGCGCCGCCAGCAACTCCTGCATCGTCGCGAAGCGCTCCTCGGGCGCCCGCGCCAGCCCCCGCCGCAGCACCGCGGCCACCCGCGCCGGCACCGGGGTCCCGCGCGGCGGCTCGGCCGGCGGGTCGTGCAGCACGGCATGACGCAGCCCCGCCACATCGACGCCGGTGAACGGCCGCTGCTGATACAGCGCCTCGTACAGCGCGACACAGAAGCTGAACTGATCGCTGCGCGCGTCCGCCGGCCGCAGCAGGTGCCGCTCCGGCGCCATGTAAGCCAGCGTACCGACCGGCCCGCGCTCATCAGCCTGGGTCGGCGTCGCCGATCCACTCCCGCTCGCCGCCGCCGCCTGCGAGCGCGTGGCCCCGGCCGCGTCGCTGAGCTCCCCGGAGATCGTCGCCATCGTGCCAGCGGCCACCCGCGCGAGCCCGAAGTCCGCGACCTTCACCACCCCGTCGGCGCCGACGAGCACGTTGTCGGGCTTGAAGTCGTGGTGGATCACCCCGGCCGCGTGCGCCGCGGCCAGCCCCTGCCCCGCCTGCACGAACGCCGCGAGGACCTCCTGCCAGCCGCGCACCTGCTCCTTGAGCCATGTCCGAAGGGTCAGCCCCTCGACGAACTCCATCGCCACGAACACCCCGCGCTCGCAGCTGCCGACGTCGAACACCGTCACCACGTGCGCGTGCGTCAGCTTGGCCATCGCCTTGGCCTCGCGCGCCAGCGAGGCCGGCAGCGGCCGCCCGCGGGTCGAGTCGCGCAGCACCTTCACCGCCACCTTGCGGTCGAGCTCCGGGTCGTAGGCCGCGTACACGTTGCCCATCGCCCCGTGCCCGACGTGGTTCAGGATCACGTAGCGCCCGGCCCGGAACGGCTCCCCCGGCGCGACGGCCCCCACCGGCGGCCCCGCGGGGGCATAGCCGAAGGTCTGCTGCTGCTCATCGAGATACATGCGCCCGAAGTCCGCCGCCGCCGGACCCGAGTCAGCGCCCTTTCGCGCCAACATATCTCCCGAAACTTCCATATCTAAACACGACGCTAACACAAAAGCTGGCGCAGCTACATCCGACGCCGATCGGACCAGGCAGGAATACGGCCCCCCTCCGGATATCTGTCCAGCCCTCCAACCCCGCTCCGGGATGTCTACCCCGAGCCCCACCCGCGAGCCTCCAACCCCCGCCGGACCTCGCGCGATCGCGTATACCTCGCCGCCATGGCCACCGTCGTCGTCCCCGACCGCCTGACCAGCCACGTCGCCGCCGGCCACCCCTGGCTGTACGTCAACGCGGTCCCGGCGATCCCGGGCGCCCGCACCGGCGAGTTCGTCACCCTCCTGGGCCAGGGCCGCCGGCCGATCGGCCAGGCCCTGTTCGACGCCGACTCACCGATCGCCCTCCGCGTCCTCAGCACCCGCAAGGACGAGACCCCCGGCCCGGCCCTGTGGCACCGCCGCGTCGACCAGGCCCTGTCCCTCCGCCGCAGCGTCCTCGACCTCCGCCACACCGACTGCTTCCGCCTCCTCCACGGCGAGGGCGACCGCCTCCCCGGCGTCGTCGTCGACCACTACGCCGGCTTCCTCGTCCTCAAGCTCGACACCCCCGCCTGGCTGCCCCACCTCGAGCAGCTCTGCGACGCCCTCGAACACCACGTCCGACCCCGCGGCATCTTCTTCAAGGGCATCAGCGGCGAACCCGAGCCCGCCCGCAACCTCCGCGGCGACGCCCCCCCCGAGCACATCCTCGTCCGCGAACACGGCATGCGCCTCGCGGTCGACGTCCGCCGCGGCCAAAAAACCGGCCTCTTCCTCGACCAGCGCGAGAACCGGGCCCTGGTCCGCCAGGTCGCCCGCGACCGCCGCGTCCTCAACCTGTTCTCCTACACCGGCGGCTTCTCCCTCGCCGCCGCCCTCGGCGGCGCCACCCAGGTCACCAGCGTCGACCTCGCCCGCGGCGCCGTCGACGGCGCCCGCCACAACTTCAGCGCCAACGACCTCGACCCCACCGCCCACAGCTTCGTCACCGCGGACGCCTTCGAGCACCTCGCCGCCTGCGCCGCCGCCCGCGAGCTGTTCGACCTCGTGATCGTCGACCCGCCCTCCTTCGCCCCGCGCAAGCAGGCCCTGCGCGCCGCCGAGGCCGCCTACACCAAGCTCAACGCCGCCGCGATCCGCCAGGTCCGCCCCGGCGGCCTGGTCGCCTGCGCCTCGTGCTCGAGCCACGTGCCCATGGACCTCTTCCTGCAGATCCTCCGCGAGTCCGCCCGCACAGCCCGCCGCGCCCTCCGGGTCCTCGAGATCCGCCAGGAACCCGCCGACCACCCGACCCCGCTGCACTTCCCCGAGGGCCGCTATCTCAAGTTCGTGCTCGCGCTCGCCGAATAAACCCGCGCACCCACAAGCCAGCATCACCCGTCCCGCACCCGATCCCCGCATCGCCACGCCCGCGCACCCACGAGCCCGCGTCACCCGTCCCGCACCCGATCCCCGCATCGCCACGCCCGCGCACCCCTCCCCGCCCGCAAACCGTCAGCCGCACCGCGAAACGCGATAGACCTGCGCCCGCATGTCGGTGACCCGCCTGGCGATCTTCCTCAGCGTCGTCCTCAGCGTCACCGCGGGGATCCATTACTACCTGTGGGCCCGCCTGGTCCGCGACGTCGCCTGGCCTGCGCCGTGGCACACCTGGCTCAGCGTCGCCGTCATCGCCCTCGCCGTGCTCATGCCCCTTGGCCTCATGCTCACCCGCCTGCTCCCGCACCGCGTCACGAGCCCGATCATGTGGGTGCTGTTTAGCTGGATGGGCCTGATGTTCTTCCTGTTCGTGCTGCTGATCCCCGCCGACCTCATGCGCGGCGTGGCCTCGCTGATCGACCACATCGGCGGCGCACCCCCGGACCCCGCGCGCCGCCTCCTCATCGCCCGCCTGTTCGCCGGCGCGGTCGGCCTCGGCGGCCTCGGCATGGCCACCTGGGGCTTCTACAGCGCGATGCGCCCGGTCGCCGTCAAGCCGGTGCAGATCGCCATCACCGACCTCCCCGCCAACTTCCACGGCTTTCGCATCGTCCAGCTCAGCGACATCCACGTCGGCCCCACCATCGGCCGCGCCTTCATCGACCAGCTGGTCGCCCGCACCAACGCGCTGCAGCCCGACCTCATCGCCATCACCGGCGACCTCGTCGACGGCAGCGTCGCCAAGCTCGGCCACTTCGTCACCCCGCTCGCCAAGCTCCGCGCCCGCCACGGCGTCTTCTTCGTCACCGGCAACCACGAATACTTCTCCGGCGCCGACGCGTGGATCGCCCACCTCCGCAGCCTCGGCGTCACCGTCCTGCGCAACGAGCGAGTCACCCTCGAGCAGGACGGCCACCACATCGACCTCGCCGGCATCGACGACCCCACCGGCCGCAGCTTCGCCGCCGGGCACGGCAGCGACCTCCCGCGCGCCCTCGCCGGCCGCGACCCCAAGCGCCCGCTCATCCTCCTCGCCCACCAGCCCAGAGGCGCCGACGCAGCCGCCGACCACGGCGTCGACCTCCAACTCTCCGGCCACACCCACGGCGGCCAGATCTTCCCCTTCAACCTCCTCGTCGGCCTCCAACAACCATACGTCGCCGGCCTCCACCGCCTGCGCGACATGAGCATCTACGTCAGCACCGGCACCGGCTACTGGGGCCCACCCATGCGCCTCGGCGTGCCCGCCGAGATCACCGACATCACGCTCCACCCCGCGTGATGCCTCCTCGGCTCACCCGGCCGCTCCATCGCCCCGATACCCCCCGAGCCTTGCCCGGGCCCGCGATGCTGTCAATATAAACGCATGATATATTATGCGTTGTGTACGGCGATTGGCATATCGCCGCGGCGAGTGGGCGCCATAAAACTCACGGTTCACGGCGGCGGCGCTCGAGGTATGGTGGCGGGAGCCATGGACACGCCTCGACTGCACGGAACGCCGCTCTCCCACTTCACGCGCAAGGTCCGCATCGTCCTCGCCGAGCTCGGGGTCGCGTATGAGTTCGTGCGCGGGCCCGGCGTGCTCGCCACGACGACGGCCGTGTACGGCGGCAACCCGCTGATGCGCGTGCCGACCCTGGTCCACGGGGCGCACATGTTGATCGAGTCCGACCATATCGCGCGGTACCTGGTCCGCCAGTACGACCCGGCGGATTGTTTGGGCGTCTGCAGCGAGCGCGTCCTGGCCCTGAACCGCCTCGCGGTCGTCAACGGCGTCATGAGCAACGAGGTCGTGCTGCTGCTGGCGCGGCGGGGCGGGCTCGCGGACCTGGACGGCGTGGCCTACTTCCGCAAGTTGCGGGCCGCGATCGACCAGGGGCTGGCCTGGCTCGAGGCCCACACCGATCCGGAGGCGGACGGGCTTGACTACGGCGATATCGTCACGATCTGCCTGTGGCAGCACCTCGAGCACTACGCGCTCGTGACCGGCCTGGACGCCTACCCGCGGGTCGCGGCGCGGGTGGCCCGCTGGGCGGACCGACCCGCGATCGCGGCCACGACCCCCGCGGCGGCGCTCGCCGAGGCCGAGGCCGCGGGCTGGCGGCCCGCCTGAGCGGAGCCGGGCCGCCCTTGTGGACAAAGCGTCGGCGCGGTAGCCTGCCGGGTTGGAGGTGTATGACAGATCCCGAGCCCCAACGCGGCGCCTACTGGGCCCAGCAATCGCCGATCGACATCAACGATTCAATCTATACGAAGGGCCTACGCCCGCTGCGCTTCGATTACGCGGACGAGGTCCACGGCGTCTTCGGCGACCCCGGTCACGACCCGGGCCACAGCTTCGATCTCCTGCCGGGCTCGGTCGCTCACCTCGAATTCGCCGACCAGCGCTGCCCGCTGCTGAGGATCCACCTGCACGCGCCAAGTGAGCATCAGATCGACGGCAGCAGCTACCCGATGGAGCTCCACCTCGTCCACAAGATCTCCCGGCCGGTGTGGGGCTCGACCGCGGTGGTGGTCGCCGTGTTCGTGCAGGAGCACGCGAGCGCGAGCGCGCCGATCTTGCAGCACTTCATGAAGCATCGCGACAGCGGGCCGGGCTCGCCGGTCGCGCTCGACCCGAACCTGTGCATCCCGGAGGACCGCGGCTTCTTCCGTTATGAGGGCTCCCTGACCACGCCGGCCTTCGCCGAGCAGGTCAGCTGGGTCGTCCTGCGCACCCCGCTGTCCGCGCTGCGCCCGGAGCTCGAGGCGCTCAGGAAGCGCGCCGGGCACCCCGCGCGCCCGACCCAGCCGTTGCAGCGGCGCTTCGTCCTGCGCAGCTTCGCCGATCACCCGCACCGGCGAGCGACGGGCGAATGATCGCAGCGCGGCTGCGCCGCGCTGCCGAGCTGCGGTGTCGGAACGTGCTGGCTTCTCACACGTGATATCTGCCCTACTGCTCCACGCAATACAGCCGGAGTTCGGACCCACAGGGTCCATGCTCGAAGAATGACCACGCGGCGTCAGTATTCACGCTCAGCCCAGTCCCGCTACCACGAGCCCATTGACCAGAACGTAGCGCCCGCGCGAGTGCCGGAAGCGGTCTGCGACGGACATGCTCGGTGTGCTCAACCACGCTTTGAAGGTCAGAAAATGCTGAAGTCCGGCCTTGGCGGCGAGGCTCTGACAGCGTTGATCGGCTCCATAGAGTCCGCCCAGCGCGAAGCCCTGGTACACCTCGCTGGTAATGAAGACAGTGGAATCCCTCTCGCACTCCTGGCAGCCATCGCCAGGCATCGCGTTCCCGTCATCGCAAGTCTCGTCACCCTCGACCACTCCATCGCCGCACACGCCTGTCGAGGTGCTTGCGTCTCCGATGGTAGTGCTCGTCGAGTCGGTCGTGACGGGGCTCGATGCGCCAGTGGTCGGAATGTCCGGCGCATCGATGCCGGTGCTCGACGACGAGGTGCTCGCCGTCTCGGGTGCCGGCTCCGCGGTCCCGACGTCGCCGCCCTGCTGACAGGCGATGGTCAGCAGGAGCCAGCCGAGCGAGATGAAGAGGGAGCGGGGGTATGGCATCAGAGACCTCGAGAAGGTCAGCGCCCAGAGCACAGCCCGCGTCTTCGTCACGCGACCGACTGTCCGCTCGCTGCCAGCCCCACGTCAAGCAAGCCGACGGACTCCCTGAAGGACGGTGTTTCTTCGCCACCGTGATCCACGACTGGCAACTCCGATCGGCGTGTGGGCAGGCCCAACCACCGCCCGCCTGACTTGTGTCCACGCACTCCGGCGGCCCTTGCCTGCCCGCCGCGGCCTCGGCATCCTCGCGCGGCATGAAGCCCAAGGCCAGCAGCGAGCACGAGGAGCACATCGGCAAGGCGGGTGGAAAGATCACCCTGCGGGCCGACGACTACCCCCAGTGGTACCAGGACGTCATCCGCGAGGCCGAGATGGCCGAGCCGGCCAAGGTGGTCAAGGGCTGCATGGTCATCAAGCCGCACGGCTACGCCGTGTGGGAGAAGATCCAGCGCGAGCTCGACGGTCGCTTCAAGGCTACCGGCCACAAGAACGCCTACTTCCCGCTGCTCATCCCCCAGAGCTTCATCACCAAGGAGGCCGAGCACGTCGAGGGCTTCGCCCCCGAGCTCGCCGTCGTCACCCACGCCGGCGGCGAGGCGCTCGACGAGCCCTACGTCATCCGCCCGACCAGCGAGACCGTCATCGGCTACTTCTTCTCGCACTGGGTCGACAGCTACCGCGACCTCCCGCTGTTGATTAATCAGTGGGCCAACGTGATGCGCTGGGAGAAGCGCACCCGCATGTTCCTGCGCACCACCGAGTTCCTGTGGCAGGAGGGGCACACCGCCCACGCCAGCCACGAGGAGGCGCAGGAGGAGGTCCGGCGCATGCTCGGCGTCTACGGCGACTTCGCCGAGGAGGTCATGGCGATGCCGGTGATCCGCGGCGTGAAGACGGACAGCGAGAAGTTCGCCGGCGCCCTCCAGAGCACCTGCATCGAGGCGATGATGCAGGACGGCAAGGCCCTGCAGGCCGGCACCAGCCACGACCTCGGGCAGAACTTCGGCCGCGCCTTCAACGTCATGTTCCAGACCCAGTCCGGCGCCCGCGACTACGTGTGGCAGACCTCGTGGGGCGTGAGCACGCGCCTGATCGGCGGCCTCATCATGACCCACTCGGACGACGCCGGCCTGGTCCTGCCCCCGCGCCTCGCACCGATCCACATCGTCATCGTCCCGATCTTCCGCGGCGACGACGAGCGCAGCCGCGTGCTCGCCGCCTGCGCCAAGCTGCGCGACCAGCTGGTCGACATCGACATCGCCCCGCCCCGCGCCCGCTACCGCGACTTCCTCGAGGTCGTCGTCGACGACCGCGACATGAAGCCCGGCGCCAAGTTCTACGACTGGGAGCGCAAGGGCGTGCCCGTCCGCGTCGAGCTCGGCCCCAAGGACCTCGAGAAGGACCAAGTCTGCGTCAAGATGCGGGTCGACAGCGAGGCCGGGAAGGGCAAGGAATTCATCCCCACCGCCCAGTTCCTCGCCACCGTCCGCGAGCGCCTGACCAAGTTCCAGGACGCCCTCCTCGCCGCCGCCCGCCAGCGCACGCTCGCCCGCAGCGTCGAGCTCAACACCTGGGACGAGTTCCTCCGCACCTTCGCCGGCGAGCAGAGCAGCTTCGCCTGGTGTCACTGGGACGGCACCCGCGAGACCGAGGCGAAGATCAAGGAGCAGACCCGGGCCACGATCCGCTGCATCCCGCTCCCCGGTCAGGGCCCCGCGCCCGAGCCCGGCGCGTGCATCCTCACCGGCAAGCCGAGCCCCCAGCGCGTCCTCATCGCCAAGGCCTACTGAGGCGGGGCCACCTCGCGTTCACCCGATCCCGACCTCACGCAGCGCGTACACCAGCACGCCCGCGTCCTGCGGGCGCTCGTGGGGTGACCGCGCCATCGCCCGGTCGATCAACGCGGTCACCCGCGCGAGCCCGGGCACCCGCCGCGCCAGCGGCACCGGCGGCCCGGCCATCAGCGCGTGTCGCCGCGTCACTGCTGCTTCGTGCGCGTAGGGCGGCTCCCCGGCCAACACACGATAGGCCACCGCCGCGATCGCATACACGTCGACGCGCGCGTCGATGCGACCACCCGTGACCTGCTCCGGCGCCATGAAGGCCACGTCCCGCGCGAGCTCCCCGCGCCGCAGCTCGGGCCACGGCCGATCGTCGTACAGCCCGCCGAGCTCGCGCGCGCAGCCCCAGTCGAGCACCACCCCGAAGGCCCCGACCCTCACCAACTCCGGTCGCAGCTCGGCGTGCACCAGCCCCAGCGCGTGCGCCCGCGCGACCGCCTCCGCCAGCGACAGCACCCGCGACAGCAGGGCCTCCCGCTGGCCCAGCACCACGGCCCGCCGCGCCAGGGTCTCGAGTGTCTCGTCGGCGTCGATCATGCCCACATTGTCCCTCGCCCCGCGCCACCTGTCACGCGCCAACCCGGTCGATCCTTGCGTTTGCGACAGCACCTGTCCCTTGCGACAGCCCGCCACGCGCCCAGCCGTATCCATGTACACTCGCCCCGTGACCCGCACCGCCGCACCACTGCTCCTGCTGGCCCTCGCCTGCGCGCCCCAGGCCGCCAGCGAGACCGCCACCAGCGAGTCCAGCGCCGCGACCACCCAGGGCCTCGCCACCAGCGCGACAGACCCCAGCAGCGAAGCCGCCACCAGCACCCCCACGACCACCGCCACCGGGGAAACCACCGCCACGACCACCGCCACCAGCGAGACCACCGGCGCGCCCTGCCAGGACCCCGAGACCTGCCCGCCCATCTGCGACACCCGGCTACAAAACTGTCCCAAGGGACAGAAGTGCACCGGCATCAAGCCCGGCCTCGATACCCCCTATATCGGCACCGCCTGCGTCCCCGACAACGCCGGCGCCGGCGCCCCGCCAGGCGCGCTGTGCTTCACCGGCGCGGACGGCCAGGACACCTGCGACCCCGCCAGTATGTGCGTACAATTCGGCACCGGCGAGGGCGCCTGCCTCCCATTCTGCGCCGGCCCGGCGAATGCACCGACCTGCGCCGACCCGGCCCTGGTCTGCGCCAACATCGACCACCTGTGGCCGATCGCCCTCTGCGTCCCGCCCTGCGACCCCCTCGCCTACGACTGCCCCGACGCGGGCGCCGGCGTCAGCGTGATGGCCTGCGCCCCGGCCAGCGTCGGCTTCGGCTGCGTCCTGCGCGGCAACCTCGACGCCGCCGCCCCGGGCGAGCCCTGCGACGACCACCGTGACTGCAGCGGTCCGGCCCTGTGCGCACCGACCGAGCGCGTGTTCGGCTGCGACCACCCGAACGGCTGCTGCGCGGCCTACTGCGATCTCGGCGACCCCGCCAGCTGCCCACCCGGCCCCGGCGACCAGCTCTGCGTCCCCTACTACGCCGCCCCACGCGACGCCCCGCCCGGCCTCGCCGACCTCGGTTTGTGCACACTCCCGTGAACCTGCCCCGCCCGCCGCCCGGGCAGGGTATCGTGCCCCGGTGGAAGCGATCCTCCTCTGCGGCATCCAGGCCACCGGCAAGAGCAGCTTTTGCAAGCAGCGCCTGTTTGGCACCCACGTCCGCATCAACCTCGACATGCTGGGCACGCGCCACCGCGAGGCCCTGCTCCTGCGCGCCTGCCTCGAGGCCGGGCAGCCCTTCGTCGTCGACAACACCAGCCCGACGCGGCGCGACCGTCAGCCCTACATCGTCGCGGCCCGCAGCGCCGGCTTTCGCGTCATCGGCTATTACTTCGAGTCGAAGATCGCCGACGCCATCGTCCGCAACGAGGCGCGCGAGGCCAACGAGCAGGTCCCGCAGCGCGGCCTCCACGGCACCTACGCCCGCCTCGAAGTGCCACGCCTCGACGAGGGCTTCGACGAGCTCCACTACGTCAGGCTGGTCGCCGGGGGCTTCGAGGTGCAGCCCTGGCGCGACGACGGCTGATCTGGCGCTCGTCGACCGTGGGGGGCGCCCCCCCCCGGGGGGGGGGCGGGGGGCGCCGGCCCCCGGGCGGCCTCCCTAACGACCCTCTTGACGCCGCCATTCATTATTCTGACACTCCCTCCATCATGCCGAACACCCCCGAGCCCGGCCTGGCGCTGCACCGCGAGTGGCTCCGCGTGCCGCTCGGGGCCGGCGAGCACGCCGACTTCCACCACCGCTGGCTGCGCCACCACTGCGACCGCGAGCGCCACCCGATCACCGGCGAGCGCACCCGCTGCTCCTCCGAGCTCCCCGACGACATCGCTCCGCGCCGCGCCGCGATCGTCGATGACGCCCTCGAGATCGAGTGGTCGGACGACCACGCCAGCCGCTACCCGCTGGCCTGGCTGCGAGCCCACGCCTACGCCCGCAACCGCGTCGAGGTCCCCCCGCCCGCCGCCGACCTCGCCCAGATCTCCGTCGCGGCCCACGGCCTCTCCCTCACCGAACAGGTCCACGCCGCCCTCGCCCGCGTGCGCCAGCACGGCGCCGCCGTCGTGCGCCGCGACCCCGACGATCGCCGCGCCCCCGAGGACGCCACCGAACCACTGATCGCCGCCTTCGAGGCCGCCGGCCTCCGCGTCATCGGCACCCACTTCGGCCGTATCGAGGACCTGCGCACCGACAACAGCACCAACCAAAACACCGACCAGCTCGGCTACACCGACGCGCCGATCGGCCTGCACACCGACCAGCCCTTCCTCGAGCACCCGCCGCGCTACCAGCTCCTGCAGGGCATCCGCTGCGCCGACGAGGGCGGCGTCAACCTCCTCGCCGACGCCCGCGCCGCCTTCCGTCACCTCGAGTCGATCGACGCCCACGCCGCCGACATCCTCGCCACCGTGCCGGTCAAGATCTCACGCAAGCAGCAACAGTTCCAGCGCGAGCTCGTCACCCCGCTGGTCGCCCGCCGCGGCGACGACGACTTCCTCGTGCGCAGCTCCTACTTCACCTACGCCCCACACGCCCTGCCCTTCGCCCGTACCCTCGACTTCTATCGCGCCCACGACCACTTCATCCGCCTGCTTCGCGACCCACAGCATCACTACCGGGCCCTGCTCGCGCCCGGCGACTGGCTGCTCTACGACAATCACCGCACCCTCCACGCGCGCACCGGCTTCACCGGCGCGCGCTGGCTGCGAGGCGTCTACTTCGACCCCGCCGAAGCGGCGTGACCTGGCGGAGCGACCGACGGCGCATGCGCGGTGTACAGGTCGTTCAGGAAGGCCAGCAAGGCCGCCTCGCGCACCGCCGCCGGCAAGGCGTCGAGCAGCGCGTGGATCGGCGCCATGCGCTCGGGCAGCTGCCCACCCTGCACGCCGACCAGCGCGAGCGCCTGCGTGAAGCCCTCGTCGCCGAGGCTGGCGAAGTCGAGGCCGCCCGCCGCCTGCAGCAGCATCGCCGTCGCCGGGTCGGCGCCAGCCGCCTCGACCTCCGCCACCGACGCCCGCAGGTCGACCAGAAAGCGATCGACCACCGCCAGGTGCCCGGCCGAGATCGTGAGGTGCAGGCTCGCCGGCGCCCCGTGCCCGTGCAGCTGCGGCTGCACCAGCCAGCCGCGCCGCGCCATCGCGTCGGCCACCGCGAACAGGAACAGCCCGCCCGAATCGCTGGTGAACGCGAGCAGGCTCATCTCCGGCTCGCCGAGCACCCGCAGCCCGGGGATCGCCCGCACCCCGGCGACGATCGCCTGCGTCGCCGCCAGAGTGCGCCGCGCCAGCTCGAGATACCCCGCGTCGCCGAGCGCGTGCAGCAGCGTCCACGCGGCCGCCAGCGGCCCGCCCGACTTGGTGCTCTGCACCGTCGAGTTGATCACCGCGTAGCCGGTCCAGTCGGCGCACGCATACAGCTGGTGCCGCCGCAGCTGCTTGTCGCGGTACACGATCACCGACGCACCCTTCGGCGCATAGCCGTATTTGTGCAGGTCCATCGAGATCGAGCTGACCCCCGCGACCGACAGATCAAAGGCCGGCACCGCCGCGCCGAGCCGGCGAAAGTACGGCAGCAGGAAAGCGCCGATGCAACCATCGACGTGAAACAACAACCCCCGCTCCAGCGCCAGCGCCCCGATCTCCGCGATCGGATCGATGACCCCGTGGGCGTAGCTCGCCGCCGACGCCGTCAGCAGGATCGTGTTCGCCGTGATCGCCGCCCGCATCGCCGCGACGTCCACTTTGAAGCTGCGCGGGTCGACCGGGCACGGGACCAGCGTGACGCCCAGGTAGTGCGCCGCCTTGTGCAGCGACGCGTGGGCCGTCACCGGCACCACCATCTCCGGCCTCGTGATCTCCGGCCGGTGCACCCGGGCCCAGTCGCGCGCCGTCTTCACCGCGAGGATCAGGCTCTCCGTGCCTCCGCTGGTGAAGCTCCCCGACGCCTCCGGGCCGCCCCCGAGGTGCGCCGCGCACCAGCCCACGATCTCGTTCTCCATCCGCAGCAGGCTCGGGAAGGCCGTCGGGTCGAGCCCGTTGGCCCCGAGGAACATGCTGTACGCCTGCGACGCCAACGCGGCGGCCGCCCGCTCGCCCGAGTCGTACACGTACGCGAACGCGGCCCCGCCCTCGGTGGCGAGGTCGTGCGCCTTCATCTCGGTGAGGGCGGCGAAGATCTGGTCCCGGGACCATCCTGTCTCTGGCAATGTCATGCTGTGCTCGTCTCGTTTCGGGGCAATCACGGTGGGGCAATCACGATAATGTGGGCAGCTTGCGATCGGGTTCGCGGTGACGAAGCAAGAGCGGCACGCTGATCGCAGCGAGCAGCGCCGGCGCCAGCGCGGTGGCCAGGTGCACCCCGAGCAGCGCGGCCTCGGGCTGGACCACCAGCTCGCCGGCCCGCCGCTCGATGAAGCCAGTCGCCGCCAGGATCCCGCTGACCAGCCAGGCGCCCGCGGCGAAGCCACCCTTCTCGCCGACGAACCACAGCGCCGTGAACACGCCCTCGCGCCGCAGCCCGGTCGCGTGCGCATCGGCGTCGATCAACTCGGGCAGCATCGCGAACGGGAACACCTGCAGCCCCGCGAAGCCGATCCCCAGCAGCCCGACCTGCACGCCGACCCGCCACAGCGGACCGGGACCGGCCAGCATCAGGCTCGCCGCCATCACCGCGAAGATCACCGCGGCCGCGATGTACGCGACCCGCTTGCCGTGCCGCCGCGACACCGCCGTCCACACCGGCATCGTCACGATCGCCGGCGCGACCAGGCACACGAACAGCAGGGTCAGGCCGCCGCTGCCGGCCTGCAGCGTGTAGCGCACGAAGTAGGGCACCGCCGCGAGCACCGTCCCGAGCGCGACGCACTGCAGCGCGTAGGCGGTGAGCAGGCGGCGAAACGGCAGATACGCGAGGGCCACTCCGAGCTGCGCGCGCAGCCCGAGGCTGCTGGCCACCGCCTCGGTCTGGACCGCACCGCGGGTGCCGAAGAAGGCCGTGAGCATCGCTACCATGGTGATCAGCGCGAGCACGATCGCCATCTGCGCGTAGCCGGCCGCACCCCCGCCGCCCATCTCGATCAGCTCCGGCGCGAGGGCCCCACCCGCGAGCACCCCGACCGTGACGAAGGCCATGCGATACGCGACCAGCGTGGTGCGCTCGTGATAGTCGGCCGTCATCTCCGCCGGCATCGTCGCGTACGGCACCTGGAACAGGGTGAAGGCCCCCGCCGCCGCGCAGAAGGCCAGCAGCACCCAAAAGAAGCTGACCACCGGGTCGCCGACCGGGGCCATGAACAGGGCCATGAAGCAGGGCGGCAGCAGCAGCGCGCCCGCCAGCAGGAAGGGCCGCCGCCGACCCCAGCGCGAGCGCGTGCGGTCCGACCACGCCCCGACGATCGGGTCGGTGACGATGTCCCACAGCTTCGGGATCAAGATCGCCAGCCCCGCGAGTCCGGCCGGGACCGCGAGGGTGTCGGTGAGATAAAACAGCAACAACAACCCGGGGATCGTGCTGAAGATCCCCGCGCCGATCGAACCAGCCCCGTACGCGAGGCAGAGGGCGCGGCGCAGCGGCGGAACCGACACCTCGCCACCCTACCACGACCGCCGCCCATGTCACCCGCGACGTCCATGCCTCCCCGCACCGTGCATCGTCATCGATCGACCACCCGCGCGCTCGCCGTGCTGGTGCTCGCCTGCCTGTGCCTGCTCGCCGGCGACGCGGCGGCGAAGCGCAAGAAGAAGGACACCGGCCCGCAAAACCCCAACCGCACCGAGTTCGGCGCCCTGCCGGCGATCAACTACGACACCGACCTCGGCTTCGGCTTCGGCGCGATCGCCAGCGTGGCCCGCTTCGCCACCGGCTACCGCCCCTACAAGTGGCGCCTCGAGCTGCAAGCCTACGCCACCGTCAAACGCGCCCCCGGCAAGGGCGCCGAGTTCCCCTTCCACGACGACTACCTCAACATGGACTTCCCCGGCCTGCTGGAGAACCGCCTGCGGATCACCGCCCGCGTCGGCTTCCGCAAGTTCGCCAACACCGGCTACTACGGCTTCGGCAACGACTCCAAGTTCGACAAGCCGTGGGAGAGCATCGACCCCGACGAGGACCTCGCCGCCTACCAGGCCGCCCACCGCTTCCACTCCTTCGATCACATCTACCCGCTGCTCCTCGTCAACACCCGCGTCCGCCTGTGGGACCGCTCCACCCCCGCGCAGCGCAAGCGCATCGAGGCCCTCGTCGGCCTCAACACCACCTACAACATCGTCCGCCCCTACCCCGGCAGCAAGCTCGAGCAAGACATCGCCTCCCTGGACGACGGCAGCAAGGACGCCCAGACCCTCGGCAAGCTGCTGCGCGGCACCGACCCGGCGCTGCTCATGGTCCTGAACCTCGGCCTCCTCTTCGACACCCGCGACCACGAGTTCACCCCGACCCGCGGCACCTTCACCGAGCTGTCCGTCCGCAGCTCGCCCGGCGTCCAGCAGGACCTGCGCTACGCCGCCTTCGCCCTCAACACCGCGTGGTACAAGGCGATCGTCGGCGAGTACCTGTCGTTCGCGATCCGCGGCGTCGCCGACGTGATCCTCGGCGACGCGCCCTTCTACGAGCTCACCCGCTTCGGCGCCCTGCAGCCGCGCGACGGCCCCGGCGGCGGCTGGTCGCTGCGCGGCGTCCCGCGCCAGCGCTACTCCGGCAAGGTCAAGCTCATCCAGAACCTCGAGCTGCGCAGCATGTTCTGGCGCTTCAACGTCGGCAAGAGCCGCTTCCTCGTCGGCGCCGTCGGCTTCCTCGACGCCGCACGGATCTGGGCCGACCTCCGCGGCACCGAGCTCGCCGGCCAGAGCGTCGACGGCGGCACCTTCAAGGTCGGCACCGGCGGCGGCCTGCGCGTGCGCTGGGGCGAGACCCTGGTCATCCGCTTCGATGGCGCCTACTCGCCCACCGAGCGCACCCCCGGCTTCTACGTCGACATCGGCCAGGTGTTCTAAGCCGCTCGCCTCAGCCCTCGAAACAATACAGGTGGTGCACGCCGCCGCAGGCCTGGGGCTGCTTGGTGTCGGTCCACGACAGCCCCGCGCCGCCGAAGTCCGGGTCGAACAGCACCCCCACCGCGGCGAGCCCGGTCTGCCCGCTCCAGTCGTCGCAGGCGTTGTTTTGCCCGTCCGTGGAGTTCTTGCCGAAGCTATCGGTGTTGGTCCATATCGTCTCGCCGCCGGGCAGCGTGGCGCCAGTCTCGGCCATGTCGATCGCGTGCTCCGGCCCGAACTGGATCGCCCCCCGCGCGGGGAACACCTCGGTGCTCCCGTCGAGCAACACCCAGCGTCCATCGGCGGCGAGGCGTGACAATGCGTCGACGCTCGACGACGAGACCCACGCGACCCAGCTGCCATCCAGGCCGGCCCCCGCCGCAGCGGCCGCGCACAGGCGGTCGGCACCGTCGACGCCGTCGCTGCCCGCACCCTGCGTCTTGAGGTCGCCGTGGAAGGTCGCCGCGGTGATGAAGACCCGCCGCGTCACCGCCATGCCCCCGGTCGTGGTCGCGGGCTCGCTCGTCGCGGACCCCGAGCTCGTCGACGACCCGGCGCTCGTCGGCTCCGCGGTGGTCGCGGCCTCCGTGACGCCGCTCGTCGGCACGACCTCGGTCGTCCCGCCCGGACCGCCGCTCGACGAACCCTCGCTGGTGGTCGAACCAGAGCCGTTGCATGCGCCGAGGATAGTGCCCATGGCCACCAACATTGCGAGTCGTCGATATCTCATGCGATCCCCCGGCGAAATGGCCACATCACGTCGATCCCTGCGGATCCGCGTCCAGGCCCGGCCCCAGCAGCGCCTCGGCCCGCTCGATCTTCTCCGCCCCGGCGGCGCGCCAGCGGTCGTGCGCCTGCTTGACCGGCAGCTGCAGCGCCGGACCGAGCATCGGCCAGCTGCCGCGGCCGCTCGCGGTCCTCTGCGCCTCCTGATGCGCCGCCTCATAGGCCGCCCTGGCGGCCTCGTACTCGGCACGTCGCTCGCGCACCTCGCGGTAGAGCGGGGTCGGCACCCGCCGCCGCAGCGTCGCGCCCGTCGCCGGGTCGACCGTCTCGACCGTGCGATACAGCAGCGCCTCCGCCGCGGCCCGTTGCGCCTCATCCTGCATATCAAGCCCTCGCTGCGATCACGGCGGCGACAGGGGCGGGAGCTTCGGCATCAGCCTGGAGATCCAGGCGATGATCTGCAGCCCCTTCACCTCGATCGTGTTGTTGTTCACGGTCCCGTCGCGGAGGTCGAAGCACCCGAACCCGGCCGCGTTGCCGAGGTTGGCCCGGTCCTCCTGCGACCAATTCGCGGTGATCTTCAGGTCGCGGATCACGATGAAGGAGGTCGTCAGCATCGGGAACATGCCCGGGTTGCTGTCGGCCGACCCGCTCGAATACTCGCCGCCCGGCGTATCGAACATCCACCAGTTCTTGGTGCTGAGCAGCGCCAGCTTGAGCCACGGGCGATCGAGGTTCACCCGGCACAGGCGAAACGAGATGCTAAACCCGTCCGTCGCCGGCGACGGCGGCTTGCTCGGCAATTGCCGGTCGAGCGCGGCCTTCAGGGCGAAGCGACTCGCCAGATCGGCGATACCGAGGTCGCGCCGCTGCAGGTCGACGCGGCCCACGTCGACCGCGCCGCGCTTCAGCACCGGCGTCGGCCCGCTCGCCCGCGTGAACAGGCTGCGCGCGAGGTCCGGGTGCAAGGTCGGCGCCGCGACCCCGGGGGCGCCGCGCTTGAGCGCGCCCACCAGGCCCGGATCGAGCCCCCGCTTCAGCATCACCGGCGCGGCGGGCCCTGGCGCCGCGGCGGGCACCGGCGCCGCTGCGGGCCCCGGCACCTTCACCCCGCGCCTGAATACGCCGGCCTTGCCGAGCACGCTGTCCAGATTCTTGCGCAGCACCACGCTGTCCGCGACGCTCGGCTTCAGCCGCCAGACCGCGGCGCGGGCCATCTCGAGGCCGCCCGACTTCCCGAACGACGACCCCGCGTCGCTCGCCGGCTTCACGTCCGACTGACTGAGATTGATCGTGGTCCAGCCCTGCGCGGCGGACTCATCGTACCAGTTGCTCGGCGTGGCCGAGCACGGGTAATAATATGCGTTCGGGTCGTCGTGGACCCCGCGCCTGGCCGTCGTGAACTCGTACTGGGCGTCCGAGAACAGGCGATAGATCGGGTTGGCCGCGACGGTGTCCTGGGTGGCCCCCATCGGGATCGCGCTGGTCAGCACGATCTCGTACAGGTCGTCCACCTCATAACCCGAGTTCTCGAAGCGCGCCTTGCTGAACGCCGGCACGATGTTCGCCAGGTGCGAGAGCGCCTCCTTGGCCACGTCGGGGTCGTAGGGCCCGTTCGGGGCGTCCGCCCGCCGGAAGTCCGTGGGGCTCAGCGAATAGCCGGGCCACGCCATCTGCAAGAAATTCGTGGAACCCGCATCGACGCTGAGAAACTTGGCCAGCTGGTCGTATACAGCGCTGATGAAGTCTGTCGTGTTCGCCATGGCGCGCCTCACTCGCAATCGCAATAGAGCACTTCCCGGTGCGCCGGCAGCCCTCCATGAGGCCTGCCGGCACGCTGCCTCGCTGCATCACCCGCGTCAGGCGGGCGGGTCCAGCGGGACGATCTGGCTGATGACCCCGATGATCTGCACCCCCGGGACCCGGATGGTCCCGCCGGTGAACGCCGAGGTGTAGGTCTCCTTCGAGTGCGAGCTCGCGTAGGTGCCCCCGATCGAGAACGGCCCGATCGCAAACCCGCCGCCGCCCGAGGTCTTGCTCTTGATCATGTCCAGGTCCGACTTGGACCACGAGGCCGAGATCACGACATCCTTCACCACGACGAACGAGGTCGGCAGCAGCGGCATGACCGAGCTCCCCTGGTTGGCCTTGCCGCCGCTCGAGATCTGGCCCCGAGAGTACAGATTGCCGAGGTTCCAGCCCTTGGTCCCGAGCAGGTTGAAGGTCAACCACGGCCGGCGGATCGTCACCAGCGTGTAGCTGAAGCTGATGCGCAGGTTCGTGGTCTCGGCGCTCGCGTGCTGGCTCTGGCTGGTGTGCCCGGCCGAGCCGCCGATGCTAAACAGCCCGAGGCTGAAGCCCGCCGAGCCGCCGTAGGACTTGTAGTCCGAGGTGTTGCTGGTCGCCGCCGTGCTCGCGGCCGAGTCGTAGGAGGTCCAGCCGGTCGAGCTGGTGCTGTGCCAATTCGACGGCAGCAGCGAGCTGCGCTGGATCGGCGTCGACAATCCCGTGCCCGAATCGTCGAGCGCCACGCCGTAGCCCTCGAAGGTCTTCTTGGCCTGATCGAAGGCCTTTTGCAGCGCGTTCTGCGAGGACGTGTTGATGATCGCCATCGCCTGCTCGACCCGATCGGCCCCGCCGGAGCGCCAGCGGTCGTAGGCCTGCCGGACCGGCAGCTGCAGCGTGGTGGCGATGAGCGGCCAGGTGTTCTTGCCGCTGGTGGTCTTCTGGGCCTCGAGATACGCGCCGATGTAGCCGATCCGCGCGGCGTTGTACGCGGCCGAATTGTCGAGGTAATCGCGGTACAGCTGGGTCTCGATGCGCTTGGGCACCGATTCGCCGGTGTCCGGGTCGATCATGTCGACCGTGCGGTACAGCACCGCGTCGGCGTCGGTCAGCTGCTTCTCGATCGCCGGGTTCGGCGCCTGCGCCGGGATGCACACGCCGTCGAGGATCTGCTTGTAGACCTGGCTGATCGTGTTGCCGCTGTCCGTGTAGATCGCCGACAGCTTCGGCGCGACATCCACGAGCCGCGCCGTGTTGATCGCCGCGTCCTGGCTGCCGTTCACGTTCCCCGGGGTCCACGGATTGCGGAAGTCCGCGGAGTTGATCGCCATGCCCGGCTTCATCAGCGACAGCACGGTCGTCGCCGCCGTCATCACCGGCTTGCCGCCAGGCTCCGCGCTCGTCACCGAGTTGAAGATGTTGTCGAAGATGCCCTGAATGAGCTTTTGAACCTCGTCGATCGTCATCGTCTCGTACCTTTCCAATGGGTTCGCGCGCTGTGCCCTGCGAGCGACGCTCACAGCCGAATCATGCGCAGCGGTAGTGCCTGGCCTCGCTGGAATCGTGTACCCGCCCGGGCGTCACGCGCAGCGAATCGTGGTGAAGCCGCCTCACGGTGCCACTCCAGCAAGTCACGTGCCAGCCGTCCGGTCGCATAGTTCCCGCGCTTGGCCTCGCAGAGCGATGAACCATTTGCGTCGAAGCTGCAGAAAATGCACGGATGGTCGATGGCTCGCAAGCGCGCATAAAACGAAGGTTGCGATCGCAGACGATATGTCTATCCTGCCCCAATGGACGGATGGCAACCCGATGTCAACGTGCTCGACAGGAGCCCGATCGAGAAGCGCAAGCGCCTGCGGAGCTGGCGAGAGATCACCGGCATCACCCTGCATCAGACCGGCATTCACGGCTTCGCCGCCAGCGCCTGGCCGCGCGCGACCTGCCACCTCGGCGTCCACAGCGACGGCCGCGTGTACTGGGTGCACCCGCTGCGCAGCCTGATCTGGGCCTCCGACGCCTTCAATCGCGACACGGTGGCGATCGAGGTCGCCGGCAACTTCCGCGGCGACGAGTCGGTGCCGACCTCGTTCTGGGCCGGCGGCGGCGGGCCCTCGCAGCTCAGTGAGGCGATGATCGCCGGCCTGCGCCGCGCGATCCGCTTCATCGTCGACGAGGCGCAGCGCGGCGGCGGAGCGATCTCGCATATCTTCGCCCACCGCCAGGCGATCCGCGGCAAGTCGCTGTGCCCCGGCCAGCAGATCTGGCGCGCCGGCGGCGTGTGGGCGCGCGAGACCCTGCACCTGTCCAGCGGCGGCCCCGGCTACACTCGCTGCGACGGCCTCCCGATCCCGCCGGCGTGGGACGGGGTGGCACCAAGCGCCCAGGGCCCGGCCGCGAGCTTCGACGTCAGCTGCAGCGCCAGCGAGCTCGACCAGGAGTTCCCCGACCCGGACGAGGAGAACTGCTGCCTGCCCGACGAGCCCAAATGACCTGACCCGAAGGCCAGGTCACCTAACCGTCCGTGTTCACCCCGGCGCCCGCACGCACCGACGCCCCCGCCTTCACGCTGACGCCGATGCGCAGCCCCGCGGTCGCCACCGCCACCGATGCCGCCGCGACACACGCCTTCGCGTGGGCGCTGGCGTCGTCGAGCTTGCCCTCGAGGGAGGCCCCGATCGTCGCGACCTGCTCGAGCGCCACCACGGCCCGGGTCGCCAGCTTGACCTCCGCCACGATCAACGCCGGCAGCCGCCGCTGCAGCGAGGCCGCCAGGCGCTGCAGCTCCGCCAGCTCGCTCGACACGCTCAGACGCAGCGCCGGCTTGCTGCAGCGGGCCGCCAGCTGCACCCCCGCCTGACAGCTCCCGCGACAGTCCGCGTCGACCTCGCCCGCCGCGCCCGCCAGCTTGCAGCGCGCGTCGCAGCTGGCCTCGCGCTTCGCGTCGACCTCGCACACGGGCGGCGTGAACTCGGCCGAGAAGCGGACCCCAGCCTGCAGCGCCGCGTCGATCCGGGCCCGCACCGCCGCGCACGCCGCTTGCGTCGGGCCCGCGTCGTCGCGGGCCTCCATCTCCGCCGCGTCGATCCCGAGGTCGCCCCCGATCGCCCGACAGGTCGCGCCGACCGTCGCCTCCATCTTGTAGGCCACCGCCACCAGCTGCCGCGTCGCCTGCACGAAGGCCGCGACCTTCAGGTTGATCTTCGGGTCCGGCGAGAACGAGGCCCGCAGCGCGCTCTCGCGGCCGGTGAGCTCGGGGCAGGCGACCGCGCCGGCGATGCTCGCCAGCCCCGCGAGGATCCCCCCGGCGCCGCTGGTCGACGGATCACAGGCCCCCACCAACGCGCCGCACATCAGCCCGGACACCGCCCACGATCGCCGCATCCCGCCATCGTCGGCGATCGCCCGCGACCCGACAAGATGCCGCCGCCGCGCAGCCACGGGCGCGCCCGCGAGCACCGCAGCTCACCCGCGGCGCCGCCTGGCCGCCCAGATCACGAGGTCGATCAATGCGCCGACAACGACGCCGATCGCCCCGAACATCAGGAAGCTGAGCACCGCCGCGAGGTCGGCCATGCCGTCGTGTGAGCCGGTGAACGCCACGCTCAACATCTGGAACAGCCCGATCAGCAGCCCGAGGGTCCCGCACACGAAGGTCGCCCGGGCCCCCAGCGCCCCCGGCAGCGTCAGCGCGGCCGACAGCCCCGCGCACACCCCAACGATCGACAGCAGCGTGTTCAGCTCCGGCGGCTTGCCGCTGTTCTTCCACCCGACGCCCACCACCCCGGCCGCCAGCGCAGCAGCGACGGTCAGGAACACGAGGATCCACCACGGGCTGCGCTTGGTCGGGACGATCGCCATCCCGCGAGTGTAGCCCCCGCGCCAACAGTTGGACATGCGACGCCGCCTCGGGCAAGCATGCGCCACCACCATGTCCGGCCCCGACCTGCACATCGACATCAGCGGCGAGGACCGACCCTCGCGTCGCATCGTCCTCGGCGCGGGCCGCGTCGGCACCGCCCTCGCCCGCGCCAGCGGCGTCGCCGTGATCGACCGCTTCCGCGGCTGGTATCAGCTCGACGAGCCCGCTGGCGACCCGATCGCCGTGTGCGTCCGCAACGACGACCTCGGCGCCCTGCTCGCCGCCGTCCCGCCGCACCGCCGCGCCGACCTCGTGTTCCTGCAAAACGGCATGCTCGACCCCTGGCTCGAGGACCACGGCCTCGAGGGCAACACCCGCGGCCTCCTGTTCTTCGCCGTGAGCCAGCGCGGCGGCCCCGTCGAGCCCGGCGGCGTCAATCGCTTCACCGGCCCGCACGCCAACGCGATGGTCCTCTGGCTCGAGTCGCTCGGCCTGCGCAGCGAGGCGATCGGTCGTCGCGCCTTCGCGGCCGTGATGCTCGAGAAGCTGATCTGGAACTCCGCCTTCGGCCTGCTGTGCGAGCGCTACCAGGTCGACGTCCGCGCCGTCCTCGACGACCACTCCGACGAGCTCGCCGCCCTCGCCCGCGAGCTCGGCACCGTCGGCCGCGTCGCCCTCGGCATCGACCTCGACCAGGACACCCTCCTCGCCAACCTCCGCGCCTACGCCAGCAGCATCCCCCGCACCCGCGCCGGCCTCAAAGAGTGGCCCTGGCGCGGCGGCTGGTTCATCGCCGCCGCCCACCGCCGCGAGCTCGCCCTCCCCACCCACGCGGCTCTGGTCGCCGCCCTCCCGCACCCGCCGGCCTGAGCCTGCCAACGCCCCCCACCGATGGTATCGGCGCTCCAACGCGGCCCGTGATCACGGCCCGCCCGGATACCACTCGCGCAGACGCAGCAGGACCCCCGTGCCCGCCAGCGCCGCCTGCAGCTCGCCCAGCGGCGAATCGCGGTAGTGGTACGGATACAGCACCTTCGGCTTGAACACCGCCACGCACGCCGCCGCCTCCGACGGCGGCATCGTATACGGCAGGTTCATGCACACGAACGCGACATCGATATCCTGCAGCGCCTTCATCTCCGGCGTGCACTCCGTATCGCCCGAGAGGTACAGCCGCGCGTCACCGGCATTGATCACGTAACCATTGCCGCGTCCCTTGTCGTGGTAGAGCTTGCCCGCCTCCGGCCCGCGGGTGAGGTTGTACATTGCGACCGCCTCGACGCGCAGCGCCCCGACCTGCCGGCTCTCGCCGTTGGCCAGCGCGATCGCCCCCGGCACCTGCTCCGCGACCACCTTCGGCGCCACCACCACCGCGTTCGCCCCACGCACCGCCGCCAGCCCCTCGGGGTCGAAGTGATCCGGGTGCACATCGGTGATCAGCACCAGATCCGCCTTCGGCCCCTCGAGCTTGGCCTTCGACCACGGGTCGACCCACACCACCTGATCGCCGACCCGCAGCCACAGCGTCGCGTGTTGCACCGGATGGATCTCGATCACCCCGACGCTGCTCGCCAGCGTGTCCACCTCGGCCCCGCTCGCCGCCACCACTGCCCCTGAACTCGCGGTCGTCGCCGCCGTCACGGTCGGCACAGGCTGCTGCGGCCCCGGAGCGGGCCCGTGTTCACAGGCGACGAGCGTGAGGCTGGCGAGCAGGACGGTCCGCATCGCCCCCCTATACCACGCCTTCCCACCGCCTTGCCGACCCCGCGCTGCTGTCGCAACATGTCGCGACATGCGCGGCAGATCCAGCCCCCGACCGACCCAGCGCCTGCGCGACTTCCACGGCATCCACTCGGTCGCCCCACAGATGTTCGCCCTGTTCGAGCGCCTGCCCCGGGTCGCGCTGTCGGAGGCCAGCGTGCTCATCCGCGGCGAGACCGGCACCGGCAAGGAGCTGGTCGCGCGGGCCCTGCACGACCTCAGCGCCCGCGTGAAGGGCCCGTTCCAGGCCCTCAACTGCGCCACCCTCACCGCCGAGCTCCTCGCCTCCGAGCTGTTCGGCCACGTCCGCGGCGCCTTCACCGGGGCGATCCGCGACCGCCCCGGCCTGTTTCGCCAGGCCCACCGCGGCACCATCTTCCTCGACGAGATCGCCGAGATGCCGCTCGAGATCCAGGCCCGCCTGCTCCGCGTCCTGCAGGAGCGCAGCTTCACCCCGCTGGGCGGCACCGACACCGTCGAGGTCGACGTCCGCGTCGTCTCGGCCACCCACCGCTCGCTGCGCGAGGAGTCGCGCGAGCACCGATTCCGCGAGGACCTCATGTATCGCGTGCGCGTCGTCCCCCTCTTCATCCCCCCGCTCGCCGAGCGCAGCGGCGACGTCGAGGCCCTCACCTGGCACTTCATCGACCAGCACGCCGCCCAGGGCCGCCGCCGCATCGAGCGGGTCGATCGCACCGTGATGGACGCCCTCCTCGCCTACCCCTGGCCCGGCAACGTCCGCGAGCTGCGCAACGCGATCGAGTACGCCCACGCGATCGGCGAGGGCCCCGACTATGTCCTCGACGACCTCACCCCCGAGCTGCGCGGCGAACCACCGCCCCGCGTGCTCCCGCCACCCGTCCCCGTCCCCGCCGCGACCCTGGTCGACGCCGCCGAGCGGGCCCGCATCGCCGAGGCCCTGCAGCGCAGCAACGGCCACAAGGGCGAGGCGGCCCGCATCCTCGGCGTCGCCCGCTCGACCCTGTGGCGCCGCCTGCGAGAGCTCCGCCTCGCCTGACCCGCAGCCCGGTACTAACCCTGCAGCCCGTCGATCACGTCGCGCAGACGAAATGGGATCTTGAAGTGCGCCGGCCGCTCGGCGTGCGCCGGCTCCGGCAAGTGCCCCGCGCGAATGTTCACCTGCAAGCTCGGGTACAGCAGCTTCGGCGCCGCCAGGGTCGCGTCGCGGGCCTGACGAAAGCCCACGAAGTCCGCCGCGCTCCGCCCCGCCGGCAATTGCACGTTGCCCGCCTGCTCGGCCGCGATCGTCGACTCATACGCCAGCGCCCGCCCACCCGGCATATAGTCGTGACCCACGAACACCCGCGTCTCCGGCGGCAATGTATAGAGGCGACCCGTCACCGACTGATACAGCGCCTCCGCGCTGCCCCGCGGGAAGTCGCAGCGGCCCGTCCCGTAGTCCGGCATGAACAGCGCATCACCCGTGAACACCGCGTCGCCGATGTGATAGCTGACGCAGGCCGGCGTGTGCCCCGGCGTCGCGATCACCGCGACCCGCAGGCTCCCCGCCGCGAACACCTCGCCGTCCACCAGCAGACGGTCGAACTGACGCCCGTCCGCCGTGAACTCGGCGCCCAGGTCGAACACCGCCTTGAACACCTCCTGGACCTCGCGGATGTGCTCCCCGATCGCCACGAAGGCCCCCGGAAAGCGCGCCCGCAGCACCTGCGAGCCCGACAGGTGATCGGCGTGCGCGTGCGTCTCGAGCACCGCCCGCAGCACCAGCCCCTCGCGCCGGAGAAACTCGCTCACGCGATCGATCGACTCGCTCGAGACCAGCGACCCGATCGGGTCATAGTCCAGCACCGGATCGATCACCAGCGCGTCGCGCGTGGCCGGATCGGACACCACGTAGGTCAGCGTGAAGGTGTGCGGATCGAAGAATGCCTCGATGTTCATGACGCGCTCCTCTCAAGACGTTGATGAATGAACATGCCGGCCAGCATCGCGGCCACGAACAACCACTGCCGCGGGTCGCCCGCGACCAGCCCGGTCAGCGCCGGCCCCGGGCACAGCCCGACCAGACCCCAGCCGACCCCGAACAGCACCGCACCCACGATCAACGGACGATCGAGGTCGCTGCGCGTCGGCAACAGAAATCGCGGCCCCAGCAGCGGCCGCGACCGCCGCAACAGCAGCGGAAAGCCGAGCCCGGTCACCGCCACCGCGGCGCCCATGGTCAACATCAGCGCGGGGTCGCGAAACTCGAGGAAGGCCAACACCTGCGTCGGCCGCGTCATCCCGGCGAGGCCGAGCCCGAGCGCGAACAACAGACCGGACACCACCGGCGCGAGCATGTGAATCACAGCGCACCTCCAAGCAAGGGTCGCACGAGTTGCGCCGTGATCACACCGGCGCCCATGAACACCAGCACCGCGACCAGCGAGCGCCGCGAGCGACGACCGAGCCCGCAGACCCCGTGCCCGCTGGTGCAGCCGTTGGCCGCCCGCGCCCCGTAACCGACGAGAAACCCGGCCAGGACCACGATCGGCGTCGTCGCCGGCAGCCCGTCCGGCAGCGCCGCCGGGTCGATGCCCAGCAGCAGCAGCCCACCGACCATGAGCCCGCCGAGGAAGGCCAGCCGCCAGCTCCGGTCGCCCCGCGGCGCCAACATTAGCCCGCCGACGATGCCGCTGACGCCCGCGATCCGCCCGCTGACCCCGAGCAGCAGCAAGGCGCTGGCGCCGATGAGAAGCCCGCCGAGCAGCGGGAGAAGGATGTCGAGGCTCATATCAGGTCCCCTGTGCAGATGCCGTGCCAGCGCTTCCTGTAGTCCTTCACCGCGCTGGCCCGACCGGTGTAGCGACATGTCGCGACATGTCTCGTCCGCCCTGAGCTCAGCCCGGGCGCTCCACCGATGTCCCCTGCAACGCCGCGATCGCCCGCTGCAACCGCAGCTTCGCGTCGCGCCCGACCTCCGCGATCGCCGCGCTGTCGCCGACCACCGCGAGCATCGCGTCGGGGTCGACCGCCGCCACCACCGTGCGCCCGCCCGCGATCCCGTAGACGATGACGTTGCACGGGAGCAGCAGCCCGACCTCCGGCTCCGCCTGCAGCGCCTTGTACGCCAGCGGCGGGTTGCAGGCCCCGAGGATGAGGTACGGCGCCAGCTCGACGCCCAGCTTCTCCCGCAGCTTCGCCTGCAGGTCGATCTCCGATAACACCCCAAAGCCCTCCGCCTTGAGCGCCTCCTTCGTGCGCTCCACCGCCTCGGTGAAGGGAAGCTCGAGCACCGTCCGGATCCCGTAGTCAGTCGTGGTCATATCGATCGCCCTCTCATGCGCGTGCACGCGACGCCGCGTGCGGCCCCACGGTGGCTCAGGTCGCGCCACCTGGCAACCGCCAAGATTTCGCCGCGCCGCGATGTCGCGACGCCCGGCCACCGTCGCGACACGCGTACCACGGCATCCCCACAACCCAAACCTGGCCCGATCCGTGCACAATCTCCGAACGATGGACCGCCTGCGCCGCCTCGTGCCGATCCTCGCCTGGCTCCCGCGCTATCGCCGGGCCGACCTCAGCGGCGACCTCGCGGCCGGGCTCACCACCGCGGTCATGTTGATCCCACAAGCGATGGCCTACGCGCTGCTCGCCGGCCTGCCCCCGATCGTCGGCCTCTACGCCGCGATCCCGCCGCTCCTCGTCTACGCGATCTTCGGCACCTCGCCCAAGCTCGCCGTCGGCCCGGTGGCGATGGACTCCCTGCTCGTCGCCGCCGCCCTCGGCAGCCTCAGCCTCGCCACCGGTGAGACCCCGGTGCTCGCCGCCGCCGCCCTCGCAGCCATGGTCGGCGCGATCCAGCTGACGATGGGCGCGCTCCGCCTCGGCTTCGTCGTCAACTTCCTGTCCCAGCCCGTGCTCAGCGGCTTCACCTCCGCCGCCGCGATCGTCATCGCCGCCAGCCAGCTCGGCGCCCTGCTCGGCCTCCACGTCTCCGCCAGCACCGGCCTGCACACCGTCCTCGCCCAGCTGTGGACCGCGCGCGCCCAGGTCCACCTGCCCACGCTCGCGGTCGGCCTCGCCGCGGTCGCCATCCTCATCACGCTCGGCCGCTTCCGCGCCAAGGCCCTCGTCGTGGTCGCCGCCGCGATCGTGGCCTCGGCGCTCCTGGGCCTCGCCGACCACGGCGTGGCGATCCTCGGCAAGGTCCCCGCCGGCCTGCCCACCCCCGCCGTCCCCTTCCTCTCCCTCACCACGCTCGGCGCCCTCGTCCCCGCCGCCCTCACGATCGCCCTGCTGTCGTTTATGGAGGCCATCTCCTCCGCCCTCGCCGTCGCCGGCCCCGACGACCGCCCCGAGGCCGACCGCGAGCTCGTCGCCCTCGGCCTGTGCAACCTCGCCACCGGCTTCACCCGCGGCTACCCGATCGCCGGCGGCCTGTCGCGCACCGCCGTCAACGCCCAGGCCGGCGCCCGCACCGGCCTCGCCGGCGTGTTCACGGCCGTGCTCGTCGCCACCACCCTGCTGCTCCTCACGCCGGTCCTCCACGACCTCCCACGCGCCGCCCTGGCCGCGATCGTCATCGTCGCCGTCGCCGGCCTCGTCGACCACAAGCTCCCACGCACGCTCTGGCGCCTGCGCCGACGCGAGCTCCCGGCCCTGCTCGTTACCCTCATCGCCACCCTCACCCTCGGCATCACCACCGGCCTCGGCATCGGCGTCCTGCTGTCATTGGCCCTCTTCATCCTCCGCACCACCCGCCCGCACACCGCCCTGCTCGGCCGCCTCCCAGGTACCACCATTTACCGCAACCGCGACCGCTTCCCCGAGGCCCTGGCGATCCCCGGCCTCCTCATCCTCCGCCTCGACGCCCAGCTCTACTTCGCCAACGCCGCCTTCCTCCGCGAGACCATCCTCCGCCACGTCGACCTGGCACCCCCACCCACGCGCGCCGTCATCCTCGACGCCAGCAGCATCCACGATATCGATATCTCCGCACTCGCCTCCCTCCGCGAGGTCCACCGCACCCTCCGCGCCCGCGGCATCGCCCTCCACCTCGCCGACGTCAAGGGCCCCGTCCGCGACGCCCTCGCCCGCTCCGGCTTCCAGCACGAGCTCGGCGAGGACCACTTCAGCTTCACGGTCCACGAGGCCGTCCAGCACGCGCAGGGCGAGCCCGTGCCGCATGACCCCCGCGCCCTGCAACATTGGTGAGCCGCCCTGCAGCGTGTACGAGAGCTCGGTGCCCGGCATCGACGGGGCCAACTCGGCCTCCAGCGGGCGCGATTTGGTGATATAGAGCAGCCATGTCCGGCGCCTCCGGCCCGTCGCTCGCCCTCTCGATCGGCGCGTCCGACTTCCGCACGCTGCGCGAACAGGGGCGCCTCTACGTCGACAAGACCGCGTTCATCGCCCGCGTGCTCGACGATCCGGGCGCGGTGATCCTGCTGCCGAGGCCGCGGCGCTTCGGCAAGACGACCAACCTGTCGACGCTCCGCTACTTCCTCGAGAAGGCCGACGACGACCGCTCGCCGCTGTTCGCCGACCTGGCGGTCTGGCGAGAGACCCGGCTGCGCGAGCACTTCGGGCGTTACCCGGTCCTGTGGCTGACCTTCAAGGACGTGAAGAAGCCGACCTGGGACGCCTGCTTCGCCCTCACGCGCGAGCTGCTCGGCGAGCTCTACGCCCAGCACCGATATCTGCTCGACGACGAGCTGCTGACGTCGGACGAGGCCGCCATCTTCCGCGAGCTCCTCGCGCAGCGGGCCGCGCCGTCGCATTGCGAGCTCGCGCTGCGCAACCTGTGTCGTTTCCTGCGGAGGCATCACCGGCAACCCGTGGTGATCCTGATCGACGAGTACGACACGCCGATCCACGCCGCCTTCAGCGCTGGTTATTACGACCAGGCGATCGACTTCTTTCGCACGCTGCTCGGGGCCGCCCTCAAGGACAATGAGGACCTTTTTAAGGGAGTGCTGACCGGCATCCTCCGCATCGCCAAGGAGAGCATCTTCTCGGGGCTCAACAACTTGCGGGTCTATTCGCTGCTGCACCCGCGCTACGGTGATTCGTTCGGCTTCACCGAGGCCGAGGTGGCGGACCTCGCCGCGCGCGCTGGCTACCGCGGGGAGCTCGCTGAGCTCCGGGACTGGTACAATGGCTACCTGTTCGGGGACACAGTGATCTACAATCCCTGGTCGATCCTCAACGCGCTGGCCGACGGCCGGTGCTCGGTCTACTGGGTGAACACCGGGTCCAACGACTTGATCGACGAGCTGCTGATGCGTCAGGGCGCGTCGCCGCACGAGGACATCGAGCGCCTGCTGCGAGGGGAGGGCATCCGCAAGCCGATCGTGGAGAACACGGTGCTGCGCGACGTCTACCTCGACGAGGACGCGATGTGGAGCTTCCTGCTGTTCTGCGGATATCTCAAGGCCAGCGAGGTCCGCCGGGAGGAGGTCCGGGAGATCGCCACGCTGTCCATTCCCAACTCCGAGGTGCGCGAGGTCTTTCATGGCTTGTTTCGTACGTGGCTCCGCCGCGGGCTCGGCGGCGAACGCGAGGTGGAAGGGCTGACGCGGGCGCTGCTCGCCGGCGACACAGAGGCGGTCGAGCAGCGTTTGGCGCGGCTGCTCACCGAGTCCGCCTCCTACTTCGATACCGCCGGCAATGCTGTGGAGATGCCGCCAGAGCAGGTCTATCATGCGTTTGTGCTGGGCCTGCTGGTCCACCTGCAGCCGCAGTATCTCGTGCGGTCGAACCGCGAATCGGGGCAGGGCCGCTTCGACGTGATGATCGTGCCGCGCAGCGCGGGCGGCCCCGGCGTGGTGCTGGAGCTCAAGGTCAAGAAGAAGGGCGAGACCCTGAAGCAGGCGCTCGCCAAGGCGTTGCAGCAGATCGAGACACAGGACTACGCGGCCGAGCTGCGCGCGGTGGGGGCGAGCCCGATCCACAAGCTGGCGTTCGCGTTCGATGGCAAGGCGACTGCCGCCGCACCCTGCTGCAGGTCTTCGACGTCGAGGCCCGCAAGCAGGTAGCCACGATCTCGTACGCCTTCGAGCCGCCCGTGTCGCCCTACGACGACGAGCCCCAGGTCTTCCTCGACCCCCTCAATCTGCAGTCTCCGCTCGCCAATGGGCTCTTTAGCCTGTTCCGCCAGATGGTGCGGGAGGACCCCGAATACCACGCACGACTCGTCCGCCACTACACGATGTGGAAGCAGATCACGGACGACCCGCAAAACCCCGCCCGGGCCAACTTGCTCGCCCGCGCCCAATCGAGTCAGAGAGCGTCGCCGAAGGCACGGCCGAACGAGCCGTGCCCCTGCGACAGCGGACGAAAATACAAGAAGTTCTGCCACGATCAAGACAACGCCCCCAGTCTGTCATCCCGCCCATGACCCACAAGCCCGAAATATCCCTGGAAGCCGTCGAGGCGATCCTCCTGGCCGCGGACGCTGCCAACCAGCCCGTCCCCGAGACCATCGACGAGCAACTGCTGTATTACTACCGTCACCGCCACGGCCTGCGCCCCGAGGTCAACGCTGCCCTGCACCGCCTCCCGCCCGAG
The DNA here is from genome assembly GCF_016714285.1 of Nannocystis sp. GTDB lineage: Bacteria > Myxococcota_A > Polyangia > Nannocystales > Nannocystaceae > Nannocystis. The sequence continues at coordinate 326,915 of NZ_JADJNN010000038.1, read as the reverse complement.
CGCTTCGCCCACTTCAGCGAGCAGCTGCAGCAGGCCCTGACCGCCCGCGAGAAGGAGCTCCCCGACAGCACCGAGCTCGCGTTCGCCGAGTGGGTCCACGAGCCAGCCTTCGAGGAGCAATGGATCGCGGACATCGTACGCAACGCCGGCGAGGCCCTGCGCACCAAGAATTTCTACACCGCGTATCATACGCTCACGTCGATGTTCCGGGACGCCCTCGGCGGTAGTGTATACGCCGTCGCAATATTCGACCGCGCCCTCGCCGAGCTCGCCAAACTCGACCGCTTCGCCACCAGCAGCGTCGGGGCGCTGCTGCGCCTCATGTTCCGGCGCGTCCGCTTCATGGCCCTGCGCGGCACGACGCCCCGCGGCCTCGAAGCGGTGCTCCCCGGCGAGGATCTCCGCTTCGTCGACCGCATCGACGAGGCGATCGGCAAGGAAGATCCGCTCGTGGGATTGACGCCCGCGGAGGTCGACACCCTGTTCACCGCGTGGTCGGCCATGAATTGGGACGGCACTCTGGGCCTGCGCGAGATGTTCAATCGCGACAGCACCCCACCCGCGATCGAGACCCGCCCGTGGCCCGAGCTCGTCGTGCACGTCGAGGCGACCTCGCTGCATCGCCTCGAGTCCGGCGAGCGCCAGCATCGTAGCCTGTCGCGCCTGTTCGCGCGGCCCGAACCACTCGCCGATCGCATCGCCCTCGCCGAGTCGATCGCCGCGTTCGCCAAGGCCCACGGCGACGCCGGCCACGACGCGATGCAGCGCGTGCTCCCGGCGATCGTCCCTCACGTGGCCGCGGCGAATCTCGAGCTCAAGGGCGCCCTCGAGGCCGCAGCGTTCCGGGCGTTCCGCGCCGGCGAGCTCAAGGACCTGCTCCGCACGCTCCCGCGGCGCCAACGAAGCGCGTGGATCGACAAGCTCCTCAAGGCAAAGAATGACAAACACAGGCAGCTCGCCCGCGCATACGCGGACGAGCTCCTTTGATCACACCGGCGTCCCCGCCAGCTCGCCCGCGTATACGCGTATACGCGGGCGAGCTCCTGGGCCCTCGTTGATCACACCGGCGTCGCCACCAGATCCACCCCGAGCGCCCGCCCCAGCTCGATGAGCTGCTGCGGCGTCGCGCACCCGAGGTGCGTCGGCGACAGCTTCCCTGCCCGTCGCCGTTGCAGCCACGAGGCCGCCGGATGCGTCGCCGCCACCCGGCCGAACTCCGCCCCCGCCGCCTCCGCGATCCGTGCCACCTCCGCGTCGAGCCGCTCGTTCAGCCCCGGCACCGCCGCCCGCAGCGCGGCGGTCCACGCGGTGATCTGCGCCAGCACCGAATCGTCGAGCTCCGGGTCGCGCAGCGATCGCACCTTCTTCTCGATCTGCTCGAAGGTCATCCCGGCCCACGGCAATGTCCGCAACACCGGCGCCTGCCAGGCGTTGCGCACCTCGGCCCAGTGATCGCGGCGCGCCGGCACCGACACCAGCTTCAGCGCCGGCAGCAGCAACCCGGTCAGGCGCATCCCGTGGCACGCCCCGGTGTCGATCCCGAAGATCCGGTCGCGGATCACCAGCGGCTCCGGCCCGACCACCGCGTGCCCGAACACCACCGGCACGTCATCGGTGTAATGATCGTACCAGGGTCCCTCGCCGAAGCGCTCCTTGAGCCGCGCGTCGCCCGACGTCGTCCCGGCGCGCACGTCCTCGGGCACCTCGTCCAGCGGTACCCCCGGATACAGCCCCCAGTGGACCACGCGCACATCCTCGCGCTCCCAGTGGTACGGCAATTCCGCCATCCAGCGCACCTGCTCCTCGTAGCGATCGCCGAGCTGCAGCCGCGTGACCTGCTGCGAATACGACAGCACCCCGCGCACGTGCTTGCGCTCGTGATTCCCCATGATCACCATGCTGTTGGCCCGCGCCCGGAACAGGTCGACCACCTCCCCGGGCTCCGGCCCGCGGTCGACCAGGTCGCCGACGCTGACCACCAGGTCGTCGTCGCCGACCCCCGCCTTGTCGAGCAGATCGAGCAGCTCCGTGTAACAACCGTGGATATCACCGATGATGAATGTATTGCGCATGACCCTGCTCCTCCCGGCCGACACCGCGCGCGTGTGCGCCGCGCCGTCGTCCGGCTCCCGCCCGCCGCTTCACCGCCGCGAGCCGCATCCGGTATACCGATCTCTCGATGTCGGCGCGCGGACAGAATTCGGGACAACCCTCCTGGGGCGCCTACCTCGACGACCTCGTCGGCGAACACGGCTCCCTCGCCGCCGTCAGCGAACGCCTCGCCGCCACCCACAACTGGCGCGAGGAGGTCGAGAGCATCACCCGCGCGCTCCGCCGCCTCAAGGACCGCGGCAGCCTCCCCGGCGGCAAATGGGGCGACCGCCTGCTCCGCACCTTCGGCCTCCCACACAGCGTCGACGCCCGCCTCCGCTTCATGGGCAGCTACCACTCCCGCTTCGTCGACCTCCCCGTCCCCCTCTGCTCCGACCTCGTCCAGCTGTGGGACCGACCACCCACCAGCGAGAGCCGTCCCGGCCGCCTGTGGCTGTCCCTCGCCCGCGCCACCCTGGCATTGCGCGCACAACAACCCGAGGAGGCCCGCGTCCACCTGCACACCGCGAAGGCCAGCGCCACCGGCGAGCCCGCGGCCCAGGTCGAGGTCGCCCTCGGCGAATCGCTGCTCGTCAGCCGCGAGCGTCCGAACGTCGCCGCCGATGTGCTCGCCGAGGTCCCCGCCTGGCTCGCCCAGCTTCACGGCGACGACGCCGACTGCCTGCGCGCCCGCTACATCGGCCAGCGCAGCCACGCCCTCAACCACGCCGGCGCCGTCGACGAGGCCGAGGCCCTCCACCGCGCCCTCCCCGACGGCCCCGAGGTCCACCCCTTCGCCCGCAGCCGCCGCGCCAACGGCATCGCCTACGGCCGCCACCGCCACGGCGACCGCGAGGCCGCGCTCCACCACGCCCGCCTCGCCGCCCGTCACGCCGGCGACGCCGGCCACGTCCGCCTGCGAGCCATGGCCCTCCTGATGATCGCCCGCGTCAGCCCACGCAGCCCCGAGGGCGACGAGGCCCGTCAGCGCGCCAGCGCGATCGCCCGCGCCCTCGATGACGCCACCCTCCTCGCCCGCTGCGCCGCCTCCGAACGCGACCGCGGCTGAAACAACAGACAAACTACCCTCATTCGCGCCGCAACACCGCTTGAGCCTCGGCCCGCGCTTCCGTATCCTCGCTCGATGCGAACCACCGTCGCGCTCTCGTTCTGCTGCGTGCTCGCCTGCTGCAGCACCCCCACACCGGAGCCGACCAGGCAGGCCGAGCCGCCAGCGCAACCCGAGCCGCCAGGCAAGCCCGCCCCACCAGCGCAGCCCGCCCCGCCAACCCAGCCCGAGCCGATCCCCGCCACCGCAGCAACGCCGACACCCACCCCACCCTCAACCCCGGCCATTCGCGAGGCCGGCGTGCCCGCGCCCGCGAGCAAGACGATCCTCGCCCTCGCCCGCGCGGCCAAGCTCGCGGCGCCGGCATCGGCGACCACGCCCGAGCCCTTCGGACCGCGCCACTATATAGCGATCGTCCGCACCCGCTCCGGCGCCGCCCCGCCCCACTTCGGCCTGCACGCACTGCTCCTGAACCTGCCCGCGACCGAGGGCGCCGACTGGACCATCGCCAGCTCGATCGAGCTATTACGCTGGTCACGCGAATGGGCCGACGACGCCGAGGCCGGAACGATCCCCACCACCATCGCCGTCGACGACCACGACGACGACGGCGAGCTCGAATTGCTGGTCCGCGTTCGCAACCAGATCATGTGCGGCGGCGGCGGCGAGAACGAAGTCACCACATTGATGCTCGTCGAATTCGCCGAGACGCCGCCCCGCATCGCGCTCACGACGGAGATCGACCACGCCCTCAGCAACGGCGCCGTCCAGACCAAAACGAAGGTGATGCACGAGGACCTCGACGGTGACGGCCACCGCGATCTGAAGATCGAATATCGCACCCAGGACGAGGGGCAGCCGCCGGTCGTCGAGGAGCGGCGCTGGCGGTGGGACCCCAAGACCGACGCCTGGGCCCGCCTCGCCGCGGACGGGAAATGGCAGGACTACGCGCACAAGGACGGCTGCGACTGGTAAGCCGCCCTCACGCGCCCCCCCCCGCCGCGCCAGCCCGACCCCGACGATCACCACCACCACACCCACGAGCAGGACCCCCAACGGCCACAGCCGCGACGACAATGGATCGAGCTCCGGCGCAGGCTCGGCCACCAGCTCCTCCTCCTCGGCCTCCACCACGGGCCGCGCCGCCTCCGGTGCCACCACCGCGACCGGGAGCGCACGCACCGGCTCCAAAGGCACCGCCCCGCCGACCGCGACCACCGGCGCCTCGATAACCGCGACCACCGGCGCCTCGATAACCGGGACCTCCGCCGCCCCGCTCACCCCGACCTCCGCCCCCCCGCTCACCCCGACCTCCGCCCCACCGCTCACCGCAACCTCCGCCCCACCGCTCACCGCAACCTCCGCCGCCCCGCTCCCGCTCCCCTCCGCCGTCCCCGACTCCGCCCCGTCCCCCGCCGCCTCTGCCGAGCCCCCATCCGGCAGCCGCGGCGCCGCTGCCCGCCCCCCCGGCTGCCTCACCTCCCACTTCGCATTGACCATCGCATACTTCGCGACCTTCTCCGGCTTGAGCGCCCGGAACGGCAGCGGCGGTCGCTTCGTGTGCCCGAGCTTCAGCGTCTGCTCGGTCCCGTCGGCGAAGCTGTAGGTCGCCGCGTCGACCACCGCCGAGACCTCGTAGGGATCGATCTTCAGCACCCGTACTACCTCATGCACGTGATTCAGCGGCGACCCCTTCGTCGCATACAGCGGCCGGTCGACGAAGTGAAACGAGGCGTGAAACAGCCGCGGATCTGTGGTGAAGAACTCGTCGAGCGCCGCCGGCGACTTGGCCGCGAGGTCGACCGTGGCCGCGATGTCCCGCGCCAGCGCATACAACACCGACTCTGGACATTCGCTGCGCGCTCCGAGCCACGACGCCACCGGCCCGTCGCGCAGCTCGATATAATTCGGCCGCCCGCCGTCCTCCTCCTCGTCCCACAGCAACTGCTGCTCGTAGATCGCCGCCAGCCCGCGCGTGCAGTACACCGGGTACGCATAGAACACGTGGTCCGGGAAGCGCGACAGCCCCGTGATCTCTACCGACACACCGATCTGCACCCCGTCCAGCTCCTCCGGCGGGAACACGTCCGTCCACGCGACCACCGGGCTGGTCACGAGAGCGAGGCCCAGGACCAGGGCAGGGGCGCGCGAACGAGCGTACATTACCCGAGTGTACAGCAAGCCAACCGCGCCGAGAACCGCCCGGCCTCACATTCGGATCACCTCACCCCGGTGATACCCGATCTTCCGCCCCTCCGGGTCGAACACGAACACGCTATCCCCCTCGCCCACGCTGGTCGCCCGCCGCTGGCCCGGCTCGAACAGCATGAACGACCGCTGATTAAGCCCGACGCAGGCGTGATGGCGAAAGCGCCGCGCCAGATATGCCAGGTTATCGGGGTCCTCGGTCTGGATCCGCTCGGTGCAGTGCGGGAACATCTGGATGTCGCGCACCAGCGAAAGCCCGCGGTCGTACAGCTGGAAGTCCCGCCGCGTCGCCGCCATATCATCGTAGATGATCACCCGCTCACACAACACCATCGCCCCCGCCGACATGGCGACGATCTGCGTCCCCCGCCGCAGCGCCTCCGCCAGCGCGTCGCGCAGGCGAAACAGCCGCAGCGCGTCGAGCAGCAGGTCCAGCCGCCCGCCGAACAGCACGATCGTGTTGGCCGCGAGGATCCGCTGCTCGAGCCGCGCCTGCCCGGCCCGCCACGCCTCGTCGTAGGCCAGCCCCGCCGCGTCAAAGGCCCGCTGCTCGATCTCGCTGAGCAGGTCGATCAGGTGATCGTCATTCGCCTCGAGCGTCGCCAGCGCCTGCCGCAGCTCGCGTGACAGCGTATATCGCAGCAGGCGCTCCCCCGTATCGCCCGCGTTCATTCCGTAGTACCCCGGGTCCGCCGCCAGCCGCGCCACCGTCAATGTCGGGTCGGCCCGCTTGCCCACCGCCAAAGTGCGACGAAACAGCTGGATCAGGTGGGCGTTATGCTCGAGGTAAAAGCTGCGCGCCATCTCGGCCACGCGCCGCTGCTCGTGCCACGCCGCGATCAACCGCGGCGACGCCCGCGACAGCAGCCCGAGCTCGTGGATCAGCGAGAGATTCACCAGGCTGCGGTCAAACCCGTGCTCGAAGTACGAGTGCAGCCCGATCGCGTTGAGCGAGCGCTTCACGTGCGCCTCGTCGTGCTCGCGCTCCGCCCACGCCGCCGTCACCAGCAGCACCCGCTTCGAGCTGGCCACCTCCGGATCCTCGTGCCGCGACGAGCGCAGCAGCGGCGCCGCAGCCTGGATCAGATCGTCGACCGTCTCCGCGTTGCCGTTGAACAGGATGGCGCCACGCATGCCCGCGCGAGCATATCAAAGCTCGCGCCGCTCACCGCCCCTGCCAGCGCCGCCAGCGACAGCTCGCCGCTCACCGCCCCTCCAGCGCCGCCAGCGACAGCTCGCCGCTCACCGCCCCGCCAGCGCCGCCAGCGATAGTTCGCGCGGCGTCTGCTCGCCCAGCCAGCGCAGAAACGCGTCCGGCTCCTCCGGCGTCGGGTCTTCCCACAGGTCGACCTCCGCGCCCTGATGCACGCTCGCCAGCGTCCCGCGCCCGTCCCACGCCCACGGGTCGCCCCGCGTCGGTAATCGGTGCAGCGCCCCGCTCTCGAGATCCACGAAGCAGGCCGTCTCGCTCACCGAACGCGCCCCGTCATTGCCCACCAGCACCACCGCCCGGCCCTCCGGTGCCAGCGAAAACCCGTGGATCTCCGCGACGCAGCCCGGCACGCGATCGGTCGCCCCGCTGGCCAGCTGCCACAGATCTGTCCGCGCCTCCCCCACCACGATCACCGCCCCGCCCGCCCGCTCCGCGATCACGTCGCGCACTTCCCCCTCCTCGTGCAGCAGATGCGCCGTCGGCGGCTCACCGTCCGCCTCCCACGCGATCTCCCACACCACAAAGCCCGTCACCCGCGCCTCGTCGCCCGCCTCGATCGCCGCCGCCAGGCGGGTGCGCGACCCGTCCGCGCTGTGCGCGATCGCCTTCCAGCGATGCATCGCGTCGCCGATCTCGACCGCCTCGCGCGTCGCTCGCTCGCCGTCCACGCGCCAGAACTCCGGCCGCCCGCGCAACGGCGCGAGCGCGAGGTGACGCCCAGCTCCGCCCAGCTCCGCCAGCGTGAAGCCGCCATCAAGCGCCATCGCAAACCGCCGCTCGCCCGTCGGCGACAGCCCCTGGAGCCCCGCCGCGAACTCGTTGCCGTACCACTGAAGCACCCCACCATCCGCCAGCGGACGCGCCGAGATCCGCCACGCCGCCTCGTCGACCAGCGGCAGCTCGCGTCCCACCTTCGCCGCCAGGTCCCAGCTCAGCAGCCGCGGCCGCTGATCCGCGATCACCAGCGAGGCCTCGTCGGCGCTGAAGAACATCGCGTCGATCGTCGGCCCCGCCGCGCGAACGATCGTGCGCTCCTCACTCGCCAGCGCCCACAGCTGCACCCCGCCGTCGTCGCTGGCCCCCGCCAGCCAGCGCCCGCTCCCCGAAAATTCCAGCCGCGCGAGTCGATGTCCGACCTGCGTCAGCGTCCGCCCCAGCCGCGGCCGCGCGTCCCAGATCTCCACCCCGTCCGCGCGAGCCAGCGCCGCGAAGCGCCCCGTGATATCGAGGTCGATCGCCAGCGCCGGTCCCTCGCCGAGTAGCCCGCGATCCTCGCCCCCGTCAAACCCCAGCGTCGCCACCCCGCGCCCGTCCAGCCGCAGCCGCGTCGATCCGACCACCCGCAGCGCCGCCACGTCGCGGAGTTCGACCGTCGGTACCGCCCGGTCGAGCGAGTACACCGCCCCGCTGCGGTCGCTCGCCAGCGCGTGCAGACGCTGCCCCGCGAGATCGAACTGCAGCTCGCGCACCCGCGTCGCCAGCACCCCGGCCTCGCGGTGACTGTTACCCGCCAGGTCCCACACGATCACGCGCCCGTCATCATCACCAGTGGCGATCTGCGAGCCGTCGCTGGCCCAGCGGATCGCGCTGATCGGCGCCGTGTGCCCCACATAACTGTGCAACGATTCGCCGTCCCAGCCCGCGATCCGCAGGCGCCCGTCCGCGCCGCCGCTGGCCACCCGCTCGCCCCCCGGCGCCAGCGCGACCGCGGAGATCGGGGCCGAATCGTCGCCCTGCACCCGCGGCTCACCATTCGCCAGATCCCACAACAACAGCCGACCCTGCCCGAGCGCGGCCACCCGCAGCCCCGACGCGCCACCGGCCCCCGCAGCCGCAGCCCCGGGGTCACCCGCGACCCCCCGCGAGGCTACCGACAATCCCGCGACCGCCACCCCCAGCTCGGCCGTCCGCCACACCGCACCATCCGCCCGCCCCCGCAGCTCGACGCGCCCACGACCGTCCCCGACCACCAACCACTCCGCATCGCCGCAGAACGCGATCGCCGTCAGCGGCGCGGTGGTCGACCAGCTCGCCGCCGGGACCCCCTGCGCCACCGCCTCGAAGGCCAGCCCGCGCGCCTCGGCGAAGCTCCCGCCATCTGCGAACATATGCTTGAGCGCCGCCAGGGCCGAGCTCGGCGACCCCTCCAGGCGCCCCCGCGCGGCCGCCACCACCCACGCGTTGAAGCGCTCCCGGGCCCCCCGCTGCTGCGTGCTCGCCAGCTCCGACGCCAGCGCCTCGGCCCGCCGCGCGTCGAAGTCGGCCCGCGCCCGCGCCCCCTGGTCGCGCAGGTTCTGGCGCCCCTCCGCGCTGCGCAGCGCCAGCACCAGCCCCGCGATCACCCCCGCGACCACCAGCATCACGCTCGCCGCCACCAGGTAGCGCGCCGGGTCGCGACCCAGCGCCACGAGCACCTCGCCCATGTCTCGCGGCCGGTCCTTCGCCTCGATCCGCAGCCCGCGCAGCACCACCCGCCGCAGCCACGCCGGGATCTTCACGAATTGCGGGGGCGGCGTGATCTGCCCCGCGAACAATGCCACGCAGATCTCCGGCACCGTCGTCCCCGCGAATGGACGCAGTCCATACAGCGCCTCGTACAGCGCCACGCAGAACGCGAACACGTCCGTGCGCAGGTCGACCTGCTCGCCGCGAAACTGCTCCGGCGCCATGTAGGCCGGCGTCCCGACCAGCGCCCCCGTCAAGGTCAACGAATCTCCCAGCCCGCTCCCATCCAACAGCTTCACCGGCGACGACACGTCACGAAACGCCAGCCCGAAGTCGAGCACCCGCGCCTCACCCTCCCGCGTCACCAGCACGTTGTCGGGCTTGAAATCGCGGTGCACCAGCCCCGCCCGGTGCGCCGCCGCCAGCCCGCGCCCGGCCGCGATATACACCCGCACGACCTCTCGCCAGCTGCGCGCGACCTCGAATTGCCAGACCCGCAGCGTCACCCCGTCGACGAACTCCATCGCCACGTACACCTCGTCGCCGAAGGCCCCGACCTCATATACCGTGACAATGTTGGGGTGCCGCAATTTGGCCAGCGCCTGCGCCTCGCGGAGCAACCGCGCCTGCGCCTCGCCGCCGCTGGTCTCGGTGTACGCCGGCCGCACCAGCTTGATCGCCACCTTGCGGTCGAGCTGCGGATCGTAGGCCGCGAAGATCACCCCCATCCCGCCCTCACCGATCGCCTCGATCACCAGATAGCGCCCGATCCGCGCCGGCAGCTCGCGTCGACCCGCGTCACTGCGCCGGACCACGCCCGCCGCCCCGAACAGCGTCGCCTCCTGCCCGGAGATCCCGGCCTCCTCACCGGGCCCCGCCTGCGTCACCTCCTGCCCGGAGATCGCCGCCGGCGTCCGCCCGGACCCCGCCACCGCGCCACGCGACGCCAGCCGCTCGCCCGCCAGCAGCGTGTCCTCCACGCCCGCCGCCACCTCGTTAAGCGCCGCCGGATACGAGACCGGATACGAGACCGGACTCGCCCCGGCCGCACCGGCGCCGCAGCCGCCCCCCCGGCGCCGCGTCCAGCCCACTGTCCTCGCCGTCCCTCACGCCCCGACAGGATACACGCGTCCATCGCCGCGACGGACCGCTCAGAAGCGCAGACCGCCGCCGACCACGAACCCGCCGCGCAGCGGCAGGGCGTGCAGCGTCGTCGCCCGGGCGCTCGCGCGCGCCGCTTTGCGGTGACGCAGCAGCAAGGCCATGAACACCACGCTGGCCGCCGCGCCCACCCCGGCGACCGCCATCATAGCGATCGACGCGTCGCGCATACGATCGTGGCGATCACACAGCCCCGCGATCTCGGCGTTGTGCGCCGCCCCATCGCCCGCACGAGCGACCACGCAATAGTCCTGATCCGCGGCCAGGTTCGGCGAGACGTCATTGTCGGGCCGCCCGTCGGCGAGGCTCGCCTCCGCCGCGTCGCGGATCCCCCGGTGCATCGGCCCGCCGCTGCGAGCCTGCGACCAGGTCGCCAGCGCGGCGGCCGTCGCCGCCACACCGACACCCAGCCCGATCGCTAGGCCGACCTTCAGCCCGCGCGACGCCGGCTTCGGCTGCGCTTCCACCGGCGGCGCCTCCACCGGCTGCGCTCGCGCGGGCGCCTGGAGAAACACAACCGGCGGCGGCGCCTCGACCGACACCTCTCCCAAACACGTCGCCGTCGCCTCCGGCTCCGCGCTCGCCAGACACTCGAGCTCCGCGCGGCTCGCATCGATCTGCCGCAGCCGATCGTCGTCCGGACCGCGACGCCGCTCCGCCTCGAGGTAACTCGCCAGCAGCTGCGCCGCCTCGGCCATCAGCGGGCGATCGTCGGGCTTGAAGCTGCGAGCCTCGCGGTAGCTGCGATACGCTCGCAGCGCCAGATCGACCCGCGTCGAGCGCTGGACGAAGCAGGCCTCCTCGTCACCGCGCAAGACCGCCTGCGCGAGCAACCACTGCTGCGCCGCCCCGAGGTAATTCTCCTCCTCGAAGTCCTGCTTGGCCCGCCGATTCAGGTCGCGGATCTGCGTACGCTCCGCCGGCCCCACGCCACAGGTCGCCGCAGGCGCGGCGGCCCGCGTCGGGCCCGAGAACAGCATCGTCAACCCGATCGCTAGCGCGACCACCTGCGAATCGATGTGAGACCGACGTGACACCAGGCGCCCGCCGAAGGTACCAAGAAGTGACGGGCGTTCGCGCGCGCCAGCGTCTGCAGCAGGCATCGCGTTGTCAGGCGCGCCGCGATCGGCGACGATGGCCCGGCGCATGGCAGACGAGGTCGATCTCACCGGCACCGTGCTGGCCGGGCGCTACCGCATCACGGAGCGGATCGGCGGCGGCGGCATGGGCACCGTGTACGCCGGCGAGCACGTGGAGATGCGCCGTAAGCTCGCCATCAAGGTCCTGCGCCCGGAGGTGACGCTGCGTCCCACGCTGGTCGAACGCTTCAAACGCGAGGCGCGGGCCGCCTCCTTGATCGACCACGAGAACATCGTCGATTGCATCGACGTGGGCAGCACCGAGGCCGGCCTCACCTATTACGTGATGGAGCAGCTGCGCGGGGAGGATCTCCACCAGCGCCTGCGGCGAGAGAAGACCCAGCCGTGGCCCCGGGCACGGACGATCACCAGGCAGATCTGCCGCGCCCTCGCGGCCGCCCACGACAAGGGCATCGTCCACCGCGACCTCAAGCCCGGCAACATCTTCCTGGTCCAGCGCGGCGACACCCCCGACTTCGTCAAGCTCCTCGACTTCGGCATCGCCAAGATCACCGACCCGGCCGGCGAGGACGACTCCGACACCCTCACCGCCCTCGGCGAGGTGATCGGCACCACCCCCTACATGGCCCCCGAGCAGGCCGCCGGTGAGGCGATCGATCATCGCATCGACGTCTACGCGACCGGCGTGATCCTGTTCCAGATGCTGACCGGACGCCTGCCCTTCCCCGGCAAGACTCCGCGCCAGGTGCTCACCGCGATCCTCACCAGCGAGCTACCCACGCTCGCCGCTCGCAACCCCGCGCTGCGAGCATCCCCCGCGCTCGATGGCCTGCTGCGCCGGTGCATGCACCGCGACCGCGACGAGCGCTTCCCCGACATGGAGGCGCTCCACGCCGCGCTCATGCAGCTCCCCGACGATGCCTGCCGGATCGTCGAGACCGACGAGGTCGCCGCCACCTCGGACGACATGCTGCCCGCCAGCGTCGCCTCCGTGGACCTCCAGTTCAGCGAGCTCGTCGCAGCCCCCGAGCCCACCACGCACCACGTACCGCTCGCGCGCGCCGCAGCCGAAGCAACCCCGGCCGCACGACCGCGCCGCCGCGGCCGCCTCCTCGCCACCGCCGGCCTCGCCCTGGTCGCCGTCGCCATCGCGTTTGCCTTCCCATGGGACAACCCGGCGCCGGCCCCCACGCCCGCCATGGCCCCGCTCGCTACCCCGCTCGCTGCCCCGCTCGCTGCCCCGCTCGCTGCCCCGATCACTGCCCCGATCGCTGCCCCCGTCGACATCCCCGTCGACACACCAGCCACGCTCGAGCCCACCGCCGACACACCAGCCACGCTCGAGCCCACCGCCGACCCGCAACCACCCGATCCGCCCACCCCCAAGACGACCACGAAGTCCGCCAAGCGCGGCCCACCCCCGCGCGACCTCAAGGCCGTGCTCCGGCAGGCCCGCAAGCGCGTGCACGAGTGCCTCGCACGCAAGGGCGCGATGGTCGGCGACACCGTCCGCTTCGACGTCGTCGTCGCGGCCAACACCGGCCTGCTGCGCACGGCCACCCCGCGCGGCTTCTACCGCGACAAACCAGTCCTCGGCGACTGCGTGGTCCAGGCAGCTCAGACCACGCCGGTCCGTCCGCCCCCCACCGCCGACCTGCGCGGCTCCGCCGAGTTCTCGCTGTGAGCACCCCATGACCGGCCGACTCACCCTCTTCACGCTCCTGCTCGTCAGCTGCAGCTTCGACACCCCCGGCTTCGGCGGCGACAACCTCACCACCACCGCGGCGACCAGCGAGGCGACGGAGGTCGGCTCCGCCAGCAGCGGCCTGGTGACGAGCGCGAGCACATCCGGCGACCCGACAACCATCGAGCCGACCACCGCCCAGGCGACCACCACCCTGACGACCGAGAGCACCGGCGGATCGAGCGGACCGGGCCCGAACTGCGGCAACGCCGTCGTCGACCCCGGTGAGGACTGCGACGACGGCAACGACGACAACTCCGACGCGTGCACCTCGTTCTGCCTCGACGCCATCTGCGGCGACGGCTTCGTCCGCACCGGCGTCGAGCCCTGCGACGACGGCAACTCCGACGACACCGACGACTGCACCTCCGTGTGCGCCGCCCCGGCCTGCGGTGACGGCTTCGTCCACGCGGCGACCGAGGTCTGCGACGACGGAAACACCAGCAAGGGGGACGACTGCCGCAGCGACTGTATGGCCGTCGCGGTCTGCGGCGACAAGGACGTGAACCTCAAGGGCGACCCGAAGCGCGGCCTGCTCGAGGACTGCGAGCCCAAGCTCCTCGACGACCCGATCTGCACCGATACCTGCAAGACCCTGAATCGCCTCCAGATGCAAGCCGTGCAGGTGACGCGCCCGATCCTCAAGGCGACCAAGCCGGAGGACATCAGCCTCGCCCAGGAGTGCCTCCGGTTCGAAACCCAGCTCGCCAACGACTACCCGCTGGTGGTCTACAACATCCTCGTCGACCTCCCCATCGTCCACCCGACCGTCGGCCACCTGGCGATCTTCCTCACCCACGTCCGGGGCCAGCAGACCCAGACCGTGCTGCTCATGAGCCGGCCCGGCTTCATCGAGCAGTCGGCCTTCGACAGCACGCCCGGGGGCCACGACGCCTCGCTGCTCGCCAACACCCACCTCCTCTTTCGCACCGACGGCCTCTACATGCCGAGCCCCGCCGAATCCGTCGGCGAGGGCGTGGCGCCCAACGCCAACCTCGTGTGCGACAAGGGCACCTGCCAGATCACCCCCGACGCCGGCAGCAACACCGACCCCTACGATCCCAACGCGGTGATCGGCACCCTCGCGGGAGGGCAGTGGTACGTCTGTGTCATCGACCCGGTCGGCCCCGACGACCCCGCCAACGCGGTCAAGAAGAGCAGCCTCACCCTCGACCTCGTCGCCGCAAAGTGACACCGCGAGTGCGCGTGCGATCGTGAGACGCGGCCTGGCGCCCGCGCCCCCCGTCAGGGGCTGAGGTCGATCTGCTGCAGCGCGAGCGTCGTGCTGTGCGAGCAATCGCGGGCGACGGCGTACCACTCAAATACGCTGCCCGCGGCCACGCCGGGGAGCTCGACGCTGGCGGTGCCGTTCACGGCCGGAACCACACCCAGCGAGACGAAGGGGCCACCCGCGCCGAGGATGTCGACGTCGAGCTCGAACTCGTTCTGCTCGTCCGTGTAGGCCGCGTCGTTCTTCGGGCTGTAGGACTCGACGTAGAGCTTCTGGCGCGACGGTTCGAACTGCCAGATGCGCATGTAGCCGTGGCCGCCGTTGGTCAGCGACTGCTCGACGACGATCGGCTGCTCGGGGTTGTTGGGGTCGGGCGCGCTGCGCTGATAGTCGGACAGCATCGAGTGGATCACGTTGCCCGCGAACTCGTCGCTGCGCCGCGCGGCCTGGGCGACGTGGCCCGAGGCCATCAGCTGCAGGTTGTCGATGTCCTTCAGCGCGTCCCACAACGCGGCACCCTGCGGGCTGAAGTTGCCCCCCCCGGTCACGACATAGTGGGTGGCGATGATGCCGATCGCGCGCGGGTGCGACTCGAAGACGCTCCGCACCCAGGCCAGCAGCTCGGGGGTCGGCGCCGGGTTGAACTGCATGCTGACGACGACGATCTGCAGGCCGCCAGCCTGGAAGATGACGAAATTCTCGTCGTTGTCGCCGTCGAAGTTGCCGCCGTAGTATGGCCGGTCCTTGTAGCGGTCGACGCCGAAGTGGCTGTTGGCGACGGCGGTGGCCTCGGGCTCGTCCTTGGGGTACAGGTCGTGGTTGCCGAAGCTGACCGCGTGGGGCAGCCCGAACGGGTACTGCGGATCGCTGGTGTCCTCGAGGATCGCCATGGCCTTGCTGGCCCGCTGCCACTGCACGTCCTCGTCGGAGTTGTTGATGATATCGCCGAGGTGGAACAAACCGACGACGTTGCGCAGCGCCCGGTTGTCCCAGGCCCAGCGCGTCTGCGCCTTGAACAGCTCGGGGTCGTCGGGCTCGGGGCGGTCCGGCGGGTCGGCGTTGCGGGTGTAATATTGGGTGTCGGGCAGGGCGACGAGGGTGAAGTCGTCCGCGGGGGTCAGCGCGCGGGCGAAGAACTCGACCTCCACGGGGTCGCCCTCGGGGTCGCTGATATCGACGAGCAGGGTGTAGGTATCGCCGCCGGCAGCCATGGTCCGTGGATCGGCGAGGACCGCCGCGCCGCCGCGGTCGAGCACGGCGCCGGGGAGCTCGAAGCTGGCGCCGTCGATCGTGCCCGGGGCGTCGCCGACGAGGTCGCGGGCGTCGTTGTCGGCGGCGTCGAGGCGGTAGTGGGCGACGAGGTCGCGGGGCGCCGGGCTCGAGGAATTCATGGTCGCCTCGATCTCGGCGGCGGCGAGGGCCCGGCGATACACGCGGACCTCGTCGAGGGCGCCGTGCAGGCCGCCCGCGGGGACGCCCGTCGAGTTGAAGGCGGCGCCGAGCCCGAAGTGCTGGATCGAGTCGAAGCGGGGCACGGCGTCGGCCGCCCGCTCGGCGTCCAGCAGGCCGTCGAGGTAGAGGCGCCAGGTGCTGCCGTCATACGTGGCGGCGACGTGGTGCCAGCTGCCGAGCGGGACCGCCGTCTTGCCGTACACCGGGTGGTTGGCGCCGGTCGCCATGTCCTCGAAGTCCGCGGCGAGCACGTCGCCGAGGAAGCCGAAGGCGTAGTTACAGTCGACGTCGCTGCCGTCGCTCTCGCCGCGGCCCTTGGTGATGAGCGGGACCAGCTTGAGGCCGCCGACGCCGGTGCTGGCGAGCTTCCCCGGGCCATCGCGGCGGACCCAGGTCTCGAGGGTGAATTGCTCGAGGCCGAGTCCAGGCGCGAGGCCCATGGCGACCCGGCTGTCGCCCGAGAATACGAGGCCGCTGGTGGCGAGCGGCGGGAGCTCAGCACAAAGGTCGGGGGCCGGGCCGGTGCCACCGCTCGAATCGCCGCTGGGGTCGCCCGCGGTGCTCGTCCCGGGGAGATCGCCCGTGCCCGTGCCCGTGGGCAGCGGCGCCGCGGTGCCGCCGTCCGAGGAAGATTGCGCCGTGGTGCCCGCCTCGGCGCCGGTGCTCACGGTGGCGACGGAGCTGTCACCGCAGGCGAGCGGTGCGGCGAGGAGCAACATGGGGGCGACGCGGCGAACGGAGCGGAGCACGCGGCGATGATGCGACCAACGGCGAGCGATGTACAAGCACCGATCGCCGGCATGATTTCATCGCTTCGTGTGCGTCGACCACAAGCCTGTTCCGCAACCACCAGCATCGCCGCCGAATCACCGCTCCGCGCCAGCCCCACGATACCCGCACTTTCCGTAGCTCCCTGACCCGCCGATTCGTCGAAAGTACGATGATAATCGTACCGGCCATTCTCCCCGGCCTGTGGCGCCGCGCGCACCCGCGCCCCGCCTGAGGTAGCGCCCCGCGCCGCAGCTCAAAATGTTCGCTTGCGCGCTTTTTTCCCGCTTGACCTCCCGCGCCGCGAACACGGACCATCGTCGGATGATA
The DNA here is from genome assembly GCF_016714285.1 of Nannocystis sp. Taxonomy (GTDB): domain Bacteria; phylum Myxococcota_A; class Polyangia; order Nannocystales; family Nannocystaceae; genus Nannocystis. The sequence goes on along the minus strand of NZ_JADJNN010000038.1, from coordinate 310,103 downwards.
AAAACATGGTTCAGCGCGACTATCGGTGTAACGGGGATCGGCGTCCTGGCGCTCGCCGGCTGCGGCGGCAACTGCGTCGACGACGGCTGGGCCTGGCAGCAGGGTGACGCCTGCCAGGCAGAGAGCGCCAGCGCCACCGAGTCCGCGTCCGCCACCGAGTCCGCGAGCCAGCCCACCGAAGCCTCCAACTCCGAGTCGGTCAGCGCCTCCGCCACCGAGACCAACTCGAATTCCAACTCCGAGTCCAACTCCGTCTCGGCGACCGACACCGTCACCGCCACCGACACCGCCTCGGCCACCGACACCGCCACCGCCACCGTCACCGACTCGGACACCGGCGGCGGCATGTGGTGCGAGGACGCCGACGGCGACGGCTACGGCAACCCGGCCAACTGCATGCCCGAGATGTTCCCTGGCGCGGTCCCCAACGACGACGACTGCGACGACCAGGGCCCAAACACCTACCCCGGCGCCGCCGAGAACGACTCCGACACCGCCTGCGAGAAGGACGACGACGACGACGGCTACGGCGACATGAACCCGCCACCCGGGGTCGACCCCGGCACCGACTGCTCCGACGCCAACGCCGAGGTCCACGTCGACTGCGCCTGCAGCCCCGACGCGGCCAGCTGCGACGGCGACGACCTCCACGTGTGCAACGCCCAGGGCACCATGGACGACATCACGACCTGCGAGTTCGGCTGCGACGACACCGGCCTCAAGTGCTGGGACGCGCTCACGGTCGACGCCGGCCCGAGCCTCTGCATCGACCCCAACATGCCGGTCGGCCTCAACGCGGTGGCGACGGGCGGCGACGGCATGTACGGCTACGCCTGGACCCCGGCGGCGACCCTCGACAACCCGGCGATCCAGAACCCCAACGCCTCGCCCATGGGGGCCACCGAATACACCGTCGACGTCAACGACGGCGAGGGCAACATGGCCTCGGACTCGGTCACCGTGTTCGTCAAGGGCCAGAGCCTCACCCTCGACCCCAAGATCTGCACCGTCTACGACTTCCCCCACGAGGTCAACCCCGAGAACATGGACCCCGTGTCCAACTGGGCGTGGGACAACAAGACCAAGGAGCTGTGCGAGACGCTGAACGCCAAGGCCGCGGCCCTGTTCTGCGGCTGGGAGCTCAACAACGCCACCCTGAACGGCACCTTCGGGGTCAAGACCGCCTCCGACGACGACTGGATCGGCTTTATGTGGGGCATCCAGGACACCTCGCACTTCTACGTGTTCACCTGGAAGCAGCTGCCCCAGGTCGCCACCACCTGCGGCAACATCGACGTGCCCGCCGGCATGCAGGTCAAGGTCGTCGACGTGCAGGACGCAATGATGAACCCGCTCGCCTGCATCGACCTCCACGCGCCCGCCGACACCGCCAACTCCAAGCTGCTGGTCGCCGTCGACGACTTCACCACCACCGGCTGGGCCGACAACACCAATTATGACTTCCAGCTGACCCACAAGGACACCGGCGAGATCACGATCAAGGTCACCCAGGCCAACAACAACATGCTGATCGCCGAGAAGACCTTCATGGACACCACCTATTTGAGCGGTGAGTTCGCCATGTACACCAAATCGCAGGTCAGCGCCTGCTTCTCGGACTTCACCGTCAGCTGCGAGCCCTGATCTCCGCCTGATCGCCCCCATCCATACGGGCCGAGCGGCGCCTCACCGCTTCGCCGGCCCGGCGCCGGCCTGCTTCACCACGCCCGGCCGGTCGAAACCCGGCCCGAGCTGCTCCGCCCCGGCGCGCCGGATGTCCGCGACGATCGCCGCGAATTCGGCCTGGGTCACCAGGTCCCCCTGCTTCGCCGGCAGGGGGAATTGCTTGGGCAGCCAGCCCGCAAACTCGAGCTCGACCGTGGCCAGCTCCGCGATGTCGATATTGCCGATCCGCTGGGGCACCCGCAGGGACAGCGGCGGCGGCTGCCCGCGGCACATCCGCGCGACCCGCGAGTCGCCGTCCTGCGCCAGAGCCCTGGCCACCAGCCAGCCCGACAGCGGCGGATCGATGTCCACATAGCGGCGGGTCACCAGCTGCCAGTCCGGTACGCGCTTGCTCGAGTCCCACCATAACCCGTCGACCGCGGCCATCGCCGCCCGCGCCTGCGCCTTGTCCACCGCCCCCAGCCGCCGCAGCGCCTCGCCGATCCACGCCTCCATGGATTCGTCGTATTGATCGCGGGAGCGCGCCTCACGATTGGTGATGATGCCCGCCGCCAGGTTGGTGCCGAGCACGTTCGAATACATGTCCTCCGGCGAGAATGCCGACACCCGCTCCGAGATGCCCGGGATGCTCTCCCAGCCGTACCACGTGACCACCTCGTGCCAGATCGACAGCTGATAGTTCACCCAGCTGGCGATCGCCGTCGCCGTGGTCCACCGCCCCTCCCGCGCCAGCAGCCCCGGGGGCAGCGCCTGCAAGCGGAGCCGCCGCAGCGTCCCCTCCTCCGGCAGCTCGAGCGTCAGCCCGCCGGGCAGCGCACGCGCGACCTGCATCGCCAAATACAGCGTACGATCGGCGTTGTCGCGCACGTGCGCGAGGTCGATGAAGCCGCCGCGGCAGGTGTACAGGAGACCGTTGTGCTCGCGCTTCAGGTCGCCCTTGTCGTAGCCATGCGGCCCGACCTCGCGCGGCGACAGGATGTTCTCCTGCTCGAAGAAGGGCACCGGCACCGGCCCGAGCTTGGCCCGCAGGTCCTGGCCGAAGGCGCAGCACGGCCGCAGCCGCGTCGGCGGGTCGATGTCCGGCACCGACGCCGGGTCGAAGCTCGCCCGCAGCTCCACCGAATCTCCCAGCGCCCGCGCCACCTGCTCGCTGTTCGCCAGCAGCGCCGAGCTCCAGTGCGGCGCGCAGCCCGGACCCGCGAGCAGCAGCGAGGCGAGCGCAACGGTACCGCGGCAGATCGACCAGGCTGGCATGCGAGGCGGCAATTACCTCATTTATCGCAATGCGCACGTCGGGTCGGTCTATGCTCGCCGCCGCGATGCCGCCGCGACCGCGAATCTGGCTGCTCCTCGCCTGCTGCGCGCCCGGCATCGGCCTGCCGCTGGCGCTCGGCCTCAACTACGGCGCTCGCCTCTCCGCCCCCGCGGGTCTCTACACCGTCCACGTCGACGACCACATCCCGGACCCCATATCTCAGCACAGCCTCGCCTCCCCGCCACTGCGGCGGCCGCGCGGCGCAACGCTGGTCGTCGTCGACGGCCTCGGCCTGGCGGAGGCCCGCAGCATGTCCGCCCTCGCGCGCCTGCAGGCGCACGGGCAGTGCCGCGACACCGACGTCGGCTCCCTGCCCCTCTCGCGCCCGGTCTACGCCGTGCTGTCCACCGGCCTCGAGGCGGACCGCAACGGCGTCCGCGGCCCCGACGACAGCGGTCCGGTCGCAGCACCATCGATCTGGGAGCTCGCGCGCGCGGCCGGCATGTCGGTCTCGGCGATCAGCGAGCTGCCGTGGTGGGGCGAGCTGTTCGTCCGCGGCTTCGATCGCTATGTCACCGCCGATCGTGCCAGCAATTACTTCACCCTCGCACCGCCCGCCTCACCACGGCAGCTGCGGCTGATCCATCCGCTCTACGTCGACGAGACCGGCCACGAGTTCGGCGCCGCCTCGCCGCAGTATCACGCCGCCGTCGATCGGGTCGACCGCGAACTCGACACATTCTTCGACACCCTCGACCTCCAGCATGACCTCGTCATCGTCACCGCCGACCACGGCCACACCCTGCGCGGCGGCCACGGCGGCCGCCAGGACCGCGTCGCCCACGTCCTCACCTGCTTCGCCGGCCCGGGCGTCCGCCACCTCGACACCCCCGGCCCCCTCCACGCCACCAGCGTCGCCCCGGCCCTCGCCCTCCTCCTCGCCCTGCCCTTCCCGGCCGAAATGCGCGCCGGCGACGACGACCTCGAGACCCTGTGGGATATCGTCGACCCCGCCGCCTTCCCCCCGGATTACCTCGACGACCGCCGACGCAGCATCGACCGCTTCCGCGCCGCCAACCAGGCCCAGCTGCGCCGCTGGCTGCCCGCCAGCGACGGCAGCTGGGACCGCTTCTACGCCCACCACCGCGCCCGTCAGCTGCGCAACGCCTCACCCGTCCTCACCGCCCTCGCCGTCCTGCTCGCCGTCCAGGCCCGCAGCCACCGCCGACCACGCCCCGCCCTGTTCGGCCTCGCCTTCGTGGTCCTCTTCTACCTCGCGCTGTACAGCATCCAGGTCGTCCTGCGCGGCAGCTTCGACCTCAGCTCGATCGCCCACCGCGAGGATTTCATCGGCTTCACCCTCACCTTCGCCATCCTCAGCACCACCGCCGCCGTCGGCCTCCACCTCCTGGTACGCCGCGACCTATCGGCCCTCCTCCTCGACCTCGGCGTGCTCTCGCTCGCCGGCACCCTCCTCACCCTCGCCCACCCGGCCGCGTTCGGCTGGCAGCTCGGCTTCCCGCTGCCACCGCCGAATCTCCTGTTCTTCCCCTACTTCGCCGCCCTGGTCCTCCCCGTCGCCAACGGCCTCGGCCTCCTCATCGCCCTCGCCTGCGTCGTCCGGGCGCACCCCCGCCGCCGCTCGCCCCCGTCACCCGCGCCGTGCTAGCGTCGCCAGCGATGGCAAGGTCGTCCGCCAAGCACTGCGTCCGCTGCGACCGCGACGTGGAGGTCGAGTACGAACATTCGCCCGCCATGCGCCGCTGGTGGAAGGCCTACTTCTTCATCCCGATCCTCATGCTCCCGGCGGTCCCCTTCCTCGCCGGGGACTATGTCGTCTCGCTGCCGTTGATGATGGCCTACATGCTCGGCATCGGCCCGGTGGTGGCGGTGATCCGCGATCCCCCGACCTGCGCCGGCTGCGGGGCGCTGATCCCCGCCACCGGGGTCGCGACAGCGCCGCCCTGACGGCCCACGTGCCTCAGCCGTACTTCGCGTGGCACGCCGCCGAGCTCATGCGCGGCGCCCAGATCGCCCCGCCAGCCAGCACCTCGCCCGCGGGATCGACGTACATCCGACCCGGCGCCCCGCCGAGCTCCGGATCGTAACCCGCCACGTGCACATTGAACAGATACGCGGTGTCCGTCTCCGCCACGAACCAGTGCACATTGTCGCGATGGTCGGAGATCGTCGACCCCTCGCCCGGCCCGAAGCTGCGGTCGATCGTCGGCTGCAGCACACAATGCTCGCGCGTGGTCTCACCGCGATCATAGTGCCGCCCGCGCCAGCGCCCGCGCAACACCACGAAACCCGTGCACATGTCGTGATGCCCGTGCGGGACGATCGCCCGCCCCGACCGACATGCGAACAGCCGGCGCCCGAACTCCGTCGCCGTCGGCACGCCCGGCACCGCCCGCAGGTCGACATCCTGCGTCACCCGCCCGCGCCCCGGCGCGCCCAGCCGGCGATCGACCGCGTCAAAGTCGATCAATTCTTCGAGCTCCGCAAGATCGACCCGACCGAGCAGCGCCCCCAGCCGCTCCTGAAACTCCACGTCGCGCAGCTGTCGACCACGAAGCTCCCGCGTCCGCGCCCCCAGCTCGGCGAACCACGGCCCCAAGCGCGCCCGCCCGCCCGCCGCCAGCAGCTCGCGCGACCACAGCGACTCGAGCAGCCCGAACGCCATCAGCGAGCCCAGCGAGCCCCCGACGAAGCCACGTCGCGATGCCAACATTTCAGTACAGCTCCCACTCGCGCAGATCGATGTCCGGCAGCTCGTAGCGGCCCTGCCCCGTCAGCACCACGGCGCTGGCCTCGAAGCGGACCCGCGACCCGCCCTGGTCCGGTCCGACGTTGGTCCCGAGCGCCACCCCGACCGCACCGACCGCCTTGCCGCGCGCCTCGAACCGGCCGGTCACGTCGGTCCGGACCCTGCGCTCACCGACCCGCACCGGCACGTTCGCGACCCGCTTGCGCGAGATCCCCTGCGGCACCAGTCGCCCGCGGATCGTGTACGCCTCGGGCACCGCCGGCTGCTCCGCGCGTCCGAGGATCCACGTACCCGCGAGCTCGGCCTCCACCACCACCAGCGGGCCCGCGGCCCCGCCCCCGGGCTCCACCGTCGCCGTATACCCCGAGCCGATCGACACCTCCGCGCGCGTCGCTCCGCTGGCAGCGTCCAGCGCCGTGAGCAGCTCCGGCGCCCGCGCGACGTACACCGCGTCGTGATCCGCCAGCAACAGCTCCACCCCGAGCTGCGCGCGACGCCAGCGCTCGAGCCCGGTCTGGAGATCGAAGGCCCGCAGCGTCGCCACCTGGTCTGCGTTCGGCGGATCGAAGGCCAACAATTGGTCGCCCTCGATCACCCCCGGCGCCGTGCCGCTCCACGTGCCCGTGTCCCACTGACACTCGCCGCGCGCCCCGACGATATGCGACAGCGTCGCCCCGGTCTGCGGGTCGATCCGCCGGTGACCCGCGCCCGGGTCCTCGACCACCAGCCGGTCCTCCGCCGACGCCACCCCGCAGCCCGTCGCCACCGCCACCCCGCTCCACAGCAGCGCGCCCGTCACCGTGTCGAAGGCCGCGAGCCCGCGGTCACCCAGCAGATATCCGCGCTCCCCGTCGAGCCACAATCGCCGCACCCGCAGGAACGCCGCATCGGCTCCACCCGGCATTCGCCACACTTCACGCCCGCTGTCGAGCGCGAAGGCCACCAGCGCGTCGACCTCGGCCCCGTAGGCCTGCACCACCAGAGTGCGCGGCGCGACCACCTGCTCGTAGCTGCGGCTCTTGAGATCGGCCTGCCAGCGGATCTTGAAGCTGCCCGGCTCGAGCGCGAGGTACTTGCGCTCGTTCCACGAGCCGTGGCTCATCAGCACCGTCGCCCCGAGCGAGCGCAGCACCTCGAAGGTCTGCAGCGAGGTCGGGAAGGTCGGGCGATGCAGCGGGTCCGTGAGCCCGATCGCGCTGGCGACCGCCACGTCGAGCGCGACATATCCCTCACCGATCGGCCACAAGCTGTCCGCCACCCCCGGCGATCGCTGCAACGCCGTGAAGTTGGCCAGCGGACGCGTCGGCGGCGTGCGCACGGGCGCCGCCGCCAGCACCGGCAGGCCGCCGTCCGGCGTCGGCGTCAACGCCTGCGGCGTCCAGGCGCTGTCGTCGATCTCTGGCACCGCGGTGTGCGGCGAGGTCACGCAGCGCAGCCCGCTCGCCACGCTCGCCGCCTCGCTCGGCTCGTCGCGCGCCGAGTCGGCGAAGCGCTCGTCGATCGGCTGCTGATATGTACGATCTTGCCAGCTCCCGCCGCGCAGCTGCCCGCGCCGCCCGATGTCCTGGTCGCGCCCGCGGGTCCACTCCGCCACGTTGCCGATCAGGTCCTGCAGCCCCGCCGGGCTCGCCCCCGCCGGCGCGCTGCCCACCGCGCAGGTCCCCGCCTGCTTGCGATCCCAGCACGCCCGCGTCGCGTCCGGCGGCGCGCTGCCCCACGGATACAGCTGATTGCCCGAGCCGCCCCGGGCCGCCACGATCCACTCCGCGTCGTCCGGCAGCCGCTTCCCCGCCCACGCGCAGAAGCTCTGCGCCTGCTCCCAGCTCGCGCAGTTGATCGGATGATCGCCGCGATCGGCCCGCGTCAGGTTGCAGCCCACGCCGCCCCCCAGCGCCGCCGTGCACACGCCCGCCTGCACGCACGCCCCGTAGGCCGCCGTCGTCACCTCCATGACGTCCATGCAAAAGCGCGGCACCCCCAACGACCCCAGCGCGTCGCTATCGATCAACACCATACCCGCCGCGCACGGCGAGCTCGGCTCCTGCGGCCGCTCGTGCGGCGTGCAGGCCAGGCCCACGCACAAGACCCCGAGCTCCGGACGCAGACGCAACATCGGCGCAGATTATCACGCCCCGGCCCGCCCAGCCCCACATTGACACCGGCGCCCTACCCCCCGATCATCCACCGCGCCAGCGTCCCCCGCGACTGACCCGTGCCCACCCTGATCTCCCGCGAAGAGGCGCTGCAGCGCATTGTCGACGAGGGCGGTCGACCGCCCTGCCTGATGTGCGCGATCCTCCAGCGCCGCGTCGGCGAGGTCCATGTCGTCCACGAGGACGACGAGATCCTCGTGATGCTCCCCCGCTACGTGCGGCGCTGGGGCCACGTCATGGTCATCCCGAAGCTCCACGTCACCACCTTCTCCGGCGTCGACGCCCGGGTCTGGTCGCGCACCACCCACGTCGCCCACCACGCCGCCCGCGTGGTCGAGCGCGCCCTGCGACCCCTGCGCTGCTACATGGCCTCCGTCGGCAGCAGCGCCGGCGAGCTGGTCCAGACCTCGATGCACCTGCACATGCACGTGATCCCCCTGTTCCAGGCCGACGACCGACCCGCCGACGTGTTCAGCTGGGCCGAGGGCGTGCTGGTCGGCGAGGCCCACGAATGGGCCGAGCTGCAGCAGCGCTATCGCGAGGTCTGGGACGCCTGCGCCCCCTGATCTGCAGCCGCGGGAATCATGCCACCCTGCGTCAGCGGATCACCGCGCCCGTCATATCCCCGCAGCGTCGCCACGATCGCCGCGATGTTCCCTGAGCTCGGGCGGTAGCGCAGGTTGTCGAACGCGAGGCTCGCCTGCCAGTGATCGAGCGGCAGCGCCCCGGCGCGCGCGCTGACCCACGCGGGCGCCGACGACGAGCGCAGCGCCGACTCCGGCAGCGCCGCCAGCGGGCCCGCGGCCAGCCGCGTCAATAGATCGATGTCCGCGTCGACCTGGGCCCGGATCTCCGGCGTCGCCACCGACCAGGCGAGCACCATCGCCTCGTTGCACAGCACATATTCGCGAAACGGCAACTCGTCGCGCGGCCCGTCGCGCACGTGATATACGGCCCCGAGCCGCCCGGGATCCGCCAGCAGCTCCGCGATCGGCACCGCCGCCCCGCGCAGGTCCACGGCCACGAACGGCTCCGCGTCGCCCGGGCGAAAGCGCAGCAGCAGCGCCCGCGGAGCGAGCTCGACCCGGATCAGCGCGTCGCCATAGCGCACCGGCCCGAGCCCCATCGTGGTCGCAAAGGGGCTCGTCCACGCATATCGCCGCCGCCGCAGCGCCGGATGCTCGAGCAACAGCGCCGCCAGCTCGCGCCCCGCCCCGCCCCGCTCGGCCACCGCTGTCAGCCCGCGCAGATACGGCGACGGCCCCATCCCCGCCCCGCCCTCCGCGACCAACAATCGCCGATCTCGCCGCAGCGCCGTCACCTGCTCCGCCGTCGTCCACGTATAGAGCTCGGCCCGGGCGAAGTCGTCGTGATACACGCCGCGCGCCGCCAGCTCCTCGATCACATCGGGCGCCCGCAGCTCCGCGGACTCCACCGGCGGCTCCACGATCGTCGGCGGCGCTGGCGGGCTCGCAAGCGGCGGCGACGGCCGCGAGCAGGCCACGATCATCAGCCCCAGCGCCGCCGTCGTGACCCGCACCGCGAGAGCCTGCCGCGAGTGGCCACGAATGGTCAATCGCCCAGGCGGGTCACGCTGCTCACTGCGCCGACGAATCACCGCAACGCAGCGGCAGCTCGCCGGGCACGCGCAGCCGCGGCCGCGCCGGCTCGTGGAAGCTCGCCGGCCCCAGCTCGACCGCCCCCATCGCCCGCAGCTGCTCGGCGATCGCCTCGCGCAGCGGCGGGTCGTCCTCCAGCACCGCCGCCGGCCCCGACTCACCGAGCACCGCGAACACCCGGTCACCGCCCGTCGCCAGGAAGTCGCTCATCAACACATCGAGCACGGTCTCCGGCGCGAGCGCCTGGCCATCGCGCAGCAGCGTCACCACCAGCCTCGGGCCCTCGCAGCGGGCCTCCGCCGTCAGACCACCGAGCGACAGGAAGGGCCAGCCCGTGAAGCCGACCACGAACATCGCCGCCAGCTGCTCCGCCCGCAGGCGCACGCGCGCGAAGCGATTGTCGAAGGGGAAGGCCTCGTACAGCGAGCCGTAGCGCAGCGGCCCCGCCGGCAGGTCGGCACGCAGCCCGCCGCCGTTGAGGATCGCCGCGTCGACGTCCGGCCTGGCCCGCAGCATCAGATCGACGAAGAGGTTGCCGAGCGGGTTCTCACCGCGACGCCGCGCGACGAAGGGCAGGGCCAGACGCGGACCGAGCGGGACCCCGCGGAGCTCGTCGGCGCGGGCCAGCGCCGGCGCGATGACCCGCGCGAGCGACGGATCTGGCGCGACCGCGAGGCCGCGATCGTCGAGCGAGACGCACCCCGCCTCCGGGCTCGCCGCCGGGTCCGTGCACAGCCGACGCGGCGGATGGATCTTCACCCCGACGACGCCGACGCCGCGATCGACCGTGATATCGACGCGCCCGTACGCGACCCCGAGAGCATAAGATTGCACAACCGCGATCCCGGAGATCCGCTGCGCCATCGCCTGATGCGTGTGCCCGGCGACGATCACGTCGACCACACCCGGCCCCAGCGCCCGCGCCACCGCCACGATCTCCTGGCCCTCCGCGCAGCTCGAGAGGTCGTCGGGGTCCGCGAATTCCGTGCAGCGACCACCCGCGTGCGCGACGACCACGACCAGCGCCGCACCGCGGGCCCGCAGCGAGGCCGCCTCCGCTGCGATCGCCGCGGCCAGCGGCGTCACCGCGAGCCCCACGAAGTTGGCCGCGATCGTCGTGTGCGGCGTCGCCTCGGTCGTCACCCCGATCACCCCGATCTGCACCCCCGCGCGATCGATCACCACCGACGGCACGCCGAGCCCCGCCGCCTCGCCGCCCGCGCGCCGCAGGTTCGCCGACAGGAACGGGAACGGCGCCTCCGCCATGCGAGCGAGCAGCGCACCGCGCGGGTCGTCACCGGGCTCGCGGGCCGTCGCACGCGGCCCCACCGGCCCGAAGTCGAACTCGTGATTGCCGACCGCGACCGCGTCGTAGCCGAGCGCCGCGTAGGCCGCGACGACGCTGGCCCCCTCCTCGAGGTTGGACTCGAGGGTGCCCTGAAACATGTCCCCAGCGTCGACCAGCAGCACCGCACCACCGTCCGCCACCCGCTCGCTGCGCAGCCCCGCGAGGTGCCCCGCGAGCAGCGGCAGCGCCCGCACGTGCCCGTGCAGGTCGCTGGTGCCGACGATCGAGATCGTGACCCGCGCGCTCGCCGGCGCCTCGCCTCCGGCGCAGGCCCCGAGCAGCGCCGACAGCAGCCAAGCCCAAGCCCCGCGGTCCACAGCTGCTGCTCGCGCACGGCCTGGCACACCGCGACCCTAACACGCGCACCCGCCATGAATCACCGCCGCCGACGCCGCCCGCGCCCCGGGCCGCGCTTGACCGCCTCCTCCGTGCCAACGTAGCATCGCTCAGGCTCTCGCCATGCGCTCCGCTCCCCAACGCATGCATGCGCTGCGCCTGGCCGCCTGCCTGCTCCTGCTCGGCTGCCGCTCCGAGACGATCGTGAAGCACGACGTCTCGGACCTGGCCTGCCCCGATCCAGACACGCAGTACCGCGACATCGACGGCTACTGCGTCTGCGATCCAGAGTTCGGGCGGTACGACCCGGAGACGGACATGTGCGAAGATTGCGACACCGAATGCGAGGGGAAGCCCTGCGGCCCCGACGGCTGCAACGGCGCTTGCGTATGTGAGCCCGGCACCGTCTGTCACGCCGGCGTATGTGAAGCTCCGTCGAGCTCGAGCACGGGGCCTTGATTGCCAGGACGAAGCGACCCATGAAACGGCGAGACCTCCACTCCGGCGACCAAGCCCAGCTGCGACACAACCTCCTGAGGGACCTCGCTCCCTGCGACGCGGCCGGACGACGCCACCTGCGCCCCTCGCGGCGCGGGCTGATCCGCCTCGGCAGCGGCCTGATCGCCGTCACCCTGCTCCCGATCCCGGCCTGCAGCCCGCAGACCGCGAAACGCGACCTCGCGCTCATCGTCGCCCTGTTCAAGGTCGGGGAGCTCATCTACCAGCGCACGCAGGAGATCTCGGGCCAGACCATGGTCGTGAACAATGGCGAAAAGACGGTGCGCCTGGAGTCGCTGTTTACCCTGCAGGAGGCGTTCGCTGGCGGTGATACGGCCGATTCCTACAGCCCGGACGAGCCCTGGTCGATCCCCCCCGGCGAATCGAGCTTCCCCTTCGGTGAGCTGCATGCCAACAATGTCGGCGAGCACTTGATACAATTGACCCTGGCCGGCAGCTCCTACGAGACCGAGCCTTTCATGGTAGTTTAGCCCGAGTTCGCCGCTTGCGCCGCGCTGATCCGCGCCGTATAAGCCCGGCCATGCGAGCCCCCCGCGCACTGCTCTTACTCCTCACGATCCCCGCCTGCGGCGACTCCAGCGACACCGGCTCCGCCAGCTTCAGCAGCCAGCCCTCGGACCCCACCGCCACCACCGAGGCCGCCGACACCGGCCACGCCACCACGCCCACCACGACCGCCCAGCCCACCACCGGGCCCACCACCGGCCCCGCCAGCGCCAGCGCGACCGAGGCCACCGGCACGCCGACCTCCAGCAGCGACGCCAGCGACACCAGCGATCCCAGCGCCGCTGACACGAGCACGAGCGCGGCCGCCAGCGACGGCAGCACCAGCACCGGGGCCGGCAGCGCGAGCGACGGCAGCACCAGCGGCAGCACCGGCCCCGCCTGTCCCGAGGGACAGGACGGCTGCCCCTGCGGCCCGGGCGACAGCTGCGACCCCGGCCTCATGTGCGCCCAGGGCCTGTGCGGCCCGCCGGCGCCGAAGTGCGGCGACGGCAAGCAGGACCCCGGCGAGCAGTGCGACGACGGCAACCAGGTCAACGGCGACGGCTGCGAGGCCAACTGCGTCAAGACCCCGGCCCAGCCGAAGGACGCCTGCGGCAACGACGGCGACGGCGTGTGGTTCCAGATCGACTACTCCAACGCATTCACCGTATCAAACCCGACCTACAGCTATTCGCCGACCCCCGGCTGGGGCGAGGCGCAGTGGGCCCCCGCCGGCAAGAACTGGCCCTACGCCGTCGACCTGTTCAACAACGCCAAGGTCATCAACGACCAGATCGGCACCGTCGCCCTGCTCGACGGCACCAACAAGGCCGTCCGCGTCTACTTCGGCCTGGTCGGCCTCAACTACACCTACGCGACCGTGTGCGTCGAGGGCCGCAGCTACTCGGTCGGCTCCTCCGTCGAATTCTTCGTCGAGGAGGCCAAGACCAAGTGCGGTGATTACGGCATGATGGCCAACGACTGGTCCATCCACGCCACCGGCGTCGACCTGCAAGACTGCTTCCTCCCCGGCGACGACTTCCAGGCCGTCCAGGTCCAGCCCTCCGGCGGCAGCGGCTCGCTCTCCCTCAAGCGCCTCCGCGTCACCCTCCACGGCGCCAGCTACTGAAGGCCCGCCGGGCCCCGGCAACGCCGACCCCCGGGGGCACGCCCACGCCGATATATTTGCCCAGCATCGTCTGCGACGACTCGCCGACGTTGCCGAAGTTGGGGTCCTTGGCGCTCCACGACAGGCAGTTGTTGGGCGAAGTGGGGACCGGCGCCGGGACACTGCGGGCCGAAGTTCGTGGCGATGGTGGCCGGCGAGGGGCGGACGGCCAGCAAGACGGCGAACCTCGGCGACGGGGCGAACTGGATGCGGGCACGCATCGCGCCTCCTGGGGAGGCTGTCGTTCCGGCCCCGAGAGGGGGCATGCATCGCGCCTCCTGGCCGCTGTCGTTCCGGCCGCGGGCGCTGCGATCAGCGATCGCGGCGCAGCCGCTCCGCCAGCTCCGCGTGCTCCGCGTAGGGCGGCGTCTCGACCACCGGCTCCGGCGTGCGCAGCAGCTCCGGCGCCGCGAACAGGTCGACCACCAGCCCCGGCTTTATGGCCGTCGGCTCGGGCTGACCGAGCGCCCGCCGGCGATGCGCCGGCGCGTAGCGCTGCTTCATCGCCACCATCCGCCGCAGCGGCTGCTCGAGCAGCGAGTCCGGCGTGCGCTCGAGCAGGCGCAGCACCTCGAGCGTCAGGTCCATGCGGCTGCACACCAGCACGCCGTCGCAGCCCGCCTCGAGGCAGCCGCGCACCAGCGGCTCCGGCTTGAAGTGGTCGGCGACCGCCTTCATCTCGAGGTCGTCGCTGAACACCACGCCGTCGTAGCCGAGCTCGCCGCGCAGCAGCTGCATCACCTCGGGCGCCAGCGTGGCCGGGCGGACGCGGTCGAGGCGGGGGAACAGCACGTGCGCCGTCATCACCGACGCGACCCCGGCCGCCACCGCGGCGCGAAACGGCGGCAGCTCGACCTCGCGGAGGCGGTCCAGGTCGTGCTCGAGACGCGGCAGCTCGAGGTGGCTGTCGGTGAGCGTGTCGCCGTGCCCCGGGAAGTGCTTGGCGCACGCGGCCACGCCGGCCGCCTGCATCGCGGTGATGAACGCCGACGCGTGCCGAGCCACCCGCTCGGGCGCACGTGCGAAGCTGCGGTCGCCGATCACCGGGTTGTTCGGGTTGGTGTCGACGTCGACCACCGGCGCGAAGTCCAGGCCGATCCCGAGGTCGGCCAGCTCACGGGCGATCGCCGCCGCGACAGCGGCAGTCGTCGCTAGCTCGTCGCGCTCGCCGAGCGCACGCATCGGCGGCCACTCGGTCCACGGCCGCCGCAGCCGCTGCACCCGCCCGCCCTCCTGGTCGATCGCCAGCAGCAGCGGCGCCTCGGGCGGCGCCGCCGCGTGCAGTGCCGCGGTCAGGGCCCGTACTTGCGTCGGCTCGCCGATATTCCTGGCAAACAGGATCACCCCGCCGATGCGCCCTGCGGCCAGCAATTCGGCCAGCTCACGCGGCAACTCGGTGCCCTGAAATCCCGCGAAGAGGAGCTGACCTGGCTGCCACAGGCTCGTCATGGCCGGCACAGTAGGGAATCGCGTCGCCCCGTGCAAACTCCCGTCCTGCCCCACGCGAGGCCCAAGCCTGCGGTTGACGCCCTGGGGCGCGGTTGTTAGCGTCCGGCGCCTTGCCGATGCCGACCTTCACGCCTCGCACCGCCGCTCCGTCGCTCGGCCTCCTCGCGCTCATCCTCTGCTCGGGTCGTTCGGTGTACGCACAGGGACCGATGGGCGGCATGGGCGGCGGCGGCATGGGTGGCATGGGCGGCGGCGGCATGCAGCAGGGCCCCGGCGGCGGCGGCAAGGACAAGAAGGAAGGCCCCGCCGAGGCCGCGCCGAAGGACAAGCAGGCGCTCCAGCCGATCGAGCCGGTGCCGGCGCAGCCCCGCGGCCTGCGTCAGCTGCAGCTGTTCGAGGTCCACGGCTACATGCGTATGCGCGCCGACTACTTCCACCGCCTCGACCTCGGCCTCGGCAAGAGCAACGGCTCCTCCATCGGCAGCACCTACAGCCAGAGCGATTCGACCGGCACCAAGTTCTTCCCGCCCCCCGCCGTCGCCAACGAGACCATCGACGGCCAGCCCGCCGCCGCCACCACCACCATCGCCGGCAACGACGCCAACTGCTACGGCGCCCTGGTCGCCCAGGGCGTCAACGTCGTCAAGGCCGGCCGCCGCTGCGGCCGACACAACGGCTTCGGCAGCGCCAACATGCGCTTTCGCATGGAGCCCACGCTCCACATCACCGACACCATCAAGGTCCACGCGACCATCGACGCCCTCGACAACCTCGTCCTCGGCTCCACCCCCGACTCCTACCTCGGCGACTCCCCCTTCGCCCCCCTCGACGTCTTCTCCCGCACCCAGAACCCGCCCTCCGCCGGCCAGAACGGCTTCACCGACAGCATCGTCGTCAAGCGCGCGTACGGCCACATCCGCTTCGGCTGGGGCCTCGACATCAAGTTCGGCCGCATGCCGCACATGTGGGGCATGGGCCTGGTCGCCAACGACGGCAACGGCTACTACCGCGGCGACAAGTCCGACATCGTCCGCCAGCTCGACATGGACTACGGCGACTCCGTCGACTCGCTGCGCTTCGGCTTCGACTTCGGCAAGGACCGCCGCAACACCCACACCCTCGAGCTCTCGTGGGACTGGGCCGCCACTGGCCCGACCACCTCGCAGCTGCTCGGCTCGGCCTGGAACTCCGGCAACCGGGTCGGCCAGGACTTCAGCGCCGAGCGCTACGACAACGTCTACCAGTGGCGCGCCTCGATCCTCCGCCGCGACGACCCGGCGATGCTGCAGCGCAAGCTCGCCCTCGGCCGCCCCGTCGTCAACTACGGCGCCATCGTGTGGCTGCGCAGCCAGGCCGTCGACCGCGTCACCGGCAGCCCGGGCATCGGCGACGGCCTCGGCACCAACCCCAGCTGGGGCGACAGCAACACCGACGACGGCCTCGGCCGCCACGGCGCCGCCCTCGGCAACGGCGACCTCGACGAGGTCGGCGACAGCGGCCTGCAGAACTACGCCAACCTGCTGATGCGCCGCCGCGCCCTCATCCTCACCCCGGACATCTGGGCCCGCGTCAACTGGAAGACCCTGCGCGTCGAGCTCGAGGCCTCCGGCGTCGTCGGCCGCATGTACGAGCGCGACCTCACCCGCGGCCCCAGCGAGACCGGCTTCGACTACGCCCGCATCAACAGCAACAACCTCACCCGTCGCGGCTTCCTGCAGCTCGGCTACGCCCTCGAGTTCAAGTACGGCCTGTTCAAGGACCGCTTCCACCTCGGCCTCGACCACGGCTTCGCCAGCGGCGACCCGAGCGGCAGCTTCAACCCGCAGAGCCCGCGGATCACCGACAGCGCCGACAGCCGCTTCACCAACTTCCGCTTCAACCCGGCCTACATGCAGGACCTCCTGCTGTTCCGCGAGCTGCTCGGCACCGCCTCCAACGCCGCCTACTTCAAGCCCTGGCTGGCCTTCTACTTCTTCGACAACAACTTCTCGGGCCGCCTCGACATCGAATACGCGATCGCCCACCAGCGCCTCGCCACCTTCGGCCAGAAGAACAACTACGGCCTCGAGATCGACGCCGCCTTCCGCTACCACGACCAGCAGGAGCCGATCTTCGTGCAGCTGCAATACGGCGTGATGTTCCCGTTCGGCGCCTTCAACCGCGACCCCAACGCGTACCCGTCCGCGCAAAACGGCGGCGACGCCAAGGCCGCCCAGTCGATCCAGGCCCAGATCGGCATCAAGTTCTAGCGATGGCCCGATGCATGCGCCGGTGAGCCGATGAGCAAGCCGAAGCGAGCCGCGCAGCGCTGGGTCTGCCAGGCCTGCGGGGCCGTCAGCTCCGGCTGGTTCGGCAAGTGCCCGAGCTGCGAGGCCTGGAACAGCATCGAGCAGGAGCTCCCGCCGCCAAACCCCGGGGAGCGCCCCGCCGGCAGCTCCGTCGTCGTCGCCTCCACCGACGCGCAGACCCAGGTCGACAGCCAGCCCCGCCGCCCCTGCGGCCTCGCCGAGGTCGACCGCGTCCTCGGCGGCGGCCTGGTCCCCGGCAGCGTCGTCCTCCTCGGCGGCCCGCCGGGCATCGGCAAGTCGACCCTGCTCCTACAAGCCAGCGTCGGCCTCGCCCGCCGCACTGGCATCGTCCTCTACGCCAGCGGCGAGGAGTCGATCGCCCAGGTCGGCTCGCGCTGCGCCCGACTCGCGGCCAGCCACAAGAACCTCCTGCTGATGGCCGAGCAGCGCATCGAGGAGGTGCTCGCCCAGGCCACCGATCGCATACGCGGGGCTGCTGGCCAACCCCCACTCGGCGCCGTCATCGTCGACTCGGTCCAGACCGTCTACAGCACCGCCCAGGACGGCCTCCCCGGCAACATCACCCAGATCCGCGCCGTCACCAGCCAGCTCGTCGCCTTCGCCAAGCACCACGGCGTCCCCGTCGTCGTCGTCGGCCACGTCACCAAGGACGGCCAGCTCGCCGGCCCCCGCCTGCTCGAGCACCTGGTCGACGCCGTGCTCTCCTTCGAGGGCGACGAGGAGCGCGCCACTCGCCTGCTGCGCGCCACCAAGAACCGCTTCGGCAGCACCCAGGAGCTCGGCGTCTTCGAGATGCGCGGCGACGGCCTCCGCGAGATCGCCAACCCCTCCGAGGCCTTCCTCACCCACCGCGAAGCCCCCGCGATCGGCTCCTGCGTCACCGCCACCCTCGAGGGCTCACGCCCGCTGCTGCTCGAGGTCCAGGCCCTCCTCGCCGCCAGCTTCGGCAACCCGCGCCGCACCTGCGTCGGCGTCGACCCGATCCGCCTCGCCATGCTCATGGCCGTGCTCGACCGCCACGCCGGCCTCTTCGTCCTCGACCAGGACGTCTTCGTCAACGTCGTCGGCGGCATGCGCCTGTCGGAACCAGCCAGCGACCTCGCCGTCCTCCTGGCGATCGCCTCGAGCCACCGCCGCCAACCACTCGCCCCCGGCACCATCGCCTTCGGCGAGATCGGCCTCACCGGCGAGCTCCGCCCGGTCCCCCGCAGCGAGACCCGCGTGCAGGAGGCCGCCCGCCTCGGCCTCAAGCGCGTCATCCTCCCGGCCGCCCCCAAACAGGCCGCCCGCGCCCTCAAGGACAGCCTCGACAGCCTCCACCTCGGCGCCTCCGTCGAGCTCCGCTTCGCCCGCAGCGTCGCCGAGGCGATCGAGCTCGGCTTCGCCTGAGCGCCTCCCGCACGCCCTAGTCGGGCCGACAGAACTCGGCGAACAGACGTGGCGTGTACATCTCGTCCCCCGTGTCCTTCGACTTGATGATCAACGTCCCCTCGTACACAGGAGCCTCGGCCATGATCAAGAAGCCCGGGTGCCCCTTCGCCAGCAGGGCGAGCTCCGTCGACGCATTGATCGCCATGTCCTTCATCGCGCCGTCGAGCGGCGTCTCGACCGCGAGGGCGTCGCCAACGACCATCGGACTGGCAACCACATCCCCGATCGGCATGACCCACTCCTCGGCGCAGCTCGTGTTCGCCTTGCACTTGCGGCACGCGTACGACGAGTCGCCGAGCGTGCACTCCTCCAGCCCGTAGTTGTCGCCCTCGGGCCAGCCCTTGTCCTCCGGCGCCAGTCGCTTCGGGATCAGAATCACGTCTCCGGGGATGCCATCGTCAAGGTTCTCGATGAACATCTGGAGCGTCAAGGTCACCACATCCGCCGGCACCTTGTAGCCCATGTACTCGACCGCCTGCGGCTCGAAGCGCACGACGAAGAAGCTCATGTAGCCGTCACGGTTGAACACGTTCTGATAACCGGACAGCCCGGCGCTCGTGTCCTTGCATGGGTATTGCACGTCCTCGCACTGGCCGATGTCGTTGACGTTGAAGTAGAAGTACGTGTCCGCGGCCACGACGAAATCGACGCGCTCCCGGTTGTCAGCCCCACACTGCGCGGGAAACTTCGGCGGCGGGTCACCGGTGCTCCCGACCTCGCCGCCGCTGCTCTCCGCCACGCCGGTCGTCGTCGTCACCGAAGTCCCGGGCCCCGTCGTCGAGTCCGGCGGCTCACCCGTGGTCGGCACGCCGCTCACGCTGGCCTCGCTCGCGCCGCTCACGCTGACCCCGGTCTCGCTCGCGCCCGCCCCGTCGTCCGAGCCCTTCACCTTGAAACCAGGGTTCTCGTAATTGCAGCCCGCGAGCACCGCGAACACGCCCCAGTACACCGCTTTTCGAAGCCCTCGCATCGGCCGCGTACGCTACCACAGACCCCCGGGCCGGCGAGCCCTGAGCCACCCGGCCCGCGAACGCGTACGCCGCCTCGCCTGCACAGCCAATTCCGGCCCCACAGGCCACGCCCTGGCAATTTCTCGGCCCACGGACTATGGCTCCAACTCGTGTCCGCAGCCAGCGCACAGGAGAACACGCCGCTCGACCTCGCCGAGGTCTACCTCCGTTCGAACGAGCCCGTCCTCGACGAGGTCGACACCACGCTGCCCGTGGTCGAGGGCACCCTGCCGCCGGAGCTGCGCGGCGTGCTGGTGCGCAACGGCCCCGGCCGCATGGAGATCCACGGCCAGCGCTACGGCCACCCCTTCGACGGCGACGGCCACCTCAACCGCTTCGAGTTCTCGCCGCACGGCGTCGCCTATCGCAACCGTTACGTGCGCACGCGGGAGTTCCTCGCCGAGGAGTCCGCCCGCAAGATCTTGTTCCGCAACTTCGGCACCAACATCCCCGGCGGCTTCCACAAGAACCTCCTGCGCTTGCGCTTCAAGAACGCCGCCAACACCTCCGTCGTCATGCACGCCGGCCGCCTGCACGCGCTGTGGGAGGGCGGCCTGCCCCACCGCATCGACCCGCACAGCCTCGACACCCTCGCCCGCGACGACCTCGGCGGCGCCCTGCGCAACGACCGTTCACTGCTCGAGCGCTGGATGACCCCCGAGCTGCCCTACTCGGCCCACCCCCGCAAGGACCCCGACACCGGCGACCTCTATAACTTCGGCGTCGTCGCCGGCCGCCAGCCCGCCCTGATGCTCTACCGCCTCGACGGCGCCGGCGCCTGCGTGCAGCGCGAGCGCCTCGTCCTGCCCGCGATGGGCTTCATGCACGACTTCACCCTCACCGCCCACCACCGCGTCTTCTTCCTGACGCCCACCGCCTTCGACCTGCCGCAGTTCCTGCTCGGCCTGCGCCCGCCCGCCGACACCCTCCACACGCGCCCCGGCCCGACCCAGATCCTCGTGCTCCCGCGCCGCGGCACCCAGGTCCGCAGCTTCACCGCCCGCCCCTGCTTCATCTTCCACTTCACCAACGCCTTCGAGGACGGCCCGCACATCATCGTCGACGCCGCCCGCATGGACCGTCTGCCCCGCGCCGGCGTCGTCAGCAAGCAGCTGCAGGGCAAGCCCGACGAGCTCCCGAACCCACGCCTGACCCGCTTCATCCTCGACACCCGCAACAACCGCAGTGGGCGCGTCGAGGAGCGCCAGCTCAGCGACCACGGCGGCGAGCTGGCGACCATCAACCCCGCCCACTGGACCCGCCCGCACCGCTACAGCTGGTCGATCGGCAGCCCGCTCCAGCGCCGCGCCCCCTTCAGCACCGGCCTGCTCAAGGTCGACGCCGAGACCCGCAGCTCGCTGTTTCGCGACTTCGACCCCCACCTCACGGGCGAGCCGATCTTCGTGCCCCGCCCGCACAGCCGCGCCGAGGACGACGGCTGGCTGCTGGCGATGGGCTACGACCCGCACCACCACACCGGCGAGCTGCTGGTCCTCGACGCCGCCGACCTGCGAACCATCTGCCGCCTCCACATGCCGCACCACAGCCCGCTGGGCTTCCACGGCACGTGGATCCCAGCCTGAGCCAGCACGCGCTCACCTGTCCCTGAAGACAGCTCGACGGCCTCGGCCGGTGAGCGCCCGCACCTGTCCCCCAGGACAGCTCGACCAGCTGCCCGGGACGACAGGTAGCGCCTACTTGCCCGCGGCCTTGGCCGGCGGGCGCTTGGCCTCCTCCGGCTGCGAGGGCACGACCTTCACCGGCGACCCCGCCGGCTTGGCCGCCGCCGCCGCCTCGACCCGGGCCGCCTCGACCAGCGGGTTGTCCGACACCCCGGCGAGGTTCGTCGTGTTCACCACGATGTTGCTCTTGGCCAGGATCTCCGCCTCGATCTTCGCGTAGATGTCGGGGTTCTCCTTGAGGAACTTCTTGGCGTTCTCGCGGCCCTGGCCGATGCGATCGCCCTTGTACGACAGCCACGCGCCCGACTTCTCGACCACCTTGAGCTCAACGCCCAGGTCGACCACCGAGCCCTCGCGGGACACGCCCTCGCCGTAGGTGATGTCGAATTCCACCTCGCGGAACGGCGGCGCCAGCTTGTTCTTGACGACCTTCACGCGCGTGCGGTTGCCGACGACCTGCTCGCCGTCCTTGATCGCACCGATGCGGCGGATGTCGAGCCGGATCGACGCGTAGAACTTCAGCGCGTTGCCGCCGGTGGTCGTCTCCGGGCTGCCGAACATCACACCGATCTTCATGCGCAGCTGGTTGATGAAGATCACCATGGCGCGCGTGCGGGCGACCGAGCCCGTCAGCTTGCGCAGCGCCTGGCTCATCAGTCGCGCCTGCAGGCCGACGTGGCTGTCGCCCATCTCACCCTCGAGCTCGGCCTTCGGCGTCAGGGCGGCGACTGAGTCGATGACGATGATGTCGATCGCCCCGGAGCGGACCAGGGTGTCGCAGATCTCCAGCGCCTGCTCGCCGAAGTCCGGCTGCGAGACGAGGAGATCGTCTGTGCGTACACCGATCTTTCTCGCGTAGCCCACGTCGAGCGCGTGTTCCGCGTCGATGAAGGCGCACACGCCTCCGCGCCGCTGGGCCTCGGCGATCGCGTGCAGGGTCAGCGTGGTCTTGCCAGACGACTCCGGCCCGTAGATCTCCACGATTCGCCCACGCGGCAGCCCGCCGATGCCGAGCGCGATGTCCAGCGGCAAGGCGCCGGTCGGGATCACGCTGACATCGCCGGCCGGGAGCTTCCCGTCCTTGCTGAGCCGCATGATCGATCCCTTGCCGAACTGCTTCTCGATCGTCGCCAGCGCCAGGTCGATCGCGGAGTCTCGCTGATTCACAGGGGGGGTAGTGGTCGGTACGTTGGCCATGGAATTTGGTGTCCTCGCGCGCTAGTTAGCGCCGGCGCATGATCTATAGGAGAACAAGTGTTCCGTGTCGAGCGTAAAAGCCCGCCCCGCGCTTGACTCGTCGGCCCCGCTCGGCCGCCGCGCGTCCGCCAAAATTCAGTCAGTCGAGCAGCTCGACCCGGGCCAGGCCCCGCTCAACCAAACGGTCCCACAGCAGCTTCAGCGCCCACAACGCCGCCATGTGCTGGATCAGGCCCCGCTCGCCGTGCAGGCGCAGACGCTTGTAGCTGCAGCCATCGGCGTCGGCCACCGCGATGTCCACGGTGCCGACCGGCTTCTCCGGGCTGCCGCCATCGGGCCCGGCGATGCCGGTCGTGGCCACCGCGAAGTCGGTGCCGAGCGCCCGCAAGACCCCCGTGGCCAGCGCCCGCGCGACTGGCTCGGACACCGCCCCGTGCTCCGCCAGATCGGCCGCCGCGACCCCTAAAAGCCCCTGCTTGACCCGATTGTCGTACGCGATCACCCCGCCTTGATAACAGGCCGAGGCCCCCGGCACCTCGGTGAGCAGCGCCCCGACCCGGCCACCAGTGCACGACTCGGCCGTGGCCACCGTCTTGCCGGCGGCCCTCAGCGCCGCCACCACCCGCGCCGGCAGATCGGCCTCACCGAGCCCGTAGAGCGCCGGTTGCAGCGCCTCCACGAACGGCGCATCGAGCCCGGCCAGCTCCTCGGCCGTGGCCCGTGCCCCATCCGGGCCCGCCGTGCCCTCGGCGATGATCAACACCTGCGGCGCCGCGGCCCGGTAATGAAGGTAGAGGTTGGTCAGCCCAGGCGACCGGCCGCGGGCGGCCGCCACGATCGGCTCGATGTCCACCGCGATGGCCGACTCGCCGCGACCGATCGCCCGGTACACCCGCCGCGGTGTCGTCTGCAGCGTCAGCTCCCGTGCCAGCCGTGGCTCGATCTGCTCGGCCATCATCCGCTTCATCTCCCGCGGCACACCCGGCATACAGGCCACGTAGCAGCGTCGGCCAGTCGCGGCCGACTCCGGCAAGCGGACGGCAAAGCCCGGCGCCGTGCCGATCGGGTTGAACAGCATGTCGGCCCCGGCCGGCAGATCGGCCTGCTTGCGGTTGATCTCCGGCATCGGCCGACCAAAGCGGGCGAACATCGCCGCGACCGTCACCTCGGCCTCGGCGTTGCGCTCCAGGGGCACACCGCAGGCCCTCGCCACCGCCTCGGCCGTCAGATCGTCCGAGGTCGGCCCGAGACCGCCGGAGACCAGACAGAGATCGGCCCAGTCACCGACCTCCACCAGCGCCGCCACGATCTCATCGATCCGGTCCCGGACCGAAAGCGCACGAATCACCGCGATGCCCAGCCTCCGGCAGCGCTCCCCGAGGTAGGCCAGGTTCGAGTTGACCGTGTCGCCCGACAGCAATTCGTCGCCGATGGTGAGGATCTGTGCCGTGACCATGCCCCGCGAAGCTAACACCTTCCCCGCAATTTCAGGCCCGCTGCACGCTCGCGCGATCTCGCGCAACGTGCGCAGCCCCCTTCCAGCGAAGCGCTCGCTGGGCTAGGATGAAAGCCATTGTGCGACTTCGCTACGCCGCCAAAACCGATGTGGGCATGAAACGGGCTCACAACGAGGACTACTTCTCCCTCATCGAGGACGAGAAGGTCTTCCTCGTCGCTGACGGCATGGGAGGTCACGCCTGCGGAGAGGTGGCCAGCAAGCTGTCCGGCGACGTGATCAGCGAGTTCTACCAACACTCCAAGGACATGGACGCGACCTGGCCGTACCGCTACGACCCCGGCCTGTCCTATCCGGAGAACCGCATGGTCGCGGCCGTCCGCCTGGCCAACGCGCGCATCTTCGACGCCGCCCAGAAGAACCCGAACCTGCGCGGCATGGGCACCACGCTCGTCGGCTGCATGTTCGTCGGCGACTGCGTCTACGTCGCCCACGTCGGCGACTCGCGCTGCTATCGCGTGTCACAGGACGGCATCAAGCAGATCACCCGCGACCACTCGCTGCTCGAGGACTACAAGGACGCCCGCCCCGACATGTCCGAGGAGGAGGCTCGCAACTTCCCCCACAAGAACGTCATCACCCGCGCGCTCGGTATGCGCGACACGGTCGTCGTCGACATCTCAAAGCACGAGATCCGCGACGGCGACCAGTTCGTGCTGTGCAGCGACGGCCTGTGCGGCATGCTCGACGACAAGACCATCGGCCGCATCGTCCGCGAAGCCAGCACCCTCGAGAACGCCGTCGCCGAGCTCATCGAGCAGGCCAACCGCGCCGGCGGCACCGACAACATCACCGCCATGCTCATCCAGTGCAACCTCTGAGCGAGCCGGTGCTGCGCCGATGACCGACCCCACCAACCGCCGCAGCGAGACCCGTCACCCCGTCCACCTCGAGGTCGACTGCAGCGCCGGCGGCTCCGGTGACACCTTCCTCTACGCGTACATCACCGACATCTCGTCGATGGGCATCTTCATCCGCACCGACTCCCCGCTGCCGGTCGGCACCATGCTCGAGCTGGGCTTCACCCCGCCAGCGACCATCTCCTCCACCGACACCAAGGGCGACCCGCCGCCCCGCCGCCTGGAGCTCACCGGCGAGGTCATGTGGAACACCAGCGCCCGCCCCGACGCCGTCCCCGGCATGGGCGTCCGCTTCCACCACACCTCGCCCAAGACCCGCTCGCGCCTGCTGGAGATCGTCCGCGCGATCGCCTACCTCGACAGCAACGACAAGCCCTAGCTACGGGCTCGCTACGCGTCGTCGACGATCGTCGTCCGCCCCGTCCGGTCGGCAGCGAGCTACGTGTAGTCGACGATCGTCGTCCCGACCGGCAAGGCCTCGTCCGCCGCCAGCAACTCGCCGACGACCACGCCGACCTGCCCGCGTGACTCGAGCTCCCGACACAGCCCCTCCGCCCGCTCCGCGTCGACCGTGAGCAGCAACCCGCCGCTGGTCTGGGCGTCCGCCGCCAGCAACAAGCGCCGCCGATCTTCCACCCCGCGCACCCGCAGCTGCTCCGCCACAAACTCGAGGTTGGCCCGACTCCCGCCCGGCACCCGCCCGGCCTCGATGTGCCCCAGCGCCCCCGGCAGCGCCGGCAAGCGCGGCATGAACAGCCGCGCCGCCAGCGACGAGCCCCGCAAGATGTTGCGCAGGTGCCCGAGCAGACCGAAGCCCGTCACGTCCGTGCACGCGCTGACCCCATGACTGCGGGCCGCCGCCAGCGCCTGGTCGTTGAGACAGGTCATGCTCGCGACCGCGGCCGCCAGCTCCTCCGCGCTCGCGACGCCCTGCTTGATCGCCGTCCCGATCACCCCGGTCCCCAGCGCCTTGCTCAGCACCAGCAGCTGCCCCGCCCGCGCCGTCCGATTCGACAGCAACTGCGGCCGCATCAGCTCACCCGTGACCGCCAGCCCGTACTTGATCTCCGGGTCGCGCACGCTGTGACCGCCGACCACCGGGGCCCCGGCCCGCGCGCAGGCCCGGGCCCCGCCGCGCAGCACCGCGTGCAGCACCGACAGCGGCAGCCGCTCGTCGCAGAAGAACACGAGGTTGAGCACGAAGCGCGGCGCCCCGCCCATCGCGTACACGTCGGACAGCGCGTTGACAGCCGCGATCTCCCCGAACAGCTCCGGGTCGTCGACGATCGGTGCGATCACGTCGGTCGTCAACACGAGGCAGCGCTCGCCGTCCTCCGCGAGGCGCACGACCGCCGCGTCGTCAGCATACTCGGCGCCGACGATCACTCCCTCCGGAGGGCTCCGCTGACCGGGCGGGAGCACGCCCTCGAGCACCTGAACCAGGTCGCCGAGCCGAAGCTTCGCGGCTCAACCACCTCCACGCGCGAGCTGGGTCAGGCGTGGGTGCAAGACGTCGTCCCTCGTGTCCGTCATGGCCGCGGAGTGTACCCCAGCTTGCTGATACACTCGCCCACCATGGCCCGGACCCACCGCGCCCTCGTCCTCGGCACGGCCGGACACATCGACCACGGCAAGACCTCCCTCGTCCGCGCCCTCACCGGCATCGACACCGACCGCCTCCCCGAGGAGAAGCGCCGCGGCATCACCATCGAGCTCGGCTTCGCCGCCTGGGAGCTCGGCCCCGGCGTCTCCGCCAGCATCGTCGACGTCCCCGGCCACGAGGCCTTCGTGCGCACGATGGTCGCCGGCGCCGGAGGCATCGACGCCGTCCTCCTCGTGGTCTCGGCCGAGGACGGCGTGATGCCGCAGACCCGCGAGCACCTGCACGTGTGCCAGCTGCTCGGCCTGCGCCATGGCGTCGTCGCCCTGACCAAGGTCGACCGCCTGGGCGGCGACCCCGAGGCCGTGCAGCTCGCCGTCGACGACGTCCGCGCCGCCCTCCAGGGCCTCGCCCCCGGCCTCGCCGACCTCCCGATCGTGCCCTGCTCCGCGCACTCCGGCGAGGGCCTGCCAGCACTCACGGCCGCGATCCGCAAGCTCGCCGCCGCGATCCCACCACGCCCGCTGCGCGACCGACCGATCGTCCCGATCGACCGCGTCTTCGCGGTCAAGGGCCACGGCACCGTCGCCACCGGTACCCTCCTGTCCGGCCGCCTCGACCTCGGCCGCGAGCGCGCCCTCCAGCTCATCCCCACCGGCCCCCAACGCGAGCCTCGCGAGCTCCGCGCCCGCGCCCTCCACGTCCGCGCCGAAGCCTGCGAGCAGGCCCCCGCCGGCTCCCGCGTCGCCCTCAACCTCGGCAACATCGCCACCGACGAGCTCGCCCGCGGCGACGTGATCTCGAGCGGCCCCCGCGTCACCCGCAGCCAGGTCTGCCTGGCGATCCTCACCCACCTCCCCCACGACGAGCACCCCTGGCGCAGCGGCACCACCATCGAGCTCTGCGCCGGCACAGCCCACACCACCGCCCGCATCGACCCCCTCGCCCTCCTCACCGACCTGTCCCAAGATACAGCCACCGCGAACCTGTCCCCAGAGACACCACGCACAACCCGCACTGCTTCCACCGACCTGCCCCAAGCGACGCCCCGCACAACCCGCACAACCGACCTGTCCCCAGGGACAGCCACCACCGACCTGTCCCAAGAGACACCCCGCCCCGCCCGCCTCACCGTCCCACCCGGCGCGACCGCGCTGGTCCGCCTCCGCCTCGACGCCCCGCTCCCGCTGTGGCACGGCCAGCGCCTGATCGTCCGCAGCGCCCGCAACAACGCCGCCTCGCGCCAGCACGGCCACACCGTCGGCGGCGGCCAACTCCTCGACCCCACGCCAGGCAGCGGCCGCGGCCAGCGCCCGCGCTGGCTGGCCCTCGCCCGCGCCCTCCTCGACCTCAGCCCCAGCGCCCGCGTCCGCGCCCTCCTGCGCGACGCCGGCGCCCTCGGCTGCGCGCGCGACGAGCTCGAGCGCCGCAGCGGCGTCGTCGAGCTTGAACCTGTCCTCTCAGACATGCTCAGCACCCGCGAGCTCATCGCGCTCGGCGAGCCCCGCTTCGTCGACGCCGCCGTGCTCGGCCCGCTCGCCACCGCCGCCGCCGCCCACGTCGCCCGCTTCCAGGAGGCCCACCCCCTGCAGCCCGGCCTCGGCCGCGCCGCCGCCGTCGGAGGCCTGCCCGGGCGCGTCGCCCCCGACGTCGCCCACGCCGCCGTCGCCCACGCCGTCGCCTGCGGCCTGCTGCGCGCCGAGGGCGACCTGCTCACGCGACCCTCCACCAGCACCGCCGACCCCGGCCTCCCACCGCAGGTCCAGGCGGTGCTCGACCTGTTCCGCAACGCCGGCATCGCCCCGCCGACCCTGCGCGAGATCCAGGACCAGGTCGGCCTGGGCGAACGCCAGGCCCTCGAGGCCCTCGGCGCGCTCCAGAGATCCGGCGCGATCGTCCGCGTCTCACCCGACCTCTCGCTGGCCCGCGAACACCACGAGGCCCTCGTCGCCCGCGCCCGCGAACACCTCCAACAGCACCGCACCCTCGACGTCCAGGCCCTCAAGGCCCTCACCGGCCTCTCGCGCAAGTTCGTGGTCCCCTTCCTCGAGCACCTCGACCGCCTCCAGATCTCCCGCCGCCAGGGCGACCTCCGCGTCCCCGGCCCCCGCCTCTGACCCTCAGGCCAGCCCGCGCAAGCCCGACAACCTGTCCCTCAGGCCAGCCCGCGCAGCGCCGCGATCAACCCCGCGTCGCTGTCCGGCGGCAACGAGCGCAGGTCGAGCAGCAGCGCCCCCGCGTGCACCCTCCCGACCACCGCCGGCGAGCCGAGCCGCAGCTGCGCCGCCGCCCGCTCAGGCCGCCGACCCGGCACCGCGATCGCCACGCTGGCGATCACGTCCCCCGGCAGCGACCCGCCGCCGACCGTCGCCTCGCTGTCACGCACGCAGCTGCGCGGCCAGGCGAGCGCGTCGACGATCGCCTCGGCGCGCGCGCGCAGCTCCGGCAGCGTCGCCGCGATCATCGCGTACAGGGGCAGCGTCCGCGCCTCGCCGCGAGCGTGCACCGCCGCCGTCGCGTGCAACGCCGCGATCGTCGTCTTGTCCGGCCGCAACGCGCGGGCCAGCGGGTGCCTGCGACAGCGCGCCACCAGCTCGCCGCGGCCCGCCACCAGCCCCGCCTGCGGCCCGCCGAGCAGCTTGTCCCCGCTGAAGCACACCAGATCGGCGCCCGCGGCCAGATACGCCTGCACTGTCGGCTCATCGCCCGGCAGCCCCCCGAGCGAGCCCGACCCGAGGTCCGCCAGCAGCGGCACCCCGCGCTCGCGCGCCAGCCCGGCCAGCGTCGCCAGCTCCGGCTGGGCCACGAAGCCCGCCTGACTGAAATTGCTGAGGTGCACCCACAAGATCGCCGCCGCCCCGCCGTCCAGCGCCGCCGCGTAGTCACCCACGTGCGTGCGGTTGGTGCTCCCCACCGCGACCACCGGCACCCCGCCCGCCCCCGCCATCTCCGCCACGCGAAACCCGTCACCGATCTCCACCATCTGCCCGCGTGACAGCACCACCCCGCCGGGACGCCCCAGCGTCGTGCACGCCAGCAGCAGCGCCGCCGCCCCGTTGTTCACCACATGCACGTCCTCCGCCCCCAGCAGCGCCTGCAGCAGCGGCCGCAACCACGCCATCCGCGAGCCACGCTGCCCGCTCTCCACCATGAACTCGAGCTCGCAGCTCCCGGCCGCAGCCACCATCGCCGCCACCGCCTCCACCGCCAGCGGCGCCCGCCCGAGGTTCGTATGCAGCAGCACCCCCGTTGCGTTGAGCAGCACCCGCGGCCGCGCCACCAGCAGCCCGCTCAGCGCCGTCGCCACCGCCGTCGCCACCGCCGCCACCTCGTCCGACCTGTCCCCCGAGACAGCCCCACCCGACCTGTCCCCCAGGACAGCCCCATCCACCCCGCCCGACCTGTCCCCCGAGACAGCCCCACCCGACCTGTCCCCCAGGACAGCCCCATCCACCCCGCCCGACCTGTCCCCCGGGACAGCCCCATCCGCCGCCTCCCCGGCGTCCTCCGACCTGTCCCCCGGGACAGCCAGACCGCGCAGCCCCGCCCGCCGCCGCGCCAGCGCCTCTTGCACCGCCCGCTTCTTCAGCGCGTACGCAGCCGGGTGCCCCGCCAGGCTCGGGTGGGCCAGGATCGCATCGACGCGCGGGAGCTTCAGCCCAGCCACAGCAGCACCCCGATCAGCGCCGCGAACATCGCCGTCAGCAGCAGCGGCACCAGCACCGCCGCGCCTCGCCCCCCGCGCGAGCCGTCACCGATGACGCGGGTGACCGTCGCCTCGCCGAAGCGGCTGAGCGCCCCCTCGACCTGCGCCCCCGGATGCACGATGAGCAACTCGATCCCGCCGACATCGATCACCGCCCCGTCGCCGACGCGCGTCGGACCCGGCAGCCGCGTGGCCCCCTGCTTCCGCTTCAGGTGGATCCCGTTCTTGCTGCCGAGGTCCGTGAGCGTGATCGCGTCGATCCCCACCTCAAGCAGCGCGTGCTGACGCGACACGTCCGTGCTGCGCAGCTGGATCGCCGCCGCCGGGTCGCGCCCGATCACGTGACGACCGAGCCCGAGCTGGTGCACGCGACCGGCGTCCACGCCCGTCTGCTCGCGCACCGCGATCGTCAGCTCCTCGGCCATCGTCGGCGCGAGTCTATCCCTCCGGACAGCGCTTGCCACGAGCTCGACTCACCACCTCATCCGCCTCCCGACCTCACGCAGCGCCGCCAGCACGGGCCCGTCCGTCGCCAGCGACACCCACGCGCCGCCGACGAAGCACTCCGGCCCGGCCCGCAGCGCCGCCGTCTTCTGCCCCGTACGCGCCAGACAGGCCTTCATCGCCGTGCGCACCGCGATCTCCGGCGTCGCCTCGCAGCCCGGCGTCGGCCGCCACAGCCCCTCGCGTTGCAGCTGCTCTCGCAGCGCCAGCAGATGCGGCGGCTCACCACCGCGACGCGTCGTCAGCCCCGCGACCCCCACATAGCCCAGCTCCGCGAGCAAGGGCCCCCACGCCTCCGGACTAAGGTTGGGATCGCGGACACACGCCAGCCCCCGCGTCGACGCCGGCACCACGAGCGCCTGCTCGCGACTGCCACCGACCGCAAACCAATCCGGCGGCGTCGGTCCCTCACCGGGCCGCGTCGCCAGCACCGCCGCGATCGTCGCCGTGCAGATCCACGGCCCCGGCAGACCCGCACGCCAGCGCGTCCCCAACCACCGCGACCACCGCAGCGCCAGCATCAGCCCCGCCGCGCCCGCGAGCGCCATGCCCGGGATCTCCGGCGCCCACGCGACCACCGCCGCGAGGTCGAGCACCAGCCGCCCACCCCACGCCGCCGGCACCAGCGCGACGTCCCCGACCCACGGCCACAGCAAACACCCGAGCGTCCCCAGCGGCGCGACCCACAGCGTGAACACCGGCACCGCCACGAGGTTGCTGAGCACCCCCCACACCGCCGCGTGCCCGAAGTGCATCAGCCCGATCGGACAGGTCGCCCAGGTCACGTGCCAGCTCTGCGCCAGCAATCCCGGCGGCGCCTCCCCGGGCCCCACCGGTCGCAGCAGCGCCGCCATCGCGGCCAGCGACAGCTGAAATCCGGGGTCCCTCGCCCACCCGGGCCACCAGGCCAGCAGACCCGCGGCCGCCAGCGCCAACATCGTCATCCCGTGCGCCGGTCGCCCGAGCAGCGTCCCCAGCTGCACGAGGCTGAACATCACGGCCGCCCGCACGGCCGGCGCCGCGGCCCCCGTCAGCCCCACGTACGCCGCCACCGGCAGCCACGCCAGCACGCACGCCAGCGCCGTCGATCCGCCGAGCAACAGCCCGATGCGCAGCAGCGGCGCCCGCAGCAGCAGGGCCGCGACCGCCACGTTCATCCCGCTCACCGCCACCAGATGCCCGAGCCCCGCTCGTCGCAGCTCGCCGCGCTCACCAGGTGGCAGCGCCGCCGGCAGACCAAGCACAGCCGCGAGCACGAAGCCGCGGGCCGGATCTCCACGCGCCGACGCCTCACCCGCGTGGCGCAAGCTCGCCACCGCGGCCCAGTAGCGGCGCATCCATCCCTCGCTCGCCGCCGCCGCGAGCCACAGCTGCGAGACCTCGAAGTCGACCCCCTGACCCCGCCAGTCCCCCGGCCACCGGGGCGCCGCGGGCGAGGAGAGATCTCCGGCAAGAGCCCACACCTCCTGCCCCTCCGCCAGCGGACAGCGCGCGGGATCGACCCACAATCGCCAGCGCTGCTCGCTCCCCACCGGCCGGACCTCGACCTCGCAGCGACCCCCATACGGCGTGCTGGCCCCCACGACAGCCAGACGAACCACCCCCTCCCCGCCGGGAAAGGGCCCCGGCGGCCGCTCCGCCAGTCCGCCATGGAGCCGCCCACAGAGCAGCAGCGCCACCCCTGCGCATGCCGCGTGAAACCGCCCCGACCCCCGCCAGAGGGCCGCCACCCCCGCCAGCGCGGCCGCCAGCGCAAGGATCGCCGGCGCGCGCCCGGACGGCCCGAGCTCGAGCCCCAGACAAGTCCCGGCGGCAAACGCGAGGGCCAGCAACAGGGTCGCCATGCCCCGCGATTCGGCACGACCCCCGGACCCGTTGCTGTGCCCGACCCCCCGGCGAGTGATCTCGCTCAGACCACGCGAGACGCATCGCGAAATTGCCAGCGCACACGCCCTGGCCATACACTAGGCCCAATCGTGCTGCTGACGAAGATCTGGGCTGCAATCCTTGCATGCCTCGCGACGGCCTTCCTCGCGGGGATGTTCCTGTTGTCCTTTGGCACTGCGGGTGGGTTCACCGAAGCCGATCGTACGGCGCTGCAAGCGACGACCGAAGCCGGCGTCGCCGCGCTCGCGGCGGAGATCCAGGCATCGCCTGTGTCTCGCGCCCCCGCGATGCTGCAAGACCCCACCCTCAAGGGCGCCCTGTTCCCACCGGCCACGCCGCCGAAGGACTACGTCGGTATCGACGTGCCGTCGGCGCTGACCAACGTCGCCGCCAACAACCTCCTCCAGGACCACCCGCTGATGACCGTCGCGCTGTTCGACAGCGCCGGTGCAGTGGTCGCGTCCCACGGCGCCGAGACCGAGAAGATCGTCGAGGTCGCCAAGCTCCCCGCGTACATCGCCGTCGCGCCGACGCAGGAGGCCCAGTTCTCCGCGACCCTCAACGGCACCCTCACCGTCGTCAAGGTCTCCGAGGCGCTGAGCAACGGCATCCGCCTGGTCGCGATCAACCCGCTCGACCTCGGCGCCAACTCCTTCTTCCGCCAGATCCTCGGCACCCGCAGCCCGGCCGCGCTGGTCCGCGGCGGCACCACCCTCGAGAACGCCAAGATCAACGACCAGAACATCGGCGACGCCTTCACCAAGCTCGCCACGGAGCACGGCAAGGACGCACCCCCCGTCGGCGCCTCCAACGTGCACCGCGTAGGTGAGGGCCTCGGCGCCCGCATCGGCGCCGTCGGTCGCGTCCCCGGTCCCGCCGGCACCGGCGACAACGGCACCGTCCTCGTCGTCCTCTCCGACAAGACCGCCGCCGCCGGCCAGAAAGAACTGCTCCCCGCCCTCCGCGAGGCCAAGGACAACGGCATGACCGGCGAGCACTGGCTCGCCCTCATCTTCGTCCTCGCACTCAGCCTCGCCCTCGCGCTCTACCTGCCGAACATGGAGGTCTCCGGCCCGCTCAAGCGCCTG
Source organism: Nannocystis sp. (assembly GCF_016714285.1). Lineage (GTDB taxonomy): Bacteria > Myxococcota_A > Polyangia > Nannocystales > Nannocystaceae > Nannocystis. The sequence goes on along the minus strand of NZ_JADJNN010000038.1, from coordinate 276,524 downwards.
ACCGCCGAGTTCAACGCGATGCGCAACGGCACCCAGCAGCAGCTCTTCTACGACACCTACGGCAACGGCCCCATCGGTGAGCTCGCCAAGGCCGCCCACCAGTTCCACGAGGCCCTGCGCTCCAGCCTGCAGGCCGCCGAGGGCGTCGATGAGGGCGGCGATGACAAGGCCCGCGTCTCGCGTCGCCTGCCCGCCGTCAACCAGACCCGCTCCAACCGCCGCGTCCCGCCAGGCCGCACTGGCGCCTCTGCCTCCGCCGCCGAGCCGGCTCGCAAGGATGTCCCCGACGAGGCACCGACCACCGCCCACGCCCCGGTGGCCAGCGCCGCTGGCGGACCGCAGGCAGGCGGCCGCGGCCCCGGCTTCTTCACGATGCCCGCGACCAAGCCGCTGCGCTCCCGCGAGACCGTCATCGGCAACCTGATGACCCTCGACAACGACCCCAACGCGCCCGAGCCGGCCAAGGACGACGCCGTGCGCGAGGCCTACTACCAGGAGGTCTTCGAGGAGTTCGTCAAGTTCAAGGTCGAGAACAACGAGAGCATCGACAACTTCACCTACGACAAGTTCGCCACCAAGCTGCGGGCCAACACGGCCGAGCTGATGAAGCGCCCCGACGTGAAGGACGTGCAGTTCTCGGTCTACATCAAGGACGGCAAGGTCGCCCTCAAGGCCCGCGTCGTCCGCGGTTGAACTTACTGCAACCTCGCGCCACCCTCACGGCCGGACCCACGGGTCCGGCCGTCCTCGTTTAAGGAGAGAAACCACCATGGCCATCCTCAAGGTCGCCCAGATCGGCCACCCGATCCTCCGCCAGAAGGCCCGCCCCGTCACCCGCGACGAGCTCCACACCCACGCCTTCCAGAGCTTCATCGACAGCATGATCGAGACCATGCACGACGCCAACGGCGCCGGCCTCGCGGCCAACCAGGTCCACGAGGCCGTGCAGGTCTGTGTGATGGAGGTCAGCGACAACCCACGCTACCCCTACAAGCCCAAGATCCCGCTCACGATCCTCGTCAACCCCGTGCTCACCCCGCTCTCCGAGACCAAGTTCGAGAACTACGAGGGCTGCCTGTCCGTGCCCGACCTCCGCGGCGTCGTCCGCCGCCACGTCGAGCTCCGCGTGCAGGCCTGGGACCGCCACGGCAACCCGATCGACGCCGAGGTCCGTGGCATCACGGCCGGCACCTACCAGCACGAGTGCGACCACCTCGCCGGCGCCCTCTTCATCGACCGCGTCGAGGACCCGCGGACCCTGTGCACGTGGAAAGAATTCGCCCGCCAGCACGAGGCCCGCTTCCGCGAGCACGTCAAGGAGATCGTCGAGCACTACGGCTCCTGAGCGCCTCCGCGGCCCGCGAGCGTTCCCGACGACCAGGTGGTATCGTTGCCGCCGCCCGCCGCCGTGACCCCGCTGCGCAGAACAATCCTCGCGTCCCTCGGCTCGGCCGCCGTGCACCTGTCGACGATCGCCCGCCTCAGCTGCGGCTTCAACGTCGACATCGAGCTCCCGGACATCGAGTTCGAGCTCACCGAGATGGACTTCGTCGACCCCGAGCAGGAGCTCGGCAAGTCCAAGCCACCCGAGCCTCCGCCCGAGCCCGAGGTCGTCCCGCAGCCGATCGGCCCCGAGCTCCCGCCCGAGGGCATCGACGGCCCCAAGCCCGCGGACAAGCCCCCCGAGCCGCCCAAGCCCAAGGTCTTCGGCGAGAAGCACTCCAAGGTCGATGAGCTCGGCCCGGCCAACAGCAACTTCTACATGTTGCTCAACGCCAAGAAGGTCGCCGGCCTGCCCTTCGCCGACAGCGTCGTCGAGATCATGGCGCCGCTCCCCGACTTCCAATTCATCGTCGAGGGCGGCGGCTTCCATGCCCTGCGCGACTTCAACTTCCTCGTCATCGCCAGCCCCAACCTCCGCGACCTCACCCAGACCTTCCTCGCCGTCGAGTACAAGCTCACCCAGGCCGAGATGCAGGCCGGCCTCGAGCGCGCCGCGGCCCTCGAGGACGAGCGCATCGAGTGGGTGGTGAAGGACGGCCGCACCATGGGCAACCCCGTCCCCATCGCCGACCCCGAGAAGGACCGCGACCCCCGCTGGTTCGTCTTCCTCGACGACAAAGTCGCCGTCTACGTGCGCGAGGAGTTCCTGCCCTCGATCGCCCGCGACAGCGACGACGGCAAGAAGACCGCCGGCAACTTCGTCGCCAACCTGACGAAGATGAAGACCTTCGCCGCTCGCGAGCCCCGCGCCGGCCTCCAGCTGGTCCTGAAGGACATCAACGCCAGCGTCAAGATCAAGAAGAGCCCGTTCGAGATCCCCGACAGCGTCGAGCTCATGGCCGAGGCCAAGGCCGACCCCGAGCTCATGATCAAGACCGAGTTCCTCGACGCGGTCGCCGCCAAGCGCTTCGAGAACCAGTGGAAGGAGGACCTCCCGCGCTTCATCGACGAGAAGGTCCCCTTCCTCGTCCGTGGCATGGTCCGCGGCTTCTACGACGACACCCAGTTCAGCCTCGACGGCAAAGAGGTCACCCTCCGCAGCGCCTTCAGCCAGAGCCAGGCCGTCCTCATCCTCGACCAGATCGCCGCCGGCTCGCGCAAGATGCTCAAGCGAACCCCCGAGGAGATCGAGGCCGCCCGCAAGAAGCGCGAGGAGATGTGGGAGCTCCGCAAACACGGCAAGCTCTCCCCCTCCGAGGCGCTGGAGAAGCAAAAAGGCGCCGACGCCAAGCCAGACGCCAAGCCAGACGCCAAGCCAGACGCCAAGCCAGACGCCAAGCCAGACGCCAAGCCAGACGCCAAGCCCGCGCCCGTATCCGAGCCCGCACCTGCACCCGAGCCCGCAGCTGCACCCGAGCCCGCACCCGCACCCGGGCCCGCACCCGAGCCCGTCCCCGCCGAGCCCGCGCCCACGCCCTGACCGCGACGTTTTTCACGACGGCGGCGAGCTGCAGCTCGCCGAGCAGAGCGGCAGCGTCACTGACGGCTCACCGCCGCCTCACCATCGCCGTCTGAGCGCCGCACCATTGCCGTCGGACCGATCAACGCTCGAGCAGCACGCCGAGCTGATAACGCCGCAACACCGGCGCCTTCCGGGGATCCGCAAAATACGAGGCCCGCGATGGATCGGTGATCCCGTGAAAATCCAGCTCGCCCAGCAGGTGCACCACGCCCTCGTGATCGAGCCGCTGCATCGCCGCCAGCTCGTCGCTCGTGATCCCCACCACCTGCAAGAACAACAGCCCCCCGAACGGCGTGCCGATCTTCCGCAGCAGCGGATCGGGCACGCACGCGAGGCAGGTCAGCGCGCTGTCGATGCCCGCCGCGATCGACCCGCCCAGGTCGGCGCAGTGCCCGGTGTCGAAGCCCTTGCGCGTGCCCAGCACGTAGCGCCCGAGCCCCTGCAGCGCCCGCAGCGGCCAGCTCGGCGGCGCCATCTCACCCGCGGCCCGCGGCACTCGCATCGTCAGCTCGAAGCCAAACCCCGAGACATCCGGATCCCCCGAGCTCTTCTCGAACAGCTCGCTGAGCCCATAGGTGACGTAGTGCCAGTGCTCCGGCCGCGCCCCCTCATACACCGCGATCGCCGGCAGCGGGCTCTCGCCGTCGAGCTCGTACGCCCGCTGACTCGCGAACTGATGCGGCAGCTGCCCCGGGTACAGCCGCGCCAGCGCGTCGTCGATCGCCGCCCAGCCCGGCGCGTCCTGCTCCGCTGCGCTCACAGCCGTCGCTCGAACTCCGCCATGAACTCGCACAGCGCGTCGACCCCGGCCTCCGGGAACGCGTTGTAGATCGACGCCCGGAACCCGCCGACCAGGCGGTGCCCCTTGAGCCCGTCGAACCCGGCCGCCTGCGCCTGCTTGAGGAAGCGCTCCGACAGCGCCTCGCGCTCGCCCTCTGGCGCCCCGTTGGCCGTCCACGTCACGTTCATGCGTGAGCGACTGCCCGGCTGCGCGTGCGCGCGAAACACCTGGCTGCCGTCGAGCGCCGCGTACAGCTTGCCCGCCTTGCGCTCGTTGACCGCCGCGATCGCCGGCAGCCCGCCCGCGTCACGCATCCACTCGAGCACCAGCTTGAGCACCAGCACCCCGAAGGTGTTGGGCGTGTTGTAGAGGCTCGGCTCCTTCGCGTGCGTCGCGTAGCGCAGGATCACCGGCACGTGCGCCGCCGGCTTCTTCGCCAGCAGGTCCTTGCGGATGTACACCAGCGTCACGCCCGAGGGCCCGAGGTTCTTCTGCGCCCCGGCGTAGCCGAACGCCGCGTGCTCGAGCGCCATCGGCCGCGACCCCGCGTGGCTCGAGAAGTCGATCACCAGCGGCACCCCGCCCTCCGCCCGCGGGATCTCGGCGTACTCGGTGCCGAAGATCGTGTTGTTGGTCGTGATGTGCAGGTAGCTCGCGTGCGCGTAGCTGGCCGCCTCCGGGAACGCCGGGATGCGGTCGTAGTTGGTCGCCGCCGAGCTGCCGACGGTGATCGTCTCGCCCAGGCCCTGGCTCTCCGCGATCGCCTTCTGCGACCACACGCCGGTGTCCACGTACGCGGCCGGCTTGCCCGCCTCGCGCAGGTTCATCGCCAGCATCGCGAACTGCAGGCTCGCGCCGCCCTGCAGGAACAGCACCTGATGCGTCTCGGGGATCCCGAGCACCTCGTGGCACAGCTTCTCCGCCCCGAAGGTGACCGCCTCGTACGGCTTCGAGCGGTGCGAGATCTCGAGGATCGACATGCCCACGCCCTTCGCCCCGCGCGCGTGACCCTCGGCCCGCAGCTCGTGCACGGCGTCAGCCGCCCGCTCGAACACCTCCAGGGGCAAGATCGCCGGACCGGCCGAGAAGTTCCACAGCTTCACTCTGTCTGCGCTCACCATGGCCCGGGACGCTAGCCGAGACCCGGCCGCCGCGACAGCCCCCAAATTCCCCTGCGGACCAACATGCGGGAGTTAGCGATGGCGCGACAGCCCCCAAATTCCCCCGCGAGCCGGCATCCGAGGAGCGACCAGGCGATGCCCCAAGTTCCGCGGACCAACCGTCAGCGGGCCGTCACGCAGTGCTTCTCGTTCTCGGCGCAGGCCACCCGCACGTGGAAGTGGACCTTGTGGCCCTTCACGTGGCGCACGATCCCCTTGTTGGTCTTCGGCGGCAGCGGCCACTGGACCCACAGCCCGAGCTGCTCCTTCGAGACGCCGGCCTCACGGGCCGCCTTGTAGACCCGCTTCTGCAACGGGTGCTCGAGGAAGATGTACTCGACCTCGCCGCTGACGATGAACGCGTGGATCAGCTGCCAGGTCGCCTTCCAGTCGATGTCGCCCGGACCGACGTGCTTCTTGCCCTCGGCCGCCGCCGTCAACGGCATGCGGATGTCGATGTCCCGCCCGCTCTGGTGCGACTTGTGCGGCCGGAAGCGTCCGCCCCGCGCCCTGCTGATCCCGCCGATGATGATCGACCGACGAAACCCGGTCTCGTGGCGGAAGCGGACGATCGCCGCCATCAGCTGCGTGATCGCGTGGCTCGAGCCCCAGCTCTCCTCGGGCTTGCGACGGGTGTAAAGGTCAGGGCGATCGGGCAGCTCGACGCCGCGGACCAGGCGACCACGGCTCGGTCGGCCGATGCTCACGCCCCCCGCCGGCACCCGGATCTGCGCCAACTTGGCCGCCAATCCGGTGCTGCTGGTCGCCACCAGCGGCGGCGGGTCGCGCCACAGCACCACCTTCTCCTTGCGCTCCAGGCTCTTGCCGAGCCTGCGGTTCCAGGTCTGCACCTCTGCAACCTCGACCCCATACTGGCGGGCGACCCCATCCCAGTCATCGCCGCGCTTGACCACGTGCTCGACCCGCTCGCGCTGCGGCGGCGGGTTGACGGCGTGCACCCGCAGGGTCTTGCCCGAGCGCAGCACCGGCTTGTCGCCCTTGAGGTTGTTCCAGCGGGCCAACCGCTGCCGCTCGACGCCGTAGCGCTTCGCGATGTCGCCCAGGGTCTCGCCGGGGATGACCGTGTGCTTCACCCAGCGCGGCGTGCTGTCGATCGGCGTGGGGTCGCTGACCACCGGCGGGAGCTCGACCAGCACCGGCCCCGGATCGATCGGCTGGGCCAGGATCTCGCGCTCGATCGCCTCGAGCTCGCTCTGCGGGTCGCCCCCGTCGCTGTCCTCGCCGTCGTCCTCGTCGCCCTCGCCCTCCTCGTCCTCGAGGTCGCCAGCGCTGGTCACCCCCGTGGGCCCGGCGACATCGCGCGACACCGGGCTCACCCTCGCCGGCGCGGCCTTCTTCTTGACCGCCTTCTTCTTCTTGGTCTTGCCCTTCGACTTGCTCGCCGACTTCGCCGCCGCCTCCGGCGCGTGCCCTGCCACCACGGCCATCAACAGCAGCGACAACCACAACCCCAGCAGGCCGCAGAGGCGGCTCGGGAGGCGGGGTGTTGCGCGCTGCAAGTGCATCGAAGGGACCGGGTCGGCCAACGTAGCAGACCCCCGGGACCGCGTGTACTTCGCAGCCCCCGGGCACTATTCCCGCGGGCCGCCACACCACACCACCCCACGCCGCTCGCCCATCGGCCGACCCCCTGGCCCACGCGCCAGCATCTCGGCAAATTCCACCTGCACTGTCATTGCATCTGCAGCCGCATTGCCGCAACTTGAACGCGGTTCAGGGCCCGCTCCCCGACGTTTTTTGGCCGCAGAGAGATCTCCCCGAGGACAGCGCTGGCAGACTGCGCGGCACCCGGGCGCGCGCAGCCCCGCGCCTCTTCACTTGCTCTTCTTCTTCGGCGCCTCGGGCTCGGCGTCGGGCAGCCCGAGCACCCGCAGCACCTCGGGGTACACCTTGTCGGCGAAGTACTCCGAGCCCGCCATCGTGAAGTGGATGCCGTCGTCCTCGCGCAGCTCCTGGTCCTTGCGCTTGCCCACGGTCGCCTTCTCCAGCAGCGTGCCCGCCGAGTCGGTGAGGAAGGGCGTCGTGTCGATGTAGGTCCCGGCCTCGCCGAGCTCGCCGACCGCCTCGCTCTGGACCTGGCGGATGACCTCCAGCTTCTGCTCGAAGCTATTGAGCTCCGACTTCGGCAGGCCGAGCCACAGCACCTTGCGCTCGGCCACGCCGATCTCCTTGAGGAAGTCGGCCACCCGGGCCTTGTACGCCACGCTCCAGCCGTCCGACTTCCAGCCGACCCGCTTGCCCTTGCCCGACTTCGGCGTGAGGTCCTGGCCGTCGTTGCCGCCCATGATCACGACCACCAGGTCCGGCGTCTTGGCCTCGACCTGCTTCCTGGCCTCGGCCTCCCAATCATAGAAGTCGGGGCGGGCCAGCCCGGTCGCGCTCTTGGCCTTGCGGTCGCACTCGATGTTGGGGTGCGCCTCGAGCTTGCGCTCCAGGAGCGCCCCGAAGCCGGTGGCCGCCAGACTGTCGCCCAAGATCAGCACCTTGCGCGGCGTCTCGGGGATCGCCGGGGCCTCGGGCTCCTGCACCGGCTCGGCCACCGCGACAGGCTCGGCCACGGGCTCGGGCGCAGCCACCACGGGCTCGGGTTCGGCGACCGGGATCGCGGCCGCTGGCAGGGCGACGGGGATCGTCGGGCCTGGCGTCGCGGCGGTCTTGTCCGCGGTGCAGGCGGTCGTGGCCAGGGCCAGGGTCACGAGGGAGAGGCAACGCCGTGGAGACCAGAGCATGGGGCGAAGCCTATAGCGCGGAACGCGATCCCACGGAAGAAGCTGGCGAGGACGGATGCGGAGACCCCGCAAGCTCGGTGTGGCGAGAACGATGAGGGCCCCGGGCGATCTCCGGCCCACTCGCTGCGACAAGCCCCGACACCACGAGCGGCATCGGCCCTGGTTTCACGCCGCGAGCCCCGGCCTGTCGCGGCCAGTGCCCAAGGGCCCCACGCGCCTCACCCGCCACCGCGAGCCAGGCCCGCAAAGGCCCGCGAGGAATGCTGCGACAGCGTCGGCAGTAACCCCTCGCCCCCTGGCAAGCTTTTCGAAGCTGTGGAACACTCGTCAAGTCTGTCTCGGACAGGAGCGAAGCCCGATGCGTTCTCCGAACACTGAATCTTCCTTAGCGACCTCCATCGCCCGCTGGCGCACCGCCCGGCGCGTCATCCTCGGCTCCATCGTCCTTGCCGGCGCGATGGCCACCTCCGCGGCCATCATGTACCGCTTCGGCGGCACGGATTGCCGCTCGGCCCACCGCGCTGTCGACAACAGCTACTCGTACAGCGGCATCGGAGCGGTGATCCAGGGCCGCGGCGACCACGTCGTGGTTCGCAGCGTGCTCCCGGGTGCGCCGGCCGACGGCGCCATCCGTGAGGGCGCCCGCCTGATCTCGGTCGATGGCACCTACCCCGACAGCGTCGAGGGTTGGGCCACCGCGCTCAAGGGCCCCGCGGGCACGAGCGTCACGATCGAGGTCGCGTACAAGTGCAGCGGGCACAAGTTCGTCACCCTCGAGCGCAAGATGATCCGCGTCTCTCGCTGATCCGCTCCGCCCGAGACTGCGGCGGGTCCCGGTGCTCTGCACCCGGGGCCCGCAGCTATTTAATCGACCGACTCCTCGCAGCACCCGCCGACTCCTCCAGACTTCGGCAAGCCTCAGGGCCCGCAGCTACTTGGGCGAAGCCTCGCGGCGCAGGTAGACCAGCTGCGGCCCGCGCCACGGCGTCACCATCCCCGCCGCCGACATATAGCCCGTCATCGGCAGCACCCGCTCCTCCCCCCGCCACGTGCGGGCCAGCGTGTAACGCCGCTGCAGCGGCGATCGCAGCCACGCCGGCGCCTCGCCGTCGAAGTACAGCGCCACGTACACCCCGGCCTCGACCCGCGCCGCCAGCTCCCGCTCGATCGCCCGCTGCTGCGTCGGCGCCACGTCGTGGATCCCCATCGAACCGACGTGCCCGGGGCCACCAGCCAGCACGCTCCACCACGGCCGCTGCAGCGCCAGCGTCGGCCCGGCCGCCCGCAGCTCCTCGCGCAGCGCCGCCGCCCGCCCGCGCTGGCCCGCGTCCGGCAGCGTGCGCGCCGGGTCCTGCCACGCGTAGCTGTCCCAAAAGCCAGCCCGCAGCCCGCGCTCCTGGATCGCCTGGTAGCGCGGCTCGAGCAGCAACGCGAACACCAGCTGCGCCGCCACCAGCCCGAGCGCCGCCGCCTCCCCGCGCCCGACCGGCAGCGCCACCGCCACGAACGCCGCCCCGAAGCACACCCCCGGCATGAACGCGTTGGGCTCGGCCCACTGCGTGCTGTAGCCGAGCGCCGAGACCAGCAGCGCCGTCGCCATCAGCACCCCCCAGTAGATCAGCCCGCGCCGATCGACCTGTCCTTTCACACCTGTCCCACGGGCCAGCCCCCAGATCCCACCCGCGAAGCGACCCACAAGCAACAACGCGAGGAACGGCGCCGCGTGCCCGAACATCCCCCAGGTCTTGCGAGTGAAGCGCTCCGCGTTGAACGCGTGGCTCTGGTGCAGCTCGTAGATGTACGCCCACAGCTGCCCCCCCGTGATCCGCTGACCGAGCAACACCCCACCGCCATCCACCACAGCGATCGTCGCCGCGAACCACAGCAGCTCGCGCGGCGCCACCAGCAGCCCCAACAGTCCGCTCGCCAGCACGAACACCGCCGCCGTCTGCTTGGTCCAGAACGCCAGCCCCACCAGCAGCCCCGCCAGCGCCGCCCGCCGCGGCCGCCCCCTCGCCCCGCGCAGCAGCACCAGCCCCCACAGCAGCAGCGCGAGGAACAGGCTGTCCGCGCGGCCCACGTCGTACCAGCGGAAGCTGAACACATAGCCCGAGCACCACAGCCCCACCGCCGCCGCCTGGTGCGCCCGCGGCTTGCCCTCCTGCCCGACCAACCGCCACAGCCCGCGCCCCACCGCCACGCACGCCGCCACGCTGACGACCCGCGCCAGCGCGAAGTCCAGCGGCAGCGCCCACCCGAGCATCGCCAGCAACGCCGTGTACAGCGGCGTGTACAGGAAGGGCACGAACTCCGCCGACGGCTCGGGGTAGATCGCCAGCCCCTGCTGCAGGCGCAGCGCCTGATGCAGCGACCCGCCCTCCATCCACTCGAGCTCGAGCGCAAACCCGATCCGCCACCCGAAGCAGATCGCCAGGACCACCACCCACAGCCCCGCCAGCGCCAGCACCCCGCGTCGCGCCCACACCACGCTCATCGCGACACCCCCGTCGCACCCGCGTCATCGCGAAACGGCCCGACCACCCGACCCTGCGGCCGCAGACAACAGTAGTACCCGAGGTCCAGCACCCCGCCCGGCTCACGCGCGTCGACCACCGGCCCCGGCGCCACACAGGCCCAGCGGTACCCCGGCCCGAGCCCGCGGGTCTGCGCGCTCGCCTGCGCCGGCACCCGCGGACCGACGTGCCCGACGTGACACAGCAGGTCCGGGTCACGCACCCGCAGATCGGCCAGCGGCGCCATCAGCTGATGCCCCGGACGTCCGCGCGGCGACGGTCGCAGCTCCGGCACCCGCCGCGGCCAGGCGTCGACCAGCCCGTACACATCGACCACCGGCAGCCCCGACGCGTACGGCAGGGCCCCCGCCGCGCCGACCGTCAGCCACGTCGACGCCGGCAAGTTCTCTCGCATCCACGCGCCCACGTACACGCGCTCGCGGGCGAAGCGGTCCATCGCCGTGACCCCCTCCCAGCGCCCCGCCAGCCACCCGCCAGCCTGCGCCCTGTCCTCGAGCCAGCGCGCCCTCGCCTGCCCCGCCAACAACCCCGCGGCGACGATCACCACGATCGCCGCCACCGGCACCCGCCCGAGCCCGCGCACCCGCCCGCCGATCCACGCCGCCGCGTCCGCCAGCAACCAGCTCCACAGCACCGCCAGCAGCCCCGTCGCCACGATCAAGAAGCGCGAGTAGGCCATGAAGTCGCCACCGATCGCCCACGCCCACGCCACCGTCCCCGCGATCGGGATCACCAGCACCAGGTGCCGCGCCCGCAACCACGGTAACAGCGGCAACAGCCACACGAGCCCCACCGCCCGCGCCCACGCCTCGACGTACCAAAGCCCGTAGGTCCCGCGCAGCAGCCCGCCGAACTGCTTGACCAGCCACGTGTTCGGCAGCCAGCTCCCGTAGTAGTGATCGCGCCACAGCAGCTGCAGCGCCAGCGGACCCGCCGCCAGCGCCGCGCCGATCATCAGCCGCCGCCAACCCGGCCAGACCTTTCGGCCATGTACGATCAGCCATGTCCCAAAGAACAGACCGATCGGCAGCAGCGCGTCCGGGCGGGTCAGGCCCGCCAGCGCCGTCAAGCAACCCGCCGTCCGCCAGCGCCCGCTCGCCGCCGCGCCCATCGCCGCCAGGCACAACGCCGCCCCCAGCGCCGTCTCGAGCCCCCCCTGGCCCCACACCATGAACTCCGGGCTGCACGCCAGCAGCAGCGCCGGCGCCAGCGACCACCCGCCCCGCAGCCCCCGCAGCAACAAGCACACGATCGCCAACCCGGCCAGCGCGCCCAGCTGCGTCAGCACCGGCGCCAGCAGCTCGGGCGCCACGCCCACGCGGTCGCCGAGCGCCAGCAGCAGCACCCAGAGGAGGTTCGTGTAGCCCTCGACCAGCTCGCGCGGCGCCGCCAGGTTGTAGGCCAGGGTCCCGTGCTCCGCGAGGTTCCTGGCGTAGCGGAACGAGATGTACGCGTCGTCGCAGAGGAAGCTCCAGGCCCGCGTGTGCCCCAGCGCGAGCGCGGCGATCACCGCCGCTTCGGCGCCTCGCTGCAGCGTGTCGCGACTCGCCCGCATCATCCGCATCATCCGCATCATCCGCATCAGGCGCGCATCGCCCGGCGCAGCCCGTCCGGATCGGGTGCGACCGTCATGGCCGCCTCGAGGCTCACCTTGCCCGCCCGCAGCAGCGCGAGCAGCGACTGCTCGAGCGACATCATGCCCTCGGCGCGCCCGGTCTGGATCTGATTGGCGATCTGATGCGCCCGGCCCTCGCGGATCTGGCTGGCCACCGCCGCGGTCACGATCATCTTCTCGTAGGCCGGCACCCGCCCGAGCTGCGCGCTCGGCAGCAGCACCTGGGTGACCACCGCGCGCAGCGAGCCCGCCAGCTGCAGCCGCACCTGCGGCTGCTTCGGCCCCGGGAACACGTCGATGATGCGGTCGATCGCCATCGCCGCGCTGCCGCTGTGCAGCGTCGACAGCACCAGGTGCCCGGTCTCCGCCGCCGTCAGGGCCGCCGCGATCGTGTCCTGGTCGCGCATCTCGCCGACCAGGATGATGTCCGGGTCCTCGCGCAGCGCCGCCCGCAGCCCGGCCGCGAAGCTCTCGACATCGGTGCCGACCTCGCGCTGGTGGATCAGCGCCCGCTTGCTGACGTACTGCAGCTCGACCGGATCCTCGAGCGTGATCACGTGCTTCGCCGTGCTCACGTTCACCTGCTCGATCAGCGCCGCCAGCGTCGTCGACTTGCCCGAGCCGGTCGGTCCGGTCATCAGCACCAGCCCCGACGGGTACTGCACCAGCTGGCGAAACTCGTCCGGCAGCCCGAGCTGCGCCAGCGTCGGGCACTCTGAGCGCACCGGCCGGATCGCCGCCGCCAGCCCGCGCTGCTGGCGAAACAGGTTGATGCGGAAGCGCAGCGCCCTCGCACCTGGCCCCGGGGACAGGTCGAGCGCGAGGTCGACGCTGCCGCTGCGCTCGAGCTCGTGCCGCCGCTCCGGCGTCATCGCCAGCTCCGCCAGCGCGAGGATCTGGCCGGCGTCGCAGGTCAGCCCCGTCTCCCGCAGCGCGCCCCCGAGCCGCATCCGCGCCGGCATGCCGGTCGACAGCAGCAGGTCCGACGCCCCGTCGCGGTGGGCCTGCAGCGCCAGCTCGACCAGGTCACCCGCGTTCTCGGACGCCGTGCGGTAGGCGATCGGCGGCGCCGACTCGCTCGCCGACAACCTGTCCGCAAGGACAGCTCGCGGCGGCGCCTCGCTCACCGCCGGCCGCAGCGGTGCCGCGTGAAACGGCGGCTGCGGCGGTTGCGGCGGTTGCGGCGGTTGCGGCGAGACCGGCGACTGCGGCGGCACGGGCAGCCCGAGCTCGCGACCCGCGCGGTGCGGCTCGGTCACGTCGCGCCCGCTCGGCGCCCCGGTCCCGCGCCGCGCCGGCGACGGCCCGCCTGGCCTCTGCAAGTAGAACGCGAGGCGGAAGCGACCGCCCTCACCATTGAGCTCGGCCGAGAACTGCTCGTCGCCGACGCTGTGGGCGATGCGCAGCGTCCCGCCCTGCTTGATCGCCTGCAGCTGCTCCGCGTCGACCAGGTCCTCGAGGAAGATCGCCACCATGTCGTGGCTGACCTTCGGCATCGACAGCGCCACGTCGGCCCCGCCCTTCTTGAGCAGGGGCACCCGCTCGGACGCCACGATCATCGCGTCGGCCTTCTGCGCCGCGACCAACTTGAGCAGGGAATCGATCGCAGCCATGACGCCGGAGCCTACCCCGGCCGCCCCGCACTGTCGCTCGCGCAACCCGCGCAACGGGCCCCGACGGCCCTCCCAGCCCGATCTGCGGCCTCTCGCCCACGGCCTTCACCGCGCCCGGGCCCGCACGAGCGTGGTACAAGCGACGGCGCCGCGGCCGTGAAGCTCATCATTCAGATCCCCTGCCTGAACGAACGGGACCACCTCGGGGCCACCCTCGCCGACCTCCCGCGCAGCATCCCCGGCATCGATAGCATCGAGGTGCTCGTCATCGACGACGGCAGCACGGACGGCACCGCCGAGCTCGCCGAGCAGCTCGGCGCCCACCACGTCCTCCGCTTCGCGCGCAACCGCGGCCTCGCCGTCGCCTACGCCGCCGGCGTCGACGCCTGCCTCCACCTCGGCGCCGACATCATCGTCAACACCGACGCCGACAACCAGTACCGCGGCGCCGACATCCCGCGCCTGGTCGCGCCGGTGCTCGCCGGCCGGGCCGACATCGTCGTCGGCGACCGCCGCACCGACAGCCTCGCCCACTTCTCCTGGCTCAAGCGACTGCTGCAGCGCTGGGGCTCCAACGTCGTGCGCCGGGCCAGCGGCACCGCCGTGCGCGACGCCACCAGCGGCTTCCGGGCGATCGGTCGCAAGGCCGCCGCCGCCCTGTTCGTCCACAACCGCTTCACCTACACCCTGGAGACGATCATCCAGGCCGGACACGCCGGCCTCGCCATCGAGAACGTCGCCGTCGAGACCAACCCGCAGACCCGCCCGTCGCGCCTGTTCCGATCGATCGGCGGCTACGTGCGCCGCAACGCCGCCGTCATCGTCCGCGCCTACAGCATGTACTGGCCGGTCCAGACCTTCGGCTTCGTCGCCCTCCTGCTGCTCCTGCTCGGCCTCGGCCTCGGCGGCCGCTTCCTCTACTACTTCGCCGCCCGCTGGCCGCAGGAGAGCGGCCACACCGAATCCCTGCTCGTCGGCGTCGGCGCCGTCGTGCTCGCCTTCCTGGTCGGCCTCATGGCCCTGCTCGGCGACCTCATCGCCGCCAACCGCCGCCTCAGCGAGCAGCTGCTCGTGCAGGTGCGCCAGCTCGACCTCGCGGTCGGTCGCCTCGGCGACGGCCCGGCGATCCCCGGCCTCCAGCGCACCACCGCCACGCCCTGGTCCGAAGCCACCGCGCTCGCGGCTCCCAGCCGCCTGGCCCTGCACCCGGGAGACCCCGCGTGAACACCCCGCGGGTCGACGCCGGCAACATCGTCGGCAACGTCTACGACAAGTACAACACCCGCAACCCGATCGCCCGCGCCCTCATGCGCGGCTTCACCGACGCCGTCACTGACCTGTACCAGGGGACAGGTGCCCGCAGCGTGCTCGAGGTCGGCTGCGGCGAGGGCCTGCTCGCCGACCACCTGATCCGCCGCGCCCGCCCCGACCGCTTCGAGGCCTGCGACGTGGCCCTGCGCCCCGCCCCCAGCCTCGACCCCCAACTCGCCCTGCGCGAGGCCTCGATCTACGCCCTGCCCTGGCCGGACCAGAGCTTCGACCTCGTGATCTGCTGCGAGGTGCTCGAGCACCTCGCCGACCCCGCCGCCGGCCTCGCCGAGCTCGCCCGCGTGTCCGCCCGCCAGGTCCTGATCTCGACCCCCTGGGAGCCCGTGTGGCGGATCTTGAACCTCGCCCGCGGCCGCTACCTCCGCGCCCTCGGCAACACCCCCGGCCACGTCCAGCACTTCAGCCGCCGCGCCCTCCTCACCCTCGCCGCCACCCGCCTCGACGCGCTCCGCGTGCGTCGACCCCTCCCCTGGACGGTGATCCTGGGCGATGTCCGCCGCTGACCCTCACCCACCTGTCCCTCCGGACAGCCTGGCCCCGCGAGCCGACCCCGCGCCACCTGTCCCTCGGGCCAGCCAAAACACACCTGTCCCGAGGGCCAAACACACCTGTCTCTCGGGCCAGCCGTCTCGCCCGCTGGCTGCCCGCCCTGCTGGTCACCCTGTTCGGCCTCTACCTGCTGTGGCCGGTCCCCACCGGCGTCATGCCGCTGTCCGCCGACCACACCGTCCACCTGACCCGCGTCTACCTCTACGGCGAGCAGCTGGCCGGCGGCCACCTCGTCGGCTGGAGCCCGACCTGGTTCTTCGGCTTCCCGCTCGGCGAGCTCTACCCGGTCCTCGGCGACCTCGGCGTGCTCGCCCTGCGCGTCCTCAGCCTCGGCCTGCTCGACTGGCCGCAGGCCTACGCGCTCCTGTTCACCCTCGTGTTCCTGACCCAGGGCTTCGCCCTGCTGCGCTGCGGCCGGGCCCTCGGCTGGGGCCCCGTGCCCGGCCTCTGCGCCGCCCTGCTCGCCCTCGCCGACGTCGGCGCCTACCGCGAGGGCGGCTGGACCTACACCGTGCTCTACGGCGTGTGGCCGCAGACCCTCGCCACCGCCCTCGCCTGGCTCACCTTCGCCGAGCTCGCCCTGGCCGCCCGCGCCGCATCACCTGTCCTTTCGGACAGCACGACTCCACCTGTCCTTTCGGGCAGCGCGTCGTCACCTGTCCCTCCAGACAGCCTCGACCCGCCCCCACCTGTCCCACGAGACAGCGACCACAGCGTCCGCCGCCACCTCGCCCTCGCCACCCTCGCCGCCGCCGGCGCCCTGCTCGCGCACCCGATGGCGCTCATGATGCTGGCCCTCGGCGCCCCGCTCTACTTCATCACCGTCGGCCTGCGCGGTGGCCCACGCCGCTCGCAGCTCGCCGAGACCGCCCTCCACCTCGCCCTCGCCCTGACCCTCGGCGCCGCGCTGGCGGCCTGGTGGCTGCTGCCGATGAGCGCCCACCGCGGCTGGATGGCCAACTACGGCTGGCTGCACGCCCCCCTCGCCGACATGCTGCGCATGGCCAGCCACGGCCAGTGGACGCAATTTATGCCCACCGCCGTCGGCCACTGCGCCAGCCTCGGCCTGCTCGCCGCGGCCCTCCTGGGTCGCGCCCCGCTGCGCTTCTTCGCCCTGTGGACCGTCGCCCACTGGCTGCTCGCCAGCACCGACCTGTTCTGGGGCCTGCGCCTCGACTGGCTGTCCGGCGGCTTCCAGCACATCCAGTACCAGCGCTTCCTGATCGCCGCCAAGCCCGGCTTCTTCCTGCTCGCCGGCGCCGCCCTCGGCGGCCTATGCCACCTGGCCGTACGAACATGGTCGAACCGACATGTCCGAAGCGCCATCCGCCGCCCACTCACGGGCCTCGCCGCCGCCCTCGCCCTCGCCCTCGCCCTCTGGCAGCTCGTCGACACCCGCGCCCAGATGCAGCGCGGCCAGGTCGGCCAGATCCAGACCCAGCGCATGCCCGGCGCGCCCCGCTTCGCCGCCGACTACGCCGCCTTCCTCGCCTGGGCCCGCGCCACCTGGGACGCCCGCGACGCCGACTACCGCATCAGCTTCCGCGCCGACCGCAACCTCCACTGGTTCATGGACTCGCCGGTCTACACCCACACCCCGAGCTACAAGCAGGGCTTCACCCCCGGCGACAACTTCGTCCACAAGCCCGAGTCCGGCGACCCCGCGCTGCTGCGCCGCCTCGGCGTCCGCTACCTCGTCAGCACCAGCAACATGCTCCCGTCCGGCGCCACCCGCCTGGCCCAGTTCGGGCAGATCCACGTGTTCGCGCTCGCCGACCCCGAGCCCCTCGCCCACCTCGAGGGCAGCGGCGAGCTCACGGTCGAGCAGCCCGCCCTCGCCGGCGACGGCCTGCGGGTCCGCGTCCGCGGCGTGACCGACGAGCGCAGCCGCCTGGTCCTCCACGTCGCCGGCTACCCACGCTGGCAGCTCCACTTCACGCCCGCCGGGGCCGCCGGCAGCCCCGACGAGCTCGTCGAGTGGTACGAGGTACCTGTCCTCGGGGACAGCCCCACCGCCACCCAGGCCCAGCGCCGCGCCGGCGAGCTGCGCGGCGGCAAGGCCCTCGGCGACGACGGCCGCGAGCCCACCCTCATCGCCGCCCCCGCGCGCGACGGCAGCTACGAGCTGCGCTACGACCGTTGGCGCCGCGTCGACATCCTCGGCCTCGGCCTCGGCCTGCTCGGCCTGCTCGGCCTCGCCGCCCTCACGCGCCACCGCCCGCTGCTCCCACGCCTGCGCCCCTGGGCCCGCCGCCTCACCCACCCCGCCCTGCTCATCGGCCTGCTGGTCCTCGGCCTCGCCCTCGCCGCCCTGCGCCACCGCCAGGGCGCCGCCCGCGAGCACGACCTCGCCAGCGCTCGCCTCCAGCGCGGCGCGGCCCGCAACTTCGTCGCCGGCCCGCTCAAGACCGACATGCTGGTCCTGCCCGCCCTCCTCGCCCGACCTGGCCGATCGGGCATGTCCGAAGTGACATTCCCGGACGTACAGCTCGGCCCCAACCTCGACGGCTGGTACGCCCTCGACGACGACGACGCCAAGCTGCGCCGCCGCGGCAACCACCGCCTCCGCATCGCCGCCCGCCCTCACGGCGCCGCCGACTGGACCCCGCTCGCCGACCTCCCCGTCCGCCACCGCCCCGACCGCAACCACCTCGACGACATCGCCGTCCCGCCGGCATTGCAGGCCGTCCCCGTCGACCTCCGCGTCGAGCTCGAGACCAGCGGCGAGGCCCCACCCCGCTTCGGCCTCGACCTCAAGCTCCCGGGGGCCGCCCCATGAACCTGTCCCATCGGCCAGCCCGCCTCGCCCTGGCCGTCCTCGCGGCCGTCGCCGCGCTCGAGTGGTTCGCCGCCGCCAGTGCCTACCGCGCCCGCCTCACGCCCGAGGTCTGGCAAGCTACCGCCCTCGCCCTCGCGACCCTCCCGCCCGGCGAGCCCGTCTACCTCGGCACCCCCTGGCTCGGCCCCAGCGCCCGCCAGCATCTCCCACCCTTGCGCGGCTGGGACTCGCTCGCCGCCCCGACCTCCACGGCGTCCCGCGCTTCCACGTGCTCGGCATGGCCGGCTCGCCGCACGCCGGCGCCTGGTCGGACGACCTCCAGACCGACCTCGCCGAGCTCCCCGCCCCGCAGCTGCTCGCCAGCGACGATCCGGCCCACTGCGCCTCCACCACTACCTCGCGCCCGCCGCCGGCGTCCTCATCACCGACTGGCTCGCCGACCCCGCCGCCCTCACCCTCCGCGACGCCCGCGGCCCCTGTCGCCTGTCCTCCGGGACATGGTCGTGCAAGCAGGGCAGCGTCGCCCTCGCCACCCGCGAGGTCGCCTACCGCCCGCGCCGCTGCCTCGCGCTCGAGCTCGACGACGGCGCCACCCTCGAGCTCTCCCGCCGCGCCGAGCTCGGCACGACCCTCCGCGGTCACCTCGGCTTCGCCGACTTCAACGCCCGCCTCCGCAACGACGCCCCGGCCCTGCTCGAGCTCCGCATCGACGACGCCCCCGTCGGTCGCTGGACCCTCACCGACAGCCAGGGCTGGGTCGCCTTCGCCGTCGCCACCACCCCCGGCCCGCACGAGGTCCTGCTCCGCCTGACCCCCCTGCTCGGCGGCACCTGGACCGAGCAGGGCTACGCCCCGCAGCCGCGCCGCGCCGCCTGCCTCGAGCTGCGCGCCCTCACCGACCCCGCGGAGGCGACCCCGTGACCCGTCGCGACCGCCTGCTGGTCGCGCTCGCCCTCGGCCTCGCGACCACCACCCTCCTCTCGCTCGGCCACCGCCGCGTCGGCTACGTCCGCGACGAGGGCATCTACTTCGTCGCCAGTCGCCACCACGCCGCCTGGGCCGCCCAGCTCCTCCACGCCCCCGGCACCGCCCTCGCCGCCCCCGCCCGCGACCGCGCCTTCAGCGTCAACCACGAGCACCCCGCCCTCATGAAGATCGCCGGCGGCATCTCGGCCCGCATCTTCGCCCAGCCCGGGCGCCCCGCCGGCCAGCCCGAGCCCGCACAGGCCGGCCTCCTCCCGCTCATGCCCGAGGGCGCCGCGATGCGCCTCCCCGCCCAGCTGCTCGCCGGCCTCGCCGTCGCCCTCCTCTTCCTCACCGGCGCCAGCCTGGCCGCCCCGCTCCCGGCCAAGCCCCAACCTGTCCCCTGACCACCCAACCTGTCCCTTCGACCACCCTGATCCCACCTGTCCCTCCGACCACCCAACCTGTCCCTCCAGACAGCACTATCCCCTCCTCGCCGGCCTGTGCGCCGCCCCAGGTTCATCGCCCTCCCGCACGTGGGTTCCACGCCGGCCTGCACTGCTTCGACGTCCCGGTCGCCGCCGCCACCCTCGCCGTGGTCCTGATCTACCGCCGCGCCCTGCACTCTGCGCGCTGGGCCCTCGCCCTCGGCCCCGCCCTCGGCGTCGCCGTCTCGATCAAGCTAAACGCCCTCTTCATCCCGGTCCTGCTCGCCCTCCACTACGTCCTCTGCCTCCTGCTCGCCCGCCGACGCCCGCGCCCCGGCCAGCTGCTGCTCCCCCTTCCCTGAGCGATGGCCGTGCTCGCCCCGCTCACGGTGCTCGCCCTGTGGCCCTGGCTGTGGAGCGACCCGGTCGGCCGCCTCCGCGACTACATCGAGTTCCACCAATTCCACGCCTACTACAACACCGAATTCCTCGGCATCAACTACAACCGCCCCCCCCTCCCGATCTCCTACCCCTTCGTGCTCACCTGGGCCACCGTCCCCACCGGCGCCCTCCTGCTCGCCCTCCTCGGCCTCGCCCTCGGTCTCCGCCGCGATCTAACACCTGCCCCAAGAGACACCTCACCTGTCCCTTCGGACACCCCCACCTGGCGCGCCCCCCTGCGCGGTCAGCCGGCCCGCGACGGCCTCCTGTGGGCCCTCTTCGCCGGCTTCCCGCTCGCCCTGATCGCCGTCCCGACGATCCCGATCTTCGGCGGCACCAAGCACTGGCTCACCGCCTACCCCTTCATGGCCCTCGCCGCCGCGACCGCGTTCATCGCCCTGACCCGCGCCGCCGCCCTGCGCGGCCGCTGGCGCCACGCCCCCGCCGCCGCGCTGCTGCTCGTGCTCGTCCCCGGCGTGTGGAGCACGATCGACGGCCACCCGCACGGCATGTCGCAGTACGCACCGCTGGTCGGCGGAGCCCGCGGCGCCGCCGACCTCGGCCTCCTGCGCGGGTTTTGGGGCCACGCCCTCCCGCCCGGCGTCTTCACGCAGCCCGGCGCCCCGATCTACCTCCACGACCTCCACGAGCTCGCCCGCCAGCAGTACGCTCGCGAGGGCCGCTGGCCCGCCGGCAACACCCCCGCCACCCCGGCCCGCGCGCGCCAGGGACTGCTGTTCCACGAGCGCCACATGCAGAGCCTCGAGATCCAGCTGTGGGAGTCGCTGCGCAGCACGGCCCCCGCCGAGGTCGTCACCCTCGACGACGTCCCGCTGACCAGCCTCTACCGCGAGTGATAGAACCACCGCATGAGCGACCACGACTCCCGCGTCCAGGCGATCGCCGCGCAGGTGCGCGAGCGGGTCGCCGCTGGCGCCCTGGTCCACATCGACAAGGGCGGCGTCCACCACGTCGTGCCGATCCCCGGCGACCCGCGCTTTCGCAGCGCCAAGCTCGACACCTCCGCCCTCCGCCACATCCTCACCATCGACGCCCACCACCGCCGCTGCACCGCCGAGCCCGGCGTCACCTTCCGCGACATCGTCCGCGCCACCCTCCCGCTCGGCCTGGTCCCCACCGTCGTCCCCGAGCTCGAGGGCATCACCCTCGGCGGCGCCGTGGCCGGCTGCGCCGTCGAGTCGATGTCCTTCCGCCTCGGCGGCTTCTTCGACAGCGTCCAATCCCTCGAGCTCGTCACCGGCACCGGCGAGGTCCTGGAGCTCTCCCCACCCGCGAGCCCGACCTCTTCCACATGGTCCACGGCTCCTACGGCACCCTCGGCGTCGTCACCCGCCTGGAGTTCCGCCTGGTCCCCGCCAAGCCCTTCGTCAAGCTCAGCTACCTCCGCTTCCACGACTTCCCGGCCTTCCACGCCGCCCTCCGCCACCACTGCGAGGCCGGCGACTTCGACTTCATCGACGGCATCGTCCACGCCCCCGACCACCTCACCCTCTGCCTCGGCGAGTTCGTCGCCGACGCCCCCTACCTCAGCAACTACCGCTGGCTCAACATTTTTTACAAGAGCACCCGCGAGCGCGCCCGCGACTACCCCAGCGCCGAGGACTACTGCTTCCGCTACGACACCGAGTGCCACTGGCTCACCGCCACGTTCCCGGCCTCGAGAACCAGGCCGTGCGCTTCCTGCTCGGCAAGGCCGTGCTCGGCTCGACCAACCTGATCCGCTGGTCCGGCCGCCTCGCGCCGCTGCTCGGCAAGCTCAAGCGCCGCCCTGACGTCGTCGTCGACCTCTTCATCCCCGACCGCCGCTTCGCCGACTTCTACGCCTGGTACGCCGCCGAGGCCCGCTTCTTCCCGCTGTGGGTCATCCCCTACCGCATGCCCGCGATCTACCCCTGGGTCAGCGACGAGCACGCCCGGCGCATGGCCGACACCCTGCTCATCGACTGCGCCATCTACGGCATGCCCAACAGCGAGCCAGAGCGCGACTGGTCCGAGGTCTTCGAGGCCCAGACCTTCGCCCACGACGGCGTCAAGACCCTGATCTCCCGCAACCACTACGACCGCGAGCGCTTCTTCCAGATCTACGACGAGCCCCGCTACGCCGCCGCCAAGGCCCGCCTCGACCCGCAGGCCCTGTTCCACAAGGGCGTGTTCGACAAGCTGCACCGCGTCGAGTGACGCGGCCTACTGCAGCATCCCGAACAGCTCCTCGTCGTCGAGCACCTCGAGCGTGAGGTCCGCGATCTCCGCCTCCGGCACGCCGATGCCGACCGCGACGTGGCGCAGGTACGCGTCCTCGGCCAGGTCGAGCTCGTCGTCCGCGTCGTTGACGCTGGCGACCAGCTCGAGCAGCTTGCGCTTGTCGGCCGGATCGAGCCCCCGCAGCGTCGCCGCCGCGCTGTGCACGTTGAACGCCGCCGGGCTGAAGTGGTGCAGCGAGGCCAGCAGCTCGGCCGGCGGCTCGCCGCCGAGGACCTGCCGCAAGATCGCCTCGATGCGCGTGACCTCGGCGCCCTCGAGGCGCTTGTCCGCGTAGGCGGCGCCGAGCAGGAGCTGGGTGATGGTCTCGATGTGTTGTTTCATCGCGTCTCCTCCCCCCGGAGGGGCCCCGAGCCTAGCCGATCCGCGGTCACTGCGGGTGGATCACCTTCGTGAACGGCTCCATCTCGCCCTCCACGTGCCAGTTGGCCCACATGCGCTTGCGGCTGGTGTCCCACGCGAGGTCGGGCTCGAGGCTCAGCCAGTTGCGCGCGGCCAGCAGCCGGCGCTGCGTGCCCGGGAACGGCAGCATGCGCACCTCGATCCCGCGGTCGATGACCCGCCCGCGTCGAACAGCTGGTCGAGCGCGTAGATGAAGATCGCCGGCGCCGGCGGGTGCACGATGCCCGACGAGATCAGCTGCGAGATCACCTGCAACTGGTCGTCGCGGCTCGACTCGATCAGACCGAGCGCCCCCACGTGCACGTCGCCCGACACGATCGTCACCCGCGTGGCGCGGGCCTTGCCGAAGTCGAGCAGGCGGTGGATCAGCCGCAGGCGCTCGCCGTGGTGACCCCGGCTCGACCAGTGATCACGCAGGTCGTCCTCGAGCTCCTGCTGCCCCGGCATGAACCCGAGCGCGTCCTCGACGGCCCCGAGATCGACGTACACCACCGGGATGCTGGTCATCACGATCAGGTGCCGGAGCCCCTCCTGCCGGTCGATCCACCGGAACGCCGCGTCCCAGGCCGCCGGGCTCATCACCTGCGAGGACGAGCGCTCCGAGCGGAGGTCGAGCGCCACGATCGCCAGGTCGTCGATGCGGTGCGCGTAGCTGAGGTTGGGCCCTGGCGCGATGAACTCGTCGGTCGCCGCCTCGCCGGCCGGCGGTGCAGCTGGAACACGCAGAACCACCGCCGCGCCGCCGCGAAGATGCCCTGGTAGACCTGCGATCGGTGGCGCGAGTCCGGGTACGAACCCCAGCCGTCGAAGATGTCGTGGTCGTCCCACATCATCACCGTGGGGATCGACGCCAGCATCGCCGCCACCTGCGGCTGCGCCCAGCGCTTGCAATAGAGCTCGAAGTAGAAGCGGTCGACCTTCTCGGCCAGCGCGCCCGACATCCCCGTCACATCCGCGATGAACGACCCACTGTGGCTCCAATCGCTCAGCTCGTCGATCGTCTCCCACAGCGGGTCCGCGTAGACCTGGTCGCCGCCCATCATCATCAGGTGATACGGCGTCTGCGCGTGCAAGCCGCGACCTCGACCCACAGCGCGAAGGGGTCGCGCACCGACTTCGCCGTCTTCAGCGTCGCGAAGCCGTTGCACGTGTTGTAGGCCATTCGCGGCCGCTCGTGCGTCGCCGGCACCGTGAAGCGCCACGAGCCCGCGCCGCCGATCCGGTACGTGACCTCGACCGGCGCGCGCGCCGCGGGCCACCGCCAGCTCGATCGACCACACCGTGCGAGCACCATGCGTGGCCAGCCGCAGCGGCGCACCGGCGCTGGTCTCGCGGGCGCTGCTGGTCCAGGTCAGCGTCGGCGCCTCCGCGCCGGTGACCACGACCAGCACGCTGACGCGCCAGCGGGCCGGCGCTGGCTCCACGGCGCGCAGTCGAAGGATCGGTCCGAGCACTATCTCCATGGTGGCCTCCTGGGGCGCGAACCTGGTGCCCATGCGCCCCACGCGACGAGCCCAGGCCCGCCTGCCCCCCGCGCCCCCCCCCCCCCCCCCCCTCCCCCCCCCGGCCCCCCGCCGGGCGGCGCCCCGCCCCCGGGGCCGCCGCGCCCCCCCCCCCCCCACCCCCTGCCCCCCCGGGCCCCCCCCGGGGCGAAGCCCAGGCCGCCTGCACGCCGAGCCCGGAGCGTGCCACACTCGCCTGTCCGGAGGTCCCAGTGCGCGCCCTTCCCCTCACCGTCTCGCTCGTCGTCGCCGCGCTCGCGTGGCCCTCGCTGGCCGCGGCCCGGCCCTTCTCGCCGAAGCCTGACGACAAGCCGTGGACCCGCGGCACCCTGATGCCGAGCTTCGGCCTCGGCGGCTCCTTCTACCGCGGCGGCGGCGGCAACCTGCTCGTCGCCGCCGGCCTCAACTACTTCTTCGTCAACAACCTCGCCCTCGGCCTCCAGCTGCGCAACTTCAGCACCTTCCTGCCCAGCTACTACAAGCAGGACTACCCCGGGATCGAGAAGCAGATCCCCACCAACGAGTTCAGCATGATCCCCGGCGTGACGGTCATGCTCTACCGCAGCTACCGCTTCACCCCGTACATCTACGGCGGCGTCGGCCCGGTCTTCCTCAACCACAAGCGCGGCGTCGTCGGCGAGTGGAACGCCGGCCCCGGCCTCCTCATCGGCATCGGCCGCCGCATGGCCCTCGACATCGGCGTCAACTTCTCGATGCGCTTCCCCGGCGACAAGTGCGACGCCGCCTACAGCTACGCCGGTGCCACCAGCAACGTCGTCTTCTTCGGCGCCTGCGGCCTGCGCTGGGGCATCCGCGCCGGCCTCGTGTTCGGCTTCGGCGTCGGCCGTCAGCGCCACCAGGCGCCGCCCCCCGAGGACCCGTACACCTCACCCAGCCGCAGCAGCCCGCCCCCGCGCCGAGTCCGGGCTACGCCCTGCCGAACGCCGGCTACGCCCCGCCGCCCGAGCCCGCACCCGCCCCGCCGCCTGAGCCTGTCGCCCGCCGCCCGAGGGCCCCGCCCCGCCGCCCGCCACAACTCCGGCCGAGACCGTCCCCTCGCCCCACCGCCCGGCGAGGCCCCACCCGCCGAGAGCGTCCCAGTCTCGCCGCCCGGCTGACCTGTCCCCGGAGACAGCCATCACAACCTGCCCCGGGACATCCCTGTCCCCGGGACAGGCCGCACCCAACCCGATCTCCCGTCCCCCCCCCCAGCTAGCCATCTGTCCCCAGGGACAGGCCGCACCAACCCGACCCCCCCCAGGACAGGCCGCAACTCAACCCGATCCCCCCCCGCCCGACGTACGCTAGCGCCATGTCCCGCCCCTGCTCGCTCCTGGCCAGGCTCTCGCCCGCGCTCCTCGCCCTCGCCCTGAGCCACGCCTGCGCCGCAGCACCGCCGCTCACCGCGAGCACGCCGGCCCCCGCCGCCGCGAGCTTCACCTGGCACGAGTGGCGACCCGAGAGCTTCGCCAGCGCCGCCCGCGAGCGACGGATCTTGCTCGTGAACGTCGCCGCCAGCTGGTGTCACTGGTGTCACGTGATGGACCACCGCACCTACGCCGATCCGCAGGTCGCCGCCCTGCTGCGCGACCACTTCATGCCGATCCGCGTCGACGCCGACGCCCGCCCCGACCTCGCCGAGCGCTACGCCGAGTGGGGCTGGCCCGCCACCGCCGTGCTCACCAGCGACGCCCGCCCCGTGCTCGAGCTGCGCGGCTTCCAGGAGCCCGCCGAGTTCGCCGCCCTGCTGCGCAAGCTGGTCGCCGAGCAGGCTGCCGGCAGCCTCCAGGGCCGACGCCCGGGGCCCCGCGCCCGCACCCGCGAACACCGACCTCGTCGCCCTGCGCCGCGCCGCCTGGGCCCAGCTCGACGCCGCCTACGACCACGAGCACGGCGGCTGGGGTCGCGGCCAGAAGTACCCGCTGGCCGCGCTCGACGAGCTCGCCCTGCTGCGCGCCCGGGTCTTCGCCGCCCCCGAATGGCAGGCCCGCGCGCTCACCACGATCGCCGCGGAGATCCAGCTCATCGACCCGGTGTGGGGCGGCATGTACCAGTACTCGGTCGGCGGCGCGTGGGACCGGCCCCACTACGAGAAGATCGGCGCCATCCAGGCCGGCGCGCTCGAGTCCCTCGCCCGCGCCCACCTCCGCAGCCCCGAGCCCCGCTGGCGCAGCGCCGCCCACCGCCAGCGCAGCTACATCCTCGGCATGATGCAGCACCCGGGCGGCGGTTTCTTCACCAGCCAGGA
Source organism: Nannocystis sp. (assembly GCF_016714285.1). Taxonomy (GTDB): domain Bacteria; phylum Myxococcota_A; class Polyangia; order Nannocystales; family Nannocystaceae; genus Nannocystis. The sequence goes on along the minus strand of NZ_JADJNN010000038.1, from coordinate 250,185 downwards.
CGCCGACCTCCAGCGCCCGACGCCGAGCCCGTGCCCGGCCCCGAGTACTACGCCCGGGGCGACGCCGATCGCCGCAAACTCGGCATCCCGCGCGTCGACCCTCACCGCTACGCCGACATCAACGCCCGCACGATCTCCGCGCTGTGTCAGCTCCACGCCAGCGTCCCCGGCCCGGACGGCGGCCCCGACAACGACGCCCTCGCCGCGGCCCTGCAAGCCGGCGAGCGCCTGCTCTCGGCCCACCGCGAGCCCGGCGGCGGCTTTCGCCACGACGCCGACCTGCCCGGCCCTCTGCACCTGCGCGACCAGGCCGCCGTCGGCCGCGCCCTGCTCGCGCTGCATCGTGTCACCGGCGACGAGCGCTGGCTCGTGCACGCCCTCGACCTCGCGAGCTCATGCGCGCCCCCTCGAAGATCGCGAGCACGGCGGCTTCTTCGCCCACACCCGCGACCCGGGGCCGTCGGCGTGTTCGCCGAGCGCCGCAAGCCGATCGAGGACAACGGCATGGCCGCCCGCTTCCTGCTCGAGCTGCACCGCCAGATCGACCACCTGCCCGCCCCCTCATCCCACGCCGACGCCGCGATCAGGCCCTGCGCGCCGTGTCCGACCCGCAGGCGATCGCCGACGAGGGCCGCATGCTCGGCCAGTACGCCCTCGCCCTCGCCGAGGCGACCTTCACCCCGTCGACGTCACGATCGTCGGCCAGCCCGACGACCCGGCCCGCGCCGCCCTGCACCGCGCCGCCCTCGGCCTCGACGATCCACGCACCCTCGTCAGCGTCAGCCCGCCCGGCGCCCGCTACCCCGACATCGGCGCCGCCGCGGTCTACCTCTGCACCGACAGCGCCTGCTCCCGACCGATCAAGGACCCGGCCAGGCTCGCCGCCGCCGCCGCGAGCTTCCTCGCCACCGTCCAGTGACGCGTCAGCGCAGGTCCTCGCGGACCACACCGTCGTGCGAGCTCTGCGTGAACGCGTCGCAGTGACGCGTCAGCGCATGTCCTCGCGGACCACACCGTCGTGCGAGATCTGCTTGAGCGCGTCGACCACCCCCGCCCGCACCCCGAGCAGCGGCTGCGGCATGAAGCCGCCGACCAGCAAGGTCACCATCATCGCCACCGACGCGCGGTACTCCCAGCCGCGCAGGTCCTCGAACGATCGCAGGTCCTTGGCGTGCTGCGAGCCCGGCCCGAGGAAGGTCTGCTTGAACGCCTTGAACAGGGTGATGCCGTTGAGCGCCGTGACCACGAGCAGCACGCCCGCGGCCACCTCGTGTTGATGAAGCAGACCCTGAATCGCGAGATCTTCGGCGACGAAGGAGATCGTCCCGGGGAAGCCGACCGCGGCCGCCGAGAGCAGGAAGAAGCCCGTCGCCATCCGCGGCGCCCGACGCACCAGGCCGCCGAGCAGGCGCATGTCCGTGGTGCCCGCCCGCGCCTCGACCTCGAGCGCGATGAGCATGAGCCCGCTGACCTCGACCACCGACGACATCGCCTGCAGCAGCCCGCCGGCGACCCCCGGAGCGTTGAGCGTCGCCAGACCGGTGAGCACGAGCCCCATCTGGCTGACCCAGAAGTAGCCGATCAAGCGCCGCAGATCGTACTGTCCGATCGCCAGCAGCGCCCCGTACAGCGCCGTGATCGCGCCGATGATCACCAGCGGCGCCGACACGTCCTGGCACAGCCCGGGGAACAGCGGCATCACCACGCGCGCGAGCCCGAAGGAGCCGAGCGAGGTGAACAGCGCCGGCATCGCCGAGTAGCCCGGCGCCCGCCAGGCCGACGCCGTGAGCCACAGGTGCGCCGGAAAGATACCCATGCGCAGCAACCCAACAAACAGGAACAACCAGCCGACCAGCGGCGTGATCACGACGTTCGAGCGCGCGATCGCCAGCAGGTCCAGCGGCGCCGCCAGCCCGGCCGCCGCGCCCTGCTGCGCCATCAAGATCAGCGCCGCCAGCAGGGCCCCCGCGGTCGCCACGATCGACAGCGTCATCACCACGTGCAGCGGCCGCGAGTGGCTGCGCCGGCTGTCTTGCCAGAGCGGCATCATCGACGCGACCCAGAACAGCGACAGCAGCGCCGCGTCGAGGGCCATGAAGCTGGCCAGCAGCGTCCCCTCGATCGCCAGGATCCGCGCCGCTGTGTTGCCGCGCAGGTCGGAGCGCGGCGTCGAGATCAAGGTCGCCAACGCGACCGCGGCGGTCATCGGCAACAGCATCGCGTTGAGCCCGTCGACCGCCATGTGAAAGTGCAACGACATGAAGACCGCCCCCGACTCGACGTCGTCGCGGGCGAAGTCCTCGAGCCAGCCGTTGATCGCGAACATCGCCAGAGCGATGGCGAACACCGCCCCCGCGACGACGATCGCCACCTGACGCTGGCGCCGAGTCTCGCGGATCATGAACTGGACCACGAAGGCCGCCACCAGGGGCAGCACCCACAGCAGCGGGATCGCTACGCCAAAGAAGCCGCTCATGCCTCGACCTCTGGCCCCAGGCCCAAGTCCGGGGCCATCGTCGGCAGCGGCGCCGCCGGGCCATTCGGCGAGTGCAGCGCGAGGAAGCGACGCTCCAGCCCGTCGAGGTAGCGCGAGACGCCCATCACCGGGCGCGCGATCCAGCGGTCGAGCGCCGCCTCCCCGGCGAAGCGCTCGAGCGCCAGCCGGTACAGCGCCCGCCGTCGCAGCAGCGCGACGCCCTCCCACCGCGCCGCGGCCTCGTCCGACTCGGTGCGCCCGAGCGCGGCCTGCTGCCACAGCGCGTCCTGCAGCGCGCTCGGCGTGCGCAAGAACTGGTAGTAGCGCAGCGTCGCGTGGGCGACGAGGTGCACGGTCGCCAGCGTGTAGAAGCCGAGCCCGCAGGTCACGAACATCAGCCCGACCTGGGTCGCGGTCGCGTACGCGACCGCCGACTTGGCGTCGGCGCTGACCTGGCTGCTGAGCGCGGCCATCACCGCGGTCGTCAGGCCGATCACGATCAGCATCAGCCGCGCCACCAGCGACTGCTCGATCAGCGGCGCCGCACGGATCAGCAGGTACACCCCCGCGTGCACCGACAGGCTCCCGTAGAACACCGCGCTCGAGGCCGTCGGCCCCTCCATCGCCCGCGGCAACCAGCCGCCGACAGGGAACTGCGCCGACTTGCCCATCGCCGCGAACACCAGCGCGAGCGCCACCCCGACCGCCGCGATCCCTCCGGGATGTTCGCCCACGTGGGCGAAGGCTTCGACCCACACCGTCGTGCCCAGCCAGTGGTGCAGCCACAGTCCGCCGAACAGCAGGCCGATGTCGCAGACGCGGTAGGTGACCAGCACGCGCAGCGCCGCCTGGACCGGCCCGGCCCGCTCGTGGAAGAACGCGACCAGCAACACCGAGGTGATGCCGACAAACTCCCAGCCGATGAACAGCAGCTCGACGCTGCCGCCGAGCACCAGTAGCTGCATCCCCGCGGCGAAGAACAGGGTCAGCAGGAAGAAGCGGACGAAGCCCGCCTCGTTGTGCATGTAGGTCGCCGAGAAGCGGACCGTGGTGATCAGCATCAACGCGACGAAGACCGACATCACCGCCGACAGACCGTCGAACAACAGCACCAGCGGGAAGCTGTACTCCGCCGCCGCGTACCAGTTACCGACGCGGTAATCGACCGGCCCGCTCGTGAACCACAACAGCAGCCCGCACAGCGCGCTGGCGAAGCACAACCACATCGCCGCGCGGGTGATGCCCACGACGACGCCCTCGCTCGGGCGCCGCGGCAGCAGCAGCAAGGCGGTGATCACGATCGCCGCGATCGCGGGCCACACCGGCGCCAGCGCGAAGCCAGCCGAGAGGATGTCAGGAAGCATGCTTCACCTCGCGCAGGTTGGGCGTCACGATCCGCGCCGGCCGGACGCAGTCCATGCGCCCCACGTACCAGTCCTGCGAGCACGCGACCTCCGGCAAGTGCACCGGCCGCGGCTCATACTTGCGGAAGCCGAAGCGAGCGTCGTACGTGAACATCTCGCGGGTCTCCGGGTCGATCGCCGTCACCCGCACCCACTCGTTTAGGACCAGCTCCGCGACCGCCGCCTGGCGGGTCAGGATGCCCTGCAGCGCCGCCGGCGTCGACTCGACCACCACCTCGAGCCGCACCGGCTCGTGCAGCTCGGTCATCTGCGTCGGCAGCCCCGTACGCAGGTCGCTGGCCGCCCCGTTCATCACCCCGGCGAGGGCTGTCACGTTGTGCGGCAGCTTGCCTCGAGCCCAGCTTGCCGGGGTCGACCGACGAGCAGTAGTAGTCGAGGTTGATGCCGGCGCCGACCGGGCTGGTCGCCGCCAGCGTGCGCTCGAGGATCTTGTGCTGTGGGTCGATCGTCGGGTCGTATGAGATGAGCAGCGCCCGGCGGTCGAGGAACAGGCCGTAGCTGAGCTCGCGCCGACCGACGATGCTGCACGCGCAGGTCGCGTGGCCGAGCTCGGCGCGCGGCTGGCTGAGGTCGAGCGCCCGGCCCTCGACGTGACGCAGCGCCCGCGCCGGGGTCGGGTGCCGCGGCGCCGAGGCGAAGCGACGCGAGCGCTCGAGCGCGTTGCGCCGGCACATCTCGGCCAGGATCACATCGAGCTCCCGCAGCTCCGCCCGCGCCGCCGCAGGCAGCAGCTCCTCGTCGATCCACGTGATGCGCTCGGCGCAGGTGTCGTAGCAGCCGGCCACGAAGGTGCTGTCCGCCGGGATGACGATCCCCCGCTCGGCGAGGCGCTGACGAACGTCGGGTCGGTTGCCGATGCTGGCGAGGTAGCGGGCGTTCGGCGCCCCGCTGCGGCCACCGCAGGCCGCGCAGGAGTAGGCCGCCAGGAGCGGGTTGTTTACCGCCGAGGTGTCGTGCCCGAGCGCGACGATCAGCTTGCCGAAGCGCTTCGTGATCCCGAGGTTCTCGAGCAACGAGGCCACCCGCGCCGTCATCTCGTCGACCGAAAAACCATCCCACAGCTGCTCGTCGGCCAGCTTCTCGGCGCCGATGCGCGCCGGCGTCAACCGCGTCTTCGGCTCCGGCAGGAAGCGCCGGCGCAGCCCGGCGCTCAGCCGACCGGCGGTGCGCGGCGCGAACACCCGCAGCAGCAGCGGCACCAGCGAAAATAGCCCGCTGATGATGCTCACCAGCAGCCCCAGCCACAGCGAGCGCGAGGCCCGGCTAAACAGGGTCGTCGCCCTGCCGAGCTGCGCCAGCCGGTGCTTGCGCAGCTCGGCGAGGTTGTACTGCTGCGTCAGCGGCGTCTCGTCGATGCGGTGCTGCGGCGTGACGATGACCGGGCAGAGCGGGAAGGTCCGCGGGTCATCGATGCCCTGGTACGCGAAGGCGACGCCGAAGAAGCCAGGGCCGCCGTAGGTCTCGACCTCGGGCGAGATCTCCTCGAGATAGCGGCGCGACGACTCGAAGCGGTCGTCGAGGCACAGCAAGACCTGGAAACGCGGCGGCTGCTTCGGCATGGCCACCGAGCGCAGGTTGGCCGCGATCGCGTCGAGCAGCTCGCACCGGTAATGGCGCTCGTAGGCCTCGTGCCACAGGCGCATGCGCGTCATGTCATCGTGGCGGTCGAGGCAGGCGATCACCGCGTCGATCGCCCCGCGGGTCGCGTCGCGGATCGTGGGCGCCGACACGCCGGTGTACTGCGCGAGCAGGAACAGCGGCCACGCAGTGTCATGCGGGCCACGGACCGCCGGCGGGGCGATCCGCGGCTGACCCCGGCAGAAGTCGCGGATCGCCGCGGCGGGCCCGCGATGGCCGAGGCGCCGGGCGATGTCCCTCAACGCGAACAGGTCGAGCGTCAGCCGCACCGCGAGGAAGTCGATCAGCTCGATCTTCGCGGCTGAGCGCCCGATCGGGCCCGGTGCGCTCTCGAGGCGGTAGAACATCCCGGCCCAACCCGGCAGCTGCAGCAGCGTGCGCTCGACATAGGCCTCCACCTCGTCCGGCGCCACCCCGAGCTCCTCCAGCACCTCGAGCACCACGTCCTCCGCCGTGACACCTCGCGCCTGCCACCCACGCATCCGCCTGCCGATGCCCGCGAGCCAGCTCGGCCGGATCGAGACGCCCGCGAGCGTGACCCGCAACCACGCCTGCAAGAACCCGTCACCCCGGTCTGGCATCGACCAGTGGGACTGCCCGCGGTCAAGAAAGGCCGCGCACAGCGGGATCAGCAGCGCGTGCACCGGATCGTTGGCGTCCTCATCGCTGCAGGCCCGCAACAGCTCGCGGTGGGTCCACAGCACCCGCGAACCGATCACCGGCATCCCGTCGTAGTGGGCGCAGGCATCGACGCACGCGGTCCACAGCGCCCGCACGGCCACCGCCTCGCGCCGTTCGGCGAAGGCCTCGACACGCAGCCGATCGCCAAACAGCGCCGTCAGCTCCCCCATCGGCGTGCGAAACGGCGGGCACCCGACCACCAAGCGCGCCAGCGCCTCCCCGCCGCTCCGCGTCGGGCCGGCCAGGTAGTGGGCCAGCTGGGGCCGCAACCAGTCCTCGGTGCTCATCACGATCGCCGTGCGCGCCGCGTCCGGCACCCCGACCGCGAAGTCGGTGGTCGCCGCCTTCTCCACCACTTGCCAGTGCAGGTCGGCCGGCGTCTCGGCGCCGATCGTGTGCCGCGTCGCGGTTCGCCCGACCGTCCGCGCCGACGGGAAATTCACCGCGATCGGGGCATCCGACAGCGGCTCGTCGGCAAACACCGCGTCGAGGTCCTCATCCGTGATGCGACCGCGTGCGAATGCCTCCTGGTAGCGCTCCTCCGGCCAATAGCCGCGAACGCCCAACTTTCGCCGGGCCTCGACCATCGCCCGATGAAACGGCAGGTGCTGGAACGCGACCAGCAGGTTGTTGTGCACGAACACCTCGAGCGGTGCCTGGACGGGGAGCCAGTGGGCAGCCTGTTCCAGCGCCGCCCGAAGACGTCCTCGGGGACCTTGCGTGGGGTCGGGAGTAGACATGCGCCGGTGCAAGAGCTTAGTCAGCTCGCCTGCCGGGGCTTCAGGCCCGCGGAACAATGATAAGTGAAGTTACACACACGATTCATATGGCGCCCTATAAGTCTCGCATCTCAAGTGTCCTGCTACACATGTCCGGTCACGAAAATCTTGCTATTTGTAATACGTATTACGATTTATTGTATCAGTGGCGCATGTCGCTTCTCGCGTGCACCCAGGGAGAGTAACGTGGCCATGGTTTTCTGGCCGCGATGTCCCGCTTGTACACGGCGTTCCGTCCGCTCTTGGCCGCGTTGCCGGCCCTCGGCGTGCTGCTGTGGTTGCTGTCACCGGCGTTGAGCGAGACCCATTCGGAGCGGCTTGGCTGTGCCAGCGAGGCTCAGGTCTCGCGTGGCTCACCGCCTGCCCCAACACCCGCGCGTCTGCTCGAGAGCCAGGCGGCCGAACTCCTCGACACCAGCGAGGACCTCGAGGACGACTGCGAGACCGACGACCGCGCAACCGCTGCGGAGATCTCCCCGCTCCGTGGCGCTGTGCACCGCTGCGCGTGGCCTCGCGAGACTGGACCACGGCATCAAAGGCTCCGTGCCTGCTGTATCCGCGGCCCTCCTCGCGCGCTGCGCTCTTGAGCCGAACACACGCGAGATGTCGCGGTGGACCTGTCCTAAAGGACATCTGCTGTCGCTCGGGTCGCCGCATCGGCATCCCGATCGAAAGCTTGCGTGCCGCGATCGGCCCGGCTTCCGCGCCGCGCGGGCGCCTGACCCGCCGCGCCGCGCCGCTTTTGTCTTTGCGTCGGTCGATCGCTTGCGGTTACTTGGTTTCGTCGTCGTGATTGACGGGTGGAGCGCCTGGCGGGACGTGGATCGCCGGGCTGTTCCGCGTGGAGGACCAAGATGCTGCTGTTCGTCGCAACCCTCGCCCTGCTCGTCGGGGCCTTCCTCGCGCTCGTCCTGCGCGGCAACCCGCTGCGGGCCGGACTCGCCGTCACCTCGCAGGTGATCGCCACGGCGCTCGTGCTCGCCGGAGGCGCTGCCGATCCTGTTCGGCGCTCCGCCGGCCGAGCTGCTGCTGCACTGGCCGGCGCCGCTCGGCGACGTGCGCCTGCAGATCGAGGCGCTCGACGCCTTCTTCCTCTGCTTCTCGCTGCCGATGACCCTGCTCGGCTCGATCTACGCGCTCGGCTACCTGAAGCCCTACATGGCCAGCAAGCGCCACGTCGGCGCCCACTTCAGCCTGCTCAACCTGACCTCGCTGTCGTTCATCATCATCTACACCGTCGAGAACTCGCTGGCCTTCCTGCTCGGCTGGGAGCTGGCCGCCCTCGCCGCCTGGCTGCTCGTCATCTGGGACTACGAGAACCAGAAGATCCGCTTCGCCGGCTTCAACTACCTGGTCTCGACCACATGAGCTTCCTGCTCCTGGTCGCCGCCTTCGTCATCGGCACCGGCGCCAGCCAGACCCACGACCTCTCGATGATGGCGAACTTCCTCGCCCAGGACACCTTCCAGCGCGACGTCACCTTCATCGTCCTGATGACCTCCTTCGGCCTCAAGTCGGCCTTCTTCCCGTTCCACACCTGGCTCCCGCGGGCCCACTCCGCCGCCCCCGCCCACGTCTCCGCGCTGATGTCCGGCGTCATCCACAAGGCCGGCCTGTTCGGGATGATCAAGTTCACCGGCATGCTCGACCACCCGCCCGCGTGGATGGGCTGGTACGTCGTCGGCTTCTCCGCCCTCTCCGCCGTGATGGGCGTCCTCTACACGGTCTCGCAGCGCGACATCAAGCGCATGCTCGGCTACTCCTCCACCGAGAACGTCGGCATCGCCGGCATCGGCCTCGGCCTCGCCTACCTCGGCCTGACCTGGCAGCGCCCCCTGCTGGTCGTCCTCGGCCTCACCGGCTGCCTGCTCCACATCCTGAACCACGCGATCTTCAAGTGCCTGCTGTTCTACGCCGCCGGCGCCATCTACCGCGCGACCCACACCATCGACCTCGAGCGCCTCGGCGGCCTGCGCCGCGTCATGCCCTGACCGCCCTGTTCTTCCTGGTCGGCAGCCTCGCGATCTCCGCCCTCCCGCCCTTCAACGGCTTCGTCAGCGAGTTCATCATCTACAGCGGCCTGGTCAGCGAGCAGGTCCCGACCGCCCTCGACCGCGGCCTTGCTCGCCGTCATGACCCTGCTCGCCTTCGTCGGCGCCGTCTCGGCCCTCGCCATCACCCGCGCGTTCGGCATCGCCTTCCTCGGCGTCCCCCGTGACCCCCGCCTGCGTCGCCCACGAGGAGGCCGCCGCGCCCATGCGCTTCACCATGGGCGTCCACCTGCTCGGCATCCTCGCCGTCGCCGCCGTCCCGCTCGGCGCCATCGGCCTCGCCCGCGTCCCCGTCGCTGACCTCCTGCGCGCCCAGGGCCTGGCCGCCCCGGCCCCGCTGCTCGCCGCCCCGGCCCAGGCCTTCGCCCCGGTCGCGTGGATGTGCGGCGGCCTGCTGCTCGCGCTGGTCCTCGTCGGCCTGCTGCGCCGCGCGATCAACCGCGAGAGCGAGGCCCACGTCACCTGGGGCTGCGGCTACACCGCCGCGACCCCGCGCATGCAGTACACCGGCGCCTCCTTCGCCTCGCAGTTCGGCAACACCTTCGAGGGCGTGCTGCAGTACTTCAGCGCTTCAAGCTGCCGCAGGGCTTCTTCCCCGAGCGCGCCAGCATCGGCACCCACAACGTCGACGGCGTCGAGGAACCGCATGTTCCACGTGCTCGGCACCGCGGCCCAGACCGTCACCCGCCTGTCCGAGCGCCTGCCCGAGACCACCCCCCACTCCTTCGCCGCCGGCTTCATCACCCTCGTGCTGATGGTCGCCTTCCTGATCGCCGGAGGTAGCCTGTGACCACCGTCCAACTCGCCCTCGCCGGGGCCCAGCTGCTCGCGCTGCTGCTGCCGATCGTCATGCTCGGCCTCGTCAACCGCGTCAAGTCGATCTGGGCCGGACGCCGCGGCCCGCGGGTGCTCCAGCCCTACCACGACATGCGCCGCCTGCTGCGCAAGCGCCCGGTCTACAGCAACGTCAGCAGCGAGGTCTTCCGCCTCGGGCCCGTCGTCGCCGTCGCCACCGGCCTCGTCGCCGGCATGCTGTCCCCGATGCTCGGCCCGGCCTCGCCGCTCGCCTTCGCCGGCGACTTCGTCGCCTTCGCCTACGTCCTCGCGCTCGGCCGCGTCTTCCTCTGCTCGCCGCCCTCGACGTCGGCAGCGCCTTCGAGGGCATGGGCGCCGCCCGCGAGGCCACCTACGGCGCGGTGATCGAGCCGGCCCTGTTCCTCGTGTTCGGCACCCTGCTGCTGGCCACCGGCGGGGCCAGCTTCGCCGCGCTGCTCTCGTGGGGCGACCTCGGCCCCTTCGCGCTCGGCATCAAGGCGCTGTGCTTCGTCGCCCTCATGATCCTCCTGCAGATCGAGGCCGCGCGGATCCCCGTCGACGACCCCATGACCCACTTAGAGCTCACCATGATCCACGAGGTCGCGATCCTCGACCACGCGGCCCCGACCTGGCCATGCTGCAGTACGCCGCCGGCCTCAAGATCACGATCTGCGCCGGCCTCCTCGCCACCCTGCTAAACCCCATCTCCTGGGCCGCGCAGCCCCACCTGGCCGCCGGCGTCGCGCTCGGCCTCACCCTCGCCGTCGCCGTCCTCGTCGGCACCATCGAGTCCCTGATCGCCCGCCTGCGCATGCGCACTTTGCCCGCCTACGCCGGCGTCGCCGTGCTCGCCAGCGCCATCGCGCTGGTCCTCGTCACCCTGCGCACCGAGGCTCGCTGTGATGGTCCTGCTCGTCGCGATCCTCATCGCGGTCATCGCCCCGCTGTTCGCCCGCACCTGGCGCGTCATGTTCCGCATGCTCGGCCTCCAGGGCCTCCTGCTGGCGATCATCGCCTACCAGAACCTCGGCCAGCACGGCGACGATATCGCCGTCTGGGTCCTCATCGCCGACCTGGTCGTCCTGCGCGGCCTGTTCGTGCCCTACTTCCTGCACCGCATGGTCGCCGGCCGCGTGCGCTCCTCGGAGCTCGAGCTGGTCCCGAGCAACCTGGTGTTCTGGGGCATCGCCGTGTTCATCGTCATCACCGCGCTGTGGTTCGGCTTCAAGATCCCGCCAGTCGACACCCTGCCCTCGCTGCACCTCGGCGTCGCCCTCACCGCCGTGCTGCTCGGGCTCTACGTGCTCACCTCCAGACCCGGCCGATCGGCCAGGTCATCGGCGCCGTCACCATCGAGAACGGCGTGGTCCTGCTCCGAGCTCCTCCTCAAGCACCACGTCGCCCTCCCGGTCGAGCTCGCCCTCACCGGCGTCTTCCTGATGTCGATCATCGCCTTCGGCGGCGTGCTGCTCCGCCGCCTCGAGACGGCCGAGGCCAACGAGGCCAACGAGGCCAACGCGCCCAACGCGGCCAACGCCCAGCTCCCCGCGGAGGACGTATGAACCCGATCCTGCTCACCGCCCTGCTGCCGGCCGCCGCCGCCCAGCTCCCCGCGGAGGACGTATGAACCCGATCCTGCTCACCGCCCTGCTGCCGGCCGCCGGCGCTGCTGATGCTCCTGCCCCCGCTCCGCCGGGTCGCCCTCCAACTGCTCCTGCTGATCGCGGTCGCGACCTTCGGCGTCAGCATCGGCCTCACCGTCGTCACGCCGGCGACCGCCGTCATCTACTTCGGCCTCGGCTTCGGCGAGAACTACTTCGTCTTCGACGCCACCGCCCAGCTGTTCACCAGCCTGATCAACCTGGTCTTCCTCGGCGTCGCCGCCTACATGCTGACCCACGCGCGCCCCGACGGGCACCGCGGCTTCGGCCACCGCTTCGCCGGCTACGCCCTCGGCTTCATGGCTGCCGCCAACCTCGCGGTGCTGTCGAACCACCTCCTCATGGCCTGGGCCTTCGTCGAGGCGACCACCTCTTCGCCGTCCCGCTGATCGCCCACGACCGCACCGGCGAGGCCTGGCGCGCCTCCTGGCGCTACCTGCTGCTCTCGACCGTCGGCCTCTCCCTCACCTTCCTCGGCTTCGTCTGCCTCGAGCGCGCAGCGTCGAGATCACCAGCCAGCACGAGGGCCTGTCCTTCTTCCTCGACCAGTTCGACCTCGCCAGCCGCGACTCGCAGAACTTCGCCCACAAGCTCGGCATCCTGCTGATCCTGTTCGGCTACGGCACCAAGCTCGGCCTGGCGCCGATGTACAGCTGGCTGCCCGACACCTACGACACCGCCCGCCCGCCGGTCACCACCTGCTCGCCGCGGTCCAGTTCAACATCGCTTCGTCGCCCTGTTCCGGTCCTCAGACCTTCGGCGCCAGCGACCAGGAGCCATCCGCGGCGTCCTCACCGCGATGGGCCTTGCCTCGATGGTCGTCTCCGCGATCAACATCGTCGCCACCCGCAACTATAAGCGCATCATCGCCTTCGCCTCGATCAACCACGCCGGCGCGATCGCCCCGGCCCGGGCGTCGGCGGCAGCGCCATCTACGGCGCCCTCCTCTACGCCGTCAGCAACGCCCTGATCAAGGCTCGCCTGTTCCTCACCGCCGGCGAGATCGAGGAGCACTTCGGCACCAAGCGCACCGATGGGGTCGACGGCCTCTCACCGAGATGCCCTTCTCCGGCATCTTCCTGATGTTCGGCACCTTCGCCCTCCTCGGCTTCGCCCCCTTCGGCAGCTTCGTCGGCGAGCTGGTGATGATGGGCGGCATGATCGAGGCCGGCCAGACCATCCTGTTCTCGGCCCTGTGCCTGATCCTCCTCATCGTCTTCGTCGCCACCGGCCGCAGCATGTTCCCCATGATCTGGGCCACCCACCCCCGCGCCCACGACCGCCACCGCGAGTCCGTCGTCGACCTCGCGCCCAAGGCCCTGTTCCTGCTGCTGCTGTTCACCCTCGGCATCTACATGCCGACGCCCCTCAACGACCTGCTGCGCCAGGTCGCTCACAGCCTCGGAGGCCTGCCATGACGACCCGCAGTCGACCACCTCCTCGCCTCGCGTCGGCGTTGTCCGCCCACAGCCCCGGAGGCCTGCCATGACGACCCGAAGCCCCACCGCGCTCGCCCGCGTCGCCGAGCTGCCGACCCTGCCCGCCGACGACTTCACCCGCGAGCTGTGGCACCGCGTCACCGCCGGCGCCCAGCTCATCACCTACTACGCCCGCCCCGGCGACGAGGGCCAGCGAGCTGGTCCTGACCGCCGCGCTGCTCGGCCCGGACGGCCTGCAGCTGCTGCGCGGCGCGGCCCACCGCGACCACCCGCTGTTCGCCATCACCCGCAACCTGCCCGCCTTCCACGTGTTCGAGCGCGAGATCCACGAGCAGCACGGCATCGGCTTCAAGCGCCACCCCTGGCTCAAGCCGGTCCGCTTCGAGGGCAAGAACCTCGGGCGCATGAACGACTACGCGTTTTTCCACATCGAGGGCAAGGAGGTCCACGAGGTCAACGTCGGCCCGATCCACGCCGGCGTGATCGAGCCCGGCGCGTTCCGCTTCAGCTGCCACGGCGAGGTCGTCTACCACCTCGAGATCCACAACGGCTACCAGCACCGCGGCGTCGAGCGCCTGCTGCTCGAGCGCCCGCTCGCCCACCTGCCCGCGCTGGTCGAGCGCATCGCCGGCGACTCCTCGATCGCCTACGCCTGGGCCCACGCCAGCGCGATCGAGGCGCTCGCCGGCGTCACCGTCGACCCCACCGTCGAGCAGAACCGCGCCGTCGGCCTCGAGCTGGAGCGCATCGCCATGCACCTGGTCGGCCTCTCCGGCCTGACGACAGACATCGGCTTCCTGCAGGGCTCCTCCACCTACGGCCGCATCCGCACCGCCGCGATCAACGCGTCGATGCGGGTCTGCGGCAGCCGCTTCGGCCGCGACTGGCTGCGCCCGGCGGCGGCGTGCGCCGATCACCCCGGCCCTCGTCGACGACCTGCAGAAGGTCCTAACGCAACTGTCCCGCGAGATCGGCGAGTGCAACGCCCTCAGCTGCGAGTCCAAGACCGTCCAGCACCGCTTCAAGACCACCGGCGTCGTCACCCGCGAGCAGGCCGCCGGCATCGGCCTGGTCGGCATGCACGCGCGCGCCTGCGGCATCGACATGGACATGCGCTGCCTGCTGCCCGGCGCCGCCTTCTCGGCCCGTCCCGTGCGCAGCGTGGTCGAGCCCACCGGCGACTGCTGGGCCCGCTTCGTCCTCCGCATCCGCGAGATCGACGAGTCCGTGCGCTGGCTGCAGGAGCTGCTCGCCAGCAACACCGACCCTCACCCGCACCCGCGTCCTGATCGGCCCGCTCGCGCCCGACTCGCTCGCCCTCGCGGTGGTCGAGGGCTGGCGCGGCCCGATCGTCCACGCGATCGAGACCGACGCCGCCGGCCGCCTGCGCCACTACAAGGTCCAGGACCCGTCGCTGCAGAACTGGTTCGGCCTGGCCCTCGCGGTCCGCAACAACGAGATCTCCGACTTCCCGATCTGCAACAAGAGCTTCGACCTGTCGTACGCCGGCACCGACCTCTGAGAGGACCCATGCTGCACTCCATCCGCGTCCGCCGGTCCCAGGGCTGGCAGTTCATCCCCGACGTGCGAGCCGCGAGCCCGAAGGGCTTTCGTGGCCTCCCCGCACGTCGCCGAGGCCCCTGCCGCGAGGGCTGCTCGGCCTGCCGCGACCTCTGCCCGACCAGCGCCATCGCCCTCGATCCCTTCCGCCTCGACCTCGGCCTCTGCGTGTTCTGTGGCGAGTGCGCCGACGTCTGCCCCGACAAGAAGCTCTCGTTCAGCAACGACTTCAAGATGGCCAGCACCTCGCGCGAGACCCTCGTCCGCCGCGACGGCGACCGCGCCCTCACCCCCCTCCTCGCCTCCGCCACCTTCAAGAAGCTGTTCGGCCGCTCGCTCAAGCTGCGCCAGGTCTCCGCCGGCGGCTGCAACGGCTGCGAGCTCGAGCTCAACGCCAGCGCCAACGTCAACTTCGACATGGGCCGCTGGGGCATCGACTGGGTCGCCTCACCGCGCCACGCCGACGGCCTCGTCCTCTCCGGACCGATCACCGCCAACATGGCCGAGGCCCTCCGCCTCGCCTGGGACGGCATGCCCGCCCCCAAGCTCGTCATCGCCGCCGGCTCCTGCGCCATCAGCGGCGCGCCCTACCAGGACGCCTACGCCGTCGATCGCAGCTTCCTCGGCGAGTTCACCCCCCAGCTCTACATCCCCGGCTGCCCGCCCCACCCGCTGACCTTCGTCAACGGCCTCCTCGACCTGCTCGGCGTCGGCCGCTGACCCACGACGAAGGCCTTGCGTCGCCCCGACATGCGGAGCAGCGCGGGCTCGTCAGCTGTCCCTCGGACAGCCTCGATACACACGACGAAGGCCGCGTCGCCCGACGAGCAACGCGGCTTCGACCCGTCCCTCGGGACAGGGTTACTCAGGCCTTGGCGGCCGGCTTCCCAGCGGGCTTGGCGGCGGGCTTCCCAGCGGGCTTCCCGGCCGGCTTCACCTTCTTGCTCAGGCTCTGCACGCTGTCGAGCAGGCGCGGCAACGACAGCTTGTTGAGCGAGGCGACGAAGTCCTTGTCCTTGGCCTCGCCCTTGAGCTCCGCGAGCTTAGCGACCAGCGCCTCGCGCCCGCCGAGGCTCTTGATCTTCTCGCCGACCTGCGCGAGGCGCAGGAGCTTGGCGTTGGCGACGTACTTCAGGCGCTTGCTGAAGGCCTCGCGGGACTCGCCGTCGCCGGGAGTGAGCAGGTCGATGACCTTGGCGATGAGCTGCTCCTTGGAGCCGAACAGCTTCTTGACGTTCTGAAGGGGAGAGGGCTTGGACATGGGGTTCACCTCGATGGTCGCCGCCACCAGGCAGCTACAAGGGAAAAAACAACGCGGCCCGATCCACCTGGATCGGGCCGCCGTTGTCTACGAGATCCGCGGAGACATCGCAAGCCCCCGCAAACCCCTGGCTCGCGGCAGGGCTCACGGAGCCGGCGCGGGCGCCGGCTCGGCCGGAGCAGCCGACGGCGGCGGAGCCACCGGCTCGACCGGCATCGGCGGGGGCGCGTCGTCCATGCCGCCACCACCCATGCCGCCACCGAAACCACCGAGGAGGGCGCCAGCCTTCTCCTTCAGGGTCTTGATGTCGTCGTTGGTCAGCGAGGCCTCGAGCGTGATCTGGTTGTCCTTGGTGTCGATCTTGATCGTCTCGACGGCCTTCGCCGGGAGACCGACCATCGCCGCGCCGATCTTGGCGCCGGGCATCGCCTCGTCCGCCTTCTTCTTCAGCTCCTTGGCCTGGTCGGCCGAGGCCAGACCGACCGCGAGCTTGATCGCAATGCCGTCACTCAGGTCGAGCGAGCCCGACATGTCCTTCGGCTCGGCGCCGACGCTCTTGGCCCCACCCGCCAGCTCCGCGGGCACCAGACCGGCGGCCCAGATGTGCTTGCTCTGGTCGGCGCGCGCGAACAGGTCCTTGTTGGGACCGTCGATGGCGGGCTTGCCCTTGCCGTCGATCAGGTCCTTCACCGCGCCGGTCCACGCCGCGCTGGCGAACACCAGGGTCGTGCCGTCGACGATGTAACCAGTGCCCTTGTCGCCCTCCATCTTGAGGATCTTCTTGCCGCCGTCGTCGGCGATCGTGAAGGGCACCTTGCCGCCGTTCTTCTCCTTGCCCTTCTCGGCGATGCAGTTGAGGTTCGCCTCGACGCCGAGACCCTCACCCTTGAGCACGGCGACCACGTTGGCCTTGCCGTCGGTGCCGATGAGGATCGAGCTGAGCGCCTTCTCGGGGTCGAGATTGCAGGCCTTCGCGGCGTCCGCCATCTCCTTGTACTCCGACTGCTTCTCGAACTCGGCCTTGTTGTCGGTGTAGAGCTTGGTCTTCATCAGACCGCCCACATCGATGCCGACCATGATCGTGGCCTGCTCGGGGATCAGTTTGCCGCTGGTGCCCGTCGCGCCACCACCGGGGCATGCAGTGAGGCCGACAAGGCCGAAGAGCGCCGTTGCGGCGATGGACACAGAGATCGTTCGCTTCATATCGGGGGCCCTTGTACCCCCCGAAATTGGCCGCCGCAACAAAAAAACCGGGGGCGCAGCGCGCCAAAGGCGTGCCTTTTCGCCGGTTCAGCCGCACTGATCCATGGTACTCCGAGGCTCCGCACACGCCGCCCTGGACCGCTGCTGCGGCTCGATTTGAGCGGCGCCTCGCCCTCCCCCTCGGAGATCCGCCATGGCTTGGAAGCAGTTCCAGTTCAAGGACCAAACAGTGTTCGTACGGGTGCTCGCCACCGGCAAGCCGATCGTACACCGAGGCCGCGTGGAGATGCGCTACCGCCTGGGCGCCACCAAGTCTTATCGCGCCGCCCCCGACAACCTGATCGAGACGGACAGCGAGATCCTCCCGGACGAGGACTTCGGCGGCGCACCAGCCCCGGCAGTATCGAGCCAGGCCGTCCGTGAGGACCCCATCAAGGCGGTCGGCCCGACGACCATCATCATCCACACCGACGGCGCCTGCAGCGGCAACCCGGGCCCCGCCGGCATCGGCGTGTTCTTCGAGCGCCCCGACGGCGAGATCCTCGAGCACTCCGAGTTCATCGGCGAGGGCACCAACAACATCGCCGAGCTGACGGCGATCCTCCGCGCGCTCGAGATGCTGAAGCCCGAGGAGCAGGCCGCCCACGTGCTGATCTACACCGACAGCGCGTGGAGCCTCGGCGTCCTGGTCGGCGGCTGGAAGGCCAAGGCCAACCTCGAGCTCATCACCGCGATCAAGGAGCGCATGGTGACCACGCCGGACGTCGAGCTGCTCAAGGTCCGCGGCCACGCCGGCCACAGCGGCAACGAGGAGGCCGACGCCCTCGCGACCATGGCGGTGCGCCGCGAGAGCACGACGACGCGAACGCGCCGCCGAGCGAAGCCCCCATCCCCCGCGCCGTGAGCCGCCGCCGGCCAGTGCACTACGACGCGAACGCGCCGCCGATCGAGGTCCCCGTCCCCCGCGCCGTGAGCAGCCGCCGCAGGCGATCCAGGCGCAGCTGCAGCGGCACCCGCAGCTCGGGCTGACGCTTGCGCAACACCGCGTCGTAGCCGTCGCTGTCAGGGTCGGCGAGGTCGATGCCGTGCAGCTCGAGGTGCAGGTACGGCCGCGTCTCGGCCTCCCGCAGCAGCAGCGCCCGCCCGCCGATCACGAAGGTGCCGACCATCGGCAGCCGCAGCACCGTCGACACGCTCACCGGCACCTCCCACAGCCCGCACTCGGGCATGAAGTGCGGCCGCGTCGGCCCGATGAAGCTCCGCCAGCCCCGCGCCAGCGACCGCGAGCGCTCGCCCCTCACCGCCATCCACCCGAGCACCGCCAGCTTGCCCGCGTAGTAGCTCGGCGACGGCAGCAGCGAGGCGTCGTAGCGGTAGCCGAGCGCCGCGACCTGCTGCAGCAGCGCGGCGTCGTGCGTGTAGCCCGGCGCACGAAAGCCCAGCGGCCGCGCCCCGAGCCCGCGCAGCAGCACGTCGCAGCGCCGCAGGTCGTCGTAGATCGCGGCCGGCGTCCACGTGACCATGTCGTAGGCGTGGGCGAAGCTGTGGTTGGCGAGCTCGTGCCCGGCCGCCAGCGCCTTGCGCAGCAGCGCCGCCCCGCGCCCGCCGGTCGCCAGGTCGCGCTGCAAGTCGCGGCCGATCACGAAGAAGGTGGCCCGCACCCCGAGCTCCTCGAACAGCTCGAGGAAGCGCGGCAAGCAGCGCTCGAGCACCACCCCCGCGCTCGCCGACGCCGGCGCAGGCAGGCCGTGGATCGCGTGGTAGCAGGCGACGTCGTCGAGGTCGACGCTGACGATCGTGCTCTGCGCGCTCACGCGTCCTCCCGTCGACCGACCCCGAGGTGGATCGCCGCCATCAAACGCCCGAGGTTGTGCAGCACCTTTGGCACCCGCCGCAGCAGCCGCACCGAGGGCGCCCGCTTCTCGGCCAGCTCGACCGGAATCTCGCGCACCCGCACCCCCTCACGCTCGGCCCGGATCACCAGCTCCGAGGCGAACACGTCGTGACCGACGATGCAACGCCCGACCACCGGCAGCAGCGCGGCCCGGCGAAACGCCTTGAGCCCGTGCGTGTCGGTGCCGTGGAAGCCGAGCGTGACCCGCAGCAGCCCGTTGTAGATCCGCGTCGCCGCCCGCCGCCCGAGCGGCCGCCGGTCGTGGGCCCCGGGCATCGCCTTGCTGCCGATCACGAGCTCGGCCTCGCCAGATCGCAGCAGCTCCAGCGCGCGCCGATGAAAGTCCAGGTCGCAGAGGTCGATCTCCTCGCACAGCACGTACTCGCCGCGTGCCCCCTCGATGCCCTCCCGCAGCGCCGCGCCGTAGTTGGGCCGCGCGCACGAGAAGGTGCGCACCCGCGGGTGCGCCGCGGCCAGCTCGGCCGCGATCTCCCGCGTACGGTCGCGGCTGCCGTTCTCCGCGATCACGATCTCGTGGCGCACGAGCCCCGCCGCGTCGAGCCCACGCGACAGCTCGAGCACGCTGCTCGCGAGGATCGCCTCCTCGTTGTAGACCGGGATGATCACCGAGATCTCGGGCGCGATATCGGTCATACGGACCTGTCCTTTGCGACCTGTCCCGAGGCGCTGGTCATGGCCCAGGCCGCGGCTTCCCGGCCCTGGATCACGCTGTCCTCCATCGAGTTGTAGACCCACGCCCCGTAGCGCCCGCAGCTGCGGATCCCGACCTGCTCGAGCCAGGCGAAGATCGTGCGCGTGGCCGCGGCGTGGGCGTCGTCGAACACCACGTAGGCATACTCGATCTCCCGCACCGCCGTGAACAGCACGTCGTCGACCGCAGCCAGCGCGCCGACCTCGACGAGCCCCTGCAGTACCGCCGCCAGATCGATCGCCCCCTCGCGCGCGCTGAGCTCGACGTACAGGCTGCTGCAGCCCGGCGGCGCCATGCTGGCGACCGCGTTCGAGTAGACCCCGACGCGAAAGAACGGGTAACGCAGCTCCGGCACGTAGACCCAGTGGTAGTCGGCCGGCACGGGCCTGCGCGTGGCGACGTCGAGGTAGCGCCAGCCGACCCAGCGCAGCGCCGCCGCCGCCTCGCGCACCGCCGCCGGCACCCCGACGATCCGGCGGATGAGCTCGGGCAGCGGCATCGTCGAGACCAGCGCCGCGTAGCTGCGCCAGTCGGCCTCGGCCGTCAGCTTGACCCGCCGCTGCCCGGGGTCGATCGCCTCGACGTCGCTGCCGAGCAGCACCTGGGCGCTGGCCGGCAGCGCCGCCGCCAGGCGCCGCGGCAGCGCGTCGATGCCCCCAGCCCGCGGGTACAGGAAGTTGGCATTGTACCCGAGCCCCTCCTGCGCCAGCCCGATCGCCCCGCCGATCACCTGGGCCGCGTCAGGGATCGGGATGTAGCGTGACACCCACTCGGCCGTCAGCCGGTTCGGGTGCATGCCCCACAGCTTGGTGTTGTACGGCACGAAGAAGTGGCGGGCGATCCCCCGACCGAAGCGGGCCTCGGCGAAGGCCTCGAAGCTCGGCTCGGGCTGCTCGCCCCGCGCCGCCCGCTCGCGGGCCTCCACGAAGCCCACCAGGCACTCCTGCACGACCGGCAGCGGCAAGCCGAACAGGTTGGCCTGGAACGGGTACGGCAGCAGCGCCCCGTGCGTGTACACCCGCGTGCGCCGCTCGACGCTCACCAGCTCGCCCGGGGCGAACAACCCCTCCACCAGCGCCCGGGTCTGCGGCTCACGCAGGTGCAGCCAGTGGCCCGTGACGTCGAAGGTGAAGCCGTCCTGCCGCACGCTGCGGGCGTGCCCGCCGACCTGGGGGCCCCGCTCCACGAGCAGCGTCGGGCGGCGCATGTGGTAGGCCGCGGACAGCCCGGTGAGGCCAGCGCCGAGGACCACGACCGGAGGCGAAGGGTCGACCATCGGCCCCGAGTTTTACCAGGCTCCGGGCGATGGACAGCTGGATCTCCGACATGCACACTCACGGGGCCCATGGAGCTGCAGAGCCTCGGAACGTTTCGCTTGGTCCGGCCTCTGGCCACCCGCAGCACGAGCTTCCGCCTGTACCTGGCGCGCCACGAGGACGACCCGGAGCACGGCGCCCCCTCGTACGTGGTCAAGCTGCTGCTGCCCAGCCGCAGCCCGGACCACGCCCACCTCGCCGCGCAGTTCGACCACGAGATCAAGCTGCTGCAGGCCTTCAACCACCCGGGGATCCCCTCCGTCCACGGCGACGGCGAGAAGGACGGCGTGCGCTACCTCGTCATGGACTACGTCGACGGCTGCGACCTCGCGGCCCTGCTCGGCCACGACGACGGCACCCCCCGCGCCATCTCCCGCGAGCTCGCCGTGTTCATCATGGGCCAGCTCGCCGACGCCCTCCACCACATCCACACCTTCGAGATCCTCGACGACGCCAGCAACAAGTTCGTCGAGCTCGGCGTGGTCCACCGCGACGTGTGCCCCAGCAACGTCCTGCTGTCGCGCCAGGGCAGCGTCCTGCTCGCGGACTACAACTCGGCCTCGTCGACCTGGCTGCCGCGCCCGCACGACATGTCCCAGGCCGGCACCAAGGCCTACATGGCCCCCGAGCGCATCGTCGGCACCGCCCCGGCCTCGGTCCAGTCCGACCTGTTCGGCATGGCCGTGATGCTGTGGGAGATGCTCAAGGGCCAGCGCTGCTTCAAGGCCGACGACGACCTCAAGACGATGGACGCGATCGTCAAGTTCGACATCTCGCACAGCTCGCGCCGCCTCACGGGCCTGTCCGCCAAGCTCAGCGACATCGTCCGCAAGAACCTCGACCGCGACCCCGCCCGCCGCTACAGCGCCGCCTACCAGATGCTCCAGCGCCTGGCCCAGACCCCGGAGGCCGCCGCCGCTGAGCGCGCCCAGGCCGAGCTCGCCGCGCTCGTCCGCGAGGTCAGCCACGGCCGCAACCCCGGGGCCAATCCTGCGCCCCCCCCCACGGCCGCCGCGACGCCGATCCCGCCCGCAGCCGCGACCGCCACGCCCGCCACGCGCGGCCGCTGAGGGCCCCGTGACGGCCACGGCCGAGCCACCGTCACCTGTCCCGCCACCTGTCCCTGGGGACAGCCACGCCAAACCTGTCCCCCAGGACAGCCACCTGTCCCAGGACAGCCCCCCCACCTGTCCCCCGGCCCCCCCCCTCCCCAGGACAGCCCACGCCATGGGCCCGCCTGCGCGCCGAGGCGCCGCTGCTGCTGCCGCTCGCGCTCGCGGTGTTCTGCACCTACGCCTACTTCATCGGCCCGCCCGCGTGGAACCAGAACTCACGCCTCGCCCTGACCCGCGCGCTGGTCGAGCGCGGCAGCACGATCATCGACCCCGACCACGCCACCACCGGCGACAAGAGCTACCGCGACGGCCACTTCTACAGCGACAAGGCCCCCGGCGCCTCGCTGCTCGCCCTCCCGGCCTACACCCTCTACTACGCCGCCACCCGCC
This sequence comes from Nannocystis sp., assembly GCF_016714285.1. Lineage (GTDB taxonomy): Bacteria > Myxococcota_A > Polyangia > Nannocystales > Nannocystaceae > Nannocystis. The sequence goes on along the minus strand of NZ_JADJNN010000038.1, from coordinate 227,769 downwards.
TCGGCGGCGGCGAGCTGCCCAGCGTCCGCGTCATCCCGCTCGACCCCGCGGCCGAGCTCGCCGGCCAGCAACCCGACCCCGACGCCCGCCAACCCGGTGACCGCCTCATCTACAACCAGGCCCACCGCACCGCCCTCTACCTCTGCCGCCTGCTCAGCACCTCCCTGCTGGCCCTCGCCGGCCTCGCCGCGCTCTACCTGCTCGCCCGCCGCCAGCTCGCCCCGGGGCCCGCCGCCGCGCTCACGCTGCTCTACGGCCTCGCCAGCCCCGCCTTCGTCTACAGCACCGCCTTCTACGGCCACCAGCCCTGCGCCGACCTGCTGCTGCTCGCGCTGGCCTGCATCCTCCTGTCCCGAGGGACAGCCCAGGCCGGCCTCGCCGCCGGCGCCTGCCTCGGCCTCGCGGTCGTCTGCGAGTACCCGGCGGCCGTGCCCGCGGCGATCGTCACCGGCTTCGCCCTGCTCCACCACGGCCCCCGCTTCGCCGCCTGCACCGTCGCCGGCGGCCTCCCGGGCGCGGCCCTGCTGGCCCTCTACCACCTCGCCGCCTTCGGCCACCCGCTGCGGACCGGCTACGACTTCGTCTACCTCGCCGAATTCGCCGAGGGCATGCGCGTCAACTACGGCATCCACACGCCCGACCTCGCGGTGCTGCAGGAGCTCCTGTTCGGCCGCTTCCGCGGCCTGTTCTACCTCGCCCCGGTGCTGCTCCTCGCCGCCTGGGGCCTGCTCGTCCAGGCGATCTCACCTGGCCGACAGGACATGTCTGAAAGAACCTGGCCCACGCGCCAGGTCGCCGGCCTCGCGCTGCTCGTGATCGGCTTCTACCTCGCGCTAAACAGCGGCTATTACATGTGGGACGGCGGCGCCGCGCTCGGCCCGCGCCACTGCGTGCCGATGTTGCCCTTCCTCGCGCTCGGCCTGGTGCCCGCGCTGCGCCTGGTCCCCGGCGCCGTCGCGGTGCTCGGCGCCGTCTCGGCCGCGCAGATGCTCGCCGCCGCCGCCGCCGCGCCCGAGGCCCCGCAGTACGGCGACCCGCTGTGGGGCCACGCCTGGCCGCTGCTGTTCGCGGGTCAGCCCGGCTACGGCGGCGCGACCAACCTCGGCCGCCTGCTCGGCCTGCCCGGCGCGCTCAGCCTCGTGCCCTTGCTGGCCCTGTGGTGGTGGACCTGGCAGCAGCTCCGGCCGCAGCGCAAGCACTGGCGCAGCTGAAACGCGACGCCGCCCTACACCAGCAGCGTCCACGCCACGCGCACCAGCACCGTCGTCACCACCAGCGCGAGCGCGGCGCGGATGAGCAGGCCCGGCAGAGCCGGCGCGCCCCGCATACCCTCGCGATACGCAGTGGCCTGGGCCCGGCGCAGCGACTGCCACGAACCACTCGGGCTGTAGTCGGGCGCGGTGCGCTGCAGCCCGGAGCTCGAGCTGTGGGCCGCGAAGGCGGCGCGCGAGACCTCGGTCTGCGACATCGACGACGAGTCCTCGGGCGAGCGCGCGAGCGGCTCGTGCTCGACCGTGCCGCCCCACGACAGCGGGTCGCGTGGCAGCGGCGAGGCGCGCAGCGACGCCGCCTCGGCCGCCTCGAGCGCCGCGAGCAGGGCCCGCGCGCTGGCGTGGCGCTGCCCCGGTTCATGGGCCAGGGCCTTGAGCACGACCGCCTCGAACTCCGGCGAGATCTCGAGCGTGGGGATCGCCCGACGCATCGGGAACGGCGCCGGAGCCTCGCTCATCGCACCGTTCGCGGCGGCCACATTGCCAGCCTTGTTGCCGGTCGCATTGCCGGCCGCATTGCCGGCCACCGCGCCGCTGCCGTCGCCGGCCGCGTACAGGCGCGCCGCCGGGTACGGCATCTTGTTGGTCAGCAGGCGGTACATCAGCACGCCGAGCGCGTAGATGTCGACGCGATGGTCGTAGCTGCCGCCGCTCAGCAGCTCGCCGGCCATGTAACCCGGGGTGCCGAGGCGTGGGCCCGACTTGCGGCGACCACCCGATGCATCCTCGCTGTCCGCGGGGACCGGGTCCGGCGTGACGCGACCGGTGCGCTTGCAGGCGAAGCTCGCGACCCCGAAGTCGAGCACCTTGATGAAGTCGGCCGTGTCACCGCGGAGGATGCGGAAGCAGTTGGCCGGCTTGATGTCACAGTGGACGATGTTCTGGTCGTGCGCCGCGATCAGGGCGCGACAGATCTGCTTGCCGATCGCCAGGACCCGGGTCCAGCGCAGCGGGCCGTCCTGCTCGAGCGTGACCGCGAGGTCCTCGCCCTCGAGCTGCTCCATCACCAAGTAGGCCAGGGGCTCACCGGCGACCTCGTCGCGGCCATAATCCGTGACGTCGATGATGTGCTCGTGACGCAGCTGCGACGCCGCACGAGCCTCCTGCAGGAAGCGCCGCGCCGTGTCCTCGCAGCGGGCCTGCGTCAGCACCTTGACCGCCACCCGCTTGCCGATCTCGACGTGCTCGGCCTCGTAGATGGTGGCCATGCCACCCTGCCCGAGCTGGCGCAGGAGCCGGTAGCGGGCGCCCAGCACCCGCCCTGTCAGATCCATCGCCCGGGAGCCGCCACGGCCGCGCCGCGCAGAGCGGAGCGCGGGGGCGTCGGCGTCTCGAGCGTGGGCCTGGGGGACCGGCATGGGGAATTGCGGGGGCGCTGGCCGAATGGCCAGACGACGGCGGGGGGGCGCCTTGCATCCACAATAACTTCAATGCGCCGCGGCAATCAACGCTCATCTGCCACGAGACAGCGACTTGCGACTGATTTTTATGTAGTCGCAATTACCATACGTTCACCGAAGTTCACTCGGGATCGCAGGCTCTCCCACCTCGCGGCCGCGAGTTATCCACAGCTTTCTCGCATGGGATCCACTGTCACGGAGCCGAGTCCACAGCTGGGGATCCACAACCGGCCCGCAGCCGTGGATCGACCTGGATCCAGGACGCGTTCGACGTGCAGGCCGACGCCAATGGAGATCCCCCACGGCCCGCTGGTGTCACGCGACGCCAGGCCAACGCGGTGGCCGCTAGCCCTTCGCCAGCATCTTGGTGGTCTGACGGCCGAGGACGAAGCTCGCGCCGAAGGTGAACTCGGCGTTGTGGGCCCAGTCCTGGCCACCGGCCATGCCCTTCGACCAGGCCGGCGAGAGGATGTCGCGGCCGTCGATGCGGAGCACCACCTTGGGCGTGACGTAGTACTTGAGGCCGCCGCCGACGTGCAGGGTGCCGTCGATGTTCTTGCCGAGCGCCTTGGGGCCCGAGCTGGCGCCGAGCATGCCGCCGCCGGCGACGACGAACAGCGAGAGGCGGGTCGGGAGCTGCAAGATCAGGTGGCCGCGGACGCCGAACAGGGTGGTCTTGTAGCCGCCGTTGCCGTCGAGCTTGGTCGGCACCACGCCGCCCTCGACCTCGACGCCGACGAAGCGCAGCGGGAGATAGGCGAGGCGCACCCCGACGTCGAAGCCGGGCTTGAGCGGCCGCGGCGTCTTGGTGATGCCGTCGCCGTAGAGGCCATGGTCCGCGGCCGTGAAGAAGGCGCCGAGGTAACCGCCGACCTCGAGGATGTGCTTCTCCTTGAGCCACGCCGGCTTCGGCTTGCCCGCGTCGGCGGCCTGCGCCTGCCCGGGCGCCACGACAACGACAGACCAAACGAGCGCGAGGGGCAGAATGGGGAGCAGGCGGCGCGACATGCAGTCTCCAGACGAGGCAGGCCAAGGAGTACCGCGAACGGGGCGAAAAGACGAGCCCTCGCTCAGCGTCCGCGCGACATCGTGAGGCTTGCGTCGCCGGGCCGCGCCGGGTTGTGACTGCGCTCGTGCAACTCCACCGCGCCGTCCCGGTGGATCACCAGCGCCGTCGACGAGCAGGTGCCGTAGCCGGAGCTAGCGATGAGCAGCGGCGAGAGCATGCGCTCGGTCGCCAGACCCACGCCGGTGTCCGGCAGCTCGGCGTCTGGCGCCGGCGTCCGATCGGCCAGCAACGCCAGCAACGCCGCGCCCGTCACCTCGCCCGCGGCCACCTGTGCGGCAAGCGCTGCGCGCCCGCGTCGGACCTTGGGCCAGGGAGTGTCGAGCCCAGCGTTGGCGAGCCCGTACACGCCCGGGCCCAGGGCGCGCGCCGGACCTGACCGATTGGACAGGTACCAGAGCGCGTCCCGATCGCCGACGACGAGGTTGAAGCCCGCGTAGCGTTCGGGGCGCAGCGCAGCGATGTAGCTCGCCGGGTCGTCGCGCCCGCGGAGAAAATCAGCGACCAGCTGACCGCGCGACGGGGCGCCTGGCGGGGTCGCCACGCCAAGCTCGCGCACGTTGGTCAGTGCGGCGAAGCGACCGGCCCGGGTCACGCCGAGCCAGGTGCCGCCGGCCTGCAGATCGCGGCCGGCGACGATCTCCGGGTCGGCCGCGGACGCGCGCGGCCAGATCGCCGCCGGGGCGCTCGGACGGGCGTAGAACTCGTCGCGGTTGGCGGCGACGATCAGCGGCCGCGCCGGGTCGACCTGCCAGGCCAGCAGCAGCGTGCACATGCAGCGTCTAGCCCTCGGCGACCATCGCCTCGACGCCGCGGCGGGTGTACACGCGCAGCATCTCGCGCCGGTACGCGGCCTCGTAGGGCACGTTGTCCAGCGGCTTGCACTGGGCGTGGGTCGCCTCGCTGACGATCCGCGCGACCGCCGGGTCCGACAGCGGCTTGCCGAGCGCCTCGTCGAGCCGCGTGACCACCCGCGGCTTGGCCCCGAGCACCCCCACGACAACCTTCGCCGCCAGCACCTCGGCGTGCGGGCTGTCGGCCGCGAGGTCGAAGCGCAGCGCCACCGACAGCAGCGGGAAGTCGATGCTGCGCCGCACCGACCACTTCGTGTAGCGAGCGCGCCGCGGACCCGCGGGCAGCGGCAGCTGCAGCTCGACCGTCACTTCGCCGGGTCGGGCGAGCGTGTGGGCGACGCCGTCGGCGTGGAAGTAGTCGGCCAGCGGCAGCACGCGGCGGCCCTCGGGGCCGACCAGCACGATGTTGGCGTCGAGGCTGATGAGCACTGGCACATTGTCGCTGCTCATCGCGGCGACGCAGTTGCGGCCCTTGGGGACCACGTGACAGACGTTGCCCTCGGACTTGAGGCAGCCGCCGCCGATCGACCCGCGCCAGAACTCGCTCTGGTTGACGTAGCGACAGCGGGTGTCGAGGTTCACGTTGCCGCCGAGCGTGCCCATGTTGCGGATCACCGGGCTCGCCACGATCCCGGCCGCGTGCGCGAGGCTCGGGAACAGCGCCCGCACCTGCGCGTCCTCGGCGATCTGCGTCAGCGTCACCCCGGCGCCGATCCGCAGCAGCCCGGCCGCGTCGTCGCGCTGCAGGCCGCGCAGCGCGGTCACCCGCGCCAGGCTGACCAGCACCGGCGGTGTGTCGAGGAAGTGCTTGAGGTTCGGCAGGATGTCCGTGCCGCCCGCGATCACCCGCGCGCCAGCGTGGCGCTGCAGCGCCGCCACCACGCCCTCGACGGTGTCCGGGCTCTCGACCTGAAATTGCGGCAGACGCAGCATCAGGCGCTCCTCCGGGCGTGGTCCGGGCCCGGCTTGTGCGGGCTCAGCTCGCCCGCCAACTCCCGCCGACGCCGCTCGGCCAGCGCCGCGAGCACCCGCGGCGGCGAGAACGGGATGCGGTCGAGGCGGATCCCCACCGCGTCGTAGATCGCGTTGGCGATCGCCGGGATGCTCGAGTGCAGCGGCCCCTCGCCGGCCTCCTTGGCCCCGTAGGGCCCGTTGGCGTCGGGCGCCTCGACGATCATCGCGGCCAGCTCGGGGGTGTCGAGGAAGGTCGGCATGCGGTAGTCGAGCAGGCTCGGGCCCGCGTGCGCGCCGCGGTGCTCGGGGTCGACGCCGTGCTCCTCCATCAGCGCCTCGCCGAAGCCCATGTAGGTCGAGCCCTCGATCTGGCCCTCGACGATGCGCTTGCTCAGCGCCTTGCCGCAGTCGTGGGCGATCCAGATCTTCTTCACGTCGACGATGCCGGTCTCCACGTCGACCTCGACCTCGGCGAGGTGGGCCGTGAAGCTGTAGGCCGGCGACGCGCCGATCGTCCCGCCGCGGTACTCGCCGTGGCGGTCCTTGGGCGTGTTGTAGCTGCCGACCTCGCCGAGCAGGCCGTGGTCAGCCTCGGCCCACTGGAACGCCTGCGCGCTGTCGACGTGGCGATCGGGATCCTCGCGGTCGATCGCCATGCGGCCGGCCAGGACCACCCGATCCCGCGGCACCTTCCAGCGCTTCGCCACGCTCTCGCACACCTTGCGCCGCAGCTTGCTCGCCGCGTCGAGGCAGGCGTTGCCGACCATCAAGGTGATGCGCGAGCTGTACGCCCCGAGGTCGACCGGGCACAGGTCGGTGTCGGCCGAGAGCACCCGGATGTCCTCGATCGGCAGGCCGAGCTCCTCGCTCGTGATCACCGCCAGCATCGTGTTGCTGCCCTGGCCGATGTCGTTGGCCCCGCTGAACACCCGCGCCCGCCCGCTGCGGTCGAGGCAGATCTGCACGCCCGCCTGCGGCATGTCGTTGGGGTAGATCGGGTAGTTCGTGCCGCTGATGTACGTGCTCCCCGCGACCCCGAGCCCGCGCCCGTAGCCCAGCTTCGCCCGCCGCTCGCGCCAGCCCGAGGCCGCCTCGACCCGCGCCAGGCACTCGAGGAAGCCGTTGGAGCCGACGCGAAACTCGTTGATCGTCTGGGTGTTCGCGCCGATGTCGTTGCGCCGGCGCAGATCGATCGGGTCGATGCCCAGCGCCACCGCGGCCTTGTCGAGCTGGATCTCCATCGCGAAGCGCGGCTGCACCGAGCCGTGCCCGCGCTTGGGGCCGCAGGCCGGCTTGTTGGTGTACGCGCGCGTGCTGTCGAAGCGGTAGGTTCCGAACGCGTAGGGCGCACACAGCAGCTGCCCGGAGTAGTAGGTCGTGACCAGGCCGAAGCTCGAGTAGGCGCCGCCGTCGAGGATCGTCCTGGCGTCGACGGCCTTGATCTTGCCGTCGCGGGTGAAGCCCGTGCGGTACTTCATCTTCATCGGGTGGCGGCCGCGGTGGGCGTAGAACACCTCCTCGCGGGTGTACAGCAGCTTGACCGGCCGACCTGTCTTCATGGCCAGCTTGGCGACGCAGAACTCGAGGTCGAAGGGCTCGCTCTTGCCGCCGAAGGCCCCGCCGAGCGGCGGCTGGATCACGCGGATGCGGTGCGGCGGGAGCTCGAGCACCTTGGCCAGCTCGCGGTGCAGGTAGTGCGACACCTGGGTCGCCGACCACACCGTCAAGATCCCGCTCGGCTCGACCAGGGCGACCGCGCAGTGCGGCTCGATCGCCCCGTGGGTCGTGCCACCGAACTCGTAGTCGCCCTCGATCACCAGGTCCGAGGCGGCCAGCTCCGCGTCGACCTCGCCGAACTCGAGCAGCACGTGCTTCGACACGTTGCCCTTGCGCGAGTAGGGGTTGATCGTGCCCTCGCGGTCGCGCACGGCCAGCGCCTCCTCCGGGTCGAAGAAGGCCCGCAGCGGCTCGTAGTCGACGATCACGGCCTTGCACGCGGCGTTGGCGGTGTCCTCGTCGATCGCCGCGATCGCGACCACGCCGTCCCCGACGTGGCACACCTTGTCGACCGCCAGCGCATTCTCGTCGGGCGTCCACGGGATGATGCCGTAGGGGATCTTGAAGTCCTGCCCGGTGACCGCCGCGAACACCCCCGGCAGCGCCAGCGCCGGCGCGAGGTCGATGCCGCGGATGCGCGCGTGGGCATGCGGGCTGCGCAAGATCTTGGCGTGCAACATCCCCGGCAGCTTGAGGTCGTCGGTGTAGCGGGCCACGCCCCGCATCCGCTCCATCGCGTCGACCTTGCGGTGGACCTTGCCGAGCTGCCAGTCGCGCTCGCGATCCTCACTCGGCATGCGCCACCTCCCCCGCACTCGCCGCCGCCGCCACAGCCATTTGCCGCCCGACGTCCAGCACCGCGTCGATGATCTTGGTGTAACCCGTGCAGCGGCACAGGTTGCCCGCCAGCGCCTCGCACACCTGCAGCCGGGTCGGCTCGCGCCCGGCGCAGCGGCGCAGCAGCGCCTCGGCGCTCAGCAAGATCCCCGGCGTACAAAAGCCGCACTGGGCCGCGTTCCAGCGGTCAAACGCGTCCTGCAGCGGGTGACAGCCGCCAGCCTGCTGCCCGAGCCCCTCGACCGTCGTCACCGCGCGACCGACCGCGTGCACCGCCAGGGTCAGGCAGCTCAGCTGCGGCACGCCGTCGATCTGCACCGTGCACGCCCCGCAGTCGCCCTTGTCGCAGCCCTGCTTGGTGCCGATCAGGTCGAGCTTGTAGCGCAGCACCTCGAGCAAGGTGTGGTGCGCCGGCGCTGCGACCTGCACGGCCTCGCCGTTGACGGTCATCGACAGCAGCAGGTGAGACATCGTGCCCGGAGCATCGCCCGAGCCGCTGCGCGGGTGCAAGCGCCGCCCCCGCGACAAATCGTGCGAAAGCTCGCCGCGACCCGCCATTCGCTATCCCGCCGAGCCGACCCGCCGAGCCGCCGACCCCAACCCTACCGACCCCAAGCCGCCAACCGACTCACGTGCTTCGCCGCTGCGCCGAGTTCTTCGCACCTGTCAACGCTGGCGCGACAGGGCCGTGTTAGCCTCGCGTCCTCGCTCATGCGCTCCACCCGTCGCCCGGCGCTCGTCCGCCTTCGGAAGCTGCTGCTGACCGATTCGCTGCCATTCTGGCTGCTACCTGTCCTTGCGGTCATGTCGATCAGCGGCTGCGCCATCGAGCGCGGCAAGGCCTGGGACCGCCCCGCGGCGGACCCCGCCGCCCCGGCGCTGAGCCTGGTGCTGATCGGTGAGGCCGGCTTCCCCGGGCGGACCGCGGCGCACAGCGCCAGCGAGCTCGAGCGCACCCTCGCCGCCCGTCGCCGCGACGGCGTGCCCGTCGTGCTGCTGTGGCTCGGCGATGTCCTCGGCGACGACTGCGACCCCGCCGTCGCCCTCACCCGCCCCGGCGTCCGCGATCTCGTCCGCGTCGCCCGCTCGCACGAGTCCGCCGGCGGCCCCAGCTTCGCCGTGCTCGGCGCCCACGAGTGGCGCTGCGGGGCCCCGTCGCTGCACCTGCAACCAAATACGGGCCCGCGACCGTGGCGACTTCCCGCCGCCAACTACGTGGTCCGCGTCGACCACGACGGCGGCGCCAGGGTGGTGTCGACGTGCAGCGAGAACGCGTGCTCCGTCGAGCCGGCCGACGCCGACGCGTTCGTCGACCTCGTGCTGCTCGACACCGCCGCCTGGCTCGGTCCGCCCGCGCAAGGCGGCCCGCTGCTGACCGCCGCCGACGCCAGCCTGGCCCAGCAGCAAGCGCTGCTCGCCGCGCTCGAGCAGACACCCCAAGCCGCGACGCCGCGCCTGCTCGTCACCCACCACCCGATCGAGACCGCCGGCCCGCACGGCCAGGGCGGCCTCTACCCCGACTCCGCCTTCGCGCTCCACCCCGAACCGCTGCGCCGCGCGATCGACCGCGGCCTGTTCGCCGGCGCCCTCTCGGGCCACGACCGCTCGCTCTCCGCCACCGCCGACATCGCCGACGCGGTCAAGCGCTCGAGCCGCTTCTGGCTCAAGCGACCTGTCTTTCAGGTCGTGTCCGGAGGGACAGCTCACCCCGACGGCGCCCCCGCGGGCGGACGCCGCGGCTGGGTCTACTACCAGAGCCAGGCCCTCGCGCCCGACCTGCTCAGTAACCGCGCCGGCTTCGCCGAGCTGGTGATCGGCCGCGTGAGCTACACGGCGCTGCTGCACCAGCGCAAGCACGGCCGCTGGCGCGCCGCGCAGATCGAGGTCCCGCGCGAGCGCCCACCCCACCCGGCCGAGACGCGCTCGCCAGTCCTGGACCCCTGCCTGCGCTGCGACCCGCTCACCCCGCGGCAATGACAACGACGCCAGCGATGCCAGTGACGCCAGCAGCGATCAGGGCGCGTCGCTGACGCATTCGGTGTCGATCGGCATCGCCGCGATCCACTGGCGGATGAGCTCCACCCCGGCCTTGTCGATCACCCGGTTCGGCAGCTCCGGCATCTTGATCTCCGGGTCCAGCGAGTTCATGCGAAAGAGGACGATGCTCTCGTCCGGCTTGCCCGGCACGATGTCGTGCGGGTGACCGCCGGTGCCCGGACCCGCCGCCGCAGGCACCTTGCACACGCCCACCTTCGCCAGGTCGGTCTCGCTGGCGAGGAACACCAGCCCGCTCTTGCCCGCCCCGCCGCCCGGCTGGTGGCAGTGCGCGCAGTTGCCGTGCAGATAGTGCCGCGCCCGCTCATCCAGCGTGCCCGCTGTGCCGAAGGGGTCGACGAAGGCCGGCAAGCTCGCCGCGGCCGGGGGCGGGCTCGCGAACAGGCCCTGCCCCGCCAACCACTCGAGCTGCTGCACCTGCGCCCCGTCGCGCTCGACCATGCGGTTCATCTGCGGCGTGATGAGCCCGAGCGAGTGCTCGACGTCGTCGCGCTCGTGACAGCTGGCGCACTGGTCCTCGTTGGGGACGATGTACTCCTCCGACTTCTTGGCCCCGTCGACGTCGATGAACTCGACCGTCACCCGCTTGCCCGTCCGCAGCGGCGTGGCCTCGGTCTGCTCGTCGTTCCACACGTAGATGAAGACCCGCCAGTTGTCCGCCGTGCGCAGCATCAGCCGCGTCTCGATGATGCGGGCGCCGACCGCCGCGTCGCGCCGGTCGTGATCAAAGAAGAAGTTCTTGATCAAGATCGTGCCCTCGGGGAACTCCCAGTCGCCCTCGGCCTGAAACCCGACCTTGCCGCCCTCGGGCAGCACGATGAAGCGGTGCTTGCCGGCCTGGTCCGACCACAACGGCGCCGCCACCTGGTACGGCACCACCCCGTCCTTCGGCGCCAGGTCGGCCAGCGGCCCGACGAAGAAGTCGTAGTCGCTGAGCTTCGCCAGCGGCAGCGGAGCCTCGACCGGACAGCGCGTCGGCCCGTCGCAGGGATCCTCCGCGCCACAACCAGGCGCCGCCACCAGCAGCAGCGCCAACACCCCCCAAAGCCCGCGCGCTGGCATCATCCTGCCCTCAGGTCGGCGCCATCAGGGGCGTGTGCTCGCAGGTGACGGGCCCGAGGTCGTTGCTCGGCATGGCGAAGCCGCCGCACAGGTCGATGTTCACGTAGGTGGCGGCCCCGTTGTTGCTGAAGCAGTTGGTCAGGCTGCCGTCGGCGTTGTCGGCCGCTGGATCGACGCAGCCGTCGTGGAACAGGTCCGGGACCGGCCGCATCTCCGGTACGAGGTCGGCGATCAGCTTGTCCGGGTCCGCGCCGTTGCCAGTGAACGCGTTGTCGTGGACGTAGTTGCCCTGGGGGAACACGTCGAAGTCGACGTCGTCGAAGGGCTCGAACAGCAGGTCCGTGTACTCGACGATCACGATCCCCGTGCTCTTGTTGTTGCGGATCGTGTTGTTGCGGATCTCGTTGTTGTCGCTGGCGAGGATCATCAGGCCGATCCCCGAGGGCACCTTCGACACGGCCGTCCCCGGCTCGCCGAAGTTCACGCTGTTGTTGTTCTCGACGATGTTGTCGTACGCGAGCGCGCGCTTGCCGTCCTTCACGGGCAGACCGGGGAGGTTGAAGATCAGGATCCCGCCCGCGTTGTCGTGGGCGTGGTTGCGGCGCACCGTCGCGTCGGTCGAGTTCTCGATCTCGATGCCGGCCACGTTGCCGTACGCCTCGCTGTCCTCGACGATGATGTTCTTCGACTGACCGACATAGATGCCGGCGTCGCGCGCCCCGACCACCAGCGAGTTGCGGATCACCACCCCGTCGCAGCCGACCGGGTAGAAGCCGTAGGCGCCGTTCTCGAGCGAGGCCTCGGCCTCCCAGACGACCGCGACGTCGTCGTAGGTGATGTTGTTGACGTCGTCGCCGCGGATGCCGTCCCCCGGCGTGTTCTTCACCGTCAGCGCCGTGATCGTGACCCCGTCACCCGAGATCTTCACGCCGTTGGCGCCGATGTCCTGCGTCGAGAAGTCCAGCACCGTCGTGTCACGCGAGGCCCCCTTCAGCGTGACATCGCTGCCCGAGATCGACAGCTCCGTGTTCAGCTTGAAGATGCCGGCGGCCAGACACACCGTGTCGCCAGGCATCGCGTCGAGCAAGGCGCCCTGCAGCGCGGTCTGGTCGTCCTCGCTCGGCGAGACCAGCGCTGCGCACCCATCAGGCAAGGGCTCCGTGGTCCCGCCAGACGAGGCAGATGAGGCGTCGGTGGTCTCTTCGGACGCGGCATCCTTCGCCCCGCACCCGCAAAGACCGACCACAGAGCCGACAAGTGAGAGAAGCAGCGTCGATCGAACCATCACACTCGCTTGCATAACCCACTTCGCCACGGCTTCGCCATACAATCTCGCCCGAGCCCCAGCGAGGATTCCCCAGTGTCACAATACTGTCCGCCGCGTTCACCAAAAAAGAATCTGAGCCGCCGCAGCTTTCTGCGGGCCACTCTGGTCACCGCGACGCTCGCCTCGGGCAACCTCGCCGGCGGTTGCAGCAACGCTGGCGATGACGAGGACACCCGGCCGCTGGAGGACGGCGCGGCCTACTTCCCCCAGTCGGTCGTGTCCGGCGACCCGCGCCCTGACAGCGTGATCGTGTGGACCCGCCTCGAGGACCCCGACCTCGCTGACGACGCCGACGCCGAGGTCAAGCTCGAGCTCGCCACCGACGCCGAGTTCGCCGAGCTCGTGGAGCTTGGCGGCGAGACCAGCACCGTCGCCCCCGCGAAGGCGATGTACGACCGCTGCGTCAAGGTGAAGGTCCGCGGCCTCGCGCCCGCCACCACCTACTACTACCGCTTCATCCACAGCCGCGACGACGGCCGCTTCGTCAGCCCGGTCGGCCGCACCCGCACCGCACCGGCCGCCGACGCCGACGCCAAGCTGCGCTTCGCCGTGGTCTCGTGCCAGGACTTCAACGGCCGCTACTACAACGGCTACGCCCGCATGGCCGCCGAGGAGCTCGACTTCTTTATCCACCTCGGCGACTACATCTACGAGACGACGGGCGACCCCAGCTTCCAGAAGACCGGGGGCCGCGTCGCCACCTTCACCGACAAGGCCGGCGCGATCGTCTTCAACGAGGGCACGGACAAGGAGTACTTCGCGGCCAAGAGCCTCTCCAACTACCGCGAGCTCTACCGGACCTACCGCTCCGACCCGGCGCTGCGCAAGATCCACGAGACCGTCCCCATGATCGCCACCTGGGACGATCATGAGTTCACCGACGACTGCCACGGCGACGTCGCCACCTACTACGACGGCCGCCAGGACGAGACGAGCCCCGATCGGCGCAAGGCCGCCAACCAGGCCTGGTTCGAGTACATGCCGGTCGACTTCCAGGAGGAGGACTTCGAGTACGACCCCGCCGCGGCCTTCCCCGGCGACATCCAGATCTACCGCGACTTCGTGTTCGGCAAGCACATGCACCTGGTCATGACCGACCTCCGCAGCCACCGCACCGACCACCTCATCCCCGAGGACGCGTTCCCCGGCGCCGTCGTGCTCACCCAGGCCGAGCTGATGGCCGAGCTCGGCGAGCTGCCCGCGGCCGCCAGCGAGTACGTCGACATCGACAGCTACGCCGGCGGCAGCTACAAGGCGGTCCTCGTCGCCGCTGCGACCCAGCTCGACTACGACCCGGCCAAGATCACCGGCAACCTCGACGTCGCGTACATCAACAGCACCCTGGCCAAGCTCGACAGCGCCGACGTCGACCCGATCACCGACCTGGCCGGCCTCGAGCGCGGCCTCGCGTTCCGCCACCTCGGCAAGCTCAGCACCCACGCCTCGATCGGCGCCCGCTACCTGGTGATCAAGGAGGCCTTCGACCTGTGGGCCACGATCAACTACAAGAAGTCCGGCGGCAAGACGCAGGACGCCATGGGCCCCGAGCAGCAGGCGTGGTTCCTGGACACCATGAAGGGCGCCAAGGAGACGTGGAAGCTGTGGGGCAACGAGTTCTGCCTCGTCCCCCTGGTCATCGACCTCACCCCGCTGCCGATCCAGCCGTTTAACCAGGTCTTCTATATGAACGTCGACCAGTGGGACGGCATGCGCGACCGCCGGAACGAGCTGCTCGGCGAGCTCGTCAAGCTCGACAACGTGGTCGCCCTCACCGGGGACATCCACGCCTTCTACGCCGGCGTGCCCGGCCTCAACGACGACCCCAAGCAGCACATCACCGAGCTGGTCACCAGCGGCATGAGCTCGGGCACCTTCCGCACCCAGCTGGTCCTCCAGGTCGCCGCCGACCCGATCCTCAGCATGACCGCCGGCGCCTCCGACCTCGCCGATTCGATCGACACCCTGTTCACGAAGACCGGCACCAACCGCCACCTGGCCCACGCCGACTCGTCGCACAACGGCTTCATGATCGTCGAGCTCGACGGTCAGGCGATCGTCGCCACCTACCTGGCGATCGCCGAGCCCGACATCTTCGTCGACCTCGAGAGCGAGCCCGCCGAGGAGCTCGCCGCAAAGTTCACCAGCGTGCGCTTCAAGGTCGAGGCCGGCAGCCGCGAGCTCTACAAGGAGATCGCGGGCGCCTGGAAGCGCTGGGACTACGACACCTTCAGCTACGTCTGACCCGATACGGCGCGCGCGGCCAGGCGATCGCCCGGCCGCGCGGTCTCATGAGCTCGCCCGACGCTCAGGGCTCGGTCAGGATCAGCACGAACACGGCCTTCTTGGCGCTGCCCGCGGTGCCGATGACCGTGCCGCCCTCGACCGTGAAGTGCTCGCCCAGGCCCGGGGACACCAGCACGAACAGGCCGCTGGTGCCGGTGGCGTCGGCGTTGAAGCTCACGCCGTCGTCGGAGAGGTAGCGGATCTTGGCCGTCGTCGCGGCGCCATTGGTCTCCGAGACGATCTTGGCGCCGGCCTTGCCCATGCCGTTGCCGTCGCGCACGAAGCCGACCACCCCGCCAGCGTCACCCAGGGGCAACGAGGGCATGATCTCCGGGTCGGCCATCAGGTAGCCGCTCCACTCGGTGAGCTTGGCCGCCGGCATCGCCCAGATGTCGCGGTTGCCGTTCATCGGCCCGTACACGCCGGCGGTCGGCGCGGCGATGCCGGTGGCGGTGGTGTAGTAGTCGCCGCCCGTGATGACACCGACGACGCCGACGCCCTCGGCGAGCGGCTCGGTCGAGGTGACATCGACCTGGCCGTTCGCCTCCGAGGTGGTCGTCAGCGCACTCACCCATCTCGAGGTCACGCCACTTGAGGCAGCCGACCGAGGCACAGTCATCGTTGGCCGAGCAGGCCTCGCCGTCCGCCGCCGTCTCGCCGCCGACCATGGTCGTGCCCTCGGTGGTCGTCGGTAGCGTCGTCGTCGGCGTCGTCGTCGCCTCGTCGGTCGCGTTGGAGGTGCCCACGGTCGTCGTCGGGTTGTCGGTCGCGCCGCTCGTGGCGGCCCCGGTCGAACCAGCGCTCGCGTCGGTCGTATTACCACTGTCACCACAGGCCACCAGGGTGGTCGCGGCAAGTACGTTGATCAGGCTCAAGGTCCACGGTCGAAGCATCAGAGGTCTCCCAAGAATCAGCGCGCACGGTACCAGGCCGCCGCGTCGCGCCCAAACCCGGCGACGCGTGGACCCTCACATGCACCCACACGCTTCGCTGCCAACAGACGGCCAGCAGACCAGCAGACGGTCAAGAAGCGAGCGAGCCCGACCGCCGCATTGGCAGGCCGGGCTCGTGTTGGCAGCTCACTGGCTCCACGGGCGTGCGCGGGCCAGGGCCAGCGTCACTGCTTGGTCTCGACGTAGCCCTTGGGGACCTTGAACTTGAACTCCTTGGCGTCGAGGCCTTTGTTGGTGGTGACCTCGGTGAGCACGAAGTGGTTGGTGCTGTTGTCCTGGCTGCGGACCACGAAGGCGTCGACGCGGCCGGTCGGGTCATCGACCACCAGCAGCAGGGTCTTGTAGTTCGGGTCCTGGACCTTGGGCTTGAGCTCGATGACGGTGTGGCCGGGCATGCCGTAGCTCTTGGCCGGCTTCTCCGGGGCGAGCCGCACCTTGAAGTCCTTGATCAGCTTCTGGCCGCCGAACAGGAACTTCATCGCGCCCGCGAGGCTGGTGTTGCCCTCGACCTTCTGGCTGACCACCTGACGGGTGTCGTGCTCGACGACCGAGAGCTTCTGGCCGTCGACATAAAAATCGGGGTCGGCCGCGCCGTCGTAGTCCCACACCATCATGCCGGGCTTGCGCAGCTTGAGCGCGCCGTGGCTGACCGTGCGGGTGCCGTAGACCTGATGCACATACGTCTGACGGAACTTGCCGATCAGGTCGACGGTGCCGTCGTAGAAGCTCTGGACGCCGGCGAGCACGGCGGAGGCGGACTTCTCGGCGGCGGGGGCGGGCTGGGTGATCGCGGCGGGCGCAGCAGTCGGGGGAGCGGCTTGCGCGAGCGAGAGACCGAAGGAGGCGACGAGGGAGAGGATGGACATGGCGAGCTCCTGTGGGTGGACCCCACGTGCGGGCGACAGACGCCTGGCCTTTCGGACCGATTCACGACCTGGGCCATCGTGGCCCATCGTGGGCCATCGTGGCCGAGAGCCCGTGGCGGGGCCCGGGAGCTCGATTAGCACGGTTCACGCGGGCGAGCGAGCACCCCTGAAAACCCTGCAGCAACGCGGCGGCTTTACGCCGGGTTTACGCGGCCTGGACCAGCACCTCTCGCGGCGCAGTGCCGCGTGCAGGCCCGATCACGCCCTCGACCTCCATCTGTTCGACGATCTTCGCGGCGCGGTTGTACCCGATGTTGAGCCGGCGCTGGATCATGCTGGTGCTGACCTTGCGGGTCTCGGCGACGATCTGCACCGCCTTGTCGTAGAGCGGGTCGGCCCGGCGATCGCTCGGCTCGTCGTCCATGTCCTCGTCGCGCTTGGCCGCGATCTGGTGGTTGTACACCGGCCGCGCCTGCTTCTTGATGAAGGCGGTGACCTTGAAGATCTCCTCCTCGGAGACGTAGCAGCCGTGGACGCGCTGGGGCTGGGCACCGCGGTCCATGTACAGCATGTCACCCATGCCGAGCAGCTGCTTGGCGCCCTTGCCGTCGAGGATCGTGCGCGAGTCGATGTCGCTGGTCACCTGGAAGGCGATGCGCGACGGGAAGTTGTTCTTGATCGTGCCAGTGATGACATCGACGCTCGGTCGCTGGGTGGCGAGGATCAGGTGGATGCCGCAGGCGCGGGCCTTGGCGGCGATGCGCGCGACCGAGGTCTCGACCTCCTTGCTGGCCACCATCATGAGGTCGGCGAACTCGTCGATGATGACGACGATGTACGGCATCTTCTCCGGCCGGTCCCCGAGCCGCGCGCCGTGCATGTCGCCGCCGAGCGACTTCATCGGGTGGCCGTCGGCGTCGAAGGCCACGCCGCCGAGGAACTCGGCCGGGACCGCGTCCTCGCCCTCCTCCTCGGCCTCGAGGTTGGCCCGATCCGACTCCATCGCCAGCATCTTCGCCTCGGACTCGTACTCCTCGAGCAGCTGCGGGAGCTTCTTGTTGTAGCCGCCGATGTCGCGGACCTGGGCCTCGCTGAGGACGGCGTAGCGGCGCTCCATCTCGTCGACGGCCCAGCGCAGCGCGAGGTTGGCGGCCTCGGCGTCGGTAATGACGGGCAGAAGGAGGTGGGGGATGTCCTTGTAGATGCTGAGCTCGAGCATCTTCGGGTCGATCATGATCATGCGCACGTCCTCGGGCGTGCACGAGTAGAGCAGCGAGCAGATCATCGCGTTGACGCCGACCGACTTGCCGGAGCCGGTGGCGCCGGCGACCAGCAGGTGCGGCGCCTTGGCGAGGTCAATGCTGATCGGCTTGCCGGTGATGTTCTTGCCGAGCGCGATCGGCAGCTTCGCGGTGCGGCCGACGGCGAAGCCCTCGCTCTCGAGGATCTCCATGATCGCCACGGTCTCGCGGACCACGTTCGGGACCTCGAAGCCGACGGTCGCCTTGCCGGGGATCGGCGCGAGGATGCGGATCGAGATCGCCTCGAGGGCCATCGCCAGGTCGTTCTCCAGGCTCTCGATCTTGGACAGCTTGACGCCGGGGTCGGGCTTGAACTCGTAGCGGGTGATCACCGGGCCGGGGTGGATCTTGGTGACCTTGCCGGTGACCTTGAACTGGGCGAGCGCGTGCTCGATGCGGTCGGCCTGCTCGAGCACGAAGGTCTTGTCGACCTCGGCGACGGTCTGGTTGGGCAGCTCGAACAGCTTGCAGGGCGGGAGCTGGTAGGGGCCGGCGGTGAGGCGGACGATGCCGGGGATCGGCTTGGGGCGCTCGACTGGGCGCGTGGGGTCGACGGCGGTGGCGAGCGGCAGCTGCACGGGCGCGGGCGCCTCGCGGGCCATCACCTCGGGGCGCGGCGGCGGCTTCTTGCCGGCGCGGTTGAGCGCCGGCTCGTCGTCGAGCTCGACGCGCTCACGCTCCGGGACGGGCGCGAGGTCGACGTCCTCGTCGACGATCTGCGGCCGGCGCGGCGCCTCAGTCTGCGTCTCGGCCAGTGACTCGGCCAATGACTCAGCCAGTGACTCGGACTCCGCTGCGCCCGACTTGCGGCGGCGCTTCGGCGCGACGGTCTCGGCGTCCTCGGGCTCGACGGCCTCGACGGCCTTCGTCTCCGACTTGCGCTTCTTCGCAGGCGACTCGGGCTTGCTCGCCTCCTCGACGCGCGGCTGGCCTGCGGCGACCACGATCTCCGGCAGGTCCTCGGGGGCGCGCGGGAGCTTGCGATTCTTGCGTGGCTCGGCCGCGGGCGCGGCGAGCTCCTGCGGCGGTGACGGCGGTGCGCTGACCTCCGTCGGCGCGGCGGGCTTCTTGCGCGTGCGCTTCGGCTTCGGCGGGGCCGCCTCGGCCTCCTCCTCGTCCGCATCTCCCTCGTCCTCCTCGTATTCGTCCGCTTCCTCGTCGACGTTCTGCTCCGGCTCGCCGCGGCCGCGCAGGCCGTCGATGATGCCGAGCAGGCCGCCCCACAGGTACGCGGCGAGGGCGACGGTCCAGCGCGCGAGGGCGCGGGCGGCCGCGACCAGGTGGGTGACGGACAGCGGGGTCGAGGCGAACAGGCCGACGCAGAGCAGGGCGACGGCGATGAGGTAGGTGCCGGCGGAGTCGAACAGGCCGAGGCCGACCTCGCCGAGCAGCTCGCCGGTGAGGCCGCCGGCGGTGAGGCCGTGGGTGCGGTAATCGGGGAAGGTGACGTGCAGCAGCACGCAACCGGCGATGGTCGCACCGGCGAAGCCGAGGCCCTCGCCGGCGCGGATCTCCATCGTCTCGCCGAGCAGGGCCTTCACGCCGAGGCCGAGCACGCCGAGCACGAGCAGGTACGCGCCCATGCCGAGCGTCGCGTAGAGGGCGCTGGCGACGAGGCCACCGACGGGGCCCATCAAGTTGCCGCTGCCGAACTGGTACGAGCACAGGCCGCCGACCATCAGCACGCCGATGGCCAGCAGTGCGATGCCGAGGAACTCGCCCCACGGACGCGGCAGACCGGGCGAAGGCTCGCGCGCTCGCGCGCCGCGCGCTGACTCTGAACGCTCTCGGGATTTCGACATTTTTCCTTGGATCTCGGGATCTTGGCGAGGATGACCGGAGCTTGGAGGGCGCATCCTACAAAGCCGGCAGTTCGGGATCAAAAAATCGGCTGGCATGGGATAGCCTGTGGCCCATGCGCAG
The DNA here is from genome assembly GCF_016714285.1 of Nannocystis sp. GTDB lineage: Bacteria > Myxococcota_A > Polyangia > Nannocystales > Nannocystaceae > Nannocystis. Next base: position 208,060 of record NZ_JADJNN010000038.1, on the reverse strand, counting down.
CATCGTCGTCGCTCTCCTCCTCTCCACGCTCGCCCTCAGCGGTTGCAAACGCAAGGAACTCGAGGCGGCCCTCGCGGAGGCCAACAAGAAGCTCGAGGCCACGCAGGCTGAATTGGGCGCGGAGCAGGGCAAGAACAAGAAGCTGACCGAGGAGAAGCAGACGCTGGAGGAGAAGATCACGGAGCTCGAGGGGCAGATCCAGCGGCTGTCAAACGAGATCAAGGTGCTCGAGGAGCAGAACGCCGACCTCGCGCGCAAGGCCGGGGCGACCCAGGACGAGCTGAAGGCGCTGCGAGCCGAGAAGGCCAAGCGCATGGCCGAGCTGCAGGTCTACAAGGACCTGTTCGGCAAGCTCAAGGCGCTGGTCGACGCGGGCACGATCCAGGTCGAGTTTCGCAAGGGTCGCCTGGTCGTCAAGCTGGCCAGCAGCATCCTGTTCGACTCGGGCAAGACGGAGCTCAAGCCCGAGGGCCAGACCGCGCTCGGCAGCCTCGCCGCCGCGCTCAAGTCGCTCAACGACCGCGAGTTCCTGGTCGCCGGCCACACCGACAACGTCCCGATCAAGACCGCCAAGTTCAAGAACAACTGGGACCTCTCGACCGCGCGCGCCGTCGAGGTGGTGCAGTTTCTCATCACCCAGGGCATGACCTCGAGCAACATCGGCGCCGCCGGTTACGGCGAGAACGACCCGGTCGCCGACAACGCGAACGAGGATGGCAAGGCCCAGAACCGCCGCATCGAGGTCATCCTCATGCCGCTGCTCGGCGACATCCCCGAGCTCAAGGCGATGCTGACGAGCGGCAAGTCCTGAGCTGCGTGGGCCCTCGTGAAACAAGCAAGCCGCTGACCCTCGCCTGGGGTCAGCGGCTTTTTCGTCGTCATGTCAGGAGCGGTCCGGTCGCAGCGCGTCGACCCTCGCCTGGCCGCGAGGGGTCGGCGGCGCGGTTCAGGAGGGCAGTACGGTCAGGTGGCGGCGCGCGTCGACCAGCTCGAGTTGCACGCGCAGGTTGGCCTGGGCGGCGACGTGCCAGTGGTCGGGCGGGGTCGAGGGTTGCAGCTGGAGGAGCGGCGTGCCGGGCAGCTCGGCGCCGCCGATCGCGTCGCCGTGGTCGTCGCGCACGAGGTAGAGGGCGGCCCAGGGGGCGTGGGCGATCGAGCCGTGGATGACGAGCTGGACGTCGAGGCGACCGGCACCGCGGGCCGCGGCGCGCAGCACCTCGGCGACGCGCATTCGGTTGGCGCGCAGGAACACGGGCGCGGCGAGGTCGCGGCGGTAGACGATCGTCGGGCCGAGCACGCTGTTGCGGTTGAGCAGCAGCTCGACGCGCAGGCCCTGGGCTGGCGGCTGGTCAGGCGAGGGCGGCTGCTCGCTCGAGACCCAGCGGACCCAGACGACGAGGCTGTCGCGCGGGAGCTCGACGCGGAGCTGCGGGTACACGAGCTGCACCGGCCGACTGTACGCGCAGCGGGTCCGGGTCGGCGAAGCCCGGGAACAGCGCCTGACGCCTCGTCGCTGGCAGGAGTACCGGCGCTGTGAGCATCTGGGCTCCGCTGCGTCGCTGCCAGGGTTGCCGGGGCGCGGGGCGGCGAGGTGTGAGCGCCCGCACCCGCTGCGGGCGGCGGCGATGGGCGGGAGGTGTGGGACCGTCGCGGCGATGCTGGCTGCACCGATCGAGCTCCCCGAGCGCCTCAACATGGTCGAGTGGTTCCTGGACGCGCGCCTCGGCGAGGGTCTCGGCGACAAGACCGCGATCTATTACGGCGAGCGCGAGGTGTCGTACCGCGAGCTGGTGGCAGATTCGTGCCGGGTGACCAACCTGCTGCGCGCGCTCGGGCTGCGCATCGAGGACCGTGTGCTGCTGCTGCTGCTCGACACGCCGGAGTTCGCGGCGGCGTACTTCGGGGTGCTGCGCGCGGGCTGTGTGGCGGTGCCGACCAACACCTGGCTGTTGCCCGGGGACTACGCGTACTACCTCGAGTACGCGCGGCCGCGGGTGGTGATCGTCGACGCCGAGGTGTACCCGCAGCTGGCGGGCGTGTGGCGTGACGCTCCGTACCCGCCGATCGTGATCGTGGTCGACCGCAGCGGGGCGCCAGCGCCCGCGGGGACGGTCGACTGGAACGTGGAGCTGGCGCGGCAGCCCGGCGAGGCGCGGACCGAGGCGACCTACCGCGACGACTTCTCGACCTGGCTCAGCTCGAGCGGGTCGACGGGGCGGCCCAAGTGCGTCGTGCACATGCACCACGACTTCGTGTGGAACGCGATCGCGTACGCCCAGCGCACGCTGGGGCTGCGCCGCGAGGACATCACGATGGCGGCGCCCAAGCTGTTCTTCGGCTACGCGCTCGGCTCGAACCTGCTGTTCCCGCTGAGCGTCGGCGGCAGCTGCGTGCTGCTGGCGGAGCGCACGCCGGCGGAGCAGTACTACGCGCTGATCGAGCGCTACAAGGTGACGCAGATGATCACGGTGCCGACGACGATCGCCAAGATGGTCGAGCACGCGGAGCTGGCGGCGCGGCACGACCTGCGCTCGCTGCACTCGTTGGTCAGCGCGGGCGAGGCGCTGCCGGCCCGCATCTACCGCGCGTGGAAGCAGGCGACCGGGGTCGAGATCTACGACGGCATCGGCTCGGCGGAGATGTTCCACGTGTACATCACCGGGCGCCCGGGCGACGTGAAGGAGGGCTCGCTGGGCAAGCTCGTCGAGGGCTATTCGTACCGGCTGGTCGACGACGCGGGGCGCGAGGTGCCGGCCGGGGAGATCGGGACGCTCGAGATCTCGGGGCCGAGCGCGGGCCAGGGCTACTGGCGCATGCGCGACCAGAGTCGGGCGACCTTCCGCGGCGACGCGGTGCGCGGGGCCGACAAATTTCACGTCGACGCCGACGGCTACTTCTGGTTCTGCGGTCGCGGCGACGACATGCTCAAGTGCTCGGGCGTGTACGTGTCGCCGCTCGAGGTCGAGAACTGCCTGCTCGGGCACCCGGCGGTGCACGAGGCGGGGGTCGTCGGGTATCGCGACGCGACCGGGCTCGAGAAGGCGGTGGCGTACGTGGAGCTCGCTAGCGGGCACGCGGCGAGCGAGGCGCTGGCGGCCGAGGTGCTGGCGCACGCGCGGGCCAACATCGCCGGCTTCAAGGCGCCGCGGCGGGTGGTGTTCATCGACAAGCTGCCGCGGACCGAGACGGGGAAGATCAAGCGCGGGGAGCTGCGCAAGCTGGCCGAGGGGCTCACGTGACGGCGCTGGCGGAGCTGAGTTATCCGGAGGTCGCGGCGCGGCTGGCCGGGGCGGGCGGCAAGGTCGCTATCATCCCGGTCGGCAGCACGGAGGCACACGGGCCGCACCTGCCGCTGTGCACCGATAGCTTGATCGGTGAAGCCGTGGCGGAGCGGGCGGCGGCGGAGCTCGAGCGGCGGGGATTCGTGGCCATGCACTTTCCGACGATCGACTACGCGGTCACGGACTGGGCGGGGGCGTTCTCGGGCTCGGTGTCGATCGCGGCCAGCACGGCGATCGAGCTGGTGCTGCAGACCTGCGGGGCGGCGCGGGCGATGGGCTTCGACCGGGTGGCGATCTTCACGGCGCACCTCGAGCCGGGGCACATTGCGAGCATGCGCGAGGTGGCCCGCCGCTACGCGGAGGCGCACGCCGGTGAGGCGTTGCTCTTCCCGGACACGACGCGACGGGCGCTGGCGGCCCGGCTGACGCCCGAGTATCAGAGCGGCTCGTGCCACGCGGGGCAGTACGAGACCAGCCTGGTGCTGGCGCTGCGGCCCGAGCTGGTGCGCTGGGCGCTGGCGCGAGAACTGCCGGCCCACCCGGTGGCGCTGGCGCAGCGCATCCGCGAGGGCGCCCGCGACTTCATCGAGTGCGGGATGGACCAGGCGTACTGCGGGACGCCGGCGGGGGCGAGCGCGGCGGAGGGGCTCGCGTCGCTCGGGGTGCTCACGGAGCTGGTGGTCGAGGCGGTGCTGGCGGCGTTCGAGCCGTGATGCGGTGAGTGTCCGCGTGCGGGTCGCGGCGAGCTGGTGCGGTGAGCGTGCCGGCGACGGCGTACACGTGATGACCCAGGCGGAGGGCGAGCTGGGGTACTCTTGCGGGCATGCGGTGCCCTGCCCTGCTCTTCTCCGTGCTGCTGCTCGCCTGCGACGCCGAGGCGCCGAAGGCTGAACCCGCGAAGGCCGAGCCGGCGAAGGCCGAGCCCGTCAAGGCCGAGCCCGTCAAGGTGGCGCCGCCGAAGCCTGCGCCCGACGCGAAGGAGGCGTGCGCCAAGATCGTGGTGTTCGCGTGGCAGGGCGCGGAGGGGGCCGAGGAGGGCGTGACGCGCGACGAGGCGGCGGCCAAGAGCGCGGCCGAGGACGCGCGCGAGAAGCTGATCGGCGGGGTGGCGATCGATGGCCTGGCCGCGACCAGCGACGAGCCGAAGACGCGGGCCAAGGCCGGGGCGATGGGGACCTACGAGCGCGAGAAGTGGCCCGAGAAGTACGCGGCGATCAAGGACGCAGTGTTCGGGCTGCAGGTCGGCGAGGTGTCGGCGGCGGTGAAGCTGCCGCACGGCTACGTGGTGGCGCAGCGCTGCGCGGTCGAGAAGGTGCACACGCGGCACATCCTGGTCCGCTACAAGGGGGCGAAGAACGCGGAGGCGGCGATCAAGCGCGACGCCAGGGCGGCGCGCAAGCTGGCCGACAAGGTGCACACGGAGGCGATCGCGGCCGGGGCCGACTTCGCGGCGCTGGCGAAGAAGTACAGCGAGGACGGGTCGAGCGAGCGCGGCGGGGACCTCGGGAGCGTCGGTCGCGGGATGTTCGCGCCGGCGTTCGAGACGGCTGCGTTCGCGCTCAAGGCGGGAGAGACGAGCGCGGTGGTCGAGACCGACTTCGGCTTCCACATCATCCAGCGCGTCGAGTGAGCGCCGCGACGAAGGGCCCGGCGCTCGAGCAGATGAGCCCCGGCGGCAGGAGCGTTGGTGCCGATCAGCGGCAGTGATGCAGGCCGTCGGGGGTGGCGATCCAGTGCATCGGCACGTCGAGCTCGGTGCGGGGGACCTTGCCCTCGCTGGGGTCGAGGTCGTCGCTGAAGCACAGGCCGACGCGCAGGGGCGCGGCGTGGTGGTGGATCGGCGCGAGGACGCGGTCATAGTGGCCCTTGCCGAAGCCGATGCGGGCGCCATCGCTGGCGAAGCCGAGGCCGGGGATGAGGACGAGGTCGACGCCGGCGGCGGCGGAGGGCGTGGTGAGCGTGGCCTGGCCATCGCGCGGACGCGGCTCGAGCAGGCCGAAGCGGGCGGGCGCGAGCTCGCGGAGGTCGTGCACGGGCACGAAGGCGATCGCCGCGGGTGTGCCCTGCATGCGCGGGAGCCACAGGCGCTTGCTCTCGGCCAGGGTCGCGGCGAGCAGGCCCCAGGTGTCGGGCTCGCCGCGCACGCCGACGAAGGCCGCGATGCCGCGGGCCTGCTGCCACAGCGGGTGGCGCACGAGGTGGCCGAGCAGCGCGGCCGAGCGGCTGGCGTTGGCCTCCGGGTCGCGGCCCTGTCGACGCTGCAGCAGGGCCGCGCGCAGGGCCGCCTTGGTCGGGTCGGACATGGTCGCCACTGTCCCCGTTCACCCGGCGCGGGTCGAGCATTTTTCCGGGCCTTGCGGCGACGACCAAGCCCTGGTATCGAGGGTGCCCTTACCGACGCGGGAGTAACTCAGTTGGTAGAGTGTCAGCTTCCCAAGCTGAATGTCGCGGGTTCGATCCCCGTCTCCCGCTCCCCCCTTCGAGGGCTTTGAGGCCCTGACCTTTCGGTCAGGGCCTCAAGTATTTAGGGGTGTTTGCGGCGGCGGAGGCCGAGCAACGCCGGGACGGCCCACAGGGCCAGGGCTGCGTCGGGCGGGCCCTGGCGGCACGAGCAGCCGTCGTCGGTGGCCTCGCCGCTGGTGTCGGCCGAGTCGCTGCCGCTGCTGCCACTGTCGCTGCCAGCCTCGCTGCCAGCCTCGCTGCCGGCCTCGCTGCCGGCCTCGCTGTCGCTGGTGGTCGGGGCGCCGGTCTCGTTCTCCTCGCCCTCGATGGTGATCTTGATCGCGTGCTCGCCGATCTGGTCGGAGTGGTCCTGGACGCGGGCGGTGATGGTGTAGACGCCGGGTGCCAGGCCCTTGAAGTTGAACTGCTGGGCGATCTGGTAGTCGACGATCTCGGCGAGCACCGTGTCGTTGCTGTCGGTCACGGTGATGTCCCAGCCGTAGCCGCCGTAGTCGTCGCTGGGGTCGACCTCGACGGTGATGAGATCGGAGGGGAGGAAGCTGGCGCCGTCGGCCGGGCTGGTGATGCTGATCGTGGGCGGGACCATGTCGGGTCCGGGCGGGGCGTAGATCGCCTTGAGGGTGCGCAGGTCGTGCTGCTGGGTGCCGTCGCTGGCGCAGTGGCACTTGTTGACGCCGGCGCAGTAGCCGGCCTGGCCCATCGAGATGTAGACGGGGCTGCACACGTCGCCGAAGCCCATGTCGATGTTGGAGTTGGTGTCGTAGCCGTAGGCCATCACGCGGTCCTTGCCGTAGGTGTGGCCGAGGCCCATCGTGTGGCCGATCTCCTGGCTGGCGACGTTGGACTGGTCGGTGGCCGCGGAGCCCTTGACGAAGGCGTAGCAGACGTTGCGCAGGCCGGAGTCCTCGCAGTCGGCCCCGGGGGCGACGCCGCCGGCCGGGCCGGAGGTGGTGTCCTTGTAGCTGCCGCCCATCATGATCATGACGTAGGGCAGCCGCTTGGGCGGGCGCTTGAGGTAGACGACGCGCACTGCGAGCTCGGCGAAGTCGGTCTGGACCGCCTGGGCGACGGCGACGGCCTTGGCCTCACCGCCGCCGTAGACCGGGTAGGTGGAGCCGGTGAGGGCCAGGCTCGACATGTTCTCGGCCGAGTTCTCGCCGCCGTTGATCAGCTTGCCGCCGGTGTAGTTCATGTAGATCGTGCCGCGGCGCGGGTACTCGCTGCCGCGGTTGAACTCGCCGCTGTAGATGCCGTCCGGGGTGGCTTCCGGGAAGGCGCACAGGTCGGCGGCCGACGGGCCCATGACCTTGCCGGCGCTCGCGGGGCCGTGCAGCTGGTCGAGGCTCCTCGGCGTGCGCACGTCGGCGCCCTCGGCGACCGCGCGCGGGATGACCATGTCGCCGACCTGAACCCAGCCCTCGGGCAGGCCGGGGCGCAGCACCTGGTCTTCGGGCAAGGTCGTTTCGGGCAGGTTCATGTAGGCGTCGAGGTCCTCGAAGCGGACGCCGCTGTCGACCGAGCGCGACGGGATCGGCCCGTTGGAGAAGTCGATCAGGGGCGCGACGCCCGTCGGCGCGTAGGGGTTCGGGACCACCTCACCCGCGTGCGCATCCGCCAAGGGAGCGGCCGACAGACAACCCACGACCGACACTGCGACCCAGCGGAGCTCTCGCATGCCGCATCATAGCCGGATTGACGCGGGGCGGGGCGCCGGTACCATCGCCGGGCGTGCGCAGCTTCGTCGATCCGACCGTGTGCCTGGGGCTCGCCGCCGGGCTCGCCACGTTGACGCCGACGCGGGGTCACGCCGGCGAGCCCGCGAGTCCAGGGGCGGGGATCTCGGCGGACGGACCGGAGCTGCCGTGGGGCAAGCGGCGCGGGTCGCTGGGGGTGGGTGCGGGAGTCAGCATATCGAGCTCGCTGACGGTCGTGACGCCCGGGCTGCGCGGCGGATACTACGTGGTCGACGGGCTGGAGCTCGGCGGGGAGGTCGAGCTCGGGGTGCTGATGTGGTCGGCCGCGGACTTCACGGCGCATCCGGGTCTGGCCAGCACGGCGCCGGGGCTGGCGCTGCGGGTGACGCCGACGCTGCGCTACGTGTTTCTGCGCCAGCCGGGCTTCTCGCCGTATCTGCTGGCGGGGGCGGGGCCGACGATCTGGAACCACGGGGCCGGGGTCGCGGGCCACTGGACGGCGTCCCCCGGGTCGCTGATCTACCTGGGTGGGCTTGGGCTCGGCGGGCCTGGTGGGTCCGGTGGGTCCGGTGGGCCTGGTGGAGGTGGCGGGTCCGGTGGTGGGCGCGGTGCGGTCTACCTCGACCTGGCGATCCGCTTCTCGGGCACCTTCCCCGGGCGCAGCTGTCACGCCGCGTTCACGGTGGGTGGCGCGGACGTGCCCGGCTACTGCGGGTTTCAATTCGGGCCGCGGCTCGGCTTCACGGTGGCGTTCTAGGACCTGGCTCAGGGGACATGTCGCAAGCGCCAGGTGAACGGAGCGTGCACGAGGGCGACGCGCTGGCGTGGTTGGCGGGGCGGGGCGAGCTCGCGGGCTGCTCCTTGCTGACCTCGCTGCCGGACTTAGGCGAGCTGTCGCTGGCGCCGGCGGCGTGGCGGGCGTGGTTCATCGACGCGGCGGAGGCGGTGCTGCGCGCGTGTCCGCCGGAGGGGGCGGCGATCTTCTATCAGACCGACATCAAGGCGGGCGGGGTGTGGATCGACAAGGCGCACCTCGTGCAGCTGGCCGCAGACCGCTGCGAGCGGTCGCTGTGGTGGCACAAGATCGCCTGCCGCAAGCCGCCGGGGATGATCGCCTTCGGGCGGCCGAGCTACGCGCACCTGCTGTGCTTCGGGCGCGGGCCGCTCGGCGAGCCGGACGGGCTGGCCGACGTGTTCGCCACCGGGGCGATGACGTGGACGCGGGCGATCGGTCTGGACGCGTGCGCGCTGGCCTGCGGCTTCATCCGTCGGCGCACGCCGACGCGCACGGTGGTCGACCCCTTCTGCGGCCGCGGGACGGCGCTGGCGGTGGCCAACGCGATGGGTCTGAACGCCGTCGGGGTCGAGCTGAGCGCGAAGCGGTGCCGGATCGCGGCGGCGCTGCGGGTCACGCTGCCCGCACGAACGGACTGACGAGCTCGTGCACGCACTGCCCGCACGAACGGACTGACCCGCTCGTGCACGCGCTGCGGGTCACGCTGCCCGCACGAACTGACTGACGAGCTCGTGGAGGTCGGCGAGCGAGGTCGGGGGTGGTTCGCGCTGCGGGAGCAGCCACAGCGGCAGCTGCGGGTAGGCGCGCGCGAGGGTGGTGCGGGCCTCGAGGCTCTGCTGGCCCTGGGCGACCAGGCCGGCGTAGGCGGCGGAGATCCGCTGCAAGCTGTCCGCGAGGACAGGTGCTGGCAGCTGCGCGGCGAGGGCGGCGAGGATGGCGTCGCGGGGCGGCGCGGGCGGGAACGGCGGGAGCACGCGGTTGAGGACGACGGAGTCGACCCGGAGGCCGCGCTGGTGGAGCACGGCGAGGAAGTCGAGGGCCTCGCGGACGCTGAAGGGGGAGGCGGAGGTTGCGAGCACGACGCCGGTGTCGGGCGAGCGGAGCAGCGACTGGAAGTCGCCGGCGCGGGCCTGGAAGGTCGCGAGCACGCCGGAGAAGTCGCGAAGAAAGGCGCCGAGCTCGGTGATGAAATTGCTGCCGGCGAGGCTGGAGAGGGTGCGCAGGACCAGGTTGTTGCCGATGCCGAGGAGGCGGGCGCCGAGGCGGCCGCCGCCGGTGAGGAGGCGAGCGGCGGGGTTCTGGGCCAACTCGTGGATGCGTTCGGGAGCGGTGAGGAAGTCGATCGCGTTGGCGGTGGGGGGCGTGTCGAGGACGATGAGGTCGTAGCTGCGGGCGGCGTGGAGCAGCTGGAGCTTGGCCATCGCCGCGTACTCGAGCGCGCCGCCGAGGTTCTCGGCCATCGCCTTGTAAATCGGGTTGCGGAGGATCGCCTCGGCGGCGGCCGGGGTCTCGGCGAAGCTGCGGACCAGCTCGGCGAACACCTGCTCGGTGGCCAGCCACAGCGCGTGCAGGCTGCCGCCGGGCCCCGCCAAGGCGCCGTCAGGGGGCAGCGCGACCTCGACGGGGGCGCCGCCCTCGATCGGTGTGCCGGCGCCGGTGGTGTGGAAGCCGAGGGCCTGGGCCAGGCGGCGCGAGGGGTCGATCGTGACGACCAGGACCCGGCGGCCGCGCTGGGCCGAGCCGAGGGCCAGGGCCGCGGCGCAGGTCGTCTTCCCTACCCCGCCGGGGCCGACGCAGAGCACGACGCGGCGGGCGGCGGCGAAGGCGAGCGGGTCGGTCGTGGACACGGTCGGTGGCATGGGTCTAATCTCCGCGACCGTGACGAGCGTTCAAGAGTTCATTGTTCGCGTCGGCGAGCGCGCGCACAGGGTCCGCGTCGAGGGCGAGCGGGCGCAGGTGGATGGGGTCTGGATGACGGTGGTCGCGAGTCCGGGCGGGCGCAGCCTGGTGCGCGAGGACGGGGGTCACGGGCAGCGCGCGGTGACCCTCGACGGGCGGGCCGCGGCGGACTCGGCGAGCGTGGGCGGGGTGGCCACCGTGGTCGAAGTGCGCACCGCTCAGGCGGCCGCGCTGGCGGCGACGATGGCGGGTGGGCGCGCCGGCGGTGCGGCTGGTTCGCAGCTCAAGGCGCCGATGCCGGGGCGGGTGGTGCGGCTGCTGGTGGGCGTGGGGCAGGTGGTCGAGCGCGGGGCGCCGGTGATCATCGTCGAGGCGATGAAGATGGAGAACGAGGTGCGCGCGAGCGCGTCCGGGACGGTGCTGCGGATCAACACCAGCGAGGGCGCGACGGTCGACGCCGGGCAGCTGCTCGTCGAGCTCGAGCTGGCCTGAAGTACATGAACGAAGGGACATGTGCGCTGTCACATGTCCGCCGAGACAGGTTGTTCGAGGCCCGTGAGCAGCTGCTCGAGGTCGCGCTGGCCGGAGAAGCCCTGGAAGCGCCACGGCAGGGCGAGCACGGGCGGCAGCGGACCGGCGCTGCTGGCCTCGGCGAGCCACGCGGCCACGCCCTCGCGCTGGCGGAGGCCCTGCTGGGCGACGACGGTGGTCGCGGCGAAGACCCGGCCGAGGGCGCCGTCGGGGTCGATGGAGGAGTCGGGAGCGGCGAGCGAGGGCAGGCTTGCGGGCCACAGGCCGTTGACGACGATGGCGCCGATGTTCACGTGAAGCTCCTCACGGAGCGCGGTGGCCATCTCGCCGAGCTCGCTGAGCGGCCAGCGGTCGGGGAGTCCGACGAGCACGGCTTGCACGCGGGTGGGGTCCTCGAGGCTGTCTTGCATGAGGCGGGCCTCGCGAGGGAGCGGGCCGACGGAGAGGGTGCGGAGGATCGCCTGCGGGATGCCGAGGGTGTAGCGGAGGTGTCCGGTCGCGGGTCCGTCGAAGATCAACGCGTCGAAGCTGTGGGCGCGGATCGCCTCGTGCCAGACCTTGCCGAGGATCGCGAAGTCGTCGAGGCCGGGGATCGTGCGCAGGAGGCGGCGCATCGGGCCGTTGTTGAACACGGCGTCGGCGATGCGCTGGTTGTGGAGGATGAGCGCGCCGTACTCGCGGATGCACACCTGCGGGACCACTCGCTGCACGTAGAGGCCCGGGGCCGCGGCGGTCGGGGTCTCTTGCAGGGCGGGGAGGCCGAGCATCCAGGCCAGGCGGTCGTCGAGGCCGACGGTCGCGACCAGCACGCGACGGCCGCGGCGGGCCAGCGCGAGGCCGAGGAGCGCCGCGACGGTGGTGCGCCCCACCCCACCCTTGCCGCTGACGATCAGGAGTTGCCTCGCCGCGAGCGCGTCGAAGACCGACTCCGGGCTGCGGCTGGCATCCATGCGGGGGCGAACCTTCGCACAGCTGACGCGGGGGTGCCAGCGCAGCGTCACGCTGGCGGGGTCTTGACCGGGGCGTGGCGTCACTCCCATGCTCCCCGGCCATGGGCTTCGCAGCGGCGATGGCCGGGCGTTTGCGCTCACTCACTACACGCGTCTTGTACGGCGCGGCCAGGGACGAGATGGCGGTCGAGATCAAGAGTAAGGCGGAGATCGAGAAGATGCGGACGACCTGCCGGCTGGCGGCGTCGGTGCTGGAATTCATCGAGCCACACGTGGTCCCTGGCGTGACCACCGGCGAGCTCGACAGGCTCTGCCACGACTACATCGTCAAGCACGGCGCGTACCCCTCGCCGCTCAACTACAAGGGCTTCCCGAAGTCGATCTGCACCTCGGTGAACGAGGTCATCTGTCACGGCATCCCGGGCAACCGGGCGCTCAAGGCCGGCGACATCATCAACCTCGACATCACGACCACGCTGGACGGCTACTTCGGCGACTGCTCGGACATGTTCGTGGTCGGCGGCGGCACCACGCCCGAGGTGGAGAAGCTGATCGACGTGACGCGCGAGAGCCTGTGGCTTGGCATCGCCGAGGTCGCGCCGGGCAAGCAGATCGGGGACATCGGCGCGGCGATCTCGGAGTTCGCCGGCAAGCGCCACGGCTACGGGGTGGTCGAGGCCTTCTGCGGGCACGGCATCGGCCGCGAGTTCCACATGCCGCCGCAGGTGTCGCACGTGGGCAAGCGCGGCGTCGGCCTGCGCATGAAGCCGGGCATGACCTTCACCATCGAGCCGATGATCAACCTCGGCACCAAGCACTGCGACGTGCTCGGCGACGGCTGGACGGCGGTCACGCAGGACAAGAAGTGGAGCGCGCAGGCCGAGCACACCGTGCTGGTGACCGAGCATGGGCACGAGGTGCTGACGCTGCGCGAGCGCGGCTACCGACCGAAGTGGGCCAGCTGAGGCCAACGGAGGCGCCATGCGGGCCGCGTGCAGCCTGATCCTCGCGCTGCTGGGCTGCGGCGCGGAGGCGGCGGGTGAGGCGAGCGGGCCGGGGCCGGACTGTGCGGTGTGGATCGCCGCGGGCGAGCGGGCGCGGGGCTGCGACCCGGCGATCGCGGGGCTGCTGCTCGAGTTGCAGGCGCGGCCGGAGGAGCGGCGCTGCCGGGCGGCGGCGCGGCAGCTGCTCGCCCCGCTGCGGGCCGAACCGCCGCGGATCGTCAGCGTGTACGAGCCGGCGACGCCGGCCGACGCCGGGCCCTTGACGGCGGAGGAGCGCGCGGCGCTGCTCGGCATGGCGCTGCCGGGCACCGTGGTGGTCACGCCCGACCTGGCCCCGGGGCCAGGTGTGCCAGTCACGACGGCGGAGCTCGGCGGGGTGCCGCTGGCGGTCGACGGCGACGGTCGGCTGCGGGGGACGCGGGCGCCGGGCGAGCACACGCTGGCGCTGCGCCACGCGAACGCTATGTCGCGCTCGTGCGTGACGCTGCGAGCCTGCGAGACGGTGGCTTTAACGGGCCACGGCGCCGAAGTGGCGCCGCATCCCTCGCTGCGTGCGGGGCCCTGCCCCTGATCACGGCCTGATCACAGCTTGATCACGGCCTGATCACAGCCTGATCACAGCTTGATCACGGGTGGTCGTTCACTGGGCCGGCTTGTCGTCGGCGGCGGTCTTGAAGTACGGCATGATCGCCTTCCAGTCCTGGACGATCGCGCGGCTGTCGCCATACGGGTACTCCATGCGGGCGATGAAGACGACGTCGTTGACGGGCCACATAAACTGCTGGATCTCGCGGACCGCGTTGGTGCCGCTCTCGTCCATCACCTGCAGCTTGGCGTAGATGCCGGTCTTGTAGAAGTAGTCGTCGTTGAAGGCGAGCTCCTCGACCTTGAGGCCCGACTCCTTGTAGGCGTTGTTGTAGTAGGCGACGGCGCGCTCGTCGATCGGGCGGCCCTTGGGCGCGAGGTAGAAGGTCAGGGCGATCGCGTCGGCGTCGGCCGCGGGCTCGCCGACGCCGTCCGGGTCGGCCGAGGCGCCGCCCGAGGCGCAGGCGAGGATCGGCACCCACTTGTCCTCGCCCTCGGGCGAGTGGCCGAGCTCGTCGCAGTTCTTGAACACGTAGAGGGTGTCGGGGACCTCGAACACGAGGTCGAGCTGCGAAAAGATGAACTTGTTGCCCGACTTCTCGCCGCCCGAGGGCTCATCGAGCCACTGGCGCGCCTTCGACTTCTTGCCGCCGCGGTAGCCGCCCTTGTCACCGCAGCCCTGGGCGGCGATGCCGGCCGTGGTGATCAGCGAGAGGGCGAGGAGCGTGACAGTGGACAGGGGGCGGCGAGGCGTCATCTTGGCGGTCTCCGGGCGAGATGGCGCGGACATTAGCAAAGCTGGTCGGCCGCGGGAAGCCGCGGGCGTGTGAGCGCGGGCGCGCGGGGCCGTGGCTTCGTGGCTTCAGTGGGCCGACGCCAGCAGGCTGGCGCGCAGGGCCTCGGGGACGGCGTGGCCGAGCAGCTCCAGGCAGGTGGCGGCGACGTTGCTGAGGCCAGCGCCGGGCGGTGGGGCGAGGCGAGGGCCGCCGCCGGGCTGGCGGGGGTCGACGATGACGAAGGGGACGCGGTTGAGGGTGTGGCTGGTGCGGACCTGCAGGGCGCCGTCGGGGCGGCGGTCGAACATCTGGTCGGCGTTGCCGTGGTCGGCGGTGACGACGGCGACGCCCTTGCGACGGCGGAGGGCGGCGAGGATGCGGCCGAGGCACAGGTCGACGGCCTCGACGGCGAGGATCGTGGCGTGGAGGTCACCGGTGTGGCCGACCATGTCGCCGTTGGCGAAGTTGAGGCGGACGAAGCGGGGGTGGATGCGGTCGATCTCGGCGAGCAGGCGGTCGGTGATCTCGGCGGCCTTCATCCACGGGCGCTGCTCGAGCGGGGTGAGGTCGGAGGGGATCTCGACGTAGGTCTCGAGCGCGGGGTCGAAGGGCTCGGAGCGGTTGCCGTTCCAGAAGTAGGTGACGTGGCCGAACTTGTGGGTCTCGCTGATCGCCAGCTGCGAGACGCCGCTGACGGCCAGCATCTCGCCCATGGTCCCGGCGATCGCCGGCGGGGCGACCAGGTAGCGGGCCGGGAGCTTGAGGTCGCCGTCGTACTGCGTCATGCCGGCGAAGAACACCCGCGGGCGGACGCCGCGATCGAAGCCGGTGAAGTGCTCGTCCTCGAAGGCGCGGGTCAGCTCGAGGGCCCGGTCGCCGCGGAAGTTGAACAGCAGCACGGCGGCGCCGTCGCGGATCGGGCCGACCGGGCCGTGCTCGTCGGCGATCACGAAGCCGGGGAGGTTCTGATCGTCGAGGCCGGTCTCGTTGTACAGGGTCTCGATCGCCGCGCGGGCGCTGGTGAAGCGGCGGCCCTCGCCGCGCACGTGGATCTGCCAGCCGCGGGCGACGATCTGCCAGTCGGCCTCGTAGCGGTCCATGGTGACGACCATGCGCCCGCCGCCGCTGGCGATCCGGTAGTCGCGGCCGGACTGCGAGAGCTCGGCGAGCACCTGCTCGAGGCGATCGATGTAGAGCAGCGCGGAGCGGCCGGGGACGTCGCGGCCGTCGACGAGGACGTGCACGCGGGCCTTCGTCACGCCCTCGCTGGCGGCCTGGCGCAGGAGGGCGAGTAGGTGGTCGATGTGGCTGTGGACGTTGCCGTCCGAGAGCAGGCCGATGAAGTGCAGCGGCTCGCCGGAGGCGCGGACGGTGGCGATGGCCTCGTGCCAGGTGCCGCCGCGGTAGAGCTCGCCGGCGGCGATCGCCTCGCTGACCAGCTTGGCACCCTGGTCGACGATGCGGCCGGCGCCGAGGGCGTTGTGGCCGACCTCGCTGTTGCCCATGTCGGCGTCGGAGGGCATGCCGACGGCGGTGCCGTGGGCGAGCAGGCTGGTGAAGGAGGGCAGGCCACGGAGGGCGTCGAGGGTGGGCGTGCGGGCCTGGGCGACGGCGTCGCCGTGGTCGCCGCTGCCGATGCCGACGCCGTCCATGACGATCGCCACGACGGGGCCCTCGGGGGCGCGGCGCCAGGGGTGCGGGCTGAGTGTCTGCATGGACATGTCCTTAGAACCACATCTGGTAGGCGAGCGTGACGGCGAGGGTGAGGTCGAAGACGACGCTGTCGGGCGCGGCGCCCATGGGCGCGTTCGGGTCGGTGACGACGCGGGTCTGCGAGAAGTACTTCTGCAGGTCGACGCCGAGGGCGACGCCCTGGTTGTTGCGGATCGGCACGCCGAAGCTGAGGTCGGCGCGCACGAGGCCGTTGTAGGCGACGGTGCTCTCGTCGTGCGCGGGCTCGGCGTCGACGACCCGGCGCCAGCTCGAGACCCCGAGCCCGCCGCCAGCGCCGAACTCGATCAGCAGCGGACCGGCGGGCACCTGGAAGTGCGGGCCGAGGGCGAGGTCGGTGTGCGAGAGCACCGACCAGCGGCGGGTGGTCGGGCCCGCGAGTCCGTCGCCGCTATCGAGACCAGTGACGAGGCGGGCCCGCATGTAGCGGCTGTGGCCGCCGTGGAAGGCGAAGCCGAAGCGCATCGGGCCGAGCTGGAGGGCGTAATAGGCGAGCTTGAGGCCGAAGCCGAAGCCGAGCGGGGGCTGGATGACGACGTCGCCGCTGCCGATCAGGACGCCGAGGCGGGCCGAGGCGGCGACGGTGAACACGCGCTCGTCGAGCTGCTTCTGCAGCACCCGGTTGCCACGCGGCGCGCCCGGTCCGGCGGCGAGGACGGCCACCAGCAGCGCGGCGGAGGAGGCGAGCATCGGCGGGGAAGATAGCAAAGCGCGGCGCCGGCCGGCGTGGTAGATGCGGCCGGTGAGCACGCGCGTCGAGCTGCGTCGGGACGCGGGCCCGGTCGGTCCGCACCAGGGGCCGTGGGTCCGTCGGCGTCAGGTCGGCAAGGTGTGGGGACCGGGAGATCCGGCGCAGCTGGCCGAGCTGACCGACCACCGCGGGCAGACGCTCGCGTGGGGGCTGATCGGGCCGGACTCGGAGATCACGCTGCGGGTCGTCAGCTTCGGCGCCGCCGCGCCGCCCGCCGACTGGCTGCTTCGCCGCCTCGATGCGGCGCTGGCCGGGCGGCATGCGCTGGGGCTGCGGGACGACGGGGCGACGACCGCGTGGCGGGTCGTCAACAGCGAAGGGGACGGCCTGCCGGGCCTCACGGTCGACCGCTACGGCGACGACATGGTGCTGCAGATCGCGACCGCGGCGATGGCCGCCCGTCAGGCCGAGCTCGCGGCGTTCTTCGCCGCGCGCACGCGAGGTCGCCTGTTCGTCGTGACGCCGGCGCAGGCGGGCGAGCGCGAGGGCTTCACGCCGGCCGAGCAGCTCCACGGCGACGACGCGCGGCTCGAGTTCCGTGAGCACGGGCTGCAGTTCGAGGTGCCGGCACCGCCGGCGCAGAAGACGGGCGCCTACCTCGACCAGCGCGACAACCGACGCCTGGTCGCCGAGCTGGCGCGGAGCTGCGGGGGGCGGCTGCTCGACGTCGGCTGCCACGTCGGCGGCTTCGCGATCCACGCGGCGGCGCTCGGCGTGGACGCGGTGGGGCTCGACCAGAGCGCGCGGGCCCTCGCGTGCGCGCGAGCCAACGCGGCGCGGAGCGGGCTCGCGGAGCGCTGCAGGTGGGTCCAGGGCGACATGTTCGCGGCGCTCGACGACCCGGCGCTGGCGGGGCCCTTCGGGGTGCTGGTGTTCGACCCGCCGCGGGTCGCGAGCAGCGCGCGGGACGTCAGCCGGGCGGCGGGGGCGATGACGGCGAGCCTCGGACGATTGCTGCCGCGGGTGCAGGCCGGCGGCTTCGCGGTGGTGTGTAGCTGCTCGCAGCACCTCGGCGGCGAGGTGCTCGACGCGGCGATGCTGGACGCGAGGGCCGGCGCGTGGACCCGGGTGCACGCGCTCGGCCCGGGCCCGGACCACCCGGTGTGGCCGGGCCACGAGCAGGGCTCGTACTTGCGGGTGCACGTGTATCAGCGCCGCTAATGGCCGGGGCTTCGGGCCGAGAAAGATCGCGGCGCGCTTGCCCGGCGATCGTGGCTGGCTAGACTCCGGCGCCGTCGCATGCCCAAGCTGCCCCACGAAGCTCTGGTCCAGCTGGTCCGCTGCGCGCCGGAGATGGTCGTCGATCTGCTGCAGCGCGAGCTGGCACTGGGTCTGCCGCTGCACCTGCCTCCGCGTGTCACCGCCGCCGAATTCGTCGACCTGAACCTCGCCGAGTACCGCGCCGACGTGGTGCTGATGCTCGGCGATCCAGAGCGGCCGAGCGAGGTGATCGTCGTCGAGGTGCAGAGCGAGATCGACGCCCGCAAGCGCCGCGTCTGGCCGATCTATGTCGCGGGGCCGCGGGTCCGGCTCGGCTGTCCGGTGGTCCTCGTGGTCATCGCCCCCGATCCGCAGGTCGCGGCGTGGTGCGCCGAGCCGATCGACCTCGGCCGCGGCTGCAGCGTGCTCCGCCCGATGGTGCTGGGCCCGGACCAGATCCCCGTGATCACCGATCACGAGGTGGCCCGCCGCTCGCCCGAGCTGGCGGTGCTCTCGGTCGCGGCGCACGGCCGTGAACTCGGCGCCGAGCACATCGCGCTGGCTGCCATCGCCGCCAGCCACGACCTCGACAACGATCGCGACCTCCTCTATCCTGACTTCATCCTCGCGCTCCTCGGCGACCTCGCCCGCGCAGCCCTCGAGAAGATCGTCATGCAGGCCCGCAACTACGAGTTCCAGAGCGACTTCGTCCGCAAGTACTTCTACGGCGGCAAGGCCGAGGGCAAGGCCGAGGGGTTGACCGAGGGCAAGGCCGCAGGCAAGGCCGAGGTGCTGCTCAAGCTGCTGCGCCGCAAGTTCACCGCCGTCGATGCGGCCTACGAGGCCCGCGTGCTCGCCTGTAGCGACGTCGACCAGCTCGACGCGTGGGCCGAGCGGGTCCTTGACGCCGACAGCGTCGCCGCCGTGTTCGCCGCCTGAGGGTGGACTCAGCCGACCGCGGTGCTCGCCCGGGCCGCCAGGTGGTCGACGATCGCGATCCGATACACGCTGTTCTCAGTCTCCACGTAGAACAGCTGGCGCTGCTCGGTGGTGAGGATCCGTCGGACCGCGGTGGTGACCATGCGCCGGCCGTTCGGGTCGCGGAAGATGACCATCCCGCGGCCAACGACGGGCTCCGAGATCAGGAAGCCCTCGTAGGCCTTGCCGACCGCGGTTGCGACCGAAGCCTCACCATTGCTGCGAATCTTGGTTGCGAGGACCGCAAGCACGATTCCACTACATTATCCCCCGCGAGGAAAAACGCCACGGCCAATTTCGGCCGCAACGACAGCCTGCGAGGCCATCTCGTCGTTGCGCTAGCGAGCGCCGCAGCGGGAATCGGAGGGACTGCCGGGCAAACGACCACAGCAGACAGCGGCCCATTCGAGGGTTCGTCCGCGGGTCCGCTTGAAGGTCATGGTGACCTGAGTTCCCCGAGCTCGGCCTGCGGCGCCCAGCCTTCGAGGCCATCCGGCAGACGGATGCGCAGCCAGCCCGACCCGCGATCGACGATGCGCAGGCGACTGCCACCCTGCACGACGAACAGCGCCTTGCGGTGATTACCGGGACCCTCGCGTACCTCGAGCTTGGCCGGCAACGCGATCGCCTGGGGAGCCGCCGACTCGGCGCGCACCGCGTAGCCGTGCAACCCTCCGACGACCAGGTAGATCGCCACCAGCACGCCGATCACGCTGCCGACCACGCCGCCGGGCGCACGCCCGCCGAGGCGTCCGCGCAGCCACCACATCAGCAGCGCCAGCCAGCCTGACGCGAGCGCCAGCCAACCGAAGCTCGGGTCGCCGACAGCCGCCAGCAGGGCGTCGCGCCAGGTCTCTGGGCGGTCGGTCTGGGCAGCATTCGCCGCCGCCGCGACCTCGATTCGCTGGCGCACGATGCCGAGGTTGCGCTGGGCTGCCGCGGCGACGTCGTCGCTCGCCTGCGCCTGCGCCTGCAAGGCCCGACGCAGGTGGTAGGTCGCGAGGCCGAGCTCGCCGAGCTGCGCGTAGGCGCTGCCGAGATTGAACGAGAGCACCGCGCTGCGCCCGGGCAGCAGGCGCTCGGCTTCTTCATAGGCGGCGACCGCCGCCCGCAGCTCACCTGCGGCCGCCGCCTGGTTGCCGCGCACGAAGGCTTCGTCGACCACGTCGGCCCGGGCCACGCTGGCCTGGCCCAGCGTGAACAGCACGAGCAGGACGCTCGCGTAGCGCCTCACGCGGCCTCCGACTTCGCCAGCGATGAGCGACTAACCAGTGTGAGGGCGTCGTCGAGGGCGGCCTTGCGGTCGCTGGCGGCCTCGCTGGCGGCGCCGAAGCGGGCGGCGTCGGAGCGGTCGAGCAGCTCGCCGAGGCGCCGGAGATCGTCCGCGGAGACGCCCTTGCGTGCGAGCAGCTCGAGCAGGGCGCGCCGCGGCAGGCCCTGGCCCTCGGAGCCGGCCCGCTCGACCGCGAGGGCCTGCAGCAGCTGCGAGAGCGCGTTGTAGAAGCCCTCGCCGGAGGCCACGCCGCGCTCGGCCTGGGCGACGAGGCCGCGTTGACGCAGGGCCCGGGCCGCGCTGGCGCGCGAGCGTTCGTCGGGGCCAATGCGGCGCCACAGCAGGCGCGCGAGCCCGCCGACGCCGAGCGCCACGGGAGCGGCGATCATGCCGGTCGTGAAGCGTCGCGGGGTCAGCCACGAGCTCTCCACGGCGACCCGCGGCAGCGCGTCGGGGGTGATGAGCGGCGCGAGCAGGCCGTCGTCGCGGACCGTCGCTGCCTTGCCCGGCGCGGGGGTATCGGTCTTCGCCTCGCTCGGGGCCGGCGCGTTGGCGTCGCCGGTCACCGTGATCTCGATCGCCTGGGTGCTGACGGTCTGATAGCGGGCCGCGGCCGGGTCGAAGAAGCTGAAGCTGTGCGGCGGGACCTGCAACGAGCCGGCCCGCTCGGGGATGACGAGGAACTCGTAGATCTGGGCGCCGCCGACCGGAGCGCCGACGTTCTGGCGGGTCTCCAGCTTGGGGTCGTAGCGGCGCATGCCGTCGAGCTCGGGCCAGGCGCCGGGGTCGATGACGCGGATGTTGCCGGTACCGGTGATCGTCAGCGTGAGCGTGAAGGGCTCGCCCTGCTTCACCTTGGCGCGGTCGACCTTGGCGGCGATCGTGTACACGCCGACATTGTTGGCCGAGAAGCCGGCGGGACGGCCCTCGCTCGGCAGCGGCAGGACCTCGACGGTGGTCGCGCGACCGCCGACGCGGCGGCGCATGCCGACGCCGACCTCGGGCGCGGAGATCGTGAGGGTGCCGGCGCGCTGCGGGAACAGGGCCCGACGCAGGCCCGGGTGCACGCGGTAGGGCACACCGGCGACGCTCTCAGTGCGCATCTCGCCGTCCTGCAGCTCGACGCTCCAGAAGTCGGGGAAGCCGGGCAGCGCGCGCAGCTGGATGTTGGGGAAGGGCAGCCGCTCGTAGACCTCGAGCGCGTAGATCAGCTGCTCGCCGACGTAGACCCGCGGCTTGTCGAGGCGGCTCCACAGGAATATGTCGCCCTGGGCCTCGGTGGGGTCGCCGCTGCCGCCGGCGATCGGCGGGGCCGTGGCCGTGGCGGTGCCGGTGACCTCGAGCACCGGCGTGCGGATCGCGTTGATCTTCACGGCGCCGTTCATCACGTGCACCGGCAACGAGAACTTGCCGGGCTTGCCGGGGATCAGGGTGTAGCTGTAGGTCTGGGTGATCCGCGACTGGCTCACGCCGTTGATGTTCATCGAGGTGAAGCCGCGGAAGGTCGAGGGTTCGCCGGCGATCGTGATGCCGAGCGCGGCGAAGTCGGGCAGCACCGGATCGGGGATGCCCCTGCCCTCGCCGACCCGCTCGACCTGGATCGTCAGCTCGACGGCCTCGCCGACCTGCGTGCTGCTGCGGTCGAGCTCGACGGCCACGGTCACCCGGTCCGCGGCGTGAACCGTCCGCGCGAGCAGGCCCAGCGCGCCGAGGGCCGCGAGCCCGCTCAAGAAGCGACGACGTCCGCCCATCTCACCAGTCCTTCTCCACCGGCACCTGCCGGCCCTGCGGGCGCCCGAGCTGAAACTGGTCCTCGGCGTCGAGCTGCTCGAGCGCCTTGTCGAGGTCGGCGCGGTCGAGCGGCTGCGGCTGCGGCTGCGGCTGCTCGCCCTTCTGCTCGTCCTTCTTCTGCTCGTCCTTCTTCTGCTCGTCCTTCTTCTCTTCGTCCTTCTTCTCCTCGTCCTTCTTCTCTTCGTCCTTCTTCTCCTCGTCCTTCTTCTCTTCGTCCTTCTTCTCTTCGTCCTTCTTCTCTTCGTCCTTCTTCTCTTCGTCCTTCTTCTCTCGTCTTCTTTCTTTTTCTTCTCCTCCTCCTCTTCCTTCTGCTTCTTCTTCAGGAGGGCGAGCTCGAGGTTCCACTTGGCGTTGGCGTGGTCGGGGCGGAGCTTGAGGCACTTGGTGTAGCGCTCGATGGCGGCGTCGAAGGCCTCGGCGTCGAGCTCGAGGTTGCCGAGCTCGTACTCGGCGCTGGCGTGGACGGCGGAGAACTCGGATTCGGTGCCGTGCTCGAAGGCCTTGCGGGCGCCCTCCTTGTCGTCCTTGGCGAGCAGCGCGAGGCCCTTGTCAAAGTGGATCTCCGGGCGCTCGCCGAGGTCGGCCTCGGCGGCGGCGTAGCTGGTGAGGGCGGCCTCGCTGTCGCCGGCGTTGTAGGCGGCGACGCCGGCGTCGATGTCGCCGTGGGTCGAGGCGAGCGCCTCCGCGAGCCAGCCGGCGGCCAGCAGCCCGAGCATCGTCTTGCTGGAGATCATCATGACGGCCTCCTGCGCTCACCCAGGGCCAGCGACAGCGCGAGCAGCAGCAACGCGGGGGCGACCAGGAAGGGGTAGCCCTCCTCGCGGTCGAGCGTCACCGTGTCGGCCCGCTGCCCGCGGGTGAGGTCGCGGACCCACTCGGAGACGGCGTCGAGGCCGAAGCGCTCGGGCTCGACGAGCACGTACTCGCCGCCGGTGGTCTCGGAGAGCTTCTTCAGGCCCGCCTCGTCGACGCGGGTCATGAGGTAGTTGCCCTTCTCGTCGGTCTGGTAGCCGTCGGGCTGGCCCTTGGCGTCGAACTTCTGGATCGGCTCGCCCGACTTGGAGCCGATGCCGACGGTGTAGATGCGGATGCCGAGCTTGGCCGCCTCGGCGGCCATCTCGTTGGGGCGCGAGCTGGTGTCCTCGCCGTCGGTCAGGAGGATGATCACCTGGTCGGCCTCGGGCGGCGGCGGGCCGTCGATGCTGCGCTCCTTGACGGCGTTCTGGCCGGCCTGACGGGCGTCGACGAGGTACTGCAGGGCCAGCTTGAGCGCCTTGCCGATCGCGGTGCCACCGGGGTTCTCGGTCCGCGGGTCGGCCTTGTCGAGGTAGAGCTTCAGCACGCGGGTGTCGCGGCTGACCGGCAGGCCCCGCGCGGCGCCGGCGAACACGACCAGGCCGACCTGGTCGCCGCGGTGCTCGGCCTCGTCGAGGAAACGGCGCAGCTCGGCGGCGAGCCGCTCGCTGCGCGACGGGTAGACGTCCTTGGCGAGCATCGACTTGCTGTAGTCGACGACGAGCACCACATCGAGGCCCCCGACCGGGACGATGCGAGTGGTGCCGCCGTACTGCGGTCGCATCAGCGCGCCGACCAGGAACAGGGCGGCGATGGTGGTGACGACGGCGATGAGGAGGCGGTTGCCGCGGTGCACGCTGGTGACCAGGCGCTGGACCAGGGTGGGGTTGCCGAGGCGGGCGAAGCCGGCCCGGCGCTGACGCGTGGCCCAGACGTAGCCGGCTGCTACCAGCGGCACGAGCACGAGCAGCCACAGCAGGTCGCCGCGGCCGAGCACGAGGGTGTCGAACAGGGTGCGCACGGTGTCGGGCGCGGGCACCGAGGCGACAGCCGCGGCGAGGTCGTTGGGGCCAGGAGCAGGGGCAGGAGCAGGGGCGAAGATCATGGGAACCTCCGCAGCCGGGGAGCGAGTGGGTGCTGCCGCGGAGCACTCGCAGGAACAGGGGCGAAGATCATGGGAACCTCCGCAGCCGGGTCGAGCGCAGCAGGACGTCGGCGAGCAGCAGCAGCAGGGCCGGCCACAGGAACAGGAAGAACAGCTCGGCGCGCACGTGCTCGCCGGCGATGGTCGAGCGCTCGAGCTTGTCGAGCAAGTCCTGGAAGGTGGTGACCAGCGCCTGCTGGTCCTCGGCGGTGTAGGCGTAGCCGCCGGTGAGGCCGGCGATGCGCTCGAGGCGGCCGGGGTCGACGCTCTGGCCGCTGGCGTGGCGACCGATGAGCACCGTGTAGACGGCGATGCCGCGCTCCTTGGCCTCGGCGGCGGCGGAGTCGGGGTCGATGCCCTCCGCGTTGTGGACGCCGTCGGTGAGGAGCACGAGCACCTGGGTGGCGGCGTCGGACTCCTTGAGGCGGTTGAGCGCGAGGCCGAGGCCAGCGCCGATCGCCGTCTTGGAGCCGTCGAGGCTGCCGAGTTGCAGGCGACGGACCAGCTGGCGCAGGACGCCGTGGTCGACGGTCAGCGGCGACACCGTGGACGCGTGGGCGCCGAAGGCCACCATGCCGATGCGGTCGTGCGGGCGGCGGGCGATGAACTGGTCGATGACCTCCTTGGCGGCCTCGAGGCGGTTGGGGAACAGGTCGTCGGCCTCCATCGACTCGCTGAGGTCGAGGGCGATGGCGATGTCGATGCCCTCGTGCTCGACGCGGTCGGTGAGGCGGCTCGACTGCGGGCGGGCCAGGGCGAAGGCCAGCAGCAGCGCCGCGGCCAGGCGCATGCCGTCCGGGAGGTGGGCCAGGCGCGCGGCCAGGCCGGGGCCGAGGCTGCGGGCCGAGCGGGTGCGCGAGAACTGCATGGTCGGCGGACGCGGCGTGAGGCCAGCGCGCACGGCCAGGGCGAGCAGTGGGATGATGGCGGTGAGCAGCCACCAGGGGTTGTCGAGGACGATGAAGCGCAGGTCCTGACCGACGACGAGGGCGACGCCGCCGAGGGCGAGGGCGAGGGCGGCGAGGGCGAAGCCGAGGATGGGGAGCAGCGATCTCACGCGGCGACCTCCGGCTTGGTCTCGGGCGGCGAGCTGTCCTTCGGGCCAGGTTTATCGTCGCTGTCCTTCGGGTCAGCTTTGGCGCTGGGGACGGTGGCGTCGACCATCTTGCGCACCTCCTCGAGGGCGGCGGTCGCCTCCTCGCCGGGCGGGGCGAAGCGGGCGAACTTGACGAGGTCGCAGGCCTGAAGGAAGCGGACCAGCTCGGTCGGCTTCAGCGGGGCGATCTGGGCCGCGGCCTGCTCGAGGGCGCGGCGCAGCTCGTCGGTGGTGCGGTCGAGGGCGTCGATGCCGAAGCGGCCCTCGATGTACCCCTTGGCGATCTCGGTGAGCTGCAGGTAGTAGTCCTGGTAGGCGCCGCGGGCCACCAGCTCGGCCTTCTGCAGATCGTCGAGTTGCTGGTAGGCGACGACGTGGGCCGGGACCGGCGGCGGCAGGACCACCGGGCGCGGGCGTCGGCGCCAGCGGGCGAACAGCAGGCCGCCGACCAGGCCGACCAGCAGCGCCGCGGCGGCGCTGTAGATGATGATCTCGGCGCGGCGGTTGGGGTACTCGAGCGAGACGGGCGGGTCCTCGAGCTGACGCTTCGGGTCGGGCTCGTTGGCCAGCAGGCTGCTGACCGTGAAGGGCGTGGGCGGGACCTGGACGGTCTGCACGGCGCCGTCGGGGCCGAGGTAGGTGAGCGGGAAGGCGGGCACGCGGGCCTCGCCGACCGCGAAGTGCTGCGCGGTGATCGTGAACACCTTGCGGAAGCCCTGGCCGGTCGACTCGGGCTCGGCCTCGTCGACCGAGACCAGGTGCAGCGGGTCGAGCACGAGGCCGAGCGGGAGGTTGACGGTGTAGCCGGCCGGGTAGGCGGCGGTGAGCTCTAACTTGAGCAGGTCGCCGACCTGCGAGGGGTCGGGGGAGATCTTGGCGGTCACGGCGACGGGGCCGTCGACGGCGGGCGGGCTGTCCGCGGGGACAGGTGCGGCGGCTGCGGGGCCCGGCGCGACGGGGACGGGCGCGGGCGGGCTGTCCGTGGGGACGGGCGCGGACGGGCTGTCCGTGGGGACAGGTTGGCTGTCCGTGGGGACAGCTGCGGACGGGCTGTCCGTGGGGACAGGCTGGCTGTCCGTGGGGACCGCTGCGGACGGGCTGTCCGTGGGGACAGGCTGGCTGTCCGCGACAGGCGCGGGCGGGCTGTCCGTGGGGACAGGCGCGGCCAGGAGGATCGCTAGCAGGGTCAGGGAGGCGGTCATCGGCGCATCCTCCGGGCTCGCCGGGCGAAGAAGTGGACGAGGGGCTTTTGCCAGTCGTCGCCGCAGCGGATCGACATGCCGTCGAGCCGCAGCTTGCGCAGGAGGGCGTCGACGCGCTCGCGCTCGGCGGCGACCTGCTTGCGGTAGCGGGCGGCGCGGCGCGGGCTCAGGTCGATGAAGTGCTCGCCGCCGAGGCCGAGGAGCTCGAGGTCCTCGAAGGCGACGAGGCCGAGGGCTGGGAGCTCGAGCTCGACGGGGTCCTCGACTCTTATCGGGATGAGGTCGTGGCGGCGGCGGACGACCTTGAGGGCGTGCTCGAAGGCGTGGGCCTCGTCCTGGCGGGCGGGCTCGTCGGGGAGCACGTCGACGAAGTCGGAGATGAGGATCGCCACGGTGTGGCCGCGGGCCAGGCGGGCCAGGTACTCGAGGCCGGCGGCGGCCCGGGTGCCGCGGCGGCGGGTCTCGTGGGTGAGCAGCTGCTGGACCACGGCGAGCACGTGCTTGCGGCCGCTGCGGGGCGGGACGAACACCTCGACCTCGTCGGTGAAGCCGATCAGGCCGACGCGGTCGTTGTTGCGGATCGCGGAGAAGGCGAAGGTCGCGGCGAGGCGGGCGACCAGGCTGCGCTTGTCGAAGTCGCGGCTGCCGAGGTCGAGGCTGGCGGACATGTCGACGACGAGCATGACGGTCAGCTCGCGCTCCTCGGCGAACAGCTTGACGTGCGGCTCGCCGGTGCGGGCGGTGACGTTCCAGTCGATCGTGCGCACGTCGTCGCCGGGGGTGTACTGGCGGACCTCCGAGAAGGCCACGCCCTGGCCCTTGAAGACCGACTGATAGGAGCCGGCGAGGTGCTGGTTGACCAGGCGCGAGGTCTGGATCTCGATGCGACGGATCTCCCGCAGCAGCTGGGCCGTGCGGGCCTTGGCTTCCTCGCGGGCTTGCTCCGCGCGGCTATCGGCGGTGGGGCGGGCCATCGCGGCGGGCTCAGGGGACCTGGACGTGCTCCAAGATCTTGCGGACGATGTGCTCGACCGTCTCGCCCTCGGCCTCGGCCTCGTAGCTGAGGATGATGCGGTGGCGGAGGATGTCGGGGGCGACGGCCTTGATGTCCTCGGGGCTGACGTAGCCGCGGTGGCGCATGAAGGCGTGGGCGCGGGCGGCCTGGAACAGGGCGATGCTGGCGCGCGGCGAGGCGCCGAAGTCGATGAAGGGGGTGAGGGTCTCGAGGCCGACGGCGGCGGGGGTGCGGGTCGCGGTGACGACGTCGACGATGTACTTCTGGATCGGCGGCTCGACGATCATGCGGTCGATCGTCTGCTGCACGGCGACCAGATCTTCGGGGCCGATGACGGCCTTCACGTCGGTCGTGCTGCCGTGCGGCGCGGCGCCGACGCGCTGCATGATCAGGAGCTCCTGCTCGGCCGTCGGGTAGGAGACCTTGATCTTGAACATGAAGCGGTCGAGCTGGGCCTCGGGGAGGGTGTAGGTGCCCTCCTGCTCGATCGGGTTCTGGGTGGCGAGGACCAGGAAGGGGCGCGGCAGCGGGTAGCTGGTGTCGCCGATCGTCACCTGGCGCTCGGCCATCGCCTCGAGCAGCGCGCTCTGGACCTTCGCGGGGGCGCGGTTGATCTCGTCGGCGAGCAGGAGGTTGGTGAACACGGGGCCGCGGCGGTTGGTGAAGGTGCCGGACTGGTGGTTGTAGATCACCGTGCCGAGGACGTCCGAGGGCAGCAGGTCCGGCGTGAACTGGACGCGCTTGAAGTCCATCTTCAGGGCGCGCGCGAGGGTGCTGACGGTCAGGGTCTTGGCGAGGCCGGGCGCGCCCTCGAGGAGCACGTGGCCGCCGCACAGGAGGCCCATGAAGACGCGCTCGATCATCTCGTCCTGGCCCACGACCACCTTGTGGACCTCGGTCATGAGGCGTTCGACGAAGGCGCTCTCGCGCTCCACCATGTCGTTGACGACGCGGATATCGTAGGCTCCGATGCTCATGGGCGTTGGCTCTCAGGTCGTGGGGTCGCGCGACGCAGGCGGCCAAGAATGGAGCGGCCCGCGGCGGGCGAGAGTATATGCGCGGCGCTCAGGAACCGTGTCCCGTGCGCCGCTATTCCGTCGCGTCCGAGCTTCATGACCCGGCGCGAAGGTCTCGCAGGCGACGCGGGAGATGTGAGCTGACTCGCCGTCGCGGGTCGCGCGCCCGCGTACGCCTGCCCGGAAGGCCCCTTCCATGGCCACTTGCGGCGCGTTTGACGGGCGCGTGCGGCTGGTCTACAAGGTCTGCCGCCCATGGTTATCTCGCGCCAATTTGAACGGCTCTTCGACCTGCGGACCATCCGCCGCAACATCCGCGCCGGGAACGTGACCAAGGAGAAGTACGACGAGTACCTCCGTTCGCTGCCCGACATGGCCGAGAACATCGCGCCGCTGAGCAGCATGGACGACGACGGCGAGGGCAAGCCGGGCCGCGGCGAGGGGGCCGCGCCGGCGCCTCCGTCGTTCCCGCGTCGCACCGACGTGCCGATCTTGAGCGCGGACGATGACGATGACGTGGACGACGACGACGACGACGACGACGACGACGACGACGCGGACGACGCGGACGACGCGAAGTCGGAGTGAGCGCGGGCTGCAGTTCGCGCTGCGGCCAATGCTGCGGCTTTGGCTGCTGCTGGTCGCGTGTCGGCCCGCCGAGCCGGAGCCGGCCGCGGAGGCGATCGTCGCGGTCGTGCATCAACCGCCGGCGGTGATGCCGGCGCCGGTGGTGCCGGACTTCGCGGAGCTGGCGGCGCGCGTGAATCCGGCGGTGGTCGGCGTGGTGTCGGTGCTGAGCCCGGAGGACAAGGTCGGGCGAAGGCGCCGCGGGGTGGGCAGCGGGATGGTCGTGCGCGCGGATGGTCAGGTGTTGACCAACCACCACGTGATCGCCGACGCGGCGAGCTTCGCTATCGAGTACGCCGACGGCGTGCGGGTGGCGGCGCGGCTGGTCCACGGCGACCCCCGCCTCGACCTCGCGCTGCTGGCCCCGGAGATCGCGGAGACGGAGCGGACGGTGGTGACGCTGAGCGAGCGGCGGCCGCGGACAGGCGAGTGGGTCATGGCGATCGGCAACCCCTTCGGCCTCGGCGACACGGTGACGGTGGGGGTGATCTCCGGCCTCGGCCGCGATCACGAGGACCTCGGTCGCCCCGAGAGCCTCGACCCCGAGGGCGTGTGGAGCTTCATCCAGACTGACGCGTCGATCAACGTCGGCAACTCGGGCGGGCCGCTGGTCGACCTGCGCGGCGAGGTGCTGGGCTTGACGACCGCGGTCCGCAGCGACGGTCAGGGGGTCGCCTTCGCGGTGCCGGCGGCGATGGCTCGCAAGTTCTTGCAGGAGGTGTGGGCGCACGGCCGCTTCCGTCACGCGCGGCTCGGGCTCGAGGTCGGCGAGCTCGACGATCGACCGGCGGTGCGGGTGTTGAAGCTGGCGCCGGCGGGCCCCGCGGCGGCGAGCGGGCTGCGACCCGGCGACGTGATCCTCACCGTCAATGAAGTGCCGGTGCGGCGGGTCTCCGACCTGGCCTACCTCGGCCGCGTCAGCGGCGTGGGTGCGCCACTGACGTTGCAGGTGCAGCGCGGGGAGACGCGGCTGGCGTTGCAGCTGGTGCCCGACGAGGCGCCGCTGGCCGACGACGAGCGCTGAGCGGGCCAGGCAGGCCCGTCGGACTCAATCGGGCCCGATCTGCCGGCGGACGAAGGCGCCAAGGAAATTTAGGGCTTCGGGATGGCCTCCATAAGCCTACCCGCCGGAGCGGTGTTCGACGCGGAGGTGGAGGGGGTCGCGGGCGCGCAGGGTGCCGGCGTGGGGGTCGATGTCGAGTTGTTGGCCGGGGGCGAGGGAGAAGTGGAAGCGCTGGGCCAGGGTGGCGATGAGCAGGACCATCTCCTGGACGGCGAAGTTCATGCCGAGGCAGACGCGGGGACCTGCCCCAAAGGGCAGGTAGGCGCAGGGGTGGCGGGCGTGGGTGGCGGCGGCGGTGAAGCGTTCGGGGTCGAAGCGCTCGGGGTCGGGCCAGAAGTCGGGGTGGCGGTGGACGGCGTAGATCATCGGCATGATGACCGTGTTGGCCGCGAGCGGGACGCCCTCGATCTCGTCGGCGGCGACGGCGAAGCGCGGGTTGACCCACACCGGCGGGTAGAGGCGCAGGCTCTCGTCGAGGACGCGGCGGGTGTGGCCGAGCGCGGGCAGGTCGGCGACGTTCGGGTCGCGGCCGGCGAGCACCTGGGCGAGCTCGGCGTCGAGCTGATCGCGGGCGAAGCGATGCTGGGCGAGCAGGGCCCAGGTCCAGGTCAGGGCCACGGCGGTGGTCTCGTGGCCGGCGAGGAACACGGTGACGAGCTCGTCGCGCAGCTGCTGGTGCGACATGCCGCGGCCGGACTCGGGGTCGGTGGCCTGGAGGAGCAGGTCGAGGAGGTCGCCGCGCTGGCCGAGCTCGCCGCTGTCGGTGCGGGCGCGGATGAGGCCGTGGAGGAATTCGTCGAGCTGGGCGAGGGCGCGGACGAAGCGGCGGTTGGCCGGCGTGGGCACGCGGGGGCTGAGGCGGAGCAGCTGGAGGCCGCGGACGCCGACCCAGTGGAGGGTCTCGGTGATGGCGTCGCTGAGGCGGCTGGCGCCGTCGGCGACGCTCATCGAGAACATGGTGCGGCAGATGACATCCATGGTGAAGCGCATCATCTCGAACTGCATGTCGAAGATGGCGCCGGTGGGGCGGGCCTGGATGCGGGCGACGACCTCGGCGATCGCGGCGAGCATCGCGGGGGCGTAGTTGCGGGTGGCCGCGACGGTGAAGTGCGGCGCCATCATGCGGCGCTGGCTCTGCCAGAGGGTGCCGTCGGCGGTGAAGAGGCCCTGGCCGGTGAGCCAGCGCAGCGACTCGACGCCGAGGCCCTTGATGTAGTTGGTCCGGTGTTTGATGTAGACGTGGCGGAGCGCCTCGGGGTGGGCGAGGGCGAGGCCGGGGACGGGGCCGAAGCGGTAGGCGACGATGTCGCCGTGGCGCCGCCAGTCGCGGAGGTGGGTCAGCAGCAGGCCGCGGCGGCGCAGGTGCAGCAGGGTGCCGAGCACGGGCAAGGGGCGCGGTCCGGGGGCGTGGATCGGCATGTGGGGGTGAGTGTCGCGCGAACCGGCGGCGTCCGTCACGGGCTTGCGCGCCGCGAGCTCGTCGCTCAGCTGCAGGGCAGGCGGAGCGTGAAGCTGCTGCCGCGGCCGGGGGTCGAGGCGACGGAGAGGGAGCCGCCCATCAGCTCGCAGAGGCGGCGTGAGATCGCCAGGCCGAGGCCGCTGCCCTCATAGCGGCGGGTGGTCGTCGGGTCGACCTGGGTGAAGGGCAGGAAGATGACGGCCAGCTTGTCGGCGGGGATGCCGATGCCGGTGTCGCGCACCTCGATCTCGACGCCCCGCTCGTCGTCGCTGCGGCGGGCGGTGATGCGGACCTGGCCGCCGCGGGTGAACTTGATCGCGTTGCTGACCAGGTTGAGGAGGACCTGGCGCACGCGGGTGTGGTCGAGGCCGGCGACGACGAGGCCGGGCGGGACCTCGCTGAGCAGCTCGTCCTCGTTGCGCAGGGCGAGCGGGAGGAAGCCGAGCCGGACCTCGCGGATCATCGCGTCGAGGTCGAAGGCCTCGTGGGCGAGCTCGAGGCGGTCGGCCTCGATGCGGCTGAGATCGAGGACGTCGCTGATGAGGCCGAGCAGGTGCTTGCCGGCGTCGTGGACCCGGCGCAGATCCTCGGCGGTGTCGTCGTCGCCGCGCGCCTCGAGGTGCTCGAGGGCGAGCTCGCTGTAGCCGAGGATGATGTTGAGCGGCGTGCGCAGCTCGTGGCTCATGGTGGCGAGGAAGGCCGACTTGGCGGCGTTGGCGGCGACGGCCTCGGAGGCGAGGTCACGGGCGCGCTGCTCCTCCTGGACGAGGGTCTCGAGGCGATGGGTGGCGGCGGCGATCTGGACGATCGCCTCGCGCTTGGTCGCCTCGGAGAGCACGGCGAAGATGGTGAGGACGACGATGATCGTGATCGCGGTGCTCGCCGCGAGCAGGTCCGGGTTGCGGATGCGCAGGAGGTCGCCGATGAGCTCTTGGGTGTCGCCAGTGAGGTAGATCGTGAGCACGGCGGCGACGCCGAGGCCGGCCCAGACGATGCCGGCGTTGCGGCCGGCGATCATCGTGGTCAGCACGGCGATGACGGCGAACAGCTGGACGAAGGCGGACAGGACCCCGCCGCCCATGTACAGGGCGTACACGGCGCCCGCGAACAGCAGCGCGGCGAGCCAGCTGGTGGCCCAGACCAGGCCGGCGCGGCGCAGCAGCGGTCCGGTGGCGAGCGCGAGGCCGGCGGTGAGCAGGGTGTTGATGCTGCCGATCAGGCGGTCATCGTGGCCGACGAGCACGAAGATCAGGCCGGCGAGCGGGACGCAGAAGCCGGCGATCGTGTAGGCGACGCCGAGCGCCATCATCGAGCGACGACGAGTGTCGAGGTCGCCACGCAGGACCTCCGGGACCCGGCGCTCGAGCGCCGCGATGATGCGCTGCCCAATCACGACCACAGCTCAGATGAGCGTCAGTGGACCATGCTGGGCGGCGGAACACCATCGGTCCCGGCAGGCAGCCGCCAGCGAGCGCGGCGAGGTCGTGGTACGAGCGCGGCGAGGCCCGGGTGACCAAGCCGCAAGCGAGCGCGGCGTGGTGTGGTGACCATCGGTCACTCCCACACGACGCGGCCGGCGATGACCGTCGCCAGGACGGGGGCGTCGCGGATGGCGAGTGGGGCGAGTTCGCGGAGGTCGTCGCGGAAGCAGGTGAGGTCGGCGGCCATGCCGGGGGTGAGGCGGCCGCGCCAATCTTCCTGGCGGGCGGCGAAGGCAGCGCCCGTGGTGAAGCCGGCGACGGCCTGCCACAGGCTGAGGCGCTGGTCGGGGAGCCAGCCGCCGCGGGGTTGGCCGTGGGCGTCCTGGCGGGTGATGGCGGCGTGGAGGCCGTGGGTGGGGTTTGGCAGCTCGACCGGGAAGTCGCTGCCGAGCGCGAGGGGGACCCCCGCGTCGAGAAATCTGCGCCAGGCGTAGGCGCCGGGGAGGCGGGCGCTGCCGATGCGGGCGGGGACCCAGGGCATGTCGCTGGTGGCGTGGGTGGGCTGCATGCTGGCGACGGCGCCGAGCTGGGCGAAGCGGGGGATGTCGGCGAGGTCGACGATCTGCGCGTGCTCGACCCGAAGGCGCGGGTCGGCCTGGCGGGGCAGCGTCGTGAGCGTGTCCAGCAGCTCGCGGATCGCCCGGTCGCCGATCGCGTGGGCGGCGACCTGCCAGCCGCTGCGGGTCGCCAGCTGCACGAGCGAGCGCAGCTGCGCGGGGGTGTGCTGGAGGGCGCCGCGGTGGCCGGGGCGGTCGTCGTAAGGCGCGAGCAGGGCGGCGCCGCGGCTGCCGAGGGCGCCGTCGACGTAGAGCTTGACGCCGACCAGGGTGTAGCGCGGATCGTGACCTGGCCTTTTGGGCAGGTTGAATTGGAGCTGGCGGACGAACCAATCTTCGTCGGCGTAGGCGGTGAGGCGCAGCTGCAGCTCGCCGGCGGCCGCGAGGGCGCGGAGGGTGGCGTCGCCGTCCTGGCTGACGCCCATCTCGTGCACGCCGGTGAGGCCGAGCGGGAGCACGCGGGCCTGGGCCGCGAGGACGCGGCGGCGGAGGGCGTCGCGGTCGGGGCGGGGGACCGGGATGAGGTCCATCGCGGTGTCGACGAGCAGGCCGGTGGGTTCGCGTCCGCGGGGGCCGCCCTGCAGCGGGAGCTCGCCGCCCTGGGGGGCGGTGGTGCTGGCGGTGATGCCGGCGGCGGTGAGGGCGGCGCGGTTGGCCCAGCCGGCGTGGCCGTCGACGCGGCGCAGCCACACCGGGCGGTCGGGGAAGGCGGCGCTCAGGGGGTCGTGGGTGGGCATCGCGGCGCCGGGCCAGAGGTTCTGGTCCCAGCCGCGGCCGAGCACCCAGCCGTCCGGCGGGGCGGAGCGCTGGACGCGGGCGACGACCTCGTCGATCGACGTGGCGCCGCGGAGGTCGACCTCCTCGAGCACGGCGCCGAGGCCGATGAGGTGGGCGTGGGCGTCGGTGAGGCCGGGGACCGCGAGGCCGCCGCCGAGGTCGAGGACGCGGGTGCGTGGGCTGTGCAGGTGGATCAGGTCGCCGGGCTCGCCGATCGCGATGACGCGGCCGTCGCGGGCGGCGAGGGCGGTGACCTCGGGGCGATCGGGGTCCATGGTCCAGATCGTGCCGCCGACGACCAGGAGGTCGGCGAGGCCGGCGGCGTAGGGGCGCCAGCGATCTGTCCCGGAGGGCAGGTCCGAAAGGTCAGGTCGGCAGGCCGCGAACGCGCCGCTGCCGGCGAGCAGGCGGAGCAGCGCGCGGCGGGTGCTCACAGGTGGGGCTCGCCGTGGAGGTCGTCGAGGCCGAGCAGGTCGTGTTCGAGGCCGAGGGCGATCGGCTCCCAGCTGCGGCCCTGGTCGTGGGTCGTGAACATGACGCCGTCGTCGCCGACGGCGTGGCCGTGGGTCTGCGACAGGTGGAGCGCGCGTAGCGAGAGGGCGGGGTCGAGGAGCTCGCTCACCGCGGTGTCGTCCTGGCCGATGCGGACGACTGCGCCGGCCTGGCCGACCGCGAGGACCAGGCTGGCGTCGCTGGCGATGCGGACGGCGTGGAGGTCACGGGTGGTGGCCGGGAGCTCGGCGTGCCAGGTGAGGCCGGCGTCGTCGCTGCGCAGGAGCAGGCCGGACTGGCCGACGGCGACGGCGTGCAGGCCGTCCGGTGTGACGGCGACGCCGGTGAGCAGGCTGCCGTCGCCGCGGTGGACCTCGGTCAGGGTGGTGTCCTCGAGGCGGAAGATCTGCCCGGCGGCGGTGGTCAGCAGCGCGGTGGTGCCGGTCGCGGTGGTCGCGACGGCGCTCCAATCGTGGGCGGCGAAGGCGAGCGGCTCCCAGCTGCGGCTGTCGTCGAGGGAGCGCAGGGCGACGCCGTCGCCGACGATGTAGCCGACGTGGCCCTCGGAGAGCGCGACGGCTCGCAGCTCGGCGGCGCCGCCGATGTCGATGTGCTGCCAGGAGGCGCCGGCGTCGCGGGTGGTGAGCACGACCCCGGCGGCGCCGACGACCACGGCCTGGGCGGCACCGCGGCAGGCGATCGCTCGCAGGTCGTCGCCGAGATCGATCGGGTAGTAGGCGACCTCGCCGGAGGGGTCGAGGCGGACCATCGCGCCGCGCTCACCGACCGCCCAGGCGCCGCCGCTGGTGGTGGTGCTGCTGCTCGTGCCCTTGTCGGGGCCGTCGTTGCAGGCGGTGAGGGCGGCGAAGGCGAGGGCGAGCAGGGCGTGGGGCTTCATGGCGGGCGTTCGGCCAGAGTAGCGAATTGGCGCGTGGCCGAATACGGCGAAGTGGCGGCCGCCCACGACCGAATACGGCTGAATCCGGCCGAATGCGGCAGGGCCGCGGCGCGACGGCCGTCAGCGGCAGACCGAGCCGGGGCCGTCGGCGATGGTCGTGCAGGACTTGCCAGCGGGGCAGCCACCGCTGCCGGAGCCGGGCTTGCAGCGGATGCCGCACTCCTGGAACTTGGGGCCGGCGGGGCCGGCGACGCCGTAGTAGGAGATGCACTCCTCGTCGGCGGCGCAGGTCTTCTCGCCGCAGGCGGGGCCGCCGGGCGGGTTGACGGGCGGCGGGTCCGTGGGTGGTGGGTCGTTGGGGGTGCTGGGGGTGCCAGGGCTGGTGCCAGGGCCGGCGCCGCCGGTGACGCCGGAGCCGGAGCCGGGCGGCGGTGCGCCCTTGTCACAGGCGAGGGCCAGGAGGGAGGCGAACAGGGCCGGGACGAGGAGGCGATGCATGGCGCGGGCACGGTAACACAGGCGCCTGCGTCGGCCAGCATCAGCGACGCGGACATTGCCGGCGACACGGACAATGCGGGCGACGCGGACGTGGTGCGGGCGACGTGGACGCGGTGCGTGGCGAGGGTCGCGGCGATCACAGCGGCTCGCAGAAGCGCGCGAGGATCGTCATCACCTTGCCCGAGAAGCGCAGCTGCAGCTTGAGGTCGGCGCCGTGGCCGTCCCAGCCGACCAGCTCGCCGGCGCCGAATTTCTGGTGGCGAAAGTGCATGCCGATGAACAGCGGGACGCCGTCGTCGTGGGCGGCGGGGCGGCGGCGCTGCGGGGTGCCGCGTTGCGGCTGCTGGGGATATTGCGGGGAGGCGGCGACGCGGCGCGACGGGGTCGTCTCACGCTCCTCGCCGAGGTCGTAGACGATGTCGCTGTTCCACGTGGGCTCGGGCGGAGGGGCGTGGCTCAGCCCGGAAGTGGGGCGTCGGCCACCGCGGTCGCTGGCGGTGGCCGGGAGGTCGCGGAGGAAGCGGGACGGGTCGTTGACCTGGGTCTGGCCGTAGAGGGTGCGGCGAGCGGCGTGGGTGATGAGGAGGTCGCGGCGGGCGCGGGTCACGGCGACGTAGGCGAGGCGGCGCTCCTCCTCCATCTGCGCGGGGTCCTGCAGCGAGCGGCCGTGGGGGAACACGCCCTCCTCCATGCCGGTGAGGATGACGCGGGTGAACTCGAGGCCCTTGGCGCTGTGGATCGTCATCAGGCGGACGCTGCGGGCCTGGTCGTGCTTGTCGTCGCTGTCGCTGGCGAGGCTGACCTGCTCGAGGTAGTCGGCGAGGGTCTGCTCGGGGTTGTCCTCGGAGAACTCGGCGAGGGCGCCGACGAATTCCTGCAGGTTCTCGAGCCGAGTCTGGGACTCCTCGGTCTGTTCGGTGGCGAGGGCGATGCGGTAGCCGCTCTCGTCGAGCACGGCGGTGGCGAGCTCCCCGAGCGGGGCCCCGGCGGCGTGGATCACGGCGAGGCGCTGCATGAGCTCGGCGAAGCCGGAGAGGCGGGAGCAGGCGGCGCGCGAGAGGCCGGTCTGGTCGAGCTCGGCGAGCGCGGCCATCAGCGAGATGCCGCGCTCCAGGGCGTGGCCCTTGAGCTGACCGACGGTGGTGTCGCCGATCTTGCGGGCGGGGACGTTGACGATGCGCTCGAAGTCGACGTCGCTGCCGGGGTTGGTGAGCAGGCGGAGATAGGCGAGCAGGTCGCGGATCTCCTTGCGCTCGAAGAAGCTGAGGCCGCCGTAGACGGCGTAGCGGATCGCGTTGCTGGTGAGCGCCTCCTCGATCACGCGCGACTGGGCGTGGGTGCGGTAGAAGACGGCGATCTCGTGCGGCGGGATGTCCTCGGCGATGCCGTCGAGGACCTGCTCGACGACGACGCGGGCCTCGTGGTGCTCGTCCTGCAGCTGGCGCACCTTGACGAGCGCGCCGTCGCCGAGCTCGCTCCACAGGGTCTTGCCGAGGCGGCCGCTGTTGCGGCGGATGATCGCGTCGGCGCAGGTGAGGATGTGGCCGGTGCTGCGGTAATTCTGCTCGAGGCGGATGAGCTTGCAGCCGGGGTGGTGCTGCGGGAACTCGAGGATCTGGGCCACGTCGGCGCCGCGCCAGCCGTAGATGGCCTGGTCGTCGTCGCCGACCACCACCAGCTCGGCGCGCTCGGAGAGCAGCTCGATCAGGCGGGCCTGCACGGGGTTGGTGTCCTGGTACTCGTCGACGACGACGTGGAGGAAGCGGCGCTTGAGGCCGATCGCGGGGTCGAGGTCGGCCAGCTGGGCGCCAGGGGCCCCCTGCCCCGCTTGCGCGAGCAGCTCGACGGCGAGGACGATGAGGTCGCCGAAGTCGGCCGCGTCGGCGGCGCGGACCAGCTGCTGGTAGCGCAGGCCGGCCTTCTTGCTGAGCGAGCCGACGGGTTCGTCGAGGCCGAGCTGCTCGAGGCGGGCGATCGGGAGGCCGCGGTTCTTGGCGCGGTCGAGGTGGGTGAGGACGGCGCGCGGCGAGAGCTGGCGGTCGTCGATGTTGAGCTCCTTGAGGACGCGCTTCATGATGCGCGTCTGGTCGTCGGTGTCGTAGATGACGAAGTTGCGGGACAGGCCGACGGCCTCGCCGTAGCGGCGGAGGATGCGGGCGCAGATCGAGTGGAAGGTGCCGACCCACAGGCGGTCGGCCTCGGGGACGGCGCTGCACATCTGATGGATGCGCTCGCGCATCTCGCCGGCGGCCTTGTTGGTGAAGGTGACGGCGAGGATCCGCCAGGCGGGCACGCCCTGCTCGAGCAGCGCGGCGACGCGGTGGGTGATCACCCGCGTCTTGCCGGTGCCCGCGCCGGCGAGGACCAGCAACGGCGAGCCGCGGTGCTCGACGGCCGCCTGTTGTTCGGGGTTGAGCTGCACGCGCGGAGTGTGCCGCGGCTCACTTGCCGGGCGCCAGCGCGAAGGCGATGTCGCGGGTCCGGAGCTCGACGCGCAGGTCGCGACGGCGAGGGTCATTGCTGTCGCTGGCGGCGAGGTCGTCGATGCGGACCGGACGCACGCCGTGGAGCGCCACGGTGAAGCCGACGGCGGGGCTGCCGAGCACGAGCGTGGCGGTGCGGCCGTTGCTCTTGCCGGCCTCGCAGGCCTCGAGCCAGCGGCGAAAGCCCTGGCCCTTGGGCTCGGGGAGGGTGAGGACGAGGGGGCTCGTGTAGATCCCCTGGGCCTCGCGCTCGAGCAGGACGGCGTGCTCGCCGGGGACGCGGCGGACCTTCTGGCGGACCACCAAACCCTCGATGCGCTTGATGTGGCAGCACAGCTCCTCGAGGCCGTCGATCTCGAGCTTGGGCATCGCGACCGGGAGCGGGCGGCGGGTCTCGACGACGGCGGGCGCGAGCTGCGGGCCGAGCTGCTCGCCGCGCTGGGACAGGCGCGGGCTGAACTTGAGCGACAGCTTGGCGGCCTCGCTGGCGGAGACGTCGACGGCGGTGGTGGCGAACTCGGTGACGA
Organism: Nannocystis sp.; assembly: GCF_016714285.1. Taxonomy (GTDB): domain Bacteria; phylum Myxococcota_A; class Polyangia; order Nannocystales; family Nannocystaceae; genus Nannocystis. Next base: position 169,227 of record NZ_JADJNN010000038.1, on the reverse strand, counting down.
CGCCGCCGAGCCAGCGCAGGCGGCTGAGCTCGCGGTCGCTGTCGTCGGCGAGGACCAACAGGCCGTCGCTGGCCTCGGGCTGGGGGGCGAAGGATCGCAGGACCCACTGGAAGAAGGCCCGCGGCATGGCGGGCCAGCAGCGGAGCGCCAGCTCCTCGTAGCGGCCGGTGGGGGAGCCGAGCTCGCCGCCGGCGGTGGCCCCCGAGAGGTCGGTGAGCCAGCCGCAGGGGCGACCGTCGAGCTCGAGGGCGTACTTGTTGGAGCTTCGCCCGCGCTTCCCGGGCGCGATCAAGAGCAGCGGGTCTGCGGGGAGGGCGAACACGGCGAGCGGATGGATGCCCCGCGGGGGCGGCGGCCTTCCGGCTTTTTTAACTTGGCTCGCAACGCGACGTTTACGGGGTATTGGCTCCACCGCCCGGGGTACGGAGGCTGGCTCAGTACCCGCGGGGGAAGGTGTCGCCGGCGGCGGTGGGCTCGCTCATCGAGTCCTCGGGGCGGACGGCGTGGGCGGGGATGCGGGCGGTGAAGGTGGAGCCCTTGCCGGGGGTGCTCTCGACGGTGATGTCGCCGCCCATCATGCGGCACAGGCGGCGGCTGATGGCGAGGCCGAGGCCGGTGCCCTCGTACTTGCGCATGCTCTCGAGGTCGCCGCGGGTGAACGGCTGGAACAGCTCGCGGACGACCTCGGGGGTCATGCCGATGCCGGTGTCGGTGACCTTGAAGACGATCCACTCGGCGTCGGCGGTGTGCTCGCGGCTGACGGCCAGGCGGACCACGCCGCCCTCGGTGAACTTGCAGGCGTTGTTGAGCAGGTTGACGAGCGCCTGGCGCAGGCGGGTCTTGTCGGCGCTGAAGTTGCCGAGCGAACCGTCGCGGAGGTAGGTGACCTCGAGGCGATTGCGGGTCTTGTCGGCGGCCGGACGGATCCACGCGGCGACGTCCTCGACCAGGTCGCTGATGGCGAAGGTCTCCCAGAACATGTCGACGCGACCGGCCTCGATCTTGGAGAGGTCGAGGACGTCGCTGACGATGTTGAGCAGGTACTTGCCGGCGCCGCGGATCTTCTCGAGGTCGACGCTGGCCTCGAGGACGCCGGACTCCTCGAGCTCCTCGCGGATGAGCTCGCTGTAGCCGATGATCGCGTTGAGCGGGGTGCGCAGCTCGTGGCTCATGTTGGCGAGGAACAGGCTCTTGGCCTGGTTGGCGTGCACGGCCTCGTCGCGGGCGCGGTTCAGCTGGTCGTTGACCCGCTGCAGCTCGGCGTTGGACAGGGTGAGGCGCTGCTCGGCGCGGCCGGAGGCGAGGTAGAACAGGCGCAGCGGCAGCAGGGTGAGCAGGAAGGTGGTGAGCACCACGGTGAGGTAGATCGAGCGCTGGATGGCGGGGTCGACCGAGCTCGGCGGGACCAGCTGGTACTGGCTGAGCTCGAGGCCGAGGTAGGTGAGCACGATGAAGGCGCTGCAGGCCCACAGCTGGCGGCGCTCGCCGGGCTCGAAGCAGATCAGCGGGAAGCCGACGATCGGGAACAGGACCAGCTGGATGCCCGAGTCACGCCCGAACAGCGAGGCGAACACGGCCAGGCAGACGCCGCAGCTGACCACCAGGCCGATGCGGGCGAGGTTGTACCAGCCGAGGCGGTTGCAGGTCATGCCGCCGAGGAAGCCGAGGGCGAAGGGCAGCGCGAGCAGGCTCTCGCGCATCTGGCCGAGCGCGGCCCAGATGACCGCGTAGAGCAAGGCGAAGCCGAGGACCATCAGGTAGACCTGGTTGGTCAGCATGATGCGGGCGGCCAGGCTGGGCGTGCCCGCGTAGGGCACGCCCCAGAGCATGGCGTCCCTCAGTCGTTGCAGCGGAGAGGTCATGAGGCGGACGGCGGCGCCACAGCGTAGATGTGCGCATATCGGCCCATGGCGATCAAGTGGCCAATCAGGGCGCCGATCAGGGCGCAGGCGCGCGCTCAGACCTCTGCGGCGTGGCCGCACATGCTCAGGCAGCCCTTGTAGCGGGGCGTCTCCCACGACCAGGCGGTGTTTCCGCGCACCCACGAACGGAGACCAGCGACATAGATCCGGATGGCGCCGGCCATCTCGAGGCCGAATTCGTGGCGGAAGTCGGGGAGGCGGGCGGCCGACCACTCGAAGGCCTGGAGCTCGGCGTCGTGCATCGCCACGGCCCGCTCGAGGGCCTCGGGGAGGGTGAGGCCGAGCTCCTGGCGGAGCACGAACACGAGGTTGTGGCTGTTGTGCTCGAGCAGCTCCTTGTTGACGGAGAAGATGTCGTTGGCCCAGCACACGCAGTTGCCGGCCATCTGTTGCAGGGTGACGATCGCCGAGTGTTCGCGGACGGCGGGGTCGAGGTGGAGGTGCTCGCCGAGCTCGATGCAGTCGTAGACGGTGTCCATCGCGCCGGTGTAGCCGCGCATCTTGACGTAGGCGCCGAGCGGCGGGGTGACGCCGTGGGCCCGGTTGCGGGCCTCCCAGCGGGTGGCTTGCAGGTAGCGGTCGACGCTGACGACGAAGCGGGCGAGCCAGCCCGGGTTGGTCCACGCGATCATGCGCTTGCGGAGATCGGCGAGCATGTGCAGCAGGGAGGCGTCGCCGATCACAGGACGTCGCTGGCCGCGGAGCACCGCGAGCACGCCCTCGTGCAGCGAGATCAGGCTGGCCTCGTCGGCGTCGTTATCGTCGCAATAAAAATCGTCGTGGAGAAACAGCCAGGTGATCCAGTTGCAGATGAGCGCGAGCTCCTCGGCGCCGACCCGCGGGTACGTGAATGCGGCGAGCCGGGAGAAGCGGGTGCGCTGCAGGCGATGCAGCATGTCGCCGTCGACCGCCATCCCGGGGCTGTGGCGCTGGACCCACGCGACGTTGTGGCGCTCGGCCGCGTTGTGATGCGGATTGACTGCCTCGCTGGCCGGGGGATGGATGTGAAAGGACATCGAGCCTTGGGCCTCCTTGCGCCCGTAACCGCTATCCGCCAATCCATACCCACGTCGCCACGCCGACGCAAGCGATCCGCGAGGAGCTCCATCGGTGGCTTTGGTGGGTTAGTCGCGTGATGCATGTGGTATCGTCCGCGGGCCTTGTCGGCCGCGCCTCGCACGACCTTCACCTCGCTCGCACGGCTGGCACCGCTGGCATGGTTCGTCGTGATGGCCGCGTTGGCGGGTCTGTTGTGGCTCGGTGGTGGCAGCGATGGTCGTGCTGGGTTGATACCGGCGGACCATCGTCCGCCTGGGGGCAGGCATGTGCGGCTGACCTTGCGGGCCGCCGATGCCGAGGCCGCCTGGTCGCAGCTCGTCGATCAGCTCGGGCCGCGGCTGCCCGGACATCGCCCGCTGGCGGCCCCGCCGACCGAGGCCAGCGCGTGGCTCGACGCGAATCTGCTGTATTTGCACGGGGCGCCCACCGCCGCGGCGCTGGCACAGCGGCTCGAGCCGGCGGCCCTGCGGGCCACGGTGGCCGGGCTGCGGGCGCGACTGGCGAGCCCGCTGTTCGCGGTCGGTGAGGCTGACCCGCGGCATGACCCGCTCGGGTTACGGCCCGGCGGCGCGGGCCGTGAGGCGGGCCCGGTCGTCACTGCCAGCGGCGATCTTTTGTCCGCGGACGGACGGACCTTGTTGCTTTATCTGCGGACAGAAATGCCAGCAGTGCGCCTGCATGCGTGGATCTCCGCGCAGCTGGCTGCACGCTTCGGCGTCGACTCCGGCATTGACGTCATTGTATTGCCAATTACACCGACTACACATGGCGGGGCACAGTCGAAGAAAGCCGCGGTAGATCTCCTCGCCGCGGGTCTCGCTGCCTTGACGCTGGTGCTCGCGCTTGGGCTGCGACGCGTGCGAGCTGCGGCGGCGATCGTGATCGCGATTGGGGTCGGATTACCTCTGGTGCTGCTGTTTGCAGGTGGGGTCGATTCCCTGGGCGCGCCGCTGCTGCTGGCGATCGTCGCGGCGGCCGTCATTCTCGCCGTGCCGGTCGGCGGCGGCGGTCTGGCGTCGGCGCTGCGGGGGTCTGCCGCACTGCTGCCGCTGCTGCTGCTGCCCTACCCCGCGTGGCAGCGCTGGGCGCTGGCGTGGGCGCTCGGGCTGCTCGCGCTGGTGCTCGCGGCGCGGCGGGTGGCGCCAGCGCTACTGCGGCTCTGCGCGGGCCGGGAGCCGGCGCCGCGGCTGCGCGAGCCGGGACCTCCGTGGCCGCGAGCGGCGGCGCTGGCGGTGTGCTCGGCCCTGCTGGCCGGAGGAACATGGTCGATCGGACATGTCTCCGGGGACATCCTCCTCGAGGACGCGGCCGACCTCGCGCTGGCCGAGGAGTTCTTCGCGCCGGGGCGCCTGGCCGAGCTGCGCAGCGAGGGTCGTGATGACATCGAGGCCCTGACGGCGGCGGCGACCGACGCGGGCGTGCTGGAGGCGCTGGGGCCCGCGGTGCTGCCGTGGGTCGACGCGCCGGGGGCCCTCGTGCGCGGCGAGGCGGCCTGCGCGGCGCGCCACGCCGAGCTCGCGCCGCTCGACCTGGCGGGGCGGGTCGAGCTGCTGCGCGACCTGCTCGCGGGCCAGGGCCTGCGCGCGGACGCCTTCAGCGAGGCGCTGCGGGCCCTCGATCCCGAACGTCAACCGACCCCCGAGGCGGCGCTGGGCGGACCGCTGGCGGCGTGGTTCGCGGCTGCGCTCGAGCACGGCGAGCACGGCGTGGCGGCGATCTCCCGCGTGCAGCTGGCCACGGGGCTGGCGGAGGAGCAAGCGCTGCCGGCGGGGCTGCGCGGACCGGCGGTGTTCGCCCACGAGGAGCAGCGATCACGGCGCGCCCGCCTCGGCGTGGCGCTCGCGGTCGGAGCCTGGCTGTCGGCGTTCCTCACCTGGCTGGCGACGCGGCGCCTGGCGACCGCGATCACGGCGGCGCTGATCGGGCTGGCGACGCAGGCAGGGGCGCTGATGGTCGCGCTGGCGGCCGGCTTCACCACCCTGGCGCTGCTGCTGCCGCCGCTGCTGATCGTCGGGGCGATGGCGGCCGACGCGGCCGCTCGCGCGGATCGACCTGTCCCTGCGGACAGCCGGCCGGGGCTCGCGCTGGCGTGCGCGCTGGCCCCCGCGCTGGTGCTGCTCGCCAGCAACGAGCCGGCGTGGCGCGGCTGCGGGCTGGTGCTCGGCTGCGGCGCGGTGCTCGGCGCCACCCTGGCCGCCCGCGCCGCGCCGGGCCTGGTCGCGCTGCTCCGCCGCGGCGAGGAGGGCGGCTGATGCGACGAGCCGGATGGTGCCTGGCCTTTGTGACATGTCTTCCGGGCCATGTGCTTGGGAGCATGTCTGAAGCGGCAGCTGTCGCCGACGGCCTGGCGGAGCTGCCGCGCGCAGTGCAGCGCCGGCTCGAGCTGTGGCAGAAGCCCGCGGGCGGGCAGCTGCGCGCGCGCTACCGGCTCACGCGGCAGTCGTCGCTGCTGTACGAGCCGCTGGTGGTGCAGGGCGAGCTCGTGTTCACGGCGCCGAGCCGGCTCGAGCTGCGCGACGACGAGGCCAGCGGGGCGATCACGACGATCGCCGGAGATGCGCTGACGATCGCCGCCAGGGACCCGCAGCTGGCGAGGGCCGGGCCAGCGCCCGACAGCCCGGCCCGGCGCTGGTTGCAGGGTCACCTGCTCGCGCTGCTCGGCGCCGACGACGTGGTGGCGCTGCGCCACGCCACGCGGCTGCGGATCGTCCGCGGCGGCGCGCTCGAGCTCTGCCCGACGCCCGGGCACCCGGCGCGGCAGGTGATCCGCGAGCTGCGGCTGTCGCTCGACCCGGCGAGCGGCGAGGTGACCGAGCTCGTGCTGGTCGAGGCCAGCGGCGACGTGGTGACGCTGACGCTCAGCGAGCACCGTCGCTGACTACTCGACGCCGCCGCTGAGCGCGAGGAACTCGGCCTCGCTGAGCACCTGCAGCGGCGCGCCGGCGGCGATCAGCTGCTCGGCCTTGGTCTGCTTGCTGGACTTGGCGCCCTTGCCGGCGCCGACCACCAGGTAGCTGAGGGTCTTGCTGACGCCGCTCGGGGTCTCGCCGCCGAGGGCGAGCACGCGGGCCTGGGCCTGCTCGCGGGTGAAGCCCTCGAGGGTGCCGGTGAACACGAAGCTCTTGCCCAGCAGCGCCCCGCCGGCGACGGGGGCCGCCCTCTCGCCGGGGAGCACGCGGACGCCGTGGCGCAGCAGCGCCTCGATGAGCTCGCTGCGGGCGGCGATGCCGTCGACGATCGCGTCGGCGATCGCGTCCTTGATGCCCTTGATCGCCATGAGGTCGTCGCGGGTCAGCTTGCGGATGCGGGCCAGATCGAGGAACTCGCCGGCCAGGAGGGTGGCGTTCTGCTTGCCGAGGTGCGGGGCGCCGAGCGCCTGCAGGAACACCGCCAGCGGCAGCTCGCGGTGCGACTCGACCTGGTCGATGAGGTTCTGCGCGGACTTCTCGCCCATGCGCTCGAGCTCGGCGAGGTCCTCGGCGCGCAGGCTGTAGTAGTCGGCCGGCGTGGTGAGCAGGCCGGCATCGACGGCCGCGGCGATCACCTTGGGCCCGAAGCCCTGGATGTCGACCGCCTTGGCGAAGTGCTCGAGCTCGCCGAGCCGGGCCTGCACGCACTGCTTGGGCTGGCTGCAGAACAGGAACTCGCCCTCGCGCTTCTTCCTCCGCTCCACCGGGCTGCCGCAGGCGGGGCAGTGGGTCGGGAGGGTGAAGGGGCGGGCGTGCGGGCCGGCCTCGACGACGCGCTCGACGTTGGGGATGACGCCGCCGCGGCGGGTGACCTCGACGCGGCACTCCTGGGACAGGCCGAGGGCCTCGAAGATGTTCAGGTTGTGCAGGCTGGCGCGGCCGATCATCGCGCCGCTGAGCAGGGCCGGCTCGAGGATCGCCACCGGGGTGATCACGCCGGTGCGGCTCACCGACCACAGCACGTCCAGGAGGCCGGTGTGGCCGCTGTCGCCCTGGAACTTGTAGGCGATCGCGTAGCGTGGGTGGTGGCCGGTGAGGCCGAGGCGGGCCTGCTCCTTGACCGAGGAGGCGCGGTAGACGACGCCGTCGATCTCGTAGTCGAGGCCGGCGCGGGCCCTTGCGAAGCGCTCGTACGCGGCCTGCAGCTGCTCGCGCGGGACGAACTCGTGGTCGATCTCGGCGAAGCCGAGCTGCTTGAGCAGGGCGAACTTCTCGCGCTCGTCGGCGAAGTCGGGGCCGATCACGTCGTAGGGGAAGAAGCTCAGGTGGGCGGCGCGGCTCTTGCTGCGGTCCTTCTGCTTGATCGAGCCGGCGGCCAGGTTGCGCGGGTTGGAGAAGTCAGCCTTGAAGTGGGCGAACTCGCTGAGCTTCATGTACAGCTCGCCGCGGATCTCGAGCTCGCCGCTGGTCGTGAGCGTGGCGGGGATCGCCTTGATCTCGAGCGCGTTGGCGGTGATGTCCTCGCCCTCGGTGCCCGAGCCGCGGGTCGCCGCGAGCACCAGCTTGCCCTTGCGGTCGTATCGCAGGCTGCAGGCCAGGCCGTCCATCTTGGGCATCACGACGATCTCGCCGGTGAACTTGCTGGCCCAGGCGTGCAGGTCGGCCTCGTTGTAACACTTGTCGAGCGAGAGCATCGGCCGCTTGTGGATCACGCCGGCGCCGAAGCGCTCGCCGGGCGGCAGCAGCACCGCCTCGTCGGCCGCGAGCACCGGCTCGGATGAGGGCGAGGGGCCCATCGACTGCAGCAGCGCGGCGTCCGGTCGCTGACGACGCAGGCGCTCGACGAGCTGATCGTAGAGCGCGTCGGGCAGGGTCGGCGCGTGCTTGTCCCAGTACTCGACGTTGCCGCGGCGGATCAGGGCCTCGAGCTCGTCGGCGGTGAACTTCGGCAGGCCCGCCTGCACGGCGGCGGCGTCGAGGGCGAGGAGGTCAGCTTCGCTGCGGCTCGTGGTCATGCGCGCGCGATGATAGACTAAAGGCGGTCTGGAGGCCGCAGCGGGCCACTGGCCAGCGGCGCGAAATCGCCCGCAGTTTGGTTTGTCGCTCCGCTCGTGCTAACCGTCGGCATGCCGTCGCTCGAACACGCCGCTCTGGTGGAGATGTTTCGCAGCAACCCGCGGCTGGTGCCTTACCTGCTGCGACGAGTGTTCGCCGTGCCGGTGCCGGACGAGCCGACGATCACCGTCGCCGAGGCGGCCCTCGATCAGCTGACGCCGATCGAGTTCCGGGCCGACCTCGTGGTCGAGCTCGGCGACGCCGCGAGCGACCGACCGCGGCTCAGCGCGATCCTCGAGGTGCAGCTCGGCGTCGACGAGGACAAGCGCTTCAGCTGGCCCGCATACCTGATCGTCGGTCGCTCGCGTCGCCGCTGCGAGACCTGCATCATCGTGCTCGCGCCGGACCCGGCGGTGGCCGCGTGGGCGCGCCAGCCGATCCGCATCGGGCCCGGCAATCAGCTGTGCGTGCACGTGCTCGGACCGGCGGAGATCCCGATCGTCGACGACGCGGCGGCCCTGGCCGCGTACCCGGAGCTCGCCGTGCTCGCGGCCATCGCCCACGGCAACGAACCTGAGCGCGGCCTGCCGGTGCTCAGGCAGGCGATCGCGGCTCTGGACGCGCTCGACAACAAGGACGCCGAGATCTATCTTCATCTCATCTACAAGGCGCTGGGCGAGCCCATGCGCGCTGCTCTGAGGGACCTACGCATGCTCCGCGAACAATTTCCTGACGTGACGCTCGAGCTTCCAGGCTTCGTGTACGAGCTGATCGAGGGCGGCGAGGCCCGCGGCGAGGCCCGTGGCGAGGCCCGCGGCGAGGCCCGCGGCGCGGTGAGAGGCGAGCTGCACGGCCGGGCCGTCGTGCTCCTCAAGATCCTCGACCACGGCGGCGTCGCGCTCACGCCGGAGCAGCGGGCGCGCATCGAAGGCTGCGACAGCCAGGCCCAGCTCGACCTGTGGGTCGAGCGGGCCTTCTCTGCGAAGACGGCCGCCGATCTGTTCGGCTGAGCGCGTCAGGTCCGGGGCAAGCCCGGACGGACCCGGGTCGCCCTACTCTTCCTTCTTCTGGGCCTCGGCCTGGGCCTTGAGCTGCTTGAGCAGCTTCTCCTGCTCCTCGATCGTGTCGTCCTCGGCCATGCGCTTGTCGCCGGAGAGGGCGGCGGTGTCGACGTCGAACTTCTCGAAGCGGGCGAGCATCTGATAGATGGCGAGGCGACTGGCGGGCGCGGGGCCCTCGGTGTCGAACTCGTCGTCCTTGGGCGGGATGCGGATGTCGCCCTTGGCGCCCTCGATGATGCACTTGTGGGCGACGGTGAGGGCCTTCTCGGAGTCCTTCTGCTTCGAGGTGATGCCGGCGAGCAGCGGGAAGGTGGTGCCGTAGCCGACGAGCATCGTGTCGAGCGCCGCGGTGCCGCCGCAGCGGGCGTACAGCGGGTCGTACTTGTCGGGGACGATCGAGGTGTTGGGGTCGACGCCGCCGTCCTCGCCCTTCTTTGCGAAGTCGCCGCCGGCGGTGGCGAGCATCTGGTAGTCGGTGAGCAGCTGACGAAACAGCAGCGAGTGGATGAAGGCCCGCTTGAGCGCGTCGCCGGACAGCTTGGCCGAGAACACGAAGGTGAGGTCGTTGTAACCGCCGCCCAGGTCCTCGCGGAAGAAGCCGTAGCCGCTCTCCTTGTCGATGACGACGCCCTTGGCCTTCTCGGGGATCAGCGCCGAGCCCTCCTGGGCCCAGATCGTGTGGGTCTCGCCGAGGAACTCGACGCGGTCCTTGAGCTCCTTCATGTTGGTGAGGAGGATGAGGAGCTTCTCGTCGGCCTCGATCGCGGCGGCCCACGGCTTGAAGGGCGGGTCGACCGAGTCGGCGAAGCTGCGTGGCGGCAGCTCCTCCTGGCCGAGGTCGCGGGAGATCTGGCGCAGCACGCTGCGGAAGGGCTCGTCGCCGCCGACCGTGCGGCGGGCGTACATCTTCACGCCCATCCACTTCTGCCAGTATTTGTCGCGACCCTCGCTGTAGTCGGCCTTCATCGCCTCGATCGCGCCCTTGACCTCGGCCGGCAGCTGGCCGATCGCCTTGGCGCCCTCGGGTGAGTTGAAGAAGGCGATCAGGCGCAGGTCGGCGTAGGCGCGGAGGATCTTGTCCTTCGTCTCGTCGCCGTAGCTGTACTTGATCTTCTCGATGAGGCCGCCGTAGTCGCGGCGGGCGTTCTTGCGGAAGGTCCAGGAGTCGGCCTCGGCGACGCCGAGCACGATCGCCTTGGCCTTGTCGTCCTTGCTCAGGCCCTTCTTGACGCGGACCACGGACATCACGCCCGGCGTGATCGAGTAGTTGAGGCCGTCATCGGCGCTGATGTCGGCCTCGAGCACGTCGGGGAGGCGCTCCTTGTTGCTGTACAGCTCGGTCAGCAGCGGCCGCAGCGCCTCGCGGGTCGGGTCGGGTGGGATCTCTGGGATCGGGTTGCCGGCCTCGTCGACCTTCTTGCCAGCGTTCGCGTACGCCATCTCGCGGTCGAGCTTCTCTTTGCGGCTCTCGCCACAGGCCAGGACACCGCCCGCGACGACCGCGAGCGCGAGGGGTAGGACGCGAAGGGACAGTCGCATGCGTTCTCCGAGCCATTGCCGGGCAAATTCTGCGGCAAATGGGCGCGTCGTCACGGTATGGGAAGCGCCGCGCCTCTGTCAAACCGCGCCGGCCGGAGGTTATGCTTGTCGCGGTCGCCGCGCGACACCGCACCTTGCGCCGGGGTGCGGTCTGGACCGGGATGGCTCACGTTCTGGCCCGATCGCCCGGCTTGACCGGGCCGCGCGGGACCAGCATCTTACCCAACGTCACCTTTTCATCGGAGCCCGCCTCACCGGCCTCGGGGGCTACTGTGGCGAGGGAACAGGAGTCGACCATGTCCGCAGCCACTGAACACGTCCACGAGCCCCATAGCGACCCGCCCCACACGGAAGATCCGGAGATGGCCGGGGGCCTCGGGGTCACCGAGACCGCGGCCGCGAAGATCGCGGAGATCCGCGAGGCCGAGGCGATCGAGGGCAGCTACGCGTTGCGCGTGAAGGTCATGGGCGGCGGTTGCAGCGGCTTTCAGTATGACCTCTACTTCGACGAGCCCGCCGAGGGCGACCAGAGCTTCACCAGCAACGGCGTGCATCTGGTCTGCGATCAGATGAGCTTCATGTACCTGATGGGCACCCAGATCGACTACGTCGAGGGCCTGCAGGGCGCCGGCTTCAAGTTCGGCAACCCCAACACCACCGGCAGCTGCGGCTGCGGCAGCTCTTTCTCGGTGTGACCCTCGAGCGCCTGCGCGAGCGAGTGCGGGCCGCTCTCGGCGACGCGGTGCTGGTGGCCGACGACGGCCGCTACGCCCGCGACGACGGTGTCGAGGGGCCCTTCGTGCCGGGCCTGGTGGTCCGGCCGCGCGCGCGCGAGGAGGTCGCGGAGCTGGTCGCCCTGTGTCACGCGCATGCGGTCCCGCTGAGCCCGCGGGGCACCGGCACGGGCACCGTCGGCGGCTGCCTCGCGGACCACGGCGGCGTCGTCCTCGACCTCGCCGGCCTGGACCGCATCCTCGACATCGACGAGCGCTCGCTGCTCGCCGAGGTCGAGCCCGGCGTGATCACGGCGACGCTGCACGCCGCGGCCCTGGCCCGTGGCCTGTTCTACCCGCCCGACCCGGCCAGCCTGAAGAAGTGCAGCCTCGGCGGCAACGTCGCGACCAACGCCGGCGGCCCGCGGGCGTGCAAGTACGGCGTCACCGGCAACTTCGTGCTCGGCCTCGACGTCGTCACCGGCACCGGTCAGCCGCTGCGGGTCGGTCACCGATCGATCAAGGGCGTCACCGGCTACAACCTCGCCGGTCTGCTGGTCGGTTCGGAGGGCACCCTCGCCGTCACCACCGCCGCCACCCTGCGTCTGGTGCCCCGGCCGAGCTGCGCCGTCACCCTGCTCGCCAGCTTCGCCGACGAGGCCGACGCCTGCGCCGCGGTACATCGCTGTCAGACCGGCGGGGTCGTCCCGGCCGCGCTCGAGTTCGCCGACCGCCTGTGCGTGCGCGTGTTGACCGCGAGCGGCGGTCTCGCGGTGCCGGTGCCGGACCAGGCGCGCGCACTGCTGTGGATCGAGATCGACGGCGACGCGGCCGGGCTCGACCGCAGCATCGAGCGAGCCGCCGGGTGCTGTCGCGAGGCCGGGGCGCTCGCCGTGTCGGTGGCCGGCGACGCGGCCACGCGCGAGCGCCTGTGGGATGTCCGACGCGCCCTCAGCCACAGCCTGCGCGCCGGCTGGCCGCGCAAGGTCAGCGAGGACGTCGCGGTGCCACTCGCCCAGCTGCCGGCGCTGACCCGGGCCGCGCGGGAGATCGGTGCGACGCACGGCCTCGACGTCGCCAGCTTCGGCCACGCCGGCGACGGCAACCTGCACGTCAACATCCTCTACGACCCCGCGGCCAGCCCCGACGTGACCACGCGGGTCGACCGCGCCGTCGCCGACCTGTTCCGCGCGACGATCGCCCTCGGCGGCACCCTCAGCGGTGAGCACGGCATCGGCATCAGCAAGCGCCCGTTCATGGCGCTCGAGCAGTCGGGCCCGCTGCGCGCGCTGCAGTGCGAACTGAAACGCGTGTGGGACCCCGGCAACATCCTCAACCCGGGCAAGGTCTTCCCGGCCTGAGCGACGGGAAGAACGGCAGGGAGCGCGTCAGACGGCGCGCTGCTGGCTGCGGATCCAGTTGCCGAGGATCGCCGCCAGGTCGAGCAGGCGGGCCGAGTAGCCCCACTCGTTGTCGTACCAGCCGACGATCTTCACCAGCTGGCCGAGGCCCATGCAGGCCTCGACGTCGACGATGCTCGAGTGCGGGTCGCCGAGGATGTCGGACGAGACCAGCGCCTCGTGGCGGACGTCGAGGATGCCCTGCAGCGCCGGGCTGGCCGCCGCCTCGCGCAGCGCCTCGAGCACGCGCTCGAGGCTCGGGCTGCCCTCGAGCGTGCAGACGACGTCGTACAGCGAGCCGTCGACCACCGGCACGCGCACGGCGGTGCCGTCGACCTTGCCGCTGAGGTTCGGCAGCACCTGCGCGATCGCCTTGGCGGCGCCGGTCGAGGTCGGCACGATGTTGACCGCGCCGGCGCGACCGCGGCGCAGGTCCTTGCCCGACAGGGTGTCGATGATGCCCTGACCGTTGGTGTACGCGTGCGTCGTGCCGACCAGGCCCCAGCGCAGACCGAAGGTCTTGTCGAGGGTTGCGAGCACCGGCGTGAGCGCGTTGGTCGTGCAGCTCGCGTTGGAGATCAGGCGGTCCTTCGCGGGGTCGAGGCTCTCCTCGTTGACGCCAATGACGATCGTCTTGTCGACGCCCTTGCCCGGCGCCGCGAGGATCACGTGGCTGGGGCCGTCGGCGGCCGTGCGGTGGGCGGCCAGGCCCTCGCGGCTGGTGAACTTGCCGGTCGACTCGATGACGATGTCGACGCCGTGCGCCGCCCACGGGATCTTGCTCGGGTCCTTCTCCTTGAAGAGCGCGATCTTGCCGCCGTTGACGCGCAGCGCCTCGCCCTCGGCGTGGACCTTCGGCAGCTGCCAGCGGTGCACCGAATCGTGGGTCAGCAGGTAGGCGAGCTCGTCGGCCTCGGCGAGGTCGTTGGCGGCCACCACCTCGAAGGCCGGACCCTTGCGCGCAGCCGCGGCGCCCGCGTCTCCCCGCGCGAGCGCGTGGCGAAGTACAAGCCGGCCGATGCGGCCCATTCCGTTGATTCCCAGGCGGATCGGTGTCATGGCGCGCGGAGGATAGGGCAAGCATCCGCGGCCGGCAACACGCCCGCATCGCCTTAACCCTCGACCTGTGAGTCCGCGCATGCACCCTCGCCCCGCCTTTGGTACCGTGGCCCCGCCCTCATGACCCGCACCCTCGCCCTCGCCCTCGCCCTCGCCCTCGCCGGCCTGGGCTCCGCCGGCTGCAAGAAGCAACAGCAGAAGCCACAGCGAGTGGGCCGCAGCGACGTCGCCGCAACACCCGCGGACCCGCGCCTGCCCGCGCCACACAAGCTCAGCGCCACGCCCGACGCCGGGGTCTACGTCGCGGCGCCAGCCGAGCTGCTCGCGGCAGCCGGCGCCTACATGCCCGGCCCGCCCGCGCTCGCCAAGCTCGGCGAGTTCCTGCTCGGCACCCAGGGCCCCGCCGACTTCGCCCAGGCCGCCGCCAGCTCGCTCGACGGCCAGCGCCCGTGGGCCGGCGTGATGGTGGGCAACGAGGACGTCCTGCACCTGCCGCTGCAACGCGGCGCGGCGGCTCGGGTGCAGTCGCTGCTGGCCCGCTACCCGAAGCGCGGAGAGTTCGGCGCGGTGGTGCTGCCAAGGCCCGCGCTGGCGCTGCAGCAGGGCGAGCTGGTCACCGCCACCGCCGCCGGCCCGGAGCGCCTCGCCTACGTCGACGCGGCCGCCGGCACTCTGACGATCGCCGGCACCCTCGAGGGCATCGCGACCGGCCGCGAGCTCCCGCGCTTCTACAACAAGCACCCGCTGTGGTTCACCCTCGGCGAGGCCCGCGGCAAGCTCCTGCTCGGCCGCTTCCCGTACAGCCGCGTCGGCGGCGACGGCCTCGGCCTGCACAGCTTCGACGTCGCCTGCGACGCGCGCCCCGGCGAGAAGCTCCCGACCCTGCGAGACATCGCGCCCGGGGCCCTCAGCGGGGCGCTCGCGGGCAAGGGCATCGCCGTCGGCGCGAGCACGCGCTGGACCGGCTACAAGGAGGCCGTCCGCGAGGCGAACCACCAGATGCAGGCCGCGGTCGACCGCGCCGGCTTCGCCGGCAAGATGATGCTCGACCCGATCGCCGACCAGGCGACGCGGCTGATGAAGATGTGGAACGGCCGCGTGCTCCTCGGCGTCGGCCCGGCCCACCACCTGCGCCTCGGCCTCGGCGCCGACGACCCGAACGCCGCCCACCGCGGCCTCGTCACCGTGCTCAAGGACATCATCGACAACCTCCAGCTCGCGCGCATGTTCGTGTCGAACATCCCCAACGCCTCGCTCAAGAAGTTCGCCGACGACCCCGACCTCTGGCTGCTCACCGTCAGCGGCGTCGCCAACAACCTCCCGCCCGACCTGCGCACGCTCGCCGACGACGGCCGCCTGCGCGTCGCCTTCCACGGCCACGCCCACGCCGGCGCCCTGCTGGTGGTCGTGGGCCCGAAGGCCGACGCCGAGCTCAAGGCCTGGGTCAGCGAGGCCAGCGCGGCCGCGTCGGGCAAGGAGGGCATGAAGGACATCGCCAGCGTCAGCCTGGCCGCCGGCCCCGAGGCCCTCGCGCCGCTGCTGCAGATCGGCCCCAGCGAGAAGCTGCTGCCCGCGCTGCTCGGTCTCTCGGCCGACCGCGCGCCGACCCAACTCGTGCTCCGCCAGGACGGCCAGCGCTACGCCATCTCGATCCGCGGCCCCGCCGTGCGCGCCAAGGGCCGCTAGAAGACCCTGCGACCGAAGCTGTCTGACCGA
This sequence comes from Nannocystis sp., assembly GCF_016714285.1. Taxonomy (GTDB): domain Bacteria; phylum Myxococcota_A; class Polyangia; order Nannocystales; family Nannocystaceae; genus Nannocystis. The sequence continues at coordinate 153,794 of NZ_JADJNN010000038.1, read as the reverse complement.
AGCTGTCCCTTCGGTCAGGTCCCGTCTAGTCCTCGTCCTTGGGCTTGCGCTCGAAGTCACCGACGGTAACGTTCGGCACGAAGGCCAGCGCCTCGGAGACGTAGAGGCCGGTGTGCAGGATGAGATGCGTCACCGTGCGGACAAGGACCCCGCCGGGCACATCGGCCACATATGCGGCGCCGCGGTTGCCGTCGCCATCGTGCCTGATCTCGACCCACTTCATCGCATGCCTCAGTTGTTCGGGGGTGCTGGCGCGACCCGTGGAGCCGCCAGGCGAAATTCGCGCAGAAGGCGGGCATTGTAGACGAGCGCTCCCGCCAAGCCAAGATCGAAGCCCGCTTCAACGCGGTAACACGTGGGCCAATCAACGCCTCACCTCGCACGCCCCTCACCTCGCACGGCCCCGTCAGGACCATCCCGCCTGCACGCCCGATGCGAGCGCGCCGTAAAGATGTGCACACCGGCTGGCCAGCGCTGATCACCGCGCTCTCGCAGGGTCCAGATCGCCGCGCCGGCGATCAGATCACGCAGCAACGCCGGCAGGTCCACGCGACGCAGCCACGGCAGGTGCTGCCCGCCCAGCCGCGCCTGCAGCATCCGCGCGACGCCGACATCGACGCTGGGAAAGAAGCCCTCGTAGCCCGGCAACAGCGACGCCGTCGCCGCGCCGTCGAGCCCGCGACAGCCGAGCAGCGACGCGACCCGCAGCCGGGCCCGCCGCACCGACACCTCGCCGCACCCCGAGCCACTCTCCACCGGCTCGCCCGTCAGCTCGGGCACCCGCAGCGCCGGCCCGTGCCGCCGCCAGCGTTGCTGCCCGAGCTGCCGCACCCCGAGCCAGCGCTGTGAGGCCCCCGGCCAGTCCGCCGCGCGAGCCGCCCGCAGCCAGCGATAGGCGACGATCGGGTCGCGGGTGCGGGCGTTGTTCGCCGGCCAGCCGTCGCCGCAGAAAACCGCGTACTCGGCCCGCACGAGCCGCCTCCGGGGACCCATGCAGCGCGCAAGCCCGCCTCGTTTCATTCGCATTCCAAAGCGTTTATTGTGCGTGATCATTCTTGATACACTCCAAATGGATACTTGCACATCCATTCAGCCGCCACAAGCCCCCGCCACAAAAATTATCCGCCGCAGATCCGGGCTGGCCTTCAGACCTGACTTCGGACCTGACTTCGGATATCGTGCCCCGCCCTGCATGTCGTCCGGCCGCACCAAGCCACCCGCCAAGCCCTCGCCCTTCGCCACGACGCAGGAGGTGTCGGCCGCGGCCGGTGAAGTTCACCGCGACACGCTGCGCCGCTGGTGTAAGATGGAGCTTTTGCCAGGCCCCACGATCATCAGCCGCGGCCGCGGCGGCGTACACAGCCGCTGGCCGGGATGGGCCGTCGAACGCGCCACGTGGATCGCCGCCCAGCTGGAGACCGGCTACACGCTGCCGGAGATCGTCGAGCAAGTGAAAGCCGGCCAGGCCCCCGCCCCGCCCGCGGAGCCGACCCCGTGATCCGCAAGATCACGATCGAGAACTTCAAGAGCATCGACCACCTCGAGCTCGAGCTCGGCCGCGTCAACGTCTTCATCGGCGAGAACGGCTCCGGCAAGTCCAACATCCCGCCCCGCCCGCGGCCGCCGGCCCGCCGGGCCCGGTTCCCGGGGGGGCGCCCCGCCCCCCGCCCGGGGGCCCCGGCCCCCGGCCGAGACGGACGCCCCGGCCGCCCCCGCCGCCCGCGCTTCGGGCCCCCGGGGCGGCCCCCCCCGCCCCGGGCCCCCCAGGGGGCGCCCCCCCCCCCGCCGGGGCCCCGCGGGCCCGCCCCCCGGGGGGCCCCCGGGGGGGGGGCCCGCCGGGGGCGGGCGCCGGCGGGGCCGGGGCGGGGCCCCGCGGCGCGGGCGGCGGGCGGACCCGGGCCCCGCCCCGCCGCCCCCGCCCCCCCCGCCCCCCCGCCCGCCGCCCCGCCCCCCGCCCCCGCCCCCCCCGGCCCCCCCCCCCCCCCCGGCCCGGCCCCCCCGGCCCGGCCGGGCGGCCCCGCGCCCGCGGGCCGGCCCCCCCCCGGGCCCGGCGCCCCCCCGGGGGGGCCGCCCCCCCCCCCGGGGCCGCGGGCGGCGCCGGGCCCGGCCCCCCGCCGGGCCGCCCCGGGCCCCCCGGCCCCCCCCGCCCCCCGGGGCGGCCGCCCCCCGGCCCGCGCCGCGCCGGCCGGGCCCCCCCCGCCCCCCCCGGCCGCCCCCGCGGGGGGCCCCCCGGCCCCCCCCCCCCCCCCCCGCCCCCCCCCCCGCCCGGGCGCCCCCCCGCCGCCCGCCCCCCCCGGCGGCGGCGGGGCCCGCCGGCCCCGGCGGGCCGCCCGCCGGGGCCCCCGCCCGGGGGGCCCCCCCCCCCGGGGCCGCCGCGCGCCGCCCCGCCCCCCGGCCCGCGGCCCCGGCGCCCCCGGCCCCCGCGGCCCCCGCCGCCGCCCCCCGGCCCCCCCCCCCCCCCCCCCCGGCGGCGCCCGCCCCCCGGCCCCCGCGCCGGCGCCCGCCGCCGGCGCCGGGGCCGCCCCCGGCGCCCCCCCGGGCCCCCCCCCCCCGGGCCCCGCCGCGCGCCGGCCGGCCCGCGCCGGGGGCGGGCCGGCCCGGCGCCCCCGGGCGGGCCCGGCGGCCCCCGGGCCGGCCCCCCCCGCCGCCGGGCCCCCCCCGCCGGCCGGCCCCCCCCCCGCGGCCCCCCCCCCGCCCGGCCCGCCCCCCCCCCCGCCCGGCCCGCCCGGCGCGGCCGGGCCGGCGCGCCGCGGGGGCGGCCGGGGCGCCGCGGCGCGGGGCGCGCCGCCGCGGCGTTGCCCGGCCCCGGCCCGGCCCCGCCCCCGGCCGGCCCCCCCCGGCGGCGCGCCCCCCGGGCCGGCGGCCGCCCCCCCCCGCGGGCGGCGGCGGGCGGGCGCGGGGGCGCCCGCGGCCGCGCGGGGCGGCGGCCCCGCGGCCCGCGGCGCGGGGCGCCGCGCCCCGCCCCCCCCCCCGCCGCCGCCGGCGGGCGCCGCCGCCGGCGGCCCCGCCCCCGCGCGGGGGCGGCGGCCGCCCCGCCGCCGCCCGGGGGCCCCCGCGGGCCCCGCGCGGGCCCCCCCCCGCGCCCCGGGGCCCGGCGCGGGGCCGCGGGCGGGGGGCGGGCGCGCGCCCCCCGCCCCCCGCCCGCGCGGGCGCCGCGCCCCCCCGCGGGCCCCCCCCCGCCCCGGCGCGGGCCCGGCCCCTTCGCCGCCGACCTCGCCCCTCCCGCGGCCCTGATCAACAGGTCGTCGCGACCAGCGTCACGATCGCCACCGCGATCGCGTTGAACACCACGGCGATCGTTCGGTGCCTGCGCCCGCGCGCGCTCATCAGCCCGCGCCCGTACCTCGCCAGCAGGTACAACGAGTACAGCGTCGGCACCACGGGGATCAGCAGCGAGCCGAAGCCCGCCGCCACCGCGGCCCGCCGCATCCACGCGTCGGGACCTTGCAGCGCGATCGCCGAGCCCGGCTCGGTCTGCTCCTCCTGCGTGCCCTCGTCGGAGTCACCGAGCCCGAGGATCTCCCGCGCTCGCGCGGCCGCATCGGCCGGCACCACCACCGCCACGCCGCCGAGCGCCAGCGAGTGCATCGGCAGCACTCCCAGCGTCTGCGCGTTGTCCAGGCGCACCGAGATGCCCGCCGCCGCCAGCTGCCCGCGCGCCAGCTCTGCCTCGCCGACGCTCGAGTAGTTGCCGACCTCCACGAAGCCGTCGCGCGCGCTCGACATGCCACCTCCCTACGCCCTCACGCCGACCCGGTCAACGCACCTGTCCCAAGGGACAGCTCTAGCGCTGGGCCGGCGCAGCCCCGGCGAGCACCGCGACCACCCGCTCGAGCAGCATCAGCTGCTCCGGCTGCAGCTCGGGCAGGCGCACCGCGAGCGCGAGCCGCAGCTCGGCCCCGGGCGAGCCGGGCAGCGGCAGGCTGAGCCAGGCCCAGGCATGCTGGTCACCGCCCTCGCGCGCGACCACCTCGGCGCCGCGCCGGACCTCGAAGCCAGGCACCCCGAGGCGCACCAGGATCGGCGCCAGCTCGGGCGCCAGCCGGCGCCAGCGCGGCTCCTCGAGGTCCTGCTGCTGCTGCGCCAGCCCGTCGATCGCCGCCAGGATCTCCATCACCTGACGCCGACGGTCGCGCAGCCCGAGCAGGTGGTCGCCGGTGAACGCCGGCAGCGAGCGCAGCAGGTTGTGGTAGCCGAGCAGCACCGCGACCACCAGCATCGCCAGCACCGCGCCGGTCAGCGTCCACCAGCCGCCGACGCCGATCACGTTAAGGTGGGCGATCCCGACGAACAGCGCCGCCGACAGCCACAGCAGCTGGACGACCCGCGCGTGCGGCAGCCCGCGCGCCAGCAGGCGGTGGTGGATGTGATCGCAGTCCGGCGCGAAGATCGGCTGCCCGCGCGCCGCCCGGCGGACGATCGCCAGCGTCATGTCGAACAGCGGCAGCGCCAGCGCCATCAGCGGGATCGACAGCTCGACGATCGCCACCCGCTCGCGCACCGGATGGACGAGCAGCAGCAGCGCCGGCAGCAAGAAGCCCAGGAAGTAGCTGCCCGCGTCGCCCATGAACACGCGCGCCGGATGCCGGTTGTGCACGAGGAAGCCGAGCACCGCCCCCAGCGCCGTCGCGGCGATCCACCCGACCGCGACCGCGGCCGCCCCGTGGCTCAGCGCCGCGACGACCACCACCGACAGCCCGAGCGCCACGTTGCCGCCCGCGAGCCCGTCGAGCCCGTCGCTGAGGTTGATCGCGTTGACCCCCGCGACCAAGAACAGCACCGTCAGCGGATCTGCCAGCAGCCCCGCCGGCCCGAGCAGGTCGGCCAGCGCCTGCCAGTGCAGCCCGAAGCCGAACACCGCGATCGCGGCCGCCAGCACCTGTCCGAATAACTTGTAGCGCGCGCGCAGCCCGACGAGGTCGTCGTAGAGCCCGAAGCCGCCGCAGATCAGCGCCCCGAGCACCGCGCCGGTGATCGGGTTCTGCGAGAACCACTCGTGCGCCGCCGACAGCTCGGTGGTGCCCGCAAGCCCGCGGATCGCCACCAGCGCGAAGCCCAGCATCAGCACGAAGCCGCCGACCCGCGGGATCTCCCCGACATGCACCTTGCGCAGGCTGACCTCGCGGTCCTTCCGACCGAGCGCCTGCCACCCGCGGATCGCCGGCCGCATGCCGAGCGCCACCAGCAGGAACGCCAGCCCCCCCGCGAGCCCCAGCACCCACGGCGTCGCGCTCACGCCACCGACCTCGCGCTCACGCCACCGACCTTCCCCGGACCAGCCGCTGCTGCAGCGCCGTCACGCAGCGCGCCGCGGCCTGACCATCGCCGTAGGGGTTGGCCCCCGACCACCGCGCCCCGTCCGGATCGTCCAGGTGCCGCCGCGCCGCCGCCACCAGGCGCCCGCGGTCATAGCCGACCAGCTCCGCGCAGCCGGCCGTCAGCCCCTCGCCGCGCTCGGTGCTCGCGCGGGTCACCAGCACCGGCGCCGCGAACTCCGGCGCCTCTTCTTGCAGCCCGCCCGAGTCGGTGATCACCAGCACGCAGCGGCGCAGCAGCCAGATCGCCGCCGGGTAGTCCAGCGGCTCGAGCAGGTGCACGTTGCCGAGCCCCGCGAGCTGCTGACGCACCGCCGTCTGCACGCTGGGGTTCAGGTGTACGGGATACACGAAGTCGACCCCCGGGTACGCGCGCGCCAGCTCGGCCACGCCCTCGCACACCGCCACCAGCCCGCCCTCGAAGCTCTCGCGGCGATGTCCGGTGATCAGTACGAGCGGGCGCCCGCCGGTGAAGCGCAGCAGCTCGGTCGCCGACCCGGCCGGCGGGGCCCCGTCGGCCGGCAGCATCGCCGCCATCTGCCGCGCCGCGTCGACCACCGTGTTGCCCGTCACCTCGATCAGCCCCGCCGGCACCCCCTCGCCCAGCAGCGCCGCGCGGGCCAGCTCGGTCGGCGCCAGGTGCAGGCTCGCTATCCGCGAGATCAGCTGGCGGTTGCCCTCCTCGGGGAACGGCGCCTGCAGGTCGTGCGTGCGCAGCCCCGCCTCCACGTGGGCGACCGGCACGTGCCGGTGATGAGCCGCCAGCGCCCCCGCCAGCGCCGTCGTCGTGTCGCCCTGCACCACCACCCAGTCGAAGCGCAGCGCGTCGAGCACCGGGTCGAGCCCGTCGAGCAGGCGGGCCAGCAGCGAGCTCAGGCTCTGCCCCGGGTTCATCACCCCCAGCTCGACCTCCGGCGTCGTCGCAAAGGTCGCGCAGCAGCGGCGGCACCAGCTCGCGGTGCTGACCGGTGTTACACAGCGTCACCTGCCAGCCGGGCAGCGCCCGCAGGGCCTGCCAGACCGGCCAGAGCTTGATCACCTCCGGGCGGGTGCCGAACACGATCAGGATGCGGGGCTGGGTGGACGGCATCGCAGCAGGCCGATAGCATGCCACGAAGGTGACCCTGTCCACGCTCCCCGCCCCGGAAACTTCGCCGTTCGACGTGTGCGTGCTGGGCCTCGGCTACGTCGGTCTGCCGACCGCCGCGGTGCTCGCCACCCGGGGTCAGCGGGTCGCCGGCGTCGACCTGCGCCGCGACATCCTCGACACGATCAACGCCGGGCGGATCCACATCGTCGAGCCCGAGCTCGACGCCCTCGTCCGCGCCGCCGTCGCCGCCGGCACCCTGCGCGCAGTGCCAGCGCCGGTGCCCGCGCGCACCTATCTCATCTGTGTACCGACACCGATCACCGCCGACCACCGCCCCGACCTCAGCTTCGTCGAGGCCGCCGCCCGCGCGATCGTCCCGGTCCTCGAGCCCGGCGCGTTGATCGTGCTCGAGTCCACCGTCCCGCCCGGCACCCTGCGCGACCTCGTCGCGCCGATCGTGTGCGGCAATCTTCAGGGCGGGGGCCTGGTCCCCGGCCGCGACATCTTCCTCGCCCACGCCCCCGAGCGCGTGCTGCCCGGCGCCGTCCTGCGCGAGGTCGTCGAAAACGAGCGCCTCGTCGGCGGCCTCACGGACGCCTGCACCGCCCGCTGCGCCGAGTTCTACGAGGCCTTCGCGCGCGGCCAGGTCCACCGCTGCAGCGCCGAGGTGGCCGAGCTGACCAAGCTCGCCGAAAACGCCTTCCGCGACACCAACGTCGCCTTCGCCAACGAGCTGGCCAACGTGTGCGCCCACCTCGGCCTCGACGTGTGGGAGGTGATCCGCCTCGCCAACCGCCACCCGCGGGTCCAGATCTTGCGCCCCGGTCCCGGCGTCGGCGGCCACTGCATCGCCGTCGACCCGTGGTTCATCGCCGCCAGCGCCCCGCAGCACACCGCGCTCATCCAGGCCGCGCGCCGCGTCAACGACGAGCGCCCCGCCCGCGTGATCGCCCAGGTGCGCGCCCTCGCGGCCCGCCTGCGAAAGCCCAAGGTCGCCTGCCTCGGCCTCGCCTACAAGCCCGACATCGACGACCTGCGCGAGAGCCCCGCCCTCCACATCGCCAGGGCCCTCGCCGCCGACCCCGACCTCGAGCTCCTGCTCGTCGAGCCCCACCTCCACACCTCACCGATCGCCGGCGCGCCGCTGGTCCCCCTCGCCGAGGCCCTCGCCGCCGCCGACATCGTCGTCGTGCTCGTCGCCCACCGCCAGTTCCGCCACCTCCGCCCCGACCACCTGCTGCGCCTCATGGTCGTCGACACCGTCGGCCTCATGAACCAGAGGACATGAACCAAGGGACATGACCACAAGGCCATGAACAAACGGACATGACCCCAGGGACCTGGCTGCGCACGCTCGTCCACCTGACCCCGCGTCAGGTCATCTACCAGGGCCTGCGTCGCCTCCGCGGCCCGGCCCGGCGCCCCGCCAGCACCACCCGCGAGGGCCTGCACGGCGTCGCTACCCCGCTGCCGCCCCCCTCGCCCGAGGGCATCATCCACCCCGAGGGCGTGCAGCTGCTCGGCCACGGCCCGCACGACCCCTGCGTCGACGGCTGGGAGCCCGACGCCGACCCGCTCTACCTCTACACCCTCCACTACCACGGCTGGCTCTCGCTGCTCCCGCTGCCCCGCGCCCGCACGCAGGTCGAGCACTGGATCGACCACCACCGCGAAGGCATCGGCTGGGAGCCCTACCCCACCGCGATGCGCGTGCTCCACTGGCTCGGCTGGCTCGGCCTGCACGAGTCACACCTCGACGCCCCCGCCCGCCGCCGCATCTTCGGATCCCTCGCCGCCCAGCTCGAGCACCTCCGCCACCACGTCGAACACCACCTCGACGGCAACCACGTCTGGACCGACCTCGCCGCCCTCTGCTCCGCCGGCCTCGCCCTCGCCGGCCCCGCCGCACCACCCCTGACCCAGCGCCTCACCGCCCTCGCCGACCTCGTCGAGGCCCAGCTCGGCCCCGACGGCGTCCATCGCGAACGCACCCCCACGTACCACTGCCTGCTCGCCGAACAGCTCGCCGGCGTCATCGCCCTGAACCCCACCCGCGTCCACCCCGGCGCCGCCGCCCGCCTCGAGGCGTCGCTCGAGCGCATGCTCGCCGCCCTCCCCGCCTTCACCCACCCCGACGGCGACGTCGCCCTGTGGAACGACTCCCAGCGCAACGCCCCCGTCACCCCAAAGGGCCTCCTCACCCGCCTCGCCCGCCCCCTCGACACCCTCGAGGCCCCGCTCAGCGACGCCCCCGACGCCGGCCTGTTCCGCCGCCGCTTCGGCCCCTGGACCCTGCTGTGGAACGTCGGCGGCGTCGGCCTCGCCCAGCAGCCCGGCCACATCCACGCCGACGGCCTCGCCCTCGAGCTCTCGCTCCACGGCGAGCGCGTCCTCGTCGACGCCGGCGTCGGCACCTACACCCCCGGCTTCGCCCGCGACTACGCCCGCAGCACCCGCGCCCACAGCACCGTCACCGTCGGCGAGCACGACCCGGACCAGCACGAGCTGTGGGCCAGCCACCGCGTCGGCGGCCGCGCCCGCACCACCGACCTGTCCTACGGGACAGATCTCCTCAGCGCCCGCATCCACGGCTACAAGGCCCCCGCCGCCCACCACCGCCGCCTGCACTGGGACGGCCGCCGACTGCTCTGCGAGGACCGCGTCGAACCCGAGGCCCCCGCGACCACCCGCCTCTACTTCCCCGAGACCTGCGCCCTCCTGCTGCGCGGCAACGTCTGGCACGGCCGCACCGCCGGCGGCCGCCGCTTCCGCCTGGTCACCCCCCCTGGCACCCCGTGGAGCTGCAGCCCCGCCCACGGCTGGAGCGCGATGAACCAACCCTTCCCCCGCCGCTGCCTCGCCGCCCCCGTCCCACCCGCCGGCCTCACCCTCGAGCTCCTCGCCGACCCCCCCCCCCCCCCCCCCCCCCGGGGCCGGTTCCCCCGCCCCGGGGCACCCACCTGAAAGCCCTGACCGCCGCCCCCCGCCCCCTGACCCGCCCGCATGCCGCACCCCCGCACCCCCGAAGCCGACGTCGACCCCGAGTTCCTCGCGCGCTGGTCCCCCCGCGCCTTCCGCCCCGATCCCCTCACGCCGGCCCAACTCGCGAGCCTGTTCGAGGCCATGCGCTGGGCCCCCTCGTGCTTCAACGAGCAGCCCTGGCGCCTCGTCTACGGCCTCGCCGGCGAGCCCGAGCACGCCCGCATCACCGGCCTGCTCGTCGAGGCCAACCAACTCTGGGCCAGCAAGGCCCCGCTCCTGCTGGTCCTCTTCAACCGCCGCAACTTCAGCCACAACGATCGCCCGAACCGCACCGCCGCCTTCGACCTCGGCGCCGCCTGGATGTCGCTCGCGCTCGCCGCCCACAAGCTCGGCCTGTACAGCCACGCCATGGCCGGCTTCGACACCACTCGTGCCTACACCGAGCTCGGCGCCGACCCGGCCATCTACGAGGTCCAGGCCGCCGTCGCCGTCGGCGCGATCGCCGACCCCGACACCTTGCCCGAGAAACTCCGCGCTCGCGAGGCCCCCAGCGGCCGCAACCCCCAGGCCAGCTTCGTCTTCCACGGCCAGCTCCCACCCGCCTGAGGCCCCCTGCCGCCCCCCCCCCCCCCCCCCCCCCCCCCCCCCCCCCCCCCCCCCCGTGCGCCGTCTGGGCCCTCGACCTTGACCCCCGGCGATCCGTGTTCAATCTGAGACGCCATGTCCTGGTCCTGGAACCTCGGCCGACTCTTCGGCATCGACACTCGCGTCCACGCCTCGTTCCTGCTCGTGCTCCTGTGGGCGGGCCTGAGCAGCTTCAACAGCGCGGGCACCCTCGTCGCCGCCCTCGCCGGCGTCGTCTTCATGATCGCCGTGTTCGCCTCGGTGGTCGCGCACGAGCTGGGCCACGCCCTCACCGCCCGCCAGTACGGCATCCACACCCGCCAGATCTTGCTGCTCCCGATCGGCGGCGTCGCCCAGCTCGACCAGGGCCACATGCGCCCGAAGGTCGAGCTCCTGGTCGCGCTCGCCGGCCCGGTCGTCAGCTTCCTGCTCGCCGGCGTGCTGTTCACCTTCGCCGCGATCCTCGGCGGCGACCTCAGCCCCGACAGCTTCCTCGGCAGCCTCGCCTGGACCAACCTCGGCCTCGCCGTCTTCAACATGCTGCCCGCCTTCCCGATGGACGGCGGCCGCGTCCTGCGGGCCGCGCTGTCCAGCCGCATGGGCCACATCCGGGCCACCCAGATCGCCGCCACCCTCGGCATGGTCGGCGCCGCCCTGTTCTTCGCCCTCGGCCTCTACACCGGCCGCTTCATGCTCCTGCTCATGGCCACGTTCCTCTACATGGCCGCCCGCGGCGAGTCCCGCGTGATGCCCCACCCCGGCCCCCGCCGCGTGATCGACCCGAACCTGCTGCAGGACGGCGACGACCCCCGCGAGCTCCTGATCGTCCGCAGCCCCCGCGGACGGATCTGGCTGCTGCGCCACTGATCGCCGACCCACACACCCAGGCGCCCGCCACCTCGGCGGGCGTCCGCATTTAACCCGCCTGTCCCACAGGACAGCTGACTGCGGCCTGCACCCGGGGCGCCCTGCATCGCCGCGGGGACCTGCGCCCGTCTCACACGACCGCTGACTGCGGCCTGCTCACCCCGGCAAAGCGCCTGCGAAGCGCGCCGCGCGACGCGATACCCTGCCGCGCATGCTCCGTCCGCGCCTGCCCCTGCTCCTGCTCCTCCCACTCACCGCCTGCCCCGCGGACGAGTCCGGCGACGACAGCAGCAGCGGCCCGGCCACCACTGTCGAGGGCACCAGCGCCACCACCGACGCGCCCACCAGCACCACCGACGCACCGACCGGCGAGCCCCCGACCACCACCACCGACGCCGCCACCACCACCGACCCCGCCACCACCGACCTCACCACCACCGCCACCACCGACGCCACCACCACCGGCGACCCCCTCGGCCCGCCGACGGTGATCCTCCCGCGCGCTGGCCTCGAGCCCGAAGAGCTCGCCCTCCTCGTCAACGACCAGGACCCGCAGGCCATGGCCGTCGCCGCTTACTACCTCGACAAGCGCCAGCTCCCGCCCGGCAACGTCATCACCCTCAGCTTCCCGCCCGCCGACACCCTCAGCGTCGCCGACTTCACCAGCCTCAAGGCCCAGATCGACGCCGCCGCCAGCCCGCAGATCCAGGCCTTCGCGATCGCCTGGACCAACCCGCACAAGGTCGAGTGCCAGTCCCTCGTCAGCGCCCTCGCCCTCGGCGCCGACAAGAAGTTCTGCAGCACCCAGGGCAACCCCTGCAGCGAGACGGCCCCCAGCGGCCTCTACGACCACGCCACCCTCGCCCCCTTCACCGACCTCGGCATCCGCCCGGCCATGCACCTCGCCGGCGTCACCGCCGACGATGTCTTCAAGCTGATCGACCGCGGCGTCGCAGCCGACAGCACCCACCCCACCGGCGTCGGCTACTTCGTGCGCACCACCGACGAGGCCCGCAGCGTCCGCTGGCCCGACCAGCAGGCCACCCAATCCAGCTGGGACTTCGACGGCGGCCTCGACCTGCAATACATCGACAACAGCGGCGGCGGCGGCCTCGACTACCTCGAGAACAAACCCGACGTCCTCTTCTATCTCACCGGCCTCGCCGACGTCCCGCAGATCGCGACCAACACCTACCTGCCCGGGGCCGTCGCCGACCACCTGACCTCCTACGGCGGACAGATCCCCCAGAGCGGCCAGATGAGCATCGTCCGCTGGCTCGAGGCCGGCGCCACTGGCAGCTACGGCACCGCCTTCGAGCCCTGCAACTACCCCGGCAAGTTCTCCGTCGCCAGTGTCCTGCTGCCGCACTACTTCCGCGGCGAGACCCTGATCGAGGCCTACTGGAAGTCCGTCGCCTGGCCCGGCGAGGGCGTGTTCGTCGGCGAGCCGCTCGCCCGCCCCTGGCGCGGCGCGGTCATCACCTGGGAGGACCCCAAGCTGATCATCGCCACCTACCAGCTGATCCCCGGCGTCACCTACCAGCTCGAGTCCGGCGACAGCGCCGACGGCCCCTGGACCACCCTCGCCAGCGACCTCCAGATCCCCCAGAGCAAGCGCACCGAGATCACGATCAACGACGCGACCGCCGCGTTCTACCGCGTGAGCGCGAAGCCCTGAGCCCGCGAGCGAGCCCCGTCACAGCGGCTCGACGATGCGCCCCGGCGCCCCGTTGGCGCCATCCTCCGTGTGGCAGCTGTTGCAGTCGCCGGTCATCTGCGGCGAGTACATCGGCCGCTCCTTGTCACCCTTCACCACCTTCGCGGTGATCGGGAACATCAGCGCCCCGCTCTCATTGACGTCGTACACGAAGTTGCCCGAGCTGTTCACCGCCAGCTTCACCACCTTCGCATCGGCCGTCGTGATCTCGACGTGCGTCGGCACAGCCGCACCATCCAGCCCGAGGCAGTCGTCCGGCTCGTGCCCGGTCGGAAACACCGTGCCCGCGAGCGGAAACTCGGCCACCACGTCGGGCTCCACCTGCGCGTGACAGGTCAAGCACGCCATCCCGGGGTGCATGTGCGGCGACTCCACGTTGCCCTGCGTCCACATCTTCCCGCTGCTGCACATGGGGTCGACCATGAACGGGTCGGTCCCCGCCGAGCCCGAACCGCCGCCCGAGCTCTCGCCGCCCGAACTCGTCGGCGTGTCACCCGTGCTCGCGCCCGCGCTCGTATCCCCCGACGAGTCGCCGCTCCCCCCACCTGCGTCGCCGCAGCCAATAAACAACGTTCCAACGGTGATGAGGGCGATTCGTGAGAGCAGCATGAACCTACCCTAAGCCCCCTCCCGCCGTTCCGCCCGCGGCCACCCCGGAAATCCTTGCGCCGCTCCTCCTCCACCCGCAGACCCACCGCCCGCGCCGCTCGACGCAGCGGGGTAGCATGCGCCATGGCCTGGCCCCGTTCGGCGCTCCTGACTCTGCTCTCCCTCACCGCGTGCCCCGCCGAACCAGACGGCTCCTCCTCGACCCACAGCGACGACTCCACCACCGCCACCACCGCCGCCACCACCAGCGAAGCCACCGCAACCACCACCGACGCGATCACCACCGGCCCTCCCGACGCCTGCGCCAACCGCCCCGGCGGCGACTGGAACGCCTGCCAGACCAAGACCGGCACCGACAACTCCCTCTGCGGCTACATCGACAACGGCGGCAACGGCTCGCTCACCTGCCTCAGCCCCCAGAGCGGCAACTTCAACGTCTGCGGCATCCGTGACTGCGTCGACGACTGCGACTGCTTCGCCCCGCCCAAGACCGGCGACGCACCGGCCACCTGCGCCGAAGTGTTCGGCAACGGCGGCAAGGGCTGCGTCCTCTACTGCCTCAACGGCCAGAAGTGCCCCGACGGCATGGAGTGCGCCAGCGGCACCTGCTACTGGCCCAACTGACCCGCAGGTCGCCACCAGCACGAGCACACCAGCAGCGTGCGTGCCCGGGTCGCCACCAGCACGAGCACCCGCGACCCAAGCAAACCACCGATGCGCCTCGCCTACCTCTCGCACTACTTCCCGCCCGAGAGCAACGCCCCCGCCGCCCGCGTGCACGAGCTCTCGCGGGCGCTCGTGCGGCTCGGCCACGAGGTCCACGTCGTCACCGGTCAGCCGAACCACCCGCGCGGCGTGGTCCACCCCGGCTACCGCGCCGCCGAGTACCGCCGCGAGCACGTCGACGGCATCACCGTCCACCGCGTCCCGACCTTCCCCGCCGCCAACCGTGGCGTGCTCCTGCGCGGCCTCGGCTACGCCGCGATGCCCACCGCCCAGCTCGCCCTCGGCCTCGCAAAACTACCGCCCGTCGACCTCGTCCTCGCGACCTCGCCGCAGATCTTCACCGGCCTCGCCGGCCTCGCGCTCGCCCGCCTGCGCCGCGTCCCCTTCGTGCTCGAGGTCCGCGACCTGTGGCCCGAGTCGATCGTCAGCGTCGGCGCCCTCGCAGCCACCCACCCGCTGATCCGCGCGCTGGGGCGCCTCGAGCACACGCTCTACCGCAGCGCCGCCGCGATCGTCTCCGTCACCGACAGCTTCGTCGCCCACTTCGTCGGCCACGGCGTCCCCGCGGCGAACATCGCCGTGATCAAGAACGGCGCCGACCTCGACCTGTTCGACCCGCACACGCCCCCGGCCCCACTCCGCCAGCAGCTCGGCATCCCCGAGCACGCCCTGCTCGCGCTGTTCTGCGGAACGATCGGCATGGCCCACGACGTCGGCCTGCTCGCCCGCGCCGCCGCGATCGCCCCGCCCGAGCTCGAGCTCCACGTCGTCGTCGTCGGCGACGGAGCCGGCCGTGCAGCGCTCGCCGCCGAGATCGCCGCGCTCGGCGTCGGCGACCGCGTCCACTTGCTCCCCGCGGTCCCCCGCCGCGAGGTCCCCGGCCTGCTCGCCGCCGCCGACCTCAGCGCGGTGGTCCTGCGCGACAGCCCGACCTTCGCCGGCGTCCTGCCCTCCAAGATCTTCGAGGCCATGGCGATGCAACGACCCGTCCTCCTCGGGGTCCGCGGCGAGGCCCAGGCCCTCGTCGAGGCCGCCGGAGCCGGGCTCGCCTTCACCCCCGGCGACCCCGCGGCCCTGGTTGCAACTTTGCGGACCTTTGCGATGCTTGGGGCCCCTGGCCGCCGGACCATGGGGCAGCAGGCCCGCCGCTACGCCCTCGTCCACCATGACCGCACCGCCCAAGCCCGGCAGCTCGCCGCCTTCCTCGAGCCGCTCGCAACCCGGCGCTGAGCACCCCCACGAGCGGCCCGATCACCAGCCCGGCCACCCGCTCGCGCAGCCCGATCTCCGATCAGTCCCGCGCGAGCAACCGCCCGACCCCGCCGCCCTCGCGGCGCTGTTCCTCGCCACCCGCGCCGCCACCCTCGCCCTCGCCGCCCCGCTGTCCGCCGAGGACATGCAGGCCCAGTCGATGCCCGAGGCCAGCCCGGTCAAGTGGCAGCTCGCCCACACCACCTGGTTCTTCGAGACCTTCATCCTCGCCGAGCTCGGCCTCCCCGCCTTCCACCCGGCCTTCTCCGCCCTCTTCAACTCCTACTACCAGAGCGTCGGCTCCCCCCACGCCCGCCACCTCCGCGGCCTGCTCACCCGCCCGAGCCTCGCCGAGGTCCTGCGCTACCGCCAGCACGTCGACGATCAGCTCCTCCGCGCCCTCCCAGAGCTCGGCCCTGCCCTGCTCGCGCGCGTCCTGCTCGGCTGCCACCACGAGCAGCAGCACCAGGAGCTCATCCTCACCGACCTCCAGCACCTGCTCGCCCACAACCCCCTGCGCCCCGCCTACCGCACTGCGACCCACCTGTCCCCAAGACCAGCCGACCTGTCCCCCGAGCCAGCCGACCACAACCTGTCCCCAAGACCAGCCGACCTGTCCAAAAGACCAGCCGACCTGTCCCAAAGACCATCCGACCTGTCCCCCGAGCCAGCCGACCCCGCCTGGCACCGCCACCCCGGCGGCATCATCGAGGTCGGCCACGCCGGCCGCGGCTTCGCCTTCGACAACGAGGGCCCGCGCCACCACACCCTCCTGCGCCCCTTCGAGCTCGCCACCCGCCCGGTGCGCAACGCCGAGTACCTCGCCTTCATCCGCGACGGCGGCTACACCCGCCCCGACCTGTGGCTCTCCGACGGCTGGGACGCCGTGCAGCGCCTCGGCTGGCGCGCCCCGCTCTACTGGTCAGAGGACCTCAGGACCCGATTCACCCTCCACGGCGAGCAGCCGATCGACCCCGAGGCCCCCGTCTGCCACGTCTCCTACTACGAGGCCGACGCCTTCGCCCGCTGGTCCGCCGCCCGCCTGCCGCTCGAGCACGAGTGGGAGATCGTCGCCGCCGACGCCCCGATCGCCGGCAACTTCGTCGAGTCCGGCCGCCTCACACCCGCCCCGCAGCCGCGCCCGCGACTGTTCGGCGACGTCTGGGTGTGGACCGCCAGCCCGTACACCGCCTACCCCGGCTTCTCCCCCGCAGCCGGCGCCCTCGGCGAGTACAACGGCAAGTTCATGTGCAACCAGATCGTCCTGCGCGGCGGCTCCTGTGCCACCCCGCAGGCCCACATCCGGTCCAGCTACCGCAACTTCTTCCCCCCGGAGGCGCGCTGGCAGTTCTCCGGCATCCGCCTCGCGAGGTGATCTTGCCGATCGTCACCAGCCCACGCACACGCCGTGCCCTCCCCCTCATCGACCTCGCCCCGGTCGCCGACGACCTCCTGCGCGACGCCCTCGCCGGCCTCACGCGCCCCGCCAGGACCCTCCCCTGCAAGTACTTCTACGACGACCTCGGCTCCGACCTCTTCGACCAGATCTGCGCCCTCCCCGAGTACTACCCGACCCGCACCGAACTCGCGATCTCCCGCCAGCACGCCGCCGAGATGGCCACCGCCTGCGGCCCCCACGTCCGCCTGCTCGAGCTCGGCAGCGGCAGCAGCACCAAGACCCGCGTCCTCCTCGACCACCTGCGCAGCCCCGCCGCGTACCTCCCCGTCGACATCGCCCGCGACTTCCTGCGCGCCTCCGCCGACGCGATCGCGGCAGAGTACCCCGACCTCCCCGTTCAGCCCGTCTGCGCCGACTTCACGGGCCCCCTCGCACACCACCTCGCGAACCATCACACCCTCTCGGCCCGCCGCACCATCGTCTACTTCCCCGGCTCGACGATCGGCAACTTCCCCGACCCCGACGCCGTCGCCCTCCTCACCAACATCGCCGCCCTCCTCGGCGACCACGGCGGCCTGCTCATCGGCGTCGACCTGCGCAAGGACATCGCCATCCTCGAGCGCGCCTACAACGACAGCCAGGGCGTCACCGCGGCCTTTAATAAGAACCTCCTGGTCCGCCTCAACCGCGAGCTCGCGGCCGACTTCGCCGTCGAGCAATTCACCCACCACGCCCACTACGACCGCGAATTCGGCCGCATCGAGATGCAGCTCATCAGCCGCCGCCGGCAGGCCGTACACATCGCCGGCCAGCGCATCGAGTTTCGCGAGGGCGAGCCGATCGTCACCGAGCACTCGCACAAGTACACCCTCGCCGGCTTCGCCGCCCTCGCAGCCGCCGCCGGCCTCCACGTCCGCCAGGTCTGGACCGACCGCGAGCAGCTGTTCAGCGTCCAGTACCTGACCCCGGCCTGAAGACCCACGCGCGTCGAGCCCGGCGAGTCGCGCAGGTCCGCTATGCGCCGCGACGCGCGAAAGTCAACCACACGCCCCGCTTGCGTGGTTCCTTGCCCCCACAACGAACGGAGCACGGCCTGTTATCCTGCCCCGCGTGATCCTCGACCCGCAGGCCGTCCGCTTGGCCCAGTGGTTCGCTGGTCTCCAGGACCGCGTCGACAAGCTCGTCGACGATCGCCTGCACGGCGCCTGTGCGCAGCAGCTGGAGCAGGTCTCCGCGACCCTCCAGGCCGCCGCCCAGGTCGCCGGCCCGCCCGCGCTCACACCCGCGACCCTGCAGCCGCCCCCAGGCACCACCACCGGCCTGCTCGCCGATGCCGATGCCAGCGCCCTCACCAACACCAGCCCCGGCGAGGACGACTCGCTCTACCTCGCCTTCCTCGGCCCCGAGGCCCGCCCGCGCCGCACCAACCTCCACAGCGAGCCCCTCCCCGCGCGCCCGCCCGAGGCCCGCGGCTGGAAGTCCGCCCTCGAGCAGGACATCCGCCCCGCCCTGCACCGCGCCCGCGGCACCCTGCGCGCCTCCGGAGCAGCCTTCCGCGACGGCAGCGCCCTCGCCTCGCTGCGCGACGAGATCGACGCGACCCTCGCCCGCCAGCCCGAACAGCTAGACCTCGACATCCACCCCGAGGACTCGACCATCGCCGCCACCCTCCCGGTCGCCCACGTCGAAGTCCCCCTGCGCCGCTGGCTGCGCGAGACCCTGCAACCCGCCCTCCAGACCACCCTCATCGACTTCAGCGCCCGCATCGCCACCGCCGTCGACGGCGCCACCAGCGAGCTCGAGCGCATCGAGACCGTGCTCGACTACCACCTCTTCATCGTCGAGGACGGCCGCGTCGCCGAGCACCGCGACGAGTCGGCGCGCACCGGCCTCGGCCACGGCGTGCGCCTGGTCCAGCAGCTCGCCGAGCGCCTGGACCGCGACGTCGCCCGCATCTACCGCTGGTTCATCGCCACCAGCGCGGACCACATGGACGACGCGCTGGCCCCCCTGCGCGCCCACCGGCCCGAGGAGATCAGCCAGGCCCTCGCCGCCAGGGCCCAGCGCGCCCAGCCCTCGTGGTGGTCGGGCACCAGCCTCGGCGCGCTCGCCCGCAACACCCGCGAGCTGTACGGCAAGGCCACCCCGCTGGTCCGCGAGCTGGTCCAGGACCTCCGCGGCGTCCTCCGCGACGACCAGCCCCGCCTCGGCTACTGGGACCTCGCCATCGCCAGCGACGCGATCCCCGACGACCGCCTCCCCGCCCTCTACCGCCGCCTGTTCGGCGAGATCCCGCTCGGCCTCGCCGACCTCTATCAACCCCGCCGCAAGCTCGAGCTCGCCTGCCGCCGCGTCTTCGAGACCTGGCTCTCGGGACAGCCCCGCCGCGGCGAACGAGCCGCGCTGCTCGTCGTCGGGGACCGCGGCGCCGGCAAGCGCACCCTCGTCAACCGCGTGCGCGCCGAGCTCCACGGCGAGCTCCCCGTCCGCTGGCTCCCGCTCGGCCCCCACCTCGCCAGCGAGCCCCGCCTGTGCGCCGGCGTGTGCGAGGCCACCGGCGCCGCCCCGGCCGAGAGCTTCCACGAGCTCGCCCAGGCCCTGCGCGCGCTCGGCCAGCGCCAGGCGATCGTGCTCGAGAACAGCGAGCAGCTGTTCCTGCGCACCCCCGAGGGCCTCGCCCGCGTGCAGTCCTTCCTCGACCTCATCCGCGCCACCGACGACGCGATCCTGTGGATCGTCCTGATGGTCAAACCGACCGCGGCCCTGCTCGACACCTGCCTGCGCCTCCCGCTCTACTTCGGCGAGGTCGTCCGCCTCGAACCCGAGTCCGCGACCTTCCTCGAGGGCATGGTCCGCGCCCGCCACCGCGTCAGCGGCTTCGGCCTGCGCTTCCGGGCCCGCCGCGCCCCCGTCCTCCAGCGCCTGCGCGCCCCCTTCACCCGCTCCGACCTGCTCCCCGACCCCGGCGAGGAGTGGTTCGCCCAGCTCGGCCGCATGACCGGCGGCAACCTCCAGCAGGCCCTCCAGTTCTGGCAGATCGCCGCCCGCATCGACGCCCAGACCCACACCGAGATCGTCGTCCGCCCCCTGCCCCGCCGCCGCGGCGGCGCCCTCACCCAGCTGAGCCTCGCCCAGCGCCTCGTGCTCGCCACCCTGGTCCAGCACGGCGCCCTCACCGAGGCCCAGATCCTCGCCACCCTCCGCCTCCTCGGCCACGGCGCCGCCCCCGAGATCGACGACCTCCTGCGCCGCAAACTGGTCGAACCCTGCCCCCACGCCGACGGCCACCTCCAGCTCCGCAACGCCGCCGTCGGCCCCGTCACCCTCGACCTCCGCTGGCGCAACATGCTCTAACCCCCGAGACCCCATGACCCTCGCAGCCTCCGCACTCGCCCTGCTCGCCGACGCCGCCCCGGCGCTTCAGGCCGCGCCGACCGTGCTCAAGTCGCTCCCGCACCATGCGGTGTTCCTGCTGCTGCTGCAGATCGCGGTGCTCCTGTTCACCGCCCGCCTGCTCGGCGAGCTCATGCGCAAGCTCGGTCAACCCCCCGTCATCGGCGAGCTGATCGCCGGCGTCGTCCTCGGCCCCTCCGTGCTCGGCGCCCTCGCGCCGCACATCCAGCAGTACGTGTTCCCGCCGATCCAGAGCCAGGCCGACCTGCTCTCCGTCGTGTCCTGGCTCGGCGTCCTGTTCCTCATCCTCGTCACCGGCTTCGAGACCGACATCGGCCTGATCAAGCGCCGCGGAAAATACGCCCTCATCGTCTCGAGCTTCGGCATCTCCATCCCGATGGCCGCCGGCATCACCTTCGGCTTCCTCGTGCCCGAGGCCTACCTCGCCGATACCGACCAGCGCCTCGTGTTCGCACTGTTCATGGCCGTGTCGATGAGCATCTGCGCGGTCCCGGTGATCGCCAAGGTCCTCATGGACCTCAAGCTCATCCGCCGCGACATCGGCCAGCTCATCCTCGCCTCGGCAATGACCGACGACACGGTCGGCTGGATCATGCTCTCGGTGGTCGCGGGCCTCGCCACCGCCGGCGCGATCGACCCCGTCTCGATCGGCCAGGCGATCGGCGGCGCCCTCCTGTTCCTCGGCCTGATGCTGACCATCGGCGTGCCGATCTTCTCCAAGATCATCTCCGGCGTCGACAAGCGGATCGGCGGCGCCAACACGCAGATGTCCCTGATCGTCGCGCTCGCCTTCGGCTGCGCCGCGCTCACCCACCAGATGGGCATCGAGGCCGTCCTCGGCGCCTTCGCCGTCGGCATCCTCGTCGGTCAGGCCCCGCGCTTCCGCAAAGAGGTCGCCCATACCCTCGAGATGACCACCGCGAGCTTCCTCGCCCCGATCTTCTTCGCCTCAGCCGGCGTCAAGGTCGACCTCGCCCGCGTCGCCACCCCCGAGGTCGCCACCATCGGCCTCATCGTCCTCGCCATCGCCTGCGCCTGCAAGATCGGCGGCGTCTATGTCGGCGCCTGGGCGGCCGGCCTGCCGCACTGGGAGCGCCTCGCCATGGGCTTCGGCATGAACGCCCGCGGCGCCATGGAGATCGTCGTCGCCACCGTCGGCCTCGGCCTCGGCATCCTCACCGTCGAGATGTACTCGATCATCGTCATGGTCGCGATCGTCACCTCGCTCATGGCCCCGCCGATGCTGCGCTGGTGCCTCGGCAAGGTGAAGATGGGCGACACCGAGGCCCGCCGCCTCGAGACCGAAGCCGTCAACGCCAGCAGCTTCATCCGCCAGATCCGCCGCGTCATGATCGTCACCCGCAGCGCCCACTCGGTCGATCTCCCGGCCCAGATCGTCGGCTACCTCAGCCACGAGCAGCCGATCGAGTGCACCGCCATCTACGCCCGCCCGCAGGCCGTGCACGCCGCCTGGTGGCAGATCTGGAGCCGCCGCACCCGCCGTTACGCGAAGCTCGGACAGCTGGCCCTCGAGCGCATCCGCCGGCCGCTGCGCCTGCTCAAGGGCTCACGCCCCGAGCTCAAGCTCATCTCCGACACCCACCCCGCCGAGCAGGTCCTCGCCGAGGCCGAACGCGACTACGAGCTCATCGTCCTCGGCGAGAACCGCCGCGCCATCGGCTCCGAGACCCTGCTCGGCGGCATCGTCGACGAGGTCGTCCGCAAGGCCCCCTGCCCCTGCCTCATCGTCCGCGAACCCCCGACCCCCGGCGACGGCAAACCGCCACCGTACCGCGTCTGGGTGCCCAAGAAGATCCTGGTCCCCACCGTCGGCACCGAGTACAGCAAGAACGCCGTCGAGCTCGCCGCCGTGCTCGCCGCCAGCACCCAGGCCGAGCTGACGATCGTCCACATCTCCCGCACCGACGCCAACGACGTCGACAGCGCGAGGCCCCGCGAGCTCGGCGACCAGATCGTCGCCCGCGAGGCCGAGCGCGGCCGCAAGTTCGGCGCCTCCATCACCACCGAGGTCCACGACGGCGCCCGCCCCGAGGAGCTCATCCTCAAGCTCGCCCGCGACGGCAACTACGACCTCATCGTCATCGGCAGCTCCCTCCGCGCCGTCTCGGCCCGCGCCTTCTTCGGCCACCGCGTCGAGAGCATGCTCAAGAACGCCCACTGCCCCGTCGTCGTCCTCAGCGCCGGCTGACGCGGTCGCCACCATCTGGCCCGAGAGACAGCCACGTCCCATGTCCACGCCCACGCCACCCACGCTCGGCGACCGCTTCCGCTACCGCTTCGACGCCCTGATGTCGCGCGGCGCCTGGGCCCTGATCCTCTGGCACCTGATCATGGCCCTCGCCGCCGTGCTCGCGGTGTCCCTGCTGGTGATCCTTTGCGGCGAGGTCCCGGCCGACGCCGACGGCGTCACGCTCGGCTTCCTCGCCCTGCTGTGGACCACCCTGATGCACGCGATCGACCCCGGCACGATCACCGGCGACGAGGGCAGCCGCGGCTGGCAGACACTCATGATGATCGCCACCGTCGGCGGCATCCTCCTGGTCGGCAGCCTCGTCGCCGTGCTGGTCGCCAGCGTCGCCCAGCGCTTCGACGCCCTGCGCCGCGGCCACTCCCGCGTGCTCGAGCAGGGCCACACCCTCGTGCTCGGCTGGTCGCGCCAGATCTTCACGATCGTCAGCGAGCTCGCGGCCGCCAACCAGAGCCACAAGGGCGGCTGCATCGTGATCTACGCCGACCTCGACAAGCTGTGGATGGACCAGGCCCTGCGCGCCCAGCTCCGCGGCACCGGCCGCACCCGCGTGGTCGTCCGCGCCGGCGACCCAACGGACCCCGGCACCCTCCACCTGGTCGCCCCCGAGCACGCCCGCTCGATCGTCGTGCTCGCCCCCGAGGCCGCCCGCGACGACACCCAGGTCATCCGCACCCTCCTCGCCGTCGGCCGCTGCGCCCCGGCCCCCGGCCGCAGCCAGCACGTCGTCACCGAGATCCGTGACCCGCGCAACCTCGCCGTCGCCCGCCTCACCGGCGAGCGCCGCATCGAGGTGCTCGAGATCGGCGACCTGGTCGCCAAGATCGCCGTCCAGACCTGCCTGCAGTCCGGCCTCTCGGTCGTCTACGACGAGCTCCTCGGCTTCGCCGGCGACGAGATCTACTTCGTCGACGCCGCACCCCTGGTCGGCCACAGCTTCGCCCACGCGCTCCACCAGTTCGAGGACTGCACCCTCCTCGGCCTGCGCGGCGTCGACGGCCGCGTCCAGCTCATGCCGGCCATGGACCGCGTCGTCGCCACCGGCGAGAAGCTCATCCTCATCGCCGCCGACGACAACCGCTGCAACGTGCGCCCGTGGTCCGGCAGCATCGACGAGGCCTGCATCGTCGCCAACCACAACCCCACCCACAGCCCCGAGCGCACCCTCATCCTCGGCTGGAACACCCGGGTGCCGGCGATCGTCCGCGGCATCGCGGCCTACGTCGCCCCCGGCTCCGCGGTCCTCGTCGTCAGCTCCGACCCCGCCGCCGCACCCGCGCTCGCCGAGCTCGCCGCCGAACTCCACAACGTCACGCTCGAGCACCGCGTCGGCGACATCAGCGACCGCCGCGTCCTCGACGCCCAGGACCCCCGCGCGTGGCACCACGTCATGGTCCTGCCCGACGACCGCATCGAGGTCAGCACCGAGGCCGACGCCCAGGTGCTGGTCGCCCTGCTCCACCTGCGTGACATCGCGGCTGACCTCACAATTGGCCTCGCTCGCCCTTTCTCGCTCGTCAGCGAGATGCGCGACGTCCGGAGCCGCGACCTCGCCGAGGTCGCGCGCGCCGACGACTTCATCATCAGCGACCGCTTCATCGGCCTGCTGCTCGCCCAGCTGGCCGAGAACGCCGAGCTCTCGGCGGTGTTCGCCGAGCTCTTCGACCCCGAGGGCGCCGAGATCTACCTCCGCCCCGCCGCCAACTACGTCGCCCTGGACCGCGAGCTCGACCTCCACACCCTCGTGCAGTCCGGCGTCCGTCGGGGCGAGGTCGTGATCGGCATTCGCCTCGCGCGCCCGACCCCGGACGACCCCAACCACGGCATCATCGTCAACCCGCGCAAATCGACGCGGCTCCGCCTCTCACGCGCAGATCAGGTGATCGTGCTGGCCGAAAGCTGAGCCACCGAGCGATGATCGCCGGACTCTCCATGCCGCTCACAATGGTCGCCACCCTCACGCTCGCGCTGCTGCAAGCGGCACCCGCCACGCCGACCTCGAGCCCCGCCACCCCGGCCCCCGCCGCCCCGACCCCCGCCCCGAGCCCCGCCCCAGCGACCCCCGTCGCCGCCCCGAGCCCATCGCCCGTCGTCGGCAACGCACCCGAGCCGGTCGTCGCGCCCGCGCCCGTGGCCGCCGAGCCCACGCCACCGCCCAGCACGCCGCCGCCCGACTGGTACCTGCCGAACGCCGCACCCGTGCCCGCGACGCCGCTCGCGGGCCCCGAGGGCACCGCCAGCTTCGACGCGATCAAGTACCGCCGCCTCGTCTTCTCCAACTTCTACACCCTCAACTTCGGCCTCTGGCCGATCCCCTCCGGCGACTTCTCGTTCTTCCTCGGCACCAACCTCCGCCCGCGCCGCAGCAACTTCGGCAAGGACTGGAACACCGCCCTCGGCTACCAGCTCACCCTCAGCGTCGGTGGCGCGGACGCCTACTTCGGCGAAGCGCAGGTCATCGCGGACCACTTCGACAACACCGACGCCATCGAGTTCTTCGGCCCGGTCTTCTTCCACCGCCACGCGCTGATGGCCCAGGGCTTCGGCGGCCGCAAGGGCCGCCTCTACTACGCGCTCGGCGGCGGCGCCGTGATGTGGCAGACCTACCTGATCGGCATCGAGGGCGAGGGCAAGCTCGGCTACATCTTCTCCGCGCGCGAGGGCTCGCGGGTCAAGGGCGTGTTCGGCGGCCAGATGCGCCTCGGCGGGGCCTTTGAGGGCGTCCCGCGGCCGCAGTTCGGCCTGTTCATCGGCTTCATGGTGTTCTAGGCGCCGCCGAACCGCGTGCACGGGGCCCCGCGGTGATACGGCCGTGAGGCCGTGACCGAGACTAGAACTGCAGCCGCAGCCCGCCGGTCCAGCTGCCGTGCGGCGTGCGGTTGACCGCCGGCGTCAGGCGCTCGCTGAGGCGCGAGCCCCGACTCGCCGCCTGGTAGGCCCGTCGCTTGCGCATGCCGATGACCAGGTTCGGGATGCCCACGCCGAGCATCACCCCGGCCGGGAGGATCTGCGGCAAGTAGATGAACAGATACGAGGGCGTGATGCCGAGGAAGACCAGCCCCGAGAGCATCAACGGCGCGCCCACGCCGACCAGGATGCCGCCGGCCACCAGGTTGCCGGTGCCGGTCGGCAGGTCGCTCGGCTGCACGGCCATCCGGCCGCGCACCTCGACGATCTGCAGCTTCGGGATCAGGGCGATCTTGCCGTCGCGCTCGGCGTCGATGATCGTCACGAAGTCGCCGTCGACCCCGATGATCAGGCCCGTCACCTTCGCACCCGCCGCGTACACCACCGCCTCGCGGCCCTTCATCGCCTGCAAGATCGTCTCCAGCTGAGCCGCCGCGCTGGCGATCCGCGGCGCCGGCGTCGGGCCGACCACCGGCGGCGGCACCACCGACGCCTCGCTGGCGATCGACGGCTGCGCCGGAGCCAAAGCCGGAGCCGGCGCCGGCGCCGGTGGCACGACGCTCGCCGGCTCCACCACCACGCTGCGCCCCTTCGCCGACCCCGCCAGCGTCGGTGGCACAACGCTCACCGGCTCCACCACGCTGCGCCCCTTCGCCGATCCCGCCACCTGCGCCTGCGCCACGTCCGGCAGCGCCAGCGGCAGACAGGCCGCCAGCACCAGCGCCGGACCACGCGCCCGCGGCCACGCGAAGTGACCATACACCCGGTCCGCCAGCACGAACCCCGCGACCGCTGGCCCCTCGGGTTCCACGCGCCGGACCGCGGGGATCGGCGTGCTGCGCAGCGTGACGAACACCGGCCCGCGCAGCGCCGCCGGCTCGTCGTCCACGATCATCCGCAGCCGCGTGGCGACGATCCCCGCCGCGACCAGATCCGCGAGCGGCGAACGATCGTCGTGATCCGCCTCCTGCTCGCGCAACAGCCCCGGATCTACCCGCGCAAAGGCAGCCACATCGGGCGGCGCGAGCGAGCTCCCGGCCTGCGTGAAGCGAAGTCCAAGCGGATTCATCGAATCAGCCTGCCCCAGCCCCGCCGCGCCCGTCAACCGCCGTGGGGCGCCCGCGCCAGCTCGAGCAGCGCCGCCGCCTTGACCGCCGCGTTGTGCTCAAGCAAGCGCGGCCGCAGCTCGCGGTCGACCTGATTCAGACGCTCGACGAAGCCCGGGCTGAGCGCCAGCCCGCGGTGGATGTGATCGTGCAGCTCGTCGAGCACGAGCAGCTGCGCGGGCTCCAGGCCGGTCTCGTCGACCTCCGCCACGGCCCCGTCACGCGCCGCGGCCGAGCCCTCGCGGTGGACCACGGCGCTGGCCTTCACCGCGTCGCCGACCCCGAGCCACCCTAGCACCTCGCGGATGGTCCGCTCCGGATCGGCGAGCAGACTCTCGTAGGACAGCATGTGCACCGGATACCGCCGCGTCGCCACGTCGCGGATCAGCGCGAAGTTCTCGGCCCACCACTCGAGCGCCGGCGGCAAGATCGGCGACTGACTCGGCGCCTGATTGGGCCCCTCCGCGACCTCGCCCGCGCGCCCCAGCGCCCGCAGACGCTCGCGCGAGCGGGCGAAGTCCCGCCACCCACGCACCGTGGCGATCACCCGATCGATGTACGCGAGATCGGTCCGGATGAGCCCCGGGATGAACACCTTGACCGCGTGCTGTTCGGTCTGGTCGGGGAACAGGAACACCCCGCTGACCGGGTGCGGGTTGGTGCGAAAGTAGATGCCCGCGACCAGCTCCGACTCGTAGAAGCCATCGGGGTTGGCCGCGTTCAGCTGCTCGCCCCAGTGCCGCGGCACCCGCTCGCCGATCACCGGCAGCCCCGCAGCCGCGAGGATCTGCATCCACATCGAGGTCCCCGAGCGCTTGGTGCCGGTGACGATGATCATCGCGCCGCGCGAGGCTACGGCAAGACCCGCACCCGCTGCAAGCTCGGCAGCATCGCCTCCGCCGAGCGCAGCCACGCCGCCGCGTACGCGGCCCCCTCGACCGCCTCGAGCGCAGTGTGGATCTTGCCCAGGGTCGTCCGCAGGTTCCAGCCGAAGCCCCGCGCGCACAGCAGGAAGTCGAACCAGTCGACGCACCAGCGCCGGTCGTGGAACAGCTCGAGCAACATGTCGAGCGCGACCCCCTCGCTGTTGACCACGGGGAACAAGCCCGCGATCACCGGCAGACCCTCGGCCGTGGTCCCGGAGACGCGCAAGCCGCGAAAGTTAGCGTCGAGATACATGGCCTCACCGACTGCGAGCGCTTCAGCCGTCCGCGAACAGCTCGTCGGCCGTGCGAGCCGTGAAGGCCCGCTCGACCCAGGCATCGATGCGCGACGGATCCTCGCAGCTCGCAATGCTGCGCCGCTGCTCGGGCGTCAGCACGACGCCGTTGCGCTCGAGGATCTTGAGCAAGACCTTGACCTCACCGCGAACCTCACCGCGAACCTCACCGCGCATCTCGCCGCGCGCCTCGCCGCGCGCCTCGCCGCGCTCAACCATGTCGTACACGAACCCGGGCAACTCGAGCTCGACGTCTGGGTACTGTCCACGGAGCATCGCTTCCTCCTTCAGGGCGCGGCGCATGGGCTCGTCCAGCGCCTTGTAGATGAGATGAAGATAGAGCCTGGCATCGACTTTGTCGAACGCGTCCAGCGCCGCCAGGGCGCTGCGGAGGACGGGCAGGCCGAGCTCCGGCTCATTGCAGTGGGCCATCGCCGAGAGCACGGCCAGCTGCGGGTTCGCTACACCGACGCTTGGGTCGACGACCGCGGGGATCTCGGCGGGTCCGAGCACGTGCACACGCACTTCGTTGTCCGGCCCGACGCGGATCGGTCGGCGAGCCCAGGCCGCGACCGCGGGGTCGGGTGCGACCACCAGGAGCAGCGTCTCGCAGCGGCGGCGCGAGCGATTCACCGTGAGGTACACCGGCCAGCTGAAGCGCTTGTCGTCATCGGCGCTCAGCTGCACCTCGACCACCGCGCCGAGCCGCGGCGCTCCAGCGCCAGCCAGCTCGACCACCAGATCAGCCCGGAACTCGATCGGCGCCAGCTGATCGAGCTCCGCCTCCGCGATCGAGACCGTCTCCCACGCCGGCAACACCACCGCGAACGAGTCCCGCAGCAGCTGCGGCACCAGCCCCGGGTTCGAGCGAAACATCTCCACCAGGGCCGCGTGCTCCATCGAGATCGACATCGCCGGCGCGGCCTAGCACGCTCGCGGTGCGGGCCCCAATTCGCCCATGGGCACCCCGGCCTACGCGTGCACGCCGGTGAGCCCGCGGCGGCGATGCACGGCCCGCTCGAGCGCGCCGAACACCAGCCCGTCGACCAGCACGCCGAGGATCATCACCACGATCATCCACGCGAGCAGCCCCTCGGCGTCGCTGAGCTCGCGCGAGAACTGCAGGCGCACGCCGATCGACGGCGCGTGGCCGATGATGACGAGCAGCTCGCCGGCCATCAGACTGCGCCACGCGAAGGCCCAGCCCTGCTTGAGCCCGGTGAGGAAGCCCGGCAGCGCGGCCGGCAGGATGATGTGGCGATACAGGCCGAGCCCGCGGGCGCCGAGCACCCGACCGGCGCGGACCAGCAGCGGCGGCACCTGGTCGAAGCTGTGCAGCAGTCCATTGGCGATCGAGGGCGCCGCGCCGAGCACGACCACCGCGAGGATCGCCGCCTCGCTCAGCTGGAACAGCAAGATCGCCAGCGGGAACCACGCGACCGAGGGCATGGTCTGCAGCCCCGTCAGCAGCGAGCCGGCCGCGGTCCGCAGGACCCGCACACGCGCCATCAGCAGACCGATCGCCACGCCGACCACCAGCGCGATCGCGTAGCCGAGCAGCGCTCGCTTCATCGTGATCGCCGCGGCCACCAGCACCTCGCCCGACATCGTGTCGGCGAACAGCCGACCGAGCACCGCCGCCGGCCCGGGCAGCACATAGTCCGGGCGCCAGCCGCTCAGCACCACCAGCTCCCACAGCGCCAGGGCCAGCCCGACCGCCGCCAGCTTGGGCCACAGCGCCGCCCACACCCGGGCCCCCCGCGCGCGCTCCGGCCCGGCCGCGACCACCTCGAGGCTGTCCTCAGGGACAGCTGCCGCCCGTCCCCTGCGGCTGTCCTCAGGGACAGCTCCCGCTCGCCGCTCCGACCCGGCGCCCGCGACACCGAGGCTGTCCCCGGGGACAGCCCCCGCCCGCCGGGCGGCGACGTGGTCGAGGTCGCCGGCGAGCGCGTGCAGGCGCGGCGCCGCCGTCTCAGGCATCGCGGACGGCCTCGTGCAGCCGGTCGGTGATCTCGCGGGCGCTGCGAGCCACCTCAGGCGACTCGATCCGCCGCGGCCGCGGGATGTCGATCGCGTACTCGGCCACCAGCCGCCCGGGGCGGCTCGACAGCAGCAGCACGCGGTCACCCAGGCGCACCGCCTCGCGCACGTTGTGGGTCACGAACACGACCGTCAGCCCGGTCTGCTGCCACAGGCTCTCGAGCTCGCAGTGCAGGTGGTCGCGCATCATCGCGTCGAGCGCGGCGAAGGGCTCGTCCATCAGCAGCAGGTTGGCCCGCTGCGCCAGCGCCCGCGCCAACGCGACCCGCTGCTTCATCCCGCCCGACAGCTCGTGCGGCCGCCTGCGGGCGAAGCTCTCGAGGTGCACCATCGCCAGCAGCTCGGCCACCCGCCGCCGCCGCTCGCCCCGCGCCACGCCCTGCATCTCCAGCGGGAACGCGACGTTCTCCTCGACCGTGAGCCAGGGGAACAGCGCCGACTCCTGAAACATCAGCGCCGGCCGCCCGCCCGCCACGTGCACCTGCCCGGCCGTCGGCGTGTCGAGCCCGGCGACCAGGTTCAACATCGTCGACTTGCCGCAGCCCGAGGCCCCGACCACGCACACGAACTCGCCCGCGCGCACGCTGAGCGACAGGGTGTCGAGGGCGACCACCGCGTCCGCGCCGACCCCGTGGCGCCGGCTCACACCCTCGAGGCGCAGCGCGACCGGAGGCAGCGCAGGAGGAGGGGCGAGCACGGGGGCGTGGGCGAGGGCGATGCTCATGGCGGGCTCCGCGAGACCCGACAGTCGTACATTATACTGGAATCACCGTCAATGTGGCGAATGTCGCGCACCGCCAAGACGCCACCCAGCCCGCTCCAGGGCCCGCCTCGGGCGACCCGCCCGACCAGATCCGCCCACCCGAGACAAATTTCCAGCGCCCTGAACGCGCCCGCCGCAGCTTGCCGGGCGCGGCCCGCCTGTGCTGTCGTGCTTCACATGCGCACCGCCTGGACCGTGCTGGTTGTGGAGCCCGCCTGCCTGCCCGGACCCCTACCCGGCCGCTAGCGCCTCGACACATGTCGTAAGGGACATGTCCCTACCGCCATGTCGCGCTCTCAGGGCCGGTGCGGTCCGGCGCTCGGCGAGGCCGACCGCACCGTCCTTGAGCGGAGGCTTCGCTTGCCGGAGGGCGGCAGGGGTTCCGCGGCGTGCGCCCCGGGTTCTCGTAGCTGTGCGCCACGTCGGCGACGAAGCACGCCGCGTCGCCAGCCGACAGGTCGTGCACCTCGTCGCCGACCCGCAGCCGCAGCGTACCGACCAGCACCGTCAAGCTCTCGCTGGTCCCGGCCGCGTGCGCGTCGGAGGCGTGCACCGTGTGCGGCGCCAGCCGCAGCTCGTAGACCTCGACCCCGGTGAGCACCCCCGCCGGCGTCAGCGGCCGGCTCTCGAAGTGGCCGTCCGCCGACTTCAGCACCCGCTGGTCGGGCCGCCGCAGCACGCTGACCCGCTCCGCGTTGTCCTCCCCGAGCAGCGCCGAGAACGGCACCTCGAGCCCGGCCGCGATCTTCCACAAGATCGCGATCGTCGGGTTGGTCTTGGCCGTCTCGACCTGCGAGAGGCTGGCCCGCGACACGCCCGAGCGCCGGGCCATGTCGTCGAGCGAGTAGCCGCGGGTCTTTCGCAGCGCGCGGATGTTGTCGGCCATGCGCCGGGTCAACTCGGCCGCGCCGATGTCCCCCGCGAGGTCGGCCGCCGCCTCCAGCAGATCGTCGCTCGTCGGCTCCGAGCTGGACGCCGAGGTCGCCCCCGCGCCAGGCCCCGAGGTCCCCGCAGATGTCGACGAGGCGCCCGCTGCGGGGGCCACAGCGGCGGTGGAGCGGGCCGGGCGATTGCCCTTCGGCGTGCGAACTGCCATAAGCGCTCCTCTCTTGTATGCCAAAGCTCCACCAGAATAAACCCCGGAAGCGCGGATGAGCGGAGCTGGCAGCGGCACTCCGGAGCGGCCGGTGCTGGTCCTGCTGCGCCACGGCGAGACCGTCGGCCAGTCGTCGATCCGCCTCCACGGCGCCACCGACGTCGCCCTCAGCTCGGTCGGCGAACAGCAGGCCGCCCGCGCCGCAGCAGCCCTGGCCGAGCTCCGCCTCGCCCGGGTGCTGTGCTCGCCGCTGCAGCGAGCCCGTCGCTCGGCGGAGATCGTGCTCGCGGCCCAGCCCGCCGCGCCCACACTCGAGGTGGTGCCCGACTTCCGCGAGGTCGACTTCGGCGCGTGGGAGGGCCTCACCTTCGCCGAGGTCGAGACCCGCGACCCCGACAACTTCCGCCGCTGGCAACGCGACCGGCCCGCCTTCGACTACCCCGGCGGCGAGCCGCGGGCCAGCTTCCACGCCCGCGTCCGCGACGCGGCGCTCACGCACCTCGGCGCCCCCTCCGAGCAGGGACCTGTCCTCGCGGTGCTGCACAAGGGCGTGATCAAGGCCGTCCTCGCCGCCCTCACCGGCCGCCCGCCCGCGGAATTCGCCGAGCTCCCCGTCACCCTCGGCAGCCTCCACCGCCTGCGCTGGCGCCCCGGCCCGGGCCCGTCCGGCGGCGCGTGGGAGCTCGCCTCCAGCAACGAGACGGCCCACCTCGGCGAGCTCGACCTCGGCTGCTGACCCCCGCGGGCGGTCACCCGCACGGCTCCTCGCAAGGCCCGGCGAGCTCGACCTCGGCCGCGCAGTGTTACTCTCGCCGCATGAGCGATGTCCGCGTCAGCCAGCCCCACAACGTCCCCCCCGACGAGGCCCGCAAGAAGGTCCAGGGCTTCGAGGAGATGCTGCAGAAGTACGGCGTGTCGGCGGCGTGGTCCGGCAACCAGGCCACCCTCAAGGGCACCGGCGTCAGCGGATCGATCTCCGTCCTGCCGCGCAGCGTCGACATCGTCGTCAAGCTCGGCATGATGGCCCGCGCCTTCGGCGTCGACCCGGTCCGCCTCGAGGCCTCGATCAAGAAGCGCCTCCAGGCCGCGTTCGAGGCGCCCGCGACCTGATCATGCTGCGCGCCCTGCTCGTCGCCGCCGCCCTCGCCGCCCCCGTTGGCCCCGTCGGCCCCGTCGGCCCCGTCGGCACCGCCGCCCCCGGTGGCACCGCCGCCCCCGGTGACGCGCCGGTCTACACCCCGCAGCTCGGCCAGTCCGGCAAGGACGTGATCTGGGTGCCCACGCCCGACGCGCTCGTCGACCGCATGCTGACGATGGCCCAGGTCGGCCCCGGCGATCAGGTGGTCGACCTCGGCAGCGGCGACGGCCGCCTGGTCCTGCTCGCCGCCAGCAAGTTCGGCGCGAGCGCCCGCGGCATCGAATACAACCCCGAGCTGGTCGCCCTCTCGCAGCAGCGCGCCCGCGCGGCCGGCCTCACCAAGCGGGTCCGCTTCGAGCAGGGCGACCTGTTCCGCCTCGACTTCCGCAGCGCAACCGTGGTGACCCTCTACCTGCTGCCCGCGCTCAACCGCCGCCTGCGACCGATCTTGCTGGCGATGCGCCCCGGCACCCGCGTCGTCTCGCACCAGTTCCACATGGACGACTGGGTCCCCGACGAGACCTCCTACTTCGAGCAACGCGCGGCCTACCTGTGGATCGTTCCAGCCCAGGTCGCCGGCGGCTGGGACCTGACCACCCTCGACGGCACCCGCTTCAACCTCGACATCGAGCAGGAGTTCCAGCGCATCAAGGGCCGCGCCGAGTTCCCCACGAGCCTCGGCACGATCAAGGCCGGCCTGCGCGAGCCCTCGCTGCGCGGCGACGAGATCCGCTTCAGCATCGTCGACCCGCAGGGCCGCCTGCTCGCGTTCACCGGCAAGCTGGTCGACGGCCACCTCGAGGGCGCCGTCCACGACCCGGGCCCCGCCCCGGGCACCTGGATCGCCGTCCGCCGCCCCGCATGAACAACACACCACCGCGAGCACGCGCGCGTTGCCACCAGGCCATGCTCGCCAACCTCTCCCGCAGCGCCCTGCTCGTCGCCGTCGTCGCCTGCAAGCCCGTCGCCACGCCCGCACCGCTCGCGCAGACGACCGGCACCGAGGCGACGATCGAGGCGCCCGCCGCCGCCCCAGGCTCCCCCGAGTGCCGCGACGTCGCGTGCTGGCTCGCCGCCGCCGAGGTGGCGCAGGCCGCAGGCCTGGTCGACGTCGCCTCGAGCCACCGCGGCCGCGTCTTCACCCAAGAGCCCACGATCGCCCACCTGCGCGCGTGGGTCGACGGCATGCGAAGCGCCGGCGAGCTGCGCCGCGCCCAGTCCGCGCTGGCCCGGGCCCGCAGCGCCGCGCTCGCCCGCGACGACGCGGCCCTGGTCGCCGCGATCGACGAGCAGAGCGCGACCCTCCACCCCGCCGCGTCACCCGAGGCGCTGACCGGCGTGCTGGCGCCTCCGCTGCGCGAGGCCCACGCGCTGGCCCTCGCCGGGCGCGCCCGCGAGGCCGCGCTGCGCTTCCTCGCCGAGCTCGGCGGCGAAACGAGGCCCGCGCTCGTGGCCGACGCCGCCAGCGTGATGTGGGCCCACGCCGCCGGCGACCCGGCCCTGCAGGCCTGGGCCCGCGGCGCCTGGGCCCACGCGCGCGTGCAGCTGCACGAGCGCGGCGCGTCGTTGCAGATGCAGCCGGTCGAGACCTGGATGACCCGCAGCGGCGCCTGGCACGGCGACCAGCTGGTGCTGCTGCGCAACGTCGGCGCGCTCGACGTCGCCGGCCTGCGCCTCGGCCTGATCACGATCTCTGCGCCCGAGCCCGGCGCCCCGGTGCGCCGGCTGTTCGCCCCCGAGCCCGCCGAGGCGCTCACCCTCTCGGCCGACGGCGACACGCTGATCCGCGGCGAGGGCCCCCGCGTGGTGCTGCAGCAGCTCGCCACCGGCGAGAGCGCCCCGCCGATCGCGATCACCGGCGAACGCGAGGGCGCGCGCGTCAGCCGGCTGGTCAGCGTCGGCGTCGGCGAGGCCCTGCGCACCCTCGCCTGCAGCGGTCACACCACGCAGCTGTGGGACGCGCACGGCCGCCAGCTCGCCCGCTTCGCCCTCGACGGCACCACCCCCACGATCACCCGCGCGTACACCGGCGAGGGCAGCTACCACCACAACCTCCTGGGCGACTCGCCGACCTGGCCCGTGTCGCTCGCGCTCAGCGACGACGCCCGCACCGTCGCGGTCGGCGGCTCCGACTCGCGGGTGTTCGTGTTCGACGGCGCCGGCCAGCGCAAACATGTCCTCAAGTTCAGCTGGGACTACGTCGAGCACCGCCACATGGGCGGCAACCCGGACCTGAACCAGCCGATCGCCCTGCACCTGAGCCCGGACGGCGACGAGCTGCTCGCGGTCCACAACCACGGCGACCTCATCCGCTGGAGCACCCGCAGCGGCAAGCCGCTCAAGCACTTCAGCCCCGACTGCGACGCCGCCGAGGCCGCCACCGTGGCCAGCCGCAACACCAGCCCCGGCGACCCGCCGCGGGCACCCACCGCCGACGAGCGACGGAGCTGCGGACGGGCCGTGTCCGCCGCCTTCTCACCCGACGGCAGCATGGTCGCGACCGGCGGCATCACCACGGTGCGGGTGCGCGACACCCGGAGCGGCGCCGGCCTGGCCCTCCTCGCCGCCCGCGACCTGCCGGGCGACATCCTCGCGTTCTCCCGGAGCGGCACCCTGGCGATGGTCGACCTCTACGGCGCCGTCTCGACCTGGCGCCGCGGCGAGGCCCTCGTGCAGCGGCTGCCGCGACGCCCGTCCGGCCCGGTCGACCCGATCCTCTCGCGCGACGGCCGGGTCCTGCGCTTCGACGAGGGCGGCAAGCAGCACCTGTGGGACCTGCGCGAGGGCCTGCGCCTGCCGCTCGCCCGCGACCCCGCCGACATCGTGCTGGCGATCGCCGACGACGGCCGCCGCGTCGTCCTGCGCCGCGGCCCCGCGCTCGAGCTGCGCGAGGCCGCCTCGGGCGCGCTGCAGCTGCGCACGCCGCTGCCCGAGGGCGTCAGCGCCTACGCCCGCTTCACCCGCGACGGACATGTCCTTTTGGACATCCAGGGCGAACGGCGATCGCTGCTGCTGGTCGATCCCGACGGCCGGCGCAGCCGGGCGATCGCTCTGGACCCCGCCGGCACCCTCCTGCTCAGCGACGACGCCCGCCTGATCGCCGGCCTCGACTACCGCCTGCCCGGGCAAGTGTGGCGCAGCGACACCGGCGCGCTCGTCGCGACCCTGTCCGCCAACATCCGCCACCTGAGCTTCGCCCGCGACGGCAGCGCGCTCGCCTGGCTCGAGCTGCCCGACCCCGAGCGGATGCAGACCCGGGCGCACCTCCGCCGCATCGACGTCGACCCCGCCAGCGAGCAGACCCTCGACCTCGACGGCTGGCCCGCGGCCGTCGCCCTCAGCCCCGACAACCGCGAGCTGCTCATCTTGCTCGAGAGCGGCAAGCTGTGGCGCTGGCGCCCGGACACCGGCGCCAGGCGGCTCACCGAGGAGCTCGCGCTGTACGGCGTCCACCGCATGGACTTCAGCGACGACGGCCGCGTCCTGCTGCTCGGCGGCTACGGCCGAACCCAGCTGCGCGCCAGCGACGATCAGCTCACGCCGCTCGCCACCGTGCACGCCCTGGTCGACGGCGGCTGGCTGGCGATCTCCCGCAGCGGCGCGATCGAGGGCAGCCCCGACGCGGTCGACAGCCTGATCTCCCGCGTCACCCGCGGCGACGAGACCCTGATCTTCGACGGCCACCTCGGCTGGGACGCCGTCCACGTCGACGGCGTGGTCGCCCGCGCCATGGCCGGCGAGGACACGCTGCCGCCCGTCACGCCCTGATCACGAGCCCGGCTTGAACCCGAGGCTCGCCGAGTTGATGCAGTAGCGCAGACCGGTCGGCTGCGGCCCGTCCGGGAACACGTGCCCGAGGTGGCCGCCGCAGCGGCGACACAGCACCTCGACCCGCCGCATCCCGTGGCTGATGTCGCTGCGCTCCTCGATCGCGTCGCGCTCGAGCGCCTCGTAGAAGCTCGGCCACCCGCAGTGCGCGTCGAACTTGCTGCTCGCGTCGAACAGCACCGCCCCGCAGCCGGCGCAGGTGTACTGCCCCTCGGCCTTGTGGTCCCAGTACGCGCCCGTGAACGGCCGCTCGGTGCCCGCCTGTCGCAGCACCCGGTACTGCTCCGGCGTCAGCACGCCGCGCCACTCCTCGTCGGTCTTCTGCACGCTCCGCTCGCTCATACCGGGCATCATATGCCAGCTCGCCGCCCTCCGCAGCGCGGCGAGCGGCGAGCGAGCTGCGGCCGCGGGGCCTACTTGTTGTCGGCGATCAGCTTGCTGGCGAGCGACTTGCCGAGCGTCGCGGCGGTGGTCGGGTTCTCGATCGGGTCGATGTAGTTCGCCCCGGTGAACACGATGTACGTCACGCCGCTGGCGACGCCGCCGTTGATCGGGCTCGGCGGGATGCCGAGCTGCTCGGCCGCCGCGTAGGACAGCTCGCCGATCACCCCCGAGGGCCCGGCGTCGGCGTAGGGGGCGTAGAACAGCTTGCCGTTGTAGATGATCGCGCCGGCGCTGCCGTAGTGGGCGCCGGTCTTGATCCCGTGGTCCTTGGGCACGAAGCCGTTGCTGGCCAGCGGCACGACGTAGAACGGCACCTTGGCCGAATTGATGTACTTGCCGTTCGAGTCGGTCGCGCTGGTGGTCGACATGTAGTCGGGGTCGACGGTGCACTTCGGGTCGGCCGCGCCGTCGCAGTCGATGTCGGCGTCGGCCTTCCAGAAGATCGCGCCATTGAGTTGGCACAGCTGGACCGTCGCCGAGTTGGCGCTGGCGTCGGTCTTGAACTTGCTGGTGCCCGCGACCGGCGTGCAGTTCTGGGTCAGGGCCACCAGGTCGGCGACCGTCGGGTCGGCGGGCGGCTGCTGCATGCCGTCGGCGGTGATGCGGATCGCGTCGGCGATGACGACGAAGCCCTTGGTGGTCCAGCGCGAGACGACGACCTTGTTCCAGCCCTTCGTGAAGTTGTAGGTGCCGACGGTGGTCCACGCCTTGCCGCCGACCTGCATGTTCACGTTGGCGGTGCCGAGGTTGGCCCCGCCGGCGTCGAACGAGACGATCGGTGTGCTGGCCGAGCGGTTGCCGCCCGCGGTGTACCAGACCTCGACCTTCTTGCTGCCCGCGTTGTTGAGGTAGAACGAGAACTCCGCCCCGTCCGAGATCGACTCGGTCGCCGCGAAGTAGTAGTTGTTGCCGTAGAAGCCCGGCGTCGCCGCGGTCGCCGACCAGTTGGCCGAGACCGTGAACTTGGCCAGCGCCGGGTCGTTGTTGCCGGCCGAGCTGTCGACGATCAGCGTCGGGTCCGGCGGCGGCGGGTCGGGCGGGTCCATCCCCGTGTCCGAGCCCGTGTCGCCGGTGGACTCCGAGCCCGTGTCCATCGGCACCGGGTTCGGCTCGGGGTTCGGGTCCGGGTTCGGGTCGGGCATCGGCGCGCCGCAGGCGGCGTCGATCTTCTGCATGAAGGTCGCCCACGGCCAGTTCGGACCCGGGTCGATGCGGTTGTACGGCTGCAGCTGGCCGTGCCCGACGATGTGGTACTTGTCGCGCGGGATCGCGTTGCGCTTGGTGATGTCGCACACCAGCTTGGCCGACTGGTCGATGAGGTTCGGGTTCCACGCGTTCTGCTTGGCGAAGCCGGCGTGCTCGATGCCCACGGTGAAGTTGTTGCCGCTGGTGCCCTCGAGCGAGGCCTCCTTGCCGCCGTTGAGCGAGGCCTTGTAGGTGGCCGCGATGTGCCACGCCTTCTTGGCCTCCTGCACGAGCTGCGAGATCTCGGAGCCGTCCTCCTTGACCACGTAGTGCGCGCTGACCCCCGCCTTCTTCTGGACCAGCCAGCCCCAGCAGCCGGAGTAGGCGCCCTCGCAGCTGTGGATGATGACCATCTTCACCTTGCCCGAGGCGCTCGCCGGGCGGGTGCTGAAGTTCGGCGAGGCGCGGAAGATCGCCCCCTTGTAGTCCGGGTTGGTGGCCAGGGTCGGGCCGCCGGGCGGGTCGTAGTTGGGGGTCACGTCCGGCTCGGGCTCGATCGACGAGATCACGTTGCCGTCGTTGTCCATGACGACGAGGCCGTTCTTGATCAGGCCGTAGACGTCGTTGTGGATGTAGCTGATCGCGGCGTTGTGCTCGCTGATGCCGGACAGGGTGGCGATCGACGGGGCCCACGCGCCGAGGTCGGCGCGGTCGATCTTCTCCGCCTTCGCCTTCTGGTCGAGCAGCGCCGCGGCGGCGCGGATGTTGGTCGGTCGGTGGACCCGCACCGTGTCCTCGTCGACGCCGAGCAGGCTGGCCGCGTCGCTGACGTTGGCGCCGCGCAGCGCCATGGTCCCGAAGGCCGGCGCGTAGCCCTCGAACTCCTCCTGACCCTCGACCATCTGCCACTGCGACTCGGTGTAACCGACGGCCTTCAAGATCTCCGGCGGGACATCAAACTCCGCGGCCGCGGCCATGAACTCGGCGTCGATGCCCTTCAGATAGTCGCCGGCGTCCTGCGGCGGCGGGTCCTCCGGGTCCGGGATGTCGATGCCGTCGCCGCCCCCGTTGTCGTCCTCGTCGCGACCGTTGGAACCGCCCTCACAGCCGAGAGCCAGCAGCGCGAGGCCAGACAGGACATACAGGGGGCGCAGACGGAGCATTGCATCGCACCATAGAGGACCCCCCTCCCGGGCACAAGCCCGGGGCCGGACGCTACGATCACCATGAATGGCAGCAATGACAGTACGCAGGGCAGCACGCAGGGCAGCACGCAGGGGCAGCGCGCAAATCCGTTCGCAGCGGGCGTAGGCGGTCAAGAATCGTACGCCTGGCGTGACGGGTTTGGCGCCGCCCGGCACTAACCGGTGCCGGCCGCGGGGAGTCTATCGATATCGGAGCGATCGGCGGTATGCCGCGCTCCAGCTCCCCGCCTGTGCATTTTCCGGTGCCTGTGGCCCCATTACTCACGACCCCCGCCGCGACGGTGATTGGTAGTGATCGGCCGCGATTGGCAGCAATTGGCGGTGATCGACTATTGGGGCTCGAGGCGCACCCAGGTGACGCTGTCGCTCTCGCTCTCCATGGCGCTGTCGAGCACGACCTCGATCGTGCCCGCGAGCTGCTTGGTGCCCCAGGTGTCGACGGTGATCGCGTCGCCCTTGGTCTGGTCGACGCGCTTGGCCTCGCCGTCGACGACGAAGAGGGCGCCCTTGGGGTTGCGGTTGGCGCTGTGGCGGGCGGCGATCGTGATCTCGTAGGTCGCGGGGACCAGGTCCTTGAACACGAAGGTCGCGGTGCCCTTGCGCGTGCCGTCGGGGTCGTAGAGCTTGCCGCAGTCGAGCGCGCCCTGGTCGCCCTTGGCCGTGAAGGCGTAGCCCTCGCCGAAGTCGCAGCGCAGCACCCAGTTGTTGCGCTTGCCGTAGGTGGCGGCGTTGAAGTCGAGCTGCACCGCCTTGGCCGGGCCCATCGGCATGTCGGGCGGCGCCGGGCACTCGGCGACGGCGGCCTCGAGCTCGAGCGCGACCTTGCTGATGCGATAAAAGGTGCCGACCTCGGCGGAGCCCGCCCCGAAGGCGATCGTGTTGTCGCCGGCGACCGTGCGGTCGGTGATGACGACCGCGGTCTCGTGGTCGAGGTTGGTCCACGCGAGCTCGGCGGGCAGATCGATCGGCGCGCCGCCGTTGACCACGATCACGCCCTCCTCGCCGGGATGGTCGCTGTCGTAGCTGACGAAGCGCAGCGTCGCCGCGCTCACCAGGCCCGGATCCGGCAGGCCCGGCACCGTGAACAGCAGCTGCTTCGGCGAGCCCTTGGCCACCATGAGCTCCTGCGGCGCGGCGGCGTAGGTGGTCGACTCGTAGTTGCAGCTCTTGCTCGGCAGCGCCGCGCCGGTGCTGCCGCCCGGGTCGCTGCCGGTCGACTCGCCGGTGCCCTCGACCGCCGTGGTGCTGCCGGACCCGGTGCTGCCAGGCTCGCTGGTGGTGGTGACGGCGCCACTCGTGCTCGCAAGCTCGCCGCTCGAGCTGCCGACGCCGGTCGCCGCCGACTCGCCCGCGCTCAACGTTGTGGGCACGCTGGCCTGGCTCAGGCTGCTGCCATCGCCGGCACCGTCGGCGCAGGCGAACACGAGGACGGGGAAGAGGATGGACAGGCCACGCACGCGGGCACGATAGCGCATCTCCGCGCGGCGCAATACCGCGCGAGAAAGAAAGCCGGCGAGGTCCCATGTGGGGCCTCGCCGCTGGTTCGACCGGATCGGTCGGCATCGGCCGCGCGAGCTCTCGGCTGGCGCGGGCGATCTCCTGGCCTAGTCGGCCTTCTTCTTGGCGGCCTTGCCCGGCTTGGGCAGGCTCAGCACGGTGTCGATCACGTGGATGACGCCGTTGGTGGCGGCGATGTCGGCCTGCACCACGGTGGCGGAGTCGTTGATCTTGACGGTGCCGTCGGCCGCGGTGAGGGCGAGCTCCGGACCGGCGACGCTCTTGGCCGTGGGGGTGGCGCCGATGTCGGCGGCCTTCACCGCGGCGCCCGAGACGACGTGGTAGCTGAGCAGCTCGCTGAGCTTCTTCTTGTTCTTGAGCAGCTTGTCGAGCTCACCCTTCGGCAGCTTGGCGAAGGCCTCGTCGGTCGGCGCGAACACGGTGAACGGGCCGGGGCCCTTGAGCGTGTCCTTCAGGCCCGCAGCATCGATCGCGCTGAGCAGGGTGGCGAACTTGCCAGCCTCGGCGGCGGTGTCGAGGACGTCCTTGGTCGGGGCGGGCGGGGCCGGCGGCTCGGCGGGCGCGGGCGCGGGCTCGGGCGTGGGCGCTGCCTCGACGGGGGCCGGCTCGGTCGGCGGCGCCTCGGTCGGCGGGGCGGTGTCCGGGCTGGGCTTGGCGGCGCAGGCGGCCAGGGCGAACGCCACGACCGCGGTGAACAGGGGAGACATGGACTTCTTCATGATGGTGCTTTCGTCGTGCTGCCGGCGAACGCTGGGGACGCCGCCGGCCCGGCGTTTGTACGCGAAATAACCCAGGAGGAAAACCCACTGCGCGCACCCCTTGCGGGCAACTGGGGTATCGGTCCCCCAGGCCAACAACACCAGCACTCAGCCTGCGTCGCCGGGGCGCACGCTGGTGAGTCGCTCGACGAGGGCCCGCAGCTTGCTGCGACTGTCCGGGACGAGCAGCCCGCCGCGCGCCTCGATGAGCTCCTGCAGCTGCGCTGCACCGCCGCCGCCGACCAGCCACGGGGTCTTGTTGCAGGCCTCGGCGTAGCCGTCGACGAGCTCACGGGCGCGGTACGCCGGCGGCACGATCGTCAGCGACAGACCGACCAGGTCGGGGTGGATCTCGCTGACCGCCTGACGGATCGCGTGCGGCGGCGTGCGGGCGCCGAGCATCACCGTGCGAAAGCCCCACTCGGCGAAGCGCAGGGCCACCCCGTAGAGCGGGACGACGTGCTCCTCGTCGGCGAAGCAGGCGAGCAGCGCCACCTTCTCCGGCGCCTCCGGCTGGCCGAGCCGCAGCAGGTAGCGCAGGGCGTTGCCGATGACCTCGACGGCGAGGTGCTCCTGGCCCACGCCGATCGATCCCTCGTGCCAGCGCTGACCGATCTGCAGCAGCGCCGGCCCGAACACCTTGTCGAACAGCGCAGTCGCGGGGCCGAGGAACAGCGCGTGCTTGACGGCCGCCTCGAGCATGTCGGCGTCGAAGCGTTCGACCGCCTGGATGATCTTCTGCGTCGCCAGCTCGTGGGTGTCGACCTCGAGGTGGGTGAACTCCTCGCGGCTGCCCTGGCTGGCGAGCACCATCTGCGCCGCCTGCGACGGGGCGATGCCGCTGTCACACAGCTCGCGCACCCGCTTGATCAGCTCGACGTCCTGCTCGGTGTACAGGCGGTAGGCCGCCGCCGTGCGCCGCGGCGCGGGGATGCCGTAGCGCCGCTCCCACGCGCGCAAGGTCGCCGCCGAGACGCCGGTCATTTCGGCGACGGACTGGATGCGATATCGACCGTTGTCAGTCACGAATGGGGCTTTCGGGGCAACCCTATGCAAACCCTCTATACCCGGGAACGCTCGCCTCCGCAACCAGCGAACTGCGGCACCAGGCGGCCTTGTCGGCGAATCTACGGGCCCGGGACCCGGACTCGAGGCGCGCAGGCGGAGAGCTTTCGCGAAAGGTCTGCTATGAGCTTGGGCGAAGCTTGGACCATCTGGAGCCCTGGCCATGAAACTGACCCTCACCCTCTCCACCCTCCTCCTCCTGGCCTGCAGCGACGCCGCGGCCGAAGCCGGCGCCGACGCGAACGCCGGCGCCGAAGCGAACGCCGAAGCGGCGGGGTCGGTCGCCGCGAGCCCCGGGACGCTGGCGCTGCGCATGACCGGCTTTCGCAGCGGCGCCGGTCAGGCGCTGATCGCCGTGTTCCGCGGCGACGACGGCTTCCCGGGCGAGCCCAACAAGGCGTGGAAGCAGGTGGTCGCCAAGATCTCCGGCGGGCGCGCGAGCGTCGACCTGCGCGACGTGCCGCCCGGCGAGTACGCGGTGTCCGTGCTGCACGACGAGAACGGCAACAACCAGCTCGACACCAACTGGATCGGCATGCCGAAGGAGGGCGTCGGGATGTCGAACAACGCGAAGGGCCGCATGGGGCCGCCGAAGTACCGCGACGCCCGCTTCGAGCTGGGCGCCGCGGGGGCCGTGCAGGACATCAAGATGGTCTACCTGTGAGCCTCAGGCCGCCGGATCGGGCCGCCGGCCGCGGCACCGACGAACTGTGAGCCTCAGGCCGGCGGATCGGCGAGCCGGCCGAGGAACACGATGAGGCCGCTTCGCGTGTCGCGGATCAGGAACAGGAACGGGCGGTCGACCACGAACGGCACCGGCGCCACCGCCGACTCGATCTTGACCGTGATCGCCGAGGCCGCGGCGGCCTCGCTGCCCTGCTCGTCGACGGCGACGAAGCCGCGGTGAAACGCGGCGGACAGCGAGAGCTTCGCGTCCGCCATGCCGCTCAGGTCGGCGCGCCTGGGCTTGAACAGGTCGCCGAGGTCGAGCTCCGCGAGCACCGACTTCAGGTCGACGCTCTGCTCGAGCGTGAAGCGGGGCAGCTGCACGTCGACGAGGGTGTCGCGGGCGCCGTCGATCCACGCCTGTAGGTCGGCGAGGCTCAGGCGCTTCTCGATCGCGGCGAGGCCATCCTTCGCCTGCGGGAGCACGATCACCAGCGCATACTCGCCGCCCGCGTAGGGCAGCTCGAGCACGCGGAGCTTGGCGCCCTTCGGCGCGGCGAGGCGGAGGCGCTGGCTGCTGCGCATCATCGGCACCTCGCGCTTGCCGGCGGCGGCGAAGAAGCTCTGCGGGCGGGTCGCGCCCCGCTCGAAGGGCTCCTGCCAGTCACCCTTGAAATACACCGCGTTGGTGAGCACGAGGCGCGCGCTCGCGTCCAGCGATCCGGACGGCAGCAGGTTGGCGATCTTGCCGCGCGTCTGCTCGCCGACCCAGCCGTTGATGCGAGCCGTCCCGCCGCCGGCGTTGTTGATGAAGTCCAGCGCCTCGAGCGGCGCGCCGAAGACCTTGCGCCCGAGCTCGAGGTAGGCCGGCTTGAACGCGAGGCTCTGCTCGCCGAACAGGCGGTTGGCGACCACCAGCGTCACGCCGCCCTTCGCCTTGGCGAAGCCGGCGCGGAGGTTGGCGAGGCCGGCCTGCAGGTCGGCCTCGGCCAGCTTGCCGAGGTGCAGGCCCTTCGCCAGCTGCTTGCGGGTCGCGCCGCCGCTGCCGGCGTGGAGCATCGCCAGGGCCAGCGACACGCTCATGCCCGAGGTGAACACGTTGCCGGGTCGGCGAGCGACGACGCGGTGGAGGTCGAGGCTCAGCTGGTTCAGGCTCGTGGCGACCGCGGCCGCGACCGCGGGGGTGACCGGCGGCGGCGGCTCCTCCGGCGTCGCCTCGGGCTCATCCTTCACGGGCTGCGGCGGCGGTGTCGGCTGCACCACGACCGGCACGGCCGCCTTCGTCGGCAGCGGCGTCGGCTTGGCCGCCGGCGCGTCGCAGGCCGCGAGCGCCGAACCGACGAGGATCATGCGAAGGACTCGCTGCGACATGACAGAGCTCCTGGTCGCACATGTTGCCGGAGTTCCGCGTCCAGCAGCGCGCACGGGCCCGTGCAGCGCAGCCCCGCGGCGCGCGCTCGTGCTCAGCCGCGGACGTAGAGATAGAGCGGCGGCGACGCGCCCTCGGAGG
Source organism: Nannocystis sp. (assembly GCF_016714285.1). Lineage (GTDB taxonomy): Bacteria > Myxococcota_A > Polyangia > Nannocystales > Nannocystaceae > Nannocystis. The sequence goes on along the minus strand of NZ_JADJNN010000038.1, from coordinate 109,083 downwards.
TCGTGAAGTAGTCGAGGCCCGCGGCGGCGAAGCCGATCGCCTCGCCTTGCAGCTCCATCGCCACCGGGACATCGCAGGCCGTGCCCGCGAAGGCGTGCCACAGCGGCGTGCCCTTCGGGCGGTGCCACATGCGCGCGGCGAAGTAGGTGCGCACCACCACCCAGTCGCCCGCCGCCGACGCCGAGCCGCCGGTGGTCAGACCCCCGGGGCCGAAGTCGAGCGCCGTGACCTCCTCGAGGCCGCCAGACTGCAGCGGCGCCGCGGCGCGGAACACCAGCGAGTGGCCGCCCGCCGCCTTGCTGACGATGTACAGGTCGCCCTGCACCGGGTCGACGATCAGCGTCTCCGCGTTGTGGGCGACGCCACCGGGGTAAGTGAACTCGAAGGCCTCGACGGGGCCGATGCTGGCCTTCACGCCGGTGGCCCGCGGATCGACCGGCGGCTCCGGGGCGCGGTACACCGTGACCGACGCGTAGGCCTCGTTGTTGTCGCCGATGTCGCCGACGTACAGGTAGTCCTGGCCCTGCTTCGGACCTGGCCCGAGGGCCATGTCCTCCCAGTCCCGCAGGTCGGCGCCCTGCAAGGTGTAGACGCCGAGCGGCTCGCCCTTGAGGTCGCTGGTGAACAGCACCGGCGCGCCCGAGTCGTTGTGCGTCCACACGACGCCGGGTGAGCGGCGGCTCGGCGCCAGGCCCGAGGCCTCGCTCAGCTCGCTCGCCGTGAGGTCGCCCTGCCACACCGGCGGCTCGAAGGTCGGGCAGCCGCCGGGCTTGATCGAGGTCGAGATCTGGTCGCTGGCGCCGTCGTCATCGGTCACGGTGAGCGTGACCTTGAAGCTGCCCTCGTCCTCGAACACGTGCTCGACCTTCTCACCCTCGGCCTGCGCGCCGTCGCCGAAGTCCCACTGCGTCTTGACGATGCTGCCGTCGGGGTCGCTCGAGATGCTGACGAACTGGACCCGCAGCGGCGCCGCCTGGTCGGTCGTGAGGTCGTCGCCCATCCGGGCCAGCGGCGGCAGGTTGCCCGGCGCGCCGGTTGGCGCCGCCGTGGTCGCCGCGCCGGACTCCTGCGTGGCGGACGGGTCCTGCGTGCTCCCAGCCTGGGTCTGCCCGCCGGACTCACCGCTCGACGTGACCTGTCCTGAAGGACATGCCGCAAGGGTCAGACAGAGCAGGACCGCCGCGCGCATGCGAGTCAGGTCGGTGCGGGGCCGGACAGGCGCTGGAGCGTGCGCAGCACCTCGTCGATGCGCACCAGGAACTCGCGGGCCGACTGCGGGCGCAGGTTCGGGTCCATCTGCAGGCAGTCGTCGGCCAGCTCGACCAGGCGCCGCGGCATCCCGGGCAGCTTCTGCGCCAGCGAGGGCGCCGGGCGACTGACCTTGGACTTGAGGATGAAGGCGCCGTTGCTGCCGCCGAAGGGCGGCTCGCCGACCAGCGCCTCGAACAGCATCACGCCGAGCGCATAGATGTCGAAGAGCGGGGTGGCGGGCTTGCCCTGGACCTGCTCGGGCGCCATGTACTCGGGGGTCGCGACGAACACGCCGGGGGAGGTCTTGCGGGCCTCGACCTCGGCCCACGCGGCGATCCCGAAGTCGAGCACCTGCACGGCCTCGCCGTCGCCGCCGGGCAGCGGGATGAGCATGACGTTGTCGGACTTGAGGTCGCGGTGGACCAGGCCCATCTCATGTGCGGCCCGCACGGCGCGGCCGACGTCGCGGAGGATCCTGCAGGCGCGGACGACCGGCAGGTACTGGTTCTGCTGGATCTCCTCGTAGAGGTTGTGGCCGACCAGGAACTCCGTGATCATGAACAGCCGACCGTCGGGCAGGCGGCCGGCGTCGAACACCTGGGCGATGTTGGGGTGACAGGTCTGGCTCGGGTCGCGGACGGCCCGGCGGAAGCGGTCGACATCGTCCTCGCTGCGCACCCAGGTCCGCCACTGCGAGCTCAGGACCCGGACCGCCACGCGGCTGCCCATCGCTATGTGCTCGCCGACGTACAGCGTGCCGAAGCTGCACGGGCCGACGCACTCGAGCACCCGGAAGTGCACCGCCAGCAAGGTGCCTGCCTCGAGGGTGTGCTCCTCGGCTGTTTGCGACAGTCCTTGCTGGGTGCCCATCGTCGGATGCGTCCCCGCCTGCTGGGGCGAGGGCACAGGCTACCACGCCACGCCACGCCCGCGGGCCGCGAATCCGGCGGCGAGCAGGACTTCGTCGAGCTGTCGACCGGCCCGCCGCCGATCGCTTGCCCGCGTGTCGCTCGCTCGGCCGATCGTCGCCCGCGGTCATCCGGCCAGGCACCGGGCAAATCGGGCAGGAACGTCGTTTGTTTCCGCGCAGACCGTGATCCCGGGCCGCAGAAGTGCCGCAGAAGTGGGGCATCCTCGCCGCCATGGTCCCCGAGGACGAGGTCTACGGCCGCATCGGTGAGGCAGGCTTCGCCCGCCTCGTCGCCGCCTTCTACCGCCGCATCCCGAGCGACGACCTGCTCGGACCGATGTATCCGCGGCACGATCTCGCGGGCGCCGAGCAGCGCCTGTGCGACTTCCTGGTCGGCCGCTTCGGCGGGCCCCAGCGCTACATCGCCCGGCGTGGCCACCCGCGCCTGCGCATGCGCCACGCGCCCTTCCCCATCGACGCGTCGGCCCGCGATCGCTGGGTCGCGCTGATGGACGCGGCGCTCGCCGAGGCGGCGCTCGAGCCCGATAGCGCCGCGACCCTGCGCGCCTTCTTCGCCGACACGGCGAGCTTCCTGATCAACCGCGGCTGAGCGCCACCTGGCCCTCAGGACAGGCTGCCCCTCAGGACAGGCTGCCCCTCAGGACAGGACGTCCTCGCTACAGGCTGACCCTCAGGACAGGCCGCCCTCGCTACAGGCTGGCCCTCAGGACAGGCTGGCGATCTGGGTCGCGCCGCGGCGGACGCGGGCGCGGTGGGTCAGCGCCGGCACCATGCCGAGCAGACACAGCCCCGCCGCCAGCGCGAAGTGACCGGGGTAGCCGAGCGCGTGCGCCGAGTAGCCGCTCGGCGTGCTCGCCACGATCGTGGCCAGCACGACCACGCAGGCCTGCGCGGTGTAGTCGGTGCCGGCCGCGTGCGGGCGGGTCGCGTCCATCATCATCGTGAACAGCGGCACGGTCGCGAGGCCGCTGCTGAAGTGCTCGAAGCTGCAGACCAGGTAGACGCGGCCGAGATCGAGGGGACCCAGCGCGAGCGAGGCGTAACTGACCACCGCGAGCGCCTGCACGACGCCGCAGACCAGCAGCATGCGATGGCGGCCGAACGCGCTGACCAGCGCCCCGCCGAGCAGCGCCCCGACGAGGCTGGCGATGAAGCCGGCGGTGCCGGTGATCCACCCGAGGTCGGCGAGCTCGAGGCCGCGATCGATCAGCATGGGCCGGAGCATCGCCACGCCGAAGGCCTCGCCGAACTTGTAGGTGGCGATCACCAGCAACCACGAGGTCATGCCCGGCTGGCGCAGCAGCTCGCGAAACACGCGCAGGCTCGCGGGCGCCTGCGGCGGCGCGGCGGGCTCGCGGGTGCACAGCACCGGCACGAGGCTGAGCGCGCCGGCGGCCGCGAGCGCGTAGAAGGTGTTGGCCCAGCCGATCTGCTCGTGGAAGATGATGAGCACGCCGCCGCTGACGATCATGCCGAGGCGGTAGCCCGCGACCTGCACGCCGTTGCCGAGCCCGCGCTCCTCCGGCCGCAGCAGCGCGACCGCGAGGCCGTCGGTGGCGATGTCCTGGGTCGCCGCCAACGCGGTGATCAGCAGGACGCCGACCAGCAGCGGCGTGAGCCCGCGCTGCGGCTCGGCCTGCGAGAGCAGCAGGAACACCGCGACCGCGGTGAGCTGCAACGGCACGATCCAGCTGCGCCGGCGACCGAAGCGGGGCGAGCCGATCGCGTCGACCACCGGCGCCCACAGGAACTTGAGCCCCCACGGCAGCGCCAGCAGCGACGCGAGCCCGATGTGCTCGAGCGACACGCCCTGGGCCCGCAGCATCACCGGCAGGGCCTGACGAAAGAACCCGTCCGGGAGCCCCTGCGCGAGATAGAGCGAGCCGAGCAGCAGGAGCTTGCTGGCGGTCTCGGCCCGGCGCACGCGCGGACCATAGCCCGCGCCGCCGCCAAAGTCTCGCCCCCGCCGCGCGCCGACGCGCGGACGAAAGACGTAGCATCGCCGCGTGTCGGAGGCCCGCGTCCCACCGTCCGAGCTGCCGCCGCAGATCGGCCGCTTCACGGTGCTCTCGACCCTCGGCCGCGGCGGCATGGGCGTGGTCTACACCGCCTACGACCCCGAGCTCGACCGCAAGGTCGCGCTCAAGCTGGTCCACCTCGGCGGCGATCCGGAGCACCTCGCGCTGGCCCGCGAGCGCCTGCTGCACGAGGCCCAGACCATGGCCCGCCTGTCGCACCCGAACGTCGTCGGCGTGTACGAGGTGGGTACGGTCGACGACCAGGTGTTCCTGGCGATGGAGTACGTCCGCGGCGAGTCGCTGCGCACCTGGCTGCGGACCCCGCGGCCCTGGCGGGAGATCCTCGCGGTGTTCATGCAGGCCGGGGCCGGCCTCGCCGCCGCCCACAAGGCCGGCATCGTCCACCGCGACTTCAAGCCCGACAACACCGTCGTCGACCGCGAGGGCCGCGCCCGCGTCGTCGACTTCGGCCTCGCCGAGCACCGTGACGAGATCGCCTTGCGCGACAGCAACATCCGCAACGCCGGCCCCGACACCTCGGCCTCGGTCAACATGCGCCTCGCCGTCGGCCTGCAGGAGCTGTCGCCCGGGACCCTGTCCACCATGCACCGCACCGGCGGCCGCCTGGTCGGCACCCCCGCGTACATGGCCCCCGAGCAGCACCTCGGCGGCACCGCCGACGCCCGCGCCGACCAGTTCAGCTTCTGCGCCGCGCTCTACGAGGCGCTCTACGGCGAGCGACCCTTCCCCGGCGCGACCCTCGGCGAGCTGCGCATGAACCTGGTCGCCGGCCGCATGCACACCCCGCCGCCGCGCTCGCCCGTGCCGCCGTGGCTGCGTCGCGTGCTGGTCCGCGGCCTCGCCAGCGACCCCGACCGCCGCCACCCCGACATGCCGGCGCTGCTCGCCGCCCTCGCCCACGACCCGCGCGTGACCCTGCGCCGCCGCCTGCTCGTCGCCGGCCTGCTGCTCGCGATCCTCGCCGCCCTCGCGGCCGGCTACGCCTCGCGCCAGCTGCAAGAGGACCAGCACGCCGTCGCCCTCGCCGAACGCCGCGCCACCTGCGAGGCCGCCGGCGACGCGCTCGGCGAGGTCTGGGACGAGCCCCGCCGCGCCGCCGCCGAGCAGGCCCTGCTCGCCACCGGCCTGCCCTACGCCGCCGACACCTGGGCCCGCGCCCGCGCCCGCCTCGACGCCGCCGCACAGGCCTGGAAGGACATGTCCGTCGAGACATGTCTCTCGGCGCAGGTCCACGGCACCCTCGCGCCCGCGGCCTTCGAGCGGCGCATGGCCTGTCTGCAGCGCCAGCGCGCCGAGCTCGACGGCCTCACCCGCACCCTCGCCACCGCCGACGCCAGGGTCGCCGAGCGGGCCGTGCAGGCCAGCGCCACCCTCCCGCGCCCAGCCGCCTGCGCTGACGCCGACACCGACACGCTCGCCGACCCGGCGTCGCGCGGCGAGACCGAGGCGCTGCGCCAGAGCCTCGCCCGCGCCAACGCCCAGCTCGCCGCGGGCCGCTACGCCGAGGCCAGCGCCGAGGCGCGCCGGATCGCCGAGGCCGCGCGGGCCCACGGCGAGCTCGGCCTCACCGCCGAGGCGCTGCACCGGGCCGGCATGTGCGACGAGGCCGCGGGCGACTTCAAGGGCGCCGCGGCGACCCTCGGCGACGCGTTCTTCCTCGCCGAGCAGGCCGGCCGCGACCCGCTGCGCGCCGAGATCGCGACGTCGCTGGCCACCGTCCTCGGCGTCCGCCTGGCCCGCGCCGACGACGGCCTGGCCTGGCTGCGCCACGCCCGGGCGATCGTCGAGCGCGTCGGCCTCACCGGGCAACCCCGTGTCGCCCTCCTGGCCGCCGAGAGCGCCCTGCTCCGCGCCAAGGGCGAGCTCGAACGCGCCGGCGAGCTGGCCGCGCAGACCCTCGCCATGCTCGCGCAGCTCCACGGCGGCGACGACGTCCGGGTCGCCCGCGCCGAGCTCAACGTCGGCACCAACTTCTTCGACCGCGGCGACTACCCGCGCGCCGACCAGCACTACCAGCGGGCCCTCGCGCTGTTCGAACAGAACCTCGGCCTCGTCCACCCCGACCTCGCGCCGCCGCTCAACAACCTCGCCACGGTCGCCGAGAAGCTCGGCCGCAGCGCCGACGCCGAGCGAGCCCACGCGCGATCGATCGCCATCCGCGAGGCCAGCTTCGGCGAGCGCCACCCCGGCGTCGGCATCTCGCTCACCAACCTCGGCGAGCTGTACGCCCGCACCGGCGACCCCGTGCGCGCCGAGGCCAGCTTCCGCCGCGCCGCCGAGATCTTCGAGGCGGTCCTCGGCCCCGACCACCCGAACCTCGCCTCGGCCCTCGGCGGCCTCGGCCACGCCCTCGTCGCCCAGGGACGACTCGCCGAGGCCCGCCCACTGCACGCCCGGGCCCAGGCGATCCTCGAGCGCGCGCTCGGCCCGGACCACATCCTCATCGCGTTCCCACAGGTCGACCTCGCGACCCTCGAGCTCGCCGCCGACAACCCCGCCGCGGCCATCGCACCGGCGACCCGCGCCCTCGTCCTGCGCGCCGCGGGCAAGCCCGAGGAGCGCGCCGAGGCGGCGCTGGTCCTCTCACGCGCCCTCTGGCGCTCCGCTCGCGACAAGCCCCGCGCCCGGCAACTCGCCGCCCAGGCCGAGACCGACTACGCGGCCGCCGGACCCGGCTTCGTCAAGGAGCACGCCGAGGCCGCCAGCTGGCGCCGGCCTCTGCGCCTGATCTCGCCATTTACGCTCCGGGGCCGCGATCGGCGCAGCCTTAATCTGTCCGAAAGGCCATGTGATTACACAGCCGCGAACCGCGGGCCCGGGTCACCCCGTGGGCCGCGATCGCCGCAGCAAAGATCTGTCCGAAAGGACAGGTCATGACACAGGGGCAGACCCAGCGTCCGGGTCTCGGGCCCCCGCGCTGTGGTACCATGGCCCCATGTCTGCGCCGCAGTCGACCGCAGAAGCCGTTCGCGACGCGAACGACAGCACGCGAACGATCGGCCGCTACCGCGTGCTCGGCCTGGTCGGCCGCGGCGGCTTCGGGGAGGTGCACGCGGCCCACGACCCCGAGCTCGACCGCCGCGTCGCGCTCAAGATCCTGACCCGCACCGAGGACCACGCCGCGGTCGCCCGCCTGCGCCGCGAGGCGACCACGATGGCGCGCCTGTCCCACCCCAACGTCGCCCGCGTGTTCGACGTCGGCGAGGTCGACGGCAACCTGTTCATCGCCATGGAGTTCATCCGCGGGGCCTCGCTGCGGACCTGGCTCTCGGGACAGCTTCGCACCTGGCCAGAGATCCGCGCGGTGTTCCTCGCCGCCGGACAGGGCCTCGCCGCCGCCCACCGCGAGGGCATCGTCCACCGCGACTTCAAGCCCGAGAACGTGATCATCGACGAGGACGGCCGCGCCCGCGTCGTCGACTTCGGCCTCGCCGCCGCCACCGGCGAGGCCGGAGCGGCCTGCCCGCCCACACCGCCGACGAGGACGAGCAAGTCGAGACCACCCAGCCCTCCGACCCGGCCCAGGGCGGCACCCCGGCCTACATGGCCCCGGAGCTCCACCTCGGCCGCCCCGCCGACGCCCGCTCCGACCAGTACAGCTTCTGCGTCGCCCTGTTCGAGGCGCTGCACGGCCGTCGCCCGTTCCCCGGCCGCACCTGGCAGACCCTGAGCCCGCAGGTGCTCCGCGCCGCCCGCGAGCTCCCGGCCGCGCGCGCCGTCCCGCCGCACCTGCGCCGCGCCGTCGACCGCGGGCTGGCAGCCGCGCCCGAGCGCCGCTTCCCCGACATGGACGCGATGCTCCGCGAGCTCGTCCGCGACCCCGTCCCCCGCGGCGCTCGCCACTACCTGGCCCTCGGGACAGGTCTCTCCGCGCTCGCCAGCCTGCTCGCCCTCTCCGTGTGGCTGGCCCGCCCGAGCAGCGACGCCGCACCAGCCCCGTCCTCCCCGTCCACCACGCCCGCCCACGCCTGCGCCCAGGGCTCTGCCGGCTGCGCCCAACCGGCCGCCGACGCCCGCGTCGAGGCCCTCAGCAGCCAGCTCGAGCTGGCCCGCGCCCTGCGCCGCGACCGACGCCCCACGCAGGCGCTCGAGCTCCTCTCTGCCCTCGCCGACGCCGCCCGCGACGCCCTCGGCGCCGGTCACGAGCTCCACCGCGTCATCGAACGCGAGCGCGACGCCCTCACCCACGAGCTCCAGCCGCCACCCGCGACCCCGCGCTGATCGTGCACATGTCCCCAAGGACATGTCACAACGACCAGCCATGACCCGCACGGGCTCGACGCCACAGCGCGTCGCGTGCTCGCCAGCCCATCCTGACCCGCCCCGGCTTGACCTTGCGAAGCGCCAGCGCGTAGCGTGCTCGCATGCACCGCCCTCACCGCGCCCCGTGGCTCTGCCTCGCCCTCGCCGCCGGCTGCGGCGATGCCGGCCGCGCCGACACCGACACCAGCTCCACCACCCCCGTCACCGTCACCCTCCCGGACGCCAGCAGCACCAGCAGCACCACCACCGATCCGACGCCCACCACCAGCGGCGCGACCACGCAGGTCGAACCCACCACCGGCGGCGCCGGAGGCGAGGGCGACCCCTGCAGCAGCAGCGACGGCTGCGCGCCGGGCCTCGTGTGCGCCGGCGGGACCTGTGTGCCAGGCGAGGGCAGCTGCAGCAGCGACGACGACTGCAGCGGCGACACCTACTGTTGCGCCGAGGGCTGCCTCCCCGACGGCGAGACCGGCGGCGTGTGCATCCCCTTCGGCACCGGCCCCAAGGGCGACGCCAACGACGAGTGCATCGGCGACATCACGATCGGCCTGTTCGAACCATCGGTCCAGTGCGAGTGGACCGCACCGCCGATGGGCGACCCCTACCCCGGCCACATCAATGTCCTCACCACCCCGCTGATCTTCGACCTCCCCAACGACTCGGGCGCCGCCGCCGAGATGATCGCCGTCGCCTACAACTACACCGACGGCGGCGGCCCGGCCGGCTGGGGCGAGGACCCCAACTACTTCGGCGTCCTGCGCATCCTCAACGGCACCGACTGCAGCCAGCTGGAGACCATCGACGACCCGCTGAACCGCATCATCGCCGCCAGCACCCCGGCGATCGGCGACCTCGACGACGACGGCCTGCCAGAGATCGTCACCCACCGCGCCGTCACCGGTGTCATCGCCTTCGGCTGGGACGCGAACGCCAACAAGTACACCACCAAGTGGGTCGCGCTCGACACCGGCATCAGCGGCGAGACCCGCTGGGACGGCCCCTCCCTGCACGACCTCGACGACGACGGCACCGCCGAGGTCCTGTCCGCCTCGGGCGTCTACGACGGCGCCACCGGCGTGCGCCTGAACCCCGGCCAGGTCATCCCCGGCGTCGAGCCCGGCGGCATCGGCCGCATCCCGGTCGCGGGCGACCTCGACGGCGACGGCGCGGTCGAGCTGGTTGCCGGCGCCGTGTGGCGCTGGAACGTCGGCATGGGCGCCTGGGAGATGGCCTACACCGGCGCGCCCGTGGCGATCCACTACGGCTTCGCCGACTTCGGCACCCCCGGCGTCGACCCGGCCAGCTTCGACGCCAAGACCCTCGACGGCGTCGCCGAGATCGTCACCGTCAACGGCGCCGACGTCAGCCTCTACACTTTGAGCGGCCAGCAGATCTTCACCGCCCAGCAAGGCGGCGGCCCGCCGACCATCGGCGACTTCGACAACGACGGCTTCCCCGAGATCTCGTCCGCCGGCGGCACCGCGTACACCGTCTTCGATCTCGACTGCAAGGACCCGATGGCGCCCGGCTGCACTTCGGCCTTCGTGCGCTGGACCCGACCCTCGCAGGACGCCTCCTCGGCCAACACCGGCTCCTCGATCTTCGACTTCGAGGGCGACGGCGAGGCCGAGGCGATCTACGCCGACGAGTGCTTCCTGCGCGTGTACCAGGGCAGCACCGGCGAGGTGCTCTACTCGGCCTTCCGCACCTCCTGCACCTGGTACGAGAACCCCGTCGTCGGCGACCCCGACAACGACCAGAACACCGAGATCCTGGTCGGCTCGAACAACAACTGCGGCGTGGTCTGCCCCGCGATCGACCCGATCCACCGCGGCAGCCGCTGCGAGGACGGCAGCCAGTGCGAGGCGCCCAACGTCTGCGACAGCGGCTTCTGCCGCTGCGAGGACGACAGCCAGTGCTTCCCCGGCAACACCTGCACCGACCCGCTCGTCGACACCCCCGGCGTCGGCAAGGTCTGCCGCGCCCTCCACCCGCCCGGCGTCGGCCTCACCGGCCTCCGCGTCCTCCGCGACGCGCTCGACCGCTGGGCCTCCTCGCGCCCCATGTGGAACCAACACGCCTACTCGATCACGAACATCGACGACGACGGCGGCGTCCCCAAGACCTCCGAGTGGGCCGCGAACTTCAAGCAACCCGAGCTCAACAACTACCGCCAGAACCGCCAGGGCGACACCCCCGGGACCGCCCTGCCGGACATCACCGGCGCCCTCGACGACCAGACCTGCGTCGCCGGCCAGACCAAGGTCGTGCTCAAGAGCACCGTGTGTAACCGCGGCAAGAAGGCCGTCGGCGCCAACCTGCCGGCGACCTTCTATCTCGGCGATCCGAAGGACGGCAAGGTCCTCTGCGTCGCCTACACCTCGGAGCCCGTGCCGGTCTCGGAGTGCCGCGAGGTCTCCTGCGAGCTCGACGAGGGCGTCGACGGCATCATCACAGTGGTCGTCGACGACGACGGCCAGGGCGGTCAGGTCGCGCTCGAGTGCTTCGAGAACAACAACACCGACACGATCGAGGTCATGGACTGCCAGCCGATCGGCTGATCACGCCACCAACACTTTCACCGCCACGACAGCGACACCCGCGAGCGCGACTAACCGTTGCGCTCCTCGATCGCCGCGCGCAGGGCCGACACGCTGGCGGTGCGCACATACTTGACCCGCGACTCGTCGGCCACGAGCTCCTTCACCTGGTCGCGCAGCGCGTGCGAGACCATGCCGACCATCACCACCACGAGACCGATCTTGCCGATGCTGTGGCGCAAGCCCGGGGGGATCCGCTGCTCGTAGTGCTTGACCGACCAGCCGAGCTTCTTGGCGACATCCCGGTAGCGGCTCGACATCCCGCCGTGACCACCGACGACCACCACCGTGTGCTCGCCATCGTCCTTCGCGTTCTCTGTGCCGTTTGACATGTGCGGTCCTTGTGCAAGGCCCAGGCCAGGGCCACGTCAACAGCCTACGCGGCGCTGGCCCGCGATCTGACAGCGCCTCGCGGCAGGCTGTCAGCGCGGCGTCGCTGGGCCGCGCCAAACTGGCAAACCCCTGCTGCGACGATCGGGTAAGCTGCCCCGCGATGCGCACCGGGCGGTGGATCTCCTTGCTAGGCCTCACCCTGCTGGTGGCCTGTGACGACAGCTACAAGCCACCTCCTCGCCCGCCGCCGCCGGTCGCGCCGTCCCCCGCGCCGACACCCGCGCCCGCGCCCGCGCCCGCGAAGCCCGCCGCCCCGGTCGACCCGCTGACCGCGATCGCCACGCGTGGCAGCCACACCTGCGGGCTGCGCAAGTCGGGCGCGGTCGCCTGCTGGGGGAAGAACAGCGACGGTCAGCTCGGCGACGGCGACCGCGTCGACCAACCGCGCGCCGTCACCGTGGCTGGCCTTTCGGACATCTCGGAGCTGGCGCTCGGCCTGCAGTTCTCGTGCGCCCGCAAGCACAGCGGACAGGTGATGTGCTGGGGCAACAACGAGGACGGCCAGCTCGGCGACGGCAAGGGCGCAAAGCCGGGCGCGCGCAGCCTGGTCCCCGTCGCCGTGTCGGGCGTCGCCGACGCGACCCAGCTGTCCGCCGGCGACGGCCACGTGTGCGCGCTGCGGCGCGGCGGAGCGGTCAGCTGCTGGGGCCTCGCGGGCGACGGTCAGCTGAGCGCGGTGAGCGAGCGCAGCGCCTCGCCGCTGGCGATCACCGGGCTCACGCAGGTGGTCCAGATCGCCAGCGGCAGTAACCATGTGTGCGCCCGCAGGCAGACCGGCGCGGTGCTCTGCTGGGGCCGCAACACCGAGGGCCAGCTCGGCGATGGTGTCAGCGGCAGCAAGATCAAGCCGGTCGCCGTCAAGGGCCTGGGCGACGCCGTCGACCTCGTCTCCGGCGGCAACCACAGCTGCGCCCGTCGACGCGGCGGCGCGGTCGTCTGCTGGGGCGCCAACAGTCAGGGCCAGCTCGGCGACGGCACCACCGGCAGCTTCGCCCAGCGCACCCCCGTCGCCGTCCAGGGCCTCGGCGAGCTCGCCGAGCTCGCCCTCGGCCACGACCACAGCTGCGCCCGCGCCAGCGACGGCAAGGTCTCGTGCTGGGGCGCCAACAAGGCCGGCCAGCTCGGCGACGGCACCACCTCCGCGCACCCGCGACCCACGCCCGTGCCGCGCATCCTCGACGTCACCGACCTGGCCCTCGGGACAGCCCACAGCTGCGCCCTGCAGCGCAGCGGCAACGTGACCTGCTGGGGCAGCGACGAGCACCGCGCGCTCGGCCCGCGCCACCTGTGACCTCGCCCGCGCCGACCTGAAGCTCGCTAGCCCTCGACCACGCCGGCCTCGCTGACGCGAAACTCGCGCTCGTTGAGGAACACCACGTCGAAGATCGGCAGCCCCTTGGCCAGCACGCCGAGGGTCGCGGCGAGCTGGATCGCTGCGACCCGGCGCATGTCCTTGAACAGCACGCCGAAGTGGTCGGCGTCGATCGACGAGAAGTCCGGGTGCAGGGTGAAGAAGCGGGCGACCTGCTCGCGGTTGAAGTCGGAGACCTGCGGGTGGTTGACGAACATCTGCGTCTCGCCGCAGGCCGGGGAGATCAACGGCACGCGGGTGAACGGCCACACCCCCTGCTCGAGGCGGATGTTGACCACCGCGCCCTCCTGATGACCGCCGCCGAGGACCACGAACTCGAGCTCATGCGCGCCGCCCCAGCGCATGCGCAGGTAGGTGCGGATGAACGCCTCGACCAGCGGGCGCCGCACGAGGTAGCGCTCCGGGTGCTGCAGCATCAGCCGCAGGTGCCCGCAGCCGAGGTGCCCGGGGATCAACATGTGGTCGATGACCGGGTCCCACAGCTCGGGCGGCGGGGCGTTCATGAAGCGCCGCCAGTCCTGCGGCGTGCTGGTGATCGCCGGCAGGTGCGGCACCAGGCGCTCGTCGGTCCGCATCGACTTGATCAGCGCGTTGCCGGCCTGGACGTCCGAATGGATATAGAAGTGGCCGAAGGTGTCGAGGCACCCGCGCAGCACGTCCTCCATGCACTCGGCCGGGAACTGCTTGCCGGTCGCCCGCTCGATCGAGGTCAGCGCCAGCAGGAACTCGCCCGCGTCGCCGCCCGGCGTGCCGATCACGCCGTGGTCATCGCGGCCGTCGACGCACGACGACTTGCCGTGCAACAGCAGCGCCGCCATCTTCACCCAGCGCACGCTGTGGGGGTCGCCGATGTGCGCCTCGATCTGCGCCCGCGTCAGCGGCCCCGGCGGACCGGTTCGGCTGTCCGAAGGGACATGTACCCGCGGCGCCGCGACCTCGCGGGTCAGCACCGCCTCGTCGCGCACGGTCGCAAAGCCCAGCTTCTTCCACGCCAGCAGCCCACCGTCCATCACCGCGACGAAGCGCATGCCGGCGCACTCGAGCAGACGCGCGGCCTCGGCGGCCCGCGGCCCGCCGTTGCGTGACAGCACGATCACCGGCGTCGTCGCCGGCAGCTGCTCCGGGAGATCGGCGATGCGCGCCAGCGGCAGCCAGTGGCTGCCCGGGATGTGGCCCAGAGGCCCGGTCAGCTCGTCTGCGTCGCGCACGTCGACCAGCGACACGCTGCGACCGAGCCGGCCGATGAAGTCCGCCGCCAGGAAGGGGGTGCCGCTGTCAGAGCGCCACATGTTGCCGAGCCAGTTGAGCTTGACCAGGCGCTCCTGCACCGGCATCGCCCAGATCTGCTCGGCGGCGAGGCGGCTGTTGGTGTTGAGGGGAGCGTCCGGGTGGCTGAGGTCGGCGGTCATCGCGGTGGGCGAAGATAACGTGTCCAGGCGGCGATCGGACACCGACCACACGCTCGCGTGTTCGCTCGCGCGCCGCGTGAAAGCGCGGGCAATCGGCAGGCCGCCGCTTCCCTCACACCCGGCTGTACCGCGGCTTTGCTAGCGTGGCGAGCATGGTGCGATGGGTAGGATGCGTGCTCGCTGCAGGCCTCGGCTGCACGATGCCGAACCCATGGTTTCAGGTCAACGAGGACGCGAGCACCAGCGGCTCCGCCAGCGACACCAGCACCAGCGCAGGCGCGAGCGAGGCCAGCAGCGCCGACCCGCCCGGATCGGGCAGCGAGGACGGCGGCTCGAGCAGCGCCGCGATCGCCAGCTCCTCGAGCGAGCCAGCGCCAGGCACCACGAGCACCAGCGACCCCGGCGACCCCGGCAGCAGCGGCGACGCCAGCACCGGCGACGCCCTGTGCGACGACCTCTGCGGCACCCCGAACTGCGGCGACTGCCCGTCTGACAACGCCATGATCGCCTTCGACCAGTTCTCGATCCACGCGCACGAGGTGAGCAACGCCAGCTACCAGCAGTTCCTCGACGCCCACGTCGACCCCGCGTCGCAGGGCCTCGCCTGCCTGTGGAACGACAGCTTCGAGCCGACGACCTGGCCCGTCGCCGACGGCCAGCTCCCGGTCGTCAACGTCGACTGGTGCGACGCCAGGGCCTACTGCCACTGGTCCGGCCACCGCCTGTGCGGGGCGATCCTCGGCGGGCCGACAACGGTCGCGCAAGCCTTCAAGCCCGAGTTCGACCAGTGGCACCACGCCTGCACCAAGGCCGGCACGCGCCCCTTCCCCTACGGCACTCAGTACGACCCCAGCGCCTGCAACGTCCACGACTTCGACCCCAACAAGGACGCCCTCGTCCCGGTCGGCACCCTCAGCAGCTGCGAGGCCCCGCTCCCCGGCCTCTTCGATCTCAGCGGCAACGTCTGGGAGCTCACCGACACCTGCACCGGCGATGGCCCCGACGACACTTGCCTGCGCCGCGGCGGCTCCCTCTACAGCCTCGAGCCCGACCTCGGCTGCTACATCAAGAGCCCCAAGCCGCGCAAGGACGTGTACCACTACGTCGGCTTCCGCTGCTGCAGCCTGTGACGCGTCAGCGCTTCGACGCGGCCCGCCACGGCGAGTCCTGCGCGGCGCGGGCCAGCATCACCCGGGCGCTGCGGCGGACCACGAGGAGGTAGTACGGGAGGGGCAGCAGCGCCGCGAGCAGCGTGAGGGCGATGACCTCGAGGCCGGCGCCGGCGATCATCAACACGACGACCACGAGGCCGAGCCCGGCGGTGATCGGCCCGCGCCGACGCTGCCGCGGCGTGAAGCGCTCGGGCTCGCGACGCAGCAGCACGATCTCCGCCGCGCACGCGACCCCGATCGCCACCAACGCCGTCGCCGTCGAGAGCAGCGCGACGAAGCTGTAGATCTCGAGCAGCCCGCCGCCGAAGTACAGCAGCACCAGCGCGCCCGTCAGCGCCGATGACACGACCAGCGCCGTCACCGGCGTCGCCGTGCGCGGGTGCAGGCGGGCCAGCCGACGCGGCGCCAGGCCGTCGCGCGCCGTCGCGAAGGCCATGCGACTGGTCACCAGCAGCCAGCCGTTCAAGATCCCCGCGATCGAGACCAGCGCCCCGATCGTCACGACCAGCGCCCCGACCTCGCCGAACCGCGCGCGCGCCACCGCGGCCAGCGGACTCGCGGCGCCCGCCAGCTCGCTCGCCGGCACCGCGAGGTTCAGCGAGAGCAGCACCAGCAGGTACACGCCGCAGGTCACCGCGAAGCCCGTGTACGCCGCGCGACGGATCGTCCGGCCCGCGCCGCGGATCTCCTCGGCCGGCACCGTCACCGACTCCATGCCGATGAACAGCCACGACACCAGCGACACCGCCGGCAGCAGCGAGCCGAGCCCCTGCGGCGCGAAGGGCTGGAGGTTGTCGAGCGAGGCGTAAGGCAGCAGCGCGACGCTCAGCACCAGCAGCGGCACCACCTTGCACACCACCGTGATCGTCTGGACCAGCCCGCCCGCCTTCACGCCGATCGCGTTGAACAGGGTCAGGCTCCACAGCAGGCCCTGGCTGACCGCGAACGCGATCCACGGCGACGCGGCCGCGGGCCACAGCTCCGCCAGGTAGCTGATGAAGCCGGTCAGGAACGCCGCGTTCCCGATCACCGCGCACATCCAGTACAGGTAGCCGACCTCGAGCGCCGCGAAGTCGCCGAAGGCCTTGCGCGCGAACACCTGCAGGCCGCCCGACACCGGGTAGGCGCCGCCCAAGTCGGCGAACACCGCCGTCAGGCACAGGTAGCCCGCCGTGTTGATCGCCCACGCCACCAGCCCGAGCGGACCGGCCAGCCCCGCGAGCTGCCCCGGCACCACGTAGATCCCCGAGCCGATCATGTTGCCGACCACCAGCGCGGTGGTCGCGAGCGGCCCGAGCCCGCGCACCAGCGCCGCCCCGCTCCTGGCCGCGCGCTCGACCAGCTCGCTCATCCCAGCGGCCGCAGCCGGCTCATGAGCGGCTCGACCTGCTTGCCGAGGCCCTGGTCCTTCACCCGCTTCACCAGCCCGCCCGCGGTGAACAGCGCGAAGCTGACGTAGTCGTAGAGCAGCTCCTTGAGGAACTTCTCGACGTTGCCGCCCATCGCCACCGTGCGCGCGTTGTCGACGACGCGCTGGCTGTGGAAGGTGCCCTTCTCGTAGGGCCCGGCCTCGCGGAACACCATCTCGTAGGTGCCGTCGGCGAAGCTGGCGAGGTTCTGCCGCAGCACCGTGCCCTTGCCGGCCGTGTCGGCCTGCTGGTGGATCTCCCGCAGCACCGCGTTGGCCGTCTCGACCACCTCGAGCGGCCCGCCGCGCAGGCGCGGGCGCTGCATCGCCACGTGCTTCGACTGCACCAGCTGAAACAGCTGCTTGGTCGTCTCGAACTCGCCGAGCCCGAGCGAGCGCCCGAGGTCGTTCACGCTCTGCAGCCCGTCGATCGCGTGCCACAGCCCGCGAAACTCCGCGTTCGGCTCGCCGCGCTCGGGGACCCGCTCCGGCACGTAGTCGGCCGAGGGGATCCGCTGCCGGAAGTAGCGCATCTCGTCCATGCGCGTGACACCGTCCATCAGCAGGCCGTTGAGGCTGATGCTGTGCCGCGAGCGCAGCGCGCCCTCGTCGAAGCCGTCGAGGAACACGTAGGCGCCGTCGGCCACGGTCATCGTCGCCAGCACCACCTCCTCGACCTGCTTGGCGAGGTAGTGGAACACCTGGTTGTGGGTGAACAGGCCGAGCTCGACCCCGGCCTCGCCGTAGCGCTCGCCGCTGCCCTGGGCCTGGCGGTCGTAGATCGCCCGATGCTGGACCTCGTCGATCACGCCGAAGCGGTACAAGATCCGGCCGATGCGCTCGTCCTCGACGTCGGTGCGGGCCGACACCGCGTTGCCGCCCTCGATGAACACGCTGCGGTTGTGCTCGCCGTCTCGCACCGTCAGCTCGCCGCGCCAGCCGGCCTGGGCCACCAGCGAGATGACGTCGCACATCGTGCCCGGCGCCACGATCTCCCCCGCGAGCCGGACCACCGCCCCGTCCTCCTCGTCGCGCCGCCCGTCCTGGCCGGTGAAGCGCATGAAGATCACGTGGTCCGGCGTCGGCAGCAGGCGGTAGGCGCCGTCCTTGCGCCGCTTCATCTGCTCCCCCGCCGACTCTCCGAGGGGGTGGACCACTCCGTTGCTGTCGACCCAGACCAGCTCGTCTTGCGCGTGTTTCATGACCGCCGGACCCCGACGATCTCTCGTAACATCACCCGGGCCGGCCCCGCAAGTTGCGGTCAGGTCGACCATTCCCGCTGGCGTTCTCGCGGCCGTTCCCGCGGGCAGCCCTCGCGGTGGCTACAGCACCGCGACCGCACCGCCCCAGGTGAAGCCGGCCCCGAAGGCCGCCATCAGCACCTTCGAGCCGGGCCCGATCTTGCCGCTGCGCCACGACTCGCTCAGCCCGATCGGGATCGTGGCCGCCGTGGTGTTGCCGTACACCTCGATGTTGTGCACCACCTTCTCCTCCGGGATCCCCAGCTTGGCCGCGACCATCTGGTTGATCCGCATGTTGGCCTGGTGCGGCACCAGCATGTCGATCTCCGCCATCGTCAGGCCCGCCTTCTTCACCACCGAGTGGGCCACCTCGGGCATCTTCTCGGCCGCCCAGCGGAACACCTGCTTGCCGTTCATCGCCGGGAAGTGCTTGCCCGCGTCCAGCATCTCGTGGGTCAGGCGCGGGTCGTACTTGCTCGCCGGCGCCTCCAGCCACAGGTCGTAGGCCCCCGCCCCGTCGGCGTGCAGCTCGAGCGAGAGGATGCCCTGCTCCGGCCGCGTCGCCTCGCCGACCAGCGCCGCCCCGGCACCGTCGCCGAACAGCACCGCCACGTCGCGCCCGCGCTCGTTGAACTCCACCCCGGTCGAGTGCACCTCGGCGCCGACCACCAGCACGTTCTTGTACACGCCGCTGCGCACCCACGCGTCGGCGACCGAGAGGCTGTAGAGGAAGCCCGAGCACTGGTTGCGCACGTCGAGCGCCGGCACGCCGGGCAGGCCGAGCTTGTGGATCAGCAGGCAGCCCGCGCCGGGGAACTGGTGGTCCGGGCTCAGCGTAGCGAACAGCACCGCGTCGACGTCCTTCATGTCGCGACCGGCCTGCTCCACCGCCATCCGCGCCGCCGGGATCGCCAGGTCGCTGGCGCCGATCCCCGACTCCTCGATGAAGCGGCGCTCGCGGATCCCCGTGCGCTGGTGGATCCACTCGTGCGTGGTCGGCATGAGCTGCGACAGGTCGTCGTTGGTGACCACCTTCGTCGGCAGGTAGTGACCGGTGCCCAAAATCGCGGCGCGTCTCTCCATGCTCCAATAGGTATCGGGGCCGCGGACCCGCCACAAGATGTGTAATTCCCTGCGCGCCGTCCGCTCACGAGCCAGTGGCCCGCTTCGAAAACCCCAGAGGCCCGAAAGAGCTGAAGCGAGGACCGGCATGGCCCTCGCTTCAACCGTTTGCGCCTTCTCGAAGTGGAGGCAAGGGGGATCGAACCCCTGACCTTCGCGCTGCCAGCGCGATGCTCTCCCAGCTGAGCTATACCCCCGTGAGTTTCAGGGCGCCTTTGCTTCGCGCTCTGGGTCGGCGCCCCAGGTGGCTGGGTGGGGCGCGTGTGTAACAGCGCCGCCAGGCGACGTCAAGCGTGAACTGCAGGGCCCGGGCGCGAAACCCTGGGGCCCCTTGCGCGGGCGGGCGGGCGAGCAGCATGATGCGCGGGCCCTCGGCACCCCATGGACCTCGCGGAACTGTTCGAACAAGGCGGCCCGCTCATGTGGGCCATTTTGGCGGCCTCGATCGTCGGGGTCGGCGTGTTCTTCGAGCGGCTGTGGTCGACCCAGCGGGCCAAGGTGCTGCCACGCGCCTTCGTCGACCGGATCCGGGCCCTGGTCGCCAAGGGCAAGACCAACGAGGCGCTCCTGCTATGCGAGGAGAACGGCTCGAGCATCGCCCTCGTGATGGCCGCGGCCCTGCGCGCCTACGAACACTCGACCAACCGCTCCGAGATCAAGGAGGCCGTCGAGGAGGTCGGAGCCCGCGAGGTCGGGCACATGGACCGCAACGTCGAGATCGTCGGCACCGTCGCCACCATCTCCCCGCTGCTCGGCCTGCTCGGCACCGTCGTCGGCATGATCCAGGTGTTCCGCCAGTTCGTCGAGGCCTTCGCCTCCGGCAACGTCGGCCCCGACACCTTCGCCCAGGGCATCTGGCAGGCCCTCATCACCACCGCCTACGGCCTCATCGTCGCCATCCCCACCCTGCTCCTCTACCGCTTCCTGCAGGGCCGCACCGGCCGCATCATCGCCGAGATGGAGGAGGACGCGATGGGCATCGTCAACCTGCTCGAGGACAGCCGCCGCGGCCGCGTGCGGGCCGAGCACAGCCCGGAGCCCGCGCGATGAACTTCCGCGGCGGTCACGGCGGCCTCGGCAACCGCAAGCGCGCCCTGATCGACGGCGCCGCCGTCGACCTCACCCCGCTGATCGACGTCACCTTCCAGCTGCTCATCTTCTTCCTGCTCACCGCGACCTTCAACAACGACGCCGCCTTCAAGGTCAAGCTGCCCAAGGCGACCGCCAACGACCCCGCCACCGAGACCAAGGCCATCGTCGTCGAGATCTCCGAAGACGGCCGCTTCGAGGTCAATAAGAAGGTCGTCGACCAGGCCGAGCTCGAGACCCGCCTCTGCATGGCCGCCAAGGAGCTCGGCGCCACCACCGTCAACATCAAGGCCGACCAGAACACCAAGCACGAGAAGGTCGTGCAGGCGATGGACGTCGCCAAGGCCTGCGGCATCGAGAAGCTCGGCATCCTCCACCGCCGCTGACGGTTGCTGGCCGTCGTTGGCCGTCGTTGGCCGTCGTTGGCCACCGCTGGCCGCCCTGGCGAGCGCGCGCGATCTCGCGTAGAAGGGCCGTGGAGCACCCCCCATGGCCCTCACGTTCTATTACTCCCCGCAGTCCAGCGCCTCGCGCGTCCACGACACGCTCACCGCCCTCGGCATCCCCTACGAGGAGAAGCGCGTCGACCTCCGCGCCGGCGACCAGAAGAAGCCCGAGTTCCTCGCCCTCAACCCCAACGGCAAGGTCCCCACGATCGTCCTCGACGGCACGCCGATGTTCGAGTCGATCGCCATCCAGATCGCCCTCGGCGAGCGCTTCGGCGTCGAAAAGGGCCTGTGGCCCGCCCTCGGCTCGCCCGAACACCTCACCGCCCTCACCTGGCTGTGCTGGGGTCAGGTCACCCTCGGCGCCTCGCTGTTCCGCTACATGCACAACACCAGCGAGTGGCACCCCAAGGAGCAGCACAACGCCGCCCAGGCCGCCGCCGCCCTCAAGGAGCTCGGCGAGCAGATCGGCATGCTCGACGCCCACCTCAAGGGCCGCGACTTCGTCACCGGCCCCCGCCTCACCCTCGCCGACATCGACCTCGTGTCCGTGCTCGGCTGGGGCCTCGACTTCGCCAAGATCGACACCACCCCCTACCCCAACGTCGCCGCCTGGATCGCCCGCACCCGCAAGCGCCTCCCGCCGCACAGCGCCAGCTGAGCCCCGACCGGAGCCGGTGGCATCGGCGATGGCGAGCCGGCCTACCCGGCTCGCCGCGCCAGGCGAAACCCCAGCGTCAACACCGACGCCGAGATCAACACCAGCAGCGCGTACAGCAGCGGCAGCCACAACATGCGCGCCTGCTGCTCACCCGGGAAGCTGGCGATCAGGATCCCGAGCGCCAGCGGACTGTTCTGGATCCCCGTCTCGAACGCGACCGCCCGCCGCTGCGGCGAAGGCAAGCCCGCCGCGCGCGCCCCGAGCCAGCCGAAGCCGAAGCCCAGCACCCCGAGCCCCAGCGCCGCCGCGTACATCGTGCCAGTGGTCGCCCGCAGCAGCTCGCTGTTGTTGTAGAGCCCGGTGCCGATCAGCAGCGCCAGCACCCCGACCCCGGCGAGCCCGCCGATGCGCTCGACCACCCGCGCCGCCCCCGGCGCCCGCGCCCGCACGAACATCCCGATCCCGAGCGGCACCAGCATCAACGCCAACGTCGTCGTGATGTTGCCGTAGGGGATCTTCAGCGCCGCGCTCGCGTAGCCGCTGGCGTAGATGTAGAGCGTCAGCGGCATCAACACCACCGCCGCGATCGTCGACAGCGTCGTCATCGACACGCTCAGCGCCACGTCGGCGCCCGCGAAGTAGGTGAAGAGGTTGGAGGTGGTCCCGCCCGGCGTGCAGCCGACCACGATCAGCGAGATCGCCAGGTCGTCGGGCAAGCCGAGCGCCCGACACAGACCGTACGCGATCAGCGGCATCCACCCGTACTGCGACAGCAGCCCGATCAGCGGCCCGCGCGGGCGCCGGAGCACCTCGCGAAAATTCTCACCCGTGAGGCTCGCGCCCATGCCGGCCATCAGCACCACCAGCAGGGCCGCGAGGAGGATCGTCTGGAGCGACGTCAGCATCGAGCCCGGGATGTTACTGCACCGGGGTCGGCTGGTGCAGCGCGGTGGCGACGTCGCTGACGCGGATCCTCCGCAGCTCCTCCTCCACCGCGGATCGCTCGCTGTACAGCTCGTAGGTCCGCTCCATGCCCCGCTGGGCCGTGAAGTACTCGACGCCCAGGTCGATCGCCCGGGTCAGCCCCCCCTTCCCGAAGTACTGCCCACCGGCCAGCTCGAGCCCGTCCGACTGCTCGCGCAGGTTGCCCGCCATGACCCCGACGCACTCGCTGAGCGCGACGACCACCTGCATCTGCCGCCGCTGCCGGGCCAGATCCTCGCGCAAGATCTTGGCGCCGATCGCCTCCCAGTCGCGCAGCTTGGCCTTGTACGCGCGTGACTGCGGCACCCGGTCGATCTTCGCCTGCTCGACCTCCGGGAACTGCCCGTAGGGCTGCGCCAGCGCGTACTCCGAGGGGTCGAAGCTCGCCGCGCTGACCATGAAGGTCGGCAAGATCACGTCGACCAGACCCTGCCCCGCCACGTCGCGCGCCGTCATCACCGGCACCACCGCCGCGTCCAGCGATCGCGTGCTCCCGGCGCCCGTGGCCACCCGACGCACCACCCCCGCGTCCGTCGTCACCACCAGCTGCCCCGCCACCACCGCCGCGTACACCGTCCGGTAGCCGGCGATCGCCAGCGCGTGCGCCCCCGACTTCGCGTCGCGCCCGAGCGGCGCACCCGCGACCTTGGCGAACTTCAGCACCGCCCGGTCGAGCAGCGCCTGCGCGGCCGCGTTGTCCTTCACGCCCACCGCCAGCGCGAAGCCCTGCCACTCCTTCGTCTCGCCGCGCAGCCCCGCCTCGCTGATCGTGAGGGCGAAGCCCGCGCTGCCGGTGAGCAGCGGCAGCACCTCGCCCTTGAAGTCGATCTTGGCCCGCTCGCGCAGCTCGGCGTAGCCCTTCTCCGGATCCTCACCGTCGGCCCGCAGCAGCTCCTCGAAGCTGAGCAGCGCCGCCGCGACGTCGACGCTGCCGCCGAGCATCATGATCGGCCGCTCACCGAGCGCCGCGAACACCGGCGAGGGCGTGGCCGCGTTGCGCAGCACGGCCCGCAGCGGCGCCGTCTCCGACATCCGCGCCCGGATCTTGCCGGTCACCCCGCGCAGGTCGCCCGTGAACTCGAACACGATCGGCTCGACCGACCCGAGCCAGCGGCTCCACGCCGCGAACTCCCGCTGCTGCCGCTCGGCGTACTGCTGGTCCCACGCGCGCTGCTCGTCGGCCTGCTGGCGCAGCCGGTTCTGCTCCTCCGCCGGCGCGCCACTCTCGATCGCCCGCCGCAGCTCCTGCTCGGGCCAGCTCGGCTCGGGGTCAACGCGCCGGGCCTCGCGGGCCGCGTGCTCGGCCTGCACGATCGCCCACAGATCGACGTATGCGCTGAGCGTCGCCCCCGGCGCGCCCCCGGCCACCGCCCGCTGATAGCGCGGGGTCGCCGTCAACCCGCGCGCCGGATCGATCGTCGCCAGCAGCCGGGCAAAATCGTAGGGCGCCTGCGCCACCCGCCCGGTCACCACATAAAACGCGAAGCCGTCGCGCAGCACCAGCGCCGAGCTGTCGTCCGGGTCGCTCTTCAGCACCAGCCCGCGGTCCTCCAGCACCGGCTGCAGCCGCCGCGAGCCGCCGACCCGATCGAGCAGCGCGCGAAACTTGTCGCGGTCCGAGATGGTGATGAAGCCCGCGTAGGTCTCGCTGCGGGGATCGAGCAGCGCCGCGCCCATCGGCCCGTCCGGGTCGATGCCGACCTCCCGCCACTGCCCCGGGTCGAGCAGATTAAACCCCGCCCCCGCGACCACCGCCTGCGCCGCCTGATCGTAGTAAGTGCGATATTTGCTGACGATCGCGTCGATATCGACGACCGCCAGCAGTGCCCGGATACCCGCCACCTGCCCGACCGCCACCGTCGTGTCCGGCAGCAGCTGCACCGGCGAGTTCGCCACCGCCACCGCGATCGTCCCGCCCTCCGCCCGCCGCGCTTGCGGGGGCCGCAGCGCCAGCCCGGGGCCCACCTCCGGGGCCACCGGCGTCTGCTCGCGCCGACACCCCGGAGCGACCGCCGTCGCGGCGGCGAACCACACACCCAGGCCCCACCCACCGAGCGACTTCGCGGCGCGCATGGCCCATCGTACACCCAAAGCCACCACCCCCGGACGCGCGGCCCCGCCCATGCACGCGTCCATACAGCCCCGGGGCCGTGGTGTTACAACCGCAGCGATCGCCGAGGAACACCCGCCGCCCCGCCTGGTCGCCAAACTCCGCGCCTGGATCGAGGCCGGCGCACCGGAGTGAGGTCACCGCGCCCGCCGCTCCGCGACCTGAAACAGCAGCACCCCGAGCAGCACCAGCCCGCCGCCGGTCAGCGTGATCACGCCGAGCTTCTCGCCCTTGAACACGATCCCCAGCAGCACCGCGATCGGCGGCGTAATCAACGCCACCATCGCCATCAGCGTCGCGCTCAGGCGCTTGAGCAAATGATAGTAGATCAAGAATGTGACGATCGACCCGAACACCGCCAGGTAAGCGATCGAAGCCACCACCGGCGTGGTCAGCGGAAACGGCTGCGACCACTCCCCGCGCAGCCCGGCCACCCCGACCAGCACGATGCTGCCCGTCAACTCGCCGATCCCGCTGAGGAACGCCGCCGGCACGTTGGCCCCGTCGCGCTTGACATAGACCTGGCTAAAGCCCTGGACCAGCACCGAGCTGGTGATGATCGCCACCCCGAATAGTGTGTCCGGCCCGAGCTCGCGCAGGCTGCCGCTGTAGAGCGTGACGAGCCCGCCGAGCCCGACCGCGATCGCCAGCAGCTTGCCCGCGCTCAGGCGGTCGCCGAGGATGAAGTGGGCCAGCACCGCGACCCAGAACGGGAACACCCCGAAGGTCAGCGAGCCGAGCCCCGAGGGCACATACATCCCGCCGATGTATGTGCAGCCGTAGCCGAAGCCGAAGCTGGCCACGCCGACCAGCAGCGCGAGGCGCCACGCCACCGGGTCACGGAAGGCCGCCCGCGCCCGCCACCAGGCCAGCGGCACCAGCACCAGCGACGCCAGGAAGAAGCGCAGCGCCACCCCGAGCAGCGGCGGCATGCCAGCGTCGAGCCCGACCTTGATCGCCAGCCAGGTCGAGCCCCAGATCAGGCACAGGAGCACGTAGCCGAGCGCCGTCATCGGCGCGGAGTATAACGGTCGCGAGCGCGGGCCCCGATGCGGGCCCGCGGTGCGCCTGGTCACTCACCTGTCCTTCTGGACAGGCGTCCGTCGGGCCCCCATCTGGCCCCCATCTGGCCCCCGTCAGGCCCGTCAGGGCCTCTGCGCCGGCTTGCCGTCGGCGTCGAGCACGACCAGGCCGCCCTTCCCGAACAGCTGCTCCTTCGCTATCACGTCGAGGTCGCCCAGCACCTTGCTGGCGTCGCCGACCACCAGCACCACGAAGTCGCTGGCCCGCAGGTGCTGCTCCGCCGCCCGGTGGACCGCCGCCGTGTCGACCGCGCGCAGGCGGCCCTGGTGGCCGCTGTACCAGTCGAGCGGCAGGTCGTAGAACTTGAGCCGCTGGAACGCGAACAAGGTGTCGGAGGGCGTGGCGAACTCGGCCGGTAGCGCCAGCAGGGCGCCCTCCTTCACGCGGCGCAGCTCCTCCGCGGTCGGGTCCGCGGCGCGCATGCCCACGATCTCCTTGAGCACCTCGCGCAGCGCCGGGCCGGTGACGTCGGTCCGCACCGAGGAGCTGGCGGCGAAGCTGCCGCCCTCGCGCCGGTAGCCGATGCCCGCGCGACCGCCGTAGGTGTAGCCCTTGTCCTCGCGCAGGTTCATGTTGATGCGGCTCGAGAAGGACCCGCCGAGGATCTCCATCATCAGGTCGGTCGCCTCGTAGTCGGGGTCCTGCCGGCGCGGGCCCGGATGTCCGACGTAGACCGACGATTGCGCGGCGTCCTTGACGTTCACGAAGAACACGGTGCCGAGGCGCGGCTTGGCGGCCGCGATCTTCGGCCGCGCCGGCGCCTTGCCCTTCCAGGTCGGCAGCCGCCCCTCGATCGCCTGCGTCACCTCATCCTTGCTGATCATCCCGGTGACCCACAATCGTCCGCCGCCGGGCTTGATCTTGGCGATCACCTTCGCGCAATCCTTCAGCTTGATC
Source organism: Nannocystis sp. (assembly GCF_016714285.1). Lineage (GTDB taxonomy): Bacteria > Myxococcota_A > Polyangia > Nannocystales > Nannocystaceae > Nannocystis. Next base: position 82,612 of record NZ_JADJNN010000038.1, on the reverse strand, counting down.
GCGTCGATGCTCGCGTCGGTCTCGATGCGCCCATAGGGGTGCCCGTCGCCCCACAGCAGGGCCCCGAACACTCGCCCCGCGATCGGGCCGGGGCTGGCCTTGGCCTGCAGCAGCGAGGCCTTGCGCCGCTCCTTGATGCGGTCGAAGTCGGCCTGGCGCATGCCCGGCGTCAGCAACATCTCGGCCATCAGGTCGAGCGTCGGCGCCAGCTCGGACTTGAGCGAGCGAACATTGATGCTCGAGGTCTCGGCCCCGCCCGACGACGACACATTCGCGGCGTGGTCGGCCTGCTTCTCCTCGAAGGCCGCCGTGTCGTACTTCTGCGTGCCCTCATCGAGCAGGTCCATGCAGATCGCGTGCAGGCCGACCTGATCCTTCGGATCGCTGATGCCGCCGAAGTCGAAGTCGAACGCCATCGTCACCGTCGGCAGCTTGTTCTGCTGCACGAGGTAGACCTCGAGGCCGTTGGCGAGCTTGAAGGTCTCGACGCCGGGCAGCTTGAGCTCGGCGATCGCGCGCGGCCCGGGGATCCGCGCCCGGTACGGCTCGTCGGGCCACTTCGCCGGTTCGGCGGTCGGCACCGTGACGACCGGCGGCGGCGAAAGATCTTGCGGCGGGGCCTGGACCGGCGCGGGCCGGCAGGCGACGAACAGGAAGGCGAGGCTGAGGAGTGACTTGTGCATGACGGTGCTCATCCCTTCTTGGCGGCCTTCGGTGCGGCGATCGCCGGCGGCGCCCCTGCGGGCGGGGCGGCCACAGCTGCGGGCCCCCCTGCGGGCCCAGCTGTGGTCCCGGGTGCAGGTTTCGTGATGATCTCGGCGCGCGGCTTGCCGAGCACCAGCGCCGCGGTGGCCTGCACCTTGGCCGGCGTCAGCGCGCGCAGGCGCTGGAGATAGATCTGCGCATATCCAGGATCGCCGGTGTAGTGATTGAACGACTGCAGCTGCTCGACCCGGCCCATCAGGTCCTCGAGGCCCCAGATGAAGCTCGACTCGGTGCCGATCAGCACCCGCCGCATCTCGGCGTCGGTGACCGGCTGGCTGCGGATCTTGTCGAGCTCGCGGGCGATCACCGCCTCGGCCTTCGCCGGGTCCTGCCCGGGCTTGAGGTCGACCACCACGTGGAACACGCTCGAGTGCTGCGCCCCCGCGTTGTACACGTTGACGCTCTGGGCGCTGCGCTCCTCCAGCACCAATGCGCGGTGCAGGCGGCCCCAGCCGTACGCGCCCAGCACCGTCGAGACCACGTCGAGCTCGATCTCCTCGTCGGTGAACATCGCCGGGCTGTGCCACGCGTAGTGGATGCGGGTCAGGCGGGCGAAGCCGTCGTCGACCTGCTTGCGCACCGTGGCGCTGAGCTCGGGCGTGGCGACCTGCTGGTGCACCGGCTTGGCGAGCCGGGGGAAGGCGCCGAACCACTTGTTGACCAGCAGCTTGGTCTCGGCGATCTCGAAGTCGCCGGCCAGCGTGAGCGTCGCGTTGCTCGGCACATACCAGTGACGAAAGAAGCCCTTGACGTCCTCCACCGAGGCGGCCTCGAGGTCCTCGTGGCGCCCGATCGTCATGAAGCGATACGGGTGGCCCTCGGGGTACAGGGTCTCGGCGACGACGAAGCGCTCGCGCCCGTAGGGCACGTTATCGTAGCGCTGGCGCCGCTCGTTGCGGACCACGTCCTGCTGATTCTTGAGGCTGGCCTCGTCGAGCAGGTCGAGCAGATAACCCATGCGGTCGCTCTCCAGCCACAGCGCCGCCTCGATCTGGTGGCTCGGCACGACCTCGAAGTAATTGGTGCGATCGCTGTTGGTGGTGCCGTTGACCCCCGTCCCCCCGATCTCCTGCAAGATCTTGAAGTGCACGTCCTTGCCGATGTGCTTGGCCCCCTGGAACATCATGTGCTCGAAGAGGTGGGCGAAGCCGCTCTTGCCCGGGGTCTCGTCGCCGCTGCCGACGTGGTACCAGACGTTGGTCGCCACCAGCGGCGCCGCCGGGTCGCGGTGGAGGATCACCTCGAGCCCGTTGTCGAGGGTGTAGCGCTCATACTCGATGTTCAGCGTCGGTTCGGCCGCCGCCACCGACGTGGCCGGAGCGGCGCCGAAGACCAGCGCGAGGGGCAGCAGCAGCAGCAAGGCGTGACGGGCCATCGTATCTCCTGTGCGGGCATGCTCGCGCAGCCGCCCCAGGCCCGCAAGCGCCCGCTGAAGGTGCAAGATCACGGCCCCGACCTGAAACCCTGACCCCCGGGATGTGCGTTGCCCGCACGATGCAGCGGCGACAGGCACTGAGTTGGTTGGCGAGCTCCGGGGCCCTGGCCCTCACGGCCGCGTCCTCACCCGCCGCGGCCGCCCGAAGGCCCGAGCCTGCAGAGCCGCTGGCCGACAACGCTACGCTGCTGGCCGACAACGCTACGCTGCTGGCCGACAACGCTACGCTGCTGGCCGACAACGCTACGCTGCTGGCCAGCCTCGGCGAGCGCGCCCCGGGTGAGCCGGCGCTGCGCCGCTGGCAGTGGATCGTGGTCCACCACACGGCGGCCGAGTACGCGACCCTCCCGGGGATCGACCGCTATCATCGCAACCACTTCGGCGACCCGCTCGGCGCCGAGTATCACTTCATCATCAACAACGGCAAGAAGGACGGCGCCCGCCGCCCGATCGGCAGCATCGAGGCGGCCCGCTGGCGCCACCAGGAGCCCGCGTGGCACCTGTTCAAGCCGGACAACGCGCCCGACTCGCTGGCCATCTGCCTGGTCGGCAACTTCGAGACCCGGGCGCTGCCGGGCGAGATGCTGCGCGCCCTCAGCGAGCTCACCCGGGCGCTGATGAAGCTGTGCGAGATCCCCCGCGAGCGGGTCAGCACCCACCGCGTGGTCGACGAGAAGATGACGCAGTGCCCCGGCAAGCTGTTCCCGCGCGAGGCCTTCCTCGCCGGCCTGTGAGCGCGAGCACGGAGCATTTCACAGCCGCTGCAGCCCCCACGGCGGCGAGGCATTGATCAGATAGCCGACGCGACACTTCATGCGCACCTGACGAAAGCTCGCGCCGGCCTTGGTCGCCGTCCACGTATAGTCGCCAGGCGGGACCTGGGCGAACAGGACGCCGCCATCCTCGGTCGTCTGGGTCAGCGACGGCTGGGGGATCACCTGCGCGTTGAAGTAGATCGGGCCATTCTCGGCCGGCAGCGGCGGGTCGAGGCTCACGGTCACGTCGGCCTCGCCGTGCGCGCCGCTGTCGTAGATGGATTTGCCGACCCGGGTCACCGTGGTCACCATCTGACAATATTGACTGTCGTCCGGCGTGATCCCGACGATCGCCGCCAGAGCGCTGTAAATGTCGTGGGTCACCGCCTGAAAGGTGACGCGATCGAGGCCCTCGTCGGGCAACACGTGGGTCCCGGTCTGGATCGCGTGATAGTCCGGATGTGCCAGCACCAGGGTGATGTCGGCCCCGACCGGCAGGTCGGCGAACTCGAACTTGCCGTCCGCGCCGGTGACCATCTGCAGCTCCGGGAACTCGAGGATCGACACGGTGGCGCCCGCGATCCGCCCGGTCGGGCTGGCGTCGAAGGGGATCGCGTCGCCCCGCACCGTCGCCACCCGCAGGCCCGTACAGTCGGCCCTGCACTTGCCGCCCATGCCGTTGTCCGGGCCGTCGTCGCAGACCTCCGCGCCCGCGACCATGCCGTCGCCGCACACCGCCGGCTCGCCCGTGTCGCCGGTCACGCCCGTCTCGCCCGTCTCGCTGGCCTCGCCGGTCCCGCTGTCGCCGTCGCCGGCCCCGCTGTCGCCGCAGGCCAGCAGCAGCGCCAGGATGCTCGCGGGGTGAATGGTTCGTGCAGTGCGCATGGGTCCCTTTCCTAGCAAAGTCCGGTCACGGCCGCGATCAGATTCATGATGTCGAAGCGGACCGCGGCGATGCGATCGGCGATCGCGTCGTCGCCGCTGTCGACATTAACCGATCAGCGATCGGTCTCGATCGTGATCGTCCCGGCCGCGCCGTCGACCGTGATCCGCTGGCCCGTGCTGATCCGCGTGGTGGCCTGGGGCACCCCCACCACCGCCGGGATCCCGTATTCGCGGGCCACCACCGACCCGTGGGACATCGCCCCGCCCATCTCCATCACCAACCCGCTGGCGGTGAGAAACAGCGGCGTCCAGCCGGGGTCGGTCGACGGCGCGACGAGGATCTCCCCCGGCTCGATGCGCGCCCCCGCCGGATCGAGGATCACCCGCGCCACCCCGGTCACCCGCCCCGCCGAGGCTGGTGTGCCCGCCAGGCCGCCCTCCGGCTGAGCCGCCACCAGCAGCGCCTCCGCGTCTGTCCCATCGGACAGCAACACCCGCGGCGAGTGGCGACGCTCGAGCTCGCGGGTGTAGCCCGCCCGCCGCGCGGCCACCTGCGCCCGCAGGTCCGCACCCCCGAGCCCCGCCCGCACGCCGGGCAGGTCAAGCATGAACACATCCTCGACCCGCTCGATGCGCCCGGCCGCCACCAGCGTCGCGCCGATCGCCTGCAGGTGCTCCCGGCTGCGCGCGAGCAGGCGGACGATCGCAAACTTGGGCAGCTCGCGCACACCCGCGAGCCCACGCATGCGCCCGAACGCGAGGCGCAGCAGCGGCCGCCGCCACCAGCCCACCCGCGCGGTCAGCTCGATCATCGCGGCCTCCGCCGCCGCCCGCCCGCGCTCGAACTGCAGGTCCGCCGCCAGCGCCGGATCGGCGTGCGCGAGATAGTTGGCGAGCACCCCGAACACGTGCGTCGGATCCTCGCCCCAGCGCGCCACACCGACGTCGATCTCCGCCACACCGCGGGCCCCGTACGTCGCCAGAAAGCCCGTCAGCTCGACCCGCAAGGCCGCCGGCAGGCTGCCCGCGTGGAACCGACGGGCCAGCGCCGCCGGCGTCTCCGTGCGCAGCGCAGCGCTCGCCTCGGGGTCAGCCGCGAGCCGCTGCGACATGGCCCACAGCTCGAGGTCCATCTCGGTGGTGGGGTTGTGCGGCAGGGCCCGCAGCGTCGCCTCGAACTCAGCCGCCGTGGCCCGCTCGCCGATCAGACGCCGCGCGATCTCCAGGCTCAGCAAGCCCGCCGCCATCACCGGGATCACCGATACGAACAGCCCCGGAAAGCCCGCCACCAGCATGCGCTCGATCGCCGCCAGCCGGGCCGCGGGGCGCAGATCGTCGGCCGTCTCGCCAGCGGCCAGCAGCGCCGTGACCCGCGTCGCCACACCCCGCCGCGCCGCCTCCGGATCCCACAGCGCCGCGAGCAGACGCAGCGGCGCCCGCGTGCGCCACAGCCCGCGCACGACCGCCTTCACCGTCGCAAAGCGCGAGCTGGGCTGGGCCGCGAGGCGCGGGTCCTCCAGCAATGTGCGTATCACCGCGGCGCTACGCGCCTCCATCTTGCTGAACACGCGGACGACCAGCTTGCGCCCGACCGGATGCCGCAGCGCCGCGCTGAGGTCGAAGACCAGGCGGTGCCCGGCATCCTTGATGAACCCGGGCCCGGCCTCGACCGGCACCGCGAACCCGAGCTTGCGCAGCACCCCGCCCATAAACAGCCGCCAGCACTGGATCCCCATCAGCGTCAGCGGTCGCAGCACGCCCTGGGCCACGTTGAAGTTGAAGTACACCGATAACGCTGGCGGCGCCGGGGCGCCCTCCGGCAGCGGATACAGCGTGGTGATCGGCCGCGCCTGCAAGATCGCCGGACGACGCGCCCCGTCGAGCGCCCACTCGATGTCCTGCGGCGCCCCGTAATGCGCCTCGATGCGCCGCCCCAGCGCCACCAGCTCGTGCAGCTCCGCGTCGCTCACGCAGGCCTCGTCGCTCGCCGCGAGCCCGACCTGCCGCGTGCCGCCGTCGTCGGCGTCGGCGTCGGCGTCGATGCGCAGCCGCTTGTCGCCGATCTGCCTGACCACCACCACCTCGCCCTCGACCACGAAGTGGTCCGGATTCACCGCCCCCGAGACCACCGCCTCGCCGAGCCCCGGGCTCGCGTCGATCACCGCCCGCCCGCGCCGCCCGAGCACCGGGTCCGCCGTGAACAGCACCCCGGCCACGCTCGCCGGCACCAGCCGCTGCACGACCACCGCCAATTCCACCGACTCCGGCGCGATGCCTCGCTGGGCCCGGTAGGCGACCGCGCGGTCGCTGAACAGCGACGACCAGCAGCGCCGCACCGCCGCGATCAACCCCGCCTCGCCGCGGACCCCGAGGATCGTGTCCTGCTGCCCCGCGAAGCTGGCGTCCGGCAGGTCCTCCGCCGTCGCCGACGAGCGCACCGCGACCACCACCTGCTCCCCCAATTGCATGTACGCGCCCGCCAGCGCCGCCGCGATCGCCGGGGGCACCGGCGCCGCCAGCAAGGCCGCGCGCACCGCCTCGGCCGCGCCGCCCTGCGCGAGCCCGGCGATCGCCGCCCGCACCGCCGCGTCGGCCGCGACCTCGTGATACGCCGCCGTGGTCAGGCAGAAGCCCGGCGGCACCGGCAGCCCGGCCGCGATGAGCTCGCCGAGGTTGGCCGCCTTGCCGCCCGCCAGCGCCAGGTGTTCGCGGCGCAGCGCCGCCAGGGACACGATCGACTCAGACATCGTCCACCTGCTTCCTCGCCGCCTCGGCCAGCAGCTCGAGCCCGCGCAGCACCGTGCGCTGGTCCTCGGGCGCCAGCGCCTCGATCAGCCGCATCTCCGCCTCGGCCCGGCGCCGGGCCATCGTCACCAGCAGCTTGCGCCCGCGCGCCGCGATCGTGACCCGCCGGACCCGTCGGTCGTCCGGGTCCTCCTCGCGGCGCAGCAGCTCGCGCTTCACCAGCGCGTCCACCAGCCGGCTCGTCGCCGACAGCGAGCGGCCGATCTGCTCGCCGAGCGCCCCCACCGTCCGCGCCTCCCCGTCCTCCAGCAGCAGCAGGGTGCCGAGCTGCAGCAGCGTCAGGTCGACCACCCCGAGGGTGTCGATCGCGCTGCGCATCACCCCGCGCATCATCGCCCGTCGCACCGCCAGCATCCCCTGCTCCAGCTCTCGCGTGATCGGCCGTTTCATGTGCTCGGACGAAATAGTTGCAACGACGCAAGCATCTTGTCAAGTCGACCCGACCGACCCCGGCCCCACCCCGCCGACCGCGCACTGACCCCCACGTTTTCCGGTTGACACCACGGCGCCCCGGGCCCGATTTTCGGGGGCCTACCCCGGAGCCCTCGCGTGAAGCAACTCGTGTTCGACCTGCTGACCCGCTTCCGCGGCGTCATCCTCCTGTGCCTGCTGCCCGTCGGCTACCTGTTCGACGCGGTGATGCGCCTGCGCAACTTCTACTACGAGCGCTGGGGCGCCGCGCCAGAGCAGCACGGCCTGCGGGTCGCGGAGATCCAGCGCCAGGTCCGACGCTGGTACGCCCAGCCCGCGGAGACGCGGCGGCCGATGTGCACCGACCGGCGCACCTGGCAGAACCTCAGCACCCGCTTCGAACCCAAGCATGAGTGGCACAAGATCCGGATGAGCGGCCTGCGCGACGTCCTCGGCGTCGATCTCGAGCGCGGCACCGTGCGCGTCGAGCCCTTCGTCACCGTCGGCAGCGTCACCCGCTACCTGCTCCCCCGCGGCCACATGCTGCAGGTGACCCTCGAGATCGAGGACGCCACGATCGGCGGCCTGGCGATGGCCGTCGGCATGACCACCCACTCGCACAAGGTCGGCCTGCTCTACGAGACCGTCGTCGCCTACGAGGTCGTGGTCGCCGACGGCAGCCTGCTCCGCGTCACCCGCGACGAGCACCCCGAGCTGTTCCACGCCCTGCCCTGGTCGCACGGCACCCTCGGACTGCTCGTCAGCCTCGAGCTGAAGATCATGCCGGTCAAGCCCTTCGTGCACCTGCGCTACATCCCGGTGCACACCCAGCAGCAATACTGCGACCAGCTGCGCGAGCTGTCGGTCGCCGCCGACGCCCCCGATTTCCTCGAGGCCACCGTCTACGCCAAGGACCACGCCGTGATCATGACCGGCGACTTCGCCGACGCCCCCACCGCCCCCGCCGACCGGCGCAAGATCAACCCGCTCGGCCGCTGGTACAAGCCGTGGTTCTTCAAGCACGTCGAGACCTTCCTGTGGAAGGACGGCGAATCCGAGGAGTACGTGCCGCTGCGCCACTATCTGATGCGCCACAATCGCAGCATCTTCTGGGTCGTGCAGCACATGATCTCGTTCGGCAACCACCCGGTGTTTCGCTGGCTGCTCGGCTGGCTGATGCCGCCGCGGATCCAGTTCATCAAGTTCTCGACCACCCCCGCCGTGCGCGAGATGACCTTCACCAAGCAGGTGTTCCAGGACATCGTCCTGCCGATGAGCGCGATGAGCCGGGCGATCGACGCCTCGCACCGCCTGTTCGAGATGTACCCCGTCCTGCTCTACCCCAGCCGGATCTACGACCACGGCCCGCTGCAGGGCCAGCTCCGCGCCCCCCGCGAGCAAGACCGCGTCCCCGGCACCGACTTCGGCATGTACTTCGACCTCGGGGTCTACGGCGTGCCGCTCCCGATCCTCCACGGCAAGCCCTTCAAGACGGTCCACGCCATGCGCAAAATGGAGGACTTCACGAGAGAGGTCGGCGGCTATCCATTCCTGTATGCCGACACCTTCATGACCCGCGAGGAGTTCGGCCAGATGTTCAACCTCGACCTCTACGAGAAGGTCCGCGCCCAGTACGGCGCCGACCAGGCCTTCCCCCATCTCTACGACAAGATCAAGCCCGAGGTCGACGTGTTCGCCGTGCTCGCCCGCGAGGCCAGCGAACCCGACTGACCGCCACCACGATCGCCCCGACCGCGACCTGACCGCGACCTGACCGCGACCTGACCGCGTTAGGCCGCGTCACGATCGCCCGCCACGATCTGCAGCGGCGAATCCGGCGTTCTGGCAAGATCGCCGGCGACGATGCCGAGGTGGCTCCTGGCGATCTTGCTCGCGGCGCTGGTCAGCGTGCGCCTCCTCGCCGATCCGCTGATCGCCGAGCTGCTCGCGGTGATCGCCGCCTGCCTCGCCGCCGCCTGCTTCACCGCCGGCGACCCGCCGCGCCGACCGTGGATCCTCCGCGCCCTGGCCCTCGCCCTCGTGCTCGTCGCCCACAGCCAGATCCGCCTGAGCCCGGCCGCCCTCCACCTCGGCCTCGCCCTGCTCGTGCTCGCCAACCTCCTCGGCGCCGCGGCGATCGTCGGCTTCATCCAGGTCGTCCGCCGCAGCGGCCTCACCGCGCCGCTCACCACCCTCGGCACCGCGATCCTCGGCGGCCTCGCCCTCGCCGCCGCCGGAGCCCTCGCCCTCGTGCTCGTCCAGGTCGCCCCGCAAGCCGACGCGAAGGCCGTCGTGATCGCAGTGAGCACCGCCTGCGACGCCGTCGTGTTCGTCGGCGCCGCGCTGCTGCTGCGCCTGGTCCTGCCGCTGCGCGGCGGCCTGGTCGCCCAGCCGTACGCCCTGCTCGTGCTCGACGGCCTGTGCTACCTGGTCGCCGACCTCGGCCTCGCCGTCACCTCACCCGCCCTGGTCGCCGCGATCCCCTACGTGAGCGCCATCGGCGGGGCCGCGGGAGCGAGCGCCGGCCTGGCCCAGGCGGCCCTCCTGCGCCCCCCGCGACGCGGTCGCGTCCGAACACCAAGTGCCTGATCGTGCCCGATCCAGCCTGATCCAGTCAGCTCAGAACTGGGCCTCGAGATCGAGGATCTGATCCTCGATCTTCGACCTCGACGGCGCCGGCGAAGGCGAGGGATACGCGGCCGACGGGTTCGCCGGCGACGCCGCTTTCATGCGCCGCCGCGTGGTCTCCAACACCAGCTCGGGCGGATACTCGACCTGATAGCCGATGCGAAACTCTCGCTTCGCCCCCGGCTTCAAGCTCAGGTCCCAGTGCAGCAGCCCCTGCGAGTCCGGCTTCGTCACCGGCGTGATGCTGACCTTGTCGATATGGATGTCCTTGTTCTCGGACACCGGGATGCGGTCGGCCAGCGTGAATGAGGTCTCCTCGGACGAGAGGTTCTCGACCGTGACGATGAACATCACCTGCATCTGGCTCCGCGTCTTGCGGACCAGGTTGCTCAGCTTGCGGTCGAGCTGACGCGAGAGCTTGAGGTGGTCGGCCACGCTGAGGAACAGCGAGAAGCGCTCGCCCTTGGCGATGAAGTCGATGTCCGTCATGCCGAGGAATGTCCCGTCCTGGTAGCGCGCGACCTTGCCGGGCAGGAACGGCTGCCCCGTGGAGTTGGTCATCGCCAGGGTGTGCGCCGCGTTCAGGCTCTGCTCCGGCGCCGCGACCGTCTTCTGCGCCGACTCGAGCACGCTGCGACCGATCAGCAGGCGCACCGGGTGACCGTCGCCGCGCACGCTCTGGGCCTTCTGGGCCTTGAAGTGGGCCGTCGTCCCGCGCTTCTCGAGGCTCTCGAAGATCGACACCGTCCGGCCCTGCACGACCTGCAGATATTCGATGTTGCTGCGGTACACCTGCTCGAAGTTGCTGCGCGCCCGCTCCGCGGAGGCCCCCTGATGGACCTTGTTCCACAGCTGACTCTGGCCCTCGAAGGCCGCCTGCGCGCGCGTGAACGACGACACCTGGCTGGTCAAGATCCGCGTCGCGCTCTGGGTGTCACCGAGGGTCAGCGCCTCGAGCTCCGGGATGCGCACCGACTGCGTCGTCGACTGAGTCGAGAACGACAGCTCTGCCCCGCCCCAGTCCTCACCGCTGGTCTGGGTGACCGCCGCGAAGGAGATGACCTCGACGCTCTTCGCGTCCGTCGTGCTCGCCCGCAGCTCGTGCATCGGCTCCCACGTGACCCCCGGCAACATGTACGTCAGCTCGACGCTCGCCGGGGTCGGGCTGCTCGCCTGCAGCGTGACCAGCACGGTCGTCTCCTCGAGGTCCATCAGACCCTTGGCGTCCTCGACGCGGCGCAGGCTGGCCTCATATTCGGGGCTCAGCTCGTCGAGCCGGCTCTGCACCGCGCGGCGCGCCTTGGCGGTCGCCCGCAGCGAATCGCTGATGAACTGGACCACGTCGCCGTAGCTCTTGACGCTGATGTCGCCGATGAGCGTGTCCTGGGTGATCTTCGCCAGCGAGAACGCCTTGATCGCCTCGATCTGCGCCTTCTGGGCGTCGAGCACCGCCAGCTCGTCCTTCTGCGCCGCCAGCTTGTCCGCCAGCGCCTTGTGCTCTGACTCGACCTGCCGCCAGCTCGCGTCGGTCGCCTTGGCCAGGAAGCGCCGATCGACGCGCACATCGACGATGCGACCCGCGCTCGCCGCGACCTGCACCGAGCCGTCATCGACCCAGCCCGGCAGGCTGCGGAACGCGAACACCGTCGGCTCGCCCGGCACCTGCGCCGTCGCCTGCCGCGTCACCCGGGCCCGATCGGAGTAGACCGTCACCCGCGTCACCTTCGATTGCAATGCATGCGCGTCGGACTCGGCGTCCGCGACGTCCTGCGCCGCCGGCGGAGCGACGCCCGGCGCGCCCTCGGGCGCCTTCGTGGGACCCTGCGCCGGACGGGCACAGCCCGCCGCGATCATCATCACAATGCCGAGACAAGCGATCGATCCCCGGTGCTCCGCAATCATCGTCTCCACCTTCCTGCGCGGCGAGACACCGCCCAGCACGGCCTCGCCCTCACAGCCGACCGGCGAAACGGCTTAGCCCGGGAAAGGGTCTGCGGTCAACACGCGTGGCCTGTCGCCCCCGCGGAGCTTCGCCTATGCTGCGCCGCGCATGCGCCGGATCGTCGTCTTCGGAGCCACCTCGGCGATCGCCGCCGCCGTGATCGCCCGCTTCGCCGCCCGCGGCGATCGCCTGCACCTCGTCGGCCGCGATCCCGCCCGCCTCGCCGCCGTCGCCAGCACCTGCAACAGCAACGAGCTCACCACCGCGGTCGCCGACTTCACTGACACCGACCACGCCGCGGCCCTCGTCGAGGCCGCCCGCACCGCGCTCGGCGGCGCGATCGACCTCGTCCTCGTCGCCCACGGCGACCTCGGCGACCAGGCCCGCAGCGAGCACGACTACAGCGAGGCCGAGCGCCTGCTCCGCGTCAACCTGCTCTCCGTGATCGCCCTGCTGATCCCGCTCGCCGACCTGCTCGCGCGCCAGGGCTCGGGCCAGATCGCCGTGATGAGCTCCGTCGCCGGCGACCGCGGCCGACCGCGCAACTACACCTACGGCGCGGCCAAGGGCGCCCTGACGATCTATCTCCAGGGCCTGCGCAGCCGCCTCTACCCGCTCGGCATCGTCGTCACCACCCTCAAGCTCGGCCCGGTCGACACGCCGATGACCACCGGCCACGCCAAGAACTCGCTGTTCACCACCCCGACCCGCCTCGCCCCGGCGATCGTCCGCGCGATCGATCGCCAGACCCGTCGTGGCCGCGAGGTCTACCTCCCGTGGTACTGGCGCCCGATCCTGGCGATCGTCCGCAACACCCCCGAGCCGCTGTTCCAGCGCCTGCGCTTCCTCTCCGGCCGCTGACGCGCCACGCAGCTGCCGAGCTCGCGCCGGACCTTCCCGGTTCCAGCGCCCGCGCTTCCTCTCCGGCCGCCGACGGTGATAGCGTGACCCCGATGCGAGTCCTGCTCACCGGCGCCTTCGGTAACATCGGCGCCCACACGCGCGACGCCCTGCTGACCCGCGGCTTCGAGGTCATCGCCAGCGACGCCGCCACCCCGCGGACCCGCAAGCTCGCCGCGAAGCTGCCCGCGAATTTGGCCGCCAACCCGCGCCTGCGCGTCGCCTGGGCCGATCTGCGCGACGCCGCCGAGCTCAATCACCTGGTCGCGACCCACAAGCCCGACGCGATCGTCCACCTCGCCGCCGTGATCCCGCCGCCGGCCTACTTCAACGCCGCCCTCGCGCGCGCCGTCAACGTCGACGCCGTCGCCAACCTGATCGCCGCCGCCTCCGCCCTCGCCACGCCGCCACGCATCGTGTTCGCCTCGAGCTACACGGTGCACGGCCCCCGCAACGGCGCCCGCGAGCTCCCGCTGCTCACGCCCAGCACGCCCGTCGCCCCGGCCGACGCCTACGCCGGCCACAAGGTCGAGGCCGAGCTCCTGCTGCGCCAGAGCCAGCTCCCCCACGTCGTCCTCCGCATCGGCACCTGCCTCCCCTTCACCCCCGGCGGTGGCGACCCGAGGACCATGCGCATGGTCTTCGAGCTCCCCCGCGACAGCCGCAGCCACGGCCTCGACCCCCGCGACGCCGCCCTCGCCTTCGCCAACGCCGTCGACGCCGACGTCGACGGCCGCATCCTGTACATCGGCGGCGCCGACGAGTTCCGCACGCGCCAGCGCGAGCTCATGCCCCGCTATCAACACACCCTCGGCCTCGCGCCCTTCCACGACGCCGCCTTCGCCGTGCCCCACCCCGAGATCGACGCCGCCTGGTACTTCGAGGACTGGATGGACACCCGCGAGTCGCAGGCGAAGCTCGGCTTCCAGCGCCACACGCTGAGCGACTACTTCGCCGAGCTGGCCCGCCGCAACCGCGTCGGCGCCCTGCTGCTGCGCCCGCTCGGCCGCGTGGTCCGCTGGCAGCTCGCCAAACAGTCGCGCTTCCACGGCCGCCCCGGCGCCCACGAATCGCAGCCGATGGAGGACCGACTCGCCGCGATCTTCGGCGACGCCGCCCGCCCGCAGCCGGCCTCACGCGCCGCCGCCGAGGCGCTGAACCGCCTCCTCAACCCCTGAAGCGCCCGATCACAAGCCCGTCGATCGCCTGTCCTTTCGGACAGCTTGAGTAACGGTTGCCCGGCCCGCGCAATTGCGCGATGCTCCCCGCGCATGTCCGCGGCGCCAGACCTCGACCTCGTGTACATGCGCGAGGCCCTGCGTCTCGCCCGCGCCGCCGCCACCCGCGGCGACGTCCCGGTCGGCGCCATCGTCGTCCACGCCGGCACCATCATCGGCGCCGGCTTCAACACCCGCGAGGCCGCGGCCGACCCCAGCGGCCACGCCGAGGTCGTCGCCCTCCGCGAGGCCTGCCGCCACCAGGGCCGCTGGCGGGTCGACGGCGCCACCCTCTACGTCACCCTCGAGCCCTGCCCGATGTGCGCCGGAGCCCTCGTCAACGCCCGCGTCGCCCGCCTCGTCTACGGCGCCGCCGACCCCAAGGCCGGCGCCGCTCGCAGCCTGTTCTCGCTGTGCGACGACCCCCGCCTGAACCACCGCATGGCGGTCTGCCCCGGCGTCCTCGCCGAACCCTGCGGCGCCGTCCTCAGCGAGTTCTTCCGCGCCGCCCGCGGCCGCGGCCCCCGCCACCTGTCCCCAGGGACAGCCGCCGCGGAGGGCCCCGCATGACCAGCGACACCAGCGAGGCCGAGCTCCACCTCGTGCAGCAGCTCATCGCCCGCGAGCGCCTGAGCCTCGACCTCTGCGCCCGCGGCCGCACCTGCTTCCTGTCGCACATCGGCGCCGCCCCCCGCCTGGTCCCCGGCCCGTGGATCGCCCACCGCGACCTCATCTACGCGCTCGCCCTCGCCAACCTCGCGCCCGCCCAGCGCACCGCCCTCGCCCGCGCCGTCCTCGTCGAACACGACCGCGAGTTCGGGGTCGGCCGCCTCCTCCTGCGCACCCTCCCCTCCGGCCTGCCCCTCGGCGGCAGCTCGCTCCGCCTGCAACCCCGCGGCGGCCCGACCTGCCTCTACACCTGGGCCCTCGGCGAACTCGCCGCCGCCACCCCCTGCGAGTGGCTGCTCCTCCGCGCCGAACCCGGCTGGTCGCAACCAGACCCGCCCCGCCCCCTCACCCCGGCCGCCCTCGAGACCCTCCACGCCCTCTCGGCCAGCGTCGTCATCCTCGTCGCCACCGCCGCCGACGCCCGCACGGTCGCCGAACGCTGCCTGCAGCGCGTCCCCTTCACCGCCCACCCGCGCTTCCTGCCCCACCTCGAGGGCACGATCGCCGCCGCGACCCGGGCCCCCGACGCCCGCGTCCGCCTGTGGCCGCACGACGCCGTCGCCGCCCCCGGCTTCTGGAGCTCCGGCGCCCGCACCACATCTGGCGCAAGGGACAGGTCGCAAAGGCCAGGTCGCAGCACCCCAGCGCCCGCGAGCGAGCCCGGCGCGGTGCTCCTGGTCGACGCCCCCGAGGCCGTGCGCCGCCAGGTCGAGGCCTGGCACGCCGCCCACCCGGACGCCCGCCGCATCGAGATCGCCTGCGCCCGCTGCCCCGGTCGGGCCGACCGCGCCGCCGTCCTCGCCCTCTGGCAGACCTGCGAGCGCCCGCAGATCCTCCTGCGCGGCGACCCCGAATGGGCCGGCGAGGCCCGCCGCTTCCTGCAAGACCTCGGCGCCCGCGTCGAGGCCCAGGCCCAGGGCACCCAGCTGCCCCTCCTCTGAGCCCCATTCGGGTCCTCGCCCGTCCCGCCGCGCTCACCCGCCAATCTCGCGCGGCTTTGCTCGCCCCGCGATCTGGAGCTTGCGTCGGCGCTCCCGTACAATCGCCCGGCCCGCACGATGGACCACCGCCTCCCGCTGCCGCCCTGGGTGCCCCTCCTGCTCGGCCTCGCCGCCATCGCCGCCGCCTTCGCGCTGCAGGCCCCCACGGCGACCACGGCCGCCGCCGTCGCGGGCGTCGCCGCCGGCGTCGCCGGCTGGCTCATCGCCTCACGCGCCGAGCTCGCCCTCGGCCGCGCCGACGAGGACCGCCTCGCGCTCAAGGAGGCCGAGGGCCGCTCGCGCCAGGCCGAGCGCGCCGCCACCGACCAAGGCGCCCAGGCCCAGAACCTCCAGCTCCAGCTCCAGGCCACCCAGCAGCAGCTCCTCGCCACCCAGCAGAACCTCCAGGCCGCCCAACAACAGGCCCAGGAGCTCGCCACCCGCGCCCAGACCCTCGACGCCGACAACCGCGGCCTGCAGCTGCAGCTGCGCGCCCAGGAGCTCGAGCTTCGCACCCTGCACGAGCGCGGCAGCCGACAGGGCAACAGCGACGCCGAGCTGCACCGCCAGGAGCTCGAGGACCTGCGCCGCAGCCTCACCGAGCAGCGGGTCCGCCACGCCAGCGAGGTCGAGGGCGTACGCGAGGCCCACGCGCGCGACCAGGTCGAGCTGCGCAGCGTCCAGACCCGCCTCGCCGAGGTCACCAGCCAGCGCGACGGCGCCCTGCGCGACGCGGCCCAGCTGCAGACGATGATCGACCGCGGCATCCCCAGCGGCGGCCTCGACGACGAGGCCACCGCGTTGCTGCACGAGCTCAACGAGGGCTTCACCTCCTCGGCCCAGGCGATCGAGGAGACCTCGCAGGCCCTCACCACCGTCAACGGCGGCCTCAAGGGCATCTCCGACAACGTCGAGCTGCTGGCCTCCAACGCCGAGGAGAGCGCCAGCTCGATCCTCGAGATGGCGGCCGCCAACGACGAGGTCGCCGACAGCATGTTGAACCTCGCCGCCAGCGTCCAGGAGACCGCCACCTCGATCGAGGAGATGACCTTCTCCGTCAAGGAGGTCGCCAAGAACATCGAGGCCCTCAGCAGCACCGCCGAGGAGACCTCGGCCGCGATGAACGAGATGGACGGCTCGATCCAGCAGGTCGAGAACAACGCCAACGAGACCGCCCAGCTGTCCGAGGAGGTCGTGTGGGCCGCCGAGGGCGGCGTCGACGCGATCAACCAAACCATCGAGGTCATCAACAACATCAAGACCCACTCCGCCGAGGGCGTGACCGTCATCGGCCGCCTCGGCGAGCGCATCAGCGCGATCGGCAAGATCCTCAGCGTCATCGACGACGTCTCGGAGCAGACCAACCTGCTCGCCCTCAACGCCGCCATCATCGCCGCCCAGGCCGGCGAGCACGGCAAGGGCTTCGCCGTCGTCGCCGACGAGATCAAGGACCTCGCCGAGCGCAGCGCCACCTCCACCAAGGAGATCGTCGACATCATCAAGGCCGTGCAACGCGAGAGCCGCAACGCCATCGAGGCCGTGCAGCGCTCGAGCAAGTCCGTCGACGACGGCGTGCGCGTCAGCCATCAGGCCGAGGACGCGCTCAAGCGGATCTCCGACTCCGCCCGCCGCAGCACCCAGATGGTCCGTGAGATCGCCCGCGTCGCCGTCGAGCAGACCAAGAGCTCCAAGCAGGTCACCGACGCCATCAACGTCGTCGCCACCACCGTGCAGCAGGTCGCCACCGCCACCTCCGAGCAGGCCCGCGGCGCCGAGCAGATCATGCGCTCGGCCGAGAAGATGAAGACGATCACCCGCCACGTCGAGCGCTCCACGCAGGAGCAGACCCGCGGCTCGCGCCAGATCACCCGCGCCATCGAGACCATCTCGGAGATGGTCTCCCAGCTCAGCAAGGCCCACCGCGCCCAGGCCCAGGGCGCCGACACGATCCTCGACGGCCTCGAGTCCGTCCGCGAGGGCATGCAGTACCAGCGCAGCCTCATCGAGCAGCTCGCCGCCCGCGTCGGCCTGAGCCCCGCCCCGCGCCGCGGCGCAAGGCCCGGCCGCACGAACAAGAGCTAGCCGCGCCGCGGGCGACACCACCCGAGCCAGGCCTCAGCTCAGCAGTGCTGCTCAGCCCGTAGCGGCCTCCCGGGGTCGCGCCCGCCCCCTCGCCGCCGCCGCGAGACGCTGCTATGGTCTGCGCAGTGTTCGGGTTCGGCATCACAGAGCTTGTCGTCGTCGGGCTGGTCATCCTGATGCTGTTCTCGCCGCGCGAGCTGCCCGGCATGATGAAGACCCTCGCCCGCGTCTACGGCAGCATCCGTCGCACCGCCGAGGAGTTCCGCGCCCAGGTGATGGAGGCCGAGGAGCTGCGCGAGCCCATCGAGGAGATCCGCGCCGCCTACCACGGCACCAAGCAGGAGCTCCTCACCGCCCAGGAGCTCGCCCGCCGCGAACTCGGCCGCGCCCGCGCCGAAGCCATGAAGGCCCAACAAAAGCTCAGCGAGCTCCACCGCGAGGAGACCCGCCGCGAGACCGCCGCCCTCCAGGGCCGCGTCAGCGCCAACGAGCCCCTCGACGACGAGCCCGCCAAACCATCGCCACCTGTCCCAGAGGCCAGCTCACCCGCCGCCTCCGCACCTGTCCCCGAGGCCAGCAAGCCCGTGCCCACCGCCTCGACCGCCACGAGCAGCGGCCTCGTGGTCCCGCCCGCGCCCAGATACCCCAGCCCGGTCAGCGACCGCTCCGACGCCGCATGAGCGCCCCCACTGTCAACAACGGCCTCGAGGGCCTCGCCGAGGGCCCCGAGGGCGACACCCCGATGTCCTTCTGGGACCACCTCGGCGAGCTGCGCAGCCGGCTCACGCGGGCCGCTCTCGGCGTCACCGTCTCGGTCGTCCTCTGCTTCATCTACGCCACCGAGCTGCGCGAGTTCCTGGCCGTCCCGTTGCACAAGGCCTGGGTCGCCGCCAACATGCCCGGCAAGCCCGTGCTGCAGGTCCTGGCGATGATGGACGCCTTCATGACCGACATGCGCGTGGCCATGGCGGGCGGCATCTTCCTGGCCACGCCGGTGCTCTTCTATCAGTTCTGGATGTTCATCGCGCCCGGGCTCTACGCCCGCGAGAAGCGCTACGTCATCCCCTTCGTCGCCACCAGCGTGTTCATGTTCTTGCTCGGCGCGGCCTTCTGCTACTACGTCGTCCTCCCGTGGACGATCCAGTGGCTGCTCTCGTACACGCAGAGCACCAGCGGGGCCGCCACCGCCGTCGTCTACAACCTCACCCTCAACGAATACATCCGCGACGCCACCAAGATCCTGGTCGCCTTCGGGGTCGTGTTCGAGTTCCCGCTGCTGATCGCCTTCCTCGCCTTCGCAGGGGTGCTGACCCACCGCAGCCTGCTGCGCTTCTGGAAGATCTCCGTGGTGATGATCTTCATCATCGCCGCCTTCCTGACCCCGCCCGAGCCCGTCAGCCAGCTGATGATGGCCTTCCCGATGGTCGGCCTGTTCTTCGCCAGCGTCGGCATCGCCTACCTGATCGACAAGTCGAAGGCCAAGGCCCGCGCCCTGCTCGCCCGCGCAGACGAGCCCGATCCCGCCGACGACGCAGGGCCCAGGCCCCCGCCAGACGACGACGCACAGCCCCCGCCCTGACGACCCCAGTCGCCAGGCCGCGGCCATCTCGTCCGCAAAGGGGTCCGCGAGGCGCGCAAATTCGGCAGGTCGGCGTCGAACCCCTAGGCCCGCGGCCAACTTTTGCCTATCCTTGCGGCCTCTATGGCTCCGACCCTCGCGAAGTGTTTGGCGTTCAGTTTCAGCCTCGGCCTCCTGCTGCAGGCCGGATGCGTCTGCGGCCCCGGCCCCAACGTCGGCGGCTACGACGAGCCCGGCGCCAAGGACCCCCCACGCTCGCTCCAGGGCATCAAGTTCATCGAGAGCGAGAAGGGCGACGCCGCCGTCATCGGCTGCGCCGACGGTCAGCGCGAGGGCTTCGCCGACATCACCCGCCACCGCCGCGTCGCCGGCTGCCTCGCCACCTGGGAGGGCACCAAGAGCCTGCGCGACAAGCCCACCGGCAAGGCCTGCGGCGACGACATCAAGGGCGGCGTGTGCACCGTCCCCTCGGACGTGTGCGCCGCCGGCTGGCACGTCTGCGGCACCAACGGCAAGAACGACGACCTCAAGTCCCACACCACCTTCAAGGCCTGCAACAAGGAGGCGGGCCCCGGCAAGTTCATCGCCGCCATCAGCCACGGCCAGTCCGAAGAGCTGTGCCCGCCCACCCCCACCGCCGAGACCGTGTTCCCCTGCATGGACTCCGGCTACTGCGCCGAGCCCGTGTGCTGCGGCGACAACTGCCAGTTCGGCAAGTGCCGCGACGGCGTGTGGAAGGGCCAGACCCGCATCTCGCTCGGCAAGGCCGAGGGCTGCGGCTCCGTCACCTCCGAGCGCAACGGCGGCGTCATGTGCTGCTACGACAAGAACGAGGACCCGCCGGCCCTCAAGCCCGCGGACCCGACCGCCGCCACCGCTGGCACCCCGCCCGCCGACACCGCCGGCACGCCCCCAGCCGACACCGCCGCGACGCCGCCCACGGACAGCGCCGCCGCCACCCCGCCGCCGAGCACGGTCCCCTCGACCACGCCGCCCACCACCACGCCGCCCACCACGCCCTCGTCGCTGACCGCCCCGCCGGGCGCCGACCCGACCAAGGGCCCGTCGGCCACGGACAAGAAGAAGCCCGCGAAGCCCGCGAAGCCCGAGCCCGCCGAGAAGGCCGGCTGACCCGCCACGACCACCTCACCGTGGTCGCCCCGCGAGCCGCTAACCCGCGACCACCTCGCCGCGGTCGCAGTGGTCGCCCCGCGAGCCGCGCGACCACCTCGCCGCGGTCGCAGTGGTCGCCCCGCGAGCCGCGCGACCACCTCGCCGCGGTCGCGACCCGGCCTCAGGCCGCGATCTCACCCGCGCAGGCCAGACTGATGTAGCCCCGCAGCGACGCGCGCTGCGGCCGGTCCACGCCGATCACCGGCGAGGTCGTGACATCGTCGCACTCGCCCCAGAACTGCAAGCGCCGGCCGATGAACTCCGAGTCGGCCCCGACCGACGGCACCTGGATCGCCCGCAAGCGCAGCGCCGGATGGTCGCGGTACCACTCGCCCGAGTGCTTGTCGCGCACGCCCACGCACTCGTCGAGGCGCAGGTGATACTCGGTGTGAAGGGTCTCGAACATGCGGTGCTGGCGGCGGTTGGCGTTGCTCATGCCCACCAGCCTGCGGATCGCCCGCGACGATCGCAAATAACCGGCCCGCGCCACCGTACCCGCCAACAATTAACCGCCGACTGGATCGGCCCTCCACGATGTGCTGCCCCCACCCACGGCCATCTCGTCGACTTGTGGATCGCGCGCCCACGATGTGCTGCCCCACTCGTCGGCGAATCGATCACCCGCCCACGATGTGCTCTCACCCCCCCGCTGCTATAGTCGCGGACCGTGGCTCGCCCCTCCATCCTCGCCGGCCTGCCCCGCTTCCAGCGCGGCGGCTTCTGGCTGTTCGTCATCGCCGCCGCCACCAGCGCCCTGCTCGCCGACCACCCGCTCGCGACCCAGCTCGTCCTCAACGCCCGCTTCGCCGCCGACCTCGCCCTCTGGCAGCCCCTCAGCGCGATCGTCCTGTTCCCCGAGGGCCAGCTCGGCGGCCTCGTCAGCACGCTGCTCCTGCAGTGGTTCATCGGCGGCCACCTCGAGGCCCGCTGGGGCACGCAGCGCTATCTCACGTTCATCCTGCTCCCCGCCCTCGCCGGCTACCTCGCCCTCGGCCTGCTCGGGCTCGCCGTCCCCAGCGCGCTCACCTGGCCCACGGGCGGCACCCTCCCGGCCGACCTCGCCGCCGTCGTCGGCTTCGGCGTCGTGTTCGGCAGCCAGCCGGTCCAGCTGTTCGGCGCCCTGCCGATCTCCAGCCGCGGCCTCGCCGGGCTCATCACCGCGCTGATGCTCGCAGGCCCGCTCCTCCGCGGCGCCTGGCCGCACGCCGTCCCGATCCTGGTCGCCACCCTGGTCGCGCTCGCCGTGGCCTGGCGCTGGCGCAGCCCCCCGAGTTCGGGCAAAGTGGCCGCGCGCGGGCCCAGGTCCAAGCACCTGCGCGTGGTCCAGCCGCAGCGCGATCGGCCCCGCGACAAACTCCTCAACTAGCGCCTCGCTCCACTTCCACTGGCCATCGATCGGCCATCGATCGACCCTCGATCGCCCCTCGATCGGGCCCCACTCGCGCCCCCGGGCCAGTCCCTCCTCGCCGTGTCGTTCAAGCCCCCCGAGCCCCGCGAAGCGAGTCTGACGACCACCTTCGCGCCGCCCCAGCAGCACTCGCGTTCGCTGCGACGGGTCATGTTGCGGGTCACCGACGGCCCCGACCAGGGCGCCCAGATCCAGGCCGCCCGCGCCCGCCTCACCATCGGCCGCAGCGCCGTCAACGACCTCGTCCTCACCGACACCTCGATCAGCGGCCTGCACGCCGAGCTGATGGTCAGCCCCAGCGGCGTGCTCCTGCGCGACCTCGGCAGCACCAACGGCAGCGTGGTCCACGGCGTCCGCGTCAAGGAGGCGTGGATCGAGCCCGGCATGACGATGCTGCTCGGCAAGACCGCTATCGCCTTCCTCGCCGAGGACGAGGTCCACGTCCCGCTGTCGGGCCGCGACCACTACGGCGCCATGCTCGGCAGCAGCCCCGCCATGCGCGAGGTCTACGCCGTGCTCGAGCGCGTGGCCGACACCGACATGAGCGTGCTCGTCGGCGGTGAGACCGGCGCGGGCAAGGAGCTGGTGGCCCGCGCCCTCCACGACGAGTCGCCGCGCCACAAGGGCCCCTTCGTCGTCCTCGACTGCGGCGCCCTCCCGCGCGAGCTCGCCGAGGCGGCGATCCTCGGCCACAAGAAGGGCTCCTTCACCGGCGCCATGACCGACCGCGCCGGCTGCTTCGAGGAGGCCCACGGCGGTACCCTCTTCCTCGACGAGATCGGCGAGCTCCCGCTCGAGCTCCAGCCCAAGCTGCTCCGCGTCCTCGACCGCCGCGAGGTCCAGCGCATCGGCGAGAGCACCGTCCGCAAGGTCGACGTGCGCATCGTCGCCGCCACCCACCGCGACCTCCGCACCATGGTCTCCTCCGGCGCCTTCCGCGAGGACCTCTATTTCCGCCTCTCCGTCATGTCCGTCGAGCTCCCGCCCCTGCGCGACCGCGGCGACGACATCCTCGCCCTCGCCGAAAAATTCATCGCCGACACCGCCCGCCGACTGCCCGACGGCAAACACGCCCCCGCCCTCGGACCCGCCGCCCGCCTGGCCCTCCTCCGCCACCCCTGGCCCGGCAACGTCCGCGAGCTCAAGAACACCATCGAGCGCGCCACCTACCTCGCCGCCCCCGGCATCATCGAGCCCGGCGACCTCCACCTCGGCCGCGCCCCCGCCTCCGCCCAACGCAACAGCCCTGACCCGGCCATCACCGTAAGCCCCGGCGCCGTCACCCCCGGCGGCCTCGACCCCGCGACCCTCTTCGCGATCCCGTTCAAGGAGGCCAAGCAGGCCCTCCTCGACGACTTCGAGACCCGCTACTTCACCCACCTGCTCGAGGCCCACGACGGCAACCTCTCGCGCGCCTCCGCCGAGGCCGGCATCACCCGCTACTACCTCCGCGAGCTGCTCAAGCGCCTCGGCCTCCATCGCGTGAAGGAGGACGACGCGTGACCTGTCCCGAAGACCAGGCAACCTGTCCCCCGGGCCAGCCGGCACCCACGCCGGTACCCGATCCGACCACCCTCGCAATCTGTCCCAAAGACCAGGCAACCTGTCCCCCGGGCCAGCCGGCACCCATCGCAACCTGTCCCCCGGGCCAGCTCACCCCACGCCGCCCAGCCCCGCGGTCTGGCCCGCCCTTCGGCGTCCACATCGAGCTGCACCCGGTCCTGCGCACCGCCCTGCTGGTCGCCTGGGCCGCGCTCTCGGGCGCCTGCAGCGAGCAGGGCAGCGACCCCGTGCGCGCCGCCCAGGCCTTCACCGCCGCCGTGCGCAGCGGCGACATGACGGCCGTGCTGCCGCTGCTCGAGAAGGCCGCGCTCGCGCGGCTCGAGCAGTCCGCCGCCCAGGCCTCCGACCAGGTCGGCGGCCGCCGCAGCATCGAGCCGGCCGAGATGCTGCAGATCGTCGACGTGTCGCCCACCTTCGAGCTCGCTAACACCGAGCTGGTCGACAACGACGGCGCCACCGCCCACGTCCGCCTGCTGGGAGCCCAGCAGGAGACCTACACCCTCACCCTCGTGCACGAGGACGGCGCCTGGCACGTCCGCATCCCGATCCCATGAGCCCCGCTCGCCCCCGCTCCGCCGCCGTCCTCATCGCCCTGCGCACCTGGCTCCTCCCGGTCGCCCTCGGCGCTGGCGCCTTCGCCCTCCACTACGCCCTCCACGTCCCCGCCGGCAAGCTCCCGCCGCCGAGCCCCGCCGAGGTCGAGGAGGCGAAGAAGCTCGCCGACAAGGCCAAGCGCGACGCGGAGCGCAAGCAGAAGGAGGCGGACCGCAAGGCCGGCAAGGTCGCCCCCACCGCCCCGCGCAGCGGCGCCCGCGACCTCCCCTACGAGTCCTTCACCCGCCCCCGCGCCGAGTTCCTGCTCGCCCAGCTGCGCGAGTACTACACCCCCCAGCCCTTCAAGAAGGAGCCCACCTTCGAGGCCTGGCAGACCGCCCACAAGGCGCTGCTCGGACAGATCGTCGCCGCCGTCCGCCAGCTCGCGCTGCCCGAGGGCCCCGCGATCACCGTCGCCAACAGCGAGTGCCACACGATCCGCTGTCGCATCACCCTCAGCTCGCCCACCCCCGAGGCGCTCGCCACGATCGTCGCCACCCTCGAGAAGCTCGAGCTCGACCGCCAGCCCCTGTGGTTCAGCTACGTGCCAGGCAAGGTCACCCTCGAGGCGGCCAAGAAGGGCATCGACGAGCGCCACAAGCAGGAGATCACCGTGATCTTCCAGCGCGACCTGCCGGCGATGGACCGCATCACCGCCCCCGGCAAGGGCCCCCTGCGCCCGCCACCGCCGCCGACCACGCCGACCGGCGCCCTGCCGACCACGCCGACCGGCGCCGGGAGCCCCTTCGCTCCCGGCCAACCGCACACGCTCGGCGGTCCCGGGAAGCCCAACAAACCCGGCGGACCCGGCCGCTCGACCACCGCCCAGCCCTCGCCCACCGGCGCGACCGCCCCCGAGCCCGACCCGACGCCAAAGTAGTCGAGGTCGTCGTGGAGCCCTGCGCTCCCAGCTTCAACCGCCGTGCCGCGCCGCGTCGCGAGCGGCGACCGCCATGCGATCGCAGCGCTCGTTCTCCGGGTGGCCCGAGTGCCCGCGCACCCAGTGGAAGCGCAGCGTGTGCCGGACCATCAGCTCGTCGAGCGCCACCCACAGCTCGCGGTTCTTCACCGGCTTGCCATCGGCGGTGCGCCAGCCGCCGCGCTTCCAGCCCGCCATCCACTGCCCGAGCCCCTTGAGCACGTACTGCGAGTCCGAGTAGAGGTCGACCGTCAGCGGCAGACGCATCACCTCGAGCCCGCGGATCACCCCCATCAGCTCCATGCGATTGTTGGTCGTGTGCGCCTCGCCCCCCGAGTCCTGCCGCTCCTTGCCGCTCGCAGGGTGCTGCAGGATGTACGCCCAGCCGCCAGGCCCCGGGTTGCCCTTGCACGCCCCGTCCGTGTAGAGCCGCACCCAATCGAGGGGATGGTCGTGTCGCGCCTCCGTCATTTTGAGCGCCGCGCTTATACCCCACACCGCCACGCGCGCATCGGGAAATATATGTAATGCTCGATACAAATCTTTCCTGTGCGTAAGCGGGTTGACGCACGCGCGGTCCGGGGCCTATAGGACAATGGGAGAAAAAGCAGCACCTCATGCCCTGTACACGTACATCCATCGGCCTCGCGCTCGCCCTGCTGGTCGCGCCATCGCCGGCCCAGGCAGCCGTGACTGGCGTGGCCTTCGTCCACGGCACCGGCAAGCAGACCAACGCCCTCGTCGACTACTGGACGGCCGCGATGGTCGACTCGGTCCGGCTCGGCCTGCCGAACACCACCAATTACGTAGTCGTCAACTGCGACTTCGAGAAGTACATGTGGGACCCGGCCGCCGCCGGCTGCCTCGCGGGCCAGCTCAGCAGCTTCATCAAGGCCAAGAAGATCACCGACCTGCTGGTGATCACCCACTCCAACGGCGGCAACATGCTGCGATGGATCCTCTCCAATCCGACCTACGACAGCCGCTACCCCGCCGTCATCTCGGCGATCCGCTGGGTCGACGCCCTCGCCCCCTCGAGCCTCGGCACCCCGCTCGCCAACGCCGTCGTCTCCGGCACCACCTTCGAGAAGTCGCTCGGCTGGCTGCTCGGCTACAAGTCCGAGGCCGTCATCATGCAGCAGACCGAGAACATGGCCTATTACAACGCCAACTGGCTGCTCGGCACCGCCGGCCGCCCCGCCCTCCCGCGCGACCTGTGGGCCGTCGTCGGCACCGATGTCGACTCCTCCCCCTTCGATAATGACAGCTGGTGCGGCGGCTACAGCCTCGGCGTCGGCCTCGAGACCACCCAGTGGTGGCTGGACAGCTGCTCCGATGGATTCCTCAACTGCTCCTCCCAGGGCGGCGCCGGCCACGAGTGGTTCCACGACATCGAATACACCTACGAGCAGGAGCCCCTCAGCCACGCCCAGAGCCGCCGCAATTGCTTCTACCTCGACCTCTTCCTCCGCGAGGACGTGAAGCCATGACCCGCCATCCCAGCCACCTGTCCTCCGGGACAGCCTCACCCCGCGCAGCCGCCATGCCTCACCACCAGACCCGCCCGCGCCACGACGCCATGAATCGCCACGCTACCCGGCCACATGCCATGAATTCAACGCACCTGGCCTTCAAGACAGCTCTCACCATTGCCCTGCTGCTGGCCGCGTCGCTCGCTCCAGAGGCCGCCGCCAGCCCGTCACGCTCGCTGGCCCACGCGACCCCGCTGCGCCTCGAGCCCGCCGCCAGCCCCTCACCCACGCTCGCCCGCGCGACCCCGCTGCGCCTCGAGCCCGCCACCGCCGACGACCTGCGCGCCGCCGCGGTGGTCGTCAGCCGCCTGCCCTCGACCGCGCCCGTCGGCGGCCCGGTGAACTTCACCTGGCCGATCGACCAGGCCAGCGACGACCTCGTCGCGCGCCCGGCCCCGCACAGCGCCGCCTCCACCGGCCACGCGCGCACCGTCGATCCCGCCGCCCTCCGCTCCGGCGTGACGCTCGCGATCTCCAGCCCCGGCGCCTTCTTCAAGCTCAGCCCCGCCGCCCGCGAGATCCGCGTCACCACCCCCGACGGCCGCACCCTCCGACCCGGCGCCGGCCTGAACCCCGTCGGCCCCGCCGACGACCTCGCCTTCACCCTCGACCGCGACCTCGGCACCGGCAAGTTCCTGCTCCGCGCCGAGGCCGACGCCCCCGTCCGCCTCGACATCCTCGAGCGCGACAGCGACCTCGTCCTCCTGATCCAGGCCGCCCGCGACGTCGTGTTCGTCGGCGACTCCCTGCGCGTCGAGGCCCGCCTGCTCCACCGCGGCCGCCCCGTCGCCGCGGAGCAGCAGAGCGCCCGCCTCGTCGACCCCGACGGCCGCGCCCTCACCCGCCGCCTCACTGCCCAGGCCGATGGCAGCTACCGCGTCGACCTGCCGGTCCAGGCGCCCGCGCAAGCTGAGCCCGACGCGCGCCTCTGGACCATCGAGGTCGAGCTCGCGGCCACGATCGCCGACCGCCCCGTCCGCCGCAGCGCAACCACGGCCGTCGCCGTCAGCGTCCCCACCGCCCGCCTCACCGGCCTGGCCCACGTCGACCACCACCGCGACGGCCTGCGCGCCGAGCTCGAGCTCGAGGTCGCCAGCGACAGCCGCTACGCCGTCACCGCCGTGCTCCACGGCCGCAACCGCGACGGCCAACTCCAGCCGATCGCCGTCGGCCAGTCCGCCGCTCCCCTCACCCCCGGCCGCCGCCACCTCACGCTCGCGTTCGCCGCCGCCACCATCGCCGCCTCCGGCATGCGCGGCCCCTTCGAGCTGCACGACCTGCGCCTCGTCGACCAGGGCCGCATGTTCGTGCTCCACCGCCAGGCCCGCGCCCTCGTCGATCGCAGCGACCACTGACATGTCCCAAGGACCAGGTCGCAACCCCGCGCGTCAACCTGCCCCAAGAGCCTTGTCAGCGCGCCAGCGCCCCACGTCTCACCCGGACGCGTGAGCGGCTCACAGGCCGCCGCGCGACCCCGTGAGAACACCCGTTGCGCCCCGGCCCCAGCTCTGTAAGCTGGGCAACTATGGTGAAAAATACAATGAAGCTCCTTGGTTGCGCGCTGCCCATGAGCCTCGCGCTCAGCCTCGGCTGCGGCGACAACACCGGCGGATCTGCCAGCGCCACCCAGGGCTCGAGCGGCGGCTCCGACACCAGCGCCAGCAACAGCGACAGCGAGCCCACCACCCAGGGCAGCGTCAGCAACAGCAACAGCAACAGCGAGCCCACCACCCAGGGCAGCGTCAGCGAGGGCCAGACGGAGGCCACCAACGGCGTGACCACCGGCACCGCCTCGGCCACCGCCTCGACCACCGACACCAGCGCGACCAGCAACCCGGCGACGAGCAACACGGACTCCAGCGCCACCACCGACCTGAGCACCACCGGCACGGACACCGCCAGCACCAGCACCGGCCAGCTCTCCGCCTCGACGACGGACGGCACGACCGGCGGCGCCGACAGCTCCACGAGCGGCGGCGACAGCACCAGCGGCACCACCGGGGAGAACGTCGAGTGCGGCCTGCAGCTCAAGGCCACGATCCGCGACTTCAAGATCGGCCACCCCGACTTCGAGACCTACTGCTGCGGCGTGGTCAAGGACCTCGTCAAACCCGACCTCGGCGTCGACAAGAAGCCAGTCTTCAACCAGGTCGGCAACCCCAAGATGCTGACCGACGCCCCCACCTTCAATCAATGGTACAACAACGTCCAGGACATCAACCAATCCACGCAGATCGTCCTCGACCTGCAAGAGATCCAGCCCGGCGTCTATTCATACCAGAACAACAACTTCTTCCCGATCGACAACATGCTGTTCGGGAACCAGGGAAATAACCACAACTTCCACTTCACGACCGAGATCCACACCGCATTCACCTACACCGGCGGCGAGACCTTCACCTTCACGGGTGACGACGACGTGTGGGTCTTCATCAACAAGAAGCTCGTCATCGACATCGGCGGTGTCCACGGCAACAGCCCCGGCAGCGTCGCCCTCGACAACCTCGGGCTGGCCATGGGCCTCACCTACACCCTCGACGTCTTCCACGCCGAGCGCCACACCACCCAATCGAACTTCCGCATCGACACCACCATCTGCTCCCAGCCGCAGTGAAGCCTCGGCAGCTCCTACTCCCGCATCATCCGCGACTGGGAGCTCGCCAACATCCGCAACCCGGTCAGCAACACCAAGCGCTTCGCCTCGCACCGGGTCGAGCGCTTCCTGAGCCCCGACGAGCGCCGCAGCCTCGAGACCGTTCTCCAGCAAGGTGTACGCATGCGCGTCGCCACCCGCGGCTACATCGAGCCGATGAGCGCCTGGGCCCTACAGCTGCTCGCCCACACCGGCCTGCGCAAGGACGAGATCATCAGCCTCAAGTGGCCAATGATCGACTGGCAGCACGCCGTCTTCAACCTCCCCGACAGCAAGACCGGCCAGCGTTCGAACATGACGAAGATCCTCGACGCCTGCTCGGCGACCTGCGCGAAGACCTTGGGCACGCCGAACAACGAGTGCGAGAACGACGGCTGGGCGTCGGCCGAGCCCACCTACGGAGAGCCGCTCTCGACCAACTGCGACCCCAACCTCTACGGCCCCGAATACGGTGGTGAGGTCCTGTGGCTCGACGGTGTGCAGTCGCCCGACCGCCAGGTCACCTGCGATCTCAACACCGACTGCGGGCTCATGTTCAGCGCCGATGTCGCCGAGAACCTCCAGTCGAAGGGGCCAAACTCCATGGCCGATGATGATAGCGCTGCGGACAAAGTGAGTGGCCTCCAGCTCGACGTGACGATTGGGTCGGGTCGTCCCTTGGCCCTGAGCGGCGCGCTCGAATACTCGACGTCCGCGTGCGGCGAGAACGCCTGCCCGTTCTACCTCGGCCGTCTGGATCTCGAGCAAACCGACTCAGCATTTCCCCTGAACGTTGACCTCGGCGCGCTCGGTCGTGTCGACAAGAGTGTGTCCGGACTCCGCGTCCAGCTCGGGAAGCCGACGCTCGGAATCGCCCTGCCCGACGGCCAGGTCGCGTTCCCGGCAGGCAGCCTCCTGCTCCGCATCGACGCCCAGCTGAAGGGCACCTCCCACGCGCTGCTCGACAACGGGGCGGAGACCTTCTGGCTGCGCAACCCGACCGCGGTGGTGGGTCAGCTCGTGGATGGCTCGCTCGACCTCAGGATGGAGGTCCCGACCATCTTCGGGGCGGTCAAGGTTGAGACGACCCAGGGCCGCAATTAGCGCATGACGCGCAGTTGCCTCAACCGACCCATCCCACGATCCTTGAGGCACGTGCGCGCCAGCATTCTCTTCGCCTCGCTCGGGTGTGCAGCCTGCGAGGCTACTTCCGATGAGGGTCCCTTCCTGGAGACCCACTATGTGCGCTACATGAGCGACCAGCCCTTCGCCCCGTGTGGAGGACTGGCGCGCGAGACCGACAAGCAAGTCGAATTCCTTTTCGACCTACTGAGCGAACCATACCCCCCTCCTCTCTCAATCGAGTACGAGTGGGTGGAGGACAACTCCACACTCACGTGCAGTGACAACGCTTCCGGTTGCGCCCAGGCCACGGTTGGAGGCGCGGCGATCGAATCGATCTACCTGGCATATCTCCACGAGCTTGCCCACGCCGCCCATTTGCTGACGCTCGGCACATCCCATCGCGTACTGACTGAGGGCTTCGCTAGCTATGCCTCAAGCCAACCTCGGGTTGCCGCCCCTCAGGACGCAGCGGTGTTCACGCAGGCGATCGAGAGTCTCCTGGACGCGGGTACATTGTCCGGCGAACAATACACGCTCGCCGCTCGCTTCGTCGGCATGACGATCGAGCGCCATGGGATCGCCGCCTTCAAGGCGTTCTGGCGGGAGGTCCCACGCGATGCGAAACTCGCGGAGGTCCGCGCCACGTACGAGGCGAGCTTCGGCGAATCGTGGTCCGACGCGCTCGCCGCCATCGCCTCCCGTGAGCAGACCGCCTTTAGTGACCCCTACTGCGAAGGAGACGTCCGGGCTGTCGGCGACCAACTCAAGCTGACGCTCACGCAAACCTGCGAAGACGAGGATGTCACCGGCCCGCTCCGGAACTCCGGCGTCGTGACCGGCGAGCTGCCCATCCCGATCGAGCTCGCCTCGGAGGGCATGTATCGCTTCCATTTTGACAGTGCAGGTGGGCCAACGGAGCCGGTCGCAGGCCTCCGTGGCTGCAGCATCGGCAGTCCGGCGCCAGTGCCGTCCATCTCCTTGTTCTCCTCCCAGGACGATGTCACCCAATACCTCGGCCCCGGGCGCTACCTCCTCAACATTCGCGCGCCCCTCATTCCTGGCGACAACGCGCCGATAGATGTGATCATTGACCGTATCCAGTAAACCCTCTGGCGGCAATGGGCTCGACCTCATGGAACAACGTAGACCCAAGGGAGCTGGTGGGTGAGATGACATGCTTCGGTGCACTGGTGGTGAAGGCTGCCGGTGCTGCTGGCCTACGGGTCCGTCTGCCGAAGGATCTCGAGCGTCACGACGGTATCTTTGGTCATCGTGACCTCCAGGGTATAGGGGCCCTCCTGGAGCTGAACGTTACCCTCATACACGAGACTCGGAATGAACTGCTCGTCACAGTCACCACAGCGGGCGAGAAGCACCGGTGAGGAAGCACTCAGGTGATACACCCCCGCAGACTCGACGAAGATCGTCCGCTGTGTAGCTATATTCTCACCCTCGCGACCGATGCTACCGTAAAAATCGGGGTCGTCGCAGGACGCCGCGAAGGTCAACGACCAACTGGACCCGACCGGCTCGGCATTATCCATCTCGCAAATATCAACCTGGAATGTACACCTTGGCGCACCCGAGAGAAACTCGGCCTCCAGAGTGTCGAAGTCTTCGCCGTAGACCTCAACGAAGGCCATGCGAATACTATCCTGAGTGCGCTCGGATGAGGCCTGGAACAACCGCTTGAAGCGCGCGAGCCCCCGGGCATCGATCAGAAACCGTACGAAGCGGGCCGCTGCAGTGTAGTCGAGGCTATCGGTTTCACTATCCAACATTTTACCCACAGGAATGATCTGCATTGAAATCTGCGACCAGTCTGCGGTTTGCGATAGGGCCTCGGCGAGACCCTCCCCGAAGAATGGTACGCTCTGCCCCCAAACGTGGTCGATCACTGCATGAGTCAACTCGTGTCTAAGTACACCGATCGTGCGCACACCTGATCTATCCAGTTCGTCGATGAACACCTCCTCGTCGCCGGAACGGTAACAAGCGCCATGTCGGCATGCAGACTCGTTTACGACGTGCACCGGCACCATGTACGCGTCTGGGACAGGCTCCTCAAAGAAACCGAACACGCGCTCCACATAGCTGTTCAAATATGGCACACTGCCTGCGCACAGCTGCCGCGACGTATTCTCAAGAATGAACTTGACGTGTTCACCAGCAGAATCGGGCGATCCTGCACAAGCCTCCTGCACCGCGCACACAGCGAGAATCGGCAGCATCAAGATGACCTTGGTATTTTTATGCACAGTCCTCCCAATCCAGGAGGCATAATGCCGTCCCGGGTCCATATCGGCCGGACGCGGCGTCGCAGATGCCATCCCGAGGCCAGGGGCATGGATCGAGGATGGTACTCTCGCCCTTGTTGTCGCCAACCCGTGTAGCACCCTCGACCGCGACATGAGCCAATAGTGCGTCCACCGTCATTGGTTCAAGAGACGCGTTTCCAAACAATGCCAAAGCGCTCGCCTCCGCAAGGTCGGGAAACCACCCGTCCGGGCCCGTCAGCGTGGGATTACGCGCGATGGAAAGTCCGCGGCCCGAGATGCTGGCCAAGCCCGACCAGCCCGATACCGCGAGTAGCGCGGCGTTCTCCTCGATGGTGAGCCCGTCCAACGACTTCACTCCCGTGAAGCCGACGATGTCTTCCAGCACAGAGTTGCCCGCGATGGTCACCTGGGTGGTCGGTGCCAAATGGACCGCTGGGCCGCCCGTGACGCGCTCGAGGCGCTCATTGTCGACAATGTTTAGAGACGTCACCACTTCGAATGTGCTCGTCCATTCTAACTCAGTCAGGGCGGAGTTATCGTCGATGCTAACCAGCCAGGCGCGTTCCAGCGCGGCAAAACCAGTGAGTGATTTCAAGGCAGAGTTGTGTGCGACTGACCAAGTGCCAGCCACAGATCGGAGCGATGAAAACTTCGCCTCGCGGAGACTCAAGTTGTTCGCTACCTGCAGATCGCCCCTCACTTCGGCAAGGGCGAGCATTTCAACGACCTCGAGTGCAGCGTTGTCACCAATATACACATCATGCTCGACCTCCTCGAGCGTCGCCAGGCCCGCGATTCGCGTGAGCCGTGGGTTGAGCGCGAAGAACACGGAGCCGGCAACCGTCAGCGCGCCACCGAGTTCAAAGGTGGCGAGCTTCGGGTTCTCGGCGACATAGAGGCCTCTGCCCAGTTCAGTGAGGGCGGGAAACCCCTGCACGGTGCCCAGCTCGGAGTTCGCTGAGATCGACAGCGAGCCGCCGATCCGGACCAAGGATGGCCAGGCCGGTAGTTGCTTCAGCGCCGGGTTGTCGTGGATCACCAGCGACCCGGCGACCTCCTCGACGCGCACAAGCACACCGAGCTCTCCCGGTGTGCGACCTTCCACAACGAGATCGTCGAGGACGCAGAGTCGTCGGTCCGGGGATGCATCCCAGACCGCAGTGCCCGCGACACCGACACATCCTGCGGGGTCTTCATCGCACCCGGACGACAGGAGCGTCAAGAAGATGGCCCGCCGACAAGTCTGCTGCGCCAGCATCGGAAGAATGTGTAGCACAGCGCGCGGTACTGGTCCAGAGGTGTGATGCCTCCGCGCGCTGTCATCGTGCGTTGATTTGCAGCGACAGCGAGACGCCATCCTTCCGCCACGGGAGTTCGAGGGTCAACTGGCGGCCATCCCATGTGCCATGCGCGCCCTCGACCTCGAACAAGGACCGAGCGAGACCGGAGCTCAGCGGCCCGCCATCGAGTGTGATATCGCCGGTCGAGATCGTGGCGAACAGGTCCTTGTCAGGGAACGTGACGATTCCCGTCGTCCGATCCCACTGGCCGAGGACCGGCTGGAGCATCCGAACCTCAAGATCGGCGATCGTGAAGGACACTGCGACGCCCGAGCGATCGGTGTGGACTCCATGCACGGTGCGGGCGTCGGCACGGATCTCCGTGATGGAGACGTCGCATGATTGGCGTGTCACAGGGCACTCCTCGATCGTGAATTCCATCAGGCCACCCAGATCATCACTCCTGGTGGTCGACCCCCCGATCTTCAGGGTCGCGTTCGCCGTAAACGGAGCTGGGTCCATCAAGGCCATCGGTCCTCCTCCCGAGCATTCGGAGGGATCGGTGGCCTCGATCGGCGTGAACTCGTCAAGTTCTTCGCAGTTGAATGGGACCCAGTTCTTCGAGGCGCTGTTGTTGGCCTCCTGCTCATAGATTCCATTTTTCGTCTCACAAAGCGATGTGCACATGGCCTCGGCGTCTGACTCGTCCGTCGCATTCACACAATCGGGAACGCCTTCGGGCGACATGAAGATCTCGGTCGACGTTTGGGGGAGGTTGGTCTCGTTCATCGTGCCCGAGATGGTCCACGAGCCCAAGCACTTCCAAATGCCGGTGCCGCCCATGCCTCCCCCATCATCGTCCCCACCCGTCGTCGGCAGTTCCATGGGACCGCCGTCGACGCAGATCTCATCAGTGATCTCATCGAAGGTGCCGGGGCACCATGCAAATTCGTCCCATCCGTAGCCCTGCTTGAGGCTCCACTTGTTATGCCCCTGGAGCTGCAGGGTACACACGTTGCAGTCGGTGCAGGAGGCATGCGCTTGGTCATTCCAGATCACTCCTTCCGGCAGCTTGTCGCAGAAGATACTCGTCGTCGGCTCCTCGGCTCCCCCCTTATCGGGGTCAACCTTGACCATCTTGGGTTTTCCATCGTATTCGCTGGGCGTACCTCCGAAGTAGTTCGCGCAGAGCGACTCCCGAATGTAATTACCGCGCGCCTGGCACTCCCAATCCGCTTGCGGAATGCACACCAGTGACTCCTTCGGGCTATCGGGCAGACAATCGACGGCGTAGCCGGGGATGTAGCCCAACTGTGCATCACCACCCGTTTCATCACCCACGCCTTCCACGCCCCCGCAGGCGGCTCCAACGCAGGCCATGGCGGTGACCATCAGAACGGGCTGGCAGACCCGGGTGGGAAGGAAGTGAGACAGACGGAAGAGACTCTCGGTGAGCGTGTGCATGACTTGTTGGGAGCCCCGCGCTACCGCTCGTATCGGCGCCAACGCATCCACCTGAGACCAGAAGTGATCTTGGGTGTGCGTCGGAATGGCCGACCGAGTCTCGTGGGGCTACTCCCGGTGTTCGGCTCGAAGTGACTCGGTGTTGCAGACGTTCGGATCTTTTTTCTGCGCGCTCGTGCCCACCCGTTTCCGAAGACGGCCAGAGGAGACCGAGCCTCGGCGACGCAACCAACCCGGGCCTCGCCACGGCACCTCGACCAGGGCCCGCCGAGACCACGGCCGAAGGCGCGAGCTCTCGCCATCGGTGGACTGGGGGCTCGGGGTCGGACGCGACGTCGTCGGGCTGGGAGCGCGGGAAGCAGGTCGAGGCCGCTGCCGTGTCACGCCGGACGGGGAGCTCGCCAGCGGCGTACACCGGGCTTCGTCGCTCGTGCTGGGCGAGCAGCTGGCCGCCCGCGACCTGCTCGGCCTGCTCCGCGGTAGCGAGATCGCCGCGACGGTGGTGACCGAGGCTGACGAGCAGGTGCTCAAGTCGCAGAACCCGAAGGGCGGCTGCTCGGCGTGAGTCGTGGTGGGTGGAGGCGCCGCACATCGTGCCCGCCCCGCCCGATCTCATCACCAGCGACGCCCGTGACCTCATCCTCGGGACAGCCACGCGCGTACGTGGACACCGCAAGAGCTGTTAGAGTGGCGCCGATGCCTCCCCTGCCCGCACTTACCGCCAACGAGGTCGAGCACGCCGTCGCATTGCGGGATCCCGAGCTCGTCGAGGCGTCCCACGAGATCGACCGGACCCTCTTGCGCTGGGCGCTCGGTCTGACGCCGCTCGAACGCCTCCGAGCGTGTACGCAGGCCACCAGCACCCTCGAGCGCCTGCGCCATGCGTCGGTCAACCGTTGACCTCGAGGGCCTCCTTCGGGTCCTGTGCGGGCGAGAGATCGCGTCTGTGATCGTCGGTGGCGCCGCGGCCGTGCTGCATGGCGCCCCCACGACCACTCAAGACCTCGACATCGTACCCGAGCAGTCCGAGGCCAACCTCGACCGCCTGCTCGAGGCCCACGGCACCCTCGTCCGCGACCCGCCGGGGCGGCGCCTCGAGCCGAGCCCTGTCACGCTCGGCGGACTCACAAAATGACCACACCAGAAGCCCCACTGCAGTCCAGCCTGATCCTCTACCAAAGCGAGGATGGGCAGACGCGCATCCAATGCCGCCTGGTGAACGACACGATCTGGCTCACCCAGGCGCTGATGGCAGAGCTGTTTCAAGTGACCGTGCCGACAATCAGCGAGCACCTCAAAAGCATCTATGAGGCGGGGGAGATCCAGCTCGAGGCAACTATTCGGAGTTTCCGAATAGTTCGTCAGGAGGGCGTGCGCACGGTCGCGCGCGAGGTCGATCACTACAGTCTCCCGGCCATCCTCGCCGTCGGATTTCGCGTCCGCAGCCAGCGGGGCACGCAGTTCCGCCAGTGGGCGACCGCTCGCCTCGAGGAGTACCTGGTGAAGGGCTTCACCATGGACGACGAGCGGCTCAAGACTCCGCCTGGGCCCGGCGTACCGGACTACTTCGACGAATTGTTGGAACGAATCCGCGACATCCGGGCCAGCGAGCGCCGGGTGTATCTGCGCGTCCGGGATATTATCGCTTTGGCCGCCGATTACGCGCCGGAGGAGGTCGAGACGCAGTCCGTGTTCCAGATCGTGCAGAACAAACTGCACTTTGCTGCGACCGGAATGACCGCCCCGGAGCTCATTGCTGCTCGCGCTGACGCCGCCCAGCCCAACATGGGCCTGACCTCCTGGAAGGGCGGCACCGTGCGCAAGGGCGATGTCACGGTGGCCAAAAATTATCTCAGCGCGTCGGAGGTCGAGGAGCTCAACCGCATCGTGGTGATGTTCCTCGATTACGCCGAGGATCAGGCCCGGCGGCGCAAACAGGTCTTCCTCGCCGATTGGAGGGCGAAGCTGGATGATTTCCTGCGCTTCAATGACCGCGCCGTCCTGCCCGATGCCGGGCGCGTCAGTCGTGACGGCGCCGATCGCAAGGCCGCGGACGAGTATGATAAGTTCGCCGCGCGGCGTCGCACTACACAAGAGACCGAGGGTGAGGCCGAAGCCATCCGCCAGCTCGAAGCCACCGCAAAGAAGCTGCCCAGGAGAGCCAAGAACCCCCCGCCAAAAGGCGGCGCCTCATGACGGCCCATCCCACGATTCTTGAGGCACGTGCGCGTGGCTGTGCCCGTGGGACAATCTCGGGGTCCATATGATCTTGCCCGCGGTGCGCGCCCGGGAGCCATGGCACGACGACGAACTTGCAGACCCTCCTCCGCCGCCGACTAGCGACCGTCGCCAGCACCTCCATTGAGTCATGTGTGCCCGCTGGGCCCGGACCGCCGCGTCCTCCATCAGCTCGGCCCGGAGGCATGAGTATGCTCTTGCGCGGCACGCGTGCGGAGCTCCTCCGCCAGCTTTGCCAGGCTGGTTCGTTCGCTCGCCGGCAACGCATGGTCGGTCAGGAATTCGTCGGCGAGGCTGATCGCCCGCTCCAGCGCCCCTGCCGCGCCCCACAGCGAGACCGCGCTGATCGCCAGCACACCTCGCTGCCGCGGTGAGGAGACCGGTGTCTCGCGTGCAAGGGCCTCCTCGAGCGCCGCGGCCCGGCGATACAACTCGCGTGCGCCGACGTGCTCCCCACGGCGCCCGAGTAATTCTGCCTCCAAGGCCAGGTCGTCGGCCTCGTGACTGCGAGGGTCGTTGAACATATCGCGGCTCATGCCTTCACACCGGTCCTTGCTCGCCCGGCTGTATCCGTGGCGTAGACGAATGCTTCTCGATCCGTGCGATCAACTCGTCGCGGCCCGCATGACGCCGACAAAAATCCGTGAGATGCCGGGTCGCCAAGATCATGTGGCCTGCGGCGGCGAACAACTGGTAGCCGCGAAAGACGAGTTCGACGGCGATCTCATGCTCGTCCGCCATCCCGTGATGGTCGGCGATCTCCGCGTACAGCCGCGCTGCGTCGCGGGGACGTCGCGCCGCGACACCATCGGCGATCCGTTGCATCGCCGCGAGCACGCGCGGCGTGCGAGCCTTCACCGCGCGAAACTTGGAGAGCGCCTCGCGGGCCTTGTTCTCCGACAGAAGGATCTCGATGAGGAGCACGTGTTCTCCCGCCTCGAGGAGCTCGCGGCGGAGCTGATGCCGGAGCGTCCCTCTCGCCGACGCGCGGAGTAACCCCCAGTGCTCGACGCTCGGCGCTTCACGGAAAATCTCCTCGGCCCACGTCGCGGCGGCCTTGTCGTCGCCCTCGCCAGTCGCCTGTCCGTAAAGCCAGGTCAGCGTCTGTCGCCGACCGGGTGTACCGCGAGTAGCGACCGCCCCCTCCATGATCTTATGCCCCTCGTCGGGGTAGCCGTGCTCAATGAAGAGCTCGGCGCAGCGAGTCCGTTCGCCCGGGTCATCGAGCTCCGTCAAGACCTGGGCTGCCTCCTTCGGCTCGTGCAGCGCGAGTAGTCGCGCGATCCGCCGATGCTGATCGCCTTTCTCCTGCAGCAGCGCCGCGCGCTCCACCTCCGCGCCACCACCGAGCTGGACCACGAAGGTCCCGAGGCGCTGGCGCGCGCGGAGCACCGCCTGCTGCAGCACAGACGCGGCCGCCGCCGCGATCGCCCGCCGCTCGTCGACCGTCGACCGGGCGAGGACAAGCTCGGCCGCTCGTTCGCCGACGCCATAGCCTCCGCTCGTCCGCTCCCACACCGCGATGTCGAGGAGCGCACCGAGGATGTCGCCACGTGTGCTGGTGGCGGCCCGGTCGAGGCAAGCCTCGAGTCCCTTGACGCACCGGTCGAGCACCATGCCGACCTCGCTCTCCTCATCCCAGATCAGCTCGTAGCCCGCGCATATGCCGGCGCCCAGTCTTGAGAAGACGACGACGGCCTCCCCGACCTCTCCGCGCTTCAAGCACGTCTCACCCTGCGCCGCGATCGCATTGAGCTGCCACGCGACCACTTCGCTCGCGCCACGGACCAGGGGCCCTGCCCGCTCCAACATGCCGACGATCTCCGCCGTGAGGAGCCGCGAGCGCTGATCCTGGACCGCCATGGTGCCGTCGGCATCGCCGCGGAGCACCCGCGAGGCGGCGTCGACCGGCAAGCTCTGGCTGCCCTGGATGAGCCTCTCTCGGCGTCTGCTCACCGCCCTTTCTTACCACGCGATGGGCGCAATCCCCCACCTGCAAGTACGAAACCGCGACACCAGGCGACGGGGGTCCACCTCGAGTCGCCCGGAGGGCGAGGTCGCCAGGGCCCCGCCTGGAATCTGTGCATCGAGTGCAACAGTCGTCGTGCCCGTGCCGAGTCCATGAGCATGTCCACGGCTACGCTCACCCTTGCCACGTTTCTCATCGATGCATCCTTCCCAGTCAAGGCAAATGTCCCCGTTCCGGCCCCGCACCCGTTTTCGTCGCCCGATCTGTCGAGTGCCGAGGCCGCGAACGAGCTTCAGAAGCTCGCGCGAGCACGCCCTCGCATCCTTTCGATTGAACCCCAGCAGGTAGAGCCGGGCCACCTCTCCATCACGGCCCGGTTTCGCCTCCGGGGGTCCGGTGCGCCCGGTCAGTTGCGGATCGACCTGTGGAACCACGTCGAAAACCCGATTGCCGAGGCGCACTTCTCGATTCGGGGAGTCTCGCATATGCAGATTCGCCAGGTCTACGGGGCCGAAGACCATCGGGTTTGGATGTCGCCGACCATGGAGGCAGAACTCGCACACGATGCGCCGAAGCTGATGCTCGTCTACTGGGCCGTCCTGACCGATCCTCGTCTGCACACGGCTGTCTCTGGATGGCTGGGCACGCTTCCCCCCGACCCCATGGCCGGTAATCCGGCGTGCGGGGCGACCAAGTGGGGATTGAGGGCGCTCGTGTGGATCGCCGGCGCGGCATGCTGCGCGGGTGGATTTGGGTTTGGTTGTGCGGCCTGCGTGGTCGGGGCGGGTACCGCGGACGACGCCCTCGACGGCATCGACTGCAACAAGGAGTGCAAGCCCGACTGCCCGATCTCGTGACGAGAGCATTTGTGTGCCTTCCAATACGAAGGGTGTACACTCGGAGGCGACCATGACAGCGCTGGCACCGCGCCCCCCTGAGACCGAGGTCGCCCACCTCGATCGCCCGCAACGGCTAGGCTTCTTGCCCACGACCGCCTTCTGGAAGCGACGTGATGTCTGGAGAATCGCAGGACCCCCAACCGGTGTCTTCGTCTTCCTGTGGCTGATGATGCTCGGCATATTCGTGAATGGATCGACCCCCATGTGGGCAAGCGCCATGCTCGCCGGGGTCGGGCCCTATCTATTCGTCGCGTTACTCGAGCGCTATTTGAGAGTTCGCCTACGACGCCGCCGGTCACTCGAACTACCACCACCCGAACAAGGCCTGCTCTGAACCAGCGCGCGTCGAGGCAGAGCGCCTCGCTCAAGGCCACGGGACGGACCTCAGGGCACGGCACACACGCACCACTCGAGGTCGCCCGCCTGTCCAGCTCGCTGGGCCAGGCCCTGACCGGCTCCACGCGCGCGCCTTGTAATCGCCAGCTGCCAGTCCCGCTGTACGAAGGCACGAATGTCCGCGGCGTCCACACCGGGACCGTAGCACGTCTCGCGCCCCCCCTCAGGCGGCCGACACGGGCCCATGGTCCTCGCGCGCTCCCCGCAGCCAACTCGAGAACCCCATTCCCTGCCCTCCCTGCCCCGGATGCGCGGCCACGCGATCCCGTCGCCTGGCCAGAATTTGGATCGATTTTGGATCGATTTTCGATGCCTGGGACCAAAGTCTTCGAATCCGGCCGAATTGAGCCCTCTACGGCGACACAACTTCCACTTCACGACCGAGATCCACACCGCATTCACCTACACCGGCGGCGAGACCTTCACCTTCACGGGTGACGACGACGTGTGGGTCTTCATCAACAAGAAGCTCGTCA
Source organism: Nannocystis sp. (assembly GCF_016714285.1). Classification (GTDB taxonomy): domain Bacteria; phylum Myxococcota_A; class Polyangia; order Nannocystales; family Nannocystaceae; genus Nannocystis. Next base: position 41,612 of record NZ_JADJNN010000038.1, on the reverse strand, counting down.
TCGACATCGGCGGCGTCCACGGCAACAGCCCCGGCAGCGTCGCGCTCGACAACCTCGGGCTGGCCATGGGCCTCACCTACACCCTCGACGTCTTCCACGCCGAGCGCCACACCACCCAATCGAACTTCCGCATCGACACCACCATCTGCTCCCAGCCGCAGTGAAGCCTCGGCAGCTCCTACTCCCGCATCATCCGCGACTGGGAGCTCGCCAACATCCGCAACCCGGTCAGCAACACCAAGCGCTTCGCCTCGCACCGGGTCGAGCGCTTCCCTGAGCCCCGACGAGCGCCGCAGCCTCGAGACCGTTCTCCAGCAAGGTGTACGCATGCGCGTCGCCACCCGCGGCTACGGAGCCGATGAGCGCCTGGGCCCTAGCTGCTCGCCCACACCGGCCTGCGCAAGGACGAGATCATCAGCCTCAAGTGGCCAATGATCGACTGGCAGCACGCCGTCTTCAACCTCCCCGACAGCAAGACCGGCCAGCGTTCGGTCCCCGTCTCCTCGCAGGTCATGGCCCTACTCCGCGAAATTCAAGAACACACCGGCCAGCCCCGCCAACGCCCAGTGGGCAAAGGTCGCCCCGATCGTCCTCTCCGGTCACCACCCGCGAACCCACGCGAGCATCCGCAAGAGCCTCGACGATATCCGCTGGGTACTCCACCATCGTGCCGCCTGGAACCAGGTCCCCAAGGAGTACGGCGCCTCCACGACCTGCTGGCGGTGGCACCAGCGCTGGCAAGAAGACGGCGCATGGATCCATATCGACCCCCTCATCACCCCTCCAAGCGCCCGCTGACCATCGCCCCGGGGCGAGTTGAGTGGCGCGATCTGGAACCTCTGGAACCGACCCGGTTTCAGATCACGAAGAAACAGACCGCTGCTCCCGTTTGAACATCGTTCACAACGGTCATCTTGTTGACATTCAGGATGTCGGGCATATGTGCCAGTAGATGGGCCTACGAGGCAGAATACGAGGGTTTGTCTCGAGACAGGCCAGAATCGAGACAAATTCGCGACAAATTCGGGCCAGAGGGCGGAGATCTCATGGCCGCGCATCGGCACGTCTCGGGCCCAGGGAGCCGGCGAGCTCGACGGCCACTTGGCCGGGCAGGGCGAGAGCAGGCAGCCCCCCAGTCTCTGATAACTCGTCGCTGACGAGCCTGGCCGGGCTCACCTCGCTGGCGCAGCTCGACGAGCTGGTCCTCCGGCGGTGCAGCGGCCTCACGTCGCTCGCGGGGCTCGAGGGCGTCGCCGTCTCCGGGGTCGTGGAGCTGACCGAGAACGCCGCGCTCACGACGCTCGCGGGAGTCGTCCCGCTCGACGCCCTGGACACGTTGTACATGCGGGACAACGACAAGCTCGACACGCTCGCGGGGTTCGACACGCTCGCTAAGGTTCACCACCTGACGGTGATCAACCACGACGATCTCCCGCAGCTCGACGCGGAGGCGTGGGCCGCGGGACGGGCGGTCACCGGGAAGCTCAAGATCGACGGGAACCTCGGCGCGCCGCCCCACCTCGACGAGTGCCCGTGGGTCCTCGACGGCGAATGCGACGAGGCCCTGGGCACCGGCCTGTGTCCGGACGGATCCGACTTCGAGGATTGTCCGATCGACTGATCCGTGCGACAGGTGGTACTCGAACACGAGCAGCGCTGTCTCGTGCTGGGGACCCTGGAAGCCCGCTGCTCGCGTTGGTCGCAGGTCGGCGAGCCCCTCGCTAACTGGTCGCAGGCCATGGCGACCACACCGGCAGGAGAGACCGTCTACGCGCACGAGGTCGGGAGCCGCGTCGTCCTCGAGATCTTCGCCGTCGACGGGAAGCGCCGCCCATTCGCCGAGTACGAGGGCGGCCTCCCGGGGCACGGGAGTCAGCCGCTCAGCGTCGCGGTCGACGATGCGGGCTTCGTCCACGTCCTCGTGTCCGAGACGGTGACCTATGTCGAGGGCGTGGACTTCGAGCCGCCGACAGAGGACCAGCGGCTCGTCGTCCTCCGCTACGCCTCGGACGGGGTGCTCGAGTGGCGCCGGGAGCGGGAGCGGCCGCCGGTCGCGGAGGGCCAACAGTTCATCGCCGATGGTCAGATCGGCGCCGACGGCGATGTGATCCACGTGCTTGAGCTCGACGAATCGCCCGGCGTCTTCCGCCTCGACACGGGCGGGCAGGCACTGTCCGAGGCCACGCTCGCGGCGCCCGCCGACATGTCCATCCGCGCCCACGACCTCGCCTCGGACGGGGCACCGGTGCTCGCCGGTCACGCCTGGGACGGAAAGACCGTGACCGTGTGGGTCGGCCGCTTCGCGCTCGACGGTTCGCTCGTCTGGAGCGACCGCTTCGCCGATAACGAGACGGATGTCACGGCTGTCGTCACCGGCTGGGACGGCGACACCTTCTTGGCGTCCTACGCTTTCCCAAACCCGGAGACCTACGAGGTCGTGCTGCGTCGCTACGATGCGAACGGGCAGGTGACAGCATCCAGCGGCCCGCTCGAGACCTCGACCAGCGCGACCGCGACCGACGCGACCGACGCGACCGACGCGACCACAAGTGTGATGACTACGACCGGGCCGGGCACCACCGCGGAGACCACGACCGGCTCGACGGGCGCCGGAGAGACCGCCGACACGACTGTCGGCGACGGCTTCCTGCCGAACTGCTTCGACCTCCAACCGAGCGACACCTTCGATATCATCGCCGCGCAGATCGTCGGCGACGAGCTGGTGGTCGAAGTCGGCTACAGCGGCGGCTGCGAGCCCCACGACTTCACCCTGTGCTTCGACTCGATCGTCCTCGACACCCAGTACTCGAACCTGGCGATCGACCACGACGCCCACGGCGACAACTGCAAGGCCTTCATCATGGAGATCCGCAAGTTCGACCTGACGCCGCTGCAGCAGACGGGCCCGTCGCCGTTCGAGTTCTTCCTGCTCGGCTTCGAGGGTGACAGCTTCACATATGAGTACTGAGAGTAGAACAGTGCTTCACGACCCGCCACCGGCCGCAGCTGTGCCGGGTCACCTGCTGGCGGGCGCTCAACGCAGCGAGAATTCCACCGAGGCGCAGACCCCATCGTAGAGCGCGCTGACCGTGTGGAGCTGCGACGGACCGAGATCGGCCAGCTCCTGCACCTCGCACCAGCCCTCGGCCCCGGCTTCACAGGCGCAGGCCGCCCCGCATTGGCTCGCCGACGCAAACATGGCCGTAAGCAGTGCGCCGCCGGGGACCGGTCGTTTCACCGCCATGCACGCGCCATAGAAGTCGGGGCTCGCCGCGCAGGCCTGCGGAAGCTCGGCCTCGACGAGCACCAAGGGCGCCCACGTGGTCTCGAAGCGGCGCCCGGGGGCGATGCGGATGTCCGGCGCCTGCGGGCAGGTCGCCACGCAGCCGCCCTCGCCGCGCAGCATCCACTCGCAGGGCGGCTGCTCGGTGAGGCAGGTCACCGGCGCGTGCGTGATGCGTCCGAACAGCGCGTTGATCAGTTGGAAGTATCCGTCGCAGCCCCACCCACGCAGGATGATATCCTCGTCGCTGTCATTGACGAAGGTCACCGCGATCGGCTCACCCGCCGTCTCGGGCTCATAGCTGCTACACATCGACGGGTCGCCGAGGGGATCCACGTCGAAGGACGCAGGCTGGTTGCAGACGGCGGCCGCCTCGGGCATGGGCTCGACGTCGCAGGCGGCCACGAACACAGCAATGATCATTCCATGATGGATACGAGACGAGGACCGGTTCATCACGGCGTTCTCCTGGTGACGCTCGGCGTAGCGTGCATTTTCAGCATAAGCACGCCGCGGCCAGCACAGGCCCGCGCGGGGACGAATATGCTTCGCAGCGCCTCCATCAAGGGCGCAGATCCTGCCGATTCGCGCCGCGGTGTGGTCGAAGTAGTAGAGGGGGGCCGCGTCGTTCGCATCGCCGAAAATTATCGGATCCCGACCGGAGCGGTGCGACCCCGGCAGACCAGCATGGGCAAGGCGCTGGGCACCCCGGGCTACCTGCCGCTGGAGGCTGGCCTCGTCGATCCGAATCCCAGCTTCGATGTGTTCGGGCTCGGGGCCACGCTGGACCGACTGCTGACCGGCACGCTGCCCGTCAACTCCCGTGGTCGGCAAGGAATGCCTCGACCTCGGCGAGTTCCTTCGCCTTGCCCGCACCGGCCTCGCGGTAGCCGTCGGCGGCCTTGCGGGCCTCGGCGAGCGCACGGCTTCGGTCGCCGCCTGCGCGGACGAGGGCCCTGGCGAGGTTGAAGCGGACCGCGAGCTCGCGTTCCTGGACGCCCTCGTGGACGTCGTAGATGGTGAGAGCTCGCTCGAGGTACGGCAGGGCTGCGGCCGGCATGTCCTGCGCGAGCGCGACGGCGCCGAGGCCTCCGAGGACCGCGGCGACGTTGGCGTGTTCGGGGCCCAGCGTCTTCTCCTGAATGGCCAGGATTCGCTCGTACAGCACCCTCGTCTCGGCGTACGCGCCCGTGGCCAGGTGAACATCGGCGAGGCCGTCGAGGGAGGTGGCCACGTCGGGGTGCTCGGGGCCCAGCGCCTTCTCGCGGATGACCAGGGCTCGCTCGTAAAGCGTCCTCGCCTCGGCGTACGCGCCCGTGGCCAGGTAAACGCTGGCGAGGCCGTTGAGCGAGTTGGCGACGAGGGGGTGTTCGGAGCCCAGCACCTTCTCGCGGATGGCCAGGGCTCGCTCGTGGAGCACCTTCGCCTCGGCGTGCGCGCCCGTGGTCCGGTGAACGTCGGCGAGGCTAGCGAGGACGGCGGCGACGTGGGGGTGTTCGGGGCCCAGCGTCGCCTCGAAGATCACCAGGGTTCGTTCGTAGAGCGGCCTCGCCTCGGCGTACTCGCCCCTGGCCTCGTGCACGAGGGCGAGGTTGTAGAGGGAGAGGGCCAGGTCGGGGTGTTCGGGGCCCAGCGCTTTCTCCTTGATCGTCAAGACGCGCTCGTACAGCGCCTTCGCCTCGGCGTACGCTCCCGTGGCGTAGAGGACATTGGCGATGTTGTTGAGCGAGATAGCGACGGTGGGGTGCTCGGGGCCCAGCGTCTTCTCGTGGATTGCCAGGGCTCGCTCGTGCAGCGACTTCGCCGCGGCGTAACTGCCCGCCGCGAAGTTCACGAGGCCGAGGGTGTTGACGCGATGGGCCTCGTCGAGGCCCAAGGCGTCGCCGGCGAACAGGACAGCGACCTCCGCGTGCGCCCCCCACACCTTGCCCTCGGCATGGCGAGACTGCCGGTACCCGATGATGGCCGTGAGGGTGATCGCGGCACGGGCCGCCACACCCCAGGCGCGCAACTTCGCCGCCGCCATGTAGGCCATGAGGCTCACGGCCTCGGCCTCGGCGTAGGCGCCCGTGCTCTCGAGCAGGTCGCCCTCGAGTTGCCGGGCCGCGGCGGTCAGGGGCGGCCAGCCGAGCGCCTCGACGTCCGCGAGCGCGGCACGCAGCTGCTTCAAGCCCTCGGGGTACTTGCCGGTCCACAGGGCTGTACGCGCCTGCGCGAGCGTGGCGCGCAGAGCGTCGGCCTTCGCACGGGCGTCCGGGGGCGGCGGCGACGGCAGGGCCGCGAGCACCTGTGGGTCGATGCAGGGCGACACGGAGCGCAGGCCGGCGGCCCCGGTCCCTGCCTGTCGCATGACCATCGCGTCGGCGTGCGACAGCTCGGTCACCAGCGCCGCGAGGGCCATCCGCCGCTCGTCGAGGCACCAGACGGCGCGGTCGAGCTGCTCCGCGTCAAGCGTCCCCTCGAGGTCGGCCATCGAGCAGGCCCGGGTTCGATGCTCGCGCCAGGCCTCGGCCTGTCGGTCGAGGATCGGCAGGACTCTGTCCGCGGTCACCGGCGCGTAGGCGAGGCCCGTAGCGAGGATACCCTCGCGTACACGGGTCCGCGCCGCGTCGTTCCACACGTCGACGATGCTGGCGCCGACGGCCTCGCACGCCGCGACGCGCTGGTTGTGATCGTGGCGCTGAACCAGGGCCGCCGAGGCGCCGAGGGTCGCCACGGCCGCGACGCCCACGAGCCACTTGCGGGCCCGGGCCTGGGTCCGGCTGCGGGACAGCGCGGCGAGCAGGGCCTGCATCGACGGGAAACGGCGCTCGGGTCGGGTAGCGAGTCCTTGCAAGCACACACGCCGCAGCCAGCCGGGGACGCGGCGAGCGTGCGGGTCGCGTGGCACTGGCCGGACGGCGCCCGCGAGCACGCTGGCCCGGAGGTCCACCAGCGTATCGCCGGCGAACGGGGGCTCGCCCATCAGCGCCTCCCACAGCGTGACGCAGAATGAGAACACGTCAGTGCGGGCGTCGACGGCGTCGCCGCGAAACTGCTCCGGGCTCATGTACGCGGGCGTGCCCATCACCGCCCCCACCCGGGTCACGTGCGCCGCCAGGGCCGCGAGGTCGCAGGCGGCGGTGCTCACGACAACGATGGGGGCGGCGGGTGCATCGTCGAGCGCGCGGGCCAGGCCGAGGTCCATGACGCGCACGCGCCCGTCGGCGCCGACCATGATGTTGTCGGGCTTGATGTCCCGGTGGACGAGGCCCGCCTCGTGCGCAGCGGACAGCCCGCGAGCAGCGGGGGTCATGACGTCCAGAAGCTCGCGCCACGTCCGTCGTCGCCGGCTGACCCACGCCGACAGCGTCTCGCCCTCGACGTACTCCATGGCCAGCCACACGGCCCGCTCGTGCTCGCCGACGTCGTGGATGGCGACGATGTGCGGGTGGTTGAGCTTTGCGAGCGCCTGGGCCTCCCGTGCCAGGCGGGCGCGGGCCTCGCGGGCGACGAATGGGTCGTCGTCGGCGAGCCGCGGGTGGAGGAGCTTGAGCGCCACCTTGCGGTCGAGCTCGGGGTCGTAGCCCGCATAGACCACGCCCATGCCGCCGGCCCCGAGCTTCGACAGCACCACGTAGCGGCCCAAGAGGGCACCGCGCCCGAGATCCGTTGACGGTTGCGCCGTTGACGGCGTCGCCTGGCCAGCGCCGCCAGCGGCCGTGGCCGCCAGCGCCACGTCGTTGGTGATGGAGGCGGCGGTGGCCGCCAGCGCCGCGGCGTTGGTGATGGAGGCGGCGGTGACCGCCAGCGCCGTGTCGTTGGTGATGGCGGTGGAGTCGACCACGGATCCTCAGCGGGCGCACGTGATCCAGCCGAGCCCCACGATTTCACCCTACCACAGTGGTCGAAGCCTCGATGGTCCCGGTGCAATGAGCCGCCGCGTCCTGAGGCGCGCCTAACCACAAAAGGTTGTTGCGGTTGCGCGTTCGTTCGACCGGGCTCGTTTCTGGCGATGATTCGCTGCGCATCGGCGACGGCGGCCGAGATCCACACTGCTCGTATTTGCCATAGGCGGTGGTGGGCGGGGCCCGGCTCCGGCATCGGCATCCGCTGCGCGTGTACAAGGCGAGCCTCGCGGCCGGGGCTTTCAGCTGCGGTTTTGAGGCTCGGGCGCTTTCCGGCGCGACGGGGTCAGCGAGGATGAAGGTGCTTCGACGCGGGAATGCTGCGCACGGGATCTTGACGATCATCCGCCCTGTCGTTCGGGTCGTGTCAGCCAAAAGGCCCACGCGATGAACACCAGTTGCATCGGGATGCGCACCCACAGCATGGTCTGCGACATCTGCAGGCCCTCCGGCTGGAGGTTGTGCACTGCCTGGTTGATGTTCGCGGGGAGCACCGCGATCAGCAGCGCGACCAGGCCCCACGCGGCGAGCCGGCGGAGGGCGGGGATCTGCAGCCCGAGCCCAAGAACGATCTCGAGTACGCCGCTGAGGTAGACGAGGACGAGCGGGAAGGGCAAGAAACTTGGCATGATCGCCACGTAGGTGGCGGTCATGGTGAAGTGGGCGGCGCCCGCGAGGAGCATCACCACGGTCAGGAGGACGCAGAACACTCGCTTGAGCATCGACATCGCGGCAACCCTCCGCGGAAAGCCTCAGCTTCCGCGCCCGAATCGTCGCATGCCCGACCAGGCTCAGCAAGGCCGCTGTCGTGGCCGCGCCTTCGATTCGACATGTGCGGTTGCGTGCCTCGCCGTCGATAAGCGGCGGACCGGCTGAGTGGAAGGCCTTCCTGTGTCTCGGCCGTCGCGCAGCCTCGCCGCTACAGAATCGCTGCCGACCGGTTGAAGCCGCGGGAGGTCGGCGTGTCATCCCACGCGACGACCAGCGCGGCCGAGCAGCGCCTCGGCGGCGAGGCGGAGATAGAGGCGGGCGGCCTCGTCGTCGGGGCAGCGGTTCAGCACCCGCTGCAGGAGCATGCAGGCCTCGCCGTGAGCGCCGGTTTGGTAGCATGCGACGGCCTCAGCGAAGTCAGCTGCGGTCGCCATCTTGGCGCTGCGCAGCTGCTCGGAGTCGGCGTCGATAAGCTCGTAGATGGCGATCGCGGCCTGTTTGCCGGGGACGTGGACCTCGCCGATCGAGCGCACGCCGTACGCCCCGGGGTTGGCGGTGGCAAGCAGGGTCTGCTGGCTGAGGATCACGCCAGCGCTGTAGCGTTTGGTCAGGGCCTCGAGGCGGGCGCTGAGATTCACCGCGTCGGACAGCACGGTCGCCTCCATGCGGGCCGCGTCGCCGACGGTGCCGAGCATGAGCACGCCGGTGTGTACGCCGATGCCGATGCGCACGTTTTCACCGTACTCGGCGTTAAAGGCGAGCATGCGGCGCTGGAGGGCGAGAGCGACCTGCAGAGCGTCGTCGGCGGAGCGGGGGAACAGAGCGAGGAAGCCGTCACCGAGGAACTTGTCGATAATGCCGTGCTGCTCGCGGACGATGGGGCACAGGTGGGCAAATAGGCGGTTGATGAAGCGGAAGCACTCGGCCGGGCTCATGGTCTCGGACATGCCGGTAAAGCCCCGTACATCGACGAACATCACGGTCATCTCGCGCTGGATCTGGTCGCCGAGGCAGACTTCGGTGATCCCGGCGCGCTGCAGCAGAGCGAGGTATTCGCCAGGGAAGAAGCGCTGCAGCGCGGTCGCGGTCGCCTCGGCGCGCTCACGGTGCTGGTCGAGGGCGCGAATGTGGCGATAGGTGCGCAGCGAGGCGACGACGGTGGTGTAGAGCTTGCCAGCGGTAAGCTCGCCCTTGGTCTTGTAGTCGCTGATGTCATAGTCGGTGATCACCTGGCGTTCGGGAGCGTGACCGGGCTGACCGGTGCGCAGGACGAAGCGGACCGCGGGGTTGCCGATCTCGCCGCGGGTGACCTCGATGACGCGCAGGCCAGCGTGATCGGACTCCATCACAACGTCGAGCAGGACCAGGGCGATGTCCTGGCGCGTACGCAGCAGCTCGATCGCCTCGCGGCCCGACTGGGCGCTGACGAAGGTGAGGCGGCGGCCGTCGAATTCGAGGCCATCAAGGGCCAGGCGGGTGACGTCGTGGACGCCCTGGTCGTCGTCGACGATGAGGATGATCCAGGCCGCTTCGTTGCGGATGGGCGAGTTAGGGCGCTCCGCGAAAACGAGGTCGGTGCCGCGGGGTTCGGGGGTGGCGGGGTTCATGCGGTGCTCCTCTGCTGGGTGGGCGAATCTGGGTCGACCTGGGTCGCCGGCATCGTCAATCTGAAGCAGGCTCCCTGCCCCGGGGCGCTCTCGCAGGTGATGGTCCCTTGCAGACGCTGGGTCGTGATGTTGTAGACGATGTAGAGGCCGAGGCCGCTGCCGCCGTGATCGCGGCGGGTCGTAAAGAAGGGCTCAAAGATCCGGCCGAGGTGCTCACCAGCGATGCCCTGGCCGTCGTCGCTGTAGCGCAGCTCGAAGCACCGATCGTGGCATGCGAAGGCGATATGGATGGTGCCGGGTCCGGGGCCGGGCTCGCGCCAGGCGTGCTGCAGCGAGTTCATCACCAGGTTGGTGATGATCTGGGCCATTGCGCCGGGGTGGCTGTGGAGGGTCAACGTTGGGTCGCCGACGATCTCGACGCGGTGGGGGACTCGCCGCCGCTCGGGCTGCAGACTCAGCACCACCTGCTCGAGGTATTCGCCGACAAGGAACGATCGCGGGGCCTCGCTCGACTGATCGACGGCGATCTGCTTGAAGGACTGGATGAGGTTGACGGCGCGGCCGAGGTTGGCCAGCAGGATCTGGCTCGCGCGCTGGGCCCGATCGAGATAGAGGTCGAAGTCCTCGCGCGTCATTCGGCCGCCTGCGTAGGCGCGCTGGATCTCGTGTGTCGCGTCGGCCAGGGCCGAGGCTGCGGTCACGCCGATGCCAACCGGCGTGTTGATCTCGTGGGCGATGCCCGCGACTAGGCCGCCCAGCGCGGCGAGCTTCTCCGACTCGACCATCTGCCGCTGCGCGCGGCGCAGTTGGTCCAGCGCCTGTTGAAGCGCGCCCGTCCGCTCGTCTACGCGAAGCTCGAGGCTGCGGTTGTGGTCGGCAAGCTGCCGGTACAGCAGTGAGATGGCGAGCGACACAGCCGCCTGGGCGGCGAGGAATTGCAGGATCTGGCAGCGGGCCGCCGTGAACACGCCGACCGCGAGGTTGTTCTCGAGGTAGAGGAGGCCGAGGATGCGGCCCTGGTTGACGAGTGGGATACAGGCGAGCGAGCACGGTCGGTGGGCCTGCACGTACTCGTCGTGAGTGAATGGGCCGGCACGGGCTGCGTCGTCGAGCACGACGCTCTCGCAGGTACGTGCGGCGTAGCGGAGGATCGCGGCTGGGAGCGGCACAGCGGTCCACGGAAGCGAGGGTCGATCGAGCGTCTCCGGGGCGGCGCTCGCCAGCGAGGCCTCGACGTACCAGGTGCCCTCGCGGTCGAGCAGCAGCCAGCCGCGCTCTGCCCCGGCATTCTCGAGCGCGAGGTGCAGCAGGCGGCCGATCAGGGCGTCGAGGTGAATCTCGGCCGAGAGCGCATTGAGGGCCTTCACCAGCGAGGCGTGGTCGAGCGTGTGCAACCCGGTCGCGGACTCAGCCCCGGAGGTATGGGCGGCGTCGGGCGCACCGGTGCTCCGGGTCGCTTCGGCGAATTCGCGGGTGAGCCGGGTCGCCTGGGCGTGGGCGCCCCAGGTGCGGTAGGCGGCGAGCGCAGCTTGAAGATACGCGTGGACCAGGATCGGGAAGGCGCGAGCGGCGGCGAAGCGGAGCGCACATTCGCAGGCGATGGCCTCGAGGTGTGGCGCCCCGTGCTCACGGGCGAGATCGATGGCCTGGTTGTAGTTGCGCAGAGCCCCGCCGTCGTCGCCCTGCGCCCGGGCCCACTCGCCGCGGGCGAGTGCCTCGCGGTGTGCGAAGTTGCAGGGAGCGCTGAGGGCCCAAGCGGCGAGGCGGTTGAGGTTATTCTCAATCTTCTCGGTGATCGCCGCACGCTCGTCGGCGTCGGCGTCGGCGTGGCGGCGGGCGAGGATCAGACACTCGAGGAAGGTGAAGTCGGCGACCATCGAGCTGCCGAACGCGACCGTAACCCGCGGCTGCGCCTCGACGAGCGCTGCGTGGGCAGCCTGCGTGTCGTTGTGGAGATACGCGATCAGCGCCTCGTAGTAGTGAGAGTAGAACATCGCCAGAGGGGCGTGCGCGTCGTCCATGCCGGCCCGTAGCGGGGCCGTATTGACAGGAGTAGCGGCGGGGTCGGCGAGGGCGGCGAACAGGCACCGCATGTGGCCGAGCACCAGGATCTGATCGAGAAGCTCGCGACGGCGCACGAGGGCCAGCGAGACCTCGATACGCTCCTGAAGGCGGTCGAGGGGTTCACCCGTGAGCACGGTGAGGAACACGGTGGTGACCGTGCAGTAGACGGCGTAGATAAAATCGCCGACCTGGAGGCCGCTCTCCGCTGCGTCGGCGAGGGTGGCCTGGACTTCGGCGAAGGGGCGGGTCCAGGCCATCATGAACGTCGCCCAGAACAGGGCGATCCGCGGGCGCAGCTCGGCGTTGGCGAAGCGCTCGTTGAGGTCGTGGGCGAGCCGACCGTGCGCGTCGCCGTCGGTGTAGCGGCCGAAGCCGCCGGACAGGACCAGCCCGACACCGATCATGCCATAGGACGATACCTCGCTGAGCCCGTGGCGCAGCGAATGGATGGCGATCCGTAGCAGCAGCAGCGACGCCAGGTTGGTGTCGGTGAAGTACGCGGCGGCGCTCATGGCGACCATGACCCGCATCTCGACGCGGATGTCCTCGTCGCGGGTCTCGGGCCAGCTGCGTAGGGCTTCATCGCTCAGGTCGGCCCGCAAGGCCTGGTACGCCTCGAATGCGAGGACCACATCGGCGGGCGTGGCGAGCTCCGGGAGCTCGACGGCGAACAGGGCGAGGCCGGCACGGCCAGCCGCGAGGGCGGCGCGCAGCTTGCCACGGTTGGTCTCGAGGACGGCCCGCAGGGCGTGCAGCTCGGCCTTCTCGCGGCGGGTGCAGGCGCGTTCCAGCAGCGGGGTGAACACGGCGATCGCGGCCTCGGGGTCGCCGGCCAGGTACGCACATTCGACGAGCTCACGATGGAGGGCGAAGGCTAGCGGATAGGCGCTCGTCCAAACGTCGGCGGGGAGCAGCTCGATGCCGGCGTTGAGGTAGCCGCAGGCCGAGCGATACGCCGTGGCGGCCTTGGCCTGACGGGCGGCGCGGAGGTGGATGGCGGCGACCCGGAGGCGCTCGCCGGGGTCGTCGAGCATGGCGCCAGCGCGGCTCAGGTGGCCGGCGATCGTGAATACCTCGGACTGTGAGCGGGCGTGGTCGCTGAGAGCGAGGAGGGTGCGTCCGACGGTGAGGTGAAGGCGCGGTCGCTCGTCGGCGAGGATCTGAGCGTAGGCGACCTGTTGGATGCGGTCGTGCACAAACTCAAGCTCGGCCGCGTGGCGCTCGTCGGCGACATACTTGTAGTCGTCGCCGACCGGCCGGAGCAGGCCGCGGTCGACCGCGGGCCACAGATCGGCGAGCACTCCGGGGGTGGCGGCGCCTTCGATTCGGGCGACGAGGTGGAGGTCGAAGCGGCCACCGCAGCATGCGGCGACGCGCAGCAGGTCGCGGGCGCGGGGCGGGAGCTCGGAGATCCTCCGGGTGACGAGGTCGACGACGTCGTCGGGGAGGGCCGCCTGGCTGAGCCTTGCCGCGGTCCAGGTCCAGGCGCCGCAGCTGCGGTCGAGGGTCAGCACGCCCTGGTCGTGCAGCGATTGCAGGTAGGTGCGGACAAACATCGGGTTGCCCTCGCTGCGATCGTGAATGAGCGCAGCGAGGGCTGCGGCGTCGTCGGGGCCGCAATGCAAGGTGTCGGCGATGATGCGTGCGACGCTGGCAGGCGCGAGCGGGGGCAGGGCCCGCACAGTCACAGCCGCGCCGCGCTCGTCGAGGCGCCTGAGAGCGCGGGCCAGCGGGTGATCGAGGTCGACCTCCGTGTCTCGGTATGCGCCGATCCACAGGATGTGGGTGAGCTCGGCGTCGCCGACCAGCTCCTCGACGAGCTTGCAGGTGGCGGGGTCGGTCCATTGTAGGTCATCGAGGAAGATGGCCACCGGGTGGCGCTCGCCCGCCAGAGCCCGCAGCAGCGCGCGCAGGGCCGTGTGGAAGCGGTTGGCGGATTCGGTGGGGGGCAGGACAGGGACCGACGGCTGAGGTTCGAGCAGGCGCTCGAGCTCGGGCACGGTGTCGAACAGGACCCGGGCGTTCGGGGCGAGTGCTACGGACAGGGTGGCGCGCCAATCCAGGAGGCGGGCGTCCTGCTCACCGAGGATGTGTAGCATCAGCCCGCGCAGCGCCTGGGCCAGCGCGGAGTACGGTGAATTGCGGCCTAGTTGGTCAAATTTGCCGGAACAGAAGTGGCCGCGGTGGAGCACCATCGGGCGGTGGATCTCGCGGACGAGCACCGATTTGCCGATGCCGGGCGGGCCGGCGAGAAGCACCAGTTCATTACCGCCAGCGCAGGTGCGCGCGAAGGCGGCGAGCAGTGCGGCAGCGTCGGGCTCGCGTCCGTGCAGGTTCGAGGGGAGGATGAAGCGATCGCTGAAATCGAGCTCGCCGAGTGGGAAGTCGACGGGGCCGCGGCCCTCGAGCGCCCGGCGCACGCGCTCGAGGTCGGCGAGCAGCCCGGCGCTGCTCTGGTAGCGGGCCTCGGCGTTCTTGGCCAGCATGCGTAGCACCAGCGCCGACAGGGCCGGCGGCACCTCGGGGCGCCGTTCGTGCACGGGCGCCGGCAGGCGGGCGATGTGGGCGTGGACCAGCTCGAGCGGATCGGCGAAGGTGAAGGGCGGAGCGCCCGTGAGCAACTGATAAAAGGTGATGCCAAGCGCATAAATATCGCTGCGGTAATCGACCGGTCGGTTCATACGCCCGGTCTGCTCGGGCGATATATAGGTCAGGCTGCCTCCCGACAGCTCGCGGGCCGCGAGCTCACTGTGTTCCTCGGCGAGCGCCGAGGCGAGACTGAAGTCGACGAGGGTGACGCGCTGCAGGGTGGCATCGACGAGGATATTGCCGGGATTGAGATTGTGGTGGATTACGTCTCGTTCGTGAATGACCGTGAGCGCCCGGACCAGGCGGGGGGCGATGACGAGGAACTCCGCGAGCGGAAGGCCGGCGGGCGGCAGTCGTTCGGCGAGGGTCGTCCCGACGAAGTCTTCCATGACGAGGACGGCGCGCGTGCCGAGCTCGATCAGCCCGTGGGTGCGAATGACGCACGGGTCGTTGAATCGGGCCAGGACCTCGTGCTCGTGCCGTAGGCGGGCGAGGTCGCGGGTACCCGGGTGTTCGCCGCGCAGCGCCTTGAGGACGACCGCGGCCCCGTCGGCGAGGCGGGTGGCGCGGAGCAGCATGGTGCGGCGGCCCTCGCGGAGCACACGAGAGACGAGGTAGCCCGGTACCGTGATCATGAAGGCTCCACTGGTAGCGCCGATCGATTGCCGTGACGATCATGCAGACAAGCACCTGAACGATGACGGCACAAGACGACCGTCGGCCGGGAATTACCGGGACCCCCGCGATTGCCGCGACCCTGCCCAACGATCGGAGCCGATTGCACGCCAGATCCCAGCCCAGGGTCGCATGTAGCGCAGGGGCTCACAAGCTCAAGGTTCGGTGACGTTCTAGGCTGGGCGATACTGACCGCCGAACACGATGGTCGGGTGACGTGCGCGAGTTCCAGCCCAAGCGCGAGTCACTCACGATGGTGCTCCGTGATTCACGTGGGATCTTTGGCGCTGTGTTTTGCCCTCCGGCGACTGCCAAGAACCGAGCGATCGTACGCTTCTCGGTTCATAGCGCCCTGCAGACCGCTGACATTGAGGCGGTCCTGGCGGTCTGTGCCGATATCCGTGACCTCGTACAGGTTGAGAGTTGGCGGTCGACCCGGCGCCACCGTCGCAGCAGAGCCTCCGAGGGATAACCTCGCTCGGCCTGCTGAAAGGCCGGCCTCCACCGGGCGCGCTTCCGCTCTTTCGCCGTCCGCCGATTGAACCCGCGCGCGCCGCTGATACACCGGAGGTCACGTGGACGCCTGCATGCAGGCACGGGCAGCCGCCATGCCTGGAGACCCCGCCCGCAGCATCTTGTCCGCGCCCACGCTCGCCGAGCTCGTCCACCGCCTGGTCGCCGCCCTCCACCCGCTCGCCCCCGCCTATCCGCTCCCGCATTACCGGAGCGCCAAGTGAGCGAGCGGCCCGCCGAGGTCACGCAGGTGCACACGCGCCTGCTCAAGTGTTCGCTCGACCTCGAGGAGTCCCGCGCCTACTGCGCGAGCTGCGGATCGCCGGCACCCTGCTGCACACGGACGGCCCGAAGATCAGCACGATGCGGAACTACCGCTTTGCGATCGTCTCCTACGACCCCTCGCAGGAGTTCGCCCTGCGCCGCGAGGTCCGCGACCTCACCGAGGACCTGCACCAGGGCGGCTGGTTCGTGCTCCCTTTATCCCTGCAGAGCCTGTTCCTCGAGCGCGTGCGCACCCACGGCGACGAGTGGGTCAAGAAGCTGATCGAGATGGAGCGCCGCACCAGCAAGCTCGACAAGGACCGCGGCCTCGCCTACCTCAAGTCGAAGATCATGCCCCTGATTGAAGGCCCGGACGGCCTCGCCGCCGACTGTGCCCGCATCATCAACGAGCACAGCGACCGCCACCCCGACCAGGTCGACCGCACCCTCGCGCTGATCGGCCGCGCCGGCGCCGTGTATCTGTTCTTCCGCTCCTCGGCGCTGCTGCGCCACCTCGACGGCCGCACCCGCAACGTCCCCGTCGTCCTCCTCTATCCTGGCGAGCGTCGCGGCCCGACCGCGCTCTCGTTCATGGGCGTCCTCGATCCCGACAGCGACTATCGACCCCGGATCTATCCATGAAACCAGCGACCCGCATTCGTGACCTGTTCGTCGCCGACGTTACGCGGGACATCCCGCCGGTCGTGTACTTCCACGAGCAGAGCCCGCAGAAGCTCGCCGTCGAGGTCTCCGAATATATCATCACTGGCGGCTATCCCGAAGGTCACCCCGGCAAGAAGCGGATCCCCGAGGGGATCCACGAGCATTATGTCGCGCTCCTGCGGGCGATCACCGACGAGCTCGAGCGCCCCGGCGGCCCGGACCTGCCGACCTGCTGGATCTCCGGCTTCTATGGCTCGGGCAAGTCGAGCTTCGCCAAGCTCCTCGGCTTCGCCCTCGACGGCGCCGAGCTCCCCGACGGCCGCTCGCTGGCCGACGCCCTCCTCGCCCGCGACCTCAGCCCGCGCCAGCAGGAGCTGCGCGACGCCTGGGCCGGCCTCAAGGCCAAGATCGATCCGATGGCCGTCGTCTTCGATGTCGGCGGCATCGCCCAAGCCCAGGGCATGCCCGAGGAGGAAGCCGCGGGTGTGGCGGTGACGGCCGAGGGGGTGATCGTCGTCGCGGGCGCGGTGCCGGCGACGATGATGTTCTGGTCGGCGTCGACCGCGACTGCGAGCGCCGCGGACTCGAGCGCCGCGAGGCCGGGGATCGCCGTCCAGTCAGCGAGCACGCGCGGCCAGCCGGGCAGCAGCTGGAGGTCGGGCCCGACTCGCCAGACCACGATCTGGCTGTCCAGGACGCCCGCGGCGACGAAGCCGTCGGCGAGGACCGCCACGCTGTAGACCAGGCTCTGGGTCTGGCCGGGGAGCTTCACCTTGTGGGCCTCGCTGCCGCTCGCGGGGAGTGAGCACGCCAACATCTTCGCGTCGTTCGCCGTCGCACTTGGCCTGCGACGTGACCTCGAAGTGATACGGGAAGTCCGTGGGCGGGAGCGTGGCGACGATCTCCCCGCGGTAGATCACATCGACCTCGACGCCGTCAGGGCTGACCTCGATCGATAGCTCGACCACGCCGGCCGCTTCGACGATCTCCGGCGACAGCGCCAACGCGACGGTTGGGGGATCGTTGACCGGCGCCCCGCACACCCGCCTCATGCGGGCCTACGGCTGCGGCGACGTGTGCGTCGATCTCAACGGCTGCCCCAAGTGCCCGGTCACCGTCGTGGCCGACATCACGAAGGGGCCGATCCCCGATGTCGCCGACGACTCGGCCGTCGTCTTCGTCTCGTGCGTCTTCGAGTACGTCGCCGAGCTCGACGCGGCGCGGCGCGAGGTCTCGCGGATCGCCGGCAGCCCCGAGAACGTGTTCGTCGTGACGGTCCAGCCGTGGACGCTGACCGCCCGCCTCTACCCGGGGGCCCTGGTGGCGCGGGGACGGTGAGCTCGGCCGCCGGCGGCCAGAGCATCGACATGGAGCGGGTCAGCCTCGAGGAGAAGCTCATCGTGAGCGGCGCCCTCGGGCTCGCGCTCGCGGCCGCGTTCTGGCCGGAGAGGCGGCGGTGAGTCATGGCGAACCTGACCACCGAGCAGACCCTCGAGCTCGCCCGCGCCCAGACGCCGACCCTGAGCGACCAGCTCCGCCAGGCGGGCGCCGAGCTGCATCGCATGGGGATTGCCGACCAGAACCGGGCGCTGGTCTGCGCCGCGATCGCTGGCGGCGTGGGGTTGTTGGTGGGCGTCGGCGTCGGCCTGTACGCCCGCAGGAAATAGTCACATCACGAAGGACAGAGAAGAGCATGAACACCGAAAATATCGAATCCATCGTCGAAGAATTCGAGACCCGAATGGCCCAGGAGGGAGTCTCGATTGTCGTGGTCACGGTCAGTGAGCGCCACACGGGGTTCTGGGTGGGTTGCCGCCCGGGCGCTTCGGAGACGGAGAACGTGATCTGCTCGCTGATGGCGATCAAGTTGCAGGAGGGCATGGAGCACGTTGCCGACAAGCGGGAGCCGTCGATGCTGAGCTGAGCCGCAAGCGCGCCGAGACCAGCAGGGAGCAGGAGCTGCTTCACGGAGAACGAGCGCCTCAAGGCCCGTCTGGCCGGCAAGGACGAGGTGATCGCCGAGGTCACCGAGGAACCTTCGGGCCGCGGTGCGACGCGCTGTGTTGACGCGCGAACCGGGCGGTGGCAGCGTACGCTCCACCGCCGATGCCGGACGATCCTCGCGACGATCAAGCGCTGCTCGCGGCCTGGCGGGGGGGCGACCAGACGGCGGGATTTCTCCTCTTCGACCGCTATTACGTCGCGGTCGCGCGGTTCTTCCATGGCAAGATCGAGGGCGACAGCGCCGACCTGATCCAGCGGACGTTCCTCGGGTGCATCGAGTCGCTGCCGCGCTACGCGGGCCACGGGAGCTTTCGCTCGTATCTGTTCGCCATCGCGTACCGCCAGCTGTGCCAGTTCCTGCGCGCCCGGCACCGAGAGCGACAGCGCCTCGACTTCACCGAGGTGTCGGCCGCGGACCTGCGTCCGTCGCCGACGGCCGAGCTCGGGCATCGTCAGGAGGTCCGGCTGCTGTTCGCGGCGCTGCGCCAGATCCCGATCGATTTCCAGGTACTGCTGGAGCTCCACTACTGGGAGGGAGTGACGACCGGCGAGCTCGCGGAGATCCTCGAGGTCCCGCCGGGCACCGCGCGGGCGCGGCTGATCCGCGCGCGCGCGCTGCTCGCGGCGAAGATCGCCGAGCTGTCGCGGTCGGCGGCGCTCGTCGAGAGCACGATGTCGGACCTCGAGCGCTGGGCTACCGAGATAAGGCAGCACATTCCGTCGCCACCTGGTCGGCCACCTCCGACATCACCAGGGCCCGGCAAGCGGCGGTCATGACGGACCGCAGGGTTGCGGCGTAGGTTGTCTCGGCGTGGCTGCTCGCACCCTGATGAGGCCAGCGCGAGGTCACGAGAGCGCGGGCGGGCCGGTCCAGGTGAACGGTCGACCGTGGAGACGCCGGCCGCTACCGGTCGAGGATGCAGGTCGGCGTCCTCGACCGCGGCCTGCACCGGGCTTGCGAATGCGTGGGGCGTCATGATAACATAAGTGGATGCGTTCGCCAGCCTCCGGTGTGCTCGTGTTGATGGGTATCTGTGTCCCTATCGGTTGCAACGGTGCACCCGATAGGGACGGCGACGCCACGACCGCATCCGTCACGACCTCGGATGAATCGGTGAGTTCGACCTCGGCCGTGGTCCCCACATCGACCGCCGATGCGACGACGATGGCGACGACCGACGCGGTGACGACCGACGAGGTGACGACCGACGCGATGACGACCGGCGGCGTCGCGCCCTTGTGCGGCGACGGGAACGTCGATGCCGGCGAAGCGTGCGACGATGGCGTCAACGACGGCGGATATGGCGGCTGCGCCGCAGACTGCCGGTCTCTCGGCCCGAGCTGCGGCGATGGGGTGGTGCAACCGGAGCACGAGGAGTGCGACGGCGCGGCGGACACCTGCGCGTCGTGCGAGATCTTCACACCGTGTGACGAGCAGAGCTGGATGTTCTGTGAGCCGACGCCGGAGAGCTGCCCCGTCGATGCACAGACCAACGCAAGCGTCGCTGGCGAGACGCCGCTCGGGGCCTTCACCGGCGCCTTCGCCTTGCTCGTGCATCATTACAAGGCGGACGACCACCTCGTGATCGTCCCGGCGTTCAGCGACGGAGATCTCTGCGAGGAAGGACTCCAGCTGCGGCTGGTACTCCCGCCCGCGTACGATGTCC
This sequence comes from Nannocystis sp., assembly GCF_016714285.1. Taxonomy (GTDB): domain Bacteria; phylum Myxococcota_A; class Polyangia; order Nannocystales; family Nannocystaceae; genus Nannocystis. The sequence goes on along the minus strand of NZ_JADJNN010000038.1, from coordinate 21,685 downwards.
TGCCGGCGGTGTTCGAGGTCCCCGCGCAGCTGACCAGCGGCGCGGGCGACGTTCTCGACACCACGGCCATGGTCACGATTAATGAGGATACCTGGACGGGATTCTTCTGCGATGTCACCGGGCATCGCCTGCTCGCGCTCGAGCTCAAGAGCGAGGGCTGGTCGGTCCAGGGCCAGGTCGACGTCGGCGGTTGCCGCTCGTTTTACGACACGAGCGGAGGGTCGTAATGCTCGGGGACCGCAGACACGGTGTCGTTGGCGAAGATGGCCGAGCTGTCGCGTTCGGCGGCGCTCGTCGAGAGCACGATGTCGGACCTCGAGCGCTGGGCTACTGAGATAAGGCAGCACATTCCGTCGCCACCTGGTCGGCCACCTCCGACATCACCAGGGCCTGGCAAGCGGCGGTCATGACCGACCTCCGGGTCACGGCGTAGGTCGTGAACTGGTTGCGGTGGTCCTGGTGCTGGATGTGCTCGCCGTCGGCGGAGACCGTCGCGCGGAACAGACTCGAGCCGCGGGTGCTCAGGCGGATGTCGGGCGCCGCGGTAGCGATGTTCCACACGAGGAGGTCGCCGCTGGGGTCCGGCAGGAGGATGCGCCCGCTGTCCGCGAAGAAGTGGCGGCGGAGGCCCTCCGCGTACTGATTGGTGTAGTACCGTTCGTCGTGGCCGATGGCCACGTCGATCTCGGTCGGCGGCTCGCCGCCCAGCGGATACAGCACCGCGTGACCGCCGCAGATTGTGAGCAGCGTCGTCCCGTCGGGTGACAGCTCGGACACACCCTCGTCGTCGAAGGAGCACACGTCGTCGACACGGAGCCGCTGCAGGCCCGTGGCCGGGTCGTGGACGAAGGTCGTGGTGCCGAGGCGTGTCACGAGCGACCCGTTCTCGGCGAAGGACAGCTCGAGCAGCGGCGGCGGGGCGCGACCCTCGTGGGGCAGCGTGATCACCGTGCGCGGCGTGCAGTCGTCGGTCGACCACAGGGAGACGCGGAGCACGCCGGGGAGACCGGTCACGAGGGCCGTCTCGTCGTGGTCACCGGCTGGCACGGCGAGGTGGCGGCCGTCGCGGCTGAGCGCGACCTTGCTGAGCCAGGGACTGGGACGCATGCGTTCGCCCTCGCCGGTGATCGTGCAACGGGTCGCGCCGGTCGCCACATCGACGATCTCGAACGCGCCGTCCGGGGTCGTCAGGACGATCCGGGGCGCGCCGACCGAGGTGATCCACGACCAGTGGGTGGTGGGCCAGCGCCGGAGCTGACGCAGGAGCAGGCGACCGTCGCGGAGGTCGTGCACGCGCAGCCAGTCGCCGCGGCGGCTCCACAACCTGTCCTCGAGGACGTAGACGGCGTGCAACTCGCCGTCCGGCGCGACGGGAGTGGTGTCGGCGATACGGGCGACGATATGCCCTGTCTGGCGATCATGGACGTGCAGCTCGTCATCGCGGGCCACGACCATCCGGGAGCCCGACTCGAGCGCGTTCGCGGGGGAGCCCGGGAGCCACCAGCTGGCAAGCTGTCGCGGGTCACGGAGGCTCCACAGGCGAATCTCGTCGCGTCCGGTGGCAGCCCGGCTGCGATCCGCCGAGACGAACAGCGGGAGCGAATTTTTGCTGGGCGAGTCGGCCTCGAAGTAGTCGACCAGGTCGCCCTCCGGGGCCCAGCGCTTGAGCTTCCCGTCGTTGTCGGCCGCGAGGACGTACCCGTCGGTCAGCAAAGCCGGTGACACCAGCGACGTGGTCCGGGAGAGGGTCGTCAGCTCGCGCGTCCGCGTGTCGAAGATCCGGAGCCCGCTCATCCCGCTGGTGAGCAGGGTCCTGTCGTCGCGCGTGAAGAGGAGGTTGATGTACCAGTCGTCGCCTGGCGGGACGAGCGTGCCGAGGTGATGCCGCTTGGCCACGTCGAACAGCTCGACGCCGGAGGCGCCAGCAGCCAGCAGGGCGCCGTCGTGCGAGAACACCAGCGTCGTCCGTTTGGGGATGTCCGGGGGCCTCGCGGGGCGCGGGGCGGGGACGCGGAGGGTGGCGAATCGGCGGCCGTCATCGGCGGCGAGGAGGTGCACCGAGCCGTCCGCGAATCCGGCGGCGAGCGTGCGGCCCGGCGGATCTAGCGTGATACCCTCGAGTCCCGGCGCCGCGGGCGTGGTCCATCGCACGGCGCCGCTCGCGGCGTCCCAGGACGTGATCGTCGACTTCTCGCGCGACATGGCGTGGATCGTGCGACCGTCGGGCGAGAACCGGCCGTGCAGGCACGGCGGCAGTTCGTGGATCCGGGTCGCGGTGTTCGCGTCGTGGAGGGTGCAGCGGTCGCCGGAGATCAGCAGGGTGGAGCCGTCGGGGCTAAACGACAGATCCGCATGGGTCCCCGACCATGGACCGGACGCCGTCAATCGGCCGGTGGAGGCCTGCCACAAGGTGAGCTCGCCGGTGTGGACGGCCGCGAGGGTTAGGCCGTTCGGAGACAGCGCGAGGCCGACGACGCTGCTGCCCCGGCCGGGGATCGTCCAGCTGGGGATCATGGCCGGGAGGGCCTGGGCGAGGCCGTCGAGGACCAGACGCGGCGCGGCCGCGAAGTCGGGGCCGTACGGCGCCATCGCCTGGATCCCGAGGATCAGCGCGTCGCGCTCATGGCCGCGGGTGCTGGCCAGGCGCATCACCTCCGCCGCCGTCTCGGCCTCGGCCATGGCTGCTCGCTCGAACGCACTGCGCCGCGCCGCCTCCTCCTGCGCCGCGGCCTCGCGCTCGGCCGTCTCGGCGCGCGCGCGTTCGTCGGCAGCGATGCGCTGGTGCGCGACGACCTGTTGCACGGCCACGCCGGTCGCGCCGAGTAGCACGAGGGTCAGCAGGGCGGCCGACCAGCGACGCAGGACGGATCGGCGATCGCGGCCGAGTTCGGCGATGAGTTCTGTCATCGACGGCCAGCGCTGTGCGGCCGTCGGGGCGAGCCCCCGCACCACCGCGGCGTGCAGCCACGCGGGGACCTTCGTGCCGCTCGGCGGGCGCGGGAGGTTGCCCAGGATCTTCGCGCTGGCCAGCGCCGCGAGCGTCGCGCCTATGTGCGGCCGCTCGCCGTACAGGCCCTCGTACAGGGCCACGCAGAAGCTGTATTGATCCGACCGGGCGTCGGCGCGCTGGCCGAGGAACACCTCCGGGGCCATGTATCCTGGCGTGCCGACCACCGAGCCCATCGCGGTCAGGCTGTGCTCGAGGCGCGCCGGGGTGTGCGGGTATGGGAGCTCGCGCGAGTCGTCGAGCGCGGTGGCGCGGACCAGGCCGAAGTCGAGGATGCGAGTGCGGCCGTCGGCGCCGACGATCGTGTTCGCTGGCTTGAAGTCGCGGTGGACGAGGCCAGCCGCGTGCACCGCGGCGAGTCCCTGGCCGGCGGCGATGAAGTGATCGACGACAACGCGCCAGTCGGGTGGGTCAGGCTGGTGGTCGAGCCATTGTGCGAGGCTCTCGCCACGCACGTACTCCATCGCCACGAACACGTGCTCGCGGTGGAGGCCGACCTCGAACACCTGGACGACGTTGGGGTGTGACACCCGCGCGAGCGCCTGGGCCTCGCGGATCAGCCGTTCGCGTCGCTCCTGCGACTCCCCGTGGTCGGAGTGCAGGACCTTGATGGCGACCCGCCGGTCGAGCTCCGGGTCGAAAGCTGCGTAGACCTCGCCCATGCCGCCCTCGCCGAGCTTCTCGAGCACATGGAAGCGGCCGATCTGTGGGGCCGACACAGCAACGCCGAACAGCTCGGCGGCGATGCGCGCACGAGCGGTCTCAAGCTCGAAGGTGAGGCCCGGCCGGGGCAACGCTGGTTCGGTCGCACCTGCGCTCCCCTGGTCGCTCATGACGGAAAGGAGGGTATCAGCCATGGGATCCCCTGTCAGGGAGCGAGGAAACGCGACGCGTGGGGATCGGGAGCAGGCCGAGATCCTCAAGGCGAACGATCGGGGGATCCGGGGTGGCCATCGGTGGCACGGCGAGCGGCGGGCGGCGGAGCGGGGCGCGCTTCGGGATCGCTGGCGATGCTTGGGGTGGCGGCGGCGCAAGCGGAGCGTCTCGCGGTGGAACGGCTACGAGGCTCGTCGGTGACGCCTTGGGCGGCGGGGACTTGAGCGGTGGCATGGACCGCGGGACGACGGGGGCAGCCTGCTCCGGCTGCGGAGCGAGGCTCGCGGCGACCGGTGAGGGGGCGAGCGCGAGGTGAGCCGTGAAGAGACCGACGAGCAGACTCACCACAGCGAGCCGGCACGGCGGGTTCGGTCGGGTGAGTAGCGAGGACGGGCGCTCGACGGGCATGCGGAGCGTGACGTCGCCGAACGCCCGCTGGCGGTCGCGGATCAGCCGGGGAATGAACCAGGGTGCAGGGTGGGAGCTCGACATCGTGGGCCTCCTCCGGGTAGTTGCCGACGGGGAGTTCCTGCTGAAGCGAGCCGATCGAATTTTTCAGAAATTGTGCCCGCCCGAGACCGCGCCACACCTTCGCCACGCAGGCGCTGAACAACGGCGCCTCTCTGCGAGACGTCCAGGCGCTCCTGGGGCCACGCGAACATCGCCACGACCGAGAAGTACCTGCACACGGACGCCGCCAACCTCGACCAGGCCATGGCCCGGGTCGCCCGCGGGCGCGGGGCCACGACCAACGACGACGGGCCAGGCGCGGCAAACCAGGAGAAGCCACGGGAAAATAGGCCCTTCCGCCTGAAGACCGTTCCTGAGGCGGCCCCTCAGTGCTCGTTCACCCGTCGCGGTCGACCGACGCCCTGCTTGCCGATCACCCTCACTCGTCGTCGGAGGCCACCGCGTGAATCGTGGTGGCGAGCGTGACCCCGGCCGCGACGGCGCCCGGGATCAGCGCCGGCGCAGCGACCGCCAGGACGATCGCCGCCGCGAAGCCGAGGAGCTTGCCGAGGATCGTGAGGACGTCCGAGGTGCGGTCGATCCGCTGGACGGCCTGCTTGATACGCTCGACGGACTCCTCCAGCGCCGTGGTGAGCGGCGACAGAGCGACGGCGGTCTGGTGCAGCGCGGCCGTTGTCAGGCGTGCGGCGTGTTCGATCGCCCGGTCGTATCCCGCCACAGCCTGGTCGAATTGTTCGGCCGTCATCTTCCCGGCAATGTGTTTCGCGCGGGCCCTCCCGATCGTCCGCGTCGCGGCGTCGCTCACGAGGTCTGCGATGGTGATCATTCGCTGGTTCGGGGTCATGGCTCACCTCTCTCGGCCGCTCCGATTGGTGCGGCGGTCGTCGGGTTGACGGCACAAACGGTCGCTTCGACGGCTCGCAATTGTTCGTCCGCTCGCTCGCCGGCAGACTTGCTCGTACGCTTGATCTGCGTCAGCAATTCATGGTCGGTCTTCCCGCCTCCGAGGAGTCGGCCGAGCTGCCGGTGCGCCTCGAAGAAGACAACCAGTCCCGCGGCGGCCGCACGAATGGCGGTCCGGCGGGCCTTCAGACGCGCGCGCAGGTCCCTGGCGTGGGAGCTCAGAAGGTCGTTCGCACTCCGGCAAGTCGACTCGCACGACGGGGTCGCGAGATCAAGCAGCTTCTCTGATAGTCGTTTCTCGATGGTGCACTGCAGGCGGAGCTCGTTGCGAGCCAGGTCCATATACGCCTCCGAGAGCTGGTCCATCGTCGCGGCGATCGTGTCGTAGTTCTCCCGGAACTCCCGGCGTTGCAGCCCGGAGGTCAGGAGCCTGTCGATGAGTTTGACGCCCTCCTTGATCGCGGCGGGGCCGGAGTCCCCGAGGTCTGTCCATTTCGCGGCGCTGTTGATGGCAAGGGCGTCCGCGACAAACTGGTCGCCCACCGTCGACTTCACGCCGGCGAGCTTCTCCAGGGCCTTGCCGTAGTCCGCGAGCGTCGTCAGGGACTTGGCGATCGCGTGGTCGGTCGCATAGACATTGGCAGGTTTCCCGTCCACCGGCGGCCCGAAGGTCTCGTGCTCGCACTCCGCGGGATCCTTGCGCAGCTCGCAGAGCGTGGCGGTGTCGGCCAGCGTGTTCGCGTGGGCTCCGAGCGCGCTGGCCGCCTTTCCCACGTATCCCATGCTCTGCGAACGGCAGGCGCCGGAGAGCGCCGCGAGCAGGATGGTTGTGAATATGGGCAGATACGACTTCGAATGCATGGAGTTACGTCCTTTCAGCTTCGTGAGGCAGCGCCGGGGGCGTGGCGCATGGCGATGGCGGCGTCAGATCCCGAAGATGCTGAGGATCTGTTGCGTCGTCTCGACGGTGGCGGCGACGCTCTTCGCGGTGGCGGCGACGTTGGCGGCGGTCTCGGCGACGTTCTTCGACTTGCTCGCGGCGGCGGCGGTCGCGTCCGGTTTGGCCGGTGCGGGGGTGCCGGCGGCCTTCTTCTGGTCCGCGAGCGATCCCTCGATCGCCGCGAGCTTGGCCCGGTACTCGGACGCGTTGGCGCCGTCGAGCACCTGCTCGCGCTCGGAGATAGCCTTCGAGAGGGCGAGGACCTTGTCGGTCGCGCCGGCCTTGAGCGCGTCGATCATCTTGCTGCGCATGCCGATCAGGGTCGGGTCGTCGAGGCCGATGATGCGGTGGAGCCGGCGGATCTTGGTCTCGGCGGCGATCCGCTCGCGGCTGGAGAGGCGCTCGGCGCAGCCGGTTCGGTACCTGTCCAGCGTCTCGATCCACAGGACCCGGGTGACCTCGGCCTCCTCGTACCGCCCGGCCTCGACCTCGCCCGCGAACGTCCGCGCGAACGGCCAGAGGTCGCGGGTCGCCAGAATTTTGAGGAACCCGCACTCCTTCGCAGCGGCCGCGCGCTCGACGAGCGCCTCGTCGAGGCCGACCGCCGCGACGTGATCGTAGAGGACCGCGGCGTTCGTCGCGTCCTGATTGCAGGTCTCCGCGTACCTCGCCGAGAGCAGGAGGAAGCGCTGGACGTCCGCCGCCTTCCAGCCGGCGGTGCGCGTCAGGCTGTCCGCCACCACCTGCATGAGCGTGCCCTCGTCGAGCTTCTCGAGCAGGCGGTCCGCGGCGGCCACCCGCGGGCAGGTCGTGTTCGCGGCGCCCGTCTCGAGCGCCGCGAACGCGGTCTTCCCGGCTGTGGGAGCGTCGTTCGCGGTGGCGGTCGACGTCGGCTCTGCGGCGGCTTCGGCCGCGGCGGCGCGCTTGGTGACGCAGGCGTCGAACGTCGGGGAGTCCTCGCTTGTCAGCCACCGCTGCGCGGGGTGTTTGGTCGCGAGGATCATCACATAGCACGTCTCCCGGTTGGTCGACGTATCAATAGAGAGGAGTTTCCGCCTGTAGCAGTCCTCGAAACCGCCCGAGGAGTCAGATTGGCAGGCATACACATTCTTTTCGAGCGTGGCAGCCAGATTGGGTGAAATCGTGTACGGGTCGAACCGGACGCCACACGCGATGTCCACGATAGCGACCGCGAGTGCGGCCAAGAGGATACGGTGATTCATAATGGTGTTTCGAACGGTGATACGGGGTGAACTGTCGCAATTGACGAATCTCAAAAGCGCAGGGTGAACCCGGGGGTCACGGTGCCGTGGGCGGTGCGGGTCACGGTCGGCGTGAACGCTAGCTGCTCCTGCTTCCAGCGGCGCCACTGGATGTGGCGAACGCCGCCGACGACGAGCATCGGCAGGGCGACGGCGGAGAACAGCAGGCCGGTGAACGCCATCGGGGCGTGAGCTCTGGAGAGCTCGTACGTGGCCTCCCAATCCGGGTACCCGTTTAGACTGTCGAACACCTCGGGGGTGGAGCTCATCCGGATCATGCCGAGGATGGCGAGTGGCAGGCCGACGCTGGCGATCGCGCCGCCGGTGATCATCAGGCCGATGCCCTTGCGCGGCTCAGGGTCGGCGTCGAGGTTCTGGCACGCGCTCGCGGGGCCCTCGGAGGTGGGGCGCAGGCGCATGACGGCGCGCAGCTTGCGGGCGGTCGGCGACAGGCCCGGCTGTGGCGAGTCCGGTGGAGCTGCGGCGCGGGCCGGCGAGGTCGCGGCGAGGGTCAGCGCGGTCGCTCCGCCGAAGATGATGGTGATGGGCAGATTCACGGTCGATGTTCCTGGTGCGGGGTCAAAAGCGCAGGGTGATTCCACCGGTCCAGCCGCCGCCGGCGGTGCGGGAGACGGTCGGTGACAGGCGACCGAGGCGCTCGTAGAGCGCCCGGCGATACAGGTTGCGGCGCCGGGCCCCCTCGACCGTCATGGGGATGCCGGCCGTCAGCATGACGAGGCCCGGCGGGGCCTGGGTGGCCCACAGGATCGGGTCCTCCGGGGTAATGAAGACGAAGGTCATGCCGGAGACCAGCGAGGCGGCGCCGAAGATCGTCAGCAGGATGCCGCCGGCGTACAGCCCGCCGCCGGTCGGGGGTATCTCGGTCCTGGCGGGCCGCGACGAGCGAGCAGGCGAGGCGGCTCCGTTGTCCCTGGCGGCGCGGATCTCGGTGATCTGCGCCTTCGGGACCATCACGAGCTTCATGTCCCTGTCGACCAGAGTGACGAAGTCGCCGTCGACGGCGGTGACCAGCCCGCTCACCTCGCGGCCTGCGACGATCAGGCCGACCTGCTTGCCCTTCAGCGCGTCCATGCCCCCCGGAGCGGCGGGCGCCGGAGCGGCGGGCGCTGGGGCGAAGATATCGAAATCCGCGGACGGCGGTCCGACCGGAGGAGGCGGGGGAGGCGGGGGAGGCGGGTGCCGTCTGAGGGCTCGCTGCCTGGGCGGCTGCGGCGTTCGGCGCGAAGGCGACGAGGACGAGCGCCAGCGATGCGGCGATGCGGCGGCGCGGGGATTGGTTCATCGGCGGTACCATGATACGGGGCGGACCTTTCACGTCGTTCGCGGCTAGAAGGAGCCGCATGCGGGGATCGACTCCATCGCGGTGATCACCTGTTCGACGCACTGTGTGGTGTCATAGCAGTCGCACGGGTATTGCGAGCCGTTGAGCTCGTAGTAGCAATTGGTGGCGTAGGTATCGACGCAGTAGTCAAGCGTGCACCCGGGCGTGGAGCCGCTGTCGCTGCAGATGAATTCGCCGTCGGGGTTCGAGCCTGGCCCGGGGTCGTCGCCGGGGCGGGTCACCGTCACGGGTGTGGCGATCGGGTTCGAGACGCTGCCGTTGGTCCCGGCGATGCAGCTATAGAAGGTGAAGCCGCCGCTGGCGACGTTGTCGGGGACATTGACGGGGATCTGCACGGTCCCGTAGGTGGTCGGATCGGTGGCGGAGATGCGGAAGTATTCGCTCGCGCCCTGCACCTGGACGTAGCAGTCGCGGTAACCGCTCGTGGAGGAGAACCCGAGCTCGATGATCGCCTGGCCGCCGGCGGTGACGCCGACCTGGCCGCCGCCGGTGATCACCGGCGCGTCGAGGCCGCCTTGCGCTGGCGGGCTGCCGTAGCCGCGGACCCCGCCCGGGACGACCAGCACGGACGACAGCGCGTTGGGGTCCGCGGGGTCGACGAGGTCACCGCCGTCATACGCGCCGTCGTCGCTGTAGATACGCTCTCGCTCGCAGGCGCCGAGCGCGATGAGCGCGATGAGCAGCAGGGTCGCATCGAACCAACGTGGGCGAATCTTCATATCCTTGGTATCTGCAACCCGTGTACCAGCGCGTGTCGCGAGCGGTCGGCGGTGGCCACGCGACGGCCTGTAGCTTTTTTCGGACGGACGGTTCGACCAGGCCTGCACCGATTCGGCCGGGTGTCGCCGCGAGGCCGCGAGGCAGGCATCGCGGCCCCTGTCGAGGATCGTGGACACCGTGGGTGAGTGGCGTGTACGGACCGGGTCGGCGACGAGCTCGCGATCGCCCCTTATCGGCGAGGGCCGTCGAGGAATACACTCCCTGTCGAGAATCGCGGACAGGTAAGCCGCTGCATCGGCGCCTTGACAGGAGATCGGCCGACGTGCAGCATCGCCGGGTGATTGTCGACGTGGGGGCGGAGGTTTGAGCACCGCGGTGGATGGGTTGTCGTCGGCGGAGCTGTCCTCGTACCTCGAGGAGGTGCGCGGTTGGACGCTCGCCGAGATCGACCGCATCATCCCCCGCGGGACCCGCCACGACGACGAGCTGTATGCGCTGATGCGGGACTACCCGTTTCGCGAGGCGAAGGGCCTGCGTCCGGCTCTGTGCTTCGCGGTCTGCCGGGCGCTGGGCGGCGGCCACGAGGCGATGATGCCGACCGCGGCCGTGTTCGAGCTGTACCACAACGCGTTCCTGATCCACGACGACGTCGAGGACGGCTCGCTGCTGCGGCGCGACCGGCCGACCCTGCACCGTCAGCACGGCGTGCCGATCGCGGTCAACGTCGGCGACGCGATGCTGGCGCTGTGCCTGGGGCCGTTGCTCGACAACACGCGGACGCTCGGGGTGGGCAAGGCGCTGCGTCTGCTCGAGCTGGTCGCGCGGATGGCCCGCGAGTCCGCGGAGGGTCAGGCGATCGAGCTCGGCTGGATCCGCCGCGGCACCTGGTCGCTCGCGGACCGCGATTACTACCGGATGGTCCACAAGAAGACGACCTGGTACTCGTTCCTCGCGCCGATGCTGGCCGGTGCGATCGTCGCCGGCGCGACCCCGCAGCAACAGACGCGCATTCGCCTGCTCGCCAGCCTGATGGGGACGGCGTTTCAGATCCAGGACGACGTGCTCAACCTCGTCGCCGCCGAGCGGGCGTACGGCAAGGAGATCGCCGGCGACCTGTGGGAGGGCAAGCACACCCTGATGATCGTCGCGCTGATGCGGTCCGCCGACGAGGCCGACCGTGCGGCCGCGGCCGCGGTCCTGCGCAAGCGCCGGCCGGTCGACGACGGCGACACCGGACCCGACGTCAAGACCGAGGAGGAGGTCACCCGCCTCCGTGATCATCTGTTCAAATACGGGTGCGTGGATTATGCGAGGCGACGCGCCCAGCAGCGGGCCGACCGCGCCGCCCGGCTGTTCTCGGTGCTCCGCGGCGCCCTCGCGCCCTCGGTTCACCGCGACTTTCTCGCGGGGCTCATGCAATATCTCGTGACCCGTAACCACTAAGGTATTCGATGGATAGTCTCAAGACGTCGATGTCGAGGCAGCTGGAGAAGCTGCTGCAGGGTGGTGTGATGACGACGGAGCAGCTCCGCGAGTCGCTTGCGAGCTGGGTGCGCGAGCACAAGTTCCCCGCGCGGGTCGACGTCGCCGGGGAGGTCCTGGTGATCTCGGAGGTCGTCGAGCGCGGCGGGGAGGTGACGATCGACAGGTTCGAGCTCGATCCTCGCCTGGTCGGCGAGCGGCCGCGCGTGGCCCCGTCCGTGGCGAGCCGCGAGCGGGGCGCCCGCAAAGACGCCGAGGACGCGATCATCAGCGGCCTCGTCGACGCGCTCGAGCTGAAGCACAAGGCCACGCAGTACCGCGAGCAGGTCGCCGGCGAGTCCGGCCTCCTCTACGACCTCGTCAACATCGGCGCCCAGACCTTCCGCGAGCTGCTCAACCTCAACGCCCGCGCCAATCGCCGCCTGCTCGCCGCGCTGCGCACCGTCACGGGGACGGGGTCGTCCGCCGACGGGGTCCATGTCACCGCCGGCGGCAAGGGCGGGGCGATCGTCCACCTCGACCCGACCGCGGGCGCCGCGGTCGCGCTGGTCCTGGAGAACCACCGCAGCGGCGAGTTGGTGGTCACGCTGCCGCAAGAGGTCTCGCTCGTGCTCGCCGACGGCACCGGGGCCCAGACCCTCGGCCTGCGCTGCAAACCCGACCGCGCCGTGCTGCTGCGGGGTGAGCGTTGTGAGGTCGCGGTCAGCCTCGTGAGCACGCCACCAGAGGAGATGGCGACGGCGCAGACGTACCTCGGCGAGATGATGCTGGCGCTCGCGGGCGGAGGTGTCGCGCGCGTGCCCGTGGCGCTGCACGTACCTTTGCCGGCCGCGCCCAAACCGGAGGGGTCGTGACGGCGACGACGGTCGTGTTCCGCGACCCCGAGGATCCGCTCGGCATGGCGTTGCGGCGCCTGCAGCAGGCGATCCTGCTCCATCCGGTGGCCGCGCAGGCGCTGTTCCTCGCGTTCGTGCAGGAGGGCCGGGCGTACGCGCGGACCGAGGAGGGCCTGGCCTGGCAGACGCGGCTCGACGGATCGGAGCTGATGACCCGCTCGCGCGTGCTGTGGGACGCGCTCACGGTGCGCGCGCTCGAGGATAATCCCGACACTGTCCTGCCGACCGCGGTGCTCGAGGCGTTCGTCAAGGCGGCCTCGGAGGCCGGCATGGAGCGCCTGGCCGAGGCGCTGTTCCTCGGCAGCCCGCTGTTCGGAGGTGAAGGATGATCCTCGAGCGCCGACCGAACGACTTCCCCGGGCGCAACATGTTGCTGCAGATCACGCTGGGGCTGCTGTCGATGAACCGGACCCTCGACGAATTGTTGGCGCAGTACGCCCCGCCGCGCGACGAAGTCGCGGACGCGAAGCCAGAGCCCGCGCAGGTCGACGAGGGCGCGCTGTTCGTGCTCGGCCTCATCGCGTTCGCCCGGCGCCTGCAGACCGCGGTCGAGGCGGTCCCGCCACCGCTGCGGGTGGTCGACCCACAGGAGCCCTCCGGGCCGCTGAAGGGTCTGCTGCGATGATCGACGGAGCGACCGAGGCGACGCTCGAGCGGCTGATCGACCGCATCGACTATTTTCGCCGCTCGCCGGCCCGAGCCGGCGGCCGCGGCAGTTTTAAAGAGTGGATGCACTTCTGCGTGTACAGCGATTCGCTCGACCTGCTCGTCAACTTCAGCGAGGTCGACGACCCGCGCCGCGGCCCGGCGGGCAGCGTGGGCCGGATGACGGTGCTGGCGCGCACCGACCGCTGGCGCGGCGGCGTCGAGGAGATCGCCGGTGAGGCGCTGCGTGTCGAGGGCGGCAAGGTCGCGGCCCGTTTCGGCGACAGCTCGGTGCGCTTCGAGGGCGGTCGTTACCACGTGCGAGTCGCCCTCGCGGACCACTCGATCGCCGCCGAGCTGACGCTCCGCCCGATCACCACGCCCGCGCCGATCCACAACGTCTCGGTTGGCGACGGCCCGCCGATCCACTGGATCGTGATCCCGCGGCTGCTGACGAGCGGCACCGTCACCCTCAATGGCCGCGTGCATCACCTGCACGATGCCCCCGCCTACCACGATCACAATTGGGGGCACTTCGGGTGGGGCCGCGACTTCGCGTGGGAGTGGGGCTTCGGCCTACCGATCGACCCGAACCACCCGTGGAGCTTCGTGTTCGCCCGCCTCAGCAACCGCGGCCGCACGCGCACCCGCATGCAGACGCTGTTCCTGTGGCGCGGCGCCCACGCGGCCTGCGCCTTCCGCGACGCCCAGATCGAGGTGCGCCACCACGGCCTGCTCCGCGCCGCGCGCCTGCACAAGGTCCCGCCGGTGATGAGCCTGCTCAGCCCCGGCGGAGCCTGTGACGTCCCGGCCCGCATGGAGATATCGGCCCGCAACGGCGAAGATTCGGTGCACGTCGAATTCACGCCGTCGGACGTCGCGCAGGTCATCATCCCCAACGACGACGACCTCGGGGTAACTATCATCAATGAGGTCGCGGGGCGCTTCGCGCTCGACGCGGAGATCCGCGGCGAGCCGGTCCGGATCCGCTGCCCCAGCATCTTCGAATTTCTCGGTGACTGACAGTGACGCAAGGCCACTTCCATCGCCACCTCACCGCCGCCCTCGACGCCGTCCGCGCCGAGGTCCCTGACCTCTACAAGGCGTCGACCGCGGCGTTCGGAGGGCACGTGGTCGCCGCCGCGGTCGACGACGAACACCTCGCCCTCGTCCGCGCGGGCGAGGCCCTCCGCGTGGTCGCCGAGGCGGACGCCCCGACGGTGTTTGCCCGCACCTCGAACGCGGCGCTCTGCGAGATCCTCGCGGGCCGTCGCACGATCCTCGAGGCCCTCTGGGCCGATGAGCTCGAGCTGCGCGGCGGGCTCGCGGACCTCCTGGCCCTCGAGCGAGCGCTGCACCTGTTCGTCCAAGGCGCCGTCCGGGCGCCGTCGTTGCCGGGGATTCTTTCGTCGTATCACCGACCAGTGAGGGTGTCATGACTGGATTTCGAGTCGCTGTCATCGGAGGCGGAGTTTCGGGCCTCACCGCCGCGCACGAACTGGCCGAGCGCGGATTTCAAGTCTGGGTCTTCGAGGGCGAGCACGACGCCCTTCGCCGGGCGAATGTCGGGTACAAGACTCGCGCGGCGGACGACCCGGCCTTCGCGGGCGTCGCGGCCAGCGCTCGCCAGCCGCTGGTCGGTGGGCTCGCCGCGACCCAGTGGTATCGCATCCCGAAGGCGTGGAGTCCTGTGGAGGAAGTGCGACCTCCGTTCCAGCGGCTGGATCTGGCGGCGTCGGTCAACCTGGCGAAACCCGAGGACTGGTGGTCGCCTGTGTTCGAGCAGCGTGACCGCGAATGCTTGGCTTCGGAGGCTGGTGATGCGAGAGTCCGCTTTCAGCTCGACGACGGTGAGCTCACCGCGTTCGCGGAGATGCGGATAGGACGCCTAGCGAAGCGGCTAAGCGATCTCCTCTTGACGGAGGAGGCGGACGCCACGCTGGAGATCCAGTGCGTGGCATTTGTAGGCGAGTCGGTCGGGCTCGCAGCGCAACGTGGACACCAGATCCTCCTCGAGCTGCTCACCGCGTGTCATCGCCGCGGCCTGGAGGCCTCGCTTCCGGAGGACGGGTCGCGGACCAGTGTGTGTGTGCGTGTCCCGCGAGCTACGAATGGTCGGGTCTTTCACGTCAACATCGTCCAGGCGTTCGTGAATCCCATAGTGATCACGGAGGCGAAGGAGCGTCACGTAAAACTCCGGTTGAGTTCGGCGAGTGGAGCGACGATCTCCGAGGTGTCCTGGGAGTCTCCGCGGCCGAAGGATGTAGAGCATGAACTTTCCCAGTGGGAGGGACGCTGGCCAATGCTGTCCTTCACAGAGGGGTCGGTCCAGATCTCAAAGTTCGCGGAGTGGAGGATCGCGGAAATAGCGAAGCGCCTCAAGGAGCTGCTCGCACGGGTCACGACGGACGAGTATCTCGTGATCGGCGGCGTCATCGCGGCGCGTGAGGTCAAAGACAAGATCGCGGACCCCTTCACGGATGTCGACGACCTGGCGCTTCGGCGAGCCGAGGCGGTCGCCGAGGTGTTGAAGCGGGTGTGCGGGGACCTTGTGTGGGAGAGTGCCGGTCTGGTGGCCTTCGATCTCAAGGCCCGTGACAAGTCGGTGTATCCACGTGCGTGTGGCTGGGCTCGGAGCGCTGCATGCGACCGAGGCTGCCCGCCCGGCGTCGACACAGCAGTACGTCGAGATCCGGCTGCTCGATCGCCTGCTCCCTGGCGAACACGGGTACCGATTCTTCCCGTCGTTCTATCATCATACCTTCGACACGATGAAGCGGATCCCCCAGCTCGTGCCTGGCAAGCGGGACACGTTCATGACCGGGTTCGCACTCGACATTTCCCGCGATTTCCCGACGCGCGGGTTTCGCGAAAATTGGGAGCCGACGGCGCTGACGGTGTTCGACAACCTGCGGTCCGTCGACCTCCACGCCCTCGACAGCGGTGCGGAGGGGCCGATCCGTCCGATCGAGCGCTTCAATACTCGCTTCGCGGGCTGCTCAAGATGCTCGATACGTTCCAGGAGCACGCGGACGTGCCGCTTCGGGATATCATCCTCGGTCAGCTCAAGGTCGTGCGTTATGCGACATCGTGCGCCGCGAGGCGCGACAGCTACGAGGCTCAGACCTGGTCGCAGTTCACAGAGTCTCACCTCGGGGGTCTGGAGTATCAGCGATTGCTCGACCACTGGCCGCAGGCGCTGGTGGGCTTGCAGGCTAGCCGGGCCGACGCTCGCACGACGGGGACGGTGTTGCTGCAATTGCTGCTCGATCAGGTCCGGAGCTCGGGCTATCGCGACGGCACGCTCAACGCGCCGACGTCGGAGTCCTGGCTCGACCCGTGGAAGCGCTACCTCGAGCACGAGCGCGGCGTGGAGTTCGTGTGCGCGAAGATCGATGAGTTTCGGTTCATCAAGGATCAGCGGGGTATCGAGCTCATCAACGTAGCGGGGGCAGGCTGTGACGGCGAGACGGTGATCGACCGCAACGCGATCGCCGCGGACTACGACTATGTCGTGATCGCCACTTCGGTGGACGTGACGGCGAAGCTCGGCCGGGCGCTGCGCGTCCGCCTCGAGATTGATCGGCCCGATCTGCTCGCAGACTTCGAGAGAAGTCGCCGTTTCACGGGGTCAAGGCGCTGCTGCCGAGCGGGTTCAAGTATCAGGACGCCGGTGGTTCGGAGGACCCGTTCGAGCACTTCTCCGGGATCCAATTCTTCCTCAACACGGATTATGCGCCGCTGCGTGGGCACGTGTACTACCCCAATTCTCCGTGGCGGCTGAGCTCGGTGTCACAGTCGCAGTTCCGCCTCGACCGCCCCGACCAACTCGATGGTTACACCGGCGTTATATCGGTGGTGATCGGCGCGTTCGACGAGCGTGGTCATAACAACAAGACCGCGTGGGGGAGCACGGCGGATGAGATCGCCAAGGAGGTGTGGGATCAGATCACGAAGTCGCTGCAACGATCTTCGGATGGCGCACCTCCGCCCCCGCAATTCTACGCGATCGACAAGAACCTCCTCTTCGAGGGGCCTGGCGGGACGTTGAGCTCCAACCGGACGCCGTTCCTGGTCAATTCAGCGGATCGGGTGGGCGCCTTCCCGGAGCGGCCAGGGGCCTACGGGGTGCATATGAGGCACTTCGTGTTCGCGGGGACATATCTCCAGACCAGGACGCGGCTGGTGACGATGGAGGCGGCCAACGAATCGGCCAGGCACGCGGTGAACGCGATCATTCGGCACGGGCGCGCCGCTTCGGGTCCGAATACCGGTCAGTTGTGCCCCATCTTCGATCCCGAGGAGCGTGAGCCCGACGAACTCCAGCTGCTACACCGGATCGACGCCGAGCTGCTGGCCCGGGGCCTGCCGCATTGGATGGACATCCTCGTGGTCGAGCCGCAGGCGCTGGCCCTGCTGGATCGCGGGGATGGAGCGCGAGGACAGAGCGTGATGGGCGCGCTCATCAGCGTCCTGGAGGAGGCCGGAGGGCTCGGCGGCGAGCTGCTGCGTCTCATTCGTTTGCAGATTGTTGGTGGTGTTTGATGGGTGCCTGAAACCACAAAGGGAGGATGAAATGCCGGTAAATATCGAGTTGGGAGAAGGCGAGAAGATCAAGGTCAATGGCCATGAGATGACTCTCTCGGAGTTTCGCTATGCGTGGGTGTCCGCCTCGGGGCACGGGAGCTGCCAGCAAGACTACGGGGGCGAGAGATGCGGGAAGCCTCTCGTGTTTGCTGGCGAAGACCGGGTCTGGCGGTGCACCCGCGGTCATGCGTCGATTCCGGTCGATAAAGACGAGATCAGTGTGTTCCTGGCAGGGGTGGATTGGAGGACGATTCTGAACGAGGCGACCCTCGGCGAATTTCTCTCGAAGATCAACGTCGTGCGCAACACGCTGCAGGCCCTCGAGAATGTGGCCGTTGTTGGCCTCGGTGTCGGGCCACCCATCGAGGCCGGGGCGGCCGCTGGCGATGTGCTCGTGTTGGATCGGGACGTGAACAAAGTTCGCTTGAACGAGGCGCTAGCCAAGGGCGGCGGTGGATTCATGGGGGGCGGGCAGGAGTGACAGCTCGGCGCGTGTGAGCAGGGCGGCGGCCGCGGTGCGGGCTTTTTGGGTCTGTTCGCGGTCGCCGGTGAGGGCGACGCGGCTCGCGTGGAGGTCGGCGGCGAGGGCTGGGCCGGCGGCGATGGTGGCTTTGCGGAGGGTGGCGAGGCTGCGGCCGAGCGCTTGTTCGTGGCGTTTGCGGAGCTTGGGGGTCGGGTGTTCGGCGAGCAGGCCGACGAGGGTGCGGCCGCGGAGGTGGTGGAGGAGGCAGCGGGCCACCTCGACGGCGAAGATCTGGCCGGCGGTCAGGGCGGGCCACAGGCGCTCGATGGCGGCCCAGGCGTCGGCGTAATGGGCCTCGTGGAGCTCGGTGCGCAGCTTGAGCAGCGTGTAGTAGTACGTCTCGATGGATGGCCCGAGGGACAGGTCGGCCTCGGCCTCGGCGAGCGCGCGGCGGGCCTGGGTCGGTTCGTCGCGGAGCAGCAGGTAGCTGCCGGCGTCGCCGAGGCGGAGGTGGTTGACGGCGAAGCGGTCGCCGCGGTCCTGGGCGGCGGCGAGGGCGGCGGGGACGCGGGCGGACAGGGCGGCGGTGTCGCCGAGGTGGAACAGGGCGGAACAGGCGTGGACCTCCATGACCGCGAGGTCCCAGGCGCGGCCGGGCAGCTCGCGGCGGACGAGGGCGCAGAAGGCGTCGCAGTCGGCGACGACCTCGCGCCAGCGGCCGCGGTTCCACGCGACGAGGGCGCGGAAGCTGTGCTGACCGGCGTGCATTTCGGCGGGGTCGCCTTGGCGGACGAGTTCGCCGAGGCGGCGCATGAGGGTGTCGGCGCGGCGGGACAGGCGGCCGCCGAGGGCCGCGGAGAAGGCGGCCTCGCTGCCGAGGGTGCGCACGAGCTGGAGGCGGTTGCCGTGCTCGAGGGCCTCGAGCACGAGCTGGCCGAGCAGGCAGAACGAGAACGGGAAGCGCGACAGGGACAGGCTGTTGGCGGCCTTCCACATCAGCTCCTGGCGGGCCTGGGCGGCGGGGGCGAGGCTGCTGGCGTCGGTGATCGGTGTGTGGAGGCCGCGCCACCACAGGCGGACGCGGCGGGCGAGGCCGATGAGCATGGCGGCGGCGGGTCGACGAGGCAGGGAGATCTTGCGGCGGCGCAGGAGGCGGCGGAACACCAGCTCGCCCTCCTCTGTGCGGCCGTGGCGGACCATCTCCTCGGCGGCCTCGGCCCACAGGACGTCGGCGAGGTCGCTGCTGTCCTTTGGGTCAGCCAGTGAGGCTGCCTCACGGAACGACTCGGCGGCGCGGGCCCCGATGCCGGCGTCGCGCCATGATTGGCCCTGGAGCCGGTAGAGCTCGACGCGGCGCGGGCCGGCGGCGCCGGCGTCGAGGCCCTTCTGCAGCAGGATCGCGGCACGGTCGAAGGCCAGGCGGGCGCGGGCCTGCTGGGCGGCGTCGACGGCGACGTCGATGGCGCGGGCGTTGCGACCGGCGCCGAGCAGGTGGCCGAGCAGCAGCTCGAGGTCGGCGCGCGGGGCCTGCTCGATCGCGTCGGCGAGGTCGCCGTGGAGCGCGGACGTCTCGGCGGGCGCGAGCGCGGCGAGCAGGGCTCCGCGGAGCTGGTGGTGGTACACGCCGAGTCGATGCTCGTCGCCGGGGAAGCCGGCGAGGACGCTGCTGCGCTCGAGCGCGAGGGCGGTGAGGAACCCGTCCTCGGCCAGACCGGCGGCGGCGAGGGCAACGGCGCGGGGTAGGGGACGGCCGGCGAGGGCGGTGAGCTGGGCGAGGCGGCGTTCATCGGGGGTCAGGCTGGCGAGGCGGGCGTGCAGCAGCGCGGCCGGGTCGCTGGCGTCGAGGCGCGGGCCGAACGTGCGGAGCGCCTGGACGAGCTCGCGGCCGACGAATGGCGAGCCGTGGGCGCGGCGGGCCATGTCGAGGGCGGTGGCCTCGTCGACGCCGCCGGTATGGTGAAGCAGGCTGGCGATCTCGGCGTCGGCGAGCGGGCCGAGGGCGAGGTCGACGCGGCTGGCGAGGGTCCAGTCGCGCAGGGCCTCGGCGAGGGCGCCGCGCTCCTCGCCGTCGCGGTAGACGAGGAGGACGAGGGCGCGGGCGCCGTCGGCTTCGGCGAGCAGCTCGCGCAGGATCTCGCTGCTCTCGCGGTCGCCCCACTGGGCGTCGTCGATCGTCAGGACCAGCGCGACCTGCGAGCCGAGCCAGCGCAAGAGGCGGCGCAGGTCGAAGATCGCCTGGCGGCGCAGCTCGGTCGGCAGCAGGGTAGGCGCCTCGGACAGCGCGGCGGCGTCGTCGGCGAGCACCGGAAACAGTCGGGCCGCCGCGCCGACCGCAGGCGCGCTGCTCCGCGTCGCGTCGAGCGCGGGCGAGCGGAGCAGGCGCGCGAGCTCGTCGACCAGCGGGTCGAGCGCGGCCAGCGGGAGATGTTCGGTGTAGTGGCACGAGCCGCGCAGCACCGCGACGTCGCCGCGGCCTTGCAGCTCGCCGAGGAAGCACTCGACGAGGCGCGACTTGCCGGCGCCCGACGGGCCGCTCAGGGTCACGAGGCAGCCGGCGCCCGCGTGGACGCGGACCAGCGCGTCGCGCAGGGCAGCGAGCTCGGCGGTGCGACCGACGAAGGGGACCGCGAGCGGCGCGGGCGGGCGGGCCCCCGCGCCCGGGAAGCTGGTCCGCAGGGCGGCGTCGGTCGGGCGCGCCGCGGCCTCGACGGCCAGGAGGTCGTGGACCGCGGCGGCGAGCCACGGCCACACGCGCGGGGCGAGCTCGACGTCGGCGCGGACGCGGGTGAACCGCTGGTGGACGTCGTCGCGGGGCCACGGCAGGCGCCCGGCGATCGCCTCGTAGAGCAGCGCGCCGACGCTAAACCAGTCCGACGCGAGCGTGGTCTGGCCCCACAGCGCCTCGGGGGCCATGTACTCGAGCGTGCCGGACGTCGCGTGGTCGGGCTGCCTCGTCGACATCGCCAGCCCGAAGTCGAGGACGACGACGCGGCCGCGGCTGTCGACCAGCAGGTTGCCGGGCTTGAGGTCGCGGTGGACGATGCCCGCGTCGTGGGTGGCCGCGACGCCGTGGACGAGCTGGGTCAGCAGGCTGCGCGCGGTGACCTCGTCGCCGGCGGCGACGGCCGCGTGGAACGCCGCGCCGAACGGTCGCCTGCCCTCGATAACCTCCATCGTGAAGAACCCGCCGTCGTCGTGGACGAACAGCTCGTAGAGGGTGACGAGGTTCGGGTGGTCGAGGCCCTTGCGGATGCGAAACTCGGCCTTGAGGGTGGCGAGCTCCGCCGGGTCGCGCGCGGGGAACATCTTTAGGGCCACCGGGCGGCGCAGGTGACGGTCGGTCGCCATGTGGACGACGCCGGAGGCGCCGCGGCCGAGCGAGTCCCCGAGTTCGAATCGTTCGACGAGGACGACGCTCATGGCCAGGCGACGAGCCGGTCGAACACGACGCGGGAGAACGGCGGCGCGACCCGCGGGAGCAGCCGGTCGCGCAGCGCCGCGAGAGGCCGCGACTTCGGCAGCGAGGTGACCGCCATCTGGTGCGCGAGGCTGGTGATCCAGTCGACGCGCGCGCGGCGGGTCCGCTCGTACGCGGCGAGCCCCGGGCGTACGCCGAGCTGCTTGATACTGTCGCCGAGCACGACCGCGTCCTCGAGCGTGAGGCAGGCGCCCTGCCCGAGCTCCGGGGTCATCGGGTGCGCTGACTCGCCGAGCAGGCCGATGCCGCCGCGGACCCAGCGACCCGCGAGCGGTCGGTCGTGCAGGCGGAAGGGCCGAATTTTTTCTTGGTCATGGTGGCGGAGCAGCTCCGTCACCGGCGTGGGTGCGCCGACGAACCCCTCGGCGAGCGACTCGCCGAACACGCAGGTCGCCATCCACGACACGTCGTCGCCGAGCCGGGTGGCGATGAAGCGGGCGCGCTCGCTCTGGCAGGCGAACGCCCGGCCGGGCGCCAGCAGCTGGCCCGGGCCGCACAGCCACGCGGGTAGATCGCCGACGGAGATGCGGTCGCAGGTCATCTGCTGACCGAGGTCGTGCGGCGCCTCGGCACCGTTGAGGTGCTCGCGAAC
>NZ_JADJNN010000037.1 GCF_016714285.1 Nannocystis sp. | reverse complement strand
GGGCCTCGACCTGCCCATCGCCGGCGACCCACCGGCAGACCATCGCCCCCGCGGCCGCCGGCTTGCGTCGCCCTCCTCGCGCCGACTACATCGGCATGAAGCCCAGATGGAGGCCAGGTCGGCGGCAAGGTCAAACGCGACCCAGCTCCTGTTCGAGGACCGCAAAGGCCCCGTCCGCTTCCACCCGCCCCGCCGCCGGCTGCCGCGTGCAACGCCATCCACCGCCACGGCGGCCGGGCCTTCCTGTCCCTGGTCTCATCCAGGCCCGACGGTTCCGACGACCAGTCCAGTTCGCCAGCTACTCCACCACCGCCGGCACCGCCCGGAAGACCGCTCCAGCGCCGACGGCGTCAGGCCTCCTGCTCGAAGTCGGGTCTGTGGACGCCCTGCGCATGCGCCCCTTCTCCCGCATTGCCCGCCGGACGGCCGCCCCCGCGCCCTCTTCGTCACCCGCCGTCGACACCAACCCCACGCCGCCGTTTTACGTCGCCGTCGTGCTCAAAGGGCAAGAGGCTGACTTCAAGCGCGGCCTCGTGCCGGTGACACAGCAAGCTCGCCCCCGGACCTTCCTCTGCAAGTCAACAAGCTGCAGATCGAGGAAGCTCAGTGGCATCCAGGTCGAGGACTTCGACGACTTGCACCCGGCCGGCAACGTCGGCACCTTTTACATCCACATGCTTCTCGCCCGTCGACCGCGAGCGCGTCGCCTGGCACATCGGCTACCAGGACGTCGTCGCCGTCGGCGTCCTGTTCGCCACCGCCAGCTCGACTCCCGCCGCGTCGTCAGCCTCGCCGGCCCCGTCGTGGAACGCCCCCGCCTGCTCGCCACCCAGCTCGGCGCCAGCCTCGACTAGAGCTCACCGCGGGGGCGAGCTCAAGCCCGAGAACCGCGTCGTCCTCCGGCTCGGTGCTCTCGGGCCGCCACGCCAGCGGCGAGGCCCTCGGCTTCCTCGGCCGCTACCACATCAGGTCTCCGCCCTGCTCGAGGGTCGGCACCGCGAGTTGCTCGGCTGGCTGGCCCCAGGCACCGGAAATTTCTCCATCATTCCGGGCTACTTCGGCTTCTCGGCAAGCTCTTCGGCAAGAAGTTCGCCATGACCACCACCCCCAACGGCTCGCCCGGGCCATGGTCCCGATCGGCATGTACGAGCGAATCGTGCCGCTCGACATCCACCCGACCTTCCTCCTGCGCTCCCTCCTGGTCGGCGACACCGACCGCGCCATCCAGCTCGGCGCGCTCGAGGCTCGACGAGGAGGACCTCGCGCTCACTTCGTCGACCCCGGCAAGGCCGACTTCGGGGTCGTCTCCGCAAGAACCTCAGCGAGATCGAGAAAGGGCTGACACCCATGCAGTTCCTGCGCAACCTGCTCGACAAGGCCGAAAGCCGTTCCACAAGGGCGGCAAGCTCGAGAAGCTCTACCCGCTCTACGAGGCCACCGACTACCTTCCTGTACCGCCGGACGTCACGAAGGCGTCGTCGCACGTCCGCGACGCCATCGACCTCAAGCGGATGATGATCACCGTCGTCGTCGCGCTGCTGCCCTGCGTGTTGTTCGCCGTGTACAACACCGGCTTCCAGGCCAACAACGCCATCGCCCACGGCGCCAGCGCCCTGGCCAACTGGCGAACCTGGCTGTACACCGCGCTCGGCTTCGCCTTCGACCCGACCAGCATCCTCGCGTGCATGATCCACGGCGCGCTGTACTTCCTGCCGGTCTACCTGGTGACGATGCTGGTCGGCGGCCACGCCGAGGTCATCTTCGCCATCGCCCGCAAGCACGAGATCAACGAGGGCTTCCTCGTCACCGGCCTGCTGTTCCCGCTGACCCTCCGCCCACGATCCCGCTGTGGCAGGTCGCCCTCGGCATCAGCTTCGGCGTCGTCATCGGCAAGGAGGTCTTCGGCGGCACCGGCATGAACGTGCTGAATCCCGCCCTGGTCGCCCGCGCCTTCCTGTTCTTCGCCTACCCCGGCCAGATCTCGGGCGACGGCCCCTGGATCGCCGCCAACCTCGCCACCCCGGCCGCCCTCGCCGATGGCCTGTCCGGCGCCACTGCCCTGTCCCAGGCCGCCGCCAACACCCCGGCGATGATGGCCCACCGACCTGGTGGAACGCCTTCATCGGCGCTCGGGCGGGCTCGATGGGCGAGACCTCCGCCCTCGCCTGCCTCATCGGCGCCGCCATCCTGATCATCACGGGTGTGGGCTCGTGGCGGACGATGTTCGGCGTCGCCCTCGGCACCTTCGCCACCGCCTCGCTGCTCAACTGATCGGCTCACCGACCAACTCCCTGTTCGGCCTCCGCCGATGTGGCACTTCGTGCTCGGCGGCTGGGCCTTCGGCGCCGTGTTCCATGGCCACCGACCCGTGTCCTCGGCCTTCACCGCGTGGGGCAAGGTCTTCTACGGCTTCGGCATCGGCTTCATGGTGGTCCTGGTCCGGGTCATCAACCCGGCCTACCCCGAGGGCATGATGCTGGCGATCCTGTTCATGAACATGTTCGCCCCGCTCATCGACTACTTCATCGTCCAGGCCAACATCAAGCGGAGGATGGCTCTCTATGGCACGCGATAGTACTGGCTACACGATCGGCTTCGCCGTCGCCGTCTGCGTCATCTGCGGCATCGGCGTCGCCGGGGCCGCCGTCGCCCTCGGGCCGCGCCAGGCCCAGAACAAGGTCCTCGACCAGCAGAAGCAGGTCCTCCTGGTCGCCGGCCTGATGAAGCCCGGTCAACAGGCCACCCCCAGAGGTCACGGCCCTGTTCACCAAGAACATCCGCCGCGAGGTCATCACCCTCAAGACCGGCGCCGAGGACAAGGCCATCAAGGCCGAGACCTTCGACCAGCGCCGCGCGCAAAGACCCGGCCACCAGCACCACCGCCCCCGAGAACGCCGCCAAGGTGTTCCGCCTGCCCAACAACGCGCTCGTCTACCACGTCCTCAAGGACGGCAAGACCGACACCCTGATCCTCCCGATCGAGGGCTACGGCCTGTGGTCCGTCCTCTACGGCTACCTCGCCGTCGACAAGGACGCCAACACGATCAAGGGCATCACCTTCTACGCCCACGCCGAGACCCCCGGCCTCGGCGGCGAGGTCGACAACCCCAAGTGGAAGGCCCTGTGGCCCGGTCGCAAGATCTACGACGACAAGGGCCAGCCCGCCCTCAGCGTCATCAAGGGCAACGCCGGCGACCCCAAGACCGACCCCCACCACGTCGACGGCCTGTCCGGCGCCACCATCACCAGCAACGGCGTCAGCAACCTGATGAAGTTCTGGTTCGGCAAGGACGGCTTCGGCCCCTACATGGCCAAGTTCAAGGCGTCCCAGGGGAGGAGCTAGACCCATGGACAAGCAGACCAAGGGCGTCCTCTTCGACCCCCTCTTCAACAACAACCCCATCGCCCTGCAGGTGCTCGGCATCTGCTCGGCTCTGGCGGTGACCACCAAGCTCGAGACGGCGCTCGTCATGTCGATCGGCCTCACGGTCGTGACCGCCTTCTCCAACCTGGCGATCAGCCTGATCCGCAACTACATCCCCAACAGCATCCGCATCATCGTCCAGCTGACGGTGATCGCCTCGCTGGTGATCGTCACCGACCAGATCCTCAAGGCCTTCGTCTTCGAGATCAGCAAGCAGCTGTCGGTCTTCGTCGGCCTCATCATCACCAACTGCATCGTCATGGGCCGCGCCGAGGCCTACGCCATGGCCAACAAGCCCGGCATCTCCTTCCTCGACGGCATCGGCAACGGCCTCGGCTACGGCATGGTGCTGATGGGCATCGGCTTTATCCGCGAGCTGTTCGGCTCCGGCAAGCTGTTCGGCATCGAGATCTTCAGCACCGTCAACGACGGCGGCTGGTACTACACCAACGGCATGATGCTCATGCCGCCCTCGGCCTTCTTCCTGATCGGCATCATGATCTGGATCCTGCGCACCGCCAAGCCGGCCCAGATGGAGAAGGAGTAACCATATGTTCGAGCATCTCCTCAACATCGCGGTCAAGTCGATCTTCGTCGAGAACATGGCCCTGGCCTTCTTCCTGGGCATGTGCTCCTTCTTGGCCGTGTCCAAGAAGGTCGAGACCGCCATCGGCCTCGGCGCCGCCGTCATCTTCGTGCTCGCCGTCTGCGTCCCGCTCAACCAGCCGATCCTCGCCTCGCTGCTCCGCGAGGCGCCCTGGCCTGGATCTCGCCCGATCTCGCCAGCGTCGACCTCAGCTTCCTCTCCTTCCTGGTCCAGATCGGCACCATCGCCGCCGTGGTCCAGGTCGTCGAGATGGCCGTCGACCGCTTCGCCCCCAAGCTCTACGCGGCGCTGGGCGTGTTCCTCCCGCTCATCGCGGTCAACTGCGCCATCCTGGGCGCCTCGCTGTTCATGGCGCAGCGCGACTACAACTTCGGCGAGGCCGCCGTCTACGGCATCGGCTCCGGCATCGGCTGGGCCATGGCCATCGTCGCCCTGGCCGCCATCCGCGAGAAGATGCGCTACAGCAACGTCCCCACGCCCTGCGTGGCCTCGGCATCGCCTTCATCCTCGCTGGCCTGATGGCCATCGGCTTCCTCGCCTTCTCCGGCATCCAGCTCTAGCTCCCAGATCTAGGAGGACCACCGCGATGTCCACCATCATCATCCTCGGCGTGGCCATGTTCACGTTCGTGATCCTGGCCCTGGTGTTCGTCCTCCTGGCCGCCAAGGCCCGGCTGGTCAACAGCGAGGCCGTCACGATCGGCATCAACCACGACCCCAACCACTCGCTGCGGGTCCCCGCCGGCAACACGCTGCTCAACACCCTGGCCAGCAACAAGATCTTCATCCCCTCCGCCTGCGGCGGTAAGGGCTCGTGCGGCGTCTGCAAGGTCATCGTCAAGAGCGGCGGCGGCACCATCAACCCCACCGAGCTCGGCTACATCTCCAAGGGCGAGGCCCGCGAGGGCTGCCGCCTGTCCTGCCAGGTCAAGGTCAAGCAGGACATGGAGATCGAGGTCCACGCGGAGATCTTCGGCGTGCGCAAGTGGAAGTGCCACGTCAAGTCCAACGACGGCGTCGCCACCTTCATCAAGGAGTTCGTCCTGGCCCTCCCCGAGGGCGAGGTCGTCCCCTTCCGCGCCGGCGGCTACATCCAGATCGAGTGCCCGCCCCACGTGGCCAAGTACTCGGACATGATCATCGAGGACCAGTACCGCGACGAGTGGGACAAGTACAACCTCTGGCGCTACGTCTCGACCGTCACCGAGACCGTCACCCGCGCCTACTCGATGGCCAACTACCCCGAGGAGTTCGGCATCATCATGCTGAACGTCCGCATCGCCACGCCGCCCCCGAAGGTCCCCGATGCCCCCCCCGGCATCATGTCCTCGTTCATCTACAGCCGTAAGCCCGGCGATGAGGTCACCATCTCCGGCCCCTTCGGCGAGTTCTTCGCCCGCGACACCAAGAACGAGATGGTGTTCATCGGCGGCGGCGCCGGCATGGCCCCGATGCGCTCCCACATCTTCGACCAGTTCAAGCGCCTCAAGACCGACCGCAAGGTCAGCTTCTGGTACGGCGCCCGCTCCATGCGCGAGGCCTTCTACGTCGAGGATTTCGACGCCATCCAGCGCGAGTTCCCCAACTTCAAGTGGCACCTCGCCCTCTCCGAGCCCAAGCCCGAGGACAACTGGACCGGCTACAAGGGCTTCATCCACCAGGTCCTGTTCGAGAACTACCTGAAGAACCACCCCGCCCCCGAAGACTGCGAGTTCTACATCTGCGGCCCGCCGATGATGAACGTCGCCGTCACCAAGATGCTCATCGACCTCGGCGTCGAACCCGAGAACATCATGATGGACGACTTCGGTGGTTGATCGCCCCGGCGTGATCAATGTCTGATCCCCTCAGGGACAAGTACGGGAGCAGGGCGAAGGTCCTGCTCCCGCTCTTGCTCGTCGGCTTCGTCGCCCTCAGCGCCTGGCGCATGTGGCCGCGACCACCGGCCTCGAGCAGGCCGACGCAACAACCCCCCTCGCTCACCTTCTCCGGCCCGACCATGGGCACGACCTACAAGGTCACCGTGGTCGCCCCACTCAGCGCGTCCGAGCAGCGCCAGATCGAGGCCGCGATCGCCGAGGAGCTCGCCGAGGTCGACCGCCAGATGTCGACCTGGCGCCCGGACTCGGAGATTTCGCGCTTCAACGCCCACGCCGACACCACCCCCTTCCCCGCCTCGCCCGGCTTCCTCGCCGTCGTCCAGGCCGCCAACCAGATCAGCGCCGCCAGCGACGGCGCCCTCGACGTCACCGTCGCCCCCCTGATCGCCGCCTGGGGCTTCGGCCCGCAGGGCCGCGAAGCCAACGCCCCCGAGCCCACCCAGGCCCAGCTCGACGCCCTCAAGCCCAGCATCGGCTGGCAACACCTCACCGTCGACCTCGCCACCGGCACGCTCCGCAAGGACCCCGCCACCCTCCACCTCGAGCTCTCCGCGATCGCCCCCGGACACGCCGCCGACCGCATCACCGCCCGCCTCCGAGAGCTCGGCTTCACCCGCACCCTCGTCGACGTCGGCGGCGAGATCATGGCCAGCGGTCGCGCCGGCCACGGCGGCCCCTGGCGCCTCGGCGTCGAGCGCCCCGACAGCAGCGGCGGCGTCGTCCAGCGCATGCTCGCCGTCGAGGACCAGGCCCTCGCCACCTCGGGCGACTACCGCAACTACTACGAGGTCGACGGCGTCCGCCGCTCACACACCATCGACCCGCGAACCGGGCGCCCGATCGCCCACCACCTCGCCTCGGTCAGCGTGCTTCAGCCGAGCGCCATGCTCGCCGACGGCTGGGCCACCGCCCTCAACGTCCTCGGCCCCGACGCCGGCCTGGGGCTCGCCACGCAGCGCAGCATCCCCGCCCTGTTCCTCGTCCGCGACCCCGACGGCACCCTCCACGAGCGCGAGAGCCCCGCCTTCACCCGCTTGCACCGCAACGCCGAAGCGGCCACCCTGGACCCGCCATGACCACGATCCTGCTCACCATCGGCGTCCTCGGCGCTGTCATGTTCGGCATGGCCATCGGGGCCATCTTCGCCGGCAAGACCCTGCGCGGCTCCTGCGGCGGCATCG
>NZ_JADJNN010000036.1 GCF_016714285.1 Nannocystis sp. | reverse complement strand
ACCCGGACCTCGCCGACTGGTTCGCTGGTGCCAAAACAGGTATAGCCGGCAATGAGGTAGCGGCCCTGGAGCGTCGAGGTCGAGCGCGAGGGCCCGGGTCTGAATGCCTGGTCGAGGCCGGCCACGGTCCACGCTGCATCGTCGGCAGCGGCGTGGCGACGAGTCGGTCTCGGGATGATCATGAGGCGGTCGCGGGTCTTTGTCGCCGTCATGCTTGCGTTGGCCGCGCAGACAAGCACGAGCGTGTCGTCCGCGAAATCGCAGTCATGCGCGGTCTCTGTGAATCGGTGATACTTCTTGCCCAGGGGCTTGTAGTCGAACGCCCGCGGCTCCGGCAACTCATTCGGCCGCAGCAGCACCGCGAGCGCGTCGAGCGTGTCGAGCGCATCGGGCACTTCAACCGCGCGCGTGCCGCAGACCGCGACGACGTCGGGCCGGGCCGCCAAGGCGAGCGCCGTGTCGCCCACGGCGCCGATGCCGATGTTCGTCAGGCTCTTGCCCCACGCGGACATCTCGCCAGCCCACCACACCATATCGTCCACGTTGTTCTTGCGCTCCATGAGGACATTCAGGCGGCCGGTGTTGCGATCGATCTTCAGGTCGATCGCGCGGCAGTACGCCGACCCCAGCAGGGGGACGAAATCTATCGCCTTCTCCTGAATCCCCTGTTTGCTGCGCAGGCGCAAGTAGCAGCGCGGCGCGCCCATTTCTTGGAAGGTGCCGAGCTCGACGGGCCGCCCGTCCGAGAGCACGGCGATCGCCGCCACATGGCCTTCGGGTCCGTCGGGCTTCCAATTGGTCTGGCTGCCAGGCTTCGGCAGGGCGATCACGTAGTCGGCGTTCACGGACTCGCCCACAAGGACATTGCGCCAGGGCGTCAGAATGGCCGTGTGTTTTTTATTGTCGAAGCCTGTAAATGCGGGAATGGTCCCGAAAAACTGGCCCGGGCGGATCGGCGTCAGCTCGATCGACTGGCCGTCGTCGAGCAGCATCGTCACGCCCTCGGTGAGCAGGGCGCTGACCTCGACGCTCAGCAGGCCGTTGTCGTCGATGTAGTCGGGGATCACGACGCCGTCGACGATCTGCGGCGGCAGCACGGGCTCGTCGTGGTGCCGCCGGGCTCATCGCCGGTCTCCTCCGCGGGGGCCGTGGAGCTGGCGTCAGGGTTGTCGCCCGTCACCGTCTGCACGCCGTCGCTCGTCGTGGGGGTCCAGTCGCCGCTGGTGGCGGCGAGGGCGGTGGTGTCGCACGCGTCGGCTTCCTCGCAGGTCACGAGCTCCGGCGGCAGCGGCGGGCAGCCGGTGAGCAACGCGAGGGGCAGGATGGACGACAGCAGGCGGATACGGGGGTTCATGGGCGGCTCCCAGGAGGTTAGAAACGGGCGTGGAACACAAGACCGCCGGGGGCCGGGACGAGTGCGGTGCGCGAGGCGGCGCGGGCCATCCTGCGCCCGCCGATGCTGGAGAGGATCACGGCCGCGAGGACGGTCGCGCTGCCCGCGGCGCGAGCGCGAGTCGGGTCTGCGTCGCCCGGTAGTCACCACGCAGGGCGTCGTCTCGGGTGTTCTGGTCGGTCGTCGCGTAGCCGTCGACGCGGTTGCCGAGGGCGACGATTTCGCGGCGCGTGTCGACCATGCGGCGGCCCATGAAGCCGGCTGCCGTGGTGAGGGCGACCCCGACGCCGAGCGTGACCCCGCCAGCGAGCACGAGTCCTCGCCCCGGGCGAGGCGCACTCGCCGGGCGCTCTGTGTTCACGCGGCGCGCTGGCACGGGCATCAGGTCCGCGTCCGGCTCGGGATGGACCGTCGTCGTCGGCCTGCCGTCCAGGTCCGCGAGTCTGGACGCCGCGACCGCGATGTCGTCGTCCGTTTGCGGCTCGGTCGCCATCCCGGCCGGGATCGTGGAGGGCTCATCCGTCGCCGTGTCGGATCGCAGCTCGGCCGGCGAATCTGCGGCGGCAACAAGCGGCCTGTCCTTGTGGCCAGGCCTCGGCGCCTTGCACTGGACTTGCTTGGTGGTGAGCCTGGCCAACGTCTCCCGCTCGGAGTCGACGATACGCCGCCGCAGCGGCGTTTCGGGGAGCGCGAGCGCCTGTTCGAGAAGCCGGTGGGCCTGGCACAGATGGCGGGACGCGACGCGACCTTTGCGCGGCTTGTCGGACAGGGCCAGATAAGCGCGGTGCGCGAAGTACAGGTATTGCACCCTTTGCGCGTCGGACGTGGCGCGCCGGGCTGCAGCCGCGAAGGCGGGCGCGGAGCACTGCAGGTCGTCCGCGGCGCAGGTCGAGGGATCGGCCGGCGATGACGTGGCGATCGCCAGGGCGGCGAGGAGGTGCAGCGCGGGCGATGCGATCATGGCCGGTACTCCTTCGCGGTGAAGCGAGGTTCGCCTGCCGCGGTCGCGAGTTCGACGAGGATCTCGCGGTGAGCCATGCGCGCGCAGCCGTTCAGCGCCGAGGTTGCAGCAGCGAGTTGGTCGGCGGCGCTCGCCACGGGCGTCGGCGCGATGACCTGGGGGCGACGCGTCGAGGGCGGGCGTCGAGTTCGGCCCGGTGCAGGCGAGCCTGACCGGGCCAGCGTCGGTGTCATCGGGGGCTCGGTGAGGGGCGCTCGGCGACATGCATCCACCACCCGGACACGGCGAGCACGGTCATCGCAACGGCGGCGAGTGCAAGGACCGCGGGTCGTGGTCGACGAGGTGGGCCGGCGAGGGGGCTTGCCCGGTCACGGCGTCCACGGCTGCCAGCGGCAAGGACGGCGGATCGACCAGGACCTGCGGGTTGGGATCGGAGGTCGCCTCGGGGAGCGGGTGCTCCGTCCAGCCGGCCCGGACCTGCGGCCCTGCGGGCACCAGGCGAAGTGCGGGGCGCCCGGCGGGCAGCGCCACCACGACGGCGCGGGCGAGGGCCTCCTCCTCGCTCTCCAGCGCTTCCCGCAGCGTCTGGGCGAGCTGGTCCGCGCTCGGGCGGTGGTGTGGGTTGACCTGCAACGCGCTCGCGACCGCCGCCGCGAGGTCCTCCGGGGCACGCGCTTGCGTGGACCTGCGGCGAGGTCGGCGGGTCCGCGCCCTTGACCGGCACCTTGCCGGTCAGCAGGCGAAACAGCAGGTGGCCCATCGAGTAGATGTCGCTCTTGTCGGTCCAGCCCCGGCCCTCACGTACCTCCGGGGCCGACCAAGCCAGCGTACCAATGCCGCCGTGCGGGGATGACCACGCGCGCCTCGGGGCGTCAGATACCGCCGCTCGCCGGCGGGCACGTCATAAAAACTTTCGTCGAGCTCTGCGGCACCGAAGTCGAGCAAGGTCACCGCGCCGCAGCTATCGATGAGCACGTTGTTCGCGTTGATGTCGCGGTGCAGGACGCCCCGCGCGTGCACCACGGCGAGCATCGGCGAGCTTCACCCCGACCGCGGCCACCTCGGCGGGCCGCAGGCGAGGCGGTGAGCACAGCCGCGCCGCAGGGCGGCCCGGCGCGTGCGCCATGGCGATGTACGGCGGGCTGGCCTCCGGTGCGTGGTCGTAGAAGCGCGGCAGCGCCGGATGGTCGAAGGTCTGGAGCAGCATCGCCTCGCGCGTGAAGCGGAGGATGTCGTCAGGGTCTTTGGACCGAAGGACTTCAGAACGACGTCGTGGCCGGCGCCGCGGTGCACCGCGAGGTGCGCGTCCGCCTAGCGCCGGTGCCCGCCAGCCCGATCAGCTCATAGCGGCCATCGATCCGCGTCGAGGGCGTGCCGCGCTCCGGGTGCGCCGCGAGCACTGCCTCGAGCGCGCGCCCCAGCTCGGCCGCGGTTCGTGTGCGGTCCTCGGGCTCGAGCGCCAGCGCGGCGATCAGGACGCGCTCCAGGTCGTCCGGCGCGTCACAACCAGGCTGCGCCTCGCGCAGCGACTGGAGGGGCTCCTCGGGCAGGGCCCCAGTCAGCAGTTGGTACAGCGTAGCGCCGAGTCCGAACACGTCGAAGCTGGGATTCGGCTCGACGAGGCCGGCCTCCAGCGGCAGGTAGCCCGGGGTGCCCAGCGCCTTGCCCATGCCGGTCGGCCGGGGTCGCACCGCCCCGGTCGGGAGCCGATAAACTTCGGAGACCCGGACGATCCCGAAGTCGATCAACTTCACGTGCAGGCGATCGTCGGCGTCGGCGAACATGATGTTCGCCGGCTTCACGTCCCGGTGAACCAGGCCCTGGCGGTGGGCGGCGTCCAGGGCGTCGGCGATTTGGATGCCGATCTGCAGCACCTGCCGCCACGGCAGCGGACCGGACCCGGCCAGATGCTCGCCGGAGGTCCGGGCCCTCGATCAGCTCGAGGACGGTGTAGGGTTCATCCCCGTCGCTGTCGTGGGCCAGGACCCGCACAATCGCGGGATGATCCATGCCGGCGAGCACCATGGACTCGCGGGCGAAGCGGCACCGGAGGGTCCGTGTCCTGCGAGCGCAGCAGCTTGACCGCGACGAGCCGGTGGATCTGCCGGTCGCGCGCCCGCACGACCACAGCCCGCCGCCGATGCCGACGCGGTCCAGTAGGTCATAACGACCCCCGAGGCACTTCTTTGGCCCGTCGCCCCGGTCGCTGTCGCTCATGCGCACCTCCGCGGTCCATAAGGGAAGAGGTCGCACGAGAAATCAACCCTGAAATGGACCAGTGCTCCCAGGAGCAGTCCCGGTGCTTTTCCTG
Source organism: Nannocystis sp. (assembly GCF_016714285.1). Classification (GTDB taxonomy): domain Bacteria; phylum Myxococcota_A; class Polyangia; order Nannocystales; family Nannocystaceae; genus Nannocystis. The sequence goes on along the minus strand of NZ_JADJNN010000036.1, from coordinate 5,204 downwards.
AACGGGTCCCTTTCAGCGAGGGACCTGAGCCGCGCAGGTGAGCGCGGACCCTCGCCGAACGGGCGAGCGGAGTCGTCGGTGTGACGCCGACGATATGGCGGCGCTGGCGAGCGGGTCAGCCGGGGCTCGGCAGACAGCATCCGGTCGCGCAGTACAGGCCGTCTGGACAGATGCCGTTGTCGCAGGCCACGTCACCTCTTCACAGCCCGCCTGGTCGCAGCCGTCGGGCAGTTCGCTGTCTCCCACGCATAGCTCGCACTTGTCGGGCTCGCACGGCGTCGGCGTCGGCGTCCGAGGCCGGGACTCGGGGGGCGCCAGGCGATCGCTGCAGAGCGCCTCGCCAGCGGCCTCACCGTCGACGAAGGACTCGTTGATCATCGCGGCGCAGTCGCTGAGCGCGCCTGCGGGGAGCTGCGCGGCGCAACTGCCGAGCGCGAGGTTCGCCTCGGCGAGCACGGCCGCGACGCTCATGCCGACGCAGGGACTCGCCGGGTCGACGATCACGAGCTCACGGAGCGGCATCGGGGCGTCGAACTGCTTGAAGTCGTCGAGGGCGGGCAGCCCCACGGCGCCGTTTCGCCCGCCTGACCCCTCGCACGGCCCAGTGGGCCGCCCTCGAAGGTCGCCCGCGAGGCGGCCCGCCGCACCGACGCGGCCGCGCGGGCCAAGGACGCCAACCCCGACCGCCTGCGCTCACGGACCGCCTGGCCCACCACAAGCGCTCCGGCGAGCCGCCCGAGGTCAGCCTCCCCGAGCGCGCCCGGAGGCAGTCAGGTGCTCGCCGGTGGCCCAGTGAGCAAGGTCGAGAGCCACTGCACCTCCATCTCATTCGTGCTCGCGGCAGGTCCCGGCTTCACCGGGGCGCGGGCTGTCAACGCCGGGCAGGATCCGCGGGCGACCGCTGGAGCGCGAGGCCGATCTTCTCCGCGAACGCGTCCTGCGAGATCGGCTTCTCGAGCACCTCGCGGACGCCTGGGACGGGTCGACCGGGGCGGTATAGCCGCTCATCACGAGAATGGGGAGATCGGGGCGGAGCGCGTGTAATCGTCGGGCCAGCTCGACGCCATTCATTTTGGGCATGTTGAAGTCGGTGATCACCAGGTCGAAGTCTTCCTGCGCGAGCAGGGCCGGAACCTCCTCGGGGCTCGACGTGCCCCGGGCCGAGTATCCGAGGAGCGTCAGTCGCCTGACCATGACGCGAACGAGGGCCGGTTCGTCATCGACGGCCAGGATCCGCTCACCGGACCCCGGCCGGGTCCGGGCTGGCTTTGCGACGGGCACAACGGTCTGCGCCGCGATGGTCGGCAGGACGATCTCGAAGGTCGCGCCCTGCCCCGGCCTGCTCAATACGTGGATCGCACCACCGTGATGATGGACGATACCATAGACCGCGGATAGTCCCAGGCCGGTGCCTCTGCCCGCGGGCTTGGTGGTGAAGAACGGCTCGAAGATATGTGCGAGGGTCTCCTCGTCCATGCCCTCACCGGTATCCGACACGCGGATCCTCGCATAGGGACCCGCTCGCAGGTCCGGGACCTTTCGCGCCGTGTCGGCGTCGATCTCCACAGGGCACAGGTGCACCGACAGGGTCCCTCCGCGCGCCTCCATGGCGTGCCAGGCGTTGGTTGCCAGGTTGGTGAGCAGTTGCTGGATCTGCGTGGCATCGGCCATGCACGTCCCGCCCGGGTCGCGCAGATCGGAGCTGATCTCGATGGCGGCAGGCAGCGCCGCGCGCAGCATCCGCAGCGACTGAGCCATGACGATCTCGAGCCGAATCGGCGTCAGCCGCCGTTCGCTGCGTCGGCTAAAGGTGAGGATCTGGCGGACCAGCTCGGCGCCACGCGCGGCCGCGTCCGTGATCTCCTGCGTGGTCTCGCTGGCCTGTACGTCGCCCATGAGCCGCTCCTGCAGGAGCTCGGCGTTGCCGAGGATCGCGGCGAGGATGTTGTTGAAGTCGTGGGCGATGCCGCCCGAGAGAGGGTGCCCAGCGCCTCCATCTTCTGCGCCTGCAGCAGCTGCGCCTCGAGCTGGCGCTTCTCCGCCTCGGCCTGTATGCGGCCCGAGATGTCCTGGATCTGAACGATGAGATACAGCGGGGTGCCGTCGGTGTCGCGCACGACTGCGCTGGTGACCGAGCCCCAGACGGGGCGCCCCGAGGCGTGCTTGTGCGGGTACTCGAGGTGCAGGGTGGCGACGTCACCGCGCAGCAGGAGCAGGACACCACGTCGGGTCACCTCGAGATCCGCGGGCAGCATGAAGTCCGCGATGCTCCGCGTATACAGCGCATCCATGGGATGCCCGATGAACTCGGAGAACGCGGCATTTACCCGGGAGATGCGCAGGTCCGGCGAAACCAGCAGCATCCCGCTTCCGGAGGAATCGAAGGCGATGCGGAACACCTCGACATCACGGGCTTGCGCGTGAGCCGTCTCCGTCTGGCGCTGCAGCTCGATGTTGGCCGTCGCCAGCTCCTCGCTGCGTTGCTGCAGCGCCTTGTTGAGGGCGCGGATCTCCTCGTCGACCCGGCGCTGCAGCGAGAGGATGCTGCTCGCGGTCTGCAGCGCGGACTCCCGCACGCGGTCTGCAGAGTCCTGGCTGCTCACGGCAGCCCCAGCGCCTCTGCGGCCATCTCGGTGCCGATGACGCGCGCCCGGATCTTGGCGAAGGCGGTCGAGCGGCTGGTCGAGCGGTCGTCGCTAAACGGCGCAAACCCACAATCGTCGGTGGTGCCGAGCTGGTCCAGGGGATGAAACGGGCCGCCTCCAGCACCCGGTCGCGGACCTCCTCGGGTGTCTCGACGCGGGGACCGAGGGGTCGATGACGCCGACGAAGACGCGCTGGCCGGGGCGCACGCACTCGCGGACGAGTCTGAGCACTCGCTCGCGATCTGGCTCATGGGCCAGCTCGATAAAGAAGGAACCGGCCGCGAGCTGAAACAAGCTCGGCAGCAATTCGGCATAAACGACGTCGGCACTGTGGGTCGTGTCTCGGTCCCCGCCCGGACATGTTGGCGCCGGTCAGGATCCGCAGCGCAGCGCCGACGAGGCCTGGCGGTGACAGATCACCATATGAGGATTGGGTGGCCAGCTTCGCGGTGGCGGGGGCAAGGTGAGCGGCCAAACTCACTGCAGCCATCGGCGGGCTGGCCGTCGGATTGCTGGTTGTGTTGTTCCTCGATCCGGTGTTATACACTTGGATCGATCGTCGAAAGGCAACCGTGCCCGCAGCGGAAGGAGCGATGCTTCAGGCGGTGCTGCCAACGCCTTCCCATCCTTGCGTTCTCCCTATTCAACCGTTCCCAAAATGATCCCGTTTCGCGAAGCATTTGATTTGCTGCTGAAGCACACCAGCGTGCTGGCCACCGAGCGCGTCCGGAATAGAAGATGCGGCCGGTCGGGTGCTGCGGCAGGAGATCAGCGCCGACCGGGATTCTCCGCCCTTTGACCGGGTGATGATGGATGGATTCGCGCTGCGGGCCTCCGATTTCGCGCAGGGGCGCCGTTTCCCTGATCAGCGGCAGCGCACCGGCCGGGCGGGCAACGGCCTGTCTGCCGGAGAGAACCCGCTCGTGTTTGGAAATAATGACTGGCGCTCCCATGCCCGTTGGAGCGGATTGCATCGTTCCGGTGGAGGATGTGGTGCGCAGCGGCGAGGAGATCATGGTGGACGATTCCTTTGAGCCTCAGGCCGGACGGTTTATCCACTGGGCTGGGTCGGACGCCCGCGCCGGGGACCGGCTGTTGGCGGGGGGAGTTCGCCTCGGTTGCCGTGAAATAGGAATCGCCGCCTCCTGCGGTGCCGCATGGATCGAGTTTCGCGGCTGCCTAGAATCGCCGTGCTCGCCACCGGCGATGAATCGATTCAAGTCGATGAAACACCGGCCCCCCACCAGATCCGCCAATCGAATGCCCACGCGATCGCTTGTGCCCTCCGGCGTTCGGAATTCCACCCGCGAAAACGGGAACGATCAGCGATGCCCCGGAGCAGCGCCAACTGGTGCGGACCTTTCTGGCGGATCACGATTGGCTTTTGCTGACCGGCGCGGTCTCCAGGGGCGCACGACTTCGTGCCGGATTTATTGGATTCTCTCGGTTGTGAAAAGCTCTTTCATGGCATCGCCCAGCGCCCTGGAAAGCCGGCGGGTTGCTGGTTGGGTCCGTCTGGACAAATCGTCGTGGCGCTGCCGGGTAACCCTGTGTCCGCCCTAACCGGCCTGCATGCCTTGGTGCTTCCCGTGCTCGCCGTGTCCATGGGCATGCCACTGCCGCCGCCCCGGCTTGTGACGCTCGCCGAGCCAGTCCGCAGCCTTCCCGGCATGACCCACCACCTTCCGGTCGCGTTGGGGTTGGTGACTGCGCACGGCCCGCACCCACCGGCAACAGCGGGGACTTCATTGGCTTGCTCAAAAGCAGTGGCTTTGTCACCGTCCCTCCCGGTCCCGTGGGACCATCGTCACTGCCATTCACCCCTTGGACCTAACCACCCATGACAGAACCCGAAAACCAGGATTTCACCCATGTCCGCGACGGTCTTCCGACGATGGTGGACGTTTCCGGCAAGCAGGCTAACAAGCGATGCGCGGTAGCCGCTGTCCGGTGGAACTCGGAGCCGAAATCCTCGCGCGATTCTCAAACCATGATCTCCAGGGCCCCAAAGGTCCGGTATTCCAAACCGCCATCATCGCAGGCACCATGGCGGTGAAGAAAACCAGCGTTCATCCCGTTTTGCCACCCGTTGCCCGTCGAACACTGCGGCTTTGAAATCCCCCGGACGATACCGGCGTGCTGATTCGCTGCGAGGTCGCCACCACCGCCAAAACCGGCGTGGAAATGGAGGCCATGACCGGCGCATCCGTCGCGGCTCTAACCGTGTATGACATGTGCAAGGCGCTGAACAAGGCGATCCGCATCCAGAATCTTCACCTAGTGTCCAAAAACCGGAGGCAAGTCCGGCGACTACCATTTCGCGCCATGACCGCCCCCTCCCAACCGCTGTATGGGCTCGTCCTCGCCGGCGGGCGCAGCACCCGCATGGGCACGGACAAGGCGGCGCTGATCCACCCGGATGGTCGCTCGCTGGCCCGGCGCACTTACGATCTGTTAGCCGGGGCCGGATGCGTGGATGTCGTGCTCTCATTGCGCCACGATCAGGAGATTCCGTCGGCTTCTCCGATCTCCCGGATCTGGCGATCATCCGCGATCCCA
>NZ_JADJNN010000035.1 GCF_016714285.1 Nannocystis sp. | reverse complement strand
GAGCAGGTCGCCGGGCAGCCGCACGACCTCGATCCGCAAATCAGAGATCGAGGTGATAAACTCGAAGCGCGGGCCGCATGATAACCGGCGCTGACCGAGTGGTAGGCTGAAGGATGCCGAGCGGCAGCAGGGAGTGACCAGGCCATCCCGCAGGCCAGGTTGAAACGACCACAGCTGATCTTCGCCATGCGGTCGGACCAGCGCGCCTCGGGCACGCCAGGTAGCGCAGGCAAGTTTGGCATGAAGCCGACCGCAAGCATGCCGTACGCCCATCATCGCGGCGGCGTGGGCGTGGTTGGCGTCAGCGCGGATGCCGATCTCGTAGTAGGAGACGATCGGCAGGTTGACGAGGAAGCCGAAGATGCCGGCGCCGACGAAGTTCCCGAAGCCGACGGCGACCCGGAACGCCGGCACCCCACTGCGTGCGGGAAGGGGGTGGAAGTCCGAGCGGGCCTCCTGCTGGGCGCCAGGTTGCAAAAGCTCCGCCTCGGCGGTCAGCAGCGTCAGCAGGATGACCTCCAGGGCCGAGAAGAAGGCGCCGAGCGCGAGCACCTCAACCGGCTCGCCGTTGAAGTACAGGTGGTGCGCGGTGCCAAATCACGCCGCCGGCGCTGTGCAACACAATGTCGACGAAGATGACGGTCAGCGCGATGCGCTCGCGGACCACGCCGAGCAGGACGAACATGCTGGCGAAACCATCACCGTGGTGAACAGCTCGAAGTCCTCGACCCACAAGTTCGCCGACGATGAAGCGCGAAGTCGGCGACGCGACGAAGCTGGCGCGCGGGTGAGCCAGCAGGCCGACGGTAACGTACCGGGCCATGGAGCCAAGACGGCGAAGAAGAACCACGGCGCATGGGCCGGCATGGTGCTCGACGGCGAGCCGCTGACGCATGGTGCGCCACAGGATGGCGACAGAAGAACATCCCGCCGGTCAGCAGGACCTGCCAGAAGCGGCCGAAAGGTCGAGGTGCTCGAAGCCTTGCATGCCAGACCACAATACAGGTCGCCGAACCACCGTGGATCCCGGCCCGGCTCGCCAGGCAGGCTGCCGCCGACGACCACGCGAGGGCGCCGAGCGCAGGTAGGTGAGCGCGTGCTGGCCGCGCGGCTCGCGCGGCTGGGCGGCGATCATCAGCGCCAGGAAGATGCCATGACCAGGGAACGGAGTCACGACCCAGAAGATTGGGAGCTGGACGTGCCAGGTGCGGGCGACATTGTAAGGCAGCAGATGATCGACGCGGATCTAAGCTGCCCGCCGAGCTCGGTGCGGTAATGCTGGGTCAGGGTGCGAGCACACGGCCTGGAGCAGGAACATCGTTGCCATGATGAAGAAGAACCCGGCGGTGGCCTTCTGCGAGGGTCAGGGCGACCGCTGTCAGGCGCCTGAAAGGACGGCTTGCAGCGCTCTCGCGGCCGTGCCAATATCCGAGCCAGTCCCAGCTGCCAAACGCGGCCAGCGGCGCCGATCCCGGCCAGCAGGGCGACCAGCAGAACGCTCAGACAATGATGTCGGCCGTCGGGCCGTTGTCGACTGCGCCTCCAGGGCAGCCGTCAATGGTGTACGAGTGAATTTGCTGGCCGGGCCGGCGGCGGTCGCCGTCCGCGCCTCAGGCAGAAGTACGCAGTCCAGGCACCGGGTGTCCCTCCGGGTCAGCGATCGCACCGGCCGCAGCCACTGCCTGCCAGGTCAAAGCGAGAATTGGTGATAGTGCGCTCGAGCTGGCGACGGGCATGGTCAATGCCGAGTATTCCGCGAAGGTGCAGTGCTCGCATCGTAGCGATTGGTGAAAGTCGGCGACCGTGAGCCGGTGGGCGTCCGCCGCTAGCATGCTGCTTCGACATCGAAGGGCCCCGCTGGTGGAGGTAATCGGCGGTGAAGTCGGGGCCGAGGTAGGCGCCGTGGCGAAATCAAACCAATGTGCATGATGCCATTGCGCAGGAACACCTCCCTGCCGACCCGGACGGTTCAATCCTCGCCGGTGAAGCGAGACTCGCCGGTGGGCGGAGTCACGCGCTCAGGATCGGCGGCTCAGCCTGGTAGGTGCGAGGCGATGAAGCCGAGCACCGAGGCCGAACAGGGCCACAAGCAGCACCGCCTGCACCCATCCGCGGGAGATCACCCGTGCTCGTCGTTGCGATTGCATGGGCGGACGCTATCACGATCGCGCAAAAGGGATGCGCGCGAAGCACCTGGCCGAGGTCCGTGCCCTCCGGCTGGTCGGGGTCGGTCACAACCACCGCCCGGCGCCGTCCTCGGGCAAGTCGAGCAGGTCGAGGTCGTGAGCCACGGGCGCGACGGGGTGCTGGTCAGGCCTCTTCGCGTCGTCGTCGGCGCTGCTGCTGGATCCGCTCACAGCCGCACGTTCACAGATGCGGACCACGCGGGCAAGAAGTTTCCGAGGCGTGCGGGCTGACGCTCGCGCGGGCCAGCCCGGGATTCGCGGCAAGAGGCCGGCGATGGCCGAAGGCGGCGACGGCCACTTTGGGTTGTCCCGGCAGGCCGGGCTCGTAGCCGCGCCCGGGTGCCGATCTGGAGATCACACGCCACTGCACGTCCAGGTGCGCCCTGAGGAGCTGGCCGCCGAGGACCGTCATCATCGCCGATGCAAGGTCCCGTCCAGCACGAGCAGGCGGTCCGCCAATCCGCAGCCATGACGGCACAGCAGGCGGATCGTGAGCCACGCCAGGTGCCGGACGATGATTCGGGAAGACGGCCAGGGGCGACCAAGGGTCAACCGAGGTCATCACGAGGCAACCGAGGGTCATCACGAGGGCAACCGAGGTCATCACGAGGGCAACCGAGGTCATCACGAGGGCAAACCGAGGTCATAACGAAGGGCAAACCGAGGTCATAACGAAGGGCAACCTGGGAGACGAAAAGGTGGACTCGTTGCGCATTTCAGCGCGGAATGTTGGAGTGAAGCTCGCTCAAGATCGGCCTGCGAATCGTCTGGGAGCTCCAGCATCGTCACGTTGCCGAATACGGCAGGCAAAGACGGCGGTGTCCGTCTGCGGCTGACAAACCAAAATCGCACCATTTTATGCGACCGAGAATGAGCGCCCGTTCAGCGGTTCCGCACCTCGGCCGCGGCAAGTTTGGTCAGCCGATCAGCCGCGGTCGGCCATCGTACGCAAACCGCGCGCCTGGTTCGGCCGCGGCCCGGCCGCGGGCGTGTCCCCGCTGCCGCACGCTTGCGACCCCGCGCCCGACGCCCGCGTGCGGTGGTCTCGAGCTGCGAGACGGTGGACGCGCGGCGAACGCGGCTGGGACGACTCGGCGCCTTCGGCCCCTGAGCGCCGGCTTCCGGGAGCAAGCTCACTCGGCCGCGATCACGCCGAGCCGCCCGCGCGGCACGGACGCAGGCTCGTGAATGTCGCCGAACGCAAAGCACCAGCGGCGGTAGTGGAGCCGGCGGACGAGCGGCGTGCGGTCGGCGAGCAGTTTAAGGGCGGCCGACCGGCCTGGTCCGCCGGAATCGACGAGAGAAAGCCCTTCTTGTGCAGGCGGGCGAAGAGCTCGATCGTCTTGCCGGTCAGGTGGGTTGGTCGCTGAGCACAGCGGCCTCGAGGGCGCGAAGTAGCTCGACCGCGAATGCTGCCCCGAGCACGCCCGAGGGCAACGCCGGGGCCACGTTAGCGAGGTGCCGGGTCACGGCTTCTGCGAGCGCCGGCCGAGACGTACACGTCGCTCGCGCCGGCCGGGCGTACCTCCGGTATCGTCGCAGCGGGCTTCGCTTCGGGCCCTGGCTTGTCCGCGGTCGCTTCCTCGCGGGGGTCTCTCCCGATCGGCCGCCGGGGCGGCGCTGCGGCCTTCGTCGACGCCGCTGCGGACGCCTCCCGGGGCTTTCGCCGACGGCGCGGACTCCCTCGCGGCTTTCTCCGCCGCGGCCTTTGCTTTCTCGCGGGCCAGGCCGGCCGTAGGTCTTCGAGCCAGGGCACGTAATCGAGGGCCCGGATATCGCCTCAACTCCCGACCATGTGCCCGTATCCAAGGCTCTGCACGGCGATCGCGACGATCAGCTCTGCCTGAGTGGGCAGAGCAACAAATGATAGGGAGGCGCGCAGTGCACCAATGAGCGGATGCAAATCTGCGAAGATCCAGGGCGTTTGCGTCGAGCCGAGGAGAGGATGTGCTCGGCGTCGTCCTCGATCATCTTGCCGTCATCCTCCGGGGCACCCGTCGCTGGCTCGTGTGCGATTTCCGTCGGGCCAGATTCGCACGCGCAGGGACGTCTCCTCCAGGTGGTGCAAGCGAACCTCGCTCCCATCCGAGAGCGGTCGGCGCACCCCACCGTGGAGCCCCGTGAGTTGAACGATGCGCTCGCCTGTCCGCGCGGTCGTGGGCCCGCCGAAGGGCCCCCCGGCGCGGAGCATGCGGAGCGCATCCGAACGCAGTTGGTCTGGACTGCCGGTGCCAATTGTGCGACGGCCCCAGCCAGGCCACAGGTGCACAAGTCGGCCCAGGCCGGAGGCACCGACCTCGAGGGAGAAGTGGCCACCAGGATGGACCGCCCGCTCACCCACCAGGGCCGCAGATTGTGTCGGGTCGGGGCGCCATTTGAGCGCCAAATCTCGGCGGGCATCGACGTACGCACGGTACCGCCTCACGACCCCATCGATGCCCGCAGCGTACCCCATCCCGCGAGGCACTCATCCGCCACTTGGGCCCCTGGCTTCATCCATCGCCGCGATCGTACCGCGAGCTTGCCGCCAGGGAAAGGTAAACTGCACGCCTCGTTTCGCGCTTCATGTTCCGCCACCCCACACGCCGAGTCTGTCGCTGCAGCCCGCCACGGCGACCCGCGATGCCGGGCCCCAAGGATCACGCTTCATCCCGGCGCCCGGATACGCCATCCTCGGCGGGCCGCATCACGGTTCACGCCGGCCCGCGTAACGCGATGCTCAGCGCCAGGCATCCGGTTTCGTCGCGGCGGCCCAGACGGGATGCCCCACGCGCCGCATGACGTTTCAGGGCGCCGCTCGATCTGTCCCTGAGGTCATGTTCCATTTGGCGCGGCGCGGATCTTGCCGCATATCCTCGCGCGCGAGGCTCGGTCGCACCGGCCTGATCCACGAGCGCATCACCGACCTGGACGGCCTCGCCCATCGCGGCCCCGCCCATCAGCTCGTCGGGCCGTCCGCGTGCGTCCATCGCGCGATTGACCTTCGCCGCGAGGCCGGCGATTGTCGGACATTGAGATGACATCCTCAGCCAAAACCGCGATCCGAAAGCGCCCGTCTTATAGCTCGACCGAAATCTCTGCCGCCGACACCAGGGGGGAGATTCACGCCCTCCTGGCCAGACCCGACCTCGACATCACCAACGTCGAATGGGTGGCGCTCGGCGGGCGGAAGTCACGGCTATATCTACGCATCGAAGGACGCCTCTACAAGATCGACATCCACGCCCCGAAACGCTCAGGAACCCTGACAAGAAGTTCAGACGCCTCCATCGAGGCGTCCTCCATCTGCTCAAGAACGCGATCGCCGTGGCCGAGGAGGGTCTCTGCAACGTCGGCGAGATCCTCGTGGCGTTCCTGGTGACGAGCGACGAGAACGTCACGGTCGGTGAGGCCCTCCTTCGCCTGGAGGCTGGATCGAGCCGGCCCGTGACGTTGGCGCTGGCGCCCGCCGAGACGGCACTGGTACCCACCTCCCCCACCGGCGTCGTCCGTCGGTGAAGCGATGACTATGGACGTTGATGCGATCGAGGCTGCGCTCGCGGATGCTGGCTGGCGAGCAGGTGCAGAGAGGCACTTGTAGCGGGCTGGGTCGCTCAGCAGCAGGCCGAGCGCAGCTGGGAAGAGACGTGGGCGCCGGATGATCGGTGCCGCCATATCCTCGAGCGCCCGGGCGGTGAGCGCCTCGTGCTCGAGTGGGTGACCGGCGATACATGGGAGCTATCCATCGAATGGCCGGAGGGCTGGGGCCGCGAGCACGTGAGCATGAGGTGGCGTGAGGACCTGGAAGAGACGGCGGAGCGCATCGTCCGCGTCGAGGGGCCGTTCGGCGGCCCGCGGCATCCTGACGAACCATGGGCCCGATTGCATGCGGACGCGGCAGACGGCTCGCTGGCGACGTGGAGCTGCGTTTCGAGCTGCTGCGCGAGGATCTCGCGGCGTTCTTTTTCATCGCACGCGATGGCACGCTCAACAATCTGTGGGTCGTCCGCATCAACCCGGACCACCTCCCCGCGGCGCTCGATTCGCTGGAGCGCACGCCGCGTTGTGCGCCGTCCCTCTGGGTGCAGGCCGAGGGGAAGCGGCGATCCTGGGAGTTCACGGCCTGGCGCCCGCTGCTCGCGCGTGCGCGGATCGGGGCGCAAGAGTTACTGCTCTCGTGTCCGGACGCATCGACCGCCGTCATCCTGGCGCACACCGCCGGCCACCTCGAGTCCGCGGTGAAGCTCGAGATGCGTGCGTTGCCCGATTTTGACGCCGGAGCCTGGCTTGCCCACGCCACTCCCTGGCCAACCACGCGACCCGACGTCGGGTCGGCCGGGTCGGCCGGGTCGGCCGGGCTGCCTGCCACCCCGACCGTCGTCCAGGCCGGCGAGGGCCATCCTCCGCCCCCGGTGCTCGCCAGCCAAGCGGCCCCTCCGTCGTCGGCCGACGCGGCCGACACGCGCGGGCCCGAACCCCCGGAGCCTGCCGCCGAGCCCGCCGAGCCCGCCGAGCAGCCGATGCCTCGGTTCGCGCTCGCGCCCGATGCCTCGGCCGAAGAGCTCCAGCGCCATTTCACGGCCGTCGAAACGGCGATCCCCCCACGGCTGACGGGAACAGCGACCGCGGTCGAGCTCTGGGGTGCCATTCGCCAGGCACACAAGCGCGGGGCTCTTCCGATCACGGGAAATTGGGTCGACCTCGTCGCCGAGCTTCACCACCGTGGATTTCTCCCGCATCTGCCGAGCGACCGTGCCTCGCGCGCGGCCCTGCTGATCCTGGCGAAGCTCAGCCCCCTGGTCCGACGCCTGCACCATCGCCGCTGGGCCCTGGGCGCGGGAGGTTGACGGTGCGCCCGGTCGAGCAGTTGGCCCGGGAGGAAGCCGCGCGGCCCGCCGTGAGGCCCGGCCCGTGGATCCTGGGGCGAATCTGCGCTACGGTGCGGACGTGGGCACCCGCTTCATCCTGGCGCTCTTGCTGGTCGGCGCCTGCCAGGCGCCGCCCGGCCACACCGGGTTCGGTTCGATGCCGGACGTCACGACTGCGCCCGCGGTGTCGACTGGAAGCGGCTCATCCGGCTCGGGGAGCTCGGGGAGCTCGGGGACGAGCACGGGCGAGGACAGCGGCTCAGCCAGCGGGAGCGCGGGCTCGACATCCGGGCCTGTCGGAGACCTCGGGGATATACCCGACTTCGGCAACGACTCGCCGGTCGGGTGCAAGGGGAAGATCGACTTCCTTTTTATGATCGCGCGAAATGGGAACATGCAGTATCGGCAGGCGCAGCTCGCGGCGGCGTTCCCTCAGTTCATCGATACGATCCAGGCGAAATCGCCGACTTTGACTATCACATCATGGTGGTGGACGGCGATGGTGAGGATAATAACAACGACACGGGCTGGGGCAGCCTTTCGTGCAACTCCGTCTGCCCAAATCTCGCCTGCAAGGTCGGCGAGCCCTGTTGCAAGTGGGGCAACGCGGATTTACAGGGTATGCCGTGCTGCGGTGTTCCAAATTATCCGTGCCAGGACCTTGACCTCGTGACCGCGTGTGACTGGGCCTGGGGGGCGGGCACGGTATTTCCCGCCGGCTACTCCGCACCTAACAAACCGTGCCCGATCGACGGCGGCCGCCGCTACCTCGTGAAGGGGCAGAGCGACCTTGAGGAGACCTTCAAGTGCATCGCCACGGTCGGAGCCAGCGGCTACGGCTTGCTGGGCCAAGCGCTCACGGCGGCGATGCAGTCGAACATCAACGACCCGGGCGGCTGTAACAACGGCTTTCTCCGCAAGGACGCGCTGTTGATGGTGACGTTCATCGCCACGGTCGGAGATTATGGCTCGGAAGGGACGCCGGCCGAGTGGGCCCAGACCGTGATCGATGCCAAGCACGGTGACGACAAGTCGGTGGTGATGTTCAGCATCTTGAATACCGAGAGCCAGTGGGAGCCCTACGACCGGATCGGCACGTTGGCCAAGATGTTCCCGTACCACCACCTTGAGGATTCTCTGGCCCCCGACTATGGACCGGCGTTCGCCAAGGCCGCGAGCCTCGTCGAGACCGCGTGCGCCGGCTTCACGCCGCCGCCGGGGTGAGCCCGGGCTCTCTCAGCTGCCGACGCGGGCGAACGCGGCCTGGTCGGCGGCGCCGATGCCCCCGGCGTAGACCTCCCCGTAGGGCCCGACCGCCACTGCGAGCGCCATCTGGGGCCCTTTCTTGTCGTTCGGGATGAAGGTCCAGGGTGGCAAGGCGACGCCAGGGATCACTGCCTGGACCTTGAAGACGACCGTTTGGTTGTCCTGCCCGCCCATGGCGACGACGGCGTAGCCGGCGGGGCTCCACGCGATGCCGTGTGGGCCGAACGAGGCCGATCCGAGTGGGCCGAGCGAGTTGTGCGTGACGAGCTTGCCGCCGGGCGCATAGACCCGGACCTCGCCGACTGGTTCGCAGGTATCAAAGCAAGTGTAGCCGGCGAGGAGGTAGCGGCCCTGATCGTCGAGGTCGAGCGCGAGGGCCCGGGTCTGGACACCCTGGTCGAGCCCGGCCACGGCCCACGTCGCATCGTCAGCGACAGCAGCGAGGTCGGACTCGATGATCATGAGGCGGTCCCGTACTTTTTTGGGATCCGCGTCGTGCTCGCCCCACGCCGCGCCGACAAGCACGAGCGTGTCTCCCGCGAAAGTGCAGTCATTCGCGCTCTCCGCAAACCAGTGCGGGTCTTTGCCCTTCGCCTGGTAGTCGAAGACCCGCACCTGCGCGGGCTCGCCGTGGCGCAGTAGCACCGCGAGCGCATCGAGCTTGTCGATCGTCGCCACTGTGCGCGTGCCGCAGACCGCGACGACGTCGGGCCGGGCCGCCAGGGCGAGCGCCGTGTCGCCCACCGCGCCGACGCCGATGTTCTTCAGGCCCTTGCCCCACGCGGAGATCTCGCCAGCCCACCACACCGGGTCGTCGCCGATCTTGCGCTCCACAAGGACATTGAGGCGGCCGGTGTCGCGGTCAATCTTCAGGTCGATCGCGCGGCAGTGCGCCGACCCCAGCAGGGGGACAAAGTCCATCGCCTTCTCTTGAATCCCCTGCTTGTTGCGGAGGCGCAGGTAGCAGCGCGGCGCGCCCATTTCTTGGAAGGTGCCGAGCTCGACGGGGCGCCCGTCCGGGAGCACGGCGATGGCCGCCACCTTGCCCTCGGGTCCGTCGGGCTTCCAGTGGGTCTGGCTGCCGGGCTTCGGCAGGGCGATCACGTAGTCGGCGTTCACGGACTCGCCCACAAGGATGTTGCGCCAGGGCGTCAGAATGGCCGTGTGCTTGTCATTGTCGAGGCCCGTAAATGCTGGAATGTGCCCGAGAAACTGGCCCGGGCGGATCGGCGTCAGCTCGATCAGCTCGCCGTCGTCGAGGAGCATCGATACGCCCTCGGTGTTCACGGCCGTGACCTCGACGCTCAGCAGGCCGTTGTCGTCGATGTAGTCGGGGATGACGACCCCGTCGACGATCTGCGGCGGCAGCACGGGCTCATCGGTGGTGCCGCCGGGCTCGTCGCCGGTCTCCTCCGCCGGGGCCGTGGAGCCGGAGCTGGCGTCGGGGTCGGGGCTGTCGCCCGTGACCGTCTGAACACCGTCGCTCGTCGTGGGTGTCCAGTCGCCGCTGGTGGCGGCGAGGCCGGTGGTGTCGCACGCGTCGGCTTCCTCGCAGGTCACGAGCTCCGGCGGCAGCGGCGGGCAGCCGGTGAGGAATCCGAGGGGCAGGATGGACGACAGCAAGCGGATACGGGGGTTCATAGGGGGCTCCCGGGAGGTTAGAAACGTGTGTGGAACACAAGACCGCCGGGGGCCGGGACGAGCGCGGTGCGCGAGGCGGCGCGGGCCATCCTGCGCCCGCCGATGCTGGTGAGGATCACGGCCACGAGGACGGTCGCGCCGCCCGCGAGGGCCAGTGCGAGGGTCCGGGTCTGGGTCGCCCGGTAGTCACCACGCAGGTCGTCGTCCTGGGTGTTCTGGTCGGTCGTCGCGTAGCCGTCGACGCTGTTGCCGAGGGCGACGATCTCGCGGCGTGTGTCGACCATGCGGCGGCCCATGAAGCCGGCTGCCGTGGTGAGGGCGACCCCGACGCCGAGCGTGACCCCGCCCGCGAGCACGAGTCCTCGCCCGTGGCTAGGAGCACTCGCGGGGCGTTCGGTTTTCACGTGGCGCGCCGCCACGGGCATCAGGTCCGCGTCCGGCTCGGGCTGGATCGTCGTTGGCTGCCAGCTATCCAGGTCCGGGAGTTTGGATGCAGCGACCACGATGTCGTCGTCCGTTTGCGGCTGGGCCGCGATCCCGGCCGCGATCGTCGAGGGCTCATCCGTGGCGGCGTCGGATCTCAGCTCGACCGGCGGAGCTGCGGCCGCGACGAGCGGCCTGTCCTTGATGCCGGACTTCGGCGCCTTGCACTGGACCTTCTTGGTGGTGAGCCTGGCCAACGTCTCCCGCTCGGAGTCGACGATGCGGCCTCGCAGCGGCGTCTCGGGGAGCGCGAGCGCCTGCTCGAGGAGCCGGTGGGCCTGGCACAGATCGCGGGATGCGACGCGACCTTTCGGCGGCTTGTCGGACAGGGCCAGATAAGCCCGGTGCGCGAAGTACAGGTATTGCACCCTTTGAGCGTCGGACGTGGCGCGCCGGGCTGCAGCCGCGAAGGCGGGCGCGGAGCACTGCAGGTCGTCCGCGGCGCAGGTCGAGGGATCGGCCGGCGATGACGTGGCGATCGCCAGGGCGGCGAGGAGGTGCAGCGCGGGCGATGCGATCATGGCCGGTACTCCTTGACGAGGGTGCCACCGCTGGCGGGCGGGGGGAAGCGGATGCGCTCGAGCTCGCGGCGGACGCACGCGGTTCCCTCCGCGTCGTCGCCGACGATGTCGATCGCGGTGAAGCGAGGTTCGCCTGCCGCGGTCGCGAGTTCGACGAGGATCTCGCGGTGAGCCATGCGCGCGCAGCCGTTCAGCGCCGAGGTTGCAGCAGCGAGTTGGTCGGCGGCGCTCGCCACGGGCGTCGGCGCGATGACCTTGGGGGGCGACGCGTCGAGGGCGGGCGTCGAGTTCGGCCCAGGTGCAGGCGGCCCTGACCGGGCCAGCGTCGGTGTCATCGGGGGCTCGGTGAGGGGGCGCTCGGCGACATGCATCCACCACCCGGACCCGGCGAGCACGGTCATCGCAACGGCGGCGAGTGCAAGGACCGCGGGTCGTGGTCGACGAGGGTGGGCCGGCGAGGGGGCTTGCCCGGTCACGGCGTCCACGGCTGCCAGCGGCAAGGACGGCGGATCGACCAGGACCTGCGGGTTGGGATCGGAGGTCGCCTCGGGGAGCGGGTGCTCCGTCCAGCCGGCCCGGACCTGCGGCCCTGCGGGCACCAGGCGAAGTGCGGGGCGCCCGGCGGGCAGCGCCACCACGACGGCGCGGGCGAGGGCCTCCTCCTCGCTCTCCAGCGCTTCCCGCAGCGTCTGGGCGAGCTGGTCCGCGCTCGGGCGGTGGTGTGGGTTGACCTGCAACGCGCTCATGACCGCCGCCGCGAGGTCCTCGGGGCACGCGCTTGCGTGGACCTGCGGCGAGGTCGGCGGGTCCGCGCCCTTGACCGGCACCTTGCCGGTCAGCAGGCGAAACAGCAGGTGGCCCATCGAGTAGATGTCGCTCTTGTCGGTCCAGCCCCGGCCCTCACGTACCTCCGGGGCCGACCAAGCCAGCGTACCAATGCCGCCGTGCGGGATGACCACGCGCGCCTCGGGGGGCGTCAGATACCGCCGCTCGCCGGCGGGCACGTCGTAAAAACTTTCGTCGAGCTCTGCGGCACCGAAGTCGAGCAAGGTCACCGCGCCGCAGCTATCGATGAGCACGTTGTTCGCGTTGATGTCGCGGTGCAGGACGCCCCGCGCGTGCACCACGGCGAGCACATCGGCGAGCTTCACCCCGACCGCGGCCACCTCGGCGGGCCGCAGGCGAGGCGGTGAGCACAGCCGCGCCGCAGGGCGGCCCGGCGCGTGCGCCATGGCGATGTACGGCGGGCTGGCCTCCGGTGCGTGGTCGTAGAAGCGCGGCAGCGCCGGATGGTCGAAGGTCTGGAGCAGCATCGCCTCGCGCGTGAAGCGGAGGATGTCGTCGGGGTCTTTGGACCGAAGGAACTTCAGAACGACGTCGTGGCCGGCGCCGCGGTGCACCGCGAGGTGCGCGTCCGCCTTGGCGCCGGTGCCCGCCAGCCCGATCAGCTCATAGCGGCCATCGATCCGCGTCGAGGGCGTGCCGCGCTCCGGGTGCGCCGCGAGCACTGCCTCGAGCGCGCGCCCCAGCTCGGCCGCGGTTCGTGTGCGGTCCTCGGGCTCGAGCGCCAGCGCGGCGATCAGGACGCGCTCCAGGTCGTCCGGCGCGTCACAACCAGGATGCGCCTCGCGCAGCGACTGGAGGGGCTCCTCGGGCAGGGCCCCAGTCAGCAGTTGGTACAGCGTAGCGCCGAGTCCGAACACGTCGAAGCTGGGATTCGGCTCGACGAGGCCGGCCTCCAGCGGCAGGTAGCCCGGGGTGCCCAGCGCCTTGCCCATGCCGGTCGGCCGGGGTCGCACCGCCCCGGTCGGGAGCCGATAAACTTCGGAGACCCGGACGATCCCGAAGTCGATCAACTTCACGTGCAGGCGATCGTCGGCGTCGGCGAACATGATGTTCGCCGGCTTCACGTCCCGGTGAACCAGGCCCTGGCGGTGGGCGGCGTCCAGGGCGTCGGCGATTTGGATGCCGATCTGCAGCACCTGCCGCCACGGCAGCGGACCGGACCCGGCCAGATGCTCGCCGAGGTCCGGGCCCTCGATCAGCTCGAGGACGGTGTAGGGTTCATCCCCGTCGCTGTCGTGGGCCAGGACCCGCACAATCGCGGGATGATCCATGCCGGCGAGCACCATGGACTCGCGGGCGAAGCGGCACCGGAGGTCCGCGTCCTGCGAGCGCAGCAGCTTGACCGCGACGAGCCGGTGGATCTGCCGGTCGCGCGCCCGCACGACCACAGCCCCGCCGCCGATGCCGACGCGGTCCAGTAGGTCATAACGACCCCCGAGGCACTTCTTTGGCCCGTCGCCCCGGTCGCTGTCGCTCATGCGCACCTCCGCGGTCCATAAGGAAGAGGTCGCACGAGAAATCAACCCTGAAAATTGGACCAGTGCTCCCAGGAGCAGTCCCGGTGCTTTTCCTGAACGGGTCCCTTTCAGCGAGGACCTGAGCCGCGCAGGTGAGCGCGGACCCTCGCCGAACGGGCGAGCGGAGTCGTCGGTGTGACGCCGACGATATGGCGGCGCTGGCGAGCGGGTCAGCCGGGGCTCGGCAGACAGCATCCGGTCGCGCAGTACAGGCCGTCTGGACAGATGCCGTTGTCGCAGGCCACGTCACCCTCTTCACAGCCCGCCTGGTCGCAGCCGTCGGGCAGTTCGCTGTCTCCCACGCATAGCTCGCACTTGTCGGGCTCGCACGGCGTCGGCGTCGGCGTCCGAGGCCGGGACTCGGGGGGCGCCAGGCGATCGCTGCAGAGCGCCTCGCCGCGGCCTCACCGTCGACGAAGGACTCGTTGATCATCGCGGCGCAGTCGCTGAGCGCGCCTGCGGGGAGCTGCGCGGCGCAACTGCCGAGCGCGAGGTTCGCCTCGGCGAGCACGGCCGCGACGCTCATGCCGACGCAGGGACTCGCCGGGTCGACGATCACGAGCTCACGGAGCGGCATCGGGGCGTCGAACTGCTTGAAGTCGTCGAGGGCGGGCAGCCCCACGGCGCCGTTTCGCCCGCCTGACCCCTCGCACGGCTCAGTGGGCCGCCCTGGAGGTCGCCCGCGAGGCTGCCCGCCGCACCGACGCGGCCGCGCGGGCCAAGGACGCCAACCCCGACCGCCTGCGCTCACTCTTCAGCCTGGGCTTCGCCGTCGACGAGCAGCTCGCGGACCGCCTGGCCCACCACAAGCGCTCCGGCGAGCCGCCCGAGGTCAGCCTCCCCGAGCGCGCCCGGAGGCAGTCAGGTGCTCGCCGGTGGCCCAGTGAGCAAGGTCGAGAGCCACTGCACCTCCATCTCATTCGTGCTCGCGGCAGGTCCCGGCTTCACCGGGGCGCGAGCTGTCAACGCCGGGCAGGATCCGCGGGCGACCGCTGGAGCGCGAGGCCGATCTTCTCCGCGAACGCGCGGGCTTGCGCGTGAGCCGTCTCCGTCTGGCGCTGCAGCTCGATGTTGGCCGTCGCCAGCTCCTCGCTGCGTTGCTGCAGCGCCTTGTTGAGGGCGCGAATCTCCTCGTCGACCCGGCGCTGCAGCGAGAGGATGCTGCTCGCGGTCTGCAGCGCGGACTCCCGCACGCGGTCTGCAGAGTCCTGGCTGCTCACGGCAGCCCCAGCGCCTATGCGGCCATCTCGGTGCCGATGACGCGCGCCCGGATCTTGGCGAAGGCGGTCGAGCGGCTGGTCGAGCGGTCGTCGCTAAACGGCGCAAACCCACAATCGTCGGTGGTGCCGAGCTGGTCCAGGGGGGATGAAACGGGCCGCCTCCAGCACCCGGTCGCGGACCTCCTCGGGTGTCTCGACGCGGGGACCGAGGGGGTCGATGACGCCGACGAAGACGCGCTGGCCGGGGCGCACGCACTCGCGGACGAGTCTGAGCACTCGCTCGCGATCTGGCTCATGGGCCAGCTCGATAAAGAAGGAACCGGCCGCGAGCTGAAACAAGCTCGGCAGCAATTCGGCATAATCGACGTCGGCACTGTGGGTCGTGTCTCGGTCCCCGCCCGGACATGTTGGCGCCGGTCAGGATCCGCAGCGCAGCGCCGACGAGGCCTGGCGGTGACAGATCACCATATGAGGATTGGGTGGCCAGCTTCGCGGTGGCGGGGGCAAGGTGAGCGGCCAAACTCACTGCAGCCATCGGCGGGCTGGCCGTCGGATTGCTGGTTGTGTTGTTCCTCGATCCGGTGTTATACACTTGGATCGATCGTCGAAAGGCAGCCGTGCCCGCAGCGGAAGGAGCGATGCTTCAGGCGGTGCTGCCAACGCCTTCCCATCCTTGCGTTCTCCCTATTCAACCGTTCCCAAAATGATCCCGTTTCGCGAAGCATTTGATTTGCTGCTGAAGCACACCAGCGTGCTGGCCACCGAGCGCGTCCGAATAGAAGATGCGGCCGGTCGGGTGCTGCGGCAGGAGATCAGCGCCGACCGGGATTCTCCGCCCTTTGACCGGGTGATGATGGATGGATTCGCGCTGCGGGCCTCCGATTTCGCGCAGGGGCGCCGTTTCCTGATCAGCGGCAGCGCACCGGCCGGGCGGGCAACGGCCTGTCTGCCGGAGAGAACCCGCTCGTGTTTGGAAATAATGACTGGCGCTCCCATGCCCGTTGGAGCGGATTGCATCGTTCCGGTGGAGGATGTGGTGCGCAGCGGCGAGGAGATCATGGTGGACGATTCCTTTGAGCCTCAGGCCGGACGGTTTATCCACTGGGCTGGGTCGGACGCCCGCGCCGGGGACCGGCTGTTGGCGGGGGGAGTTCGCCTCGGTTGCCGTGAAATAGGAATCGCCGCCTCCTGCGGTGCCGCATGGATCGAGGTTTCGCGGCTGCCTAGAGTCGCCGTGCTCGCCACCGGCGATGAATTGATTCAAGTCGATGAAACACCGGCCCCCCACCAGATCCGCCAATCGAATGCCCACGCGATCGCTTGTGCCCTCCGGCGTTCGGGAATTCCACCCGCGAAAACGGGAACGATCAGCGATGCCCCGGAGCAGCGCCAACTGGTGCGGACCTTTCTGGCGGATCACGATTGGCTTTTGCTGACCGGCGCGGTCTCCAAGGGGGCGCACGACTTCGTGCCGGATTTATTGGATTCTCTCGGTTGTGAAAAGCTCTTTCATGGCATCGCCCAGCGCCCTGGAAAGCCGGCGGGTTGCTGGTTGGGTCCGTCTGGACAAATCGTCGTGGCGCTGCCGGGTAACCCTGTGTCCGCCCTAACCGGCCTGCATGCCTTGGTGCTTCCCGTGCTCGCCGTGTCCATGGGCATGCCACTGCCGCCGCCCCGGCTTGTGACGCTCGCCGAGCCAGTCCGCAGCCTTCCCGGCATGACCCACCACCTTCCGGTCGCGTTGGGGGTTGGTGACTGCGCACGGCCCGCACCCACCGGCAACAGCGGGGACTTCATTGGCTTGCTCAAAAGCAGTGGCTTTGTCACCGTCCCTCCCGGTCCCGTGGGACCATCGTCACTGCCATTCACCCCTTGGACCTAACCACCCATGACAGAACCCGAAAACCAGGATTTCACCCATGTCCGCGACGGTCTTCCGACGATGGTAGACGTTTCCGGCAAGCAGGCTAACAAGCGATGCGCGGTAGCCGCTGTCCGGGTGGAACTCGGAGCCGAAATCCTCGCGCGATTCTCAAACCATGATCTCCAGGGCCCCAAAGGTCCGGTATTCCAAACCGCCATCATCGCAGGCACCATGGCGGTGAAGAAAACCAGCGAATTCATCCCGTTTTGCCACCCGTTGCCCGTCGAACACTGCGGATTTGAAATCACTCCGGACGATACCGGCGTGCTGATTCGCTGCGAGGTCGCCACCACCGCCAAAACCGGCGTGGAAATGGAGGCCATGACCGGTGCCTCGGTCGCCGCCCTGACCGTTTACGACATGTGCAAGGCCATGAACAAAGCCATCCGCATCCAGAATCTTCACCTAGTGTCCAAAACCGGAGGCAAGTCCGGCGACTACCATTTCGCGCAATGACCGCCCCCTCCCAACCGCTGTATGGGCTCGTCCTCGCCGGCGGGCGCAGCACCCGCATGGGCACGGACAAGGCGGCGCTGATCCACCCGGATGGTCGCTCGCTGGCCCGGCGCACTTACGATCTGTTAGCCGGGGCCGGATGCGTGGATGTCGTGCTCTCATTGCGCCACGATCAGGAGATTCCCGTCGGCTTCTCCGATCTCCCGGATCTGGCGATCATCCGCGATCCCATTGACTCCACCGGTGGCCCGCTGGTGGGTATAGTCGCCGCCATGAGTCTTCATCCCGGTGCGGATTGGCTGGTCCTGGCCTGTGATCTTCCGCGCCTTGATGCAGCCACCCTCAGCCACCTGGTCGCTTCCAAGCACCCGGACGAACTCTTTTTGTCGTATCGCAGTGAGTTCGACGGATTACCCGAGCCGCTGTGTGCGCTCTATGCGTCCGCCGCGCTGCCGCTGCTCCGCAACACGGAATTCCGCTGCCCGCGCAAGGTGCTGATCCGCAACGAATGCCGCCTGCTAGACCCGCTGGTTCCGCGTGCTCTCGACAATGCCAACACCCCCGACGACTGGCAAACCGCGAACTCCCCATGAATACCTATCAAATCCACTACTTCGGCCTGCTGTCCGAACGCCGCGGCCTGGCCGACGAGACCATCGCCAGCGCCACCACCACCGCGAGGGACCTCTACGAAACCTTGGCGGCGGAGCACCGGCTTGGCAGCGCGCACACCGACTTGCGTGTCGCCGTCAACGACGAGATGGTTGGCTGGGACCACCCGCTCACCAACGGCGACCAAATCGCCTTCCTCCCGCCCATGTCAGGCGGGTGAGATGGGGAAAGATCTGAAATCTGAAATCTGAAATCTGCGATGCCCATGCTCCTCCATTTTTCCCTGACCGATCAACCCATCGACATCGTTTCGCTGGCGGAGCAGTTGCATGATCCCGCTGCCGGTGCGGAGGTGACGTTTGACGGCCGCGTGAGGAACCGCAATGACGGGCATGTGGTCGAGAGGCTGGAATACCAGGCCTACCCCGCACTGGCGTTGAAAATGGGCCGACGCATTCTCGATGAAGAGGCGCGGAAGCATGACATCGTGGCTGCCGTAGCGATTCATCGCACCGGGCTGCTGGAGATTGGCGAGTCCGCCGTGTGGGTGGGCGTGGCCTCTTCGCATCGCGCCGCAGCCTTCGACGCCGCACGGGCCATCATGGAGCGCCTGAAATACGAGCTTCCTGTATGGAAACGCGAGCATTACGCCGACGGCAGCACGGGCTGGGTCGGGCCGGACAATACCTCCGCGGATACTGGCAAACCCACCGACGACATCCCCGAGTGGCGGGCTGAGTTGGAGGAAATCTGGATTTCGCCCGGGCATGATTTCCGTGGCCATCACGGCGGAGCGCGGGGTGATCACGGCAGCGAGTCGGTGCCGGTGGTCGAGTGCGTGGCGGGGATGGGCCTGCGCGGCGACCGCTACTTCGGGCACAAGGAGGATTTCAAAGGGCAGGTGACATTTTTCGATGCGGCTGCCATCCAGGCGGTGCGCGACCATTTCCAGAAGCCGGAGTTGGCGGGTTCGATCTTCCGCCGAAATCTGATCGTCCGCGGGGTCGATTTGTCCGCTTGGATTGGCCGACGTTTCCGTTTTCAGGGGGTGGAATTCGAGGGTAGCGAGGAATGTCGGCCCTGTTACTGGATGGACGAGGCAGTGGGCCCGGGGGCCGAGGAGTTTCTCAAAGACCACTGCCGCGGTGGTTTGCGGGCACGGATACTCAGCGACGGGACCCTGACCGCTGCCGCGCATCACGCTTGATCCGCACACTCCCGTCTTGCCATCCAGAGGAGGCGGACGGCTATTTCCCGCCCCACCGCATCACACCAGTAGCATGATGATGCATTGCCATTTTCTAATACCGGGTGACACGGCTGTTGCCCGAGGTCAAGCCAATCGGACGGTGCGTCGAACTGTTCGCCGCGCTGGCGCATCGCCGAGCTGTTGGGCGCGGCATTGGGCTGTTGCCCGAGGTCGACCCGATCGAACAGTGCGGAGCTGTTGGGCGCGGCGCCGGCCGCTGGCGCGCGAGGCTGCGTGACACCGTCGGCCTTGGGTCCCAGAGCTGAAGCCAGTGGCCGGCCAGGGCGCCAAGCTCGACTGCGCTTCCGCACGCAACGCCGTTGGGGGCGGCCGCGTGATGGTCGGGACAGTCAAGCGTCCTTTTGGTAACCTTGGGGTCCCGCGCTGGTTCGCGCTGTCATGACTCTCATCCCGCTTCGTCGTCTGCGGCCCGCGCCCGCGCCCGTGCCTCCGTCTGGTCCGCCGCTGGTGGACCCGCAGGCGCGCGCGGTGAAGTACCTGCGGGTGTCGCTGACCGACCACTGCAACTTCCGCTGCACCTACTGCATGCCGGAGGCGGGGGTGGAGCAGGTGGCGCGGCGCGAACTGCTGACCCTCGCGGAGGTCGTGCTGGTCGTGCGGGCCTTCGCGGCCTGGGGCGTCGAGCGGGTGCGCCTGACCGGCGGCGAGCCGACGGTGCGCCAGGGCCTCGTCGAGCTGGTCACCGAGCTCTCGCAGATCTCAGTCGGTGGTGACACCGATCGCAAGTTGCAGGTGGTGATGACCACCAACGGCGTGCGGCTGGTCGAGCTCGCGGCGCCGCTGCACGCGGCCGGCCTCACGGGTCTGACCGTAAGCATCGACAGCCTCGACCCGACACGCTTCCGGGAGATCACCCGCCGGGGCGAGCTATCGCAGGTGCTCGCGGGCCTCGAGGCCGCCACCGCCGCGGGCTTTCTCGGCATCAAGCTCAACACCGTGGCGGTGCGCGGCTTCAACGACGACGAGATCGGCGCGCTCGCCACCTGGGCCTGGGCGCGCGGGCACGTGCCCCGCTTCATCGAGCTCATGCCGATGTCGGGCGGCCGCCTGTACGTGCCCGGCGAGCTGCTGCCCGCCAGCGAGCTGCGTCGGGCGGTCGCGGACCACGTCGGCGCCGCGCTGGTGTCCGACGCCGGCGAGGGCCTGCGGGGCCTCGGGCCCGCGAGCTACTGGCGTGTCGCTGACGGCCGCTTCGCTGGCCAGCGCCTCGGGGTGATCGCCGCGATGACCGAGAATTTCTGCGCCAGCTGCAATCGTCTCCGCATCTCGGCGACCGGCCAGCTGCACAATTGTCTCGCGCGCGACGACACGGGCGATCTACGCTCGGCCCTGCGGCCTCACGACCCCGACGCGCTGGCGTCGCGCATACGGACGATCCTCGGGCATAAACGGCCCGGGCACGAGTTTCAGGTCGATGGCCAGGGCGGCCCCGAGAAGGCGATGGTCCTCATCGGAGGATGAGGACCTTCGAGCGCGAGTGCCGGCGTCGCGGGCGGCGAGCTGCCGAGGGTCATCGGCTTGGCCAGCAGTGGGGCTGCGAAGCCGTCTATACCGAAATGAGCGTCGACAAGTTCATCGCCCGGCGATGCGCCCTCGTGCCGCCCCCGGCTCACGCGGGCGCAGCCCAAGCGCGAGGGCCGTCACACCGCCGAAGAGGAGAACGCCCACGCCCATGAATGCGAGCATGCGCAGGCCCTCACGACCCGCGTTCGGGGCGGGGATCTCCCAGCGTTGGGTCTCGGAGAACCAGCCGTCGATCGGTGCAAGGATCACCGCATCTCCCGGTCGCAGGACAACTTTGACATGCTCGCGGTAGATGGAGCGATTCGGGGTCGAATGGGGGTACTGCGGCGATTCGAAGGCCAGCTCATGGTCCAACCCGTCCGTCCCTACCATGCGCAGCCTCAGCGGACCCTGGTAGTACTCCCGGGCCGGGAGACGTCCCCGCTCGTCGGGCTCACCCCGCGGGCCACGGACGACATAAACGGACACCTCGAGTCCGTCGAGCTGGCGCGGGTCGTCGGCCTCGAGTCGGACGCCGGTGAGGTCGACGATCGAGATCGCAATATTGGTAGCGCCGACCTCACGGCGGGCGTCGAGGAGCAACGCGGGTTTGTGGTCGTCGGCGGGCGCGGCCACGACGAGGTTGGTGCTAGCGAGCCACACGCCGACGATCAGGGGGACCAGGGGGACCAGGGACGCCTTGCGTTTCGTCCACGGCGGGCGGGCGACAACCCGGAGATTATCTCGGGGGCAGACCTCCACGCACCGGGCACAGTTGTCGCAATCGGGCCCGGGCTCGCCCTCCGAGGGGTGAAGGAAGAGCCAGCATGCCCGGTCGCAGAGGTCACAGTGCGCCCCGCATGCCGGCTTGTCGATGATCTCGAGGCGAACCACGCGGCGGCGTCCTGCGAGCGAGAGTGCGGCCCCGGTTGGGCAGACAGTGGCACAGTAGACTGTGGGGCCGAAGAAGACGCCGACGCCGAGCAGTCCGAGCAACGCCCCGAGCGCAGCCCCGCCGCCGCCCATCAGCCACACCGCGTAGGCAGATTGCTGGAGGAGGAGGTGCGGGAGCAGGAGGTAGAGCAGCCACTGGGAGCCGATCGCTCCAGCCGTCAGGGCGAGGCCGAGGAGAACGAATCGCACAACCCGCAGACGCGGCGGCACAAAGCTCGGGATCCGCCAAGGAAGTCGATCGAGGATCCCCGCGATTCCGCGGGCGAGGCTGCCAAAGGGGCACATCCAGCCACAGAAGAAGCGCCCGGCCATCAGCGCCAGAACGACGGGGATAAGCCAGCTGACGACCACGCTGATGTAGATCACGGGCGCTGATAGGAGGGCGAGCAGGCCGCCGACGGGATCGATCGCGGCGACCCCGAGATACTCGCCCGCGACGCCGCCACCCAACAATTGGTTGGCGGCGTGGGCCTGGCTCGGCGCATCCCCGAGCGGCAGGTTCTCGAGAACGCTCACCGGTAGATCCCAGCCGTGGTCTTTCCACGCCGACAGGTAGTTGCGATCCAGACGCTGCCATCCCCCCAGCAACGGGGCGACCAAGATGGCGACAAATGCGGGCACCTGGCATGCCCGCCGCGTCCATCGCCAGCCTGCGCCGGGCTTCACGACGGCACCTGCCGAGCGCTGGCCGGGACCAAGGTCAGGGCGCTGGGATTTTGTGGGCAGTGTTCGACGCAGCGACCACAGCCGACACATCCGTCCTGAATCACAGGGAGCCCATGGGTCGTGAGCTTGATCGCCTTTCCCGGGAGCGGGCAGACGTCGTGACAATAGCCGCAGATGCGACCGAGATAGGAGAGGCACAGGTCGCGCTCGACCTTGGCTCGCCCCATGTCGATCTTCTCGGCGATCACCTGAAGGTCGTCAGCGACAGGCCTCAGGGCCCCGCTGGGACAAATGTTGGTACAGCGCATGCAAAGCGTGCAGGAGCGCCGCCGGACGTCGAGGTAGGGCGTCATCGCCCCCATCTCCGGCTCGTCAGCGCCGAAGAAGCGGATGCAGCCGTTCTCGCAGACGGTCCCGCACAGGCCACAGCGGATGCAAGCGCGGCGGAAGGCGTCGTCGTCCGGGCTGGCGGTGGGCGGCCGCACGGGGAGCGACAGTCCCTCGAGCCTGGGCGAGGCGGTCCGTGCCACCAGACCGACCATCGATGCGCCCGCGGCCACCATCGCGGCGCCACCGATGAGGAAGGCCCGACGAGACGGCGGTCCTCGGAATTGGCGACGGTGTTTGCGGCGCTGAAGCGCGAGGGTGACGCCCACACGCGGGCCTTTGCCGGGCTTCTCTGGCGTCATGATGAACCCCATCATAGCGGCGAAGCGAGCTCGGTGGGACGGCACTATTTTTCGCCATCAGGGAGAGGGCCGCGCAATTTCATCGTTTGCTCCCAGGACCGACCGGCGGAGGTACGACGGTGCCGAGCACTTGGGAGAATTCGCGGACGCAAAAATTTCGCAAACGTGTGGGGTTCACTTCTGTACACTAGTCTCATGCGAGATCGTCAGAATTCGTCCCCAGACGGTGGTTGTCGGTTTCCGTCGGTCTCCGACGTGATGACACACAAGGTGTTTGCGGTCAGCCCAGACACCAGCTTGGAGACAGCTGCCCGGCTGTTCGCCCAAAAGCGAGTGAGCGGTGTGCCAGTCGTCGATGCAAGCGGCGAGGTCGTCGGCGTGGTCAGCGCCTCGGACCTCAACGATCCGGACCGAGATCGTGGTGAGCAGGTCGGCAACGCCCAATATTATTCGCTGGAGAACGGCCACGCCGATGAGTTCGGCGACCCCACGGTGCGGCGCGACGGTACGGTGCGTGAGGTTATGACACCCAGTGTGATCAAGATCGGGTCTGACCAGAGCATCGTCGAGGCCGGTAGCATCATGGTGTCCAGGGCCGTCCACCGGTTGCTGGTGATCGATGAACAGCATGTCTTGGTCGGCATCGTGTCGGTCATGGACATCGTCCGTGGCTTCGTCGAGTCCGAGGCGGGACGTCGGCCCACTGCCTAAACGGATCGTCGGATAAACGAGAGCACAAACGCCTCGAGCGCCTCGTCATCTCCGTGGGAAAATACTGGTACAGCGACGCCGCACGCTGAGTCGCTGATCACGGCGATGACGCCGGGCCGTCGGGGCGAGAGCTCGCGGATGCCGTCGCTATTTACGACGATCTTCGGGATGTCATCGTGCTTGTACCCCTCGACCAGGATCACGTCGACCTCGACGGTGATCGTGGCGATCAGCTCCGCCAGCGTCGTTGCACGGCTCGTCGTGGCGATCACCGCGCGCCGGCTCGCGGAGGCGATGCCGACCGCGGTAGCCCCGGCGGCGCTGAACTTGGCCGTGTCCTTGCCCTCACGGTCTAACTGGAACTCGTGCGCGTCGTGCTTGAGCGCAGCGACGCGGACCCCGCGGGCGCTCAGACGCGAGATCAGGGCGGTCAGCGCGGTCGTCTTGCCGCTGCCGGAGTAGCCCGCGAACGCCAGTATGGGCGGGCGAGGGGCGACATGAGGGGGCTTGAGGAGCTCGATCTCGACGGGCGTCCCGGCGAAGACGGTCCCAGGGCCCGCGGGGATGATGGCCACCGCATTTCCCTCGAGGCCCGCGGTGAGCTGCCCCGAGCTCTGTCGCGGTGGGAGCCGGACCTGCAGCCCGCCGAGGGCCAGCTCCGCCCAGCCGCGGAGATAGTAGGTCAGCCCCGGTTGCTTGTGCACATCATTGGCGAGGATCGCCGGCAACCGCGGGCGCGATACCTGCTCGCGCGGCACACCCTGAACCGCCAGGAGAAACGGCCGGACGAGCCGGTCAAACGTCATCGAGCAGGCTGCAGGGTTGCCTGGAAGCACGAATACTGGCTTCTCCCGGAGGATGAAGAGGCCGACCGGCTTGCCGGGCTTGAGGGCGACCGTATGAAAGACGAGCTCGGCGCCATGGGCCCGGAGCGCGTCGACCACAAGGTCCCGCTCGCCGACGGATGCCCCGCCGATCGTGATCAAGACGTCGACGGTGGATAGGACCTGCAGGAGATGCGCACGGAGCTGCTCGAGATCGTCCTTGACGGGGCCCGAGCGATACGCGATCGCGCCCGCCTCGCGGGCCATCGCAGCGATCATCGGTCCATTTGAATCGACGGTCAGGTCGTCTGCCGCCTCGTGCGCGTCGTGGAGCTCATCGCCACATGTGACCACGTGGACCGTCGGGCGCCGGGCGACCGGGACCTGGCAGCGACCAAAGGCCGCGAGGAGGGCGATCTCTTGGGACGTGACCTTCGTCCCCACGCGCAACACGAGCTCGTCCCGGCGCAGGGTCTCGCCGCGGGGGCGAACGTTGTTTCCGCGGTCTGAGGCGATGCGGACGTCAACCACGCCCTCGCCGGCGCGGGTGGCCTCCTGACGGACGACCGTGTCCGCGCCGGCCGGAATCACCGCACCTGTCATGATCCGGACCGCCTGTCCCGGGCCCACGATGGCGGTCGGTCGCGTCCCGGCGAAGACACTCCCGACGATCGTGAGGCGGACCGGATGGACCCCGGTGGCATCCGCGGTGTCCGCGGCTCGGATTGCGTAGCCGTCCATTGCTGAATTGTCGTGGGCAGGGAGGTCCCAGGGCGTGTGGATGTCGGCGCCGAGGAATCGACCGAGCGCGTCGTCGAGCGTGACAAATTCGCTCGTCGGCCGCGCTGCGAGGTCAAGGGTCCGCCTGAGGGCTTCATCGGGGTCGATCATCGAACGCTTCAAGGGTGTGTTCCTGGTCGATGTGACGGGCTCGTACCTGGCGTCATTTCGGACTGTTCCTCGCGCGATGCGTATTCCACAAAGGGCGGCGGGTATGCGGGATCAAAGGGGAGGGTCGAGACGGTGGCGAGGGCCCTACCACACGCCGCCGGGGCTGCCCGGCAAATACCGCGGGTGAGGCCGAAAAGCCGGGGCGTGCTCGGCAGGGGCCGGCGCCAGCGCTCGAGCACGGTATCGACGAGGCGTTGCGTCCGTTCGCGGTAAACCTTGCCCTCGCAACCCGCGAGCCCGACGAGCAGCTCACCGACCGAATCGGGGGTGGCCTCTTCGATATGTTCCTCGTCCTCGTCCTCGTCCTCGGTCCAGCGGGCGCGCGGCCAGGTCTCCCCAGGGACACGCAGCAACTGCTCACAGCGCCGAGGGTCGACCTGCGCCGCGCGGGCCTGCACCTCGAGCCTGAAGAGTCTTGCGGCCCTCGGCGTGGGGACTCGCCTCCGCTCCGCGCGCCGCAGTCGATAGTAGAATGGGTCGCTCTGCTGGCTGGTTGCGAGGAGCTCGCCGTAGGCGAATGTGGTGTCAACAAAGAGGCGAAGGATCCTGGCGTCTTGCGCTCGACCCTGAATCTGGGCGAGCTCAGCCCAGGCCAAGTTCTCGATGGCCCGTCGTTCGAAGTGGGGATTGTACCAACCTGGTCCGGCAGCGTAGCGGAACACGCCGCCATCGACGGGGTCCTGAAGGCCGCGAAAGGGGTCCGCTTGCGGCAGCCGGTCGATCCCCTCCCGCCATCGCGGGCCTGCGCCGGGTCCCTTCTGGGACAGCGTGATGAGCTCCTCGGTAGCGAAGTCCATGTCCGCCAAGGGGACGCCCTCGTGGCGCGGAGAACTGCCCCGAAGCGCGCTTTCGGTCGTCTTGTCAACCCATGCCGCGACCCGCGGGGGGGCACCGTGTTGGCGCCATCGTTCGAGCTCGACGAGGAGCGCCGGATAGGGGTGGCGCGCGGGGGTTTCGAATCCGCCGTCGTTGGAATTGACGCGGAGAAAGACCTCGAATTCGAGGCGCGCGAGCTCCTGCTTGATCTCGGCGGCGCTGAGCGAACGCTCGGCGAGCGCCCGACCCGGCGGCGGTGCGGGATAGGGCTCCAATTCACCGCTGGCGAGCTTGTTGAAGACCGCCGTGAGCAGGGCGATGACCTCGTCGGGCGGGCGGTAGCCGGAGCGCGTCAGGACATGTCTCCCCTGGCGGTCGAAAAAGACAAGGCTGGGGAGCCCGCGAAAGCCCGCGATATCTCCCCACTCCGGGAAGAGATCCAGGTCCACGTGTAATAGCTCGAATTTGCTGGAGAGCGTCGTCGCGACCTCGGGCTCGTGGAGCACCTCACTCTCGAAGACCATGCACCACTGGCACCAGGAGGCGCTCACGAGCACGACCTGCGGGATCGTCGAGGCGGCGACCGCTGTGGGGGTTGCGGGGGCGGTATGCAGCGCGCCATCAGAGCCTCTGGGCTCGACCGGGGACATTAGTGGCGAAAATCCTGCGGGCGGCTCAGCCTCCGCCACGGAAGTAGCGAGGATTTTGCCCGGCCGGCTCGGCTGGCCTGGTGGTGAGGAACATCCGACAAACGCAAGCGTGGCGAGAAACACGATTGCTGACTGCCGCACGCCGCAACCAAAGGAAACGCTGGTCCGCAAGATGCCTCCATGAGAGAATGATATAGAAGCCGCGGCTATCGCGTCGTGCAAAACTTGCCGCATGGCAAGCCTTGCGCCGCAAAGATTACGTTAACGGCCGCGATGCAGTGTCTGGTAGCGTCATCGACAGCGCTATGCCCTTCCAGGTGCATGAGAAGAATTTTTCGTCGCAGGAGACTCTGGTGTCCCGAAAACGTCGAGTAGGTGACGCATTCCCGCGCACGATTGTTGCGCTCCTGACGGCCTCCTTCCTGGCGACGGCTGTCCCTGCCTGTGAGGGAGAGGTGGAGGTGGAGCGGCCGCGCGCGCGCCACGCCACCAAGTCGAGCAAGAGCGACAACAACACCGAAATCGTGGTGACTCCACAGAAGGTCGCAACCGGGGCCGAGCTCTTCGCCCGGAATTGCGTGAAGTGCCACGGCAACGACGCTGGTGGTCGCGTCGGTATCGGCCCGAGCCTGCGCAGCAAGACCTTCCTGGAGGCCGCTAGCAACAAGATGCTGCTCGCCACCATCGCCGAAGGGCGACTGGGCACCACGATGACCCCGTGGAAGTCGTACATCGACGCTGCGGGCCGCGAGGCGCTGGTGGCCTACATCCGCTCACTGACGCCGCACATGGTGGTCGAGCTCGACGAGTCTCCACTTCGGGGGGACCCCGAGGCGGGTAAGCCGATCTTCGAGAGCATCTGCGTGCAATGCCACGGTCGATCGGGCGCTGGTTATATCGAGTCGAGCAGCGGTACGGGGATTGGCCGCCACGCGTTCCTCTCGACCGTGACCAACGGCTTTCTGCGTTATATGATCATCAATGGCAAGAGCCAGACGCGGATGCGGGGCTTCGACGGCGTCGGCGCCGCGGTCATCGCCAACCTGGATGACCAGCAAATTGAGGACGTAATCGCGTACCTCCGCGCGCACACTTGGTAGGTCCCAGATGACAAACGACGACAATTCGGGCAAGAATCCACACTACGGCGGGAGACACCTGGAGGTGCTCCACGAGCCGCCGGCGCACCCGCTCCCCACGGGCCTCACGCGGCGTCAATTCTCCATCAGCGCGGCGATCGCAGGCGTGGCGACGGGCGCCGCCTGTGGCGGCGGAAAGAAGGGCGAGCAGCGGGCCGAGTCCGGCGCGACGGCCGAGGCGGTGGCCCAGGGTCGGCGCCCGGCGGACGCCAGCGACGAGTTCGCGCCACCGGAGTCGACGACGGTCCCAAACAACATCCTGGCCCAGTGCCCATACTGCGGGGTCGGCTGCGGGACGTTGATTCAGACCGAGAAGGGCAAGATCGTCGGCATGATGCCTGACCCGAAGCACCCGACGAACAACGGGTTGCAGTGCATCAAGGGGCTCGCCAGCGCCGAGGCGATCTACGTCGATCGGCTGACCAAGCCGCTCATCCGGCGGGACATGACCGACCAACTCACGGGTCACGAGAGCGCGACGAAGGGTCGTTTCAGCGACGACGTCTTCCGCGAGGCGACGTGGGAGGAGGCGGACGAGATCATCGTCAATCAGATCGTCGGAATCTATAAGAAATTCGGCGGGAAATTCGATCGGGCTCTACGGATCCGGTCAGCTCCCGGTCGAGGGCCAGTGGCTCGAGAACCTGTTCATGAAGGGTGTCCTCGGGTCGAACACGATCGAGGCCAACGCCCGTATGTGCATGACCTCCGCGGTCACGGGCTACTTCAAGTCGCTCGGGAGTGACACGCCGCCGACCGCTTACGAGGACATCGAGCTCGCGGATATGGTCACACATTGGGGCCACAACGCTCGTGGGTCCCATCCGATCGTCTTTTGGCGGATCGCCGACCACAAAGCGAACAAGAAGATCCCGACCCTCGTCGTCGACCCCCGCCGGACTGGCACGGTCATGGGCTACGAGGAGGTCAACGAGGCAAATTCTTACCATTTCTCGACGATCAACGGCGATATAGCGATTCAGAACGCGATCGCCCATGTGCTGCTCACCTCGCACGAGGAGGCCATCGCCTGGGACTTCCTCAAAGGCCATTCGACCGGGTGGGAAGACTATGTGAAGGGCGTCACCGAGCGCTATGCGCCCGAGAAGGTCCAGCACATCACGATGATCGACCCCAAGTACCTCCGCGAGGTCGCGGCGATCTGGGCCGAGGCCTCGATCAAGGGGCGCAAGAACGGTAAGGGCGGGGTGCTCTCGCTGTGGGGGATCGGCTACAACCAGCATATCCACGGCCAGAACAACACCGTCAGCCTCATCAACCTGATGGCGCTCTCGGGGAACATCGGTCGCCCCGGCTGTGGCCCGTTCTCGATGACCGGGCAGCCGAACGCCATGGGCGAGCGGTTGACCGGGGGCCTGACCGGGCGCCTGCCCTTCAACGAGGGGTTGAGCAACGTCGCATGGCGCGACCACATCGCAAAGGTGTGGCGGATCCCCCCGGAGCGGCTGGCCTCGGTGGCCAAGGAGGAGAACCCGGGGATGGCCATCGGCATGATGGAGCGGGCCCTCAAGGGCGACGTCAAGGCGATGTTCCTTATCTACGCGACGCACATCGACCTCCCGGACCAGAATACGCTCGTGCGGCCCGCGCTGAACAAGACCTTCAACGTCGTCCAGGAGATCTACCGGCATGCCCCGAACAACCTCTACGCCGACGTGATCCTGCCGGCGGCGACCTGGGGTGAGTGGGTCGGCGGTACGTACATCCAGTCGGAGCGCCGCTTCTACGTCTGTGACGGCACCGCCAACCCGATCCGGGGCACCAAGCCCGATATGGACATGGTCATCGACAAGGGCCGGGCGATCGCCACGGCCCTCGACCTCGACGCCGATGCGATCTTCCCGTACAAGAAGATGGCCAACGGCTTCTACAACCCTGAGGACGTCTTTCGCGACATCGTCATTGCGTCGAAGGGCTCGGACTCCGACCTGACGGGAATGCTCGAGGTCGAGGAGCGCGACGGCGTCGCCCTCTACGATCAGATCCGCAATCACCGCGGGATCCAGTGGCCGGCCCCGACTTACGAGATCGCTCGAAACGGCGGTACCAAGCGCCGCTACATGGAGCAGGAGGGGTGGGACGGCAAGCCGTACGGCGGCTTTCGCACTGCCGATGGCAAGCTCCACATGCATCTCTGTGAGCAGAACTATGAGGGACGGGAGGAGATCATCGCTCAGCTCAGCCGGGCCGGCACCGAGAAGGGCTTCTACATGATCGATAACCTGCACCTGCTCGAGAAGGCCAGGGACAACGGGCTCACGCCCGAGCTGCCGGACTTTGACTTCCTCAACAAGCGCTGGGATGAGGTTCCGGTCGACAAGTACCCGTTTTGGATCGGCCTCGGGGTTGTCTATGAGCACTTCCACACCGCGAAGACGATCCGCTCGGGGACGACGAAGCGACTGGTGCCGGAGATGTACGTCGAGATGAACATCGACGACGCGGGCGTCCTTGGAATCGAGGATGGCGAGTGGGTCCGAGTCATCTCACGTCGCGGTTCCTACGAGGCCCGGGCGTCGATCGGCCTCGACTCGAAGGTGAAGCCCGCCCGCAACACGGTCCCGCGGGGCTACATGTTCAGCCCGTGGAACCTCTCCGTGGGCGACTCGGCCGACCCCGAGAAGAATCGCTGGCTGGCCAACGCGATCACCCACCGCGCCTTCGACCCGGTCAGCGGACAGGTGGACTTCAAGAAGTGCGCTGCCCGGATCGAGAAGATCAGAGTCTGAGGCCATGACCACTCTTGCACGTCGCAATGTCCTCGGGTTGTCCATCGCTGCGGGCATCGGTGCGATCGGCGTCGCGGTCGGGGTCAAGAAGCAGACCGCGAAGCCGAACCACCTGCGCCCGCCTGGGGCCCTCCCGGCGGGCGAGTTCGAGTCGGCCTGCGCGCGTTGCTTCAAGTGCGGGAGCGCGTGCCCGAATGGTTGTATCAAGTATTACGGGCTCGGCGACGGGCTCGGCAGGGCCTTTACCCCCTACATCACGCCGCGCGATCGAGCCTGCACGCTGTGCGGAGAATGCGCAAACGTGTGCCCGTCGGGGGCCCTCAAGCCATTTGGAAGCACGAGCGAGGAGTGGCGTGCGAACGTCGACATGGGGACCGCCCAGGTCAGCAAGGGCCAGTGTTACAGCTTCAACGGGCGCACCTGCGGGGCGTGCTATCGGGCCTGCCCGCTCGCGGGTAAGGCGATCAAGATCGGCCTCCTTGAGACCCCGCATGTCCAGGCCGACGCGTGCGTCGGCTGCGGGCTCTGTGAGCAGGCGTGCCTGCACCTGCCGCAGGCGATCCGCGTGATCCCCCGAGAGACCAGGGACCGAACGCTCCCGGGCGAAGGCCCGGAAGTATCGTGAAGTGGCGTAGGCGAGATGTCGCGGCTCAGGCCCTGCGCCGCGTCACGCAGCTCGGCGTCTTCGTCTTCGTCATCTATGCGGCGATGGGCGGAGTTTGGCGAAACTACAAGGTCGCCCACAACAGCTCGCGGGCGGTGGAAATGATGGAGGGCGAGGGCTGGGCGGCGGCGTACCGCCTCAATGAGAGCGCGCTAGCGCTGCTCGGCGAGCCCTACGAGGCCAGCCTCCAGTTCCTCGGGATGCCGTGGGCAGCGACGATCGGCGGGCTCGAGACCGTCGATCCGATCCTCGGGCTCTCGATGGCCGTGTCGACCGGCGGACTCAGCCTGTTCCTCGGTGCGCTCGGGACCATCGGGCTGGCGGTGCTCTTCGGCAAGGTGTTTTGTAGTCACATCTGTCCGATGCGCCTGCTCTTCGAGGTCGGACAAACGATCCGCGGGGGCCTGCTGTGGCTGGGGGCCCCGCTACCCCATCTGCGCCCGAGGCCGCGCCTCGGCGGGTGGATCTTGCTCGGCGGTCTGCTGGCCAGCATGAGCGCCGGGATCGTGGTGTGGTTCTTCATCCTGCCCTACGTGGCGGTGGTGGCGGCGATCTTCCTCGGGGTCACGGCGGGTCTGGCCTCGGGGCTCCTGGTCATCCCGGTGATGTGGTGGTGGATCGATGTCCTCGTGGCGCCGGGGACCTTCTGTCGCAACATCTGCCCGCAGGGCTTTCTCCTCGGGATGCTCGGCCGCCTGTCGCTGCTCAAGGTGCGTGCGATCGCGTCGAAGACCTGCCCGCCGAATTGCCACACCTGCTCGCTCGTCTGTCCATACGGGCTGTCGCCGCGCGCAGGGACGCATACGCACGATTGTGACAACTGCGGGCAGTGTGTGGCGAGCTGTCCCGAACGCCGGCTGACCCGTCGGGTGCGTCTGCCGGTCCTCAATTCCCTGGTCCTCGCGCTTGGGATCGGTCTGGCCGCGGCCCCCGCGATCGCCGAGGCCCACCACAACAAGGGGCTCCCGCACTACGGGTACTACGAGAACTATCCGCAGGTCCCGGTCGAGGAGCACATCGTCGTCGACGGCCGCTGGGAGATGGGTGCGACGCTCTTCAACTTCCAGGGGATGGATCGCCGTCAGGCGACCACGCCCAACGACGTAAAGCTATTCGTCTACGTCTACGATCTGCAGCTCGACACAAACTACACAGGCCGGGCAGAGTTTGAATTCGTCGATGACGAGGGCGACCGCGTCGGCAGTTTTTATCGGGACAAGGTCGATGTGGAGATGATCTACGCCACCCGTGAGACGATGCCCGCCACCGGCGACTACACCCTTGTGGCCCGCCTCCTCGACATCGATGGCCAGCCCGAGGTGAGGATCCGCTTCCATATCGAGCTCTCCACGGACGCGGTCCCGTGGGTGCTGCTCCTCGCCCTGACCGGGCCGCTCGTCCCGCTCTTCGTGCTGGTGCTCCTCGGCCGCAGTCGGCGCGGCCGCTCACGAAGACTCAAGTCCCAGCTCAAGGCCGATGTCGCGGAAATCGCGGCGCACAGAGGAATACCATCATGACCCGCCGAGACACTCGCATGTTCTGGCTCGCGCAGAGACTTGCCTGCTCGGCGTTTCTCATGGGCGCGCTCGCGTCGCGAGTCGCGCTCGCCGCCCCGACCGAGGCCGCGGTGGCCGCGGACGCGCCGTGCCACCAGGCAGAGGGGGTCGGCCCACAGCTGGGATTGGACCACGCGGGCATGGACCACGCGGGCATGGACCACGCGGGCATGGACCACAGCGCTCACGCCGGCCACCAGATGTACGAGGCTGGCGACGGCGACCAGGTGATGGTCATGGCGGGGATGCCGACGTGGCTGTTTGTCCTGAGCGTCGCCGTGATCATCGTCTTTTCGTTTGTCGTCATCGAGAAGATCGGCGGTCGCCCGGTCGCGCAGGACAAGGGGTTTCGGGTCAACCTGATCAAGAACCGCCGGGTCTACAAGATCGTCCGAAGTCGGTGGTTTCAGGTCGTCCCGCAACTGTTCGCCATCGCTGCGCTTGGGCTCCTGGTCTACGCGGGGATCTTCGGCAACCGCATCGGCAACATCACGCCGATCGCGGTCTGGACGATCTGGTGGGCTGGACTGATCTTCGCGGTCGCCATCTTCGGCCCGCTATTCTGTTTCATGTGTCCGTGGGACGGGCTGGCGAACCTTGTCTCTCGCCTCTCCCTCGCTAGGCGCAAGGAGCCGCTGTCGCTCGGTCTGGAGGTCCCGCGGGTGCTCCGCAACATGTACCCGGCCATCGCGCTCTTCACGCTGCTGACCTGGGCGGAGCTCGGTGGAGGGATCACCACGGATCCAGCGGGGACGGCGTTGATGGGCCTGGGGATGGCGACCATGGCGATCGCGTGTGCTCTGACCTTCAAGAAGAAGGCGTTTTGCGAGCACCTCTGCCCGGTCGGACGGATCAGCGGGATGTATGCCAATTTCAGCCCTGTGGAGATCCGCGCTCGGAACTCGCGGACCTGCCAGACTTGCACGACCGAGGATTGTCTAAATGGCAACAGCCGCGGCTATCCCTGTCCGACCGGTATTTCGCTGAAGGTCGTCAACAACGCGACGATGTGTACGATGTGCACCGAGTGCGTCAAGAGCTGCGATCGGCAGAACGTCGCGCTCAACCTGAGACCGCTGGCCCACGATCTCTCGGGGACCACCGCGACACGCCCGGATGAGGCATGGATGTGCGTGATCCTTCTGGCGCTGACGCTCTTCCACGGCTTCTCAATGACGACCGCCTGGGAGGACCACGCGCCGGGCAGCATGAGCCTCGTCAAGTGGCTTGCGGTCACCCTCGGGACCCCGTCCAGCGTGAATTTCACGATCGGGATGCTCGCCGTCAGCCTGGTCCCCGTGGGCCTCTACTGGGCGAGCTGCGTCATGGCGGCCCGACTGGTGCGATCGACCGGCAAGACTGCGCGCGAGCTCTTCATGGCGTACAGTTTCTCGCTGCTGCCGGTGGCGCTATTCTATCACCTCGCGCATAATGCAATGCACATCTTCGCCGAGGGGTCGGCGATCGTCCCGGCCCTCAGCGACCCGATGGGCACCGGCGCGGACTACCTTGGCACGGCAACCTGGCACCTCGGCCCGCTCCTCAGCGATCAAACGATCTGGTATCTGCAGGTCGCGCTCATTATCTTCGGTCACCTGGTCGGCATCGTCGTCGCCCACCGGATCAGCCGCCGGTGTTTCATCGACAAGCGTGCAGCCACGCGCAGCCTCCTCCCGATGCTGGCGATGATGGTCCTGGTGTCCGTCGCGGGTCTGACCCTGATGGTGCTCGACATGAACATGCGGATCGGGAGGATGTGAGATGAACGAGGATGGTGTTTCGAGGCGCGGATTTATCCGTCCTGCGCGACGCGAACCGGCGCTGCCTATCCGTCGCCGGCCCCCTGGCGCGCTCCCCGAGGAGACCTTCCTCGCGCGCTGTACCGCGTGCGGAGACTGTATCAAGGCCTGCCCGCACAATGCGATCCACGTCCTTGCAGAGTGGGTCAAGCCCGGCACGGGTACGCCGGTGATGGTGCCCGATTCGCGGGCGTGTCACATGTGCGAGGGCTTCCCCTGCGCCGCAGCCTGTGGCGAGGGCGCGCTCGCGCAGCCCCAGGGTCCGTGGTTCCTCGGGACGGTGAGCATCGACATATTCACGTGTCTACCCTTTCGCGGGCCCGAGTGTGGCGCTTGCGCGGGCCTCTGCCCCGCGGGCGCGGACGCGTTGAGGTTGCGGCGCGGTCGCCCTGAGATCGATCCCGAACGCTGCGTCGGATGCGGGCTGTGCATTGAGGCATGCCCCGTTAAACCGTCCGCGATCAAGCTGGATCCGCTATGATCGCTTGCGGTGGCGCGATCAGAAGGTCGTCACGAGCCAGAGGTAGACGAAGTGTTGTGGACTGTCGCCTCCGAGGGTCCGACCGGCCTTCCGCGGCAGGAACACGCCGTAGCCAGGCTGGACCATCAGCGGCTTCCACGGCTTGAGAGTCGCTACGACATCGAATTCGTGGCCGAGGGTTCTATCGGTGTTGGTGGTGTCCCAGCCCGAACCCACTTGACCGCCGGCAGCGTCACGCCAGCGCCCAGAGGCCTCGTTGAGCTGGAAAAAGTGATAGCCGAGGGAGGCCGAGAACCAGTCGACGGCGAGGCTCCCGGAGACCTCGAGGTCTCTCATGTTTCGCCAGCCGAGCAAGTCGACCAATCCGTAGTGGATATGATTGGTCGGGTAGAAATTGAAGAAATCGGAGCTGGTCGCAGCGCCGCAGTTTGCGACTCCGGCCGCTGAGGAGCCTGTGCAGCGCGAGCCGCTGGCCATGGCGTAGCCGATCTTGCCGCCCGGCTTCACGCGCTTGCTCTCGCGCGTGTAGCTGAGATTGGCGGCCCAGGCCCAGGCGCGATGGTTCAGGCCCTCGTTGCGCCCCGCCTGGCCGTGCCCCTCGGCTTCGTAGCGGAGACCGCCGAGCGGGGAGCCCCAGAGCCGACCGCCGAAGTCGTAGACCCGTCGGTCGCGGGTCGGCGCTGCCATCGATGCCGCGGCGATGTCGGCCATCACCATCGCCTCGATATTGAACGCGTCGTGGGCGGCGAAGGAGACCAGGCCGGCCGCCAGCTGGTCCCCCCGGGTCTGCACCGACCTCGGCGGTTCACCGACTGTGAAGGTGCCCGGCGGCGCGAGCATGGCCACAAACGCGTCCGCGCGCCATCGGCCGGCCGTGCCCTGCAGGCGGAGCGCGTCGAACGATCGGGCGATCGGTGCCCAAAGAAACGACCCGATCATGCGCTGCGAGCCCCAGTCGATCTCCTGGCGGCCCGCGCGGATCGACCCCGAGAGCTTGCGGCGAGGGATGGCGCCGGCTATCTCCATCCAGCCTTGGTGGAGGTCGGTGTTGGCTTCGTTGGAGCTCGTCGTGCCCTCAAAGCCCCAGTTCCGCGCGTCCTGGAGCTGGACGAAGCCTCCGACCACGCCCCACGTCGCGCCCAGCTGGAGGCGCGCCCGCTCGAGCACCTGAGCCACATCAGGAGGGGTATTGGCGGCGGCATCGAAGTCGGGGTTGATCCTGCCTTCAGCGCGCAGGAAGATCTGCGCCCCAGGCGTCCACACCAGCCCCGTGGGCTGTGGGTCCCCAGCCCGGGGCATCGCCGCACCGGCGGGCTCGGTAGCGACAACGTTAGGCTTTAGCGCGGTGGCTGGGGTGCCAGACTCGGTCCCCTGAGCCTGTGTGCGGGTCGGGACCGAGGCGGTCGCCGAGGTGCTGGCTCCGGTGGGCTCGCTGTCAGGGGCGGCATCAACCGTCACGAGCTCATGAGCTCTATACTGAGGAGTGGCCACAAGGGAAGGCTCTGCTGCAGTTGGAGCGACCACTTCGAGAAGGCCGAGAAGGCCGACGGGAAACAAGTGGGAAAGCACAGCTTATGAATGTTTGCCAGCCGGAACGATGTAAAGCGCAATGAATGCGTGTCGGGTGGATGCAGTGCGACGAGCGAGCCCCCCAGTCTCAGCATAGATGTCGCCTGAACCAATAAACCCCCCGAGGGGCGAGACAAGAACCACCAGAGATGAATTTCCCCAGTGCTGACCCGGATGAGCCCAGCAACCCCGACTTCGAGCTAATCCTCGAGGAGGCGAACGAACCAGAGTCGGAGAGCCCGGCGAAGCCGGCGACCAACGAAGGGCCGTCCCTACCGCGACCAGGTACCGAGGCGGCGGCGGCGGCGAAGCTCGACGATAATGGACTCTTGGGTCTCGGGTGACAGAAGCTCTCGGATCGCTGGGAAGATTGTGTTCTCTTCGAGGGCCAGGTGTCCCTCGAACTCGGTCTCCAGCGCGATGGCAGCAGTCGCTAGCTCGCCGCGGGCGCGTTCGTCGTGCGGCTCGCGTCGGACTCTGACGGTCGCGCGCAGAAGCGCTTCCAGTTTCGACGCGTGCTCTCTGTGTTGCTGCGCCATGGCGTCGAGCGCGAGGTCTACCGACGGCGACAGTCCGCGCAGGCGGGGTTCGATGCTCTCCTCCTCATCGGCGACGTGTAGCGGCAGTGCCTCGACGAAGTAGCGCTCCACATCGGCGCACGCCTGGGCGACCTGGTCGGGGGGCGCGTCCGGCTGCGACGCGGCTCGACGGGCCAGGTCGATGAAGCGCCGGATCCTCTGGTGGCATTCGCCGAGGAGGTCGACCAAGTCCTGATTGCCATCCTCGCGGCGCGTAGAGAGCTGAGTCAGCATGGGGCACCCCGCGAGCGTTGTTGTTCATGATGGGTCATGCGGCGCGCTCTCCTTCGGCTCGGGGCGTTTCACCGTCACACGTTCAGCGCGCGGGGAAACAGGACGTTGTTCTCGAGGTGAATGTGCTCCATGAGCTCGGCCTCGAGCTTCTCCAGACCGGCATAGAGTGCACGCCAGGTCGCGCACGCCTCCGGCGGAGGGACGAAGTCCGTCGCTAGCTCGCGCAGACGTCGGAGGCTGGCGCCGTGGTCGTCGTGCTCCTGCATCATCACGCGGACCGGCATGTGCACCTGAGC
Organism: Nannocystis sp.; assembly: GCF_016714285.1. Taxonomy (GTDB): domain Bacteria; phylum Myxococcota_A; class Polyangia; order Nannocystales; family Nannocystaceae; genus Nannocystis. The sequence goes on along the minus strand of NZ_JADJNN010000035.1, from coordinate 247,568 downwards.
GCCGCCGCTTCCAGAGCGGATCGCTGGAAACAGGACCTGCTCCTCCTTGGCGAGGTGTTGTCGCAGCTCGACATCGAGCTCTTCGAGGTGCGCGGCCAGCCCATGCGGGCAGCTGGGCTTCTTCGAGTGGACCCGCTCCACTCTCCTCGCCGCGTCGAGCAGCGCCGGGAGATCGGCGCGGAGCGGCTCGTGGTAGCGGGTGAGGATGAAGTCGATGACGTCGGGCAGCGGCCTGGTGTCCCACCGCTCGGGCTCGCTAACGACGCCCTCGGCCAGGATCTCCGCGGCGACCGCGTCGGGATCGAGACCAGCCGCTCGACAGGCATCGCCGAGCTTCTGCCGGCCACCGCAGCAGAAGTCGAGTCGGTGGCGCAGGAAGACCAGGGTGGATGCCGGGTGGGCAGTCGCGACCTGGCCGAGGGTCTCGTTTACGTCGATCATGAGCTCTCCTTCTGCGCCCTACCTATGCAAGACATGTGCCCAGAAGGATCTCCCGCAATTCAAGGCTTTCCTTAGCACTCGTTATGTAGATGATAACGCTTGGGGTGTTGTCTCACCGATAACATGTTATGACCTGAATAACGTGCCCGACCCGGACGCTCTACTCTCCATCGCCGTCGACCTGACGGCGTCACTCGCGGCCCAGGATCGGCTAGCTCGGCTCCTCCAGACGGTGCGGCGGACCATCCCGTGTGATGCGGCGGCGTTGCTGGAGCTGGTCGGTGACGATCTCATCCCGCTAGCCACGCACGGTCTGGCGCCGGAGGTGCTCGGCCGGCGCTTCGCCCGCCGGGAGCATCCGCGCTTGGACGTCGTCGTGGCTGGGAAGGCGCCGGTTCGCTTTCCCGCCGACAGCACGCTGCGAGATCCTTACGACGGCTTGCTGCTCGTCAACCCGGACGCCACGCGCGATGTGCACGCGTGCCTGGGGTGTCCGCTCATGGAGGGCGACAGGGTCATCGGCGTTCTCACGGCAGACGCGCTCGAGCCGGGGGCCTTCGACAGCCTCGACGAGGGATTTCTTCGGATGCTCGGGGCGCTCGCGGGCGCGGCCCTTCACACGGGGCGGATCATCGAGGCCCTCGAGGTAGCGTCTCGCCACCACCAGCAGGTAGCGAGCGTGCTGCAGCGCGACGCTGCGCTCCGAAACGGAGGCAGCCAGATCATCGGAACGAGCGCTCCGATGCAGCGCGTCCGCCAAGAGATCGAGCTGGTAGCCCCTTCCGATTTTCCTGTTCTGATCATGGGCGAGACGGGCGTGGGCAAAGAGTTGGTCGCGCGCGCGGTCCATCAACACTCGAGGCGCGCCGAGCACCCGCTCATCTACGTCAACTGCGCGGCACTACCGGAGACGATCGTGGAGAGCGAGCTCTTCGGTCACTTGCGCGGGGCGTACACCGGGGCGACCGCCGACCGCGCAGGGAAGTTCGACATCGCCGATCGGGGCACTATCTTCCTCGACGAGGTCGGCGAGCTTCCTCTGTCCGTGCAGCCGAAGCTGCTGCGGGTCCTTCAGGAGGGCGAGATTCAACGCGTGGGGTCGGACAAGCTGCAGCACGTGGACGTGCGGGTCGTCGCCGCGACCAATCGAGACTTGGAGCGAGAGGTCGAGGCCGGCCGCTTCCGTCCGGACCTGTTTCATCGCTTGAACATGTATCCGATTCGCGTCCCGCCTCTTCGAGATCGCCGCTCGGATATCCCGCTGCTCGCTGGGTTCTTCCTCGACCTCTATCGAAGGCGCCTCGGGCTGGGACCCGTGCGACTCAACGAGTCGGCTCGGCAGGCGTTGGGGAACGCGGACTGGCCGGGCAACGTGCGCGAGCTGGACCATCTCCTCGGCAGGGCGGTGCTGCGCGCCAGCGCCAACGTAGGGCGCGACGCGCCGATTCTCGTGGGTCCTGAGCACCTCCAGCTCTCCGCGCCGGAGCCCGGAGCGGAGGGTTCGGTGGGCCCCGGTCCCTCGTCTCGCTACCGCTCTGATGTCGTGTCCATCGGTGGCATGACACTGCGGGAGGCCGTCGAAGAGACGAAGCGCGCGATGGTGGTCCGCGCGGTGGGGGACAACGGCGGCAATTGGGCAGCGGCCGCCCGCTCGCTCGGTATGGCGCGCAGCAACCTGCACCACATGGCGGAGCGTCTGGGGCTTCGGAAGTGATGAGCCGACGGCGTCGAGGGCGTGGCTAGTCCACTCGAAGCGCCAGGCGCGCCGCGTCGCATCCCATGATCAGACGCTCGAGGAGCGCCTTGCCTGCGTACGCTCCGTCGCCGACGGCGAAGGCGACCTGCGGGCCGCCACCCGGCGGCCGCGTCCGCGGGTCCTTCAAGGCGCCCTGGCGCAGCGGCACCGCGCTGGCGCCCTCGCCAAGGTGGCCCTCGCCAAGGCGGCCCTCGCCGGCAAGGTCGATGGCAAGGTGGTCGACACCAGCTTCCTGTCGCTGGATGGTGCCGGGGGGCGGGTCGGCGCATAGTCACCTGGCCATGCTCGCGTATGCGCGTAACACTTGCTCGCCCTGGAGAATGTCCCATGTACAAGTCAGCACTCCTCCTGACCATGCTGATCGGCCCATCGGCTGCGACGACGCACCCTCGCGCCCGGCGACCGCACCGCCGCCCCAGCAGGGCGCGGCGAGAGACGCCTCACGGCACCACCCGCCCCAAGAGGTCAAAATGTCACCGCCCTCGACGTTGAAGCCGTCGCCGCTCACCGTATCGCCAAGCCGAGCGCAGCGATGACGGGGTCATCAAGGTCAACATCCCACGAACCGACGTCGCGGGGTGGTCGACGGCAGCCCCTTACCGCCCTTCCTTGGCCTCACATCCTGGGCCGCGTTCGCGCCGGGTCGGGCCGGCGTCGCGGGAGGCGATGGTCAGGGCGACCTCGTCCTGTTCGAGGACGAGGTCAACCCGGTGATGTCGGAGTTGCGCCCGGCCTCAAGTCACGGGGCAACCACTTCTTGACAAACCGCCGTGCTCCGCACTCACAGGGGAGCCGGCAGGGGTCGGGCTGGGGGGGCGGCCTGGCCGGCCACGCCGGCGTCGGGGACCCGCGCAAACAGCGAGCCTGGCGGCCGGCCGGGCCGTCTGGGCATCCAGGGCCGCCCGAGGGGGTCGGTCTGGGCCGGACGGCTCGGGCTGTGCGGCGCCCGATCGGGAAGCGATGGGCGTCAACACGGGCGGGGTCGGGCCCGCCGCCGACGCCGTCCGGTGACTCGCCGCCGAGGGGAGCTCAGGCCGTACTCCGAGCCTACGCGGCACGGGATCACGCGTTGCGATCCACCACCACTGACCGGCGAAGCACCGACCTGTCCGCACCTGGGACGCGGAGCCCGCTGGCCAGGCGTGCGACGAGCCCAAGAGTGTCGCCGTAAGTAAAGACCCTAAGACCGGCGCGGTTGCATCCGGTCCTCGGCATCATGCGCCCTGGCGAGACGTGGCTCGTGGCCGGGGAAGGATGGAACCGGGGTCCTGCCGCGATATGCGAGGCTTCCGAGTCGCCGGATCTGTATTGTCGGTCAACTCCTCGCAGAGACCCCGAGCCCCCTGCTCACCACGGCACCGGGCTCGAGGGACGTACTTGTAGTACGTCCGATGGGTCACGCCACCGGCGCTCGGCGCGTCGCTGATGATGATCCACAAGTACGTGCTGATGCGGCTGCTCCCGGCGCCGGTCATGGTGTCCGACGGCAAGTCTGGTGTCCGTTGCCGCTGGACGCCGATCGCCCTCGACCACGCGGCCTACAGAGATCACCGGCATGATCGCGGCCCGCTGGGGAACCCTCGACAAGCTCCCGCCCAAGGGCGGCGCTCCGACCGGTGAACGGGGCGCCGACCGCCTGATCAGCGCCGCCCGGACGGTCTGCCGCTCGGTTGACGTGAAAGGCCACGCTGGGCATGTTTGGGGCGTGCCGAAGGCCACCGCCGAAGCTGAGCACGAACGCCGGGCGACCGTCCACGAGCCGTTGCCGCCAGGTGATCAACCGATCTCGGAGGACGAGGTGATGGCCGCGATGATGGAGGTCTTCCGACGAGCCGGAACACCCCCGCACATCGTCTACGCGGCGCAGAAGACTGGACGCATCGTCACCACGGAGAACCAGCACCTGCTCAGCAGCGAGGAGCTGGCCGAGCGGAATGCGGCCGTCGCGGAGTACCGGCTGCAATAACGCGGACGCCTCAGGTGGCGTCGGTGACGAGCCGAGCGGCACGGCCGGAGTGCTCGCTGCACCACCCGTGACTCGGCGGTCCCAGACACCGAGCGTGTGCGACACGATCGATTGCCGCTGGCATATGGAGCACTGCCTGTCTTTTCGGGCAGGTCACATGAGACAGGTTGAGCGCCCGCGCTCGCGTCCTAATTGGTGCCTCCTGGGGTCGCTTGGGGATCGACAAGCCCCGGGGCCTTCGGTCTCTTCTGGGCCCGAAGGCCGCCGACCTCGGCCAGGTTCTGCGGTGCCCTGTGGGCACTTGCGCGGGGACGCGATCTCCCGCCGCGGTTCAAAATTGGTTCAAATTTGGTTCGTTTTCCCGACCCACCGGATCAAAGGGGCGTAAACGCCGGAATTGGGCCCGCTTTCGGGCGACGTACACGACAACGGCAACGACGTCGACACCGACGCTTGCCTCACCACCTGCAAGAACGCCAAATGCGGGGATATGATCGTGCAGCCCGGGGTCGAGGAGTGCGACGACGGCAACATGAGCAACCTCGACATGTGCACCAACATGCAAGTTGCCGACCCGGTGGACAAGATCCAGGACGGATGGAGACCGACATCGACTGCGGGGCGGCCTGCCCCAAGTGCGCGCTCGGGCTGGCTTGCACGAAGGCGGCGACTGCGGCACCGGCTTCGCGCCATGGACAAGCGCCGTGGCCCCGAGCTGAAGGCGATCAAGACCGCCGACCCGATGGCCTGGCGATGGATCTTCAACATCGATCCGGACGGCAACGGGCCGGGCGCGGCCTTCGACATCTATTGCGACATGACGACCGACGGCGGCGGCTGGACGCTGGTGCTCAAGGCCGACGGCCCAAGACCACCTTCCTGTACGACGCCGTGCTGTGGACCAACAACGCGCTGCTCAACGCCGGCATGACGGCGCTGGACCGCAACGAGGCGAAGTTCGAGCTGGAACACGGTGGCCTTCACGGATGCTGATCGGGCCCGAGTCGCCGATCCTGAACATGGGCGCGCTGAACCTGAAGACGCAGAAGATCCCGACCGGGGCCAAGGCCTCGATGTTCGCCCTGATGTCGCCCAACGTGTATGTCCCGTCGACGATCGGTCGCCCGGCCTGGAAGGCCCTGATCACGGCCAGCTCGCTGCTGCAGACCAACTGCAGCCGGGAGGGCTTCGACGGCACCTGTGGTGGGTCGCGGACCCGCATCGGCATCCTCGGCAATCAGGAGATGGACTGCAATCTGTGCGACTCGTATATCGGCATCGGCAACCAGGGCGCCCCATGCGGCGGTCCGGAGCGCTCGGTCGGCAACATCGCGTTTTGCACGCCCGACAACGGCGACAAGAGCGTGCCGGCGTTCGGCGTGGTGTTCGTCCGCTGAGCTGTGAGGGCGCGCGCGGCTGCAGTCGCAGCCGCGCGGCGTTTGGTGTGGTGTTCGCGCGGCGGCGGGGCTCAGCGCAGCTTCATGCGGGTCGTCATGACGACGCCGCGCTCGCTGGCGTGGGCGTCGTAGGTGACGACGCCGACCGACTTGTAGAAGTCCATGACCATCTGCATCTCGCTGGGCATCGGGCCGGTGGCGCTGGAGAGCTGGCCCATGAGTTCGCCGAAGCGGTGCATGTCGTAGGCCATCATCATCAACGGCGGGTCGCTGGAGGCGGGCTCGGCGAGCAGGGCCTGACGCGGGCCTCGGAGTCCTTGCCGATCGCCAGCACGCCGCCGCGGCCGGCCTGGGACGCCGTAGGCGAGGCCGTTGAGGAAGGGGATGGTGCCGTCCGGCAGGCTGGCCGGACGCTGCCGTCGTCGCTGAGGGCGAGGCCTGGAGGGGTGGATCTGGCGGGCGGCGTTCAGCAGCGCCTTGGTGTCGGGTGAAGCCGATCGAGACGTAGCCGCGGACCTCGCTGGGAGGAAGCCGGCGAGCTTGAGGTCGTCGAGGACGAGGGCGCCTCCGCGGGCCTTCCACAGCTCGGGCGGGGTCGACTTGAGCTCGCGGCTGATGTCGCTGGCGGCGGTGTTGAGCTCGGCGAGCTGGGGCAGGCGTAGGGGCGCTCTGGATCGCCATGGCCTTGTTCTGGACGAAGCTGAGGGCGCGGTCCATGTCGAGGGCGGCGCCCATGGCGAAGATCGGCTCGCCGATGCTGGCGGGGTCGAGGCCGCCGACGGGTGCGCGCATCGCCATCAGCCCTGGGCGAGGTCGGGGCGCAGCTCGACGACGAACTTGCCGGAGAAGCCGTCGGCGTCGATCTTGTCGGTGCCGAAGACCATGCGGGGGCGAGCGCGACGAGCTGGCGGATCTCCTGCTTGCACACGTCGCCGAGCTGCGGCCAGCGGGCGGCGAGCTCGGGGCGAGGGCGGCGAGCACGTCCTTGTTCAGCGGGTCGCCCTCGCCGAGGAAGGCCTCGGCGATGGTGCGGGCGTCGATGAAGCCGGCGCTGATGCGGGCCAGGTCGTGGTCGACGAGCAATTGCTGGAAGCGCTCCGACTTGCCGAGCGACTGGGCCGGGAGCTCGCTGCCGAGGAGCAGGGCGAACACGCGGTCGGCGAGGCTGGTCGGCGCGACGCCGAGGACCAGCTGGTCGTCGACGATCGCCACGGCGCCGGAGACATAGTTGCCGGCGATGTGCCAGTACTCGAGCTCGCCGAGCTTGCGGGTGGGGAAGCTGACGCCGGCGCTCTGCTGCACGCGGTCGATGGCGGCGCGCAGGGCCTTGGCGTCGCGCAGCTGGACGCGCATGGCCGGGAGCAGGCCGAGGCCGTAGATCGCGAAGCGGGCCTCGACGTCGAGGCCGAGGGCGGCGAGGCCGTCGACCGAGAGCTTGCCCTGCAGCCTCGTCGAGGATCGCGGTGACCAGCTTGCGGTGCTCTGCCGGGATGCCGCGCTCGAGCTCGGCGCGTTTGCTGTCGAGCAGCTTGAGCATCGGCGTGAGCGAGCCGTACATCTTGTCCATGAAGCCGCGGGTGCCGGCGCTGCCCATGCCGATGAAGGCGTAGGGGTGTCGGCGGGGACGTGGCGCAGGAGCTGTTGCAGCTGCGGGTCGGCGACGACGTTTGGCGGCGACCTGGCTGCCGGAGCGGGGCGGGCTGGCAGCGCCAGCGAGGTCATCAACACAGCTGCCACCAGCCCGGCGAGGGCCCACGTCGCCACGGTCTACGCATTGCGGATTCTCCTGGTCGGCGAGGATACACCCTCGCGCCGCTGGCAACGTGGGGCGGCACGGGGCATTCCGGGGACGCGCTCGCGTCAGAACAGCGCGCGGTGGGCGAAGGCGCCAGCGACGGCGCCGACGATCGGCGCGAGCGCGGGGATCCACGCGTAGGACCAGTCCGAGGGGCCCTTGCCGGTGATCGGGAGCAGGGCGTGGGCGAGGCGGGGGCCGAGGTCGCGGGCGGGGTTGATCGCGTAGCCGGTGGTGCCGCCGAGGACAGGCCGATCGCCAGCACGAGCGCGCCGACGACCATGGGACCCAGGCCCTCGGCGAAGCGGTGGGCCCCGATCGCGGTGAGGCCGAACAGCAGGATGAAGCTGCCGAGCGCCTCGCTGAGGAAGTTGGCGGGGGCGTGGCGCAGCGCGGGGGCGGTGCAGAAGACCGCGAGCTTGCTGGCGGGGTCCTGGGTGGCGCGCCAGTGCGGGAGGTAGTGCAGCCAGACCAGGCAGGCGCCGAGGAATGCGCCGAGGAGCTGGGCGAGCAGGTATGTGGGCACCTGGGCCCACGCGAATTCGCCGACGCTGGCGAGCGCGAGGGTGACGGCGGGGTTCAAGTGGCCGCCGCTGACGCTGCCGACGGCATAGACGGCGAGGGTGACGGCGAGGGCCCAGCCGATCGTGATGACGATCCAGCCGGCGTTCTCGCTCTTGCTGTGGCGCAGGAGCACGCCGGCGACCACGCCGTCGCCGAGGACGATCAGCAGCGCGGTGCCGGTGAGCTCGGCCCAGAAGACGGGCATATCAGCCTCCGGGGGCACACACGCCGCCGCCGGCCACCGGCAGGCAGGTGCGGCCGGGCGGGCAGTCGGGCATGTTGAGGTCGCAGGCGGGGGCGCAGCTGCAGGACGTTGTCGTTGCCGATGAAACAGTTGAAGCCGGCCTCGCAGGTGCCGCTGTCGCACATCGCCCGGCACACGCCGGTGTTGCCTGGACCTCGAAGCACATCACGTGCTTGTCGCAATTGTCGACGCCCGTGAGGCCGCCGCCGGGGCCTCGCAGGGCTCGCCGACGGCCACGGGGTGGGGTCGACGGGGACGCACTTGAGCGCGTTCCACATGGCGCCGCCGCCGTCGACCCAGGGCATGCACTTCTCGCCGGCGGGGCAGTCCTCGGCTTGCACGTCGCACCTCGAGGGGGTGTCGCCGGTGTCAGGCGTGCCGTAGATGAAGCCGGTGCCGACGGTGGTGTCGCTGCAGCCGGTGAGGCAGCCGGTGCTGGCGGCATCGGTGGCGCTGGTCGTGGGGGCGGCGGTGGTGGTGGCTTCGCCGGTGCTCGTGCTGGCTTCGCTGGTGCTCGTGCTGTCGGTGTCGCCGTCGTCCTTGCCGCCGCAGGCGGCGAAGACCGCGAGGCCGAGGGCCCAGGGGGCGCATGCGGCGAGTGTGGCGGCGATGGCGGGTGCGGGGAGCTCGAGCAGCGCCTCGCCGCAGAAGGGGCACGCCGCGGCCGCGCGGCGGACGTGGCGGTGGCAGCGGGTGCAGGGCTTCATGGGCGGCGACGGTAGCAAGGCTGGGGGCGTTCGACAATGGCACGACGTGGGCTCAGGTCGTGGGCTCGTCTCGGGGGATGTGGAGCGGGGTGCCGGGGCCGTGGGGGTCCTGCGTGCGGGGGCTGCGGGGGTCGTCGATCTGGACCGGGCCGCGGATGGCTCGCTCGGCCGCGTCGGCGGGCTCGCGGATCAGGCGGAACAGGCCGTGGTCGAAGGGCTGGCCGGAGGCGGCGGCGACCTGCTCGACGCGCTCGCGCAGGCCCATGCGCTGCATCTCGATCGCGCGGTGGTGGCAATAGGGGTTGTTGCCGGGGCGGCCGAGCAGGGGCTCGCTCATCGCGGTGCAGCCGGCCATGCAGGTATCTGCATAGTAGCACTCGCGGCAATATCCCCTAGATCATCGAGGTGCGGTGCTCGATATAGCGGATCTCCGGGGCGCGCTCCCACAACGCGCGCAGGCCGTGGTCGCGCCAGTTGCCGCCCCTCGTTGGGCGGGCCGCCGACGCTGGGGGCAGGGCTTGATGGTGCCGTCGGCCTCGATGCCGAGGCCGGTGCGGCCGGCGCAGCCTCGTAGTGGCCGTCGCTCTGCAGGAGGCGGCGGATCTTGCCCTCGTGGGGGCCGAAGTAGCCGAGGTTGTTGCCGGGCCAGAAGCGGACGTTCAATTGTTGGCAGCGGTCGATGACGCGGTCGACGATCTCGAAGAGCTCGAGCACGTCATGCGGTTGTAGGAGCAGCTCCGGGTGGTCGGCGGCGTTGCCGTGGGGCATGGTCAGGAACATCTGCCAGCGCGCGCGCCGGCGGCGGCGAGCAGCCCAGCAGGGCGGGCAGCTCGCGCCAGCTGTGGCGGTTGATCTGGGTGTTGGCGGCGATCGTCATGCCGGCGGCGCGGGCGTGGGCGAGGGCCTCGAAGCAGCGGCGCCAGCCGCCGGGGTGCCGCGCAGGACCGTGGCTGGCCTCGAGGCCGTCGATCGAGACGGACACCGTCTGCAGGCCGGCCTCGGCGAGGGCCTCGGCGCGCTGGCGGGTGAGGCCGAGGCCGCCGGTGGTCATCGAGCAGGTCATGCCGCGCTCGCGGATCTGGCGGATGACGAGCAGGACGTCGTTGCGGGAGGTAGGCCTCGCCGCCGATGAGCACGACCTCGCCGACGCCGAGCTCCGGCGAGCTCGTCGACCAGGCGCAGGGCCTCCTCGGTGCCGGAGCCCGTTCGGGCGGGCGCTGCCCGCTCGCGGGCCGCAGGCCTGGCAGCGCTGGTCGCAGGCCAGCGTGAACTCCCACACGGCGAGTCCCGGCCGCTGGACCTCGCCGCGCGGGGCGGGCAGGACCCGCCTGCCGCGTCCTGGCGGCAAGCTCGACGATCGGCAGGCGCCGCCTGGCCTCGCGCAGCTTCATCGCGGGCAGGCTAACACGCGCGCACGCGGCGGGCGCCGGTGGAAGTGACTCGACGTGCGGCCGGGAATGTGTCAGGGGAGGCGCGTGCATTTCAGCGACCTGGGGCTCCTACCGAGCCTTGTCCGCGCCGTGACCGACGCGGGCTACACCGACCCACTCCCATTCAGATCGAGGCCATCCCGCCGGCGCTGGCCGGCCGCGACATCGTCGGCTGCGCGCGCACTGGCACCGGCAAGACGGCGGCCTTCGCCCTGCCGATCTTGCAGCGCATCGACGCGATGGCGGGCGACGACCCGAAAGCTGCGCGCGCTGATCTTGACGCCGACGCGCGAGCTGGCGGCGCAGATCGAGGAGAGCTTCGCCCGCTACGGCAAGCACCTCGAGCTGTGGCACGCGGTGATCTTCGGCGGCGTCAGCCAGGGGCCGCAGGAGAAGGAGATCAAGCGGGGCATCGACATTTTGGTGGCGACGCCGGGGCGCCTGCTCGACCTGATGCAGCAGCGCCTGATCAGCCTGGCGGACATCCAGATCTTCGTGCTCGACGAGGCCGACCGCATGCTCGACATGGGCTTCCTGCCGGACGTGCGGCGGGTCGTGGCGGCGCTGCCGAAGGTGCGGCAGACGCTGTTCTTCTCGGCGACCATGCCGCCGGAGATCCGCGAGCTGGCGGGGTCGCTGCTGCGTGACCCGGTGAGCATCGCGGTGTCGCCGGTGTCGTCGGCGGCGGAGAAGGTGGCGCAGCGGGTCTGCTTCGTCGACAAGGACGCCAAGCGCAACCTGCTGCTGCACGTGCTCAAGGCGCCGGAGGTCGAGCGGGCGCTGGTGTTCAGCCGGACCAAGCACGGGGCCAATCGGGTCGCGGAGCACCTGCACAAGGCGGGCGTCGACGGCGCGGCGATCCACGGCAACAAGTCGCAGGGGCCCGCACGCGCGCGTCGACGGGTTCAAGTCGGGCGAGCTGGCGGTGCTGGTGGCGACGGACATCGCGGCCCGCGGGATCGACGTCACCGGGGTGACGCACGTGATCAACTTCGACCTGCCGAACGTGCCGGAGACCTACGTGCACCGGATCGGCCGCACGGGGCGGGCCGACGCGTCGGGCATCGCGGTGTCGTTCTGCGACGACGAGGAGCGGCCGTTCCTGGCGGACATCGAGCGGCTGCTCGGGGAGCACATCGAGCGGGTCGACGACCATCCGTACCCGCCGTCGCGGCCGCCTCCGGGGCCGACGACGCTCGGGCGCCCAGGGGCGGCGGCGAATTCGGGGCCGCGTGCGCCGGCTGCTCCGCGCTCGCCGCGGGCGGCTGGGGGCGGTGGGCGCGGGGGTGGTGGCGGTGGTGGTCGGCGTGGTGGTGGTGGTGGTGGTGGTGGTCGCGGGCGGCGTTAGTCGCCCGGTGCTGTGAACGATCGGTCGCGCGGGTGACGTGGCACGGGCCGGCGCGGTCCGGCTCGTGGCGCGGGTGACGTGGCACGGGCCGGTGCGGTCCGGCTGGGTGCCCGCGCAGGCTCGAGAAGCCGGATGTCCGAGAGGGGGGTCGCCCTCAAACACGGCCTGACACACCGTCGCCGGGGTGATTCCCCGGTCTACGCCGGACTCGGTCGACCCCCCTCTCGGCCCTCCGGCACGGGAAGCCTCCGCTAAAGGCCGGTGCGGTCGGCGTGGCCGAGAGCCGGACCGCACCGGCCCTGAGCGGGCGATATGGCGGTACGGACATGTCGCTTGGGACATGTTGTGGGGTGTCGTCCGGTGTCGCGGGGCCTGCAAATTCACGCCTGGAAGTACGGCGTGAGAGAGTGATTCGAGGTGGGGCGTGTCTTGGTAGGCGTCACACGGCGGGGGGCGTGGCGGCGGCCGTCGCAATCGTACCCGAGGCCCTTATGTCGCGTGTCGGCCACGTTCGTCGAGGTCGGGACCACGGACCCGCTTGTAAAGGGCCCGAGCGCTCGGTTCAGGACGAAGGCGCTTGCTGGGTGGAGATGGTTAGCAGCACGTGGGCTGGGCGTCGACCAAGCGGGCAGAGGAGATCGGCGTAGCGTCGACGGAGCTCCGTGCGGTGTGCCGTGCACTTCTCAAGTAGTCAGGAGGACGATACCATGATGCATGCCTGCGCCCGAGGTCTCTGGAGGTGAGCTCAGCGAGGGTGCACGCGATCTGATCGCGCGGATCGTCAAGAGCGAACGGAAGATAGTGCTGCTGTTGGGTTCGGCTTTGACGATGCAGCCAGGACCCGGGCTGTCGGGAGTCCCGGACGTGCGCGGGGTGGTGAATCGATTGCGCACGGCGCTCGCGGGCGACGGTGGCGTGAAGTTCGACGAGGCGGTCGCGCGGGCCGACGAAAGTGGTTCCGGTAGGGATCTCGGCGTCGCGTACCGCGAAGGCTTCGATGCCTTGCTCCGCCGTGGCGGCGGACAGGATGCGGTCGATCGCGTCATCCTCGAGGCGGTGCTCGAGGCTCACGAATTCCTCGACAATGCGCGTCGAGCCCGGGTGTCGTCGGCCAATCGGGAGGTCCGCCACGCGGCGTGCCAGGAACTCCTCGATGCGCCCGCGGGTTGGCTCCCTCTGCGTCCCTCTGTCGTGGCACTCGGCGAGATCTTGCAGCAGGACCCAGGGCGACTGGTGTTTACGACGAACTTTGACCCGCTCATCGAGGTCGCCGTGAAGCGTGCAGGGGGTACGGCGCGCAGGACGGTCACTCACGCGCGACGGCAATCCCGGACAGCATAGCGGGATGGCACGCACGTGGTGCACGTGCACGGGTACTGGTTCAGCGCCGACACCCTGCACACCGATCGACTGCTCCAGCGCGAGCGAAGGCAGCTCACGTCGACGCTGCGGCGATGGATCGAGCCGGCGCTGCCTGTGGTGCTCGGCTATGGTGGCTGGGACGATGTACTCATGGGGAGCTTGCAGACCCTGGTGGCTGACGAAGGGGCTCATCCCGACATCGTGTGGGGCTTCTACGGCGCCGCGGATCCAGAGGTCGTGGGCAAGCTGGAAGCTGGGGGTGGACGCGTGCAGACGTACGAGCACGTGGACATGCACTGTCTGTTGCCGGCGCTCCGCGATCGCCTGCGCGGCGGCTCGCCGCCGTCCACCTCGACGAGGCCGACCCCGAAGCCGCCTGGGATGGCGCGGAGCGGTATTGTGGCTGCGCCACGACCGTCGGCGTGGCTCGAGGAGCCGTATCGAGAGTTGCCGGCCGGTGACATGTCGATCCCGGGATTTCGTCTGCTGCGCGCCGAGCATGGAGTCGTGGCGATGTCGGGGCGCGAGGCGATGCTCGCGGATTTTTCCGCGTGGTGCGAGACGCCCGGGCTTGCGATCCGGCTGGTGACAGCGCCGGGTGGGAGCGGCAAGACGCGTCTAGTCCGCGAGCTGTGCAAGCGGCAACTCGAGCGCGGCTGGACGGCAGGAGTTTTGCGGCGTGGCGTGGATCACGGAGAACTGATGACATTCGCGCAAGCGGGACGACCGCTGCTGCTTGCGGTCGACTATGCCGAGACCTGGGGGAAGGATCTCGAGCAGTTGTTGTGGGCGCTCGCGCCTTTTCGTGAGAACCCCGAACCGATCCGGGTCGTCCTTGCGGCGCGGGCGGAGGCCGAGTGGTGGCGCGAGCTGCCGCATGGCGTCGAAGCGTTGCGAGACCTGCTCGAGGGGGCGGATGTCGTGCGGCGGCTCGGGTCCATCGAGGATGTGAGCCGCGCGTGGGTAGACGCAGTGCAGGCGTTCACGGAGCGCCGAGGCTCCGCGATGAGGGCCGTCGTCATGCCGCCTGTGGAGGTGCTGACCGGGTTGGTGCGCGAAGGCGTGCTCGCGCTTCACGTGGCGGCCCTGCTCGCGGTGGAGGGCGATCCACCGCCGTTCGATGCCGGCGTGGGCAAGCTGTTCGACGAGCTCCTGCGGCGGAACTCCTCAAGTTTTGGAAGCCGGAGGCGGTGCGGCTGGTCGGCGACGGGTTCGCCAACCGCGACAAGGTGTTGAGCACCGTTGCATGCATCGCCACACTCGTCGGCCCGCTCGGATCGGTCGAGCAGGCGCGTGCGGTGCTCGTTCGAACGCCCGGCCTGGGCGGGCAACCCGAGGCCACGCTCGACGGGCTGGCGGCCGTGTTCGCGTCGCTGTATCCCGGTGCGGGCGGAGAGCCGTGCGCGCTGCCGCCCGTACAGCCGGACCGGATCGGTGAGCGACTCGTCGCCACGCAGCTGGCATCGACTCCCTCGCTGGCGGACTTGCCTTTTGAGGGCAGCGAGTCGTCGCTTGCCGAGCAAGCGCTGCGCGTGCTGGGTCGTGCAGCGCGGTGGCAACCTGGGCTCGTGCCTCGTCTTGAGGCGCTGGCCCGCCGGCACACAGCGCCCTTCGTCCGCGCCTGGCTCGCCGTGGCGCCGGAGGAATCCTGGGCGCCGACACACGCCGAACGCCTTGAGGCCGCGCTCGGAGGGCTCGAGGCGATGACACCGGACGAGGCCGACGCACTGGCGCGGCCGCTGCCGCTCGGGTCGGTCGCATTGCGGGGCGTGGCCGTGTTGCTCGCGGAGCGGGCCGCGGAAGGGACTCCGACGACGGGTACCTGGGAGTCGGCGACGCCGGACGAACTCGCAGGCAGAGCGCGTCGTTTGAGGGACAAGGGCTCACACTTGAGTGAGGTGGGGCGGCGGGAGGAGGCGCTGGCGTCGACGGGGGAGGCGGTGAAGCTGTACCGGAAGCTTGCGGCGGCGCGGCCGGACGCGTTCGAGCCGGACCTTGCGAGCAGCCTCAATAACCTGGGCACCATGCAGAGCGCGGTGGGTCAGCGGGAGGAGGCGCTGGCGTCGACGGGGGAGGCGGTGAAGCTGTACCGGAAGCTTGCGGCGGCGCGGCCGGACGCGTTCGAGCCGGACCTTGCGAGCAGCCTCAACAACCTGGGCAGCATGCAGAGCGCGGTGGGTCAGCGGAGGAGGCGCTGGCGTCGACGGGGGAGGCGGTGAAGCTGTACAGGAAGCTTGCGGCGGCGCGGCCGGACGCGTTCGAGCCGGACCTTGCGGGCAGCCTCAACAACCAGGGCAACATCCAGAGCGAGGTGGGGGGGCGGGAGGAGGCGCTGGCGTCGACGGGGGAGGCGGTGAAGCTGGACCGGAAACTCGCGGCGGCGCGGCCGGACGCGTTCGAGCCGGACCTTGCGACGAGCCTCAACAACCTGGGCAACATGGAGAGCGCGGTGGGGGGGCGGGAGGAGGCGCTGGCGTCGACGGGGAGGCGGTGAAGCTGTACCGGAAGCTTGCGGCGGCGCGGCCGGACGCGTTCGAGCCGAACCTTGCGAGCAGCCTCAACAACCTGGGCAGCAGGCAGAGCGAGGTGGGGCGGCGGGAGGAGGCGCTGGCGTCGACGGGGGAGGCGGTGAAGCTGTACCGGAAGCTTGCGGCGGCGCGGCCGGACGCGTTCGAGCCGGACCTTGCGATGAGCCTCAATAACCTGGGCAACATGCAGAGCGCGGTGGGTCGGCGGGAGGAGGCGCTGGCGTCGACGGGGGAGGCGGTGAAGCTGTACAGGAAGCTTGCGGCGGCGCGGCCGGACGCGTTCGAGCCGAACCTTGCGGGCAGCCTCAACAACCTGGGCAGCAGGCAGAGCGCGGTGGGGCGGCGGGAGGAGGCGCTGGCGTCGACGGGGGAGGCGGTGAAGCTGTACCGGAAGCTTGCGGCGGCGCGGCCGGACGCGTTCGAGCCGAACTTTGCGATGAGCCGCAATAACCTGGGCGCCATGCAGAGCGCGGTGGGTCAGCGGGAGGAGGCGCTGGCGTCGACGGGGGAGGCGGTGAAGCTGTACCGGAAGCTTGCGGCGGCGCGGCCGGACGCGTTCGAGCCGGACCTTGCGACGAGCCTCAATAACCTGGGCAACATGCAGAGCGCGGTGGGTCGGCGGGAGGAGGCGCTGGCGTCGACGGGGGAGGCAGTGAAGCTGTACAGGAAGCTTGCGGCGGCGCGGCCGGACGCGTTCGAGCCGAACCTTGCGGGCAGCCTCAACAACCTGGGCAGCAGGCAGAGCGAGGTGGGGCGGCGGGAGGAGGCGCTGGCGTCGACGGGGAGGCGGTGAAGCTGTACCGGAAGCTTGCGGCGGCGCGGCCGGACGCGTTCGAGCCAGACCTTGCGAGCAGCCTCAACAACCAGGGCAACATGCAGAGCGAGGTGGGGGGGCGGGAGGAGGCGCTGGCGTCGACGGGGGAGGCGGTGAAGCTGTACCGGAAGCTTGCGGCGGCGCGGCCGGACGCGTTCGAGCCGAACCTTGCGAGCAGCCTCAACAACCTGGGCAGCAGGCAGAGCGAGGTGGGGGGGCGGGAGGAGGCGGTGGGGTCGACGGGGGAGGCGGTGAAACTGTACCGGAAGCTTGCGGCGGCGCGGCCGGACGCGTTCGAGCCGGACCTTGCGAGCAGCCTCAATAACCTGGGCAACATGCAGAGCGCGGTGGGTCAGCGGGAGGAGGCGCTGGCGTCGACGGGGGAGGCGGTGAAGCTGCATAGGAAGCTTGCGGCGGCGCGGCCGGACGCGTTCGAGCCGAACCTTGCGGGCAGCCTCAACAACCTGGGCGCCGTGCAGAGCGCGGTGGGGCAGCGGGAGGAGGCGCTGGGGTCGACGGGGGAGGCGGTGAAGCTGTACCGGAAGCTTGCGGCGGCGCGGCCGGACGCGTTCGAGCCGGACCTTGCGATGAGCCTCAACAACCTGGGCAACATGCAGAGCAAGGTGGGGCAGCGGGAGGAGGCGCTGGCGTCGACGGGGGAGGCGGTGAAGCTGTATCAATCGCTCTTCGAGCGCTGGCCTGCAGCGTTTGTCAACAATTTAGTAATCAGCCTCCGCAACTATAGTAGATACCTCACCGAGGGGGGCAGTTCGGTAGATGCCGACCCCATCGTCCAATCGGCGCGGTCTGCGATTCAACGCAACGGTTTCCGATAGTATTGTCCTGGGGGACAGGTGCGGCTACTCGCCTTGCAGGCGCCGCATGGCGCGGCCGTGGGAGCGCTTGACGGTGGCGGTGGCGTCGACGGGGGCGCTGACCGTGGAGCCCATCGCGGCGACCGGCTCGCGGGCGTTGGGGGCGAGGGGTTGGCTCGGGGCCGGCATGGGCTGGGGCGCGGGGCCGAGGGTGGGGAGGGCCTTGCGCAGCTTGACGAGGCCGTCGGCCTGGGTGCGCAGCTCGTCGTCGCCCAGCTGGTTGGCGTCGCCGCGGGCGAGCGGCTCGGCGCGGTCGATGACGGCGATGGCGGCGGCGAGCTGGCCCTGACGGGCGAGGGCGATCGCGTCGAGGGTGGCGGCGTCGGCGAGGGCGCGGGCGATCTGTCGCTCGACCTCGAGGTCGCGGCTGGCGGCGACGGCCTGGGCGTCGCCGCTGGTCCTGGCGCTGACGAAGACGCGGCGCTCGAGCTGGCCGGCGCCGGCGACGGCGTCCTGGAAGCCGAGGACGGCGTCCATCAGCTCGAGCGAGGCGCCGGCGCGGTGCGGGCCGACGCGCAGCTGGACGATGAGGTCGCGGTGGCTGGCCTCGCCGAGGTCGCCGAGGCCGAGGCTGAGGCCGCGGTTGCCGGTGGCGGCGCCGCTGTGGCCGAGCACGCCGACGATGGTGACGCCGGGGCCGGGCAGGAGGGTGAGGGCGAGGTTCTTGGCGACGACCCGCTCGAGGCGCAGGACCTCGTCGTGGAACACGGCGGCGACCTGGTCGGAGTCCTCGATGAAGTGGAACTTGCCCCCGGATTGCCGGGCGAGGGCGGCGAGGAGGGTCTCGTTGTACTCGAGGCCGAGGCCCAGGGCGGTGATGGCGACGCGCATGCCGGCGGCCTGCTGGGCGAGGTTGGCGACCTGGGTATCGTCGTTGGGGACGCCGTCGCTGAGGAGGACCAGGCGGTTGACGCCGTCGTTGAGGTAGCCGCGGCCGGCCTCGGCGAGGCCGAGGGCGAGGCCGCCGGCGAGGTCGGTGGTGCCGTGGGCGGCCATGGTCTCGACGCGGGCGCGGGCGTCGGCGCGGGTCTTCGTGTCGATCGCGGTCGATGGGACCAGCACGCGGGCCTGCGAGTCGAAGGTGACGACGGCGAGGTGGTCGCCGTCGCTGAGGCCGTCGACGAGGGCGAGCGCGGCCTGGCGGGCGTCGGCGATCGCCTCGCCCTCCATCGAGCCGGAGCTGTCCATCACCAGGACGACGTTGATCGGCGGGCGCTTGCTGTGGGCCAGCTTGCCGCCGTCGATGCGCAGGCGGACCTGGATCTCGCCGGCCGCGTCGGCGGCGATGAGCTTGTGGGCGAGGGCGGAGCTGAGGTCGACGACGCCGGGGTCGGCGGCGGGCGGGGTGGCGACGATCGGGTCGGGCGGCTTGATCTCGACGTGGGCCGGCTTGCAGCCGGTGAGCATGGCGAGGGCGAGCAAGCCCGCGCTGAGGAGGCCAGAGGTGTAATGATTGAGGCGGCGGGCGGTCATGTCGGCGGGTCCGGGCCTGAGAACGACGGGGTCCCTGGGGGCCTTACAGGCCGGTGATGCGGTAGCATCGCGACGATGACGCCCCGCATCTGTCTCGCCCCCGCGCTGCTCGTCGCGAGCGCGTTGATCCTCCGACCCGCCGAGGCCGCGGCGTGCGACCCGGACCCCTGCTACCAGGCCGACCTGTGGCAGACCCTGGCGCCGGTCAACGCGTCGCTGATCCCGGGCGACGGCGTGCTGGTGTTGCAGGGCGCCAACCCGGGCGACCCGGCGGCGTGGCTCGACAAGGTCGCGTTGACGGTGACGCTGGACGCGACGCCGGTCGCGGGTGCGCTCGAGGCCCCGGGGCTCACAGGCGTGCTGGTGTGGCGGCCGGACGCGCCGCTGGTCGCCGGTATGTACAAGGTGATGGGCACGCTCGACAATCCGGACGACCTCGACTACTGCGGCGAGGATCTGCTGCTGGACTTCGAGTTCATGTCCGACGGCGGTGCCGCGGTCCCGCTGACGCCGCCGTCGCTGACGCCGATGGAGGTGGTGAGCACGACGCAGATCGTCGGCCTCGACACGCTGGTGTGCTGCGAGGGTGTGGTGCCGGGCACGAGCTTCAACGATTGCGGTGGGGACAGCGTCGACTATCCGGAGGGCCAGTGCGCGCCGACGCAGGGGACGGGCTGGCTCGACGTGCAGCTGCCGATCGCGCCGATGTTGCCGATCGGCACCGCGGCGATGTTGGCCTACTCGCTGAAGGTCGACGGCGTCGTGGTCGCGAGCACGCTGAGTCCGCAGCTCGGGTGGCAGGCGAGCGCGCCGTTTTGTACGGAGGTCGTGGTGACGAACCTCGGCACCGGCGCGACGCTGACGACGGACAAGCAGTGTCATGGGGACGCCGTGGCGTCGCAGCTCGGGCCGCAGAGTCTCGATCCGACGCTAGCGATCACGTGCAGCGAGCCGCTCCAGACCTGCGCGGTGAATGCGATGGGCGACGCGTGGGACCCGAACATGTGCACGCCGTGGCCGCCTGGGGGCGAGACGGGGACGCCCACCGAGGGCGGCTCGGACAGCGCGGGCTCGGACGGGAGCGGCGGCTCGGGTGGGAGCGCGGGCGAGGCGGAGCCGGGCGAGAAGGGCTGCGGCTGCGTCGGCGGCGGGGCGCCGGGTCCGTGGGCGCTGCCCGGGGTGCTCGTGCTCGCGGGGTTGCGGCGTCGCCGTCGCGCGTGAGGCGGAGGCGGGAGCCGGGCGCGGGCTGCGGAGCGGCGGGTGTGGCCGCTGGAGCCGGCCGGGTCGGTGCGTGTGCGGTGGCTTCGCAGACGGCGTGGGCTCGGGCACCATGGGGTCGCCGGGGCTCCCGCTGCGCATCGCGGCGATCCGTGGCAAGCCTGTCCCACTTCAAGGAACCCCCATGCGACGTATCTCCCAGATTGTCATCGGCGCCCTCGCGCTGGCCGCTCCCTTCTTCTTCGTCGGTGAGGCTGCGGCGGCCAGCCTCGCGGCGTGCGGCAACATTCACGTCGAGGCCTCGGCCGACTGTGTGGTCGAGGTCGAGGGCGGCTGCACGGCGCAGTGCGAGCCGGTGTACGTCGAGGCGGCCTGCGCCGCGGAGCTCAGCGCGAGCTGTCAGGGTGCGTGTGACGTCAGCGCGGAGGCGTCGTGCACCGGCAGCTGTCAGGCGGACTGCAGCGCCCAGTGCGAGGTGAAGCCGGCCGAGTTCAACTGCACCGCGTCGTGCCAGGCCGACTGCAGCGCCGACTGCTCGGGCCACTGCGCGGCGGCGGGCAACCGCGGCGAGTGCGAGGCCTCGTGCTCGGCGAGCTGCACCGGCGAGTGCGACGCGAGCTGCAAGGTGACGCCGGCCGAGGCCGACTGCTCGGCCAAGTGCGAGGCGAGCTGCAGCGGATCGTGCCGCGCCGAGGCGAACGTCGACTGTCAGATCGACTGCCAGGCCGACGGCTACGTGGATTGCGAGGCCAAGCTGACGGGCGGCTGCAAGGCCCAGTGCGAGAAGCCGGAGGGGGCGCTGTTCTGTGACGGGCAGTATGTCGACACCGGGAGCCAGCTCGAGGAGTGCATCGCGGCGCTGAAGGCGATCTTCAACATTCAGGCCGACGGCAGCGCGTCGTGCAGCGGCAACAGCTGCATGGCCGAGGGCCAGGTCACCTGCAACTGCAGCGCCGACGGCGGCGACATGAACCTCGCCGGGGCGATGGGCCTCGGCTTCGTCGTGCTGGTGGCGACCCGTCGGCGTCGCCGCGGGTGACCTGTCACTGCGCGGTCACGTAGAGCATGCCGAGGCACATCTCGTCGCCGGTGCCCTCGCCCCAGCCGAGGTCCTTCGCGGGCTGCTGCACGCCGTCGACGACCGGCTGGTTCGCGGCCGAGTTGTCCCAGTGGCACTCGAGGCGCAGGCGGTCGCCCGGGTGGACCGTGGCGGTCGCGGCGAACGGGTAGGTGCCCTGCCAGTTGAAGTCCCAGCGGGGGATCTCGAGCAGGCACTCGTCGCCCGTGCCGCCCTTGCGCACCACCGATAGCTTGTTCTTGGTCCCGAGCGTGTGCTGGTGGGTGCCGGCGGCGTGGACGACGAAGGGCTCGGTGCCCTTGAAGGGGCCCTTGGGGAACAGGAAGGTGAGGTACGGGGTGATGTCGAGCTCGTGGGAGAGCATGACGTCGGGGTCGCCCGCGGGGATGTGCATGGGCTCGCTGCCGAGGACCCAGTCGAGGTTGGTGAAGGGCATGATGACCGCGGGGCGGTCGACCTTGCTGGCGGTGCGGATGCGGATCTTCGACTGATCGGCCTTGGCGCCCGGGAGGCCGTGGTAGTGCATCTGCACGGCGATCACGGAGCCGGGCTGGACCCGGAGGCCGGTGCCCGCTGGCATGGCGCCGCCGGGCGTGCCGGGGGCCCACGCGCTCAGCCAGGGCACGCGGTACACCGACTCCGCGCTCGCACCGGGGCCGCCGTAGCACACGTAGCCGGGGTCCGGGTCGGCGTCCTCGAGCGCGTGGTAGGCGTCGACGTCCTGCGGCTCGATCGCGTAGGTGATCACGTGGTGGACGATCTGCCGCTCGCCGGGCACCACGTCGAGCGCCGTCACGAAGGTGTCCTCGGCCTTCGGCCAGTCGAGCAGGAAGCAGCGATACTCGTCGGGGGTGATCGTCGGTAGATATGGAGCCGGCAATTGCAGCTCGACGTCGTAGACGACGTCGTCGCCCGGGGTGTCGTCACCGGGCGGCTCGCTCGCGGGGTCGCCGGCCGGGGCGCCCAGCTCGGTCCATTCGCGCAGGAGGTCGCGTTGCTCGGGCGTCAGCGTGACGTCGTGGGCGTAGGCGCGACAGGCGGGGTCGGGCGGCCAGGGCGGCATGGTCCCCGCGTCGGCGGCGGCGCTGAGCATGGCGGCGAAGGGGGCCGCCTCGGCGTGGGTGGTCAGCGCGAAGGGGGCGATGTTGCCGGCGCTGTGACACTGTACGCAGCGGGCGTCGAGCAGCGGCTTGATGTCGCGATAGTAGGTGACGCCGACGGGCTCGCCGGTGCTGGGTTCGCCGGTGCTGGCGTCGCCGCTGGTGGGCGCGTCGCCGCTGGTGCTGTGCTGGGTGGTGCTGGGGTCGCCGGTGCTGGCAGGCGCGCCGGTGTCGTCGCCGGTGTCGGGTCCACAGGCGGCGAGGACGAGGGCGAGGGGCAGGGCGCGCAACGGAGTGAGGGGCATGCGGAGACCTCGAGGCGGACGACGGTCGCAGCATACAGCGCTCGCCCGGGGGCCGGGGCGCCGGAGCTCCGCGCGTCCGCACGCGCCGGGGTGAGGGCTCGCTGGCGGTCGTGTGCTCGAGCCCGGGGCGAGGTCGCTGCCGACCTGCGGCGAGCGCCCTGGGGTGGCGCTCGCCGCAGATCGGTCAGCCGCAGCTCTTGGGATCGGTGCCGAAGGCGCCGCAGTACGAGTTGCCGGTGCGGGCGCCGCGGGATGCGGGAAGCTGCCGCAATCGGGCTGGTCCTGCAGCTCGTCGAGGCAGGACGGGTATTCGTAGGAGATGCCGAGCTCGTCGAGGTGCTGCAGGCGCAGCGAGGTGCCGGCGCACAGGGCACCGTCGGGGCCCCACTCGGCCTCGACGCCCCACTCCGGGTGATTCGCGGTCGCCTGGCTCTGGATCGACGGGCTCAGGCGGTCGTAGACGTCGACCAGGGTGCCGTTGACGGTGTGCGGCACGCCGTCGCCGCAGTAGTCGGCGCGGACCATGCGGGTGCAGGCCTGGTGGTGGTCGATGAGCGAGATCTCCGAGCAGGTGCCGAGCTCGGGGTCGCACTCGGTCGCGGTGGCCCACGGGCGGTAGCCCCAATCCACGCACTTGGCGATCGCGCCGCCGCGGCAGGCGAATGTGACGACGGACGAGTCGTCGATGCGGTCGCCGGTCTCCATGTCCCAGTGGTTGACCATCAGGATCGCCGGGACCGCGTCGCCGTTGTACTGGCAGAGGGGGACCATGACCTCGTTCTCGGTGTCATATACGCTGACATCGTACAGGTATACGTCGCCGGCGGGGTTCTGGGCGTCGAGGCGGATGTCGTCGAAGGTGAGGATGAAGGTCTTCTCGCCGTTCTCCATCACCATCTTGGCGCCGATCAGCTCGTCGCCGGCGATCGGCTGCGGGTTGCCTTCGACCCACACCAGGCCGGAGAGCAGCGAGCCGTTGACGGTGAAGCCGTTGACGGTGAAGCCGTTGACGGTGAAGCCGTTGACGGTGAAGCCGTTGACGGTGAAGCCGTTCAGCGAGAAGCCGTTGAGGCTGGAGCCGTTGAGGCTCGATCCGTTGAGCGCGGGGGCGTTCTTCTTCTGCGTGCGCAGATCGACCGAGGCTCCGTCGGACGAGGATTCGTCGCATCCCCCGGTGACCCCTGCGAAAGAGGCGAGCATCACCGACGCCACAATCTTCGTCATTGACTGCATCAAGACCTCCCTTGCCATGGATCAGACAATACACGCTAGTTGTACGCGTGCGCAAGGCCTCGGCGACTAAATCTTATCGTGCACATTCGGCGTCGCGCGGCCGAATGTGTCGTGCAATGTTGGCATTGTCGCAAGCGGGCTAGGGGGCAGTGGACCCGCGGACATGTAGGGGGGCACACACGCGCAGGCCGATGGTGCCGTCGGCGAAGCTGCCGTCGAGGCGCGAGCGGTTGACGGCCCGCGCTGCGACCTCGCCGTGGTAGAACGAGCCGCCGCGGACGACCTTGACCGCGCCCCCGTCGATCGGCGAGGCCCACTCCCAGACGTTGCCTGCGGTGTCGTGGAGGCCGAAGGGGCTGATGATATCGGGGTTGCTCCCGATCTCCTCGGGGCCGATCGCCTCCGGGTCACGGGCGTGGCGCTCGTCGTAGTTGGCCTCGCCGGGGTCGATGTCGTCGCCGGTGGGGAAGTCGCGTCCATCGGCGCCGCGGGCGGCTCGCTCCCATTCGAACTCGCTACAAAAGCGGGCTCCGGGGACCGCACCGGTGAGGGATAGCCACCCCAGGTATGCCTGGGCGTCGTCCCAATTGATGCCGGTGATCGGCCAGCGCAGCCAGTCCTGCTCGGCGTGGTGCTTGCGCTTGGGGATGCGGATCGGCTGGCCGAAGCCGGCGCGCTGGACCGCGGCGCCGCGGCGCAGCTCGATCTTCCAGCCGTCGTCATCGCGCGTGAGCAGCGGCGCCGAGAGGAACACGGCGCCCTCGCGTCGGCCGCTGCGTCGCAATTGCTCGTCCGGCGGCAGCGACTCGAGGAAGGCGAGCCAATCGCCGTAGGTGGTCTCCTCGCGGGCGATGAGGTAGCCCTCGCCGCGACTCTCGTGCAATGGGGTGGCGGTGAAGAAGCTGCGGCGCAGATCCTCGTCGGCGGCGCTGCCGACCAGGAAGCGCCCGGGCGGAATATAGACATAGCCGGCCGGGATCTGGTCGCTGGTCGGGAGGTCGAGCGTCTCGCTGAAGTGCTCGCCGCGGTGCAGCAGCACCGGATAGCGCAGCTCGGCGCGGCCGTCGGCGGCGATCGTCCAGAGATATGAGCCGGGCGCGAGCTCGCGGCCCGTGAGCGGCGTGACGCCGAGGTCCTGGGCGGCGCCGAGGTGGAGCCGGCCCTCGCTGTCGCGCTCGTAGCGGGCGGCGTGGACGCGGGCGCCGGCGGGTTCGCTGCGGAGGTCGACCCGCGCCGGGGCCCGCCAGCGGGTCATCCGCGTGCCGTCGGTGTCGTGCACCGCGACGCGCAGCAGCAGCGCCTCGACGAGCGCGGGGTCGTGGTCTCGTTCGGCGAGCGTGGCCTGATCGACCAGCACGTCGGCGAGGGCGCGGCGCACGTCGTCGCGGGCGCTGTCGAGGCCGTGGGCGGTCTCCAGGCGGCTGGCGGCGCGGACCAGGAGGAGCTGGACGCCGGGGGCAGCGCGGACGGCCAGGTGCCACGCGGCCTCGCCGTCGGCCTCGTCGCCGCGCTCGAAGGCCGCGAAGGCGGCCGTGCGGTGGGCCTCGACCTCGCGGTCGATCGCCTGGGCCTCGGCGATGAGCTGGCGCGAGGCGGCGAGCTGATCGTCGACCTCGCGCTGCAGCGCGGCGCGGAGGATCAGCAGGGCGACGACCACGCCGAGGGCGATCAGCAGCGGCGCACCGAACATGAGCCCGAGGCGGAGGCGGCGGGCCCGGTGGTGGAAGGCCGCGCTGGCGGCGAGGAAGGCGGCCTCGTGCGCGCGCAGGTTGCGAGGATCGATGCGGCGGGCCTCGTCCTGCTGGCGCGCGCTCCACAGCCCGTGCGGCGGGCGGCCGAGGCGGTCCCACTCGCCGGCGGCGTGTTCGAGGCGGTGGTAGGTCTGGCGGCTCTCGGTCTTCTCGTTGAGCCAGACCTGCAGGCTGACCCAGCCGCGGATCAGGGCCTCGTGGGCGATCTCGTAGACGGGCGGGCCCTCGGCGAGGTCGCGGATCAGCAGCAGGCGGGCGTCGAGCAGCGCGTCGAGGGCGATGCGCGCGTCGTCGCCGTCGACCGCGAGCTCGTCGTAGTTGAGGCTCGCGCGGGTCTCCTCGATGGTGATGAGGCGCAGGAGCAGCGAGCGGGCGGCGCGGCGCTGCAGCGGGGTGAGCCGGGCCAGCACGCCCTCGGCGTGGCGGGCCAGGGCGCCCGAGACCCCGCCGATCTTGGTGAGCGCGGCGACTGCGATCGTCGAGCTGTCGCTGGCGCGGGCCTCCCACAGCTCGGACAGCGCGAACTGCAGCAGCGGCAGGCTGCCCTCGATGCCGGCGGTGACCAGCTGCTGGATCATCGCCTCGGACTCGAAGCGGACCCCGCGGGCCTGGGCCGGCCCGACGATGGCCTGGCGCACGCCGGCGGGGGACAGCGGGTACAGGAAGTAGAGCCCGCGCAGCAGCTCGTCGCCGAGTCCGGGCAGCGGCGCGACGCGGGTCAGGAAGTCGCCGCGCACGGTGGCGATCAGGCGCAGGCGCGGGACGCCGCGGGCGATCACGCCGAGCATCTCGGCCGCGGTCGCGGCGTCGGTCGGCGAGGCGAGGGTGATGAGCTCCTCGAGCTGGTCGACGAAGAGCAGGGTGCCGTGGGTGGCCCGGGCGTCGGCGAGGGCGCCGGCGAAGGCCAGCGGGGTGGCGCTGGCGCGCTGCAGGGCCTCCTCGTCGACCTCGCGGGCGCGGGCGATCGCGGCGACCAGCGTGTGCACCGGGCGGCGACCGGGGGTGACGACGACCGAGGTCCAGCGGCAGGTCGGGTCGAGGCCACCCTCGCATGCGGTGGGGATCGCACCGGCGCGGCACAGCGAGGACTTGCCGACGCCCGAGTCGCCGGCGACCAGCACGAAGTTCTGCGCGCGCACGCGGGCGACCACCGCGGCGATCTCGGCGGCGCGACCGAAGAAGAGCTCGCGCTGGCCGGCCTCGAACACTTGCAGGCCGCGGTAGGGGTTGCCGCCCTGGACCTGCTGGCTGCGCACCGCGGCGGCGAGCGCCTCGAGGGCCTCGCGCAGGTCGTCGCCGGAGCTGAAGCGGGCGGTGGGGTCGCGACGGAGGCAGCGGTCGATGATCTCGGCGAAGCGGCGGTCGACCTCGGGGGCCCGCTCGCGCAGCGGCGGCGGGTCCTCCCACTGGACCCGCGTGGCCAGCTCGAGGATGTCGGTGGCGTCGGTCGGCGGGACGCCGCAGCACAGGCAGTGGAGCAGCACGCCGAGGGCGTAGACGTCGGAGGCGCGCGAGGCGGGCTCGCCGGCCCACAGCTCCGGGGCCATGTAGTGCGGCGTGCCGACGAGCGCGCCGACGTCGGTGATCTCGGCCTGGCCGCTCGACCACAGCAGCTCGCGCCCCCCTACGGCTGGGTCGGCGGCTGGCCTGGCCTGGGTCGGGGCGCCGAGGGTGATCGTGTCGGCGAAGCGGTTGACGGCGGTGGCGGGCGCTGTGGGGCGCGGTGCGGCCTCGAGGGCCGGCGGTTGGGCGCCCGGCTGGGTCGCGCTGCGCAGGCGTCCGTGGGCGGCGTCGACGAACTTTGCGAGGCTGAAGTCCAGCAGCTTGATCTCGCCGGCCTCGCTGAGCACGACGTTGGCGAGCTTGATGTCGCGGTGGAGGATGCCGTGGCCGTGGGCCGCCGCGAGGCCGCGGGCGAGGCTGACGCCGAGCTCGAGCGCCCGCGCCCAGGGCAGCGGCAGGGCCAGCTCGGCGAGGCTCTGGCCGCGCACGAATTCGGTGATGAGGTAGGGCCGGTTGTTCAGCTCGCCGACGCGGTGGACGGCGACCACGTTGGGGTGCTGGATCCTCGCGGCGGCGCGGGCCTCGACGACGAAGCGCTCGCGGGCCTCGGGCTCGATCGCGGTGATGAACTTGATCGCGACCAGGCGGTCGAGCATGCGGTCGCGGGCGAGGTAGACCTGGCCCATGGTGCCGCGGCCGATCTGGCGGATGAGCTTGTACTCCTCCACCTCGTCCGGCGGCGACCAGTCGTCGTGGTCGAGCACCGGGCTCACCGCTCAGGACCTCCGGTCGGAGCCGATGGCGTGGCGCTTGAGCTTGTTGACGAAGGTCCGGAGGGGCATGCCGATGAGCTCGGCGGCGCGGGTCTGGTTGCCGCCGGTCGCGGCGAGGGCGGCCGAGATGCGCTGGATCTCGAGCTCGCGGATCTCGTCCTCCAGGGGGCGAAACTTGGGGGGCTCGTCGTCGCTGTTGTTTGGACTGCTGTCGCCTGGGCTCGCCGGGTCGGTCGGCGCGGGGCCGCCGAGCCACTCGATGAGGTGGTGCGGGCGCAGGACCTCGTCGGGGTAGGCCGCGGCGATGCCGGCCATCGCGTGGCGCAGCTCGCGGACGTTGCCGGGCCACGGGTGCTCGGCGAGTCGGCGCATCGCCGCCGGGGCGATCGTCATCGGCGGCGCCCCGGCCTCGCGGCGGGCCGCGGCGAGGAAGCGCTGGGCGAGGATCGGCAGCTCGCGCGGGCGGTCGCGCAGCGGCGGCAGCCACAGCTTGGCGCCGGTCAGGCGGAAGTAGAGGTCGCGGCGGAAGCGGCCGGCCTGGACCGCCTCGTCGATCGCGTGGTTGGTGGCGGCGACGATGCGGAGGTCGATCGCCCGCTCGCCTTGCTCGCCGACGCGGACGACGCGGCGGGTCTCGAGCGCGCGCAGCAGGCGGGCCTGCGCGGCCAGGCTGAGCTCGCCTATCTCGTCGAGGAAGAGGGTGCCGCCGGCGGCCCGCTCGAGCCCGCCGGGGCGCTCGGGGCCCGAGGCGTCGGCGCCGCGGCCGAACAGCTCGCTCTCCAGCTGCTGCTCCGAGAGCGCGACGCAGTGCATCACCATGAAGGGCCCGGCGCTGCGGCTGGACATCGCGTGGATCGCCGCGGCGACGAGCTCCTTGCCGGTGCCGGTCTCGCCGGTGATGAGCACCGGCAGGTCGGCCGCGGCGATGCGCTCGACGAAGGCGAACAGGCGCTGCATCGCCGGGTCGGCGACGATCACCTCGACCTCGCCGACGCGCCGGGTCTCGCAGGCCGCGCCGGCCGCGAGCGGGCTGCCAGGCGTGGCCTGGGCCGCGGCGGCGCGGGCCCCCGCGAGCAGGGCGTCGGGGTCGCTGCCGTCGAGCGGGTAGCCGGCGTAGCCGATGCGCGCCGCGCCGCTGCGCGGCAGCTTGCCGGCGAGGGCGGTGGCCGCGTCGGTCTCGGGCAGCAGCACGACGGTGCCGCCGCTGATGTCGATGCCGACGATGTCGCCGCGGCGCGCGAGCCTCGCGACCGCGGCCTCGACCGCGATGCGGTCGCCGTCGTTACCCGGCTGCAGCACGACGATCGTGAGCTCGTGGGCGAAGCGGGCGGCGCGTTCGACCTCCTCGGCGAGGCGCAGGCGCAGCTGCGGGAAGTCGAGCGCGCGACGGTGGCGCGGGGCGGTCCCGCCGGCGTGGTACACGAGGGTCGCGCCGCCGATCGTGACGGTGTCCCCGGACAGCAGCAGCCGCGACGCGGCGATGCGATCGTCGTTGACCCACACGCCGTTGTGGCTGCCGAGGTCGGCGAGGCGGGCCTCGCCCTGGTCGATCGTCAGCATCGCGTGGCGGCGCGAGACGCCGTGATCGTCGATGCGCAGGTGGGCCTCGTCGGAGCGGCCGATGAGCACGCTGCCGGTGTGCGGCAGGGCGAAGCTGGTCGAGACCTCGCCGTGGAAGACCATGAGGTACTGGCGGTCGCGCGGCTCGGCGGGGGGCGCCGCGCCGCTGCGATTGTCCAGGACCCCCAGGGTTGGCCCGTCGAGCGTGAGCTTCTCGCCTGGCACGGGGGCCCAGACTCCCGCGGAACTGGCCCCGGAAGCAAGCTTCACGGCGCGACGCGCCGCGGGTGCGGCGGGCTCTCACCCCGTACGTATCCGCCCACAGAGGCCCGAGCTGGCCCGATCTGGCCCGATCTGGCGCCCGATCGGACCCGACTCGGCCGATCTGGCGCTGATTTGGCGCCGATCGAGGGCCCGATCGGTGCCAGACGACGCCAGCGGCCGTGCAGGCGCGTCCAGGGGTCCGCCTGGCGCACGATCGCGGCGCCTGGCGGCGCTTGCAGTTCCTCGGTCCGCGGGGTTCGATCGGCCGCATGCGCATGACCTCGCTCGTCCCTCCTTGTCTCGCTCTCCTCGCGCTCGCCTGCGGACCCGGCGACGGTCGCAACGAGACCGACACGCCCGCGACCATGCCAGTCACCGTCACCGAAGTGAGCGCGACGGGCACGGCGGGGACCAGCACCGGGGGCAGCAGCGGCGCGACGCCGACGACCAGCGACAGCGGCGTGAGCGGCGAGAGCAGCGGCGGCGGCACGACCGGGCAGGTCTCGGCCAGCAGCAGCGGCGGCACGACCGGCGAGGGCAGCAGCAGCGGCGGCGGGGAGAGCAGCGGCGGCTTCAAGTTCGACCTCCCGTTGCCGGACAAGCCGATCCCGGTGCACGACATCCCGGGCCTCATGTCGATCACCTTCTACGAGACGACCGGCAAGGTCACCGAATATACCTTCACGGTCGACGGCCCCGAGCTCAACAATCAGCTCGCCGATCCGCTGACTCAGCAGAATCGCGACATTCAGGGCACCGGCGTCGAATTCTACGATGTCTACTATTCGGAGGAGGACGGCACCTTCAACGCCGACGGCAGCTACCTGACGATCGCCGGCTCCTTCGGCGCCAAGCTGCCGGCCGGAGGCGGGCTGAACCTCGCGGAGATCAGCCTCAACTACGACGATAACTCGGTCGAGTACGGCAGCTTCCTCGCCAGTTTCCTCGGGCTCGGCGACAACTATGTGCCGGGCACGGAGCCGAATGCGATCGACGGCAAGCTCGAGACGCACACGACGATGGGCAACAACGTCGACGAGCCGGACAAGCGCCTGCGCGTGACGCTGGGCTTCAAGTCGTCGCTGATGCCGGGCTGATGCCGAGCTCGGCGGCGAGGATGCGGGTCAGGGCCGGCGGGTCCACGCCGTAGGCCTCGCCGAGGCGGCCGAGCACCTGCAGCTGGCCGGCGGTGACGGGGGTGGAGGTCCGGGCGACGCCGCAGAGCAGCTCGAGGCAGACCTGACGCGCCCAGTCCGAGGCGGGCGGTGTGACGGCGACGCTCTCGAGGGCGAGCCGTCCGTGGGGCATCAGTCGCTCGATGTCGTCCTCCGAGAGGCCGATGCCCTCCGTGATCGCGGCGACGAGGTGGTCGCCGTGGTCGTTGCGGTCGCCGACGAGGAACACGAGGATCGCGAACAGACCGATGCTGTCGCGCACGGCCGCGGGCTCGCCGGCGAGGCGGGCGAGCACGGCGGCGTGGTCGTCGGGTCGCTGCTCGCACGGCGCGGCGACGCCCGGTGCGGGTGACGTGGGGCTGCTCTCGGTTGCGACCGGCGGCGCCGGGACTCTGGCCATGCGCGCAGTATCCCGCGCGTGGGCGGGCGCAGTCCATCCGTGCTTCGCCGCGTCGGCGTCCCGGTGGCGCCCCGCGAGGCCGTGGTTCGCTGCGTCGGCGCCCCGCAGCGCCTCCGGCGCTTGCACGCCGACGCGGGACGGGAGAAGCTCGCCGCCGATGGCGCGATTCAAAGATGAACCAGTCAAGGCGGCCCTCACGGCGCAGCTCCAGCCCGGCGAGCAGCTCCAATACTACGCGTTCGGCGTCAAGCAGCCGAACATGGGGCTCATCATCCTGCTGGTGTGTCTGGCGATCTTGCCGGGGCTCATAGCGATCGCGCTGCTGACGAAGGAGTACGTGGTCGGGCTCACCGACCGCCGCCTCATCGTGCTGCGCGTCGGCGGCGGCGTGAAGGTCAAGGAGGTCAGCGAGTACGCGCTCGGCGACCTCCACGGGGTCAAGACCTCGACCGGCTCGCTGTTCACGCACATCTCGATCGGCGGGGCCGTGCCCTTCACCGCCAAGTTTCATCGCATGGGCATGAAGACCAACCGCGAGCAGGCGATGGCGATCGCCGCGGCGCTCGCGAGCAAGGCGCTGCCGGCGTGACGCCGGAGGTCGCCCCGCTGGTGGCCTGCCCCTTCTGCGGCGACCTGACCGGCGAGGCCGGGCGCTGCGGCGGGTGCGGCCGCAACAAGCAGGCGCCGCGGCGCAGCTGCACGAATTGCGGCAAGTTCACGCCGAGCGCCGAGGCGAATTGCTGCCACTGTCGCCAGGCCTTCACCAGCGAGCTGGCGTGGAAGGTCCCGGTGATCATCGTGCTGTTTATCGCGGCGATCGTGCTGTCGGTCGCGGTGCGAATGTTGTGAGCCGCGGCCGGCGCGGGTCAGCGGGTTATTCGGCGAGCTCGCGGGTGCGGATGGCGTGGGCCTCGTACTCGCTGCGCAGCTTGCCGGGCTTCTCGCGCTCGGCGGCGCGGTCCCAGGCGTGGGCGGCCTCGAAGTAGGCGCGGGCCCGGGCCAGCTCGTCGGAGGCCTCCTCGGCCTTCTGTTCGGCCGCCTGGGCCTTGGGGACGTGGGGATTGCGACCGAAGCCCATGGCGCGCGGAGCGTAGCTCAGTTGGCCCGTCGGCGGGCGCATCGGCGGACAAGGGCGTGATGGGCGCACGAGGTGGTGAAGCAGAAGCAATGGAGACGTGACGCAACGCCCGGGGCCGGGGCGGGCCACGGTGCCACTGCGCCGCAGGCCGCTTGCACGTGCAGCCACATCGATTCGCCGCGATCGCGGCGGGACTCCGGGCGGCCAGTGGGCGCGTTGACAGGCGCGAGAAAAAGCGCATTCTCCAGCCCGACCAGCGCATCCAGAGAATGGATCGCACGCTTCGCGCGCTGCGGGGCGGATGTCACGAGAAGAGAAGAGACGATGTCAAAGAAGCTTTTTGTCGGTGGTTTGAGCTGGGATACGAACGATGAGGGCCTTCGTGAGGCGTTTAGCAAGTTCGGATCGGTGATCGAGGCGAAGGTCGTGACGGACCGTGAGACCGGGCGCTCGCGCGGCTTCGGCTTCGTCGGTTTCCAGGATCCGGCCGATGGTGCGACGGCCCAGCAGGCGATGGACGGTGCGTCCCTCGACGGTCGCTCGATCCGCGTCAACGCTGCCGAGGACAAGCCCGGTGGCGGTAGCGGCGGCGGCGGCGGTGGCGCGCGGCGGCGGCGGCGGCGGCGGCTACGGCGGCGGCGGTGGCGGAAGCTACGGCGGCGGCGGTGGCGGCGGCGGCGGCGGTGGCCGTGGTCGTGGCGGCGGTGGCGGCGGTCGCTACTGATCGTCCTGCGCTGTGAACACGGGAGACCCGGGCCTCGCGGCCCGGGTCTCTTTGTCGTTAAGCAGCACGGACCCGGGCTTCGCGGCTCGGGTCTCTTTGTCGTTAATGCGGCACGGCGTCAGCGCGGGGGATCCCGGCACGGGCGTCAGCGCGGGCTTCGGGTGCGCCCCTGCGGGTCGCCCCACTCCTGTCAGCGCGGGAGGGTGCGGACCAGGCCGGCGCGGGTGACCAGGCGACGCTGGCGATTGCCGGCCTCGGTGACGATGAAGCCGGAGTGGTCGTCGGCGAGGGAGATCGTGGTGGGCAGCCAGAAGCGGGCGCGCTCGGGCTCGCCGTCGACGAGGCCGTGCTGACCGGGGGCGCCAGCGAGGACGCGGAGGCGGTGCTGGCTGATCTGGTAGGCCCAGAGGATGTGGTTCTTGATGTCGGCGATCGCGAGCAGGTCGTCGCCGTCGAAGGCGACGCCGCCGGGGGTGAACTCGGCGACGCCAGCGATGGCGCGGGCGTCGAGGAGGTTGACGACGGTGTTGACGACGCGGACCCGGAGGTCGACCTGGCGCACCGACTGATTGCCGGTGTCGGCGACGTAGAGGATGTGATGGCCGGGATCGATGGAGAGCGAGCGGGGGCCGTTGAAGCGGGCCTTGCGGCAATTGGCGTTGATGATGCCGGGCGAGCCCGGGGTTCCGGCGAGCAACTCATGGACGCGTGTGGCCGCGGGGCGCACGCCGATGATGTGCTCGGCGGCGTCGCAGAAGTACACGAGTCCAGAGGGTGCTTCGACGGCGGCGTGCATGGTCCGACCTTCGGGGTCGCAGGGTACGCAGCGACGCGGGATCGGGATCGCATATTTCGCGGCCGCCGTCGATCTCGGGTCCGCTGCGGATCTACTGCGGATCTACTGCGGGTCTGTGGGGGCGCTGAGGTGGCCCGCCCGCCTGTGCAGATGCACAGGAGGCGGCGGTCTGCGGGTGATCAGGTGAAGATCGGGAGGATCTCGCCGGCGAGCTTGAACTTCTGGGCCGGCGCGCCCTCGCTGATCCCCGCGAGCTCACGCAGGGCGAGGTGGATGTGCCCGGCGGTGATCACGACGCCGGTGTCGTCGCCGGGCTCGAGGGTGTCGAGGGTGTCGGGGTCGACGGGGAGCGGCAGCTGGTCGACCTCGTCGGTGCCGCCGACGAGGCGGCCGGCGCCGATGAGGCTGGGGTCGCCGCTCAGGAACATGGCGCTGCTGACGGGCCAGTGGTCCTTGCCGTCGCCGGGGTTGACGCCGTTGTAGCCCTTGCCGCGGCCGAAGTCGGAGCCGACCATGATCACGATGTCGCCGTAGAGGCCGGCGGCGGTGGCCTGTTCGACGACGTAGTCGATGCCCTTGAGCAGCTTGGCGAGCTGGCGCACCTGCGTGGTGTCGTGGTTGGCGTGGGTGTCGAAGCCGCCGAGCTCGAGGTTGACGCCGACGGCGAGGCCGGCCTGGAAGGCGGCGATCGCCAGCTGGGTCTGCTGCATCATGCGCTCGAGGTCGGAGAGCTCGTTGGGGATGTCGATCAGGGTGTCCGGGAGGGCGACCTGCGAGAGGCTGTCCAGGTTGCCGCGGGCGACGTAGAGCTGGCCGGCGGAGTCGGCGATGCGGGGCAGGTGCTGGGCGTCCTTGTAGGCCTTGAGGCGGGCGTCCTGGGCCGCGCGGATGCGGTCGAAGGTGGCGGCCGGCACGTAGGTGCTCTGGTTCATCGGGTCGGCGGGGTTGACCCGGTTGGGCTCGGCGAGCTTGCGGAAGGAGGTGACCGAGTTGAGGCGGGTGACCGGGAGGAGGTTGCCGGTGCCGTCGTAGCCGCCGGAGCTGATGAAGGCGAGCGGGTGGGCGGGGGCGCGGGTGGCCGCGACCAGGGCGGCGAAGTTCGGGTAGCCGCCGTCGCCGCGGCCCGACCACGTGGTGGTGACGCCGCGGTCGTGGTTGTTGGTCTGCATGTTGACGCCGTTGACCACGAGCAGGTTGTTGACGTGCTTGCTGAAGAAGTCGCCGGTCTTCATCAGGTACTGCATCGCCATCGGGTCGGTGACCAGGTTGGCGGCGAGCGGGATGTCGGCGAAGTGGAAGGGGCCGACCTTGTCGATGGCGGGGTCGAAGTCGTAGAGGCGGTTGAAGGGGCCGCCCTTGGGCTTGGGGTCGCAGAGGTAGGTGGGGTCCCAGCCGCCGCGGGCCGAGATCATGACGTAGAAGGGGCCGGCGTAGGGGGTGAGGGCGCGGGCGCTGCGGGGAGCGGCGACGGCGAGCCCGGTCATCGCGGCGATCTGAAGGAAGCTTCGGCGGTCCATGGTGGTCTCCGTGGGGTGCGCGAGGAGGCGGGCTCACTCGTAGAGGAACTTGTAGTCGGACAGCAGGTAGATGATGACGGCCTGCCAGGCGCGGATGGCGTAGGTCTCGTCGAGCTTGATCTGGCGCTCGGCGGGGAGGTCGGTGTTGGTGGTCGGGTCCTTGAGGGCCTGGCACGAGCCGAGGGAGGTGGTCTCGGTCTTGTCGGCGATGCTCTGCACGCCGGCGGTCCAGGTGTCGTAGAAGAGGGCGAGGGTGGCGTCGACCTCGGGCGAGTCCTCGGCGACGACCTCGCCGAGCACGCGGTCGTGCAGGTGGGCGATGTTCTTGCGGATCGCGCCCTCGTTGAAGTCGGGGGTGTCGACCGGGTCGACCAGCGGGAACAGCAGGCGCTCCGCCATCGGCTTGCTGAAGTCGAAGGCGGTGGCGATGCAGGCGACCTCGATGGCCATGCGGGTGGCGACCGCGGCCATGATCTGGTTGGTGGCGGTGAGGCGCTGGGTGACGTCGAAGGAGTCGATGCCGCCGTAGAGGATCTTGTACTCGCCGACCAGCAGGTCGGTGCCGGTGCCGCCCCAGCGGACGCCCGTGACGCTCTGGATCTTGCGGGTGAGCAGCTCCGGGGTGGAGAGGCGGCCGGTGCCGACGGCGACCAGCTCGGCGCGGCGGGCCGCGCTCGGCTCCTTGCTCATGCCGATGCCGCGGTAGTAGGGCCCGCGGATGACCTCGCGGATGATGAGCTTGAGGTCGTAGTTGGCGGCGATGAACTCCTCGGAGATCGAGCGGAGGAGCTCGTCCTGGACCTGCCAGGCGGCCAGCAGCGACTTGTAGTCGGGGCTCGCGGTGTCGGTGGGGTAGCGCAGCGGCTTCTGGCCGGTGAGCGCGGCGAAGATGGTGTAGGTGGTGGCGAGGCTGAAGCGCGGGTCGGCGGCGACGCGCTCGGCGAGCCAGCGCACGCCGGTGGCGAACAGGTCGGCGGGCATGAGCTCGTTGCCGTAGCCGGGGGCGAACATCTCCGGGTACCAGACCGGCGGGTCGAGCAGGAACTCCTGGTTGTTCTTGTCGAACATCTGGAAGCCGCCGGCGATCGGGTCGATGACGCGGTGGCACTTGGCGCACTCGGAGGCGTCGCGCGTGGGGTTGGAGAAGGTCGAGCCGGCGGCGGGGTCGATCGCCTGGCTGGCCAGCGCGAGCACGTCGGTGGCGAGGAATTGATCGTAGACCTTGCGCGCGCGGTGGCGGTTGCGGTTGGTCGGGGTGGTCGGGAAGCGGTTGAGCCACATCGGCGAGGTGAGCACGCCGGCGTGCGGGTACTCGATCGGCTTGCCGTTGCGCGTGACCTTGAGGACGCCGGGCTGGAGCTCGTTGGGGTTGTTGGGGTCGTCGAACTTGGCGTCGACGCCGTACAGCCAGGCGGAGTCGGGGGTGAAGACGGTGTAGGGCGCGAGCAGCAGGTCGGTGAGCGGGAGGTCGTTGCGGACGATGTACTGGACCAGCGAGAGCGGCTCGCGGGCGACGGCCTTCTTGACCCGGGCCTTCTGGTCGGCCGGCAAGGGGTTCATGGTGTCGAGGTACTTGGTGACGTTCGGGAAGTCGGGGGTGGCGGCGTTGAGGAACTGGACGCCGTCGCGGACGAGGTAGGTGTCGGTGAAGAAGACATCGTTGTAGATGTCGGCGAGGCGGTCGTAGAAGGCGTCCTCCTGCATGAAGGCGTCGAGCGCGGCGAGCAGGGCCGGCTCGCCGCCGTCGGCGACGGCGCTGCGCTCGTCGGCGGTGGGCAGGCGGCCGACCAGGTGCAGGGCGGCCTTGCGCAGGGTCTCCTCGGGGGTGAGCAGGGAGACGTCGGGGAATGCGGCGGACGGGGGCTTGGGGGCGCACTCGACGGGGGCGTCGAGCTGGGCGATGAGCTCGGCGAGGTCATCGAAGACCTGGGTGCCCTCGCTGAGCTGGACGCCGCCGCCGTGGTCGACGAGGCCGGTCGGCTTGGCGAGCAGCAGCGGGACGCCCTCGTACTCGTAGCCCGCGAGGCTCTTGATGTTCTCGATGTTGGCCTCGATGAAGCCGGGGTAGACGGGGGTGAGGAGGCGAAACTTGGCGCCCTTCTCGGCCGCGACGCCGGTGGGCTCGTGGCACATGGCGCAGTTGCTCGACATGAGCGGGGCCCACACGCGGTCGGCGAAGAAGTCGCGGGTGGAGTAGCAGTCGACGGGCTCGCCGGTGCTGGCGTCGCCGGTGCTGTCGCCGGTGCTGTCGCCGGCGCTGGTGGTCGGCGTGTCGTCGCCGGTGGTGCTGGCGGGCTCGCTGGCGCCGGTGCTGTCGGCCTGGGTCGCGGTGCCGTCGCCGCCGTAGCAGGCGAGCGGGGCGGCCGCGAGGGTCGACATGGCCAGGCGCAGCAGGTTACGGCGGCTGTGTTCACCCATCATCGCCGGGCATCGTAGGCACAAGCGGCGCGGGCCGACAATCCTGGGCGTTGCGCGCAGGATGTCTCTTGGGACAGGTTATGATGTGACGGCGAGGTCGCGATGGTCCTCGCTGGGGCGTCCAGGCCTCACGCCGACAGCTGTCCGCGGGCGCGATCGATCACAGGTCGTCGACGGGCTCGTCGTGCTCACCGGGCTGGTCGAGCTCATACGGCACGCCGCCGCTCGGGACGGCGCCGACGCTGAAGTCGAGCAGCTCGGGGTCGCCGCCGACCAGGCGCACGCGGAACAGGCCGAGGGCGATCGGGCCGGTGTGGCCGATGAGGTCGAGGCCGACGTTGGTCTTGTTGTGGACCTGGAGATCGAGGTTGGCGCGGCCCTGGCGGAGGCCCTGGATCGCCTCGAGGCTGCCGCGGAGGTCGATCACCGCGTCGCTCTCGGCGCTGGTGATGAAGATCGCGTCGTGCCCGGTCCACACCTTGTGGACGACGCGGTAGCGCAGGCGCCACTGCGAGTGGTTGCGCAGCACGGCGGCGACCGGCAGCAGCTCGTCGATCTCCGAGATCACGATCTCGGCGGCGCGGAGGAACAGCGACTCGGCGCTGGCGAAGGCGATGCGCAGACCGGCGCTGGCGTCGAGGCCCGCGGCGATGTCGAGCTTGGCGTCGGCGTCGAGCGTCACCTCGGTGGTTCCGCCGGAGCGAAACTCGAAGGGCGCGCCGGCGGTGCTGCGGGTCTTGAAGCGGACGCCGAGGCTGCGCACGTTGCCGAGGCGGGTGAACACGCCGCCGCTGACGACGCCGAAGTCGCCGAGCTCAAAGTTGTTGGCGAGCGGGAGCCAGGCGACATGAGCGCGGAGCTGCTGACGGATCACGCGGGCGGCGGAGCTGGCCAGGGACATCGGGCTAGGGTATCGTCTTGACCCGCGCGAGGGTGCGCACGACCGTCCTGCGATGCTCCTCCCCGGAGCCTGGCTCGCCCTGATCTTCGCGGCGGCGGGCCTGGGCTGTGCGGACGACGACGGGCCGTCGCCGATCGGACAGTGCCAGAACGAGGCGAGGGGCGAGTGCTGCGAGGATGCGGCGTCAACTTGGGCGCGTCGCGGAGTAGGCCGCGCGGTCGCGGGCGTGTTAGGGTCCCGCCAATGTCGCGGA
The DNA here is from genome assembly GCF_016714285.1 of Nannocystis sp. GTDB lineage: Bacteria > Myxococcota_A > Polyangia > Nannocystales > Nannocystaceae > Nannocystis. The sequence goes on along the minus strand of NZ_JADJNN010000035.1, from coordinate 208,821 downwards.
CCAAGCTCGTCGTGGGTGCGCTGTGCGTCGTCTTCATCGGCTTCACTGGGGCCTGCGCGGGCGGGTCCAAGGGGCCGCCAGCGTGCCCGGGCGCGGGCTGGTGCGCGAGCGCGAGCGAGGCGGCCACGGTGGCCGAGCCGTCGACCGGCACGACCTTCACCTGCCCGATCGGGATCCGTGCGGCGGTGGCGATCGAGAGCGGGGCCCAGCCGCCGGCCGGCGTGCCCGCGGGGGCGCGCGGCACCCTCGACGAGAAGGCGACCAAGGCCAAGCGCAACGCGGGCGACGCGACGACCTGTTGTTACGTGTGGAACGAGCCTTGCCCCGGGTGATGGGGCCCCGGGTGATGGGGCCCCGGGTGATGGGGCCCCGGGTGATGGGGCCCCGGGTGATGGGGCCCCGGGTGATGGGGCGGCCATGAGGGTCGGCGGATTGGCTGGCCCATCGGACATGTCCCTGAGGCCAGAGCAGATCGTGTACCGCGACGAGGCGATGGTCGTGGTCGACAAGCCGGCGGGGCTGGTGGTGCATCGCGGGTGGGCGGACGACGAGGTTGCGCTGCTGGGGCTGGTGCGCGACGCGGTCGGGGCCTACGTGTATCCGGTGCACCGGCTCGATCGCGGGGCCAGCGGGGTGCTGGTGTTCGCGTTGTCATCGGCGGTGGCGCGGGCGCTGCAGGAGCAGTGGACGGCGGGGACGGTGAGCGAAGCGTTATCTGGCGATCGTCCGCGGGGCGCCGCCCGACGCGGCGGAGATCGACCACCCGATCCCCCGCAGCGAGGACGGGCCGCGGGTGCCGGCGGTGACGGACATCCGTACGCTGCACCGGGCTGGCCGCTACGCGGTGGTCGCGGCCGCGCCGCGCACCGGACGGCTGCATCAGATCCGTCGCCACCTCAAGCACATCAGCTGCCCGCTGATCGGAGACGTCCGCTACGGCAAGGGCGAGCACAACCGGCTGTTCCGCGAGCAGCACGACCTGCATCGCCTGGCCCTGCACGCCCGCTCGCTGCGCCTGCACCACCCCGTGAGCGGGGCGCCGCTGCTGCTGACGGCGGCGGTGCCGGCCGACCTGGCGGGGGCGCTGGCCGGGCTCGGCGCGCCGGCGAGCTTGCTGGCAGATGTCCTTGATGACATGTCCTGAGGGACAGGGTGCAGACTCGCCCGCCGAATGGGCCCCAGGAACAGCGTTTGATTGCCGGTTTGTGGGGGGGTCGGTAGAGTCCCGGGACGAGGGAGGTGGCGCTTGGAGCTACGCAGCGTGCGGCTTGAGGGGGCGCGTTCCGACGGGGCGAGCGGTCTGCCGCTGGGGCTCGACTCGGAGCAGACGCTGGTGCTGGTGTTCGGGCCGTCGAACCTGCTCGATCGGCCAGGTCCGGTGATCGACCTGGCGCGGGCCTTCCCGCGTTCGCGGGTGATCGGCTGCTCGACGGCGGGCGAGATCTTCGGCAGCCAGGGCGGGCAGCGGGCGGGGGTCGGCGACGACAGCCTGGTGGTCGCGGTGGCCCGCTTCGCGGCGACGCGGCTGGCGACCGCGTCGGCGCCGATCAGCGCGGCGGACCAGTCGTTCGCGGCGGGCGAGGCGATCGGCCGCCAGCTCGCGGGCGAGGGCCTGCGCGGGGTGCACGTGCTGTCGGACGGGCTGCTGGTCAACGGCAGCGAGCTGGTGCGCGGGCTGTCGTCGGTGCTGCCGGCGGGGGTCGTGGTCACGGGCGGGCTGGCGGGCGACGGGGACCGTTTCGTGCGCACCTGGGTGCTGCACGACGGGGCGCCGAGCTCGGGGCACGTGACGGCGGTGGGCTTCTATGGCGAGCGGGTGGCGATCGGTCACGGGTCGGCGGGCGGCTGGGACCCGTTCGGGCCGCGGCGGCTGGTGACGCGCAGCAAGGGCAACGTCCTCTACGAGCTCGACGGCAAGCCGGCGCTCGAGCTGTACAAGCAGTACCTCGGCGAGCGCGCGGACGGGCTGCCGGCGACCGGGCTGCTGTTCCCGCTGGCGCTGTCGCGCGACGAGGGCGAGGGGCGTCGGGTGGTGCGGACGATCCTCGCGGTCGACGAGGCCACGCAGTCGCTGACCTTCGCCGGGGACATCCCGACCGGCGCGCAGGCGCAGCTGATGAAGGCGCAGCTCGACCGGCTGATCGAGGGGGCCGAGGACGCGGCCGGGCGGGCGCGGGCCCTGGTCGCGGGCGACACGCTGGCGATCGCGATCAGCTGCGTGGGGCGGCGTCTGGTGCTGCGTGACCGCAGCGACGAGGAGGTCGAGGCGGTCCAGGAGGCGCTGCCGGCGGGCGCGCAGGTGGTGGGGTTCTATTCGTACGGAGAGCTGTCGCCGAGCGCGTCGGGGGACTGCGATCTTCACAACCAGACCATGACGCTGACGACGATCTGTGAGCGCTGAAGCCGAGCTGCACCGGCTGCTCCAGAGGCAGCTGCGACGTCTGGGTCTGACGGCCCAGGACGGGCCGCCGTCGGCGTCGCAGTGGCAGGCGCTGCTCGCCACGGTGAGCCGCAGCTACACCAGCGCCGAGGAGGACCGCTACTTGCTCGAGCGCTCGCTCGACCTGTCGTCGCGCGAGATGCAGGCGCTCTACGAGAACCTGCGCCAGGCCTCCGAGACGCGGCTGGCGGGCGAGCGGGACCGGCTCGCGTCGGTGCTGGCGGCGCTCAGCGACGGGCTGTGTGTGCTCGACCCGCGGGGCGTGGTGCAGTCGGCCAACGCGAGCGCGCAGGCGCTGCTGGGGGCGGACGAGGCGGCGCTGCGGGGCAAGTCGGTGCTCGATCGCTTCAGCCTGCACGCGGTCGCCGACGGCGACGCGGTGGTGGCGGCGGTGGTGCTCGGCTTCGTGGTCGGGCAGCGGCAGACGCTGCGCTACGACCGGTCGCTGCTGCGGGGCGCGGGCGAGGCGCGGCCCGTGGCCTGCGTGTTGACGCCGTTGATCGTGGGTGGGGTCGCGACGGGGGCGGTGTTCGTGTTCCGCGACACGACGGAGTCGCGGCAGGCGGAGCGGGAGCTGCTGCGGACCTCGGAGGCGCTGGTGGACGCGCGCGACCGGGCGCTGCAGGCGAGCCGGACCAAGAGCGTGTTCCTGGCCAACGTGAGCCACGAGCTGCGGACCCCGCTGAACGCGATCCTCGGCTACAGCGAGCTGATCCAGGAGGAGTCGCAGGGCGCGGCGACGGTCGCCGACGCGGCGAGGATCCACCAGGCGGCGGGGCACCTGCTTCAGCTCATCAACGACATCCTCGACGTGTCGAAGATCGAGGCCGGGAAGATGCGCCTCGAATGTGAGTCCTTCGAGGTGCCGGCGCTGGTCGACGCCGTGGCGAGCACGATGGCGACGCTGGTGCAGCGCGGGGGCAACAAGCTGGTGGTCGATTGCCCGGCGGAGGTCGGGGCGGTGGTCGCCGACCGGACCAAGCTCGGGCAGGCGCTGCTGAACTTGCTCGGCAACGCGGCGAAGTTCACGAGTCAGGGGACGATCCGCCTGGTCGCCCACCGCGAGGTCGAGCCGGGCATGTCGTGGCTCGGGGTCGCGGCGCGCACCTGGGTGGTGATCGCGGTGCACGACACGGGGATCGGCATCCCGGCGGCGCGGCTCGGCGAGCTGTTCGTGCCGTTCTCGCAGGTCGGCGACAGCAGCCAGCGCAAGGGCGGGACGGGGCTCGGGCTGACGATCACGCGCGAGTACTGCCGGATGATGGCCGGCGAGGTGAGCGTGACGAGCGAGGCCGGGCGCGGCTCGACCTTCACGATCCGCGTGCCGGTCGATGTGCCGGCCGCGCTGGCGGCCCAGGCCACGCTGTGAGCGGTATTGGCCGCGGATTGGCCGCGGGATTGGCCGCGGGATTGGCCGGCGAATGGGGCGGCGAATGGGTCGGCGAATTGGTGGCGGTCGCGGCTTGTGCCGGGGCGAGGCGTGGTCGACACTCCTCCGGCCCGCGGGGCCGATGTGCCCCCGGCGAGCCGCAACAGAGCCGTACAAGCTCAAGGAGGAACATCAATGGGTCTACTGTCCAAACTCACCGGTAAGGTCACCCCGCAGAAGAAGCCGGCCGACGACGCGCTGCTCTTGCACGCGATGCTGCTGATGTGCGGCGCCGACGGAAGCTTCGACGAGCAGGAGCTGCCGCAGGTGGAGAGCTACTTCAGCGCGCTGCCCGAGTTCGAGGGCAAGGAGTTCAGCGCGGTCTACCAGGAGGCGGCGAAGGTGCTGAAGCGCTACCCGAGCCTCAAGGACTCGGTGAAGGCGCTGTCGGATCTGACCAACCAGACGGTGAAGAACAAGTGCTACCTGCTGGCGGCCGACATCGCGATGTCGAGCGGTGACGTCGACGAGGCGGAGGACGCGATGCTCGAGGCGATGCAGCGGGTGCTGCAGGTCGAGGACTCGCTGGCGACCAAGATCCTCGAGGTGTTGACGCTGAAGTACGCGCGCACCTAGGTGCGTGTCGATGGGGCCGGACCTGCGCCGAGGTGCAGGTCGGCCGTGATTTTTTTGGTGGGAGATCCGGCATGCAGATCGATCCGAGGCAGTTTCAGGTCCGGCGCGAGCAGCAGCTGCGCGACGAGGTGGTCGGCGACTTCGGGGTGCGCAAGGCGCTGGCGAAGATCCGCGAGGTGCGCGGGGGCAAGGGCTACGGCTACCGCCGGAGCCTGTTGAGCTCGACGCTGCGTCTGACGCGGTCGATGTCGCCGGAGATCGCGGACACGGTGGCGGAGTGCAAGGCGCTGATCGGGCACGAGGGGCCGGTCGAGGTCTACGTGACGCCGGAGCACCAGTTCAACGCGAGCTGCTACCGCGAGACGCGCGGGCCGACGGTCCTCACCCTGTCGAGCCGGCTGCTCGAGGCGTTCACGCCGGCCGAGCTGCGCTTCGTGATCGGGCACGAGCTCGGGCACGCGGCCTTCGATCACTACGGGCTGCCGATGCCGGCGGCGGCGATGATCGAGGAGCTCGGGATCCCGTTCGTGTCGCGGCCGATGTCGCTCAAGCTGTACGCGTGGTGCCGCAGCGCCGAGCTGTCGGCGGACCGCATCGGTCTGCTGTGCGCCCAGGACCCGCAGGCGGCCGCGAGCGGCTTCTTCAAGCTGGCGAGCGGGATGGCGAGCCCGCGGGTGGTGCCGGACCTGGCGACCTTCGCCCGCCAGGTCGAGAGCCTGGCCTCGGCCCCGGAGGCGCGCGAGAAGGAGTACGACGAGGACACCCTCGACTGCTTCAGCACGCATCCGTACAACCCGGTGCGGGTGCGGGCGGTGTGGGCGTTTAGCCGCTCCAAGGAGTTTTTGGCGGCGATGGGCAAGCCGACGGGTGACGCGTGGGGGCTGGCCGAGGTGGAGGCGCTGGTCGACCGCGACATGCAGCTGATGGAGCCGACCTACCTGCAGGAGAAGAGCCAGACCTCGGACACTTTGCGGCGGCTGCTGTACACGGCGGGCGTCGCGGTGGCGGCGGCGTCGGGTGGCGTCGAGGCGAGCGAGCTGGAGGCGATCGGTCGCCTGCTCGGGTCGGACCACGGCGACGAGGTGGTCGACGTGGCCAAGGTGATCGGGGACCTCGAGGGGCGGATCGCGGCTGCGCTCGAGGTGCCGCTGCTGTACCGCGCGCAGCTGGTCCAGCACCTGACGATCGTGGCGGCGGCGGACGGGCAGGTCAGCGCCGAGGAGCTGCAGGTGATGGAGGACATCGCCCAGCGGCTCGAGGTCGGGGCGGGCGTGGTGCACCAGACGATCCGCGGGGCGATGCACCCGATCGACTAGTCGGCACAGGGTTGTGCGGACGACGTCGCACGGGCCGGTGCGGCCCGGCTTGGACGCCCGCGCAGGCTCGAGAAGCCGGATGTCCGGAAGAGGCCTCGCCCTCAAACACGGCCTGACACACCGTCGCCGGGGTGATTCCCGGGTCTACGCCGGACTCGGTCGAGGCCTCTTCCGGCCCTCCGGCAAGCCAAGCCTCCGCCAAGGGACGGGGCGGTCGGCGTCGCCGAGAAGCCGGACCGCACCGGCCCTGAGAGCGCGACATGGCTGGATGGACATGTCTCTTGCGACATGCTGCCTGCGAGGCCCTGGCGACGGGGCCCGTGTCCGCGGGAAGTTCGCTCAGGGCGGGGATGACAAGCGCCGAGGAGGACGATCACCACGGGCAGGGCTCGCATGAGGCGCGGCGAGCGTACCGCAGGTGGTCGGTGCGCGGCGGGACGCGACGTGGTGGTTCGCCACAGGACGGCCGCGGAGGGGCTGGAAGGGCGCTGGGGGCCGGTTTGGGCTGGCACGGGGGTGGCATTGGGGAGGGTCATGCTGACTCGCACGATCGTCGCTTCCACGCTGTCGCTGGCCCTTGGCGGCTGTTTTCTGACCCCCGACTACGCCTTCATCGAGGCGGACGACGTGATGATCGAGCCGGTGCGCGGGGCGGAGTACCGCGAGCTGACGGAGTACGGCGACCTGTACGCGATCTCGATGCAGAGCGCGCACGACGTGGGCGGGACGATCGCGGCGGCGATCGAGGGGATCGAGAAGGTGCTCAAGCTGCTGGACCGGTTTCCCACGGACGAGGACGACGAGGGCTATCGCGTGTACGGGCCGTACCACCCGCGCGACGCGGAGGTCAGCTGGTTGTTTCGCCTCGATGGCGATACGGACGGGTCGCGCTTCGAGGTGTGGGGCGGGCCGACCTCGGCGGGCTCGCGCTCGGACATGCAGCAGCTCCTGAGCGGCGAGGTGGCGGTGGCGAAGACGCGGCGCAGCGGGGCGTTCCACCTCGACTTCGACGTGTACGAGGCCTACGGGTCGGCGCTGAAGATCGGTGCGGACCGCGACCGGCACTACACCGGTGTGGTCGATCTGCGCTTCGAGCGGGACCTCGATTCGCAGCTGAAGACGATCGACATCGACTACGACGATTTCACGATCACGCAGGAGGTCCCGATCCACGACGACTTCGCGGCGACCCGCTATCGCTTCGCGCGGGCGGCGGACGGGGCGGGCAGCTTCCACGTCGATCTGGCGGCGACCTTCCAGTGGGCGCTGTGGAGCGGGCCGGCGATCGAGCGGGCGGTGATCGACATGAGCTGGCAGGCCGACGGGGCCGGGCGGGCGCACGGGGAGCTGCGCAGCGAGGTGGAGGGCGACCTGCTGCTCGGGGACATGGTGCTCGACGAGTGCTTTGACCCGCGCGGGGCGCTGGTGTGGCGCGAGGTCAACGAGGCCTACGCGGAGGCGCTGCCGGGTTACAACAAGGGCGACCCGCGCGGGTGCGCGGCGGTCGAGCTGGACGCCGCGGTGAAGTGATGGGGGCTAGGGGAGGTGGAGGGCGGCCCAGTCGCGGCGGTTGAGGGAGTTGTTCGGGTCGACGCAATTGGAGGTCCGGTAGTTCTGGATGTTGAGGACGAGCGAGTTCATCACCTCGGCGGGCGGGTCGCCGGGGTGGATCGGGTCGACCCCCGGGGGTACGAGGTCGTAGTCGCCGAACTCCGGCTTGCAGCAGTCCTGGGCGTCGGGGGGGCAGCAGTAGGGGTTCTGCTCCTCGGCCGGGTCCAGGAGCATGAACGGTGGCTGGTTGGGGTCGGCGTTGCGGGTGAAGCTGCCGCTGGCGAGCGGCATCAAGAGCTCCTTGCTGATGATGAAGAAGGTGCCGATGTCGCAGAGGGGGCCGTCGCCGTCGCGATAGATGAAGAGCTTGGCGCAGGGGCTGGTCATGGGGACGGGGAGGGCATAGCCGGCGCCGAGCGTGAGGAGGCCCTTGCCGGACTCGCCGACGCAGCCGGTGCCCTTGGTGTTGAACTTCAGGACGTCCGGGCCGGCCTCGAGCTTGCCGATGAGGCTGACGACGTTGCCGGCGCAGATCTGGGCCTTCATGCCGTCGAGGTAGACGAAGTCGCTGAACCCGTCGGCCTTCGTGAGGGCGCAGATCGGCTCGCCGGTGCTCTCGCCGACGCCGGTGCTGTTCTCGACGACGCCGGTGGTGGTGTCCGCGTTGACGCCGGTGCTGGTGCCCGGGTCGCTGCTGCTGCTCGTGACCGGGGCGCTGGGGTTGTCGGTGGTGAGGGCTTCGGTGGTCGGGTTGTCGGTGGTCGTGGTGCCGGGCGTGGTCGGGTCGGTGGTCGAGGCGGGCCCGGTGGTGGGCGGCGCAGCGGTGGTCGTGCCGGCGCTGGTGGTGCCGCCGGTGCCTTCGGTGTCGAGGCCGAAGAGCGGGTTATTCGAGGTGCAGCTGGCCAGTGTCAGGGTCAAGACCAAGGTACGCATAGACGTCCACGGTATCACTGCACCGTGAAGCTGGGGGAGGTGGCCGAGAACGGGGTGATGACGGCGAGCAGCGATTTCGCGTCGCCGTGGTAGACGATGCGATAGGTGCCGGGGGCGGTGTCCTTGGCGATGCGCCAGTCGATGGTGACCTCGGAGGTGGGGCTCAGCGGGCCGCCGGTCCGCTGCCAGCGGAAGGTCGTCTCGGGGTCCCAGTCGTGGGCGACGGTCTGCCACTGGTCGCCGTCCTGGCGCTGGACCTCGAGGAAGCCGGTGCCGGTGCGGAGGTCGTTGCGCGGGTGCGCGCCGCGGAAGCGGACGCTGACGTGCTCGCCGGGCTTGGCCGCGGCGGGCGGGGCTTGCACGACGTCGCCGAACTTCTCGCCGATGCAGAGGATCGCGTCCGGGAGCGGGCAGGGCGAGTCGGCGATGACGGGCGGGGTGTTGACGAGCTGGGCGTCGCTCAGGTCCTTCGGGGTGCCGGTGTCTGGCGGATCGAGGTCGGCCTGCAATGCGTCGGCGACGGTCGCGAAGTTCTGCTGCCAGGCGGCGAGGGTCCACGGGCCGAACTGCGTGAAGGCGCCCTCGTAGTGCTGGGCCTTGTACTCCTCGCGGGTGGTGACGTAGCTCGAGTAGCCGTTGCTGAGGCCGGCGACGACGGCCCGGGTGACGCCGAGGTCGGCGAGGCTGGCGAGCACGGTGGCGCGCAGGCGGGCGCCAGAGATGGTGGTGACCTCGAAGGGGGCGGGGAGCACGGCGAGGCCGCCGATGCGCAGGACCTGGGCCGGGAGCACGGTCGGCGACCAGGGGTGGGGGAGCATGCGGCCGACGGGGAGGAGGATGGTCTTCTCGGCGTGGCAGGTCTGGTCCTCGGGGACCAGGGTGACCTTCGGGAGGTCGCCGTAGACGATGCCCTCCTCGATGAAGCTGACGGCGACGCCGTCCTCGGCGCCGGCGGCGATCGAGAAGCCGATCGCCGCCTTGCAGGTTTGCTGGGGGCCGGCGCCGTGGGTGTAGATCGGGTCGACGGCGACGTTCTCCATGTCGAAGAAGGCGGCGCGGGCGTCGACGGGGCCGCGCAGCAGCTCGCTGGCGTCGTCGAAGAGCTGGCGGGCGCGGGCGTACTGGAGGTCGCCGTGGACGGCGGCGTTGGCGAGGTCGTCGCACTCGGGGTCGGGGCTGCCGTCGCAGGGGCGGAGCACGGTGTTCACGGGCTCGCCGAGGATGACCTCGTTGGGCGAGACGTCGCCGGCGTCGCTCTGGGCGAAGGCGGCGACGAAGGGCTCCTTGGCGCTGTAGTCGGCGGCCATCGAGCGCTCGAAGTAGTAGGAGGCGAGGCCCTTGTGATCGCCGCTGACGAGGCGGTTCTGGTTGGAGACGCTGGTGGCGTGGCTGGAGAACCAGGTGAGGGCGCCGATCGGCGGGCCGTCGGTGGCGACGCCGTCGCTGCGCTCGAAGCGGAGGACGGTCATGCGGGTGTTGGTGTTGCGATCGAACTCGGCCTCGTGGGCGGCGCGCTCGTCGGCCGGGTTGCCGGCGTAGGCCTGGGGCGACCGGTTCCAGTTGGCGTCCTGCAGCGGGCCGCTGTTGATCTTGATGACGGCGTCGCCGAGGTTGGCGTGGGCGCGGTCGATCGCGGCGACGATGCCGGACACCACGGCCTCGAAGTTGTCGGGGTCGAAGCCGCCGACCGCGAGGTTGAACATGGTGTAGTGGGAGAAGCCGCCGAGGCCGCTGTGGGTGTGCGTGGCCGAGAGCGCGACGTTGCCCTGGGTGTACACGCCGGGGTACTTGGCGGCGAGGCGCTTCAGGACCTCGAGGTGGACGCCCTGGAACACCTGGCCGAGGTCGGCGCTGACGAACACGACGCGCTTGCCGTTGCACGGGCTCTCGACGACGAAGGCGCGGGCCCACAGGCGGGTCGAGATGCCCTCGGCCTTCTGCTCGGGCATCGAGTAGCCCATCATCACGAGCTCGGCGACGGGGCCGGTGACGTCGGCGATGCCGGCCCCGACGCGGTAGTGGGGGTCGTCGGCGCAGGCGCCCTGGGGGGTTCCGGTGCTGGTGTCGCTGGTGGCGCTGGCGCTGGTGTCGGCGCTGTCGCTGGCGCTGACGCCGGAGGTGGTGGGGGTGGGCTCGGTCGCGCTGGTGGTCGCGGTGGTGGGTTCGCTGGTCGGGTTGTTCGCGGTGGTGGTGGCGCTGTCGCTGGCGCTGTCGCTGGTGGTCGTGGAGTCGCCGCAGTGGAGGGCGGCGGCGGTGACGAGGGGGAGGGCGAGTGCGCGGCGCATCGGCCGATGATAGTGCTTCGCTGGCGCAGCGTGGAGGGGAAGCTCAGCTGGCGAACTCGGCGACCCAGGCCACGTGGATGCCGATGCCGTCGGCGCCGATGCACTCGCTGGTGATGCGGGAGCTGAGGTTGTGCAGCAGCATCGGCGCGCCGTTGGCGTGGATCATGCCGGGCTCGCCCTCGGCGATCGGGGGGTCGGGCGGGACCTGCAGGTCGTAGATGCCGGGGTCCGGGAATGGGGCGCAGCAGCCGGGCGGGTTGTCGCCGCAGCCACAGATGTCCGCGGCGACGATCGCGGGGGTGATCGGGAGGAGCGGCGGCATGGGCGTGAAGGAGCCGACGAACAGGAGCTCGGTCTCGTTGGCGTTGGTGACGAGCATGGCGCTCATGAGGCAGCCGGGCTGCCACAAGATCTTGGCGATGCCGCAGCCGAGCTCGCCGTCCGGGATGGTGAGGGGGAAGTTGTCGCCGAGGCGCAGCGCGGTGCCCTTGCCGGGGTTGGCGCAGCTGCCCGCGTCGTGGATGACGATCTGGCCGTTGAGGACCTTGAGCAGGCCGGTGATCTTGGGGTTCATGATGCCGCACACGTGCATGCCCTTGTCGGCGGCGATGTCGTGGACCTCGCGGTCGAAGCTGGGCTCGGGCGCGGCGACACTGCAGGCCTGGCCGCCGGTGCTCTCGGCCGCGGTGGTGCTGGCAGAGCTGCTGGCGCTGGAGGACTCGCCGGTGGTGGTCCCGGGCTCGCTGGCGCTGGCGGGCTGGGTGCTCGCGTCGCTGGTGGGGCCGCTGGTGCTTGTGCTGGTGCTGGTGCTGGTGCCGGGGCTGGCGGTGGTCGTGGGCGTGGTGGTCGGGTCGCCGCTGGTGCTCTGCTCGCTGGTGGCGCTGGTGGTCTCCTGCTTGAGGCCAAACAGGGGATTGTCGATCGAGCAGGCCGCGAGCAACAGACACAGGCCGAGGTGGCGCATGCGGGCGAGGGTAACACCGCGAGGATGGAGTGAGTGGGGCGCGGGCTTTAGCGGGCGTAGCTGGCGATCTCGGCGACGGTGACGAAGCCGAGGCGGGCGAGGATCGGCGCCGAGCTGGTGCGCAGGGCCTGGGTGGTGACGAGGCGGAGACCGTGGGCGGCGATCACCTGCAGGCGGGCGGCGATGAGGGCCCGGTAGACGCCGCGGCCGCGGAATGTGGGCAGGACGACGGCGCCCATGAGATAGGCGGAGCGATCGAAGAGGGCGCAGTTGGCCGCGCCGACGGGGACGCCACCCAGGCGGGCGAGGAAGGCGGGGTGGCGATCGTCGCGGCCGGTGAGCACGGCCCGCTCGTAGGCGGCGAGCGGGACGGGGTCGGCGTCCCAGCCGGTCGCGACGGTGTGGGCATAGCGGTCGACGTTGGCGAGGTCGACGCGCTCGACGGTGAGGCCCGCGAGTGGTTGTGTGCCGCGGATCGTGATGGCGGCGAGCGGGGCGGCCATGACGGCGACCTCGTGGCGTCGCAGGCCGCGTCGGAGCAGGCGCTCGCCGAGGTCGTGCGGGCGGCTGTCGGGGCCGACGGTCCAGCGGAAGCGGATGCCGAGCGCGTCGTACTCGGCGATGGTGGCGTCGATCACGGCGTCGGCGTCGGCGTCGGCGAGGACGGCGAGGTCGACGGAGTTGAAGCCGCCGCGGGCGAAGGCGGGGGTGATGCGCTGGGACCAGCCGGGTCGGTGGATCTCGCGGATGCCGGGGTAGGCGACGTGGGCGTCGCGCGGGCGCACGAGGGCTTCGTGGAGGACTTCGGCGTCGCTGAGGTCGGCGAGCATGCGCGCCACAGTACCTGGTTTGATCGCCGCCTCGAGGCCGGGGCTGCCTCTGGTGGCGCGCTTTGATCGGGGGGACTGGGGCGTCTGCGACTGCATCTCGTTCAATCCAGGCTGACTCGAGCGATAGTCGGGGCGTGGCGCCCCGGGCGATCGAGTCGAAGGAGCAGGTGGTCGCGCGCCTGCGCGGTGTGGCGGCGCGCGAGGGCGAGGTGATGCGCTTCGGCGGGCATCACTTCACGCACGCGATCGTGGTGCGCGCGGGCGAGTGGCAGGTGCGGCGGCTCGTGCTCGATCCGGCCAAGGGAGCCGCGTATCTGGCGAAGCACGGGACGTTCATGCCGGAGCACGCGGAGACGCTGAGCGAGCCCGGGGACGCGGTGCTGCTGGCGGCGGGGTCGCGGGAGGGGCTGATCGCGGCGCTGCTGCGGGCCTGGCCGCTGCGCTGACCTTGGGGCCGCGGCGCTGGGGCGGTCAGGCCGTGACGATCGCGTACCAGTCGAGGTGCAGGCGGCCGGCGCCGCACTCGGGGTGGATGTGCGAGCGCAGGTTCTGGATGAAGAATTTGTAGGCGGGGAACTCGGCCGTCATGTTGAGGTCGCCGGGGCCGAGGACCGTGCTGGCGACGTCGTCGAAGCGCAATTGGTAGTCACCGGGCGGGCGGCTCTCGGCGCACAGGAGGCAGGCGTCGTCGCACTGACAGACGCCGCCGTCGATGGGTTCGAGGGTGGGGGCGATGAGGCCGTCGAGGCCGGCCACGGGCATCGTGCTGGCGCTGACGCCGACGGCGAGGACCACGGGGATCGGGATGTTGAAGGGCTCGAGCTTGACGACGACGCTGCGCAGCGTGACGCAGTCGGGCTGCCAGGCGAGGGTGACGGTGAAGCAGTCGCCGGGCAGCTCGACGGGGAGCTGGTTGTCGAAGCCGGTGCTGACGTGGAGGGTCTGGGCCGGGGGAGGGTCGGCGATGCAGTTGTCGAGGTTGACGGTCAGGCCGAAGGCGGTGACAAAGCCGATGCCGCGGTAGGTCTGCGGGGCGCAGTTCATCGGGTCGTTGGCGATCGGGTCGTCGTCGATGGTGGCGTCGAGCATGAGGCCGACGTCGTTGGGATAGAGGTGGCACGCCGGGAGGGGATCGTCGCCGGTGGTCACGTCGGTGGTGGGCGCTGCGGTGGTCGGAGCTTCGGTGGTCGGAGCTTCGCTGGTGGCGACGGCGGTGGTCGTGGCGCTCGTGCTGGTGGTCGCGGGCTCGCTGGCGCCGGGATCGTCGCTGTCGACGACGAAGCCGGGGTTTTCGCGGGTGCAGGCGCAGGCGAGGGCGACGAGGCAGGCGAGGCGGTGCATCGAGGAGGAGGCGAGCATAGCGAGGAGCGGCGCGCTGGGTGTCCGGTGGAGGGTTCGCTTGCGCACACGATGGCTGCGGCGGCGGGCGGAGCCGCTCAGGCGGGCTGGCAGATCTGGGTCACGTGATCGAAGACCGGGGTGGTGCAGGCGGCGGTCGACGTGCAGCCGCAGGCCCCGGCGACGCAGGTGTCGACGTTGCTGCCGCCCTGGCAGTCGGCGTCGACCTGGCAGCCGCAGGTGCCGGCGAGGCAGGCGGCGAGGCCGGGCTGGCCGCTCATCTGACAGTCGGTGTCGGCGCTGCAGCGACAGGCGCCGGTCGGGACGTCGCAGTGGGGCTGGCCGAGCTGGGGCGGGCAGTCGGCGTCGGCCAGGCAGGGGCGCACGCAGTGGTCGTCGACGCAGGTCGAGCGGTCGTCGCCGCAGACGAGCAGCGGTCGGCCGCCCTCGATCGGGTCGCGGGCGAGGGCGACGAGGCCGAGGTCCGTGCACATGAACATGTCGCCCTCGAGGGCGGCGCAGCGGCCCTCGCCGCCGGCGATCGTGATGCAGGCGCGGCCGGGGCCGCAGGCGGCCTGGTCGGCGCAGGGGTCCTGCCAGCCGCTGGCGGCGACGCGGCAGGCGTCGTCGTCGCTGCAGGGCGGGAGCTGGCAGGCGCCGGTGAGGCAGCGAAAGCCGCTGCCCTGGCCGGCGATGAGGCAGTCGGCGTCGACGCTGCAGGTCGGGGTGCAGCGCTGGAGCTCGACAGGTTCGCCGGTGGTCGGGGCGGGGTCGGTGGCGCTGGTGCTGCTGCTCGAGCTCGCGGTGGTCTCGGTGCCGCTGCCCCCGGGGGTGCAGGCGAGGGCGAGGGACAGGGCGAGCGACCCGCGACAATTCATGGCGACATGGATCGATCGATCGCGGCGGGCTGTCCACTGCACGCGGCCGCGCGGCGCGATCGTCGACTCAGGCGAGGGCGCGCACGAGGGCGGCGAAGACGTCGCCGCGTTCGCCGTAGTTCTTGAACCAGTCGTAGCTGGCGCAGGCGGGCGAGAGGACCACGGCGTCGCCGGGCTGGGCGAGGCTGCGGGCGGCCGCGACGGCGGCGGGCATGGTGGTCGCGCGGAGGGTCGGGACGACGCCGTCGCCGACGGCGAAGAACTGCTCGGTGGACTCGCCGATCGCCACCAGGCCGCGACCACCGCGGGCGAGCAGGGCGCGCAGCGGGGCGAGGTCGTCGCCCTTGGCCCGGCCGCCGGCGATGAGGACGACGGGGCGATCGAAGCCGTCGAGGCTGGCGAGGACGCTGGCGACGTTGGTCGCCTTGGAGTCGTCGTAGTAGGCGACGCCGGCGAGCTCGCGGACCAGGACCATGCGGTGCGGGAGGCCGCGGAAGGACTCGAGGCCGGCGAGGCAGGCCTCGCGCGGGGCGCCGAGGTGGCGGGCGGCGAGCAGGGCGAACAGGGCGTTCTTGCTGTTGTGGCGGCCGGCGAGGTGGAGGATGGCGCGCGGGTAGGTCTCGCCGTCGGGGAGCGCCAGGGTGTGGCCTGGGCCCGGGCCGTGGATCTGTGCGCCCGCCGCGGTGGCTGCGTGGGTGACGGACTCGGTGCCGGGTTGGGCGTCCACGAGGACAGTGCGGCCGCGGTGGGGCTGGTCTTGGAAGTAGGGGGTCCAGGGGTCGCCGGCGTCGAGCAGGGCGAGGCCGTCGTCGACGAGGCCGGCGAAGATGCGGGCCTTGGTGGCGGCGTAGTCGTTGAGGGTGGGGTAGCGATCGAGGTGATCGGGGGTGAGGTTCAGGATCATGGCCACGTCGCTCGGGTGCGGGCCGAGGGTCTCGAGCTGGAAGCTCGAGCACTCGAGGACGAGGCTGTCGGGGGCGGGCGTGTCGTCGGCGATCGCGGCGAGCACGGCGGCGGCGAGCGGGACACCGAGGTTGCCGCCGACGAAGGGGCGGCGGCCAGCGGCGGTGAGCAGGGCGCCGGTGAGGGCGGTGACGGTGCTCTTGCCGTTGGTGCCGGTGATCAGGACGGTGGGCAGGCGACCCCAGCGGTGGGCGGCGACGGCGAGGGACAGCGACATCTCGCCGTGGACCCGCGCGTGCGGGGCGAGGCGCTGTTGGGCGGCGCGGAAGGGGGAGGGGGGGACGCCGGGGCTGAGGACCATCAGGTCGATGCCGGCGAGGGCGGCGTCGGGCACGGTGGGCTCGCCGAGGAAGGCCTCGGCGCCGGCGGGGAGGCTGGCGGCGGGGCGCTGGTCGTAGACGCGGACGCGGGCGCCGAGGGCGAGGAGGAGGGCGGCGGCGGCGGAGCCGGACGCGCCGGCGCCGACGACGAGGGCGGTCTGGCCGGTCCAGGGGGTCGCTTGCATGGGCAATCTCTTGCGGGGGCTCGGGCGCAGGGCGAGGGTCTCAGCGGGGCGAGGGTCAGCGTGGGTCTGGCCTCAGCGCAGCTTGAGGGTGGCGAGGCCGATGAGGGCCAGCATGATGCTGATGATCCAGAAGCGGACGACGACCTTGGGCTCGCTCCAGCCCTTGAGCTCGAAGTGGTGGTGGATCGGTGCCATCTTGAACACGCGCTTGCCGGTCAGCTTGAAGCTGATGACCTGGACGATCACGCTGACGGCCTCGAGCACGAACAGGCCGCCGACGATGACGAGGGTGAACTCGTTCTTGGAGGCGACGGCGAGGAAGCCGATGCCGGCGCCGAGCGGGAGGGAGCCGACGTCGCCCATGAAGACGCTGGCGGGGAAGCTGTTGTACCAGAGGAAGCCGATGCCGGCGCCGCACATGGCTCCGGCGTAGACGGCGAGCTCGCCGACGCCGGGGATGTGAGGGATATTGAGATAGCGGGCGATGTCGAAGCCGGCGATGATCGTCCCGCCGGCGTAGGTGAGGAAGAGGAACGCCGCCGCCGACAACGCCACCGGGCCGATGGCGAGGCCGTCGAGGCCGTCGGTGAGGTTGACCGCGTTGGAGAAGCCGACGATCACGAGGGTCGCGAAGCCGAGGTACATCCACGCCGGCAGGGTGAAGATGTGCTGGTAGAAGTCGGTGAAGGGCAGCGCGAGGCGGTAGCGGATCGCCTCGGGCATGAGGCCGGAGTGGTCGAACAGGTACCAGACGGCGGCGCCGGCGACGATGAACTGCAAGAGCAGCTTGATGCGCCCGGGCAGGCCGCCGGAGCTCTTCTTGCGGATCTTGAGGGCATCATCGATGAAGCCGATCACGCCGCAACCGGCGGTCACGGCGGTGGCGAGCAGGACGAAGCCGTTGCTCATGTCCGACCACATCACCGTGGGGATGATCAGCGTGAACAGGATCAGGCTGCCGCCCATGGTCGGCGTGCCGCGCTTGGAGAAGTGCGACTTGGGGCCGTCGTCACGGACCACCTGGCCGAGCTGGATCTTCTGCAGGGTCCGGATGAACCACGGGTACAGGACCAGCGAGAGGATCAGGGCGGTCAGGGTGGCCGCGAGGATCCGCGTGGAGGTGTAGCGCAGGACGTTGAGCCAGCGCAGCCAGCTCACGTCGTCGTGGAGCGCGAAGAGCAGTTGGTACAGCAAGCCCTCGCGGGGATGGCACGGCCGGGCCGGGCGGCGCAACTATTTGGCGGGTCGGCGGGGGCTGGCGGCCGGGCTGCGGTTCGGTGGCGCGGGTGGTGCGGTCCGGGTGGTTCGGTGGCGCGGACGACGTCGCGCGGGCCGGTGCGGTCCGGCTTGGTGCCCGCGGAGGCTTGCCGTGCCGGAGGTCCGAGAGGGGGGTCGCCCTCAAACACGGCCTGACACACCGTCGCCGGGGTGATGCCCGGGTCTATGCCGGACTCGGTCGACCCCCCTCTCGGCCCTCCGGCACGGCAAGCCTCCGCTGAAGGACGGTGCGGTCGGCGTCGCCGAGCGCCGGACCGCACCGGCCCTGAGGGCGCGACATGGCCGTACGGACATGTCTCTTGCGACATGCTGACTGCGAGGCCGAGCGCCCTTGTGGTTACGGGCCACGCGCGACGAGGCCCGTGTGTCGAGGTGCTAACCGGTGTTGCTGAAGATCCAGTCGCGCCAGAGCTCCGGGAGGTCGTGCTCCGGGAGGCGCTGGGCGACCGAGAGCGGGGACCACTGCGGGCGCTTTGGCGGGGTGCGCAGGGCCAGGCCGGCCTGCTCGGGGGTGCGGCCGCCCTTGCGGCGGTTGCAGCTGCCACAGGCGGCGACGACGTTGGTCCACGAGGTCTTGCCGCC
The DNA here is from genome assembly GCF_016714285.1 of Nannocystis sp. Lineage (GTDB taxonomy): Bacteria > Myxococcota_A > Polyangia > Nannocystales > Nannocystaceae > Nannocystis. The sequence goes on along the minus strand of NZ_JADJNN010000035.1, from coordinate 190,953 downwards.
GGAGACGCGGGGGACGACGTGATCGAGGGTGAGCTCGGCGTCGGTGAAGATCTTCTGACAGTACTGGCAGCGGTGGTTGTCGCGGAGGTAGACGTTGCGGCGGGAGAAGCGGACCAGCTGGGGGCGGGCGCGGATGGTGCCGAGGAGGCGGACGACGGCGGGGGCCTGGAAGCTGCGGGTGACGGTGCGCACCTCGCGGTCGTAGCTGGCGAGGACCTCGACCTTCTCGATGAGGCTCATGCAGAGGGCGCGGTGCCAGGCGATGACCTTGACCGGGACGTAGCCTTGATCGAGTACCAGCGTCTTCATCGCGACCTCCTTCCCCACACGAACGCAGGCAAGGCTAGCACGGCGTCGGCGGGGGCTGGCGGCCCAGTTGCTGGGCTTGTTGGGGCGTTCCGGGCGCGATCTGGGTGGAGGCGTGGAGTTGTGGCGCAGGGGGGCGAGAGTTTGGTATCCGGGGGTGTGCATTGGACCCCCGAGACACTGGCGGCGGCCGCGGGCGGACGCCTGGTGCGGCGCGGCGCCGCGGAAGCGATCACTGGCGCCTTCATCGACAGCCGGACCCCGGTGGTCGGCGGCGTGTTCGTGGCGATCGTGGCCGCCCGCGACGGGCACGACTTCATCCCCGCGGCGCTCGCGGCCGGGGCGGCGGCGCTGGTGTGTCTGCCCGGGCGCGCGCCCGCGGACGCGGGTTGCACGGTGGTGGAGGTCTTGGACACGCTGGCGGCCCTGCACGCGCTGGCGCGGGCGGCCCGGGATCGCGTGCGCGGGCCGGTGGTGGCGGTGACCGGCAGCAACGGCAAGACGACCACGCGGGCGATGATCGCGGCGGTGCTGCGGACCCGCTATCCGCGGCTGCTGGCGACGGCGGGCAACTTCAACAACCACCTCGGGGTGCCGCTGACGCTGCTCAATGGGCCGGACGACGCCGACGCGGCGGTGCTCGAGCTGGGCATGAGCGCGCCGGGGGAGAACGCGCTGCTGGGGTCGATCGTGCGGCCGGAGGTCGCGGTGATCACGAGCGTCGCGCTCGAGCACCTCGAGTTCATGGGCAGCCTCGAGGCGATCGCGGCGGCCGAGGCCGAGGTGCTGCCGTACCTGCGCCCGGGCGGGGTGGTCGTGCTGCCCGACGATGAGCCGTTGTTGGCCGGGCATGTGCCGCAGGGGGTGAGGGTGCTGCGCTTCGGGGCGGAGGCGGACACGGCGGTGCAGATCGTCGGGGTCGAGCAGGACGAGCGGACCCACCTGACGCTGCGGCTGCATCACGGGGCGGGCGGCGAGGAGGTGCGGGTGGGGCTCTCGCTGTTCGGCGGGCACAACGCGCGCAACGCCGCGGCGGCGCTGGTGGTCGGGCTGTGGCTCGGGTGTCCGGTGGCGGGGATGCTCGAGGCGCTGGCGCAGGTGCAGCCGGTGGGCGACCGCGGGCGGGTGCTGAGCTTCGGGCCGCATCTGTTGATCGCCGACTGTTACAACGCCAACCCGGGCTCGATGGCGGCGGCGCTGCGCAGCCTGGCCGGGCTGCGGGGGCGGCGGCCGGGTCCGCTGGTGGCTGTCCTCGGGGACATGTTGGAGCTCGGGCCGACGGCGCCGCAGCTGCACGATGAGCTGGGGGCGCTGGTGGCCGAGCTGGGGCTCGATGCGCTGTTCACCTTCGGGAGCTTGAGCCAGCAGGCGACGGAGGCCGCGAGGGCGCGTGGGATCGCGGCCTGGCACGCGGGCGAGAGCGTGGACGACGTGGTGGCGGCGGTGCGGGCCCGCTTCAGCGCGCGGCCGGGGGCGCTGCTGGTCAAGGGCAGCCGGGGGATGCGGCTCGAGCGGGTGGTGGCGGCGCTCGCCGACGCGCTGCCGGGGGCTCCGCCGTCGGCGTGCGGCGTGTAGACTGCGGGGCGTGCTCCGCGTCGCGCTCCTGACCGTCTCGTTGGCGCTGCCCTCTCCTGTCGTGTTGGCGGCCGCGCTGGCGCCGACGGATCCGCTGGCGCCGGCGGTGCAACGGCCGGGCGGGGCGGCTCCGGTCGCGGCGCCGCGGGTGCAGCGTCCCGGCGCCGATCCCCTGGCCTCTGGGACAGGTGGCGGGAGCGGCGAGCTGGCCCCGGGGACAGGTGGCGGCGAGCTGGCCCCGGGGACAGGTGGTGAGCTGGCCCCGGGGACAGGTGGCGGCGAGCTGGCCGCTGGGACCGGTGCTGGCAATGGTGGTGAGCTGGCCGCCGGGACAGGTGTGAGCGCACCGCCGGTGACGGCGCCGCGGGCCGGGGTGTCGCGCAGGCCGCCGCAGCGGGCGCAGGAGGGCGTGTACGAGGTGCAGGCCGGGGTTGCCAAGGCGGGGGACGGGGTGCCGCGGTATTTTCGGGCGCCGTTCAACGAGTCGATGTGGCCGGCGGTGATGGGGCAGGAGATGTTGATGGTGATGGGTTCGGGGTCGCGCGAGTGTGTGACCTTGACGCGCAAGACGCCGGACGCGCTGTTCTACGTGCACCGCAAGAACGGCAAGCAGCAGGCGCCGCTGGTGGCCGTGACCTCGCTGCACCAGAACTCGTGGGAGTGCAAGACGCACGACGCGACGCCGTCGGAGTGGGCGCGCAGCGGGGCGGCGGTGGGGATCGGGCTGTCGGGGCTGGGGCTGGTGATGGGGGCGCTGTACGACATCGGGCACCCCGATCCCAAGTGCGAGCGTTCGCAGGTCGACGGGGCGGTGTGTACGAGGGGGGCGGTCGAGATGCCGCACTTTGTGTACTCGGTGATCGGGGTGACGACGACGACGCTGGGGACCCCGGTGGTGGCGATCGGCGGGCGCAGCACGAGCCGCGACCTGCGGGTGCAGGGCAAGATCTGGGCCCGGGCGATGGGCTGGACCTTCTATTCGGCGGCGACGCTGCTCAACGTCCTGTGGTTGACGGGCTTCTATGGCGACGTGAAGTCGCTGCAGCTGCGCGGGCTGACGGCCGGCGCCGGGGTGCTCGGGCTCGGCGGGTCGGGCTTCATGGCGGTCGATGCATTGACGGCGCGGCGGGAGCTGAAGCGGCTGCGCCTCGAGGACACGCAGCGGCGGCCGACGGCGAGCCGCGGGCTGCGCTTCGGGGCCTCGCCGATCGGCAGCAACGGGGTGCTGAGCGGGATGAGCCTGGGGCTCGGCGGGCGGTTCTAGTGCTGACGGGCGCGCAGGTCGCCGCGTACGCGCGTGACGGTTATCTGGCGGTGCCGGACTTCCTGGCCCCAAGGACATGTGCCGCGCTGATCGATCGGGCCGAGCAGATCGCGGCCGAGCAGGCGCCGACGGGGCCGCGCTCGCGGTTCTCGACGACGGAGCAGGCGCGCAGCAGCGACGCGTGGTTCCTGGGATCGGGGGATCAGCTGCGCTGCTTCTTTGAGGCGGACGCGTTCACGCCGGACGGGGCGCTGCGGGTCGCGCCGGAGCGGGCGATCAACAAGATCGGGCACGCGCTGCACGACCTCGATCCGGGCTTCGCGGAGGTGTCGTACGACCCGCGGCTCGTCGAGATCGCGGCGGCGATCGGGATGCGGGCGCCGCTGGCGGTGCAGAGCATGGCGATCTTCAAGCAGCCGGGGGTCGGCGGGGAGGTCGCGTGGCATCAGGACGCGACCTTTCTGTATACCGAGCCGCTGTCGGTGGTGGGTTTTTGGTTCGCGCTCGAGGACGCGACGCGGGACAATGGCTGCCTGTGGGTCGCGCCGGGTGAGCAGCGCGGGCCGCTGCGGCGGCGCTTTCGTCGTGAGGGGGACGGGGTGGGTTTTGCCCTGCTCGACGCGGCGGCGCTGCCGGGGCCGACTGAACCGGTCGCGCTGCCGGTGCGGGCGGGGACTCTGGTGCTGCTGCACGGACTCTTGCCGCACTGGAGCGGGGCCAACCGGTCGCCGCGGCGACGTCTGGCGTACTCGCTGCATTGTGTGGAGGAGGACGCGGCGTACCCGGCCGACAACTGGCTGCAGCGCGGGCCGCAGCTGCCGTTTCGTCGGCTCGCCGCGGGGTCGCCGCTGGCGCGTGCGGGGGCGCTGGTGTAGCGTCGCGGCCATGCTGTCACGTCGGTCCCGGGTCACGCTGCTGTTGGGTTTGTTGGTGCCGCTCGCGTGTGGCGGTGAGACGGCGCAGCGCGGGAGCAAGCAGGGGCCGAGCAAGCAGGCGGTGGAGGCGAAGGGTGAGGTGAAGGGCGAGGTGAAGGTCGCGCCCAAGGACGAGGTGGTCGAGGAGTATGCGTGGGTGTTGCCGCGGGGGATGAAGGCGCCGGCGGTGCCGGAGGACAACCCGATGACGGCGGCGAAGGTGAAGCTCGGGCACGAGCTGTTCTTCGACAGGCGGCTGAGCGTGGACGGGACGCGCAGCTGTTACAGCTGCCACCAGAACGAGCTCGGCAACGCCGACGGGCGGGCCCGGGCGCTCGGGCCGGGGGACAAGCTGTTGCCGCGAAATTCGCCGACGATCTGGAACGTCGCGTATCACGCGGAGAGCTACTGGGACGGCCGCGCGAAGGGGCTGGAGAAGCAGATGCTCGGGGCGTGGAAGGGCGGCAACATGGGGGTCGGAGAGCCGGGCCTCGCCGCCAAGGCGACGGAGATCGGCGGGTTGCCGGAGTACAGGGAGCAGTTCACGGCGGTGTTCGGCGCGGTGCCGGTGACGCCGGAGCTGGTGGCGAAGGCGGTGTCGGCGTACGAGCGCACGCTGCTGTGCGGCGACACGCCGTGGGACAGCAGCACGATGAGCCCGGAGGCGCAGCGCGGGTGGGAGCTGTTCCGCGGCAAGGCGGCCTGTGCGACCTGCCACAGCGGAGATAACTTCGCCGACGGGCTCTATCACAAGACCGGGGTCGGGGTGCCGGAGAGCGGCGAGGGCGGCGATCTGGGCCGCTTCGACGCGAGCAAGGCCGACGCCGACAAGTACAAGTTTCGCACGCCGACGCTGCGCAACGTCGGCAAGACGGCGCCGTACTTCCACGACGGCAGCGAGCCGGATCTGAAGGCGGCGGTGAAGACGATGGCGGCCGGCGGCAACCGCAAGATCAAGGACCTCGACAGCCAGCTGCTCGACCGCTCGCTGAGCGAGGCGGAGATCGACGATCTGGTGGCGTTCCTGCGCTCGCTCGATTGCCCGGGCTCGCTGGCGGTGATCGGCGATCAGACGGTGGCAGGGATCACGCCGGGGACCAGCGCGCCGGCGGAGGCGAAGCCGGCGGAGGCCAAGAAGGCCGGCTGAGGTCGCGGCGCCACCTGGCGGATCGGACAGGTGGCGGCGGGGGCCAAGCGGCGGCGCCACCTGGCGGATCGGACAGGTGGCGATCGATCTCGCCGGGTGGTGGCGCAGGCGTTAGCATGCGCTGGTGTTGCCGCGTTGCTTCGGGGTGCTCGGGGATCCGGTCGGACATTCGCGTTCGCCGCGGATGCACGCGGCTGCGTTCGCGGCGCTGGGTTTGCCGCACTGTTATCTCGCGTTTCAGGTCCGGCGCTCGGAGCTCGCGGCCGCGATCGCGGGGGCGGGGGCGCTGGGCTTTGGCGGGTTGAACCTGACGGCGCCGCACAAGCAGGCGGGGCTCGGCTGCGTCGACCGGCTGGGTGCAGCGGCGCGGCGGATCGGTGCGGTCAACACGTTGTGCTTCACGGCGGCGGGGGTGGTGGGGGAGAACACGGATGGGGTTGGTTTCGTGGCGGCCGCCCGCGAGCTGGGGGTGGCAGCGGTGGGCAGCGTGGCGGTGCTCGGGGCGGGCGGGGCGGCGCTGGCGGTGGTCGACGCGCTGGTCCACGAGGGGCTGCTGCGGGCCGGCGGGCAGCTGCGCTGGGTGACGCGTGAGCCGGCGCGGCTGGCGGGGCTGATCGCGGCGCGGCCGGAGTGGTCGGGGGTGGTGGCGACGGGTTGGGACGAGCTGGTCGACCGGCCGCTGCGGGCGGAGCTGCTGGTGAACTGCACGAGCGTGGGGATGCGCGGGGGCCGGTGGACTTCCCGGTGGGGCTCCGGCTGGGCGAGCTGCCGGCGCAGGCGCGGGTGATCGACCTCGTGTACGGGGGGCCGCCAGGGGGGTCGGGCGGGCTGCTGGAGCGGGCCGCGGCGCGCGGGCTGGCGACCCAGGACGGGCTGGCGATGCTGCTGTGGCAGGGGGTGCGGGCGCTCGAGCTGTGGCTCGGGATCGCGGCGTCCGCCGAGGTGGTGGCGGCGATGCGGGCGGCGCTTTACGCCGAAAATTTGCCGGGTGAGCCCGGTCCGGGGTAGGCCACGGGGCGCGCCTGTCCCGGGCGACCTGTCCCTCGGATCCGGTCCCGAAGGCCAGGTTGGATCGTCGCGTCTGCGAGGGACTGAAGATCTGATCACTCTTCCTGTCCGATCGGACAGGCGGTGGATCGTGTGTAGATCCGGGGCGAGTGTCCGATCTCCCTGAATTCTGATCTGCTATGAATCGCCGCGATCAGGACCGGCGGCAACCACGCCCGTGGGCGGCGAATCAGTGATCGGTCGGATCGCTGTGGATCGCCGCATTGCCGGCGAACCTGTCCTTTGGGACAGCGGCGCCAGGATCGCGAAGATCGCGAGATCCAGCGTTTACGGGGGCCCAGGGGCGGATGGGAGAAATTACGGTGACCGGCCTAGATGTCCTACATGTGGGGTGTAAAACCCCATAGGATCACCTGCGCGATCGGCGATCACAAATTTTTTGCAATGTGCGATCGGCTCGGATAATGCCTGTTCACGAGGCAGGTCGGTACCAGCTATGGCGCACTTTGAACTCGAGGACGCGGTGCAAGATCAGGCGAAGATCAAGGTGATCGGGGTGGGTGGCGCGGGTGGAAACGCCGTCAACACCATGATCCAGAACAAGGTGGAGGGCGTGGAATTCTACGTCGCCAACACCGACGTGCAGGCGCTGGAGCGCAGCCTGGCGCCGACGGTGATCCAGCTCGGGCGGGACATCACGCGCGGGCTCGGGGCCGGGGCCAACCCGGAGAAGGGCCGGGAGGCGGCGCTGGAGAGCGTGCAGGAGATCGCCGAGGCGCTCAAGGGCGCCGACATGGTGTTCGTGACGGCGGGGATGGGCGGTGGCACCGGCACCGGCGCCGCGCCGATCATCGCCCAGATCGCCCGCGAGATGGGGGCCCTGACGGTCGGCGTGGTGACCAAGCCGTTCCGCTTCGAGGGCAAGCGGCGCCTGCGTTTCGCGGAGGAGGGGATCGAGAAGCTCGAGAAGGCGGTCGACACCCTGATCACGATCCCGAACGACCGGCTGCTGCAGGTCACGAGCGCCAACACCAGCCTGCTCGACTCGTTCCGCCTGGCGGACGAGGTGCTGCAGCACGCGACCCAGGGCGTGTCGGACCTGATCACCGTACCGGGCATCATCAACGTCGACTTCGCCGACGTGCGCACGATCATGTCGGGCCAGGGGCGGGCGCTGATGGGCATGGGCATCGGCCACGACGAGGGTCGGGCGCTGCAGGCCGCGCAGCAGGCGATCAGCTCGCCGCTGCTCGAGGACGTCACGATCCACGGGGCGCAGGGCATCCTCATCAACATCACGGCCGGGCCGGACCTGAAGCTGCACGAGGTCGAGGAGGCCGCGTCGCTGATCCAGGAGGCGGCGCACGAGGACTGCAACATTATCTTCGGCGCGGTCATCGACCCGAACATGGGCGACGCGCTGCGGCTCACGGTGATCGCCACCGGCTTCGACCGCCACGCGCCGGCCGAGGACGAGCTGGAGCAGGTCATCCGGGCCCACTCGTCGGGCATCGTGTCGCGCGGGCGCCGGCAGTCGCAGGTCCAGGTGCCGGGCGTGCCCGGGCCGGGCATGACCAGCAATCCGCTGATCGGCGGGGCCAGCCATGGCGTCTCTGGCCATGTCTCTGGCCACAGCTCCGCGAGTCACAGCACCGTCGGGCTGCTCGGCAACGCGGCCACGCCGGCGCGTCAGCCCCTGGCGCAGGACCGCTTCGTGCAGCCGTCGGCGAGCTCGGCGGGGCTCAGCCGCAGCAACCTGCTGCGCGAGCCGCCGCCCGTGCTCGAGACGCGGGTCGAGCGGCATGACCGCGTCGAGCCGCGGGCTCCGGTGCGCACGCGCAACGAGCCGCCGGTGGCGCAGAGCGGCGATCCCAGCGATATTCCGGCGTTCCTGCGCCGGCGCGACGACAGCGGCCTTATCCGCTGATCGTGGGGAATCCGCAGAGTTTGCGGATTGTGGTGATCGCGGGCCGCGGCTCCTTCGGGGTCGCGGCCGCTTGCGTTGGTTCAGGCGCCGCTCGGCGACGGCGAGTTGTTCCGCGGGCGCGGAACGATCGTGGTGTCACGCGCCGAGCTTGACGGGCTGGCAGCTGGCGCGGAGGTCGTCCGAGAGGCAGGCGGCGGCGCTGGCCTGGCCGGCGGGGAGCTTCAGCGCGGCGATCCGGTCGGCGAGGCCGCTGCAGTCCCACGCGGCGTCGGCGAGGAAGAAGGTGTACTGCTCGCGGCGGGTGGTCGTCGCGGTCGGCTTGGCGCCGCCGTTGGGGACGTACGCGAGGTCCTCGAGCTCCTGGGTGACCATGCTGCCGCGGGCGACCAGCAGGGTCTGGGGCGGGCTCGGGACCTGCGGGCGAGCGCCGGGTGCTGTCGGGTGGTGGTTGGCGATGGCGTCGCGCTGGGCGGTGAACAGGACGGCGGTGTCGCCGATGCGCTGGTCCTCGAGCAGGGCGGTGACGCCGTCGTCCTGGATCATTCGCTGCTGGATCTGGACCCGGAAGTCGCCGAGCAGGCAGGTCGCGTCGGGGGTTGCGACGGTTGCGGGTGTGGCTGTGGGGGCGACGGCGACGCCGGTGGGCGGGGGACCGGGCTTGGGACAGGCGCTGAGCGCGAGGACGACGGCGACGAGGACGCTGCGAAGGGCGATCGCTGGCATGGTGGAGCCTCCTGCGGACAGGATAGGCGATCGGGTATCGGTGGGATGCGGCCGAGTCCGCGCGGCGATCCGCCGGACGGGGACGTTGCCGGCGTGCTCGAGGTCAGCCGGGGACGGGGACGTTGCAGCCGAACACGACGTCGACGTCGACGACGGTGCCGTCCTGGATGGCCTGGCAGGAGGCGCCGTGGAAGGTGACGGTGTTGGTGACGGGGTCGTAGGTCCAGCCGTTGGCGAGGTCGACGGGGATGCCGGCGGGGTCGTCGTCGAAGAACACGTAGATCTTGCTCGGGTCCTCGGGGACGCTGTCGAGCTTGAAGGTGCACGAGGCGACCGCGCCGGCGATGGTGTTGAGGGCGGCCTCGAGGCTGGCGGGGTTGTTGGCGTTGAAGGGGTCGGCGGTGCCACCGGCCTCGGCGATGCCCTTGAGCGAGCCGATGGCCTGGTCGGAGAAGCCGACGACGAAGGTCTTGACGGAGATGGTCTGGGACAGCAGCTTGCCGGCCGCGTCGGCGCCGTTGGTGACGGTCTGGCACTCGTTGTTCTCGCCGCCGTCGGTGATGAGGAGGACGGCGTTGCCGCGCTCGGGGTCCTGCAGGGAGTCCTCGCCGATGAGGGCGTAGAGGGTGTTGCCGGTGCTGGTCTCGGGCTTGCCGGAGTTGCACAGGTAGAGCAGGCCCTTGTCGGCGAGGAAGCCGGTGATCGGGCCGGCGTTCTGGTTGCCGAGGGGGACGGCGATCTTGCCGGCGCTGCACTCCTGACCGGGGACGCAGCCGGAGTAGGTGACGAGGCCGAAGCGGATGTCGGTGTTGAAGGTGTTGACGAGCTGGTCGATCGCGTCCTTGGCGACCTCCCAGCGGTTCTTGTTGGAGTCCTGCACGTCGCCGTCCATGCTGCCGCTGCGGTCGAGCACGATCATGACGTTGGGCGGGACGACGGTGAGGTTGAAGGACGAGGCACCGCAGCCGCCGATCTCGCAGGTGCCGCCGTCACACTTGAAGCCGGGGTCGCAGTCCTCGTCGACGAGGCAACCGTTGGCGTTCACGCACACGCCGGTCCACGGGGTGCAGTGCTCGCCGGGCGGGCAGTCGCCGTCGCCGCTGCAGCTGCTGCCGCTGCCGGTGCCGCTGTCGTCACCGCCCGGGCCGGCGCTGGTCGGGCTGCTGTCGCTGGTGCCGGAGTCGGTCGCGCCGGTGATGGTGGTCGGGTCGCCGGTGGGGTCGCCCGAGGGGTCGGTGATCGTGATGCTGGTGACGCCGGTGACGCCGGTGACACTGGTGGCGTCGGCGTTGCCGCGGCCGCTGTCGCCGCAGGCGAGGAGCAGGGCGAGGACGCAGAGGCTGAAGGGGGAGGAGTTCATTCGCAGCATGGGCACCTGGGGCCGAAATCGGTCCATGTGCGCATATAACCGAGCTCGCTGCGGAGGGGAAGCAGCGCGGTGTTTGGTGAACCTGGCCACATGATGCACAGGCACAGAAGATAGCTTTGGTAGTACATTTCGTCGGATGGAGCTGCGCGAGACGATCGACCTCGAGGTGGAGCGGCTGGGCTTGCCGGGGCTGCGGACCGAGCTGGCGGCGCTGCAACACGAGCTGTGGGCGCTGGGGCGGCGCGAGGGGGAGCTGCGGCGATCGATCTCGCTGTGGGATCGGTGGATGATCTTCAGCGACACGCCGGAGGAGCTGCAGGTCAAGGGGGCGCGGCGGAGGCGGGCGCAGGTGGAGCGCTCGCTGGCCTTCGTGCGCAAGCAGGTCGACGCGGCGCACGCCCGGCTCGGCGAGCTGTGCCCGCCCTTCGCGGTGGCGCTGGGCCTGGCCGAGTGCCTGCCGCTGGCGTACACGGGGGTCGCGGTGGAGGGCTGGTTGCGTCGGCGAGTCGGCGGCGGCGATGATCTGCAGGCCGCGCTGGCGGGGTTGGCGGGGCTGCTGCGGCGGACCTATTTTCCGGGGCTGGACTTCGCGGCGCTGCGCGAGCGGCTGGCTGACGCGAGCGCGTGTCAGGCGTTGTCGGGGCTGGCCGAGCTGCCGCTGGCGATGGCGCCGGGGCTGGGGCACGCGCCGGTCGGCGACGCGGCGCTCGGTCGCGTGGCGGAGCAGCTGCTGGGCAACGGCTTCTTCGCGGCCCGCTACCGCGAGGACCTGCTGCTGCGCCGCTGCGCCGAGCTGGTCGCGCAGATCGACGCGGCCGACGCGGCGATCGGGCTGTGGGATCGGATCAACGTGTTCACGAAGTCGGCGGACGAGCTGATGCTCGCGGCGGCGACCAGCGAGCAGAAGACGGCGGAGACCGAGCTGCGCCAGATCGTCGAGCGGCAGCAGCGGCTGCTGCACGCGGCGATGCGGGCCTATCCGCCGCTCGACTTCTATCACGGGGTGATCGAGGCGCTCGGCATCGCCGAGCTGCTCGCCACGGCGAAGGAGTCGGTGATCACGGCGAACGGGACGGTGGAGCAGCGCTCGGTGGTGGCCCCGCGGGCGCTGCTGCTGGCGGCGGTGCGGCGGCTGCAGGCCGTGTTCGCGGCGACCTTCCCGGGGGTGCCGTCGCCGCAGGAGCTGCGGCAGGCGGTGAGCGCGACGGCGCCGGGGCTGTACGGTGATCCGCGGGCGGCGGCCTTCGTGGCGCGGGCGGGCGCCTCGCAGCGGCTGCAGGCGCTGCGCGACGAGGCGCTGGTGCACGCGGGGATGGTGGGTCAGCTGGGGCGCGAGCTGGCCGAGGTGCAGGGCCAGATCTCGCTGATCGATCGCCTGGTGTTCTGGTCGGACACCGACGCGGAGAAGGCCGCGCGCACGCTGGCCGGGCGCAGCGAGGCGAACGCGGCGTGGACCGGGCGCCTGTGGCAGCAGATGTTGACGGAGGCGCGGCAGATCGGGGCGACGATCGGGCCGCTGGCGGCGCGCGACTGGGCGGTCGCGGTGGCGGCCGCGATCGCCGAGATCCACACGGACCGCGGCTCGAGCTCGTTCCCCAAGGACTGTCAGGTGTACAAGCGCGAGGCGGCGCTGGCGGCCATCGCGTCGCTGCGCGGGGTGTTCGAGCGGATCTACGGGGTGCGCGGGGGGCTGTCCGAGCTGATGGCGGCGACGGTCGCGGCGTCGACGGTCGCGCATGTCGTGTACGAGGATCCGATCCAGGGCTACGCGCCGCTCGGGGCCGAGGCGCTGCCGCAGCTGCTGGCGGCGCGGCTGGACGGGACCGACTTCGTGGCGCTGTACCACGAGGTCGGGCGGCGGCAGGGCGCGCTGCGGCGGGCTGACAGCGAGCGTGAGCTGGTCGAGGGCGACATCTCGCTGTGGGACCGCATCAACGTGTTCAAGACGACGGAGGCCGAGGCGCAGCGCGACGCGCTGAGGCAGCAGATCGGCGGGCTCGAGGGGGAGCTGGAGCAGCTGCGGGGGCGGCTGGCGGCGCACTTCTGGGAGGCGCTGCGGGGCTATCCGCCGGCCCTGCTGGCGGCCGAGCTGTCGGCGGTGGTCGACGCGGTCGACGACATCCGGGCGGTCTGTCGCTCCTACACGGTGACGGTCGGCAGCGGCAAGAACCGGACGACGCAGACGCGCTACAGGTGCGACCTGGTCGGCCTGGATGCGGCGCTCAACGCGTTCACGCGGTGGTCGGCGCGGATGGTCCAGGCCTTCGGCGAGCAGCTCGGGTATCACGAGCTGCTCGAGGCGATCGAGCTCGAGGCGGCGCCGGCGGGCGGCGAGCCGCAGTCGTAGGCGGCTGTCTCGGTCGTGGGCGTGGTGGGTGGGCGCGGGTCGCGAGCTGTGGTCGTGGGCGGCTGTCCGGCGGGCCCTGGGCGTGGTAGGGAGTCGCTGCCGCGGGAATGCCTGCGTGGCTCGCTGCGTTCGCTGCCAAATCGTAGGGCCCAGAGACCTGGACATGGAAACCATGAAGCCGTCGAGATCCCCCGACCTGCGCCCGCTCGGCGCGCTGAGCCTCGCCGTGGCGATGGTGATTGCGACCTTCGTGGCGGCGAGCACCTGGGAGCGGGTGCGGGTGCGCCCGGAGGCCCGCAGCATCGAGATCACGGGGTCGGCGAAGAAGCGCATCGTGTCCGACCTGATCGAGTGGTCGGCGACGATCGAGGCGAGCGCGCCGGACCGGCTGGTCGCCTACAAGCAGCTGCGTGAGCACTCGGCGCGGGCGCAGGAATTTCTGACCACGCGCGGGGTGCCGGCGCAGGAGATCTTCGCCTCGTCGGCGGCGGTCGACCCGGTCTACACGACGGAGTACATCGGCACCGGCGACGATCGCATCGCCCGCCAGGTGCTGTCGGGGTATCTGGCGCGGCAGTCGGTGGTGGTGCGCTCGACCAACGTGACCCTGGTCGAGAAGATGTCGCGCGAGATCACGGAGCTGCTCGAGCAGGGCATCATCATCACCTCGTCGGCGCCGCTCTATCACTACACGAAGCTCGGCGAGATGAAGATCGAGATGCTGGCGGAGGCCTCCAAGGACGCGCGCACGCGCGCGGAGAACATGGTCAATTCGGCCGGGGGCGCCAGCCTGGGCAAGCTGCGCAGCGCCGACATGGGGGTCATCAACATCAACCCGGCCAACGTGACCCAGGGCTCGTGGGACGGCAACAACGACACGACCTCGCTGGAGAAGGACATCATCACGATCATCCACGCGAGGTATGAGCTCGAGTGAGCGGGGCCGGGTATGATGCCGGGATGATGACCTGGCTTGCACCTGTCCTGATCTCCTCTTCACTCCTCTTCGCCTGCGGCGCCGACAAGGGCGGCGGCGACAGCACCTCGGGCGAGTCCACCGGCGCGGCGAGCAGCGCGACAACGGAGGGCGCCGGTAGCAGCGGCGATGTGGTGACCACCGGCGAGCAGTGCCCCGCGATCGGCTGCGGGGAGTGTGCGGGCGGCTGCGTCGCGGAGCAGAGCTGCGTCGACGGGCAGGTGATCTGCGACTGCTCGATGTGCCCGGCGACCACCAGCGGCGGGACCAGCAGCAGCGACTCGGCGAGCAGCGATCCGGGGAGCACCGGCGAGCCCTCGACCACTGGCGGGACCGGGGAGACGACCGGCGGCGGCGGAGCGATCGACTGCATCGCCGATCCGCAGGTGTTCCCCGAGTTCGACCGCAGCTGCATGAACAACCGCGATTGCACGATCGTGCTCCACCAGGTCGACTGCTGCGGCAGCCTGGTCGCGTGGGGGGTGAACAACGACGCCAGCAAGCCCTTCGCCGAGGCCGAGGCGGTGTGCCAGGAGCAGTTCCCGCAATGCGACTGCGCGCCGATGTTGACGGTGTGCGACGACGGCAAGATGACGGGTGACGTCGGGCTGATCGAGGTCGCGTGCATGAAGGGCAGCTGCGGCACCTCGCTGCCGTGAGGGCGGGGGCGTCGCCACCGGAGCGACGCGACCACGACGCGACGGCGGAAGTCGGTGACGACCGAGCCGCGGGGCGTGGCGGTCGAGCCGGTGCTGGCTCAGTAGCCGAGGCGCTCGAGCAGGCGCTCTGTAACGGTCGGGATGCCGCCGAGCGGGCGCTCGCCGGGGCTGATCCAGGCGCACTCGCCCGCGGGACTGCCCGCACCGTCGGCGAGGTCGAGGTCGGCGCGCAGGGGCCACAGCATCCACACGCGGTGGGTGAAGACGTGCTTGATCGGCTCGTGCGGCGGCTCGATCTTCTGCACGCGCACGCCGAGGGCCTTGCGCACGGCGGCGGGGGTCAGCTTGCTGCGGTCGAACAGGCCGCCGTGCGGGGCCTCCGGTGGGGCGGGCGGGCGCTCGAGCAGCGGGAGGCACCACATGCCGGCGAGCAGGCCGGCGTCGGGGCGGCGGGTGAGCAGCAGGCGGCCGGCCTTGCGCAGGCCGACGGCCCACAGGTCGTGCTGCGGCGAGGCGGCGCGCAGCTTCGGGGCGGGGATCTGGTCGACCAGGCCGCGGGCGTGGGCGCGGCAGTGCGGGCGCACGGGGCACGCGTCGCAGCGCGGCTGTTGTGGGGTGCAGACGGTGGCGCCGAGCTCCATCAGGGCCTGGGCGAGCACGCGGGGCGAGCCGGCCTCGACGATCTGCTGGGCCAGCGCCCAGTGGCCGGCCGCGTCGGCGCCCTGTTGTTTGGGCTCGGCGATCGCCTGCAGTCGCGAGAGCACGCGGGCGACGTTGCCGTCGACCAGCGCGGCGGGCAGGTCGTGGGCGATCGAGGTGATGGCGCCGGCGGTGTAGCGACCGATGCCGGGGATCTCTCGCAGCTGGTCGGGCGCGGCGGGCAGGCGTCCGCCGAGCTGGGTGTGTACGTGCTGGGCGCCGGCGTGGAGGAGGCGGGCGCGGCGGTAGTAGCCGAGGCCGCTCCAGGCGGCGAGCACCTGCTGCAGGTCGGCGGCGGCGAGGCTGGCGACGTCGGGGAAGCGGCGCATGAAGGGGGTCCAGTAGGCCTTCACGGTGTCGACGCGGGTCTGCTGCAGCATCACCTCGGAGACCCAGATCGCGTAGGGGTCGCGGGTGTGTCGCCATTCGAGGTCACGCTGGTGGGCGAGGAACCAGGGGGCCAGGGCCCGCGCGAGCTGGTCGGCGCGGGCGAGTTGTTCGGCCCGCGAGCGCAGGTCGGCCCGCGCGAGCAGGTCGGCCCGTGCGAGTTGTTCGGCCTGGGCGAGCAGGTCGGGTCCGTTCGGGCGGGACTGTGGGGGGGCGTCCGGGCGTTTCGCGGCTGCCGGTGCGACGGCTGCGGGCTGCGGCCTGTGGCCCGCCGCGGGCCGTGCAGAGGGGGCTTTGCGGCGTGGAGCGATATCGGACACGAGGCGGCTGTAGCACGTTTTCGCGGCCGCGCGGCGGGGGTATAAGCTCGCGGCCTCGCATGTTCCGCAAGAGCGACACTCACATCCACTTCGTCGGCATCGGCGGTATCGGCATGAGCGGCATCGCCGAGGTGTTGCTGACGCTGGGGTATCAGGTGACGGGCACCGACCTCGCGGAGTCCGAGGTGACGCGGCGGCTGACGCAGCTGGGCGCGACGGTGCACCGCGGGCACGCTGCGGAGTTCCTCGGCGACGCGGACGTGGTGGTGGTGTCGTCGGCGGTGCGGGCCGACAACCCGGAGGTGACGGCGGCCCGTTCGCGGCACATCCCGGTGATCCAGCGGGCCGAGATGCTGGCCGAGCTGATGCGGCTCAAGCAGGGCATCGTCATCGCGGGGTCGCACGGGAAGACCACGACCACCAGCCTGATCGCGTCGGTGCTGCAGCGGGCCGGG
Organism: Nannocystis sp.; assembly: GCF_016714285.1. Taxonomy (GTDB): domain Bacteria; phylum Myxococcota_A; class Polyangia; order Nannocystales; family Nannocystaceae; genus Nannocystis. The sequence continues at coordinate 174,877 of NZ_JADJNN010000035.1, read as the reverse complement.
CTCGACCCGACGGTGGTCATCGGCGGCAAGCTCAACTCGCTCGGCTCGAGCGCGCGGCTCGGCAGCTCGGACCTGCTGGTCGCCGAGGCCGATGAGAGCGACGGCAGCTTCCTGGTGCTGACGCCGACCTTCGCGGTGGTCACCAACATCGATGACGAGCACATGGACCACTACGGGACGATGCAGCGGCTGTGCGACGCGTTCGTCGGCTTCGCCAACCGGGTGCCGTTCTACGGGCTTTCGGTGCTGTGCAGCGACGACCCGCGGGTCGCGGCGATGCTGCCGCGGCTGACCAAGCGGGCGCTCACCTACGGGTTCAACGCCGAGGCCGACTACAGCGCGTACGACCTGCGGCACGACGGCCCGCAGACGTTCTTCCGCGTGCGCGCGCGCGGCGAGGAGGCCGGCGAGTTCGTGCTGCACATGCCCGGGGTGCACAACGTGCTGAACGCGCTGGCGACGATCGCGATCGCCGACGCGCAGGGCGTCGATCGGGCGCTGACCCGCGCCGCGCTGGCCGAGTTCACGGGGGTTCAGCGGCGATTCACGGTGCGCGGCACGGCCCGCGACGTGCTGGTGGTCGACGACTACGGCCACCACCCGACGGAGATCCGGGCGACGCTGGCGGGGGCCCGGACCAGCTACCCGCAGCGGCGCCTGGTCGCGGTGTTTCAGCCGCACCGCCACACGCGGGTGCGCGACCACCTCGCGGCCTTCGCGGCCTGCCTCGACGCTGCCGATGCGGTCGTGCTGACCGACATCTACGCGGCCGGCGAGGCGCCGATCGAGGGGGTGTCGATCGAGCGCCTGTGCGAGCTGACGCGCGCGCGTCAGCCGGGGCGGGTGGTCCGGCTCGACAAGTCGGTGGTCGGGCTCGCCGATCGCCTGGCCGCGGAGACGCGCCCCGGCGACCTGGTGATCACGCTCGGGGCCGGCAGCGTCACCCGGGTCTCGCACGAGTTGGCGGCCCTGCTGGCCCGGACGTAGCAGCGCCATGACCCGGGGCTCCGCGCTGCTCGCCGACCTGGCCCTGCCCGAGCTGCCGCCCGGCGCGATCGAGCTGCGCCAGGACGAGCCGATGCGTCGCCACACCACGCTGCGCCTGGGTGGCCCCGCGGACCTGTGGGCCCGCCCGGCCGACGAGGCCAGCCTGGCGGCGCTGCTGGCCTGCTGCGACCGCGCGGGCGTGCCGGTGTGCTTCGTCGGCGGCGGCAGCAACCTGTTGGTGCGCGACGGGGGCATCCGCGGCGTCGTGATCAACCTCGGTCGCATGACCCGCGTGTGGCAGCCAGACCCCGAGGGCGCGCCGGAGCAGGTCGAGGTCGAGGCCGGGGCGACGACCGGCAAGCTGTTGTTGGCGGCGACGCAGTGGCAGCTCGGCGGGCTCGAGTTCCTCGGCGGCGTGCCGGGCTCGGTCGGCGGCGGGCTCATCATGAACGCGGGGACTTACCTCGGTGAGTTCACCAGGGTCGTCACCGAGGTCCGGAGTCGGCGGCGCGACGGCAGCGCGGTGCGTCGAGATCACGCCGCGTGTGGGTTTCGCTACCGCGCCTCGGACCTGCCGGCCGACGAGGTCGCGTGCGCGGCGAGCCTGCGCCTGTGGCCGCGCCCGCGGGCGGAGATCGAGGCCGAGGTGGCGAGCCTGCGGGAGCGTCGCAAGCAGCGCGAGCCGAGCGGCGTCGACAACAACGGCAGCACCTTCACGAACCCGCCAGGGGAGTTCGCGGGGCGGCTGATCGAGGCGGCGGGGCTCAAGGGGCTGCGGATCGGCGCGGCCGAGGTGAGCCCGGTGCACGCCAACTGGCTGGTGATCCGCCGCGATGTCGACGAGCCCGCGCGGGCGGCCGACCTGCTCGCATTGATCGGCCGCGTCCGCGAGGCGGTGCAGGCGGCCCACGGCGTCACGCTCGAGCTCGAGGTGAAGGTGGTCGGCGAGGCGGCGCAGTGATAGAAGGCCAGGCCATGAGCCACCACCCCACCGACTTCCAGGGCTCCGTGACCGACGCGATCCGCGAGGCGATCGTCGCGGCGATCTCCGACGCCGAGGTGCTGGTGTCGGGCGGCGGCGGGCACTTCACGATCGAGGTCACGTCGAAGGTGTTCGCGGGCAAGAGCCGGGTCGAGAGCCAGCGCCTCGTCTACGCGGCGATCACCCACCTGATGCGCGGCGACATGGCCCCGGTGCACGCGGTCGACAGCCTGCGCACGCACGCGGCGTAGGCGTCAGTCGCACTTGTCGACCATGCACTTCTCGCCCGGTTTGCAGTCGTCGCTGCTCATGCAGGAGGTGCCGCACACGGGGCCCTGGCACTTGTACTTGCCGCACATCATCGGGTTCTGCGGCGCGCACAGGCCCATCTGGCAGCTGTTGTCGTAGGCGATGTCCTCGTTCATGCCGAACACGCACTCGGGCTTGCACAGGTCGGTGGGGCCGTCCTGGGCGCACAGCAGGTTCTTGTCGACCCACGCGACGGCGTTGCCGTTGCTGCAGTTGCCTGAATCGATGATGCAGGCGGCGTCGCAGATCACGAGCTTCTCGCCCTGCGCGCAGGCGTCGGGCTGACACACGCCGCCCGCGTCGCAGCTGCCGGTGCCCGGCGCGTTGGCGAAGCAGGTGCCGTCGGCGAGGCCCCACACCTTGTCCGCGCAGGGGTCGCGCGCGAGCTGGCACGGGGTCATGGCCGTCACCGGGACGCACTGGCCGTCGGGGCCGCAGCTGTGGCACGCGCCGCACTGGGCGTCGTCGGCGACGCAGGTGCCGTTCATGCAGGTGCCGCAGCCGGGACAGCAGCCTTCCGCGCAGGGCTCGCCCGTGGTGCCGCAGTGCGGGCCGCCGCTGCTCGCGCTGAGGTCGGTCGTGCTCGTGAGGCTGTCGCTGCCGCTGCTCGGGCCGGCGGTGGTCGTCTGACCGGCGCTGGCGCTGCCGCCGGTGTCCGTGCTTGCGGAGGTCGGCTGGGTTGTCGGGCCGCTCGTGGGGCTCGTGGGTCCGGCGCTGTCGCTGGCGCTGGCGCTGTCGGCCGCGTCGTCGAAGGCGGGGTTTGGTTTGATGCAGGCGAGGAGAATGACCGCGGCGGCGATGGTGGAGCTGGCGCGCAGGAGGAACACGACGTGGCGATCATCCGGGCTGGGGCCGCGGCTGTCCAGCCGTGATCAAGCGCCGGCCCGCGAGCGCGCGCGGGCCCATGGCGACGACTTCGCACCGGTGCGGCGGCGCGGCCCGCCGGGTACGATGCGGCATGGTCAGGCGGGGAGCGGGGGCGCTGGCGCTGGGGTGGATGTTGGGCTGCGCCGGCGGTGAGGGCTCGCGCGACGTCTCGGGGGCCGCGACGACGGGGGTGGGGAGCACGGGGAGCAGCGGCGAAGCGACGGGCACGGGGAGCAGCGGCGCACCCACCGGCGACGCGCCGACGTCGAGCAGCAGCGGCGCGAGCACCGGGCCCGCCGTCGACGTGAGCACGAGCAGCGGCGAGCCGGCGAGCACGAGCACGAGCACGAGCACGAGCGGGACGAGCAGCGGCGAGGCGGGCAGCACGGGCTCGGGTACCGCGGCCGAGCCGTTCTGCGGCGACGGCCAGGTCGACCCGCCCGAGCTGTGTGACGACGGCGACATGGTCGAGGGCAACGGCTGCAACGGCGACTGTCAGCCCTCGGGACAGCTGCTGTGGTCGACGACCTTCGCGGGCATGCTGGGGCTCACGGACGAGGGCCTCGGCTGCGACGTCGACGGCACCGGCTCGATCTACGTGGTCGGGCTGGTCGGCCTCACGGTCGACAACGAGGATCTGTGGCTGCGCAAGTACGCGGCCGCCGGCGATCCGCTGTGGACGCAGACCTACGCGGGCTCGGCGAAGCTCAAGGACCAGGGCCGGGCGGTGGTCGTCGACCCCGCCGAGCTGGTCTACGCGGCCGGGCTCGCCAACGTCGTCGACCAGGGCAACAACGTGCTGGTGCGCAAGTACGCGGCCGACGGGATGCCGCTGTGGACCAAGTCGTTCAGCGGGGTGGCGTTGCTCGCCGACGTCGCCAGCGCCGCGGCCCTCACCCCCGACGGCCTGCTGGTCGGCGGGGCGACGGCGGTGATGGGCGCGGGCAACGACACCTGGCTGCGCAAGTACTCGCCCGAGGGCGCGGTGATGTGGACCCGGGGTTACAGCGGCGCGGCCAAGGGTCACGACGAGACCAACGCGGTGGCGGTCAGCGCCGACGGGGCCTACTTCTACGCGGCCGGCACCGAGACCGTCGCTGGCGAGGCGCGCAACCTCTGGCTCGGCAAGTACGACATCGACGGCAACCTGCTGTGGTCGCGGCTGTACAACGGCGCGGCCAGCAAGGACGACTACCTGCTCGGCGCGGTGGCGCTGGCGGACGGCGGGGTGGTGGTGTGCGGCTACGAGACGGCGGTGGGGATCCCGTGGTCGAGCTTCGTGCGCCGCTACGACGGCGACGGGCTGGTCGTGTGGACGGAGGTCGACGACGGGCCGGAGGCCGCGGGGGCGCTGTGCTACGGGCTCGGCCTGGCGAGCAACGGGGACCTGTTGTTCGCGGGGGCGACGCTGCAGGCGGGGACCCGCGAGCCGCGGGTGCGCCGTTTGGCGCTGGACGGGACGCCGCTGTGGTCGACGGTCGTCGCCGGTGCGGGGCCCGGAGCCAGTCAGGCCCGCTGCGTGCGCCAGGCCCCGGACGGCACCGTGATCGCGGTCGGCGGGATCGACGAGGGCACGGACGGGCGCGACGTGTGGCTGGCCCGCTTCAGCCCCTGAGTGCAGGCTGTCCCGAGAGACAGCTTCAGACGGCGGACTGCAGGCGCTGCTCGACCCACGCGAGCAGCATCTCCTTGATCGGCTGGCGCAGCAGCTCGGGCTCGTTGTGCAGCTCGTGGTAGTAGCCGTCGAAGCTGCGCAGGCTCTGGTGGCGGGCGGCGGGGTCGACCAGGCGGTCGAACACGGCGCGGGTCGCGATCGGGTCGCACACGAGGTCGCCGGTGCCGACGTACCACAGCATCGGCAGCTCGAGCTGGGAGGCCTCGGCGGAGACGCGGGCGACGGCGTCGTTCATCGCCGCGAACCAGCGGGCCGAGACCTTGTCGACGCGGCGGCGGTCGTGCTTGTAGAGGTCGACCTCGGCTGGGTCGCGGGAGATCGCCGACGGCGGCAGGCCGCTCGGGAGGGTCAGGCGCGGCAGCAGGCGGGCGGCGATCTGACCGACCTTGAGCTTGAGCGGGGGGACCTTGAGGGTGAGGCCGAGCAGCGGCGCCGAGATGATCGCGCCGGCGAAGGGGTGGCGGCGGCGGTGGTCGAGCAGGTAGGTGAGGGCGACCAGGCCGCCCATGCTGTGGCCGAACAGGAACCACGGGATCTTGTCGGGCCTGGCCTCGGCGGGGACGAGGTCGGTCTGCGAGCGGACCACGGCGGCGAGGTCGTCGGCGTAGACGGAGAACGACTCGACGTGGCCGCCGGGGCCGCCCGACTTGCCCTGGCCGCGGTGGTCGGCGCCGAAGGTCATGCCGCCGCGCTCGGCGAACCAGCCGGCGACGCGGGCGTAGCGGCCGATGTGCTCGGCGGCGCCGTGGGACACGCAGACGGCGAACTTCGGCGGGCCCTCGGGGAGCCACTGCTCGACGTGCAAACGGACATCACTGCTCTGGAGCTGCCTCGTCGTGTGGTCCACGGCGGGCAGTAGACCATATTTTCGCGCGAGGGTCAGGGGCCGCCCGGGCCGGCTACTGCGGGCGGGCGAGGACGATCTCGGTGAGGTCCTTGGTCAGGTTCTTCTGGTGGGCCTCGATCGTGCCGCCGCCGATCTCCAAGAGCTTGGCGTCGCGCCACAGGCGTTCGACCGGGTACTCCTTGCAGTAGCCGGCGCCGCCGAGGACCTGCATGGCGTAGTCGGCGACGGTCTTGCCGACCGGGGCGGCGAACAGCTTGGCGGCGTCAGAGCCGACGCGGTTGCGGATGCCCGGGCCGACGTCGCGGGCGACGTTGTAGACCAGGCACTTGGCGGCCTCGGTCATGGCGTAGCCGTCGCCGATGTAGCGCTGGATCTGGCCGAAGCGGTTGAGCGAGGTGCGGAAGGCCTGCCGCTCGTGGGCGTGGCGGACCATGATCTCGACGCAGCGCTCGGCGATGCCGACGCTCATGGCGGCGAGGGTGAGGCGCTCGATCTCGAGGTTGCGCATCATGTGGGTGAGGCCGCTGCCGAGCTCGCCGAGCAGGTTCGCCGCGGGGACCCGGCAGTCCTCGAAGATGAGCTCGGACATCGTCGAGCCGCGCATGCCGAGCTTGTCGATGTGATTGCTGGTGGTGAAGCCGGGGCAGTCGCGGTCGACGATGAAGGCGGTGAGGCGACCGTCGACCTTGGCGTAGACGAGGAAGCAGTGGCCCTCGCAGCCGTTGGTGATGTAGGTCTTGCTGCCGTTCACGATGAACCAGTCGCCCTGGCGGACCGCGGTGGTGGTCATGGCGAGCACGTCGGTGCCGGCGCCGGGCTCGGTCATCCCCATGCCGGCGACCCACTCGCCGCTGAGCACGCGCGGGAGGTAGCGGGCCTTCTGCTCGGCGTTGGAGCAGTGGTAGAAGTTGTTGACGAAGAGCATCGCGTGGGCGAGGTACGCGAGCGTGAAGCCGGGGTCGTACTTGGCGAGCTCGTGGTGGACCAGGACCGCGGCGGTGGTGTCGAGGCCGGCGCCGCCGTCGGCCTCGGGGATGGTGATGCCGAGCAGGCCGAGCTCGCCCAGGCGGCGAAACAGCGGCAGGTTGAGCACGCCCTTCGCGTCGAACTCGGCGGCCTGGGGGTCGAGCTCGCGGCGCGCGAACTCGGCCACCATCTGGCGCAGCATGCGGTGCTCGTCCGTGGGGTTGAACAGGTCCGAGGCGGCGTGGTGCATGGGCGGCTCCAGGGTGGCACCGCTTGGCGCGGGCGGGTGTGGTCATCCGTGCCGGGCCCCGGGCGTGCGGGCGTGCGAAGCCTCAAATGGGCGGTGTTCGCGGGAGCCTGGCTTTACAGGCCGGGTGTGGCGCGCGAGGATCACCGGTCATGCGCATCGTCGCGGTCGCCGACACGCACCTGTATCACCGCGAGCTGGTGGTGCCGGACGGCGACGTGTTCGTGCACGCGGGGGACATGTGCCGCGGCGGCTCGCTCGAGGAGTTCGGGCGGGCGGCGCGGTGGATCTGCGGGCTGCCGCACGCGCTCAAGATCGTGATCGCGGGCAATCATGACTGGTGCTTCGTGCGCCAGCCGGCGGAGGCGCGGGCGCTGCTGGTCGGCGAGGGCGTGCACTACCTCGAGGACTCGGGCGTGGAGGCGGCGGGGCTGCGGGTGTGGGGCAGTCCGTGGCAGCCGGAGTTCGGCGGCTGGGCGTTCAATCTCTCGCGCGGGGCGGCGCTGGCGGAGAGGTGGGCGCAGATCCCCGCGGGGCTCGATCTGTTGCTCACGCACGGGCCGCCGCAGGGCTTCGGCGACCGTTCGTGGTCGGCGGCGCGGACGGGCTGCGTCGATCTGCGGGCGCGGGTCGAGCTGGTGCGTCCGCGGCTGCACCTGTTCGGGCACATCCACGAGGACGGCGGGGCGTGGTCGCACGCGGGGACGACCTACGTGAACTGCACGACCTGGGAGTGCGAGCGGGCGCCGACGGTGATCGATGTGGATCTCGAGGGCGGTGGGATCGCGGTGCAGGCACCGCCGGCGCGCTTACCCAGGGCGCTCTAGTACCTCGACACGGGTTGTGAACGATCGGCGGCGCGGAGGACGTCGCCCGGACCGGTGCCGCTCTAGAACATGTCGCGCATCCAGCCGACGAAGCGCTTGCCGATGCCGGGGCGGTGGTCGCCGGACTGTTGGCGGTGCGAGGGCTCGTGGAGGACGGCCATCGGTTCGTGGGCGGCGCCGTAGAGGACGAGGCCGACGCCGGTGGCGAACTTGGGGTCGTGGATGACGCCGGCGAAGCCGCCCTCGGTGAGCGCGGGGCGTGACGGCCGAAGCTGGCGCCGTGCACGGGCACGCCGCGGCGGACCGGCAGGTTGAAGATATCCTCGACGATCTCCGCCATGCCTTCCATCTGGCTCTGGCCGCCGGTGATGACGATGCCGCTGCCGGCGAGCTCCATGTAGCCGGACTGCTGCAGCTCCTCCTGGGCGAGCAGGAGGATCTCCTCGACGCGGGGCTCGATGACCTCGGAGAGGAAGCGGCGGGGGAAGCTGCGGGGCGGGCGGGGGCCGACGCCGGCGACCTCGATGCTGCTGTCGCCGTCGACCATCGAGACCAGGGCGCAGCCGTGCTTGCGCTTGATCGCCTCGGCCTCGGCGACGCTGGTGTGCAGGCCGTGGGCGACGTCCTGGGTGATGCGGTGGCCGCCCATGACGATGACCGAGGTGAAGACGTTCTGGCCCTCGGCGTAGATCGCGAGGTCGGTGGTGCCGCCGCCGATGTCGATGAGGATCACGCCGAGCTCGCGCTCGTCGTCGTGGAGCACCGAGGTGGCGCTGGCCAGCGGCTCGAGCACGACGTCGATGACGTCGAGGCCGGCGCGGTTGCAGCACTTGATGATGTTCTGCACGCTGGTGGTGGCCGCGGTGATGACGTGGGCGCGGACCTCCATGCGCACGCCGCTCATGCCGATCGGGTCCTTGATCTGGCCCTGGCCGTCGATCATGTACTCGAGCGGGAGGGTGTGGATGATCTGGCGGTCGAGCGGGATGTTGACCGCCTTGGCCTGCTCGATCACGCGGGCGACGTCCTGCTCGGTGACCTCGCGGTTGCGCATGCTGACCTGGCCGAGGCTGCTAAAGCCGCGGATGTGGCCGCCCGCGATGCCGCAGAACACCGACTGGACCTCGACGGCGGCCATCTGCTCGGCCTCCTGGATGGCCTGGGCGATGCTGTTGGTGGTCGCCTCGATGTTGACGACCACGCCCTGGCGCAGGCCCTCCGACGGGCAGGTGCCGACGCCGATGATGTCGACGCCGCTCTCGGTGACCTCACCGATGATCGCGGCCACCTTGGTGGTGCCGATGTCCAGGCCGACGATGACTTCTCCGACTTCTGCCATGACGAGCTCCGTCTAGTCGTACTTGGGGATCCCGGAGGGGAACTTGTGAGGCCCCTGCTGGCCCTTGGGCTGCTTCTTGTGCTTGGGCTGCTTGGGCTGCTTGGGCTGCTTCGCGGGCGCGGCCGGCTTCGCAGCTGGCTTTGCGGACATGTCCTCGAGGTCCTGCGCGGCCTGCTGCTGGGCGGGCTTGTGCTTCGGCTTGAGGCTCGCCTGCGCGAGCAGGGCCTCGGCCTCGGCGGCGTCGGTGAAGCTGGCGACCACGCGGGCCGGGCGGTCGCCGCCGGGGGCGGCGTCGAGGTGGACGACCGAGAGCTTGTCGGCGCGCTCGCCGAGGGCCGCGCGCAGGGCGTCGAAGCGGGCCAGGCGCTCCGCGATCGGGCCGCGGCCGAGGCGGAGCAGGGTGCCGGTCTTCTCGGTGTAGAGCAGGGCCTCGCCGCCGTCGCCGATGTGGATCTCGCCGAGGCGGGGGCGGGCCTTGGCGTTGTAGGCGGCGAGCACGTCGAGCGCGCGGCGGATGATCTGGGCCGCGGCGGGGTCGCCCTGGACCAGCAGGTCGCGCTCGACCCCGGTGATCACGGGCAGGCTGCCGCGCTCGCCGGGGGCGATGCGCTTGAAGGGCACGCCGGCGTCGTCGAGCAGGTAGAAGTGGCCCGAGTGCAGCACCGCGGCCGGCGTGTGCTCGGCGACCGCGACGTGCAGGGTGTCCGGGAGCTCGCGCGAGACGGTGGCGGTGGCGACCCAGGGGTCGGCCTCGATGCTGCGGCGCACGGCGTCGACGTCGACGGCGAGGATGTTGGTGCCGGGCGCGAGGGCCATGAGCTCGGCGAGGCGGTCGGCGGAGAGGTGCGGGGTCGGCTCGAAGGCGATGGTCTTGGCCTCGAAGCGGGCCGAGGTGGTGACGTACTGGTAGCCCTGCTGCACGCCGAGCAGCAGGCCCCAGGCGAGCGCGACGGCGACGCCGAGGCGCATGCCGGCGCTGAGGAAGCGGCGGGTCCGGGGGCCGAGCTGCGGCCTGGCGAGCGCGCGCAGCAGGGGGCGCAGGCGCGAGGGGCGGGGCGGGGCGGGGAGCGCGGGGCGGGGGGCGCCGATGCGGCGGTTGGGTCGGAGCTCGCTGCGGAGGTTGCGAGCGGCGGGCTTGCGGGTCGGGCCGGGCGTGGTCGCCGGGGCGGTGACGCGCGGCTTCACCTGCTGCACCCGGCGATTCTTCGGCGGGGCGGCCTGGCGGGCGTCACGGAGTTTGGACGGACCGATCATGGAGCGCGGCGACCTTGGCCATTAGCAGGGCCCGGATCTCGCTGGCAAGTAACCGGCGGCGCCTGGGGTTGCGCGGCCTGTGCATGTGCGCAGTAGGGCCCGTGTCAGGCGTCGGCCTCGCGCTCACTTGACCGTGTAGCAGGTGCCGCGGCCCATGCCGTGGCGGCGCAGGCGGCCGTGCTTGACCAGCTGACCGATGTGGAAGCGGAGCTTGCGGCGGCCCATCTTGGTCTGCTCCTCGAGGTCCTGCATCGTCGCCTCGCGCAGCTTGCGGACCAGCGGGATGAGCAGCTTCGCCGCCTGATCGAGGCTCATCGCCTCGGTGTCGTCGTCCTCGTCGTCGTCCAGGTCGTCGTCGTCGACGATCGGTGCGCGGCTGGCCTTGACCGCCTTGACCGCCTTGATGGGGGAGACCTTGGCGGCGGCCTTGGCGGCGGCCTTGGCGGCGGCCTTGGTCCTGGCGGGCGCGGGCGCGGGCTTGCTGGTCTTGGGCGGCGCGGGGCGGCGGGCGGCGGCCTTGCTGGCGGACTTCTTGGCCCGCACCTTGCGGCGGGCAGCGAGGGTCTTCTCGATGCGGTCGACGGCGCGGTCGAGGCTGCTCAGCTTGCGTCCGGCGGGCGCGGCCGGCTCGTCGTCGGCGTCATTGGCGTCGTCGTCGGCGTCGTCGTCGGCGTCCGCGTCCTCGAGCTCGTCCTCGCTGTCGTCCTCGCTGTCGACCGCATCGTCGTCGTCATGTGCGTCCGCGACGACGGGGGCAGCGGGCGCCTCGACGGGCGCCTCGCCGAACAGCGCCAGCGCGAGGTCGGCGAGGCAGAGCTCGCCCAGGCCCTCGGCCCAGCCGAGGTCGTGGGCGGCGTCGACGATATCGCCGAGGGTGGTGTCTGGCGTCAGCTCGCGGGCGATGGTGTCGAGCACGGCGCGTCGCTGTTCGACGGCGAGGTGGCGACGGAAGCTGTCCTCGAACCCGGACGCGATGTTACGTTGCACGGCGCGGGATATTGCAGCATGCAGCGGCCCCGCTCAAGGGGTGGACGCTGCAATCTCGGGAGGAGCCGTGAACGTTGTCTGGCGGCTGCGTGCGGCAACCCACGGTTCACGACGATGCCCGGTCGCAGCTGGCCTACGGGGATCCGGGCGCCACGTCGGTGGCCAAATTGGGGGTGAGCTCTGGCGGCGCCTCGGTGGTCAGTGCGTCGGCCGGGGCCTCGGCCTTGGTCGGCTTGGGGATGTATGCATCGATCGGCGACTTGCGATCGCCACGGATGCGGCCCTCGAGCACGTGCACGGCGATCGGCTGCTGCAGGCTGTAGCGGTAGCCGCGGGTCTTGAGCTGGATCTTGTAGGGCTTGCCCTCGTGGACGATCTCGCGGCCGAAGCCCAGCTTCACCTGGCCCTCGCGGGTGAAGCCGCGGTGGGCCAGGATGAACGAGAACATGCGCACCGCCGAGATGTTGTAGAGGCGGTGACAGCCGTGGGAGAAGCGGCGCAGGATCGACATGTAATCGACGCTGCCGTGGGTGCGGATGCCGTTGTCGAAGTCCTTCACCTCGCCCTTGGCGTCGGTGACCTCGCGGACGTGGTAGGCGGCGACCAGGCCGTAGGCCGAGGTGTAGCTGGGGCCGAACTCGCCGTAGTTGACGACCGTGCGGACCTTGCCGTCCTTCCATTTGCGGCGCACCAACTCCCGCGCCGGGGTCGTGGCCGGGGGGATCCACACCGGGGCGGCGACGATCTCCTTCCATACGCGATCGCCGACGTCGGACTCTTTGTACTTGTAGTGTTCGCTGCCGTTGTACATCTCGCTGCGCCACGAGCCGATCGTGGTGCGCCAGTGGACCAGCGGGATCTTCTGCTCGCCGACGACGGCGTAGATCGTGAAGTGGGGGTAGCGCTCGCGCGGCTGGCCGAGCTTGTTGCCCTGGGCGTCGAAGGGGAAGTCGTACCAGACGTCGCCGCGGTCGATGACGACGTCGAAGCTCATGTCCTCGGCGTAGTAGGCGGGCGGCGGCGGCAGGCGCACGGCCACCAGCAGGTTGTCGAAGTTGCCGCCGCCGAGGTCGGACAGGCGGGCCAGGGTCTGCTTGGCCGACTCGGGGGTTGCGAGGTCCAGGGCGGCGACGACGGCGGTGCGGGCCTCGCCGACCACGTCGCGCAGGGCGTGCTCCTGGCCCTGGCTGTCGGTCCAGCGGAACTTGGGCTTCCACTTCGCGGCCGAGCCGTCCTCGAGGATGCTGGCGCCGGACACGGTGCGCTCCTCGATCACGCGGAGCATGCGGCCGTGCATGCTCTCGGCCTGGCTGCGGGCGAGCGCGGCGAGGTTGTCCGGCGTGAAGTGACCCCAGCCCTTGATCGCGTGCTTCTTCTCGAAGGCCGCGAGGGCGTGGGTGGTGGCGCTGTCGAACACGCCGGGCTCGTACTTGCCGACGCCCTCGGCGGACACGAACATCTTCTCGCAGCGCAGGCGACGCTGGGCGTGGTCGATGACGTCGACGCGGGCCTGGGTCTCCAGCCAGCTGGCGTAGGTGGCCCCGAGCTTGGGGTGGTCCTTGGCGGCCTCGGGGGTGGCGGGGTCGAGGCCGGCCTTCTTCATGTCCTTGGCCAGCTTGGCCTTGAGGGCCCTGGCCTTGCGGACATCGCCGCCCTTCTTGCCGGTGTAGGCGATGACGCCGGAGAAGCGGGTGAACACGGCCGGGTCGAAGCCGGCCTGGGTGAGACAGGGCTCGATCTCCGCGTCGGAGTCCTGCCACTCGCCGTGGACCACCTGCAGGGTCGGCGGGATGCCGTAGAGCTCGAGGAAGTTGCGCTCGTGCGGGTCGAGCTTCTCGCCGTCGGCGTCGACGCGGTCGTTGGCGAGGTCGATGTAGCGCTGGCGGTACTCGTTGGCGCTGAGGTCCTCCACGCCCGTGGTCTTCTCGCTGAAGATGTAGGGGACCCAGCTGTTGCCGAGGTCGATGACCGTGTAACCGGCGGCCTCGGCCTGGGCGATCTCCTGCTTGCGCGGCTCGGCCCCGGCCTCGAACACCCACGCCTGACCGGCTGGATGTTCGCGTTGACTCACCTTGGGCAGCACCGTCGCGGGCGGGGCGCTCGGTTCGCCCGCGGGCGGCGCCGCGACCTCGCCCGCGCTCGCGGCCTCGGGTTCGGGCGCCGCGTGGGGGCCGGTCTGCTGGGCCCCCGAACAGGCCATGGCGAGCACGAGGGCGGGCCCGAGGAGGGTCAGCGAACACACGAGACGGGGGCGTTTCACCAGGTAGGACATCGTAATAGCCTCGCAGCTTAGCGTGCAGCCTCACGGACCGCCAAAGACCGGCAGAAGCGGCGCACGGGGCCGGATCGCGGGACCGGACCGGGGCGATCAACGGCCGAAGCGTGCCCGCCATTCGGGCCGCTGCAACGCGCGATCGCAGCGCTCGGCGATTTTCGCCCGCAGACCCGCAGACCCGTAGTGAAGGAGGTCTTGAGCCGAGGTCCGAGCGGGCGGGCGACGCGGTCACGGGCTTGAGGCTCGGGGTCGGCGGCCCGGCTCGCGCAGAGCTTTACAAGCCGGCGGGGTCTATGCCACGTTGACGCTCGCCGAAGGAGACCGTCGTTGCACCTCGTCAAGACTGCCCTCACCTATGTCGCGATCTTCTGCGTCGGCGCCGTGACCTCGGTCTCGTGCTTTGAGCCGAAGTTCGACAATCCGTCGTTCCGCTGCAACCCCTCGAAGGCGACCGTGGACTCGTGCCCGGACGCCGAGGTGTGCTGCTCCGACGATCCGGCGACCACCAAGGGCCGCCTCCCCAACTACTTCAACGGCAAGAACGACGCGAAGTACGGCGTTCCGATCTTCTCCGGCGCGAACAATTCACTCAGCACCTCGGGTATGTGCGTCGAGGTCGGCGGCTTCACGAGCCCCTTCGCCGCCACTACTGGTTGCCCGGTCCCCTGCAACCCCAAGTGGGCCCAGGGCGATCGCGAGGCGATCTGCGGCGTCGGCTCGTTGTGCTGCCAGATGCAGGAGCTCGACCCGGTCAAGGACTGCGTCCTCGATCCGGAGGACAACAAGTGGCGCGCAGTCACCGGCGCCGATATCCCGGCGCTGACCACCTGGGGCGTGAATCACACCACCAACCAGGACCCGCAGGGTGACGGCTGCAACCTCTTCGCCTCCGGCGGCGGTGCCATGGCGGTCGACGCGGCGACGCAGAAGGACTGCTACCTCCAGCTCAGCGTCGCCGACCAGCGTGGCTTCTGCTACAAGGCCTGCCCCTGCATCGAGGACGTGTGCGCCATGAAGAACCCGGGCTACGTGTCGCTGTGCACTGGCGCGGTCGTCCCGACGATGTGAGCTGCGCGGGCTGCCCGCCGTTGGCGCCGCGCCGTGAAGACTGTTGTGACGGCCCGGAGATCCGGGCCGTCGTCGTTCGCTGACGCAAAGGCGCGCCGTGAGCCTTCTTGTATGGGGTGGGGTCGCTCGCCCCTGGCGCGCCTCGACCCAGGGCTTTTATAAACCCGGGCCTTTCGGTATCCCCCTTCCCGTCACGTGACCCAAATGGCTCGAGCCCCCTCCGCAGACGAAACCCCGAGTGCCGCCAAGCCCAAGGCGACGTCTGCACCCGCAAAAAAAACCGCCAACAAGGCGACGGCCAAGAAGACGGCGACGAAGAAGACCAGCACGAAGAAGGCGAGCAAGCCAGCCAAGGCGGCCGCCACTTCGTCCGCAGTCAAGAAGGCGACGAAGAAGGCCGTGAAGAAGGCCACGAAGAAGGTGGCCAAGGCGGCGAGCGCCAAGCCGCCGAAGGCCACGAAAGTGGCGGCGAAGCCGGCGAAGAAGGTGGCGAAGGCCCGGGTCGCCAAGGTCTCGCCGCGCACACGTACGGTCGCGGTGGCGGACGAGGGCGAGGGCGAGGCGGAGGCCCCGGTCGCGCGCGGCAAGGGCAAGCAGCTGGTCATCGTCGAGAGCCCGGCGAAGGCCAAGACGATCAACAAGTACCTCGGACCCGGCTTTGTGGTGCAGGCCAGCGTCGGCCACATCCGCGACCTGCCGACCAAGTCGGCCAAGGGCGACAAGCAACCGGTGCCCGGCGTGGACATCGAGCACGGCTTCAAGCCCACCTACGAGGTGCTTGCCAGCAAGAGCAAGACCGTCGCCGACCTCAAGAAGGCGGCGAAGGGCGCCTCGGACGTGTGGTTCGCAACAGACTTGGACCGCGAGGGGGAGGCGATCGCCTGGCACCTCGCGGAGGTGCTCGGCATCAAGCCGCAGAACGCCAAGCGCGTGGTGTTCAACGCGATCACTCAGCAGGCGGTGCACAAGGCCTTCGCCAACCCGCGGCCGATCAACGTCGACAAGGTCAACGCCCAGCAGGCGCGCCGCATCCTCGACCGCATCGTCGGCTACCAGGCCTCGCCGCTGCTGTGGAAGAAGGTCTCGCGCGGGCTCTCGGCCGGGCGCGTTCAGTCGGTCGCGGTCCGCCTCGTGGTCGAGCGCGAGCGCGAGATCGCGGCCTTCGTACCTGACGAGCGGTGGGAGATCGGCGCTCGCCTGAGCCTCGACCCGAACGCCACGGCGACGCTGGCGGCCGCGTGGGCCCAGTTCCTCGCCCGCCTCGATGACAAGAACCGCGGCCCCACGCTCAAGCTCCAGAACGCCTGGCTGGCCGAGCACCAGGCCCTCGACGCCGAGCTGGTCGAGCTCGGCGGCCAGAGGTTCGCGCTCGCCTGCACGGCGAGCGAGCCGCGGGACCTCAGCGCCGAGGTCACCCGCGCCGCCGCGGCGGTCGGGCTGGTCGACATCAAGGTCAGCAGCCGCGACAACCCGGAGGGCAAGGGCCCCGCGCGCACGGTGCGGACCCTGAGCGGCACCGTCGATCCGAAGCTGCGCTACCGCGTGCGCAGCATGGAGACCAAGCGCACCAGCTCGCGCTCGCCCGGCCCCTTCATCACCTCCTCGCTGCAGATCGCGGCGGCCAATCAGCTCAGCTTCACGGCCCAACGCACGATGCGGACGGCCCAGTCGCTCTACGAGGGCGTCAACGTGCCGGGCGAGGGTCAGGTCGGCCTCATCACCTACATGCGCACCGACTCCACCAATCTGTCGGGCGAGGCGCTCGAGCAGATCCGCGGCTTCGTGCAGCGCAGCTTCGGCGCCACCTATCTGCCGGAGAAGCCCAACATCTTCAGCTCCTCCAACAAGGACGCGCAGGAGGCCCACGAGGCGATCCGTCCGACCGACGTCGCCCGCCGCCCCGAGGACCTGCGCGAGGCGCTCAGCGAGGAGCAGTTCAAGCTCTACAACCTGATCTGGCAGCGCAGCGTCGCCTGCCAGATGAGCCCCGCGCAGTGGGACGCGACCAGCGTGCTGTTCGAGCGCGACGACCAGAAGACCGGCGCCGTGCTGCGGGCCAGCGGCCGCGTGCTGGTGTTCGACGGCTTCCTGCGGGTGCTCGGGGTCCAGGCGACCGACGAGCAGACCCTGCCCGCGCTGGTCCAGGAGCAGAAGCTCGGGGCCTTCGCGATCGACGCGGTCCAGCGCTTCAGCGCCCCGCCGCCGCGCTACTCGGAGGCCTCGCTGGTGAAGACCCTCGAGTCCGAGGGCATCGGTCGGCCCTCGACCTACGCGTCGATCATCGGCGTCATCCAGGAGCGCAAGTACGTCGAGCAGCTCGACCGCCGCTTCTACGCCACGGACCTCGGCGAGGTCGTGACCGACAAGCTGATCGAGGCCTTCCGCGAGCTGATGGACGTCGGCTACACGCGCTCGATGGAGTCGGAGCTCGACGAGATCGAGGACAAGGGGGCGGACTGGCAGGCGATGCTGCGCAAGTTCTACAAGGGCTTCTCGCGCTCGCTGGCGACCGCCAGCGACACGATGACCCACGCCAAGGCCGAGGTGCAGCCCTCGATCTACAAGTGCCCGAAGTGCGGCGCGCCGACCTCGTATCGCTTCGGCAAGAACGGCCGCTTCCTGTCGTGCACCCGCTACCCCGAGTGCGACTACGCGGCCCCGATCACCCGCGACGGCCGGCCGATGCTGCCCGAGCGCGTCGACGTGATCTGCCCCGAGGACGGCTCCGACATGGAGCTGCGCTCGAGCCGCTTCGGACCCTTCCTGGTGTCGGTGCAGTACCCGAAGGTCAAGTTCACCATCAACCTCGACAAGCGCGAGCAGATCAAATACCCGACGCCGCCGGCGCTCGAGGTCGACGTCGCCTGCCCGAAGTGCGGCGCGCCGCTCAACCTCCGCTCGGGTCGCCGCGGCCCGTGGCTCGGCTGCTCGAAGTTCCCGAAGTGCCGCGGTCGCCTGGCCTGGACCGCGCTCGACGAGGCGACCCAGGCCGAGCTCGGCAAGCAGCTCGCCACCCACGAGAAGGCCCACCCGCCGATCGTGCTGCGGCGCCACGACGGCAGCGTGATCCCCGAGGGCACGCCGATCACCACGCTGCAGATCCCCGGCGGCATCGCCGAGCTCGAGATCCATCCGGCCGCGCTGGCGAGCATCAAGGCCGCGGAGCTCGCGGCGGCGGCCGGGGCCGCGGCTGCGATCGCAGCTGCTCCCGCGGGCTGAGGGCCCTTCGCTCAGCGGCGCGGGGGACCACTGCTCACGAGGCGCGTGGCGCCAGCTCGAGCAGCAGGTTGTGACACGCGCGCTCGATCTGGCGGTACACGCGGAGGTAGCCCTCGGGGCCGCCGCGCAGCGGGTCGGCGACGTCGAGGGCGTCGCCCTGCGCGTGCGGGTCGGCGAGCTGCGCGAGCAGGCGGACGCGGGCGCCGGCCTTCCCGGGGCCGCCGATCTCGCCGAAGGCGGAGCCGGTGAGGCTGCGGATCTTCGCCAGTACGGGGCGGTCGGCGACCAGCACGTGGTGGTGATCGTAGAGGTCGACGCGGGTCATCTGGCGCGAGCGGCTGACGAGGTTGATGCCGTGGGCCGCCGCGACCGCGACGCTGCCGGCGTCGGGCGCCACGCCCTCGTAGGCCGAGATGCCGGCGCTGGCGATGACGAAGCGGTCGGCCAGCCCGCGCTGTTCGACCAGGTGGCGCAGCACGCCCTCGGCCAGCGGTGACCGCACGATGTTGGCGTGGCAGACGAACAGCACCCGGGTGACTGCGTCGGCCATGGTCCTGAGAGACAGCTGCGCCGACTACTTGATCAGCTTGGAGACCTCGGGGTCGTCCTTGACGATCTCGAAGCTCGGGTCGAAGCCGACCTGCTTGAGCAGCTTCTTGCCGCCGCGCTTGTGCACCTCCTTGAGGTGCGCGACGGTCTCGGCGACGTCGCCGGCGTTGACCGTCAGGCGGGCGAGGTTGAAGCTGGGGTCCGGGTAGGTGGTGTCCTTGTCGCGGGCCCACACGAAGGCGGCGGTGGCCCGCTCGGCCTCACCTGCGCCCATCAGCGCCTCGCCGCGCGCGTTGCTCGCCTCGGCCAGCTCGCGCACGGTCGCGCCGGCGGCCTCGGCCTCCTCGAGCGCCTTCTTGGCCCGCGTGTCGGAGGTCTTCTTGGCCTTCACTTCGCCGAGCAACTTGGCCTTGTCGGCGGCGGCGGCGGCGGGGTCGGTCGGTGGGGTCGCTGCATCGCCGCCGGTCGGCGTGGGATCGGCGGCCGTCGGATCACCGGCGCTCGGATCACCGGCGGTGCCCGGGGCCGTCGCGGTGCCGGCGGTGGCCGCAGTGTCGGCGCTCGCAGCGGTGCCGTTCGCCCCGGTCGCGGGCGTGGGCGTCGGGTCGGCGGTCTTGAGGTCGGGGCTCGCCTGCTTCGCGTCGGCTGGTTTTGCGTCGGCCTTTTTCGTGGCGTCGACGACGTCTTTCTTGGCACCTTCGGGGCTGGGCGTTTGGCAGGCTGTGGCCGTACAAACGGTGATGGTGACGAGGGCGAGCCGGACCAGGCGCGAGCGCATGACGGCGATATTATCCGAGCCTGCGAGGGCCCGCATTGTGGTAACACTCACGGCTCACGTACGGTAGGCCCGTCCCATGCCGCTGCCCCTCACGATCTATCTCGCACTCGCAGCACCAGCCCCGGATCTCGAGGCGAAGGTCAAGGCGATCTTCGAAGAGCATTGCACCGCCTGCCACGACACGGGCGGCGAGGAGCCGGTCCTGGCCGGCGCGCCCTCGCGGCTCAAGTCGGTCAAGTCGAAGGCCACCGGCAAGCCGATGGTCGCGGCCGGCGACCCCGACGGCAGCTATCTGCTGGCCAAGCTGAACGGCAAGAACATCAGCGGCGACGCGATGCCGCAGGGCGGCGATCCGCTGCCAGCGGCCCAGAAGAACACGGTCAAGGAGTGGATCGCGAGCCTCGCGCCCGCGCCCGCGCCGACGCCAGCACCGACGCCCACACCGACGCCCACGGGCAAGCCGGCGAGCACCGGAGCGAGCACCGGGGGCGATGACGCGGCGAAGCGGGTCGCCGAGCTCGAGCCGAAGGTGAAGAAGATCCTCGCCGACCAGTGCCTCGCCTGTCACGACACGGGCAGCGACGACATCGTGCTCGCCGGCTCGCCGGAGCGCCTGCTCAAGGAGAGCTCGAAGGTCGCGCGCAAGCCGATCCTCGTCGCGGGCGACGCCGACGGCAGCTACCTGATCCAGAAGCTCACGGGCGCCAAGGGCATCGTCGGCGACGCGATGCCGCTGGGCGGCGACCCGCTGGCCAAGGGCGACCTCGAGACGCTGCGGCAGTACATCGCGGCCCTCGGCGAGCGCGACAAGGCGACGGCTGCACCCGTCGGCGATGGGCCGCCGGCGGGTGACACACCGCCGGTCAGCGACACGCCGGTCGGCGATACACCGCCCGACGAGCCCGCGCCGAAGGACGACAAGCAGCCGAGCAAGCCGCCCTTCCATGGCGTATTTCAGATCAACCTGCCGACCACCTCCACGCTCGGCAAGCGCACCTTCGAGTTTCGCATCGACCACCGCTTCGGCCGCGTCGGCACCGAGCGCGGCGCCTTCGGCCTCGACGCCGGCGCGAACATCTCGTACGGCTTCGCCTACGGCATCCTCAGCGGCTGGGACGTGGTGCTGCGGCGCAGCAACTCGCGCAAGGGCTACGAGCTCGGCACCAAGTACGTGCCGATCCGCCAGGAGGACGGCAAGCCGCTGAGCTTCGGCGGCTACGCCTCGGTCGAGTACTACCGCGACTTCCCCTCGAACACCGCCAACCCGTGGGCGGGCAATTTTCAGCTGATGCTGAGTCGCCTGTGGTTCGACCGCTGGAGCACCCAGCTGGTCCTCGGCTACAGCCTGCGCACCGACCACAAGGCCGCGCCGACGGTCGACTTCGGCGACGGCAAGGGCGCGGTCAAGGTCCACGACAAGCGCGGCACCCTCGGCGTCGGCATCGCCTCGACGGTGTGGATCGGCGAGAAGAAGCGCTGGGGCATCGACATGGAATACAACCTGCCGATCCCCACCAGCGTCTTCTACTACAACGGCGGCAACGCCGACCCGAACGGCAGCAACATCGGCTCCTGGTCGCTCGGCGGGTCGATCCGCACCGGCCTGCACTTCTTCCAGATCTTCCTCACCAACACCCGCGAGATCCACACCAACTTGTATGCGCCCGGCGGCCAGTCGAAGAACCCCTTCGAGCAGCGCGGCAACTTCTTCTTCGGCTTCAACCTCAGCCGAAAGTGGAGCCTCTAACCCATGCGTCTCGCCCTCTGCAGCATCCAGTCCCTGTGCGCCTGGTTCGCGCTGGTGCTCACGATCCCGGGCTGTAATCAGCTCGAGGCGATCGACGAGAGCGCCAGCGGCGGCGGCGGGGACCTTCCCCCCGAGGTTGTCGCGGCCTTCGAGCGCAGCTGCGGCAACTCGCCCGGCTGCCACGCCGCCGGCGGCCAGTCGCCGACCCTCGACGCGACCGTCAGCAGCGCGATCATCGGCGGCTCGTCCAACGGCAGCGCCATCCCGCTGGTCACGCTCGGTGACACGGCCAACTCGTACATCGCGATCAAGATGCTGCCCGACAACGTGATCGCCGGGTTCGGGCAGACCCGCACCGGCGGTCGCATGCCGCTCGGCTTCGACCCCGCGACCGGCAGCCCCGAGACCCTGGCGGACACGCAGACGATCCTCGCGTGGATCGCCGGCGCCGACTTCCCGGGCGGCGGCGGAGGCACGGGCGGGATGACCACGGGCGGCCCCACGACCGGGGACACCACGCCGACCTTCACCCGCGTGAAGAACGAGATCATCGCGATTAGTTGCAGCTGCCACCTCGGCCCGCCGAGCCTGGACGGGAATGGCAACTTCAGCATGCCGCTCGCCGACGCCTACACCAACACCGTCGGTGTCAAGTCGATCCAGGCGCCGATGACCGACTACTTCACGCCGGGCGATCCGCTGAACAGTTACATCTACCTCAAGATGACCAACATGCAGAGCACAGTCACGATGAACGGCGACGCGTTGATGCCCGACGGTGCCACGCAGCCGCTGCCGGACGACAAGCTGAAGCTGGTCAAGGACTGGATCGACGCCGGCGCGATGGACGACTGAGGTGCCCGTGGAGCCCGTGGATACGGTGGAGCTGGCCCTCGAGCACAGCGTCGTCGAGCGAG
Organism: Nannocystis sp.; assembly: GCF_016714285.1. Taxonomy (GTDB): domain Bacteria; phylum Myxococcota_A; class Polyangia; order Nannocystales; family Nannocystaceae; genus Nannocystis. The sequence goes on along the minus strand of NZ_JADJNN010000035.1, from coordinate 153,037 downwards.
GCGACGCCCGGCTGCACGTCGTGCGCAGCCGCGTCGCGCCGCACGAGCGCCGCGCCCCGCTGCTGTTCGTGCACGGCTACCCCGACACGCACGCGACCTGGTCGCGGCAGCTCGAGGGCCTCGCGGCGATGCACCCGGTCGCCGCCTTCGACCTGCGCGGGGTGGGTGCGTCGACGATCGTCGGTGAGCCGCGGGCGGCGACCCGAATGGCGCGCTACGTCGAGGACATCGAGGCGGTGATCGATCACGTCGCTGGCCCGGGCGGGCAGGTGCACCTGGTCGGCCACGACTGGGGCGGCGTGCTGGCCTGGCAATTCGCTGGCGATCCGGAGCGGGCAGGTCGCCTGCGCAGTTTGACCGTGATCGCGGCGCCGCACGGCGCGGCCGCGCTGGCGATGCTGCGCGCGCGTCTGCGGCGGCACAGCCTCGCCGACCTCGCGGTGGTCGCCGAGCAGCTGCGTCGCTCGTGGTACCTGTTCCTGTTCCAGCTGCCGAAGATCCCCGAGCTGTACCTCGGCCGCGATCCGGTGCGCACCTGGGTCGGCGCCCACCGCCGCGGCGGCGTGCCGCGCGGCGACCCCGAGCTCGCCGACATCGACCCGGCGTGGGCCCGCAGCGCCCTGGTCGCCCTGCTCCCGCTGTACCGCCAGATGTTCGCCCGCACGACGCTCCGCGAGCTCCACGAGCTCCGCAAGGGGGGGCCGCGCACGATCACCACGCCGGTGTGCCTGGTGGTGCCGCAGCGCGACCTGGCCCTGACGCCCGAGCTGTACGAGAACATCGCCGAGTTCGTGCCGGAGCTCGAGCGGCATGACATCGACGACAACCACTGGGTGCACCGCTCGCGCGCCGCGGAGGTCAACCAGATCGTCCACGACTTCGTCGCCCGCCACGAGGCGTGAGCGACGGTCGGTGAAACACCCGGCGAATCAGCCGACCGCAGTCATGAGGCGTGAGCGACGGTCGGTGAAACCCGTGGCGATGCAGCCGATGGCGCCAGTCGTGCAGCGAACAGGCGCAGGCCGGCGTGGGGCCGCGAAACCCCGGGTGCGTGCGTGGGCCTCCAAGCTGCATGCGAACGGCTCTCCTCCTCGCCACGCTCCTGACCGCCTGCGCCGCGAAGACCGGGGCCTCCGGCGACACCATCGCGCTGCTGCAGCGGATGTTCGCCGAGGACCCCGGCTCACCGGCGGTGCTCTACACCTTCGCCCGCGTACGCGAGGATGTCGGCGACTACCCCGGCGCGCTGGCGTGGCTGGCCCAGCTCGAGCGCTCCGAGTTCGACGACGCGATCGACCCGGAGGACTTTCGTGGCAGCCTGCGCCGGCCCGAGGTCAGGGCGATCGCGGGACGTCTGGCGGCCCGCGCCCGCGTACGCACGGCCAGCGCGGTCGCCTTGACCATCGACGTGCCCGAGCTGATGCCCGAGGGGCACGCGTACGACCCGCGCCGCGATCGCTTCCTCCTGAGCAGCGGACGTCAGCGCAAGGTCGTCGCCGTCGATCGCGCGGGCCGGGCCGCGGACCTCACGCGTTCGGGGCAGGACGGGCTCCTGGCGGTGCTCGGCATGAAGGTGGACGTCACGCGGGACTGGGTCTGGGTCGCGTCGACGCACGCGCCCTTCATGGCCGACCCGAGCCCCGAGGCCCGCGGACACTCGACGATCCACGCCTTCGATCTCGCGACCGGGGAGACCCGCGCCGCGGTCCCCTACGCGCGCACGCCCTCGCTGCTCAACGACCTCGACCTCGCCGCCGATGGCACCGTGTACGCGACCGACAGCCACAGCGGCGCCGTGATCTCGGTGCGGGACGGCGAGCTGCGCGACGTCCTGCCGCCCGGCAGCTTCGAGGGCCCCAACGGCCTCGCGCTGGCCCCGGACGGCGAGCAGCTCTACGTCGCTGACTTTCGCGGGCTCCACCGCGTCGCGCTCGCCAGCGGATCGATCAGCTCGCTGCGTCCGCCGACCGGGGCGCGCACGCTGGGCGGCATCGACGGGCTCTACTTCCACGACGGCGCGCTGATCGGCGTGCAGAACATCCTCGGCCGCGGTCGGGTGTGGCGCCTGCCGCTGGCCGCGGACGGCACGCTGGCGGCCGCGGAGATCCTCGAGACGGGCCGCGCCGACTATCGCAACCCGACCACCGGGACCTTCGCCGACGGCGACTTCTACTACCTCGCCAACCCGCGCTCGCGGTCGGGCGAGCCGCTGCGGCTGCTGCGGCTGCCGCTGTCCGCGAGGGCCCGCGCCTAGAAGCGCAGGCGCAGCTCGAACTGGACCTGCACGGGCTGCTGGAACACGGTCTGCACGCCGTAGTTGCCCTGGCGCGGGACGATGTCGCGGCGGAAGAAGGAGGTCGGCGCGTTGGGGCTCTGGACCTTGGTGTGCTTGAGGTCCTCGAGGTCGCCGCCGGCGACCGGGCGCGCGGTCGAGTACGAGTAGACCTCGTCGATGCGGAGCACGGCGCGGGCGTTGGTGAGGTTGGCGAGGCGGGCGGTGAGCTCCAGCTCGAGCTCGCGGGGCAGCGGGTAGGCGTAGCTGACGCTGATGTTGCCGAAGTAGTTGGGCTCCAGGCGGCCGCCGGCGCCGCGCGGCAGCAGGTAGTTGAGGAACTGGCCGCGGTAGCGGTTGTTGTCGGCGTAGAGGCTGATCGGGCTGCCCGACTGGAAGCGCAGCGAGCCGCCGAGGGTGAGGCGGCCGGCGCCGCGCAGGTCGAAGGTGTAGAAGGCGTCGAGCTTGGCGAGGTGCGGCCGGTTGTCGAACAGCGGGCCGAAGCTGTTGCGCACCAGCTCGGGGATGTCGTACTGGGGGCTGGCGCCGAGGTTGATCGCGCCGGTGTTGCGGGTGACAAAGCCGTCGTAGTTGCCGACCAGGCGCGAGTAGGTGTAGCTGGCCTGCAGCAGCCAGTTCTTCGCGAAGCGCTTCTGGATCCGCAGGGTCCAGGCGTCGTAGTTGCGGGTCGGCCGGGGGAACATGCTGCCGACCTTCGAGAAGGCGTCGGCGAGGAACTCGCAGTGCTGGAGCTCGCGGGCGAGGGTGTTGCGCTCGGGGTCGTCCTCCTCGCTGGCGTCGAAGCGCTGCTCGAGGCCGCGGCAGGTCTGCTGCTGGCGCGCGAGGTCGCTGGCCGACACCGAATCGCCGGGGTTGGCGATCAGGTAGTTGAGGCCGCCGTTGGTCGAGATGTCCTCGACCGCGCGGCCGAGGTCCTGATGCAGCCAGTTGACGCCGACGACCAGGTCCTCGACGACCTCCTGCTCGTAGCCGACCTGGAACTGCTGGGTGTACATGCCGCGCAGGCGCGGGACCACGGCGCCGGCGCTGAGACCCGTGGTGCTCTGGTTGCCGTCGACGCAGTACGCGGTGGGCACCCCGGCGGCGTCGCTGCGCGGCTCGCCGCCGGTGGTCGGCGTGCTGCAGTCGGAGCTGCGGTAGGTGCGGGTGACGTTGACGAGGCCGCCGAAGGCGCGGCTGTTGAGGAGGACGGGGAGCTGGCTGTAGAACCAGCCGTAGCTGGCGTAGAGGCGGCTCTTGCCCTCGTCGGTCCAGTCGTAGGTGAAGCCGAGGCGGGGGGCGACGTTGTCCCAGATGAACACGTTGCGGCGGCCGAGCAGGTCGCGCATGTCCTGCAGCTCCCAGCGGGCGCCGGCGTTGAGGTAGAGGTTGGAGAGGACGGCCCAGCGGTCCTGCAAGAACACGCCGTAGTTCTGGGTCGTGAGGGTGGCGTCGTAGGCGGGCACGCGGACGCCGGCGCCGATCGGCGAGGCGATCGCGCGGAGGTCGTTCTGCTCGACGCGCACGCGGCCGTAGCCGTAGGTCGTGCGGATGTCGGGGTTGTTGGCGTCGACGGTGACGCTGCGGTGGTTGTCGACCCGCCCCGCGCCGGCGCCGACGGTGTAGCTGCGGGTCGCGGGGTCGTAGCAGTACTCGCCGCCACCCTGCTGTCCCGAGGGACAGTTGTTGTAGAAGTCGGCGGTGTTGCTGCCGGAGTAGGCGGTGCGCTGGCGGAAGCTGACGTTGTCGATCTCGGCGCCGTACTTGAGCTGGTGGGCGCCGGCGCGGCGGGAGTTGAGGAAGTGGGTCAGCGCGACCAGGCCGCCGGCGCGGTCCTGCGTGTAGCTCGAGTAGTTGCCGATGCCGCCCGAGAGCCAGGTGCGGGTCGGGCAGGTGAGGCCGGGCAGGTTGCTGTTGTTGCAGGCGCCGTCGACGCCCTGGACCAGGCGCACGGCGCCGTCGCGGTCGAGCAGGTCGTAGAGGTTCTGGCCCTGGGTGTCAGTCTGCTGGACCAGCGGGACGTTCTTGAGGCTCTGGTTGTCGAGGCGCCAGGCGTCGGCGCTGTGGAAGCGGCTGTAGAACACGGTCGCGTCGAGCTCGAGCTTGTCGTCGTTGGCGCGGCCCTCGTAGTCGAGGCCGACGCCGGAGATGCCGACGTAGCGGGTGCCGAAGGTGTCGTTGATGACGCCCTGGCCGACGCGCGACTGGCCGCCGATGGTCTGGCTGGGGTTGGTGCCGAAGGCGCTGGGTTCGGCGCCGGGCGGCAGGCGGAAGCTGCTGCGGCGGAAGCTGATCGGGCTGGTGCCGCCGGACAGGCGGAGGCGATGCTTGGGGGTGATCTGCCAGTCGAGGCTGCCGGAGGCCTGGAGGTCGAAGCGGCCGGTGCGAAACTTCTGCTCGGCGAATTTGACGGTGTCGATGTAGTTGCCGTTGGCGGCGCAGTCGGCCGCGCCGTTCTCGTAGGCGCAGGCCTCGTAGCCGCCGGAGCGGTCCTTGTCGCGGCGGCGATAAAACGACTGGATCAGGCTGTTGCGCTGGCCGCCGGGGGCGACGCCGATCGAGAAGAACAGCTTGTCGCGGACGATCGGGCCCGAGATCTGGATGACGGCCTGGGCGTCGACATCGGCGATCTCGGCGACCCGCAGGGCCTCGTCGGTGGCGGCGATCAGGCGCGGCGGGGCCACGCGCGGGGCGACGCGCAGCACGACCACCCCGCGCAGCTTGTTGGAGCCGCCGATGCGGCGGGCCCGGATCTGTCCGCCGGTGGCCCCGCCGAACTCGGCGTCGTAGCCGGCCTCGAGCACCTCGACGATGTCGATGAACTCCGAGACGACGGTGGAGCTCAGGTTGCCGAAGGCGGGCGTGGTGATGTTGGCGTTGTCGAGGGTGTACTTCGACTCGGCGCTGGTGGTGCCGGCGACGCGCAGGCCGCCGGCGTCGGAGGTCACGGTCGAGGCGACGTCGACCACGCCGGTGAAGTTGCGGTCGAGGCCGCCGGTGCCGGCGTGGCGCAGCTGCTCGGGGCGCAGCGCGAGGCCGCTGGCGGTGTCGCGGCGGACCGGCTGCTCGACGACGATGTCGGTGACGATGCGGCCCGAGGCGGCGTCGATGCGGAAGTCGAGGCGAGAGACGCCGGCGGCGAGGGCGAGGGCCTCGGTGAAGGCGGCCTGATTCGACAGGACCTGGACGGTGTAGTTGCCGGGCGGGAGCTTGCGCAGGTTGTAGAGGCCGGCGGCGTCGGTGGTGGTCTCGACGGGGCCCTGCAGGCAGGTGCACTGGACGATGACGAGCGCGCCGACGATCGGCTCGCCGCTCGACTGCTCGCGGACGACGCCCTGGAGCGTGGCGCCGCTCGTCGGTGCGGCCGGAGCGGCCGGGGCGGCCGGGGCGGCGCGCGCGGGCGCGGCGATCAGCGCGAGACCAAGACATATGATCGGTGCGGTGAAGCGGCGCATGCACGGACCTCCCGGGCGGCAACACAGCGCGGCTGCCCATGATCGGAGGGTGATGGCTGGGCGTGGACGCGGCACCGGACGATGCTCAGACCTGCGGGAAGATGTCTCTCGGGACAGGTGCTAGGACGGCGATCGGACCCGCGGCGGACCCAAGTGTACACGCCGCGGGCGCGCGGGCTGAAGCGGGCTGCAGCCGGCGGGACCGGGTCGGTATGAACGCCCGAATTGGCGGCCATATCGGGCGTATACGCGGCTTCACGAAACTTAACGCGGCGGACATACGCGAGCAAACGCGGGCTCGCATGCTCGGGACATGACCAGTCACGACATCCACAGCACCAAGAATTGCAGCTCGAAGCACCGCGGGGGCCGCCGTTGGGGTCGCCGCGTCCTGCTCGGCCTCGGCCTCGCGCTCGGCCTCGGCGGGGTCGCGTATGCGGCCGGGCCGGCGGTTCGCCAAAGAGCGGGCGCGCGCACTGGACGTGATCGACCACGATCGCCAAGGTCAGGGTGGAGGGGGGGCGATAAGGCGATGCGCGCGGACGGCCCCGCGTGGAAGCGGCGGGCGACCTGAAGACCGGCCGACCTGCTGGCGGCGGAAGACCGCGCCCCCCCCCCCCCCCCCCCGGGCCCCCCCCCCCCCCCCCCCCCCCCCCCTGGCGGGTCGGGGGGCCCCCCCCCCCCCCCCCCCCCCCGCAAGGCGCTGGCCGAGGCGGTCGCCCGGTTTCACCGCTAAGATCGCGGGCGCATGAGCGGCCGGGTCCTGATCATCGACGACGACTTGCGGCTGGCGGCGATGCTGCAGAGCTACCTCGCGGGTCGCGGCTACGCGGTCGAGCCCGCGTGAGCGGCCCGGGCCCGCTCGGCCCGTCGTGCTCGACGTGATGCTGCCGGACCTGACGGCTTGAGGTCCTGCGGAGGATCCCGCCAGCTGCAGGTGCCGGTGGTGATGCTGACGGCGGTGAGGACACCCGCATCGTCGGCCTCGGGGCCGCCTACTGCAGCCGTTCAACCCGCGCAGCTGGTGGCCCGCGGTGCGGCGCTCAGCGGGCCGGCGGGTGCTGCGTTTCGGGTCGCTGGAGATCGACCGCGACGAGCGGGTGGTGCGGCTCGGCGGCGAGGCGCGGCCGCTGACGGGGCACCAGTTCGACCTGCTGTGGGCGCTGGCCGAGAGCGCGGGGCGGGTGCTGTCGCGGGCCCAGCTGATGGAGCGGGTGCGCGGCGAGGACCCGACCCTGGACCCGAGACGTGCTCTGCGGATCCGCGGCGATCAGGAGGACCCGCACAACCCCAGCGGATCTTGACGGTGCGCGGGGCGGGCTCGTGTTCACGGCGGGCGAGGCGAGGGCGGATGATGCGGCGCTTGTACCTGCAGATCTATGTCGCGTTCCTCGGCATCGCCGCGGCGATCGTGGTGCTCGCGCTGCTGGCCGGGCGTCTGGTGCTCTACCTGCCCCGGCCCGTGGGCGGCGCCGAGCTGGTCGCGGGCAGCTGCGGCGCCGGCGGTGCTGGTCCGGGTGGGCAGCGGCTGCGCCCCCGGCTGCGCGCGCGGGGCGACGGCCGGGCAGCTGGCGCTCGAGCTGCCCCCCCCCACCTCCGGCCGGCGGCGGTGGTGGTGCACCCGCCGACGGGCGCTGGTTGGGGCGTGTCGCGGCCGACGACGGCCTGGTACTTCACCCACTTCGCGCGTGCTGGCGTGATCAGGTGACGGTCGCGTTGCTGTCTGCGCTGGCGCGGCGGATCCCCGGGCTGCGGCGCGGGGTCGAGGGGCTCGGCGCCGGCGTGCTCGCGACCCGCGTGCAGGTGGTCGGGCGCGACGAGGTCGCGGGCTGGCGCCCAGTCACGGGCGCGCTGGCCGGCGCGGATGGCGGTCGAGCTGCTGGCCGACTCGGCGCCGCAGCAGCGCGCGCTGGCGGCGGAGGCGGGGCGCGACATCGAGGAGCTCGACGCGCTGGTCGGCGACCTGCTGCTGGCCAGTCGGCTCGAGGCGCGGCCGCCGGTGCGCGAGCGGGTCGACCTCGCGGCGCTGCTGGCGGAGGAGGCCGAGCGAGCTGGCGCGAAGGACATGTCCTCGGGGCCAGCCTGGTACGCGGGCGACGCGGCGGCGCTGCGCCGGCTGCTGCGCAACTTGCTGGAGAACGCGGGGCGGCACGGGCAGCCGCCGGTGGAGGCGGAGCGGGTCTGCGTCGAGGACCGCGGGCCCGGGGTGGCGGCGGAGCGCGAGCGCATCTTCGCGGCGTTCTACCGCCCGGCGGGTCACCGCGAGGGCGACGGCGGGGTCGGCCTCGGGCTCGCGCTGGTGCGGCATCGCCAGGACACGGCGCCGGGCGCCGGCGGGGGCCGCTGTGGTCGAACTGCCCGGGGCGTGACGCGAGCGCGGGGGCGTGATGCGGGCAGGGCGGGTCGCAAGCTTCGCCGATCGACGGCGGGGGCTCGCTCGCGGAGCTCAGAGGTTCAGGCGCTGCGGGCTGACTTGCGGTGGACGACGCGGGCGAGCAGGCCGCGGGGGACCACCGACCACAGCGGCTCCTCGGCGGCGCCCCAGCGGCGCAGGAGCACGTTGGCGGCGAGCATGCCGGTCGCGGCGGCGCGCTCCATCAGCGCGGTCGGGAAGTCGGTGTGCACGCAATCGCCGGCCAGCAGGAGGCCGGGCTCGGGCGTGCTGACGCGGGGGCGCAGGGCGGCCTCGCCGGGGCGGAAGGCGGGGCAGTCCTGGCGGATGAGGAAGCGCTGCTCGACGATGCGGGCGGCGCGGGTCTCGGGGTAGAGGTGGTGGAGGGTGGCGAGCAGGTCGGCCTTGATCGCTTCGTCATCGAGGCCGGGCGGGAGGGCGTAGGCGTGGAGCTCGACGACGCTGCCGCCGGTGCGCGCGGCCCAGGCGCGGCTCTCGTCCTCGAACAGGTGGAAGAGGGAGATGTTGTCGAGGAGGCCGAGGCCGGTGGTGCCGACGAAGGCGGCGCGGGCCGGGGCGCAGGGGCGGTCGAGCCACAGGCGCCACACGGCGAACGCGTTGGTGACGCTCTGGCCGGCGATCGCGGCGCGCCATCGGGAGTCACCGAGTCCGGGCGAGTCGGCGACGATGCGCTGCAGGCCCGGGAGGTGCGGGGCGAGGACGACGGCGTCGGCGGCGAGCGTGGCCGCGTTCGTGTGCACCTGCATATGCTCGCGATCGCGGGTGATGCGGGTCGCGGCGACGCCGAGCTCGATCTGCACGCCGAGCTGCTCGAGGTGGCGCTGCATGGGCTGCCACAGGCGGGTCGAGAACGGGCCGTCGAGGACGTCGAAGACGATGCCCTCGGGGTTTCCGATGAAGTAGAAGTGGAACATCATCATCAGCTCGGCGGCCGAGAACTCGGCCTCCGGGTTGAAGAAGCTGTGGGAGAAGACATCGAAGAGCATCTGCCGCGCGCGCGGCGGGAAGCCGAGGCGGTTGAGGAATTCGTGGGCGCTCTGCTGGTCGTACTTGGCGTAGGTGGCGACCGGGTCGTAGGCCATCATCGCCTGGCCGAGGGTGTTGTCGACGCGCAGGGCGTCGCGCAGGCTCATGCTCGACGATCGGCGGATGAGGCTGATGAGGTTGACGATCGGGAGCTTCGGCAGGCCGGCGAAGGACTCGACGGCGCCGTCGGGGCCGAGCAGCGGGTAGTCGGTGACGGGGGTGAGGCGCGCGAGGCTGGGGTCGATGCGGCGCATGAGGGCGCGCAGGTTGTAGTACTGGCGGAAGAAGGCGTGGAAGCCCCGCTCCATCTCGAAGCGCTGGCCGTCGGCGAGGCTGTCGGTCCAGGCGCTGACGCGGCCGCCGAGCTCGGCGTTGCTCTCGAGCAGGGTGACGGCGGCGCCGCGTTCGGCGAGCACGAGCGCCGCGGCGACGCCCGCGATGCCGCCGCCGACGACGACGACGCTGCGCGGGGTGGCGAGACGGCGGGGGGCGGCGGGGTCCGGGTGGTTGACCGGGGTGCGACGAAACCCGAGCATGGCTAGGCGGGGCGGCGGGCGAGGAAGGAGTGGACGATGCCGGACTGCCAGCCGTCCATCGTCTGGCTGCGGGTGTTGGTGAAGCCGGCGTGGGCGAGGCGGACCTCGAAGGCGGCGACGCCGTCGAAGTCGTTCACGCTGGCGCGGAGGTAGCGGTAGATGTCGGAGCCGGGCGAGGTGAGGAGGCCGGCGGGGATGATGATGCCGAGGGCGACGGCGTTCCAGATCATGCGGCTGCGCAGCGAGTCGCGGACCGAGTACTCGTGAAAGCAGATCGTGCCGCCGGGGCGCAGGAGCTGGAGCAGGCGGGCGAGGCAGAGGTCGGGGTCGGGCATGTTGCGGATGCCGTAGGCCATGAGGATGCCGTCGAAGGGGCCGGCGAGGCCGCTGGCGGCCGGGTCCATGGCGTCGCCGCAGACGAAGCGGACGTCGCGAGCCCACGGCTTCTTGGCGGCGACGGCGAGCATGCCGGCGGAGGCGTCGAGGCCGACGATGCGGGCGCGCGGGTAGGTCTTGACCAGGGCCTCGGTCGACAGGCCGGTGCCGCAGCAGAGGTCCAAGATCTCGGTGTCCGGGGTCGGCGCGAGCTGCATGCGCTCGGCGCTCCAGCGCAGGTGCTTCTTGTAGCCGGGGTTGCAGCCGGTCAGCAGGTCGTAGCGCCGGGCGACGCGGTCGAACTCGTGGGGGACGGCCTGCTTCTGGGCCGTGAGGGGGTCGTGCTGCATGGGGTCTCGGATGGCCCGGAGGACAGGTCGTAAGGGCCAGGTCGTAAGGGCCAGGTCGGGAGGGCCAGGTCGGGAGGGCCAGGTTGGGGCCAGGTTGGGGCCAGGTTCGGCCAGATTTCAGCCAGGTTCAGGAGGCGGCGCCGAGGGCCTGGGTGGTCGGGTGGAGCTGGGGGAGCAGCTGGGCCGACCAGCCGCGGAGGTAGGCGCGCAGCTCGTCGCGGCCGGGGCAGGCGGGCACGCGGTCCTGGCTCTCCTCGCACAGGGTCCGCATGCGGGCGATGGCGCCGGCGGTGCCGAGCTCGTGCACGGCGGAGGGGCGGGCGTTGACGGTGTCCTGGCCGACGGGCTTGCCGAGCAGCTCGGGGCGGCCGTAGGCGTCGCGGAGGTCGTCGGCGACCTGGTAGGCCTCACCCAGGCGGTAGCCGAGGCCGGTCCACTGCAGCGGGTCGCCGCCGCTGGCGATCGCGCCGGCGAGGATCGCCGACTCGAACAGGGCGCCGGTCTTGGCGCGGTGGTAGATCGCCAGCTCGGTGCGGCTATCGGACTCCCAGGCCTGGCCGGCGCAGATGCCAGCGGGTGCGCCGGTGCCGCGGGCGACCACCCGCAGGAGGCCGGGGAGGAGGCTGGTGTGGGCCGCCCCGGCGCGGGCGAGGGTGTCGAAGGAGAGGACGATGAGGGCGTTGCCGGCGAGGATCGCCAGCTCCTCGCCGAAGGCGGCGTGGACCGAGGGGTGGCCGCGGCGGATCGCGGCGTCGTCGAAGCAGGGCAGGTCGTCGTAGACCAGCGAGGCGCAGTGCATCAGCTCGATGGCGACGGCGGCAGACTCGGCGAGCGCGGGGTGGCCGTCGCCGCAGGCCGCGGCGACGGCGAGGCAGAGCTCGGGTCGCAGGCGGGCGCCGCCGGGGAAGACCGCGTGGCGCATCGCCTGCGCCAGCCGGGGCGGGCACGGCGGCGCGACGGCGTGATCGAGGCAGGATCTGAGGGGTCGTTCTATGCGCCGACGTGGGTCCATAACGCGGATGCTCGGAAGCATGGGGGGATGTCCAGAGATTGTCAATGAAGGGGCCGGGGTTAGACAAAGACTTGAAACCTGGCAGGAGCGCGCTAGGGTGGGGCCCATGGCGGTTTCCGGGCGAGCGCCGCGGGCAGTGGTCGTCGGCGGCGGCGTCGGCGGGCTGGCGTGTGCCATCGACCTGGCGCGCGCCGGGGTGGCCGTCACGCTGTGCGAGCGGGCCGCGGAGGTGGGCGGGAAGCTGCGTCAGGTCGCGGTCGCGGGGCGATCGATCGACGCGGGTCCGACGGTGTTGACGATGCGCTGGGTGTTTGAGGGTTTGTTCGCGGACGCGGGGACGACGCTGGCGGAGCAGCTGACGCTGACGCCGATGGAGACGCTGGCGCGGCACGCCTGGGCCGACGGCTCGCGGCTCGATCTGCACGCGGAGCTCGAGCGATCGGCGGATGCGATCGGCGCGTTCGCGGGGGCGGCGGAGGCCCGCGGGTTTCGCGAGTTCTGTCGCCACAGCGCGACGATCTACCGCATGGTCGCGGCGCCGTTCATCGCGTCGGCGCGGCCGAGCTTGCCGGGGCTCGTGGGCTCGCTCGGGCTCGGCGGTCTCGGCGGGGTGTTCAAGATCGACTTTCATCGCAGCATGTGGCGGGCGCTCGGCGACTTCTTCCGCGACCCGCGGCTGCGCCAGCTGTTCGCCCGCTACGCCACCTACTACGGCAGCGATCCCTTCACGGCGCCGGCGACCTTGAACCTGATCGCCCACGTCGAGCAGCTCGGCGTGTGGACGGTGGAGGGCGGGATGATCGGGCTGGCGACGGCGCTGCGGCGGGTCGGGGCCTCGCTCGGGGTCTCGCTGCGCTGCGGGGCCGAGGTCGCCGAGGTCGCGGTCCAGCGCGGCAAGGCGCGCGGGGTCGTGCTGGCCGGCGGCGAGGCGATCGCGGCCGACGCGGTGATCGTCAACGGCGACGTCGCGGCGGTCGCGGAGGGTCGCCTCGGGGCTGCGGCTGCGGCTGCGGTGAAGACCCCGGCGGCCGATCGGCGCTCGCTGTCGGCGCTGACCTGGGCGTGCGTCGCCGAGGTGAAGGGCTGGCCGCTCGTGCGCCACAACGTCTGCTTCTCGCGCGACTACGCGGCGGAGTTCGCCGCGCTCGCGGCGGGTCGGTTGCCCGCTGAGCCGACCGTTTACATCTGCGCGCAGGACCGGGGCGACGTCGTCGCCGGGGCCGCCGCGTATACTGCCGCGGCGGGTCCGCAGCGGCTGCTGATCCTGGTCAACGCGCCGCCCTGCGGCGGTGAGGGCCGCTTTCGTCACCCGGAGATCGATGCATGCCAACAGGCGACCTTTCAACTGTTGAGGCGGTGCGGGCTGGACCTGACGCTGACGCCGGAGGCCACGCTGCTGACCACGCCCAACGAGCTCGCGGCGCTGTTCCCGGGCACGCACGGGGCGATCTACGGCGCGGCGACGCGGGGCTTCACGGACACGCTGCGGCGTCAGGGGGCGCGCACGCGGCTCGCGGGGCTGTACCTGGCGGGGGGGAGCGTGCACCCGGGGGCGGGCGTGCCGATGGCGACCCTGAGCGGGCGGCATGCGGCGCAGAGCGTGCTCGCGGACCTCGCTTCGACCGCGGGGTGGCGCCCGGCGGGTACAGCTGGTGGTACCTCGACGCGCTCAGCGACGACGGGCGCCACGGGCTGACGATCATCGCGTTCATCGGCAGCGTGTTCTCGCCGTACTACGCGCGGGCGCGGGCCCGGTCGCGCTGGGGCCTCGCCGATCCGCTCGAGCACTGCGCGATCAATGTGGCGCTGTACGGGCCGGGGGCCGACGCGTGGGTGCTGTCGGAGTATGGTCCGGCGGAGGTCGAGCGGAGCGCCGATCGCCTGCGGGTCGGGGGCAGCAGCGTGGCGTGGGAGGGCGACTGTCTGCTGGTCCGCTTCGACGAGCGCACGGCGGTGTTCGGGCAGCGGGTCGCCGGGGTGGTGCGGCTGTACCCGTCGGCGCTGCCGGCCGCGCCGGTGCAGATCGATCGCCGCGGTCGCCACACGTGGTGGGGCGTCGCCCCGCACGCGCGGGTCGAGGCCGAGCTCACGCACCCGGGGCTGCGCCTGCGCGGCAGCGGCTACCACGACGCGAACTTCGGCGACGAGCCGCTCGAGGCGGCGTTCCTCGACTGGAGCTGGTCGCGGGCGTCGCTCGGCGAGCGCGCGACGGTGCTGTACGACGCGCGGCGGGTCGACGGCAGCGAGCTGCGTCTGGGGCGGATGTTCCACAGCGACGGGCGGGTCGAGGAGCTGGCGGCGCCGCGGCGGGCCCTGCTCGGGCGCACGCGGTGGTTGTTGCCGCGGAGCACCCGCACGGACGGCGGCGACGCGCGGGTGCTGCGGACCCTCGAGGACACGCCGTTTTATGCGCGCAGCGAGCTGCAGACCAGCCTCGCGGGGTCTCGCATGGTGGCGGTGCACGAGTCGCTGTCGCTCGAGCGCTTCGCGTCGCCGATGGTGCAGACGATGCTGCCGTTTCGCATCCGCCGCGGCGGTTGAGGGCTCAGAGCGTGACGCCGGCCTGGTTGCAGGCCGAGACGACGGCGTCGCGGCGGCTGCCGCTGAGCGAGCCGAGCGCGGCGCGGGCGTTGTCGGCGTTCTTCAGGCGGCAGGCGGACACGCCCATCAGCTCGAGCGCCTCCTGCGACTTGGACGCGAGGTTGCTCTGCCTGGCGAGCGAGTAGGCGAGCGTGTGGTTGCCGTTGGCAGCGGCCTGCCTGGCGCGGTCGAGGGTCTCCTTGGCCTTGTCGGCCTCGTTGGCGTCGGCCTTGGCGGGAGCGGGGGTGGGGACGGGTGCGGGCGCCTTCTTGGCGGCGGCCTCCTCGGCGGTCTTCTTGGCGGCCTCCTCGGCGGCCTTCTTGGCGGCCATGTGTTCGCGGAGCTGGTCGAAGACGTCTTTCTCGCGCTCTTCCTCGGGCTCCACCCTGGTGCGCGGGGTCTTCTTCTTCTTCGGGTCCTTCGGGTCCTTCTTGCCGGGTTTGGTCTCGGGCACCGCGGTGGGAGGGTCGGTCGCGGGTGGCTCGACGGCCTTCGGGTCGGCGATGGGGCGATCGCCGGCGGTGCCATCGGGCGGGCCATCGGGCGGGCTTTTCGGGCTGTCGGGCGGTTGGACGAGGCCGGTGCCGCGATCGGCGAGCGGGTCCTTCACGGGCGGGGTGGCCTCGGCGAGCTTGCTGGACGGGCTCGTGGTGGTCCTGGCGATCGGATCGTCGCCCGTGCCGGTGAAGGTCGGGCTGGTGAACACCAGCGCGGCGATGCCGGCGGCCGCGACGAGGCCGACGACGATCCACACGCCGGCGCGGCTGCGCGGGAGCTCGGCGACCAGCGAGTCGGTGGTGCCGCTGACCTGCGAGAGCGCCGCCTGCGGGCCCGTCACCGGGCCGTGCTGCAGGGCGGCGCTGCGCAAGCGCTCGTCGGAGGGGCGCAGGGCGGCGCGGGTCGGCTCGGCGGCTTCGACCTGAGTCGGCGGCTGAACGGGCGGCTGAACGAGTCTTGGCTGGGCGGGGGCCGCGGTCTCGGCGAGCGCGCTGCGCAGGTAGGTGCCCGAGGCCGAGGCGTTGTCGCCGTCGCTCCTGCGGATCTCGGTGAGGCGGATGACCGGGCGGCGGGCGCTCGAGGCGGAGCTGGCGGCGCGCGGCTCCTCGGCTGGCTTGCTGGGGCGCGCGGGGCCGTCCGCCGGGGCGGTGCTGTCTGAAGAGACAGGCTTGCTGTCCGCGGGGACAGGTTTGCTGGCGGTGGCGGCGCCCAGGGCGGGGCTGTCTGAAGGGACAGGCTTGCTGTCCGCGGGGACAGGTTTGGTGGTGGCGGCAGGTGCGGGGCTGTCCGAAGGGACAGGCGTGCTAGCCGTGGAGACCGACGGGGCCGGCTCGCTGTCCGTCGGGCCGGACGCGGCGGGGCTGTCCGAAGGGACAGGCTTGCTGTCCGCGGGGACAGGTGCGACGGGGCTGTCCGAAAGGACAGGCTTGCTGGCCGCGGGGACAGCCGTGGGTTCGGGCGTGGCGGCGAGGCCGGAGCGCAGCAGGGTGCCGGCTGGCAGCGCGGCGGAGGGCGCCCGTGGGGTGGGGAGGGGAACGCCGCTGCCGGGGCGAGCGGCGGTGGGCGAGGCGGTCGAGGGGGTGCGCGGGGTCGCGGACGGGACCCCGAGCGAGGGCGGAGGCGGCAAGATCAGGCCGCCCGGAGGGATCGTCGAGGGGCGCCCGAGCGAGGGCGGTGGCGGCAAGCGCAGCCCGCCGAGCGTCGGCGGCAAGGTGGCAGGACGGGCCGCTGTGCCCGGCATCGGCGGGGCGGCTGCGCCACGGATCATGTCGCTGCTGAGCGAGCCTGGCGGGAGGGTGACGTGGGTGGGGATCGAGGCGGCGCGACGGGCCGGCGTCGGCACGTTGGGGGCGCTCGGCGCGGGGTCGCTGACGGTGGTGACGGGCGGGGCCGCGGGTGCCGGTGCGTCGGCGACGGGCGGGGTCGCGGGTGCCGCGTCGGTGACGGGCGGGGTCGCGGGCGCCGGTGCGTTGGTTGCTGCGACGGCGACGGGTGTGGTCGCGGGTGCCGGTGCGTCGGTGACGGGCGGGGTCGCGGTTGCTGCGACGGCGACGGGCGGGGTCGCGGTTGTTGCGTCGGCGACGGGCGGGGTCGCGGGCGTTGCGTCGGCGGCGACGGGCGCGGGCGTTGCTGGGGCGGCGACAGGCGTTGCGGCGGGTGTGGGGCTCGCTGGGGCCTGCGCCGCGGTGGGCGCTGCGTCGACGGGGGCCGTCGGGATCTCGCTGGCGGCGGTGCTCGCGGAGACGACCGTGTGAGCGCCGGCGGGCAGCGACGACTCGGGCACCGCGATGAGCGCGGCGGCGAAGGCGTCCATCGTCGGGAATCGGTCGGCCGGGTCCTTGGCGAGGCTGCGCAGCAGTACGGCCTCGACCTCGGCGGGGATCTCGGCGTCCGGGGCGACCTCGCGGGGCGGACGCGGCCGACATTGCAGGTGCATCGACACCAGGCGCACCGGGTTGGCGTCGGTGAAGGGCACGCTGCCGGACAGCAGCTCGTAGGCGATGACGCCGAAGGAGTAGACGTCGCTGCGCGCGTCGATCGGCTCGCCGCAGGCCTGCTCCGGGGCGATGTAGCGGGCGAGGACGGTGGCGCCGTGGCCGGCGTGGGGGCCGATGGTGCTGGCGAGCTGCTCGATGACCGCGTTGTTGACGACCTTGATCGCCTCGTGCTTGTTCTTGCCGCGGATGGCATAGCAGTGGCGGGCCTCGAGGCCGCCGAGGATGATGCCCTCGGCGTGCAGGCCGTGGACGATCTGGCACAGGCGGATCAGCAGGCTGCGGGCGCGGCTCCACGGGAGGCGACCGTTGTGGCTGAGCATCGTGGCGAGGTGGTCACCGTCGAGGCGGTCGCTGACGACGAAGAGCTCGCCCTCGAGGGTCATGCCGACGTCGAAGATGTCGACGAGGTTGATCAGGGCCGCGGGGTCGCGCTGCTGGATCGCGTTGTTGCGCTCGATGCGGGCGCGGATCCGCGGGATGAGGCCGGGCTGCTGGGCGAGCGTGGGCACGAGCACGCGCACGGCCACGGGCTTGCCCGAGATGATGTCGTCGGCGCGGAACACCGCGCCGGTGGAGCCTTGACCGATGAGGCCGGCGATGCGGTAGCGGTTGGCCAGCAGCGTGCCAGCCAGCGCAGACCTCGGTTTCCACGCCGACGCGTCGGTAGATTCAGACTGCGACCCTGCGTGCGGCGCCATGCGGCGCAATGATAACTCAGAACGTCCGCGATGACGCTCGTCCGCGCGTGGGGCCGGAGGTCCCCGATGGTGTCCTCAGGTGTCTGCCGGTTGCCTACCGGCAGTCGTGGTCGCGGTCGTGGTGATCGTCGCTGCGGCAGCGTCGCGGCAGTCGTGGCGGCGATCGTGGGAGTTCTACAGCGAGCGCCGCGAGTGTGCTGGCAGGTCAGGCACTTTCGTGGCGCGGCGCCGGCTCATCGACGGGCAGCTGCCCTGGGTCCCAGAGGCCCTCGGAGCGGGCGATGAAGGCGGCGGCGGTGTGATCGCCGAGCACGTTCACGGCGGTGCGGGCCATGTCGAGGATGCGGTCGACGCCGAGGATCACGGCGATGCCCTCGGGCGGGACGCGGAACATCGCGAGCATGCCGACCATCAGCGGGATCGATCCGCCCGGGACGGCGGCGGCGCCGACCGATGTGATCACGGCCATGCCCATGACGACGGCCATCTGGCCGGCGTCGAGCGAGACGCCGAAGACCTGGCACAGGAAGATGACGGTGATGCCCTCGAACAGCGCGGTGCCGTTCATGCACATGGTCGCGCCCAGCGGGTAGACGAAGCCGCACACCTGCGGCGGGATGCCGAGGCGCTCCTCGCCGACGCGGATGTTGGTCGGCAAGGTGGCGCTGCTCGAGGAGGTGCTGAAGGCGGTGACGAGGCTGGCGCGGATGCGGGTGAAGAAGACCAGGGGCGACACGCCGATGAGCAGGCGGATGATGAGGCCCATCGTGACGGTCGCGTGCAGCAGCAGGGCGGCGAGCACGAGGCCGACGTAGAGGCCGAGCGGGGCGAGGAGGTCGAAGCCGAAGCGGGAGGTGACGCCGAAGATGAGGCCGGCGACGCCGTAGGGGGCGAGGCGCATGGCGAAGTCGATGATGGTGGTGACGACCTCGGCGAGCGCCTCGAGCCAGGTGGTCATGGCCTGGCGGCGGTCGGCGCGGATCATCGAGACGGCGGCGCCGAACACCAGGCCGAAGAAGATGATGCCGAGCATGTCGCCGTCGACGGCGGAGGCGATAGGGTTGCGGGTGACGATGCCGACCAGGGTGTCGACGCCGAAGTCGGCGGTGTGGGCGGCCTCGATCTTGTCGGCGGCCTTGGCGGCGTAGTCGGCGAGCAGCTTCTCGCGGGTGGCGACGGCGATGTGGGTGCCGGGCTGGACCAGGCGGACAGCGATGAGGCCGAGGCCGGTGGCGAGCGCGGTGGTGCCGAGGAAGTAGGCGAGGGTCTTGGCGCCCATGCGGCCGACGCGGCGTACGTCGCCGACGCCGGCGACGCCGAGGGCGATCGAGGCGAAGACCAGCGGCATGACGACCATCTGCAGCATGCGCAGGAACACCTGGCCGACCGGGCCGGCGAGGTAGCGGTCGACGAGGGCGACGCCGGGGTGCTCGGGGCCGAGGCCGAGGTTGGCGGAGACGCCGAGGACGGCGCCGCAGAGCAGGCCGAGGAGGATCTTGCTGTGCAGGGCCATGCGTGGCTTCTCAGGGCGGATCGTGAGTCGATCATTCGCGGGCGATCAGCCCGGGTTGATCGGCTTGAGGGCGAGGCCGCCGGGGTAGGCGTAGCTGGTGCTGGCGGCCTCGCCGACGACCATGATGCTGAAGGGGGCGACGCCAGTGGCGCTGTTGGTGCCGGGCTTGCAGTTGCGGGCGCCAGGGTTGATGTTGACGACGGCCGACTGGTAGTCGGGGGTGATGTCGGTCCACTCGGTGACCTCGCCGAAGCAGCCGAGCTCGACCGGCTGGTCGCTGCTGCGGACGATCTTGACGTTGTCGTTGGTGTAGGAGAAGTCGACCAGGAACACGTAGTCGGTGAGCCACTGCTCGACCGGGACGGCGAGCACCATGGAGGGGTCGCCGGGGCACTCGGGCAGCATGGTGGCCTTGCAGCCGTACATGTAGCCGGCGAGCAGGACCGGCGCGGTGCTGCTGAGGTCGAAGTCGGCGTCGGCGGTGAACTGCAGCAGACCGCCGGCGTCGAGCTTGGCCTTGTCGCCGATCGACACCGGCGGGTCGAAGGTGAGCGAGGTGTTGTCCTTGGCGGCGAGGACCCGCCAGACCATCGGCTCGGTGTTGCGCGGCGGGGACCGACCGGCGACGTAGTGGCTGCCCCAGGTGTCGACCGGGAAGATCTGCTCCTCGAGGTGGTCGCAGAAGTCGATGTTGGTGTTGGGGACCTGCCCGCAGCTGTGGCCGCCGAACACGGCGACGGGGGCGTTGCTGGTGATCTTGCTGGCGCTGAGGTCCTGGCTGCCGGCGGAGACCTGGATGTAGTCGTAGCGCTTGAGCGGCGGGAGGGCGACGGGGACGCCGGCGACGAGCGCCGGCATGCCGTTCTGGCCGGCGGGGGTGTCGACGGTGGAGTTGATGGTGACGAGGGTGTTGTCCTCGGTGGCGACGATCACCATCGCCGAGCCGGCGCCGATGCCCTTGTCCCAGGCGAGGTGGTAGTAGCTCTTGCCGAGGGTGTGGGTGGGCAGCAGGAGCGAGGCGTCGGTGGTGAAGGCCTTGGCGCCGCCGAGCGGGTTGAACTGGGTGGCGACGATCGGCAGATCGCTGTGCACGCGGAAGGCGCCCGGCCGGGGGCGATGCCGGTGCCGAGGAAGCCGGCGTCGCCGGCGTAGAAGCCCTTCTGGCCGTTGCTGCTGCCCGAGAGCGGGAACACCTTGACGTCGCGCGGCTGGATGGTGTCCTCGGCGATGACCTGCTCGCTGCCGTTGTCGTTGCGGTCGTAGATCGTGACCTGGACGGGGGTCGTCTCGCTCGGGTTGGACAGCGCGACCGCGAACACGTAGGCGTCGCGCGGCGGGACGTTGGCCATGTCGACGGCCCAGAAGTCGCAGCCGAGGCTGGAGTCGTTCTTGGCGACGACCTCGCAGGCGGGCAGGCACTCGCCGAAGTCGCACATGTCCGTCGTGCCGCACTGGGTCGGCGGCAGGAAGGCGGTGCCGCTGTCGTTGCAGGCGATGACGGTGCCGGGGCCGTCGCACTCGCTGCTGCTGGGCGTGCACACCATCGGGTGGCAGGCGACCTCGCCGTCCAGCTCGGCGCAGCCGGTGAGCGGCGGGCAGGGCTCGGGGTCGAGGGAGAAGCAGTGGCAGACGTTGAGGGTGTCGGGGCCGTCGCAGGTGGCGGCGTCGCAGACGCAGGGCTTGCAGGTGCCCTCGCCGAAGCAGCCCTCGTTGGGGTTGCAGGGCTCGTCGACCCAGGCGTTGCCCAGGCAGACCTGACGCTTCTCGGCGTTGAGGCAGCGGGCCTCGCCGGTCTCGCAGGGGCCGGTGGTGGTGGTGGTGGGCGGGTCGCCGGTGGTGGTGGGCTCGGAGGTCGGGCCCTGCGTGGAGCTGTCGGTGGCCGTGGCGCTGGTGATGTGCTGCGTGGTCTCGCTCGCCTCGGTGGCGACCTCGCCGGGGCCCTTGCAGCCGGGGAGCAACCAGGCGAGGACGAGGGCGACGGGCAGCGGGCGCGGCATAGGCGGGTCATGGTGCCGTGGCCGGCCCGGGGGCACAAGCCTGCGCTGCGAGGAGAGCGGCGCGCCGGGTGGCCTTTGGGTCAGGTGGGGTCAGGTGGTGGCTGGACGGTGGCTCGCGCGGCGCGCAGACTGGCGGCATGGGTCAGCGACCCGGCGTGGCGGGGTGGATCGTCGGCGCTGCGCTGGGGTTCGCTGCGTGTGCGGGGCCGACGATGGCGGACGTGCCGAGCGTGGTGGCCACGGCCGGGGCGACGCCCGAGTGCGCCGAGCCTGAGGCGGTGAGCTTCGCGTGGGCGCTCGAGCCTGTCCCGGAGGACATCTCGTTGGACCTCGCGTGCACGGTGACGTCGGCGGCGGCGATCGCCGACGAGCTGGCGATCGGGCTGCGCTGCGACGAGGCCGGGGTGGTCGTGGCGCGGACGCTGCGGGTGTGGGCGACGCCGCGGCCGCCGCGGACGGCGCTGGCGCGCGGCGGCCCGGTGCGCCTGCGGGCGTTCTGGCCTTCGAGCGAGGCTGCGGGGGCGGCGGAGTTCGTGCGCCTCGAGACCGCGAAGGGCGAGCTGCTGCTGGCGGGGGCGCGCGGCGGGGCTCTGGGGCCGCCGGATGGGACGGAGCTGTGGCCGCCCTTCACGCTGACGGAGGGGCCCGAAGTGTGTATGTCCGAAGAGACAGCTTGTGGCGAGGCGCAGCGGCGGGCGCTCGAGCTGCGGCGGGCCGGCGCGGCGCCGCGGTGGTACGTCGACGCCAGCTGGGCGCAGGTCGGCGACCGCGGCGAGGCGCAGCTGTGGGTCGAGGCGGCGCAGACGGGTGAGGCGGGCTGCGTCGGCGATGCGGGTGCGTGGTACAGCGTGGGCCTGATGGCGGCCCGCTGATGCCCGTTGATGCCCGTTGATGTGCGTCGCAGTGGCGCGCGCTGAAACGAGGGTTGACCCCCTGCGCGGCGCGGCGGTAGCACGGGCTTGAGCAGGCTGGTGTCGAAGAGGTAGTTGACCCCCTGCGCGGCGCGGCGGTAGTGTGCGCCGCGATGATCCGGGCTCGCGGCGTCCACAAGAGCTACCGCACCGGCAAGTCGGAGCTGCCGGTGTTGCGTGGGGTCGACCTCGAGGTGGCGACCGGCGAGTTCGTGGCGGTGGTTGGGCGCTCGGGCTCGGGCAAGAGCACGCTGCTGGGGATCCTCGGCGGCCTGGACACCGGCTACACGGGCACGGTGGAGGTCGGCGGGCAGGACCTGCGCAAGCTGAAGGACGCGCAGCTGAGCGGGTACCGCAACGCGTCGATCGGCTTCGTGTTCCAGGCCTTCCACCTGCTCGACTACATGAGCTGCCGCGACAACGTGGCCCTGCCGGCGCTGTTCGTGCGCGGGCCGGGGCAGGACCGGGCGGCCACGCGGGCGCGGGCGGAGGAGCTGCTGGCGCGGGTGGGCATCGCGGAGAAGGCCGACGCGCGGCCGTCGACGCTGTCGGGCGGGCAGCGGCAGCGGCTGGCGATCGCGCGGGCGCTGTTCCACCGACCGGCGCTGCTGATCGGCGACGAGCCGACCGGGAACCTCGACAGCAACACCGCGGAGGAGGTGCTGGCGCTGTTCCTCAAGCTGTGCCGCGACGACAAGGTGACGCTGGTGCTGGTCACGCACGACACGACCATCGCCCGCGCGGCCGACCGCGTGATCGAGATGCGCGACGGTGTGATCGTGCCGGCGCAGGAGGTGGGCGCGTGAAGTTCAACAAGCTGACTCGCATCGTCGGCGCCAACCTGCGCAGCAACGCGGTGCACTTCCTGCTGGCGTCGATCGGGGTGATCGTCGGCATCGCCGCGTTCGCGTTCTTCCTGGCGCTCGGGGCCGGGGTGCGCAGCGTGGTGCTCGGCAAGATCTTCCCGCTGGACCAGCTCGAGGTGGTGGCCAAGACGCTGAGCCTCGACCTCGGGCCGCTCAGCCTCGGCATGGCCAGCGACGTGCTCGACGACGCCAGCGCGGACAAGCTGCGGACGATCCCGGGGGTGCGCGGCGTGTACCCGAAGATGAAGCTGACGGTGCCAGCGGTGGCGGTCGGCGGGAAGCAGCTGATCGGCAACGATCTGCGCACCGAGCTGATCGTCGACGGCATCGATCCGGGGCTGGTCGCGGACGAGATCGGGCCGGCCTTCCATGACCCGCCCGCGGTGACGCCCGGGAGCCAGCCGCAGAGCTGCAAGCAAGACAAGGAGTGCGGCGCGGGCTACTGCGGGCGGCCGCGCGAGGGCGGGCCGACGCTGGTGTGCCGCGAGTACGTGCCGGCGCTGGTGTCTCACCACCTGGTCGAGATCTACAACGGCTCGCTGCGCCGGGCCTACAGCCTGCCGCGCCTGAACCCGGAGTTCCTGATCGGCCTCAGCGTGGAGATGAAGGTGGGGGCGTCGATGGTCGAGGCCTCGGCGCGCGATGCCCTGCTGTACGAGCGGGTCAAGCTGGTCGGCTTCAGCGACAAGGCGATCACGCTCGGGCTGACGCTGCCGCGCGGCTACGTGGCCGGCTACAACGTGCACTACGGCACGCCGGAGGCGGCGACGCGCTACCACTCGATCGTGGTCAAGGTGGTGGCGAAGGACCAGGTCGCGGCGGTGGCCAAGGCGATCCAGGAGCTGGACCTCGAGGTCACGGACAGCGGCGCCGAACAGGCTGGCATGCTGATCACGGTGTTCGTGCTGGTGTTTAGCCTGCTCAGCACGATCATCGTCGGCATCGCGGCGGTCAACATCATGCACGTGTTCTTCATGCTGGTGTACGAGCGCCAGCGAGAGATCGGGATCATGCGCGCGGTCGGGGCGAGCCGCGGCGACATCCGGCTGATCATCCTCGGCGAGGCGGCCTGCGTCGGCCTGGCGGCGGGGACGGTCGGCGTGCTGCTGGCGTGGGCGGCGAGCGTCGGCTTCGACGCGGTGTCGGCCAACTACGTGCCGGACTTCCCGTACAAGCCGACGACCTACTTCATGTTCACGTGGGACCTGGTGCTGCTGGCGCTCGGCTTCGCGGCGGGCTTCTGCGTGCTCGGGGCGTGGCTACCGGCTCGTCGGGCGGCGCGCATGGATCCGGCGGCGGTGCTCACCGGGCGCTGAGGGGCGCGGGCTCGGCAGCGGTGCTCGCGGGGCGTTCGTAGCTCGCGGGTTCAGAAGCGGCCGCGCCAGACCAGGCCGGCCTGGCCGGGGGCGGCGTAGGGCGCGACGCCGCTGCTGCGGCGGTGCAGCAGCAGGCCCGTGATGGCGCCGACCGTCGCGCCGGCGCCGAGGCCGAGGACGAGGCTGGCGCCGAGGCGGCGACCGGCGCGGGCGTCGAGCTCGTCGATCGGGCCGGATTGGAGGGCGCGGTCGAGGGAGATGGTGTTGGCGATCGTCCAGCCGGCGCCCGCGGCGGTCAGGGCCGCGCCGATGCCGAGCTCGATCCCCCAGGTGCTGCGCGTGACCGGGAAGGCCGCGGTGAGGCTGGTGGCCAGCAGTCCGGCGGCGGCGCCGATCAGGCCGAAGCCGGCGCTGGCGCGGTGGATCGGTCCGACGATCGCGTTGGCGCAGACCGGGCCGTAGGCGTCGCGGCAGCTGTCGTCCGCGAGCGCGCCGCGGTACTGCAGACGGCCGGCGACGGCCAGGCCGACGCCAGCGGCGAACAAGGGCGCGGCCGAGACGCCGAGGCCGAGGGCGAGGCGGCGGCGGATGTCCGCAGGGACAGGTTGTTTCGGACCTGGCGCTTGAGACAGGTTATCGGCGCTGCGGGTGAGCGCGAGCGGGATGCTGAGGGGCTGGCCGGGGGCGACGGTGAAGCGCTGGCTGGCGGGCTGGAAGCCGTTGGCGCGGGCCTCGACGAGTGAGGCGCCGCGGGCGAGGCGGAGGGTGCAGGGGGTGTGCTGGGTGGCGCAGGTCCAGCTGGCGGCGCCGTCGGCCGAGCGCACGCGGAGGGCGACGCCGGGCGGGGTGGCGGCGGTGTCGTCGGTGGCGACGGGGAAGCTGACGTCGTTGTGGGTGGAGTCGGGGAGCAGCGGCCAGCGCAGGGTCTGGTCGGGGGTGGTGGCGTCGACGGTGAACTCGCGGGTGCTCGGGAGGAAGCCGGGGGCGCTGGCCTCGATGCGCCACACGCCGGCGGGCAGGCGGACGCTGGCGGGGCCGGGGCTCTGGTCGGCGGTGACGGGGCGGGGGAGCTCGATGGCGACGGCGCTGCGGCGGTTGCCGAAGTTGTCGCCGGTGGGGCGGACGACGACGCGGAGGCCCATGCGGCGGGCGAGCTCGGGGCCGAGGTCGATGCGGACGAGGTAGTCGACGACGGGCGTGGCGATCGGGGTCGCTACCGGGGCCGGGGTGGTTGCGGTCGGTGGCTCCGCGGCCGGACTCGCGGCCAAACCAGCGGTCACTCCAGCGGTCGGCGGCGCCGGCTCTATTGCCATTGCCAGTGGCACGAGTGCGGCGATCGACGCGAACAAGGGGAGCATCGCGGCGCCATCGTGACACAGACGGCGAGGCGATGAAACGGCCGCGGCGCGCTTCCTGGGTCGGGAGCGCGCCGCGCTGGCGTTTCTGTCGTCGCTCCCGCACCTGACCCAAGGGTCAGGGTCGGGAGCGCGCGGCGATCAGTCGGGCAGGCAGGGGTCGGACTTGCACGCGAGGTCGCAGGTGGTGTCCGTGCAGTCGACGGAGAAGGTCAGCTCGACCGTCTTGCCGGGGCCCGGGGGCTCCATGAGGCTGTAGACGATGTCGGTGCCGACGACGTTGCCGGTGGCGTCCCGCGGCGTGATCTCGATCGAGTCGAGCTCGGCGCCGTCGACGACGCGGTTGGGGTCCGGGAAGCTGTGGTAGGTGCCGTCGGCGCCCGCGTCGGCGACGCTGTCGCAGGCGAAGGAGCCCATGGCGATCTGCGCCGTGCCGCCGTTCTTGTAGCCGATGACCTCGTAGTTCGCGACCGGGATCTGGTCGCACTGGTTCTTGAAGCTGCTGTAGTTCCAGCGCACCAGCAGCTTTGCCGGGGTGGGGCTCAGCTTGATCACGTTGTTGAGCTTGGTGTCCTGGCCCTCGAGCACCTCGGCCTGGTTGTTCGGGTCCATGGCGGTGAGGCCGTTGTCGACGACGACGGTGTTCGAGGAGTCCGTGCCCTCGACGACGACGTGGTAGGTGCCGACCTCGACGGAGGTGAGGAGGGCCTTGCCCTCGTCACACGCGACGGTGACCTCGGCGGTGGGCTCGGCGGTGAGGTCGGAGCCGGAGACCAGCTTGACCGTGATGTCCTCGACCCCGAGGGTGTCGCAGGGGACGCCGCTGCCGATCTGGAACGAGACCTCGAGGTTGCCGGTGGGGGTGTCGTTGTTACAGGCCGCGACCGAGATGAGGGCGCAGAGGGAGGCTACGTGGGAGACAAGCTGCTTGGTGTTCATGGACGGTCCTCGACGCGGGGTGCTGACGCAGACAGCGGGAACAGCCCGCTGCGCGGGCCGCAAGGACGCGGGGAGCCGCGGCCTTGTTCAAGAGGCAGAGTTTACCGGGCAAGAGATAGCCGAGGGGCGCGGCAGGGCCAAGTTTCGGCGGCAAGTTCGGCGGCCAATTCGGCGGCCAGTTCGGCAATAGGTTCGGTGCCAGGTTCGGCCGTGGTGGGGCCTGGCGATCGATGTGCTTTTAGTCGCGGATGAAGGCGCGCGCGCTGGCCCGGGCGGCGCGGTCGCTGAGGACATGAAAGACGCGCAGGCGCTTGAGGGTGACCGGGGAGAGCTGACCGAGGGGGACGTGGACGATCTTGCGGTCCATTCGCTGGGCCAGCTGGCGCAAGGCGGGGCGCGGCGGGGTCGGGGAGACGTAGACCACCACGCGCTCGGGGGTGTGGTCGAGGGCGGCGAGCAGGAGGCGCTCGGCCTTGCTGCGGGCGTCGTGATAGTACGGGTCCTCCCACACGCCGAACATCGTGCCCGGGGGGCGGGTGAGCAGGAAGCCGCCGTAGAGGGCGCGGCCGATGCCGGGGCCGACGACGCGGGCGAAGGGGTCGGTGGCGTAGAGGGCCATGTCGCCCTCCTCGTCGTGTTCGCCCTGCCAGGTCATGTGCCAGGGGAAGCGGGGCTCGGCGACGTGGAGCGGCTCGTCCTCGAAGATGACGACCACGGCGCCGGGTTTGCCGCGGCTCGGGAGTTCACGGCGGACGTAGAGCGTGCCGCTGTGCCAGTTGCGGACCGTCTCGCGCACGTCGACGCCGTCGTAGAGGTTGGTGCTGAAGGGCTCGACGACGGTCTGGGAGGCGGATTGGAGGCGTTCGGTGCGTTTGCGGAGGAACGCGCCGTAGTGCTCGAGGGCGAGGTCCTCGGGGGGGTAGGAGCAGAGGTTGTCGCCGTCGAAGTGTTCGGCCCACTCGCCGGGGCGGCGCTCCTTGGGTCGCGGCTTGATGACGCGCATCAGGCGATGGCGGCGCTGGAGGGTCTTCGGGTGGAAGCGGATCGTGCGGACGCGGTCGTGGAGATCGCGGAGGCTGAGGTCGAGGGGGGGGAACTCGGGGCGGCTGGTCTGCCAGGGGTAGTGGGTGGCGACCTCCCAGACTTCGTGGGCGTAGTTGTCGTCGGCGAAGCCGCGGGCGGCGATGACGAGCTGGTAGAGGTCGGGGCCGAGGCCGCCCTCGAGGTAGGCGTAGCGGCAGGCGTAGCGCAGGAGCTGCAGGAGGGTGCCGGGGCGCAGGGCCTCGCCGGTGCGCTCGCGGTGGGTCTTGCGGGCCTGCTGGCACAGCGCGAGGAGCATGCCCATGCGGCCGGTGGCGTGCGGGCGGTCCTCGGGCGGCTCGGGCGGGGCGGCGCTGCGGAAGGGGTCGACGCGCGGGGCCTGGCGGGTGCGGGTGAACAGGTCGACGATCGTGGCGGCGGGGGCGGGGCCCTGGGCGGAGGGCGGTGCGGTGCCGCGGCTGCGCTCGTAGGCGGCGTTGACGAAGGGGAGCTCGGCGAGGACCTCGCGGCTGGCGGACTCGCTGAGGTGGTGGAGGACGGCGCCGTCGCGGCGGACGCGACGCAGCGGGGTGGCGGGAGGGTGGCGCTCGCCGAGGAGCTGGAACAGCTGGCGGACCACGCCGCGGGCGTGGTGGAGGCCGCAGACGACGAGGATGACGGCGTCTCTGGGTTGGTCGCGGGCGAGGGTGGCGACGTGGAAGGCCATGGTCTGCTCGCGCAGGTCGTCCTCGGGGACGCGCGGGGAGTGTTCGGCGGCGGCGAGGGCGGTGAGCAGGAAGCTGCGGGCGCCGGCGGACTCGGCGGCGAGGGCGTCGGGGAGGCGATCGCGGATCGCGGGGTACTGGTCGACATCGCGGTCGACGAGGTGGACCGGGATGCCGAGCTCGTGGCCGCGGCGGACGGCCTCGACCAGCGCGTCGGCGGGTTCGATCGGGAGGTAGAGCGGGCGGCCGGCGCTGTCGGGGTACTCGATGACGCTGAGCAGCGGGAGACGGGCGACGGCGCGGCGGATCGGCTCACCGAGGCTCTCGGGCAGCTCGACGGCGAGGGCGGTCGGGGTGAGCTTCTCGATCGCCTTGCGCACCATCCATGCGAACTCGAGGCGGCCGTGCAGGACCGGGAGCACGGCGACGCCGGGGAGGAGGAGGCCGAGCTCGGCGAGCTCGTCGCGGCTGAGGCCGAGCGGGTCCGGCCAGGCCGGGCGGTAGGTGGGGGCTGTCTCTTCGGACATGTGCCTCCGGACAGGTCCCGGGGGTCAGCGAGTGGGGTCAGCGAGCGGATCAGCGAGTGGGTCAGCGAGTGGGATCAGCGAGTGGGGCAGCGAGTGGGTCAGCGGGTGGGATCAGCGAGTGGGTCAGCGAGTGGGATCAGCGAGTGGGTCAGCGAGTGGGGCAGCGAGTGGGTCAGCGGGTGGGGTCGACGGGGACTTCGCCTGGGAGGTACTCGAGGGCCTCCTCGCCGAGGATCTGGAGGGTGGCGTGGCGGACGTGCTTCTTGATGTCGAGGCCGCCGCGGGGCTCGCTCTTGCCGAGCTTGAGGGCGTAGCGGGCGATGTTGATGCCGTCGCGGACGGTGTAGGCCTGGTCCTCCTCGTGGGCGCGCTCGAGGAACACCGAGAGGTAGTGGAGGATGCGGGCGGGGGCGAAGGGGAGGTTGGCCTGGAGGATCGCCAGCTCCTCGTCGCGCTCGGGGAAGTCGATGAGGATCTGCGGCTGGAGGCGGCTGTGGATGTACTCGGGGATGTCGAAGGTGCTCGAGTCGTCGTTCATGGTGGCGCACACGCGAAACTGGCGGTGCGCGGGGATCTTGATGCCGGCGACGATCGACTCGACGTAGCGGCGGCGGTCGAGCAGGGGGGCGAGCGAGGCCCACGACTTCTCGCTCATGCGGTTGCCCTCGTCGAGCACACAGACGCCGCCAGTGATCATGGCGCTGACGAGCGGGCTGGCGATGTAGCGCAGCTTCTGGCCGTCGGCGATCACGGGGGTGACGAGCAGGTCCTCGGGGCGGGTGTCCATCGTGGCCTGGAACACGTAGACCGGGAGGCCGAGGGTCTTGGCGGCGGCGGCGGCGAGGGTGGTCTTGCCGACGCCGGGTTTGCCGACGAGGCGGGGCGACATGGCGTGGTCGTGGTCGTCGAGGACCATCCACGCGGCGAGGAGTTGGCGGCGCAGCTCGGGTCGTCCGACCCACTCCCAGTCGAGATCGTCGGGCGGTGACAGGCGCAGCTCGACGCCCTGGATCACGACGGAGTCCATGATGCTGGTCGGTATAACAAAGAGCGTGGCCGGGCCGCGAGAAAACTCCGGTCGGCGAAGTTCGCGGCAGGCGCGCTGCGGCCGTGAATTTGCCAGGATGCCGGGCCTGCCTGAATAAAGCAGGTGTCACCGGGTCTAGCTGCCCGCGGGCCCGTGGGCTCGTGACCGGAGCCACGCATGCGCCTTCGCCTCGCACTCGTCTCGCTCAACTGCTTCCTGCTGGGGCTCGTCCTCGGGGGGGCCACGCCGGCTCGGGCGGACTATCCCGTGCCTCTGCCCGCGCCGCCGGCGAGCGCGGAGCCCGAGGAGCCGGTCGAGGATCCGCCGCCCGGGTCGCCGGATCAGATCGACAGCGAGGCCGAGGAGCAAGAGGAGGAGCTGATCGATCTGCGCGAGCTGAAGCCGGCGAAGCCGCGGGTCAGGCCCGCGGCGAAGGCGAAGCCGGCGAAGTCAGACGCGAAGAAGCAGAAGGACGCGGGCAAGAAGAAGATCAAGGGCGACGCGGCCTGCGAGTTTCGCATGCCGGTGTACGAGCACGAGGTGATCGAGGGGGACATCGTCAGCAGCATTGCGGCGCGCTACGGCGTGCGGGTGAGCGCGATCAAGAAGCTGAACCCCAAGCTCGACATCAACGTGCTGCGGATCGGGAAGAAGATCCGCGTGTGCCCGGAGATCGCGCCGCGTAACCGCGAGGAGTTCACGTACACGGTGAAGCAGAACGACTCGCTGTCGAAGATCGGCGAGAAGTACGGCTTGCTGGCCAAGGAGATCGTGCGCCTGCAGTCGGGCGCGCTGCATCGGCGGCTCGAGAAGAACATGAGCGACCTGCGGCCGGGCGACGAGCTGACGCTGGTGGTCGACCGCGGGGTGCTGCCAGAGTTCGCGCCGAAGGACGAGGACCGCGGCACGCTCAAGATCGGGGTCGCGCTCGAGCCCGGCAAGAGCTACTACATCAAGCGCCCGCACCTGGCCTATGGGACAGCTCAGTCGGTCAAGGCGATCAAGGCGGCGCTGTCGCGCTACAAGCAGAGCAAGGCCGGCAAGGGCGGGCCGCAGGTGCACGTGGGGGACATCAGCGCCCGCGGCGGCGGGCCGCTCAAGGGCCACAAGTCGCACCAGAAGGGGATCGATGTCGACATCGGTCTCGTGCTCAAGGGCGAGGACGCCAACGAGACGAGGTTTCGCACCGGGCGGGTCGACAACCTCGACGTGGCCCGCACCTGGGCGCTGATCAAGGCCTTCGTCGACACCGATGACGTGCGCTCGGTGTTCCTCGACTACGGGCTGCAGAAGCTGCTGTACGAGCACGCGAAGAAGCAGAAGGTCGGCGAGAGCACGCTCGACGTGCTGTTCCAGTACCCACGCGGCCGCGGGCGCAACTACGGGATCATCCGCCACTGGAAGGGCCACAAGGACCACTTCCACGTGCGCTTCCGGAAGTAGCGCTCAGGCGACGCGGGGGACCCGAGCGATGGGGTGGCGCTGGCCGGCGACGACGAGGGTGGCCTCGTCCTCGAGCCAGGCGCTGAGGTCCATCGCGGCGGTGTTGGACAGGCGGACGCGGAGCGGGCGGCCGCTGCGGCGGGCGGGGGCCGTGGCGCGCAGGCCCGTGGGGTCCTCGACGACGGTGCTGGGGTCGAGGGGGAGGGTGCGGCCGTCGTCGAGGCGCAGCTGCGGGGTGTCGTCGGGGGCGCGGAGGACGGCGGTGGCGCGCAGCGGGCAGTCGTCGACCGTGAGGTAACACCACTGCTCGCCGAGGTGGAGGGTGGGCTCGCCGCTGTCGGCCTCGTCGAGGCCGGCGAGGAAGGCGGCGCGGATGCGGGGGTGGGAGATCGGGTCGTCGCCGAGGTGGAACTGGCCGCTGCGGTCGAGGCGGAGCGGGAGGCCGCGGCGCAGGCGCTCGAGGGTTTCGCGGTCGAGGTCGGGCATGGGGCTTCTGGTGCGGCGGGGACGCTGTTATAACCCGCGCCCGTGAGCCTGGTCGTCTTCGATTCGCTGTCACTCGGCTTCGGTCAGAAGACGATCGTCGCGGACCTGAACCTGCGGATCGGCGCGAGCGACCGGATCGGGCTCATCGGGCCCAACGGGTCGGGGAAGACCTCGTTGCTGCGGATGTTGGCGGGGCAGCAGAGCTACGACAAGGGCTCGCTGCGCTTCGCTCGCGGGGTGCGGGTCGGCTACCTGGCGCAGGACCTGGTGGTCGAGGGCGGGCAGACGCTGGCGAACTTCGTGGTCAACAGCGTGCCGGGGCGGGCCGAGCTCGACGCGCGGCTGGCGGAGACGGAGGCGGCGCTGCACGAGGCGCAGGCCGGGCTCGAGGCGGCGCTCGCGGCGGGCGGGGACGGTGAGGCCGAGCAGGAGCGGTTGATGGAGCTGGCGGAGCGGCTGGCCGACGTGCACGAGCGAGTCGCTCACTTCGACGCGCACTTCACCGAGCACGAGGCGCTGCGGATTTTGGCGGGCCTGGGCTTTGTGGCGGCGGATTCGGCGCGCGACCTCGGCGAGTTCAGCGGCGGGTGGAAGATGCGGGCGGTGCTGGCGGCGCTGCTGTTTCAGCAGCCGGACCTGCTGCTGTTAGATGAGCCGACCAATCACCTGGACCTGCCCTCGGTGGCGTGGTTCGCGGCGTATCTGAAGCGCTATCAGCGGGCCTTCGTGCTGGTGTCGCACGACCGCGAATTTTTGAACGAGCAGATCGGTCGGGTGGTGAGCTTCGAGCCGGAGGGGGTGCGGCAGTTCTCGGGCAACTACGAGGGGTACCTCAAGCAGCGGGCCGAGGAGGAGGTTTTGCTCGAGAACCGGGCCAAGAACCTGGCGCGCGAGCGCGAGAAGACGGAGCAGTTCATCGAGCGCTTCCGGGCCCAGGCGACCAAGGCGGCGGCGGTGCAGAGCCGGGTCAAGGCGCTGGAGAAGATGGAGGAGGTCAAGACCTTCACGCGGCGGCAGGTGATGCGCTTCGAGTTCCCGCCCTGCGACCGGGCCGGTGATGTGGTGCTGCGGGTCGAGGGGCTGCGCAAGGCGTACGGTGATCACGTGGTGCTGGCGGACGTCGACCTGACGGTGCGGCGGGGCGAGAAGATCGGGATCATCGGCGTGAACGGGGCCGGCAAGACCACGCTGCTGCGGGCGATCGCGGGCGAATTGCCGATCGAGGCCGGGACGATCAGCTTCGGTAATCGCGTGAAGGTGGGCTACTACGCGCAGCACCACGCGGACACGCTGCGGCCGGACCGCACGCTGTTCGAGGAGGTCGCGGCGGAGGACCCGGCGGCCGGGCAGACGCGGGTGCGCAGCATCCTCGGGGCCTTCCTGTTCAGCGGGGACGACGTCGACAAGAAGGTGCGGGTGCTGTCGGGCGGCGAGCGGGCGCGGGTGGCCCTGGCGCGGCTGATCATCCGGCCGGGCAACGTGATGCTGATGGACGAGCCGACCAACCATCTCGACCTCGACTCGAGCGAGGCGCTGGCCGAGTCGCTCAAGAGCTACGACGGGACGCTGCTGTTCGTGAGCCACAACCGCAGCTTCGTGCGCAAGCTGGCGACGCGGATCTGGGACGTGAGCGGGGGGAAGGTCGAGACCTATCCGGGCACGCTCGACGAGTACATGGACAGCTGCCGCAGGCGGCGGGATGGCGAGCCGGAGGCGGGCGTGAAGGGGGAGAAGGCGCTGCAGGCGGCGCGGCCGACCCACGTGCAGGTGGTGGCGGGGAAGGGGAAGCCGGCTGCGGTGGTGGTCGCGGAGGCGCCGAAGCAGAAGGACCGGCGGCGCGAGGCGGAGCTCCGCAACGAGCGCAACAAGGTGCTCGGGCCGCTGCGCAAGAAGGTGGCCGAGATGGAGGCGAGGATCGCCGGGCTCGAGGCGGCGCAGAAGCAGCGCAGCGCGCAGCTGGCGGACCCGGCGACCTACGCGGACGACAAGCTGCGGGCGTCGCTGCTCAACGGCTATCAGAAGGACGCGGACACGCTCGAGGATCTGACGCGGCGCTGGGAGATCGGGGTCGCGGAGCTCGAGCAGGTCGAGGCGGAGCTGGCCGCGGGCTGAGGGCTCGTGGCGGGGCTCACTTGGGCTTGAGGCGGGCGAGCTGGGAGGTCGCGTCGCGGTGGTAGCGGCCCTCGGGGGCGAGCTTGAGGTACTCCTCGTAGGCGGCGATGGCCCCGGGGTTGTCCTTGTTGTTCTGGCGCAGGACGCCGAGGGTGAGCCAGCAGTCGGCGAGCTTGGGGTCGACGAGGACGCAGCGGTCGGCGGTCTTCTGGGCCTCGGGGAGCTGCTCCTGCTCGAGCTGGACCTGGGCGGTGAGGAGGAGGACCTCGGGGTGGTCGGGGGCCTGCTTGGCGAGCGTGGCGAGGGCGTCGGCGGCGGGCTTGATCTTGCCGGCGGTGTAGGCGGCGCGGGCTCTGGCGAGCTCGTCGCTGAAGGCGGCGTCGACCGGGACCGGCGGCGGGATCACGACCGGCGCGGGCTCGGCCTTGGTGTCGGGGTTGGTGGCGGCTTTGGTGTCGGCCGGTGGTGGGGCGGGCTCGGGGGTTGGCGCGGGGGTGGGCTCGAGCTTGGTGTCGGCGATCGGGTCTTCCGCGGGCGGGGCCTCGGGCGGGAAGAGGGTGTCCTTGAACAGCAGGACGGCGATCAGGGCGACGCCGCCGACGACCGCGGCGATCAGGCCCCAGGGCGGGGGCGGCGGGGTCGGGGCGGTGCGGCTGAGGAAGGGGTCGTCGTCGCCGGGGTCGTCGGCGGGGAGGTCGTCGCCGCCGAGGAAGCGGCGCTCGAAGTCGTCGAGGCGCGAGCTGGGGACGGGCGGCGGGCTCGCGGGGGCGACGCTCGCGGGGGCCGGGCTCGGGGCGTTG
Source organism: Nannocystis sp. (assembly GCF_016714285.1). Classification (GTDB taxonomy): domain Bacteria; phylum Myxococcota_A; class Polyangia; order Nannocystales; family Nannocystaceae; genus Nannocystis. Next base: position 118,788 of record NZ_JADJNN010000035.1, on the reverse strand, counting down.
GCTGGCGCGAAGGACAGGTTCGTTGGGACAGGTGCCAAAGGACCTGTCCGCGAGCTCAGGTTGCTGGTCGCGGCGGCGTGCAGGCCGGACTCCTGGGCGGGCTCGTAGAACGAGCGCACGGGCAGGCCCTTCATGGTGCCGCCGAGGGTGTCCTGGCCGGCCGGGGCGTTGGCGGGCGGCGGGGACCAGGCGGGCGGCGCGGGTGGGGAGGGCGCGAGGGAGGTGGGCGCGAGGGAGGCGGGCGCGACGGAGGGCGTGATCGAGGCGGGCTCGACGGGGGCGGGCTCGACGGGGGCCGCGATGGCGGCGGGTGCGGCGGCGGGTGTGACAGCAGGTGCGACGGCTTCGGCGGCCTCGGGGCGGCGCGACGGATCGATCCACTCGCCGCAGTAGCGACACTTGACGGCGACGCTCTGGATCATCTCGCCGCAAAATGGGCAGGGCTTCTGCATCGCGGGGAAGCCTACATGAATCTCCGGAAGTCTCGCCAGATCCGTGCGGGCGCGGGCGACCGGGACGCGGGTCGCGGGTGAACGTGGTCCGGACGGGGTCGGTCGGGTGGGCGATGAGGGGTTGGCGGTCGGTCGGGTGGGTGGAGCGGGACGACGAGGGTGGTGGTATAGGTGCCGCCCGTGCCGCTGCGCGCCGATCATCACCTCGCGGCCTTCGTCGCCAGACCGCCGCCTCGGCTGGCGCTGGCGGAATTGCCGACGCCGGTCGAGCGGGCGCCGTGGCTCGACGTCGGCGGCGCTGAAGTGTGGGTCAAGCGCGACGACCAGACCTCGCGGCTGTACGGCGGCGGCAAGGTGCGCAAGCTCGAGTGGTTGCTGGCGAGCCCGCGCTACGCGGGGGACGGGCCGATCGTGTCGCTCGGGGGCGTGGGCAGTCACCACCTGCTGTCGCTGGCGCTGTTTCTGCGCGAGCAGGGGCGGGAGGCGCATGGGCTGATGTTCGACCAGGTGTTCACGCCGCACGTGCGCGAGACGCTGGCGGCGTTCGTCTCGACGGGGGCGCGGGTGTGGTCGGTGCGGACGCGGATCGGGTTGCCGTGGGCCGGGCTCCGCTACTACCTGTGGGCCCGGCCGCCGCGGATCGGCGCGTGGATGCCGGCGGGCGGGAGCAACGGGCTCGGCGGGCTCGGCTTCGTGGAGGCGGGGCTCGAGCTGGGGCGGCAGATCGACGCGGGCAAGCTGCCGCGGCCGGCGGCGATCTACATGACCGGGGGATCGGCGGCGAGCTCGGCGGGGTTGGTGCTCGGGTTGGCGCTGGCGGGGGTGTCGACGCAGCTCAAGGTGGTCTCGGCGGTCGAGCCGGTGCTGCTGGGGGCGGGCTCGTGGGGCCGGATGGTCGGGCAGGTGTGGCGCGAGCTGCTGGCGGCGGGGCTGCACGCGGAGCTGGCGGCGGAGGGCTGGCGCGGGCTGCTGCGGCGGGCGAAGGTCGGGTGGTCGATCGACCACTCGCAGGTCGGGCCGGGGTACGCGGTGCCGACGCCGGCGGGCGAGCGGGTGGTGGCCCTGGCGACGGCGAATGGGTGCTTGCTCGAGACGACCTACACCGGGAAGTGTGCGGCGGCGATGCAGGCCGATCTGGCGGCCGGGCAGGCCGGGCCGGTGCTGCTGTGGAACACGCACGCCGGGACGGATCTGGCTGCGCTGGCCCGGCCGGGCTGGGAGTCGCGGTTGCCGGCGCGGCTGCGGCGGGCGCTCGGGTGAGCGGCGGGATGTCCTGAAGGACGGTACCTTCTGAGCCCGCAACACCCGCGTCCCCGCTGCCGAACAACGGAGCCCCGATGTACCGATCTCTCGCCCCCAGCACCCCGCGCAAGGCCAGCCTCGGCGTGTTCGCCGGCGCGGTGCTCACGTGTGTGGTCGCCCCGCTCGTGCGCGGCGCGTCCGAGGCCAGCGACTGACCTCCCCACATTCAGCCCATGTCCGACTACGACTTCTCCGGCCGCACGCTGAACCAGCGCTACCAGCTCACGCGCAAGATCGGCGCGGGCGCGTTTGCGACGGTGTATGTCGCGCACGACCTGCGGATGTTCAAGCGCAGGGTGGCGATCAAGGTGTTGAACCCGGAGCGGCGGCTGAACCCTGGCAACGTCGACCGCTTCCTGCAGGAGGTCAAGGTCGCGGCCAAGCTCGACGGGCCGTACCGCGATCGGGTGGTGAAGATCATCGATCAGGGGCGCTGCGACGTCGCCCAGCCGCCGCTGCTCTACCTCGTGATGGAGCACGTCGACGGCGTCACCTTGCAGTCGCTGCTGCGGCCGACCGGGCCCGAGCAGCCGCGTCAGCCGCTGCCGTGGACGCAGGCGGTGTCGATCGTCCGCGAGCTGCTGAAGGCGCTCGGCACCTTGCACGACTGCGGCGTGGTGCACCGCGACATCAAGCCCGGCAACTGCATCCTCGAGCAGCGGCCCGACGGCGATTTCTTAAAGCTGCTCGACCTCGGGATCGTGAAGGTGTTGCCGGGCTTCGAGATGAGCGGCGACCACCCGCGCACGCAGCCCGAGTTCGTGCTCGGCACGCCGCGTTACATGGCGCCGGAGCAGTTCGGCGGGCCGGTGAGCGACCCGCGGGTCGACCTCTACTCGGCGGGCATCATGCTCTACGAGTTTCTCACCGGCGACATCCCGGCTCGCTGGTACGAGCAGCCGGGCGCGGCCCACCCATACGACCCGCTGCCGCCCTCGCAGGCCAACCCGGGCGGGGGGATCCCGCCGAGCCTCGACGCGCTGGTGCTGCGGGCGATCGCCTTCGAGCCGCACAAGCGCTTCCCGACCGCGGTCGCGTTCGGCCAGGCGCTGGCGGAGCTGCTGCACGCCGGCTCACCGGGTGGCCGGGGCCGGCTACGTTCGGCGCCGACGCCCGCGGCTGTGCCTGCGCCGGCACCGGTGGCGCTGCGGGTCGTGCCGGACCTGCACGACACCGCCGACGAGCGGGAGGGTCGTGTCGGCCCGCTGCTGCGCTGGTGGACGATCGTGGCGACCAGCTGCACCGCGATGGTGTTTGTGTTCGCGTTCGCGGCGCTGCTGCGGCGCGCCGAGTCGCGGCCGAGCCTCGACCTCGAGTCCGACGACACGCCGGCGATCCTCGCGACCTCGCGGGTGCGGCGGTCAGCGGGCGCCGCGTCGTCGCCCGCCGCGGCGCAGCCTGCCGAGGAGAAGCCGACGGTGGCTGCGACGCCGCCCGCCGAGTCGACGGTGGCTGCGACGCCGCCTGAGGAGCCGCCCGCGGCCGAGCTCGCGCCGCCGGTGGCCGAAGCGCCGCCGGCCGCCGCCGATCCGCCGCAGCCGCAGTCGCAGCCGCAGTCCCAGTCGCGTAGGCCGAAGCCTCGCGCGCCGGATCCGGAGGACCCCGGCGACCTCATGCCGGTGCGTCCGCGCAGCACGCTGCCGACGATCGCGTCGGCCGCAGAGCGCGACCTCCAGGCCCACTGCGGCGCGGCGCCGCGGCGCAGCTACGCGCTGCTCGTGCGCCTCGACGCCGCGAGCGGCAAGGTCACCGGCGTCGAGCTGCGCGGCGTCGGCGTCGACGCCAAGCTGCGGCAGTGCGTCGAGGCGCGGGCCAGCAAGGCGTTCGCCTTCGACGGTCTGCGCGCGCGTGAGGCGAGCTACCTGTTCACGCTGAGCCTGTGAGCGGAGGGCGCGGCAGGGTCTCGCAAGCCGTCGAGCTCGGCTGCTCCTGTCACGCTCCGCGTGCACTCGCAGCTCGTCGAGCTCGCCGTCGTGTGTGGGGTGCTCCCGTCACTTTCCGCTTGCGCGGGCGGTACGCTCGCGCCAATGTCCGCGGCGCCATGTTCACGCTCACGCTCGACCCGCCGGAGGTCTCGCCGCGTCTGGCGGTCATCACGATCGACCGCGCCGGTGAGAAGGTCAACACCATCACCCCCGAGGCGCTCGCCGAGGTCGAGCAGCAGTTCGCCAGCATCGAGGCCACGCCGGGGCTGGCCGGCATCATCCTGATCTCGGGCAAGCGTGACAACTTCATCGCTGGTGCCGATGTCGAGGTCTTCGCGCACGCGAAGGATCGCCGCGAGATCGAGGGCTTCGGGCGCCGCGGTCACGAGGTCCTCGCGCGCATCGCCGGCGCGCGCGTGCCGATCGTCGCGGCGATCCACGGCGCTTGCCTCGGCGCCGGACTCGAGCTCGCCCTCGCGTGCACGTATCGCGTGTGCAGCGACTCGCCGAAGACCGTGCTCGCCCTGCCCGAGGTGATGCTCGGCCTGTTCCCGGGCGGCGGTGGTGTGACTCGGCTGCCGCGCCTGGTCGGCCTGCGCGAGGCCCTGGACATGATCCTCACCGGTCGCAACATCCGCCCTCGCGCCGCCAGGCGCATGGGTCTGGTCGATCAGGTCGTCGCCGAGGAGGCCCTGCTGCCGGCGGCCCGCGCCGCGGCGGGCAAGCTCGCGGCGGGCAAGCTGCAGCCGCACCTGCAGCCGCGCGGCGACGTCGTCCGCACCTTGCTGGAGAAGAACCCGCTCGGTCGCTCGCTGGTGTTTCGTCAGGCCCGCAAGACGGTCGAGCGCAAGACCTTCGGCCTCTACCCCGCGCCGCTGGTCGCCCTCGACATCATCGAGAAGGGCCTCGGCCTGCCGCTCGAGGAGGCGCTCAAGCTCGAGCCGCCGGCCTTCGCCGAGCTCGCGGTCGGTGACACCTCGCGCTCGCTGGTGTCGCTGTTTCGCCGCAGCAACGCGCTCAAGAAGCAGCCGGTGCTGGACGCCGCGGGGGCCCGGGTTGAGGGCGCCGAGGTCCGTCGTCTCGGCATGGTCGGTGGCGGCTTCATGGGCGCCGACATCGCGGTGGTCTCGGCCGAGAAGGGCATCGAGACGCGCATCCGCGACATCGCGGCCGACCCGCTGGCGAAGGCGCTGGCGCACTGCAAGGCCCACTTCGACCGCCGGGCCCGCAGCGTCGGTGAGCGCCACGTGTTCAAGGCGCGCAGCCGGGTCAGCGGCGGCCTCGACCTCACGGGTTTCAACACGATGGACCTCATCATCGAGGCGGTGCCCGAGGCGCTGGGCCTCAAGCAGGACGTGTTCGCCCAGCTCGAGGCGATGGTCCCGCGGACCACGATCCTCGCCAGCAACACCTCGGCCCTGCCGATCGGCGCCATCGCCGAGCGCCTGGTCCACAAGGACCGCGTGATCGGCCTGCACTTCTTCTCGCCGGTGTCCAAGATGCCGCTGCTGGAGATCGTCAAGACCCCGCACACCTCGCCGCAGACGCTGGCCACCTGCCTGCGCTACGCGGCCCAGATCGGCAAGACCCCGATCGTCGTCAACGACGGCCCGGGCTTCTACACCACCCGCGTGCTCGGCTTCTATCTCATGGCCGCGCTGGAGATGGTCCAGGCCGGGCACAGCATCGAGGCGGTCGACCGCGGCGCCCGCATGGTCGGCTGGCCGGTGGGTCCGATCACCCTGCTCGACGAGGTCGGCATCGACGTCGGCGCCAAGGTCAGCAAGACCCTCGCGGCCGCGTTCCCGGAGCGCATCCACGTGCCCGACACCGTCGACCAGTTCCTCGCCGAGAAGCGCTTCGGTCGCAAGACGGGCCGCGGCTTCTACGTCTATCCGCCCGAGCAGCGCGGTCTGCTGGCCCGCCGCGAGCGCAAGCACATCGACCCTGCGGTCTACGGCTACTTCGCCGGGCGCCAGGCGATCGCGGAGGAGAGCCACCCGGAGGAGCTCGGCGAGCGGCTGACCCTGATCGCCGCGCTCGAGGCGGTGCGCTGCCTCGAGGCCGGCATCGTGCAGAGTTCGCGCGACGGGGACATCGGCGCGGTGTTCGGCTTCGGCTACCCGCCGATGCGCGGCGGTCCCTTCCGCCACCTCGACGCGATGGGCCCCGGCGCCGTGCTGACCCGCCTCGCCGTCCTGCGCGAGCGGCACGGCGCGACCTACAACGCCCCGGAGCTGCTCGTCCGCCTCGCCCGCGAGGGCAAGAACTTCACCAGTTTCGATATCGGCCAGGGAGACCACGCATGAACGCCCGAACGATCCGCAATGTCGCCGTCATCGCCGGCGCCCGCACGCCCTTCTGCAAGGCCGGCGGCGCCTTCATCCGCCGGTCCGCGGTCCAGCTCGGGGCCGTCGCGGCGCGGGAGACCATGCTGCGCGCCGGTATCCGCCCGGAGCGCGTCGACCAGATCATCTTCGGCATCGTCTCGGCCCCGGTCGGCGCGCCGAACATCGCCCGCGAGATCGGCCTTGAGGCGGCCTTCCCGATGGGCGTGCCGGCCTACACGGTGAGCCAGGCCTGCATCTCCTCGAACCACTCGATCACCTCGGCGGCCGATCAGATCGCGCTCGGCAAGGCCGACGTGATCCTCGCTGGCGGGGCCGAGACCCTCAGCGATGTCCCGATCCTCTACGGACGCAAGTTCCGCGACGCGCTGTTCACCGCCAGCAAGGCGCGCAGCGTCGGCGACCGCCTGCGGGCGTTCCGCAGCGTGCGCCTGCAGGACCTCGCGCCGGTCGCCCCGGCGATCGCCGAGCCCTCGACCGGACAGACGATGGGCCAGTCCGCCGAGAAGATGGCCAAGGACTTCGGCATCCGCCGCGACGCCCAGGACCGCTTCGCCGCCAACAGCCACGCCCGCGCCGTCGCGGCCTGGCAGGCGGGTGAGTTCGCCGCGCGCGTCGTGCCGGTACCTGTCCCGAAGGGCAGGGAGCTGGCGATGGTCGAGCGGGACGACCACCCGCGCGATGACACGACGGAGGAGAAGCTGGCGAAGTTGAAGCCGGTGTTCGACCGCGACTTCGGCACGGTGACGGCGGGCAACGCCTCGCCGCTGACGGACGGCGCCTCGGCGGTGCTGCTGGCGGCCGAGGAGGTCGCGCGCGCGGAGGGCTGGCCGATCCTCGGGGTCCTGCGCGGCTACCACTACACCGCGATCGACCCCTTCGAGCACTTGCTCATGGGCCCGGTCAGCGCGGTCGCCGGGGTGCTCGACCAGACTGGCCTCGGGCTGCGCGACATGGGCGTGATCGAGATGCACGAGGCCTTCGCCGCCCAGGTGCTCAGCAACCTGCACGGGCTCGCGTCGGCGAAGTACTGCCAGGACAAGCTCGGCCGCAGCTCCGCGGTCGGCGAGGTCGACCCGGAGTTCGTCAACCAGTGGGGCGGCAGCATCAGCCTCGGCCACCCCTTCGGGGCCACGGGCGGGCGCCTCGTGCTGCAGCTGCTCGATCAGCTGGCGCGCAAGGGGGCGCAGTTCGGGCTCATCTCGGCCTGCGCGGCGGGCGGGATGGGGTCGGCGCTGGTGTTCGAGCGGGTGTAGCTCTGGCTTTCTCGTGATTGGAGGGCGCGGGACCCGGATACCTGGGTGCGCGGGGCTTGGATATCTGGGCCGGGGAGCGGGGGCCGACGGCTGTGGGGCCCTGCGACGCGGGTCCTCCCGGGGCACGTGCTCGCCGCCCATCTGTCGTGATCTCTCGGGTGCTTTCACCGACCCTTTGTTATCGACGGTGGAGGGCCGAGGGGCGTCTGCGCGCGAGCCCCGGGTCCTCCCGCTGCGCCCTCGCCATCGGCCCCTTGCTCCCCGGGCGGACAGCGTCGGTGCCCCGCTTGTCGGTGCTCGGGTGACGTCGCCCGGCTGAACGTGGGTGTGGCGAGGTCGAGAGATCACGTGGAGACTCGATGCGCGATATGTCGATATGTCGATATGTCGATATGTCGATATGTTGGGGATTTCAGATATCCGAGCCCCGGATTCTTCGCTCCCGCCAGATAGCTATGCGGAGCCGTCGTCTTCATCGCCAGGCACGAGCCCGTGCTTGCGCAGCAGGGTGCGCAGGTGCTTGCGGTCGAGCTCGGCTGCACGCGAGGCGGCGGAGATGTTGCCGTCGACGCGGTCCATCAGGGCCCGGAGGTAGCGGCGCTCGAAGCTGTGGAGCAGCGCCTGCTTGGCGGCGGCGTAGGGTTGATCGAGCGCGAGCTCCGGCTCGCTGGTTTCGGATCTGTCCCCGGGGACAGGCATGTGCCAGCGCAGCTCGGCGAAGCTGCGGGCGCCGGGGGACAGGGCGATCGCGCGGTCGACCGCGTTGCGCAGCTCGCGGACGTTGCCGGGCCAGGCCTGCGCGGCGAGGCGGGCCAGGGCCGGGCCCTCGATGTGCTCCGGCGAGAGCCCGCGCAGCTGCAGCAGAGCGCGGACGATCGGGGCGATGTCCTCGCGGCGGGCTCGCAGCGGCGGCAGGCTGACGCGGACGACGCTGAGGCGGTAGTACAGGTCGGGGCGCAGGGCCCCGCCGGCGACCGCGGCGGCCAGGTCGCGCTGGGCCGCCGCCACCACGCGCACGTCGACCGGCTGCTCCGCGTCGCCGCCGACCGGCCTGACCGTCCGCATCTCGAGCGCGCGCAGGAGGCGGGGCTGGAGGTCGAGCGGGAGGGCGTCGAGCTCGTCGAGGAAGAGGGTGCCGCCGTCGGCGCGGGCGAAGGCGCCGCGGCGGGCCTGGAGGGCGCCGGTGAAGGCGCCGCGCACGTGGCCGAGCAGCTCGCTCTCCACGAGGTTGGCCGGGAGGGCGCCGCAGTCGACCGCGACGAAGGGCCCGCGACGCCTCGCGCTGGCCTCGTGGATCGCCCGGGCGGCGAGCTCCTTGCCGGTGCCGGTCTCGCCCTCGAGCAGCACGGTGACCTCGGAGGCGGCGGCCAGCTCGAGCACGGCGAAGACCTCGCGCATGACCAGGCTGGCGCCGAACAGCTCGCCGAAGCGCTGCGATCGACTGGGCTCGATCTGCAGCTCGTGCGGCTCGGGCTGGATCCGCAGGGTGCTGCGACCGATCCGCAGCGTCGCCCCGGCGGGCACCTGCAGCGCGCTCAGCTTCGCCCCCTCGTAGAGCGTGCCGTTGGTGCTGCCGAGGTCCTCGACGAGGAACTGGCCGTCGGGCTCGGCGCGCACGCGCAGGTGCTGGCGCGAGACGCCGGTGTCGCCGAGCGGGAGGGTGCAGGCGCGGTCGCTGCCGACGGTGACCGCAGTGGGGCCGAGGGGGACGGCGCGACCCATGTCGGGGCCGTCGACGACGATGAGCTGGCAGCGGACGCGTCCGCGGTGGCCCGGGTGGTCGGGGTGCTCGAGGGCGATGGTCGCCACGCTGGAGCTCGCGGGGTGAATGCGCGTAGCATATCAACTGATGCGCGAGGGGGACCTGCCGGCGACGCTCGGGCCGTACCGATTGTTGCGGCGGATCGGCCAGGGCGGGATGGCCGAGGTGCACCTCGCGGTCCGCTACGGGGCCAGTGGTTTCGAGAAGATCGTGGCGATCAAGCTGCTGCGTCGCGAGCACCGCGGCCGCGCCGACCTCGAGCGCCTGCTGATCGCGGAGGCGCGGCTCGGGGCTCGCTTCGCCCACGCGGGGCTCGTGCAGGTGCACGAGCTCGGGCTCGAGGGCGGGATCTACTTCCTGTGCATGGATCACGTCGACGGGGCCGACCTCGCCGCCCTCACGCGGGCGCGGCCGCTGCCGCGGGTGCTCGCGCTGCACATCGGCGAGCAGGTCGCGCTGACCCTGGCGCACGTGCACACGCTGGGCGACGAGCGCGGCCCGCTGGGCCTGGTCCACCGCGACCTCGGGCCGCGCAACATCCTGCTCTCGCGCGCCGGCGAGGTGAAGCTCGCCGACTTCGGCATCGCCAAGGCGACCGCGCTCGGCGACGTGACCTGGGGCCGCCTGGTCAAGGGCACCTTCGCGTACCTCTCGCCGGAGCAGGCCAGCGGGGCCACGGTCGACGCGCGCAGCGATCAATTCAGCCTCGGGGTCACGCTCGCCGAGCTGCTGGTCGGGACGCGGCCCTTCGACGCGGCCGCCGAGGGGCCGCTGCCGACCCTCGACAACATCCGCAGGGCCGAGCTGCCCGCGGGTTATCTCGTCGGTCTGCCGCCCGAGCTGGCGGCGCTGCTGCGGCGCTGCCTGGCGCGGCGCCCCGAGGACCGCCATCCGGACCTCGCCGCGGTGGCGCGCGGGCTGGCCGAGCTGCGGCGGGGGCTGCCGCCGGCGGGGCCGCTCGAGCTGGCGGCGTGGGTGCGGGCGGCGCTCGTCGGGGACGCGCCGGCCTCGTCCGATGCGCCGGCGACCGAACACTTGCCGTAGCGTGTACCTGCCCCGAGGGGCAGGTTGTTCGCGGGTGCGAGTATGTCCCGAGGGACATGTTATCGACATGTCTCTCGGGGCAGCTCAGCGCGGGCGCTTGATGCAGTGCTGCAGGCCGGTCTTGAGGCTGCTCGTGGTCACCAGGCCGCGCAGCTCGGCGGGCACGAGCTCGCCGTGGACCCCGGCGAGGACGCACTGGGCGTGGTGCTCGGCGGCGGCGCGGACCATCGCGGCCAGCGCCGCGCTGGTGTCGGCGTCGATGCGCTCGAGCTCGCTGAGGTCGAGCAGGACGAAGGCCGGGCGGCGATCGGCGAGCGCGGCGGTCAGCGACGCGAGCAGCGCGGCGCCGCGGCTGGCGTCGAGGGGTCCGCCGAGCGGAAGCGCGAGCACGCCGTCCCACAGCTCGAGCACGGGCGAGCGCAGGCCGTGCAGGGCCGCCTGCTGGGCCTCGATGAGGGCGAGCTTCTCGGCCAGGGCTTGCTCGGTGCGGCGGCGGTGGTCGGCCTCGAGCGCGAGGCTGACGGCGTCGGCGAGCGAGGCGATGAAGCTGATCTCGTCGTCGCGCCAGCTCCGCAGCGGGCCGGAGTGTTCGCAGCACAGCACGCCGGTGGGAACGCCCTGCCAGCGCACCGGCGCGTCGAGGGTCGAGCTGACGCCGGCCTGGGCGAAGTAGATCGCGGCGAACTCGGCCGAGCGGGGGTCGTGGGAGGCGTCGCGCACCGCGAGCACCCGGGCGTCGGAGAGCAGGGCGAAGTAGCGGGGGAAGTCGTTGCGGTCGAGGCGGGCGCCGGCGCTGTGCAGGCGGGTGGCCGCCTCGAACACGTCGGCGGCGGCGAGCACCGACTGGTCGGCGTTGAAGAACCACGCGCTCATGCGCGCGACGCCGAGGGTGTCGACCGCGAGCTCGGTGACGCGACGCAGGGTCTGCTCGAGGCTCCATTGCTCGAGGCCCTGGCCGCGGGTCAGCTCGAGCAGGGCGCCGAGCTGGCGCTTCCAGCTGAGCTCGGCCTCGCGTGGCTCGGCGGCCTCGAGCTCGACGAGCACCGCCTGGGTCGCGGCCTCGCGGGTGCGGCCCTCGCCCCGGACGATCGTCACGATCCTCGCAGCTCGCTCACGCAGGTCCATCGTCGACGAAGCTACCGCGCTGCGTCCGCGCGAGCGAGGGGTCAGAACAACGGTCCGCGGGGGCTCGCCAATTGTCGCCGCGCGGGCGTCCTCAGGGGCGGCGAATTTGGCCGCGATATTGGCCGCGAAATTGGCCACGAAATTGGCCACGAAATTGGCCGCGGACCTGTCCCGAAGGCCACCTGCGAACGGCGCGGGGGTGCGCGCTTCAGATCGCCGGAATTCGCGGTCCTGGGGGCCACAGCGCGGGATCTTCGGCGTGGTCTGGCGCAGATCAGGCGGGCCGCGTCGGCCGTGCTACGCCCGCGTGTATGAAGGATCCGTCGACGACCTGCGAGCTCGATGTGTTGCGGCAGATCTATGGCACGACCCGCGGCTACTGCCACGGCTGTCGGCGCAAGCTGGCGTTCGGCGGCTACGCGCGGGCGGCCGTGCGGGGCGCCTGGGACATCGACGCGAGCGCCATGCGGCCGGCGTGCAGCGCCTGTCTCATGGGACCTGTCCGAAAGGCCAGTCTGCAGCTCGCGGCGCGGCCGCTCGCGGTGGCTGTCGCGCCTGCCGCGCGGACCGGCGGCCTGCGCCACACGCTGCTCGGCGGGCTGCTCGGCGCCTTCGTGCTCGGGCCCTGGGGCGCGCTGCTCGGGGGTTTGCTGGGGTCGGAGATCGACGCTGGCGACGGGCGCTCGGGGCGGTGATACGAGGAGAAGGGGAAGGGGGATGGGATGGCGAGGCGAAGCTTTTCGTGCGGACACAGCGGGAAGGGCCAGTACTGTCATCGCTGCGCCCAGGAGGCGGCGGAGGCGGCGGCGCGGCAGGCGGGCGCGGCGGCGCGGCAGGCCAGCGCCGAGGCCGAGGCGGCGCAGCGGCAGCGGGAGCGGCAGGCCTGGGAGGCCAGCTTCGCCGCCGACCCGATCGACCTGCGCGACCTGCAGACGCGCGAGCGCGTGCAGAAGGCGCGCGAGCTGCTGCGTCGCCTCGCCGACGGCGAGCCGTACACCAGCCTCGGGGGCAAGCGCTGGGAGAGCGACCGCAACATCATCAGCGTGCCGGTCGGTCGCGGGCACCGGCTGGTCCTGCGCGACGAGGGCGGCCGGCTGCGGCCGCTGGCGTGCATGACCCACGAGGCCTACAACGGCCTGCGGCCCGGCAAGCTCGGGTGAGCCTCACGGGTGACCAGCCTGCCGTCGGCGCGAGCGGCCGCGCCGGGTCGACCGCTGCCGGGCCTCACTTGCTGGCGATCGTGACCAGCTTGGTGTCGACGTAGCGGACCTTCGCCTCGTCGCCGGTGAGGTAGGTGTCGTAGCCGGGGATGTCCTTGAGCCAGCGGCTGTAGAAGGCGACGACGTAGGCGCGCGCGAGGTCGTTGACGACCTTGTTGGTGAGCGTCGGCATCTTGCAGAAGCCGCAGATGACACCGCAGCCGGCGACGTCGTCGACGAAGCTCATGTGGTTGGCGCCGAGCACGGTGACCGCGAGGGCGGGGCTGCTGGCGTTCTTGTAGTAGGTGAGGAAGTTGTCGGCCGCGGGGGCGCAGGGCATGAAGCCGCCGTCGCCGTCGAGGGTCTCGCCGACGAAGCCGAGCGGGATGTCGATCGGCAGCATGTCGCTGACGTCGGGGCAGTTCTGCGGGTTGCACATCGTCGCGCTGTCGACCGGGTCGAGGGTGATGCTGGCGCGCACGCGGTTGTCCATCACGGCGCCGAAGATCGAGAGCTTGCCGCCGAGCGAGTGGCCGCTGAGGCCGACGTTGTTGGTGTCGGCGATCGGCCCGAGGGTCGGGTCGCCGGTGACGTGGTCGATGCCGCCGACCACCTGCTTGGCGTAGGCGACGTGGTTGGGGTTGAACAGGCCGGCCTGGAAGTCGACGGTGAGCGCGACGTAGCCGTGGGTGGCGAGGCGCTGGGCGTACTTGCTGTACTGCGTCGGCGGCAGCTGGAAGCCGTGGGCGATCAGCACGACCGGGTAGGGGCCGGGCTCGGGGCCGCCGCTCGGGTAGTAGGCGTCGGTAGCGACGCTGACGCCGTCGACCATGTACTTGCCCTTGAGGTTCTTGATCTGCCAGGGGCCGTCGAGGTTGGGGTCGTAGAGCTCGTCGGGGCCTCCGGTGGTGGTGTCGCCGCCGCCGGTGGTCTCGTCGATGGCGCCGGTGCTGGTGCCTGGGAGCTCGCCGGTGCTGGTGCCCGGGAGCTCGCCGGTGCTGGCCTCGCTGGCGCTGGCGCTGGCCGAGCCGCTGGTGTTGCTCGTGCTCGGGGCGGCGGTGGTCGGCGTGTCGCTGGTCGCGCTGGTGTCGCCCGGGTTGGTGCTCGCGTCGGCGGTGCTGGCGGTGCTGCCGGTCGAGGAGGCACCGGAGGTGCTCAGGTCGCCGGAATCACCGCAGGCGGACAGCAGCAGCAGCAGGGACAGCGGGGTACGGAGCTTCATGGGCCGCGAGCATGCCCAAACTCTGGTCCGGACGATCCGCAGCGCCGCGCGCGATTTGTCACGGGGTAGCGAAGGTCAGCGACGCAGACCGGGCCCCTGCGGCGACGCGGTGTGAAGCGAGGCGCGGGGTTTGGGTTGGACCGTTCGCAGCAGCGGGTCCGGTGGCGTCGCGGGGGTGAGCGTCGCGGCAGGGTCCGATGGATCACTGCGTCGGTGAGATGCTCGCGCCGTAGCGGCGGAAGTACTGGCGCATGAGGAAGCGGCGGAACCACACGCCGAGCGGGCCGAGCTCGACGGCGAGGCGCCCGTACACGATCATCGACGCGGCGCCGATGCTGACGCCGTGGGGGAAGTCCGCGGTGAGGCTGTGCGGGCGCAGGGCGGGGCGGCGGTTCGCCGGGGCGGTGGCGAGGGCGACGAGGTTGTGGGCGACGACCTTGGCCTGCCACAGGCACTCGATCGCGCGCTGCATCGTCGGCCACTCGCCGGCGCCGCCGATGACCCGCACCGCGTCGCCGCAGGCGAAGACCGGCGAGTCGACGCGCTCCGGGTGGCACTGCAGGGTCGGGCCGACTGCGAGGAAGCCGCTGGCGGTGCGCGGCAGGCCGAGCTCGGCCAGCACGGGCGCCGGGCGCACGCCACCTGCCCAAAAGGCCAGGTCGTGGGCGAGGGTCTCGGGCGCGCCGCCGCGGGTCTGCAGCTCGAGGCCGCGCTCATGGACCGCGAGGACGCGGGTCTGCAGGCGCAGCGCGACGCCTTGCGCGGCGAGCTGGCGGGCGGCCATACGGCCTGCCCTTTCGGTCAGGTTGCCGAGCAGGCGCTCGCCGGCGTCGACGAGGGTGACGCCCGGCGCGTGGGTGCCGGGCGGGCGCACGCGGGCGAGGCCGGCGAGCTCGCCGGCCAGCTCGACCCCGCTGATGCCGCCGCCGATCACGACGAGCTGGGCTGGTTGTGCGAGCGCGGCGAGCAGGCGCGGCTGGCTCGCCGCGAACTCGTCGGCCAGCTTGTAGCCGAGCAGGTGTTCGTGGCCCGGGAGCTGCGGCGGGGGTGCCAGGGCCGAGCCGAGGGCGATGACGAGGAAGCGGCTGGACAGGCGGGCGCCCGAGGCGAGGCGGACCTGGTGGTCGGCGTCGAGGCCGGTGACCTCGTCGACGAGGTAGCGGGTGCCTGGCGCGGTCACGCAGCGCTGGGTCGGCAGCAGGCTCTGCGCGGGCGGCAGGCGCAGGACCAGCCGCTCCTGGCACAGCGGGATGTAGCCGTGCGCGGGCTGGCGATCGACGATCGTGATCGAGAGCTTGCGGCCGGCCGCGCTGCGGCGCAGCTGGTGGTACAGCTCGATGCCGGCGAAGCTCGCCCCGAGGATCAGCACGTCGGAGTGGTCGCTGGTCATCGGCCGAACACGTGGATGCGGTCGCGGAGGGCGGCGGGGAAGCGGCGCTGGACCAGCGCCTCCACGTCGGCGCGGGAGTGTCGCATGCTGCGGTGGACTAGCACGAGCGCCTCGCCGGTGAACTGTTCGGCGCGCGCGACGACCTCGTCGAGGTGCGTGTGACCCCAGCGGCGGGTGACCTCGACGTCGCGGCGATCGTCCCAGCTGGTGACCTCGTGGACGAGCACGCGGCAGCGGCGGGCCAGCTCGTGCTGGTCGAAGAACTCGATGCGGGTGTCGCCGGTGACGCACAGCAGCGGCTCGCTGTGGGCGTCGGTGATGACCTCGCCGGCGGCGCGCAGGTTCGCGAGCTCGCGCGGGTCACGGCCGACGAATTCGGGGCGCAGTCGCTGGCTCTCGCGCTCGATCACCCAGGCCAGCGAGGGCACGCGGTGGCTGGTGCGCAGGGCCAGCGCGTTCAGGGAGCGAGAGATCGGGACGCAGGCGCCGGGGGCGTGGCCGTGGAGCTCGGCGCGCAGCGGAAAGTCCTCGATCTGCGACCATAACGCGAGGATCTGCTGCATCGGCGCCAGCACCTCGATCGGCATGTGAACGATCGGCGGCGGCGAGCTCAGGAGGCCGTGCTGGGAGACCAGGTAGGGCAGGCCGCCGAGGTGGTCGGCGTGGCCGTGCGAGACGAGGATCGTGGGGTACTTGAGGGCGCCGGGCGGGCACATGCCGACGTCGAACATGAGCCCGAGCTCCTTGACCATCACGCAGGTCTCGACGCCGCCGCGGGTGATGCCGGCGAGGGTGAGACCGCCGACGCGGAGCTCGTCGAGGGCGGCGACTTCGGACATCAGGTGACGAAGTTGCGGCTCGGGGTCCAGAGGATCTGCGGCCGGGTGTAGACGCCGCCCGAAGCTCTGGTGGGGGCGACTTGTTCGCTGGGTCGGCGCTGGGCCATGAGCTCGTGGGCGGCGCGGTGGACCTTCTCCGGGCTGACGACGATCTGCTCCTCGACCTGGACCGGCGAGGGGATGCCGGGCACTGCGTCCTGGCCGAGCACGCGGGAGACGACGTGCTCGCCCTGCATCGCCTCGTGCACGGCGCCCTGCAGCTCGCGGCCGAGCGACGAGAACACGCGGTCCTCGTGGACGACCAGGAGGCGGCCGGTCTTGCGCACGCTGGTGAGCACGGCGTCGAGGTCGGGCGGGACGATGGTGCGCAGGTCGATGAGCTCGCAGTCGACGCCCTCCTGGGTGAGCTTCACGATCGCCTCCTGGCAGAACAGGGTGCAGCGGCCCCAGGTGATGATCGAGAGGTCCTTGCCGCTGCGGCGCAGGGCGGCCTTGCCGAGCGGGATGCGGAAGTCGTCGGGGAGGTCGGGGATGTGGCCGCCGAAGCCGATCGCGCGCTTGAGGGCGGCGATCTCCTTGGGGTCGCTGGGCTCGCCGGGGAAGGCGTCGCCTAAGGTCATGCGGTAGAGGCCCTTCGACTCGAAGATCACGACCGGGCCGGAGTAGTCGGCGGCGGAGCGGAGCATGCCGTAGACGTCGCGCGAGGTGGTGGGGGCGATGATCGTGAGGCCAGGGATGGCGCCGTAGAAGCCCTCCATGCACATCGAGTGGTAGACCGAGCCGCCGTGCAGGGGCTCGACCGGGAGGCGGAGGATGACGTTGACGTTGACGTGGCCGGCCGACTGCCACAGCTGGTTGCCGAGCAGCACCAGCCAGTGCAGGCAGTTGAGGCTGTAGTCGGAGAACTGGATCTCGGGGATCGCGGTGGCGCCGGGGTGGAGGGCGAAGCCGAAGGCGGAGCCGATGATGAGGGGCTCGTTGATCGGCGCGTCGCGGACCTGCTCCGGGAAGCGCTCGTAGAGGCCCTTGGTGGCGACCATGACGCCGCCCTTCTTGGCGACGTCCTGGCCGTAGAGCCAGGTCATCGGGTTGTCGCGGAGGATCGCCTGCATGCCGGCGCGGATCGCCCCGTTGAGCGAGATCGCGGTCGGGCGGCCCTCTGCGGGCGGTTCGGCGACGGCGGGGTAGGGGGCCCGGATGTGCTCGAAGATCGAGGCGTAGGTCGGCTCCGGTTCGGTCTCGCACTGCTTCATCGTGCCGACGATGTGATCGTCGGCGGCCCTGGCGAGGGTGCCGAAGTCGTGGCGGCGGAAGTAGTCCTTGCCGTCGACCACGGCGTTGCGGCGCAGGACCTCGTCGGGGCTGGCGACGCCGCGGTCGACCAGGGCCTGGCCGAAGTCGATGAGCGGGTCGTAGCTGTCGAAGTCGAAGGTGAAGTCGGCGGCCGACGAGTGGTTGTTGAGGCGCGACAGGTTGCGGACCCACACGAGCGCGGGCTTCTGCTGGCCGATGCAGTAGCCGGCGGCCTTGCGGGTGGTGTCGTAGCACTGCAGGAAGTCGTTGCCGTCGCACTCGAAGAAGGCGAAGCCGAAGGCGCGGGCGTAGGCCTCGAAGTCCTTGATGCCGCGGCCGTCCTCGGGGGTGACGCTGATGGCGATGTTGTTGTCGGTGACGTAGATGAGCACCGGCAGCTCGAGGATCGAGGCGCCGGTCATGCCCTCGTGGAGGTCGCTCTCGGCGCAGGTGCCGTCGCCGATGACGGCGACGACGAGGCCGTCCTGGTGGCCCTTGCGGCGCATGCCGAAGGCGTAGCCGACCGCCTTGCCGAGCTGCATGCCGAGCGCGCTCTGCACGGGCAGCATGTTGTAGCGCATGTCGTTGAAGTGGGCGGTCATCAGGCGGCCGCCGGTCCACGGGTCGGTGGTGCGGCACAGCTGCTGGCGCATGTGGTCGAGGTGGAAGTCGTGGTAGCCGCGCAGGCGGGCCCACATCGACAGCAGGCCGGCGGAACGGTAGTGGCCGATGATGCCGAAGGCCTCGGGGTTGACGAGCTCGTGCAGGGCGAGCGCCTCGGCGGCGCCGTGCAGCTCCTCGCCCGAGCCCCAGATAGCGAACTTGATCGTGCCCTTGGCGCACTCCTGGACCACGCGCTCGACGTGGCAGCGGGCCAGCAGCATCTCCGTGTAGGCCAGGCGCAGCAGTTCCGGCGTCAGCTGCGGGTACAGGTCGAGCGCGCTGAGATCGAAGCGGGGGGCGGAGGGCGGCGTCGGGGTGTCCATGGCAGCGGCGAGAAGCCTAAGCGAGACGCTCGCAGGGGTAAACCCGGCGCTCGCGGCACGCGGGGCGCGAGTCGTGCGGAACTTCTCACCTGCTCGGCGCGGGGCTGGGAGCGTGCGTTGACTCGTGACCTGGCACATGCCGTCGGTCCGCACGCGCGCGGAAGGGACATGTCCCAAAGGACATGTCCCTTCGTTCGCCGAAAACGATCAGGCGGCGATCGGCGGCGATCAGGCCGCCCTTGGGCCACTAGGCTGGCGGCAGCGAGGCGCCGAGGCGCACGCGGGCGTCGCCCTCGGGGTCGCCGCCCTCGAAGCGGCGGCGGATGTTGAAGTAGAACCAGGTGCCGAGGCCGATGCCGTAGGCGATCATCACGGCGCTGAGGGTGTTGCTGACGATGCTGGCGAGCAGCAGGCCGACGACGCCGAGGAGCTTGACCAGCAGCCAGTTGACGATGCCGACCGTGATCGCGAGCGGGACGATCAGGGCGAGCCAGCTGACGATGATGGTGACGATGTCGCGGCCGAGCAGGTTGAAGTTGCGCGAGATGACCTCGCCGAGCTTCTTGCCCTCGATCCAGTAGATCGGGCCGGCGAACACGCCGAGCACGATGCCGGGGATCAGCATGTTGACGAACACGTCGCCGATCTTGGCGCGCACCTCCTCGACGGCGGCCTTGGGGGTGATCGGGATGCCGAGGTGGGCGGCGAGCACGTAGCGGTACGCGCTCGGGACGAGGATCAGCATCGCCAGCGCCTGCACGAGCGCGAGCAGCGAGGCGAGGATGCCGGCGATGCTGAGCGGGAGGATCAGCACGAACAGCCAGGCGAGCACGGAGACCGGCACCATCACGGCGGCGAACATCCCGACGGTCAGCACGGCGGTCGGCGCGAGCACGGACCAACCGCCGGCGAGCGCGGTCTTCACGTCGTTGACGAGGTCTGGCTTGGCGCCGTCGGCGGGCGGGGCCTGCATGGCGACCGCGTTGGTCGGGGGCTGGGCGGCCGGCGTGGTGACCGGGGCGGGTGCGGTGAGCGGGGCCTGCGAGGTGCCCGGGAAGGTGCCAGGTGGCGGTCCGGGTGGCGGTCCAGGTGGCGGTCCCGGCGGTGGTGCGTAGGCGGGCTGCGGCGGGGCGGCGATCGGCGCTGCGGCGGGCTGTGGTGGGGCCATCGGCGGGGCCATCGGCGCGGGCGGCTGCGGCACGAAGGCGCCGGCCTGCGGACCCGCGGGCATGCCTGGCGGCATCATCGGGCTCTGCATCTGGGCGGTCGGGGCGAAGGCGAAGCCGCCGGGCGGAGGCGCGGGCGGGGCGGGCATGCCGGGGCGCGGGATGGCGGCGCCCGAGGAGCCGGGTCCGGGCGGACCACCGGGCGCACGCATCGGCGCCGGGAAGCCGGGGGCCATGCCTGGACCGGCGATCACAGTGCGACCCTTTCCGGCTACATTGGGCACATCGATGACCTGCACCGTGATCAACGAGTTGCCGAGGCGGAGGGCGATGCCCGGCGTGAGTTCGATGTTGGCGACGCGCTGGCCTTGCAGCAGGAAGCTGCCGTTGGTCGAGCCCACATCGGTGTAGCGCAGGGTGTTGCCGTCGAAGCTGATCTCGCCGTGCCTGCCGGAGACCTGCGTGTCATGCAAGACCACGTCGCCGGCGTCGCGACCGAAGGTGACCTTGGCTTGGGTGAAGGTGCGTGTCTCTGCGGGGCGGTCGACGTATTGGATGTGGAGCGTGTACGAGGCCATCGAGGTCTCCAGTTCGCAGTAGGCTGAGCACAGTGTCACAAATGCCCGCCACTAGGCGCAACAATCGCGCCGACGCCCTCGCCGAACAAGTGGCCCCGCCCGCCTGGGGGCCGGCGGAGATCCGCGCCCTCGCGGACCGGATCCGGACCGGCGCGGACCCTGCTCCGTGGGACCTGCTCGTCGTGGGCGCCGGCATCACCGGCGCCGGCATCGCTCGGGACGCGGCCATGCGCGGCCTGCGAGTGCTGGTCGTGGATGGCCGCGACCTCGCCTTCGGGACCTCGTCGCGCTCGAGCCGGCTGATCCACGGCGGCGTCCGCTATCTCGAGCAAGGCGAGATCGGCCTGGTGTACGAGGCGCTGCGGGAGCGTCGTCGCCTGTACAAGATCGCGGGGCACCTGGTCGCGCCGGTCCAGTTCCTGTTCCCGGCCTACCGCGGCGACCGCCTGCCCCTGTGGAAGCTGCGGGTCGGGCTCACGCTCTACGACGCCCTCAGCCTGTACCGCAGCCGTGGCCATCGGACGCTCGGACCGGCGGCGACGCGTCGGCTCGAGCCGCTGCTGGTCGCCGAGGGGCTGCGCGGGGCGGTGAGCTACGAGGACGCTGTTACCGACGACGCTCGGCTGACGCTCACGACCTTGCAGAGCGCGCGGCGGCACGGAGCGGAGGTGCTGACGTACAGCCCGGTGGTGGCGCTGCGGCGGGAGGGGCCGCTGCACGTGGCCGAGCTCGCCGATGGGGTGCGGGTGCAGGCGCGCGCGGTGTTCGTGGCGGCGGGGCCGTGGACCTCGGAGAAGCTCCTCGGGGCATCAGGGCGGCAATTGCTGAGCCTCTCACGCGGGATCCACATCGTCCTGAAGGCCGCCGATCTGCCGCTGCGTCAGCCGGTGGTGGTGCAGGCGGCGAAGGAGCGGCGGATCTTGTTCGTGGTGCCGTGGGGTGCGCGGACGTACCTCGGCACCACCGACACCGCGTACGAGGGCGACCCGGGGGCCTCGGGGGTGACCACGGCCGACGCCGACGAGCTGTTTCGCATGATCGGCCGCATCCTGCCGAGTCAGGGCTCCGGCATGACCGCATTGTCAGCGCCTGGTCCGGGGTTCGGCCGCTGGTGCGCGCCGCCTCGGCCGCGGGCGGCGACTCGACGGTCGAGCTGTCTCGCAGCCACCGCATCGTCGAGACCGAGACGGGGGTGTTCGCGCTGGTCGGCGGCAAGCTGACGACCTACCGGGCCATGGCCGAGGAGGCGGTCGACAAGGTGGAGGCCGCGCTCGGCCTCCACTTGCCGCGCTGCAGCACGCACCGCCTGCCGCTGGTGCCGGGTCGGCCGTTGACGCCGGCCGAACTCGGCATGCCGCACATGGCGGAGCTCGCGGGACGGCATGGACCCTTCGCCCGCGAGCTGGCGGCCCGCATCACGCGCGAACCCGCTCTTGGCGAGCGCCTCATCGCCGATCTCCCGTATCTCTGGGCCGAGGTCGATCATGCGATCGCGGCCGAGGGCTGCGTACACATCGAGGACATCCTGCGGCGCCGCCTGCCGCTGGCGCTGACGGACGGGGAGCTGGGGATCCACGTGGCGCGGCCGATCGCCGAGCGCCTGGTGGCGGCGTGGGGTCGGCCGGCGAGCGCAGTGGACGAGGAGATCGAACGCTACCGCGAGCTCATGCACCGCGAGACCGGACGCAGCCTCGGGCGCTGCTGAGGTGCCCGAGCGAACAGGTCAGCCGAACAGGCCGGTGAACCACAGCACGACGCTGGCGATCCATCCCTCGGGGTGGTTGGCGCCGACATAGACGCCGCCGAGGAAGATCCCGCCGAAGAACAGGAGCGGGCTGACGACCCAGCCGAGGATCCAGGCCAGCCGGGTGGTCGGGGCCTCGGCCACCTCGGGCGGCGGTTGCTTCTGCGGGACGGGTCGCGCGGGCTGGGCCATGGTCAGTGCTCCTGCGGCTCGAGGTCTTGCGGGGCGGCGGCGAAGGGCAACGACTTGCGCTCGAGCAGGCGCCTGCGGCTGTCGTCGTCGAGGGTGATCGCCAGGGTGTCGGGCGCGAGCACGTCGGCCATGAAGGAGCCGGCGCGCCAGGGTTCGCTGGCGGGGTCGCGGATGGCGAAGGCGCCGAGCGCCTGACCGACGGCGTGGAGCATGCCGCGCAGGTGCGGCGCGCGTGAGCCGGGGCTGGCTTGCACGAGCGCGTGGCCGAGGTTGTGGTCGGCGGGGAGCTCGGCGCTGAGGACGGGCGCGCCGGCGAAGCTGCGGTGACTCAGACCGAGGACGAGGTCGGCGCCGTCGCGCGGGCGCTGCTGGAGGTCGGCGACGAGGGCGATGAGGTTGGTGTCCTGCGCGTCGGGCCACACGAGCACGCCGCGCAGCTCGAGGTGCACACCGATCTGGGCCTCGAGCACCTGGGAGGCCCAGGCGACGTGCCGCTGCGTGTAGGCGATCCAGTCCGGGCGGCGGTCGACGAGCTCGGGATCGACGAGCATCGTGACGCGGACACGGACCGGCTCGGCGAGGCGGGCCTGCAGGTCCGCGGGCAGCGGCGCAGGGGGGGTGATCGTCAGCGGGATCGGATCGCGGACGATGCCGAGGGCCACCGGCGCGGGGTCAACGACCGGGGGGGGCGTCGTGGGCGTGACGACGACGGGCGTGGGCGTGGGCGTGACGACTGGCGTGGTGACTGGTGTGGTGACGACGGGTGTCGGCGTGGGCGCGGGCGTGACGGGCGTGGGCGTGGTGACTGGCGTGGTGACTGGCGCGGGCGCGGGCGGCTCGGGCACGACGACGTCCATGCCGAGCCAGTCGCGCTCGAAGCCGAGGATCGCGGCCCGGTTGGCGTGGCCGCAGTGGACGCCGCTGCCGAACAGCGCGAGCAGCAGCGCCATCGGGGCGCCGAGCAGCAGCGCCAGCTTGGTCAGGCTCTTGATTCGCGAGGAGGCCATGGGGTGCGGGGCAGTATACTGCCCCGGCTCGAAACACCAGACCGGCCGGCGAGATTCCCAGATTCTTGGCGGTGGAGCGGGTCGGCGCGTTGCGGCGCCTCGCGCTCGCCGGAGTGCGCATGGCACTCCGTCTACTTGTCGAAGGCGTCGACGCCGAGCGCACAGCTCTTGGGGTCGCCGAGGTTGTACTCGGGCGCCTCGACCAGGTAGGCGTCGTTGATCTGGCGCCAGGTGAGGTAGCCATCGGCGCCGAAGCACTCCTCGAGCGCGAGGTCGCCATGCTTCATGTCGCCGACGCCGTCGACCTCGACGATGCTGCCGCGCGTGCGGCCCTCGCCCGTCGGGGTCCAGGCCCACTCGAGGGTCATGTTCTCCTGCGCCGGGCCGCTCCAGCCGAAGTCGTCCCACTCGCCGAGCAGGGCCAGGCGGAAGCTGCCCGAGCCGTCGGCGGCGCGGTGGTAGGTGTACGTGTCGTCGCTGAAGAAGGCATCGTCGTCGAGGAAGCCCTCGTAGAGCACCGACAGGTCCTGGAAGTCCATGTCGATGTGCTTGAAGTCGCTGCCGAGCTGGCGCTCGAATGTGACGCTGACGGCCCCGGCGTAGGTGTAGAGCTTGGCGGCGTCGCCCTTGATGTCGGGGTACTTCTCGACGACGTCGAAGTCGAGGGTGAAGCCGCCGCTGCGGTCCTCCTCGGTGGCGACGAGCGAGCCGCTCATCAGCTTGTTCATGTCGGCCTGCGAGGCGGCCGTACGCGGGCCGACGTGGAGCTCGAAGTTGGTGGTGTCGGCGCTCTCGTCGATGCGCACCAGCCAGCCGAGGTCGCGGCCGTCGCGGTCGGCGTAGGGGCCGTAGACGCGGGTGTTGCCGTCGCGGCTGGTCTCGGGGACGCGGTCGAGGTACTCGACGACGCGGGCCGAGGTCTCGACCATCGAGGTGACCCAGGTGTTCACGTCCTCGGTGACGCGGATGGCCGCGTCGTGGAGGTCGCCGTGGATCATCGAGGGGTCGACGTCGCGGTTGCTCACCGCCCCCGGGAGGTCAAGGCGGACGTCGTCGGCCTCGATGAACTTGGCCCCGCCTTCGCCGAGCAGGAAGCATCCGCCGGACAGCAGCGAGAGGGCGATCGAGGCGGCCAGGGTGGAGCGGGTCAGGGTCGTCATGCCGGCCATCATTGCGCGTCGTGGGCCGGGCTGGTGGCGATAATTTTGTTAGTGAAATCGAAGGTCTGGGATGCTGAGCGGGGACGCCCAGGGGTGTGGTGTGGCGTCCTGCCACGTGGCGTTCCTCGGCGCTCGGGTATCCTGCGGCATGTCCGAGCTCTCGGTCCGCGTCGTCGGCGTCGGGGACGCCTTCACCGCCCGCTACTACAACGCGTGTCTGTTGTTCGAGGCGGGTGACCAGCGCTTGCTTGTCGATGCTCCGCCGGCGCTGGCCCGGGCGCTGCGCGACCACTCGCTGGCGAGCCGCGACACGGTGGGGCTCGACGACATCGATCACGTGCTCATCACCCACCTGCACGGCGACCACTGCGGGGGCCTCGAGCAATTGTTGTTCTGGCGCCGCTTCGTGACCGGGCGCAAGACCACGATCCACGCGATCCCCGAGGTGCTCGCCGGGCTATGGGACGCGCGGCTGCGCGGCGGCATGGACACGTTGATGCACCCCGATGGCTCGCACACCAGCTTGACCCTCGCGGACTACGCCGAGGTGCAGGTGCTCGCGCCGGGCGTGACGCGACTCGGGCCGCTCGAGCTCGAGTGGCGGCGGACGATCCATCACATCCCGACCTCGGCGCTGCGCGTGCGGGTCGGCGAGCGGGTGATCGGCTACAGCGCGGACACGGCCTTCGACGCGGGGCTCATCGCGTGGTTGGCGGCCAGCGACCTCTTCTTCCACGAGACCAACTTCGGCGTGCACACGCCGCTCGCCTCGCTGCTGGCGTTGCCGGAGGCTCAGCGTCGGCACATGCGCCTCATCCATTACCCCGATCAGCTCGACCCCGTGGGGCTGGCGATCGCGTGCGCGCGTGAGGGCGAGCGGCTGACTCCGTGAGGGCGAGCCGAGGGCCGAGTGGGCCGAGTGGTGGGCGAGCCGAGTGGTGGGCGAGCCGAGGGCCGAGGACAGGGCGAGGACAGGGCGAGCCGAGGGCGAGCCGAGGGCGAGTGGCCCTGATCGCAATGTCGTGGTCCGGCATGTCTGCCGCGGCTGCCGCGGTCGGGTGAGCGCGCGACACGGGCCGAAGGTGCGGCGGGCTGCCACGCAGGGAAAGCGCTTGTGGCGGCTGTCACGATCAGCGACGATCGACAGTGACACGCGTGTAAGCCCGGCCGTAGTTCGCTGGCCGATGACTTGCAAGGCGACCGCTGCGAGCCTCCCATGACCCTCCCGCGCTGGCTGACCACTCCGTTCTCTACCCGTCCCGAGCTGCGCCCGGGGCGGGCTCTGTTGACGCCGACCTGGCTGGCTGCGCTGGCCCTGCTCGGCGTGAATGACCATCTGCTCAAGGGCTCCGGGCTGCTGCCGGGCGGGCTCACGGGCAAGCTGAGCGACCTCGCCGGCATGGTCGTCGCGCCGGCGCTGCTGGCCGCGCTGCTGGGGCTGCGCACGCGGCGGGGGCTGCTCTTCTGCCATGTCGCGGTCGGGGCCGTGTTCGCGGCGATCAAGGTCTCGTCGGCGGCCGCCGACGCGTGGTCGTGGTTGATGGGGCTGGTCGGCAACGCGTGGAGCATCACCGTCGACCCGACCGATCTGATCGCCCTGCCGGTGCTGGCGCTCGGCTGGCGCGCGCTGCTGCCGGCGATGCGTCGGCCCGCGCCACGGCTCCAGCTCACATCGCGTATGGCCCCGCGCTTGGCCCAGCTGGCGGCGGTCTGTGCTGGCACCTCGCTGTCGATCGCCACCAGCTCACCGAACCCGCCGCCGGGCGAGGAGGGCGACGTGGGCGACGTCGGGGACGTGGGCGAGTGGGACACCGGTGTGGACAGCGGCATCGTGTACGAGGACATCGACGCCGACGCGTACCTGCACAACGGGAGCAGCGCCGACCTCATCGTCCGCACCCGTGATCTGCTGCCGGAGGTTCAGATCGACTGTATCGCCGCCGAGGAGGATCCGGGCCTGTTGCTCTCGGAGTCGCTGTTTGGGGCCGGGCGCACCTGGTCGATGCCGCCGAACACCAACGCGGCCGCGCGCGACCTCTCGCTCGCGTCGCGCCAGTGCTATGCGGTGCGCGTCGAGGGCGACAGCCTGGTCGAGCCCTTCATCCTGTTCTGGCACGCCAGCGAGATCGCGGTCGAGCTGATCCCTGGATCGATCGAGGACGCCAGCCAGCACCGCCCAGGCGGCGTGCTGCTCGGGGCCGACGCGGACGGGCAGGTCTCGGTCGCTTCGTCGCAGCGCGAGATCGTGTACGAGGTCGACCCCTTCCCGCCGGCTGACGCCTACTACCCCGGCCCGGACGTCGAGCGCCTCGCGTGGAGCGACCCGCCGCTGGCTGGCGGGGCCATGCAGATCACCAACCTCGATCTCGGACCCGATGGTTGCATCGGCCTCGAGTTCGACGCCGGCATCGACATCCCGCGCTGGTACCTGTGCTTGCCGGCGGACAGCTTCCCGTTCGTGCAGGACCAGTGGATCACGGTCGAGAGCTTCGCCAGCGGCGACGTGCTCGAGCTGACCCGCGTCCAGGGTCCCGAGGACGTGGACCCGCCGCCCAAGGTGGCCATGGTCGTCTCGCGCGGCCGTGAGGTGCCGAAGTTCGCCGACACCGTGATGGCCAGCAAGGTCGTGTTCGACGCCGCCATCGCGCCGGACCCGGACTGCGGCACCGTCGCGCGGCCGACCGAGGTGAGCGTGCGCTACGAGGACGGCGAGGTGCAGGTCGCCAAGCCCGGCGGCCAGATCACCTTGCAGGGCGCGAGCACCAGCCTCGCGCTGTGGTTCGCCCACGCCGAGGAGCGCGTCATCCTGAACCCCGTGTGCGCCGAGGGCCCTGATGAGCTCGGCCTCGACTTCGAGGTCGTCGCCGTCCGCAGCCCCAGCCAGCCCTGAGATCCCCTTCGACTGTTCCCCAGGAGTCCGCCATGAAGTCTCGAATCACATCCATGCGTCCGCTGCTCGGCCTCGCTGCGCTGTGCGCCCCGCTCTCGCTCTTGCCCGCCTGCGGTGACTCGGGCCTCGGCGGGGACGCCAAGGAGGACACGGCGGGCCAGGGCACCGCCGCCAGCGCCAGCGGCGACGAAGGTGGCAGCGACGGCGGCGACGAGGGCGGCCTCGGGGTCGGTCAGGGCGGCTCGCAGGACTTCGGTCAGTTCAAGCAGATCCTCGAGATGGGCGAGATCCCCGGCCCGAACACGATCGACGACGTCGGCTTCTTCAACGAGCACAAGGTCGAGCTGCCCAAGCCCGGCTGTCCCAACGACGTGTGCCTGCACGGCCTGTTCGGGCAGATGGGGAATATGATCACCGGCTCGGACTGCATCACCGTGCTGGTCGGCATGAACACCGCGATCGACGTCGACAAGCTCGAGCGGCCGCCGCTCAACCTGAGCCTGGTCATCGACACCAGCGGCTCGATGGAGGGCGAGCCGATCGCCTACGTGCGCGACGGCCTGATGCGCATGCTCGACGGCCTCGAGTCGGGCGACCACATCTCTCTCATCACCTTCTCGACCAGCGCGCGGGTGCAGGTCGAGGCGGTCACGGGCGACGCGCCGGAGCTCATCAACGCGATCGACGCGATCGCTGCGAGCGGCGGTACCAACATCTACGACGGCCTGCGCACCGGCTTCGAGCTGGTCGCGGAGCACGCCGAGGACTACGCGCAGAACCGGGTGATCTTCCTGTCCGACGGCAACGCGACCGAGGGCATCACGAACGACGCCAAGATCATCAGCATGGCGGCCGGCTACGCGGCGCAGGGCTACGGTCTGACGACGATCGGGGTCGGCACCGAGTTCGACGTCGACCTGATGCGCTCGCTGTCGGAGCAGGCCAGCGGCAGCTTCTACTTCCTCGAGGACCCGGCCGCGGTGAAGGAGGTCTTTCACGAGGAGGTCACGTCCTTCCTGGTGCCGCTGGCGGAGGATGTCTCGCTGGACGTCGACATCGGCGACGCCTACGTGCTGCGCGGTATCTATGGCACCAAGCTCTACGACTTCACCCACGGCGCGGGGAGCATCGAGATCCCGAACCTGCAGCTGGCCCACCGCACCGCGGTCGACGATCACGACAACGGCGGCCGGCGGGGCGGCGGCGGGGCGATCTTGCTCGAGCTGCTGCGCAAGCAGAACGCGCCGGCGACCAAGGCCGTGGGCGACCTGATGCTGCGCTACCGCGTGCCGCACACCGACAGCTACGTCGACGAGAAGGTGGCGATCCAGATCCCCGTGGCGCCGGATCAGGTCGACCTCGAGAAGGGCACCTTCGACGACCTCAGCGTCGAGAAGAGCTTCGTGATGCTCAACATCTTCGTCGGCTTCCAGATGGCGGCCACGCGCGCGAGCCAGGGCGACCTGATCGGCGCTTACAAGGTGCTCGACAGCCTCGACCTCAACGTCGACGCGTGGCTGGTGAGCAACCCCGACTTCGACATCGAGGACGACCTGAAGTACATCCGCCTGTTCAAGGCCAATCTCATCGCGGCCGGGGCGACCGAGCCGCCGCCGACCCAGCCCGGCCAGGTCCCGCTGCCGGAGCCGTGGCCGAATGACTGAGGCTGTGCCTCACCCGGGGATCGCGGGCCTGTGATGGGCCGGACCCGTGATGGGCCGGACCCGTGATGGGCCGGACCCGTGATGCCTGCGATGGCGCGGGCCTGTGATGGCGGGTCAGGGCATGGGCGCCGGCCCGCAGTCGACGGGGGCGTGGATCTCGCAGGGCTCGACGAGCGGCTTGCCGGCGAGGCGGTCGTTGGCCCAGGCGATGACGAAGGGGATCGAGCTGGTCGCGGCGTCGACGTGGCCGGCGCCGGCGCACTCGTGGTGCTCGATGACGTAGCCCTGGTCGCATAGCCGGGGCAGGTCTTCGCGGACCACGGGCGCGTAGACGAGGTCGTCGGCCTCGCCGAGGACCACGAGCGTCGGGGTCTTGACCATGAGCGGCAGGTCGCTGGTGCCGAGCGAGGCGCGCTGGAGGATGCAGCCGACCGGGCCGAGCGCGTCGATGTCGTCGGCGACGATCGCGTCGATGAAGCTCTGCTGGTAGACCTGGTTGGTCATCGTGATGTCCGGGGGGACGTCGGCGCCGCAGTCCTCGGTCATCAGCTTGGGCAGCGCCGCAGCCACGTTGTCGCTGAGCACCTCGTTCAGCGGGTTGGGCACGCGGTACCAGTCGTGGCCGCCGACGACCGCGGCCGCGAGCACGCCGGTGGTCGGGCCGAACACGGTGGCGCCGTGCTTGGTGAGCCCGAAGGAGTCGGTCGGCGGGACCGAGGCGACGTTCGCCAGGATCTTGAATTCGGGGGCGTAGTACGGGGCGTAGCGGTCGGCCCACAGGGTGGCGAAGCCGCCCTCGGAGGCGCCGAACAGGATGATGTCCTTGCCGGGCGTGGCGGGGACCGACTCGCCGGTGTCGCTGGTGAAGCGGACCAGCGCGCGCAGCGAGTCGAGGGTGGCGATCGCGGTCGGCTCGGGGACGACGTAGGGATGGAGGAACCCGGCGGGCGCGCCCCAGCCGTTGAGGCCGAGGTAGTCGGGGGCGACGGTGACGAAGCCCAGCGCGGCGAGCAGGGCCGGCACGATGTAGCCGTCGGGGGCGGCCGTGGGCCCGCACTTGTCGGTGAAGCCGGTGGTGCCGTGGGCCCACACGACGACCGGGCGCTCGCCGACGGCGTCGCCGGTGGGGTAGCTGATGAAGCCGGTGGCCTCGACGGCCTCGCCGCGATCCTGGGTGCGGTAGCGGATCTTGTACACGTCGGCGCCGTAGGCCACGGGGGCCAGCGCGCCGAAGCCCTGGGCGTTGAGCAGGCCGTCGATCGTGGCCGCGTCGAAGTGGATGACGAAGCCGGAGTCGAGCACCTCGCCCATGTCGGTCGGTGGGAGCAGGGCGTAGTCGGGCAGGCCGCAGCCGCCGGCCGGGAAGGCGTTCTCGCCGGTGTCACCGGTGCTGCCGCCGCTCGAGCCCTCCTCGCCGCCGCTCGAGTCGGCCCCGTCGGTGGTGGTCGGCGTGGCGGTGTCGGTCGCGGCCGCGGTGTCGCCGGTGCTGGCGTCGGCGGTGTCACCACCGCCGTCGTCGCCGCAGGCGGCCGAGAGAGAGAGGGCGGTGAGGCAGAGACAGAGCGGGCGGTAGGTCATGGGCAAGCGGGCATCTTGGCAGAGACCGGCGACGGCGCGCCAGACCCTGCAACGGCGTCCGCCTGATCTTGGCCGCTGCCTGGCTCATGACTGGGCGCACACGCCGGCGGCCGGAATGCTTGCTCGCGGGGCCAGGCGGCTGCGATCCTCCGGCCCGCATGGCGATGATCTCACGCAAGAAGCGGAGCTTCCGCGTGTCGGAGGGGCTGTTCAGCTATCTGCGCCGGCACGGCCGGGCGGTGGACGTGGCGGGTGGCTGGGCGGGTGGCCTGCCTGTGAGCTACGCCGACCTCACGCGCTACGACGACACGACGCCGGTCTACGACAAGCGCGGGCGGGACACGCTGTGGCGATCGGTGCTCTACCCGTCGTCGCTGCGCAAGGAGATCGATCGCGACCTGGTCCGCACCTACGCGAGCCTGCGGGTGATGGGCAACACCTCGCTGATGAAGCACCTGGTGACCGATCGCGTGGACGTGTGCACCTACGGCAACACCCAGCCGTTTCGCGTGCGGATCTTGAACACGCTGAACGAGAACTTCGACTACTTCTACGTCAAGCAGGCCGACGCCTCGCGGATCTACGGGCTCGAGCTCGAGGACCTGCTGTCGCCCAACCGCGTCGACTTCTTGTGCGACGGGAACACCCTGATCGAGGAGCACATCTCGGGGATCCCGGGCGACCAGTTCATCCGCGATCACCTGAAGGACACGCGGATCGACGAGGTGCGGCTCGGCAAGGAGTTCGTCAAGTTCAACGAGCGCTGCTTCCTGCGCCTGCTCGGCGACATGCACTCGAGCAACTTCGTGGTCCACGTGATCCCGGACTTCGACGAGACGATGTACCGCATCCGCGCGATCGACTTCGACCAGCAGAGCCACGAGGGCCGCTGCAACGTGTACATGCCGAAGTACTACCCGCAGAACAACGCGATCATCTTCCTGGCGAGCCGCTGCATGACGCCGGAGTCGGTGCGCCAGTACCAGGAGGAGGAGCACACGCTGCTGCGCCACCGCGCCCGCGCGGAGCACGAGGCGCTCGGCGAGCTGCTGGCGGTGATGGCCGACGACGAGCTGGCGCCGCCGGAGAACGTGCGCCGCCTCGGTCAGGAGCTGGCGCACCACCACCGCGACGCCAGGTTCCGCGGCTGCGAGACGATGGGCCAGCTGGTGGCGGCCTCGCTGAGCCTGCTCGAGTGGGAGTGAGGGGTCAGCCGACCGGCGCCGGGTCGGCCGGGGCCTCCTCGATCTGCCAGCGGTCGAACACGGCGGGCAGGGTGTCGAGCTCGAGCAGGAACTTGCTGGGGCGCAGCATGTGCGAGGGGCCGTCGCGGGTCTCCTCGATCACGGGATAGCTGAGGTAGAGCTCGTCGCCGGCGCGGGTGACCGCGACGTAGAAGAGGCGGCGCTCCTCCTCGATGTCGGCCGGCTGACGCATGGCGGTGGCCATCGGGAAGCGGCCCTCGGCGAGCCACAGGACGAAGCAGATCGGCCACTCGAGGCCCTTGGCCTGGTGGATCGTGGACAGCACGAGCTTGTCGTCGGGCTCCTCGGCGCCGAGCACGTTCTCGGCGCTGATGCCCTGGACGAGCGCGAGCTCGCCGAGGAATTCGCTGGCGGCTGGGTAGCGGGCGGCGTAGCCGGCGAGCTGCTCGAGGTCGTCCTTGCGGGCCGCGGCGTTGGGGAAGTTGCGGTCGGCGTACTCGCCGTAGTGGCGCTCGACGACGCGGCGGATCATGTCGCCGGGGCTCTGCAGGGCCGGGTCCTCGAGGATCGCCCACAGCTCGGCGAGGCGGGTGAGCGCGTCGCGGGCACGGCCGCGGGCCCGCGCGGCCTGCTCGGCGAGGCGCTGGGCGCTGCTGCCACCTGTACTTTGGGACAGGGGCGCGGCCAGCAAGGTTGCGAGCTGCTCGGCCGTCTGGGCGCCGATGCCGGGCCACAGGCGCAGCAGGCGGACCCAGCTGAGGGCGTCTTGCGGGTTCTGGCGCGCGCGCAGGTAGGCGCAGACGTCCTTGATGTGCGCCTGCTCGAAGAAGCGGAGGCCGGAGCGGACGCTGAAGGGGATCTGGCGCCGGGTGAGCTCGACCTGCAGCTCGAGGCTGTGGCTGTGGTTGCGGTAGAGCACGGCCATGCGGGCGAGCGGGGTGTCGTACTCGTGGTGCAGCTCGAGCACGCGCTGGGCGATGAACTCGGCCTGCTGGAACACGTCGCGCAGCGGGATCACGGCCGGGACGGCGCCGGCGGGCTTCACCGCCTGCAGCTCCTTGGGGTACTGGCTGCGGTTGTGGGCGATGCTGCGGTTGGCGAGCGCGAGGATCTGCGGGCTGCTGCGGTAGTTGATCGTGAGCTTGTAGAGATCGGCCTGCGGGTGGCGGGCCCGGAACGCGGCGATCTGGGTGAAGTCGGCGCCGCGGAAGCTGTAGATCGACTGGGCGTCGTCGCCGACGCAGGTGAGGCTCTGGTGGCCGACGGCCATGGCGTCGCACAGGGCGCCCTGGGCGGCGTTGATGTCCTGGTACTCGTCGACCAGCACGTGATCGTAGGCGGCGCGCAGCTCGTCGCCGACATGGCGGAGCGTGGGATCCTCGAGCAGGCGCAGCCACTCCGACAGGAGGTCGTCGAAGTCGCAGACGTTCATCTGGCGCTTGCGCTCGGCGAAGCGGCGGGCGACCTGGGCCATCATGCCGGCCTGGTCGAGCAGCTTGAGGTTGTGCTGCTCGACCACCTTCTCGAGCGGTTGGCGGGTGCCGGTGGCCAGGCTGATGAGGTTGGCGAGCACCTTGGGGGTGGGGAAGCGGCGGGCGCTGAGGGCCTCGATGCCGAGCTCGGCGATGACGGAGCCGAGCAGGGTGCGCGCGTCCTCGGGGTCGAGAATGCCGAAGTCGGGGGACAGGCCGATGGCCTGGCCGTGGCGGCGGAGCACGCGGTTGCCGATGTGATGGAAGGTGCCGGCGGAGCAGCGGCGCATGTCGATGCCGAGCAGGGCCTCGACGCGGGCGACCATCTCGCGGGCGGCGCGGTTGGTGAAGGTGCACAGGAGGATGCGCTCGGGGTTGCAGCCGGCGGCGACGAGGCGGGCGACGCGGTAGGTGAGCGTGCGGGTCTTGCCGGTGCCGGCGCCGGCGAGCACGAGCAGCTCGCGCGGCGGGGCCTCGACGACGGCGATCTGCTGCGGGTTCAGCTCGCGGGTGAGGTCGAAGCTGTGGCGCTGGGGGGCGCTCGTCTTGAGGACGTACTTCAAGGGGCTACAGGTGCTTGCCGATGTAGTCGAGGATCTGCTGCTCCATGTGGACGCGGTCCTCGAGGCGGCGCGGCATGTGGCGCTCGTCGGGGAAGAGCAGCAGGTCGTAGGGCTTGCGCGCCGTGATCAGGGCGTTGATGAGGCGGGCGGTGTGGCGAAAGTGGACGTTCTCGTCGATCATGCCGTGGACGAGCAGCAGCTTGCCGCGCAGGTTGTCGACGTGATGCATCACCGAGCTGACGGTGTAGCCGCCCTGGTTCTCGGCGGGGGTGCCCATGTAGCGCTCGGTGTAGTGGGTGTCGTAGCCGTCCCAGTGGGTGACGGGGGCGCCGGCGATCGCCAGCTTGAAGGTCTCGGGGGCGCGGACCAGGGCCATCGCCGCGAGGTAGCCGCCGTAGGACCAGCCGTAGATGCCGACGCGCTGGCGGTCTGTGAGGCCGCGCTTGACCAGCCAGTCGACGCCGTCCTGCTGGTCCTCGAGCTCGAGGTGGCCGAGGTCGTGGCGGATCGCGGCCTCGAAGGCGAGGCCGCGGCGGGCGCTGCCGCGGTTGTCGATCTTGACGACGAGGTAGCCGCGGCTGCGCAGGGCCTGGGCGCGCATGTCGACGGTGGTGCCCCAGGCGTCGACGACCCGCTGCGCGTGCGGTCCGCCGTACACCGAGACCATGGTGGGGAAGGGTCCCTCGCCCTCTGGGCGGTAGATCGCGGCGTGGAGGGTGTCGCCGTGGCGGTTCTTGAAGGTGGCGAGCTCGGGCGGCGGCAGCTTCAGTTCGGCGACGCGGGGGTCCTCCGGCGTGGGGATGTCCTTCAGGACAGCTCCGGTGTTCAGGTCGCGCAGGCGCAGGCGCGGCGGGATCGCGATGCTGCTGTGGACGTCGACGAAGCGGCGCAGGGCGTGGTCGATGACGACGCCGTGGCTGCCGGGCTCGGGGGTGAGGCAGCGCGGTTCGCCGCCGGCGAGGGGGACGACGTAGAGGCGCTGGCCGGTCGGGTCGCCGCCCTCCCCAAGGGTGTTGCCGAGGTAGTAGAGCAGGCCGCGGGGCTCGTCGATCTCGACGATGGCGTCGACCTGGGCCTCGCCACCACCGCTGGTGAGCGCGCGGACCAGCTGGCCTGTCCCGTCGTACAGGTAGAGGTGGCGGTAGCCGCTGCGCTCGCTGGCCCACACGAAGTGGCCGGCGAAGGGGCCCTCGGCGATCGGGCGCAGCATGTCGTGGAGGTTGATCCACAGGTCGCTCGACTCGGTCAGCAGGGGCGTGCTGCGGCCGGTCTTCGGGTCGAGGCGCAGGAGGGTGAGGTGGGTCTGGGCCCGGTTCTCGATCTGGGCGCTGAGGCTGCCGTCGGGCAGCCACTGCACGCGCGCGAGGTAGGGGTCGGGGTCGTCGCCGAGGTCCATCCACGTGACCTTGTCGCTGCCGCTGGCCGCGACCACGCCGAGGCGCACCTTGGCGTTGGCGGCCCCGGCGAAGGGGTAGGCGTGATCCTCCTGGGCGCCCTCGCCGGTGCGATCCTTGCCCTGGTGGACGATGCGGTACTTCGGGATGTGGGTCTCGTCGACTTCGGTGAACGCGAGCTGTTCGCCGTCCCACGACCACCAGAAGCCGTGGCTGCGGTTCATCTCTTCCTGGGCGATGTACTCGGCGAGGCCGTGGGTCTTGCCGGTGCCGCGGGCGCCCTTCGTGCGCTGACTCGGCGCGCCGCCCTGGGCGCTGACGACGTAGAGCTCGTCGTCTTGCACGTAGGCGACCTGCATGCCGTCGCGCGAGAGCTGGGGGTCGATGGCGGGCTTGTCGTCGGTGTCGACGATGTGGCGTGGCGGGCCGCGTTCGCCGTCCTGCACGTAGATGTCGCCGGTGAGCGGGACCAGCAGGCGCGTGCCCTGGGTGGCCCAGGCGTAGCTGGTGACGCCGAGCTCGCGGACGCGCTGACGTTCGCGGCGGAGCTTCTCCGTGAGCGACAGGTTCTCCTCGGTGGCGCCGCCGCCGGGCGGGGCGACCAGCAGGGTCTCGTCGCCCGACTCGAGGTCGAGGCGGTAGAGCTGGCGGGTGAGGTTGCGTTCGGGGCTGCGGAGGTAGCTGAGGGCGCGGTCGTCGGGGGTGAAGCTGATGCTCTGTGGGTGGAGGAGGCCGGGCAGCGGGTAGGCGGCGGCGTCTTCGAGGGCCAGGGGTGGCGACGATGCGGCGGGCGGCGGAGGAGTGGGCTGCATGGGTGCGGGAGCGGGTGGGCCGTGCTCGTCGGGGGTGGACGCGCGCGGCGAGCATGCTGCGAGCGCGGCGCACAGGAGCGGGACGAGACCCGGGATGCCTGGGACGGATTGTGCGGCATGCATCGCGGGCGCAGGATCTCAACGTTCGCGGCGGCTGTCCACGGGCGGCCAGATCTGTCCGACGTTTGTGCCAGTCCCGGGCGGCGATCTGCCAGCGGCGACGGCGCTTGATTCGTCGCGGGAATTCGGCCATACAGGGCGCCCCCATGGCCAATCTCGCCGAGATCCTCACCCAGCCCGAGCTCCGTCCGCAGGTCGTGCGTGCCTGCGCTGTTCTCATTGACAGCGAGGTTGCGAGCAAGTCGGGGTTCTCTGGGCTCGCGGTGAAGGCGGGCTACAAGCTGGTGAAGACGATCAAGCCGACGATGGTGTCGGAGGTGGTCGACCGGCTGCTGCCGGAGTTCGCGGAGGCGATGCAGCCGATGTTCGACGAGGTGGAGCAGCAGGTCGCGGCGAAGGGGCAAGCGCGGTCGGAGCTGTTCAGCGCGCACATGCAGGCCGATCCGAGGCGGGTCGCGGCGGCCTTGCTCACGGTCACCGACCGCCGCGCCGAGAAGGCCAGCGGGGCGCTGAAGAAGACCTACGCCCGCCTGCGTGACACCGCCGAGGAGCACGTGCAGGCGGCGGTGCCAGGTCTCGTGCGCGCGTTGACTCCCTTCGTTTGAGGGGTTCGTTCGCAGTGGTCGCGGTCGCGGTTGGCGGTCGCGTTGGGTGGGCTGGAGTGGGCCGCGGTGCGCGGCTCCGTGGTGGTCGGCGGCGCAAGATCGCCCGCGTCGCCGTGTGGGGCGGGGCGGTGAATTCCTGATAGGCTGCGTTCATGTTGGGGGTGACGGTGATGCGTAGATTGGCTGGCTCCTTGGTTCTCTCCTCTCTGCTCGTGCAGTTCGGTTGCGGTGACAACGGCGAGGGCTCCGCCTCCGACGCGATGACGACGCCGGGGACGAACCCGACGACGGGCGTGTCGACGTCGGGCTCGGGCGTGCCGACCGAGGGCTCCGCGAGCGCGACCGACGGTGTCACCGGCGGGATGAGCTCGCAGTCGTCGACGGGCGGGTCGATCAGCGGCACCGATACCGCGGCGACCAGCGGGACCAGTGATCCCACCGCAGGGACCGACTCGGCGACCAGCGCCGCGTCGACGGGGGCGGTGAGCGTGAGCGACTCGGCCACCACCCTCCCCGATACGACCACCACCGACCCGGGCGGCACCACCACCACCGGTGGCGGTGACACGACGGTCGCCGACATGAGCACCGGCATCGGCGGCACCACCGAGGAGACCCCCTGCCAGGTGCAGATGGCGACCCTGAAGCCGGTCATCCCCAACATGATGCTGGCGCTCGACAAGTCGGGCTCGATGCTGACGCTGTGGGACCACGACGCCAACCCGAACACGCCCACCATCACCCGCTGGAACAGCCTCTATCAGGTGGTGGACACGGTGACCGGCAAGTTCAACGACAAGGTGAACTTCGGCGCCAACCTGTTCCCCAACAAGTCGGCGCAGCAGGTCTACAACGCCAACGCCTGCCTGGTGAACGCCAACGTCGAGATCAAGGTGAAGGCGAAGAACCAGGCGGCGATCCTCGCCGGCATCCCGGCGGCCAACACGATGGCGATCTACGGCGGGACGCCGGCGGCCGCGGGCGTCACCTCGGCGCTCAATCACCTGAAGACCCTGCCGGCCGACGTGCCGAAGGCCCTGCTGTTGATCACGGACGGCGCGGCGAACTGCGGCATGGGCCTGGCGCCGCCGCCATTGTTCGAGATGTACGACCAGACGCTGCACACGATCGTCGGCGACGCCTTCACGAAGGACAAGATTCCGACCTACGTCATCGGCATCAACACGATCAACATGCTCAGCGATGGCAAGCAGGACGGCAGTCCCGACATGATCAACCCGTTCACCAAGCTCAACGAGCTGGCGGTGCTGGGCGGCAACCCGAAGAACGACCCCAACGAGAAGTTCTACAACGCCGACAACCAGATCGAACTGTCGGCGGCGCTCGACGCGGTCATCGCCGACGCGCTCAGCTGCATCATCAAGCTCGATGTCGAGCCGGCCAAGCCGGAGTTCACGATCGTCAAGATCGACGGCGTGAAGGTGCCGCACGTGATGAACTGCGGCAACGAGAACGGCTGGGTCTACACCAACCCGAACGGCCCGTACGACGCGATTGAGCTGTGCGGCACGGCCTGCATGAACCTGAAGACCAGCGGCAAGGCCGACGTGAATTTCTTCTGCGTGCCGAACTAGTGAGTGGCTCGCGGGTCCGATGAGGACATCGCGTGGGAGCCGGGGTCGTCGACCATGAGGGGTGGTCGTCGCGTCCCCGGCTCCGCGCTTGTGGAAGGGGCAAGTCGTGGATGCGTACCTTCGCGCATATCGGCAAAAGCGGCGTTGCGCGGGAACTTGTGGCGGGTCGCGGGCTCGGGCTACGATGGCGAGATGCGGTATCAGAAGTCTGGTCTTGTCGCGGCGTGCCTGGTAGCGCCGCTTCTCCTCGGCTGTAGTGACGACGGCGGAGTGGCGAGCGGCGACACGGTGAACCCCACGGCGACCAACCCGACGGTCGCCACGATGACGGGGGGGCAGACGACCAGCGGGCAGCCGACCAGCGACAGCGCGCCGACCACGAGCAACGGCGGCAGTGACTCGCAGGGCACGGACTCGGCGGCCACGACCGCGAACAGCAGCCCGAGCACCAGCGGCGGCCCGTCGGATCCGTCGGCGACCGCCGCGGACACGACCACGGGCGACGTGACCGCGACCGGCACCGGCGCCGACACGGGCAGCACGGGCGAGCCGCCGCCGATGTGCATGGAGGCCGACTGTCCGATGGGCCAGTTTTGCAACGGCGGCAGCGGCCTGTGCGAGCCGGGCTGCAACGAGGACCTCGACTGCATGGGCGGCACGGTCTGCGATGTCGACGCCAATCAGTGCATCGGCTGCCTGGTCGACGCCAACTGCGGGCTCGGCACGGTGTGCGACAAGGGTACGAAGGCCTGCGTGCCGGGCTGCAACATGATGCAGCCGTGTCAGGACGGGCTGGCCTGCTGCGGCGACCAGTGCTTCGACCTGCTGAATGACGTCCTGCACTGCGGCAGCTGCGACCCATGCCCGGTGCCGGACAACGCGGCGGCGGCGTGCACGATGGGTGTGTGCGGGCTCGGGGCCTGCGTCGGCGACTTCAGCAACTGCGACAAGGACCCGGGCAACGGCTGCGAGGTGGACGGCAGCTGCGAGTGCAACCCGGGCGAGCAGGTCGGGTGCTACACGGGTCCGGACGGCACCCAGAACAAGGGCATCTGCAAGGGCGGCCTGCAGACCTGCAACCCGCAGGGGACCGCCTTCGGGCCGTGCCAGGGCGAGGTGCTGCCGAAGCAGACCGACATTTGCACGAACAACCTCGACGACGACTGCGATGGGGTGACGGACGAGGACCCGGACGAGGACGGCGACGGCTGGACGGTGTGCAAGGGCGACTGTTGCGACGCGGTCGGGCCCGCGTGCCAAAACCCGCTTCTGGTCAACCCGGGCGCCTTCGAGTTCCCCGGCAACATGGTCGACGACGACTGCGACGGCATCAAGGACAACCCGGTGCCGGCCTGCGATCAGGGTCTGGCCAGCAACTCGAACACGCCGACCGACTACGCCAAGGCGATCGACCTGTGTCAGTTCACGGTCGAGAACCCGCCGCTGCCGACCAAGAAGTGGGGCGTGATCTCGGCGGGGTTGTTCCGCGGCAACGGGGCCGGCAACCCCGACGCGGCGGCCAAGTCGATCCGCCCGAAGTTCGGCACCGGCGGCATCGTGCCGCAGCAGAACAACAGCCTCGCGGTGTTCTCGACCGGCAACGCGGCCGCCTTCGGCGACGTGAATCCGGCCTACGCCGACTTCCAGACCGGCAAGGACAACGCGGCCAACAGCGCGGCCCCGGCGGACTGGCTGGGGCTCAATGGCAACGTGTTCCCGAACGCGCCGGGCTGCCCCGCGGCGGGCAGCAACCAGGCCTACAACAGCGTGATGCTGAAGATCCGCGTGCGCGTGCCGACCAACGCCAAGTCGTTCAACGTGCAGATGTACTTCATGTCATCGGAGTGGCCGGAGTGGACCTGCACCCCGTATAACGACATGTTCGTGACGCTGCTCGACTCCACGGGCGTGAACCCCAAGATCCTCGACAAGAACATCGCCGTCTACACGCTCAACAACCAGATCTACCCGGTCGGCGTGAACCTGGTGAAGGCGGCGCCGGGCCTGTTCACGCAGTGCAAGAACGGCACCTACGGCTGCGCCGGCGTGAACGGCGGCAACTACAACGGCTGCCTCGGCACCGGCCAGCTCACGGGCACCGGCATGGACATCCTCGAGGGCGGCTGCGGGGCGAACAACACGACCGGCGGCGGCACGAACTGGCTCAAGATGGCGGGCAATGTCACGGGCGGCGAGACGATGGAGATCCGCTTCGTCATCTGGGACACCTCGGACGGGATCTACGACTCGCTGGTGCTGCTCGACGACTGGGTGTGGTCGGTGCAGGCCTCGCAGCCCGGCGTGCAGCCCAACTGATCGGCGCGCGGCCGCCGGTCCCGGGTCACGTCGGGGCCAGGACGGCCTTGTGTCACGCGGGCGCCCGGCACAAGATCGGGCGCCCGTTTGTCGTCGCCGGTCCTCATCGCCCTCGCGCTGCTCGCCCCGGCGGAGCCCCCGGACCCGCTGCTCGGCGCGCCGGAGTCGCAGGAGCCGATCACGCCCGAGCCGAGCCGGGCGAAGCGGCCGCGTCGGACCCGCGATCGCAACCACCGCTTCCTGCCGCTGCCGCACCTCAGCGAGCAGCCGGCGGTCGGGCTGATGCTCGGCGGCTCGCTCAACTACTCGTACCGCCGGCCCGGCGAGGAGTTCAACCGCGGCTACCTGAGCGCGTGGTCGCGGGTGTCGACGCGCGGGGTGCAGGACCACATCCTCAGCGGCCGCGTTCGCGACATGCTGGGCCGCCGCGAGATCTTCAACTTCGGCCTGATGGTGATCGTCGACCCGGTGTTCGCGTATTACGGCGTCAACAACCACGAGAACATCGCCGGCACCGATATCACCGGGTCGTACAACTGGGCCCGGATGGAGAACTACGGCGGGTGGTTTAGCTTCGAGCACCCGCTGTGGCAGCTGCACCGCCCGGGCAAGGCCGTGGGCACGCTGCGGCACTACTCGGGGGTGGTGTTCTTCTACGACCGCGTGAAGGCCTATGAGGGCAGTCGCATGGCGGTGAGCGACCCGCAGCTCGCCGGTGACGCGCGGCGCGGGATCTTGCGCGGGGGCCTCAGCTGGGACACCCGCGACAACGACTGGAGCCCGCACGAGGGCAGCCTGATCGACCTCATGGTCGACGCGGCGGGGCCCTACACCGCGTCGAGCACCAGCTGGGGCCGGGTCCACGCGAGCGCGCGCCACTACTGGCCGCTCGGCACCAGCAAGCTGCTGCTGGCGCACCGGGTCACCTTCGACGCGCTGTGGGGCGCGCCGCCCTTGATGGCGCTCGGCGAGTTCGGCGGGCTGTTCCCGATCGACGCCTACGGCGGGGCCTTCGTCGGCCGCGGCTTCGCCCGGCGCCGCTTCATCGGCGAGATCAAGGCGACCGCGGGGGCCGAGCTGCGGTTTCGGCCGGTCGAGCTCAAGGTCGGGCGGCACAAGCTCGGGCTCGGCTTCGACGGCTTTCTCGAGATCGGCATGGTGTCGCGCAAGATCGCCGATCTGTTCAAGTACGCCTATCCGTCGGGCGGCCCGGGCGTGCTGCTGATATGGGATCGATTTATCGTGTTTCGCGTCGAGGCGGGCTTCAGTCGCGAGGGCGGGGCGGTGTATCTGCAGAGCGAGCACGCGTTCTAGTCGCCGGCCGCGAACGGCGCGCTTGCGGGCCGTCGCGGGTCGACGCAGCATCGGCCACCGACGTGTTGCCCCTGCCCCTCGCCCTCGCTCTCGTCGCCGCCGAGCCCGACCCCGGTGGGCCGCGCCGGGTCCCGGCGAGCGCACGACCGCTGACGGGCGCTCCGTCGCCGCTGCCACAGCCGCCGCGGCGGGGCGTGCCGCGGGCGGCCGCGCCGGCCTCGGGGGCCCCGCTGCCGCTGCAGCACGACCCGGTCGCCCGCGATCGGGGCGACGTGGTCGACCGCTACGCGCCGGTGCCGACGACCGGCATGAACCCGATGTCGGTGTTCTCGGAGTCTCGGATGCCGCGGACGCCGAGCGGCGCGCGGGGGCGTGTGAAGCCGCGGCGCAAGCGGGACAGCAATCACCGATTCTTGCCGCTGCCGCACCTGAGCTCGCAGCCGTCGACGGGGCTCACGCTCGGTGGTTCGCTCAACTACTCGTACCGGCGGCCGGGGGAGGAGTTCAACCGGGCGTATCTGTTGGCGTGGTCGCGGGTGTCGACGCGCGGGGTGCAGGACCACATCGTGAGCGGCCGCCTGCGCGACATGCTGGGGCGCAACGAGGTGATCCAGTTCGGGGTGTGGATCTCGCTCGACCCGGTCTATCCATACTTCGGGATCAACAACCATCAGAACCTCGCGGGCACCGACCTGACCGGTCCGTACAATCGCATGCGCATGGACAATTACGGCGGGTGGTTGACCTACGAGCACCCGCTGTGGCAGCTGCACCGCCCCGATCGCCCGGTGGGCACCCTGCGGCAATACACCGGGCTGTTCTATTATGTCGACGTCGTCCAGGGGTATGCCCACAGTCGCCTCGTCGAGCACGACCCGAACCTGGTCGGCACCTAT
The DNA here is from genome assembly GCF_016714285.1 of Nannocystis sp. GTDB lineage: Bacteria > Myxococcota_A > Polyangia > Nannocystales > Nannocystaceae > Nannocystis. Next base: position 76,374 of record NZ_JADJNN010000035.1, on the reverse strand, counting down.
CGCCGGGGCATCGTGCGCGCCGGGCTGACCTGGGACAGTCGCGATAACGACTGGAGCCCGCGCGAGGGCAGCCTCATCGACCTCACGCTCGACACCGCGGGCGCCTACACTGGCTCGACCTCGGGCTTCGGGCGGGTGCACGCGACGGCGCGCAACTACTGGCCGCTGGGGCGCAGCGGCTTCGTGTTCGCGCATCGCGTCAGCTTCGACGCGCTGTGGGGTGTGGCGCCGTTGATGGCGCTCGGCGAGTTCGGCGGGCTGTTCCCGATGGACGCGTACGGCGGGGCCTTCGTCGGCCGCGGCTTCGCCCGGCGCCGCTTCATCGGCAACATCAAGGCGACCGCCTCGGCGGAGATCCGCTTCACGCCGCTCGAGTTTCGCCTCGGGCGCAACAAGCTCGGGCTCGGCTTCGAGGGCTTCGTCGAGCTGGGCCTGGTGTCGATGAAGATCGCCGACCTGTTCAAGGCCTGGTACCCGTCCGGCGGGCCAGGCCTGCTCTTGATCTGGAACCGCTTCGTGGTGTTCCGGGTGGAGGCGGGCTTCAGTCGCGAGGGCGGGGCGCTCTATCTGCAGAGCGAGCACGCGTTCTGATGCCCGCTCGCTGTGTCACTCGCCGGGGTCGTCGTGGGGGAAGCGCATCACGGCGCTCATGCGGTTGTTGAAGCCCGCGATGCCGCCGCTGATGAACGCGTAGACGATCTCCTGCGCGGGGTCGAAGTACCAGGTGGTCGTGAGGCCGTCGACGACGTTGGGCGGGGGTTGCTCGCGGTCCAGCAGCAGCAGCGGCTGACCGGTGGCGGCGTCGGTGGCGTTGCCGGCCTCGTCGAAGCGGACGCTCGCGCGCTCGGCGTCGCTGGGGGCGCTGATCTCGGCGCTGGCGCCGAAGCCGTGGAAGGGGTTGCGGCCCGGCATCATCAGGCCGCCCATGCTGCCGAGGAAGGCCCGCGCCGCCGGCCCGTCGAGGACGACGATCGCGTTGGGCGCGTCGAACAGGTCCTGACGCCGGATCGTCAGCACGCGCAGGTGGGCGCCGTTGATCGCCGAGTGGAACTGGACGCCGTCGAAGCGCGGCTCGCCGGCGCCGACGTCGGACACGCCGCTGAGGGCGGCGAAGTGGCGCAGGGGGGTCTCGACGCCGCCGACGCTGCGCAGCTCGAGCCGGCCGTAGGCCTTGAGCGCGTGGTCCTGCGGGAAGGGGCTGTGCTCGAGGAACAGCTCCTCGAAGACCGCGCCCGAGAGGTGGATCGGGCGCTCCAGGCGGAGGTAGCTGCCGGAGGGCATGGCCTCGCCGCCGATGGCGACGGGCTCGCGGTTGTCGACCACGCCGGCGAGCTCGACGTGCATGCCGGGGAGCAGCGCGGGATCGAGGTGGTCGTGGAGGACCTGGGCGCGGCGGATCGTGCCGACCCACTGGGTCGTCTTGTGGATCAGCCCGAACACCCGCAGGAGGTGGCCCGGCAGCAGGTCGAGGCGGGTCACGGGGGCGTCGATGGTGAAGCTGACCTCGCTGCGCGTGCCCTTGCCGGAGGTGATCAGGCGGATCTTGGCCCCGGGGTCGGCGACCAGCTCGCCCGCGAGGATGCCGTAGCCGGTGAGGCCGACGCCGCCGATGCCGGCGACCTCCTTGAGCTCGGCGTCGCTGAGGCGGCGGGGACGCGGGGGCGGGGGACGGTGCGAGGCTTCGTTCATGCGCAGGATGTTCCTCCCGCCGGGAGGCGAGCGCGACGGCAAGTTGTTCGCCGCGCGTGGCCGCGCGTGCGCGCGGCGGACCGGGCGCGATGTGAGGATGTCCCGAAGGACAGGTCCGTGCGGGAGTCCTTGCACTCGTCGCACTCGGGGCGGCGCTCGGCGGTGGTGGCGGGCCCTCGTCGTCGCCGGGCTCGTCGGGGCTGTCGGCGAGGGCCCACAGCTTGCCGGCGGCGCGGCAGCGAGGCTCGCCGAGCGGCCACGCGGGCGGCGGCTCGCCGGGCCCGGTCTCGGGGTCGCAGTCACGGCGGGTGAAGCTGACGGGCTTGGGTGGCTCGGGCGCCGAGCCCTATCCGCGTGTGCGGGGCCTTGTTATCATCCGTCGCCGCCTGAACGGGGCGGCGCGTCGCCGATGCCCGAGACGAAGAAGTGGCCGTGGGACAAGCGGGCGAGCGACAGCGGGCCGATCGCCGCGGCTGGCTCGAACACGCTGGCGGAGCCGCAGATCTTCAAGTACTGCCGCGACCTCGGGGTCTCGCCGATGGTGAGCCCGGGGCTCGATCCGGTGGGGCCGACGATCGACGGCGAGGGCGACGGTCGCTACGCGGTGGGCGAGGAGCTGGGGCGCGGCGGCGGCGGGGTGGTGTACCTCGGGACCGACCGCAGCCTGCGGCGCACGCTGGCGTTGAAGGTGCTCGCGCCGGAGCTGGTGACCGACCCGATGCGGGTCCAGGCCTTCGTCGAGGAGGCGATCATCACCGGCGGGCTCGAGCACCCGAACATCGTGCCGGCGTACGACCTCGGCTGCAGCAGCGCGCTCGGCATCTACTACACGATGAAGCGGCTGACTGGGCGGCCGCTGGCGGACGTGCTGACCGCGCTGCGCCGCGGCGATCCGGCGACCTCGCAGAGCTTCGGGCTCTACCGCCTGCTCGGCTGCTTCATCGAGCTGTGCCGCGCCGTCGCCTACGCGCACGCGCGGGGCGTGTTGCACTGCGACCTCAAGCCGGAGAACGTGTTCATCGGCGAGTATGGTGAGGTCGTGCTGGTCGACTGGGGGCTGGCGCAGGTGCTCGGGCCGGAGGGTCGGCGACAGGCGCGGGCGCTGATGAAGGCGGGGACGCCGGAGTACATGGCGCCGGAGCAGATCACGCGCAGCGGGCAGGATCTCGACGTGCGCAGCGACATCTGGTCGCTCGGGGTGATCCTCTACGAGCTGCTGACGTTGACCTTGCCGTTTCAGGGGGCGAACCCGCGTGAGGTGCTGATGCGGGTGATGGTCGAGCAGGTCGAGCCGCCGACGGAGCGGGCCCCGGGTCGGCCGATCCCCGCGGGCGTCGAGGACATCTGTCGCCGGGCGCTGAGCAAGAACCGCGAGTTTCGTTACGGGTCCGTGGTCGAGCTGCTGGCCGATCTCGAGGCCGAGCTCGAGGGCACGCGCGAGCGGCTGCACCGGGCCGAGCAGGCTCGCCGGGCGCTCACGGCGGTGCAGGCGATGCTCGAGCGGCTGGCGCCCAGCGAGCGGGCGGTCGACGAGCTGCTGGCGCGGCAGCCGGGCGGCGAGGAGTCCGGGGAGCCGCGGCCGGGCGACGATTCGCGGCTGGCCGACCTGCGGCGGGCGCTGCTCACCGGCTACCACGACATCACGCTGCAGGTCGTCCGCGGCATCGAGCAGGACGGGCAGGCGCAGCAGCTGGCCGAGGCCGCCGGCGATCTGTACTGGCGGATCTTCCTGCGGATCTACCCGTCGCGCGCGCCGGTCCTCGCGTCGGGGCGCGAGCTGGCCAGCGAGCTGCTGATGAAGCTGAGCGAGCGGGCCTTCTCGGCGGTCGTGCGAGCCGGCCGCAACCTGGCGCGCTCGCGCGAGTTCGCGGCGCTGTCCACCCTCGACGTCGCCCAGCCGGGGACGGCGATCGCGGACCCGTGGCTGAGCGTGGTGTCGACGCTGTGCGGCGACGAGGGCCAGGAGCTCGACGCCAGCGCGGCGCCCTCGGCCCTGCGCACGCTGATCGACCGCATGACCTTCCTGCAGAAGATCAGCCTGTTCGCGGCGGTGCCGGTGTGGCATCTGCTGCCGATCGCCGAGGCTTGCCGCGAGGTCCACTACGTCGACGGCCAGGCGGTGTTTCGCCAGGGGGAGGCCGGCGAGTCGCTGTGCATCTTGCTCGCGGGCAGCGTCGAGGTCGTGCGCGACGGGGCGGTGATCAATCGCCTCGGCGCCGGTGAGGTGTGCGGTGAGGTCGCGGTGCTCGGCCGGGCGCCGCGCACGGCCGGCGTCGTCGCGGTTGGTTCGCTGCGCACGTTGCTGTTGGAGGCGGACCACTTTCGTCGCATCGTCCGCGAGAACGGTGATATCGGCCTCGCGGTGATCGAGGTGCTGAGCGAGCGCCTGCGGGTCGCCACCGAGCGAGAGAGCGCGCTGCGCTCGCTGGCCAAGACCTTCCTCAAGATCGACGTCGACCTGGCCTGATAGGGGCCTGAGCCGCCCTGAGCGTCGGCGAAAATACTGCGGGAGATGCCACGTTGACGCGCCTGCGGGGCGCTTCTAAGGTGGGCGAGTTTGCGCGGGCAGGAGGGCCGCATGCTGTCCATTACCGGATTTTGGCGGGACATAGCGAGGCGCGCGGGGGGGTTCATCTCGCCCGCCGAGGTGCTGCGTTTGGTCTCGCCGGTGAAGGCCCTCAGCTCCGTGCTGGCTTATGTCAGCAGGACCAGCGAGGCGGGCTTCGTGCCGGACGATCTGGAGCGGCGGGACCCGGAGTTTATCCGCTGGGTGATGGACATGTCGCGGTGGCTCGGAGAGCACTACTTTCGCCTGCGCTTCGAGGGGTTGGAGCACATCCCTGGCGACGGTCCGGCGCTGATGGTCGGCAACCACAATGGTGGCATCATGCCGATGGACGCGTTCTTCACGGTCCTCGGGGTGTGGGACCGCTTCGGGCCGGGCCGTGTGGTGCATCCGCTGGTCCACGACCTCATCGCCCACGATCCGCTGGCGCACCGCCTCGCCGTCCGGGGCGGCGCCTTGCGGGCGTCGCAGGGCGGCGGCGAGAAGGCGCTGCGGGCCGGGCACCTGGCGCTGGTCTACCCCGGCGCGGACCTTGAGACCTACCGACCGTTCTGGCAGCGTCACCGCGTCGAGCTGGCGGGTCGGCAGGGCTTCGTGAAGCTGGCGATCCGCGAGGGCGCGCCGGTCGTGCCGGTGGTCAGCGTGGGCACCCACGAGCAGCTGATCGTGCTGGCGCGGGGTGACGGTTTGGCGAAGTTGCTGCGGACGGAGAAGTGGCTGCGGACGCGGGTTGTGCCGATCGTCGTCTGCGTGCCGTGGGGGCTGACGATCGGGCTGCTGCCGTATGTGCCGTTGCCGGCGCAGACGACGATCGCCTACGGGGCGCCGATCCGCTGGCCTGGACTGCGGCCGGCGGACGCCGACGATCCAGCGGTGCTGACCCGCTGTTACGCCGAGGTCGTGGGCGCGATGCAGGCGCTGCTCGATCGTCTGTCGGCGGGGCGGCGGCCGTGGTTCGGCAAACCGTGAAGTGGCCGTGAGCCGCCCGTCCGCTTGCGCAGATCGTGTTTTCGCGCACACACGCGCCGCGGCCAGAACAGCGATTATCCGCGCCATGAAGCTGCGCTTGACCATTTCGCTGTGCTCGATGCTCGTGGCCGCGTGTGGTGACGCCGGTACAGGGGTGTCGGATGGATCGAGCACGAGCGTCGCCAGCTCCGGCGAGGGCTCGACGACCGCGACCACGACGGCGACGCCGACCACGACGGGCGAGGGCGACACGGGCACGGGCACCGGCACCGGCGGTGCCTCGACCACCGGCGATCCCTTCGGCGGCGACAGCGTGTGCAGCCGCGGGCTCAAGTGGGACATGGGCAATCAGGAGTCGCCGTTCATGAACCCGGGCATGGCCTGCAAGACCTGCCACACGCAATTGGCGCCGTTCGTGAATGGGCGGATCTTGATCGGTGGCACGGTCTACGAGACCGGGCACGAGCCTGATCTGTGCTTTGGCATCGACGGCATCAAGGAGCCGACGATCGTCGAGATCACCGATGCGAACAAGATGGTCACCCAGCTCGAGGTCAACCAGGGTGGCAACTTCCTGTGGGACAAGGTCCAGTACGGGACGGTCGCCTTCCCGATCACCGCCCGCGTCGTGCGCGGCGATCAGGAGCGGGTGATGCTGTCGCCGCAGATGGACGGCAATTGCAACGACTGTCACACCGAGGACGGCGCCAACGGTGCGCCGGGGCGGATCGTCGCGCCCTGAGGCTTTAGCGCCTGGCCAGCAGGGTCTCGGCGCGGAGCATCGCCTCGCGGGCGGTGGCCGGGTCGTCGCTGCGGAGGATCATCGTGAGGTGGTCGGAGCTCGGGTGCAGGCTGGCGTGCAGGCCAGGGAGGGCGAGCAGGTCGGGCTGGCCGGCGAGGGCGCAGGCGCTACGGCAGTTGATCGCGGTCTGGAGGTCGTCGCGGGTGCGGCTGACGCCGGGGTGGAGCTCGACGATGACGCCAGCGAGCTGGTAGCTCGGCGACTTGACCAGCTTGTTCGCGGCCCACAGCGGCTCGACCGCGGCGACGTCGCCGGGGCGCAGGACGGGGCCCCCGGTGCAGGCGAGCTCGGCGGCGGCGGGCCGCGAGACGGGAGCCGGGGCGCTGGCACAGGCGGTGAGGCAGGCGCAGAGCAGGGTCGAGAGCAGCAGCTTGGTTCGCATGGCATCCCCCGGGCCGCGCGGGAGCGCCGGAATGGGCCCGGGTCGCGGCTGAGGGAAAGTCTTAGCCAGGTCGGGGAGGATGGCAAGCGATTCTCTTAGTATCGCTGAGGTTTATTCTCAGCCGGACAGGTGCCCGGTCAGGGGCTGGGTTTGCCGTCGTTGTCGCGCCACGTGAAGGCGAGGTGGCGGAGCTGGTGGGTGGAGGCGATGCCGAGCTTGGTGCGGAGGTTGAACTGGTGGGTCTCGACGGTCTTGGCGCTGATGCCGAGGGAGGTGGCGATGTCGCGGGTGTTCTGGCCCTGGCCGATGAGCTTGAAGATCTCGAGCTCGCGGTCGCTGAGGGTGTCGAGGGGGGCGCGGGTGCCGGGGCGCTGGCCGAGGACGGTGTTGAGGAGCGCGGCCGCGAGCGCGGGGCTGACGGCGAGCTCGCCGCGCAGCGCGGTGCGGATCGCGTTCAGGACCTCCTCGGCGGGGGTGGCCTTCATCACGTAGCCGGCGGCGCCGGCCCGGATGACGCGCTCGCCGTAGACCTTCTCGTCGTGGGTGGTGAGGACCAAGATCCGCTGTTCGGGGCGCTGGGTGCGGAGCTGTTTGAGGGCGTCGAGGCCGTCGCCGCTGCGCAGGGAGAGGTCGAGGAGGACCAGGTCGGTGGGCGTGTGCTCGAGCTTGTCGAGCGCGCCGCGGAGGTCCTCGGCCTCGCCGCAGACGTTGAGGTCGGGCTCGCCGTTGAGCAGCTGGCGCATGCCGAGGCGGACCAGGGCGTGGTCGTCGATGACGAAGATCTGGGACTTCATGCGGGTTCGCTCTCGGCGCTTTGGACTTCGGGGAGGGCGCAGCGGACCACGGTGCCGCCGCCCTCGCGCGGGGTGATGCTGAGGAAGGCGCCGATCGCCTCGGCGCGGTGGCTCATCGAGTGCAGGCCCATGCCGGGCGGGCGGGTCGCGGGTGAGGCGGGCAGACCGGTGCCGTCGTCGCTGATGCTGAGCACCAGCTCGCCGCCGTCGCGGGCGAACTCGACGGTGATCGTGGTGCAGCGGGCGTGGCGGACGGCGTTGGCGACGGCCTCCTGGGCGATGCGATAGAGCTGGATCGCGGCGCCGGCGAGCGAGAGGTGGGTGAGGCTGGTGATGCAGCTGCAACGGAGTCGGTGCAGCGCGCTGACCGAGTCGCAGAGCTGGCGCAGGGCGTCGACCAGGCCGTGCTGGCTGAGCACCACGGGGTACAGAGATTGCGAGACCTGGCGGACCTCGACGGCGCCGGCGGCCAGGTGCTCGCGCAATTGGCTGAGGTCGGCGAGGGCGATCGGCTCACCGCGCTTGGCGGCGCCCTCGAGCGCCTGGGCCAGCAGCAGCAGGCCGGTGAGCTGCTGGCACACGCCGTCGTGGAGGTCGCTGCCCATCTGTTGCTGGGCGCGGGCGACCTCGTCGAGCATGCGGCGCTCGAGCAGGCGCTGCTCGGTGACGTCGTGCATGAGCGCGAGCACGGTGTCGCCGTGGCTTCGCGACATGCGCAGCTCGAAGCGGCGGTCCTCGGGGCCGGGGCCGAGGTCGAGGGTGTGGACGCGGTCGTCGTCGCCGAGCTCGCGCAGGAGGCGGAGGGCAGCGGGCGCGTGCGGGCCGGCGAGGAAGCGCTCGAGGTGCGCGAGGGCGCCGGGGTGCGCGGCGGGCGGGACCACGGCGTCGCGGAGCTGGCCGTCGCGGCCGAGCAGGACGACGGGCTCGGGGAGGGCGGCGAGCAGGGCCTCCGCCAGCTGGGGGTCGAGACGCATCGCGCTTCGGACCGATCGCACTGGTGCATACCATGAGGGCCCGGGGCGGGAAATAAGTAATTCGCTTAGCGATTTTGGCGGACAAATGGACAGGGCGGGTGGGGTGGCGACAAGCATGTCTGGCGTTCGCCCGGACCCTGATGCTCGCGATTCATCCGCTCGTTGTGTTGCTCGTGCAGTCCCCTGTGTCGCCCGCGACGCGGGAGGCGGAGGGGCCGAGCGCCGTGCCGGCGCCGCAGGCGGGGGTCACCGAGGTGGGCGGCAACCTGGTGGCGCCGGAGGACGCGCCCGGGGCCCTGGAGGAGGGGGAGGATCCGGAGGCGCCGTGGGCCGTCGGGGGCTTTGTCGACACGCAATATGTCGTCAACAGCAACAGCCCCGACAATCACATCTTTCGCGGGACCCAGGTGTCGTCGCGGACCGGGGAGTTTAGCCCGAATCTGCTGGTGGCATATATCCGCCGCGACCCGATCAAGTCGCCGTGGATGTTCGAGCTGGCGCTGCAGGCCGGGGCCGCGGCGGACGCCCTGTATTACACGGAGCCGGTGGCGGGCGGGAAGGACGGGCGCTACGCGGGGGTCGAGACCTGGAAGCACATCGGGCGCGCGTGGACGGGGGTGAAGCTGCGCGGGGGGACCGAGATCGCGGCCGGGCTGATGCTGGCGCCGACGCACTTTGGCAGCTTCTGGACCAAGGATAACTGGCACTCGTCGATCACCTGGGGCTATTCGTCGGTGCCCTTCTATTTGACGGGGGCGCGGGTGTACCAGCCGATCGGGAAGAAGGTCGGGCTCGGGCTGTGGATCGTGAATGGCTACGGGACGATGGGCGACGGCAACAAGGCGCCGAGCGGGCTCATCAACCTGGTGATCACGCCGAACGCGAGCTGGGCGGTGGTGCAGAACGTGTACGCCGGCCCGGAGGAGGCCGACCTGCAGCCGGCGGCGTGGCGGCTGCTCTCGGACACCCAGGTGGTCTACAACAGCGATCGCTGGGGCATGGCGTTCGTCGGCGACTACGGGCGCGAGCGCCTGACCCGCAAGGACGGCCAGCCGCTGACGCAGTGGGCCAACGGGATGGTGTCGGTGCGCTGGCACGTGCTCGGGAAGAAGCACCGCTGGGGGATGGCGGCCCGCCCGGAGTTCTTCTGGGACCGCGGCGGCCGCATCTTCAACGAGTCCGACCGCGACGACTGGCTGGTCGCGGGGACCTATACCAATGATATCCGCCTGTGGGACGCGGTGCTGCTGCGGGCCGAATATCGCTACGACCATTCGTTCTCGCAGAGCGGCTTCTTCTACCGCGGGGCCGCGACCAGCGACACCTCGACGGGGCTGGCGCATGGGCAGCACTCGTTGATTTTTAATGTGATCGGGTACTTCGAGCGGCGCTTCGGCAAGCGGCGGGGGTGAGGGCGGTCCGTGGGGACGTCAGGACAGGGGCTGCGAAAGCAGCGCCCGCCGACGCGTCATGCCTGGGACTCGAGCGTGCCGCGGCGACGGACGTCGAGCGTGGCGCAATGGAGGCCGCCGCACTGTCGGACGAGCGCCTCCTCAGGGCTCCACCGGCAGCCGCGAACCCTCGCAGCGAGTGGCGCCGCTGTTTCGCGTGTCGCGACATCGTGCGACACGCGAGACAGCGGCGCAGGTCGACCCGGATTGGCGTGCGCGACAGATCGACGCGGTGCACGACGTCGCAAAAGCTTCGCTTCGAGGCCCCTGCGCGGGGCCCCATGGTGTGACGCGTGTATCTGTGGCGATCCAAGATCTCCGCTGGGCTCCTCCTGGCCATGGCCTGCGGCGACTCGACGTCGGACGGCGCAACGACCTCCACTGCTGGCACCGTTGCCACCACCACGACAGCGAGCCAGGGCAGCCAGGGCGACCCGAGCAGCGGCGTCGATCCCTCGACCCCGACCGACGGAGGCAGCGGCACCGGTGACAGCGGGAGCAGCGGCGATGGACCGGCTCCCGGCTTCGACCTGCCCGCCCTGGACGAGCTCAACACCGACGAGCTGGCGACCTCCCCGATCTGCGCCGAATGTCATGCCAACGCCGAAGGCGCGACGGCCATGCGCGACGCCAAGAGCCGCCCGATCGCTCCCTTCGATCTCTGGCGGGCCACCGCGATGGCCAACTCGGCCCGCGATCCCTTCTGGTGGGCGATGATGTCGGCCGAGGTCGCCGCGACCCCGGTCGCGCAGGCCGAGATCGAGGCCACCTGCCTCGGCTGTCACGCGCCGATGGCCAGGGTTCACAACGAGTTCACCGGCCTCCCGGCGCCGACCCGCGCCGACCTGCTCGGCGACAGCAAGGCCGGCAAGCTGGGCATCGACGGGGTCGCCTGCGCGCTCTGCCATCAGATCCAGCCCGACGGCCTCGGCACCGACGCGAGCTACACGGGCGGCTTCCTCGTCAAGCCGCTGCGGCAGATCTACGGGCCGCACGCGAGCCCGTTCACCATGCCGATGCAGCATCGCACCGGCTTCACGCCGACGAAGGCCGAGCATACGACCTCGGCGGGCCTGTGCGGCAGCTGCCACACCCTGCAGACCGAGACCCTCGACCCTGATGGTACCAAGCTGCCCGGTCTGTTCCCGGAGCAGGCGACGTATCTCGAGTGGCGCAACTCCGATTTCCGTGACGAGGGCACGCCGGGGTCGCAGGCCGCGGCCTGCGGCGCCTGCCACATGCCGACCAGCGATGCTGACGGTGCACCGATCTCCACCCGTATCGCCCGCAACCCACGCGGCGCTGATTTCCCGCCGATCGCCCCGCGTGACCCCTACGGCCGGCACATCTTCGTCGGCGGCAACACCCTCCTCCCCGCGCTGCTGCGCGACCACAGCGACGCGCTGCGACCCAACGCGGACGCCGCGGCCTTTGACGCCGTGATCGCCAGCGTGCGCGCGCAGCTGGCCGAGCGCACCGCGACCGTGGGGCTCACCGCCAAGCGCAGCGGCGATTCGCTGCACATCGACGTGTCGGTGCATAACCTCGCGGGTCACAAGTTTCCGAGCGGGTACCCGAGCCGGCGCGCCTGGCTGCGCATCCGCGTCAGCGACGGCAGCGACGCGTTGCGCTTCCGTTCGGGGGAGGTCGACGGCGAGGGACGACTGCTCGACGGCGCGGGTCAGCCGCTCGCCAGCGAGCTGGTCGGAGGCCCTGTCCAGCCGCACCATCCGCAGATCGCCAGCGAGGATGTCGCACAGGTGTACGAGTCGGTCATGGCCGACAAGGGCGGGCTGCCGGCGTTTCGCCTGCTGCGTGCGCGTAGCTTCGTGAAGGACAACCGGCTGCTGCCGGCCGGATGGGACATCGACCATCCGGACGCCGCGCGCACGAGCCCGGTCGGCGTGGGCGCGGACGCGGATTTCGTGGCCGCGGCGGACACCACCCGGTACATCGTTGCGGCGCCCGTCGTGGGCGGTCCCTACACGATCTCCGTCGAACTGCTGTACCAGCCGCTCGCCCCTCGCTTCGCCGCCGAGCTGTTCGCCGTCGAGACCCCGGAGGTGCGCGCCTTCGAGGCGCTCTACGAGGGGGCCGAACACACCGCGGAGCACGTCGCTGCCGCCGAGTTGGTCGCACCATGACGCCTTGCGGGAGCGGGGTCCAGGGGCGCCGGGCATGCGCGGGACACCCGGCGGCCTCGGGCTGCGGCCCCGGCGTGGCGACGGATCGAGGTCAGCCCGGCGGGAGGACCGGCGCGCAGGTCGATACCCCGGCGCCGACGATGCGGATCGGCGCCATCGCGTTGACGGTCGTCAGCGCATTGCCGCCGCCGTCGCTGTTGTCATAGTCGAGCTTGGTGACCTTGCTGTACGGCAGGTTGCCCTCGGTGAAGAAGTAGAAGTCACCGCCCCAGAACGCGAACGCGAAGGCGCTGGTCAGGGGGAAGTTATTGAAGGGGGTGGTCGCCAGCACCTGCGCGGTGGCCTTGTCGAACTCGATCAGCTTGGAGCTCGGCGCCCCGGCGAACGCGAACAGGCGGCCGTCGCCGGTGCCGGTCAGCTCGGCGCCGTTGTAGTCGGTCGGGCCGATGGTCTTGACCTGGAGGGCGACCGGGTCGAACACACCGAGTAATCCATCATTGGGGCCCTCGGTGAAGCCGCCAGCGATGCCGTTCCAGTGCTGGGCGTAGAGCTTGTCGCAGGGGTCCGACGCGCTGTTCGATACGAAGCCCATGCCGAAGTGCTGCCAGCCGCCGGCGCCCGGCGTGTACCCGGGGTCGGTGCAATTGGCCGGGTCGTTGACGTCGAGGATGAAGAGGTCGCCGATGTAGGTTTGGTTGATCTGGTCTTCGAGGTATGTGGTCTGGATCCACGCCTTGCCGTCGCGGCCGACGCCCATCGAGAAGGTGCCGTCGGTGGTCGGGCAGCCGAGCGGGCCGATCATCGTGAAGCTGTCGCTGAGCGGGGCGTAGGTCCACAGCTCGCGGTCGTCCGAGAGCAGGTAGATCAGGTCGAGCTTGGGGGCGCACGGGCACATCTCCTGGGCGCCGGTGTCCGGACCGCCGGTGGCGTCGCCGAGGTCGAACTTCGGGCCGTTCGTCTCGCTGGTGGTTGGGCCTCCCGTGGTCACCAGCTCGCCCGTCGCGGTGGTGTCGGCGGCGGTGGTGGTCGTGCCGGGTGCGGTGGGGCCCGAGAGCGAGATGCTGCCCTGCGAGGCGCTGGCGGTGGTTGCGGCGCCGGTGTCGTCGTCCTCACCGCCGCCGCATGCGGATATGAGGAGCAGCGCGGCGGGCAGGCGAGCGAGGGTTCGCATTGTCGCCCGAAGCTATCGCGGCGACTTGCGCCGCGTCAAGCCGGGCCCTGCATGGCCTGAGTCGGGTTTGTATGGCTGATGTAGGGCCCAATGCAGAGATGCGATGAATGTCGCATGCATCCCGGCCGATGTGCCACGAATCGACGGTGTTTGCGATTCGCCGGCTGGCCGCGGGCGCGCTCGGAGCGGCGCATCGCTTCTGCACCCGTTGCGGTTGACCGCGGCGCGTCGGCGCCGCTATGGTGGACTCCCGCCATGGAGCACACCAACCGCGTCCTCATCCTCTACACGGGCGGGAATCTCGGGATGCAGGACAGCCCGGCGGGGCCGGTGGCGGCGCCGGGGCTGCTGGCGGAGCTGCTGGCGACGATGCCGCAATTTCACGACCGGACGATGCCGGCGTTGACGACCCCGCTGTCGCGTTACGGGCGGAGGATCCATTACAGCGTCGTCGAGTACGAGCCGCTGATCGCGGGGGGCAGCGACGCGGCGGTGTGGACGAGGATCGCGCGCAGCATCGAGGCGGGCTACGCGACGCACGACGCGTTTGTGGTGCTGCACGCGACGGACACGCTGGCGTACACGGCGTCGGCGCTGTCGTTCATGCTCGAGAATCTCGGCAAGACGGTGATCGTGACGGGCTCGCAGGTGCCGCTGGCGGAGGCCCGGGGCGACGCGCAGGGCAACCTGCTCGGGGCGCTGACGATCGCGGGGCACTACGCGATCCCGGAGGTGTGCGTGTACTGGAACGACCGGCTGCTGCGGGGCAACCGGACGCGGCGGGCGGAGGGGGCCGGGGCGGAGCTGTTTCAATCGGGGAGCTTTCCCCCGCTCGTGCAGGTGGGCGCGGAGATCCGGGTCGAGTGGGAGCGGATCGTGGCGCCGCCGAGCCGGCCGTTTCGCGTGCTCACGGGGGCGGGTCCCGAGGTCGCGGCGATCCGGGTGTTCCCGGGGCTGTCGCCGGAGCTGCTGACGCGGATGTTGCAGCCGCCGCTGGCGGGGGCGGTGCTGGAGAGCTTCGACGCGGGGGCGCTGGCGGGCCGGGCGGAGCTGCTGGCGGTGCTGCGGGCCGCGAGCGCGCGGGGGCTCGTGATCGTGAACGTGACGCAGGAGCGGCGGGTCGCGGCGGGCGAGGCCGAGGCGCTGGCGGAGGTCGGGGTGATCGCCGGGGCCGACATGACGCCGGAGGCGGCGCTCACCAAGCTGGGGCACTTGCTCGGCCGCTACCGCGACCGCGGCGAGGTCGGGCGACTGATGGCGATCAACCTGCGCGGCGAGCTGACGGCGGGGGCGCAGCAGAACCGGTTTAGCTTCCGTGAGCGGGTGTTCATCGCGTCGGTGGCGCGGGCGCTGGCCGAGGCGGGGGAGAGCGTGACGCGGGTCGACGTCGAGCGGGCGCTGCTGCCGGTGCTGATGTGCTCGGCGGCGGGGCTCGGCGATCACGCGGCGCTCGAGCGATTGATCGCCAGCGGGGCCGAGGTCGACGCGGCGGACTATGACGGGCGCACGGCGCTGCACCTGGCGGCGGCGGAGGGGCAGCTGGCGGCGGCGGGGCTGCTGCTCGGCAAGGGGGCGCGCGTGGGGGTGGTCGACCGCTGGGGTGGGACGCCGATCGTCGACGCGGTGCGGCACCGGCAGCGGCCGATGGTCGCGCTGTTGCGGCGCCACGGGGCGCGGGTGCCAGGCAATCTCGCGGCCCAGCTGTGCGCGCTGGCGGCGGTCGGGGACATCGAGGGGCTCGGGTTGTGGATCGAGGCGGGGGCCGATCCGAACAGCGCCGACTACGACGGGCGCACGCCGCTGCACCTCGCGGCCGCGGAGGGGCGAGACGACGCGCTGCAGCTGCTGCTGGTGTGCGGGGCGGACCCGCGTCGTGTCGACCGCTTCGGCAGCACGGCGATCGAGGAGGCGCGCCGCGGCGGGCACCAGACGGCGGTGAGCCTGCTGGCGACGCACCTTGCGACGGCGACCTGAGGGTCATGGGCGAGATCGAACGTCGGCCGTGCTGGCCCGTGGACGGGCTTCTGTGGGCTTTTCGGGATCTCGCGGGCTTGGGGTATCCTGGCACGCGACCATGGCCCATGACTTCGCCAGCGAGGAGGACCTGCTCGATCGGCTGACGGCGCAGCCGCACGATCTGGTGTTCCTGGTGGGCTCGGCCGTGACGGCGCCGGGGCGCTCGGGCGAGCCGGGGGTGCCGCGGGTCGACGGCGTCATCGACCAGATCCGACGGGTGTACACGCGGCCGGACGCGCTCGAGCGCTTCGAGAAGGCGCTTGCTGCGGAGCCGCAGCAGCGCTATCAGGCGGCGTTTCGCCACCTGCAGCGGACCCGCGGGCAGGACCTGGCGAACGCGATCATTCGTCGCTGCGTGCTGCAGGCGCGGGTGCCGTCGCGGCAGTTCCCGCAGGTGCACAGTGACATCGCCGAGGGCGCGGCGGATCTGTGTCGCGGGCTCGAGCACGACGTCGAGGGCTGGCACCTGCCGCCGGCCGTGAAGGCGCTGGGGCGGCTGCTGGCGGGCACGCCGGCGGCGGCGCGGCCGATCGTGCTGACCTCGAACTTCGACCCGCTGGTGACGGTGAGCGTGCACCGTGCGGGCGGTCGGGCGTTCACGACGGCGCTGCACAGCGACGGCGGCTTCGCGGCGATCGACGGGCAGGGCACGCTGGTGGTCCACTTCCACGGCGACTGGTTTCGCAGCGACACGCTGCACACGCCGGCGCAGCTCGGGCAGGACCGGCCGCGGCTGGCGGCCTCGCTGGCGCAGCTGCTCGGGGCGCGCACGCTGGTGGTGCTGGGCTACGGCGGGTGGGATGATATTTTTACGCGCAGCCTGATCCAGGTGATCCGCGGCGAGCTGGCGGCGATCGACGTGCTGTGGGCGTTTTATGGGGCCGACGAGGCGGCGCTGCAGCGCGACAACGCGGGCTTGCTGGCCAACCTGGCGCCGGGCATCGATCGCGCGCGGGTGATGCTCTACAAGGGGATCGACGCGCACGCGTTCCTGCCGCGGCTGGCAGATGCGATCGGGTCGACGGTGCTTGCGCCTCTGCCGGTGGTGCCGGTGGTGCCGGTGGTGCCCGTGGTGGTGCCTGTAGCGACGCCGGTCGCGGGGGACAGTCATACGGCGGCGCCGGCCGTGGCGACGCAGGAGCTCGGGGCGGCGGGGGACAGCATCCTCGGGGTGGTGGCGGGGGACAGCGGGGCGCGGCCGCTGGCACCTGGCCTTTTGGACAGCACGCAGTCGGGCGGGCCGAAGAATCCGTTTCAGAAGGCGGGGGCGCTGCCGCCGGGATCGCCGACGTACGTGCTGCGGGCCGCCGACGGGGCGCTGGCGGCCGCGCTCGCGGAGAGTCCGCTGATCGTGCTGCGCGGGGAGTTCTCGATCGGGAAGTCGAGCCTGCTGCTGCGCAGCGATCGCTACTGGACGCGGGGGTCGGAGGCGGCGCACTGCCGGCTCGATCTGATGGACATGCGCATCGACGACGTGAACTTGTTTTATGACGAGTTCTTCGCGGCGATCGGCGATTGTTATGGCGAGACCTTCCAGGGCTGGCGCGAGATCTCGACGGCGATCGAGCGGCGGCCGCTGCTGCTGACGCTCGACGAATTCAGCGGGCTGACGCCCGAGGTGGCCCAGCGCTTCGTGCCGGCGTTGCATCGGCTCGGGACCCGGCACGGCGATCAGCTGCGGGTGGTGGTGACGGCGCGCGACGCCTTCGAGGCGGTGCTGGCGAGCTTTCAACTCAACAACCCGAACCTCGGCGAGTGGCATACCGTCGAGATCGCGCCGTTTCGCGACGCGGAGCTGGCGACGCTGCTGGGGCTGCTGCCGCCGCGCTCGCGGGCGGCGGCGATGGGGCAGATCGAGGCGGTGCGGAGGCTGTCGGGGATGGGCCCGAAGCCGGCGCAGTGCCTGTGCTTCAACCTGTTCAAGGATGAACTGTCCGGGCGCAGCGACGCGGAGCTGGCGGCCCGCTGCGGCCGCAAGGACAGCTATCGATGACGCTCGAGAACCCGTACCGGGCGGCGGGGGCCTTCTCGGGCAAGGCGTACATTCGCCGCGAGGCCGACGCGCAGCTGATCGAGCAGATCGAGGACAATCAGTATTACCCGTACTTCGCGGCGCCGCGGCAGAGCGGGAAGTCGAGCCTGCTGCTGCGCACGATGGCGGCGCTGGACCCGAAGAAGTACCGCTGCGCGCTGGTCGACCTGTCGCCCTTCGTGGTGGCCTCGTACGACGATTTCTGGCGCCAGTTCCTGCACGAGGTGGCGCGCAGCGCCAACTTCGACCCGACGCCGATCGGCCAGGAGGACCCGCGCGACGTGCTGCTGCTGTGGTTGCACGGCTGCAAGCAGCGGCTGATCGTCTTCATGGACGAGATCGACGTGCTGCTCAATGTCGACTTTCGCGAGCAGATCTTCAGCAAGTTTCGCACCTTCTTTAATCTGCGGGCCCGCCTTGATACGGCGGAGTTGCAGCGGTTGCAGTTCGTGCTGGCGGGGGCGGCCCACTCGTCGCGGTTCATCAAGGACCCGCGCTGGTCGCCGTTCAACGTGGCGATCGAGATCGAATTGGAGGACCTGAGCGCGGCGCAGGTCAGCCAGCTGGCGGCGTATCTCGGCACGGCGGGGGCCTTCGCGGGGCCGGACCTGACGGCGCGGGTGTACGACCTGAGCGGCGGCTCGGTGTTCCTGTGCCAGCTGATCTTCGAGCAGCTGTGGAACGTCGCGGCGCGCACGAAGGGCAAGCTCGGGGCGGCGGACGTCGACGCGGTGGTGCAGACGATCGTCGCCGAGAGTCCGCGCAATATCCACTTCTACAATATCTTCCGTCTGGTCACGGCGGACGCGCGGCTGACGATGCTGTTTCGCCGGCTGACGGAGGGCCAGGAGCTCGGGCTCGAGGAGGCCAAGGAGCTGCGCCTGACGGGCATCTGTCGCGGGGCGAACCCGTTTCGCAACGAGATCTATGCGCGGGTGTTCGGGCCGGGCGGGCCGCTTGATCTGAAGGTCGGTGATAAACAATTGCAGCTGACGCGGGCGCTCGACGGGGTGCTCGGGCGCCGCGATCGCCTGCAGAATGACCCGCAGGCCGACCCGCGGGCGCTGGCGGCGGCGGAGGCGGAGATCCGGCGATTGCGCAAGGAGTTCCGCGAGGGCACGCAGCTGCAGGCGGGCGACGTGCTCGGGCGCGGGCGCTACCGGCTCGAGGAGCGGATCGGCCAGGGTGGCTTCGCGGCGGTGTGGCGGGCGATCGACCTGCGAGATCCGAATGACCCGAGCCCGGTGGCGATCAAGGTGCTGCACGGACAATTCGCGGAGGACAAGTCGCGGCGCGAGCGCTTCTTCCGCGGGGCGTGGAAGATGTCGGAATTGCAGCACCCGGCGATCGTGCGGGTGATCGAGCCCTACGGCGACGAGAACGGGCAGTTCTACTTTGTGATGGAGTACCTGCCGGGGGGCACGCTGCACGCGGCGGTGCAGGAGATGCAAGTGGCGCCGGCGCAGGCGCTGAAGATGATCGTGCAGGTCGGGCGGGCGCTGCAATTTGCCCACGAGCGGGGGCTCGTGCACCGCGACGTGAAGCCGAGCAATGTGATGGTCGACGGGGACCAGGGGAAGCTGACGGACTTCGACCTGGTGCGCGAGACGGATATTACGGGGGGCACGCGCACGGGGGCGATGGGGACCTTCTTGTACGCGGCGCCGGAGGTGATGTCGCGGCCGCAGGACGCGGACGTGCGGGCCGACGTGTATGGATTGGGGATGACGGCGGTGTTCGCGTTGTTCGGCGGCGACCTGGCGATGGACGTGATCCGCGACGCGGACCGCTTCATCGACCGGCTGCCGTGCAACCCGGTGATCCAGGACGTGCTCAAGAAGGCGGTGGCGTGGGACCGCAACGACCGGTTCGCGTCGGCGGCCGAGTTCGTGGTGGCGCTCGAGCTGGCCAGCGAGGAAGGGGCGGGGCCGGTGCGGGCGCGCGTGCAGGTGCCGAGCGGTGCCAAGGCGATGGCGGTGAGCGCGTCGCGTGGGGTGGTGGCGGCCGCTGGGGGCGCGGCGGCTGCGAGCGCGTCGCGGGGGCTGGCTGCGCCCGCGCCAGGTGCGACGCTGGCGGCTGCGAGTGCGGCGAGGCCAGCCGCGGCTGCGAACGTGGCGAGGCCGGTCGCGGCGCTGACGGGCGCGAGCGTGGCGGGACCGGTGGTGGCGGCGGCTGGGGGCGTCCCGGTCGCGGCGCCGGCGGTGAGCGTGGCGGGGCCGATGCGCGGGGCGCAGGACGTGGGGTCGTCGCGGGCGACGGCGGCCTACGGCGCTCTGGTGGGTGAGGAGGTCGTTGACGTCGATGATGAGTTCGCGGCGGATGATGGCGCGGAGGCCCCGGTGCCGGGTCGGACGATCGCGGCGGAGCGGACCGAGACGCGGATGATGCGGGAGGCGCTGGCGCAGGCCGAGGCGGCCCAGCCGATCGCGGGACCGGTGCTGGTGCGGTCGTTCGCGGGTGTCCCTGCGGACAGGCGGCACGAGACCAGCAGCGGGCCGCGTCGGGGCGAGCCGACGGTATCGGCGCTGCCGCTGGCGACGGAGCGATCGGGGAATTGGCGCGTGCCCGTGGCGCTGCTGGCCGTCGCGGCGGTGCTGCTGCTGTTCATGATCCCGGGGCTGTTTGGACCCGACGCCGGACCCTTGCTGACGATGGAGGGCGGGCGCGAGGGCAGCAGCGCGGTGGTGCCGTCGCCGACGGCGCCGGAGAAGAAGGACACGCCGACGCCGCCGGTGCCCGAGCCGACGCGGGCCGCGAGCGATGCGCTGGAAGATGGGGACGTGGGGCCGGTCGATGCCAGCGCGGGGGTGCCGTTGACGGACACGACCACGGGTATGGAGCTCGCGCCGACGACCCTCGCGCCGCCGACCAGCGTCGGCGAGGTGGGCATCAAGCCGGTGAACAACGACACGGGCGGCAAGACCAGCGATCCGGGCGATCGCCCGCCGACGCCGCGGGTGAGCGCCGCGGATCAGGTCGACGAGGGCTGCAAGCAGGTCTCGGGCGGCGACGCGGAGAAGGGGGTGGCGGAGCTGCTCAAGGCGCACGACCGCATCCCCGGGGACATGCGCCTGCTGCTGTGCCTCGGCGATGGCTACGGGAAGCTCGGGCGCTACGACAGCGCGGCGATCTTCTATGACCGTCTGCTGGACCGCTGGCCGCGGCACGTCAAGGGCCTGCTCGGGGCGGCCCAGGCCAACGAGGGGCTCAACCGCCGCGACAAGGCCGGCGAGTACTACCGTCGCTTGCTCGAGATAAACCCGAACAACGCCTCGGCGGCGGCCTTCTTCAGGGAGCAGGCGCAGGTCGGCGCGGCGCTGCCGAAGCGGTGAGCACGGGAGCTTCCCTCCTGGGGAGCCCAGGCGCTGGTCGGGGGCGGATCGCCGGCTTCTTGCTGGGGTGGGGCAGCTGTGCCACGATGCCGCGGCCATGGCCATCAGCAATATGATGCGGGATGACGACGTCGCGGAGATCGATCCCCAGACCGACCCCAACAACGAGGCCTACTGGGCCGAGCGCGGCATGAAGCGGCCGCAGATCGTGTGGGAGCGGCTAAGCAGCAGCAACAACATCGAGGTCTACCGCACGCGCGTGCCCGGAGGTTGGCTGATCATGCTGGTGCAGGAGTACCGCGACTGCGGTGGCTCGTTCTTCTATCCCGACCCGGCCCATCGCTGGGACGGGACCGGCTACCACGGGTAGGCACGGCCAGGCAGCGCGACACGAGGCACGGCCAGGCACGGCCTGACTCGTCAGTACCAGGCAAAGCGCAGGCCGAGGTAGGGCGTGTGGCGCATGCCGTCGCCGGGCACGGCGCGCAGGTCGTAGTTGACGTTGACCGCGAGCGCGGCGCTCTGGTTGAGCCAGAACTCGTAGCCGAGGCCGAGCAGGCCGCCGACACCGAACTTGATCTTGCCGTCGCCGCCGGGGACGCCCGCGGCGCCGAGGCCGGTGCGGATGAACAGGCCCTTGACGACGAAGAAGTAGCCCTCGACGTCGCCGCCCATGAGCGGCTTGGTGCCGAGGTTCTTGCCGGTGTACATGCCGAGGTAGAGGTTGGCGCCGAGGGTGACGCGCTTGTTGACGCCGCCGCCGAGGGAGAGCTCGAGGCGACCGGCGGGGATGACGTTGCTGGTGTCCTTGTAGGTGTCCTTGAGGACCGGGCTGTTGAAGAACACGGCGCCGAAGCCGATACCGGCGCCGATGAAGAAGCCGCGGCGGTCCTGGGGGCCCTCGATCTCGATGCCGTTGCGGCCGACCACGCTGGCCTCGGCGCGGCCCGGGATCGCGGTGGCTCCGACGTAGAGGCCGGCGATCAGGGAGAGCGGACGCAACATCGCGGCGCGGGGCATGCATCGGGCGAGGGACATGGACATGGGTGCCTTTCTCAACGCAGGGTGGTCACGTCGACGACGGCGAAGCCGCCGGGTTTCACGTCGACGGAGAAGTCGTGGGTCTCGCGCGCGCCGGAGCCGGTCGCGGTGACGCGGACCTGGTGCGGGCCTGGTGCGATCGGGACGCGGGCGACGAACACGAAGGCGGGGAGCAGGGTCCAGCTGCGGGTGTCGGGCTTGTCGGCGGCGACCATGGCCCCCTCGGCGGCGAGCGCCGCGAGCAGGCCGACGATCGCGCCGGCGCCGTCCTTGGCCTGGTTGCCGGCGGCGCGGGCCCCCTCGGCGACGGCGGCGCGGACGATGAGGCGGGTGATCGCGGCGCCGATGATCTTGGGCTTGAGGGCCTCGTACTCGCGGACGATCTCGGCGTCGAGGTTGGTGGCCAGCTCGAACGGGTGCTCGTGGCCGTCGATGCTGAGGTTGCCGGTGTTGAAGAGGGCGCGCGAGGGGACGAGCTCCGGGTAGATGACGAACTTGAGGGCCGAGCGCTCGAGGATCGCGGTGTTGCCGGTGATCCAGGTGGCGCCGAGGCCGATGGCGAGGCCGATCGGCATGCGCTCCGGGACCTTGTAGGGGACGCGGCCGACGTTCATCACGACCAGCAGTTCGCCTGGCTCGGCGCCCCTGGCGGGGGTTGGTTCGGGCGGCGTGGTTGTGGCGGGCGGGGTCTGGGCGAGGAGGGTGGTGGTGTTGCGGGTGGCGGTTGCGGGTGGTTCGGCCTCGCCGAGCAGGGCGCGGATCCGCGGGCTGCGGTAGCTGCTGCGGGCGGCGAGGCGGGCGACCGGGGCGCGCAGGCTGGGGAAGGCCTGCTCCTGCAGCGCCTCGTCGTAGTAGCGCAGGGCCGTGTCGGGCTCGCCGAGGCGCTCGTACACGAAGCCGGCGATGTAGGAGCCGAAGGCGCCGTGGGGGTTCTGGTCCTGTTGGCCGAGGTACTCGCGGGTGATGGTGAAGCGCTTGGCCTCGACGCGGGCGCCGGAGAGGTCATCCGCCAGGAGGTAGTTGAGCATGTTGAAGGCGTTGAGCGCGAGCTTCTCGGAGGGCGGGGCGTGGTACTTGCCGGCCGAGTCGCTGAAGATCCACTTGCCGACCTGGCCGGCGTCGCGGGCGATGTCGAGGAGGACGAGTTGTTTGTCGGCGACACCGAGGTCGCGTGCGCTCTGCTTCCACTCGCCCTTGCCGCGCAGGACCATGGCGCGCTCGAGCAGGGCGACGACCGTCTCCTTCTTCCATTCGCTCGGGAGCTCGCTGCTGCGGCGGACCTTCAGGAACTTGTTGAGGACCTTCTCGCTGCCGGCGAGGTCGCCGGCCTGGGCGGCGTCGCGGGCGAGCTGGGTCTTCTCCGAGTAGGTCGCGCAGGCGAACAGGCCGAGGGTCGCGGCCAGCACGATGCGGGCGTGGCTCGGTCGTCGCTGTGGCGTCACGGTGGTCATCTGCTCCAAAGGACAGACGAGCGGGGGACTAGCGGACGATCGCCTTGCTGCGCTCGGCCTTGTTCTGGAAGCGGACCAGGCTGGTCTCGACCTCGATCACCTGGATGAACAGGGTGTACTGGACGCGGCGCTCGTTGTTGAAGAACTCGTCGACCGAGCCGACCTTGCCGGTGATGTAGTACTTGGCGCCGAGCTGGCGCGAGATCTGGTTGGCGAAGCTGGGGTCGTAGATGTTGCGGTTCTGCTGGACCGCGACCTCGTTGGCCATCTCGGCCTGGCGCTCGCGGCTGACGACGGCCACCGTGCCGCCGTTGACCAGCTCGGTCTCCATGTCCGCGAGGAGCGTGTTGAGCTGGTCGTCGATGTGCTCGGAGGTCTCGTTCTTGAAGGGCCAGATGGCGACGACCTGGCCGGGGGTCTGGGTCATCTGGGCCCACCACGGCGAGGCCATGAGCTTGTCCATGTTCATGCGCATGAGCTCTTGCAGGTCGCGGCGGTCGAGGGTGGTGCTCATGGCGCCCTGGTCGAGGTTGGGGTTCTCGGTGCCGGGGCCGCCGCGGACGGCCTTTGGCTTACAGCCCGAGGAGGCGAGCGCGGCGGGGGCGAGGGCGAGGACGAGGGCGAGGGCGGCGAGGGGACGGGTCATGAGGGCAGCTCCGACGAGGGCGAGGGGGCGAATGTTGGTGACGACGATCGCAGAGATGGATCACCGCAGTGATGGCGCTCACAGGATCAGGAAGAGGGACTCCAGGAGATAGAGGCGCTCGTAGACCGCCTCGACTTGCTCGACGCGCTCAGCCTGGAGCGTGAGGGTGACGCACTGGCGGGCGCCAGTGGTGGTGCTGCGGGCCTGGGTCTGCACCTGTTCAGGGCGCAGCTCGGCGTGTGCCGCCGCGAGCACGGCGGTGTGGAAGTCGGAGTGACCGGGGCCGAAGGCCTTGATCACGTATTCGCCGGGGAACTGGTGCACGGCCAACATGGCCTCCCGTGAGGGGGCATTCCGGCCAGATCCCTTGGGCATGTCGGTGGACATGCGGGCAGTCCTATCACGCCTGTGTGGAGCCGGCACGGACGGCGCAGATGAGCTCGACCTCGCCGGGGCTGGCGGTGCCGAGCGCGGCGCTGGCCGGCCAGGCCCAGGTCTCGCCGACCTGGGCGCTGCGGCCGTCGTCGCCGAGCAGCCTGCCTTGCAGCACCAGCGCGGTGGCGGGGCTGCCGGGGTAGCGGGGGCCGAGGCTGTGGCCGGGGGCGATCCGGATGAGGCAGGTGTTCGGCCAGGCGGGCGCCTGGACCATGGTCGCCTCGAGGGCGTCGTCGCGATTGGACCTGTCCGAAGGGACAGCTGCGTCGCGGAGCAGGGCCAGCATGCGGACCCCGGGGCTGTCCTCGAGCCAGCCCTTGGGGTGGTCGACGGCGGCGATGTGTTCGCGCGCGGTGGCGAGGTCGATGGCGAAGAAGCGGGCGAGGTCGGCCGCGAACGGCTGCATGCGGTCGGGGCCGGTGATGGCCGCCTCGACGCGGGTCTTGATCCGCGGTGGGGCGGGGCCGGGCATCGTGTAGAGCGCGAGCGCGTGGACGGTGTCGCGGACCGCGGCCGAAGTCGCGGCGTCGAGGCTGTGGTGCTGGTGCTGGATGGGGTCGCCGAGGTCGCAGGCGGCGCGCTGCTCGGGGCTGAGCTCGGCGAGCAGGTAGGCGGCGGCGAGGTCGTCGGCCGGGCCGACCTGGGGGGCGTCGGCCCAGAACAGGCCGGTCCGCAGGCCGCGCAGGGCCTCGGCGAGGTGCGAGCGCACCTGGCCGGCGTTCATGGTGGAGCGGTCGCCGACCTCGGTGGCCGAGAGGCCGTCGAAGTAGGCGAGCTGGAGGAGGCTGCGCTGCTCCGCGGTGAGGGCGTCGAGGACGCGACGGACCTTCGCGCGCTGCTCGGCGAGGTCGGCCGCCTCGACCGCGGGGCCGAGCTGGGCGATCATCGTGTCGTGGGTCGAGGCCATCCGCTTGACGCGGCGGCCCTTGCTGCGCCGGAGGGCCATGGTGCGCACGCCGATCGTCCACCACACGCGGACGCTGAACCGGGCCGGGTCGAACACGCGACAGCTGCGCCACGACTCGACTAACACCTCGTGCACGGCCTTCTCGGCCTCGTTGCGGTCGCCCACCATGCGCAGGGCCACGCCCATGAGCAGCGGCGTGTAGGCCTGGCAGAGCAGGATAAAGGCGTCGACGTCGCCGCGGGCGGCGGCGGCCATCTGGTCCGCAGCCGTGGCCTCGCGGATGCGGGAGGCGGCTGCGGGATCCCTCTCCGTCATGTCGCCCGAGCGTCGTCGCATCGTCCGCGCTTGTCAAGGCGCCGCCCGTGCTACGGATCGCGCGTGCTGCCGCCTGGGATGATGACGATGACGCCGGGCATGCCGCTGGGTCCGCGCCTGGCGGCGATCGCCGAGCTGGTGTTGCCGTGGCGGCCGCTCGCTGACATCGGCACGGACCACGGGCGGCTGCCGACGGCGCTGGTGCTCGCGGGGCGGGTGCCGTGGGCTGTCGCCTGCGATCGCTCGCCGGCGCCGCTGGCTCGCGCGCGCGTGACGGTCCAGCGCGCGGGCGCGGCGGATCGGGTGCAGCTGCGGCTCGGCGAGGGGCTGGCCCCGCTGATGCCTGGCGAGGTGGCGACCGCGGTGATCGCCGGGATGGGCGCGCCGACCATGCTGGCGATCCTCGCGGCGGACCGCGAGCGCACGCGCAGCCTGGCCCGCCTGATCTTGCAGCCGAACTTCGGCCACGAGCAGCTGCGCCGCGGCCTCAGCGACGTGGGTCTGGGGCTGGTCGAGGAGTGTTTGGTGGTCGAGCGCGGGCGCTTCCATGTGATCCTCGTCGCCGAGCCCGGCGGCGCCGGGGTGCAGCTCGATGATCTGCAGTGCCTGGTCGGACCGCACCTGCTGCGCCGCGGCGGAGCCACGCTGCAGCAGCAGCTCGAGCAGGAGCTACGCCGCTGCGAGCGTGAGGCAGCCGGGCTGGCGCGTGCGATCGGGGCCGTCGATCCCCTGCGCCGCGCGGGGCAGGAGCGCCGGCGCGGGCTGTTGTTGCGGGCCCTGGAAAAGCTGCGGCGGCAGGGGCATCCTGGGCCGACATGACGGAACCGGGCGAGGAGCGGCCGGCCGCGTCGGCGGTCACGGGTGACATGGCGAGTCTCGAGTCGGTCCGCGTCGACAAGTGGCTGTGGGCCGCGCGCTGCTTCAAGACGCGGGGTCTGGCCAGTGAGGCGTGCGCCGGAGGGCACGTGAAGGTGAACGGGAGCTCGGTGAAGTCGGCCAAGCTGCTCAAGCGTGGCGACGAGATCACGGTGCGTACGGGCGAGGATCTGCGGATCCTCGCCGTCGCGGGGCTCAGCGATCGCCGCGGCCCGGCGGGGCTGGCCAGCACGCTGTATGTCGACAGGACGCCGGCCAAGCCGCCGCCGGTCGAGGTGCCGGGGATGATCGTTCGCGACCGCGGTTTGGGTCGCCCGAGCAAGCGCGAGCTGCGGGACATCCGGCGCGTCCGCGGGTACTAGTTCGCGACCGCGGTTGGGTCGCCCGAGCAAGCGCGAGCTGCGAGCTCCGGGGCCCTGGCGATGGGCCCGGGCGCCGGTGCAGCGCCGGCTCATCGCTCGCGAGGCGTGAGCTCGGCTGCGCAGCGAGCGGACGGGGCCGCGGACGCCATACGCGCTCGCTGTTTTGTGCACTGCGGGGTCGGGCGTGGGTGCTATCCTCTCGCCGCGCGCGTCGATGCGCGCTGCGACCCTGTTTTTAGGCGAAGGAGACTTGCATATGCGTGTACATGGAACACTGGTCTGCGCCGTCGGCCTGCTGACGTTGTCCGCGTGCGGGAACGACGAGGATGTCGGCGGCAGCGGCGACTCGCAGACGACCAAGCAGCCGACTGGCGACAGCACATCGACGACGGACACGCCGACGACGGGGGGCACCGAGAGCGACACCAACGTGCCGACTGGCACCACCGATGCGCAGAGCACGAGCGGCGTGACGGACACGACCACCGGCCCGCCGCCGGACCCGCTTACGGTCGACTGTGGGAGCCCGCCTGCCGGGGCCAAGGCGGCGAAGTACAGCCATCAGCCGAGCGCTGCGGGCGGCAGCCCGGCTTACACGTGGAGCGCGACGGGGCTGCCGAACGGCCTCAGCATCGACGCCGGGACGGGTGCGATCAGCGGCGCCTCGCAGGACGTCGGGGATTTTGTGTTCGCGCTGACAGTGATGGACAGCGGCGGCATGTCGGCGATGACCGACTGTCCGAGCGTCAATTTCAACGACCAGCTCGGCGTCGACCTCGACGCGATCGATGGCCCTTGTCTCGTCGATGGCGACTCCCTGCTCGACTACATCAGCGGCGGCGACGGCTCGCCGATCGACTGCGCGGCGCCCAAGGGCATCGGCGACGGCACCCTGCCGGCTGGTATCACGATCGACAAGGCGAAGTGCTCGATCGCCGGGTCGATCACCGAGACGCGCTACGGCACCTACGCGTGGATCGTTCGCGCGCGACAGTCGGGCGTCGACGTGTACGCGCCGTTCTGTGCCACCCAGGGCACGCAGGCGCCGAAGGCCTACGAGATCATCGGAAATCACAGCGGCAAGCTGGACAACGAGCTCGAGCCGCTGGTGCTCAGTGCCAAGGCCGACGCGCCGCTGCTGCTGGATGGCGACGCCGACCCCAGCTTCGTGATCGACAAGGGCGCGTGTGGCGGGTCGTGCTTCTTCGGCTTCGCGTACACCGTCTCGCCCTCGCCCTTCGGCACCGGCCCGTGTACGACCGACAAGGACAAGTGCTTCGGCCTGTGTCCCCTGGTCGCCGACGCCAACGAGCCCGACGGGGACAAGCAGATCGGCTGCTCCCTGTTCCCCAAGATGGGCCTCAAGACCGGTTTCGCGCACGAGATGTGGGCCAAGGGCGATGTCCCGCCCGACGAGTTCAAGACCCGGCCCTTCATCCTGCAGTGGGCGATCGACTACTGCGTGAGCAGCGTGAACGGCGACTGCACCGGAAAGGACGCGATCCTGGCGAACGGCGACGATTCTAACCTCGCGTTTGCAGTCATCGTCCGCCCCCAGCCGTAGACGTGCGGGCGCCCTGAAACGCGCGGGCCAGCGGGGCTCGCGGGCTTCACCCCGCGGGCGCCCGCCGCCGAGATCGGGATACAATCGCGGCGCTTCAGTTTGTTGGCATGAACCTCGCCTCTGACAGCCCGCGTGAGCTCGCCACCCCGCTCGTGGCCCAGGAGCCGTCTGGCCCCGATCCGGAGCTGTCGGCGACGGTCGAGGGCGGCTGGCGTGCCACCTTGCCCGAAGGACAGGTCGACGCCGGCACCACCGCGCCCGGGCCGATGGCGATCACCAACATCGACAGCTTGCCGGCCGCGGGCGAGGTCTCGCCGACGTTGCACCCGCCGGGGATGGTCACGACGATGCGCCCCGGCATGATGACGACGGCGCTCGGCACCCTGCACGACGGCGTGGGCAAGGGCTCGCGCGCCAGCACGCTGACGCCGGGCACGATCATCGACGGCAAGTACCGCCTCGAGAAGCTGCTCGGCAAGGGCGGCATGGGCATCGTCTGGCGAGCCGAGCACGCCCACCTGCACGGCAGCGTGGCGATCAAGTTCCTGCTCGACCGCTTCCGGGCCAAGGTGCAGGTCATCGAGCGCTTCCGCCAGGAGGCCATGTTGATGGGGGAGCTCGGCCACCCCAACATCGTCCGGGTCTACGACATCTCGCCGGCGTCGGCGGACATGCCGTACATCACGATGGAGCTGCTCGATCAGGGCAGCCTGCGCGAGTACCTCAAGCGCAGCGGCGGGCATCTGCCGCCCGACGAGGCCTGCGAGTTGATGGACGGCGTGCTCTCGGCGCTGATCGCCGCGCACAAGCGGGGCATCGTGCACCGCGACATCAAGCCCGACAACCTGATGCTGGCGACGGTGCGCAGCTTCGAGACCGACATGAACGAGGACCAGCTCAAGATCCTCGACTTTGGCGCGTCGCTGCTGCTCGACGACAGCAGCGACATCAACAACGCCGAGGGCCTGATGGGCACGCCCTATTACATGTCGCCGGAGCAGGCCTCCGGCGCGTCGCTCGACCAGCGCAGCGACCTGTACTCGACCGCGGTCGTGCTCTACGAGTCGATCAGCGGCAAGCTGCCGCACACCGCCGAGGACGTGCACTCGCTGGTCTACTCGATCGCCACCGAGGAGCCGACGCCGATCGCCACCCACGCGCCCAACTTGCCCCGGCCCTTCCGCGAGTTCTTCGTCCGCGCGCTGTCTCGCGACCCCGGCGCCCGCTTCCAGACCGCCGAGGAGATGCGCCAGGCGATGCGCGGCCTGTCGCGCAAGCTCGCGGGCAAGAACCGCAACACGGCGCTACACATGGCCGCAGGCGACACCGGTCCGCTGCAGGCGCTGCCCACGGCGCGGCCGGATTCGCAGCCGCTGCGGGGCTTTCGTGAGGCGCTCGACGACCCGACCGGCAGCAGTCGCAACGGGCAGGTGCCGCAGCCCACGACGCTGGCGGGCTCGGAGCGGCGGCCCTTCTGGCCGCTGGCCGCGCTCACGGCGGGCCTGGCTCTGGCGCCGGCGCTGCTCATCCAGGCGCTGCGCCACGGCGGGCTCGGGCAAGCGTCCGGTGTCGACACTGCGTTCGCCTGGGCCGGCTGCGCGGGTCTGGCCGTGCTGCTCGTGTGGCAGCTGCGACAGCGCCGCTGAGACGATCTGCCCGCGAGGATCTTTGCGCCCCGAGCGACTCGTGCCGCGTCCCGCGAGCAGCTGTCCGGTACGGGTCGGTCGGCGTGCGTCGAGATGCATGGACGTGCCGGGACGGGCCGTCTCGGCGCGACAGCTGTCCGGTCGCGGCCCGACCACCAGACAGCTGACCGCGCAGGTCTGCGAGCGCCGCAGTGGTGCTGCGAGGCGCCCCCCGATATCGTGTTGAACGAGGCGATGCAGCAGCGTACGGATGTGTGGAAGCTGGCTCTGCTCAGCTGGCTGGGGCTGTGGCCCACGGTCACGGCGATGATGCTGCTCGTACGCCCGCAGATCGAGGGCCTGCCGGTCGCGCTGCAGACCTTGCTCATGACCGGCCTGATCGTTCCGCTGATGACGTGGGTGCACATGCCGCTGCTGACGAGGGTGTTCCGCGGCTGGCTGCGCAGCTGAGGCCTCAACGGGTCCGCGGGCCAGGCTTCGCGCGGGTCTTCGTGCTGGCCTTCGTGCTGGCCTTCGTTCGGGCCTTCGTTCGCCCGCCCGCGCCGGCGCGCCGCTCAAACTCTGACCCCAGCGAGCGACCGCCTCGAAGACGGCCCGAAACCCGCGGCCCGCGGCGGTGAGCTCGTACTCGACGCCGACCGGCGGCCCAGGGATCACGCGCCGCTCGACCAGGCCGCGGAGCTGCAGGTCCTTCAGGCGCGCCGAGAGCATGCGGTCGCCGACGTGCTGGATCCGGGCCTGCAGCTCGCCGAAGCGCAGCGGGCCCTCCTCGAGCGAGGCCATGATGAGCCCGTTCCACGGCCTGGCGATGATGTCCATCGCCAGCTGGAAGCGGGGGCAGATGTGCTCGCAGACGCGCCGCATGCCCGGCATTATACGTCGGCGCTTCCCAAAGGGAAGCTGCTTGACAAGCTGCGGCGTCCCGGACCACAGTACTTCTTATTCATCGCTTGCTTCCCTTTCGGAAGCAGCCAGCAATTGGGAGGCGTCATGCCGCGCAAGCGCAGGGAGAGCGACGAGGGAGCGGGGCAGGGGGCGCCGAGCCGCCGTGCCTCGCTGTACGCCGTGCTAGCGCGCGAGCTTCTGCGCCACCTCGGCCACCCGCTTCCCGAGGTAGCGGGCGTGGGCGAGGTCGGCCTCGGTCGGGCCGGCGCCACCAGCGGTGACGGAGACGCCGTAGGGGTTGCCGCCGGACGCGAACACGGACGGGTCGGTGTAGCCCGGCGTGACGAGGTAGCCGCCGAAGTGGTAGATCGAGTTGTAGAGCGCGAGGAGGGTCGACTCCTGGCCGCCGTGAGGGTTCTGCGCCGAGGTGAAGCCGGCGTAGACCTTGTTCGCCAGCTTGCCCTGGAACCACAGGCCGCCGGCGCCGTCGAGGAAGCTCTTGAGCTGCGCGCTGACGTTGCCGAAGCGAGTCGGCGTGCCGAACACGATCCCGTCCGCCCACTCGAGGTCCGCCAGCGTGGCCCGCGGCTCGTCGGCGCTGCGCTTGACGAACGCGGACCAGGCCGGGTTGCCAGCGACGGCGGCCTCGGGCGCGGTCTCGGCGACGAGCCGCACCCGGACCTCCGCCCCCGCGCCGCTGGCTCCCTCGCGGACGGCATGCGCCGTCGCGTGGTTGGTCCCCGTGGATGAATAGTAGATGATCGCGATGTTGGTCATGCGGGGCCCACGATACTGCATCGCGCCCGCCCGGTGCCCACGCGCTGCGCAACACATCGTTGCAGGCGTGGGTCGCGGTCTCGAGGCCCCATCTTAGTGCGGGTCAGCCTGGTCGTGCGTTGTGATAGACAGGTCCAAGATGACCAGCTCCACGACCATTGCGATCCTCGGCGCGGGCAACGTCGGCGGTAACCTCGGTGTCCGCCTCGCCGCCTCCGGCTTCACCGTCAAATTCGGCGTCCGCCCCGGTAGCGACACCAAGGACCTGCTCGCCCGCGCGGGCGCCAACGCCGAGCTGCTCACACCGCGCGACGCGGCGGCCGCGGCCGACATCGTGTTCATCGCCACGCCCACGTCCGCGGCCGTGCAGGTCGCAAAGGACGCCGGCCTCGTCGGCAAGATCGTGGTCGACTGCACCAACCCCGTCGCCTGGAAGGACGGCCCCGTGTGGGCGCCGCCAGCCGAGGGATCGGTGGCGGCGGCGATCGCCGCCGCCGTCCCCGGCGCCCGCGTGGTCAAGGGCTTCAACACCTTCGGCGCCGAGATCCACCTCGACCCGTCGCTCGCCGGGACGCCAGCCAACGTGTTCCTCGCCGGCGACGACCTCAGGCCAAGCGCGCCGTCGCAGCCGTCGCCACGGCCGCTGGCTTCGCCCCGATCGACAGCGGGCCGCTGCGCAACGCCGCCGTGCTCGAGAACCTCGCGGTGCTGTGGATCCACCTCGCGCTGCGTGAGGGCCATGGGCGCAGCTGGGCCTTCGTACAGGCGAAGCGGTGAGCGTCCGGTTCAGCGAGCTGGCGAGCCCGGTCGGTCGCTTGCGCCTGGCGCTGTGCGACGGGGCGCTGGTCCGCCTCGAGTTCGCCGACGAGACCGCCGCGCCGGCCGCATGGCACCGCGACGATGAGGCGCTGGCGCCCGCGTGCGCGCAGCTGCGGGCGTATTTCGCCGGTCAGCGGCGCAGCTTCGATCTGGCGCTCGCGCCCGCGGGCACGGAGTTCCAGCGGCGCGTGTGGCAGGCGCTGACGCAGATCCCCCACGGCGAGACGATCAGCTACGGCGAGCTGGCGCGCCGCGTCGGTCAGCCGCAGGCGGCGCGTGCGGTCGGCATGGCCAACAACCGCAACCCGATAGCGATCGTCGTGCCCTGTCACCGGGTGGTCGGCGCCGATGGACGTCTGGTCGGCTTCGGCGGCGGCCTGCCGCGCAAGCGATGGTTGCTGCAGCACGAGGCGGCGCAGCGAGCGTTGGGCCTCGGCGCCCTGCCGCTTGTCGCGGGCGCGGCGATCGGCGAGGGTCGTTGACGTGGACTTTTCCCAGGTCAGTCGCATCGACACGCTGTCACCGGGCCGCTTCCTCTGGCAGGTCCCGGACGGCTGGCAGCAGGGCAGGGGGGCCTACGGTGGCCTCGTGCTCGCCGCCCTGCTGCGCGCGATGGAGGCGACGGAGCCCGATCGGTCCCGCGTCACCCGCTCGCTGACCGGCGACCTGTGCGGTCCGGTGCAACCAGGCCCCGCCGAGCTGGTGGTCGAAGTGCTGCGCCGCGGCAACAACCTCAGCAACCTCGACGCCCGGCTGCTCCAGGGCGGCGAGGTCCAGGCGCGGGCCAGCGCGGTGCTCAGCGCGGCCAAGGCCGACGCGCACGTGCTTGCGCCGCTGCGCCCGCCCGCGGCCCCGCCGTTCGACTCGCTCCCCGAGCTCTCGCTCGGCCCGCCCGACGCGCCCGTGTTCACGCCACACTTCGAGTACCGTTCGGCCGGTCCGGCGCCCTTCGATCCCGGACCCGGCGGTCCGCTCGGGTGGCTGCGGCTGCGGCGTCCGCCGCCCCGACTCGACGCGCCGGCGCTGATCGCCTTGCTCGATGCCTGGTGGCCCGCGATCTTCGACGGGCGCCCGCGGCCGATGGCCACCGTCAGCTTCACCGCCGAGATCCTGGTCGCGCCCGCGGAGCTCGACCCCGCTGTCCCGCTGCTCTACACCGGTCGCGTCGCTGGCCTGCACGAGGGCTTCTGCGTCGAGTTCCGCGAGCTCTGGCACGGCGATCGACCGGTCGCGCTCAACCAGCAGACCTTCGCTATCCTCCGTTAGGCGAGGCGTTAGGCGAGGCGTTAGGCGAGGCGTTGGGCGAGGCGTTAGGCGAGGCGTTAGGCGAGGCGTTAGGCGAGGCGTTAGGCGTCAGGCGAGGCGTCGCACCTGCGTGGCGTGCCCGAGCGACAGACCGGTGTCGCTCTGGGCCGCGCGCAGGGCCGGGTGCGCCAGCTCGACGCGGGTGCACGCGTAGTGGGAGCGCGGCAGCATGCGCTCGAGGAAGGGCAGCCCCGGCGCGTACGCGAAGACCCCGCCGACGCGCAGCGATCGCAGGATCTGCATGTACACCTCCGCGTGCACGAAGGCCGCAGCGCGGCCGGCGAGGTGGTGGTGCAGCAGGTGCAGCGAGAAGCCGAGGTGCGAGAGCACGGCGCCCCAGCGCTCGACCCCGTAGTCGAACTGCAGCCAGTCGGCCAGGGTCGCGCTCGCGGGCGCCTCGCGGTCGATGCCCTCCGCCGTCAGCCCCGCGCTCCGCAACCACTGGACCAGCGCCGCCGCCGGGCCGCAGCCGACATCGAGGACCGGCGCCGTCAGCTCGGCGACGCCCAGCCCCAGCACCTCGAGCTGCAGGCCCGGCGTGTACTCGCTGCACCGCACCTCGCGCGGCTCGGGCCCGAGCTGCGTGCGGACAAACGCCGCCAGCCCGGCGCGCAGCGTCGCCGCCACCTCGGCGATCGCGGCACGCAGTCCGACGCCCTCGCCCAGCGCCGCCAGAGCACCCTCGCGCGCCTGCCGGGCCAGCGCGTCGAGCTCGGCGATCGCGGCCGCGTCGAGCTGCACGAATTGGTTGCGGCGTCGCAGCCAGCGCAGCAGGTGCGGCTCGCCGCTGTCCTTGAGCCAGGCCGAGATCACCTCGCGATGGCGCTCGAGGTGCCCGGTCAGGGCCTCACCCGGGTCGTCGCGCAGGCCCTTGCGTCCCGCCAGCGTCGCCAACGATCCGCCCGTCCACGCCGCCATGCGCGCGTTCACCAGCGCCGCGAGCTCGGCGATCACAGTCGTCGCGGTGTCCATCCGGCCGCAGCCTACCAGGCCCGAAACGCTCAGGGCCGCGATCTCGCGGCCCTGAGTGGGTGGCTCCGACTGCTGGGCTCGAACCAGCGACCCACGGATTAACAGTCCGTTGCTCTACCAACTGAGCTAAGTCGGAATGATCTCCCCAGGACCTCGCGGACCAGGGGCGCAGCTGTTTATCGAAAGCCACACCCAGCGTCAAGCCGAAATCCCCGGCGCAAGGCTCGGCGGAAAATTCTCGGAGGGTCGAAGAACGCTCTTGACTCCTGCCTGGCACCTGACTTACTTTCCGCCTCCCCCGAAGCGCGGGAGTAGCTCAGTTGGTAGAGCGCAACCTTGCCAAGGTTGATGTCGCGAGTTCGAGTCTCGTCTCCCGCTCACAAGTCTGAAGGCCCAGCCTCTCACCCGAGAGTCCGGGCCTTCAGCATTTGTGGCGCCTCCACCGCTGCTGGCTCCTGCGATGGCACCGCAGTATGTGACCCAGCACAAGGCCGCGAGAGGGGCCCCATGCGCCTGTTTGGAATAGCTTGCCGCTTGCGCAGTTTCTGCAAACCGCCTAGCCTCCACGCTCGGGATCTTCCGTGGCCGCCCTGCGCACCCTCATCCGCTGCTTGTTCGCGCTGTTCCTGTGGATCGGCGTCAGCGGTGCCGCGTCCGTGCCAGCCGCGCCGGCGTCGGTTCAGGGCGGGCACGACGGCGGACGCGGCGGCGCATCGGCCCGTCAGACCGACTTGCACAACCGCCTGCTCGACCTCCTCGGCGTCGGGATCTGCGGCGACGACGAGAGCGACGAGGACAACATCCTCTGCGGCGGCGACCTGCTCGCCGACCTCGTCAGCGATCCCGCGTTGCTGTTGATGTCGCGGGGCACCTGTTCGCGCCTGCTCGAGCAGCTCTACAACCGCCAGGTCTGCGACCCGCACCGGGAAGACTGCGGACAGATGCACCACGGTGTGCCACCTCCGCCGATCGGGCCCGAACTGCTGATCTCCGCCGCCGGCGGCCTCGCGGCGCAGCGCAACGCTGCCCTCGTTTCGCTCGCGACCGCGGTCCGGGTCGTACGCCCGCGCGACGGCCCTGCGCCGCGTTCCCACCACAGCCAGCCGATCCCGCCGCCCCCCCGCGCCGTCCTCGCGTAACGGCTCCGGGACGCAGGTCCGGGTCGCGCCTTCGCGACCGCGACCACCGCCCCGGAGAGGCGCAGGCGACTTCCGCCTGTACGTCCGGTCCCACCGGATCCCTGTTCGAGACGGTCCGACATGCGCTCTACAATTTTGGCCTCCTCCCTGTTCGGGCTCACCCTGACAGGCTGCGCGGCGACCCCCAGCGAACCCCACGCGGACGCCCACGGCGACCCCCAGACCCCGACGGCCCCGCCCGTCTCCGAGCGGCGCCACAAGGTCCCGCTCGGCCCCGACGACCACCCCCAGGGCGGCGCCCTGCCGCTGGTGACGGTCGTCGTCTACTCCGACTACGCCTGCCCGCCCTGCGCCCGCACCTCGAAGGTGCTGGAGCACCTGCTCGAGGACTACGGCGACGATCTCCGGGTCGTCTTCCGCAGCCTCACCGTCCCGGGCTTCGCCGACGGCGAGCGGGCCGCGGAGGCCGCCCTCGCCGCTGGCGCGCAGGGCCAGTTCTGGGCCATGCACCGCCGCCTCTTCAGCGAGCCGCGCTTCGACCGGGTCACCCTCAAGGCCCACGCCGAGGCGCTCGGCCTCGACGTGCCGCGCTTCCTCGACGACCTCGAGCTCGGGGCCTTTAGCGCCCTGCGGGCGCAGCACCGGCGGCAGGCGATCAGCCTCGGGATCTACTTCGGTCCGGTCGCGCTGGTGAACGGTCGCCCGGTGATCGGCTACCGCGACGAGGCCGCCTGGCACGAGCTGCTCGACGAGGAGATCCTCGCCGCGCGCACCCGCATGCAGGCGGGCACGCCCCGCGCCGACCTCTACGCGACCTTTCAGGCCGACGCCGGCACCGGCCCGATCGACCTCGACGACGAGCAGGCCGAGATGCGCCGCCAGCTGGCCGAACGCTTCCCGGTCGACATCAACGAATTGCCCGCCGACTTCGTCCGCGCCGAGGCCGGTCGCCGCTACCCCGTCGACCTCCTCGGCGCCCCCAGCATCGGCCCCGCCGACGCCCCCGTCACGCTCGTCGTCTTCGTCGACTTCGCCTGTCCCCACTGCCGCCGCGCGGCCGAGGCCCTCCGCCTCCTCCCCGCGCGCTACCCGAACGACCTGCGGGTCGTGTTCCGCCACCTCCCCTTGCCGGCGCACCGCAGCGCCGAGGGGGCCGCCCGCGCGGCGATCGCAGCCGAGGCCCAGGGCCAGTTCTGGCCGTTCTGCCAGCGCCTCCTCACCCTGGAGCGGCCGAGCCTCGGCCGCGACACCTTCCTCGCGATCGCCCGCGACCTGGGCCTCGATGAGGCCCGCTTCCTCGCCGACCTCGACGGCCCGGGCGCCGCCGCCCGCGTCCGCGAGGACATGTTGCACGCACGCCGGCTCGGCCTCGACAGCACGCCCGCGTTCTTCCTCAACGGCCGCTACATCAGCGGCTACCGCGACATCGACGCCCTCGCGGCCGACATCGACGTCGAGCTCTCCATCACCAAGAAACTGCAGGCCGAGGGCATCCCCCGAGCCGAGCTCATCACCACGCTGCTGGCTCGCGAAGGTAGCCCGCTGCCGAACCCTGAAGCCTCGAACTGAAGAGAACACCAAGCATGAAAAGCATCAGCCTCCCCGTATTCCTGGTCACCGCCCTGGCCCTGACCACCTCCTCCCTGACCGGGTGCACCGGCAACCGCGGCGGCAAGAAGGCCGAAGAGACCGCCGAGGCCGCGGCCCCGGGCGCCACCGGCAAGCTCATCACCATGGAAGAGGTCGATGACTCGCTGACCGCCAAGGTCCAGGGCGAACGCTTCCGCGTCACCTACGGCGACAAGGACGCCTACACCGGCGCCGAGGATCCCCTCGTCACCATCGTCGAGTTCTCGGACTACCAGTGCCCGTTCTGCTCGAAGTTCACCGACATGCTGCACGAGGTCGTCAAGGACCCCGCCTACGCCAAGGACGTGCGCATCGTCTTCAAGCAGTTCCCGCTGCCGATGCACAAGGACGCCCAGATGGGCTCCGAGGCCTCGCTGGCCGCCGGCGAGCAGGGCAAGTTCTGGGAGATGCATGACATCCTCTTCAAGAACCAGAAGGCGATGACCCGCGCTGACGTCGAGAAGTACGCCGAGGAGCTCAAGCTCGACATGGCGAAGTTCAAGGACGCCCTGGACAAGAAGACCTTCGCCGGCAAGGTCACCGCCGACCTCGACATGGGCAAGCAGTTCGGCGTGCGCGGCACCCCGAGCTTCTTCATCAACGGCAAGTGGCAGCGCGGCGCGCCGCGGGCGATCGAGGGCCTGAAGAAGCTCATCGACGAGGAGAAGGCCGCCGCCGAGCAGCTGATCAAGGACGGCAGCAAGCGCGAGGAGGTGTACGCGCGCATCATGAAGGCCGCCAAGGACAAGCGGGTCGAGCCGCCGCAGGAGAACAAGCCGCGCCCCGGCCAGCCCGACGCCGCCGTCAACTACGCGGTCCCGGCCGACGGTCGCCCGGCGTTCGGCCCGGCCGACGCGCTGGTCACGATCATCGAGTACTCGGACTTCCAGTGCCCGTTCTGCAGCCGCGTCGGCCCGACGATGAAGCAGATCAAGGAGACCTACCCGAAGGACGTGCGCATCGTCTTCCGTCAGCTCCCGCTCGGCTTCCACGACCGCGCCAAGCCGGCCGCCAAGGCCGCGCTGGCCGCCGCGCAGCAGGGCAAGTTCTGGGAGATGCACGACGCCCTCTTCGCCAACCAGAAGGCGCTCGACGACAAGTCGCTCGAGACCTACGCCTCGCAGATCGCCGGCATCAACATCGATCAGTGGAAGAAGGACCTCGCCGACCCCAAGCTCGACGTCATGATCAAGGAGGACGAGACCATCGCCGCCAAGTTCGGCGCCAACGGCACCCCGGCCTTCTTCGTCAACGGCCGCTTCCTCTCGGGCGCCCAGCCCTTCGAGGAGTTCGACGCCCTGATCAAGGAGGAGAAGGTCAAGGCCGAGAAGTTCCTCGCCGAGAAGAAGCCGGCCAAGGACAAGCTCTACGAGGAGATGATCAAGGGCTTCGAGACCGAGCTCAAGGTCCCGCCGCCGCCGCCGCCCGCCGACTTCAAGCGCCGCGACGTCATCACCAAGGGCCTCGCCGGCAAGGGCAACCTCAAGAACCCGAAGATCACGATCGTCGAGTGCTCGGACTTCGACTGCCCGTTCTGCAAGCGCGGCGCCGACACCGTGGCCCAGATCGTCAAGGAGTACGGCGACAAGGTCGCGGTCTACTTCCGCAACTACCCGCTGCCGATGCACAAGATGGCCGAGCCGGCCCACCGCGCCGCGATCGCGGCCCAGAACCAGAACAAGTTCTGGGAGATGCATGACCTGCTGTTCGCCGACAAGGCCAAGCGCTCCGACGACGACTTCAAGGGCTACGCCAAGCAGCTCGGCCTCGACATGGTGAAGTTCGAGCGCGACTACGCCGACGCCGGCACTGCCAAGCGCGTCCAGGACGACATGGCCGAGTGCACCAAGATGGAGGTCCGCGGCGCCCCCGGCTTCCTCATCAACGGCCGCCTCATGAGCGGCGCCCAGCCCTTCGAGCGCTTCAAGGGCGTGTTCGAGGAGGAGCTCGCGGGCGGCTTCGAGGCGACCCAGAAGGCCGCCGCCAAGGCCGGCGCCAAGCCTGCAGGAGCCGCTGCTCCGCCCGCAGGCGCGGCCGGCAAGCAGGCCCCGGGCGCCAACGTCCCGCTCCCCGCCGGCGCGAAGTGAGGCGCTAGTCCACCCACGCGCCGTCCGGCCCGCTCGCAGCCCGGGCCGGCGGCGCGACATCTCTGGAGCGCCCCGGGCGCTCCGCTTGTGCTGCGACAATTTCCCAGGTACCCAGGGGCACCCCGATGAGCGACGCAAAACCCGAAACCTCGAACTCCAGGCGCTCGGCGGCCTCCATCGCAATCGCGGTGCTCGGCTTCGCGGCCACTCTCGGCGTCGGCTTCTACGCGGGCCAGTGGATCAAGGAGACCTGGTTCGTCCCGGCCGCCGATCTCGAGGAGGGCGTCCGCTTCCGTGCCGATCTCCGCGGCGACGAGCCCCAGATCGGCCCGAACGACGCGCTGGTGACGATCGTCGAGTGGTCGGACTTTCAGTGCCCGTACTGCGCCCGGGTCTCGGCCCCGCTCAAGGAGGCGATCGCCGACTACCCCGGCGACGTGCGCGTCATCTTCAAGCACTTCCCGCTCGCCGGGCACGCGCAGGCCTCCCCGGCCGCGCGCGCCGGCTGGGCCGCGCATCAGCAGGGCAAGTTCTGGGAGATGCACGACCTGATGTTCGCCAACCAGCGCGCCCTGCTGGACGCCGACTTCAGCAAGTACGCCGAGCAGCTCGGCCTCGACGTCGCCCGCTTCGACAAGGACCGCGCCAGCAGCGAGGCCAACACCGCCGTCGACTCGGATCACAAGTCCGGCAGCAAGGCCGGCCTCAGCGGCACGCCCTACTTCCTCGTCAACGGCCACAACTACAACGGCGCGCTCCCGGCCAAGCAGTGGCGGCAGATCATCGACTACGAGCTCAAGGCCGTGAAGGCGCTGCAGGACAAGGGCATCGCCCGCGACCAGATCTACGCCGAGCTCATGAAGGACGCCAAGGCGACCCGCGGCGGCGGTGGCGGGGCCCAGGGCCCGGCCAAGCGCCGCCCCGGCGAGCCCGACCCGGCCAAGACCTACAAGGTCCCGCTCGACGCCCGCCCGCAGCACGGCCCCGACGACGCCCTCGTCACCATCGTCGAGTTCTCCGACTTCCAGTGCCCGTTCTGCAGCAAGGTCAACCCGGCGCTCGAGCAGGTCAAGAAGACCTACGCCGGCGACCTCCGCCTGGTGTTTCGCCAGCGCCCGCTGCCGATGCACCCGGCCGCCCGTGACGGCGCCATGGCGGCCCTCGCCGCCCACCGCCAGGGCAAGTTCTTCGAGTTCCACGACAAGCTGTTCGCCAACCCCAGCGACATGACGAGGCCCACCTTCGTCGCCTACGCGACGGAGCTCGGCCTCGACACCGCGATGTTCGAGCTCGACCTCGAGTCCGCCGAGCACGCGCAGATGATCAAGGACGACGAGGCCGTCGCCAACAAGCTCGGCGCCCGCGGCACCCCGGCCTTCTTCGTCAACGGCCGCTTCCTCTCCGGCGCCCAGCCCTTCGAGTCCTTCGCCGCCCTCATCGACGAGGAGAAGGCCAAGGCGCAGAAGCTGGTCGACGCGGGCACCCCGCGCGGGCAGGTCTACGACAAGATCATGGCGGACGCCGAGGAGAAGCCCGGCGCCTGACATGCCAGACCCCGCCGACATCCCCGACGACGCCGACGGCCCCAGCGTTGGCCCGGGCTCAGTAACTGGCCTCGGCATCGTCGCCCACCTCGGCTTTATCGCGGTCGGCAGCCTGCTCGTCTTCGTGTTCGCGGCCTCGCTGCTGCCCGCCCTGCGCGCGCAGGGCGAGGCCCCGTGCCGCTCGCTCGAGCCCGAACCGCGCGCCGTCGCGGCGCCGGCCTTCAGCGTGCAGGACCTCGCCGGTCAGCCGGTGGCGCTCGCCGACTTCGCCGGCAAGTTCGTGATCGTCAACTTCTGGGCCACCTGGTGCGAGCCCTGCATCCGCGAGTGGCCGCAGCTCGACCGCCTCGCCGAGCGCTTCGCCGGCCGCGACGAGGTCGTGATCCTGGCGATCAGCATGGACAGCGACCCCGCGCTCATCGCCCCCTTCCTGCAGCGCATGAGCCTGGCCGACACCCGCGTCCGCGTCCTGTGGGACCCACAGCAGGCGGTGCAGAAGCAGTTTGGCACCGAGAAGCTGCCTGACACCTACTTCATCGACCGCGCCGGCCAGATCGTCCACGCCTTCATCAACGTGCGCGACTGGGGCCGCCCCGCGGCCTACCAGTGCGTCGAGTCGATGCTCGCCCGCTGAGCCGTCGCATCGCCGGGCTCATGGCGCCGGCTTGGCCTCGAGCTCGCCGATCGTCTTGCCCAGCGCCTCGCGCAGGCACTCGTTGCAGTCCTCGCTGTTGAAGATGCCGCAGCCCTTGCGCGGCGTCTTGCTCAGCGCCCGCAGGCCCGCCAGCGCCCGCGGGTCGCCGGCCTCGGCCATCTTCTTGATCACCGTCCGCTTGCCCTCGCAGCTGCTGGTCTTGTCCAGCCACGCCAGGTTGCGGGCGAACAGCGGCACCGCGTCCTGCGGCGCGTGGGCCAGCACCGCGTCGGCCGCGGCCTTGCGCACGCGCCGGTCGTCGCTCGTCAGCAGGGTCTGGACCTGGACCGCGATCGCCTCCGGGATCGCCTCACCGGGCTGTCTCACGGGACCTGTCGGATCGGCCATGTCCTTCGGGACAGGCGGAGCCCCGCCGTCCGCGGTGACGCCCGGCACCGCCGACTTCGCGTCCGGCTCCGTGAAGGGCTCGCTGCGCGCGGCGACGATCAACGTCACCACCAGCAAGGCCGCGAACAGCCCGCCGGCGAGGTACAGCGGCGCCCGTTGCTGGGCCTTCGCCGGGATCGCCGGTGGCCTCGCGGAGGGCTGCTGGATCAGCGTGCCGTGCGACATGCGGCGCAGCGCGTCGCGGACCTGCCGCGCCGATTCGGGCCGCCGCTTCGGGTTGCGGTCGAGCATCAGGTCGACCAGCGCGCTGAGCTCCGGCGGCAGGTTGGCGACCACGCTGGCCAGCGGCGGCGCCGGCCCGGCCAGCTGCGCGGTGAACAGGTCCGACACCGTCGGCCCGTCCCACAGCACCCGCCCGGCCATGCACTCCCACAGGATCACGCCGAGCGCGTAGATGTCGACGCTGAAGTCGACCTTCTCGCCCATCGCCTGCTCCGGCGCCATGTAGCCCGGCGTGCCGATCACCGCGCCCATGCGCGTGAGGTCGGTGGTCGGCAGGCCCGTGGTCTGGGTGACCCGGGCGATGCCGAAGTCGAGGACCTTGGCGAGGAAGCTGCCGTCGTCGCGCGGCTCGAGCAGGATGTTGTCGGGCTTCAGGTCGCGGTGCACGATGCCGATCGCGTGCGCGGCCGCCAGCGCGTCGGCGATCTGGGCCCCGACCTCGCAGGCCTGCCGCCACGCCATGACGCCCGCGCTGCGGTGGCTCTCGAGGCTGCGGCCGCGGACCAGCTGGGTCACCAGGTAGGCCCCGCCGTCGGGCAGGGTGCCGTAGTCGAGGGCGCTGGCGACGTTCGGGTGGTCGAGCTGCGCGGTCGCCATCGCCTCGCGCGTGAAGCGGGCCGCGATCTCCTCGTTGCCCGCGAACTCGGCCCGGATCACCTTGAGCGCGACCTGCTTGCGCAGGCTCAGGTGCTCGGCGATGTACACCGCACCCATCCCGCCCTCGCCGAGCAGCTCGCGGATCTGGTAGCGGCCGTCGAGCACCTGGCCGATCCACGGCGGGCTGTTCCCTTCCGGGGTGGTGGGCGCGGAGGTCACGGGTCGGCGGCAGTATACGCGTCCGCGGCGGGCCGGCTCAATGGGGCGCGGCGGGCCGCGGACGCGGCTTTGGCAGCCGGCCGAAGATCGCCGCCGCCGACTTGAAGCGGACCTGCGCCGCGACCTGCTTGCGGCGCCAGCGGAGCACCCAGGGCGTGAGCACGAGCCCGTGGAGGAAGCCGCCGAGGTGCGAGAACCACGCGAACTGGATCGCGTCCGAGAAGAAGGCCATCACGGCCTGGAAGCCGATCCACACCCCGAGGTAGACCCACGCTGGGATCTTCACCTGAATGTAGATGAACGGGATCGTCTGCAGCAGCCGGGCCCGCGGGAAGATCCACAGGTACGCCGCGGTCACCCCGGCGATCGCACCCGAGGCCCCGATCACCGGCGCCGCGGTGGCCCGCGAGAGCAGCAGCTGCAGCACCCCGCCGACCAGCGCCCCGCCGACGAACAGCAGCAGGAAGCGGCGCCGCCCGAACAGGTGCTCGACGTTGTCGCCGAACACGTAGAGGAAGTAGAGGTTGCCGAGCAGGTGGAACCAGTCGGCGTGGAAGAACGCGTGGGTGAACAGCGTGTACGCGTGGATCGGCTCGCGTACGACCTGGCCGGCGACCATCGCCCACTCGCGGGCGAACAGCACGCCCTCGACCGAGAGGATGTACATGCCGACGAGCAGCGCGCACAGGCCGTACACCGCCCACGGGGTCCCGCGCGCCGGGTTCTCGACCTCGATCGGCAGGTGTGTCAGCAGCTGCGCCGCCCAGATCAGGCCGCGCCGCGCCAGCTGCACCGCCTGGTCCTCCTGGCCCTCGCGGGTGCTCGAGCGGGCCAGCGCGTGGCGCTCGTAGCCGTCGAGCCACAGCCCCTTGCAGCGCGGGCAGCGGTCGATCGGCGTGCGCAGCAGCCCCGGCAGCAGGTGCTCCATCATGAAGCCGTGCCCGCGCGGGCACATGCGATTCGCCGACTGTCCGACCAGCGTCTTGAGGAAGGCCGGGTCGATCTCCGCGTCGCCGAGCGCGTCGATCTCACCGGCGTCGAGCCACACCCCGAAGCACACCGGGCAGGTGTCGAGCGTCATCCCGCCGGCCACCGGCTGCGGCGTCTGCCGCCAGTGATGCGGCCGGTCCGATCGCAGGTGCACCGGCACCAGCGCGTGCAGGCTGCACGCCGGGCACTGGGCCGAGAGCGCCGCCGACTCCGCGCTGCTGGGGCTCGCCGGGGCGCTCACGCGGTCAGGGTAAACCAGAAGCACTCATGCGTGCCGACGCAACCACGCGAGCACCTGAGGCGCCAGCCCGGGCGGGGCCTCGGGCCCGGCGAGGCCCAGGCGCAGCGACCCGGGGAAGCCGACGTGGCCCCCGCGATCGATCCAGCAGTGGGTGACGATCGGCGGCAGGCCAGCCACGTGCGGCGCGATGGTGGCCGCCGGGATCATCGGGTCAGCCGTGGCAGACACGATCAGCGCCGGCACCTGGACCTGTGCGAGCCGCGGCCCGACGCTGCACGAGCTGTGATAGTCGCCGACGCTGACGAAGCCGAAGCGCGGGACCACGGCCAGGCGGTCCCAGCCG
This sequence comes from Nannocystis sp., assembly GCF_016714285.1. Classification (GTDB taxonomy): domain Bacteria; phylum Myxococcota_A; class Polyangia; order Nannocystales; family Nannocystaceae; genus Nannocystis. Next base: position 31,938 of record NZ_JADJNN010000035.1, on the reverse strand, counting down.
CGGATCGTCGTCAGCCGGCGGATGCTGGCCATCGGCGTCGGCACCGGGCGTCGGCGCGCGACCTCGGCGTAGATCTCCTTGAGCCCGTCCAGCACGTGGCGGCAGTAGAAGGCCGCCCGCGGGTGGTCGATCGCCGCGCAGCTGGCCGCGAGGTCGAGCGGCGCGCACACGCTGGCCACCGCCCGCAGCCGGTGGTCGCTCGGCCGCAGCGCGTGACACAGCGTCACGTGGCCGCCGAGCGAGAAGCCGAGCACGTACAGGTGCTCGTACGCCGCGAGGGCAGGGGAGGCCAGCGCCGCCTCGAGGTCCGCGGTGAGGGCCGCGTGATAGAAGTCGTCGCCCTCGCGATCGGCGCCGCGCAAGGCCAGGCGCAGGCAGTCGAGCCCCGAGTCGACCGCCGCCTGCGCCGCGCGCACGACGTAGTGGCTGTCGATCGCCCCCCCGAGCCCGTGGACCAGCACGCACAGCGCCCGGCTCGGCGTGGCCGATCGGTGCAGGACCCCGCGCAAACGCAGCGCGCCCAGCCGCGGGTCCTGCAGCGTCGTCGACCACGGCTCGCCCGGCGGCGGCGCCAGGGGCCTGGCCCGGTGTCGCAGGTTCGGTCCGAGGGTCCACAGGTGCCCGGAGAGCGTCACGCGAGGCGACATAGCACGCCGTGCCGTCGACATGCGAGCTTCCACACGGGTCTCGCGCTCCCACGCCTCGCTGCGACCCCCGGTCGCCGCGGCATTGACCCCTTCGAGGCCGCGGGCTAGCTTCGCGGCCCGTGGCGAACAAGCCGAGCAAGGATTGGGAGGGCCCGAGCCTGCGCACCGTCCTGGTGAGCCTCAGCGCCGTCGCCGTGTTCATGGGCGTGTTCGCCTACTACCGCTACGTCACCTCCGAGAAGGCGATCATGGCTGGCATGGCCGAGCTCGAGCAGCGCGGCGGCGGGCTCGACAGCGAGGGCTGCGTCGACCTCGTCCTCGACTGGCACAAGCGCTGCGAGGCGCTCAACTCGATGTGCAACGACGCCGTGAAGATCGCCATGTATCACTGCCTCGAGGCCAGCGACCGCAGCGTCGACTGCGGCAAGCTGAAGCCCGACGTCGTGTCCAAGGGCCAGTGGGTGTTCGGCGTCTGCAAGGAGCGCGGCACCGCCTGTCGCCTGCGCAAGCAGTGCCCCTGCGCCGACGCCTACCGCGCCCTCGACAGCTTCTGTCGCACCGATCAACAGGCCGTGCAGCTGTGAACGAGGTGAGCGCATGACCACGCCCGGCCGCCTCCTCCGCGATCTCCTGACCCTGACCAAGCCCAGCGTCACCCGCATGTGCGCCCTGACGGCCGCGGGCGCCGCCTGGATGGCCCTGCGCAGCGCCGACAGCCCCTTCTCACCCGAGACCCCCGCCGACGGCTGGTGCTCGCCCGGCTTCGCCGTCGCCTTCGCCGGCGTGATCGGGGCCAGCCTGGCCGTCGCCGGCGCCAGCGCGCTCAACATGTGGCTCGAGCGGGCCAAGGACCCGCTGATGGCCCGCACCCGGGCCCGCCCGCTGGCGCTCCCGGAGGCCTCGCGCCGCCTGTCCTCGGGGACAGCTCTCGGCTTCGCCGTCGGCCTGTGCCTGCTCTCCCTCGCGGTCCTGTGGCACTACACCAACCCGCTCACGGCGATCCTCGCCGCCTGGGCGATCGTCGGCTACGCGCTGGTCTACACCCCGCTCAAGTACCGCACCCCGCTGGCCCTGGTCATCGGCGCCGTGCCCGGGGCCGCCCCGCCGCTGCTCGGCTGGACGGCGGTCACCGGCGACATCGACCCCGGCGGCCTGGCCTTGTTCGCGATCCTGTTCGTGTGGCAGATGCCGCACTTCCTCGCGATCACCCTGTTTCGCCAGGCAGACTTCGCCCGCGCCGGGATCCAGTGCGTGCCGGTCGTGCGCGGCGAGTTCATCACCTGCGTTCAGGCGGTCCTGTGGTCGGCCCTGCTGGTGCCGATCTCCCTGCTGCCCACAGTGATCGGCCTCACCGGTTGGCTGTACGCCAGCCTCGCCCTCGCGCTCAGCCTGGCGTTCTTCGCGTGTGCGTGCACCGGCCTGCGCGGCTTCTCGTCTGCCACCGCGAGCATCCGCTGGGCCCGCCGCTTCTTCTTCGCCTCGCTCCTCTACCTGCCGGCCCTGATCGCCGCGCTGGTCGTCGACGTGCTGGTGCCCTGATGCGCCCGGACAGCCTCATCCCCGAGCCGCCCGAGGAGCGCGGCGGCTGGTTCCGCCGCGCCTTCGTGCGCCGCCCCTGGCACATCTCGGCGCTGTTCCTGCTCATCCTCATCACCGCCAGCCGGCCCTTCACGCGCCACATCCCCGAGGCCCCGGAGGTGCTGCTGCAGCTCCCCGACTTCGCCCTCGTCGACCAGGACGGCCAGCCCTTCACCCTCGCCAGCATGCGCGGCAAGGTCTGGGTCGCCGGCTTCATCTTCACCACTTGCCCGAGCGTGTGCCCCAAGATCTCGCGGGCGATGCTCGAGCTGCAGCAGCGCTACGCTCGCAACGGCGACGAGATTGAGCTCGTCAGCTTCTCCGTCGACCCCGAGAACGACACCCCCGAGGTGCTGCGCCGCTACGCCGAGAACCTCGGCGCCGACCTCTCGCGCTGGCACTTCGTCACCGGCGACCGGACCGCGATGGAGGCCCTCATCGTCGGCGGCTTCAAGACCTCCATCGACCGCAAACCGCTCGGCGGCGGCACCACGATCGACATGTACGACATCGCGCACGCCGAGAAGCTGGTCCTGGTCGACGACACCGGCGGGGTCCGTGGCCTCTACGCCGTGCGCAAGCCGAAGGGCGCCCCCGACGAGCCGCTGCCCATGGGCGTCTACGCCAGCCCCGAGGCCATCGCCCTCGGTCTCGACGTGCTGTCCCAGGACGAGCTCTACCACCGCTCGACCCACGTCCTCCGCGACCTGCACACCCGCCATAGTGGCTGCAATCGCTGACCCGATGTTCGAGCACCGCGACCACGGATCTCCCGCAAATACTGCCCGCAAATTCTGCCACTCGGCCGCGATGAACGTCATCCTCAGAACGCTCGCAAGGGGTCTCGGACTGGGCTCGCTCGCCCTGTCTCTCGGGACAGCCTGCGAATCTGGACCGCCGCCCTTCACGGGCCCGCGCACGCTGCGACGCGCCGGCGAGGCCCCGATCGAGGCCCCCGCCGACCAGCTCAACCACGGCCAGAAGCTCTTCAATCGCTACTGCGCCTCCTGCCACGGCTATGAGGGCGGCGGCGATGGCCCAGCCGCCCGCAAGCTCGACCCCCGCCCGCGCGACTTCCGGGCCGCACCCTTCCTATATCTCGCGACCGGGGACGGCACCCTCCCGTCCGACGCCGACCTCAAGGGAACCATCCGCAACGGCGTGGTCAGCCGCGGCATGCCGGCCTGGAAGGGCATGCAGGACGCCGACCTCGACGCTCTGGTGAGTTACATCAAGACCTTCTCCCCGCGCTGGCAGCTCGACCCGCCGCCGAGCCCTGACCGCTGACACACCTGTTCATGCGGACAGGCGTCCCGCGGGACCCCACGGCGCCTCGCAAGAGATCCCTCGACCATGCCTGCGCGCACGTCCAGCGAAACCCCGCAGCACGGCCCGCCGACACCGACCGAGACCACCTGTGCCCCGGATGCCGGCCAGCCGGTCCCAAACGTCCGGTCATCTGCGGCTCAGGGCGCCGACTTTGCCGGCTCACGCCTCGCCCACCGCTGCTCGCCAGTGTTGCGTACCTGGCCACAGTGCTGTTAGGGTGCGCGCCGAAACAAGGGTCCTGGACGTATTTCGCCGCTTTGCTCAAAGCCAACGAGAAACGCCATGTGCGGGGGGTCAGCGAGTCCCCGGTGGGCCTTTTAAAAAGAGGGTGAACTTCAAGTGCCGGCCATTTTTCCCCGCTGGACCAACAAGATTCCGCTCGCCATCGGCGTGCTCGCGCCTCTGGCCCTCGCCGGAGCTGTGGGCGGTATCTGGTACTACTTCTCGCCGAAGTTTACCGACGCAGGCTACCGCCCGCGTCAGCCGGTGCCGTTCAGCCACAAGCTGCACGCCGGCGACATGGGCATGGACTGTCGCTACTGCCACAACACGGTGGAGCGAGCCGCCCACGCCGCGATCCCGCCGGCGCAGACCTGCATGAACTGTCACTCGCTGGTCAAGACCGAGAGCCCGAAGCTCAAGCTGGTGCGCGACAGCTACACCACCGATGAGCCGATCCCCTGGGTCCGCGTCCACCAGCTCCCGGACTACGCCTTCTTCGACCACCGGCCGCACCTCGCCGCCGGCGTCGGCTGCTCGAGCTGTCACGGCCGTATCGACCAGATGACCATCGTCGAGATGGACCAGCCGCTGTCGATGGGCTGGTGCCTCGACTGTCACCGCGACCCGGAGCCGAGCCTGCGTCCGCGCGACCAGATCACCAACATGCTCTGGGACCCGGCGGTCGACGGCAAGAACTACGACGCCGCGAAGGATCCGTCTCGCACGCGCCAGGTCAACCCGCCGGAGCACTGCTCGGGGTGCCACCGCTAGCCCGCAGGGTTTTTCAGCATGACCAAGCCCACCGAATCCCTGAAGAACTACTGGCGCAGCCTCGGCGACCACGACGGCACCCACGCCGCGCCGGCCGACGAGTTCCCTGGCGCCGAGACTGCCGCGACCACAGCGACCACCGAGTCATTGCTCCCGGCCGCCAAGCTCGCCAGGCGCAAGTTCACCGGCCTGCTCGGCGCCTCGACGGCGCTCGCGGGGCTCACCACCACCGGCTGCCTGCGCAAGCCGGTCGAGCACATCCTCCCGCTCGCCAAGCGCCCCGAGGACATGATCCCCGGCCAGGCGATCTACTACGCGACCGCGATCCAGGTCGGCCACAGCGTCCTCGGCCTGCTCGTCGAGTCGCAGGACGGCCGCCCCACCAAGATCGAGGGCAACCCGCGCCACTCCAGCTCGAACGGCCGCGGCGACCTGTGGGCCCAGGGCTCGGTGCTCTCCCTCTACGACCCCGACCGCTGCCGCGTCCCGCACAAGCTCGGCGCCGACGGCAAGCACAGCGCCAGCGACTGGGACACCGTCACCGAGGAACTCGGCGCGACCCTCAAGGAGCTCCGCCAGAGTCAGGGCGAGGGCCTCGCCCTGGTGCTCCCCACCATCGTCTCACCGAGCTACCGCGACACCCTCAAGACCTTCAAAGAGAAGCTCGCCAAGGCCCGCATCTTCACCGATGACGCCGCCGCCGCCAGCAACGCCGTCGCCGGCGCCGAGCTGCTCGCCGGCCCCGGCTCGCGCGCGACCTACCACCTCGGCAGCGCCAAGCTGATCGCCGCCTTCGACGCCGACTTCCTCGGCACCGAACTCGACCACGTCCGCCTCGCCGGCGAGTACGCCGACGGCCGCAAGGTCTCGGGCCCCGAGGACGCCGGCGACATGAGCCGCCTCTACAGCGTCGAGCCGCACTTCACCATCACCGGCGCGCAGGCGGACCACCGCCTGCGGGTCCGCGGCAGCCAGGTCAGCGGCCTGCTCGCCGCCCTCAGCAACGAGCTGTTCGGCAAGCTCGGCCTGCGCCTCCCGCCCGGCGGCGAGGGCCTCACCGCCGCCCTGCCAAAGCCCGAGCTCAGCCCCGAGCAAGACAAGTTCATCGTCGCTCTGGCCAAGGACCTGAACGCCGCCAAGGCGGCCCGCCGCCCGAGCGCCATCCTCGTCGGTGAGCGCCAGCCCGCGTGGGCCCACGCCCTCGGCGTGCTCATCAACTACGCGCTCGGCAACGGCGGCAACACCGTCCGCCTGCGCAACGACGACTCCGCGATCGCCGGCGAGCCGCTCACCGCCCTGGCCGCCGGCCTCGGCGACGGCTCGATCAAGCAGGTCATCTGCCTCGACTCGAACCCCGCCTACGACGCCCCCGGCGAGCTCGGCCTCGCCGAGGCGCTCAAGGGCAAGGTCCTGGTCCACCTCGGTACCCACGTCGACGAGACCGGCCAGCTCGCCCAGTGGTGCCTGCCCGGCTCGCACTACCTCGAGTCCTGGGGCGACCTCGAGGCCGCCGACTCCACCGTCTCGATCGTCCAGCCGCTCATCGCCCCGCTGCACAACAGCAAGTCGGCGCTCGAGCTCCTGGCCTGGATCGCCAGCGACGCCCAGATCGACGGCTACAGCCTGGTCCAGGGCTACTGGCGCACCGTCCTCGGGCCGATGTACTCCGACCGCGTGTGGCGCCGCTGGCTGCACGACGGCGTGGTCCAGGGCATCCCGCGGGCCGGCATCACCCCGAGCCCCCGCGACGTCACCAGCCTCATCAGCGCCCTCGCCAAGGTCGAGGCCGACGCCGGCAAGTTCGAGGTCAACTTCCACCTCGACCCCAAGCTGGCCGACGGCCGCTACGCCAACAACGGCTGGCTGCAGGAGGCCCCGCACCCGATGACCAAGCTGACGTGGGACAACGCCGCCTACATCAGCATCGCCACCGCCCGCAAGCTCGGCGTCGAGAACTGCGACCTGCTCAGCATCACCGTCGGCGGCCGCAACCTGGTCGCCCCGGTGTGGATCGCCCCCGGCCAGGCCGACGACACCGTCTCGCTCACCCTCGGCTACGGCCGCCGCAACCTCGGCGCCGTCGCCAACGGCGCGGGCGTCGACGCCTACAGCCTGCAGGCCGCCAGCAACCCCTGGTTTGTCAGCGGCGCCGATGTCGTCAAGTTCGGCGGCCGCCGCCTGATCTACTCGACGCAGGACCACGGCTCGCTCGACCCCGCCGTCGACCCCTCCTCGCCCAAGGACGACGCCGTCGGCATCAACCCCGGCCGCGGCTATCCGTCGCGCCCGATCGTCCGCGAGACCACCGTCGAGGGCTTCAAGAAGGACCCCGACTTCTCCCAGAAGGGCGACCTCATCGCCAAGGAGAACCTCCGCTCGCTGTGGGACCACAACGTCCACCCCGACCTCGGCGCCCCCAAGCTGACCGGCGCGCAGCAGTGGGGCATGGTCATCGACCTCAACTCCTGCACCGGCTGCACCGCCTGCACGGTCGCCTGCCAGGCCGAGAACAACATCCCGGTGGTCGGCCGCAAGGAGGTCGGGAACGGCCGCGAGCTGCACTGGATCCGCCTCGACCGCTACTACAGCGGCGCCAAGGAGGACCCCGCCGCCGTGGTCCAGCCGATGCTGTGCCAGCACTGTGAGACGGCCCCCTGCGAGAACGTGTGCCCCGTCCAGGCCACCTCGCACAGCCCCGAGGGCCTCAACGACATGACCTACAACCGCTGCATCGGCACCCGCTACTGCGCGAACAACTGCCCGTACAAGGTCCGGCGCTTCAACTTCTTCAATTACAACAAGGACGCCGTCAACGACCACGAGCTGGTCCGCATGCAGAAGAATCCCGATGTGACGGTCCGCTTCCGCGGCGTCATCGAGAAGTGCTCGTACTGCGTGCAGCGCATCCAGGAGGCCAAGATCCAGGCCCACAGCGCCGGCGAGGAGCTGGTCAAGGAGGGCGCCATCGTCGTCGCTTGCCAGCAAGTCTGTCCGTCCGGCGCCATCGCCTTCGGCGACATCGCCGACCCGAACTCCAAGGTCGCGAAGGCCCGCCTCAGCAAGCGCAACTACGGCGTCCTCACCGACCTCAACACCCGGCCGCGCACCACCTACCTCGCGCGCGTCCGCAACCCCAATCCGGAGCTCGTGTAAACCGCCATGGCTACCGCGTATCACGACGAGCTCGACCCCCTCCTCGGCCGCAAGAACCTGGTCGAGGGCGGCGTCAGCTACCACGACATCACCGAGGCCGTCGCCACGCCCATCGAGGTGCCGAACAGCCGCTGGTGGATCGCCTTCCTGATCTCGCTGTCCATGCTCGGCGTGCTGGGCATCGCGCTCGGCTACCTGTTCTGGATGGGCACCGGCATCTGGGGCCTCAACAACCCCATCGCGTGGGGCTGGGCGATCGTCAACTTCGTGTTCTGGGTCGGCATCGGCCACGCCGGAACCCTGATCTCCGCCGTCTTGTTCCTGTTCCGCCAGAAGTGGCGCACCTCGATCAACCGCGCCTCGGAGGCGATGACCATCTTCGCGGTCATCTGCGCCCTCCTGTTCCCGACGGTCCACGCCGGCCGCCCCTGGGTCCTCTACTGGTCGCTGCCGCTGCCCAACCAGATGAGCATGTGGCCGAACTTCCGCAGCCCGCTGCTGTGGGACGTGTTCGCGGTCTCGACCTACTTCACGGTCTCGCTGCTGTTCTGGTACGTCGGCCTCATCCCCGACCTGGCGACCATGCGCGACCGGGCCAAGACCCCGATGCGCCGCTTCGCCTACGGCCTGTTCGCCCTCGGCTGGCGCGGCTCGACCCGCCACTGGCTGCACTACGAGAAGGCCTACCTGATCTTCGCGGGCCTGGCGACGCCGCTGGTGCTCTCCGTGCACACGGTCGTGTCCTTCGACTTCGCCGTGTCGCAGCTGCCCGGCTGGCACACCACCATCTTCCCGCCCTACTTCGTCGCCGGCGCCATCTTCTCCGGCTTCGCCATGGTGCTCACCCTGCTGGTGCCGCTGCGGGCCTGGTTCAAGCTCGGGCACCTGATCACCATCAAGCACCTCGAGAACATGGCGAAGATCATCCTGCTGACCGGCACGATGGTCGGCTACGCCTACGCGATGGAGTTCTTCATCGCCTGGTACTCGGGCAACCCCTACGAGAGCTACGCCTTCACCAACCGCCTCTTCGGCGACTACTGGTGGGCCTACTGGACCATGGTCAGCTGCAACGTCATCACCCCGCAGTTCATCTGGTTCAAGGCCATCCGCCGCAGCCCCCTCGCCCTGTTCGTCCTCTCCATCTTCGTCAACATCGGCATGTGGTTCGAGCGCTTCGTCATCACGGTGACCTCGCTCCACCACGACTTCCTGCCCTCGAGCTGGGACTACTACTCCCCGACGGTGTGGGACGTGGCGACCCTGCTCGGCAGCTTCGGCCTGTTCTTCACCCTGTTCTGCATCTTCGTCCGCTTCCTCCCGATGCTCGCCATCGCCGAGGTCAAGAGCGTCCTGCCGCAGGCCGACCCGCACTACCACGCCCCCCATCACGCCCCCACCTCCGGGAAGGAGCACCACTAAGCCATGAGTAAGCCGTCCAAGAAGAAGGTCTACGGCCTGCTCGCCGAGTACGACTCGGCCGCGGGGGTCTTCCACGCCTGCGAGCAGGTGCGCGACGCCGGGTACTCCGCCTGGGACTCGCACACCCCCTTCGCGGTCCACAACCTCGACAAGGCGATGGGCCTCAAGCCCTCGGTCCTCCCCTGGATCGTGTTCGCCATGGGCATGACCGGGGCCATCTCCGCCATCACGCTGCAGTGGTGGACCTCGGCGGTCGACTACCCGATCATCATCGCCGGTAAGCCCTACTTCAGCTGGCAGGCCTTCGTGCCCGTCACCTTCGAGCTCGGCGTGCTGCTCTCGGCCTTCGGCGCCGTGTTCGGCATGCTGGGGCTGAACCGCCTGCCCATGTGGTACCACTCGCTGTTCAACTCCGAACGCTTCCACCGCTTCAGCGATGACAAGTTCTTCATCGCCATCGAGGCCCGCGACCCCAAGTACGACCCCGAGCGCACCCGCAAGCTGCTCGAGGCCTCGGGCGCCGCTCACGTCGAGGAGGTCGAGGACTAAGATGTCGCGCTCCACCGCAACCACCTTCCTCGTCCTCTCGCTCGCTGGCTGTGTCGCTGGCGTGGCCGGCTGTCAGGGCAACCGCTCCGAGGAGCCGCCGGTCCACCTCATCCAGAACATGGACTTCCAGAGCCGCTACGACGCCCAGGAGGAGAACCCCTTCTTCCAGCCCGTCGACTGCGCCAACGCCCTCAACCACGATTGCAAGGGCCGCGCGGCCCGGGCCCCGGTGCCGGGCACCGTCGCCGTCGGCTTCCTCAAGGACGACGACGAGCTCCACCGCGGCCGCGGCGCCGACGGCCGCCTGTTCGACCGCCTGCCGAGCAGCATCCCGCTGACCCCGGCGCTGCTCGACCGCGGCCAGCAGCGCTACAACATCTACTGCCAGCCCTGTCACGACGAGAGCGGCGGCGGCAAGGGCATCGCCACCCTGCGCGGCGGCGGCTTCAAGGTCCAGCCCGCCAACCTCCAAGATCCGCGCCTGCGGGCCATGCCGCTGGCCTACTTCTACGACGTGATCGTGAACGGCAAGGGCACCATGCTCTCCTACGCCGCCCAGATCCCGGTCAAGGACCGCTGGGCGATCGCCGCGTGGGTGCGCACCCTGCAGGCCGCCCGCACCCCCTCGGAGGGCAAGTAGCCATGAGCTCCCACAACGACACCGTGACGATCGCCCCCGAGGCCGTGCATCTGGCCAAGGGCTCGGTCTGGCGCCTCCTCCCGATCCTCGGCGTGGTGCTCGCGGCCGCCGGCTTGGGCGGCGCCTTCGCCCTCCGCGGCGAGCACCACCACGAGTTCTGGTTCGCCTACCTCGTCGCCTGGTACACCTTCCTCGCCATCGGCCTCGGCGGCCTTTTCTTCGTCATCATCCAGCACCTCGTGCGCGCCGGCTGGTCGATCGCCGTGCGCCGCCTGGCCGAGAACGTCGCCATCACCCTCCCGGTGCTGTGCCTCGTCGGCCTCCCGGTCGTGCTGTTCGGCATGCACGACCTCTACCACTGGACCGACACCGCGGCGGTCGACGCCGACTTCATGCTGTCGAACAAGAAGGGCTACCTCAACGAGGGCTTCTTCCAGATCCGCGTCGGCGTTTACTTCGTCATCTGGTCGCTGCTCTCGCTGCTGTTCTACCGCTGGTCGACCACCGGCGACGACGACGCCGAGCGAGCCGCGCGCAACGCCGACACCGCCCGCGGCTTCGCGGCGCCGGCCCTGTTCCTGTTCGCCCTGTCGCTGACCTTCGCGGCCTTCGACTTCCTGATGTCGCTCGACCCGCACTGGTTCTCGACCATGTTCGGCGTCTACTACTTCGCCGGCTGCTGCCTGTCGATCCACGCGTTCCTGACGCTGGTCTCGATCTTCCTGCGCAAGTCAGGCTACCTGAAGGGCGTCGTCACCGACGAGCACTACCACGACCTCGGCAAGTACATGTTCGGGTTCACGGTCTTCTACAGCTACATCGCCTTCAGCCAGTACTTCCTGATCTGGTACGCCAACATCCCGGAAGAGACCATCTGGTTCGGCTACCGCATCGCCGACGACTTCCTGCCGCTGACCTACCTGCTCTGCCTCGGCCGCTTCCCGATCCCGTTCTTCTTCATGCTGCCCCGGGCGGTCAAGCGCAACGCCTGGACCCTCGGCATCATCGCCAGCTGGATCCTGTTCATGGAGTTCGTCGACATGTACTGGGTCATCCAGCCGGTGCTCGCCCACCACCACGCGATGGCGTCCGGCGACCACCACATGACGATGCACCTCGGACCGCTCGACGCCCTGACCCTGGTCGGCGTGCTCGGCGTGTTCCTGGCCGCGTTCGGCTGGGCCCTCGGTCGCAAGGCCCTCATCCCCGTCAAGGACCCGCGCATCGCCGAGTCCATCAAGTTCGAGAACTTCTGAGGAGGACGACGTCATGAGCGATCACAACCACTCCGGTCATGGGTCCGGTCATGGCTCCGGTCACGGTCACGGTCACGACCCTGACGGCGGCGCCCGCGGGGCCGGCCATGAGATGGACGTCCCGCCGACCAAGGAGCTCTTCAACATCATCTGGGGCCTCGGCGCCCTGACCCTGCTCTCGCTCGCCACCTGCGTGCAGCTGTTCAACAACCAGCAGCGGGACATCGTGCACGAGCGCGGCAAAGAGGCCGCTGCCGTGCTGGCGCAGTACCGCCAGGGGATGGATGCCGTCACGCGCAGCGCCGGTGAGGTCAGCTTCAAGGACTCCACCGGCGCCGAGGTCAAGCAGCGCTACGTCCCGCTGGCAGTCGCCCGTGAGCTGGTGCTGTCGAAGCCCGAGCGCCTGCTCGCTGGTCCGCCGCCCGCTGGCTGGATGCACCCCGACGACATCGCCGCAGGCGGCCAGGCTGGCGCGGCGCCCGCAATGCCCGCACCTGCAGCGCCGGCCCCCGTGGTCCCCGCGCCGACCGACATCGCCCCGGGCCCCGACGGCACGGCGACGGGTGCCGCGCCTGCTGGCACACCACCGGGCATCGCGCCAGCACCAGCGCCCCCGGCGCCAGCGCCTGCGACACCCCTTGCGCCAGCCCCTGGTCAGCCCGCCGCAGATCCAGGAAAGTCGGCTGCCGCTCCGGCCCCGGCTCCGGCTCCGGCCCCCGCTCCTTCTCCGGCCCCCGCTCCTTCTCACTGAGAAACGCCGTTTCGTGCCCCGTCCTTGTCACATCCTCGCGGGCGTCGCCCTCAGCCTCCTGGCCTTCGGGACAGTCGGGCTCGCGCGCGCCGACGATGTCGACGTGGCCCTCCCGGCCCGGTCCGCCATCAGCCAGCCGCTCGCCCCGGCGATGCACAGCATCGACGTCGACGAGCACCTCGGCAACATCATCGACACCAGCCTCGCCTTCACGGACCACACCGGCAAGGCCGTCAAGCTCGCCGACTACTTCGACGGCGAGCGCCCGGTGCTGCTGACGATGAACTACTTTCGCTGCCCGGTGCTCTGCAACGTGCAGCTCAACGAGCTCACCGAGGCGCTGCGAACCTTCGATTGGACCCCCGGCGACGAGCACTTCCGCATCGTCACCGTCAGCATCGACCCGCGCGAGCAGCCGGTGCTGGCCGGCAGCAAGCGGCGCGGCCACCTCGAGGCGCTCGGCCGCGGCGACGACGTCGACTGGGCCTTCCTCACCGGCGACGCGCTCAGCATCCGCCTGCTGGCAGCGCAGCTCGGCATTCAATACGCCTACGACCCGGAGCAGGACCAGTACGCCCACCCGGCGGTGGTCGTCTTCGCCTCGCCCGAGGCGAAGATCGTGCGCTACGTCTACGGCCTCAGCTACCACCAGAACGACCTCAAGTTCGGCCTCATCGAGGCGAGCGAGGGCCGCGTCGGTAGTACCCTCGATCGCATCATCCTCAGCTGTTTTCACTACGACGCGACCCTCGGTCGCTACGGCCCGTTTGCGTTCGGTCTCATGCGCGTCGCAGGCGCGTTCACTGTGTTATTGATCGGAACCGCCTTGCTCGTGCTCAGACGTCGAGAGCGACCCAAGCACGTCCCCGCGGAGGTAAGCACGTGATCTTCCTTCCTGAAAGCAACCCTGGCACGCCCCCGATGTCGGACAGCCCGTGGAGCCTCCTCCCCGCGGCGTCGGCCAACGCGCAATCGTTGGACAACCTGTACATCTTCTGCTGGTCACTCATCGCGGTCGGCCTGGTCGCCGCCATCGGCGCCCAGATCTACTTCATGCTGAAGTACAAGAAGCCGGCGCACGGGCACAACAAGACCTCACCGCTCACGCACAGCGGCAAGCTCGAGTTCTGGTGGAGCGCCATCCCCACGGTCGGCTTCGTGATCCTCTTCGCCTGGGGCGAGATCGACTACATGAAGCAGGTGACCCCGCCCGCCGACGCGATCGACGTGCGCATCACCGGCCAGAAGTGGTTCTGGACCGCCGAGTACCCCGACGTGCCAGGCGCCCAGCTCAACAACCAGCTGATCGTCCCCGTCGGTCGGCCGATGCGCCTTACGATGACCTCCACGGACGTCATCCACTCCTTCTTCATCCCGGTGTTCCGGCTCAAGAAGGACGTGGTGCCCGGCCGCTACACGGTCATGTGGTTCGAGGCGATCAAGGAGGGCGAGTACCCGCTGTTCTGCACCGAGTACTGCGGTGACCAGCACTCCGGCATGATCGGCAAGGTCCTGGTCGTCAGCGCCGACAAGTACCTCGAGATCCTCAAGGAGGCCGCCCGCCTCGAGTTCGACCCGGCCAAGGGCGACAAGACCATGGCCGACTTCGGCAAGCGCGTCTACGACGCCCGCGGCTGCGCCACCTGCCACAGCCTCGACGGCAGCGCCAAGACCGGCCCGTCCTTCAAGGGCGTGTACGGCAAGACCGAGTCCATCATCGGCGGCAGCACGATCACCGTCGAGGACAACTACATCCGCGAGTCCGTCCTCGAGCCGAACGCGAAGGTCGTCCAGGGCTTCAGCCCGCAGATGCCGAGCTTCGCCGGCCAGCTGGACGACAAGCAGATCACCGCCCTCATCGAGTTCATCAAGGCCCAGAAGTAGGCACCCGGAGCCTCCCATGTCCACGCAGCCTGCTAGCACCTCCATCAATCCGTTCGACGAGAATCGCGAGACGGATTACCTCCGGGCCAAAAAGGGCCTGATGTCCTGGCTCGTCACCGTCGACCACAAGCGGCTCGGCGTGATGTACGGGCTCGCGGTCCTGTTCTTCTTTTTGATCGCCGGCCTCCTCGCCATTCTCCTGCGCACCGAGCTGTTCACGCCCGACCAGGACTTCATGAGCGCGCAGACCTACAACCAGGTCTTCACGCTGCACGGCGCGATCATGGTGTTCCTCTTCATCATCCCGTCGGTCCCGGCGGCGATGGGGAACTTCCTGCTGCCGCTGATGCTCGGGGCCAAGGACGTGGCGTTCCCACGGCTGAACCTGCTCAGCTTCTATATCTACTCCGTCGCCTCGGTGTTCTTCATCGCTGCCCTGCTCAACGGCGGCCTCGACACCGGCTGGACCTTCTACACCCCGTACTCGACCCAGAGCGGCACGGCCGTCGTCACCGCGACGGCGGGCGCCTTCATCGCCGGCTTCTCGTCGATCCTCACGGGCCTCAACTTCATCGTCACCGTGCACAAGATGCGCGCGCCGGGCATGACCTGGAACCGCATGCCGCTGTTCGTGTGGGCCATCTACGCGACCGCCGTCATCCAGGTGCTCGCCACCCCGGTGCTCGCCATCACCCTGCTGCTCATCATCATCGAGCGGGTGCTCGGCATCGGTATCTTCGATCCGGCGATGGGCGGCGACCCGGTGCTGTTCCAGCACTTCTTCTGGTTCTACAGCCACCCGGCCGTCTACATCATGATCTTGCCGGGCTTCGGCATCATCTCCGAGCTCATCACGGTCCACTCGCGCAAGCACATCTTCGGCTACAAGGCCATCGCCCTGTCCTCGGTCGCGATCGCGGTCATCTCGTTCCTGGTCTGGGGCCACCACCTGTTTGTCTCGGGTCAGTCCGAGTTGGTGGGCATCCTTTTCAGCTTTCTGACCTTCGCGGTCGGCGTGCCCACGGCCATCAAGGTGTTCTCGTGGATCGCCACGCTGTACCGCGGCAGCATCGTCTACAACACGTCCATGTGGTACGCGATGGCGTTCCTGTGGACCTTCTCCGTCGGCGGCCTCACCGGCCTCCCGCTGTCCACCCTCGCCATCGACGTCCACCTCCACGACACCTACTTCGTGGTGGCGCACTTCCACTACGTCATGGTCGGCGGCACCGTGGTCGCCTTCATCGGCGGCATCCACCACTGGTGGGGGAAGATCACCGGCAAGATGTTCAACGAGACCGCCGGCAAGATCGGCTGCCTGCTGGTGTTCATCGGCTTCAACGTGACCTTCATGACCCAGTTCTTCCTGGGCCACCAGGGCATGCCCCGCCGCTACTACGCCTATCTCCCCGAGTACCAGACGATGCATCAGGTCTCGACGGTCGGCTCGTGGATCCTCGCCGCCGGCCTGTTCTGGATCATGATCTATCTGATCGCCTCGCTGTTCAACAAGAGCCGCGCGCCGGCCAACCCGTGGGGCGGCGTCTCGCTCGAGTGGCACACCCAGAGCCCGCCGATCGAGCACAACTTCCACGAGACGCCGCACGTGCACGGCAGCCCGTACGACTTCCCGGAGATCGACAAGTCGGCCGGCTTCCATGCCCCGCACTGACCCGTAGGTCCGTCCCACGACCTCACCCACCAGAATCCGGGTAGCCAATCATGAGTCAAGCACACGATCACGCGCACGGGGATGACGACCACAACCCGTTCCTCGCCCATCACTTCGATACGATGGGTCAGCAAGCGGGCGCGGCCAAGCTGGGGATGTGGCTGTTCCTCGCCACCGAGATCCTGATGTTCAGCGGTCTCTTCCTCGCCTACTTCATCACCCGGATGTTCTATCCGGAGATGGTGCTCGAGGCCCACGAGCACCTGAGCAAGATCCACGGCGGCGTCAACACCATCGTGCTCCTGACCTCCTCGTACACGATGGCGATGTGCGTGCGCTCGGCTCAGACCAGCAACACCGCCGGCATCAAGCGCTGGCTGCTGCTGACCATGGGTTGCGGCGGCATCTTCATGTTCGTCAAGTACCTCGAGTACAGCGCCAAGTTCGAGCACGGCATGCTGCCGGGCAAGTACTACTCGGCGCACCTCCACGGGTACGAGATCGATGGCCTGCCGCACATCTTCTTCGGTGTGTACTTCATGATGACCGGCCTGCACGGCTTCCACGTGCTCATCGGTCTCGCCGTCATGACCTGGATCTACATTCGCGCCAACCGCGGGGACTTCAGCGCCAGCAACTACGCGGCCGTCGAGAACACGGGCCTCTACTGGCACCTCGTCGACCTGGTCTGGATCTTCCTGTTCCCGCTGCTCTACCTCGTGAAGTGAGCTTTTGGAGGTGATGCCATGAGCAAAGTCTATCTCAACGGCCAAGTTGTCGCCCACCCCCACGAGGTTCACGAGCACCTCTCGCCGGTCAGCCTCTACAACAAGATCATCGCCGTCTTGTTCGTGCTGACCGGGCTGACCTACGCGGTGTCCTTCATGGACCTCGGCTCGGCCAGCCTCATGGTGGCGATGTTCGTCGCCTTCGTGAAGGCGGCCCTGGTCGTCGCCTACTTCATGCACCTGAAGTATGACGACCGCTATCACCTGTTCGTGTTCGCCGGCACGATCATCTTCGTCGGCATCTTCTTCGGCTTCACGCTGTACGACATGAAGGCGCGCGACCGGCTCAACGACGAGCAGGAGACCTTCCTCCGGGTGCGTGACCTCGAGGCCACCGGGAACCCGCTCAAGGTCGGCGTCGACAACGTCCCCGAGCGCGCCGACAAGATCCGCAAAGAGGTCGAGGCTCACGGGGGTCCCGAGCACGGCGGCGGTGAGCACGGCGGCGACCACAAGGCCGCGGCCGACCACGTTCCGGCCAAGCACTGAGCGCGACGCGCGACGACGAGAGCGACCGACCGAGCCTCTGAGGGCTCCGGGGTCGCTCTCTGCGTTGGTTCGTGGCCGAGGTTATCGATCTTGAGGTGCGGCGTGGCGGGACATGTCCGATGGGACAGGTCCCGTACGGACGCGATCACAGCCCGCTGGCCGAGGGTGCGCCGCAGGCCAGCCACTCGCCGAGGCGGGTGCGCTCGTCCGCCGCGGGTGCGCCGATCGGCGGCATGCTGGCGTTGTCGTCGGCGGCGCGGGCCCAGATGCGAGGGGCGTGCGCACGCACGTCACCCAGCGTGTCGAAGTTCATGTCGGGCGGGGCCCCGGCCCGCTCGCCCACGTCGAGGCTCGAGTGGTGGCAGCCGGTGCAGTAGGTGAGGATGAAGGGGCCGCCGAAGTTCTCGGTGGTGAGCAGGTTGTCCTCGGGGCACGGCCGATCGTCGAGGCTGGCCCAGCTCGCGTCACCGGTGGTCGCCGCGGCCTCGCTGGCGGCGCCGCTGCTGCCGGTCGAGGCGCCGGTGCTGCTGGCGGCGCCCTCGTCCCCGTCCTGCGGGCTGCAGGCGAGCAGCAGGGCGAGCACCAGCTCAGGCCGAGATCGCATGCAGGGGCTCCGCGTCGGTGATGTGGTCGCCAGGCTCGACGCCGACGAGCGCGAGCACGCCGGCGGCGAAGCTCGAGTAGAGCAGGGGCTTGCCCTTGGGGTCGGGCGCGCCGGTGTTGAAGTCGATGTCGACGCCAGCCAGCGCGTCGGTGGTGGCGCCGACGACCCGCCCGCCGGCGACGCCGCTGCCGATCAGCAGGGCGCTGGTGACGGGCCAGTGGTCCTTGCCCTTGTCGCCGTTGAAGCGCGGCGTGCGGCCGAGCTCGGAGACGACCACGATGGTGGTCTCGTCGAGTAGCTTGGAGCCCTGGGCGCTGCCAGGGCGCGCGGCGAGGGCCGTGACCAATTGCGTGAGGCCGGCGAAGAAGTCGTCGTGGAGCGGGCCCTGCCTGGCGTTGTCGGTGTGCGTGTCCCACTCGCCGGTCTCGATCTGGACCGAGTGGCACAGGCCGCGGGCGAGGGCCTCGACGGCGAGGTCGATCTGGGCCGAGAAGGAGCGGGCCAGCTCGATCTCGCCGACCACGCCGATCTCACGCAGGAGGTCGCCGCGGTGGAGCGAGCTGATGAAGTCGTCGACGCGATGGTTGCCGCCGGACGCGGTCAGCTCACGCTCGGCGCGGGCGAGCACGTGCTCGCGGATCAGCGCCTCCTCGACGTCGGTGGGGACGTGCGGCAGCAGCGGCCCGCCGATCGGCGGCAGGCTGAGGCTCGGGTTCAGGAGGGTGACGATCTGGTTGACCGAGCCGGTGCGGGCGCCGAGCGAGCCGTAGGGGCCCGAATAGGCGGTGCGGCCGAGGATCAGGTAGGGCGCGGCCAGGTCGGCGCCGTGCACCGCCGAGGCGATCGCGGCGACGTCCGGCGCGCTGTCGCTGGCCACACCGGTGAGGATCCGGCGCGAGGCGTCGGGGTGGGCGACCGAGCTGACCTGCAGGCCACGCACGATCGAACATGTCCCGGCGGACATGTTGAAGAACTCGGCGATCGCCGGGCGCGACGGGTCGGTGAGCACGTCGAGGCCGCCGATCGTGGCGACCTTGCCGGCGGGCGCGTCGACGCCGGCGACCCCGGGCTTGGGGTCGAGCGCGTAGCTGCAGTCCCAGCCGCCGCTGTTGAACACCAGCACGAGCCGGCGGGGCGGGGTCTTGGGGGCGGCGCGCAGGCGGCCTTGGGTGGTGAGCAGGCCGGCGGCGCCGAGGGCGAGGAAGCTGCTGCGCAGCCAGGAGCGGCGGGTGAGGCGTGGCATGTTCGTGGTCCTCCGTGTCCTCGGTTAGTAGAAGGCGATGCGCACGTCCTGCAGGAGCGCGGTGAGGGTGGTCTTCCAGGCGCGCTTGATGTCGCCGGGCTTGGCCTTGAGGGCGGCGAGGAACAGCGCGAGGCTCTCGTCGATCTCGGGGCTGTCGTCGGCGAGCTCGTCGGCGAAGAAGCGGCGGTGGAGCCGGACCAGCTGCGGGCGCAGCTTGGCGCTGCCGCTGTCGGCGGCCGACACGAGGGTGAAGAGGCGGCGCTTGGTCTTGTCGGCGATCGCGAAGTCGGCCTCGACGACGGCGCTGGCGGCCTGGCGGGCCAACGCGCGCAGGGTCAGGCTGGTGGTCGCGTTGTAGGTATACGAGGGCTTTTGCACGAAGATCGCGTCGACGCCCCCGGCGAGCACGTGGTAGCCGATCATACTGTCGTCCATGAGGTCGATCTTGCCGACCTTGAAGCTGCTGAGGTCGCTGCGCCAGCGGAAGCCGGTGAGGTCGGCGACCAGGCTGGCGAGCTGGCCCGGCCGGGCCCGGCGGCGGCCCTCCGGGCCGGTGGCGAGGGCGAAGCCGGGGCCCAGGACCAGTGCCTTGATCATCGCCTTGTAGTCCATCTTGGCCGCGAGCAGCTCGGCTTGCAGCTGGGCCGCGGCGGTGAAGGGGACCTCGGCGAGGTCCTGCTGATGGAAGTAGGCGTGGGCTCGCTGGGCGGCGCAGCGGGAGAAGCGGGGGTCGCGGGAGATCATGTCGCCGAGGTCGGCGAGGCTCTGGCCGGGTGAGCCGAAGTAATGCGGCTCGCGCATGTCGACCTTCAGGAAGTCCGGGAAGAAGCCCTGGGTGTAGTGGTCGTGCGGGTAGCTGACGAGCAGCGGCGCGAAGTCGAGTTTGTAGCCGGCGAAGAAGCTGGCGAGCGGGTCGAGCTGTTGATGGCAGGCGACGCAGGTCGGGTTGACTTCAGCACGGCCTCGGCGACCTCGTTGGGGTCCGCGAGGTTGACGCTGGCGTCGATCTCGATGTCGCGGCTAGCGAAGTCGAAGCAGAGCAGGGCGCGTGAGATGGCGTTGGCGCGGCCGCGGCCGGCGTTGCTGATGGTCGAGCCGTGGCGGCTGAACAGCCACGAATCGGCGAGGATGCCGGCCGCGGCGATGTCGGGGGGCGGGTCGACGACCTGCCAGCCCTCGCCCGCGTGGGTGAGGCCCCAGGCGCCGGCGACGGCCTCGTCGGCGAGGGTGTAGTCGGCCGTGACGATCTCGCCGTAGGGCCGATCGCTGGTGACGACGTGCTCGATGAGCCGCAGCGGCGCCTCCATGATCGAGCGGTTGGCGGCGTAGGGGTCCATGCCGGCGAGCGTGTCCTTGGCCAGGAAGCCGGCCGGCGGCACGCCGAAGTCGGCGAGCACCAGCAGCGCGTCGTTGTGCAGGTCGCGGACGGTCGCGCCGAACTCCGGCGTGCCGAGGTAGTCGTCGACGATGCCAGGCAGCGCGTCCGGGTCCTTGGCCACCGCCGCCAGCTCGGCCTCCGACGGTCGCACGCCGCGCAGCGCCATCGAGATCCGCAGCAGGCGGGCGCGCGGCGGCAACAGCTCGGGTTCGGGCTCGGGCTCGTCGCCCGTGGTCGGAGTCGCCTCGCTGTTGCCGGGTTCGCCGCTGCTCGCGGTGCTCACGCTGGTCGCGGCGTCGGCGGTCGCGCTCGCGGGGTCGCCGGCGCAGGCGTGCAGGAGCAGCACGCCGGCGAGCAGCGGACGCATGGTGGACAGGTCGGTCACGAGGCCTCCATCGCAAGGATCATTCCACGCTTTTGTCCCCGGGTTGTCATGCGGCACGGTCGCGCCGTGTTGGAACACGACGTGGTGTTTTGCCGCACCGGGGCGGGCGCACCCTGTGCTAGAGAGCCTGCGCCCGCGACAGCAAAGCTGACCTTTGGTAACCTTCGCGCTCCCGGAGCCGTTTTCGCCGCCATGACCCTCGTTCAGCTCAGTCGCACGCGGCCGGTCGCGGCCGGGTCCGGGGCCGTACATGTCGCGGCGGCGGGCGAGCTGGTCGACCCGCAGGCGCGCCGGGTCCAGTACCTCCGGCTGTCGCTGACCGACCGTTGCAACTATCGCTGCACCTACTGCATGCCGGAGGCGGGCGTGGAGCACCGGCCGCGCGCCGAGCTGCTGACGCTCGAGGAGCTCGGCCTGCTGGTCCGCGCCTTCGCGGCGTGGGGCGTGGAGCGGGTGCGCCTGACCGGCGGCGAGCCGACCATGCGTCAGGGGCTCGTCGATCTGGTGGCAGACCTTTCGGACATCCGCGGCGCGCGCGGTCGGCTGCGGGTGGTGATGACGACCAACGGTTCGCGCCTGCGTGAGCTCGCGGGGCCGCTGCGCGCGGCGGGGTTGGCGGGCCTGACGGTCAGCATCGACAGCCTGCGCGCCGATCGCTTCGCCGCGATCACCCGCCGCGGCGAGCTCTCCGAGGTGCTCGCGGGCCTCGACGCGGCCGCGGTCGCAGGCTTCGTCGGCGTGAAGATCAACACGGTCGCGGTCCGCGGCTTCAACGACGACGAGCTCGGCGCGCTGGCGCTGTGGGCGTGGGAGCGGGGTCACGTGCCGCGCTTCATCGAGGTCATGCCGATGTCGGGCGGGCGATTGTTCGTGCCGGGCGAGCTGCTGCCGGCGTCGGAGATCCGTGCTCGCGTCGCCGAGGCCGCGGGTGCGCCGCTGCTGGCCGACGCTGGCGAGGGGGTGCGGGGCCTCGGACCTGCGAGCTACTGGCGGGTGTCTGCCGGGCCGCACGCCGGGCGCCTGGTGGGCGTCATCGCCGCGATGACCGAGAATTTCTGCGCCAGCTGCAATCGCCTGCGCGTCTCGGCGACCGGTCAGCTCCACAATTGTCTCGCGCGCGACGACACGGGCGATCTACGCTCCGCGCTGCGGCCTCACGACCCCGGCCTCCTCGCCGCGCGCGTGCGGGCGGTGCTCGGGCATAAGCAGGCCGGCCACGAGTTCCACCGCGACGGCCGCGGTGGCCCCAACAAGGCGATGATCAGCATCGGAGGATGAAGATGGCGCTCCCCGTGACAACCCAGGTGGTCCTCGGCCTCGCTATCGCGGGGGCGGCGCTCTACATGATCAGCGCCGGCGGTAGCGAGGGCGTACTCGAGTACGTGTACGTCGACAAATTCGTCGACAACCAGGCCAGCTACGGCGGGCGGGTCGTCAAGGTCCACGGCGTGGTCGTGCCGGGCACCGTGAAGCAGCGCATCGGCGCCGCGGGCGACTACACCTTTGAGGTCGAGAAGGAGGGCCGGCGCCTGCCGGTGCACTTCACCAACATGGTGCCCGACACCTTCGCCGAGGGCGGCGAGGTGGTGCTGACGGGCGAGCTCAAGGCGGGTGTGTTCGAGTCGGAGGAGATGGCCGCGAAGTGCCCCTCCAAGTACGAGGAGCAGGCCTCGGCCGACCCGAGCAAGCCGCCGGGCAAGCGTTAATCTCGATCGGAGGAGCGGATGTCACTCGCGCTGTCGCTGAATCTAAGTGCGCTGCTGGCCCCGCTGGCGGAGCCGTCTGCGGGCGTCGGGCTGTCGATCGCCACGCTCGGCACCGGCACGATCCTCCTGCTCTTCATCGTCAGCCTCGGCACCGTCGGCCTGGCCGTGCTCGGCGCGCTGCGCCGTTCGGAGCGGTTGATCGAGGGCGCGGTGCAGGCGACCTACGCGAGCTTCGGGCTCGCGGCCTTCGCCTCGTCGCTGATCATCTACGCCTTCCTGGCCGGCGACTACTCGATCCAGTACGTCCAGCACACCAGCGACGCGGCCATGCCGCTGTTCTACAAGATCACCGCGTTCTGGGGCGGGCTCGACGGCAGCCTGCTGTTCTGGGTGCTGCTGCACACGCTGTTCGGCTCGCTCGCGGTGCGGGCCAATCGCATGCGTCACCGCGAGCTGATCCCGCACGTGGTCGCCGTGCTCGCCACGATCACCTGCTTCTTCGTCGGCCTGCTGCTGTTCATCAAGGACCCGTTCTCGCAGTTCTTGCTCGACGTGCCCTCGCAGGGGCGCGGCCTGAACCCGCTGCTGCAGAACGCGTACATGATCATCCACCCGCCGAGCCTCTACCTCGGCTACGTCTCGCTCGCGGTGCCGTACGCCTTCGGCATGGCGGCGCTGTTCACCGGTCAGGTCGACGCGGCCTGGCAGCGCAGCGTGCGGCGCTGGGTGTTGTTCTCGTGGATGTTCCTGACCTTCGGGCTCATCCTCGGCGGGCTCTGGGCCTACGAGGAGCTCGGCTGGGGCGGTTACTGGGCCTGGGACCCGGTCGAGAACGCGGGCCTGCTGCCCTGGTTCACGGCCACGGCGTTCCTGCACTCGGTGATGATCCAGGAGCGCCGGGGCATGATGAAGGCGTGGAACCTCATCCTGATCATCGTCAGCTTCCTGCTGACGATCGTCGGCACCTTCATGACCCGCAGCGGCGTGGTCCAGAGCGTGCACGCCTTCGGCTCGGACCCGGTGCTGGCCTGGACCTTCGGCGGCTTCATGCTGGTGATCGTCGTGGTCAGCTTCGGGCTGCTGCTGTGGCGCCTGCCGCTGCTGCGCTCGCGCGGCGAGCTCGAGAGCGTGATGAGCCGCGAGTTCGCGTTCCTGATCAACAACTGGCTGTTCCTGCTGTGCGCGATCTTCGTGCTGGCGGCGACCATGTGGCCGACCTTCACCGAGTGGCGGATGATCCTCGCCGAGCGCTTCCCGTGGGCCCTGGGCTGGCAGGACCCGGGTGAGCGCGTCGTCATCGGCCCGCCCTTCTTCAACCAGTACATGCGGCCGCTCGGGCTCTCGCTGCTGCTGCTGACCGGCATCGGCCCGCTGCTGGCGTGGCGCAAGACCTCGACCGCGAGCCTGGCGCGGCAGTTCGGCGCGCCGCTGGTGGCCGGGCTGCTCGCCACGATCGTGCCGTGGCAGCTCGGCATCGACTCGCCGTGGGGCCTGGCCTGCTTCGGCCTGTGCGGCTTCACCTGCTGGACGATCGTGCAGGAGTTCTACCGCGGCGTCGCGCTGCGCCGGAAGCAGCGGCCGCAGGGCGTGCTCGAGGCGCTCATCTCGCTGGTGCTCCGCGCGCGTCGGCGCTACGGCGGCTACATCGTCCACCTCGGCGTGGTGCTGATGTTCCTCGGCTGGGCCGGCAACGCCTACAAGCTGGAGAAGAAGGTCCAGCTGCGGCCCGGCGAGGAGTACACGCTCGGCGCGTACACCATCCGCCACGACGGCCTGCGCGCCACGGAAGACTGGCAGAAGGAGATGATCACGGCCGACCTCGCGGTGCTGCGGGGCGGTGAGGTGAAGGACGTGCTGCAGCCGGCGCGCTGGTGGTACTACCAGCTGCCGGATCAGCCGACGACCGAGGTGTCGCGCTACATGACCCCGGGCGAGGACGTGTACGTGTCGATGCAGGAGGTCGACATGACGAGCGGCTGGACGCAGCTCAGCCTGTTTATCAACCCGCTGGTCAACTGGATCTGGATCGGCATGGGCGTGATGCTGGCAGGCGCGATGGTCTGCGTGGGCACGCGCAAGTCGGAGGCCGGCGATGATGCATGATCCGCGGCGACGCGTGATCGTCCTGGCCGGCGGCACGCTGGTCACGGCGGCGCTGGTGCTCGGGCTGCTGGTGTTCGGGTTCGGCGCCCGCCTCGACGCGCCGACGATCGCCCTCGCGGTCGCGGCGGCCACGCTGGTCTACGCGCTCGGCCAGCTCTATACGATGGTGTGGGCGCTGTCGCGGCCGGAGCGGATGGCCCAAGTCGGTCAGGCGCCGGGCAGCTTCACCCAGGCCGAGCTGCGCGACGAGAAGCGCCGCCTGCTGCGGGCGATCAAGGAGCTCGAGTTTGATCATGGGATGGGCAAGCTGTCCTCCGGCGACTTCGAGACCGTGATCGCGACCTACCGCCTGCGCGCCATCGAGGTGATGCGCGCGCTCGAGGGCGGGGCCAGCTTGCACCCCGACCTGGCCAAGCTGCTGATCGAGCGCCGCAAGGCGAGCACCGCCGGCGCGAGCGTCGGGCCCGCGTCGCCGGAGCCCGTCGTGGAGGGCCCGACGCTCGCGCCGGTGGTGCTCGGCCCGCTCGATGAGACGACCCGGATCTGCGGCGTCTGCGGCCGCACCAACGATCTCGACGCCCGCTTCTGCAAGCACTGCGGCGCGTCGATGGCCAAGGATCAGGTGGCGGCGCGACCGGCCCAGGCGGCGCGTTCGGGTGAGATCGGCGGTGACTCTTGATGCTGTCTCAAAGGTCAGGTCGTGGCGTCGCGGCGCTCACTGGCGTGGTGACGGCCCTGCTGCTCGCCACTCCGGGCGCGGCGCAGGGGCCGGGCGCGGCGCAGGGCTTGGGCGCGGCGCAGGGCTTGGGCCAGCCGGCGATGGACCCGCGGGCGATGTCCGGCATCCCGCGCGTCGACCCGCAGACGGAGCCCGGCACGATCGTCGTTCGGGTGCTGCGCGGCGGCTTCGCCGACCCGGGCGTCGGCCTCACCGTCACCCTCGACCTGCGCAGCCTGGACGGCGGCAAGCTGGAGAAGCGCACGGCGGTCAGCGTCGAGCAGGGGCGGGCGAGCTTCGCCGAGCTCGAGGCCTACGCCGGCGGCACTGCGGTGGCCAGCGTCGACTTCGGCGGCGAGGTTGTCCGCTCGCAGGCCGTCAAGCTCGACCCCAACGTCGGCGTGCGCATGTTGCTGGTCCAGGGCGCCGCTTCATCATCGGCATCTGCACCGCCAGCTGGCGTGGGGCCGACGAGCGAGCCGGCGCCAGCGCCCGCGGACGTGCCGATGCCGGGCACCGCCTTCCCCAACCCGGGCCAGGCGCCGGGCTCGGTGGTGGTCGGCACCCTCGATCTCGCGGGTGGTCGGCCCTTCGTCGGCGTCGAGGTCACGCTCGAGCTGGCCAAGCCGGGTCCCGTCGCTGGTGGCCCAGACGCGCCGCTCGAGCGGCGCACGGCCGAGAGCGACGCCCGCGGCGCGGCCCGCTTCGCCGACCTCGGCGATCTCCCGCCCGGCACCAAGCTCATCGCCGAGGCCACGCTCGCCGGTGAGAAGAAGCGCTCCGAGCCTTTCAGCCTCGAGGGCCAGACGCACGGCCTCGCGGTGGTGCTGGCGGTGATCGGCGCCGGAGCAGCATCTGGCCCCGTCGAGGCCGAGCGGCGTCCGCTCCAGACCCCGCGCGCGGTGCCGACCATCGCCCCCGGCACGGTGCGCGCGACGATCTTCGGACCCGACGATCGCCCGATCGCCGACGCCGAGGTCGTGGTGGTCCGCCTCGACGTCACTGGCACGCGTCAGCGCTTCGCCGGGACTTCGGGTCCCGATGGGGTCGCCCGCGTCGACGACATCGCCGTCGTCGACGACAGCCTCTACCAGGTCGAGGTGCCCTACAGCGGCGCCCCGTTCCGCTCGCGCCTGTTCCAGATGAACGATCGCATGGGCGTGACGCTCGAGCTGCGGGTGTTCCCGACCACCAGCGACGTCAGCAAGGTCCGCAGCGCCGTGCAGTTCGGCGTCGAGGCGCTGGAGAACGACGAGGCCCGCGTGGTCCAGCTCCACCAGGCGATGGTCGAGGGCGACAAGGCCTTCTGGCCCGCCGCCTCCGCGGGGCCGCTTCGCATCAGCGCTCCGGCCGAGGCCACCGGCATGGTCGTGCTCGACCGCGCCACCGTCGAGCTCGAGCACAAGGAAGGGGCGCCCTTCGCGACCCTCGGCGAGCCGCTCCCGCCCGGTGAGGTGGTCGACCTCTCGATCGCCTACCTCATGCCGCACCACGGCGCGCTGGCCCTGCGCTGGAGCTCGCCCTTCCCGATCGCCAGCGGCCGCGTCGTGGTCACGCCGGAGCTCAAGGTGAGGAAGGGGGCGCAGAGCGGCCCGGTGCGCCCGCCGCATCAGGAGGGCCAGGCGCCGATGGAGTTCGACCTCTACGAGCTCGGCCCGCTGGCGGCCGGCGCCCGCTACGACCTCGAGATCGACGGCCTCGTCACCACCCCGCGGACCTTCCGTCACCTCGGCCTCGCGCTCGGCCTGCTGATCGCCCTCGGCACCGTCCTCGCCGCGGTGATGAGCCCGCGCGCCAGCCTGCTGCAGCGGCTGCGTAGCCGTCGCGACGCGCTGCTGCGTCAGCTCGACCGCCTCGAGTCGGCCAGCGCAGCCAGTGACAGGTCAGACCGCGATCGCGAGCGCGTGATCGCGGCGCTCGACCAGGTGTTTCGCCAGCTCGACGCATTGGCACCCGCGCCGACCGGCAAGGCCCACGTCGACGTCGGCGCCGCCTGGGATCGCAAGCCATGAGCGCCGCGGCCCTGCGGCCCGACGCAGAGCAGCCCGCGCCGGTCGCAGCGCTGACGGGCGTGGCCCAGCGCTTCGGCCGTCAGGTCGTGCTGCGCAGCGTCGACCTCGAGCTCCCCGCCGGCACGATCGTCGGCCTGGTCGGCGCCAACGGGGCCGGCAAGACGACCCTCTTCTCGATCCTCGCCGGCCTGCTGCAGCCCGACGCCGGCGAGCGCCACCTGTTCGGCAGCCCCGCCGACGAGGTCGACGCCGCCGCCCGGGCCCGCCTCGCCTACGTGGCCCACGCACCGCAGCTGTACGCCGGCCTCAGCGCGCGCGAGAACCTGGCCCTGTTCGCCGACCTGCGCCGCGCCTGCGGCCTGACGACGCGCCCCGCCGACGAGGTGCTGCTCGCGCTGGGTCTGCCGCTCGCCGTCCTCGACCGTCCGCTCGCGACCCACTCACGCGGCATGGCCCAGCGGGTCGCGCTGGCCCGGGCCCTGGCCGGCCGGCCCGAGCTCCTGCTGCTCGACGAGCCGTTCACGGCGCTCGACGCCCGCGGCCGCGAGCAGCTGGCGCAGGTGTTGCTGGCCGAGCGGGCCCGCGGCGCCGCGATCTTGCTGAGCTCGCACGACTTCGACACTCTGCTGGCGATCTGCGACCGCGTGGTCCTGCTCGAGCGCGGTGCCCTGGTCCGCAGCGCTGCCCATGAGGGTGACCGCGCGGAGTTCCGTCGCAGCGCCGCCGCGATCTGGCAGGCGGGCCCGGACGACCCGGTGTCGCCCGCGCCCGACCTTTGCTAAACCAGGCCACCCGCATGCGCGTCGTCCGTCAGGCCGTCCTCCTGCTGCGCAGCGAGCTGCGTCAGGAGCTCCGCGACTTCGAGCTGCTGCTCAGCGCCGGCTTCTTCACGCTCGTGCTGCTGGCGATGTTCTACCTGTCCTTCGCCTCGCTTCCGGTCAAGCACAGCCTGCCCGCGGTGCCGGCGATGCTGTGGCTCACGATCGCCTTCGTCGGCGTGCTCACCCTGACCCGCGCCTTCGACCGCGAGCGCGAGGCCGACACCCTGCGGGCTCTGCTCGCCGCGCCGGTCGAGCGCCTGGCGATCTATCTCGCCAAGGCGGCGCTGTGCCTGCTAGTGCTCATGCTCTGCTGCCTGGTGCTGGTGCCCGGCCTGTGGCTGATGTTCCCCGGCGGGGCCGCGTTCGCCGAGCAGCCCGGTCAGACCGCGCTGCTGGTCCTGCTCGGCTGCGGCGGCTACGTCGCGGTCGGCACCCTGTTCGCCGCGGGCCTGGCCACCGGCGGCGGCAAGAACACCCTGCTGTTCATCATCCTCTACCCGCTGACCACCCCGATCCTGCTCTACGCGCTGGCCACCACCCGCGCGCTGCTCGACCGCCACCCCGACCTGCCCGGCTTCCTCGGGCAGATGGCCGCCCTCGACCTCATCCTCTTCGCCCTCGCCGCCCTCCTGTTCGAGACCGTGCTGGTCGGCGCCGGCGTGGCCCATCGGCCCCGTGATCGGCCCCGTGATCGCAACCTGTCCCGAAAGCCAGCTCCCTGAGACGCCCGCCATGCGCAAGATCTTGCCCGACCTGTGCCTCCTCGCCGCCATGCCGCTGCTGGTCTACAGCGTGCATCGCGTGTTCCTCGAGACCCCGATCGAGCGGCAGATGGGCACCGCCTTCAAGATCTTCTTCTTCCACGTGCCGATGGGCTGGCTGTGCATGCTCATGGCCGTGATCTGCGGCGTCGCGGCCGGGGTGCAGCTGCGTCGCCGCTCGGCGGTCGCCGGCGCGGTCGCCCTCGCCGCGGCCGAGCTCGGCTTCGTCACCGGCCTGGGCGTGCTGCTCACCGGGCCGATCTGGGGCAGCGCCACCTGGGGCACCCCCTGGACCGGCGACGCCCGCCAGGTGACCACCGCGCTGCTGTGGCTGGTGATCGCCGCCTACCTGCTGCTGCGCCACTACGGCCCGCGCAGCTCCGATCGCCTGGCCGCGGCCCTGGCGATCTTCGGCGCCGTCAACGTGCCGATCATTTACTACGCGGTGAAGCTGTGGAAGACCATGCACCCGAGCACCGGCGTGGTCGCCTCGCTGCCGCCCGAGATGTGGGCCACCTTCTGGCCCGGCCTGATCGCCCTGGCGCTCTGCACCCTCGCCCTGTTCGGCTTGCGCACCCGCCAGCTGGTCCTCGCCGATGAGCTCGACGCCGCCTGGGTCCGCCTCGACGACAACCTTTAGGACCCCAGAGCTCGACAAGGAAGCCATGGACGAAGTCACCCCCCCAGCATCCACCGCGACCCCGCCGCCAGATCCAGCGTATGGCCCCGCCGTCGGGCGCAGCCTCGCCGACAAGGAGAAGCTGCGCGAGCTCGAGGGCGTCGCCGCCGACAAGACGGCCCGCGACTACCAGCACATCGTCCTCGCCTACGGCGTGCTGTGGGCCCTGTTCGCCGGCTATGGCATCTTCCTGTGGCGCCGCTCCGCGCGGCTCCGCGCCGACATGAACGACCTCCAGCGCCGCCTCGACCAGCGCGCCCGCTGAGGGTCCCCGACAGGCAGCCCCGTGACCCTCGGCCACTTCCTCTACATCCCGGGCGTCCTCTGCCTCGGCCTGCTGATCGGCTACATCCTCGGAGGTCGCGCGGCGGAGGTCGCCAGCGCCGATCGCGAGGCCGACGCCCGCCGCCGTGCCGCCCGTCGCGGGGCCCGCGAGGCCGAGGGCGCCGGCGCTGCCGCCCCAACCGCGGGGGACCCCGCTGACAAGCCGCCAGCCCCGTGATATCCCGCGGGACGTGTTCGACCCGAGCTACAGCGAAGAGCAACAGGCCCTCATCGACACCACGCGGAAGTTCACCCGCGAGGTCATCATCCCGCGGGCCCACGAGTTCGACGAGAGCGAGCAGTTCCCGCTCGAGATCTTCAAGGCCGCCTTCGATCTGGGCCTGATGAACGTCGAGCTGCCCGAGGCCTACGGCGGCCTCGGCCTCGGCACCCTCGACGGCTGCCTGATGGCCGAGGAGCTCGCCTACGGCTGCGCCGCGATCGCGACCAGCATCATGTGCAACCACCTCGGCGCGCTGCCGCTGATGATCGCCGGCAGCGAGGCGCAGAAGCAGCGCTACCTCAATTGGCTGACCAACGAGCCGATCTTCGCCAGCTACGCCTGCAGCGAGCCCGAGGCCGGCAGCGACGTCGCGGCCATGAAGACCCGCCTGCACCGCGACGGCGACGGCTGGCGCCTCAGCGGTCAGAAGCGCTGGATCACCAACGCCGGCCACGCCGCCTTCTTCACCGGCTTCGCCACCCTCGACCCCAAGCTCGGGCACAAGGGCATCACCGGCTTCGTCGTCGAGCGCGAGCGGGCCGGCATCAGCATCGGCAAGAAGGAGAAGAAGCTCGGCCAGCGCGCCTCGGAGACCTGCGACGTGATCTTCGAGGACGTGAAGCTGACCGACGCCGACCTGCTCGGCGAGCCGGGCAAGGGCTTCTATATCGCCATGGAGACCTTCGACAAGTCGCGGCCGATGATCGCGGCCCAGTGCGCCGGTATGATCCGCCGCTGCATGGACGAGTCCTCGCGCTACGCCAAGGAGCGCAAGACCTTCGGCAAGCCGATCGCCGAGCACCAGGCGATCCAGTTCATGATCGCCGACATGGCGATGGCCTACGAGAGCACCCGACTGCTCTACAGCAAGGCCGCGTGGGAGGTCGACCGCGGCATCAAGCGCACGATCACCAGCGCGGTCGCCAAGTGCAGCGGCGCCGACCTGGCCGTGCGCAGCGCCACCGACGCCGTGCAGGTCTTCGGCGGCTACGGCTACACCCGCGAGTACCCGGTCGAGAAGATCTACCGCGACGCCAAGCTCATGCAGATCTACGAGGGCACCTCGCAGATCCAGCGCATGGTGATCGCCAAGAACATCCTCCTGCGCGGCTGATGGCGGCGAGCTCCTCCCATGCGGCCCCGCACGCGGCCCGGCCCGCGGTGGGCGCTGCGGCCCCGATCGGCGTGTTCGACTCCGGCGTCGGCGGCCTGACCGTGTTGCGGGCCCTGCGGGAGCGGCTGCCCGACGAGCCGCTGCTCTACCTCGGCGACACCGCCCGTCTGCCCTACGGCAGCAAGAGCGCCGGCACCGTGGTCCGCTACGCCGAGCAGGCCGCGCGGGTCCTGGTGGACCGCGGCGTCAAGCTGCTGGTGATCGCCTGCAACACCGCCTCGGCCGTCGCGCTCGAGCACCTGAGCGAGGTGTTTCACCCCCTACCCGTGATCGGCGTGGTCGAGCCAGGTGCCGAGGCCGCCTGCCTCGCGTCGCGCTCGGGGGAGATCGTCGTCCTGGCGACCGAGGGCACCGTCCGCGGCGGCGCCTACGAGCGGGCCATCCGGGCCCGCCGCGGCGACGCCCGCGTGGTCCAGACGGCCTGCCCCTTGTTCGTGGCCCTGGCCGAGGAGGGCTGGGTGAGCGGGCCGATCGTCGAGGCGATCGCCCACCGCTACCTCGACGGGGTCCTGCGCGAGCACCCCGACGCAGATTGCCTGGTCCTCGGCTGCACCCACTTCCCCGTGCTGCGGGCGGCGATCTCCGCCGCCGTCGGCCCGCGTCTGACCCTGGTCGACTCGGCGGAGACCACCGCCCGCGTCGTCGCCCGGGAGCTC
>NZ_JADJNN010000034.1 GCF_016714285.1 Nannocystis sp. | reverse complement strand
CATGCAAGTCCCCTCCACGCCACGCTGGCAGCGCATCCTCGGCATCGTCCTCACCGTGGTCCCCGCCGGCATGCTGCTCCTCAGCGCGTCCGCCAAGCTCACCGCCATGCCGGAGATCGTCGAGGCCTTCAAGCAGTTCGGCTTCCCGGACGGCGCGCTGTTCAAGATCGGGATCGTCGAGGCCCTGTGCGCCCTCCTGTTCGTGATCCCCCAGACCGCGATTCTCGGCGCCCTCCTGATCGCCGCCTACCTCGGCGGCGCCGTCGCCATCCACGTGATCAAGGGCGACTCGTTCGCTATCCCCGTGGTCCTCGGCGCGATCACCTGGGCCGCCCTGTGGCTCCGTGACCCGCGCCTACGCGACCTCTTCCCCATCCGCCGTTGATCGCCGCGACGGCCAAGCGCGTGGGGGTGACGACGCTGGCGGCTCAGCCGGCGGTGAGGCGGCGAACCTCGACGTCGTCGTCGGCTCGCACGATGAGCATGTGGCCCTCACCTGTGAAGGCCCGCGCCACCGCGAACGTGTGCACGCCGGCGATCGCCTGCACCGCGGCGACGGGGATGACCTCGGGCTCGGGCGAGCCGCGGTGGCGGTGCACGTCGAGGCGCAAACGGCACGACTGGCGCACCGTGACGTGGACCTGCACGACCTCGCCGGCGTCTCCCAGGGCGATGTCCTCCGCGAGAGCAGGCGTGCCGCTTGCGCGACGGAGGATGGTGTAGATCTGCTCGGTCGCCAGCGGACCGTAGACGTCGAGCAACAACACATCGGGGTGCTGCGCGCGGAACCTCTGCTTGAGCGACGCGCGAGTCTCCGGGTCGACGCCGGCGCCGATGGCCACGAGATCGAAGCCGCGGGCGTCGAGCTCCGGGAACGAGCCCTCACCGGCCGCGCCGACGACGTCGGCACCGCGTGCGCCGAGCTGCGCGACCACTCGCTGGTTGATCGCCGGTACTCTGCCGATCAGGAGGATCCGTCGCGTGGTCGTGATCGTCATGACCGACAGTGTACGCCGGATGCTCGCCGCCCTATCTGTCGATGGCGAGCGACCACGATATGCATGTCGGTCGCTCGCGGTCCCTTCGAGCGCACCAGGCCGGCTCAGCTCGCGGTGCCCGCGAAGCGCTCGAGCTTGCGAGCGAAGCGGTCGAGTTCGGGCAAGATGCAGCGGACCTCTGTAAGGCGATCGCGCAGCTGGCAGGCGAGTCGCTGGTAGGTGCCCCGATCTTTGAGCGCCTGACCGTCCTTGCCGCGGCGAAGTAGGTGCTTGCCGGCCAGGAGCTCCTCGGGATGCGGGCGCTGCTCCAGCGCGGGCGTGGTCGGGAGGTGCGCGGCGACCAGCCAGGCCTGGTCGTTCCCCAGGAGCGACACCGACGAGAACTTCCGCAAGACCCACAAATTCAGCACGCGTTAGCCCCGGCGCTCCGCCATCTGGGTCCGCGAGCGAGGTCGAGGGACAGTGGATCCCGACAGCCGCGAACTGCTACACGCGCGCATCCCCCGGGGGATCTTGCTGCGGCGCGCTGCGGTCACAAAACGCCGCCTCGTAGCCCACGACTTCGCTGCCAAACGCCCGATCCAGCCAGCGAAAGAACAGGGCGTAGTTCCCGTTCAACCGCTGATGATGCAGGTTGTGATAGGTCGACGACGCGGTCCACTTGAACGGCGGCACACGGACCCACCACGCCGGCAGGAGCTCGTAGCCGAGGTGCGAGTTGACGTTGTTCATCAAGCCGATCACCTGAACGACCCCCAGCGCCGCCATGGGGATCGGTAACCAGATCGCGGCCGGAATGATCCAGGCGCCGAGGATGAAGCCCTCGAACGCGTGGAACGAATACGACGAGAACGGGTTCACGTCGACGCTCTTGTGGTGGACCGCGTGGACATGGCGAAACAGCCAGGGCGTGTGCAAGAGCCGGTGCCACCCGTAGAACCAGACGTCGTTGAACACGATGAGGCCACCGATCCACAGCACCAGCGCGAGCGTCTGTCCCGGCGCTTGCACGTCGACCAGGCGGGTCCTACCCATGCTGTGCAGCACCAGGAGCACGCCCACGCTGGCGAGGCTGACGACGAAGGTGATGAGCGTATGGAGCAGTTCATGACGCAGTTGCTTGCCCGTGAAGCGCTTACGCTTCTGCACCCGGCGAGCGGCGAAGCGACGCTCACCCCAGACCCAGAAGATCAGGAACAGGAGCCCGACAACGGCGAGGTAGCCGCCGACCTGCGTCACGAAGGACTGCAGGATCACCAGGATCAGCGGGGTGTCGGTGTCCACGCCGTATCTTTGCAACTATGAGTTGCAAAATCAAGGCCGCTCCGTTAGCGTCTGGCGATGCCGTCCGCGAAGAGGGCAGCGACCCACCGGGCGCCCCGCAAGCCGGTGGCACGGTCGCCCCGCCGCGACGTCGGACGTCCACGCGGTGAGCCCGTCACCGAAGCGGTGCTCGACCGCACCCTGGAGGAGCTCGCCAGCGTCGGCCCGGCACAGCTGAGCGTCGAGCGCATCGCGCGGGCGGCCGAGGTCAACAAGACCAGCATTTATCGCCGGTGGCCGACGCGTGAGGCCCTCGTCGCCGCTGCGCTCGAACGGGTGCTCACGCATCTGAGCCTCGCGCAGAAGGACACGGGCTCTCTCCGCGGTGACCTGCTGTTCCTCGGCGAGAGCGTGGCTGGCTTCCTCGATCAACCGGCCGGGCAAGCGCTGATGCGGGCGGTGTTCATGGAAGCGGTGGCACCCTCGATCGCCGCGCTCGCCCGCCGGCAGCTCGAGGAGCGCGCCGGGAGCCCCGCGGTCGCCATGGTCCTGCGTGCCCGGGCACGCGGCGAATGGCGCGACGACGCCGACCCGAAGGTCGTCCTGTCGATGCTGGTGGGCGCGCTCCTCCACCGCGTCGCGCTCGAGCGCCAGCGTCCCACCCGCGCGTGGCTCGGCGGTGTCGTCGCGGTATTGCTGCGCGGTGTCACATAGACGAGCCGTCGATCGATCGATCGCCAGCCGCGTTCGTTTGACCCGATCGTCCCCCGCTCAGCACGGGAACCAGAACACCTGCGTGTCGAACGCGACGAGCGTCCGCCGAACCCGGACCTTGTATTCGCGGTTGCACTGGTCCAGCCCCCACAGCGTGATCGTCACGCGGCCGTTGACATAGTTCGAGTTGTTCGGCGTGATCTGGCTGGCGGTGGTCTGATTGCTACCCTGACCGCAGACATCGCCGCCGGCGGCGTCGAGCTTCCAGCACACCAGGTATTGCTTGTAGGGGTCGGTCTTCCAGCTGAGGTCGGCCCGCGTCGGTCCGGTCTTCACGAAAGCGAGATCGTAATCCGCCGCCTGGGCCACGCCCGGCGCGACGGGCACGCCGCCGAGCGCGAACAGGACGGGGAACACGCGGCACAGGCTCGACCGGATGGTGGTTCGCATGCCGTGTCCCTCAGCAAGCGCCGTGCCGCCGCAAAGCCGCGGTGAACTGCGGGCATTGGCCCGCAGCGGGCACCCCTGTCCGGGACGATCGTCCCGGACACCGCCGCACGAGACACGTGCGACCTCACCGAGCTCGCACCGCCTGAGCACCGACCCGCCAGCTACAGGCGAATATCGATGTGCGCCTTCGCCAGCAGCCCGTTGCGAAAGTCCTCGGCCGCCTTCTGGAACGCCGCCTCCTCGAGCTCGCCGCGGATGCGCTCCTTGGCCTGCTCGAAGCTCAGCACGTCCGAGCTCATGTGCTGCACGATCTTCAGCACGAGGTAGCCCTGCCCCGTCTCGAGCGGACCGACCACGGCGCCCTGCTGAGCCGCGAAGATCGCGTCCTCCACGGCGGGGGCCACCTCGCCGCGGCCCACCTCGCGGCGGGTATTGCCGGTGAGCCCGTGCTCGGCCGCCACCGCCTCGACCGCCTCGCCCGCGCGCAGGCGCCGGGCCGTCCCCTGCGCCTTGCTGTACGCCGCGTCGCGGGCCGCCTGGGTGCCCTGGTCCGAGGCGAACAGGAAGCGCTCGACCTCCACCTTCGACTCCTCGCCGCGCGTCATCTTGCGGTACTGCTCGCGCACCGCCGCGTCCGTGACCGCGAAGTTGGCCAGCGACTGCGTGGTCTTGTAGATAATGAGCTGGTCGCGGATGTCCTGGCGGTAGTCCGACCAGGCCCCGTACTCGCCCGACTCCTCGACCGCCTTGCGCAGCTCCGCGATGCTCTGGAACTGGTTCTGCTGCGCCAGCGACTGCAGGTACCTGTCCACCTCGCCCTCGCTGACCTCGATCTGGAAGCGGGCCGCCTCCTTCTTGACCAGCACGTTCTTGATCAGGTCGTTGAGCGTGTTGGCCCGCTCCTCGCGCATCACCTGCTCGGCCTGCTGCGGCGTCGCGCTCGGGCCGAGCTGATTGAGCCGCTCCTGCAGCTGCGGCGACAGCCGCACCGACGCCTCGAGCTCGCTCTGCAGGATCACCTCGTCGTTGACCACCGCGACCACCCGCTCGAGCAGCTCCGCGTGCGCCGGCCCGGACGGCACAGCCAGCGCCAGCGCCAGGATCAGCGAAACGACGGGGAGGCGACGCATCAGCCGCTTGCATACCAGCGCCCCGCCCCGCGAGGCAAGCCGCCCTCACAGCTCCGAGTGGGCGACCGGCAGCAAGCGCAGCGCCACCATCGCCACCACCGCCAGCTCGCGGTCGGGCCCTGCCAGCCCGGGCGCCAGCCAGGCCCGCTCCGGCGCCGCCAGCAGCATCGCCGCCGCCGCCATCTTCTTGCGCCGCAGCTGCGCCACCGCGATCGGCAGCTCGCGGTCGACCCCCCGCACGAAGCTCCGGCGCACGATCACCTCCGCCTCGAAGGCCAGCGCGCCCGCCTCGCCCGCGCGCAGCTCTCCGCTGAGGCCGCGGCCGATGTTGCCGCTGAGGCGCAGCACCCAGCGATCGTCGTCGGGCCCCTGCAGCTGACACAGCAGCGCCACCTCGTCGTGCGACTCGTCGAGCTCGCCCGCGAGGTCGGGGTTGCGGGCCTGGCGACGCTGCGCCTCGCACTGCGCGTGCCAGCGGCGCTGCTCCGGCGCGAGCACCTCGAAGCGCAGCCGGTGGTAGCTCGCCGGCCGCGGCAGGGCCCGCGGCAGCAGCTCCGTGCCGCGCTGCGATCGCTCACGCTCGACGTGACTCACCTCGTAGGGCCCGAGCCGCAGCCCCTCGCCCGGCCCGTCGCTCCCCTTCAGCTCGATGCCCCGCGCCCGCAGCGGCGCGTCGATCACCTCGAGCGACATCTTCTGCTCGAGCGCACACCCTCCTGTAACAACCACCCCGACGAGCGCGGCGAGGATCGTGTCGACAGCTGCGCGCAGGCTCGTCATCGCCGGGATGCTACTGCCTGGCCCATGTCACACCCGCGCCACAGCCCGTCTGCACGAGCGCGCGGCGCCATGAGTTTTCCCGCGCGAAAGGGCGCCACATCGCGCGGTTTTCGGTTGTGATCATCGGTGGCTTCGTGCAGCTTCCCCGGGCGAACGCGCGCCCTGCACGCATGCGCGCCCCGTGCAACATGCCCATGCAATGGCCCACGAAGCTCCATCTCCGCCGTAGCGCCGCCGCGCTCGCTGGCGGCGTCCTCGCCCTGTGTCTGGTCGCGGACGGTGAGGCCGCCGACGCGCGCACCCGCGTCCTCCTCAACGGCGTCGCCACCCCGGTCGTGTTCAACGACGGCGACAGCTTCCGCGTCCTCGGCGGGCCGCTCACCGGCGCCAAGTCGCGACTGTCCGGCTTCAACACCCTCGAGTCGCACGGCCCGGTGCATCAGTGGGGCACGTGGACCGCCAAGGAGCTCTACGTGCTCGCCAAGATGGCGACCCACAACGCCCGCGACCACGTGTGGGAGTGCAACAGCGACGGCAAGACCGACGGCTACGGCCGCATGCTGGTGTTCTGCCCCGAGCTCGCCAAGGAGCAGATCCGCCTCGGCTTCGCCCACGCCATGAGCGTCGACGATCGCCCCGCCGACCCCGAGCTCCTGGCCGTCCAGCGCGAGGCGATCGCCGCCAGACGCGGCATGTGGGCCCACGGCGTCCCGGCCTACATTCTCACCTCGCTGCACTCGAGCGAGGAGGACGTCGAGGGCGACGGCGTCTACAACCGCCTCGTCTCCACCGTCGACGGCCACTCGATCAAGTGGAAGCACGACATCAAGTACGAGGAGTGCCAGAACATCTGCCACCTCGGCTACCCGGTCGACGAGTCGCGGGTCAGCGCCGTCGCCGATCGCCTCCGCCGTGACCACGCCGCCCTCGTCACCGGCCTCGACGACGACGCCGTGCGCCGCACCGTCCGCGGCTTCGCGGCCGAGCGCCACGTCAGCACCCCCGCCACCGCCGCCCAGCAGGGCCCGCTGGAGGCGCTCCTGCTCGACTGGGCGGCCAAGGGCGAGTTCGGCGCGGCCCAGGGCCAGCCCGAGTCCTGCATGATCCACGTCGACTTCAAGCGGCGCTACGGCGGGGCGCGAGCCGTATGTCTGCGCTGACCCGCATTCGCATCGCATTCGCATGGGCGGGCACATCGGCGCCCGCATCAGCATCGGGATCGGCGCCCTCGCGCTCGGCCTCGCCGCCGGCTGCTATCAGCTCCCCGAGGCCCCCGTCTACGGCTACGAGTACGACGACCAGAGCTGCGCCGACGGCCTCGACAACGACAACGACGGCCTGATCGACTGCGCCGACACCGACTGCCTCAGCGAGTCGACCCTGTGCGGCGAGGTCGTCCCCGAGCCGCCCGCCCCGGAGCCCGAGGCCGGCCTCGAGGTCTGCCACGATCAGATCGACAACGACGACGACGGCCAGTTCGACTGCGGCGACCCCAACTGCCGCGACATCCCCGAGACCTGCTGCCTGCGCGAGAACACCGACGCGACCTGCAACGACGGCAAGGACAACGACGGCAACGGCTTCGCCGACTGCGCCGACTTCGGCTGCCGCCGCGGCATCTTCGTCACCGTCTGCGCCGAGGACAACCCGGTCAACTGCGGCGACGAGAAGGACAACGACAACGACGGCGCCGTCGACTGCGACGACCCCGACTGCGGCGGCCAGGGCCCCTGCAACGGCCCCGAGGGCGACCTCGCCAGCTGCTCTGACGGCGTCGACAACGACGGCAACGGCTTCACCGACTGCGCCGACTTCTCGTGCACGATGAGCATGGACCCCGACGCCGTCACCTACTGCGCGATGCAGCCGGCCGAGGACACCCTCGACACCTGCTCCAACGAGGTCGACGACGACAACAACGGCTTCATCGACTGCAAGGACTTCTCCTGCGCGATGAGCGAGGACCCCGAGGTGCTCGCCTACTGCGGCATGCAGCCGGTCGAGAACACGGTCGAGACCTGCACGGACGGCCTCGACAACGACGGCAACGGCTACGTCGACTGCAGCGACTTCTCCTGCTCCTCCGACGGCCCCAAGGAGATCGTCGACGCCTGCCTCGCCAAGGCCGAGAACTCCGCCAGCAAGTGCAGCGACGGCGTCGACAACGACGGCAACGGCTTCATCGACTGCGCCGACTTCTCCTGCGTGCAATCCGACAGCCTCGTGGTCCGCCAGACCTGCCAGGAGAGCCTCGCCCTGCTCGACGAGGACGCCATCGCCCGCTGCGACGACGGCAAGGACAACGACGGCGACGGCTTCACCGACTGCGACGATTGGGACTGCAGCAACAACCCCATCGTCACCGTGTGCGACGGACCCAAGGTATGCGAGCAGCCCTGAGCCGCCCGCGGGAAGAACATTCGAGATGCAGATGATGCAGATGATGCCGATGATGCCGATGATGCCGATGCGCCGGTCCCTCAAGTCCCTGCTGTCCGCCGTCGTTGCCAGTGCCTGGCTCGGCCTGAGCGCGCCCGCGTGGGCCGCCGCCCCCGCTGCTGGCGGCGCCCAGCCCTTCGCCGACGACGTCGGCGCCCCGCCCTCCGACCCCGACCAGAACGACGCCCCGGTCACCGCCAACAGCACCGCCCCCGGCGACGCCAAGACCGAGACCCTGTGCGACGACGGCGTCGACAACGACGGCGACACCGTCTACGATTGCGGCGACAACGACTGCGCCAAGGCGGCCGCCTGCCAGACCGACGGCCGCCCCGAGTTCACCGAGGAGCGCTGCCACGACTGGCTCGACAACGACCGCGACGGCGCCACCGACTGCGATGACTCCGACTGCGCCGACATGAACGCCTGCAAGGGCTCATGGGACCGCAAGGCCGCCCCGACCAGCGGCGTCGCGGCCGGCCGCGGCCCCGGCTCGGCCACCGCCGCCGACGGCATCGACCGCTCCGCCGACCCCGAGGACCTGCTCGGCAAGGGCCAGGACGTCGACGGCGAGCGCAGCGAGCACATGTGCTCGGACGGCTACGACAACGACCACGACGGCAAGACCGACTGCGAGGACCTCGGCTGTCGCCTCGACACCAGCGTCGTCAACTGTCAGCCGGCCACCAACTTCCGCTTCTCGGTCGTCGCGCGAACCCAGGGCACCTACAACGTCCAGGAGAACAAGGCCAACGTCGAGTTCTCCGCGATCCAGCTGCGTGTCCTCGGCCAGATCCCCTACATCCAGAACAGCTTCTTCCTGCTGTCCTTCCGCGCCGAGAAGACCCCGCGGATGGTGTTTGCGATCTTCCAGGTCCCGATCAAGGGCGGCCACTACTTCAACATCAACAGCGGCTCCGGCAGCCTCTCGCTCGAGCTGGTGCGGTCGATCCACAAGCGCCTGCTGGTCGACCCCGCCTTCTACATGCTGAACGGCTTCGAGCAGGGCAACGGCGCCGCGCTCGAGTTCGGCGGCCCGCTCGACAAGCGCGGCAAGTTCCTCTACCGCACCTTCCTCGCCGGCGGCAGCGGCCGCTTCGCGGGCAACATCGGCGGCACCTTCTTCCCCGACGG
The DNA here is from genome assembly GCF_016714285.1 of Nannocystis sp. GTDB lineage: Bacteria > Myxococcota_A > Polyangia > Nannocystales > Nannocystaceae > Nannocystis. Next base: position 23,297 of record NZ_JADJNN010000034.1, on the reverse strand, counting down.
CAACAACAACTTCACCTACACCGCCGGCGCCCAGCTGTGGATGAACCTGGTCGGCTATTACAACCGCTACGACTCGCCGATCCTCTACACCCCGGCCCCGACCACCCTCTCGCTCGCCGTCGGCGGCAAGTACGACCAGCGCTCCCAGGAGCGCTACCCCGCCGCCAACATCCAGACCACCTTCCGCTACCGCCGCCTGATCCTCCTCGGCGAGGTCTACGGCAAGCGTGAGCTCAACTTCGGCAGCTGGCAGGTCGCCTACAACGTGCAGATGGGCATCCTCCCGATCAAGAAGCGCCTTCTGCTCTCCGCCGACTTCGGCCAGTACCTCGCCACCCCCTTCGAGCGCCCGCCGGCCACCCTCGGCTACGACCTGCGCCGCCAGAACCAGGAGATGCAGTACCGCGTCGCCGCCCACGTGTTCCTGTGGCGCGAGCTGTTCATGCTCACCCTCATCTGGGGCGACCGCCGCATCCGCTCGAGCGCCCTCATCGAGGGCACCGAGGCCGCGACCGTGACCAAGAATCAGGACCTGCGCCTCGTGTTCCAGTACCGCTTCTAAACCCTTAGTCCTTGCCCGCGCCCTCACCGTCGGAGACACCATGACCCTCGCCCGCACGCCCCTCCTCCTCGCCGCCCTCACCGCCCTCGCACCGGCCTGCGGCACCTTCTCGGGAACCACCGACGCCTCCTCGGGCAGCGAGACCGGCGACGCCACCGGCAGCGACACCAACACCCCGACCGGCGGGGCCGGCGAGACCGTCACCGTCTACGACATCCAGCAGGGCAAGGTCCCGACCGACATCGTCGTCGAGGTCAAGGACGTCGTCGTCACCTCGCCGCTCTACTACGACAAGAAGACCGGCGACGGGAACTTCTTCATCTCCGAGGCCGCGGGCGGCGCCTTCTCGGGCATCCAGGTCCACGTCTTCGCCGACGTGATCACCGAGCTCGACGCCGGCGGCACCCTGCCCAAGATCGGCGACAAGATCACCCTGCGGGCGATGTACACCGAGTTCTACGACGCCTCGCAGCTCACCCTCAGCACCGGCACGGACCTCACCCCGGGCGGCGCCGGCGTGGTCCCGGCCCCCAGCGTGGTCAAGGCCGCCGACATCACCACCGGCGGCGCCAAGGCCGAGGACTACGAGGGCTGCCTGGTCCAGATCGACAACGCCAAGGTCACCGCCCCCGTCGTCATGTACGGCGAGTTCGAGGTCGACGGCGCGCTCAAGGTCGACGACCTCTTCTTCGTCCCCTCGCCCGGCCCCAAGCCCGCCGTCGACACCACCTTCACCGCCCTCGTCGGCCAGATGACCTTCAGCTTCGACGAGTTCAAGCTCGCCCCCCGCAACTGCGCCGACTTCCAGGGCTGGGCCGACTGCAGCGACCCCGTCGACCCCACCGCCGACCCGACCACGGACCCGACCACCGCCGGCAACGTCGACACCACCATCTACGAGATCCAGATGGGCAACGTGCCCGAGAAGACCTACGTCGACCTCACCGACGTCGTCGTCACCTCGCAGTTTTTCACCGACGCCAAGATGAACGGCAACTTCTTCATCGCCGAGGCCGACGGCGGCGAATACTCCGGCATCCAGGTCTACGTCTTCGCGGACGTCGCCGCCGAGCTCATGGCCGCCGACAAGCTGCCCAAGCTCGGCGACAAGGTCACGGTCTCGGGCCAGTACACCGAGTTCTACACCTACTCCGAGATCTCGCTGTCCAAGGCCGACAACCTCACGATCTCCGGCACCGCCCCCGTGCCCGCCGCCTCCATCGTGAACCCCGCCGATGTCGCCACCAACGGCGCCAAGGCCGAGAACTTCGAGGGCTGCCTCGTCGAGGTCCAGGACGTCACCGTCACCGAGCCCGTCGCCATGTACGGCGAATTCAAGGTCACCGGCGACCTCGTCGTCGACGACCTGTTCTTCCTCCCGGACCCCGGCCCGAACCCCGCCATGGGCAAGGTCTTCGCCAGCATCACCGGCCTTATGGCGTTCTCCTTCGACGTCGCCAAGCTCAGCCCGCGCACCCTCGCGGACCTCGTCGACGGCTGAACCTCGACCTCCGCGGCGGCGGGCATCGCCGCCGCGGATGCCACACAGCCCGGATTCAGCCCGGATTCAGCCCGGCGTGACGCCCGGCGCCGCCGGGTCGAGCGACCACTCCCAGGCGTCGAGCAGCACCAGCGAGTCGTAGAGGTGTCCGCCGGTGTCCCACACCGCCAGGCGGATCTCCATCACCTCGCCGGGCGCAACGTTGCCGCGCAGCGTCAGCCAGCCCGAGCCGCCGCCGGCCAGCTTCTGCACCTTGTTGCAGGCGAAGTCATCGAAGGCGTCGAAGCCGGTGCCGACCAGCTCCGCCGTGCTCGTGCAGCCGTTGTAGGTGCCCGCGACCCCGGCGCAGCCGACCGGCCCGCCCTCGCACTGCGAGAACAGCCCGTCGGCCACCTTGACGATGTTCACGCCGATCGGCCACTGCGTCTTGCCGTCATCGAACACCGCGACGTTCTTGTCCTTCGGGTTGCCGACCGCCTTCGAGTCGACCAGCGCGACGAAGAAATCGTTGTACTGGCTGCACACATATTCGGGGTATTCGGCCGACATGAAGTACATGCGCGCCGAGAAGCTGCTCGCATTGGTCGGCACGCGCATGCGCAGGGTCAGCATCACGGCGTCGTTCGACGCGGGCACCTGCGGCGCCGGGCAGCCCGGCGGGTTCGGGATCTTGCCGGCGTTCGCCGCCAGCCAGTCCGCCGGCGGCGGGCTGGTCGTCGCCATGTCCTGGCCCTTCTCGAACGCCGCGTAGCCCGGCTTGGTGTCATTCGCGTCGGCCGCGTGCCCGCTCGCCATCACCACCAAACTGCTGTGCTTCTGCGGCTTGATCTTGCCGCCGAAGCCCGTGCGGATCGCCCGCGAGGCCGCGGCCGGGGCCCCCTTGCCGTCGGCCAGGCTGAGCTTCGCCGAGATCACGCCCCAGCTGCGGTCCTTCGGGTCCGGCGGCGACTCCTCCGTGAAGGTGCACAGGTCGAGCGCCCGCGCGTAGTCCAGCGGCTCCTTGGTGTCGCTCGCCAGCGCGGCGTCACAGGCGTCCGCCGCCTCGTCGACCGCCGCGTCGCAGTTATCGTCGACCTGGTTGCCCACATACTCGAAGGCCCCCGGGTTGACCTTCTCCGGGTCGAAGCACTCGCCGCCCGCGGTGTCACAACAGTCGCCGCTGCACACGCCCCAACCGTCGCCGTCCGCGTCGACGTCCTCGTCGACCTCGCCGTTGCAGTCGTCGTCGACCGTGTTCCCGCACAGCTCGCTCGCCAGCGGCAACACCTCGCCCTCGCACACCCCCCAGCTGAGCCCGTCCGCCGCGCAGGTCGAGCTCCCGCGCACGCAAGCCCCGACGTCGACCTTGTCGAGCGGCCCGCTGTAACACGCCCGGGTGTCGCCCGGCAGACACGCCACGTTGCAGCGCCCGTCGTCGCACAGCGGCCCCGCCGGATTGCCGACGCAGTCGCTGTCCTCCACGCACTCGGGCCCGCCGCTCGAGCTCGCCAGCGACGTGGTCGGCAGCCCCCCAGTGTCGCTGGTGCCCACCGATGAGCTCGACGACGACTCACCAGCACCGCTGCTGGACGAGCTCTCGGTCATCGTCAGCTCGACCGGCGTGCTGCCGCCGAACGAGGTCGACGCCCCACCCACGTCACCACAGCCGACCACCCCACTGACCAAACAGATGGACCCCAGTCGCGCCGCGCCCCGTAGTTGCTTCATCGTTCGCCTCCGCCGCACCCCTATGGCCGATCGCCCGCCGCCCCAGCAACCCACGGCCCCCGACTTTCACCGCGGCCGCGGATGGGTTGCCTCACGGATGCTTGCACACGCAAGCAGCGCTGTCACTCGCCCGTCACACCACCTCCGCGAACACCCGCGCGATGTGTGTCTCCAGCCGCAGGCAGCGTTTGAGTCGCCGCCGCGCGGAGGGTATGGTCCGCGCGTGGACTGCCCCTCTTCACCTCGCCCCCTCGCCGCCGCTTTCTCTCTCACCTGTGCCCTCGCGCTCGCCGCCTGCAGCGACGACGGCGTCAGCACGCAGACGACCGAGACCACCGGCGGCGACGCGAGCACCGGCAACACCCCGACCAGCAACACCCCGACCAGCAACACCCCGACGACTGACGTCCCGACCACCGACACCCCCACCAGCACCGTCGGGGACACCAGCACCGGCGCCGCGACCGTCACCGAGGGCAGCACCAGCGCCACCACCGGCCTGGACACCACCACCGGCAGCACCACCGACACCACCACCGGCGACACCACCACCGGCGTCGACCCGATCGACCCGCTCGTGGTCTGTGACACACCGCCGCTGGCCCCGCCCGCCGAGGGCACCTGCGAGATCTCCAAGCCCGGCACCGACGGCCTCATCCTCCGCGGCACCGTCCTCGGGCCCGACACCGTCTTCGAGAACGGCGCCGTCGTCGTCGTCAACGGCCTCATCGCCTGCGTCGGCTGCGACTGCCTCGAGCTGCCCGAGTACGCCGACGCCACCGAGCTGAGCTGCGCCGACGGCGTCATCTCGCCCGGCCTCATCAACCCGCACGACCACATCTCCTTCGCCAAGAACAAGCCGATCGGCCAGGGCGTCGACCGCTACGAGCACCGCCACGACTGGCGCAAGGGCAAGAACGGCCACCAGGCCCTCAGCGTCCCCGGCAACGCCAGCAACGACGCCGTCCTCGCCGCCGAGCTGCGCTTCGTCATGAGCGGCGCCACCTCGGCCGCCAGCGCCGGCGGCAAGGCCGGCCTGCTGCGCAACCTCGACACCAGCAACATGCTCGAGGGCCTCCCGATCCAGCTCGCCAACAGCGACACCTTCCCGCTCGGCGACAGCAGCGGCTTCCAGCTCGACAGCGGCTGCAACTACCCCGGCCCGATCACCACCGCCGAGATCGACAAGCTCGACGCTTACCTCCCGCACATCGCCGAGGGCATCAACGACTTCGCCCGCAACGAGTTCGTCTGCCTGTCGATGGCCCCCAACGACGTCGTCGAGCCGATGTCCGCGATCATCCACGCCATCGCCCTCAGCGCCGAGGACACCAAGCTGCTCCACCCGGAGCAGACCCGCGTGATCTGGTCGCCGCGCTCCAACGTCGTCCTCTACGGCAACACCGCCCAGGCCACCGTGCTCGACATCCTCGGCGTCCCGCTCGCGCTCGGCACCGACTGGGTCGCCTCGGGGTCGATGAACATCCTCCGCGAGCTGCGCTGCGCCGACGAGCTCAACACCAACTACTACAACAAGCGCTTCGACGACGCCGACCTGTGGAAGATGGTCACCACCAACGCCGCCCTCGCGACCGGCAGCGAGAAGGCGATCGGCCTGCTCAAGGTCGGCATGGTCGCCGACATCTCGATCTTCAACGGCGCGGTCGACAAGCACCACGCCGCGGTCGTCCGCGCCGACCTCGAGGACGTCGTCCTGGTCCTGCGCGGCGGCGAGGTGCTCTACGGCGACGCGCCGATCGTCGGCACCCCCGAGCTCGGCGGCGAGGCCTGCGAGGCGCTCGCCGTGTGCGGCGTCGACAAGCTCGCCTGCGTCGCCCAGGACACCGGCGGCGTCAGCAGCCTGGCCAAGGTCAAGGCGGCGATCGAGCCGACCTACCCGCTGTTCTTCTGCGGCGAGCCCGACCTTGAGCCCACCTGCGTGCCCTCCCGCGACGGCGAGTACACCGGCGAGATCACGGCCCAGGACCCCGACGGCGACGGCGTGATGGACGGCGACAACTGCCCCGACGTCTTCAACCCGCCGATGCTGTTCGACAACGGCCAGCTCGACGCCGACGGCGACGGCGACGGCGACGCCTGCGACGCCTGCCCGCTCGAGCCCGGCGACGGCTGCATCGTCCCCGACCCCGACGACATCGACGACGACGGCGTCCCCAACGGCAGCGACAACTGCCCGCGCGACGCCAACAGCAACCAGGCCGACGCCGACACCGACGGTCACGGCGACACCTGTGACGACTGCGCCGAGCCGAACCCCGGCCCGGCCACCTGCCCGACCACCATCCCCGCGATCCGCAACCCGATGGACCCGAAGCACCCGAAGGCCGGCGCCAACGTGGCGATCGTCGGCGCCTACGTCACCGGCCTGCGCCCCGACGCCGGCAACGCGCGCGGCTTCTACGTGCAGAACGACACCGCCGAGCCGTGGAACGGCATCTTCGTGTTCACCGGCGCCAAGCTGCCGCCCGTGAAGGTCGGCAACCGCGTCGCGGTCGCCGGCATCTACACCGAGTTCAACGGCCTCGGCGAGATCTCGAGCCCCGTCGTCACCGTCGAGGACCCCGGCCTGGTCCTGCCCTTCGAGCCGGTCCTCCTCGACCCCGCCACCCTCGCCACCGGCAAGGCCAACGCCGAGCCCTTCGAGTCCATGCTGGTCCGCGTCGGCCCGGTCACCATCACGGTGCAGAACGCCGACGCCCCGATGGACTTCGACGAGTTCGTCGTCACCGGCACCCTCCGCATTGACGACCAGATCACCGACGGCATCAAGGACATGGTCCTCAACAACAAGTGCCCCGTCGGCACCACCTTCGACGACATCGTCGGCATCGTCGGCTACAGCTTCGCCAACTCCAAGCTGCAGCCGCGCTCCCCCGCGGACGTGCTGCTCGGCAACGCGATGAAGTGCGACCCCTTCGCCCCGTAGCCCCCTCGGGGGTCGACCACCGGGCCGTCGGCGCGGAGGAGCTCGCTAGTCAGCGCCGCGTCGCCGCGATCACCCGGGTGTCGACCACCTGACCGTCGGCGCGGAGGAACTCGAATCGCAGCTCCTGCGCCGTCGCCTGCACCCGCATCGCGCCGTGCGCCTGGTTGAAGCGCACGGCGCTACCCGGGACCGGCGTGCCGAACTGGTAGATCTTGCCGTGGCCGCCGAGGCCGTTGACGAGGTACACGATGCCGTCGCGCTCGATCCGCTCGTAGTCGTGGTCGTGCCCGGCGATCACCGCGTCGACGCCCCACTGCGCGAACGGCCACTGCAGCGCCCGCGTCGAGCCGTGCATCGCCGACGAGTACGGCGGGTGGTGCAGCAGCACCAGCTGCCACGCCGCCGTCGAGCCCGCCAGCGCGTCCTTCAGCCACCGCGCCTGCCGCGAGTCCGCGTCGTTCCCGTCCGGCTCGCCCTGGTCGCTGTCGAGCAGGAACAGGTCGACCGGCCCCCACGACACCGCGTAGTAGCGCTCGTTGCCCGGCAGCGTGAAATAGCCGAGGTAGGGCGCGAGGTCGTGGGTCCGCCAGTCGTGGTTGCCGAGCGTCGGGAAGAAGCGGCTCTCCGCCGCCCCGCCGCCGTAACTGCCGACATAACCGGCGATATAATCGTGGTAGTATTGCCCGATGTTCGCGTCGATCGTGTCCTGCATCCCATCCGGGTAGTTGTTGTCCCCGGTGGTGGCGATGAAGTCCGGCTGCCACTTGCGCACCAGAGCGGCCACCGCCGCCGCCTCCGGCCCCGCCTCGCCGTAATCACCGATGATCGCAAAGCTCGCGCTGCTCGCCTCGTGCCGCACCGGCGGGCCCGGCGGGGTCGGTGGAAACGAGACCGGCGCGCACGCGAGTGCGGCGAGCGAAGCGAGCGTGGCGAATAGGATGCGCACTCCGGGAGTGTAGGCAATCTCGCTCGCGCGGGACCAGGCGAGCGCGTGAGCTCCCGCCGCCTTCACCCGTGACCCGCGAGGTCTCGGTGGGCCGAGGCCCCGAGCGGACCCGGCCGGAGCCGTACAGCCCCAAATTTCACGCGCCCGCAGGGCCCCGCGATCCGCTATCGTGGCAAGGGGGACGTGGACATGCGGCGGACGATGGCGGCGATCGTAACGATGTTGGCTGTGGGTGGCTGCGGCGGCGGTGAGCGGGCGGAGGACGACGGGGCCAGCGCAGCTTCGTCGACCACGAGCACGGCCGGAACGACCAGCTCCACCACGACGGACCTGCCGACCACCGGAGATCCCGGCACCGCGACCCAGGCCGCCAGCGACACCAGCGACACGGCGCCAACCTCCGATGCGTCCACCTCCTCCGCCGCCACCACCACGAGCACCACGGGCAGCACCGGCGGTGTGCTGTGTGCCGACTGCGACGAGCCCAACCAGGTGTGCCAGGACGGCCAGTGCGTCACCCTGTGCCAGGGCCAGGACCCCTCGCCCTGCCCGGTCGACCAGCTGTGCGACGTCATCTCGGGCGAGTGCAAGCCCATGGACGACCCCTGCGTCCTCGCCGGCCCGGCCACGGCCTGCGACGGCCGCAGCTGCGGCCCCGGCAGCGTCTGCGACGACCAGGGCAGCTGCGTGCCCGTGGCGCCCTGCATCGACGTCGCCTGCACCGGCCAGGGCGCCTGCTGGGGCACCCAGTGCGGCTGCGAGCGGCCGATCGCCTGCGCCGACCCCACGCTCGAGGCCCTCAACGGCCCCTTCTCCGACAAGATCATCGGCATCGACTTCGCCGACGATTGCACCGCCTGGATGGTCACCCTGCGCGACGGCGTCGACTATCTGCGCCGCCTCCTGCCCAGCGGCGAGCTCAGCGAGTGGCCCGGCGTGTCGAACCTCGATATGGGCGAGGTGAAGGTCCTGCGCAGCCTGACGATCCCGCAGCTCACCGTCCCGCTGCCCTGGACCGACGAATACGTGCCACCCGCCCCGGTCGAGGGCCTCGGCGAAGTGGCGCTCACATATACCTGCATCGGCGGCTGCCTCGGCATGGACCCCCAGGGCGTCGCGCACCTGGTCGAGGACGACCCCAACAATCCCCTCCCGATCGTCATCATCGCCGCCGTCACCACCGGCAACGGCCCCTTCGGCGTGCCCGTGGCCGACGCCGGCCCGCAAGGCCTCACCTGGGGCATCGACCGCGTGCTTTATGTCGGCTAGTCGACGCCGCGGGCCAAGTGATTGAAATGTTTAGTTGTTCGGGAGGGCGTCTCCGCCCGTGACGTGTCCGTGCCGCGCCGCCTCGAGCAATCCGATCGCGGTCTTGAGCGCGCTCGGGGCCAGGTGCAGGTAACGGTCGGTGGTGGTTGAGTGCAGGTGCCCGGCGAGCTCCTGGATCGCCCTCGGTGCCGCCCCGGAGGCGGCGAGCAGCGAGCAGAAGGTATGTCGCAACACGTGCGGTCCCTTCTTCGGCAGGCCCGCCACGCGCTGGGCCTTGAGCAGCCAGCCGTCGACGACCCGCTTGGTGGCCTGTGAGCCGTCCTCGCGGACGATCACGCGACTGTCACGATCGGCACGCGTCGCCGCGAGCTCGACCAGCGCCGCCCGCAGCCGCGAGGTCATGACGACCTGGCGCACACGGTTGCCCTTCGGCGTGCCGACGTGGCCCTGCCACTCGTTCTCGTCGACGTGGATGACGCCACGCCGGAGATCGCAATGACGAAGGCGCAGCGCGACGATCTCACCGCCACGCAGGCCCGCCTCGCCGCCGAGCAGCACCACGAGCTTGCACATCGGGTCGATGCCCGACGCCGCTGTCACCAGCCGCTCGAAGGTACCCTCGTCGTAGAAGCTAAAGCCCTGGTCCTCCTTCTTGAGCTTGCGGATCCGCGGCATCGCCTTGATAACCCCCCACTCGATCGCGGTCTTGAGGACCGTCGAAAGCAGCGTGAGGATATTGTTGACGGTCGCGGGCGCGAGCTCGGCGAAGCCGGCCTTGAGGCGCTGGACATCGGCCTCGCTGATCTCGTCGAGCTTGCGCTCGCCGAGGATCGGCACGAGGTAGCTGCGAAGAAGCATCTTCTTGTTCTCGATCGTGCTCGGCTTGAGTCGGTTGGCGACGACGTACTCATCGATGAAGCGCTGGCAGAACTCCGCCAGCGTCGGCATCTCCGGCGCCTCCGACTTATCCTCTCTCTCTTCGTGACCGTGCAGGATCAGCCAGCGCTGCCGCTCCTGCGCCCATTTCAGGGCAGAGGAACGGCTGGTCGCGCCGGGGATCGTGCTGCGCTCGCGGATCTTTCGTCCGTCGAGCAGCTTGACGTGAATGTCTGCCTGCCAGGTCACGGTGTTCGTCTCGCTGTAGATTCTCTCTCGGATCTTGACGCTCATGGACTCCTCCACGAACGCTGCTCTGAGCCTTCCCGAAGCCAACCTAGCACGCGATCGCGCATGAAGTACAAGCGCCTTCCGACTCGCACGGAGCCCGGCAACTGCCCGCGGTAGACCCGGTCGTACACGGCTCGCCGCGTGCAGTGCAGCCACATCGCCAGCTCATCCGCCGTCATCAGCGGCGAGACGGCGTTCATCGCCTGACTCCCGTTCCCTGCCCCATCATCCCCCTCCAAGTCTGGACCCAGTGTCCAGGCTACCGGCTACCGCTGGCCCTGTCAGCGGGAGAGATCGCCCTGGGCACCACGACATGAAACGGGGCAGTGTGCGCGACTCTCTGTGGCGACACAGATCGCGGCGCCTCCGGGTGTCATCGGGCCCATGACCGCGCCGAGGCTCGTCATCAGCAAGAGCCGAAGCGCCCGTGACCGTCTCGCGCTTGCGGCTGATGAGCGCATCGAGCCGCCCCTCCGGCGATCCACGGCACATACATCCACATCCGCAGCGAGCATCGGCAGCGTGCACTTCACTGGACCCCGGAGCAGCGCGCGCCTGGTCCACGCGGTCCCCCGCGCCAGCTTCCGGGCGGAACGGGTGTGCCAGTCGACCGGAATACGCAAGTATGTATAGGTAATTCTCGTCGGCTGGACCACGTCGGCGATACCGTCGCCGTCGAAGTCAAATGGCGATCAGGGCCGTCTGGACCGCGTCTGCGGCCGTTTCGGCGGGGGCGACTTCGTTTCTCCAGGATTTCTCCTGGTTCGGGTGGCGCGGGCCTGGCCGCGCTTCGGCTCGGCCTTGCTCGTGGCCCCGCGTCCGCGGGCGACCCTGAGCATGGCCTGGTCGAGGTTGTCGGAGTCGGTGTGCAGGTACCGCTCCGTCGTGGCGATGTTGGTGTGGCCCAGGAGTGCCTGGACCTCCCGCAGTGAGGCGCCGTTCTTGAGCGCCTGCGTGGCGAAGGTGTGGCGGAGGATGCGCCGAGGTCGATGGATTGTTGGCGCAGGCCGCGGCCACGGAGGGCGCTCCGTGGCCGCGTATCCGCGAGCTGGTGCAGGTCCGCGGAGGCGACACGCACGAGCGGGTGCTGGCCTGCGCGTGGGTGTTCGGGCGCTTGCCGCACGCGGTGCTCGAGCTGCAGGACGCCATCGACAAGCCCGAGTGGCGGCTGTTCGAGCGTCTGCGAGGGCTCGGGGCGGATTGGTGTAGGGCGCTCGCGGTGCGGCTCGATCCCCGGTTTAAGGCCGACTTACCGGGGAGCATCGCCAGTGCCAGCGAGGTCGCGCAGCGGCTAGCGGAGCTCGTCCAGCACCATGACCTCGAAGCCGAGGTGTGGCGCTGGTTCGATGATGCGTGAGGTGGGCCGCCGTCACTCGCCGACCAGCGCGTGCCAGCGGGGTCGGCGTGCAGGGGGGCGAGGTCGCGGTCGACGCGCAGGAGTTCGGCGAGCAGCTCGGGATGCCTGTACGGGCGCAGGGTCTCGCGGTGGGCGAACGCGTGGCATGCGGATGCAGGGCAAGCGCCATGCCCGCAAGCGCAGGGCCACTGCCTCATCACCGACGGCGCGTTCAAGGAGCCCGACAGCGACGTCCGCTTCTGCGCCGACCTCGGTGTCCAACTCATTCACACGAAGGCCTGCGCCGTCGGCCTCGCCCGATGAGCAGCGCTTGACCATCGCAAATACATAGGATTACAGTACAGAGAATGGAGTTATCCGTGAAGAAAATTCTCTCAGCGACCTTTGTTTCTGGAGCGCTTCTTGGCAGCGCAGCACCTGTTTCTGCTGCGCCTGAAGGGAAGTGTACTGCGGATGCCTGCTGCAGCGCGGCTACGTGCTGCGATGCGAACACATGCAAAAGTTGCGACTCGAATCCAACGTGGTGTGCCTTCGTCCGAAATAGGACGAAGCAAAAATAGGCGACCAGCCGGGCTGGACGCCGGGTCGGCGGTCGAAGATGTGCTTGTGCTCAGAGCCCTCGGCGGCGAGTTCTTGCCGATGTCGCCGGTCACACAGATGCGGTGTGGATAAGTGTCGACGATGCTCCGACGCGGCGGGTGGTCTTCGCGCAGCGGCCAGCTCATCCGCCACGTTCGCCAGGGTCCGCAGGCGCATGTCGACGGCGCGGCTGGCGGCCTCCTCAGTCGACATGCCTCGCACCAAATCGTGGAGCGTCTGCCCGTAGTAAGGGAAGCGGATGTTGGCGTCGCCGATGACGAGGGAGACGGACATGACAGGGCGATGCGACGAAAGTTCGAGGGACGGTGACGCGTCTGGTTGCTCTTCAAGTACTTCACCTGAGTCACCTGAGTCACCTGAGTCTCTCGAGCGCGACGATGAGGGCGGAGAGTATCGATGTGAAGCGTGGCATCGTAAAGAACTATGAGGTGGGGGCTGGCCTTCCACGTCTTAGATCTGTCTCTTTTCAGCGCGCGAAACAGAACGGCGACACCGGGCGCCTCCATGCGCTCGGTGCCGCCGCGTCCGATTGAGGGCCGCTTACTGGCGGAGGAAGCTGATCCACGTCCGGAAGTGCGCGTCGGAATCATAGGTCCGCAGCGCTTTCTTGAGGTAGTCACCGTTCGGCACGCCGAACGGGTACGCGGCGGAGGGTTCGCGCAGCCGTGGGTGATATCCCACAGGCGTGTCTCGGAGATCGCCACCCGCTCCGAGCTCGAACGCGTCGTCGCTGCCGATGCCGACCCGCGACAGGGTGTCGTAGCTGGCGATCAGGTTGGGGTCGAGATATTCGTCGGGGATCAGCTTGCTCCAATCGATCATCGCGTGGATCGCCGTGCCGGCGGTCTGGGCCGCCTTCAGGGCGTCCGCGTCGTAGAAGCTGCCGTCCTTCTCGAACACCCGCCACAGTAGCAGCGCGTGGTCGCTGATCCAGACCGCCGACGGCGCGAGGTTTCCGGTGTTGAACGCGTCGGCGCCGTAGGCCGGGTAGAGCTGCGTCTCGAGGTTGGTGCGCCCCGACCACCGTGCCTGCGGCGTAAACAGGGTCCAGGTGATGAACCCTTCCTCCATCCGGCAGCCGGGGGTGCCCTCGGGGTCGTCGTCGCCGGCGCACGAGAGGCTGCGGATACCCTCGAGCTTGAGCCGGTAGTTGCCGAGCTTCGAGAACGGCGCGTTCTGGCAATTGGCGGGCGAGGCCTCCGGGATGTCGGCGGACAGCGTCGTGAGCGGTTGCAGGTACGCCGAGATCATCGCCGGTGACCGGCTCGTCGAGCGTGAGCGCGGCGATGGCGTCGACCGGCGCGTCAACCTCGATCTTGGCCTCAGCGAGGTCGAGAAAGCGCTGCAGAGAGGCGTCGTCGAGACCCTCCTCGGCGATCGCGTCGGCGAGGCGGTGCTCCTCGGGCGACGCACCGCCGGGGTAATCGGCGAGGTGGCGGCGGAAGGCGTGCAGCCACAACCGCGCGAGCGCGTGGCCGCGCAACGAGACGTGGTCCTCCTCGGCGCCCTCTTGGGGCTCCTCCGCGAGCTCGTCGTCGTTGTCGTCGTCGTCGTCGATGTCGAGTGCCAGGGGCTCATCGTCGAGGTCGACCGGGCTCTCGTCGACGTCGCAGCCGAACACGAGGAGGTTAAGGCAGAACAGGGTGGTGATTCGGGTGTCGAGGTTCATCATGCCCGTGAAGTACTGGGCGGGTCCTGAACGATCCTCGGCTCACTCGAATTTTGCGGAAATAACGGCGCGCAACCGCTCGATTCGAGCGCGGGTGAGGATATCCTTCGGCCTCATGTCTGTCACGCCAGCGGCGCCGCACCCCACGGACGAGGCCCTCTTCCAGCGCTGGGTCGCCGCGGACGCCGCGGCCGGCCAGGAGCTGTTCAAGCGTCACTTCGATCCGCTGCTCCACTTCTTCCGTCGGCAACTCGGCGACGACGTCCAGGATCTCGTCCAGCAGACCTTCCTGGGCTGCATCGAGGCCCGGGCCCGCTACACCACGATCGCCAACTTCCGGGCGTTCCTGTTTGCGATCGCGCGAAATCAGCTCTACAAGCATATCCGCCGCCGTTCGGGCCAGCCCGCGCACGTCATCGGCGTCAGCAGCATCGTCGCGCTGCTGCCGTCGCCCTCGAGGCTCATCAGCGAGGGCGAGGACACCGCCGCCCTCGTCCATGCCCTGACCCGGCTGCCGCTCGAGCAGCAGCTCGCGCTGTACTTCTATTACGTCGTCGACATGACCGCGCCCCAGACGGGGGCCGCCCTCGGCGGCCTCAGCGTACCGGCCGTACGCAGCCGGCTCCGCCGCGGCCTCGAGGCGCTCCGGAAGCTCGTCGGCTCGGCCCTCGGTCAGCCGGCTGCGGCGCTGACCCACACGTATGCCACCCTCGATCAGTGGGAGGCGAACCTCCCGCGCCTCGCGCCTGGTGAGGCCGAGCCGGACTCCGACGAGCTCCGCTTCCCGGTTGAATCGGAGTGAGCCAGGATCGTTCCCACCCCGACGGGTACCTCATCGGCACGATGGATCGCGCGTCGTCTCCAACCGGAAGCGGGCCGGACACCACCGTCGACGACGGCGCCCAGCTCGACGCGACGACCGACGCCGGCGCCGACGGTCGCGGCTCGGATCTCATGGCCCAGCGCGACCTGGTCGCGGCCGTCATCTATTACGAGAGCACCCGCGAGCTGTTCGGCGCCGCCGCGACGCCACCGCGCCTCGGCAAGTACACCCTCGAGCGCATCCTCGGTTGTGGGGCCTTCGGAACCGTCATCCTCGGCCGGACCCCGGACACCGAGGGCGAAGTAGCGATCAAGATCCTTCGCACCAACTGACCGCCGCCATGGCGAGCACGAGGCCGTTCGCCTCCGCCGCGAGGCCCAGGCGCTCGCGCGGCTCGCCCATCCCAACATTGTCCCGGTCTACGACGCCGGCGTCGCCGACCGAGCCCGCTACGTCGTCATGCGCCGCGTCAGCGGCACCACACTCCGCCAGGCCCAGCAGGGGAAGCCCTGGCGGGCCGTCGTCGATCTCTACGTCGCCGCCGCCCGCGGCCTCGCGGCGGTCCACGCGTCGGGCCTCGTTCACCGCGACTTCAAGGCTGACAATGTCCTGGTCGGCGTCGACGGTCAGGTCATGTTGGCCGACTTCGGGCTCGCCTGCCTCGCGGACGCCCCGGGCGAGCGCCGCCCCGACGACTCGGGCTTCTCGCTCCCCAGCGCGCTCGCGGCCAGGCTGACCCGCACCGGTGAGGCCTTCGGCACGCCCGCATACATGGCCCCCGAGGCGATCGAGAACGCCGGCCCCGGACCGCACAGCGACCTGTTCTCATTCGCCGCTTCCCTCTTCGAGGCGCTGTATGGTGTCCTTCCCTTCGAGGGGGACACGCTCCTCGCGCTCTACCTCGCCGCCACCCGCGGTGACCTTCGACCTCGCCCGGGGACACCGACGTCCCGCTCTGGCTCGACGACGTCCTCCGCGGGGCCCTGCAGGCCGATCCGCTGCAGCGACCGTCCTCGGCCGAAGCGCTGATCACCGCCCTCGACTTTCGCGCCCACGAGCGCGCCGAAGCGGACGAGCGGGCCCGAAAGACCCGCCGCAGGCGCTTCACGGTCGGCCTTGGTCTCGCCGCCCTCGCCGGCGTTACGCTCGGCGCGGCGACCATGCAGCCAAAGGACCCCTGCGCCGCTCCTGAAGAGAGGATCGCCGCAACCTGGTACGACCGCCAGTCGGAGCTCGAGGCCGCCGTCGAAGCCCTCGGCGACCCGCGCAGCGTCGAGGTATGGACGCGGATCCGCGGACTCCTCGATGACTACGCCGCAGACTGGGCGGAGACTTTCGGTGAGATTTGCAGGGCGACTGTTCACGAGGCCAAACAGTCCGGTGAGCTCCACGACGCGCGCATGGCCTGCCTCGATCAGCGCCGCCGCGAGCTCGGCGCGGTCACCCGCGCAGTCGCCGGTGCTCCGGCCCTAAACGCCGTGGCCGACGCGCTGCTGGCGGCCACCCGTCTCGAGAGCCCGCGGCCGTGCGCCCATGCGGACGGTTCGCCGCGGCCCCGCGCCGATCAGGAGGTGGCCGTGGCGACGCTCGCCGCGGAGATCGCCGATGTCCGCGTGCAGGAGCTGTCCGGCAACTATCCGCGACAGTCAGGCCCTCGCGACGCGGATCGTCGAGCGCGCGCGCACCATCGGCTACGCGCCATCGCTGGCCGCCGCCCTCGTCGCTCTCGGCCGGGCGAACTGGCTGCTCAGCGATGGCGAGGCCGCCCGCGCCGCGCTCACCGAGGCCCTCGATCTGGCCGAGCGCCACGGGCTTGACACACTCGCCGCCGACAGCGCCAGCCTGTTGACCAAACTCGCGGCGCTCGTGCTCCGCGAGCAGGCCCTCGGCCACGAGTGGGCGCGCCAGGCCGGCGGCAAGCTGGCGCGCATCGACGGCGACGCCTGGCGCCGGGCCGAGCTGCTAAGCAACCGCGGGTTGATCGCCCACGAGCTTGCCGCCGATCACGAGCAGGCCCGGGCGCTACACGAGCAGGCCCTCGCCCTGCGTGAGGAGCTACAAGCCGGCGGCGACGAGGCCCGCATCTGGATCGCGGAGTCGCACCAGAACCTCGGGAACGTCGTCAGCGCGCTCGGTGATGTCCGCGGCGGCATCGCCCACTACCGCGAGAGCCGGCGGATCCTCGTCGACCTCCTCGGCCCCGATCACCCACGGGTCGCCGAGATGCTGTACGCCGAGGCCGCGGAGCTCATGCACCACGGCGAGCTCGACGAGGCACTAGCCGGCTGCAGCGAGGCGCTGGACATCGTCCAGCGCCAACCCGACGACGCCGTGCTGCTGGCGCGCGTGCATCACCTCCTGTCCGAGATCCGGACACGACGCGGCCAGTCCGACGAGGCGTTGACCCACGCACGCCGTGCCCTCGAGATCCTGACAACCACGGGCATGGCTGACCCTGCCGAGGTCGCCGAGATGCACGACCACCTCGGCGTGGCCCTGCGCGACCGCGAGGACCACGCCGCCGCTCTGGCCGCGTTCGACGCCGGCCTGGGCCTGCTCGCGTCCTCGCCGGCCCCCTCGGCAGAGGTCCGCTTGGCCCTTCTGTTCAACCGGGGCGGGCTGTACACCGACATGCGCCGGTTCTCCGCGGCGCGGGCCGACTTCGCGGCGGTGGACGACATCCTCCGCGCGCATGAAACGTCGTTCGCGGGCTACCGCCCGTATCTCCTGACGGGGCTCAGACGATCCCACCTGCTCGAGGGACACCCGGCGCTCGCCGAGCCGGCGCTCGCCGAGGCGCTGGCGATCCTGCCGATCGACGGAGACGCGGCGCTGAGGGCCGAGATCGAGTTCCTCCTCGCGCGTTCGCTACCCACCCGCGATCGCGCGCGCGCCCGAACTCTGGCACACTCGGCTGGCGAATATTATCGCCGGGTCCAGAACCCCGCGCTCGCGGCCGAGGTCGACCTCTGGCTGACCGAGCACTCGTACGACCCTTCTCTCCGACCTCGAACCGGAGCCCCGCGAATGCCCAGGACACCGCGAATAATAGCGAGACCGTCGTCCTCACCTTCTCCTCGACCGCCAACGGCGACCACCTTGACCTGACATCGAACGCCGTCAAGCAGGATGACAACCACGAGTGGGTGGTCGACATCGAATATCCGCAGTCCCTGGTCGTGCGCATCGACGGCCCGGCGAATTGCCGGCAGCCCTACACGTTCAGCGCCACCTCGGCATTCGAGGACGAAGCGAAGGTGCAGCCGTGGGCGAGCGCCGACGGCCACGTCGAGTCGTCGAAGTTCACGAAGCCCGGTCGGATCGAGGTCAACCTCGATCTGACCGCCGCGGATCCAGAGGCCGTCCCAGCGAAGGCCACCGCGATCATCATCATTCGCAAGCCCGGCAAGCCCGATCCCTTCGCTCCGACCGACGTCCCCAAGCACGAGCCGGAGCTCAAGAAGAGCGTTTGACCAATGCGTCGCGCCCTCCTGATCGGCTGCCGGACCCACGAGCTCACCGGCGTCGAGTCGGACCTCGTGCGGGTCGACGCGGCGCTGGAGCTCCACGGGTTCAACATCCGACGGACGATCCAGGGGCCAGACGCGACGCGTGACGGGATCCTCGCCGCGCTGCGGCGGCTCATCGCCGAGACCGCCCGCGGCGACGCGGTGCTCGTGTATTACACCGGCCACGGCGGGCTCGCCTTCAACAAGAACGCGGTGATGCCTGGCGATGGCGGCAAGCCGACCGTCGCGGAGCCGCGATACTTTCAATACATCGTCCCCACCGACCACGCGCTCGGCAACTTCCGCGGCATCTTTAGCGCCGAGCTGACGGCGCTGGTGGCCGAGGTCACGACGATCACCCCGAACGTGGCAGTGGTCCTGGACTGTTGCCATTCCACAGGCGGCACTCTGGGCGGCGAGCAGATCACGTACCGGGCCCGGTCGATCCCCGCGCCGTGGGCGGGGGACGTCACGAGATACGTCGCCTGGCTGCGCGCGCAGGGCTACGCGCTCGACCGGCGCGCCGCGATCGAGGGCAACCCGAACGCGGTCCGTCTGGTCGCCTGCGCCGCCAACCAGACCGCCTACGAATACACCGACGCGCGCGATGGCAGCAGGGGCGGGCTGCTCACCGCAGAGTTCGTGAAGATCCTCCGCGCCGAGCGAGGCGGCGAGCTGCCGACGTGGGACGCTGTCGGCAAGGAGATCCGAGAGCGCGTCCCTGGTCGGCGGCGGGCCTCTGGGAGCCGCGCTGGCGGCCGCCATCGACGCCTCGCCGCGCCTCGCCGTGGCCAGCGACGAGGAGTCGCCGCTGGCCAGCGTGACCCTGACCGCCGAGGACACGCTCGAGCTGCGCGACGACCGAAGCGTCCTTGTTCGCAGCTACCCGAACTTCGCGGATCCATCCCGCGAGACCCGTCCGGTCATCCGTGTGCTCGAGCTGCTCGCCCGCGTGCGTGAGCTGCTCGCCCTGCGCAGCGGCGAGGGCGACAGCTTCCTCGCCGCGCCGGCGATCGTGTGGGGTCGCGTGCGGCGGACCGGGGAGCGACCCGCTCGCCGAAGCCGTACCCGAGCCGCTGCCGATCACCGGCGCGGGCTCCGCGCCGACGACCGCATCTACATTCAAATCTCCCAGACCGGTGACCGGCCGATCTACGTGTCGGTCGTCGGCGTCGGCGTCGATCGCTCGATCGCTGTGTGGACGGCATCCGAGCCGCAGGGCGTGTACCTCGGCGTGAATAAGGCGTACGTGCTCGGCCAGGACCGCGGGACGAGGCCGGCTCCTCGGCCTCCCGCTGAGCTGGCCCGCCGACATCCCGGCGACCGAGGCCCAGCCGATCGCGTTCGCGGTGGTCGCCACCCATGTCCCGGTCGACCTGCGCAGCCTCGCCGCCGAGGTCCCCGACATCAGCAAGCTGCTCGCGCGGGTCGGGGACCGCACGGGATATCTCGACGGCGACGACCCCGTGGAGACCCCGGCGATCGATCCTCCGCCTGTGACTCTGCAACCATGTCGGCTGGCTGTGGTCCACGGTTCGGCGTGGGTAATCCCGAAGCCTGCGTAAGCCCGAAAACATCGACTTTACCGGTGGGCTCCAGCAAACTACCCGTTGGACGGTTCATCATGAGCAGCCCCGAGATCCGCCTTCTCATCATCACGTCCGAGCCGAGCGACCAGTCGGCCACCGAAAACACAAGGGAGCTCGGCGCCATCCAGGCGGCCTTGCTGACCGCGAGGCTCACATTCAAGAGGCGATCGTCTACCGCGCCAATCGATGGCATTAGTCGAGGCGCTCCGGCGAGTTCAACCCGAGATCGTGCATTTCATCTGCCACGGGACCGAAGAGGGCCTGATACTGGAGGACGAGTTCGGCGAATCGAGTCTGGTAGAGGCAGAGTGGCTGGTCCACGTGTTCGCCGTCCACTGCCCGTCTGCCCGCCTGGTCCTGCTCAACGTCTGCAAGTCGGCCGCGCTCGCCGCGGCGCTGGTCGAGAGCCATCGACCGTCGCGCCGACCAACGGACAGCCCGCGGACGACGATCCTGGGCGCCATCGCGTGGCGGGACAGGATCCGCATCGACCACGCCCGCGCGTTCTCCTCGAGGTTCTACGCCAGCCTCGCGCCCGGGGTAAGCGTCGGTGAAGCCTTCCTGGCCGCGGGTCACAGCCTCGAAGACGAGTCCGGCAGACTCGTGCGCATCGCATTACGCAACGAGCAGAATTCATGTTGCGCGAGCTCCCGCCGCCGCCGCCGCCTCCGCCACCCGGCAAGATCCGCACGCAACCTGTCGACACCCCGCCCATCGTCATAATCAAGTCCGATGACAGGACATGGCGGACGATCTTCGTGGTCCTCGTTCTCATATCCCTGACCGTCTATGTCTTCAGAGTCGAGCTGGGTCTGTCGTCAATCGATACGCCGACGGAAACGCCATTTGAGGACAGACCTCACCCACCGATTCCGAAGGCGAGCCAGGCCGAGCAGGACCGCGCTAAGGTCGCCCAGGAAAAGAAGGACGTCGAGCAAAAGGCGGCCATGGAAGGCCTGATGGCCGAGTTAAGGGCCCTCAAGGATGAGGAACACCGTCTCGCGATGGAGAAGCAGGCGCTGGACAACAAGCTCAACAACGTCACCGACGCGGCCGAGCTGCAGCGTCTGCTCACAGAGAAGGCGGCCCTCAACGCCCAGATCGCCGAGAATTCCAAAGAGCAGACCAAGAAGCGCGTCCAGACCAAGACCGGCGACGACGGGAAGATGAAGGGCATCATCGTCAAGAAGAACGTTAACGATCCGCTCGACGGCCTGTGATCGCTGATGGACCCGCAGGCCGCAGCCAGACGCGCAGGTCTCTGCCCTCCACTGTGCAGGGACGAGCGCCCGTCAAGGAAACCAGTTCGGTCAGTTAGGCTACGGGCACGCTCCTCGATCTTCCTCGCCGGCCTACCCCTCTGGCGCACCACCGCCTTCCAGACCTGGTAAGCCCCGGAACGCGTCGGAGCGTCGCGGCAGACTTTCGCTAGGCCGAGGATCGTTCCGCGTCCGCCCGGTACTTCACCGGCATGATGAACCTCGGTCACCGAATCACCACCCTGTTCTTCCTCAACCTCCTCACGCTCGGCTGCGACGCCGACGACGGCTTGATCGACCTCGACGATCCGGGGGCGTTCGACGACGAGCGCGACGCGCCCGCGGCGTTCGACGACGAGCGCGACGCGCCCGAGGCGATCGACGACGAGCGCGACGAGCCCCGCGCCGACCCCGGAGGCAAGGACCTCGCCGCGGCCCCGGCCGAGGCCCGCCACTGCGTCGTCGAAGCCACGGTCGTCCCCGATGGCGTCGTCGAGGCTCAGGTTGCTCCCGACATGGACCCGGACGAAGTCCCCGCGGTCGAAAGCGAGATGACCTGCTTCTCGCGCTTCTCGGAGGCGATCTTCTTCGCCACCGGTGAGCAGCTCGCCGACGACGCCACGCCCGAGACCTATGGGCCCGACACGATCGCGAGTGCGCCTCGGGACCCCAGCGCCACGACGTACGTCGCCGGCGTCGAGTACCAGTACGACAACTGGGGCGGCAAGTCGCTGACGGTCACGGCGACCGCGTCGTGCTTGACCGCGACCATCACCCTCAACAAGTTTAGCGACCCCTGGTGGGACAACACCGTCTCCTCTGCCCGGGCCTACTCCGGCTGCAAGCACTCGTACCACTACGAGGACAAGTACCTCGGCGGCGCCATGAAGGACTGCGGCACCTCCTGCTGGTACATCGGTGCGGCCCTGCAGAACCGGACCTCGTCGATTCGCTGGACCAAGTAACCCGCGCGGGACCTGCCCCTGTGATGCCGAAGGGGAGGGCCGCCGCACGCCGCGGTTCTCCCCGAGGACCCCACCGGATATCGTCAAGCAGTTTTACTAGCGGCTGGACCGGTAAAGACGTGACGACCGAGAGCACGTGCTTCGTGCCGACCCGGCGTAGAGGCCGCCGTAGACGCGGATCTGTTCGCGGGCGACGATCGCACACAGGCTGGAGCCGGTGACGGCGAGCGAGGCGTTGAGGCGAATCGTCAGGTTGCGGACGACGTACACGACGAGCCGCGAGCCATCGACCTGCTCTAGCAGCCGGAACGCGTACGGGGGCTTGCTCGCCCACGTCTCCTCATTGGTCTTGAGCTTCCAGTCCAGTTCTCCGATCTCGAGGTCGCCGAGCGACCCGATGTCGATGTCCTCGAGCGTCAGGTTCGAGGGAGTGAACGGCAGGAGACTGGGGCCGGGGGGTGGGGGCGGGGCCGTGTTGGTTCGGCGTAAGCCCGAGGACGAGGCAACGACGCCGGGGGACGTCGGGGCCGAGGTGCGCGAGCAGGTAGAGGGCGAGGATCGCGGCGAGCAGAAGGGCGAACGAGAGCCTGTTCCAGCGCTGGGCGGCGGCAGGTCAGGAGCTGTTCTCGCGGCACTTCGATCCGCTGCTCCGCTTCTTCCGCAGGCAACTCGGCGACGACGTCCAAGACTAGCAGACGTTCATGGGCTGCATCGAGGCGCGCGCCCGCTACACCACGATCGCCAACTTCCGCTTCCGGGCCTTCCTGTGTTGACGAGGCGGGGTACCGGTGAGTTTCAGGGTAGTTGTCGCCTCGAAATTCAGACGTGCTTCGCCTTGGATTTCGAGGCTCCGTTGTCGTACTCCGGGTTTAGACAGACGACGCGGATGGGGTCCCAGTTGCGGGTCTTGCCGGACCACCGCTCCGGGTGGCGCCGGCGGGCGGCTTCGTAGACGCGCCTGCGGCCCGAGAGGATTTTGAGGTGACGGCCGTGGTGTCGGTCGTCGGGGGTCACGAAGTTGATCGCGCTGTGAAGGTGTTCGGTGTTGTACCACTCGACGAAGCGAGTGACCCAGGTGAGGGCGGCGTCGATGGCGACGAAGGGGCGCGACGGAAAGCTGGGACGGTACTTGAGGGTTCGGAAGAGGGCTTCCGAGTAGGGATTGTCGTTGCTGACGCGGGGGCGGCTGAAGGAGGGTGAGATGCCGCGCTTCTTCAGTTCGGCCAGGAGCGGGGCGCTCTTCATGGCGGCGCCATTGTCCGAGTGCAGCCAGAGGAGATTATCACACCTTGGATTGTCAGCACAAATTTCTTTCGATGAGCGCCGCCGCGAGTTCACCAGATTCAACGTCGTACAGCGCCCAGCCGACGATGCGGCGGCTCCAGATATCGACGACCACGTACAGGTAGAAGTAGACCCCGCGGACG
>NZ_JADJNN010000033.1 GCF_016714285.1 Nannocystis sp. | reverse complement strand
CGATGGCTCTTCGGCGAGGCCACCGCCGTCACGCAAGAAGTTGAGCGCCGCGGGTGCGGGCCCGCTGGGTTGGCGGGCGCCGGGGTTCGGCCGCATCTTGTAGTCGAGGCCGCTGGGCTTGCGGTTGCGCTGGGTCATCTCAGAGCTTCCCCCCGAAGCCGCAGTCGGTGAGCAAGTCAGCGCAGAGCTGCTGGATCGCACGGTCCCCCTGGGTACCCTTGCCGTAGGGCACGTCCCACACGGGCCTGAAGTACTCGGCCGCCTTGGCGATCGCCGCCGAGGCGGGGATGGGCGCACCGCGAACGACCGCGTTGGGGATCTGCTCGGCGGCCTCACGGAGGCCTTCGACCACGCGCTTGCCGGCGAGGTCGCAGCGGTTGAGCACCAGCGTGATCGCCCCCTGGGTCCGGCGCAGGCTCGGATAGATATTGCCGAGGTTCTCCATCGCCAGGCGACCGTCGAGGGGCACCAGCCAAAGGTCTGCGGTCACCGAATCGACGATCTCGATCGCGGGCGGGCAATCCGCGATCACGAGGTCGTAGTTGGCGATCCGCGCCGGCAGCTCCATCGGCTGTAGACGACGTGCAGGTAATCGCTGTGGCGGTAGGAGAGCCCATCCTGCACCTCACAGTCCCCGCCGGCGAGCCACAAACACAGGTCGCCTTGCCGGTCGAGCCGACGGCGAGCGTGCGAATGTGGTGCTTGGCCGCGTACAGCGCGACGTGCACGGAGAAGGTCGTCTTACCGATGCCACCCTTGTTGTTGTAGACCGCGATCGTTTTCATGGATCGGATCCTGGCTGTCGCCACAATGAATGGCCACGTCCATGTGCACGCTGGTAGCCCCAATTGGGGTGAGGCGTGTAGACATATTTCCTCCGACGTCCCATACCGTCCCAAGTCGTCGGCGCTGAAATGTGCATCGTGGAGATCACCTCCGCAGTGGGCTCGAGGGCTGCGTCGAAGCGCCCGGCGTCGACTTCGTGGGCGAGCACGAGGGGGGCGCAGCGGCCAGCCGGGGCGCGCGGCGGCGCGCCGAGCCCCGGCGGCTGCGCGGTGGGGTCCGGCGGCTGCCAGCAGGGTGCCGCGTTGCACGAATTGTATTTCGAGGCACGCCACCTGTGGGGCCGCACGTCGCAGCCAATTCTCCGCGCCGTGTGGTGTGTCGGCTCCCGGCTCCGCGGCGACGCGGCGACCCGCAGCATCGACGCCGGTTTTGCCGTCACGGTAACCGGCGAGCGGCGCCAAGATCGCGGCGCGGGCCGCCGCCAACCAGCAGCCAGATGCCATCTTCCACCTGCCTGGTGGCCCGCAGGCGGCAGGTGAAGGGCCCATCGAGCGGGCCACGGCGCGGGCGTCAGGTGTCGCCGCAATGAGGGCTACGCGGAGCGCCCACGCGTGGCCAGGAGCGGGTGCAGCTTGTAGCCCTCGAACGGGCTAAGCCGTGGTCGCAGGCGAGGGCGCCCACCGATGCCCTGACGAGGGCGACACCACGGGGGACGACGCGGGCACCGGCAACAGCACTTGTTCACCCGCCGCACTTGTTCACGCTCGCGTGATCAGCGGAGATCCTCCGAGCCAGTAGACCTGCTTGTGGTGCAGGGACTCGTAGTGGCGCAGCGCGGCCTCGGCCTTGCGCCGGCCTGGTGAAGTCGGCGACCTCGGCACGGATGCCGTTGTCGTCCTGACGCCAGAGCGTCCAGCGCGGCAGGGCGACGGTGTCGACGACGAAGTCGCTGGCGAAACCTTCGAGGTCCGCGAGGTCGATGGCGAGGGTCTCGAACAGGTCGCGCACGGCATCGAGGGCGTCGGCCGTCCGGTCGACGTAGACCCACGAGCCCCTGGCCGCGGCTTCAAGCGGACGCTCGAGCACGAACACACGGCCGCTGCCTGGCGAGGCGATCTGCAGATACTCGCACCAGCCGATGCCGTCGAGGACGTACCGCTCGGTCTCGCGGCCAAGCCGGGATGCGATGTCCGTCGGGGTCGCAACGCAGGCCGCCGAGGTCGCGCGTGGGGACCCGGTCACCGCCTTGCAGGCCGTCCAGGTACGCGGCGACGTCGACACGCCGGAGGATGTACGGCCGGGACTCGGCACCCCGCGGCTCCCGCGTCGTGGCGTTCCACAGGTTCATCAAGATCGCCGTGGCCCAGGCGTGGCCGTTCACGGGGCTCGCCTGCTCGGTCCACAGCGCCCTGGCCCACGCTTGCAGCGACTCGTGGGTCTCGCTGCCGGCGAGGAAGGCCTGCAGGCGGCTGACGAGCGTCTCGGTCCGGCCAGGGTCGTCCAGTACCTGCGGCTCGCCAACGGCCATGTGCGACGGTAGCAGCCATCCCCGTCGGAGGGGCCACGAGCGTTCAGGTCCGCAGCGCGCCGAGCTCGCGGAGCAGGTCCTTGATGGCCTTCCCCGCGGCGAGCTGCTCGTCGACCCAGTCCGCATCCCTGGCGAGCAGCGGCGCGACTTCGCGGGCCACTTCCACGAACGGCGCCTCCCGGAGCGCCTGGCGCACGTATTGCCCGAGCTCGACCGAATAGCCAGGGAATCGCGAGGACGAGCCGTGCACACCGAGGTGCAGCCTGCGTGGTTGCGGCAGCAGTTCGCGCGTGACCCACGTTGCCAGCGTCTGGCGGCTGACGCCGATCGCCGCCGCGAGCGCGCTTGTTCTGACCTCGGGGCGGGCCACGGCCGGCACTCTACCCGGTCGGCCACGAGCCCGCGCGACACTGCCTGCACTGCGCTTTACAGTCTACTTGACATGCGCTTTACAGTCCGCCAAGAATCAGCCAAGGCCGATAGGCGGCCCAATGAAAGGCAGGCGACGGTGGCTACACATCGGGCAAAGATCACCACGACGGCCGGGGACTTCGTGTTCGGCGTGCGGGACGCCCTCGGGGTTTGCCCGCTCGCTCCCGTGGCCCAGGAGGAGGACTTCCTGATCGAGTTCATCGACCGGCGCGGTGTCCTGCGCCGCTACGTATTCCGCACCTTCTCCGAGTTCTTCCATGTGATCCGGGATGCGGCTGTCCAGGTCGACAGGAGGGACACGGGCCATGAGTGACACCCACCCGGACATCGAGGTTCTGGAGATCGAGCTCCCGCCGCCCCCCACCGGCGCGCCGCCACATTTCCGTGAACTGCTCGCGCTCACCCTCAAGACCACGGACGCCACGACCCTGGACGCCGCGGAGCTGGACTACCGCGGCGTGTTCGCCAGCGCCGACGCGTTCATCCGCAACCAGGTCGGCGAGCACCTGCCCTCGCACCTGCAGTGGCTTCTGCCCTGCTGCGATCCGGAGAAGCTGCGGGTCGGCTACGAGCGAGACGTCGTCCAGCTATGGACGATCGGCCTGAACGACGGGCTGGTGATGGTCTTTGAGTCGCAACGCGAGCCCGGCCGTCGCCGGCGACGAGGCTGAGCCGCCTGACCTCGCCCGGCCACCCGCCGCCAGCGAGCCGACTGGACAAGCCTTGCAACGGACCCTAGAGTCGCTCCGCGCGATCGCGCGCGTCGCTCCGAAAGGGCCTCCGATGTCCAGCGCAGGCGAGAGCACCCACCTCAAGGTCGTGACCGTCGGCGACTTTGATCCGCAGTCCGACAACGCGATCGAGTACGACTTCATCGGCCGCGTGATCGGCGGGCGCTACACGATCCGCGAGATGATCGGCGCCGGCGGCATGGCGGACGTGTTCCGGGCCACCGACGAGGAGCTCGGCGTCGACGTGGCGATCAAGCTGCTCAAGCCCAGGATGGCCTCGGACGAGCTTCGCGCCCGCATGGTCCAGGAGGCCCGCGCCGCCGCCCAGGTCCGCCACGACAACCTCGTGCGGGTGTTCGGCACCGGCAAGCTCGACAGCACCGCGTACATCGTGATGGAGATGCTCGACGGCCCGAACCTCGAGCAGTACCTCCGCGAATATCGCGACCAGCGGATCCCCTGGCGCGAGGCGCTGGATCTGCTGTTGCCCGCGCTCGAGGCGCTGCACGCGGTCCACGATCGGGGCTACGTGCACCGTGATATCAAGACGGGCAATATTCTCATCACCCGCAAATCGGGCCAGCCACCGACCGCCGTCGTGATCGACCTGGGCCTCGTGAAAGCCGATCGCGCCCTCCGCAACGCCGCGAGCCCGCCCACCACCGAGGTCGGCCGCCTGCTCTGCACGCCCGGCTATACCTCGCCCGAGCAGGCCGCCGGCAACCCTGTCGATCGCCGCTCGGACGTCTACTCGATGGGCGTCACGCTCTATCGTGTCCTCGCCGGGCGCCTCCCGTTTCACGAGGCGCGCGGCCAACCCATGCTGTTCGTGCTGACCAAGCACATATACAGCGAGCCGACGCTGCTCTCCGAGGCTGGCGCCGGCGCCGGCATTCCGCCGGCAGTCGCGGAGGTCATCGAATCCGCGTTGCGCAAGAACCCGAACGATCGGCCTCAGTCCATGCTGGAATTCGCCGAGTCGCTGCGCGCCGCGGCTGCGAGCGTTGGCGGGGCGCCGGTCACGACGGACCGGCGGGTCCGCGCACCTCGCCGTCGATCTCAGGCTCTGCGCCGTCGCCAGCTCCACGGGCTTCTCCTCGCGTTCGGCCTCGGAGCGGTGCTCACCACCGTCGCCACCCCGCGAGCCGTATGCCCCGGGGCTCCGGCGGCTGTGCATCATCCTGTCGGTATGAGTTCGAGTGCCGACGCCACGAGTGATGCCCCGGACCCCAGCGGCGGCATGGCCCCGACAGCTCGCTGGAGCGTCCCGCTCGCCCTCGATGTTGAGCCGCTGGCCGATCACAGCGACGCGTCCGTATGGGTGTCCGCGACGGATCTGCGAACGGACGACCGGCAGGCCAACGTGGAGCAGGAAGTAGCTCGCCCGCGCCCCGCCTCGCCGGCCGCCCGCCGCCCGACCCCCGAAGTCGCAGGGCCTCGGGCGATCGCCCGCCGCCAGGCCGACGTCCAGCGATGTGCCGACGTGGACACTGGCGGCAGCGACCGACTGGCGATCGCCGTGAACATCGACACGACCGGACGTGTCTCCGCCCACGTCGTCGGCGCGCCAGACAGCACCCTCAGCCGCTGTCTCGACAAGGCCCTCAAGCACACGCCCTGGTCCCGCCGAGCGAGCCTGTGTCCTTCGTTCACGTCTTCAAGCTGCGGTCGACGCCCAGCCGCCCATGACACCGATGCTGCATCTTCTCGTCCTGCACCTTGTCCTCGCGCCTGCACCGAGCAACCTGTCCCCGGAAGCCGCCGAGCTCAACGCGAAGGCCATGCAATTCTACGATGCGGGCCAGCTCGCTCCCGCGGTCGATGAGTTCTTCGCGGCGTATCAATCGATGCCCAATGCGCGCCGCGATCGGGCCGGCCGCGAACAGCTGCTTGGCTCGATGCGCTCGACCCTCCTCGCGCTCCACGCCGAGACCGGCGACGCCGCGCCGCTGTGTCGCCTGCAGGCCATCCTGAAGGACCACGCGGAAGCGCTGACGGTCGCGTGGCCCGAGGACCCAAACATGCTCGAGGCACGCAACGCTCGTGCACGCCACGAGGAGGTGACCAAGCAGCTCGCCGCCTTCGGCCCCGCAGCTTGCGCGGCGCACGTGGCGGTCTCAGTCCCGGTGCCCGCACCGGTGCCAGTCCCCGTGGTCGTGCCAGCCGCCGAGCCGCCCAGGCCGGTGCCCGCTCCTGCTGCCGTTACGCCGCCACCAGCACCCGTGAGTAACACGCTCGCACGCAAGCAGCTCATCGCGGGCAGCGTGGTGCTGCCGCTCGGCCTTGTAGCCCTGGGCGCGCTCGGTGGGGTCGCGTCCAATTTCCGGAGGGACATCGCCGCCGCCGATGCGCTGCATGCTGACCTGGCGCGGCGAGCCTGTACCTCGGGCGACCGCATCCGTATGAGCGAGCTACTCGCGGATGTTCGACGTGAGCGAGGGGCCATGATCGCGCTCGGGTTGACCGGCGCGGCGCTGATGTCGGCCGGGACGGCCTTGCTGGTCCGCGGCGCGAAGCAACGCCGACGGACCCAACTCGGATTCGATCTGCGGCACAATCGAGTCGGCCTCACGATCGCGGGGGCCTTTTGATCATGCTCATGCGGCCGTACTGCATCCTCGTGCTGCTCGCGCTGACCCCAGCGTGTGGTGTGCAGCGGGTGGCGGGCTACGTCGAGGAGCTTGAAAACTGCTCGATGAGCTCGAGCGGGACGAGCGAGACGGGAACCACGGGGAGCTCCAGTTCGGGCGACGACACCACCTCGTCCGACGGCAGTGGCGAGACCACGGAGGCGAGCTCGGAGACGACGGGCACGAGCTCTGGGACCGACGGCACCGATTCAACCGGGGACACCGAAACCACGGAGAGCAGCACGGGCGAGCCGATGGCGGAATGCGGCAACGGGGTACTGGAAGCATTCGGCCCCGAGCCGGAGGAGTGCGACGACCACAACCTGGACCCAGACGACGGCTGCAGCGAGACCTGTGCGCTCGACCGGCGAGTGTTCGTGTCGAGCGTGTTGTACGACGGCGAGGCGATCGGTGGGCTGAAGTCAGCGGACGCCAGGTGCGCGAACCTTGCCGACGATCAGGGCTGGCCAGACGGCTTGAAGTACCGGGCATGGCTCAGCGACAGCACGACCGACGCACGCGACCGGTTCAAGCGGGGGCGCGGCCGGCTCGTGATGGCCAACGGCCTGGTGTTCGCGGCGTCGTGGTCGGCGTTGCTGGCCGGGCAGCTCGAGAACCCGCTTCAGGTGACGGAGAAAAGTGAGACCTATGACGGGGGGGTGTGGACCGGAACCCGCCCCGATGGCACCGCCGTGCCAGGATCGAAGCACTGCGACGATTGGACCAGCGCCTCGGTCCTGTCGGAAGGCACCTATGGCGACGCTAGCTACACGACGGGCGCGTGGACTGACGAGAACATGCCGGGCGGATGCGCGGCGGACTTCGCCCTCTACTGCATGCAGAGCCTGTAGACCCGAGCCCTCGGAGACCACCATGTCCACCCTTGTGCCGCGCCAACTCCCGTTCACCCGCCTGGTCTTGGTGTGCGGATTGCTGAGTTGCACGGACCCGGAGCAACCCGTTGGGTACGAGGATGGCACTACCGGGACATCGACGACGCCTGAGGTCCTGACCACGGCGCCGGACACCCCGACCACAACGCAGGACGATTCGACGACCTCGCTGGGTGACGACGGGCCGATGACGACGACGAGTACGTCCGACGAGCCGGAGACGGACAGCGAAGCGATGGACACGACGGCTGTGAGTCCCGAATGCGGCAATGGTCTTCTGAATGAGGGGGAGGAGTGCGACGATGGGCTCGATGGCAATGCAGACACTCGATTCTGCAAGGCCGACTGTACTCTCAATGTCTGTGGGGACGGAAAACTGTTCGTGGGCTGGGAGTTGTGCGATGAAGGGGCAGGGAACAGCGACGAGTACGGGAGTCTCTGTGGGGAGGACTGTGCTCCCGGAGCCCGCTGCGGGGATCACAAGCTTCAACCGGACTTCGAGACCTGTGACCTCGGGCTCGAGAACGGCGGTCGGAAGGGCGACGACCAGGGATCTTGTGCGACACGAGCTGTAAGGCGCAGCAGCTTCGAGGCTTCGTGACGAAGGCGAGCTTCACCGGGGCGATGGGTGGGCTCTTCGGCGCCGATCTGAAGTGTCAGGCCGCGGCGAAGTTGGCCGGACTTGCCGAGCCGGAGCGCTTCCACGCGTACCTGAGCACCGCTGACGTCGACGCCAAAGATCGCTTCCAGAACGTCGTGGCCTCATTCCCGTATGTGCTCGTCACGGGCACGAAGTTTGCGAACAATTTCGCAGCGCTGATCGAGGCTGGGCCGCTCGGAGAAGGGATCATGGTCACTGAGAACGGAAGTACGCTCTACAAGGAATACGTGGCGACCAACACGGCACCGGGCGGTCTCCGCTTCAGCCCCGATCAACACTGTCAGGGCTGGACCAGCGCAGGGCCCGCGTTCACGGGCCGCACCGGCTTCAGCGCCGTGCCGATCGGCTCTCCTGATGCGATGGCCTGGAAGACAGGGCAGTGGTGGACCGGTGTTTTCCATTGGCAATGCGACAAGCCCGTCTTTCACCTCTACTGCCTCGGAAATCTGAGTACGATCGGGTCGCCTGTTGAATCGTGGCTGAAGGTATCTGTTCATGATTGCGCGGAGATACTGCATCATCGCGCTGCTCGCGTTGCTCTCCGCCTGCGGCGCACAGCGGGTGGGAGGTTATGTCGAGAAGCAGGATACGAGCGGGACGACAGCCGCCGAGATCTCCAGTGCAACCGACGACGCCACTTCGCCTGAAAGTAGCGGCGACACACCAGTGGCGAGCTCGGCGACGATGGGTACGGGCTCGGGAAACGACGGCACCACCGATTCAACCGGAGACACCGAAGCCACCGAGAGTAGCACGGGCGAGCCGATGGCGGAGTGTGGCAACGGGGTACTGGAGGCGTTCGGCCCCGAGCCGGAGGAGTGCGACGACAACAACCTGGACCCGGACGACGGCTGCAGCGAGACCTGTGCGCTCGACCGGCGGGTGTTCGTAACGAGCGCGCTGTACAACGGGGTTGCGGTAGGGAGCCTGAAGTCGGCGGACGCCCTGTGTGCGAACCTTGCCGATGATCGGGGCTGGCCGGACGGTTTGAAGTACCGGGCATGGCTGAGCGACAGCACGACCGACGCACGCGACCGATTCACGCGGGGGCGCGGTCAGCTGGTGATGGCGAACGGCCTGGTACTGGCCACTTCGTGGTCGGCGCTGCTGGCGGGACAACTGGAGAACCCGCTTGAGGTGACAGAAATGAGCGAGACCTATCAAGGAGGAGTGTGGACCGGGACCCGCCCAGATGGCACCGCAGTGCCAGACTCGGAGCACTGCGACGACTGGTCCACCAGTTCGATCCTGAAGACCGGTTACTATGGCTACAGCGATCGCAAAACGGCCGAGTGGACCATGGCGGCCGGATTTGACCAACCCAGCGACTGTGCTTCACCCTACGCCCTATACTGCTTTCAGAGCCTGTAACTGACGCCGGCGCTCGAGCAGGATCCAGAGCATATGGACCGCGGTCGGGGTGTCGCCGTAGCGGGGGGCCAAAGTGCGCGAGGCCGAGAGAGCGCATGTTGCGCCTCACGGTCCTACCGGACCGGTGAGCCGTTCTCCTCTCCCCGCGGGACTGGCCCTTGAGAGAGGTAGCATCCCCCTCTCGCCAGGAGTCCCTTGGAACCCACCGTCCTCATCACCGGCAGCGCCGGTCTCGTTGGCAGCGCCCTCACCACGACCTTGCGAGCCCACGGCCATCGCGTCCTCTCCCTCGACCTGCGCGATCCCGACCCGCACTCCCGCGTCGACGTACGCGACGCCCAGGCGGTCCACGCTGCCGTGCTCGCCTGCACCGGCATCGTCCACCTCGCCGCCGTCTCCCGGGTCATCTGGGGCGAGCGTGACCCGGGGGCTTGCCGGGCCACCAACATCGACGGCACGCGCAATCTCCTCGATGCCGCCCTCGCTGCCCCGCACCGCCCCTGGCTGATCTTTGCCAGCAGCCGCGAGGTATACGGCCAGCCCCGGCAGCTCCCCGCCACCGAGGATACTCCCCTCGACCCGATCAACGTCTACGGCCACACCAAGGTCGCCGGCGAGCGCATGCTCCTCGCCGCCCGCGACCAGGGTCTGCGCGGCGCCATCGTCCGCCTCTCCAACGTCTACGGCAGCCGCGCCGACCACCACGATCGCGTCGTTCCGGCCTTCGTCCGCGCCGCCGTCAGCGGCCAGCCGCTCCGGGTCGACGGCGCCGATCACACCTTCGATTTCACCCACGTCGACGACACCGCCCGCGGCATCGCCATGCTCGCCAACCACCTCGAGAACGGCCAGCCACCACCCCCGCCGATCCAATTCCTGACCGGCACCCCAACCACCCTCGGCCAGCTCGCCGCCCTCACTGTAGAACTCGCGGGCACCCAGGCCCCCATCACCCACGCGCCACCTCGCAGCTACGACGTCGCCCAGTTCCACGGCTCTCCTGAACGCGCCCGGCAATTCCTCGACTGGTCACCACGCATCTCCCTGCGCGACGGCCTCACCCGCTTCATCGCAGCGGTCCGCACCGAGATCGGTGGTGCAACATGAAGATCGTCCAGGTCATCCACGGCTACCCGATGCGCTACAACGCCGGCTCGGAGGTCTACACCCAGACCCTGTGCCACGGCCTCGCTGAGCGCCACGAGGTCCACGTCTTCACACGCGAGGAAGATCCCTTTGCCCCGGACGACACCACCCGCGACGAGCGCGACCCCGACGACGCCCGCGTCCACCTGCGCCTCGTCAACGCCGCCCGCAGCCGCGATCGCTACCGCAACCCCGGCGTCGACCAGGCCTTCGCCGCGTTGCTCGATCAGGTCCAGCCCGACATCGTGCACATCGGCCACCTCAATCACCTCTCGACCTCGCTGGTCCTCGAGGCCGCCCGCCGGGAGATCCCGATCGTCTACACCCTGCACGACTACTGGGTCATGTGCCCCCGCGGCCAGTTCATGCAGATGCACCCCGAGGACCCGAACAACCTGTGGCCCGCCTGCGACGGCCAGGACGACCGCAAGTGCGCCGAGCGCTGCTACGCCCGCTACTTCTCCGGCGCCGACGACGAGCACGAGCGAGACCTCGCCCACTGGACCGACTGGGTCGCCCGCCGCATGCAGCACATGCGCGCCATGGTCGAGCACATCGACCTCTTCATCGCCCCAGCCCGCTACCTCGAGCGTCGCTACCGCGACGAGTTTGGCCTCCCCGCCCGCAAGCTCGTCTACCTCGACTACGGCTTCGACCGCACCCGCCTGGTCGGTCGCCGTCGCCGACCCGAGGAGCCCTTCACCTTCGGCTACATCGGCACCCACATCCCCGCCAAGGGCATTCACCAGCTCATCGACGCATTCGGCCGCCTGCAGGGCGACGCCTGCCTGCGTATCTGGGGTCGCCCGCGCGGCCAGGAGACCGCCGCCCTGCGGGCCCTCGCCGACCGCCTCCCCAACAATGCCGGCGCCCGCATCGAATGGTTGCCCGAGTACCGCAACCAGGAGATCGTCACCGACGTGTTCGATCACGTCGACGCGATCGTCGTCCCTTCGATCTGGGTCGAGAACTCCCCCCTCGTCATCCACGAGGCCCAGCAGGCCCGCGTTCCCGTGATCACCGCCGATTCCGGCGGCATGGCTGAATACGTCCATCACGAGATCAACGGCCTCCTCTACCCGCACCGAGATCCCGCCGGCCTCGCCGCGCAGATGCAGCGCCTCGTCGATGACCCCGCCCTCGCCGCTCGCCTCGGCGCCCGCGGCTACATCGACGACCCCGCCGGCGACATCCCCGACGTCCAGACCCACGTCACCGCCATCGAGGCCCTGTATCAGCACGTCCTCGCCCGCCGCGATTCCGCGCGTGTTCCGGCCCGCTCCGGCCCCTGGCGCGTCACCTTCGACACCAACCCCGACACCTGCAACCTGCGCTGCATCATGTGCGAGGAGCACTCCGAGCACAGCCTGCTGCAGATCCGCCGCAAGGAGGCCGGCAAGCCGCCACGCCTCATGCCGATCGAACTGCTGCGCCGGATCTTCGCCGAGGCCGCCGCCAATGGCATGCGCGAGATGATCCCCTCCACCATGGGCGAGCCCCTGCTCTACAAGCATTTCGAGGATATCCTCGAACTCTGCCGCAGCCACGGCGTCAAGCTCAACCTGACCACCAACGGCACCTTCCCTCGCCTCGGCGCGCATGCCTGGGCCGAGCGCATCGTCCCCGTCACCTCCGACGTCAAGATCTCCTGGAACGGCGCCACCGCCCGCACCCACGAGCAGATCATGCCCGGCACCCGCTGGGAGAAAGTCCTCGCCAACGCCCGCGAATTCATCGCCGTCCGCGACGCGCACGCGGCTGCCGGCGGCAACCGCTGCCGCGTCACCTTCCAGCTCACCTTCCTCGAGAGCAACGTCGGGGAGCTCGCGGAGATCGTCCGGCTCGCCGCACGGCTCGGCGTCGACCGCGTCAAGGGACACCACCTCTGGGCCCACTTCGACGAGATCAAGGACCTCTCGATGCGCCGCAGCCCCGAGGCCATCGCCCGCTGGAACCAGGCCGTCGCCGCCGCGCGGGCCGTCGCCGCGGGTACCCGCATTCAGCTCGACAACATCTTCCCACTCGACCCCGACGCCCGCGAGGACATCGCCCCCGGCGGCCCCTGCCCCTTCCTCGGGCAGGAGGCCTGGGTCAGCGCCACGGGCCGCTTCGACCCCTGCTGCGCCCCCGACGCCCAGCGCCGCACCCTCGGCGAATTTGGCGACCTCCACGACAAGTCCCTCATGCAGATCTGGCGCGGCGAATCCTACGACCGCCTGCGCACCAGCTACCGCAACCATTCCCTCTGCCTCGGTTGCAACATGCGCAAGCCCGTGGAGGCCCCATGACCCGCTGGTCCGAGACCCCGATCGCCGCGGACAACACCCATCATCTCCTCGCCGGCCGTCCGCTCTACGCGGACCGCTTCGATGAGGTGCTCAAGTTCCACGCCCCCGGCCTAGCCCCCGTGCGCCGCGCCGACGAAGCCTGGCACATCCACGAGGACGGCACCCCGGCCTATACCCGCCGGTTCATCCGCACCTTCGGCTACTACGAGGGCCGCGCCGCCGTCACCGCAAGCGACGGATGGCATCACATCACCGTCGACGGCGACGACCTCTACCCCGAGCGATACGCCTGGTGCGGCAATTTTCAAAACGGCCGCTGTCCGGTCCGCGATACCACCGGCGAATATCACCACCTCACCGCCGAGGGCCAGCCCGCCTATCACGAGCGCTGGCGCTACGCCGGCGACTACCGCGACGGCTCGGCCGTCGTGCAGCGCGCCGACGGTCACTCGACCCACATCGACCCTCACGGCCAGCCGCTCCACGACCGCTGGTTCATCGACCTCGACGTCTTCCACAAGGGCTTCGCCCGCGCCCGCGACGACGCCGGATGGATGCACGTCGACCGCCACGGCCAGCCCGCCTACGCCCGCCGCTTCGCCGCCGTCGAGCCCTTCTACAACGGCCAGGCGCGGGTCGAACGCCACGACGGCGGCCTCGAGATCATCGACGAAGCCGCCCACAGCCTCGTCGAGCTGCGCCCTGCCCTCCGCAGCGAGTTTCACGCCCTCTCCGCCGACATCGTCGGCGCATGGCGCACGGACACGCTCGCCGTCACCGTCGATCTCCACCTCATTCCTGCCCTCCCCGCGACACCCCTCGCCGTCGCCACCCGCTGCGGGATCACCCTCGACGGCGCGACCCGGCTGCTCCGCGCCCTCGCCGAGCTCGGCGTCGTCACCCGCGCGCGGGACGATCTGTGGCACCCCACCGAACGCGGCGCTCACCTGCGCGAGGACCACCCCCAGACGCTCGCCGACGCGGCCCGCGAGGCCGCTGGCCCACAGCGAGCCCGCTGGTCCGAGCTGGCCCACGCACTGCGCGATGGCGAGTGGCACCCGTCCGATGTGTTCCAGGAGGTCGCAACTTCACCCGCGCGCGCCACCTCACACAACCGCATGCTCCGTAGCTACGCGCGCCACGACTACACCTCGATCGCCGGCCACCTCCCACTCCCGCATGAGGGTGTCATCGTCGACGCGGGCGGCGGCCTCGGCGTTCTCGCCGAGCTGGTCGCAGCCCAACGCCCAGAGACCTCCGTCGTCCTCCTCGAGCGCCCCGAGGTCGTCGAGCAACTCCCCGTCCAGCGCCGCTTCGCGGCCATCAGCGCCGACCTCTTCGCCCCCTGGCCCATCGCCGCCGACGTCATCGTGCTCACCCGCGTACTCCACGACTGGGACAACGACCAGGCCCTCACCCTCCTGCACCGAGCCCGCGAGGCCCTGAACCCCGGTGGCCAGCTCGTGATCGTCGAGCTCCTCCTCGACCCCGAAATCCCCGGCGGCGGCCTCTGCGACCTCCACCTCCGCGTCGTCACCGGCGGCCGCGAACGGACGCTCGCCGACTTCGACGCCCTCCTGCGGCGCGCCGGCCTACGCCTCACCCGGCACGAGCGCGCAAGCTCGCTGCTCCACATCCTCACGGCCACCCACGCATGAAGCCCTGGCCCTCCGAACTCCCGCGGCTCCCCGCGGCCACGCCGATCGACCGCCCCGTCGCCCTGCTGCTGCGCCACGCCGAACGTCCGCCGCTCGCCCCCGGCGAACACGGCACAGACCTCGCACTCACGGCCCACGGCCGCCGCTGCGCCGAGCTCCTCGGCGCGACCCTCGGTCCACGGATCCTGAGCATCTCGACCAGCCCAGTACGCCGCTGCCGCGAAACAGCCGAAGCCCTACGTCGTGGCGCGAACATCGAAGTCGACATCGTCGACGATCACCTGCTCGGCGACCCGGGTGTCTTCGTCCTGGACCCTGAGCTCGCCTGGACCCACTGGCAAACCATCGGTCACGAGGCCGTCGTCGAGCACATGGCCTACGAAGATCCGCCCCTCCCGGGGCTGGCACCCGCACACTCGGCCGCCCTCAAGCTGGTGCAGCACATGCATCTCGCCCTCCGTGACTCGCCCGCCGGCCTGCATGTATTCGTAACCCACGACGCAGTTCTTCTCCCTGGCCACACGCCCTGCCCTCGCCCCGCCACCGGTCACGCCTGGCCCGCATTCCTCGGAAGCTGCCGCCCTCTGGAACGGCAACGACACTCCCATCGTCTCCTACCGTCGATCGCTCTCACGCGATCCACAACGAAGGAGTTTCGCCATGATCCCCATCGAATCCCAGCCCTGCTCCTTCCACCCGAGCTTCATGGCCCTCTATGAGGCCGCAAGGCCACCTATACAAGCGCCGGCTCACGCTGAGGCGCTCCACATCAACGAGGAGCTCCGTCGGCAGTCGATGGCCGCCCAATGCAGCCTCGGGACGATCGTCGGCCAGCGGTTCATGGGCCTGTGCCACTATCGCCTCGGCGATCTCGAAGCCTCCAGAGCGAGCTTCGATGAAGCCCTCGGGTCGCCAGGATGGCCGGAGAAATCGAGCAGCAGTCCTATTGATCCAGAACCATCTCGCGGCTACGCTGCGCGGGTTGGGCGCCTGGAAGGCCTACGACGTACCGAGCCGGCTCTACGGCGCCTCTGGTCGAGCATCCCCACCCGCACGCCCGCCTGCTGGCCAACATGGGCTCGCTTCTGGGCAGTCTTGGGCCAGCGCGCGGCCGCCGATGACTGCTACGCCCGTTTCGAGGTCCTCGCGCGCCTCTGGGCAACAAGCACCGCCTCGCCAATGCGGTCGGCCTCACCGGCTCGCTCCGCTGGCTCCGTGAGGATTTCCCTACTGCCGAGGAGAAATACAGAGAGAGGCGCGCTCTGGCCGCCGAAGTCAAGGACCCGCTGCGCAAGATCGCGTCCAAGTTGCATCTGGCCCGTATCTTGGCGGCCCGCCCTGGCGTGTTGAGCACATCGGCGGCCGAGCGAGCCTTCACGTCGCTGGCGCCGAGGCACTTCCCCGAGGCGGACCGCATCGGAAACGGCTCACCGATACGCTGGAGGACTACGCGGATTTCCTCCGCAAGCGCTTCAATCTCCCTTTGGCCTATCGGTATCTACTCGAAGCGCTCACGCTGTGCAACGAGCCGGAGAAGGTGGCCAACGTCAACCACGGCCTGGCGCTCGTGTGCCTTGATGCCGGGCTCTACGGCGAATCCCTTGAGTATCTGATGCGCTCGGTGGATGCGCGCGCCAAGCTCTATGAGCCGCTTCGCACGTTGAAGCAGCGTGCGACAGACCAGACTCGATGAGCTCAAGGGCATCACAGAAGAGTTGGCCGGCGATGCCTTGATCGTCGTCGTGCGTGTCGGAGGACCGAAACCGCCCTCAAGGAGCTCGTCAACAAGGTGAACGATGATTCGACTGCCTGGGACCGCTTTGTCGGCGCCTCCAAGCGGCGCATGGGTGAAACGACTCTCGGAGCAACGCAAAGAAGACCTCAAGCTGGCGAGCCGCAAGATCTGGGAGTGAACGCCTGCTGCCCGTGAATTTCCCATGATCCGCCCCAGATGCCGGGCCACTGCTTGCATCGCGCAGAGCGGTCCTACAGTAGCGCGGTCGATGACCTCGGACGCAGCGCCCACCTTCTCGTGCTGGTTCTCGAATACGAGCTAAATGACCGCCTATTTCGCCCCCTATTTCCCTCCCGGCCTGAAAGCCCAATCTCTGGATGCTGAGCAATATGGTGACTACCTCGGACTACCTCGACCCATCGCGAGCCCCCTTCCCGAGTCATACCCCTCGCTCGCTTGTCCCCACATATTCAGGGCAACATTACCTCATCTCGCGGATCTGCGAGACGCTTGACGATAAGTCAAGCCCCTTGAGTGGCCCAACCTCGACCTCGTATCTATTCGCAATGGTGTCGCCCACGGCGACGAGGCCATCCTCAGGCCTCGATCGGCTTCCAAGCCGACGCCATCAAGCGGCACCTCGCCCTGGAGGCTCCGGAAGGTGGCCTGACGATCTTCCAGGCCCTGGCGCTCCCCGTTGCGGCCCTGCCCCCCCGCCTGCCTGGGCACCCTCCCGCTCCACCCCGGTAGGCCGCAGCCGCCTGCTGCTCCGCGACCGGCTCGCTCGCGTCGAGCGACGCGCGCAGGGACTCGAGCGCGCTCTTGAGGTACCGCTTCACCGTCGCCAGCGACATCTTCATCGCCTCGGCGACCTCCTCGAGTTGCAGCTCCTCGCCGTGGCGCAGCTCGAAGGCCAGCTGCTGCGCCAGCGGCAATTCGCGCAGCGCCGCAGTGATGCGGTTGCGCTTGTCGAAGTGCATGCTGAGCGAAGTGCCGACGAAGGCCATCGACATGCGGGTGCTGTCGAACTGCTCGCCGCCGGGCCGCTTGCGGTCGATGAACTTGAGCAACTGGAAGTGGGCCACGCCCCACAGGTAGCCTCGCGGGTTGTCGATCTGCTTGCTCCGCAGCTGGCGCAGGAATTCGGTGAAGGTCTGTTGTGCGAGGTCGTGGCAGTCGGGGTGCGGGACCTTGCTGCGGAAGAATCGCAGCAATCGCGGGTAGAGCTCGGCGGCCAGCTGGCGGGTCTGGGCGGCGTCGTCCTGGGGTCGGTCGGTCGGCATCTTCGGGTCCTCGGGTGGATGTCCCGGGCGCGGGGCGCCGCGGCTCACGGTCGCTGAAAATTCACGGAGCTGGCACCTTGTGGGCCACCAGCGTGGCTTTGCCGCCGTCGGCGGCGCCGAAGGCCGGATCCCAGCCGGTCAGCGCCCAGATCGGCCATTCAGGGCGATCGACGGGCTGGAGGCGCCACAGACCGCTGTTCGGGTCGACCCAGCCGTGGATGTCGTGGACGACGCCGGATGGCGGGCGCACCCGACCAGTCAGCTCGCAGCCCACGCTCTCGAGCCGCAGATCGAAGCGTTCGGCGCTACCCACGGCGCCCGAGCTCGGGCGCTTCCAGACCGTCCACGTGCCGGGGATCCGCTGGGCGACCTGGCGGCAGCGGTCGCTGATGCCCTGGGCCTCGCCCAGCGGCTCGGCCGCGGCCTTGAGCGCGTTGGCCGGCGGCTCGAAGTCGTCATCGGCCCCGCCGCAGTCCGACACGCTGGCATGGTCGCCACGGCACTGCGCGGCGATGCAGGTGTTCGCGGCGACCTCACCGGCGCAGCGCACCCGGCACTGCCCGGGACAGGTCGCCTGCGCAAGCGTGAAACCAAGCTCATAGGCCTGGCCCGCGCCCGCGCCGACGAGCAGGCCGCGCATCTCCGGCGCGCGGGTCTTGGCCTGGACGAAGGACCAGTCGCCGCGCAGCTGGCCGTCGGCCCACGACAGGGTGTGGCGATAGTGAAGGCCGCTGCGCTGACCGCCGGCGGATCGCTGGCTGGGCTTGGCGAGCCGGAGATCGAGCACGACCTCGACCGCGCCGTCGGCCGCCCGCGTGACGTTCGTGATGAGCCGGTCCTCGAGGTTCTCGCCGTACCTCGGCTTCGCCGAATCGCCGTGCTTTTCGACATGGAAGGCCGCGCGACAGTCCGCCTCCGCGGTGACGGTGACGCGGTAGTAGCCCTGCTCCCCGAGGAAGCGCGCCTCGGCGGCCCACAT
Organism: Nannocystis sp.; assembly: GCF_016714285.1. Classification (GTDB taxonomy): domain Bacteria; phylum Myxococcota_A; class Polyangia; order Nannocystales; family Nannocystaceae; genus Nannocystis. The sequence goes on along the minus strand of NZ_JADJNN010000033.1, from coordinate 12,928 downwards.
GACGGAGGTGGTGTAATCCCAGGTGCCGACGATCGCGGCGAGTTGAGGGCAGGCCGCCGGCGGGGCGGGTTCCACCACCGGCTGCGCGACGGGTTCAGGCTCGGGTTCCTCGGGCAGCCCGAAGAGCGCATAGCCCCCGAGCAGCGCGCCACCCAGCAGGAGCCCGCCCGCCGCGGGCACCCGCCATCGGTCCCTCGCAGGCATGGTCGGCGCGAGTGTCGTTTCGTCGCCCGCACGCAGGGCCGCCAGCAGCGCACGCATCGAGGGGAATCGTGCGACGGGGTCGGCCGCGGTGGCTCGCTGCAAGGCGCGCACGACCGGCGCCGGCAAGCTCGCCGCGCTGCGCTCGAGATCCGGCGCCGAGACCTCACCTGGACGCTCGAAGGGCATGCGCCCGAGCAGCAGCTCCCACAGCGACACGGCAAAGGCATACTGGTCGCTGCGCGCGTCGCCCTTTGCCAGGAACACCTCCGGCGCGATGTAGCCGGGGGTGCCACGCGGGCCCTGCGTGAGCGTCCGGTTCACCTCGAAGGTCCCGGCCTGCGCCATCTCATCACCGCCCCAGCGAGCCAGGCCGAAGTCGACGACGCGGACCCGGCCGCGCGCATCGATCACCACGTTCTCAGGCGTGAAGTCGCCGTGCACGAAGCCCTGCTCGTGCGCGGCCGCGAGGCCCTCGCCGGCCGCGAGGAACACGTCGAGGATGGCCCGTTGGCCCCGCTGCTCCGCTGCCCAATGGCGCAGGTTGGCCCCCTTGAGTAGCTCCATCACCACGTAGACCAGGTCGACCCGCAGCCCGCTGATGTCGCTCGCCTGGCCGACGTCGTGGATCCGGACGATGTTGGCGTGGTCGAACTGCGCCAGCGTCTGGGCCTCACGCGCCGCGTTCGTGGCCGTGCGAGCGTCCCGCAGCGGGACCAGCTTGAGGGCGACGTAACGTTGAAGGTGACGGTCGAGCGCCTCGCAGACCAGCCCGTTCGCGCCGCGACCGAGGGTCCGCCGGAGCTCATAACGCCCCTGTATGATCGGCGGCGCCGCGCCGATCTGGGCGACGAGCATGTAGGCCGTGGCGATCGTGTTGTCGAGGTCGATAACCGGGTCCTGCATAGGCATGGCGGGCAATACTGCGCCCAGCATATCCGAGAAACGGCGGCCCGTGGGCGCCCGACAACTTTCGGTCGCAGCGTGAGCCGAACCCGGGGCCCCCGGGACTTGGCTGTGGACGCCAAACGAGGCGCCGAGAAAGCAGGACAACATGAGCAAGCAGCCGAGCCCCAATGACCAGCGTTCCGACGCGAAGAACCCCAACAACCCGCAACAGAAGCAGGACCAGGACAACCGCTCCCGTCAGCAAAACCCGCAGAACCCGGCCCACCCCGGCGGCGGCGCGAGCGACAAGGGCGGACGCAAGTAGCCCAACCAGGGGACCTGCGTGGGACTCCACGCGGGTCCCCGCTGCCGAGCAACATCGATCAATCCAGCGTGCCGGCCGGCGGCGCCGGCCGAAGGTCAATCCGCAAACGGTCCGCGACCCCGGGCGGCAGCTCCGGGGTGTCTCCCCCTGCTGCATAGTCCTGGACGTCCGGCGGGGCCCCGAGCAGGAACTCGAGCCACTTCTCCCGCTCCCGCACCGTCTCGTAGATCCGTGCGTCGATCGTCTGGCTGATCAGCGGATAGAGGATCTCCAGCCGGGCGTCGGAGTTCTTGTCGCGGAGCTTGTGGATCCGACCACCGAGGCGGTCGACCCGACCGACACGCTGCTCGAGCTGGGCCGGGTTCCAGGGCAAGTCATGATGGATGACCCGCCGGCACGAACGCTGGAGGTCCAGCCCTTCCTGCATCACCTCGTTGGCGATCAGGACCATGGGATACAGGGGGGTGTTGAACGCCTCGCGGAGGCGGTCGCGTGACTCACCGTCCTGGGTCTGACGAACAAAGTCGCCCTGGAGCAGCGAACCGCTTAGGAGCTCGCCCTGTTTATCCTCGGATAGCTCGTAGTGGAAGTAATGCATGAACTGCTTTAACTGCTCGACGTAGGCCCGCCCCGCCGGCACCTGCCAGAACTCATCGACCTGGTCGAGCAACGCGCGCGAGGCGATGGTTTGCAAGTCGAGCCCGTTCGTCCGGGCAAACCCGAGGAGGTCGGCGAGAAACGGGACGAGGCGCGCGGTGAGATAGCGGGCGATACGCTCGACGAGCTGGACGCGGCGCTCGTCCGGCAACCCGAACATGCTGCCGCGGAAGTAGGTCCAGAGGTGGGGCCGCGAGCTGACGACAAGCTGCGCATATTCCCGGGTGATCTGCCAGGTGGGCGCGTGGGGCCCCTCCTCGGCCTCCTCGAGCGCGTCCTTGACGAGGTCGTAGCCCAGGCTGATGTAGCGGGGATCGCAGATGCGAGCGACGACGTCGGAGAAGGCCTCTGCCCAGTCCGGCTCGTACTCGCGGCGGAGCTCCACTGCAGCGCGTTCCACCACGCGCTTGAGGATGCAGAAGTTGATGCGCTCGGCCGAGGTATGGCCGGTCCGGACCTGGGGGAGCAGCTGGCCAGCGCGCTCGAGGATCGCATCGAGGTGGGTCTCGCCCCAGTCCTGAAAGTCCAGCAGCGTCTGCAGGTATCGCTCGCGCAGGCCGAAGTACAGCACGTCCTGCGTGCGATGAAACCGGACCTGGAGGCGCGAGTGTCGGCCGCGCTCGCGTCGATCATCCTCGCGCGTATCGAAGATATCCTCGTGGGTGGCCTCCGGCACGGCCCGCTGCCAGCGAAGCACGAGCCGATCCTCCCAGGCGCTCTTGAGCTTGCGCGATAGCTCGGTGAGGGTGCCGATCCTCGCACAGAAGATCAGCGTCTTCTCGCCCTGTTGCTCGGCGGCACGCAGAACATCCCGCATGACGTGGGACAGCTTGGGATGGCTGTCCTCCTGGTCGTGCAGGCTATCGAGGATCTCCCTCAGAAGCACCCGATAGCGCTCGACCGACGGGATCGAGGCAGCCTTCTCGCTCGACAGCATCTCACTGCGGCGGGCCGCGCTGTACGAGGAGACCATGTTGATCTCGACCGCGGCCTTGTGGGTCGGGGTCTTGTGGGCGAAGAGCTCGCTGATGAGCCGCTCATACGCGAGAAAGGGGACCATCGCGGCGCCCGCGACCGCGAGGCGCTCCTCCTTGTGCTCGCGGTAGGTGAAGCGGTCATCTCGCCGACTGCGGACCATCCAGCGGCGAAATCCGGGCTCGATGCGTCCGTCCTTGAGGCGAAACAGGCGCCGCAGATGCTCGACGATCGGGCGCAGCGCGGGGTTCTCGGGCGAGCCCGCCAGGGTGGGGTCGCTGGCCAGATAACGACCGAGCTCGTCAGCAAGCACGGCGTCGACGCGGGACCAGTCGCGCTCGAAGGCGGCATAGGCGTCCTGGTAATCGCGGATATCGACGAGCAGCGCCTCCGCCTGCCGGTCGAGATCCGGGGGAGCGCTCTGCGCCAGCGAGAACAGGGTGAAGACCTGCCGCAGCTCCTCGGGCCCGAGCTGGAACGGCGTCGCGGTCAGGAACAGGGCGCCGCGAAAGCGCTTGCGGAGCGCGTTGCTCAGCGACAGGAAGCGCTTGGTCTCGCTGTTCTTGAGCTTGTGTGCCTCGTCGACGACCAGCAGATCGAAGGTCGGCAACATCGATCGGGCCAGCTTGAAGCGCGCGAGGTCCAGGAGCTTGCAGACGTCCTTCTCATTGGCGAACAGGTCGTTGCCGACCTCGTCGAAAGCAGCAGACAACGTCGGCTCCGGGCCGTCGGCCACGCTGAATGCCGCGTCGAGATGAGGCTCCACTTCTGCGTAGCTGAAATGATCGAGGAATGTCTCGCTCGTCTCATTTTTTAGGATGCCATCGCGGAAGCGGCGGAAGATCGCGGCGCGCGTCGGGCCTCCGAGCCGACGATGGCGGCAGAAGAGATCGAGCAGATCGGCCTGGTCCTCGCGGACGCCGCGCAGAAACAGCGTGACCGGGGCGATCAGCACCCGTCGACGCGGCGCCTCCTTGAGCAGTTCGCCGAGGCGCCCGACCGCCATGTACGAGCCTTGCTCGAGACCCGAGAATACCCGCCTGCCCGCGACCAGACTCGTAAATCGGTTGAACTCGCCCAGCCATTTCTTGTTGAGGTCATTGCCCGGGGTAATGATGAGGAAGCGGCTCGTGGGGTCGGCCTGCGCACGCGCTGCCAGCACCCCCAGGGCCTCGAAGGTCTTGCCCATGCCGACCTCGTCGGCGAGCACCACCCCGGGGGCACCATCGAGGATCTCGAGCGCGCGCAGGACAGTGTCCTCCTGGCGCTCGATGTCCTTGAGGGAGATATTGGCCTGGGTCGCCATGGCGCCCAGATCGAGGAAGGAACGCAGCCAATCGCGGTCACGTGGGGTCATGGCGCTCACCCGTACTGGTCAGAGGACGATAAAACCGCAGGATCGGCGCCAGCCACGGCTGGCCCTGGGGGTCCGGCGTGAGCTGCTCGAGCTCCGCACGGAGGTCGGCGAGAAGACTGGCCAGTTCGGCCTGCTTCGCGGAACGATCGGGGTCCTCGGGCAATTGCAGCTCGCCCAGGGTCTTGCGCAGCTCGGCGCCGTAGAACCAGGCGACCTCGCGGTTGAACGCGTGTCCGACGGCCTCGACCATGCGCCGCCAGACGGTGCGGACACCGAGCGGTCCGGCGATGATGTAGCGGAACGCTGCGAGCGAGAGCTGCTCTTCGCCGAGTTCATGAGCGACGTTTCGCCAGGCGCGATAGATATCGGTCGGGGTGAAGCCCTCACCGAACAGCAACTCGAGGATGGACCGTGTCGCGTTCTGCCGCGGCTGGGTCGCCACGTGCATCATTCGCTCACGGCCGATCCGTCGGCTGAGCAGGGCGATCAGCTCGGCGAGCCCGTATTGAGCCTCCACGGGGTCAACCGGCAGCTGATTGAGGTCGACGATCCGGATCGACACGGCGTAGCAAACTCCGGCGATCTCGAGCGTCAGCTCGCAGCTGTTGAGCGACAGGTCGAACTCCGCGGCGACCACCTCACCCTGGGGCGCCTCGCTACCCTCCGCGAGGATCCGCTGCAGGTAGGATAAGCGCCAGGGACCCGGCGAAGCCCCGATGTCGCTGGCCCACACGACGTGCAGCTCGCGCGCGAGGGCGTCGTGGTAGGCGTCGGCGATCCAGCGGCCGAGGTTGGCGCCGACGGCCGGGAAGTTCGGGTCGCTCAGCTGCAACTGCTCGGGGGGGCAGGCGATCAGCTCGGGCGCGAGGTCGGGCAGCGTCCAGGCGCCGTCGAGCGTGAGCGCCACGGCGAGTTCGACGTTGCCGTGCGGCGGCGGGTGCACCAGGGCGCGGGCCGAGGCGTTGGGCGAGCCCACCAGCACGTGCGTGCTGCTCTTGTTGCGGTGTTGACTGGTGATCGTGAGCAGCTTCGCATGCAGGGGGCGCCGCACCGGGCGGTCGTCATCGAAGCGCTGGGTCGGCAGCAGCCAGGTCTGCAGCGTGCGCTGGGTCCGGAGCAGCTTGACGATGTTGGCCGGACCGTTGGCCACCAGCGGCGCCGCCGGGTACAGCTCTCTTTCAGCGTAGGCCTCGTCGGTCTGCTCCCGCGGCCAGAAGCGTTCGCTCAGGCGACTGTCGAGATAACGAAGCTGCTTCGGCGTCTGCTTGATCGGGGTGAAGTATTCGACGCTCGGGTTCTCGCCCCGAGTCCGCCGTACCCACAGCTGACCGAGGCCCTGCTCGAGCGTCGGAACGATCGCCGGCGGCCCCAAAGGTCCGCCGTGCCAGCCGAATCCGAGGTCGATGACAGCACCCTCGCTGCGGCGCGCGGCCAGGATCTCGCTGATCAGGGAGCGCATCTCGCTGACATCCGCGGCCTGCTGGTCGTCACGCTCGAAGAAGGGCGCGAGGGCGCCGATCCGGACGATCTCCGCGTCGCGCGGGATGAGCTCCAACAACGCGGGCAGCAGCGGCGCGTCCACGGAGTGCAGTAGCTGGAAGCTGCGCGTGGCGGGTGGGGGCAGCGTGCGGACGAGCCGGGCCGTGAGCACCTCGCGGATCAAGGCGAGCTGGGGACTCGCCGGACCACCCAGGGCCTCGACACCGGCGAGGAACCCCAGGAGCTCGTCCGCGACCACGGCGGTCTCGGGGTCGTCGAAGCGGAGCTTGCGCGGGAACCACAGCTCGGTGTTGTCGCCATATCCTCCGCGCGTCAGGTTGCCCGAGCCGAGGAGGAGATCGATGTGGTCCTGGTGGACGAGCAGCGCGAGCTTGGGGTGAAAGACGCGGCCGTGGACGAGCCGCAGGTCATAGGGAAGGCGCTGGCCGGGGGTGCGCGCGTCGGCGTCGACAAAACATGCCACGGGCAGCTTCTGCAGCGCCCCACGCCCCTCGCGCAGGAAGTCGACGGTCTGCTCGTCGGGGTCGCTCTGCAGCTTGAGGATCGTGCGTAGAATCTGCGACTCGAAGAACAGGGGATCGAAGGTATATGAGCAGAAGACCGCGCCCAGGCACGGCTCGGGGTTATCGAGGCACTCGAGGGCGGTGCGTCGCGGAGGCGTGGAGCGTCGGGTCACTTGCTTACTCCCTGGGTGGCGAGCCGGCCCGTGGTCTCGAGCAGGTTGCGGGCAATGTTGAACTTGAAAGCAGGGAACCGCGCGGCAAATCGGTGGCCGGTGTATCGGGTCTGTGCGATCTGCAGATCCCCGTCCGCCTCGGAGATCCAGCTGTCGCCCGAGCTGCGCTCGCGCTGGACGCGGCGGTGAAAGGCCAGCAAATGATCGAGGGCGGCGGCCGGAGTCGCCTCACGAAGGTCCTCGGCGAGACGCAGGAACAGGCGGCCGTGCATCGGCAGGCGCTGGAGGCGGACGAGCTCCGGCGCCGCGAGCAACGCCGTGGCTGCGTCGCGCAATCTCTGATGCCGCTCGCCGGCCAGCACGCGGGCCACCACCTGCGCTCGCGGGGCGGCGAAGCCGGCCTCCGTGATGTCGCCGTAGACCGCATCGAACGCGTCGCGCACGGCGAATGCGGCGTCGCCGAAGGCAAGCGCGAGCGCCAGGAGATCTCGCAGTTGCGGCTCGACCGGGCCGCACTGGCCGGCGATCATTGCCACGAGCATGTCGCGGGACTCGTCGATGCGGAGCCTGGCGGCCTGCTCCACGAGCTGAATGACGCGGAGCGTGGGCGGCGGGGCTCGCTCGACCACGGCCTCGAAGACGCGCCGCTGCTGGGCCTCGCGGCCGAGGATGCTGCTCAGGCGCGAGCGCTCGCCGAGGGTGGACAGACGGAAGTTCGAGAATTTGCGCTCGACTCGCGTGGTCGCCGGGGAGAGGACATGCATCGCCCAGTTGTCGAAGCGCTGCATGTGCATCGTCCCGGGCTCGCCCCAGAAGGCCTCGAGGATCGGCACCGCCGCCGGGGTGACCCGCAGGCTACCGGGATAGACGAGGCCGAGATCGCGGAGAGGCACGAGATACGCGCCGAGCCCGCCCAGCTCGCTCTGGCGGGAGATCAGCGGATAGTCGCGCGGGAGGGGGCGCTCGCCCGAGACCCACGCCTTCGCCACGCCGCGGGCGCCGCGGATGGCGTCCGGATGGCCGCGGGTGAGCTCGCCACCATGCGATTCCAGCAGGGCCAGGGCCCAGAGCCGCTCCCAGCGCCCGAACAGATCGTGCCGGGTTCGGTCCTCGTCGGGCAGGCCATATTCTGCGAGCGCGCGCTCGGCCAGGTCGAGGCCATACAGGACCATCGCGAAATACTGTGCGTGGCCGCTACGGGTGGTGAGGGCAGGAAGCAGGAAATACCCGATCTGCTGGCCGAGATAATCGAGCGCGAGCGGATCCTCGAGCACGAACTCGGACTCGCTGGGCATCGGGGCCGCCCACAGCAGCACCTCGGCGGGACGTGATAGGGGTACGAGCGCGATCATGACCAGGGTACAACATCACATTGCAGATGTGCATGCAAGCGCCATTTCGGACGCCAGAGGAACAATCGTTCGAGCAACAGGCACGATACGGCCTTCGCTGCGGTGAAAACACCGCAGTGCGTGTTCGTCGGAGAGACGGGATCGGAGGATGGACCCGAGATCGCGGCCTATTCGATGCAGCGCCCGCGCAGGGTCACCGAGGTTCGGCCGCTCTCCAGCGTCAAGGTGCCCTCCGGAAGGATCTCCGGGACGGTATTGCTGATGTCAGCGATGCGATCGTCAAACATTGCATCGCGGTCCGTCAACGCCGCCTTCACGGAAGCCCCAGCGCTGACCAGCCCGTCTTCGATCGGTCCACCGGTCGAGTAGCTCGACTTCGTGGGAAAGTTGATCCTGCGATCGCCGAGCCACAAGGCGAACGCGGTCTCCGGCGGGCTACCATCAGCGTCCCAGGGCGCTCCCCCGGGCTTGCTTGGGGAGATTTCCGCCGCCACGGAGGCGAACCGCCACACGCGGCATGGAGCGTCGACCCCGGGCCTTGGCGAGGGTGGTGCCGGTGGTGAGGCCATCCCGCCGAGCAGGCCCGAGCGAGCGACGTACGGGCGGTCCGGTTGAATCGTACACAGTGCCATCATCTTCTGATGCCTGGCAGGATCGACCGAGCCGAGCCCTCGCTCCCTGCACTCGCTACTCGGATCTCTCACGCAATCTTCGGCACGTTGCTTGACGCCGCGGATCGCCACCTCGTACTCGGCATGGAGCTTCTCGACCTTGGCCTTGTCCTTCTCTCGGCCGCAGGTCGACGATTCCAGCTTCGCCATCAGTTCGGCGTCCGCCTGTTGCAGTTCACTGTAACGAGTCGCCAGCTGGGCCAGGAAGCGGCGCTGCTCGGTCAAGTCCCACGGGTCGGCGCGGCGCGGGCGATTGGAGGTCATCTGATAGGGCTTGATGATCAGCTGGGTCGTGACCGCCTTGCCGGTGGTGACGGTCTCCTGAAAGCGCCTGGCCCGCTGAAGCATGACGTCGAGAGAACTCTCGGGCTGTAGCGAGGCGGCGCCGTCCGCGGCCCCGCCCTCCTGGATGACGAAATAGCGGGCTTTGTGACGCTCGAGGAAATTCTTGGACTCGCTGCTCGCTCCGCCCTGTACGCCGATGCCCAGAAATGACACACCACCGCTGCCTGACAGCCTGCGAGCCTCCTCGCGCGAGACACTCTCGAGAGCGATGATGCCGAGAAAATAGCCGCCCTGCTCCTCCTCGGCGACGAAGCCGTCGCCGCAGAGCTCGAAGAACTTCCCGGGACCGTCCCGTCGCAGGGTCTCGGCCGCGTGCTTCTCGAGCTGATACTTGCCGAGCGTCCGGCTCGCGGTCTTGATTCGCGCCTGGACGACGAGAAACGAAGTGCTCCTGGACTGAAATTTGCGGTCGATAGATTCGGCGCCGAAATTCACGCCGACCCCGAATAGGCCGAAGCTGACGCCGCCCGAGTAGCCGATCGACCGCAGAAGCTCTTGCTTATTATGGACGTAGACGATCTCCTCCGTGAGGCCGTCGACCCGATCGGTGACCCGTTCGACGGGTTTGGGGACCACACACTTGCCGGCGGTTTGACCACTGAGCGAGGAGAATCCGGTCCCCAGCGCCGCACTCGGCACAACGGGGTACTTGATCGGCTGTCCGCTGTTGACGCGGCTACATGCTGCGAGTGATAGTAGGGCGAGAAATAGGGGACGCATCGTGGGGCAGCGTATCGATTTTGTCGGCGGCGGAGCGGGCAGCGGGGGCGCCCAGGCGTTGCGCATTCTCACGGCCCTGGTTGCTGCTGCATGTTTCGCGGCGGGTTGTCGCGGTCGGGCGGACGCCGAGGTGCCCGAGGAGCCCGAGGCGGAGGAACCCGCCGACCCGAGTCCGCCGCCGCCGCCGGTTACCATTGTTCAGGAGGCGTCGGTCACGACGGTCGAGCGCAGCTGGACCGAGTCTACGCGCTCCCTCGAACTCACGCCGCTGGCCCCTGCCCCACGCAGCGCGCCCGCCCCGAGCTCGCCGGCGCCGTCCCGCTGCTGTCGGACCTGCCACAGCGGGCGCGCCTGCGGGAACACCTGTATCGCGGCGAACCGCGAGTGCCACACGCCGACCGGGTGCGCGTGCGACGGGTGAACGCGGCCTCCCCGCCGACCGCTACGGCTTTGCGTCGCCAGGCGCCGGGGGAGTCACGGCGCCGCGGAGCAGGGCGCCGATCGTGCGCAGCTGGGCGATCACATCGTCGATGACCACGGCCTGCTCGCGCTCGACGAGCAGATCGAGGTGGAGCATCACGCCCTCGTCCGTGTCGCACAACGCCCGCCCCTGCGCGGCGGCCCACACCTCGAGGCGGTCCCTGACGACACGCGCCTGGCCCCATTGCCAGTCGAAGTGCAGCCAAAGCGGCCCATTCGCGTACCTTCGCCAGCGCACGAGGTCGACGCCAAGCCAGGCACCCGGAGCGTTGTCCCAGGCGAACTGGATCTTCTCGCCGGTCGCATACCAATAGAAGCTGTTGCGACCACCCGCGCTGCGAAACACCTCGGGGCAGCCGCGGTCAACGACGCCCCTCACGATATCCACATACTGCATCATGCGCGCCGGGACCTGGGGGTCGGTCAGTTCCTCGCGCACGAGCGGGCGGGCCTCGCTGTCGTCGGCGATCCGGCAGACCCCGGCGAGCTGCTCGAGGTTGGCACGAGCATCGTCGTCGGGGCCGCCAGCGAGCGCCTTGAGCAGGGCCGACCAGCTGGTGATCTGGAGGCGCTGGCTGGGGTCACGGCCGGAGATCTCGACGAGGTCGTCGCCGACGGAGTGATGGCCGATGCCCGCCGCCTTCAGGCGCTCCTGCAGTTCGCGCCACAGGTACACGCGGCGGCGCTCGGGCACGATGAACAGCAGCAGGGTGGGGGCGGGCTCCTCGGCGAGCTTCCCGAGGTAGCCGACCGGCTGGTTATCGGTGAGGGCCGCCCAGAACTTGCTCTCGACGAGCACCCGTACGGCGTCGCCGTGGCGGCCGCACATGTCGGGGCGGCCGGCGGCGAACAGCTCCTGCGTGGCGAAGCGCAGGTCGCCCGGGAGGCCGGGCTGGGCGGCGCGCAGGAGGGTGACGAGGCGCTCGCGCACCTGCGGGTGACGCTGGAGGAGGAACGCGAGGCCCTCCGTCGCGGCGTCCTCATAGCGGCGCGAGAGGCCCCACCCGACGAGGTGGCCGAGGATCGTGTCATGTACACTCATGCGGCTCCGTTCGCCCCCGCGTATGGTGCGGAGGACGAGCCGGCATCGTCTCGCTAACCACAGCCGGCGTCCAGGCTACTGCGCGTCCGACTCGTACACGTGAACGCGCCCGTGCGGCGCGGGCGTCGACCACAGGCGCAGTCGACCGGCGGTGTAACCCGCACATAGCCGCTCCGGGTCGCAACGAGCGAGCAGCCAGACGAGAAAGCGCGGCAGGTGCTCGGCGATCTGCTCGCGGATGTACTCGTCCTCGGAGGCCCACACGCCCGGTATTCGGGGTCGTGTGGTGGCCCGCGGTCGGTCACCCGAGCCCGGCCCGGCGCAGCAGCGCGTCGAGGTCGCCGCGGGCGCGTACGCGACGGTCTGGTCCGAGGACGACCAGCCGCGTCGAGCCCTGGTCGCCTCCGCAGGAGAAGGCGACCGCGCCGGCGACCGCGACGATGAGGCGGGAGCCGTCGGGGAGGTGGAAGGTGGCGGTGTAGCCGGGTGCTGGGCTCGCTGACTGATTTTCCGGTGTCTGCGGAGAAGTCATGGATGTCCTCGACCGTTAGTATAGTCTTTTAAAGACTAGACTGCAGAAGGCTAATCGTTTAAGGTTCTAGGCGCGCAAGGTCCGGACGACTACCATCCGGACGCCTTGGCACGCCGTTCATCAGGCGAGACTCGCGACAACCACGTGCGGGCGGAGCTCGCGGCGTTGCTACGCCGTGCCCGCGAGCGCAGTGGCTTGTCTCAGGCCGGGCTACAGACGCGTCTGGCCGAGGCGCTCGGGGTCGAGGCCGTGTCGGCGAACACGATCAGCCGCTACGAACGCGCGGTGCTCGCACCGACGCTCGGCACGCTCGATGCGCTCTGCGAGTTGCTCGGCGGCGAGGAGGGTGCGTTGCTGCGGGCGTTTGGGCAGGCGCTCGGCGAAGAGGCAGGTACCGCCGCCACGCAGCCACGTGGACGCACGAAGGTCGGGGCGGATCGGAAGTCCCGTGCCCGGAAAAGTGGCAGTTAGCTTCGAGCAAGGCGCGATCCCCCGCCAGGTCCAGGCGACTCGCCCGTTACAGGGCGCCGATCCAGGTCCGCGCGCGACGTGTCTTTGGAAACAGACCCATACCGACGATCCCAAACCGTTTGGGGCACAGCGCTCACAGACCCGCACCAACGTAGTGACCGCCGCGGCGAGCCACTTCGGGTCCTCCGGCGGCCGGCCGCCGTAAGTAGCGCCCCCCAATCGGTCGGCGGATGAAGTAGTCGCCAGCTCTACTGTAGCTTGACCGTAGCGGGTCAGCCTCGGACCCGGGAGTGAGCCCAGCCGCGGCCGAGGCCGCGGGCCCTGGCCGTGCTCGGCCGGGTGTATGTGGTCGTGGGCCGCGGCGCGGCGCGGCGGCGCGTGACGCGCGATGCAGCAGTACTTCCGTGCGAGTTGTGGTAGGCCGCTGGGTCGGCGAGCAGCGTCACGCCCCCCGCTTTGGCGAACCCTCCGGAAGGAAACTCGGCAGTACGGCGAGCCCGCCCGGCGACACTTCGATGCCGCCGCGCGGTCCCTTGCGAGCGAGACCCTGCCTGCCGCCGCCCCGTGCGGGCCAGCCTGTTGACCCAGGAGCGAGAGAGAGGTTAACGTCGCGTGCGACGTTAACCGATAATGGACGAAATCGCTCGATCTCGATAGCATGCGACAATTATTGCTCATTCCCTCGGAGGGAAATCGTGACTACAGCTAATTGGATCCAACTGGATCGGAACTTTCA
>NZ_JADJNN010000032.1 GCF_016714285.1 Nannocystis sp. | reverse complement strand
CCTTCACGACCTCGATCAGGTCGTCGTTGTAGCCGTAGATGGTGATGCTCATGGTGTGCTCCGTGCGTGTCGTGCAAGCTCGTCGATGAGCGCCTGCTGATGGTCGGGGACGATCACGAGCCGGGCATCGACCCCGGCCCGCGTCAACGCGGTCAGCCACGACACCTGGTCGGCGGTCGGGTTGTTGCCGTGCCGCTTCAGTTCGATGACCCACAGGCGGCCGTGTCCGCAGATGACGAGATCGGGCCATCCGGGGTCACCTTGGATGGCGCTGGCCCAGCGGCCGGCGCGGCTGACTGAGGGCCGCTGGTGGTGTACCCGGTAGCCGAGGGTGCGGGCGGCGTGGATGATCGTGGTCTGGCAGTCGGTCTCGTTCGGCGCGGGCATGGTGGCGGTCATCGCGCGAGCCGCCGTGCGACGAGCCCGATGAGGATGAGTGCTGCTGCTGTGGCGGCGATGGCGCTGGTGGCTGCGGCCGGGCCGGTGGCGGGCAGCGTCCCTTGCGGGCCTGGCGGCACAGACGGGCCGGTCTGGACGGTGGCGGGGGTGGTGCCTGCCGGGTCGGTGTCGGGGGTCGTGCTCGGCGGCTCAGTACCGGGCGTGGTGTCGGGCGTGGTCGGGGCCGGGTCGGTGGCCGGGGTGGTCACCGCAGGATCCGTCGGCGGTGTAGTCGGTGTCGTGACGGCAGGATCCGTCGGCGGGGTCGTGACGGGCGGGTCGGTCGGCGGGGTCGTCGGCTGCGGGTCCGTCTGCGGTGTGGTGACAGGCGGATCCGTGGCCGGTGTGGTCACTGGCGGGTCGGTCGGCGGGGTGGTAACTGGCGGATCTGTCGGGGGCGTCGTCACAGGCGGATCCGTCGGCGGTGTCGTGCTCGGCACACACCCGTCGGGCCTCGTCGCGGTCACCGTCACAGGCCGCTGCGTCACCCCGTTCGCCCACCGGACGACGAACGTCAGCGCCCACGAGCCCGCCGTCAGCGGCCCCGACGCGAACGTCACACTGTCGCCGGGCTCGGCCGCTGTCTTGACCACGTCACCGGCGGTGACGGTCATCGGCCCGGCCGACCAGCCAGCGCCCTCCGCCGGGTAGACGACAGTGACCTCAGCGGACCACACGCCCGGGGCCGTGCACTCGACCGTGACGGTGTGCGTCGAGTGGTGCGCCGACGTGACAGCGGGTACCGCCAGGACGGCCGCTAGCGCCACCGCGGCGGTCAGGATCTTTCTCATTGTTCTCTCCTTGGTTGGTTGGTTGGCGGTCATCGCTCACCGCCGTGCTCGGTGTGGGGTGTGCGGTGGGGAGTGGCGCATGCCCCGTTCGGCGCTCATCGCTCTGCCAAAATGTCGAGCTGGCCCGGGAGTTCGGCCGGGCGCAGAGTGGTCCCGAACGCGGCCCGATGGATCGTCACCGGCAGCCCCTCACCGCTGTCGACGAGGACGCGGCCCTGCTGGAACCCGAGCACGGTCCAGGTGTCGCCCTGGCTGTCGGTCCAGCGTGACCCGACGGTGACGCGTGGCTGATCGGTGGCGACAGGGTCGTGTGTGTGGGTGTCGACGCCGCCGTGCCCGCAGCCACCGTCCGCGAGGTCGACACGCTCCGGGTCGTCGAACAGGCCCATGTACGGGTTGGCGGTCATGTCGGCCTCGCCCGGGTTAGGGCGTGCTCGATGGTGGGGTGCCGGTCGTATGGGGACCCGGAACGTGTGCGGGCGTGGAGGTCCAGTTGCATTGCCGGTGGCGGGCAGTCGGCGTCGATGTCGTCGTCCGACCCCAGAATCAGCGACAGGCGTTGCTGCTCGTGGGCGTACCACGGGGAGAGTGAGGCGCGGACGGCGTGATGGTGGGCGGCGATGACCAGACGAGTGAGTCCGTCGCCGTCGAACGTCGACAGGCCAGCCCGGTACAGGACCGACAAGTGGTTGGGTCGCACGATGATGCCAGCACCCACCACCGGTCTGTAGGTGGGTAGATTGTGGAGCGGTCCGAGCGCCGCGAGGACTGCGATGCAGCGTTCTAGGCCCTCGGTCAGCTCGAACGGCTGCCCGGCATGGATCGCTCTCGATTGGAGCCAACTGACCGCGTCGGCCCTGGCGGTCATGTCGTCCTCCACGGGATCAGGGGGGCATCCGTCTTCACGTACAGCGGTCATGGCCGCCAGTCCTTCGGTGGTCCGGCCAGGATGCGCGCCGCGAACCGGTCACCGCGGCCCTTGGTGCGCTCCGCGGCCAGCGTGTAGCGGGCGTGCGCCTCCGTCCTGGCGGTGGCGAGGATCTGCGCGGTGCGCGACTCACACAGCACGGCGACCGGGCTCATGACCGTCCCCCGTCCACGCGGCGCAGCATCGGCCGGGCGATCCCGTGCGGCGGGGTCGGGTCGGTGTCGAGCACCACGGCCACCGCCCGGTGGGCGGCAGCGATCACGGCGGCGTGGTGCCGCGCCCGCCGGGCCACGTCGGCAGCCCAGACGTCCACCAAGCGTTCGGCGGTCATCGAGCGATCTCCCGGCCATCCCGGTCAACTTCAGCGACCACACGACACGTCCGCACCTTGCACTTCGCGACCGCACCCGACAGCAGCGACGGGATCGGCACGATCTCACCAACCGGGACCTCGACCCGCACCCACCGGGAGGCATCAGACCGGTATGTGGTCGCCTGGCCCGTCGTGGGTGACAGATGCAGGCCTCCCACCGCACTCGCTGCGAGCGTCGAAGTCCGGGGCGACTGGCTCGGTCCCTACGTCGTAGCGGACCGGCCGGTAACTGTGTCCGGCCGTCAGGTCGCCGTCGGTCGCTTTGTAGAGGCTCGCCATCCCATCCGTGACAGCTACGCCGTGGACGGCGCACCATGTGACCGGATCTGTCTCGGTGATGGCGGTGAGGTCGATGAGGGTGCCGCCGTGGACTACGGCTCGGCCGGAGTGGAGATAGACGGCGACGAGCGGTGACGCCTGGACGGTGGCCGAGCCCGACGCCCGGACGGTGGCCGAGCCCGACGCCCGGACGGTGGCCGAGCCCCACGCCCGGACGGTGGCCGAGCCCGACGCCTCGACGGTGGCCGAGTCCGACGCCCGGACGGTGGCCGAGCCCGACGCCTCGACGGTGGCCGAGCCCGACGCCTGGACGGTGGCCGAGTCCGACGCCCGGACGGTGGCCGAGCCCCACGCCTGGACGGTGGCCGAGCCCGACGCCTCGACGGTGGCCGAGTCCGACGCCCGGACGGTGGCCGAGCCCCACGCCTCGACGGTGGCCGAGCCCGACGCCTCGACGGTGGCCGAGCCCGACGCCCAGACGGTGGCCGAGCCACCAACGGATAGCCACACGCCGGCCGGTGAGTCGATGATGATGCCCTGGCTGCCGGCCGCGATCGCGGCGTCCAACTCGGCCTGTGTCTTGACGATGATGCTCATCGCAGTCCCTCCCGTTCGAAGATGTCTCGTACTTCCCTGTCGACTTGTGGCTGGGTCCAGCCGTCGATCACCTGTCGTGGCCGGCGGGCGCAGCGCACACGGTTCCTGGTTGCCCGTCGTGCCGCGGCTGCGCCGATCGTCTGACCGGCGAGCCCGCCGGCAACGGCGAGCACCACGAGCACGCCGGCCTCGACCAGCCCGAACGCGACGAAACGGAGCAGACTCACGACACGCCCGTCTCGATGCGGCGCTGCCGGGCGACCAGGAACCGTGTGCGGTGCGCCGCCGCGCCTACCTCGGTGCGGTGCTGCAAGACCGACACGTACTCGGCGGCCGTGCAAGCGTCGAACGCCAGCGTCCACAAGTCGTAGCGGGCCTTCCAGGCGGGCACACCCGCGCGGCGCAACACCCGGTACAGGTGACGCCACAACGCCAGGTCGGCGTCGAATTCGGCAACGAGCCCGCTGCCGCTCGTGGACCGGATCAGACCCGGCCGGTACGGGACACGGGCGTTCACGACGGGCCACCGTCGCTGAATCGAACGGGCATCAACAGCAGCAGCAGTCGCCCGAGCTCGGGGTTGACGACCGTCCCCTGGAGCGACTTGGCAGCGTCGAACCTCTGGACCCGCAGGGGGTGCGGGGTGCCAGCACAGGCACCCCAGCGCGCGGCGGCCTTCATCAACGCCGAGAG
Source organism: Nannocystis sp. (assembly GCF_016714285.1). GTDB lineage: Bacteria > Myxococcota_A > Polyangia > Nannocystales > Nannocystaceae > Nannocystis. The sequence continues at coordinate 1,644 of NZ_JADJNN010000032.1, read as the reverse complement.
GAAGCGAGGGTTGTACCCGATCGCTGTCGGGGACGTGACGCTGACCTCGCCCTCCGCGTCGGAGAGCACGCCCGCGAGATGCTTCCTCCAGTCGGGGAAGTCGCCGGGGACGAGCGTCGTCGTCCGCGACTCCGCGCCCCACTCGATCGAGGCGCGGTCGCCGTGAATCGTCAGGGTCGCTGACCCTGACTCGGCGGTCCTCTCACGCGCCCACCGACGGAGCCACCAGGCGGGGACGAGACCGGCGCACGTGTCGGCCGAGCCGTCCTGCACCCACGCCCGTTCCACATGGTCCGCAATCTGGACTGTGTGGAGCCGGCAGCGGTCGGTCGCGGTGAACTCGACACCGTTGGCGGGGTCGCGGGTGATACTCACCGCGTTGAGCGCCGGCCGAGAATCGTCGTACCGCTCCGCGGCGGGAGCGACGGTCTTGACGACCCGCCGAAGGTCACGGGCCGGCATGGTGAGAGTGAGGACGGCGCTCACGCCGCACCTGCCTGCGAGTCATGCCCGGCCAGGAGCGTGCACCCTGGCCGGGCAGCCGCCGCTCAACCGCAGGGGGAGGAGCGGGAACGGCGGCGAACTTGGCGGACACCGACGGGTCCAACGACCTGGCGGCGATCCACTCGTCGAGATCACCGACCGCGTACCGGAGCATCACCCGCGCATCCGGGTCACGATGCAACCGCGGGTTCCACGGGCGCGGCCCGGTCCCGGCCTGCACCTCGGCGCGGAAGGTTTTGACGCCCATCCCGCAGTAGGTGGCGGCGTCCTCGGCGCACAGGGTCTGCGGCTCGACATGACGGCGACGAACACGAGGCATGGTCAGTGCCCCCCGGCGTTGGCGCGCTGGTGCTCGACAGCGACCCACACGATCGCGGTCGCACCGGATGGGGTCGGGCGGCGGTCAGGGATCAGCGCCAGCGTCTGCGGGTCGATGACGAGCCGGGGTGCGACGAGCCCGGCTCGTTCGAGTTCGAGCCGTCGCTTGCCCGTGCTGGTCTGTTGACGGCCGACGATCTCGGCTGTCTCGAAGTCGGTCAGGCCGTGCTCGCCGGCGGCGCGGAGTGCTTGGAGGCAACGGTCGCGGAGGGTTTCGGCGGTCTCCAACGCGAGCACGGCGGCGTCGCGGCTGGTGTCAGGGTCGGTCGGCCGGTACAGGGGGCCGGCGGTCATGTCGAGAGCAAGCTGACCGTTCATCAGGCGACTGCCTCGGCGTCGACCAGCACTTCAGCGCCCATCACGGCGATAGCGCCGACGGGGACTCGCAGCGCCCGGGCAATCTTCACGATCTGCTCGGCGGTTCCGGGCCGCCGACCGGCTTCGATGTGGGCGTAGTTGGCCCGCTCCATGCCGACCGCCGCGGCGACTCCCGATTGGCTTGCGCCCGACAGCTCGCGGATGACCCGCAGCGCCAGGTAGTTGACCTTCATCGGCTTCAGGGGCTTCATGGTGTCAGATCGTACAGGATCGTACGAGATCTTGCAAGCACGACCTGACACGTCCGCTGGCGGCGGCCATCGGGTGCAGAGCACCGCTGTCCCGGCCGGTTGAGGTGTTGACGGTGGAGTGCGGCCAGACGTAGCTGCTAGCCGAGCAGTTTGGCGCGGGCTCGGCGTTGGGCGCTGCGGTCGAGTACCTGGC
>NZ_JADJNN010000031.1 GCF_016714285.1 Nannocystis sp. | reverse complement strand
GTTGGCTCGGAGCCAAACAGCCTTGCTGATATGATGGCGAATTACCGAGCTCAGATGGATGATTTCCTCGCACGCAAACGGGAGGCGTACCAGAAGAGAGATGAAAAGCGACGCGAACTGCGCAGATTGCAGGACGTTCTGGCCTTACGGTACAAGGCCGCCGAGGTCGCGTTTGTTCCTCTCTTCCGGGATCTCGCGTTTCAATTTCTCGGTCTTGGATTCGATATCCGGATGGAAGCGACACAAAACAATCCCAGCATCGCCCTCATTGTAGATATAAAAGGAAGTGCCCGGCGCAGTTTCCATCAATTGTCGGAGAGTCAGCGTTTTTTCGTCGACATTGCTCTTCGTATGGCGCTCGCGCAGTACATGTCTGCCGCGGAGGATAAGGCTACGCTCTTTATTGATACGCCGGAAGGCTCTCTTGACATCGCGTACGAGAACCGAGCTGGCGACATGCTGGCGATGTTTGCGAGTCGCGGGTTTCCCATGATCATGACAGCCAACATCAACACTTCCAGACTTCTCATCTCCCTTGCAAAAAAACTTGGACGGTCAAAAATGGTCCTGGAACGTATGACCAGTTGGGCCGAACTTTCAAAAGTGCAGTCCGAGCAGGAAGTTCTTTTCCGAGAAGCTTATGATGCCATCGAACGCTGCTTGGACAGCGGAAAGAAGCGCTCCGCATGATCTTCAGTACCGAGGCAGTTTACGACACTCTCTCGCTGGTCTCCCATTTGACTGAGCCGCTCGAGGGCGTCAGGCAACCGGAGGTGCATCTGTTTGCCTACCTTGCATGCGTGTTGTCACTTTACGATGGAAAACCGGTCGCCGACTGGGGATACCTCTTCGCCGGAACAGCAAATGGATCCCCGCTTAGCCCGGCCCTTGATGCTTCAATCGAGCAGTTGGAAGCCTCGGGGATGCTCTCTGTGACGGACGACCTGCTCACGCTTAGCGAGATCGGAAAGCAGGAATACGGGATTCAGCAAGGGTTATCACAGAATGCCTGGAGAGAGGCATACCTTACTGGCGCCTGTGACAGCGTCCTCGCACTGCCCGTCGGCGTCTTACGCGACGCACTCTCGCGCGAGTCCGCACTTGATCGCGCTGCGCAATTGGCGACGACGCGTGCACTCCTTGAGGATTCAGATCTGCAAACTCTCTACGACCAGTTTGGTGCGCTGAGTGAGGCGATCGGAGTTCAGGTCAAAGAACTCATGATACCGGCGGTAACATGGCTGTCATACCTCAGCCGACTGCCGCGTCGTGAAGTCGTCCCTTCGGAGGTTGGTTGATGCACGACCGCGAAGCAATGCAAAATATCGTGGCTCAACTCTACGCCACGATGATCCTTCAACAACATGGATCTCAAGGAGTCCAGGTTTTGAAACAACTGTTGAAGAGCCTACACCGTATTTACGATCAGGTGCCACCCGAGACTCAGAGTGAGCGGTTCTTGGTCTTCAAGACGCTTGATGACACATCACGTCCACTTCCTGTTGCCGGTGCCATGCGCGTCAGACGCATGGAGAATTTGGCGCAAGATCTTGTCGGACCTGCCATTCTGCAACTTCTCGACAATGGAGAGATGTTGCTCTGGAAACAACATCTAATGACACCCATTGCCGAACTTGCTGCGACCGCAATCGTCTACGAGTACGACAACGCAATGGAGCGCTTCTACGCAAAGAACGAAGTCCGCGTCGTAGAAAAGTGGTACGAGGGGTGCCTAAGCGTCTTCGCAATTCCCACCTTTAGCAAGCTTAGGGAAGCGCTGGAACATTACCGCGCGGTTTTGGCCCGCCATTCGGTTTGTGAGATTCTCGCGCGTGCGTGGCATGATTCGAAGCGGCTTTTCTTCCGAGAGAAGCCTGAGATCTACATGCGCAAGTCCTTGACTCAGTTTCTGGTCTCCTCACTTCGAGGTACAGAGCCTCGTCCGGAACAGATCGTGGATGAAACGCACCCGGTCGACATCAAGGTCACGTTCATGCACACGAATCGGCTCGCGCTTATCGAGATCAAGTGGCTTGGAAAATCCGTTCACTCCGACGGAGCTGTTTCGACCGAGTACTCAGCGGTCCGCGCGCGCGACGGGGCGAAGCAACTGGCGGAGTACCTCGACGCCAACAAGGCTAGGGCACCCAAGCACCGCACCCGTGGCTATCTCGTCGTCTACGATGGTCGCCGCCGTGGTACAAAGCCCAACGACAAGTCGATTAAGCGCACCCAAGGTTTTCACTACCTCAACGAAGAAATCAGTTACGATCCGGCCTACCACCAGCTTCGTGACGATTTTGAAGAGCCGGTACGTCTTTTCCTAGAGCCGGTTTGCGATGTTTGAATTCATCAACGAGACGTTCGACCTTAAGATAGCGGCTGTTCTAACGGAACGCATTCCACCACTGCTGCACGCCATCGATGGTACGTCATCAAGGAGGGTTCTCGCCGAAGCTGGTCGAGCGTGCCATTAGCGAGCATCCGACCCCGAGAAAATGGTCGTCGTTGATCCGTTCTGTGGAAGCGGGACGGTACCATTGGCTGCTGCATCTCTCGGGCATCGGGGTGTTGGGCTAGAGGTCAACCCATTTCTGGCGTTTGTCTCGCGGACCAAGCTGGTGCAAACCAAGCCATATCTTTTCGCGCGTGGCACTGATCGTGTGATTCGGAAGATGTCCGCGGGCGTTCCAAGCCCATTAGAGAGCTACTCAACCTTCTCAAGCGGGGGGGGGGCAGACAAGTGGCTATTTAATCGCAGTGTGTTACGCTCGTTTGAGGCGGGATGGCATGCGAGTGAGGACGAGCCGCCAAATGTTCGTTCTCTTCTCCGTTTGAGTCTCTTGGGCGCTGCGATGGATGCATGCAATGCTGTCCGAGATGGCAAGTGCCTTCGTTATCGCAAAGATTGGGAAGGCTTGAAGTTTGGTGGCAAAGACGTGGTCGAGGCTCTCCGCAATCGCGTTGCTGTCATCGCTGAGGATCTGAAAAACACGGCGTCGGCTGACGGGAGCAGGATCGTACGCGGAGACTGTCGTCAACGACTGTCGCAGGATTTTGAGCCGTTCGACGTCTGCGTAACCTCACCTCCCTACCTCAACTCGTTTGACTACTCTGATGTCTATCGGCCTGAGCTCTTTCTAGGCAAGTTTGTGGACTCGAACGAGGCGCTACGAGTCGTTCGTCTCCGGACGCTTCGCTCACATGTTCAAGTCGAGTGGCCGAAACCCACGCTGGACGATTTCGGCACCCTGTATAGATCCCGGATCGAGAAGTTAAGATCCGTCAGCAAGGAACTCTGGTCACAGCGAATTCCGTTGATGGTCCAGGCTTATTTTGAGGACATGACCCAAGTTCTATTGTCGCTTCGGCGTCTTGCGAAGCCCGATGCAAGCCTGTGGTTGGTCGTGTCGACGTCAGCTTATGCCGGCGTTGAGATCCCGGTGGATCTCATCCTGGCTGAGATTGGAATGCGATCAGGCTGGTTTCTGCGCGAGGTGGGCGTGCTTCGCTATTTGAGAACATCCGGCCAACACTGGAACCGTTGGGAGGCGCTCGCAGGAGAGAAGCCTCAACTCCGAGAGAGTGTTGTCATCCTTGATGCGAAACCCCGAGGAAGAGGCAAGCGAGCAAGCGGGAAATGAAGAACGGGCCAGGCTTCAGGCGGGCCTGGTCTGCCGCGCTCAGCGACGCCTGACCGAGGATCTGACGCCGCTCGGGCTCGGCGGGCATGTACTATCAATCGCCGCGCAGGGCTTGCAGGCGGGCGTGGAGGCGATCGAGGCCGAGGTTGCCGGCGCCGCCGAGGCTGACGCGGGCGTGCAGGCTGTGCTCGGGGCTGCGGCCTGTGAGGCTGCTGTGCAGTTCGGCGGCGACTTGCTGGTAGGCGTCGCGGAAGGGGATGCCGGCGGTGGCGAGCTCGATGGCGCGGTCGGTGGCGTGGAGGGCGGGGTCGATGGCGGCGCGCATGCGGGCCGGGTCGAGCTCGAGGCTGGCGACGAGGGCGGGGGCGAGGGCGAGGCCGGCGAGGCCGCGCTCGAAGGCCCGCAGGGTCGGGGCCTTGCTGGCCTGGAGGTCGCGGTGGTAGCCGCTGGGGAGCGAGAGCAGGGCGGAGAGCTCGACCATGGCGCCCTCGGCGAGGGCCGGCAATGCGCGCAGCAGCTCGACGACGTCGGGGTTGCGCTTGTTGGGCATGATCGACGAGCCGGTGGTGTAGGCGTCGGGCAGGCGCACGAAGCCGAACTCGGCGGTGGCGAACAGCGAGAGGTCCCAGGCGAGGCGGCGCAGGTCGAGCAGCGCTTGATGCAGGGCCTGGACGGCGAGCAGCTCGTGCTTGCCGCGGCTGTTCTGGGCGTTGACTGGCGAGACCTGGACGCGCGAGAAGCCGAGCTCGCGGGCGACGCCGTCGCGGTCGAGCGGGAGGTTGACGCCGTGGCCGGCGGCGGTGCCGAGCGGGCAGGCGTCGAGGCTGCGGGCGGCGGCGCGGGCGACCTCGACGTCGTCGAGCTGGGCCTCGGCGTGGCCGGCGAGCAGGGCGGCGAAGGAGGTCGGGACGGCGCGCTGCAGGTGGGTGTAGCCCGGCATGGCCAGTTCGGTGGTGGCGTCGGCGCGGGCGAGGCAGGCGGCGGCGAGGTCGAGGCAGCGGTCGGCGAGGGCGGCGAGCTGATCGCGGAGGTAGAGGCGCATCGCGACCAGGACCTGGTCGTTGCGGCTGCGGCCGGTGTGGACCTTGCGGCCGATGTCGCCGAGGCGCTCGCCGAGGAAGTGCTCGATCGCGGAGTGGCCGTCCTCGAAGCGGTCGTCGAGGATGAACGCGCCGCGGGCGACGAGGTCCGCGAGCTCGTCGAGGCCGGCGATCAGCTGGGCGGACTCGTGGTCGCTGAGGACGCCGATGCGGGCGAGGCCGGCGACGTGGGCCCGCGAGGCGCGGAGGTCGTGCGGGAGCAGGGCGCGGTCGAGGAGCACGTCGTCGCCGGCGCAGAAGCGCTGGGCGGCGACGTCGAGGGCGGCCTGGCCCTTATCCCACAGCGGACGAGAGGGGCGGGTCATGCGGGACTCCGAGGCGCTCGGGCAGGCCGAGGGCGAGGTTGATGTTCTGCAGCGCCTGGCTGGCGGCGCCCTTGAGGAGGTTGTCGAGGGTGACGACGAGGACGGCGTGGCGGTCGTCGACGGCGAAGCCGCCGATCGCGAGGTCGTGGCGGCCGGCGGCGGCCTGGACCTCGGGGATGGCCGCGCCGACGTGGACCAGCGGCTCGTCGGCGTAGGCGTCGCGGTAGCGGGCGAACAGATCGGCGGCGCTGATCGGGCGGATGAGCGGGACGGTGATGGTCAGGCTGATGCCGCGAAACCACGCGGCGACGTGGGGGACAAAGTGCAGCGGGCGGCGGAGCTGATGGCTGGCCTCGCGCTCGTGGAGGTGGCCGGTGAGGGCGTAGGGGAGGAGGTTGTCGCGGAGGCGGGCGGGGTCGTTGCGCGGCGAGGGGGTGGTGCCGGCGCCGCTGTAGCCGGACACGCCGAAGACCATCGGTGGTCCGGCGAGCAGCGGGAGCGCGGGGCCGAGGCCGAGCTGGATGCCGGTGGCGTAGCAGCCAGGGTTGGCGATCCGCCGCGCGCCGGCGATGCGGGCCCGGTTGCGCTCGGGCAGGCCGTAGACCCACGCGGGGTCGAAGCGGTGGTCGGCGGAGAGGTCGATGACGATCGGGCGCGGGAGGGTCGCGGCGTAGGCGGGGGCGTGGCCGTTCGGGAGGGCGAGGATGACGACGTCGACGGGCCAGCTAGCGACTGTCTCCGGGGACATGTCCTCGAGGACAATGTCGGATCCAGGCAGCGGGCGGCCGAGATCCTGGCGCGAGGCGGCGTGGGCCAGGCGCAGCTGCGGGTGGCCGGCGAGCAGGCGGACGAGCTCGGCGCCGACGTGGCCGCGGGCGCCGACGAGGCCGACACTGGCGGTCATGGGCGCCCCGCTGGTCGCAGCTCGGTTGCTGTCGCGTGGCCGGAGGCCTGCGGTGTCGTGATCGTGATCGTTGCGACGCGCGGCAGCCCGATGCATCGCCCCGCGGGTCGCAGCGTGCTCCTTGTCGCGTGGCCGGAGACCTGCGGTGTCGTGATCGTGATCGTTGGGACGCGCGGCAGCCTGCTGCATCGCCATGAGCGGGGCGCCGACGATGTTCGTCCGGGGAGCAGGGGCCGGTGGACACGGGAAGCAGCGGGAGGACCCGGGGCTCGCGCGCAGGCGCCCCCTCGTCCGTCCGATGAGGAGTGACAGGGTCGGTGAAATGAGTCTGTCTTTCGGGACAGATGGGGCGGCGAGCACGTGCTCCGGGAGGACCCGCGTCGCAGGGACCCGCTGTCCGCTGGCCCCCGCTCCCCGGCCCGGGCAGCCTCGCCCCGCGGTCGTCGGACGAGCCCAGCAAGCGGTCGGACGAGCCCAGTGAAGTGCAAGCGCAGGGCGATCATTCAGCGCCTCCGAGCGAGTGCGCCGGCCCCAGCGTGGGCGCCTCGGCGAGGGCGCGCTCGATGCAGTCCTGGATCGCCGGGAAGTCGGTGAGGCCGCTCCAGAAGACGGTCCAGGGCCCGCGGCTGTAGCTGCCGTCGGCGCGCTGGAAGTACCAGGGGTTGATCGGGTTGTCGATGCGGGCGCGCCAGTAGAGGCGCGGGACGTCGCGGGCGAGGCGCTGCCACAGCGAGCCGCCGATGCCCTCGCCCTGGGCCTCGCTGGTGACGGCGAACTTGTCGAGGTAGGGGACCGGGCCGTCGTGGGTGAGCACCGCGCCGGCGCGGTAGGAGTCGGCGAGGTAGATCCGCCAGAACTGCTTGCGCTCGAAGTAGTCGGCGACGGGTGGGCGACCGAAGGCGGCGGTGAGCAGCTCGGCGAGGCGCGGGCGATCGACGGTGCTGAGGTCCGGGTGGAGGACGATGCGTTCGCCGCGGCGGACCAGGGTGCCGGAGCCCTTGTGGGTGAACAGCTCGCGGGCCAAGAGATCGGGCGAGGTGATCGAGACCGAGGAGCTGCGCGGGAGATCCTCGAGCAGGGCGTGGCTGAGCTCCAGCTTGTGGCGGGTGGCGGGGGCGAGGCCGGGCTCGGCGAGCATGGGCTCGTAGTCCTCGGCGAGGTTGATGGCGCTGATGAGGTCGCCGAACTCGTCGCAGAGGCCGCCCGCGGCGCGCAGGAGGACGATCTTGTAGGGCTGCAGGAGGCGGGCGAGGGCCGAGACGGCGAGGTCGGGGCCGAGGTCGACGATCTGTCCGCCGGCGGTCTCGCCGAGGCTGGCGAGCACCGGCATGTAGCCGGCGCGGATGCTCGACTCGATCGCGTCGGTGTGGACGCGCGTGAGGTGGGCGCTGCTGCCGTCGAGCTCGGCCTCGAAGACGCCGCCGACGATCGGTCGACCGCGGGCGCCCATCTCCTCGAGCGTGTCGACCAGGCGCAGGTTCTCGCGGCGAAACACGCGGCGCACGACCTCGAGCGCGCGGGGGGAGCTGCGCTGGGCCCAGTCTGCGGGGTCGAGCTCGGCCTCGGCGAGGCCGGCGGCGATCTGCGGGCCGGCGCCGTGGACGACGACCGGGGTGAGGCCGACTTGATGCAGGAAGTTGAGCGAGGTGGCGAGGGCCTCGAGCTCGTCGGCGAGGAGGCGGCCGCCGACCTTGATGACGGCGAAGCGCTTCTGCTCGACCTTCGCGAACTGCTTGAGGTACTGGTCGACCTCCTTGCGGCCGCCGAAGTTACTGAGCAGCTTGACGATGAGCTCGCGGGTCGAGAGCACGGCGGGGTCCTTCTACCTACGGCACTACTGCGCGAGGATCCGCCGGTAGTCGGCGGTGGCGTGGATGAGGTCGGCGAGGGCGACCCACTCGCCGGCGCTGTGGGCCTGGGCGATGTCGCCGGGGCCGTAGACGAGGGCGGTGGCGCCGGCGGCGGAGAACAGGGCGGCCTCGGTCCAGAAGTCGACGGCGGGGCCGATCGCGAGGCCGAGGCGATCGGCGAGGGCGCGGGACTTTGTGCGCGACTCGCTGAGCTTGGTGGGGCCGCTGGCGGGCAGGGGCGGGGCGAGGAAGCCGGGGGTGAAGCGGCTGCGGGCGGGGTCGGCGAGGGCGGCGAGCTCGGCGAGGGCGGCCTTCGGCGGGAGCTCGGGCGGCGGGCGCAGGCCGAAGCGCACGCGGGCGGTGGCGGCGATCATGTTAGCCTTCTGGCCGCCCTCGATGCTGCCGAGGTTGAGACGCAGGCCGCGGAGCGGTCCGTCGCCGCGATCGACGTGGGCGCTCGCGGATCGAGGGCGCGGCTGGACCAGCGCACCGCCTCGTGCACGGCGCTGTCGTGGAGGGCGCGCGCGGCCGAGGCGTGGCCGCCGGTGCCGGTGAAGTCGATCGTGGCCGTGCCGATGCCGCGGTGCTCGAGCACGGCGGCGCAGCGGGTGGGCTCGGCGACGACGACCTCGGCGAAGCGGTGGTGGGCGAGGAAGGTGCGGACGCAGCGGCTGCTGCCGGCCTCCTCGTCGGACGAGAACAGCAGGGCCGCGGGGCCGCGGGTGTCGGCGAGGGCGGTGAGCAGGCAGGCGGCGGCGCCCTTGATGTCGCAGGCGCCGAGGCCGACGGCGCGGTCGTCGTTGACGGCGAGGCGCAGGGGGTCGCCGGTCCACGCGGGGTCGGCGGGGACGGTGTCGACGTGGACGTTGAGCAGCAGCTGCGGCTCGCCGCGGGTGGCGAGCAGGTAGAGGCAGCCGTCGCCGAGGTCGTGCAGCTCGCAGTGCAGGCCGCAGGCCGCGAGCATGGCGCGGAGGTAGGCGAAGATGCCGGCGTCGTCGATGGCGCGCGGGGGGTTGCGGGTGTCGAAGCCGACCAGACGATCGAGGTGGGCGAGGGTGCGGGCGAGCTCGGTCATGGGGCTCGTCGTCAGCTGTCCTTCGGGACAGGTCGCACCGGGTTGACGCGGGCCGAGAGGGTGGAGCTCATGCCGTGGAGGCGGATGAAGCCCTCGGCTTCGGTGGCGCTCCAGTCGGCGGACTGGGCGTAGACGGCGTGCTTGTTGCGCAGGATGTGGGGCGAGCGGACGGCGACGGGGAGGACGGCGCCGCCGTGGGTCTCGAGGGTGACGCTGCCGTGGACGACGCGCTGGCTGGCGCGCAGGAAGGCCTCGAGGTCGCGCTTGAGCGGCTCGAAGAAGAAGCCGCGGTAGACGAGGTCGACCCACTTGCGGGCGACCTGGGGCTTGAAGCTGTTCTGGTGGCTGGTGAGGATCGCCTCCTCGAGCGCGCGGTGGGCGGTCATGAGGCCGATGATGCCGGGGGCCTCGAAGACGATGCGGCCCTTGAGGCCGATCGTGGTGTCGCCGGTGTAGATGCCGCGGCCGACGCCGTGGGCGCCGAGCATGGTGTTGAGGCGGCGGAGGATCTCTGGGCCGGGGAGGGCCTCACCGTCGAGGCGGACGGCCTCGCCGTGCTCGAAGTCGAGGGTGAGGCGCAGCGGCTCGCGCGGCCAGGTGGAGGGGTGGGCGCACAGCTGCCAGGTCTCGTCGCCGGGGGCCTCGAACTCGTCGATCTCCGAGCCGGAGGCGGTGACGCCGAGGAGGTTGACGTTGATGCTGTAGCGGGCCGTCTTGGCGCGCACCGGGAAGCCGCGGGCCTGCAGGAACGCGGCCTCGTACGCGCGCACGGGGGCGTGCTCGGCCTGGATGTCGCGGATCGGGGCGAGGATGTCGTAGTCGCCGAGCGAGCGGACGGTCTGGTCGAAGCGGACCTGGTCGTTGCCCATGCCGGTGCAGCCGTGGGCGAACAGGCGGGTGCCGCGGGCGTCGGCGAGGGCGAGCGACTGCTCGACGATGATGTAGCGATCCGAGACGAGCAGCGGGTAGACGTCCTGGTAGAGCTGGCCGCCGATCACCAGCGGGACGACGACGCTGTCCCAGATCGCCTGGGCGCCGTCGTGGGTGACGTGCTCGACGGCCCCGAGCTCGCGGGCGCGGGCCTCGATGTAGGCGCGCTCGGCCGGGTCGACGCCGCCGGTGTCGACGAAGAGCGTGATGACGTCGTGGCCGCGCTCGCGCAGGTAGGGGACGCAGAACGAGGTGTCGAGGCCGCCGGAGAAGGCGAGGACGACGGGGGGCTTGCGGGTGCTCATCGGGTGCTCCGATCTACAGGGCGCCAGTCGGGAGGCCAGTCGGGAGGCCGCTCAGGAGGGCGTGGAGGAGGGCCTTCTGGACGTGCAGGCGGTTCTCGGCCTCGTCGATGTGGATCGCCCGCGGGGAGTCGAGGACCCAGTCGCTGACCTTGACGTTGCGGCGGACCGGGAGGCAGTGGCTAAACAGGGCGTCCGGGGTGAGCTCCAGCTTCTCGCGGTCGACCATGAAGTGACGGTGCTGCTCGCGGATCGGCTGCTCCTGGTCCCAGCGGCCGAAGTAGGGCAGGGCGCCCCAGCTCTTGGCGTAGACCATGTCGGCGCCGCGGTAGGCGCTGGCGATGTCGTGGCTGACGGTGAGGGTGCGGCCCTGGTCGGCGCTGAGCTTGGCGGCGGCGTCCATGTAGCGGTCGTCGAGGCGGTACTCGGGGGTCGGGCACAGGAGCGTGACGTCCATGCCCATCTTGGCGGCGAGGATCAGGGCCGAGTTGGCGACGGCGGTGTTGAGCGGGCGCGGGTGGTAGGTCCAGGTGAGGAGGAACTTCTTGCCATCGAGGCGGCCGAGCTTCTCCTGCATGGTCAGGGCGAGCGCGAGCTCCTGACAGGGGTGGGTGATCGTCTCCATGTTGATGACGGGGACGGTGGCGTGGCGGGCGAAGGCGGTGATGACCCGATCTTCGCGGTCGATGTCCCAGCGCTGAAACTTGGGGAAGGCGCGCACGGCGATCGCGTCGACGTAGCGCGAGAGGACCCGCGCGACCTCCCGCACGTGCTCCTCGGGCTCGCCGTCCATGACGACGTTGTCGTCGAACTCGATCGGCCAGGCGCCCTTGCCGGGCTCGAGCACGATCGCCTTGCCGCCGAGCTGATGCATGCCGAGCTCGAAGCTGGTGCGGGTGCGCAGCGAGGGGTTGAAGAACAGCAGGGCGATCGACTTGCCGGCGAGGCTCTGGGCGTGCGGCCCGGCCTTGAGGGCCCTCGCGGCGGCGAGCAGGGCCTCGAGCTCGGCGCGCGAGTAGTCGAGGGTGGAGAGGAAGTGACGCACGCGTCCCCCTTACTACAGGCGGGGCGGCGGCTCGCCGCGAAAGCGCAGGCGGTGGCGCGGGCGCGGAGCGATCGAGCTCACGCGGGGCCGCGAGGCGGGGGCCGGACAGGCGACCACGTGGCGGCGACGCGGCGGGTGCCGCTATCTTTCGGCGGCGAGACGCGCTACGAGGCGGCCGCGTGCGCCACCTCCACGGCACTCCGGGTCTGCTGGCTCTGGCCGACGGGTCGATCTTTCGCGGGGTCGCGGTCGGGGCGACCGGGCGGGCCTGCGGCGAGGTCGTGTTCAACACGGCGATGACGGGCTACCAGGAGATCGTCAGCGACCCGAGCTACCACCGCCAGATCGTGACGCTGACGGCGGCCCACGTCGGGGTCGTCGGGACCAACGCGGAGGACGAGCAGGCGAGCGGGCCGCAGCTGGCCGGGCTGGTGCTGCGCGGCCTGTCGCGGGTGGCGTCGTCGTGGCGCTCGCGCGAGCCGCTCGGGGCGTACCTCGAGCGGGCCGGGGTGGTGGCGATCGCGGAGGTCGACACCCGCCGCCTGACCCACCTGCTGCGCGAGCGCGGGGCTCAGGCCGGCTGCGTGGCGGGCGGGAGCGCGGCGCTGGACGAGGCGGCGTGCGTGGCGGCGGCGCGGGCCTTCCCGGGGCTCGGCGGGGCGGACCTGGCCCGCGAGGTCAGTCGGGACAATGTGTGCACCTGGTCGCTGGGACAGGTCGATGGGTTCGCAGACGCGGCGCCGCACGCCGGGGCGCCGCACGTGGTGGCGTACGACTTCGGGGTCAAGCGCGACATCCTGCGCCTGCTGGTGGCGCACGGCTGCCGGGTGACGCTGGTGCCGGCGACGACGACGGCGGCGCAGGTGCTGGCGCTGGGTCCGGACGGGGTGTTCCTGGCCAATGGGCCAGGTGACCCGGCGCCGGTGCTGTACGCGCAGGCGGCGATCGCGGCGCTGGTGGCGGCGGGGCTGCCGGTGTTCGGGATCTGCCTCGGGCATCAACTCTTGTGCCTGGCGCTGGGGGCGCGGACGGTGAAGCTGAAATTCGGGCACCACGGGGCCAACCACCCGGTGCGCGAGCTGGCGAGCGGGCGGGTGCTGATCACGAGTCAGAACCACGGCTTCGCGGTCGACGCGGCGAGCCTGCCGGCGAGCCTGCGGGTCACCCACGTGTCGCTGTTCGACGGCACGCTGCAGGGGGTGGAGCATACGTCGCGGCCGGTGTTCTCGTTTCAGGGCCACCCGGAGGCGAGCCCGGGGCCGCGCGACGTGGTGCCGCTGTTCGCCCGCTTCGCGCGTGACGCGGCGGCTTATCAGCGCAACCGAGAGTAGGTAGATATGCCGCGGCGTGACGACCTGAAGACCATCCTGCTGCTCGGGGCCGGGCCGATCGTGATCGGGCAGGCCTGCGAGTTCGACTATTCGGGGGTGCAGGCGTGCCGGGCGCTGCGGGCCGAGGGGTACCGGGTGATCCTGGTCAACTCGAACCCTGCGACGATCATGACCGACCCGGACACGGCCGACGTGGTGTACATCGAGCCGGTCGAGTGGGAGAGCGTGAGCCGGGTGATCGCGCGCGAGCGGCCCGATGCGCTGCTGCCGACGATGGGCGGGCAGACGGCGCTCAACTGCGCGCTCGAGCTGGGGCGGCGCGGGGTGCTGGCGCAGTATGGTGTGGCGCTGATCGGGGCCAGCGTGGCGGCGATCGAGAAGGCGGAGGACCGCGGGCTGTTCGCGCAGGCGATGGCGAAGATCGGGCTGGAGATGCCGCGCGCGGTGTTTTGTACCGACGTCGCGGCGGCGCTGCGGGCGGCGGAGGTGGTGGGATTCCCGGCGATCGTGCGGCCGTCGTTCACGCTCGGGGGCACGGGTGGGGGGATCGCCCGGGACGCCGCGCAGCTGGCCGCGATCGCGGCGCGGGGCCTGGCGGCGAGCCCGATCGGGCAGATCCTGGTCGAGCAGTCGGTGCTCGGGTGGAAGGAGTTCGAGATGGAGGTGGTCCGCGACCGGGCGGACAACTGCATCATCGTGTGCGCGATCGAGAACCTCGATCCGATGGGCGTGCACACGGGGGACTCGATCACGGTGGCGCCGGCGCTGACGCTGACGGACCGCGAGTATCAGCGCATGCGCGACGCGTCGTTCGCGGTGATCCGCGAGGTCGGGGTCGACACGGGCGGGGCGAACGTGCAATTCGCGGTCGACCCGGCGAGCGGGCGGATGGTGGTGATCGAGATGAACCCGCGGGTGTCGCGGAGCTCGGCGCTGGCGTCGAAGGCGACCGGCTTCCCGATCGCCAAGGTCGCCGCGCGCCTGGCGGTGGGTTACACGCTCGACGAGCTGGACAACGAGATCACGCGGGTGACGCCGGCGTCGTTCGAGCCGGCGATCGACTATGTGGTGGTCAAGCTGCCGCGCTTCGCGTTTGAAAAATTCAAGGGGGCGGAGACGCGGCTGGGCACCCAGATGAAGTCGGTCGGCGAGGTGATGGCGATCGGGCGCAGCTTCCAGGAGGCGCTGCAGAAGGCGCTGTGCGGGCTCGAGAGCGGGATCTGCGGGCTCGAGTCGCCGCGGCCGGCGCTGGCCGAGGAGGCGCTGTGCGAGGCGCTGAGCCACGCGGGGCCGGACCGGCTGCTGTATTTGGCCGAGGCGCTTCGCCGGGGCTTCACGCCGGAGCGAGTGCAGGCGCTGACGCGGGTCGACCCGTGGTTTGTCGATCAGATCGCGGAGCTGGTGGCGACGGAGGAGGAATTGCGGGGGGCGGAGATCGGGGCGCTGGACGCTGCGACGCTGCGGGCGCTGAAGCGGATGGGCTTCGCGGATCGGCGGATCGCGCAGCTGATCGGTGCGGGCGAGGCGGAGCTGCGGGCGCGGCGGGAGGCGCTGGGGGTGACGCCGGTGTTCCTGCGGGTCGACACCTGCGCGGCCGAGTTCGCGTCGGAAACGCCGTATCTGTACTCGAGCTACGAGGAGGCCTGCGAGGCGCGGCCGACGGGGCGCGACAAGGTGATGATCTTGGGGGCCGGGCCCAATCGTATCGGTCAAGGGATCGAGTTCGACTATTGCTGCGTGCACGCGGCGCTGGCCCTGCGGGCGGCGGGCTTCGAGACGATCATGGTGAATTGTAACCCGGAGACGGTGTCGACGGATTATGACACCGCCGATCGGCTGTACTTCGAGCCGCTCACGCTCGAGGCGGTGCTGGCGATCGTGGCGGTCGAGCGGCCGCTCGGGGTGATCGTGCAGCTCGGCGGGCAGACGCCGCTGAAGCTGGCGCGCGGGCTGGCGGCGGCGGGGGTGCGGATCCTCGGGACCTCGCCGGACGCGATCGATCTGGCCGAGGACCGGGCGCGCTTCAAGGGGCTGCTGCAGCGCCTGGGGCTGCGTCAGCCGGAGAATGCGACGGCGATGACGCTGGCCGAGGCAGTGATCAAGGGCAAGGAATTGGGCTTCCCGCTGGTGGTCCGGCCGTCGTATGTGCTGGGCGGGCGGGCGATGGAGATCGCCCGCAGCGAGGCGGAGCTCGAGCGGTTCCTCGTTGAAGCGTTCGCGGTGGCCGAGGAGCAGCCGGTGCTTCTGGATCGATATCTGCGGCGGGCGATCGAGGTGGATGTCGACGCGCTGGCCGACGGCGTGGACGTGATCGTGGCCGGGGTGATGGAGCACATCGAGCACGCGGGGGTGCACTCGGGCGACTCGGCCTGCGCCCTGCCGCCGCACTCGCTGTCGGCGGCGCTGCAGGCGGAGCTGCGGCGCCAGACGGTCGCGCTGGCGCGGGCGCTCGGGGTGGTGGGATTGATGAATGTGCAGTTCGCGGTGGTCGGGGACGATATCTACGTGCTCGAGGTGAACCCGCGGGCGGCGCGGACGGTGCCCTTCGTGGCCAAGGCGACCGGGCTGCCGCTCGCGGGGCTGGCGGCGCGGGTGATCGCGGGGGCGAGCCTGCGCTCGCTGGGGCTGACCGAGGCGCCGACGCCGGGGATGACGAGCGTGAAGGAGGCGGTGCTGCCGTTTCACAAGTTCCCGGGGGCAGACTCGTTGCTGGGGCCCGAGATGAAGTCGACCGGCGAGACGATGGGCAGCGGGGTGAGCTTCGCCGAGGCGTACGCGAAGGCGCTGCTGGGCGCGGGGGTGCGGCTGCCGCTGGGTGGCGCGGTGGCGCTGGCGTGCGACGAGGAGGACGCGGGGCTGCTGGTGCCGGTGGCGGCGCGGCTGCGGGCGCTGGGCTTCGCGGTGTCGGCGGTGGCGGGGACCTGCGCTGCGCTGCGGGGGCTCGGCGCGGAGGTGGTGGCGATCGATCCGGCGGCGGGGCTGGGCGGGGTGACGCTGGCGCTGGCGGCGGGGCGGGCGGCGAGCGGGCTGCGCGGGGCGGCGCTGGCGGCGAGGATCCCGTGTTACACGACGATCGCGGGGCTGGCCGCGGGGGCGCTGGCGATCGAGCGCATGGGTGAGGGGCCGTTGATGCCGCGATCGCTGCGCGAGGTGCAGGTTCCGATCACTGCGGCGCCGGGGGCCTCGCCGACTGCTTCGGAGGCGATTGCGTGCGAGGTGGCGAAGCGGCGGGGTCGCCTGCGAGGTGGGATCACTGCGGCGCGGGGTGCTTCGCCGACTGCGTGCAATTGAGGCGGCAGGTCGCGCGGCCGTCGGCGTCGAGCTTGGTGTCGGCGTGGCAGTCGGCGACGCAGCTGTCGAGGATGTTGAGCACGTCGGCGGCTGGCGGGGTGGGGCCGCCCTCGCGCGTGCGGCAGTCGTTGCAGCACGCGGTCGCGGCGGCGGGGTCACCGGGCTGGCTGCGGCACTGGCCCATGCAGATCGCGATGGCGTGGAGGGCGGGGTCGTCGGCGGGGGTCGGGGTGACCTTGAAGCTGGTGTGACAGTTGAGGCGGCAGGTGGCGCGGTCGGTCTTGCTGTCCTTCGGGCTCTGACAGGTCTCGAGGCAGGTGGCGAGGCCGGCGTGATCGCCGGTGACGTTGGTCTTGGTCTCGTGCACCGCGGGGGCGCCGGGCTTGGCCGGGTCGCAGGCGGGGAGGAGGAGGACGGCGAGGAGGGACAGCGAGCGGAGGATCGACATGGTGCCTGGCGCGACCATAGCAAAGGGCGGTGCTCGCCGGTGATCGGGGCTGGTCGCGTGGGTTGAGCCGGCGGGGCGGACGGCGTAGCCTGGGGCGTGCTCGTCGCGGTCCTGATCTCGCTGGCGACCTGGCTGGCGCCGATGAGCGAGGATCCGGCGCTGATGCGGGCGCGGGCGCTGCTGTCGCGGGTGCCGCTGATCGACGGGCACAACGATCTGGCGTGGACGATCCGCGAGTTCAAGGCAGCGCCCGGAGACGTGGCGGCCTACGACCTGCGCGGGCGCACCGCGGGGCACACCGACCTGCCGCGGCTGCGCGCGGGGCAGGTCGGGGCCCAGTTCTGGTCGGTGTATGTGCCGGGAGATCGGGCGCCGGCCGAGGCGGTGCGGGTGCAGCTCGAGCAGATCGATCTGGCGCGGCGCATGGTGGCCCGCTATCCGGAGGCGCTCGAGCTGGTGGTCAGCGCCGACGAGCTCGAGCGGGCCTTCGCGGGCGGGAAGGTGGCGTCCTTGTTGGGGGCCGAGGGCGGGCACGTGATCGCGGACTCGCTGGCGCTGCTGCGCAGCTACCACGCGCTCGGGGTGCGCTACATGACGCTGACCCACAATGTGCACACTTCGTGGGCCGACTGCGCCGCGTCGCCGCCGCAGCACGGGGGGCTGACGGCCTTCGGGGAGGCGGTGGTGCGCGAGATGAACTGGCTGGGGATGCTGGTCGACCTGTCGCACGTGTCGCCGGAGACGATGGACGACGCGCTGCGGGTGAGCGAGGCGCCGGTGATCTTCTCGCACTCGTCGGCGCGGGCGCTGACGGACGTGCCGCGCAACGTGCCGGACGACGTGCTGCGGCGGGTGACGGGCAACGGCGGGGTGGTGATGGTGACCTTCCTGCCGGCGTACGTGTCGCGGGCGGCGGCCGAGGACCGGGCGGCGCGCAAGCTGGCGCAGGCGGAGATCGCGAGGGTCAGGATCCGGCGGAGCGGCGGCGACGGACGGCCGAGCTCGCGGCGCGTCCGCGACCGTCGGCGACCCTGGCCGAGGTGGCGGACCACATCGAGCAGGTGCGCCGGGTCGCGGGGGTCGACCACGTGGGGATCGGCGGCGACTTCGACGGAATGTCGAGCGCGCCGGTCGGGCTCGAGGACGTCTCGAAGTACCCACATTTGTTCGCCGAGCTGGTGCGCCGCGGGTGGAGCGACGCGGAGCTGGAGAAGCTGGCGGGGAAGAACCTGCTGCGGGCGCTGCGGGCGGCCGAGGCGACGGCGCGGCGGCTGCAGGCGACGCGGGGGGCCTCGCTGGCGACGATCACGGACCTTGATGGGGCGCGGCCGGGGGCGCGCTGAGCCGCCAGGCCGGGCCTGACCGCCACCGGGCTGGATCGGGCCAGGTCCCGCGCCAGGGACCCGTTGACGCGGGCGCGGGGATCGGGTGTGCTGGGTTGCGAGTGACGACAGCGCCGAGCACCGACACGGATCGCGGGACCCTTCGCTTCTTCGCGCTGGCGTTCGGCATCACGTGGTCGTTGCAGCTGCCGGCCGTGCTGGTTGTGCAAGGCGTGCTGACGGGACCGATCGATCGCTTCATGCCGCTCGTGGGGCTCGGCGCGTTCGGGCCGCTGCTCGCGGCGCTGCTGGTTTCGCGGCGCAGGGCCGGCGGGGCGGGCGTGCGGGCGCTGCTCGGACAGCCGGGGGTCTGGCGGGTGGGTCCGCTGTGGTACGTCGTGGCGCTGGCGTTGCCGGCGGTGCTCCTGGCGGCCGGGATGGCCTTGGCGTCGCTTGTGGGCGTCGTTGGTCCGTGGTTCTATCCACCGACGGACGGCGAGCGGATCGCGGCGCTGATCGTGTTCCCGATCGGGGAGGAGGTCGGGTGGCGCGGGCTGGCGCAGCCGCGCCTGCAACAGCGGCACGGGGCGCTCGCGGGCAGCCTGCTGCTCGGCGTGGCCTGGGGGCTGTGGCACATCCCGATGTTCCTGATCGCGGGCGGGACGCCCGGGGTGTTTGCGATGTCGATGGTGTACCTCCTCGCGGGCAGCGTGATGTTCGGGTGGGTCTACAACCATACGCGCGGGAGTCTGGTGATAGCGATCGTGCTGCACATGGGGGCGCACCTCAGCAACCCGAACCTGGCGATGCCCGATACCACGCCGCTGGTGGTGTACACGGCCTCGCTGTGCGTGTTCGCGGCCGTGCTGGTGCTCGCGGATCGCCGGAGCTGGCGGGCTGCGCCTGGCTAGCTCGCGGACATGAGGCCGACCATCACGATCGCCTGCAGGTTGCCGAGCGCGTGGACGAGGATGCCGGCGGTGATCGAGCCGCTGCGGTGGCGGATGATGCCGAGGAGGATCGCCGCGGCGAGCGGGTCGAGCGCGTCGAGCAGGTCCTCGGGGCCGTGGGCCAGGGTGAAGAGCAGCGAGGTGACGGCGATCGTCCCCGCGGGTCCGAGGCGCGAGGCGGCGAGGCCACGGAACAGGAAGCCGCGAAACAGGGTCTCCTCGAAGATCGGGGCGACGACGACGAGGGCCAGCAGCAGCAGCGGCAGCGACCCGGCGCTGGCGTAGGTCTGGGCCCAGACGGCCGGCATGAGCGCGCCGGTGGTGAACCAGCGCGCCGCGTCGAACAGGGCCACGAGGGCGAGGCTGGTGAGCACGGCGAGGGCGAGGCCGCGGGGTCGCGCGAGGGCCAGGTAGCGCGAGGGTTCGTGGCGGCGAAGGATCGCCCACATCGTCGCGCCCCCGGTCGCGGCGGCGCCGAGGATCCCGACGCTGAAGAGCAGGCCGTCGGCGCGTCCGGTCGTCTCGTCGAGCGCGCCGAGATCGATGCGTCCGAGGGCGAGGCCGACGGCGAGCATCGCCGCGAGCCGGCCGAGCACGGTGGCGAGGACGATGAGGAGCATCGCGCCGATGGTGCGGCCAGGCGAGAGCGGGGTGACCTCTCCGGGCGGGACCATCTTGCGAGGATATCAGCGTGGGACCCGTACCGATAATGTGCATACCCGGGTCAGGGGCGGGTCCGGGATCCAGGCCGGGTCCGGGTCACGTCCGGGTCGGGTCCTGGCCGGGTCCTGGGCCGCGTCCTGGCCAGTTCAGGGGTTCTGGGCGGCGATCGTGCGGTGGATCTGGGTCACCTGCATGAGGGCCGCGGAGCCGTACCAGGGGTGCAGCTCCATCACGAGGGTGCCGGCCTTGATCGCGGGGTCGCTGTCGGTGAGGGCGCGCGCCTCGTCGAGGGTGGCGACGGCGAAGACGTAGATACCGCGCAGCTCGCCGTCGTCGAGGAAGGGGCCGGCGAGCACCAGCTTGCCGGCGTCGGCCATGCGGCGAATGTTGGCCATGTGCGCCCGCTGGAGCTCGGCGGCCTGCTCGGGGGAGGCGGGCCTGGTCGGGCCGGACTTGAGGAAGGCGAGCACGTAGGGGCGCATGCCGTATGGATCGGCGCCGAGCTGGCCGGCGAGCGCGGCGTCGAGGCCCGTCGGTGCGGGCGGCTGGCTCGCGGCGGCGGGGCCGGCTGGGTTGGTGGTGGAGCGGCAGGCGGCGAGGGTGACGCAGAGCGCGAGGATCGTCGTGATCGGCTGCATGATGCGGCGCAGTACAACACGACCGCGGGTGGGCGTCACGCGGGCCGTTGTGGCTTGGTTTTGGTGGCCCGATCGCAGTATCGTCGGCCGCGTGTCGCATTCGATCGCAACGATCCCCCTCGCCTTTGAACGCATCGACGAGTCGACCATGCGGGCCCGCGCGGCCGCCTTTCTTGCGACGATGGATCGGCGTCGCAGTGTCCGTAACTTCGCCGCCGACGCGGTGCCTCTCGACGTGGTTCGCGCGGCGATCCAGGCAGCCGGCACCGCGCCGAGCGGCGCCCACATGCAGCCGTGGACCTTCGTGCTGGTCACGGACCCGGAGCTCAAGCGGCAGATCCGGGCGGCCGCCGAGGCCGAGGAGCGCGAGACCTACGAGCATCGCATGAGCGACGAGTGGCGCGCCGCCCTGGCCCCCCTCGGTACGGACTGGCACAAACCCTTCCTCGAGACCGCGCCGGCGCTCATCGTCGTCTTCCGCCAAGACTACGGCGTCGGCCCGGACGGCGCCCGGCGCAAGCACTACTACGTGCAGGAGAGCTGCGGCATCGCCCTCGGGCTCCTGATCGCCGCGCTGCACCACGCGGGTCTCGCCACGCTCACGCACACGCCGAGCCCGATGGGCTTCCTGGCCGAGCTCCTCGGTAGGCCCGCCAACGAGCGGGCGTTCGTGTTGCTGCCGGTGGGCTATCCTGCCGCGGACTGCGAGGTCCCGGAGCTCGCCCGCAAGCCGCTCGCCGAGATCCTGGTCGAGGAGCCCGGCGATCCGCGAAGCGGGCGCTGATCGGTGCTCGCCTCAGGTGCTCGCCGCGAGGCTGTCCTCGCGGCCGTGGATCGACCACCAGATCGCGGTGCTGAGGATATAGCTGACCAGGAAGGTCGCGTAGAAGGTCAGCTCGGGGACGATGTCGTAGAGGGCGTTCGGGGTGTGGCGGTGCTGCAGGAACAGCAGCGAGGCGTACAGCAGCCGCGCCGTCAGCATGAACAGGACGATCAGCGTGACCCGCTCCTGGCCCACGCGGGTCAGCCGGCGGAAGGCCAGGCTGATCACCAGCAGGAAGGGCAGCATGAACTTGAGGAAGATGACGACCGCCGAATAGACGAGGGTGGCGGAGCGGTTGCCGAGGAAGCCGGTGGTGACCTCGATGCTGGCGAAGCTCAGCCACTGCTCGTAGACCGAGAGGTTGACCAGGCGGAACGCGAAGATCGCCACCGCGAGCGCCAGGCAGGTCGCCCATGACTCGCCGCGCCAGCGATGGCTGTCGAACACGAAGGCCATCGTGGCGATCACGCCGAGGATCAGGGTGACCTGCAGCTCGCGGTCGCTGCACATCAGGAGGGTGAGTGAGACGGCCGCCAGCTGCGCGAGCGCGAGGCGTCGCGCGGGCGGCAGGCGGATCAGGGCGAGCCCGGTCAGCAACGCGACGTGGGCGAAGAACAGCGCCTGGAACAGCGCGTCGCTGTCGACCACGCGCAGGAGGAAGGGGGCGCCGAGGAACAGCGCGCCGAGGCCGAGGGAGCTCCAGTCCTTCAGCTCGCGCCAGACCCGGTGGCGCCACAGCAGCGTGGCGGCGAGGCCCAGGTTTAGCAGGGTCAGCGCCGGGACGTTGAAGTTGCGGACATCGGCGCCGAAGAATCGGTGGTCACCGGTGACGACCCACGCGAACAGGACGCCGAGCACGACGAGCGCGAGGGTGAGGGTCCCGGCGCCGCCCGGGCCCTCGCCGGGCTGACGTCGGCGATCGAGGTAGGCAAACACGACGAAGGCGATGGCGATGAGCTGGTAGCGCATCACCTGGGACTTGCCGTCGAGCGAGGCAAACACCGCGAGGAAGGCCGCGCCGAGCAGGACGGGGTGGCGCTCGGCGGCGGTCAGCCAGCGCTCTCGCGTCCGCCAGGCGTAGACCAGCAGGGTCGCCTGCAGGGTCCAGAAGGCGCCCATGAGCAGCACGGTGCCTGGCGTGGCGCCGACCACATCGCGCAGCGCGAACAGCATGGGGCGGTCGTAGAGGGTCAGGGTCACCGCGCCGGCGAGCTGCAGCGCGAGCGCGGTGAGGATGATCGCGTGGATGCGTCGGATGCGGGCCCGCGGGGTCATCGCGGTCAGGCCGACGAGGGCGAGGCCCAGGCCGACCATCGCCAGGGCGCGGCTGTACTCCGCGACGACGGCCCCACCGATGCCGCACACGACCAGGCCGGCGCACACGATCGCGGCGAGCGGCGGGAGGCCGCGTTCGGCCCGGGCCACCGCGATCACCAGCAAGAGCGCGGCGAGGCCGAGGGCGATCCACCAGTGCACCAGCCCGGTGCCGTCCTCGGCGGCGTCCTGGGCGACCGCGTTGACGGCGGTGATGCTGGCCCAGGCGCGGGCTGTGATCTCGGCGGGCGGGACGGAGCCGGCGCGCAGGTCGGCCCGCAGCGCGCGGGCCTCGGCGACTGGCAGGTCGAGCGAGCGTGCGAAGCGCTCGCGCCACAGCTCGAGGTAGCGGATGCGGTTCTCGAGCGCCGACACGGCGATGTCGGCCCGGGCTCTGTCGTCGACGGCGAGGGCCTCGGTGATCACGCGGCCCTCGAAGGCTGGTGAGGGCGGGAGGCCGAGCGGGGCGGCGATCGTCGGGGCGTAGTCGTAGAGGCTGACCTCGAGCTGGACGCCGGGGCGGACGCCCGGGCCGAGCATGACGATCGGCGTCGCGCGGGCGATGTCGTCGCCCGAGCCGTGGCGGCCGTTCTCGGTGCAGCCGTGGTCGGCCATGAACAGCACGGTGGTGTCCGGGGTCAGCCGCGCGAGCAGCCCCGCGAAGGCGGCGTCGACCCGCTGCGCCTTGGCGCGGAAGGCCGGGTGGTTCACGCCGTGGCGGTGCGCCGCGATGTCGAGGCCGACCAGGTGGACGACGAGCAGGTCCCACTCGTCGTTGGGCAGCAGCGGCCGCTCGCGGCCCCCCGGGTACTCCTCGGCGAGGTCGCTGCGGGCCATCGGGTCGCTGCCCGCCGCCGCGGCGAGCTGGCGCTTGCGGGTGTGAAACGCCTCGGCCAGCTCCGGCGCGACCAGCGAGGGGTCGAGGCGGACGAGGAAGCGGTCGTCGCTGACGTCGAGGTTATCGAGGCCGGGCAGGCGCGGGTCGGTGGTCGACAGGCTGTACGCGTAGTCGAGGCGGTCGGCGAACTGCTGCGACCAGGCGACATCGCCGACCAGCGCGATGCGACCGCCGCGGCGCTTGACGTTGTCGAAGACGGTGTTGAACTCCACCGCGGGCATGTTGAAGTTGCGCACCATGTCGGCGATGCCGGGGCTCACGCTGGTGCCGATGATGTGCGTCGAGATGCCGGTCATCGTCATGACGCCGGAGCGGCCGAGGCCCCACGCGCCGCCCTGCTTCACCGCGTTGAGGCGCGGGAACAGGGCCGGGTCGAAGGCGACGTCGTGGCGGAGGGAGTCGACGAGGAAGATGACGAGGCGCCCGGTCAGGGGCGCCCGCCCGGCCGCCGTGTCGGGCGCCGCGTCGTTGACCACGCTGGGGGTCAGATACTCGCGCATCAGCGCGGTCAGGAGGCCCGCACAGACCCCGACGAGCGTCAGGCCGAGGAGCAGTGCGTACCAATCTCGACGCATAAAACGCAGCCATACCACGCTGTGCGCGCGCGGCGCAAGGTTGCCGCGTACGGATGGCGTCGGGGGAACGCGGCGAACGGGCGCTGCTCCGGCGTGCGACGAGGCCGTGGCCGGGTCGCACGCGCGGGTGGGCGAGGGATCGCTCTCAGATGCAGCTGGCGGTGAAGTTGGAGAAGCAGGCGCTGATCTGCGACTTGGTGTACATGCCGAATTTGCCGCTCGGGTAGGTGGTGTCCATGAAGGTCTTCTCGGCGACGAGGGCCATGTTGGCCTTCTCCTTGACGACGATCGTCATCTCGCCGCCGGCCTTGTGGGTCAGCTCGAACAGGTACTCGGTGTTGTCCTTCCAGCCGGCGGTGGTGAAGTCGTCGACGCTGACGAGCAGCTTGGAGTTGGCGGTGTCGGCGGGGACGTGGAGGTCGGCGCAGGCGAGCGGGTCCTTCTTGTCGTCGGCGACGTCGACGACCTTGACCTGCATGCCGCCCGGGAGCGCGCCGCCGCAGGCGTTGAAGTTCTGGCCGAGCTGCTTCCAGGTGAAGATGTAGAAGTGCGAGGTGTCCTGGAGGCCCCACATGAAGCCGGTGAAGTCGTCGTCGTCGGTGGTCTTGACCGCGAAGGTGCCGGAGATGGTGGCGTTGTCGAGGTCCCAGCCGCAGAACAGCGCCGAGCCCTTGCCGTTGACGGTCTGGCACAGCTCCTTGCTGTTGTCATTCCACACCCACTTGGTCGCGAGGTCGGCCTCGTAGGGGAAGTCGTAGGTGGTGCAGATGTTGGGGTCGAGGTTCAGGGCCTGGCCCTTGAGGTAGACCGAGACCTTGTCGGAGGCCATGTTGCCGCTGCCGTCGCTGACGTCGATGGTGTAGGTGGTGGGGCCGAGCGGCATCGCCAGCGGGTCGGGCTTGGCGGCGTCGTCGAGGGTCTCGATCGGGGTCCAGCTGTAGTTGTACATGCCGTCGCCGCCCATGGCGACGGCGTTCAGCTGGGCGGGCATGCCGATGTCGACG
Source organism: Nannocystis sp. (assembly GCF_016714285.1). Taxonomy (GTDB): domain Bacteria; phylum Myxococcota_A; class Polyangia; order Nannocystales; family Nannocystaceae; genus Nannocystis. The sequence continues at coordinate 33,932 of NZ_JADJNN010000031.1, read as the reverse complement.
CAGATGCTGTCGCCGGCCTCGACCTCGAGGGGGTCCCAGCACTTGCCGTCGACGTCGTCGCAGCCGAACTCGCAGTCGGTGACCTCCTCGGAGTTGCCGTCGTCGTTGCAGATGTGGAGCTCGTCGCCCATGCAGGTCGCCGCGCCGGGCGTGCACATGACGCAGTTGATGTGGATGCCGGCGTTGGTGTCGTCGCAGTCGGTGCCGGGCACGACGTTCGGCTCGGGGTTGGCGTCGCCCCAGTCGTCGTCGTCCTCGTCGGCCATGCAGGCCTCGGGGCTGTCGTTGGGGGATGAGCCGGGGAAGGTGAAGGGGCTGTCGTCGTTGCAGTCGGTGCCGGGGACGGCGTCGGGGTCGGAGGGGGTGTCGTCGCCGTAGCCGTCCATGTCGACGTCGCTGCGGCACAGGGTCGGGTCGACCTCGTTCTCGGCGAAGCCAGGGCCGGTGTTGATGTCGAGGTCGTCGCAGTCCCCGCCGGGGACGACGCCGGGGGGCGGCATGTCGTCGCCGTAGCCGTCCATGTCCTCGTCCTCCTTGCACTGCATGTCCTCCTTCTCGGCGGCGCCGGGGAAGGCGTTGGCGTTGTCGTCGGCGCAGTCCGTGCCGGGCATGACGCCGGGGGCGGGGCTCTCGTCGCCCCAGTCGTCGTCGTCGACGTCGGTCATGCAGGCGTCGGGGCTGTCGTTGGGTGCGGCGCCGGGGAAGGTGTTGGGGTCCTCGTCGGCGCAGTCGTCACCGGGCGGGACGTCGGGGTCGGTGGGGCTGCCGTCGCCGTGGCCGTCGCCGTCGGAGTCCTGGGCGCAGACGCCGGGCAGGTCGATGGCGGCGTCGGGGAAGATCGAGCTCTCGTCGTCGTTGCAGTCGGTGCCGGGCTCGACGCCGGGGGGCGGCATGTCGTCGCCGTAGCCGTCCTCGTCGGCGTCCTCCATGCAGGCGGTGTCGGACTCCTTCTCGGCGGCGCCGGGGTAGGCGTTGGGGTTGTCGTCGGCGCAGTCGTCGTCGTTGGCGACCGAGCCGGGGGTCATCTCGTCGGAGCACATCGTGGGGTCGCCGAAGCCGTCGCCGTCGGCGTCCTTGCAATACTTGCCGCCCGGTGTGTCGGTGGTCGGCGTGTCGGTGGTCGGCTGGCCGGTGCTGTCGTCCGCGGTGGTGGCGGTCTCCGTCTCGGTGCTCTGCAGGCACGCGGGTTGATCCGCCTGCTGCCAGACCAGGCCGTCGTCACCGCAATGACTTGTGCAACCTGGCAGCGCGAGGAGGCCGATACCGGCGACCATTCCCATACCCACGTAGTGTCGAATCATCGTGGGAGTGTCTCGCCGGGGGGCCGCGGCGGTCAAGAGCAATTATCGGTTTTTGCGGGCCTGGCAGGCTCGTAGCACGCGAATAGGCCCGCGCCGTCGCCGGGCGGAACCCGGCGACGGGCGGGCCCGTCTACTGACATATGTGGCACGGCGACGATCGCCGCCGCGGGCGGAGGTCGCCCTGGATAGCGACTAGTCGCCTTCCTTCACGACGCACACGTCGCTCAGCACCGGCGACTCCTCGAGGTCGTCCTGCAGGATGAGCAGGCGGGCGCGGATCTCGACGAAGCGGCCGGTCTGGAACTTCTCGGGCACGCCGTCGGTCACGTCGGTCCACGGGGTCGCGGCCAGATCGGCCTTGAGCACCGCGGCGCGCATCTGGAAGCTGATGGTCGTGCCGACCGGGATCTTGGCCTCCTTCTCGGTGTTGTAGACGATCTCGACCCACTGGGCGTTGTCATCCTTGCTGTCGTGGATGACGGTCCACTCGCCCTTCTTGATCGTGACATTGAGGGCGCCGAAGCCGGTGAAGTCGGTGTAGGTGTAATTGTAGATGTTGGGGTTGCCGATGATGCCGGTGTTGTAGGTCTTGTAGCCGACCGGCGCCCCGCCGACCGGGCCCGGATCGATCTCGTGGGCGGCGTAGGCCGAGAGCACGCGGGGCTTGCCGTCGTGGCCGATGGCGACGCCATAGGTGTTGGGGATGTTGAGGGTGCCGAGCTGCGTGCCGGCGTTGCTGAACTTGTAGAGGGTGCCGCCGCTGGCGCCCCAGAGCTGGCCGTCGGCGTCGACGGAGACGCCGTTCATGCCGCCGCCGCCCTTGTTCTCGCAGTTGCCGCCGATCTCGAAGTCGCAGCGCTGCAGGCCCGAGCCGCCGAACCAGGCGATGCCGTTCTGGTCGACGGCGATGCCGTAGTTGCCGGGGGCGTTCATCGTCTTGACCGTGTCGGTGAGCAGGTCGACGCGCATGACCGGCTGGCCGAGGGCCGAGGCGTAGAGGTAGTCGCCGCGGACGTTGAAGCCGTAGGGCGTGCTCGGGAGGCTGATGGTCTTGGTGACCTTCGGCGGGGTCTGGGTCACGTCGAGCTTGTAGGCCTTCATGTCCTGGTAGGTGCCGACGTAGGCGTTGCCCTTGCCGTCGATGGTGAGGGCGCGCGGGTAGGTGTCGCTGACGCCGACGGGGATCGTGTAGAGCACGCACTCGTCGTTCTGGCCGAAGAACTCGGCGGGGCTGTTGACGTCGATGATGCCGTCGTTGTTGGCGTCGTTCGAGGTCTCGATGCTGCCGTTCTTGTTGCGGTCGTTACAGCCGCTGTCACCGCCGGCGATCTTGGTGACCGAGCCCTGGTAGCCGAAGGCGCGGTTGGCCACGTACACGTCGCCCTCGAGGTCGACGACGACGCGCGACGGGTACCAGGTGTTGCGGTTGGCGTCACAGCTGGGGCAGTCGACCTTGCGCACGGTCTCGTAGCGGGCGAGCTGCTTGCCGGTGACGGTGTCGAGCTTGAGCAGCCAGCCGTCGCTGGTCTGGGCGGCGAACATGTAGGGCTTGGGGGCCGAGAAGCCGTCGATCGTGATCTGCAGCTGATCGTTGTTGGGGGCGTCGTGGTTGATGTTGTTGAAGATGCCCTGGTCGAACTCGGCGTCGACGGTCCACTTGTTGCCCTTGTCGCAGGGCCCGAGCGGGACGCCGGTGTCGTTGGTGGTGCTGCCGCTGGTGGTGTCGCCGGTGGTGGTGTCCGAGGCGGAGACGGGGCCGGTGCTGTCGCCGCTGGTGCTGGTGGTGTTGCCAGTCGGGTCGCCAGTGGTGTTGCCAGTCGGGTCGCCGGTCGGGTCGCTGGTCGGGCTGCTGGTCGGGCTCCCGCTGGTCGGGCTCGTGGTCGCCGAGTCGGTCGCTGAATTGGAGCCGCCGGTCTCGGTGGCCGAGTTGCTGCCCGATGTTGTATCGGCGCCGCTGCCCGTCGGTGTGTTGGTGTCGCCGCCGGTGCTCGACCCGGTCTGGGATTCACCGACTGTTGTGTTCGTGGAATCTCCGCAGGCGCCCGACAGCGATACGGCGCCCACGACCAACCAACCACCCAAATTCATGCTGCGCATTGCCACTCCTCCATACCCAAGAGATTCGGCCGCCCCATCGCGGGCCGGCGCCTGTCATGTTGGGCAATGTACCTGCCCCTGCAGGCGCGGAGCAAGGGGAAACTCCTGCATTTCTCGGGCGATGGCGCGCGGTGGCGGCACCTGTGGCCCGCTATCGCCCGGCGCTCACGGCGATGCGAGTGTCCCATTGTGACAGTCCGGGCGACTGGCGCCCGCGTTGTCCGGAATACCAGCGTGGTGGTGCTTGTGTTTTTGCGACCTGGAGCCTATCACCGCGGCATGAGCGAGGCCCCAGGTCAGGCAGCAGCGTCCCCATCGACACCAGCTTCGGCGCCCCAGCGGCCCGCCCCGCCGCAGGTGATCCGGCGCGAGGACTACTGTCCGCCGGCCTTCGGGATCGATCGGGTGGAGCTGCGCTTCGAGCTCGACGAGGACGTGAGCACGGTGCACGCGACGCTGGCGCTGCGACGGGCGCCGGGGGCGGCCGCCGATGCGGCGCTGGTGCTCGACGGCGAGGGGCTGGTGCTGCGATCGGTGGCGATCGACGGGCGCACGCTGGGGCCGGAGGCCTACGCGCAGGACGCGGCGACGCTGACGATCGCGGCGGTGCCGGACGTGTTCGAGCTGCGCACGGTGGTGGAGATCCGGCCGCAGGACAACACCGAGCTGACGGGGCTCTATCGCTCGAGCGGCAACTACTGCACGCAGTGCGAGGCCGAGGGCTTCCGCCGGATCACCTTCTTCCTCGACCGCCCGGACGTGATGGCCCGCTACCGCGTGACCCTCGCGGCGGACCGGACGCGCTACCCGGTGCTGCTGGCCAACGGCAATCGCGTCGCGGCGGGCGAGTTGCCCGGCGGGCGCCACTTCGCGACCTGGGACGATCCCTTCCCCAAGCCGAGCTACCTGTTCGCGCTGGTGGCCGGGGACCTGCGCTGCCACGCCGGTGAGTTCACGACGGCCTCGGGTCGCAGGGTGCGGCTGGAGATCTGGGTCGAGCCGGAGAACATCGACCGCTGCGAGCACGCGCTGCGATCGCTGCAGCGGGCGATGCTGTGGGACGAGCAGCGCTTCGGTCGCGAGTACGACCTCGATATCTACATGATCGTCGCGGTCAGCGACTTCAACATGGGGGCGATGGAGAACAAGGGGCTCAACATCTTCAACGCGAAGTATGTGCTGGCCCGCCCGGACACCGCGACCGACGACGACTACGAGGCGATCGAGAAGGTCATCGCCCACGAGTACTTTCACAACTGGACCGGCAACCGGGTGACCTGCCGCGACTGGTTCCAGCTGACGCTCAAGGAGGGGCTGACGGTGTTTCGCGACCACTGGTTCTCGGCCGACATGGGCTCGCCGGCGGTGACGCGCATCGCCGAGGTGCTGGCGCTGCGGACAGCGCAGTTCGCCGAGGACAGCGGACCGATGGCGCACCCGATCCGGCCCGAGTCGTACGTCGAGATGAACAATTTTTATACGGCGACGGTGTACGAGAAGGGCTCGGAGGTCATCGGCATGCTGCGCACGCTGCTCGGCGACGCGGGCTTCCGCCGCGGGATGGACCTGTACTTCGAGCGCCACGACGGGCAGGCGGTGACCTGCGACGACTTTCGGGCGGCGCTGGCCGACGCCAACGGCCGCGACCTCGAGCAGTTCGGCCGCTGGTACAGCCAGGTCGGCACGCCGGTGCTGCGCGCCCGCACGACGCACGACCCGGCGACGGGGCGCTTCACGCTGCGCCTCGAGCAGGCGCCGCCGCTCGCGGCCGGAGCAGGGCGCGAGGCGGCGCCGCTGCTGCACATCCCGGTGGCGATGGGGCTGCTGGCGCCGGACGGGTCGTCGCTGCCGCTGCAGCTGGTCGGCGAGGCGGCGGCGAGCCCGGGCGAGACGCGGGTGCTGGAGCTGCGCGAGCAGGCCCAGAGCTTCGAGTTCGTCGGGGTCCAGGAGGCGCCAGCGGTGTCGCTGCTGCGCGGCTTCTCGGCGCCAGTGGAGCTCGACTACCCGCGCAGCGACGACGAGCTGGCGCGCCTGATGGGCGCCGACCCGGACGCGTTCGCCCGCTGGGACGCGGGCCAGGAGCTGGCGCGGCGGGTGCTGCTGCGGCTGTGCGACGACGCGGTCGCGGGCCGCGAGCTGGTGATCGACGAGCGCCTGGTGACGGCTTGCGGGCGCGTGCTGGCCGACCCGCGCCTGGACGGGTCGCTCAAGGCGCTGGCGCTGACGCTGCCGAACGAGCGCATCCTCGGGCAGCACCAGACGATCGTGGCGGTCGAGGGGCTGCACCGGGCCCGGCAGTTCGTCGTGCGCGCGCTGGCCGAGGCGCTGCAGGGGCCGCTGCGGGCGATCTACAGCGAGACCGCGCCGCGCGGGCCATACGCGATCACGCAGGCGGAGATCGACCGCAGGCGCCTGCACAACCTGGCGCTCGGCTACCTCGCGGCGCTCGGTGACGATGCGTCGGTGGCGCTGGCGGTCGCGCAATTCAAGGACGCGGACAACATGAGCGACAGCCAGGAGGCGCTGGCCTGCCTCATCGAGGTCGGCGGCCCGGTCCGCGAGGCGGGGCTGGCGGAGTTCCACGCGCGCTGGCGCGGCGACGCGCTGGTGCTCGACAAGTGGTTCACGCTCCAGGCCGTGTCAGGCCACCCCGACACGCTCGAGCGAGTGCTGGCGCTGGCCCACCACCCGGACTTCACCCTGGCCAACCCCAATCGAACGCGAGCGCTGCTGGCGAGCTTCGGCCTGCGCAACCAGTTCCACTTCCACGACGCGAGCGGGCGCGGCTACCAATTGCTGGCCGACAAGGTCTGCGAGCTCGACCCGCACAACCCACACGTGGCGGCGCGCCTGGTCAGCGCATTTAATAATTGGCGGCGCTTCGATTCAGGGCGGCAAGCGGCCATGCATGCGCAGCTGCAGCGCATCGCGGGGCTGCCCGGGCTGTCGCGCTCGACCCAGGAGATCGTGGCGCGGGCGCTGGTCTAGACGGCGCGCGGCATTCCCGGATACGTATCACCTGCGGGCCTGTTACCATCCCCGGCGGTGGGCGAGGCGGGGATCGACGCGAGCGGGCCGACGCGGCTCGATGTGGGGGCGGAGGCCCGGACCATGGCGGGTCCGATCGGCGGGCCGCAGGTGGGCGCGCCGGAGCTCGAGCGCGGGGCGACGCTCGGGCGTTATCTCGTGATCGAGCGGCTCGGTGCGGGCGGGATGGGGGTCGTGTATGCGGCGTACGACCCGGAGCTCGATCGCAAGGTGGCGATCAAGCTGCTGCGATCGGAGGTCGCGGGGGACCCGGAGCTGGCGCGGGCGCGGCTGGTCCGCGAGGCGCAGGCGATGGCCAAGCTGTCGCACCCCAACGTGGTCGCGGTGCACGAGGTCCGCACCTTCGGCGAGCAGGTGTTCGTGGCGATGGCGTTCGTCGCGGGGGGCACGCTCGCGGGCTGGCTCGAGGGGACGAAGCGCGGCTGGCGTGAGGTCCTGGGCATGTTCCTCGAGACAGGTCGCGGGCTGGCGGCCGCGCACGCGGCCGGTGTGGTGCACCGCGACTTCAAGCCCGACAATGTGCTGATCGGCGACGGACGGCCGCAGGTCACGGACTTCGGGCTCGCGCGCGTGGTGGCGGCGCCCGAGCTGGCGCAGCCCGGGCCCTTCGACCCGCTCAGCAGCGCGGCGATCGGGCTGACGCAGGCCGGGGCGGTGATGGGCACGCCGGCCTACATGGCGCCGGAGCAGCACCTGGGGCTCGTGGCCGACGCGCGCTCGGACCAGTTCGCGTTCTGCGTCGCGCTGTGGCAGGGGCTCTATGGGCAGCTGCCATTCGCGGGCGAGACGCTGCACGAGCTGGCGCTGGCGGTCACGAGCGGGCAGCTCGCGACGGCGCCGCGCGGCGAGGTGCCGACGTGGCTGCAGCGGGTGCTGGTCCGCGGGTTATCGGTCGACCCGGCGACGCGCTGGCCGACGATCGAGGCGCTGCTGGCCGCGCTGGCCGACGACCCGTCGCGGGCGCGGCGGCGGCGGCTCGGGTGGCTCGCGGGGGCCGGACTGGCGCTCGGGCTCGGGCTCGCGGCGTGGCGGGTGCAGGCCCGGCAGGCGGCGGTCTGCGTCGAGAGCGGGGCGGCGGTGGCGACGGTGTGGAACCCGGCGGCTCGCGAGGCCGTGCGCGCGGCGCTGCTGGCCACGGGCGAGCCGTATGCGGCCGACGCGTGGGCCCGTGTGGAGGGGCGCGTCGACGCGTGGAGCGAGGCGTGGCGGCGGGCCCAGCTGCGGGCCTGCGAGGTCCGCGACGAGCTGTCCGGGCCGCGTCTGGTGTGCCTCGGCGATCGCCTCCGCGAGCTTCGCAGCCTGGTCGGGCTGCTCTCGGCGGCGGACAGCGAGGTCGCGGCGCGGGCGGTGCAGGCGGCGGCGAGCCTGCCGTCGATCGCGGTGTGCGACGACCCGATCTGGCTGGCCGCGACGATCAAGCCGCCCGAGGACGCGGCGGTGCGGGCCCGCGTCGAAGCGGAGCGCGAGCACCTGTCACAGGCGGCGGCGCAGCTGCGGGGCGGTCACTACGACGCCGGACAGGCGCTGGCGAGCGCGGCGCTGGCGGTCGCCGAGGACTTGGACTACGCGCCGCTGCGGGCCGAGGCGCTGGTCCAGGTCGGCGTCGCGCAGGAGCTGCAGGGCGAGTACGCGGCGGCGGCGGCCAGCCTCGAGGCGGCTTACAACCTGGCTGCAAGGACAGGTCACGACGAGGTCGCTGCGCTTGCCACGATCGCCCTGACGCGGGTCGCGGGCAAGCGCCTGGCCCAGCACGCGGCGGGGCTGGTGTGGAGCCGGGTCGCGGCGGTGATCGTCGCGCGCTTGGGGGAGGAGGAGGGGCTTCTGGGGGCCGACCTGCGCAGCGAGGTCGGGCAGGTGCTGGACGCCCGCGGCGACTCGGCGGAGGCGATCGTGCGGGCCCGCGAGGCGCTGGCGATCCGCGAGGCCAGGCTCGGGTCGGAGCACCCGGACGTGGCGACCTCGCTGCACAACCTCGGGGTCGCGTCGCTGCACCGCGGGGCGCGCGACGAGGCCGCGGACTACCTCGAGCGCGCCCTGACGATCCGCCGGGCGGTGCTCGGCGCGGAGCACCCGGAGGTGGCCGCGTCCTACAACTGGCTCGGCAACACGAGCACGGCGCGCGGCCAGAACGACCAGGCGATCGCCCTGCACCGCGCGGCGCTGGCGATCCGCGAGAAGACGCTGCCGCCCGACCACCCGGACATCGCCAGCTCGCTGAACAACCTCGGCGGTTGCCTCAGCAACGAGGGCGATCATGAGGCAGCGCTCGCGCTGCAGCGCCGGGCCCTGGCGATCTGCGAGCGCACCCTGGCGCCGGAGCACCCGGACATCGCGGCGTCGTGGAGCAACCTCGGCAGTATCTACGCCGGCCTGGGGCGCCACGCGGAGGCGCGTACGCACTATCAACAGGCGCTGCGCCGGTGGGAGCGCTCGCTCGGACCGAACCACCCGGCGCTGGCCTTCGCGCTGCTGGGGATCGGCAAGAGCTACCTCGAGGAGGGGGACGCGGCGGCGGCGCTCGAGCCGCTCGAGCGGGCGCTCGCGCTGCGCAGCGCCGCGGAGGTCGACTCGTCGTACCGGGTCGAGGCGCTGCACACCCTCGCTCGCGCGCTGTGGGCGGTCCGCCCGGAGCAGCGCCCGCGGGCCCGGGCGCTGGTGGAGCAGGCTCGCGGCCTCGTCGCTGACGATCCCAAGGCCCGCGCGGAGCTCGATCGCTGGCTCGCCGAGCACCCGCTCGCGGGGCCCTGAAGTGTGGTCATTCGCCTGGGCAGCGGGTTGTCGCGGCGCGGTGGAGCTGGCATGGTGATCGCCATGAATCTCCCAGGGTCATTCGCCGGGGCAGCGATCGCGATAGTCGCGGACCAGCGGGGCGAGCTCGTCGCCGGGGTCGGCGGCGTGCAGGCGGGTGAGGACGAGGTCGCGGCGGGTCGCGGGGGCGGCGTCGAGGATATCGCGTGTGAAGGGATAGGGTGGATCGTCGGCGTCCGCGAGCGCGTGCCAGACCTCGATCTCGGCGACGATCGCCCGCGCTTCGGCGGCGAGCGCCGACGCGATCTGCGGGGCGCAGGGGGCACCCGCGATCGGGAAGTGGTGGAGATCGTCGGCGAGGTGCAGGAGCATGTGCGCGAGGCGGGCCGCGGCGGGGCCGGGGGCCAGCGAGTCGGCGAGCACGATGACGCCTTCGGGGCGGAGGCTGCCCCGGCTGGCGCCGCCGAAGCAGATCGGCGGATCGTCGGCGACGGCGACGAGGGCCTCGCCCGCGGCGGTGCGCCGCAGGGCGGTTCGCAGGGCGTGGCTGCGGTCGGGGTCGGGGTGGCTGCCCGGCGGGCACGCGGGCGCGGGCGGCTCGGGTGCGGTGCAGGCGAGGACGGCCGCGAGTCCGAGCGCGGCGAATGGAGGGTTGTCGCGGGCGATCGGCGGATGATACCGTGAAGGTGAGGATCTCATGCGCACTGGCGGGCACTCGAGGATGGGGTGGGCCTTCGCGGCCCTGCTGACGATCGGCCCGGCGACGGGCGCACGTGCGGACGCGGTCGGGGGGCCACCGCGCAGCTGCCCGCCCGGCAGCCTCGGCGACGCCTGCCACGGGGGGCCGTACTGCTACCCGGTGCCGTGCCTCAACGACGAGGAGTGTGGCGACGGCGGGACCTGCCAGGCGGTGATGGTGTGCATCGGCTCGATCGAGTGCGGCGGCGGCCCGAGCGGCGGCAGCGACCCGGTGGCGACCCACGAGGGGCCGTGCAAGGAGGGCGGGGTCTGCGACAACGGGGCGACCTGTCAGGCCAACATGCAGTGCGTGGGGGTCGATCCGACCTCGGGCGGCTCGGGCGGCGGCTCGGGCGGCGGGAGCGGCGGGGTCACGGGCGGGAGCGGCGGTCCGACCTCGGGGACCGCGAGTGGCGGCGGGGGCTCGGCGAGCGGGGGTGACGAGGGCGGCGACGGCGGGGTCAAGCGCGGCTGCACCGGCTGTGCGAGCGACGGCGGCGGGGCCGGGGGGGCCGCGCTCGCGCTGCTGGCGATGGCGATGATCTCGCGGCGGCGGCGGCGAGCTGTGCGGGGCTGAGGCCGTCGAGGTCGAGATATTCCGGCGGCCGCGAATCGTGGCAGTTCGCGGCCCGGGCTTTCGCCGCGTCGGCGGCCGCGAATCGTGGCAGTTCGCGGCCCGGGCTTTCGCCGTGTCGGCGGCCGCGAATCGTGGTAGTTCGCGGCCCGGGCTTTCGCCGCGTCGGCGGCCGCGAATCGTGGCAGTTCGCGGTCCGCGCTTCTGTGGCTCGCGGGATCAGGGCGTGAAGCAGACGCCGATGTCCTCGAAGCACTTGGGGGCCTCGCCGGGGGCGTAGTAGGGCGTGCACTCCGTACCGCCGGGGCACACCGGCGCGTCGAGGTCGCAGTAGGGGGTGCAGCAGCCGGAGCCGCCGCAGTCGACGCCGCTGTTGCTGCACAGGAAGCCGGGGTCGCAGGCGTTGACGTATTCGCAGGGGTCGTTGACGCCGCCGACGTCGCCGGAGGCGTCGAGGACGCAGATAAACAGGTTGTCGGAGGCGACGCACACGTCGCCGTCCGCGCAGGCGCCCTGGTCGAGGGGGTCGCAGACGGGCAGGCAGAGCACGAGCACGCCGTTGTTGCTGATCGTGCAGATGGTGTTCGGGGTGGTGCAGACCGGGTTGTCGAGCGAGCAGGTGCACTGCTCGACGCACACGCCCATGCCGGTGTCGGTGTCGATATCCCAGCACATGGCACCCTTGACGCAGGAGTCGATGCCGCTGACGCCGCTGCCCTCGACCGTGCAGGGGGCGCCGATCGGGTCGGTGCCCGCGGGGAAGCACTTGGTCGCGTTCCAGCTGCCGCCGCCGTCGTTCGCCCAGGCGTTGCACTTCTCGCCGGGGCCGCAGTCGTCGCCGAAGATGTCGCACTCGAAGCCGTCGCCGACGTCGGTCGGCATGATGAAGCCGCCGCTGGTGCTGGCGAACACCTCCTCGGGGGGGTCGAGGAGCGGCCCGGGGCCGGGGTGCTGACCGCCGGTGGCGCGCGGGCCGGTGAAGCGCGGGGCGGCGGCGCTGGCCGGCTTGCCGCCGTTGCACTGACCCGGGTCCGGCGGCTCGATCTGACAGTCGACGGCGCCGGTGCTGCCGCTCGCGCTGGTGGCGTCGGTGGTGGCGACGCCGGTGGTCGCGGTGCTGGTGGCGCTGTCGCTGGCCTGGGTGGTGGCCTGGGTCGGGGTGGTGGTCGGCTCGCTCGCCGAGGTGTCGGCGTTGCTGCCCGTGCTGGTGCTCGCGGCCGTGTCGGTGGCGCCGGTGGTCGAGCCGGCGCTGGCGCTGTTGTTCTCCTTGTCGCCGCAGGCGGCCAGGACGAGCATCACGGGGAGCAAGGATCGGAGGCGAAGAATAAGCATCGTGGCACCGTATCAGCGGCGCGACGCGGCGTCCACGGGCGCGGACGTGCCGGCGAGCTGGCCTTCAGCGCGGGCGAGCTCGGCTTGCAGCGTCGGGCTGGCGGTGGTGGCGAGGAGGGCCCGGGCGTGCCGGATCCAGCGCTCGGCGGTGAGGTGGTCGGTGAGGCCCTCGCTGCTCAGCTCGACCAGGTCGATCGCGGCGGCGGCGGCGAGGCGGTCGTCGCCGGCCGCGAGGCTGGTGAAGTAGGCGGTCTGCAGCGACGCGAGGGCGTCCTTGTCGCGGCCGAGCGCGGCGAGCAGGCGACCGCGGCTGCGCTGCTCCGCGGCGCGCAGCGGGCCGGCGTCGGGGCCGAGGCGGGCGGCGAGGGCGTCGAGGTTGGCCAGGGCCTCGGCGTGGAGGCCGGCGTTGCGGAGGGCGTCGGCGCGGGCCAGCTCGGCGCGGAGCTCAGCGAGCTCGGCGGCGCGGGCTGGATCTTCGGGGCCGCGGCGCTGGAGCTCGCGGGTGTCGCCGCACTCGCCCGGGTCGGCGAGGCCGGCGGCGATGTCGGCGGCGCGGGCGGCGAGGCTGGCCCCGGGGCGCTCGAGCAGGGCGAGGGCGGTGTCGAGGGCCCGGAGCTGGTCGGCGAGGCAGGCGCGGCGGAGCCCGGCGAGGGCGCTCGACTGCTCGTGGCGCTGCTCGGCGGTGCAGGTGGCGACCTGCTCGCGCTGCCAGGCGTCGGCGTGGGCGGCGAAGCGGGCGCGGGCGCGGGACCAGGCGTCGTCGGCGTTCGGATCGACGGCCCGCAGGGCGGCCGCGATGGCGTCGGCGCGGGCGGGGCTCCACACGGCGGCGAGCAGGGCGGCGCTGCTGTCCTCACAGACATGTCCCGAAGCACCTGCGCCAAGGGCCAGGCCGCCGAGGCCGCCGCCGATCCCGAGGGTGAGGGCGATGCCGGCGAGCCAGGGGCGGCGGCGCGGCAGGGTGGCGCGGTCGATCGCGGCGAGCAGGGCGTCCATCGTCGGGTGGCGATCTTCGGGGCGGCGGGCGAGGCCGCGGAGGAGCGCCAGGCGCAGGCCGCGGGGCAGCTTGACGGCGCCGGTCGTGGCGAGGTTGCCGGGCTCGCGGACGGCGCCGGCGAGGACGTTGGCCATGAGATCGGCGATGGTGTCGCCGGCGAAGGGGCGGGCGCCGAACAGGGCCTCGTAGAGGGCGACGCACAGGGCGAACTGGTCGGAGCGGGCGTCGGCCCGCTCGCCGCGGAACTGCTCCGGGGCCATGAAGGCGGGGGTGCCGACGAGCGAGCCGGTGATGGTGAGCGAGGCGTCGAGGGGGCGTGCCGGGTCGGTGGGGTCGTGGGTCGGCGGGGCGGGGTCGGCGTCGGTGAGCGAGCTGTTGAGGGGGCGCGCCCGGTCGGTGGGGTCGGGGTCGGCGTCGGCGCGGGCGAGGCCGAAGTCGAGGACGCGGACGCGGCCGTCGTCGCCGACCATGACGTTGGCGGGCTTGAAGTCGCGGTGGACCAGGCCGGCCGCGTGGGCGGCGGCGAGGCCGGAGCCGGCCTGGCGGAACACCTCGACCACCTCGCGCCAGCTTCGCGGCTGCTTCTTGAGCCATGTCCCGAGGGTCAGGCCGTGGACGAACTCCATGGCGATGTAGATCTGGCCGTGGTGGGTGCCGACCTCGTGGACGCTGACGATGTGCGGGTGCGACAGGCGGGCCATGGCCTGGGCCTCGCGCAGGAGGCGGGCGCGGGCGCCGGGGTCCTGGCCGTCGGCGTGCAGCAGCTTGACGGCGACCTTGCGCTCGAGCTGCTCGTCGTAGGCGGCGTGGACGACCCCGGTGCCGCCGCGGCCGAGCTCGCGGACGACGGTGAAGCGGCCGATGCGGGCGGTCGGGCTCGGGTCGCCGAACAGGCGGGCCATGATGTCGTGCTTGACGCGGTCGTTGGCGAAGTCGCCCTCGACGCGGGGACGCAGGGCCTCGGGGTCGATGCTGGTGATCATCGGCCACCTCGCGCGGACAGGTGCTTGATCCGGAAGGCGTCGATCTCGGCGATCCAGGCGGCGTCGGACTTCGTGTGGCGGGCGACGGCGAAGTCGCGGACCGCGACGGCGAGGGCCAGCGCCTCGGGGACCTGGCCGAGCTCGGCGAGCGCGAGGGCGACGTTCCAGCGGGCGAGGTGCTGGTAGTCGCGGTGGCTCGGGCTGCGGGCGTGGAGGCAGAGATCGAGGGCCCGCTCGGCGAGGCCGAGGGCCTCCTTGGGATCGCCGGCGAGGCGGCGCAGCTCGCTGAGCGGGAGGAGTGCGTCCATCAGCAGGCTGTCCTGCGCGCCCCACCGCTGCTCGCCGCGGGCCAGGATGCCGCGCAGGGTCAGCTCGGCGTCGGGCTTGCGGCCGAGCTTGGTGAGCAGGTCGGCGAGGCTGACGTTCAGGTAGAAGGTCTCGACGAGCAGGCGCTCGCTCGATCGCTCGAGCACGGCGATCGCCTCGCGCAGCGGGAGCTCGGCCTCGGCCTCGCGCCCGAGCTCGCGCAGGGCGGCGGCCTTGTTGAACCACAGGGTCATGTAGATGTGATTGCGCTGCTGCGGGAGGTCGATGCCCGCGGCGAGGCCGGCCGCGAAGGTGGCGAGCGCCTCATCCAGCTGCTTGCCCTTGATGAGCGCGAGGCCGAGGCTGTTGTGGACCATGGCGACGTCGGGGTGCTGGGCGCCGAGCAGGCGCTGCATGAGCGCGAGGGCCTGGCGCTCGAGGCGGATCGCGGCGGTCGGGTCGTCGGCGGCGGCGAGCTGATCGCCCTGGAAGCGGAGCATGCGGGCGAAGTCGACGCTGTCCTCGGCGCGGGCCTCGGCGAACAGGCGGCGGGCGTCGGCGAAGGCCTGGCGGGCCTCGGCGCGCCGCTTGGGGTCGGCGCCCATGACCTGGGCGTTGTTGGCGAGGGCGCCGCGGATCGTGCTGGCGCGGGCGTGGCGGAGGGGGTCGGCGTGGCGGGTCGCGTAGATCTCGGCGTGGCGCAGCCAGTCCTCGGCGGCGACCGGGTCGCCAAGGCGGCGGCCGACGATGTAGGCGAGGCGGGTGGCGGCGTCGATCGCGACCTCGGGGTGGGCGCCCTCGACGGCGAGGAAGAAGGCCCGCTCGAGCGCGTCGCGGGCGTCGTCGTAGCGGCCCTCGTTCTCGCGGATCGATCCCTCGCGCAGGGCCAGCTCGGCGCGCAGCGGCGGGTAGTTGGTCGGGGCGGCGGCCTGGGCCGGGGCGAGCGCGGCGAGGGCGTCGGCGAACTTGCCGCCGCGCTCGAGGGTCTCGGCGCTGGCGAGCTCGCTGCGCAGGGCGGCGACGCGGGCGGCGACCTCGGGGTCGTCGGGCGGGCGGACCTTGGCCCGCAGGTAGCTGTCGTCGGCGCAGGCGTCGATGCGCGGGAGGTCGGCGACCAGCTGCTCGCTGTGGGCGAGGACCTCGGCGTCGAGGCGGGCGAACATGTCGATCGCGGTGGCGAAGGCGCCGCGGCGCTCGTCGAGGCAGGCCATGCGCAGGTCGAGCTGCGGGCCCGAGTCCTCGCAGGCGTCGGCGTGGCCGAGGATCCAGGCCTCGGCGTAGGCGTCGAAGCCGGCGCGGGCGCGGAGGAAGGCGGCCTCGGCCCCGGGGAGGCCGGAGTCGCGGGCGACGGTTGCGAGGCGCTCCTGCAGCGCCGGGTGCCATACGGCCTCGATGCGGTCGGCGCCGCCGCTGCAGGCCGCGTCGACGAGGCCGGCCTGGGCGGCCAGGCCGAGGCCGCCGCCGAGGAAGAGGGTGCCCGCGGCGGCGGTGGCGAGCCAGCTGCGGCGCGCGGGGGTGCGGGCCAGCGGGGCGAGGGCGTCGAGCAGCGGGCGCATCGCGGGCCAGCGCTTGTCGGGGTCGCGTTGGAGGCCGCGCAGGAGCAGGGCGTGGAGGCTGCGCGGGACGTTGTTGGCTGTGGCGGGCTCCTGGACGACGCCGGCGAGGACGCGGGACATGAGCTCGGCGAGGGTGTCGCCGGGGAAGGGGCGGCTCAGGTGGGTGGCCTCGAAGAGGGCGACGCAGAAGGCGAACTGGTCGGAGCGGGCGTCGACGTGGGCGCCGAGGAACTGCTCCGGGGCCATGTAGGCCGGGGTCCCGAGCATCACGCCGGTGACGGTGATCGAGGCGTCGAGCGAGCGGAGGTTGGCGACCGCGGAGCTGTGCTCGGGGGCGGGCTCGAGGTCGCCGAGGCCGGGGGCGCTGCCGGGGCTGGCCTCGGCGCGGGCGAGGCCGAAGTCGAGGACGCGGACGCGGCCGTCGTCGCCGACCATGACGTTGGCGGGCTTGAAGTCGCGGTGGACCAGGCCGGCCGCGTGGGCGGCGGCGAGGCCCTCGCCGGCCTGCAGGAACATGGCGACGCGCTCGCCGAGGGGTCGACGGGTGCGCTTGAGCCAGGCGTGCAGGGTCATGCCGTGGACGAACTCCATGGCGACATAGACCTGGCGGCCGAAGGTGCCGACCTCGTGGACGCCGACGATGTTGGGGTGGGCGAGGCGAGCCATGGCCTGGGCCTCGCGCAGGAGGCGGGCGCGGGCGAGGTCCTCGCGGGTCTCGGAGTGGAGCAGCTTGACGGCGACCTTGCGGTCGAGCTGCTCGTCGTAGGCGGCATAGACGACGCCGGTGCCGCCGCGGCCGAGCTCGCGGAGGACGGTGAAGCGGCCGATCGCGGCGGGGGCGGGCGGGTCCTCGTGGCGCGGCGGGCGGGCGAGGCCGGGGCCGAGGCCGGGGCGCGTCGCGTCGGCGGCGGGCGTCACGGTCGGCGCGTTGGGATCGACCAGGCGCGCGTCCGGGGTCACCCCGGCGGGGGTGTGGACGAGGGTCGGGTCGGCCGAGGCCGAGGCGTGGATCGCTTCGCGGGGGGCTGCCATCGTGTCGGATCGTGCTGTCCCCGCCGGGGGTCGTTTGGATCTCGGGGCCGTGAAGAAAGTTGGACCGGGCCCCGCGGCGGGCGTCGGCGCGCCCGCGTGGCCGGGCAACTTTGTTAGCATGGCGGGGCCGTGGCGGACGACAGCGACGCGGGGCTGGTGGAGGCCTGGCGCGCGGGTGACCGGGCGGCGGGCAAGCGCCTGTTCGAGCGGCACTACGCGGCGGTGGCCCGCTTCTTTCGCAACAAGGTGGGCGAGGCGGGGCCCGATCTGATCCAGCGGACCTTCCTGGCCTGCGTCGAGGGCCGCGAGCGCTTCCGCCACGACGCGAGCTTTCGCAGCTACCTGTTCTCGATCGCCTACAAGGTGCTGTGCAAGCACTACCGCGAGCAGCGGCGGGCCGCGGACCGCGACGGCGGGGTCGACTTCGCCGAGGCGTCGGCGCACGAGCTGTCGTCGATGCTGTCGGCCGTGGCGGCGCGGCAGGAGCAGCGGCTGCTGCTCGAGGGGCTGCGCCGGCTGGCGGTCGATTACCAGGTCGTGCTCGAGCTGCACTACTGGGAGGGGATGTCGGCGGCCGAGCTCGCGGAGGTGCTGGCGCTGCCGCTGGGGACGGCGAAGACGCGGCTGCGTCGCGGCCGGGAGCTGCTCGAGGCGCGGCTCGCCGAGCTCGCGGCCTCGCCGAGCCTGCTGCAGAGCACGCTGGCGAACCTCGACGCCTGGGCGGCGCAGCTGCGGCTGCAGGCGTTCGGGGAGGGGTGAGGGGCGGGTGGGGCCGCGCGGGCGCGCGAAAAGGGGCGGGCGCCGGACCCGTCCGCGCGCGGCGCCGCGGTGATATACAGGCCGCCACGGCCTGCTGCGGGCCGATTCGGCGATGACCCGCGACCCCAAGCCTGGCTCCTCCGTCCGCGCCCCGACCGTCGTTCGCATCGGGGTGTTCTCCACCGACCCGTCGGCCTGCGACGCGTTTCATGCCTTCGATCCGGAGTCGGGGATTATCTATCCCGCGATCAATGACTCGCTGGTGTACCTCGATTGTGAGGGGTCGATCCGGCCGGCGCTGGCGGTGGCGTGGCGGCGCCTCGATCCGCTGACGATGGAGTTCGACCTGCGCGAGGGGGTGCGCTTCCACAACGGCGATCCCTTCACGGCCGACGACGTGGTGGCGACGATGCGAGCGCAGCGCGACCCGGCCAACCGCTCGGCGAACGGGCAGGGGATCCTGTCGGTGATCGCCGAATGCACCAAGGTGAATGACTTCTGCGTGCAGATCCGGACCAGCTTCCCGGACGGCATGCTGCTCAATCGTCTGCACATCGCCAGCGCGATCTATCCGCGGTCGATCCTCGAGACGAAGGGGCCCTCGGCGTTCCTCGACCACCCGATCGGGACCGGCGCCTACGTGTTCGAGCGCTGGGATCGCGGCCGCGAGATCGTGCTGCGACGAAACCCCGAGCACTGGTCGCAGGCGGTCACGGTCGACGAGCTGCGCTTCCCGATCATGGACCAGAAGGACTGGGTCGACGCGCTCGAGCGGCGCCAGCTGGACATCGCCCTGAACCTCGACCCGCACGACGCGCTGCGCGTGCACGCGACGCCGGGCCTCGAGATGCGGCGGCGCGAGGCGGCGTTCTCGCAGTGGTTCCTGCTGCGCAACCACGGGCCGCTCGCGGACCGGCGCGTGCGCCTGGCGCTCAACTACGCGGTCCACCGCCACCTGCTGTGCAACATCGCCAGCCACGGCTGGGCGGCGCCGCAGACCTCGCTGCTGACGCCGGGCCAGGTCGGCTACGACCCGGCGATCGTGCCGTACCCCTACGACCCGGACTACGCGCGGATCTTGCTGCGCGAGGCCGGCTACGCCGACGGCTTCACGCTGCGCGGGCTGGTCAGCGAGTCGAGCAGCTCGGTGTACCAGCTGCTGCGCGGCTTCCTGGCCAAGATCGGGGTGAGGCTCGAGGCCAACATCGTGCCGCGCTCGGAGTGGCTCAATCAGGTGGTCAACGCGAGGATCCGCGGCGACGCGTCCTTCGACGGGGACTTCGCCCTGGTCAACATCGACAACTTCACGCTCCACGGGCTGTTCCACCACTTCATCTTCCTGTTCAGCCAGGGGCCCTTCTCGCTGACGCAGAGCCCGGAGTACGACCGTCGCTTCCTCGAGACGGCGACCAAGATCGACCCGGCGGAGATGCACGCGTCGCTGCAGCAGCTCGACCGCTACGCGCGCGAGGAGGCGCTGCTGCTGTTCACGATCCGGCAGCAGGTGTACTGCGGGCTGCGTCGCGGCTTCGACATCCCGATCGGGATCAGCGGGCACTTCAACTTCGACAACCTGTGGCACATCCGCGTCGACCACGACATGGTCGAGGGCGAGGCGGTGCCGTACCAGGCCAAGGCGCGCTCGGACGACCCGGCGATGCAGAGCCTGCTGGCGGCGACGACCTACCCGGGGATCATCTACAGCCCGAGCGCGCCGCAGATCGACGATCCGGCGCTGGCGGCCCTGTGGAGCAACATTCAGCTGCACGAGCGGCGGGCCCAGATCGAGAGCGAGGAGATGATCCGCGGGCTGGTCGAGCAGGTGACGGCGTCGACCAACCTCGAGAACGTGCTGCGCTCGACGCACGAGGTCGGCATCCTCGGGGTGTCGCGCACCGGCCGGGTGCTGTTCGTCAACAGCGGCTACGCGCGGGTCACCGGCCGCGGCGCCGAGGTGCCGCTGGCGAAGGTGCTGCTCGACGACCGCGGCGAGCCGGCGTGGACGCAGGTGGTCGAGACGGTCGAGCGCGAGGGCATGAGCAGCGCGGTGTGGAACGTGTACCCGGCGCCCGACGACCGGCGCCGGATCTTGCTGACGGCGACGCCGGCGACCAACGAGTTCGGCGCGGCGATCGGCTACGTGTGCGTGCTGACCGACCACAGCCGCGAGGAGGAGCGGCTGCGCATGAGCCAGGAGATGGAGGTCGCGCGGCGGATCCAGACGGCGCTGTTGCCGGCGGTCGAGGACGGGCGCACGGCCAGCCTGGCGGCGGCGATGATCCCGGCCGAGGAGGTCGGCGGCGACTACTACGATATCATCGTCGACGCCAATGGGGTGCGCTGGTACGGCATCGGCGACGTCTCGGGCCACGGGGTGACCTCGGGGCTCATCATGTTGATGACGCACTGCGTGGTGCGCACGATCATCGAGACGGCGCCGAACCTGTCGATGGACGAGATCCTGACCAAGCTCAACAAGATCCTCTACGACGATATCCTGCTGCTCGGCGAGAGCCACCATTTGACCTTTGGGCTGATCAAGAGCCTCGGCGACGGCGACTACCTGGCGGCGGGCGCCCACGAGGACGTGATCATCCACCGGGCGGCGACCGGGCAGTGCGAGACCCTCGCGCTCGAGGGCTGCTGGTTCGGGCTGGTCAAGGACATCGCCGGGCAGTCGGTGGATTGCAGCTTCCACCTCGACCCGGGCGACACGGTGATCCTCTACACGGACGGCGTGGTCGAGGCCGAGGACGCCAACGGGGCGCTGTGGGAGGTCGAGCGCTTCATCGAGAGCATCCAGCGCCACGCCCACCTGACGCCGGAGGACATGAAGACGGCGATCCTGGCGGACGTGACCGGCTTCATGGGCACGCAGCTCGATGACATCACGATGATGATCTTGCGGCGGACCGAGGATAATTGAGCGGGCGCCCCGAGAGCTGATCTGGGGCCCAGGCGGGCCCGGCCCAGGCGGGCCCCAGGCGGGCCCCAGGCGGGCTCACCCGGCGCGGCCGGGGACGAAGCCGGCGAACATGCCGGTGAAGGCGTCGAAGATGCGGTCGACCAGGGCGAGGGCCTCGACGCGCAGCTCGGGGCTGCTGGCGAACGAGCGCTCGACCTGGTTGTCCATCTCGGCCTCGACGATGCCGTGCTCGAGCTCGGCGTCGAGGTGGCGGCGGCCGAAGTATTGCAGCTCGTGCGGGTAGCCGGTGTGCTCGAGGTACTCGGCCATCTTGGTGAAGAACACGTAGCTGGCGGCCTCGAGGGCGAGCAGGAGGACGATGAGGAGGCGGTCGTCGGTGACGCGGAAGGTCTCGGCGACCAGCGCGTAGGAGGCGATGCGGGTGCTGCGGTGGGCCGGGCCGAAGACCTCCTGGAAGCTGGGGATCGGGTTGCCGACCAGGGCCATGTCCTGGACAAACCAGTTGTCGTGGCCGTTGTCGCCCTGGCGGATGTGGACGGCGATGGCCCGCATCTCGGGGTCCTTCACGCGGTCCTCGATGATGCCGAGGAGGTCCTGAAACGCCTTCACCCAGAAGGCGATGAAGGGCAGGAATCCCGAGACCCAATCTGCCGGCGGGTGCTCGCGCAGGTGGACGAAGAAGGGGTGGTCCTCGAAGCTGGTCTGGCGCATGGCCAGGTGGCCGAAGATGGAGTCGGGGCGATACTCCTCGGGCGCCTTGGGGCCGCGCGGGACGGCCTCGCTCTTGCGCGGAGGGGCCTCGGGCTTCGCGGGCCGGGCGTCGTCGATCTTGAGCTCCACGTCGCCCCAGATGCGGTGCAGGGTGCCGAGCGAGCGGGCCTGCCACGAGTGGGCGTGCGAGCCGCGGAGGAGGATCCGGCTGGTGCCGGCGCGGCGGGCGTCGACGATGAACTGGCCGATCGTGCCGAGGCCGGAGCTGTTGAGGAACTTGAGGCCCGAGAAGTCGAGCTCCAGCTGGGGGAAGTTGAAGGACAGCGCGTGGCGCAGCAGGCCCTTCATGTCGTCGTACTCGCGCGGGCCACGGAGGCGCATCGCGCCGTGGAAGCTGACCTTGGCGGCGCTCTGGTCGAATCGGATCGAATACTCTTCGGCTTCAACCTTCACGCATGCACCGATCTGCAGTGGTTTCGGCCCGCGAGTGTAACGCAGGCGGCGGCGGCCCGGCGATCGCCGGAGGCGGGACGGCTCACGCCGGGCCGGGCGCGTTTGTGCGCCAAGCTCACGCGGGGCCCGGGTGAACGACGATGTTGCCGGGGTAGCGGCTGTCCCACTTGGCGCGCAGCGCCTCGGGGAGGGCCGCGAAGGGGAACACCTGCGAGACGACGGGGCGCAGGCGACCGTCGCTGGCCCACTCGAGGATCTGCGCGAGGCGCCGCTCGCGGAGCCGCGGCTCGCGGTGCACGGCGATCGCGGCGGGCGAGCCGAGCACGTCGACGCCCTTCATCAGGATCAGGTTGGTCGGCAGCACGTTCGCCTCGCGGCCGCCGCGGGCGGCGAGCGGGGTCGAGGTCCAGCCGACGATGACGAAGCGGGCGCCGAAGGCGACGCCGCGCAGGGCCTCGAGCGAGGTGGGGCCGCCGACGGCGTCGTACACGACGTCGACGCCACGGCCGTCGCCGAGAGCCTTGAGCTCGTCGCGGAAGCGGCGCGGGCCGGCGTCGTCTTCGGTGCGCAGGAGGACGCTCGCGCCGTGCTCGCGCAGGGCCTCGAGCTTGGCGGCGTTGCGGCCCGCGGCGATCACGGTGGCGCCGAGCAGGTGGGCGAGCTGGACCGCGGCGAGGCCGGTGCTGCCCGTGGCGCCGAGCACGAGCACGCGCTCGCCGGGCTGGACGCGGGCGCGGTGGACCAGCGCGTGATAGGCGGTCTCGTAGCCGCCGAGCAGGCAGGCGCCTTCGTCGAGCGAGAGCGCGGCGGGCAGCGGATCACGGCGGCCGCGGGGGCGATCGCGTAGGACGCGAAGCCGCCGAAGCGGCGGTGGGCGCCGAGCGATCGCGGGCCGGTGAGGAGGCCGTCGGCGATCACGCGGGCGCCGATCGCCAGGTCGTGGACGTCGCGGCCGCGGGCCACGACCTCGCCGGCGAACTCGAGGCCGGGCGTGTAGGGCGGCTCGGGGACGTGCTGATACTGGCCGCTGCTCATCAGCAGATCGACCCAGCCGACGGCGGCGCTGCGGACCGCGATCAGGACCTCGTCGGGCGCGAGGGTGGCGGGGTCGGGCGCCGGCTGGTCCTCGATCACGAGGCCGTGCTCGAGCGCGGCGAGCGGGCTGTCGGCGAGGGCGTGGAGGACGGCGCGGCGGCCCGCAGGGAGTGGGGGGGATGGGGCAGGCGAGGACATGGGCGACGATCCGCTCATACCTGAAAACCCTGGCGACCGCGTCCGGGTGAGGCTGTGATAGCGTGCGATCGATGGTGGGGAGCAAGCGCGCGGGGGAGGAGGCGCCGGGGTTGCTCCTGGTCGACGCCGATCGGCGTGAGCCGACCCTGACGGCGGCGGTGGGGGTGGCGACGACGCGGGGTCAGGCGGCGCCGCCGGGGCCGGAGCACGGGCACCTGTGGGACGAGCAAGATCGTCCGAACGACCTGGTGGCGCAGCGCTGGGGGGTGATCGCGCCGGAGGGGCCGGACGGCGACGCGCTGCTGGCGGCGATCGCCCCGCTGATCGCGGCGCGGACGGAGCAGCAGGGGGCGCCGGTGAAGCTGTACCGGGTGCCGGCGCAGATGAGCCCGGCCAGCGCGGCGAGCTGGAAGCGCGAGGTGTTCAACCGCAGCGAGCGGCTGCGCCAGCACCTGCCGCGCTATCAGCTGGTGCTCGGCGATCTGCATCAGGTGGCCGAGACCCTGCAGATATCGCAGGCTACCGATGGATTCGTCGGACGCCTGGCATTCGATACACTCGATGACTACGCACATTACTGCGCCAAGCTGCTGGCGGCCGAGGCCGCGGCGCCGCCGACGTCGCGGCGGGCGCTGTTCCACGGGGTCCAGGACGGGACGGCGGCGACCGAGGCGGGGCTGCGCGGGCTGGTGCGGCCCTGCGTGGAGCTGGCGCGGGAGATGGCGGCGCTGTTCCCCGCGGCGATCGAGGCGAGCGGGGACGAGGAGCCCGATCCAGGGGCGCTGTGCAGCCGGGCCGCCGCGACCGACGTACTGTTGACATTGAGCCACGGCGCGGGGGCGCCGCGCGGCGGCTGGCGATCGGCGGGGGAGCAGCGGGCGCGCCAGGGGGCGATGAGCTTCGGGCGCGACGCGGATGACCTGCGCGGCGAGCAGCTGGCGAGCGGGAAATTCGTGTCACAGGGGCTGTGGCTGATGTTCGCGTGCTTCAGCGCGGGCACGCCGACGACCAGCAAGTACGCGCGCTGGCTCGACGCGTTGATCGCCAGCGGGCAGCTGGCGGGGCGGCCGGAGCAGGTGCTGCAGAGCCTGCCGCGCCCGGGCGAGCCGGCGTTCGTGGCGGCGATCCCGAAGGCGGCGCTGCGCAATCCCCAGGGGCCGCTGGCGTTCATCGGCCACGTCGATCTGGCGTGGAGCTACAGCTTCCGCGAGGTCGACAGCGGACGGCCGCGCTTCCAGCCGGGGCGCGCTTCGTCGACACGCTGGCGGCGGCGCTGAAGGGCGATCGCGTGGGCGTGGCGTTTCGTCACCTGTTTCGCTACTTCGAGCAGGTCAACACGGAGCTGACGACGCTGGACGAGGACAGCGAGGACCGGGCGCTGAAGCGGGCCCAGCTGTGGATGCTGCGCCAGGACCTGGCGGGCTTCATGCTGCTCGGCGACCCGGCGGCGCGGCTGCGGCCGCCCGCGCCGGTGAAGGCGGCGACGCGGCCGGCGGCGTCGTTGCAGGCGCAGGTGGCGGACTTCTTCGGCGGGACGGCGGTGATGCCGGCGGCGCCGGCGGTGACGGCTGCGCCGAGTATCGACAGGCTCGAGCAGGCGATCGGGCTGGTGCTCGCCGGCTCGCACTCGCCGGCCCGCGCGGCCCAGGGGCTCGGGATCTCGGCGGACGATCTGGCGGCGCTGGTGAGCACATATCGCCGCGGCGGGCGGGCGGCGATCGGGCGCGATTGAGGCGGACCCGCATGCGAGGATGATGGTCACGCCACGACCCGGACCCGTTGAGAAAATCCTACCGAGCAGGTTTCAGCGCCGCATCACTGCGATACCGTCGCACCATGCACCTCGCCGTCGCCGCGATTCTCGCCGCCCTGCTCCGTCGTTGCAGGCGCCCACGGGCGCTCCCATGGCTGGTCGCGCTGGGTCTCGTGGCTTGCCGCGCGTCGGCCGTGGTGGAGGCTCCCGTGGAGGCGCCCGTGACGGTCGCGCCGACGCCCGTGGCGATAGCACCCGCGCCGCTAGCGAGGCCTGCGACGACCGCGGAGCTCGTGCCGCTGAGCTTCCCGGCGTTTGTGATCGCGGTCGACGACGAGGCGTTGTACGCGGTGCGTGGACCGGAGATTGTGCGGATGCCGCTGGCCGGGGGCGAGCTGGCGATCGTCGCCCAGACCAGGGACCCGGAGGGCGCGCAGCAGGTCGAGCTGCACGGAGGGCACCTCTACTTCGTCGACCAGGCGGAGGTCTGGCGCGTGCCGACGGCGGGCGGGCCCCAGCAGCGGGTGGTGCCGAGGCAGCCCTATTTTGCCGGGTATGCGGTCGCCAGGGACACGGTCTATTGGCTCAACGGGCGCGAGCCGATCCAGGACACGCCGCCGTTTCGCCGGGTCGAACGGGCCCAACCGGGGGTCTTTGTGATGTCCGGCGGCGGCAAGCCGCGCCGCGTCGCGCGGCTGCCGGAGCTACGCGCTGGCAGCGAGGCGTTTTCGCCGCTCGGGCCGATCGTGTGTCGCGAGGACGGGAGCCTGTGCGCATTCGTGGCCCGGGAGGGCGTGTACACGGTCGACACGCGGGGGACATCGACGCTGCTGGCAAAGACCTTGCCCTACGTGCTCGCGGTCGACGGGGCGGACTTCGTGGCCGCGGATCAAAGCGGGGACAGCCTGTGGCTGCTATCCACGAGCGGGGCGCCGCAGCGCAAGCTGGCGGCGATCCCGGGGGTCTGGGGCGTGGTCGTGGATCGAGCGAACTTCTATGTCATCGACCGCGTGGGCAGCGTGCTGCGTGTGCCGCGGTCCGGGGGGGCACCGCAGCTGCTCCTGGCGGGGCAAAATACGAGCATCGTACGCAACAGCACGCACCTCTACGCGCTCAATCCCGCGAATGAGCGGCTCGTACGTATCGGGCTGTGAGCGCAATACGAAGCACCCTATCGCAAGCCGAAACGACGCGCCGCGCTGGCGGCGCTGCGGCCGATCACGTCGTCGAAGGCAAGACCGAGGCCGCGTCGTCAGGGGAGTTTACATACGCCGATATCCTCGTCGCCGGGCGGGGGCGGATCGGGGGCGAAGAACGAGACGCACTGTTGGTCCGGGTTCGGGCAGGCGCCGCCCGGGAAGCTGCAGAAGGGCGTGCAGCAGCCGTTGCTGTCGATGGGGCAGGCGCTCGAGGTGGTCGTGGGCCCGCCGCAGAGGAGGCCCGGGTCGCAGCCGTTGGCGAAGTCGCAGGCGTCGTTGGTCTGGCCCTCGCGGCCGCTGGCGTCCGGCGCACAGATGAAGCCTGGCTGCATGAAGTTCGGGAGGCACAGTTCGCTGGCCATGCAGTCCTGCTTCAGTGGGTCGCAATCCTGCAGGCACACGGCCAGCGCGTTCCCGTTGGTGATCACGCAGGTGCTGCCCGCCGGGCACTGCGGATCGGCCTGGGTCCCGGTGCACTGGGCGATACAGGTCCCGTGCAGGTCGTCGTCGACCTTCCAGCAGATGTGGCCGAAGGCGCAATCGTCGACGCCGCTGAGCTTGTTGCCCTGGACGGTGCACGGCTCGCCGACGACGCCGTCGCCGGTGACCTCGACGCAGCGGTCCGCGTCGTAGGCCCCGCTGCCGCTCGACGACCATGGGACGCACTTCTCGCCGGGGCCGCAGTTCTGCTCGATCGGGTCGCAATCTTCGGGGCTACAGCGCAGCTTCTGGCCGTCCGGGAGGACGCCGCCGCAGCCGCCGTCCGTGGGGACGATGAAGGACTGCCCGGCCGTGCTCCCACCGCTCGTGCTCGCGAACTCGGTGGTCGACACCGCGGTGGTCGAGTTGTCAGCGCCGCTGGTCGTCGGCGCCGCGGTGGACCCGCTGGTGCTGCTCGTGCTGGCGGCGGCCGTGCTGCTGCCGCTGCTGTCGTCGGCGGGTGTGGGGCCGCAGGCTGCGAGCGCGAGGGTCCAGGTGAGCGCGGTGACGGGGAGGATATGTGGTGTGATATGCATGTCGGGCCATGGTCTCGATGATAGGACAGGGTGATTGTTTATCGTGTGGTCAGGCGCGGGCTGCGTTGTTCGTGGTGACGCGCACGGCCGGGTCGCCGAGGACGAGGTAAGTGCGGGCGTGGCTGCTGGTTGTCCACAGGTCGGCGAGCTCGCGGTCGTGGGCGAGGCCGGGCTCGCTGTCCTCGTCCAGGGCGAGGGCCAGGTCGGCGCTGAGCTCGGCGTGGCGCGAGCCGAAGTACTCCATCGCATAGCCGACCGGGTGGCCGTCGATCATCCGCTTGATCGCGCTGGTGAAGACCTCGACCTCGGGGCCGCTGCGACCGCCGTGGAAGGCAGAGGCCCAGCTGCGATCGACGTGGGCGATGACCGCGAGGGCGCCGCCCCGCGGGTGGGCGAGCAGCTGACTAGCGAGGCGGGCGACGAAGGGCTGGGCGGCGAGCAGGGGCGGCGGGCCCTGGCCGCGCGGGTGGAAGGCGTCCTGCTGCGGGGTGCCGCCGCCGAAGCAGGCGAAGAAGAAGGCGACCAGGCCGCGCAGGTCGGCGTCGTGGGCGAGGTCGTCGCCGGCGAAGTAGAAGTCCTGGGGGATCGGCCGCGACCACGTGGGGCCGGGCCAGTCCTGGCAGAGGAGGGCGCCCTGGTGGTCGCGCTGGCGCGGGTCGTCGGCGGGGAAGCCGACGCCGTGGCCGGCGGTGAACAGCAGCGCGGGGGTGTCGGGGCCGCCGAGCAGGCGGGCGAGCCGGGCCTTGCTGGCGTCGGCGGCGGGCACCAGCGCGAGCGGGCAGCGGCTGCGCGTGCGGGCGAGCGCCGCGTGCAGGCCGCCGATCAAGTGATCCGAGGAGAGCTCGCTGGCGCGGTCGCCGGGGTGACGGGTGCCGAACAGGGTGAGGCCGGCGCGTGATATGTGGGTAGTTTCGGCGAGGACGACGCTGCGGGCGTAATGCGCGTAGTCCTCGACGCGGTCGAAGTGCAGGCGACCGACGGCGTATTGCACGTCGAGCTGGGCCTGGAATTCGAAGGGGATGCGCGCGGGGTCGCCGACGATCAGGAGATAGTAGGGCAGGCGGTCGGGGTCGACCGGGCCGGAGCGGGGGACGCCGTGGCGGGCCAGGAAGGCCTGCTTGCGCTCGCCGGGGCGATGGGCGTCGGGGCCGAGGAATTCGCGGTAGCGGCGATCGTCGATGGCGCTGGCCTGGGCCCGGCGGTGGGCCAGCAGCGGGGCGAGGGCCTCGCGGATCGCGGGGTCTGCGTCGTGGGCGAAGACGACGGCCCAGCCGGCCTCTTCGAGGCGCCGCGGATCGACGTCCTCGGCGGTGACGAAGGGCTGGCTGGCGCGGAGCTCGTGGAGTTCGATCGCGTCGGTGTCGACGGGCAGGCCGCGGGCGAGCCGGGCGAGCGCGGCGGCGGGGAGGTCCGGCACGAGCGGGCGGCCGCTGCTGGCGTCGATGCCGTTGAAGCTGAAGCGATCGTCGTCGGCCGACTCCACGCGATCAGGGTATCAGCTCGATCGGAGGCTGCGGGGTTAGAGCTCCCAGTCGGCGGTCGGACACGCGCGCGCATCGTAGGAGCGCCCGGGGCGGAAGCCGCGGGCGAGCTCGGGATCTTTGAGCTCGATCGCAAGGGTGGCGCGGTACAGCCAGCACGCATTGCTGGCCTTGCCCAGCGGCTTCAGCTCGCGCACGACCACCCTCCTGATGAAGCGGGCCGGGTCGGGATCGCGGTCGTTGTCCTCGGCGTCGCGTTCGGCGGCGCGGCGAAACGGGCTCTCGCCGTGGTCGGCGAGCAGCTGCGCAGCGAAGTTGCGGGCCAGGCCGGACTTGCTCCGCGGGATCGTGAGCTTCGTGAGCGGAGCGGCCAGGCTCGCGGGAGTGTACTCCGCGTTCGCCTTTGCCAGCAGTCGATGGATCGCGTCCATGTCTGGGTGGCGCTCGGTGATCTGGACAATGACCGCGGCGTCCTCGACCGCCGTCACCTTGACTCGCTGGAAATCGCTGCCCATGGCGCTGATCGTGGATCCCCGTATACCCGGTTCGTCGTCGGCGAGCGAGGAGGCGCGGGCGCCCGGGCCGCGCTTGCGTGGGTGCCGGTGAGGTGCGACGATTTCGTGGTGGCGGGCGATCTTGTCAGTACCCGGGGCTGCCGCGCTTGCGGTCTTGGAGCCTTCCTGTGGGCGCTGCTCCTGACCGCCTGCCCCGGCGACGCGCCTGTCCAGGCTGACACGTCGACCTCGACATCGGGCGCCACCACGGGTTCGCCATCCGCGTCGACCTCGACCTCGACCTCGACGCCGACCTCGACCGCGACCGACGGCGACTCGAGCACGACCACGACCACGGACACGCTGCCGCCGGCGCCGACGCTGCAGAGCCCCGCGGACGGGGCGACGGACCTGCCGCCGGTGATCGATCTGTGCTGGAATTTGGTCGACGATCCCGACGGCGAGGCGCTGCGCTACCGCGTGTTCGTCGACGACACCGAGCTCACCGAGGGGATCCTGGGCGACGAGCCCGGCTACCCGGGGCCGTGCGTCGGGCCGCTGAACCTCGTGTTCGAGCGCAGCTACACCTGGCATGTGCAGGCCTTCGAGGTCGACGACCCGACCCGCACGTCGCCGCAGAGCGCGACGTGGAGCTTCACGACCATGCGCGATGGTGTGTCGCAGACGGTGTTCGCGGACAATTTTAACGACGACCTCGGCTGGCAGGTCAGCGGCGACGCGGCGAGGCGCGTGGATCCGCGGCAAGCCGATCCGCACGAAGGACGGCGAGCTGCTGGCCCAGCCCGGCGCGTGCCTGGGCGGCGCGCAGTGCTACTTCACCGGGCAGAACGAGGGCGCCGTGCCCGACCAGGCGGACGTCGCCGGCGGCACCACGATCCTGACCTCACCCTCCTTCGACCTCGGCGGCGCCGCGGCGGCCACGGTCCAGCTCGGGCGCTTCTTCTACAAGTCCGACGCCGGGCCGGGGCCGCGGCTCGCGGTCGACCTGCTGGTCCCGCAGCTGAACAAGCCCGGCGAGTACGACGCGTATCCCCTCGAGCTGCTGGCGACCGCGACCGCGGGCGCGCCGGAGAACCTGTGGTGGCCGCGTGAGTACCCGGTGTGCGGGCCGCCGCTGCGCGACGGCTCGCGTCTGCGGATCTCCGCGACCGACGCCGGCGTCGGCCTGCTCGAGGCGGCGATCGATTCGGTGGTGGTCCGCAGCCACGACGACGCGGTCGTGTGCGGCGCGGGCGAGGGCAGCGCCTGCGATCCCGAAGCCGGACCGAGCTGCCCGGGCGAGCTGCTGTGCTGCTCGCAGGGCGTGACCAACGACGGGATCTACCGCTGCTCGGCGCCGGTGCCGGGCCTCGACTTCGCCGATCCACCGCCGACCGCGGACGCGCCGGGCAACGGGCCGGCGGGGTGTGACGCCCCCGACCTCATCGTCGACGCCAAGTGGATCGATCCGATCTTCACCGTGATCGAGGTGAAGAACGACACCTGTGAGCTGTGGGAGGGCTGCGTCGGCGGGCTCGGCGGGCGCAGGCTGATGTTGTTCACGGCCGCGACGCCCAACATCGGGTCCACCGACCTCGTGATGGGCATCCCCGCCAACCATCCAGAGCTGTTCCACTACAGCGCGTGCCACGACCACTACCACTTCGATGAATTCGCCCGCTACGAGCTGTTCGCCGGCGACATGCTGGCGGCCACGGGTCACAAGCAGGCGTTCTGCATGCTCGACACGGTCAGCTGGGCCTGGGGGAACGACCTGCCGAAGTTCGACTGCGTGAACCAGGGGATCAGCCGCGGGTTCTCCGACTTCTACGACGCCGGCCTGCCGTGCCAGTGGATCGACATCACGGGGATCCCCGCGGGGGACTACACCCTGCGCATCACGCTTAACCGGCCGCGGCCCGACACCGCCCTGCCGGTCCTCAACGAGCGGGACTACGGCAACAACACGGTCGACACCGTGGTCAGCATCCCGGCGCCCTGAAACCGCCGGCTCGGTCGTGGTAGAGTGCCGCCGGAAACTTCGGAGGTATTGCGAATGGCTTCTCTCGTAAAGAACACCTGTCCTGTCAGCAGCGCGTTGGCCCTGGCGATCGGCCTGTTGGGCGCCTGTGGCGACGACACCGGCGGCACCGGTCCCGCGTCCACCACATCGGCGACCAACCCCTCGAGCCCGACGACCCCGGCGACCGACACTGCGACCCCGACGACCGGCGGGACCGACAGCGGCGTGCCGACCTCGGGCAACAGCGACAGCAACCGCCAGGGTGACAGCACGAGCGTCGGCACCAGCCAGGGCGAGAGCACCAGCGGGCCGGCCACGAGCGGGCCGGACAGCACCAGCACGACCGCGGACGGGACCACCGGCGGCATCAAGTTCGACCTCCAGCCGGACACCACCACCGACGGGACCACCGGCGGCGTCATCCTCCAGGGCTCGTGCCGCCCGTCGGAGATCCATGGCGCGTCCGGCGGCTTCCCGAAGTACACCGACCCGAATTACAAGCCCTTCCTCGACCGCAAGATCGCGGTCGTCACGACCAACGCGCAGGAGCTGCCCAACAACCACGTGCTGCACATCGTCGACATCGACGGCCCGGTGCCGCCGCCGAACATGAACTACGCGGCGCCGAAGTACCGCCACCCGACCTGGTTGCAGCAGAACATCGGCCGGGTGTTCGGCCTGACCCTCGACTCGGACGGCAACATCTACGTCGCCGCGACGACGGTCTACGGCGCCAACCCGAGCCCCTCGAAGATCAAGCGCATCGACAGCGTGACGGGGGCGATCACCGACTTCGCGACCCTGCCGAACAACGGCCCGGCGTTCGGCAATCTCAACTACGACTGTGTCAGCGAGACCATCTACGTCAGCAGCCACGAGGACGGCCGCATCTACCAGCTCGACATGAGCGGCAAGGTCGTCAGCACCTACCGTCACTCCACCAAGAACGTGACCATGGGGCCGGCCAACGACCCGGGCGAGCCGAACGGTCAGTTTACGCCGCTCGGCGACCGCGTGTGGGCCGTGCAGTCGCACGCTGGCCGCCTCTACTACAGCGTCTGGAAGGAGGACACCGGGCGTCAGAACGCGGACAGCAACGAGGTGTGGTCGGTCGCCTACGTCGACGAGGGCGGCGTCCCCCGATCCGGCCACCGCCAAGCTCGAGTTCCTCGCCCCGCCGTACCTCGGCCAGCCCCTACTCGAACCCGATCACGGACCTCAGCTTCGCGGCGACCGGCTGGATGCTCATCTCGCAGCGGACGATGATCAACGACAACCAGACCAGCGCCCACCAGTCGACCACCTACGAGTACCAGTACAATATGGGCACCTGGGAGCTGAAGGGCACCACGTTTATCGTCGGCGAGCTGCCCGGCAGCGCCGCTGGCGGGGTCGACCACGACTTCGAGGAGGGCGGCTACGTGTGGATGACGGGCGACGCCCTCGACTTCTACACGCCCGCCGTCGTGTACGGCCTGCAGGGTACGCCGCACAAGGGCGGCGACATCACCGTCAGCACGCTCATCGACATGGACGACGAGCTGCAGGACCAGGACAAGACGGAGCAAGGCGACGTCGAGCTGCCGATCCCCGGCGACGCCATGCCGGTGCCGCCGCCGCAGTGACGCGGGCTGCGCCTGGGGTGGGAGGGAGGTGCGCCGGTCGCGCCTCTCTTGTCTAGGATAATTTCGGTTGATTTTAGGCTAGCGAGTGTGCGAGTTAGCCTCCGTGTCCAAGCCCGAAACCTCCGCTGACCGTCCCCTGCTCCGCGACTTCCTCGAGATCCCGTACGAGAAGCTCGAGGAGATGAACCTCGAGGTCAAGGCCGCGCGCCTGGCCCGGACTGACCTCGGCAAGGTCCGCGAGCAGCGGATCAAGTACCTCAATGACGAGCGCCGCATCAAGGCGGTGACCGTGTGCTTCACCGACCTCGAGGGTCGGCTGCACATGCTGGACTACGACAAGAAGTTTCTGCTGAAGTCGGCCGACAACCTGACCTTCGACGGGTCCTCGGTGCGCGGCTTCTCGCAGCAGCACGAGTCGGACCTGCGCCTGGTGATCGACTGGCCGGCGTTCTACTGGCTGCCCTCGGACGTGTTCGGGCCGGGCAAGGTGCTGGTGTTCGCCGAGGTCCGCGGTCAGGACGGCACGCCGTACCACGCCGACATGCGGGCCCGGCTGAAGGCGCTGGGCGACGCGCTGCACGCCAAGGACGGGACCGTCGCCCAGTTCGCGCACGAGGTCGAGGGCTTCCTGTTCAAGGGCCGCGACGCCGAGCGCCGCTACCACGAGACCGGGCACTTCGAGTTCATCTCGACCGGCGGCTACTATCATTCGCTGCCGGGCGACCCGCTGCGCCGCTTCATCGACTCGGCGGCGGAGGTGCAGCGGGCGATGGGCTTCGGCAACGAGAAGGACCACCCCGAGGTGGCGCCGTCGCAGTTCGAGATGAATTTCTCGTACACCGAGGCCTGCGTGGCCGCCGACCAGGTCCAGCTGTACAAGCTGCTGTGCCGGCAGGTCGCGCAGAACATGGACATGACCGCGAGCTTCTTGCCGAAGCCGGTGACGGGGATCAACGGCAACGGGATGCACACCAACATCTCGCTGCTGAAGGGCAAGACCAACCTGTTTTATGACAAGGCCGGCGAGGCCGGGCTGTCGGCGGCGGGCTGGGCGTTCATCGAGCGCATCTTGAACAGCGCGCCCGACATCTGCCTGGTGCTCAACGCCAGCGTGAACGCGTACCGCCGGCTCGACCCGCACTTCGAGGCGCCCAACCAGATCAAGGCCAGCGCGACCGACCGCGGCTCGATGATCCGGATCCCGATCGGCAACGAACGTTCGGCCCGCATCGAGGTCCGCAGCGTCGCCCCGGACGCCAACCCGTACATGACGGTGTACACGCTGCTGCGCACCGGCCTCGAGGGCCCGCAGCCGGACGCGGCCGAGGTCGCCAGCAAGCGGGCGCGCACCCGCTTCCTGCCCGACAACGTCAACGACGCGATCCGCCTGTTCAAGCAGAGCAAGGTGATCACCGATATGCTCGGTGAGACGATCCAGACCCGCTTCGCCGAGGTCAAGCAGGCCTCCGCCGAACGCTGCCCGCGCGCGCTCGGCTCGCTGATCAAGGCGGCCGAGGTGCAGTTTCACCACGAGGTGACGAATCAGT
>NZ_JADJNN010000030.1 GCF_016714285.1 Nannocystis sp. | reverse complement strand
AGCGGTGAGTGCGTCGTACTCGCTGAGTAGCCGGACGACGAGACGCCTGGCGTAGTCGAGGGTGGACGGGTCGGTCGGGATGCCGTGCTCGGCCCATTGGGCGATCAGGTCGCGGTCAAGGGGGAGGATCATGGCTGGGTCTCGTTGGCGAGTCGGAGCAGGACGGCCGCATGGCACCAGTCGGGCTGGCCGGGTTCGGGGAGCGGGCACCAGCACGCCAGGTTCTTCCCGGCGAGCTGGTCGCGGATCTCGGCCAGTGTTGGGTACGGCGCAGTGTGCGTGGACTCCCTCGCCGTGGGGTCGTCTGTTGCGGTCAGCGCCTGGAACATCAGTGTGACGATCGTTCTTGACGCGAGGTCGGTGCTTTGGCAGCCGGTGGCGACCCGGTACGGGTTCCCCCACTTGGTCGGGCGGGCCACGCTGATCGAATTTGGGGGCAGCTGCCAGCCCTTCCGGCGCGACAGTTGGACACGCTGCGGGGTCACGATGCTCCCCCGGAGAAAAAAAGGCGAAAAGAAAAAAAAAAACCCCCCCGAGCCAAAAACCCCCCCCCAAGCCGGCCCCCGGCGCAAAAACCGCGGGCCGCCCCCAAGCCGGCCCCCCCCCGAGGGCGCCGAACCCCCCCCCCCCACCCCCCGGCCGGACGACCGAACAAAACCCGGGGCAGGGCCCCGGGCCGGGGCCAGAAAGCCGGGCAGGGAGGCCCCCCCCGGAACCCGCCGCGGGCCCGGCCGCGGGCGGGGGGCCCGGCGAAGCGCCGACCCGGCCCCCCCCGGGCGGCCCCGGGGGGGGCCCCCCCCCCCCCGGGGCGCCCCGCGGCGGGCCCCGGTCTCCGATGTCGTTGACGTGGACGCCGACGCGGAACGTTGCGAGCCTGGCTCGTTCGGTGGCTTGGGCTCGTTCGGCGATCGCCCGGCCTTTGGCGGCGGCCATCGGGTCGGCCACCACCGTCGGACGTGCCGTCTGCGCCGGGAAGGTGCGCTTCCAGGTGTCCCGGTGGTGGTCGCCGTTCGGGCAGTGGCACGGTCCGACAGGGCAGTTGTGCCCGCAGTCCTCGCGGTGCGGGTCGGGGCAGTCGTCGCGGTGGTAGTGCTTGAGCCCGTCACCGGCGCAGGTCGAGCAGTCGATGCGCTGGTGTTGGCTGGCGGTGTCGATCTTGGCGTAGATGGTGAGGAAGTCGGCGATGGTGGCCGATCGGGTGGAGTATGCCTTGAGGCGCGCGAAGGCGGTGCCGGTCGCTCCGTGGTCGAGCGGTTCGAGGGTGTCTTGCCATTCGGCGGCGGCGGCTGGGGTGAGTTGACCCCAGGTGGCTTCGATGCGGTCGATGAGGCGGCGTGCTTCGGCGGGGGTCATCAGAATGCCTCGGCTTTCCCGGTGGTGCCGTAGACGAGCAGGTGGGCTGCCTCGGTGGGGGTGAGTCCTTTGGCGAGGCTGGAGCGGATTTCGGGGAGGTCCTGGTGTGCTTGGTCTCGGAGGACTGCCCGGTATCGGGTGGGGTTGCCGATGCCTTCGGGTCGTTTCTTGGCCCGGTTGAGTCTGAGTTCGGTGGCGTGGTGGATGGTTTCGTCGATCAGCCGGTCGAAGGCGACGTCCCCCTCCTCCTCCTCCTCGGGTGGTGGGGTCGCGACCAGCGTGAGTTTCGAGGAGGTGGAGGGGATCTCTCTGGTTCTGGTACTGGTACTGGTACTGGTTCTGTCTTTGGTTCTGTCTTTGGTTCTGTCTTTGGTTCTGGTTCTGGTGTCGAGGACAGACCTTGGACAACCTGTCGCGTCCCCAACGTGTCCGAGGGGGACACATCGTGGACAGATTCGGTCGTTCCGGCCTTCTTGGCCGCTCTGTACTGGGCTTTCTTCTCCGCGGCGGCAGCGCGCTTCGCGTCCACTTCGACCTTCAGCGGGTTCCACCTGCGCCAGACTTCCTCGGGAATTCTCCATCCGAGTTCGACCTTTTCGAGCGCGCCGAGCTTCGCGAGCCGATTCAGCTCCTTCATCTTCGTCTTTTGGTCGACGTCGACGGTGAAGTGAGCGAGCGCGACACGTTCGATCAGGCCGTCGGTCATGTTCTCCTTCGAGTACATGACGGCTTCCATGTAGATGAGTCGGGCCAGCGCGCCGGCTTGGCTCATCTTCGGGTCGCGTGGCATTCCGCAGTCGAAGCGGGCGTACAGTCCACCGGCGGCCATCAGTCCTCCTCGATGCAGATGACGAACGTGTCGGGCTCGAAGGAGCACAGGTGTGCTTCAATGCCGACGATGTCGAAGGTCCTGGTGTGGTCGGTGGAGTTGGTGTGAAGCTCGACGCTGATCTTCGACCTGGGGTCGATGTCGCAGCGGGCCATCATGTCGTCGATGAACTCGACTAGGCCGCCGACGTCGAGGTACATCGGCAGGTTCGGCCGAGCATTCGTGCGGGTCGGGGCAGTATCATCCGCCATGTCGTTCAGCGCCTCCTTCGTAGGTGCTGCGGCCAGGTCCCGGGTGCGTCAACACGCCGGGACCACCGCTATGTGTTGGTAAGAAACCTAGCCCGAGGCGGTGTGGTCGTTCAAGCATTCCCGACGGATCTGCTTGAGGCGCTGCGTGCTGAGCGTCGCGGCCTTGGCGATCTCGGCGCGTGCTATCCCGGCCTCCATCGCGGCGACGATGGCCGTGTTGCGCTCGGCCTTGGCGGTGTCCAGCGCGGCGGCGGTCCTGCGCACCTCGCGCAACAGTCGGCGGGCGGTCTGGTCGTCCACGTGCATCTCCTTGCAACGTAGTGGCGGGGGCCGATGTCATGCTGGGACCTCCGGGTCGGGGATCATGGCTCCGTGCCTGGGGCAGCGGGGTGGTGTGCGGGTGGCGACGGTGACCCCGTTGCGGCAGCCGCGCAGCGGGCAGATCCAGTGGACCGGCCGGCATGGCTGGGTGGGGATGGTGAGCGGGAGCTGGGCGGCGGTCATGCTGGGGTCCGTTCGGCTTCGGTGAGGAACATGCCGACGCGTTCGCGGGCGAGGTCGAGGTTGGACTCGTTGATGTCGAAACTGATGCAGTTGCGGCCGTGTCCGGTGGCCACCGCTGCGGTGGTGCCTGACCCGCCGAATGGGTCGAGGATGGTGCCGCCTTCGGGGCACGAGGCGATGACGGGTCGGGTGATCAGCTCGGGCGGGAACGTGGCGAAGTGGGCGCCGTCGTAGCCGGACGGGTCGATGACCCACCAGTCGAGCGGTGGCACCCCCTTGTCGCTGGCCGGGATCGTAGGCCTTGGTGATTCGGTTGTCGGGGGGGGCCCCCCGGGGGCCCCCTGCCGCGCCCCCCTGGGCGCGGCCCGGGCCCCGCGCGCGTTCGGTTCCCCGAGTCGGCGCGTTCCTGGGCTATGGCGGCAGCGTCGAAGTAGTAGTCGCGCCGCTTTGCCGCCCACACGATGAGTTCTGTCGCTGTGCGGAACCGGTCGTCGCATTGCCCTGGAGTGACCCGTGGCTTGCACCACGTGACCTTCGGCCGGACGACCCACTGCCGGCACGGGTCGCCCGTGAGTAGGTTTCGGCCGTAGGCGAGACTGGCCCCGAACAGTTCGGGGATCCAGCACGTGGACTTGCGCAGCGGGAACCCGCGTTCGGCGGCCATGCCATCGGTCGGCCAGCTTGCGGCCTTCCAACGGTTCTGCCCGGCGCGATCCCCACCCTCGTTGTAGTCCCCGCCCGCACCGCCCGAACCAGCGGCGGTGTCGCCCAGGTTGACCCAGATGGTGCCGTCGTCGCGGACGACCCGCCACAGCTCATCAGTGATGCTGAGCAGTGTGGCCAGGAACTCGCCGGGGCTCGGTTCCTGCCCGATCTCTTTGTCGGCGTCGGGGTGGTCGGTCGGGAGGTAGCGCCGTTTCCGCCAGTACGGCGGCGAGGTGATGACCGAGTGGACCGACCGGTCGGGCATCTCGGCGAGCAGTCGGCGTACATCGCCGGTGTGCCACACGGCGGCGCTCACTGGTCGTCTCCTGGCTGGTAGAGCACACAGGCGGGCCAGGAGGTGCGGATGTCGGACGCGGCGCTGTGTGACGTACCGAGCCGGTGGAGGTCGCATTTGTGCCACGTCTTGGCCCGGCTGGTGTAGTGGGTGACGGCGTGGTGGTGGACGCAGGTCGCGCAGGTGAGCCCGGTGCCGGCGAGTGGCTTCCGGGTGGCCGGGTGGATACCGACATCCATCAGGTCTCGGTCGCGGATGGTGCGTCGGGCGTCCGCGGACAGGTCGGGTCGCTCCTTCGCTGTGGTGATGGTGGGCGGGCCCGGGTCGAACAGGGTGTCGCTCATGCTGCGCTCACCTTCGGTCTGCCGGCGCGCGGGAACCGGCCACGGACGGTGTTGTGGGTGCCAGCCCGTGACAGCCGGACCGTGACCACGAACTCGCCGTGCGTGTCGCACACGAGCACGCCGATGGTCTGCACGCGGCCGTTGTTCGCCTCGTTGATGAGCCGCAGCGGGACCTCGCAGGCCGGGCAGGTGACAATGAACTTGAGGCCAGTGATCACGTCCACTCCTTGGCGATGCGGGCGGCTCGAGCCGCGGCGCGGCGGGCGTCGAAGTTGGCGAGCACCACGGCCAGGAAACGCTCGAAGCGGTCGGCGGTGCGCTGCAGCTCGCGGTCGGACTTGGGTTCTCGACTCACTCGCGCTCCACCCCCTGATCAGCGGCAATGAAGTCGGCGAAGATCTCCAGTAGCGCATAGCGGTGGCGGATCCGGTCGTTGAACAGGATCTCGGCCAGGCGGGTGCCGTCGTTGGCGAACATCGCGAACGTGCCGTTGCTGGTCAGCCGGAAAGCCGGCTCGGCGCTCACTGGGTGGCCTCGGTGATCTCTCCGGTTGCGACGTCGATCACGTTGGTGTCAGCCAACAGCTCGGAGTCGGCCTCGGGAAGCTCCATCTGTGGCACGACCGCCAGGTGTGGCATGGGTGCGGCGTCGTCCGCTGCGGCGGTTGCCTCGATGACCTGCTGACGTAGTTCGGCCGACGTGGGAAGCTTGTCGAGTAGCCGACGGATCACGGTCTTGATCGCCATCGCGTCGAAGTGCTCGACCCATACCTTCGGTGGGTTTCCGTCGCGGTCCTTCTGAGCGAACCGGTCGCGGTGACGCTCGACCTGGGCGACCGACATCAGTAGGAAGGCCGGGCGTCGGCTGTCGGCGAAGTGAGCGACGGCGTAGTAGGCGATGGGTGACCCCGGATCGCCGAGCGTGGGCCGGTGGTGGAGCTTGGCGTCGGTGCCGCGCTGGAAGTCGTAGGTGTCGTTCTCGTAGATGACGTCCACGTCGACGGTGATCCCGGCGCGGGCAGCGAGGTCGATCATGCCTCGGTAGCCGAGCTGGAACGTGGCCTGCCACTCCTTGCGCCAACCGTCGTCGGTCTTGAGACTGACCTGCCGCGGGATGAGGTACGCCTGGCCGCGCACGTCCGACACTTCGAGCCCCAGCTGGGCTGCTTGCATCAGTCCGGCGAGGATGCTGGTCTGCGAGCACTGAGCGAGTTTGGGCACAGTGTTGATGGCCGTCAGCGCACACCTCACGAACCGCTCGGCGCCGACATGGCGAGGCAGTGCCATCGCGAACTGCGACTCGCTGCGCTTGATGGCATCGCGCAGGTCTGCGCCTGGGCGGCGCTCAGCGGCCTTGGCCTCAGATGCCTTCTGCAGGGTGCTGGTCATGATGCCTTCTTCTCCTTGTGGGTGACGGTGCGCAGGGTGCGCACGGTGGTGGGCTCGACCACGTAGCCAGCCCGCAGTGACGAGCGGTAGGTGATGACGGGAACGCCATCCACGGTTCCCGTCTCGGCGTCGCCGAGCGCCAGGCGGATCGTGTTGTCGATGACCTTGATGCGCTTGTCGGCGACGGCGACGGACGCCTTCAGCCGCGCCCGCTCGTCGAGTTCAGCGGCGATCGCCGACAGGTCGGCGGTCTCCCCTTCGACGTGGTCGGGCCAGATCGTGCGGATGGTCGAGGACGTGACGTCGAGGTCGTCGGCGGCCGGCGCGACGTCAGCGAGGACGTGGTCGGTCCAGAACGCCGCGGCGCGCCCCTGTAGCCAGTCGAGGTCGGCCTCGCAGTCGGCCATCGACAGCTCGAACACCTCGAACCGGAACCCGGCGAACAACACGGCAAGCCAGCAGTGCTCCAAGCCCGTGACGCCCATCTCCCACACGCACTGAGCGCGGATCGAAGGCGGGATGCCGTCGGGCCACCCGAATCGACCGTCGGTCTTGAACTGCACCGTCCCGAGCACGTCGTCGATCGACGACTCGGCGGACTCGGCCACGAAGCCATCGACGGTGCAGCGGAAGTGAGGCATCGCGCGATGTGTGCACCAGGTCTGCTCGCCGAGCACATGCAGGCCGGTGCGCTCATGGAACAGCTGCGCCAACGCGCCTTCGAGCACTTGCCCGATCCGCTGGCGGTCGGTCGTCTCTGTCGGCTCAGTCCGGCCGGTCTTGTCAGCCCACACACTGACGGGCGAGCCGAAGTTCGACAGGCCACAGATGGCCGGGATGTCCGACCCACCAATGCCACCCCGTCGCCAGTCGAGCCATTCAGAGCGGACGTTGTCAAGGGTGTCGGTCATGGTGTGCTCCGTGCGTGTCGTGCAAGCTCGTCGATGAGCGCCTGCTGATGGTCGGGGACGATCACGAGCCGGGCGTCGACCCCGGCCCGCGTCAACGCGGTCAGCCACGACACCTGGTCGGCGGTCGGGTTGTTGCCGTGCCGCTTCAGTTCGATGACCCACAGGCGGCCGTGTCCGCAGATGACGAGATC
The DNA here is from genome assembly GCF_016714285.1 of Nannocystis sp. Classification (GTDB taxonomy): domain Bacteria; phylum Myxococcota_A; class Polyangia; order Nannocystales; family Nannocystaceae; genus Nannocystis. The sequence continues at coordinate 27,321 of NZ_JADJNN010000030.1, read as the reverse complement.
GGGCCATCCGGGTCACCTTGGATGGCGCTGGCCCAGCGGCCGGCGCGGCTGGCTGAGCCGCCGTGCGACGAGCCCGATGAGGATGAGTGCTGCTGCTGTGGCGGCGATGGCGCTGGTGGCTGCGGCCGGGCCGGTGGCGGGCAGCGTCCCTTGCGGGCCTGGCGGCACAGACGGGCCGGTCTGGACGGTGGCAGGGGTGGTGCCGGCCGGGTCGGTGTCGGGGGTCGTGCTCGGCGGCTCAGTGCCGGGCGTGGTGTCGGGCGTGGTTGGGGCCGGGTCGGTGGCGGGGGTGGTCACCGCAGGATCCGTCGGCGGGGTCGTGGGCGTCGTGGCGGGTGGCTCGGTCGGCGGGGTCGTAGCCGGCGGATCTGTCGGGGGGGTCGTCACTGGCGGATCCGTCGGGGGCGTCGTTACCGGCGGCTCAGTGGGCGGGGTGGTCACTGGCGGGTCCGTCGGCGGGGTTGTGCTCGGCACACACCCGTCGGGCCTCGTCGCGGTCAACGTCACAGGCCGCTGCGTCACCCCGTTCGCCCACCGGACGACGAACGTCAGCGCCCACGAGTCCGCCGTGAGCGGCCCCGACGCGAACGTCACACTGTCGCCGGGCTCGGCCGCTGTCTTGACCACGTCACCGGCGGTGACGGTCATCGGCCCGGCCGACCAGCCAGCGCCCTCCACCGGGTAGACGACAGTGACCTCAGCGGACCACACGCCCGGGGCCGTGCACTCGACCGTGACGGTGTGCGTCGAGTGGTGCGCCGACGTGACGGCAGGTACCGCCAGGACGGCAGCCAGCGCCACCGCGGCGGTCAGAATCTTCCTCATTACTCTCTCTCCTTGCTTGTTGGTTGGTTGGTTGGCGGTCATCGCTCACCGCCGTGCTCGGTCGTGGGGTCGTGTTTGCGGCACCATGGGGTGTTGGTGGCCGTGTTGGAGCAGCGGCGGCGGCTGGGGAAGATGTAGGCGCATCGCACCCGTTCGGCGCTCATCGCTCACCGCCGAAAATGTCGAGCTGGCCCGGGAGTTCGGCCGGGCGCAGAGTGGTCCCGAACGCGGCCCGGTGCATCGTCACCGGCAGCCCCTGACCGCCGTCGATGACGACACGGCCCTGCCGGATCTCGATGACGGTCCAGGTGTCGCCTTGGCTGTCGGTCCAGCGTGACCCGACGGTGACGCGTGGCTGGTCGGTGGCGATCGGGTCGTGTGTGTGGGTGTCGACGCCGCCGTGCCCGCAGCCACCGTCAGCCAGGTCGACACGCTCCGGGTCGTCGAACAGGCCCATGTACGGGTTGGCGGTCATGTCGGCCTCGCCCGGGAGGGTGATGGTGGGCGGTGACCAGACGAGTGAGTCCGTCCTCGCAGGCCGCCCGTACAGGACCACAAGTGGTTGGGTCGCAGATGATGCCAGCACCCCCACCGGTCTGTAGGTGGGATGTGGAGCGGTCCAGCGCGGCTGCGATGCAGCGCTCTAGACCCTCGGTCAGCTCGAACGGCTGCCCGGCATGGATCGCTTCCGATTGAAGCCACCTGACAGCGTCGTCCCTGGCGGTCATGTCGTCCTCCACGGGATCAGGGGCATCCGTCTTCCGTACAGCGGTCATGGCCGCCAGTCCTTCGGTGGTCCGGCCAGGATGCGCGCCGCGAACCGGTCACCGCGGCCCTTGGTGCGCTCCGCGGCCAGCGTGTAGCGGGCGTGCGCCTCCGTCCTGGCGGTGGCGAGGATCTGCGCGGTGCGCGACTCACACAGGGCGGCGACCGGGCTCATGACCGTCCCCCGTCCACGCGGCGCAGCATCGGCCGGGCGATCCCGTGCGGCGGGGTCGGGTCGGTGTCGAGCACCACGGCCACCGCCCGGTGGGCGGCAGCGATCACGGCGGCGTGGTGCCGTGCCCGCCGGGCCACGTCAGCAGCCCAGACGTCCACCAAGCGTTCGGCGGTCATCGAGCGATCTCCCGGCCATTCCGGTCAACCTCAGCGACCACACGACACGTCCGCACCTTGCACTTCGCGACCGCACCCGACAGCAGCGACGGGATCGGCACGATCTCACCAACCGGGACCTCGACCCGCACCCACCGGGAGGCATCAGACCGGTATGTGGTCGCCTGGCCCGTCGTGGGTGACAGATGCAGGCCTCCACCGCACTCGCTGCGAGCGTCGAAGTCCGGGGCGACTGGCTCGGTCCCTACGTCGTAGCGGACCGGCCGGTAACTGTGTCCGGCCGTCAGGTCGCCGTCGGTCGCTTTGTAGAGGCTCGCCATCCCATCCGTGACAGCTACGCCGTGGACGGCGCACCATGTGACCGGGTCTGTCTCGGTGATGGCGGTGAGGTCGATGAGAGTGCCGCCGTGGACGACGGCTCGGCCGGAGTGGAGATAGACGGCGACGAGCGGTGACGCCTGGACGGTGGCCGAGCCCGACGCCCGGACGGTGGCCGAGCCCGACGCCCGGACGGTGGCCGAGCCCCACGCCTCGACGGTGGCCGAGCCCGACGCCTCGACGGTGGCCGAGTCCGACGCCCGGACGGTGGCCGAGCCCGACGCCTCGACGGTGGCCGAGCCCGACGCCCGGACGGTGGCCGAGTCCGACGCCCGGACGGTGGCCGAGCCCCACGCCTCGACGGTGGCCGAGCCCGACGCCTCGACGGTGGCCGAGTCCGACGCCCGGACGGTGGCCGAGCCCCACGCCTCGACGGTGGCCGAGCCCGACGCCTCGACGGTGGCCGAGCCCGACGCCCAGACGGTGGCCGAGCCACCAACGGATAGCCACACGCCGGCCGGTGAGTCGATGATGATGCCCTGGCTGCCGGCCGCGATCGCGGCGTCCAACTCGGCCTGTGTCTTGACGATGATGCTCATCGCAGTCCCTCCCGTTCGAAGATGTCTCGTACTTCCCTGTCGACTTGTGGCTGGGTCCAGCCGTCGATCACCTGTCGTGGCCGGCGTGCGCAGCGCACACGGTCCCTGGTCGCCCGGCGTGCCGCGGCTGCGCCGATCGTCTGACCGGCGAGCCCGCCGGCAACGGCGAGCACCACGAGCACGCCGGCCTCGACCAGCCCGAACGCGACGAAACGGAGCAGACTCACGACACGCCCGTCTCGGTGCGGTGCTGCCGGGCGACCAGGACGCCGCCCCCCGGCCAGGCCGGCGCGCGCCGCGCGGCCCGCGCCCCCGGGCCCGGCCCGCGGTCGGCGCCGCAACGAGCCGGGTGCCGGTGGCGACCCGCCGGTACGGGCCGCGGGCGTTCACGCGGGCCACCGTCGGTGCGGGTAACAGCGCAGCGTCGCCCGAGCGGACGACCGTCCCTGAGCGACTTGCAGCGCCGCCGTGGCGGCGTCGAGCACAGCCAGCGTCCACAAGTCGTACGCGAGGCACTCCAGTGGGGAAGTCGCCGGGGACGAGCGCGCGCCGCGCCGCGCAACACCCGGACGTAGGCGGTGACGCCCCCCCCCCCCCCCCCACAAGCACCAGGTCGGCGAGCCGGACACCCTCCGGCCGCAACGAGCCCGCTGCCGCTCGTGGACCGGATCAGACCCGGCCGGTACGGGACACGACCGCTCACGCCGCACCTGCCTGCGAGTCATGCCCGGCCAGGAGCGTGCAACCCTGGCCGGGCAGCCGCCGCTCAACCGCAGGGGGGGACGCGGGAACGACGGCGAACTTGGATGTTCCGCGCACGGCGGGGAACAGGTACTTGACGGGCACCCCGAAGAACCCGGCGATCGCTTCGGCGCGGGCACGGCTGGTGCGGCCTCGATCGTGCGCCAAGTTCGCCAGCGTCTTCCGATGTATCCCCGTTGCTTTGGCGACCTCCACGATCAGCACACCGCGCTCGGCGAGCAACGCCCGGAATCGCTCGCCTTCCATCTCGACACCGCGGGGTCGCCCTGGCGCTCCCGTGTGTGCCCTGGGTCCAGTGACTGAGTGCTGCGAGTTGTAGAGCGGGCAGCCGGTGCGGATCAGTTCGGCCTCGACACTGAGGGCGGTGGCCCGTTCAGCGAAGTGTTGGACCTTGATCGTGGCGACCTCGTGGTACCAGGGTGTGGCGCTGGTGTGCCCGTAGAACCGGACGAGCATGTTGCCGGTCGCTCCGACGTACAAGAGTTGGCCGTCTGTGTTGAAGAACTGGTAGACGACGGTGGTGGTGTAGGGGTTGCTGCTCACGCCGCGCTCCCCTGCTGCTGGTCGAGCCCGAGGTATTCGAGGATCGACTTGCGGCTGACGGCCCACATGGCGGCGGGGGCTTCGGGGTCGATGAGTCGGATGCGTCCGGCGGCGATGAGTTCCTTGATGCGGCGGACGTTGGGCTCGCCCTTGTGTTCGCCGCGGGTGACGTGTTGGCGGAGCACGATGGCGGTTTGGCGGAGGTCGAGGAGTGGGTAGTCGGCGAGGATGCGGGCGGGGGTTTCGTCGAGGGTGGGCGTGTCAGACATCACGCCACCTGCGCGATCTCACCAACGCGGCGGCGACTGAGGGACGGCCAGATCGTCTCCACGTCCTGCCCCACCGCGAAAGCGATCGCCGCTCGGAGGTAGTCCCGCGGCACGATCGCTCCGGCCTCGACCATCTTGATCGTCTGCGCAGTCGTGCCGACCTGGGCGGCGAGCATCGTCTCGCTCAGGTTCTCGATGCGCTGTCGGAACTTGCGCACACGCTCTCCGCACTCGATGGCCCATGGGCCTCTCGGTCCGAGGTATTCGCGGAGCGCCGGGGAGTCGATGACTTCGATCACGACTTCAAGCTAACACATCCAGTCTCAGACTTCAAGTCTGAAATAACCGGCCAAAGTTAAAGATGTGGCATGGTGTGGAGGATGGTGGACGTGGACGTTCGCAAGGAAATACAACGCCTGCTTGCAAGCGAGATGCCGCACGGCGCGATCTCGGCCATGGCCCGCCACCTCCAGATCGAGGCAGCTAGCGTCAGCGCATGGAAGAAGGGCCACGCCCTGCCGGAGCGTCACCGATGGGCCGAGATCGAGCGCTCGAGGACATCGTGTTCTTCCTGGAAGATCTCGCTTGCAAGGCCGCCTAGGCGTCACCAGGCCCGGTCGGTGAGCCACTTTGCCATTCACCGGCCGAGGATGCGGGCCACGGTGTCGGCGGCGTCCCTGTCGGCGGCGGGGATCCGGTGCCCGTACCGGTCGGTGGTGGTGCGGGTCTGCGTGTGCCCGGCCCGGCCACCGGCCACCTTCGGTGCGACCCCGGCGGCGAGCTGCTCGCTGATGATGTAGTGGCGGAGGTCGTGGAGCCGGATCGTGTCCGGCAGCCCGTGCTTGCGTCGCAGCCGGTCCCACTGCTTGGACACCCAGTCGGGACGCCAAGGCTCCTCCCCTGCCCGGTGCGAGAACACCCACACGGGTTCGCCGAGCCCTTCCTTGGCGGCTTGGGCGCGTTGACGGTCGTGGTGGGCGCCGAGCGCGTCGGCCAGGCCGGGGTCGATGGCGACGACCCGGTAGCCCTTCTTGCCGGACTTCCCCGCGCCCAACTCGACCCCGCCTGGTCGCCAGCGCAGGGCAGGGCCGATGGTGATCGAGTCGGACCCGACGTACTCCCAGCGGAGCGCGCAGAGTTCACCGCGGCGGGCCGAGGTGGTGGCCGCAGTGTTGACGAGCAGCCACAGCCGGTCGGCGGTGTCGGCGAGCATCGCCGCGACCTGGTCCCGGTCGGGTAAGGATTCGGCGCGTTCGGGCTCCGGTGGGGCGCTGACGACGTGGAACGGGTTGCGGTCCACCCATTCCCACGACTGGGCCATGCTGAACACGGCGGACAGGATCGTGTGTGCCCGGCGCACCCGGTGGACGGTGAGGCCGTCGCGAGTGAGGGTGGAGAGCAGTTGGCGGACGACGATCGGGCCGACCTCGGACAGCCGGCGCTCGATGAACGGACGGGGGAGCCGCTCGCGGATCCGGCGGGCGTCGGCGATGTAGGCGGGGCTGGCGGTCGAATCGGCGATCCACGCTTCGAGCGCCTCGGCGACGGTCGGGTCAGCGGTCGGTGCGCCTCCGAGTTCAACCAGCGCCCGGCTGGCCTCCATCGCGGCTTCGCTGCGGGTGGGGCGGGTGATCTTGCGGCGCTGGCCCTTGTGTTGGACGACCGCGACCCATGAGCCGTTGGGCTTCTCGTACAGGTGCATGTCCGCTAGTATTCCCCGCGTTCCCCGAGAATGGAAAGTCGAGGTGGCCGAAAATGAGTGCTGACCTGGTGGGCGTGGCGGGATTCGAACCCGAGACCTCTACCGTGTCATGGTCCGGCCAGGCGCATCGGGCCAGCGTACGGACGCCGGGAGCCACGCCGGGGCACTGGAATCGCCTGGGGTTTACCGGGGCAGCGTTCCCCGCCGTTCCCTGGCGGCGGCTAGTGGTGGTATTGGCGATGGTGGTGGCGGGTCTCGTCGTGCCGTTGGGGCGGGTGTCGGCTGAGGGTGGGTCGTGTGATCGGGTGACGATCGTGGGGGACTCGCTGGAGACGTGGGTTGGTGGTGAGGCGTTGCGTGCCCGGTTCGCCGAGGCCGGGGTGCCGGTGCTGGTGGATGCGCGGGTTGGCCGGTCGGTGAATGCTGGCCGGCGTCGTGTGGCGGCGATCCGTGCCGAGCACGGCGACTCGAGTTGCTGGGTGGTGGCTCTCGGCACGAACGACGCGTGGGGTGCGGCGGGTGCGGGCTCGGGGTGGCGGCGTACGGCGTTTGGGTGGCGGGTGCGGGCGATGCTGGCCGAGATCGGCGATGGTCATCGGGTGTGGTGGGTGAATGTGGCGACCCGGCGGGCTGGTCTGGCCCGGTCGTTCGCCGACTTCAACGCGGCGCTCTCGGCTGTTGGTGTGGTGGTGGTGGATCATGCGGGGCTGATGGCGGTGGCTGGCGGGTGGGCTGGTGATGGGGTGCATCTGTCGGGTGCGGGGTATGTGCGGCGGGCGGAGCTGGTGGCCGGCGCGGTCGGGTGACTAGTCCCAAGAATCTCTGTCCAGATACTTGACACTGATGTCTAGGTTCTATACACTAGTGACATGACCACAGACACCAGCTACAGCACCGCCAAGGCCCTCACCGGCACCATCCGCATCGGTGGCAACACCTTCCCCGCCCGCGACTGGCTCAAGGCCCAGGGCGCACGGTGGGACGCCGCCCGCAAGACCTGGACCATCGTCCTGCGGGGCGGCAACCAGGCCACCGTCAACCTCCTGCAGGGCATCGTCTCCCGCGGGATGCAGTGGGAGCGTGCGTGATGGCATGGCACGACGACGACATCGCCCTCGCAGTGTGGGCGGCATACGGCGGGGCCAGGGCGCTCGGGTTGACGATGGACGAGGAGCCGCCGGTGACGATCGCCCGGCTGCGGCGCAACGGGTACGGGTGGGCCGAGACGGCCGACGAGTTGGGGATCGCCCCGTCGATGCGCCGGGAGCTGGCCGAGGCGGCCGCATTCGCCGGCATGGCGCGCTGGTCGACGGCGCGGCGGGACCAGGCGATCCGGGAGGCGGTCGAGGGCGGGTGCACGCTGCGGCCGCTCGGGGAGGCGACCGGCCTGTCGCACGGCGCGATCGCGTTAATCGCCAAGGCCTGAACGCGAAGATCCCCCCGTCACCGGGTGAGGGTGACGGGGGGATCTCTTTGCGCTCCCGGTCAGCCGGGGTCTTCGGCTTCCGTCCGGTTGTGAAAAAGGTCGGTGCTCATCCGCGTTCGCCTCGTGCGGCTCGGTTGCAGCCGGAGGGCTATGACTCATGTTGAGCATAAAGACCTCCGATCGGTCGGTTGAAGTTCTACCAGCAAGATGGAAGAATCTCTACCATGATCGAGCCGTATTACTCGGATGACCACGTGACGATCTACCACGGGAACTGCCTCGAGCTCGCCGACCTGTGGACCTCCGCCGACGTGATGGTGACGGATCCGCCGTACGGCGAGACGTCGCTCGCTTGGGACCGGTGGCCCGTCGGGTGGCCACAGATGGTCGCCGAGTTGAGCAGCACGATCCAGCAGCTCTGGTGCTTCGGATCGACCCGCATGTTCCTCGACCGCCGCGACGACTTCGCAGCGTGGAAGCTCGCCCAGGACATCGTCTGGTCGAAGCCGCGAGGCCGCGGGGTGATGAACGACAGGTTCAACCGATCCCACGAGCTGGTGACCCACTGGTACCGAGGTGCGTGGGGCGACCTCCCACTGACGCCACCGCGCGTGCCGAAGACGGTCCCGTGGACGGTGAAAGCAACCCGCAACGGCAGCGTCGACGACGGCAGCAAGGTCCGCCCGATGGCAGGCGGGTCCTACCAGGACGACGGGACACGGCTCATGCTGACCGTCATCCCTGGCGACCCCGGCGACGCCAGGACCACGCTGCATCCGACACAGAAGCCGCTTGAGGTGCTCACGCCGATCCTCCGGTACTCGTGTGCGCCAGACGCTGTGATCGTCGACCCATTCATGGGTTCTGGGTCGACGCTGCGCGCCGCAAAGGATCTTGGGTTGAAGGCGATCGGCGTCGAGCTCAACGAGGAGTACTGCGAGAAGGCCGCCAGGCGGTGCGCCCAGGAGGTGCTGTTCACATGACCGTGTCCGGGGTGAGGGCTGCCGGGCTGGCCCATCGGCTACTCGCCGCGGGGGTGTGCGGTCAGTGTATACGCAGTACGCACACCGCTGAACACTTCAAGCCATGCGGCGTTTTTCGCTCAATTCCTCCTAGTTGGTCAAGCATGATGGTCAGCTTGAGCCAGGATCAACTGCGATCTGTGGGTCGGGGTCGGTGGCCGGTGACCCCCCCGGGGGGGCCCCCGCCCTGGACAGGTGCCCGGCAGGCGGTGGGCGGGTTACCTGCCGGGCGACCTTGCGGCCATCCGCCGGTCGAGTGTGTGGATGGCGACGACCGGGCCTGCGCACCAGGCGGCGACGACCACCACAGCGCACAGCAGGCAGCGGCGGATCACCCGGTGTAGTCCATGGCGGGGGCCTCGTACCAGTCCACCGCCACCGCCAACTGGAAGGTGCCTGCGGCGTCCATCGCTTGCGGGTTGCGGATCAGGAGCGCCTGGCCGGGGTCAAGCTGGATCGGTTGCGACTCTGCGCCGGCGGCGAACTCCCACACGGCATCGCGGTACGCGCCCGCCGCGCCCATGTGGGTGAGCGACATCTCACGGTACGGGTTGGCGTTGACGGTGCCGGCGACGGTGATCACTCCTGTGGCCGAGATGCGGATGTCGCCGCCGTTCGCCGCGGAGAACTCGCTGGTGCTCCTTCCGTGAGCAGATGTGCGAGCAGGTCCGCGAGCCCGTCCATGAACACCGGCATGTCCTGGCGGAGTGTCTCGACGTACGAGACGGTGTTGCCGGTGGTGGCGGGCGGGGCGTTGCGGTAGGTGTCGGCGTGGGTGCGGAGCCAGGCGATCGCGTTGACGAGCGCTGTCTGGCGGGCGGCTCGAGCCTCTCCGATGGCGCGGGTGGCGAGCGCTGCCGTCTCGGCCGGGGTGAGGGGCCGCGTCGTCGCCCCCTGACCGGTGCGGGTGTAGACCCCGGTCGTGTCGTCCCACGTCTCGGTGTACAGCACCAGCCCGGTGGGGCCGGTCGTCGTCTGCGTCAAGGTCATCAGGATCTCCGCATCGTCGCGAACGTGTACGTGTTCGTGATGTTGTAGTGACTGACGGTGATCGTGGCGGGGCAGGTGGTCGCGCCGCCCGTAACGAAGATCCAGCCAGCGAACCGGTTGTAGCCGTCCAGGTCAATCCCGTTGCAGCCGTCGTCCTCGAACTGGAGACCGTACACGGTCGGCGCTGACGCCGACCCGGACACAACCGCGGCGGCGATGTACAAGCCGGGCGGGGTGGTGAGCGGCGCAGCGAGCGTCGCCACCTTCGAGCCGACCGTGGCCAGGCTCGTCCCCGACGTGTCCGACCCGGACACCATCGTCCCGACCGTCGACGTCTGGAAGTCGGTGATGCTGTACAGGGCGCACGCCGCGACCGCGCCCGCCTGCCCGGCCGACACCGTCAACTTCCACGCATCCCACGTGACCGCCTCGCTCACTGCGACCGGCCAGCCGTACACCCACTCCACGGTCGGGGTGACCGACACAAGCCCGCCCAACAGCCGCCCCGGCAGACCACTACCCAACCGGGTGCGGTTGAAGCCGAACGGGACCGATACCGGCCCGCCAACGGTGACCTCGGTGACGACACCAGAGGCGAGCGCGAGAACCTTCGGCATCAGGCGAGGGTGATCGGTTCGCCGGCCTGGAAGTTCAGCGACGTCGCCGAGGTTGCCCATCCGACACGCTGGACCACCTGCCCGGCTGCCGACGGCGCGGCCGACGCCACCCCGCCAGCGGTCGTCGCCAGGAACAGTTCGCCGGCCGTGAGCCCGGTGACGGCGGTGTTCGAGCCCTCGAAGTAGACGGTCGCGGTCGCGCCGTTGGCGACCGCGGAGAGCACGAACCCGTGGGCGCGTTTGCCGGCGGTCGTCGCGTCAGCCTTGCGGACCTTCGGCCCGCCCGAGTTCCACACGTTCACCAGATCCCCAGCCGACAACGCCTCTGAGGCGGTGATGGCGGCCGTGTCCGCGCCGATCCCGACCGGCATCATCGACGCATCGATCCTCCCGGCCGCATCCAGCTGGGGGATCTTGCCGGCGTCACCGGCGCCAGCCGACGACGCAAGCCCGGACACCTCGGTGAGGGTGCCGGACACGTTGGCGATGTACTTGGCCATGAGATGCTCCTTGGTTAGATGAGGGAGATGGGGGATTCGGGTGCGACGACGAGCGACGTCGCCGATGTCGCGACACCGATCACTCGCACCCAGCCGACCGCCGGCGGGGTCTGTGTCGGCACACCGGCCGGGCCGCAGAACACCGGCGCGCCAGGAGTCCACGACCAGGACGGCTCGACGATCTCACCGGACTGGCGGACAGGGCCGGTCTGCCCGGCCGAGATCGCGCCGGTCGTGACAGCGACAGCGCCGTGAGCATGGGCGGGGATACCGGTGTCGGCGTGCACCCAGCCGCCAGCGGACGGGGTGACAACCCGATGCCCGCCGAGCGCAGAGGCGGCCGTCACAGTCATGTCCGACGCTGGCGGGCCGGGCGGGCCGACACCAGGCACCTGGGTGACCAGGATCGGCTGCCGGCGCACCTGGACCACCACGGGCGGCTGCTGGTTGACCAGTGTCACCGGGCAGGTCACGAGGCCACCACGTGCACGGAGCCGGACAGGCGCGTTGGCCCGCCCGTCTGCTGGAGCCGCCACCCGTACACGCCGGCTGTGACCCCGGTCGAGTCGCCGAGGGTGAGCGTGAGCTTGGCGTCGGGCCCGGGCCCGGCGGTGAACGCTCCGCTGGTCTGATCGGTGATCGTTCCGGCGGTCACCGCCGCGACGAGGGCGGCGACGCCGGCGGTCTCCGACTCGACGGTGTAGGTCCCGGCCCAGTCTGCGCCACCGACGATCACCGCGGCGAGAGACACGGGGTCGCCCTGCGTCCACCGCAGGTTCAACGTCTGCGATGACTGATCGAGGTACGGGCCCGTCGTCACCGGTCAGCCCTTGACGTCGACAGGGTTGTCGGCGCGCACGATCGGCTCAGCCCACCGGTAGGCGAGGTTGACGAGCGCGCCGAGCCCGGCCGCGGCGACCGGCTTCCACGCTTCGACGTCCATGTCGAGCAGCGGGAGCCCGATCAACTGGCCGGTCGTGGCGAACACGAACGTGGCCAGAGCGCGGCGGGCGGCGCGCTGAAATCCGGTGAAGCGGGTCATGGCTGGTCTCCTTCCAGGTGCAGGTGCCGCTCGATGCGGGTCACCCGATGCTTGATGTCGCCGATCTCGGCGTGGATGTTGCGGCGGTCCTCCACGGACGCGGCGAACCCGCGGAGCATCTCGCCCCGCAACCGGTCATGGTTGGCGCTGGCGGCGCTGACCGCCGCCTTGATCTCCTCCAGCGCGCCACGTGCGGTCGTCCCACCATTCGGGTCGGTGATCTGCTCGTGCACTTCGGCGATCATCTGTGCGGACATCTTCAGCGGGCCAGCCTCAGCGCTGATCGCTGTCAGCTTGCCGCGCACCGACCACACACCCCAGGCGATGACGGCCACGGTCATGATCGCGGCGATCCCAGCGAGCACACCCGGCCAGTCCGCCGACGCAATCGCCAGCATCACGCCGCCTCCGGCTGCGCCGCCGCGAGCGCGGCGAGGAAGTCACCGAACGCCCGGTAGGCGGCCTCGGTGGGCTCGTCGTACACGCCGGTGACCGGCGCGCCGAGCGCCGCCTGCATCACCTTCACCGCGTCGATCTCGGCGGCCAGGAACTTGCCGTCGTTCGGGCGGGCCTGCTTGCGCCATCCCCAGGCGTCCATGATCTCGATCAGCCGCCACGCTGACGGGCCCTGCGACCCAAGCTGCAGCGTCGCCTCCGGGATAACCTCGGTGCGGGCCATCTCGGCCACCACCAGCGCCCGGAACGTGTCATGCCGCCAGATCACGGGCCGCCCGTACCTGTCCAGCCCGGCCGTGCCGAGCGTCGGATGTGACGGGGTGGGGCCGGCCGGGTCGATCTTGCGGTTCGGGCAGGACGGCTGGCACCACGAGTTGTGGGTGAAGATGTCCTGCATTGGGTCGAGGCCGAGGCGTCGGCACAGGGTGGCCACCAGGGTCACGTAGGCGTCCAGTTGGGCTGGCGGCCACACCTCGCCGACACCGTTGTTGCCAGCCTCGACCGCGAACATCCACCGGTTCCCGTCATCGCGCGGCACGGTGCCCGTCGATGTCATGACCGGCCCGCCCTTGCCTTGACAGTTCGCCGCGCCCGCGGCACCGATCCACACCTTGCCATCGCGGGCCAAGAACACGTTGCCGATCGGACGGGTATCAGCGCGCTCGTACAGGTACCGGCAGGTGTCCCGATCAGGGGTCCTCGACGACCCGGCGGTGTGGTGGATCACGATCCCCCGCACCCCGTCGAACCCGCCGGACGACCGGGAGCGGGTCTGCCATCCCGGCCAGCCCTCACAGTCCAGCCCGGCATCCTTGAGCCACACGTCGAGTTCACGCAGCCAGATCGAGCCCATCAGCCCTCCACATCTTCGGTGTCACCGGCGGCGTAGTCCTCGCCGTCGTCGGTCAGCTCGTACTCGGGGTCGGCCATGACGGCCTCCTTCAAGGGTTGGGGGATCGGGTTGGGGTCAGGTGAGTCGTGCGACGACGAGACGGTCGACGCCGCCGCCGACCTGGACGAGTACTCGCTGGTTGGCGGTGAGCGCACCGACCGTGACCGTCTTGGCCGCCGGCTGGCCCGTGGTACTCACGTCGTCGTCCAGCTGGACGAGCAGCGGGCTCGCCTGCTTGACGGTTCCGGTGCGGAACGCGGTCGCGTTCGCCTGCCGCTCGAGGACGGTGATCCGGTCAACCAGCCAGCCGATCACGGGATCGCTCATGATCCGACCAGCACCTTCCGTGTCCGGCATCTGACCGCGCCGCCGTGAGCGGCGAGCGGCATCACGATCTCGTCGAGGACATGCACCGCGTTCACGAGGTCGGTGGCGACGAGCGTGACCGCGTCGGAGCACACCAGCGCGGGGTTGGGGACCGCCTGAAATTCGATCTGCATGGGTACTCCCGAGGATCGGGCGAGACGGGCCTGGGCTTCCGCGAGCGCCCCAGCGTTCGACGCGGCAAGCGTCGACGACACCCGGAGCGGTTTGCGGCCGAACGGGCCATCCCACGCGGTCGGTGACAGCGGATTCATGTCCGTCGCGACCCCTTGGACCTTGGCGGCGTTGGTCGCGTTGTTACCGGTGACGGTCACCTGGTTGACCGCGTCGGCACGGTCGAGGCTGACGGCCAGGTCGACGAGGACCCCGCCAGCGCCTTCGGAGATCACGGCAACCGGATCGTCAGCGACCGGCTCCAACGCGATCTCGCACACACCGTCGTGGGCCATGTACACCTCGCAGCCGCACGACTGGGCCAACTCGATCGCCTTGGCGACGGGGTCGGCGTCGAGGGGGATCACGATGGCCGGGGTGGTGATCGTCGTCTCGACGGCGCGGAACGTGAGCGACGGGAGCGCCGCCAGGAGCAGGGTTTGGATCGCGGTGACCGTGTTCGTCCCCGCAGTGATGGTCAGCTCGGCGTCGAGCCCGGCGTCGGCGACCGCCTGGAACCGGTCGAGGCCGGACAGGTCGGTCACCTTCTTCCGCCGATCAGCACGGCTGGTCTGGATGCCGAACACACCCCACGGGACCAGCCACTCCGTCCCGTCGGGGAGCCGGATCCCGCGTTGCACGACCAGTTCTGCGCCGAACGGGGCGAGCGGATCCGACGCGTCGTTCGGCAGCAGCAGCGGCTCCGCGAGGGTGAGGTCGATGCGGCCACGGATCTGCGACCCACGGTTCATCGTCACCGTGCCGGCGGTGACGGCGAGGTCGGAGGCGATGGTGTCGCCGCCGTAGAGGACGTCGACCCGGGTGACGACCCGGTGCGGTTGGGTGACCGCCGCAGCCCACCAGGCGGGTACCGGCAGCATCAGCCGACCTGGATGTAGTCGACGGTCACGTAGCGGCCCTCGGTGGCGATCTGTTCGGCGGTCCGCTCACGTGTCCAGCCGGTCGGCTGGATCAGCATCGACGGCCCGAGGATCGCCGGCTGCAAGATCATCAGGGTTCGGCCGTCCAGCAGCGCGGTGACCGCGTCCGATTCGGCGAGGGAGGCGACGTCGACGCGGAAGCTGCCCGACCGGTACTTGGGGACGTCCCACACGACCACCGGGTCGGTGCGGCCGATCACATCCAGCACCGCGGTGGGGATCTCGCGGCGGTCGTCAGGGAACCCGTCAGGCTGCCACCCGGACAGCAAGATCTCGTTCGTCGGTGCGGCGACGTCACGCAGGTAGAGCGACGTAGGCGTGTAGCTGGCGACCGTGCTGTACACCCAGGCACCGGCGGCACCGGCAGCATTCACGCCACGCGCCCGCCACAGGGCGGGACGGTCCGGCACTACCAGCCGATCCGTGATCGTCGCCGAGTTGCCCGCCGCCGCGAACCTTGACCCGGCAACTGGCGTCCACAACCCACCGACGATCACCGTCAGGGCATCCAGATCGACCGTCACCGCACCACCGGCAGTGCCGGCCGCGGCGATCACACCCACCAGCGGGTTGACCGTGACGGCACCAGCCGGCGCGGTGAAGCTGACGGAGCCCGTCGACCATCCTGCCGGCTGGATGGGTCGCCCGAACGGGATCGAGATGATCCCGCCCGCCGAGTTGCCGAACAGGGCAGCAACGAATGGGGCGTTATTCCCCCAGGCTGCCGAGTTGACGTCGACGATGATGTCAACCTGCTGACCGGCGACACACGGCCGGTTTCCGGCGGCGATGTACCCGCCGGCGTCCGCCACCGTCGTCGCGACAATCCGCTGCACTTGCCCGCGGCCAGCGGCCGTGGTCGCCGAGAACACGCAGGACGTCGGCGTGTTCCACAGGCCGGACACGAATCCGCCGACGACACCGGCGACCGGCGTCCCCTCCATCTCGCCAATCGACTCGACCAGGTTCGGCCCGGACAACCGCTCGACGTCGACACCGGTCCACGCGTCGAACCCGGTGTTGCGGGTGACGGCCACGCTCACACTCGCGGTCGACGGTTGGGCGGTCGGCACCACTGTCGACACCTGGGCGCGGGTGGTGGTCACCGAGAACGTCGACGACGCAACCCACGGCGACCATAACGCGGTCCCGTTCACCAGGTCGGCGGCACGGACATACACCTTGTAGAGCGTCCCGTCTGGCAGCCCGGTGATCGTCGCCGTGTTCCCGGTCCCAACCCCGGACGTCTCGGCGAGCGCCGCGGACGTCGCCGCGTTGAACCCGCCCGCACCGTACTGGGCGGACGTGAACACACGCACCGCCCACTGCGACTGCGCGGCACCATCGGTGTCCGGCTGGCTGTAGGTCCAGCCGACCGCCAACGAATCCAACGTGACCACCGCGGAGTCGAGCGTCACCGTCGGCTGGGTGACGTAGCGCAGATCGCAGTACGCCTCAGCGGCCACGATCGAGTACGGGTTCGCTTGCTTCGGGTTGACGTGCAGCCACACCCGAAGCCCGTCGACGTCGGCCTGGGTGCCGGTCCACGCCACGGACGACGAAGATCGGGTGGTCAGCGACGACCCCCACGACTGGTCGTACCAGTCGACCAGTACAGTGCCATCAGCCTTGGTCAGCCGCATCTTGTGCGCGCCCGGTGTCAGACTCGACGCCTTCGCCTTCAAGCGCCCCGTCAGGCTCTTGGTGACCGCCCCGGCCGGCAAGGTGGACGTGCCGAGCGTCATCGTCGCTGTCGCGGCCGACCCACCAGCCGCACTGACAGTCGTCCCATTACTGTTGTCCGACAGGGCCGTGTGCGGGTTCCCGGCGGCGAGCCCCGACGACGACACCGTGCTATCCGGACGCAACGTCACCAGCGTCATCCGACCCTCGCTCCTGTCGGGATTGCCCCGGCCCGCAACTGGTTGATCCGCGCCTGCGCCGACTGCGCCGACGCCACCGACGCGCTCGCCGCCCGAGCAGCAGCCGACTGCGCGGCGGACGCGGCCGCAGCGATCTCCCGCAGTTGGCTGATCGCCGTCGCATACCCCTGCACCGACACCGAGATCGTCGGCGCCAACTGGTCAACCTCAAGACCCTTCAACCGGACCGCTTCCAGCAGCCCCCACGTCAGCGCCTGATTCCGGACCTCAGTCGAGATCGTGGTCGTCGGCGCGATCTTGTCCTGCGCCGCACCGACCTCGTCGAGCCCCGCCGCGGCCGCGGCCGCGCCATCGGCCGACACGTCAACCGACTTGCTGTCCGGGATCCCGTCCAACGCGGACGCCATCTCGCGCGCCTGCTCAGCGAACTGTGGGAACTTCGCGGCCGACTCGGACAACGCATCCCGCAAGATCTGCTGCTTCTGGCCGGCGTCCAACGTCTGCCCCGCGGCCTCGGCCAACGCTTGCTTGTTCGCCAGGACCGCCTGCGCCTGAGACCACATCGCTTCGCCAACATCGCGGGCGCCGGCCGCCGTCGCCCCACCCTCCTCGTTGTAGCGGGCGGCCGCCGCCGCCACCTGATCGGTGGCGTCAGCCAGGCGGAACGACGTGTCGATCGTCGACATCTCCGCGGACAGCAGCTCCTCCTGGGCGCGGGCGGCAGCGAGAGCGGCGTCGGCCTCCTTCTTGAGCGCCAGCGACTTCGCCTCGATCGCCCGCTCGTAGGCGTCGCTCGCCGCGGCCTGCTCCTCGGCGGTCTTGAGCGCCGTCACCTTGTCGGTGAGCCCGTCGAACGCGCCCTCGGCGACAGCGCCGTCAGGCATGTCGGTGAAGAAGTCATCGATCCCACCGACGACATCCTCGACCGCTTTGCCGATCGCGCCGAGCCCCTCGATGAGCGGCTTCAGCACGGTCGTCACAGCCGAGATGACGGGCGCGAGAACCTTGAACGCGCCAGCGAGCGCAGTCCCCAACGTCTCCACGAGCGGCCCGGCGGCGTCGACGACGTCAGCGAGGATCGGCGCAAGCTCGGCGACCACGGGGGCGAGCGCCTTGCCGAGGGTCAACAGCAGCCCCGAACCGGCGTCGGCGAGCTTGTCGAAGGCGTCTCGGACGTCACGGCCCGCCTGGATGTCGGCATCCGTAAAGATCTTCGACGGCTGCACCGACTCCAGCGCCGACTTCAACGCCGGCGCGCCAGAGCCGATGATCTCGGCCATCCCCTGCCAGCCCCTGCCGAAGATGTCAGCCCCGGCAGCGGCCCGCTTCGCCGGGTCCTGAATCCGGTCCAACGCATCGACAGCGTTCAGGAAGGTCGCCTGAGCGTCGAGCGTGCCGTCCTTGGCGCGCACCACCGAGACGCCGTACTCGTCGAACGCGTGAGCGTTCTGGCCGAGCACCTTCTCCATCCGCCCGATCGCGGCCGCTCCGGCCTCCGCGCCGACCCCGAGATCGCCGAACACCTCAACGAACCGGGACGCTTCCTCGGAGGTGGTGCCGGTGGCGTCGCGGAACTTGCCGACCTCGATCGCGGCGTCCTCAAACTCGGAGACGGCCTTCCCGGCGACCACGGCGAGCGCGCCGACACCGGCCGCGGCGACCGCCGTCTTGCCGGCAGTCGACCCGAACACGTCACCGAGCCCCGACCAGCCCGCCTTCAGCTTCCCGCCGACACCTTCGGCCGCGCCGACCTTCTTGCCGAGCAGATCCAGCCTGTCAGAGAACGACCCCGTCGCACCCTCGGCGTCCCTCGTCGCGTTCCGTAGCCCGGACGAGTCACCGAGGAACCGGATCAGGATGTCACGAACGCCCACAGCTCACCCCCGATCCCACAACTTGTCGATGGCCTGCCCGTACGTCTCCAAGATCCGAGGGGTCTCCTCGACGATCGTTGGCCACAGGAAGTAGCCGCCACGGTTCGGCTTGTTGAACTGGGCGAACGCGTTCGATCCCCACTCGGAGCCGAGCGCCCCAGGGAACCCGCGGCCCATCCGGACACCGGCCCCAACCGCCAGCGTCGCCGGGCGCAGATCTCCGGCCGCCCTCTCGAACATCGCCGAACGGCCGGTGCGATGATGTGGGACCCCGGCGGCCCGAGCGCGGGCGCCGGGGATCACGATCGTCTCGGCGGTGGTCTTGCCGGCGAGCCGGTACTCCCGGGAGCCCTCGACGTCACCGACCGCCTTGAGGGACCGCTGTAGCTCTTTCAGGCCCTCGACGCGGATCTGGCTAGGCACGGCGCCGGGACTGCTCGGCCTCGACAGCGGCCCGCTCGCGCAGGATGACGAGCCGCATCGCGAACAGCCCGGCGAGCTTCTCCGGGTCCGATTCGCGCAGGCACGCCCGGTCGATCGAGTCGAGCTTCACGGTTGCCGCACGGTGGAGCCGGTCGAGGTACTCGGCCTCGGTCACCGGCGTGTCGGCCATCATGGTCATGGGGTGGCGTCGCCGTTGACGAGCGTCATCGTGCACGCCGCAGCGTCCGACGTGGTGGACAGCATTCGGAACGGCAGGTTCAGGCCGAGCAGGCCGGGGCCGTCCACTGTCGGGGTCTCACCATCGAACCGGGCGTTACCGGCGATCGTCAGCGAGTGGGCCCCAGCGGTGAACACGGCACTGATCGCGGCCTCGGTGCCGTTCACGTACCGGTTGTACGCGGTCAGGTCGGTGAAGTCGGCCTCGATTGACCCGGTGAACGACCGCCAGCCCGACTCCTTGGCGACCAGGGGCCGGTCGGGGTTCGTGGCCGACATCTTGTAGCGCGGCCAGTCGAGAGCGTTGTCGATCTCGAAACTGAAGCTGTCGCACGCGAACACCGACCCGGCCACCGACAACTGTGCGCCGGCGAACGTGAACGGCACCCACGCGGCGGCGTAGGTCGGGGCGACCAGCGACTGGCCGGTGTCCTCGAACTGGCCGACCAGCGACAGCTCGACCATGACGATCTCGCCGGTCTTCGCGGAGATCTTCATCTTTGCGATCTGGCAGCCGAGGTAGGAGAACGGCCACACCGTGCCATCTAGGCCGGGGCGACCGACCTGGCACGACAGGCCGGACCCGACGAGCGCGCCTGGGGTGAAAACGTGCGAGTACGGTCCGGTGCCAGACGACGACACCGCGCCCATGCCGTGACGCAACAGGATCCCGAGGTTCGCCGGGCCCAACTCGTGCTCGACGGTGCCTTCTACCTTCCGGGTGCCGGGATACCAGCGGCCCTGGTGGCGACGCCCAGCCTTGATGCTGGCCGACTCGATCCGCTCGATGGTCTGCTTGAGCGACTCCTTGACGTGCTCGATCGCCCTGGTGGGGGCGGTGTAGATGCCGGCGGTCGCCTCGGTGGCGTACCCGATCTGGCTGTCGAATCCTGAGGCGGTCGCCATCAGTCACCTTCCTTCTTGGTTGGCTTGGGCTTGGGTTGGTCGACCGGTTCCCAGTCGGCGCTGACGGCGTAGCCGGGCGGGATGGTCACCTCGATCTCGTCGCCCGGCGCAGCGATTGCGCCGAACATCTCTGCGGCCTCCATCGGGCCGACGTAACGGAACCTGGCCATGAGGCCTCCTTCGGTTAGATGCGGGCCTGGAACCCGACACGGATGACCGCCCGCCCTCCGTAGCCCTCCTGGGTGGGCTGCACGGACCATGCGGGCGAACTGATCCCGATGCCCACCACTCCGGCCTCTGCGAGGTCGGCGACTGGACTGATCGAGGATTGGGGAAGCAGTCGTGCGGCGTCGCGGACAGCGCCCTCGACGGCCTGCGTCAACTCCTGGATCCGACAGATCACCTCGCGGCACGTCCGACCGGGGATCAGCGACGTCACCACCACCACCGCAGCGAACTGCTCTTTGCGGGCGAACGTCCCGATCGTCGCCCAGTCCTGCTCCGGTGACTCGGGCTGCGACACCACCACCACCGACTCGGTCATCCCCGCACCGGCATGATCCCCGTCGTCAGGGTCACCGATCCATACCCCGACCCCGGACGACTCGGCGAGCGTCGGCCAGTCAAGCCCGGCCAGCATGTCGGCCAGGGCGGTCAGACCGGTGAACGTAGCCGAGCCGTTCACGCGATCCCCGGCACGCTGAACGTGTTCGCGTCGATCTGTTCGTTCACCTCAGGGATCGTCGTGTGCGCACCCCTCACACCGGGGGTGACCAGCACCGCGGACCAGCCAAGCTCCGACGACGAGTAGCTGATCGCGTTCTCCGGCAACCCGCCACCCTTGCCCTTGGCGAGCACCTCACGACACAAGCGCATCGCAGCAGCCTTCAGCCCAGGTGGGGGGACATTCTGGCCGTGTTCGTAGCCGACCCTCACCCTCGCCCCAGTCGACCAGCCGCCACTGCGGGTGATCGTCGTGTTATCCGATCCCGGGACCGCCGCGCACTCCGCCGGTGTCAGGGTGGACAGGACCGTGCCATCATCGGCCAAGAACTCGGCCCACCGCACCCGCCGCACCGTCGGCACCGACGCCAGCAACGGGCCCGACGTCGCCGCGAACGTCTCGACCGCGAAGCGGGGCACGAACGCCTGCCCGCACCACTGCTCGATCTTCGCCTCCACCTGCTCCCGCGCCGTCGAGATCGCCGCTGGCGTGAAGTTGACCGCCGCCGCCATCGCTGTCTCCGCTGCCCGAAGCTCGGCGTTCGTGAACCACAGGCGGCCCACCACATCGACCAGGCGAGAGGCGTACACGTCCCCGCCGACCGTCCAATCAACCGACAGCACATCAATCTGGCGGGTCTGCGCCGCCGTCAACACATACTGGCGTGGCCCGGTCCCGGTCCCGGTGGTCGCCTGACCGGTGACGACAGCGGTGCCGTCGGAGCCGCGGACGGTCACCAGCACCGTGCCAGGGTCGACGGGTTCCCCGTCGGCCCCGACCAGTTGCCAGGTGAGCGTGAATGGTGCGCCCGCTACGGCGCGCTGGTCAGCGACCTGCACCGGCTGCTACTTCCGGCCGCGCCGGACGCCGGGGCGGGCGGTGGCGTCGAGGACTGCGGTGTCTCGGCGGGCGGTGGCGTCGAGGGGCTCGAAGAAGTGCCCGTAGCGCTTCACGACGGGGTCGTCGTCGTTGAGGATCGAGCCTTCGCCGATGGTCACGTTGTCGGGCATGTGGACGGTGGTGATGCAACGGACATGTGCCACGTTGGCCTCCCTTGTCTTTCGGGGGTGGTGGGTGGAGCGCGTCGGATCGAACGACGTCACCAGGGTGGTGTCCCCACCAGGGGCGCTCCTGCCAAGGATCAGGCGTCGAGGACCTTGACCGCGGCGGCGTCGATCAGCCGGGCACCGTGACGGAACCGGGAGTACCAGCCGCGCTGGCCGGTCGGGCGACGGTTGGCGCCGAACAGGTACGGGACCAGTTCGACGGTCATCCCGATGCGGTCATGGATCCGGTACTTCTTGAAGTCGCCGTACGCGAGGATCTTGTTCGACGCGGCGGCGTCGATGACACCGTCCATCTCCGAGTTCTCGTAGGCGGCCTGCAGCCGAATCTGGCCAGATGCGCCGACCCCGACGGGGCCGTCGGTGAGCAGCCGGTGCACGGAGCCCGAGCCGGTATCGAACTCGGCGATCAGGTTCAGCACGTTCAGGTTGGCCATCCACACGCCATTGCGGCGGTGGCGGGGGGCCACGGCCTGCTGCAGCTTGTAGACGTCACCCCGGACGAACGTGTCTGCGGTCGTCGTTGCCACGACGGTGGCCTCGGTGATGAGCCCGAACGGCTGGCCGGTGCCGGTGCCCAGTGTGAACGCGTTCAGTTCCAGCCGGTCCTTGGCGTCGGCGAACGCGTCGGCGAGATCGGACGACAGCGACGCGAAGTCGTCTTCGGCCTGCACCGAGAACGGGACGAACGCCTGCCCCTGGTGGATGGCGATCGACGGCTGAGCCAGCGTCGGGGTGTCGTCCGACACCTCGGACTCCTCAGCGTCGTACGACGCGGTGACCCCGGCGGAGGTGATGCCCTGCCAGTTGTCGGTGGCGACCGAGTTCACCGTCGCCAACTGACGGATCGGATTGACGACACCGTTGTTGGTGAGGATGATCGTCGGGTCGAGCGTGAACGGCATCAGGTAGCCGCCGGAGGCGTCGGTGGTGATCTGCAGTCCGCGGATCTCCTTGACGGCGTCGGCCTGCTCGGCGGTGAGGATCGGCTGGGCACGCAGCGACAACTCGATGAACGCGTCGCGGTACTCGGGCCGGCCGGTCGTCAGGATGTGCCGGGCGAGGGCGCCGCCGCGGTTGATGCGCTTGTTGCGCAGCATCCGCTCGACGTGGGCCTTGTTGTCGTCGGACAGGTCGTCCTCGATCTCGATGGCTCGCAGGGCGCGGGATTCGATGTCGCGGCGAACCTCGGGGGTGCGCGGCGCGGACCGAAGCTCGATGTCGTACGGGTTGTCGCCGCCGCCGGCGCGGCCGGTAATCGCCGGGGCGTCGAACTTGGCGGACGCCTTGCGGGCCGCGTCGATCTGGAGACGCTCGTCGAGGTCGGCCCGAAGGTCGGAGATCTCGCCGGTGAGGGTCTTGGCCTGGTCACGCAGGGTCACCATTTCGGTGTTCTCGGCGTCGGTGGCGTCGCGCTTCTCGTCGAGCAGGGTGGCAGCGAACGCGTCGATCTTGTCGACCGCGGCGTCGCGCTGGAGGGTGAGGTCCGCAATCTTCTTGCGGAGCAGTTCGATGAACATGGGTCAGCTCCTTCGGAGGCTGGAGGCCATCGCCAGGTAGGCGGTGGCGGAACGGTTGGGGTTGACCTCCGGGTGCCCTTCGTCGGGCGGCGCGGTGGCGGGGTCGCTGCCGGTGGACGGACCGGCGGGCAGCGGCGAAGTGGGGCGACCGGAACGCTCGGCGCGTTCGCGGTGGCGGTCGTGGTACCAGTCGGTCAGCCCGCGCACCGCCGCGGTCGCGGCAGGGTTCGCCGGGTAGACGACCGGCCCGAACTCGTACAGGCGAATCTCACGGATGGTCCGCTCAGGGATCCCGTCAGGGTTGTAGTCGGACTTCTTCGGCTCCATCACCCACTCGTCGCGGGTGACCTTGAACCTGAACGACGACCCGAGCAGACTGCCGAACATCCGGCCGTCCATCGTGCGGCCTTGCAACGCGGGGAGCACGAAATTCCGGTTGTAGTCGGTGTCCAGCAGCGGGACCTCGTAGTAGGGGCCCTCGTCCTTCTCGCGGAGTTCCTCGATCGGGCCGAGTGGCTTGTCGCCGACCTGGAAGTCGTATCCGTGATCGTACGCGACCTTCACCGTGTCGCGGTTCTCGCGGATCGTCTTGCGGAACGCCCCCTTGACGGTGCGTTCGATGAACAGGCCTTCCATCCACGAGTCGATCCGGTACCAGTTGTCGAACACCGAGAAGTACCCGAACATGGTGGTGCCGTCACTTTCGGCCGCGTCCGCGGAGTCGGTGCGAAGGTCGACGGCGCGGTCGAATCGGCCTCGGAACAGGATGTCAGTCAACGCCTCAGGCATCGGTCGCCTCCGTGGGTTGGTTGGGGGGCCGGTCTTCGAGTTCTCGCATCTCGGCCACGGACAGGAACACTTCGCCGGTCAACGCGTTGATGTCGGCGGCGGTCTTGTACGACTGGTACCGGGCCAAGAGGTCCGCCTGCAGCAGCCCGGCCGGGTTGAGCTTGACGACCTGCGGGCGGGCGATCAGCGACGACCACGCCTCCTCGATCCGACGCATCGGCATCAACAACTCCTGCAGATAGTCCTGCTTGCGTTGCTCACGATTCGCGTACGTCAGCGACGACCCGCCAGGGGCGATCCCGACCTCCTCGGGTGGGGTGCCCATGTACCGGCACACCTGCTCGTCAGTGAGCCGCATCAGCTCGATGAACTGCGAGTCCTCCGGGTTGACCTGCATCTGCGTCCACTTCACCGACTGCGGCAACACGATCGGCTCACGGTTCGACCCGGACACCGCCTCCATGACCCGCGCCTTCAACGCCTTCGCTCCCTCGGTGCCAGGATCACGTTCTGGGGCGATGATCGAGGTCGGGTGCGCGCCGTCACGGAAGAAGTTCCCACCGAAGTCCAGGGCGGCCATGCCGGGAAACAGGGACCGGCGGGCGTACTGCAACGGGTTCAGGCCCCTCGGCGAACCGGGCAGGACGTACATCGGGCAGTGCCACAGCCTGCCGACCGGCCACAACTCCTCAGGCTTCCCGTCGACCGTCCACCCGTCACGCTGCGTCCACTCGGCCCGGTCCGGGTGCAACAGGTGTAGCCCGATCGGACGCGTCCCACCCTCAGCGGTCCGCACGAACCCTGACGCCCCACCAGCCAGGTACATCGACACGGTCACGGCGAACACCCACGACGAACGCAGCGTCCCATCGCCGGCCGGATCAGCAACGACCTGCGGATCAGGAATCGTCTTCCGGTCGCGCTTGGTATGCACCGGGAACGTCGACACGGTCGCCGCGTTCTTCATCGCGCACCGCCACACCACCGACGACGTCAACGCCTGCTCGATGCTCTGCACCGACGACTGCGAGATCGACGACGAGCCGCCAGCGATCCGAACCCAGTCGTTGAACGTGAACGCCGGCTGCCCGGCACGGGCCACATCGCGCGGTGGGCGGCGGAACAGGACGCTCATCGGCTCAACCGCCACGCGAACAGCAACCCGAACCCGCCGGCCACGATCAGCCCGACAGCCGCCACCAACATCACGGCACCGGCCACGATCAGCCCGGCAGACACGACCTCGACAACAGAGGTCACCACGTCACGATTCACAGTGGACCTCCTCAGTACACGAAGAACTCAACGGGCTCAACCACGGGCATCGTCATCGCCGCCTCGTAGGCCAGCACCGCCGCCACCGCAAGATCGATCTTGCGGCCATCCTCCGGTTTCACCAGCACGTACATCGTCCGCCCATCCGCCTCATCGGCAGCCGACCGGACCTTCTCCAACGCCGCCGCCAACACGTGACCCGTCAACCGCTCGTCATCAGCGTGACTGAGCGTCCCGGAACGCACGGCCGTCAAGAACCGGTCCACCGCCCGAGCGAACCTGGACCGCTGGTTCGTATCGAACGCCAGCACCGTCTCGTCGCCGAACTCGGCCGCCCACGACTCCAACTCGGTCGCCCACCGGGGCGGGTCCCCGAACATGCGGCCCACCGTCCACGCAGAGAACGCCGACCGGACCGACGACCCAACCTCCAACCGTGGCACCGTCCACCCCCGGTCAGGGCGGCCATCATCGAACCTGGGCCGCTCCCAACAGCCGGCCACCCACAAGAACCCGTCAGCGGTGCAGCCGACCAGACCAGTCGTGTCATCCGAGATCGACCCGTCGAACCCCAACCCGACCCGCTCCGCCCCGGCCACCACCCGACCCGGGTCAGCGAGCTTCGCCCACTGCTCCCCGTCGACGGCGAGCCCGCCGCCCTTCGTGTTCCAGTTGAAAAAGAACCGCTCCGAGTCCCGCCACTTCGTTTCCGGGTCGCGGATCTCCTGCACCAGCCGGTCCAGATCCACCCACCAGGCATCCTCGTACGCCTCGGCCAGCGCCGCCCGCAACACCCCATCGGGGGCATCCAACGTCACCGGCACCCCGCCGACCTCACGTGGGGCCTCACGATCATCGACGTACACGCCAGCCGCACCGGCCTGCACCGACCGATGCGACCCCTCAGCCACAGACCCTTCACCGGGGATGAAGCTGTTCGTCGTCTCGAACGACGCCCCGCCCATCTTCGCGACGTTCCGGCGGATCGTCCGCGCCAACTTCACCCCACCATTGCGTGGCGTCCACAGGTGAGTTTCGTCGAGCACCCCGTACGTGATCGGCTGCCCCTCGCGGCTACCCGCCGACGCTGTCACCGGCTCCAACTTCGCCCCCGGCTTGTCCCGCAGAAAGCACCGCGTCAACCCGGCATCGACCCGCAACGCCTCGGCCAACTCGCCGTCGTTCTCGGTCAAGAAGTAGTACACCACCGACCACGTGTTGTCCGTCTGACCCTCCGACACCGCAGCAACCTGCACCCACGGCAACGGATCACCCGGACCACCCCACGGCACACCCACCGGCTGCCCGGCAGCATCCCACCCACCAAACCGCACCGGCCCAGCGAACTCGGCAACAGCCTTCCCCGCCTCGATCGGCGACTTCCCCCGACCCTTCGACCGGCGGCTATAGCCACGCCGATACACCCGGCGACCCGTCAACGGATCCAACCGGAACCACTCCAACACCCCCCGAGCCTGCGAATCCGTCAACACGAACGGCTCAGCCGGGTCACGCGGCGACGGGAACAGATCCGCCCACCAATCAAGCACACCCCACCCGAGCGTCGGGAAGTCGTCAGGATGCTGCGGCTTCCACGGCATCACACCACCGACTGCAAGTGCCCATACCGCCCCGACCGAGACTTCGCCCCAGCCGGCCCGGCCTGGCTCGCCTCAGCCTGCGGGGCACGCCAACGGCGATCCTGCTGACCCTTCGGCGTCACACCGTACGTGTCCATCTGCAACCGCAACTCCCCCGCGCGCTGAAACTCGCCACGCTCCACCTGGTCGTACAGGCGCACCAGTTGACGCAACCCCGGCAGATCAGCCGGCGACCAGAACGCCGCGAACCACGCACCCATCCACGTCACCCACGCCGACACGCTCGCCGGCATCAACCCCTCCGGCGGATCCGGCACCGGCCCGTGCTGCCAACCAGCACCCGATGCCTCCACCGGCTGACCACGATCACTCACCTTGTTGCGCCGAACCCGCAGCGACGGGTCCTTCGGCGCCGGTCCACGACCAGCCATCGTCACTCACCTCCTCGGGAACCCCAGGACCTCCCAG
>NZ_JADJNN010000029.1 GCF_016714285.1 Nannocystis sp. | reverse complement strand
CAAGGAGGAAGATGCGATGAGCAACATTGGCAAGTTGGTTCCGGTCGAGATGCTCGGCCGTGATGGTGAGTTCGTGTTCAGCGAGCATGTGGACCGGCTCCGCATGCTGGCCTGCATGCCCGGGGCTGTTCGAGCGGATGAAGCGGCGTCTTGGAGCGCTTCGTACATCCAGGTCGTGCGTGGCGCGGGTCGGGGGCAGTGCCCCGGACATCACCCAGCGCTGCGACGCCACCGACATGTTCTTGCAGGGGTACGTCTGCCCGGGCCAGGTCAACTCTCGCAGCGCACGCTCGACGGAAGTGCAGCGACGACGCGCAGGTCAACCTCGAGGTCATCGTGACCGGGCTCGGCGGCGACTTCGTCAACGCCTTCCCGGTGCCGCCCGACCAAGATGATCCGCCTGACCCCACCAGCCGCGGCCGGGGTACCCCGACCAAGATCGCTATCGATCTGGCCTGGCAGGTGGCGGAAATAACTACCTCGATTTCACGCTGACGTTTTACCTCTTTCCGGCGGCGTGGGCACGGGCAGGGCCGCCTGAGGTCGGCTCGGTGATGCGCGGCAACCAGTTCCTGAACAAGGACGGCACCCAGATCAACGTGCCCTTCCCCGAGTACCGCAACGCCTCGATCGACGTGGGCAGCCTCGGACCCTCGCCCTGGTGATCAGGAACAACGGCGCGGCCAACAACCCTCGATTCGGCCTTCGTCACGGTCTACTACAACAACAGGGAGTTCCTGCGCTTTGCAAAGGCGCTGCGGCTGCGTCACCCCCGGGGCCGCCCCCATGTGATGCCAGGGCCGGGCCCGCCTCGCACGCGGGCCCGGCCTCGGAGAAAGGAACGTCATGACCGAACCAATCTATATCGAGCTCAACAAGGAGGGCGACTTCGACGGCGTCACTCCGATGCCGCAGACACGGGACGACTTCACTGTCTTCGGCCAGCGCTACTACAAGACCAACGTGCCTGGACCGGCCGGCATCATCGACTCGACGCTCTTCCGGGTTGTTCAGCAACGCGAGCCCGAAGCTGGTCGGCTTCGCGGGCTCGTCGTTCAACCCGCAGTCGATCGCCCGCGTCCTCGCGTCCGACCCGCTGAACTCGATCCGCGAGGAGATCCAGCTGACGCCGTACGTACAGCACGTGCTCGTCTTCCCGGGCGATCGGATCGCTCTGCTCACCAGGGAAGGCGGCGGGCGCAGGTCGTGCTCATCGTCAACGAGCTCAACGAGGGGACAACGTGCAATACGCCCTCGGGCACGAGACCTTCGCGCAGGTCCGGCGCCTGCGCTTCATCCGCGAGTCCCGGGGTGCCCTTCGTCCCGAACCTGAACGCCGCGCCCTGGCAGCCGAACTTCGTGTTCAGCCCGCTGAGCGGCCTGCTTACAACGAACGAGAACAACACCGGCCCGATCCCCACGTCGGAACTGTCCCTGTACCCGCGGCACCAGGGCGTCTACCTGACGCTGCGCTACGCGGGCAACGGCACGTCCCCGGGCAAGCTCCACCTCGTCGACGCGGAGACGCGGCAGGCGCGGGTGGTCCAGGCGAACCTGACCACGGTGCGCTGGTCGCGGGTCCAGTTCGTCAGTCACGACGACATGATCGCCCTCGAGGCGAGCCCAAGCATCCAGGGGAGAAGCTGGTCGCGGACATCGAGATCGTCCGCGTCTTCCCTGGCGATCGCCTCCGCGGTCGATACGAGGGGGCCTCTAGCCATGCCGCTGCTCGATCGACATCGCGTGGACAAGCTCATCGCCCTGACGGACCTCGAGCGAACCGTCGCTGGCCCCGAGCGTTTGCTGCGGGAGCCAGACGTCGCAACGCTCATCAAGGCCGCCTACGACGACGCCGAGGACACGGCGCGCGGGGCCTTCATGGCGCGCGTGCAGAAGATGCCGACGAGCGCGTGGCCATGGAGCGCCGTGCAGGCGCCGCCGCCTGCCGCCCGTCCGCCACGGGACGTGCGGCCCCGCGGCGGCGGCGGCATCGGCACCATCGGCGTGCCGCGCCGCCGGTGGTGCCGACCACGCCGGCCCTGCTCATCCTCCTGCGGGGGCAGGCCGACATCGCCGACGCCGACCCTGGCAATCAGCTCCCCGCCCGGGGCACGCCCGAGGGGGCCCGCCTGGGAGGGCCTCCAGAGCGCGCTGGACCGCTGGGACACGGCGGAGATCCGCCGCTACATCCGACCGCAGGGCTGGACCGTGCCGGGCGCGGAGGGGCCCAGGGAGAGCCAGGACGACGGTGCCACGAGCGGCGCCCCGGCTCCGGCGCCCGGTGGGACCTCGCCGGGTCTCCCGGCGACCCAGCCCGCCGCCGTGCCGCTCTGGAAGCAGCCGGCCGTGCTGGTCGCCAGCGCCACCGCGCTGGTCGCCACCGGCGTCACCGTCTACGCGCTCACGCGCGACAGCGCCAGCCGGCGCCTGGAGGCCGAGCTGGAGCGCCAGGCCGGGGAGGCGCGAAAGCAATGAACCGCAGCACCTGGATCGGACTGGCCACGACGCTCGGCCTCACGGGCGTCGCTGGCGGCGCCCTCTTCCTCAGCCGCCGCGCCAGCGCGGCGCTCCACCCACCGCAGGACCCGGGCCGCGCCTGCCCTGGACCGGCGCCGCAGATCGACCTGCCGCCGCTGCCGACCGCGCCGACGTCAAGGGCGACCTCTGCGCAACTGGGGCGATACGCCCTTCGATCTGCGCCCGCTGCTCCTGCTCATCGAGGAGATCCCGAGGATCCTTCGGCGCCGCCCGCTACCTGGCGATCGTCGCCAAGCGCGAGTCGGCATTTTGTCACCGCCGCGCACAACGGCAACGCGGCCAACGAGCAGGACGAGCGCGACGATTCGCGGCAGGCGTATGTCAACAACAAGGGTCGCAACCCCCCGCTGCGATACGGCGAACAGGCGGCCGACTTCGGTAGCGGCGGCCTGTTCGGGCAGCTCGCGCCCCTACTTCCTGTGGACCGGCGTGCCCGAGGTCGGGGCCAGGCCCCGCTGCTGAACGCCCCGCCGGAGATCATGTTTCAGCCGCGCGCCGCTGCCTTCGGCGCGGCCGTCTACATGCAGCGGATCTTGAAGCACTACCGCGTGGACGACGTGGCCGACATCAAGGTCGGATGGGCCAACCCCGGACTGCTCGGCAAGGGCCGCGGCGGGGCGACCTAACGACGTGCGCGCGCGCTTCCTCGCCGACGCGAAGGCACTGGGCATCGACCTCGCCGACGCCACCACCATCCCCGCGAAGCTCGACCCCTCCGCGTGGCCCGGCGTCCCCGCCGTGTTCGCGGGCCTCGTCGGCGCTTTGCCCAAGGAGCTGGCATGACCACGACCCTTGACTGCTACGGCCCGGAGATCGAGCAGGTCGCGGACCTCGTCGGCGACTTCAGCCTGCGCTCGCGCACCGACCTCGGCGCCTGGTACGCCCTCCAGTGGAAGGCGCTGGCCGAACTGCTCGGCTTCTCGCAACAACTCGCCGCGGCGCCCTCCGCCCGCAGCGACAACCCGATCGGCGCGGCGCAGGAGGCCGGCCTCGCCGCGTTCGAGCGATCCCTGCGCGACGCTCGGCCCGGGGTGAGCGACGCGCAAGGCAAGGTTCAGCTCGCCGCGCTCACGGGCCTCGCCAGCGGCGGCCGTGAGCGCGGCGAGCTGTGGCGGGTGACGGTCGACCCGACGACGCTGCCGATGGGCGCATGCTTTAGCGACGGCGGGCAATCCCTGCGCGCGTTCTACCCCGACACCGCCCCTGGCTACTTCGGCGACGGTTGGGATGGACCGCGGCCGCGGGCCGCGAGCGCGTGCGGCTGGCAAACGCCGCTCGTCCTCCACCTCGGGACCTTCCCATGGATCTACAGCACACGGCTCGACGGCGCGGGTCCAGGTGCGCGGTGGGTCTCCTCGACGACACAACCGGCGCTCGAGGGGCTGCGCGCCGCCGTCAGCCTGATGGACCCCGTGATCAACCTGCAGCAGGACGCCCGCCAGGTCGTCGCCATCTACCAGCACTTCGCCACACACACCGCCCCCCTCCTCGCGCGCGTGCCGGTGTACCAGCCCGGTCGTGCCGAGGCTGGCCGCCTGTACCGTCGCAACGGCTTCCTGCACGTCCACCAGGGCAGCTTGCACGTCGCCGGCCTGGACGGCCCGCGCGGCCGGATCTCCGCACCTGCCTACAATCACATCCTGCGCCGGTTCGCGTGCTTCTTCGCGGTTCGCCGGTCGACGCTCCGCGACCTGACCGCCATGCCAGGCGACGTCCAGCGTGTGGCCCGCGGCTCCAACGACCCGTGCCTGCGTGCGTACGCGGAGGGGGTGGTCCGTGCGAGCTGACCCGCGCCGTGGATGGGAGCGAATCGACCGTGGGCGCTGGACGGGCGAGACCGCGCAGGGCTACGGTACCTGCATGTTCAAGCCCACCGTCCTGATCCCCCTCCTGTTCATCCTTGGCGCTGGCTGCAAGGACGACGAGCCGACCGCGAAGTTTGGCGAGCCCTGTGGCGTGACGAGCCGGCAGTTGTGCCGATGGTCTACAGTGCGAGGGGTATTGCGCGCCCCTTTGCTGAACAAGATAGCGACTGCCCGACGATCGAGGGTTTCCGCCATGAGTGCTCGACAGGCGTTTCGGATCGTCTGTGACGAGGTAACGCCCTGGCGTGCCCGCAGACCCTTGGGCGCTCCCTGAAGTGCGGTGTCGATTGTGTGAGCGTGCCTCATGATCATCGACCCGAACAATCGCCTTTTCGATCGCGTACCGACCTCTTCCTGAGCCCATACCCTGGCCGATGAAGCCAAGCCGATGAGGCCGCTTCAGGCACTCCTTGGAGAGGGCCAGGAGGCGGCAGACCACGGTTGGCGAGGACCTGATCAGCCAGGCGGGCGCGAAGCGTGGAACCAGGCCACGCAGCTCCTTTGGAAGAAGAAGGCGACCCTAGCGGCGACGTGCTGGGCGAGGTGTGGGGAAGGTCGCGTGGATCAACCCGAAGAGCGACTCCATCGCCGGGCTTCTTGCAGAAGTCCCATTC
The DNA here is from genome assembly GCF_016714285.1 of Nannocystis sp. Lineage (GTDB taxonomy): Bacteria > Myxococcota_A > Polyangia > Nannocystales > Nannocystaceae > Nannocystis. Next base: position 18,457 of record NZ_JADJNN010000029.1, on the reverse strand, counting down.
GCGCTCACGTCGGACCCCACGGCGCTGCTCGGAGCCATGGCGAGTGTTGCGATCGACATCGCCTTGAACGCGGTCTCCGCCATCCCTGTCGCGGGGTGGATCATCGGGATTGTCGTTGGCGTTGGGAAGGCCCTCGCAAGCCTCTTCAAGGGGCTGGCGTCGAGTGACCCCGTCGAGGAACGCGCCAAGCTGCCGTGGGGCCGATACAACCGTGACGTCGACCAGGAGTGGGTCCGCACCTTCATCAACATCGACGGACCCGGCGTCGACTGGACCCCGATGTTCGCACCGCCGACGAAGGCGACCACCTGGTCCCTGCTCGACGGCGTCGAAAAAGACGGCAAGACCGTGCTCGGCAAGGTCCTCGCCCCGTTCACCAACAAGACCGTCGCCTACAACGGCATGTACGGCTGCATCCCGGGCACCTTCCGCGTCGCGGGCCTCCTCCAGTACCGGGGCCGGCCCCAGCCCCCCGCCGACGCGCTGCGCTTCTACAACGACGCCACCCTGATCCACCGCTACGGCGACTTCACGCAGACCGGCGACTTCTTCCCCGCGCTGCAGCAGCTCGCGGGCGCCACCTGGCAGCAGGTCGCGGCCGGCGGCCCGGACGCGTACAAGGTCGACTGCGCGAAGCTCGAGACCATGTGGCGCGACTGGTTCACCGCGCTCTACACATCTGCGATGGAGCAGGGTTACGGCGACTATCTGCTCCCCTACCTCGCCCGCGAGGTGCTCGGCGAGTGGCGCCTCGGGACCAACGCGTCCGGCGTCATCACTCCCAGCGCGACGGACGGCACCTCGGTCCCGCTCGTCACCAGCGGCACCTTCAAGACCGGCGCCCTCGCCACCGCGGCCTCACGCACGCCATGCATGTACACCGAGGGCGAGGTCAACGGCCGCCGCGTCGACGGCAACGACCTCGCCCGCAAGTGGCTGCGCGACGCCAAGACCGGCGTCTACACGGCGCCGCCGCCGTCCCCCTACATGAACGGCAAGGGCCGATTCTGCGTCCCATGGCCCCCCGGCGATCTGCTGCTCTCGAAGTACCGCCGGGCCGACGACGCGATCATCACGCCCGCCGTCCAGGCGGTCGCGCAGCTCCAGCGCCGACGCCTCTCGCGCAGCCTCGACTGCGCCTATGTGCGACCCGAGGCGGTCGACGGTCGCCCGGCCTACGCCGCGTTCGCCGGCCCTGGGAACGCCACCCTGCGCGACTACTGCATCGAGATGCGCAAGCGCCTCCTGACGCACCCGGACCGCATGAAGGTCGAGTACGAGACCGTGCGTGAGGTCGACAAGGAGTACGCCGACGCGTTGCGCACGTCCGGCGTGCCAACGAGCGCGCTGCAGCGTGCGGCCGCGATGTCCAAGCTCGGGGGCAACCCGAAAGCCGCGGGCCAGCCGCTCGACCCGAAGCAGCCCGCGCCTGCGCGGCCGTTGCCGGCGCAGGGCGGCCTGGCCTTCGATCCAAATCCAGAGACAACACCACGCGGGCCCACATGGGTGAAGCCCGCAATCTATGGCGGCGCCGCGCTGGTCTCCTCGATCGCGCTCGCCCTCGGGATCAAACACGTCAGAGCTCAGGGAGGTTGACCATGAAGTGGGGAGTGCAGCATGTGAAGGTGACGCTCAAAGAGGAGAGCACCGGCGAAACCATCAGGATCGAGCAACGCTCCGACGGCACGGTCCACTGCGAGTCCGGCAAGGGCGCGAACAAGCCCGCCGCGGCGACAGGTGAGGCCACACGTGAGCGGCCCCCCGCGGAGAAACCGGCGGCCGAAAAGCCCGCGGAGAAGCCAGCCGAGCCGCGGCCCGCCCGTCCGGCGAACGAAAAGCCCGCGGAGAAGCCAGCCGCACCGCGGCCCGCCCGGCGAACGACGCCCCCGCCGACCCTCGTCGCCAGCGCCGGACGAGCGCGCTCGAGTGGAAGGCGACCCGCGACGCCGGGTTCGACGGCTTCCTCGCCCGCTCGGGGGCTGGCCAATTCAAGGTCCTCTTCAATCGCACGTGGGCGTTGTTCTTCGAGCGCCGCAACGAGCCCCCCGAGCCGCTGGGATGCTTCAAGGACCTGAGCAACGCCAAGGAGAACGCCCAGCGACTGCACGATCGGGGCATGCGGGAGTCCGAGCTCACCCCGGACCAGGTGAACGCCTTTTGCCCGCCCGAGGCCACCCTCGACGATCCGCCGCCACGAGCCGAGCGGAGGGCAAAACAGGAGGCCACGCCCACGCCCACGCCCGCGCCCGAGCCGGCGGCCACGCAGACCACTGACGCGTCCGCCGAGGATGCTGCGCTTCGCGACATACGCACGATGTCGTGGAGATGCAGGGCGGCGGCTGGCGCATTCTGGGCGCGGACGGCGTCGTCGCCTGTTCGCTCCTCGGCGGTCGCCCGCCGCTGCCGGAGCAGCGTGGCTCGCTGTACGAGGTGTCGGCCGCGCCCGGTGTCCTGGTGCCAATGGCCAGGACGTGGGTCGAGCACGGCCACATCAGCATCCATGACACGCCTGCCGAGTGGCACACGCCCACGCGCGCATCCTGTGGCGGATGCGGCGCCACGTGTGCGTGTGGCCCTTGCCAGCACAAACACGGGCACGCCCCACATGAGCACGAGGCTGCGGACAGCCCAGGCGCCGGAGGCACGAAGTGATGAGACCTCCCGCCGACAAGCGAGCCGGGTTCAAGTCGCTGGACGATCTGCGGCTGTGCATCCTCGCCTTCGTGTCATTGCGTCACGCCGCCGAAGTCGGGCTACCCCTCAAGCCCCTCAAACCCGCAGCGCCCGGCAAGGAGCCCCATGGCCGCTGATCGAATCAAAGCCCCGGTGGACCTCGAGCAGCGAAGCGGCCGGGCTATCCGCCACGGCCACGCGCCGGACACCGTCCAAATCTTCTACTACTCCGCCGCGTGGCTCGCCTGCGACTCACCTCCTGCTGAGCCCTCCACCACCGGGCCACAGGAGCCCATGAAGGAGCAACGTGGCCGCTGAGCATCGAATCAAGCACGCGGTCGAGCAGTGGCGGACGCAGATCTCCGCCCGGTTCTCGCTCGATGCGATCGTTCGGCTCGAGCAGGCGAACAGCGACGCGATCGCCACGATCCTGGCCGAGGCCCTGCCGCTCCTCCGGGCCCAGGGCGGCGAAGCGCCTGACACCCCCGAGGACTTCGTGGCCTACAACGCGATCGTGGAGCGGGAGCGGCCGCGCGACCTCATGAAGGACGCCGCCGTACTGAAGCGCCTGAACGCGCGGATCGATCGCCAGCTCGCGGAGGGCGGCCCCGAGTGGGACGTCTTTCAGAACACGGCCCGCGAGTACGTGCTGGCGCGCGCCGAGGCGATGCTGCTGCGCGAGCGCGGGTGGGACGCGGTGGCGCTGCTCATCACCGGGGGGCCGGCGCTCGCCATCATCGCCAGCGGCACGGTGGTCGCGGTCCGCAATCACATGGGCGGGCTCCACATCCACCCCTACCGCCGCGGCACGCTCAACCACCTCTATGCCGACATGCGCAAGGCCGAGGAAAAGGTCCTCGCCTTGATGGAGAAGATGAAGGCCCCGGCGCCCAAGAACACCAAGGAAACCTTGGCCCCGTTCGCGACCGAGCTGTGGAGGCTCGCGCGCAAGGCCAAGATCGAGGTCGTATGACGACGAGAATCGAGGGATCACAATGACACCAGCACAGGCGCTCGATCAGATCATTCCGGGGTGGACGGCGTCCATGGCGGACAAGTATTCGCCGGCCTTCATCGTCAACCTCGTCTCGAAGCACCGCGCCTCGCTCGAGGAGATGGTGGCCGCGGTGCTCGGGGCCGAGCGGCTCAAGAAGGGCAAGCGCCCGAAGTACGACTACGACTTCGCCGCCTACGCCGCCCTCGTGCCCGAGGAGCGAGCGCTCGATGACCAGCCGGACGACGTCGTCGTGCGGCGGATCCAGCAGCGCATGACCAGGATGGTCGAGCGAAGCGTCGCCAAGGCAGATGCCGAAGTCAGGGACGACGCCAGGGCGCAAGCCGAGGCAGACGCCCTCGAGATGGCCCTGACCTTCATCCGCATGCGCGCCGAGGCGGTGCTGCTGCGCGAGGCCGGGTGGGACGCGGTGCCCCTCCTGCGTCGTTATCCGTCCCTCGTCGTGATGGCCCGGGACTCGACGGCAGCGATCCGTGACTGGCGCGGCACCGTGCACCTGCGCGCCGGCTTTGGCGCGCTGGGACCCATCACCGTGGAGACCGAGAAGAAGATCGCCGCGATCGAGGTGACGGCCTCAGGCTCGCGGATCGACCGCTACGCGATGGCGTTCTGGGCCCGCGCACGCGCCCTCGCTGGTGCATCCATGACCCCCGACGAGCCCGAGGAACTGGAGCCCGATCTGCGCGGCGTCTCCTGGCGGCGCGAGGCCAACCTGAAGGCGATGCGGATGGTCCTGAGCAAGGAGGCCAGCGACTTCACCGCCGCCGAACGACAGATCCTCGCGGGCTACTCCGGCTGGGGTGGCCTCTCGATCGAGAAGGTGGAGAGCCAGCTCCCGCGCGAGCTCATCCCCGAGACCTTCGGGCTGATCCACGAGTACTACACGCCACCTCGGATCGCCAGGGCGCTCGCGGAGACGCTGTGCCCGCTGCTCGCCGAGCTCGCGGGCGCCGACGGTGTGGTGCACGCGCTCGAGCCGAGCGCTGGCATCGGGCGGCTTCTCGGCGGTTTCAGCGCGCGCCTCTGCCTGGCGCTCGAGGCCAGCGGCCAGATCAAGCGCATCCACTGGACCGCTGTCGAATACTCGAAGGTCAGTTCGACGCTGCTCCGCGCGCTGCGCCCCGATATCGACCTCTACCACATGCCCTTCGAGCGGTGGATCCGCGAGGAGTCGGCGCGGGTGCGCGGCACGATCGGCTTCATCGTCTCGAACCCGCCGTACGGCGAGCGGGGCGCGATGGCCCGCGAGGACCCCGACGAGTTCTACAAGGAGAAGCGCGCCTACGCGTATTTCATGCGTCGCGGGCTCGATCTGCTGATCCCGGGCGGGATCGGCGTGTTCCTCGTGCCCGCCGGCTTCCTGAGCGGCAGCCTCAACCGGGGCCTGCGCGAGAAGCTCTTACTTCGCAACCACCTGCTCGGCGCCTTCCGCCTGCCTAGCCACGACCGCAAGGGCCACGAGAACGTGCCCGGCGCCTCCGTCGTGATGGACATGATCTTCTGGCGCAGCCGCGGCGGCGAGCTGACCGAGGTCGACGAGGCCGACCGCTACATCCTCGAGGGCGACTACTTCGTCCAGAACAAGGACCACCTGCTCGGCGTGGAGGACGGCCCGTTCAGCGGCGAGGACGAGGCCGGCAAGACGACGAGCTGGCGCTACAAGGTGACGGGCGAGCTACCCACCCGGCTCCCGCCCCTCGCCCCGCGACCCGTCTGCACGAGCTGCGTGCTCAACGTGATCGCCCCGCGAGAGGCGGGCAACTTCCAGACCGTCGTCCGCGGCGACGACGGCATCCCCGCGGATGTCGTCGGCGACCTGCGCCACGCGCTCGAGCTCGGCGCCCGCGTCGACCGCTACCTCGCCGCCCTCGGCGCCGACGATGCCGATCGAGTGAACGCGCTGTGGCCCGAGCTCAACGCCGCGCTGCGAGACTTCGCGGCCAGCTTCGGGAACCCCGCGAGGTCGGCCGAGCTGCGCGAGCTGGCCGGCAAGCGCGGCCTCCAAGCCGCCCAGCAGATCCTCAACGCGTTCGACCGAAGCGGCACCCTGATCTCGGCGCTCGGCGAGCCCCCGCGGATCGAGCCCAAGTTCACCGGCCCCGCCGACGACGTCGTGGCCCAGGCCGAGCTGCTGTTTCGCACGCACCGCGAGCTGTCGGTCAAGAAGCTCCTCGAGTTTCACGCCAAGCAGGGAGGCACCCGCTCGCGGGAGGACGCGCTCGCGGCCCTGATCAAGGCCGAGTGGAACCTCGACGGCGACGCGTGGGATGAGCTCTACCCCCGCGACGCGTACCTCGCGGGCTACGAGCTGTGGGCGCGATACGACCGCGCTCAGGCCCGTGCGGCCCGCGGCGACGAGCAAGCCCGCGTTCAGGTCCGGCGCCTGCTCGACGCGATCAAGCCGGCGGTGTTCGAGGACATCACCGACATCGACCCGCGCCACGGCTACATCGACCTCGCCCTCGTGAGCGGCTGGCTCTCGAGCACGCTGAACGCCAACTACGGCCGGGTCGAGCTCGAGCGCGTCGACGGCTTCGTCCAGATCCGCGGCTACGACTACATCAAGGCCGACGCGCCGCCCGTGTCGCCCGACGTGCTGACGTTCCTCGGTTACTACAACCACGACCCCGAGATGTTCCGGCCGCCGCAGGAGAAGCGCGACCGGGACGCCCCGCCGATGACCCGGGAGGAGAAGGCCGCGGCGAAGCAGAGCCTCGGTGATCGACGCGTCGCCCTGGCCAGGAAGTGGGCCGAGTCGTTCGTGCAATACATCGCCGCCGACCCCGAGCGCCGTGACGCCCTCACCCACGCCTACAACCGGGCCGCCCGCGGTCGCATCGTCCCGAGCTACAGCGCCGAGCCGCTGTACATCGCCCGCTGGGGCGCCGGGGCACCCAAGCCGCGCGCGCACCAGATCGCCGGGGCACGTCGCGTCCTCGATCTGCTCGGGGGCCTCATCGCCTTCGATGTCGGCGTCGGCAAGACCTACACGGCGCCTCGCGATCATCGCCCGTGCGCGCCAGGAGGGCGTGGTCCGGCGTCCGGTGATCCTCGTGCCGAGCTCGCTGGTGTGGAAGTGGCACGACGACATCCTGTGCACGCTCCCCGACTATCGCGTCCTGGTGATCGGCTCGAAGCGCAAGCAGATCAGCCGCGGCGATCGCAAGGGGCTCATGACCTCGGAGACCGACACGCCGCAGGAGCGGGCCCAGAAGTGGCAGCTCCTGCAGAGCGGCCAGGCTGACGTCGTGGTGCTCAGCTACGACGCGCTGGCCCGGACGAAGATGAACGAGGCCGCCGTCGTCCGCTACGTCGAGGAGGTCGAGGCGGTCCAGCGCTCGGTGGCCCTGCGCCGGCGGGCGCTCCAGGAGCAGGCCAAGAACGAGAAGGCGAAGGACAAGCTCAGCGAGCGCGACCGGGCGCTGCTCGAGCACGGCGTCAAGGCGTGGATCGAGGAGATCCTCGCGCTGCCGAACGACTGGACCTACGACCCCGGCATCGCCTGGGACGACATCGGCATCGACATGCTCGTCGTCGACGAGGCCGCGGGCTTCAAGAACCTGCACATGCCGCAGGCCCGCGAGGACGGCGTGCCCAAGTTCATGGGCGGCGGCGGCGACGGCTCCGGACCGCGCCTGGCAGCTCGATTTCCGGGCCGCCGCGATCCGCCGCCGCACGGGCGGCGCCGGCATCGTCCTGCTGACCGCGACGCCGGCCAAGAACAGCCCGCTCGAGTTCTACAACCTCATTCAATACATCGACCCGACCGCCTTCACGCGCGCAGGCATCCTCGATCCCGAGCAGTTCATCGACCGCTTCCTCAAGATCGAGATTCGGGAGGTGCTGGACTCCACCTTCGAGATCGTTCGCCGCAGCGCCGTCACCGGCTTCAAGAACCTCGAGGACCTGCGCACCCTGATCTTCCGCTACGGCGAGTTCCGCACCGCCGAGGAGGTCGGCCTCAAGCTGCCGCGCCCCGTCGTGGAGACGATCACGATCGCCATGGACGAGGTCCAGGAGGCGAAGTACCGCCATTACGTCGCCCGCATCGAGGAGATCCTCAGCAACCCGAACCCCGAGAGCAGCCCCGGCAACGTGATCCTCGGCCTGCTCGCGCGCCTCTCACTGATCGCCCTGCACGGCTCACTCGAGGACGGATATACCTACCAAACCGCGCTCGAGGGCGGCGTCACCCAACGGCGCATGTACAACAGTGACGGCGAGGTCGTGATGGTCAAGACCCGCCTACCGCGCCCGGTCTACTCGAGCCCCAAGCTCGTCGAGTGCGCCCGGCGCGTCGCCGCGAGCCCGCATTGCGGCCACATCATCTTCTGCGAACCCACCGCCGTGCACCTGTGGCTCATCGAGGTCCTCGTGGAGCACGGGATCCCGCGTGACCGCATCGCAGTGATGAACGCGGCCGAGACCAAGTCCGCCGACCGCCTCCGCATCGCCCGCGAGTTCAACGGCCTCTCGTCCGAGCCGCCGCCGCCCGGCACCTGCGGCGGACCGAGCAATACCACGATCACCCCGAAGACGGACGTCATCATCGGCAACTCGGTCATGAACGAGGGCCTCGATCTTCAGGTCCGCACCTGTTCGATCCACCACCTCGATCTTCCCTGGACGCCCGCGGACCTCGAGCAACGAAACGGCCGGGCCGTCCGTCAGGGCAACACGCTCGGCGTCGTCCAGATTTACTACTACTTCGCCGACGGCTCGACCGACGGCTACCGCTTCAGCCTGATCGATGGCAAGGCCGGCTGGCTCGGCGAGCTCATCAAGTCGCAGGTCCGCGACACCAACAACCCCGCGGCCCAGCAGCAGCTCACGCCCGAGGACATCCTGCTCATGATCTCGCGCGACAAGGACAAGACCCGCGCGATGCTCGAGGACAAGCGGCGCCGCCAGGCCGAGGAGGCCCGCAAGCGGATCGCCCTCGAGGCCACGCGCCTCTTCCGTCAAGCGGCCGCCCGCTTCCGTGCCGCCCGCGTGAGCGACGACGCCGAGGCGGCCGCCCGGCTGCGGGAGGAGGGCGAGTTGCGCCTGGCGGACCTCGAGCGCGTCGACGCGGAGGCGTGGCCGTGGGCGCCGTGGATGTACGCGGCCCGCGACCTCGAGGTGCTGATCCCCGACACGGGCGCGCCGGTCCACGAGGGTCTACGGATCGCCCGGCCGCGGGCCGGCTCGGAGCAACTCGATCACCTCGAGTTCGGTCGGATCATCGACACCGACCAGGGCGTGCGCATCGGCCTGCGCGCGGCGGGCTCGCCCTCGTGGCAACTCGTGAACTACACCGGCCTCGTCAACGACGCGCCGCTGCTCCCCGGCCACCTCCCGCGCACGGGCGGCCCCGCCTGGCCCGACGACGACGAAGTCGCCACCGCCGCGGCCCTCGACAAGAAGATCCCCGAGGTATTCCGCTTCGGCCGCTACCCCATGCTTCGCTGGCGCGGGGCTACCGATGCCTGGCTGGCGAAGTGGTGGCCTCGCTACGAGCCCATGCTGCGCGACGGCCTCGTCAAGGACGACCGCGACGTGGTCCCGGTCGAGGGGGAGAAGGGCCTCGCGCTGGCAACTGGCGAGGAGATCCGCGACGGAAAGATCCTCCTGCCCACCCACGCGGGATGGCAGCGGTTCCTCGAGCTGGCGCCTGCGAGCGGCGAGAAGTTCACCGCGCTCAAGGACATCGGCCTCGAGTGGTGGGACCGCCGGGTGCCGCAGAACCTGCTGTCGGGCGGGAAGGACGAGCCCCCGGACGACACGCCCCCGCAGACCAAGCCCCCACGCGGCGAGCCGCCGCAGGCGAAGAGCGAACCCAACGCCACCATCATCCGCCCACGGGCAGGGGCCGAGGCGGCGAAGACAGTCGCTCGTAGGCTGCAAAAGCTGCTCACCGGCTCGGTTCGCATCGATCGCTACCGCTACGGCTCGGCAGATAGCGAGGCGGTCGGCGACGAGGTCGTGGTCCGTTTCCAGTCGAGTGACGGGCCTCAGTTGGTCCTGTATGTGGCCCCCCGCCAGGAGCGCGAGGTAGACCTTCGAGGCGAGTTGCTCGACGGGGACGGCGGCATCATCCGACGCTTCGACTGGATCGTCATTGAGCTCGCCGAGCTGATCGCGTTGAAAGAGGTCTCGTTCGCACAATGGTTCGGCGTGCCCGTGGAGCCGGAGCAGAAGCTCTCGGTGATCATGATGGAGGCGCTCGCCGCGTTGCACGCCGAGGAGGACGCCCGGCCATGGGAGCCGCATTCGTGGCCGGGAGTACACGATTCGACGAAGGACGCGCTGGTCGCTCGCGGCTTGGTCGTTGCTCTCGATGGCAAGGGCGGAGGATTCCCTCGCTACAGGACGACACCGGCGGGTCGGGCCGTCCTCCTCAAACGCACCGCCCCGCCCGGCGCGCAATCTCCGACCGCGGCGCAAGAAGCCGCCGAGGAGGCCCACATGGGGGCAGCGCTCCGCGCCGCGCGGGATCAGGAGGAGGCCGCCTGGGCCGAGGCGCTTCGGCGCGGCATCGCATACGAGGCGGCCAAGAATGGCCTCGACCATGAAGCAGCCAGGAAGGCTGCCATCCGTAACCTCGCCACCGATCTCAACCACTACGATCCGCACCAAAGCGATGTGCCGACACCGACGGCAGCAGAGCCCAGCGCTACGGTCGATCAGACCATGCTGCTCAGGATCCAGCGCGAGGCGACCCCGGACCATCCAGCGCTGGACGTCCAGGAGCGCGTCTCCTCGCTGGAAGAAGCCAGCCGCGAGTATCGCCGCGCCGTCGAGGCGAGCGGTGAGGGAGCCTCGACCTTCCCGGCGGGGCAGGTCGTGCTGCCGAACGGTCCGACGTATACGATCTCGTACAATGGTCGCGTCTGGAATGGAGACCAGAAACTCTATGATCCGATGCCGACCCTGCGGCCCGCGGACCCTGCGAATACCTACGAGGTGGCCCGCAGCGCGATCCGGGCACTCGGGCTCCCCCCGTCGAAGTATGCGAGCTACCTGCGGCAGGCCGAGGCGGCCATCACCGACGGCAAGAGCTACGAGTCAGTTCTGAAGCGGGCGCGCAAGGCTGCCGACAAGCTCGGCCTAAACAAGCGACCCGAGGAGGGCCAAGCATCGCCCGCCCGCGCGCCTCAATCGTCGGAGCTTGCGACGATCCTCGATACATTCAACGACGAACCCCGCTTTCGCCTGGCGAGCCAGCGTCAGGGGGCCGGGACTCAGACGTACGTCGTCTTCCGCGAGGGCAGCTCCGCGGACGATGCCCTGGCCGCGATCGACGTCGTGAACTACGACATCGACGGCGTGCGCTGGCTGGACCTGCGCGTGCCGGCGAACGACCAGGACGCGATCCTCGAGCGAATGGACCGCGCCCTGTGGGCGGCCGCCGACGCCGAGAACGCCGATGACAACGCCCGCTCGCCGCTGCAGGACCTGAGCGAAATGATGGAGCGGCTCGTGCAGGCCCGCGGCGTCGACCTGAAGGCCAGCCAGAGTCCGAAGCGTGCCGACGGTTACGGGGCCATCGCCGAGGCGCTCGCCGAACTCGCCGAGCCGGCCCCGACGGACGCGATGCAGCTCGAGGTGTGGCTCGAGTCGACCGGCGTATTCATCAAGGCCGCCGAGGTCGTGGCCGGCGCGCGGGGCGACGACATCAAGGTCCCCGACCTGATGCGCCGACTGTGGCGAGAGGTCCTCATCGCCGTCCCCATCACCACGATCAGCGCCGGTCCCTCGCCGGTCCCGGCCGACGCTGCTGCTGCCTCGGAGACGCTCGTGGTCCCCGACAGCGCGCTCCGCCGTATGCGCGCGGACGGAGGCGTTCAGGCGACCGTGCTCGAACGGCGCATTCGTGAGGGGCGGGCGAGCCTGCGCGAGGTCGTGGTCCGCGTCCGCGGCGACGCCACGCGTCCCAAGTGGTCGATCGTTTCGGACGCCACGGGGCGGCTGCAGCCCGGCGCCACGCTCCACGACAACACCCACCCGGACGAGTTCCTGCGCCTGCTCTACAGCAACATCAACGCGTTCGAGGATCACCTGGCAGAGGCCCCGAAGCGGCTCGCGGACGTGCGGACCCTGCTCTACTGGACGGCCGCCATGCTGGACGCGCCGCTGTGCCAGGGCGAGGTCAAGCGGCGTGCCACCACGGCGCTCGAGCAGGCCCAGGGCTACTACGACGCCGCGCGCCGCCAGCTCATCGAAGGCCGAACCGTCGACGCCGCCCGCCGCATTCACGAAGCGCTCCGACGCATCAGCGCCGCTGCGGCCGAGCTCGCCAAGAGTTGCGGCGACGGCCAAACTCTCCCTGCCCGGCGCGGCACCTGTCCTCGAGATCACACCGGCCGACAGGGCCGCGCCCCGCTGCCGGCGACGGCCGCGGCCCCTGCTGCGAGAGCGGCGACAGGGCTCGTTCGCCCGGCCGCGGCGATGATGGCCCTCGTCAAGCCGACCCCCGAGCAGCTCCGTGAGCGCTTCGCCATGCCTTCCCGCACCGACGACGCGAAGGCCATGCCCATCTACTACATCTTTCGCTCCCGCTCGGGCCTGCCCGAATTGCTCACGCGCCAGGAGATCGAGGCCCGGGCGCGTGAGGCCGTCGGCCACGAGGTCTACGACGAGGCCGAGCGCAACCCCATGCCAGGCGACGATCTGTTCTCTTCGGCCATCGGGGCCGTGGAGCTGCTGCTCGACGCCGAGTTCGAGGGCCGCGCCGATCCACGGTGGGCGTCCTCCATCCTCCTCAACAAGCAGACGACCGCGAACACGGAGCAGCAAGCATGAGCAAGCCAGCGACCAGGACCCAACCTTCCGAGCGCACCTATGTGCGACCCGACATCCGCTGGAACTACGTCTCTGAGCGCCGAGGCGGTTTCGTCGTCCACAAGACATGCATTCAGCACGACATGCGGGGGCAGCCGTGCGTGTTGGCAATCACCGTGGACGGCTGGGAGTCCCTGAACGACGCCATCACCGGCGGGCGCGCGTACCTGCGTGCGGTGCCCGTGACCCTGCTGCGGGAGTTCGAGACCAACTTGATGGTGGTCAGCTCTACGGGCCTCGTTCACCAGATGGCGGTCTTCGAACCGGATCCGATGCCAGGGCCGGACGGGGAGGCGCGCGAGTAACATGGCACGCTCGACCGACTGGGAGAAGTTACCGATGGCCGCCGGCGATCCGGCGCCGGCCTGGGTGCTGCCAGGCGTCGCCCCGAAGTTCGCCGTGTGGAGCATCGGCGGCGGGCGGCCCTTCAACTGCGCGCTCGAGAAGTGCGAGCGCTGGCACGCGGGGATCGATCTCACCGGCGCCCCCGACGGCGCCACGATCGTCGCCCCCGAGGACGCGCTCGTCGTCGGCATCGACCGCGGGTGGAGCGAGGGGTCCAAGGCCGCGTTCTTGCGGACGAAGACTGGGCTCTTCCTCGTGCTCGGCGGGTTCAAGGCCGGCTCGCACAAGGAGTTCGATATCCAGACCGCGCGAGACGTCCGCAAGGGCGAGAAGCTCGGCCGCGTCCTCGGCTCCTACGGCATGATCCACCTCGAGACCTACGCGGCCGAGGGGCGCGTCGCAAACTCCGTCTGGTGGAAGTCGGAGCCGCCGCCGGACGGCCTGCAAAATCCGACGAGCTACGTCGAGCGCATGGTCGGCGCCAAGGTCTCGCTCGTGCAGACGCGCCAGCGCCTCGAGGCCCTGGCCGCGCTCGGCTACTTTGCGGGCGACGTCGGCGCGGCGTGGGGGGCCGCCTCCGAGGCTGCCCTGCGGGCCGCCCAGACGGCCCTCGGCGTGGATGCTGACGGCAAGTGGGGGCCGAAGACGGAGGACGCGATCCAGCGGGCCCTCGCCCTTCAGGGATGCACCAGCGATGAGTGTGGGGTCGTACCGGGTTCACCCGTGACCCCGGCCGGCGCGAGTTCTGACCCGCTCAAAGCGTCGGGTCTCGTCGGCAAGATCGTGATCGGCGCCGTTGGCCTCGCTGGTGTGGCCGCGGGTGTGGCGATCTGGAGATGGAGAGCGAGCAATGCCTGAATCCAAGCGTGATACCAATCTTCAAAAAGGTGCCAGGGTCATAAATGCCGCGATCGCGGAGCTGGAGCTCCCCGACGAGGTCAAGGTCTCGGCGCAGCAGGTCGTGACGATGTTCGCCACGGATCTCCTTCCCGGGCTGTGGATCCGTGGTGCACCACCGACTCCCCCGGCGCCAAAGCATGATCCCGCCGCGGCGACCCCGGCGGATGAGGCGGACCTCCTGGCGAGCCTGCGTCGGGAGATCGCCACCCTGACCGATACCGACGACGAGGATGAGATCCGCGTGTCGAGTGCATCCACCCCGCGCGTCGACAGACGCCCGCGCGGGCGGGCTGCGGCCAAGTCGTCGCGCGCTGCAGCGACGCCCCGCGAGCCGGCGCCCCGCCCCCCATGGGACGAGAGCGAGACCAAGATCGTGGAGGCCGCCCTCGTGACGCTCCGGTACGCATACCTGAGCCAGATCTCCAGGTTCGAGGCGGCGGTCCTCTCGGCGATGAACCGCGGGGCCGACTCGATGGACGTGCTGGACCTGCTCCTCGGCGCCCAAGAGTACCACCGCGCCGATCCAGCGCTCCGCGCATTGCAGGCGCTGTCTCCTCTCGCGGCGAAGAGCGATCGCCACTGACCGGGACGCCATGAACAAGACCGCAGTGATCACGACGGCGATGGCCGGCGCCGCGTTCCTCGGCGCGAGCTTCCTCCTGCGACGGCAGCAGGAGCATCGCGTCGCCCGCTACTCCACGGTGATCCCGATCATCACGCCGATCATCGACTTCCGCGTCGCCGAGATGGTGCTGGAGGCGATGGAGCACCTCCCCAGCGACGATGTCACGGTCGTGCTGCACACGCAGGGCGGGTGCGTGATGTCCTGTGTGATGATCGCGGACGGGCTGCGCAAGTTCGCGTCCTCGACCGCGATCGTGCCCTACATGGCGATCTCGGGCGGCACCCTGATTGCGCTGAGCGCCCGCCGCCTGGAGATGGGGCGCAACGCGGCGCTGTCCGCCGTCGACCCGATCTTCTCCGGCGTGCGCGTCAAGTACATGCCGGAGGACAGCAAGGACTCGACGGTGCTCACCGCCCGCGAGTATACGCGGGCGATCGAGGAGTACCTCGGGACGACCCTCGCCGCGCGCCAGGGTCCCTCGCCACCGGCCAACCTGGTGGACAAGGCGATGGAGCGCTTCATGGGCGACCACCGCCCGCACGAGTGGCCGATCAGCATGGCCGAGGTCGGCCAGCTCGGCATCCCGGTCGCCTCCGCGCCCGAGCGCTGGGCAAGCCTCGTCGACGAGTACAGGAGGCGGTGGTGGCCATGACCTCCAACATCGAGGCCACGCCGCCCGTCGAGCGGCCCCGTGTCGAGCTCGTCGAGGAGATTCCATCGCCGGAGGCGGCCGCCCGCAAGGCGTTCGTGTCGGGAGCCATCACGTCCGGAATTCTGTGCGCCGTCGTCGGCACCGTCGTCGGCTTCGTTCTCGGTGTCCAGAGCAGCTCGCCCCGGCGGCGAGCGCGGGAGGATGAATAGATATGAAGTATTCGCTTCTTGGGCTCTTCCACGGCCAGCGTCACCAGGTGGGCGCGCTGGTGCTGATGCGCGGCGAGACCTTCATCGAGAACATCGAGGACGACGGTATGGTGATCGTGATCATCTTCAAGGGCAGCGCGACCGTCACGCGCCAGCGCCAGGGCTCGCAGGTCGGCCTGCACCTGACGCCGCGCTGCGGCGAACCCGTGTGGCTCACCAGCCCGGGCCCGTATTGCATCGTCGCCAAGGACCCCGTGGTCGGCGTACGCATGCTGCGGACGGGGGAGGGCGGACGATGACTGACCAGGCCCAGGAGTCTGTCCTCGAGATGGAGCTGTCGCCCGAGACGGCGAAGTATCGACAAAACCGCCTGCTATGGTGGACGAACATCCGCGCGGGCTACGACGACTACGTCGCGGACGCCCTGAAGCACGGCGCCACACAGGCCGCCGCGGAGGCGGCCGCAGGAAAACACCAGAGCAGCGAGGCCCGCGCCCTGCTCTCCGAGTTGCTCACGCGCGCGCCCGTGGAGGCGATCGTCCAATTCCTCTCGGTCACGCGCGAGCTCGGCGACCCGTCCGCACTGTTCGAGCACGAGCCCGCCGTCGTCGCGCTGATCGAGACCGCCTACCCGCGCCGGACGTGGGCGACGAAGATGGACCTGCTCAAGAAGGAGGTCGCGGCCGACGACGCGAGCTGGTCGGTGTGGGCCGCCCAGTGGAGCGAAGAGTTCGGGGCCACCGGCAAGGTGGCGCTGGACGCCCTGGTGCAGGCCGGCAAGGCCGCCGGCCAAGTCGGCCTTGGCCTCGCGGACGCGGTCGCCACGCTGCTCCGCTGGACCCCGTACGTGCTCGGGGGCGCCGCGCTCCTCGGTGTGGTCGTCGTGGCGAATCGCAAGTGACAAACAAATCAGGAGGTGTGTGATGAATTTGCTCGGTGCCCAGATCCGCGAGGTCCCCGAGGGCCTTCGGTCCCTCATCAACATTGGATCGTTCATCAAGGACGTGATCGACAACGCCGACAACAACGCTCGCGCGCGTGTGAACGCGGGCGAGCGCCCGGACCTGCTCGAAGACCTGTTGAAGGGCGCGCACGTCCACGTCCCCAAGCTGCAGGAGATCGTCGAGGACATCGCCGGGCGCACCCACGCCAAGACGATGGCCGACTTCATGATGCAGACCCACAACGTGATCGGGCTGTTTAATACTCTCATCGAGAAGGCAGAGGATATCGACGCCGCGCGGCCAGGCCCGACGCGGGCGGCCCCCCACTCGCCGCCGTCGCCGCAGGGCGCTGCAAATCACCAGCCGGGCGCGACCGGACACAAGCCGCGGTTTCGGCCCGAGTTCACCGTCGACGCGGATCCAAACGCGAAGCGGGCCGCCGAGCAGGGGACCCACTCGGTCGAGCTACCGATCGACGCAGGTAGCCCCGCGGCTGTCCCGCCGAAGAGGGCGCCGCAGCCGACGGACAAACCGCCGCACAAGCCCGCCATCAGCGCTTTCAAGATGGACGTCGCCCGGCACCTCCTCGCGTTCGAGGAGGCCGTGGCCGCCGAGCAGGCCGAGATCCGGCGGGGCATCATCGCCGCGGACGGCGAGGCCGCACGGCTGCGGTGCGAGCTGCGATTGCTCGAGACGGCGTGGGAGCGCTCGGCCTCGGCTGGCGGCGCGGCGGTGGGGGACGACACCCCAGGCACGGATCAGGCGCCACCCGCGAGCGCCGCGGACAGCGGTCAAAGCGGCGACGACGGCGAGGAGGTCGCGGCGACCAGGCCGCCACCGGTGACGACGACGACGACGACGCCGAGATCCCGGAGGAGGAGGCCGCCGCGATCATGGGACATGATCTGCGCGTCGCAGCAGCGCGTCCGCGATTCACTCGCCAAGGATCGGGCGATGGTGGAGAAGGTGGGCAAGGACCTGAGCGACCTCTCGCAGCAGATCACGCGCCTCCAGGCGCCCAGTTGAATCGTCGCCGGGCAGGAGGGTTCACGATGTCACTTCGAACCGCCGCACGTTTGATCCTCGGGTACACCGCGCTCGTCGAGAGCGGCGCCGCCATGGTGAGGTTCCGTGAGCGCACCGCCGCCTTCATGGCCGCGATGGAGCGCGCCGTGGCGCTGGGCCGCCGCCTCGTCGTGATCGGCGACCCCGATGCGGGGTTCCACACCCGCCTCGCTCGCGCCTACGGGTGCGGCGATATCTGCGTCGACCTCAACGGGTGCCCCAAGTGCCCCATGACCGTCGTCGCCGACATCACCAAGGGACCGATCCCGGAGCTCGCGCCCGACTCGGCGGTGGTGTTCGTCTCCTGCGTCCTCGAATACGTCCCTGATCTCGACGCAGCGCTCGCCGAGATCGCCAGGATCGCCGGGGGCGCGGACAACGTCTTCATCGTCAACGTCCAGCCCTGGACCCTCACCGCCCGGCTCTACCCCAACGCGCGCTGGCGGGGCACGACCTCCGCCGGCGCGAAGGTCGAGATGCGGCGCGTCGGCCTCGAGGAGAAGCTCGCGGCGACCGGCATGATCGGTCTGCTCGCCGCCGCCGCGTTCTGGCCAAGGGGAAAGCGCTGATGGCCGACACGACGCTCGAGCAGGCCCTCGCAGCCGTCAAGTGCGAGAACCACGCGCTGGCCGACCAGCTGCGCCAGGCGAGGTCCGACCTCCATCGCCTGGGCGTGGCGGACCAGAATCGTGTGCTGGTCTACGGTGAGGTTCTCCCCGCAGGCACCAGGCTCCCGGATCAGGTCGGCGAGGCCATCTACGTGATCGAGCGGACGGGCGCCGCCGCGATCGTTGAAGACTTCGCGGTCTTGCTGATCCAGTACGGGCTCGCCGAGAGCGGGGGCGCATACCCGAGCTGGCCGACGCAGACCCGCGACGGGATCTTTCCGCGACCGCAGCCGCTGCACCCCACCGCGCTCAATCCGAGGATGCCTACCATGGAGCAGCCGCCACCCTCGAGATCACCGCGGAAGACCTGCCCCCGGGGACACTACTTCGTGGTCGCCGGCGACTACTTCGCGGATGAGGCGATGCTCACCTCGCTCGAGTGGTTCCACGGAGCCGACTTCGTCAACGGCCGGGTGTGGTGCCGGCCTGGAAGCGCGGGCTCGATCCAGTTGGCGAAGCACAGCGCGATCCACCGCTTCCCCGAGCAGGAGGGCCCGCTCTATACGATCACACCGCTGCTGGAGCAGGTCACGCTGGA
>NZ_JADJNN010000028.1 GCF_016714285.1 Nannocystis sp. | reverse complement strand
TGTCGTCGCAGCCCTCGCCGCGGTCGAGGACGCCGTCCCCGCAGCCAGCCGTCGGCTCGCTGCAGAGGTCGTCGATGCACGAGGGGGTCGTCGCAGACCTGTCCCATGAGACATGCACAGCCGCGGCTCCCGGTGGTTAGCTCACCCGTGCTGGTGCTGGCGGTGACGGGCTCGCTGCTCGAGCCAGACGGCTCGCCGCTCGTGGGCGGCTCGCCGCTCGTGGGCTCGCCGCTCGTGCCAGGTGGCTGCCGCTCGTGCGCAGCTCCGCCCGTGCCCGGGTCCGTCGGCAGGCCGGAGCTGCTCGCGCCCGTCGCGGTGGGCTCGGAGGCGGTGGTGGCCCGCCGCGGGCTCGCCGGGGCAGGCGGCGAGCCCGGGGGCGGCGCTCGGAGGATGCGTATGAGGGCAGGACAGCGGTGCGTGGGCGATGACATCGAAGCGCTCCTGGGCGCCCGCATTCGGCGCGGGCGTCCCGGGGAGTCGTCATCGACGCCATTTGATCCGCACCTCCGTGTGCGAGTGGAGGGGTCGCGTGCGCGCGGCGCTCGTGTCGATTCTTCGGATCAATCGGGATCGATGCCGCCGACTCCGCGAGGGTCGTCGGCCGCGGCTGGCAGGCGAGAAAGCAGCACGATGTCACGAGTGTCATTTTCGGTTCGCGCCGCGCCCGGTCGCGCGGCTCTCCTTCTGTGTGTGAGCGCGGGGTCGCCTGGCTGCGTCGGGGACCCTGCGGCCAGCGCGAGCGAGCCCATGGTCACGAGCTCGGTCGGCGAGGCCAGCACCACGGCCGATCCGCCCACCACCACGGCGGGGTCAGGCGGCTCCACCGACGACCGCGATGCCGACGAGCGGCGGCACGGGAGGACGCGACCGCGGGCGAGACAACCAACACACCGCACAAGCAGCGAGACCGGCGACGCCAGGACCGGAGGCGCGGGCGACGGCGGCTTCTGCCAGGAGGCCTGCGCCGCCGACCGCGACTGCTGGATCGACGGTGTCGACCAGGGCTACGAATGGGGAGGGCCGCTGTCGCCCGGGGCGGCAAGCCGGCCGAATGCAACAGCGACGAGTTCTGCCAGATCGTGTTCTCGGGGCAGCTGATCTTCTGCGAGTCGACGGCGGAGTGCGGCACGGTCGCGTGTGCGTCGCGCTCGCGGGGTTCTCGCAAGGAGCTGCCCGCTGCTGCCCGACGAGAGGGCGGTGCCCGACCGACGCTTACGAGACGGCGACGCTCCCCGCTGCTGGAGGGCGGTGAGGCCGAGGTGTGCATCGCCCGAGGACGTCTTCTGCGACCCGGTCGGGGGACTCGCGCCGTTCCTTAACTGCAACCTGGTCCCCGAGCCCCGCAGGTCGAACGCCGAGTGCGAGAACACCCGACCCAGCCGATCTGCGGCGCAGACGGCGGCTGCGTGTGCGACAGCGACGATCACTGCGCCGACGCCGGCCCGCACGCGTGGTGCGTCGAGGGCCGCTGCGCCTGCAAGAGCGACCAGGACTGCGCCGGCTCGTCGGCGCCGACACCTGCGTCGACGGCGTGTGCGGGTGCGGCTCGCCCGCGGTGTGCCGAGCGAGACTGCCTTCGACGGCACCGGAGTACGTCTGCGAGCCGCTGTGAAGCGGCGCGACCCCGGCATCAGGGCCGCGGCGGAATTGCGGCGGGCGAGTTCGTCGGCCGCAGGCTCGATCGAGGAGGAGTAGGCGCGGCGATCGCCCTCCTACCCCTGGGGAGTTGCTCCCGCGCCTCGAGCATGCGATCTGCGAGGCGACGACGATGCTCGCGGAGCGCGTGTTCCCTCGACGACACCCTTGCTCGGATGGCGGCCGGACGCCTGAGCCCGGCGCCGAGACGCCCCGTAACATGGGTGCCGCGCTCAGCGGGGCTTGCTGGCTGTCCCGCGGGACAGGTCGGCGAGGAGCCTGCGGGCCGCGGCGAGGGCTCGCTGTCGGTGGGTTGGCCGCGGAGGTCGAGGGTGGCCTGGCGGGCGAGGGCGAGGGCGTCGCTGTGGGTGTGGGTCGCGGGCGCGGAGGGTGGCGAGGACCAGGCGGGCGCGGCCGAGCCCGAGGACGCCGGCGGGTGGTCGGTGAGGATGGCGACGGCGTGGCTCGCGTGGGTGTCGGCCTCGTTGGGGTGGTTGGCCGCGAGTTCGGCGTGGGCGAGGTAGGCGAGGGTGATGCCGACCTCGAGGTGTTTGGCGCCGTAGATCTGCTCACGGAGGGCGAGGGAGCGCTCGATCAGGGGGATGGCGCGGGCTGGGTCGGCTTGCGCGACGGCGAGGCCGGCGAGGTTGTAGAGGAGCAGGGGCGTAGTCGGGGCTGTCGGTCTTGCCGTGGCGCTCGAGCAGGGTGCGGGCGCGGTCGAGGTAGGCTGGGCGGAGGGGAGGTCGTGGGCGTTGATGAGGCTGTTGCCGAGGTTGTTGAGGGGGGCGAAGAGGTCGAGGTTGTCGAGGCCGCGGCGCTGCTCCTCGAGGGCGAGGACGCGGCGGTAGATCTCGAGGCCGGCGGTCGGGTCACCGCCGTCGGTGAGCGCGGCGCCGAGGCCGTTGAGGGTCTCGACGGTGGCCGGGTGGTCGCTGCCGAGGCTGCGCTCGCGGAGCGCGAGGGCGCGGCGGAACATGGCGGCGGCGGGGGTGAAGTCGCGGCGCTGGTAGAGGACGAGGGCGAGGTTGGCAGAGGACCACGCCGACCTGCGGGTGGTCGGGGCCGAGGCGGCCTCGCGGAGGGCGAGGAGCGGCAGGAGGGCCCCTCGGCTTCGGTGAGGGCGCCCTTGTCGATCTCGAGGGTGGCGAGGGCGTTGAGGGCGATGACGTGGAAGCCGGGGTCGATGTCGCGGCGCTGTTCGGCGAGGGCCATGGTCTCGCGGAAGCGGAGCTCGCTGGCCTGGAGCTGGCCGGCGTCGAGGAGGGCGGTGGCGAGGTTGAAGCTGAGGCGCAGGCGCAGGGCCGGGTCGTCGCCCTGGCGGCGGAGCTTGGCGTCGGCGACCCTCGGCCCAGGTCTC
The DNA here is from genome assembly GCF_016714285.1 of Nannocystis sp. GTDB lineage: Bacteria > Myxococcota_A > Polyangia > Nannocystales > Nannocystaceae > Nannocystis. The sequence goes on along the minus strand of NZ_JADJNN010000028.1, from coordinate 59,389 downwards.
GGCGCGGGGGAGGTCGTGCTGGCGCTCGCCGTGTACGTACACGAGACGGATCGCGGCGTCGGTGGCGAGGCGGTCGTGGCGGGCGGACTCGGCGGTGGTGAAGGCGCGCAGGAGGGCGGCGCTGGCGGCCGGGTAGTCGCCGCTGGTGAGCTCGGCGGCGCCGAGCAGGAGCAGGGCCTCGGCGAGCAGGGGGGCGTGGGCGAGGTGTTCGGCCTCGGTGACGAGCTCGTGGGCGAGCTCGCGGGCGCGGTCGTGGTGGCCGGCGTCGAGCTCGGCCCGGGCGGCGGCGAGGCGGGGGGTCTGGGCGCGCACGCGGGCGGCGAGGGCGGGGTCCTCTGGTTGTGGTGACTGGTTGTCGGCGGCGAGCAGGCTGGTGAGGTCGCTGCATGGTTCGATCGCGGGCAGGCGGGCGACGGCCTGGTTGGCGCGTTCGATGGCGCGGGCGTCGGCGTTGCGCAGGACCAGGAGTGGTCGCCGCGAGCTCGCCGCGCAGGCGCTCGGCGCAGTCGATCTCTGCAGCTCGAGGGCGCGGCGCTTCGCAGGCCGCGCTGGCGGGCCTCGCAGGTGTCGCGCAGGGAGGTGCTCGAGGCGGGCGGCGTAGGCGTCGAGCTGGGCGGCGGTGTGGCGAAAGGGGCCTGCTCGGCGAAGGGGAGGTCGTGGGCGGCGAAGCGGTCGGCGACGGCGCTGCGGGTGGCGAGGTCCCAGACGCCGGCGAGGGCGTCGTGGGCGCAGCTGCTGGCGATGTCGCGGTGGCGAGGGCGGCGCGCAGCGGCCGCGCCGGCGCTGGCGAGGACGAGGCCGGCGGCAAGGCCGAGGGCGCGTCGACGGTGGCGCTTCGCGGGGGTCGTCGGCGAGGCGGCGAGCAGCGCGGGCATGTCGGCGTGGCGCTGGTCGGGGGTGACGGCGAGGCCGCGGACGACGCGCGGCCGAGCCACGCGGGGACCGGGCCGCGGGCGGACGCGGGGCCGGCGAAGACCTGCAGCTTGAGCTCGGCGAGGGTGCGGCCGGCGAAGGGCCTGACGCCGTGGAGGGCCTCCCACAGGGCGACGCAGAAGCTGTACTGGTCGGAGCGGGCGTCGGTGGGGTGGCGCAGGAGCTGCTCGGGGCCATGTACGCGGGCGTGCCGAGCAGGTGCCGATCGCGGTGAGCGGTTCGGAGAGGTCCTGGGAGTCGAGGAGGCGCCGCTGCGCAGGCTGTCCGAAGGGACAGGTGGTGATTCTTCGGGCTCGCCGGAGACGGCGCGGGCGAGGCCGAAGTCGAGGACGCGGACGCGGCCGTCGTCGGCGACGAGGACGTTGTCCGGCTTGAAAAACCGGTTGGGGGTCTATCTGCCGCTCTAGCCAGGAATTGGCGACTAGTTGCCGGGCGTTGCCAGGCGGTTGCCATCGAAGGTGCGCGCGGCCTTGCCCGCGAGCTTCTGCTTTGACTGGTGGATGTACCCCTGCGTCGTCTGCAGCCGGGCGTGGCGCGCGAACGCCTGCACCGTGTAAACGTCCTCGCCCTGGTCGGCGAGGTACGTGATCCCGCTGTGGCGCAGGATGTGGAGCCCCGTGAGGTCGAACTTGACGAGGCGCTGGAGGCGGTGAAGCGCCTCCTTGACGCTGTGCTCCGAGTGGTCGGCGTGCTCCCAGCTGGTGTGTTGCGAACACCGGTAGAGGACACGCGGGCCGCGCCGCTCGAGGCGGGTGAGCGCCTCGTGGAGTGCGTCCGTGATACCGACGTCGCCGACGGTACCCTTGCACGGCCCTTCCTTCCCGCGGAACATGGTGCGAGAGATCGTGATGAGCCGCTTGTTCATCTTCACGTCGCACCAGCGGAGCGCCGCGATCTCGCCGGTCCGCAGCCCGCACTCGAATGCGAGGACAAAGACCACTACGTCCTCGGGGGTGAGCTGAGCGAGCGCCGCGCGGAGCTCCTCGAGCTGTTCCCCCGAGTAGTGGGCTCGTTCTCGGGGCGTCACCTTGATGAGCTCGATGAGCGGGAGGCCGGCGATGAGCTGCCGGTGCAGCGCCCATCGGAGCATCTTGGCGAGTTTCTTCAGCACTTGGTTGATGGAGGTCGCCTGCAGTCCCTTGTCGGTGAGCTCGGCCTTCAGCTTGTCGATCCTGTGCACGTCGATCGCAGGCAGAGGGAGCGGGCGGAGCGACGACAGATGATTACGCCACACGCCCTCGTAGCCGATCTGAGTCGCGGTTCTCTGCTGGCGCACATAGCTGGGTTCGAATCGTCCGCGGTAAAAGGCCTCGAGCGTCAGCTCGCACCGTTCGCGCGGTGCAGCGCTGGCCGGGGTCCTGGCCGCGTTGTCCTCCTCTCTCGGGTTCGGCAGCGCGAACGTCTTGACCCACTTCTCCAGCTCCTTCTCGCCCCAACGCTGCGCCTGGCGCTCGTCGAGGCCCGCGGGCGCGGCGATGCGCTTGCGCAGGGGGAGCTGGGTGGTGGGGTGCTCGATCTGCATGTCCACGTGGTAGCGGGTCTTGTCCTTGATGTACGGGCGAAGCGTGATGCTCATGCGGGATGTCCCAGCCGCCCGGCCGCATTCTCGCGCCCAATCAAGCAACAAGGCGCGACTCCACGCAAGTCGCTTGCCCACCTTCCCCGGACGTGGGAACTGATCGCGGCGAACGCGGTCCCGCACCGCCTTCTCCGTCGTCCGGAGCCACCGCGCGACATCGCTCACGTAGGCAATCTCGGGCAACGCTGCGTCAAAATCGACCTCGACGCGAGATCGCCCCCGAGCATCCAGCCTATCGTGCGCCCATCCATCACCCACTCCCCCTCGTACATCATATCGCCGACCACGGCGGTTGTTGTTGGTCTCCACCGAAAATTTCACGAGCGCGAAACGCTGCGCTGTTGCCAATGCGCGCTCGCTGAAGCGTCCGCGCAGCGCGGTCACGCTATTGATTTTTCGCGCTCTATCTTATTGGCGCGAGCGCGCCGCTCAGCGCCGCGCGTCGGATTGCAAGCGTCAGCCCTCCATACTGTGCTCATCGACGATGCGCCGAAATCGATACAGTTTCCCGGCGACCGGCGCCATGGCGCTTAACCATCGGATCCTCAGCTCTGCCTGGATGGACGTCATCGCGCCGGCGGCCTCGGTGTCTCGCCGCTGTTCGATCGGGCGGTCCTCGTCGGCGTCCTGCCGCCAGTATGGAATCACCTCTAGCGCCAGGATGGCTTCCAGCGTCATACGGTCCAGCCGCGTTTCCAGTGGGCGCCACCCCACGTTCGCGCGCCGCACCACGCCATTCAGACATGTCGCGCAGACTACCTCCTCGTCCGAGAATCGGCACAAGTCTTCGATCTCCCGACGCTTACAACAGCTGCACTCGTAAACCTGGGAGGGCCTCAGATCGCCGAGCCTGTCCGCAGCGCGAAGGATCGGACGCGAATGGGTGGCCTTGGCGACCAGGCCCACCAACTCCTCCAACGAAGCGAGCACAGCATCGTGGGTGATGAGCCTCAGCCGCCGCCATGACAGCGGCGGCCGATCAACATCGTCGTCGGACTCGGCCTGCTGTTCAGAGGACGATGGTTCGACCGCAACGACGGCCAGCGCCTGGAGCGTCAGGCCCATGCCGCGATTCATGAGGTGTCGCAGGAGGTGGATGGTCTGGTGCAGTGGCATTGCTTTAGCCCTGGCCGAGAGCAGAGACGATGCTGGCGAGCGCCGCTTCCTCGCGCGCGCGGTAGTTCCGGTGGATGCCCCGGCTCGCGGAGCCGGGCACATTCGGGAAGCTCCGGGGAGTCGGCGCGCCGGGCGGGTGCAGGCCCACGCGTGCAAGCACCTCGCTCACCAGCTCGAGTCCCTCTCTGGCGCCCGCCGACTCCACGTCGTTGGCCCACAGACACCCGGGCAGGATGTCGAGCTCAGGCCGCCGCGGGATCCGGACGTCAGCGAAGGTGACGCGCCCCGCGAGCGCCTCGGGCACCCGGAGCGGCGTCGGGTCGCTCGGATCGGGCAGCCTCTGGTTCCACACGCACAGCACCGGCCCCACGAGCTCCTCCGCGATGGCGCGCATCGCGTTGTGGAACGCCGTCGGCGAATCCATCAACATGACCCACAGGTCGGGGCGAAGGGCGTGCGCGACGTTGGAGCACGACCACACGTCGACCACGCGCAGGTCCCACGGACCGGGCGGGATAGCCTCGGTCGCGTCGGCCCATGGAAGGGTGGGCGTGAGGAACTGCGCCATGTCGTTGTTCTGGTCCAGCGAGATCCCCAGCGTCGAGAAGCCGAGCGCCTGGGCGTAGTAGACGGTGTGAGAGGCGGCGAGGGTGGATCCGACGCCACCCTTGCGGTTGAGGAAACAGATCGTTTTCGTTTTCATGGTTGTTGACTCCTGTGTTTGAACATCGATATCTCTGCGAGAACCTATGCGTGCCATCGGCCGTTGCTCCCACGCCACGGCCAGCGCGACAGCACCTGAACGTCGGCGATCACGCGATGAAGCAGGAGCGCAGAGGCGAGCGACTCCAGCGCCGGGCGGGCCCGCATGTTGGCACCCAGGCTGTAGAGCTTGCCTCGTTGCTGCTGAAAGCGGGGTTTGTCGTCGACGTGCATGACGTCGATCGTGGTGCCGCGCCACGTGAAGGTGATCAGGCCACGGTCGAGCCGGGTCGTCGTGTAGTCCAGCTCCAGCCTGGTCATCATGTAACCGAGCGCGGCTTCATCGACGAACAACTCCCCGGCGACCCAGACGGCGTGGCCGTCCGGGTTCATGGGCAGGGCTTGGCGACGCATGAGCCTCGTCCGTGCGTCGGTCTCGAGGTCCGGCCATTCCCCGCCCCAGGAGACGAGGTTGTAGTGCTCGAGCTCCACAAGGAAGTCCTCCAGCGTGACCTGCTCCAGCAGCGGGGTGATCGTGTAGAGCGGGCCCTCCTGCTCGGGGAAGCGGTGGACCCCGCTGTGCTTCGTCAACTGGATCGACCCGCGCTTCCAGGCCGGCACCACCACCCGGTCGTTGACGAAGTCGGTCCCGTGGAACCACTCGAGCGAGGTGAGCATCGCCTCATCCGCGAAGTAGTCGCCGGCGACCACGAAGTAGTGTCCGCGGGGGCGGGTCTTCGCGGCGGAGATTTCGGGTCGGCGACTCCATGAGTCGGCCATCCTCGGATTGAGCGCGGTCGGGTGCAGCGGCTGCGGTCGTGGCGTAATCCCGTCGCGGGTCTGTGTTGGCCAGCTCGGGTATGCGCCCCCGCTCTCGGCGAGCCCGTACTGCACGAGCAGCACCACGAAGTCCTCGAGGTCCTGGGACCCGCTCTCGTGCTCGATGCGATAGATCGCCGCACCGACCTGATCTGGGAGGGCCACACCTGCGGGGAGGATCTCGCCATCGACCCGGCGAAACACCACCTTCCCGCGCTGGTAGAGGAAGACCTCGACCACCGGTGACGGCCGACCCGGCTCGTGCGCCGGCCTGGCGTCGCCGGGCGCGGGCCCCGAACGCCGCGCGCCCGGGAGACGGCGGGCGAGGTCGTCGACCAGCGCCTGGTCGGCATAGAAGTGATCCTTGACCCGGTAGACGTGTCCGCGGCGGACCCGGGTCGACCACCACACGGTCGCACCGAGACCCGCGCCGAGGAACAGACCGGCTGCGGCTGCGGCGATTGTCTTTGTTTCCACCTCGTCACCTTCCTTCGTCAGACGCTATTTCGGGCGCGCCACAGGCCGCGGCAGCGCCCGACCCCGGACCGGGGGCCGGTGCAGTCGTGACCACACGCCCGTCGCCGGTCACGACCGTGACCCAGCCGCGCTCGTCCTCCACGATGGTCTTGCCATTGCAGGCACGCAAGAACGCCTGGCCGCGGGGCGACAGCGCCTGTGAAATGACCGCGTCACGAATACGCTTGCTTGGGATGAACATGGCTACCTCCGTTGATCGTGTTCTCGTCAGACGCTATTTCGGGCGCGCCACAGGCCGCGGTGACACCAGGCTCATCCCGATGGCGACCCCGACCAGCACCCCCACGGCTCCCGTGCACGCCGCGTAAACAAGGACGCGGTTCTGATCTGCGACGCCCAGACGGTGGAGGTCGCACCTCGCCTGACGCAGCTGATCGGCGAGGGCCTGATTCTCGGTCTTGAGGGCCACCATGGCCTGATCGAGCGTGAGGACGGGGTCAGCCATCTCAGCGCTTCCCCTTCCCCCTCGGCCAAAACGCGGCGGCCGCCAGCGCTCCGACCACGCCGGTGGCCACCAGCTTCTCGTCGAGGCCGACGGGGTGCATGTCGACCTTCGAGCCCACCGAAGTCGTGCCTCGCCAGCGCGCGTTCGGGTAGAGCCGGGCGGTGAGTGTCCAAGGCTGCACGTTGACGATGAAGACGTTGTCCGCGCTGCCGGCGATCCTGGCGATCTCGGCGAGCGCCGCCTCGAGATCGGGGACGTACTCCAGCACGCACGAGACGAACACGACCGACGAGTCCGCGGCGAGCTCCGGGACCGGGCCCTTGGTGATGTCGGCGACGATCGTCATCGGGCACTTCGGGCAACCGTTGAGATCCACGCAGACATCGCCGCAGCCGTATGCGCGGGCGAGCCGCGTGTGCATCCCGGCGTCCGGATCGCCGATCACGACCAGCCGACGGCCGAGCGCCGCGGCGCGCTCCATGGCCGACATGAACGCGACGGTTCGCTCGCGGAACCTGATCATGGCGGCGCCGCTCTCCACGAGCGCGGCGTAACCGAGGATCAAGCGTGCAGCAGTTCGAATGGACATTGTGAACTCCGATCGTCGTCGTGGGTCGTCACTCCAACCTCGACTCCGATGGTGGTGCCACGAGCCGACCCTGGTCGTCCTCGACGAGACGCCGGTCGGCTTCTTCGCCAACCATTCCTTCCAGGCGCACGACATTCTTGCGGAGCGCGCGAAGCTCCTCGTCCGTGGCATCCGCCTTCGCGCGGTCGCTCGTGAGCGAGGTGTGGACCCGGGTATGCGATTCGATGATCGTGCTGGAGACCTCGACGAAACATGCGCTGATCTTCGCGTCTACAACGCCATGAGTGTCCAAGGTCGCCGGGTCATTTGCGGGCTCATGAGTGTCCAGGTCGCCGGGGCGTTCGCGGCCGCCTGGGGCGGGGCTCCATGGGGCGTTCGGCCGGCTCGTTTGCCGGCGCAGCGACGGGTGCGGCGGCCGGCGCGACGACCGGCGCGGCGGCGGCGATGGGTGTGGCGGCTGGCACCGCGGCGTGTTCCTCGGTCGCGCTCGCTGTGGCGGCCGGCACGAGCTTGGACTCGAGGACCTGAATCCTGGCACGGAGCCCCGCAACTTCGAGGCTCTGGTGGATCATGCGGCCGCGGAGCTCAGCCTGCTCCACGGCGACAGCCTGCTCGAACGTTTGCAGGTGCCGCGCCACTTCCATCTTGAACGCGTTGAGAGTGGCCTCCAGTGAGCTCGTCGGGTCGGTGGTTGGTGCCGTTGCGGTGCGGGCCGTAGGTGCCGGTGCCTCTTGGGCCGTAGGTGCCGATGCGGCGCCAGGTGCCGATGCGGCGCTGGCCGCTGCCTGCCCGGCCCGCTTCGCGGCGGACGTGAACTCAGGTCGGAACGATGGCGGCGAGCCGTCGTTCGCCGGGCGTGGCGCTTGCGAGGATGCACGTCGTGGATCTCTCGCGCCTTCGCCAGCGCCGCCCTCGTCAGCACCGGCGAGCATGTCAGACACGGTGTTGTAGATGCCCATCAGGCCATGAGCGTGTGTCATGAGCTCGATCACCGACTTCGCTTTGGTTCGACCGGTGATATCGGCCAGCACCTCCTCGAGGTTGGCGATATGGACCTGTCCGTCCTTCATGACGTCGTCGAGCAGGTTCGGCTGCTGTCCGGCCTCGGCTCGCGCTTGGGCGTTCGCGTCCGCCTTGTCGAGCACCTCCTTGACATAGGCGCCCACTCGAATGAATGAGCGGAGCGCCTTCGGGAGCTCGACCTGTGCATTGAGCGTTTCCATCACACACCTCCTGTCATCACGATGTTTGTCAGTCTTTCACTTGCGGCTCGCCACGACGACCACCCCGAGCAGCACAGCGCCCCCGAGGACGTAGGGGGTCCAGCGGAGCAGCGTGGCGAGCCCGTCCGCGAGCCCGAGGCCCACCTTGCCGACCGCTGCGCCGGTCTCGATCAACACATCAGCGGCCGCCTTGCCGACCGCGGCGAACTCCTCGCCCCAGCGCGCGGCCCACACCGACCAGCTCGCGTCGTCGGCCGCGACCTCCGTGGCCAGCTTGTCCATCTTGGTCGCCCACGTCCTGCGGGGGTAGGCCGACTCGATGAGGGTCGTGACGGCTTCGCGGTGCTGGAACAGCGCCGCAGGGTCGTCCAGGGCGCGCGTCACTCCGAGGAATTGGACGATGGCATCGACCGGCGCGCGCGTCAGCAGCTCGGAGAGGAGGGCCCGCACCTCGCCGCTCTCGTGCTTGCTGGCGGCCGCCTCCGCGGCGACCTGCGTGGCGCCATACTTGCGGGCGTCGGCGACGTAATCCTCGTGCGCGTGGATGATGCTCGTCCACCACATGAGCCGGCTTTGTCGGTACTTCGCGGTCTCCGCCGATGTCTCCATCTCGAGGACCGACTCCTGCGCTTCGTCGTTCATCGTGCACCCTCCCCCGTACGCAACATCCTCACGCCGACCACCGGGTCGCGCGCCACGACGCAATAAGGGCCGGGGCTCGTCAGCCAGACGGGCTCTCCGATCCGTGGGCTCAGGTGTAGGCCGACCTGCGCGCCCTGCCGCTGCCGCGTGATGGTCACGCTGCCCTTGAAGATGATCAGGATCGCCATGGCGTCGTCCTCGATCGTCTCGATGAACGTCTCGCCGCGCATCAGGAGCAGCGCGCCGACCTGGTGGCGTTGACCGTGGAAGAGGCCGAGCAATGAGAACTTCATGGGGAGCGATCCTCCTGCGCTGGCCGCCTGGGCAAGCTGCTCTGCACACCGAGCACGAAGCCGACGACCGTGCCGATGACAGCGCACACGACCCCGGCCGAGACGGCCCCGGCGACGAACGCCTTGCGCGCGGCCGCCTCGGGCGACGGTATCTCCTCCACGAGCTCGACCGGCGGTCGATCCATCGGGATGCTTGTCTCGAGATCGTGGGTCATCGCCACCACCGCCTTCTGTATTCGTCGACGAGGTCCGCCCAGTGTGACGGCGCCGCCTCGACCGGGATGCCGAGCTGCGCCACCTCGGCCATCGTGATCGGCCACTCGTGCGGCGTGTGGTCGCCCATCAGCCGCGACATCGCCCGGTTGACGACGGCGAGCGGCGCGGAGGACCCCTGCCGGGCCGTGAGCGTGGTCCTCAAATAGTCCTCGATGGATCGGGCGTAGTCCCGGGCGCTCAGCACCTCGGTGTCCTGGCTCGCCTCGGGCATGTACTTCACGCGCACGCCCGAGACGATCGGGTCCACGGCCGAGAGCGCGGCGTTGCGGCCCATCTCCAGGCGCGTCGCGTTGAGCGCGATGAGCGTGCCGCCCGAGATCGCCATGTACGGCACGACCGCGGTGGAGGCCGCGAACCTCCGCAGGCCGTTGGCGATCATCACGCAGGAGAGGACGCAGCCGCCCTGGGTGTGGAGCACGAGCGTGAGCTCGTCGCCCGGTAGGTGCTCCATCGCCTCCAGCACCATCTCCGCGACCCGGAAGTCGATCACGGGCGTGATGATGGGGATCACCGTGGCGTGCCGCTCGATCGCGTGGGGCCCCTGCTGGCGACGCAGCAGGTAGGTCGCGCCGAGGAACGCGGCGCCAGCCACGGCCGTGGTGATGATTGCGGTCCTTTTCATCGCGGTTCCCATCAGTGGACATCGCGTCGGGTCGCCTGAGACGTGAGCTCGGCCAGCGTCGGCACCGTCGGATCCTCGCGGCAATACGTGGATGCGTGGAGCAGCACTTCGAGCATGTCCATCGGATCGGCGCCGCGTTTCGCCGCGGCGATGAAAGCCTCGTTCACGAGGCGAATCTGGTTCTCGTGTGTGCGACGAAGGATGTCGAGCGCACCGTGGGCCATCTTGATCGTGTCGCTGTCCCAGACGGGCTCTTTTGCTGGCTCCTGCCGTGGCGGCGGAATGTCGGCCTGCCTGGGGGCCTCGACTTCGTCGTCATCGTCGTCCCGCACGAGTCTGCAGATTTGTCGGCGTAGTTGCGCCATCTGCTCGGGCGTCGGGTCGGCGGGTGTCTCGGGCCGTGGCGGGCCGTCGCCCGCATCAGGTCGCGGAACTGCGCCCTCTGGCTTCCGCAGCCAGAGCCCGGGCAGGAGGTCCGTGGCGAACAGGGTGACGACCCGCTGCGCCGTCCGCTTCAGCTCGTCAGAGAGGTCGAGCTCGCTGATCGCCGCATTGATCACCCGGGCACCCTTGTGTAAGTATTGCGTTTTCGAGTCAGACATCACGCACCTTCCATTTCCAAATGAGCACACCCGTGGCGACCCCGGCGAGGCCGACGGCGCCGATCACGATCTTTCCGAGGAGACTGGCGGCCCTGAGAGGGTCAGCGCCGGTGGTGACCGCGGTCGCTCCGGCGCCGGGCTGGATGCTGCACTCGTCGCCGGCGCAACCCTGGAGGTCGGCCAGCTTGCGCTGGATCGCGTCCTCCGTCTTCGGCCCCCACTTGCCATCCGCGTCGACGCCGAGGGCTGTCTGTGCGGCCCGCAGGGCGGCCTCGGAGGCGGGGCCCCACGCCGCGCCGACGTCGCCCGCGAAGTAGCCGAGCGTGGCCAGGGCCTCGTGGCGCTGGCGTGTCTGCACGAGCGAGACCTTGGCGCCGACCATGCGCTCGACGTAGCTCGTCGGATTCTGCAGGCCGTCCGGCGGCGGCTCCGACTTCCACCACACGGAGTTTGCGACGCGCCCCTCGGCCGCGTAGGTCTCGAGGTGGATCATCCCGTAGGAGCCGAGGATCCGGCCGAGCTTCTCGCCCTTGCGGACCTCTCGCGCGGTCTGGATATCGAACTCCTTGTGCGAGCCGGCCTTGAAGCCGCCGAGCACCAGAAAGAGCCCGGTCTTGGTCCGCAGGAACGCGGCCTTGGCCCCCTCGCTCCACCCGCGGTCGATGCCGACGACGAGCGCGTCCTCGGGGGCGACGATCGTGGCGCCGTCGGGCGCCCCCGTGAGGTCGATGCCCGCGTGCCAGCGCTCGCAGGTCTCGAGCGTGCAGTTGAAGGGGCGCCCGCCGCCGACGCTCCACGTCGCGAACTTCGGCGCCACGCCGGGCAGCACCCAGGCCGGCGCCGGATCGCCAGCGGCCATCGGCAGCTTCTCCCAGTCGGTCGAGCGTGCCATGTTACTCGCGCGCCTCCCCGTCCGGCCCCGGCATCGGATTCGCCTCGAAGACCGCCATCTGGTGAACGAGGCCCGCAGAGCTGACCACCATCAGATTGGTCTCGAACTCCCGCAGCAGGGTCACGGGCACCACACGCAGGTACGCGCGACCGCCCGCGATTGCCTCGTGCATGGACTCCCACCCGTCCACCGTGATTGTTAGCACGCACGGCTGCCCGCGCATGTCGTGCTGAATGCACTGCTTGTGAACGACGAACCCGCCTTGGCGCTCGGAGACGTAGTTGTAGTTAATGTCCGGTGGCACATAGGTGCGCGTGGAGGGTTGGGTCTTGGTCGCTGGCTTGCTCATGCTTGCTGCTCCGTGTTCGCGTTCTTCTGCTGGTTGAGGAGGATGGAGGAGGCCCACCGTGGATCGGCGCGGCCCTCGAACTCGGCGTCCAGCAGCAGCTCCACGGCGCCGATGGCCGACTCGAACAGCTCGACGCCGGGCATGGGGTTACGCTGGGCCTCGTCGTAGACCTCGTGGCCGACGGCCTCACGCGCCCGGGCCTCGATGTCCTCGCGCGTGAGCAATTCGGGCAGGCCCGAGCGGGACCGGAAGATGTAGTAAACCGGCATGGCCTTCGCGTCGCCGGTGCGCGAGGACGCGGCGAAGCGCTCACGGAGTTGCTCCGGCGTCGGCTTGACGAGCGCCATCATCGCCGCAGCCGGGCGCACGAGCTGCGCCATCGTTCTCGCGGGTGCGGCGGCGGTAGCCGGCAGCGCCAGCGCGGCCCGATCGGCCGGTGTGACCTCGAAGGCCGGCGCGGCGCCCGGGAGGAGGGTTTGGCCGTCGCCGCAGCTCTTGGCGAGCTCGGCCGCCGCGGCGCTGATGCGTCGGAGCGCCTCGTGAATGCGGCGCGCGGCGTCGACGGTGCGGCCTTCGATGAGCTGGCGCCGCGCGGCGTCGTAGTAGCCCTGGGCCTGCTCGAGCGCCGTGGTGGCCCGCCGCTTGACCTCGCCCTGGCACAGCGGCGCGTCCAACATGGCGGCGGTCCAGTAGAGCAGGGTCCGCACGTCCGCGAGCCGCTTCGGGGCCTCGGCCAGGTGGTCCTCGAACGCGTTGATGTTGCTGTAGAGCAGGCGAAGGAACTCGTCCGGGTGGGTGTTGTCGTGGAGCGCGGCGCCAGGCTGGAGCCGCTCCGTGGCGTCCGACACGATCGACCACTTCGGGCGCGTGGCATCGCCGCGGACGCGGACCACGATCTCTCTCAGGGTCGCCCGCCCCTGACGAATGTGCCGCTCGAGCACGGTCGCCTGAACGCCGCCGTCGGCACGCACGCGGCGGAGCACGCTGTCGGGGACCACGAGCGTCCCCGAGGCAATAGCAGCGTCCGCGGTGGTCGGGACGGGCGAGGGACCGGCGCTGATCGTGGTGACGGGGACTGCGAGGAGGACCTCGCGCCACAGTCGGCGCATCAAGTCCGGGACCTTGATGTTGTCGCCCCGCGCGTCCGCCACGACCTCGGCGGCCTTGAGGAATACGCCGGTCGACTCGAGCCACACCTCGAGCTGCATCGCGTCCATCGGGGCCGGCTCGGCGAGCTCGGCGAGCGCCTCGGCGATGGCCCCGTAACCGTCGGCACGCTTCGGGCTCTGGCTGGCCTTCAGGTCGACGCCGCGGGCCTGTACGAGCCGCTCCATCATGTCGCTCAGGTCCTGCAGCGGCGAGCGGGCGTTGCCCTCGACGGCGTTCTCGGCGTCGGCGGCCGCCCACAGCGCGCGGTCCATGCGCTCGAGGATGGCGTCCTGGTCGTTCGCCGGCACGCGCAGGTCCAGCCAGCGCACGCCGTCCACGTCGTAGTTCACGACGTCGATCGCGGCGATCGCCTCGTCCGCGGAGCTGCCCTCGCGGAAGACGACGTACGTCTGAGTCCCGGCCCCCTGACGCTGGCTCGCCAGGCGAAAGCGGGGCTCGTCGTTGAATGTATCGAGGATCGTCGCAAGCTCCGACGATTGAGGCGCGCGGGCGGGCGATGCTTGGTTCTCCTCGGGGCGCTTGCCCAGGCCGAGCTTGTCGGCAGCCTTGCGCGCCCGCTTCAGGACTGGCTCGTAGCTCTTGCCGTCGGTGATGGCCGCCTCGGCCTGCCGAAGATAGCTCGCATACTTCGACGGGGGGAGCCCGAGCGCCCGGATCGCGCTGCGGGCCACCTCGTAGGTATTCGCAGGGTCCGCGGCCGGCGGGGTCGGCCTCGGATCATAGAGCTTCTGATCTCCATCCCAGACGCGACCATTGTACGAGATCGTATACGTCGGACCGTTCGGCAACACGATCCGTCCGGCCGGGAAGGTCGAGGTGCCTTCGCCACTCGCCTCGACGGCGCGGCGATACTCGCGGCTGGCTTCTTCCAGCGAGGAGACGCGCTTCTGAATGTCGAGCGCCGGATGGTCCGGGGTCGCCTCGCGCTGGATCCTGAGGATCATGGTCTGATCGACCGCGGCGCTGGGTCCTGCTGCGGTCGGTGTCGGCCCATCGCCCCGGTGCGGATCGTAGTGGTTGAGATCGGCGGCGAGGTTGCGGATGGCAGCCTTCCGGGCGGCTTCGTGGTCGAGGCCATTCTTGGCCGCCTCGTACGCGATGCCGAGACGAAGCGCCTCGGCCCAGGCGGCCTCCTCCTCATCCCGCGCGGCACGGAGCGCTGCCCCCATATGGGCCTCCTCGGCGGCTTCCTGCGCCGTGGGCGGGGACTGGGCGCCGGGCGGGGCGGTGCGCTTGAGGAGGATGGCCCGACCCGCCGATGTCGTCTTGTAGCGGGGGAATCCTCCGCCCTTGCCATCGAGAGCGACGACCAGGCCGCGAGCGACCAGCGCGTCCTTCGTCGAATCGTGCACTCCGGGCCACGAATGCGGCTCCCACGGCCGGGCGTCCTCCTCGGCGTGTAACGCGGCGAGCGCCTCCATCATGATCACCGAGAGCTTCTGCTCCGGCTCCACGGGCACGCCGAACCATTGTGCGAACGAGACCTCGCTCATCGCGATCAGCTCGGCGAGCTCAATGACGATCCAGTCGAAGCGTCGGACGACGCCGCCGTCCCCGTCGATCAACTCGCCTCGAAGGTCTACCTCGCGCTCCTGCCGTGGAGCCACATACAGGACCAGCTGAGGCCCGTCACTCGACTGGAAGCGGACGACGACCTGATCGCCGACCGCCTCGCTGTCTGCCGAGCCGTAGCGGTAGCGATCGATGCGAACCGAGCCGGTGAGCAGCTTTTGCAGCCTGCGAGCGACTGTCTTCGCCGCCTCGGCCCCCGCCCGTGGACGGGTGATGGGCTTGTTCCGTGCCTCCTCGTAGGGCTTCTCGGCCCTGTTCACGTCCATGCGGGGTGTCCGCTGGCCCTTCTTCTGCGCCGTGATGGCCGCGCCGATCTCGTCCGCGAGCGCGGGTAGATCCTCCCACGCGAGGAGCTCGCGTCGCAGGTTGTGATCGCCGAGCTCGACCGTGACGTCGACAGAAGCGGGTGCGTCGAAACATCGAAGCGAATCGTCAGCTCGGACTTGCTGCTCGCGTGCCGAAGCTCAATCTCCAGCGTGGTCGGGCGTCGGCCCCCCGATTGATACGTGCGGCCTCGCCTCAGGTGGTCGGAAGATCGCGTGCCACCGCATCCATGCGCGCCGGGCCCGCTCCTTCCCCCGGGGGCGCCCGGGGCCGCCGGGGCCCCCCCCCCCGGCCCCCTCGCCGGCCCCCCCCCCCCCGCAGGGCCGGACGAACTCCGGAGCCGCCGCCCTCGGCGTCGCCGGAGCTCTCCAGGTGCCGAGGCTGGGCCGGAAGCCGGCCGCGTACAGCGAGACCTCGGCGGCCCGAGGCGGGAGGCGATGGCCGACGAGCACCAGCTGGCCCTCGAATTCATAGCTCTGGCTCTGCTCGAGGCTGTCGGCGACGAGGACGTGCTGCACCCACGCCCGTGCCCTGGCGGCGGCGCTCGGCTCCCACTGCCATGAACGATCGTCCATCACGCTCTCGGCGGTGCGCTCCACCAGGAGCCGCCCGAGTCGGACACTCTTCGCGTCGCCCGTGGTCTTGAGCGTGATGCCGTGCATGATGTGGATGTTGATCGTGCCCGGGTACACATAGTCCACGACCAGGCTATCGGCGTTGTACCCCACGAATAATCCGTTCAATTCGGTCGGGAACGTTTCAATCACAGCATCCCCTCCAATCCAGGCGGGAGAATCGTGGCGAGCGCTACTTCAGAGTCACCCGTCGCATCAGTGACGGCCGCGTCGCGCTTCTCCGCGGCGCTGGACAGCAGGTCGAACGGGATGCTGCGACCCCACCACGCCTGGCCGAACTCCTTGAGCGCGGTGAACTTCTCGCCGCTCGCGGGCGCCAGCTCGAGGAACCGCTGCCATCCCGCTCTTGTGGGCAGCAGGATCTTGCCGTCGCGGATCTCGTCGCCGGACGCCAGCGCGAGGCCCTTCGGCCCCTCGACGGGGACCACGTCGCGGCCGTCCTTGACGAGGCCGTCGCGCAGCGCGGGCTCGTAGCGCGGCCACCACTTCTCGAGCCACACGTCGCTCGCGCCGCGCCAGCGGAGCATGCTGTAGCGGCCGAAGCGGAAGACCTCGGGGATCTTCTTGTCGAGGGCCGCGGCGGTGGCGGTGTCGTCGTCGTCGGGCCAGGCGGGGCCGCCGGTGCGCGGGAGGTGGCCGGGGAGGAGCGGCGCGTCGTTGACGAGGCCGGTGTAGTTCACGAGCTGCCACGAGGGTGAGCCCGCCGCACGCAGGCCGATGCGCACGCCCTCGTCGGTGTCGACGATGCGCCCGAACTCGAGGTGATCGAGCTGCTCCGCGCCGGCCCTGGGGCGGGCGATACGCAGGCCCTCGTAGACCGGCGGGCCCGTGTCGGGGATGAGCACCTCGCGGTCGCGGGCCGCGTACATCCACGGCGCCCACGGCCACGCGTCCGCGTCGACGCGCTCGAGGTCCGCCAGGCGCAGCTCGCCCTCCTCCCGCAGCCGGGCGGCCGCCTCCGCGTCGTCGCTCACGCGGGCGGCACGGAAGCGGGCGGCCGCCTGACGATAGAGGCGCGTGGCCTCGAGGGCGATCCGCTTGCGGGCCTCCTCGGCCTGCCGGCGCCGCTTGTCCTCGAGCATCGCGCGGGTCTTGTCCTTGTCGCGCGAGATCATCAGCAGGATGTCCTCGGGCGTGAGCTGCTGCTGGGCCGCGGGGTTATTGGTGTCGCGGACCTGCGACTTGATGAGCTCGCCGAGCCAGCCGGCCTTGCCATCGATCAGGCTGAAGCGGTAGCCATCGGTCGAGCCATCGGCGAAGTAGTAGTAGATCTGGACGATGCCGAGCGTGTTGCCCTGGCGGACGGCCCGGCCGTTTCGCTGCTCGAGGTCCGCGGGTGTCCAGGGTAGATCGAGGTGGTGGAGCGAGCAGGTGCGGACCTGAAGATCGAGGCCCTCGTTCATGACCGAGTTACCAATGATGACGTCTTTCTTCGGGGTGATCGCGGTGTTGCTCGGTCCGCCGCAGGTGCCCGGCGGAGGCGGCTCGGAGGAGAGGCCGTTGAACTCGCGGGCGATGCGGAGGCGGTCGGCGGACTTGGTCTCGGCCGCGTTCATGACGGCGATGCGGTCACGCGGGATCCCGTGCTCCACGAGGATCTCGACGAGCCACAGGTGCACGGCGGTGGGTTCGCAGAAGATGAGGTGGCCGCAATGCGGGCTCGCGGCCACGCGCCGGGCGCACTCGACGAGCTTGGGGCTCGAGTACTGCGGACGCGGGAGCGTGACCTTGACGATCTCGACCTCCCCCTTCTTGTTGTAGCGACGGCGATCGACCACGCCGCCGGTGAGCGCGGTGCGGTAGTTGTAGCCGTCCTCGAGCGAGCCGTGCAGGGCGATCAGCGAGAGGCGCGCGAGCAGGCCGAGGATCACGTTGCCGGGGCTGCTGTCGGGGTTCGGGTTGCTGAGGATCTCCTCGATGCGGGCGACGTAATGGCGGTACTTCGCCTCCTGGACCTCGTCCATGGCGATCGTGATGGTCTCCACCACCGGGCGCGGCAGCTTGAGGCCGACCTCCTGGGCCGTGCGGAACTCGCCGTAGCGGAAGATCAGGGTGCGCAGGTCCTCGAGGTTCTTGAAGCCGGTGACGGCGCTGCGGCGAATGATCTCAAAGGTGGAGTCCAGCACCTCCCGGATCTCGATCTTGAGGAAACGGTCGATGAACTGCTCGGGGTCGCGGATCCCCGCGCGCGTGAAGGCGGTCGGGTCGACGAACTGGATCAGGTTGTAGAACTCGAGCGGGCTGTTCTTCGCGGGCGTCGCGGTGAGCAGCACGATGCCGGCGCCGCCGGTGCGGCGGCGGACCGCGGCGGCGCGGAAGTCGAGCTGCCAGGCGCGGTCGGAGCCGTCGCCGCCGCCGCCCATGAACTTCGGGACGCCGTCCTCGCGGGCCTGCGGCATGTGCAGGTTCTTGAAGCCCGCGGCCTCGTCGACGACGAGCATGTCGATGCCGATGTCGTCCCAGGCGATGCCGGGGTCGTAGGTCCAGTCGTTCGGCAGCGCGAGGATCTCCTCGATCCACGCCTTCACGCCGTGCTCGAGCAGCGCCTGGTCGCGCTCGCTGAGCTTGTCCTTCGCCTTCTCGTTTCTTGGCCTGCTCCTGGAGCGCCCGCCGGCGCAGGGCCACCGAGCGCTGGACCGCCTCGACCTCCTCGACGTAGCGGACGACGGCGGCCTCGTTCATCTTGGTCCGGGCGAGCGCGTCGTAGCTGAGCACCACGACGTCGGCCTGGCCGCTCTGCAGGAGCTGCCACTTCTGGGCCCGCTCCTGCGGCGTGTCGGTCTCCGAGGTCATCAGCCCCTTGCGATCGCCGCGGCTGATCCGCTTGCGCTTCGAGCCGATCACCAGGACGCGATAGTCGGGGAGCGTGCACAGGATGTCGTCGTGCCACTTCCACACCAGCGAACTCGGCACGAGGATCACGGGACGCCGGACCACGCCCTCCTGGCGCGCGCGGGCGATGATCATGAGGGCCGTGTAGGTCTTGCCGACGCCGACATCGAAGGCGATGAGGCCGCCGAGCAGATCGAGGACGCGACGGGCCCCGGCGATCTGGTGCGCCCGCGGCTTGGGTGCCCCGGCGCCCCAGCGGGCGATGTACAGGGGCTCGGCGCTGTAGGTCGGGACGATGCGCCCGCGGGCGGCCCGGTTGTAGGCGTTGGTGAGGGCCTCGCGGCGCTCCGGGTCGGCGGCGACGTATTGCACGAACGACTCGGCCCACTTCTTGGCCAGGGCGACCCGTCGATCACCGAGGCTCTGCTTCGCCGCGGCCTTCTCCTCCCTGGTCATCGGCGGGGCGTCCCGGTCGCGCTTCTCCTGCGGCGGCCGGAACATCTCCGGGTCGTGGTTGTAGTAGCCGAGGAAGGTCAGCACGTCGGGCGACACGGGCGGCGCGTCGGCGTCGATATAGTCGTAGCCGCGGATCTGGACGAAGCCGCCGACGCGCTCGAGCTCGATGCGGCCGTAGTTCGCGTTGAGCGTGTTCGAGAGCCAGCCGCTCACGAGGGCGAGGTCGATGTAGCCGTGGCGCGGGTCGATGTCGGTGATGTCCTCGAACACCGCCGGCTTGATCGCGTCGAGCAGGCGTCGGACCTGAACGCGGGCTTGCTCGTCGCCGCGGGCCGCACGGGCCTTTGCGCGGTCGTGGCGCGCCCACAGCTCATAGCCCGCGAGGTACGCGTCGCGGGGGTAGAGCTCATCCCACGCGTCCCCGTCGAGGTTCCACTCGGCTTTGAGCAGGGCCGCGAGCGCGTCCTCCCGCGAGCGGGTGCCGCCCTGTTTGGCGTGAAACTCGAGGAGCTTCTTGACCGACAGCTCGCGGTGGGTGCGAAACAGCAGCTCGGCCTGGGCCACGACGTCATCGGCGGGGCCGGCGAACTTGGGCTCGATCCGCGGCGGCTCGCCGAGCGCCGAGATCAGGGTGCCGCTCCGGTCGAAGGCGTTGAGGATCTGCTGGGCGGCCTGGAGGCCGCGCTTGCCGGCCAGCTCGCGCAGCTCGGCGGACCTCGCGGGGTTCCCAAAGCTGGCCGCGAAGTCTCGCAACGCGGCGTTCAGCTCGGGCCACAGCGCGTTCACCCGATCGGCCTCGTCGGCGCCCAGGGCTGCGAGGTAGCGGTCGACGCGGGCGCCAAGCTCGAGCGCGTGGCGCAGGTCGCCGACGACATCCACGGGGATGCCGTCGTCGCCGCGGACGACGGTCTGGAAGTTGCCCGCCTCTCGCGGGGCGATCACGTTGAGCACGCAGCTCGTGCAGACGGGTCGCGGGGCGAGGGGCGGGAGCCGTGTGGGCAGCTCGCCCGTCACCTTGTAGCGCCAGCTCGTCGTCTTGCCGGCCTCGTCCTCGCCGCTGAACGGGCCGTCCTCCACCCCGAGCAGGTGGTCCTTGTGCTGGGCGAAGTAGTCGCCCTCGTGGATGTAGCGGTCGGCCTCGTCGACCTCGGCAAGCTCGCCGCCGCGGCTGCGCCAGAAGATCATGTCCATCACGACGGAGGCGCCGGGCACGTTCTCGTGGCCCTTGCGGTCGTGGCTCGGCAGGCGGAAGGCGCCGAGCAGGTGGTTGCGAAGTAAGAGCTTCTCGCGCAGGCCCCGGTTGAGGCTGCCGCTCAGGAAGCCGGCGGGGACCAGGAACACGCCGATCCCGCCAGGGACCAGCAGATCGAGCGCGCGGCGCATGAAGTACGCGTAGGCGCGCTTCTCCTTGTAGAACTCGTCGGGGTCCTCGCGGGCCATCGCGCCCCGCTCGCCGTACGGCGGGTTCGAGACGATGAAGCCGATCGTGCCGCGCACGCGCGCCGACTCCTCGCGGATCCACCGCTCGAAGGGCATGTGGTAGAGGTCGATATCGGGGCGCAGCGCGCGGAGCAGCGTCGAACTGACCTTCGAGTATTCGACGGCGGTCCAGTGGATGCGCTTGATCTGGCCGCTGGCCTCGAGCGCCAGGCAGAGGCGCGCGCTGAACCCGCCGAGGAGCCGCCCGATGCCAGCGCTCGGCTCGAGCGCGTGCACCACACCGTCGGCGCCCGCGAGCTCGGCGAGCAGCGGGCACAGCGTCTCCGCGAGCGCCTTGGCGATCCGAGGTGGCGTGTAATACTCGTGGATCAGCCCGAAGGTCTCGGGGATGAGCTCGGGCGGGAGCTGGCTCTCCACCTTCTCGATCGAGAGGCCACCCCAGCCGGAGTAGCCCGCAAGGATCTGTCGTTCGGCGGCGGTGAAGTCCTTGGCCTCCTTGCTCAGGACCATCCGCATCGCCTGCAAGTTGGCCTCGCGCCGCCAGGAGACGCCGCGCAGATCGGGCTCCATCTCCTCGGGCTCGTCGGGGGTCATGGATGCACCAGCGAGGGCGCGTGCGCGGGCCCAGAACGCCATCGCGTAGCGGTCGATCCGCGAGCCTGAAGCCGTCACCTCGATCGCGGCGATCTTCTTCTCGGTCTCGACAGTGATGGGCCCCAGCGCGCCGAAGCCGGCGCGCAGGTGCACGGTGCCGCGCCAGTCGCGGATCGCGGCCGTCGAACCCCGGGCCATCACGACGAGGGACGGATAACGACGCAGGAGCGGCACCGCGTCCCACCCGGCCTCGCGCAGCAGCACCGCCTCGGCGCGCATGCGGACGAAGGTCAGGGCCATCTCGAGGGCGTCCGCCTCGGCCTGCGCCGTGGCGTCGGCGCGGGCCTCGGCGTCCGCCCTGGCGACGGCTCGCTCGACCATCCTGGTCATTCGCTGCTGGATCCGCCGCACGACGACGTCGTCGGGCTGGTCGTCCAGTGCCCGCTCCTCGGGCACGAGGGCGGCGTAGGCGGCGAAGTCGTAGTCGTACTTCGGGCGCTTGCCCTTCTTGAGCCGCTCGGACCCGAGGACCGCGGCCACCATCTCCGCGAGCGAGGCGCGGTGCTTGGAGACGAGGTTGATGATGAAGGCCGGCGAATACTTGTCCGCGAGCGACGCCTGCCACCCCGGAATGATCTGATCGAGCGCCTGTGCTGGTGTCATTGCGATCCCTCGGTTATCGTCGTCATAAACCTTCGATCCTGGCCTTGCGCGCGAGCCTCCACAGTTCGGTGGCGAACGGGGCCAGCGTCTCCCTGGTGTTCTTGGGCGGCGGGGCCTTCATGTCCTCCATCAAGGCGAGGACCTTCTCCTCGGCCTTGCGCATGTCGGCGAAGAGGTGATTGAGCGTGCCGCGGCGGTAGGGGTGGATGTGCAGTCCGCCCATGTGATCGCGGACCGCGATCACTGTGCCGCTGGCGATGATGGCGATCGCTGGCGCCCCGGGGATGAGCAGCGCGACCGGGTCCCACCCGCGCTCTCGCAGCAGCATCGCCTCGGCGCGTACCAGCACGTACTCGCGGGCGGTGTTCTGAAAGACGTCCCACTCGGGGCCGCCCTCCGCGAGCTGGCGATCGATCCGCGCGTGCAGACGCTTCAGCACGGCGGCGTCCTTCAGGAGCTCACGCGGCCGCTCACGCTCCACGATCGCGTTGTAGGCTGCGAAGTCCTCGGCGGTGTCCGGCGCCCCGCCGCCCCGCGCGCGGAGGATCGGCAGGGCATCGGCGAGGATCGTGGCGATCGCGTCGCCGTTCGCCTGCTCGAGCCTGACGATCTCGTCGAGCGAGAACCGGGCGGACAGCTCCGTCCGCCACCGCTCGACGGCCTCCTTGAGTCGATGCTCAGCGGCCACGTCGCTCCTTCGTGGGCTCCTGTGGCCCGGTGGTAGTGGGCTCAGCAGGAGGCGAGTCGCAGGCGAGCCACGCGGCGGAGTAGTAGAAGATCTGGACGTTGTCCGGCCTGTGGCCGTGACGGATAGCCCGGCCGCCTCGCTGCTCGAGGTCCACGGGGGCTTTGAGTCGATCAGCGGCCATGGGGCTCCTTGCCGGGCGCTGCGGGCTTGAGGGGCTTGACGGGTAGCCCGACCTCGGCGGCTTCACGCAATGACACGAACGCGAGGATGCACAGCCGCAGATCGTCCAGTGACTTGAACCCGACTCGCTCGTCGGCGCGATGGCTCATGACTTCGTGCCTCCGACGTCCTCGCTGTGGGCATGCTCGTGCTCATGCGGGGCGTGCCCATGTTTGTGCTGGCAAGGGCCGCACGCGCACGTGGAGCCGCATCCGCCGCAGGAGGCGGGCGCGGCGTGTGCCACCCGGCGGGCGTGTCGTGGACGCTGAGCTGGCCGCGCTCGACCCACGTCCTGGCCATGGAGACCAGGACGCCGGGCGCGGCCGAGACCTCGTAGAGCGAGCCGCGCTGCTCTGGCAGCGGCGGGCGATCGCCGAGTAGCGAGCATGCGACCACGCCGCTCGCGCCGAGAATGCGCCAGCCGCCGTCCTGCATTTCCACGACATCGTGCGTATGGGCGATGTTACGAAGCGCCTGACTGTCGACATAGCGACGGCCCGCCCCGACGTATAACGCCCCTGGTGTGATCTTGCCCATTGATTACCTCCTACCCACGAATGTGCGCTGATGCGCACTGTGACAGCGCGCGCTAATCGTCGTCGTCAGTGACCAGCGACTTGACCTGCGCTCGGAGGCTGCGGAGCGCCTCCTCCTCATCCGTCGCCGAATGCGCCTCCGGCTCCTTCTGCGGCGCCTCGGACGGCGCCTCCGGCTCCTTCTTCGGCTTCCGCTCGCCGCGCGGCGGCGGGTCGTCCATGCTCGCGTCGGGCGGGCAGAATGCATTGACCTGCTCCGGCGTGATCTCGGATTCACGCATGCCGCGGTCGTGCAGCCGCTGGGCCACCTCTTTGGCGGCGGGCAACTTTCTATAGCAACCGAGGCGCTCGGGGAGCTCGTTACGCCGCTCGAAGAACAGCGCCCAGACGCCGTTGTTGAGGACCTTGAATTGGCCGGACCCCGAGCGCGCAAAGAAGCCGTCGTACCCCGCGTCCCGGGTCGCCTTCCACTCGAGCGTGCTCGTCTTGCGAGCCCGATTGGCCTGACGCCGCTCCGGGGGCCCCTCGTTCGCCGGCTCGGGCTCCCGCGGCGCTGGCTTGGCAGCGGCGGGCTCGCGTGGCGTCGACTTCGTCTCCGCGACGGGTTCGTGTGGCGGTGCGCTCCGCTCGGTGGCGGGCTCGCGGCTGCGCTCCCTGGACGCCTCGCGCGGCGCGGGTCTCTCCGCGGCCGGCTTGCTGGCGCGTTTGCCCGGCTCGCAGCGCACCGTGCCATTGGCTTGTTGCTCGATGACGACGGTCTCGCCGGTCTCCTCCTCTTCCAGCGTCACCTTTACGTGTTGCAGTCCCCACTTCATGATCAACCTCCTTGAGCTCTGACGTGTTTGATTCCGAGGGCGAGCGCGATCGATGAGACCAGCGCGGCGCCGCCGTAGATCGCGGGCTTGACCCACGCGGGTCGGTCCGTGGTGCTACCCGGATTTGGATCGAAGGCCAGGCCGCCCTGGGCCGGGAGCGGACGCGCGGGCGCGGGCTGCTTCGGGTCGAGCGGCTGACCCGCGGATTTCGGGTTGGCTCCGAACTTGGCCATCGCGGCCGCGCGCTGCATCGCGGTCGTCGGTACGCCGGCCGTGCGCAGGGCGTCGGCGTACTCCTTGTCGACCTCGCGCACGGTCTCGTACTCGACCTTCATGCGGTCGGGGTGGGTGAGCAGGCGCTTGCGCATCTCGATGCAGTAGTCACGCAGCACGGCGTTGCCGGGGCCGGCGAACGCGGCGTAGGCCGGGCGACCGTCGACCGCCACGGGCCGCACATAGGCGCAGTCGAGGCTGCGTGAGAGTCGTCGGCGCTGGAGCTGCGCGACCGCCTGAACGGCGGGCGTGATGATCGCGTCGTCGGCCCGGCGGTACTTCGAGAGCAGCAGATCGCCGGGGGGCCACGGGACGCAGAACCGGCCCTTGCCGTTCATGTAGGGGGACGGCGGCGGGGCCGTGTAGGCGCCGGTCTTGGCGTCGCGCAGCCACTTGCGGGCCAGGTCGTTGCCGTCGACGCGGACGCCGTTGACCTCGCCCTCCGTGAACATGCACGGGGTCCGTGAGGCCGCGGTCGCAAGGGCGCCGGTCTTGAAGGTGCCGTCCGTGACGAGGGGGACGATCGATCCGTCGGTGGCGTTGGGGCAGATGATGCCCGAGGCGTTGGCGCCGAGGCGCCACTCGCCGTGGACCTCGCGCGCGAGGTAGGGGAGGAGGTAGTCGCCGTGGCCCTGCTCCATCGCAGATGTGTAGAGCGCGGTGAACCAGTCGCGCCACATGGTCTCGAGCTTCGCGCAGTCGACCTTGTACGCGTCCGGGCCGCCCGCTGCGACCTGCTGCCAGGTGGCACCGGCGAGCTGTTGCAGGGCGGGGAAGAAGTCGCCGGTCTGCGTGAAGTCGCCGTAGCGGTGGATCAGGGTGGCGTCGTTGTAGAAGCGCAGCGAGGCGGCGGCGCCCTGCGGTCGGCCGCGGTATTGGAGGAGGCCGGCGACGCGGAACGTGCCCGGGATGCAGCCGTACATGCCGTTGTAGGCGACGGTCTTGTTGGTGAAGGGGGCGAGGACCTGGCCGAGCACGGTCTTGCCGTCTTTCTCGACGCCGTCGAGCAGGGACCAGGACGTCGCCTTCGTCGGCGGCGCGAACATCGGGGTCCAGTCCACGCCGGGGCCGTCGATGTTGATGAAGGTGCGGACCCATTCCTGGTCGACGTCGCGGTTGTATCTTCCCCAGGGCAGCCTGGCCTCGCTGCTCAGGGGGACGTGGTCATCGGCGGCCAGCCCCTTGAACAGGCCCGCGAGCGGCTTGCCGATGCCGACCACGATTCCGATGATCCAGCCGGCGACCGGGACCGCCGAGATCGGCGTTCAAGCGCGATGTCGATCGCACACTCGCCATGGCCCCGAGCAACTGTGCAGGGTCCGCCGTGAGCGCGAAGGGCACCGGCGAGGAGCCCGGCGATCGCGTCGGTCTTGGCGGGTTGATCCACGCGACCTTCCCCCCAGGCCTCAGCGAGAAGATCGCCGCTGAGCGTCGCCTTCTTCTTCCACAGTAGCTGAGTCGCTTGATTCCAGGCCTCGGCGCCTGCTTGGCTGAATCATCGCTTCCCCAACGGTGGTTTGGGCCCCCTTGGGCGCGCATCATGAGCGCCTCGAACGCAGGTTCGCCTGAGCCTCGTCACCCGGGAAACGGGCTCAGGAACAAGTCTGGGACCCGGTCGAAGATTCGGTTGTTTGGGTCGATGATCATGAGGCACTCTCGCAAACACCGACGCCGCATTTCATTGGTGCGCCGAGGGTCTGAGGGGCAGGCCAGCGTCGTCTCTTCACAGACGATCCGGCACACGCCCTGCGCCCTGCATTCATGGCGGTATCCTTCGATCGTGCGGCAGTCGTTGTCCGCTTCGCAGAGCTCGGCGCAATAACCGGTGGAGCACTCCAGCCCCTCGGCGCATTCCACGTCGCCGCACGCCTCGCCGAACTGAGCGCCGGTCGGCTCGTCGTCCTTGCAGCCGACGCCGACACCGAGGAGGAACATGAGGGGGATGAGGAGGGTGGGCTTGAACATGCAGGTACGGTAGCCCTGCGCGGTCTCGCCCGTCCAGCGTTCAAACTGCACGGGCGGCCTCCTCTCCGTGCTCGCGGAGGCAGGGGTCGGCCGAGCTCCGCACGAGGTTCTGGATCTCGGCGGACAGGGTGGGCAGGTCGCGGAGGACCGCGAGGCGGACCGCGAAGAAGCACGCGAAGCGGCGCAGCACGTGGTTGTAGGCAGGCGCGGAGACCCGGCCGCGTGGGCCGTCGAGGCCGGCGACGTGGAGGCTGCCCTGGTGGACGTGCAGGAAGCCGTTGCGGCGGTAGAGCTGCCCGGCCTCCAGGCGGCCGGGCGAGTACACCGGCAGGCGCGCGACGAGCGGGGCGGTGTGCTCGTTGAAATGCTGGTAGATCGCGGCGACCTGGCGGGCGTCCTGTCGCAGGTTGGTGGCGGGCTCCATCAAGCTGACGGCGAGCCGCAGGCCCTCGACCGCCGGCAGCGTGGACGACGAGACCCACCGCATTCCCGGGCCGCCGCCGTCGAGGCGCGAGCTGTAGACCCACGGGAAGGTGCCGAGGTGCAGCACGAGCGGCGTCTGCCAGCCGCACGTGCTCGCGGCGCGGGGGCGTGGGCCCTCCCAACCCTCGCCGAAGTAGGCCGGCGCGGTGTCGGGATAGAAGGCGCGGAGCGACTGCTCGCCATCGCTGTAGCATGCGCCCATCGGCAGCGTCGTGGGTCGGCGCTCGCCCGCCACAGCTCGCCGCGCTCAAGGCCGAGGGCGCCGAGCTGCTTGATGGCGGCGAGCTGCACGCGGGCCTGGGCGTCGCTCACGCCCGGTCGGCTGTCTCGCAGCGACCGCTCGAACGCCGCGAGCCCGGCCTCGCGCACCGCCGTGATCGGGTCCTCGCCGCGCACGGTTGGCGTCGCGGCGAATTGCTGGGAGAACGCGAGCAGCTCCGCGAGCGCCTTCCACTGGTTGCCAAACCAGGATTGCACGTCGACCCGCGAGCGGAGCCCGAAGTCGCCGACGAG
Source organism: Nannocystis sp. (assembly GCF_016714285.1). GTDB lineage: Bacteria > Myxococcota_A > Polyangia > Nannocystales > Nannocystaceae > Nannocystis. The sequence continues at coordinate 32,592 of NZ_JADJNN010000028.1, read as the reverse complement.
CCCCGCGAGTCGGTCGATGTCCGCGCCGTAACATGTGAGCGTGGGATTCACAGCAGCTCCTTGGGCAGGGGCGCCGACGAGGCCGGCGAACACGGCGGGGACCCCGGGCCAGGCCGAAGGATCGAGCTTGGCCGGGATGGTCTGCGCGTCGGCGAGGTCGATACCCAGCTTCTCCGCATCGGCGAGGAAGCGGGCGCGCACCTCGTTGTATTTGGAGCCCCCGCGGCTGGCACCGAGCAGCCCAGGGTTGGCCCAGCCCACCTTGATGTCGGCGACGTCGTCGACGCGGTAGTGCTTCAAGATCCGCTGCATGTACACGGCGGCGCCGAAGGCCGCGGCCCGCGGCTGGAACACGATCTCCGGCGGCGCGTTCAGGAGCGGCGCCTTCGCCCCGACCTCGGGCACGCCGGTCCAGAGGAAGTACGGCGCCAGCGCACCGAACAGGCCGCCGCTGCCGAAGGCGGCCGCCTGTTCGCCGTAGCGAAGCGGCGGGTTGCGGTCCTTGTTGTTGGTGTAGGCTGCCAGCGAATCGTCGCGCTCGTCCTGCTCGTTGGCGGCGTTGCCGTTGTGGGCCGTGGTGATAAAGGCCGACTCGCGCGAGGCGACGATGGCCAGGTAGCGGGCAGCCCCGGGGATGCGCGCTACCTCCTCGACGAGCTGACAAAGCGGGCGCAGGTCGAAGGGGGTCTCGCCCCAGTTGCGCGAGAGGTCGCCGGTGACGTCGGCGGCCGTCGGCAGCGGCGGCAGGTCGATCTTCGGGGCGGGCCCTGGACCGGCAGGCGCGGGTCCAGGGATCGGCGCAGGCACGGTCGACGCAGCGCTCGCGCGCCGGCTGAAGAAGAGCGCACCGCCGGCGATCCCGGTGACGCCGATCGCGGTGGTGAGCGTGATCCAGGTGCTGCGATTCATCGCTTCATCGCCTCCCGCGCCTGGCGCTCCAGCTCGGCCTCGAGGCGCTGACTCTTGCTGTCCCGGGTCAGCGCGTAGACGGTGACGCTCGTGGCGACCAGCGCCGTGGCGCCGGCCGCCAGCACCGCGGGCTGCTTCCACAGCGGCACGGTCGTTTGCGTGGCCGGCACGCCCGGCGTCGGCGCGGGGGCTCCGCCCTGCGCCGGGGCGCCGCTCGTGGCCCCCGCGTCCTGACCCTCCTTGGGGGTGGTGCTCGGCAGCGCCCAACCCTGCGGCCGAATGTACCGGCGGATCGTCACCGTGTCCCAGCGGTCGAGCGCGACCTGCAGGGGCTCCCACGCGGCCCCTCGGGCGTGTTGCGGTCCGGGAGCTTGTTGCCCGGGTCGGCGTCGGCGCTGTCGACCTGGCCGCGCAGGAGCAGCAGCAGCGCCGGGGTGGCGGGCGGCTGCGGCACGCCGAGGTTGCCGACGCCGCCGCCGCCGCCGCGAGGCCGCACGTCGAGCGGCGGGCGGGCGGGCGCCTGCACGGCGCTCCATGGCCACGCGCTCGTCGGCATCGCCTGCACGCGCGCCATGAAGGCCGCGCGCGTCGTGTCCGACGCATCGTCGTAGGCGGCCTTGATGAGCAGGGCGACGTCCTGCTCGCGGAGCAGCCGCTCCGGGCCGGCGACGGTCCGCCTGGGGGTCGTCGTCAGACCCATGAGTGTGACCAGGCGATGTCGATCGAGCAGTGGCATGGTTAGAGGCCCCCCTCGTATCGACCGCGGAGACGATCGCCGGGGAACACGCGGACGATCTCGATGTCGGCGACCAGCCGGGCACCCGCGACAGCCGGAGCCGCCTCGAGGCCGATCATGTCGTCGTGGCTGACGAACAGCACCTTCGACCACAGCACCGTGGTGAGGCCGGACTCGACCTCGCGCGCCTCCCGGGTCTCCGCGTCGATGAGGTGCAGCTTGCCGCCCACCGCACCGTTGCCCGCGTAGCGCACCGTCAGGTAGACGCCCTGGTGGCGCGGGTACAGGGACAGCTGCGACGTGGGGATCGGGCCGATGTTGTTCTCGTTGGTGACGAGCAGGCCGCTCGACGGGTTGAAGACGAAGTTGGGCGCCCACGGCACCCCGGTGGGGTTCGGGGCGAAGGGCACCCCGGTCTCGCGGATGAAGCGCAGGCGCCGGACCTGCGCGAAGGTCTCGTGGCCGAGGGCGTATTGCACGTTGTCGCCCTCGTTGAGTTCGTTGACGATGAGCACCACCTGGGCTCGACCGCCCTCCTGGGTGAGCAGGGCGATCCGATCGCCCGGGAAGACGAGCACGTGCTGCACGTACGGCGTCAGCTGGATCTCCTCGCGGATCGAGTTCAGCGGGTCCGACGCGAGGACGCGGGCGATCGACTGCGGGTTGAACGACGAGCCGGCGAAGCCGACCAGCTTCGGGCTCGCGTCGCTGAACAGGCCGAAGAGCGTCGAGTCGATGACGCCGGCCGGGCCGGACACGTTGGTCTTGTAGTAACGCTGGCCGGAGACGGTGAAGTCGTCCCGGCTCTGCGGCATCGGCGAGACGCCGTCGAAGTCGCCGTCCTTGTTGAGCTCGATGTACAGTGGTTCGGTCATGACGTTCCTTTCTCCGAGGCCGGGCCCGCGTGCGAGGCGGGCCCGGCCCTGGCATCACATCGGCGCGGCCCCGGGGGTGACGCAGCCGCAGCGCTTCTTGCAGAGCGCGTAGAACTCCTTGTTGTTGTAATAGACGGTCACGAAGGCCGAATCGAGGTTGTTGGCGGCGCCGTTGTTCCTGATCACCAGGGCGAGCGTCTCGAGGCTGCCGATGTCGATCGAGGCGTTGCGGTACTCGGGGAAGGGCACGTGGATCTGCGTGCCGTCCTTGTTCAGGAACTGGTTGCCGCGCATCTGCGAGCCGACCTCGAGGCCGAGGCCCGTGCTCACGCCGCCGGGGAAGAGATAGAATTGCAGCGTGAAATCCAGGTAATTATTCGCGCCACCCGCCAAATTCATGTCGATGGCGATCTTCGTCGGCGTGTACCCCGGCCGCGACTTGTGGGTCAGGCGGATCATCTTGCCGGGCGGCACCGGGAAGGCGTTGACGAAGTCGCCGCCGAGCCCGGTCACGATGTCCTCGAGGTTGACCTGCGCGTTGTCGCTGTACTCGTCGAGCGTGCGCTGCGAGTAGTTGACCTGGCCGGGGCACACGTAGCCCTGCATGAACATGTCGGTCGCGTCGCAGCGCTGGCTGATGCTCCGGCACTGCCCCTCGACCTTCGCCACGCACGACTGGATGTAGGGGAACTGCTCGGCGCATTGCACCAAGCGGTCGATCGCCCCGGGCATGCACAGCAGCACCCTCAGCTTGTCCAGGGCATCCTGGCTGAAGACGACCTCACCATCGCGGCCGAGCATCTCGACCGGAACCAACTTGCCAATGTTGCTCATCGCATCTTCTCCTTGTTGAACACGCAAAAGGACCCTCATCCCGCGCCCGAGGACGCGGAAAACCATGACTGTACGTAATCGATTTAAGTAGACCGGACCTTCAGCCCGGTTTGGTTCCGGCCCCTCGGAGCAGCGCAGCGAGCTGCTGCTCGGGGTTTTGGGCCGGGCGGGCAGCGGCGCCGCGCATCAACACGTCAAACTGCTCGTCCACGGTCGCGGCGTCCATCGGCGAGCTCGCCGGGGTGCTGGCCACCGTCGGTGGGGGCGTCGCCGTCGGTGTGGTGACGAGGACCGGGTTGCTGTGGATCGCCCACGAGAGGACCAAGATGTCGCCGACGCTGCCGCGGACCTCGTCGGCGTTGGCCTCGAACTTGTACTCGAGGCCCTGGGCGTCGACCGCCTCGATCCGCGCTCGCGCCGAGTGCCCGGAGCGGATGGCCCGGATGTGCGCGAGGATCACCCCGGTCATGGCGCGGGCTCCTTCGGGAACAGGTGGCTGTAGAGCTGCGCCCCCGCCAGGTAGGTGGCCCCGCCGGCGACCAGCGCGGCGCGGCCAGGGAGGCCGAGCGGGGCCGCCAGCCCCGCCAGCATCGTCAGCAGGCCGAGCCCGCCGACCGGGGACACGCCGTACATGCTCGGGTTGCCGAGCGTGCGCTGGAGCAGCGCCCCGGCCACGGCGCCCGAGGCGGCCGACGCGGCCACCATGAGCGTGTCGATCGCCCGTCCCTGGCGCATCGCCCTGACGATGTCCGTGGCCTCGCTGTCGCTTTCTGCGTTGCGGATCGTCTGGGCGGTCTGCATGTCCTGCCCGCTGTAGTATGTAGTGACTGCTTCGGTCATCGCCGTGCCGAGGGAACGCGCCGCGTTCCCCATCATTTGGCCGCTCGACATCACTCCGACAGTATGTCTTCTCATTTCTTCCTCCCTTCGTGTCTTCCCTGCCATAGATTGTTCACACGATTCATCACGCCGTCGTTGGACGTGTCCATCATCAGTGTAACCGGCCCCCGCCGAGGGCGCGAGGGTTCGAGGCTCCGCTTGACCTTCGCCACGGTGACGGCTCGATCGATCGCGTCGATGTCATCGAGGCTCTGGTGGAGCAGGCTCCGGGCCCGGATGCCCTCCTCGAGCACCACCCGGTTCTGGGCCTGAACGAGCAGGCCGAACTCCCGGGCGCTATGGATGTGGAGCCGACGCAGTTCGCTGCAGTCCCGGCGCATCTCCTCCAGACCCATCGCCAGGACCCCCAGGGCCTCCTTCACGTCCGCGGGCGCCAGGTCCCGCGTCAGCCGGGACGACGCGTCGCGCACCTCGGCCGTCTGGTAGAGCAGCGAGGCCCGCTGCTCCGGCGGGAGCTCCTCACCGTCGATGTAGAGCGGGTGGTCGGGCATCGACTCGATCATCTCGACCACGCGGCGCACGAGCTCGGCGTTCGGTACCCAGAGGTTTCGAACGAGCTCCCCGCTGACTGATGTGACGACGATTCGCGGCACCGGACCCTGAGAAACCACCGATGCCAGGTTTTTCCGGAGGCCGTGAGAAGTATTTTCGCCCGCTGCGGGCAATAGCGATAGTGGGTAGATACGCCCGCGGGCTGATTCGTGCTCACCCGAGCCCTTATTTGCCGTTCAAGTGCGCCGGATGTCCTCGGCATTTGTTGCGCAAGTCGAGCCAAGCGCCCGCCAAGTGCGAGGTAAACGCAGTTATATCGCCTCCATCTGATCAGCGCAGATAGGCGCGCAAATTGAGTCTGGACGCTGCTGGGGCCGTCGCGTAGCGTCTGCCGTGTTGTGGCGCATCGTCTCGACCCGCTGATCCAGCGTGTACATGAGGAGCACCGCGAGTATCTCGCTCGCGGCGCTGGCGTGCCGCTCCGTCGACTGCGCGTCGACGCTGGCGTGATCGCCATCTGCGGCGATAGCGATGGCCTCGACCGCCGGGGCCGTCAGGCGATCACCTTCGTCCGACCGGACGGGCGGCTCACGCTCCTCACGCTCGCCGACGCGGCGGACGTGGACGCGCAGTGCGTCAGGTACAAGGCCGCTCCGCTCGCGCTGGTCGAGCCCTTCCGGGTGTTCTTTCGCGGCAAGCCCCGCGAGTTTCGGGCGACGGCGAGGCCGTTCCTCATGGGCGTGTGCGACTGCGAGGGCGAGACCATCCTCGTCGCCTCTATAGACGGTGGGCTGCTGTTCTGCGTCACCGTCGCCGACGGTGCGACCCGCACCTGGGCCCGCTTCGCGGAGGCGAGCTGGGCGCCCTTCGATCTGGACAACGCCCTGCGGATCCAGAGCGGGGAGGACCCCGTCGAGCAGCCGCAGGCCCCGCGTGCCCGGGGGAAGGGGCGAGCGCCGTCGCGGCAGGTCGAGGACTGCGACGACGTGGTCCAGGAGCACCACGAGCGCCTCGCCGCGGGGGTCGTCGCGGAGCAGCGGTGCATGTCGATCCTGGCGATCGCCTTCGAGCAGCTCCACCAGAAGGCCCAGCTGCCGAACGCCGCGTTCGCCGGCCGCTACCTCGAGGGCCGCAAGGAGACCGCCGCTGTCACGGCCGGGCTCCTGAAGGCGATCGCTGGCGGCTGCGGCGACCTGGGCGGGCGAGAGAGAGACATGCGCGAGACCCTGAGGGCATACGGCGTCGTGCTCCCGAGGGGCGCCCTCGCTGCGGTGCTGCGTATCTTCCTGCTGCTCGGCTGCCCGCTTGTGTCGCAACCTGAACCCGCGAAGGGCAGGAAGATCTCGAAGCGGTGGAATGTCGACGTGGTGGCCGCGCTGGACCCGAAGAACCCGAAGCACCTCTCGTTGCTCGAGTGGACCGACACGCCGCTGCGCAGGCGATCGACGCTCGCGGCCGAGGGTCCCCCGGGCGACGCGCAGGGGTCTGGATCAGCGGCGGCGGGAACGGAGCAGCAGGCGCAGGCGAACGAGCCGGCGGCGCCCGCCGAAGCGGCGGCCGGTGAGCCAGCGGACCCGGTGCCTGGTACGAGTAGCGCCGCTGCGGCCGACACGTCCGCCCGGCGAGGTTCGCCGTCGGAGCCGATACAGGCGTGTATCGCCCTCGTGCTCGGCACCCTGTCCCTGATGACCCAGGAGATCGTGCGGCTGCATCAGCGCCTCGATGCAGTGATCCAGGTGGCCGACGTCCCGGACATACCTGCGACCCAGGCGGCGGATGAGGGGCCGCGCGGGCCGGATGGTGCTGGGGCCGACGAGCAGGGGCGGGCGGACGCTCACCAGCATGAAGAGCAGCGCGGCGAGGGCCAACAACGAAGCGTCGACGACAGGGCGGCCGCTGTCGACGACAGCAGGGCGGCCGCTGTCGACGGCGACTCCGAGGCCGCCCACGAGCCTGAAGACGGCGAAGCCGGGGCGGCGAGCTCCGACATCCACGCGAGCGCGTATGTCGACGTGGACCCCAACACCGACGCGGCCCCGCATACGGACGCCGACGTGGGCCCGCATCCTATCGACGCAGGTCGCCCCGATATCGGGCCAAGCGCCAACACGCTCTTGAAGCGCACTGCGGGTGGGTGGGCCCTGAGCCTGGATCGCTGGAGCTTCGCCACCGTCGTGTTCATGGCGCTGTTCGAGGTCGAGGACCCGAGGCTGGTCCAGGCCGTGGTGCGAAGTGTCATCGCATGGTCGGCCGAGTCGGGATCCGTCGAATCGAGCGGCGAGCACTGGGTGCTGTGCCACCCCGAGACAGGCGCCCTCCACGGCCTCGCCTGCGCCGAACAACTACGGCCCGCCGAGGTCTGGCTAGGAGCGCAGCCAGAATGTGGTGACACGGGTCCCCGAGGGCCGCCGCCACTGGGTTGAGCCGGCACGGCCGGGTCGTGGCGAACCCACGTCCGGCGCGGGCCCTGGCTCGTCGTTGCGGCCTCGCCGGCAACATCGTCGGCGCCGCCAAGATCCTCGGCGTCACCCGGCACGCGCTCAAGCGCCGCATCATCAAGCTCGACATCCGATGGTCACGCAGCGCCGCGACGGAGCCCGAGCCGTCGGAGTAGCCGCGTCGGAGATCACCTCCGCGTCGACGGCGAGCTTTCTTCTCGGACCCCTGCTTTGCGAATCGAGCCCTACCTTACAACTACCGCGATCGATCGTCGGTGCTCGCGCGCCCGCGCCTTCGCCTTGCTGCACGCGTTCGTTGCATGCACGATGAACCCGTAGTGCGACGCGGCCCATGAGCGCCGCGCGCGAGGAGGCGTGTCATGTCGGATCAGCAGGTGCCGGGCTTCTACGCCGTCGGCGACGAGGACACCTTCCTCGTCAGCATGGACGGCCAGGTCTTCGAGGTCGTCCGGGGCGGCATGGCGGGCCCCATCCTGACGCGTGTCGACTCGCTGCCGCTGGGCGTGCCGCACGAGCTGATGGACGGCAGGATCTTCCTCCCGAGCGTGCTGCTGCAAGCGGCGCGGGTGCTCGACGCACCGAGCTCTCTGCGCGACCTCACCGACGACGCGCTTGATGTCCTGGACGAGGTGCTGTGGGGTGGCCTCGTCGGCGTCGAAGTGGCCCACGTGGACGGCTCCGGCGCGAGGCGCTGCTGGTCATCGAGGAAGACCGCGCCGTGCTCTCACCCCGCTGCCAGCACCTTCTCGGCGAGCTCTACACGACGATCTGCGGGCACACCTTCGCCGCGTCGACGGGTGACGGGGTGGCCGCATGACCACCTCGTCCGCGGCGCAGCTCCGGGCCGGGCCCGCGACCATCATCGTCGCGCTCGGCGACCGCACCATCCGCAGCCGCGCGGCGACGTCGGGCCGGGGCGCCGTGGTCCGTGGCTGGCGACATCCTCACCCTGAGCCCGCGCTCGGCGCTCGGCGTCATCGACCAACGCGACGCGCACCTCGCCCGCGCCGGGCCGGGTAACCGCGACATCATCGGGCCTCGCCGGACTTGCCGTCGGAGACCAGGGCCGGCATGGCGGCAAAAAATAGCGCCTATTTTGTGGCGTTTTGGGAAGTCTGAGCCCTGTCCACGCGCGAATCTGGTACCGTGAGGCGGCCCACCATGCACAACGACGACGAGCTCGAGGACGTTGAAGGCGGCGAGCCAGACCCGTACGACCCCTTCGACGACGACGACCCAGATGCCCCCAATTTGGTGCCGGAGTCCGGGCCCTCGCCGCGCGTGCTCCCCGGCGGCATCGAGATGCGGGAGCTCATCGGCGAGGGGGGCATGGGCAAAGTGTACCTCGCGTACCACCTGCGGTTGCGCTGCGACCTGGCCGTCAAGGTGCTGAACCCGGAGCTGAACCTGCGTGTCGACAGCCAGGAGCGTCTCCTGCGTGAAGGGCTCGTGTTGGCCAGCATTCAGCATGAGAACATTGTTAGGGTCCATCACTGCGACAAGACGCCGGATGGTCAACTGTTCATCGTCATGGAGAACCTGCGGGGCGAGAACCTGCGGGACCTCCGGGCCCGGGTCGGGGGGATGGACGCACTCGCGGTAGTGAAGATCGGGCTGCAGATTTGCCGGGCCCTCGAGGTCGCACATGACTTCGGCGTCATCCACCGCGATCTCACCCCCTCGAACGTGATGGTCGAGCCCGACGGGCTGGTCAAGGTCATCGACTTCGGGGTCTGCCGTCTGCAGGACACGTTCCACTCCAGGCATTCCCAGCGCTTCGCCGAGCCGCCGGGATCGCGGATGGCCACACCCGCCGGGGTACAGCTCGGCAACCCGGAGTACATGGCGCCCGAGCTGTTGCGCGAGCCCTTCGTGTCGCCGAACGCCCGCACCGATGTCTTCTCCGTCGCCGTGGTGCTGTTCGAGCTGCTGACCGACAAGCACCCGTTTCGCCATGGCGACCGCAAACGGGCGCGCAGCGTCCGCGAGCTCATGCCCGGAGTTCGAGTACATCGAGCTCGACGAGGCGCTGGGGGGCGCGCTGCGCAGCGACCCGGAACACCGCACGCAGACGATGGCGGCACTCGGGACGCCCTCGAGCTGGCCCACGACTGTATCCTCGCCCAGCGCGGCGAGGACCCCGACGCGCCGTCGCCCCGCCGAAGGCGGCCGGTGAAGCTGGTACGCCTCGATACGTTCCGCCCTCCAAAAGATCTGGACGAAGAGGGGGCGGACGATCAGCCCCGGGCTCGATTCCTCGAGATCGTTCGCGCCGATGCGCCCGCCGACGAGGGCGTCGAGGAGCCGATGCTGGCGCCAGTGGTCGCCCTGCGAGGCACGACCACGGGCCCGGTGCCGACGACCACCGAGACAGCCGAGGATGATGCGAACGAGTCAGCGTCGGATCGAGCAGCCCCGGCCGTCGCGCTCATGCTGCCCATTTCTGCAGCCCCTCCACCGATCTCGACACATGCCGCCCCCAACTGGCTGACGACCCACATGATCGGTCTGGTGCTCACGACTGGACTGGTAGGCGGTGTCGGCGTGACCCTCGCCTCCCAGCGAATCGGCGAGTCCATGCTCGCCGCGCCTGCCCGCCTCGCCGAGGCCGAGGCCGCCGCTGAATCCTGCGAAGGAGCGCTCGAGGAGACCCAGGCGTCGCTCGCTCGGACCACGCAGGAGCTGCGCATCGCCCAGCAGGCGAGGATCCCTGCGGAGCCACCGACGCCTGCAGCGACGCCCGTACCGCCCACGGTCACGCCACCGTTGCCCGTCGCGCCAGAGCCCCCAGCCTCGCCGCCCGAGGACGATCGCCGGGTCACGCGGTCACGTCACCGTGAGGTGCAGCGCTCGCTCGACAAGGTCATCGTCGGGGTTCGAGACTGCCAGGACGAGCTCGGCGGCGGCGAGATGACGCAACTTCGCACCCGCGTTCGTATCGCCCCGGACGGTCAGGCGTTGGCCGTGGAGATCGCCGGCAAGAGCGACTCGACGCTCGCCAAGTGCGTCACCGCGGCCATCCGGGTCCGGCGCTACGCAACGGGCGCGCAGGCCGAATGGGTCCGCCACGTCTTCACCTTCGAGTCGGAAAAGGAGGCACCATGACCCGCCAGCCCCGATGTCTCTGCATGACCCTCGTGCTTGCGCTCGCGTGTCCGGCGTCGGCGCTCGCGGCTCCGGCGAAGCCCGAGCCCGTCGACCTCAACGACATTGAGCTGCCGCCGGAGGCCGCGCGGCACAACGAGGACGGTATGAAGGCGTACGAGGCGGGCGACTTCGAGGCTGCGTACGTGGCCTTCAAGCGTTCCTACGCGAGCATGGACCCCCGCGTCGATCTCCACGCGCGCGACATGATCCTCGGGTCGCTGCGCGGCTCGCTGGGCAAGCTGTACGCAAAGACAGGTGAGATCCAGCATCTCTGCCTCGCACGCACGGAGCTCGTGCGTCACCTCGAGACCCTGCTGATCACCTTCGGCGAGGACACCGACCTCCAGGACATCCCGGGGATCAAGGCGCGGCTGCGACAGGTCAATTTGAAGATCTCCCAGCACAAGCCTCGCCTCGGCGAGCCCACATGCGACGGACCGCCGATGCAAGTCGAGCGGCCCGCACCACTCCGACCGCCGCCCGCGAAGATCGTGGCGCTGCCGCGGCCGCCGGATCGTGGCCGCCCGGCGCTGATCGTCGGCGCGACGACCCTGAGCATCGGCGGCGTGCTCCTCGGCGCCATGACCTACGCGCTGTTCATGCGCCGCGCCAGCGACGACGGCATCAAGGCCATCGGCGCGGCCGTGATGATGCAGCCGGACGCCCTGCCCACGCCGGAGCAGCGGGCGCTCGCGGACTCGCTGGCCTATGTCGGCGGCTACCATCGCACGACGGCGATCGCCACCGGCATCGCCGGTGGCGTGCTCGTGCTGTCGGGGGTCACGGCGTTGATCGTCCGCCGCGCCCGTCGCGGCAAGGTCTCCAAGCTCGCCCTTCAGCCCGCGCTGACGCCCACCGGCGCATCTCTCTTCCTTACCACTCGCTTCTAGTTGGAGCCCCATGCAGCACCGCCCCCTGAGCATCCTCCTCTCTCCCGGTCTCATCGTCCTCGCCGGGTGCCCTGTCGAGCAGACCTACGCCGACTTCATCGAGAAGTACGGCGGCACCTACTCGAGCCAGAGCGCCAGCGAATCCGACGGCGACACGGTGACCACCTCGGGCCAGGGCACGCCGACCACGACCGCCGGGCCTGGTGGTGGCGCGGAGGCTGGCGCGTCGAGCGGGGACAATGGGCTCACGACCGACGCCGGGCTGGGCAGCGATGCCAGCACCAGCACCACCGAGCCCTGGGTCGACGAGGTTCCGGTGCTCGGCGAGTTCGTCGTCCCGCCGGACCCGGTGCTCGCCGCCGGCTTCATCGAGCTAAGCGCCGACTGCACCGACGACGTGGGAGTCGCTGAGCTGCGCTTCCTCGTCGACGGGCAGCTGCTCGCGGCCGCGACCGAGCCGCCGTTCGTGGCGAAGTGGCTCGTGAAGTCGCAGGACCAGGCCGGCGATCACACCCTCGCCGCGGAGTGCGAGGACACGGCGGGTCAGGTCGTTTCGACGGACCAGGGATCTCCGTGGCCCCTCCCAGGCCGGGGTCGGTCGCCTGGTCGAAGGTCCACGAGGCGTTCAAGGGAAACGCGGAGGCGGCCGACGCCGCGGCGGCCTCGGACGGCTCGTGGTGGGTCTGCGGCTACACTGACAACCTGAGCGGGGGACGGCGGTGTGGGTCGCCCACTACAGCCCCGCGGGGAAGCAGCTCTTCAGCAAGACGATCTCCCGCGGCAAGGACCAGACCGGCCGCTGCAGCGGCATCGATGTCGCGTCGGACGACGGGCACCGGGCCGTACTAACGGGGGGCTACGGCCCCACGGGACTCTGGCCGAGCCTCTGGACCGCCCTCATCGACGAGACCGAGGTGCAGCCGGTCCTCGCCGAGTCGAACGATGCACTCGTCGCCTACTGGGGAACGACATGCTCGTCAACAAGTACGGGCAATTCGAGGTCGCCGGCCAGCGCATCGTCAATAACAACGACCTGGAAATGGCCCACCAAGTCTATACATACACACCTGGCGAGAACGAACTGGCGGCCGGGGCGGGGTTGACCTACGGATTCCCAAAAGTCCCTGATATCGCGTCTACGATCGTCCAGAACCAGGACGGCACTGTGACGCTGGTGGGGACGCTCTCCTGGGACAATAGGCCGAGGGCCGCGGCGGTCAAACTCGACGCCCAGCATCACGTTGTGGAGACGGATGAATGGCCGTTCAAGGCGGACCTTCCCTTGATGCAGAGCGCGGGAGCGCTCGACGGCGCGGTCGATGAGATGGGCAACCTCAGACTGACAGGTTGGTGGCGCGAGTCTCCCAATCAAGATAGCAAGATCCTCTCGCTGGTGGTCGATCCCGCGGGCTACCAGGTCGGCGAGTTGGAGGTAGAGCAATCCCCCAAGGTCGGCGACAATAAGGGTATGGGGGTCGCTATTCTCAGCGATGGGTCCGCCGTAACAGTGGCCTCGGTCACCACAGCGGGCCTGGACAATCTCGACATGTGGCTCCGTCGTGGTCAGGGGGAGGGTGGCATCCTCTTTCAGGGCCCGTACAACCGGCCCGACGAACCTCACCGCGTCCGTGCCAACCCGTTCGACCAGACCCTGGTCGTGGGCTATGAGACGGCGGTCATCCTGCAAGATGGGATGCCGACCGTCGTGCGCCGGGGCTGGCTCCGCGCGTTCGACTGATCACCCGGGCGGCACGAACTCCGCGCACGCCGTCTCGATCACCTCAACCGCAGCGGCGAGGCGAACTCCGATATCCTCCTCGCAGATGGAGCCCAACACATGGGTTGGGAACCCTTCCACGAACTTTCGCGTCGGTCTTCAGGATCTTCCCCACAGTCTTTGCCATCCGGCGGATCCGTGTCGACACTTTCCAGAATGCCGACGACCTGATCCCATCCGTATACCCCTTCTTGGCGGCGATCAGGCTCGCAGCCAGCCCTTCAGGGTCCCTGGCGAGTTGGTATCCGCATAGTCGGACAAGACGACGACCTGAGCATCGCGTCTGGGCGCAGGAACCTGCGTTACAACCGTCCGGGGCGTTCAGGGCGGGTCCGACGGCCTTGACCATGGCCTCGGATAGTACTGAGCTCCGCCGGTCTGTCCCACGTTCAAGATGCACTCGAACGCCGCGGCGAAGTCTACCTGTTCCTCGGACAGATAACGATGTCCTCCGGCCAGACTGCAGTCCTGATTGCTGGCCATAAAACCCACAGGGTAGCGTACGCCAGCGCCTAGCTCGTAGTCGCAATCCGTGACATACTTGGGGTTCGGATCGCAGGGAAACGGCCCATAATCATCACATGGCTTGTCCGGCACGCAACAGCTCGAATAGCCGAAGTAGCCGCGCCAGTCTGGATCGCCCTTGACCACCATGACATGCAAGTCGTACTCGGCCGCCTGCTCCTGCATGGCATTGAGGAACGCGGCGGTGCCGTTCCGGATGCGCAACGCGTCGCTCGTGCTGCCCTCGAGCTCAGATCCATCGATTGTGCCCCCGTTGTTGATCGCGAACAGGATGTCGATCTTGCCGCAGCCCTTCACCGGCCCGAGCGTCTCGAAGCCGGGCAGGTCTGGCTCGCCGATCGTGGTGGAGCTCGACGACGCTGCGGAGTCACCGGACGAACTCGTCAGATCTCCGAGCTCAAGCCCGTCAGGCTCCCCGAGCTCGGCCCGTCGAGCTCCCGCGGTGTGTGAGACGGTCGTGATCAGTGGTGGTGGTGGACGTCTGACTGGGCGGCCCGCCACAGGCGGCGCTCAGGAGCCGAACAGCAGGAGCTTTCGCGGGGGATCACGAGTGCGAGGCTAACAGGTCCCTGCCCACGTGCCAAGCGCGCCTGACGCCCGACGTGGCCTCCATCGATCATCCGGGCGGCACGAACTCCCCGCAAGCCGCCTGGATCACGTCGAGCGCGGCGACGAGGTTGGCGCCGATGTACTCGGCGCAGAACGAACCGAGCACGTGATTCGGGAAGCCCTCGACGAACTCTCGCGTGCGCTCTTCGGGGCCGTCATAGCAGTTCGCGTCGGGCGGCGTCGATTGCACGGAGCCCAGGATGCCCACGACCACGATGCCGTCTGTGTATCCGCCCTTGGCGGCGATCAGGCTCGCCGCCAGGCCCTCCGGGGTACCTGGCGAAGCGTCGTCCGGTTCGTCGGCCAGGACCACGACCACGAGCATCGCGTCCGGACGCAAGAAGCCTGCGTTGCAGCTGTCTGGCGCGTTAAGAGCAGGACCGATGGCCTGGGACATGGCGCTGAGGTATTTCTGTTCACCCCCCGTCTGCCCGACGTTCAGGATGCACTCCGCGGCAGCGGCGAAGTCGGGCTGCTCCGCGGTGATGTAGCGGCGATCGTCGACGAGTTCGCAGTCGCGGTTGCTGGCCATGAACCCCGCCGGGTACCGCACGCCCGCGCCGAGCGCGGAGTCGCATTCGGTGACAAAGTCCGGGTACAGATCACGGGAACGGTCCGTATTTGTCACACAAATTCTCGCCGTCGCAGCAATCGAAACCCCCGTTAGCGCCGCCACTGCCGGGTCGCCCTTGACCGCCATCACGTGCAAGTCGTACCCGGCCGCCTGCTCTTGCATCGCGGCGATGAACGCCGCCGTGCCGCTGCGGATGCTCAACGCGTCGGCGTAGCTGTCCGCTGCCATCGGCCAGTCAAGGCCACCCGCGTCGTTGATGACGAACAGGATGTCGATCTTGCCGCAGCCCTTCGCCGGTCCGGAGGTGTCGGGCCCGGGCAGGTCCGGCTCGCTCCTGTGGAGGTGCCCAGGTTCTCGACGCCGACTCGGTGCCGCTGGACGCGCTCGTCGTACTCCCTGAGCTCCGGCCCGTCGAGCTCTCCGAGCTGAACCCGTCAAACTCGACGTGGTGAGCGGGACGGTCGTAAGCCCGGTCGTGGTAGACGCCAGGTCTGATGTTCCGCCGCAGGCGCCGCTCAAAGGCCGAGTAACAGGATTTTCGCGGGAGAGCGCCTCGGTCTGCGCGCCACGGCCGCTTGACCCTGCGAGGTCGATCCGGCTCGTGACGGTTCGTTGACGTCACCTACCGAAGTAGGTAGATTGCGAGGAGACCGATCGCCGAAGGGCGAGCGACCACGGAGGTCAACAGTGAGAATCGCTACCATTTCTTGCTCCATTTTTCTTGGCGTTGGCTGTGCGGCCGGGCAGGCGGTCGAGATGGATGGCTTCACCCTGGAGAAGGCGAAGACCGAGGAACTCCTAGGCAAGCTGGAGCGTCGAGCCGCGTACGACCTCAGGTGCCCCGGGCCCGAGCTCAAGTACGATCCTCGCTGTTCGACGATGCTGGTCGGACATGCCCAAGCAGGTCGGCGTCAGCGGTTGCGAGCGCTGGGCTACCTACACGATGGAGTTCATCCCCAGCCGCTACGGGCCCGGAAACGACCAGGACAGGATGGCGAATGGACGTGACGGGCGTCCAGACCGCGAGGTAGGCCACTCGAGAGGAGGATGGGGTTCATGTCTCGCACGACGCGATGTAAACTCGGCCACAGCGGCGGCATTGAAAGACGTTGAAGCCGTCGCCCAAACCGCCATCGCGACGCATGAGGGCGATCTCCTCCCGGTAGCCGATCTGGACGACCTCAGCGAGATGCTGCGGCGATTTTGGTGTCCAGTCCTCGGAGAGGTCGGCCTCGGGTGTGATGTGTCGAGCGGACCGGCGGTCGCCTCGATCGCATCGAGCGCTTCGCCTGCTCCTGAGGATTGATCAGGGTGGTAAAGTGCTGCAACAAATGGGCCAGCATGGTCGTAATATTCCCAGCGCGGCAGGCGGTGTGCCGGCGAGCGTCGGGCGTGTTGCTCGCTCGAACCTGTCGGGCCAGGGAATTCCTCGCGGAGGTCGCCTCGCAGCCCGGCGGCGATCGTCCTCAGTGGCCTCTCGCAGCCGTGGTTCCCCAGATCGGAGAGTCATCGGACTTGGCCGGCCACCGGGACCACACCGCCCACACGAGTCATCGATCCACGGGACTGGGCTCGGTGTCGGGGAGGGTTCGAGCGGGTGAATAGGTGTCGAAGGCGTGAGATCATGGCTCCTTCTTGTGCGCATGATTCGTCGGTAACGCGCTTATGGTGAGGTTTGGGTTCCAGTCGGGGGTCCAGGGGCCGTGGGTCGACCAGCTCCTCCACGCCCCTCTGCCTCCAGGCTGCCCGAATTGCCACTGAGCGTGCATGTCAGAGTGTCCCTGCGGGTTGTCGGGCTGCCGGTAAAGCGAACCGATGCCCGAGACGTTGCCGCGCGTAAAACGGGCGACCAGTCGGTCGAACACCGGCGCGCGCTGCGATGAGGCCGTCGCCAATTCAGGATACTGGGCCCAGTTGCGCTGATGGTGGGTCCCGCGAAAATCACGGTGGGATTGATTGAGGCCCCGGGCGGCGGCCGGACTGAATCGTAGTCGCCAGTATTGCATCCCGACAGGGTTCAGCCCGCCGACGAGGAGTCCGAGGGCCGCACCGCGAACGCCGGACTCGCTCCCCGCCGAGGCCGCCTGGTGCCCATCGGCACCGGACCACAACTCCCCGGCCGCGGCCCCGGCGAATCCGGATGCGTAGCCGATCCCCGCGGCACCGAGACCGTGAGGGCTCAGGACGGCCCGCGCATACATCTGGACCGGGCTCTTGCCGCCCAACTCGCGCTCAAGCGACGCCCACGTGCCTCGCGGGATCGCCCCTGCGCGCAGGCTGCCCTGGAACAGGGCGCCGCCCACGAGGCCCGCTGCCATGCCGGCGACACCCTCGCGGGCGGCGCCGGAACTGGCGAGGGCCCACGCGTCGCCGCCACCACGCAGGCCGGCGTAGGCGCCCCCGGCAGCACCGGCAAGGCTGCCGCTCACGCCGCCGCTGACCAGTCCCGCGCCCGCGCCGCTGCCGACGCTGATGGCGATCGAGGTCTTGGCCCCGAGCGCGACCGGGGCGCGGCCGGCGACGCTGAGCAGGCCGCGCGTGATGCCCGCCGCGGCGCGGCCGAAGGTGGCGGCGCCGATGAAGCCCGCGCCGAACCCGATCGCGCCCGCGGCGAAAACGTCCCAGGCGTCGAAGTCGGCGCCGCTGCGCCACAGGCCGATGACATTCGCGGCGGCTCCGAACACGCCGAACAGCAGCGGGCCCCACAGCGCGCCGTCGGGGTCGATGCGGCCGACGGGGTTGTGACCGCAATAGGCGTAGGGCGACGGGCTGTCTGCGTGCAGGTTCGGATCGCGGGCCAGGAACACGCCGGTGATGGGGTCGTAGTGTCGGGCGCCCGCGGCGAAGAGGCCGGGGCCGCCGAGGTAGGGCATGCTGCCGAAACGCGGACCCTGGTCGACGGCGCTCGCGGGCGGCACAATGTCGCCGCCACCGTTCAAGATCGTCGGGTCGCCGAACGCGTCGTATTGATAGCGTTCGGCAGGGGTGCCGTTGTCATCCGTGATGAGGACGAGGTTCGCGGCGGGGTCCTCGTGGAGATGCAGGCGGCCGCTCGCCTCGGTCACGATCACGGGGGCGAGCGCGACGGGGTCGTGGAGGGCCTGGCGAAGGACGACCGCATCGTCGTTCTCCTCTTGCAATGCATGCTCGCCGAAGGAGAATCGGCGGGTGCTCTTGCCGTCCAGGAGGCCGCCGGACCAGCGACCCAGCGGGTCATGGCGGTGCTGGGCGAGAATGCTGTGGTCGGCGTCCTCGATCTGCACGACGCGGCCGAGGGCATCGTAGATCATGTGACGGTGTTGTTCGGCGGTGCGCCGGCCGTCGCCGTCGTAGACGAGCGTCGCATCATCGACGGCCGTGGTCGCGTGATGCGGACCCTGCTCGTAGGTGAAGATCGTCTCGATGCCAAATGCGACCCCGATCTCACCGAGCCGTGTATCCGCGCCGTCGAGCGTCCAGCTCTGCGTCAGCTCCGCGGCCGCAGCGCCAGCTCGGCGGCGGCGATGGCGGTGTCATGGTCGGCCTGGCTCGTGGCCTCCGCAAGCACGAGCGGGAAGTTTGCCCGCACCGAGGGTGAGACGGCCGCGGGCGTCGAAGTCGTGAACGCGGGTGCCCTGTGGGAGGGTTTGTTGCACGCGGCAGCGGTCGGCCCGGTCGTGGCGCAGGCGGGTCCGCGCGAGCACGGCCTGGGTAGTGCCGTCGATGTGCTCGAGGTCGGTGAGGCGGCCCTCGTCATCGTAGTGATGCCTGGTGATCGCTCCGTTCTCACGCAGGAGCGCGTGCACCCGAGCGGGGCCGAGGTATGTCAGCTCGCACAGGACGGTGCCCGGGGCGCCGCTGGCCGGGCCGACCGCGGAGGTGCCGGGCTTTTGCAGGGTGATGCTCGTCGTGCGGCCGAGGGCGTCGAGCTGGCGCAGCTCCTCGCGGCCATCCGGGAAGCGGAGTGTCGATGTCCGCTGCAGGTCGTCGATGTCCGCTGCGAAGGCGCGGCCGGCGAGCTCGTCGTGTCGCAGGCGGCCGAGGCTGTCGAAGCGGCGCGTCACGACCTCGTCGCCCGCGCTCGCCTGCACGAGGCGGCCGAGCGCGTCGTACTTGTAGCTGTGCTTTGGGACAGGTGTGCAGCCGGGGCCGGGCTTGGCCTCGAGGGTCGCCAGGCGACCGGCGGCGTCGAAGGTGTGGGTGAGTTCGGCGCCATCGGGACGCGTGAGCTTCGCCAGGCGACCCTTCGCGTCGTAGTTCGAGGATGACCTGCCCGCCGTCCGGGAGGGTCAAGGTCCGAACGCGGCCGAGCACGTCGTGTTGGAGCTTCGTCACCCTCCCGGTCGGGTCCGTCGCCGTGCGGGGGCGGCCGGCGAGGTCGAACTCCTGGCTGTAAACGAGATCGAGGCCGCCGGGGTCGAGGTGCTGGCGCATCGCTTCACCGAGCAGGCCGAAGCCGTGGCGGGTGATGACGCCGAGCGGGTCCGTCTGCTCGACCATGAGGTCCCGGGCGTCCCAGCGAAAGCTGCGCACGGCGCCCGAGGGCCGCAGCGTGCTCGTGAGCCGCCCGCGAGCGTCGTGCATGAGCTTGGTCGAGCGCGTGCGCTGACCGTCGGGGCCCTGGTCATCTTCGGTGACGAGCTCGGGCAGACCGTTGACGCCGAAGTCGACGCGGCTGCGGTTGCCGAGCGGGTCCTCGGTGACGCGCAGGCGCATGAGGCCGTCGTACTCGAGCGACCACGCCTCCCCGGTCGGCTCCACGCGCCGCACGCACAACCCGTCGGCGTCGTGCCAGCGCGTCGACGTCAGCGCTGCCCCGTCGTCGGGATCGGCGACGAAGGCATGGACCGTGCTGCGGAGGAGCCGGCCGCGCTCGTCGTACGCGAGGCTCATACGTGCGAGCAGGCGCTCCGGGCCACCGTCGCCGGGGTCGCCCTCGATGTCCTCGCCGAGCACGCGGTCCATCGGGCCCCACGTCGTCCGCACACGCGCGCCACCCTCGAGCACGGCCAGCGTCACGCGGCCCCAGGGGTCGCGCTCGAAGCTCCGGGCCGCTCCGTCGGCGTGGAACTCCTGCTGCACGCGGCCGACGATGTCGTAGACGGTCCGTGCCGTCAACGCCTCGGGCAGACCCTCGCCGAGGATCTCGCGGAGCAGGCACCCGCGTTCGTCCCACACCCTCGTGGTGCGCAGCCCGTCGGGCCCGACCTCGCGGAGCGGCGCCCTCTCCCAGTCGCGCACGAACTGCCACTGCGCGGCCGATCGGTGTTCACGCCGACGATGATCCGCTTCGGTGGCCGAGCGGCGTGTACTCGAAGAAATCCTCGAGATTCGGCCCCGCCAGGTTCACGCCCATGACTTCGCCACGCGGGCGGATGACTCGCCGGAGGCGCTGGTGCCAGTCGTACTCGTAGCGCGTCGGCGTGGCCTCGCCGTCGATCGCGGGCGGCTCGACCGCGTCGACGAGGCCGAGGGCATTGTAGGTGTGACGCCAGGTCGCGCCGCCTGGAGCTGTCCATGAGGACAGGTGGCCCGCGGTATCATAGTCCATCGCCGTGACCTGGTGGACGCCGTCGGGATCGCCGATCTGCTCGCGGAGGAAGCCGGTCTTGGACGAGCCCGCGGGCTCGTACACATACGCCTCCACGCGGCCGGCGGGCGAGGTCTGGCGGATGACCTGGCCGCGGTCGTCGTACTCGTAGCGCGTCACTGCGGCCTGGTGCTTGCCGTCGGGGAGGGTCGCGTCCGGCCAGTGGACCTCGCGCAGCTCGCCGCGCGTGCCGAGCGCGAGGTCCAGGTCGTAGCGCAGGCGGACCTTGGCGCCGGTCTCGTGGGTCAGGTCGCGTGGCTGCTGGAAGGTCGGCTCGTACGTCGCGCGCAGCACCACGCGGCTCGGGACCGGGAACAGCCCGCCGGCGCGGCTCCACGCGCAGCAGGTTGGCGCGCGCGTCCGTGTTGCCTGAGTCGAACGTCCACTCCGGTGCGGCTGCCGTCGGGCAGTGTGGAGCGCGGTGAGGTGGCCGTCGGCGTCGAATTCTCGCCGCGTGACCGCCACCCGAAAAAGAGCCGTCTCGCGCGAGCCGCACGCGCTCGTCCAGCAGGTCGCCGCGGTAGTTGAAAGTGTAGGTCCACAGCGCGCCGCCCGGGTCGACCATGCAGCTGCGCACGGCCGGCACGTTGACGAACTCGGCGGCCTCGGGGACCCACTGGAGCTGCTCGTAGCCGAAGCGAAACACAAAACCGCCGGCTTGCTGGGCGACGACGCGGCCCCAAGCGAACGACGAGGGGTCGGCCTCGTACACGTTCTCGAGCACGGTCTGCTTGGCGTGATCGATGATCCGCGTGATGCAGTGACGCAACACGGGATGCGGGGCGCGCGTCGGGTACTCGTACGCGGTCAGGATGCCGTCGGGGAAGTTGGTGATCGGCGGCGTGGCGAAGCCGATCAAGTGGGTCGCGGTGTCGTCGTGGAAGTAGCGGGCGCGTCGGCCGCTGTGATCCTCCACCGCCTCGAGGATCCCGCAATGGCCGTAGAAGAAGCGCAGGCCGCGGCCGTCGTCGTCCTCCACGGACTCGAGGAGGTTCTTCGTGCCGTAGTGCAGCTCGACGCGGTTGCCGAAGCGGTCGCGGATCGACGCGAGCGGGATGCGCTCGGCGTCGGTCCACCCCAGCGGGCGCTCGAACAAGTAGACGAGGCCGTGGCGGGCGCGTACGAAGTAGCGCTGGTTCGGCAGGCGCTCGAGCAGCTCGAAGACGCCGCGCGGCGGTACGAAGGTGGCACCGTTCCAGCGAAACACGTCCTCGTGCAGCGCACCTGTCCCGCGGGCCACGTCGCCGCTGGCCAGCTCGCGCAGGTAGACGTTCCAGTTGTGGTCCCAGTTGAAGCCGAAGGGGCCCCAGAACGGCGCGCCGGACAGGTAGCGTCGCACGAGGGCGAGCTCGAAGAACGGCGACGGCACCTCGAGATCGACCGACATCAGTGCCAGGCGGCCGGAGACGAGGTCGACCGGGTCGCCGCCCTGGGCGGCCTGCTGCGCGACGTCGCCGGTGTGGGTGCTGCGCTCCTCGCCCTCCGGCGGGTCGCCACGCAGGCCGCGTTCGACGGTCTTGCTCGCGGTCTCGAGGTCCTGACCCTCGGCCATGGCCTGCTGCTGCACCTGACCCTCGCTCGCGGGCTGCGCGGGGTCGGCGAGCGCCTCGGCCGGCGTGCGCTCCTCGCCCGGCTCGCCGTAGGCGCCACGGACGATCTTGACCTCGGCGGCCTGACCCACTGGCGCCGGGGCGCCCTGAGCCTTCGCCGAGTCGCCGCCGATCGGCGCCTTGTCCTCGGGGTCTCCCTCCTCGGTCGGTTGGACGACAGCACCCTTGACCTGCTCACCGCACCCGGCCCGCGCCGCCGCGCGGTTGATCCGCTGGACCACCTCCCCGGGGGTGTTCTCGAGGAAGCTCGTCCCGGCGCCGTTGACAAAACGAACGGCCGCGCAGACATCACCGAACTCGAACTCCCCACCAGGCGGCAGGCTCTTCTGGCCGTCGGTGATCGGCTTGTTGGAGCGGTTGCGGATGCGGTAGCGCGGCATGGTCAGCCCTCCTCCCCGGCAGCGAGCGCCTCGATCGCCCGGAGCCGCAACTGGCGCGCGTGCGCCTCCGGGATCCCCAGACGACGCGCCGTCGTAGCCACCGGCGCGTGCAGCAGCGTGATCGCGTCGATGGTCTCGCCGCTCGCCGCGGGGCCACCCGGCGCGCCGGCAGCGTCGACCGAGATCATCGGCGCCTCCACGGTTGTGACGATCGCGGCCACCCGCTGCGCGAAGGCATCGGTCTCCTCGTAGCGGCGCGCACCGACCGGCACGCGGGCCGAGCTGGTCGTGCTGCGCACCATCTCGTCGCGGATCTTGGATGCGAGCCGCCGGCTCTCCTGCATCCGCGTCGGGCTCGACGCGCCACGGTGGACCTCGATGCGGCGATCCAGCGGGCGCTCGTAGGTGACGGACGCTGACGAGAGCTTGCCGAGGTCGACCGGCTTGTCGCAGCAGCAGATCTGACGCGCGCTCAGGAACAACGAGCGCACGTACTCCTTGACCTCGGCCTCCTTGCGCCGCAGCTTGACGACCACGTCCACGTCGAGCGTGCCGTCGTGATAGATGTCCTCGCGCTCGCCGGCCTTGATCTTGCCCTCCTCAAAGCGCCAGCTCACCTCACCGGTGACGGTGAGGTGGTGGCCGTCGTGGACCACCGTCGGGCCCTTGGTGACGCGCTCCCCCTTCAACGTCGCGGTCGTGTAGCCGGCGATCTCCCAGCCCTTCGGCGCGTCGAAGTGGACGATGGCCGACTTCTTGCCCTCGCCGGAGTCCTTGCCGATCGAGTTGTCGAGATTCGGCGCCTTGGCCGTGAGGCGGAACTCGACGACCTTCGTCGTCTCCTCGTGCTCGAGCACCGGCTCCTTGGACAGGTGCGCCGTCTCGAGCAGCACGCCGACGCAGAAGCCATCCATCTCGCGCGGACGGACGACCGCGAGGAACACCTCCTGGATGCCCTCGAGCGCGCGGGGTCCGTTGATGAAGGTCGCCTCGGACTGGCGGATGTGCGGGCGGGGCTCCATCAAGAACAGCGCCCGGTTGGTGCCGACGTGGAACGCCTGGAAGAGGTTGTACATCTGCGCGAGCTGGGTCGTGTGCGACGCCAGCTCGCGGCGCTCGACGCTCTCGTCGGTCATGCGGACGTTGCTGGTCTGATATCCCGTCGTCGAGATTGTCCCCTCCTGCTTCTGCACGCCGACCTGACCACCGCCGCCGGTGCCGCCGTAGGTGAAGTTGGTGCCGAAGTTCCAGCCGTTGTCGATGTTGTAGTTCTCCGTCGTCTGGGCCGACGCCGAGCTCTTCCCGACCGAGAGCGTCGAGCTCGACCCCGACAGTACCTCGCCGGTCTCGGAGACCATCTCGTACAGCTCGCGCTTCTTCGGCTCGAAGTCGGCGAAGTACGGGAAGTCGCGGCGGTCGCCGCCGCGGGCGGCCTCCGGCGGCGAGACCGTGACGTGCAGCAGGGCGCCGTGGCAGGGGAACGCCTCCTCGAGCATGTCGGCGGCGCGCCGGCCGAGCTTGACCTCCAGCTCTGGCGCGAAGGGGGCCAGCGTCACGCAGACCTTCAAGTACGAGACCCGCGAGTGCGGCAGCGGCTGGAACTCGTCGGGCGGGTCATGGCGGAACACGGCGATCGACGAGCGCCAGCGCGGCGGCACGATCAGGTCGCAGGGCTCCGGGTCGAGCATGTCGCCGGTCACGCAGATCCGGCGCCAGGGGATGTCGGTCGGGACAGAGAGGGAGGAGAAGTTGCTGGTCACGGTCGGTCACTTCCTTCGAGGCAAAAGACGCCCTGGCGGCCGCGGAACGCGGTCGCAAAGCCGGTCTATCTAGTTGGTGCGCGGCGGGGATCAGGAAGGCGCCGACGTGCCGGACGGAGCTCCTCGGACGGCGGCGAGATCGTCGGCCACGTCGGCGAGGGTCCGCAGGCGCATGTCGACCGTGCGGCCAGTAGCGACGGCCTCGGGCGGGAGGTCCTCGACCGCCTGCAGCATGGCCCGTTGTCCTGGCGCGGCCAGCAGGTACACGGTCCCGGACCCGGTCACGTAGTAGGTCCGGGTCCGGGTCTCGTGGAAGCCACGCGCGGGCCGAAGCCCGGGTTGCTCGGCGACGGTGAGCTCAAATTCGTCGACAGACGGCTCTTCAACATGCCGCTCGACGGCGAGGTCATCGGGCCGACGGTCGTGGTCGATGGTGGCGCCTATGGTGGCTCCGGCTGGGTGTTCGTAGGCACGCTGACGGGGCGTGTGTCGGCCTATGCCGTGGAACCCCACGTCGCCACGCCCGATCCCATGTGGGAGGACGCGACCGCGGATCCGGAGACCTCGCTGCACATGTCGACCAGCGGCGCGTGGTACGGGGGGTGCAGTCACAGTTGTGGGCTCGCGCTGAGCTACACGTGTGCGAGCGTGTGCCCGAACGATAGCGTCCCGGGCGGGTTCGGGTCGATCGAACTGGGCGCGGACGCGGGGGTGCGGGTGCTCGCTGCGTACTGATGGGTCACTGCTGCGAGGGCTGGCTGGTGCTGCGGCTGGTTCGTCGCCGCCGCTGCCCTCCCGCTCTCGGGCCGCGCCCTACTCACCCTCGCCCCCAAATTCCTGCACTGAACTTAAGACTCTCTCCTCCAGACAACCTCCGTAACCAACAAGTGATGCACTCATGAAAACATATGAAACCTTGACGAGTATTTTAGCCCTCGGTGTGATGGTTAGCTGTGGCAACGGCGGCACCCGCACCTCCTTGAGTGATTCGGCGACGGATTCGGGCGTGAATAGCTCGCTCACCGCCGACCCCGCCACAGGCAATTTCACCATGGGTATGCCCACCAATGGTGTCACTTCTAGTGATAGCGCGAATGGCAGCATGACTGGTGAAATCACTTCGAATGATGTCTCCGCCAGTGGTATGACCACCAGCAGCACCAGCGAGGGCAGTACCACCGGTGACCCTGGACCGGTGAACAGGTGCAAGATTCAGCCGAATGGCGATGGTGTGGGTGCCTGCGATAAGATGCCTCCACCCGAAGCCTTCGAACCAATCATCGAGTGGGAGTGGACATCTCCAGCTGACAGTAAAGGTAGCATGGTCACGCCGCTGGTTGCCAGCCTTACGGATGATAACGGCGACGGCGTGGTAGACCTATGTGACACCCCCTGATATTGTCGTTGTTGTTTATCAGGGCCTTCTTAATCCGAGCGATCGCTTCGGTCATATCTATGTGCTCGACGGCGCTACTGGTGCGTTGCACTTCAAGATCGAGGAGGCTATTTACCCATACGCAACTCCGGCCGTCGGTGATATCGATAACGATGGCATCTCAGACATCGTCGCTGTGGGTTATGATGGCCTCGACTCCTACCTGATGGCCTTCGACCATGACGGTGCAAAAAAATGGAAGAGCACCACTGTCACAGAATCTAGTACAGGATCTGATTGGTTTTCGCTTCTCATTGCAGACCTCGACAATGACGGTGATCCCGAGTCTTTAGTGGATACCAATTGTTCGATCATCATGGTGTATTGCAATGGGCTGGCGCCGACTATGTGATGACGCACCCACAGCCCGCAGACCTTGATGGTGATGGTGATCTCGAACTCATCCTTGAAGACGCAGCCTACCATCACGATGGTTCGGTCTATTACAAGCTTCCAGGTATGGGTACTGCCTGGCCGCAGGTTGCCAACCTCGACGAGGATTCTGAGCCCGAAGTCTTATTGACCGGCGATAGCATCGTGGTGCTCGAACATACGGGTGAAGTCAAAAGCAAGTTTCTGAATGGCAGCTACTTTGCGTCGACTATTGCGGATTTTGACGGCGATGGCATCAGCGACTTTGGCGCCAGCCGGCTCACTATCTTCTCCACCACCCGTGTGAATGATGGGACAGAAATTTGGAGTGCTCCAATTTCTGACTTCACCGGCCTTGCCGGTGGCTCGGCCTTTGACTTCAACAGTGACGGGATTTTTGAGGTGGTCTATGCCGGCGAACAAAATGTCTTCGTATTTGGCGAAAGCGGTCAGGTTCTCATGCAGATTCCCCATTCATCAGTGACATATGTAGAATACCCCGTGGTTGCCGACGTGGACAACGATGGCTCGGCCGAGATTGTCGTCGTCTCTAACTACGGAGACGGCCCCACAGTGCAGGTCATTGGCGACAAAGAAAATCGCTGGCCCCAAGCCCGGCGGATCTGGAACCAAGACTCCTACCACGTCAATAACGTCAATGAAGATGGTACCGTTCCACAGTACGAGCAGCCCTCGTGGAATACCCACAACACCTTCCGCGCCAACTCGACGCTCAGCTCCGGCGGTGCCTGCCAGTGACGCACCCCCAGCTAAGCGATTTATGGATGGCAAGCGCGGCGGGTAAGATGCGTTTGAGGGCCTCGTCGATCCAGCCGGCGATGTTCGCCAGCCGCCCGGCGATGGCGGCCAACATCCTCGCAGCTCCAAGCCTCGGTCGGCGGCAGCCTCAACGAAGTGCGGGCGGCGTTGCAGCGGCTGATCGCCAACCAGCAGGCCAGTCGGGCCGAAGCCCGCAGGCACATGATGTCTGCGAGGTACCACTGCTCAGGCCCGCCGCCCGCACCACGAGTTTGTGCCCGGCGCCTGCGTCACCGCAGACGATGTGGGATGTGGGCGCCGCGCTCGGACGCGCGTTAGCGCCGGACCCGTAGGGCTCACCCGCCGCGCCTCGACGCCGGCAAGGCGGGTAGAAGCGCGTGTCGTGTCGGCTCGTCGTGCATCGCAAGGCTTGCCACACGCGACCACCCACCTCGAGATGGCGGATCAAGCTCGCCCGCGCCCGCGCGTCGGCGACGATGATGCGGGGTCGGTGAGATGACCCGCCTTCTCTGCAAAAATCGAGACTGTAGTGGGGTGCTCGGCCGTGAAACCGGGGCTACACTCAGCCCTTGTCTCTGCGCGCCTTACGCGCGCGAGTGCGCGTGGGGGATTGAACCTCGCGCCCCTGAGCTGGTAGAGTGCGCTCGCAGACGTCCACCCCGGCGTCGGGCGGCACGGAGCGCCACCTTCCATGGCCGGACAAACAGCTGCAACGACCAGGCCGGGCATCACCGCGCTCACCTCAGAAGTGGACCGGTTGCTGGCCGCCCAGATCGTCGTCGCGTGGGCCGGCGAGGGCCACGTGGGCGAGGAGCGGCGGCTTGGCTGGTGGCGCTGCGATCTTGTCAGCGAGTACGGCGGCCTGGACCTGTTCCAGCGGCTGCTGCCGACGACTGCCCCATGGGCCGTGCTTCAGGCGGTACGCGAGGCTGCGCGCCGCGTCGACGCCGCAGAGCGGGCCCTGGTCAACAACCCTGATGGCGTCTGCTCGCTGTACCGGCTCGGTTTCGAGATCGACGAGCGGGCCGAGGAGCGCCTGCGCGAGCTCAAGCGTTCCAGGCAACCGCCCCAGACGGTGCTGCCTGGTCTGGACATCATCGAGAAGGCTGGAGCCGCAGCGACTTCGCCGCGTGGGTGGATACGCACGGCAAGGCCAACCATGTCGTGGAGCCCATCGGGCGGCGCCTGACCGGCGAGCGCCCGGCCACGCTCGACGTGCTGGTCACCCGCCTCGTCGCGGGCCTCGCGGGGTTACCTGAGAAGTACCCGCTCCCCCACTACCGGGGGGCGAAGTGAGCCAGGCCGAGACCACCCAGGTCCACACGCGCCTGCTCAAGTGCTCGCTCGAGGTCGAGGACGCCCGCGCATACTGGCAGCGCACGGCGGTCGCGGGCGCCTCTGTCACGCCCGCCCTGGCCTTCGACGAGTACTGGTTCGGCGCGCGCAGTCTCGACACCGTCAAGGTGCTCATCAGCAACTTTCGCGCCCGCTTCGCCGAGTTCCCAGCCGCGCTCGCGGTCCTCCAGCGCTGGCCGCAAATGGACCCTGCCACCCGGCGCGTGCTCTGTCACTGGCACCTGCAGCTCTCCGACCCCCTCTACCGCGACTTCACGGGCGCCTTCCTGGTCGACCGTCACGCCCAGCTCCGGCCGCAGGTGCGCCGTGACGGAGTGATCACCTGGGTCGGTGAGCAGGGGCCCGGTCGCTGGACCATGAGCACGCGGATCCAGTTCGCCAGCAAGTTGCTCTCGGCGGCCTTCGCGGCCGGCCTCGTCACCAGCAACCGCGACCCTCGCCCGCTCGCTTTCCCACCCGTGAGCGACGCCGCGCTGACCTACATGCTGTACCTCCTGCGCGAGGTCACCTTCGCCGGCAGTCTGCTCGACAACCGCTACTTCGCCTCGGTCGGTCTGCAGGGCCCCGAGCTCGACGCCCGTCTCCGTGGCCTGGACGGGCTTCGCTTTCGTCGCCAGGGCGAGCTGATCGAGTTCGGCTGGTGCCACCAGGACCTCGCCGGGTGGGCCGCGGAGCAGTTGTTCGCCGCGTCGGACCTTCGCCTGGGAGCTTCGTCATGACCCAGCCCCTGTTCCCGTCGTCGTCGCTCAAGGACAAGTTCGCCGCGCTGCGTGCCGATCTCCTCCACGAGCACGGCCCGCAGATCAGCACGATGCGAAACTACCGCTTCGCCATCGTCCAGTACGAGCCGGCGCAGGAGTTCGCGCTGCGCGGTGAGGTCCAGCGCCTCGGCGTCGAGCTGCGCAAGGGCGGCTGGTTCGTGCTCTCGATCTCACTGCGCCAGATCCTGCTCGACCGCATCCGCGCGGAGGACGACGACTTCCTCGAGCGGGTGACGGAGATGGAGCGTCGCACCAGCGCGCGTGACCAGGCCCGCGGCCGTGAGTACCTCAAGTCGAAGCTGATCCCGCTGATCGAGGGCGAGGACGGCCTCGCGGGCGAGTGCGCCGCGATGATCCGCCAGCACGTCAAGGACCACCCCGAGCGGGTCGATCGGACCCTCGCGCTGATCGGGCGGGCAGGCGCGATCTACCCGTTCTTTCGCTCCTCGGCGCTGCTTCACGAGCTCGCCGGTCACACCGACAACGTCCCGGTGGTGCTGCTCTACCCGGGCCTTCGCCACGGCCCGAGCTCGCTCTCATTCATGGGGATCCTCGATCCCGACAGTGACTATCGACCACGGATCTACTGATGACCCAGGCGACCTCCATCCGCGACCTCTTCCTCGCCGACGTCACCCGCCCCATCCCGCCGGTCGTCTGGTTCAACGAGCAGAGCCCGGAGAAGCTGGCCAGCGAGGTCTCCGAGTACATCATCACGGGCGGCTGGAACGACGGTCACCCGAACAAGCGCCGGATCCCCATCGGGATCCACGAGCACTACGTCAACCTGCTGCGGGCCATCACCGCCGAGCTGGACAAGGTCGGCGGCCCCGATCTGCCGACCTGCTGGATCTCCGGGTTCTACGGGTCCGGCAAGTCGAGCTTCGCCAAGCTCCTCGGCCTCGCGCTCGACGGCGTCGCGCTCCCCGACGGCCGCGCGCTGTCCGAGGCCCTCATCGCCCGCGACACCACCGAGCGGCGCGCCGAGCTGCGCGAGGCCTGGGACGCGCTGCGCCGCAAGATCGACCCGATCGCCGTCGTCTTCGACATGGCCGGCACCAACCGCGACGGCGAGCACCTGCACCACACCGCCGTCCGCCTGGTGCAGGAGCGCCTTGGCTACTGTAGTCCGACGGTCGCCGACTTCGAGCTCAAGCTCGAGCGCGACGGCGAGTGGACCCGCTTCGAGCAGGTTGCCCGCGACACCCTCAAGAGGCCGTGGTCCGAGGCCAAGCTGCGCAAGTTCGCCGAGGAGGACTTCTCGCTGGTGATGTCGCGGATGTTCCCCGACCACTACGTCGACCCGACCCGCTGGTTCGAGGTCCGCGCCGGCACTAGCGCGCGCACCGAGTCGCCGGACGACGCCGTCAAGGCGATCGGCGACATGCTGCGCCTGCGCCGGCCCGGGCGCGATACGACCCTGTTCCTTGTCGTCGACGAGGTCTCGCAGTTCGTGCTCGCCAACAAGGACCGGCTCGACCGGCTGCGTGCCTTCGCCTCCGCGCTCGGCAGCGGCCTGCGCGGCAAGGCCTGGCTAATGGCGCTCGGCCAGCAGAAGATCGACGAGGACGCCGGTGAGGCCTTCCTGGTGTGGGCCAAGGACCGCTTCCCCTCGCAGCTGCGGATCCACCTCGACAACACCAACATCCGCGACGTGGTCCATCGGCGCCTGCTGCAGAAGACCCCCGCGGCCGAGAAGACCCTGCGCGGGCTGTTCGAAACCCACCGTGCGGACCTCAAGCTGTTCGCATACAAGTGCGAGGCCATCACCGCCGAGGACTTCATCGAGGTCTACCCGCTGCTCCCGGGCTACGTCGATCTCATCCTGGACATCACGTCGAAGATCCGCGACCGCTCGACGCGCGCGGCCGGCGACGACCAGGCGATCCGCGGCCTGCTCCAGCTGCTGGGCGAGCTGTTTCGCAGCCAGCACCTCGCCGACCGGAAGGTCGGCGACCTCATCACCCTCGAGCACGTCTACGAGATCCAGCACACCGCCCTCGACTCGGAGACACAGAGCAGCATGGGGCGCCTGCTCGCCGAGTGCGCCGATGATGCCTCCGGCTTTCTGGTCCGGGTCGCCAAGGTCGTCGCCATGCTCGAGCAGGTCCAGGACGAGGGGCCCGCGACCACGCGCGACCTGATCGCCCAGTGCCTCTTCGATCGCCTCGACCGGGGCAGCCAGGTCAGTCAGGTCACCGAGGCGCTCGAGGAGCTGAGTCGCCGCAACCTCCTCAGTTTCTCGGAGAAGCTCGGCTACAAGATCCAGTCGACCGCCGGAGATGAGTGGGTGGGCGAGCGTCGCGACATGGGTGTCGGCGGTGAAGCCGTCTCCGGGAGGCCGTCCAGCACGCCCTGCGCCACCTCCTCGCCGAGCCCGAGCGCCCCCGCCTGCAGGGCCGCCCGTTCCATTGGAAGAGCGTGTTCTCCGACGGCCAGCGCAGCGACGATGTCGTGCTCTTCGATCCCCGCGATGACGCCGCCGTCTGGGTCGACTTCCGCTTCCTCACCAAGGACGAGCGCAAGGACACGATCTGGATCCCGCGCAGCAGCGAGCACGCGCTGCAAAATCGGATCGTGTGGGTCTGCGGCGAGCGAGCGCCGATCGTCGAGGTCGCGCGCGAGCTCGGCAAGTCGCGGGCGATGGTGAAGAAGTACCACGATCGCCGCGAGTCGCTGCCGACCGCGCGCCGCAACCTCCTCGATCGCGAGCGAGACAACGCCGTGGCGCTGGAGAAGCGCCTGCGCGACACGATCGCGGATCGCTGGATGGACGGCCAGATCTACTTCCGCGGCCGCAGTCTGAGCCCCGGGGACCTCGGCTCGACCTTCGCCAACGCCCTGGTGGCCGTGGCCGAGCGGGTGCTCCCCGAGATCTATCCGCACTTCACCACGCTCAACCTGACCCCCGCGGAGGCACTCCAGCCGCTGCGCACCGACCTCGCCGGGATCTCGAGCAAACTGGTCCACGACCTCGGGATCTTCGAGCTCGACGCAGGCCGCTACGACCCCACCTGCTCGGGCCTCGTGCCGCGGCAGATCCGTGAGCGCATCGAGGCCGAGGGCGGCCTCGGGGCGACGAGCTTGCTCGCCCACTTCTGCGGCCCTCCCTATGGCTACACCGTCAACGTGATCAAGGCCTGTGTCGCGGGGCTGCTGCGCGCCGGCAAGATCCGCATCACCCGAGAGGGCGGCGCCGAATTCACGAGCTTCGCCAAGTCCGGGGTCCAGGACGCCTTTGATAAAGAGCGGGAATTTCGTCGTAACACCTTCCATCCCGCCCAGGTGCCGCCGAACCCGCAGCTGCGCGCGAAGATCTGCAAGCTGCTCGAGCAACACTTCGAGATCCAGGTCGAGCGCGACGACAACCTGATCGCCGACGCCGTCTCGACCCACTTCCCCGAGGCCGCCCGGACGCTGCGTGATGTCGAGACGCGCCTGATCGCCTTGCCCGGGAAGCCCGAGCCTCTCGCGGTGCTCATCGCGCTACACACGGCGCTGGAGGCCGGCGTTCGCAGCTGTCGACAATCCACGCGCACCGTCGAGACCCTCGGCAAGCACCTCGACGCGCTGCGCGACGGCCTCACCGCCCTCGCGGAGCTGCGCGCCGAGCTGACGGACGACGCGCGCAAGGCCGTGCAGCTGGTCGCCGATGTCCGTGACCACCAGGCGGCGCAGCTGCAGGAGATCGGACGCCTCGACTCCGAGGGCGAGGCAGCGCTCGAGCGGATCGCGGCGCAGCTGGCCCGCGAGCGGCCGTGGAAGGACATCGCCGTGGTCGATGCCGATGTCCAGGCGCTCCGTGCCGCCTACGTCGCCGAACGCCACGCTCGCATCACCTG
>NZ_JADJNN010000027.1 GCF_016714285.1 Nannocystis sp. | reverse complement strand
GGCGCCCTCACCCGCGATTCCGTCGTGTTCTTCGACGAGCCCGAGGCGAGCCTCAACCCCCGCCTCGTCGCGCAGTTGGTCCTCTTCGTCCGTGCCCTCGCGCGCGCCGGCGTCCAGGTGTTCCTCGCCAGCCACGACTTTCTGCTCATCCCCCGCCTCTCCCAACCCGCGGAGCACCACATCGAGCCCGCGGTGCCGATCCGCTTCTTCTCCCTGTACCGGCCCGAGCCAGGAGCCCCCGTCGAGGTCGAGGCCGCGACGACCCTCGTCGACATCGAACACAACGCGATCCTCGACGAGTTCGCCCGCTACTACGACGAAGAGCGAGCCTACAGCGAACGCGCGATGCGGAGCGAGCCGATCGTCACGCCGACCAAGAAGTCGACCACCAAGCGGCCTCCCGCGAAGAAGTCCACGCCAAAGAGAATTACCCGCGACCGCGAAGAAGCCCGCCGCTAAGAGGACCAAGAAGCGTGGCTGATCCTCGCACCCTTCGGGAAGGCTACCTCGACTTCACCTTCGACCCGGGCTGGACGGTCTTCCGCCACTGGGACGCCGAATCGGTGTACCGCGCATTACGCGACCAGGTCCCGGGCTCACGAGCCGTCGATTTCGTCGGTGTCCGCGACCGACAATCAGCGATCTACCTCATCGAGGTGAAGGACTACCGCAACAGCGAGACCCACGCCTCGACGCGAAAGAAGCTCGCCGACGAGGGTCGCCCCCTCGCAGAGATCGTCACCACGAAGGTTCGTGACACCGTCGCCGGCCTCATCGGCGCCGCCCGCCAGGAGCGCGACGAGGACTGGTCGCGGACTCGCGAGGCGCTCGCCAGGAACGTGTGGGTCGTGCTGTGGATCGAGCATGCCGGTCTCACCGCTAGCGACTCCGTGCGACACCGACGCAACAAGATCGAGGCCGCCGTCCTCGAGCGCAGCATCACCACAGGCTGCAGATGGCTCCGCGCCCAGGTTGCTGTCTGCTCGCGCGGCGCGCCAGCCTGCCAGGCCTCACCGTCACCAGCATCGCCGGAGCTGCCCGCACACCCGGTCGCCGTTGACGCCCGTGGAACCAGTTCTGAGGCGCTGCGGAGGGTGGGGGGCCCGAGGCGGCGCGCGCCGATTGCGTGCAAGGCCTCACGCGCGCCCAGACGCCGCGATCGTCTATGCTGTGCGGCGTGCAGCAGGACCTCGTGCATCGCCGCCTGTGGGTCGCCCTGGCCCTCACCTCCGCCTGTCGCCCCGACCCGTCTCCCGGTGACGGCGAGGTCGGGGGCACGACCGCGGCGACGGAGGTCGCCGCCACCACGGGTGCCACCGGCACGCCGACCACCGACGCGGCGGGCAGCACCACCGGCGACGGTGGCCCCGAGACCGCGACGGTGGTCCACAGCTTCGGGGCCTACGCGATGGCGCCGTACCTCGAGATCGAGCCGTGCGCGCAGTGGACGCTGGACAACGCGGAGGCGATCTACGTCAACGCGGTGACGCTGGTCAACGACGGCGGGTTTCACCACAGCAACTGGTTCGCGGTGCCGGAGGAGGTGTTCGCCGGCGAGGACGGCTTCTTCAATTGCGAGGACCGCGGCTATGTGGAGATCACGGCCGCGATCGAGGGCACGGTGGTGTTCGCCCAGTCGACGCAGTCACGCGAGGAGCTGATGACCCTCCCGGCCGGCGCGGTGATCAAGATCCCTCCACGTCACAAGGTGATCGCCCGCACCCACGTTCTCAACATCGGCAGCGGCGCGTACGACTCCGAGCTGCGCATGGCGCTCGGCATCGTTCATCCGCGCGAGGTCGACGCCGTGCTGGCGCCGATGCACCTCGATTACCACGACCTCGCCATCCCGGCCGGCAAGCACAGCCGCTTCACCGGCGACTGCTCGTTCGCCTCGACCTACGAGGATGCGATCCACAAGCCCTTCGACGTGAAGCTCTACTACGTGCTCCCGCATTACCACTACTTTGGGGAGTACTTCGGCCTGCAGATCCTCGGCGGCGCACGCGACGGCGAGGTCCTGTTCGAGCTCGACGGCTTCAACGGCGGCGCCAACGGCAAGGCCTTCGACCCGCCGGTCGACCTCAGCGGCGCCGACGGCCTGCGCTTCGCGTGCGGCTACAACAACTGGACCGGCAGCGACATCGGCTTCGGCACCGGCGACGGCGAGATGTGCATGATGCTCGGGCTCGTCGACTCGCGGGTGATGATCGAGTCGCGCGTGATGGAGGGATCGAAGCTGGTCGGCGTCGACGGCGAGGTCCTGCTGAGCGAGGCCGAGTGCAGCAACTACACCGTGGCCAAGAACCCGGCCCAGTCGCCGCCGACGGCCGCGGAGAAGGAGGCGCCGCTGTACGTCCCGCCGACCGACCCCGGCGACGTCGACCTCGAGCCGACCAAGAAGTGTGTCGACAGCGCGTCGGCGGCGGAGCCAGACCTGCCGGTCACGCTGACCAGCGTGCGCGACGCGATCTTCGCCCCGAGCTGCATCTTCTCGTCATGCCACGACGCCAACGGGCCGGCTGCCGGCCTCGACCTCCAGACCGCGGCGGGTCTCGGCGCGCGCCTCATCGACCATACGGTGTTCGCCAAGACCGACCTCGCGCTGGTCGCCGCGGGCGACCCCGAGGCGAGCTGGCTGTACCGGCTGCTGGCCGAGTGCGAGCCACAGAACGGCGACGGCGTGGCCGTCCACCACATGCCCTTCAACGCGCCGACGCTGCTGCCAGACCCGCTGGTCGCCAAGCTGCGAGCGTGGATCGAGGCGGGCGCGCTCGACAATTGAGGGCTCAGGCGATGAGCATGTAGATCAGGGCGACGGCGCCGAACAGCGAGAGGCCGGTCTGGGCGGCGACCAGGCCGATGGCGACGAAGGGGCGGCGGTCGACGAAGCGGCCGCTGCCCCGAAGGGCCCGCTTGGTCAGGGTGAAGACGCACTTCACGTGGAAGGTGCCGTCGATGTAGCCGCGGAGCTCGGCGATCATCTCGGCGGCGGTCTGGTGGCGCAGGGCGGGGTCCTTGGCCATGCCGCGGGTGCAGATGTGGCGCATCTCGGGCGGGAGGTGGGTGTCGCCGCCGAACAGGTCGATGGTCTCGCTCTGCACGGCCTCGATCAGGCCGAACATCGAGTCGGCGCGGTGGGCGAGGTAGTGGCGCAGGCCCATGAGCTCGTGGAGGGTGACGGCGGCGGAGTAGAGGTCGCTGCGGGCGTCGAGCTCGGCGCAGGCGGCCTGCTCGGGCGACATGTATGCGGGGGTGCCGATGAGGCCGGTGCCCTCGCCGGGGTCGGGCTCGCCGATCCTGCGGGCGATGCCCCAGTCCATCAGGCGGACCTCGCCGTGGCTGCCGACCATGATGTTCTCGGGCTTGATGTCGCGGTGGATGACGCCGCGCTCGTGCGCGTAGTCGAGGGCCTGGAGGACGGCGATCATGAGCTCGGCGCGGCGCTCGTAGCTCCAGAATGCGGTCGCGGCCGGGTCGCCGGCGGCGAGGCGATCGATGATATCGCCGAGGGTCTGACCCTCGACATACTTCATGACGAAGAAGTAGCGGCCGTCGGGGTCGACGCCGACGTCGTGGATCGGGACGACGTTGGGGTGGTCCAGGCTGCCGACGATGCGGATCTCGCTGACGAAGCGGGCGATGCCGAGGGCGTGGCTGGCCTCGGGCAGCAGGCGCTTGATCGCCACGGGACGACCGATGTCGAGGTCCTCGGCGCGCTCGACGACCCCCATGCCGCCCTCGCCGAGGACGCCGAGGACACGGTAGCGTTCGGCGTCGCTGTGGCTGAGCGTGACCTCTCCGCCGGCCGCCATGTGCACGTTGGGGAGCACGGAGACGGTGCGTGGGCGGCCGGGGGTCACTGTGGTCGCCGCGGGGGTGGCCGCTTCGCGACCGGGCTCGAGCAGGGTCGGGCCCATGCCTGGCATCTGCGTCTCCTGGCGCGTCCAGCCCTGGGTGGCTCGTACAGATCCGGGTTGCATGGCAGGCCAGGCTAGACCGGACCGGCGTCGATCTGTCGCGTGTACCTGCGACAGCGCGGCAAGGTGGCGTGTCAGGCCGCACGGGCGATCGGGCAGATCCGCGCGGAGCTCGGGAGGGCTGTCTGGAGAGACAGGTGGCGCAACAGGGGTCGCGGTGCCGCGTCGGTCACGGCCGCGGCCGATCGAGCTCACGCAGGGCATAGAGCGCGCCGAGGCGCGTGCCCAGATAGAGGTCGTTGCGCAGCAGGGCCATCGACATGTACTCGTCGGTCGGCCGGGGCGCGAGCGCGGCGAGCTCGTCCCAGGCTCCGGCGCCGACGCTCAGATCATCGGTGCGCTGGACGCTGGCGCTGCCGTCGGCGCCGCGCATGAGAACGAGCAGGCGCCCGGGGTCCGAGTCAGGCCCCCATGCGACCAGCGTGGCCTCGCCGCCGGGGAGCGCGGGCCAGAGCGAGTCGACCACGAATGCGCCGGCGTCGACGCGATAGGTGGCCAGGTCGTCGCTGCGTCCGGGGGTGCCGGCGAATGCCGTGACCACCATCGCGTCGCCGAGTACGATCGGCACGAGAAAGCCGCCGGGGGGATCGTTGAGCGCCTGGAAGTCGCCCTGTCCTTGCCGCAACCAGGCGAAGCTGGTCCCCGGCGACGGGTAGTCGCGGCCGCTGACGAAAAGCTGCTCGGGCGTGGCGCCGACGTAGTAGAAGCGAGAAAAGCGATCGGGCGCGCTGTCGCGTCGGAGCAGCTCGGTCCAGCTCTGGCCGTGATCCTGCGAGGCCATGAGCAGGGCCGGCTGACCGGTCAGCGAGCCCGTGCCCGCGTAGATCGCAGCACCTTGCACGGCGACGTCGTGGACGTGGACGGCGCCGGGGATGGGCGCGCCGACGTGCCAGGCCGCGGCCCCGCAGTCGAGGCGATAGACCCCGCCCGACTCCTGGTGGCCGTCGGGGTCGATGGCCGGGGAGTAGAGGGTGCCCTCGCCCTGGCGAAACCACAGCACCTCCTCGGCGGGTAGCGTCCCGAGATCGATGAAGGCGGCGGCGAGCGGGTCCCAGGCGGACATGGCGATCGGCCCGGTGTTGGCGTCGTAGTCGCCGTAGCCGAGGTGCAGGCGCCCATCGAAGGCGAAGAGGGTGCCGAGGGCCTGACCGTGGACGGTCGGCTGATCGGCGAGGCCTGGGATGGCCTCGCGCGTGGCCACCCGCTCGAGCTGCCGCGCACCGGGGCCCGCGAGCACGGGGACCGTGGTCGGCGCGCAGAGGCCGGGGTCGGGGCCGCCGTCCGAGGTCGTGCCGCCACCGCTGCTCGAAGCGCCCCCGGTGGCATCGTCGGTTGGAGCCGTGCCGCACGCGGGCGCGAGCAGGACGAGGAGCACGCGCAGCACGGGCCGCCCAGAACAGGCCATGACGCATCCTAACAGGGGCCGGGGAGTCGCGGTGGGATCGGCAAGCTCGCAAGATCTGCAGGGCGGTGGCGAGGTCTGGCGGATCACGCTATCACGGCAGCATGGACCTCGTGCAGCAGGGCCCGAGCCCGCCCGCCGTCGGCCGCTCGCGCCGCGGCGGGGCGCTGCTCGTCGCGCTCGTGCTCGCGTCCTCGCCCGCCTGCGCGGAGCACTCGCCTGCCGTCGGCGCCGAGCCCGAGCCCGAGCCCGAGCCGGTGCCCGAGCCGGCGCTCACCGCCGACGACCTGTTCTCCCTCGCTGGCCTGGCGACCTTCAAGATCCACCTCGACGCGGCCTCGTGGGCGGCGCTGGAGCTGGAGCCCAAGGAGTGGGTCCCCTGCAGCGTCGAGCATGGCGGGGTCGTCTACGCCAACGTTGGTGTCCGGCTCAAGGGCAACCACTCGTTTCGGCCGCTGGACGAGAAGCCGTCGTTCAAGCTCAAGTTCAACAAGTTCGTGGCCAGCCAGCGCTTTCTCGGCCTGGAGGGCCTCGTCTTTAACAGCATGGTGGTCGACTCGTCGATGCTGCGCGAGTGGATCAGCTATCGGGTGTTCCAGGCGCTCGAGGTCCCGGCGCCGCGGGCCGGCTTCGCGCAGCTGTGGGTCAACGACGAGGAGTACGGGCTCTACCTCAGCCTCGAGCCCTACGACGACGCCTTCCTCGATCGCGTCTACGCCGACCCCGGCGGCAACTTGTACGAATCTGACCAGAGCGCCGATCTCGACGGGAGCCTCGAGGCCTGGGATCAGGACGAGGGCGAGGACCTGAGCCGCGAGGATCTGAAGGCGTTCTCGCAGCTGGCCCTCCAGGACGGCACGGCGGTGTTCTACGGCGCCGAGGCCATGGTCGACATGCCGCGCTTCCTCGCGTTTCTGGCCGGCGAGGCGATCGTCGGCCACTTCGACGGGCACATGGGCGGCCACAACTTCTTCATCTATCACGAGCCCACTCTGGATCTGTGGAGCTACCAGCCCTGGAGCCTCGACCAGGCGCTCGCCCGCCGCGTGACCCCCTTCGAACACGAGGGCTACCTCGGCTACAAGTGCCTGCACGAGCGGCGCTGCCTGGTCGACTACGTCATCGCCTCGCAGGCGGCGCTGACTCGTCTGCGGGGTATCGACTTCGAGGCCGAGGTCGCTGCCGTCATCGCGCTCACGGACGCGGCGATGCGCTCGGACCCGAGGAAGCCCTACTCGACGGAGGCGGTCGAGTCGAGTCGGGCTCGCTCGCTCGACTTCATCACTGGGCGGGCCGACGAGCTCGAGCCCCAGCTCGATTGCCTGGTCGAGGGCGTCGAGCCCGACGCGGATCATGACGGCTTTGGGCCCTGCTTTCAGGACTGCGACGAGGCGGATCCCACGATCAACCCCGACGCCGAGGAGCTCTGCGACGGGATCGACAACGACTGCAGCGGCTTCGTCGACGACGTGCCCAGCTGCGCTTGCCCGTCGCTCAGCCACGAGGGCCAGACCTTTTACCTGTGCCACAATCGGATCACCTGGCTTGAGGCCCGGACCTTCTGCGCCGCTCAGGGCCACGTATTGGCCCACTTCGCCAGCCAGGAGCAGAGCGACGCGGTGTGGGCGGCCGCCGCGGCGCTGGATGGGGGGCGCTGGGCCATCGGCCTCGACGATCGCGTCGACGAGAACGTCTACCGCTGGAGCGATGGCAGCGCGCCGACCTTCTCGCTCTGGGCCAACGGCGAGCCCTCGCATCAGCTCGACTGGTTCGACTGCGTGTTCCTCCGCGAGGGTCGCTGGTACGAGAGCAACTGCATCGAGAAGGGCTCGTTTGTGTGCACCGACGCCGGATAGTGCCGCACACCGGCGGCGATCAGGGCCGCGGAGCGCCCGCCCGGGCGCGTCGCACGTAGTCGGTGACGTGGTCGCCGTAGCGCGCGACGGCCCACGCGGCGAGGTGATCGTCGGGGCGGACGACGCCGCGGCACACGGTGGTCCCGCAGCGGCATGCGAAGCTCTCGAGGGCGCCGCAGGTCGCGTAGTCGAGGGTGAGGGCCTGGTTGCGGTCGATCGGTCGCCGCGCGACCCAGTCGAGGCCCGAGAACCAGAGGTTGGGATCGCAGGAGTGCTGGACCGGCAACCAGCCCTCGGGGTCGGCGGGCCAGGTGATGAACAGGTCGTCGCTGATCGGCTGCGCATGGCGGCGAGACCACGCGAGCTGCTCAGCGTGCCAACCGCGCTCGGCGTGGGCGCGGCTGACGAGGTGGTGCGCCTGCTGCTCGCGCGCCCGCACGATCTCGCCGGCGGCGATGTCTCGCGCGGCGACGAGGCCGTGGCCGGTCGCGGGGTCGTACTCGAGCTTGAACGTCGGGCGCTCGCGCTGCTGGCGGCGCAGGGCGCAGGCCATGATGTGGGCCAGGAAGCCGCGGTGGCCGGCGGGGTCCTGCGCGAGGCTGCTGTCAGCGAACCCGAATTGATCGGGGGGGTAGAACAGGCTGGCGTTGGGGTTGATGTCGAGGACGAAGAGCCGCCCGTCGGCGTCCATGCGCACGTCGAGGCGGCAATACCCCGAGCCCTTGCTGGCGGTGAAGAGGCGCTGGCCGAGCTGCTCGAGGCGGGCGGCGAGGGCGGCGTCGGTGACCGGGAGGGCGGCCATGTGCCGGTATTCACGCCACTTCAGATCGAAGTGCAGGAAGCTCTCGTGGGCCGGGAATCCGACCTCGACGGGAGCATACACCTGCGGCGGGCCGCTGTCGTCGATGCTCTCGGCGACCAGGACGTTGAATTCGCGGCCCGCGATGAATTCCTCGATCAGCGCGATCTGGAATATGGGCAGGATACTGGCGACCTGGGCGTGCAGGGCCTCGGGGGTCTCGACGCGTGAGCTCGGGGCGATGCCGACGCTGCCGTAGCCGTTGCCGGGCTTGACGATCAGCGGGAAGCGCAGGCGCGCGGCGGCGCGGGGCACATCGGCCAGCTGCTCGGCGACGAAGTAGTGCGGGGTGTCGGCGCCGATGCGCTCGCAGGCCTGCTTGAGGGCCTGGCGCGAGGGGTCGTAGAAGTCCGAGCTGGCGCCGGTGAAGGCCTGGTGCTGGCGCTCGAGCTCCTGCACGACCTCGGGCCCCGCGACGTCCTCGTATATGGTGCCGTCGCAGAGGTTGATGAACAGATCGAAGCCCTCGCGGGCGAGCTCGCGGATGGTAGATGCGGCGGTCGCCTTGTGCAGCGGACGGTGCACCACAGTGTGATCGGGGAGCCACGGGCTCGGATCGAGGAGGGGGTCGACCTCGCGAAACTCCGAGCTGGAGCGCGCGTAGGAGGACGTGAGGACGCAGATCCGCATGGCCGCCTATATCAGCACTTCGGTCGGGAGCCCGCGCATGCAGTGATTGCTCGCCATGGCCGCGCCGTAGGCTCCGGCCGGCCACAGCGCGACGAGGTCGCCCTCGCCCAGGGCGGGCAGCTGCAGGTCGCGGGCGAACATGTCGTTGGCCTCGTTGAGGTTGCCGGCGACGTGGACCGGGCCCGCGGGTGGATCGAGGGGGCGGTGGACCGGGACGATGGCCAGCGGGATGCCGTAGTGGGCGGCGTACATGTTGGCGTTGTGGCCGGTGTCGAGGCCGACCCAGGTCCCGCTCGCCCGCGTCTCGATGGTGTTGATCTCGGCGACCAGCACGCCCGCGGCGGCCACGACGAAGGTGCCGGGCTCGCAGGCGATCGTCAGCCCGCGGTCGCGGCACACCGGGCCGAGGTGGTCGCGCAGCAGCCTCGCCCACAGCTGGAGCGGGAGCGGCCGGTCCTCGGGTCGTTGCTGCGAGCACAGGCCGCCGCCGACGTTCAGGACCCGCAGCGTCGGGATCTGGCGCGCCCACGCGGCCAGGCGATCGTAGACCTGGGCGAGCAGCGGCGCCGCGTTGGTCTGCAGGCCCCAGCCGACGTGGACGTGCAGGGTGTCGACCTCGAGGCCCAGACTCTGGGCATCGGCGACGGTGTCGAGGAGGGCCTCGCTGTCGAGGCCGAACTTGCTGTTGCCGTAGCGCAGCTTCGGCTCGTCGCCCCAGCCGACCGCCACGCCGGGGTCGATGCGCAGACCGACGCGCGGCGCGTGGCCGGGGGTCTCGCACCAGCGCCGCAGCGCCGACCGGGTGTCGAGGTTCAGGTGCGGCCGTTGCTCGGCGAACACGGCGAGGTCGCGCCGCGAGAGCATGCTCGCGGTGACCGAGATCTCATCGGGTCGAAAGCCGCTGGCCAGCGCTGCGCTCACCTCAGAGGGGGAGCAGGCGTCGATCGCCACGTCGCCCTCGGCGCGCACGAGCGCCAGCAGCGGCGGGAAGCGGTTGGCCTTCATCGCGTAGTGGATGCGGTAGGGGATGCCGGTCGTGCCCAGCGCGTCGCGCAGCTGGGCGAGGCGTCGTCGCACGGTCGTCGCGCCGTAGACGTAGAGGGGGGTGCCGTGCCGCGCGACGACGCTGGCCAGGGGTACACCGTCGAGGGTCAGGCCCTGCGAGCCCACCGTGAGTGCTTCGCCCAGCCACCAGGGGGTCGTGTCGTCGTGGGTCACGCGGGTGCTCGCTCCCCTCCGCCATAGCACGGCGCCCGCGCGGGCGGCAGGGGGCGTGACGGCGACTGATTCGCGCACAGGTGGATCTCCGAGCATATCGGATTGCTCGGTGTTGCCGGGTCGCGTCGATGTCTTGACATATCGGGCCGGAGCGGGCCGGGGAGCGCGCGCACGCCGCTCGCGGTGCGGGCCCGCGTCGCGGCGCGGGCCGGACGCGGGCGCCCACTGTCACACTCTCACGCGGTCACAGCTTCACGATCGTGACCTTGCCGTGGCTGGTCTGGATGCCGTCCTCCTGGATCTTGTTGGCGCCGGTCGTGTACGACTTGCCGCCGGTGCCGTAGGGCACGTTGGTGCCCGAACCGCCGGCGTCGCCGCCCTGGTAGCCGCCGCCGCCCGGGCCGCCGTTGCCACCGTTGCCGCCGCCACCGAAGCCGCCGAGGCCCGAGTCGACGCACTGGCCGGGGCGCTCGGTGTCGGCCCCCTTGCCGCCGTTGACGAAGGCCTTGCCGCCGTCGCCGCCGCCGTTGGTGTTGAAGCCGCCGCCGCCGCTGCCGTCGCCGCCGCAGCCGCACCAGCCGCCCATGTTGCCGCTGCCGCCGCCGTTGCCGTTGCCGTCGGCGCCCTTGCCGTTCTGCGCCGGGATGTTGCCCGCGCCGCAGTTGCCAGGCGCTCCGCCGCCGCCCGCGACGACCAGCGGCGTGTTGCCCATCGTCTTGACGACGAAGGTCCCGCCGCCGCCGCCGACGTCGTAGGCGGTGCCGGTCTTGCCCATCTGGCCGACCAGGATCTTGAGCACGTCGCCCTGGGTGAGCATGATGTCGCCGCGGACGTGGGCGCCCTTGCCACCCGCTCCGTAGGGCTGCTGCGTGCCGCCCTCGGCGCCCCAGGCCTCGATGCGGTAGGTGCCGGTCGTCGGCACGGTCCAGCTCTGGATGCCGGCGGTGACGGTGACCTTGCCGTTCAGCTGGTTGCCGATCGGATAGGCGGCGTTGCACTGGGCCTGGCTCGGCCCGTTCTCGAGGGTCTGGCCGCAGTTGGTGAAGGTGACGTTGACCGGCGCGGTGCAGGTGTTGCTGCAGGCGTCGTTGTCGACCATGTTGCCGTCGTCGCACTGCTCCGGGCCGTTGACGAGCTTGTCGCCGCAGTACGGGCCCTTGGCCTTGCAGTCCTTGGCGCAGCCGCCGTAGCCGCCGTCGTTGACGCCGTCGTCGCAGGTCTCGACGCCCTCCTGCACGAATTTGTCGCCGCAGGAGGCGGCCACGCAGGTGGCGAGGCAGGCGTCGGTCTCGACCATGTTGCCGTCGTCGCAGGGCTCGACGCCCTCCTGCACGACCGCGTCGCCGCACTTGGCCAGGACGCAGGTGCCGAGGCACATGTCGGTCTCGACGTCGTTGCCGTCGTCGCAGGCCTCGCCCATCTGCACGATGCTGTCGCCGCAGCCGGGCAGGGTGCAGGCGTTGGTGCATTCGTCGTCGTCGACGTCGTTGCCGTCGTCGCAGCCCTCGGCCCCGTTGACCTCGGCGTCGCCGCAGTTCGGGCCGAAGGCGCTGCAGTCGGGGGCGCAGCCGTCGTAGCCGCCGTCGTTGACGCCGTCGTCACAGACCTCGGCGTCGTCGAGCATGCCGTTGCCGCACAGCGGGGGCTCGGTGGTCGAGCTCGTCTCGGGTACGCCCGAGCTGCTCGACTC
This sequence comes from Nannocystis sp., assembly GCF_016714285.1. Taxonomy (GTDB): domain Bacteria; phylum Myxococcota_A; class Polyangia; order Nannocystales; family Nannocystaceae; genus Nannocystis. The sequence goes on along the minus strand of NZ_JADJNN010000027.1, from coordinate 49,911 downwards.
GGCGCCGCTCGTGCTCGCGTCGGTGGTCGTGCCGCTCACGGACCCGGTGCCGGGATCGCCGCTGCTGTCCCCGCTCGTGGTCGGGGTGACGCCGGTGGTGGTCGCCGCGCCGGTGGTGGTCATCGCTCCGGTGTCGACGCCGGTGGTCGACACGTCGCTGGTGCTCGTGCCGCTGTCGCCGCACGCGCCCGCGAGGCCCGCGATCAGGGTCCACGCCAGCGCGCCGCTCGTGCGCAGGTTTCGTCCATTGTTGCTCATCATGTCCCGCCCTCCCTACTTCCCATGGCCAATCCAGGGGCCGCGAAGCTAGCAGCGAGACCTGCACGCAGTCTACCAGCGGTGCGGGCGCGGCCTGGCAGCTCGCACGGCATCTCCGCGGGCCGCCGCGGGGGCGTCAGGCCTCCTCAGGCCTCCTCGGCGGGCCAGCGCTTGAGCAGGTGGCCGTTTTGTTGGCCGCCGCTGTGAAGGTCGAGATAGGCGCGGCGGTGCTGCATGGTGCGGCCGGGGTTGCGGTTGGCGATGAAGCGGCTCTCGCCGAAGCTCCACGGCTCGCGGTAGGCGCCGGCGCGCAGGTCGACGGCGCGGAAGTAGGCGCGGGCCGACTCGGCGTCGAGGTCGCGGCGGATCGTGCGATTGAGCAGGCCCTGGACCAGGTCGCAGTCGGCCAGCGGGACTTCGCCGCCGGCGAGGGTGAGGGCGTGCCAGGGGGCGAGCTCGGCGGTGACGAGGGCGGCGGGGAGCTCGTGCAGCATGGCGTGCACGCTGGCGGGGAAGGGGGCGATGGCGGTGGCGATGTGGCGCGGGGTGGCTTGATGGGGGCAGCGGATCTCGACCACGCGGGGCTTCACGGGGCCGGAGCAGCCGTCGTGGTGGTAGTACTCGCCCTGGCTCAGGCGGCCGCGGCTCGATCGGCCGCGGACCTCGCGGTGGGTCGGGTGGTCGGCGCCGACCTGCTTGCACACGACCAGGCCGGCGTGGTCGATGAGGGCGAGGAAGGGCTCGCGCTGCGGCTCGCGCAGCAGGACATCGTCGACGTAGTTGACTGGGGTGGGCAGGCCGCCGTTGTGCTCGAGGGCCTCGATCACGAGCCCGAGGCCCGACCAGGCGGCGAGGCGTGGGCGCCAGGGGCCGAGCTGCACGGGCGTGGGGGCGAGGTCGGTCATGCGGGCGCGGAGGGTAACACCACGGCCTCGCGTGGGCGATGGGGCGCGGCAGGTCGGGTGTCCGCGGCGATCGGGGAGGGGGCGACAAAATTTCTGTAACGCCGGGCGGGGAGCGGGCACCTGGGTTGCGGAGGCACTGACAGACATGATGATCCGGACCTTGACCCTTGCGATGTTCGCCGCGCTCGCCCTCGGCACCGCTGGATGTGATGACAATAGCAACGGCGCGGTCACGGACCGCGACGGCGACGGTCTCCTCGATCCCGAGGACGCGGACGACGACAACGACGGCGTCAACGATGACAAGGACAACGACGACGACGACGACGGCGTCGACGACAAGGACGACGACGAGGACAAGGACGACGTCGACGACGACGGCGAGAACGACGACGAGGACGCGGACGACGACAACGACGGCGAAGAGGACAAGGACGACGCCGACGACGACGACGACGGGACGCCCGACGCCGAGGATGACGGCGACAAGGACGACCAGGACGACGACGGCGAGGACGACGACGAGGACGAGGACGACGACAACGACGGCGTTCCGGACGCCGACGACGCCGACGACAACAACGACGGCGAGCCCGACGACGACGCCGCCGACACGGTCTAGTCACCCTTGGGGTGCAGGCGCCGGTGCGGGGTCGTGATCATCGCTCCCCGTTGGCGCGTGTGAGGCACGCCGCAGAGATCTGCGAGGTCCGCGGCGGGTCGGTCTTGTGAGCGCAGAAGGAGGCGTGAGGATCGCCGGGGGGACGATCCGCGCCGCCAGCTTGGGGAAGCGACTGCGTTCGCCCGGCCAGCCCGCCGCGGGCCGGCGCGCGCGTGGTCGAAGCGGCGCCGATCAGGGCCTGTCCGCAGGGACAGGTGGCGGGGCCGCGACGGCGTGACGCGCGGCGGCGACGGCGGCGAGGATCGCCCGCGCGTGGCCGAGGAAGCGCTCGCCGGCGGGGAGCAGGCGGACGCCCCGCGGGGTCCGCTCGAACAGCGGCGCGCCGAGCTCGTCCTCGAGGCTGCGGATCTGGCGGCTGAGCGGCGGCTGCGAGACGTGCAGGCGACGCGCGGCGCGGCTGATGTGCTGCTCCTCGGCGACGGCGACGAAGTAGCCCAGCTGGGTGAGGCTCACGCGCCCAGGGTACGTGCCGGTCGGGCGGGCGAGCAAGCGGTAGATCGAGAAGGTATCGCGGCACCGCGGAGCAGCGCCGGTAGATCGATCGGGTATTGGACCGCGGCGGGCCGGCGCGGCGAGGCTGCGGGGATGACGGTGACGATCTATGGGCCGCGCGAGATCGCGGCGATCCGGGTGGCGTCGCGGGCGGCCGCGGCGACGCTCGCGTGGGTCGGGGCCCGGCTGGCCCCGGGCGTGACGACGGCGCAGATCGACGCCTGGGTCCGCGAGGACACGGCGCGTCGCGGCGGCCGACCGAGCCAGCTCGGGTATCACGGGTTCCCGGCGAGCGTGTGCACCAGCCGCAACTCCGTGGTGTGCCACGGGGTCCCGCGGGCGGACGAGCAGCTGCGCGCGGGCGACATCATCAACGTGGACGTGACGACGGAGATCGCGGGATATCATGGGGACACGTCGGCGACCTTCTGTGTCGGCGCCGTGGCGGCGCCGGTGCGCGCGCTGGTCGACGCGACCGAGGCGGCGCTGGTCGCCGCGATCGCGGTGGTGCGGCCGGGGGCGCGGCTCGGGGACATCGGCGCGGCGATCGTGGGTGTGGCGCGGCCGGCCGGGCTCGGGGTGGTCGACGCGTTCTGCGGGCACGGGATCGGCCGCGAGATGCACGAGGCGCCGCAGGTGCCGCACGTGGGCCGCGCGGGCACCGGGCTGCGCCTCAGGCCCGGGATGGTGTTCACGGTGGAGCCGATGTTGACCCAAGGCGGGCCCGAGACGCGGGTGCTCGCGGACGGGTGGACGGCGGTGACGGTCGACGGGATGTGGAGCGCTCAATTCGAGCACACGCTGTGCGTGACGGCGGACGGCGTCGAAGTGCTCACATATCGATCCGAGGCGGAACTGCGATGATATTGGTGATATCGCTGCTCACTCGTCGCGGACGAGGCGGAAGTTGCGGAGGTACTCGACGAAGGTGTCGCTGATCGCGAGCCCGCGCAGCTGGGTGGGGGTCAGCGGGCCGCGCTCGGGCTCGAAGGGGCCGGCGAGGGCCAGGCGCGGCCAGTCGGGGTTCAGGATCGCGGCGCGGCCGATCGCCACCAGGTCGGCGCCGTGATCGAGGAGGGCGGTGGCGTCGTCGGCGGTCCAGACCTTGCCGGCGGCGATGATCGCCACGTCGCGCGGGAGGGCGGCGCGAAACGGCGGGAGCGGGTGACGATCGGGGTACTTGAGGCTGTGCTTGCGGCCGTCCCACAGCGAGACGTGCACGAAGTCGAGGCCGTCCTCGGCGAGCCAGGCGGCGACCTGCACCGTCTCGTCGAGGTCGATGCCGCGGGCGTGGCCGAAGTCCTCCGGGGAGAGGCGCACGCCGACGGTGAAGGGGTGCGGGCAGGCGGCTCGCACGGCGCGGGCGACGTCGCGGAGCAGGCGGGCGCGGTTGGCCAGGGAGCCGCCCCACTCGTCGCTGCGCTGGTTCATGGTGTTGCTGAGGAACTGGCTGAAGAGGTAGCCGTGGGCGGCGTGGAGCTCGACGCCGTGGAAGCCAGCGGCGGCGGAGCGGGTGGCGGCGGCGACGAAGTCGGCGAGGACGCGCCCCAGGTCCGCGCGGGTGGCGGGGCGTGGGCGTTCGAAGTTGGGGCGGGGCTCGTCGAACGCGCTGGCGCTCCACGGCTGCTGGCCGGTGAGGGCGGAGGGGCAGCGCACGCCGCCGTGGTAGAGCTGGACCAGGCCGAGGGCGCCGTGGCCGGCGATCGCGGCCGCGAGGGCGCGCAGCCCGGGGAGCTGGTGATCGCCCCACACGCCGAGCTGGCCGGGGAAGCCCTGGCCGTCCGGCGAGACGTGGGCGGCGCAGGTCTCGACGATCGCAAAACCACCGGCGGCGCGACGCTCGAGCCAGGCGTGCTCGTCGCCGGAGATCGTGCCGTCGCGGTGGCTCTGCTGGTTGGTGAGCGGGGCGAGGGCGAGGCGGTTGCGGGCGGTGGCGCCGCTGCGCAGGGTGATCGGCGTGGCGAGGGAGGTCATGCGAGGCGAGGTTTATACCTGCCGGTCGGACGGGCTGACAGGTGCCTGACTCAGGCGGCGTCGGTGGCGGCGCGCAGGCGGTCGACCAGGTTGGGACCGCGGAGCACGGCGCCGTGGGCGGGGACGAAGAGGGTCGGGCGATCGCGCTCGAGCTCGGCGTGCATCCATGCCTTGTAGGCGGCCTTGTTGGTGAGGAAGAGGCGCTTGAAGAAGGGGTTGGTCATGAGGCCGGTGCGAAAGCCCATCAGGCGCATGAACAGGCCCATGGCGCCGGGTAGGCGCTCCTCGTTGACGAGGGCGTCGGTGACGAACCACGCGACGCCGTGCTGGGTTGCGATCGAGATCCAGGTCTCGCCTTGCTTCGCCATCGGCGGGCTGAACACGCGGATGTTGTCCGGCAGGGCGGCGATGAGCGGGGTGAGGTCGGCGACGACAGGCCGGGGAGCTTCTTGCGCAGGCGGGCCTGGGCGCGCGGGTGGGCGACGATCGTGGCCGCGGGGAAGCGGGCCTGCCACGCGGCGAGGCCGGCGTTGTGGAAGTGATTGGGCGCGAGCAGGAAGCGCGGGGCGCCGAGGTTGGCGAGCTCATGCCATGCGGCGTCGGACATCGGCACGCCGGGGCTGACGATCAGCAGGCCGCCGTCGCCGATGCCGATCGCGGCCATGCGGGCGCGCTGCGGGCCGTATTTGGCGCCGGCGAAGGGGAGGGTGTCGTCGTAGATGTCCCAGCGGTCGGTGGTCTTGGGCATGAGCTCGACGAGGATCAGCCAGTGGTGAGGGCGGCGGCGACGGCGGTGAGCAGGGGGGTCGTCATGCGGGCGACCTTGTCGGGGCTGATCGGCGACTCGCCGAAGGGGACGAAGGGGTCGGCGAGGAGGTCGCGGCGCATCTCGACGCAGAGGACCTGGCCCGGGTAGCGGGCGGCGTAGTGGTAGCCCATGGTGGCAGGGTGCAGGTGGTAGGTGGCGTTGTCGCGGACCTCGACGCCGATCTCCGGGTAGTGGGCGTGGAGCGCGGCGATCATGGCGGCGTGGGCGAGGACGCGGCCGTCGGGGCCGGCGCTGATGAGGTCGACCTGCGGGCGCTCGGGCCAGGTGGCGTAGAGCTCGGGCTCGTAGACGCGGTGGAGGGCGCGGACGATGTCGGCGTCGATGGCGTCGATGCCGACCGATCGCGGGGCGTAGCTGTGGAGCTGGAGGGCGAGGCCGCCGCGGCCGCACACCTGTTCGTAGGCGCGGGCGACGAGCTGGTGGTAGCGGAAGTGGAGGTCGGCGAGCAGCTGCTGGTCGGCGGGGTCGCTGATGTAGCTGGCGACCGCGGGGGTGAGGCCGTCGACCATCACACCGGGGACCGCACCGGCGGCGACGCGGTTGCAGTCGATGAAGGTGCGGGGGACGCCGCAGCGGAGGATGAGCACGCCGTGGCCGCGTTCGGCGAGGGCGCGGGCCAGCCAGTCGGCGCACTCGGGGGCGCCGATGTCGGTGTTGACGAAGAAGAAGTGCTCGAGCTGATCGGGCAGTTCGCCGCGGAGCTGGATGCGTAGATCGTGGTAGTCGCGCGGACGGGTCGCGCCGTGCGGGATCTCGATCAACAGGGTCGGCGCGGTGGTCGTGGCGGCGGGCGGGTGCCAGTGGACCTCGCACACGCCGGGGATCGGGCGGAGGTCAGCGAACTCGGGGTGGACGGCGAGCACGCGCGCAGCATGCCAGGTCCGGGCGGGCGCGCGAAGGCCAAGGTGGCGGCGTCGACGAACTCGTCACGCTCGCGGGGTCAGGTGGCGGCGTGCGGAGCTCGTCACGCTCGCGGGATCAGAGTGGGGCTGCGAAGGCCAAGGTGGCGGCGTCGAAGAGTTCGCCGAGGTCGGCGCCGTCGACGTAGAGATGGTTGACCTGCAGGCCGACGGGGACGAGGGTGCGGCCGCCGTCCTCGCGGAACTTGCCGAAGGCGATCTCGGGCTGGCCGGCGGTGGGGTCGGGCAGCTTCACGTGGGTGAAGCCGGTGAAGGGGAGGCGGGGGAGGGCGGTGTAATAGGCGTAGTCGGGGGCGTCGCCGTCTTGCAGATCGATGTGGGCGGAGGCGCGGGTCATGACCTCGGCCGCGGTCGGGAAGAACACGGCGGGATCGGGGTCCCAGATCAGGGTCGTGAAGTTGAAGGTGCGGCGCGGGGCCGGGACGGTGAGGCCGAGGCGCAGCGCGTCGTGGCGGACGATCTGGTCGCCGTCGAGGCGGACGCGGAAGGCCTCGACGGAGTGCAGCGCGCGGTGGAAGGCCCAGCACAGGCCGGCGTAGGTCGAGAAGCCGGCGGCGCGCAGGCGGCTGCGCAGGAGGGTGGCGTCGAGGTCGAAGGTGACCGAATAGAAGGGGTCGGGGTAGCGGCGGTAGAACTCGAGGTGAGCGCGGCGCGGGTAGTCGTGCAGGACCTGGCAGCCGGGGCGAGGCATCGCGCGATTGTACAGGCTTGCGGCGCGGCGCCGCGGGCTGGATAACGGCGGGATGCGACGCGGCGATCGGCTCTCGTGGACGGTGTGTGGGCTGCTGCTCGGTTGCGGGGGCGCAGGGGAGGGCAGCGAGGGGGCGTCGACCGGGGCGAGCACGGAGGCGAGCGCGGCGACGGGTGCAGTGACGGACGCGGCGCCGACGAGCGAGACGGACCCGACGGGCGCGACCCCTGCGACGGTAGCGACGGGGGCGGGTTGCCAGGCGCCGCTCGAGCTGTGCGCGGGGGTCTGTGTCGACACGCAGCATGACCCGCAGCACTGCGGTGGTTGCGACGCGAGCTGCGGCGATTCGCTGGTGTGTGTGGCGGGTGCGTGCGGGGTGGCGTGCGGGGCGTCGGCGGTGGCGTGCGGCGAGGACTGCAGCGATCTGCAGATCGACCCGGCACACTGCGGGGCCTGCGATCACGCGTGCGCGCCGGGGGTGGCCTGCGTGGCCGGGAGCTGCGTGCCGGACTGCGGCGAGGGCGAGACGCTGTGCGGGGAGAGCTGCGTCGACGCGGGCAATGACGAGGCGCATTGCGGGGGCTGCGACATGGCCTGTCCGATGGGACAGCCGTGTGTGTACGGGGCCTGCGTGGCGGCGGAGATCCATCACCTGCTGATCAGCGGGCAGAGCCTGAGCACCGGGGCGACCTCGCCGGTGGTCAGCGATATGCAGCCGTTTACCAACCTGTCTTTCAATACAGGTGTGCGTGCGGGCGGGGTCGGGCTGACGGGTTTCATTCCGCTGGTCGAGACCTGGGACGGCAGCCAGGGCGAGACGATCGCGTCGGGCTGGCGAATCTCCTCGCGGCGCAGGCGCAGGAGGCGGGCGGGTCGTATGTCATGCTCGCGTCGGCGCACGGGATCGGTGGGACGCCGTATTCGGGGCTCAAGAAGGGGACGGGGGCCTACGCGAACGGGATGGCGCAGGTGACCGCGGGGCTGACGATCGCGGGGATGATGGGGCAGAGCTACGCGGTGCGGGGGCTGACGATCATCCACGGGGAGAGCGACCATATCGGCGGCAACCTGGCCTACGCGGACGACCTGCTGGCCTGGCAGAACGACTACGAGACGGACGTGGGGGTGATCACCGGAGTGGCGGCGCCGCTGCCGATGTTCCTGTGTCAGATGTCGAGCGTGACCGCGTTCGGGGGCGCGAGCTCGCGGATCCCGGCGGCCCAGCTGGCGGCGGCGAAGGCCCGGCCGGACCGGATCTTCGTGGTCGGGCCCAAGTACTTCATGCCGTACACGGACGGGGTGCACCTGACCGGCGACGGCGAGCGCTGGCTCGGGGAGTATTACGCGAAGGCGTACCGCAAGGTGCTGATCGACGGCGAGCGCTGGGTGCCAGTGCAGCCGCAGACGATCGTGCGCGAGGGGGCGGTGATCACGATCGGCTTCAACGTGCCGGCGCCGCCGCTGGTGCTCGACGAGGTGCTGGTGGGCAACCCCGGCAACTTCGGCTTCGAATATACCGACGCGAGCGGGATGCCGCCGGCGATCATGGAGGTGGTGCTGGTCGACGACACGACGGTGCGGGTGACCCTGGCGAGCGAGCCGGTGGGGGGGAACCGGCGGATCCGTTATGCGCACACCGGCGTGGTCGGGCAGCCGGCGGGGCCGATGACGGGGACGCGAGGGAACCTCCGCGACTCGGACACGGCGCCGAGCCAGCACGGGTATCTGATGTACAACTGGGCCGTGCACTTCGATGAGCCGGTGGAGTGATGGTCGCGCTCGCGGGGCTGTTCGTCGCGCTGGTGCTGGCGCTGGTCGTGCTGCACCGCGAGCTGCTGCGGCGGGCCTTCCTGCGGGCCGAGGATCCGCGGGCGATGGCGGCGCTGCGGATCGGGTTCACGCTGGTGGCGATCGTGGGGGTGCTGGAGCCGGTGCTCGAGCGGCGGTGGCTGTTCAGCGATGAGGGGATGCTGCTGAGCGCGGGGGCGCGGGAGTACATGGCCCGGGACGCGCTCGCGGGGTATGGTGAGGGTGGGTTTGAGGGGGTGGCCGCGTGGTGGCATTATGTCGGGTCCGGGGCGGCGACGCCGCTGCATTTCTGGGACTCGCCGGTCGTGATCGATGTGTGGTCGGCGGCGCTGATGATTGCGCTGGTGGGGCTGTTGGTGGGGTGGCAGACGCGGGTTTGTGGGGTGTTGGCGCTGGTGCTGTATGTCGGGCTGCTGCGGCGCAATGAGGCGTTCTGGGGCGGGGAGCAGGTGTATTGTTGTGGGCTGTTCATGCTGGCCGCGGCGCGCTGCGGGTATGCGTACAGCGTCGATAACTGGCTGCGGTGTCGGCGGCTGCGGGCGCGGGGGCTGCTGTCTGTGGTGGGCGGGCCGGGCGGTGGGGCCGGGGTGGCGCCGGGCGGGGCATGGCCGCAGGGGCTGGAGGCGATCTATCGCAGGATCCCGGCGTGGCCGCGATTGTTGGTGATCGCGCAGGTGGGCCTGGCGTACGGGGCCAACGGGTTGAACAAGGTGGGGCAGACCTGGATCGATAATACGGCGCTGTATTATGTGATGCAGGGGGACTGGGCGCGCTTCGACGCGCGGGCGCTGGCGGTGTGGCTGGCGCCGACCGGGATCGGGTGGATGACGTGGTTTGTGCGGACGTGGGAGAGTCTGTTTCCGCTGGTGGTGCTCGGACTGGTGCTGCGATTCGCGCAGCGTGAGGGGCTCAGGGCGCCGCGGGGGGCTCGCTGGCTGTGGCTGGCAGTGGGGGCGGTGGGGGTGTGGCTGGCGGGGGAGATCGCGGGGGAGCATCCGCGGCTGTACGGGGACGTGGCGATGGATTGGTGGGTCGCCGGGGGGATTGTCGTGGGCTTGCTGTGGCTCGGCGGGTCGCGGCTGCGGCTGGGGTTGCGGGTGCGCGGGCGGGTGATCGGGTTTGATGCGATGGTGGGTTGGACGCTGGGGCGGCGGGTGTGGCTGGCCGGGGCGGTTGGGTTCACGACGGGGCTGATGCTGCTGATCAATGTGGGGATGTTCCCGGTGGCGACCCTGATGCTGTGTATCGCAATGGTGCGCGGCGAGGAGGTGGCTGGGTGGGTCGCGCGTGTGCGCGGGGGTGCGGTGATACCGTGCGAGGACGCGAGGCTACCGCAGCTGCATCACGACGACGCGCGCCTGCCGGCGTGGGCGTGGGCGGGGACGGCGGGGTGCCTGTGGCTCGGGGCGGCGGCGCTGGCGATCGGGGCGCCGGGGTGGAGCTGGCGGTTGGTGGTATTGGTCACGGGGGTGGGGTTGCTGGTGGTGGCGATGCGTGCGGCGCGGGCTGTCCGTGAGGACATGTCCCTCGGGCCATGGGCGTACGGGCCGCTCGGGCGGGTGCTGGCGGGCTCGCTGTGCGCGGTGCAGCTGACCGCGCTGGCGGGGTATGCGGTGCCGACCTGGGACAGGCTCGAGGAGCTGCAGCGGGAGGCGCTGCGACCGACGGCGTGGTGGCTGCGCTTCACGGGGATGCGGCAGTTCTGGGCGATGTTCGGGACGGTGGGCCGCGGCAGTGGGTCGCTGATGACGACGGTGATCGACGCGGAGGGCGTGGAGCACGACCTGCAGACCGAGCGCCACGGGGCCGCTCGCGGGCGGTCGCTGGCGCTGTGGAATCGCCGGCAGGACAAGGTCGACGCATTCGCCATGGGAGAGGGGCCGGTGGGGTTGTGGCACGCGCGGGCGCTGTGTCGTCGCTTCGCCCGCGAGCATGCAGGCGCGACCCCGCAGACGGTGATCCTGACGCGGCGCGTCGCATTGATCGCCGGGCCGTGGACGGAGGTGCCGGCGGACCGGCGGGAGCGCTTCGATTCGCGGGCGAAGGCGAGGGTGATGCGACAGGTCGAATGCGCGATGGAGCCGCACGGGCAATGGCCAGAGGATATGCTGGGGCGGCTCGGGTTATCGGCGGGGGCGGCCTTCGTGCCGCTGGCGGATAACGAGGAGCGCTGGGCGAAGGTGCGGGGGCGGCTCGGGCCGCTGTGGCCGTATGAGGAATGGGTGGGGTTGCTGGCGATCGGGGGGGTGCTGCTGTGGTGGCGGAGGCGGACGGGGCGTTGACCACCGGCGCACCTCACCCACCGCGCTCGTGGCCCCAATTCCCATCATCCGCGCAAAATGCGCAAGCGCCGGATACCACGCGCCGGCGGGTCAGCGCTGATGTGTCAAGTCGGTCATCGTGCTATGGTCCGCGCCCGCAGGTGAGCCAAGATGACGCTGTCGAATGACCTCGCCGAGTTCGTCCAGTGGACCGACCAGCATATCGAAGGCGACGAGAAGGGCGAGGCCCAGGTCTTCCTCGACCGCCTCTTCAAGGCGTTCGGACTTGGAGGTGTGCACGAGGCCGGCGGTAAGCTCGAGGCCCGGATCCGCCGCAAGGGCAAGGCGATCTCCTTCGCCGACTACATGTGGAAGCCCGTTGTCCTCATCGAGATGAAGAAACGGGGCGAGCCACTGAAGAAGCACCAGGCCCAGGCCTTCGACTATTGGATCGACGCCGTCCCGCACCGCCCCCGCTGGGTCGTGCTCTGCAACTTCGATGAGTTCTGGGTCTACGACTTCGACACTCAGATCCACGATCCGATGGACATTGTCACCTTGAAGGACCTCCCCAGGCGGCACGGGGCGCTGGCCTTCCTGCAGCCGGACAACCCTGCCCCCACGTTCAAGCACGACACCGAGGGCGTCACCCGCAAGGCCGCCGACCTGCTCGCCCAGTGCTTCAACAGCCTGACCCACCGCGGCGTCGCCCGTCAGACCGCCCAGCGCTTCATCCTGCAGTCGCTCGTCGCCCTCTTCTCGGAGGACATCGGCCTGCTCCCTAAGTACACGTTTTCGAAGGTGCTCAACGATATCACCAGGGTCGCCGATTCATATGACCTGATCGGCGGCCTCTTCGATGCGATGAACACCCGGGGGATCACCTCTGGCGGTCGCTACAGGGGCGTCGACTACTTCAACGGTGGCCTGTTCGCCGCCCCGGCGCGGCTGGAGCTGACGATGGTCGAGGTCGGGCTACTGTGTGACGCCGCGGCGAAAGACTGGACTCAGGTTCGTCCCGAGATCTTCGGCTCGATCTTCGAGCACTCGATGGATCGTGAGGAGCGGCACGCATTCGGCGCCCACTTCACGAGCGCCGCCGACATCATGCGCATCGTCCGGCCAACGATAATCGATCCGTGGCGCGAGGTTATCGAGAACGCGACGACGCAGAAGCGACTCGATGAGCTGCGCGCCAGGTTGTGGAGCCTGCGGATCCTGGACCCGGCGTGTGGGTCGGGGAACTTCCTCTACGTCGCCTACCGTGAGCTGAAACGCCTCGAGAGCCGGCTCATCGAACGACGCGCGGAGCTGTCCTCCAAGAAGGCGACGAGCCAGATCCAGTTCGGATTCGTCAACGCGGCCCAATTCTACGGCCTCGACATAGACCCCTTCGCGGTCGAACTGGCCAAGACCACGATGATGATCGCACGCAAGCTGGCGATCGACGAGCTCAGCCTGTCCGAACCCGCCCTGCCGCTCGACAACTTGGACGCGAATTTTCGGGCTGGCGATGCCCTGATCGACTCGGAGGGCGACCCGGTCGAGTGGCCGCCGGCCGACATCATCATCGGTAACCCGCCGTTCCTTGGCGCCAAGCGCCTCAAGCCGGAGCGCGGCGACGCATACATCAAGCAGGTCCGAAGCGCCTTCAAGGGCGTCGGCGGCATGACGGACTATTGCGTCTATTGGTTTCGCAAGGCCCACGCCCACCTCGGGTTGGCCACCGCCGAAAACCCCTTCACCGGGCGCGCCGGACTCGTCGGCACCCAGAACGTCCGCAACGGGAAGTCACGGGAGGGCGGGCTCGACTATATCGTCGAGCACAACGGCGCGATCGTCGACGCGGCCGACAACCTACCCTGGTCCGGCGAGGCCCAGGTCCACGTCGCAATCGTCAATTGGGTCAAGACCAAGGACCCGGCGCTGCTTCCGAAGACCCGGCGCCTCTGGCAATACGACGACCGCAGCGAACTCGAGAGCTTCACCGATGTCGAGCAGATCTATTCGTCGCTCTCCAGCGACGTGGATATCTCCCAAAAGCAGCCGCTCGCCGTCAACAAGAAGCCCAAGCAATGCTATCAAGGAAAGGTACAAGGCTACGAGGGCTTCATCCTCACCGCGGCGGCCGCAGCAGCCGTGCCTGCGGCCTCGCGCCCCGTCGTTCGCCCGTGGTCCGTGGGTGGTGACCTCATCAACGGCAAGGGGATAGACCGCTACGTGATCGACTTTCGGAACATGGAGTTGCTCGAGGCCAGTAAGTACAAGTGGGCATTCGACCACGTCAAGGCCCGTGTGCGTCAGGATGTGTTGGCCAAGGCCGTGGCCGCCAAGGGCACTGATATGGCCGAGGCGCGCAAGGAGCATGCCGATCGCTGGTGGCAGCTATGGAACCGGCGTGACGAGCTCGATGCTCGCCTCGACGCGATGAAGCGATTCGTGGGCTGCCCCCGCGTCGGTCGGCGTCTGATCATGGTTTTCGTATCCACCGACATCGTCCCGAGCGACCTCGTGCAGGTCTTCGCGTTTGCGGACGATTATTCGTTTGGCATTCTCCAGAGCGCGGCGCACCGTGAGTGGTGGCGCAAGAGCTCCCGGATGAAGATCGAGACCGACGTGCGTTACGGCGTGCGCGAGGTCTTCGAGACCTTCCCCTGGCCGCAGGCCCCGACAGAGCGGCAGGTTGTGGCCGTGGCCGAGACCGCGCGCGAGGTCCGGGCCGTCCGCGAGAAGCTAGTCAAGGGTTCGACCGATGGCATCCGCGAGTTGTATCGCACCCTGGAATTAGGCGGTAAGAGCGCTCTGCGGGACGCCCACAAAGCCCTCGACGCCGCGGTCCGCCAAGCCTATGGCTTCGCGCCCAAGTTCGATCTGATTGCCCGCCTGTTGCAGCTCAACAGGGAAGTGGCGGTGCGGATCACAAAGGGCCTGCCCGTCACTGCCCCTGGGATTCCGGGCGACTGCCAAAAGACCAAGGGATTGATCTCTTCGGATTGCATCCGCGTCCCCGGCACGTCCGCTCGTCAGTGATGACCAGCGAGTTGCACGATCCCGGCGACAGGCCCCCGCTGGCCAGGCTAACGTACCGCCGATGCTCCCTCGCTGGCTCCGCCGCGCGCTGTGGCTGCTGCTCCTGCTCATCCTCGCGGTCGCCGCCCTGGCCCTGCGGATCGCGTGCAGCTTCGAGACCCTGCCCGTGTGGCCGCTCGCCCAGCTCGGCCCCGTTGAGCCGCAGCTCGTGTTCCGCGACGTGCGTGTCTTCCCGGCCACGGGCCACGAGTTCCTCGAGCACCAGGACGTCCTCGTGCGCGCCGGCCGGATCGCAGCGCTGACACCCACCGGCGGCCCGCTGCCGGACGGGCCAACGCGGATCATCGAGGGGAACGGCACGCAGACGCTGCTGCCGGGCCTGATCGACGCGCACGTGCACCTGCTCTCGAGCGGCGGTGCCCCGTGGCAGGCGTACCACTTTGCCCCCGAGCACAACCTCGAGGCGCACCTCTACGCCGGCGTGACCACTGTGTTCGACCTCGGAGGTTTCCCGGGCCAGCTCGAGGAGCTCGCGACAAAGGTCGAATCAGGCGAGCTGCCAGGCCCGCGGATCTTCCACACCGGTTCCCCGATCACCGCCCCAGGCAGCCACCCATTGCCGGCCGCCCAGGCCCTGCTGCCGTGGCCTGCAGGCCAGTTGCTCGGGTTCATCATCCCGACGGCGGCGACCCCTGCCGAGGCGCGAGCCGCTGTCGCAGCGATGGCAGCCGAGCCGGTCGACTACGTGAAGGCGATCTGCGAGCACATCCCGGCCGAGTCGCCGGCGATGGACGAGGCCACGCTGTCGGCCGCGATCGCGGCGGCGCACGAGCACGGCCTCAAGATCTTCGTGCACGTCGGCGACGCCAAACAGGCAGTGATGGCGGCGCAGGCGGGGGCGGACGTGCTGGCGCATGGGCCTCGCGATCGCCTGAGTCCGGAGCAGGTCGCGGCGCTCGCCAGGACTGGCGTCCCGATCGTGATGACCATGGCGGGATGGCTCGGGGTCCACGAGATCGGCGCTGGCACCTACGAGCCGTCCGCGCTCGATCGGGCGATCACGCCGCCGGAGCTGCTGGACGCGGTGACCGGCGGGGCCGGACGGCGGCTCGACGTGACGCCGCCGATCGGGGCGATGGCCCGCGAGGTCGACCCGGCGGTGATGCGAGGCAACGCGCGGGTGTTGTACGAGGCCGGCGTGCCGCTGCTGATCGGCACGGACAGCGCGCTGCCGGGGGCGTACCCGGGCGGTGGTCTTCACGAGGAGCTGCGGCTGCTGCACGCGGCCGGGGTGCCGGTGAGCGAGCTGCTGCTGGCCGCGACCTCGCGAGCGGCGGCGATCGTGGCGGCGCAGCCAGACTTCGGGCGAGTCGCGCCGGGCCTCGCCGCGGACCTGCTGCTGGTCGAGGGCGATCCGCGGGAGGACATCGGCGCGCTGACGCGGATCGTGAAGGTCATCCGGGCGGGTCGGGTGGTGCAGCGGCTCGATCGGCCGTGACGTGTCCTCTTGCATGTCGAAGCAACGCGGCGCGATGCGGCGCGGCGCGACCTCGTGCATTGACCTCGCGGGGCGGAGGAGGCGAGCATCGCGACCGATGCAGCTCAGTGACTTCGTTAACCGTATCGCGGTGGCCCAGGGCTGGCCGCTGCGCAGCGACGCCTCCGGGATCCGCGTTGAGGTCGGCACCCAGCCGGGACGCACCCAGGTCGTGCAGATCATCCAGGGCCAGGACGCGGAGCAGGACCCGATGGTGTTCCTGTGGTCGACGGCCGGCGACGTGTCGGCGGTGCGTGACCTGGCGGCGCTGATGCGCTTCTCGATGAAGCTGTCGTACGGGTGCGTGGCGATCCGCGAGCGCGAGGTCGGGGTCAAGCACTCGCTGCGCATGGCGGCCGCCGACGAGCTGAGCCTGCGCAAGTCCATCTTCTACGTCGCCCGCGCCGCCGACATGCTCGAGGCAGAGGCGTACGGCGCGATCGATCGTCAATGAGCCGCGGAGACCGCAAGTCCATGTCAAACACCCGAAGCAAATTCCTGGCCGCCGTTGGCGGTCTCTGTCTGTCCCTCTCCCTGATCGCCTGCGGGCCGCCGACGCTGCAGGGCGCCGAGTCGCGCTACACGGGGAACCGCGACAAGCTGTCGGCGATCATCACCCGCAAGCCGCAGGCGAAGGCGGAGATCGAGGCGAAGATCGCCGAGTTCGCGGCGGAGTTCGAGAAGGCCGGCAAGGAGACGCCGGAGGAGAAGAAGATCGCGGCGATCGGGGCCCTCAGCGCGCGGATGGAGAGCTACATCGAGCAGCTCGAGCCGAAGCCGAAGGACGCCAAGGCCGGCGGCGCCGCGGCGCCGTCCGACAAGCTCGACACCAAGACGCCGCCGCCGCCCTCGGGCCCGGCGACGAGCCCGAAGCTGGGCGACCCGCCGCCGGTGAGCGCGGCGGGCTCGGGTGGCATGGGCGGGGCGGCGACGCCGACGCCCGCGGCGACGCCGACGCCGACGCCGACGCCCGCGGCTGCACCGGCACCCGCGGCTGCGCCGGCCGGGGGCATGGGCGGGATGTGACAGTGACCCGCCGGGTCGGCCCGGCCCGGCGGGATGTGACAGCGGCGGGATCCGGCTGGATGTGACAGCGGGGACACGCCGGGCCGAGCTCGCCGGGATGTGACAGTGGAGGCCGGGCGTGCCCGGGGGATGCGGGCTGTGACAGCGCGGTGCTGCGGGCGTACGATGTCCGTATGCAGCGCGTTGTCTCGACGGAGAGCCGGTCGTCGGCGCCCTGGCTCCCGCCCGCGATGGCGGGGGAGGATCTGTTCGCCTATCTGACGCGCGTGCGTGGCGGCTTCGATGAGGCGCTGTACCGGCGGGTGGTGGGGGCGGCGAGCGCGTTCAAGGAGGGCGACGCGGTGCTGGGGCTGGCGGCGCCGGACGACGCGACGCGGGCGACGGCGCGGGGGCTGCTGGCGGCGACGCGGGTCGGCGAGCTGCAGGCGCGGCCGCTGTTTGAGGATCGACTGTACGCGGCGCTGCTGGCTGACCTCGACGCGGGGGTGTGCGAGCGGATCGCGGGCTGGACGCTCGGGGCGTTGAAGGAATTTCTACTCACCGCGGAGGAAGCGGCGATCCACGCGATCTTGCCGGGGCTGGCGAGCGACGTGATCGCGTGCGTGGTCAAGCTGATGAGCGACGCGGAGCTGACGGCGCTGGGGGCCCGCGTGTACCACCCGCTGCCGGGGCGGACCCTCGGGGCGCGCGGGTACCTGAGCGCGCGTCTGCAGCCGAACTCGCCGACCGACGATCCCGAGGACATTCGCTGGCAGGTGTTCGACGGGTGGTCGTACGCGGTCGGCGATCTGCTGCTCGGGACCAACCCGGTGTCGAGCGACCCGGACAGCGTGGCGGTGGTCGAGGCGACGCTGCACGAGATCCGGACGAGCTTCGGGGTGGAGGACCTGCTGCCGCACTGCGTGCTGGCCCACGTCGACGTCCAGGCGGAGGTCGAGGCGCGGGCGCCGGGCAGCACGGGGATCTGGTTCCAGAGCCTGGCCGGGAGCGACGCGGCCAACGCGACCTTCGGGGTGTCGCTGGGGTCGATGCTGCGGCGGGCGAGCGAGCGGGGCGGGAAGTACGGCATGTACTTCGAGACAGGTCAGGGGGCGGACTGCACGAACGGGCACGCGGCGGGGGTGGACATGGTGGTCCACGAGGCGCGCAAGTACGGGTTTTGTCGCCTGCTGACGAGGGCGGTGGCGGCGGCCCAGATCGCGGCCGGGCGGGCGCCGGCGCCGTGGGTGCACGTGAACGACGTCGCGGGCTTCATCGGCCCGGAGGTGTTTCGCAGGCGCGAGCAGCTGATCCGCTGCTGCCTCGAGGACATCGCCATGGGCAAGCTGCACGGGCTGACGATCGGGCTCGACGTGTGCTCGACGCTGCACATGGACGTCGACCTCGATGACCTCGAGCTGTGCCTCGACGCGGTGGCCGCGGCGGGGCCGGCGTACCTGATGGCGCTGCCGACCCGGAACGACCCGATGTTGGGGTACCTGACGACGGGTTTTCATGATCACCTGCGCCTGCGCGCGCGCACGGGGCTGCGGGTCGACGAGGCGATGTGGGGGTTCTTTCGCGACGTGCTCGAGGTGGTCGACGCGGAGGGACAGCCGACCTGGCGCTTCGGCCAGCCGCTGCAGGTGTTCCTGCGCTACCAGCGGGCCCGCGGCGACCTGCGCGAGGAGGCGGAGATCCTGGCCGAGGGGCGCGAGCGGATGGCGGCGGTGCAGGCCCGGGGCGTGCCGCTGGTGGTCGGCAGCGGGGCGCAGCCGTGGTTGTTGCCGGGGGCGGAGGAGGCGACGCTGCGGCGCGACTACGCGGACGCGAAGCGCTGCCTGTGGGCCGAGTGGGACGATGCTTTCCTGGCGCGGCTGCCGGGGCGCTGGTGCTGCGCACGCAGGCGGGGGATCGCGAGGATTACATCCGGCATCCGCCGCGGGGCGAGCGGCTGTCGGCGGAGGCGCTGGTGGAGCTGGATGTGTTGCGCGGGGAGTATGCCGGGGCGTACGAGCTGCAGCTGGTCGTGTCGGACGGGCTCAGTCCGATGGCGATGATGGACGACGGGCACCTGCTGCCGTACCTCGCGGCGGTGCGGGCGGGGCTCGGGGCGGCTGGCTGGCGGGTGGCGCCGCGGCTGCTGGTGCTGCGGGCGGGGCGGGTGCGTGCGGGCTATCAGGTCGGGGCGGCGCTGTTCGGCGACGCGGACGATCGCAAGGGTCGGCGGGTCATCGTGCACGCGATCGGCGAGCGGCCGGGCACATCACACCATAACTTCTCGGTGTATGTGACCGCGGCGGCGCCGCTGGTGTGGGCCACGCCGGGCGCGGTGGATCACCCGCTCACACGGGTGTTGTCGGGGATCTCGGACACCGCCTGCACGCCCGAGCGGGCCGCGGCGCAGACTGTCAAAGTTCTGTCACAACTGGCGCCGCGCTGAGGCCACACCCCTTCACGCGCGCGCGGTCCGACGTACCATCCGCGCCGGTGACCGCGACCATGCATTCGGCCAGCTCGTCGATCGTGCGCCCGCGTCTGCGCGGCGTGGCCGACATCTACGCGACGATGGTTGCGTTGCCGGCGGTGGTCGCCCTGGTCGTGGCGGCGCGCCCCGGCGCGGCGACGCTGGCGGCGGCCGTGTACGGGTCGGGCCTGCTGGTGCTGCTGGTGGGCAGCGCGCTGTATCACCGCCCGAGCTGGCCGGTGCGGACCTTCCTGCTGCTGCGGAAGATCGACCTGGCGAACATCTACGTGATGATCGCGGGATCGTGCACGCCGCTGGCCTACGCGATCACGCCGGGGCCGGGGCGATGGTTGCTGCCGGCGATGTGGATCGCGGCGGCGCTGGGGGTCGCCAAGGCGCTGCTGTGGTCGCGCGGACACCGGGCGATCAACGCGGGGCTGTACGTGCTGATGGGCACGCTGACCTTGCCGTGTCTGTCGGCGTTGAAGGCGGCGGTGAGCCCCGCGGACTTTCGCCTGCTGGCGGCCGGGGGGCTGCTGTACTTCGTCGGCGCGGGGGTCTACGCGCTGCGCTGGCCGAACCCGCGGCCGATCGTGTTCGGCTACCACGAGATCTTCCACTTGTTCGTGTTCGCGGCGGCCGCGGTGCACTACGCGGCGATCTGGACGATCGTGACGCGCTAGTACGTCCGGGGGTCATGAGCGATCGGCGACGTCGTTGGCGCTGCCGATCGTTCGCATCTGCTGTGTCGAGGTGCTAGCCGGCGATCTTCTTGCCGGCGAGCAGGCCGAGCACGAGCATCAGCACGAAGACGCCGAGGAACACGTAGAAGAGGATCTGGGCGACGCCGGCGGTGGCGTGCGAGATGCCACTGAAGCCGAAGATCGCGGCGATGATCGAGATGATGAAGAAGATGAGGGCCCAGCGAAGCATGGTGGTTTCTCCTGGGTCCGTCTGTGGCGCAGGCGGTGAGGAACGCCAGCGCGGGCGCGGTGGTGGTGAAATTCGGGCCGTGGCGGGGCCGTGACGGGTTTTGCGGGCTGCTTGCGCACGCCACGCGCGGGGCATTGCTGGCAAAGGTGGCAAACGCGGAGGACGGACATTGCTGCCAGGTCGGGAGGATTTACGCAGGTCTTACGGAGGGCGTGGGGGCGAGGCCGTAGGCTGCTCGAATGATCAAGGCATCGGTTTGTTGGTTGGCGTTGGTGTCACTGGTCGGGTGCGTCGCGGAGCGTCCGCGCTGTGACGAGGCGGTGGTGCACGAGCTGCCGGTGGCGGGGGCGGTGGAGCCGGTGGCGATGCCGCTGCCGGGGCGCACGATCTCGGTGCAGGGTGACGCGGAGGTGTTGACCGCGCCGGACCGCTTCGTGATCACGGTGGGCTTCGATGTGCAGGCGTCGACGCTGGCGCGGGCCCGCGACGACAGCCGCGGGCGGGCGGCGGCGTTGATGCAGGTGGCGATCGATCACGGGGTCGCGGAGCGCGACCTGCAGAGCGAGCACTTGTCGCTGCAGCCGCGCTACGAGGGTTACGGTCAGCCGGGCGGGCAGCAGCTGATCGGCTATCAGGCGTCGCGCGGGCTGACGGTGACGCTGCACGAGCTCGACCAGGTCGAGGGGCTGCTCTACGACATGCTGGCGGCGGGGGCGAACCGGGTTGACCGGGTCCAGTTCGAGAGCAGCGCGCAGAGCCTGCGGCGCAGCGAGGCGCGGGTGTTGGCGGTGAAGGCGGCGCGGGCCAAGGCGGAGGCGATGGCGGCGGCGCTGGGGCAGACGCTCGGTGAGCCGCTGCGGGTGGAGGAGCAGACGACGCCGAGCTGGAACGTGCCGGCCGCCAACATGATGCTCAACAACGACTCGGTGGCGCAGCTGAGCGCGACGGTGGCGGGCGGCAAGCTGCGTGTGCACGCCGGGGTCTCCGTCGTGTTCGCGTTGCGGGCCGCCTGAGGACTCGGCACGCCGGCGCCGGGTGATGCCGGCGCCGGCGTGTCGTGTTCGCGATGCGTCAGGTCTGGCTCAGGCCATGAACAGGGCGCGCAGGATCTCGACGATGACGGCGACGGTGGCGAGCAGGCCGACCCCGTAGCTGAGCGTGCGCCAGGGCTGGATGCCGTTGAGGTAGCAGACGGAGTAGATCAGGCGCGCGCCGGTGAAGGTGCCGAAGAGGATCTGGGCCTCGAGGGCGGCGGGTCGCAGCAGCACGAACACGAGGCCGAGCAGGAGGAAGGTGAGCGAGTTGTCGAGGGTGTTGCGGTGGGCTCGCAGCACGCGGGCGACGGTGTCAGGGTCGTGCGCGACGACCTGGGCGCCCTTGACGACGGTGCGCGCGTCCTCGGGGTTGGGGGTGGTCTTGGTCTTGCCGCGGGTGCCTCCGCTGAAGTTCCAGAGCACGAGGATGTTGAGCGAGTTGACGACGACCGCGAGGGCGTAGGCGACGAATACCGGGTCCTTGTTCATGAGGAGCCTCCGCGGGGATCATAGGCCAATCGCGGGCGCAGCGATTGCGGCGCGGGCACGCGCCCCCGCCTCTGGCCATGGGGTCCTGGGGGCGCAGTTCACCGCCTGGCGACGTTGACCGGGTATGCGTGGCGTGCGAGGCTGGCGACCCTATGGCACCCCCGCTGCTGCCGATCACCCGCCTCATCGCTTGCCCGGTCTGCGCCGAGCACATCAAGTCGAACGAGTCGATCTGTCCCCACTGCGGCGGGCAGGTGCGCGGCGCCGACGGTCGGGTGCTGCGGGGCGCGTCGGCGGTGCTGATGGGGCTGGCGCTGTCTGGTTGCCCCAACAAGGAGCCCGACTCGACGACGACCGGCGAGAGCGGCACGGCCTCGAGCAGCGGCGGCGACACGGACACGGATACGGACACCGACAGCGGGACGACCGTGATCCCCGAGCCGGAGTATGGCGTGCCGGTCACCACGAGCGTCTCGGGCGAGCCGGACTACGGCGTGCCGGCGACGGACTCGGTGTCTGATTCGGTGTCTGGAAGTACGACGGGCATGGACACCGATACGGACACCGATACTGATACCGATACCGGGACCGGCGGGACCGGGCCCGAGCCGCTTTATGGCGCCGGCGCGGCCCAGTGACGGCTTGACGCGGGAGGCTCGCGCGTGATGTCCTGACGGACATGGCTCCGCCGCTCTTACCAATTACGCGTCTCGTGATCTGCTCGGCCTGCGCCGAGCACGTGAAGTCCTCGGAGGACGTGTGCCCGCACTGCGGGGCGGTCCTCGGCACCCGTCATGGGCTGCTGGCCCGCGCCGCCGGGGTCGCGCTGGCGGGCATGATGATCGCGTCGTGCAACGACGGCAAGGACACCACCGCGAGCGCGACCGAGGGCGCGAGCAGCAGCAGCGGTGGATCGGGCTCGAGCAGCGGGTCGACGACGGGCACGAGCACCAGCATGCCCATGTCGTCGGGGATCAGCGACAGCCAGGGTGAGGCGGCCTACGGCGTGCCCACCACGGACTTCACGACCTTGCCGCCGGATACGGACGGGCCGAGCACCGGGACGACGACGGACACCAGCGGTACGGGCAGCAGCGGCGACACGGACACGGGCACGAGCACGATGACGGGCGGGCCCGAGTACGGCGTGCCGGACACGAGCGGCGGACCCGAGCCTGACTACGGGGTGCCGGGCACGGGCACGACTTGAGGCTCTTGCCGGACACGCGGGCACGGCCTGAGGCTCTTGCCCGCGTGCCGTCGCGTGCGACCCGAGCCTGACGACGGGGTCGCGGGCACGTGCGGCTCAGGCCGGATGCAGGATCGGCAGGCGGGTGCGCGGGCGCTCTGGCGGTTCGGGGGTGGCGGGCCAGGGCTCGACGGCGAGCTCGAAGCAGCCGAAGTCGTAGGGATCGCCGGGGGCGCGGGTCTTGTGGATCAGGCGCTCACGCAGGCCGTCCTTGCGAAATTGGCTGGCGCGGTAGTAACAGAAGGGCATGTTGCCGCGGCGGCCGAGGGTGCTGTGGGCCGTGAAGGAGCAGCCGGCGCGGCACACCTCGGCGTAGTAGCAGCCCTTGCAGAAGCCCCACAGCTCGCTGTCGTCGCGGTTGCGGGTGAAGGCGATGACGTCGCTGTGGGCCCAGATCTGCTCGAGCGAGAGGTCGCGGACGTTGCCGCCGGCGTAGGGTCCGGTCGGCAGCGAGGGGCAGCCCTTGATCGTGCCGTCGGACTCGATGCCCATGACGAACTTGCCGGCGCCGCAGCTCTGCCAGTGGCTGTCGCCGCTGCCGGGGCGGGTGCGCAGCAGGGCCTCGTGCGGGCCGTAGTAGCCCATGTTGTTGCCGAGGCGGACGTGGAAGGCGCGCTCGCTCGGGAGGGTGCGGGCCCGGGCGTCGTCGAGGCAGGCGCGCTGGATCTCGGCGAGGGTGTCGATGACCTCGAGGATCATCCAGGGCTGCAAGATCCAGTCGGGCTCGTCGGCGGCGCGGCCCATCGGCGCGGTCAGCTGGGCCCGCCACACCGCGACGCCGGCGGCCTTGAGCAGGTCGGCGGTCTCGCGCAGGTGGTCCTTGTTGCGGCGGTTGATCTGGGTGTTGCTGGTGACGACCATGCCGGCGGCGCGGGCGTTGGCGATGGCGGCCAGCGCCGAGGCGTGGCTGCCGGGGCTGGCGCGCAGCTCGTCGTGGGCCTCGGGTGGGCCGTCGACCGAGACGCCGATCGCGGCCAGGCCGGCCGCGCGCAGCTTCTTGGCGCGGTCGGGCGTGAGGCCGCGGCCGCCGGTCTGCATGGTCACGCGGATGCCCCCGTCGCGCAGGTGCGAGATGAGGCGGTAGCAGTCGCCGCGCAGGTAGGCCTCGCCGCCGATCAGGGTGACCTCGCGGGCGCCGAGGCGGATGACGCTGTCGGCGACGGCGAGCAGCTCCTCGGTGTTGAGCTCGTCGGGCCTGGCGGCGGGGCCGGCACGCGAGCCGCAGTGGGCGCAGGCGTGGTCGCAGCGCAGGGTCGTCTCCCACACGACGTAGATCGGACGCGGGGCGTCGAGGTCAGTGGGGCGGAGCGCACGCACGGTCATGAGGGCAGGATAGCGGGTGTTCGCGGCGAACGGGGAGGGGGCTGCGGGGCGGCGCTGTGGTGCATCTGGAGTTCGCGTTGCTGGCCGCGTTCGGGCGAACGGGGAGCCTCTGCGGGCCAGGGCCGCGCCGTTGACGGGGCGAGGGCCGGCTGCTAAAGCCTCGGGGTCGCGCCTGCGGGCGCTCCGGCGCCGTGGATCGCACCTTCACCAGCTTTTCCGCGTTCGTGCTGCTTGGCGTCGTGGCGGCCGACCTGCGCCAGGCGCTGATTTTTGTGGTGTGCCTGGTGGTGGCGACGGCGTTCCATGAGTTCGCCCACGCGTTCGCGGCGGACCGCCTCGGCGACCCGACGCCCGGGCGCGACGGCCGGCTGACGCTGAACCCGCTGGCCCACGCGGACCCGGTCGGGACGATCGGGCTGCCGCTGATGGCGGGGCTGCTGCACCTGCCGCTGTTCGGCTGGGGCCGGCCGGTGATGACCCAGCCGCGCTTCTACACGCGGGGCATGAGCATGCGCGCCGGGATGGCGCTGGTGTCGTTCGCGGGGCCGCTGGCCAACGTTCTCCAGGCGACGGTGACGCTGCTGGCGATCAAGCTGCTGCTGGTCGCGGGGGTGGAGCACAAGGGGCTGTTCGAGGTCCTGGTCCTGTTCTTCACGCTCAACCTGACGCTGGCGGTGTTCAACCTGCTGCCGGTGCACCCGCTCGACGGCGGCAAGATCCTGGCCTGGGCGCTGCCGGCCCGCTTCAGCCACATCGACGACACTCTGGCCCGCTACGGCTGGACGATCTTGCTGGCGTTGATGCTGATCCCGGGCCTCTTGCAAACCCTCTTCACGCCGGTGGGCATCGTCCGCGACTGGGCCCTGCGCCTGGTCGTCGGTTGAGACCGAGGGAACCCCGCGGTGGCGCAGGCAAGCGAGAGCCTCGCGGGCGAGGGTCGGGCGGCGATCTACTCCGTGGCGCTCGAGCTGTTCGAGGGGCCGCTCGACCTGCTGCTGCACCTGGTGCGCCGGCATGAGCTCGACATCCTCGACATCCCGATCGCGTTCGTGGCCGAGAAGTACCTCGAGTACCTCGGCCTCATGCGCGCGCTGGACCTCGAGGTCGCCGGCGATTATCTGGTGATGGCGGCGACGCTGGCGTGGCTCAAGAGCCGCGAGCTGCTGCCGCCGCAGCCGAGCGAGGAGCAGGCGGGCGGCGAGGACGAGGAGGGCGAGGACCCGCGCGAGGCGTTGATCCGCCGGCTCGTCGAGTACGAGCGTTTCAAGAGCGCGGCCGCGGAGCTCGACGCGCTGCCGGTCGCGGGCCGCGATGTGTTCGCCCGCGGCGCTGACATCGACGTGCCGCCGCTCGACCCGGGGCTCACGCCGGTGACGCTGTTTCGCCTGGCCGAGGCGTACTACCGCGTGCTGACGCGGGCCAAGATCGCCAAGAGCCACGACGTGACGATCGAGGCGGTGACGGTCGCGCAGCGCATGCAGCAGCTGACGCTGATGCTCGATACGCGCCAGGAGTTCGACTTCGAGGGGCTGTTCCTGGCGCGCAGCTGGAACAGCGAGGCGGAGCTGCGGGCGATGCTGGTGGTGACGCTGATGTCGGTGCTGGAGCTGGTCAAGCTCGGCGTGGCGCGGGTGCAGCAGGTGCCCGAGAGCACGGCGATCCGGGTGTACCGACTCGCGGACGCCGAGGAGGCGCGGCGCCTGGTCGAGAGCTACGACGAGGCCGAGAGCTTCGGGGCGCCGGTCGAAGGGGAAGCGCCGGCGCCCAGCGAGGCCGAGCTCGACGCGATCGAGGAGCGGACCCTGCTCGCCGAGGCGCTGGCGGGGCTCACCGATGACGTGGTGGCGACCGAGGAGCTGGACGAGGCGCTGACGGAGTTCGCGGCGCTGACGCCCGACACGCTCGCGGGGGTCGCGGCCAATGAGGCGGGTACGGGCGACGACGATGATGCGGCGGGCGATGAGGCTGGCCCCGAGGACGAGGAGGGCCCGTGATCGCGGGCGAGGTGCAAGCGGCATGGTGAATCAGCGATCGCACAAACCGGGGCGTAAGCCCCCCCCACGAGTGCAGGAGCTCGCCGCGGGAGCGCGCGACGAGACGGACGAGACGTTGTCGGGCGAGGATGCGGCGAGCGACGGGGCGGACGAGACGCGGGCGGACGACGAGGACGTTGGCGACGCGGTGGACGAGACGCGGGCGGACGACGCGGACGTTGGCGACGCGGTGGACGAGACGCGGGCGGACGACGAGGACGTTGGCGACGCGGTGGACGAGACGCGGGCGGACGACGCGGACGTTGGCGACGCGGTGGACGAGACGCGGGCGGACGACGCGGACGTTGGCGACGCGGTGGACGAGACGCGGGCGGACGACGCGGACGCGATGCGGGCGGACGACGCGGAAGTGATCGACGCGGCGGACGCGACGCGGGCGGACGCGGTGAACGAGGTGCGGCCGGACGAGGCGGAGGCAGTGGAGCTTGCGGCGAGCGACGCGGGGAGTGACGCGGCCGACGCTGCGGGGAGTGACGCGGCCGACGCTGCGGGGAGTGACGCGGCCGACGCTGTGTCGAGCCCGGAGGCGGACGCGGAGGCCGATCCGCTCGCGGCGATGCTGGCCGAATTCGACGCGCCGCGGCCGGTGGCGCCGCCCGGGGTGCAGCTCAGCGAGGAGCTGCCGATCGATCCCGAGGACGACCTGCGGACGGTCGAGGGCGAGGCCTCGCTGCGGCTGGTGTCGATCCTCGAGAGCCTGCTGTTCGCCGCGGCCAAGCCGTTGAAGGTCCAGGAGCTGCGCAAGGTGCTGGCCGAGACCTCGCAGCACCAGATCCAGCTCGCGCTCAAGCACCTGATGGCGGCCACGGCCTCGCGTGGGGTGGTGCTGGCGCAGGTCGCGGGGGGCTTCCAGTTTCGGACCCACCCGGACAACGCGGTGTGGGTGCAGAAGATGCTGCAGTCCAAGCCGGCCCGGCTCAGTCGCACGCAGATCGAGACGCTGGCGATCGTGGCGTACCGCCAGCCGATCACGCGGCCGGAGATCGACGACGTGCGCGGGGTCGACAGCGGGGCCGTGCTCAAGACGCTGCTCGAGCGCGAGCTGATCCAGATCGTCGGCCGGAAGGAGGAGCCGGGGCGCCCGCTGCTGTACGGCACCACGGTGCGCTTCCTCGAGTTCTTCAACCTGCGCAGCCTGCGAGACATGCCGACGCTGCGAGACTTCCGCGACCTGTCGGAGGAGTCGAAGGCGACGCTGCGGGCCCGCCTCGGCGAGAGCGAGGCCGAGGCGCTCGGGCAGGGCGTGCTCGGCCTCGATCTGTCGGCCGGGGTGCACGCGCAGGACGAGGCCGCGACGATCGTTGAGGATGCGGCGACCGATGTCGATGTAGCGACCATCGCCGAGGATGCGGCGACCGATGTCGATGACGATGAGGTCGCGCCGGACGCTGCCGAGGATGCGGCGAGCGATGTTGAGGAGGTTGCGGCGGTCGAGGCGGAGCTCGCGGAGGATGCGGCGAGCGAGCTCGCGGACGCTGAGCTCGCGGACGCGCCCGGCGAAGCTGAGGTCGCGGAGGATGCGACGACGGATGTCGTTGAGGACGCTGCGCCCGGCGAAGCTGAGGTCGCGGAGGATGCGACGACGGATGTCGTTGAGGACGCTGCGCCCGGCGAAGCTGAGGTCGCGGAGGATGCGACGACGGATGTCGTTGAGGACGCTGCGGCGACGCCGGACGTGGAGGTCGTCGACGCGGCGGAGGTCGCGGAGGCCGTGACGGAGCTCGTGGTGGTCGGGCGTGAGATCGACGACGATGCGGCGGATGGCGAGGCGGAGGTCGTGGTCGCGGAGGCCGTGGCGTCGACTGCGGGCGTCGGGGTCGACGATGTCGCCGCGGACGACGACGGTCGCGGGGCGGACGCCGAGCCGGACGACGAGCGTTAGGTCGCGGTCGCGGGGGCCCGGCGGCTTGCGTTGGGCGCGGCTTTGCGGGACAACCCGTCGCCTTCGTCGGCCGCGAACGCGGCTGCCCGGTGCCCCATGAAGCGATCCAGCGACCGAAACTCGCGCGGTGCAGCCGCCCCGCGCCCCAGCCGTCCCGCCGCCAAGCCCGGCAATGACCGCGATCGCGGCCGATCTCCCGCGCCGGGTCGCGGTGGCAAGGCGGCGGCCGAGCGTGGCGAGCGTGGGGCTCCGGCTGTCCGCGAGGACAGGTCGCGTGGTCGTGGGAGCGAGGTTCGTGAGCCTGTCCGCGAGGACAGGTCGAGGGCGCGACCAGTTGTTCGGGAGGACAGGCCGCGAGCGCGCGACGCATCGGAGGAGCGGTCGACGCGGACGCGGAGCGGGGCCGGGGCTGTCCGAGAGGACAGGCCGGTGCGGACGCGGAGTGGGGTGGGGGCTGTCCGAGAGGACAGGCCGGTGCGGACGCGGAGCGGGGCGGGGGCTGTCCGAGAGGACAGGCCGGTGCGGACGCGGAGCGGGGCGGGGGCTGTCCGAGAGGACAGGTCGGTGCGGACGCGGAGCGGGGCCGGGGCTGTCCGAGAGGACAGGTCGGGGCGGACCTCGGAGGAGCGGCCGACGCGGACGCGGAGCGGGGCGGGGGCTGTCCGAGAGGACAGGTCGGGGCGGACCTCGGAGGAGCGGCCGACGCGGACGCGGAGCGGGGCGGGGGCTGTCCGAGAGGACAGGTCGGGGCGGACCTCGGAGGAGCGGCCGACGCGGACGCGGGGCGGGGCTGGGGACGACAGGGCGGGGCGGCCGGGCAAGAAGCCGCAGCGTCCTGGCAAGACCGGGGCCGCACGGTCGCAGGTGGCGAAGTCGCGGGCGAGTCAGCCGCCAGGGTCGCCCGGCGCGGGGCCTCGCTCGGAGGTGGGTGGGGGCAAGAGTCCGAGTCGGGAGCGGCTCCAGAGCACGGAGGCGCGGCTGCTCGCGGCCGCCGACGCGGCCCACGCTGCCGAGCAGAAGGCCGCGGGCCCGCGCGCCGCGAAGCGGGTGGCGGCGGCGCAGCGCGTCGACGAGAACGGGGAGACGCCGCGGACGGTGAAGCACCGTGAGGCTGGCGCTTCGCGGGCGGCTGAGCGTGGCGAGTCGCCGCGCAGCGAGGCGAAGCGCCTGGCGACGCGGGCCGCGACGAGCCCGGCCGCGCCGAAGCGTGAGGCGAAGCGGGCCGCGACGAGCCCGGACGCGCCGAAGCGTGAGGCGCCACGCCTGGCGAAGCGGGCCGCGACGAGCTTGGACACGCCGAAGCGTGAGGCGGCAACGATCGCCGCGAAGCCCGCGGCGGAGCGTCACGCGGCGAGCACGGCACCCGCGGCGAGCACGGCACCCGCGGCGAGCACGGCACCCGCGGCGAGCACCTCACCCGCGGCGAGCACGGCACCCGCGGCGAGCACCTCACCCGCGGCGAGCACTACCTCCGCGGCGAGCACGACGGCGAAGCCGACGCCCGGGGTCACCCGTGAGGTCCGCGGCTGGAGCGAGGGCACGCCGGCGAAGCCACGGGCGGCAGCGAAGCCGCGGACGGCGACCAAGCCGGCGCCCCGGCGCCCGCGGGCCACGCCCGAGAAGCTCGCCCCGGCCAAGGTGCGCCTGCAGAAGGTGCTCGCGTCGGCCGGGGTCGCGGCGCGGCGCAAGGCCGAGGCGCTGATCACGGGCCGTCACGTGCGGGTCAACGGCAAGATCGCGTCGGAGCTCGGGGTGAAGGTCGATCCGGACCGCGACGAGATCAGCGTCGACGGCAAGATCGTGCAGGTGCAGAAGAAGGTCTACTTCGTGCTGAACAAGCCCGACGGCGTGGTCTGCTCGGCCGAGGGCCTGAAGGACGGCG
This sequence comes from Nannocystis sp., assembly GCF_016714285.1. Lineage (GTDB taxonomy): Bacteria > Myxococcota_A > Polyangia > Nannocystales > Nannocystaceae > Nannocystis. The sequence goes on along the minus strand of NZ_JADJNN010000027.1, from coordinate 20,205 downwards.
AGGGCCGCCCGACCGTGCTGTCGCTGCTGCCGGCGGTGACGCAGCGGGTCTATCCCGTCGGTCGCCTCGACTTCCACAGCCGCGGCGTGCTGATCCTGACCAACGACGGTGAGCTCGCGGCTGCCCTCACGCACCCGCGGCACGCGGTCACCAAGACCTACCACGTGAAGTTCCAGGGCCGGCTCGACGAGGCCGCTCTGGCGGCGCTGGGCCAGGGGATCGCGCTCGAGGACGGCACGGTCACGCGGCCCGCCGAGGAGGTCAGCGTGATCAAGGAGACGAGCACCAACACCTGGGCGCAGATCACCCTGCGCCAGGGCCTGAACCGCCAGATCCGGCGCATGGGCGACGCTCTCGGCCATCCGGTGCTCAAGCTCATCCGCGTCTCGGTCGGCAACGTCACCGCCGACGGCCTCGACGATGGTGAGTTTCGTCCGCTCACGCCCACCGAGGTCTACGACCTCATGGCCGCCGCGCTCAGGTAATGAGTGCCCCGCCCGCGCCTGGCCCTTGCGCCGGGGGCGGCACCGGGGTAGGTTCCCGCCCCGTTCAAGGATATTGCCAGCCCCGCGGGGCTGTACGCTCGTAGGACTCCATGGCCAAGAATTCCCAGGTTTTGCGCGACAAGAAGCGCGACAAGCTCATCGCCAAGTACGCCGCCCGCCGCGAGGAGCTGCGCAAGCAGCTCAAGGATCCGGCGATCGACATCGAGGAGAAGCTCGCGGTCTCGGCCGAGCTCACCAAGCTGCCGGCGAACTCCTGCCCCACGCGCAAGACCCGGCGCTGCATGCTGACCGGCCGCTCCAAGGCCGTGTACCGCAAGTTCGGCCTCTGCCGCATGGTCTTCCGCGACCTCGCGCTGCGCGGCGAGATCCCCGGCGTCACCAAGTCGAGCTGGTAAGCCACGCGGACGACAAGGAGCACACCATGAAGCCCGGCATCCATCCCGCGTACCGCAAGGTCCTGTTCGTCGACGGCGCAACCGGCGACGAGTGGGTCTCCTACTCCACCATGCACGCCCACGACACCCGCACCCACAAGGGTGAGGATCTGCCGTTCATCCGCCTCGAGATCTCGTCGGCCAGCCACCCGTTCTGGACCGGCCACGCCCGCGAGGTCGACACCGAGGGTCGCATGGACCGCTTCCGGCGCCGCTACAACGTCAAGGGCGGCTCGGCCGTCGGCACAGCGCCCCCGGCCAGCGCCCAGCAGGCCGTGCCCATGGCCGCTGTCGCGGCCACCGCGGCGGCTGCCCCGGCCGCCAAGAGCAAGGCCAAGGCGCCGGCCAAGCCCGCTGCCGCCAAGAAGTAGCCGAGTTCGGCTGGCGAGTTGGCCTGGCGAGTTGGCCTGGCGAGTTGGCCTGGCGAGTTGGCCTGGCGAGTTGGCCTCCCCGGCGACAAGACTCGAGCTCCGCACCCTGATGGGCGCGGGGCTCGTTCGCGTTGTGGGCGCGGGGGCGCGCGACTTGACCTGTGGGACATGTCCTGCGGGACATGGCCGTCCGCGCATGGTCGAAGGGACAGACGCCGTGCGAGGCCCCGCGACTCCCCGCCGGTGCCCGACCCGGCGGAGGCGGCTGATACACTCGAAGATCGTGGATAGCCCGTCCCCGGCCGGCTTGCCGGCGATCGACGCGAGCCTGGTGGGGCGCCTCCTCGGCGCCGCCCTGGCCGCGGGGGGCGAGTACGCCGAGCTGTTCTTCGAGCACCGCAGCTCGCTGCACCTGGCGCTGGAGGACGGGCGGGTGCGCAGCGTCGGCGCGGGCATCGACGCGGGCGTGGGGATCCGCGTGTTCGCGGGCGGGGCGGTCGGCTTCGCCTACGCCGAGAGCTTCGAGGCGGGCCCGATGCTGGCGGCGGCCCGCATGGCGGCCCGCGTCGCGCGTGCCCGTGGCAAGGCTCGCGCGCCGCGCTGGCGCGCGGCGGCGGTGCCGGTCCCGGCGGCGGTGCCGGCGGGGATCGCCGTCTCGCCCGCCGATGCGGCGGCGCTGCTGCGTCGCGTCGACCGGGCGGCCCGCGCGGCGTCGTCGCTGATCGTGCGCGTCGAGGCGTCGCTGGCGGCGGTCCAGCGTGAGATCGTGGTGGCCGCCAGCGACGCGCCGATGCTGCGCGACGTGCAGCCGCTGCTGCGCCTCAGCGTCGCCGCGGTGGCGGAGCGCGGGGGTCGGCGCGAGGCGGGCTCGGCCGGCGGGGGCGGGCGCTTCGGCCTCGAGTACTTCCTGCAGCGCAGCCCCGAGAGCTTCGGCGTCGAGGCGGCGCGCATCGCCGTCGTCAACCTCGAGGCCCGCGCCGCGCCGGCGGGGAGCTTGCCGGTGGTGCTGGCGCCGGGCGACGCCGGCATCTGGTTGCACGAGGCGGTCGGGCACGGGCTCGAGGCGGACTTCATCCGCAAGCGCAGCTCGAGCTACAGCGGGCGCGAGGGCCAGCGGGTCGCCTCGCCGCGGGTGACGCTGCTGGACGACGCGCGCGTGCCGGGTGGTCGCGGCAGCCTCGGGGTCGACGACGAGGGGGTGGTGCCGACGCGGCACCTGCTGATCGATCGCGGGGTGCTGCGCGGGCTGCTGCACGACCGCGTCAGCGCGCGCGCGGCCGGAGTGGCGCCGGGCGGGGCGGGTCGGCGCCAGAGCTTCCGCGACGTGCCGCTGCCGCGGATGAGCAACACCTGGCTGGCCGCTGGCGAGGATGACCCGCAGGACATCGTCCGCTCGGTGCGGCTCGGGGTGTACGCGGCCCGCTTCAGCGGCGGGCAGGTGAACATCGCCTCGGGGGACTTCGTGTTCGCGGTGACCGAGGGCTACCTGATCGAGGATGGCCGGCTCACGGCGCCGCTGCGCGGGGTCCACCTGATCGGCAACGGGCCGGCCGCGCTGGCCTCGGTGAGCATGGTGGGCCCGGATCTGCAGATGTCCGAAGGGACATGGACCTGCACCAAGGAGGGTCAGAACGTGCCGGTCGGGGTCGGCATGCCGACGGTGAAGATCGATCGCTTGACCGTCGGCGGCACGGCGATCGCGGAGGCGCCGCGGTGAGCCTGCCGCGCGGGTCGCAGGTGCTGCTCGCCGGGCTACAGCGGCGGGCGACGCAGATCCTGGGCGAGCTGCGCGGGCTCGGGGCCGAGCACGCGGAGCTGCGCCTCGAGCACGGGCAGAGCCTGACGGTGAGCGTCCGCGACGGGGCGCTCGAGCAGCTCGCGGAGGCGCAGAGCCTGTCGCTGTCGCTGCGTCTGGTGTGCGGCGGGCGGGTAGCGACGGTGACGAGCAGCGATCTGCGGCCGGTCGCGCTGTCGCCGTTGCTGGCCCGCGCAGCGGAGCTGGCTCGCCTGGCCGAGGAGGACCCGCAGGCCGAGCCGCCGTCGCCGCGGCTGCTGGCCCGACGCTGGCCCGAGCTCGACCTGTTCGACGCGACGATCCGCCGCCTCGGCGCCGATCGGGCGATCCGGCTGGCGCTGCTCGCCGAGGCCGCGGCGATGCAGGCCGACCCGCGCGTACGATCGTCGGGCGGGGCGGGCTGCTCGCGCACGGTGAGCCACGCGCTGCTCGTGACCTCGGGCGGCTTCGTCGGCAACTTCGCGGGGACCCGGGTCGGCCTGCGCGCGCAGGTCGTGGCCGAGGACGCGACCAGCGGGCGCCGCAGCGGCCACTACTGGTCGGGCGGTCGTCACCTCGCCAGCCTCGATCCGCCGGAGGCGGTCGGACGCGAGGCGGCCAGTCGCGCGGTTCGCAGCCTCGGCGCCGCGCCGATCGCCACGGGCGTGTATCCGGTGGTGTTCTCGGCGGAGGCGGCGGCCGGCGTGATCGGCCTCGTCAGTCAGTGCCTGCTCGGCGACGCGGTGGCTCGCCAGCGCAGCTACCTCGCGCGTCGCCTCGGCACCCGCGTGGCCAGCCCGCTGGTGACGATCGTCGACGACCCGCTGCGCGCCCGCGGTCCGGCGTCGCGCGGCTTCGACGGCGAGGGCCTGGCGACGCGCCGCCGCGTGCTGGTCCGCCGCGGCGAGCTGCAGGGCTTCCTGCTCGACACGGCCAGCGCGCGCCGCCTGGACCTGCCGCCCACCGGCTCGGCGGGCGGCGGCGGCGGGCTGGTCCACCCGAGCGCGAGCAACTTCTATCTTCAGCCCGGTCGTCGCGGCCCGCGGGCGCTGCTCGCCGGGGTGCGCCGCGGGCTGTTCGTGCGGGCGACCCTCGGCTTCGGCTTCGACCCGGGCACCGGCCACTTCAGTCGCGGCGTCGAGGGCGTGCTGATCGAGGACGGCCAGCTCACCCGCCCGGTCGCCGAGGTCACGATCTCTCGCAACCTCGACGAGCTGCTGCAGGGCATCGACGCGGTCGCCAACGACTTCGAGCTGCGCACGGCGATCGCCTCGCCGAGCTTCCGCGTCGACGCGATGACGGTGGCGGGCCGGTGAGCGGGGCGCTCAGGTCCAGGTCCAGTTGGCGACCACCGGGGCGAGCGCGGCGACGATGTCGCGGTGGCGCGAGCCCTGGGTGGCGAGCAGGCCGTGGTCGTTGCCGAGGTGGCGCGGGTCGTAGCGCAGCGGCTGACCGCGGACGTCGCTGACCTGACCGCCCGCGGCGAGCAGCACCACGTGCGGGGCGCAGACATCCCACAGCTTGGTGCCGCGGGTGGCGTGGACGTAGAGGTCGGCGACGCCGCGGGCGACCGCCGTCATCTTCACGCCCATCGAGCCGATCCGCAGGTTGCGATCGTCGGCGATGGCGAGCGCGTGCATGACCTCGCGGATCTTCGGCGAGGCGTGGCTCTTGCTGCTGACCAGGCGCAGGCCGGCGAGCGTGGCGTCGCGGGTGCGCAGCGGCACGCGCTGATCGCCGACCAGGAGCTCGCCCGCGAGCTCGCCGCGCCAGCACTGACCCCACGCCAGCCGGCCGGCCCCGGCCTCGTGGACCACGCCGAGCACGGGCTCGCCGTCGATGCAGAGCCCGATCTGCACCGCCCACTCGTCCTCGCCGCGGGCGAACTCGGTGGTGCCGTCGATCGGGTCGACGTACCAGCAGCGCGAGGCCCCGGTCACCGCCGCGGATGACTCCTCACCGATGACGTCGTCGTCCGGGAAGGCGCGCCGCAGGGCGTCGAGGATGCGCGCGTTGACCTCGGTGTCAGCCCGCGTCACCGGACCCTCGTCGTTGGGCTTGTCGCGCGTGGCCAGCAAACCACCTGTCTGATAGGACAGGGCGAGCGCGCCGCAGCTGCGCGCGAGGTCGAGGGCGAGGCTTCGTTCACGGTCGAGACTTGCGAGCATGCGAGGCCCCCAAGGTGCTCCCAGGCGCCCACCAAGCCCTGGTTCAGGAGCAGAGAGATCTCGCACGGAAGGAGGACAGGGCAGGCCACGTACAGGTCCACGGCCGCGGAACTGTGAACGATAACTACCGGTAAACTCGCGACAGAACTGCGCTTCTGGGCGAGTCGCGTGCTGGCACCCAAATCGCCGAACAGCATCCGACCGGCGAATGAACCGTGTTCTAGTGAGCAGAGGCAAGCGCACGGACAGCCGTCCGATACGGACATGTGTTACCGATGAGGAATGTCACGGAATCAGCGCGCAGGGCTTCGGCAAGGGATCATTCAAACCAGCCTCGAGATCGGGAGCGAGCTCGGCGAAGAAGGACTGACGATGCGCGGCATCGCTGCGCGCCTGGGCGTCAGCGCGACGGCGCTGTACCAGCACTTCGAGAGCAAGGCCTCGATCCTGCGCGAGATCCGGCTGTTCGGCGCGGAGCTGCTACAGGCCGAGGTGGTCGAGCCGGCCGCGGAGATCAGCGACCCGCCGGCCCGCCTGCGGGCGATGGCCAGCAACTACGTGGTCTTCGCGCGCACGCACCGGTGGCTCTACTCCGTGATGATGGAGCACGCGCAGCTCGACTGGTCGGCGATGTCGGGCGAGGAGCTCGAGCTGATGCTGCGGCCGCTCAAGACCTGCATCCAGTGGCTGCACGAGGGCGAGCAGCACGGCGTGTGGCGGCCCGACCTCAACATCGACGCGGCCGGCTTCCGCCTGTGGCTGTCGATGCACGGGCTGTGCTCGCTGCTCAACTCGGGGCGCATCGACGAGCAGCACCCGGTGTTCCCCTTTGCCGACCAGGACAGCTTCGTCGAGCACTTCATCGCCGACTCGGTCCAGGCCCTGTGCGCCGTGCCCTCGCGCTGAGACCTCGCCGTCGCTAGCGCGGCAGCAGGCGGTCGAGGGCGAGCAGCCACTCGCCCGCGGGGGTGCGGACCCAGGCCGAGGCGATCAGCCGGCGGTGTAGCAGCTCCGCGATCGGGCCGAGCTCGGCGAGCAGCGGCAGCAGGCCGCGGGCGTCGGCGTCGTCGGCCAGGCGCGCGCAGCCGTCGGGCCACGCGGCGAGGACGATGCGCCGGCCCTCGCGATCGAGCACCGGCTGCAGGCGGGCCGCGTCGCTGGCGAACAGGAGGTCGAGCTCCGCGTCGCTCCAGCCGGGGCCGGCCTCCACGACCACGCCGACGGAGGCCAGCGCGCCCGCCTCGGACATGGTCTTTGGGACAGCTTGCTCGGGGACCCGGGCGGTCAGCTCGCGCGCGTCGGCGACGCGTCGGCGCAGGCGCTGCAGCAGGACCGCGGCCTCGGGTCGGCGGGCGGGGTCGGGGTCGAGGGCGTCGGCGATCAGCGCGAGCTCGCCGGGCGGGAGGCGCTCGGGATCGCCGCCGAGGCTGCCGGTGCGCAGGGCGACCAGGAGGGCGGCCGCGCTGTAGACGTCGCTGGCGCTGCTGGCCCGGCCGCCGGCGCGCAGCTCGGGCGCGGTGATCGTGAGCAGCTCCTCGAGCGCGCCGGTGCGGGTGGCGACGAGGCCGGCGATCTCGTCGGCGCCGAAGGGGCCGAGCAGCGGGCGGCCGGCGGCGTCGCAGACGATCTGGGCTGGGAGCAGCGAGCCGTGGCACAGGCCGCGCTCATGCGCAGCGGCGAGGCCCTCGAGCAGGAAGCTGAGGAGGGCGCGGGCGCGGGCCGCAGGCATGCCGGGCGGACGGATCAGGCTGCGCAGCGGCGGGCCCTCGGCGTGCGGGAGGATCAGCAGGCCGGCGCCGGCCTCGAAGCGCAGCACCGGGCGGATCGCCGGGTGACCGAGCTCGGCGGCCGCGCCGGCGCGGCGGGCGAAGGCGGCGACGCTGGCGAGCACGCTGGCGGCCTCGAGCCCGGCGTCCTGGACCTCGGCGAGCAGCAGGTGGATCTCGACCTCCTGCTGGGTGACGCGGTCGAGGCCGTCGTAGGCGGCGCCGGCGAAGCTCGCGGGCAGGGTCCGACGCACGTGGTAGCGCCCGGGCACGGCGGCCGAGGCGGCGCCGTCGCGCGCGGCGGTGCCGAGGCCCTGGCGCGCGCCGCTGGCTTGCAGCACCAGCTGCGCGGCGAGCTCGTGGCCGAGCGCGGCCAGGCCGCGGGCGAGGATCCGCGGGATCACGAGCCTGTCCTCGGAGACCTGTCCCTCGGGACCTGGCGCTTCGGACAGGACGCCGGCTGCCGCGAGGGCGCGCATCGCCGCCTGGGCCCGGCGCACGCTGGTCTCGGCGTCGCCGAGCTCCCACGCGAGCTCGGCGGCGAGGGCGAGGGCGAGGGCGTCGTGGTCGGCGATCGGGTCGAGGGCGGAGAGGGCCTCGCGGATGTGGCCGTGCTCGGCGAGGGTCCGGGCGGCGCCGCGGCGGTCGCCGGCGCGGGCCTGCTCGCGGGCGCGGGCCCGCGGATCGGCGTCGTCGGCCGCGAGCAGGCGGGCGGCCTCCTGGTGGCGAGCGCGGCGCTGCAGCAGGGCGACGGCCGTGTCGCGCTCGTCGCGGGGGCGGGCGGCCAGGCGGGCGAGGGCGGCGTCGAGGAGGTCGGGGCGGCCCAGCTCGAGGGCGCAGCGCAGCAGGTCGTGCCAGCGGCCGGCGGCGAGGTAGTGGGCGTGGGCGCCGAGGAAGTCCCAGATCTGCTCGAGCACCTGGCCGGCGAGGGCGGGCGCTCCGGCGGCGGCGAGCTCGGCGGCGACGGCCTCGTGCTCGCCGCGAGCGAGGCGGGCGAGGTGCTCCGGGGCGAGGTGCTTCGGGGCCTGCTCGGGGCCCGGGTGCTCGGGGCCCAGTTGCTCGGGGCCCAGTTGCTCGGGGCCCGGGTGTTTGGTGGAGGGGCCCGACACGGTCAGTGCTGGGCCTGCGCGAGCTCGCGGGCGCGGTCGCGGTAGAACGCGAGGTGGTCGAACTTGGGGTCAGTGATGCCGAGGATCTGGCCGACCTCGTCGATGTGATCGGCGATCATCTCGCCGCGGTACTCGCCCCACTTGCCGCTCTCGACGGTGACGAGGCCGTCGTTGTCGCCGCGGGCCTGCTGCAGCAGGGCGTAGGACCAGCCGATCAGCGGGTCGACCAGGTCCTGGCAGTGGTTGTCCGGGTTCAGGAAGGCGACGGCGTCGCAGGTGCGGCCGGTGTACGAGATGTACTGCACGCGCGGGTCGTCGGGGTTTTGCGGGTTGAACTCCTCCTGCATGTGCTGCTCGCTGAGCGAGTAAAACGAGGCGAGCGCGTCGGACTTCTGCTGGGCCGTGACGGCGCCGAGGAAGTTGAGGAGGGCGCCGACCACCTCCTCGACCGCGCCGGGGGCGAGGCCCAGCGCGAGGTCGGTGATGTACGTGCCGAGGTGCGGGCTGGCGATCGTCATCACGGCGGAGACGCGGTCGCCGTAGCCGAGGCTGCTGACGACCGCGCGGCTGTCGATGCCGCCCTGGCTGTGGCCGAGCAGGTCGACCTTGCGGGCGCGCCACAAGGCCAGGGCCTCGTCGAGCTGCACGGCGAGCTGGCCGGAGCGGACATCGGTGCTGTTGTAGGGGTCGAGGACGGCGACGGTGTACGGGTAGCCGAGCTCGCTGAGCATGTCGGCGACGTTGTAGAAGTAGGTCAGCGGGCCGATGTTCTCGAAGCCGGTCCAGCCGTGCACGAGCAAGATCGGGAAGCGCGTCGTCTCGCGCTCGCAGCCGAGGATGCAATGGACCTCGAGGTCGTAGCTGGCCGCCGCATCGATGGCGTCGCTGCGCACGTGCACGGCGAACTCGCCGGAGCGCGGGACCGGGAAGATCGCCGACTGCTCGCCGGCGTCGCTGACGATCGGCGGCAACAGGGCGGCGCTCCACACCTGCGCGGTGGGCTCGTCGGGGTAGGCGACGGCGGCCGAGAGCACGCCGCCGGTCTTGCGTCGCAGCGTGATCTCGACGGTGCTCTCGCTGGGGGCGGCGAAGTACCAGCGGTCCTCGCTGCACGGCGCGAGCTGCTGATCGAGGCGGGCGCTGTCCTTCGGGATGAAGTCGCGCAACACGAGGGCGAGGGCGTCGGGGTCGCAGGCGGGCGCGCCCGTGCTGCCGTCGCCGCTGCCGTCGCCGCTGCCGGGCTCGCCGCTGCTGGCGTCGGCCTGCGTGGTGGTCGGGACGGTGGTGCTGGTGGGCTCGCCGCTGCTGGCGGGTTCGCTGCTGCTGCCAGCTTCACCGCCGGGGGCGGGCGCGTCACCGCAGGCGGCGGCGGCGAGGAGGAGCAGGGCGAGCGGGGTGGGGCGGAGCATGGTCTCGCGGGGCACGATAGCCGAGGGTGCGGGCGGCGAGAAGATCCGCTACAACGCCCGGCGATGACGGTCCCGACAACCACACAAGCTGAGGCTGGCAAGCAGTTCTCCAGCGTGCACGGCGGCGGCGCCTCGATCGCGAGCGGCAAGCAGTTCGCCAGCGTGGCGGCGGCGCTGCACGACCTCGGCGACGGGGCCTCGATCGCGGTCGGCGGCTTCGGGCTGTGCGGCAACCCGGAGGCCTGCATCCGTGCGATCGCGGCGCGCGGCGTGCGGGGGCTGACGATCGTGTCGAACAACTGCGGCAACCAGGGCCAGGGCCTGGCGATCCTGCTGCAACAGCGGCAGGTGGCGCGGGTGGTGTGCAGCTTCGTCGGCGGCAACCCGGACCTCGAGCAGCAGATGCTGGCCGGTGAGGTGGCGGTCGAGCTCAACCCGCAGGGCACCCTGGCGGAGCGCCTGCGGGCCGGCGGCGCCGGCATCCCGGCCTTCTACACGCCGACCGGGGCGGGCACTGTGGTGGCCGAGGGCAAGGACGTGCGGGAGTTCGCGGGCCGACCCTGCGTGCTCGAGACGGCGCTGCAGACGGACTTTGCGATCGTCCGTGCGGCCCGTGGCGACGCGCTCGGCAACCTGCAGTTTTATCGCACGGCCCGCAACTTCAACCCGCTGGCGGCGATGGCCGGGCGGGTGACGATCGCCGAGATCGACGAGCTGGTGCCGGTCGGGGCGCTGGACCCGGACGAGATCCACCTGCCGGGGATCTTCGTGCAGCGCGTGGTCCACGTGCCCGAGCACGCGGACATCATCGAGTTCCGGACGACCCGGGCCCGACCAGCCGCGGGCCCGTAGAACGTTGTATTTTGGCGGTCTGCGGGGTTACTGAGGATGGGCGCCCCCGCACCCGGGGCCTGCGATAGGCTGGGCGCCCCGCTTTCTTGGTTGGGCCAAGTTTTACCCGTAGCCTTGGCGATCGAGGACGAGGAGGAGCGCAGGATCTCTATGACGACTGACGACATGATCGAGGAGATCGAGGACCTCGAGCCGGCCCTCCCGCGCGCCCTGGTGGTCCTCGCGGAGGGCGCCGAGGAGGCCGAGGCGGTGATCATCGTCGATGTGCTGCGGCGAGCCGGCATCGACACGACGCTCGCGTCGCTGGGCAGCGACACGGTGGTGCAGCTGAGCCGCAAGGTCCGCATCGTCGCCGACGTCACGCTGGCGGCGGTGACCGGCAGCTTCGAGGCGCTGGTGCTGCCGGGCGGGGCCGAGGGGGCGCGCCGACTGTGCGCCTCGGAGCTGGTCGGCGAGCGCCTGCGGACGCACAGCCGCGACGGCCGGATCGTCGCGGCGATCTGCGCGGCGCCGCTGGCCTTCCAGGCCCACCAGGTGTTCGCCGGGCGTTCGATGACTTGCCACCCGACGGTCGCCTCGCGCATCGCGGCGTACGGGAAGCTCGAGCGGGCCAACGTGGTCGAGGACGGCAACCTGATCACGAGCCAGGGGCCGGGGACCTCGTTCCTGTTCGCGCTGGCGATCGTGCGGCGGGTGGTTGGGGAGCCGCGCGCGGCGGAGGTTGAGCGCGGGCTCGTGCTGGCTCGCTGAGCTTCGCGGGCGCTTGCGGTTTGCCGGAGTTGCCTCGCAGGGGTGCGAGGAGGTCGATGGCCGTTCAGTCCTCGCGCTGGAATGGCACTTCGTGCCACTCCTGCGCTGCGGATTCACGTCCATCGACCTCCTCGCACCCGTGCACGGTAACGCCGTGAACGGCCCTTGCGGCGGCTCTGGTGAACTCGCGATCGCGTGGTTCGACGCGAGGGCCGAGTCGGGCAGCTTGCGGCCGGGATCGGCCGCAAGATGCCCGACACCCTGGAACCGGTACCCGCCGCAGATGCGATGGCGGACAACTCGTCGCGTGCTCGGGTGTTCGCGTGGTTCGGTGTGCGGGTGTGCGGGTGTGCGGGTGTTCGGGTGTTCGCGTGTTCGCGTGACTCGTGGATCGGACAGCGAGCTCGCTGTCCGATCCACGAGCTGACCGCACGTGCACTCCCCGGCGTTCGCGGATCGATCGCATGACGTGCATGCATACCCGGATGCACGCGATCGGATCTGCGGCGGGTAACGCGTCCAGGGTGTCGCGTCCGCGGCGGCCGCGGCCGTCGCGGATGCGACTCGGGCGTCGCTTCGAACCACGCGATCGCGAGTTCACCAGGGCCGCCGCAAGGGCCGTTCACGGCGCTCCCGTGCATGGGTGCGTGGGTGTGGCTGGACGTGAATCCGCAGCCGGGTGGGCGAGCGAAGCGAAGCACACCAGGCGAGGACTGAACGGCCAGCCACACCCACGTACCCTTGCGAGGCAACTCCGGCAAACCGCAAGTGCCCGCGCTGCGCAGGTGCCCGCGGAGCAGGATCAGCGGCGGGTGAAGGGCCGCGGCTCGGGGCTGATGAGCTCGAGGCGGCGGATCATCTTGAGGGTGTAGATGAGGGAGAGCAGCTCGTGCTCGTCGGCGTCGAAGTCGTTGAGCATGCCCGCGAGGTCGCGGCTGCCGTCGAGCTGGGACAGCCACATCGCCTCGCTGGGCTCTAACTGGAGCTCGGCCGCGAGGGCGTCGCGGGCGGCCGGATCGCTGGCCTCGCGCAGCAGCGGGCGCTGGTCGCGGGCGCCGACCGACTCCCACAGGCGCTTCTGCGGGATGCGGTGGCGGGCGCCGCCCATGATGATCGCGGCGGTCGGAGTGTTGAGGGTGACGGGCTCGGCGCAGATGGCCTCGGGGTCGAACTGCCAGCGGCCGTCTTGCCACAAGAACATCGAGTCGAGCATGCGCAGCAGGTGCTCGCACAGGGCCTCGTCGAGGTCCTGGGGGCGGATGAGGCCGGCCTCGATCAGGATCTCGCCGATGCGCTTGCCGGCCTTGACGGCGATCAGCGTCTGGGCGGCGTCGTACTGGGCGCGGCTGAGGAGGCCGCGCGCGAGCAGGCGGTCGGTGAGGCGGTCGGTGCTCTGGTTGCTGCGGGCGAACACCGGCTGACCGGCGGTGAGCCACAGCTGCTTGGTGACGTCGCCGGACTGGACCTTGAGGCAGCCGGTGCGGCGGGCCTCGTGCAGGCGCCACAGCAGCTCGGGGATCTGGACGTCGCTGAGCCGACCGGCGCCGGTGGTCGCGGGGTCGGGGGGAGGAGGAGCGGAGGTGGCTGGATCGTCCATGGCCCGGGCGCCGATGGCCGCAGTGTATGCCACCTGGGCGCGGCAGGGGACCTCGCCGATGCGGGCGAGGGGCGACGAGCGTGGCCGATGCGACGGGGCGAGGTCGTGGACGGCCAGCCATGCCGGGACAGGCGAGGGTCATGCCGCCGCAGCGATGCGGGTGCGGCCTGCTGTGCGAAATCACGCGGGGCCCGGAGGCGCGGCCACGTGGGCTTGCGGGGCCCTCCGGGGGCGTTCTACAACCGGCGGCGATGACCCGCCCACTCACCTTGCTCGCCCTCGTTGCTCTCGTCGCCGTCGCCTGTCAGAAGCCGGAGGGCAAGCCCGCGGATGGGACGGCGGAGAAGTCGGCGACGGCGGCGACGGCGGGGGAGACCGCGGGCAAGGCGGGGCCGGCGAACGCGGCGGGTGAGGGCGTGGACGCGGCGGTGCGGGTGAGCGAGTGCCCGAAGTCCCTGGGCGGGACGGACAAGGTGCACCGGGTGATCTCGAAGGACTGCGGCGTGGTGCCCGTGACCGAGGACTACTACGTCGACGGTGGCAGCCTGACGCTCGAGGCCGGGTCGTCGCTGAGCTTCAAGGACGGGACCGGGCTTTATGTCGGCTACTACGAGTCGGCGAAGTTGATCGTGCAGGGGACGGCGGAGGCGCCGGTGGTGCTGACGGCGGCCGGCGACAAAGCTGCGGGGGTGTGGCGCGGGGTCTCGCTCAACGAGCACGCGGCGCGCTCGACGATCGACGGGCTGGTGATCGAGTACGCGGGCAACGACGAGAGCGCGCTGTACGTCGCGGCGGCGGACGTGAGCGTGAAGTCCAGCAAGATCCGCGACGCCAAGGGGACCGGGCTGTTGATCGCGGACAGCGGGACGCTGGCGGCGTTCACCGACAACGAGCTGAAGAAGCTCGGCAGCAAGACGGCGATCGCGGGGCCGGCTTCGGCGGTGGGGGGGCTTGGCGCGGGCAACCGCTTCGATCCAGAGGCGCACATCCTGGTCCGCGGCGGGAACCTGAACAAGTCGGCGACCTGGCTGCCGGCCGGGGCCCCGCTGGTGATCGGCGGCGAGGTGTATGTCGACGGGACCGAGGGTCAGGCGGCGAAGCTCGAGCTGACGGCCGGGCTCGAGCTGCGCTTCGGCGAGGCGGGCTCGCTGGTGGTCGGGTACTACAACCAGGCGGCGCTGGCGGTGAAGGGCACGGCGGAGGCGCCGGTGACCTTCACTGCGCACGAGAAGCGCGAGGCGGGCGGCTGGGGCGGCGTGACCGTGCACGGCAAGGGCGAGGCGACGATCGAGCAGGCGGTGTTCGAGTTCGGCGGGCGGGATGAGAGCAATGGTGTGCTGGCGGTGCGGGGCGGCTCGATCGGCCTCAAGGCGAGCACCTTTCGCAGCGACAAGGCGGGCGTGAGCGTCGACGAGGGGAGCCGGGTGACGGCCTTCGCGGACAACAAGTTCGCGGCGACGCCGGTGGCGGCGCTGCTGACCGCGAATCACGTGATGGCGCTGGCCGAGAGCAACGCCTACGACCGCGACAGCCGGATCAAGATCACGGGCGCGGCGGCGATCAAGGGCAAGGCGACCTGGCAGGCGCAGGGCGTGCCGATCGAGTGGGCCGGGGAGCTCTACATCGACGGCGAGCTGACGCTGGCGGGGGGGGTCGCGTTGCTCGGGCAGCCCGACGCGCGTCTGGTCGTCGGGTACTACGACACGGCGGCGCTGCTGGTGAAGGGCACGGCGGCGGCGCCGGTGACGATCGGGCCGGCCGACACGGCGAACAACAGCTGGATCGGGATCTCGCTGGCCGGCAAGGCGAGCGGGAGCTCGCTCGAGAACCTGGTGCTGACGGGGGCCAGCGCCGACGCGGCGATCGACGTGGCCGGGGGCGTCAGCGCGACGCTGAGCGCGGTGACCTGCTCGAAGTGCAAGAACGCGGTGGTCGGCTGGGCCTGCGGGGCGACGGTGACGAGCTCGCAGGTGCTGGCCGCCGACGGGACGCCGAAGGTCGACGTGCGGCCCGAGGGCTGCTGAGCGGGACCTGGTATCGTGGGCCAGATCTGGCCCGGCCACGTCTGGCTCCGTCACTCCTGGAGGTCCCATGCGAAGGCTCCTGATGCCCGCCCCGACGCAGCGCGAGCGCGCCGCTCTCCACCTCCACGCGCTCGTCGTGGCCGCCTCGCTCGGAGGGTGCGGAGAGGCTGCCCCGGAGGCGGCGGACGGGTCGGGCTCGACGATCCCTACCGTGTCCGAAGCGACAGGCGACACGCCGACCTCCGGCGATAGTTCCTCCGATAGCAGCTCCTCCGGCTCGAGTGACGGTGACACCACGGGTGGGTTGACGGACTGCGAGTCCATCCAAGCCGCCCTCCAGGACGTGGCCGACGCCCACGTCGAGGCCGGAGTGGTGGGGCTGGTGCTGGCCGCTCGCACGCCGCAATGTCCCCCCATCGCGGTCGCGTCCGGTGTGGCGGAGCTCGCGAGCGAGGCACCCCTGACGGTCGACCATCGGCTCCGGATCGGGTCGGTGACGAAGACGGTGACCGCCGCGCTCCTCCTCCGCCTCCAGGAGGACGGGCTCGTCGACCTCGACGCGCCGATCTCCGACTATGTTGACACGCCGGTCCCCAAGGCCGACGAGATCAGCGTTCGTCAGCTCCTCAACCACACGTCGGGGATCGCCAATTACCTCAACTCCCCCAACTTCTTCGACATCGCCGACGGGGTTCGCGTCTGGGAGCCCGCGGAATTGGTCCAGCTGGGCGTCGACCTCGGCCCGGTCTTCGACCCGGGCCAGGGCTGGGAATACTCGAACACCAACTACATCATCGCGGGGTTGATCGCCGAAGCGGTGACCGGCCAGACCTTCGGCCAGGCGGTCCGCGCGACGATCCTCGACCCGGCGGGCCTCGACGAGACGTACTTCGACGGGGAGGAGACGGTCGAGGGAGAACTCGCGCACGGCTACATCCCGGGGGAGGACCTCACGTTTTCCCATCATCCGTCCGCGGCCTGGGCGGCGGGCGCGATGGTCATGACCGTGGGTGACCTCGCGGCGTGGACGGACGCGCTGCTCCGCGGGCCTCTGCTCTCGGACGCATCGAAGGAGGAGATGCTGGACGTCGTCGCCACCGGCAATCCCGAGACGCCGTACTACGGCCTCGGCGTCGAGATGCCGTCGCTGGACGTGGGCGCGGTGGTCGGGCACGGGGGCCTCTTCCCGGGGTACACGGCCGCGATGGGACTGCGAGTCGACTCGGACGACGTCGTGGTCGCCATCTCCAACACGTTTGGCTATTTCTACCAGTGGGACGCAGTGAAGTACGGGCTGCTCGCGCTCGACGAGGCCCGATCAAGCTGAGCCGATCATGATCGCCAGTACCGCCGACGCCGCGGCCCGAGTTCGCCACAAGGTCGAGGGCGATGGTCCAAAATTCGCCGTGCATGTGGACGTCGTGGAGCAGGCCGTCGGGTATGCTCAGTAATATGGGACCAGAGGCGATCAGCGAACACGACGTCGCGGAGACCTACCGCCTGATCGGGCGTCGCCCGCCCTCGCTGCGGTGGGCCAAGGCGGAGCTCTTCCTCGGCCTCGGAGCGGTCGCCTGCGGGTGCTGGCTGCTGCGGACCGAGGTCGCCGCCGCCGCCTTCGGCGCGGGGCTCCTCACGCTCGGTGGCTACCTCGCCCTCGCGGGGCACCGCTCGCATCTCTACGACGCGATGACGCGGCAGACAACGCTGCTACGGCGCAGGTAACGATGTGGCGCGCGCCCGAACGCGCCCCACCAGATCGGCGGGCCTCGGTTGGCCGCTCGCGGTGGATCTGGCTGTCGGATCTGGAATCGGCTCTCACCAGCCGAGCTTCTCATCAGCATTCCCGCCTGCGTGACGAGACGAGTACCCACTCCGGGTCGGCGACGCCTCGGTGGTCCACCGTAATCGTAGTAGATGGCCTCATCGACGCCGCACCTGGACGTGCGCCGCGCCTCGGCCACTCGTTGGCCCAGCCACGACGGACAAAAGCCGGCGTCGGCGAGAGCGGTTGCGCGAAGTCGTTGACGAAGCGGCGGGCGCGTGGTGTTGTCGGGCATGCGCTGGAGCGTCGTGCTCGCTGACGCTGCGAAGATCTGTCTGTGCGTTCGGTTACCGCCACGGTGTTCTGCATGCTGTTCGTGGCTTGCGCCGCGCGACGACCCGCGGCCGCACCGCCATCGACTCCGCAGCCACCGCTGTGTCGAGTGACTCCGTCGGAGCCGCCGCCGCTCCCCCCGACGCCGCGTGATCGCGGCTACCGCCAGCCCTTCAGCTGGCAGCCCGCGATGATAGCCGGCGGGCTCGTACATCGCGCGACCGGAGGGCACTTGGCCGGCGCGCGCGTCGTCCTCCGCTGTGATTGTGACATGCCTCCACGTGAGCTGGTGACCGACGAGGACGGGTTGTACGCTTTCCGCAATCTCTCAGCGGGGCAGTACACGGTGACGGTGATGTTCCATCGCTCCGTGAAGAGCAAGCATGTGACCGTCTTGCCGGTCGCCAGCTACCGCGTGAACTTCTCGATCGACGGCCTCCGCGAGTGCCGCGACGGCGAGACGCCGGTCACCGGTGACACGCCAGTCCGGCATGCTCGCCTGGTCTGAGCCACCTGAACGGACTTCGTCGCGGCTGTCGCCGTCGAAATCGCCGATCACCTCGAAGATCGCGGCCGCGAGCGCATGGGTACGGACAAGATGGCGGCGGCGGATCAAGATCCGAGGCCGAGGGCTGACGCTGTCGACGCTTGTTTGGTAGGGTCGGCGTCGCTCATGAAGCCGATTCAAACTGCCATCGAGTCGCTCCAAGCGAAGGGCCTGTGCCCTCGCTTGCACGTGGACGTGACCCACGAAGACGCGGTCTTGCCCGACTTCGTCCGCGACAAGTGGAAGGAGCGGCTCGTCATCGATCTCGATCCCAGCTACCCGCTGGACCTCGCGTTCACCAAGGTTGGCGTCGAGGCGGATCTCTCGTTCGGCGGCTACGTTACGCGTTGCACGTTCCCATGGGCTGCGATCTACGTCGTCGCCGATCGCGGCACGGGCCGCGGCCAGGTGTTCGCCGACAACATCCCCGACTCGCTGCGTCACCAGTACGGAGCTCCCGCGCCGCAGGCCCCGGCCCTCGACCCTGAGCTGACCAAGATCGGCGACGACACCAAGCCCAAGAAGGGCTCGCGTCGCCACAGGCGTGCCGGGGCCGAGTCGCCTGTCACCACGCTCCAGGGCGTGCGCCCGCTCGCGCCGGTCCTCGCGCCGGTCGAGGATGCGAGCGAGGCCGAGGAGACGCCCGCCGAGGTTGCGGTCGTCGAGGTCATCGCGTCCGGCGAGCAGACGGCACAAAAGCGCCGGTCCGCGTTCAAGGTGATCGACGGCGGGAACTGAGAAAGCCCGCCGCCGATGTACTACTTGACGGTCACGAGGGACCAGGAAGACATCGTCCGCCGAGAGACCTTCGAGGATTACGGCGAGGTGCTGTAATGGTACGATAGGGAGGGGTCGTAAGGCTCGCATTCGCGGCTCGGCGAGGCTTCATCGGCGAACGCCCGCAGGCTCTCGGGTCTGAACTTTTGCACGTGGTAGTAGAAGCCGTCGACCGCGTGCCGCATGCGAAGAGCTCCTCGCACGCAGCCTCGATGCACGAGATGGGCGACACCCCGATTTTTTGAACCTGCACAATGGCGGCTTTCTGGTCTCGAAGGATATCTCCGAGGTGCTTTGTGTCGATTCACACCGCCCCTCGAGCAAATACTTCCTGCTCGCAGCCACGACCGCGGGGCCGCCGCTCCGGATCTGGTCGCCTTCGACCTCTGTCTCGGTGCCTTGCGCATCTGGCCTTCGAACCAGGTTGAGCGTCGCCGCGTGAGAAGTTGCGTGATGTGCTCACGCAGGCCGACCCGGGGCCGGGGCCGGGGCCGGCGGGCGTTATGGATCGACGCGGGCCAGCAAGATCTCGACGCTGGAGAAGGTCTCGCAGCCCTCGGGCGAGGTCTCGAAGACCAGCTCGGGCTGGACGACATAACGCGCGCCGAGCTCGGCGATCCGCCGGGTGCCATCATAGACGAGGGCGGGTGCCGACATCGCCTCGCTGATGCGTGCGGCGGAGCGCGTGGTGGTGATGCAGGAATTGGAGCTCGATTCGCAGCCGGCGTCGTCGGCGACGGCGAGGTCGAGCGGGGCGAGCCAGGGCTCGATGCGGTTGACAAATTTGGCGACGAGGATCGCTTCGGTGGCGGCGGCGCGCAGCACCAGGGCCTCGCTGTGGCCGCCGTTCGGGCAGCCGTAATCGTTGAACGCGTAGCGCAGGCGCAATTCGTCGCCGGTGCAGACCGGGAAGAACAGGGCCGGGTCGGTGACAGTGAGCGTGAGCTCGTGGAGCTCGGCGGCGTCGTCGGTGCAGCGCAGGGTGATGGTGACGGCGGTGGTCTGCTCGTCGATGGCGGTGGCGACGCAGGGCACGTCGACCTCGACCTCGGCGTGGGAGCAGTCGTCGTACACGAGCTCGGGCCAGGTCTCGTAGGTCAGCTCGATGGCGCCGCCCGCGTCCTCGGAGTTGATACATTGCGCGGCGTTGGTGGCGACGGCGATGCCCTCAGGGTGGGGCGTGAGGCAGACGCTGGGCGCGTCGGGGCTGGTGGTGGGCTCGGTGGTGCTGGCGGGTGCATCGCTGGCCGCGCTGGTGTCGCTGGTATCGCTGGTGTCCGCGGGGGCCGGGCCGCAGGCGGTCACGGCGAGGGCGAGGGCGAGGGCGAAGCGACAAGGGAGCATCGTGCGACGATATCGTATCGCTGGCGCTCAGGGGTCGGCGTCGTGCGGGACGGTGCCGAAGCGGTCGCTGAAGTCGGCGAGCAGGCCGGGTGATGCGACCACGCTGGTCGGGTCGGCCGCAGCCAACGCTTCGCGGGCCTTGAGCGAGCGAGCGAAGTAGTCGCGTACCGCCGAGAACGGCTGCACGGCTCTGCGTCGCCAGCACCGTCGCGTGCCAGCGTCGGGCCGCCGACAGCTCGGCCCATCGATCCCGGGGGCGCCGGCCCGCCGGACATGTTGTCGCTGGCCGCTGGGGCGCCATCGGTAGATCTGGATTGCATTTCACCCGGAACAATGATTTTACGGCGCAGCTTGCGATCTGTGCGGCTATCAGACGCGATGTTGGTGATGTGGCGTACGTGCTGGTTCCAGCACCCGGCACACAGGGTCACGCGTAGATGACGGTTCGTTCAGGGCAGGGCGACGGCGAGGGGGGCGAGGCTCTCGGCGGTGGTGCCGTCGCCGAGCTGGCCGCGCTGGTTGCTGCCCCAGCACATGACGCGGCCGCTGCGCCGGTGAGGGCGCAGGCGTGGTCGACGCCGGCGGCGAGGCGGAGCACGTCGGCGATGGCCGGCCGGCGACGGGGACCTGGCGCCGGTGCGTGAGCCGTTGCCGAGCTGCCGCTGGTGTTGTTACCCCAGCA
>NZ_JADJNN010000026.1 GCF_016714285.1 Nannocystis sp. | reverse complement strand
ACTGTATTGCTCAAGCGCTCGGCTCAGATCCGAGGGGCTATTGAAGCCGTAACCGAAGGTTTGCGCGTGGACCCGATGCTGCAGAAGAATCGGCACTCTTTGGATCGCTCCGGTAATGTGAACAGAGACAACACGCGCGGTAAAGATTAGCGCGGTTTCTTGCCCAAAGTCAAAACAGACACGAGCCGTTGTTAGCACGGTGTCCATTTCAGATTCCTTCGGCATAGACCGTAACGCGGTCATGCCCGATCGGAACTTTGTACGGCCCCCGTCCGTTGCGTGGTGACTCGAAGACCATCACGCGGTCGCCGGTGAGTTTGATCTCCCAAATGGCGATCGCTTTGTTTTCGTAGCCGGCGCGGAGTTTGTCGGGATCCGTGCAGGCCGGCAACCATTGAAGGTGCAAGGGCAGCTCGTTTGCGATTGCCTCGCAAAGATACTCATGGCAGCTAGAGAAAACACCGCGAAAGCCGTCCACCGCGGCGGCGAGGACGTCGGGCGCCGTGGTCTTCAGCGCGAGCACAAGACGGGCGCGCAGGTCCGGGGGGGCACTCGGCGGCAGGGACAGTTCTTCCCCCTCGCTGACCTCGAAGTCTGGATCGGGCGGGACGTTGGAAGGTCGCTCGTGGCCGGGCGGTTTCGTGTCATCTTCGGCGTTCATTTACTCTCCCTCTCGATAGTTTTTCGACCGTTTCTCGACTTATTATAGACTGATCGTCGAGTAGGCGCAAGCTGCATCAGTGCAGGTTCTTGGCCAGTCGGGAGCGGTCCCGGTACACTCCGCCCGTGGCGCGCACCTACACCACACACCCGAGGCCGCCGCCGCGGTCGGCGTCAGCGGGCAAACCGTGCTCCGATGGGCGTGGGCGGGCTTGCTGCCTCCCCCGGAGCGTGTGGTCCGTGGCCGTCGCGGCAACGCGAGCGAGTGGCCCGAGAGCACGATCGCTCAGGCTCGCTGGGTCTTCGCCCAGCTCGAGAGCGGCAAGACCCTCGACAGGATCCGCGCCGCGCTCCAGGCCGGCGACTACTCCCCCGATGGGGAAGCCTAGGCGCGACTTGCGCGAATATCCATGAACGAGGAGGGCCGCGTGCCGGTGTCTGGTGACGGGCTGGCGGATCTGGAGTGAAGCGGGGGTCCTGGAACATCGTGCCGACCCCCGGGTATACCTCGCGGATCGGCCGGTCGCGGGTCGCGTGTGCCACGAGCTGCGTGCATAGCTGGTCACAGCGCTCCCCGGCGGCCGCGTCCGTGTCTCCTTCAAGAACCCGGCCAGCTCCGTTGGCACAGCGCCTCGAGGTCGGCTTGGCGGCCTTGCGTGCGGCAAAGGCGTCGGGCAAGACGCCGGGCAGCAACGGGATCGTGAAAGACCCGGTGCGCACGCGCTGGAGGGTCAGGTGCCGAGGAGCATACGACGGATCCCACGCGGCCGGCACGTGCGGCGACGCTGGCGGCATGAGGCAGTGACAGTTCCAGGTGGGTACAGTTTCGAACCGGGCTGACGCCGCCGGATGGGGCTTGACAGGCTCCGGGTAGTCCTGTTTAGTGCAAGAATGCTCGCCGCTCGCCGCTCGCCGCTGACGCTTGCAATTCCTGCCCTGATGTTCGGTTGCAACGGTAACGGTTGCCCCGAGGAACAGGCCGAGAACAACCAAGACCGCTGCCGTGTGGCAGTCTTCGGAGAGACGGACAGCGCCGGACTCACGGACTTGGAGCCCGACTTTGAGGATTTTCTGCAGACCAGTGCGGTACCCGCACCAGGTGGCGGGTGGATCGTCGAGGGTGACATACACTTCACCAGTACTCAGCACGTCTATGAGCACTTTCGGGTAAACCAACCGAGGCTGCCGGCGGCAAGCAAAGGCCCCGAGATTCGTAGTCGGAGCACGGTCATGTGCTCAAACGATTTTGATCGTATCTGGAACGTCGATACAAAACTCCGCCTCACATACTGCATGGGCACATTCACCCACCAGCCCCTAAAGGAGATGGTCGAAGCCGCCTTCCCGGAAGCAGTCGCACAGATGGAGCGAGCCGCTGACGTCAACTATATTGAGGTCCCGTTTGCTTCCCCGGAAGAGTGTGAAGCTGCATGGGGTGATGGGGCTGTGCTCTACGTCGTTCGACAAGCGAAGGAATGTGGCGAGGAGCCAACCACAGGCCCAGATAATGATGAGATGTGTGATTGTGGTCCGCTGCAGAACCAGGCGTGTACATTCAGTGGTTCCGCCACGGCTCCAGATGTAGTCGGCGGTGCCGGCATGCCCGCAAAAGGTCGGCGAAGGATTGTTTTTCGTCCGAAGGTACTTAAGACCAAGAATAATGCTGGCCCCGAGCGAACTGTCGTCCACGAGCTTGGCCACACCCTCGGACTTTGGCCCTTGGCTGGGCGGACTGGGCTCCCCCCCCCCCCCCCCCCCCCCGGCCCCGCCCCGGCCCGCGGGGCACCAGGGGCCCACGCGGCCCCCCGGCCCCCCCCCCCCCCCCGGCCCCCCCCCCCCCGGGCCCCCCCCCGCCCCCGGCGCCCCCCGGGGCGTGCCCCCTCCCCCCCCCCCCCGCCCCCCAACCCCGCCGCGCCCGCCGCCCCCCCCCCCCCCCCCCCCGCCGCGGCGCCCCGGCCCCCCCCCCCCCGCCCCCCCTGGGGCGGGGTGCCGGGCGGTCCGGCCGCGCCCCCCCCCCCCCCCCCCCCCCCCCCCCCCCCCCCGCCCCCCCCCCCCGGCCCCCTTTGCCCCCCCCCCCCGGGGCCGGGCGGGCGCCCCCCCCCCCCCCCCCCCCCCCCCCCCCCGGTCCCCCCGCCCCCCCCCCCCGGCTCCCCCGCCCCCCGAGCCCTCCAAAACCCCCCTTTTCCCCTTTTTCCCTGCGCGCTATCTTTCCACTAGAAAGCCGGAAGGGCCCGGACTTTACCACGAGCAAGTGCGGTGGGAACAGACCTCCGTTACGGAGAGCAACAAAGCCCTTTGCTCTACCAAGCCCGCGGACGATCCGTGGAGAGCAGTCACGCCCGCGGACCCCGATTCAATCATGGGCTATCCTGATTGCGACGACCTAAACGACATCCCCGAGGCGCGGCTCTCGGCGGGTGACCGCCAGGGTCTGCACTACTTGTACACGGTGCCACGTACTGGTGAACTCCACTTTGATGCGGGACCAACTGATGACATCTTATGGGTGAGTCCACTGGAGAATACCATGGTCATCTGGTACGGTGGTTCCGACGGTGGGAACATTAACTTTGATTCCGTCGGGCCCTTTGCGCCGATGGGCACCATGTCGCGGCGTGTCAAACCAATCCCTGTCCGGATTGACAGTGAGCCTCTCTCCCATGTCCTTCTGCATGCTCCCGGAGACGAATCGGACGACCCTGATGGCGGTACACCACAAAGCGATCTAGTCCTTGCGCCCGATCCCGGAAGTGCTCCGCCGTTTAACCTTACTGACTACGGGAAAGAACAGCCGGAACGCTACGCATTTCCAATCGTCGGACGGTTTCTGGATATCGCCACCGATGAGGTCTGGTGGCTCCTACCTGGAGCCGACGGGGACCGATCCGACATGATGTGGAAGTTCATCACAGCATCAGAATCAACTGTTGATCTCGGCAGCTACGATAGTTCATTCAGTGCGGATAACTATCGTCGACCGCTCGTAGGGACTTGGAGCGTCGGAGGGACGCCTGACGGTCAGATCGTGTGGTGGCGTGAGCAAGGTGGTCCGCAACGGTTTCGCTTCATGGAACAGAACGCCACCATGGATGGTTTCACCGGTGACTCCGCGGATTTCAACCCCTGCGGTATTGCTGACGGCAGGGAATATACTCCTCTAATCGGGAATTTTGACAGTGATAGTGAGTGGGAGATTTTCTGGGTCTCCGAACGCACATCGACCCATGTCATGTGGTGGGATGTACAGAAAATCGCCGAGGATGGCATATGCACCGCCCAGACCAGCACCACGTTCACGTTCACCAGTCCGACCTTCTTCAAACCTTTTGTCGGCCGCTTTAATGATGATAACACCAATGATATTTTCTGGTATCGTGGTGGTCATATATTGAGTCCCGACGAGGTCGATGATGCCGAACCCGAGCAGGTCTGGTACTTTGCGGATGACATGAGTCATTCTGTGCAGACCTTTGCTCTGCCGGCAGCCGTCGAGGGCGACTTCTCACCGTATGTTGGTGACTTTGATGGCGATGGATGCGAGGACATCCTGTGGTTCGCCCCGCACCAGGCCCTTAGTCCGTTGTGGCGGGCCCGCTGTACGACAGCGACCGCTGTCCCGGAGGGGTTCGATCTCCAGCTTGATCAGAGCCACCCGCAGTTCGCTTATCCTGTGGGCTACGCGCGAACACGGGCGAGGCGGTGACTCTCATGGTGCGCAAATGGACACTCGGGGCGACCTTGGCCTGTGCCTGCGGGCCAGAGATCCACTACGAAACGGTCGAGGAGGACGCCGAGCGTCTATGTAAGGGGCGCAGTACTTGCGAGCAAGTGCCGGACCCGAGCGGACGGACGGAGCGTTGCGTCAATGCGATTCTCGATGAATCGGAGATCGGCCTTGAGGAGGGCCCCAGCTGCGCTGACAGCTTCTCGAGCCTGCTGACTTGCCTGTCGCTGCTCTCTTGTGAGCAGTTCAGCACGGAGTGGAGTATTAACTACTCCACCCCTGATAATCCAGTGCCCTATCCGTGCAAGAGCGAGGTTTTAGACCTCTTCCGACACTGTGACAAGGCGTGGTATGCACTCAATGAATAAGCGCGACAGGCAGCCGGCAAAGCGCTTCGCCTCGACTCTCTTCGGGCTTTGCCTCGTGGCTTGCTGCGCCGCCTGCGGCTCACCTGCAGACACGGATCCCTTCATCGAGGACTGCCGCGGCTGGTGCCAGTTTGACATGATCTGCGACGGTGGGCCTGACAACACCGCCGTCTGCGTCGATTCATGTGAGGATTCATTCGAGGTGGACGCAGTTGATTACGGCCCGGATTGCGAGTCCGCTTTCAAAATCGCTATGGCATGCGTAGCGAACATGACCTGCGATGAATATCACCTGTTCCAGAACGTACCGGTCGAGCAAGGACCCTGCCCGGAGGTTCTCGCGCCTTACTACGATTTATGCCCCGGCGTATTTCTCGCGCCTGATCGCCCCGAACCATAGGAGTCTAGCATGAATACCATCGCACGTTTCATCTCACGAGTGGGCCTCGGAGTGGGCCTCGGAGTCGCCCTTGGTGCTTGCAAGGAAGAGCCCGATTTGGAGGGCTACTGCGGTAATAAGTCCGCTTTCACCGCGTCCTGTGGGGACGAGATTGTCGAGTGTGACGAGGCTCCTTGCGAGGCGGACTGCGTATCCTACGGCGAAGGCGCGGCTGACTTCAGTGATGCCTGTGGAGAGCTCTGGATCGAGATCTACGAATGCTTCGTCACGATGTCCTGTGAGGGGGTCGAAGCTTGGCGAACGGCCCAGCGCAACGATACCTTCGAGTACCCTTGCGGCAAACTCGAGAGTGAGTTTCGCGCGGCCTGCCCTGACATGCCGCTCTACGGACCCAATTCCTGACGGTGGGGATCTTAGGGCACTCGCCTTGCCGCGTGGGTTCAGGCGGCGAAGTTGGCGGCGCGCAAGCGGGCGCGTCGCACCGGGGCGGCGAGGGCGGCGTGGAAGGCCGGGACGGCCAGACGTCTGCTGCAGCGCGCCGTCCTCGCCGAGCCCGTCGCCGCCGCTGCGACATGCCCGAGTACTGCTCCTCCGAGCTACCCACGGCATCTCCAGACTCATCAGCCACATCCACCGCATCTCCTTCATCCTCGCCGCGTGGCCGCCCGCCGCCATTGCCATCCTGGCGGGTCCGCGCTCTGGTCGCGATATGGGTCCTCGTGCATATCGGCATGCTGGTTCGCGGCCTCGCGCCGGCGCCTCGGCCGTGGGCGGCGCCACTGCCATGGTCGATGTTTCGCGTACCCCCAGCCGCGGAAGCGACAATCGTAGCAGAGAGCCTGGACCCGTCCGGGCAATGGTTGGAGATCCCGCTGCGTAGCTACTTCCACTTCACCCGAGGCTGGACGGATCGCCGCGTCCCCGACACCAGCCGTTTCCTGAGCCAGCCGGGTCATGCGGACGAACGCGCGGCTTTTGCGCGCTGGCTCGCCGCAAAAAAGGCCGCCGCCGGCACCCCAGTACGCGCGGTCCGGCTGCTGCGACGGTCGATGCGAGGTAGGGCCGTCGACACCCGTCTGCTTGGCCAATTCGAGGTAAGTGATGCGGCGCCTCCTTGACGCCTGGCGTCGGTTCTTTTACACGCCCGGCGCGACCGCGCCGCTCGATCAGTTTCGTCGGTACCTGGCTATATGGACAGGAGCATGGGCACTCATCCATTTACCGCACGCAGAGGAGCTCTACTGCCGCCCGATCCTCCGCGAAGGCCTGGCCGACGTGTGGTTCGGCCTCCCGGCCCCGCCCCTGGCGTTCGTGCTGGTGCTCAGTGCCGGGCTCGTCGCCGCACTCGTCCTCGTGATCACTGGCGTCCGCACCCGCGCTTCCACCTGGGCCGCGACGAGCTGCTTCGCAGCGCTGGTGGTACTCGACGCCAGCGAGTTGCTCGCCTACAACGGCTTGGCCCTGCTTCAATGGACGATCGTCGCGGTGGCACCGGACGGTCCGTCCGCGCCCCGATGGGCGACGCGCCTGGCGATGCTGCAGTTGTCGACGGTGTACGGATTCGCGGCCCTGTCGAAACTGGTCGAGGGGCCGGCCTGGCGCGATGGCTCGGCCATCACCCGAATCCTCGGCTCGCCACGCTACGGCCAGCACTTCGCGTCGAACTTGCTACCGCCCATGCAGGGCGCCTGGCCGGTCTTGCTCGCTTGGTCGGTGATCGTCCTCGAGCTGTTCATTGCGCTCGGCCTGTGGCACCGTCGCACCCGCATGGCCGCCGCCCTGGCGCTGGTCGGCCTTCACGTCGGCATGATGCTGACCATGCGTGTATCGTGGCTGTTCCACGGACTGATGCTCGCGCACCTCGGGCTATTTTGGCCCTTGCGGGAGGCCACGTCACGTGGCACGTGTGAAGCTCAATAGGTGGGCTGGCTGAGACGTGGCGTGGGTTCAGGCGGCGAAGCCGGCGGCGCGTAGGCGGGCGCGCAGCGCCGGGCCGGCGAGGAAGGCCTCGGACCTTCGACATCCGGGTCTACGCGGAGATGCTGCCGCATTCGTGCGCGAGGCGGAGGACTTCTCGGATTCTGTGGCGCTCCACGCCGAGAGCTGAGCCCGTCTCGACCCCGTCGGGGGTGATAGCTACATCGGCCGCCCTGCTGCCCCCCCAGACCCCTTTTCTGGGTTTGCGACGGTGGCGACGGCACGCTGCACTGGGTGCTCAACGGCCTCACAGCCGTGCGAGCCGACTGACCCGCGTTAGATGTACTAACGGCGCCGCTTCCGTCTCCAGCCCGTCTCCAAGACAGCTCCGCGCATCGGTCCCGGTCGGGGACTCGCGGGGCGCCGGAACCGCTCAGAACCCCTGTTTGGGAGCGCACAGCCCAACTGCCGCGGTTGGGTGGGGGTTCTGAGGCGGTGTCCGGGTGTTGAAGATCAATACCAAGACCGGGGCCGAGGTCGGTCGGTATCGCGTCGAGGGCGGCAGCCCGTCGCGCACCTCGGTCAACCTCATGGGCGACGTCGCGGTCAGCAGCCGCGATCCGGGCGGCGTCACCAAGATCGCCGCGCGCGAGGTGGATTGCAAGGACAAGAACGGCAACGGGATGATCGAGACCTCGAAGGGCGCCAACGATATCCTTGCCCTCGGCGCCGATGAATGTGTGTTGTGGACCAAGAAGATCCCGTCGCCCGGCTACGGCTACGGGCCGCGTGCGACCGCGTGGGAGGGCGGTAAGCCCGATCCGGACACCTGCGTCTCGCCGACCCCGCGGCTGTGGTTCGGGTGGATGGACGCCAACTATATGGCCCACTTCGAGCGCGTCGACGGCGACACCGGCCAGACCCTCGACACCGTGATGTACCCGTGGCAGCCCGGCTACAGCCCCTACGGCGGGGCCGTCAACGCGGTCGGCGACTTCTTCGTCACTGGCCTCAGCACCCAGCCGGCGATCAGCATCAACGCCCTGACCCTCGCCATCACCGACTTCGGCATCCCCCAGGGCTGCAAGTATGGCATGACCCTCGACACCAATGGCAACATCTGGAACGGCGGCTGCAACGACAGCTCCGTCTATCACTACGACATGCAGGCCAAGGCCTGGTCGAACATCGGCAACGCCGGCGGCTCGCGCGTGAACGGCATGATGGCCGACGCCGACGGCAACGTGTGGGGCGCGGGGAGCAGCCCGTGTCGCCTGGTCCACATCGACGCCGCGACCAAGAAGTACGTCAACAACAACATCCCGCTGCCCGGCTGCCAGGCCCCGTGGGGCGTCAGCATCGACATCGACGGCTTCGTCTGGGTCGTCGATATGTCCGCCAGCGTGGCCTACAAGGTCCACCCGGAGACGTATCAGGTCGAGCTGACCGTCCAGGGGCTGATCGGGCCCTATACCTACTCGGACATGACGGGGGCCGCCCTGAACGCGCAGGTGAATCCCCAGTAGTACCGGCACCGCGTCGGCCCGGCGCCAGATCCCCGGCCCCGCTCGGCCGCAACGCTACTCGGCAGGGCGCTGCGGGCGCGCTCCCGAACGTGGCCCGGCCCCCCCCCCCCCCCCGCCCCCCCCGGCGGGCGCCCCCCCCCCCCCCCCCCCCCCCCCCCCCCCCCCTATCACAAACGCCCCCCCCCCCGCCCCCCCCCCCCCCCCCCCCCCCCCCCCCGCCCCCCCCCCCCCCCCCGCCCCCCCCCCCCCCCCCCCCCCCCCCCCCCCCCCCCCCCCCCCCCCCCCGCCCGGGGGGGGCCCGCGGCCCCCCCCCCCCCCCCCGCGCCCCCCCCCCCCCCCCCCCCCCCCCCCCCCCCCCCGCCCCCCCCCCCCCCCCCCCCCCCCCCCCCCCCCCCCCCCCCCCCCCCCCCCCCCCCCCCCCCCCCCCCCCCCCCCCCCCCCCCCCCCCCCCCCCGCCCCCCCCCCCCCCCCCCCCCCCCCCCCCCCCCCCCCCCCGCCCGCCCCCGCCGCCCGAGGGACCCCCCGGCCCCCCAAAGTCCGCGCGCGCAAAGGGCCCTGGTTGAGCAGCAGCGCCCCGGGTCGCTCGCGCGCTAACGGATCCAGATGTGGCCGGCGGTGTTGTACGAGGTCGCGCCCGCCTGGAAGCCGCAGGGCGTGCGCCAGCCCGAGTCGACGCCGGGCGCCAGATCGCAGGCGGCGGTGAAGTAGGCCTGCGCGCCGAAGCCGGCCGCGTCGTTGAGCGTGACGATGTTGGCCTCGTTGTTGAGGACCAGGCCGAAGCGCACGCGGGCGTCGTAGCACGACTGGTCGTCATCGATGTTGATGCCGACCGCGACGTAGTTCGGGGCGACCGATGCCTCGGCGACGGTGCGGCCCTGGATCGTCAGCCACTTTAGCTTCTCGGCCTGGGCCTCGACGAAGTAGAGCCCCTTCATGGCGATGTCCGAGCCCACCGGCGTGTTGGTGAAGATGTCGAGCAGGGTCTTGGTCGCCGGCAGCGTGTAGAACTTGCACGCGTAGGCCTTGGTGATCGGGTGCTGCATGCAGCCGCGGATCTCTCCGCCGGGCAGGAGGTTGTAGGCGGGGAACTTGCCGTCCGACGGGTCCGCCGGCCCGGGCACGTTCTCGTTGACCAGCGACACCATGGTCCAGTGCGGCGAGTAGAAGTTGAACTGGCCGTTGGTCGGCGCGAAGCGGATCGCCAGGGCCCAGCCGCCGCCGTCGGTGGTCATGTCGCAGTAGGCCTTGAACGGCGGGGTCGGGCCCTTGCCGTCGAGGTCGAGGTCGTAGACCCCGTCCGGCGCGTTCGGCTGGGCCAGCTTCAGGGCCTTGCAGCTGGCCGAGAACACGCAGGTGTCCACGTCGCAGGCGCCGGTCTTGCAGTCCGAGGGCGCGACGCAGGCCTGGTCCACCTCGCACTTCGGGCAGTCGCCGCCGCCGCAGTCGAGGTCCGTCTCCTTGCCGCTCTGGAGCCCGTCGTCGCAGGCCGGCGCCTTGCACAGCGTGGTGCACTGGTCGGCCTCGGAGGCGTTGCCGTCGTCGCAGGCCTCGACGTTCATCTGCACGAAGCCGTCGCCGCAGCTGGCCTTCACGCAGGTGCCGAGGCAGGCGTCGGTGTCGTCCTTGTTGTTGTCGTCGCACTCCTCGCCGGGCTGCAGCTTGCCGTCGCCGCAGCTGGACAGCGCGCAGTCGTTGCCGCAGGCGTCGTCGTCGACGTCGTTGGCGTCGTCGCAGGCCTCGCCGGGGCCGACGAAGCCGTCGCCGCAGCTGGCGTTCTTGCAGCCGTCGACGCAGGTGTCGGTGTTGTCGGCGTTGGCGTCGTCGCACTCCTCGCCCGGGTCGACGTTGCCGTCGCCGCAGATCGGGTCGGGCCCGCCGCTCGACGACGCGCCGCTGTCGGTCGCCGTGGTGGTGGTATCGAGGAGCGTGTCGGTCGACGTGTCGCTGACGGTGTCGGGCCCGGTCGTCGCCGTGGTCGTCGGCGAGGTCATGGTCTGGCTGTCCGATCCGCTGCCCTCGGTCGGGGTCGCCGAGCTGCTGCTCTCGGCCGAGGCCGCGGTCGTGCTGGCCAGACCCGAGCTCGCGCTGCCGCTCGTCGTCGCGGCGCCGGTGCTCGCCTCCGACGAGGTCCCGGTGTCGTCAGCGCAGCCGATCAGCGCACAAAGACCACCCACCACCATGCATCGATTGAGAACATGCATACAAAACCCCCCTCGCTATCCAAACTACGAGACCTCGATTATCGGAGTCGCCGGGGCCTGTCAAGGCGCGGCCGCCGGGCCGCCGCGCGTCAGCGCGGGCGCCTGCGCGTAGCAGCTGGCGTCGAGCGCGTAGCAGCCGGCCAGCACCGGTCCGCCGGCGATCACGCTGGCACGACTCACGCGCGCGAGCAGGGCGATCCGGACGAGCGCCGCGAGGTCGTCCGACTCGCGCGCGCCGCAGTGCTCCTCCACCAGTCCGCACAGCAGCGGCAGGCACAGCGCGGCGCCCCAGCACGCCGCGTTGAGCTCGGTGTGATCGGGCAGCAGGCTGAGGTCGACGAGGTTGGCCGAGCCGAGCGTCGCCCACGCGCCGTCGACGATGCACAGCTTGGCGTGGGTGTAGATCTCGCGGTGCGACCATGCGCCCGGGGAGCCGCCGGGGTCGCTGCGAGCGAGCGCGACGAGGGTGAAGCCCGGCATCGTCGCCAGCGCAGCGAGACCGGCGAAGGTCGAGCCGTAGCGGTGCTCGTGCCCGCGGCCGGCGCGGGCCAGCGCGGCGCACTCGCGGCTCGCGGCGACGATCGCCGGCATCGGCTCGCCCGGCACCACCATCACGACCTGCACGCCGCGACGTAGCGCCGCCGCGAGCGCGGTCAACAGCCCGAGCTCGCCGGGGTGTTGATTCTCGAGGTAGATGGTCCGCCGCGCCGCCGCGAAGGCGCCGAGGTAGTGCTCGCGGATCGTCGCCTCACCGGCGGCGCTGTCGAAGCTCGGCGCGTCGACCACGGGCGTGGGACCCGGGTACGCGCCGGCGCGGATCGTCCGCGCCAGCTGCACGCGCACGTCGCCGCAGGCCGGCGGCGCCCGGGTCGGCCACGCCAGCGCGCTGGCCCGCGTGGCGTCGGGCCACGGCGGCGCCGCGTCGTCGCGGCGGGCCAGGTTCCAGCGCTGGACGAAGTTGTGCTCCGCGTCGACCACCGCCGGCCCGCGCAGCTCGAGGAAGGCGTCGTGCTTCTCGCGTCCGTGGTGGTGCCCCGGGGTCGCCAGGGTCGCGTGGCTCAGCACCATCCCGCCGATGAACGCGGTCGTGTCGACCTCGCCCGCGTCGATCACATAGCCCTTCTGGTGGTGACAGTGGTTGGGGTCGTCGCCCGAGCTGTCCCAGCGCGCCGCGAAGGCGGCCCCGCGGCGCCGCAAGAAGGCGCGGTCCTCGGGCCCGCCGCGAAACACGTGGTCGGTGCGAAAGCCGGGGTTGCGCCAGAACAGCACGCGCACGTCGACGCCGCGCGCGGTGCACTCGCCCAGCAGGTCCCACCACGCGGTCCCGTCGGGGAAGCGAAAGCCCGGCTCGATGAACGAGACGATCGCCCAGATCTGGCGCCGCGCCCCGCGGAAGGCCGCGGCCAGCCGGGTGTAGAACGGCAGCCCGTCGATCCACGGGATCACGAGGTTGCCGTCGCGCGCCGGATACGGCCCGCTGCTCGCCACTGGCACGACGGTCCCGGCCACGCGGCGATGGTCGCGAGCCCGCGTCCGCGTGTCGAGCCAGATCTTGCGCGCCGCGCCAGGTTCGCGGCCGCGTCGGGCGCGACGCAGGGCTGCACGCTCCGATGTGCACCGCCGCCTAACGCCGGGTGAACGGCGCCGCGATGTCGCGCAGGAGCCCGCGTGCCGCGGCGCCGAGGACCAGCGACGGGCGCAGCCAATTCTCGGGTGGGATCGCCCGGGACAGGAACGCGAAGAATTGGTGGTGGTAGGCGGGGTCCTGCAGCAGCCACCGCATCATCGTGCGAATGACCGGCACCGGGGGCTCCTGATAGAGCTCGCGCGCGAGGCGTTGCATGGTGGCCCGGAACATTCCGCCGGTCGCTTCCTCGATCGCACGCGCATAGGCCGGGACGAGGGCGTCCCACGTGAGCGCGCCGTGATGCGCGGCGAGCAGCAGCTCGGCGAGCCGCTTGCCCTCGATGAGCGCGTCGTAGACGCCCTGGCCGTCGACGGGGTCCTTGTGGTGGACCGCGTCGCCGACCAGCAGCCAGCCCGGGCCGCCTGCCTCGCGGTAGCGGTTGGCGATCTTCTTGACGCCGAGGAGCTCGCCGACCTGACGCGCGCCCACGAGGCGCTGACGGACCGCCGCGAAGTCGTCGAGGCGCCGGCGATAGTACCGCTGAGGGTCTCCGCCGGTGTCGGCGCGATCGGAGCGGACATGCGTGGCGACGTGGACGCGGCCGTTTGCCGACGGGAAGAACAACACGCTCGCGCCGCGACAGCGGGTGACGATCTGTACGATCGGCTCGGGGTCGACGGGGCACGGCGCGAGGCCCTCCCACTCGGCGAAGTGACACGTGCTGGTCCGGTCGGCGCAGTCCTCGATCACGCGGGCCTCGACCTTGCGCGCGACCAGGCTGTGACGACCGTCGGCACCGACCACGCAGAGCCGGGCGCGCAGGCTCTCCGGCGGCATACCCTCCTCCGCGCCGGTGATGCCGGTGACCCGGCCCGCGTCGTCACGCAGCACGCTGTCGACGCGGAACCCCGCGCGTCGCGTCACCCCGGGGAAGCGCGCCAGGTGGGCCCACAGGGCGGCGTCGAAGCTGGCGCGCTCGAAGCCGCAGACGTAGTCGCGACCGAAGAACTCGGGCACGACCATGCGGGTGTGAAAGTACGGTTCGACCATGATCACGCCGGCCCGGACGCGGGTGACGGCGTGGGCGTAGAGGTCTTCGGTGAAGCCGATCTCGTCGAGCAGGGCCATCGTCCCGGCGTAGAGCACCGGGCAAGACGGCACCTCCGGCGACGACGGAAACCTCGCCTTGTCGACCACGAGCACGGACAGGCCGCCGGCCCCGAGGCGGGCGGCCAGGGCGGCGCCCGCAGGTCGACCCCCCACGATGATCACATCATAAATCGCTGTCATTGTCGGTACACCTGGACGCTCCGAGCCAAACACCCCGGGCCCGGCCTGGCCCTGCGGACACCCTGGTTCGGTGACGCGACGAGGCCAGACAATTGCGCCGGCGCGACGAAAGCTCGGCGCGCCCGCGCACCGGCGTCGCGCCTGGTCGCTCGCCGTCGCAGCCGAGAGGCGCCGCGGCCTTGCCTGAGCTTGCGTACCGCGGCGGGGCAGGCCCAAGCTGGACGCCCGCATGTCCATCCGCGCCCACCTCGAGCGTGAGCTGCTCGCGCTGCTCGCCGCCGCTGGCCACGAGCCCGGCGCGGGCGATCGGCTGCGCCTGCGCGCGGGCACCCTGGAGATCGATCTGCGTCTCACGCCCGCAGCGATCGCGGTCGACCTCTCCGGCTGGCGGCAGACCTTCGAGCTCGGCGACGACGACGACGGCGCCGACGCGGCCGCCCTGGCGCTCGACCTGATCGGTGGCGCCCTGTTCGGCGCGCTGCGGGTGGTCGTCGAGGCCCACGGCGATCGTCCGTGCCGCTTCACCCTCGAGCTCGCTCGCGGCGAGCGCTGGGACCCGCTCAGCACCCAGGGCTCGCGCCCGTGGAACCCGCTCGCACGCCTCCAGCGCAGCGTGCACTGCGGCGCCGCCCCGCGGCCGCCTCGCTACGCTGCGCGGACCCTCGCCCCGCCGCCGTGGGCCCCGTGGGCCGGCGCGTGCGGCTTCCACGGCGCACCCGACGAGGGCCCGCAGTCAGGGCAGGCCACGCAGCTCCCGATCACCGGCGAGCTCGACCTCCACAATTTTCACCCCCGCGAGATCAAGCCGCTGGTGCTCGCGTACATCGACGAGTGCCTCGCCCGCGGCCTCGTCGAGCTGCGCATCGTCCACGGCAAGGGCATCGGCAACCTCCGGCGCACCGTGCACGCGCTGCTCGAGCGCCACCCGCGGGTGAAGGGCTTTCGCCTCGCGGGTCACGGCGGCGGCGGCTGGGGGGCGACGCTTGTCGACCTGTCCTCTGGGCCAGGTGCGAGGATAGTCGGCGAGGACGATCCCGTGTGAGCGGCGACGATCTGCGCGGGGTCATAGCAGGCGCAGCTCGAAGAGTCCGCCCGCCAGCAGCAGCGAGCCGGCCACACCGGGCGCGAGGCGATGGCGCAGGCTGATGCCCGGCCACTCACAGCGGTTGTCGCGGCGCAGGGCGGGTCCGGCGTCGGGGTACCCGAGCCAGCGTGCGGCGGCCTCGCAGTCGAGCCCGGCGGGCACCTGTCGGCGCAGACCGACGCAGCGATTCCCGCGATAGCGCAGCGAGAGTTCGGCGTATTCGACCCACTCGCCGCGGGTCTGCCGGGGCGCCCCGATCGCCGCCTCGATGCGCGAGCGCTTCGCCCCGAGCAGCGCGGGCCCCGAGAGCTCGCGGGGCCCGGCTGCGGGCGTCGCCTCGCCCGGGGCTGCGGGCGTCGCCGGCTCGGGTGTCGCCATGACCGTCGCTGGCTCTGGCGTCGCCACGACCGTCGCCGGCTCGGGTGCCGCCACGACCTCGTGATCTGCAGGATCTGGCTTCACCACCTTGACCTCCGCCGCGGCCGAGTCCTCGCGCGCGGGGCGTGGCCGCCCCGGATCTGTCGCGCAGGCGACGAGCGCCAGCAGGGTTGCGAGGAGCCGGCGCGCCACGCTCGACATATACGCCGTCGCGGCCGTAACGACCGCGGAGATTTCGATGCATCCCGGCGGGTGACACGAATCACGGGCGCGGTATTGACATCGCCCGGGCGCTCCGCGAGCCTGTGCGAGCAAACCGCTGGGTTGTTGCGCGCCGTCCGCGAGCCATTGAGCACGTGGCGGTTGTGTCGGCATCTCGCCAGCTGACACGGAGCGTCCGCGATGAGCATTGTGCACCCTGGAACCTCGGCCCTGCTCGTGGGCCTCTCACTCGTGTCCCTCTCGCTGGGTGCCTGCTTCAAGGACAATGACGGCGGCGGCGGCGGCAGCAGCAGCAGCAGCGGCGGGAGCGAGAGCGGCGCCGCGAGCGGGAGCGGCGACGCGAGCAGCGACAGCGCCGCGCTGACCACGGGGGGCGCTTCCAGCAGCGGCGCCTCAAGCAGCGGCGATCCCGGCACCGGCGACGACACCAGCGGGGTCGTCGACTGCGACGCCTACTGCGATCTCATCGGCCTCAACTGCGACGGCGACTTCACGCAGTACGGCAGCCGCGAGACATGCATGACCAGCTGCGCCGCGTTCGCGCCGGGGTCGCCGGGCGACATGTCCGGCAACAGCCTCGCCTGTCGGCACTACCACGCCGGCCTCGCCGCGATGGCGAACGACGTTCATTGCACGCACGCCGGCCCCGGCGGCGATACGGCCTGTGGCAGCAACTGCGAGGGCTTCTGCGCGATCGCAGGCAGGTACTGCCCGGAGGCCTGGGCGGACACCGCCGCCTGCATCGCGGCCTGCGTCACCTTCCCGGCCGACGAGCACTACGACGCCAACGACGTGAGCGGCAACAGCTTCGCCTGCCGCCTCTACCACGTCACCGCCGCCAGCCTCGATCCTGTGGTCCACTGCGCCCACATCAAGGGCGACTCGCCGACTTGCCAATAGGCTGCCAAACAGGCTGCCAATAGGCTGCCAATAGGCTGCCAATAGGCTGCCAAACAGGCGCGCCCGCGACCTCGTCGATCCGGCTGACAATCTCCGGGCTTCGCGCCAAGCTGGCGACGATGCCGGAGTCCGCGACACCGACCGAGGGCCACAGCGGCCACGCCTCGCGCGCTCGCCAGGACATCCCGCCCGAGCTCGGCCGCTTCGTCGTGCTCCATCGCATCGGCGCCGGCGGCATGGGCGTCGTCTATGCCGCCTACGACCCCGAGCTCGACCGCAAGGTCGCCGTGAAGCTGCTGCACCCGCGGCTCACCGGCAGCGACAAGCAGGACCTCGGGCGCGCCCGCCTGCTGCGCGAGGCCCAGGCGATGGCCCAGCTCTCGCACCCGAGCGTGGTCACGGTGTTCGACGTCGGCACCTACGGCGACCAGGTCTTCATCGCCATGGAGTTTGTGCAGGGGGTGTCGCTCGCCGAGTGGTTGAAGCGGCCGCACACCTGGCGCGAGGTGGTCGCGGTGTTCCTCGCGGCGGGCCGCGGCCTGGCAGCGGCGCACCGCCGCGGCATCGTCCACGGCGACTTCAAGCCCGACAACGTGATCGTCGACGCCGATGGTCGGGCGCGGGTCCTCGACTTCGGCCTCGCCTTCGCGCAGGACCGCGGCGAGCGATCGAGCCTCGAGGTCGAGCGCAACGACTCGCGCTCGGGTCGCTCGAACGTCGGCCTCGCCACCCGCCTGACTCGCACCGGCGCCCTGACCGGCACGCCGCCCTACGTCTCGCCGGAGCAGTACCTCGGGGAGTCGGCCTCGGCCCGCACCGACCAGTATGCGTTCTGCATCAGCCTCCATGAGGCCCTCTACGGCGACCGGCCCTACCACGGCGAGGACATGGCCGCGCTGCGTCAGGCCGTGCTGCTGGCGGCGTTGCCTGACGAGCCGCGCGAGCGCCGGGTCCCGGGCTGGCTGCGCCGGGTCCTGCTGCGCGGCCTGGCTCGCGACCCGGCGCTCCGCTTCGCCGACATGCCGGCCCTGCTCGCCGAGCTCGCGCGCGACCGCGGGCGGCGACGCCTGTTCATGGGTCTCGGCGCCACGGCGCTCACGGCCCTGGTCACCGGCGCCTTCGCGTACCGCTGGTACCTGCTGCAGGGCGAGGAGGCCCGGCAGGCCGCGCGCCAGGGCGTGTGCACCGGGGCGGCGCGCAACCTCGAGGGGGTGTGGGACGCGGCCCGTCGCGCCGAGGTCGGCGCGGCGATCCGCGGCACCGGCCTCGCTTACGCCGACGACACCTGGGAGCGGGTCGCCCGACGCCTCGACGACTACGCCGCCGCGTGGGTGCAGCAACACGGCGACGCCTGTCAGGCGACCTACCTCCGCGGCGAGCAGTCACCCGCGCTGCTCGACCGCCGCATGGCCTGCCTCGACCGCGCCCACACCGAGCTGCGCACCCTCGTCGATGTGCTCGCCGGCGCCGACGCCCCGGTCGTCGAACACGCCGCCGAGGCGACCGCGCAGCTGCCCCCGCTGGCGCGCTGCGCCGACATCCAGGCGATGCTCGCCGAGCGCCCGCCGCTCGCCGAGGCGGCCGCGCAGAGCCAGCTGCGCGAGACCCTGGCCCGCGTCCGGGCCCGCGAGCGGACCATGCAGCTCAAGGCCGGGCTCGCGCTGGTGGTGCCGGCCTTGACGCAGGCGCAGCGGCTCGGCGATCGGGCCCTGCTCGCCGAGGCCCACCTCGAGCACGGCCGGCTGCTCCACTTCGCCGGCGAGCACGCGGCCAGCGAGCGGGCCCTCACCGACGCCTTCTTCGCGGCCGAGTCGTCGCGCAGCGACGTCACCGCGGCCGAGGCGGCGATCGAGCTGGTCGCCGGCACGATGCAGCAGGCCAGCCCCGGCGCGCAGCTGTGGTCGCGTCACGCGAAGGCGCAGATCGACCTTGTCGTCGCCGACTCGCCGACCGACGCGCTCCGCCTCGAGGCTCACCTCGCGCACGCCCTCGGCACGGTGCAGGTGCACACCGGCGACCACGCGCAGGCCGAGCAGAGCTTCCTCCGGGCCCTCGCCCTGCGGCCCCGCCTGCGCGACGACGACAGCCTGGGCCGGGCCGACCTGCACAACAACCTCGGCAACCTGCAGCTGCGTCGCGGCGACCTCGCGGCGGCGGAGGAGCAGCTCGGCCGCGCCAGCGCGCTCTACATCGCCGAGCTCGGCGAGCGCCACCCGAGCGTCGCGGTCGCCCTCAACAACCTCGGCGAGGTGCAGATGCGCCGCGGCCAGCTCGCCGAGGCGCAGGCCAGCTACACCCGCGCCCACGCGATCTTCCTCGCCAGCCTCGGCGCCCAGCACCCCAACGTCGGCATCGCCCTCAACAACCTCGGCGACGCGCTCCAGCGTCAGGGCCAGGCGGTCGCCGCCGAGGAGCTGTACCTGCGCGCCCTGGCGATCTTCAGCGCCGGCTTCGGCGAGCAGGCGCCGCCGCTGGCCTATCCGCTCACCGGGCTCGGCGAGGCGCTGCTCGCCCAGGGCCGCGGCGTCGAGGCCCGCGAGCGCCTCGAGCGAGCGCTCACCCTGCGCGACGTCGGCAGCCCCGTCGAGCTCGCCCGCACCCGCTTCGCCCTCGCCCGCGCCCTGTGGAGCGCCACCCGCGAGCCCGCCGATCGGGTCCGCGCCCGCGACCTCGCCGGCCTCGCCCGCGACGACCTGCACAGCGCCGGCCCGAGCTCGGCCCGCGAGCTGCGCGAGGCCCTGGCCTGGCTCGCTACGCACCGCTGATCGGCGCCGGCCGAATCATCGCACATGTCCGATCAGTCAGCTACGTACATTGCCCAGGCGGCCCTCAGGCGCACTCGCAGTAGAGGTCGACGGCGCCGGCGTCGAGGGTGCCGAAGCAGCCCGCGAGCGAGCAGCTGGTGCCGGCGCAGGTCAGATCGGCGACCGCCGTGCAAAACGGCGGGTCCGGGACGCAGTTGACCGGCGGGCAACACAGCTGACCGGTGCAGCCGCCGAACTGACACTGCTCCGCCGGCAGTGGCACCTCGCCGTTGGCGCAGGCGCCCCGACTGTCGACGTCGGTGCAGCCCGGCGCCGGACCGCCGCAGCAGGGGTGCACGCACACCTGGGCGGCGCCGCCGCAGCTCTGCTCGCCGCAGTCGTGCGCACCGCCCGTGGCGCTGGCGTCGCTGGTCTGTGTGGCCTGGGTGGTGCCGTCGCTGGCGCCCGTCGTGCTCGCGGCGTCGCTGCTGGCAGGCTCCGTGACTGCGTCGCTGCTGGCCTCCGACGCACTGGTCACGGCGTCGGTGGCGCCCGCCGAGCTGGCGTCCCCGCTCGACCCGGCGCTGCCGTGGTCGGGGTCGCCCGGGCCGCAGGCCGCGAGGATGACGATGAGGAGGCAGGGCGCGGGGCGGCGAGGCATGGCGATCACGCTAGCGGCCGGATCCGCCGCGGACAAGCGCCTTGTTGTCGCGTTCGCATTTAGCAGCGGCGTCGAGGAGCCGGGGGACGGGTATTGTGATCTGGTGATCGCGGACGCGGCGACAGCCGAGTCCGCGGCGCGCTGATCCTGCGATTCGATTCGATTCGAGTCGCGGCGTCGATCGCGGCCCGGACCTGTTCGGCGCGGGTCAGGTCGGGCGCTCGCCAGAGCGCGGAGCGGTCCGGGGACTATATGTATATCGCGGCCGCGCGACCCGGCGCCCTGCGGCCCGCGGGCCTGCATGCATCGCCGCGCGTCGGACAGGCGTGCGCCGATATGCGGCCCGCCGGCTTGCCGCCAAGCGCATCGTGATCTGTGTAGCATGTCTCAATGCACATTCGAATGTATAGGAAACTCGCGTTTGCGGCGGCGGTGACCCTCGTCGCGGGCTGCGGCGGCGATGACGGCGGGACCACAGGGAGCACCACCGCGGGGACAGAGGCCATGTCGACCGGTCAAGCGGGGACCACGGGGGACGCGACGACGCTGGCGTCGACCACCGGCGACGCGACCATGCCGACGACCGACGCTCCGTCGACCAGCGGCGACCCGAGCTCGACAGGCGGTGAGTCTACCGATGCGAGCACCGGCGGCGCCGGGGTCTGCGGCGACGGCGAGGTCCAGCCCGGCGAGGACTGCGACGACGGCAACGCCGAGAATACCGATGCCTGCGTCGACGGGTGCAAGGCGGCCGCCTGTGGCGACGGCTTCGTCCAGGACGGCATCGAGGTCTGTGACGACGGCAACGCCACCAACGAGGATATCTGCCTCGACACCTGCGTCCAGGCGAGCTGCGGCGACGGCTTCGTCGGGCCGGGCGAGGCCTGCGACGACGGCAACCAGGAGGACGGCGACGCGTGCACCAACAGCTGCGCGCTGCCCTCCTGCGGCGACGGCAAGGTCCAGCAGGCCGAGGAGTGCGACGACGGCAACCAGGTCGACAGCGACGCGTGCCTGAACACCTGCCTGATCGCGGTGTGCGGCGACAACACGGTCCAGGACGGCGTCGAGGCCTGCGACGACGCCAACGACATCGAGACGGACGAGTGCCTGGCGACCTGCGAGCTGGCGAAGTGCGGCGACGGCTTCGTCCAGGACGGCGTCGACGCCTGCGACGACGGCAACGCCAGCAACACCGACGAGTGCACCAACGCCTGCGAGCCCGCGAGCTGCGGCGACGGCTTCGTCCAGGCCGGCGTCGAGGTCTGCGACGACGGCAACATGGTCCCCCAGGACGGCTGCGAGAACGACTGCACCGAGAGCCTCGGGGCGGTGATGGTCGTCAACGGCTGGTACCATTCCTGCGCGCTCGACACGAAGGGCGAGGTCCACTGCTGGGGCCGCAACAACTTCGGCCAGCTCGGCCAGGGCAACCTCGTCCAGATCGGCGACGACGAGCTCCCGAACACCATCCCGGCGGTCGACCTCGGCGCCAAGGCGCTGAGCCTGGTCGCCGGCGAGGCCCACACCTGCGCGCTCGTTGAGAACGGCAAGGTGCGCTGCTGGGGCCGCGGGACCTTCGGGCAGCTCGGCCTCGCGAGCGCCCAGAACATCGGCGACAACGAGCAGCCGTGGTCGGTCAGCGATGTCCCGCTCGGCGGGCCGGTTCAGGCGATCGCCGCCGGCCAGAACCACAACTGCGCGCTGTTCGGCAGCGGCAAGGTCCGCTGTTGGGGCGCCGGGGTCAATGGTTCGCTCGGCTACGGCAACATCAACAACATCGGCGACACGGAGACCCCGGCGTCGGCCGGCGACGTGATGGTCGGTGGCGTCGTCAAGCAGATCGTCGCCGGTGAGAGCTTCACCTGCGCCCTCCTCGACGACGGCAAGATCCGCTGCTGGGGCCTGGGGACCAGCGGGACCCTCGGCTATGGCGACACGGTCACGATCGGAGACGACGAGGTCCCGAGCTCGGTCGGGGCCGTGCCGCTCGGGCAGAACGCGAAGCTGATCGCCGCTGGACGCCGTCACGTCTGCGTGATCGCGGCCGACGACAACGTGCACTGCTGGGGCCTCGGCAGCAACGGTCAGCTCGGCTACGGCAACACCGCGTCGATCGGCGACAACGAGACCCCGAGCGTGGTCGGCTTCGTCAGCCTGCTCGGCGTCAAGCCGGTCGCCCTGGCCCTCGGCTACGCGTCGACCTGCGTGCAGCTCGAGACGGGCAAGGTCCGGTGTTGGGGCAACTCCACCTACGGCCAGCTCGGCCTCGGCGACATCAACCAGATCGGCGACAACGAGGCGCCGTCGACCGTCGGTACGATCGACATCGGCGTCAACGTCACCCAGATCAGCGCGGCCTGGAATCAGGCCTGCGCCCGTGGCACGGACTACAGCGTGCGCTGCTGGGGTCGCAACGAGTACGGTCAGCTCGGCCACGGCGACCTCCTCAACATCGGCGACGACGAGCTGCCCTCGTCGGCGAGCCCGGTGATGTTCCTGCCGTGATGGAGGGGCGGGGGCTCGCGTGTCGCCGCGAGCCCTGAAGGCGATCGAGACGCGAGCACGCGGCGCACGGAGGCCGCGTGCTCAGTCGTCCTCGGCCCCGGCGGCGATCCAGGCGCGGACCTTGTTGACGAGGGCGGCGTCGAGGAGGAAGGGGGCGTTCTTCGGCATGTGCGAGGCGCCGTCGGGGTCGCAGCGCGACAGCAGGTGGACGAGCCAGCTGCCGTCGGGGTCGCCGGGGGCGACCAGCGGGAGCGGGCTGCCGAGGGCGGCGTGGCCGAGGAGCTGGGCGTGGAGGTCGGCGGCGCCGAGGTCGAGGCCGGCCGCCGCGGCCGCGCCGTGGCAGGCGGAGAAGCTGCAGCTGGGGGCGAAGATGGTGTCGCGGATGCTGGTGAGGGTGGCCGGAGTGGCCGCGGGCAGGGCAGGGTCGACGTCGCGACACGCCGGCGCCGGCGGCAGCTCGGCGTCGGCGGGGTCCTGTGGCGGCACGTAAAAGCCGGCGCGGCGCTCGGCCGCGCTGGGCAGGCTCTGATTGGCCTTGCGGGGCGTGGCGGCGGTCAGACAAGTGCCCTCATAGCGGCGGATGTCGTCCTTGACCTCGACGAGGTGGTTGTAGGCGTCGACGGACGATCCGAGCACCGCGTCGGCCTCGACGAGCGCCAAAAGTACGCACATTTCGCCGTCGCCGTTGCCCCAGCCGACGGTCTCGTTGCGCCAATTATCGTAGCCGCAGGTGAAGCGCAGGCCGGTCGCGCCGGGCAGGTGCAGCGGCGGGTCGAAGGCCTTGCCGTTGCCCTCGCCGTTGAAGCCGGTCATGCGAAACACCGACTCGCCGTCGCGCTCGCCGCCGATGACCGAGACGTCGAAGTAATTGCCGAGGTAGTGGTAATGCGGGAGGATGTAATGGAGGCGGAGGTCGAGCGGCTGGAGGCTGACGAGGCCGTGGGCGACGCTGAGGTCGCAGACGCCGGTGAATCGTGACTCGCGCTCGCCGGGGATGGCGAGGTCGTGGTACTGCATCGTCATCGGCGTGACGATGGTGTCGACGTTGGAGGGGTGGATGAGCTCGAGGGTCAGCCACAGGCCGGAGCTCGCGTCGCGCGGGGAGCTGTTGAGGGTGTGGAGCAGGCCGACGATCTTGTGGCGCGGGGGGATCTTGATCACCGCGCCGTCGGCCAGGCGCTGGGCCTCGTCGTAGCTCTGGGTCGACTGGGCGAACAACACGGTGCCCTGCTGGGCCGCGCTGATCTCCTCGAAGTCGCGGTCCAGGCAGCTCCAGTAGCCGTCGGGGCCGGGGTAGGCGTCCTCGGGGACGACGATCCAGTTGGAGTGGTGGAACGAGCCCTGGTTGGCGAGGCGCACCGATTGAACGTAGAGCGCGGCCTCGTTGTCCAGGCGCCACGAGACGCAGCGCTGGGCGT
This sequence comes from Nannocystis sp., assembly GCF_016714285.1. Lineage (GTDB taxonomy): Bacteria > Myxococcota_A > Polyangia > Nannocystales > Nannocystaceae > Nannocystis. Next base: position 36,394 of record NZ_JADJNN010000026.1, on the reverse strand, counting down.
CGTCGCTGAGGGCGGGCAGGGCGAGCTGGCCGAATGCGTGGGTGATCGTTCGGGTCCCCGGGATGACGTCGAAGGGCTCCTCCGGTGGCAGGCAGGCCGGGGCGAGCGCGAGGGTATAGAGGAGCGCCGCGGCGGGGCTCGAGCGGGAGGTCGTCATCGCGGAAGCCACGATCGCACAGGCCGCGGTGGCGGACGCGGGCGCGGATGTGGAGAAGCACACGGCGGTCGGCGCCAGACAGCGGCGAGCCGGGGCCCGCGTGAGCGCGGGGGCTGGCGGCGCAGGACTACGACGGCTGTGGCAGCAGCTGGCGGCGCTTCAGCGCGACCTCCTGGACCTCGGGTCCGCGGGCGAGGCCCAGCCGCACCGCCTCGCGCTTGTTGAGGTCGCGGATCGCCAGGCAGCGGGCTTGTGGAGCCATCGTCGCCAGCGCCTCACCGTCGATGCTCACGACCCGATCGCCCCAGCGCACGCCGGCCTCGCTGGCGGGGGAGCCCTCGATCAGCCAGTACACCCGCGGCTCGTCGCTCGGGTCGATGGCGAGGCCGAAGGAGTCGATGCCCTTGCGGAGCGGCGTGTCGTTCGGCCACAGGGTGATCTTCCGGGCCTCGCGATCGACGCGCAGGACGAAGCTGCGCAGGACGCCGAGGCCGATCGTGGTGCTGCCGGCGCCGCCGACGGTCGAGACGCCGGTGAGATCGAGGCCGCCGATCGGCGGACCGGACCAGGCGAAGAGCCGTCGCTTGACCGGGCGGGCCGTGCGCCCGTGGACGCCGCCCGCGACGGTCGTGAGCGCGAGCGAGGCGCCGGGGTCCAGGCGCCGCACCACGGAGCGCGTGGCGGTGATCGTCATCGGCGACCCGGTGTCGACCCACACCGGCTGCGGCAGGAAGGTGGTGACGACCGGCGGCAGCAGGACGTTGTAGCTCGGCGGATAGGAGCTGGTGGTGAGCCCGCCCGGGCGCGCGCCGAGGCGCTCGGTCGAGGCCGCGAGCCGGACCACGCCGCCGCCGACGTCGACCTCGAGCGCGCCGCGCAGCACGTTGTTGCCGATCACGGCGCCGATGCGCTTGCACTCCGCGTCGCCGAGGCTGTCGAGATCGAGGACGACCATGCCGACGTCCAGCACCGGCACGCCGCCGAGCGTGAGCGATGGGACGCGCACGACCGGCGCCGACGCCCGCTTGCCCTCGAAGTCGATCACCGGCGCGGTGCCGACCGTCGCCAGCCCGAGCGTGGCGGCGAGGTCGTCGTCGAGGACCGACATCGACGCGCCGGTGTCGATCAGCGCCGAACGCGGCTCGGCGCCGAACTTCACCTCGGCGACCAGGTAGCGGTCGGCGGTCACGGGGATCTCGATCAGGTAGTCGTCACCCGGCAGCGTGGCCTCGCTGATCACGGGGCTGATCCCGCGGGAGAAGCAGCCCATGAGCGGGATGCAGGCGAGGGCGGCGAGGTGGCGGGCGAGCATGCGAGCGACCATGCGACCGGCATACGCCGAATGGGCCGCCCGATCCAGGCTCCGCGGGTCGCCGGATCTGCCGCGTCGCTCGCCGCGGTCGGACCATTGCTGCGAGCGTGCGGCCTCGGTACGATGCCTGCTGGGTCATCTGCGTGGGTGGTATCGGTCGATCAGGCGAGGACGAGGACGCGCCGCCGGCGACCGAGCCGGCGCCAGGGCGCGCGCTGCTCGACACGGGCAGCCTGACGATGTCCGAATTTTCGGCGGCGGCCGGAGCCGCCGCGAGCGCGTCGCTGCGGGGCGCGCCGGTCGTGACGACGCTCTGCCGCGGCGACGTGGTCGGGCGCTATGTGATCATCACGCAGATCGGGCAGGGCGGGATGGGGGTGGTGTACGCGGCCTACGACCCGGAGCTCGACCGCCGCGTGGCCTTGAAGCTGCTGCTCCCGGGTGAGGACGGCGAGGCGCCGCTCGAGGCGCGGACCCGGCTGCTGCGCGAGGCGCAGGCGCTGGCCCAGCTGTCGCATCCGGCGGTGGTGGCGATCCACGACGTCGGCACGCTCGGGCGCCAGGTGTGGCTGGCGATGGAGTTCATCGCGGGCGAGACGCTCACGGTGTGGCTCGGCGCGCGGCCGCGGGCCTGGCCGGAGGTGCTGGCGATGTTCCGCAGCGCCGGCGAGGGGCTGGCCGCGGCCCACGCGGCGGGGCTGGTGCACCGCGACTTCAAGCCCGACAACGTGATGGTCGGCGCCGACGGGCGCGTGCGCGTGATGGACTTCGGGCTGGCGCGCGGGCGGGCGACGGACTCGGGGGCGTCGATGATCGCGATGCGCCCGGCGATGACGACGCTGAGCGTCGAGGTGACGCAGGCGGGCAAGCTGATCGGGACGCCGTCGTACATGGCGCCGGAGCAGTGGCTCGGGGCCGCGGCGGACGCCCGCGCGGACCAGTTCGCGTTCTGCGTCGCGCTGTGGCAGGGGCTCTACGGCGAGCGACCCTACGCCGGCGAGACGCTGCACGAGCTGGTCCTCGACGTCACCACCGGCAAGCGCCGCGAGCCGCGACCCGGCGTGCGCGTGCCAGCGTGGCTGCGCCGGGTCGTGCTGCGCGGGCTGGCGACCGAGCCGGAGCAGCGCTGGCCGACGATGGCGGCGCTGCTGTCGGCGCTGCAGAGCGGGGCGGGTCGACGGCGACGGAGCTTCGCGATCGCGGGGGTGCTGGCGCTGGGCGTGCTCGCCGGCGCGGGCGTGGGGGCGCGGGCGTGGCAGCGGGCCCGCGTCGCCGAGGTGTGCGCGGCGGAGGGGGCGAGCATCCGCGGGCTGTGGGACGAGGCGACGCGGACGCGGCTCCGCGACGCGCTGGCGGCCGCGGACGCGGGCCACGCGGCGACCCAGGCGCTGCGATCGCTGGACCAGTTCGCGGAGGCGTGGGCCGGGGCGCGGGCGCTGGCCTGCCGCCGCGTGCTGCTCACCGGCGACTGGGACAGCGACACCTCGGAGCGGGCGCAGGGCTGCCTGCAGGCGGCTCGCTGGTCGCTCGAGGCGGTCCTGGCCAACCTCGCGGACAGCGACCCGCGCGGGGCCCTGCGGGTCACGCAGGCGGCGGCGAAGCTGCCGGCGCTGGCGCCCTGCCTCGACCTTCGCGAGCTGGCGCTGCGCCCCCAGACGCCGCGCGACCGCTCGGCGCAGGCGGAGCTGGCGGGGATCGAGCGCCTGCTCGAGCGGGCCGTGTCGTTGCACGCGGCGGGGCGGATCGGCGACGCCTGGAAGCTGGTGCGGGCCCTGCTGCCGCGGGCCGACGCGCTCGGCTGGGGCCCGCTGGCGGCGCGGGTGCGGCTGGTGGCCGGACCGCTGGCGGTCGTCGCGGGCGAGCCGGCGCTGGCCGAGACGCTGCTCGAGGAGGCCCTGCTGCTGGCGATGCGGGCCGGTGAGGCGGGGCTGCAAGCCGAGGCCCTGGTCGCGCTGACGCGGGTGGTGGGCGACACGCTGGCGCGGCCGGAGGACGGGCTGCGCTGGGCCCGGCAGGCGGAGGCGGAGGTCCTGCACCTCGGCGCGACGGAGGGGCTGCTGGGGGCGGCGCAGCGGGCCAGCGTGGGTGACGTGCAGGTTCGCCGTCTGGCGCTGCCGGAGGCCGAGCAGGCCTACGCCGAGGCGCTGGCGATCCGCGAGCGCGAGCTGGGGCCGATGCATCCAGAGGTGGCGACCTCACTGCTGAGCGTGGCCACCGTGAAGCTGCGCCGCGGCGAGGTCGAGGCGGCCCGTCGCATGGCCGAGCGCAGCCTGGCGATCCGCCGCGAGACGCTCGGCCCGGAGCACCCCGATGTCGGGGCGGCGCTGGCCTTCCTCGGCACCTGCTACCACGCGACCGGCGACTTCGCGGCGGCGCAGCGGTTGCTCGAGCAGGCGATCGCGCTGCGGACCCGGGCCTTCGGGGCGGACGCCCCACTGCTGGCGAACAACTACAACAACCTGGCCGTGATGCTCGAGACGCAGGGGGACTACATCGCGGCGCAGCGGCTGTACGAGCGGGCGCTGGCGATCAATGAGGCGACGCTGCCGCCCGATCACCCGGACATCGCGTCCAGGGCACGTAACCTGGCGACCGTGTATTTGCAGCGCGGCGCGTTCGCGGCGGCGCAGCGGTTGTACGAGCGGGCGCTGGCGATCCGCGAGCGGCAACTCGGGTCGGAGAGCAAGGAGGTGGCCTTCATCCTCAACGGCATGGGCGTCGCGTACAAGGGGCAGGGCGCGTACCCGGAGGCGCTGCGGATGTACACGCGGGCGCTGCAGATCCGCGAGCTGCGGCTCGGGCCCGATCACCCGGAGGTGGCCGACACGCTCAACAACCTCGCGGGGGTGCAGCAGGACCGCGGCGACCTCGACGAGGCGGAGCGGCTGCAGCGGCGGGTGCTGGCGATCTACGAGCGCACGCTGCCGGCGGAGCACTCCGAGTTCGGCTATCCGCTGCTCGGGCTCGGCGAGCTGGCGCTGAAGCGCGGGCGGGCGGCCGAGGCGGTTGCGTGGCTCGAGCGGGCGCTGCGGGCCAGCAAGGGCGAGGGCGTCGCGGTGAGCCTGGTCGGCGCGGTGCGCTTCGCGCTGGCGCGGGCGCTGTGGGCGGAGGGCCGCGATCGCGGGCGGGCCGCGGCGCTGGCCCGCGAGGCGATCGCGGTGTATCGCGCGGCGCCAGGCACCCACACCCGCGAGCAGGCCGAGGTCGAGGCGTGGCTGCGCCAGCACGAGCGGTGATAAGGTGGCATCAATGCGGGTGGGGCTGGCGGGCGTGCTGATGGCGATGTTGTGCGGCTGCGGGGTGAGCAGCTCGATCGACGGGATGCTGGCGGCCGAGGTAGACGCGCCCGCGACGAAGTGGACGATGACGCCGACGCGCTGCGTGTCGGGCGAGCACGCGGGCTTCTTCGGGGTCGATCTGATCGCGGGCGACGACGAGGACACGCTGGTGCGGGTGCTGCAGGACCCGAAGGACGGCTACTCGTTCGGCACCAACATCCCGGGGACCGAGCAGGCGCTGTTCATCGACGCGTCCGCGGGCTGCGAGCTGTTCGATGTGGCGCTCGCGCGCGAGAGCTCGCGCGTCAACAACTACTGGAACGTGACTGGGCACGCGCTGATCGACTGCTCGCTGCGGGAGCTCGAGCTGCACGTCGATATCAGCTTCTCGGGCTGCCACTAAACGGGGCGAGTCACCGCGGGCGAGTCCGCGGGCGAGTCACTGGGGGCGATCAGGGGCGGCGGCGCAGGAGCAGGCCGAGGCCGACGGCCGCGGCGCCGCCGATCGCCCCGATCAGGCCGCGGCCGCGCTGGCGACGCTCGGCGGCCGCGGTGGCGTCGCGCTGCTCGTCGAGCTGCTTGCGCGTGGCGGCGTGGGCGTTGACCTCGTCCTGCAGCTGGCGCTTGAGCAGGGTGAGGCGGTCGCCGAGGACGCCGAGCTCGCGGGTCAGCGACTCGACGCGCTGACCGGCCTCGAGGGCGGCGCTCTGGTCGGCGGCGGCGCGCTGCTGCAGCGCGGCGTACTCGCTCTGGAGCTTGCGCAGCAGCTCCCTGGCCTCGACGTGGGCCGCGCGTTCGCCGGCCAACTCGGCGGCGCCGCTGCGGTGCGTCGACTCGAGCTCGGCGAGCCGCTCCTGCACGGCGCGGTGGGCCGCCTGCTCGGCGACGTGGTCGCGGCGGGCGGCCTGGAGGTCGCGGGCGGCCTGGTCGGCGCGGCTGGTCTGGCGGGTGACCTCGCGGCGCCGCTCGGCGAGCTCGGCGTCGAGGGCGGCGACGCGGCTCTGCAGGAGGTCGTGGGCCTGGCCGCGGTGGGCGTGGGCCTGGACCTCGGTGTCGTGCTGCTTGCGCAGGTCGGCGAGCTCGCGGCGCAGGCCGTCGCGCTCGTGGGCGACGTGCTCGCCGTGCTCGCGCTGCTGGTCGAGGTCGCGGAGGGCGTCGTCGAGGCGGCGCTGAAGTTCGCCGATGGGGTCGTCGGGGGTCGCGTCGTCGCTGTGCATGCGGCCGGGATTGTCGCGCTAAACGTCGGCGCTGTGCACGGGGAGGTGGGGCGGCTTCGCCCGCGGGCCGACCTGGGCCGACGGGGGCGATGCGCAGCTCGTCGCCTCACGCGCGAGCCCACCCGGGTCGATCGCCGACCCAGAGCCGAACCGGAGCCGATGCTCTCAGCGGCTACGTGGTCGGCAGGCCGTTGAGGCGGGCGAGCAGCAGCTCGCGCCACAGCAGCAGCGAGCGCGGGATGCGTTCGCCGAACTGGGCGAAGAACTCCTTCTGCGACTCGAGCTCCTGGCGCCACTCGTTGTAGTCGACGCGGGTGGCGTGGTCGACGTCGTCCTCGCTGGCCTGGAGGCCCTGGAGGTCGAGGTCGCCGACGCGGGGGACCCAGCCGACGACGGTCTCCATGGTGCCGACGCGGCCGCGGGCGCGATCGACGATCCATTTGAGCACGCGCATGTTCTCGCCGAAGCCGGGCCACAGGAACTTGCCGCCCTCGCCCTGGCGGAACCAGTTGACCATGAAGATCTTGGGCGGGAGCGTCAGCTTGTGCTGCATGCGCAGCCAGTGCTGGAAGTAGTCGCCCATGTTGTATCCGCAGAAGGGCAGCATGGCCATCGGGTCGCGGCGGACCACGCCGACCTTGCCGGTCGCGGCGGCGGTGGTCTCGGAGCCGAGGGTCGCGCCGAGGTAGACGCCGTGCCCCCAGTTGAACGACTGCAGCACGAGCGGCACGGTGGTGGCCCGCCGACCGCCGAAGATGATCGCGGAGATGGGCACGCCCTGGGGGTCGTCGGCGTACTTGGAGAGGCTGGGGTTGTTGCGCGCGGGGGCGGTGAAGCGGGAGTTCGGGTGGGCGGCCTTCTCGCTCGAGCCCTTGAACCACGGCCGGCCCTGCCAGTCGATGAGCTCGTCGGGGACCTCGCCGTCCATGCCTTCCCACCACACGTCACCGTCGAGCGTGCGCGCCACGTTGGTGAAGATGGTGTCGCGCGAGACGGTGGGCATCGCGTTGGGGTTGGACTTCATGCTGGTGCCGGGGGCGACCCGAAGTAGCCGTTCTCGGGGTTGATGGCCCACAGGCGGCCGTCCTCGCCGACGCGCATCCAGGCGATGTCGTCGCCGACGGTCCAGATCTTCCAGCCGTTGAAGCGCCTGGGCGGGATCAGCATCGCGAAGTTGGTCTTGCCGCAGGCGGAGGGGAAGGCGGCGGCGACGTAGGTGGTCTCGCCCTCGGGCGACTCGACGCCGAGGATGAGCATGTGCTCGGCCATCCAGCCCTCGTTGCGGCCGAGGTAGCTGCCGATGCGCAGCGCCAGGCACTTCTTGCCGAGCAGCACGTTGCCGCCGTAGCCGCTGCCGATCGACCAGATCGTGTTGTCCTGCGGGAAGTGGCAGATGTAGCGGCGCTCGGGGTTGCAGTCGAGGGTGCTGTGCAGGCCGCGGTTGAAGTCGTTGGCGCCGCCGAGCATGTCGAGGGCCGGCTTGCCCATGCGGGTCATGATCCGCATGTTGAGCGCGACGTAGATGCTGTCGGTCAGCTCGACGCCGATCTTCGCCATCTTGCTGCCGAGCGGGCCCATGACGTAGGGGATCACGTACATCGTGCGGCCGACCATGCTGCCGGCGAACAGCGGGGTCAGCTTCGCGTAGGCGTCGGCCGGCGCCATCCAGTTGTTGGTCGGGCCGGCGTCGTCCTTCGTCTCGGTGCAGATGAAGGTGAGGTTCTCGACGCGGGCGACGTCGTTGGGGTTGCTGCGGTGGTAGTAGCAGCCGGGGCGCTTGTCCTGATTGAGCTCGATGAGCACGCCCTCGGCGACCGCCTGCGCGGTGAAGTGCGCGCGCTCCTCCTCGCTGCCGTCGCACCACACGATGCGCTCGGGCCGGGTCAGCGCGGCCATCTCGCTGACCCACTGCAGGAGGTGCGGGTTGTCGGTCGGGGGCTTGGAAGCGGGTGCGGTCGACATGCGCGGCAACCTTATCGCGGCTGTCCAGGCCGGGCGCGGGGGGCGGCGCGGCGACACGCGACAAGGCGCACGCCGCAGGCGCGGCGGAACATCGGTCGACTCACAGATCGTGGGCAGATCGCGGGCCGAGCGTGGGCCATCGCTCGCCATCGGCTGGGGCCGCGGCGACCTGGGCCTCGGGCGCTCAGAGGTCGATGTTGCGGAGGAGGACCCCGCCCGGGGCGAACTTGGTGGCCTTGATCGCCCGCTCGACGCACTCGCCGAGCGCACCGGTGTCGCCCTCGACCTTGGCGTTCCGGACGTCGCCGCTGCTGAGGACCGCGTACTTGACGTGCAGCTTGGCCGGGCCGCCGGGGTGCTTCTTGCGGCAGGCGGTCGCCGCCTTGCGGATCGCCTTGAGCGGGTCCTGGACCCGCGGGGCCGGTCCTTGGTCTCGGGCTTGCGCGGCGGGTCGGCGACGGGCTCGGGCGGGTCGGTGATCGGCGGGTCCGGGATCTTGGTCGGCGGGATCGGGTCGGGTGGGGGCGTGACCGGCTCTTGCGGGGGCGTCGTGGGGGGCGGAGCGACGGCGACGATCGGCGTGGGCTCGACTCGCGGGTGCCGCTGGTTGTCGCCGGCGCCGGTGAACAGGAACACGAGCACGACGGCCAGCGCGGCGACGGTGAGCCCGACGAGGATGAAGGGCGCCATGCTGCGCGCGGGTCGGGGCCGTGGGGCGGCGGGCTCGTGATCGAAGTGGATCTCGAGGGTGGAGGCGGGGGTCAGCGGCTTGGCCGGCGGGGTCGCGTGCAGGGTGCGGGCGACGCCCAGCTCGGAGCCCACCTGGGAGGTGGTCGGGGCGCTCGCGCCGACGAAGAGGGGGCCGGGGTTCTGCTGCGGGGCGGGGCGCAGCGAGAGCTCCTGCGAGGCGCTCAGGTTGGCAGCGGCGGCCGCGGCCGCGGCGGCGTTGGAGCGGCCGGTGACGGGGCGGGCCAGCGAGCCCTGGGTGTCGGGCGGGAGCAGGTCGTGGATCACCTGGATGACGGCGTCCATGCTCTGCACGCGCTGCTCGGGCGACTTGGCGAGCATGTGGGCGATGAGCTCCTGGAGATCGTCGGGGATGTCGAGCTCCGGGTTGACCTGGCGCAGCGTCGGCGGGGCGACGTTGCAGTGCTGCATGGCGACCTGGATGGCCTCGCCGACGAAGGGCATGCGGCCGGCGACGGCCTCGAAGAACAGGACGCCGAGCGAGTAGACGTCGGTGCGGTGGTCGAGCTCCTGGGCGAGGATCTGCTCCGGCGACATGTAATAGGGCGTGCCGATCGCGGCGCCGGTGCTGGTGAGGGCGGCGCCGTCGCGCGACTTGACGATGCCGAAGTCGAGCAGCTTGACCTGCTCGCGGCCGTCGCGGCGCCTGCTGAGGAAGATGTTGGAGGGCTTGAGGTCGCGGTGGATGAGCCCGGCCGCGTGCACGCTGCTCATCGCGGCGGCGACCTGGGCCATCCACTGGCAGATCTGCTGCCAGCCGAGAGGGCGGCGCGCGCGGTCCAGCAGGCGGGTCTCGAGGTCCTCGCCGGCGAGCAACTCCATGGCGAAGAACACGACCTCGCTGGTCTCCTCGCCGAGGTGGTAGATGTCGACGACGTTCTCGTGCTCGATCTGGGCGATGGCCTGGGCCTCGCGCAGGAAGCGGTCGCGGCAGCCGACGTCGGCCGAGAGCTCGGGGAGCAGGACCTTGAGCGCGCAGCGCCGCTTGAGCCGCAGCTCCTCGGCGACGTAGACCCGACCCATGCCGCCCTCACCGAGCAACCGCTCGACGAGGAAGCGACCCTCGAGAGTGGCGCCGACGAGGGGGTCTTGGTGGGCCTCCTGAACCATCGCGAGGACTAACTACACCACGACTGCGACTTGTGCACATGCGTAAAGCCTCGTCTGCTGGAGCGATCCGGTGCGGATGAGGCCGCTGCTGGGGGACATGGTTTGCGCGAAATTGCTCAGTTTTTGCGATATCCGGGCTGTTGACTCGCGGTCGAGCGGCATGAGCCTGGGCTGCGAGAACGTGGCCCGCTTCTACTGCTTCGAGCAGCCGCTCGGGGGTTGATGGGCCGTGATCACGTGCGCCGTGAAGCGCGCGGCGAGGTCGCAGAGCTGCGCCAGGGTCGTCGGCTCGATGCCCAGGGCCGCGAGCGTGCCGGCGTTGCACAGCGGCAGCAGGTGGTCGTTGCGCTGGCCCGTGGCGCCCGCGGAGACGCTCGCGGTGTTGAGCAGCGCCCGTCGGTCGGGGCGCTCGCGGTCGAGGCGCTGGCCCGAGACCTTGCAGAGCGCGGGGAAGCTACGGATCCGGTCGCGGTGGCGATACACCACGATGCGCAGCTCGTGGCGATGGCCGGCGAATTTGTGGGTACTGTCGCGGACCGTGAGGCCGTCGATGAATGTGCAGATCGCGTAGGGGAACACCTGGCGCGGGACGTCGGGGCCCTGGGCGCGTGCGGTCCGCTCGCGGGCCTCGGCGATGGACGCGTCGAGCTTCGGCAGGACGGCGGATTCGTCGCTGTTCGGGAAGAAGAACTCGATCCCCTTGGCCGCGCCGCTGGCGTGCGGCTTGATCACCGTCCCTCGCCCCTGCGCCCGGGCGTCGCGCACGCGGGCGACCAGCTCGTCGCGGCTCCAGGCGCTGGTAAATTCGATCGGTCCGGCGGGCAGATCGCGGGGCTGCGCGGCCAGGAAGGCGTTGTAATGTTCGTAGGTTGCGACCTTGCTGGCGCTGACCCGATAGATCTCATTGATGGCGTGGAAGCTGTCCGGCTGCAGGGCGTCGCCCAGGTCGTCGCGGATATGTTGGCAGAACTGGTCGCGCATCACGCCGTGGATCGGGCGGCCCGCGAGGGTCAGTCGCCCGTCGCGCGTAGCGAGCTGGTCGCGCAGCTCGTCGGGGAAGCCCAGGATCACCGCCGGGGCGCCGGGATCGGCGTCGTCCAGGCGCGCGCACAGGGCCAGGCGGGCGGCGCCGAAGCGCCGCGCGAGGCCCTCGGCGAGCGCCTGGCCGGCCAGGACGCGCTCGTGGATCAGGCCGCGATTCGTGGGTCGGCTGAGCGGACAGAGGACCCACGGGGCCGGGTCGGCGCCGGGCAGGGCCCAGGCGGCGTGGCCGAGCTCGCCGAGGATCGCGGCCTGGACGGGCTCGGGCAGGTTGGTCAGACCGCCCATCCCGGTGCCGTTGAGCTCGAGCATTGCGAACGCGGTCTGCCCGGCATGTGTATATGGCATGAAGTCGACGCAACCATAATAAAATGTATGGCGGTTGTCGGGGGCGATGGGGATGCCGCCGCTCGCGGCGGGGTCGAGGATTGCCGGCGGCAAGAGCCCGAGCTCCTGGGCGTCGCGGACGTGGGCGCGGTCCTCGAGCGCCGCGGTGAACAGCGCCGAGGTCTGGACCAGCGTCGGGACCGAGAGGCGTGTCAGCATGGCCAGGGGTCCTTTTAGGCCTGCAGGGCGGCGGCGAGGCGTGGATCGGGGTTGAGCGCGGCGAAGCCTGCGTGGTCGAAGCTGCCGTCGGCGCGGAGCAGGCGGGCCGCCATGCGGTCGATGGCGAGCACGGCGAGCACGGTCTGGAGATAGGCGTCGACGAGCTCGTCGAGGCCGAGGCCGAGCGCGTCGAAGTGGGCGTGGTCGACGGGCAGCAGGCGCTCGGTCTCCTGCCGCCACGAGCCGTCGGGGGCACGCACGGAGAGGTTGGTCAGCAGCACCTGGCGCGAGGCGACGCCGTCGAGGCTGGCGCGCAGGGGTCGACGGGCGCGTCGGGCGTACAGCGCCGCGGGCGAGAAGCCCTGCGGGCCGGCGCTGACGACGAAGCGGAGGTCGGCGACGTGGACCTCGCCGCGGGCGCAGGGCACGGTGCCGACGTGGTGGAGCCGCGGGGCGGCGCGCGAGTCCCACGCGGCGTGGCCGACCAGGGCCTGCACGACGAAGCGGGCGCCGGGCTCGGCGAGGCGCATGAATGCATCGAGTTCGCCGGGCCCGACGACGGTGAAGATGCCCTGGCCCGCGTTCGAATAGGGGGTCTTGATCACGGCGGCGCCGCCGAGCCCTGCCACCATTGCCCGCACCTCGGCGAGCGGCACCAGGGGGAGGGTCTCCGGGGTCTCGATGCGCAGTCCGGTGGTTGCGACCTCGGCGTTGAGGTCGGCGTAGGCGCGGGCGGCGAGGGCCTTGTTGCGGCCCCCGGCCAGGCACGCGAGCACCGGGTTGTAGATGACGGTCGCGGTGACCGGCGGGAGCCGGGTCCACGGTTGTTGCGTGAGATAGCGAAGCGCCGCGCGCACGGGTCGCCAGCCCGCCGGTCCGCGCACGTGCAGCACGCCCCCGGCGTGGACTCGCAGCGGCGGGTCGCGGTCGGCCTCGGCGACGGGCACGAGCAGCACGCGCTCGCCGGTCGCGTCGGCCAGCGCGGCGGCGTAGCCGGAGCACTCCATCGCGTTCTTGTCGTAGACGACCGCGAGCTCGCCGTCGATCGGGCTCGCCGCGGCGCACGGCAGGAAGGAGCCCTCGATCAGGCGGCGGTAACCGCAGCTCGGCTGCTCGCTCGCGCCGCGGGGCATCGACTTCTGACCGGAGGGGCTGGAGTTTGTCTCGAGCACGACGAGGTGGCGGCGCCCGTCCTCGGTGGCGACGTTGAACAGGTCGGCGCCGGCCCAGTGGAAGTGGCGCGGCACGGTCGCCAGCACGCGAGCCACGGCGCCAGGGTTCGCCTCGGGGTGGCGCCTGGCGTGGTGCGCCGCGACCTGTCCGTGGTCCATGGCGAGGAAGCGCTCGACCAGCGGGTGCACGCGGGCGCCGAGGACTTGCGGGTAGTAGTGGCGCACGGCCTCGAAGCTGCCGGGACCGACCAGCAGGACCTCGCGCCCGGGCTGCGGTGTCACGTCAGGGCGCACGGGGCTCGCGGTGGGAGGTGGTGCTCGCGATCGCTGGGCGCGGGGTGTCGTCCGAGCGCTGGGAGCGGGTCGAGCATGACGGTGCAGGGTATCGCGGGCGGGCCTGCCGGTGGCGTGGCGATCGACGCCGAGGCGGCGAAGGGGCTGGCCCTCTGTCGGCCCGCGGGGGTATCCTGCCGGACAGTCACGAAAGACCATGCACGCCGTCGGCCCCGCGCTCGTCACCGCCTTTGCCCTGATCGCCGCGCCTGTGCAGGCCGCCCCGGCGCGCGGGAAGGCCGAGAAGACGGCGCCGGCGCCCGATCCGGCGCTGATGGCCCAGTTCGAGGTGGGCTTCACGGAGGGTCAGGCGCTGCTCGACAGCGGCGACCTGCTGGGCGCGGCGCGGCGGTGGATCACGGCGGCCGATCTGCTGCCGGAGACGACGGTCAATCGCGACCAGCGGGCGGGCATCTACGAGTACATCGTCGATGCGTTTTTGCGTGGGATCCAGGACGGCGGCAACCTGAAGGATCTGCGCGAGGCGTCGGCGGCGATCGACGCGTACTGCGTGGGCTACACGCGGGCGTATGGCACGGAGACGCCGCTCAATCCCAAGGTGTCGGCGGCGCGGATGGAGCTCAAGTCGCGGCTGCAGGAGGCGGAGGAGCGGGCCGCGCGGACGCCGGTCGTCACGCCGAAGCCGGTGGAGGGGCCCGAGCCCGGCGGCCCCGCGCCGATGCCGATGCCGGAGGCCACGGGCAAGCCGTGGAAGCCGCTGGTGATCACGGGGGCCATCTTGACCGGGCTCGGGGGGCTGGCGATCGGGGCCTCGGTGTTCGGCGGAGTCTCGGGGATCAAGCTGACTAGCGACTACAACTCGACCTGCGTGAAGGGTGAGATGTCGACGACCTGCGACGACCTGCTGACGCGCGGGCAGGCGGCGAACGGGCTGGCGGTCTCGGGGGCGGTGCTCGGGGTGTTGATGCTTGGCGCCGGGGTGCCGCTGCTGGTGATCGGGCTCAAGCGCAAGAAGGCCGGGAAGCAGGCGGTGCAGCCGCTGCTCGGGCCGGGCTTCGTCGGCGCCGGGCTGCGCGGGGCGTTCTGAGCCGGCGCGTCACGCCGATGGCGGACGGCTACGGCCTGGGCGCGAGGCGGAAGGGCTTCCCGTCGCGCGTCTCGGCGAGGCGGACGAGCTCGGCAGCGGTCGCGTTGGTGGGTAGCTCGATGGTCTCGGCCGCGGGGTCCTGCGCGAGCGGGAGCACGAGCTGACGCCGGGTCGGCTCGGTCTTGCCGCTCATCGACCACACCACGGAGAACAGGGTGTCGACGTCGACGCCGTCGCAGCCGCACTTCTCGAGCGCGGCGGGCAGGCCGTCGAAGAGGACCTTGCTGCGCTGGTCGGAGCTCGTGGCCGCGACAGCGTCGAAGGTCTCGCGGATCGCCGCGCAGCTGCCGATCGCGGGCTTGAGCAATTCGGCGAGGGCGTACGCTCGCTGATCGGCCGGGACCTTGAGCGCCGCCTCGACCGCGGGCGGCATGGGCGGCGGGGCCGGCGGGGTGTCGCCCTCGAGGTTGGCGATCAGCAGGAGGCGCGTCGCGGGCGGCACCAGGGCGGCGAGCTCGACGATGGCCGACGCGGGGGCCCGCTGGTCGGCCACGAGCAACAGGCGCGGCTGCCAGGGCTTCCCCATGGACTCGCCGAGCTGATTCGCCTTGTCGAACTCATCCGTCAAGGGCACGTTCACGGCGGCGACCGTGGCGAATGCTTCGTTGTTGAAGTTGAATGTGCCGTCCGCGTGGACGAAGAGCGGGAGCCCGTCGTCGACCGCGGCGCCGCGCGCAGACACCGGGAGCTGCATGCCAGCCGGGGTGTTGATGACGAGCATCTCGCCGGGGCCCTGGGCGAACAGGGCTCGCATTGTTGCGACCTTGGCGACGCAGGCCTGCTTCGCCGCTGAATTGCAGGCGGCGGTGAGGGCGAGGAGACCGGCGAGGATGAGCGCAGGACGGAGCATCGTGCCAGGGTACCCGATTCCGGGCCCGCGAGAGGGCGCCCGGCGGAGCGTCTGCGCGCCTCTTCTCGGGCCGATCCGCGATTCGGGCCTACTGGGGAATGCTGCAGAAATTCGCCGGCGACAGATAGCCGAGGATATTGGCCCACAGCTCCTTGATCTGCGGGATGTTCTTCCATTCGGAGTCGAACTCGATCCACTCGTCGCCCCAGATGAACAGCTTGCCGTCCTTGCGCACCTGCGCCACCGCCACGGGGCCGGCGGGCAGCGTCGCCACGATCGTGTTCTGGCCGATGCCGTCGTCGACCAGGTCGATATAGAAGCCGCCGAGGAAGGTCACCGAGGTGATGCCCATCGACACCGGATGCGGCACCCACTGGGTCACCGGCCCGCTGATGATGCCCTTGCTGTTGTTGTAGGTGAGGCCCATTGGCGTGATGAGGGAATTGGGGTAGGTGACGTCCGGCGGTTGGCCGGTGTAGCCGGTCATCGACATCAGGCCGCCGCCCGCGAGGACCCAGTCCTGCATCACGGTCGCCTCGCCGGCAGCGTAGCTGCGGACCAGGCGGTCGAGGATGATGATGTCGTACTTGTCGACGAGCGCCGGCGTCAGCGGGGTGTTGTCGAGCTGGATGCGGTCGACCTGGGTGCCCTGCGCCTCGAGCCAGGTCTCGAACTCGGCCGCCGGGTTCGAGCCCTTGTTGCCGAACAGGGCGATGTCGAGGCAGTCGCAGATGCCGTCGCCGGCGATGTCGAGGTCGTCGACGATGCCGTTGCAGTCGTCGTCGAGGTCGTTGCACACCTCCGCGATCGGGACGCAGGGCTCGCCGGTGCTCGAGTCGCCGCCGCTGCTGCTGCCGCCGGTCGTGTCATCGATCGCGCCGGTGCTGCCGGCTGTGGTGCTGCTGTCCGTGCCCGGGCCGCTGGTCGCGGCGGTGTCGGTCTGGCCGGTCTCGCCGGTGCCGCTGACGCTCGGGTCCTGGGTCGTGCTCGGCTCCGTCGTCGGTCCGGCGCTGGTCGGGGCCGTGGTCATGCCGTCGGTGATCGAGCCGCTCGCGCCGGTGGTCGGGGTGCTCGTGGTCGCGTCACCGCTGGCGCCGGTGGTCGAGCTGTTGCTCGCGCTGCCGGTCTCGGTTTGGCCGCCCGTGCCCTCGCCGGGGCTGCCGCAGGCGGGGACGAGCAAGCAGAGCGCGACGACTGGCGCCGCGAGGGGGGAGACCAGGCAAGTTTTCATGGGCCGATGGTAGCGGGAAAAGCTGCGGCCGCGCGGCCGCTCGGGAGTCAGGCCTTCGGGCACGGGACAGCGAGCGGGGGCGTGCGCGCTGGTGGATGCTTGTTGGGCCTGGGCCCCTTCGAGCTCTGCGGCCCCCTCGCGGGGCCCCGCTTGACGTATCCGGGCATGTCGCGCTCGTGGCGAAACAACGAACACGAGTCACCGCCGAGCGGACCCTGGACCGCGGCGCTGAGCGACAGGCTGATCGCAGATCCGTCGCTGTCTCGCGGGCACGGGTACGCGGCCTTCACCGCGGGGCAATGCGGCACCCCCCACCGCTTGCAGTCCGCGAGGCGGGTGAAGCACTGATCGCCAGCGCGGGTGATCGTCCACGTCCGCGGCCCCGTGACGGGGGGCGTCTCGCTCGGTGGCAAGGGTCCGATGTTCACGACACAGCCCGGGGCCGCGATCAGCAGGATCAAGCGTGAGGCGGCGAACATTCGCCGAGCGGTCCTTGCGGCCATGGGCCCTCAGTGTCGATAAACTCGCCGGCCGAGGCAACCGGAAACCAACCTTTTCGTCGGCGGGTTGGGGGCTTTCGGGCGAGCCAGCGGTCGTGTGACACGGCGGCGGCGGTCAGCGCAGCATCAGCGAATAGTCGTAGGTGAGCCCGTTGGTCTGCGACCAGCTCGCCACGGCGCAGTTGGCGTTCGTGCAGGTGTTGGCCGCGGGCGCGAAGGTGTCGGTGCCGAAGTGCCCGTTGCCGCCGTAGCACGGCGCCCAGCCGGACTGGGCCTCCGACGCGGTCCGGAACGCCCCGCCGGTACACACCTTGCCGCTGCCGTAGTTGCCGTTGCAGCAGTAGTTCATGTCATGCCAGTTACCGAGGCCGCCGCCGACGTTGTCCGAGGGCGAGGCCTGCATCGACCCGATCCGATCGCCGTCGGGCGAGCCAGTCGAGCCGCTCGTGCACGAGCCTCCCGTCGTGACGCATCGGTTGGCGTACAGCGCCGTCGAGATCCGTACCAGCCGCTCGCCCGGCCAGACCCCGCCGATGCTATTGCCCTTGTCCGAGCCGATCAGGACGTTATCGCCGGCGTTGACGTGGGTGAGCATCGGCTCCTGGGTGATCTTGGTGAACGAGCGCCAGCCGATCGTCGTGCCCTCGTTGTGGATCATCAGCAGGATCTCCTTGGCGCCCGCGTAGTTCTTCCACCCGACGCTCACGTGATCGGCGGTGCGAGCGGTCGCGGCGACGCCGTGGCTCGTGCCGTCGGTCCACTTCGGGTTGCCCCACCACATCACGTGGCCGTCCGATGTGTCGAGGTTCAACACCAGCGTCCAGCCGCCGCCGTCGGTCGTCATGTCACAATAGGCGTCGAACGGCGGTTCGCCCGCGTCGCCGTCGGGATCGATCGTATAGACCCCCGACGCGGCCTCTGGCGCGGCGGCCTTGATCGCCGCGCAATTGGCGGAGATCGTGCATTTCCCGGCGTTGCAAAAGCCGCTCGCGCAGTCCGCCAGGACCACGCAGGCCGCGTCCACGCCGCAAGGGTCGCAGGCGCCGCCGCAGTCGACGTCGCTCTCGTCGCCGCTCTTGATCGCGTCGTCGCAGGCGGGCGCCATGCACAGCGAAGTGCATGCATTCGTATCGTCGGCGTCGCCGTCATCGCAGAGCTCGACCCCCGCCTGGACCTTCCCGTCGCCGCAGCTCGCGAGCGCGCAGCTCGAGAGGCACGCGTCGGTGTCATCCTTGTTGCCGTCGTCGCAGAGCTCACCCTCCTGGACGACCGCGTCGCCGCAGCTGGCCAGCGCGCACGCGTTCGAGCAGGCGTCGCCGTCATTGTCGTTGCCGTCGTCGCAGCCCTCACCCGGCCCGAGCAGGCCGTCGCCGCAGGCCGCGTTCTTGCAGGCCAGCGTGCACGCGCCGCTGTCGCTGTTCGCCGGCCCCGCGTCGCACTCCTCGCCCGCGTCGACGGCCCCGTCGCCGCAGATCGGCGGCATGGAGGTCTCGGACTCGTTCGTGGTCGTCTCGCCGTCGCCGGTGGTCGTGCTCGTCGGGCTGCTCGACGTGCCCGTGCTCGTCGAGGTGCCAGCGGTCGTCACTTCGCCGCTCGATGCACTCGCGTCGGTGGTCGAGCTGGTGGGCGCGGTCGCTGACGACGTGACGCTCGTCGAGATCGTCGTGCCGCCGCTGTCGCCGCTGTCGCCGCTGTCTCCGTTGCACGCCGCGATGATGAGCGCCGCCCACGAACAGACGAACTGGTATCTTCGGTCCAACATCATTCGAACCTCCAGGTCCACATGCGCGGGTTCATCCGGGTCCAAGCCGTGTGGTCGTCTTGGGCCGCGGCTCTGCTCGCTCGCTCATTGCGGGACGATCCCCGAGAGGCCGCTGCCGGTGAAGTCCGAGTATGTGTAGTGTACGTTGGCGACCGGCAGCAGCTTCTTCTCGAAGGTCATCGGGTCCATCTGCCAGGTCCAGCCGTTGTAGTCGATCATCCAGACCTTGCCCTTGCCGTCGAGCCCCACCCCGACCGGCGTGCCGCACTGCGTGAAGGTGTGGAAGTTCGTGATCGTCTCGTCCTCGCCGTCGATCTCCAGCAGCCCGCAGCCGAAGGGGCCGCCGTTGTTCGACACCCAGATCCTGCCCTTGTCGTCGGCGGCGACGCTGCGCCACAGGTTGCCCTGGGTGCCGGGGATCACCTTCCATAGCTCGGTCTTCGGGTCGAAGAACGACACTCCGCCGTGCCCGCCGAACCCGCCGTAGTTGGCGAACCACACCCGTCCGTCGGCGCCGATCGTGATCCCGTAGTGTGCGTCCGCGTCGGGCGAGTCCCAGCGCTTCACCTGCAGCGTCTTCACGTCGATCCTGATCGCCGCCTTGTTGGCCACGGCGCTGGTCCAGATGTTGCCATCCGGGTCCACCGCCGCGCCGTAGGGCGAGTAGCTGCCGTAGAGCGGGAAATCGATGATGTCGACCTTCTCCTCGATCGCGCCGGTGTAGCTGTTGAGCCGGGCCATCTGCGCCGACGCGGGCCCGACCATATAGCCGACCCAGACCTTCTCATTCTCGTACGCGCACGTGTCGATGTTCCAGTCCGGGATCCCGAAGGTCGTCGCCCGCGGCCCCCACTGGTGGTTGTTGATCGTCAGCTTCGTCGTCCACAGGATGCACTCATCCTGGTCGAACGGGAGCAGCTGCGCCTTGTCCTTCGAGGTCTGGATCACGTCGTCGTTGTTCTTGTCGACGCAGTCGACCTCGTTCGCCGCGATCTTCGTGATGCTCCCGGTGTCCCGGTTGGAGACCACCACGAACCGCCCATCCAGGCTCACGCTGGTCCGCGAGGGCGAGGCCGCCCCGCTCTGCACCGGGTCGGTGTAGTACCGGGCCATCTCGACCATCGTGTTGGTGTTGATCTTGGACACGCTGCCCTGGTCCGTGTTGGCGATCCAGAGGAAGCTGAATTGCTCCCCGACGCCGCCGGGCTCGCACGGCGGCTCGCCGGTGTCCGTCCCCGAGCTGGTGTCGGTGCTCGCGCCCGTGGTGCCCGACCCGGTGCTGCCATCGCTGACCGAAGCGCCCTGCGTGGTGTCGCCGGAGCTCGCTTCGCCGGTGGTCGCGCTGACGCCCGTCGTCGTCGCGCTCGCGGAGCCCGTCGCCTGCGAGTCGCTGCTCGAGTCGCCGGCCGTGGTCGACTGTGACACGGAGTCGCTGCCCGATCCGCCCTCGGTCGCGGCCGCCGTGGTCGGGGTCGCGGTCGTCGTGGGCGCGTCGGTCGCGTCGGTCGTGTCCGGCCCGCGGCCAGTCGAGCCGGCGCTGCCCGCCGAGCCTCCCGAGCTGTCCCCACACGCCGACAGGACGCACCAGGCGGTTATCGTCACCACATTAAGGCTTCTCGGCATTGTCATTTCCTCCCCGTCCCCACCACCGATATTTCGTCCCCGCGCAACGAGCTCTGCCCAGCGGTACCGAGTCGCAGCGGTTCGCCGTGCTCCAGTGGCACCCCGAACGCCGGATTGTACCGGGGCGCGCGCTCAAGGTCCATCGATTCGAGACGCCCAGGGTCGGCGCGCGGTCGCGGCCGGCCGCGAAGGGACGGCCGGCGACATGAGATGCCAGCATTGGGTCGTCGGCGCGGGCTCCACCGCGGGCGTCGGTTCCGGGCGGTCCTCTGTGCGATCGCGCCCGGTGCCACCCTGGGTACGTCCTCCGATCAGCCCGGTGCCATGCAGAACCGAGTCCGCCTTCGGCATGCACCTCCACGCCGCGACCACCGTCGACGGCCGAGGTCCGCAAGCAGCTCGAGCGAGTCTGCCGAACCATGTTGCGCCCGGGCGGCTGCGCGAGTTCGTCGAGCGCCATCCGCAGACCCGCGTCCATCTGGGTCACGAGCTGTGAACGTCGCGTCGAACGCAACGACGCGGTTGGAAGCTCCACGCCCGCTCGGCGCCGCGAAGGCTGGCGAGTCGGGCATCCCCGGCCTCGATCAGCTCGGCGTCGCCGCTGAGCTGGAGGCGCTCGCCGGTGTCGAAGTCGACGAAGAGCAGGCCGACCTTGGGTTGCACGAGTATGTTGCCCAGGGTGTTGAAGAAGCGGTTGCCGGCGTAGTCGGGGATGGTCAGCGAGCCGTTGGGCTCGACTTGCACGAACCCGATCGGGCCGCCGCGGTGCGACACATCGACTTGGGCGTCGACGTAGCTCGCGACGAAGAAGGTGTCGGCCGCTGCGATCTGAACCCGAGCTCGAGCGTCGAGTCCCGTGATGGTTTCGAAGGTCGCCGGCCGCGAATGCGTGGTGGCGACGAACTCGCGCGGATGGATGTACTTGGGGCAGTTGCCGAAGCTCTGCACGACCCCGACCTCGAAGCCTCGCTCGCTCGAGCCCGAGATCGTGCCGTTCATGCGATTGCGTCGGCGCGTGGGCGCTTCGATAGCGAGCAGCCCGATCGAGCGCTGGTCCGCGAGCCCCTCGCTCGCCGGGTCGCCGTGCGCAGCACGGGCGGCGATCGTCAGGGTGCGAGGATCCGGCGAGCGCATGAACCCGGGCGCGCCCGTCAGCAGCGTCGCCCAAGCGTCGCCCTGGTCGTCGACGCTGCCGACGACGGCGAAGTGCAGCTGCTCGAAGAATTCCCGGTGCTGATCGGGCATGAAGTCGCGGATGACTCGCGGTCCGAGCTCGGCCATCCGTTCGTCCACGCCGAGCCGCTGCTGCATCGCTCGCTCACCGGCGTGCCAGGGGCTCGGATGCTCGGGATGCTCGGGATGATCGGGGTGGGTCATGCGACGAGTCCCACGTGGGTCGACTGCATCGGCACAAAGCCCGGCAGGGCCTCGATCCGGGCCAGCCATGCTCGCACGTCCTCGTACTCGGCGAGCGAGACGTTGCCTTCGGGCGCGTGCGCGACGTAGCTGTAGCAGGCGACGTCGGCGAGGGTCGGGCGATCGCCGACCAGGAACTCGTGGTCATGCAGCTCGCGGTCGAGCAGGCGCAGGATCGCGTGGGCCCGCGGGACGATCTGGGCCGGGTCGTACTGCGCGCCAAAGACGGTGATCAGCCGAGCCATCGCTGGTCCATAGGCGATCGGACCGGCGGCGACCGAGAGCCAGCGCTGGACCGTGGCGGCGCCGACTGGATCCTCGGGCAGCCAATCGCTGGGTCCGAAGGTCTTGGCCAGGTAGATCAGGATCGCGTTGGAGTCGGCGATCACGGCGCCAGCGTGGCTGAGCACGGGGACCTGGCCAAAGGGGTTGAGCTGCAGGAACTCCGGCTGTTTGTGGGCGCCACGAGCCAGATCGACCTCGACGAGCTCGAGCTCGAGCCCGAACAAGCTGGCGAAAAGCCGGACGCGGTGGGAGTGGCCGGAGAGCGGGTGTACGCAGATTTTGATGGTCATGGCTGGTTTGGTGCGGGATCAGAGGTCGAGATCGGAGAGGCTGGGGTGTTCGTCGGGGCGCCGACCGAGGGGCCAATGAAAGCGGCGCTCGTGCTCGGTGATCGCCAGGTCATTGATGCTGGCGATTCGCCGCCGCATGAGCCCCTCCGGATCGAACTCCCAGTTTTCGTTGCCGTAGGCGCGGAACCATTGCCCGCTCGAATCATGCCATTCATAGGCGAAGCGCACGGCGATCCGGTCGTCGCTGAACGCCCACAGTTGTTTGATCAGCCGATAGTCGAGCTCACGCGCCCACTTGCGGGTCAGGAATTCGATGATCGCCGGGCGGCCGATCAAGAACTCGGATCGATTGCGCCACTGGCTCTCGGGCGAGTAGGCCTGGGCGATCCGCTCGGGCTCGCGGCTGTTCCAGGCGTCTTCCGCGAGCCGAACCTTGTGTTCGGCGCTAGCGAGGGAGAAGGGGGGAAGGGGAGGCCGAGCCATGGTTCGAGCCTCAGCGAGCGTTGGCGTCGACCAAGGGGAAGTCGATCTCGGTCGCGAGCGCCTCGTTGACGTAGTTGGTCAGGGTGTTGAGCGCGACGTGGGCGATGATCTCGACGACCTGGCCATGGTCGTAGCCGGCCTGGATCAGCGCTTGGACCTCGCCTTCGCCGACCCGACCGCGCTGATGCACGAGCTTGGTCGCGAAGCGCAGCGCGGCGTCGGCCTTGGGGTCGCGCGAGCCACCGTCGCGGTTGGCCGCCAGCTCGGCGTCGTCGAGCTTGGCCAGGTTCTTGCCCAGGTAGGAGTGGGCCGAGAGGCAGTAGCTGCACTGGTTGTACTGGGCGACGGCGACGGCGATCCGCTCGCGGGTCTTGGCGTCGAGCGTGCCGTGGCCGAGCGCGCCGTTGAGCCCGAGGTAGCCGTTGAGCGCGGCCGGGCTGTTGGCGATCAGGCGGAACATGTTGGGGACCGAGCCGAGCTGCTTCTCGACCGCGCGCAGCGACGCGTGGGTGAGTTCGGGGGCGGCTTCGATGGTGGAGGGGGTCGGGATGCGGGACATGTCGACACCATGGCGCCCGGGACCGATCGAGAGAATCGCCAGCCGCGACAATGGACAATTTCAGATCCTGAAATAGTCGCTTGACGGGCCTGAAGCGGCGTGGTTCGCTCGTCTTGGCATGGACCTGCGCTGGCTGGAGACCTTCGTGATGGTCGCGGATCAAGGCAGCTTGGTCGGCGCGGCCCGGCGCCTCGACGTCTCGCCGCCCTCGGTCACGCGGGCGATCGCCAGCCTCGAGGCGCATGTCGGCGTCACGCTCTTCACCCGCACGACTCGAAGGGTCAAGCTGACGCCGCCCGGGGAGCGCTTCTTGGTCGAGGTTCGGGCGATCCTCAGCGCGCTCGACTCGGCGCTCGGCGACGCGGCGGGCGAGCGCGAGACCCCGATGGGCCAGCTCAGCGTCACGGCCTCGGTCACCTTCGGTCGCACCCACGTGGCCGAGGTCCTGCTCGACTATCTGCGCGAGCACCCGAAGGTCAGCGGCTCGCTGCTGCTGCTCGACCGCGTGACCAACCTGGTCGACGAGGGCATCGACGTGGCCCTGCGGATCGGTGAATTGCCCGACTCGTCCTTGCTCGCGCGCAAGGTCGGGACGGTGAGGCGAGTGTTGGTAGCGAGCCCCGAATACCTGGCCCAGCGGGGCACGCCGCGCCGACCCGACGACCTGGCCAAGCACGACGTCATCGCGTTCACGGGCCTGATGCAGGGCCAAAAGTGGCGCTACGGCGAGGGCGGGAAGACCCACGAGCTCGCGCTGAGTCCCCGGCTCGAGGTCAACGACGCCTGGGTGGGCCTACGCGCGGCCGAGCGCGGGCAGGGGATCACGATCGCGCTCTCTTACATGATTGTCGACGCGCTCGCGGCCGGTACGCTGGCGCTGGTGCTCGACGAGTTCGCGCCGCGGGCGATCCCCGTGCAGTTGGTGATCCCCGCGTCGCGGGTGATCTCGGCCAAAGTGCGATCGTTCTTGGATTTCGCGGCGGCGCGGCTGGGCGACCGATTGAGCGCAGAGGCGGCGCGATTGGGCAAGGCGAATCGACGAGGCTGATCCGCCGGCCGCGACATCTACGAGCCATTCAGTGAGGCGGTCTCCACCAAACGAACGACAAGGAGAGTCCAGCGCGACACCGGGGTGCATGGTTGGGGAGGCAGCAAGAACGGTCGGGGGGTCGGGCCTCGGCCGACCGCGCGTTCAGCCCGGGGCCATGCAGAAGGGGGGGACGATGATGATCTCGTTCGCCGGGTCGGGCTTGCATTCGGCCTCCTTGGCGACGGCGAGGAGGCGGAGCTGCTCGAGGTCCTTTGTGTTGACCTTGATGCTCGTGGCGGGGGCGTATTCGCCGGGCTGGAGGACGCCGGGGAAATCGACGGAGTCCTGCAGGGTCTCGACGCCCATGGTGGTGCCGTAGATCTCGACGGTGGCGCCGGCGGTGAGGGGGGCGGCGCCGAGGTTGCCGAGCTGGACCCACAGCTCCAATTCATCCGGGGCGCTGCACAGGCTGATGCAGGACTCCGGGGTGACCATGACGAGGTCGGGGGCGGCGAGGCCGTCGGCGGGCGAGAGGTCGCCGGAGCGGAAGTTGTTGTAAGAGTCCCAATTGGGGGCGGCCATCTTGGGGACGGTGCCGTCGTCATTAATGTTGGTGATCGAATAGGCGTGCTGGTTCCAGATCTTCCGGCCGGGGCGCCAGGAGTTGTTCTTGTCGCCGATGACGGTGATGCCGGTGATCGGGCCGTTGTAGGGCTCGTGGATGACGACGATCTCGACCTGGCCGTCGCGGTCGACGTCGGCGACGATCGGGTATTCGAGGCGGGTGCCGCTGTTGTGGTCGGCGAATTGCAGCTTGGTGGCGCCGTCGATGCCGGAGAAGACGTAGAGGTTGATCTCGTCGGCGTAGACGACGTCGGCGATGCCGTCGCCCTCGAAGTCATAGACGGAGCTGCCAGTGATGCCGGAGGAGGCGTCCTGGGTGGTGTGGCTCCACAGCACGGTCCCGTCGGTGTCGAATACGCTGTATTTGCTCAGGCCGGCGACGCCGACCTCCGGGAAGCCGTCGCCGTCGTAGTCGGCGATGGTCGGCGGGCCGCCGAGGCCGCCGGGGGTCGCGGTCTTCCAGATCAAGGCGCCGTCGGAGCTGTCGTGGACGTGGACTTCGGCGTTGGAGACGACGACGATCTCGGGGATGCCGTCGAGGTCGAAGTCGGCGACGCCGGGGTAGCCGTCGTTGGAGGCGTTGGACCAGATGGCGGTGCCGTCCATGCGGTAGAGGGCGTTGCCGACGACGACCTCGCCCTTGCCGTCGCCGTCGAGGTCGGCGGCGAAGGAGACGGCGGCGCTGCCGTTGGCGTTGCCGGTGGGGGCGCCGATGCCGAACATGCCGACGCCGACCTGGCTGCCGGCGCTGTTGAGGATGACGCGGCCAGCGACGATCTCCGGCTTGCCGTCGCCGTTCATGTCGAGGATCGCGGGGTAGGTCTCGTAGGTCCCGGCGTTGGCGGCGGTGAGCATCGGGCTGGTCCACTTGAGGGTGCCGTCGTGCTCGTAGCAGAGGATCTGCTGGCCGTTGTTGCTGCTGCTCAGGATCTCGATGAATCCATCGTTGTCGATGTCGGCGGCGGCGAGGCCCTCCTCGCGGGTGCCGCCGGGGATCACGATGCTCAGCACCTCGCTGCTGCCGTCGCCGGAGATGGCGCGCAGGACGGCTTGATTGTTGGGGTTATACATGACATTCAGGATGTCGGGCATATCCTCGCTGTCGACCTTGCCGTCCATGTTGTCGTCATTGACCTGCACGACGAGCGGGGCCGAGGCGCTGGCGTTGGCGCCGGGGCTGTTCATGAACATGTCCTTGTGCCACTCGACCACGGGGTCGAACATGCCGAGCTGGGGCTCGGTCTTGCAGGCGGCGTCGAAGGGGGCCATGAAGCCGGGCGGCGGGTCCTCGTTGCAGGGGCCTGCGGGCTCGCCGGTGGTGGCGGTCGTCGCGGTGGTGGCACTGTCGGTGGCGCTGTCAGTGGCGGTGGCGCTGTCGGTGGCGCTGGTCGGCCCGTTGCTGGTGCCGGTGGCGGTGTCGCTGATGCTGCCCTCGGTGGCGGTGCCGGTGGCGCTGCCGGTGGGGGTGCTGTCGCCGGTGGTGGGGGTGACGGTGGTGGTCAGCGGGCTGGTGTCGGTGGCGCTGCCGGTGCCGGCCTCACCGGGGCGGCCGTCGTCGCCGCAGGCGCTCCACACGGCGGTGCAGAAGGCGAGGTACGAGAGGAGGGAGAAGGAGATGCGGGAGACACGGGCCACCTCGCCACGCTATCACGGGGGCTGCGCGCGGAGGCGGGCGCACCCACGCGGGCTCGTGACGATCGATCGTGTGGCGCCGCGCTCGGTCGCGAGATCTGGCATGCTGGGGGTCCTGGAGGCGCGATCATGCGACGGCTCATGCTTGGTTGTCTGGTGTTCGGTGGCTGCCTGGTGAAGGACAACCCGGCGTGGGAGGACAGCGGCGCCGAGGCGAGCGCGGGCTCGACGGGTGTGAGCGGCGGAGCGAGCGGCACCTCGGTGACGCTGCCGAGCACGAGCGGGGGTGAGGACAGCGGTGGAGCGACGGCTTCGCAGGGTGAGTCGACGACCGCGGCCGGGACCACGACCACGGCGGGCGGCGAGGCGACGGGGACCGGCGCGACGGACGGCGGTGGCAGCACGGGGCAGCTAGCGATGCAGTGTACGAAATCGGAGCGCCCTGGCGGTCAAGCTGGACGCGGAGGCGTTCGAGGACGCGGGGTGGTGCCGAGCTCGATGGGCTCGCCGTGTGCGGGCTGGGGCGCCGGGACGGCGCCGGACTGCGGGGCGCTCAACTTCGGGGCGACCGGCTTCTTTCGCCTGGTCAACGACACGGAGAAGGGCAAGAACGCGGCGCTGCTGCGCTTCAACGGCGAGAAGGTCGCGGCGTTCGTGCAGGACGCCGGCGTCGACGCGGCCGATCTGCTCGCGGCGCGGCTCGAGCTGGTGGTGTACGAGCCGCTGACCGAGCCGGCGCAGGACAGCACGCTGGAGATCGGGATGCTGCTGGGGATGACGCGACCTGGGACGTGGGGATGAAGGACGGGCAGCTCGCGACGGAGCAGGAGTCGAACGCGCTGTGTCGGACGATCGAGGGCGGTCAGTGCGTGGCCTGGTCGCAGGGCGACGCGGTGAGCGGGAGCTCGTCGGTCGGCATCATGCTGGTCACCAAGGCGGCGGTGGCGATGACCGATCTCGACGGCAAGGAGGGTCAGTACCACGCGCAGCTGGTGAGCGAGCCGCTGGCCAAGGAGCTGGCGCAGGCCTTCGCGGAGGGGCTGGGGCCGAGCCTCGTGGTGTCGCTGAGCACGACGCGGGGGCTGGCCGAGGGGGTGATCGGGATCAAGCTCGAGGAGTCGGAGTATCCCGACGCGGCGCTCTACTTCGAGGTGTGCACCGAGTGGTCGAGCTGAGCGGGGCGGGGCTGCAGGCTGCGTGGCGCGAGGTGTGCGAGGTGTGCACCGAGTGGTCGAGCTGAGCCGCGCTGCGCTGCGGCGCCGCGTATGAGGTGGGCGCTCAGGCGCGGCGGCGGCGGATTGTGAGCAGGAGGAGGGCGGCGAGGGCGAGGGGCGGGCGCGGCTGCGGGTCGTTGCGGCAGCCGCAGCCGTCGTCGTCGAGGGCGTTGGCGCTGTCGTTGCTGCTGTCGACGCCGCCGTCATCGGCGTCGAGGGTGACGCTGTTGTTCGCGCCGCTGTCGGTCGGGAGGGGGGTGGTGTCGCTGTCGTCGCTGGTGGCGGTGGTGGCGGCGGTGGTGGTGCTCGCGGCGCTGTCACCGGTCTCGGCGCACAGGGCCTGGTCGACCTGCCAGACGGGGAACGGGGTGTTGTCGACGCCGGTGAGGCGGATGTTGTCGATGTCCCAGCCGTGGGCGCCGGCGGCGGCGTCGGTGCCGACGCGGAAGCGCAGCACGATGGATTCGCCGGCGAGGTTCATGCCGAGGTTCAGCGACTCGGGCTGGCGCTTGGGGAAGCCGGGGGTCTCGCCGACGTAGGCGGAGCGGCCGTTCAGCGGGTTGGCCTCGCTGACGATGACGCCCTTGTAGTCGGTGACGGCGGCGAGTGTGGAGATATCGACCCACTCCTTGGAATCGCCGCGGCGAACCTCGATGACGCCGCCGTCCCAGTAGGTGCCCATGCTGGTCTCGAAGCTGTAGGCGTGGTCGAAGGCGATGATCAGGGGCTCGTCGGCGGAGACCTGGATGGTGGGGGAGAGGAGGCGGGTGTCGGTGGGGCGGCCGACGTCGTCGGCGTGCCAGAAGAAGCCGCTCTCGGGGCCGGAGCTGCGGCGCCACACGGCCTCGGCGTTGCCGCCGTCGGTGGTCCAGACGCTCGGCGTGACCTCGAGATCGTCGTCGCGGGAGGCCATGGGTTTGAGGTCAGCGTGGATGAATGTGTCGAGCGGAACGTCGAGGAACTCGACGCAGCCGCCGGGGGTGACGAGGCGCAGGGTGAGGGTGAGGGGGCGATACTCCTGGATCGCGGCGATGCTGATCGGCAGCTCGAGCACGGTGGAGCTCAGGGCCTCGAGCGCCGGGGCGACCAGCGAGGGGCCGTCGGGGAACACCAGCGCGGGGTCGGGCTGGTGGACCTCGACGATCGCGCCGGCGGGCAGGAGCTCGGCGCCGGCGTTGTAGAGCGTCAGCTCGACGCGGCCGAGCTCGCCGCCGTCGATGATGCCGTCGTCGTCGCAGGAGGCGAGGCTGTCGTCGACCTTGGCCGCGAGGATGACGCCATTGGCGCGGACCTGGAAGTCCTCCCTTGACGCCGACGAGGTCGACGGAATTCTTGGGCGGGGAGACGGCGCAGCTGCCGGCGCCGCGGCGGGCGAAGGCCTGGGCGACGGTGTTGAAGTCGGCGGGGTCGATCGCGCGGGCGGCCATCAGCAGGGCGTCGCGCTGCTCGAGGTAGGTGGGGCTCGGGGGCGCGAGCATCATGCCGGGGACGATGATGTCGGCCATGCGGCGGCGGACGCCGGCGAAGTCGAGGTCGCCCTGCTCGGCGTGGGCCTTGTGGAGGGCGATGTAAACCTCCCACATCATCGTGGCCCAGATCTCACCGGCGTTGTGGACCTCGCTGTTGGAGGCGCCGGAGGGCTCGATCGGCGGGCCCATCGGCAGCTCCTCGCCGTCGGCGATGTGGCGGAAGGTGAGCGGGTTCCTGGCGAAGTCGACGGTGTAAGGGAGGCGGCGGATGCCGAAGTAGCCGGTGGGGTCGAATGCGGCGTAGAGGCTGGCGGCGTAGGTGGCGTCGAGGTCGTCGCCGTCGCGCAGGGTGGTGAAGAGGGCGTTGAAGTCGCCCCAGCCCTCGCTCTCGGCGCCGCAGGCGGTGCTGCCGCAGTCGACGAGGCGATGGTGGAGATAATGCCCCCACTCATGGGCGACGATCATATTGTCGATGGTGCCGTCGCGCTCGACGCTGGATTCGCCGACCATATGTGCGGTCTGCGGGTTCTTCTTGAGGGCGGCCTTGAGGGCGACGCCGGAGGCCATGGCGGTGCCGAAGCTGGGGATCGTGGGGTCCTCGGTGTCGGCGTCGTTGCCGGGGTTCAGGACATTCTCGGCCTCGACGTTATCGGCGATGACGGCCCCGACGGCGCCGGCGGCCTGGGCGAAGTTCACCTTGGTCTCGAAGGTGCAGTTGCCGCGATCGATGAGGGCGATCTTGCCGACGAGGTTGTTGGTGGGGGCCTCGCAGCCGTCGCTCGGGCTCTTGCCGCCGCCGTCGTCGAGCAGGACCATCGCGGCGCTGACGTCGAAGTCGGGCGGGCCGAACTGGGCGATCGCCACCTCGAAGTCCTTGCCGAGCGGCTCGAGCTCGAGGAGGGCGACCTTGGTGACGCCGCTCCACAGGTACATCTGCATGGTCGGCGGGGCGCCGTCCATCGGGGTCGACATGTTGGCGTTGTTGCGGGCGCCAGCGAGGGCGGCGTCCTGGGCCTCGGCGCGGAGCGAGTCGCCCTCGACGCCGCCGCGGCCGAAGTTGCTGTCCTGGGCGACGCCGGTGGCCTCGTTGAAGCCGGAGTCGTACCAGAAGTCGTGCTGCCAATTGTTGACGTAGAAGAGTTGCGTGATCGCGGCCATCGACTGGGCCTTGGAGTCGAGCGGCGGGAGGGTGAGGTCGTAGACGCGGTCGAACACGCCGGGGGCGGTGACGCTGGCGCGGAAGTCGAGGTCGTCGAGGCCGTTGGGGGCGTCGTGATCGACGTAGGCGTCGACGTTGTTGCCGTGGGTCACCTTGGCGCCGGGCGGGAGCCAGGGGTCGGCGAGGCCGTCGGGGTTGGTGTTGAAGCCCTCGACGGTGATCAGGGCGGGGACGGTCGCGTCGATGGGGCCCTGGTCGGGCTTGCCGGTGGGGTGCGGGTTCCAGTCGGCGAGCGGGCCGTCGCTGGGCCGGAGGTCGCCGGTCTCGTCGGCCCACACGCGGTACTTGAAGGCGTCGCTGGCGGTGGCGCTGCGGCGCATGAGCTGGCGGCCGTCGTCGGCGGCGACGACGTATTGCAGGACCTCGAGCTGGCCGCGGGTGTCGAGCTGGAGCTCGATGAGGTGGGCGGGGACGAGGGCGTCGCCGACCGGGAAGTAGACCGGCTTGCTGCGGGCGGGCGTGGCCTGGCCGGGGAGGGTGAAGCGCGACCAGCCGCGCAGGTCGGCGAGGCGGGGCGTGGCGCCGGCGATGTCGTGGCCGGGGAGCAGGGTGTGCAGCGCGGTGGCGGCGTCGAGGATGAATGGCCTCGCCGAGTCGGCGTGGGCGGCGGGGTGCGGGGTGCCGGAGATGGCGAGGGTCGGCGCTGGCGGTCGAGCCGGATCTTCACGTCGGCGTGGAGGAGCTCGACCTCGCCGACGCGCGGACGCAGGGCGACGACGATGCCGCCGCGGCCGAGGTCGTGGATGAAGAGGTAGGCGGGCGCCGGCCACGACGGCGCGGGAGATGCCGCAGGCGTCGCGGTGACGCTCGAGGTGCAGGCGGGCGATGGCCTCGCTCGAGGGAAGGTGGGCGGGGTCGCGGTGGTCAGGGACCACAGCAGCGAGGGAACGCCGCGGCCGGGGTCGTGGGCGGCGACGATCACGGGGCCTCGGGGGGCGTGGGGTCGCCGCGGTGGCGAGCCAGGCGTCGTGCGGGGTGCGCTGGCCGGCGAGCTGCGGCGCCTGGGGTGCCTGGGGTGCCTGGGGTGCCTGGGGTGGGAGTTGCGGGTGTTGGCGGGCCTGGACGGCGCTGGTCGGGGCGACCCAGAGGAGGCCGAGGAGAGCGAGGAGGGACGACGCGGCGAGGCGGGGGGCGCAGGCGGACCACGCGTCATCGTAGGCGGCGACGCGCGGAAGTCCATCCGTCGCCGACGTGTGCCAGCGCGGAGGCGCGGGAACGTGCTGAGGAGGTCAGCGCAGGTAGTCGGGGGTGTCGCGGGGGACGCCGAGCTCGCGGCTGAGGCCGGCGAGCTCGGCGAGCTCGCCGAGGTCCTCGAGCAGGCGCATCTCGTTGTGGTAGCGGCGGTCGGGGTCCTTCTGGTGGAGGCGGGCGACGACGTCGTGGAGCAGCAGGGGGGCGTCGACGCCGAGCGCCTCGAGCGAGGTGGGCTGGTCCGAGAGGATGTGGTGGACGCCGGCGTAGAAGTTGGCGAAGTCGAAGGCGGGGTGGCCGGCGAGCATCTCGTAGAGGACGCTGCCGAGCGAGAACTGGTCGGCGCGGTAGTCGATGCGGGCGCCGCGGAAGCTCTCGGGGGCGAGGTAGCGGGGCGAGCCGACGAAGGTGCCGGGACGGTGAGCTCCGGTTAGCGAGCTTGGCGATGCCGAAGTCGAGGATCTTGGCGATGTCGCCGGGGAGGACGAGCACGTTGCCGGGCTTCACGTCGCGGTGGATGACCTGATTGCGGTGGGCGAACTCGAGGGCGTCGGCGAGCTGGAAGGCGATGCCGACGCTGCGCTGCCAGGGCATGCGGCCCGCGGCGGTGATCGTGCCGAGCGGGGTCCCGGCGAGGTACTCCATGGCGAGGTAGACGGGGGCGTCGGCGGCGGCGGAGTGGTCGAAGACGGTGACGATGTTGGGGGTGGTGGAGCATGCCGGCGGCCTGGGCCTCGCAGGCGAAGCGGCGCAGCAGCTCGTCGCGGCCGGCGGGGTCGGCCTCGTTGGCGACGACCTTGACGGCGACGGTGCAGCGCAGCGAGGGGGTCGAAGCACTTGCAGATCGTGCCCATGCCGCCGGCCCCGAGCTTGCCGAGGACCTCGTAGCGGCCGATCGTGGTCGGCAGGCTCTCGTCCACGCGGGCGGGCTGGGCCTCGCTCGCGGCCTCGCGCGGTGGCCTGCTGTGGTGGCCGAGCACCGCGGTCGTCTCGCCGGCGTGGGTCTCGGCGGCGCGGTCGCGTCGGGCCTGCATGACGGCGCGCAGCTCGGCGAGCAGGACCTCGAGGTCAGGCGGCTTGATGAGGTGGTTGAGGGCGCCGAGGCGCATGGCCTCGACGGCGCGCGCGACCTGGCCGTCGGCCGGGAGCATGAGGACGTCGGGCGTGAGCTGCTCCGCTTCCGGATCGCGGCGATCAGCTCGGGCCGCTGAGGCGGGGCATGTTGAGGTCGGTGAGGACGAGGTCGAAGGGCGCGCCCTGCAACGCAGGACCAGGGCCTCGGCGCCGTCGGCCGCGGTGTCGACGTGAAAGCCGAACCCGACGAGGAAGTCGCGCAGCATCACGCGCGTGTCCTCGTGGTCGTCGACGATGAGGATCACGCCGGTGTCTCGTCCACGCTCGACCATCGGTCCATTCATCGCAGCTCGCGGCCGGGGCGGGGTGATTCGCCGGATCGTGGGCGCGGGGGGGTGGCGGCGTGGCGAGGCACGGCGGCTCGTCAGGGTTGTTTCACAACCTACGCCAGTCGCAGGGCCATTCGAGGGCCATTCGAGGACTAGTCGAGGACGCCCCCCGCGGCCGACCTCGATCGGGACCGGCAGGTGACGCTCGTAGCGGAAGCCGCGTTCGTCGCGGCGGATGGTCCAACGCCAACCGTGACGGCGGACGCGGCAGATGTAGTGCTCCTCGGCGGCGCCGTGGACGACGTAGCTGTGGTTGCGCAGGAGGAAGTTGGCGGGGCGCAGGACGTGGTGGTTGTAGAGGCGGTGGCAGCCGTGACTGTCGCCGACGAGGATCGATCGGTAGCTGACCGAGCCGTGGGTGCGGATGCCGTGGTCGAGCATGTGGGTGCCGTCGCGGGAGGATCACGGGCTGGTGGTGGATCAGCATCACGAAGCCGTAAGGCGGGTGATAGCCGGGAAGGCGAATCAGGTCCTCCTTCACCGCCCAGTGGCCGTCGCGGCGGCCGACGGGTCGTCGTCGATTGCCGTCGGGGGGCGAACCACCGGCGCGACGACGAGGTCACGCCACGCGCGAGGCTGGTGTCCGTGGCTTGTGCTTTACGACGCGGCCGTTGGCGAGCTTCTCGGCCTTCCATCCGCCGACGGTGGTCGGCCAGCGGACCAACGCCAAGCTCGCCGTCGCCGGCCTGCGCGTAGAAGGTGAGGTCGCGCGATCGTCGGCGCCGTGGCGATCGATGACGTCCGGCGGAGCAGCGTGCAGCTGGGTAGGCGGGCGGCGGCGGCAGGGCGACGAACGCGACGGTGTGACGTCGTCGGCGAGATGCTGCGCAGGCCGTCGCGGGTGGTGGCGAATTCAGCCATCCGAGGAGCACGCGCCGCGGCTTCGGTGGCGGGTGGATCGGGTCAGGGGCGCCGTTGCAGGCGGGGGGGATCGTCGCCCTGGTAGCGCAGGTCGGCGGGGTCGAGCTGACGACCGAGGACGGTACCCCAGGCGTTGCGGGCCGACCGTCCTCGATCAGGCCAGCCGCGTCGGCGACGCGCTGACGCGAGCCCGGAGCGCGAGGCGGAAGTCGAGCTCGCGGCCGCCGGCGATCAGGGCGTCGCGAGTGTCGGCGTCAGGCTCTCCGTAGGCGACGATCCAGTGGCGACGTTGATGAGCGGCGAGACCGCCTGGCAGGTCGCGCCGTCGACGATGCCGCTGGCGCGCTACAGGCCGTCCAGACGAGGGTGGGCCTCAACGCGGCGATCGCCCGAGCCCGGATCGCGTCGCGCTCGGCGTCGTCAGACCAGGCGCGCGTAAGGCGGGGCTCTGCGCGGCGAAGCTCGGCGGGGTCGGCGAGGCCGCGCAACGTCACCGCGGTGATGTAGGCAGGCGGCGCGCCTGCGTCTTGCGGCGCGCCTGCGCATCGCTCGGGTCCTCGCGTCGCGGCGGCACGCGACAGCACGCAGCAGGTCGTCGTCGATCGCGTCGTGGCGGCTATGGCGCGTCGTGTCGTCCATCGGCCGCGGGGACGACGCGGGCTCGGGGTGATGCCGTAGAGAGCTCGGGGTCGTGGTCGCTCGCGGCGAGGTGTCGTCGCCGAAGCGCTGGTCGGCGAAGCGCGATGAAGGTGTCGCGGTAGCTCGGCAGGGCCACGCCGGCCGCGATCGCGGCGTCGTCAGAGTAGGGGCCCAGCTGTCGCCGAGGTCGAGCGTCGTCATGTGGGCGGCCAGGCTCGTCAGGGCAGCGCTCGCCGATCGTTCGTCCGCCGCGATAGACGGGGGCACGTGTGCTCTGGTCAGCGCCGCGACGGTGGTCGGCGGTGCCAGGGCGAGCAACGGGGTTGGCGATCGACGCGAACACGGGGGGGCGGAGCAAGCGGTGTGCCGCGAGGAATGCTAGCGGAGTTCGGCGGGCGGGCGTGGGCCGGCGTGCAGCCGCTGCGGGGCAACGCAAACCCGGCGCGTGGGCCCACGTCGAGGTACTAGCGCAGGCGGGCGGGGCGAAAGGTGGTGGCGAGGGCGAGAGCAGGAGCGGAGCAGAGCCCCTGCACGACGGATCGAGGCTTAGCCGTGACCCGCCAAGCACGCCGGCGACGACCCGCAGGCGAGAAGAAGCGGGCGCTGGCGCGGCCGTGCGCGGCGTCGCCGAGCATCAGCGACCTGGCAGGCCGGCGCTGAGAAGCCGTTGTAGAGGCCCTGGTTCATCGCCAGCACCGCGGACTGGGCCGCGAAGGCGGGGAGTGGTGCTGAAGCGGCCCGCGACCGGCTCACTCTGCCACAGGAACATCTCGAGCTGGGGAAGACGAGGTGCAGGAGGGCGACGAGGTTGATAGGGGCCTTGCTGAGCTTGGACATGGGGGAGGATGACGGTGTCAGAGGGCGGTCAGCGTGTCCATGTTCGCAGGGGTCGCGAGTCCGGAAGGTTCGCAGCGTCCGCGGGTTCGCGGTGTGGCTCAGCGCGGCTCGAAGGAACAGCTCGGCGAGCATGCAGCGGGCGCTGCCGCCTCCGACGGCCTCGATCGTGGGGATGGCGACGGGCGGGAGGGTGGTGTGGCGCTCGACTGCTGCACCTGGGTCAGAGCAAGGGGCGGCGAGGCGGTCGGGAAGCACGCAGACAGGGAGCGCCGCGGTGGTCGATGAGCTGCAACATGTTGCCGGCGAAACGCTCGATCTGCAGATGGGGTCAGCTCGATGAGCTCGCCGCCGTCCTCGAGCTGCACGCGCAGAGTCGGCACGAGCGGGGAGCGGCGACGGGATCGGAGCCACAGGCGCGGCAGAAGCCGTGGCCGACGCAAAGCAGGACGTTGGTGTGATAGATCGGCTGGCCGGCGGCGTCGTGGGCGGCCAACAGGACCGGCATCCAGCCTCGCGCGTGGTAGCCCGGGACGCGCAGCAGATCGGGGTCGGTGCGCGAGGACTCGCGGGCGTAGGCGATCCGGCGGCGCGGGTCGAGGACGGGCTGCCGGTGCCGCCCTCGAATTGGTGGCCTTGGTCGGCGTGGTGGGTCCAGTCGACGATCTCGGTGACGTGGTGGCGGCGGGCGAGCTCGTCGACGAGCGCCGGGTCGACCTCGGCGCGGCGGCTGGCGGCGGCCATCGGATAGAGGTGCGCAGCCCGCCGGGTGGGTGGAGAGGATCCAGTTGTTCGGGGGAACACGGCGTCGGGCCGCGGTGGGCCGAGGCGCTCGTCCCAGACCCACGGCGGAGACCGGCGCGGACCAGGACCTCGACCATGGCGTCGAACTCGCGGCGGGCGGCGGCGGCGAGCTCCTCTCGATGGCCGCCCGACGGCCCGGGCGAAAGCCGTTGCTGGCGGCAGTCTCAGGGTTCCAGCGAAAGGCCGCGGGTCGGATCATGAAGCACGCGATCGGTGAATGTAGTGGCCAGGTCGCCAGGCACGCAGGGGCCGGATACCACTGTTCTCGTGCCGTGAGAAAACGCGGATCGCAGGCATCGTCGCCAGCATTTCGCGGCGATCGGTAAGCTATCCGGGGACCTTCGCCGAAACCGCGCGCCAGATTGGAGGATGCACCGCTTTACAACAGGTGGGGGCAGGTCGGTTGATCGCGGTCCGCCAGGGCACACGTTC
>NZ_JADJNN010000025.1 GCF_016714285.1 Nannocystis sp. | reverse complement strand
TTGAGATAGTGGTGGTCGAGGATGCGATGAATCGGCTCCCCAGGCGAGGCTCGGGATCGCCGAGGTCGAGGATCCACCCGCTGTCCTCGCCGACCTCGCCGCGGATCCGGACCTCGATGGTATAGGAGTGGCCGTGCGGGCGGGCGCACTTGTGGCGTGGGGACCTTCGGCGGGCGATGGGCCGCCTCGAAGCCGTATACGCGGTAGATCTCCATCATGAGCGGTGCCCTGGGTGCATCATGCGAGTGCAGATCAAAAGGTCACCTTTGTGGCGGATCAGGTTCAGGAACTCCTGGCGGGTGTTCAGATTGTCCTTGAACACTCCGACCATCGACGAGGTCCCGTCCATGAGTGCGGCTTTTGTACGCCGCGCATGATCGCACGTAGGCGTGGCTGGCCTCAATCACCACCGCGACGCCTTGCGGCTGCAGCACGTCCTGGATCGCCTCGAGCGATCTGGCGGGTCAGGCGCCTGCCCCCAGTTGGCGCGCGAACATCGGCGATGCGGGCCAGCTTCGACAGGCCGAGCACCTTGCGGTCGGGCAGGTAGCCGATATGCGCGGCCGACTGAAGGGGAGCATGTGGTCTCGCACATGCAGAAGATATCGATGTCGCGGACGATCACCATCCGTCGTGGCGGACGTTGAAGATCGCCCGTTGGAGCAGGGCGGTCAGCGACTGCTCGTAGCCCCGCGTCAGGAACTGCAGCGCCTTGGCCGCGCGCAGGGGCGTTCGCTCGAGGCCCTCGCGGCCCGGGTCCCCTCGCCGATGCCGCGCAGCAGGGTCCTCACCGCGTCGACCATCGGCGCGAGGGCCTCGGCTTCGGCCGCAGCATCAGCTGCGCCCGGCTGTGAGCGCGTGGGTGTCTGGGTCATGGCCGGCTCCTCGTCGGGCCGGACGCCTAACACTGGCCCGTCGGGTCCGCCGGGCGGACCGGCATGACCGATGGCGCTTCCTCACGCGGCCGGTGGGCGGTGGATAGGCCTGCACCTCCGACCGGAGCGCCAGGCCACGGGCTTCGAAGGTCTCGAAGTTTGGGTGCGGGGACCCCTGTCGACTCCAGTGCCACTATTGTCACGCTGAGCTGTACCAGGCTCGCTTGCCTGCGTCGTGCGATTCGCGGCTGTGGGTGCGGAGCGCCGCCTTTCGCTTTCCACGGGCTGGATAGTCCGCACATTTCGGCGAGTGCGGTCTGGAACCGCACGATCACAGGGCGCGCTCGACGCCGACGGACTCAGCGGCGGGAGCGAGGCGCGGCGGTGTGTTGTCGGCGATCCACGTGTCGGTCGCAGTGATCCGATCGGTCGCGGGCCGCTACTAGCCGCACTCGTGGCGCCTACCTTGTCGCGAGCCAACGACGGAGATCGCGATGGAGCTTGGTACAAACCGAGCAGCTGGGACGATCCATTTGTGACCTCACGACAAGGGCAAGTTTGCTTATCGACAAGGCCGCGGACGCCCAAGGACGCGATCGGCGTGGCCCGGATCCTCGGAGCGATGGCAGGGTCGTCGATGCGTCCGGGAACCGTCGGCGACGGGCTCCGTGACCGCGGGCGAGGTGTGGCGAAGTGGAGCGTGACGGCGGCCGGGGACACGGTCGATTGGTCCAAAACATCGTTCGCCGAGGTCGGGAGTGGACGGAGAGGGCCGCCGGTGAACGTCGCCAGCCAACCGTCGGGGCCTCCAAGGCGTTTTTCGTCCAACGCCCTCGAGGTCGGCGCGAAGTGGGTGTGGGAGCAGCTCGCCAGTTACTTCTACAGCCCTGCCGAAGCTCGGCGGGCCTCCGATCCGAGCGCGCGAGGTCGCGGCGTACCTGCTGAGCGATCCGGTCGCGCGTGGCATCGAGTCGCTGTGTGCCACGGCTGGCTGCGTGATCACGTTCGGCGTCAAGCTCAAGGCGGTCCGCGAGCATCAACATCGGTCTCTATGTCAGCGGCGGTGGCTGGGGGTTCTTCGTCGACTCGCGCTTCGACAGCCTGCGGGTTATCTCAGGCCGTCGCTGTCCGTCCGGCGTGTCGGCGCAGGTGACGATGGTGTTCGGGCCGGTCTCGCGGGCGAGCGGGGCGCGGGCGGTCAAGCTGGGTCTCGGCCTGAAGACGAACCCGAAGGCGAAGCTCGCGGTGAGCGTCGGCGGCGTCATCCTCATGGAGGCCACGATGCCGCCGATGTTCCTCGGCGTGCGCTACGCGATGGACCGACCTCGATATCTACGGCAAGAAGAAGACGGCCGACGAGGCCGGCAAGCTGAAGTGGAAGGTCAAAGGTCCAGGCGCCGAAGCCGAACGGCGACTTCGTGACCGATGCGATCGGGGTCGTCGGTCCGGTGGCGGAGCTCGGGCGGGAGGAGCTGACTAACGGGCTGTCGGCGCGTGCGCCTGCTTCGACGCGGCCCTGCGCGCACGGCCGCCGTTGACGCCGAGCGGATCCAGGCGACGGCCCTGGCGGCGGCGATGGCGGCGCCGCAGGCCGCGCTACTACGGCTCGGGTCCGCACGCTGAAGGGGCAGACGGTGATCGGCACCAGCCAGGGGGCGCTCGGGCGCGACCTCGCCGGCGACCGCAAGACCGTGCCGCTCGTGGCCAGGTTGACAGATCCAACCGGCGTGTCGTTTTGAGGCCGTCGGCGAGCCGCCGCTGCTGGTGCGCCGACGCCAACGGGACGATGAAGTTGGTGCCCTACGACAAGCGCCAGACCTCAGGGGACG
Source organism: Nannocystis sp. (assembly GCF_016714285.1). Taxonomy (GTDB): domain Bacteria; phylum Myxococcota_A; class Polyangia; order Nannocystales; family Nannocystaceae; genus Nannocystis. The sequence continues at coordinate 77,685 of NZ_JADJNN010000025.1, read as the reverse complement.
ACGTTCCGCATGGTCCGTGGGCTCGCCGGCTGGGCGTCGTTCCGCGGTCGCGTCCGACGGCAAGGAGCGACAACCCGCGCTGCCTCGTCGCCACGCGTGCGCGAGGGGATCGTCACGCCGACGCCGGTGTTCTGCGCCGAGCGCTTGCTCGGCACCGAGGCGCCGACGAAGGAGGACGCGACCTTCCTCCTCGACCGGCCGAGCGATCAGCCAGAGGTCGCCGGCCCGCTGCTCCGGCCGGGCCAGTTCCTCCGCGTCGGCGAGTCGAAGCGCTCGGCAAACGGGATGTTCTCGCTGGTGCTCGCCGACAACGGGCGGCTGGCGATGCGACAGCGCACGAGCGGGCCGCTCGGCTCGCTGACCGCGTGGCTGGTCTACCAGCCGGGGCTCATTCAGGACCAGAAGCTCCCGTGGGCGTGGGCGAGCCCGCAGCCGGCGGCAGCGGCGGGCTATCACGCGATCGTCACGCAGGACGGGCGGATCGCCGTGCGCGCGGGCGCGGGCCCGGAACAGGCCGGCGCGACGTTGTGGCAGAGCGACGTCGTCGGCGCGCCCGGGCCGTGTTTCATGGCGATGCGAATCAGGGCGTGGTGACCCTGGTGCGCGGCACGCCGGAGTCGCCCGGGGAGATCGTGTGGTCGTCGGTGACCGGCGCGATCTACTGGCCGACGCGGCGGCGTCAGGTCGTGCTACGGGCGGATCGAGGGTTCGTGTCGGCGAACAACGGCGGCGGGGTCAACCCACCGGAGGCGCTGACACTGCCACCGGCGGAGCCAGTGCTGGCTGACGCGAAGCTCGTGAGCGGGTGGGAGGCGTTGGAGTTGCAGGAGCTGTGCGACGGCCACGTCGCGCTGCGGGCCCAGGGGCGCCGCTTCATCGGCGTCCAGGACGGCGGCATCGCGCTCACATGCCTGCGCGACGAGGTCGGTCCGCGCGAGCTGTTCACCCGCGAGGTGCTGGGTGATGTGAACATGCAGCCGCAGGTGATCCGCCTGCGGTCGGTCGCTACCGGTGGGTACGTCAGGGTCGGCAAGCTGCCGCTGCCGGACTTCATCAAGCTGCCGGCGCTGCTCGCAGCCGACGCGGACTCTGGGGGCGCGGCGGTGTTTCAGGTGATCGACGTCGAGCACGACTTCACCGCGCATACCGGCCGGCTCGTCCACATGGTCGCAAAGCACAGCGGCAAGGCGCTCGAGGTCCCCGGGGGGCGCCTCGACGATGGCCTCGGTGTGACGCAGGGCCGATTCTACGCCGGCGATCACCAGAAGTGGATCCTCACCCACGTGGGCGGCGGGTGGTTCACGCTGACCAATCGCCACACCGGGAGAAACGTCGATATCTACTATGCACAGGTCGCGCCCGGGGCGATCGCCCTGCAGTGGCCGGCGCATGCGGGCGACAATCAGCGCTTCTCGCTGACGCCGCTGGGCGACGGCTCCTACTCGATCACTGCCAAACACAGCGGCCTGCCGCTCGAGGTTGGGCAGGCCTCCCAGGAGAGCAGCGCGCCGGTTGTGCAGATGTCGCCGGGTGTCGGCGCCAATCAGCGCTGGACGATCTCGCTGGCCTCGTCCGCGATGAAGGCCCCCGACGCCTTCGAGCCGGTGTTGATCACCGACCTCGATCAGCTCGTGAAGTTCGAGGCGATCCGGCTCAAGTCGTGGAAGGGCGACTATCTGCGCCGTCTCGACGCGGGCGCCGGGGTCACGTCGTCGCCGACCGGTGACACGTGGCGTCTGACCCGCAACGGCGCGACGATCTGGCTCCGCTCGTCGAAGGGCGACTGTCTGCACCGCCCGAATTCGCCGCAAGGGGTCACCACGTTCTCGATGGGCATCGGCAACGTGGACCTCGAGCTGCGCGGCTCGAAGGTGCTGCTGCGCTCGTGGAAGGGCGACTACCTGCATCGCCCCGACAGCCCGTCGGGCGTGACCACCTGGTCGGCGACGATCGGCAGCGAGTGGACGGTCGAGGCGCTGATTCCGTAGTGCCAGCGGGCGGTCATCGCCCGCCGCACAGCGCCTGCTGCGGCTCGCCGCGGCCGAGGAACCGCGTCCACCGCGCTGGCGGTGAGGGAGCGTTGACCGCTCCCGGCGTCGCGGCCGGCGTTGATCGCCTCGTGCGCGGTAACGCGCAGCAAAGGGCCCGATCATATCGATCATGTCCGTGCGAGTACCAATCTTGTCGACGGCGATCCGATCAGCACTCGAGCAAGAGCACCGCCGAGGTCGGGCGAGCAAACCCGCCCTGCTTGATCCCCACGGCGATCCACGGCTCGGTCGGGTGCGCTGCGAGGCACCGCGGCGAGCCTGGCGTCGGTAGGGTCCATGCAGCCAGCAATGTGTCGCCTCGCCATAGGCGGGAGCCGCCCGCCCGCATCGACGCTCACCCACCGTTGCCCGTCGCACAGCGTGCAGATTGCGGTGACGCTGCGCGGTCAGGTCGCCCAGGTGATCGGTGGATGCGATGAATCCGGGGACGTCGGTGGCTGCACGAACGGTGCCGAGGCCCGCTCGAGCTCGTCCGCCGGCACCGCCAATCGCACCTGCGCTGGCCCATCGCCGCCCGACCAGCGGTCGAGCTCGCCGTCGAGTCCGCCGGTCAAGAAATCCTCCCTGCCCGGGCAGCGCCGCGATCGCCGTCACCCGGCGCGCATGCTCGCACCGGCACGACCTCGACTGCTCCCCCGCCGACGAACGGTGCCGAGACCAGCCCCACGGCGACCTTGCCCGACTCGCGGCGCCCGAGGTCCGCGCGCCACTCGACCAGCGCAGGCGAGCCGCCGCCGCCCGTCAGAACCCGCCCGCACCGCACGATCATTCGGCTGTGTGTCAGGTGCTGGCGGCTGTCGTCGCCCCGGCATTCCAGTCGCGGCGGCGTCTCGTGCATGGAGATGCAGTCCGCCAGAAACGCCGCGTTGTGGCGCGTGATCATCGAGCTCCCCGCCAGCTGCACGCCAGTGGCGAATGGCCGCCCGATCGTGTCCTCGCTGCGGTGCACCATCACGCTTCGATGCGCGAGCTCCAGCGCCTCGACGGCGAACAGATGCGACGGGCGATAGCTCTGCCCCGAGCCGCGGGTAGCGACCGCCAGGTAGCGGTCATCGGCCGAGAAGTACACCCCCGCGATCGATGGCGCGTTCCGCTGATTCGGGATGGTGGCGAGCAGGTCGCTCGCCGCGGTGCAGCGAAACGTCCCCGTCTCGAGCTCGGCGATCATCACTCCGCCCTCGCCGTACCAGGTGCCCCCGCCGACCGCGAGGCGCGTCCCGTCGTTCGAGAACATCACGGGAATATGGCGCCCACGGCGTCTCAAGGCTCCAGACGGTCCTCATCGCGGCCACGATCTCCACACGCCCGGGCACCTCGCCAGCGCGACGATCGGCCTCGACGCACCGGCCTGAATTAGGGCGAGATGGCTACTATTTCTGGCGCTTGGCTCGCCGGATTGCCGACCTGCAGGAGCACGCCGTTGGCGGCGAGCATGTCGACGAACCTGGGGCCGTCGACGAGTTTTAGGTTTGGCTCGCTCTGGGCGGCCTGGACGGCGGGGGCCGAGAACTCCGAGGTGGTGACGAGGAGGGCCTCGGCGTAGCGCTGGCGGCGGAAGGCGCCGAGCAGCTCGTCGACGTAGCGGCGGCCGACCGGGGCGGCGTAGCGTTTGGCCTGGACGGCGAGCTCGCTGCGGTGACCCCAGGCGTCGACGCGGCCTGCGACGACGTCGACCCCGCCGTCGAAGGGTCCGCCGCGCTGGGTGACGTCGAGGTAGCCCATCGCGCGGAGGAGGTCGGCGACGATCTTCTCGAAGTCGCCGGGGTCGACGCCCATCAACCATTGCAGCGTCTGCTGCTTGACGAGCGCGTTGTGGCGGGCGACCAGGGTCTCGATCTGCGGGGCGGGGTCGGCGAGCTCGAGGCCGCCGTTATTTTCCGGGGTGGGGCCCTGCACGTAGCGGCGCCACTTGATCAGGGTGTGGGCGCGGCGCTCGGCGGTCGAGTGCGAGAGGCCGGTGAGGACCTCGAGGCGGCGCGTCAACGTGGGGAGGTCGAGCGGCTCGCCGGCGAAGAAGGAGGCGAAGGGGCGCAGGGCGCGGGCCTGGGCGATGGCGTCGGCGAACACCAGGCGCTCGTCCGGCGAGCCCTCGGCCGAGGCGAGCAGGCGCTGGCCGAACGAGGTGACGCGCAGCTCGCCGCGCGCGTTGAACTCGACGACGCCGAGGATCACCGCGGCCTGGCGGTAATACAGGAAGTGGCGGTGGTCGACGTCGAGGAGCTCGAGCAGCGTCGCCGCGTGGTCGATGCCGTCGCGGATCGCGGCGACGAGCTGGCGGACGTTGCCGAGGCGGTCGGCCTGCGGCACGTCGAGGGTGCGGTGCAGCCGATCTACCCGCGACGAGCGGGCCTGGCGAACTCTGGCCATGTTGGAAGCTTCGCTCGAGGGCGATGGCTTCGGATACTGAATTGGTGGGCAAGATCGAGGTAGATGCGCGTCTGCGCGCATGCTGTGAATTCACGAGACTCGTGGACGGGGAGGCTCACCGCAGGATGGGCTGGTCGCCACGGCGGATCGCAGCAGGAGCTTGGTTGGCGAGAGGGCCGGCGCTGTGGTTCGTGGTCAGGCCATCGCGGGTGCGGGTGAGTCAGTGGTCGGTATGGCGGTGGCTCAGGCCCGCGGACGACGGCGGCCGGGTTCACGGGGAGATTCGAAGACGATCACCTGCCCGTTCGGCAGGCCGATCGTCCACAGCCGGATGTGCCCGCGCTCGTAGCCGGCGCGCAGTTTGGCGGGATCGCAGCAGGTGGGGAGCCACTGCAGGTGGGCGGGCAGGTGCTCGGCGAGCTGGTTGTGGATGAAGTCGTCGGCGCTGGCGAACACGCCGCGGTAGTCCTGCTCGGCGGCGTCGAGCACGGTGGGGTCCGTCGTCTTGAGCGTGAGGGCGACCAACTCGCGGAACCACAGCGGCGTGCCGGCGGGCGGCGGGGGGAGGTCGGTCTCGAGGATCTCGATGTCCGGGTCGGTGTCACTCATGGGGCCGTTCCATCGACCGGGACAGCGGAATACCGGTGGGTGGTTCTGGTGAGCTCGCCGCTTTGAGTCTGTGTGCTCATGGTGTCCTCCTGGCGGCCTCGAATTCGCCGGCCGCCGTTTCCAGTCTTTTGTACCGGAATCTTGTACCGTTTTCAAGAACGGGGGGTAAAACTTTGATTTTGGTCCATGGGTGGTAGTTCTCGCCCGTGCCCCGTCCTCCGCTGGCGCGCCAACACATCGAGAGCGTGCTCCGCGCGATCGCAGCTGGGCGACGCCAACGCGATGTCGCCAACGACGTCGGCAAATCAAAGAGCCACGTCCAGACGTGCCTCCAACGGGCTCGGCTTGATGTCGCGGAGCACACGAAGGAGCTGAGCTGGCTCAGGACGAGCGAGCACACCGCCGTAGAAGTCGCGCAGGCCTGGCTCGAGGTGTTCGCGGAGTCTTAGCCGGCATGGGACCCCGGTTTCTCACCACCATTCCCCCCCCAGATCCATCTGCGCGACGAGGAGGATCTTCGCTCAGGCCGCCCTCCGAGATCCAGTTTTCGGCGAGCGTGAGAGGGTCGGTTTCTGACGGGCGCGGTAGGACTCGCCGTCGATGACGAGGTCGTAGGCGTTGCTGGTGAATCTGTCGACGGCGGCCTGGGCTCGGACCGGATCGGCGAAGGTGGCGAGCCACTCATCCGGGCCGCGGTTGGAGGTGACGACGATCGATCCGCGTCGATGCCGTTCGGTGAGTAGCTCGTAGATGTCGCGGCTCTCGATCGCGTCCATCGCGTCGAGCCCGAAGTCGTCGATGATCAGCAGGTCGACCGCGAGCAGCTTGCGCAGCTCGGCCTCGTAGGTCGCGTCGAGCCTGGCGTGGCGCAGGGCCTTGAGCATCCGGTCGCTGCGGTGGGCGAGGACGCTGCGGCCGCGGCGGCAGGCGGCGGCTCCGAGAGCGTGGGCCAGGAAGGTCTTGCCGACGCCGACCGGGCCGACGATGGCGACGTGAGCGTGGGTCTCGAGGAAGCGCAGGGAGCACAGCTCGTTCCAGAGCTCGACGTCGTAGCGGACGTTGGCGGTCGCGTCCCAGGCCTCGAGCTGATGTGCCGGATCGAGGCGGGCGCGCTGGGATCGGAGCTGCGCCGATACGCTGTCGCGGCGAGAGACCTCGTCGGCGAGGATCGTCAGGAGGAAGTCCTGGTGGGGCATCTTCTGCTGCCTGGCGAGAGCGAGCCGCTCGGGCAGGGTGTCGAGGATCGGCCCAAGCTTGAGGCGTTTGAGGGTCTGCTTCAGATCGGTGGTGATGCTGTCCTGGTTCATGATGGTTCTCCGGTGGTGGTTGTTGTCGGCAGCGCGTAGTGCTGCGGCGGTCTCAGGAATCTTCCCGGCGGCAGCGCCCTCGGCGGCGTGGGCGTGGACGCTGGCGTGGCGGCAGCGCTCTCGAGCATGCGGCGCAGCCGCGGCACGCTGAGCATGTCGTGGGCGAGCGCGGTGACGCAGACGGCGTCGACTCGCTCGGCGCCGTAGCGCCTGGTCAGCGCGATGAGGCCCTGGACGCCGCGCATGCGGGTCCACGGCAGTGGGTGAGCGAGCAGGCGCTTCGTGAGCGCGCTGATCGACGGACCGAGCTCGTCGGCGGTCTTCTGCAGGAAGTCGATATCTCGCATGGCATAGGCTCGTTTGTGGGTGGGGTAGTCCTCGGGATCGATGTGGCGTCCGCAGGGCGGCTGCTTCGGGCAGACCTTCACGAGTTGCTCGCGGTCGTAGAAGCGGACGAAGCTGTGATCCGAGCGGGCACTCAGGACGCGGCCGATCAGCCGCGTCGGCAGCGAGTAGAGGGCGCGCTCGACCTGCGCGAAGTGATCGCGGGCGACCTTCGGCGTTGACCACTTGGGCACGTCGTAGGCCCCACTCGGCAAGGGCAGCAGCTCGGGCGCCTCGACATGCGTGAAGTGCTCGCGCGGCATGCGGCCAGTCGTGCTGTGCCGCCGCATGCCGTACTCGTCGCGGCACCAGCGTAGCGCCCGGGCATGTGCGGCAGCGAGGTCGAGCAAGCGCTCGCCGGCGAAGCAGTCGTCGCGTACGTCGCGTACGGCTCGCTCGACGCGAGGTTTGTCCTTGGGCCGACGCACACGCGTGGCATCGACGAAGAAGCCGCGCGCCTGCGCATACTCCTGAAACGTCGGGTTGATCTTGGCCTCGAGTGGATCTGCTTGCGTGACGATCGCCTTCATGTTGTCGACGACCATCGCGCGGAAGATCCCGCCATAGAAGGTCCAGGCGGCCTCGCAGGCGGCGATCGCCTCCGCGGTGGTCTCGCGGTCGATCGGGTAGACGAAGCGGTAGCGCGACACGTTCGGCGTGAAGATGAAGGCCTTCTTGCGTCGGCGTACTCCGCTGCCATCCGGTTCGGGCGCAGCACCCAGCCGGTGTCGACCTGCACTTCGTGGCCCGGCTCGCCGTCCGCGACCGGCACCGTCGCCGCCTTGCGCCCGAAGCCGAGCTCCTGCACAGCGAATCGGTGCAGTGTCGAGTACGGTATGTGCACTTGCGACCGTGCGAGGAGACGGTGGATTTTGGTCAGGCGCAGGCCGTCCCTGATGTGTGCCTCGATCGTCTTGCGCTCCGCCTCGCAGGCCCACCAAGGGTCGCCGTGGGGATGCGCCGCCGGTTGCTTGAGCGCGATGATCACCGCGCCGACGCGCTCGTCGGTCAGGCCAGAGAGACCCTCATCGCGGCGTAGCCCCTGGTGCTCGGCCGCCTCCACGTAGCGCCGTACGGTCTTCGGGTCGAGCCCGAGCTGCACCGCGATGCGCTTCTTGGGGGTCCCGCTGACCCATCGTCGTAGAACTTCCTTGATCTCGATCATCGTGACCTCGCGGTACGCCATGGACCCTCCGTGTCGGCTCGTCCGCCGACCCGGAGGTGGGTACCCGCCTCGTCACGCAGGGGGGAATGGTCCTGAGAAACTCAGTCGATCCAGGGGGGAAAGACGGTGAGAAACTCGGCCCGGCCAGGGGGGAATGGTCCTGAGAAACTGGCCGGCAGGGGGATTACTGCTGAGAACTAACAGCGAGTCCGCGCGCGTCGGGCGGGCCGCGCTGTTGCTCGGCGCGCGAGCTGTTGCTCGGCGGCCGCGGTGTTCTCGGCGCTCGAGCTGTTGCTCTGCGCGAGCTGTTACCGCCGGGTCCGCCCGGCGTCGGGGTCGGCCGCTTGGTGCGCGAGCTATTGCTCCGCGGGTCCGCGCGGCGTCGGGCTGTCCGCGGTGTTGGTCGACGCGCGAGCTGTTGCTTCGTCGGGCTGGCCGCGGTTCGACACGCGAGCTGTTGGTCCGCGGGTCTGCGCGGCTTCGGGCTAGCCGCGGTGCTCGACGCGCTCCGCGGGTCCGCGCGGCTTCGTTGGTGCCGGCGCGATCTGTCCTAAGAGGATCGCGCGAGAGGATCGCGCATTGTCGTCCTCACCGAGCAACCCCGGTCGCCGCCGTCGCTCGGCGATCAACGGTGCGGCGACGCGAGGCACAATATGTCTCCTGGGACATATGAAAAGAAGTCCAGACTTCTTTAGCGAAGTCGCAAATAAGTCAGCAAAAGCGTTATCGAGCTTATCTTCTTTTAATGCCCATTGATATGTCCAAAGGGACATGTCGCGCGTGGGGCCACGGCCCGAGCGAGCCCGAGCTGCGCGGCGGGCGAGCGGCCCGGAGTGCGCGGCGACAACGACGGCGCGCAGGTGTTGCTCGGCGACGGCGACGACGCGCGGGTGTTGCTCGGCGACGGCGATGTTGCCGCTCACTGCAGTCGGATCGCTCGGAGCAACAGACCCCTTGACCGTCGCGACAGCGGCTTTAGCCTGTGGGGCTATGGGCACACGGCGGTGGGTCGGGGAGCTGGAGTCATGGTTGCGGCGCTCGGACTTGAGCAAGGACGAGCTGGTGAAGCGCTCCGACCACAGCGCGGCCCAGGTGCTCTCTCTGTTTCAGCACCCAGAGCCGAACCCGACGTTGGGCGTCTACCTCGAGCTCGTCCATAAGGCGGGAGCGCGCTTCAACGGCGTACTCAACAACGACCCCGCTGCGGTCATCACGCGCCTGAAGGAGATCATGGTCCGCGAGAACATCGCGACCGTGTCCGCGCTCGCCAAGGTCGCCGACGTGAACCGATCGCAGCTCAGTCGGATGTTCAACGATCCCGCCCCGAACCCGACGCTGGCGACGTTCGATCGGCTCGTCGTCGCGTTGGGTGCCGAGCAGGACTTTGTCCTCGTCAGCTACGTTGACGAGGCCGTGGCCCAGGCGATCGTCGTCGGAAGCATGGAAGTGCAGGCCGTTGCGCAGGAAGCGGTGCGGCATCTTCATGCTGTGCCCGATCCGGCGTCGGCGAGGACCATGGGGGAGTTGGAGCGACTTCTCGCCGCTGCCAAGGCCGAACGCGCGGCGGCGGCAGCTCGCGAACGTGACACGCAGACCAAGATGGACGACGTGCTTGCCAGGGCTTTCCGGCTGCATCAGAAGAACGTCGAGCTCGAGCAACGGCACGCGGACGATGCTGCCGAGATCGTCCGATTGACTGGCGCTAACACCACGCTCGAGCGGCTGCGTGCCGAGGACGCCGCCGCGGATCGCCAGGCTGACCCGGGCGAACCGCCATCTGGTGCAGCTCCATGCCGAGGACGCCGCCGAGATCGCCAGGCTGACAGCGGCGAGACCGTGGAGCTTGCGCAAGAAGATCCTGTTCGGTCTCGGGTGCGCCCTGACTGGCGCGGGCGCTGTTGGCTGGGCGGCGCACGCTCGCAGGTAGGTCGGCGGCCCATGGCCGCCAGTGAGACGAACGGAGGGCCGTCCACAGCGCTTCGCGGCGCCAGGAACGGCCCCCCTGGAGACCGCGCTGAGACCAACAGCTCGGCCCACGCAAGGACCAACAGCCAGGCCTCCTGGGCAGCGCCGAGCAGCGGCCTCTCAATGGCCGAACAACACTCGGCGCCGACCGCGCCCGGGCGCTATGATGTCGGCCGGTCCCTGCAGCCCCGGCGAAGCCACGGATGGACACTCCTTCCTACCTGCTCAGCATCTCGATCCACCGCATGGCGGAGACCTCGTGGTCGAGCTGTCGCACAGCGATCCCACCAGCCAGGCCAGGGTGGCGCCCGTGCGCGGCATCGCGGCGTTCGACGGCCCGCGCCTGCTGGCGCATGCGAGGTCGGGCCGGACGTACGGCGAGGAGCTCGCTCGCCAGGTGTTCGCCGACGCGGAAAGTCGCCCGGCGCTTCGGCGAGGTCCGCACCGCCGCGGACGCGTCCGACCGCGACCTCCGGATCCTCGTGTGCATCGACCCCTCGGCTCAGGAGCTGCAAGCCCTGCGCTGGGAGCACCTGCGCGACCCCGCGTCGAACGCGGCGCTCGCTACCTCGGAGCGCGTGCTGCTGTCCCGCTTCATGGTCTCGCGCGACTTCCGTCCGGTGCGGTTGCGGGCCCGGACCGAGCTGACCGCGCTCGTCGCGGTCGCGGCCCCGGACCTCACCGGCTGGGACCTCGCGCCCGTCGACTTCGCGGGCGAGTCGAGTCGCATCACCGCGACGCTCGCCGGGGTGCAGGTCCGCGTCCTCGGCGGCCCCGACGCGCCCTGCACCCTCGCTCGCCTGCTCGACGAGGTCCGCCGCGGGGTCGACATCCTCTACCTCGTCAGCCACGGCATGTTCCAGCGCGGCGCGGGGACGCCGGCGCTGATCCTGCAAGGCGAGACCGGTGAGGCGGTGGTCGTCCGGGGCGACGAGCTGGCGCTCCGGCTCGGCGAGCAGCACCGCGTCCCGCGGCTCGTGGTCCTCGCCTCGTGCGAGAGCGCCGGCGACGGGAAGCTGGTCGCGGCGGACGAGCGCACGACGGTCCAGGCGACGCTCGCCGGACGCCTGGCCGACGCGGGCGTCCCCGCCGTCCTCGCCATGCAGGGGAAGATCACGATGGGCACCGTGGCGCGGATGATGCCGGTGTTCTTCCGCGAGCTGCTGGGCGACGGACAGATCGACCGCGCCCTGGCCGTCGCCCGCGGCGGGGTGAAGGACCGGAGCGACCACTGGATGCCGGCCCTGTACACCCGCCTGACCGACGGACGCCTGTGGTACACGCCGGGCTTTCGCAGCGCCCGGCAGGACGATGTGTGGGCGAGCCTGCTGGTCCCGGTCAAGAAGGGCAAGGTCGTGCCGATCATCGGCCCGCGCCTGCTCGAGACGGCCTGCGGCAGCGCGCACGACGCGGCGCGCAAGCTGGCGGGTATCCACCACTACCCCCTGCACGCCCACGAATGGGACGACCTGCCGCGGGTCACCGAGTACATGAGCGTCAAGGAGTCGCGGTTCAACGTCCTCCAGGCGTATCAGGATCAGCTCCTGCGCGAGCTGATCGAGCAGCACCGCGGCTGGCTCCCGCCCGAGGAGCTCCCGCCGCGCAACAAGCACCCGCGGCTCGGCAAGCTGCTGGCGCTGGTCAGCGATCGCCTGCGTAGCGACACCCGCGACCCGCACCGCATCCTCGCGGAGCTCGGCGCCTCGGTGTACGTGACCACCAACTTCGACCCGCTGCTCGAGCGCGCGCTGCGGGCCGCCGAGCCAGCACGCCGCAGCAGGTCGCGACCCGGTGGCGCTACCAGCAGTCGCCGCGACCCGCCGACGAGGACCGCGTCGCGCGGCCGTCGGCGCAGGCGCCGCTCGTGTACCACGTGTTCGGGGCGTTCGGGGCCAGCGCCGACGACGATGGCCTGGTCCTGACCGAGGACGACTACTTCGACTACCTGCTCACGACCGCCGCGACCAAGCTGATGCCGCCCGAGGTCGAGGGCGCCCTGGTCAGCAACTCGCTGCTGTTCCTCGGGTTTCGCCTGACGGACTGGCACTTCCGCGTGCTGTTCCGCCTGATGATGAGCCTGCCCGGCCGCAAGCGCCTCGAGAAGTACTGCCACGTCGCCGTGCAGCTCGACCCGGACCTGCAGACGATGTCCGACGTCGCCGAGGCCCGGGCCTTCCTGGCCAAGTACTTCGGCCAAAAGGCAAACATCAACATCTACTGGGGGAGCTCGGAAGATTTCCTCACCTCGCTCCGCGACGCGCTGGCCGCCGCGGGCGACCTGGGCGCGGACGACAAGCAGCCGCACGGGGGCGACGATGGCTGGGATTTCTGAGCGAAACCCGTTCGTCGGGCCGCGGCCGATCCAGGAGGGCGAGCCGCTGTACGGGCGCGACGCCGAGGTGCGCGAATTATATAACCGCCTGCAGGCGCGGCGCATCCTCGTGCTGCACGCGCCGTCGGGGCGGGCAAGAGCTCGCTCGTCATGGCCGGGCTGACGCCGGCGCTGGTCGAGGGCGGGTTCGACGTGTGGCGGCCGATCCGCGTGAACTTCGACCCGGCGGGGCTCGCGGACCTGCCGGCGGAGACCAACCGCTACGTGCTGAGCGTGCTGCTCAGCCTCGAGGAGGAACTGCCGGCCGATCGCCGCCGCAACCCCGCAGAGCTCGCGCGGATGGACCTGCGGACGTACGTGACGACCCGTCCGCGGCGTAAGGGCCGGCAAGACCTCCCGGCGGTGCTGCTGTTCGACCAGTTCGAGGAGGTTCTGACCGTCGGACCGCCGGGGCTGGCCGAGCGGCGGGCGTTCTTCTCGGCGGTCGGACAGGCGCTCGAGGGCGGGGAGCTGTGGGCGCTGTTCATCGTCCGCGAGGACCACCTGCCGGCGCTGGCGCCGTACCGCGACCGCATCCCCACGGAGCTGGCGAACACGTTCCGCCTCGACCTGCTCGACCGCCGCGAGGGCGCGCGCGAGGCCGCGGTGCGGCTGGCGGAGCGCGGCGGACGGGCGTTCCCCGGCGTCGACCGGCTGGTGCAGGACCTGGCGACGGTGCAGGTGCAGCAGGCGGACGGCAGCATCGTCGCGGAGCCGGGGCCGTTCGTCGAGCCGGTCCAGTTGCAGGTGGTCTGCCACCGCCTGTGGGCCGCGATGCCGGACGACGACCTCAGCATCGACGCCGAGGACATCGAACGCTACGCGAGCGTGTCGTCGGCGCTCGCCGGGTACTACGCCGACGTAGTCGCCGCGGTCGCCGGCGGCGACGAGGCGGTCGAGCGGGCGGTGCGTGAGTGGGTCGGGCGCACGCTGATCGTCAACCGGCTGCGCGCGCAGGTCCGGCAAGAGGCGAGGCAGAGCGCGGGGCTGGGCAACGACCTCATCGCGCGGCTGCGCGACCAGTTCATCGTGCGCGCCGAGCCGCGGGCCGGCGGCACGTGGTTCGAGCTGAGCCACGACCGCCTGGTCGAGCCCGTGCTGCGCGACAACGAGGCGTGGGAGGCGAAGCACCTGCATCCGTTGCAGGTGCAGGCCCGGCTGTGGGAGGATGGGCGGCGACCGGCGGCGCTGCTGCTCGGCGCCGCGGCGCTGCGGGGTGCGCAGGCGTGGGCCGCGGAGCACCCGAAGCGGATCACGGGCAGCGAGCGTGATTCCTCGGGCTGTCGCACGGGCATGTGCCCGGGAGCGGGCGGCGCGGCGCCGACTCGTCGCTGGCGGTGGTCGCGGTGGTGGTCGCGGTGGGCGTCGGGGTGCTCGCGGTGCTGGCGGTGCGGTCCCAGGAGGCGGCCGAGGCCGCGCAGGAGACCGCCGAGGCCGCGCAGGAGACCGCCGAGGCCGCGCAGAAACAACTCGCGGAGGAGAAAGCCGCAGCAGACACGGCCCGCGACCATGCGAAGGCGGAAGCCGCACGGGCGCGCACGGCCTCCTTGATGGCCGGCGCCCGCGAGCTCCTCGCGCGTCACGATTCAGCCGCGGCGACGCGGGTCCTCCTCGTGGTCGAGGCTCCCGAGGACGTTCGTGGGTGGCTGCAGCTTGCACTCGACACGTTGTCGACCCCGATGTTCGAGGCCAGATTCGACGGGGGAGGGGCAGTGTGGAGTCCGGATGGCCAGCGTGTCGTTACCCTCGAAGGGGATACGGTGCGGGTGTGGCGGGCGGACGGCACGGGCGAGCCCGTCATCCTCAGCGGCCACGACGACCCGGTCCGGTCCCCCGCATGGAGCTCGGATGGCCAGCGCATCGTCACCGCGTCCTCCGACAGGACGGCGCGGGTGTGGCGGGCGGACGGCACGGGCGAGCCCGTCGTCCTCCGCGGCCACGAGGACGGGGTCGAGTCCGCCGCGTGGAGCCCGGATGGACAGCGCATCGTCACCGCGTCCCACGACAAGACGGCGCGGGTGTGGCAGGCGGACGGCACGGGCAAGCCCGTCGTCCTCCGCGGCCACGAGGAATGGGTCTGGTCCGCCACGTGGAGCCCGGATGGCCAGCGCATCGTCACTGCGTCCTTCGACAAGACGGCGCGAGTGTGGCGGGCGGACGGCACGGGCAAGCCCGTCATCCTCCGCGGCCACGACAGCGTGGTCATCTCCGCCGCGTGGAGCCCGGATGGCCAGCGCATCGTCACCGCGTCTGACGACAAGACGGCGCGGGTGTGGCGGGCGGACGGCACGGGCAAGCCCGTCATCCTCCGCGGCCACGAGGACTTGGTCTGGTCCGCCGCGTGGAGCCCGGATGGCCAGCGCATCGTCACCGCGTCTGACGACAAGACGGCGCGGGTGTGGCGGGCGGACGGAACGGGTGAGCCCGTCGTCCTCCGCGGCCACGAGCACTCGGTCATGTCCGCCGCGTGGAGCCCGGATGGCCAGCGCATCGTCACCGCGTCCCACGACAAGACGGCGCGGGTGTGGCGGGCGGACGGCACGGGCAAGCCCGTCGTCCTCCGCGGCCACAAGAACCCGGTCATCTCCGCCATGTGGAACCCGGATGGCCAGCGCATCGTCACCGCGTCCCACGACAAGACGGCGCGGGTGTGGCGGGCTGACGGCATTGGCGAGCCCGTCCTCCGCGGCCACGAGGACTCGGTCTGGTCCGCCGCGTGGAGCCCCGATGGTCAGCGCATCGTTACCGCCTCCTTCACCAAGACGGCGCGGGTATGGCGGGCGGACGGCACGGGTGAGCCCGTCCTCCTCGGCCACAAGCCCGTCTCGTCCGCCGCGTGGAGCCCCGATGGCCAGCACATCGTCACCGCGTCCTACGACAAGACGGCGCGGGTGTGGCGAGCGGACGGCACGGGCGAGCCCGTCGTCCTCCGCGGCCACAAGCGCGCCGTCCTGTCCGCCGCGTGGAGCCCGGATGGCCAGCGCATCGTCACCGCGTCCTTCGACAATACGGCGCGGGTGTGGCGGGCGGACGGCACGGGCGAGCCCGTCGTCCTCCGCGGCCACGACGACTTGGTCCGCTCCGCCGCGTGGAGCCCGGATGGCCAGCGCATCGTCACCGCGTCCTTCGACAATACGGCGCGGGTGTGGCGGGCGGACGGCACGGGCGAGCCCGTCGTGCTCCGCGGCCACGACAGCGTGGTCAGGTCCGCCGCGTGGAGCCCGGATGGCCAGCACATCGTCACCACGTCCGACGACGAGACGGCGCGGATGTGGCGGGCGGACGGCACGGGCGAACCCGTCGTCCTCCGCGGCCACGAGAACTCGGTCTGGTCCGCAGCGTGGAGCCCGGATGGCCAGCGCATAGTCACCGCGTCCCACGACAAGACGGCGCGGGTGTGGCCGGCGGGCGGCACGGGCGAGCCCATCGTCCTTCACGGCCACGATGAATGGGTCCGGTCCGCCGCGTGGAGCCCGGATGGCCAGCGCATAGTCACCGCGTCCTACGACAAGACGGCGCGGGCGTGGTGGGCGGACGGCACGGGCGAGCCCCTCGTCCTCCGCGGCCACGAGGACGAGGTCAACTCTGCCGCGTGGAGCCCGGACGGCAATCACATCGTCACCGCGTCCAACGACGCCACCGCCCGCATCTGGAGCGTCTCGGTCCCCGCGATGCGTCGAGCCCTCGAGCGAGCGACGACCATCTGCCTCACCGCCGCCATGCGTCGCACGTACCTCGACGAGGACGCCGACGTAGCCCGCACCGAGTATGAAGCCTGCGAGCGTTCATACGGCCGCGTCCCGCGCGACAAGGACGACGCCCCGAAAAACTGAGACGCCCCGCCCATTCGCGGGTCCGCGGTTCACCAAACCTTGAACCCACGCCGCCGCGCAACACTTCCCGAGGCCGACCTCCTCGCCCGATTCGCCGTACCCGTAGCAACTGCGGCCGCCGGGCGGTGTCTCCGGACACGCTCCACACAACGCCCCATCTCGCCCTGCGGCGGATCTCGGTTGACCTGGAGCGCGGGCGCTCCGGGTCGTAGCCGATAACGAGGCAGGTGGTCACTTCGACGAGTCCGACGCCGTGGCCCGCGCGCGCCACGACGCCTACGAGCGCGAGCACGGCCGCGTCCCCGTCTCTTCTACACCTTCCGCGTCGCCGACGCCGACGCCGACGGCTCCGACGACATCAGCTACGGCGGCTGGCACGGCGACCCCGTACACGTGTGGCTGTCCAGCGCCGGCACCTTCAGCGTGGCCCACCAGCTGTCTGTCTCCGGCTGCTACGCGACCGCCAGCGACTGGGCCGACCACGACGGCGACCTCGACATCGCCGTCACCGGCGGCTGCAATGGCCCCCCTCGAGATGCCTCTCGCCGGCCCGCGGTTCGCGTGGGCCGCGACTCGCGGCTCGCGCTCGCGCGGTGCCGGGCGGTAGTGTAAAATCCAGCAATGACAACGGTTTTCTGGCTTCTGAACATTCTGTAAAGAGCGAGCCCACGCCGACGACTTCATCGCCGGTAGCCTCTTCCTCCGGAGGCTTGACTACTTTCGTGGGTTGGAAGAGGCCGACGACGGTCGGGGTGATCGCTTTGAAGGGACCTCGCACATTATGCAGCCTGACATGGGCGTAGTAATGCGGGTTAATGATATCCAGCTCTCGACGTCATCGTCGGACTGGGCGTCTGCTGCCCTGATAACGCCACAGGCCATACTCGAGCAGCACGCGCTCTGCGTCTACGCCGGGTCGTCCGGCGCGTTCACAAGTCTCTCTCCGGAAAACATTGATGAGTTTCGGCAGTATATGCGAGTGCCTGAGAAGTGCGCTTCCATGGGAGGCGAGCACGTTGTCTGCGTTCACAACGTCACGGCATTTCAGGAACGCCTTGGTGCTGCATGCCAGCGCGAGCGCTTCAACGTCACCGGCCGCCTTGTCACGTACTACGATGAAGCTGCGCTTTCCACGGGACGCTGGAGCCCGTGGGATTCTGTAAGCCACGGCGTTTTGAATGGCAGCGGGAGCGCCGTTTTCTCATTGATGGCCGTGGGCGCCTCCCGGATCCAGCCCGCCTTGAGATTGGCAGTCTGGCGGACATCGCCAGTGTCATGGATCTCTCGACCTTCAACGCGACCCTAACCCTTGATCTACCGAACGACTAGCTGCGAACGGCGACCTTCACGACGATCGGCCTCGGCGTCGCGGGGGCCTGCTCGTCGACCGCGAGCAGCGAAGCGGGGCTGGCAAGCCCGAGGCGAACGGACTGATCGCTGCTGGCGTGGTGGTCGGGGCCGCTGTGGCCGTATCCGGGGTCTGTGGCAGAGCCACCGCTACAATCGATGTCTCGGCGCTCACGCGCATCCGTCTGGTGGTCGCGTATGCACGTGTGTCGAGGATCGTCCCGAGCTTGAGGCGAGTCCGGGCAGGCCGGCGCGTCCGGGGCTGGGCGGAAGTTCGTGGCGCGCAACCCGGACTCGGTCCACGCCGACGCGTGCGCACCGCCTGCAGGCCGCTGCTACTCGAGCCGTAGACCGCTCTCCACTGGCCGGGCCCTGGGCTTCGGCCGGCGAGTCGACGTGGCCGCCGGCGCCGCGATCGCGGCCTCGACCTTCGGCCAGGTCCCGTCCGCGCTCCAGCGACTGTACCAGCGCCAGCACGTCGACGTAGTCGCGTAGGTCGCCGGGATGTCCGACCAGTGCCCCTGCGTGTGCAGCACCCAGCGGATTCCGTTGACCACGTCGCGCATGTCGACCGGCTTGCCGCCGCGCGGGCGGTCGGCGTCGACGAGGGTGACGATCGCGGCCCACTGGACGTCGCGCAGCGGCTCGAACGGCGCCACCGACAGCGCGGGGGGCATCCTGCTGGCCTCGACGATGCGGTTGGCGGTGTGCTCGAGCGCCTCGCGGACGACGCGGTTGGCCAGGTGCGCGTAGCGCTTGGTCGTGTTCGGCTGCCGGTGGCCGAGCATCTCGCCGACGATCGCCAGCGGCACGCCGCCCATGAGCGCGTCGCTGGCGAACGAGTGCCGCAGGTCGTGCAGGCGGACGTCGGGGATGCCCACCGCCTCGCGGATGTTCTTCCACGTAAAGTTGAGGCCCGAGAGCTTCCTGCCAGTGCGCGAGTGCACCACGAAGCCCGCCTTGCGGTTGCCCGTGGCGTCGTGGATCCGCCGCAGCAGGGCCATGACCTGCGAGGGAACGGGGATCCTCCGCTGGCCCGTCTTCGTGTCGGGGAGGTTCAGGGAGCTGTGCTGCCAGTCGACCATGGGCCAGGTGAGGCCACGGATCTCGTCGCGCCGGAGGCCCGTGAGCGAGAGCAGCTGCAGGGCCCAGACACCCATTCGATCGAGGTGGCCCTTGCGTCCCGGCGGGATCTGCAAGCCGCGGAGCAGCGTCGCCTCCACGTGCTGCCGCTCCTCGGGCGTCAGGAAGCGCTCGCGTGTCTTCATCGTGAAGCGCTGGACGCCGTGGGAGGGGTTGCGCATGTCCGACAGCTCCCAGGCGACGATGATCCGCTTGTACAGGCTACCGAGTACGCACAGCACGTAGTTGGCGGACCCCGGGGTCTTCTTGAAGCTGGCGTGTAGCGCTTGTGCGTCCTGGCGGGTCACGCTCCGGAAGTCCCGATCGCCGAGCACGGGCAAGATGTCCTCGAGGAGGTGCTTGCGGTAGTTGATCGCGCTGCTGGGCTTCAGATAGACGTCGACGAATTCGCGGACGAAGCGATCGGCGAGCTCGCGAACTGTCACTCGCGGCGATTCCACCTGTTTCACAGGCTCGACTCGGCGCCCTGATCTCGGCGCGGTCCGGCCCGCGTCCGGCTGGACGGACGCCTCGTTGCGCGCCTCACCACCGAGCATCAGCACCGCCCGGCGGCGCGCCTCGTCGACGCCGAGCGTCGGGCTCATGAGCCCGATCTTCTGCCGACGCCACTGCCCGTCGACCTGATGGCGAACGAGAAACACCTTCTTGCCAGTCGGCAGCACCCGTACGACGAACCCGGGCATCGCCGCGCACGTCACCTCGTACATCTTGTCGCGCGGCTTCAGCTCGCGCACGGTCGCGGTAGTCAGCATCCCCAAACCTCCACCCCAGTTATCGCGACAAATTCGAGCCAAGCAAGGGTCTTAAATCGCCTGTCCGAAAGTACACATTCTCTGTCACAAGCCCGCGCAGGGCGGATCCAAACCACTCATACAATATTGGTGATCGAATAGGCGTGCTGGTTCCAGATCTTCCGGCCGGGGCGCCAGGAGTTGTTCTTGTCGCCGATGACGGTGATGCCGGTGATCGGGCCGTTGTAGGGCTCGTGGATGACGACGATCTCGACCTGGCCGTCGCGGTCGACGTCGGCGACGATCGGGTATTCGAGGCGGGTGCCGCTGTTGTGGTCGGCGAATGCAGCTTGGTGGCGCCGTCGATGCCGGAGAAGACGTAGAGGTTGATCCGTCGGCGTAGACGACGTCGGCGATGCCGTCGCCCTCGAAGTCATAGACGGAGCTGCCAGTGATGCCGGAGGAGGCGTCCTGGGTGGTGTGGCTCCACAGCACGGTCCCGTCGGTGTCGAATACGCTGTATTTGCTCAGGCCGGCGACGCCGACCTCCGGAAGCCGTCGCCGTCGTAGTCGGCGATGGTCGGCGGGCCGCCGAGGCCGCCGGGGTCGCGGTCTTCCAGATCAAGGCGCCGTCGGAGCTGTCGTGGACGTGGACTTCGGCGTTGGAGACGACGACGATCTCGGGGATGCCGTCGAGGTCGAAGTCGGCGACGCCGGGGTAGCCGTCGTTGGAGGCGTTGGACCAGATGGCGGTGCCGTCCATGCGGTAGAGGGCGTTGCCGACGACGACCTCGTTCGCCGTCGCCGTCGAGGTCGGCGGCGAAGGAGACGGCGGCGCTGCCGTTGGCGTTGCCGGTGGGGCGCCGATGCCGAACATGCCGACGCCGACCTGGCTGCCGGCGCTGTTGAGGATGACGCGGCCGGCGACGATCTCCGGCTTGCCGTCGCCGTTCATGTCGAGGATCGCGGGGTAGGTCTCGTAGGTGCCGGCGTTGGCGGCGGTGAGCATCGGGCTGGTCCACTTGAGGGTGCCGTCATGCTCGTAGCAGAGGATCTGCTGGCCGTTGTTGCTGCTGCTCAGGATCTCGATGAATCCATCGTTGTCGATGTCGGCGGCGGCGAGGCCCTCCTCGCGGGTGCCGCCGGGGATGACGATGCTCAGCACCTCGCTGCTGCCGTCGCCGGAGATGGCGCGCAGGACGGCCTGATTGTTGGGATTGTACATGATATTCAGGATGTCGGGCATATCCTCGCTGTCGACCTTGCCGTCCATGTTGTCGTCATTGACCTGCACGACGAGCGGGGCCGAGGCGCTGGCGTTGGCGCCGGGGCTGGTCATGAACATGTCCTTGTGCCACTCGACCACGGGGTCGAACATGCCGAGCTGGGGCTCGGTCTTGCAGGCGGCGTCGAAGGGGGCCATGAAGCCGGGCGGCGGGTCCTCGTTGCAGGGGCCTGCGGGCTCGCCGGTGGTGGCGGTCGTCGCGGGTGGTGGCACTGTCTGGTGGCGCTGTCAGTGGCGGTGGCGCTGTCGGTGGCGCTGGTCGGCCCGTTGCTGGTGCCGGTGGCGGTGTCGCTGATGCTGCCCTCGGTGGCGGTGCCGGTGGCGCTGCCGGTGGGGGTGCTGTCGCCGGTGGTGGGGGTGACGGTGGTGGTCAGCGGGCTGGTGTCGGTGGCGCTGCCGGTGCCGGCCTCACCGGGGCGGCCGTCGTCGCCGCAGGCGCTCCACACGGCGGTGCAGAAGGCGAGGTACGAGAGGAGGGAGAAGGAGATGCGGGAGACACGGGCCACCTCGCCACGCTATCACGGGGGCTGCGCGCGGAGGCGGGCGCACCCACGCGGGCTCGTGACGATCGATCGTGTGGCGCCGCGCTCGGTCGCGAGATCTGGCATGCTGGGGGTCCTGGAGGCGCGATCATGCGACGGCTCATGCTTGGTTGTCTGGTGTTCGGTGGCTGCCTGGTGAAGGACAACCCGGCGTGGGAGGACAGCGGCGCCGAGGCGAGCGCGGGCTCGACGGGTGTGAGCGGCGGAGCGAGCGGCACCTCGGTGACGCTGCCGACCACGAGCGGGGGTGAGGACAGCGGTGGAGCGACGGCTTCGCAGGGTGAGTCGACGACCGCGGCCGGGACCACGACCACGGCGGGCGGCGAGGCGACGGGGACCGGCGCGACGGACAGCGGTGGCAGCACGGGGCAGCTAGCGATGCAGTGTACGAAATCGGAGCGCCTGGCGGTCAAGCTGGACGCGGAGGCGTTCGAGGACGCGGGGGTGGTGCCGAGCTCGATGGGCTCGCCGTGTGCGGGCTGGGGCGCCGGGACGGCGCCGGACTGCGGGGCGCTCAACTTCGGGGCGACCGGCTTCTTTCGCCTGGTCAACGACACGGAGAAGGGCAAGAACGCGGCGCTGCTGCGCTTCAACGGCGAGAAGGTCGCGGCGTTCGTGCAGGACGCCGGCGTCGACGCGGCCGATCTGCTCGCGGCGCGGCTCGAGCTGGTGGTGTACGAGCCGCTGACCGAGCCGGCGCAGGACAGCACGCTGGAGATCGGGATGCTGCTGGGGGATGACGCGACCTGGGACGTGGGGATGAAGGACGGGCAGCTCGCGACGGAGCAGGAGTCGAACGCGCTGTGTCGGACGATCGAGGGCGGTCAGTGCGTGGCCTGGTCGCAGGGCGACGCGGTGAGCGGGAGCTCGTCGGTCGGCATCATGCTGGTCACCAAGGCGGCGGTGGCGATGACCGATCTCGACGGCAAGGAGGGTCAGTACCACGCGCAGCTGGTGAGCGAGCCGCTGGCCAAGGAGCTGGCGCAGGCCTTCGCGGAGGGGCTGGGGCCGAGCCTCGTGGTGTCGCTGAGCACGACGCGGGGGCTGGCCGAGGGGGTGATCGGGATCAAGCTCGAGGAGTCGGAGTATCCCGACGCGGCGCTCTACTTCGAGGTGTGCACCGAGTGGTCGAGCTGAGCGGGGCGGGGCTGCAGGCTGCGTGGCGCGAGGTGTGCGAGGTGTGCACCGAGTGGTCGAGCTGAGCCGCGCTGCGCTGCGGCGCCGCGTATGAGGTGGGCGCTCAGGCGCGGCGGCGGCGGATTGTGAGCAGGAGGAGGGCGGCGAGGGCGAGGGGCGGGCGCGGCTGCGGGTCGTTGCGGCAGCCGCAGCCGTCGTCGTCGAGGGCGTTGGCGCTGTCGTTGCTGCTGTCGACGCCGCCGTCATCGGCGTCGAGGGTGACGCTGTTGTTCGCGCCGCTGTCGGTCGGGAGGGGGGTGGTGTCGCTGTCGTCGCTGGTGGCGGTGGTGGCGGCGGTGGTGGTGCTCGCGGCGCTGTCACCGGTCTCGGCGCACAGGGGCCTGGTCGACCTGCCAGACGGGAACGGGGTGTTGTCGACGCCGGTGAGGCGGATGTTGTCGATGTCCCAGCCGTGGGCGCCGGCGGCGGCGTCGGTGCCGACGCGGAAGCGCAGCACGATGGATTCGCCGGCGAGGTTCATGCCGAGGTTCAGCGACTCCGGGCTGGCGCTTGGGGAAGCCGGGGTCTCGCCGACGTAGGCGGAGCGGCCGTTCAGCGGGTTGGCCTCGCTGACGATGACGCCCTTGTAGTCGGTGACGGCGGCGAGTGTGGAGATATCGACCCACCTTGGAATCGCCGCGGCGAACCTCGATGACGCCGCCGTCCCAGTAGGTGCCCATGCTGGTCTCGAAGCTGTAGGCGGTGGTCGAAGGCGATGATCAGGGGCTCGTCGGCGGAGACCTGGATGGTGGGGGAGAGGAGGGGGTGTCGGTGGGGCGGCCGACGTCGTCGGCGTGCCAGAAGAAGCCGCCCTCGGGGCCGGAGCTGCGGCGCCACACGGCCTCGGCGTTGCCGCCGTCGGTGGTCCAGACGCTCGGCGTGACCTCGAGATCGTCGTCGCGGGAGGCCATGGGTTTGAGGTCAGCGTGGATGAATGTGTCGAGCGGAACGTCGAGGAACTCGACGCAGCCGCCGGGGGTGACGAGGCGCAGGGTGAGGGTGAGGGGGCGATACTCCTGGATCGCGGCGATGCTGATCGGCAGCTCGAGGACGGTGGAGCTCAGGGCCTCGAGCGCCGGGGCGACCAGCGAGGGGCCGTCGGGGAACACCAGCGCGGGGTCGGGCTGGTGGACCTCGACGATCGCGCCGGCGGGCAGGAGCTCGGCGCCGGCGTTGTAGAGCGTCAGCTCGACGCGGCCGAGCTCGCCGCCGTCGATGATGCCGTCGTCGTCGCAGGAGGCGAGGCTGTCGTCGACCTTGGCCGCGAGGATGACGCCATTGGCGCGGACCTGGAAGTCCTCCTTGACGCCGACGAGGTCGACGGAATTCTTGGGCGGGGAGACGGCGCAGCTGCCGGCGCCGCGGCGGGCGAAGGCCTGGGCGACGGTGTTGAAGTCGGCGGGGTCGATCGCGCGGGCGGCCATCAGCAGGGCGTCGCGCTGCTCGAGGTAGGTGGGGCTCGGGGCGCGAGCATCATGCCGGGGACGATGATGTCGGCCATGCGGCGGCGGACGCCGGCGAAGTCGAGGTCGCCCTGCTCGGCGTGGGCCTTGTGGAGGGCGATGTAAACCTCCCACATCATCGTGGCCCAGATCTCACCGGCGTTGTGGACCTCGCTGTTGGAGGCGCCGGAGGGCTCGATCGGCGGGCCCATCGGCAGCTCCTCGCCGTCGGCGATGTGGCGGAAGGTGAGCGGGTTCCTGGCGAAGTCGACGGTGTGGGGGAGGCGGCGGATGCCGAAGTAGCCGGTGGGGTCGAATGCGGCGTAGAGGCTGGCGGCGTAGGTGGCGTCGAGGTCGTCGCCGTCGCGCAGGGTGGTGAAGAGGGCGTTGAAGTCGCCCCAGCCCTCGCTCTCGGCGCCGCAGGCGGTGCTGCCGCAGTCGACGAGGCGATGGTGGAGATAATGCCCCCACTCATGGGCGACGATCATATTGTCGATGGTGCCGTCGCGCTCGACGCTGGATTCGCCGACCATATGTGCGGTCTGCGGGTTCTTCTTGAGGGCGGCCTTGAGGGCGACGCCGGAGGCCATGGCGGTGCCGAAGCTGGGGATCGTGGGGTCCTCGGTGTCGGCGTCGTTGCCGGGGTTCAGGACATTCTCGGCCTCGACGTTATCGGCGATGACGGCCCCGACGGCGCCGGCGGCCTGGGCGAAGTTCACCTTGGTCTCGAAGGTGCAGTTGCCGCGATCGATGAGGGCGATCTTGCCGACGAGGTTGTTGGTGGGGGCCTCGCAGCCGTCGCTCGGGCTCTTGCCGCCGCCGTCGTCGAGCAGGACCATCGCGGCGCTGACGTCGAAGTCGGGCGGGCCGAACTGGGCGATCGCCACCTCGAAGTCCTTGCCGAGGGGCTCGAGCTCGAGGAGGGCGACCTTGGTGACGCCGCTCCACAGGTACATCTGCATGGTCGGCGGGGCGCCGTCCATCGGGGTCGACATGTTGGCGTTGTTGCGGGCGCCAGCGAGGGCGGCGTCCTGGGCCTCGGCGCGGAGCGAGTCGCCCTCGACGCCGCCGCGGCCGAAGTTGCTGTCCTGGGCGACGCCGGTGGCCTCGTTGAAGCCGGAGTCGTACCAGAAGTCGTGTTGCCAATTGTTGACGTAGAAGAGCTGCGTGATCGCGGCCATCGACTGGGCCTTGGAGTCGAGCGGCGGGAGGGGGAGGTCGTAGACGCGGTCGAACACGCCGGGGGCGGTGACGCTGGGGCGGAAGTCGAGGTCGGCGAGGCCGTTGGGGGCGTCGTGATCGACGTAGGCGTCGACGTTGTTGCCGTGGGTCACCTTGGCGCCGGGCGGGAGCCAGGGGTCGGCGAGGCCGTCGGGGTTGGTGTTGAAGCCCTCGACGGTGATCAGGCGGGGGACGGTCGCGTCGATGGGGCCCTGGTCGGGCTTGCCGGTGGGGTGCGGGTTCCAGTCGGCGAGCGGGCCGTCGCTGGGCCGGAGGTCGCCGGTCTCGTCGGCCCACACGCGGTACTTGAAGGCGTCGCTGGCGGTGGCGCTGCGGCGCATGAGCTGGCGGCGCGGCGTCGGCGGCGACGACGTATTGCGGGACCTCGAGCTGGCCGCGGGTGTCGAGCTGGAGCTCGATGAGGTGGGCGGGGACGAGGGCGTCGCCGACCGGGAAGTAGACCGGCTTGCTGCGGGCGGGCGTGGCCTGGCCGGGGAGGGTGAAGCGCGACCAGCCGCGCAGGTCGGCGAGGCGGGGCGTGGCGCCGGCGATGTCGTGGCCGGGGAGCAGGGTGTGCAGCGCGGTGGCGGCGTCGAGGATGAATGGCCTCGCCGAGTCGGCGTGGGCGGCGGGGTGCGGGGTGCCGGAGATGGCGAGGGGTCGGCGCTGGCGGTCGAGCAAGATCTTCACGTCGGCGTGGAGGAGCTCGACCTCGCCGACGCGCGGACGCAGGGCGACGACGATGCCGCCGCGGCCGAGGTCGTGGGTGAAGAGGTGGCGGGCGCCGGCCACGACGGCGCGCGAGATGCCGTAGGCGTCGCGGTGACGCTCGAGGTGCAGGCGGGCGATGGCCTCGCTCGAGAGGAAGGTGGGCGGGGTCGCGGTGGTCGGGGACCACAGCAGCGAGGGAGCGCCGCGGCCGGGGTCGTGGGCGGCGACGATCACGGGGCCTCGGGTGGGGCGTGGGGTCGCCGCGGTGGCGAGCCAGGCGTCGTGCGGGGTGCGCTGGCCGGCGAGCTGCGGCGCCTGGGGTGCCTGGGGTGCCTGGGGTGCCTGGGGTGGGAGTTGCGGGTGTTGGCGGGCCTGGACGGCGCTGGTCGGGGCGACCCAGAGGAGGCCGAGGAGAGCGAGGAGGGACGACGCGGCGAGGCGGGGGCGCAGGCGGACCACGCGTCATCGTAGGCGGCGACGCGCGCGGAAGTCCATCCGTCGCCGACGTGTGCCAGCGCGGAGGCGCGGGAACGTGCTGAGGAGGTCAGCGCAGGTAGTCGGGGGTGTCGCGGGGGACGCCGAGCTCGCGGCTGAGGCCGGCGAGCTCGGCGAGCTCGCCGAGGTCCTCGAGCAGGCGCATCTCGTTGTGGTAGCGGCGGTCGGGGTCCTTCTGGTGGAGGCGGGCGACGACGTCGTGGAGCAGCAGGGGGGCGTCGACGCCGAGGGCCTCGAGCGAGGTGGGCTGGTCCGAGAGGATGTGGTGGACGCCGGCGTAGAAGTTGGTGAAGTCGAAGGCGGGGTGGCCGGCGAGCATCTCGTAGAGGACGCTGCCGAGCGAGAACTGGTCGGCGCGGTAGTCGATGCGGGCGCCGCGGAAGCTCTCGGGGGCGAGGTAGCGGGGCGAGCCGACGAAGGTGCCGGGGACGGTGAGCTCGGAGTTGGCGAGCTTGGCGATGCCGAAGTCGAGGATCTTGGCGATGTCGCCGGGGAGGACGAGCACGTTGCCGGGCTTCACGTCGCGGTGGATGACCTGATTGCGGTGGGCGAACTCGAGGGCGTCGGCGAGCTGGAAGGCGATGCCGACGCTGCGCTGCCAGGGCATGCGGCCCGCGGCGATGATCGTGCCGAGCGGGGTCCCGGCGAGGTACTCCATGGCGAGGTAGACGGGGGCGTCGGCGGCGGCGGAGTAGTCGAAGACGGTGACGATGTTGGGGTGGTGGAGCATGCCGGCGGCCTGGGCCTCGCAGGCGAAGCGGCGCAGCAGCTCGTCGCGGCCGGCGGGGTCGGCCTCGTTGGCGACGACCTTGACGGCGACGGTGCGGCGCAGCGAGGGGTCGAAGCACTTGTAGATCGTGCCCATGCCGCCGGCCCCGAGCTTGCCGAGGACCTCGTAGCGGCCGATCGTGGTCGGCAGGCTCTCGTCCACGCGGGCGGGCTGGGCCTCGCTCGCGGCCTCGCGCGGTGGCCTGCTGTGGTGGCCGAGCACCGCGGTCGTCTCGCCGGCGTGGGTCTCGGCGGCGCGGTCGCGTCGGGCCTGCATGACGGCGCGCAGCTCGGCGAGCAGGACCTCGAGGTCGGGCGGCTTGATGAGGTAGTTGAGGGCGCCGAGGCGCATGGCCTCGACGGCGCGCGCGACCTGGCCGTCGGCCGAGAGCATGAGGACGTCGGGCGTGAGCTGCTCGCTTCGGATCGCGGCGATCAGCTCGAGGCCGCTGAGGCGGGGCATGTTGAGGTCGGTGAGGACGAGGTCGAAGGGGCGCGCCCGCAGCAGGACCAGGGCCTCGGCGCCGTCGGCCGCGGTGTCGACGTGAAAGCCGAACCCGACGAGGAAGTCGCGCAGCATCACGCGCGTGTCCTCGTGGTCGTCGACGATGAGGATCACGCCGGTGTCTCGTCCACGCTCGACCATCGGTCCATTCATCGCAGCTCGCGGCCGGGGCGGGGTGATTCGCCGGATCGTGGGCGCGGGGGGGCGGCGTGGCGGGGGGCGGCGGCTCGTCCAGGGTTGTTGCGCAACCTACGCCAGTCGCGGGGCCATTCGAGGGCCATTCGAGGACTAGTCGAGGACGCCGCGGCCGACCTCGATCGGGACCGGCGGGGTGAGCTCGTAGCGGAAGCCGCGTTCGTCGCGGCGGATGGTCCAGCGCCGACCGTGACGGCGGACGCGGCGGATGTAGTGCTCCTCGGCGGCGCCGTGGACGACGTAGCTGTGGTTGCGCAGGAGGAAGTTGGCGAGGCGCAGGACGTGGTGGTTGTAGAGGCGGTGGCAGCCGTGACTGTCGCCGACGAGGATCGATCGGTAGCTGACCGAGCCGTGGGTGCGGATGCCGTGGTCGAGCATGTGGGTGCCGTCGCGGAGGATCACGGGCTGGTGGTGGATCAGCATCACGAGGCCGTAGGCGGAGCGATAGCCGGGGCCGATCAGGTCCTCCTTCACCGCCCAGTGGCCGTCGCGGCGGCCGACGAGGTCGTCGTCGGGGGTGCCGTCGGGGGCGAACCACACCGGCGCGACGACGAGGTCACGCCACACGCGGGGGCCGGTGTCCGACGGCTTGTGCTTTTTTACGACGCGGCCGTTGGCGAGCTTCTCGGCCTTCCATCCGCCGACGGTGGTCGGCCAGCGGACCAGCGCGAGCTCGCCGTCGCCGGCCTGCGCGTAGAGGGTGAGGGTCGCGCGATCGTCGGCGCCGTGGCGATCGATGACGGCCCGCAGGGGCAGCGTGCGGCTGTGGTAGGCGGGCGGCGGCGGCAGGGCGACGGCGACGGTGTGGGCGTCGGCGGCGAGGATGCTGCGCAGGCCGTCGCGGGTGGTGGCGAAGTCCAGCCATCCGAGGGCACGCGCGGCGGCTTCGGTGGCGGGTGAGATCGAGTCGGGGGCGCCGTTGCTGAGCGGGGGATCGTCGCCCTGGTAGCGCAGGTCGGCGGGGTCGAGCTGACGACCGAGGACGGTACCCCAGGCGTTGCGGGCCGAGCCGTCCTCGATCAGGCCGGCCGCGTCGGCGACGCGCTGACGCAGGAGCCGGAGCGCGAGGCGGAAGTCGAGCTCGCGGCTGCCGGCGATCAGGGCGTCGCGGGTGTCGGCGTCGAGCTCTCCGTGGGCGACGATCCAGTGGCGACGCTGATAGGCGGCGAGCGCCTGGCGGGTCGCGCCGTCGACGATGCCGCTGGCGCGCTGCAGGAGGCCGTCGCAGACGAGGTGGGCCTGCAGCGCGGCGATCGCCCCGAGGCGGATCGCGTCGCGCTCGGCGTCGGCGACCAGGCGCGCGTAGGCGGGGCTCTGCGCGGCGAGCTCGGCGGGGTCGGCGAGGCCGCGCCTGGCGATCACCGCCGCGATGTAGGCCAGGCGGCGCGCCTGCGTCTTGCGGCGCGCCTGCGCCTCGCTCGGGTCCTCGCGTCGCAGCGGCACGCGGACGGCACGCAGCGGGTCGTCGTCGATCGCGTCGTGGCAGCTGTGGCGTGTCGTGCCGTCCATCGCCGCGAGGACGACGCGCGGGCTCGGGGTGATGCCGTAGAGCTCGAGGTCGTGGTCGCTCGCGGCGAGGGTGTCGTCGCCGAAGCGCTGGTCGGCGAGCGCGATGAAGGTGTCGCGGTAGCTCGGCGGGGCCACGCCGGCCGCGATCGCGGCGCCGTCGAAGGAGTAGGGGGCCCAGCTGTCGCCGAGGTCGAGCGTCGTCATGTGGGCGGCGCGGAGCTCGTCGGGGCAGCGCTCGCCGATCGTTCGTCCGCCGCGATAGACGGGGGCCTTGTGCTCACAGGTCGGCGCCGCGACGGTGGTCGGCGGTGCCAGGGCGAGCAGCAGGGTGGCGATCGACGCGAACACGGGGGGGGCGGAGCAAGCGGTGTGCCGCGAGGAATGCTAGCGGAGTTCGGCGGGCGGCGTGGGCCAGCGTGCAGCCGCTGCGGGGCGGCGCAAACCCGGCGCGTGGGCCCACGTCGAGGTACTAGCGCGATCGGGCGGGGGCGAGAAAGGTGGTGGCGAGGGCGAGCAGGGCGGGCAGGGCCTGCACGACGAGGATCGAGGGCTTGGCCGTGAGCCCGCCGAACACGCCGGCGACGACCACGCAGGCGAGGAAGAAGCGGGCGCTGGCGCGGCCGTGCGCGGCGTCGCCGAGCATCAGCGACCACAGCAGGCCGGCGCTGAGGAAGCCGTTGTAGAGGCCCTGATTCATCGCCAGCACCGCGGACTGGGCCGCGAAGGCGGGGGTGGTGCCGAAGCGGGCCATGACCGGCTCGCTCTGCCACAGGAACATCTCGAGCACGAGGAAGACGAGGTGCAGGAGGGCGACGAGGACGATGAGGGCCTTGCTGAGCTTGGACATGGGGGAGGATGACGGTGTCAGAGGGCGGTCGGCGTGTCCATGTTCGCAGGGGTCGCGGTCCGGAAGGTTCGCAGCGTCCGCGGGTTCGCGGTGTGGCTCAGCGCGGCTCGAGGAACAGCTCGGCGAGCATGCAGCGGGCGCTGCCGCCTCCGACGGCCTCGATCGTGGGGATGGCGACGGGCAGGAGGGTGGTGTGGCGCTCGAGCTGCTGCACCTGGGTCGGAGCGAGGGCGGCGAGGGCGGTCTGCGAGAGCACGCAGACGGGGGCGCCGCGGTGGTCGATGAGCTGCAACATGTTGCCGGCGAAGCGATCGATCTGCGGTGGGGTCAGCTCGATGAGCTCGCCGCCGGCCTCGAGCTGCGCGCGCAGGTCGGCACGAGCGGGGGCGGCGACGAGATCGAGGCCGCAGGCGGCGAAGCCGTGGCCGACGCAGAGCACGACGTTGGTGTGATAGATCGGCTGGCCGGCGGCGTCGTGGGCGGCGAACAGGACCGGCGTGTAGCCCTCGCGCGTGGCCCAGGCGCGCAGCAGATCGGGGTCTGTGCGCGAGGACTCGCAGGCGTAGGCGAGGCGGCGGCGGGCGTCGAGGACGAGGCTGCCGGTGCCCTCGAGGTAGCGGCCGTGCGCGGCGTGGTGGGTCCAGTCGACGATCTCGGTGACGCGGTGGCGGCGGGCGAGCTCGTCGACGAGCGCCGGGTCGACCTCGGCGCGGCGGCTGGCGGCGGCCATCGGGTAGAGGTGCACGCGGCCGCCGGGGTGGGTGGAGATCCAGTTGTTGGGGAACACGGCGTCGG
Source organism: Nannocystis sp. (assembly GCF_016714285.1). Taxonomy (GTDB): domain Bacteria; phylum Myxococcota_A; class Polyangia; order Nannocystales; family Nannocystaceae; genus Nannocystis. Next base: position 46,921 of record NZ_JADJNN010000025.1, on the reverse strand, counting down.
GCCGGGGCGGGCCGGGGCGCTCGTCCCAGACCCACGGCGAGAGGCCGGCGCGGACCAGGACCTCGACCATGGCGTCGAACTCGCGGCGGGCGGCGGCGGCGAGCTCCTCTCGATGGCCGCCGACGGCCCGGGCGAAGCCGTTGCTGGCGGCGGTCTCGGGGTTCCAGCCGAAGGCCGCGGGTCGGATCATGAGCACGCGATCGGTGAATGCGGTGGCGAGGTCGGCGGGCACGCGGGGGCCGAGATACCACTGTTCTCGTGGCGCGATGACCCGCGGATCGCAGGCATCGTCGCCGGCATTTCGCGGCGATCGTGGCGCTATCCGGGGACCTTCGGGGGAAACCGCGCGCGAGATTGGAGGATTCACCGCTTTACAACGGGTGGGGCAGGTCGGTTACAGTCGCGGTCCGCGAGGGGCACACGTTCATGGCAACCAGACGGATCGTTGCATCGCCACCAGCAGCACCCGCAAGGCCCGCAGCGGCCGCGCCATCCGCAGCGCCTGCGAAGTCCGCGGCGCCCGCAGCGGCTTCGACCGCGACTCCGACTACGACCGCGACTCCGACTGCGGCCGGGGCCGCGCCGAAGAAGGTCAGCCTGTCGTCGCTGTTCAGCGAGCTCGACAAGGTCACCGGCGACGGGCGGATGGACAAGGTCAAGGTGATGCTGCGGGCGGAGCGGTTCCAGCTGTTTAGCGAGGTCAATGACGAGCGCGTGACCGGGGTCGTGAAGAGCCAGAATAACCCGTCGCTGTTCTATGCGTGCAGCATGGACGCGAAGGGGCGGTATATGTGCTGCACGCAGAACCTGTTCCCCTGCGGTGGGCTGCGGGGCAAGCCGTGCAAGCACCTGCTGGTGCTGCTGGTCGGGCTCGCCCAGGGGGCCCAGCTGGACCCTGCCACGGCGCTGCAGTGGGCGCGGGCGACCCGCGGCAAGAAGGCCGCGCTCGACAAGGATTCGATGAGCGCCACCTTCATCCGCTACAAGGGCGCCGAGGCCGGTGAGGTCGACTGGCGCCCGACCGAGACGATCCCCGAGGATTACTACGCGATCTAGTTTTGGGGGCAGGGTTGGCCGAGGTCGAAGAGATCGCCAGCACCCTCGAGAACCTCCGCGGCCGGATGGTCGAGCTGGTCGTGCGCGGGCTCGCCTCGGTCGCGCCGGGCGACCTCTCGCCGCTGGAGCTGCTCACCGACAGCTATGAGCGGCAGGGGCTGGTGCACATCACGTCGCGGCTGCGGGCGATGCTACGGGCGATCACGAGTGACACCCGCGGCGCCCCGGTGGCCCTGCTCTCGGCCTACACGAGCCTGCACGTGTTCGAGCGGGTGCTCAGCCTCGAGGCGGCCGCGAGCGCGTGGGCGCAGGCGATCGCGGCCGGGGACGAGGATGAGGACGAGGCCGAGGCCGTCGCCGCGAGCCCGGGGGCGGTGAACACGGAGCTCACAAGTTTGCCGGCGCCGGAGCAGAAGAAGCTGGCGGCGCTGCTCGAGGAGCTCGCGCGGGCGATCGAGGATCTCGTGCGCACCGGGCTGACCAGCGCGACCGAGGCGACGCGGCAGAAGCTCGACGTCTCGTTCAAGGAGGCCTCGCGCATGAAGCTGCTGCGGCTCGGGGCGACGCTGCGCTACGTCAACGAGGAGGTGGGCCGCTTCCTCGCGCACAGCGAGGCGTTCTCGGCGAAGCGCTTCGTGTTCTTCACGCACCGGGCGTGGCTGCTGGCGCGCGGGCTCGCGGAGGCGCTGGCGGCGAAGAACGATCGCGTGCTCGCCCGGCTGTCGGGCACCGGCGCCCGCGATCCGCTGCCGGTCCGGTCGATCGATGTGGTCACGCTGGGTGTGTTCGCGCGGACCGTGCAAAATACCTGCACTTTTGAGTTTCGTCTGCGCGTGGTCAAGGCCGAGGATCCCGCGCTGGTCGGCCGATCTCTGGTGTTTGGCCTGGTGTTCGGGCGAAAGTCCGCGGATATCACGGCCGAGGCGTTTCTCCACCTGCCGCAGCCGCAGAAGTATCACCCGAAGATCTTCAGCGAGCGGATGGTGCTGACGGTGACGGGCGCCGCGATCGCTCTGGATGAGCGCGGCGGGGGTCGGCTGCTGCTCGGGCCCAAGGGGACGGTGACGCAGCAGGGCAAGCTGGCGGGCGGCTGGGAGCCGTACCTCGAGTGGCAGATGGGACCGGCGCTGGCGCGCGCGCGGGCCCTGGTGCCATCCCCCCTCGACCTGCCCAACGAGCTGCAGGAGGAGGTCGTGCTGGCCGACTGGAGCTGCAAGGAGGACAAGGCGCGGGCGACCCCGGAGCGCCGGATCTTCGCGGTAACAGCGGCCGGGCTCGAGCTCGACGCGGTGGTCTCGACCGGCGCCGACGGCAAGACCCTGGCGGGTCACCTCGAGGCCCACGCGAAGCGCAAGCCGAGCGCCGCGAAGCCGCCAGCGCCGCTCTACGGGCTCGTCCACTACGAGCTCGGTCGCCTGGTGTTGACGCCGCTGGCGACGCTCGGGCCGGACGGCCCGCTCCACCTGATGCTATCGAACGAGAAGATCAACCTGTCCGCGCTCCTCGGCAGCCTCCAACTCTAGCGAATCGAACCCCGCCATGGCCAAAGCGAAGACCCCCAGCGCCGCCGACCCGAGCAGCGCGCCGAACGTAGCCCCGGTCCCCGCGCCGGCATCACCGTCGGAGTCGGAGCTCCTGCGCGAGCCGGCCGAGCTCAAGTATCGCCGCGAGCTCGAGGCGCTGCGCCAGAACGAGGCCGACCAGGCGCCGGCGGCGTGGCAGCTGTCGCCGCGCTCGGTGCTCACTTACATCACGGGGGCCAAGAAGCCGCTCAAGGCGAAGATCGACGGCAAGGAGGTCGAGGTCGCGATCACGCGCAAGTTCTTCGGCGACGACTCGATCGTCGAGCGATCGATCGTGACCCTCGCGAGCGAGCGGGCGCTGCTGCTGGTCGGCGACCCGGGGACGGGCAAGAGCTGGCTGTCCGAGCACCTCGCGGCGGCGATCTCGGGGACCTCGCTGCTGACGATCCAGGGCACGGCGGGCACCACGGAGGAGCAGATCAAATACTCGTGGAACATCGCCCGGATCATCGCCGAGGGGCCGAAGCCGGAGAACATGATCCAGAGCCCGTGCATGCTGGCGATGCGGGCGGGCAAGATCTTCCGCTTCGAGGAGATCACGCGCTGCGTCGGCGACGTGCAGGACGCCCTGGTCTCGATCTGCTCGGACAAGACGATCGCGGTGCCCGAGCTGCCCGACGACCCGATGGTGTTCGCGCGGCCCGGCTTCAATATCATCGCCACCGCCAACGCGCGCGACCAGGGCGTCAATGAGCTGTCGGCGGCGCTCAAGCGCCGCTTCAACTACATCCATATCCCGGTGGTCTCGGACCAGAAGACCGAGGTGGAGATCGTCCGCACCCGCTCGGCCGAGCTGCTCGAGCGCTACAAGATCCCCGGGCGCATCGAGGAGCCGGTGCTCAAGCTGTTGACGACGGTGTTCCGCGAGATGCGCCAGGGCGCCACGGGGGAGGGCCTGAGCGTGCAGAAGCCGACGACGACGCTGTCGACGGCGGAGGCGATCGGCGTGGCCCTCGACGCGGCGATCCACAGCCGCTACTTCGGGACCGGCACCGTCGGCCCCGAGGACATCGCCCGCAATCTCATCGGCTCGATCGTCAAGGAGGACCTCGCGGACCTCAAGGTGCTCAAGGAGTATATGAGCCTGGTCGCCAAGAAGCGGGCCGCCAGCGACCCCGCCTGGAAGCTGTTCCACGACGCCGCAGTCAAGGTCCTGTCCGCCTGAGCGAGCCGATGCAGGACATTCTCGCCGACCGTCCGGGCCTCGACGCGAACGCGGTGGAGCAGCGCGCCCGCGCGGTGCTCGCGGAGCCGCTGTACTGGTTCCCGGTCCGCCACCACTCGCCGAGCGCGGCCCGCTTCCTCGCCGAGGCGCTGCGTGCCCGTCGGCCGCGGGTGATCTTCATCGAGGGCCCGGCCGAGGCGACGGAGATGGTGCAGCACATCGCTGACGCGAAGACCAAGCCGCCGATCGCGATCTATTCGTCGTATCGTGATGACGACAATGTGCTGGGCCTCGCCGGGATCGCCAGCTCGGCGCCGGACGTGCCGGCGAAGTGGGGCGTGTGGTATCCGCTGCTGCCGTACTCGCCCGAATATGTGGCGATCCGGGTCGCGAAAGAGATCGGCGCGCAAGTGGTGTTCATCGACCTGCCGCATCACGGGCTGATCGCGCCGCACGTGGCGGGCGAGGAGGAGGCGGAGGAGGAAGAAGAGGAAGGTGAGGAGGACGACGAGGTGGCGCCGGCGGAGCAGGCGAGCTGGGAGAACCTCGCGGTCGAGAGCGACTTTTACCGGAGCCTGGCCGAGACGGCGGGCTACCGCTCGTGGGCCGAGTGCTGGGACGCGCTGTTCGAGGTCGGTGGACGGCACGCGGACGCCGAGGAGTTTCGCCGCGACCTGACCTACTTCTGCGCCGCGGTGCGGGCGACGACCAGCGACGAGCGCATGCTGCGGGACGGGACCTTCGCGCGCGAGGACCACATGTGGCGGGCGATCGCCACCACGCTGGCGGAGCAGAAGCTGCGGCCCGAGGACGCGGTGGTGGTGTGCGGCGGGTTTCACCTGTTCATGCGCCGGGAGCTGGTGCCGGCGCAGGTGCTGCCAAAGGGCACGGTGTACGCGACGGTCGCGCCGTACTCGTATTATCGGACCAGCGAGCGCTCGGGCTACGGCGCCGGCAACCGCGCGCCGAAGTACTATGAATCGATTTATCAGCACACGCAGGGGCCGGTGGCGGTCGTCGCCGACGCGCCGATCCGGGCGATGGTCGATCATGTGGTGGCCGTGCTGGCGCGCGGCCGGCGGGCGGGCGAGCTGCTGTCGTCGGCGGACGCGATCAGCATCACCCAGCACGCGCGCATGCTGGCCAGCCTGCGCGGGCACAAGGCGCCGACCCTCGACGACGTGCGCGACGGGATCGTGTCGTGCTGCTGCAAGGGCCGGCCCGAGGAGGAGGGGCGCTACCTGCTAGCGGCGATGAGCGAGGTGGAGATCGGCAGCGCGGTCGGGCGGGTGACGCCGGCGCTCGGGCGGCTGCCGCTGGTGTTCGACTTCTACCGAACGATCGACGAGCTCGACCTCGGCGAGACGATGGGCAAGGAGAAGAAGACGAAGATCGCGCTCGACCTGCGCCAGGAGGCGGACGAGCGGCGCTCGGTGTTCTTCCACCGGCTCGCGGAGCTCGGGGTGTCGTTCGCGGCGATCGTCGAGGGCGGGGCGACGAACACGCTGTTTCGCGAGGTGTGGAAGGTCGAGTGGTCGCCGAAGGTCGAGACCCAGCTGATCGAGAACAATCTCTATGGCGATACCATGGAGGCCGCGGCGACCGCGAAGATCGACGAGGAGCTGGCGCGCGAGCAGGACGACGCGGCCAGCGTGTGCGAGCGGCTGCTGCGGGCGACCAACATGGATCTGCCGGGGCTGGTGCTGCGGATCGAGGAGACGGCCGGGCACGCGATCGACGCTGACGCGCGCCTGGTCTCGCTGGCGCGGGCGCTGACCCACCTGACGGTCCTGCGGCGTCAGGCGGCGCGCAAGAAGATCCGCGAGGACGTGGTGAAGGATCTGGAGGGCCGCTGCTTCGCGCGGGCGTGCTTTGCGATCCCGGAGGTCGCCAACGTCCCGGTCGAGGATCACGAGGAGGTGCTGGCGGCCCTCAAGAGCGTGGCCGAGGCGCTGCTCGGGGACAGCGGCGTGGGCTTCGACAGCGTGTTGTTTGTCGAGAATGTGCGCTCGGCTTACGCGGAGTCGGCGTCGCCGTATCTGCGCGGGGCGATGTGCGGGCTGTTGACCGAGACGCGGGCGCAGCCGGCGGAGGTGCTGTCGCAGGAGATCCTGAAGTTCGCGCAGTCGCGACCAGAGGTGATGCTGACCTGCGGCGAGTTCCTCGACGGCGTGATGGCGACCAGCCGCACGGCGATCATGCTCGGCGCGCAGTCGCTGGTGGAGGCCTTCGACGTGCTTCTGCGGGCGGCGTCGTGGGAGCAGTTTCTCATCATGTTGCCGCGCACGCGCAAGGCCTTCGAGCGCCTGCACGACCGCTCGCGGGTCGCCTTCGCGGACCGGGTCGCCGAGCTGTACGGGCTGCAGGAGGGCGAGGGCGACAAGCTGGCGCAGCTCGACACCTCGGCGGGGGCGGCCGCGTGGATGGCCCGCATCGACGCGCGTGTCGCCGAGCTGATGAAGGAGTGGGACTTTTGACGAACGCGAACAAGACGACGCTGGCGGGGCTCGATCCGGCGGCGCAGTCGCTGGTCGGGCGCTGGCGCCTGGTGCTCGGCAAGGACGCCGAGGCGGCGGGCGTGTGCCTCGCGGGCGGTGCCGGCGGGGAGGACCAGCAGGGGGCGGAGCAGACCCTCGAGTTCGTGTACGGCGAGGCCCGCGGCGCCGGCTCGGCGGGCTCGGCGTTGTCGGTGCCGAAGTGGATCGACCGGGTCAACGAGCTGTTCCCGAAGCAGGCCCGCGAGGTGCTCGAGCGCGAGATGATCCAGCGGCGGGGCATCTCCGAGATCCTCGATCAGCCGGACCTGCTCGACCGCATCGAGCCGAACGTCGAGCTGGTCAAGACCCTGCTGACCCACAAGGACCTGCTGACGCCGAAGACGCGGGTGCTCGCGCGCAAGGTGATCGACAAGGTCGTGGAGGAGCTGCGCAAGAAGCTGGAGATCCGGGTCCAGCAGGCGATCACGGGCGCGCTGCGCAAGGACCGGCACTCGCCGCGCCGGGTGTTCCGCAACCTCGACCTGCGCACGACGCTGCGGCGAAACCTGCGCAACTGGAACGACGAGCGGCGCAAGCTGTTCGTCGACCGGATCTTCTTCTACGCGGCCGAGAAGAACAAGCGACCGTGGCACGTGATCGTGTGCGTCGATCAATCCGGGTCGATGCTCGAGTCGGCGATCTTCTCGGCGGTGATGGCCTCGATCTTCGCCGAGCTCCCGGGCGTGAAGACCTCGCTGGTGCTGTTCGATACGCAGGTCGTCGACCTCACGGACAGGGTCGGCGCGCCGGTCGACGTGCTGCTGAGCGTGCAGCTCGGCGGCGGCACCGATATCACCCGCGCGCTCGAGTACTGCTCGGGCCTGGTCCGCGAGCCGGCGCGCACGATCGTGGTGCTCATCACGGATTTCTATGAGGGGCGCCCGGAGGCCGACCTGGTCCGCGTCGTCGCCCGCCTCGCCGGCGCCGACGTGCGGATGATCGGCCTCGGCGCGCTCGGCTACGACGCGCAGCCGCAGTACAACCGCCAGACCGCGAAGAAGCTGCGAAAGGTCGGCATGGACATCCTGTCGTGCACGCCGGAGAAGCTGGCCGAGTGCATGGGGCAGATCATCCGCGGCTGAGCGGCGTGCGCAATTGCCCTGGATCGCGGCTTGACAGGCGGTGCCGGTGGCGGTGCGCTAGCGGGGTGCCCGTGACTCCCCAGCGCATCTCGTTCATGGCGGCGATCGTCGCGGTCGCGGCCTGCTTCGTCGACGCCGGGAGCAGCGGGTCCGGGCCGACCAGCGCGAGCGGTGAGACGGGCACGAGCGGCGCGAGCACGGGGGCCGACGCGACGACGGGCACGAGCACGGGCGAGGCGCCGACGACGGGCGGCGCGGGGACCAGCAGCACGGGTGGGCCGGCGACGACGGGCAGCGTCGACCCGACGACCGGCGTCGCTGGGTGCATGGACGACGGGGGGTGCGGGGACGCGGAGTCGTGCGTGATGGGCAGCTGCGTGCCGCTGCCCACGTCGTGCAAGCAGATCCACGCCCAGGAGCCCGAGGCGAAGAGCGGCGGCTACAAGGTGGACCTCGATGGGCCCGGCGGGCTCGCGCCGGTCAAGGCGTTCTGCGACATGCTCGCCGACGGCGGCGGCTGGACGATCTTCTACGCGGCGACGGGCGGCGACGGCGAGGAGCCGATGGTCAGCGATATCGCCGTGGCCGGTGATCCACTCGTGTTCGCGGCGTACAACCTGGACCGGGCGAGCAAGGTCGCGCTGGCGGCGGCGGCGAGCGAGACCCTGTTCGTGCGCACGGGCGGGATCTGGCTCAAGGCAGACGCGCCGGCCTTCGACGCGACGCTGACCGCGCCGGCGAGCTTCGCCAAGGTCGCGGTGCAGCTGACCAGCAGCGACGGCGAGACGACCCCCGCGTTCCTCGGCTGGGCCAACTACAACCATTCGCAGGGCGGCGACTTCGGGCTGTCGGGGGCGCCCGACGGCCCGTCGTGCGACAGCAGCGTCATTGACATGGGCTTCTCCATGATCAAGAGCGACTACTGGATGCTCAACTGCGATTGCTACTGGCAATATCTGTACAGTTATTCGAGCAACGCCGCCGACGGCGACGCGGGCTATGATGTGAATCACGCGCTGGGCGCGTGGTCGCAGACGCAGCTCTGCGACAAGGCCGAGGGCGGGAAGCTGGTGTTCTACGCGGCGATGCGCTGACGAGGCGTGAGCTCAGGGCTCGCGCGCGAGGGCCAAGGCGGTGCGCAGCGCTGGAGGGCGTCGGGTTTGGGGGCCGGCCGGCTAGTTGCTGCACACGTCGTTGTACACCACGGCGGCGTCGACGCAGTCGCCAGGCTCGCCCTGGAAGATGGCGTTGGAGATCGCGGGGCACTCGAGCGTGACGACGCAGTCGAGGTAGTCGATCGCGGCCTCTCGGCAGGCGCCCATATCCTCCGCGAAGTTGTTGATGCAGCTTTGCGTACAGAGGTCGACGCTGTCGAGGGGCCAGGGGATGTCGCACTCGCCGAGGGCCTTCACGCACAGCGTATGACACGCCTCCGGGAGGGTGGCGCTGCCGCCGGTGGTCGCGTCTGTCGTGCTCGTCGTGTCGGCGGAGGTCGTCCCGGTGGCGTCCGTCGTGGTGGCGTCCGGGGCGGTCGTGCTGCCGCTGGTCGTCTCGGTCGTCTCCGCCTGGGGGTCGTCGGCGGTCGTCGAGTTCGAGTCGTCGGTCGAGGGCGTCGAGGTGGCGGCGGTGGTGGTCGGCGCAGTGGAGTCTTCGGTCGAGGTGTCGGTCGCGTCCTCCGATGTCGTCGGCGCGTCCTCGTCCGCGGGGCACGCGAGCAGGAGGGCCGCGGTCAAGAGCCAGGGGGCGCGCACTCGTCGGACGTCCTGATTCAAGACGCCCGGCCGCAATTTCTCGAGGTTCGGCATGGTAGTTCTCCGGGGAAGACGCACCCAAAGGCCGTCGTTGCTGTAGTCAGGAGGCCGGAGATTTCAATTCACCGGCGGCGACGAATTCTTCGAACGCGTGCGGAGGGGCATCGGGCGGCTGGGGTGCTACGTTCGCACCGAGAACGCCGCCGTGAAGTTCAACCGGGTCGACTCGTACGTGTGGCGTCGTCTCAGGAGCTTCACGGGGTCTTGGTCCACAGATCCCCGTAGCTGAGCGTCGTCCAGCGATTCTCGATCACCGCGTCGCTGCTACAGCGCGGGATCACCTGACCGTTCGCACACACATGATCGACGATCAGCAGCGCCCCCGTATCCCGCATCTTCCGCAGACACTTCGCCCGCCCCCCGACCTGCCACACCGCCTCGGTCGTGAAGATCACGGGCGCGGCGTCGAAGTCGTTGATAGCCCAGCGATCCCGCATCGTCACCGGATTGCCGACGTTGGTGTGCGGCACCCCGTCGGCGCAGTAATCGGCGCGCACCATCCGCGTCGCCGTCGTGAACGCTGGCAGCGGCACGCTCGCCTCCGACGGGCTGTCCGGCGCATATCCCCACAGCGCGGCCTTGCCGACCGCCCCAGAGATGCACCCGAAATACACCGTGTTTGGCCGCGCGCTGATGTTCCCGAGTTTGTGGTCGACCACGATATCTCCGTAGATCACCGTCCGCGCCCCACCCACCGCGTCCTCCTCGCAGGTCGTGTGCCACACGTCGCCGTCGAACCACTCAAAGGTGTAGACCAGCCGCTCCGGGTCGAGCTTGCGCAGCTCGTTGATCGAGCCCGGGTCCCACAGCCCGGCCACGTCCGAGGTCACGACCGTCGTCAGCCGCGCCGTCACGCTGTCCCCCTCGACGTCGAAGGTCCACTGCGAGCCGATGAAGGCGCCGCCCTCGACGAGGCTCCCGCCCACCAGCGCCATCAGCGTGCCGTGATCGACGTCGAGGCTGCCCGCGTCGATCGAGGTGTATTGCCCGCCACCCTCATCGATCTGGACGTCCACCAGCACGACCCCGGCGAGGGCCTGCCCCTGGGTGTCGACCGCCGCGACCTCCGAGGTGAAGATCTTGGGCGTGTTGAAGACCGGGCCGCCCTGGCCCGCGCTGTCGCGAAATTCCAGCTCCCCGGGATCGTCCGGGATGGACCCGTCGCAGGCGGCAGTGAGGGCGGCAGTGAGGGCGAGGGTGATCGTGGCGGGGCGAAATCGGCAAGGCATGGTCGGCATCTCCGTCGAGGGTCTCGCAACTTCCCGTAGAACGACCCGCCGCTTCAATTCACCAGGCCCGCTTTTTTTTTCGCCGCCCGGATCTGCGCGACCGACGATGTCCAGGCGGACCCCACACCGCTACCATGGCCCCGTGGACGGCGACCACGACCTCCTCCGCGCCTGGCAGGCCGGCGACGACCGGGCGGGTGAGCAGCTGTTTCGCCGCCACTACCAGCTGATCCTCCGCTTCTTCCACAACAAGGCCGGCACGAGCGCCCACGACCTGGTCCAGCGCACCTTCCTCGCCTGCCTCGAGGCCCGCGACCGCATCCGCGGCGACGCCTCGTTCCGGGCGTTCCTCTGCGGCGTCGCCCGCAACGTCCTCTTCGACCACTACCGCCTCGCCCGTCGCGACCGCGACCACCTCGACTTCGGCTCGGTCTCCGTCGAGGACCTGCGCCCGACCCCGGGCACGCTCCTCGCCCACGCCCGCGAGGTCGATCTCCTGCTCCGCGCCCTCCGCACGCTCCCCCTCGAGGGCCAGATCATCCTCGAGATGTACTACTGGGAGGGCATGCGCGCGCACGAGATCGGCGACGCGCTCGAGATGCCCGAGCCCACCGTCCGCACCAAGATCCGCCGCGCACGCCTGCGCCTCGAGCAGATCATCCAGGCCAGCACGGCCCCGCCCGCGATCCGCGAGAGCACGATCGAGGGCCTCGCGACCTGGGCCCAGAGGATCCGCGATGGGATCGGCACCTGAACCCGGTGCCCCGGCGCCCCCCGACGTGGCGGATGAATTGATCACCCCGCCCGCTCTACCTGTGCAGGGCGAGGACACGACCATGGCCAGACCCAACAACGGCGCCGCGCGGCCGATCGCCGCGTCGCTCGAGCTCGGCAGCGCCGGCACGCTCCCGGGCGACGACGCCGACACCCAGCGCGACACCCTCCTGCGCGCCGACCAGGACCCCCCGCTCGCCTTCCCCGACCTCGACGACGAGCACGAACGCCGCATGGAGGACCTGCTCGCCGCGCGCCTGTTCCCCGGCCAGGCCGCAGCGACGCGGATCGGCCGCTACACGCTCCTCGACCGCATCGGCCAGGGCGGCATGGGCATCGTCTACGCCGCCTACGACCCCGAACTCGACCGCCGGGTCGCGATCAAGCTGCTCACCGCCTCCCCCGGCCAGGCCGAGGCCCGCCTGCTCCGCGAGGCCCAGGCGATGGCCCGGGTCGCCCACGCCAACGTCGTCGCCGTCATCGAGGTCGGCCAGCATCGCGGCCAGACCTTCGTCGTCATGGAGCACATCCGCGGCATCAGCCTCGAGCGCTGGCCCGAACGCCGACCCCACTGGCGCGCGACCCTCCGCATCTACATCGAGGCCGGCCGCGGCCTCGCCGCGGCCCACCGCGCCGGCGTCATCCACCGCGACTTCAAACCCCACAACGTCATGCTCGTCGAGGGCGGCGTCGACGACGGCCGCGTCAAGGTCCTCGACTTCGGCCTCGCCCGCGCCGCCCTCCCGGACCCGCACCGCGCCACCATCGCCAACACCCCGACCGGCGCCCTCGCCCAGCCCCTGACTCGCACCGGCGCCCTCATGGGCACGCCCGCGTACATGGCCCCCGAGCAGCTGGCCGGCGAACCCGTCGACGAGCGCAGCGATCAATTCAGCTTCGCCGTGTCGCTCTACGAGGCCCTCCACGGCCAGCTCCCCTTCGCCGGCGACTCCCTGCCCGCGCTCGCCGACGCCGTGCTCGCCGGCATCGTCCGCCCGCCGCCATCGGCTTCCGACGTGCCCGCCTGGGTGCAGCGCCTGGTCCTCCGCGGCCTCGCCCGCCAACCCAGCGACCGCTTCGCGTCCATGACCGACCTGTGCGACGCCCTCGAGCGCGACCCCGCCGCCCGTCGCCGCAACCTCGGCCTCGCCGCGGCCCTCAGCGCCGTCGTCGGCGGCGGCACCTGGGCCCTCGCGCAGCACAGCGGAGCCTCCCCGTGCAGCGGCCCCGCCTTCGCCCTGACCGACGTGTGGAACGACGCCCGCGCCGCCGCCGTCACCACCGCCTTCGCCACCACCGGCCTCCCCTACGCCGCCGACACCGCCCGCCGCCTGACCCCGCTCCTCGGCGACTACGCCGGCGCCTGGTCGACGATGCGACGCGACACCTGCGAGGCCCACCGCAGCGGCGAACAGTCCGCGGCGCTGCTCGACCTGCGCATGGCCTGCCTCGATCGCCGACGCGCCAGCTTCGTCGCCCTCACCGAGCTCCTCGTTCACCCCGACGCCGGCATCATCGAGCGCGCCGTCGAGGCCGCCCTCACCCTGCCTTCCCTCACCGGCTGCAGCGACGTCGCCACCTTCACCGCCGAGACCCCGCCCCCCGACGACCCCTCGACCGCGACCGCCGTCGCGACCCTGCGGACCACCCTCGCCGAGATCGCCACCCTCGCCAGCACCGGCCGCCTCGGCCCCGCCGCCTCGGCCGCGCAGCAGACCCTCGCCCGCGCCGAGACCCTCGGCTTTCATCCGCTGATCGCCGAGTCCGCGCTCGCCCGCGGAACCATCGCCCTCGAGCAGGGCCGCGGCGAGGAGGCCGACGCCGCCCTCTCCCTCGCCGTGCGCAGCGGCATCGCGGGCCGTGCCGACCGCACTGCCGCCGAGGCCCTGATCCGCCGCCACTTCGTCCGCGGCGCCCTCCTCGGCCAGCTTGAGCGCAGCGCCGCCGAGGACGACCTCATCGCCGCCCACGCGGCTCGCTTCCCCCGCGACGGCGCGCTGCGCTGGCTCGCCGCCATCAACCGCGGCGCCGTCGCCTACCGCGGCCACGACTTCGATCGCGCCCGCAACTTCTACCGCGACGCCCTCGCCGTCACCGCGGGCCCGACCCGCGACGCCCTCACCGTCACCCCGGATCCGACCGCGGGCCCGACCCCCCGCGACCTCGCCGTCACCACGGGCCCGACCCCCCTCGACCTCGCCCGCACCCGCATCAACCTCGGCCTGCTCGAGTACGACGCCCGCGACTTCGAGGCCGCCCTCGCCTCGTACCGCGCCGCGATCGCCCAGGCCAGCGCCGCCCTCGGCGACGCGCACCCGCTCGTGCTCGAGCTCGCCACCTACGAGGCCGCCGCCCTGTACGCCCTCGGCCGCAAGCAGGCCGCCCGCGAGCGCCTCGCCGCCTTCCTCGACCAGGACTTCACCAGCGCCGACGCCTCCCAGCGCAGCGTCTGGCCCGCGATCCGCCTGTCCCGCCTCGACAGCTACTTCCGCCGCTTCACCAGCGCCCGCGCCCTCGCCGAGCGAGCCCTCGCCGCCACCGCCACCGACGATGCACTCACTCGCATCAACGCCGAGACCACCCTCGCCGACGCCCTGACCGACCCCCGCGAGGCCCAGGCGCGCTACGCCCACATCGTCGCCGACTGCCAGGCCGGCTTCGGCGAACACCACCGAATCACCGCCTCCTTCCTGCAACGCGCCGGCGCCGGCCTGCTCCGCCTCGATCTCCCCGCCGAGGCCCGCACGCAGCTCCGTCGCGCCCTCGCCATCAGCGAGGCCCTCCCCGACCCCGACCCAGCGATCACCGCCGAGACCCGCCGCCTGCTCGCCGAAGCCGCCCTCGCCCTCGCCGATCCCGACGCCGCCCTCACCACAGCCGACGCCGCCGTCACCACGCTCGCCGCCCTCCCCGGCGACCACGCCCTCGACCTCGCCCTCGCCCGCCGCAGCCTCGCCCGCGCCCACCTCGCCCGCGGCGACGCCGACGCCGCGATCGACCTCCTGCGCCCCGCCCTCACCCTCGTCGCGGCCCGCCTCGATCCCGACGACCCCGACCTCGCCGCGACAGCGCACGACCTGGCACGAGCCCTCCTCGCCGCCGACCCGGCACAGACCGATGAAGCCCGCGCCCTGCTCACCCGCGCCCGCGATATCTACACAGTCCTCGGCGAGCCCTTCACGCCCGAACGCACCCGCGTCCAGCACCAGCTCGGCGAAATCTCATCACCATGAATTTCGCCGGGACTCGCCTGCAGCGTCGCAGCGCGTGCTGGTGGGGTCAACAAGACCCGGGCGAAGACCTTGTCAGGGCAGGTGCTGGTCGCGGCGCGGGGACCCGTGAGGCAACGCGCGGCCCATGGCCAGGTGCATGCACTTGGCGATTGGGGAAATCCCCGGGAGTCGGTAGCCTCGGGACCATGGAAAATCTTCGCTTCAGGGCCTTGGGTCGGGGTGTCGCGGTTGTGCTGGGGCTCGGGCTCACGGGCTGCGGTGACAGCGGTGATGGCACGGGCACGGCGGGGTCGACGAGCGCGGGGACGGTCAGCGCGAGCACCGGGACCAGCGCGACGACCGAGCCGACGACGACGGTGCCGACCAGCGGCAACTCGGTGTCGGGGACGACCAGCGACTCGGGCACGGTGAGCGAGTCGGCGGGGATGACGACCACCGGCGTGAGCACGGGGCCCGACACCACGGCGAGCACGGGGCAGGCGAGCGCGACGACGGGCGGCGTGACGGTGGGCGACACGAGCACGGGCGGGGACGCGAGCACGGGCGGGAGCACCGGCGTGATGCCGCCGTGCGAGCCCGGCGACACGATGGGGATGGGCGACGTGGAGAAGAGCTACCTGTGGGTGGCGAACACCGACCAGGGCAGCGTCTCGAAGGTGAACACGATGACGCTGATCGAGGAGGCCCGCTACCGGACGGGGCCGCAGGGCGGGACGGAGAGCCCGAGCCGCACGGCGGTCAGCCTCGACGGGCGCTTCGTGATCGTCAACAACCGCGGCACCGGCAGCTCGGCCGTGATCGCGGCCAACCTCGACGATTGCAAGGACAAGAACAACAACGGGATGATCGAGACCTCGAAGAACAAGAACGACCTGATGGCCTGGCAGGCGGACGAGTGCCTGATGTGGTCGGTGCAGCACCCGTTCAAGGGCGACATCGGCTCCGGCCCGCGCGGCGTGACCTGGACGCCCGGCACCTTCGACAAGGACGCGTGCGTGTTCAAGGACCCGAAGATCTGGGTCGGCTTCCTGCCGGTCGCCAACGCCACGGCGCACATGGTCCGCCTCGACGGCATGACCGGCGCGGTCGAGGAGACGGTGGTGATCAACAATTGGGTGCAGGGCGACACCTTCTGGGGGCCCTACGGGGCGGCGCTCGACAAGGACAAGAACGTGTGGTTCACGGGGCTGCGCGGCGAGCTGTTCCGCATCAACACGATCAACAACCCGGCGACCTTCGACCGCTGGAGCCCGCCGCCGGCGACGCAGTCGTACGGCATGACGGTCGATCCGGACGGCGACCCGTGGCACGGCGGCTGCTCGGGGCCGGTCACGACCTTCAACCCGATGACGCAGGTCTTCACGGCGATCGCCGGGACCCAGGCCTGCCACCGCGGGCTGGCGGCGGACCACAACGGCAACGTGTGGGTGGCGTCGAACGGGCCCTGCGGGCTGGTCCAGATCGACCACAAGACCAACACGCTGATCAAGTTCCACAACCTCAATCCGTGCAGCATCCCGGTCGGGGTCAGCGTCGACCTCGAGGGCTACGTGTGGCTGGTCGACGAGGCCGGCTGGGCGTGGAAGATCGACCCGCTGAACGTGCCGGCCATGAAGAAGGTCGACATCGTCGGCGATCACTACACCTACTCGGACATGACCGGCGGGCAGCTCAAGAGCGTGATCTTGCCGCAGTGAGGTGATTGGGTGCGCGGATGCGGGCTGTCCTTTGGGACAGCCCGCGGAATCTTGCGCTCAGGCGGCGAGCAGGATGAAGGCGATGCCGATCAGAGCGAGGCCGCGGCCGATCGCGTGGGCGCGCAGGTACGCGGGGTCGAGGCCGAGGGTCCGCAGCTTGCGGTGGACGTAGACCTGGGAGCCCGCGACGAAGATGAGGACGACCGGGAGGTAGATCGTCAGCAAGGTTTGGGTGGTGATGGCGTCGAGGCTGGCCATCGCGAAGTAGAGGGCCGCGATCGCGGCGATCGGGATCAGGGCGACCATGCGGTGGGCGGAGAAGGCCTCGACGAGGCGGCCCTTGGCCTCGGTGTTGAGCTTCGCCAGGGCCCGCTCCTGGATGATGCGGCCGACGATCATCGCGGTGAAGAAGACGCCGAGGGCGAGCGGGGCGGGGATGATGGCCATGGGCTCGCATCGTAGCGAGTGGGCGGGATCGGCGTCAACGCGGGTGCTTGCGGACGCGCGGGGTCTGGCCTATGCAGGGACATGCAGGACGAGCCCTACGAGCTTTACTACTGGCCGGGTCTGCCGGGGCGCGGCGAGTACATCCGGATGATCCTCGAGGACGCGGGGGCGGCCTACGTCGACGTGGCGCGGCGGCCCGAGGCGGAGGGGGGCGGGACGCCGGCGATCATGCGAGCGCTCCGCGGCGAGCTCGGGGGTCTGGTCCCGCTGGCGCCGCCGATCTTGCGGGCCGGGGGGCTGGTGCTCGCGCAGGTGGCCAACATCTGCCAGTGGCTGGCGCCGCGGCTCGGGCTGGCGCCGGGCGACGAGGCGGGGCGGGTGGCGGCGAATCAGCTGCAGCTGACGATCGCCGATCTCGTCGGCGAGGTGCACGACACGCACCACCCGATCTCGAGCGGCGGCTATTACGAGGAGCAGAAGGTCGCGGCGCGCGAGCGGGCGGGCTTCTTCGTGGCCCAGCGAATGCCGCGCTTCCTCGGCTACTTCGAGCGGGTGCTCGGCCGCAACGGCGACGGGACGCAGCTGGTCGGTTCGGCGATCTCGTACGTCGACCTGTCGCTGTTTCATACGCTCGAGGGGCTGGCCTACGCGTTCCCCAACGCGTTCGCGCGCGGCGAGCCTGCGATCCCGGGGCTGCTGGCGCTGCGCGAGCGGGTGCGGCAGCGGCCGCGTATCGCCGCGTATCTGGCGTCGGAGCGGCGGCTCGCGTTCAACGAGCGCGGCATCTTTCGTCGCTACCCGGAGCTCGACCTCCCGGCGGACGCGCCGTGAGCTCGGCGGGCCTGGTGGTGCTGCGGTCGGCGGAGCACCGGCGTATGCGCTGGAAGAACGGGCTCGGGTGGACGAACGAGCTGGCGCGTGCGCCCGCGGACGAGGCCGAGGCGTTCGCGTGGCGGGTGAGCGTGGCGGAGGTCGACGCGGACTGCGAGTTCTCGGCCTTCCCGGGGATCGATCGCAGCATCGCGGTGTTGACCGGGGCGGGGATGGAGCTGCGCGTGGGCGCGGAGCAGGTGACGTTGCGTGCAGGCGGGCCGGGGTTTGATTTCGCGGGTGAGGCGGGGGTGGTGTGTCGCCTGCTCGCGGGGCCGACGCGGGACTTCAACGTGATGACGCGGCGCGGGGTGTACACGCACACGCTGGAGCGGCTGCGGCTGGACGGGGCGCGGGAGATCGGGCGGGAGGAGGGGACGACGCTGGTGTACCTGGTGGCGGGGGCGGCGGTGGTGGAGGGGTTGCAGCTGGCTGCGGGGGACTGCTTGCGGGCAGAAGCTGTCCCGGGGGACAGGCTCGTGTTGGCGGGCACAGGCGAGCTGGTGGTGGTGCGGCTGGTGTCGGGTTGAGGCTGTGCGAGTATCCTCGGGCCCCGGTATGAGCGACCTGAAGTTTGTCCCGCAGCGTGAGGTGTGGTTCGTGTCGGCGTTCGTGAACGCGGCCGAGGTCGACCCGCACGCGCGGGCGGGCGAGCTGGCGGCGACGCTGGAGGCGGAGATCCGCGGGGTGACGCGCGAGCGGCTGGCGGCGCTGGCGTGGGACCCGGGGCTGCAGGGCGCGTGCGTGGCGATGCTGGGAGCGTGGCGATCCGCGGGAGCTGGTGCACCTTCGTCGACGGCTTCCCGTACCACGACGAGCACAGGGCTGGTCTACGACAAGCTCGGGCACTTCGATTGGTGGAGTACTTGCGGGGACCCGGAACAGGCGGCGCGGCGGCGGGCGATCGAGCCGGTGCTGGTCCAGCAGGCGCCGTTGATCGCGGCCGAGCGGCTGCGCCGGCTGGCCTCGCTGAAGGTGAGCAGCGCGCTGCGCCTCGACACCAACAGCCCGATCTTCGTGATGGTGATCTGCGACGAGGTGCTGCCGGCGGCGCCGGCGTGGACGCGGGAGAACGTGCAGCTGCACCGGCGCGCGCTCGGGGCGTGGACGGAGGTGTACTCGGGGGCGTGGCCTGATTACAGCGACGAGCTGTACGCGCAGCGGGTGGCCGGCAACCTGTCCAACCGGCTGTCGGAGCTGCACCTGCTGCGCAAGAACTCGGGCTTTCTGTACCTCGCGCCCGACAACATGCGCCGCTTCATGGACAGTTACATGCGGCCGTATGTGCTGCTGCCGACGGCGCAGCTGCGGGCGATGCACTTTGCGATGTTCTCGATCAACGAGTCGCTCGACGTGCTGCTGATGCGACAGGCGCGGGACGACTTCTTCGATCTGGTGGCGATCGAGGACAAGCTGCGGGACCTGCGGCAGATCCGCGGCGCGCTGCAGATGAAGATGAGCGAGATCTACAACGAGCTCGACAGCAACCGGCGGCAGCACTACTCGGCGGTGCTGCGCCACTTGCTCGGCGAGTTTAACCTCGAGCGCGGCGGCATCGTGGCCCGCATCGGCGAGAAGTTCGACACCCTGCACGACGGGCTGCAGCACCTGTATCAGCGGCGCAGCGCGGATGACCAGGCGCGGGCCGATCGTCGGCTCGGTACGCTCGGGACCCTGTTTAGCCTGGGCGTGCTGGCCGACTTCGCGTCGCTGCTGCTCGGCACGGCCGACAGCGTGAGCGAGGGGCGGCGGCTGGCGGCGCTGATCAACGGCGGCTTCTCGGCGGTGCTGCTGGTCGTGCTGGTGTGGGCGATCGCGGGGCGGATCCGTCTGCGCATCGAGTCGTCGCCGCCGCGGCCGCTGCAAGCCGCGGCGGCGATCGTGCTGGATGGGCAGGGGCGGGTCCTGGTCATCACCCGCAAGAACCCGCCGTTTCGCGGGCAGCGGGCCTTCCCGGGCACGTTCGTGGCGTCGGGGGCGAGCGCCGCGGCGGCGCTGCTGCGCGAGGTGAAGGACGAGACGGACCTCGATGTGGTGGTCGAGCGCCTGGTGGGCCGCTACGCGCGAGCAGACCGCGACCCCCGCGGGCGGGTGGTCGCCGAGGCGTATCTGTGCCGGGTGACGCGAGACGGGCAGGCGCCGCGCAGCCGCGAGGACGCGGGCGAGGCCCGCTTCGTGGCGATCGCGGAGCTGCGCGGGGAGGACCTGGCCTTCGATCACGAGGACATGCTGGTCGACGCGGAGCGGCTGCTCGCGGGGTAGTACCTTGGCGGCGCGGAGGACGTCGCACGGGCCGGTGCGGTCCGGCGAAGCGCCCGCTGGCGGGGTAGTACCTTGGCGGCGCGGAGGACGTCGCACGGGCCGGTGCGGTCCGGCTGGGCGTCCGCGGATGCTCGAGAAGCCGGAGGACCGAGAGGGGGGTCGCCCTCACACGGCCTGACACACCGTCGCCGGGGTGATTCCCGGGTCTACGCCGGACTCGGTCGACCCCCCTCTCGGCCCCCCGGCACGGCAAGCCTCCGCTCAGGACGGTGCGGTCGGCGTCGCCGAGAAGCCGGACCGCACCGGCCCTGAGGGCGCGACATGGCCCCACGAACATGTCCCTTACGACATAGGGGCCTTGGTCGCTCTGGCTGGCCGTGGGTGTACGATCACCGACGGTTTGGGCGCGATGCGCATAGGCTGGCGGATCTTCGGAGTGTGCCTGGTGGGTCTCGGCGGCTGCGGGGATGCTGCGACGGCGTCGACGGTCGGGCGAGGCGGGCGACGGCCCGGGCCCCGGCGACCCGATCCGCCGCCGACGCGCGGCGGGGGACCCGGTCACCGGCGACAGGCGACGGCGCGCCGATGCCGGGGCTGGGCGGCGGCGGCGGCGGGATGATCCGGTCGACTTCGATGCCCGTGGGCGAGTTCGATGCGACGGCATCCCGCTGGACGGCGCGCTCCGGGGCTGTGCAGCGACACGGGGGGCTGATGAGCGCCCTGGTGATCCGCAACGACGCGCTGGCGCAGCCGCGGAGCTTCGTCCCCGGCAGCGCGCGCTGGCGGGCACGCTGCGCTCGCCTGCGACGTTGCGCGCCGCTGACGGGCATGGCGGGCCGCGTTCCGGTCAGCCAGGCGCAGTGGTCGGCGTGCGGACGGGGTGGTTCGGTGCCTTCGCCCGTTGTTCTTCGAGGTGGGGGGCGCGGGCTGCGTGGCGGAGCGCTTCATGCTGTCGGCGGAGTCGCTGGCGTTCATCGAGCTGGATGCCGCCGACGATCCGCCGCCCGGGCAGCCGCAGGCCGGCCATTTCTGCGGGGTCGGGCCGCTGCCGGGCCTCGACCTGTCACCGGCGGGGGAGTTCACGGCCCAGATCTGCGGGGTCTGATCGGACCTGCCGCTTGCTTCAAGTCCGCGGTCGACGTGTGGTACCCATGGGGCATGCGAACCATGAGGGTGCTGCTCCTCGGAGTCACTTGCGGTCTGCTCACCGCTGCGTCGGCGCGCGCCGCCGAGTTCACCTGTCCGGTCGACCAGGGCCGCTACGCGCACCCGCATGACGGCACGAAGTACATCGAGTGTCTCAAGGGCGTACCGAGCGTGCAGTCGTGTGCGCCGGGCCAGGTGTTCGACGACCTGCGCAAGGGCTGCACGGCGCCGGGCAACGTGCGCAAGGCGCCGCCGCGCAAGCCGAAGGCGAAGCAGAAGAAGCGCTGAGGTGTCCGCGCAGCGCGAGGCGTCCGCGCAGCGCCTCAGCGGGGGCCGAGGAGGAAGTAGGTGGTCATGGGGCCGAGGCCTTTGACCTCGATGCTGCCGCGGGCTTCGAAGCGGTGGCTGTGCTGGAGGGCGAGGAAGGTGGAGTGGTCGACGTGGACGCGGCCGGCGACGCCGTGGGACTCCATGCGGCTGGCGGTGTTGACGGTGTCGCCCCACAGGTCGTAGGCGAACTTGCGGGTGCCGATGATGCCGGCGACGACGGGGCCGCTGTGCATGCCGACGCGGACGGCGAGGCGGGTGCCGAGCTCGAGGTTGACGCGATCGACGGCGGCGAGGATGCCGAGGGCCATCGCGGCGATGGTCTCCTGGTGGTCGGGCCTCGGGGTGGGGACGCCAGCGACGGCCATGTAGGCGTCGCCGATGGTCTTGATCTTCTCGACGCCGAGGCGGTCGCTGAGGGCGTCGAACTCGGTGAAGACGCGGCCGAGTAGGTCGACGATCGCCTCGGGGCTGCGGGCGGCGGCCATGCGGGTGAAGCCGACGATGTCGGCGAACAGGACGGTGACGGCGTCGAAGTGCTCGGCGATGCGCTCCTCGCCGGCCTGGAGGCGGCGGGCGATCGGGCCGGGGAGGGTGTTGCGGAGCAGGCGATCGCTGCGGTCGCGCTCGGCGGAGAGGGCCCGCGTGCGCTCGGCGATGCGGGCCTCGAGCTCGCCGTGGGCCTCGCGCAGGCGCTCGTCGAGGAGGGCGCGGCTGACCCGCGAGGCGGTCATCGAGGCGATGATGGTGAGGAGCTCGCGGTGGACGGCGGTGAAGAAGCCGGCCTGGCTGTGCTCCGAGTCGATCACCCCGATCACGCGGCCGTCGTGCAAGATCGGGACGGCGAGCTCGGAGAGGCGGGGCTGGTCGTCGCAGATGTAGCGCGGGTCGGCGCGGGTGTCGGGGATGAGCACGACCTCGCCGCTGCGGGCGACGGCGCCGACGATGCCCTGGCCGACGCGGATCTGGATCGGGGCCAGGATCTCGCGGCCGCGCGGGTTCTTTGGGCCGAAGGCGGCGCGCTGGATCAGGTGCTCGCCGCCGGGGTCGAGGAGGTAGATGACGCAGTCCTCGAGGCCGAGGCGGGGGACCGCGTTGTTGGCGACGTCCCACAGGATGTCGTCGAGGTCGGTCTGCGAGGAGAGCAGCGAGGCGGCGAGCTCGTTGATGACGTCGAGCTGGTGGCAGCGCTCGCGCAGGACGGCGTTCTCACGCTCGAGCGCCCGCAGGCGTGCTTCCCAGTCCTCGCCCACCCGGCCTCCGGGCGGAGCTTAGCGCAGCGGGCGAGGGCGCGGGTGGGGCCCTGGCGCGGCGGGCGAGGGCGCCGGTGAGCGTCGGCGACGGCTTGCTCAGCCCTCGTGCATGCCGAGGCTGCGGGCGAGGGCGCGGACGCACGCGAGGGGGCGGCCCTTGAACACGCGGACGTAGGGGACGCCGCCGGCCCGCGCGGCGCGGGCGAGGATGCCGTCGATCGTGTGCGCCTGGAAGCCGGTGGCGATCAGCACGAGGTCGTAGCTGCGGCGGGCGATGCTCTCGCACTGGGCCTGGACCTTGCGCGGGTTGCCGTCGCACCAGCTGATGTCGAGGCCGAGCTGGTCCTCGAGCTTGGCCTTGAGATCGGGGTCGTCGCGGTTGCTGACGAACAGGGCCGACTTGCCGCGGACGCGGGCGCGGACGAGGGCGGCGAGGGAGTCGTCGTCGGCCTCGTTCGGGGTGACGCTGGTGAGGTCGATCTTGATGCTGTCGTAGTCCTGCTCGAGCTCGGGCTCGTCGCCCTCGGGGGCGTTGCGCAGGTGGGACTTGAGGTCGCGGAGGCGGCGACGGAGGCGGCGGTCGGCGTCCGGGAGGGCGTCGTCGTCGAGCTCGAGGATGACGGGGCGGAGGTCGCCGACGAGGGCGGCGACGTCGGGGGTGTTGAAGGCGTCGAAGGCGCGGAGCAGCCAGGCGCCGAGCTGGGTCGTCTGGGTGGCGCTCAGCTGTTCGCGCTCGCTGCGGACGGCGAGCTGGCGCTGGCGCAGCTGCTCGCTCTGGGCGGCGGCGGCGCGCGAGGTGTCGACGGGCGGGCGAAACTCGGGGTCGAGCCACTTGCGGAGGGCGGGGGCGCGGTCGCCGAGGCGACCGGAGAGCCAGCGCAGGCGGCCCATGACGCAGCCCCACAGCTCGGGCTGGAGGCTGTGGATGCGGATCGCCCGCAGCTGCTGGACGTGCTTGACGAGGGCGTCGATCGAGTCCTGGCCGAGCTCCTCGGGCGGGGTGCTGAGGTGGCGGGGCGGGGGCTCCTGGGCGGCGCCGGCGAGGGTCTCGACGGTGAGCTGGGCGTCGCGGAGGATCTGCCGCGGGTCGCCGGTCTGCGGGCGGCGCAGGTCGTCGGCCCAGCCGTAGTCGTCGAGCGGGACATCCGAGTGCATGGCGCGCTCGCGGTGGGTCTGGACGTACTCGCTGGCGTCGTTCCAGGTGCGCACGAGGCTGGCTGTCTTGACGCCGAGCTCGCCGACCACGCAGTCGGGGCGGGCGTTCATCTGCAGCGCCTGCACCGAGCCGGGCCACATGATCTTGCTGATATTGGTGAGCTCGTGGGCGACGCGGCGGACGAGGATTGCGACCTTGTGCTCGCCGGTGAATTGCTCGTCGAGGCCGCGGGCGCGACAGATCCAGCCGAGCATGTGGATCTTCTGCAGGCGCGGGGCCATGAGCGCGAAGTCGGGGCGGGCGTCGGCGATCTCTTTGAGGATATCCTCGAGGGTCTCGCGGGCCTCGGCGATCGCGGCGGCGGGGTAGGTGGGGAGCGAGAGGATCAGGCGTTCGCCGACGCGAGGGGGCTCGAACGGGCGACGCTCGGGCTCCGCTGCGACCGGCGCTGGCTCGGGCCGGGCGGCGGTCGGGAGCGGGTCCGTGGTGGTGGTGACGGGGAATGTGAGCGGGGTGCTGGCCGCGATCGGAGCCGTCGGCGGCTCGGTCGCTTCCGGGGTCGCCTCGGGGGTTGTGACAGTGGCCCAGCGATCGTAGAGCGCGCGGGCGGCGAGCGACGGGAACATCTGCGCGAGGAGGTGCTCGAGCGCCGCGTGGGCGTCGACGCCGTGGCCGAGCCAGCGCTCCTCGCCGCGCCAGACCAGGCACTCATACCAGCCATGTTGACGTATCTGGCCGCGGTAGCCCTGCTCCCGCAGGAGCTCGGGGAGCCACCGATCGTCGTCGTCCGTCACAGGCGACAACGCTAGTCGTTTCTCTCAGCCGCCGCAACGCGGGCGAGGAACAACGTACCCGCGCTGCCCCGCGCCCCGCCCCGGAGCGATGCTGCGCAGCGACGCCGAAGTTGCACGGCAGCTTGTGCATGTACAGGGGCATCGACGGGTCGTCAGGGGCAGAGGACGATCAGGTGCCGGTGACGCTGCCGCCGTCGACGCTGAGCACGGCGCCGGTGATGAAGCTCGAGCGCTCGTCGGCGAGGAAGAGGTAGGCGCGGGCGATGTCCTCGGGCTGGCCGACGCGGCCGACCGGGGTGTGCTCGATCATGTGCTGCATCACCTTCTCCGGGATCGACTTGACCATCTCGGTGGCGATGAAGCCGGGGGCGACGGCGTTGGCGGTGATGTTGTACTTGCCGAGCTCGCGGGCCCAGACCTTCGTCATGCCGATGACGCCGGCCTTGGCGGCGACGTAGTTGGTCTGGCCGAAGTTGCCGTAGAGGCCGACCACCGAGGAGGTGCTGACGATGCGACCGTAGCGCTGCTCGATCATCGTGGGGACGACCGACTGGGTGCAGTTGAACACGCCCTTGAGGTTGACGTTGACGACGGCGTCGAACTGCTCCTCGCTCATCTGGGCGACGACCTTGCCGTCCCGGACCTTGACCAGCTGGGCGTCGCGGACGATGCCGGCGTTGTTGATCAGGACGTCGACGCGGCCGAACTGGGCGCGCACGCCGGCCGCGGCCTCGACGGTGGAGGAGGCCTGGCTCACGTCGACGCGGTGAAACACGGCGACGCCGCCGGCGGCGGTGATCGCCTGCAGGGTGTCGTGGCCGGCCTGCTCCGCCATGTCCCAGATGGCGACGGCGTAGCCGCTCTCGGCGAAGAGGAGGGCGGTGGCGCGGCCGATGCCGCTGCCGCCGCCGGTGACCACGGCGACGCGGGGGGTGCTGGCTGTTGTCATGGGCCCGGGAGCGTAGACCTGGGGCTGGCTGGAGGAAAGTGACCGAAATTGCGCATTGCGCGGGCAAATGCCGCCTGGCGGCTTGCCGAAGCCGGAGGGCTGCCCTTAGGATGCGCCTCCGATGTCGACCGCCGCCGCCCCGCCCGCACCCCTGGTCCGCGAGATCAAGGAGCTCATCATCGAGGCGCTCATGCTGCAGGACATGAGCCCCGACGACATCGACCCCGAGGCGCCGTTGCTGGTCGAGGGGCTCGGGCTCGACTCGATCGACGTGCTCGAGCTGGCGATGGCGATCAACAAGAAGTACGGCGTGAAGACCAAGGCCGACGACGCCCAGAACCGGCACATCTTCGCGTCGGTGAACAACCTGGCGACCTTCATCCACGAGCAGCAGGCGGCCTGATCGCTTGCGCGTCGTGCTCGCAGTGGTCCGCGCGCTCATCGTGATCGGCTACCCGGCGGCGCTGTACTTCGGGGTCTCGCGGCTGGATCCGCGATCGCTGGGGCTGGTGATGCTGGGGCTGTTGTTGCCGAACCTGGCGCTGCGCGTGTGGGCGGCGCCGGCGGAGCAGCGCAGGGCGGTGGTCCGCCTGCCGCTGGCGCTGGCGGGGCTCGTGGGGCTCGGGGCGGCGCTGGCCGAGCCGCGGTTTTATCTGGCGCTGCCGGTGCTGGTGAACCTGACCCTGCTGGCCAACTTCGCGGCGTCGCTGCGCGGGCCGGTGTCGCTGGTGGAGCGCTATGCGCGGCTCCAGGAGCCCGAATTACCGGAGGGCGGACCGGCGTATTGTCGCAAGGTCACGGCCTGGTGGTGCTGGTTCTTCGCCGCCAACGCGGCCGCGTGCGCGGGGCTGGCCGCGGCGGCGCCGGTGTCGTGGTGGGCGCTGTACACCGGAATTTTGGCGTATATCCTGGTCGGGTTCGGCTTCACGCTCGAGTTCCTGGTCCGCAAGCGGGTGTTCCAGCAATTTGGGGACTCGCTGCCGGACCGCCTGCTGGCCCGCTTCCTCCGCCGCGCATGAACGACGTCGCAAACGGACCCTCGCTGTTTCGTCCGGTGGCCCACGCCGCGGGGGATCTGGTGGCGCTCGGGGCCGACGGGGTCCGTCGCGGGAGCGATCTGCTGCGCGATGTGTTGGCGGTGGCGCGGCGCCTGCCGCCGCCGGGGCCGGGGAGCGAGGTGCTGGTGGTGTGCGGCGATCGCTACCACGTGGCGGTCGCGGTCCTGGCGGCGTGGGAGCGCGGGCACGCGGTGGCGCTGCCGCCGAACGCGGCGCCGGAGACGGTCCGGGCGCTGCGGCGGCGACCGGGGGTGGTCGCGCTGCTGCACGACACGGACACGCCCGATGAGTTCGACCTGCGGCCGTGGCTGGGTGATGAGCTGTCCCCCGGGACAGGTCCGTCGGGGCCAGTCGGCGGGGCGGATGAGCTGTCCCCGGGGACAGCTTCGGCGAACGCAGTCGGGGTCGGGGAGGAGCTGTCCCCGGGGACAGGTCCGGCGGGGCTCGCGGGGATCGACGGGGCGCGGGTGATCGCCACCGTGTACACCTCGGGCAGCACGGGGGCGCACCAGGCCTGCCCGAAGACGGCGGCGCAATTGCTGGGCGAGGCGGCCACGCTGGCGCGCTGCTTCGCGGTGACGCCGGCGCGGCGGGTGGTGGCGACGGTGCCGCCGCATCACCTCTACGGGCTGCTGTTCAGCGTGTTGATGCCGCTGGCGGCGGGGGCGAGCTTCGTGCGCGAGACGCCGCTGCACGCCGAGACGGTGGCGGCGACGGCGAGGCGGCACGCGGCTGATTTGCTGGTCAGTGTGCCGATCCATTTGCGCAGCCTGACGGTGCTGGACGCGGGCGAGCTGCCGAGCTTCGCGGGGGTGTTCTCGTCGGGCGCGGCGCTGCCGAGCGAGACGGCGGCGGCGCTCGGCGGGCTCGGGCTGGCGGTGACGGAGATCTACGGGGCCTCGGAGACCGGCGGGATCGCGTGGCGGCGGCACCTGCCGGGGGCGCTCGAGGCGACCTGGGCGGCGCTGCCGGGGGTGGAGATCGTGGCCGACGCGAGCGGGCGGCTGCTGCTGCGCTCGCCCTTCTTGCCGCCCGATGCCGCGATCCCCTTCGCCTGCGAGGACGTGATCGAGGTGGTCGAGGGCGGCCGCTTCCGTCTGCTCGGGCGGCGCGACGGGGTGCTGAAGATCGGCGGCAAGCGGGTGGCGCTGGCGGAGGTCGAGCAGCGCCTGCTGGCCCAGGCGTGGCTGGCCGACGCGGCGGTCGCCGCGAGCGCGGTGGAGGGGCCGCGCGGGCAGGAGATCGTGGCGGCGGTGGTCGCCCGGACGCCGGGGCCGGACGCCGAGCTGGTGGCGCGGGTGCGGCAGGGGCTGTTGCAGTGGTTCGACCCGGTGGTGGTGCCGCGCAAGATCAAGGTCGTGCCGCGGCTGCCACGGGAGGCCAGCGGCAAGCTGACGCGGGCGAGCCTGCTGGCGCTGTTCGAGCGCCCGGCGGCGAAGGAGGGGCCGCCGCGCACGGAGTTCGTGATCCGGGAGCAGCGTGAGGTCGCCGGTGGGCACCGCTTCGCGGTCCAGGTGCCGCGCGACCTGGCGTTCTTCCGCGGGCACTTCGTCGGCCTGCCGGTGCTGCCCGGGGTGGCGCAGCTGGTGGCGCTGGTGCTGGCGCGGGCGCGGGCGCTGTACCCCGAGCTCGGCGAGCCGCGGCGGATCGCCCGGCTCAAGTTTCGCCGGGCGATCGCGCCGGGCGACGAGCTCGAGCTGCAGCTGCGCCTCGACGCGCCGCGGCGGCAGCTGAGCTTCACGTTGGCCCGCGCGGGGGAGCAGTGCAGCGCGGGCGTGCTCGACTTCTCGGGCGAGTTTGCGAGTGGCCTTGAGGACATGTCCGGAGGGACAGGTGGCTGAGTTCCGGGTGTGCGCGCTGATCCCCACCTTCGACAACCCGCTGACGGTGCGGGCGGTGGTGGAGCGGGTGCGGGCGCAGATGGCCGACGTGGTGGTGGTCGACGACGGCAGCGCGGCGGCGGGGCGCGAGGCGGTGGCGGAGCTCGGGCGCGAGGGGCTGGCGCACACGACCCGGCGGGCGGTCAACGGCGGCAAGGGGGCGGCGGTCAAGACGGGCTTCGCGTACGCGCGCGAGCTCGGCTACACGCACGCGCTGCAGGTGGACGCCGACGGGCAGCACCAGCTGGAGGACATCCCGCGCTTCCTGGCGGCGGCGCAGGCCCGGCCGGAGGCGCTGGTGTTGGGTGCGCCCGAGTACGACGCGACGGCGCCGCTGGGGCGGCTGATCGGCCGCAAGATCACGCTATTTTGGACGGCGGTGGAGGTCGGCCGCGGGGTGATCACGGACCCGATGTGCGGGTTTCGGGTGTATCCGCTGGCGGCGGCGCTGGCGGTGCCACGCACCGGCGACCGCATGGACTTCGACATCGAGATCGCGGTGCGCATGGCCTGGATGGGGGTGCCGATCGTCAACCTGCCGACGCAGGTCCGCTACCTCGGGCGCGACGAGGGCGGGGTGTCGCACTTTCACATGCTGCGGGACAATCTCCGGATCGCGGGGATGCACACGCGGCTGGCGATGACGGCGTTGCTGTGGCGGCCGCTGCTGCGGCTGCTCGGGCGCGGGCCGCGGAGTCTGCCGGCGGCGCGGTGAGCGAGATGGCGGAGACCGCTGACGACCGGGCGTGGATGGTGCGCCGCGAGAAGGGCACGGTGCTCGGCGTGCGAGCGGTGCTCGTGGTGTGTCGCGTGTTCGGTCGCCGCGGGGCGGGGCTCTTGCTGCGGGTGATCGTGTTTTATTACGCGATCTTCGCCGGGCCGGCGCGGCGGGCGGCGCAGGACTTCTTGCGCCGGGTCGGGCGCCCGGCGGGCTTCTGGGGGGCTTACCGCAATATCTACAACTTCGCGGTGTGCGCCCTCGATCGCGTGTTCCTGGTCCGCGGCGAGACGCGGCGCTTCGAGCTGCACGCGCACGGGCAGGAGCACCTCGAGCGCCTGCGGGCGGACGGACGCGGGGCGATCCTGCTGGGGGCGCACCTCGGGTCCTTCGAGGTGATGCGGGCGCTCAGCAAGGACCGCGAGTTCGTGGTCAACATCCTCGCGTACTTTCACAACGCGCGGATGATCAACAGCTTCCTGGCGACGGTGGGCGCCGACTTTCGCGGGCGGGTCATCGAGATCGATCCGAAGGACACGAGCTACATCTTCGCGGTGCAGGCGGCGATCGAGCGCGGCGAGCTGGTGGCGATCCTCGGGGACAGGGTCGGGGTCAACGACAAGACGGCGACGGCCGAGTTCCTCGGGGCGAGGGCCCGGTTCCCGACCGGACCGTACACGCTCGCGGCGCTGCTGCGCTGCCCGGTTTTCCTCACCTTCGGCCTGTACCGGGCCCCGAACCGCTACGATCTGTATTGCGAGCCGCTGGGGGAGCATCTAGAACTGCCGCGGGGCGCCCGCGAGGCGGCCCTCGCCGCCCATGTCCAGCGCTACGCCGATCGCCTCGAGCACTACTGCCGGCTGGCGCCCGACAATTGGTTCAACTTCTATGATTTCTGGCGGGCACCCGAGGAGCCGCGGTGACTGACGTGGTGTTGATCGACGGGCGGCGGCGGACGATCGCGGAGATCGTGGCGATCGCGGAGGGGCGCGCCCAGCCGCGCCTCGATCCGGACCCGGGCTTTCGCGCCCGCCTGTCTGCCGGCGCCGAGCAGCTCGCGCGGCGGCTGGGCGCGGGCGAGGTGGTGTACGGGGTCAACACGGGCTTCGGCGACTCGTGCGTGACGGCGGTGGCGCCCGAGCACGTGGCCCAGATGCCGATCAACCTGATGCGCTTCCACGGCTGCGGGACCGGGCGCCTGCTCGACGAGGTCGAGGCCGCGGCGGTGGTGGCGGTGCGCCTGACGGCGCTGGCGGGCGGGTGGTCGGGGGTGCGGCCGGTGGTGCTCGAGCACCTGTGCGCGCTGCTCGAGCGCCGGGTCCTGCCGTGCATCCCGGCGGAGGGTTCGGTGGGGGCGAGCGGGGACCTCACGCCGCTGTCGTACGTGGTCGCGGCGCTGGTCGGCGAGCGCGAGTGCTGGTCGAAGGGACAGGTGGTCGCGGCCGCGGCGGCGCTGCAGGCCGCGGGGCTGCCGGCGCTGACGCTGGCGCCGAAGGAGAGCCTGGCGCTGATGAACGGGACCAGCGTGATGGTCGGGCTCGGCTGCCTCGGCTACGCGCGCGCGCAGCGGCTGGGCCGGCTGTGCGCGGCGATCACGGCGATGGCGTCGGACGTGCTGGGCGGCAACCCGGGGCACTTCGACGACCGCATCTTCGCGGCCAAGCCGCACCCGGGGCAGCGGGCGTGTGCGCGGTGGATCCGCGAGGATCTCGGCGGGGCTGGAGCGGACGATCCGCGGCGCGGACCGAGCCAGGAGCGCATCCAGGACCGCTACTCGGTGCGCTGCGCCCCGCACGTGATCGGGGTGCTGCTGGACGCGCTGCCGTGGATCCGCGAGTCGCTCGAGATCGAGGCGAACGGGGCCAACGACAACCCGCTGATCGACCCCGACACCGGCGAGGTGCTGCACGGCGGGAATTTTTACGGCGGGCACGCCTGCTTCGCGCTCGACGGGCTCAAGACGGCGGTGGCCAACCTCGCCGACCTCGTCGACCGCCAGATCGCCCAGGTCTGCAACCCGGACATGAACCACGGGCTGCCGGCGAACCTGGTCGGAAGGACAGGTCCAGATCGGGCGGCGCACCACGGCTTCAAGGCGATGCAGATCGCGAGCTCGGCGCTGGCCGCCGAGGCGCTCAAGCTGACGATGCCGGCGAGCGTCTTCTCGCGCTCGACCGAGTGCCACAACCAGGACAAGGTCAGCATGGGGACGATCGCGGCCCGCGACTGCCTGCGCATCGTCGAGCTGACCGAGACGGTGGCGGCGATCGCGGTGCTGACGATGGCGCAGGCGGTCGACCTGCGCGGCGGGCTGCGCTGCGGGCCGCGCACGCTGGCGATGCACGCGGCCGTGCGCGCGCGGGTGGCGATGGTCGACGCCGATCGGCGGATGGACCACGACATCGCGGCGGTGCTGGCGATGCTGCGGGGTGACTCGTTGGGGGGCTCGCTGACTGGCTCGCTGCCGATGGGGGAGGTCGACTTCCCGTGAGTGAGAGTTCACTGGCAGCGCGTGGCCGCTTGCACGAGGTCCACGTCGATCTCGAGGTGCCGTTTCACGACGTCGATGTGCTGCAGATCGTGTGGCACGGGCACTATTACAAGTACATGGAGCTCGGGCGTACGGCGCTGCTGCGCGCGCGTTCGCTCGATGTCCCGCAGATCCGCGAGCTCGGCTACCGCCTGCTGCTGGTCGACAGCCACTGCCGCCACACCTTCCCGTTGGCCTACGGCGAGCGGGCGCGGGTCAGCGCGTGGTTCGTCAGCGTGGCGCCGCGGCTGGTGATCGCGTACAGGATCCGCAACCTCAGTCAGGACCGCTGCTCGGCGCGCGGTCAGACCATCCTCATCACGACCGACGCCGACGGCCGCATGCTCCCGGAGACCCCCGATGACCTGCTCCAGCGCCTTTAGCCCCAAGTGTTGCGCGTGGCTGCTCGTGGCCATGATCGGGCTGCCCGGGGTGCTGGCGGGGGCGCCGGCGGGAGCGCAGGCGCCGGTGACCGTGGTCGCGGCGAGCAGCACGCCGGAGCTCGAGCAGCTGCTGGCTCGCTTCGCGGCGATGTCGGGGCTGTCGGCCAAGTTTCGCGAGGAGAAGCGGATGGCGCTGCTGGCGGCGCCGCTGGTCAACGAGGGCATGCTGTACTTCGCGCCGAAGGGTCGGCTGGTCCGCCACATCACGGCGCCGGCGCCGGCGACGGTGCTGATCGACGAGGGCTCGCTGCGCTTCGCCGACGCGGGCGGGAGCGAGACGCTGTCGCTGACGCAGAACCCGGTGCTGCGCCTGTTCGTCGACAGCTTCGTCAAGATCTTCGCGGGCGATCGGGCCGCGCTGGAGCGCATGTACACGATGGAGCTGCAGGCGCTGCCGGTGGGCGCGGACGGGGTGGCCCGGTGGTCGCTGCGCCTGCGCCCGCGGGTGGCCCCGATGACGCAGATCATCGAGCGCCTCGAGCTCGTCGGGCACGAGGTGGCGCTCGAGAGCATGCGGGTGGTCGAGGTCGGTGGCGACGAGACGATCACGACCTTCAGCGAGGTCGACACCGGTCGCCGCTTCACCGCGGAAGAGCTGACCGCGCTGTTCCGGTTGCCGGGTCAGCGCTAGAGGCGAGGGGCCCACGGTGGAGGTGGCGAGAGGTCGCGTCGCGCGGGCGCTGCTCGGCTGGCTGTTGCTGGCCGGGCTGGCGGCGCTGTGCTGGTCGCGGATGGCGGTGACGACCGACATCACGCACTTCATGGCCGACGAGAGCGACGCGCGCCTGGCCGGCATCTCGCGCCAGCTGGCGCAGTCGGAGCTGACGCGGACGATCGTGCTGAGCGTGCAGGCCGAGGGCGACGATCCGGCGCCCGCGCTGGCGGCGGCGCGGCGGCTGGGCGAGGCGCTGGCGGGGGACCCGGAGGTCGCGTGGCTGCGCACGGGGCCGGGGCCGATCGACGGCGAGGCGATCCATCAGCTCTACTTCCCGCGCCGGAATTTCTTGCTGGATGACCCGAAGGACAGGTTGTCCGACGCGGGACTGCGGGCGGCCGCGGTGGCGCTGAAGCAGGAGCTCGGGCGGCCGACCGGGCAGATCGTCAAGCGCGTGGCGCCGGCGGATCCGCTGTTGTTGTATCCGCAGCAGCTGCGGCGCCTCGAGGCGGCGCGGGCGGGCGGACTCGAGGTGGTGGAAGGGCAGTTTCTCGCCGAGGGTCGGCACGCGCTGGTGTTGCTGGCCACGCGGCACTCGCCCTTCGACGCGGCCGCGCAGGCGCCCCTGCAGGCGGCGATCACGGCCGCCGCGAGTGGTCTCGGCGAGGGCGTGACGCTCGAGCAGAGCGGCGTGGCCCGCTTCGCGCTGGCCGCGGAGCACAGCATGCGGGCCGACATCCAGCGCATCTCGACGGTGTCGCTGCTCGGGCTGGTGCTGCTGTTCGCGCTGATGTTCGGCTCGGTGCGGTTAATCGTGCTGGCGTTGCTGCCGCTGCTGGCGGGCGTGCTGGCGGCGCTGGCGGCCTGTCTGCTGCTGTTCGGGACGGTGCACGGGTTGACCCTGGCGTTCGGGGCGACGCTCATCGGGGTGTGCATCGATTACTCGGTGCACCTGTTCAACCACTATTTACTGGCGCCGGCGCCAGCAGGGCCCGAGGCGAGCGCGCGCAAGATGTCGGCGGGGCTGTGGCTCGGGGCGCTGACGACGATCGCGGGCTTCGCCGGGCTGGCGTGGACCAGCTTCCCGGGGCTGCGCGAGGTCGCGGTGTTCGCCAGCGTCGGGGTGCTGACGGCGGTGGTGGCGACACGGTATTGGTTGCCGAGCATGTTGCCGGCTGGGGCCCGGCCGGGGCGTCTGGCGGTGCTGGCGGCGGCGGGGCTCGGGCGCATGGTCGTGCGGCTGCGGCGGGCGCGGGGGCTGTTGCTGGCGTTGCCGATCGCGGCCGTGATCGCGGCGGCGATCGGGGTGCCGAGGATCTCGTTCAGTGATGACATCAAGCTGCTGACCAGCACCGACCCGGTGATGTTGGCGGAGGACGAGCGCGTGCGCGGCCGGGTCGCGCGGATGGACAGCGGCCGCTTCGTGGTGGCGATCGGCAGCGGGCCGGACCTCGCGGCGGCCGAGGAGGCGGCGCTGGTGAGCAACGACGCGGTGTTCGCGGTGTTGACGGCCGCGCGGGCGGCCGGCGAGGTGGCGGAGTTTCGCAGCCTGCACAGCTTCGTGCGCTCGGCGGCGGCGCAGCGGGCGAGCCTGGCGGCGTTGCAGGAGCCGGGGCTGCCGGCGCGGCTCGACGCGGCCTTCGTGGCGGAGGGCTTTCGTGCCGGCAGCTTCGCGGGCTTCTTCGCGGACATGTCCTCGGGGCCAGGTCCGCTGCGGCCCGCGGAGCTGGCCGGGACGCCGCTCGCCGAGCTGGTGCGGTCGTTTCGCGTCGAGCTCGCGGGGGCCGAGCCGACGGTGGCGGTGCTGAGCCTGCTGCGCGGGGTGAGCGACGGGGCGGCGCTGCGCGGGCGCCTGGCGGCGGTGCCGGGCAGCCACTACTTCGACCAGGCTGAGGCGATGGCGACGGCCTTCGCGGGTTACCGGGCGCGCACGCTCGAGCTGGTGCTGTTCGGGCTGCTCGGGGTGTTCGCGCTGGTGCTGCTGCGCTATCGCCGGCTCGGGGTGGCGATGGCCGCGTTCGCGCCGGCGGTGCTGGCCGCGGGGGCCACGCTCGGGGTGCTGGCGATGTGCGGGGTGGGTATTGGCCTGTTGCACGTGGTGGCGCTGCTGCTCGTGCTCAGCATGGGGGTCGACTACGGGGTGTTCCTCGCCGAGAGCCGGGGCGACCCGGAGGGCTTCACGGCGACGCTGCTGAGCGTGGTGATCGCGTGTCTGTCGACGGTGCTGGCCTTCGGCCTCCTGGGGATGTCGGACAGCCCGGCCTTGCGGGCGATCGGTGTGACGGTGGGGCTCGGCGTGCTGCTGAGCCTGGTGCTGGCGCCGGTGGCGATGCTGCTCGGGGAGCGAGGCGAGCGATGAAGTCGATGCGGTCGCGGTGGCTGCGATCGCTGGTGCTGCTCGGGCTGTGTGGCTGCGCGCCTAAGGTTGTCGACCCGTCGCAGCTGCGCTATCCGGGCGAGCTGGTGCCGGTCGCTCAGCTGGCCGGGCGCGGGGACTTCCTCGCTCGCCAGACGCTGGTCGGTCGGCTGGGCGAGCGCGAGATCCACGGCCAGGTGGTGCTGCAGAAGCGCGGGTCGGAGCTGACGCTTATCGGGCTGACGCCCTTCGGCAGCAAGGCCTTCGTGATCCAGCAGGGGCCGGAGGGGGTGCGCTCGCAGACGATCATGGCCGGTGCGCTGCCGTTCCCGCCGGAGTTCATGCTGCTCGACGTCCACCGCGCGCTGTTCATGGGCCTGTCCGGAGGGACAGGTGCGGACGGCGAGCGCCGGGGCGAGCGCGAGGGTGAGGCGATCCGCGAGACCTGGGCGGACGGACGGCTGCTGCGCCGCAGCTTTCGTCGCCTCGATCGCCGGCCGAAGGGGACGATCACGATCGAGTACGTCGGCGGGATGGCGGGCGAGCAGGCGCCAGCGAAGATCATCGTCGACAACGGGTGGTTCGGCTACCGGGTCGAGATCTCGACGATCAGCTGGCAGCCGATCTGAGGCGAACGCCTGCCACGTCCGGCTTCTTCGCGGAGTTCGACACGCGAGTTCTTCCCGGCGCGGAGGCCGGCCGCCGGCCCCCCCCCCCCCCCCCCGTCGCCCGCGCCCCCCCCCCCGCCCCCCCCCCCCCCCCCCCGCGCGCGATCAGTTGGCCGTGGCGGTGAAGGTGTAGCTGTACTCGCAGGGCAGGGTGTAGCCGAGGAAGGTGGCGACGAGCCCACAGGAGGCGCCGGTGCACTTCAGGTTGACGGTCTGGGTGCCGTTGACTTCGGTGGGGGAGAGGAGGTCGCCCTCGATGTCCAGGTGCGACTCGACGGTGGCGTCGATGTTGGGGTCCTTGTAGGTGGTGACGATGCGGTCGGGGCAGCTGTACGAGTCGCCGCTGTAGGTGCACTCGAAGGCGTCGTCGAAGTCGCCGTCGTTGACGGTGAACTTGCCGGGGCTGGTGACGGTGATGGTGAAGTTGCCGGCGGGGTCGGTCGGCGGGTCGTCGCCGCAGGAGTTGCTGACGATCATGCTGCCGCCGTAGGTCCAGGTGCCGGACTTGGGCTCGATGTCAGTGCCGCCGCCGCAGGCGACGAGGAGGGCGAGGGAGAGGGGGAGGAGGCGCTTCATGGCGGGCCCAGTCCATCAGGCCCGGGGCCCAAACGCAATGGCACGCGATGGGGCGAGCCGGAGCCAGCGCCACAGCGGGAGGCCCTCGACCGCGAACAGGGGCGCGAACGCGAGGCCGAGCAGGGGATAGGGGAAGAAGATGGCCATCACGGCGAGCACGCCGAGGTGGAAGGCGAAGGCGCCGAGGGCCCAGACGCGGGCGAGGCGGGGGCCCAGGAGGGCGACGGGGGCGAGCAGCTCGAGCACGAGGCTGAGGCCGGCGAGCGGCGGGAACAGCCAGGCCTTGCCGACCAGAGCGGCGCCGAGTGGCGAGTGGGTGTCGCCGAGCTCGAGCTTGCGGAGGTTGTCGTAGGCGATGTAGTTGCGCAGGAGATCGGAGCTGACCCACTCGAGGCCGCTGAGGCGCAGCTTGGCGATCCCGGCGAGCAGGTAGGTGGCGACGGTGACGAGGGCGAGCAGGCGCACCGGCCAGCCGTGGGCGTGGGGGCGGTCCACGGCGGGCGCGCGGCGGGCGTCGAGCGACCAGGCGTCGGCGCTGCGGGCGAGGCCGAGGATGATGACGTGGGCCACCATCAGGTTCTCGGTGTGGAAGATCATGCCCCAGCTGTTGCGATAGCTGAGGACCCACAGCAGCAGCGCGGCGAAGCCCGGGCCGGTGACGGCGAAGCGCCAGCCGAGGGTGAAGGCGAGGCCGAGCGGCAGGGCGAGCAGGACCGGGCCGATGACGAGGGCGGGCGGGAGCGGGGCGGCGAGCAGGCTGACGACGCCGACCGGGGCGAAGCTGTCGGGGGCGAAGTCGACGAAGCTGATCAGGTGGACCACGCGGATCGCGAGGTAGACCGTGGCGAAGCCGCCGATCAGGCAGCGCAGGGCGGCGAGGCGGGTCGGCGGCAGCTCGGCGCGGAACCAGCGGTCGACGGCTCGCAGCGGGCGCCATGGGCCGGATGTCCCGGGGGACAGGTGGTCGTGGACGCTCACGGCGACCTCGCGGCGGGGGATGTCCCGGGGGACAGGTTGTTGGTGGGTGTCCCGGGGGACAGGTTGTTGGTGGGTGTCCCGGGGGACAGGTTGGGGGCGGGCGGCTTCCGGGTGCGCCGCTTCTTCTTCTTCTTCTTCTTCTTGGGCTGCTGCTGGGCGTCGGCTGGCTCGACGACGCCGGGTGGCGTGCAGCGGGCGCGCAGGCGGCCGGGGCGGATCGGGGCGGTGTCACCTTCGAAGTAGGTGATCGCGTCGTAGCGCTCGCTTCGCAGCTCGACGCGGACGATGTCGGCCCAGGCGGGGTCGTCGGCGAGGCGAGCGGCGACCTGGCGGCACAGCTCGAGGCTGGTCTGCTTGCCGCCGCGGGCGGCGCCGTGGAGGGTCGCCTCGGCCTGCAGGACCTCGTCGTTGGCGACCAGAGCGGGTGGCACGACGCGGCGGCCGCCAGCGGCGTCGAAGGCGATCATGTGGTGGACGGTGGTGTGGGCGCTGGCGAGGCCGCGGCCGAACATCGGGTAGCTCGACCACGGGAAGGAGTCGGCGCCGGGGGGGCGGCACAGCGGCGAGAGCACCATCAGCAGCAGGGCGCCGCTGACCAGCCAGGCGTAGGCAGGGCCGCCGCGGTCAAGCGCCACCGCGCGGCTCCACCGAGGTCGGCGCGGTGAGTGGCGCCACCGAGGTCGGCGCGGCGATCGGCGCCACCGAGGTCGGCGCGGCGAGTGGCGCCACCGAGGTCGGCGCGGCGGTCGGCGCCGGCGTTGCGCGCAGGAGGCCGATCGCGCGGCCGCCGTGGCCGATCGCGGACCATACGTGCTGGGTGTAGTCGATGCGCATGTCCGGCGAGCCGATCGACTCGGAGTAGCCGCCGGGCACGACCTCGTCGGGCGTGCAGGCGAAGCAGTTGGCCTCGGTCCACTGCTGCTCGACGAGGAAGGCGAGGACCTCGCGCATGAGCGCGGCGTCCTCGGGCCGGGCCTCGCCGTCGGCGGCGCGGATCGCCATGGCCGCGGCGAGGGTCTCGCCGAAGCCGCCGGTGGGCGTGTTGTGCGGCGGCAGCACGTTGCCGAAGCCGTAGGCGCCGACGAGGTCGCTGCGCACGGCGCCGGCGTCGAGGATGAGGCGGCGCTTGAACTCGACGTAGTCGAGGCAGAAGCGCTCGTAGCCGGGGTGGCGGTGGATCGGGAGGGCGGCGCGGGCGGCCAGGCAGTGCCAGTTCTCCTCGAGGAAGAAGAAGCTGTAGTAGGCGTGGTCCCAGTAGTCGTCGGCGAAGTAGCTCATGGCCCGATCGAGCGCGGCGTGCAGCTCGGCCGGCGCGGGCATGCCAGCCATGACAGGCAGGTTGGGCTCGTCGGCGAGCAGCTGCTCGAGGAGGGTCAGGGCGAACACCACCTGGCCGGCGGCGTACATCGGATCGGGGCCGGGGATCGGGGCGACGGTGTCGAGGTTGAAGCGCGGGTGGAAGCCGCCGTCGGGGCGCTGCATGGCCAGCAGGAAGCCGGCGAGGCGGGCGATGAGGGCGTCGTGTTCGGGGCCGGTGCGCGGGCGACAGCTGAGGAAGGCGATCAGCGGCAGGGCGGTGTCGCCGAGGCTGGCCCAGCGCCGCGGTGGGCGATTGGGCTCGTCGTGGACCAGGCCGGAGACCGCGCCCGCGGGGCGCTCGAGGCTCGCCATCATGGCCAGCGAGCGACGAGCCGCGCGGGTGACGGCGCCGGTGGGCGAGCCGAGCTCGCAGAGGGTCAGGGTGGTGCCGGCCTGGCGCGGCACGGCGAAGCCCCGCCAGGTGACCTTGCCGGTGAAGGGCTGGAGGATGTAACGGAAGCGGCCGTCCTCGTGCTGGGCGGCGAGCACGTGGCGCTCGGCGGCCACGCTGGCGCGGCTGAGGTCGGTAGGCTCGAGCTGGTCGCGAGGCTCGCGCATCGTCGGGGCGTGGACGACCTGGCCCTGGTGGTCGACGATGAAGCTGTCGGTGGTGATGCGGGTGAGGCCGTCGAGGGTGAGGGCGGGCTCGTCGTCGCCGCGGCGGGCGAGCACGCGGCGGAGCGCGGCGGGGTCGCTGCCGAAGCGCAGGTCCTCGATGAAGGGCAGGGGCGTGAAGGTGTTGAACTGGCCGAGGGCGACCAGCTGCCAGGGCATGAGGCAGCGCTGGCCGTCGCACACGCCGTCGAGGCCGGGGCGCAGGAGCAGGCTCAGCGGGCCGGGCGAGTCCGAGGCGAGCGGCTGGGTCGCGGTCAGGACGTCGATCTTCATCGGCCCGGGCGCGGCGGCGTCGGCGATGGTGGCGGCGAGCGCGGGCAGGAGGTCCTCGGCGCGCTCGGCCTGGACGCAGCGGGTCATGGCGCGCAGGCGCGGGGTCTTGTCGCGGGTCTTCTTGTTGCTGCGGGGCTTCTGGGCGTCGCGGACCGGGTAGGTGACGATCAGGGTCGGGCGGTCGATCGCGGCGTCGCACTGGATCGGGCTGCGGGTCCACAGGTGGACCTTGGGCCTGGCCTTTGGGACAGGTAATTCCAGCTTGCTCAGGGTGGTCTGCAGATCGCTGGCGAGGGCCCTGGGGTCGTCGCCCGGGTGCGGCAGCGGGTCGGCGGCGGCGGCCCCGGCGGCGCGCCACAGGCCCGCGCTGAACACGACGAGCAGCGCGCCGGCGACCCCGAGGCCGCGACGCGGGCGCAGGCCGCCGGTGGCGGCGATGCCCCACAGCGCGAGCGGGACGGTGAACAGCACGAGCACGCACCACAGCGCCCCGAGCCCGCCGGCGACGCCGCGGCCGAGGCCGCCGTAGAGCACCGCGATGTACACGCCGGCGCGCAGGGCCGTGAAGGTGTGGACCGCGAGGTAGGCGAGCGCGTAGAGCGAGGTGACGCGCCACGCGAGGCGGCGGGGGCGGGGGCCCGCGAGCGCGAGCGTGGCGGTCACGAGGTGGAGGGCCGCGAGCACCGCCGTGGTGACCGCGAACAGGGTCCAGCGCTGCCACGGGAGCACGCTGGCGGCCCACGCGAACACCAGGCCGTGGACCAGCGAGAGCGCGACCAGCGACCAGCGCGGGTCCGTGGCGGCGACTGGCCCCATGCCAGCGGCGGGCCCCATGGGCTTGGTCGTGCCGGGCGAGGTGCGGGGCCTCGGACATGCGGCAAGGCATATCATAGGCGGTGCGCCCCGGTCCGAACGATGGTATGGCCGGCGACGAGCATGTCGCACGCACGCACGCACGCAGCGCGAGCGCGGGTCCTCGGGGCGGCGCTGTTGGGGCTGTGGGTCGGGCTCGCGGGCGGGCCCGCAGCGGCCACGGTCAGGCTTGCGGGGCCTGGCGGGGCGGACGCGGGGCGGCCCGCGCCGTCCGTGCGGATCACGCCGGCGCCGCTGCGTTCGCTGTCTCTGCCGTCGGCGTCGACGATCGTCGCGCTGTCGCCGACGTTCGCCGCGCAGCGCGTCGAGGCCGCGCCGGTGGCCCCGGGTGCGCGGGCGTCCTTGCCGTGGTCGGCCGAGTCGCGGTCGGGGCTCGGACTCGGGCTCGGGCTCGGGGTCGCCGCTGCGGTCTCGCTGGGACTCGGCGTCGGGCTGTTGGTGCAGCACCGCGAGGGTTACGCGCAGTTCGAGGCGGCGCCGGACAACGCCGGCTTCGTCGCCGCTCTGGGCGCGAGCTCGGCGGGGGCAGGCCTGGTCGGCGCGGGTCTCGGGCTCGGTGCTGTCGGGCTCACGAGTGGTCTCTGGTGGGGGCGCTCGCCTGGCCGCGCGAATGGTCGCGCGAATGGTCGCGCGAATGGTCGATCACCGGGTCGCTCGAATGCTGGCAAGGATGCCCGCGATCGCGTGTTGTGGGCCGAATTGGCGGTCGGCGGCGGGCTGGCTTTGATCGGCAGCGCGTGGTATGCGAAGGAGTGGCAGCACGTACAGAAGGATCTGTATGACGGCAGGAAGGATCCCGAGATGGACGGCACGCCGAGCGGACACGATCCGAAGGCGCAGCACCGGGAGACGGCGGCGAGCTCGATCATCGGCGCCGGCGCGGGGCTCATGGTCGGGGCCGGTGTGGCCCTGTTGACGCATACGGTGGTCGGCCGGCGCGCCCGCCGGGAGCGCAGGGCCGCGCGGTGGGGCCTCGCGGGCGGCCCCGGGCAGGCCGGGCTCGGGGTCCGGGGCCGCTTCTGATCGAAGTGGCTCCGATGAAAGTGGCACCGATGGGCAGCGATTGAACTGGCACCGATTGAACTGGCACCGATTGAACTGGCACCGATTGAACTGGCAGCGATTCGATTGGCATCGATTGGCAGCGATTGAACTGGCCCGCGTGAACTGCGAACATTGAGTGTCCCCATGGCGCGCCCTCTCTGGCTCATCTCCACCTGCATCGCCGCGATCCCGCTGCTTGGTTGTCACGTCGCTGGTTGTCGCGAGGGCGACCTCGCCTGCGGTGGGCTCAGCGCGAGCACCAGCGCGGGCACGGCTGACGTGCTCACGAGCAGCTCGGACGCGACGATGTCGGCCAGCGATTCGGCCACGGGCGGGAGCACCGGCGCGAGCAGCACGGGTGAGCCCACGGGCGGGCCGACGACCGGCGTGCCGGCGGTGTGCGGCGACGCTGTGGTCGCGGGCGCCGAGGAATGCGACGACGGCAACGACGCCGAGGACGACGCCTGTCTGTCCAACTGTCAGCTCGCGCGCTGCGGCGACGGCCAGACGCAGGTCGGCGTGGAGGAGTGCGACGACGGCGACGCCGACCCGGGCGACGAGTGCACGGGGATCTGCACGCTCCCGCGCTGCGGTGACGGCATCCTGCATCCGGCCACCGAGGTTTGTGACGACGGCGCCGCCAACAGCGACAATCTCTATGATGGTTGCAGCACTGTGTGCCAGCCGGGGCCGCGCTGCGGCGACGGCAAGATCAACGGCCCCGAGGACTGTGACGACAAGAACGACGATCTGACGGACGGCTGCCTGCCGGGCTGCGTCGAGGCGACCAGCTGCCTGACCATCCTCATGAAGAACCCGGGCGCGCTCTCGGGGAAGTACCGCGTATGGCCGACGGCGCTCGGCGGCAACGTCGACCTGCAGGTCCAGTGCGACATGGAGGCCGACGGCGGCGGCTACACCTTCCTGAAGGTCGACACCGAGGTGCCAAATGCCAGCGACAAGGGGGCCAAGGCGGCCGAGCTCATCTGCAAGAGCTTCGGCATGCACCTGTTCGTGCCGCGCAGCAAGGCGCACCTCAAGTCGTCATTCACCTTCGCCACCACCGACAACCTCGTGCCGGTGGGCGGCGGGAAGATCGGCAAGGGCGCCGAGTATCTGTCGATCCTGGCCATCTTCCCGGGAATGCCGATGGCCACCTGCGGCGGCAAGGGCCTCAACTCCGGCGACTGCCCGCTGTGGCGCGCGTGGGACGACCACTCGTTCTGGGTCACCGACAAGGCGGTCCCCGGCGAGCCCAGCAACGATCACTGCGCCGGCTGTTCGATGCTCTATAAGTGGAATCTCGACGGCACGCTCAAGAGCTACACGACCTTCCCTTCGGGCGAGGGCGCCGGCAGCTATCGCTTCGTCTGCGATATCGCGGACAAATTCTGAGCCGTATTCGCGCGCACGGTCGCGGCGGCCGCGTTCCTGGTACACTCGCGGGTATGGATCGATATTTCCCGTACCCCGGGCCGCTATGCGCCCTCTCCCTCGTCTGCCTTTCTCTCGCCGCCTGTAACGACGGCGATAGTACAGCCACCGAGGGCTCGACCGGTGCGCAGACCAGCACTGGCGCGGCGAGCACGGGTGGTCCAGGCGACACCGAGCAGGTGCCCACGACCAGCCCTGACACCGGCAGCGAGGGCAGCGGTTCGGTATCAGGCAGCACGACCGACGCCAGCGCCAGCACCGGCGGCACGACCGGCGAGGTCAGCGTATCGTCCAGCGACCCGAGCACCAGCGACACCGGCAGCACCGGCGTCGACACCGAGACCGCCAGCAGCAGCGGGGGCGAGCAATGCCTGACCGAGCTATGCGGCGACCCGCAGGTCTGCTGCGAGGTCGGCGAGATGTGCATCAACGCGGCCTGCGTGGCCACCTGCGGCGATTTTGCCGCCCTCGATGTCGCGCCCTTGTGGTCGTGGACGGCCAATGAGGTCACGTGCACGCCGCTGGTCGCCGACCTGCAGGGCGACGCCAAGCCGGAGCTGGTGGTCAACGCGATGCGCATCGACGGTGTCACCTTTGAGCTCGGCGAGATCGTCGTGCTCGACGGGGCTGGGGCCGAGCTGCTGCGTATCAAGGAGGACCCGCCGAACCAGAAGTTCGGGTCGAACGGCCTCGCTACCCCCGTGCTCGCGGACGTGAGCGGCGACGGCAAGCCCGATATCATCTACTCGGGGCGCCAGGACGGGCAGAAGCTGGCCCTGGTCCACGCGGTCGACGGCGCCGGCAAGCTGCTGTGGAGCAGTCACACCGCCAACAATATGCCGGCCAAGATCCGCTGGGATCGCGGCGCGGCGGCGGCCGTCAACCTCGACGACGACCCCGAGGCCGAGATCGCGGTCGGCGGCGCCCTGTTCGACGACGACGGCCTGTTGGTGTGGAACGAGCAGGGCAAGAGCGGGCTGCTCGGCACGCCGACCGACAACATGATGGTGCCGAAGCTGCTCTACATCGGCGGCCTGCCGACCTTCGCCGACCTCACGGGTGACGGCAAGCCGGAGCTCATCACCGGGCGCGAGGCGTGGACGATCGACTGGGCCCCGGGCAATCCCCCGGTCGTGTCGATGACGCAGCTGTGGAAGAACACCAGCGGCAAGGGCAACGACGGCTGGCCCGCGGTCGCCGACATCGATCAGAACGGCACGCCCGAGGTGATCCTGGTGGCCTGGCCCGACATCAAGGTGCTCGACGGCAAGACCGGCAAGCTGTGGTGCGGCGTCGATCCGACCGGCGTGATGTGCGAGAACAACGACGGCCTGCGTACCCCGCCGATCGCGATCAAGGGCAGCAACCTCGGCGGACCGGCGACGATCGCCGACTTCGACGGCGACGGTCGGCCCGAGGCGGCGATCGCTGGCGGCGTGGCGATCGCGGTCTACGACTTCAACCGCGCGGGCGAGACCATCGTCAAGCCGATGGCCGACCCGATGCCGGCCGTGGGGGCGATGTTCGCGCGCTGGTTCAAGACCACCCAGGACAACAGCTCGGGCAGCACGGGCTCGTCCGCCTTCGACTTCCACGGCGACGGCGCGGCCGAGCTGACCTATCTCGACGAGTGCCGGCTGTACGCCTACGACGGCAAGACCGGCGCGACGATGCTCGACCTGGCCAACTCGAGCAACACGGTGCACGAGTACCCGCTCGTCGTCGACCTCGACGGGGACGGCAGCGCCGAGCTGCTCGCGGTCGCCAACATCCTCACGGCGCAACCGCTCGACGGCTGCAAGCAGAAGGACCCGGGCTTCGTGCCGCGCAAGGGCGTGTTCGCCTACGCCAGCGCCGACCCGTGGGCCGCGACCAGCGGGCCGTGGACGCAGCACAGCCATCACATCAGCAACGTCGGGCCCGGCGGCAACGTGCCGCTGATGGAGCAGGACAACTGGACCACGCCGGGGCTCAACAACTACCGCCAGAGCCTGCAGGGCGGGTGCAACTAGGCCGGTGAGGGTTCGACGCACGCCTTGCGGTGGGTCGCAGAGCGTGCACGGGGCGGGCTGGCCCGTCGACGCGCTCGCGCTGGCGATCCTGGCTGGCACGTCC
Source organism: Nannocystis sp. (assembly GCF_016714285.1). Classification (GTDB taxonomy): domain Bacteria; phylum Myxococcota_A; class Polyangia; order Nannocystales; family Nannocystaceae; genus Nannocystis. Next base: position 1,975 of record NZ_JADJNN010000025.1, on the reverse strand, counting down.
CTTGCTGATTCGCCAGGCGACCGAAGCGCCGTTCGCGGCCGAGTCGGGAGTCCGTGTATCCTCGACCTCCAGATCGTTGTGACCCCATGATGGCGATTCAATCCGTACGCAATTTCACGCTGGCCACGCTCCTGGCCTTCGGTGGCGCCTGCATCATCCACAGCGCCCCGTCCGGGGCTCCGCCCGCGCACCAGACGGGCAAGCCGGCGAAGCAGTCCGGCAAGCGGCCGAAGCCGGCAAAGCATGAGCCGGCGAAGCCCGCGGCGAAGCCGAAGCCGGGCAAGCCGGCGAAGCCGAAGCCCGAGCCGAAGCCGAAGCCCGAGCCGAAGCCCGAGCCGAAGCCCGAGCCGAAGCCCGAGCCGAAGCCCGAGCCGAAGCCCGAGCCGAAGCCGGACCTGCCGCCGGCGGAGGCGCCGAAGGGCACGCACATGGTCGTGCCGGTGCGGGTGGCGTTCGCGGAGGCGGTGGCCAAGGTCGACGAGCTGGTCGTTCGCACCGCGAAGCATGACTGGCAGACGGTCAGCGCCCCGGGCGCGATGACCAAGGTCGAGGTCAAGTATCAGGTGTGGCGCGACCCGATCGCGGCCAGCTTTGATGACCAGACCTTGAAGGTCCGGGTCAAGGTGCACTACGCGGCCAACGTCCGCGCCTCGGCGAAGAACCCGCTGGGCGGGAGGATCTGGATCACGAAGGGGGAGACCTGGGGCACCAAGGCGGAGCCGCAGGAGATCACCGCGAACTTCCACGCCCGCTTCGCCATCAAGGACGACTTCAGCGTCCACGCGAAGGCCGAGCTCGATGACATCGATCACGGCAAGGCGCCGAGCGGGCAGGTGTGCGTGAAGGCGCTGGTCAGCCTGTGCATCACCAAGGAGGCGATCGCCCCGATGGTGCACAAGAACATCGAGCGCAGCCTGGTGCCGCAGATCGAGAAGGCGCTGAACGACGCCGACCGGCAGTTCGAGAAGGCGCTGCGCCTGAAGCCGCAGGCGCAGAAGCTGTGGACGGCGCTGCAGCAGCCGCAGTCGCTGCAGAAGCTCGGGCAGGCCAACTGCCCCAGCGAGGCCGGCGCGCTGTGCACGACGCCCGCGTGGCTGGTCGCGCGGCCCACCTCGCTCGGCATCTCGCAGCCGCACATGGACGGTAAGGACCTGCGCGTCGATCTGGCCATCGGTGGCCAGCTCGCGGTGCAGCTCGGCGACAAGCCGAAGGCGAAGCCGACCGCGCTGCCGAAGCTCGGGCCGGTCCATGAGCCCCCGGGCTTCGCCGTGCGCGCGCGCCTGCGGGTCCCGCTGGCCGCCCTCGCCGCCGAGCTGCGCGAGCGTCTCAAGGGCCAGAAGCTCGGCGACGCGCGCACGCCCGAGCTGGTCGTGACCGAGGTGCGGCTGATCGAGGACCTCGACGCCCGCCATCCGCAGCGCCTCCACCTCGCGGTCACCGTCCGCGGCGCCCTCGATGCGGAGCTCAACCTCTACGGTGAGCTGGCCTGGAACGCCAAGACCGGCGAGCTGGCGGTCAAGGACTTCGACTTCTCGCTCGCCAGCGACAACGAGGCGCTAAACAAGCTCTCGGCCGCCAACCAGGCCGCGCTGCGCAAGCTGATCGCGGAGCGGGCCCACTGGAAGATCGCGCCGCGGGCTGCCGCGCTCGGCGAGGCCGTCACCGCCGCGCTCGACGGGGTGTGGCGCGGGCACCTCGACGTGAGCGGCGAGCTGCGCCAGGTCCACGTCGAGCACTTCGCGGTCGAGAAGGACGCGCTCGCGGCGGATGTGGTGATCAGCGGCCAGCTCGGCGTCGCGTTCACGCCGTGAGGCTTTGGCTCGGTCCTCGCGGTGGGAGCCGCGAGGACCGAGGACCACCGAGCGCGCCCGCTCATTGCGGCAAGATCACGCTCTTGAGCTGGCCGCCGGTCATATCCGAGTAGGTGTAATGGTCGCCGACGATGTCGATCTTCTTCATCGCGGGGACGTTCTTC
>NZ_JADJNN010000024.1 GCF_016714285.1 Nannocystis sp. | reverse complement strand
GGTCTTGGCGTCGCGCAGCCACTTGCGGGCCAGGTCGTTGCCGTCGACGCGGCGCCGTTGACCTCGCCCCTCGGTGTACATGCAGGGGGTGCGTGAGGCGGCGGTGGCGAGGGCGCCGGTCTTGAAGGTGCCGTCCGTGACGAGGGGGACGGTGGTGCCGTCGGTGGCGTCGGGGCAGATGATGCCGGAGGCGTTGGCGCCGAGGCGCCACTCGCCGAGCACCTCGCGGGCGAGGTAGGGGAGCAGATAGTCGCCGTAACCCTGCTCCATCGCAGATGTGTAGAGCGCGGTGAACCAGTCGCGCCACATCGACTCGAGCTTCGCGCAGTCGACCTTGTACGCGTCCGGGCCGCCTGCGGCGACCTGCTGCCAGGTGGCGCCCGCGAGCTGCTGCAGGGCGGGGAAGAAGTCGCCGGTCTGCGTGAAGTCGCCGTAGCGGTGGATCAGGGTGGCATCGTTGTAGAAGCGCAGCGCGTCGGCGGGGGGCTGGGGCCGGCCCCGGTACTGGAGGAGGCCCGCGACGCGGAAGGTGCCCGGGATGCAGCCGTACATGCCGTTGTAGGCGACGGTCTTGTTGGTGAACGGGGCGAGGACCTTGCCGAGCACGGTCTTGCCGTCCTTTTCGACGCCGTCAAGCAGGGACCAGGCGGTCGCCTTCGTCGGCGGTGCGAACATCGGGGTCCAGTCGACGCCGGGTCCGTCGATGTTGATGAAGGTGCGGACCCACTCCTGATCGACATCACGGTTGTATCGGCCCCACGGCAGCTTGGCGCTTTCCTCGACGGGGTCACCCGTCGCCAGCCCCTTGAAGAGGCTTGCGAGGGCCTTTCCAATTCCAACGACAATCCCGATGATCCACCCCGCGACAGGGATGGCCGAGACGGCGTTCAGGGCGATGTCGATCGCTACACTTGCCATGGCTCCGAGCAGCGCCGTGGGGTCCGACGTGAGCCCGAACGGGACTTCTGCGAGGAGCCCGGCGATGGAGTCACTCTTCGGGTTGATCCACGCGACCTTCCCCCAGACCTCGCCGAGCACGTCGCCGCTGAGGGTCGCCTTTTTCTTCCAAAGGAGCTGCGTGGCCTGGTTCCACGCTTCAGCGCCTGCTTGGCTCAGGAGGTCCTCGCCAACGGTGGTCTGCCCGCTTCCCTTGGCCCGCTCCAAGAGGCTCTGGAAAGCCTCGGCCTTAACGTGGGCTTCATCGGCCGGGTATGGGCTCAGGAAGAGGTCCGGGACGCGGTCGAAAAGGCGGTTGTTCGATCGATGATCATGAATCACGCTCACAGGTCTTGATGCCGCATTTCAAGGGTGTCCCGAGGGTCTGCGGGCACGAGCGCGTGACCTCGTCACACGAAGATAAAGCACTGACCGAGCACGCACTCATGGCGATACCCCTCGATCGTCGGGCAGTCGCTATCTTGTTCACACAGGGGCGCGCAATACCCCTCGCACTGTAGATCATCGGCACAATCGGGCTCCGACTCGTCACGACCACATGGCTCGCCAAACTTCGCGGTCGGCTCGTCTTCCTTGCAGCCGACGCCAAGGATGAACAGGAGGGGGATCAGGACGGTGGGCTTGAACATGCAGCTACGGTAGCCCTGCGCGGTCCGCCCGTCCAGCGCCCACGGCCGATCCGCTCCGATACGGCGCTGGTCAGCTCGCACGGACCACCTCCTCCGCGTACGCACGCAGGCACGGGTCGGCGGAGCTGCGGGTCAGACGCTGGACGTCGCCTGGGCATGGCGGTCAGATCGCGGAGCGTCGACCGGCGAACCGCGAAGAAGCACGCGAACCGGCGCAGGATGTGATTGTAGGCAGGCGCGGAGATCCGGCCGCGCGGGCCGTCCAGGCCGGCGACGTGCAAGCTGCCCTGGTGGACGTGCAGGAAGCCGTTGCGGCGGTACAGGCGGCCAGCCTCGGCACGACCCGGCTGGAGCACAGGCACGCGCGCGAGGAGGGGGGTCACGGGGTCCATCAGGCTGACAGCAGCCCGCAGCCCCTCGAGCGCCGGTTGCGTCGTCGATGAGACCCACCGCGCACCTGGACCCGCGCCGTCGAGCCGTGTGCTGTAGATCCACGGGAAGGTCCCGAGGTGGAGGACGAGCGGCGTTTGCCAGCCGCACGCGCTCGCGGCCCGCGGCCGCGGTCCATCCCAACCGTCGCCGAAGTAGCCAGGGGCGGTGTCGGGGTAGAACGCGCGCAGGGATTGCCCGCCGTCGGTAAAGCACGCGCCCATCGGCAGCGTCGTCGGGTCGACCGTCACCCGCCACAGCTCGCCGCGCTCACGGCCGGCGCTGGCGAGGCCCGTGAGTGCGGCGAGCTGAACCCGGCCTTGCGCGTCGCTCACCCCGGGCCGAGCGTCGCGCAGCGATCGCTCGAACGCGGCGAGGCCGGCCTCCTGGGCCGCGCCGATCGGACTGTCGCCGCGGGTGGAGGGCGCCGCGGCGAGCTGCTGGGAGAAGCCGAGCAGCTCGGCCAGCGCCTTCCACTGGATGGCGTACCAGGCGTCGAGGTCGAGGCGCGAGCGCAGGCTGAAGTCGCCGACCAGGTCCGCGACCTGCTCGATCTCCGGGCCGTAGCAGTCAAGGGTCGTGGTCATGCCAGCTCCTTGGGCAAGGCGCCGACGAGGCCCGCGAACACGGCGGGGACGCCGGGCCACGCGGAGGGGTCGAGCTTCGCGGGGATCGTGGTGGCGTCGGCGAGGTCGATGCCCAGCGACTTGGCGTCGGCGAGGAAGCGGGTGCGCACGTCGTTGTAGGTCGCCCCGCCGCGGCCCTTGCCGAGCAGTCCGGGGTTGGCCCAGCCGACCTTGATGTCGGGCACGTCGTCCACGCGGTAGTTCTTCAAGATCCGCTGCATGTAGACGGCCGCGCCGAAGGCAGCGGCGCGCGGCTGAAACATGATCTCCGGCGGGGCGTTCAGCAGCGGGGCTTTGGCTCCGACCTCGGGGACGCCGGTCCACAGGAAGTAGGGCGCGAGCTGCCCGAACAGGCCGCCGCTGCCGAAGTCGGCCGCCTGTTCGCCGTATCGCAGCGGGGGGTTGCGATCCTTGTTGTTGACGTACGCCTGCCGCGAATCGTCGCGCTCGTCCTGCTCGTTGGCCGCGTTGCCGTTGTGCGCGGCGGTGACAAACGCCGACTCGCGCTTGGCGACGATCGCCAGATAGCGGGCGGCGCCGAAGATCCTCGAGGTCTCCTCGATGAGCAGGAGGAGCGCGCGCAGATCGAAGGGTGTATCGCCCCAGTTGCGCGAGAGGTCGCCCTCGACGTCGGCCGCGGTCGGCAGCGGGGGCAGGTCGATCTGCGGCGCCGGTCCAGGGCCGGGCGCGATGCCCGGGTCCTGCGGGGTGGGTGGAGCCGCCGCGCTGGCGCGGCGGCTGAGGAAGAGGGCGCCGCCAGCGACGCCCGTGAGGCCGAGCGTCGTGGCCAGTCCGATCCAGGTGCTGCGGTTCATTGCTTTCGCGCCTCCCCGGCCTGGCGCTCGAGCTCGGCCTCCAGGCGCCGGCTGGCGCTGTCGCGCGTGAGCGCATAGACAGTGACGCCGGTGGCGACCAGCGCGGTGGCGCCGGCGGCCAGCACGGCCGGCTGCTTCCACAGCGGCACAGCGGCGGGCTGGGTCGCCGGGAGACCCGGCGAGGTCCCACCGGGCGCCGGAGCCGGGGCGCCGCTCGTGGCACCGTCGTCCTGGCTCTCCCTGGGCCCCTCCGCGCCCGGCACGGTCCAGCCCTGCGGTCGGATGTAGCGGCGGATCTCCGCCGTGTCCCAGCGGTCCAGCGCGCTCTGGAGGCCCTCCCAGGCGGCCCCGTCGGGCGTGCCCCGGGCGGGGAGCTGATTGCCGGGGTCGGCGTCGGCGGTGTCGGCCTGTCCGCGCAGGAGGATGAGCAGGGCCGGCGTGGTCGGCACCACCGGCTGCGGCACGCCGATGGTGCCGATGCCGCCGCCGCCGCGGGGCCGCACGTCCCGTGGCGGACGGGCGGCAGGCGGCGGCGCCTGCACGGCGCTCCATGGCCACGCGCTCGTCGGCATCTTCTGCACGCGCGCCATGAAGGCCACGCGCGCCGTGTCCACGGCATCGTCGTAGGCGGCCTTGATGAGCAGGGCGACGTCTGACTCCCGCAGCATGCGCTCGGGGCCGGCGACGGTCCGCTCGAGGTCCGTCAGGGTGATGAGCTTGTCCACGCGATGTCGATCGAGCAGCGGCATGGCTAGAGGCCCCCCTCGTATCGACCGCGGAGGCGATCGCCAGGGAAGACGCGGACGATCTCGATGTCTGCGACCAGCTTCTCCCCTGGGATGCTCGGGCTCGCCTCGAGGGCGATCATGTCGTCGTGGCTGACGAACTGGACCTGGGACCAGCGCACCGCGGTCAGGTTCGCCTGGACCACCCGCGCCTGCCGCGTCTCCGCGTCGACGAGGTGGAGCTTGCCCCGGGGAGGTGCCGTTGCCCGCGTAGCGCAGCGTCAGGTAGACGCCCTGGTGCCGCGGGTACAGTGAGAGCTCCGACGTGGGGATCGGGCCGGTGTTATTCTCGTTGGTGACGAGCAGGCCGCTCAGCGGGCTGAACACGAAGTTCGGCTGCCAGGGCGCGCCGTTCAGGTTCGGGGCGAAGGGCACCCCGGACTCGCGGATGAAGCGCAGGCGCCGGACCTGCGCGAAGGTCTCGTGCCCGAGGGCGTATTGCACGTTGTCCCCCTCGTTGAGCTCGTTGACGATGAGCACGACCTGCGCCCGGCCGCCTTCCCTGGTGAGCAGGGCGATCCGATCGCCCGGGAAGACCACCACGTGCTGCACGTAGGGCGTCAGCTGGATCTCCTCGCGGATCGAATTGAGCGGGTCGGACGCGAGGACGCGGGCGATCGACTGCGGGTTGAACGACGAGCCGGCGAAGCCGACCAGCTTCGGGCTCGCGTTGCTGAACAGCCCGAACAGCGTCGAGTCGATCACGCCGGCCGGGCCGGGCACGTTGGTCTTGTAGTAGCGCTGGCCGGAGACAGTGAAGTCGTCCCGAGTCTGCAGCATCGGAGTGACGCCGTCGAAGTCGCCCTCCTTGTTGAGCTCGATATAGAGTGGTTCGGTCATGACGTTCCTTTCTCCGAGGCCGGGCCCGCGTGCGAGGCGGGCCCGGCCCTGGCATCACATGGGGGCGGCCCCGGGGGTGACGCATCCGCAGCGCTTCTTGCAGAGCGCGTAGAACTCCCGGTTGTTGTAGTAGACCGTGACGAAGGCCGAATCGAGGTTGTTGGCCGCGCCGTTGTTCTTGATCACGAGGGCGAGGGTCTCGAGGCTGCCCACGTCGATCGAGCTGTTGCGGTACTCGGGGAAGGGCACGTGGATCTGGGTGCCGTCCTTGTTCAGGAACTGGTTGCCGCGCATCTGCGAACCGACCTCGAGGCCCTGCCCGTTGCCAACGCCGCCGGGGAAGAGAAAAAATGCAGCGTGAAATCGAGGTAGTTATTTCCGCCCCCGGCCAAATTAAGATCGATGGCGATCTTGGTCGGGGTGTACCCCGGCCGCGCCAGGTGGGTCAGCCGGATCATCTTGGTCGGCGGCACCGGGAAGGCGTTGACGAAGTCGCCGCCGAGCCCGGTCACGATGACCTCGAGGTTGACCTGCGAATCGTCGCTGTACTCATCGAGCGTGCGCTGCGAGTAGTTGACCTGGCCCGGGCAGACATACCCCTGCAAGAACATGTCGGTGGCGTCGCAGCGCTGGTTGACGGTCCGGCACTGCCCCTCGACCCGCGCCACGCACGACTCGATGTACGGGAAGCGCTCCAAGACTTCCTTCATCCGCTCGAACAGCCCGGGCGTGCAGGCCAGCATGCGGAGCCGGTCCACATGCTCCTGGTTGAACACAAACTCACCATCACGGCCGAGCATCTCGACCGGAACCAACTTGCCAATGTTGCTCATCGCTTCTTCTCCTTTGTTGAACGCACAAACAAACCCTCATCCCGCGCCCGAGAGCGCGAGAACATGACTGTATGGAATCGAATGTCGAGCCGGGCGTCAGCCTGGCTTGTGCCCACCCTTGCGGGCGGGACCGCCTCGCGTCAGGGCACGATGTCCTCGATGTCGTCGGGGAAGATGTCCCCGAGGTAGACTTGCGAGTCGTCGCTGTACTCGTCGTACTCGTCTCGCCTGCGCCGCGGTTGCATCCCGAAAGTCTCCTCGATCCATGCCTTTATGCTGTGCTCGAGTAGCGCCCGGTTGCGCTCGCTTTGAAGGTCGATCATGTCGACCGGAACCAACTTGTTGCTCATCGCATCTTCTCCTTGTTGGATTTCGCGCCGAGAGCGCGACAACGAATGTCGAGCCGGCCTCAGCCTGCTTTGTTCCCGGGCACGCCGAGCAACGCGGCGAGCTGCTGCTCGGGCGTGGGGGCCTGGCGGGCGGCGGCGCCACGCATCAGGGCATCGAACTGGTGATCTACGTCTGCCGCCTCACCCGTCGCCCGCGCGGGCGCTGGCGCGGGCGCCTCGGGCGTCGGAGCGGTCGACGTGGCGAAGACCGGGTTGGCGTGCGCCGTCCATGAGAGGACGATCAGGTCGCCCACGACGCCGGGGACCTCGTCGGTGCCGACCTCGATCTTGAAGTCGCGGCCCCTGGCACAGACCGCATGCACCTGCGCCCGCTCCGAATGCCCGGTGCGGATGGCCCGGATCTGCGCGACGATCGTCGTGGTCATGGGCTTACCTCCTTCGGGAACAGGTGGCTGTAGAGCTGCGCTCCCGCCAGGTATGTGGCCCCGCCGGCGACGAGCGCGGCGCGGGCGGGGAGCCCGAGCGGCGCGGCGAGGCCCGCGGCCATCGTGAGCAAGCCGAGCCCGCCCACCGGCGACGCGCCAAACATCGTCGGGTTGCCGAGGGTGCGCTGGAGTAGCGCGCCCGCGACGGCGCCCGAGGCCGCCGATGCGCCAACCATGAGGGTGTCGATGGCCCTGCCCTGGCGCATCGCCCGGACGATGTCGGTGGCCTCGCTGACGGTCGCGGCCTCGCGGATCGTCTGCGCCGTCTCCATGTCCTGGCCCTGGTAGTAGGTGGCGACGGCGGTCTTCATCGTCGTGCCGAGCGAGCGATTCGCGCTCGCCAAAACATCACCGCTCGATGTCGAGTAGTATTTCTGCCTCATTGTTTCCTCCGGTTTTGTTTGCCGCGTTCACCAAAGACCCGTCTCTGGGCGTCGGCGGTAACAGTGATGGGCGCGAAGCTCCGGGCGTCCGGAGCTTCTACACGCCGTCGCACTCGTGCGACGGTGGCGCTCGTGTCGATCGCGTCGATGTCTTCAAGACTTTGATGCAGGTAGAAGCGGGCCCTGATGCCCTCTTCCACCACTGCCGCGTTGTGGGCCTGAACCAGGAGGCCGAGCTCGCGGGCGCTGCTGAAGTGCAGCCGACGCAGGTCCTCGTAGCACTCCCGCAAGGTGGCAGCGTTGCGCCGAAACTCTTCGGGGGTCATGTCTTCCTTGATCCGCAGCTTGGCCTGACGTAGCGCCTCCGCTTGATGGATGAGGGCGGCCCGCTGCTCGGGCAGGAGCAACTCGCCCTCGATATAGATGGGAAGGTCCGGGTGAGCTTCGATCAGCCCGACAGCGGTTTGCATGACGATGGCGTCCGGAACCTCTTTGTCCACGAGGGGCAGCCCATCCGCTGCAGTGAGTACGACGCGAGCCATCGGTCAAACCACGATTTCAGAATTTTAATAAGTCGTCGAGGGGGTGGTCGAGAATTATTTTCGCCCAGGTAATCGCGTTCGGTGTTTGTTTATGTACACTATACACATGTATAGGCATATAATTGCGCTTTGATGTTTGATCTCGTACATCTATACAGGCGTACAGGTTTTGATGCGTGCGCGATCAAGTCGATCACAAGTCAACCACAAGTGCTGCCAATCTCCGCTTAATGTTCCGGCCAACTCATCACCACTTGGATGCGCGCACTTGCACATGGGAATCCGCCGCGTGCGGGGGTACCGTCGTGGGGCCTTGGAACCGTCGCTCGAGCATCGTCGCCGCGAGGCCGATCAGTTCGCAGAGCACCGAAGTCGCCGGATTGTCCGCGACGCGGGGAGCATCGAGGTGTGCCGGGGAGAAGGAGGGACGGGTCGCTGCGTGATCGTCCACGCCCGCCACGACGGGTGCCTGGACATCCTCGACATCGTGGAAGAGGCCGAGGTGGCTCAGGCGCTTGAGCGGGTGCGGTCCCTCCCGCTCGCGGGCAGGGTCCCGTACAAGGTCCGGCTCGATGGCAAGTGGTGGACGTTCGAGGCCACCTACAGGTGGCCGTTGATCGGCGTGTGCCGGCCAGACAGGAACGGGACCCTGCTGCTGCTATCGAGTGTGGGCGCGGGCCTCATGATCACCGGGATCCTGAAGAGCGACATGGAAGAGTCGAGGTTCGCGGAGGACTGGCGAGCGACCTTTGACCTGGACCTTGACCTGGACGCCGACGAGGTCGACGGGCATGACGTGGATGCCGGGACGAACGCGCACGCTCGTGCGGCCGAACAGGCGAGGGTCAGAACAGTCGAGGCGGCGAGGCGGGTGGGCGCAAGGCGGAGCAAGCCGACCCCAGGCGAGGCAGTTCAGACCGAGTACGCAAGACTCGGCTGTGGACGCGGGCCGGACGTTGCCCCCTCGAGGCATTCCGCCTCCACCTCGACCAAGTCGGCAGGCAGGCCACGGCCCCTCACCCGCGCCGCTCGGCGTGCGACAAGGCCAGAGTGTATGCCCCAGAGGTCCTCACGGGAATTCTGACCGCGGCTGCAAAAGGTTGCCTGCGCCTGTGCGGTCGGGAGAAGGCCATCCGCGAGCAGCTCGCGGTCTATGGCGTCGACTTGCCAGCGGGCTGTGTGGCGCCGGTGCTGCGGCTGCTGTGCGAGCTCGGCTGCCTTTTCGTATGGCAGCCACCTCCGGCGAAGGGGCATGGCTTCTCCAAGAGGTACGTGATCGAGGTCGGCGAGGCCATCCGGGTCGATGCACCCCATGCACCTGGCGATGCTGCGGGCGACCCAGCCGGTATCCAGCGCGGCGACGACACGGGCCATCAGGCAGGTCCCCAACGCCAGCGAGCCGGTGGCCGCGTGCGAGCCGGTGGCCGCGCGCGAGCCGGTGGCCGCGCGCGAGCCGGTGGCCGCGCGCGAGCCGGTGGCCGCGCGCGAGCCGGTGGCCGCGCGCGAGCCAGTGGCGCACGTGGCCGGCGAGGCGGGACCGCCAGCGGGCCGCCGCCTGGTCGCCCGGCCGCGTCAGGTCCGACCTACCGCGAGTTCTTGCAACTCGCGGTGGGGGTGATGCTCGTGCTCGGCCGGGAGGTGTTGGAAGCTCATGAGCTTGCGGTGGCCAGTCTCACCGCGGCTCAGGCCGCAGGATCGGCGTCGCCTGGGGTCGCTGCGCCCGGCCCGGTGCCGACCGAGCGCGAGGTCCCGCCGCCGACGCCAACGTCGAAGGCGGGTCAGGCCGACGCGGCTGGTGGTCAAGGTGTCGGGCAGCGATGGTCATTCGCTGCCGCGATCAGCTCTGCCGAACGGACCCTGGCAGCAGCGGGCCGGTGGGCAGAGGCGGTGGATGGTGCCTGGCACGTGCTCGCCTGGCCCCTGCCGCGCGAAGCAACATCGCCGGCGGACATGGACCCGCCTCTCAACGGCGACATGCTGATCGAGCCCGGGCGACCCTCCCGGACGGATGAGACCCTCCGGCTGCAAGGGCCGTCGTCGGTTCGCCTCGTGCAACCCGTGAGCGGCGTGGGGTGTGTCGCACCACGAATCGCCACCAGGTCGTGGCTAACTGTGCACGTGGAACACAGCGACGCCGGACCACGAGGTCCCCCTCGTCGACGCCCCTCGCCACGAGTGAGGCGCGAGTGGGAGTTCGCCCTGGCTGCCCGGTGACGAGCTGGCCGCCCCGGTCAGCGGCGTCGTCCGCCTGGACGCGCCGTACGCAAGGCGGCGTCGCCCCGCGTCGCCGTCATTTCTTCCGCATCTTGGCGAGCTTCTTGCCCTTGCGGGAGCGTGCGCGTGGGCCACGGGGTTCAGACAGGATCTCGAGCACCGCTTGGCCGAACGCAGCGATGATGCGGGCCCGGATCTCTGGCAGGCCGAAGCCCAGCTCTCGCTGGCTGCGGACGAACTTGGCGATCGTCAGCGTCGACATCGGCCACTTGGCGATGATGCCGCGACCGCCGGTGGTCCTCGGCGCCGGCAGTAGGCCCTCGCGCAGCCATTCGTAGAGCGACGGACGGCCGACCCCGGCGACCTCGGAGACCTCCTCTGTGGTCACGAAGTCCTTGCCCAGGTCCTTGGGTTCCCGGAGTTCTCGCGGCATGGCGGGCGCAGGGTACACCACGGCCACCAGGACCGCCAGACTGGCGGCTGGATGGCATTTGTTATTTAACTCTAAAAATATCAAATTGGGTTATTGATGGTCAACAGTTTAGGAGGAAACCAGCATGAACGGGACCCAGGGCGCCGTGGCGCCGGAATTTGAGCTGACGGTCGAGGAGAGCGCCGAAGCCCGGCCGCTCCCGGGCTTCCACGTCACCCGCACGCGGACCTACTTCGTCGACAACACCGGGGAGGTCTATCTGCTCGCCGCCCCAGGCCAGCGGGCGATGCTCCAGCGGCAGGGCGAGCTGCCTGCTGACGCGGAGCCGACCCGGGACATCCCCGACCCCGACATGTGGATGATGGCCAGGGCGGCGGCGTCGCTTGGGCGCGGGGGGCAGGAGCTGTCGCCGCTGACGCTCGCGGACTACTACGCCTGGCGCACGCGCCTGTTTCACGTGCATGCGGGCCGCGTCTTCGAGTTGAAGCGGGATGGGGGTGTTCGCTTCGAGCGTGTGGCGGCGCTCCCCGCGGGCGCCGTGCCGTTCACGGAGGCCGAGGCCGAGCAGCTCGGCCAGGACGTCCACGACGCGGCGAGCCGCATCGACGCCACCTGAGCTTGACCGGCCACGCGCCGGACCTGACAGACGCGCCGCGCGGGCCTTGTGGCCCGCCTGTGTGGCGCTGCGCCGGCATTGACTGCCGAGACCAGCCATCGCCCGAAAACAGCGCTCGCGTGAGCGCCACAGGAGAGGTTTGCCGTGAAACGAACACCGATGTTCCAGGCCGCCGCGTCGGCCTTGTTGTTCTCGCTGTCCTGCGCGCCCGACGACGTCGCGCAGGACGGCTCCACCTCGACAGGCACCGCCACCGGGGCGGCGACCGAGTCCAACGCGACGGAGCCGGAGCCGGAGACCCCGCGCGGATCCCTGGCCCGGCGGCGTCGCCTGCCAGGTCGACGCCGACTGCGACGCGGGCGGCCGCTGCGAGCTGCGGATCTGCGTCGCCGGGTGTGTCGACGCTGCGGGGTGTGACGCGGGCCAGGTCTGCGACCCGCACGGTCGTTGTCAGGTAGAGGAAGGGGGCGCCGGGCCGCTCCGTGCTCGCCGGCACTCCGGCGCTCGCCGAGCGGCAGACCCTGCTGGCGCTCGGCGAGACGCAGGCCCGCACCCTCCTTCGCAACGACGGCGCCGCGCCGCTCGCCTACCGCCTCGCCGCCGCCAGTCCGGCGTTGGCCCTGGACCCCGCGCCCGCCGAGCTGGCCCCCGGCGCCGAGATCGAGCTGGTCGCGGACGTCGACCTCGCCGCGTTGACGGCCGACGATCGCGTGCTGCCGATCCAGATCATCACCAGCGGCGGCGCCATCCTGTGGACGATCGAGATCGAGGCCCTGCCGGGCGCCGGACACTTCCGCGGCGCGGTCAGCTTCACCGCCGCAGACTTCAGCCTCGGCAGCAGCGACCTGGCGGTGGACCTCGACTTCCGGGCGGACGGGACGATCGTCGGCCGCGTCGACAACGACGTCAGCCTCCTGTGGCCGCTGCCGCTCGCGCTGACGGGCACCTGGACCGCGGCGGGCGACGTCGTGATCGAGCTGCGCGACCGCTTGCCCGCGGACGGGTGGCGCCAGAGCCCGGTCGCGCGCGAGCTGGGGCGCGTGCTCGTGTTGACCGGCACACGCACCGCCGCCGGGATCGAGGGCACCGCCGCCGAGACGATCACCGGCCTGCGCACGGCGGCCGTGCCGCTCGCGGGTGCGTTCACCTTGCGGCGCCAGGGCCCGCTCGTCGGCATCGTCCACGCCCCCGACTTCATCCCGAAGGGGGCCCCCGCGCCGACGTGGCTGGCCCCGCCTGGCCTCGACACCGACGCGTGCGAGGGCCTCGGCACCGCCTACGGCACGGCCGCGACGCTCCCGAAGCCCGAGCCCGCCTGCAACGCCTGTAAGCTCGGCAACGGCTCGCCCGACGACAAGGTCCAGTGCGGCGTTGCAGTGCGGGAAGCCGCATACAACGTCGAGGCCGTGCTCTCGGCGCTGCATGGGGACGGCGACGTGACGCCGCCCGCGGGCGCGTGGACGTGGGACGACTGCGCCGCAACGGCGCCGGTCTACGGCGCGGACGGCCTGGCCTGCCTGGACGCCGCAGCCCTGCGTTGCGGCAATGCGCTCGTGCGCCGCGGGAGCGTCGACATCCCCGGCGCGTGGGGCGAGGCGCTCCAGAGCCTGACGGCGATGCTGGCCGCCGACGAAGCGCATGCGGCGGCGCTGCTGTCGACCGAGGCCCAAGTCGAGGCCGTCTTCTCCTTCCGCGACAGCGTCGGCGAGCCGGTCGCCGATGCGCTCGGCCGGGAGCTGGGCACCCTCACCGCCGACCGCGAACGCCTGGCGGCCGCGCTGGCGCCCACGCTCGCGCCGGCCTACCCCAGCGGCCTCGCATACGTCGCGGACAGCAACCCGGACTACGACACCGCGCGGGCCCACCTCGCACCGCTCGCGCTTATCGCCGACTATGCGCGGGCGACCGTCGCATGGTCGCGGCTGGCCCACCGGGCGGGCCAGGACCCGGAAGATGTCCGGGCCGCGCTCCGCCTCGCGGTGATCGCCATGCATGCCGCGGGCGCCGAGCTGCACGTCCGCTTGCAGGACAACCCCGATGCCGTTGTCGGCCTGCACGCGCTCGGCCCGGCGATCGAGTCGCTGCGCGAAGCCTACGGCGAGCTGTCGCCCGATGCGGGCATCTTCGGCTACCCCGCCGCTTACGTGCCGATCGCCCTCGGCCCCGACGACATCGCCAAGAGCCGCACCAACTACGACGCCGTGCGGGCGCTCGCGACCGACGAGGTCACACAGTTTGATCAGGTCGCCGCCGACGCCTGGCAAAAGGCCCGCGACTACGAGCAGAAGGTGCACGCGCTCGCCACGACCGCCCAGCAGATCGAGGCCGACTACAACGGCAAGCTACGCGCCCTGTGCGGGAGCCTGCCCGGTGAGACCGAGCCGGCGCTCGCGTCGTGCGGCCAGCACGGCGGCCAGGTCGCGGACCTGAAAGCCGCGGTCGAAGCTGCGGGCCTGCGCATCCGCCACGCCCGCCAGGCCAGCGAGAACAACCTGCACACGATCGCGGTCGAGGAGGAACGCTTCGCCCGGCAGGTCGAGATCCAGCTCGGACTCTCCGCCGAGATCGAGGCCGCCCACGGCAAGATCTTCCAGGTCAAGGATCAGTACGGCGAGCAGCACGCCGCGCTCGCGCAGGCCGAGGCGATGGCCGAGTGCGGCCGCATCGAGGAGAACGCGCAGGCCGAGCTGGAGGCGATGACGAACGGCTGCCAGGAGGAATACGTGGCGAAGATGACCGGCGGCCCGCCCATCTTCGGGATCCCTACGCCCGACATCGCCGGCCTCTTGCTGGCGATGCGGACCTGCGAGGCCAAGAAGGCGAGCCTGGAGACCTCGTCCGACAACCAGTGCGAGAGCGTGCGCGGGCAGGCGGGCCTGCAAGCCGACCAGGAGCAGCTCCAGCGCAGCGAGGACGAGGAGATCATGACGATCAACGCCGAGATCGATCAGGCCATCCGCGACAGCGACCTCGAGAGTCAGCGCGCCTCCTCGGTCGCGCTCATCAAGAACATCCGCGCCGAGGGTCTGCTGCTGGCGATCGAGACCGACGAGGCCCAGCTCGCGCGCAGCACCGCGATGACCGCCATGTCGAGCGCCTACCAGGAGGTCGCCGCGCTCGCGCAGGAGAAGGCCGGCGTCGTCGGCCTCATGGTCGAGGACAGCCCCGACAACGCCCTCACCCGGCCGCACTTCCTGCAAGCCCGCCTCGCGGCCGCGGCCCGCGTGCTGCCGGTGCGCGAGCGGACGATCCGCCGCGTGTACCTGGCCCTGCGCGCCCTCGAGTACGAGCTGAATCAGGAGCTGCCGGCGCTGCGTGACACGCTCGCCACGGCCCGCGCGCCCGAGGATCTCGCCGGGCTCGTGGCCTGCCTGGACGGCATCGCCGAGGACTACCGCCTCGGGCACGGCTACGGCCAGCCGTACGTCACCGAGGTCAGCCTGCGCGCCGACATCTTCGGCATGGTCGACGACATCCCCGACGTCGACGGCAGCCCCGCAACGCCGGCCGAGCAATTCGCCGCACTCCTGCAAGACCCCCTGCACGGCCAGGCGGACGGCGGCGTCGCGCTGCCGTTCGCGCTCTCGGCCTTCGAGAACGCCCAGTTCTCGGCGCTGCTGTGCGACGACCGGATCGACAAGATCGAGGTCAAGCTCGTCGGCGACTACCTCGGCGACAAGGAGGCCGAGGTCATGCTGACGCGCCAGGGCCTCGCCGGTGTCCGCCGCTGCGACGGCGCCGATCTCCCGCAATGGTCCGCCTACGTGCCCTACGGCTTCGAACGCGCCCAGCTCGTGATCCAGGCCGGCGTGAACGACTGGGGCACCGCCGGCCCGAACGCGGGCTACGCCGCGTGGCCCGTCCACGGCGAGCAGTGGACCCTCACGATCCCGCCGCCCGAGCTGGCGCCCGCGAACCTCGATCTCGACCTCGCGCACATCTCCGACGTCGTCCTCCGCCTGCACCATCGCGCCGGCACCGTCGCGCCCGCGGGACAGGGCACGTTCACCCCGAGCTGCGGGTGAAGGCCGCGCAGGTGGCCGTCGCCACTGGCTGGCCCGACCGGCCACCTGAACGCCCGCCCTCCAGCCTCGCCCCATGGCGAGATCTGGCCTGGGCGGTTGGCGCCCGCGGCCGGTCCTCATTCCGCTCCCGCGAACGGTCCCGCCATGGCGGCCCGATAAGTCCCCCAGATAGGTCCGCTGGCGATCAGAACTCCGAAAGGCCCGCCATGTCGTCCACGTCCTCTCCGCGCCCTTTGCTGTCCGCCTGGGCCCGGCCCGCGCCGCGACACCAGCGCCACGCTGGCCACCGCCATCAACATCCCGAAGGGCCCCGCGTCGATCGAGGGCTTTGGTAGGGCCTACGAGGTCAGCCCCGCGAGCGGTCTCCCGTCGCTGAGCTACCCGATCGAGGTCCCGCCGGGCCGGGCCGGGCACGCGCCCCAGCTCGCGCTGCACTACCATGCGGGCGGCGGCGCGGACGTGCTCGGCCTCGGCTGGTCGCTGGATCTCCCGGCGATCGAGCGGTCGACCCGCGCCGGTATCCCGCGTGTGGACGGCCCCGTGGTCTGGCAGCTCCGCCACATCGGCGACGGCGAGGAGTTGATCGAGACCACGCCCGGTGTCTACCGCCAACGCATCGAGCAGAGCGCCCCGATCGTCGTGCGAACGCTGCCCGGCGGCGCCATGTCGGCCCTGGCGACGGACGGCACCGGCTACCTGTTCGGCCTCACCGACGACGCCCGCCTCGTCGGCGACGCCGGCCCGGTCCGCCTCGAGCTCTCGGCGATCACCGACGTCCACGGCAACCGCATCGACTTCATCTACACGCGCCAGGCTGGCAGCGATGCGCCCCTCCTGACGTCGATCACCTGGAACGAGGGACGCGCGCGCGTGGTCCTCGACTACGAGGCGCGCCCGGACATCCTCGTCAGCTACGCGACGGGCCGGCGCGTCGCGCTCGCGCATCGCCTCGACGAGATCCGCACCGAGGTCGCGGGCGAGGCCGTGCGGACCACGACGCTGACCTACGCGCGCAGCGTGGAAGCACTAAGCAGCCGCCTCGCCACGATCGCCACCGTCGCCGCGGACGGGGCCGCGCTGCCGACCTGGCGCCTCACCTACACCGGCGAGGCCGCGTCGGCCACGGCGCGCGACGTAGCCGGCGCTCCAGCGCTCGACCCCACCGCGGACGGCCGCGCGTGGGTCGACGTGGACGGCGACGCGCTCCCCGACCTCCTCGACGCCGAGCCCGGCGCGTGGCGCTACCGCAGGAACATCGGCGAGGGCCAGCTCGCCGCGACCTGGACAGACCTCGCGTCGCCCGCCGTGGCGCTCGCGCCGACGACCCGCTTCGCCGATCTCACCGGCGACGGCGTGCAAGACCTGCTCGCGCAGCCGACCCCTGGCGAGCTGTGGAGCTTCGTCGGCGGCGGCGCGACCCCGTTCGGGTCCGCGGAGTCGATCGCCCTCGATCTCAGCTTCGATCTCACCGATCCCCGCGTCGCGCTCGCCGACATGAACCTCGACGGCCGCGTGGACGTGCTGCGCCACGATAACGCGGACGGCTGGATCTGGCTGCGCCGCCGCGACGCCGCCGGCTACGAGTCTGCCGAGGCCGTCCCGCCGCCGCCCGCGGGGATGCGCCTCGGGGATCCCGGTGTCCAGCTCGCCGACATGAACGGCGACCGCGTCCCCGACCTCGTCCGCGTGATCGCCGAAGACAGCCGCATCCTCGTCGCCGCCGGGGCGGGCCTCGGATCGTTCGAGGATCCGGGCGACATGGGCGGTGTCCCGCCGATGATGCAGACCGATCGCTGGGAGATCAGCGACATCAACGGCGACGGCGCGGCCGATCTGCTCCGCATCGGCCAGGCGCAGCTCGGCCTGTGGATCAACCAACTGGACGGCAGTCTCGCCGAGGCCGGCGGCGTCGACTGGCCCGCGCTCGAGGCCGACGAGGTTGTCCTCGTGACCGACATCGACGGCAGCGGCACGCTGGACATCCTGCGCGCCGACACGGACGGCTCGCAGCCCTGGCGCGCGTGGTCCGTGTTCCCCGAGCGCCCCGGCCTGCTCGCGCGCTTCGAGAATGGCCTCGGCTACTCGCGCGAGCACACCTACCGCTCGGCCGCGCAGCTCGCCGCGGAGGACGCCGCCGCGGGCGCGCCGTGGACGACCACGCCACCGGAGGCGATGCCCGTGCTCACCGAGACCCGCGAGGACGACGGCGCCGGCTGGTCGAGCACGCTGCGCCGCGCTCTCCGTGATGGCTGGTACGACCCGGCCCGCGGCGAGTTTCGCGGCTTCGCCGAGCTGCGCGACGCGACCACCGGCGACCCCTATACCGAGGCCGCCACCATCACGCGAAGCTACGACCTCGGCCAGCAAGACGAGGCCCGCGCCCTCCAGCTCCTCGCCGCCGAGACCCGCAGCCCCCGCGGCGTGCTGGTCCGCGAGGCCCACACACTCGCGGTCGACACACCAACCGCGGGCGTTCGCGCGGTCCACCGCACCGCGAGCGACACCTACCACGTGGAAGCGGGCCCCGAGTCCGCCGCCGTCCGCGTGCGCACCGAGTGGGATCACGACGCCTGGGCCAACGTGCTCGAGGAACGCGCGTTCGGCCGCGTCGATCGCCAGACCGGCGCCGACCTCCCCGGCGACGAGCGGATCACCACCTACAGCTACGCGACGCCGGGCAGCGGCGACGGCCCACGCGACCGCATCGCCGAGCAGATCGTGATGGACGCGGACGGCGCCCAGATCACCGCCACGCGCACCTACTACGACGGCGAGCCCGAGCAGGGTCTCCCGCTCGGCCAGCTCGCGGCCCGCGGCGTCGTCGCTCGCACCGAGACGTGGATCGCGGGCGACACCTGGGACCCCACGCTACGACAGACCGTCGACCCCCACGGCAACGTCACGCGTGTCGGTGACGCCGAGGAAGGCACGCTCGAGCGCCGCTACGACGCCGCGGGCCTGTTCCCCGTGGAGGAGCGTCTGCACCTCCCCGGCGACGCGCTGATCACCACGGCCGAGTGGGACGCACGTTTCGGCCATCCGCTCGCGGTCACGGGCCCGAGCGGCGCCACGACGAGAGCGACCTACGACGGCCTCGGCCGCCTGGTCGCCGAGATCCTCCCCGGAGACACCGCGGAGCTGCCGACGACGCGCCACACCTACTACCTCGACGGCGCCGCCGCGCGCCCGACGATCGTCACCGAGCTGCGCCGCATCAGCGGCGAGCCGGACGTCGATGTCGTCGCCGCGCACCTCGACGGCCTCGGCCGCCCGCGCCTTCGCGTCACGCAGGACGACACCGGCACCGCCGCGATCTTGAGCGAGGCCCGCATCTACAGCGACGCGGGCGCCGTCGCCGAACACGTGGAAGGCCAGCCCCTCCCCGCCGCCGCGCTGGCCCCCGGCGCCACCGTCGAGATCGCGAGCACCTGGCCCCGCAGCGTGACCCATGCCGACGCGCTCGGCCGCGTCGTCTTCACGCGCGACGAGGACGGCCGCGAGACCGCCACGACCCACGGCCCCCTGTGGACCGAGCGCCGAGATCACGAGGATCTCCACCCCGCACCTCCATACCAGGACACCCCGGAACGCAGCGAGCAAGACGGCCTCGGCCACACGCTCGCGCGCAAGCAGCTCCTCGCCGATCGCACCATCGTCCACGCCTACGCCCACGACGCCGCGGGCCGCCTCGCCGCCACCATTGACCCCGCTGGCCACATCACGACCTTCACGCGCGACGGCGCCGGGCGCCTCACGCAGATCGACTCGCCCGACGCCGGCACGCTGCGCCAGCGCTTCGATCGGACGGGCCGCATCACCGAGCGCATCGACGCGACCGGCGCGCGCGTCACCTGGGCCTTCGACCCGCTCGGCCGTCTCCTGCATGAGCGCGCCTACAGCTCCGCAGGCGCGCAGGTCGGCGAGGTTCGCCACCAATACGACGGCAGCGGCCCGTTCGCCCGCGGCCAGCTCGCGCGCGTCGACGACGACGCCGGCAGCGTCGCGTTCACCTACGACGCCCGCGGCCGCATCGTCACATCCACGCGGACGTTCGCCGCCAAAGACGGCCCGCTCACTCTCACCGCGGGCCAGGTCTACGACGCACAGGACCGGATCCTGCGCGACATCTTCCCGGACGGCAGCACCCTCGAGCACGACTACTCGCCCCGCGGCCTCGAGCGCCCGCTGGAGCACTTCATCGAGCGCGCCGACTTCGACGCACTCGCCCGCTGGCGCGAGCTGGAGCTGCCCTCCGGCGTCACGCTGCACCGCGACCTCGACCACAGCGGCCGCGTGCTCGGCCAGCGCGTCACCGCCGGCTCGCGCACGCTCCTCGACCTCGTGCACCGCTACGACGCCGCCGGCCAGCTCGCCGAGACCGACGACGACCTCGCGGCGGAGGGCTTCTCGCTGTCGCAGACCTTCGTCTACGACGACCTGCGGCGCCTGGTCGGCCATACCGCCGCGGGTACATCGCAGACCTGGCGCTACAGCGACGACGGCAATCTGCTCGCGCACGCGGGTCGCACCCTCCGCTACGACGACGAGCGCCCGCATGCTGCCGTCGCCCTCGACCGCCAGGCGCTCGACTACGACGCGGCAGGCCAGCTCGCCGAGGTCTCCGGCGACGGCCCGCTGCCCGCGGGCGCCTGGCGCTTCGACCCGCATGGCCGCGTGCAATCGTTCACCGCGGCGGATGGCCGCCGCGTCGAGCACGTCCACGGCTACACCGGCGAGCGGGCGATCCGCCGCGAGTACGACGCCGCCGGCCAGCTCGCGCGCGAGGTCCTCTACTTCACCCGCAACCTCGAGGTCCGCGACGGCAAGCTCGTGCGCTGGGTGTACTTCGCGGGCGAGCGCATCGCCGAGAGCCCCACCCCGCTCCCCGCGGGCGGCTTCCCCGAGCTGCCCGCCGAAACGCTGACGGTCGGCCCGCCGCCCCTGGATCCGCGGCACCTGCTCGCCCTCCTGTTGCTCGCATTCGTCGCCCTGGCCACGCGCGTGCTCGCCATGCGCCCCCGCCGGCTCCTCGCCGCCGCCGCCGCGCTCACGCTCGCCAGCACGGCCGCCACCCTGAGCTGCCACAGCAACCCCGACCACACGCTCACCCCCGACGAGCACACCCGCTTTCACGTCGCCGACCGCCTCGGCTCCGCGTCCCTCGTCCTCGACCACCGCGGCCGCGTGCTCACCCGCGACGCCGCCGACCCCTACGGCGCCTCGCGCCTCGCCTGGCGCGCCGACGAGGACACCGCCGCACCGACCTACCGCTTCACCGGCAAGGAAGACGACCCCCTGAGCGGCGCCATCGCCATCGGCGCCCGCCACTACCTCCCCGAGCTCGGCCGCTGGGCGAGCCCCGACCCGCACTTCCTGATCGAGAACCCGGACGCCGCCCTGGCCACGCCCGGCGAGGCGAACCCCTACAGCTACGTCGGCGGCAACCCCGTCACCTTCACCGACCCGACCGGCCGCAAGGGCCTCGCGCACGGCAGCGAGAACCGCCCCGGCGTTCTCGACAACTACCCTGACAGCCCGAACCCCGGCTTCAAGAGCCGCATGGCGGCCGTGGCCCACGACCGGGCCCTCGCCGAGTACCGCGGCGCCCAGCTCGCCAGCATGGCCCTGGGGGTCCTCGATGTCGCCCTGACCGGCCTTGATTGGGCGATGACCGCCTCCGACGTCGCCGACACCGCGAGCATGGCCGCTGGCCTCCCTGGGGTGGGTTTTAAGCTCAGCAAGCAGGGCGCCAAGCTCGCGCTGAGGCAAGCCCGCAGGGCGGTCCGCAAAGGCCTGGACGACGCGATCCAGGCGGGTCGCAATGCCGCCGAGCGCCTCAAAGAAGTCGCCGTCCACCGCTCGAGCCATCCGGAAGCAGCCGAGCACATCTTCGACGCCCAGCGGGCGGGACACCCCAGTACACTTACCGTCGCCCGCCCCGGTACTTCAGGCCGGCGCTCGGGCGCGATGAAAGGCAGCCGCAGGTTTCCGGCAAGGATCGCGATGAGTATCCTCCCGCATTCACCCAAGAAGGCGGGGCGGGCTCCAGCGTCCGCCCGATCGACCCCAGCGACAATCGGGGGGCCGGCGCGTGTGTCGGGAACGCTTGCCGCGGCCTGCCAGACGGGACCAAGATCCGCATCGTCGTCAAGGAGTGAGTCATGACCGGCATGGAACAGCTACTCGAGAACGCAGACGAGAGACTCGCCGAAGGGCCGTGTTACTTCGATGCATGGGTCCGTCGCCATGCAGGCGCGCGCCTGGCAGAGCTTGAGCAGATGTACGCTGCCAAAAATGGGTTCATCGCGTTCGACCGTGCTCTGCGGGTTTTCCCGGCGGCACGCCCGGTCCACCCTCTCAGTTTGAGCGGCTGGAACAAGCCTCGCCTCTGGCGCGACACCTACGGCTCGCTGGCGGAGGGCCTCTTGTTCTTCGCGGACGATATTTTCGGCGGACAGTTCTGCATCAAGGACAGCAAGGTCTTCCTGTTTGAGCCCGAGACAGGGGCTATCGAGTGGCTTGCCGATGATCTCGAGGGATGGGCCTCGCGCATGCTCGACGAGACCGACCTCTACACTGGGCGACCGCTGGCGCTGGCCTGGCAAGAAAAGCACGGCCCCCTGGATCCCGCCAAGCGCCTGATCCCCACGCTGCTGTTCACGCTCGGCGGAGAGTTCACAGTCGACAATCTCGTGGCAAAGGATGCCGTGACGGGGATGCGGATTCGAGGCCCGATCGCGCAGAAGATCCACGACTTGCCGGACGGGACACAGATCCGGTTGGTGGTCAAGGAGTGACCGTGACATCCGTAACCCAACCCGCTAGGCTCAACCCGATCATGCGCACCACCCTTGCTCTGGCTCTCTTGAGCGTCGTCGGGCCTGTGGGGGCGAGGGGCAACGCAACGAGCTTCGGCGGATGACCCAGCCCGGCGTCTCGACCGCGTCCGCCGGGTCCGCGGAGTCGACCGCCGCCGAGTCATCGTCGAGCGGGTCGGCGGCTGACAGCTCGAGCTCGACTTCCTCGACATCGTCGACGAGCACCAGCTCAACCAGCGACGGCGTCGTGTGGGACATGGGCATGCCGGACTTCGGTCCGCTACAACCCGCCGGCTGCGAGGGGAAGATCGACTTCCTATTCGTCATCAGCGCTCAGGGGACGATGAAGCTGAAGCAAGATCGGCTCCTCGCCAGTTTCCCCGGCTTCATGGAGGCGATCCAGGAACAGCTACCCGACTTCGACGTCCACATCCTCGTCGCCAACCCCAACCCCAAGCCCGGCTGGATCATGGACGACTGTGGGCTGTGCATGGACGACTGCGACCCCCAGGGTCAGCCGCCCCTGTGCGGCGCGACGCTCACAGCGTGCGATAAGAAGATCGGCGCAGGCGTCACCTACCCCGCGGGCACGAACGCCTCGAATCGTCGCTGCGAAATCGCTGGCGACGCGCGCTACCTCGTGAGTGGTCAGCAGGACATCGCCCAGGCATTCGCATGCGCATCGCGCAGGTAGGCGGCGGGGGTGCAGGTCGAACAGGAGAGGCGATGGTGGCTGCACTTCAGCCGGAGATCAACGACCCTAACGACGACTACGCCTGCAACGGCGGCTTCCTCCGCAGCGACGCCCTCTTGGTCGTCACCATCATCCAGGACACCTACGACTCGGACTCGCTCGGCACGGTTGACGAGTGGATCACGGCCCTGCGCACCGCCAAGAACGGCGACGACGACGCCTTCATGGTGCTCGTGCTGACGACGGACGTCGATCTTGGGTATCAGCAGCTCTGTCTTCCGAACCAGTACAACCCGAATCCGAACCGGCTTCGCACACTGGCAGATGGCGTCGAGCACGGGTTCGTCGGCTCCCTCTGCATGGAGGGATACGACGACTGGTTCAAGGAGCGTGTGACGTACCTCGTCGATCTCTGCGACGACTTCGTACCGCCGGGCTGAAGCGCCCGCCGCCGACTCCCGGCCTCCGCGGCTTCCGGTCGCGGAGAGTCCTCGTCCGTTAGCGAACTCCATTGGCAAGATCGCCGCCGTCGGACTCAGGATGTGGCCGTGGCGTACGCCGCCGCGCTATTTCTTGCCACGCAATTTCTGAAGCAGACCAGGATCCTCTAATGTGACCGCCTCATTGAATTGCCGACCGACCATCAAAGCCGCCGCCCGCTGGACGATCTTCCGGAGAACCTCCTCGGTAATCGGATCGCCCTCTTGAAGATCCTCAACCAACGGACGACATGCGAGTTGCGCCATCTCCATCATCGCCCGCTCGTCTCGTGCTGTTGCATTGGCCTCAATCACACGGCCAAGCTGCTTCATGTAAGCTTCGGCCACATCGGAAGAAATAGTATCGGGGATACTCGGCAGCGACGATGGCCAATTCGTAGCCTCACAGCGTTGATGGCTAACGGGATCTTCAGCTACGCCTGCGCGACAACTCGCTGCCGATGCTGGGCCGAAGTCGGCCATGAGCAAAGGGCAACCGAAGATGCTCAGCGCCGCGCGAAGAGGCGTGCCCTCGCCGATGGACTCGATCAGCAACTGATGCGAGAATTCGGACATCGTCGCAGGAAGTTGCCATGGACTGAAGTATGGAGTGCTCGAGATGCGAACGGACGATGTCGGCCGTCCAGAACGGACATAATCCCAAGCGTCCAGCAGCGTCTCTGACGGCACAAGCCCGAGATGCTCGATGTACACCAGCATGACCTTGAGACAACTACGTCGGAAATCCTCTCCGCCCAAAGGGACACGGAACTCGACGGTGGGCGGGGGGATGATCTCACGTTCAGCCGAGAGAACGTTGACGTCCGGGTTCTTTCGTGCGGCGCTTGCAAGCACTTCCTTGGCGATCTTCTCATTGGCGGCCGTTACTCTGAAGGTGCCGTCTCCGAGGGGCTGCACATCAGGTTTGCGTGCTCCGAGCTTTGGGTGAAGACCCTGCTCAATGTTTAGTCTCCCGAGTTCGGGATGCTCGGCGGAGAACTCCGGAATTTGGCCGCGATCGCCAGATATCTCGAGTGCAGAACGAAAAAAGCCGAACTGCTCAACCAGTGCAGCGTCCACGGTGCGGCCGAGATCGTTGTTGCACGCCTTACAGAGCACGTCCGGAACCTTTAGCGTCCCTCCCAAAGCGCTGTGAAACACATGCTCGACCGAGTCGGCTGGTTGGACCCGACATGCTCTGCAAACCACCACGCGGACTTGGGACATCATGAACCTCCTTGAAAAACCGCGCCTTTCTACAAGAATCCGAATATTGCGTCAAGCGTCTGGCGCGCAGTCTGCCGCCCGGTACGAGGGCACGAGGCCAAGAGCTTGGTCCACCACCCCTATGGATGATGAACTCGAATCACCGCATACGGCTTTGCGTTAGCCGTGCGGTAGCCGCCCCACGCGCAGAAGCCCCACGAGTCACAGGCGACCGCGGCGGCCCCATCCTCACCGATGACACCGGCATCGTACGGGATCCGCGGGCCAAAGGGGTCCCAGACGGCGAAGACCTGTGCATCAGGCGGCCCCATGGATCGGACGCCAGCGCCAACGATCTTGCCTTCACGGTCGCACACGATCCCGTTGATCTGCGTCGACGGTAGCTGCGGCTCCGCTCGGTGTTGGGTCGCAGCTCCGTCGTCCCCAAGCCAGAAGATCATCGGCTGCGGCTTGGCATCGACGGGCAGGTCACGGGTCCACCCGCCGGCCACGAAACCGTCCCCGCATACCGTGACCGATCGCGCCGCGTCATGGATGAACGACGCATCGGCCGTAGAGGTCCATGGGGTGCCCACCACACCCGCGAGCGGGTGAAGGCGGGCTGTGAACGTTCGGCTAAAGACGTCGACATCGTTGGGCGAGAACTCCCGTTCACCAACAGCAAGGACGTTGCCGGTGCTCGGCTGCATCACGAGGGCGCGGACCCATTCCCTTCGCTCATTCAACAGGTCGAGGTCGAACTCGTCGGGCGTGAACGGGGCCCGGAACATGGTCGGCGGCTGGATGAAGACGGACTCGCCGTCGGCGATGTAGACCCAGACGGCCCCATCGGTGCGCACCGGGTTGTCGCTCGTGCGTTGCGCGCCGCCGACGAACACGCGGTTGCTGAATTGCGCCGTCCCGGCCGCGACGCTCGTGATCTCGTCGCCGACCTGGCCCGCCTTCTCCCACAGCAGCGAGCCGCTCGAGTTGAGCAGCGCGACGTAGCCCTGCGGTTCGTTGGCCACGAGGAAGTTGCCAGCGACGATCAAGTTGCCGTCCTCGTCGAGAGCGACCGCGGTGCCGAACGAGGTCGTCTTCTTGAACCCGTCATCCTCGCTCCAGTTCTCGAGGGACTTCGGCCAGCCGGGGAGCGACTGACACGACTTCGGGTCGATCATCCATGCCGTCAGCCGGAGCGCGCCGGGCGGGCCGCGTGTACCCACCGCGAGGATCTCTCCCTTGGGCGTGTACGTCAGCGCGGAGATGATGCTGAGGACGGCCCCGTCGACCGGGTCCTTGAAAATGCAGCGCTCGGCGCCGGACTGCGGCAGCAACACGCTGAGCTTGTCCTCGGCCTCGGCCGTGAGGCCCTCGGCGTCCTCGACGACCACCTTGAACTTGCGCTCCGGCCCGTTGTCCTTGGCCGACAGCACGTCCCACGTGCGCGGGAAGTCGGCCAGGGTGAGGTCGGCCAACTTCTCGCCGTCGAGCGTGAGCCGGACCTTGACCACGTCGTCGCTGGCGATGAGCTGCAGGTCGGCGGGTCCGGCCTCGTCGAGGTGGTCCTGCACCACGTCGAACAGCTCGATCGTCGGCGGAAGGTTGACCGGGTCGCCAGAGCTCGACCCCGGGTCCCCGGCCGAGCTGGTCGTGCTCGGCGCGGTGCTCTCCTCGTCGCCCGTCACGGTCTGCACCTCCGAGCCCGCCGAGGTCGTCGGCGTCGAGGGCTCGCCCGTGGAGGACGACGAGCTGACGTCCACGGTGGCGGTGATGGAGACCAGGCCGTCGCCCTCGTCCAGAAGACCTTGGATACATCCGGCCAGAAGCAGAGCCAGTAGGGACACCATCAACGTGCAGCTGCGCATGGTCATGCCTCCTCACGAATCAGAACCGCAGCCGTAGGACTGCGCCGGCACCCTGGGGGCCGCCGTAGGGCTGGAGCGCGTAGGTCCGCGACCTCGTCTTCTTCCGCGTCGCCAGCAGGGCGACGCCGGTACCCAGGCTCACCAGGCCGGCCACGCCGACACCGATCGCCGCGTCACGACCGCGGAGCAAGTCGTCGCGCAGGTCGAAGTAGCGGCGCTCCTCGGCTGGCGTGTAGCCACGATGTTCCGCCTTGGCCACGTCGATGATGCCGCGGATCTCGCCAGCTCGTTGACGCTCGAGCTGGAGAACACCGGCGAGGATCCCGAGCATGCCGATACCGGCGCCGGTGAAGACAGCCCCCATGGCCGTGTGCGCCCGAGCGCGATGAACCTGCCTCCGACTCGGCACCGTGAGCACCCGATGTACGGCCGCCGGCGGCGCGGCGAGCGGGGTCGACAGTGGTGGATCCGCCGCGAGATCGTCGGCCGCGAGCGCCGGGGGATCGTCGGCCGCGAGCAGAACGACCCGCGGCTTGCCCGTTGCGCCGTAGCGGCAGTTTGCGCGGCCGGTCTGCGCGGCGTCGTCTCGCAGGCGATCGAGGTCGTCGCGCCGGGTCTCCTCCCACGACAGCCGCTCCTGCTCGTCGGTGAAGGTGGCCGTTCGCAACGCGAGGTCCGCGACCCCGAGCGCGCGGCACAGGTACACCGTGGCCCCGTCGACCAAAAATGCCGCGTCAAACTTGGTGTGGGCGTTGTGGAATTCGTCCAGCGGGCGCTCGGCCGACGTCGTCGCCAGTTTCAGGTGCGCGTCCGCGGCCGCTGCAAACGTCTCGGCCTGCGAGACGCCGGTCGCCGTAGCGATCTGCGGCTCGCTCAGTACCAGGGACAGAAAAACGATCGCCAGCATCGCAGCCTCCTACTTGAAGAACGTGAAGTCTTCGACCGCTCCATCACTTGCCGGGAGGGGCGCCTGGCGGACGATCCGGTCGACGCAGATCGCGAACGGGTGAACTTTGGACAGCTTCACCACCTTGACCATGTCGAGCGCTCCGCCCTTGCGCCGGACCTGGACAGTCACCGGGCTCTCGGGCATGTCAGCCTCCCGCGCGCAGCTGCGGATCTTCGGCTCGAGTCGTGCCATCGCCTGCTGGAACGTCTGGGCCGCCGGTGCCGGCCGCGATGATGCGGCTGGCTGCCGCGCGGAGCCCGTCATCGCCGCGAGGACAGCAGCCCGCGTCCGAACCCTGGGGGTCGTGTCCTCTCCAGCGCGGCCTGGCGTCGGTAGTGGGGGTGTGGCGGCGTCCGTGGCGGTCGGCGGAGGGGGTGTGCCCATCGCCGCCTGCGTGTGCCCCTGAGAGCCTGGCAGCTCGGCAGGGCTCCTCGCCACGTCGGCCTGGCAGCGCTCGGCAAGCAGCTCCGCCGCGCTCGCGCGAGGCGTTTCTCGAGCCGGCATCATGGCGAGCGCGAACGCATCCGCCGAGGGCATGTCCGCCGCGCCGCCCAGGCGTTGCGCGACGAGCATGCCGCCGGCACCGACCCCGACCCCGACCAGGAGGGCCAGCACTACAACAAGCCGTCCGCGTGGCCGTGTTTGCGGCGCCGATGCGGGAGCGGGCCGAGGTTCGCACGTGTTGGCAGCAACTTCGGCAGGCCCAGCCGTCGAGATGTCCACCATCGGCCTGCTGAGCGCGGCGGGCACTGCCAGGGGCGCGGCCGGGGGCGCGAGAGCGGGTGGCACGGGTGGCCCAGCCGGGGAGGGTGTCGGGGCTGCACGCTGCGCAAGTAGGCACTCGCGCGCCATGTCGAGGGCCTCCCGCAGCTCCCCCATGTTCGGCGTCCGCGCGTCCGGGTCGAAGCGCAGCGCGTCGCGGAGGGCCGTCTCGAGGTCGGCGTAGTCGAAGCCCGGTAGGAAGGTGTCGATCGGTCGTGGGTGCTTCCGGTCGCCGAACGCGAACGGATGGCGCCCCGTCAACAGCTCGTACAGCACGACACCCAGCGCGTAGACGTCGGTGCAGAAGCTCGGCGGGCCCGGATTCTCGCGCAGGATCATCTCCGGGGCCATGTACTCGGGCGTACCGAAGCGACAGCCGAGCGGCGTCACGAGCCGCGAGCCTGGCGGCGCGCCGTACTTCTGCGAGACCCGCATGTAAAAAAGATCGAGGTACTTACAGAGCCCCCAATCGATAACCTTGATCGTCTTCGCCGGGTCGCGCAGGCGCATGATGTTCGCGGGCGTCAGATCGCGGTGCAAGATCCCCCGCCTGTGCGCCGCCTCAATCGCGTCGCAGACCTGCAAACCGGTGTCGATAACCTCGAGCGGGTCGGGCCGCACACCGCTCTTGATCAGCGCCCGGAGTGTGTCGCCCTCCAGCAGCTCCATGCACAGGAACAGTTTGCCGTCCGGGAGCTGGTCGCAGTCGTAGATGCGGACGACGTTGCGGTGGTCGAGCAGCGCGAGCGCCTTGCCCTCGCGGATGAACCGCTCGCGGCCATCGGTGCGGAGCTGGAGCGTCTCGTCGAGCACCTTGACGGCCACCGCCCGATCCAACTTGAGGTGATGCCCCCGCCACACCGCCCCCATGCCGCCCTCGCCGATCTTATCGAGCATCTCGATTCGCCCGGCCAGGATGCCGCGCGGATGATCCTCCGGGATCAGGTTCGGCGCGTCGCTGTCCTCGTCGAGCAGGAAACGGCAATCATCGTCGTTGTCGTCCGCGTCGCCGTCGTCGTCCTCCGCTTCGCCATCGTCTGCTTCGCCGTCATCGTCGGCCTCGTCGTCTGCGTGGCCGTCGAGCTGACGCATGTCGGCCGTTGGTTGTGCCTCACCGAGAAGATCGCCGTCCATCACCGCACCACTACTACCGCAGCGCCCCTCAGCCACGCAATCTGGCGTATCTGCGCGCAATCGAGCAACGACGACTTCCCGCTGTAGGGCGCCACCTACACGAGTTGGAAACCGTTGGCCAATCAACAAAAATGGGGCGTGGGCTTCGGTCCGACAGCTACAGGCACGACGAGGCGCTGTGACGACGTTCGCCGGTACGACGAGGCACGCACGCAACGACGGCGAGCCGCGAAGACAAGTTCGGGGACGGCAACGTGGTGCGGCGCCCTGGTTAGATTGGGCAGAAGAAATTTTGGGTCCGGCCGTGCTCTCACCAGCAGGCTTCGCCAGTCATGGGACGCGCCATCCGAGCACCTCGGCGCCGAAGACAGCGAAGGCACCGTCTGCCTGCTCCGCCCGCGGGCCCACGCCCACATGCTCGGACGCCCCGCTGAGGGGACCATCGGCGCCAAGCTTTTGGGCGGGCGCCGTGCGAGCCGTGACGGAACGGCAGCCCTCGCGGCCGCGTCTGACCCGCGGCTCGGGGTGTTCTGCGGCTGGCTGGTCGTGCCGGCGGAGACGTCTGGCCCAGCCTACGATCCGGGCTGTTTCCGGGCGGAACGCGCTGTTCGAGTACCCAGCGCTGGTGCCGTCGCTGCGACGGTGAAGACCACGTCAGTCAGATTGTACTTAAAATCCTGTTCGCTACGACGCCGCTGCTCGCGCGGCTGACCGGGCACACGTTCGAGACCAAGGGCGTGCACTGGGAGCCGGGTGGCCGTGCCTTCGACCTGCTCGTGGAGGAAACGTGGGCCGCGAGCCGGTGGATGACACCTCTGCTACCTGTTGCTCGAGGGTCGCGCTTCGCCGTTGCACTCCCGCATGCGGAGGAGTAGCCTCCCGTGCCAAGAGCGCGCATCACCATGGTCCACGGAAAACTCACAATTCGAGAGGTGCTGGCAGACGAAGATCTACTGTGGGACGTAGCCTCGAATTGGACAGGACGACCAGTGAGGTGACGCGAGCCCTGAAATCCGCTCTCAAAAGGCCCTTTCAGGACGAAGAGGACGCGATCGAGGATGTACTTACGTATGTTCCCGAAGGCCTCCGAGGTAAGACAGTTAAAGACGCTCGCGGAGATAAAGATCTCCGTGAGTTGCTAGTAGAGTGGACGGATGAATCTCTCGAGGAGATCGAGTGGACTCTCGGCCGAACGATTGGCTCCAAAAAACTCGAGAACACCTTTAAGTTCAACTGGCCGCAACCAGTGCGTCGTTCCTCCACACGCAAAACGAAGAAGATCGCCAAAGCCAAGGTTCATTCTCGGTCGAAGAAAAATGCAAAATCCGTCAGCGTTCCTGGAGCGCGTAAAGTGACAGTGAAAGCAACCCCGACAACAACGCCCGGCTCGTCAACCTCCGCCGGCTTCGACTACGACGTAGCCCTTTCATTTGCGGGAGAGGATCGTGCCCAAGCGGAAACGCTCGCATCGCTCTTGAAGAAAAAGGGTGTGCGGGTTTTCTACGATAAATACGAGGAGGCGGACCTTTGGGGTAAGGATCTCTATACCCACCTCGTCGAGGTATACACGACAAAGGCTCGATACTGCGTGATGATTCTCAGTCAACACTATGCAAAAAAACTGTGGACCAACCACGAGCGCAAAGCCGCGCAAGCTCGCGCATTTGCCGAGAGCAAGGAATATATTCTTCCCATTAAAATCGACGACACCCCGATTCCGGGCGTCTTGAATACAGTAGGGTACGTTGACCTTCGCCACACTACGATCGCTAAGGTCGTTGAGCTCCTTCTGAAAAAGCTCACGTAATGTTCTCGATGCGGTTTAGAACTACCAGGTCGGTAGCACCGAGATTGCTGACCTCTGGCACTTCGTGGAGCACCTCACATCGACTTGAGCGGCCTCGCGCGCAGACCGAGGCTACGAGGCCGATAATACGAGGCGGAAGACATGCCAGGCCGCTACTCACGGAATAGTGTGGCGCTCGACCGCAGTTTCGTCGCGGTTAATGACGAAACTGCGGGGCTCTCGGCTGAGCAAGCGGTGGCAGTCGCGCGTACCCTTCATCGGGAGGAAACCTGGGCTCAGCTTTTGCAACGTCCATACGTTGTCGTACTCGGTGAGGCCGGGACCGGAAAGAGTACCGAGTTTGATCGACAGGCGGCTCAACTGTCCTCAGAGGGGCACTGGGCATTCTTTGTAGAGATCACTTCCCTTGCAAGTAACGGTCTCATCAACTCCGTAGATCCGGAGGATTCGGAACGGATTACGGCGTGGCGCGGCACTGACGCGCGAGCAATCTTTTTCCTCGACTCACTCGATGAGGCAAAACTCTACAGGCACACACTCCGCGACGGTCTTCGCCAGTTGCGCCATGCGATTCACGCCGAATGGAGTCGCGTGGCCTTGGTGATCTCCTGTCGCGTCAGTGACTGGATGGCAGGAGCAGATCGCGACGAAATCGCGGCAGTGATTCCGGATAGTTCGGCCGCGACAGTTCACGTCGTACAGATCGCGCCGCTAGAGTCCCCACAGGTCGCAACGCTCGCAGCCCATGTGGGGGTCACCGATGTTGCGTCATTCATGACGGCGATCAAAGACAACTATGCTCAAGCATTTATCGAACGGCCGCTCGATGTGAAGTGGCTTGGTGGTTACTGGAATACTCACCGCCGAATTGGGAGTCTACGAGAACTGATTGATGATGACATTCGTGAAAAATTACGGGAACGTCCTGGGCGTGTATCCACGCTGCCCGCAACCAAGGCTGTAGAGGGATTGCAGGCGCTTGCTGGCATCGCCACCCTCACGCGGCGTTATTCATTTCTTGTCCCTGACGAGACTCTTGCGCTCGCCCGAGGGGACTCGGCCGTCGACCCTCACGAGGTGTTACATGATTGGTCTGACGATGAGATTCAGCAACTTCTACGCCGACCCATCTTCGATGAGTCAAGCTATGGCTGCGTGCGTATTCACCATCGTTCGGTCCAGGAGTTTCTCGCGGCACGTTGGTTCAATGAACTCCTAGCCGCAGGGATGACACGAACGACGTTGGAGTCTCTGTTCCTGCGTCGGACCGGAGGAGAGCAGGCCGTCCCCCAGCATCTCGGTCCGGTCTTGGCTTGGCTGTGCCTTTGGGATGTTGAGCTTCGTCGCAAAATGCTCACGGAGATTCCGGCTCTCCTGATCGGTCACGGCGACCCAAGTGGTTTCTCCGACGACGAGCGGCGTACGATCTTGACGGCCTATGCCAGCCGTTACAAAGAACGTGAACGTCAGTTCCAAAGATTTGATCTGCCTAGCCTCGACCGTTTCTCCTCGCCTGTATTGGCGGAGCCCATAGCCGCGCTACTCTCCCTGCCGGAAACACCTGAGGATCTGGCTGCCATGCTGCTCCAGCTCGCCGAGCATGGCAGGATCATGGAATGCGCACCTGTTGCGTTAAGTCTGGCCATGGGCCCAAGGACACCCAATTATGTCCGCTCGTATGCAGTCCGCGCGGCAGCCGCGTTAGGGGGGAAGGACGACTTACTAGCTCTTATCGATCAACTTGACGTGTGGGATCAGGACGTCGCCGGGTCATTTGTACGTGCACTTTACCCGGCCCCATTAGATGCTGATGGTGTACTTCGAGTAATTGCGCGGGCTGCAAGGAAGCCCCGGAATCAGACGACCAGTCTTCAAGTGGTACTTGAATACGAGATCCAGAAACTGGGCGATATTGAACATCGCCTAGACCTTCTCGAACGGCTCCTAAAACATATGTGCGTCCATTGTCACGATGGCCAGACCAAGGTCGGCCATGAGCATAATTGGCTCTTTCCGATGATGGGAAGACTCGTCGAGGCGCTCTTGGAAGAACTAGGAGGCGCGGTCGAACTGCCCACCCAGGTTATGGAGGCGCTGGACCTCGTCCAGTCGTGTAGCCGCGCGGGAATGCGCGAGTGGTACGGATTGGACGGTGTACGCACGGCTGTGACCCGATACCCTGAAGTACGGCGCGCGCTGTTCTGGCGACATGTCGATGCCCTCCAAAGAAGGGCCGGGCACCCACCAACACGGCAGAACGAGGTCGTCTGGAGCCTTGAGCTCTACAAGCCTAATTTGACGGACGTCAATTGGCTGACCCGTGACGCCATTGCGCGCGATGACGTACGAGAACGCTTGCTGGCGTTTGACGTCTTGTTGAACATGCCACGTCCAGAGGAGGAGCGCGCTCGGTACCTGGAGTTCTTGCGTCAAGTCGCTGACACGGACCCTGCGCTAGACAAGCGGCTCAAGCGGTGGCTGAACCCTCGGCCGTATTTTCATCATCAGACGCAAGTCTTTCAACGGCAGAGCAAAGCTCGAGACAATGCCCGCGAGCGTCAGCATGAGCATGACTGCGATGTGCTGCTTCAGCAGATCGATCTGCTGAGGTCTGGCGACGACATCGCTAACCTCTGGTTCCTTTGGTCCAACGCAACGCATACTTCTTCTTGGACGTGGGCATCGCACGAATCCCTCAAGGCGAAGTATGGCAATCAGATCGCTGAGGCTGCCCGCGACGGTTGGCGAGCCATCTGGCGTAAGCTAGAGCCAGTGCTACCCCATGCCCGAGAACACCGGAATACCACGCCGGGTGCCGTCCTGCTTGGCTTGACGGGACTTCACTCCGAGTTCGCGGACGGACTTGGTGTTTCAACGCTTAGTGATTTGCTCGTCATTAGGGCAACAGGTTACGCGGCCTCCGAATTGAACCAGTTCCCAACGTGGCTAGCGGATTTGGCCGAGGTTCGTCCCGCCTTGGTGGCCAAGACCCTCGAACCAGCTTTGGCAGCAGATTACGGTTCAACAGAGGCAGTTAACGATGTCCTGGCCAAGCTCTCACATGCTGACGTCAGAATACGGCTTGTTTGTGCGCCAATCGTGGCCCAGTTGGTTGAGTCTCGGGACCCTCCGACACTCGAGGCGCTGCGCCATGCGCTGACCGTGCTGCTGTCGACCGAGAGCGAGGCCGTTTCGATACTCGATGGCGTGGCCGAAACCAGGTGCAAAGCCGCTATTTCCGATCGACCCCGCTTCGTGGTCTGGTGGCACTGCTGGCTCAATCTAGACGGCACTCGTGCTCTGGACTATTTGGTGGAAGCGCTTTCCGAAATCCCGCACCAGGAAGCTTCTGATTTGATGGAGGGGGTCTGCAATCGGCTTCATGACTGTACAAAGGGCCATAGCCTCCTACCGCTGTACGTGCTAAACGATCCAGCGGCCCTATCCCGACTGCTGCCGCTGGTTCATACCTTCATAACGCCGGAGAGCGACCTGAAGCATGAAGTGGCTCACTTCATTGGGCCTCGAGAGCATGCTCAAGATTTCCGTGATAAGCTGCCGGGTTGGCTCGCGGCGATTCCGGGCGAGGCTTCCGTAGCGGCCCTTCGTGGCGCCGCAAACAGCCCGGCATTGGCTGGGATTCGTGACTGGTTGCTTCATTTGGCAGATCAACGATTGGTTGCAGACGCTGGAATTACGTCGATCGTGGCCGAGGCTCGATTGGTGCAACTTTATCGCCAGTTTGGCCTTGGTGCCATCCGCCATTTGGACTCACTGGCGAGGACAGGAGCTGCGGTGCCCTCACCTTGCGCCACGCCGCCCGCCCAGGTGGCGAAGGTGGCCGCTCCAGCTCTTGCCGCCCCTACAACAAGCCACACCTACCAGTTCGCATTCACCTTCGCTGGAGAAGATCGCGCTGTCGTCAAAGAGTTGGCGGAGAAGTTGAAGACCCAAGGTATCTCCGTATTCTATGATGAGTTCGAAGTAGATAAGCTTTGGGGCAAGGATCTCTACGAGTACCTGGCCGATATCCACCGCCACAAAGCAAGGTTTTGCATCATGCTCATCAGCCAGCATTATGCCGCCAAGCTTTGGACAAACCACGAACGAAGGGCTGCTCAGGCACGTGCTTTCACCGACAGCAGGGAGTACATCTTGCCGCTGCGGCTTGACGATACCGAGATCCCTGGCATGCACCCCACGGTAGGTTATCTGGATCTGAGGGAGCGATCAGTCGACGATGTCGTTAAATTGGCGCTCCTGAAGATTCAGGAGCCCTGACGCGGGTGGCGGGCGCGCAACGTCCATACGAGGAGGTCGGCTCAGCCGCAGTTGTTGATGTACCGGTCGAGTAGCTCGCAGCGGACCGCCTCGAAGGGCCCGACGAGGTGCCGCCGCATCGGGAATCAGCCTTGGCGGCGAGTGCCGCGGAGCGACCCGAGGAGCCGGCCGACAAGCCCCGTCGACTTCGGTTGCGGCGACGGCAGTTCGATCGGGATCGTCATCCGGGTGTCCGGCGCGCGCTCGTACGTCCGGAGGGTCGGCGGGCCGGGCGGTGGAGCTGCGAGTGCCTGGCGGGCCATGGCAGCGAAGCGTTCATACGCGTCGCCCGGGTCGAGTCCGAACACTCGGTACTCGCGGTAGTTCTCGTAGCGGAGCCGGACGGTCTGCGCGGTCATGAACGGTCTGGACCCCGCCTCCGTTAGGGACGGCTCGCGGCCGAGGGTCTCCCAGACGGCGACCCATCGGTACGCGAAGCGGCCAATGGACGCAGCCAGCGTCCATTGGTCCCAGCGCTTCGACTCCTCGTCTGTTCCCTTGGCGGTGGGCAGGGCGGGGACGAGTGGCGCGAGCCCCAGCCAGAGCGTGCGCGGGTCGGCGGGCAGGATGCGGTCCGCGGTCCGCACGGGGCCGGGGCACTTCTCGCCGATCGCTGCGTAGAGCATCGACACGTCGCCGCCGAACCAGGTGTTGGCCGTGGCCGCGACCTTCCGCCCGTAGGCCTTGAGCGTTGGCGGTCGCCCATTCTCGTTCAGCAGGCGGTGGTACAGGACCGAGGCACCACGGATCGAGGCGTCCCAACGGCGCCGCAGGTAGGCGTCGAGATGGGCCGTCGCCCAGGCGCGGCGATAGCGCGTGATCACGTCGCGCAAGTGCTCGAACCCGTCGTACTGGTCGCCGCCGACCGACATCGTGATGACGATCGCAGGACCGTTGGTGCTGGGGCCCTTGTCTTTGTACCGTCGGACTCGCGGCCGGAGATGGCGCTGCCCCGCGACGAGGTCAGAGAAGAGTGCGCGGTCCACCGGGGCCCCAAGGGCCTCTAGCTCGGCGAGATTCCTCGCGTAGTACTCGGTGGCGCCTTCGAAGCTGGTGCGGCTGTATGGGCCCTCGCAGATGAACCATGCCGTCAGGGCGATGCCGTGCCAGAAGGCCAGGGCGGGCCCGAGGGCCTGTGCGACGATGTAGTGGGGCGACGGGGTGCTGATGACGACGTCCGGGCTCGTCGGCGACATCTGGCGGCCCCACAGCCGGTCGATCTCGCCGAGGAGATCAGGTGGCAGGAGCGCCGCGAACGCGTATGGGGTCGATCGTCCGTCGCCGAACCCACCGAAGTCGACTGGTAGATCCTGCTCGGCCACCAGGCCCCACAGTGAGGGCATGCCCTTCGCGTGGCGCGCGTGGACCTCGTCGAAGGTCGCCCAGTAGCGCTTCAGGGCGACGACGCGGTCCTCCACGGGCGAGACGCCGGAGTCGGCCGACCAGTAGGAGGCGGCGATCTTGGCCGCCTCCTCAGGCGGGATGCCGAGGGCGGCTGCGGCGGCCGCGGCCTTCGATGCGCCCGCGACCAGCACGCGAGACTTGGGGAGCGCGGTAGCGATCTGCTCGCTGGGGTGCGGGAGCTCGCCGAGGTATTCCAGGAAGGCAAGCCAGTCGCCCCCGAAGTACGCGACGAGGTCCGGCTTGAGGCTTGCGGTGACGACCCGCGTACGCAGCGCCCTACCGTCGGCATCTGCCTTGGCGTAGTAGGCGCGAACGAGGTCCCGCAGGACCAGGGCGCGCCAGCGCCGGGCCGCCTCCGGCGCCCACTCCGACAGCGCGCCGGTGAGACGCGCGACGACGGCCGCGCGCTGATCGGCAGTCAATCGCGACCAACCGCCGCCGTATCGCATCGGGTCCATGAGAAGACGGACGTCGACGCCGAGTTGCTCGAACAGGTCGTACACGCCCTGCCACTGGGCCTTCTGCTGTGCTGGCGAGCTTCCAACGCGCTTCCTGACCTCGATCGGTGAGTGTATTGCTGCAAATGCTGGGGCGAGTACTGCCCACAGATAAACCGCCTCCGGGTTGCCCTTCACCTTTGAGCGTCCTCGCTCCATCTCCGTCCGGTTCGGGTCCATGACCGAGCCGGGCACCCGGATCTCGTCGGGGATGGACCACGACCCACGCGACTCGATCCGCTCGACGGAGTACGCCTCGACGATGAGGTCGCGCTCTTCACATGTCAGCGATGGGAGCTCGACCCGGTCGCGGTTCCTCTGCGCGGTCGCAACTGGCTGGCCGGCGAGCCTCGCAGCGAGCAGACGGCCGGTGAGTGCGTCGAGGGCACGGAACCTCGCGGACCTATTGTTGGTGTCCTCAAGGGCTAGGACGTCGCTCAGGAGTTCGGCAAGGGCCACGCGGGCGCCGAAGGTCTGTCGCGTGATAGGTTTTGGCTTGCGCGCCTTCGTTGGCACCTTGCTGGCCTGTTTGGCGAGCCGCGTCGCACGCTTCGCCACGCTGTCGCGGAGCGTCCCGGGACGGAGCTGCGTAGCGAGCGCGGTGGATATCCGCAGGGCGTCGGAACTGCGACCGGTACGCTCGAGGAGGATCAGGAGCCGCTCGATCGTCTCCTCGTGGTCGCACCCCTCGTTCACGAGCGTGCAGTAGCACGCGATGGCCCCATCGGTGTCGCCGAGGGCCTCCGCGGCGAGGCCCCGCCTTTGGCGCACGAGCCATTCAACCTCGCGGTTCCCGATCTCGTGGGCGAGCGCCTCAGCGCGGACGAGCGGCTCCTTGTGGTCGCGGCCCGCCTCGGCCCAGTGGACGGCCCGACCCGCGAGTCGCAGAAGCAGGCTCGCATCGTTCCAGAAGGGCCCCTGTGCCCTTCGCACCCTCTCTGCGTCAGTCCTAACCGCCTGCTCGACCTTGTCGTACTCGTCGCCGGCGAGCCA
This sequence comes from Nannocystis sp., assembly GCF_016714285.1. GTDB lineage: Bacteria > Myxococcota_A > Polyangia > Nannocystales > Nannocystaceae > Nannocystis. The sequence continues at coordinate 7,633 of NZ_JADJNN010000024.1, read as the reverse complement.
CAACTGGTGCAGCATCCCAATCGTCGCCGGAATGTCGGAACCCGCGGCCACGGAGGCCTCGAGCACGCGCTCTGCCTCGATGGGGTCGCCCGCGTTCAGTAGCGCGTCGCCGAGCCGGCCCTCGATGTATCTGAGTCCGAAATCGTCGTCGCGGTCGCGAGAGCGGCGTTCGGCCTCGAGTGCCTTGCGCCAAAGGCCGGCTGCCTTCGTGTAGTCGCCCTGCTCGACCGCCTCGATCGCCTGGGCCTCGATCTTGCGGGCGGCCTCGCTACTCACTCATCTCCTTCAGGAGCTGCGTGAACTTGTCGAAGGTCACGGGGCTGTCCGAGTTGGATGCGTATGCCGCGTATTGAGCCGCGAGGGCCTCCCGCTCCCGCTCGAGCCGCCGCTGCTCGACGCGGGCTCGGTCGTGGACGACACGGCTCGTGATGGAGCCCGGCTCGAACAACACGAAGGTGTCCGGGCGCGTGGCCGTGTCCACACCGGCCGATCCGGGTAGATCGCCCAGGCCGGACTTGCCTAACGTCGGCGGGTTGTGGACCATGGGCCGGTCCATGTCGTTCTCGCGGTAGATGGTGTCGATGTGGCCGTCCAGCCCGAACTCAGCGTGGTACACGACGTCGAGGAACTGCTGGTCCGGGGCGACACGGCCAATAACCGCGGGGTGAAGCAGCACGCGGATCCCGCGACCGACGAACTGGTAGAACTCCGAGAACGAGCCGTATGGGCGCATCGGCACGACGATACTGATCGGCGGGAAGTCGTAGCCTTGGCCAAGCATCTTGAGCTGGACGACGGCGTCGAGGTCGCCGCTTTCTTGCTCGAAGCGATTCCGCACTGCCCGAATTGCGCTGTCGGTCATGGCGTGGTGCAGGTACGCCGTGGCGATTCCGTACGCCTCGGCGATGCGCCTGATCTGTGCGGCGTGCCGATCGCTGAGTGCGGAGAAGAGGCACCGCGGCTTGACCGGGGCAAGGACCTCGCGCTGTCGGTCGAGGCAGTCCCTGACTACCCGCATGACCTGGCGGATGGACGCGTCAGACTTCGCCACGATCCGCCCGGAGTTTCCGCTCGTCGCCGATCAGGTGAGCAGTTCCTCGCGCCCCACGATCTCCTCACGGGAGCCGTCGGGCCAGACCATCTCATAGACGGTTTCGTCGCTCTCCGGCGCGAAACGCTCGATGCGCAGGTTCTTCGCGTTGCCGTCTGCGATCGAGTCGATGAGGCGGTAGCGATAGACGATGTCGGCGTCGATGGGCTTGCCGTCGAGGCGCTGGAAGCAGGCCGACATCAAGAGGGTCCGGGCGCCGGAGAAGTGCGCAAATAGGCGCTGGTACGACTCGGAGGCCGCGATGTGCGCCTCGTCGACGACGATGATGTCGATGTCGTCCGGCGCGAGCTTGGCGAGCAGGTCGTCGGCGTCGCCGCCGGTGCCTAGTAAATGGAAGTTGGTGATAATGATGTCAGCGGCCCTGAGCGCGTCGCCGGTTATTTCACGGACGGGCCCCTCGTCGCCGTCGAGCGTCAAAACAGCGGGCGGGCGCAGGCCGGGGATCAGCGGGCCGCCAGGGAGGCCGTAGAGGACGTTGCCCAGTGCGGTGTGATTGAGCGCCTTATCAAACGTGCTGCGGATGACTTTCCCCGGAGACACGATTAGTGCCCGGCGGCGCGTGAACGCGAGCACTGCCGTGATACCCAGAGCCGTCTTGCCCGCGCCGACGGCCATCACGCACGCAGCGCTCCGACTGCCCGAGCCGTAGTAGTCGGCAAGGGCCCAGAACGCCTCCTGCTGGCAGGTACGCAGGGTCTTGAGGTTCAGCCTGTCTCGGACACCGTCGAAGTAGGAGCCGGGGACCTTCGGTGCCGTCAGCGACACCCCGAGCGTCGAGACGTTCTCGGTACAGGCCCGCCTCGTCGTCGCTCAGCGTCGACGGCGGTATCGATGCTCCGCCGAAGAGCTCATGTTGCTGGACCAGTACGGCTTTAAAGGCAGGTCGCTGGCGGACCAACGCGGCCAATAAGTCGCGGTTGAGCAGGCCACGGTCCGCAAGCCTCTGGGCGAGGTCGAAGGCGAGGTTGAGCGGTGGAATTGGGCGACGGAGGCAATGCTTTGTAGAGTTCCGGCCCACCGTGAGTAGGCGAGCTGCCGCAACTCGTCTGCGTTGAACCGGTCGGTCAAAACTGGCTCAGCCATGTAACGGCGGACGCAGTGGGCACGCGCGAATGATACTGAACCTCACCGCTACAATTAAGCGTCTTCAGGCCGGATTTCCGCGAGCCGGCGAGTACGACATGGTTCGCCGGAGTCTCCGGAAGCTTTAGTGGCGGCGAGGATCGGGTCCACCTCGTCGCGTCCAGGCGGCGCGGTCGCCTTGCGCTTGACCCATGCCCCAGCGCGCGGGCTGCTCCTGCTGGGTCAGCGGCATCCACGGGGGCGGGCTCGTCTCGGGGGCGGGCTTGGCTGCGACGGCGGGGACGTGCTTCGCCGCGGGGTCCGGTGGCGCTGGCGTCGCCGCGTTGGCGTCGTGTGCATCCGCCTTGCTCGCCATACTGCCGAACGCCGCAAGCCCTGCCGCCGACACCATGCCCGCGATGCTCGCCCAGAGTGGAACGCCACCCTGGCAGCCGGGATTGTTGACGACGGCCAGGATCCGCAGCGAAGCGCCGACGCGGCCTGGCGGCGACAGGTGGTCAACTGAAGATCGTGCGTCGGGCCCCGCGGCGGCATGGCGCCCGTCCATGAACTCGCATTGCTCGCTAGCGACCGCTGTTCCACCGTTTTCTGGCCCGCGGGTGGGCCACCCTGGTCCGCCCACGGGCCACCCGTCTGACGGTCCACCCGAACGCAGTTATGCGGACAAACGTCAATGATCTTGATTCTTCTTGCACAGAACAGAACCCCGCGTGTAGCGTCGTCTACTTGAGGCCATCGAAGTTTGCGAACGCCAGACGGCAGATCTCGACACGGAGTACACCATGAACGTCGTCTCACCAACCCGCTACAACGTCTACATTGACGGCTCCTGGCTATTCAAGCAGTGCGGTGGTAAGCTCTGGGCCAAGATAGTCGGGTCGACTTCCACTGTCCGTTTAGACTTTAACAAGATGCTCGATCTGTTCGATGAACAGATTAAATCATTTCTCGGCGATGGTTTGCAACGGCAAGACCTCTTCATGTACATGGCTCTCTTCCGGGGTGTTCCACGCCCCGATGACCCCAGTAACCCTAAAGACCCCTTAGTCAAGTTGAATGCACTCGTATATGCTCGTCGATACTTTGCCAGAGACGCTCAAAGTGCCGGCTTCCAGAAAAATGGATGCTTCGAAGTGACGTATGAGGACTGGATGCTGCGCGCGATCATCGGCAGTAACTACCGGGAGAAAATGGCTGACACAGCGCTCGTAGCGCGCATCGTCCGCGAAGGCGTTTCTAACCCAGGAATGGCCCACGTAGTAGTTACAGGTGACAAGGATATTCTTCCTGGAATGGTGGCCGTAATCCCAGACTATTCTACGAAGGCAGTTATGGTGATGAACAATCCTTCAAAATCGGAGCCGACTTTAGCTCAGTCATCGAAAAGGATCGCGGGGATGAAGGAGAATTACCACATGCTTTATCTTGATGAGCACATCAAATCAATTGCCGTGCAATCACCACCAAGAAGAGCCTGACCCGAGCTGGGTCATCGGCGGGAGGGAGTTTGGTCCATCGGCGGGGCGAGAGCCCGGCCTACCACGGAACCTACCGCGGCCTGCGCGGGCGGCCCTGTGGCGCCCGCCTGGCCTTGCGACCGGACCGACCGGCCCGAACGATCGTCTTGCTAGTCAGGTTCACCGCGTCGCGCAGCACGTAATCGGCGATGTGGGCGTAACGCTGCGTCGTGCGGTAGTTCTTGTGGCCGAGCATCTTGCCGACGACCTCGAGCGGGACACCGTTCATGATCGCGTCGCTGGCGACGGAGTGCCGCAGGTCGTGCAGCCGCACGTCGGGGATCCCGGCGAGCTTGCGGGCGTGCTTCCAGCTCCGGCACAGGCTCCACAGCCGCTTGCCCCGTGACGAGCAGACGACCAGGCCGCGCTTGGGCTTGCCCTTCTCGGCGGCGATCTTGGCAAGCACCGACAGGACCTCGTCGGAGACGACGATGTCCCGCTTGCCGGTCTTCGTCTCCGGCAGGTGCAGCGTGCCCTGCCGCCAGTCGACCATCTCCCAGCGCAGGTCCCGGACCTCGTCGCGGCGCATGCCGGTGAGGGCCAGCAGGCGCACGGCCCAGATCGCCTCGCGGCCGATGTGGCCGGGCTGGCCCGAGGGGATGTGCTCGGCCGCCGCGAGCACGCGCTCGAGCGCCTGGCGCTCGTCGGGGTCCAGGAAGCGCTCGACGGCCCGCTCTTTGAACTTCTGGACCGCCGCCGCCGGGTTATGGAGCGGCTTGCGATCCCACTCCACGGCCTTCGTGTACATCACGCTCAACACGCACCGCACGTAGTTCGCCGCGCACGGCATCGTCTTGAGGGCGTTGTGGACGCGCTGAACGTCGGCCGGCGTGACCTCATCGAGACGCATGTCGCCGAGCTTCGGGAGGATGTAGAGGCGGAGCGTGCTCCGATATTTCGCCGCCGTACCTGGCTTTAAGTACATGTCGATATGGTCATGTTCAAAACGCTTCGCGAACTCGCGGATCGTGGGCGACTTCGGGCCGATCTGCGGCGCGGTGACAGCCGTCTTCGCGGCCGGCGCCCGCTCGCCCGCGCTCGCTACTTCATCGCGTTGTGCGAGGATGGCCATGGCCTCCCTGCGCGCTTCGTCGGCGCCGAAGCTCGGACTCATGAGCCCGAGGCGGTGCCGATGGTCCTTGCCGGCGGCGTCCCGGTACCGGGCAAAAAACACTCTCTTGCCCGTCGGAAGCACTCGCAGGATGAAACCGGGGAGTGAGTCGCAGGTGATCTCGTAGCGGATGGAGCGGGGCTTGGCCTCGCGGGCTTGCGTGTTCGTGAGCATGGCAACCTCCAGACCCCTAACCAAATCGATCCAAAACCGAACCAGCGCAAGGCCTTAAACCGGCCTGTCCTAAGAGACATAAAATATCGAATTCGAGCAGTATGCGCCAAATTGGACCATGTACTCGACATTGCCGTCGTCGCAGGCCTCGGCCGGCTGCTTGATGCCGTCGCCGCACGAGGCGAGCGCGCAGTTGTTGGTACCCCGTCGTCGTCGACCTGGCTGGCGTCCGTCGCAGGTCTCACTGGGGCCGACCGGGCCGTCGCCGCAGACTGCGAGCTGGCACTGGGTGGTGAGGGGCCGTCGTCGGCGTTGTTCGACCGTCGTCGCAGGCCCGTCCGGGTCGATGACACCGTCGCCGCAGGTCGGCGCCGGGCCGGTGCCTGCTGCCGGTGGTGTTGATGGGGCCGGTGCTGGCGGCCCCATCGCTGCTGGTGCCGCCGGTGCTGCCGGTGCCGGTCGCGGAGACGCCCTGGCGTCGGGGCTCCGTGGTCCCGTCGCCCGCGCTGGTCGGTGGCAGTAGGCCGCTCGTGCTGGTGCCTGTGTCGCTCCCACCACCCGACGAGCTGTCGGTCGCGCTCGCCGTGGCCGCGTCATCGCTGCACCTTGCTCAGAAAACAACCAACGATCGAAGACCCCATCCCTATCGGCCAAACCGTATTGAGACACCGTAGAGGCGGGCCGACGGGCCAGACAAGCGGCACGTCGGCGCCCTGCGCCCGGGCGTGGCGCATGCCGCGACAAATGTTACGCGGCAATTTGTCTCGATCCGACGATCGTGGGTCGCGCGACCGCCCACGGCGTCGTCGGGGGCCCACCTGAACTGCGCGTCGGGGTAGGTCACCGAGAAGCGGATGCCCGACTCCCAGGCCGATGCCGACCACACAGGACGCGATCGTCGCGGCCGGGGCCGCCTTGAGGGGAGCAGCGGGCCGAAGTCGTTGAGCCCGGACATGATCTGGTTCCCGGGAGGTCGAGGCCCGTGAGGGTGCCTCGCCTTCGCCGCCGAAGGTAAACCCGGAGCCCGTGCCAAAGCCCCCGCCGTGGCCAGGATGCACACCCCGAAGTAGGCCGGACAGGCCCTTCTGTAAGCCGCCGAGTGAGGGTATCCCCCCGGCGGCCCGCTGACCGTCGGCCACCTGCACCACTGACGCGAGCACGTTGGAAGCCCCAAGCACGCCCACCGCCGGGAAGAAGAAGCCCTCGACTGCGGGACCGAGTGCGGTGGCGCCATCAAGGTGCCGAGGATGCCGAAGATCGAGTCGATCGCCCTGGCGATGTCCTGCCGTTTCGCCGCCGGAGATCGCCGAGTCCGTCACCACGATCGTCAACATGCTCAGCACGATCGCCAGCACCGCCTCGGGGTCGATCGGCCCTCCGGGCCGGCGTCGAACGATAGCTCGCGCGCCGCAGTGAACAGCGTGCGCGCGCAGTGGAGGAACGCCGCGGTCACCAGGGTGATCAGCGACCGAGGCTGAGCTGCCGGCGGCAGGAACACCACCAGCTCGATGAAGCCGGTCAGCAACGGGACGAGATCCGCCGCTGCAGGACCTGACGGATCGCCGAGGCCAGCATCGGCGCGATCGCCAGCACCGCGTCGAGGGACCTTCGCGGCGACGCCGCCGAGCGCGCCTGGCCGCGAACGCCGGACGAGGCTCATTACCGCGTCGGCGCCTACGCCGATCAGTTGCCGGGTCGGTCACCGCCGCGAACAGCGGGGACGTGACGCCACGACCGACTGGACGGAAGGCCTGGACTCGCCGGGCCACCGCGCTGGCCACGCCGCGATCTGCTCGCCGACCGGGCCGAGCGCCGACAGCACGTCCTGAACGCGTCGGCGAGCAACGACCGAGCCGGCCCATCAGGTACTCGTAATTGGCCGCCGAGAGTTTATGAAGGCACTGATCGACGAGCCGCCCCTGCCCCCAATCGAACCGCCCCTGCTCGACTCCGGAGAGGGCCGCCCGAGCCGCGCGATCGACCCGGGGCAGCGCGGCCCGCTGGTCCTCGATCAGCGCCAGCGACGCCCCAGCGCGTCGAACATCGCCTTCAGGTCGCTCTGGATCGCGGATCGCGTCCCAGCCGTAACAGCGCGGCCAGGAAGTTACCACGCCTGACTACTCACGCCGACGCGCTTGAAGAACGCGACCGCCAGCCTGGCCGCCGACTCGACGTTCTCGACCACCGTCTTGACGATGCCTGCACCCCGTCGACCACGATCAGGGCGATGACCGTGACCTCGTCGGCGACGTCGATCGGCCAGCCGCGTCGCCGCCGCGATCGCCGTGCCCGCGAAGTCCTCGAGCAGGCGGGGCGCAGCCGTGGCGACGTTCTTGATCAGCACCCGGGCCGCCGCGCCGATCGTAACGAACACCTGGGCCGCTGAGCCGACCGCCCCTGGGCCGCGCTGGCGATCGCGTTCGCCACGTCGCTGGCGATGGACGCGACTGACCTGACGGCGCCGGAGACCGCCCTGATTGCCGCTGCTGATCCCGCCCGCGACCGCCCCGCCGGCGGTCATAGCCCGCCGCCGATGTCGCCGAGAGGTGTCTCTTCTGGTACCCGCTCGTCACGCTTCGTCACTGTCTTCGCGGTGGGCGGCGCCGGGCGCGAAGCGACCGATCAGCCGCGGACACC
>NZ_JADJNN010000023.1 GCF_016714285.1 Nannocystis sp. | reverse complement strand
CTTGAGCGCGGACCAGCGCAGGCCCTGCTGCTTGGGCCCGAAGACGACCCGAGTCGGCGGCTTGCCGGTGCGGCGGGCCTTGTTCTCGGCGGTGGTATGCGCCTCGTCGAGCAGGCGCATGAACAGCAGGTACGTGATCTGCTCGATGACGGAGAGGGGGTTGGAGAGGCCTCCCGACCAGAAGGTGGTCCAGAGCTTGTCGACTTGCTGCCTGAGCTGTCCGGTGAGCATGAGTCCTGGCGCGGAGTCGGCAGGATACCCAGGGCCTGCCCAGGGGCACCTGGGTAGGTCACAGGCGAAGGCGAGCGAGGCGGTTGCTGAGCGTCTGATAGCTTGCCAGGCCAAGGAGCTCGGCGGCCTGGGTCTTGTTGTCGTGGGTCGCGGCGAGGGCGCGGGACAGGTAGTGGCGCTCCACCTCGTTCAGGACCGCGGCCAGGCTGAAACCCTCGCCGAGCGGGCGGCCGAGGACGGCGTCGGCATGGCCGCGGGCGGCCGGGATCAGGGCCTCGCGGATCGCGTCGACCCCGATCGCCGGCTCGTCGGCCCAGAGCGCGGCGCGCAGGAGGGTGTTGGCCAGCTCGCGTACGTTGCCGGGCCAGGGGTGGTGGAGGAGCAGCTCGCGGGCGGACGGGGTCAGGCGCCGGGGGGTGAAGCCGGGCTGGTCCGCCAGGTCCTTCTGGGCCTGGGCGAACAGGTGGTCGATGAGCAGGCCGAGGTCGCCCTTGCGCTCGCGCAGCGGGGGGAGGCGCAGGACGGCGACGGCGAGGCGGAAGAACAGGTCCTCGCGGAAGCGGCCGATGGCGACGTGGCCGAGGAGGTCGCGGTGGGTGGCGGCGATGATGCGGACGTCGACCTTGCGGGTCGCGGTCTCGCCGATGCGGGTGACCTCGCCCTCCTGCAGCGTGCGCAGGAGCTTGACCTGGGCGGCGAGGGGGAGCTCGCCGAGCTCGTCGAGGAACAGCGTGCCGCCGTGGGCGGCCTCGAAGACGCCGGGGCGCTCGGCGAGGGCGCCGGTGAAGGCGCCCTTGGCGTGCCCGAAGAGGGTGGACTCGACCAGCTCGGACGGGATGGCCCCGCAATTGACCGCGATGAAGGGGTGGCCGCGCCGGGGGCTGGCGGCGTGGATGGCCCGCGCGAGCAGCTCCTTGCCGGTGCCGGTCTCGCCCTCGAGCAGGACCGGGACGGCCCGCGTGGCGACATGGCGGGCGCGGCCGAGGAGGCGGGTCATAGCCTCGCTGCGGTGGATGATGGCCGCGAACTCCGGGAGCTCGGGCGGCGGCGCAGCGCTGTGGCGCTGGAGGGCCGCGTCGGGGCGGCGCAGGAGGTCGGGGACGAGCTCGGCGGAGATCTCGAACGGGACGGAGGCGGTCTTGACGCCGTGCTGGCGGGAGGACTCGATCAGCTCGGCCGGGTAGCGGGTCTTGCCGAGGATGACCCAGACGGCCCCCATGGCCGGGGTACCCGGGCTCAGGTGGAACACGAGGCGGGCGCCGGGGCGGCGAGCGAGCGGGTCGACCACGGCGATGGCGGCGGCGTAGATCTCCCCCCAGGCGGTGGGGCTGGTGAGCGTGACCTGGTGGAGGTGAATGTGGGCCTGGGTCTTGGGGCGCAGCCAGGCGAGGTAGTCGGCACCTTTCTCCGGCCTGGAGTTGGAGAGCAGGTCGACGCGCTCGAAGCTGCCGGGCGGCGACGGCCTGGCAGATCGGCCCGACGCCGGCCTCGTCTGGGCGGGTCACGGCCTTGATGTCCGTGTGGCCGAGCCAGGCGACGAGGGTCGGGCCCTTGGGGGCGGGGCATAAGAAATTTTGTATCAAGGACAAGAATGCTTGTGCCACAGCGCGCGCAGCGCCTGAAATCAAGCGATTACGAATGGATGCCCGTTGGCGCGCCTGAAGCATCAGGCCAGGCACCATGAATCAAGTCGTCCAGTCTCCCCTCCCCCTCGATGTCAACGTCCAGCTCGGCGAGGCGCTCAACGTCACAGTCACCGACCGTCGCCAGGAGAGCATCGCCTTCTTCAACCAGTTCAACGCGTTCCAGCGCGGGCAGATCGCCGGCGAGGCCTGGCAGATCGGCCTGCGAGCCCTCGAGAGCGCCCAGGCGAGCGCGAACGCGGCCCGGCTCGAGGACGTCGGAAAGACCCTGCTCGCCGACGTGCAGAGCAAGCTGCAGGCCCACGTCGACGCCCAGACGCGGGAGGTCGAGACGCAGCTGCGCGGTTTCCTCGACCCCAAGGATGGGCAGCTCATGCAGCGGCTCGACGGGTTGCTCAAGGACGGCGGCGAGCTGGCCAACCTCCTGCACCGCCACACCGGGCCAGGCAGCAAGCTGCAGACAACGCTGACCGCGACGATCGGGCCGCTGCTAAAGGCGCTGAGCCCGACAGAGCAGGACGGCGTGGTCGCCACGCTGCGGCGCCAGGTCGAGGAGGTGGTGCGGGCGAGTCATGTGGCGGTCCAGGAGGCGCTCGACCCGATGCGCGACAAGAGCGCGGCGGGGCGGTTCCTGGCCGGGCTAACGGAGAAGCTGAAGGTGGCCGGGGCGGCGCAGGAGCAGCGGCTCGCGCAGGTGACCGCCGCGCTGGACGCGAACAACGAGCAGTCGCTGCTGAGCCAGCTGCTGCGCGAGACCCGGGCGGCGCAGCAGCAGGTGCTGGTCGCGCTGAACCCGAGCGACGAGAGGTCGTTGCTGGCGCCGCTCAAGAAGACGATCGAGGATCTGCTGGTGGGCTACCAGCGGCAGCAGATGGAGGCGATCGAGGCCCAGCGGATCCGGCAGGCGGCGTTCGAGAAGAACATGCTCGAGAAGGTGACCCGCCTCGAGACCCGCAAGGACGCGCTCCGGCGGGGCATCAAGGCGGGGCAGGCTTTGAGGTCCACGTGTTCGAGTTCGCCAGCTCGGCCCTGGGCGGCGGGCCGTTCCTGGTCGACTTCACGGCGAACACCGCGGCGATCGGGTCGACGCGCAAGCTCGGCGATGTGGTCGTGGACTTCACCAGCGAGAGCCGGTTCGCCGGGTCGCGGGTGGTGATCGAGGCGAAGGACCGGGAGGGGATGACCCAGAAGAAGGCGTTGGATGAGCTGGCCGCCGCGCGGCAGCTCCGCGGGGCGCAGGTCGGGGTGTTCGTGCTGTCGAGCATGGCTGTGGGGGAGCGCTCGGGGTTTCCGGCTTTCGCCCGCTGCGGCTGCGATATCCTCGTGCAGTGGCACCCGGACGAGCCGGCCTCGGACGCGTACCTGCACGCGGCGGTGCTCCTCGCCATGGCGCTGGCGGCCCGGCTACAGCAGGGCACGGCGGTCGACGAGCTCAAGGAGATCGAGGCGCTCGAGAAGGGGCTGACGACCCACCTGCAGCGGCTCGAGGGGCTGCAGAAGAAGGCGGCGAAGCTGCAGACGCTGGCGGACGAGATGGTCCGCGATCTATCCACCGGCGTCGGCGAGGCGCGCGGCCTGGCGGACGGTATCAAGGGGTTGCTGCGCTCGGCCCGGGCGGAGCAGGCGGGGGACATCGACTTCGGCGAGGACTCGGTCACAGCGTCGAACCAGCTCGGGCCCGAGGGGATGGCGTTGCCGGCGGCGTGAAGATTGGCGGGCTCGCGGTTCGTCACCAGGAAGTATATCGTGCGGCCATGGCTATCCCAGAAGACATCAAGGCGCAGCACATACGTCTGGCACTTCGCCATATTGATGAGCACGGCGTACCGCCTCGCCGTCAAGCGACCCGCTTCCGCCTCGTTCATCGGTCGCGGGAATATCCGCCGAAGTATGTGCTGTCGCTGGCCGCGGAGCTCGGGCTGGGGCGGGAGCTGTCGCCGGGGGAGTTCGGCGGCGGGACGGAGACCAACCAGTTTCTGACCCGGCGAGGGTTCGATGTACAGGGCGACGGTGGTGTCGCGGTCGAAGCGGTGGTCGAACGCGAACGGCCTGTTCGTCCGCGCGACCAGGTCGTCGCTGTCCAGCCGAGTGGGGAGGTGATGATCGCTCGGATCACGCTCTGCGATCCCCGGGACAGTCACCCGAAGGGGCCGAGGCTGTGCTCCTACGAGCATTCACGGATGAATGGCCCCGCGGGACCAGGGCGGAGGACGATCACGCCCGGTGGCGGCTTCGTCAGGCACGACGACGTGTGGGCTGGTTCCCGTGGATGGGAGTCGACGCCGGGTGATTTTCAGGCGGCCGTCCACAGGGCGGTGCCGTACCTGCGAAAAATTTGGACGAATCGAGTGTGGAAGGCTGCCCGCCAACGTACTCGCTGGCTCACGATCGGCATCGACCAGGACTGGGGTCCCGAAGACTTGTGGCCGCGACCCCACGCCGAGCTCGTCGCCATCGTGGATGTGGAGCGGGAGGACGTGGTCCGCTGGACCGGGAAGTCGTTCCCGGTCCCAAATCAGCAGCGCGATCTGATCCAGGCACCGCTCGATTCGCACTTCGTCACCCTTGGTCGCCGCCGCGTCGTGGTGCTTGGATGCCATGACCTGAGCATGTACAACGCGCGAGGCTACGCGAACCAGAACCCCACCGGGACCCGTCGAAAGCGCCGTGCCAAGTTCCGGCGGATGTGGCGGCAGGCCTCGCAGACGATCGTCCTGCAGCCCCCCCACGAGACAGATTCGCCCAACACCTGGCGTACCGCGTGGGCCGGTCTGCATGACGACCTGCCCACGGTCCAGTGCTGGGCCTCGGGCATCTACTACAAGAGGAAAGCGCGCGGGAAGTTGGCGGATGTCCTTCGCAGCACGCGCTCGTCGGAGGGGGTCTTGGACGTAGTGGTGGCGGGGTAGCCGCCGCGTCTTGCGTGAGCTCGTCATCTGGCCTCCCGTCACGAAGGGCGTCGCCGACGGGACCGTCCAGGCGCCGCTGTCGAGCCATACCCTGAAGGCCTCCACAACCAGAAGATCGCTACCCGCATCCAGGAACTGGGCAACCTGGGCCATGAGCATCTTGGCGGTGGCTCGAAGCCTGAGTGGGTCATCGAGACCCCCGGAGGCAAGAAGACAAAGCGAAGGCCTGATATTACGACCCGCGCTCCCGACGGCCGCGTGTGCCACGAGAACGTGGGACTCACGTGTAAGAATGGCTCGCCAGTGCCCCGTGAGCTCGCTGCGCTCGACGATCTCGAGCTCGCGCTTGGGAGCTGGCCTCGTTTCTGTTCCTATGGCACTCGCGGCCGCACCTGAGCCCAGGGCGACAGCGCTTGCCGGCGCAGGCTGGCTCGCTACAGGGTCATCAGTTGCGAGGCCGTAACCTGAATTCCGCCTGGGAGCAGCTCCTGGCTCGCCGCCTCCCCTGACGCGATCGATCCCGCCGACGATCCATGCGATGCATGCCCATGCTCTCGCGCTCGCTCGCCGCCCTCCGCACCGCCCTCGCCGGAAACTTCGAGCTCGACTTGAGAGACGGCGAATTGCGGTTCAAGAGCAGTCTTGATTTCCGCAACGTCGAGCTCACGGACGCGCTGGTCCTAAATGTGTATTTGCCATGCGCCTACATGATGGATCGACACTCAACGCGTTCATCAATGAACGCAATTCCGCAATCCAGTCCATCAAACTCACAGACAAAGATCGTGATACTTTGCCATCCGTCCGCCTGCACATACATCCGGGACAATTGCGATAGAGACGGTCCTTGCTCCGTCGGATGGGCCGCCCTCTCACAGATCAGGGCATGCACGATTCCTACTCAGCAGGTCTGACCAGCGATACTTTGTGCGGAAGCGCCACATCGCCCACGAGTGGTGTCTGTTCGCAAGTGGTCGTGCCAGCCTGACCGTATGAGTTGTCACCCCAACACCAGACCTCACCGTCCTCTGTGAGAGCGCACGTCGTGCTCCGTCGGGCTGAGATCTGCGTAATGGTCTTGTCGATCTTGACCTCCGTCGGCTCTTTCAGCTCTTGCGGGTCGTTCCTGCTTAGGCCCAGCTGACCGCTATTGTTTAGACCCCAACAGTGCACGGTCCCACTCTCCGTTAAAAGGCAACTGAATGCGTCGCCTGCGACCAGTTGTCGGATGTCTGCACCGAACGAGATAGTCTTCGCAGGCACGCTCAAGTACCCATATTCATCAGAGTTGGGGCATTCTGGCGGTATTCCTGTCTTGCCGATTCCTAGAGAGAGGTTCACGTTAGATCCCCAGCACCAGACGGCACGTTTGTAGTCGGCCACCAGCGCGCAGGTATGGTATCTGCCGGCAGCGACCGCACGTACGGGGGGGATATTCTTCGCCGGATATTGGGGTGCGGCGTCGACGTTCATACATCGCCCATCTCCCAGTTGTCCGTTTGTACCGTCTCCCCAGCAGTAGACCGAACCGTCGGTCACGATCGCGCAAGCATGGGCGACACCGATCACGATCTGCGTGGGTGTTTCCCCGTTCGGAATTATGACTGGGGTAAGCATTGAGACCGGCTGTGTGGTCTCGTCCCTGTTTTTCCCATTCGGGGCTCCGCCACCTCCCCAGCATATCAGGTCACCATCTTGGACGCCCCCGAGTAGCGCGCATGTCATCAGTGGGCCGACTGCGATCTGCTTGACGTCATCGAGATCGAGGGCCTTGATCTTGGAAGGATCTCCCCACACGGCCGGATCGAGCACCTGACCCAGCCAACCTGTGGTGTCGTCGGTGCCTTTGCCCCAGCAGGTGACCTTGCCGTCAGCCTGAAGCACGCACGTGTGGGATAGGTCGTCCGCAAATGAGTACTTGCCGCCGCCGCCGAATACCATCCGAACACGAGAGTCACTCATCAACTGCACATCACCAAGTTCACTAGGTGAGCCACATACCTTGTCAGACCCGGAAGCTCAGGATATCCGAGGTTCCTCCCAATGATTCGACCCCCAACATCGTACCTTCCCGGAGCCATTACGGCGCAACTATGGTGGCTCCGACGCCGATCGAGACAGCCAAGTCCGGCGCGGCGAGACGCTGCACTTCCACCAATTCCTACAGGTACCCGCCAAGACACTCCAAGCCCTCGCCGCAGAACTTGTCTTCGCTACAAGACTTGCCTTCGAGGTCGCCGTAGAAGCAACCGGTTGTAGCGAACGAAGCGAGCAGAAGAATGGTCCTCATGTACATGTTGGACATATTAACCTCCTAGAACTGAAGGGCGACCTGCAAGCCAGCCGCCCGTCGCTGTAGCATCGGCTGGACCGTTACCCGGGCCTGCCCCCGCCTATGCAGCCCCACGGCCAAAAGCGCCGCGCCCGTGGTGGCACCCGCCAGCAGCCACTTGTCCAGCAACACATTGGCCACCGGCTTTGAACAAACCCATAATCGGCCTCGATGGCACCGGCGGCTCCTGGTCGGCGCTCTCTTCGGCCGAGCCCACACCCATCGCCATGAGCGAGCCGGCGCCGAGCGCCACCAGCACGGCCCCGCTGACGAGTACCCCGCGATGCGGCGAGGGCTCCGGAGGAGGATGCGGCGAGGGCTCCGGAGGAGGAGGTGACGGAGGCGGCCACTTACTCAGGTCTTGCAGCCGCTTCTGGTGCACGCTCGCTTGCTCGAGCTCGCAGTGTCCGCTCTTCGCCATCGCCGGACACCCCTCCAGGTACGATTTAACAAGCCCTTTTGCTGCCTCCAGGCTGCCTGGGTCATGCCTACTTTCAAAGGCCTTTTCCGCCGAGCCTACCGCCGCGCCGACGATCGCGGCGCCCGTCGGCTCAGGCAGACCGCCGAGGGCGGACAGCTCCGAGAACGCCTTCGTCCACAGCTCACCCGCACGGCGATGGTCCCCGGACGCGGCGGCGTCGATCGCCGACTGGTGGAGTACGCGAATGGGCTGGCGGCGCAGCTCGCCGAGCTGAGCCTCGATGTGCGCCAATTGTTCCGCCCGACCCTCCAGGCTCGAAGGCTCCCACGCCTTCCTTGCGGCGACCAGCGCGGCCTCCGCTGTTTGCAGGTGCTGACTGTCCTTCGTCGCGGCGAAGTTCTCGTTGCAGGCCCCGACCAGCGCATCAACGACCTCACGCGCCAATGGTTCCGTGAGCGCGGACGCGGTCTCGAGGCCGCGAAGCGCCTGCTGCAGGAGGGCAGCGGAGCCCGTGGGGTCGGCCGCCTGCTGGCGCGCGAGAGCCTGATCATAGAGCGCCTTGGCGCGCAGCCGCGAGAGCTCGGCGATACCCTTCTGCGCCCGCTCGCGCGCAAGCTGAGCGGCCTCGATGTCCTGCGAGCCCCACGCACGCCGGTGGTCCTCGAGGATCTTGAGGGCCTCGTCGAGACGGGTGAGGTCGCCGTCGCGCGTCCACTGCTCCCTGAGCGCGTCGCTCAGCAGCCAGGGGATGCCGCTTTGTGCCTCCGGCGGTGCCTCGATCGCCACAAGTGCCTGGTGCGCTTGACGCAGGAGATCGATCGCACCCGCAATATCCCCCGCATCCGAGAGCCTCATCGCCTGCTTATAGAGTTGACCGGCGAGCGCGTGGGCGCTCCGGGGCTCTCCGGGCAACGGTCTCGCCGGCCCGGCCACCGCCGTTGCCTGGCCAACCAGGAGCGCCATCGCCGCGACAAGGGATCGGACTCGCCCACGAACGCTCATTATTTGGGGAACCACACCGAGAATTTCGCGCATCCGTCCTCCTTTTGGGTGATCACTCCGCAACTCTCGTTGCACCACCTGGCGGATGCAATCCTTGTCAAGCCCCGACACTGTCACCGACTTCACCTTGGCGACCGTCCCTGCCAGACACACCTCGACCGTCGCGGAATCGGGGCTATCCGGCGTGTTGCAGTAAGCGACGGACGTCCGATTGATCGCCCGAATTGCAGTGCTAATTCGGAGTTCATTGTCCGCGGAGAGACCTTTCTTCACCTTCTTCGGCGGCGGCGGAGGCTTGACGCCACCCGGGTCGATTCCTCCCGTCAATCCATCGCCACCCGTCGTTTCGTCGACGCGGGGCACGCTCGTTCCACTCGACGGCCCCTCGTGCGACGACCCCGCGTCACCAGTCGTATCATCCACAGGTAGCGCGCTTGTTCCGCTCAACGCCCCTCCCCGGTCGGTCGCCTTCGTCAGCTCCTCGGATTTTTCGGCCACGCTGGACCACCAGGACAATGCGCCACGGACGATGCTCGCACTGTCCTTCGGGCTCTCCGAAAGATATCCCCAGACGATCAGGACGCATATCACCGCGGTCGATCCAAGGACCACGATGCGAACAAATACGCGATTGGGTGGGCTCTCAACCGGAGGTGTGACGGGGGCTCTCAACCGGAGGTGTGACGGGGGCTCTCAACCGGAGGTGTGACGGGGGCTCTCAACCGGAGGTGTGACGGGGGGGCTCTCAACCGGAGGTGTGACGGGTGGGCTCTCAGCCGGAGCTGCGACGGGTGGGCTCTCAGCCGGAGCTGCGACGGGTGGGCTCTCAGCCTCAGCCGGAGGAATGACGGGTGGGCTCTCCGCCGGAGGTATGACGGGTGGGCTCTCCGCCGGAGGTGTCGCGGGTGGGCTCTCCGGCGGAGCGGTGCTGTCCTGTGGCGGCTGAGGCACCGTCGCCGCAACCGGCCAGACTCCGCGGGGATCGCCGCGATCGCCGCCGCAAATTCCTGCATCGTGGCGAGGCGCGCCGCCGGGTCCTTCGCCAGGGCGCGCAGCACGATCGCCTCGACCTCCGGCGCGATGTCGGGGCGATGCTCGCGCGGCGACGGCGGGAGCGTCTTGAGCACCTTGGCGATCACCGCATAGTCGGTCCCGACGAAGGGCAGCTTGCCGGTGAGAAGTTCGTACATCATCACGCCCAGTGCGTAGATATCCACCGAGGGCGCGCTCACGCCGTCCATCTGCTCGGGTGCCATGTAGGTGACCGTGCCGAACACCTCGCCCGAGCGCGACAGCGGCGTGGAGTCACCCTTCGGCAGCCGCGCCCAGGCAACCCCGAAGTCGAGGAGCTTGATGAAGTCGGCGTCCCGCGGTAGCTGCATGCAAAAGCAATTGCTGGGCTTCAAGTCGCGGTGGACAATGCCCTTGGCGTGCACCGCCACCAGCGCTTCACAGATCTGCAACGCGATGGCCCGCGCCCGCGCCCACGTGAACGGGCCCTCGCGACGCGCTCGTATACGCAGATCCTCGCCCGCGAGCAGCTCCATCACGTAATATGCGCGACCCTCGTACTCGCCCATATCGAGCACAGACACGACGTGCTGGTGCGACAGGGTCGACAGGATGCGCGCCTCCTGCATGAAGCGGCGGGCCGCGCCCGGCCGGCTGCGAAGCTCCTCGCGCATGAACTTCAGCGCCCGACCCTGCCCGAGCTTGACGTGTTCGACCTCGTAGACCGTGCCCATGCCACCGTGACCGAGTTGGCGGAGCACACGGTAGCGGGCGTCGATCACCACCCCCAACATATCGTCGCCGGGTGGCTCGCTGTCATCGTCTCCGGCGGGCCTGGTTGGATCCTCCTCCCAGCGCGGTCCCGGCTCGCTTCTGATCGAGAACAGCGGCTTCGCGCCGAGGCGCCCGTACAGCGCTGGCACCAGCACATCCGGGCGGTCGCGCAGGCCCGCGGTGGCTTCCACCAATGCCTCGTCGACGTGACCGTGGCGCAACAAACAGCGATAGAAGGCCGCTGTAAAAGCGTGCGCTGTGGCGATCGATACCCGGCGGCTCATCGCTACCACCGCCGGGATACCGAGCACCGCCACCAGGTGACCGGCGGGGCTCCCGCGCTCGCCTCACTCGCCTCACTCGCGCTCTCGCATGAGGCGAAGAAGGCGAAGTGCGGGAGCCCCGAGGAGCACCCCGAGGCGCTCGCTGAGCTTGGTCTGCGAGCACGGCTCTACATGGCCTTCCTTATTCTCGAGATAGACCACAGACTCGCTGCGGGTGGCGATGAACTGTCCGTGGGCCACCACATGCAGGATCGGGTATTCGTCCTGGGTAAGCGCCTCACACAATGCATCGAGGGTCGCCGGGCCACGAGCGGCCGGGAAATTACCGAGGATGTCGATCGGCATGGCCAGGGCGGCGGTCACCGCGTCGAGCGCCGCGCGCGCGTCGAAGGGCTGCAGGCGATAGTCCGCCAGACCCGCCGGGTTGGCCACGACGACCAGCGCACGCAGCCGATCGCGTCGTAGCGGCCTGAACTGGCGCGTGACCCCACTGGTGAGAAACCGCGAATACGCGACCCGCTGATCGAGGCCGAGGAAGTCGTCGCCCTCGCCGAGCGGCCCACATAGATACTCCCAAGCGAGGGGCCGCAGCTCGTCGGCCTCGAGCGTGAGCAGCACGTGCAGCGGGTCCACCCGGCCCGCGAGCGCGCGAATGAATGCATCGCGGACGCCCCCGCAGAACAGCGCCCGCCCGAGCCGCTCGCCGTACGCGCGCGGGGCCACGTCCGCCCGCAGTTCATCCAGCGCCAGCGTCAGGACCCCCGCGATCTGGACCGGGAGCATCTCCTCCTGCGTGATCTTCACCGTGACCGGCCAGCCCGCGCCGCTCTGCTTCTCGACGGTGATGGCGTAGGTACAGCGGCTCGGCACGGCGAAGTGGGCGGATGGTACCAGTCTGTCCCAGCGCGGTCGATGTCGACCGCAGGCCCTCGAAAGCCCGGCCCGTCGCCGCATCGTAGGCGAGCATGACGCCCGGCCACGCGCTCGGCGACGATGGCCTCGGTGATTACCGCGGGTGCAGCCTTGGGGAACTCGGCCGCAGGGTCGTGGGCCCATGGATCTGCAACCCCGCCGACCCGCGCATCGTCGCGTGCGACGAGCTCCACGCCGTGCTGCACGCGCCCTGAGCCCCGCGCCTCAGCCGAGCGCGGTGACTGCGGTCCGCCGCTCGCCCTCGTCGGTCGCCTGCACGAACGCGACGGTCTTTCCGCAGCGCATGCAACACCCACTCAGACCCGCCTCGACCACCCGACACTCGCTGCACACCCAGAACGGCAGCGGCTGCTGACGGGCGACCCCCGCCGGGTCGGCCCGCGGCTGCGCCACCCGCTCGCCGATCGCCTCCAGCTCCGTGCGCACGCGAGCGTGCGAGCCGAACAGCGCCCCGGCCCCCAGCGCCACGCAGCCAAGCCCAACCACGCAAAGTGCCAGCGTGCCGCCGACCAGCCCCTGACCCCGCGGCGCCGACCAGATGCCGGCCGCCGTCAACCACTCCGTCCCCCACACCCCCGTCGCCACCAGCCCTGCGCCGAGCAACACCAGCACCACGCCGCCGATGCGTCCGCCGCGTCCGCCGAGAGCGAGACGCACGCGCGTGAGCGGCGAGTCGGGATCCATCACCGGCCAACATATCACGCCCCGCCACCGCCACGACACGCCCGCCCGCGAACGACTCCGCACCCAGCGTGCCGTTGCTCAATCCTTGGGCCGCGCGCGCGGCCTGGGCCGGCGCGCTGGTCCGGCCGAAGGTGCCGCGATTGCGGCTTCGACCTTCGACCAGGTCTCGTCCGCGCACCAACGCTTGTACCACCGCCAGCACGCCGTCGTGGATGCATAGGTGGCCGGGATGTCCGACCAGTGCCCCTGCGTGTGCAGCACCCAGCGGATGCCGTTGACCACGTCCCGCAGGTCGACCGGCCTGCCGCCGCGCGAACGGTCGGCGTTGACGAGGGTGACGATCGCCGCCCACTGGACGTCGCGCAGCGGCTCGAATGGCGCGACGGGCAGAGCGGGGAGCGGCTTGCTCGCCTCGACGATGCGATCGGCGGTGTGCTCAAGCGCCTCGCGGACAACGCGGTTGGCCAAGTGCGCATATCGCTTCGTCGTGCTCGGCTGCCGGTGCCCCAGCATCTCGCCAACGATCGCCAGCGGGACACCACCCATGAGGGCGTCGCTGGCGAACGAATGCCGTAGATCGTGCAGCCGGACATCAGGGATGCCCACGGCCTCCCGGATGCGCTTCCAGGTCAGGTTCAGCCCCGAGAGCTTCCGACCCGTGCGCGACGTGATCACGAGGCCCACCTTGCGGTTACCCGTGTGGTCATGGATCCGCCGCAGCAGCGTGATCACGTGCGAGGGCACCTGGATGCTCCGCTGGCCGGTCTTCGTGT
Organism: Nannocystis sp.; assembly: GCF_016714285.1. Lineage (GTDB taxonomy): Bacteria > Myxococcota_A > Polyangia > Nannocystales > Nannocystaceae > Nannocystis. The sequence continues at coordinate 146,113 of NZ_JADJNN010000023.1, read as the reverse complement.
CGGGGAGGTTCAGGCAGCTGTGCTGCCAGTCGACCATCGGCCAGGTGAGGTCACGGATCTCGTCGCGCCGCAGACCCGTGAGCGACAGAAGCTGCAGCGCCCAGACGCCCATCCGATCCAGGTGCCCTTTGCGTCCGGGCGAGATCTGCAGCCCGCGGAGCAGAACCTCCTCCACGTGCCGCCGCTCCTCGGGCGTCAAGAAGCGCTCCCGCGTCTTCATCTTGAACAGCCGGATCTTATGGTTGGGGTTCGGCATGCTCGACAGCTTCCAGTCATCGATGATCCGGCTGTACAGGCTGCCGACGATGCAGACCGAATAGTTGGCGGACCCCTTGATGTGCTTGAGGCTGGCGTGAAGCGCCTGCACGTCGCTCCGGGTCACGCTCTCGAAGTCCCGGTCTCCCAACCTGGGCAGGACATGTGCCTCGAGGTGCCGCCGATACGCGGCCGCAGTGCCGGGCTTGAGATAGACATCGACGTACTCACGGACGAAGCGGTCCGCCAGCTCGCGGACCGTCACTCGCCGCGATTCCACCTGTTTCACAGGCTCGACACGGCGCACCGACTTCGGCGCGGAGCGGCGCGCGACCGGCTGGACGGCTGCCTCACTTCGCGCTTCGCCCCCGAGCATAAGCAGCGCCTGCCTCCGCGCCTCGTCGACGCCGAGCGTCGGGCTCATCTGCCCGATCTTCTCGCGCCGCCACTTCCCGTCGACCTGGTGCCGGACGAGAAACACCTTCTTGCCCGACGGCAGCACCCGTACGACGAAGCCGGCCACGGCCGCGCAGGTCACCTCGTACACCTTGTCCTGTGGCTTGAGCTCGCGGACGCGGGCGGTCGTAAGCATCCCCATACCTCCGCCTCCAGTTTTCGGGACAAAATCGAGACAATCAAGGGTCGAAATTCGCCTGTCCGAAAGTACACATTCTCTGTCACAAGGCCGCGCAGAGCGGATCTAAACCAGGCCTATGTTATTCGTGATGTTGTACGCGTGTTGATTCCAGATCTTGCGCCCGGGCCGCCACGACTTGTCCTGGTCCCCGATGACGCTCACCCCGTAGTTGGTCTGGATGAGGTTATTATGGGCCACCACGATCTCGACCTGCCCGTCATTGTCGACGTCGACCACGATCGGGTACTCGATCAGCGTCCCGCTGTTGTGACCGTCGTAAAGCAGCTTCACAGCGCCGTCCGTGCCCGAGTATACGTAGAGGTTGATCTCGTCGGCGTAGACCACGTCGGCGATGCCGTCACCCTCGAAGTCATAGACGGCCGAGCCGGTCACGGCCGAGCTCGCGTCCTGGGTGGGCTGTTGCCACAACACCGTGCCGTCGCCGTCGAAGACGACGTACCCGGCCTTGCCGGCCACGCCGACCTCCGGGAGGCCGTCGCCGTCGTAGTCGGCGATGGTCGGCGGGCCGCCGACCTGGGCCGGGTTGGCCACGTTCCACACCATGCCGCCGCCGGCCGTCTGGAGGCGCACCGTGCCGGTGCCGACCACCACGATCTCGGGGCCACCGTCCTTGTCGAAGTCGGCGACCGCCGGATAGCCGTCGGGCTCGGGGATCGACCACAGGTGGCTGCCGTCGGCGTGGTACACCGCGTTGCCGACGATAACCTCCTGTACGCCGTCCCCCTCGAGGTCGGCGGCGAAGGAAGTGCTGCCATACGTCGGCGCGCCGGTGCCGTACATACCCTTGCCGCGCAGGCTGCCATCATTGTTGAGGATCACGCGCCCGACAATCACCTCTGGCTTGCCGTCGGCGTCGAGGTCGGCGATCGCCGGGGCCGACATGAAGGAGAAGGCGATGTCGCCCGGATAGGCCGCGCTGGCCCACTTGAGGGCGCCGTCGTGGCCGAGCGCCGCCACCGACCCGCCGGCCTGGACAACCACCAATTCAGGCTTGCCGTCGGCGTCGAGGTCACCGACCGCGATGCCCGAGCACGCGGCGATGTTCTGATTGGCGACCGCCAGCAGCTCCTTGGTGCCGTCGCCGGAGATCGCCCGCAGCACGCCGGTCGCCTGGTAGGCCGCGCCCGCGTAGGCGACGATCAGCACCGAGGGCAGGTCGCCCGCGCTGCCGTACACGCCGTCGGCGTCATCGTCGGTGATCGTGGCCACGATCGGGGTCATCATCACCTGATTGTAGGCAGGCGCGTCGACCCAGGTCTGCTTGTTCCATTCGAGCACCGGCGTGAAGGTGCCGATCTGCGGCTCGGTCTTGCACTCGGCGTTGAACGGCCCGATGAAGCCCTTGGGCGGGTCGTCGCCGCAGAACCCGACCTCGCCCCCGCTGTCGCTGGTGCTGCCAGTGGCGCTGGTGTCACTGGTGCCGCTGAGGCTCGTGGTCGGCAGCGTCGCCGACGCCTCCGTCATCGACGCGCTGATGCTGCCAGCGTCGGCCGTGGTGCCCGAGAGACTGTCACTCGCGCCGCTGGTGGTCGGCGTGGTCATCGTCACGGCCGTGGCGCTCACCTCGGTCGCCGACGCCGACACGCCCTCACTGGCGCTACTGCGCGCGTCGTCGCCGCAGCCCGCGGGCGCGACGCTGTGGCTGCTCCCCACGAGCACCGCCCAGATCCACCGCCGACTCGAGCCACCCCAGATACCACCCACACCCCCCAGGCCACCGATCGATCGCATACCGTACCTCCCTCGAGGTCACCGGTATACCACGATCGTCGCCGCCGTCGCTGCGGCGGGGCGGGGTGATGTCGCGCGAGCCTCAGCCGGGCTCGAGCAAAAAGGGGTAGCTGACCTTCACGCTGCCGCCGCTTGGCGCGGGGAACACCCAGCCCTGGATCGCGTCGCGCATGCAGGTCGGCGCGGCCACCTCGCCCATGTCGCTCGACCCGACCGCGGCCTGCGTCACGGTCCCTTGCGGTCCGATCGTGAAGTCGATGACGACTCGCCCCTGCGCCTCGGGGTCGCTCGCCAGCGTCGCGTTGTAGCACTCGCGGATCTCGACGATGTGCGCCCGCACGACCTCGCGGATCTTGTCCTTGTCGATCGTGCCCGTCCCGTCGCCCGCGTGGGCCGTACCGGCGCACACGGCGATGATCACACTCAGCAGCCACGTCTTCTTGATCGTCATCACTGTCTCCTCGCCCTGTCCCACGCGGCCGCCCCGCGAAGGTTCCCGGCGCGGCGAAATTTTTCGGTCCCAACGCCGCCGATGGCGGCCTGCCACGATACGCCTCGCGTGCAGCCCTCAGCCCGGCGTCGCGCGCCTGGTCAGCACTGAGCGCCGCAGGCGTACGCCGCGATCACACAGGCCCCGCCCCAGGCGGTCGAGCAGCACCCGCCGAGGGTCTTGCACACGCAATCCTTGATCTCCTTGACCTCACACCCCTTCGAGCCCGAGATCTGGCAGCAATTGCCTGACTTGCAGTCACCGGTGTCCAGCCCGTCGCAGCTGCCGGAGCAAGAGATGGTGCCGCTGGCGTACTTCGACGGGTCCACGCTCTTGCAGGTCTTCCCGCCGAGGTCGTTGCCGTCGCACGCCTCGCCGGGATCGATCTGCTGGTTACCGCAGTTCGTGCAGGTGTCTGTGTTGAGCGTGCAACCGGCGCTGCAGGCCAGCGTGCCGGCGAAGAACCCGTTGCTCATGCAGGACTGGCCGCCGAGGTCGGCGCCCTCACAGGCCTCGGCCGCGTTCTTGACCCCGTCGCCGCAGTAGGTGCAGGCCGAGGTGTTGAAGGTGCAGGGCCCGGGGCTGTCGCAGCTGAGCTCGCCGCCGCTGTAGTTGCCGCCCGCCGGGCTCGGCAGGCTCGTGCACGAGGTGTTGTTCAGCAGCGGCGCGGTGCACGGGCCCCCGCCGCAGTCGCACTGCTCGCCCTGGTCGATCACCCCGTCGCCGCAGCCCGGCGTGCTGCACAGGTGCTCGTCGAAGCCACATTGCTCGCTGCACAGCAGGGTCCCGTCGGCGAAGCCGTGGCTCTCGCAGCTATCCCCTGCGAGGTCGGCCCCGTCGCAGTCCTCGCCGGGGTCGATCACCCCGTTGCCGCACAGCGGCCCCGGCATGGTCGCCCCGCTCGCGCTGCCCGTACCGCCGCTGCTGCCGCTCTCGCCGGCGCTCGCCACGTCGCCGCTCGGGTCGGCCATCGTCGCACCGGCCTCGCTCCCGCCCGTCGTCGGCCCCGCCGGACCCACCGTGCTCACGCCCGGTCCGCCGCTCGTCGATTCAAGGCCGCTGCTGTCAAAGGTGCAGGCGAGCGCGAAGCTCAACACCACGCTCATGGCGATCCCGGGACGCATGCCGTCGACACCATAGAGCCCCCTCGCGATCCGACGCAAGAGGTCGAAGGTCACGGGTGTATCCTGGGCTCGCGACGTGACCGACGGACCCGAGCCACCGCGAGCGAACGAAGCTGCCGGCGCGCTCCCGGCCGACGAGCAGGTGGTCGTCGTGTTCGACGAGTACGGCGCGACGTTGCGCCCGCCGCACGCCACGCCCTTCCGTCTCCACCTCGAGCAGATCGTCCTGCGCCTGCTGTGGTCGGAGGGTGAGGGCGACGCGGCCCGCCGCGGTCACGCCTACCTCCTCGATCGGGGGAGCGGGCCGCTCGAGCTGGTCCTGCTGCAGCACGGCCTGGTGCGCCACACCGACCTGATGGAGCTGCTCGCCCGCGTCGACGCGCGCCTGCCCCAAGGCAGCCCTGGCAAGCTGCGCGCGAGCACCTGGTGGAGCGCGCCAGGTCCGCTGCGCTGGAGCTTCAGCGGCGACGCCGGGGCCCTCGCCGATCACCTGCGCGACCGCAGCCTGGTACTGCGCCGGGAGCTGGAGCCCGCCGAGCCCCGCTGGCCCGACCAGCTCCCCCTCGATTTCCTCGCCGACCCCGTCGGCACGCTCGTGCGCACGCTCATCGGCGATCTTCACGGGTCCACCACCTGGGACGCGAACGCGCTGCGACCCCGCGTCCTCGCCACTCGCGCCGGAGATCTCGTCGTCGTCTGCGCCTGCCGCTACGGCAGCATCCACGCCGACGCGGGGCAGGACCGCACCGCCGCCGTGTTCGTCTCGCGTGACGGTGACCGCAGCTTCGTCGAGCTGCCATGGCGCCTCTCACCCGCGCAGGCGGCCAGCTCTGCCGGCCGCTTCAGCTGGCCACCCGAGCAGATCGATCGCATCGTCCTCGCCGACGACCAGCTCGTGATCGAGTGGGACGACCCGTGGATCGACTGGGAGCCCGGCGACGAGTGGCTCGCGCGCTGGGATGACGCCGCCGGCCTGTGGACCATGCGCACCCGCTGATCCTCAAACACGCCGCACGCCAGGGATCACCGTGTCCATCCGCAACGTCGCCCCCCGGTAGGCCCGCAGCTCGTCAATGCGTCCGTCGCTCGTCAACCGGGTGAACAGCTGGCGCAGGTGCGCCTCGCTCGGGAAGCTCATGCACGCCACCAGCTGCTGCCACAGCTCGGCGGACATCGTCGCCTGCAAGCCCGCGAGGCGCTGGGCGTCGACCGCCCCGCGGATCTGAAAGAACTCGCGCAGGGCCCGGGCCCGGCTCGCGCCGATGTACACCTGCAGCAGCGCCTGATCCTGCCAGTCGCAGATCCGCTGCAGGTTGAGCGACGAGTTGAAGAACAGCCGCGGCACCGGCACGAAGGCCAGCCCGTGCACCGAGCTGATGCTCTCCTCCTGCAGGCGCTGCTGGTCGTCCGCGCCGAGCCCCTCGATCGATCGCAGCTCGTTGCCCGGGTCGACCACCTCAGGCTCAGCCCCGAGCATCGCCGCCGCCCGGTTCGACACCGCGAGGAAGGCCCGGTCGCCCAGCAAGCCGACCGCGATCCCCATCGCTATGCTCATCTGCGCCGTCTCGGGCGCCTCCGTCGTCGACACCGTGAGGCACGCCAGCAGCCCCCCGCTCACCACGCACAGCCCGTACGAGCGGGCCGCGTTGGCGAAGGTGCGGGTGGTCGCGTCGTCCCCCGCGATGCGCACGAGGATCCGCCCCATCGTCAGCAAGAACGAGGTCGTCGCCGTCGCCAGCACCGTCCACGCCACCCAAATGTGCCAGGTCGGTGTGTTCGCTATGTTGGGGAACAGCTGCTCCGGCGGCAGATGGATCCCCAACACGCAGAAGCTGAGCGTCGCCGACGACAGCAGCCCGAACACCGCCACTTGCGGCAGCAGCCCCGCCTCGTAGCGAGTCTGGGCCCGGCTGCGCTCGTAGTTCCACAGCCACTCCGCCTGCCGCAGCGCCGCCGCCGGCAGCGGGCGCCCCTCATCCTCCTCGCCGCGAAACTGCAGGCTGAAGCTGCGCCGCGAGAAGCGAAACAAGATCATGCGCGCGATGATGAAGAGCGTCACGTTCGGCAGCGCCACCAGCACCGCGAGCAGCAGCGGCACCGTCTTCAGTGTCACCAGCCCGAGCAGCGACAGCGAGCCCTTGCCGATCACCGGGTCGAGCGACGCATAGGTCGCGACCACCAGCACCACCCACGCCAGGAACGCCAGCACCCGCGCCCACCCGAACGCCTCCATCCGCCGCACCGCGCCGCGCCAGCCGCCCGCGCTCTCCTCGTCCTGCGGGGCCTTCGGATCGGCTGAAGCTTGCACGCGAGCAGTGTCACCCGAGAAAGCGCCGACCGTAAGCCCCATCCTCCCCGCGACCGGACCCGGCCCATATTCGCGCCGGCGCGCCGCGATGAGGCCCCGCGCGGGCTGCGTCTTCGGCTACCGTCGGGCGGTGGATTCGGAGGAGAGGACCCTCTACGACGGCGGCTCCGCGCCGACGCTTGAGCCGACGGCCAGCGACGAGGCTCGCCCGACCCCGCTGCGGGTCGGTCGCTTCTACATCTTCCGCCCGATCGCCGAGGGCGGCATGGGCCAGGTCCTCCTCGCCTACGACGACACCCTGAACCGCAAGCTGGCGATCAAGCTGTGGCGACCGCAGGCCAGCCGCGGCGACGACCTCCGCGGACGCATGCTCCGCGAGGCCCAGGCGCTCGCCCGCTTGTCGCACCCGAACGTGGTCCAGGTCTACGAGGTCGGCGACCACCGCGACCTCCTCTACCTCGCTATGGAATACGTCGAGGGTCGGACCTTGCGCGAGTGGGCCAGGCAGGACCGTCCCGAGCTCCCGCAGATCCTCGAGCGCTACCTTCAGGCCGGTGAGGGCCTCGCGGCGGCGCACCGAGCCGGCGTCCTGCACCGCGACTTCAAGCCCGACAACGCGATCGTCGGCGACGACGGCCGCGTCCGCGTCCTCGACTTCGGCCTCGCCCGGGCCGACTCGAACACGGCTGAACCGACCGGTCCGAGGCCCACCGTCGACGCGGTGTTCACCGCCCAGGACGGCCTCGACAACCCGATCACCCGCGCCGGCTCCGTCCTCGGCACCCCCGCGTACATGCCACCGGAGCAGCTCGCCGGCCACGACACCGACGCCCGCTCCGACCTCTACAGCTTCTGCGTCGCCCTCTGGGAGGCGCTCCACGGCCTGCGCCCCTTCGCCGGCAAGACCGTGTCCGAGCTCGCGGTCGCGATCCAGGCCCAGCGCCCCCGCGAGTCGAAGCGCCCGGTCCCCGGCTGGCTGCGCGCCGCCCTGCTCCGCGGCCTCGCGCCAGGCCCCGACGCGCGCTGGCCCAGCATGGACGCCCTCCTGCGCACGCTCTCCGCCGGCGCTCGTCGCCGTCGCCGACGCATCATCGCCGCCGTCGGGGCCGGGCTCCTGGCCCTGCTCGCGGTCGGCGTCGGCGTCGTCATGGCCGCACGCGCCCGCGAGATCGCCACCTGCGAGGCCCGCGGCGCCGCGATCGACGAGGTCTGGAGCCCCGACGCGCGGGCCACCGTGCGCAGCGCCCTGCTCGCCTCTGGCCAGGGCTTCGCCGCCCACACCGCCGATCGCGTCGATACCCTGCTCGACGAATATGTATCCACATGGTCCAAAGGACAGGTTGATACTTGCCGCCGGGCGCAGGTCGAGCACAGCTGGGAGCCCGCCCTCGCCGAGCGCGCCGACGCCTGCCTCGACGATCGCCGGCTCGAGCTCGCCGGCCTGGTCGGCGTCCTGCGCGAGGCCGACGGGGCCGCGACACGGCGGGCGATCGAGGCCGCGACCGCCCTCCCGCCGATCGATCTGTGCCTCGACCAGGGCGCCCTCGAGCGCCGGCCCCAGCTCCCGCGCGAGCCCGAGGCCCGCGCCGAGGCCGTGGCGATCCGCAGCGAGCTGGCCCGCGTGCGTTCGCTCGAGTCCACCGGTCGCTTCACCGACAGCCTCCCGCTCGCCGAGGCGCTGATCACCCGCGCCGACGCCCTCGCCTGGCCGCCGCTGCGCGCCGAGGCTCGCCTCCTCGCCGCCGGCGCCGCGGCCTACCTCGGCGACCGCGACACCGCGAGGACCGAGGCCCGCCTCGAGGACGCCCTCTTCCTCGCCCTCGACGCCGGCCACGACGCCCTCGCCACCCAGACCGCGCTCGAGCTCATCGACTTCACCGGACTCATGCTGCTGCGCCCACGCGACGGCGAGCGCTGGGCCCGGCTCGCCCGCTCCTTGCTCCCCCGCCTCGGCGCCGAGGCCCCGCCGCTCGCCGCCGACCTCGAGTGTCTCGCCGGCGAGCTCGACAAGATCCAGAGCCGCTTCGACCTCGCCGGCGCCGCGTTCGAGCGCTGCCACGCCGCGCGCATCGCCGCCTACGGGCAAGGCCACCCCTCCGTGGCCCGCGCCCTCGGCAACCTCGCCAGCCTCGCCAGCCTGCGCAACCAACAGAGCGAGGCCCGCGACCTCCTGCGCCGCGCCCTCGCCATCCTCGAGCCCGCCTACGGCCCCGACCACCCGACCATCGCCCGCTACCTCGGCGACCTCGGCGAGGCCCTCGTCCGCACAGGTGACGCCGCCGCTGCCCAGCCGGTCCTCGAGCGCGCCCTCGCGATCGACACCCAGGTCTTCGGCCCCGACCACGAGCGCGTCGGCAGCGACCACTACGCGCTCGGCGAGCTGTTCCTCGCCGCCGGCAACCACGCCGACGCCAAGCAGCACCTCCGCCGCGCCCTCGCCCTGTTCGAGGGCGTCCCCTCGATGGGCCGACCGATGCAGATCGCCGTGCTCGGCCACCTCAGCAGCGTCCACCGCGAGCTCGGCGAGCTCGACGACGCCCTCACCACCACCCGCCAGGCGCTCGCGCTCTACGAGGCCGCCCTCGGCCCGGCCCACGCGAGCCTCATCCCCGTGCTCGTCGAGCTCGCGGAGATCCAGGTCGCCCGCGGCGCGAGCGACGAGGCCCGGCGGACCATCGCCCGCGCCGACGATCTCCTCAAGGACAGCTCGAACCCCTCGCTCGCGCCGACGCTCACCACCCTCGCCGAGCTCAAGCGCCAGCTCGGCGACCCCGCGGCGGCCGAGCGCGACCTGGCCCGCGCCCGCGCCCTGAGCGAGGCCCCCGGCGACCCCGCACCCGCGCGCACCCATTAGTTCGTCAAGCCGTTCGTGGCTCCGGCCTGCGGCTCCCCGCGAACCACGCATACACCACCGGCAGCACGAGCAATGTCAACAGGCTCGCCGTGATCAGCCCCCCGATCACCACAGTCGCGAGCGGCCGCTGCACCTCGCTGCCCGGCGCGGTCGACAGCGCCATCGGGATGAACCCCAGCGAGGCAACCAGCGCCGTCGTCAGCACCGGGCGCAGGCGCAGCTCCGCCGCCTCGCGGATCGCCGCTGCCGGCAGCAGCCCCTCGCCCTCGCGCCGCAGCGCGAACGACACCAGCACCAGACCGTTGAGCACCGCGACCCCGAACAGGGCGATGAAGCCGACCCCCGCCGAGATCGAGAACGGCAGCCCGCGCAGCCACAGCGCCACCACCCCGCCGACGATCGCGAAGGGGATGTTGAGGAAGATGATCGCCGCCACCCGCACCCGCGCCAGCGCCACCCACAGCAGGAACATGATCAGCGCCAGCGCCAGCGGCACCACGATCATCAGGCGATCGCGGGCCGCCATGTAATGCTCGAAGGTACCGCCATATTCGACGCGGTACCCCGGTGACAGCCCCAGCCCCGCGTCCAGCGCCCGCTGCACCTCCTCGACCACGGACACCAGGTCGCGCCCGCGCACGTTGAACTCGACGATGAGGCGCCGCGACTGCTTCTCGCGATTGACCAGCGCCGGCCCCTCGCCGAGCTTCAGCTCCGCCACGTCGCCCAGCGGCACGATCTGCCCCGAGCTCGCCCGCAGCGGGATCATCGCGATCCGCTGCAGGTCGCCGGTGAAGCCATGGTCGACGCGCACGCGCATATCGAAGCGGCGCTCGCCCTCCAGCACCACCCCCGCCGCGACGCCGACGCTGATCGCCTCGGTCGCCTGATTCACGTCGGCGATCGTCAGGCCATAGCGCGCCAGCCGACCGCGGTCGGGCAGCACCCGCAGATACGTGAGGCCCGACACCCGCTCCGCGCGCGCATCGGCAACCCCTGCGATCCCGCGGATCAGCGCCAGCGCCCGCTGGCTCGCCGCCGCCAGCACCGCGAGGTCCGGGCCGTAGAGGATCACGCCGACGTCCGACCGCACCCCCGCGACCAGCTCGTTGGTCCGCATCTGGATCGGCTGCGAGATCCCGATCGCCACGTCGGGCACCATCGTCTCCACCAGCTCGGATATCTCGCGCGCGAGCTCCTCCTTGATCAAGCCCGGCCGCCACTGCTCGCGCGGTCGCAGCGCGATATATACGTCCGTCTGCTCGACTCCCATCGGGTCGGTCGCCAGCTCCGGCGAGCCGCTGCGGCTGACCACATGCGCGACCTCCGGCACCGTGAGCAGCGCCCGCTCGATGCGCAGGCTCGTATTCACCGACTCGCTGAGCGCCGTCCCCGGGATCCGCTGGGCCTCGATCAGGATGTCGCCCTCGTCGAGCTGCGGCACGAACTGCGCCCCCAGCCGGCCGAACAGCGCCACCCCGCCCGCCAGGCTCGCCACCCCGAGCGTCAGCGTCAACCACCGCCAGCGCATCGCCGCGCCCAGCATCGGCACATACACGCGATGCACCACCCGCAAGATCCACGTCCCCTCGTGATTCGCCTGCGGACGCACCAGATAGCTCGTCAGCACCGGCACCACCGTCAGCGACAGGATGAACGCCCCCGCCAGCGCGAACAGCACCGTGTAGGCCATCGGGTGGAACAGCTTGCCCTCGATCCCCGTCAGCGCCAGGATCGGCAGATAGACGATGGCGATGATCAGCTCGCCGAACACCGTCGCCCCGCGCACCTCGAGCGTCGATTCCAGGACCACGTCGCGGCGCTCCGTCCCCGTCAGCGCGCGCCCGATCGCCCGCTGCGCCAGCGTCATGCGCCGCACCGCGTTCTCGACCACGATCACCGCCCCGTCGACGATCAGCCCGAAGTCGATCGCCCCGAGGCTCATCAGATTCCCGGACACCCCCGCCGCGTTCATCAGCATCACCGCGAACAGCATCGCCAGCGGGATCGTCGCCGCGACCACGATCCCCGCCCGCAGGTCCCCGAGCAGCAGGAACAGCACCGCGATCACCAGCGCCGCGCCCTCGAGCAGGTTCACCGCCACCGTCCGAACCGTGCGGTCGACCAGCTCCGAGCGGTCATAGAACGGCTCGATGATCACCCCCGCGGGCAGCGTCGGCGCCAGCTCGTCCAGCTTGTCCTTGATCCCCTGCGTCACCGTGCGCGAGTTCTCGCCCATCAGCATCAGCGCCACGCCCACCACCACCTCGCCGTGCCCGTCCTTGGTCGCCGCTCCGCGCCGCAGCTTGGGCCCGAAGCGCACCTCGCCGACCGACTCGACCGTGATCGGCACCCCCTGCGGCGTCGCCCCGAGCACCACCCGCGCCAGGTCCTCGCGGCTGCGGACCAGCCCGTCCGTGCCGATCACGATGTATTGCTGGCTGCGCTCGATGTAGCCGCCGCCCGCGTTCGCGTTCGACTTCTCCAGCGCGGTCACCACGTCCCCCACCGAAAGCCCCAGCGCCTGCAGGCGCGCCGGCTGGAGGTGGATCTGGTACTCGCGGTTCTCGCCGCCGAAGCTGTTGACCTCGACCACCCCGCGGACCGTGCGCAGCTGCGGCCCGACGTACCAATCGAGGATCTCCTCGAGCTGCATCAGGCTCAGCTCGTCGCTGCGCAGCGTGAATTGATAGATCTCGCCGAGCCCGGTCGAGATCGGGCCCATCTCGGGCGCGCCGTAGCCGAGCGGCACCGCGTCCGCCGCCTCGCGCATCCGCTCGTTCACCAGCTGGCGCGCGAAGTAGATATCGGTGCCGTCCTCGAACACCACCGTCACCACCGATATCCCGTACTTCGACAAGGATCGGACCTGCGTCATCTTCGGCAGGCCAGACATCGCCCGCTCGACCGGGATCGACACATATTGCTCGATCTCCACCGGCGACAGCGCCGGCGCCGCCGTGATCACCTGGACCTGAATGTTCGTGACATCTGGCACCACGTCGATCGACAGCCGCAGCGCCGAACGCAGTCCCAGCAGCACGAAGATCAGCGTCGCTACCAGCACCACCGCCCGGTTGCGCAGCGACCACGCGACGATTGCGGACAGCAGCGACATCTCAGTGGTGGTCGTCCGCGAGGCTGCCCTTCATCAGCACGTTCTTCAGCGTCATCACCCCGTAGGTCACCACCAGCTCGCCCTCCCGCAGCCCGTGCAGCACCTCCACCTTGCCCGGCGAGCTGCCCCCAAGCGTGACCTCGTGGACCTCGAAGTCGTCGTCCGCGTGGCGCACGAACACCACCGGCTTGCCGCCCAGCTCGGTCACCGCGTCGCGCGACACCACCAGCGTCGGCCGCGGCGCCTGCCCGGGCGCCAGCGGGTCGACCGGCGCGGCGATCAGCGCCGTGCCGAACAGCCCGAGCCGCAGCTTGTCGTCGCGGTTTCGCAGCGTCACCCGCGCCACGATCGTGCGCGCGTCCGGGTCGACCCGCGGCGCGATGTAGTCGATGTGCCCGAGGAAGCGCTCGCGCGGGTAAGCGTTTAGCTGCACCTCGACCGCCGCCCCGACGTGCACCTGATCGAGGGTGTGCTCGAACACGCGGGCCACGAACCACGCCTCGTCGAGATTCACGATCGACGCCACCATGTGCTCCGCCGTGACGCCCTGCCCCGGCGCCACCCCGCGGTCGACCGCGAAGCCGCCCAGCGGGGCCCGCAACGCGAACACCGACACCGTGCCGCCCGCCTTCAACCCCAGCGCCGTCAGCCGCTGCCCGGCCGCCCCCGCCTCCGCGTCGAGCACCGTCGCCTCCGCCCGCGCCGCCGCCAGCTCCTGCTGCGAGGCCATGTTGCGCGCCGCCAGCGTCTCCAGCCGCGCCAGGTTCGACCGCGCCGACGCGGCCCGGGCCAGCAGCGAGGCCCGGTCGGCCCGCAGCCCCCCGAGCCCCGGCGCCCGGATCGTCGCCAACACCTGCCCCTTCGTCACCCGGTCGCCCTCGCGAAACTCCACCGATTCAACAATGCCATCGACCCGCGCCGCCACCTGCGCCGTGCGCTCCGGGTCGGACGCGATCTCACCCGCCGCCGACACCGTCGGCGCCAGCACCTCGACGCGCGCCGCCTCGGTCTTCACGCCCGCGTCCGCGATCACCTGCGCCGACAGCCGCACCCGCGTCGGCATCTCGGCGTGCGCCGGCTCGTCGCGATGCTCGTCGTCGTGCTCGTCGCCGTGCTCGTCCGCGTGCCCCTGCGGCGCCACCCCTGGCGCCCCACCACACGCGCAAACCACCAGCCCGATCAGACACCACCGCTTCATTGCACGATCTCCGGCAACAGCCCCGCCGCCCGCGCCAGCTCCACCGACGCCACCGCGTGGGCGCGCCGCGCCTCGATCGCCGCCGCCAGCAGATCGAGGAAAGTCTGTTGCAGCAGCACCGCCTCGCGGATCGAGACCCGCCCGGTCGCCATCTCCTGCGCCAGCGCCGAGATGTGCTCCTCGGCCCGCCGCAGGCGGTCGACGTCGAACAGCGAGGACTCCTCCCGCCGCGCCTGCAAGGTCTTCACCGCCCCCGCGACCTCCGCCAACACCACCCGCTGCAGCCGCTCGAGCTCCGCCTCGGCCTGCCGCGCCCGCGCCCGCGTCTCCGCGATCTCCCCCGCGTAGCTGCGACCGAGCGGCGCCGGCAACGTGATCGGGAGGCTGATGCCGCCGCCGAGCACCCGCTCATTGAAGCCATCGCGCTGCCCGTAGAGGATCAGCGACGGGTTCGGCGCCCGCATGCGCCGGTACACCTCCGCCTGCCGCAGCTGCACCTCACGCTCGGCCCGCGCCACGTCCAGCTCGGCCCGGCGAGCCAGCGCCCGCTCAGCCAGCACCGACATGTCCTCCGGGACAGCCAGCGGCGCCAGCTCGCCCACGACCTCGAGCTCGGGCCGCGCCGGGTCCTGACCGAGCAAACCAGCGAGCAGCGCGGTCGCCCCGGCGATCCGCCGCGTCGCCTCGATCTGCTGCTGATGCAGGCGGATCACCGTCGTCGCCGCGATGTCGACCCCGAACTGCGAGCCGAGCCCCGCCTTCGCGCTCACACCCGCCAGCTCCTGCATCGTCGCCGCACCGACGGCCATGCGCTCGACCATCACCCGCTGCTGCCGCGCCGCGATCAGCTCGAAGTACAGCGTCAGCGCCTCCGCGGCCACCTCGCGGCGGACCGCGTCGACCCGCCGCCGCTGCGCGTCGTGCTCGGCGTCGGCGACCCGCACCCGCTTGCGCCGCTGCCCCGCGATCTCGATCTCCTGGCTAAACTGCCCATATACATTGGTGTCGCGGTCGCCGTTCCACAGCCCACGCCGCGCCGCCGCCGTCACCTGAATCTGCGGGTTCGACGGCAACACCGTCCGCGCCGCCAGCTTGCGCCCCGCGATCGCCTCGAGCCCATACTCGGCCGCCCGCACGCCCGGGCTCGCCGCCAGCGCGCAGCGCACGACCTCCCCCGCCGCCAGCGCGCCGCGACAACCAGGCGACCCGGACCCCGGCGCAGCAGCGAACGACATGACGAGGACGAGGCTGGCGATCGACATGACCTGCCGCCCGCGGCGACCGGGACAACCCTACGGTCCGTGGGGCCTCGAGCGTCAAGCCTCGCCCCCGTGATCCAACGCATCACACCTCACAAACCTGTCCCAAAGACCAGCCCCCGAGCGAGGGCGATTGCCAGCACGCCGCATCGTGGCCACCCTCCGGCTGCGATGCTCTCCCTCGACCACTCGCCGCGTCCCCCCGCCGTCGCCGGCCGCTTCTACCCCGGCGAGCCCGCAGCCCTGCGCGCCGAGCTCGACGGCCTCCTCGCCGCCGCGCCGAGCCTCACCGCCCCGCGACCCTGCGCGCTGATCGTCCCGCACGCCGGCTACATCTATTCGGGCCCGATCGCCGCGACCGCCTATAAACTGCTGCGCGCCTCGCCCCCGCCGCGCCGTGTCATCGTGCTCGGCCCGGCCCACACCGTCGCCCTCCGCGGCGTCGCCCTCCCCGCCGCCACCGCCTTCGCCACCCCGCTCGGCACCCTGCAGGTCGACCCCGAGCTCGCAGCCCTCGCCGCCAAGAGCCCGCTGGTGATCCGCTCCGCCGAGGCCCACGCCCGCGAGCACGCGATCGAGGTCCAGCTCCCCTTCATCCAGCGCGTCCTCGGCGACGTCCCGATCGTCCCCCTGGTCGTCGGCCAGGTCGCCGCCCCGGCCCTCGCCAACCTCCTCGACAGCCTGTGGCAGGACGCTGACACCCTCGTGCTCATCAGCAGCGACCTCTCGCACTACCTCCCCCACGCTGAGGCCCACGCCCGCGACGCTGCAACGGTCCGCCAGCTGCTCGCCCTCGACGACGCCATCGAACCCGACCAGGCCTGCGGCGCATACGCCCTGCGCGGCTTCCTGCAGCTCGCCCGCCGCCGCCACCTGATCCCCCAACTGCTCGACCTGCGCAGCTCCGGCGACACCGCCGGCGACCACCGCCGCGTCGTCGGCTACGCCGCCATCACCTTCTCGGAGCCCCACCCATGACCGACCACCGCCGCGTCGAAGCCCCACCCATGACCGACCACCGCGGACCGATCCTCCTCGCCCTCGCGCGCTCCGCCATCACCGCCGCGCTCGGCGGTCCCGCCCTCATCATCCCGGACGCCGCCTTCCTCGCAGCCCCCGGCGCCTGCTTCGTCAGCCTCCACCGCGACGGCCAGCTGCGCGGTTGCATCGGCAACATCCTCCCCGTCGACCACCTGCGCGACGCCATCACCCACAACGCCGTCGCCGCCGCGCTCCGCGACTCCCGCTTCACCCCCCTGCGCCCGCACGAGCTCGCGGACACCACGATCGACATCTCCCTGCTCTCTCCCCTCTCACCCCTGCCGGCCCACAGCGAGGCCGCCTTGCTGGCCGCGCTCCGCCCCGGCGTCGACGGCCTGCGCATCACCTCCGGTAACCGCGGCGCCGTCTTCATCCCTTCCGTCTGGGAGCAGCTCCCTGACCCGCGCGCATTCCTCGACCACCTGCGCGCCAAGGCCGGCCTCCCCCGCGACCGCTGGCCCGCCGACATGCACGCCGACCGCTTCACCGCCGAACACTTCAAGGAGCAACCATGAGCGCAGCACATCCCGCCCGCTGGTGGCACCCCCTCCCCGACGGCCGCCTCCAGTGCGACCTGTGCCCGCGCGAGTGCACCCTGCAGGACGGCCAGCGCGGCTTCTGCTTCGTCCGCCAGCGCGACGGCGACGCCCTGGTGCTGACCACCTACGGCCGCTCCTCCGGCTTCTGCGTCGACCCGATCGAGAAGAAGCCGCTCTCGCACTTCCACCCCGGCACCAGCGTGCTGTCCTTCGGGACAGCCGGCTGCAACCTCGGCTGCCGCTTCTGCCAGAACCACGACATCTCCAAGGCCCGCGACCAGGACACCCTCGCCGACGCCGCCACCCCCGAGGCGATCGCCGCCGCCGCCGTGCGCCTCGGCTGCGCCAGCGTGGCCTTCACCTACAACGACCCCGTGATCTTCGCCGAGTACGCGATCGACATCGCCGCCGCCTGCCGCGAGCGCGGCGTCCACACCGTCGCCGTCACCGCCGGCTACATCCACCCCGAGCCAAGGCGCGAGTTCTTCGCCGCGATGGACGCCACCAACGTCGACCTCAAGGGCTTCAGCGAGCAGTTCTACCGCAAGCTCGCCTTCGCCGAGCTCGCCCCCGTCCTCGCGACCCTCGAATACATCCGCCACCACACAAACACCTGGCTCGAGATCACGACCCTCCTGATCCCCGGCCAGAACGACAGCGACGCCGAGCTGCACCAGCTGTCCCGCTGGGTCTTCGAGCACCTCGGCCCCGAGGTCCCGCTCCACTTCTCCGCCTTCCACCCCGACTTCAAGATGCAGGACATCCCGGCCACCCCGCCGGCCACGCTGACCCGCGCCCGCCAGATCGCCCGCGACGCCGGCCTCCAATTCGTCTACACCGGCAACGTCCACGACCTCGCGGGCGCCACCACCACCTGTCCCAAGTGCCAGGCCGCTCTGGTCCGCCGCGACTGGTATCAGATCCTCGACTATCGCATCACCCCCGCCGGCACCTGCCCCGACTGCAACACCGCCGTCCCCGGCCGCTTCCGCCCCGAGGGCGCCGGCAGCTGGGGCCGCAAGCGCCTGCCCGTGCGGCTCGGCCGCTGACGCGCTCGCGCTCGCGCGTCGCCGACTTTCCGCTTCAAGTCCCGCGCCGACGGTGGTATCAGGGCAACGGGGGACTATCGTGGGAGACTCAAAGATCATTCGTGCGCCGCGACTCGACGTCGGCGATCTCGGCAAAATAAAGGCCCCGCCCAGCGTCGTCGCCGGCAGCAAGATCCGCGTGAGCATCACGATCAAGGATTGGTCCGCCGAGGCGATCGCCCGCCACCCCGATCCCAACTGCTGGACGCACGTCACCGTGGACCTCTTCTGCGAGCATGCGACGCCGCCCTGGCTCGATCAGAGCCCCTGGCGCTCGCCCCACCTCTCGCAAAAGATCACGCACGACGGCCAGCGCTTCGAGTGGACCTTCCAGCTCCCTGACAATTGGGGGGTGGGGAAGGATGTGTATTTCGTCTTCCGTTACACCGACGAACGGTTCATGATCCCGCAATATCCGGAGCCGGCCAAGCTCCGACTCGTGATCCTCCCCGCGGCGTGAACCCATGCCCCCGCCTGCCGCACCCCTATCCCGGCTTCGTCGCCGCCTCCCTCACCGTCGAGGTCGTGCCGCTGCCGCCCCCGCCTGCGCACCCCTATCCCGGCTTCGTCGCCGCCTCCCTCACCGTCGAGGTCGTGCCGCCGCCGCCCCCGCCTGCGCACCCCTACCCCGGCTTCGTCGCCGCCTCCCTCACCGTCGAGGTCGTGCCGCCGCCGCCCCCGCCTGCGCACCCCTACCCCGGCTTCGTCGCCGCCTCGCTGACGGTCACCGCGTTGACCGTCGACGGCTGACGCCCAGCTCTCGCCGGCACGCAGGAATTGCATACCTGCGTATCCCCGGATCACCCACGATATCGCCGATCCATGGTACGAAGGCTGCAATCGTAGCACCATGCGCATCGCCCTGATCGCCCTCGTCACCCTTCTCGTCGTCCACGGCGCGATCCACCTGCTCGGCTTCCTCAAGGCCTGGGGCCTCGCCGCCCTGCCGCAGATGCGCGGCCGCACGATCGTCCCCCTGGGCGCCACCGCCACCCATGTCGTCGGCCTGCTGTGGCTGCTCGCCGCGGTGATCCTGCTCGCCACCGCCGCCCTGCGGATCGCCAACATCGAGGGCTGGTGGATCGCCGGCGCCGTCGGCCTGGTCGTCTCGCAGGCCCTCGTCATCCTCGCCTGGCCTGACGCGAAGGCCGGCACCGTCGCCAACATGATCCTCCTCGTCCCCGTGCTCGTCGCCGGCGCCACCGCCCGCTTCGACCACCAGGTCGCCGATGAACGCAGCACCCTGCTCGCCGACGCCGTCACGATGCCCGCTTCGCCCGTCCGCGCCGAGGAGCTCGCCGACCTGCCCGCCCCCGTGCGTCGCTGGCTCACCCGCGCCGGCGTCGTCGGCCGCCCCCGCACCAGCCGCGTCCACCTGACCCAGCGCGGCGAGATGCGCACCACCCCCGACGGCCCATGGCTGCCGACCACCGCCGAGCAAGACTTCAGCGTCGAGCCGCCCGGCTTCGTCTGGCAGGTCCACACGACAATGCTGCGTGTCCTCCCGATCGTCGGCCGCGACCGCTACGCCCGCGGCGCCGGCAATATGTACATCAGCGCCGCCGGCCTCTACCCCGTCGTCGACGCCAGCGGCCCCCCGATCGACCAGGGCTCACGCCTGCGCTTCCTCGGCGAGATCGTGTGGTTCCCCTCCGCCGCCCTGTCCCCGCGCATCCGCTGGACCCCGATCGACGACGACAGCGCCCGCGCCACCCTCGTCGACGGCGACGAACCCGTCTCCGCCGACTTCCACTTCGACCCCCAGGGCCGCTTCGTGTCCCTCACCGCCGAGCGCGCCTACAGCGGCGACGGCACCCGCCAGCCCTGGCTCGTCACCGCCAGCGAATGGCGGCCCCACAGCGAGCTCGAGGTCCCGACCGCCGGCGAGGTGCTCTGGCGCCTGCCCGCGGGGGACTTCAGCTACTTCCGCTGGCAGGTCGATAGCCTCCAGATCGACCCCTGAAGCGACGCGAGCCGTGCGAGGCGAGGTATGCGGGCGTCGTGGACCACGGCCCAAATCGGCCCGCCAGTAAAATCCCCGGACGAACCTATCACCCGCTATATTGCGCGAACCCGCCCCCATGAACCCCCTCCTCCGCAACATCCTCGCAGTCATCGCCGGCGCGGTGGTATGTCTCTTCGTGAACGGCCTGCTGATCAGCATCAGCGCCTCCGTGATCCCACCGCCTGACGGCGTGGACCCGAGCAACCTGGCATCCATCAAGGCCCACATGGATGCGTTCCAGCCCAAACACTTCGTGTTCCCGTTCCTGGCGCACACGCTCGGCAGCCTGGTCGGCGCCTGGATCGCGGCCATGATCGCGGCCAGCCAAAAGCTGACCCTGGCCTTGGCCGTCGGGGCCCTTCACCTCGTCGGTGGCATCGCCGCGGCGTTCATGATCCCCGCGCCCGGGTGGTTCATCGTGTTGGACCTGGGCGCGGCCTACCTCCCCATGGCGTGGATCGGCGGCACGCTCGGGAGCCCCCGCGCGCGCTGACGGGCACCGCAGCGCAGGCCATATGCACGAGGGCACGCCCGCCGTCGCCGCCCTGCACGCCCTCGTCGAGGCCAGCCCCGTCGACCCCGCGATCGACCCCGCGATCGTCCACCACGCCCTGGTCGCCGCGATCCTCCGCCTCGTCCTCCTGCGCGCCCTCGCCGACCCGCTGATCACCAGCCCCGGCCCGCAGTCGTGGCGCACATTCCTGGCCCGCAGCCGCGAACAATTCGCCGCCCACCCCACCCCCCTCCTCGACCCCGCGACGCACCCGATCCTCACCACCCTCGCCGTCCCCGACGCCGCGCTCGCCCGCTGCCTCCGCGCCCTCGCACCCACCACCAGCCTCGGCGAGGTCCACGAATCCCTGCTCGCCCTCCGCCTCGAGCGCGGCCCAGGCGATCGCCTCCAGCTCCACCACGACAGCGCAAGGCGGCGACGCGGCAGCCACTACACGCCGCCCGCCCTGACCCACCCGCTGCTCCTCGCGGCCCTGCGTCCGCAGCTCGCCAAACTCGCCGACCCCGACGCCCTCCTCGCGCTCCGCGTCTGCGACCCCGCGATGGGCTGCGGCGCCTTCCTGCTGGCCGCCTGCGACATTCTCGTCGATCACCTCCTGCGCGCCCGCGCCGACCCAAACCTCCCAGCAAACATCCGCGACGCCCGCCGCGAGGTCGCCCTCGCCTGCCTCCACGGCGTCGATCAGGACCCCCTCGCCGTCGAGCTCGCCCGCCTGTCCTTGTGGCTACATATCGGCGACCACACCCTCCCCCTCCACACCCTCGCGAAAAACCTCCGCCACGGCGACAGCCTCGTCGGCCTCGACGCCGCGCAGCTCCTCGCCGCGACCTGGCACCCACAAACCACCGCCCCCGACACCGCGCAAACCACAGCGCCCGATACCCCGCCAGCGAGCGCCGACGCGCTCGCCCTCCGCGGCGACGCGATCCTCGCCACCTTCTTCGCCGCCACGCGCCCCGCCCAGCGCGAACGCTCGCTCGCGCAGCTGCGCCCGCTCCTCGCCGGCGACCCCGGCAAACTCCACACATTACGCGCCACCCTGCATTCCCGAGATCCAGCGATCGCTCCCTTCCACTGGCCGCTCGAGTTCCCCGCCGTCTTCACCCGCGACAACCCCGGCTTCGACCTCATCGTCGGCAACCCGCCGTTCTTCTGGGGCAACCGCATCGGTCGGGCCTTCGGCCCCGAGTACCGCGATTGGCTGCAGACCTTGCACCCCGGCGCCCACGGCAACAGCGACCTCGCCGCCCACTTCCTGCGCCGCGGCTTCGCCCTCCTGCGCCGCGGCGGCGGCCTCGGATTCATCACCACCAACTCGATCTCCGAGGCCGAGACCCGCGCGACCGGCCTCGAATATCTCTGTCGTCACGGCGGCGTCATCCACCACGCCGTCCGCGACCTCGCCTGGCCCGGCGACGCCAGCGTCCGCGTCGCCACAATCTGCGTACACCGAGGCCCCGTCCCCGGCCCGCACAGCCTGGGCGGCCGCCCCGTCCCCGCGATCGCCAGCGACCTCCGCCCCCCGACGCTCGCACCCCGCCGCCTGCCCGAACGCCGCGGCCACAGCTTCAAGGGCGTCGACTTCGGCGGCACCGGCTTCCTCCTCGATGCCGCCGCCCGCGACGCCCTCCTCCGCGCCGCCCCCGACGAGGCCACATTCGTCTGGCCTGTCCTCAACGCCAGCCGCCTCGTCGCCTGCCCACATACCGCCCCCGACCGCTTCATCATCAACTTCAGCGGCCGCGACCTCGCCGAGCTCGAGACCGCCGCCCCTCACTGCCTCGCCATCGTCCGGCGCGAGGTCCTCCCGCACCGCCAGCACGACCACCGCCGCCACCGACGCGAGCGCTGGTGGCTCTACAACGAGGCCTGCCCCGGCCTCTACCGCAGCATCGCCGGCCTCCCGCGCGTGCTCGTCGGCCCGGTCGTCGCCCGCCACATCATCTTCGCCTTCGCCGACCCGCACACGGTCTTCACCAACGCGCTCAATATCTTCGCCTTCGCCGACGCCGCCGCCCTCGCCCTCCTGCAGTCCCGCCCGCACGAGCTGTGGGCCCTGCACCACGCCTCCAGCCTGCGCTGCGACCCCCGCTACAACCCCACGACCTGCTTCGAGACCTACCCCTTTCCGCGTGAATGGTCGCAACACCGCGAGCTCCGCGACGTCGGCGAGGCCTATCACCAGCTCCGCGCCGACCTCATGCAGCGCCGCGGCGACGGCCTGACCGCCACCTACAACCGCTTCCACGACCCAGGCGACCGCGCCCCCGATATCCTCGCACTCCGCCAGCTCCACGCCGAGCTCGACCGCGTCACCCTCACCGCCCACGCCTGGCACGACCTCGCGGCGCACGCCCGCGCCGAGTTCCACGCGGACCCCGGCGACGGCCCCCCGCGCACCCGCCTGCGCTGGCCAGACTCCCTCGCCGACGAGGTCCACGCCCGCCTGCTCGCGCAGAACCTCGCGACACCTGTCGAGTCGACCGACGCGCCCGCATGACGAGCGAGTGACTCGTAAGCGCTCGCCGCCAACCTTGCGGCCCCGACTGCCCTCCCCCGACCACACTCGCGCGCGCGACCTCCGTATCCTGCCTGCCATGGCCCGCGCTCGCTCATCCCGCGTCACCCTTCGCCTCCTCCCCGCCCTCGCCTCCCTGATCTACGTCACCCCAGGCGACGCCGGAGCGGTCACCGTGCTGCTCACGCGGCGCAACCAGAGCCAGGTCCACACCTGGGACAGCAGCAACCCCGGAGCCTCGGTGCTGCTGCACACGACCCAGTCGAACGACGCCGACTACAACGTCGCGGAGGGCAGCACCTTCGGCTGGATCACCGAGCACTTCGGCGACAAGTTCGCGCGCTTCATCGTCGGCAACAACGTCGGCCTCGACGCCCAATACATGACGCCCTACGCCTACCCCAAGCACATCACGGTGCACAATAACGAGATCGTCGTCATGGAGCCGCAATGACGGGACCCTGTGGCGCTACACCCCCAACGGGGTGCAGATCGGCAGCGTCAAGACCAGCTCAAACACCGGGCAAGGCATGGCCAGCGACGGCACCGACCTGTTCGTCAGCCTGTGGAACGGCGCATCGTCGTCGTTCGCCCGCTACGACCCCGCCTTCGCGGTCACGAACACCTACAACAACCCGACCGGCATGGGCAACTTCAACAACATCGTCGACTTCGTGTGGGACGCCGGCAGCGGCCACTTCTTCGGCCTGGCGACCACGGGCGAGGGCGGCACCGGCACCGAATCCACCACGGTCCTCGAGTTCGTGATGGGCGGGATGGTGATCAAGAGCTACGGCCTGCCCTTCGCCGCCGACGGCATCGGCGTCTATAGCTCCGCGAAGTGCGGCAACGGCAAGGTCGAGGGCAGCGAGGCCTGCGACGACGGCAACATGGTCGACACCGACGCCTGCACCAACGCCTGCAAGCTGGCCGCCTGCGGCGATGGCATCGTCCAGGCCGGCGTCGAGGCCTGCGACGACGGCAACATGGTCGACACCGACGCGTGCACCAAGACCTGCAAGCTGGCCGTGTGCGGCGACGGCATCGTCCACGACGGCGTCGAGGCCTGCGACGACGGCAACATGACCGACGGCGACGCCTGCACCAACGCCTGCGCCGCCGCGGTCTGCGGCGACGGCATCATCCAGGACGGCGTCGAGCCCTGCGACGACGGCAACGACATCGACGACGACGCCTGCAGCAACACCTGTGTGCTGGCCAGCTGCGGCGACGGCGTGGTCCAGCAGGGCGAGGAATGCGACGACCCCAACGATGTGATGTGCGTGGATTGCATGATCGTGATCGACGGCACGACCACGGGCGCGACGACCACCACGGCCACGACAACCGGCGACGCCACCACCACGGATGCCACCACCGCGGATGCGACCACCGGCGACGCCACCACCGGCGACGCCACCACCGCCGCGCCGACGAGCGGCGGCGAGAGCGGGGGCGCCAGCGGCACCGGCGACGCGTCAACCGGCGACACGGCCCCCACCACTGCGGGCCCGGCCGACACGACCACCGGCGACGGCTCGTCCTCGGGCTCGGGCACCGACGGCGGCGTCGACGACGGCGGCTGCGGCTGCCGCTCGCAGCACCCGGGTGGCGCCGGCTCCCTGGCGCTGCTGGCCCTGCTCGGCCTCGCGAGCCGCCGACGCCGCCGGTGAAGACCCGCGGGTCGTCCTCGCCAGCCCCCACCCGACCCCCGCTTCGCAAGCGCCCCCGGGTGCGGCACCATGCGAGCGAGCCTGCCCGCGTGCGACCGACTTACCCCTACTCCCTCCTCGGCCTGGTCCTGTTCGCCTGCAACGGCGGCGGTGACTCGGGCGACACGACCACCGCCGCGACCACCACGGCCACCACCGGCCCGGCCGCGAGCACCGGCCCCGAGCCCACGACCGCCGCCACCACCGACGCGCCGACCACCACCGCCACCACCGGCGAGCCGCAGACCTGCGCCCCGCAGCCGCTCGTCGCCCCCAAGTCCGGCTTCTTCAGCGACATCTCCGACGCCAGCGGCATCCGCGTCGAAAACTTCGTCCCCAACCCGGCGACGCCGATCCCGATCAATGATCACAGTCGCCTCGGCTTCGCCGACCTCGACGGCGACGGCTTCGACGACATCGTCGCCCACAGCCTGTTCCCGAACCCCCAGGCCGGCGTCCCCTTCGAGCACCTCATCTATCACAACAACGGCGACGGGACCTTCGCCCACGTCTCCGACGAGTCCGGCCTGCGCGACGTCCAGGCCGGCTTCTTCGCCTTCGGCGACGTCGACAACGACGGCGACCAGGACTGCTTCGCCGGCCTCGACATCGAGCTCCCCGGCGAGAAGAACCGCATCCTCCTCAACGACGGCAGCGGCCACTTCACCGACAAGCCCGACGCCGGCGTCGACGCCGTCAACCTCGCCGCCAACGCCGTCTTCGCCGACTTCAACGGCGACGCCAGGCTCGACCTCTTCGTCGGCAACGGCCAGACCGGCTACGCCGTCCCCGACCAGCTGTTCTTCGGCTACGGCGACGGCCGCTTCCAGGACGTGAGCGAGGTCTACCTCAAGGGCAGCCCGGCCCAGCCCAGCAACGGCAGCGTCGCCTGCGACTACGACGACGACGGCGACCTCGACATCTTCGTCTCCACCTACGGCGTCAGCACCCTCAAGGGCCGCAATCACCTGTGGGAGAATGACGGCACCGGCCTGATGACCGAGGTCGGCGAGGCCCGCGGCTTCGCGGCCCTCGCCACCGGCAATTACTACCTCGCCAGCACCGGCAACGGCACCGCCCCCGAGCCCGACGTCACCCCCGATCAATATATGGGCTCCAACGGCTTCGGCCTCCAGTGCGAGGACGCCACCGGCGACGGCCTGATGGACATCTTCCTCACCGCGATCTCCCACCCGGTCGACAGCGACTACAGCCGCAAGTGGTCCGACCCCAGCCAGCTGCTCGTCAACACCGGCAAGGCCGGCAAATACGCCTTCACCAACGAGTTCCTGAAGCGCGGCCTGCCCTTCAACGAGGGCGACGTCGACGGCGCCATGGTCGACTTCGACAACGACGGCCGCATGGACCTCTCCGTCTCCCGCGACAAGAAGTACGAGCCCAACTACACCGATATCGATCAGCTCAGCTGGTTCGGCCTCATGCACCAACAGCCCGACGGCGGCTTCGTCAGCCTCGGCCCCGTCAGCGGCATCAACGACTCCCAGGACCCCTACAACCGCATGAAGGCCGCCCAGAACCACGCCTGGTCCGACATCGACCACGACGGCGACCTCGACCTCCTGGTCGGCGGCCGCGACAACGGCAACGGCGGCCGCCCCAACTTCCTGTTCAAGAACACCATCGGCGAGCAGAACGCCTGGCTCGAGCTGCGCCTGGTCGGCGACGGCAAGCAGGTCAACCGCGACGCCATCGGCGCCCGCGCCACCATCGTCTTCGACGGCTGGAAGATCACCCGCGAGGTCAAGGCCGGCCGCGGCACCTACAACTCCCTCGACACCCGCACCCTCCACTTCGGCCTCGGCGACTACGGCTGCGACTACACCCTCGAGCTCCGCTGGCCCGACGGCACCACGCAGTCCTTCACCCCCGAGCAGATCGGCGTGAACCGCCTCGTGACCCTGACGTACCCCCCCCCCCCCCCCCCCCCCCCCCCCCCCCCCCCCCCCCCGCCCCCCCCCCCCCCCCCCCCCCCCCGCGGCGCCCCCCCGCCGGGCCCGCCCCCACCCCCCCCCCCCCCCCCCCGGCGCCCCTCCCTGCCGCGACATTGCCCGGCGAAGCCGCCTACTTCGCGATCACAATCGTCTGCTCAAACGCCGCCCCCTTGCGTTCGCCCGCGATCGTCCATTCGTCCTGGCCCTTGATCGCCGCATACGCCGTGAGCGCCTCCTCGACGCCGCCGAGCGAATGGCCTCCGATCGCCGTGATACGGTCGCCGTTCTTCAGCCCGATCGCGGCGAATGTGCTGCCGACCCGGATCCCAAACAACTTGAAGCCCCGCGTCTGCCCGTCCTGCAGGTATGGCACCACCCGCGCCTGTTTCACCAGCTCGGCCGGATCGGCGAGCAGCGCCTCGAAGGTCTTGCGTGGCACCGTGCAGCGATCCGCCGCGCAGGTGATCGGCGACGGCGAGCCAACCACGGACTGCGGCCCGATCGCGGCATCAGCCCCGGGCTGCGCCAGCGGGTTCGGCCCCTGCGCGCCCAGCAGCGCCGCGAGCTGCCCCATCCCGTCCGGCGACGCCGCGGGTCCCCGCACGACGCACTCCCGCTCCTGCCGGCCCCGAGCCTCCACCAGCGCCTCCCTCAGGTGTCGGATCTCCTCCTCCTGCTGCGCCAGCGCCCTGTCCTTGGCCTCAAAGGCCTGGCGCAGCGCCTCCTTGTCGCGCTCCGTCACGATCTCACAGGCCCCGAGCATCACCAACCCGATCACGACCGCCGCGAACTTCATCGCCGACCAGCAGACCACGCCACCCGCACCATGCGCAAGCGCCCGAGCCCGGTGTGCGACGAATCCGGCGCAGCCCCGGGATCAGGGCGCGGCGCGCCCCGGGCGACCGGCCCACGCGGCCGCGGGGTCGAGGCCGAGCGCGTGCAGAGCCGGGAAAATTTCCTGCTCGATGGTGGCGAAGAAGATCATCGCATACTGCTCACTCGTCAGCAGGCCGAGGTTGGCTGCCTCGCCGCGTTCGACGGTGATCGCGCGACCGGCCACATCCTCGATGGTGTAACCGCAGGCGGTGGTCGCCTCGAAGCCGCCGAGGGCGCGGCGCAGCCGCTCCTGGACCTGCGCGCGACCGGCCGGCTCGAGCGCGGGCAACAACAACGCCAGCGCGTCCCAGCCGAACGCGGCGTGCAGGTGCTCGTCGCGGAGGATCTGGCGCACCACCTGCTCGGCGACGGGGTCGGTGGTGACGACGATCAGGGCCTCATACATCGGACGAGAGATGGTCTCGCCGAGACAACAGGCGATCAGGATCGCGTCCGCGGCCCACGCGAGCAGCGCCTGGGGCTGCTCGGGCCCCGGCGCGTCGTGCCAGGGGGCGTCGGGCGTCGGCCAAGCGAACAGCTCGGGCTCGCCGCCCTCGGGCAGCAGCGCGACGGCCATCGCGGCGCACAGCTCGGCGTGGCGGACCTCATCGGTGATCAGCCGCGCGAGCGCGCCGAGCAGCTCGAGGCCGACGCGGGCCTCGCACAGCCCGTGCATGACGGCCGAGAATTGATGGATCGATCCATGCTCGGCGCAGGCGCGGCGGGCCCACTGGCGCGCCGCCTCCCGCCGCAGCGCGAGGCTGTAGCGCGAGGCGTCGAAGGCGGCGAAGTCGGGCCAGCGGTCGCGCTCGACCTGCACGCGGTGGATCCGGGCGAGACGCTCGGTGGTCGCCGCGAGCATGCGCTCGCAGCTCGCGCGGCCGATGTCCAGCGCCGGCGAAAGCGCTCCGAGCCCGCGAAGGGCCCCGCGCGACGGGCCCGAGCGGGCGCGCTCGGCCTCGGATGGCTCCTGCGTCATTCGTGCGGCTCAGTCGGCGGCGGCGTGTTGATGATCTTCGGCGTCGGCTTCTCGGGCTTGGGCGGCGGCGTGTTGATGATCTTCGGCGTCGGCTTCTCGGGCTTGGGCGGCGGCGTGTTGATGTGGAGCTGCTCCACGGGCTCGGCCACGGGCTCCGGCGGGGCCGGGTTGACGATCACCGGCTCCGGCTTCTCAGGCGCTTGCGGTGGGAGCGGCTTGACCTCCGGCGGAGCCGACTCCACCGGACCCGGATTCGCGGTCGGCGGGCGCTCGTTGCTCTGGCTGCACGCGACCGCCGGGACCAGCAGCGACGTGCCGACGGCGAAGCGCAAGAATGGGTGGCCCTGACGTGACATTCGATCACTCTCGCACGCGGCGCCACGCGATGCAACTGCGCGGGGCCGCGCCGGGCGAGAGACCACGAAGCCACAATGATAGGAGTCCCCGAGTATCGCCATATCGTGCCGCGTGTCGCCATATCGTGCAGCGGGGGCCCGCCCGCCTATCCTGAACCGCCCCCGCTCGCTCGCCACGCCGCGATCACCTCCGCCTCGGCCTCCGCCGTCATCCCCGGCGTCTCGCCCGCCGCCTCACCCGCCGCCTCACCCTTAGGCGAGTCCCACCATTCCAGCGTATCCCGCATCGTCGCCACCAGCGGCCGGAAGCACAGCCCCCGCACCACCGCCAGCGGCGAGCCCATTTCATACGTGCTCCCGGTCCCGGCCGACAGCTGCTTGCGGTCGACGCCCTCGGCCGCCGCCCACCTCCGGTCGACCCACACCGGTGTCGCCGGCCCGCCGACGGCGATCGCCGCGGCCGCCAGCGCCCCCAGCGTGAACGGCGGCCCCGCCACATTAAACACCCCCCGCACATCCCGCTCGATCAGCCCCGCGATCCACGCCCCGAGGTCGCGCACGTCCGTGAATGCCACCTTGTTCTCCGGCCGCCCCAGCACCAGGAATTCCCCGCCCGCCCGCGCCCGCAGCGCCCAGCGGACAAAGTGCGCCCGGCGATCGTAATCATGCGGCCCGAACAGATCGGCCGGCCGGACGATCGTCGCCCGCCCCGCGAAGTATCGCAGCACCTCGCGCTCGCCCGCCGCCTTGCGCTCGCCGTAGGTCCTCGCCGCGTCGGTCGCCGCCGGCCAGATCGGGCTCTCTTCGCTGCGCCGCAGCGATCCGCTCATCGTATACGCCGCCGTCGACGATACATACAGATAGCGCCCCGCCGCCGCGTGCAGCAGCTCGCTCGCGCGCCGCACCCACTGCGGATTGGTCCCCGAGGTATCGATCACCACGTCCCAGCTGCGCCCGCGCAGCGCCGCCAGGTCCCCCTCGCGGTCCCCGAGCAATTCCTCCGCCTCCGGGAACAGCCCCGGCCCCGTGCGCCCGCGGTTGAACAGCGACACCGCGTGCCCGCGGGCCAGCACCGCCGCGACGATCGCCCGCCCCACGAAGCGCGTCCCCCCGAGCACCAGCACCCGCAACCGCCGCCGCCGCGCCGCGATCACCCCGCCCGCGATCCCGACGCCCCAGGCCGCCCCCTGCAGCCAGCCCCGGCGCGTCAGCGACATCACGTCATGGTACCGCCCCCGACCGTCGCCGAGAAACCTGTCCCTTCAGCCAGCCCCGCCGTCAATCCTCGCCCGACCCGACCGTGTGCAGCCGCACCGGCCGGGCCCGCAGCGCGTAGCGGCGCTCGGCGTACGCGATGTCCTCGACCCACAGCCGCGCCGCGCGGGCGTTCATCGCCGGTCGCAGCCAACGACTGAGCCGCAGCGCGTGGCGAAAGCCCGGCCGCTCCGAGCGGGCCAGCGTCGCCTCGATCACCGCCGTGCGTCCCGGCCCGATCGGCGTCGCGTGGGTCTCGACCACCGACCCCGCCCCCTCGCCGCCGACGATCGTCATCACGATCGTCCGCGGATCCGGGCAATGAAAGGTCGCGTCGACCTCGACCGCCAGCGGCCCGATCACGCGGTACGCCACGCGCACCAGCAGCAGATCCTCGCGCTCCTCCAGCACCTTGAGCCGCCCGAACGAGTGCGGGTGGTAGTGCGCCCCGTGCCAGGGGTCCAGGCGATTGGCCAGGATGTCGCCCGGGTCGCAGCGCGCCTCCATCCGGATCACCCCGGCCAGCGCCGCCGTCGGCCGCGGCGCCATGATCGGCCCCGCCGTCTCCTCGCCCGGCCGCGCCGGCAGCCGCACCCACGCCAGCACCCCGTCGTCGTGGGCCACCAGCGGCCGCCAGCGCCCGTGCGGCCCGTCGCCGAGCTCGAGCCCGTGCCACGGACACACCAGGTTGTCCCCGCGGACCTTCGCACACGCGAGCGACGCGCCCATGTGCGGGCAGGCCCCCGGCGCCGCCCGCAGCGCCCCGTCCTGCGCCCGCCACAGCACCAGCTCCTGCCCGTCGATCGTGTAGGTCACCGGTACGCGCCCGATCTTCTCGCGGTCGTCGACCACGAACCACCCGCCCGACGGCAGCGCCAGCGCCCGTGTCAGCGCCCGCTCGATGCGCGCAGGGTTGGCCTGCACCCAGTCGGGGGCCTCGGAGGGCGGCGCCGTCGCCCCGGAGGATGGAGGCGTGCCGAAGGTGATCAGTCGCGGTCTGGTCAAAAGTACAGGTTCCTTGGGACAGGTTCAGGCCGCCGGCCGGCGCAGCCAGCGGGCCCGCGAGCGTACGACCTCCGCGGTCATCTGCGCCAGCGGCGTGCAGGCCATCACGCGCAGGCCGTCGAGCGGCGAGCCGTGATCGGTGAGAAAACGACACAGCAGATCCGGCGGCAGGCGCTCGAACAGGTCGACGAACAGCCCCGGCCCGCGCCCCGGGTGCCGCTCGAGATACGACAGGAACACCCGGTCCATCGCCACCGCCGCCGCCGGCCGCGGCGCAGGCGGCACCAGCGGCTGCCCCGGCCGGGCGACGATGCGCTCCGCCAGCGCGGCCGAGAAGCGCTGGATCGCCGCGAAGGCGTAGCCGGTCGACGGCTTGGCCAGCCCGCCGCGCAGGCCGATCTGCAGCACCCGCGGCGACGCCTGCGGCCGCGCCGGCCGCGTCGACATGGCGATCTGCCCCGCCTCGCGAAACCCGACCTTGAACTCACGCGCGCCCCGCCGCTCGAGGTCGCCGCGGATGTCCGCCTCGTACTGCGCCAACGGCAGCGCCCCCGCGCTGATGTACGTCGCCTCCACCAGCGCCCGCGTCGACGTGAACGGCAGCACATACATGAAGTGCAGCCCGCGCGTCTGCGCGACCGCGAAGTCCATCATCTCGACCACCCCCGGGTCGAAGCAGGGCTCGGCCGTCTCCACCTCCCAGCCGACGAAGTGCTGCACGAGGTCGACCTCCGCCACCGCGCTCGCCTCGGCCGCCGCAGCAGCCTCGGGGGGCCGCCCGTCGAGCACCAGCCCGGCCCGCAGCGGCCCCGCCGTCGTCTCCACCACCACCTGCCCGCCCTGCTCCGCGATCGCCGTCACCCGGGCCCCGAGCACCAGCCGCAGCTCCGGCGCCGTCGCCAGCAGCGCCTGCGCCTGCGCGTAGAAGCGGTCCGCCGGGATGTGCTCGTACGGGTGCCGAGTGCTACCCCGCACGACCCGCCGCCCCCCCTCCTGCACCGCCCATTGCGACCACCGCCGGGTCACCGAATCCGCGAATGGGTGGGCCTCGAAGCGCCACCCGCACCAGGTCCGGTCGCGTTGGTACTCGCTGCGCGGCTCGACGATCGTCACCCGCGGGCACGCTCGCCCGGCCCGCCGCGCCGCCGCAACCACGTGCACCGCCAGGCTCAGCCCGGCGCAGCCGCCCCCGACGATGAGCGCATCGACATCCACCGCCGCAACCATCACCCGCCCCCCGCACGAACTCAACCCCGCCCCCTGCGCGCCCGCACCCCACGCAACACCTGCACGCACCCCGTGGATCTCCGCGGCCACCGCCGCGTGGGCGCACCAGGCATCACCCTCCGCCCCGGCCGTCCCGCGCGCTCCTCGTGATAAGGTCCCCGCCATGCGCGACACCTCGCTCCTCCGCACCCGCCTGCACCGCGCCCTCGCCTGCCTGCCGCTGCTCGCTGCTGGAGGCCTCGCCTGCGACAGCGGCCCCGCGCCCGAGGTCAAGCCCGCGACCCAGACCGCCGCCCCGGTCGCCACACCCACCCCGGCCGCGACCCCCACGCCACCTCCGCCACCGCTCCCGCCCTCGCCCTACCCCGAGCGCACCGGCCAGGACCCCTTCGACCCCGACGGCATCGAGGAGGAGGGCTGCCCCAACGGTGACTGGTGCGCCCCGGCCAAGATCGCCGAGAAGCTCGCCACCCAGTCCAGCGGCCAGGAGCTCGGCTGCCCGACCCGCCTCATGGGCCACCCGCAGAAGTCCAAGGCCGACGAGCGCCAGTTCAAGGGCATCTCGCTGAACCCCATGATGCAGGGCCGCCTCCGCAAGATCGCCACCGCCGAGCAGCGCGCCGCCACCAAGGACGAGACCATCTGCTGCTACCACTGGTTCGACTACTGCTCGGGTCGCCCCCTCCTCGCCGACGACCAGGCCCTGCGCGCCCCCCTGCGCCCCGGTTCTGCCTGGCTCTCAGGACATGTCTCCGAGGACAGCGTCGCCGCCCTCCCGCTCGCCGCCCGCCGCCACCTCGCCGGCCTGTGGCTGCGCGACGCCGGCGACGAGCACGCGGCCGTCGCCGCCTTCGCCCGCGCCACCCTCGAGCTGATGGCCGTCGGCGCCCCGCCCGAGCTGATCTTCGCCTCCCAACAGGCCAGCCTCGACGAGATCCACCACGCCCGCAGCTGCTTCAGCCTCGCCGCCCTCTACGCCGACGAGCCCGCCGAACCCGGCCCGCTCCCGGCCCTCGCCCCCCGCGACGGCGGCCTCGTCGCCCTCGCCCGCAACACCTTCCTCGAGGGCTGCCTCGGCGAGACCGTCGCGGCCCTCGCGGCCCTCCGCGCCGGCCGCAGCTGTCAGCTCGCCCCCGTCCGCGAGGTCCTCGCCACGATCGCCGACGACGAGACCCGCCACGCCGAGCTCGCCTGGGCCACCCTGGCCTTCACCGTCCACCACGGCGGACCCGAGGTCGCCGCGGCCCTCCGCGAGCTCGCAAGCAGCATCGGCGATCGCCTCCACGACGCCAGCCCCGAGCCCGAGCTGCCCGCGGAGCTGACCCGCGAAGTGCTGGCCGCCCACGGCCGCCTCGGCCCCGCCGCTCTGGCCACCGCCCGCAGCGACGCCTGGCACGACATCGTCGTCCCCACCCTGGAGCTCATCCTCGGCGCCGCCGAGGCCGCCGACACCGCCGACGCGATCGAAACCAGCGACCTCTCCTGAACCAGGAGACCTCGAGTCGCCCGACCCTCGACATCAGCGAAGTCCCGGGTCCCCACCACAACGCGATCGCCGTGCCACGCGTGGGGACCCGCGCCCCCGCATTCTCTTGCGACCGAGAATTGCTCCTGGCGCGCCTGGACCCCTATGATGCGCCAATGTCTCATCGCGCCCGCCAGGCCCTGCAGACCCTGATCGCCTCCACCCTCGTGCTCGCCTGCGCCGGCGGCAGCGAGACCTCGATGACCAGCCTCTCCGGCTTCGTCACCCAGGGCCCCGCCAGCGACACGACACCCACCTCGATGGGCACCACCACCGAGGCGACCCCGACGACCTCGGGCGACACCATGCGCATGACCACCGCGGAGGACACGATGCGCATGACCACCACCGAGTCTCCCGACGAGACCACCACCGGCCCGGTCACCGCCACCGACGTCTCCACGACCAGCACCACCGGCCCGGACAGCACCAGCGGCGGCGACGAAAGCACCGGCCCGGTCATCCTCTGCGGCAACGCCATGATCGACGCGCCCGAGGAGTGCGACGGCATGAACCTCAACGGCAAGGACTGCAAGTCCCTCGGCTTCACCGGCGGCACCCTCGTCTGCACCTCGCAGTGCATCTTCGACAAGGCCATGTGCACCTCGCCCTCGTGCGGCGACATGAACGTCGACCCCGGTGAAGAGTGCGACTGCGGCAACCAGGGCGTCATGTGCACCGCGGCCCAGCTCGGCAACGCCCAGTGCACCAGCCTCCCCAGCCCCAACGGCGGCAACTACACCGCCGGCACCCTCGCCTGCAACAGCCCCAACTCCTGCAGCTTCAACAAGAACGCCTGCACCTACTGCGGCGACGCGATCAAGAACGGCCCCGAACCCTGCGACGGCGCCGACCTCGGCGGCCAGACCTGCAGCACCCAGGGCTTCGTCGGCGGCTCCCTGTCCTGCACCCCGCAATGCGCCTTCAACACCGGCGGCTGCACCAACTGCGGCAACAACCAGGTCGACGGCAACGAGCAGTGCGACGGCAACAACTTCAACGGCAAGACCTGCGTCTCCCAGGACTCCAGCAAGTTCGCCGGCGGCACCCTCACCTGCTCCGGCAGCTGCGACTCGATCTCCACCAGCGGCTGCAACTCCGGCAACTGCTGCAACACCGGCGCCGCCGGGGCCTGCTCCGTCGTCGGCATCAAGAACTGCGTCTGCGGCCTCGACCCCTTCTGCTGCAGCAGCTCGTGGGACAGCATCTGCGTCGGCGAGGCCAAGACCGACTGCGGCGCCCAGTGCCCGTGAGCGACCCGAACCTGTCCTGAGGGACATCCCCACTCCGAAGCCTTGCGCCAGCCCGGCACGAGGTCACCGCGGCCGCGCCGACCGGAGTTCTGCGGCGTTGCCCCTTTGCCGCGATTTGCTATGGTGCTCGCCGGTCTGGAGGCTCTTTGGCCATGCGACGCACCTCTCCCCTCAGCTCCGCCCTCATCGGCTCCTTCGCCCTCGCCGCCGCGCTCGGCCTCGCCTGTGCCAGCGGCTCACAGACGGCGAAGTCCAGCCCCTGCCTCGACCGCTGCACCAACATCCAGTCCCCGCTCGACCGCTCCACCTGCGAGCTCGAGTGCTCCCGCGTCGCCACCCCTGCGCCCGCAGTCGCCACCGCCCCGACCCCGACCCCCCCCGCCGCGACCCCCGCACCCGCCCCGACCCCGACCCAGCCGACGCCCCCCGTCGTCGCCACGCCCCAGCCCCTACGCCCGCAGCCCGTCGCCCAGCCCCCGCGCCCCGTGACCCCGACCCCGGCCCCCGTGGCCGTCGGCCCGACCTACGGCGAGCTGCAACAACAGCGCCTCGTCTGCGAGTCGCAGTGCGACAACGAAGCCAACAACAGCGACCGCGCGACCTGCCGCGTCCAGTGCGCCCAGATCACCAACCAGCCCTATCGTGCTGTCGGCAGCTCGGGCGGCACCCCCACCTACGTCACCCCGCCAGGCACCCCGCCGCCAAGCTACGGCACCCCGCAGCCGACCCCCGTCGACCCCCAGGCGCTCGCCAGCTGCCTCTCCACCTGCAACGACCCGTCGACCCCGGAGACCGACCGCGCCACCTGCCGCCTCCAGTGCAACGCCAACGGCAGCGTCCTGCCCCCGCCCTCCAGCTACTACGTCCTCGGCGGCGCCCCGCCGTCGGACGCCGAGCAGCGCGCCGCGATCATCCGCTCCTCCAGCGGCACCGCCGGCACCACGGCACCACGCCCGCCCACCGCCACACCCACCGCGCAGCAGCAACAAAAATTCGCCGCCTGCGCCGCCACAGCCCAGACCTGCAACACCAGCTGCAACACCCAGCTCTCGCCCTGCACCGCCGGCTGCGATCAGGGCAAGATGTCCAGCACCGACCGCGCGACCTGCAAGCTCACCTGTGAGAGCAGCGCCGATGTCTGCCGCGACGACTGCCGCATCAAAGAAGGCAACTGCCGCAGCAAGCCCTAAGAGGCCCCGGCCAAGGTCGCCGCGCGACGCCGACGACCTCGCACAAACCAATGCGCAAGATGGCCGTACGAACATGTCCCTTGCGACAGCTCGTAGCGAGGTGCCAGTCCGCGATCTACGATGTATCGAGCATCGGCCGCCTCGGTCACCAGCGATACGTCAGCGCATATTCGCCTTGCGGTAGGCGTGCGGCGTATCGTCGGTCCACCGGCGAAACGCGCGAGTGAACGCGCTCTGGTCGGCGAACCCGAGCAGGAAGGCGATGTCGACGATCGCCATCGCGGGATCCCGCAGGTGGGCCTTCGCGGTGGCGGCCCGCGCCTCGTCCAGGATCGCCGCGAAGCTGTGCCCCGTCGCGCTCAGGCGGCGCTGCAGCGTCCGCTCGCTGGTGCGTAGCACCCGGGCGATGCGCCCGGTCGTCGGCTCGCCGCCACGCAGCTCCTCCGAGACCGCCTGCCTCACGCGGCTCACGAGGTCGTCGCCCGCCGGGAGCTCGACGAGCAGCCGCCTCGCGTAGTCCTCGAGCACGGCGAGCAACGCGGGGTCCGCCCCCGTGACCGGCGCATCCCAGACCGCCCGCGAACACACCAGCCGCGGCGTCGCGCAACCAAAGCGGAGCTCGCAGCGAAACACCCGGCGCAGCTCGCCGGGGTCTCGCGGGGCGCCGAAGGTCAGCTCGACGGCGTCCGGTGCCCAGCGCTCCCCGGCACAGACGCGCCCGCGCGTGACCATGGCCGCGAGCGAGTACTCCTGCGCCGGCGCCCGCAGCTCGACCCCCGGATCGCGGGCACACATCTCGAGCGCGACCTCGTCGGCCTGTGCCCGCACCCGGAGCACCGCGCGCGCGTCGACGATCGGAAAATACGCGGCGATCCGGCGATACCCCTCACCGATCGTCGGGCTGTGCGCCGCGAGGAAGTCGACCACCCGGTACGCGCCGAAGGGGAGCGCCTCGGCGGCGTGCAACGCGAGATGCGGGTCGCCGCTGCGAACATAGGCGGCCTGCCACAGCCGGTCCGCCTGCGCCGCGGAGATCCGCCGCTCCGGATCGAAGACCTCGTCGCGCCGCAGCCCCGCCTCGCTCAGCAGCGCGTCGCCATCGAGCCCGAGGAGCTGGCACGCCTCGACGACAGCGCGCGTGGCGATGGCGAGGACGGTGTCTGCCATGAGCGCGCAGCATACCAGCGCGACCGCCGGAGCCACGCCAGCGCCAGCGCCCCGAGGCCAAACAGCCCGCAGCCGGGGCCGAAGACGTCGCCGATCGCCCCGTAGACCGTGCAGATCCCGTGGTGCGGGAGGTCCATGACCAGCACCCGCTGGACCCCGTCGAAGTGACTCAGCGAGCCGCGAAGCCGCCCGTACGGGTCGATGCCCGCCGAGAGCCCGAATCGCGTCGAGCGTACGATCGACTGACCGCCCTCGATCGCCCGCACCGCGGCCATCTCGGTGTGGATCGGATCGATGCCCCGCCAATCCGAGGCCGGGAGCGCGACGAGGTCGACGCCCAGCGCCGCGTGAGCCAGGCCGAGCCGCGGGAAATCATAATCGTAGCAGATGGCCCCCGAGAGCCTGCCGAGCCCAGGGTCCACGTAGAGCGGCATCGGCGTGGTCCCGGCGATCGCGGGCTCGCCGGGCACGGGGTGGTGTTTGTCGTACACATGAGCGACCGCGCCTTCGGACGTGAACATCGCATAACGGTTGTGATACCGGAGCGGCGCCTCGGCGACGGGCATGACATACGCGGCCACGATCACGACCCCGAGCTCGCGCGCCACCTCGCCGACGCGGGCCTGAAAGGCGGCCTCGTCGGCGGGCCAGACCATGGTGGCCGCCTCGGTCCAGACGATCAGCGACGCACCCGCCCGCGCCGCCTCCCGCGTCCGCCTGAGCAGCCCGGCCTCGACCCGGGCGAGGGCCTCAGCGTCAGGCAGCGGACCGATCCCGACCGTCGAGTCCGTGCCGATCGCGGCGACCCGGCGCTGCTCCGTGCCGCTCGCCGACGACAGGGCGAGCCGCGCCTGGCCCACACCCATCACCGCGACGACCACTGCCACCGCCCCGAGCGCGAACACCCGCTGCGGCCGCGACGGCACCGCGAGCACCGACTCGAGGCTCGCAGCCACGAGGTAGACCAGGAAGCTGACCCCGTGCAGGCCGGTCACCGACGCGAGCTGCAGCAGATCGATGTGCCCGAGCTGGGTATTGCCCGCCGCCCCCCACACGCCGAACGGCAGCGCCGCGTGCAGCACCCACTCACCGGCCACCATCAGCGCCGCAAACCCGAGCGCTGCTCCCCGCTCCCCGAAGCCGCGGCGCAGCGGTCCCACCAGGAAGAACGGCGTCGACAGCACGAGCGCGATCGGTGCGGAGAACAACACGCTCATCGCGATCGGCAGCGGCGCCGTGACGATCTTCGCCACCGCCAGGGTCCAGCCGACGAACGACGCCGCTCCGAGCGCGACCCCGGCGCGCCACCCCGAGCTCCCTCGGCGGTAGCGCAGGAACGGCAGCGGCGCGACCCAGGCGAGCACCCCAAGGCCGAACCGCATCTGCGACGCCGCGAGCAGGAGGGCCCCCAGAGCGAGCCACAGCCAGGGCCGTCGGTCGAGCAACCCAGGCCACGCCCAGGCAGGAGGAGGACACACGTCGGTGGATGCGCCGGTCATGGGCCCACCCTGCGCCCACGCGCCCCGTTCTTCTTGACCGGGCGCGCCAGGCCGTGGTCCCCGGCCGCCAATCGCCGGTGGCCGCGGCGTGGGCCAGTCCGACCGCGCCGCTCAGCGCAGCGACAGCAGCTCCACCTCGAACACCAGCGTCGCGTTCGCCGGGATGAGCCCCGGATAACCCGCCGCCCCGTAGCCGAGATGCGACGGGATCGTCAGCTTGCGCAGCCCGCCGATCCGCATCCCCGCGACGCCCTGGTCCCAGCCCGCGATCACCTCGCCCGCCCCGAGGCGAAACCCGAACGGCTCGCCGCGGTCGCGCGACGAGTCGAACTTCTTGCCGTCGACCAGCGTGCCCACGTAGTGCACGCCGACCGTCTGCCCGGCCTTCGCCTCGGCACCCGTGCCCACCCGGAGATCCTCGATCTTCAGCGCTTGCTCGCTCATGCGGGCCACCTTGCCAGCTCGCCCCGCGAAATCCCAGCCACCCGGTTCTCCCGCCCCTCCCGCGACTTCACAGCTTTCGCAGACCGGCTCGCGAAGATTCGCGAACCCCACCGATCGCCCCTCCCGCGACCTCAACATCGCAAGCGTTTTTCATGGCCCGATTCCTGCTCTAACGCCCGACGTGCCGGTCCCCGCCGCCCTCGCCCGCCCCGCTCCCTGGCCCCTCCTCGCCCTCCTCGCCCTCCTCCCCGGCCTCGCCAGCGCCGCCCGCCCCGCACCTGTCCCCGCGACCACCTCACCTGTCCCGGCGACCACCTCACCTGTCCCATCGACCACCTCACCTGTCCCCGCGACCACCCGCTCCGCAGCTGTCCTCGAGGACAGCCTCTCCCTCACCACCCCGCTGACGATCGACGACGCCGTCGCCATCGCCCTCGCCCGCAGCCCCGGCCTCATGGCCGCCGCCGAGCGCGTGCGCGGCCAGTCGCTGCTCGCCGACGCCGAGGCCAAGCCGGCAGGCCCCTCGCTCAGCCTCGACGTCTGGCAGGTCCCGCTCGCCCGCCCGTGGGCGATCCACGAGTCGCCGATGATCATGCTGGCCCTGCGCCAGCCGATCCCCCCCGCCGGCCTCCTGCGCCGCCGCGCCGCCGCCCGCCGCCACGAGGCCAGCGCCGGCTCGGCCGAGCGCGAGGCCCAGGCCCAGCTGCTCGCCCTCGCCGTCCGCCACGCCTTCATCGAGTACGCCGCCGTCACCGCCCGCCACGCCCTCCACCTCGAGCACCAGGAGGTCAGCGAGCGCGTCCTCCAGCTCGCCCGCGCCAGGCAGGTCATCTCCGGCTCCCTCCTCGACATCGCCCGCGCCGAGACCGAGGCCGCCCGCGCCCACGCCGAGGTCGCCACCGACGCCACCACCATCGACGCCGCCCGCGTCCGCCTCAACAGCCTGCTCGCCCGCCCGCCGAACGCCCCGCTCGGCCCGCCCGTCCCGCTCCCCGACGAGCGCGCCGCCACCGACGCCGCCACGCTCATCACCCGCGCCCCCCAGCTGCGCCCCGAGCCCCGCGCCGCCGCCGCCCGTCGCGACGCCGCCGCGATGGACCTCGAGGCCGCCCGCCGCGAGGCCCAGGTCCCCGCCGCCGAGCTCGGCCTGGCCTTCTTCCCCGCCACCAAGGTCCAGCCGATCAACGGCTACGGCCTGCTCGTCAACGTCGCCCTGCCCTGGCTCTCGGGACAGGGCCGCAAGCGCAGGGACGCCCAGGCCGCCTTCACCGCCGCCGCCGGCCACGACCTCGCCGAGGCCCGCCTGCAGGTCGGCCGCGAGGTCGCCGAGGCCCTCGCCGCCGCCGAGAGCGCGGCAAGACGCTGGCAGACCCTCCGCGGCGCCGCCCTCCCGGCCAGCCAGCGCGCCCGCGAGGTCGCCCTGTCCGGCTACGAAGTCGGCCGCGCCGACCTGCTCGCCATGCTCGCCACCGAGGGCACCTACGTCGAGGTCGCGCTCGAGATCATCGACGCCAAGGCCGCCCTCGACCACGCCCTCGCCGACCTCGAGCGCGCCAGCGGCTCCTCGCTCCCCCGCGCCCCGCTCCACCCCGCCGACCCCCACCACGACACCGGCGCCCAACCTGTCCCATGAGACATACCCACCAACCTGTCCCATGAGACACCCACCCTCGACACGCCCGCCAACCTGTCCCATGAGACACCCACCCCGATGACCACAGCCGACGCCAGCACCCCCGATCACGAGCCCCTGCACGAGGGCGAGGAGGCCCCGCCGCGCGGCCTCCTCGTCATGGCCCTGCTGCGCTGGCTGATCCTCGCCGGCGTCGCCGCCCTCGCCGCCACCGCCTGGTGGAGCTTCGCCCACGCCGACCCGGCCCTCGCCCACGCCCCCCGCTACCAGTGCCCCATGCACCCGCAGATCACCGCCAGCGACCCCGGCGAGTGCCCGATCTGCCACATGGACCTCGAGCCGATCGACCCCGCCCGCGCCCACGACCACGCCGACGCCGACGCCGCCCCGAGCCCCGCCGCCCCCACCGTCTTCGCGTGCCCGATGCACCCGGCCCAGCAGAGCCTGTCCCCAGGGACATGTCCCATCTGCAAGATGGACCTCGACCCGCTCCCCGCATCCAAGGCCCCCACGGTCTACCGCTGCCCCATGCACCCGGCCCAGCAGAGCCTGTCCCCAGGGACATGTCCGATCTGCAAGATGGACCTCGAGGCGCTCCGCAGCCCCCCGCCCGGCACCGCCCCGCTGCGCCTCAGCCTCGATCGCCAGCAGTCGATCGGCGTGCGCACGGCCGAGGCCCGCGCCCTCACCCGCACCCCCACCCTGCGCGCCCCGGCCACCCTCGAGCTCGCCGAGTCCGGCGCCGCCCAGGTCCATGTCCGTGCGGCCGGCTTCCTCGAGAAGATCGCCGTCGCCGAGACCGGCGTCCGCGTGCACAGGGGCCAGCGCCTCGCCGACCTCTACAGCCCGGAGATCTACCAGGCCCAGACCGAGCTCCTGGCCGCCCGCCGCTGGGCCGACGGCAACAACGCCCTCGCGGCCGCCCGCGCCCGCCTCGAGCTGCTCGGCATGAGCAGCGCCGCCATCGAGCGCCTGCTCGCCACCGGCAAGCCGAGCCGCACCGTCGCCGTCGAGGCCCCCGCCAGCGGCGTCATCATCGCCCGCAGCGCCGTGCTCGGCGCCTACGTCACCCCCGAGACCGCCCTCTACGAGCTCCGCGACCCCGACACCTTCCTCGTCGTCGCCGAGCTGCCCGCCGGTCGCGGCGAGGCGATCACCGCCGGCACCACCGCCCACCTGACGATCCCCACCCGCCCCGGCTACACCCGCGAGCTCCGCGTCGACCTCGTCTACCCCGAGCTCGACCGCGACGCCCGCAGCTTCCGTGCCCGCCTCACCCTCCACGACCCCAGCCTCCGCGCCGGCGAGTACGCCCTCGTCGACTTCGAGCTGGCGCCCGTCGACGTGATCGCCGTCCCCCGCGACGCCCTCGTCTCCACCGGGGCCTCCGACCACGTCTTCGTCGACCACGGCGACGGCCAGCTCGAGCCCCGCGCCGTCACCCTCGGCGCCTGCTGGGACGAGCTCTGCGCCGTCACCGACGTCCACGCCGGCGAGCGCGTGGTCGCCGGCGCCACCTTCCTCGTCGACGCCGAGAGTCGCCTGCGCGCCGCCCTCGTGCCTGTCCCCTAGCACCCCTGGCGCCGCGCTCGTACCTGTCCCTTCGCACCTGTCCCCTAGCGCCTGTCCCTTAGAACCTGTCCCTTCGGCCATGCAACGACTCCTCGGCAGCATCCTCGAGGCCTGCGCCCGCCACCGCGGCGTGGTCCTCCTCATCTACGCCATGCTCGCCCTCATGGCAGTGCGCAGCGCCC
The DNA here is from genome assembly GCF_016714285.1 of Nannocystis sp. Classification (GTDB taxonomy): domain Bacteria; phylum Myxococcota_A; class Polyangia; order Nannocystales; family Nannocystaceae; genus Nannocystis. Next base: position 103,587 of record NZ_JADJNN010000023.1, on the reverse strand, counting down.
GTCAGGTCCCCCTCGACGCGATCCCCGACCTGTCCGACCCGCAGGTGATCGTGTTCACCGAGTGGCGCGGCCGCTCGCCCACCCTCGTCGAGGACCAGATCACCTACCCGATCTCCAGCGCCCTGCTCGCCGCCCCGCAGGTCCAGGCCGTCCGCGGCTACTCGATGTTCGGCATGTCCTTCGTCCACGTCCTCTTCGCCGAGGACGTCGACGTCTACTGGGCCCGCAGCCGCGTCCAGGAGTACCTCGGCACCATCCAGGCCCGCCTCCCCGAGGGCGCCACCGCCACCCTCGGCCCCGACGCCACCGGCATCGGCTGGGTCTACGAGTACGCCCTCGTCGACCGCAGCGGCAAACACGACCTCGCCGAGCTCCGCGCCCTCCAGGACTTCTCCCTCCGCTTCGCCCTCGAGTCCGTCCCCGGCGTCGCCCAGGTCGCCTCCGTCGGCGGCTTCGAGAAGCAGTACCAGGTCCAGCTCGACCCCGACCGCCTGCGCGCCTTCAACGTCTCCACCCGCGAGGTCGCCGACGCCGTCCGCCGCGGCAACGCCGAGGTCGGCGGCCGCGTCCTCGAGATCGGCGGACGCGAGGCCTTCGTCCGCGGCCGCGGCTACCTCCGCGGCGAGGCCGACCTCGCCGACCTCGTCGTCAAGACCAACGCCAGCGGCACCCCCGTGCGCGTCAGCGACGTCGGCACCGTCCGCCTCGGCCCCGAGCTGCGCCGCGGCCTCGCCGAGCTCAATGGCGAGGGCGAGGCCGTCGGCGCCATCGTCATCGCCCGCCACAACACCCACGCCCTCGACGTGATCGAGCGCGTCAAGACCCGGCTCGCCACGATCAGCGCCGGCCTGCCCGAGGGCGTCGAGGTCGTCCCCACCTACGACCGCTCCGCCCTGATCCACCGCGCCGTCGACACCCTGCAGACCGCGCTGATCGAGGAGGGCATCGTCGTCGCCCTCGTCATCATCCTGTTCCTGCTCCACCTGCGCAGCGCCCTGCTCCCGATCCTGAGCCTCCCGCTCGCCGTCCTGCTCGCCTTCATCCCGATGGCCTGGCTCGGCATCCCCGCAACGATCATGAGCCTCGGCGGCATCGCCATCGCCGTCGGCGCCACCGTCGACGCCGAGATCGTCATGATCGAGGCCTGCCACAAGCGCCTCGAGCACGCCCCGCCTGACCTGTCCGCCCGCGAGCGCCGCAAGCTGCTCGGCGAGGCCGCCCGCGAGGTCACCCCCGCGATCTTCTTCTCGCTGCTCATCGTCGCCGTCGCCTTCATCCCCGTGTTCGGCCTCGAGGGCCAGGCCGGCCGCCTGTTCAAGCCGCTCGCCTACACCAAGACCTTCGTCATGCTCGCCGCGGCGCTGCTCAGCGTCACCTTCGCCCCGGCCCTGCGTGACCTCCTGATCCGCGGCAAGATCCGCCGCGAGGCCGACCACCCCGTCTCGCGCTTCATCCGCGCCGCCTACGAGCCCTTCGTCTACATCGCCCTGCGCCGCCCGATCACCACCCTGGCGATCGGCGGCCTCGCCGTGCTGTCGGCGATCCCCGTCGCCATGCGCCTCGGCAACGAGTTCATGCCGGCCCTCAATGAGGGCGACATCCTCTACATGCCCACCACCCTGCCCGGCCTCTCGATCGAGGAGGCCAAGCGCCAGCTCGCCCGCCAGGACGCCGTCCTCGCCAGCTTCCCCGAGGTCGCCAGCGTGTTCGGCAAAGTCGGCCGCGCCGACACCCCCACCGACCCCGCGCCCCTCAGCATGGTCGAGACCGTCGTCCAGCTGAAACCACCGGACCAGTGGCCCACCGTCCACGAGCCCCGCTGGCACAGCAGCTGGGCCCCGCGCTGGCTCGGCCTCCATCACCTCTGGCCCGAGACCCGCCGCGAACGCTGGGACGAGTTAGTCGCCAAGCTCGGCGCCAGCCTCCAGCAACCCGGCTGGACCGGCGCCTACACCATGCCGATCCGCGCCCGCATCGACATGCTCAGCACCGGCGTCCGCACCCCCGTCGGCGTCAAGGTCTTCGGCCCCGACCTCGCCGCCATCGAACGCAGCGGCCTCGCCCTCGAGCGCCTCCTCCGCGACCTCCCAGGCACCCGCAGCATCCTCTACGAGCGCAGCCTCGGCGGCGTCTACGTCGACATCGTCCCCCGCCGCGACGCCCTCGCCCGCCACGGCCTGCGCCCCCAGGACCTCACCGACTTAGTCGAGCTCGCCGTCGGCGGCGAGACGATCACCACCACCGTCGAAGGCCGCCGCCGCTTCTCCGTCCAGCTGCGCCTCGTCGAGGACGCCCGCTCCTCCCCCGAGCGCCTGCGCGAGCTCCCCGTCCCGCTCCCCGGCCCATCAAGCCCCGGCACAACAAACCCCGGCGCCCTGTCCCGCACCGTCCCGCTCGGCGAGCTCGCCGAGGTCGTCCTCGCCGACGGCCCGCCGATGCTGCGCAGCGAGGCCGGCCTGCTCGTCGGCTACGTCTACGTCGACCTCGAGCCGTGGAAGGACCTCGGCGGGTACGTCGACGACGCTCGCGCGAAGGTCGACGCCGCGATCGCGCGCGGCGAGCTCCCGCTCGGCCCCGGCATGTACCTGCGCTGGACCGGTCAGTACGAGGAGCTCGCCGCCATGCAGGCCCGCATGCGCCTGCTCTTACCCCTGACCCTGCTCCTGGTCGCCCTCCTGTTGTACCTGCAGTTTCGCAACCTCACCGAGGTCCTGATCGTCCTGCTGTCCGTCCCCTTCGCCCTGGTCGGCAGCGTCTGGATGCTCCACATCCTCGACTACCGGCTCTCGACCGCCGTCTTCGTCGGCCTCATCGCCCTCGTCGGCCTCGCCGCCCAGACCGGCGTCGTGATGATCGTCTACATCGACCACGCCTTCGAACGCCGCCTCCGAGCCGGCAAGATCCGCGACCGCAGCGACATCGTCTGGGCCCACATGGAGGGCACCGTCCTGCGTGTCCGCCCCAAGCTCATGACCGTCGCAACGATGCTCATCGGCCTCACCCCCCTCCTGTGGGCCACCGGCAGCGGCGCCGACGTCATGAAGCGGATCGCGGCGCCCATGATCGGCGGCCTGCTCTCGAGCGCCTTCCTCACCCTCGAGCTCATCCCCGTCGTCTACACCTACTGGCGCGCCGCCCAGCTGCGAAAGTCCCAGCGGACCGGTCGCCCCCTCGCCGAGATCTGCGGCCTCGACCGCTGATCCCCACAAACCACCGGCCCGCTCAAGCCCGCCGCGAGGCGCGGAGCGAACGCACCAGCGACGACCCGAGATCGTTGTACCGCACGAGATCGAAGATACCCGCGTTCACCCGCTCCGAGACCCGCTCGCTGCGGTTCATGGCCCAGATCAACAGGTTCTTCACCACGTTGAAGCGCAGCAGACCGTTGTAGCGAATGCCCGCGCGCAGGTGGTCCGCGTAGTGGTCCTCGTACAGACGCTGCCAATTCCCCGGGACATCCGCCGCGGAGACGCTCGAGTTGATCACGTCGGCGACCAGCATGCCGCTGATCAACGCGTTCTGGATGCCCTCACCAGAGATCGGATCGACCAGGTTGGCCGCGTCGCCGACTCGCAGCTGCTTGCCCGCGGCGACGCGCGTGCCTCGCTGCGCCCCGGCGAGGTGGAAACCACGCGGCCGCTCCTTGGCCACCGCGTGCCCAGACAGGGCGCGAGCGCGGCGATTGACCTCGGAGAACCTCTGCATCAACGTGCTGACGTTGGCCGCCGCGGCGTCGTAGTCGCGCAGCCAGATGCCCACGCCGACGTTGAAGCGGGTGATCCCGTCGACCTCGTTGACCGGGAAGATCCAGCCATAACCAGCCCCCAGGTAGCGCTCAAAGTAGATCTGCAAGTCGCTCCCCTCTCCGGGGTCGAGCGCCGCCGTGGGCACGTCCCAGTAGCTGCGCATCGCTATCGCGGTCGGTGTCCCCCCGTGGGTGCCACGCGCGTCAATGACCCAGTCGTACGCCGACTCGAGCGCCGCGAGCTCCTTCACGTGCGCCTGCAACGGTTCGCAGCCCGCCGACACCGCCCGCTCGTGAAGCAGGTTGTCGAACACAAGCCGCGGCACACAGTAGCCGCGTAAGGTGTGGCGTGCAGCATTGACAGCGCCGTTGGGCGCGCCGAGCTTCAGCCCCGCGAACGCGGCCCGCTCGACGCAGAGCGCCTCCAGCTGCGCCGGGTACACCCCCATCGCCGTGAGCGCCTGCAGGGCCCCGAAGGACACCGCGTCGCCACAGGTCTTGTCGCGCGGAAAGACGGCGCGATCCATGAGCACGACCTGGTGCCCGCTGCGGGCCAGGTGGAAACCCGCTGAGCAACCGCTCGGCCCAGCTCCGACAACGGCAATTCGTGCCATGGCACCCCCCGGGGCAGGCATAACACAATCTCGCGCGCCGGAAACTGCCCGGGTGCTCGAGGCCTCGCGCCTGCCCGTCAACACGGTCCGGCCGCGGGCGCAGACCGGACCCGGACTGACGGAGCCGATGGCCCGCTGCGCCGCGCATTTATGCGCCCCGGGCCTGCAGCTCGTGATCCGCGGTCTCGCAAGTTTCGCTACAGTCGGGGCAGTGTCCAGTGCCGGTACGGACGGGTCCCAGGCCAGCCCTGGGCGTGCGCGTGCGCCAGCGTTCGCCTCGCTCAGCGACGAGACGATCCGCCAGGTACGCCAGTACGTCATGTTGATCACCGGCCTGGTCGGCGCCCTGCTCGGGACGCTGCAGCTGGTCGCCGCTGTCGACGACCCCAATTCGTGGGACCGCCTCAACGGCCTCGCCTTCATCCTGACCGCCGCCGGGTGCTTCTGCACCGTCGCCCTCACGCGCACCAGCATGCTGCGCGCCTCCGAGGTCGTCGCGCTGATCACCGCCTACTTCGGCACCGCCAGCATCATGATCACCGGCGGCCCCACCTCCGGCCTGATCGTCGGCGAGGCCGCCTACAGCCTCGTCGTCCTCTTCCCGGGTGTCGCCGTCCGCACCCGCTCCGTCAGGGGCAGCGCGCTCCACGTGCTGGTCGTGTGCGTCATCTTCGTCGGCAGCGTGCTGCTACGGCTCGTGCTGCACGACTCCTCCAACCTCAGCACCGGCGACATCGCCGTGATCCTGCTGCCCCCGCCCGCCGCGTTCTGGATCGAGTGGCTCATGGTCCGCGCGCTCAACCGCCGCATCCTCGAGACCCTGCAGGACAGCGAGCGCTCGCGCAGCGCGCTCGGCGTGTCGAACCAGCTGCTCGAGCTGGCCAACCGCAGCCTGGAGACCGCCCGCGTCGACGCCGAGCGGGCCCGCGACGGCGCCGAGGCGGCCAGCCGGGCCAAGAGCATGTTCCTCGCCAACATGAGCCACGAGCTGCGGACGCCGCTCAACTCGATCATCGGCTACACCGAGATCATCATGGACGAGGCGCGCGACGACGAGACCACGCGCGTCCGCCAGGTCATGCCCGACCTGAAGAACGTCGTGCTCTCCGCCAAGCACCTGCTCGGCCTCATCGGCGGCATCCTCGACCTCTCCAAGATCGAGGCCGGCCGCATGGAGCTCATGCAAGAGCAGTTCAGCGTCCACGCCTTCGTCCGCGAGATCGAGCAGACCATCGCCCCGCAGGTGCGCAAGCGGAACAACGCCATGACGGTCCACTGCCAGGACGACGTCGGCTCCGTCATCGCCGACCGCGGCAAGCTCAAGCAGGTCCTGCTCAACCTCCTCGGCAACGCCACCAAGTTCACCAACGACGGCGAGATCAGCCTCCACGCGCGCCGCGACTTCGAGCAGTCCTCGCTCACCTTCGAGGTCCGCGACACCGGCATCGGCATCGACACCGACAAGCTCACGGTCATCTTCGAGAAGTTCACCCAGATCGACGCCTCACCGACCCGCCGCTACGAGGGCACCGGCCTCGGCCTCGCCATCACCCGCGAGCTGTGTGCCATGATGGGCGCCTCGATCGACGTGAACAGCCGTCCTGGCGCCGGCACCTGCTTCACCGTCACCCTCCCGATCCAGGTCGCCGCCCCCGGACAGTCGATGGCCCACTCCGCCGCCGCGTCCCTCTCCAGCAGCGGCATGCTATAGCCGCCGCGTGCAGCCCTTCTACGAGCACGACGGCGAGCGCCTGGTCCCAACCTTCCTGACCCGCGGACCGTGGAGCGAGCAGCTCCAGCACGGCGGCCCGCCCTCGGCCCTGCTCGCCCGCGCCTGCGAGGCCCTCGCCCCCGCCGCGCTGTGGCACCCGGCCCGCCTCACCGTCGACTTCCTGCGCCCGATCCCCGTCGCTACCGCGCTCCACACCACCGCCACACTCACTCGCAGCGGCAAGCAGGTGCTCGGCCTCGACGCCGAGCTGCACAGCGGCGGTCGCCCGGTCGCCCGCGCCCACGCGCTCTTCATCCTGCGCCGCCCGCTCGAGCTCCCGCCCGCCCTCACGCCCGCCGAGCGCCCGCGAGACCCCACGCTGCTGCCGGCGATCCACTTCGACTTCTTCCCCTGGCAGGTCGGCTACCACACCGCGATGGAGGCCCGCCTCGAGTCCGGCAGCATCGGCGCCGGCCCGGCCGTCGCCTGGCTCCGGTCACGTCACCCGCTCGTCGGCGGCGAGCCGACCTCGCCGCTGCAGCGGGTGCTGCTCGCCGCCGACGCGATCAACGGCGTCGGCGCCTGCCTCGACCTGCGCCGCTACAGCTTCGTCAACGCCGACCTCAGCGTGTACCTGCATCGCCTGCCCGAGACCGACTGGGTCCGCCTCGCCGCCGCCCCCCATCCGCAGCCCAGCGGCGTCGGCCTGGTGATCGCCGAGCTCAGCGACATCCTCGGTCCGATCGGCCAGGCCCTCGAGGCGCAGGTGATCGCGACCCGCGGATCGCCGACCGACGGATGATCCACGTCGCCCTGTGCTTTCGCGCCAACGCATGAGGTAGAGTCGAGCGACGAGGTGGATACGTGAAGGACGTCGATCTGCTCATCATCGGCTCGGGCCCGGCAGGCTGCTCCACTGCGCTGCACCTGGCCCGCCTCGATCCCTCCTTGGCCCGTCGCACCGTCGTCCTGGAGAAGGCCGAGCACCCGCGCCACAAGCTGTGCGGTGGCGGCCTGGTCCCCGACGTCGATACCATCCTCACCAACCTCGGCCTCGATATCCGAGAGGTCGCCCAGGTCGACGCGGCGTGGGCCCGCCTCTACTTCCACGGCCGCGGTCTGCGTCTCCAGCTGCGAGACATCGCCTTCCACGTGGTACGCCGCTGCGAGTTCGACGCCTGGCTGGCCGCCAGGGTCCGCGACTGCGGCGTCCTGCTCCAGACCAACACGCCGGTCACCAGCCTGCGCCGCGTCGACGGCGGCTACCTCGTCGAGACCAGCCGCGACACCTACCGCGCGCGCGTGGTCGTCGGCGCCGACGGCACCAAGGGCGCGACACGGCGGGCGATCCCCGCGGACTACGGTGCGATCGCCAGGGTCGTCGAGGTCATCATCCCCCCGCCGCGTTCACCCGCGCCCGAACCGCTGCCGCCCGACGACGAGGCGCTGTTCGAGTTTCGCAACGTCACCGCCGGGGTGCAGGGCTACTTCTGGAGCTTCCCGATGCTCGTCGAAGGTCAGCCCATGCGCAACCTCGGCGTGTACGACAGCCGCAACGTCGGGACCGCCCCGCTGGCCGGCGCACTCACGGGATTCCTCGCCGACGAGCTCGCGCGCCACGGCGTGCGCCTGGCAGACTGCAAGGTCCTGGGCCACCCGATCCATCAGTTCTCCGCGCGCAGCGTGCTGTCGGCCCCGCACCTGCTCCTCGCAGGTGACTCCGCCGGGGCCGATCCGCTGCTCGGCGAGGGCATCAGCCTCGCGCTCGGCTACGGCGAGCTCGCTGCCCGCGCGGCCCTCGACGGCTTCCAGCGCGGCGACCTCGAGTTCGCCAACTACACCCGCGACGTCCACCGCAGCGCGATGGGCCGAGCGCTGCGCCTCCGCTGCCACGCCTCCTCCGTCATCTACCGCCTCCGGCACCCCTCCCTGCAGCGCCTCGTGTGGTGGTACCTGCGGCCGATCGTGCGCCGCTTCATCCACGGTGTCCTGTTCAACTGGGCCCGCCCCGCCGCCCTCCAACCCGCACCCCTGCGCTCCGCCCTGGCCGCCGACGTCGTCGCCTGACACTCACGGCAACGACGCCGGCTGCGCCGTGCCCGACGCCACGCGGTCCTCACTCCCCGATCCCGCCAGGCTGTCCGTTGGGACAGGCTCCGGCTCGACCAACCCAGGCACCGCCCCCGCCACCGGCGCAGGCCCGCTCGCCAGCTGCGTCCCCCTGTCGACCACCGGCGGCGCCACCGTGGCCGCGTCGTAGTCGAACATCAGCGCGTCGGTCAGCGCCATGCCCATGCGCGCGTAGCCGCGGCGGGTCAGGTGGAGGTGGTCCGACTGCGCCATCGCCGGCTCGGCCGCGGCCCAGGTCACCATCGACAGCTCACCGCCCATGAACTGCATCGCGTCCCAGAACGCACAGCCCGCCTCGCCCGCGACCTCGCGCTGAGCCAGAGCGATCTGGGCCACCCGCGGGCGCGGCCCGAAGCTGCCGTCGGCGCCCTTGACCGGGAAGTCGCCCGGACCGATCAGCAGGCAGCTCGCCACCGGCGAGGCCCGCCGCAGCCGCGCCAGCACCTCGCGCAGGTTCTTGCGGTAGACCTCGATCGGCTGGTCCTCGTCGACCGACTCGTTGGTCCCGTAGGCCAGCACGATCAGGTCGGGGTCGCGGCGGCGCAGGTTGTCCGACCACACGTGCTCGTTCCACTTGAGATGGTTGGCCGCCCGCGTCCCACCGATCCCCAGCGTGTCGACCACGACCCCCGGCTGGTCGTTCTCCAGCACCACGCCGAACAGACGCACCTCACCGTCGCCCAGCGGCGCGACCTCGATCGTGTGCGGCCCGCCGTCGCGCGCCACCACGTGATAGCCCGGCGCGGCCTCCTTGGCCTTGGTGTTGATCGTCGCCACCACCTTGCCGTCGATGCTCAGCTTGAAGCGACCACCGCCCGGCTGGCGCAGGAAATACAGGTCGTAGTGCGTCGTCCCCTTGGCCTTCGTATCCGCCGGGATCACGCGACCGAAGTCCTTCTTCTTCTTCGCCGACACGCTCGCCCCGAGCAGCCCGAAGTAGCCGTCGTCGCGGCCCTCTCGCGTCTGCGCGTGCTCCACCTTCCAGCCGCGCGAGCTCTCCAGCGTCAGCGTGCTCGGCCGGTAGAACTTGCTCGGCCGCACCAGCGGGATGTACCCCTGACCGCCCGCCCCGAAGCGGTGCTGCAGATAGGCCCGCAGGTACGCCGGGTACACGTCCGCCGCCGTGTGCGAGGCCCCGTACACCAGCACCCGCACCTTGTTGTCCGGGTCGCGGCCCTGCTTCAGCCGGCGCAGCGCGTCGTGAAAATTGCCCAGCGCCTCGGCCCCCGCGCCGCCCAGGAGGATGAAGTTGCCGAGGAGATTGCCGTTGATGGCCGGCGCCATGGCCGTGCCGTCGAGCCCCGTGCCGCGCGAGCCCGGCAATGCATCGAGGTTGCTGCCCGCCACCACCGGCGCCCCGAACCCGGCCGGCTGCACCAGCGCCTCGGGCCCTGGCAACGGCGCCAGACTCGGGAAGGGCTGGCCCTCGGCGTCCTCCAAGAGCGTCGCCCGCTCGCCCAGCGCCGCCCGCTGCGCGTAGACCCGGGCCGCCCGCGCCTCGTCGTTGAGGATCGGCGTGGGACCTGGCGGCGGCAGGGCCACCACGGTGCGTCCCGGGCCCACAACCTCCTCGCCTTGCACGCCTGTCGGCGCCTCTGGATCGCGCGCCGTGGGCCCGCCCTGCGGCGCGTGACAACCTCCCAGCGGACCGCAGCCGAGCACGAGCAACATGCTGACCGAGGCCGGCCACCACCAGGTCCGGGCCCGGCCCGGGGGGCAACTTCTGCGAGGCGAGGCCATTGCCTGGAACCTTGGCCGGTCCAGCCGGCGCAAGTCAAATTCTTGCGATCCATCGCCGAAGCTGCTGCCCCCACCCAGGTCCTTGCCCGTGCATCGGCCCGCACGCCCTCAGCTTGTGCCAGTGACCTCGCATCCACCGCCGCCAGCGGAGGCCGAAAAGACTGCCAGGAGCAAATCCGCGCGCATAAGCACTCGGCCCCTGCGTGCCCCTGCATGCGCTCCATTCGGCAAAAAACGTAGGTGCGCTGTGGCGAAGCTGTTACATTGAAATCGCAGTGCCCAGCGGGAACAAACTCGGAGCCGTCGCCGTAGGGATCGTCCCGCCCGGCCGCCGCATCGACCGCGCCTGGCCACACTGTACCAACGGCCCCGGCCGCTACTTCGCCCCCGCAGCCAATGCGAACGGCGGAGGAGGCAGGCTCGGGTGAGGCCGCTCCTCCGCGCACTCGAGACCCTGGGCGCCATCGCCGTCTACCTGTTTGCCATCGTTCGTTCGCTGTTCACCGGCCCCCGCTACGTCGGCGAGACGCTCCGCGTCAGCGAGATCCTGATCCGCCGCTGTCTCATCCCGGTCGGGCTCGCGGTCGCCCCGGTCGGCGCCGTGATCGCCCTGCAGGGCGTGCACATCTTCCGCAGCTTCGGCGCCGAGGAGCTGCTCTCCTCGCTGCTCGCCACCGCCGTGTTTCGCGAGTACAGCCCCGCCCTCGCCTCGGTGATGGTCGCCGCCCAGGCCGGCTCCTCGATCGCCGCCCGCATCGGCACCATGCGCGTGCGCGGCCAGATCGACGCCCTCGCCGTCATGTCGGTCGACCCGATCCGCTACGTCGTCCTCCCCGGCCTGATCGCCTGCGCCGTCGTCACGCCACTGCTCAACGTGCTCACCACCCTGCTCGGCCTGTTCAGCGGCTGGGTCTTCGCCGTCGTGCTCGTCGGCTGCGACCACGGCTCCTTCATGGCCAACCTCTACAGCCAGGTCTCGCTGGTCGACCTCTACGTCGGCCTCAGCAAGTGCCTGGTGTTCGGCACCGCGGTCGGCCTCATCGCCGGCTACCTCGGCCTGCAGACCACCGGCGGCGCCGCCGGGGTCGGCAAGGCCGCCAACAACACCGTCACCTACACGATCGTCCTGATCCTCGTCTGCGATTACCTCGCCAGCATGCTGCTGCTCTCCCTCGGGCTGTAAGAGCTCATGCGCTTCGACACCTTCGTCCGCCACGCCGTCCGCGCCCAGTTCCGGGGTCTCCCCCCGGCGGACGAGTTCGTGCGCCACGCGCTCGACGCCGGCGTCGGCAGCATCGCCCTCCTCACCCTGCTCACCATCTTCGCCGGCATGAACCTGTCCGTGCAGGCCTACGGCACCTTCGCCCGCTTCGGCGGCCAGGAGATGCTCGGCCTGTTCTGCGGCGTCGGCGGCATCCGCGAGCTCTACCCGGTGATGGCCGCCGTCGTCTGCGGCGCCCGCATCGGCGCCACCCTGGCCGCCAGCCTCGCCAACATGCAGATCTCGGAGCAGGTCGAGGCCCTCGAGGTCATGGGCATCGACCCCATGCGCCGCCTCATCGCCCCGCGCCTGTGGGCCGTCACCCTGATGCTCCCGCTGCTCTGCGCCTACGCCAACGTCGTGGGCATCTGCGCCAGCTACTTCGCCGCCGTCCACCAGATGGGCATCAACGAGGGCGTGTTCATCAGCCAGGTCAAGGAGATCGTCCACCTGCCGGACCTGTTCGCCGGCGTCGTCAAGGGCGTCATCTTCGGCTGGCTCGTCGCCATCGTCGCCTGCTATCACGGCTACCGTGCCGCCAAGCGCGACGGCGCCGAGGGCGTCGGCATCGCCACCAACCGGGCCATCGTCCACGCAGCCGTGCTCTGCATCGTCCTCAACATGTTCCTGTCGGCCCTGATGTATGCCTGAGGGATCGCTCTATCGCATGGCCGCCGCCGACATCAACGCCGCTGTCGTATTCGAAAAGGTCTCGAAGTCCTTCGGCTCGCACGTCGTGCTCAATGAGGTGTCCCTGCTGATCCCCAAGGGCGCCATCATGGTGATGCTCGGCCCCTCCGGCACCGGCAAGTCCGTGCTCCTGCGCTGCCTGGTCGGCCTCATCAAGCCCGACAGCGGCCGCATCCTCGTCTTCAACGAAGATCTCACCCGCCTCGACGACCAGCGCTCCGCCGACCGCCACAAGCTGTTCGCCCTGCGCCGCCGCTTCGGCATGCTGTTCCAGGACGGCGCCCTGTTCGACGACATGAGCGTCGGCGACAACGTCGCCTTCCCGATGCGCCAGCACACCAAGATGAGCGAGCCCGAGATCCGCGCCCGCGTCGCCGAGAACCTCGAGCGCGTCGGCCTCCCCGGCACCGAACGCAAGATGGTCTCCGAGCTGTCCGGCGGCATGCGCAAGCGCGCCGCCTTCGCCCGCGCCATCGCCCTGCGCCCCGACATCGTCCTCTGCGACGAGCCCTCCTCCGGCCTCGACCCGGTGATGTCCGCCACCCTGGACGACCTCATCCTCGAGCTCCATCGCACCCTCGGCATGACCTTCATCGTCATCAGCCACGACACCGCCGAGGCCCGCGCCATCGCCACCCACATCGGTCTCCTCTATCAAGGCAAGCTGCAGGTCTTCGGTGAAGCCCACACCGTGCTGCAGTCGAGCCACGCCCACGTCCGCCAGTTCTTCGAACGTAACACCCAGGGTCCAATCAAGGTGCTGTAATGAACACCCGCTACATCACACTCGGTACATTCGTCGTCGTCACCCTGGGCGCCTTCACCTGGCTGGCCATGCAGCTCGGCCTCAGCGACCGCGGCGGCACCCACTACACCGTCGAGACCGCCGACGCCGCCGGTCTGGTCGAGGGCAACTCGGTGCGCATCGCCGGCGTCGAGGTCGGCAAGGTCGAGCAGATCCGCGTCAAGGGCAACATCGCCGTCATCGACATCCGCGTCCGCACCGGCACCAACGTGTGGGCCGAGGCCTGCGCCGCCGTCCACATCAAGGGCATGCTCGGCGAGAAGTACCTCGGCATCACCCAGGCCATGGACGGCGCCCCGATGCCGCCCAACAGCACCTTCGCCTGCGTCACCCCCACCGTCGACTTCGACAACGCCCTCAACGCCACCAAGGACATGGTCTACGGCAAGGAGTCGCTGCTGCCCCACATCGGCCGCATCGCCAAGCGAATCGACACCCTCACCGAGAGCCTCGACGAGGGACCCGGCCTCCCGCGCGAACGCCTCGACAACCTGCTCAAGGAGGTCGAGACGATCACCGCCACCACGCGGGCCATGCTCGAGGAGAACCGTCAGGACCTGCGCGGCATGGCCGAGGGCACCAACAGCCTCCTCCACGACCCCCGCATCTCCCGCATCCTCGGCAACGCCGACAAGCTCCTCGCCACCCTCAACCGGGACGTGCCCGGCATGCTCGACCGCGCGGACCGCCTGCTCGCCCGCCTCGACAAGGCCAGCGAGGCCCTCAGCGCCGAGAACATCGCCAGGTTCGAGCGCATCCTCAGCAACGGCGACGCCGCCGTCGCCAACCTCAACAAGATCAGCGGCGACTTCAAGGACATCGCCAAGGACCTCAAGCCGGCCCTGACCAAGCTCGCCCCGCTGATGAAGAACCTCTCGATCATCGCCGAGCGCGGCGCCGCCGTCACCTTCGACGGCATCAAGCGCTTCTTCCAGATCGATGGCTTCCGCGTCCACCTGTTCAAGGACCGCAAGGCCGTCAAGTCGCTCGGCACCACCGACGACGACAAGGACGCCGGCTTCGAGGGCCCTTAGCGCGTGACCCTCAGCGCGTGACGAAATGCGCTGCGAGGCGCCGGACCTCGCGCATCAGCCGGTTGCGCGAGTAGAGCCCCTTCTGGATCACCTGCTCGACGCGTCCCGTGAGGCGCTCCCAATCCTCGCGACCGAGGTCCAGCGCCGTCATCACCGTGATCGGCACGCTCACGAACTCCGGCCGACTGCGGATGCTGGCGATGACGGCGAAGCCGTCGATCTCCGGGATGCGCAGGTCGAGCAAGATCAGCCCCGGCCGACTCTGCTCGATCATGTCGAGCGCCGCGCGCCCCGTCTCGGCGATGCGCACCGACCAGCCCTCCTCGATCAGCGTGCGCTGCAGCAGCTCGCGCAGCGCCTCGTCGTCCTCGACGATCAGGATGTAGCCGTCGCGCACCGGCACCAGCCGCTGAATGCTCGCCAGCAGCTGCTCGCGCCGCAGCGGCTTGGTCAGGTAGTCGTCGGCCCCGAGCGCCATCCCGAGCGGCTTCTCGTCGAGCATGCTGACGATGACCACCCGCGTACCGGCCAGCTCCGGGTCGGCACGGATCGCCTGAAGCACCGACCAGCCGTCCATCCCCGGCATCATGATGTCGAGCGCGATCACCAGCGGCTTGAGCTTGCGCGCCAGCGCCAGGCCCTCCTTGCCGGTCGCCGCCCCGTACACGTCGAGGCCCTCGCGGCTGAGGATGCGCTCCATCATGTCGTACACGTTCGGGTCGTCGTCGATGACGAGCATCGCCTGCGGCGTCGCCACTGCCACGGGCACCGCCGCCCCGCTGCGCGTCACCGCGGCCGGGTCGATCACGTGGCCGAGGCTGTGCGCCGGCAGGCGCACACGGAAGGTCGAGCCGCTCCCGAGGCTGCTCGTCACCGCGATCTCACCGCCCATCATCTGCACGAAGCGCCGCGAGATCGCCAGACCGAGGCCGGTGCCCCCGTACTTGCGCGTGGTCGACGAGTCGCCCTGATAAAAGGTCTGGAACAGGCGGTCCTTCTGCTCAGGTGACATGCCGATCCCGCTGTCGCGCACGCTGAACTCAAAGCTCGGCGCCTCGCCCCCGCCGACACCCACCGCCACACCAACCGCCACACCAACCGCTGGCCGCGTCACCTCGAGGATCACCGTGCCCTGCTCGGTGAACTTGGCCGCGTTCGACAGCAAGTTGAACAAGATCTGCCGCACCTTGGTCAGGTCGGCCGTCATCTCGCCCAGCCCGGGGTCGCAGAGCACCTCGAAGTGGTTGCCGTTCTGGGCCACCAGGCGCTGCGCCGTGGCGACCACGTCCGCGATCATCGTCGCCACCGGAAAGCTCTCGAGGTGCAGCTCCATGCGCCCGGCCTCGATCTTCGACAGATCGAGGATGTCGCTGATGATCCCCAGCAGGTGCGTGCCCGCGACGTGGATCTTCTGCACGTCGGTCGACAGCTGCCCCACCGCCCCGACGCCCTGCGTCGTCAGCTCGTCCTGGGCGATCTCGCTGTAGCCGAGGATCGCGTTCAACGGCGTGCGCAGCTCGTGGCTCATGTTGGCCAGGAAGGCGCTCTTGGCCCGGCTGGCCTCGATCGCCTCGTCGCGCGCCGTCTCGAGCTTCTCGTTCAAGTCGCGGAGACGTCGCTCCGAGCGCACGTTCTCGGTCACGTCGCTGGCCACGCCGATGACGCCCTGCGTACGCCCGCGGCTGTCGGTGAACGGCGCCGTCCAGGTCTCGAAGCTGCGGTCGAGGAACTCGAAGGCCCCGCGCAGGGCGGCCCCCGCCAGCGCACGCCGCACGCCGTCGAGCAGCGGAGGGATCCCCGCGAACACGTCGAAGGCCGACTTGCTCGGCCCCCGCTGCTCGCCGCTCCGCGGATCCCACATGTGCGGCTCGAGCCCGACCGCCGCCAGCCCGCGACCCTCGAGCAGGATGATCTGGCCGCGCGTGTCGACCGCGAACAGCACCAGCGGCACGTTGGCCACCACGCTGCGCAGCACCTCGAGGTGCACCGCGCCGCGCTGCACCTCCGCCTCGACCGGCGCCACTCGACCCGCCACGTACACCACCCGCTCCGCGTCGCTGCGCCGCAAGCTCCACAGCAGCGGCACGTCGCCGCCCCGCAGCCGCGCAACGACGCTCAGCTGCGCGTCCGGGCCCAGGCGCGACCACGCCTCGCGCCACGCCTCGCGGTCCTCCGGCCGCAGCTGCCCCTCCGCCGCCGAGCCCAGCTCCGGCTCGCTGCCCAGCGCCTGCCGCCACGCCACGTTCGTCACCACCAGCTGACCCTCGAGGTCGAGCACCGCCATGCACTCGCTCGACAGGTCGATCAGGCGGCGCAGGCTCAGCGTCATGCCCTCTGCCCCGGCAGTGTTCGTCGCGTCACGCATGGCACCCCGCAGGCGTGGCGCGGGTGCCCCATCCTATCGACTGCCCCCGCGAAAGCAACGCCGGTGCTACTTCGCCCCGAACACCTGCGTCCACAGGTGTCCGTACTGACCGCCCGTCGAATACCCCACGCCGATGTGCTCGAAGGCGGGGTTCATGATGTTGGCGCAGTGGCCGTCGCTGTTCATCCACTGGTCCATCGTGCCCGCCGCGTCGGGTGAGCCCGCCGCGATGTTCTCGCCCGCCGCGCTGTAGCTGCCGTAGCCGGCCTTGCCCATGCGGTCCCACGGGGTCTCGCCGTCGGGGTTGATGTGATCGAAGAAGTTTCGCACCGCCATGTCGACCGAGTGCTTCCGAGCCGCGCAGCGCAGCGCCGGGTGCATCGTCAACGGGCCCGCCGGGCCGAACGCGCCCTTGCTGCCGCAGTTCGCCCCCTGGCTGCGCACCTGGTTGACGATCACCAGCACGTCCTGCTCGAGCTGCGCCCACGCCGGCGACCAATCGGCCACATCGGCGCAGTGGGCGTTGTCGGGCACATCCGACGGACCGCCCATCCCTGTCGTCTCCGCGGCGCCCGTCGTGTCGTCACCGGCGGTGCTCGTCGTGCTGTCCGGCGGAACGTCCGGGCCGGTCGTCAGTCCGGGGCCCGTGCTCTCGCCGCCGCTGGTCGGATCGACGGCGCCGCTGCTCGCCTCACCACCGCCGGTCTCGCCACCGCCGCCACCAGTCGTCGGATCGCTGCTGCCAGGCGTCGTCATCGACCCACTGGACGACGTGCCCGGCGGATCGCCGCCGCCAGTCTCGACGCCCTCGAGGTCCGCCCCGACATAACAACCCGCGAGCAGCAGCGAGGTCGCAAACACGAGGCGAGGTCGAGCGAACATCACCTCCACCATAGACCCGAGCGCGCACATCCCTCAAGGGGCGACAGACCCCAATTCGCCCGCGAGCGCCCAGGAGCGCCGTCACAAGCCCGGGGCCCGGCCGCACTTCGCGATATCGTGCTGGCATGACCTCCGGTCGGATCCCACTCACCTCGCTCCTCGGCGCCTCGAGCCTCGCTGCGACCCTCGCCGCGACCCTCGCCGGCTGCGGCGACGACGTCGCCGGCTCCACCACCAACAGCACCGGCGAAGCGACCTCCACCACCGCCATCACCAGCTCGGGCGACACCCCGGCCACCAGCGACACGCCGACCTCCGGCGACCCCTCGACCTCCGGCGCCACCGGCTCCGCCTCGTCCTCGGACGGCCCCGAGCTCACCACGACCAGCTCGACAACCGAGCTCGCGTCGACCGGCGAAATCGCCGAGAGCAGCGGCACCACCTCGAGTGCCTCGACCACCGGCGACACCTCCACCACCGGCGACGCCTCCACCACCGGCGACCCGCCCTGCGGCCCCGGCTCGCCTGGCCCCGACGCCGACGCCGACACCGTCCCCGACGAGTGCGACCTCTGCCCCGCCGGCGATGACCTCAAGGACAGCGACGGCGACGCCGTCGCCGACGCCTGCGACCCCTGCCCGCAGGACAACCCCGACGACAGCGACGGCGACGGCGTCTGCGAGGGCGTCGACAAGTGCAAGCTCGGCGACGACAACATCGACGGCGACAACGACGGCATCCCCGACGCCTGCGACGACGAGGTCCTGCTCGTCATCCCCAACGGAAGCGAGGACTACGACGTCGCGGCCGACGGCGCCCTCGTGGTCACCCGCGGCGCGAACGGCAACATCTACGTCACCTGCTTCAACGCCGACCGCAGCGTCCGCCGCCCCGAGTTCATCGCCGGCAAGTACGACATGCAGCCCAACGACGTCCCGCCGCACCCGACCGTGTACATGGCGAGGCAGTCACAGAAGGTGCTGACCACCTGGTACGACCGCAACGGCGGCGACGCCAACCACCGCCTCGCCTACACCCTGCTCGACGACAAGTGCCAGCCGATCGTCGAGAACAAGACCGCGATCCAGATCGCCAGCGGCTACTTCGAGTTCCACGACGGGGCCATCGACGCCGTCGGCAACGCCGTCGTCGCCGTGTCGCCGAACGGGGCCACCCGCGTCAACTGGATCGACGCCAGCGGCGTCGCCAAGGTCCAGCAGAACGCCTTCGACATCAACGCCAGCTACGGCACCCACGTCGCCATGAACCAGGCCACCGGCGCCGGCATCCTCGCCGCCCAGATCCACAGCGGCAACGGCATCTACTACCGCCGCTTCAAGCCCGACGGCACCTGGCAGGACAACGCCGCCGTCCAGGTCCCGGTCAACTACCACTACTGGTACGACGGCTTCACCGTCGGCATGAACGACAAGGACGAGTTCGCCTTCCTCTGGCGCTCCGGCGGCACCACCCTCGACATGCGCTTCTTCGCCGCCGACGCCTCCCTCAAGAAGAACGTCCAGCGCGTCACCATCGACTTCGAGGGCTGGAACGGCGGCCACTGCTACGACTCGTTCCGCCTCCGCCACCAGGAGATTCCCCTGCGCGGCGACAACTTCGTCCTCGGCGAGGTCTACAACTGGATCACCCCCCAGCAAAATCGCATCACCCACCACTTCGAGTACACCAGCGCCGGCGAGCTCATCGCCGAGGACAGCACCAAGTTCAACCTCGAGGAGGGCCTGACGATCCGCGTCGACGCCAAGGGCTTCAGCTACCTGCGCGACAACCAGGGCATCCACATCCTCGCCGCCTACCCCTGAGCGCCGCGAAGCAGCCGGAGTCGATACACTGGTCACCATGTCCCAGGACCCGCCGCCCCCGCTCGAGCGCCGCCGTCTCCGCTGGTACCGCGCGGCCGACCTCGACGAGCTACCCGAGGGTCGCGCCAAGTCGGTGAACTGCGGCGCCCACTCGGTCTGCCTCACCCACCACGACGGCCAGTACGGCGCCCTCGCCAACCACTGCCCGCACCAGGGCGGCCCGCTCGGCGAGGGATCGATCGAGAAGGGCTGGCTGCGCTGCCCCTGGCACGGTTGGGACTACCACCCGCTCACCGGCGAGTCGCCCGGCGGCTTCGACGAGCGCGTGCCCACCCACCCCGTCGAGCGCCGCAGCGACGGCGTCTACGTCGGCATCGAGGAGGACGCCCCGCACGTCGCCACCATCTCCGACCTCATGGTCGAGACCATGGTCGCGTGGGGCGTGCGCTGGGTGTTCGGCATGGTCGGCCACAGCAACCTCGGGGTCGCCGATGCCCTGCGCGTCCAGGAGGACGCCGGCGCCCTGCGCTTCATCGGCGTCCGCCACGAGGGCGCCGCCTCCTTCGCCATCTCGGCCTACGGCAAGCTCACCGGACGTCCCGCGGCCGCCCTCGCGATCGCCGGCCCCGGCGCGACCAACCTGCTCACCGGGCTGTGGGACGCGCACGTCGACCGCGCCCCCGCGCTCGCGCTCACCGGCCAGGTCGACACCCAGGTCCTCGGCCCCGGCGCCTTCCAGGAGATCGACCTCAAGGCGGCCTTCGGCGGCGTCGCGCAGTGGAGTCAGACCGTGCTGCCTGGCAGCCGCCACGCCGAGCTGATGAACCTCGCCTGCAAGCACGCGATCCTCGGCCGCGGCGTCGCGCACCTCATCTTCCCCGACGAGGTCGCCAAGGCGCCCGCACCCGCCGGAGCCCACGCTGGCGGCCCCCAGGGACGCCTGCCCGCGCGCACGATCCACCCGCCCAGCGACGCCCTCGCCCAGGCCCTCGCCCACCTGCGCCTTGCGAGGCGCCCCGTGATCATCATCGGCCACGGCGCCCGCTTCAACATGCCCGAGATCGTCGCCCTCGCCGAGCGCCTGCGCTGCCCGGTGCTCACCACCTTCAAGGCCAAGGGCCAGATCTCCGATCTCCACCCGCTCGGCTGCGGCGTGCTCGGCCGCAGCGGCACGCCCGTCGCCAGCTGGTTCATGAACGAGTCCGATCTCCTCCTCGTGTTCGGCGCCAGCTTCAGCAACCACACCGGCATCAGCCACAAGAAGCCGATCGTTCAGGTCGACTTCGACGCCATGGCCCTCGGCAAATTCCACCCCGTCACCGTGCCCGTGTGGGGCGAGATCGGCGTCACCGCGACCGCCCTCCTCGATCAACTCGGCGCCGCCGCAGCGGTCGACCAGCAGGACGAGATCGCCGAGCGCTGGGCCATCTGGCGCGCCGAGAAGGACAGCCGCGCCCGCGACGACCGCGGCCACGGCGTCAGCTCGGCCGCCATCTTCGCCGCCCTCACCCGCCAGGTCCCGGACGACGCGATCCTGGCGATCGACGTCGGCAACAACGCCTACTCCTTCGGCCGCTACTTCGAGTGCCAGCGCCAGGCTGTCCTCATGTCCGGCTACCTCGGCTCGATCGGCTTCTCCTTCCCCGCCGCCATGGGCGCGTGGGCGGCCACCCAGGAGCAGGACCCCGCCTTCCGCGGCCGCCCCGTCGTCTCCGTCTCCGGCGACGGCGGCTTCGCCCAGTACATGGCCGAACTCACCACCGCCGTGAAGTACGGCATGAAGATCACCCACGTCGTCCTCAACAACAGCGAGCTCGGCAAGATCAGCAAGGAGCAGCGCGCTGGTCACTGGCACGTCTGGCAGACCAGCCTGCATAACCCGAGCTTCGCCCGCTTCGCCCGCAACTGCGGGGCCTACGGGGTCCGCATCGAGCGGGCCGCCGACCTCGACGAGAGCCTGCGCGACGCCCTCGCCGACCCGCGCCCCGCCCTCCTCGAGATCGTCGCCGACGTCGAGCTCGTGTGAGAAGCTCCCGCGCATGACGCTGGTCTCGATCCGCACCCCCAGCAAACACAAGGTCGCCACCTGGAGCGCCCTCGCCGACCGCAGCCCCGCCCACGCCGTCGTCGCCGACATCGACCTCCGCCTCGCCGACCTCACCACCTACCACCGCGAGATGGCCCACCTGAGCGGCGTCGCCTACGGCGGCGTCGCCCCCTGAGCGCCCCGCGCCTGGCGCTGCCACTCCGCCGGCAGCCCGATCTCGATGAACGCCGGGAAGCGATACGCCGGATAGCGGCGCTCGAGCGCCGCCCGCACGCGCCCGAGCGCGGCGTCCTGCGGCGGCCCCGACGGCCGCTCCGCCGCCACCAGAGCGATGACCTCCTCGAGGTAAGCCCGCTGCCGCGTCAGCAGCTCCGGCCCGCCCGAGGCCCCGCGCCCCGGGTGCACCAGGCGTGGCCGCATCGCCTCGATCTCGGAGAGCCGCCGCAACCACTCGTCGGTGCGACCGATCTCCAGCCAGCTGTGCGCCCCGTTGGCCACCAGGTCGCCGACGAAGACCTGATCCTCGAACTGCAGCACCACGTGCGCTTCACTGCAGCCCGGCCCCAGCACATGCGCCGTCAGTGACAGCCCCGCCCGCGCGAGCGTCGTCGTGCTCGCGCCGAAGCTCGTCGGTCGCGGCAGCTCGAGCGGGTAGTCGGGCTTGTAGCGCTCATAGAACGCCGCCACCCGCTTCGCGTGGATCTCCGGCATCGCGTCGAGCACCGGCTGCGAGGTCAGCACCTCCACGCCGCGCCGCTGCAGCGCCGTCGTCCCGTTGAACTTGTCCGGGTTGGCGTGCAGCACGAAGGCCGTCACCACCTTCGCCCGCGTCGCCCGCTCGGCCAGCGTCAGCGCCTCGATCCCCGCGCTCGGCAGGAACTGGGTGTCGACCAGCACGACCCCCGCGGGCCCGCGGATCCAGAAGCTCGAGGTCGCGAAGGTCCACCCGCTCGAGACATACTGCCCGACCCGCGGATCTCCGCTCTCCGGCACCACCGTGCCGCTCACCACCTCCCGGGCGCAGGCGGCCACGATCGGCAACGCGGCGAACGATCGACGAGACAGCGTGGCACACGACATCGGCCGCGAGCATCCACGCCGCGCCCCACCGGGTCAACCGCGCCCGCCCAGTTCCCCCCGGGCGGGCGCGAGCTCACTTCGACGCCGGCGCCTTCGGGTCGCCGCCCGGGCCACCCGGGGTGGTCGCGCCACCCTCGGACGCCTTCTCCACCGCGTCCGCCTCGTTGGCCTTGTTCGGCATCACCGTGGCGGTGCCGGTCTTGTCGACGATGATGACGCGGAACTCGATGCGGCGGTTCTTGGCGCGGGCCTTGGCCGACTTGCCCGGATCGATCGGCTTGCCGCGGCCGTAGCCGACGGTCTCGATGCGCGAGGCGTCGACGCCCTTGTCGACCATGTACTGCTTGACCGACTCGGCGCGCCGCCGCGACAGGTCGAGGTTGGCCTCCTCGGAGCCGACGTCGTCGGTGTGGCCCGAGATCTCGATGCGGATGTCGTCGAAGCTCTTGAGCACCACGATCGCGGCGTCGAGGGTCTTGAACGACTTCTTCTGGATCTTGTCCTTGTTGAACTCGAAGAAGATGCCCTCGATCGGTCGACCGTCGTAAGTGATCTCCTTGGGCAGCTCGTCGGGACAGCCGTCCTTGTCCTTGTAGCCGTTGTAGACCTCCTTCACGAGCGGGCAGTCGTCGTCCTTGTCGATGATGCCGTCGCCGTCGCTGTCCGGCGGCGGCGGGCAACCATCCGGCGCGATGCCAGGCTCGTCGGGGCACTTGTCGTCGGCGTCGAGGAAGCCGTCCTTGTCCTTGTCCGGCAGCGGGCAGCCATCCGGCGCCACCCCGGCCTCGTACGGGCACTTGTCGACGTTGTCGAGGAAGGTGTCGCCGTCGCTGTCGATCGCCGGGCAGCCATCGGGCGCCACGCCGGGCAGCTTCGGGCACTTGTCGTTCGGGTCGAGGAAGCCGTCGCGGTCCGGGTCGAGGTCCTTCTCCGGCGGCAGCGGTCGCACGCGCCCGAGCACCAGGCTGATGCCGGCCAGGAACTCCGCGTGGGTCGTGAACTTCGGCGCGACCTGCTGCGCCTTGGCGGCGATGATGCCCCGACCCTCGACGCGGAACGCCGCCATGCGGTTGATGTAGATCTTGAGGCCGCCGCCGAAGTGGCCGACCCCGTCGATGTCGTTGCCCAGCGCCGTCTTCGGGTCGGAGATGATCCCGAGCGCCCCGTAGCCGCCGAGCACGAAGGGCGCGACCCGGTACGGCAGCTGCAAGATCGCGTGCGCCCGCGCCGAGTACACGAAGGCCTTGGGGTCCGGTGCGTCGCGGACCCGCGTGGGGATCGCCGCGAACTCGCCCTCGATCCCGAGGAAGCTGAGCGGGAAGTAAGCGATGCGCGCCCCGAAGTCGCCGACCACCTTGTAGAGCGCCTCCGCCGGCGTGTGCGGGTTCACCGGGCGGGTCGCCGGGTCGTAGAGGTCGTGGTCGTCGGCGGCGATGAACAGGCCGCCGAACACCCCGAGCTCGAACAGGTTGCGCTCCGGCGAGTAGCGGTAGATCCACTTGCGCGTGTCCTTGACCTTGCCCTTCTCGGTCAAGATCACCCCGGCCGGCGCCTGACGCCGACCCCGCTTCTTCGCCTTCACCGGCTTCGCGCCCACGCTCCCCGCCGCGTCGGCCCCAGGCGCAGCGGGTGTCGCAGCGGGCGTCGCAGCAGGCGTCGCAGCAGGCGTCGCAGCGGGGCTCGCCTCGGGACTCGCGGGCCCCGCAGGCGTCGCCTCGGGACTCGCGCTCGCGGGCGCCGGCGCCGGCTCGGCGGCGGTCTCGGGCGGCGCAGCGTGCAGCTCGCCGGCCATCGTCGCGGCGACCAGCAACACACCAGTGGAAAGCAGAACGCGGGTCGAGGTCGTCACGTGGGTGGAGATCCTGTGGGTCGTCGTGTACCGGGCCATGGGCGTCACTCGCAAGTCATGCTCGACATCTCGCAGCCGGTCGGACCATCGGTCTGCGCGAGGCCCGTGATCAGGCACGCGAGGCAGGTCTGCTCGTCGTTCATGTCGGGACACTTGGCGCTCGCGGTGCAGAAATTGTAGACGCACTCACCGAAGTCGATCAGCGCCAGCCACTCCTCCGTGGTCAGGCCGTCGACGCAGGGCACGAAACAGCTGTAATCGGCCTCCGGCGGCGGGTTGACCGGATCGAGCTCCAGCGCGCAGTTGGTGATGCACATGATCGCCTGACGACAGGTGTCCTCGGGGATCATCGGCTCGCCCGTCGAGGTCCCGTTGTCACCCTCACCCGTGGTGAACACCGGCACCACGGTCGGGTCGACCTCGGTCGTCCCGACCTCCACCCCGGTGACCAGCGGCAGATCGTCCGAGGTACATGCGAAGCCAAGCATGCTCGCCGGCAGCAGCGCCGCCAGAGCGAGCCAATAAGCAGACGAGGGGAGAACCCGGGCCATCCGCCGCACGATACCAGCGACAGCGCAGCCCACGGGAATTTCCGTGCGGCCAGGACCTCGCCTCCACCACCAGCCTCCGACATCACCGCGCAGGGCGCCATCTGGAGCCCGCCGCGCCCGCCGCTTCGCGTGCACATGAAGACAAATCACCACGCCAGCGCCCGAATTGCCCCGGCTCACCCGCCCCCGACTGCCACCAACACGCCCGCGGCGCTGATGCGCGCATCAGCGCCGACCAGGCCTCAAGCTTGTGTTTTCTCGCCGCCACGGGCCATACTGGGCGACGTCGCTGCGCCGCCTTTTCCCGCGGCGCCCCGCGTTTACGGCAGATCTGCCGCAAGTTCCAAGACCTCCCGGAACCGACTCCCTAACACTACTTGAGGATGCATCATGAAGCGTAAGACCGCCCTGAGGACCGCCACGATCGGCTTCGCTGGCATGCTGGCCGGCGGCCTCTCCTCCTGCCGCGGCGACGACCCCGAGTTCGACTGCAGCGCCCAGCAGGAGAAGTTCGAGGAGTCCTACGCCACCGACGGCATCCTCCTCCCGGACCTCACCGTCTCGCCCTCGTATCCGATGGCCATGGTGTTCTCCGAGACCGGCATCCAGCGCCTGCTCAACGGCCTCGTCGGCAACGACGTCCCGTTCGCCAGCAAGCTCAACATCGGGCCCTACTCGCTCAACTTCTTCCCCACCACGACCCCGGTGATCGAGATCGTCAAGGTCCCGAACTGCGCCCAGTGCGTGCTGTTCAGCCTCGACTTCGACTTCCAGATCGAGGCCGAGGACGGCGACCCCGGCGGCGCCGGCATCGGCCAGGCCCAGCTCGCCATCCCGCTCAAGCTCATCCAAAACGACGACGGTACCTCCGACCTCGTCGCCGCCTACGACAAGGCCACCGTCAAGGACATGCCCTTCAACACGAACGGCATCGACACCAAGGACTACCCCGGCCTCGAGGGCGCGCTCGAGATCCTCGCCACCGAGGCGCTGCGCGCCCAGTACAAGACCACCACCCTGCTCCACTTCGAGCCGTGGACCATCGGCGGCAACGACGTCAAGCTCTCGGCCCAAAAATTCGCCATCTTCACCGACACCAAGGTCATCTCGCTCGGCATGCAGACCAACCTCGACCTCCCGCGCGGCGTCGCCGTCGAGGTCGGCCGGGCCCTGCCCATGGGCGTGCCGCTCGAGGTGCAGATGCACCCCGGCCTGCTGCTCGGCATGGCCCAGCGCATGATCACCGAGGGCGAGATCTCGCGCAGCTACAACGACAAGGGCAAGCCCGACCCCAAGGGCCTCTACGGCGTCACCCTCGACAGCATGGTCCCCAACAAGATCGACGGCAGCAACATCCTGGACGTCGGCTTCCGGGTCTGGCGCACCGACGAGGGCTTCTGCGGCTACGCCATCGCCGAGACCTCGCTCAAACTCGACATCGACCAGGCCAACAACAACATCAAGGTCAGCCCCGGCGACGACCTCCGCGTCACCGGCGGCGAGGGCGTCGGCGAGCTCGCCCAGGACAACCAGGAGCTCATCGACAAGAACAAGAACCTCGTCGCCGAGTTCAAGAAGAGCCTCGGCGAACAGGTCGGCATCACCCTCAACTACAACGAGGTCGGCGTCGAGGGCAGCACCATCCTGTTCGATACCCAGGCCCTCGTCGTCGCCCAGAAGAGCATCGACATCATCATCGACTTCGAGGTCGTCGCCAGCAAAGACGGCGGCTGACCCGCGGAGCTGACGCGCCAGCCCCCCCCCCCCCCCCCCCCCCGCCCCCCCGCGGCACGCGCCGGCGGTCCACGCCGCCCCCCCGCACCCCCCCGGCCCGCGATCTGGCCCCAGCAGCCCCGCGCGGCCGTCGGCGTTCTCCGCTACCCTCGGCTCATGCTTCGTCCTTGGCCTACCCCCGTCACCCCCTCGCTCGTCCTCGTCAGCCTGCTGCTCGCCTGCTCGACCGCCGGCATCGATCAGCTCTCCGACTCGCAGTCCAGCGGCAGCGGCGGCGACACCAGCGGCAACTCCAACAGCGCGCCGAACACCGACCCGACCGCGCTCACCAGCGAGCCGCCCACCTCCACCGACGACTCGGTCGGCGACGCCACCGGCGCCAGCACGGCCACCAGCGGCGGCCCCGACGGCTCCACCGGCGCGATCAGCAGCGACACCGGTAGCACCGGCGGCACCCCTGACACCACCGGCACCGCCAGCACCACGGGCACCACGGGCACCACCGATACCAGCTCGAGCTCGGGCTCGACCGGCATGCCCCCCGAGGGCTGCCTCGACAAGCTACTCAACGGCGACGAGACCGACATCGACTGCGGCGGCAGCTGCCCCGCCTGCGCCGACGACCTCGCCTGCCTGCAAGACGCCGACTGCGCGAGCGGCTCCTGCAACGGCGAGGTCTGCGTCCCGGCCACCTGCGACGACGAAAAGCCCGACGGCGCCGAGACCGACGTCGACTGCGGCGGCCCCGACTGCCCCGTGTGCGTCGAAGGCGAGCTCTGCCTCATCAACAAGGACTGCGAGAGCGGCGTCTGCAGCGACAAGGTCTGCGCCGCCGCGGCCTGCGACGACAAGGTCCAGAACGCCGACGAGACCGACGTCGACTGCGGCGGCAGCTGCGACCCCTGCGCCAACGACAAGCAGTGCCTCATCAGCGACGACTGCGAGAGCCTCGTCTGCGACAAGAACCTCTGCGTCGCCGCCACCTGCAGCGACGGCGTCAAGAACGGCCCCGAGACCGACATCGACTGCGGCGGCCCGAGCTGCGCCCCCTGCAAGCTGAACGGCCTCATCATCAACGAGGTCGACTACGACCAGGTCGGCACCGACGTCGACGAGTACGTCGAGATCTACAACAACACCGGCGCCGACGTGAACCTGGCCAAGATCAACCTCGTCCTCGTCAACGGCGCCAACAACACCACCTACCTCAACCTGCCCCTCGCGCCCGCCGGCATCCTGCCCCAGGGTGCCTACCTGGTGGTCGCGTCCAACACCGTCGTCCTCCCGCCCGGCACCCTCAAGATCGCCTTCGCCAAGGCCAGCGACAACGTCCAGAACGGCAACCCCGACGGCGTCGCCCTCGTCGACCTCGCCGGCCCAACCCTGCTCGACGCGCTCTCCTACGGCGGCGAGATGACCATGGCCACCGTCACCGGCCTAGGCGTCACCAACCTCGTCGAGGGCACCGCGCTCAAGGCCAACATCATCGACAACAACATGACCGCGGGCAGCCTCAGCCGCTTCCCCAACGGCAACGACAAGAACAACGCCGCCACCGACTGGATCCTCAGCAAGTCCCCGACCCCCGGCGCCGCCAACAAGCCCTGAGCACACCATGCCCACCACCGCCTCCGCAGCCCTCTCTGAACTCGACGGCCTCGGCCTCGCCGCGCTCGTCCGCGCCGGCGAGCTTCACCCGAGCGAGCTCGTGGAGGCGGTCATCGAGCGCATCGAGGCCGTCAACCCGCGCATCAACGCGATCGTCGCCCCGATGTACGAGCAGGCCCGGGCCCAGGCCCGCGAGGCCCTGCCCGAGGGTCCCCTCGCCGGCGTCCCCTTCCTGCTCAAGGACCTCCTCGCCGCCGTCGCCGGAGCCCCGCTGCGCAGCGGCAACCGCTTCCACCGCGACCATGTCCCCGACCACGACAGCGAGCTCATCCGCCGCTACCGCGCCGCCGGGCTCATCGCCGTCGCCAAGACCGCCACCCCCGAGCTCGGCATCACCCCGTACACCGAACCCGAGCTGCACGGCCCGACCTGCAACCCGTGGGACCTGTCCCGAACGCCAGGTGGATCGAGCGGCGGATCGGCGGCCGCCGTCGCCGCCCGCGTCGTCCCCTTCGCCACCGGCGGCGACGGTGGCGGATCGATCCGCATCCCCGCCTCCTGCTGCGGCGTGTTCGGCCTCAAACCCACCCGCGGACGCACCCCCAACGGCCCCGACCACGGCGAGCTGTGGCAGGGCGCCGCCGTGCAACACGCCCTCACCCGCTCGGTCCGCGACAGCGCCGCCCTCCTCGACATCGGCGCCGGCCCGGACCCCGGCGCGCCCAACTATCCACCACCCCCGAGCCGCCCCTTCCTCGCCGAGGTCGACGCGCCACCCGGACGCCTCCGCATCGCCTTCACCACCCGCGCCCTGCTCGGCGGCGACGTCGACGGCGAGTGCGTCACCGCCGTGCACAACACCGCCGAGCTGCTGCGCAGCCTCGGCCACGAGGTCGTCGAGGCCAGCCCCGAGCTCGACGGCCCCGCCTTCGCCCGCGCCTTCTTCACGATGATCTGCGGCGAGGTCGCGGCCGAGGTCGCCGCCAGCGAACGCCGCCTCGGCCGCCGCGCCCGACCCCGCGACTACGAGGTCCCGACCTGGGCCCTCGCCATGCTCGGCCGCCACCTCTCGGCCCCCGGCTTCATCGCCGCCAAGGAGACCCTGTTCGCGATCTCCCGCGGCGTCGCCCCCTTCTTCGCCGAGCACGAGCTCCTGCTGACCCCGAGCCTCAGCCGCCCGCCCGTCCCGATCGGCTCGCTCCAGCCCCGCGGCGCCGAACGGGCCGTCATGCGCGCCCTCGGCAGCCTCCGCGCCGGCGGCCTGCTCCAGCGCCTCCTCGACCTCACCCCCGCCGTCGAGCGCGTCTACGACTTCATCCCCTTCACCCCCCTCTTCAACATCACCGGCCAGCCCGCGATGTCCCTCCCGCTCCACTGGAGCCCGACCAACCTCCCGATCGGCGTCCAGCTGGTCGGCCGCTTCGCCGCTGAGGCCACCCTCCTCCGCGTCGCCGCCCAGCTCGAGCACGCCCGCCCCTGGGCCGACCGCATCCCACCCGTGCACGCCTGAGCCCGGATCCCGCGAGCCCGGCAGCCACCTGTCCCTCCAGACATGTCTCAAGGGCAAGACCTCTGGCTGTTCGGCTACGGCTCGCTGATCTGGCGCCCCGACTTCGCGCACCGCGAGCGCCGCCCCGCCAGCATCGACGGCTGGACCCGCCGCTTCTGGCAGGGCTCCACCGACCACCGCGGCGTGCCCGAAGCCCCCGGCCGCGTCGTCACCCTCGTGCCCGAGCCCGGCGCCCGCTGCCACGGCGTCGCCTACCGCGTCGCGCCCGAGGTCGCCGCCCAGGTGTTCGCCGAGCTCGACCACCGCGAGCGCGGCGGCTACCTCCGCGTCGAGCTGCCGCTGCGACTCGCCCGCGACCCCGCGGCCGGTCCAGACCCGCAGATCGTCGCCGCGCGCATGTACCTCGCGACCGCCGACAACCCGAACTACCTCGGCCCCGCCCCACTGCCCACGATCGCCGCGCAGATCCTTCACAGCCGCGGACCCAGCGGACCGAACCTCGAGTACCTCCTCCGCCTCGCCGAATCCCTCCGCGAACAGGACGCCGACGACGAGCACGTGTTTGCCCTCGAACGCGAGGTCCTGCGACTTCGCGCCCCCTGAAGCGAGACACCGACAACCCAACGCAGCCTCACGCCGTCGCCCGCGCGCGCGACCACCAGGCCTGCGCTACCCTGCCCGCGATGCCCCGGGTCGCGCACCCTCACCGCCTCGCCCGCGGACCGACCGCCGCGTGCGTGCTGGCCCTCGCGCTGGCCACTTGCGCCGACAACCCGGCCTTCAACGGCCCCGGCGAGCCCGTCGCAACCACCACCGACGTCGGCGGCTCGAGCACCGGCGAGCCCGCCCCCTGCCCCAACAACCAACCACTCGTCGCCTACTACCCCGACGCCGACGCCGACAGCTACGGCGACCGCAAGGCCGAGGCCACCCTCGCCTGCGAGGCCCCCGACGGCATGCTGCCCGACCACAGCGACTGCAACGACAAGGTCCCGGAGATCCACCCGATGGTGATCGAGCAGTGCAACGGCGTCGACGACAACTGCAACCAGCTGGTCGACGAGTCCTCCCCCAACTGCGGCGCCTGCACCGTCGAGCTGACGGACTCCTTCGTCTACTGGATCTGCCCCGAGAAGCAGGCGATCACCTGGGACGAGGCCGCCGAGCGCTGCAAGCTGCGCAGCTTCAAGACGCCGGTGCGCCTGACCAGCGTCCACGACCAGGCCGAGTACGACTTCCTCCGCGCCCACCTCGTCAAGTTCGACGCCGTCAACGACGAGAAGCACGTGTGGATCGGCCTGCGCAAGCGCATGGGCCCCGACCAGACCTGCGCCGTCCCCAGCCCCGATGCCGACTGGACCTGGCCCGACGCCACACCCGTCGACTTCACCGCCTGGCTCGCCGGCGAACCCAACAACGCCGTGTGCGACCTGCCCAACAAAGTCTTCGAGAACTGCACCGAGCTCAAGGCCACCACCCAGCCCAGCGTCGACGGCTGGAGCGACATCGACTGCAACGCCCCCGCCCGCGGCTACATCTGCAAGACCAAACGCGACCCGGTCCTGTTCCCCGACTAGCTCCCCGACTGGCTCCCCCCCCCCCCCCCCCCCGCCCCCCCCCCCCGCCCCCCCCGCCCCCCCCCCCGCCGGCCCGGGACATCGAAGACTCACCGACGACGGCCTCGCTGCCCGCCCGACCGTTCAACCGCGTCCCGCGACCGTTCAACCGCTTCGCCGCCGCCGCCCGCCCGCTCGCGCGGCAGGCTCTCCGCATGCCCGGCCTCAAGCTGCTCGCCCTGCTCGCCCTCTGCCTCGCCCTCGCGCCCCTGACCTTCGCCGCCCTGTGCCTCGCGCCCCTGCTGCTCGGCAGCTCGGAGGCCCTGTCATGACCCGCAAGCGCCTCCTCGACCTCGCCCTCCTGCTCCCCCTGGTCCCCCTCTTCGCCGCCGTCACCGGCCTGCTCGCCCTCGCCGTCCTGCTCGCCGACGGCCGCCCCGTGTTCTTCCACCAACCCCGCGTCGGCCAGGACCAGCGACCCTTCACCGTCTGGAAGCTGCGCACCATGACCTGCGAGCCCGACCCGCAGCAGCGCAGACCCACCCGCCTCGGCGCCTGGCTGCGCCAGCGCGGCCTCGACGAGCTGCCCCAGCTGTGGAACGTCCTGCGCGGCGACATGAGCCTGGTCGGCCCTCGCCCCCTCACGCCCGCCGACGCCGCGCGCCTGTGCGCCGCACACCCGCCCTTCGCCGCCCGCTTCGCCGTCGCCCCCGGCCTCACCGGCCTCGCCCAGGTCTGCCTCGCCCAGGGCCCCGCGTTGACGGGCGAGCTCGACGCCGCCTACGTTCGCACCCGCAGCGCCGCGCTCGACCTCAAGCTGCTCCTCCGCACCGCCTGGATGAACCTCGTCGGCAAGCGCCGCGGCGCCCTCTCCCTCACCCGCGACCTCGTCACCTGACTCCGCCCGTCCACCCCGCCCCCCCCCCCCCGTGAGCCTGATCCGCGACACCCTGCTCGCCCTGACCGCCCCGCGCCGCCTGGTGCCGCTGGCGCTCGTCAGCGTCCCGCTGGTCGCCGCCCAGCACAGCCTCTCGCGCGACCCCCTGGCCATGCCGCTCGGCGTGCTCATGTGCCTCGCCTTCGCCCTCCTCGGCCCCTACCTGTGGCGCCGCGTCGCCGCCCCGCACGGCCGCATCGCGCCGCTCGGCCTGCTCGCCTACGCCGCCTCGGGAGCCCTCGTGGTGGCGATCCTGGCGGTGGCGATCCCGCGGGCCCTCGGCATCGGCCTGACCCTGCTCACCGGCCGCGAGAGCGTGTTCGTCTCGCTGGCCCTGTTCTGGGTCGGCGGCTGGGGCCTCGGCCGCGACATCGAGTTCGAGGCCGGCCTGGCCCGCGAGCAGGCCCGCGCCGAGGCCCTCGCCCGCGAGGCCGAGCGGGCCCAGCTGCTCGCGCTGCGCGGCCAGCTCGACCCCCACTTCCTGTTCAACACCCTCAACGCGATCGCCGAGTGGTGCCGCACCGACGGCGAGGTCGCCGAGCGGGCCGTCCTCCAGCTGTCGTCGATGCTGCGCACGATCCTCGCCGGCGTGCCCCTGGCCGCCTGGCCCCTGCAACGCGAGCTCGACCTCTGCCGCGACCTCTTCGCCCTCCACCTCATCCGCGACCCCAACCTCTTCACGCTGCGCATCGAGGGCGACCCCGGCGACCTCCAGATCGCCCCGCTCCTGCTGCTCCCGCTCGCCGAGAACGCGGTCAAGCACGGCCCCGCCGCCGGCCACCGCGGCGCGATCGAGCTCCGCGTCGCCCGCGACCACGACGGCGCCCGCATCACCCTCGACAACCCCGGCCCCTACCGCGGCCCCCGCGACGGCAGCGAGGGCCTCCCCACCGTGCACCGCCGCCTCGCCCTCGCCTACCCCGAGGGCCGCGCCACCCTCACGCTCGAGTCCACCCCGCACGGCACCCGCGCGACCCTCCGCCTCCCCGCCGCGCGCCCGGCCGTCCGCACCTGAAGTAATCTGTCCCAAAGACCAGCCCACTCCCCCGGCGCGCGCTCGACTCGACCTGTCCCAAAGACCATGTCTCCGCTCCCCCTCCAGGTGCTCCTCGCCGACGACGAGCTGCTCGCGCGCCGCCGCCTCGCCCGCCTGCTCGCCGAGCTGCCCGCCGTCACCCTGGTCGGCGAGTGCAGCAGCGGCCAGGAGCTGCTCGCCACCCTCGCCCGCGGCGAGCACGAGGTCGACGTCGTCCTCCTCGACATCCACATGCCCGGCCTCTCGGGCCTCGAGACCGGCGCCCTGCTGCCCGAGGACGGCCCCTACATCATCTTCACCACCGCCCACGGCGAGCACGCCCTCGCCGCCTTCGACCTCGGCGCCGTCGACTACCTGCTCAAGCCGATCGACGCCGTCCGCCTCGGCAAGGCCCTCGCCCGCGCCCGCCACCGCCTCGGCCCCCAGACCCGCCCCGCGCCCAACCAGGAGTTAGTCCGCCTGCCCGTCAGCACCCGCCAGGGCATCCGCCTGCTCGACCCCCGCGATCTCTCCCACGCCACCTTCGACGGCGAGCTCGTCACCCTCCACACCCGCGGCGGCCCGCTGCTCAGCGACTTCACCCTGCAGGACCTCGAGGACCGCCTCCCCGCCGGCCTGTTCGAACGCGTCCACCGCCGCGCCCTCATCAACCTCGAACAACTCGCCTGCCTCGACCCGCTCGAGACCGGCGGCTACACGGCGCGCATGCACGACGGCGGCCTCGTCCCGATCTCCCGCCAGGCCGCCCGCCGCCTGCGTCGCCGCCTCGGCCTCGCCTGATCGCCACAAGTCCGCGCTCGTCCGCGGCCCCATTGCCAGGCCAACGCGTCCCGGCGATCCTGCTCCGCGATGGCTCAAGGACCCTTCGCCCTGCTCTCGCACGCCAAGCGACGCACCCAGGGCACCGCCCTCAGCCTCGTCCTCGCCAACCTCGTGCCCCTGCTCGGCGTGCTCGTGCTCGGCTGGAGCGCCTTCTCGGTGGTGATGGCCTACGTGCTCGAGACCGTGATCGTCGGCCTCTACACCTGGCTGCGGATCTTGCTCGCGCAGCAGACCCCGATCGCCCTGCGCCTGTTCAGCGTCGGCTTCTTCACCGTCCACTACGGCCTCTTCGTCCTCGTCCAGACCGTGTTCATCGTCCTCGCCGTCGGCATCGACGACGCCTCCAACCCCGCCGTCCAGCGCGAGCTCGCCATCGCCGGCCTCGGCTTCGCCATCAGCCACGGCATCAGCTTCTTCACCCACTACATCGGCGGCGGCGAGTTTCGCCAGGCCAACGCCACGCTCGAGCTGTTCCGGCCCTACGGTCGCATCTTCACCCAGCAGTTCGTCGCAATCTTCGGCTTCTTCGTCATGGCCGCCCTCGGCGGCGCCCGGGTCGGCCCGGTCGTGGTCCTCGTCGCCTGCAAGCTGCTGGTCGACCTCCGGGCCCACCTGCGCTCGCACGCGCCCCGCGAGCACCCGCCGAGCCCGAGCCCGGCTGATCACGCCGTCTCGACGATCACGCTGTCGTAATCACGGACCACCAAATACAGCACCTGCACCGTGTCACCCGGGTGCCAGCGGCGGGCGATCGACGCCAGCGGCGTGTCGGCCCCGCGACGCGCCACCCCGTCGACCACAAACTCGTAGGTCCACCCGCCGCGGCCGTCGTTGCCCAGCAGCCGCGCCAGCGCCGGCCGACCCTCGCGAAAGAACCGCGTCAGTCGACTCGCGCGCTGCTTCGCCTGCACATAGCCGATGAACACGATCAGCCCGAATGACACCAGCGCCAGCAGCACGAAGCCCAGCATGTACGCCGCCGGCACCGGGTCCGACGGCCGCAGGTTCGGGAACATCACCTTCACCGGCCCGACCGCCAGCTCCCGCAGACGCCGCTCGCGCTGCTCCGGGTCTTGCAGCGGCGCCAGCGAGCTGCTCACCGCCGCCGGCGCCAGCGACCGCGAGCCCGGCTCCGCGACCCCGCCCGGTATCTCGTCCTGCGTCACCACCCCTCCATTTCAGGACGCGGCCAGGTCCTCGGCCAGCGCCCGCAGCGTCGCCCGCCCGAGCTCCGCCCGCAGCGACAGGCGCGGGTGCTCCAGCCGCAGCACCACCGTCGCAGCGCCGCCCACGATGGCCGCAACCGCTGACTCCGACAACGTCGCCTTGAGGTAATGCACCGCCGTCGTGCGCTCCGCGATCCACCCGGCCGGTCGCGGCCCGCGTGCCGGGAACAGCTCGCCGTCGACCTCGAAGCCCAGCGAGTCCTCGAGCCCCGCCAGCTCGACCAGCATGCGCTCACGCAGCTCGCGGTCGGGGATCTGCACGAACATCGTGACGCTCAGCTGCCGCGGCCCCGGGACCAGATCGTTGTAGGTCGAGATCTCGTGCAAGATCGCCGGCTCCGCCGTGATCCGCTCGGTCCGCAGCATCTCCTGGATCTGCAGCAGCACGCTGTCGCGGTTCTCGAACAGCACCGCGAAGTGCTCGCCGAACTCGACCCGTCGCGGCCGCTTCTCCGCGATCACCCGCGCACGAAAGTGCGGACGGATCGCCTCGTAGTCGCCGATCGGCAATATCTCGCCTCGCTCGATGGGTCGCATGGCCCTCCTCACTCGCTCGTGGACTCGCTCGCCGGCAGCGCCGCCGCAGGGTCGTGGATCAGCCCGTAGGCCCGCGCCAGCGCCTCGACCGGGTGCAGCACCCGCACCCCGTTCTCCTTGACGATGCGCAGCCCGGCCAGCGTGCAGTCGCTGACGACCACGTCCGCCTCCGCCTCGCTGATCCCGTCGACCAGCTTCTGCGCGTACTTGCGGCCGGTCTCGTAGTGCGCCGCCTTCATCCCCCAGGTCCCGTCGACCGCCGAACACTGCTCGACCATCCGCACCTCGGTCCCCGGCACCACGTTTAGCACCCGCATCCCCGGGAAGCCGATCTTCTGCGCCCGCAGGTGACACGCCGCGTGGTACGCGACCGTCCCGAGCTTGCCCGGGAACTCGCGCTTCAGCGTCTTCGCCTTCCCCAGAGTCACGAGGAACTCCATCAGGTCGAGCGTCGCCGCCGCGACCTCCTGCACCTCGGGCGTCGGCACATAGCCGTACCACTCCTTCTTCATCATCATCCCGCACGACGGCCCCGGCACCACGATCGTCCGCCCCGCCCGCACGTGCGGCAGCAGCAGCGCGACGTTGTGCTCGATCTTCCGCCGCGCCGCCGCCACGTCCCCGCCGTCGATGTTCGGCAGCCCGCAGCAGGTCAGCATCGCGTCCCCGCGGTCCGCCCCGCTGCCGGGATACCGCACAGTATATCCATTGTGCTCGAGCACCAGCACCGCCGCCCGCGCGACCTCCGGCGTGTTGTATTCGCCGTAGCAGGTCGCGAACAGCACCAGCTCGCCGCGCTCCCCCGCCCCCTCCAGCGGCCTGTGCTGCGCCAACCAGCGGCTAAAGGTCTCGCGCGCCATCGGCGGCAGGCGAAACTCCGCCGAGATCCCCGTGACCTTCTCCTGGATCTTCCGCAGCAGCTGATTACGCGTCACGAAGTTGGCCAGCGGCGCCATCACCCCCGAGCCGAACTTCCCGACCCGCTGCGGCTCACCGAGGATACGGTCCACCAGCGCAATCCCCTCATCCCGGGCCCGCACCGCCCGCTCGCGCGCCATCAGGCGCGGAAAGTCGAGCAACTCGCTGGCCCCCTCGTCGGCCGTATAGGGGCACTTGATGTAGCAGAGCTTGCACTGCCAGCACTCGTCGGCGACCGCCTTGACGTCCGCCTGCACGATCTTCTCCGCGCCCTCCGCCGCGCCCGAATCGATCGCCCCGTCGACCCGGCGAAACAGCTCCGGGAACGACCCGCAGTAGTTCACGCACATCCGGCACTCGTGACACACCTGAAAGGTGCGCCGCAGCTCCGCCGCGAGGTCCTCCCGATCGTAGTAACGATCGTCGTGCGGATGCATCGCCGGCGGCGTCGATGGATTGCGGGGGATCACGCTCACTGCACGCTCCTCGCGCGAGACAAACAATTCAGGTCGGCGCCGCCAGGCGACGCCGACCCGCAGTCACGACTAGAAGTCGAGGCTGTCGAGCGCCTTGCTGAAGCGCCCGGCGTGCGACTTCTCGGCCTTCGCCAGCGTCTCGAACCAGTCGGCGATGTCGTCGAAGCCCTCGGCGCGGGCGTCCTTCGCCATCCCCGGGTACATCGTCTCGTACTCGTGGGTCTCGCCGGCCACCGACGCCCGCAGGTTCTTCTCCGTGTTGCCGATCGGCAGGCCCGTCGCCGGGTCGCCCACGGCCTTCAGGTAGTCGAGGTGCCCGTGCGCGTGCCCGGTCTCGCCGTCCGCCGTGTCCTTGAACAGACCGGCGACATCGGGGCGGCCCTCCACGTCGGCCACCTTGGCGAAGTACAGGTAACGACGGTTCGCCTGCGACTCGCCCGCGAAGGCGTCCTTCAGGTGCTGATGAGTCTTGGTTCCTGCGAGGGGTTTGCTGGCCATCTGGATCTCTCCTTGGGTAAGGTGTCAGGAGGGTCCTGGATCGCCATCGGCCCGTCAAGCGAGTTCGCGCCTGAAGCCCGCCCCCCGCCGCGCACAACCCGGCCCTGCTCGCCCCCCGCGATCGTGGCACCCTGACCGCCGTGCTCCGCGCAACCCCGGCCCTGCTCGCCCTGCTCGTCGCCTGCCCGCGCGACCAGCCGCCGGCCGCGACGCGCCCGCGCACAGCCCCCGCCGCCGACACCCCGAGGCCCACGAGCGACACCCGAACGATCCCTCCGGCCACGCAAACCACGACGACGACCGCGACAACCACCGCGACCACCCCGACCACCGCGCCAACCACCACGACCACCGCGACAACCACCGCGACCACCCCGACCACCGCGCCAACCCCCCCGACAACCACCGCGACCACCGCGAGCTGCGAGCCCGACGACCGCGACTGCATCGCCACCCTCACCGCGCGCACCCTGCCCGTCGCTGCCAGCGACTGCGTCATCCCGAACCCGCCGCTGCACACCCTCGCCATCACCCCGACTGGCCTGCGTCTCGACCTCACCCCCGAGCCCGACCCCGCGACCCTGCGCGCCGCGCTCGCGTCCTCGGCCCCATCACGCTCGGCCTCGCGATCGACGCCAGCCTGCGCCTCGGCGAGCTGCGCCCCGTGTTCGCCGCCCTCCGCGACCTCGAGGGCCTGCGCCTGCAGCTCGCGTTCCGCGACGCCGCGGGCGGACCGGACGCCCGCGTGCGCTGGCACGACATCCGCACCCCCGCCCTCGAAGCCATCCCCGCCGGGCCCGGCCCCGAGCCCGCGATCGAGCCCTACGTCGATATCTACTACCTGCGCCTGGACGGCGAGCTGTCCCATCTGCACCGCGCCGCCGAGCCCCGCGACGAGCTCCCGCCAGACACCGCCCTGCCCGGCCAGGCCCAGCTCCGCGTCGCCGCCGACGACGCTCAATCCTGGCAGACCGTCACCGCCGCGCTGACCCGCGGCTGCCGCGGCGTCCAGCTCATCGAGCCCGCCCGCGTGCCCACCCGCAAGCCCGACGCGACCTCGATCCTCGACCCGCCACGCCCGCCCCGCGACCCCTTCGGCCCGCCCAGCGTCCGCCAGGCCCAGCCCCGCGTCCAGGGCCCGCTCCCGCGAGACATCGTCCGCCGCATCGTCCGCGCCCACATCAACGAGGTCCGCTACTGCTACCTCCGCGGCCTGAACAAGAACCCCGAGCTCCGCGGCCGCGTCACCGTCGAGTTCACGATCGACGGCAACGGCAAGGTCAGCCGCTCGCAGGTCCAGGCGAGCACCGTCGCCGACGCCGAGGTGGCCCAGTGCACCGCGATCGCCACCCGCCGCTGGAACTTCCCGCGACCGGACGGCGCCGAGGTCGTCGTCACCCAGGCCTTCACGCTCGCGCCGCCGTGACGATGCGCGGCTCCCGGGTGATCGAGATATGCACACACTGCCGATCTTCGTGATCGTCGACGGTCTGCTTGTCCCGACCTGACCAACCTGTCACAGTGCCGCCCGTGCGTCGCCGGTTCAACACAGCCGGCCCCTGCCAGCCCGAGGATCACTACATGCTCCCGGCGTTGCGGCGCATCCCGCAGGTCCGCGACCTCGTTGATCACAAGGCCTACTTCGTCGTCCACGCGCCCCGTCAGGTCGGCAAGACGACGACCCTGATGTCCCTCGCCGCCGAGCTGACCCGCGAGGGCCGCGACACCGCGCTCCTCGTCTCGATGGAGGTCGGCGCGCCCTTTCACAGCGATCCCGGCGCCGCCGAGCTCGCCGTCCTCGGCTCGTGGCGCGCGACGACGTGATCCTCCGACCTCTCGAAAATTCGTACCGATTCTGTCGCTATTCTCACGATTTTCGAGACAGCGCTACGTAGACTGGCCCGTAGGTGATAGGTGTGTCTAGGGCCCCGTGTACACGATATCACCAAAGCCGAATATCAGGTGCTCATCGAAACGCCGTTCAGTCAGCCTTGCTGGCGCCCGACTCTCGGGAGTGGAATCGGCCGATCGCCCTTACGCATGGGCCCATCCTCCGTGGAAGCTCAGGCGCCGCCCAGCTGAACGAGGAAATGCCAAACGCGCAGCGGCCCCGCTCCTTCGCGCGCCTGCACCGTGAAAAAACACGGCTGCAAGACCTCGCCGGGAGGGTCATGCCACCCCATCGGCACCGCGCCCGCGAAGCATCGCTCTTTGTAGACCGGTCCCAAGGGGCGCCGGCACCGATCAACGGATATGACCGCCGCAAACGTGTCGCCTGGAGCAGAGTAGCCGATGACTTGCTGGACGACTGTCTGGTCCTTACGGCCGAAAATTTTCACTTCGACGCATGTTCGCCGGGTCGTATCGCCACGCGAACGCACCTTGATGTCGCTACGTCCCTGTGCGCGCACCGACAATGCCTCGGGTTCCGCCGTGAGGTCGCGTTCGTGCTGCAACAGAGCGATGAGAGCATGCATCTGGAAAAACGCCTCGGGCTGGAGACTGCTATTATCCGACGCAGCCCCGATGTCATTCCTGACCGCGGCCGCGGGAAACTCGACCGTCGCCCGTGCCCAAGCCGCGAGCGCTCGGACGACGAGCTGCTCGAACTCGTCCACGCCCACGTCTGCAAGCCATCGATCGAGTCGATCGTCGCCGGGTCGCCGACGTGCATCTGCCGTCGGGTAGTTCCCTTCCATCCACCGCCGAAACATGGAGCCTCGCGCAAGCACACGCTCGCCGTTCATCGCCGCGAGCCCCGTAGAAGCCAGGACATCAAGCCACGGACGCGGGTCATTGCCGAAGCAAGCGACCCAGTCTTCGCGCAGCACTGCGGCAGGTTCAGCCACGAGCCGTCGATACACCGCCTGCCCGCGCTCCTGGATATTTTCCCACCACATCGGGAAAGCGATGGCGCTCAACTTCCCCTCCGATGCCCTCACGGCGGCGGGCAAGTGTCTAAACACGTCCGAGAGCGATGCCGCTCGCCGAACAGCGTCTTCCATGAACATTTGGATCAACCACGGGTGACCCGCGGTCTCGGCCCACAGAGCGTCCACGACGTCATCGGGAATATCCAGACTTAGCGGGGCACGGATCAGGGCAGCGGCTTCGTCACGTTCGAGCCCCGTCAGGACGTGGATCAGGCCGACAATTCGGAGGAACGGCGACCACTCGGCCAGCAGGAGATCTCGAACCCGCGTTCCACCGAGCACGAGCACACCCAAGCGGCCTCTGGTTCGCTCGTACGCGTCGCGTAGGTTATCGAGGAAGTGTCGTCCTTGGGGGTCACCGAGCGTCTTCTCGATCTCATCGATAATCAGCAGAGCACTGCCTGAGGGATGCCGGGCCGGCACGTTAGCGAGCTCTTGCACAGGGTCGCCCGCGGTCAGATTGGTCTTGAACACCTCGTCGATTTTCGCCGTGAGTTGCTGGACCGTGCCGGAAGCAACAAGACTGAGGGCATCGCAACCGATCAGTCTGCTGAGTTGTTGCGCGAACGAACTCTTGCCCATGCCACGGCCCCCCATCACGGCATGGAGCGAGTTTCTACCGTCACGGACACTCTCGATGATCTCATTCATCAGGCGCTCGCGGCCAACGAACGTCACATCCGCGACGAGGTCTGTTCGGTACGGGTTGTCGCGGCTATTAGCCATGGCTCGCCCTCACAGGCGTCTCGTAATTCTCGCGCAGCCATGTCCCAAAGTGACCGATTCGGAAAGCGGTCCGGCCCCGCTCGAGGATCCCGTAGCCGACCAATGCGTCGTGGATACTGGCTTCGATACGGCCACCGATCCATGGCAAGCTGTGTGCCGTGTGTGTGAGATAGTGTATGGCCTCCTGACTAAAATCATTTGAGGCGTTGACCAGTTCGCGCATGTCTTCGTCGACTTGCCGCGAGAAGCGCGGAAGGAGACGCGAGACGAGCGCGGCGTCGACGGTCGCGGGACTGCGGTCCGCGACCGGGACCTGTTGATCGACGAGGTCTCCCAGCGTTCGAACGAGGCCGGGATGACCGCCGGTTTCGCAGACCATGACATCGAGGGCTTCCGGTGTGAACCGCAGGGCCATCCGACCCCCGATCTTGCGGATCATCGTCCGGCATTCCTCGGGCTCCAACCCGGAGACTGGGACACTGCGCAAGAACCGGTGCATAGGATTGTCGAGCCCCTCGATCCGTGCCGGGGCGAGGCGCCTGGAGTTCCGGCCGGCCAGAACGAGATTGAAGGCATTCGGGTGGGATTGCGCGATGCCACGCAGCCAGTCAAGGAGCTCGATACCATCGCGCAGCGGCAGCTTCCCGCCAAGGAGAGCCTCGTACTCGTCCAACATCAGCGTCACGCGCGCGCCGAACTTGCTATGAACGAACTCGACAACTGCGACCAGTCGATCGTATGCTGTCATCGGCGTGCCGGGCAGCGTGATCTTGGCGCGCTCTAGCTCGTGTTGCAGATTTCGATCAATCAGCGCCGCCGCACCCGCGATGTCGCGACGATTGAACG
Source organism: Nannocystis sp. (assembly GCF_016714285.1). Taxonomy (GTDB): domain Bacteria; phylum Myxococcota_A; class Polyangia; order Nannocystales; family Nannocystaceae; genus Nannocystis. The sequence continues at coordinate 61,897 of NZ_JADJNN010000023.1, read as the reverse complement.
GAATCTCGAGCAGGTCGACCTCTACTGGCAGGACACGCATCGCGTCGCGTTCAACCTCGCGAAATTTCGCTGCAAGTCGGCGGAGGAGCGACGTCTTTCCAACTTTGCGAAGTCCGAATACTCCGAGTGAATGGCCACCGACAAGGTCTCGTTCCAGCCCCTCCAACGTTCGCTCGCGGCCGAAGAACTGCGGTCCGGTTGCAGGGTTGCGCAGGTCAAAGAGGTGACGGCCGCTGAGCGCGTCGCGCAGGAGCCGATGCAAGAACATTTGCGGGTCTTGCGCCGTCCTCAACTCCTCATCCCGCACAAAGAGATAGCGGCGATGGTCGGGCACGACGGGGCGGAGTCGCGTTTCGGCGCTGTTGTCGTGCGTAACCACGAGGGCAAATCCAGGGTCGACGCGAACCTCTTTCCGGAACGTCTCCTCCGCGTCCCGGATATCGTTGGCCTGAAACTCCTCCCACGGAGAACAGATGACGAGCACTTCCGGAGCCAGCTCGAAGTGTTTGATTAGATGGGCAGCCGGTTGGGCGAGGATGATCCAAGAACTGCGCACATCTCTCGAACGCAATTCGCGCATGCTGTGTGGATCAAGGCCAGACTTCCGCAGTCGGTCACGAAGCCACTTCCACGTCTGCCACTGCGACTCGAACACGCCCCATTGGGAGTCAAGGACTTCCTGAGCTTGTTGTCCTGGGGCCCGCATGGCCCCCATGGTACTCAGCAACTCGATCTGCGACAAGAGGGGACGTGCACTAGGAGCACGATCTGTTGCTCACCGCGACTCACGGCGGGCCTGCATCACCTTGCGGGGTCGCCGGTGTCCCGGGCGCGCCATGTCTTGTCCTCGGCGTCGCGCATAGGGCGAAATCCGGGCCACTCTAAATGCCGCAGCACCGCCAGTGGCCCACGCGGCGAGCCAGGGCCGTTGGCCCTGGCGACGGTCCTGTCGGGCAGGACGAGGGAACCGCCGAGGTCTGCGTCGGGCACGGTTCACGCGCGGGCGCGCGTGGCGAAGAGCGTGGCTGGTTGTCCGCGCTGCGCGACTTCACGGCCGATGCACTGGCACGCGCACCTTGGCGAGGTCGACAGCGAGGCCCTGGCGCCCGGGATCGCCGGACGCGCAAGGCAATTTGATGACGCAGACTAGACGGATCCGATGTCCCCGGTGGGATCGTCGGCTCGGGGCGATCAAACTCTCGGCCGATCCGGCATGCCTCTTCGCCCTATCCCCCGCCTGCGCCGCGGCGCATCCTCCAGCCATCATCGTCCGCCGCACAAGCACCTCGAGAACCCATCATGCCCCACGACCACTCCGCTCACTCTGCTCACCCGATCGTGCCAGGCTTCGACGCCGACCGAGCTGCGCATTACGACACCCAGGCTGCTGCCTCGCTCGCGGGCGTGCAAGCGATGTATGAGCTCGGCGTCAGCGCGCTCGCCAGCCAGCTCGATGGCCAGCAGGCGGCGTCCCTGCTGTTCGTGGGGCTCGGCACCGGCGCCGAGCTCGTGCCTTACAACCAGTTCGACGTCCCGGGCTGGCGCTTCACGGGAGTCGACCCGTCCGACGCCATGCTCGCGGTCGCCAGGGAGCGCCTGGCAGCCGAGGGGCTGCTCGCGCGGACGCAGCTGCACGTCGGCGAGCTGCACAGCCTGCCTCCCGGCCCTCCCTTCGACGGCGCTCAGATGCTCGGGGTGCTGCACCACGTGCCGGAGACGGAGCGCCTCGAGCTGCTCCGCGAGGTGACGCGGCGGCTCAAGCCCGGCGCGCCGCTCGTCGTGGGCTGCCGCGTCGGCATGGACCCGGCGCTGTGGGACGTGGAGCTGCGGCGGTGGCGTTCCCATGGGATCCCGCAGGATGAGCTGGAGCGTCGGCGTCAGGGCCTGACGCTGATGCGCTTCATCGAGTCCGATGCTGCGCTGTTTGATCTGTTCGCGCAGGCCGGGCTGGTGGCGCCACGGCCGATCTTCGTCTCGCTGCAATTCAAGGTGTTCCTCGTGCGCTGCGAGCCGGGCGCCGCGGGCTGAATCTCGCCCGCAATCGTCGCTACCGCGCCTGACTGCCTGAGCAGCCGCGAGGCGTCCAGCAGCGGGTCCGGGCCGCGAAGCCGTGACAACCGCGGGTCACCGCGATACCTTGGCCGCATCGATTCGCTTGCAATTAGAGGTCTCTCCATGCCGCTCCGATCGTCCTATCTCATCGCCGCGCTCGCGACCCTCCCCCTGCTGGCCTGCGCAAAGGACCCCGGAGGCACCGACACCGACGCCCAGACCACCGGCGGGGACACCAGCATGAACCCGGAGACGGACACCGCGCCGACCAGCACCGACGCTGGCGCCCCGATCCCTCTCATCGAGTGCGACGGAGATCCGCCGCCGCCGGCGATCATGATCGACCCCGTCGCCTGCTCGGTCGAACCCGGCGTGTGGTGCGACTCCTGCCCGTCCGCGGAGCAGTGGACGATCCAGTGCGAACGCAGCGTGTTTCCAGTCGCGGGGATCACCGCCGCGGGCGAAGCCCGCGTGGTCGTCGACCCCGCCACCAGCGGCATGGCCCCGCTGCTGATCGAGCTGAGCCCGGTGCCCGTGACCACCGCCCAGCCGGGCCTGTTCGGCCACGCGATGGCGGTCGACGACGCCGACGCCGCCCACCTGCTGTTCCCCCACGAGGTCGACGGCTACCGCCTGCTGCACCGCGAGGCCGGGGTCGACACCCAGATCGCGTGCATCGACAACGCCGTGTGGGTCAACTTCGGCTTCGTCGCCCACAAGGACACCCTGACGGCGCTGGTCGCCTGGCTGCAAGACGGACCCGCCGGCCTCGCCCTCGCCGTGCGAGACGGCGGCGGGACCTGGTCGATCGAGGACCTCGGGCTGCCCATGCTCGCGGGCTCGCTGGCGGTCGCCGACGACGGCACCCGGCTCGTCGCCTACGCCGCGAGCAGCCCGGAGGGCGCCACGCCCCGCGTGCGCGTCGGCGACAGCGACCAGGACCCCGGCTTCGCGGGCAGCAACATGGTCGCGGTGCCCACGCTGGTGCCCGGCCCCACGACCTACCTCGCAGCCACGTTCCTGGGCCCGACCGGGATCGAGGTCGGCATCCCGGGCCCGAAGGTCACCGTCCTGCCCGACACCCCGCCGCTGCCGCAGGACGGGTGCGACGCGTTCAACCATCCGACCTGCAGCGGCTCCTGCCAGATCTCCGCGCACGGCCTGGACCGCGACCCGATCGCCCTGCGCGACGGCAGCGACATCGTCCTCGCCTACATCGACGTGATCCGCGACATCGACGGGCACTTCGAGGGCGACCCATGCAACGGCGGCCGCGGCCCCGGATGCAACTGCGAGTACGTCGTCGACACCGACCAGAGCTCCCTCGAGTTCGTGCTGCTGCGCGTCGACCTGCCCGCGCTCACCGCCAGCGAGGCGTCGCGCACGACGCTCCCCATCGCCAACGCGCGGCTCCACGCCGCACAGCACGGCGACCACGTGGTCCTGGCGTTCACGGCCGACACCGCCATCCACGTCGCCACGCTCGACCTCACGGCCCTGCCGTGAGCCCCGGACCATGCCGCACGATCCTCTGATGACAAGGACCTGTGTCGCCCTACGAGCTCAGGCCGCGCGCGTCGAGGTCCTCGACGATCGACCGGTAGCTCGCGTCGTCCGAGCCACGATAGGCCGCGGCGAACTCCGCCGCCGCGATCCCACGGCCGATCGATCCGCTGCTGAACTCCTGCTCGACCAGGAACAGGTACCCGCGCCACAGCACGAAGAACTTCACCCCGCCCGAGTTCGGGCCGTCGACGATCCACTGCCCGTCGACACCGGCAAACCCTGGATCGCCGTCGTACTCCATACGGCGCCATGATACCCGCTTGCGATGGGCGTCGCATCAACCGCCCGTGCCGAGCCGACGGCCCATGCACGGCCGTCGGTCGCGACGGGGTAGATCGTACGGTCACCGTACGGCTACTATCGCCCGGAGCGCCGCGAATGAAGCTCCAGCTCGTTCCACCTGCCGAGGCCTTTCGCGCGAGCTTCCTCCGCGCGCTCCGTGAATTCCAGCACGAGGGCCTCCCGTGGTGGATCGGCGGCGACCTCGAGCTCGCCGAGCAGGACTTCGCCGCGTTCGTGGCGAAGAAGCTTGCGGACGCGAATCGCAGCACCACAACCGCGGTCCCCAAGACCCACCGCTGGGCCATCGCCGAGGACCAGTTCGTGGGGCGCATCGCCATTCATCACGCGCTGAACGACGCGCTTCGCATCGAGGGCGGCCACATCGGCTACGACACCGTTCCGTCGGTCCGGGGCCGCGGCGTCGCGACTGAAATGTTGCGTCAGGCCTTGCCAGTGGCGCGCGCGCTCGGACTGCGTGAAGTCCTCCTCACCTGCGACGACACCAACACGGCCTCCGTTCGCGTCATCGAGAAGAACGGCGGCTCGCTGCGGGAGACCAGAGCGCTCGCCGCGAACCGGCCGCCAAAGCGCTATTACTGGATCTCCCTGCTCGACGAATCGTAGCAGTACGGCGCGCATGTCAACGACCCTCCGGGCCACGTCAGGGCTTGGGGATATGCAGGGTCTTGCTGATCATCAGCGAGCCCGACAGCGCGAACATCAGGACCAGCGGGTGCAGCTGCCAGCCGAGGTCGATCACGCCGAACCACAGCGATCCGCCGATGTGGCCGTGCCAGGTCGCAAAGGCCAGCACCACGACCAGCGCCAGGCTCGTCGGTATCGGCGTACCCTCGAAGTAGCGGACCTTGCCGTCGTCGCCGGAGAGCGCCTCGGCGGTGACGTTGTAGCGGGCCAGGCGGCTGACGCCGCAGCAGACGAAGTACGACAGCACGACCCAGTCCCAGCCGCCCTGCATGCCGCAGGCGTACGCCAACGCGGCCGGCGCCATGCCGAACGAGATCACGTCGGCGAGCGAGTCGAGCTCGCGGCCCAGCGTCGAGGACTTGTGCCGCCAGCGGGCGATGCGTCCGTCGAGCGCGTCGAACAGGAACGCCAGCGGGATCAGGGCCATGCCGCGCAGCAGGTCGTTCGGGCGCCCGTCCTGCAGGAAGCGCATCGCGGCGAAGATGGCCCCGGCCCCGCAGAAGGCGTTGGCCAGGGTGAACCAGTCGGCCAGGTGAAACTCGCGGATCATGGAGAAGTGGCGCTTCATCGGGGTGCTCCTCGCGTGGGCTCAGGGTGGCAAATCTCGCCCCGAATTGTCGGCGGCGACGGCTCGCCCCCAACGCCGGGTCCGCACGATGAGTCCACGCTCGGCGACCCTCGCTACCCTGACAGTCGTGGGCCTGCGCATGCCACCGTGATTCCGCGCGCCGTACACCACTTCCGCCCAAAGCGTCCAGGTAGATCCTCTCTGAGGGGCCCGCAGCACCCGGCGCCGCACACCCCCATACGAGTCCGGAAATTCGGAACCTTCGTGTTAGCATCCCGGCATGCGTTACTCCCGTGACTCGGCCTCGCACGTCCTTGCTTCCCTCACGATGGCGCTCGTCGCGTGTGGCGACTCCAGCGGCTCCAGCACGACCACCGGCCCCACCACGAACGAGACCGGCTCCGTCGGCAGCACCTCGATCGACGGCGGCAGCGGGGGCAGCTCGGGTAGCACGGTGCCGACGACGGATGGCTCCGGCGGCGTGTCCGACTCCGCGTCCGACACGGGCGCCGCGTCGACGGGCGGGGTCGGGCCCAAGTTCGACGTCGGCGGCGGCGGCAACACCGACGTCGGCGGCAACACGGGCGGCCCGGGCTCGTGTCGCCCCTCCGAGATCTATGGCGCCGCCGGCGGCTTCCCGGCCTTCACGGACCCGAACTACGCCGCCTTCCTCAACAAGGCCGTGGCGATCGTCACGCACAACAACTGGGACCCCGCGCCCAACAACTTCTCGCTGACGGTCGTGGACATCTCGGGCGATCCGCCGCCGCCCAACCTGAACTACCTCGCGCCGCTCTACCATCACCCGACCTGGACCCTCGACAACCTCGGGAAGATCTTCGGGCTCACGCTCGACTCCGACGGCAACCTCTACGTCGCGCCGACGACCGCCTACGGGGCCAACCCGAGCCCGGCCACCATCAAGCGCATCGACGGCGTGACCGGCGAGATCACGGCCTTCGCCACCCTGCCGAACAACGGCCCCGCGATGGGCAACCTCAACTACGACTGCGTCAGCCAGACCATCTACGTCAGCAACTTCGAGGACGGCCGGATCTATCAGATCGACATGAACGGCAAGATCGTCAGCACCTACCACCACCAGACCGGCGACGTCACGATGGGGCCGCCCGCCGATCCAGGCGAGCCCGACGGCCAGTTCGCGCCGCTGGGCCAGCGGCCCTGGGCCATCCAGTCCAACGCCGGTCGGCTCTACTACAGCGTGTGGGTCGAACACCTCCAGACCCCCGATCCCAACTGCGACAACGAAGTCTGGTCGGTCGGCTATGTCGACAAGAGCGGCGTCCCCGACCCCGCCACCGCCAAGATGGAGTTCTCGCTGCCGACCATCAACGGCGGCACGAACTCGACCCCCGTGTCGGACATCAGCTTCGCCCAGACCGGCTGGATGCTGGTCGCGCAGCGCACCATGTCCAATGACAACGGGACCAGCGCTCACCAGTCGACGACCTTCGAGTACGACTACCAGAACGGCACCTGGGTGTCGCAGGGCACGACCTACGTCGTCGGCGAGCTCCTGCCCTACAGCGCCGCCGGCGGCGTCGATCACGACTTCGATCCCAACGGCTACGTGTGGATGACCGGCGACGCGCTCGACTTCTACACGCCCGACGTCGTGTACGGCCTGCAGGGCACGCCCTACGGCGGCGGCGGCGTCGAGACCAGCACACTCATCGACCTCGACCACGAGATCACGCAGCAGGACAAGACCGTCTACGGCGACGTCGAGGTGCCGATCCCCGGCGACGCGATGCCGGTGCCCCCGCCGAGCTAGGCGCCACGCGCCACGCCCAGGGCCGGTGCCTCGGCACCGGCCGCCAATCATCGGCGTTCACCGTCTCGGGCTACGCCGCCCGCGCCGTCGCCGAAAACCCGACCACCAGCGGCGCCCCGAGCACACGTCGGTCGACCAGCGCCACCAGCCGCAGCAGCCGCACCAGGGTCCCGGCGCGCGACACCCCGAGCGCCGCCAGCGTGCGCCGATGATCGACCACCAGCACCGCGCAAGCCAGCAGCGCGATCGACCACCACGCGCCACGAAACAGCCAGCGCGCCGCCCTGCGCTGGCCGACCAGCATCCGAAACAGATCGGCGTGGAACTCGAGGTGCATCCCCTCGTCGTCCGCGATCTCCCGCAGCTGCTCCGCGATCGTCCCGGCCCCGAGCCGACGCGACAGCAGCGCGTAGAACCCGAGCCCCAGCACCTCCGCCGCCAGCAGCACCAGCAGCTTGAGCCGCAGCCCCAGCAGTCGCCGGCCGATCACGAACAGCCGCTCGCTCCAGTGGCGCCGCAGCAGCTGCCCGCCGAGCGCCCGCACCATCCCCGCGAGGATGCGCGCGTGCCGGCCCTCCTCCTTCACGAACAGCCCGAGCGCCGCGCAGTAGTCGGCGTCGACCCCCGGCAGCTCCGCCCGCAGGACCTCGCGGGCGATCCGACCCTCGCCGCCCTCACCCAGCTGAAACCGGGCCAGCGACGCGCACAGCGGCGCGCGCCAGGCCGCGGGGATCGCATCGACATCGCTCGGGGGCGCCGGCAAGGGCCGACGCGCGTGGTTCTCGAAGTAGCGGCGCCAGTGGGTCCACATGCTCGCGGTCTCCTGGGCCTTCTACGCCCCGCTCCGCCGCACCCTGCCCGCGTTCCCGGCGAACGGTCGCAACCCGCCGGTGAACGGTCGCCGCCCCGTGGGCCGCGCCCCACCAGCCGGGTATGAGTTTTCTGTCCGCGCGCGTCGCCGCGCCGGCCCGCGCTCCCGCTATAGTGCCGTCGCATGTCCGCAAAGCCAGGTGGCCTCGCCCTCGCCCTCGCCGTGTGGACCTGGTTCGTGTTCGGCGTCTGCGCGCTCGCCTGCTTCTTGCTGCAGCTCGTGCTCGTCCCGCTCACCTGGCCCTTCGACCGCAACCGCCTGGTCACCGGCAAGCTCTACCGCGGGACCGCCGTGCTGATCACCCGCCTGACCCCGCTGTGGGACTTCGGCGTGATCGGCCCGCTCCCGCGCGAGTGGCCGCGTCGCACCGTCGTCGTCAGCAACCACTGCTCGCAGGCCGACCCCTTCCTCATCTCGCACCTCCCCTGGGAGATGAAGTGGCTCGGCAAGGCCTCCCTGTTTCGCATCCCGATCGTCGGCTGGTCGATGCACCTGTCCGGCGACATCCCCGTGGTCCGCGGCGAGAAGCAGTCCGCCCGCGGCGCGATGGCCCGCTGCGCCCAATACCTGGGGCGCGGCATGCCGGTGATGATCTTCCCCGAGGGCACCCGCTCGCTCACCGACGAGCTCGGCCCCTTCAAGGACGGCGCCTTCCACCTCGCCATCTCCACCGGCGCCGACATCCTCCCGATCGCCGTCCACGGCACCGCCAGCGCCCTGCCCGTGCACGACTGGCGCTTCGCCCGGGCCCGCGCCCGCGTCATCGTCGGCGACCCGATCTCCACCGCCGGCATGAGCGCGGAGGACATCCCGCACCTGCGAGACCTCGCCCGCGCCGAGATCGAGGCCCTGCGCGCCCGCCTGCGCACGCTCCTCGGATGATCACTTCTTGATCGTCAGCACCTTGCTGATCATGTGCACATAGCCGTTGCTGGCCTTGAAGTCCGTCTCGACCAGCTTGGCCCCGCCGACCAGCACGTCCGACTCCTGCACCTTCACCTCGATGTCCTTGCCCATCGCCGTCGGCGCGGTGCGAAAGTTGCCGAGCTTGCCCGCGTCGTGGCTGCCCGGGACGATGTGCGTCTTGATCAGCTTCTCCAGCTCAGTCGGGTTCTTCTTCCAGCGCTCGACCGACCCCTTCGGCACCTTGGCGAAGGCCTCGTCCGTCGGCACCAGCAGCGTGAAGCCGGCCCCGTCCATGCTGTGCAGCTGCTTGGTGAGGTCCGGCGAGGCCGCCAGCAGCTCGGCGAAGATCTTGGCGTCGCCCCGACCCTCGAGCACCCCGACCACATCCTTCGCCGCCGGCTCCGGCTTCACCTCGGCCTTCGGCTCTGGCTTCGCCTCCGGCTCCGCCGCGGGCTCCTCGTCCGGCGACTCGGCCGCGGGCGCAGGCGCGGCCGCAGGCTCGGGATCCGTGGGCGGGGCGCTGTCGGACTTGCTCGCGCAGGCGGCCAACAGCAGGGCGAACAGCAGGTGCGGCTTGAACATGCCGCCACTATGAACCTCCGCACCCCGACAAGGGAAACTTTACACCGTTGCCGCCGCGACCGACCTGGCCTCGGTGTCGTGACTGGCCACAAGGTCGACCCGCCGTATCGCCGTATCAAGCCACCGGCCCGTCCACGCAGCTCCCGCGGTGGCTCTCCGCCGCGTCCGGCGTCAACACCCAGATCGCAACCAGCGTCCCCAGGTCGACCCGCCCACCGTTGCCATCGCCACCCGCGAGGTCGACGATCACCTCGCCGTCGCTGCGTCGACGCTCGACGCCGACGAGCAGCTCGCCCGCCTCCACCAGCCGCAGCGCCAGCGCCTGAAAGCTGCAGCTCCCGCGGCCCGGCGCCCGCACCGGCTTGCGCGCGAAGCTCTGACCCCACGGCCCCAGCAGCTCGCCGTACACAAGATTGAACGCCGGGATCAGCACCGACTGAAACAGGAACGCCGCGCGCAGATTCTCGAGCGCGTACACCTGCACCTGGTCGTCCCCGCGGAGGCACGCCCGCCGCCGCAGGCGCGCGCACAGCTCGGCCTCCACCACCTCCGCCACCACCCGCAGCGACGAGCGCCGACCGCCGCGGCTCCGCGCCACCTCGAGCGCCAGCAGCGACTGCGTCGTCCGGGCGTCGCCGTCCTCGCGCCGCGTCGCCAGCAACAGCGCCAGGTCGAGGTCCCCCGCGTGGCCGAAGCCCGCCGGCAGCTCGACGAATTGCAGCAGCGAGCTGCGGTCACCGACCGCCAGGTGGACCCGACCGCAGCGCATCGCCTCGTGCAAGCGCGGCTGGTACACGAAGCTGCCGTCGTCCTGGGCGATGAAGCTGCCCGGCGACAGCGAGACCATGCGGTACTCCGCCAGGCTGCGGTGCTCACGGAAGCGTTCGGCCGCCGCCGCGAGCGACGCCTCGTCGTCGAGCAACACGAGGATCTGCGCCTGCGGCTCGGCCAGCACCAGCGCCTCGAGCAAGCCGACCGTCGCCGGGCGAAATCCACACACCAAGATCCTCCGCAGCGGCAGCTGCGACGCCTGATCGAACTCCGGACAACCCGCCAGCTCGTCGGCCACCACCGGCTCACGCACCACCACCGACCGCGACCGCAGATCCTCGCACAGGTCGCGCAGCACCCCGAAGTTCGGCGCCACCGCGACCACCCCGGTCCACGGCCGGACCCCGAGCCCCGCGTTGCCGTTCGCCCCGAGCGCGACCCGCCGCGACGTGAAACCCTGCGCGTCGGTCTCCTCGTAGAGCAGCCCGATCGGCGCCAGGAAGCGCCGCGGCGGGCGAGCGAAGGCCCGCGCGCGCAGCTCCGCGATCGCGTCGTCGTAGCTGCCCGGCAGCCGCGGCCGCGTGGTCAGCTCCGCCTCGGGAAAGAAGCAGGTGTAGATCTCGTGCCCCTGGCTCGCCAGCAGCTCCTCGAGCACCGGCCCCACCCCATCGATGCGGGCCACACACGCCAGCAAGAGCCCGACCAGGCGCTCGATCGGGATCACGAAGGTCCGCAGATCCGGCGCCCCCGACCCGCGCGCCGCCCCGCCCGCGCCGCGATCGATCGCCGCCCACGCCGCCGGCAGGTTGCGCTCGTCGAAGATCTCCGCGATGAGCAGCCGCTCCGGCACCTGCGTGTGGTGCCCGTCCGACGCCCGCCGCCCCGTGCGTGGCACCTGCTTGCGCGCCCCCAACTGCGGCGACTGCGGTGACGCTTGCTTGTGCACGTCCGGCCGCAGCGCGTCGTGGATCATGAGCAGCGCGTGGATCGTCTCGGCGTCAGGGTTCTGCGCCTCGAGGTCCGCCAGCACCACCACCCGCTGCGCCCGGGCCACGTCGGCGCGCACCATGAAGTCCGGATGCGATGCCCGGGCCGAGCGGTACACGATGCGCGTCAGCGCCGGCTTGCGCAGGAAGCTCGGCCGCTCCTCGCCGCGCCCGACCACCACATAGCGCGGCCCGAACACCACCCGCCGCGCGTTGTCCACCAGCTGACGCACCCACCGCCGCGACAGCGAGCCCTCGGGGATCAACTTCTGGTAGTAGCGCACCAGCTCCTCGAGCAGCTGCCCCGTCGACGAGTTCACGTGCACGATCACCGTGTGCCCCGCCAGGCCCGGCGAGCGCAGGTGACTCACCGTCATCACCTCACGCACCACGTCGGTGCCGAGCCCGATCAAGAAGCTCACCAGCAGCAGGCCGAACACGGTCAGCACCATGCTCACGACCACCGCCGCCGCCGAGCTCGGGGCCGCGAGCATGTTGCCCGGGTCCTGGATCTGGCGAAACGCCCACCACAAATGCACGAAGAAGCGACGGTCGGACGTCGTGACCGCGCCGTCCTCGTCGTAGTCCACCGCGCCCGCGCCCGCCTCGAGCTGCTCCAGCGCCAGCGCCCCGGTGAACGACAGCAGCCCGACCATCGCACCCATCACCAGCACCTGCCGCGAGCGCTCGCGTCGCAGCAGCACCGAGCGCAGGTCGTGCATCACCGGCGCCCAGTAGCTCAGCAGCGCGACCAGACGGATCACCCGCAGCAGCCGCATCCACGGGGTGTCGTGCGCCACCAGCGGCAAGAACGACACCAGCGCCAGCAGGTCGAACAGCAGCAGCAGCAGCGTCCCGCGCTGCGGCCAGTGCCAGCCGCCCTCGCCGTCCTCGCTGCGCAGCACCAGCGCCGCCCGCAGCAAGAACTCGACCCCGAACACCGCCAGGAACACCACGTCGAGCTGCCGCACCTCCGCCAGCGGCAGCAGGCTCACGACGATGCACGCGCTGAGGAACAGCCGCACCTCGAAGCGGCCCAGGAAGCGCCGCAGCGCCAGGAACAGCCCGCTCTCACCGTCTTGCCAGGCCGCCACGGCCGCGAGCATAGCCAAGCGCGCGCCGGCACGCGACACTGCCCCGCATGTGCGGCCGCTTCACCCTCACGACCCCGGACATCGAGTCCCTCGCCCGCCTCGTCGCCGCCGAGATCGACCCGCGCCTGCTCGCCACCCACGCCCCGCACTACAACATCGCCCCGACCGCCGTCACCGTGCTGCTGCGCCAGGTCGGCGAGCACCGTCGCCTCGAGCCTGGCGTGTGGGGCCTGGCCAGCCCGTGGGGCGACGAGCGCCGCCCCGGCGGCTTCATCAACGCCCGCGCCGAGACCGTCGCCACCCTCCCGAGCTTCCGCGACGCCTACGCGCAGGGTCGCGTCGGCGTGCTCGCCGACGGCTTCTTCGAGTGGAGCGGCCCGAAGGCGCAGCGCCGTCCGCTGTGGTTTCGCCGCCGCGACGGCGCGACGATGGTGCTCGCCGGCATCTCGCGCGAGCAGATCGACCGCGACACCGGCGAGGTCACGCGCCACTTCGCGATCCTCACCACGCGGGCCAACGCGACCCTCGCCCCCCACCACGATCGCATGCCCGTGATCTTGCCGCTGCCCGGCCTCGAGCGCTGGCTCGGCCCGGGGCGCCCGGGCCCCGACCTCCTCCTCCCCGCGCCCGACGACCTGCTCTCCACCACCCCGGTCTCACCGCGCGTCAACAGCCCGCGCCACGACGACCCCGCCTGCGTCGAGCCGCTCGTCGAGGTCGCCTGAGCCCGCCCCACCACCGCATCACGGCAGCGGACAGGTCACCTCGAACTCACCCGGCCCCTGCTCGTTGCAGAAGCAGTTGTTGTTCATCAGCGGCAAGCAGTCGCACTTCGGCGGCTCGCAGTCCACCGGGTACAGCACGCAGCCGCTCCCCAGCCCCTCCTCCGGCACCACCGGGCAGGCCCCGGGCTCCGGCCCCTTGAAGCCCGCGAACACCTGCCGGCAATAGCTCACCTGCGCGTCGCAGGTGCAGCCGAAGCAGTCGAACAGCTGCTGCGCCTCGCCCGTGCTCCCCGCCCCTCCGCTGCTCCCCACCTCGCCCGTGCTCGACGACCCGCTCGTGCTGGCCCCGGCGCCCGTGCTCGACGACCCGCCCCCGCCCGAACTGCTGGCCTCGACCCCGCTGCTGCCCGTGCTCGCCAAGGCCCCGGTGCTGCTCTCCCCGCCCGCGCCCGTCCCCGTCGTCGGCACCGCCGCCGTCGTACTCATCCCCGCGCTCGCGCTCGCGTCGGTCCCGCCCGTGCTCTCGCCCGTGCTCTCCGACACCTGTCCCTTCGGACAGGCACCCAGCGCCAACAACCACCCCCACAACAGCCCGGTAACGACGACAGATCGCAGCATAAAAAACCGTGAGGCGGCCGGAGCTCCGACCGCCTCACGCTCAGTTGTACTCGGTGCCGCCCGCGCGCAGCAAGTACTTCTCCGACACGCTCTTGAGCTGCACCCGCCCGAGCTCCGGGTCGCGCCGCTCGACGCAGGGCCGCACCACGATGCCCTCGCGGATGTGGATGCCCTTGCCCGTGACCGTCTCCTTGCCGTCCGTGTGCGCCTGCATCACCTCGCGCGAGAAGGGCCCGCGGTACAGCACCGGCACCCGCGGCAACCCCAGCGCCGCGCAGGCCCGCTCCAGCGCCTCGTCGCCGAGGTAGCTCCCCTGGCCCGGCCGGCCGACGTGGATATCGAACACGCGAAACCCGGGCGTCCCGTTCGCGTCCGGCTTGGCGCCGTAGGCGAGGTCCTGCACCCCCGCCCCGAACACCTCGCCGAGCACGAAGATCGGCTGCTCCGCCGCCAGCTCGGCGACGAACACCTCGCTGATCTTGCGGTCCACCTGCAGGCCCCGCGCGACCCGCAAGTACAGGTTATCGACGTTCTCCGCCGCATCGGGACGAAACGCCAGACCCTTGCTCGCCAACCCCTTCGAGCTGACGACCAGGTGCCCCTGATCGTCGATCATCGCCGGCGGCAAGTAGCCGATCTGACACCAGGTGCCATGGATCTTCTCCGTGAACACCACCGCCTCGCCAGCCACGAGCACCTCCGGGTGCGCCTTGAAGTTCTCGATGTCGTAGCGCATGCAGCGATCGAGGCCGGCCCCGTAGACCACCCCGTTCATGTGCGCCGGCGGGGCCGGCGGCTCCCACTTGTGCACCCCGAGCTCGCCGGCCACGTCCTGCCCGACCACCCAGCCCGCGCGCGCCGGGTACACGAGCCCCTGCGACAGCACCCCGCGCAGCTTGATCGCCTTCACGCGGTTGCCCTCCTTGCCCGCCAGCTTGCCGCGCAGCCCGAGCTCATCGAGCAGCACCTCCGGCAGCACCGACTGCTCCGGGATGTACGCGACCAGCTCCCCGGTCGTGAACTGACCCTTGCGGACGATCGATCGGTAGTCGCCCACGCGGGCGATCTCGAGGGCGTCAGCGTTATCGTGCGGCTCGATCACCACACGCACTACAAGAACGGCGAAGGTCGACATGATAAATCCCCTGTTCCTCTCGGGCTCGCTCACCATCTTACCGGCCACCCGGCGGCCACCCGGGCCTCACGCGGGGGCCCGGGTCCCGCGTCCATCATCCTCACAGCCCCGCAAGGCCGCGAACTCCCCTCATCCGCCGAATCGTGCCGCCCGGACCCACCCGGAGGTGGCCCGCCGGCTCACGCCTCGGAGGGTCCCGCGAGGCGTCCGCACGGCGATCCTGGGCGCGACAGATCGGCCGCTAACCGGCGATCTGTGGCCACGAGGGCGCTTTGAGCAAGGACGTACATACGCGATCCTGAGGCCGGCGACCTTACTCGCCTCCACGACCGCTGTCAATCACTACCTTCGCGCACTATCATCTCTTTTCAGACAGGCACCCAACAATCTCATGCACACGCTCAGGCACACGGCGACCACCACCCTCGATTTCTACGCCGACCCGATCTCGCCCTATGTGTACATCGCCTGGCACCGCCTCGTCGCCCTGCAGCAGGTCCGCCCCGGCCTCACGCTGCGCGTGCGACCGGTGCTGCTCGCCGCCCTGCTCGGCTACTTCGGTCAGCTCGGCCCGGCCGAGATCGCACCCAAGCGTGTCTTCACCTTCAAGGACATCCTCCGCCGCTGCGACGCCCTCGGCCTCCCGCTGCGCGGCCCTGCCACCCACCCCTTCAACCCGCTGACCGCCCTGCGCGCCGTGATCGCGGCCCCCGAGGCCGACCGCGGCCGCGCCCTCGGGGCGATCGTCGACGCCGGCTGGGGCCGCGGGATCGACATGGCCGACCCCGACGCCCTCCGCGAGGCCCTGGGCCACGTCGGCCTCGACGGCCACGCCCTCCTCGCCGCCACCGCCGACCCCGCGACCAAACAGAGCCTCATCGACGCGACCAACGCCGCCGCCGCCCGCGGCGTGTTCGGCGTCCCCACCTTCGCCGTCGCCGACGAGCTGGTGTTCGGCCAGGACCGCCTCCCCGACGTCATCCGCATCCTCGACGGCGACGACCCCCTCGACCAGGACCGCCTCGCCGTCATGCTGGCCCGCCCCGCCGCCGCCGAGCGCCGCCGCAGCTAGTCATCCCGGGGCCCGCCACCGGCCCGTGCACCTCCGCGCCTGCGCGCGCATGACCCGCGGCCGCTTTTGGGTATCATCGCGCCGCTTGGCGAGCATGCACGACGGACGCCGTCCGGACCCGACCCTCGGCCTCGAGCGCACGCAGGCGATCGACGGCGATCCCCGCCCCGAACAGCAAGGCAACGCGACCCTCGAGGGCGACCTCGGCCAGACCCTCGGCGACGACGCGGACGACGAGACCCCGACGAGCGACGATCCACCCCAGGGCAAGCTGCGCCGCGGCGACGCGATCGGCCGCTTCGTCATGCTCGAGCTGCTCGGCGTCGGCGGCATGGGCGAGGTCTACCTCTGCTACGACCCCGAGCTCGACCGCCGCGTCGCCGTCAAGCTGCTGCGACCGCTGCGGAGCAGCAGCGCCGACCAGGCCCGCGCCCGCCTGCTCCGCGAGGCCCGGTCGATCGCCAGGCTGTCCCACCCCAACGTCGTCACCGTCCACGACGTCGCCGTCTGGCAGGGCCGCGTCTTCCTGGCGATGGAGTACATCGCCGGCCCCACCCTCGCCGCCTGGGCCCGCGACCACGCCGGCGACTGGACCGCGATCGTCGCCGTCTACAGCCAGGCCGGCGAGGGCCTCGCCGCGGCCCACCGCGCCGGCCTCGTCCACCGCGACTTCAAGCCCGAGAACGTGCTCGTCGCCCTCGAACACGGCGCACCCAGACCCCGCGTCCTCGACTTCGGCATCGCCCGCGCCGCCGCCAGCGACGACGAGCTCCCCGACGAGACCGCCGTCCTCGCCGACACCGCCCGCGGCGGCGACCCGAGCCTCCACCTCACCACCACCGGCATGCTGCTCGGCACCCCCGCGTACATGGCCCCGGAGCAGTTCCTCGCCGCCAAGGTCGACCCGCGCACCGACCAGTTCAGCTTCTGCGTCGCCCTGTGGGAGGCGCTCCACGGCCAGCGCCCCTTCGCCGGCGACGCCTTCGCCAACCTCGCCGCCAACGTCCTGCAGGGCCAGCTGCGCCCGCCGCCCCGCGACACCCGCGTGCCCGAACGGCTCTCCCTCGCGCTGCGCCGCGGCCTCGCCATCGAGCCGGACGACCGCTTCCCCGACATGCCCGCCCTGCTCGCCGCGCTCGCCCCCGCGAGCCCGACGCCGCGCCGCTGGACCTTCGCCCTCGCCGGCCTCGCGATCGCCGGCGGCGTCACGGCCTTCGCCGCCCGCCACCCGACCGAGCCCACCGAGGCGATCGATCCAGTCACCGCGTGCACCGGCGACGCCAGCCTGCTCGCCGGCACCTGGGACGACCCGCTGCGCAACGCCGGCGCGGCCGCCTTCGCCCGCAACGATGCATCTGCAACCTGGGCCCAGGTCCTGCGCCTCGCCGACGCCTGGCAGACCCGCTGGCTCGCCGCCCGCGCCCGCGCCTGCGCCGACACCCATCTCCATCACCGACAATCTCAGCCCGCCCTCGACCTCCGCCTCGCCTGCCTCGATCGCCAGACCCGCGAGCTCGCCGCCCGCGCCACCCTGTGGGCCGACGCCGACGCCGAGCTCCTGCGCCGCGCCGTCGAGTCGGCCAGCGCCCTCCCGCGGCCCGAGAGCTGCGACGACGCGGCCACCCGCGGCGCCACCACCCCGCCACCACCCGCCGCCGAGCCCGTGCGCCTCGCCCTCGCCCGCGCCCGCGCCCTCACGGCCGCCGGCAAGTACGACGCCGCCGTCGCCCTCACCCGCGAACAACAAAGCACAGCGATCGACCACACCGCCACCCTGGCCGACCTCCAGCTCACCCTCGGCCGCGCCCAAGGCGGCGCCGGCCAGCCCCAGCCCGCCCGCCTCGCCCTGCTCGCCGCCACCCGCCTCGCCCTCCAGGCCGGCGACGACGAGCTCGCCCTCGCCGCCGCCAACGAGCTCGCCGCGGTCGCCGGCATCGTGCTCTCGCACTACGACGAGGGCGAGAGCTGGTTGCAGGTCGCCGAGGGCCTCGCCGCCCGCCTCCCCGTCGGCCGCGAGCACGTCCGCCTGGCCCGCATCTCGTGCAACTTCCTCAACGACCGCCTCCAGCTTGACGCCGCCAAACCGCACTGCGAGCGCGCCCTCCGACTCGCCGAGAGCCTCGACGGCCCGACCTCCCTCGCCGCCGCCGGCGGCCTCCTCGGCCTCGCCAACAACCAGATCCTCACCCGCCACCCGACCGACGCCCGCGCCCTGCTCGAGCGCGCCTGGCAGATCGACCAGGAGCTGCTCGGCCCGCGCCACCCCGACCTCATCCGCCTCGCCAACAGCCGCGCCGCCGTCGAGTTCTACGCCGGTGACCTCGACGCCGCCGTCGCCCGCTGGCACGAGGGCCTCGCCATCGCCGAGGCCAGCGTCGGCCGCGACCACCTGAACGTCGGCCTCATCCGCGTCAACCTCGCCTACACCGCCCTCGAGCAGCGCCGCTGGGACCGCGCCGAACGCGAGCTCGCCGAGCTCGAGCGCATCTACGTCCCCGCCAAGGGCGAGCTCTCCTCCGAGCTCGTCGTCCTCCACTTCGTCCGCGGCCGCCTCGCCCTCGCCCGCGGCGACCTCACCCTCGCTCGCGAACACTTCGAACAACAACACCGCTTCGCCCTCGCCACCCGCTCCCCCGACCACCCCGACGTCATGCGCGCCGACCTCGAGCTCGGCGACCTCTTCGCCCTCCAGGGCGACCTCACCGCCTCGCAGCAGCACCACCAGGCCGCCCTCGCCCTCGCCGAACAACACCACGACGACGAGTCCACCGCCCTCGCCCTGCGCGGCCTGTGCCGCGCCCGCGTGCTGCTGCACCGCCCCGCCGACGCCATCCCCGACTGCGAGCGCGCCCTCCCCCTCGCCGATCAGGTCACTCGCGGCGAACCCCTCCGCGCCGACCTCCGCGCCTGGCTCGGCCGCGCCCTCGTCGACGCGAAGCAGGACCCCGCCCGCGGCCAGCAGCTCGCAACCGAGGCCCGCAACGAGCTCCAGCGCCTCGGCGAGGTCGGCCGCGAGCTGCTGGCGCTCCACGAGATGGGCTGATCAGGTGAACTTGGTGATATCGCCGGTGCTCAGATAGAGGAATGGCAGCGGCGTGACCGGAGGATGCAGGTGCTGACGGTGCCTCAGCGAGCGGCCGGGAAGATGTCGTCGAGGCTGGTCGCGGTGACGACGCGCTCGGCCCAGAGATCGAGCTGGTCCACATCCTTGCACGACTCGACGCGGGCCGCGAGCTCGGGCGAGACGGTGAAGCCCTTGATCCGCAGCAGCTTGAGGAGCATCTGCGCCTTGCCCTCGGCGTTGCCCATGGCGATGTACTTGCGGGCAAAGTCGCTCTGGAACTGGTAGGTGGCGGGATTCATGAGCAGCTCCAGGGCGGCGCGGGCGACCTCGCCGAGCATGGCGAGGATAAAGTCAGGGTAGAGCAGCTCGCGGGCGCTGTCGAGGCCGCGGATGGCGGTCAGGGCGGCGAGCGCGATGTACTCGGCGCCCGGCTCGCTGCCGTGGGCGGCGACCGACAGCACGGCGAGCTCGGGTGCACGTCGGGCCTCATCGGAGTCAGTGATGATGGGGATATGGGCCGGGCCGAGCACCAGCGGTACGATCGTGCCGCGCTGGCGGCCGAGGTCGATGGGCTCGGCGCACCA
This sequence comes from Nannocystis sp., assembly GCF_016714285.1. Taxonomy (GTDB): domain Bacteria; phylum Myxococcota_A; class Polyangia; order Nannocystales; family Nannocystaceae; genus Nannocystis. The sequence continues at coordinate 42,521 of NZ_JADJNN010000023.1, read as the reverse complement.
GGCCGCGACCCGCGGATCGAGGGCGATGATCACCAGGGTGACCGGACAGCCGAGGCGCGCGCGCAGGCCGGCGACGTAGAGGGGCCAGGTCCGGCGCTTGCGGAGATCGACGTCGCTTTGAGCCTCGACTACGAACGCCTCGGTCGGCGTGTCGTCGGGGCCCAGAATGATGACAGCGTCGGCGCGGTACTCCGCGAGGTTGAGGTCCACCAGCTCGGCCGCCGTGATACGCGGCTGGGCCATCGCCGACGACTCGAACCCGAGCTCGCGCTGCAGCAGACCGACGATCGCCTCCGGTGCGGCGCGAACGAGGTGGACCAGCGCTTCGTGCGAGAGCTTGGGCATGCCAGGGCCGGCCAGTGTAGTGGGCAGCGATCGCCGCGCAAGGCGGCCCCTGTCCATGCCCCGCGCCGATCAGCTCTCCATGCGCAAGACCTACCTGGTGGAACTCGCTGACGTCCGCTCCTCCGCCACCCCATCGCCCACGAACTTCGCCTCATAATTCGCGAACCGCCGTCGCATCACGACGATCGCATCCGGGCTCTCGTCGACCAGCACCACCTCGCGCCCAAGGCTGGCCCCCGCCTCGCCGAACAACCCGCTGCCCGCGAAGACGTCGAGCAGCTGGTCCCCGGGCGCGAGTGTCCACGCGATGTGCTGAATCACCTTTACATTCCCCTAAGCCCAGCGCATCCTGCGCTCATGACGATCAGCGGCAAGGGCAAGCCGGCAGAGGAACGCTTTTGCGAGCTCACCGGGGCAATACCAATGCCGACCACGCGCAAGGCCGAGGGCGACGCGCTCATTGATGGCATCCCGGTCGAGGTCAAGGGCGCATCTTCAAATACCCTGAACCAGGTCCGTGCCGTCAAATATATCACCCTCATCGTCTACGACGAGGGTGACCACACCTGGTACGTCGTACCCGCCCACGACGTGGTTCGGCTGGCCGCGGGGAAGAAACGTGGGCAACATACCGAGAACCCGTTCGAAAGCGTGACGCTGAGCATCAAGCGCCTGCAAGAGCTCTCGCTCCGCGTCATGAGCGAGGATGCCCTGCTCACGCGCGTCCGCGCCGCCATCGAGGCGGCCAAGCTTTTCCCGCGGCTTCAAGCCGCGATGCGAGAGGTCCTTGCGAAATCGCAACGACTCTCCGATGAATCCAAACAGGAGGTCCAGCGCGTCCTCCAGGAATACAACCTGTGCGATTGATCCCGAGCTGACGCCGCTCCCGTCAAAACAGGCTCCGCTGGTCGACCGCCACCTCGTGTCCGACCTGCCTTGTGGAGCTCGCTGGCGTCCGCTTCTTCTCCGGCCCCGTCGGGGATTGGGCGCCCGCCACCGTCGCTTCCTCGGCCACCCCATCCCCCACAAACTTCGCCTCATAGTTGGCGAACCGCCGCCGCATCACCGCGATCGCCTCCGGGCTCTCGTCGACCAACACCACGTCGCGCCCGAAGCTGGCCCCGGCCTCGCCGAACGAGCCGCTGCCGGCGAAGAAGTCGAGCAGCTTATCCCCCGGGCGCGAGTGCACGCGGACGATCCGGGTGAGCACGCCGAGCGGCTTCTGCGTCGGATATCCGGTCTTCTCATGGCCGTTCGGGCTCACGATCGTGTTCCACCACGCGTCCGTCGGCGTCTTGCCGCGGGCGGCCTTTTCCTCGCCCACCAGCCCCGGAGCCATGTAGGGGATGCGATCGATCTCATCGTAATTAAAGCAATAGTTCTTCGGGTCCTTGGCGTACCAGAGGATGTTGTCGTGCTTGGCTGACCAGCGATTGGTCGCCCGGGCGCCGTAGTCGTAGGCCCAGATGATCTCATTGATGAAACTGTCGCGACCGAAGATCTGATCGAGGGCGACCTTGGCGTAATGCACCTCGCGATAGTCGAGGTGCAGGAAGAAGCTCCCACCTGGTTTCAACAGGCGATACGCCTCCTCGAGCCTGGGCACCAAGAACTCCATATAGTCGTCAAAGGTATCCGTGTAGGAGCTCTTGCCGACCACGGTCGTGCGATAACGGCGCCCCTGAAACCCCGTCCGATCGCCATTGTCGTCACGCTCCGTCTTGATCCGCGTCCGCGCCTGCGACCGCCCCGTGTTAAACGGCGGATCGATATAGATGAGGTCGAAGGAACCCGCGGGGAGCTTCCCCGTGATCTCGAGATTATCCCCCTGATGGACCTCGATCCGACCCGCGCCGGCCGCCCGCGCGGGCGAGGGAAAATCGCGAAAGCCGAGCGACTCGGGCGGCACCGCCGACGAAGCCTTCACCGAAGATTCCGGGGGCGCCTGTATCACCGCAGCAGCCTGGACCACGAACCGATACTTCATCCCCCGACGCTGACCCGCAGACTCGACCCTCGCGCCACCCAGCATGCCCGATCCCTTCGCCGCAGCACGCACGCGCTCAAAGGCCGCGCTCGCTTCGCCATTCAGCGAGCGCGCAAAGACCTCCATGAGCTCCGCCTTGTTGAACCAGCGCTCACGCTGCACCGGATCGCCGCAGAGCTCGGCGACCAGGGCCTCGAGCGAACGCGGCGCGGCCTTCGGTGCAGCGACTGAGCGACTCGGCTGATCTTCAGGCATCGGGGATCCGTCCGGAACAGGGCTGGAGAGTGGACCTCGGGTTCGAAGCCGCGCACCCCCATACCATAACTTCGCCACCCTCAACAACGGCCAGTACCCGCGGCGAGACGGTAACATGACCCGCGAGCAGGGCCTCTCCACCCGACACCGTTCCACCGCACTGCCCTCCCACGCCAGCCCGAACATGGCCTCAGGGACATGTCCCAACCGCCATGTCGCCCCCTCAGGGCCGGTGCGGTCCGGCTCTCGGTCACGCCGACCGCACCGTCCGTGAGCGGAGGCTTCGCTTGCCGGAGGGCCGGGAGGGGGGTCGACCGAGTCCGGCGTAGACCCGGGAGCAACCCCGGCCTCAGTGTGTCAGGCCGTGTTTGAGGGCGACCCCCCTCCCGGACATCCGGCTTCTCGAGCCTCCGCGGGCGCCCAGCCGGACCGCACCGGCCCGTGCGACGTCCTCCGCGCCACCGATCGTTGCTCTCCCCTGTGTCGAGGTACCCAGCCGCCCATGACCTGTCCCCAGAGACAGCCCACCAGCACCTGCCCCAAGAGACATGAACACGCCCGCAGCCGTCCCCACCAGAGCAGGCCGCGGCAGATTGGACAGCCGCCGCGCGCTGCGAGACACTGACGACGATGCCCAGCCACCGCCCGTGGCCGTCTACACCGGCGCCGGCATGGCTGCGTACGGCTTCACCCGCGGCTCGCTCCCCGACGGCCGCCACTACTACGACCCTGGCCGCTTCACCGCCTTCGCCGCGGCCCTCCGCGCCAGCGAGCTCGCCCCGCAGGTCCGCGAGCAGGACGCCCCGCCCGCGACCGACGCCGAGCTCCTCCGCTTCCACAGCCCCGCTCACCTCGAGTTCATCCGCCGCCGCTGCGCCGAGGACCGCGGCGCCCTCGACCACGGCCCGACCCCCGCGCAGCCCCACATGCCCGCCGCCGCCGCCAGCGTGGTCGGTGCGGTGCTCGATGCGACCCCGACTGCGCCTCGCCCTCGCGCTCCTCACCGACCTCCTCCCCGATCAAACCATCGCCTGCGTCGACATCGACGCCCACCTCGGCGACGGCGTCTTGGGACGCCTTCGTCGACCACCCCCGTCGTCCTCCTCGACATCCACCAGCACGCCGCCAGCCACTGGTACAGCGACGGCCACGAGCCCGAGCCCGCGCCGATCGTCACCCCCCGCGCCCGCTCCTTCGCCCTCAACGCCGGCGCCGGAGACCCTGGCTTCGCCGCGCTCTGGCCCGAACAGCTCGCCTGGCTGGGCGCCCACACCCCCGCCTTCATCGTCCTCAACGCCGGCGCCGACGGCCTCGCCGGCGACCGCCTCGGCTCCCTGCTCTACAGCCCCCGGGTGCACGCCCGCGTCGCCCGCGACCTCGTGGCCCTCGCCGACCACCACGCCGACGGCCGCCTCCTCGCCCTCGGCGGCGGCGGCTATCATCCGCCTGCATTCACCGCCGCCTGGCTCGCCGTAATCTCCGCCCTCCTGGCCTGACCCCCACATAACTGCCCACATTCCCCACCATGCAATCCAGCGCCCTGACCGCCATCTTCCTCCCCCGTCGCCCTCGGCATCATCATGCTCGGGCTCGGCCTCTCGCTGACCATCGCCGACTTCAAGCGCGTCGTCGTCTACCCGCGCGCCGTCATCGTCGGCCTCCTGTGTCAGATGCTCATCCTGCCGGTCGTCTGCTACGGCCTCGCCGTCGGCTTCAACCTCCCGCCCGAGCTCGCCGTCGGCCTCATGCTGCTCGCCGCCTCCCCCGGCGGCGCCACGGCCAACCTCTTCAGCCACCTCGCCAAGGGCGACGTGGCCCTCAACATCACCCTCACCGCCGTCAACAGCGTCCTCTCGCTGCTCACCCTCCCCTTCATCGTCAACTTCGCCCTCACCACATTCATGGGCGAGGGCAAGGTCCTCCCGCTCCAGGTCGACAAGGTCATCCAGGTGTTCGCCATCGTCCTCGTCCCCGTCAGCATCGGCATGACGATCCGCGGCGTCCGCCCCAAGCTCGCCGACGGCCTCGACCGCCCCGTCCGCATCCTCTCCGCCGTCTTCCTCATCCTCATCGTCGCCGCCACGATCATCAAGGAGCGCGCCATCATCGGCGACGCCTTCGCCTCCGTCGGCCCCGCCGCCCTCTGCTTCAACCTCGCCAGCATGCTCGTCGGCTACTTCATCCCCCGCCTCCTGCGCCTCAACAAGCGCCAGTCCATCGCCATCGGCATGGAGATCGGCATCCACAACGGCACCCTCGCCATCGCCATCGCCACCGCCCCCACCCTCCTCAACAACAGCGTCATGGCCCTCCCCCCGGCCATCTACAGCCTCATCATGTTCTTCACCGCCGCCGCCTTCGGCTGGCTCGTCAACCGCGGACGCAACAACGACTGAGCGCGAGGGCGACAAGCACATCGACCGGGCGACCCGCGGTGAACTCGCGTGATAGTCTCGCCCTCATGCACCGCGCCACGCTGCGACTCGGCCTCGGCCTCGGCCTGCTCGCAGCGGCGTGCGCGAGCCCGGCGACCGACGCCGTCATCCCGGACGTCGAGCCCGCCCCACCGCCCGCAGCCCCCGAGCCGACCGCGCCACCCGCATCGCCACCACCCGCATCGCCACCACCGGGCCGCGACCATCGCTCGTTCGTCGCCTGCAGCGCGGACGCGGATTGCGGGTGGGACAATCCCTGTACCCCCCGGCGCTGCGTCGAGGCCCAGCTGCCTGCCGCCTGCGAGGAATCCTCGCCGAGCCCGGGCACCTGCCTGTGCCTCGCCGGTGCCTGCACCTTGAAACCCCACACCCCGCCGCCGCCCAGCGGCGCCTGTGAGCCGCGCGCCTGCGTGGTCGATCGCTCGGCGGGCATCTGCGTCGCCGACGACGGCGACCTCCCCCAGAACATACGCAGCACGAAGCCGGTCGACGTCCGGACCGAGCTGCGATTGCATCAACCCCGCGAGCGGCTGCACCTTCAACGTGGTTCGACCCGGTGCCCTGCGAGACGGTCCGCGACTGCTGGGTCTCCCCGAGCCCGCGCCGCCACCCGATCGCCCGGCCGAAGCAGCTGCGCAGGCGTGACTTCCAGCCCTGCGCCGACGGCGAGGCCGCGCCGCGCTGCAGCGACGGTCACTGCGTGGTCGGCCCCGCCTTTAGCTGCTGAGCGTGTGCCCAAGCTCGCAGCGCCTCCACCCGCCGCCCGCGAAGTTAGCTCGCAATGCCTCGCCACGCCGTCCGCGAAGGCCCGGCGCGTGACCCGGACGATCGCCGCACGAATTTCGGCGCCACCGCGCCCACGAACGCGCCCCGCCGCGCCCGCAGGCCCTGGTGCCCGCGGCGTTTCCGTTTACACTGCGCGCGCCCCAAACCTCGAGGTGTCCGCATGAGCAGCCCCGCCGAAATTCGTCAACTCGACAGCTACCCCGCCGCCTTCCTCGGCGGCTGGTACGCCTTCGCCCACGAGGAGGAGCTGCGGCCCGGTCAGGTCCTCGGCTTCGACATCGACGGCGAGCAGCTGGTCGCGTTCCGCTCGGCCAGCGACCCCGATGATATCGGCGTGCTCAATCGCCATTGTCCGCACCTCGGCGCCGACCTCAGCCAGGGCACGGTCAAGAAGAATTGCCTCGAGTGTCCATTCCATAATTGGCAGTTCTCGACCGACGGCCACGTCACCAAGATCCCCTACACAAAGTCCCCGCTGCGCGCCGCCCTCAAGGCCCGCCGCTGGTACACCACCAACTTCCACGGCGTCTTCTGCGTCTATATCGACCAGGACCGCGCCCGCCGCGGCGAGCCGCCTCCGTACGAGCTGCGCCGCTTCCCGGCATCGACGCCGGCAACGTCGTGTTTCGCGGCCGCCGCGACGCCGGGCTGCTCGCCTCCACATCGCCGAGCTCGCCGAGAACAGCGCCGACGTCGCCCACTTTCAATACCTCCACGGTCGCATGACCGTGCCCTTCACCAGCATCAAGATCCCCGGCATCACCATCCACCACGACGTCTTGTGGTTCCACGACCCGGAGCAGCCGCATCTGCCGGCTTCCGCGACATCGCCGTGCTCGAGTTCCTCGGCCGTCGCCTGAAGTTCACCACCGCCACCGCCGAGGTCCGCTTCTTCGGCCCCGGCAGCGTCAGCGCAGTTCGGCTTCACCTTCCCGGACCTGGGGACATGGTCCTGTTCCAGACCCACACCCCCACCGAGTCCGGCGACCCCATGATGCACCGCGTCCGCTTCCGCTGGTTCGCCGACAAGAAGATCCCGCGCCCGCTGGTCAGCTACGTCGTCGGCTCGTGGATGTCGCAGCTCCAGGCCGACATCGGCATCTGGGGCCGTAAGCACTACCAGGGCAAGCCCATGCTCATGCCCGAGGAGCGCCAATTGCTCGAGATGCGCCGCTGGTACCGCCAGTTCTACCCGGCCCATCCCCACGCCCACGCGGCCACGCCCTGATCCGTGGTGATCGCCATCATCGCCCGATCCGTAGGCCCCCTATCTCCACACTCGAGCTACTGCAGCAGCACCGCCGCCGCGATCGCCATCACCACCGCGATCATCACCGCCGTCACCGCCGTCTTGCGACGAAAGCGCGGCACCACCGGCGCCAGCTTCGGCCGCCCCCCCGGCGGCGGCGTCGACTCCACCGGCATCGTCGAGACCACCGCCGCCACCCGCCCGACCAGGCCCTCGACCTCCGCGTCACTGACCGGCCGCGAGAACATCGCCACGAACGCCGCGTGCTCCTCCGGCGGGTCGATGCTCGCCCGCTCGGCCGCGACGTCGGCCGCCGTCACCTTGCCCGCGACCGCCGGCTCCCACGCCTTCGGGTAGCGGATCTGGTAGTCGCGCTCGACCTCGCCGAGCGCGCGCAACAGTGGGTCCTGTTCTTCGCTCATGCGCCCGCCCCCTGATCATCCTCCAAACAGCGGCCGCCCACGATCCCACGCCGGCTCACGCGCGTCGCTCCTGCCCTGCTTGCCCGGCTGGCTGGTTGCCCTCCCGTGCCAGGCGCCTCGCCAGGTTGCGGGTCCGGGTGTTCCACGCGTCGACCGCCTCGCGCGTCATCTGAACTCCACAGCGACCTCGGCGATCGGCCGCTGCTCCACGTAGATCTGCTGGAACAGCTCGAGCCCGCGCTCATTGAGGTGCACCCGCAGGCGCTCGAGCAGCGGCCGCAGCTCCTCGCGTGACTCGAGCACGCGGTCGCCCGGCTGCGCCTCCGTCATCGCCACGGTGTCGGTCGGGTCCTCGCTCCACGGGTTGCCGCGGTGCCCGTGGAGGATCCTCGCCACTCGCTGGCGCGCGATGAGGCGGACGAAGCTGGCCAGCGAGCGCCCCCGGCCCGGGTCCCACATGCGCAGCAGGTGCCCGCCGTCCGCCAGCAGGTACAGGAGCACGTCGTGGAGAAGTCCTCGACCTCCTGCCGCGGGTCGCGTCGCCGCGGCAGCGCGCCGGACCAGGGCCACGCCGACCTCCACCTTGATCACCGGCAACAGCGCGCGGACCAGGCCCACCAGCACGGTCCGGTCCCCCTCGAGCGCTCGCTGGATCTCCGCTGGCGTCAACCGCCGACGACTTTAACAGAGCCGCCCGGCCGCGACGAGGCCGATCGCTCCGCGATCGCGGGCGCCACCGCCAGCCCTCAGAAGCGCAGGATCAGCCCGACGCGAAAGCCCTGCACCCCGCCAGCGATCCGCGGCCGCAGCGTGACCCGCCGCGACCACTCCTCGTGCCGACGCTTGCGCTGCTTGCCGATCACCAGCAGCGGCACCCCGGCCCCGAGATGAGCCAGCGCCCCGAGCCCGAGGCCGAAGGCCGTCAGCTTGAGCGTCTCGCGTCCCCGCAGATCGTCCCGCGCCAGCGCATCCGTCGTCGCGAAGCAGACCAACGCCGACACCGCGAGCAGCGACCCGACCCCGATCGCCAGGCCGCCGCTGACCCGCATCCAGGTCCCACGCGGCGGCTCACCGACCGGCGGCGGCGGCACGATGTACACCGGCGGCGGCGGGGCTCCCTGCGGCACCACCGGCGCGGGCCCTCCTGCGATCACAAGCCCCAGCGTCATGGCGATCAACAGCATGGTTCACCATCGTATCACCCCTCGCTAGCACCGCCGCTGGAGCGATCTCCACGCGCTCCTCGCGGACCTCCATGCGCCAAGGAGACAGGTCCTGCAGGCCGTGATTTTTTGGCCAGGCGCTTCACAAGACCCCATCGCCGCCTGCGCGGCTGTGATATGGTGCGAGACAATATCCTGAGGAAGATCCCATGCATACCTTGAATCGCGTCGGTATCTGTGTCTCGGCCCTGGTGGTGGCGACCGGCCTCGTGAGCGCGTGTGGCGATAGCGGCTCCGGTGACACGACCTCGCAGACCATCTCCGCGACGGTCACCGAGGCGGGCAGCACGAGCAGCTCGGGCGCGAGCGTCTCGGACAGCCAGGCCACCACGGACACCCCCACGAGCACCGCCAGCGGCAGCGACAGCGTCAGCGGCACCACGCAAGGCGTCGGCAGCACCGGCGACGACGGCGGCCTCAAGTTCGACCTCGGCAACGGCGAGGACACCACGACCGGGGCGATGATGGGCGGCCCCGGCTCGTGCCGCCCCTCCGAGATCTATGGCGCGAGCGGCGGCTTCCCGGCCTTCACCGCCCCCGACTACGCCAACTTCCTCGGCAAGGACGTGCTGATCATGACCTCGAATGCGCAAGAGGACGGCTATGTCCTGCACGTGCTCGATATCTCGGGCCCGACCCCGCCGCCGAATCTCACTACAACGCGCCCAAGTACCACGACCCCGCCTGGCAGCAGGCCAACCTCGGGCGCCTGTTCGGCCTCACCCTCGACTCCGACGGCAACATCTACGTCGCCCCCACCACGGTCTACGGCCCCAACCCGAGCCCGGCGACGATCAAGCGCATCGACCACCTCACCGGCCAGATCACCGACTTCGCCACGGTGCCCAACAGCGGCCCCGCGATCGGCAACATCAACTACGACTGCGTCAGCCAGACCCTGCGCGCCAGCAACCACGAGGACGGTCGCATCTACCAGTTCGACATGTCCGGCACCATCGTCAGCACCACCACCACGCCAAGGGCGAGGTCACGATGGGCCCGGCCAACGACCCCGGCGAGCCCAACGGTCAGTTCGCCCCGCTCGGCGAGCGCGTGTGGGCCGTGCAGTCGCGCGCCGGCCGCCTCTACTACAGCGTGTGGTGGGAGGACTCCGGCCGACAGTCAGCCAACAGCAACGAGATCTGGTCGGTCGCGTACAGCGACGACAAGGGCATCCCCGACCCCGCCACCAAGAAGCTCGAGATCTCGGTCCTCGGCACCAACAACAACGCCGACTTCTCGAACCCCGTCTCCGACCTCAGCTTCGCCGCCACCGGCTGGATGCTGCTGTCCCAGCGCACCATGGTCGGCGACTCGCAGACCAGCGCCCACCAGTCGACCACCTACGAGTACGACTACGACCCGATGACCAAGACCTGGGTCTCGCAGGGCACCACCTATCTGGTCGGCGAGCTGGTCGGCAGCAACGCTGGCGGCGTCGACCACGACTTCGCCGAGGGCGGCTATGTGTGGATGAGCGGCGACGCCTCGACTTCTACACCCCAACGTCGTGCACGGCGTCCAGGGCACCGCACGGCGGCGGCAGCATCGAGAACAGCACCCTCATCGACCTCGACGGCGAGATCACCAACCAGGACAAGACGGCCCTCGGCGACGTCGAGATCCCGATCCCCGGCGACGCCAAGCCGGTCCCCCCGCCCGGCTGATCGCTCGCGCCACCCACCACGACGCGTCCGCGGCGTCGCCCGCCACGGCCCGCCACGGCCCGCCACGGCCACCATGGCAGGCAGCGCCTCGTCGCTCGTGCCCGCTCAGCCGATGCGCAGCGCCACGAAGCGGCGAAACTGCTCCGCCGCCACCTCATCCACCGCCGCCGTCTCGGCGAGGCACAGCGCCTCCGCCAGGTGCCCGGCCCGCAGCGCCAGCTTGCGCGCCCCCGCCTCGAGCGCCGCCCCGCCCTCACTGAGCGCCTGCCGCCCCGCCGCGACCAGCCCGCGCACCCCGTCGCGCACCGCCGTCGCCGCGACCCGGTTGAGCGGACGCGCCAGCCGCTCTGACCTTTGGGACAGGTCCGCCAAGACCGCCGAGAACGCCCCCTCGCGGCCCTCCGCGCGCAGCACGTCCAGCGAGAGCACGTTGGTGGTCCCCTCCCAGATCGCCAGCACCTGGGCGTCGCGCAGCAGGCGAGGCAGCCCGGTGTCCTCGACGTAGCCCGCGCCGCCGAAGCACTCGAGCGCCTCCGACGCGGTCGCCACCGCCTGCTTCGCGGTCGTCAGCTTGGCCAACGGGATCAACGCCCGCAGGCGCCGACGCTCGTCCTCGCTGGCGGTGCCCGCCTCGCTGCGTCCGAGCAGCGCCGCGCACTCCATCACCAGCGCCAGCACGGCCGCCGCCTCGGCGTCCATGTCGGCCAGGGTCGCCGTGCAGCGGCAGATCGACCAGCTTGCGCCCGAACGCCACCCGCCGCTCCGCGTAGTCGCGGGCCAGCGCGCAGGCCCGCCGCATCCCCGACGCCGACGCGATCGCGTTGTACAGCCGCGTCACGTTGAGCATCCCCGAGATGTTCGCGACCCCGCGCCCCGGCTCGCCGATCAACGTCGCCGGCGCACCATCGAGGGTCAGCTCGGCCGTCGGCAACGCCCGCGTCCCCAGCTTGTCCTTCAACCGGTTGACCGTGATCCCCTGCCAGCCGCGACCTGCCTCGCGCGTCACCTCGACGCAGAACAGCGACAGCCCGCGCGAGCCCGCCACCGGCGCCTGCGCCCCGTCGTCGATGCGGGCCAGCGTCAGCGCCATCTCCGAGGTCGTCGCCGACGTGAACCACTTGACCCCGTGCAGCGTGTAGCGCTGCTCCCCGCCGACCACCCCGGCCGGCCGCGCGACCGTCTCGGTCCCGCCGACGTCCGAGCCACCTGTCCTTTCGGTCATCCACTGCCCCGAGGTGATGAAGCACGCCGGGTCGGTGGTGGTCAGCCCCGGCACCAGGCGCTCGCGCAGGCTCGCCGGCGCCAGGTCGATCAGCACCCGCGCCGCCGCGTCGGTCATCGCCAGCGGGCAGCTGTAGGTCGCCGAGCTGGCCGAGAACGGGTGCAGCAGCGCCGCCTGAATCACCCGCCGATGCTCGCCGAGCCCCGCCTCGTAGCCGGTCGCGACCAGCCCCTGCGTCGCCGAGAACACCCGCAGCGCCTCCCAGGCCGGCGAGGTCCGGATCTCGTCGACGCGGCGCCCCCACGGGTCGTACGGCACGTGCTCCGGCGGCTGGGCCTCGGCCTGCGCCGCCAGGCGCGGCAGCAGCTCCGTGCTCGCCACCCCGATCGCCGCGCAGCGGGCCTGCGCGAGCGTCAGCAGCGACGCCGGCAGACGGCGGGCCAGCTCGGCGCGCAGCGTCGGATCCGCGAGGAACAGGTCGGGGTTGCCCGGGGCGTCCTGAAAAAACGACATCATCAAACCTCCAGATCGCTCGCGTCCACGCCCCGCGCCACGGCCGGCCCCACCGCCGGCGGATCGGGCTCGGTCGAGACCCGCGGCTGCTCCATCAACCAGCGCCACGCGTTCTTCACGTCCTCGACCGCGAGGTACAGCGCCGGCACGATCAGCAGGGTGATCGCGGTCGCGAACATCACCCCGAAGCCGAGGCTCACCGCCATCGGGATCAGGAAGCGGGCCTGCACCGAGGGCTCCATGATCATCGGCGCCAGCCCGAAGAAGGTCGTGATCGAGGTCAGCATGATCGGCCGAAACCGCCGCGCCCCCGCGGCCGCGACCGCCTCGAACTGCGACATCCCCTGGCGATGAAACGCCGATCGCCCCGACCAGCCCGAAGGGGATCGCCGCCATGACGATGAAGGGCTGGATGTAGCTGCGAAACGGCACCGCCAGCAGGCCGTAGATCGCCAGCAGCGCCATCATCGCCCCGGTGCCGAGGCTGCCGAGCGACTCGCGCTGCTCGCGGTTCTCACCGCCGAGGCCCCACGACAGCCCCGGATACTCGTCGGGCAGCGCGGCCAGCACCTCCTCCTGCAGCTTGCCGAGCACCAACGCCGGGGTCGTCTCACCGTCGCGGATGTCGGCGGTGACGTGGATGATGCGGCGCCCGTCCGCGCGCTCGATCGACGGCCAGCTGCGGCCGCGCTTGATCTCCGCCGCCTCGCGCAGCGCGATCTCCCCGCCCTGCGAGGTCCGGATCAGCAGGTCCGAGATGTCGTTCTCGTTGCGCCGCTCCGCCGCCGGCAGGCGCACCAGCACCCGCACCTCGTTGCGCCCGTCCTGCTGGCGCAGCGCCTCGCTGCCGTAGAACGCCCCGCGCACCTGGCGGGCGATGTCCGTCGCGTTGAGCCCCAGGCTCACCGCCTCCGGCCGCAGCGTCAGGTCGAGCTGCGGCTTGCCGAGCGCCACGCCGTTCTCGACGTCCGTCACGCCGCCGTAACCGCGCAGCGCCGCCACCACGTCGTTGGCCGCCGCCTCGAGCACCTTGTCGTCGCGGTGCGAAATCTCGACGTCGACCGGGCGCCCCGCGCTCGGGCCCATGTTGAAGTTGAACTGCACCGACTTCGCCTCGACCACTGGCCCGACCCGCTCGCGCCACTCGGCGGCGAAGGCCGAGGTCTCGAAGTCCCGCTTGTCGCTGGCCACGAAGTACACCTGCACGTTGGCGAGGTGCCCCCCGCTGCTCTGGTTGCCGGCCCCGCCGGGACCCATCACCGGCCCGCGCGAGCCGATCTGGGCGAAGAGCCCGCGCTTGATCGAGTCGCCGCCGCGCTCCTCGAGCAGCGCCTGGGCGGCCGTCAGGACCCGCTTCTGCACCGCCCGCGTCTGCTCGACGCTGGCGCCGTAGGGGCAGCTCGATCGCGCAGGTCACCACGTCGCCGTCGATCGCCGGGAAGAAGCGAAACCCGATCAGCCCGGCGCGCACGTAGCCGATGGTGACGATCAGCATCGCCACCCCGACCGCGATGGTCAGGTAGCGCCAGCGCAGCGCGGCCCGCACCAGCGGCGTGTAGAAGCGAATGATGAAGCGCTCGAGCCCGCGGGTGACCTTCTGCTGCTGGCGATGGATCGCCGCGTACACCCCCTTCTCGCTCGGCTTCTTCATGTGCCCGAGGTGCGCCGGCAGGATGAACAGCGACTCGAACAGCGAGATCAGCAGCACCGAGATCACGATCACCGGGATCACGCTAAACAGCTTGCCCGAGAAGCCCGGCACGAAGAACATCGGCGTGAACGCGGCCACCGTCGTCAGCACCGAGAACACCACCGGCACCCCGACCTCCTTGGTCCCGCCGATCGCCGCCTCGATGTAGCTCTCGCCGCGCTGGGTCCGCTCGAAGATGTTCTCGCCGACCACGATCGCGTCGTCGACCACCATGCCGAGCACGACGATGAACGCGAACAGCGTGATCATGTTGACCGACACGTCCAGGCTGGGCATCAGCATCAGCGCGCCCATGAACGAGATCGGGATGCCCATGGTCACCCAGAACGCGACCCGCAGCTCGAGGAAGAGCCCGAGGCAGATCATCACCAGCGCGAGGCCCAGGTACGCGTTGCGCATCAGCAGGTCGATGCGCTGGGCGTAGATCTCGGACATGTCGCGCCACTGGGCGATCTTCACCCCCGCCGGCAGGAAGGCCGCGACCTTCTCGCTCTGCTCGCGCACCGCCGCCGCCACCTCGAGCGGCTTCTGCTCGCCGATGCGAAACACCCGGATCATGATCGCCGGCATCCCGTCGAAGCTCGCCGACTCGTCGGTCTCGGCGAACACCTTGCGCACCCGGGCGATCTCCCCGAGCCGGATCTCGGTGCCCGCCGGGCCCGTCACCACCGGGATGTCGGCGAAGCCCCGCTCGTCCGCGCGGCGCTCGTTGGTACGGACCAGGACCTCGCCGGTCGCCGTCTTCACCCCGCCGCCCGGCATCTGCAGCGAGGTCTGGGTGACCTTCTGGGCGATCGCGTCGAGCGTCAGCCCGTGCACCCGCAGCTGCTCGCGCGGCACCTCGATCGAGATCTCCCGCGGCGGCGCACCAGCGAGGTCGACCTGGGTGATCCGCGGGTCGGTGAGGAACTGGTCGCGCGCCTGCTCGGCCAGGTTGCGCAGCACCTCGAGGTTCTGCTGCCCGTAGATCACCACCGACAGCACCTCGGAGCGGTTGGTCAGCATGCTGACCACCGGCCGCTCCGTCTCCTTCGGCAGCGAGGTGATGCGGTCCACCGCGCTCTTGATGTCGGCCAGCGCCTTCTCCTTGTCGGCGCTCACCTGCAGCTCGGCGGTCACGAAGGCCCGGCCCTCGGCCGCGGTCGCGACCACCCGCTTGACCCCGTCGATGCCGCGGACCGCCTCCTCGACCGCGAGGATGATGCCCTGCTCGACCTCCGCCGGGCTCGCGCCGGGGTACGGCACGCTGATCGAGATCATGTCGAGCTCGGTCTCCGGGAACACCTCCTGCTTGACCCGCGCCCCCATCAACAGGCCGCCGATCAGCAGGAACACCATCACCAGGTTGGCCGCCACCGGGTTGCGCGCCATCCAGGCGATCGCCCCCGGACCTTCGATCTTCTCCGCGGGCTCGCTCATGGCGACCTCCTTCGAGCTTCGTTCGCTGCGACTGAAAAATTCAGGGACGTGCGGGCGCCGAGGCGGCGATTAGCGCCGGCGACTCGCCCTCGATGCGGACCGCCATGCCCTCGGTCGGGCTCGCCAGCGGCGTCGTGACCACCGGCTCGCCGGGCCTCAGACCGCGGACCAGCACGGTGTCGACCCCGCGCCACGCGACCTCGACCTCGCGGGCCGTCAGCTTGTCGTCGACCACCAGCCACACCGCGTGGTCGTCGACCAGCGCCACCCGCGGGATCTCGGTGGTGTCCGGCAGCGGCGCGCCGGCGATCTGGACCCGCACGTAGCTCCCGAGCAGCAGCGGCAGCGTGGCCCGCGGCCCGCTCTGCTCCGGCGCCGCCTTGAGCGCGGCCGGCTGCACCCCCAGCGGATCCTCGACCATCACCAGCACCCGCGCCATCCGCCCGCGCGCGTCGACCTGCCCGAGCAGCCGCTCGATCACCCCGTCGCGCTCGATGACCACCCCGCCGCCCGCGTCGAGCAAGATCTTGGCCGCCGAACCACGCGCGTCGATCGCGACGTTGACCCCGGGGATCTCGAAGTGGATGAGCTGCGACACCGGTACCGCCACCTCGACCCAGTAGCGGTCGATCGCCACCAGCGTCGCCAGGGCCGTCTGCGGCGTCACCAGCTGCCCGAGCTCCGCCGTCGCCTCGAGCACCAGCGCGTCGAAGGGCACCTTCACCTGCGTGCGCCCGAGGTCCCGCCGCGCCTTGTCGAACTGCGCCCGGGCCGAGCTCAGGCTGGCCTGGGCGCTGCGCCCGTGGCTCTCGCGCAGGGCAAAGGCGCGCGCGTCCTCGCTGAGCTTGTCGAGGTTGGCCTGCCAGTCGTACTCCGCCACCTGCTTGCGCCCGCGCTCCTCGACCAGCGCCGCGGTGGCCTGCTCGAGCGCCGCGGCCTGGGCCGCGACCACCGTCGCGTGGTCGCGGTTGTCGACGCGGATCAGCGGGTCGCCCTTGTGCAGCAGACCGCCCGGCAGCAGCGAGGCGCTGCGCTCGACGATCCTCCCGCTGACCTCCGGCTGGACCACGAGGCGGTGCACCGGCTTCACCTCACCGAGCGCCTGCAGGCTGATCGGGTGGGCCGTGGGCTGGGCCCGCAGCACCGTCACCGGCAGCTCGCGCTTCGCCTGCGGCCGGGCGGCGACCTGCGGCTTGGCCAACATCAGGGAACGCGCCGCCGCCACGGCGCCAATCAGGACCAGGACCGGCAGCAGATAGCGCAGCAGGCGTTGCATCGGGGTGCGACCTCGCAGGGTGATAGCGCGGAGCCACCGGGAAGTACACCGTTCCCGCGGCGATGCCGCGTCGGGAAGCTCCGCTTTCGCGATGAAACAGCGGCCCGCCACCGCAGCGGACGGCCCACCCGTGTGCGTTCTCGCAGGGGCGCCAGCTGGGCTGCCCTGCGTTACTCTGTCCCGGCGCGCCGACGGGCGGGTGCGCGGGCACGGACCCGGCATGCGGCGGACCAAGGACAACACGCGCGAAGTCCTGACGATGGACTCGGACCCCGACGTCTGGCGCGGCAGCTATGCCACCGAGTCGCAGCCGCAGCTGCGCGACGGCATCATCGCCGCGGCCGCAGCCGCCGAGATCACCCAGGACAAGCTCCCGGGCCGCGCCGGTGACCCGTCGCTGGGCGGCGACCCGTCGCTCGGCAACGACGACGACACGCACGCCGAGGAGGGCCAGGGCGACCACGACGACCCGCGCCCCGGCTACTTCGGCGAGTCCGCCCGCATCGGCCGCTTCGCCGTCCTGCGCACCCTCGGCGAGGGCGGCATGGGCGTGGTCTACTCGGCCTACGACGAGGAGCTCGACCGCCGCGTCGCCCTCAAGCTGCTGCGACCCGGCCGCGACAACAGCCCGCGCAACCAGGCCCGCATGCAGCGCGAGGCCCGGGCGATGGCCAAGCTGTCGCACCCGAACGTCGTCCAGGTCTACGAGGTCGGCCGCATCGACGAGCAGGTGTTTGTCGCGATGGAGTTCGTCCAGGGCAAGACCCTGGGCGCCTGGCTCAAGGCCCAGCCGCGCAGCTGGCAAGACACCCTCAGCGTCCTGATCCAGGCCGGCCGCGGCCTCCAGGCCGCCCACGAGGCCGGGGTCATCCACGCCGACTTCAAGCCCGACAACATTCTCATCGACGCCGAGGAGCGCGTGCGCGTCGTGGACTTCGGCCTGTCCCGCCGCGCCGAGCCGGCCAGCGCCTCCTTGCAGGCCGCGGCCGCCCGCGGCGAGGCCGGCCGATCCTTGCCGAACGCGGCCGCTGGCCTGCACGTTGGCCCCGGCGAGCCCGCCCGCTCCCAGATCTCCGCGACCGTGCCGACCTCCAGCCCGCCGCCCACGCGGCCGGTCAGCGACGAGTCCAGCCAACGCCCCGGCGAGGAGCCCCGCAGCAACGCCCGCATCGCCGGGACCCCCGCCTACATGGCCCCGGAGCAGCACCGTCACTGCCCGGCCGACCAGCGCAGCGACCAGTTCAGCTTCTGCATCACCCTCTACACCGCGCTCTACGGCAAGCACCCCTTCGCCGGCGGCAGCCTGCTCGAGCTCGTCATCAACCTGAGCGACGGCAAGATCCATCCCCCACCGGCCGGCACCCAGGTCCCGGCCGCCGTGAACGCCGCCCTGATCCGCGGCCTCGCCAACCTGCCCGAGAAGCGCTGGCCGACCCTGGCCGACCTGCTCGACGCCCTCGAGGTCGGCTCCGGCCGCGACCGCGACCCCGAGTTCGACCTCAGCGTCGCCAAGCGCCAGCGCGTCGTCCTCGCCGGCATCATCGCCACCAGCATCCTCGGCCTCTCGGTGGTCGTGATCCTCGGCAGCCCGCAACAGAACATGCTGCCCACCGCGGTCATGAACGCGGTCGCCGGGGGGATCATCAACACCGTCCTGCTGCTGGTGATCTTCTTCTTCCGCCGCTCGCTGCTGAAGAACACGATCAACCGCCGGGTCACCGCGTGGCTGGTTGTCTCCAGCCTCGCCATGCTGTTTCACCGCACCGTCGCGGTCTTCCTCGACGTCCCGGTCGCCGCCACGATGGCCCTCGATCTGCTGATGCTGGGCTCCATCGCCACGATGGCGGCGATCACGATCGAGGCCTGGATCGGCTGGACCGCGGCCCTCCTGCTGATCAGCGCCGTGCTCGCCGCGGCCATGCCCGGCATTTCATCCGTCATCTTGGCGATCACCATTGTCGGTGTATTCTGCCTCGCCGTCCTGTTCTGGAGCCGCTGAGCGCACGACGCGTCCTGGCCCAGCGGACGGCGCCCGAGGCCGATGTCAGCCAGCGTCCAGGAGTTCCACGAACGCGTCCTCCGCGGCCTCGTCCACACCTACCACGGCGACGAGGTCGACCACAGCGCCCGCTACGTCGTGCGCACCGGCGAGTACCCGGCCGACCTCTCGGGCCGCACCTTCACCACCGTCTTCCCGTACCAGTCGATCCACGAGCACCACGAGCTCGCCGTCAACCCGCACATGCTCACCGCCTCCGGGCGCCTGCTGACGATGGACCTCGAGCCGCTCAGCGACCGCGGCGGCACCTTCATCCGCGTCGCCACCCGCTTCATCGAGAACCAGTCGTGGCACCTGCGCAAGCTGGCCCCCGAGGCCTTCGTGCGCACCGACTTCGCCGAGTTCAGCTGGTTTGGCACCTCGAACCTCACCAACACCGCCCCGATCCCCGCCTTCTCGGTGCTCGGCGAGGGCGGCTACGAGGGCCGCCGTATCCTGCTCTCCTACGACGCCGGTCGCCCCGTCGAGATCTCACCGCTCACGCTCGAGCACCTCACCCCGGTCGGCCGCTCGCGCGACTACCACGCCGCCGTCGGCAGCAGCTTCAGCCCGATGATCATGACCTCGGGCCACCCGGTCTACGACCCCGACTTCGAGCCCGGCAAGCCGCGCCTGCTGTTCACCAACATCGTCCCGCGGGTCGCCGACTTCCTCAGCGTCAACAAGCCGATCCGCGCCGACCTCTACCTCATGACCTGGGACGGCGGCCCCGGCGAGCCGACCCCGCCGCTGCGCGTCACCGTCGACGGCAAGCCGGTGATCCTGCGCCACGCCTCGGTGCACCAGCTGTGCCTCACCCGCAACTACCTCGTCATCTTCAACGCCAACCTCGTGCTCAACACCGCCTCGCTGCTCGAGCCGCTGGCCCCGCTGGTGTGGCGCTGGCTGATCGAGAAGCGCACCGAGGAGGTGCCGCGCAACCTGCGAGTGTTCTACCGCTGGCTCAAGATCCGCATGCGCGAGGCGACCCCGGACCTGCGCTGCCCGGTCTACTTCATCCACAAGGACGCGATCCGCAGGGCCCTGCGCGGCGAATCCCGTGACGTCCCCGCCCGCAAGATCGAGCTCGCCTGGGAGCTCACCCACGCGATCGCCGACTACGACGACGACGACGACATCATCACCCTGTTCTGCCAGCACAACATCGGCGCCGACCCGGCCGACCAGATGGAGGACGGCGACCGCCTGGTCGGCGGCGGCACCGTCCCCGCCAGCCTGCTCGGCATGTTCTCCTCCGCCACCGACCTCAACCAGGTCCGCCGCCACGTCGTCGACCTGCGCAGCGGCCGGGTCGAGACCCGCGCCTTCCCCGAGGTCGACGACCACGCCAACTTCCCCTTCGGCCTGAACCTCCTCCCGCCGCTGCAGCTCTCGCCCTACCTCTCCGAGCACAGCGGCTCCGACGTGCCCAACCTGCTCCGCGCCGCTCGCCGCCACGACGCCACCTACTGGGTCGCCGGCGGCTGGCTGCCGCAGACCATGAGCACCCGCGTGTTCGCCAACTTCCGCCGCGGCCGCCCCGACGACGCCTGGCCGCCGCGCCGCCTCATGGGCCTGTCCGAGTTCATCGAGCGCATGCAGGACCCGGCCAACACCGTCCGCTTCTTCCGCCTCGACCACGACATGAAGTTGGAGAGCGCCTACACCTTCCCCGCCGGCTGGTTCATGGCGGCGCCCACCTTCGTGCCCAGGCCCGGCTCCTGCAGCGTTTGCGACGGCTACCTCATCGCCCAGGTCTGGGGCCCCGACAGCGCGGCGATGGAGGTGTGGATCTGGGACGCCGCGCGCCCGCTCGACGCCGGCCCCTGCTGCACCCTCGGCCCCGGCCCCTACGAGCGCGGCATCCGTCCCGGCTTCCCGCTGCACTCGAGCTGGGTCGACCGCGCCGGCGTCGAGAACTGGGTCCGCCCCGAGTACAGCGCGCCCACGATCGAGATGCCCACCTACCTCAAGCTGTTGGAGCTCGGCACGATCGGCGCCGGCGTGCTGCGTCGCCTGCTGCAGCAGCTGTAGCGGCCCGCGCCTCCTGGTGGCGCGGACGACGTCGCACGGGCCGCTGCGGTCCGAATGAGCCGCGACACGGACGACGTCGCACGGACCGCTGCGTCTGAACAAGCCGCGACGCCAACGACGTCGCACGGGCCGATGCGGTCCGGCTGAGCGCCCGCGCAGGCCCTGGAAGCCGGATGTCCGAGAAGGGGGTCGCCCTCAAACACGGCCTGACACACCGTCGCCGGGGTGATTCCCGGGTCTACGCCGGACTCGGTCGAGGCCCTTCTCGGCCCTCCGGCAAGCGAAGCCTCCGCTAAAGGACGGTGCGGTCGGCGTCACCGAGAGCCGGACCGCAGCGGCCCTGAGGGCGCGACATGGCCGCATGAACATGTCTCTTGCGCCATGCTCCCGCCGGTTGTCGTCCGCGCCGCCTCGACGCCGCGTTCGTCTCGCACTGCCATGCTGATCACCTCAGCTCGCTCGATGAGCCCGAGAGCGGCGCCGACGGCGTGCCGATCACCACCGTCGTCGCCGCGTTCGTCGCTCGCATCGCCGAGCGTCCGGCGGTGCACGCCGCGCTCAAGGCCGAGGGCCTGCTGCGCGCGCGTGCCTGAGCCCTCGATGATGAGCACTGGCGTGAGCGCCCCACCGGTCGCTTGAAGCGGCGCCCGGGCTGGGCAAGCATGACTTGCTTGGCTTCAATCATTGCGGCCGAGGGCCTCGAGCACAGCGCGGCGTATGTTGGCCGTGTACGCACCGGAGGCGCCCTGGGCGTCGGCCTTGTCGAGGATGTCGAGGGCCTCCTGGGCCCGGCCGAGACGTAGGAGCGCCATGGCCTCATCATTGAATAGCACGGGATCGCGAGAACCCTCGTCGATGAGGCGACGCCGGAGCAGCGAGGCCTGGTCGTGCTGGCCGAGGGCATCGAGCACGGCGCCGCGGATGTTGGCCGTGTACGCATCGGAGGCGCCCTGGGCGTCGGCCTTGTCGAGGATGTCGAGGGGCCTCCTGGGGCCGGCCGAGACGTAGGAGCGCCTTGGCCTCATCATTGAATAGCACGGGATCGCGGGAGCCCTCGTCGATGAGGCGACGCCGGAGCAGCTTGGCCTGGTCGTGCTGGCCGAGGGCCTCGAGCGCGTACCGCGGATGCTAGCCGTGTACGCGTTGGAGGCGCCCTGGGCGGCCTTGTCGAGGATGTCGAGGGCCTCCTGGGGCCGGCCGAGGCGCAGAAGCGCCTTGGCCTCATCATTGAATAGCACCGGATTGCGGGAGCCATCGTCGATGAGGCGACGCCGGAGCAGCGAGGCCTGGTCGTGCTGGCCGAGGTCCTCGCGCACATTCGCGAGGATGCACGCCACGTGGTCATTGATCGCCTGTTTCTGGATCGCGGGCGGTAGATCGTCGACGAGCTGCACGAAGAGCGCCGCCTCACCCCGAGCGAGATATGTGCGGCCGACGTTGGCCAGATTCTCCGGCCGCTCGGGGCTGAGCCGATGGGCCACCAAAAACTGCTCGAGTGCATTTGGGCTGTTCTTACCATCGAGCCGGGCGATGCACTCGCCAAGGAAGCGGCGGTGGGTCGGCACATCAGGCTCCAGCGCGACCAGGATCTCGAGCACGCAGCGGTTACCGGTGTGGTGCCCGGATTTGTTCAAGCGCAGGGAGGTTTCTCGCAGCTCATTGAGCAGATCATTGCTATGCCGGAGCACCGTGGCGAGCCTGGGCAGGCGATCGTAGCGGCCCGCGGCGAGCAGGTGGTGCACGGCTTCCGCGGCGGCGCGGAGCTGGCTCGGATTGCGTTTGGGAAGATGACGCACGGTCTCAAGCCACGCGTCACCGAGCACCTCGTGCATCTCGGCGTTGTCTCCCCCGCCTTCGCGCACCATCGTGAGGTCCCGAATGATGTTGTGCAGGTAGAGCGTCTGGTCCTGGTGCGCGAGCAGGCAGTGCCGCTCCAGGACCTGGCAGGCGAATTCATCCTTGACCGCGTCATTGATTGCAATCAGGTGATGTGCCTCAGGGATCCCAGCCCGGTAGAGAGCACAGAAGTGGAGGGCTCGACGCTGGGTTGGGGAGAGAATGTTGACGAAGAGCTCGGTGAACAGGCGCTTCTCGATCCGTTCATTCAACTCCCCGACGCGGTGCTCGAGCACTTGGCGCGGTGTCTCCCGGTGGTGTGATGCGACCGCCACCAGCAGTCGCGCCGCGAAGGGATGGGCCCCGCGGTTGATGCTATCGCCGAGGCGATTGAACACATAGTCGAGGTCGCGTTCGCTCAGGTCCCAGCCCAGGCCGGGGTCGCTGGGCTCGGGACGGCGAAGGAGCGCGGCGAGGGCCTCACGAGGCAAGCCCACTACCATCTGTTTGCCTACCCCTGCGACGTCACACAGGCCGGTCGGCGGTTCCTCGCTGCTCTCGAGTATCAGCTTGACCTGGGGCGCGCGAGCGGCAAACTCGCGGAGCAGATCGGCCAGCTCGCTGTCGGTCGTTCTGTGGTCGTTGAAGAGCAGGTGGGCGTTCTCGATCAGCACAAAGCCCGGGCGCGCGCCGTCGAGGATCGACCAGTCGCGTCGGCCCCGGACGTCGCTCAATTTGCGCTCATATTGATCGTCGAAGAGTCGCGCCATCTGGGCGAAGACGTCCATCATTGTCCAATTGCGGCTAGTGACGATGAAGCGCACTGTATCAATGAATCCGAGCCGACGAGCGAGCTCGACGGCGATCATCGTCTTGCCGATGCCCGTCATGCCGTACAGGACCACGACCGACTTCTTGTTGAGGCGTCCCTGCAATGCATTGATCGCGGGACCCCGGCCGTGGATCCCCCGGGACTCGGGTCCCTCGAGCCCAGGCTGCGGGACAGGTGATGCCGGCACGGTGATCGGCGTGGGCGGAGCTGTGGGCGGCGCCGCAGCCGGGCTCGCCGGGACGGGGACAATCGTCGGCAGGCGAAGCTGTCCGGGGTAGACGGCGTATCCGAGGTCGTCCGTTCGCTTCGGAATGACCATAGGCTTCCATGCGCCGATACCCTTCTTGGTGTACTCGCGCAACCAGACCTCCACTGTGCCGGTCTTGGGGTCGAGGCGCACGATGTTGTAGCCGGTCTCATGGTCCGAGTCGCCATAGGCCGCGCCCGCGGCGATGCGCAGGTGGTTGTCATCCCGGGCGACCCAGCCGTCGTGCTCGTGGCCGTGGGCGCAGATGTGAAAGCGGGCGGTGAGCCACTGGGCAAGCGAGGGATCCTCGCGCTCGACGAACCAGCTGGCCGGATGGTGCATGAGGGCGATGCGGAGGTCGGCCTTCTCCAGGCGGTGCTCGAGCGTATGGAGCTGCCATTCGGCGCCCATCCACAGCTGCCCCTTCTCCTTGTCGCCCTTGCACGACCAGGCGCTGTTGAAGCCGGCGATACCGACCTTCAAGCCTGCGATCTCGCGCACGGCGTCGAAGATGAGGCGCTTCGGGTCGGCCAGCAGATGTGTGGCGCCGAGGTCGTTGAGAAATTTAAGATAGGCGTGCTGGCGCTCCGCGATCAACTGCCAGTCCGGGTCCGCGTCGCGGATCATCTCGGTGACTCGCCTGGCACTGACGGTGCTCAGCCAGTCGTTGATTGGTTGCCGGGCCTTGCTGCGATCGACGTCATGATTTCCGGGGACAATGAAGAGATTCTCGAGGGGGAGCGCCGGCTTGTAGATGTCGAGCAGGCCGACCAGGAACAGCCAGGCGTTCTCGTACTGATCCGCCATGCAGAGGCCCGACACGTCACGAATCTGGCCGAATGCGACATCGCCGGTGACGAACACGAGATCCGGGCGTAGCCCGTGCTTGGATTCGAGGGCGGCCAGATCTGCGGCTAGCGACGCCAGGAGTCGGTCGGAACGCCACGCGGTCCACGGCGCACAGAAGTGTAAATCGGAGATGTGCAGCCAGGTCAGATAGGTGGTCATGGGCGCCGCGCCAGCATACCCGAAGTTCACGTTGGGGACCGGCATACCTGGAGGCCCCGTTCTCGAGACGGTGGGGACTTTCAATGGCCGTTCCGCGGACTTATGAGGTTCACAGTGGGAATTTGGGGGCGAGGGTAAGTACGGAACGGCCCGGTGATCTGCGGGCAGTTCGCGGTCGGGAGCAACCGTTGCCCTCGCGCGCCGCGGTTGCCCGGTGATCGGGGCCGGCGGATGCAGCGCTGCTGGTCGACCACGTGCTGCCCCGCCGTCGGTTTGCCTCAGTCAGTTTGACACCCGCGCCTGATCGCCACAACTGGTCCCCTTGCAGGTGGACAGCTCGTCGGGGTCGGCGGTCTCGCTGCAGAACTCCTCGGCTATGTGCGGGCGGTGACTGGCGCATAGCGTCCCGGCGGCCACTGTTCTGGAGGCGGATCGTTATGTCCACGCCGGGGGCGTCGTCGCGGTATTCGTCGCACACGCCGGGTAGATCGGGCGGCACCTCGCCCGTGGCGTTCGTGGTGCTCGCGGGGTCGGTCGCGACCGTGAGGTCCGTCGTGCTCATGGTCAGGCTCTCGTCCCCGGGCTCGGAGCCTGTCAAGCTACCGCGGCGACGATCAGCAAGCATGCGGCGCGTACGTCGTGGATCATGATCTCCGAGAGTGTAGCGACTTGGCTCGGCGCGGCGCCAGAGCTACTGTCATAAGGGACATGTTCGTTCGGCCATGTCGCGCCCTCAGGGCCGGTGCGGTCCGGCGCTCGGCGAGGCCGACCGCACCGTCCTTGAGCGGAGGCTTCACTTGCCGGAGGGCCGGGAGGGGGGTCGACCGAGTCCGGCGTAGACCCGGGCATCACCCCGGCGACGGTGTGTCAGGCCGTGTTTGAGGGCGACCCCCCTCCCGGACATCCGGCTTCTCGAGCCTTCGCGGACGCCCAGCCGGACCGCACCGGCCCGTGCGACGTCATCCGCGCCCCCACGACCTAAGACATCCTCCGCGCCACGAAGTCATCCGCGACCCGCAGGCCGACCCGCCCCGGCCCGATGCGCCGCCGCCGTCAGCCCGAGCCACAAGCTGCGCGCCCGCGGCAGCGTCGGCTCGTGCTCATCGATCTCCGGCGTGCGCAGCACCAGCAGCAGCAGCCCGAACAGCGCCAGCGCGACCGCCATCACGCCGACCCCGAGCTGCACCGGCGCCGCCCCTGGCACGAGCGGCGCCAGGCGATCGCCGAGCAGCGCCGCCAGCACGCTGCCGACCGGCATCGCCCCGAACATCGCCACGTTGATGACCGCCAGCACCCGCCCGCGCATGCTGTCGCTGACGAGCAGCTGCAGCGCCGTGATCGTGCTGCTAAACGCCCAGATCCACGCGACCCCGGCGACGAAGATCCACAGCCCGCCGAGCACCAGTCGCTCGGTCGCGCAGAACATCGCCATGCACGCCCCCGTGAGCGTGAGCGCCAGCGGGATCAGGTGGTGGCGCGGGTACCAGCTCGGCCAGCGCCCGAGCGTCAGCCCGCCGAGCACCGCGCCCGCGCCGAACAGCCCGAGCAGCAGGCCGTAGCTGGTCTCCCCCGCGGCGAACACGTCGGCGACGAACAGCGGCAGCATCCGCTGCAGCGGCGCCGCCAGGGCGCTCAGCAGCACCAGCATCGCCATGAGCGCACGCGGGCCCGGGCGCCCGAACACGAACGCGAAGGCCTCGGCGAGCTGGGCCCGCGCGAGCGGCTGCGGCCCGGCGGGTGGCGGCGCCGCCGGGGTGCTCGCGACCGCCGCGAGCACCGCCACGAAGCTGAGCGCGTTGAGGGCGAACAGCAGCGTCGCGCTGGTCTGCGCCAGCAGCAGGCCCGCGAGCGCCGGGCCGACCACGCGCGCCAGGTTGAACTGCAGGCCCTGCAGCGCGATCGCCCGGTGCAGCTCCTCGCGCGGGACCAGGCGCGGCGTGAGCACCTGCCAGGCCGGCATGTTGAACGCCATCGCCACGCCGTTGACAAGGCCCAGCGCCAGCAGCACCGTCGGCGTCGCCTGACCGAGCCCGGCCGCGAGCGCCAGCCCGGCCGCGACCAGCATCATCGCCGCCTGCGTGACCAACAACAGCGTGCGCCGGTCGAAGCGGTCGGCGGCGAGGCCCCCGAGCAGCCCGAACACCAGCATCGGCCCGAGCTGCGCCGCCGCCAGCGCGCCGAGCATCAGCGCCGAGCCGGTCTGCTGGGCCATCAGCCACTGGACCCCGAGCCCCTCCATCCACGTGCCGATCGACGACACCATCGCCCCGAACCACACCCGGCGAAACGCCGCGTGGCGCAGCACGCCGCGCCAGACCCCGCGAGCGGCCGGCTCGGGGGGCAGGGGCATGACCGCGGACGCGGCCGGGTCGACCTGCAGGTGCTGAGGAATGGCCGAGTATATCGCAGCCGACTAGCAGTCGTTCGGCGAGCAGACCACCCAGCCCTGGACCTGCACCGTGTTGCTGGCGTCGTTCCAGTTGCCCTGCAGCCCGCAGCCGGCCTGGCGCAGGTAGATGCGATACGCGGTGTTATTGTCGCCGTTCGGCTCGTAGTTGGTGCAGCCGACGTCGCCGTTGCCGTTGTCGGTCATCCAGAAGCTGCACGCCGCGCCCTGGCAGATGCCGGTCCAGTTGTTGATCCCCTGGGCGCCGTTGTACTTGGGGAACACGTTGACCAGGTTCGCGTTCTGCGACAGGTTCCAGTCGAAGAAGGCCTGCGCGTGCGGCTTCGTGCGCGTGACCAGCACCTCCATCCCCGCCGCCGTGCACTTCGCCGCGTACAGGTTCTGGTCATTGAGCAGCGCTGGGTCGTCGAAGCGCACCCAGGTGTAGCCGCAGCTGTCGGTGTCCATCTCGCAGTGCACCGTCAGCGGCTTGACCGGCCCCGCGCCGTCGGGGTCGACCATGTAATTGCCGTCCTTGCTGGCCGGATCCGCCTCCTTGATCTGCTTGCAGCTCTTCGCCAGTCCGCACACCTGGTTGATGCACAGCCCCTGCCCGCAGTCGGCATTCATCGCGCAGGCGCCACCGAGCCCGCACTTCGGGCAGCTCCCGCCGCAGTCCACGTCGGTCTCGCTGCCATTCTTCGCCTTGTCCGAGCAGGTCGGCAGCTTGCACGCCGCCGTGCACATGTCCGTCTCGTCGAGGTTGCCGTCGTCGCACTCCTCGACCCCGGCCTGCACATCCTGGTCGCCGCACTTCGCCTTCAAGCAGGTGCTCAGGCACGCGTCCGTGTCGACCTGGTTGCCGTCGTCGCACTCCTCGCCCTGCTGCGCCTGCAGCTTGCCGTCGCCGCAGTTCGGCGAGGCGCACTCGTTGGTGCACGCGTCGTCGTCGACCTGGTTGCCGTCGTCGCACAGCTCGCCCGGCCCGACCAGCCCGTCGCCGCACTTCGCGTTCTTGCAGCCGGCCACGCACGCGTCGGTGTCGTCCGCGTTGCCGTCGTCGCACTCCTCGACGTCCGCCTGCACCAGCATGTCGCCGCACACCGCAGTCTGACAGCTCGACGTGCACGCCGCGTCGTCCGCGTTGGCCGCCCCGTCGTCGCAGGTCTCCACGCCGGCCTGCACCAACATGTCGCCGCACGCCGCGACCTGGCAGGTCGACGTGCACGCCGCGTCGTCCGCGTTGGCCGCCCCGTCGTCGCAGGTCTCGCCGGGGTCGAGCACCGAGTCGCCGCAGATCGGGTCCGCCGTGCCCGTCGTGAAGTCGATCTCCGTCGCCGAGGTGTCGCCCGTGCCCTGCGTCCCGCTGTTCGAGTTGCCGCTGGTCGGCGTGTCCGTCGTCGTCCCCGTGCTGGCCGACGCCCCCGTCGTCGTCGCGTCGGTCGCCGGCGTCGTCGTCACATTGCTCGTGCTCGCGTCGGCCGAGTCGCGCCCGCCCGAGTCGCCACAGCCACTGAACAACACCACCAAACCCAAACCACAAGCCAATTTCGATCCCCGACGCATACCCACCTCCAGAGCCGCCATCGTGACAGCGCGCCGCGTGCACTGTCAACCAGCGCGGCGCGTTGGGCCGCGTTGGGCCGCGTTTGGCCGCGATTGGCCGCGAGATCCGGACGCGCGCATCCGACTCGTATGTGGCTAGACTGCGCCGCATGCAGCGCCGCAAGCCGGAGCAGGACCACACCAGCAAGCACGCCGACGCCTACCGCGAGCCGTTTTGCTTCACCCCGATCGGCGTGCTGCGCTCGCCCTACACCGAGCGCTTCGGCACCCCGCGCCAGCCGCCGATCACCGCGCAGGTCAAGGGCGACGCGCCGCTGCCCGCTCGCATCGAGCTGCTCCCCGAGCTCGCGCCCGGCCTCGCCGGCCTCGCCGAGTTCGACCGGATCTGGTGCCTCTTCGTGTTTCACCTGAACCGCGGCCACGGCCTCGCCGTCCGCTCGCCGCGCGACCAGGACGGCCAGCACGGCCTGTTCGCCACCCGCTCGCCGCACCGCCCGAACCTCATCGGCCTGTCCTGCCTGCGCCTCACCGCGATCGAGGGCCACGTCCTCCACGTGCTCGGCGTCGACATCCTCGACCACACGCCCGTCCTCGACATCAAGCCCTACGTCCCCTACGCCGACGCCTTCCCCGACGCGCGCGCCGGCTGGCTCGACGCCCGCGTCGCCGACGAGCCCGACCACTACGAGGGCCCGGGCACCTGAGCGCCTGGGCGGGCAGCTGCGGACCCCTGCGGGGCCCCAGGCCCCCGTGTTCCTGCGCGCCGAAACCCCGCGACCTGGTCTATCCTGTGCGCGGAGAGTCCTCGATGAACAAGCTCTGCGTCACCTTCCTGTCCCTGGCCCTCGGCGTGCCCGCGCTGGCGCACGCCCGGGACGACAAGACCCCGTCGCTGCCCGAGGCCACCGCCGCCAAGACGGCCGCCGGCGCGTCGATCGCGGCCTCCGCCTCGGCCACGATCACCGTGTCCGACCAGGACGCCCTCGGCGACGACATCCTCTCGGTCATCAACCTCCCGATCGCCGCCGCCGACGCGCGCGAGGCCGGCGTCGACGAGGCCGAGCTCAAGGAGGCCCTCGACACCACCCGCGACAGCGGCCTGTCCGCCGGCGACGCCGGTGAGATCGTCGCCGTGGAGGCCGAGCAGACCCGCAGCCGCGGCGTCAAGAAGGGCTTCGGTCGCTGGGTCCGCCTGCAGGTCGCCGCCGGCCTGCGTGGCAAGAAGCTCGCCGCCAAGATCAAGGAGCGCAAGCAAGACACCGGCGAGTTCGACGAGAAGCAGCTCGCCGACCTGCGCGAGAAGCTGGAGAAGCAGCGCGAGCTCAACAAGCAATGGCGCGAGAAGCTGCGCGAGCGCCAGGGCGAGCTGCTCACCAAGGGCAAGAAGCGGGTGCTCCTGCACGAGGACCGCAACGAGAAGTTCAAGGCCAAGCTCGACGCCGGCAAGGCCAAGAACAGCGAGAACCACGACGCCCTCGAGCTGCGCATGCGCGCCCTCGACCAGCGCATCGCCGACGCCGCCGAGGCCGACAAGGCCGCCCTCCAGGCCGAGAAAGATCGCCTCGAGAAGGCGCTCAAGCACAACGAGAAGGTCGGCGACAAGCTCGACAAGGCCGAGGAGCGCGCCGACAAGCGCGAGGACCGGCTCGAGAAGCGCGAGGACCGTCTCGACAAGGTCGACGACAAAAAGGGCGACCACCCCAAGGACGGGCACCCGCCCGCGCTCGACCACGACCCGGGCAAGGCCCACCACAAGGGCCCCAAGCCCAAGCCCGCCGACTAAAGCGACAGGAACGGAGCACAACCATGCACAACATCACCCGCATCCTCGCCGCCGCCGTCCTGTTCACCGCCCTGCCCGCCTGCGAGGCCGGCACCGCGAAGAAGATCGACACCAAGAAGTCCGTCGCCAAGGCCGACGCCAAGGCCGACGCCAAGGCCCCGGACAGCAAGACCGTCACCACGCCCGAGCCCAAGCCCGCGGACACGACCCCGCCCGCGCCGGACCCCGCCGACGAGAAGATCCAGCTCGCCGCCACCCTCGCCAAGGAGATCTCCGGCGCCCCCGACAAGGCCGACGAGATCCTCGGCAAGCACGGCCTCGACCGCGACAAGCTCGACGCCCTCATGTTCGAGATCGCCGGCGACCCGGCCCTCACCAAGCGCTACATGGACGCCCGCAGCCAGGGCTGAGCGTCACCGCAAGAGCGCGGTGCTCAGCGCCGTGCACCCCATAGGGCCTCACCCGGTCAACCCGCCGGTCAACGCAGGAGCGCGAGCAGGTCGTCGCGCGTGAGCGCGGCCGCGGCGTCGGCCCCCGTGAGGGCCGCGTCCGCGAGCTCGCGCTTGCGTCCCTGCAGCTCGAGGATCCGCCCCTCGACCGTGTCCTCGGCCACGAGTCGATGCACGATCACCGGACGCGTCTGACCAATGCGATGGGCCCGGTCGGCCGCCTGATCCTCGACCGCCGGGTTCCACCACGGGTCGAGCATGAACACGTGATCCGCCGCGGTCAGGTTGAGCCCCGTCCCGCCAGCCTTGAGCGACACCAGCATCACCGGCGGCCCGTCGCTGGCCTGGAAGCGATCGACCACCGCCCCGCGATCGCGGGTGCTGCCGTCGAGGCGCACGAACTCGATCTGCGCCCGCCGCAGGTACGGCTCGACGCGGTCGAGCAGCCCCGTCCACTGCGAGAACACCAGCGCCTTGTGGCCCTCCGCGATCGCCTCGTCGAGCGTCTCCTGCAAGAGGTCGAGCTTCGACGATCGCTCCGCGTGCTGCCCCGGCACCAGCCCCGCGTGGCAGGCCGCCTGGCGCAGACGCAGCAGGGCCTCGAGCGCCTGCAGCACCCCGCCGCCCTGCTCGAGCGCCGCCACCACCTCCTTCTCGGTGGCCGCACGGACCGCCTCGTAGATCGTCCGCTCGCGCTCGTCGAGGCTGCAGCGCAGCACGACCTCGGTGCGCGGCGGCAGCTCGCGCGCGACCTCCTGCTTGCGCCGACGCAGCAAGAAGGGACGGATCTGCTGGCGCAGCCGCAGCGCAGCGCCCGGGACGCCCTCGGCGATCGGCCGCGCGTGCCGCTCGCTGAAGTCCTGACGCCCGCCGAGCAGGCCCGGCATCACGAAGTGGAACTGACTCCACAGCTCCTCGAGCCGGTTCTCGACCGGCGTCCCGGTGAGGGTCACGCGCCAGCGGGCGCGCGTCAGCCCGTAGGCCGCGCGCGCGACCTGGCTGTCCGGGTTCTTGATCGTCTGCGCCTCGTCGAGCACGACCGCGTCCCAGCTCTCGGCGGCCAGCGCCTCGGCGTCGAGGCGGAGGATCGCGTAGCTCGTGAGCACCAGGTCGGCCTCGGGGTCGAGGCGCCGACGCGGCCCGTGGTAGGTGCACACCTTCAGACCCGGACGGAAGCGCCGCACCTCCGCGGCCCAGTTGAACAGCACGCTGGTCGGCGCGACGATCAGGCAGCGACCCTTCAGCGCGCACAGGCACTGCAGCGTCTTGCCGAGGCCCATGTCGTCCGCCAGCATCGCCCCGAGCCCGGCGTCGCGCAGCAGGCACAACCAGTCGACCCCGCGGCGCTGATAGTCACGCAGCTCAGCCCGCAGGTCGTCCGGCAGGCGCGCCCGCGGCAGCCCGACGAAGTCGCGGGCCAGCGCCGCGAGCCCCGCGAGCTCGGGCGGCGCCGGGGTCTCGAGCGCCGCGTACAGGTCGGCGAGGGCCGGGCGCGCGTGCGCGGCCACCTCCCCGTCGGCACCGCGCGCGGCCAGCAACATCGCTATCTGCGGCCCGTAACGGGCCAGCCAGTCCGCCGGCAGCGGCGCCACCCCGCCGCCCAGCAGCGAGACCTCCGACGCCCCCGCCTGCCACGCCGCCAGCACCGTCCGCGCGTCGACCCGACGTGATCCATCATCTGTCTCAAAGGACAGCTCGAAGCCCCGCCCGCCCGCGCCGATCCGCGGGCACAGCGGCGCCAGGCGGACGAAGCCGCGGTGGGCCTCCCCGCGCAGCTCGACCGCCCCGCGCCCGGCCTTCTCCGCCGCCCGCAGACGCTCGGCCAGGGCCACCCCGGCGCCCGCCACCGCCACCTCGCGCTCCCCGGGCACCAGCCCGTGGCGGGCCAGCAGCGCCCGCACACGGCCCTCCGCCTCCGGGTCACGCCGCGGCAGCACGCGCCCGAAGGGCACGATGCGCTCGCCGTCGAGGCGCGCCACCGCCGGGTCGCCGTACACGATCGTCGGCAGCACCGCGAGCGCCTCGCCGCTCTGCTGCACCTCGAGCACCGCCCGCGGCGCATGCCCATCGCTGAGCCGCGGCAGCTCGCGGGCCTTCACATGCACGGGGATCTTGCGCTCGAGCGCCGGCAGGTACTCCGTCACCAGCCACACCGCGCGCTCGCGCGGCACGAAGATCCCCTCCTTCTTCAGCCCCTCGAACTCCTTGCCGAGCCCGCTGCTGTCCCACACCCGCAGCGTGTCGCCGCAGCGCACGATCACCTTGTCGCCGAGGTTCTCGCTGATCGCCGGGTCGCGCCCCAGCGACACGCGAAAGCCCTCGCCCTCGTCGACCACCCGCCCGTGGTACCCGACCGGCCGCGGATCGACCCCGATCGGCGCGCCGTCGAGGCGCAGATCGACCCCCGCGACCAGCAGCGGCAGCACCTTGCGCGCGAGCGCTGGCGGCATCACCCCCGGCTTCACGAAGGCCCCGAGCGCCAGGTCGAGCGCCAGGTCAGCCTGCGTCGCCACCGTCGCCGGGCCCTCCACCCGCCCCGAGCCGAGCTGCGCCAGGCTGTGCCCCAGCGGCCGCTCCTCGCCCCCCTCGGCCACCCGCACCCGCGTGAACACCAGCCCCTCCGGGCTGCGCGTGAAGCGATAGCCGACCCGCCCCGCCCGCGCGTTCGCCGTGGGCAGCGCCTCGCCCGACTCGGCCGCCCGCTTGAGGGCGATCGCCGCCGCCGCCACGTGAAAGCAAGGATCGGCCCGGCTGTCGCAGTCGCAGCTCCACTCCGCCTCGTCCGGCCACAGCGTCACCGTCGGGCTGAGCGCCGCCCCCTTCACCGCGACCTGAACCACCACCTCGTCCGCCCCGCTGCGCACCAGCACCACCGCCTGTGCGCGCGCCAGCTCCACCCCCCGCGACCAGTCGCGCGGGCTCGCGGCGGCGTGCACGGCGGCGAGCAGCTTCTGCACCGCGCACCAGCTAGCACGCCGGAGCCCCGGCTCGCAACCACCTGCCCGAAAGGACAGGCTCCGTCACGCCGACACGCAGCATGAGGGTCACTCGGACACCACCCGCGTCACGCCGACCGCGGCCCGCGACCTGTCCCGAGAGCCAGGCGCCTCACTCGAACGCGGAGGCCATCACCTGCTTGAGCAGCCCCGACAGCTGCGCGTGGGCCTCGCGGCTGCGGTCCTGCACCTCGTGGTGGCTGAGCCCCGTCTGCCCGGCGCCGTTGGTGACGACCCCGAGCCCGAGCACCGGCACCCCGCGCGAGGCGCAGAGGATCGCCTCGTAGGTCGTCGACATCCCGACCACCTGCCCGCCGAGGCGGCGCAGCGCCTCGGTCTCGGCCGGGGTCTCGTACTGAGGCCCGCGGGCGTGCGCGTACACCACCTCCGCGAGCTGGGTCGGACCGAGCCCCGGATGGATCTCCTGCACGCGCCGACGCAGGTGCTCCGGGTAGAGCTGGCTGCAATCGACGAATTGCGGGCCGACCAGCGGCGTCGGCCCGAACAGCGCGATCTGGTCGCGCAGCAGCACCACCTCGCCGGTCTTCAGCGCCGGGTCGAGGCCGCCGACCGCGAAGGTCAGCGCCGCCGTGCGCGCGCCGCAGCCGAGCATCGCCGCCAGGGCCGTCGTGCATACCGCGATCGGGTGGCCCTCGTAAGGGTGCAGGCGCCCGGTCTGCACGCACACCAGCGACGCGCCGACGCGGCCCCACACCAGGCTGTTGCCGTGACCCGCGACCGAGGGCGCCGGCAGGCCGAGCTCCGCCAGCGTCAGCTGACCCTCGATCTGCAGGCCGATGCCCCCCTCCGCGGCGACGAAGCCGACCCCGAGGCCCGAGCCGGCGACCAGCGCCCAGTCGAGGCGGCGGCCTCCCAGGCGTTCCTGCAGGAGCTCAGTGGCGTGGCTGTATGGATCTTTCGTGATCATTGCTTCACCTGGCCTTCAGGACAGGCCACCGAGTGCGCGTCCACCCGATGCACCCAACCCTCACGTCGTCACCCAACATTCACCCAACCATCACATCGACATAATCGCCAGCACCACCCCGAGAGCGATGCCGATCGACACGCCGATCCCGACGGCGATCATCGTCGTGCGGGTGTTGCGGGCCGGGCTGGCGTTGTCCCCCGGGACCAGCTCGGTGGCCTTCGAGCCCTGCTTCTTGGCCACCTCGTTGATCTCCTCGGGGGAGCGCAGCTCGACGCTGGCGTGGCGCGGCGGCACCTCGCCGCCGAGGCGACGCGAGATCTCGGACAGGCTGGTCTTGAGCTCCTCGAAGGTCGGGCGCACGTCGGGGCGGCGGCTCATCATGCGCCGGCACAGGTCCGACAGCGCCTCGTCGAAGCCCTTGATCTCGAGCTTGAGCTCGGGCCGCTCCGACTTGAGGTGACGGCGCACCACCGCGGTGTAGTGGTCGTCCTGGCCGCCCTTGCGAAACGGCGGGTGGCCGCTGCACATATGGTAGAGCGAGCAGCCGAGCGCGTACACGTCGGCGCGGGCGTCGACCTCCTTGCCCATCGCCTGCTCCGGCGCGAGGTAGTCCGGGGTCCCGACGAACACGCCGGTGGCGGTGATCGACAGGTCCTCCTGCAGCGCCTTGGCCAGGCCGAAGTCGGTCACCTTGACGAAGCCCTGCGAGGTCACGACCAGGTTCGAGGGCTTGACGTCGCGGTGGACCACGCCGACCCGCTGGGTCTCGGCCAGGCCGATCGCCGCCTGACGGATGACCTCGGCCGCGTCGCCCGGGTTCAGCGCGCCGCGCTTCTTCAGCGAGCCGCCGATGTCCTCGCCGTCGAGGAATTCCATGGCCAGGAAGGGCCGGTCCTCGTGCTCGCCGATGAAGTACACCGCGACGATGTTCGGGTGGTTCATGGCCGCAAGCGCGCGGCCCTCGCGGAGGAAGCGGGTCTTGAACTCCTCGGATTCCCGGTGCTTGCGCCCGAGGATCTTGATCGCCACGCGCCGGCCCAGCTTCTCGTCGATGCCCTCGTAGACCTCACCCATGGCCCCTTTACCGAGGAGGCCCTTGACCTTGAACGGCCCGATCTGGGTGGGCACCGACATTGCTCCGCAAGCTATCACGGCCCGCGTCGGCTTTGCCACGCTCCCGCGCGTACGGTTTGCCGCCAGGCACGCGACTTCTCGGGCTCGCAACCAGCGACCACGACCCGCCACGCCAACCCGCGACCGCGACCGCGACACCACCCGCGCCCGCCGCTCGGGCCGTCACGGTGACCTCGGGCGCTCGCCGCCCTTGGCCGCCCTCGGCCGCCCTTGGCCGCCCCTAACCGTCGGTGATCCCCGGTCCGTTCAGCATGTTCTCGAAGCGCGTGTGCTGCTTGAGGAAGGTCAGGTGCACGGTGCCGATCGGGCCGTTGCGCTGCTTGCCGAGGATGATCTCGGCCTTGTTCTCGACCTTCTGCCGATCCGAGGGCGACGCATCACCCGGGAGATACCGCTCCTCGCGGTAGATAAACATGATGACGTCTGCATCCTGTTCGATCGCCCCCGACTCACGCAGGTCCGAAAGTTGGGGCCGGTGATCGGCGCGACTGTCGACCGCGCGGTTGAGCTGGGACAGGGCCAGGACGGGCATGTGCAGCTCCTTGGCCATCGCCTTGAGCCCGCGGGAGATCTCGCTGATCTCCTGCTCGCGCGAGTCGTAGCGGCTCTTGCCGCCTCGCGCCAGCTGCAGGTAATCGACCACGATCAGGCCGAACTGCTCCTTGTGACCCGTGAAGATTGTCCGGTCCTCGCGGAAGCGCCGGGCCCGGGCCCGCATCTCGAGGATCGACGGCGCGGCCTGGTCGTCGATGAAGAACTTGGCCTGTGAGATGCGGTCGGCCGCGCCGATCATCCGGCGAAAGTCGTCGTCGATGAAGGCCCCCGAGCGCAGCTTGCTGTAGTCGACCTTCGCCTCGGCACACAGCACGCGCTCGACCAGCTGGGTCCCGCCCATCTCGAGGCTGAAGAACAGCACCGGGTGCAAGATCGGCTGCTCCTCGACCGGCACGTGCATGTGCCGCGCCTGCGGCACGCAGGCGTTCTGGCACAGGTTCAACACGAACGCCGTCTTGCCCATCGACGGGCGCGCCGCGATGATCACCAGGTCCCCCGGCTGCATCCCGCCGGTCATCTTGTCGAGGTCGGTGAAGTGGGTCGGCACCCCGGTGATCGGGTTTTGTCGCTTGGCCCGCTCGGTGATGGTGACGAAGATCTGCTTGAGCAGCTCGCTCGACGACTGGTACGCGGTCCGCCGCCCGCGCTCGTTCACCGCCATGATCCGCTTCTCGGCCTGGTCGATGAACTCGTTGATGTTCTCGAGCTCGTCCATCCCCTCCTCGGCGACCTCGCGCGCCGTGATCACCAGGTTTCGCACCATCGCCGCGCGGCGCACCAGCTCGGCGTGGTGGGTGATGTTCTGGCTGGTCGCGTAGCGGTCGCCGAGGGTGTTCAGCGCCTCGAGCCCGCCCGCCACCTTGAGCTCGCCGACCGAGCGCAGCTGGGCCTCCAGCGTGACCACGTCGATCGGCTCACGGCGCTCGTCGAGCGCCTTCATCGCCTTGAAGATCGCCTGGTAGGCCGTGTTGTAGAAGTCGTCCTCGCGGACGACATCGAGCACGTCGTTGAGCGCCTGCTGCCCGCGCAGCAGGATGCCGCCGAGGATCGCCGCCTCGGCCTCGTTGTTGTGCGGGAGGGTGCGGGCCATCGGGGGCGAGAGGTATAACACCGCGGCCGAGCGGCGCGGTAGCATGCCCGCGTGCCCGCCCAGCCCGCCCAGCCCGCACCCGCCGTGGCCCGCGCCGCGGCGGCCCGCGCCCGCTTCCTGGCCGAGCTACCCGCCCGCTACAACCCGTGGCGCCACCTCCTGATCCCCAACATCTACGGCGGCCTCGTGATCGCCAGCTGCCTCGTCCAGCTCGGAGAACCAAGCCTCGCCGCGTGGCTGGTGGTGCCGGCCGTCCTGGTGATCGGCCAGGGCGTCGAGTGGCGCTTTCATCGCGACCTCCTGCACCACCGCGTGCCGCCGCTGCAGTACCTCTACGACGCCCACCACGTCTCGCACCACACGCTCTACGTGCGCGGCGCCATGGCGATCCACGACCCCCGCGAGCTGCGGGCCGTGCTGTTCCCGTGGTGGGCGATCGGCCTGCTCAGCGTGCTCATGACGCCCCTCGCCCTCGCCCTGACCTGGCTGCTCGGCCGCGACGCCGGCCTCCTCTTCATGGTCAGCACCCACGCCTACTTCGTCGTCTACGAGTGGCTGCACACCGCCTATCACCTCCCGCCGCGCAGCGTCGTGCACCGCCTCGTCGCCCGCCTCGCCGCCCACCACGAGCGCCACCACGACCCCGCCCTCATGACGCGCGCCAACTTCGGCGTGACCACGCCCCTGTGGGACCTCCTGCGCGGCACGCTGCGTTGACCCCGACCGACGCTCATGGGAGCACCCTGCGCGGTCGGCCGATTGACCACGGGCCTGCGCGCCGCGGTATAAATCGGCGGTGATGCGCCCCACCCTCGTCGCCCTGCTCACTGGCTCTCTCATTGGCTCTCTCACCGGCTGCGCCGGCAAGCTCGACAACGCCGCCCGCGCCCAGGCGGCCGCCGACTTCAAGTGCCCGGAGGACCAGGTCGCGCTGACCCGCGACGAGGTCTACGGCAAGTACCACGTCACCGGCTGCAAGCAGAAGGGCGTGTACTCGGCGCAGTGTCTGATGGGCAAGTGCAGCGCGGAGCGGCTGCGCGGCAAGTGATACACGCCCAAATTGCAAGAAGGCCGCAAGCCTCGCGGCGTGCGGCCCTCTCGTGCACCGGCGGCGCTTAGACGCCGACGACGTTGACGCGGATCTCGACCGAGGCATCGGCGCTGAAGCGCACCGGGACCTCGTAGCTGCCGACCGCCTTGAAGGGGTCCTCGAGGCGGATCAGCTTGCGATCGACGTTGATGTTCTGCATCGCCAGCGCCTCGGCGATGTCCTTGGTGGACACCGAGCCGAACAGCTTGCCGTCGGCGCCCTTCTTGCGGGCGATCGACACCGACACGCCCTTGAGCGCCTCGGCCATCTTGATGTGCTCGGCCCGGATGCGGGCCTGCTCGGCGGCGATGATGCGCTTCTGGTGCTCCAGCTGGGCGATGTTGCCGCGGGTCGCCGCGAGCGCGAGGCCGCGGGGGATCAGGTAGTTGCGGCCGTAGCCGGGGCGGACCGTCACGAGCTCGCCAGCAGAGCCGAGGTGCTCGACGTCCTTGCGGAGGATGATCTCAAGGTTTGCCATGGGGGTCCTCTCACTGCACCGTGTACGGGATGAGGGCCAGCATGCGCGCGCGCTTGACTGCCCTGGTGATCTGACGCTGCTGGCGGGCCGAGACGCCGGAGATGCGGGCCGGCACGATCTTGCCGCGGTCCGTCAGGAAGGACTTGAGCAGCTGCGGGTTCTTGTAATCGATGACCAGAGTCCTGTCGTTGGCGAGCAGCGACGTGGACCGGCGGTTGGAACGGGGCTTGTTGTCGTCGGACATGGCTTAGTTCACTCCTTCCTCGAGACCCTCGACGCCGTCGTCGGCGTACATGGAGTTCTCCTCCTCGACCTCGCGCACCGGCTCGGGCTCCGGCTCGGGCGGCGGCTCGCTGATGTTCTCGAGCAAGTCGTCGGTGATCTCCGAGGGGCGCGCCGCGGGGTCGACGTCCTCGTCGACCTTGACGGTGTAGAAGCGCAGCACCGAGTCGGTGATCCGCAGGTTGCGCTCGAACTCGTGGACGATGTCGGAGCCGCCGAGGTAGCGCCAGTACAGGTAGATGCCGGTCGGCGAGCGGTTGATCGGGTAGGCCAGCGTGCGCGTGCCCCAGTTCTCGATCTTGATCAGGCGGGCGCCGCACTTCTCGAACACGCCCTGCATCTTGGTGACAAACTCGCGGATCCCGACTTTGCTGGTCTGGGGTCGCAGGATCAGGATGGTCTCGTACTCGCGCTTGGTCCCCTGCTTGTTGGAGACCGAGAGCACCTGGCCGGAAGTATCGGACATGAATTCTCCTCGTGGACTGCTGCTTGGCCCCCCGACCGCGGCGCGGCGAGGAGCAAGGAGAGAAATGGAAACGGCCCCGTCCGGGATGGACGGGGCCGCACCTTTTAGATCAAGCCTCGCCCGACCGCAAGGGGCCGGCGAGGCTGGGCCTTGCCGTTACAGCCGTTACAGCCGTTACAGGCCGCCGTACTTGACGAGGATCGGGGCGATCACGACCGCCACGATCGTCATCAGCTTGATGAGGATGTTGAGGCTCGGGCCCGCCGTGTCCTTGAAGGGGTCGCCGACGGTGTCGCCGATGACGGCCGCCTTGTGGCGCTCCGAGCCCTTGCCGGTGTTCACGGCCTGGCTGGAGTCCTTCTTCTGGTCCTCGACCTGCTTCTTGGCGTTGTCCCACGCGCCACCGGCGTTGGACATGAAGATCGCCAGCATCACGCCGGTGACCAGGGTGCCCGCCAGGAGCCCGCCCAGGGCGCTGCGCGACCAGAAGCCGATGATCACCGGCGAGCTGAGGGCCAGCACGCCCGGCATGACCATGCGGCGGATCGAGGCCTTGGTGGAGATGGCCACGCAGCGCTCGACCTCCGTCTTCTCACCGGCGGCGAGGACCTCGCGCTCCTCGTCGGGCGTGAGGTCACGGTTCTCCTTCTCGGCCTTTGCGACCAGCAGGAGCGCCGCGCGCAGCACCGGGATCTCCCGGAACTGGCGCCGCACCTCGGTGATCATGTCCATCGCGGCCGCGCCGACGGCCTTCATCGCCATCGCCGAGAACAGGAAGGGCAGCATGCCGCCGATCAGCAGGCCGATCAGGACCTTCGGGTCGGTCAGCAGCAGGTCGCTGCCCTTGAGGGCGATGTTGCGGTAGGCCGCGAACAGCGACAGGGCCGCGAGCGCGGCCGAGGCGATGGCGAAGCCCTTGCCGATCGCGGCGGTGGTGTTGCCGACCGCGTCGAGGTTGTCGGTGCGCTCACGGACCTCGTGCGGCAGGCCGCTCATCTCGGCGATGCCGCCGGCGTTGTCGGAGATCGGGCCGTACGCGTCGACCGCCAACTGGATGCCGGTGGTCGAGAGCATGCCGAGCGCCGCCAGGGCCACGCCGTAGAGCCCGGCGAAGTAGTTGGCGACGAAGATGGCGCCCGCGATCAGGAGGATCGGGATCGCGGTCGACTCGAAGCCGACGCCGATGCCGGCGATGATGTTGGTCGCCGGACCGGTGCTCGACTGCTCGACGATGCTGTTCACCGGGCGCTTGCCCTTCGAGCAGTAGAAGCCGGTGATCGCGCCGATCGCCACGCCCGAGACCAGGCCGGCGACGATCGCCCAGAACAGGGCCCAGGTCTGGGCCACGCTGCAGGCCTCGCTGGCGACCAGGCTCATGTCCATCGCCCCGTTGGTGCTGCAGGCCGCGAGCCCCGACAGGTCGGTGGTGATCATCGGCGTGCCATGGCCGGCGGCCGACATCACGCAGAAGTAGATGATGCCCCACGAGATCGGCAACATGATGAACGCCGCCCCGAAGGAGCCGGTGTCCAGCGCGATCTGGGGGTTGCCGCCCTCCTTCGTGCGCACGAAGAAGGTGCCGAGGATCGACATCACGATGCCCGCCGCGGCGATCAGCAGCGGAAGGATCGCGGCCTCGAGGCGGCCGCTCACCGCGACCGCCCCGAGCACCATGGTGCCGAGGATCGCGCCGACGTACGACTCGAACAGGTCGGCGCCCATGCCGGCGACGTCGCCGACGTTGTCACCGACGTTGTCGGCGATGGTCGCCGGGTTCAGGAAGTGGTCCTCCGGGATGCCCGCCTCGACCTTGCCGACCAGGTCGGCGCCGACGTCAGCGGCCTTGGTGTAGATGCCGCCGCCCACGCGGGCGAACAGCGCGATCGACGAGGCGCCCATCGCGAAGCCGGCCAGCATGTTGACCACGCGGTTGAACTCGAGGGCCTGGCCGTCGACGTCCGCGAGGGCGTCGAACTGGCCGAGGTAGGCGATGAACAGGCTGCCGAAGCCGACCAGGCCGAGGCCGACCACGCACATGCCCATAACGGCCCCGCCGCGGAACGCGATCGAGAGCGCCGGCGACAGGCCGACGCGGGCCGCCGCCGCGGTGCGCACGTTGGCCCGGGTGGCCACGCGCATGCCGAAGAAGCCGGCGAGCGCCGAGCACATCGCGCCGGCGACGAAGGACAGGCCGACCAGCGGCGAGGAGCTCGCGTCGGCCGACAGCGCCAGGATGCCGCCGATGATCACGACGAAGATCGCGAGCACCTTGTACTCGGCGGCCAGGAAGGCCATGGCGCCGCGGAAGATCTGCTCGGCGATCTTCTGCATGCGCACGGTGCCGGGGTCTTGCTTTGCGATCCAGCTGGCGGTGAACAGCGCGTACAGCAGCGCCAGGCCGCCGCAGGCCGGTACGGCGTAGAGGAGGGTCTGAATTGGGATATCCACGGGAGGGGAGCTTTCTTGCGGGGGGAGGGCCAGGGAGTCGGCGAGGGAGACGGGCTCGTTGGCCCGGTCAGGGGAGCGTGTTGAACTTGTTCATCGCCATGACGACCCCGTCGGTCATCATGCAGGTCAGGGCCTTCGCGGCGCGCTCGACGAGGTCGGCGGCCGGGCCCTCTTCGTCGGGGCGAAAGTCGGAGAGCACGTAGTCGGCGACCTCGCCGTGCACCGGTCGGCCGACGCCGAGACGGACACGCAGGAAGTCGGCGGAGCCGAGCTGGGCGACGATGTCACGCAGCCCAT
Source organism: Nannocystis sp. (assembly GCF_016714285.1). GTDB lineage: Bacteria > Myxococcota_A > Polyangia > Nannocystales > Nannocystaceae > Nannocystis. The sequence continues at coordinate 65 of NZ_JADJNN010000023.1, read as the reverse complement.
TGTGGCCCCCATGACCGCCGCCCTTCTTGATCGCCAGGCGACCGAGCGGGAAGTCGATCTCGTCG
>NZ_JADJNN010000022.1 GCF_016714285.1 Nannocystis sp. | reverse complement strand
GGACAACCGCAAGAGCTGTTAGACTGGCGCCGATGCCTGCCCCGCCCGCACTCACCGCCAACGAGGTCGAGCACGCCTGTCGCGGGTCAGGATCCCGAGCCTGCTCGAGGCGTCCCACGAGATCGACTCCGACACTCTTGCGCTGGGCGCCCGGTCTGACCTCGCCTGAACGCCTGAGCGTGTACGCAGGCCACCGGCACCCCTCGAGCGCCTGCGCCATGCATCGGTCAACTGTTGACCTCGAAGGCCTCCTTCTGGGTCCTGTGTGAGCGAGAGATCGCGTTTGTGACAGCTTGTGCGCTGCGGCCGTAGCGTATGGCGCCCCCACAACCACGCAAGACCCGATGATCGTGCCCGAGCAGCCCGGAGGGCCAACCTGACCGCCTGCTCGCGGCGCTGCAAGCCCACGGCACCTCGTCCGCGACCCGGCGGCGGTGTCCGGAGCGAGCCCTTGTCGCGCTCGGCGGACCTCGCTACAAATGACCGCCACCAGAAGCCCCACCACAGTCCAGTCTGATCTCTACCAGACCGAGGATGGGCAGACCCGCATTCAATGTCGCCGGTGAACGAAACGATCTGGCTCGACCCAGGCGCTGATGGCAGAGCTGTTTCAGGTGACCGTGCCGACAATCAGCGAGCACCTCAAAAGGCATCTATGAGGCGGGAGATCCAGCTCGAGGCAACTATTCGAGTTTCCGAATAGTTCGTCAGGAGGGCGTGCGCACGGTCGCGCGCGAGGTCGATCACTACAGTCTCCCGGCCATCCTCGCCGTCGGATTTCGCGTCCGCAGCCACCGGGGCACGCAGTTCCGCCAGTGGGCCATCGGGTGCTTGAGCGAGTACATGGTGAAGGGCTTCACTATGGACGACGAGCGGCTCAAGAATCCGCCTGGGCCCGGCGTACCGGACTACTTCGACGAATTGTTGGAACGAATCCGCGACATCCGGGCCAGCGAGCGCCGGGTGTATCTGCGCGTCCGGGATATTATCGCTTTGGCCGCCGATTACGCGCCGGAGGAGGTCGAGACGCAGTCCGTGTTCCAGATCGTGCAGAACAAACTGCACTTTGCTGCGACGGAATGACCGCCCCGGAGCTCATTGCTGCTCGCGCTGACGCCGCCCAGCCCAACATGGGCCTGACCTCCTGGAAGGGCGGCACCCGTGCGCAGGGCGATGTCACGGTGGCCAAAAATATCTCAGCGCGTCGGAGGTCGAGGAGCTCAACCGCATCGTGGTGATGTTCCTCGATTACGCCGAGGATCAGGCCGGCGGCGCAAACAGGTCTTCCTCGCCGATTGGAGGGCGAAGCTGGATGATTTCTGCGCTTCAATGACCGCGCCGTCCTGCTTCCGATGCCGGGCGCGTCAGTCGTGACGGCGCTGAATCGCAAGGCCGCGGACGAGTATGATAAGTTCGCCGCGCGGCGTCGCACCACACAAGAGACCGAGGGTGAGGCCGAAGCCATCCGCCAGCTCGAAGCCACCGCAAAGAAGCTGCCCAGGAGAGCCAGAACCCCCCGCCAAAAGGCGGCGCCTCAGATACGGCCCATCCCACGATTCTTGAGGGCACGTGCGTGGCTGTGCCCGTGGGACAATCTCGGGTCCATATGATCTTGCCCGCGGTGCGCGCCCGGGAGCCATGCGCAGCACGACGACGAACTTGCAGACCCTCCTCCGCCGCCGACTAGCGACCGTCGCCAGCACCTCCATTGAGTCATGCGTGTGCTGCGGCCCGGACCGCCGCGTCCTCCATCAGCTCGGCCCGGGAGGCATGAGTATGCTCTTGCGCGGCACGCGTGCGGAATCCTCCGCCAGCTTTGCCAGGCTGGTTCGTTCGCTCGCCGGCAACGCATGGTCGGTCAGGAATCCGTCGGCGAGGCTGATCGCCCGCTCCAGCGCCCCTGCTGCGCCCCACAGGAGACCGCGCTGATCGCCAGCACACCTCGCTGCCGGGTGAGGAGACCGCGTGTCCGCGTGCAAGGGCCTCCTCGAGCGCCGCGGCCCGGCGATACAACTCGCGTGCGCCGACGTGCTCCCCACGGCGCCCGAGTATTCTTGCCTCCAAGGCCGGGTCGTCGGCCTCGTGACTGCGAGGGTCGTTGAACATATCGCGGCTCATGCCTTCACACCGGTCCTTGCTCGCCCGGCTGTATCCGTGGCGTAGACGAATGCTTCGATCCGTGCGATCAACTCATCGCGGCCCGCATGACGCCGACAAAAATCCGTGAGATGCCGGGTCGCCAAGATCGCGTGGCCTGCGGCGGCGAACAACCAGCCGCGAAAGACGAGTTCGACGGCGATCTGTGCTCGTCCGCCATCCCGTGATGGTCGGCGATCTCCGCGTACAGCCGCGCTGCGTCGCGGGGACGTCGCGCCGCGACACCATCGGCGATCCGTTGCATCGCCGCGAGCACACGCGGCGTGCGAGCCTTCACCGAGCGGAACTTGGAGAGCGCCTCGCGGGCCTTGTTCTCCGACAGGAGGATCTCGATGAGGAGCACGTGTTCTCCCGCCCGAGGAGCTCGCGGCGGAGCTGATGCCGGAGCGTCCTCTCGCCGACGCGCGGAGTAACCCCCAGTGCTCGACGCTCGGCGCTTCACGGAAAATCTCCTCGGCCCACGTCGCGGCGGCCTTGTCGTCGCCCTCGCCAGTCGCCTGTCCGTAAAGCCAGGTCAGCGTCTGTCGCCGACCGGGTGTACCGCGAGTAGCGACCGCCCCTCCATGATCTTATGCCCTCGTCGGGGTAGCCGTGCTCAATGAAGAGCTCGGCGCAGCGAGTCCGTTCGCCCGGGTCATCGAGCTCCGTCAAGACCTGGGCTGCCTCCTTCGGCTCGTGCAGCGCGAGTAGTCGCGCGATCCGCCGATGCTGATCGCCTTTCTCCTGCAGCAGCGCCGCGCGCTCCACCTCCGCGCCACCACCGAGCTGGACCACGAAGGTCCCGAGGCGCTGGCGCGCGGGAGCACCGCCTGCTGCAGCACAGACGCGGCCGCCGCCGCGATCGCCCGCCGCCTTCGTCGACCGTCGACCGGGCGAGGACAAGCTCGGCCGCTCGTTCGCCGACGCCATAGCCTCCGCCCGTCCGCTCCCACACCGCGATGTCGAGGAGCGCACCGAGGATGTCGCCACGTGTGCTGGTGGCGGCCCGGTCGAGGCAAGCCTCGAGTCCCTTGACGCACCGGTCGAGCACCATGCCGACCTCGCTCTCTCATCCCAGATCAGCTCGTAGCCCGCGCATATGCCGGCGCCCAGTGTTGAGAAGACGACGACGGCCTCCTGACCTCTCCGCGCTTCAAGCACGTCTCACCCTGCGCCGCGATCGCATTGAGCTGCCACGCGACCACTTCGCTCGCGCCACGGACCAGGGGCCCTGCCCGCTCCAACATGCCGACGATCTCCGCCGTGAGGAGCCGCGAGCGCTGATCCTGACCGCCATGGTGCCGTCGGCATCGCCGCGGAGCACCGCGAGGCGGCGTCGACCGGCAAGCTCTGGCTGCCCTGGATGAGCCTCTCTCGGCGTCTGCTCACCGCCCTTTCTTACCACGCGATGGGCGCAATCCCCACCTGCAAGTACGAAACCGCGACACCAGGCGACGGGGGTCCGACCGAGTCGCCCGGAGGGCGAGGTCGCCAGGGCCCCGCCTGGAATCTGTGCATCGAGTGCAACAGTCGTCGTGCCCGTGCCGAGTCCATGAGCATGTCCACGGCTACGCTCACCCTTGCCACGTTTCTCATCGATGCATCCTTCCCAGTCAAGGCAATGTCCCCGTCCCGGCCCCGCACCCGTTTCCGTCGCCCGATCTGTCGAGTGCCGAGGCCGCGAACGAGCTTCAGAAGCTCGCGCGAGCACGCCCTCGCATCCTTTCGATTGAACCCCAGCAGGTAGAGCCGGGCCACCTCTCCATCACGGCCCGGTTTCGCCTCCGGGGGTCCGGTGCGCCCGGTCAGTTGCGGATCGACCTGTGGAACCACGTCGAAAACCCGATTGCCGAGGCGCACTTCTCGATTCGGGGAGTCTCGCATATGCAGATTCGCCAGGTCTACGGGGCCGAAGACCATCGGGTTTGGATGTCGCCGACCATGGAGGCAGAACTCGCACACGATGCGCCGAAGCTGATGCTCGTCTACTGGGCCGTCCTGACCGATCCTCGTCTGCACACGGCTGTCTCTGGATGGCTGGGCACGCTTCCCCCGACCCCATGGCCGGTAATCCGGCGTGCGGGGCGACCAAGTGGGGATTGAGGGCGCTCGTGTGGATCGCCGGCGCGGCATGCTGCGCGGGTGGATTTGGGTTTGGTTGTGCGGCCTGCGGTGGTCGGGGCGGGTACCGCGGACGACGCCCTCCTCGACGGCATCGACTGCAACAAGGAGTGCAAGCCCGACTGCCCGATCTCGTGACGAGAGCATTTGTGTGCCTTCCAATACGAAGGGTGTACACTCGGAGGCGACCATGACAGCGCTGGCACCGCGCCCCCTGAGACCGAGGTCGCCCACCTCGATCGCCCGCAACGGCTAGGCTTCTTGCCCACGACCGCCTTCCTGGAAGCGACGTGATGTCTGGAGAATCGCAGGACCCCAACCGGTGTCTTCGTCTTCCTGTGGCTGATGATGCTCGGCATATTCGTGAATGGATCGACCCCCATGTGGGCAAGCGCCATGCTCGCCGGGGTCGGGCCCCTATCTATCGTCGCGTTACTGGAGCGCTATTTGAGAGTTCGCCTACGACGCCGCCGGTCACTGAACTACCACCACCCGAACAAGGCCTGCTCTGATCCAGCGCGTCGAGGCAGAGCGCCTCGCTCAAGGCCACGGGACGGACCTCAGGGCACGGCACACACGCACCACTCGAGGTCGCCCGCCTGTCCAGCTCGCTGGGCCAGGCCCTGACCGGCTCCACGCGCGCGCCTTGTAATCGCCAGCTGCCAGTCCCGCTGTACGGAGGGCACGAATGTCCGCGGCGTCCACGCCGGGACCGTAGCACGTCTCGCGCCCCGCTCAGGCGGCCGACACGGGCCTCATGGTCCTCGCGCGCTCCCCGCCGCCAACTCGAGAACCCCATTCCCTGCCCTCCCAGCCCCGGATGCGCGGCCACGCGATCCCGTCGCCTGGCCAGAATTTGGATCGATTTTGGATCGATTTTCGGTGCTCCAGACCAAAGTCCTCGAATTCGGCCGAATTGAGCCCCCTACACATAGACAACTTCCACTTCACGACCGAGATCCACACCGCATTCACCTACACCGGCGGCGAGACCTTCACCTTCACGGGTGACGACGACGTGTGGGTCTTCATCAACAAGAAGCTCGTCATCGACATCGGCGGTGTCCACGGCAACAGCCCCGGCAGCGTCGCCCTCGACAACCTCGGGCTGGCCATGGGCCTCACCTACACCCTCGACGTCTTCCACGCCGAGCGCCACACCACCCAATCGAACTTCCGCATCGACACCACGATCTGCTCCCAGCCGCAGTGAACCCGGCGAACTCCGAGCAATCCACCTGTGGCCGAAGAAGCGCACCGGGCGCCGTTGGGCCGGCATCGCCGACCGGCACGAGGTCGACGCAGGTCGCAGCCTTTTCGTCGGCAGCGATCGAGCATTCGACATATGCTTGTCCTCGGGATGGTCGACGTAATAAGCGCATATGCACGCTCCATCGTCGTCGCCGCGGGTCATCTTGTCGATGCAGGTCGCGATGTCCGGATCCGTTCCGTTCGCCACCCTGCACGCGCACAACTCCGCGACCAATGCGGAGCCCGCCGGACCTGAAGCAACTTTGAGACACCGCTCCTCGAAGTCGGAGTCGGCGGTCGTCCCACCGATCCCGGTCTCGCCGCTACCATCCGTCGGCGACATCGCGGTCTCCCCCCAGTGTCGGCTACCGTCGGGTCGTTCGGGGACATGCCGGGCCCGCAGCCCGCCGCCCAGACGCTCGGCGGCGTGCCCGAGGCTGTGCTCGCCATGTTCGGCGGCCCGCACGGCCGGGCAAGGTGGGCACGCCCGCGTACCTCCGGCAGCTCGCCGCGCTCAGAGCCCAGGCGCTGGCCCACCAGCAATTCGACCCCCGTCTTCAAGCCCATGCCCGCGACCGACGCCCCGGGCATCTACATTGCCTCCCGAATGAGCTACCGCGGCCAGGGCGGATGGCTGGACCTCCGCATCGGCCCTCTCGCCCGCCTCGCCCGCAAGTACATCCGCCTCCTCGGCACCGACGATCTCTTCGAAGAGCTTCGCCAGGCTATCTCGTTCACCTGTGGGCAACGTCGACTCGCCGAGAAATTCGTCGGCGAGTCCGATCGCCCGGGGTAGTGCTCCAGCCGCGCTCCACAACGACACCGCACTGATCGCCAGCACCCCACGGATCCGTGGTGACGCGATGGGTGCCTCGCGCGCGAGGGCCTCCTCGAGCGCCGCTGCCCGACAGCCTCGGACATGTGGGAGCCCTACCTGAGGGTCATCGCCGACCGGGTCCCCTGGGCCCTCAACGTGCTCGACCGCTTCCGTCCCATGAGATCGACCGGACACTCTTGCGGCTCGACACCGGCGATTTGCTGCGGATCCTCTCACTCTCGACGCCGGGAGGGCGTGTCCACGCTTCCATCCGCGCTCCCGCGCATTGAGCGCGCGCGAGCGCTCGTAGGCGACCATTCGGACGCGACCCTGGACAGCGCACTTTGCGCTTAGCCGGGAAACGCTCGAATTCCGGCTCCTATAGATGATCTGTTTAAAGTTTGTCCAAGGTTCCTTGACTTAGGAGGAGACCCTGTTCAGTCTTGGCGCGCCTTGGGCTTGGCCCCACAGAGCGTTTCGAGGTCCCCCCATTAGGTGCCTGACCGGCACGAACAACATGGCCGATATGAACAATCGTACCCTGAGCATTCCCCTCCTCACGATCACTCTGGCTCTCGGCGCTTGCAGCGACGACGGCTCCGACACCACCGAGAGCGGCGCCACCACCAGCGCTGCCACCGACGCGAGCACGACGGTCAACCCGACCGGCACCGACGCGAGCGCCACCGACGCGAGCGCCACCGACGCGAGCGCCACCGACGCGCCGACCACCACGGACCCGGGCACCACGGGCGACGTGGAGACCACCACCATTCGCGTCATTCACCTCGCGCCCGACGCGCCGGCCGTCGACATCTTCGCCAACGGTGACGGCGGGGCGCCGGTGGTCGACGGCCTGCCGCTCAAGAGCTCGGGCACCGTGATCGTGCCGGCGGGCGAGTACTCCTTCGCCATCGCCGCCGACGGCAGCCCGATCGAGGACGCGGTGTTCAGCGTGCCCGCCCTGCAGTACGAGGCCGGCAAGATCTACACAGTGGTCGCGCTCGGCAAGCTCGGGAACAACACCTTCGACGTAATCCGCCTCGAGGACGACCTCGGCGGCATCGACGCGGCCCAGGTCCGCCTGCAGGTCACCCACGCCGCCGCCGGGGCCGCCTTCGCCGAGGTCGACGTGTGGGCCGGCCCGAGCGCCGACATGCTGTCACCGCTGATCCCCGACTTCCCGTTCAAGGCCTCGGGCAACGCCGACGTGCCCGACAGCGACCTCGTGGTGGGCCTCGACGTCGACAACGACCAGACCCCGGACGCCGTGTGGAACATCCCCGGCGCCGCCCTGACCCCCGGCCTCGGCATCCTCGTCCACGTCTTCGCGTTCAGCGACGACCAGGACGCCCCCTCGCTGCAGGTCGTCGCCGCCGACGGCCCCGCGATCCAGCTCAATCCGAGCTGAGGGTAGCGACGTACTGATCTCCACTATCGGCCTCGGCTGCATGGGCACCCCGTCGCTTGCGGCCCTCGGCGACCTCGACGCGGTCATCGTCGCCGCGGCTCCGCACCACCGCGAGCTAATCCGGCTGCTTCCGCGGCTCCGCGGGCGCGTCCGCCTCCCCCGACACGTCCGCCTTCCCGGACGCGTCCACCTCCTCGGCGACGTCCGTGTCTGTGCCGGGCGGCGTCGGCGGCGGCGTCCGCAGCCATCCGCCCTCGCCGAGCGCACGCCAGGCCCAGCGCCCCCAGCCGATCGACTGCCACGCGACCCAGACCGCCCACAGGGTCCAGAGCGCACGCCACAGCGAGGCCGGCACCGAGACGATCCACGCGCTCGGCGTCGCGTCCATGACGCGATCGCTGTACCAGCGGAGGAGCCCGTCGTCGCCGCTCCAATTGTCGACGAGGGTCCAGACCGGGCTCGTCAGCAGCGCCTTGCCGGTCGCCAGGGTCACCATGACCACCGCGGCGGTGAGCAACACAAAGCCGAATTGCAGCGCGTTGTAGCCGTGGTCGCTGGTCACCCGCCGGACCAGCGCCGGGCGCCAGGCGACGAGCAGGAACCACGCGGCGAGCAGAGGGATGAACCCGGCGCTGAAGCCGAGCCCGAGGACCAGCCATTTCCAGGGCCGCAGCGGCACGCCAGGGGCCCGCCCGAGGACCACGGCGAGCAAGGCGAGCGCGCCGAACCAGGGCCAGAGCCAGACGATCGGGCCGTCCGCGCTGCCGCCCGTCCACAGGATCACCCGATCCGAGTCGTCGACGAAGTCAATGGCGAGCCGGGCGTTGACCGCGGCTCCGCCGAGTGAGACCGACGGCGCGACGTAGACGGCCTGGACCCCGTCATCCTGCTTCCACTCGATGTCGACCTCGCTGACGCCGGGCTGAAGCGGCAGGCGCAGCTCCGTCGCGTCCCTGGCCATCGGCACCTCGGCGCCCGCGATCTTCACCGACCCGAGGTGCGCGCCGGCGGGGAGGGTGACGGTGCGCGTCGTCACGGTCGCGGCCCGCACCATCATGGCGAGCTGCGCCTCGGTCCCCGAGTCGGCGACCTTCAACCGGAGCGTGACATGGTCGACGGTGAGGAGCGCCCCATCGATCGGCGGCGGCTGGTGCAGCGTGAGCGAGAGGGTCTCGCCCGGCCACGGATGAAACACCGAAGTGCCAGCGTCGACGCGGGTCGCTGGGACCCCCGTCATCGCGCACTGCCAGGCCTCGCCGCAGGTGACGGTCCAGCTCTCGGTCCAGGGGCTCCCCTGCGGGGCGCCCAGGACGAGCGTGTCGCGGGGCTCCAGCACCGAGACCCAGCTGACCTTGGCGCCCGCCTGGTCGAGCGAGACCGTCGCCTTCGGATCGCTGACCTTGGCGCTCGACTCGAGCATCTTCTCGCCCGCGAGGAGCGGGACCTGGACGGTGATCGGCGAGGGCCCGTGGTTCTGGCGGGTGACGAGCGTCCGCACCGTCCACCGCGGCCCGATCTCGATCTCCCGGTCGACGCTCAGCCACGCCGGGAGGTCCTGGCTGACGCGCTCCTCTGGCGCGGCCTCGGCGGGGGCGGAGCGAGCACCGTCATCCGCCGCCTCGGACGCCACCGCGGCCTCCGCGAGGAGATGCAGGCTCGACGCGTGGCCATCCTCATCGACCCCCTCGACGACCCACCCCTTCACCTTGACGTCGACGCGCTTCGGCTCATGGGTGAGCCCGAGGTTCAGCTCGTCGACGCCGATCGGTCCGGCGAGCTCGATGAGGTGCACGCCCTCGGCGAGGCGCACGAACACCTCGCCCTCGATCGCTATCAGCTCCTCCGCCGGTCGCCCGTCGACGTCGACCGTCTGCGCCATCCAGCTCTCAAACGAGCCCGGAAGCTGGTAGACGCCGGGTCCTGCCATGTGCACCTCGGCGCTCAGGCGCAGCGTGCGGGCCGCGACCTCGACGCCGAGCCGGACGACGAGCGCGCAGTCCGGGGCGCACTCGGGCGTCGGCGCCTGCGCCCGCTCGGCGGTCACCCGCTCCTTGAGCTCCTCCAGCAGCTCCGGCGTCGGCGCGGCGCTGGCGACCTGCGACGCGCCGAGCAGCGAGCCGAGGAACACCGCGACCACGGCCGCCGATCGAGCTGCGCCCGCGCTCCCGGTCGGCGGCTCGGGCTCACGCGGGGTGCGTCCCCAGCCCGCGCGCCAGCCCGCGCGCACGAGCGCGAACCCGAGGAGCCAGAGGGCGAGCGCGCGGAGCAGGGCGAGCGCCTTGCTCACCGTCGGCGAGAGGAGCCACAGCGAGACGGTCTCGTCCGGCTTCACCGCATGGTCGATGTCCAGGCTCCAGCGTCGGCCTGACCACTCGGGCGTGCCCTCCCCGGTCTGCGGCAGTGCGCTCGGCGGCGCCTTCGGGAGGTCCGCGTCGAGCACGTAGCGCTCGCCGGCCGACGCCGCTTCGCCGCCCGCGCTGGCGCCGTCCGTCTCGAGCACAAAGGGATAGCTCACCTCGACCGTCCCGCTCTTCGGCTTGGGGAAGGTCCAGCGCTTGACGGCCGCGGCGATGCAGGTCCCGACCGCGGCGTCCCTCAGCGTGCTCTCGCCGACGACCGCGGCGCTGACCTTGCCGTCGCCGTCGATCGTGAAGTTGACGGCGACCCGACCGCGGAGGGCCGGGTCGCGGGCGAGCCCCTGATTGTAACAGTAGCGGACCTCATTGATATGAGCCCGGACGATCCTCCGGATGATGTCGCGATCGAGGGCGCCGGAGACCGTCGCCTTGGCTTGACGTACGGTCGGCACCGACGTGCCGCGGCCGCCGAACCCCGCACCCGCGCCGCGTCCGTAGCCCTCCCCGGTCCCGCCGCCGCCGCCCTTGCCGATCAGCCCCGTGTTGCCGAGGCCGATCGTCCCCTCGCCGGTCCCACCGCCGCCGCGGCCCGTGCCGACGAGCCCGAGGCCGCCGACTCCGTAGGCCTCACCGACCTCCTGGCCGCCGAGCCCGCCCCACACCTCGTTGTCCACGCTCACCGCGTCCTTCGGGCCCTTCATCGCGTAGAGCCCCGACTTACGCCGCGACGTGGGGCGGCCCATCTTGCCCTCTTCGCCCTTGTGCCGCTGACCGGTGCCGCCGACCTCCTCGTCCGTCTCCTCCCAATCCTCGGGCGGCTCCTCTTCGCTGACCGCCGCGGTGGGCCCCGCGATCATGTCGCCGCGCGTCGTCACCAGCGCGAGCCCGACGACGATGGCGCCGCCGACGAGCACAGCGAACGCGATCGCGGCCTTGTGACTCGCTCCGCGAGCGCGAGCGATCATCCACGCGAGGCCGTAGACCACGAGGACGAGCGCGACACCGACGGCCTCGAGCTCGGCGAGCTGGCCGAGCTCACGCTCGAGGTCGCGGTGGCTGAGCGCCGAGTCGCCGCCCTGCCAGACCTCGCGGACCCCGACCGGGACCTTCCAGATCATCCACGCGGTCAGCAGCCCGGCCCCCGCGAGCCACAGCCATTGCAGCGCCCGCCTCGCCCACGGCCCGCGATCGCGGCGGAGCTGGGCCGCGAGCACGGTGAGGATCGCGATCAGGAGCACGAGCAGGGCGTAACCATCGCCGCTGCGGGTGTACGCGAGGCCGAGGCCGAGCAGCGCCGCGACCCCGAGCCACGGCGAGACCATGCGGCCGATCAAGACGCACACGCCGAGCAGGAGCAGGAGATCGAGCGGTCGCCACGACTCGATCCACGTGGATCGCATCGAGCCCGGCCCGCTCGCCCGCAGCACGTCCCAGCCGCGCGGGAGCTCGACGTGCAGCGCGACCCGATCGAAGGGCTCGGACCACCCACCGAGCGGCAGCGCCGTCGCAGCGTCGGCCCCGCGCCAGGTCGCGTGCAGGTCGAGATCGACGGCCCGCACCTCGACCCCGGGCGTCCCGTGCACGCCGCTGGTGACGACCTGCGGCTTCCCGTTGACGATCACACTGCCGAGCGCCCCGGCGCTGAGATCGAGGCGGGCGCCGTGGTGCATCTGGCCGCGGAGGACGTCGACCACCGACCAGCCGCTGCCGTCCATGTCGAACCACATCGTGCGATCGAGCCCGAGCTCGTTGGGCGCCGTCTCGGAGGCGCCGCGCTGCAGGACCTCGAACGCGAGCGGCGTCCTGGCACCGACGCGGAAGGTCGCGCCGCCCTCCCACTCGGCGGGCGCGTGGGTCCGGCTGCGATCGACCGCCTGGCCGCCGCTGAGCGCGACCTGTCCGAGCGCCGCCTCACCAGCGCGCGCGGCCTTCCACACCCAGACCTCGTCGGCGGGCCACGGCTCCGCGAGCTCGGGCGGGCCGAGGGTCGCGGGCTGACGGGGCAGCGCCGCCTCAAGGGTCACCGTGTGGCTGCCCGACTTGGCCTGGAGGACGAGCGAGCGTGCCTCGCCGAAGTCGATCGGCAGATCGCTGTCGACGCGCAGCAGCTCGGCGTCGTCCCAGAGCGGGTACGGCAGCGTCAGCTCGCGCGTCCTCCCCGAGACGCGGAGGTCGACGCGGGTCACGACCGTGAGCGGCACACCGTCGCGGATCCAGCGCGAGACCTCGACGCGCAGCGCGTCCTCCACGGCCTCCGTCCCCGCCGCCTGGTCCTCCTCCGGCTCGGCCTCCTCCTCCTCCGCTTCGTCATCGTCGCGCAGGCGCAGCAGCCCCTCCTGACGCGCCGGGAACGCGACCGCCTTGCCGTCGCGCTTCAGGTCGACGAGCGCGACCTCCGGCGGGACCGCGAGGCTGTCCGGCACCTCGCTCCAGCGGAACACGCCGCTGACCCGGTGGCGACCGACGACGAGCCGCACCGAGGGCGTCCCGTCCTCGTCGACGACGACCGCGGGTTTGCCGTCGACGCGGATGTCCTGCGGCCACACGCTGTCGTCGCCCGGGAGGAGCACGCTCTCGGCGTCATGGGCGGTGACCTCGAGCTCAAACGAGCCCCCCGCCTTGCCGACGCTCACGCGCAGGCGCGTCGGCCACACGCAGATCATCTCGTCATCGACGTCGCGGCACTCGCCGGGCGGGAGCTCCACGCCCTTCACCCACTCGATCCACGGCTGAAGCTCGGGCGGGACCGCCGGCGCAGGCGCAACCGCCGACGCAGGAGCCGCCGAAGCAGGCGGGGCCGCTGCGGCTTGCGGAGCGCCAAGGAGCAGGACCGTCGCCGCGAGGAGCGACAGCCGCCAGAGGTTCATCGTCCACGTTGCCACGGGCCGCGACTATAGCGGTCGGGCTCTCGCGGCGTCGCGGAAAAACCTCGACGCGTGGAGAGTCTTTGCTATGCCCCAAATTTATGGCTTACCTCGATCGCATCCTCGGTAGTTTGGTAGTGGCAGGAGCAAGCGCTTGTGCGCTCCCCGGTTGCGCCGGGGACGACAGGCGCGAAACGAGCGACGGGTTCTCGTCAATGCCCGTCACATCGGTGACGACGTCCCCGGTCGAGGCGAGCTCAGAGTCGAGCGCCGGAGCCGAGAGCTCGAGCGGGACCACGGCCGGAGCGTCGTCCGGCGGGCCCGATGCCGGTTCGACCCACGTCGCGCGCCCGTCATCGTCGGATTCGGCCGGATTCTGCTGGAACATGCGGCCGAACTACGCCGTGAACTCGCGGAGTTGGAGCGGTCCCCCGAGTCGGACACCGCGCGCATTGCTCTGTTGCGCCAAGACGCCGAAACAGCCGAGTTGCTCGCCCGGCATGGCACAGGCGGCCGGCGCTGATGCGGCGCGCACGTCGCGATCGAAGCGTTCGGCGTGCCGGGGCCGCATGGACATCGAATCTGGCCATGCTCGCGATGAGCATGAGGGCGCCAGCGAAGGTCACCACGATGCGGCCGATGGGATGTGACAGGAGTGACACCGTTCGACTGTGCCCGAACGTCCGAATGGCTGCAAGAGAGCGTTTCTTGAGCGAGAGCGACAGGCGCACGATCCGAAGACCGCGCGGCTGGCCACGGCGCTGTGCCCGGCGGCGTCTCCGGCATGGGGTGATCCGGCGCGACACCGCTGCCGCGCCCGGGCGCGAGACCCGCCAACTGGCGGTCAGCCGGCGGGGTCGCCGGGCCTGGCCGGACGCGCCCCTGCTCCGGGGCAAGCGGTCGCGGCGATAGCGACCGGCAGGCGACGCGGAGCGCCGGCCCGGTGTGCTACGTCAGCACCACGCGCAGGCCGTCCGCGGCGGCGAGTAACGCATCAGCCAGCCGCCCCTGGCGCAGCAGATGTTCGACGCGGTCCTGCAGCTCGATCAGCGCGGGCTGATGGGCGTGCCAGAGATCGGCGTTGGCGCTGACGGCGGCGCTGTGGTCGGCGCCACCGATTGCGAGCACCACGTGCGCGAGCGGCTCGAAGAACACGTAGACCGAGCTGGCGCACGCCTCCGCTGGTTTGTCGTCGAGGATTAGCACGACCTTCAGGCCCGACTGCGCGAGCCTGTGGAGGGCGGCATCCACTTGGGCGTCGATCTCCGTCCAGGTTTCGGCGGGCAGGGCGGGCCGCCCGCGGCGGCGATTGCGATGCATGTGGTGGTAGAGCTCGATCAGCTCCTCGTGAGCCCACAGGAAGGTCCCGCTGCTCGCCTGCGGCCGCCCGGAAGGCGCAAACATCCGGCCTGGCTCGTCCCAGCGGGCGCGGTGCGCCGGATCACCACCGTGGCAGGGCCAGGGACCGGACGCGAGCCGCGGGAGACTCGTATCGAGGATCCACAACTGGGACGGATCCAGGTCGCGGGTCGGGTGCATGAGGAAGGCAAACCGGCCCCGATTGTCCGTCACCACGCGGCCGACGACGGGCGACAGATAGCCGAGGTCGCGCTGCTCGACGATCTCCCCGGACGCGTCGATCCGCGACCACGCCTGGCCGCAGAGCAGCACGATCGTTCGTCCTGCCAACGCGCACGGTGTCCCGCGGACCGAGCGCGGGAGCACGCGATGGGCGGCCTCCTGGCCATTGCGCGGCACCGTGGTGAGGGCGGGTGTGAGTCCGCGCTGGTCGCCGCTGGCGACCAGCCACAGCAGACCGTCGGTGACCAGCATATGACCGTCGATAGGCCAGGACGCGACGGCTGCCCCGCCGAAGATCGCAGTGGTCGCCGCGTGCTCCCCGAACCGCTCGCCGAGCAGAAATCCGTCCGGGACGAGCGCGGCGGCGCCGGTGTACGGGCCCGTCGGCGACGTCCAGCGGACCACGCCGCTGGAGAGGTCGAGCACGCTGCGCTGGTGGGCGCCACCGCTGTGAGGCTCGCCGAAGCCGACGAGCAGCGATTCGCCAGCGACGACGAGCGGCGCCTCGGGCAACGGCTCCCAGGCCCTCGGGGGCCGCGGACCGAGCTGCTTGGTCAGGCAGCTCCGGTTTGGCGGGTACTTGTACTCGCTCATGCCGGGCACCAGCGCAGCCGTCCACACAGCCGTGCCGTCGGCGCGGAGGCGGATCACCGTTCCAGCGGTCTCGCCTCCGCAGGCGACGACGAAGCCGTCGTCGAGCGGCAGGAACTCGTCGATCGTCGCGCCGTCCGCGAGCGGCGGCTCGACGATGTGCTGCTGGCGAGCAAGCTCGTCGAAGCCCAGGAGCGCCCGCTCGGTCGCCAGCCAAATCGTCCCTCGCTCGTCGATGTGCAGAGGCCCGTATCCGACGTCGACCTCGCACGATGCCTGCAAGCGGCCGCGCCAGTCGAACACTTCGAGGCGGCGCGGGCACTGCATTCCGGTTGGCGTTGGCCGCCGCACCGCTGTGACGATCCAATCTGCGGTCGCGGCGAGCTCGCCCGCGAAGCCGGAGAGCGGGCGGATGAACGGGTCCCTGCGGAGCACGCCGGCCAGGATACCGCGTTCCCCGCGGCGAATGGCTACCGCCGCCACTCCCGGGGATACGTTCTCACAACCGTTCAATCGATCTCGATAAGCCCCAGATTCCAGATCGCGTGACACGCCGCGCGACGGAGCTTCGCACGTGCATCTCCGCGCGCCGCCTCGGCGAGGATGACCAGCGCCAGATCTGGCGAGAACCGCGGATCGAGCCCGGGGCAGCGCGTCAACTCGTCAAGCCGATCATATGGGTCTCCCAGGTAGCGCCTGGATACGTGCTCGAGGAACCGCTCGCTCAGGGAGGGCATCGGCTTCGACGTGTCCCTGGACGCTCCATCCGCGGAGAATTCGCTGGGCATGGGAGGATGCAAGCGGTCGTACACGTGCTTGCGAAGCGTCGACAGCAGGGAGGCTGGCACCGGCGCCCTGCCACCGAGCGCCGCGAGCCCGAGATCGACCATCTGTGCCGCGATGCCGCCTCGCGGGAGACCCACCCAGGCCCTGCGCAGGGCTCCCACGGCCTCCCGGTCGCCGCGAAGAACGACCTGGAAGACCAGCCACGAGGGGTCCTTCCATTCGCGGAGCGCCTCTCGCAACGCTGCGGACGGCGCCGTCTCGCGGCGGTTGGTGAGGAGCGCGGCGACGACGGCCTGATCGTTCACGCAAGTGCCGAGGCGCCGCTCCAGCAGCGGCAGGCATACATCCAGCCCAGCCCGCGATAGCGCATGCAGGAACCCCTCCCCGCTCTGTTGATCGATGTCCCAGCGCTCGAGCAGGTCCACCAGGAGGAGCCGGGCATCCAGATCCTCGCGAGGATCGAGGCCCCTGCCGAGCTCGCGGACGACCCGGCGCATGGCGGGCGGAAGGCTCCCGTATCGCGGACCCAGATCCCGAAGGATGGCCTTGGCCAGCGGTTGGCCGTGGTTCGTACACAGGATCTCGAGATTGATGGCAATCCGGTAAGAGTCGCGGCCCGAGATCTCCTCGCGGCACAGCTCCGGATCAGGGTCCAGGCCGCTGTACAGCGCGTCCCAGTAGGCAGACCACACCGGCCCAGCAGCGTCTCGCTCCGCGGCGATCCGCTCCAGCATCGCCCGCTGTTGGCCCGTGCGATAGAGTTCCGCCAGTGCCTCGATCCGCGCGCGCAGCGGCTCTCCGGGCGCACGCCGTCGCGGCTCCCCGCAGCGCACACGCGCTTGCAGCGATGCGAGCTCGTCGTCGACAGCTTTCTTATCGAGGGAGGTGGTGCCTGTCATGATCGGCCTTTCGAGGCCACGAACGGGTCCATCGGCTGGCACCGCCCAGGGTCGCGGTGATTCTAGATCGTCCGGTGGAGGTTGATCAGCCTGGCAATCACCGCTGGCGACATGCGCCTGGTCGCCGTGGTGGAGGGTCTGGACGTCTTCGCTCGCTTGGGACGCGCCGCCGATCGAGGTCCGGACGCGGGAGGTATCGGTCGAGGTAGGCCCTGAGGGTGGCGGCCGACTCCTCGCAGGGCATCGTTGGTCACCTTGCAGATCACGGGACAAGGTGCAGGCGATCGACCGCCGCGAGCCCCACATCATGCCTCGCCGCGGCGAAGTCCTCGCGCGCCCGCTTCGCGAGCTCGGCCACCCGCCCGGGATCGCGGGACAGCGCATGGAGGGCGCGGGCCAGGTAGAGCCGCGCGTTGGCGCGGTCGACCAGGTCGGGGTAATCGGTGAAGTAGTCCTGGCACGCCTCCGCGTGGGGCAGAGCCTCGGACGGGCGCCCAAGCTCGAGGTAGGCGCGGGCCAGCGACAGCCGCGTGAACGAAGTGTCGTCCGAGTCGGGGCCCGTCTCGGCGAGCTGGACCGGCAACGCGGCGACCAGCAGCGGCAGCGCCTCGTCTGGATCACCTTGCTCGAGGAGCGCGGCGGCCAGCCCCCAGCGGCAGTTGGCGGTCCAGATGTGGTCGGGCCCGCGGTTTCGCTCGGCGTGGGCGAGCGCCTTGCGCAGCCACGCGACCGCCGATGCCAGATCGCCGGCCTTCTGGCGGTTGTCGCCGAGGTTGTAGAGCAGCGTGCCGACCTGCCTGGCCTCGACGCCGAGCGCCTTCTCGTTGCGGACAAGCAGGCGCTCGAGCTCCGCATAGGCCTCGTCGTAGCGGCCGAGCTCGGTCCACGCGGCGACGATGGCGTTACGCATGGTCAACGCCTCGGGCTGCTCCCCCAGACCCGCTGCGACGAGGATCTCGAGCGCCTCCCGAAACATCGGTAGCGCCTCGTCCGGGTGTCCTGTGCCCATTCGGACCGCCGCCAAATTCGCCAGGAGCCGGGCCTGATTCGGGTGTTCGGGGCCCAGGAGGCGCGCGAGGGACTCCTGAGCGCGACGCAGGTGTGGCTCTGCCTCCGCGTAGCGGCTCGCATTCAGGAGCTGAGCCCCGAGCCCCGCGGCGGCCTCGGCGGTCTGGAGCGGCTGCCCGATCTGTTCACGGAGCGCGAGCAGCGAGCGAGCGAGCTCGACCGCACGCGCCAGCTCGCCGCGCGATCGGGCGAACGCCCGCGACATTTCGACGTGCTGCGCCCGGGCCTCCGGCGTGCCGACTCGGCGGGCCACGGCCGCGAGGTCGTCGAGGATGCGCCGGACATCGTCGGGCCGGCCGCGCTCGCTGGCGTTGCGCGCGAGCCGGAACAGCACGTCGACACGGAGTGCGTCATCGCGGGCGGCGTCCGCGAGGTGCAGGGCCCGCGAGAGCTCGCGCTCGGCCTCGGCGAGCTGGCCGCGCTCCTGGGTCGCCACGCCGAGCGAGTGCGCTGCTTCGGCCGCGAACGGGAGGTGGACCTGTGCGCCCGGAGAGGCCGCGGCGGTGCGGGCGAGTTGCTCGGCCGCGGCGAAGCGGCCCGCCAGCAGCGACGCCTTGATCTCGGCCAGCTGGGCGCGGGTCTCCAGCGCGGCACGTCGCAGGGCCGGCTCCTCTGGCAGTGGCCAGGCCGCGCGCAGGTACTCCGGGTCCGCGCACGCCGCGAGCCCGGGCAATTCCTCGACCGCCCGCGCCAGCGATTCGACAGCGCCGGCCTCGACCGCAGCGAACAGCGCGACCGTCGCGCGCAGATCCTCGCCGCGGCGATCGAGGCAGGCCATGCGGCGATCGAGGAGGTCCAGAGATTGCTCGCCGCGGAGATGCGTCGCCTCGCAGGCGGCGATGCGCATCGACCTCAGCGCATTCGCATATGTATCGAGTCCGGCGACGATCGTCGCCGCCGCCGTGTCGGCCCCTGGCGCCTTGCTGGCGAGCACGCGCTCGTGGAGCCGCTCGCGTGTATCGGCATCCCACAGCTCGGCGACCCGTGCGCCGGCCTGTGCACACATCGCTCGGGGGTCGAGCGCGGAGGACGGCCAGGCGAGGACCAGAGCGGACACGGCCGCGACAATCGCGATGCCATAGACCAGCGGAGCCCGGCGGCGCTCCAGCTCGGCGAGGAGCGCGGCCATCGTCGGCCAGCGCTGCTCCGCGGAGACAGCGAGCCCGCGCTCCATCACCCTCCGCAGCCAGCCGGGAACCGAGCGACCTTTGCGCGGAGGCCTTCGCCGGCCCGCCACCACATTGGCGGCCAGGGCCAGCACGTTCTCTCCGTCGAACGGACGTTCGCCATACAGCAGTTCCCAGGCCATCACGCTCCACCCGAACTGATCTGCGGCTGCGGTGGCCTCCTCGCCGCGCCACTGCTCCGGCGCCATATAAGCCGGAGTGCCCTGGATGGAACCTGCCTGTGTCAGCCGCAGTGCCAGCGCGGCAATCTCCGGCTGCAGGCTGGAATCAGCCGGGAGCGTCCGGGCGAGCATCGAATCGGATTGCGCTGATTCCATGGCGGGAGAACTCATCGTGAGCTCTTGCTCAGCCGCCGCCAGCGACCGACCGTGCGCCAGGCCGAAATCCATGACGCGGACCCGGCCGTCCCGTCCGATCATCACGTTCTCGGGCTTGAGATCGCGGTGGACGAGGCCGACCACATGTGCGGCTGCGACGCCGCGAACGACGTCCGTCAGGACGCCCAGCAGCTCCGGCCAGCGACGCGGGCGCTCCTTCACCCACGCGCCGAGCGTCTGACCGGGCACGAATTCCATGGCGATCCAGATCTGCTGGTCGTGGGTCCCGACGTCGTGGATCGCCACGACGTTCGGGTGCGTGAGCTTGGCCAGCGCCTGGGCCTCCCGCAGCAGTCGGGCCCGCCCGCTTTCGCTGCCACCTCTGCCAGGCAACAGCAGCTTGAGCGCGACTTTCCGATCGAGCTCCGGGTCGTAAGCCGCATACACGATCCCCATGCCGCCCGCCCCGAGCTTGTCGAGAAGGACATAGCGGCCCACGACGGTGCCGCGTGTCAACTCCGGGGATCGTCCAGGCGACTGGGTCGCCGGCTCGACGCCTGCCCCCGAAGTCGAGTCGGTCAGGTCAGCGCCGGACAGCCGAGCGCGGACGGCACCCTCCACCTCGCGGCCGTCGCTGTCCTGCCGGCCGACTGGAATCACGCCAGGGCGATGGTCCAGAGATTGGGAACTATCTTCGATGACGGACATACCCGATCGGGCCTTGTATTGTCAGGGGCTGGTCATGAAGCCCTGAGACGATCAGTCGGCGGGGTCGGCCGGGCCCGCCTGAGCTGTGATCCATGCGTGTATCCCGCGCTGCCAACCGCTGAGGGACATCGTCGTGGCAGCCAGCATATCGGGCGAGTCCGCCAGCGCAGCGAGGTTCTTTTCGAGCGCCGCACGACCGCGTTGAAGGCGGCTGCGCACAGTGCCCTTGGGGATCCGGAGAATGGCCGCGATCTCGTCGCAGGTGATCCCTTCCCAGTTATTTAAGTCGATGATCACCTGGTATTCAATCGGAAGGCGACGGATCGCCTTCATCAACAGGCGCTGCTCATCACCGAGGGTGAGGAGATACTCTGGGTCGGGTTCAATCGATGCCAGCGTGGTGCCCTGCCCGTTCTCGATGCCGAGCGTCGGCGCTGTGCGAGCACGCCGAAAGAACGCGGTCATCGTATGGAACGCGATGCCGAGGATGTAGCCTCGCACGTTCCCGGTGATCGCGGGATCGTTCTTGCCGTGGACGCAGGCGAGGAAGGTCTGTTGCACGAGATCGGGGACGTCCTGCTTGCTCTGGACGTTCCGGCGAAACAGATTGGTGACTGCCGTCTTGTGGCGATCGTAGAGTTCGGCTCCCATCCGGGCATCGCCGCGGCGCCAGCCGAGCAGGAGATCGAGGTCCGTGTGATCCGTGCGGATGGTCATTGCGCAGAAAACGCTGGCACAAAACGTCGCCGATGGATGGCGCACTGTCAAGCTCCCTCCACGGAGCTCACAACGTTCGTCGCGGAAGCGCGCATCCATCGGCGCACCCGCGCGCGCTGGGGAAGCGAAGCATCGGGCAGGGAGGGTCTGCTCAGGGCATTGTCAACCTTGACACGGCTTGTCCAGCCCTGATAGCTTGTAGACGGCGGCGCTCGACGATATCGAGCGATTCTATGATAGCGGTTGTCAATCATGAACGCGAAATGCGGATGGTCGGAGGTGACGATTGTCGGACACGGTGCTCGAGATGTTCACTTCGGAGCTTGGGGCGAGTCGCGGCGCGTCACGGAGACCGCTGATCATGTACGGACACATGGCGCAGGTGACCGCGCGACAGTTCGCCCACCACACGACAGTATGCACCATCGCAGTCGCCGGACTTGCAGTGCTGGGGGAGCTGACCGCGCGGCTCGGGACGCTCGGCCTGCTGGCGATGTCGCGGACGACGCACGTCGGCGAGGCGGAGGCGGCGATCCGCATGTACAATGAGCGGTCGGCGACCCGTGCGATGACACTCTACGGCGCGTGGGATTATAACGTCGCGCGAGCGGCGAGCCGCGCGGTCGGCTGCGGCGCGGACGGGGTGTCGATGCCAGGGATCGATGCGAACGAGCACTTCGCGTACGTCTTCGGGGTGCTAAAAGAAGTCATGGGCGGCGCGGCAGCGCCGGCGACGGAGGCGGCGCACATCGCCCGTCTGCAGCGCTATACAACCGCAAAATCTCCGTTCTGGGAGCAGCAGGACCTGATCAAGAGCACATATTATTGACATTGCACGTCGAGCCGCGCGGCTGCCTCACTCGAGGTCCTACACCGGGCGTGCTGGTGTTCGAGCGCCGGCCCGAGATCAAGCATTGGCCACCGCACCGAGGCCGCGGCACAGGGCGGGCAGCGCAGCCTCTGCGGGTGCGGTGATCGCCTGCACGCGACGGTGCGGCGCGCGGCCGACGGGGTCGATCGAGAACATCGCGGCGCCCCGCGAGAGGCCGCGCTCGAGGATCATGTCGGTGATCCCCACCGCGAACGAAGTGCCAGCGAACAGCACGACATCCGCGCGCTCGGCGGCGTGCAGCACCCGTTCGATCTGATAGTCGTGGTGGTCGCTGTAATACTCGTCGAACCACAGCACGTGCTGGCGCAGATACGCGTCGCAGACCGGACAGCACGGGACGGTGGCGAGGGTCGGGTCACTCATGAATGCCTGCGACGCCGCGTCGTCGCGAGGCAGCGAGCCATGCGGCGCGCCGTGCTCGCAGCCGACGCGGGCGCAGCGGACCCGGTCGGCCCGGCCATGCACGTGGACCAGCGCCTGCGAGCCGGCGTCGTCGTGCAGGGTGTCGACGTTTTGGGTGACGAGTAAGAACTCGCCGCCACGCGCGACATGCCAGCGCTCGAGCGCTACGAGGGCATGGTGGGCCGGGTTCGGGCGGGCGTCGCCGAGCCTGGCGAAGCGACTCAGGTACCAGCGCCACGAGCCGACGGGATCCCGCTCGAAGTACTTGTTGGTGCCGAGCTCGGTGACATCATTGGCCCAGACCGCGCCCGGGTCGGTGCCGCGAAATGTCGGGATCCCGCTCGCCAGGCTGACCCCGGCGCCAGTGACGACCAGCAGCGGACGCGGCGGAGTGCCTGCGCAGGCGGCGACCCTCTCGGCGCGCGGCCATCAACGCAGCCGGCCTGAGGTCACTTCTGTCTGTCCCCAGTTCCAGCCTCGTCGAGCACCTTGAACCGACCGGCGAGATGGGGTTCCAGGCGCTCGCTGCTGCGACAGTGCGCGACGATTCGCACGTACGCGGCCACAGGCACGGCGATCGGGGCGACACTGGGCGGCCGGACGATACGCAAACGTGGCGTCCACGGCGGGAAGGCCGGAGTATGCTCCGCTGCGACGAGCAGCCGCGTCGCACCGTCGAGCTGACGATCGTCGAGGGTATCTGCCGCGACCACGGCGAGCAACGCGTCCCACGGAAATGTCCGCAGAAGCACCTCGGCACACAGCTCGTACGCCGGGAAGTCGTTCCAGGTCGACACCCCGCTGCCGAACCACCGCAGCAGCGCTCGCATCTGGTCGATGACCTTCGGTCGAGCCATCGCAAGGGCAGCAAGGGCGGGCCGGAGATCGCCCCGAGCGCACGCAGCGTACAGGTCATTGCACACGATCGCCGACAACTCGGCGGGGGTGGCGTCATACCAGTCATCGGACGCGGCGAGCCAGCGCTTGTGGTCCCTGATGTCCGCGAAGTACTCGGCTCTTGGCTGAACAACGCCGTGATCCTCGAGCCAGCCGTTCAGTCCATCGTCGTAGTGCTGCCAGCCGTCCGCGAGCCCCTTCCAGCGCAACGCTTGCCCGCGGCCGAGCACGAGCAGCGCCACCCGTTCGCCGGCGGCGCTCAACAACTCGAGCGTCGGCCCCCTGGTACTTGGGGCCTGCGGTGCACGACCCGCGAGCACCAGCAGGGCGCGAAACAAGGCCAGCGCCGCGGGGAGGTCGATGTCGGCGAGGCATTGCGCGTCCGGGAGTAGGTCATCTTCGGCGCCGCCCGACCACACCCGTACACGAGTGGTCTCGGTGAGCAACGCGTCGAGGATCGGCTGGCTCGGCGCGGTGCCCGGGAACATCCGTGCGAGCCAGTCGGGATCCGTGGTGGTGGCGAAGACCCTGCCGGCTTTACGGACCTCGTAGCGGCCCTCGCCAAGCGCACGTACCTGGAAGTCATCGATCGATGCCATATCACCGCTTCCTTGAGCAGTTGTTGTCTGTGCGAGGCCCGGCCAGCCAGACGTCGGCGTTGGGTTCGTCACCGAAGAGGTACGTGCGCACCATCCGGAGGTCGAGATCTACGATCTGGTCGAATTCCAGCCCGAGCTGCGGGCCCAGGAGCTGACGAGGAGGTCCCGTGACCTCTGCGTACCATTCGCTTCGCCACTTCGGCTGCGTGTGCCCCAGCACCTCGGTCAATGGCTCGATCCGCCGCGGGCCCTGAAAGTAGAGCGTGTGGGCAAAGCGCGCCTTTCGATGCCAGCGCCCGTCGTGCACGTGCACCGTCGGGAAGTACAGCGCGCCTGGTACACGCGTCGGGAAGTCGAAGGCCATCGGATGCACCTGTTGGGCACCGGCTCGCAGACGAAACACAGCGAAGCCCCAATCTGCGTACATGGGCAACGCCTGCCAGACCCCCTTGGCGAGGCGAAACCGGGGATCGAGCCGAGCGAAGTCCGCGACCGTCGGAACGTAGGATGCCTCGAAGGAGCCTATTGTGCGCACCACCAAGGTTTGCGGCTGGCGCTGCGGACTGAGCCCGAGAATCTTCGGCCAGCACCGGTCGAGGGCGTCGAAGAAATGCTCCCGCCCGGACAGGTCGATGAACCGCAGCGCATCTTCACCAGCGCCCGCAGGCACGGGCACCGGCAGGATCATCGCTACATCCTGCGCTGCGTCGAGGCGCATCGAATAGACGAGCAACTGCCGCCCGCCCGCCGCCCTGGCGAAGATCTTGGTGGAGTCGACGCGGATCGGACCCATCGCCCCGGAGAAGCAGCACACCTTCGAATGGTCAGCGCTTTTTCCAACGGGGTCAAGCCAGGGGTCCATAAGGCCGCGGCCGCGGTCACCATCATGGCGGCCGAAGATTTCGGCGTGCGCCCGACGCAAATGCGGGGCCGTGAGCAGCCCATGCGGCGCGGCTCTGCCCGCCTGGGCGCGACACGGCGACACGGCCGTGCGACCCTCGGGAGTCCCCCGCATGCCACTCGCCTCGCGCACCTCGCCCCTGCTCGCGGTCGTCCTTTCCGCCTGCAACTCCGTCGACCCGATCTCGATCGCCCGCGAGGCCCCGGCCACCTGGGCCCCCGAGGACACCATCTATCTCAACGGCCAGCGCTACTTTTGGACGTCTCGCTGGTACGATACGCGGGCCACCAACCGAATCGCACTGCCCGTCGGCACGCCGGTCAAGCTCGTCATCGCCAGCGACGACCGCGAGCATCGCCTCTACTTCCCCCAGCTCGGCCTCGACATCGTCGCCTCGCCCGAACGCCCCGCTGAGGTCTGGGTGACCATGCAGACCGCCGGCGAGTGGCGCTCTCGCTGCGTGCAGGAGTGCCTGCCCGAGCACCCCGAAGCCATGACCCTCAACCTCCTGGCCCTGTCTCCGGAGGCCGCCGACGACTGGTGGAAGTACGAGCTCTGGGGGGAGTGGGAACCTGAGTCCCGCCCCGCCCCGCACGGCGCCGAACTGCTCAGGACGCGGAATTGCATGAACTGCCACGCCCTCGACGCCCCCGGGGCCGGTCCGCCGCTGCGGAATTTTTGGGGCTCGATCGCCATGGCCTCGGACGGCCGGATGCTCCGCGTCCACGGCGAACCTGGCATCGCCCTGATCCGCGACTCGGTGTTCGCCCCGACCGCGTTCCCGCTGTTCGGCTATCCGACTCCCATGCCCTCGTACGTGGGGCAACTCGACGATGAACAGCTCGAAGCGATCGTCGCCCTGTTCCGCTGCCTACCCGACCCGTACCGGCAAACCTGCGAGGGCCTGCCGGAGGCGCTCGCCCAGGGCCCCTGGCGACTCGACTAGCGCGGCAACACCAGCCCGCGCTCGACCTCCGCCGCCCGCGGCTCACCGACCACGCGTCGCACGATCGCCAGCGCGAACAGGAACGACGTCCCCGGCCCCTGACTCGTGATCAGGTTGCCGTCCTCGACCACCGAGGCCTGCTCGAGTTTCCCGTACATCGCGATCCGCGACGCCACCGTCGCTGTCTATCGTGACATCCTCGCCGGCGACTGCAGCATCGCGCGCTCAACCGAGCCCCCGCAGGCTCGCAGGCCCCACCGCGTGCGCCTTGAGCCGTGATACCGTGGCGCGATGCACCCGCGCGAGCAGGACAGAGAGCTGGTCGAGCGCACGCTGGCGCTGTATGCCCAGCCGGCGCCGCCGCAGCCGACCCCGGGTGCGGACGACTGGCAGCGACTGCGGTCCAAACTGGCGCGCCTGAACGAGACCATGCCGGCGTATCTCCTCCCCCGCGCGGACCACTTCTGGGACCTCGGCGAGCCGCTGTCCGCGACCGAGGTCGCCGCGTTCGAGCGCTGGGTCGGCGTCGCGCTGCCACCTGACCTCCGCGGCTTCGTGCGACACGTCGGCGACGGCGGCCCCGACCTGCGGGTGTTTCGGGACACCTGGTCCAGCGACGTGCTGGCCGCGCGCCCCTTCGCCCCGACCATGCTCGAGCTCAAGGCGCCGGACTGCCTCGGCTACGGCGGCTGCTGGGGCGTGCCCGGAACGCTGGCCATCGGCGGCTCGAGCGAGCGACTCGGCGGCGAGTTCGTGCTCGACCTCCACGGCCCCGCACCGGGGTGCATGGCGCTGATCCTCTGGAAGGCGCGCAGATACGTTCCGACCGGGCTGCGCTTCGTCACCTGGTACGAGCGCTGGCTCGACGCAGCGCTCGCCCAGGCCGACCACGAGCTCGAGCCCCTGCGTGCGCTGGTCGCCGCCGCCGCGGGTGCACCGGACGATCTCGACGTGTGGCGCCGACTCGCCGCCGAAGCGGCGCTGCGCGGCGACTGGCCGCAGATGCGCGCGGCGATCGCCCGCGCACAGGCCCTCGGCGCGACCACGCTCGAGACCCCCGATATCATCGCACTGCCATTCACCGCCCTCCGGATCGCCCGCTACGCCGGCCTGTTCGCATATGGCTATCCCCTGCACCCGCTCGCCGACCCGGCGCTGCGACTCGCGCTCGGCGAACTGCTGGCGAACCGGGGTCGCCACGCCGAGGTCGTCGACACCCTGGCCCCGGCGTTCGCCAGCGGGGCCCGGCTCGCCGACACCCCGTCCTACCGCGCCCGGATGGCGGCCTCGCTGCAAGCGCTCGGACGCCACGAGGAGGCACGATCGCTGCTCGCGGTCCCGGGCCGACCCTTACACGCCGGTGGCCGCCGCTGACGCGCTCGCGTGCGCCCTTCGATCACAGCGATCGACCAATCACACGGGCCCCAGCACGCGGATGGCTAAGCCCGCAACGGAACGACCTCGGCGGGCTGAACGAGGATTGGGCTGCCCGGCTCGGCGAGTACCTCGTGGAACTCGACCTGGCCGCGCCCGAGGTCGACGATGGCGACGCTGGCCGGATATCCGCGGTGAAGGGTCCCGGGATTGACGAAGATCAGCGGCGGGCCGACAGGGCGTGGAAAGCTCCGGACCATGCGTCGGTGCGTGTGGCCGGCGACGACCAGGCGCAGCGCAGCGTCGGCGAGCAGAGGATCGAGGGCGTGGATCACCGCTTGCGAGGTCTCCTGGTGCTGCGGATGCAGGCGCACGTGGTCGTTGTCGCCGACCCCGTGACACAGCATCAGCTCGCCGCGCAGAGTCGGCATGCGGCGCGTCACCGGCAGCGCGGCGAGGAAGGCGAGACTGTCGTCGGCGATGAACCGGGGCTGACACGCGAACGGATTGGCGAGCATCGCGCGCTCGTGGTTGCCGCGCACGACGATCGCCGCGTGGGCGCGCAGCAGGGCGCAGCAGCGGTCGTGGTCACCGGCGCCGTCGACGATGTCGCCGACCGACAGCACGGCCTCGACATCCTGTCCCGAGAGCCAGGTCAGCACGTGGGCCAGGCGCGCGTCCTCAGCGTGCACGTCACCGATCGCAGCGAAGCGACGCAGTGGAGTAGGCGACGGCACGGCTCCGATCTTGCGCGGTGTTCGGGTGTCGGGTGTTGGGTCGGTGGGCATGACGACCTTCGCACAGGATAGCGGGGTTCGGGCCACACCGGTGCGTGGGTTCACGGGCTGCGCAGTGCCCACCAGCGGGGCGTTCAGGGCTGCGCTCCCCGGTCGCCGCCGCACCCACCGAGGTCGACGCCTGGCAGCAGATGTTGGTGCGGTTTCGTGACCAGATCGGCGCCGAGCTGCGCAGACGCCTTGCGGCCAACGAGCCACGGCCGCTTGGTAATTTTCGGTCGGTGTGCCCGCGGGAAGGCTGAAGCTGGCACGTCGTTGCCTGTTCGGAGCAACGGGCCGCCGAACACACAACGGTCGTTCCTTCATGTATCATGCACCTCAAGGTGCGCATGCATGCTCCTGTCGTGACCCGAGGCCTCCTCGCAATTCTGGGCGTCCTCGTCGTCGGCGCGTGCCATGCCGCTGCCCCTCCACTGAACACCCCGGACGCGCCGGCGACCCTCCCAGACCTGACGCGGCCCGTCGCCTCGCCACCCAATGCGAACGCTCCAACGAAGGGCTCTGAACTGCAGGCGGTCGTAGCGGCGCGAGCCCGGATCGAGGTAGCGCGGCCTGCCCCTGAGCAGAGACCGCGATGGGACCACCACACCCACGGCTGCATCACCGATGGGAAGACCCCGTGTCGGTCTTCTCCGTCTCCCTTGCTCCGACGCAGCCCAACCGCCGAGGAGGCCGCCCTGCTGCGGGCATATGATGACTATCTGGTGAGCTGTCGGGCCGCGGCGGTCCAGCCGGACGCGGAGATCCTCGTGGAATGGTCTGACCTCAACCTCTCGCTGGGAGATATTCAGCACCTCTTCACCACGGAACTCCACATGCTGGCGTCGGAGCGCTACGATCCAGCGCACAGTGCCCGGGCCGCGCTCTTGCTATTGCACGGGCTCTACGCTGGCGCCGGAGACCGCGAATCCTCGCTGTCATTGAGCGCCAGGCCGCTTCTGTCCGTGGTCATCGAAGACATCGTCGAGCGCCCCCTGTGGACCGAGAATTCTCCGGAAGCTGAGGAGATACGTCGGGTCCTTCCACAATTGCGGATCTGGGTGTACCGCCAGAGCCGCGCGACCGTCTGCGACAAGCATATCGATTGTATCTACTCGGAGGCGCTGGCCAAAATGCTCGGGGCGGAGCACCCCGAGACCCCCCAATTCATGCTAGAGGGTGCGTTGGGGCGGCGAGCCCGAGGGGAGGTCGATCGTGCGCTCGAGCTACTCTCACAACACCTCGCGTTGTACCCGAAACATGCGACGGCTCAGGACGTGCGCTTGGCGCTGGCCGAGACCCACGAGGGCATCCTCGATCTAGAGAGCGCCCGCGATGACTATGCGCAGTTCGTCGAACACGGGCGTGGTGATCCGCGGCTTCCGGGTGCACGCGGTCGTTGGGTGACCCTGGCCTTCGTCACGAAGAAGCTCCCCGAGGCCACCATCGAGGCACTCCTCGATGGTGACGCCGGAGCCAGGGAACTCGCCATCGCGGTCCGTTTTCGTGCGCTCTCGGCGAGCGATGCGACACTTGCCAATACCATGCAGTTCATCCATCGCTTCGGCCCGTCGGGCGGCAACCTGCGCCTCGGCCTGGCCCACCTGATCGCTGCTCGCATGTCCCTCCTGGAATCGTGCCCGACCCGGGGCGACAACCTGTGCGTCGAGCTCGTGCCCGGCCAGATGCTTGGCCGCGTTCTGCCACGTGAATCGCGTTCGCTGGTGCGCGCGCGCGCGCACCTGGGCACCGCCGAGACGCTGCTCAAGGCCGCCGCACCGCCGTCCGCCCAGTTTGGACCGCCGCTGGACATCGAAGCGGTCGAGCTGGCGCATGCTCGCCTGGAGCTGGCCTTCCTCAAGGGGGACCTCGGGGCCGAGTCCGCGCTGGCGAAGCGGCCACCGGTGTCCTTCGAGGCCACGCGTACCCGCGAATGGCTCGCCCGTCGTAGCTCGGAGGTTGAATCGATGACGGCCACCTACGACGGCGCGCTCGCGGCTGTCCCCACCGAGCTCCACGACCGATACATCGCCCGATCCTCGGCCCGGAAGGCCCAGGTGTACGAAGCCGACACATCGCTGCTCGAGACCGTCTTGCTTGCATTCCGGGCCGGCGACACCGATTCATCGCTAGTGATATCATTGCGCGACCTGGCGTCTTCGCGCCGGCGCCAGGCATTCGAGGACTATCGGCGCTGCCTCAAGGCGATTGCAGCGTGGGGTCGTGACGCCGATCAGATTGGTGACCTCTGCCGCGCCGGGGTCGGACGGCTGACACGGCGCCAGGATGACCTCATGGAATATACGAAGATCCCGATCCCCGGCTGATAAGCGAGTATTTGAGCTACGGAAACTCGCCCTTCAGCTCATGGAGCATTTGCCGGCAGCGTAGTGCGCGAACCTCGTCGGCGTCGGGGCGCGCGATGAATTCCTGCAGCAGTTCGCGCGCCTCGCCACGCAGCAGCGGGTCGGCGCTGCTCGCAAGCACCACGCCAAGATTATAGAGGATCTCCTTGGGCAGCGCGCCGTTCTCCGGCGCAGCCCACTGATGAAAAGCAGTGATCGCCTCCCGATATGCCTTTTCAGCACCCGGGCCGTCGCGCATGCGTGCACGCGTCACCCCGAGCCCCATCTGCGCCGCGAGACGATGATAGCTGCGCGGGGCATTCGTGGCCGCTGAAAACAGCTCGGCGGCCACAATGACGTTGCCAGCGTCGAGCTCGAGCCCGGCCCAGCGCAGCCGGCCCTCCGCCTGATGGGGATCGATCTCCAGTGCCCGAGCGAACAGCCGGCGGCTTTCGCTGGGTCGGTCGGACGCGAGCGCGACCTCGGCACAGCGGGCCAGCACTTCGGCCCGCCCGACCACTTCCTGATCGCCCCTCTCGAGCCAGGACAGGCGCTCCTGGCAGGTCTGCCACGCCAGCCCGAGCATGAGTGGCTCGAGTTTCGCGGCGTGGAGGAAGTAGCGCAAGCCCAGCACGAGCGCGTATGGGTTCTGGGGTTGACGTGCGAGCAACATCTGGAACGAGCGACGGACCACGTCAGCATGCCGAGCCTCGCCGGTCCGCATCCAGTGGTGCAGCGCCAGCACGCCCTCGACGATCAACCGTGTCGGTCGCTGCGCGTCGAGCTCGGCAACGCTGGCCAGCGCCGCGTCGCTCCGCCCAAACATCGCGGACGCTTCCGCGAAATCGTATGCAGCGGCGCGCTCGTCCGAGACACGACGCACCAGCAGTCGCTCATAGCCACGGAGCGCGGCGTCGACATCGTTCTGCGCGAACCATTGGTCGACACAATGGAATGCCCTGGACCGATTGACTGGAGTCCAATGGCGTTTACATGGCTCGTCCAAACGGGCGGTGACGGCAGGAGTTGGGTCCGAGTCCGATTGCGCCCGACTGCCTGCCGCCGCCGGCGCGTGTAGAGGTTTCTTCGTACACCCGTCAGCGATGCCCAGAAGCAACGCGATCCACAGGCCGCTCTGCAGCCGCTTAGCGGACCCCATGGCACGACCTCCGTCCATTGCCTGGACCGGCCCACGCGTCGGCGTCGAATTCACACTTCGCTTGCGTAGCGAGGCAGCGTCGCTCCCCCATGTTCTTGTTTTGGTAGCACCATTTGCGATATATCGGGCGCCGGGCCACCTCCGCGGCCGCGGAGGCGCGCCCGAGCGCTCCGACGGCGCCCTCGGCAAGAGCATATGCCGTCCCGGTCTCATGAAAGAAGGCGATGAGTTCGGCCGCAGACTGAATGCTCGAAGCGCGAGCATCGCGGTCGTCGTCGCCGAGATACAGGAGCATCCACGTGCGGCCGTCTGGCGCGGTGAATGGCCCCCTGGAGTCAGCCGCTTCGCCAGGCTTCAGATCGACGCTGGTGATGATTGCCTGCAACATCTGGATCCATGCATCGGGGGCCTCACCGCGGATCCGCAGGCTCACGCCATCCTCGGCCAGCGTCACGGACGGAGGCAGGGTGCGCCGGAGCAGCGATGGGAGCCCTGCGTGGACGGCTCCCGTGGGTAGAGCAAGGACAATCTCACGAAGCGTCGGACCCGGCGGAGTCGCCGCTCCTGGCGCGGACACAGGCGCTCGGTCGGCCCGCGCCGCCGCGGACGCGAGCCAGAACGACCCCGGTGCGGACAGCATGGACACACTGGTAGCGACGACGGCGAGCCCGAACAGGCCAGCGGTTGCCTTGATCGCTACATCGGTCCGGGCTACGGGGCGAACCTCGGCTCGGTACAGGGCCTCGCGCAATTGCGCGAGTAGCGCATCCATCGTCGGGTGCCGATCTCGCGGCGCGGTGCCGAGGCCGCGACGGAGTAACGCATAGACCTCGTCGTCGAGTGCCGCGGTCGGGCGGGCAACGATATTGCCGTCCAGCACGTTGAGCATCAGCGCCTCGCGGGTCGCCCCCACAAACGGCCGCATTCCATATAAACACTCATGGGCCGTCACGCAAAAGCTAAATTGATCGGTGCGTGGATCCGCCGGGATCCCCGAAAATTGCTCGGGGGCCATGTACGCAAGAGTCCCCACCATCGCGCCTGTCCGGGTGATCGTCGACGAGACCGGCGCGTCGTCGGGCGCGGTGTGAATGGCGGTCTCGACCCCGACCTCGGGTGCCTCCCGTGCCAGCCCGAAGTCGAGGACGCGCACACGCCCGGATCGCTCGACCATCACATTCTCGGGCTTGAAGTCGCGGTGCACAAGCCCCACCGCGTGGGCCGCCGCGAGACCCTCACCGGCGGCGAGCAAACAGCGCAGGACCCCCTGCCAGGACCGTTGGCCCTCGCCCAGCCAGTCCCTCAGCGTGCAGCCATCGACGAGCTCCATGGCGATGAATACACGACCGTCGATCTCCCCCGCATCGTGCACCGTGACAACGTTGGGGTGACGGACCTTCGCCGCGGCCTTGGCCTCCCGCAGCAGCCGTGCGCGCCCAGCCGAGTCTTTATGGCCAACGACCAAGAGCTTCAACGCGATCTCACGATCGAGCTGGGGATCGTGAGCACGATAGACGATACCCATGCCGCCACGGCCAAGGAATGCTATCACCTGATAACGAGCGACGCGATCTCCGGGACGGATCGGCGCCGCATCCTCGGACGTCGACGACGAGGCGTCCAGCGTCGCCGCGTTCACCAGAGAACCCAACCGCCGGGTATCACGCGGCATGACGCTTGGATCACGGTCTGTGGCTACGGTCACGGCGCTTCGTAGGACGCGTCATCGTACCGGAGAACCGCAGCGCATGAAAGACGGGCACGCGTGTCAGCTCGGCGGCGCGGATGAGCGCCATGCCCTGGTCGCGGAGCCGGGCGGGGGCGTGGCAACCCACAGCGCGGGCATTCAGCGACTCGCAGCGGATCGGGTGCCCCGCGAGGCGGAGGCGCTGCGCGTGTGGACGCGGGCCCGCGCGGCGGCGCTGGGCCGCGAGTGACCGGGACCGGCCAGCGCCCTCGGCGTCGAGGCCGCGGTGGCGCGCCAAGGTGTACGCGTGACGAGTCGCTCCCGCGGGCTCGTTGATGGCCGAGGTCGCTCCCTCCGGTGGATGCACCACCAGGACGTCCCCCCGGTAACGCCAGCACCGTCGACTCCACCAGCCCCACCACCGCGCTCATGAGATATCGTCCTTGCCGCATGCTCTCCTTCGTCGTAGCGCTACCGGGGTCCGAGCCGACGCAACCCGTCGCTGCCGAGACCGTCAGAGATGTCGCCGTCGCCGCGATCGCCTTCGCAGCGCGCTCCAGTTCAGGCATGGAGGGAGCAGCGCCGGCCGTGGCCGGCGCCCGCGACTCGCTCGTCGCCGCCGCGCGGGCCGGCGAGACCGACTGGCCCGCCGCGCTCTTGCGGGCGTTCGTCGCTGCCTCGCAGCGCATCGACACCATGCCCGCGCGCCGCTACCAGCAAGGAGGCTACTCCCCCGAAGTGTCGCTGACGTGTGCCGTCGTCACCGACGACCGCGTGGTCGTCGCCTGGACCGGCGGCATGGTCGCCTGCCTGTTCCACGACCAGCGGATCATCCGCGAGTCCGCGCCGCACACCATGCGAAACCTGCTGCTGATCGAACGCAAGGCCCCGCCCGAGCGGCTTGCGAAGCTCTCGGAGGGCGCCTTGGGCCTGATCACCCGCACGGTCGGCCCCACACACTTTCCTGACCAGCAGCCCGACATCGAGATCTGGCCCGCGCTCGAGCACGATCACAAGCTCGTGCTCGCCCACCCCGACACCATCGAAGCGCTCCGGCGTGTCGTTCCGTCGCACCTCGGCGGGCGCTCCTGGCTCGAGGTGGCGCTGGCGAGTTGCCCCGCGGCCCATCGCCGCTTCGGCGCGATGATCACGCGCTGACGCCCGAGCCTCGCACTTCCCCCGGGGGTCGTACGCGGATCGCCGACACCCGCCGCAATGGCGTCGCGGTCGCCACCACCGTTGCGCCTATCGGGCCGCGAGGCGGCCCGGAGCCGCTTCCAGGGGACGAATCACCGCACCCACCAGCGCTTTCAAGGCGTCGAACACACCTTCCCCGCGGACGGCCGAGATGGTGAAGCTGGACCAGCGCCGGCCCGGGTTGAGGTCCCGCTCCAGATCGGCGAGGTCGCACAGCCCGTCGGTGTCCCGCCGGTTGTAGCAGAACACTCGCGGAATCTCGCGCTGGTAGGCGACACCCTCCGCCAATAGCTCCTCGAGCATTTGCAGCGCCTCCAAATTAGAATTCGCCCCGATGGGGTCGGCATGGGCGACGAACATCACGCCGTCGGCACCAACGAGACTGAACCGTCGCGTCGGCTCGATCCAGCATGCCCCGGGATTGGTGTGAAGGTCGAGCTTCACCCGGAGGCCGGCGAGCGGCGCCAGCGTTGCGGGGGTAAGCTCGAACCACACCTGACGTCCGCGAAGCGTTGGGCGCCGTTCTTGGTATTCCTCCCAGGAAAAGACTCCGAGTTCGTCCGCTGGAACGAGGTCTTGCAACGCCGTCTTGTACTCCGGGCGCGTCCGGTTCCAGATGTACTGCAGGCAGGTCTTCTTCCCGACCAGGCCAGGACCGAAGTAGGTCGGCTTGAAGTGGATCTCACCGCGTTCTCGGTCGATGCGCACGAGCCCATCGGAATCCACCTCGTCACCGCTGTCAACCCATGGCGCCCCTGGGGCAACCTATGTCGAGGCAGCAATCAGAGTCCGGCCCTAGGATCTCTCCTGCGAGCCGTGTTCGCGGATGCGTCGGACGAGGGCGCGTTCGCAAGCGGCCATCGACCCGGTCCATCGCGAGCGGACGCGGGCGGGCGGGTGCTGTGGGCGATGAGCCGGCAAGCTGTGCCTCGAAGCGGTGGACGGGCTGTCGCTGGTCGTGACTGTCACCGCTCAACGTCGGCGGCGGGGCCGAGGAGACGTCGCTGCCGCATGCGTCGACGGAGGAAGCGCTCGAGCAGACCGACGAATAGGAACGGGCCGAGCCCGCCGAGCAAGCCACTCGCCCAAAGTGGCGTCGAGCCGGTCACGAAGATGTCGAGCGCGAAGAGCCAGAAGAAGAGGAAGACCACGGTCGGAATCCTGGCGATTTTCCAGACGTCAGGTCGTTTCCAGAATGCGCTCGTGGGGACGATGCCCCAGCGTTGAGGCATATCGAGTCGAGCAGGTGCGTCCGTGGGGCGAGGTGCCAGGGTCGACATGATCAAGCCGAGTGTAGCGTGTCCGTCGCACGCGTGTCAGGAGATGGGACAGTCTGGTTTGCACTCCTTTTTGCAGTCGATACCGTCGTTGATCGCGTCAACTCCGGTCGCCGCACCGATCCCACACGCTGCGCAGAAAATGCCAAATCCACCAGCACAGCAGGCCATTCCGGCGAGCACCAGAAGCGACTTTAGACCCCACTTTGTGACACCGCATGCCGCGTTGCCCGCGAGAGGGTCCGACGGGAGCTGACCAAGGCGAGCCTCGATCTGAGTGATGAAATCCGGATCCGTCAGGATCGCCAGGTACGCCAGGCTAAGGTGGGGGGCGCTTTGGGACAACTCGGCCTCGAGTGTGGGTGACATCCAGAGCTGATGGTGATCAGTCCCGTAGACTTGACGAGCGGTCAAGTGCACGCGACCCCTTACGGAGAAGTGGGACTCGACGATGGCTTCGTCGCCCCGACTCCATAGATCGATCAGGAGTTCTCCGGGCGCATGTGAGCCCTTGAGCCGAAATTTCACTTTGATCGCCAGGTGGTTGGGCTCGGCCGCCATGTCGACTTTGAGAGCTTCGGGGCGAGCCGAGGCGATGCGGGCCCGCTCCGCCGAGGGCGCCGGTGTGGTCGTGGGAGACGTGGGTCGTGTTGTGGGCGCGGGGGAAGTCAACGCGGTTTGGAGGATGAGGATGGTGCTGAAGAGGACGGTGGAAGCGGCCATGATGTGGATTCGGCCGCACGGGGCCGCGTGTTGCAGATCAATTCAGAGTCCAAGACACTGAGCCGTCGCGCGCAGAAGGCGACCTTCGAGGGGTCGAGCGCTATCGCTGCGATCGGCCCCTCTCCGAAAACGCTGGGATCTCCGTGCCCCCCGTCGACCTGTTCGTCGCCGCGACGACCGGGCTCGGCCAGGCGCCGCTTGTCGTCTGGAGCCTCCGCGCTGGTGGTATCGCGTCGAACGCTTGGCAGAGCATCCGCGTGGCGCTCGAGAAGGCCGCCGCACCGCTGCCGAACTGACCCTTGCCGAGATCCACCCTCGCCGCGTCGATGCACTGAGCGAACTTCTCCGGAAGGCCGCCGGCCTGCCCTATCGGACAGGTCTTATGAGGCAGGTTGAGCGGCCATGCCCGCGTCCCGTCGGCGCCTCCCGGGGCATCGTGGGGAACGGGAGGTCCGGGGGCCATGGATCCAGTTTGGGCCACAGGGCCGCCGACCCTGGCCCGGTTTTCTGGCAGCGCATGGGATTTTGCGCGACGACGCGATCCCCCTCCGCGGGTTCAATTTGGTTCGAGTCTGGTTCGTTTTTCCCGATCAGCGGATCAAAGTGCCGTAACCGCCGGAATTGGGCCCGTTTGCGGGCGACGTAGACGACGGCAACGACGTCGACAGCGACGCGTGCCTGTCGACCTGCGAGGCGGCCAGCTGCGGCGACGGCTTCGTGCAGGCCGACGTCGAGGAGTGCGACGACGCCAACATGATCGAGACCGACGCGTGCCGCTCCACCTGCAAGCACGCGAGCTGCGGCGACGGCGTGGTCGAGGCGGGCGTCGAGGCCTGCGACGACGGCAATCAGGACAACCTCGACACCTGCTCGAAGGCGTGCGAGGAGCTGGTCCCCGCACCGAGCTGCAAGGCGATCCTCGCGCTGGTGCCGGCGGCGACCAGCAAGGTCTATACGATCGACCCCGACGGCGCCGGCGGCGTGGACCCGTTCAAGGCGTTCTGCGACATGCAGACGGACGGCGGCGGCTGGACGCTGGTCCTGAACCGCAACGTGAACTCCGACAACACCGGGCAGCCCGACATCCAGGCGACCAACGGCGCCTTTGACAACACCCGCGCGAGCAACTGGAACTTCGACATCGATCTGTTCTGGGCCGGGACGACCCAGGTAGTCTTCGCCAACAAGCAGAACGACGATTGCAGCAATTGCGGGATCTCCAGCTATCATTCGGCGATCCGCGTCGAGAAGCCGGTCGGGCAGACCTACAAGAACGATTGCCCGGGCCTGGCCCAGGCGGTCAATGTCCAGAAGCTGGTCGGGCCCAACGCCGGAGCCTCGAGCATGGCATACCAGTGCGGCACGAGCCTCGGCTGGGGTAACTGCGGCGGCAAGGTCTGTCACTTCGGCACCCACCACAAAAGCACCGCGACCGACGCCGACTGGGGGCAAAACCTGTGGCAGGAGATGCACTTCCCATCGACCCGCTCGGTGTCGAAGAACGCCGGCGACTACATGGTCGAGCCCTCTGCCTATTGCCGCAGCTACGGCGGCGGGCTGGCCGCCAACCTCAACGAATCCTCGACCTGCTGCCTGTCCAAGCAGAAGAACGCGAAGGCTCGCTGGACCCTGTGGGTCCGCTAAAGCGTCCTCGACTCAACCGTGCCCCCTCGACTGCGCAACGACCAGGGGCAGCCCCGCCGGCGCACGCACGGTGACCTCACCGGGCGCGCTCGCCTCGAAGCGCAGCGGGCCGACCACGACCGAACTACCGACGTCGCGGGTGTCGAGCAAGTCCGCACGAAGCTCGCTGCCGTCGGCAAACGGCACGCCGAATAGGCCATATGTGAACACCACAGAAAACCCGTCGACCGCGGAGATCCCCGCGTGAGCGGCCGGATCGAGGCCCGCGATCGCCAGCATATCGCTCGCGTCCGCACCGAGTCCGCCCGGGCCGCCGGGCCACAGCTCACGCACGACGGTGCCGGCGGCCGTGATCACCACGAGCTTCAGGACCGCCGAGAAGTCCCGCGCGGCGGATGTGGCGATCTGCTCGTTCCAGTAGGCGCTGGCCGAGCGCAGCGGCCCGCATTGCGGGCACATTCGCCGCAGTCCCTCCCGCTCGTCGATGGACGGCTCGCCGACCAGCGAGCGCCACGGGTGAGGGCACGGCGCACCGTGGACATCCACGAGCTCGGGTCGCAGCGACCAGCCGAGCGGCGCGGGCCACTCGCCCAGTCGGGCCGCGAAGGCAAGCGCGAGCGTGTCCCGATCGCCGACGCTCGCAAGCAGGCGAAGCGCCATATGCCGGCCCCACGATGACCCCCCAGGCGTCGACGCATATGCACGCACGATCGCCAGCGCCTCCGGGCAGACCGCGAGCAGCAGCTCGGAGAATATCGGCACTGCGCGCTCCCCCGCGAGCGCGCCCAGCACGTGCCGCCGCACCGCGCTGCACACCGCGGACGCCAGCTCGCCCACGCCGGGCCCTGGGGCGCAAGCGACATGTTCGGCGAGCGCAGCAAAATCGCCGCGCTCCAGCCCCGCCTGCACTCACTCCGGCGCCGGACGCCGCGCCGCCAGCAGCCCGACGAGCCGCGCCGCCAGCGTGGTCGCGGTCAGCGGGAAGCCCAGCGACGGGTCGCAGGCGAGGCCGACCACCTCGTCGAGCCAGGCGAACGCCGGCCCGCACGCCGACGGCGGGCGATACTCGTGGCGCCTGGGCCCACGCACATACGCCGGCTCGCCCGTCACGAGCAGCGCCAGCATGGAGCCGAGCGCGAACACATCGCCGACCGGCAGCGGGCTCGGCACCTCCCCGCCGAGCAGGTCGCGGACGCCGTACCACAGGCCCTCGCGGTCGCAGCCCACGTTGCCGAGCCCGCGTCGGCCATTCGTCCAGTGCTCAAGCACCGGTCGACCGTTGGCGCCGACCCGCACGCCGTGGTCCAGCATCATGCCCCCGTGGACCACGCCCGCGGCGTGTGCGAGCCGACAGACATCCGCGAGGCGCTCGACGATGCGGAGCGCCAGCGCCGGCGGGAGACCTGCGCCGCGCATGCGATGGCCCTGGAGATAGCGAAGGCCCGAGATGCCCGCGCTGCGCTCACACAGGAGGTGATGGATCGGCCCGTCCAAGCCGCTCTTCGCCGAGTACTGGTGGATCGTCCGGTCGCGGGCGATCCAGTCGTCAACATACCGCGGCAAGGCCTCGTGCTGGTGCTCGCGCAGGAACTTCACGACACGCGAGGTGTGCTCGGGGGCCTCCGGGAAGAAGTTGTCCTCCAGCAGGACGTCGTCGCGGTCGAGCAAGCAGTCGTGATCGATCGCCAGGGCAGCAGGCCCTCGCGCGGTCGACAGCATCCAGATCGGGCTCCTCCCGGGAGCCCGTGACAGCACCGTACCCGGCCCGCCAGGAAAGGACATACCGACACTCTAGTCGTTTCGCCGTCCGGCCAACAAGGGATTGGACCGCTCATGGGGCGATCGCGCAGAAGCCGAGGTCCTCGTAGCCGGGCAGGACGGGCATCATCGGGTCAAACCACGGCAGGCACTGCTGGTCGGGGTTCGGGCAGGGGCCATCCGGGAGCTGGCAGAAGGGCGTGCAGCAGCCATTTGCGTTGAGGTCGCAGGCGCTCGCGGTGGCCACGGGGTCAAAACAAAGGAGGCCGGGGTCGCAAGCGTCGGGGGTCTCGCAGGCATCGTTGAATTGGCCCCCGTCGCCCGAGGCGTCGGGCACACAATTGAAGCCCTCGCCACTCGGGATGCATAGTTCGTCCTCGGGGAAACAATCCCCGAGCAGCGGATCGCATTCGGGGAAACAAAGGGTGAGGATGCTCTCACCCCCGATGGCGCAGGAGAAGCCCGCGGGCTCCCGTTGCCGACGTCGGGGATGGGGATGGGGATGAAGGAGGAGTCGACCGTCGTTCCGGTGCTGGCACTGGCGCCAGTGCTGGTGCTCGTTGTGCTGACGTCGCTGGTCGAGGTGGTGGTCGTCGGTGCGGTCACCGCGACGCCGGTGCTGGTGCTCGCGTCGGAGGTGGTCACGTCCTCGGGTGGGGCCGCGATCGGGCCGCAGGCGCCCAGGGCCGCGAGGGTGATCGGAAAAAATATGCGCATATTGGCGATTGGAAGATACCGCAAGATCCGACGTTTTGGAGGCCAGATGGATGTTCGATGATTGTCCGGGCCGACGTCCCGGCAGATCGCGACCACCGAGCGCCTCAGGGGTCGACCTCGAAGCAGTAGAGGTGGAGACTGGCCCCACAGGCCACGGCACACCCCGCGTCGGTCCAGCTCGCGTCGGCGTTCGCCAGGAAGCCCGCCGCACCCCCACCGCCCATCGTGGTGGTCCAGTCCCCGCAATTGGTGTCGGCGTTCGGCTCCCCGTTGGCCAGCGTGCCGGTCCAAACCGCCGACTCCTCGGTGCACGCCGGCATCAAGGGGAGCAGCTCGCCGGCCTCGCTGACGGCGATCGGCGCGAGCAGGCTCCCGCTCACCAGATCCGCCGCGCTCATGACCACGGTCTGGTTGTCGAGGCGGCGGATCGGCAGCGCCTGCTTGTGGGTCACGCGATCCTTCGCGCTGACCGTCGATGTACTGAGCCAGGCCCGGTACACGCCCGGCAGCCCCGCCGCGGCCGCGGCCGCGTGACAGACCTCATCGGCCTCGGTCAAGCCGCCGCTCAGGACCGACCCCTGCTTCGTCACGAACACGCGATACGCGACGCGCACGCACGACGCGGCGCAGAAGTCGTCGTCGACCTTGTTGCCGTCGTCGCACTGCTCGTTCACATCGACCGTGCCATCCCCGCAGCACATGCCCTCGCACCCCCCCGTGGACCCATCCGAGCTGGTCACCGGATCGACGGTCGTCGTCACCGTCATCCCCGTGGTGCCGCCGCTGCTCGCGTCGGCGTCGCTAGTCGGCGACGTCGTTCCGGTGCCGCCGGTCGCGTCGCCCGTGGCGCCTCCGCTGCCGCTCCCGGGGTCCACGAAGCAGGCGGCCGCGAGCCCACTGACGAGCGCGAGGACCAGGGACGATGTCACGCGCATGCGCCACCCTACACCGCCGATCCGCCGCGAGACAAGCGCGACCCGGCGAGCCATTTCACATGTCCCGAAGGACAGGCTACCCGCGCCCGGAAAATCCTCCCCAACTGCGACATCGAGTTCGCCATGCGCACCCGGGCCTGCGGGCCCGCACCAGGCGCCAGCGCGAAATCACGCGACCGCTGCTCCCCGGCGCCAGAGCTCTCCACGCCCGCCCCGCGAGCAGGTACCCTGGCGGTCGAACGCGAGACCCTCATGCACACCCATACCCTCCTGGCGATCCCACTGTCCGTCCTGTTCGCCTCGCTGCTCTCCGCCTGCCCGCTGTTCCCCGGCTGCGACAGCGACACCTTCGACTCCACCGAGACGGTCGACCTGACGCCGGACGAGTATGTGCAATGGCAACAGGGCATGATGCCCGGCGCCCCGACCACCAGCGCCGGCGGCTCGACCGGCGACGCGATGGGCACGAGCGGCGGCGAGGCCACCAGCTCCGGGAGCTCCGGCGGCACGACCGGCGAGAGCCTCACCCCCGACGAGGTCTGTGCCGCCGTGTGCATGCAGAGTTTCCCCGGCGCCAATCTGACGTCCTGCTCCGTCGAGGAGCTGGCCGACAAGGTGGTCGTCACCTGCAACCTCA
Organism: Nannocystis sp.; assembly: GCF_016714285.1. Classification (GTDB taxonomy): domain Bacteria; phylum Myxococcota_A; class Polyangia; order Nannocystales; family Nannocystaceae; genus Nannocystis. Next base: position 110,111 of record NZ_JADJNN010000022.1, on the reverse strand, counting down.
GCCAGGCGTGCATCGGCGGCCGCGGCCACGCGTGCGTCCGCCCGCCACAGCCCGCCGCAGGGCCGGACCCCGCCGCGGTCTGGCTGGCCCGCTGCGCCCACGACGAGGCCGCGTCCGTGCACGCCTTCGCGGCGCTGGGCCGCGAGCTCGCGGCCCTCGGCGCGCCGGCGAAGCTGCTCGCGCGCATCGACTCGGCGACCCACGACGAGACCCGCCACGCCGAGCTCGTGTCGACCCTGGCCCGCAGCGCGGGGGCCGAGCCGACGCCGCCCGCGTGCGTCACCCTGCCGCCCCGGGACCTGCTGGCGATCGCGCTCGAGAACGCGGTCGAGGGCTGCGTCCACGAGACCTGGGCCGCGCTGTCGGCCGCCCATCAGGCGCGCCACGCCAGCGACCCGGCCGTGCGTGCCGTGTTCGCCGGCATCGCCGACGACGAGGCGCGCCACGCCGAGCTCGCGTGGGCGATCGACGCCTGGCTCCGCGAGCAGCTCGACGCGGCGGCCCAGGCCACGCTCACCGCGGCCCGGCGCTCGGCCGCCCGCGCGCTGATCGCCCGGCTCGGCGCCGCCGCGGATGCGCCCGAGCTGCTCGCGCTCGGGCTCCCCGCGGCCCGCGAGGCGGCGCGCCTGTCCGCCGCGCTCGGCCAGCAGCTGTGGTCCGCGGCGGCGTGAGGCTGCCCGCCCATTCACCAACGGGCCCGACCTCCGCCGCGTGACCCTCACGCCGCCGCCCAGGCCCGCACCGCCGCCCAGTCTGCAACCTCGATCGCCCACGCCGGCGCCGGCCGGTCCTGCTCGCCGAACAGCAGGCGCTGCGCGACGATCCCCTCGAGGTGCACGAGCACATCGACGCGGTCGTCGATCATCGCCGTCAGCCGGAGCTGGCGCGCGTGCAGGGCCTTGTCCGGGCGACGCAGGCAGAAGCGCAGGTGGCTCCGGTCCATCCCGGTGCGCGTCCAGAAGCGCTGGTGGTCGAGCCAGGCCCGCGTCTTGGCCTGCACGCCCGGCCCGCACTTCGATACCAGCCACGCCTGCCCCTGGCTGCGCTCGACCAGCTCCGCCACCCCCTCGATCGCCCCCGGCGCCGGCGGGGTGTGCAGCGCGTCCTCCAGCCGCTTCCCGAGGAAGCTGGTGTCCTCGCGCCCGTTCAGGACCGGCCCAATGATGACCCGCCCAATGTCAATTCCAATCCGATGCATGACTCTCTCCTCGTTTCTTTCGCCGCGAATGTGCACCGCCTGACTATTCATGGACACGATTACTTTTGGATGGTAGATTCAAAAAATGGATTCATCGGAGCTCCGCCTCGACTGGCTCCGCGCCTTCCTGGCCGTCATCGAGACCGGCGGCTTCACGGCCGCCGCCGCCCGCCTGCACCTGTCCCAGCCGGCCCTGCACACCCAGGTCAAGCAGCTGTCCGCCTGGGCCGGCCCGCTCTACCGCTTCGAGGGCCGCAAGCTCCAGCTGACCCCCCGCGGTGAGGCGGTCGAGCAGCTCGCGCGCGAGCTGCTCGCCACCCTCGACCGCTTCGTCGCGGGCGACGGCGGCGCGGCGCCGACGCCCGTCCTGAGCGCCGGCCGGGCGCTGCAGCTGTACCTCCTGGCCCAGGCGCTGCGCGGCTGGCGAGGCCGGCTGGCGCTGCGCACGGAGGACCGCGTCGCCACAGTCGCGGCGGTCCGCAGCGGCCGGGCCCACCTCGGGCTGACCTCGCTGCTCGAGGCCGACCCGGAGCTCGACGCCACCCTGGTGCTCAGCGTCGGTCAGGTCGCCGTGGTCCCGGACGACGACCCGCTCGCGCGCCGCAAGCAGATCCGCGTCCAGGCCCTCGCCGGTCGACCGCTGATCCTGCCGCCGCCAGAACGCAGCCACCGGGCCGCCCTCGCCGCGGCCCTCGGCGGCGAGCTGCAGGTCGCGGTCGAGGTCGAGGGCTGGGAGCTGATGACCCACTACGCCGCGCTGGGCCTCGGCCTCACCGTCGTCAACGCCTACGTGCCGACCCCGCGCGGCATGACAGCAGTGCCGATCGTCGACCTGCCGCAGCAGCGGATCTACCTCGTGCGCCGCCGCGGCGCCCCCCAGCCGCGCGAGGTCGCGGCCCTCGAGGCCCACCTCACCCGCCACCTGGCCCAGCGCCAGGCCCGAAGCAGCTGACCCGCGCCCCGATCCAGTGTATGCAGGGCCCCGGAGGACAACATGAGCACGACCGAGATCACCCAGGACAACGTCGAGACCATCCTCGGCAGCAACGATATGGTCGTGCTCGACTGCTGGGCCGCCTGGTGCGGCCCCTGCCGGTCCTTCGCGCCGACCTACGAGGCCGCCTCGGAGCGCCACCCCGCCGCCGTGTGGGGCAAGCTCGACACCGAGGCCCAGCCGGAGGTCGCCCAGGCCTTCGACATCCGCTCGATCCCCACGGTCATGGTGTTTCGCCAGGGCGTCCTGCTGTTTCGCCAGGCCGGCGCCCTGCCAGCGAGCGCCCTCGACGAGATCGTCGGCAAGGTCCAGGCCCTCGACATGGACGAGGTCCGCAAGCAGATCGCCGAGCACGAGCAAGCCCACGCCGAGGGCCGCTGCGATCACGACCACGACCACGACCACTGATTCGCCGCGACGCGGAGGAGCACGAGCCGATCGTGCTATCGTCCGCCCGCATGATCGTCGATGACGCCGAGATCGCTGCGCTCGTCGCAACGCTGCAGCGCTCCCCCTGGCTCGCCCTCGACACCGAGGCCGACAGCCTGCACGCGTACCCCGAGAAGCTGTGCCTGATCCAGATCAGCCACAGCGGCGGCGATGTGCTCGTCGATCCCCTGTCACCCGCCTCGCTCGCCCCCCTCCTCGCCCACCTCTCTGCCCGCGAGCTGATCCTCCACGGCGCCGACTTCGACCTCCGCCTGCTCCGCCGCACCCGCGGCTTCGTCGCCTCGCAGATCTTCGACACCGCGATCGCGGCCCAGCTGCTCGGTCGCCCGCGCCACGGACTGCGTGACCTGGTCCGCGAGCTCCTCGGCGTCGAACTCCAAAAAGGCTCCCAGCGCGCCGACTGGGCCCGACGCCCCCTCAGCCCGCAGATGCTCACATATGCCGTCGATGACACCCGCTACCTGAGCCCCCTGCGCGACCAGCTCGACGCCCAGCTGCACGCGCTCGGCCGGCAATCGTGGCATCGCGAAGCCTGCGCCCGCCTGGTCAAGACCTGCTCCGTCCCCTCCGCCGCCAACCCCGAGGCCTGGCGACTCAAGGGCAGCGCCCAGCTCGACCCCCGCGGCCTGGCGGCGCTGCGCGAGCTGTGGCGCTGGCGCGAGGCCCAGGCGCTCGAGCGGGACCGCCCGCCCTACTTCGTGCAGAGCCACGAGGTCCTGCTCGAGATCGCCGCCCGGGCCGCCCGCGGCGACCTGACCCTGCCCGCGGTCGTCAAACCACGCGACCGTCGCGGGCTCGAGGAGGCGCTGGCCCGGGCCCTCGCACTGCCAGACGAGGCGCTGCCCGTCCGCGAATCGTCGCCCCGCCCGCCACGCATCGCCCGCGAGCTCCAGCTGCGCATGGAGGCCGTGCGGGCCCGTCGCGACCAGCGCGCCGCCGACCTGGCGATCGACGCCTCGCTGATCGCCACCAAGTCCGAGATCGCCGCGCTCGCCGAGGACTGGCAGCGCGCCGCCGCGGCGATGATGCCCTGGCAGTCCGAGCTGCTCGCGCCCTGAACGCCTATCCGCGTCGCTCCGGCCTCAGCAGCAGCAACCCGAGCGTCGCCAGCACCGCCAACCCCGCCCCGATCGCGAACGCCGCCTGCGGCCCGAGCTGCGCCCACGCGACCCCGAAGACCAGGCTCGCCGGCAAGGCCGCCAGCCCGATCGCGCCGTGAAACACCCCGAACGCGGTGGCGCGCTGCGCCGGCACCGTATAGTCGGCGACCATCGCCTTGAGCGCCCCCTCGGTCAATCCATAGTAGATCCCATACGCGATCAGCAGCACGACGAGCTGCCACAGCGCCGCCGCTGCCCCGAAGCCGAGGTAACAGAGCGCGTAGAGCAGCCAGCCGGCGAGGATCGCCGGACGCCGCCCGACCCGGTCCGCCAGCAGCCCGCCGGGCAGCGAGCCCGCCACCTTGGCGAGGTGCAGCGCGATCCACAGGGCGAGCAACCCGGCCATCCCGAGGCCGAATTTCTCGTGCGCATATAACAACAGGAATAGATCGCTGCTGTTCCCGAGCGTGAACAATGTCGCCACCCCGACGAATCCATAGAATCGTCGCGGCAACCGCGGCACCGCGCCCGGGCGGAGCTCTGCCTTCCCCGGAGCCGCCGCCGCTGACTCCCGCACCCCCAGCACCACGACCGCGACCGCGACCAGCCCCGGCACCAGCGCCACCGCGAACACCAGCCGCAGCGCCGCCATCTCGTCCGCCGTCGGTGTGCCGGCCGCGCCCCGCCAGAAGCCGTAGCCGAGCTGCGCATACAACAGGCCAGCCGCGAGCACCGGCCCGAGCACGGCCCCCGTGTGGTCCATCGCCCGATGGAAGCTGAACGCGAGCGCCCGCCGCGACGGGTGCGCAGCCTCGGCCAGCAGCGCGTCACGCGGGCTGGTCCGCAGCCCCTTGCCGATCCGGTCGAGGAACTTCACCGCGATCACCTGCGCCCCCGTGGCCACCAGCGCCATCAGCGGGCGCGCCAGCGTCGACAGCCCGTAGCCGATCAGCACCAGCCCCTTGCGCCGCCCGAGCCGGTCGCTGAGCCGCCCCGACACCAGCTTGAGCAGACTCGCCGTCGCCTCCGCCACGCCCTCCATCGCCCCCAGCACGATCGGCGCCGCCGAGGCCGGCACCACGCCGGCCACGAACAGCGGCAACAGGGGATTCATCATCTCGCTCGCCAGGTCGGTCAGGAGGCTGACAACCCCGACCGCCACCACGTTGCCCCGCAGCACCTCGCGCCAAGACACCGTCCCGGAGCTGGACATCCGCCACCTCTACCGCATACGCCCCGCGCCCGGCGAGCCCCCGCCGACGGCCGCACCCGGGTTTTGCTTGCCAGATCGGCCGACCCCGCACAAACCTGCGGCGCGATGATCCCGAGCCTGCCCCTCCTCGCCCTCCTGCTCGCCCCAGCCGACCCCGCCGCAGCGACCGCGGCCCCGGACGCAGCGCCCGCGGCCCCGGACGCAGCGCCCGCGGCCCCGGACGCAGCGCCGACCACCGTCCAGTCACGCTACGGCGTCGGCCTCCCACCGCCGAGCCAGCCCGGAACGAGCACCGCGCCGCAGCCCGGGACGACCACCGCGACCACCTCCGCGACCACGCCCACCGCGCCCGCGCCCGCGCCCGCGCAGGACGGCGGCTGGCGCCTGAACCCGCCCGGCCGCTGGTACGCGCTGCGGGCCAGCGCCGAGATCGGCTTCGTCGGGGTCGTCAAGCACGGCATCCAGTTCGGCAAGGACGGCAGCTACTTCGACTTCCGCAACCAGGGCGGACAGGACGTGCTGTTCCCGTTCTTCCGCTTCACCGGCGAGTTCGCAATCAAGGATCGCCACAGCCTGATCTTCCTGATCCAGCCGCTCAAGCTGAAGTCGACGGCGACCCTCGACCGCGACCTGCAGGTCGACCGCACCCTGTTCCCGCGCAACACGCCGATGGCCTTCAAGTACGACTTCGGCTTCTACCGCTTCGGCTATATGTACGACCTCCTCAAGCACCCCGAGCAGGAGCTCGGCATCGGCCTCGCGCTGCAGATCCGCAACGCCACCATCGACTTCGCCTCCCGCGACGGCGAGCTCCTGGCCACCAACCGCAACATCGGCGTCGTCCCGCTGGTCAAGCTGCGCGGGCGCTGGACCCCGAAGCGCGGCCAGGGCTTCTGGCTCGGCGCCGAGATCGACGGCGCATACATCCGCGGCAAGGTCATCAGCGGCACCCGCGACTACTTCGAGGGCGCCCTCCTCGACGCCTCCCTGCGCGCCGGCTTCAAGGTCCCGCGCGCCGGTGATGTCTTCGTCAATGTCCGCTACGTCGGCGGCGGCGCCCGCGGCACGGACAGCACCCCGAAGGACGGCAACGACGGCTACGCCGAGAACTGGCTACATACCATGGCCCTGAGCCTCGGCCTGTATATCCGCTGATCGCGGCGCCGCGAGACGGGCGCGCTAGAACGGGTCGATCACCGTGGTCTTGGTCGGCGCCGGCTTCTTCGGCCCCGCCACCGCGGGCTTCTTCGCCGGCTTCTTCGCCGGCTTCTTCGCCTCGCCCGCGACCACCCCGGCCGCGGGATCGACCACCGGCGCGCCGGCCACGAGCGCGGCCGGATCGACGGGCTGTCCCAAAGGACCTGTCCCCGCGGCCAGGCCCGCCGGCGGCACGACCACCGGGACCGGCGCCGGCGGCGTGACCACGACCGGGGCGGCCGGCACCGGCGCCGCGACCTTGACCTCCACCGGGTCCTTCTGCGCCACCTTCGGCGGCTCCTTGCCGCCGCCCAGCGCCACCGCCAGCGCGATCGCAATGCCAGCGACCGCGATCCCTCCGCCCAGCGCAAACCCGAGGACGTTGCTGCGCCGCTGCACCGGCACCGGGGTCGGCTGCTGGTAGCGCACCGGCGCCACCGCGACCGGGGCCGGCGGCTCCGGCGGCAGCTCCGGCTCCGGCTCCATCGTCGGCGTCATGGCGAGCTCGTCGACGAGCTGGCCGAGCAGGTCATCGAATGCATTGGCGTTGTCGCGCTGGGCTCGAGGGGCTGGCATGGTGTCTCCGTAAATCCGCACGCACGAGGTCGACCCCACGCCCACGGGCACCCGTGAGCTGCGGCCGCCGACCCGTCCGTCGTCGCGGTGCGAGCCTCAACGCAGCACACCTCGATCGGGGTCTGCGGCACTCAATCATCACCCCAACGTCGTCCCGGACGCATGCCCGAGGTCCACGCCTGCGCCCCCGGGCCCGGACGCCAACAACCCCCTGTTCGCCCGACCTGCGATTGGCTAGCGTCGCCCGCATGTCCTTCCTCGACCGCGAGCTCTCGTGGTGCGCCGGCCGCACGGTGCGTGAACTCCTGGTCGTCGCCGGCGGCACGGCGATCGTCATCGCCGAGGTGGTCCGCCCCGGCCCCGTCGACATCGGCAACCTCGCGGTCTACCTGCTCGCAACCTTGCTCCTGCTGCTCCGCTTCTTCGCCGCGCGAGCCGCCGCCGTCGGCGCGTGCATCGGCGCGATCGTCCAGCAATGGCCGCATCTGCGCCACGGCGAGGTCACGCTCGAGACCCTCGCCCTGCTCCCGCTCGCCGGCATCGCCCTGCTCGCCTCCAGCGACCTCGTCGACCGCTTCGAACGCGCCCCCTCGCGCCTGCGCTGGCTACCCAACCCGTGGGCCAGCTTCACCGCCGCCGAGACCCGCAGCCTGCGCTGGGCCGCCTACGCCGCCGGCGCCCTCGCCGGCCTGCTCGACCACACCCTCCAGCTCGTCACCCGCACCGCGCAGCTCCACGGCATGACCGCCCCGTGGTGGCCACGCATCGCCATGGTCGTGCTCGTCGGGGCCCTCGCGCTGCTGTGCCTCGGCCGCGCCGTCGGCCTGCTCATCGTCTGGCTCGCCGCCGTCGTCGTCGCCGTGCTGGTCGCCCCGCTCGCCTGGCAAGCCGAGCCCCTGCTCCAGCGAGGCGACACCCTCGCCCCGCTCTACCAGTACGCCGCCCCCTACCTGCTGCCCGTGCTCCTGCTCGCCGTCGCCGCGGCCCTGCTCACCACCCCCGCTGTCGCCCGCCTGCTCGCCCGCACGCTGCGCAGCCCCTGAGCGCAGACGCTACGCATTGTCGAGCCCGTCGCCTTCCGCGACCCGCGTGAACACGAGCTTCACGAAGCCGTCGCGCCCGGCATACTCGATAGACCGCAGCTCGATCAGCTTGCCCGTGAAGCGATAGCCCGTGCGCCCCTCCCACGCCTCGTAGCGGGCGCCCGGCCCGTACATCTCGGTCAGCCGCGCCAGCAGGGCCGCGTTCGACCCGATCGCGGCGGTATCGAAGTACACGTGGACCCGCTCCACCACGCCCCCGCAGCACCCCTCGAACACGTCCGTCCCGGCGATCGGGAGGCCGGCGAAGGTATGGAAGTCCGCCGTGCTGTGGCGATTGATGATGCCGTCGGCGAACGAGGTCGATTCGCTGTAGTGCACCGCGGGCCGCGGCCGACCGATCGGCGCCTCCGCGAAGCCCATGCTCGCGTCGAGCCGCCCCGGCCCCGCCTGCGTGTCCACCCCCGGAGCGACCGACGAGCTCACGACCGACGCAGCGTCCACGGCATCGCAGCGCTCACTGGCGCCAAGATCCGCGCACCCGACGACGAGCAGGACAAACCCGATGAACGCGGTATCTCTGGACATGCCGCAACGGACGCATCACGCCGATCTTCGGTCTCCGCGCGCCTCCGCGCGCCGCCGAAGCTCACGATCGCCCTCGTCCGCCGTTGAGGCCCGCTCACTGCGCCGACGAACCATGCTGATGCGAATGCCGCGAACGCTTGCCCCGGATCTCGAAGCGATACGCGACCTGCAGCACCCCGCGCGCCAGGAACGGCGACCCCGTCAGCGGCGCCTGCAGCTCGGCGCTCAGCTCGAGGCCCCGGACCGCGACGACCACCCCGCTGCCAGCGATGACGCGAGTCACACCATTGGTATTGACCGCGCCGACCGGCAGCGCCCCGAACATACCAGCCTTGAGCCACAGCTTGTCGTGCACGCGCACGAAGGCGTTGAGCGAGGCGTCAATCTCGGCCAGGTTCATCGGATTGACGATCGGCCGCGGCCCGTGATTGTGATGACTCCCGCCGGCCGTCGCCAGCGCCCGCGCGAAGCCCACGGTCCCGACCACGTGCACCCGCCCCTGCTCGTGCGCGAACCAAAACTCGGGCATCAGCATAACGTGCCCCATCCCGAGGTCGTCCCCGGCCTTGCCCGTCGGCAGCGTCACCGCCACGCCGAAGCCCGCCGTGACCGTCTGCGTCGCAAAAGCCGGCACCGGGGCCCGCAGCGCCAGCGCCAGGTCGCCGAGCCCGTAGCCCACGCGACCATTGCGGGTCAGGCGATATCCGGGCAACAGGGCCATCAACGCGAACTTCGCGTGATTGAAGCCCAGGGTCGGCGCCACCCCCTGGTAGTCGCCCTCGTAGCTGGTATTACGATACCCCGCCGCGTCGAGCCGCACCCCGGCCAGCAGCCCGGGATTTCTCCACACGCTGCCCGCGAGCGGATGACACTGCTGCGACGCCGCCGCCGGCCGGGCCACGAGCACCAGCAACCCGGCGAGCACCCGCAGCCCCGCGATCACGGCGCGCCGCATGCGAGCCACTCACCGAGCTGACGCCGCTCGTCCTCGCTCGGCGTCGGCGCACCGATCGGCATCAGCGTGTTGACCGCGTCCGGTCCCGCCGCCGCCTGCTCGTCCGTGTGCTCGATCTCCTCGCGCACCAGCGCCGCGCTGTCGAAGTTGTGATCGTTCGGCGCACCCTGCCGCGCCGACCCCGTCAGCGCCGTGCTGTGGCAGCGCGTGCAGTAGTTCGTCATGAACGGCTTGCCGAAGTTGTCCCAGGTCAGCGTCGAGGTCTCGGGGCACACCGCGCCCGACGGCGGCCCGTCCTCGTCGCCCTCCTCCTCGCACGCGGCGAACCACAGGACCGGACACAGGGCGAGGAGGCGAACCATCGAATGCATGCGCTGCACGGCCCCACCATGCCCGAGTTCGCGGCGCCCCCGACCCCGCGCGCGCGGCTGCGACACCCCGTCGCACCGGGACAAGCCCCCCACGGGATCCGGTCCGCCGGGCGATCGCCGGGACGTGCATGGGAATTGCCCGCCGTGTTACCGTGCGGGCCGATGCGAGCCTCCCCTCTGATCGTCACCCTGGCTGTGTTCCTCGCCGGGGGTCACGCCCACGCCGACATGCTGGGCCCCGGCGAGAAGGGCGTGAAGCTGTCGATCCACGTCGACGCCGAGGTACCCGCGGGCAAGCTCCTGGTGCTCGCCAACACCTTCCGCGGCGCCGACATCATCAAGCCCGGCGAGGACCAGGCGATCGAGTGGCACCCGATGGCCGGGGCGATGCAGCTGCGGATGATCTCCGCCAAGGACGCCGGCAAGCTCGCCGAGCTGCGCGAGGCGCTTGACCGCGAGAAGGCGCAGAAGCTGGTCGAGTCCGGGGCGGTCTGCGCCCCGACCTTCGACGGCATCCGCACGATCTCCGACACCCTCCTCGCCGCCGAGATCCGCTGGACCTACCGCGTCGCCTTCGCCGACAAGGGCTGCCAGGCGACCCTGGTCACCACGGAGTACCTCGACGCAGATCGCAAGGTCGTCGACGCGAAGGCCACGATCCCGACCGCCGCGGATATCCAGGCACCGCCCACGCCGCCCACGCCAGCCGCACCGCCCACGCCCGCCACACCGCCCACGCCCGCCACACCGCCCGCGCCGCCGCCAGCAGCCCCGGCGAGCACGCCCACCACCGCTGGCTGTGGCTGCACGAGCGGCGACCTCGGCGGGCCCGCGAGCAGCTTGCTGGTATTGCTGCTCGCCGCGCCGCGCCGCCGTCGACCCACGTGAATCACTCGTCGCTGGCCCGACGCCTCGGCAAGAAGCCGAGATCGCAGCTCCGCTAAAACACCGGCAGATCGGCATCGAAGGCGCGACGCTCGACCGGGCCGTGGGTGAAGAGGGCCGCGAGCCAGCGGCAGCGCGCGGGCTCGGTCCCCGCGTCGCAGCGCTCCAGCTCGGCGCGCAGCGTGGCGACGTCGACGAGGGTCGACGCGCGCGGGCGCAGGGCCAGCGAGGAGCGGCCGCCAGGTACGCCCGGCTCATCCTCCTCGCGATCGTGACAGACGAAGCAGCGGGTGATCCGGGGGTACTCGGGGTTGCGAACCCGATCGAGGGCGGCCGCCGTCGACACCGGCGCGGTCAGGGGGAACTCGAGCTCTCCCTTGATCGTCCGGCGAGGCCCGACGAAGTGGCCGAACTCGATGAGGTCCCGCGCCGGACCGTCGAGGACGACCGAGATCACCAGGGAGTCCGCGCCCCAGATGAACACCCGCGGGCTGCGCTCGCCCTCGGCCCTCTGCAGGCTCTCGCGGCTGCTCGTCGCCTCGATCCGCAGCGGGCGATCGAGGGCCTCGATGAAGCACTCGGCGGTCACCGGAAAGGGGAGTCCGTTGGCCAGCGCGACCGCCTCCTCGATCGTGCTCGGCGATCCAGTGGTGCCCGGCGCGGGCTTGCAGCGCCGGGCATCGGCCGGCGATGCCGGGCCCTCCGGGGCGGCCGCAGGCGCCGCTCGCTCGGGCGCCGGCGCCGGCCCGCAGGCGCTCCAGACCACCAGGGCGCCGAGGCTGACCCGCGAGGCTCGCTTGCACATGCGCGGCATCATAGTCGCCCCGCCGGCCCTCCTTCACCCCCTCCTCACGTCTCGCTGCGAAATGCCTGCGCCGCAGAGCGCCCACGCCCTGCGCCCCGCCCCGCCACCGCCGTCGACCCACGTGAAGCACCGACACCAGAGAGGCCCTCCAGCCCTCCGGCTTCTCGAGCCTACGCGAGCGCCAAGCCGGACCGCACCGGCCCGTGCGACGTCCCCCGCACCACCGATCGTTCGATCACTCAATGCTCTGTCATGCCACGCGCCGCGAACTTACGCCGATAGTACCGCTCCCACAACGATATCCCCACCCCGCCGAGCACCCCCGGCGCCAGCCACACATACAGCGAATACTCCTGCAGCCCCAGACGCGAGATGTTAACGACAAGAAACGCCGTGACCGTCGCAATACAAGCCGTCAGCATATTCACCATATGCTCGTACCACCAGTCCATCCGGGTCACCGGCGGACGCAACCAAAACCGCAGCTGCCCGACCGAGAGCAGCCCGCCGAGCCCCGCGAACGCGACCAGCAGCAGCGCGCTGCGCTGCACCCCGAGCCCCGCCATGCCCACGCTGCCGAGCAGCAGCAGCAGCGGCCCCGCCAGGTCGATGGCCTTGCCGTGCCGCCCCGTCCGTCCCTTGCTCCGCAGCACACGGATCCCCACGAAAGCAGCGTTCGCCGCGAGCACCCCCACAAACAGCAGAAACAGCGCCCCTAGATCGTTCCCCGGATCGTCATCACGGAGGCGAAAGCCGCAGGTCACCCAGGCGCTCACCGCCGCCAGCCACATCGCCGACGCGTAGACCCAGCCAACCCGCCGGTGCAGCGGCCCACCCTTGCGCGCCACCAGCGGGATAGCGAAGGTCGCCAGCGCCACGCTGCCCGCCGCGAAATGGCAGGTGCGAACCACCTCGTCGAGCGTCATGGCCATCCCGCAAACCCTACACCCGGAGCGTCCCGCCTGGCCGCCTCCTCACCGGAAGAGCACGCCCGTTCCCGGTTGCCATCCCGCGCCCCCCCTGTGTACCGTGGGATGGTCATGCGCCCCCTCCCCTGCACCTGCGCCGCGCTGCTCCTCCTCGCCTGCGGCGATTCGGGGAGCCGCGACACCGTCACCACCACCTCGGCCGCGAGCGCCGCGAGCATCACCGTGACCGCCCCGGGCGACACCACGGACACCGCCGCGCCGACCTCGAGCGCCGACGTGACCGACAGCGCGACCGACAGCAACTCGGGCGCGAACACCAGCGCCGACCCGACCGCGGGCCCGAAGTTCGACGTCGGCAAGGACACCGGCGGCGTCGACCCCGACACCGGCGAGCCCGTCGCGGGCTGCCAGAAGATCGACTTCCTGTTCGTGGTCGACAACTCCGGCTCGATGGAGGACGAGCAGCAGAGCCTCGCCACCAGCTTCGACGGCTTCATCACCTCGATCCAGAACACCGTGAAGGCCAAGGACTATCACATCATGGTGATCGACACCGACGCCGGCAGCTCGTTCCTGCAGGAGTGCCTGGTCCTCTGCACCCTTTTGCCCAACTGCCAGGGCTACCCCTGCAACATGCTGCCGACCCCCGAGGGCTGCGACGCGACCCTCGGCGCCGGCCTGATCCAGAACCCCAAGGGCGAGGCCTGCGGCATCGTCGGCGACGACCGCTACATGGTCGACGGCCAGCCGAACCTCAGCAAGGCCTTCGAGTGCGTCGCCAAGGTCGGCACCAACGGCGACGGCAGCGAGCGCCCCATGGAGGCGATGATCGCCGCCGTCTCCACCCTCAACGTCCCGGCCGCCTGCAACGAGGGCTTCCTGCGCAACGACGCCCTCCTGGTCGTCACCTTCATCACCGACGAGGAGGACGACGTCGAATCGAAGGGCAGCCCCCCGGGCTGGCAAGCCGGCCTGGTCGCCGCCAAGAAGGGCGCCGAGTCCTCGATCGTCGTCCTCGGCCTCATCGGCGACAACGACCAGCCAAACCCCACCTGCACCGACGGCCAGGCCGAGGCCTCCCCCCGCCTGCGCACCTTCGCCGAATCCTTCACCTACGGCAGCTGGGCGCCGATCTGCAGCCTCGACTACGCCCCCTTCTTCGACGCCGCCGTCAGCGTCATCGACACCGCCTGCAAGGAATTCGAGCCGCCAGGCTAACCACGCCGCGATCAGCGAGACGGCGCGCGGACCAGTCGATCGCCGTCCCGCTGCAGACCAGCGCGTGCCGCCAGCTCGCTAAGAAACTCCTGCTTGTCCGCCGGAGAGATCATCGCCGCCTTGAAGAAGCCCTCGCCGAAGCGGATGTGCAGCCGATCGAGCGACAGCGCCGGCGAGCTCAGCGGACTGCGAGTCGGCCGCACCTCGAGAATGTCCTTCAGCGGGATCTTCTGGCGCACCAGGCCGTGGCGCACGACGATCGCCGTGTCAGAGATCCCGTAGCGCATCGGGAACACCAGCCCCAGGTAGATCAGCGCCAGGAAGCCTGCGCCGCCGAGCGCGGCCCCCATGCCTTCCCCGGCGGCGACGGTGACCGCCACGCTCACAACACACATCGCGGGCGCGATCGCCAGCAAGATGCCCAGCCACCAGTCGACCTTCGAGGGATACCAGCGAGAGACCTCGGACATGACCCAGTCTCGCCGCCCACGTGAGCCCTGTCCAGACGCCGCGATCGCCCGCCATGCCCGGCGCCTTCCCGAACGCGGCACGCTCAGAACACCGGCACGCCTGCGCGGGCGTCTGGCCTCGACCGCGGCGACTCGTCTCAGGACTCGATTCGACAATCGATGGTGTGATTGCCCTTCACGAGGCTCATGCGATGCACGCCAATGCTCACTGTGAGCGCGCTCCGAGGCCGCGACATCAGCGTGTTGCGGCGGCGACCGGGTCCGGCGTCAGCTCGAGCATGACCTCGTTGCGGCGCATGAAGGCGGGGGTCCACGGCGGGTCGTAGCGCGAGAAGATCGCGGGTGTGTCGCGGACGCTGTGGCCGGCGAGGGCGAGGGCCGCCCGCAGGGCCGTGACCTCGCTGGCCACCTCGGCGTCGTCCGGGGCGCCCGAGAAGCGGCGCACGGCGAAGCTCACGGCCGGGAGATCGCGGATCTGGACGCGGGCGTCGTTGGGGCGCGGGAGGGTCTCGCGGGTGTACTTGCTGGGCATGGTGAAGGTGACGACCCAGCGTTCGCCGCGGCGCTGGCGATCGACCGGGGCCGTCATGGCGATCTTCTCGGGCTCGCCGGCGGCGCGCATGTCGACCGGGCTGGTCATGGCGACCTTCTCGGCGCGGGTGTTACCGCCGAAGATAAAGCCGGCGAGCAGGCGAAAGCCGGTGTTGCTGGCGGTCTCCGGGTCGCCGCTCACCTCGACCTCGGCGACCAGGCGGGCCTCGTAGCGCCGCAGCTCGAAGCCCGCGCCGCGCTCGACGAGGGTGAAGGCGGGCTGCTCGCTGCGTCCGCGGGCGAGTAGCTTGCTGTCTGCGAGGGCGTCCGAGGCCATGACCGCGCCGAGTCCGAGGAGGATGCCAACGGCGACGGCCAGATGGGTGAAACGAGGCATGCCCGAGCGTAGGGGAACTTGGCGGTCGTGCAAGGCGCTGCGCGGATGCCTGCTGTCGTCCGAGGGGACGGCGCTGGCGGACCCTGACGCTGCCGCGCTGGTATGCGTTCGCGGGCCACATCGCGGACGACACGATATTGCTAGCATGACGGGGTGTCAGAGCATGAATGGGAGTGGCGAGGCCGGGCCTCGCGCGTGGCCTCGTCGCTGCTGTGCTGCGCGGGCTGCCAGTTGAACCCGGCCTACGACGAGCTGAGCCAGAGCGGTGGCGGGGCCAGCGGGACCACGCTCGCGGGCAGCGGCACCGCCGAGAGCAGCAGCGGGACTTTGATCCCGACGGGGACCGGGACTGCTGGCGAGAGCGTGACCGGGACTGCCGGCGAGAGTGTGACCGGCACCAGCGGTGAGACCACGGGCACGACGGGCCCTCCGCCCGTCGTTTGCGGGGACCACCTCCTCGATCGCGGCGAGGCGTGTGATGATGGCAACCAGGCCAGCGACGACGGCTGCGTGAGCTGCGTGATTCCCAGGAGCTGCGCCGAGATCCTCGCGCTCGCGCCGATGTCGCCGAGCGGGCCCTACAAGGTCGACCCCAGGGGGAGCGGCGAGCCCTGGCAGGTGACCTGCGACATGGACAAGGACGGGGGCGGGTGGACCGGCTTCTCGGTCCAGGACACCTGCAATGGCCATCTCGACAGCATCGTCGTGGCCCTCCAGAAGGCGCAGATCGAGGGCATCGACGACGAGTGCCGTCCGTTCACCGACAAGGTGAACGATGCGTTCGCCTACTACTGGGATATCAGCTTCCCCCCGAGCTTTGGCGCCTTCTTCCTGCGCGGCTACGAGGTCAAGGGGCTCGGCGATGTCGAGCTCAACTATCCGCAGGTGCTCTGGGAGAAGGCCTATGACTTCCCCGACGGCGCTCTTTCCCTCGGAAACGGACACGACGATGGCCCCCTCGCCAATTGGGCCAACGACGGCGGGATGCTCGGGTCGTTCTCCGACGGCCAGGTCCTGCCCTATCCGGTGCAGGAGATCGCCTTCAAGCTCGGGAAGGAGTCGGACCTGCTGCGCATTGGCTGGGGGGAGATAGGGCAGAACCATGAGGGCCTCTATCCCTGGTGGGCTGGCCAAATCTTCGTGCGCTGAGTCGTGGCGAGCGAAGCCCGGTACCAGGCCCAGGTGGAGTACAGTGCCGCCAATGGTCCCCTCCGAAGCGACACCGGCAAGCGAGCTCACGTCCCGACGGTGGACGCTGGCCCGCGACGTCGCCATATTCCAGCTCAAGCTCCTCATCGACGGCCTCAAGGACTTGGTCCTCGCACCGGTGGCGCTGCTCCTCGCCCTCGCCGGCCTCGTCCTCTCCCCCAGGGACCCCGGGCGCCCGTTCTACGCGCTCCTGCGCTGGGGCCTCGGCTTCGATCAGTGGGTCAACATGTTCGGCGCAGTCCAGCCCGCGTTGCCGGCCGCCAGCGAGCCCACCCCCACATCCGGCCAGGCCGCTGCAACCACCGACTCCGCGACCACCGGCATCGACGCCTACCTCACCCGCATCGAACGGGTCCTGGTCGAACAATACCGCCAGGGCGGGCTCACCACAAAGACCAAGGAAGCCCTCGACGAGCTGCTCAATCGCCTCCCGGACCCGCCCAAGCGCCCCCCAGCCTGACCACGCGGCTCACTTCACGCAGAACGCCGCGAAGATCGGCGACTCGAGCGCCCTGTCCGGCTGGCATTCATTAACCTTGTGATCTCGACTAGAGCGAAACACATTGGTCCCCGCCTAGCGAACTATCAGTTCACGGGCAAGGCGGACGGGTGGTTTCGCAGCGAGATCGCGAAGTTCGCGGCGCGTTGAATCACGGCCCCGGGCAGGCCTGCCCCGGGCTGCCCGGTGGCTTGTCGGGTCACATCGCGGCGACGAGATCGAGGAGCCTGGCCCGTAGCTCCTGCGGTTGCGATCCATCGAGGGCGGTGATCTCGGTCAGCGTACCGGGCCCGAGGGCGGCGCAGGTCCACAGCGAACCATTCTCGTCGTGGACCATCGGCGGGCGTGTATTGCCGCCGGCCTCCGTGTCCGGCGCCAGGGGGGACACCTCCCGCGTGGTGAAGTCGATCAGGTACGGGGTATTGCGGAGGTCGATCCCGATCGCGTCGGTCTCGCTGCGCATGCGCAGGTTGAGCAGGTCAGGCACCGCGGTCTGTCGCGTCTGGTGGGTCTCGAGGTCGACGAGCAGCAAGGATTCGGGGCGATTCGTGACGGCCACGGCGGTGCCGGCCGGCGTGAAGGTGATGCGATTGCGGGGCCGTCCTGGGCTGTCCTCGAGGACATGTCCGCTGAGGGTCACGTAGTTCGGCGCCAGGACCTCCTGTGGCGCCCCGACCACGTCCCACACGCTCAGCTCGAGCGAGGCCAGGACCTTGTCGAGCACGGCCAGGCGCGTGCTGTCGGGGCTCCACGCCATGGTGCTCGCCAGCACCTCGGCCTGGCCTACCGGCGTCGCCCAGGTCTTCACCGCCATCACCTCGCCGGTGTCGACGTGCAGCACCTGCACGCCCCGATCGCTGCGCACGGCCAGGGCGGCGCCCGAGGGGCTGGCCAGCAGCTCCACGACGGGAGCCGCGGCCGTCCAGCGCTGGGCCTGGTGGTCTGGCCCTGACCACAGCTCGACCTCGGCGCCCTGGGCCAGCGCCACCCCGCGGGGCATCTCGGCGAGCAGGCCCCCGGAGAGGCGGGCGTCGCCCGTCCGGGCCCCGTGCTGCTCGTCCCACCAGCAGCTCCAGCCGTCGGCTCCGAACATGGCGATCTGCCCGTTATCGTCGATGCGGGCCGAGGTGTTGTGGCTCCTGAACTGGCCGCCGCGGTCCTCGGTCCTTGGCGGGCTCGGGCAGCGGAAGGTCGTGGTCTTGTGGGTGGCGAGCTCGACCCGCGTGTATTCGCCGGTCTCCACGTCGGCGGGCTGGACGACCGCCCAGCGTCCGCCCGGCGACAGGCCGCAGCCCGATCCGTGGTGGCGCAGCTGCACCGGGAAGGTCGCGGGCCGGTAGGTCCGCACCTCGTTGTCGGTCACGGCCATCAGCGCGCCGGGCCCGGCCCATTGCAGGGTGCTGTCCTTCGGGAGCGTGACAAAGGTGGTCAGCTCGCCGCGGCGCAGGTCGCCGATGCCCCAGGCGTCGCCGATCGCCGCCGCGAATTGCTCGTGGGCCGGGTCGACGATCAGCCGGCTCGCCTGCGATCCGGCCTGGCTCGGCAGCGGCAGCCGCCAGGCGACCGCGCCGGTGGCCAGGGATTCCCGGCGGACAAACGGCCGCCCGTAGTCCATGCGCGTGAACAACACGTCGTCGGCCGCGAGCACCGTCACCTCCGTGGCCTCGACGCGGCGCGACTTGCCCGTCTTGATCTCGAGGATGTCGAGCGCGCCGTCGCGGTCGGCCGGGCGGGCGACGACAAAGCGTCGATCGGCCGACAGCGCCCAGGGCATGCCGCGGTACTTCAGCAGCTTCTCGCCGCCCTCGTGGGGACGTACGACGCGGATCCCCTTCGGGTCGTGGACGAGCACGATCGAGGCGTCGTCGGCGAGCACGGCGAAGGTCTCGGGGGGAAGCGCAAGCGAGGTCGGCGGTGTGCCGGGCTGGGTCAGGTCCCACAGGACCACCGTGCTGATCCAGGGGGTCGTCGGCGGCGAGGTCTGCGTCGATGCGGTCAAGGTGCGCCCGTCGGAGGCCAGCCGCCAGTCGCGGTAGATCGTGTCGCCGAGCTGAATCGTCTGTGCGCGCTCCGGGCCGAACACCTGGACCGCCTTGCTGGTGATCGCCGCCCACACGGGCACGTCGCGCGCGACCACCAGCTGCGTCGCCGCGTCGACCGGGAGAATCTTCGTACCTGTCTTTTCAGACATCTCCCAGCGCCACACAGCGCCGAGGACGTCGCGGGCGAGCAGGCCGCCGCCGGTCAGCGGCGACGCGCTGGCCAGCGCCCAGTCTGCGCGTCGCAGCTGGGCCGGGAGCCCGCGAGCCGTCGCGGCGTTGGCGAGGAAGCGCGCTTGCTGCCAGATCTGCGGGTCGTCGCTGCCGAGCACGCCGAGGCGCCAGATCGTTTGCAAGGGGTCGGTGATCAGCGCGGCGCGGGCCTCGACCAGCACGCGCGCGTCCTGTGACCATAACATTTCGGCTCGCTGGTCCGCCGTGGTCTCGGGCGGGGTCGCGGCTTGCGGCGGCGTGGACTCGCGGTTGTACACATAGCCGACGCCGCCGATCAGCAGCGCGGACGCGGCGGCGACGGTGGCGACGAGCCGGCCCCGGCGGGTCTGCGACGCCGGGGGGTTGAGCGCGAGCAGCAGGGCGTCCAGGGAGGCCCAGCGCGTCGCGGGGTCCGGCTGCAGGCCGCGCACGACCACCCGATGCAGCCACGGTGGTACGTCGTGGCGGTGCTTCACGGGGAGCACCTGGCCGCCCTGCACGGCCTGGGCGAGGGTGCCCAGCTGGTCGCCGACAAACGGGCGCTGGCCGTAGAGCGCCTCGTAGAGCGCGGTGCAGAAGCTGAATTGATCGGTCTTGGTGTCGCCGCGTGCGCCCGCGAATTGTTCCGCGGCCATGTAGGCGGGCGTGCCCAGCACCGCGCCGGTCTGGGTCAGCAACACGTCGGTGATCTCGCCGGCGGGCGGGAGGGCTCTGGCTTCGCCGTCCTCGCCGAAGTGGGCGAGGCCGAAGTCGAGGACGCGCACGCGCCCGTCGTCGCCGACGATCACGTTGGCGGGCTTGAAGTCGCGGTGGACCACGCCCTGGCGATGGGCCGCGGCGAGCCCCTCGCCGGCCTGACGAAACACCGCGAGCACCTCGCGCCAGGCCCGCGGCCTCGCGGCGAGCCAGGCGCGCAGCGTCGGGCCGGTGAGCAATTCCATCGCCACGTAGATCTCGTCGTCGACCTCGCCGACCTGGTACACGTGGACCACGTTGGGATGGGACACGCGCGCCAGGGCTCGTGCCTCACGCAGGGTCCGGGCCCGGCCATCGGGGCGACGCATCGCGGCGCCGCGGATCAGCTTCAGGGCGACCGTGCGCTCGAGCTTGTCGTCGTAGGCCGCGTACACGACCCCCATCCCGCCCTCACCGAGCAAGCGCTGGACCTGGTAAGGGCCGATGCGCGAGGCCTCGCCGGTGGCCTTGAAGAGGGCCGCGTGGATCATCGCCTTGGTCTGCCGCTGGGCCGCGTCGCCGAGCACCTCGGGCCGCAGCCCGGGCGAGGCGAAGGTGTCGGCGCCGATCGACACGTCGAGCGTCCCCGGCGATCGATCGGGCTGGGTGGCGTCGATGTCGACGATCTTCATGGCGTGCTCCTGGATGCGGGACATGCGGTGGGCTTCCTTCTGTCCGCAGTGGTTCCAACCGGTCGCATCCGGATCACTCGTGCGTCACTTTTCTTGCGGGAGGCCCACGCGGGCCCGCAGGGCGCGGGCCCAGGTCTCGATGCCGAGCAGGGTGCTGCCGGCCAGCTCGGGGTTTCGTGCCAGGGTCTCGATCGCGGCGCGCAGCAGCGCGCGGCCGCGTCGCAGCCGCGATTTCACCGTGCCCTCGGGGATGGCGAGCACCGCGGCCATCTCGGCGGTGGTCAGCTGCTCCCAGTACAGCAGTTCGAGCGCGACCTGGCAGTCGACCGGGATCTGGCGCAGGCCGGCGAGCAGGAGCCTGAGCTCCTCGCCCGCGATCATCACCTGGCTCGGCGAGGGCTGCAGCGCGGCGACCGAGACCTCGCTGAGGTCGATGGGCTCGCCCTTGCGGTCGCGGTAGTGCCGGCACAGCTGGCGATACGCGATCGCAAACACGTAGCTGCGGAAGCTGCCCTCGCCGCGGAAGCTGGCCGCGCCCTCGATGCAGGCCAGGAAGGTCTGCTGGATCAGCTCGGCCCCGGCGTCGGTCTTGTTGAGGAAGAAGCGCGCGACCGGCTCGTAGTAGCGTTCGAACAGCTGCTCGCCCGCGCCGCGATCGCCCGCGCGCCAGGCCGTCAACAGCTGCTCGTCGCTGCTCGTCGAGGTCACCTCCGCCAAGCTACTCGCTTCTGCCCGGGCGTGCACCCGCGAAACATGGTCCCGCACCCCACTCCCGTCGTTCGCGTGGGCCGGGCTTTTATGTGCACACCATGCGCCAGGAGGACGACGGCCCCGGCGTTGGCCAGGAACGCATACCCCGGTACCAGGTGACCATGCCCCGACCCGGACTCGAGGATCGAGAAATCATCGCCGCCTTGAAGAACCCCTCGCCGAAGCGAGTGTGCAGCCGATCGAGCGACAGCGCCGGCGAGCTCAGCGGACTGCGAGTCGGCCGCCCAGCCACCAGTCGACCTCGGCCATGACCTCGAGTCTCGCCGCGCACCTGAGCCCTGTCCAGACGCCGGGATCGCCCGCTGCGCCGCGCCCCGGCCTGATACCATCCGCGCCCATGCGACCGCCCGCTCGCCGCGACCACGTCACCCGCACGGGCTCGTGCCCCACCATCCCATGAGCACGCCCATCGACACCCCCACCCGCGAGCTCTGCCCCCGCTGCCGCCGACCCAGCTCCGTGTGCTGGTGCGCCGAGCTCGTGCCGGTCCCGAGCCGCACCCGCGTGGTCTTCCTGCAGCACCCCCGCGAGGCCCGCGTCGGCGTCAGCACCTGCCGCATGGCCCACCTCTCGCTCCCCAACTCGAGCATGCACGTGCTGTGGTCGCCCGACCAATCGCCCGAGTTCGCCGCCGAGCTCGCTGACCCCGACACCTTCATCCTGTTCCCCGCCGCCGACGCCGTCGACATCGCGACCCTGCCCACACCCCCACGCACCCTGGTCGTGGTCGACGGCACGTGGAGTAACGCCAGGAAGATCGTCCAGCGCAGCGCGCTGCTGCAGGCCCTCCCGCGCGTCGCCTTCCACCCCGACTTCACCAGCAACTATCGCATCCGCCGCGAACCCGCCGAGCACTGCCTGTCCACCATCGAGGCCACCGCCCACGCCCTCGAGCACCTCGAGCACGCACCCGGCCGCTACACCCCGATGCTCGCCGCCTTCACCCGCATGGTCGACACCCAGCTCGAGTTCCGCGCCCACAACCACGGCCAATCTCGCCACCACAAGCGCCACCCCACCCGCGATAAACCCGACCTCCTCGCCCACCTCCTCGCCCCCCTACGCGCCGCCTGGCCCCGCCTCGTCGTCTTTTATGTCGAGCACGAATCTCCCCAGGACGGCGGTGAACCCGTCCTGGTCGAGCTGCTCGCATTGCGCCCCGCCACCGGCGAACGCCTCCACGTCCACGCCCGCAACGACGACGAACGCGGCCACGCCCAGGCCGCCTGGCGCGACTTCCTCGGCGCTGACGCCGTGCTCGGCGGCTGGGGATACAACGGCCTGAACCGCCTGCGCGGCGCCCCCGGCTGGGCCCACGCCCCCCTCCTCGACCTCCGCGCCCTCCGCCGCGAGGCCCTCGGCAAACGCAGCATGCTGCCCACCGGCCCCGATCGCGCCGAACAACGCCTCGCCATCATCACCGCGATCGCCCACGAGCTCCGCGCGGCCGACCACATGTCCTGAAGGACATGTACGAACAATCCAGGCTTGCGCGAAGGCGCCGTCAGAAGCGCAGCGCGACGCCGACGCTCCAGGTCCCGAGCGCCGTCCGGGTCACCGTCGGCGCCGCGGTCTGCTGCTTCTTCCAGCTGCGCCACTGCGAATTTCGGTGGGCGCCGAGCGCGATAAGCCCGATCCCGGTGGCGATGCTGAGCCCCCCGACGGCGATCAATCCAACCCCGCCGCCGCCGTCGCCGCTGGGCGCGTCGCTCCCGTCACACTCGGTAAAACACCCGAAGCCCGAAAAGCCCCGGACCAGCAGTCCAAAGCTGATCAACGCGAGCCCGCCCGGGAAGATGAGCGCGCCACCGGTGATCATCATGCCAATACCTCGCCGAGGACCCTCGGGCGCCGTGGGTGTCGCGCTGGCCCGCCGCTCCGCTGCCCGCCGCTCCATGACCTGCGCAATCGCGTCCTCCGCGGGCGAGCTCCGCGGCGGAGGAGATGGCGGTCGCGGACGCCATGGCACAGCCATCGGCACCGCCGCATCGATCGCCCGCCCCTCCGGGCCGCTCGCCACCGCCTCCCCCGCCTCGACCCGACACGGCGCCACACCAGCCACGAGCACGAGACCAACGCGCGCCGCAGCGGACGCGTGGCAGCGCCAACGTGCTCGTCGCGGGGTACCTGACCGGCGCTGCTCCACCCGCTCATCCTGCCACGACCCGCGCCGATCGGTGACGATCAACCCGCTCCGCGACCCGCGGCCACCCGCCCGCGAGCACCAGCGCAACCCCCATCGCCACCGCAAGCCTCCCGATCGACACCCGCCCGCGCAAGCCGCCCCGACCCCGCGAAGGTGCAAGCACCGGGGCGCTTCCTCGAAGTCGATCGCCTCGGAAATTGCTGCCGGCGGCGCCGCTGGCCGTCGAAATCTCTGCGCATTGGCAAACCTGGCTCGCGCAGCATTCTGCGATGGATGCACGCTCCCGCCATCGTCCGAATGTCCCTGTGCATCGCGCTGCTGACCGCCTGCTCGGATGCGCCCGGGACCGGTGGAGAGAGCACGACGGGCCCGACAACCTCCGATGCGACGGCAGATCCCTCGATGAGCGGCACAGCAGGCGCCGTGACGACATCGGCGAGCACCTCGATCACCGGCACGACCAGCACCACGACCGAGACGACAAGCGCCACGACGGAGGGCGGGAGCTCGTCGACGACCGCGATCTCGGCCACCTCGGACGCGACCACCAGCGGGGCAAACTCGGGCTCCGATACGTGCCCGGACTCCGGTACCTGCTCGGGCGGGACGACGAGCGACACGACCGGGGCCGACTCGTGCGGATGGGAGACGACCGGCGGACCTCCGAGCTGCGGGGACGGCGTGCTCGATCTCGTCGACGACCCCAATTGCAGCGAGCAGTGCGACCTCGGCCAGGACAACAACGATGGCGGCCCATGCACCACCCAGTGTCGCGCAGCGGCCTGTGGCGACGGTCTGCTCCACGTCGGCGTCGAGGACTGCGACGACGGGAACGACAACCCCGCAGACGAATGCCCCAACCACTGCGGCAATCCCTTCACCTACACCCCGCCGAAGATCGTCGCCGGCTCCACGCATATGTGCGCGCTGTCGCCAGCGGGCAAGGTCCGCTGCTGGGGCGGCTCGGCCAAACACGGGGAGCTCGGGTACGGGTCGACCCAGCAGATCGGCAACGCCCCCGGCGAAATGCCACCACCCGATGTCAACGTCGGCGGCACCGTCGTGCAGCTCACGGCCGGCGACGTGCACACCTGCGCGTTGCTCGCGGGCGGGACGGTCCGCTGCTGGGGCTACGGCGCGGTCGGAGCCCTCGGCTATGGGAACACCGAGAACATCGGCGACGAGCCCGGCGAGATGCCGCCGCCCGACGTCGATGTCGGCGGCGCGGTGATACAGATCGCCGCCGGCGAGTTTAACACCTGCGCGCTGCTCATGAACGGCAAGGTCCGCTGCTGGGGCGCGCACTCCCCCGCCTCGATCGGCGACGGACCGGGGGAGATGCCGCCGAACGACATCCCACTGGCGGGCAAGGTCGTACAGATCCACGGGAACCGCGATCAATCGTGCGTCCTGCGGGAGAACGGCACCGTCGCGTGCTGGGGGACGGACCATCTGCCCTATGGCGTGTACTTCGGCGGCTTCGTCGTCGAGGTCTCGGGCGAGGTCTGCGCGCGCCTCGCTGGCGGCGCGATCCGCTGCACCGGCTACAATGATTATGGACAGAAGGGATATGGCCATACCAACTATGTCGGTGACGCGATCAAGGCCGGCGACATCCCCGTCGGCGGCGCAGTGAAGCGCCTGATCCCCGGCGACGCACATACCTGCGCGATCCTCGCCGCCGGCGACGTGCGCTGCTGGGGCGAGAATTCGTCGGGATCCCTCGGCTATGGCCATACCGACAACCTGGGCGACGAACCTGGCGAGATGCCCACACCAAACCTCGACCTCGGCGGCCCGGCGCTCGATCTCGCCGTCGCCTACTCATACAGCTGCGCGACCTTCGCCGGGACCAAAGTGCGCTGCTGGGGTCTCGGCAAGGGTGGCAACCTCGGGTATGGCAATTACCAGAACATCGGCGACGGTCCGGGCGAGATGCCACCGGCCTATGTGCCTGTGTTCTGAACACAATCCGCGCCGGATCGTATGATTGATAAGGAGACAGCAGTATGCGAACCGTCACCAGCATGATATTCGTCCTCGGAACGCTCGCGGCGTGCCACTCGACCAAGGACGGCGAGAGCGACACAACCACCAGCGACGGGAGCACCAGCGCCGCAACCAGCGTCGGGAGCACCGGCGCCACGACCAGCCCCGGCAGCACTGGCGCGACGAGCTCGTTGGACAGCACGAGCGGGAGCGACCCGAGCGGAGGCCCGGTGACCGGAACGGCAACCACCGGGGCGCCGGCCACGGACAGCGGTAATTCGGGCTCGAGCGAACCCGGGGGCACGGACTCGGTCGACACGACCACGACCACGAATGGCAGCACGGGGGCAGGCTCGACCACAGGCGGCACAATGCTGATTGAGTGCAACGGATGTACCTGTGATCCGGCGGTCAGCTATTGCCAGGTGGCATGGAGCAACACGATGGATCCACCCCCCGAACATCCGTCAGGGATGTGCCCATTTATCCAGGCCGGCGTCTACGACTACGGATGTGTGCTCTATCCGCAGGCCTGCGGCGATGACCCGACCTGCGACTGTGTCCCGAAGACCGACCCGATCTGCGGGTGCATGGATGCAGGGGACTGGCTGATCGTCAACTGCGACTATCCTTGATCACACTGGGCGCGTCGGGCCCCGAGCCGACGCGATGAGGCGGTGGCCCCACGCCGAGCCCGTGCGCCAGGCTCTCGGCCAGCCGCGCCACGAACGCCCGCTCGTCCTCGGCGTCGATCTCCTCCGCGATCTCGTTCATCACGGTGTACGCCGCCGACACCACGAAGCACAGCTCGATCGGATCGACCGCTCCCCCCGCGGCCAGCCGCTCGAGCATGCGAGCCACCAGGGGATGCGATCGCTGCACCACGATCCCCCGCTCGAACGCGACCAGCCCACCGCCCCGCGCGTCACCGACCATCAGGCGATCGAGCCCGAGCGCGTCGAGCAGCGAACCATGCCGCTCCCGCGCCCACGCGAGCTCGGCCCGCAGCGCCGCCAACAATCGCTGCTCCGCCGTGCGCTCGACCACCGGCACCATCGGCGCCACCAGCGGTGTCGCAGACAGTATCGCCGATGACGCCCCAGCCAACGAATCCACCGACGATATCGCAGACGATATCGCCGATGACGCCCCCGCCGACGATATCGCCGGTGATGTCGCCAGCAGGGCCCCAGTCGACGAATCCACCGGTCGTGCCCCGGTCGACGGTATCTCCGACGATATACCCGACGGTACCGCGGACGATTTCGCCGACGATGTCGCCGGTCGTGTCGTCGACGATATCCCAGCCGACGCCCCAACGAGCTGCGCCCGCGCCTGCCGCATCGCCGGCGAAATGATCCCCACCAGCGCCGCCCGCAGCTGCTCGAGCGGCTTCCCGAGCCCCGCCAGCTCCGGCTCGCTCGCAGCGGCCAGCGCCGCGTCGACCTCGACGAGCCGCGCCAGCGCCCGCTCGCGCTCACCCGCAGCCAGCCGCCCCGCCCGCAGCTGCTTCACCAGCGCCTCGTACAGCCCGCAGATCTGCTTGGCCAGGCTGCCGCGCTGCCGCGCGTCGAGCTCCACCCCGCCCGCCCCGATCGTCAGCCCCTTGCCGTGCACCACCCCGCAGCACGGCATCGCGGCCAGCAGCGCGACCCGCCCGACCTCGCGACCCGCGCGCGTGAACACCAGCGCCTCCGCCTCCTCGGGCGCCCGCGCGATCCACAGCTGCGCCTGCAAGCCCCCCGCGATCGTCGCCTCGCGCAGGGCCCACGCCACCCGCCGCAGATCGGGCAACACGAAGCTCGGCGCCCGCGCCAGCTCGCGCAGCGCCGCCAGCTCCGCGGCCCAGCGATCGTCGAGCCGCCGCAGCTTCACCGCCCCCGCGAGGCAACGCTCCGCCGCCGCGTCGACGCGAACGATCGTCTGCTCGAGCTCGAGGCCCGGCTCCGGCGCCTCTGCGTCCACCCCGACCGCGTCGACGCTGCCACCACCGACCTCGATCTCCGCCAGCGTGTGCGCCCGCCCCCAGACATCACGAAACAGCGGCACCCCGCGCACCGCCGCGAGCCCGCGATCCGTCGTCACACTCCCCTGCGCGACCCGCTGCAGCAGCTCACTCGCATAACCAAGCAGCAGCGTCCGCGCCGACGCCTGCGCCTCCGGCCCGAGCGCCGCGAAGCGCTCACACAGCTCCACGATCAGCCCCGGCACCGCCCGCCGACAGCGGCGCAGGTGCTGCCCGTACCGCTTGCTCTTCACGTCGACCACCCCCTGCGCGTCGATCGGCAGCTCGTCATCCGCCACGATCGCCAGCACCGGCGCCGCCACATCCGCCTGCGTGAACTCCCCGACCCGCCGCCCCCGCGTGCACAGCACCAGCGACAGCCCGGCCTCGCCCTCGCGCGCCAGACCGATCTCACCCGTCACCCCCGGCTGTCCGCTCGCCAGCGACACCGTCGCCCACACCCGCGATGCATCGAGCTCCGCCAACTCCACCGCCGGCAGCCCCGCCAGCTTCTCCTCGCGCCCGCGCTCACGCAGCCGCTCGCCACCATCCACGACGCTCTCCGCACCGAAGCGCCGCCGCAACGCCGCAACCACCGGCGCCGTCTCGCGCAGCACCGGCGGCCCCGCCAGCCTCATCGTCGGCGTCGTCGGCGGCACCCACTCGATGCGCCCATGCTCCGCGAGCACCGCCTCCACCGCGTCGATCGACAGCGCCCCACCATCGAGCGTGTGCAACAACTCCAGCCCCGTCAGCCCCGGCAGCCGCGCCGCGAACAGCTCCCCATCCGACTCCGCCAGCCGCAGCAGCAGCGGCGCCGCGACCCAGCGCCAGCGCGTCAGGTCGTCGTGATGATGCGCCAGCAGCCCCGCCACCAGCGCCCACGCCCCCTCGCGCAGCGCCGCCACGATCGCCGTCACCACCTCCCCCTCGATCACATCATTCCACTCCGGCGTCGGCTCCAGCCCCGTCGAGGTCGCCACCCCCACGATCGGCCAGATCCCCAGATCGATCGCCCGCGTCACCAGCGGCCGCTCCTGATAGCGCAGCTCGATCTGCCCGAGCCGCGGCTCGACCCCCGGCGGCACGCTCCCGTGCGCCATCATGATCGCCGCCTCGACCGCCCCCACGCGCAGCGTGCGAGACCACAGCGCCGGCTCGAGCCCCGCCGCCTGCAGCTCGACCTGCATGCTCGCCGCCAGCTCCGCGATCGTCTGCGGCGGCGCCGACCAGAACTTCCGCTCGCGCCGCCGCACCGCCAGCGACGGCACCCACGAGCGCAGCGCCCCCTCACCACCCAGCAGCCCCGCGAGGATCTTCCGATCGCCGCGACCGAGCCACGCGATCTCGCGACCCAGCGACGGGTCTGGCGCCACCGATCGATCGATCTCATCCAGCCGACCCACCTGCGCCTGCCGCCGCGCCAGCTCGTCCAGCGACCGCTGCGTCCCGTCGAAGTCCTCGAACAGCGGCATCTGCAACAACACGTCGAGCGCCCCGCCGCCCGCCCGCAGCTGCCCCGGCGACGGCAACACCGCCAGCACCGCCGCCGCGTCCGGACGCGCCTCCGCAGCCACCCCAAGCGCCGCCCACAACTCGTCGCGCGCCTGCCCGTCCAGCACCAGCAACAACCACGCCTTCACCAGCCCGCGCACCGCCGGCGCCAGCGCCCCATCACGCGACCCCTCCACCAGCGCCGCCAGCGGCAGCTGCAGCGCCGCGATCACCTGCAACGCCGCCCGCACCAGCGTCGCGTCGCGGACCGCGTCGTCGTACAGCTCCCCCGGCGTGAAGTCCCCTTCGAGCACCACGTCGAGCGCCGGCACGCCCCACGCAACCTCGACCTTCGTCAGCAGACAACCCTCGCGCACCAACCACAGCGTCCCCTCCGCCCGCGGCGCCACGTCGCTCGCCTCGACGCCGACCCCGAGCTCCCCCTGCAGCCCCTCGCCGGCGATCTGCGCCCGCAGCAGATAACGCCGAGCGTCGGGCAGACGCAGCGGCATCCGCCGCCGCTGCCAGCTCCGGTGCCCGGCCACCCGCGCGCTCTGCTGCATGAGCTCCGCGTCGCACACCACCGGCGCACAGCCGACGATCCGCCCCAGCTGCCCCGCCGCCTCCGCGTCGATGCGAGCCACCGGCGACCCCTCCGGCGCCAGCTCCGGATACTCCTTCAGCGCATACGCAAGCATCCCCCGCGCCTCGCCGTCCCCCGCCCGCTGCTGCTCCGCCGCCGCCGCCAACATCGCCAGCGACACGAAAGCCGCCTCGCGCCCGCCCGTCCGCGCCTCCGGCCAGCGAAGCGCCTCCGCCACCACCATCACGTCCGGCCGCTTGCGCAGGTCACGAAGCCGAAGAAACTGCAGCACCTCCGCCCGCACCCGCGCCAGCGTCGGCTCCACCGGCAGCGCCCCGCTGCGCGTCGCCTCAACCAGCCGCGCCATCAGCCCCCAGCGCTCTACCCGGACCTGCCCGACCACCTGCGCCAGCGCCTCGTCGGCCACGATCTTCGCCAGCGACACGTCCTTGCGCAGCCGCTCCCCCGCCACCACCGCCACGATCCCCGGCCCGCACTGCTCGAGCGGCAGCGTGTCGATCCACACCCCGTCCTTGATCAGCCGCAAGCTCGCCGGCCCCTCGCTGCGGGTCAACGCGACCACCCCGCGCATCTCGCTGGTCGCAAATTCATGCGCCGCGATCGCCCCCGCAATCTTCAACCCGGCGGAGATCGCCACCCCATCGAGCGAGACCGGCAGCGGCGAATGAGCGCAGCGCTCGCGCAGGTGCAGCTCCTCTCCGAGTCGCCCGCTGAGGTTGCGCATGAAGTCCACGATCAGCCCGAGCCGCACCCGCAGCTCGACGTGGATCGTCGTCCCCACGACCGCCTCGATCGCCGTCACCACCTCCTCCGCCCCCGGCCGCAGCACCAGCTGATGCCCCCCGCTGCGCACCGTGATCCGCCGCGGCCCGAGCCCCAGCGCCGCGTTCAACCCCAGCGCCAGCTGCCGCTGCCCGCGCAGCAGCGCCTCGTCGCCGTCCGCGAAGATCGAAGCCCACAGCTCACCGAGCTCCTCCGCGGCGAAGCCCGCACCATCGAAGCGCATCCGCATGTCGTCCGCGTCGATGTCGAACACCACCTCCGTCGCCCCGCGCAGCACCGCCGCCTGGACCAGCTCGAGCACGTAGCGCCGCGCGTCGACCAGCTGAAATTTCTGCATCTTGACCCGCGCCTGGGCCCGGTCGAGCGTGAAGCGCCCGCGCGAGTCGAGCTCCCCCCCCGCCCGCAGCTCGCCCAGGAGGTCGCTCAGGTCGCCGTCCGTCGCCATCGCGCCTCCGCGGCCGCCGTCGCCAGCCGGGCGTCCGTCGCCAGCCCGAGCTCGCCGTGTAAGAAGAACGCCTTGATCGCCAGGTACGCCGCCAGCTCCGGCTCGCGCTCCGCCACCGCCCGCAGGTGCAGCAAGGTCGGGTGCTCCGCCGACAGCACCAGCACCCGCGCGCTCGTCAACCACCCGCTCACCATCAGCCCCACCTCGGCCACCGGCGTCACCTCGCCGAAGCTCGCCTGCGAGATCGCCAGGCGATCGGCCACCACCGAATCCGCATAGTTTAGCGACCCCACAGCGACCTCCCGCACTTTCCACCCCGCCGCCTTGATCAGCCGCGCCATCGCCTCACGCAGCGCCGCCCAGCCCGCCACCGCCGCCGCGTCGATCGCCACCGCCGTACAAAATCCCTCGATCCCCACCGGCCGCTCACCCACCCCCGCGATCACCAGCGCCTCGACCTCGTCATCACCAGCGCACGCGACCACCCGCTGCCCCTCCGCCACCAGCCGCTCGACCACCGGCGACATCACCCGCGCCCGCCACAGCTTGCTCCCCCGCGGCCGCCCGCGCAGCTCCCCGAGCGACGCCGGCGGCCCGCCCAGCATCGGCACCAGCGCCGCCCGCAGCCACTCCGGCTGCACCACCCCGCGCCCGAGCTGCCGCGCCGCGCCGCGATACAGCAGCGCCCGCGCCTCCGCCTCGATCGCCTCACCCGCCGCGCAGCGCTCGAGCGCCGCCACGATCTCCCCCGCCAGCCGCGTGCGCGCCACCTCGCCGACGATCGCCATCGCCTTCGCGTAGTTCTCGTCGCGGATCACGTTGTCCCGCGTCATCGAGTGCTCGAGGAACCGCGAGTCGAGCTTGAAGGCCACGTGCGGCAGCGACTCGTCGTGCTCCTCGTGCAGCGTCAGCCCGCCGTGATAGTAGCCGCGTAGCCCCGCGAGCTCCGGCACCAGCGCCATCACCAGCCGCGTCCCCTCCTCCGCGTGCTCCACCTTGCACAGCCCCGCGACGTCCATCGCCCCGCTCATCAGCTCACCATCGAGGCGCAGCTCGATGCGCACGTGCTTACACCAGTACTCGAGCGTCTCGCGCGCCTTCTCCCGCGCCGCCGCCACCTCCGCCGCGCTGGCCGGCTTGTACAGCCGCACCGTCGTCCCCTCCACCGGGCTCGCCAGGCGGATGCGCTCGAAGCTGCGGTCGCGGCGAAACACCACCCGCCACCACTCGCCCGCGCGCCCGGTGTCGACGCAGACCAATTCCGGGTCGATCGCAAACACCGACACGAAGCCGATGCCGAAGCGACCGATCTTCGTATAGTCACCCTCCTTCGCCGACGAGAACAGCCGCGTCAGCCGGGTGTCGATGATCTCCCGCGTCATCCCCTCGCCCGCGTCCGCCACCTCGATCACCATCAGCCCGCGCTCCGCGTCGTGCTCGATGCGCACGTCGATCTGCTCGCTCCCCGCGTCGATCGCGTTCTGGATCAGCTCGCGCAAGAAGGCCCAGGGATCCGCGAACTGGTGGACCAGCCCCTCGAGCGCATCCCCCACGCTGCTGATGTCCGGCGTCTGCGCAGCCATCGAACGGCGGGCATCGTACCCCTCCAACCACACCGCCGTCGAACGCCGGCGTCGTCCCCCTGCCGCTGGCGTCGAGCGGGCGAACTCGCCCCGCCGCAAGCACCGCAAGCACCGCGACCCCACCCCGTAAACACCCTCGACCCCTGGGCACCGAGCGCCCGCTCGCCGACACTACCAGCACAGCCATGACCACGCCCCAGCCCACCTCCCCGTGGTTCGTCCGCATGCTCGGCGCCTTCCTGCTCTTCGAGGCGGTCAGCTCCGCGATCGCGCTGATCTACCTGTTCCCGCAGATGCCCGCCTACGTCGCCCCGCCCGGCTTCGGCTGGCTCATCGGCGCCGACCCCCAGTCGCTCGACCGCAACCTCCTGCTGCTCGCGCTGTTCTCCGGCGCCCTCGGCAGCACCCTGCACACGATGCAGTCCTTCGCCGCCTTCGCCGGCGACCGCAAGCTCGAGCCCAGCTGGTTCTGGTGGTACGTCCTGCGCGCCCCCGTCGGCGCGATCCTCGGCTTCCTGATCTACGTCGCGACCCGCGGCGGCGTGCTCTCCCTCAACGTCAACGACGCCAGCACCGCGATCAACCCCTACGGCGTCATCGCCATCGCCAGCCTCGCCGGATGGTTCTCCAAGAAGGCCACCGATAAGCTCGCCGAGGTGTTCGATATCCTGTTTCGCACCGCCCGCGAGACCGAGTTCACCGGCAAGCTCCACGCGCCCAAACCCCCGGTGATCGACACCCTCGACCCCAGCTCCCTGCCCGCCGCCGAGGGCGGCCCGCTCAAGATCGTCGGCAAGGAGTTCAGCGCCACGGCCCAGGTCCTCCTCGACGACCAGCCCCTCGCCGCCGCCCGCGACGCCGACGGCAACCTCGGCGTCATCATCCCCGCCGGCCTCGAACCCGGCGACCTCCCCCTCATCGTCGTCCAGAGCCCGGCCGCCGACGCCCCCCGCTCCGCCCCCGTCACGCTCACCCTCACCTGATACCGTCGCACCGCGATGCCCCTCTTCGACCCCTTCCCGGTCCTCCACACCCCGCGCCTCCACCTGCGCGCCCCCTGCCTCGCCGACGCCCCCGACTTCCACCGCCACGACACCGACCTGCAGGTCCGCCGCTACCTCAGCAGGCCCCCGCCGAGCTCGCTCGCCGTCACGGAGGCGAAGGTCGCCGGCATGGTCGACAACACCGACGCCGTCGCCTGGGTCCTCGCCGACGCCACCACCGGCGCCTTCCTCGGTTACGCCTGCCTGTGGCACTGGGACCAGCTCAACGCCCGCGCCGAGCTCGGCTACGTCCTCGACCCCGCCCGCTGGGGTCAAGGCCTGGTCCCCGAGGCCCTGACCCCGATCCTCCAATTCGGCTTCGAACGCATGAGCCTCCACGCCATCGAGGCCTGGGTCCACCCCGACAACCACGCCTCGATCCGCGTGCTCGCCAAACTGGGCTTCATCAAGGAGTCCCACTTCCGCGAACACGAGCTCAACCTCAACACCCACAGCTGGGACGACGTACTCGTCTATACGCTCCTGCGCCCGTGACCGAGCCATGGCGACAGACTCCCTCGATCTTCGGGCGCAGCTCCGACCGTACGGGGCACGCTCCGCCGACATCGTGCTCCTCGACGGCTCCGCCACGCCCGTGGAGCAGCTCCGCTACCTCGATCTGACGCGTGGCCGGCATGCCGAGCTCGCCTGGCCGAACGCCGTCGTCGAGGCCGCAGGTCAGCCAGTCCTCCACGTCGTCGACGCCTCGCAGGCTCGCCCGGACGGGCCCCCGCTGGCCAGGCTGTGCCGCGTACTGGCGCTTCGCGCCGGCGCCGATCACCTCGCGTTGCTCGAGCCCGGTCGAATCACGATCTATCCGCTCGCGCTCTCGGCGGAGCGCCCCAACCCATGGACGATCGAGCGCGACGATCCGGCCGCCCCCGGACTGATACCCGCGATCGCCGCCCCCTCGGATCCCTACCCGGGCCTGCCGAGCCGGCCAGTATCGGCCGCGACCGCGGTGCACGACCTGCTCATCGGCCTGCTGACACGCACGACCGAGACCCTCACCAACTATGGCATCGCCCACCTCGATGCCCTCTCACTGGTCGGTCGGGCGCTGTTCATTCGCTTCCTGGCGGATCGCCAGATCCTGGGCGACCGCGACGCGGTCACCATCGGGCCCGTCGAGACCTGCCTCGATTCGTCCGCGTCCGCGACCAGGACCTCCCGCTGGCTCGACGACACCTTCAACGGCGACTTCCTGCCCCTCCCGCGCAAGGGCTCGCGCGCATGGTTTCGCGGGCTCGACGACCGCGTCTTCCACGAGCTCGGCCAGGTCTTGCGACGCAGCCCGACGGGCGACCCACCGCAGCTCGGCTGGAGCGACCTGCTCTTCGACCACATCCCGGTGAGCCTCCTGAGCCAGGTCTACGAGCACCACGCACATCACTTCGATCCAGACGGCGCCAGGCGGACCAGCGTGCTTTACACGCCCAGGCATATCGCCGCATACATGATCGACGAGGTGTTCGCCGCGCTCGACGGCTCCGCGGCCCACGCCCGCATCCTCGACCCGGCCGCGGGCGGCGGGGTGTTCCTGGTCGAGGCATTTCGTCGCATCGCGGCGGCGCGCTGGCAGACCGACGGCGCGCCGCCTGACACGACGAAGCTCCGCAGCATCCTCCACAACCAGCTCTGCGGCCTCGACATCAGCGAGCCCGCCCTGCGCCTGTGCTCGTTCGGCCTGTACCTGACCGCGCTCGAGCTCGACCCCGGCCCGCAGCCCCTCTCGCGCCGCTTCGACCAGCCGCTGCTGGGCAGCGTGCTCCACAATGTCCGCAGCACCGACGCACGCCACCCATACATCGGCAGCCTCGGCACGACGGTCGGTTCGCAGCACCGCCACGCCTACGACATCGTCATCGGCAATCCGCCGTGGAGCACCTGGAGCGCGACCCGGGAGGTCCCCCCGGAGGCCGTGGACGCGCAGGTCCGCGAGGTCGAGGCCACCATCCGACCGATCGTTCGCGAGCGCCTCGGCGAGGCCGCCGGGCAGCGCTACACAATGCTCGACAAGGTCCCCGACCTGCCCTTCGTGTGGCGCGCGCTCGACTGGGCCCGGCCGGGTGGACGCATCGCATTCGTGGTCCACGGGAGGTTCCTGTTCAAGCAGTCGGAGGCCGGCCAGCGCAGCCGCAGCGACCTCATGCACGCCGCGACCTGCACCGGCATCGTGAACGGCGCCGCGGTCCGCCAGTCGCAATTCTGGCCCAACGTCGCCGCGCCGTTCTGCATCCTCTTCGCCCAGAACCAGCCCGCGGCCGAGGACTCGTCGTTCTGGTTCGTGAGCCCGACGCTGGAGGACCAACTCCACGCAAAAGCACGCTGGCGCATCGATGGAGACCCCACGCGCTGTGTTCAACTCGCCGAGCTGGACGCCCGCCCCACCCTGCTCAAGACCCTGTTTCGCGGGACCCAGCTCGACGCCCAGATCCTCGGGCGCATCGAGAGCCTCAACCTCGATACCCTCGTCGAGATCTGGGATCGCCACGGCGGCAAGCAGCACCACGGCCAGGGCTTCAAGGTGGGCGGCACCACGCCCACGTCGCGGCCGCAGGAGCCAGCGCGCGAGCTGTGGGGCATGCGTGCGCTGCGTGAGCGCCCCTCCGCACAGGCGCTGGACGACCTCAAACTGCCACGGATCCGGAGAGGCTTCGCCTGCCAGCACCCGCGCAAGCGAACGATCTATACCGCACCGCTGCTGCTCATCGCCGAGACGCCCGCGAGCGACCCGGATGAGCTCAACGTGTACCTCGCGCTCGAGGAGGACATCGCCTACAATCAATCGTTTCGCGGCTTCAGCTGCGCCTGGCACGCCCAAAGTGAGCTCCTGGCGCGCTACATATTTCTTATCTTCGGCAGCTGTCTCCCCGTATATCGCGCCTTGCTCACGAGCGGCAAATTCGGCGTCGAACGCGATATCTACGAGGCCGACGACCTCCGCAATTTCCCCCTGCGCCCGCTCGAGTCGCTCTCCACAGCCGCCTCCGCCCAGATCGTGCCGCTCTCCGACGCCCTCCTCGCCGACCCCGCTCGTGCCCGGGCCTCCGTCGACGCCTGGGTCTGTAAGGTCTATGGCCTGAGCAACAAGGATCTGCAGGTCGTGCATGACACGCTCGCGGTGGCTTCACCGTTCTCCGCCGCCAGGAAGCGCGCGCAGCAGCGGCCCACCGAGCTCGCACTGACCACATACCTCGAGGTCCTGCGCACCACGCTGCAGCCGTTCCTGGGCCGCCATGAACTGGAGATCGCGGCGCGCCATGCCCGCAATGTGCCCGGTGAACCGTGGATCCTCCTTCAGCTCGACGCCTACGCGAGAGCCAGCGGACCGCCGCTCCTGTCGGATCGACGGGCGTTGCTCGATACCCTCGCGGATGCCGATCCGCTGGGTGCCAGCCGTGTCACCGTCGTGACAACACCCGGCCAGCTGCTGATCGCCGTCATCGCCCAGTTTCGCTACTTCACCGCCTCGCAGGCGCGCCTGCTCGGCCTCGAATTGGTGCATGAGCAGGCCGCGGCGCTGCTGGCCGCATCCCAGGCATAAGGCCATCGCGCCGCAGCGCCGTGCGCACGGCCATCTCGCAAGACCTCCACCATCCCCTCCCGCCGCCTCGTCCCCGCTACACTCCCGCCCGCCCGCATGACCACCGCACCCGTCCCCCCCGGCGCCGCTCGCTTCCTCCGCCCGCGTGGCCACGTCATCGACGGCCGCGTCGTCCCGCCGATCGGCGGCGACACCTTGCCGGTCGAGGACCCATCGACCGGCGAGATCTTCAGCCACATCCCCGCGGGCGACGCCGGCGACGTCGCCCGCGCCGTCCAGGCCGCGCGCGCCAGCTTCAACGCCGGCACCTGGTCGCGCGCCGACCCGGCCCACCGCGGCCGCGTGCTGTGGGCCCTCGCCCGATCGATCCGCGACGAGGCCGAGGCGCTCGCCTGGCTCGAGACCCGCGACAGCGGCAAGCCGATCGCCGAGGCCCGCGCCGACATCACCGGCACCGCCGAGATCCTCGAGTACTACGCCGGCCTCGCCTCCCAGCTCTTCGGCCAGACCACCCGCGTCCCCGGCAACAACCTCGGCATGGTCCTGCGCGAGCCCGCCGGCGTCGTCGGCCAGATCACCCCGTGGAACTTCCCGCTCTACGTCGGCGCCTGGAAGTTCGCCCCCGCCCTGTGCTGCGGCTGCAGCGTCGTCCTCAAGCCCAGCGAGCTCACCAGCCTCACCCTCCTCGCCGCCGCCGAGCTGGCCCTCGCCGCCGGCGTCCCACCCGGCGTCTTCAACGTCGTCTCCGGCACCGGCGCCTCCGCTGGCGCCGCGCTCGCGAGCCACCCCGACGTCGACATCCTCGCCTTCACCGGCGGCGTCGTCACCGGCCGCAAGGTCCTCCACGCCCGCGCCGACCTGCTGCGCCCGACCCAGCTCGAGCTCGGCGGCAAGTCGCCCAACATCATCTTCGCCGACGCCGACCGCGTCCAGGCCATCGCCGGCGCCGCGTTCGGCATCTTTTACAATCAGGGCGAGAACTGCAACGCCGGCTCGCGCCTGCTCGTGCACGCCGACATCCACGACGAGGTCGTCGCCGGCCTGGTCGCCCGCGCCCAGGCGATCCGCGTGCTGCCCCCGCTCGACGAGCAGAGCCAGATGGGCGCCCTCATCTCCGCCGCCCACGCGCGCAAGGTCGCCGGCCACGTCGAGGCCGCGATCGCCGAGGGCGCCAGCCTGCGCTGCGGCGGCCCTGCGCCGCGTCAGGGCCACTTCGAGCGCGGCCACTGGTTCCTCCCGACCGTGCTCACCGACGTCGCCCCGACCCACCGCGCCTTCCACGAGGAGATCTTCGGCCCGGTCATCACCGTCACCAAGTTCTCCAGCGACGACGAGGCGATCGAGCTCGCCAACGCCACCGAGTTCGGCCTCGCCGCGGGCGTCTGGACCGCGGACGTGAAGCGAGCCCTCCGCTGCACGCAGGAGCTCCGCTCCGGCTACGTGTGGATCAACAACTACAACCCCACCCCGGTCGAGGTCCCCTTCGGCGGCGTCAAGTCCTCCGGCTTCGGGCGCGACTGCGGGCCCCAGGCCGTCGATACCTACACCACCTGGAAGACCGTCCTGTGGTCGCTCGCGCCCTTCGAGGACTGGTACAAGCATTAACGATGCACGCGCCTCGCCGCCTCGCGCTCGCCCTCTCCCTCGCAGCCTGCAACGGCAATACCACCGGCGACACCAGCCAGGGCACCAGCCTCACCAGCCAGGGCGAGACCACCGCCACCCCGACGAGCAGCAGCTCCGCCGCCACCAGCACGAGCAACCCCACGACGAGCAACGCCACCACGAGCAACTCCACCACGAGCAACTCCACCGACCCGGGCACCACCACCGCCCCAAGTACCAGCGATACCAGCGACACCGCGACCACCGGCGACCCACTCCCGCCCGGCGCCCGCCGCTTCCGCTTCACCAACAACTGCGCGCAAACAATCTGGGTCGCGTCGATCGGCAACCCCGTCGCCCCGCCCCAAAACTGCGACGGCGACGAGAGCTGCGGCCCCGACCAGGTCTGCAACCCCGGCAATATGCTGTGCACCTGGGCCGCCCCCGACGCCGGCGGCTTCGAGCTCCCCGCCGGCCAGACCCACGCCAGCGTGCTCCCTCCCGCCTGGGGCGGCCGCTTCTGGGGCCGCACCGGCTGCGTCGACTTCAACGCCAACGGCGTGCCCGCCTGCCAGACCGGCGACTGCGGCGGTCACCTCGGCTGCCCCGCTGGCGTCGGCGGCTCGCCACCCGCCACCCTCGCCGAGTTCACCCTCATCCCACCCGACCAACCAGTCGGCCTCGACTTCTACGACATCAGCGCCGTCGACGGCACCAACCTCGCCATGCGCATCGACCCCGTCGCCGGCAGCTTCGCCGCCGACCCGCCGCCCGCCGCGAACATCCCCTACTACTGCACCAGCCCCGGCTGCACGCAGGACTGCGGCGCCCTCGCGCCTTGCCCGTGGAACATCGACAGCACCTGCCCACCGGAGCTGCAGCAGCTGGTGAACAACCAGCAGGTCGGCTGCCGCAGCGCCGGCCAGGCCTGCGCGATCGACCCGAACAACCCCCCCCTCGCCTGCGCCGCCACCAACGACCTCTACGGCTGCACCGGCGGCGGCCCCAACGACGTCCAGGGCTCCTGCTATTCAAACAACGCCGCGCCCACCTGCTGCGGCTGCCCGGGCTGGTCGCCGCCCGGCGCGTGCACCAACAACAACCCCAAGTGGCAGCTGCCCGCGAGCCCCGAGAAGTACGCCAGGGTGTTCAAGGACGCCTGCCCGACGGCCTACAGCTTCCCCTACGACGACCCGACCAGCACCTTCACCTGCCAGGGCCGCCCCGAGAAGAACGTCGACTACGAGATCACCTTCTGCCCCTGAACATGCACGATCCACCCGCACCCCCGCGCCTGCGCAGCCTGCTCGCACACAAGGCCACCCGCACCGCGGCGCTCCTGCACCTGCAAGACCGCCTCACCCGCGCCAGCGACAGCGAGCGCCGCGCCCTCGCCGAGCTCCTCCCGACCGACCTGGCGGACCTCCGCCCCGAGCTGCAGCTCCGCCTGGCCGACATGCACCTGTCCGTCGCGACATGGCTCCCGGGACATGTCCTTCCAGACTGGCGTCCCGCCGACCTCCTGCCCGCCGTCGCCCTCGCCTGGCAACAGCTCGAGCTGCGCGTCGCCCCCACCCGCGTCGACCCCGACCCGATCACCCTCGCGGCCCTCCACAGCCTGCACGGCGACCAGCTCGCCACCCCCGAAACCCTGCTCGCGCTCCTCTGCGCCGCCCCCGAGCCCGCGCTGCAGCGCGAAGCCCTGCGCCTGCTCGTCGAGGCGCTCCACGCCGCCCTCCTCGCCCCCGCCCGCGCCGCCGCCCTGCTCCTCGATCTGCTCACCCCACGCGAGCCCCAACCCACCCACCGCGACCCCACGACCCAGGCCGCCGCCCTCCGCCACCTCGCCGAGCCGTGGGCCCGCAGCTTCCCCTGCCCCCGCGGCCTGCTCCTCCACCTCCTCCACGACGCGATCGACGACACCCCCGAACCCCACTCGATATCACCAATCTCCACAACACCAATCTCCCTAACACCAATCTCCACAACACCGATATCCCCGGCCCGCGCCCCCCTCCGACCGACGACGAGGACACCCCCGCCGCCCGCCGCGAGCGAGCCCTCGCCGCGATCGACCTCGCCGCCCTGCGCGACCTCGACGCCGACCTCCGCGCCCTCGCCAGCGACGACAGCATCGACCCGCGCCTGCGCCAGGCCGCCTTCATCGCCGCCGCCGCCCGCTGCGAGCGCGACGCCCTGCCCGACTGGCTGGCCCTCGCGGTGCACGACGCTCCGCTGTTCGGCCCGGCCCTGCTCCCGACCCTCCGCGCCCTCCACCGCCGCGGCATCTTCATCCGCGACAGCGACCTCCCCGCGATCCTCGAGCTCACCGCGGTCGACCCCGCGATCGACCACGCAGCGCTCGCCGCCGTGTGCTTCACCAGCCGCCACGCGCTCGTCCGCCGCCTCCGCGCCGTGCCCGTCGACGACCCCCGCTGGCACCGCTGGCTCCCGCTGCTCGCCGCCCTCGACAGCCCCGAGGTCCCGACCTGCCTGCGCGAGCTGCTCGCCGCCGACCCGCCGCCCCGCCTGCGCCGCGAGCTCCTGCACCACCTCGGCCCCCTGCGCGACCCCACCAGCGAGCCGATCGTCCTCGCCCTCCTCCCCCGCGAGCCCGCCGCCTGCCTCACGACCCTGCAGTGGATCGGCGGCCCCGCCACGATCGCCTGCCTGCGCCGCGACCTCGGCCTCGACGACGAGCTCGGCCCACGCCCCCACCTCCGCGCCGATCTCGACGGCGCCGTCATCGTGCTGTGGCAGCTGCTCCCCGAGGACGACCCGACGCGCAACGACCTGCGCGTCCGCCTGCGCCACGACACCTGCCCCACACTGATCGTCCGCGACCTCGGCC
Source organism: Nannocystis sp. (assembly GCF_016714285.1). GTDB lineage: Bacteria > Myxococcota_A > Polyangia > Nannocystales > Nannocystaceae > Nannocystis. The sequence goes on along the minus strand of NZ_JADJNN010000022.1, from coordinate 69,001 downwards.
ACCAGCTCGCGCTCGCCGAGCTCCCGCTGCTCCTCACCCACGCCGGCGAACCCACCGCCGTCACCGCGCTCGCCCGCCTCGCCAACACCGGCTCCCGCCTCGCCCTCCCGATCGTCCGCGACCTCCTGCGCCGCATCGCCTCCGAGGTCGTCGCCGGCACGCTCATCGATCACCACGGCGTCGCCACCCGCCGTGCACCCACCGCCCCGCGCGCCAGCGAGGCCGAGCGACGCATCCCCGAGCCCGCCCTCGCCGCGATCCGCCAGCTCGGCGGGCGCCTGCGCGAGCGCAACGCGATCCGCCCCGCCTGCCTGCTCGCCGCGGTCACCCCGGCGCAAGCCGGCGTCCTCCTGCTCGCCGAGCTCCTGCTCGCGCTCGCCGCCGACGCCGATGACCCCGAGACCATCGCCATCGCCCTGCACGCCCTCGCCCCGATCGACGACCCGCAGATCGGCCGCCAGATCGGCCGCCGCGTCCACGCCTACCTGCGCCACGACGACCCCCAGGTCCGCGCCGCCGCGATCGTCTGCCTCGCCCGCCACGGCGTCGACGACCTGTGCGCCACGCTCACCCGCCTCGCCCACAGCGACGACCTCCCCGGCGCGCGCCAGGCCCTCCACGCCCTCGGAGAGGTCGGCGCCACCGCAGCCGCCGCCACGATCGCCGGCTTCCTCGACCACCCCAACATGAATTTAAAAAAGACCGCCGCCGAGGCGCTGCGCCGGGCCGGCACCCCCGAGGTCACCCCGGCGATCGTCCGCTGGCTCGCCCAGCACGACAACCCCGGCCTGCGCTCCGCGCTCTCGGCCGCCCTCGCCGCGATCCTCGGCGACGCCACCACCACCACGCTGATCGCCGCCCTCGACGCCATCCCCGGCGACGACCCCGACGCCGCCCGCCGCCGCCGCCTGCTCGTCGCCGCCCTCGACCACGCCCTCACCCCCGCCGCCGTGCTGGCCGCCGCCCGCCGCGAAGCCCCGTGGCTCCCAACCCTCCTCACCGCCCTCGCCGACACAACGATCTCCCTGCGCAGCGGCAGCCTCACCGACCTCGCCGCGATCCTCCCCACCCCAACCATCACGCCAGAGCCACCACCCGCCCCGCGCCCCGCGATCGCCCGCCTCCTCGCCCACGGCTTCGACCACGACCTCGCCGCCGAGCTCCTCGCCGACCCGCACCACCTCGACCCCCACGAGCTGCACGCCATTCGCCCCTACCTCCGCGAGTGGCTCGCCGCCCTCTCCGACCCATCGCCCGCCCACAATCTCCACACCCCATCGCCCGCCCACAATCTCCACACCCCGCCCACCGACAATCTCCACACCCCATCACCCACCGATAATCTCCACACCCCACCTACCGACAATCTCCACACCCCGCCCTCGCCCCACGCCGGCGCCCTCGCGCTGATCCTCGAGCTCGCCGCCGCCGGCCTCGACGCGCCCGAGCAAGCCCTCGCCGCCGACGCGATCGACGCCCTCGCCGCGCGCCTGGACGACGGCCCCCGCGAGCCCCTCCTCGCCCTGATCGACCTCCTCCTCCCGCGCCTCCCCCCGCTCGCCGCCTGGCGCCTCGCCGACCGCCTCCGCAGCAGCGAGCCGCGCCCCAACCTCGGCGGCACCTCGTGGCTGACCCGCCTGCGCCGCTGCGGCGTCCTGCTCACCCGCGCCGACCTCGACCGCGCCCTCCACGACTGCGCCGCCACCCCCGACCCCGCCGGCCTCGCCCGCGAGATCGTCCGCGACGCCCTCGCGCTCGCACCACTCTCCGCCGACGAGCAGGCGCTCCTCCACCCGCTGTCCACCGCCCTGCGCGAGGGCCAGCCCCTGCTGCACCGCCACGACCTCAGCCCCGCCCTCCGCTGCGAGCTCTACCCCGAGCTCCCCACCGCCCAGCGCGGCGCCTGGCTCGACCTGCTCCTGCGCCTGCGTCCGCTCGGCCTGCCCCCACCACCGAGCACCCCGCCTCGCCACAGCCCCCCACCCGACGAGCGCATCGAGCTGCGCCGCCTGCTCGCCCGCCTCGAGCTCCCCGAGCCCCGCGATCGCCAGCGCGCCGCCGAGGCGCTGCTCCGTTCACCTGACCTCAGCGCCCGCCCCACTGTCCTCGCCACCTACCTCGCCGGCGGGCTGTACCTCAGCAACGAGCTCAAGGGCCCGCTCGCCGCCGCCCTGGCCGAGAACCCACGTCATCACTTCAGCAGCGCCGACCACGACCCGAAGTTGCTGATCCGCATCGCCGCCCTGGTCCGCCACTTCCCCGTCGACGACCGCCTCGACCACGCCCCGACCCTGCTGCGCTGGTGGTCGCACGGCCCCGTCGCCGCCCGCCCCGACCTCGACGCCGCCCTGCGCACGCTCCCCGCCATGCGCCTGCTGCCCCACCTCGAGCCGCTGCTGCGCGCTGGCGAGTGGGGCCACGCCAGCCTGCTCACCGGCCCACTGCTCGCCACCCCCGGCTGGCCCGCGCTGCTCGGCCAGGCCCCGCCGGCCCTCGCCGCCGCCCTGCACGCCCGCACCGTCCCCGGCCCGCTCGCCGGCCCCGAACAGCACGACCTCGCCCTCGCCGCCCTCGCCGAGCTGCGCCGCCCCCTGCCCGCACCACCGCCGCTCGCGATCTCAAGCTCCCCCACCGCCCTGCGCGAGCGCCTCCACCACGCCGACCCCGAGACCGTACGACATGCCCTCACGGACATGTCCCATGCGCCAGGTCCCGACTGGCTCAACCTCCTGGACGAGCTCATCGACCACCCGAGCCCGCGGGTCCGCCTGCACGCCCATCGACTGCTCCGCGCCAGCGGCGAGCGCGAGCGCTACCTCGCCTGCACCTGCCGCCTCCTCAACGACCCCAAGCCCGACATCCAGCGCATGGCGATGCGCTCCCTGGCCCACGCCGGCCACCTCCCCGCCGTCGCCCCCCTGGTCGAGCGCCTCGCCCGCGACCACGACCCGCTCCACCGCGAGGTCGTCGCCGCCCTGCGCCGCCTCGGCCCGCTCGCCGGCGACGCCCTCACCCACGCCCGCAACAAGGCCCGCCCCGACCGCCGCGCCCGCCACGACGAGCTGCTCGCGGCGATCGCCGCCGACAGCGACTCGGACCGGTCATGAATGATGACGCCGAGCGGGTCGATCCGTCTACGGCAGGCCCGGCTCGCCAGCCCCGATCGCGGGGCCGTCGCCTCGCCATCGTGGCATCACGAGCTCGAAGGTCGTCCCTCGCCCAGGGACCGACTGGACCGCGATCGTCCCGCCCATCAGGTCGGCGAAGTGGCCGCAGATCGCGAGGCCGAGGCCGGTGCCGCCATAGCGACGCGTGGTCGTCGGATCGGCCTGAACGAAGGGCTCAAACACCCGCGCGAGCTGCTCCTCGGTCATGCCGATGCCGGTGTCGCTGACCCTGAACACGATGGGCGAGTCGCGGTCGTCGGACCGCGCCGCGACGATGAGCCGGATCACCCCGCGCTCCGTGAACTTCGCCGCGTTGCTCAGCAAATTGAGGAGGATCTGGCGGAGCTTACCGACGTCGGCCTCCATGGCGCCGACCGCGTCGTCGACCACGACCTCCAGCACGCTGCTGCTGCTGTCCACCATCGGCTGTGTCATCTCGGCGATCTCACGGATCACCGAGCTGATCGTGAAACGCTCCCAGCACAGCTCGACCTTGCCGGCCTCGATCTTGGCGAGGTCCAGGACCTCGCTGACCAGCGTGAGGAGGTACCTGCCCGAGCGGATGATCCGCCGGGCATCCGCCTCAATGTCGGTCCGGTCCTCGAGGAGCAGCTCGCCGTAGCCGATGATCGCGTTCAGCGGCGTGCGGATCTCGTGGCTCATCGTCGAGAGGAAGTGGTCCTTCGCCCGCGTCGCCGCCACGACGCGATCACAGGCCGCGGCGAGCTCGACCACCAGGCGCCGGTTGTGGGCCTCGACCTGGAGGCGCTCGAGCGCCACGCCGATCTGGGCGCCGAATGAGAGGAGGAGGCCGAGCCAGCGGTCCCGCCAGGCCAGGCCGGGGCGACACTTGAGGCAGAGAACGCCGAGCCGCCGGTCGCTCCCGCGGAGCACAATGAGCACCCGGCCGTCCTCCGACCACTCGCCGGGCGCCTCGCTGTTGAGGACTCGCCAGCACACATCGACGTGCTCGCGGCAACAGCTCGGGTCGCCGATGGAGGCGCACTCGCGGAGCCGATCGCCGTCGCGAAGGAGGAGAAGGGCCTCACCGGTCAGGTCGAGCGCGCCGGTGCCGGTGAGCCCGCGCAGGAGCGCGAGGGCGAGCTCCTCGGCGTTGTCGCTGCCGACCAGGATATGATCGATCGAGTGCTGGACGCTGAGCTCCTCAGTACGCCGCCGGAGCGCAGCCTCGACCGCATGAGCCTCATCGAGCTCGGCCATCAGCTCGGCGGCCACGGCGTTCGCGTCCGCCAGGGCCGCGACCTGGGCCTCGAGGACGGCGACGCGACGACGCAAGCCCGCGTTCTCCGCGCTCTCGTCCGTCCGCTCACCCTCCACCTCCACGGCCATCCCCACGCCTCGCTCTCGGTTCAGATAAAGAGGGTGATCTTCGACTCGATCGCGTCCCCCAGGTAGGTGGCGACGCCACCGTACTGCACGCCGTCGATCAATTCCTCGTCCTTGATCCCCATCACCCCCATCGCCATGCGACAGGCGATCAGCTTGACTCCCAGGTCCTGGGCGAGCTTGATCAACCCGGGGAGGGTCTCCACATTGTTCTGGGCCATGACCCGCTTGAACATGATCGGGCCCATCCCGAGCATGTTCATCTTCGATGTGCCCGTGTTCGCGGGGCCCCCGGGCAACATCGCCGAGAGCATCTTCTCCTCGATCGTCTTGCCAGCGAAGGTCGTCTGCTTCTTGAGCGCCACGAGGCCCCAGAAGGTGAAATACATCGACACCTCGATCCCCATTGCCACCGCGCCGGTTGCGATGATGAAGGCCGAGATCAGGCGGTCGAAATCACCGCTGAAGACGAGGATGCTCGCCTGGTCGCGCTGCGGCCCCTCCTGGGCGCGTAGGCGAGCGAGGGCCTCCTCTACCTGGGCACTAAAGCCGGCGAGGCGAGCGTCGACCCTCGCGTCGACCATTCGTTCGATCATCGCCGTGAGCGTGGGATCGAGGGGCGGTGGAGTGCCATCACTCATCGTCAGTCCCTCACTTCTTGAGCAACGTGGCGCGACTGGTCGCGCCCTGGTCGAAGGAGAGGATGACGTGGCCGAAGCGCCTGACCCACGCCTCGAGATCCGCGCGAAACGCCGGGTCGTTGGCCTCGATCACGATCTGCGCCCCCGACGGGAGCCCGCGCATCGCCTGGCTGAGACGGACGATCGGCATCGGGCAATTGAGGCCCGTACAGTCAAGAACCACGCTGGCCTCGGGGCTGGTGTCCATCCGGCGAGTGTATCGGAAGTGGACTCGCCTGGTCGGGCTGTCCTGAGGACGTCGAGGCGCGGGTGACGGACCACATCCTTGAACAAGGCGGGCGATCTCGACCCGATAGTGAGCGCCTGGGGCCCATCGCGGCCGTGAGGGCTGCCGATGCGCTGGAAGACGGGCGGGTGCATCAACTCCGAGGCCCCAGAGGGCCGCTTCGCGCTACCCTGGCGCTCGATGAGCCCCACCCGACCAGGACGTCCGCCCGGGCCCCCGAGCAACGGAGCGCTCGACCAGCTGCGCTACGCCTACGGCTTCCTCACCGACCCGATCGCCTTCGTCCGCGGTCGCTTCGAGCGCTACGGTGACATCTATTTCGTACCGAGCCGGACCGGCGCCGACGCCGGGCTCTACGTCCTGCGCCACCCCGATCACATTCGCGAGGTCCTGGTCACCCGCGCGTCCTCGTTCACCAAGCAACACTCCGCGCTCCGGCAGATCGCACAATTCCTCGGCGACGGCTTGTTCAACAGCGACGGAGAGGTGTGGAGGCGGCAGCGGCGAATGCTGCAGCCGGCCTTCGCCCCGGCGCGTCTGGCCGCGTACGCCGCGGTCATGACGGAGGAGGCCGCGCTGCTGACGGCGCAATGGCAGGACGGCCAGCAGCTCGAGCTCGGCAAGGCGATGATGGCGCTCACGCTGCGCGTCGTCAGCCGCACGCTCTTCGGGCACGACCCCACGGCGGACATCGAGACCGTGGCTATCGCAATGTCGGCCTTCCAGGAGAGCCTCGGCGTGGCGTCCGAGATCCTGCCGCGGTGGCTGCCGACGCCGCAGCGACGGCGCCTCCGCGACGGGATCGCCGCGATGGACCGCATGATGTACGGGATCATCGATCGCCGGCGCGAGGCCTCGGTCCGCGACCCAGCTGGCGAAGCCGAGCGCTCACGCGATCTTCTGCACATGCTGGTCACCGCGGTCGACGACGAGGGCGACCATCAGGGCATGACGAAGCAAGAGGTCCGCGACCAGCTCGTCACGCTGTTCCTCGCCGGCCACGATACCACCTCCCATATGCTCACCTGGACCTTCGCCCTGCTCGCGCAGCACCCGGAGGTCGAGGCCAGGCTCGCCGCGGAGCTCAGCGAGGTGTTGACGAGCGACGGCTCCGCCCGCGCCGCGACCCACGACGACCTCCCCCGCCTCAAATACACCGAGCAGGTGCTCGCAGAGTCGATGCGCCTCTATCCGCCGGCGTACAGCGTCGCCCGGCGAGCCAGCGAGGATACGGAGATCGGCGGCTATGCCGTCCCCAGAGGCGCCGAGGTCATCATGTGGATCTACATGACCCAGCATGATCCGCGGTGGTTCCCCGAGCCGGAGGCCTTCCACCCCGAGCGCTTCGCCGCCGGCGCCGAGGCCCAGCTGCCACGCACGGCGTACCTCCCCTTCGGCGCCGGCCCGCGTGTGTGCATCGGCAAGTCGTTCGCCATGATGGAGGCGAAGATCCTCCTGGCGACCATCGCCCGCAAATTCGCTTCGAGCGCTCGCCCAGACACAAGCTGCAGATGAAAGCCCGCATCAACCTGATGCCGAGATACGGACTTGCGGGGTCCTGCGCCAGCGTTGACCAGGCGACCCTCGCACCCGGCGCGCCCGCCATGCTACAAGGGCCCATGATCCGTCCTCATCATGGGCTGTGGGTGTGCGCCGTGTCCCTCGCGTGCGGCGATGCGGGCACGGAGTCGGCGAGCATGTCGGGCGGGTCCACGACCTCGCTCACTGGCCCGTCCACGGGCCCGTCCACGGGCCCATCCACGGGCTCGCCCACGAGCTCCGCCACCGACACGCCGACCACCACGGCGACCGGCCCCGAGGGCACAGGCAGCGGCAGCGCGACCACCGGGACCGCGGCGACCACCGCCAGCGCCACCGGGACCACCGCGCCCGTCACCGCCACCGACGCCGAGACCACCACCACCACCACCACCGGCCCCGACACCACCGGCGACCCCGACACCGGCACCGGCACGACCGGCGAGGGCTGCCCCGACATCGGCGGCGGCGACGTCGAGTTCTCCTTCATCTGGATCGCCAACAGCCCCGAGGGCACTGTCTCAAAGATCGACACCCAGACCCTCAAGGAGGTCGCGCGCTACCGGGTCCGCCCGCAGGGCGGCGGCGACCCCTCGCGGACCTCGGTCAACCTGCGCGGCGACGTCGTGATCGGCAGCCGCCTCGGCGGCGTCACCAAGATCTTCGCCCGCCCCGAGGACTGCAAGGAGAGCAACGGCATGCCGGGGATCCAGACCTCGACCGGCAAGAACGACGTGCTCGCGTGGGGCGTCGAAGAGTGCATCGCCTGGTACACCGATTACAGCTTCACCAGCGAGCGCGCGGTCGCCTGGACCACCGGCGACCTCGACCTGCAGACCTGTGAATTCACCGACCCCAAGGTATGGATCGGCGCAACGGCGGACGCGATCAACCTGAAGGTCATGCTCCTGGGCGGCGACGACGGCAAGGAGGACGCCTCGGTCGTCATCCCCGGGACCACGGGCTACATGACGCGCAGCCCCTACGGCGCCGCCGTCGACGCCGAGAATGACGTGTGGATGGTCAACGCATACTGCGGCGGCACCATGATCGAGGTCCACCAGGACATGACCTACGAGACGATCAACGTGCCGGCCGAGGTCTGCCCCTACGGCATCGCCGTCGACTCCGGCGGCTACGTGTGGATCGGCGGCTACCAGACCTACAGCGGCCGCTACGACCCCGTCTCCAAGGGCTGGGACCTGGTCCAGGCCCAGGGCCTCGGGATCCAGGAGGACGCCAAGGGCCGGCTGTGGCTCGGCGCCTACGGGTCGAACGCGGTGATCGGATCGACGGCGACACCCTGCAGGTCCTGAGCACCACCGCCGTGCCGACCACCGGCCAGTCGAAGGGCGTCAGCATCGACTTCTACGGCTATGTGTGGATCGTCAGCGACGCCGGCAACACCGCCGTACGCCTCGACCCCGCCACCAAGGCCTTCCAGACCTACGCCGGCCTGAACGACCCCTATAGCTATAGCGACATGACCGGCTGGGGCCTCAAGAACGCCGTCATCCCTCAGTGATCAGCGCGGACGGAGCCTGCGGCCCGCGGACGCCCCGAGCGCCGTGGGCGACAACCCCCGTGCCGGATCATCGTCCCAAACAGGCTGGGGGGGGGGGGGGGGGGGGCCCCCGCCCCCCCCCGGGGGGGGCCCCCGGGGGGGGCCCCCCCGGGGGGGGGCCCCCGCCGGCCCCCCCGCGGCCCCCCCCGCGGGGGGGCCCCCCCCCCGGGGGCCCCGGCGCCGGGGGCGCCGCGGGCGGGGGGGGCCCGGGGGGGGCCCCCGGGGGGGCGGGGGGGGCCGGGCCCGGGGCGGCGGGGGGCGGGCGGGGGGGGGCCGGGGGGCCGGCGCGGGGGGCGGGGGCCCGCGGGGGGGGGGGGGGCGGGGGGGGGGGGGGCGGGGGGCGGGGGGGGGCGCGGGGCCCCGGGGGGGGGGGGGGGGGGGCGGGGGGGGGCGGCCGGGCGCCGGGGGGGGCGGGGGCCGCCGGCGGGGGGCCGCCCGGGGGCCCCCCCCGGGGCCCGGGGGGCGGGGGCCGGGCCCGGGGGGCCCCCGGGGCCCCGCCCCGGGGGGGGGGGGGCCCGGCCGGCCGCCGGGGCCCCGGGCCCCCCCCCCGGGGGCGGGGGGCCGGGGCCCCCCCGGGCCGGGGGCCCGGGGGGGCCCCGCGGCCCGCGCCCGGCCGCGCCCCGGGGCCCGCCCCGCCGCCCGCGGCCCGGCCCCCCGGGCGGCCCCGGGGGCGCCCCGCCCCGGGGGGCGGCGGGGGGGCGGCCGGCCCGGGGCCCCCCCGCCGCCCCCCCCCCGGCGGCCGGCCGGGGGGGGCGGGGCCCGGGGGGGCGGGGGCGGCGGCCCGGGGGGGGGCGCGGGCCGGCGGGGGCGGGGCGGGGGCGCGCGGGGCCCCGGGGCGCCGCGGGCGGGCGGGCGCCGGGCCGGGGCCCGCGGGGCCGCCCCGGGGGCCCCCCCCGGGGGGGGGCGCCGCCCGGCCCGGGGGCGCCCCAGGCGGCGGGCGGGCGGCCCCGCGCCCCGGGCGCCCGCCCGCGGGGGGGGGCTCGTCACTCGCCCGGGCTGTTCATCAGCTTGAACTCGATGCGGCGGTTCAGCGACTTGTTCTTCTTGGTGTCGTTGGGCGCGATCGGCTCGTCCGGACCGGCGCCGCGGGTGACCAGGCGACCCGGGGCGACGCCCTTCTCGACCAGGTAGTTGCGCACGGACTCGGCGCGGGCACGCGAGAGCTCGGAGTTGTGCGCGCGGTCGCCGTCGCTGTCCGTGTGCCCGCTGATCTCGAGGTGCACGTCGTCGAACTCCTTGAGCACCTTGACGGCGGCGTCGAGCGTGGCCCGCGAGTTGGGCTTGATCGTGTCCTTGTCGACGTCGAAGTAGATGCCCTTGATGACACCGGCGAACTTGGCGACGGCCTTCGGGACCTCGTCGGGGCAGCCGTCCTTGTCCTTGTAGCCGTTCCTCGTCTCGGGGAGCTCGATGCACTTGTCCTTGTTGTCGAGGATGCCGTCGCCGTCCGTGTCGGGCGACGGGCAGCCGTCGGGGACGATCCCCGGCACCTGTGGGCACTTGTCGACCGGGTCCTTGAAGCCGTCGCCGTCGCTGTCCGGGCAGCCGTCAGGCGCGGTACCGGGGACATCGATGCAATTGTCCTCGGCGTCGATAAAGCCGTCGCCGTCGCTGTCGATCGGCGGGGGGGGCGGGCAGCCGTCGGGATGGACGCCCGGGACCTGCACGCAGCGGTCGAGGCGATCGAAGAAGCCGTCGCCGTCGCTATCGACGTCCAGCGTGGGGATCGGCTTCTTGCGGTTGAGCAGGAGCGAGAGCCGAGCAGCACCTCGACGTGGTGCGTGCGACCGCTGTCGACCAGGTGCCGGGCAGTCACGTTGTCGCGGACGTCGAGGCGGACAGCCAGCAGGCGGTTGATGTAGAACTTCACGCCGCCGCCGAAGTGCATCGCCGCATCGGCGTCCCCGCCCAGGCTGCTGCCGGTGGTCGCCATCATGCCGAAGCCGGCGAGGACGAAGGGCGCGACGCGATAGGGGAGCTGCAGTACGCCGTATCCGCGGAACGCGCCGAGCAGCGCCCTGGAGCTGCTGTCACGCAGCTTGGTCGGCATCACCCCGCCCTCGACCTCGAGGCCGAGGAAGGACAGGGGATAGTAGCCGAGGCGCAGGCCGATATCGGCCGCGACCTTTTTGTACGGCTCCCACGGCTTGTACGGATCGTACAGCTCGTGGTTCGGGTTGGCCAACAACACGCCGCCATAGATGCCGCCCTCCAGCTGATGCGCGGTCGGCCGATAACGCTTGATCCACGGCTCGCTGGTCTCGTGCTCGGTGCGGGTATTGTCGGCCTTCGGACCGGTGTCGACCTTGCCGCCCACCGACGAATCCGCCAGCTGAATACCACCACCACCGGTCGCCGGGTCGCCCGTCGACGCCTTGTCCGGGGGCGCGTCGGTCGCGGGGGCCGGCGTCGGCTCCACGGCGCGAGCGGTGCCCGAGGTGACGAGGAGCGCGACAGCGGAGACCCAGGGGAGGCAATGGTTATGCATGATGTTCGGGCAGCTCGAGGTGAAGAAACGCGCGCCCAAGGGGCGGCGCGGCCCTTCTGTAAACGGGTTCGTTGCGTTTGCAAGGCCGCGGCTGCTGGCCGATCGCCCGGCTGCGTCTCGGCGGCATCGGACGGCGCCCACGGGCGTTTCGGCGGTCTGAACGCCGCGACATCTCAGCCTGCGATCGTCGGCGACCGCGATCAGGCGCCCGCAGCGCGGGTCGGAGCGCGCCTGACGAGCTCAGCCCGGCGGCATGAAGTTCTCGCAGGCGCTGTCGATCACCGAGATCGCGTCCGCGAAGAATTGCTTGTACGACTGGGCGCAGATCTGGCCGATGCTGCCATATGTGAACATCTCGGCGAATTGAACGATGCGGCTGGCCGTCTCGGCGCCGTTGATCCCACCATTACACTTGTCGAGCGCCGGGCACTGCGGGTTCACCGGGCCGACCAGCGAGAGCACGACGACGTTGGTCTCGACCCCGCCCTTGGCGAACACGAGCCCGTTGTACCAGTCCATAGGCTCACCCGCGGAGCCCGGCTGCGCGGGCAACCCACACGCCATCAGCTCGTGATCGTCCTCCTCATCGGTGATCACGACGACCACCAGCAGCGCGTCCTCGCGGATGAAGCCGTCGTTGCAGGCCCCCGGGGCGCCGAGCTCCGGGTTCACCGCCCGCAGCATGGTGTACATCGGCCGCTCGTCGCCGTCGCCCGAGGTCCCCACCTGCCCCGCGCACGCGAACTTGCTCGCCAGATCCTCCGTCTCGTCCATCCACCGCTTGCCGCTCGTGAACGGCAGACACGACTTGTTGCTCGCGCCCTCGCCCGCGGTCTGGGTCACCAGCGCCCCGTCGAGCACGCACTGCGCCTCGTTGAACGGGTACGCGTCGCTGGTCACGACGCCGACGTGGTAGCTCTCTGCGTCCGCCAGCTGGGCCTGCATCGCCGCCACGAACTCCGGGAAGCTCTGGACCAGCGTCTGCTGCTCGTCGAGCATGCTCCCCGAGTCGTCGATCACAAACAGCAGGTCGACCTTGGTGCACCCGGTGTCGGGCATCATCATCCCCGCGTCCGGCGTCGGCGGCAGGTCGAACTTGGGCCCGTTCGACGGGTCCACCCCGCTCTCGCTGCCCCCGCTCGCCCCCGTGGTCGGCGTGGCCTCGGTCGCCGTGCCCGCGTCCGTGCCGGCCCCGGTCATCTCCGTCCCCCCTGGCCCCCCCGACATGGTCAAGATGCCCGTCTGCTGGGTGACGCTGCTGCCATCCGACGCGGTGCCGCGCGCACCGTCGTCGCCGCAGGCGGCGAGGCCGAGGAGAGCAATTGCGAGTGCACGCATCCTCGCACGATACGTGGCTCCGGCCGGGACCACAAGCCAGAGACCCGTGGCCCCCAACCCCTTCCCGCCGTCGACCCCGTGGATAACCGTGGATAACCGGGGATACCCGCGAGCAAGTCATCACATACCCTGCCAGCAAACGCGCCCGTGTCCGAACCTGATGCTTGCAACCCAGAAGTCCACCATTGGACTCGAACCCGGCCACGGACGCAGCCCCATGATCGCCGATCCATGGGCCGGCTGGTGCCGCCAATCGCGACTGCGACACTCCGCCACGCAGGGCCCGCTGCGACACACTGCCGCAGCGACACCCTCCGGGCGCTTCGATGGGCTGCTCACCTCGCCCGCTGTCCCATGCCCCTCCCGCGCCCCTCGTCAGCCTCCTCCTCGGCCTCCCTTTGGCCTGCAACACCACGGACCACGCGAGCACGGACCACGCGAGCACGGGGCACGCGAGCACGGACACGCCACCAGCGAACCCACCGCCTCCCGCGCCTCCCCCAGCGAGCCCACGAGCGGCACCGACGCGTCGGCCGGGACCACCAGCGGCGAGACCACCGGCCACGCCACCCACGACCACACGAGCACCGCCACGACGGGCCACGCCACCGACCACACGAGCACCGCCACCACCGGCGACCCCTCGCCACTCGACGCCTATTGCGCCTGCATGCTCGAGAATTGCCACGACCAGTACCACGGCACCTGGGGCGAGGACCACGAGATCGCCGAGGCCATGTGCGCCGCCGCGGCCGCGGCCCTGCCGAGCGTCGGCATGCCGGCGACCCGCGGCAATCGCTCGAGTGTCGCCAACATTACTGCGAGCTCGGCCGCGCCGTGGCCGGCGCCTGCGACAGCGCCATCGGCGGCGGCGCCTGCGTCTGACCTCGTATCAATTGTCGCGCGACACTCGGTCGCAGCGACGCCCACACACAACATCGATACCTTGCACGCCATGCAGCACCCGCTCCGCCTCCTCGCCCTCTCCACCCTCGCCCTCCTCGCCTGCGAGGACGATCATGGCGGCGGCTTCGTCGACGAGCCGGTCGAGATCGCCTTTGAGGCCCGCGTCGCCGAGCTCCCCTTCGCCTGCGGCCAGAATTACACCGCCCTCGGCAGCGACGGCAGCGGCGGCACCCCGCAGGACTTCCGCTTCTATGTATATGATGTCCGCCTCGTCACCGACGCTGGCGAGGAGCACCCGGTCGACCTCGACGACGACGGCGTCCACCAGGGCGGCGGCGTGGCCCTGCTCGACTTCGAGGACGGCAGCGGCGCCTGCACCAACGGCACCGCCGAGACCTACACGACCCTCAAGGGCACCGTGCGCGCGCAGCCCCGCCACGGCGACGGCGAGGCCGGCTACTCCGAGATCCGCTTTCGCATCGGCGTCCCCGAGGAACAAAACCACGCCGACCTCACCACCCTCCCGGCCCCGCTCAACGACACCACCCTGTCGTGGTCGTGGAACGCCGGCCACATCTTCTTCAGCGCCTGGGGCGTGTTCGGCGGCGCCGCCCCCTTCGACCTCGGCGTCCACGTCGGCAGCACCGGCTGCGAGGGCGACGCGACCGCCGGCGCCGTCGTCTCGTGCAGCAACGCCAATCGCCCGGAGATCGCCCTCGCCGGCTTCGACCACGACACCAGCAAGATCGTCGTCGACTGGGGCGCCCTGTTCGCCGACCTGAAGCTCGCCACACCACCCGACCTTTGTGAGGTCGTCGACGGCGAGACCAGCTGCGCCTGCCACTCCTTCGACCCCGGGCCGCTGTGCACCACGCTGTTTACCCCGCTCGGCCTCGACTGGTCCAATGGCAAGACCATCGCAGGACAGTCGCTGTTCCGCGTGCAATGACATGCTCCGCCGCGCCGGCCTGATCATGCTCCTCCTCGGCGCCTGCGCCGAGGCAGCGGACGACTACGAATGGCCGCTCGGCGTCGGCCTGCCCGTCCCGCTCGTGCCGGACGACAACCCGATGAGCACGGCGAAGGTCGAGCTCGGCCGGCATCTCTTTTACGACACCCGCCTGTCCGGCAACCACAGCCAGGCCTGCGCCAGCTGCCACCTCCAGGAGCTCGCGTTCACCGACGGCCTCGCCGTCTCCGAGGGCTCGACCGGGCAGCACACCCCGCGCAGCTCGATGAGCCTCGCCAACGTCGCCTACGCGACCACCCTGACCTGGGCCAACCCGGTCCTCCTCGACCTCGAGGCGCAGATGCTGGTCCCCCTGTTCGGCGCAGAGCCGGTCGAGCTCGGCCTGCGCGGCCTGGAGGACGAGCTCCTCGCCCGCATCCGCGAGGTCCCGCGCTACCAGGAATTGTTCGCCGCCGCCTTCCCCGACGACGCCGAACCGATCTCCCTGCACAACCTCACCCGCGCCCTCGCCTGCTTCGAGCGCCGGCTCATCTCCGGCAATTCCCCCCACGACCGCTACCTCGCCGGTGACACCAGCGCGATCTCCGAGTCCGCGCGACGCGGCGCCCAGCTGTTCAACGGCGAGAAGCTCGAGTGCTTCCATTGCCACGCCGGCTTCAACTTCCAGGACAGCGTCGCCTACGTCGGCAAGCCCCCGCGCAACGGCATCTATCACAACACCGGCCTCTACAACCTCGACGGCAAGGGCGCCTACCCCCCCGGCAACACCGGCCTCCACGAGTTCACCGGCGTGCCCGCCGACATGGGCCGCTTCCGCGTCCCGACCCTGCGCAACATCGCCGTCACCGCCCCCTACATGCACGACGGCAGCATCGCCACCCTGGACGAGGTCCTCGACCACTACGCCGCCGGCGGCCGCACGATCGCCGAGGGCCCCCACGCCGGCGTCGGCCGCGACAATCCCTACAAGAGCAGCTTCATCCGCGGCTTCGAGCTCAGCCCCCAGGAGCGCGCCGATGTCCTGGCATTCCTGGGGAGCCTCACCGACGAAGAATTCCTGACCGACCCCGAGCTCGCCGACCCGTGGTAGGGGGTCACCCGAGCACGCGCCGCGTGCCCGACCACAGCGCCGTCATCGCCGCGACCTCACCCCGCTTCACCCGCAGCATCAGCGCCAGGCCGCCCTCGCCGTCCGGGTCGACCAGGAAGGCGCCGATGTGGTGACCGCAGATCACGAGCTGGTCGATCACCAGCCGCGCGAGCGACCCGCCCGCGTGCGCCTGCAGGCGCTCGATCGCCGGCACCGGCGCGCCGTCGAAGGACTCCTCCGCGGTCTCGCAGCCGATCGTGATGTTCGCCGTCCTCGGCAGCTCCACTGATCCGGGTCGCCGCTGGCGATCGCCAGCACGAGCCCCCGCGCGTCGTCGCGGCGTAGCCCGCCCGCCAGCGTCATGCCGAAGCGCAGACCGTTGCCAAGCCCGGCGCGGCCCATCATCCGCGCCCGTGCCGACCGAGCGCGCGCAGGCCGGCGAAGCGTCGCCCGAGGAACCACGCGATCACGTGGCGCGGCTCCCAGACCGCCTGCAGCGATCCGACCAGCCCGTCGCGCAATGTATAGGCGATCAGCGCCGGGACCGGCAGCACCGCATCCGGGTCGGCCTCGGTGACGCTCACCACCGTCGCCTGGCGGATGAATGTGTGGAGGCCGCAGAAGTCGCGCTTTACCTCGAAGGCGACGCTCGGCTGGGGCCCGATGAACACGTCCCAGAACAGCGATATCTTGGCACTCCCAGCATAACGCCCGGCCTCGACCGGGTCCTCCACGAAGCCCTCCGGGTGGAACAGGGCCACCCAGCCCGCCTTGTCCTTGGCGCCGACCAGCGCCGGGGAGCGCAGGGCCAGCTCGAATGTCTGTCGTGGGTCCGTCATGTTCGTTCCTCGTGTCACTCGCGTATACTCATGCTGTGGTGCGCCGCGCCGCGTGGCGCCCGGCGTTGCGCCCGGAGAAGATCCCGTCGGCCACCGATAATCCGCTGACATATCCGTTGGACGACACCCCGACCGCCGTCCGCCCGGCCGCGTAGAGCCCGGGGATCGCCGCCCCGTCCGCGCCCAGCACCTCGGCGGTGAGGCCCTCCGTGCGCAGGCCGCCGAGGGTCAGGCAGGGGGTCGGGTACAGCAAGCCGTCCTTGTCGAAGGGGATCGCGTAATACGGGCCGCCGTCGATCGGGCTCATGGTGTCGAGGCGCTTGCCGAGCCCGTCGACGCCCGCGCGCACGCCGGCGTTGTAGGCGGCGACGCTGGCCTCCAGGCCGTCGGCGTCGATGTCCATGCGCGCGGCCAGCTGGCGCAGCGTCGGCGCCGAGCGACAGGTCACATAACCATTGATCAGGCCAAATACGCGTTGATACACTGGGGGGGGTTGCCCGACATGACCTGGCGCCGGCCGCGGGCCATCGTCGACGCGTCGACGATCAGCGTGCCCTTGCCGCCGTGCTCCTCGATCATATGCTCGCCGACCTTGCCGCCATACAGCGTCTCGTTGCAGATGCGTGCGCCGCTGCGACCGACCAGGATCCCGCCCCACCACGCCTCCGGCGGGTCGATGAAGCGCCACGCGGTGCAGCGGTCCATCTTGCCCAGCACCCCGCCCGCGGCCTGACCGATCGCGATCCCCGAGCCGTCGTCCCCGGCGGTGCCGAGGCGCATGCTGCAGTCCGCGTAGGCCGGCGCATGCTCGAGCATCAACTTGCGGTCGAACACGAAGCCACCTGTGCACAGGATCACACCGCGACGCGCACGCACATGATGACGTTTGCAGCTGCGTTCGATCGCGCGCAGTGTGGCCTGCAACACCCCGCCGAGCCGTGGGCTGATCCCTCCGGCATTTCGCACGAGCGTCGCCATCACATCGACCAGCCAGCGCGGCGCCTTTAGCTCGCAGACCACGCCACCGATCACCGCGCCGTCGCTGGCGACGACCAGGCGCTCGAGACGACTGTACGGACGCAGCAGCGCGCCGGCCTCGAGCATCCCGAGCCGCATCGCCTCCGCCGACAGGTGACCCGTCAGGCCCACGCCCAGCGGACGGTGACCACGCGGCGCCGGCGTGGCGCTGTCGCGGTACGGGTGACACAGCTCGTTGCCCGAGAAGTACAGCGTGCAGTCGCTCTCGGGGTACGCCGACTTGCTGACCTTGCCGCTGACCGGGAACGGCACGCCGAGCTGGCGCAGCCACTCGAAGTTGGCGACGCTGGTCTCGCAGAAGGCCCGCAGCGTCGCCTCCGGGACCGCGTCGCCGACCTCCTGGCGGAGGTAGTCGAACATGTTCTGCGGCGTGTCGACGTAGCCGGCCGCGAGCTGCAACTCGGTGCCGCCGCCGAAGTAGATGATGCCCGCGCTCCTGCCGGTCGCGCCGCCGCCGGCGAAGCGGTCGATGACGACGACCTCGGCGCCGCCGCGCCGCGCCTCGATCGCCGCGCTGCCCCCGGCCGCGCCGAGGCCGACCACCAGCACGTCGCACTCGATGTCCCAGGCGTGCGTCCGCCCGCCGCTGCGAGCCCCCGAGGAATCGCCCCGCAGCGGCGCGCGCTCGGAGGACGGATCGTGATCGATCATTCGGGCTGTCTACTATCTTCTCGCGGTCTGTGCTAGATGCAGCGGGGTGCGCTGGTAGCCGCAGTCGTGCCCACGCCAGCGC
Source organism: Nannocystis sp. (assembly GCF_016714285.1). Taxonomy (GTDB): domain Bacteria; phylum Myxococcota_A; class Polyangia; order Nannocystales; family Nannocystaceae; genus Nannocystis. The sequence goes on along the minus strand of NZ_JADJNN010000022.1, from coordinate 51,055 downwards.
GAGGTCCTCGGAGTTCGCGATGCAATCCAGCGGGATCCACGTCGTCACCGGCGCCACCGGCCAGGTCGGCCTCGAATTGTGCCGGGGCCTGCGCGGCGCGGGCAAGCCAGTGCGCGCCGTCGTGCTCCCACATGACCCGGCGATCGCCCGCCTGCAGGCGAACGGCGTCGAGGTTGTGGCCGCCGACGTCCGCGACTTCGCGGCCCTGCGGGTCGCCTTCACCGGCGCCGATACCATCTATCACCTGGCCGCGATGGTCAGCACCAGCGCCCGCCACGACCCGCGGCTGTGGCAGGTCAACGTCGAGGGCCCGCGCAACGCGGCCCAGGCCGCCCTCGAGGTCGGGGCGCGGCGCATGCTGTATTTCTCCTCGATCGTCGTGTTCGACCCGGCGCCGCTCGACCAGCCGCTCGCCGAGACCCGGGCGCGCCTGCCGGTATCGCAGGGCTCGCCGTATGTGCGCTCCAAGGTGGTCGGCGAGCAGGTGATTCGGGCCGCGGTCGGGCGCGGCCTCGACGCGGTGATCGTGCATCCGACCGTCGTGATCGGGCCCAACGAGACCCACCATATCGGCGTCGTGCAGAGCCTGCTGGTCGCATATTTCAACCGCAAGCTGCCGGCGACCTTTCGCGGTGGTTTTAATGCAGTGGCGATCGGGGACCTCGTCGCCGGGGCGATCGCCGCGGCCGAGCGCGGGCGCACGGGCGAGAGCTACATCCTCGGCGGCGCGCATGCCTCGCTGACGCAGATCCTCGAGCGCAGCCGGCCGCTGTGCGACGCGCCGGTGCCGAAATTATCGATCCCTCTCGGCCTCGCGCGCGCCGGGCTGCCGGTGGTGGGCGCGGTGGCCCGGCTCACGCGCAGCCGCCCCGCCTTCACCCACGAGGACCTGCGCCAGCTCGCAGGCAACACCCGCATCTCCTCACAAAAGGCCGCGCAGGAGCTCGGCTACCGCCACGACGGCCTCGACGCGGCCCTGCGGATGGTCCACGCCGAATGGACGATCGGGCGGGCCGCGACGAAGCGATAGAGAGCCGCGCGAGCGCCGAGGCCCGCCCTCCGGGCCGCGTCGATGCGTTAGAGTCGGGCCATGGACCGCATGGCCGCGCTGTTCGAGTGGCTGCTGGACGGAGCGCCGGGCGCGAGCTCGGCGCCGCAGGTCGTCGAGCGCCTGGCCCTCGACGCCCGGGCCGCTGAGATCCCGATTGACCGGGTCGCGGTGTTCGTCACGACCCTGCACCCGAGCATCGTCGGTCGGGCGTTCTACTGGCGGCCCGGGGTGCCGGTCCGCGTCGCCGAGCTGAGCGCCCAGGCCCAGAAGTCGGACGCCGTGCGTCTGAGCCCGGTCGGCGAGGTTTGGCGCACGGGCGTCGAGTTTCGCCGGCGGCTCCACGACCTCACGCCCGCCGACCACGCGACGCTGCGCGAGCTGGCCGCGGAGAACTACAGCGATTTCGTGGTCCTCCCGATCGTGTTCACGACCGGCCAGGTGCACGCCATCTCGTTTGCCACCCAGCACGCGGACGGCTTCGCCGAGGCGCAGCTCGCGGCGCTGCGCCGGCTGCTGCGCCCGTTGGCACGGGTCACCGAGATCTTCGCGCTGCGTCGCATCGCGTCGAACCTGCTCGACACCTACGTCGGGCACAGCGCCGGCGAGCGCATCCTCGCCGGGCGGATCTCCCGCGGCGACATCGAGACGATCCGCGCCGTCGTGTGGTTCTCGGACCTCCGCGGCTTCACCGAGATCGCCGCGCAGCAGGCCCCGCGCGAGACGATCGACATGCTCAACGAGCTGTTCGAGTGCCAGGTGCCGGCGATCGAGGCCCGCGGCGGTGAGGTGTTGAAGTTCATCGGCGACGGGCTCCTGGCGATCTTCCCCGTCCCCGAACTGGACACGGACATGGCCGCGGCGCGAAGTGTCGCGGCGCTCGACGCCGTCGACGCGGCCTTCGCCGCGCTCGCGGTCCGCAACGCCGCCGCTGCCCGGGAGATCCGCTTCGGCGTCGCGCTGCACGTCGGCGAGATCGCCTACGGCAACATCGGCGGCGCGTCGCGCCTCGACTTCACCGCCATCGGCGCGGCGATCAACCTCGCCGCGCGCCTCGAGGGCCTCACGGCGCGGGTCGGCCGCTCGCTGGTCGTCTCGGAGGACTTCGCCGCCCACGTGCCCGCGGGGCGCCTCGAGGAGCTCGGCGCCTTCGAGCTCAAGGGCGTGCCTGGCCCACAGCGCGTATTCGGTGCCATCACCGCGGACCGCGAGCATTGACGGGCGAGGCCGCGCGAGGGCTCAGGCCGGCGATTCAGGCCGCTGAGTCGTCCGGGCGTGGTCTGTGATACGGTCGCCCCGGGTCGCGGCGTATGTGCCGTGTTGGCCGCGTGCGACCACGTGCGACCACGTGCGATGGAAAGTACAGCATGATCAATCCGTCCAGGCTCATCCTCACCCTGTCTCTTCTCTTTGGTGCCAGCATTGGCGTGATCGCCGGGTGCGACAACGCGGGCGACGACGCCTGCATCTCCGGCCGCGATTGCACCTGCGACGCCGAGCCCTCGTGCTCGAATGAATGCAACGGGGCGAACTGCGCCTACTCGTGCAGCAACACCGACTCATGCACCTTCGATTGCACCGACGGCGGGTGCAGCGTCTCGGCGAACAAGGCGGGCGCGGTGACCCTCGACTGTCCAGGCGGCGGCTGCCAGCTCGCCTGCACCGGGACCACGAGCTGCAAGATCACGAACTGCAGCGATTGCACGTGTACTGACGATTCGAGCGCGCTCGGCATCTGCATGTGATCGCGGCCGGGCTGCGTTGATTCCGAGCCTGGCCGGCGAGTTCGCCGGGGGGGCCCAGGTTAGAGGCCCGGGCCGGGCCTGGGCCTCGGCCGCGCGCTACGATCAACTACGATGATTGCGCGCGACCCGTGGACGCGCGTCCACGGGCCGATGGCGCTGCTACGGCGTGCCGACCTCGGCGTCGGGCACGTCGCGGTTGAGCGGCTTGACCTCCTCGGCGGGCTTGGCCTTCGGCTTCGGCTTGGCGGCGGGCTTCGGCTTCGGCTCAGGCTTGGCCGGCGTCGGCGCGGGCTCGACGACGGGCTTGGGTGCGGGCTCAGGCTTGGCCGCGGGCTCGGGCTTGGCGGGCTCGGGCTCGGGCTCGGCGGCGACAGGGGTCGGCGTGGGCTCGGGCGTCGGCTCGGCGACGGGCTCGCTGGCGGCCGCCTTCTTGCTCGCGCACGGGTTGTCCTTGCTGACCTTGCCGCGCTCGGCGTCGGGCGCCGCGAGCAGGCGGTCGATCGCCGTCTGGGCCAGGTGGGCCGGGCCGTAGTCGGGCTGCAGGGTCAGCGCCTTGCGAGCGCAGCGCTCGGCGTCGGCCAGCGAGGCGCGGTTCAGGTAGACCTCGGCCATGCCAGCGAGCGACGGGCTGTAGTCGCGGTCCAGCGCGAGCGCGGCGCGGTAGCCCTGCTCCGCGGACTCGACCTGTCCTTGCGACCAGGCGAGCCGGGCGAGCGCGTCGACCGGGGCCGGGTTGCTGGCGTCGCGGGCCTGCGAGCGCTCGAAGCGGTCCTTCGCGCTGGCGGCGTCGCCGGCCAGGAGGGCGCGGAAGCCCTCGCGCCAGGGCAGGCGCGACAGCTCGCGCACGCGGGCGCTGTTCGGCGCGCCGGGGCGGGTCGCGGCCTCGTAGCCGTCGAGCGCGGCGGACAGCGCGGGGTTGTGCCGGGCGTGGTCGGCGGCGAGGGCGGCGACGGCCTTCTGGGCCCGCTCTAGCGGGTCCTCCAGCGCCTCGGCCGCGGCGGCGAGCGAGGCGTGGAGCGGCCTCAGCGACGGGTCGGTCTGGGCCTTCTTGAACGCCTTGATGTCGTCGGCGAGGGTCTGCTGGCGGGCGATGAGCGCGTCGACCTGCGCGCCGAGGGGGATCAGGGCCTGACCGGAGGCGAAGTAGTTGGTGAGGGTCTGGGCCTCGAGGTCGACGTCGCGGGCGTTCGGGCGGTAGCGGCCCATGTCGAGGACCACGCCCTGCAGCGCCTGCACGTCGTCGGCGACCGCCTGGGTGTCGGCGGCGAGCTGGGTGAGCAGGACGCGGCGCTGCTCGCCGGCCAGCTCGGCGGCGCCGAGCAGGAGCTGCTTGCTGAGCTTCGCGTTGGCCTCGGTGAGCGAGGCGAGCTGGGCCTCGAGGCCCTTCTTGTCGCCCTGGATGCCCTCCAGGTGCTGCCAGCCCATCTGCCCGAGGTAGGTGAGGCCGACGACGATGCCGGCGAAGACCAGCATGAAGGCGACGAAGCGCCAGGCCCGACGGGCCTTCTTCTGGGCCGCGAACCACACCGCGTTGGAGGCCTGGATCGGCGCGGCGAGGCGGTCGTGGACGACCTCATACCAGGTGTTGCCGGCGCGCTCCTCGGAGCGGATCAGTCGCGCGGCCTCGAGGTTCTCGACCAGCTTGAAGGACAGGCCGCCGACGTTGCGCTTGCCGCGGAGCTGCGAGCTGCGGGTGCCCTCGGGGGTGACCAGGCGCTCGCCGAGCCAGGTCCGCAGCTTGCGCTCGCCGCCCCAGCCGGAGGCCGCGCGGGCGACGGCGAGGTCGTAGAAGCGGATCAGCGCCTCCTCCGGGTCGAGCGGCTTCGACAGCGGACCGGCGCGACCACCTCGCTCGAAGCGCTCGTCGCAGGCGAGCTGGATGTGCATCGGCTCGATGCGATCGCTGGCGATCAGCACCTGTTTGCCGTTGGCCAGGCGCACGCGTCGCTGGGCGAGGGACCGGGCCAGCTGCTCGGCCTCGCTGGTCGAGAACAAATTGGGCGCGGGTCCCGAGATCGCCTCCATCGCCTCGGGCACGCGCAGGCCCTCGATCGCGTAGCGGACCCGCAGCACGTCGGGCAGCAGCGCGGCGTGGCGCTCGAGGTTGGCGAGCTGCTCGTCGCGGATCGCCAGCAGCACCCGCAGCGGCCGCAGCGAGCGCTCACCGACGACGCTGCCCGGGCGATCGCCCGGCAGGCACTCGGCGAGCTCGCGCAGGAAGGCCTCGCGCTGCTCCCACTGCGCCGGGTAGGCCGAGAACATGTCGCCGAGCTGGTCGAGCACCAGCGCCAGCGGCTTGCGGCCGCCGGCCTTCAGGCGCGCTTGAAGAAACGAGGCCAGGGTGTGCTGGGCCAGCGCGCCGAGGTCGTCGTCCGGCCCGACCCAGTGCAGCAGCACGCTGTAGGTGAAGACGTTGCGCAGGCGCGTCGCGTCGACGTCGGGCGGCAGCAGGCCGCCGACCCGCGCGACCGGCAGCACCTCGAAGCCGACCCGCTCGAGCTCCGGCACGACGCCGGCGCACAGCAGCGAGGTCTTGCCCGCGCCGGTCGCTCCGTAGAGCACCGTGAGCGGCTGGGCGATCACCAGCGCGGCGAGGTCCTGCAGCTCGCGCGAGCGGCCGAAGAAGCGCTGGCTCTCGGCGGCGGTGAACGGGCGGGGTCCCGGGTACGGACTCGTGGTCTCGGTTTCCATGCGTATCAAACTCCCGGGTCACTTGCTCTGGGCGGCGCTCCAGCGCTCGCGCAGCTCGTGGAGAAACTCGTGGGGCGTGCCCCAGTAGACCTTGATGTGCAGCTTGGCGAACAGGCGCTCGAGGTAGCGCAGCAGCCCGTCGTCGGCGTCGGCCGGCTTGACGTGGACGCTGACGCTGCCCGCCTGCAGGCCGCTGAAGTCGCCGCCACACAGGCTGCGCAGCAGCACGCGGAAGTTCCAGTCCGACAGCGGCTGGCCGAGCAGCACCACCGGCCCGCCGCGGAGCGCCCGCTGCACGGCCGGGGGGATCAGCGAGGGGTGGCGGGCCGTCGCGACCAGCATGTCGAAGTGGTCGTCCTCGGCGACCACCAGCGACTCGGCGACGGCGATCTGGCCGTGCAGGTGGAACACGAAGGGCTCCTCCACCGTGGGCACGTAGTGCGGGTCCTCCTCGAAGGTGGTGGCCAGCGACGACGAGCGCAGCGCCTCGTGCCAGCGACAGAAATCGGCGCGCGGGCGGCGGGCGTGGGTCTTGCCGCCGTGACGCGCGCTGTGAGCCTGCAGCGACCGCTTGATGCGGTCGTCGGGCGTGGTGGTGACGTAGGTGCGAAACGGCAGCTCGGCGAGGGCCCGCAGCGCCTCGGCCTCGGGCGCCGCTTCGGCGTCGGCGGGCAGCGCCGACTTGGCCTCGATGAACGCGGCCGCGAGCTCGTTCCGCGGCCAGCGCGAGCCCTTCTCGATCGCCATGAACTGGGCGACACGGGCGAGGTTCCAGCGATCCTCGAGCGGGTACGCGTGGGCCTCGGCCCACTGCATCGCGATGTCGCCGGGCAGCGGCGTGAGGCCGTCGTGCACGCCGGCCCCGACGAAGGGCGTACAGGCGCCGGCCTCGATCCGCGACAGCAGCAAGGTCCAGTCGGCCTGTGTGAGTTGGCCTTGAGGTGTCTCGGATGACATGGCGGTTGACGATACACGGAGGTTCAGAAGCGTGTCACCCCCGCCGCTGCAGCCGTACACGCACGCGAGCCCGAAGCCGCGCCGCGCCGCCGCGACCGACAGCCGGACCCGATCGCCGTTCCGCGCGGTGCCCTGCTGTCCCGAGAGACAGGTGCTCACGACGCGCGACGACGCGCCCGCAGCGCCGCTGCTGGCTCACGGCGCGCGAGCGGGCACGGAGACAGCGCGCAAGATCCCGGACCCTCGCGGCCGCGCGCGGCGAGTCGCCGTCACGTCCAGCGTCACGCCGCCGCGGCGCCGCGGCGCCTCGCCGTCACGGCGTCGCGGGGCTGGTCGCCGGGGCGCCTGGCGTTGGACTGCTCGCTGGCGTCGCTGGACCCGGCGCGGGCGAGTCGCTGGCCGGCGTCTCGCTCGCGGCCACGAAGGCGCGCCACTGCTGGACCACACCAGCGGGGTTGTCCCAGTGCGGCCAGTGGCCAGCGTCGGCGAACACGTGGCTGTGGCACTTGCCGGGCAGGGCGTACTTGCAGCTGTCGGCGGCCATGCGCCACATGAGGTGCTTGTCCTGCTCGCCCCACAGCACGAGCACCGGGATGCCGATCTTGGCGGCCTCCTTCGCGGTCTTCTCGTTGTGCTCGGCGTCGCGGAAGCGCTGCTTGTAGTAGCGCAGCGGCGGGCGGGTCTCGGCGACGGTGTCGAAGGCGGCGCGGTACCACACGAGGTCGTCGTCATCGAAGGCGTCCCGGTGCACGAGCTCGCCCTGGTAGACCTCGCGCCGCCGCTTGTCCCCCATGCCGGCGAAGAAGGTGGGCACCCCGGGCAGGGTGAAGGTCCGCATGTAGCGGACCTTCTTGCGCTGCTCCGGCGACTTCTCGAGGTACTCAGCGAAGGCGCGCGGGTGGGCGACGCTGAGCGCCGTGAAGGTGGTGAAGCGCTGCGGCGCCTTGATGACCGACCACCAGCCGATCAGCGAGCCCCAGTCGTGGCCGAGGAGGTGGGTCGCGACCCCGTCCGGTGCGCCGTCGGCCGCCGCCGTCGCGTCGGCGAAGGCCAGCACGTCGGCCGCCGCCGAGTCGAGGTCATAGCCCTTCTTCGGCTTGCCGGTGGCCGCGTAGCCGCGGAGGTCCGGCGCCAGCACGCGATAGTCGCCCGACAACATCGGCACCAGCTCGCGCCACGTGTACGCGAAGTCCGGGAAGCCGTGCAGCAGAATCAGGCGCGGCGCGTCCTTGCGGCCGGCGGCGACGTAGTGCATCCGCAACTTCCCGCCCGCGCCCTCGACCTCGATGAACGCGTTCTCCCAGCGACCCGGGATGTTGCCGAGAGCGCTCTCCGCGGGGTCGAGCTTGGCCGTGGAACCAGCGCAGCCGGCCGCGAGTGACAACGAGACGAACAGCGAGGAGAACAGCGCGCGAGGAGCCATGGGCCGCCTCTTAGCACGGAGCCCGCGCGCGCCGAAGAAGCCCGCACGCGCCCGGTGTCGCCCGGCGATCCCCGAGCGCCCGACCGGCTGGCGGCCGCCTGGCGCTCACCCCTCCGGCGGATCTTCGGCGGGCTCGAGCCGCTTGCCGGCCAGAATCTCCGCCTGCCGCTGCTCCTCGCGCCGCTGCGTCTCGCGATCCGGCTTGCTACGGCCGTGGCGGACGCGACTCTCCTCGGCCCGCCGGGTCCGCTCCGCCCGCTCCTTCGCCTTGCGAAAGTGGTTCAGGTTGATCACATCGCCCATGCGCCGCGAGCATAGCGAAGCTCGCGCGCCGGCACCAGACGCGACGAGCCTCCGCGCCCGACCCGCCGGATAGCGCAGTCGCGTGCGCATCACCCGAGAGGATGTACCTCGGCGCACGCGATCGACACACCCGCGACATCGATCTCACGAGCCTCCCCGCCCGCGCGGCTCAGGGCACCGCCAGGGCCGCCTCGGTCGCGCGCAGCAGCGGCTCAGCGCTGACCGGCGCGCCGGTGGCGTGGGTCATCCACACGTCCGGCGTGACCGCGCCGAAGCTGGCCATGCGCTCGAACTCCGGCCCGAGCCGCCCGACCTTGTGCAGGTGCTCCTCGATCTGAAACGCGATGAGGTGCCCGATCGGGTAGTCCGCGAGATACAGCGGATAGGAGATCATGTGGCTATAAACGCCGAGCAATGGCGTCGTCGTGCCGCCGAGCACCGGCGCATAATAGCGGTCCCAGATCTCCTCGGCGATGCGCACCACCGCCTCGCGTAGATCCGCCGCCGTCGCCTCCGGGTGATCGTACATCCAGTGCCAGGTCGCCAGGTCGACCAGCGCGACCCCGGCGATCTCCCAGGTCTGCCAGAAGTCGCCGAGCACCCGCTCGCGCTCGCTGGCCGCGTCGGGCTGTTGCAGGCCCAGCAGCTCGAGGTCCCGCGCCTGGAACACGAAGGCCAGCGCCTCGGTGAACGCGTTGTTCGGCACGCCCATCAGCAGCGTGTGGTCGACGCTCTCGAGCGAGAACACCTGCTCGACGTTGTGCCCGAGCTCGTGCACGGCGATGTTGTAACCCTTGTAATCCATGCCGCCCGCGCCCACGCGGGTGCGCAGGCGCGGCGCGTCGCCGCGGCGCATCGCCTGCAGCGCGTGCCCGGCCCCGCGCGACGGGTCGACGCGGATGTGCTCGGCCAGCCAGCGCGCCCGCTCCGCGGCGAAGCCCAGCCCCTCGAGGATCCGCGGCATGTCAGCGGCGAAGGCCGCCGCGTCGGGGTAGCGCTTGCGCGTGAGCAGGTCGAGCTCAGCCTCCGGCCGCGACCCGGCCTTGAAGCCCGCGTACCACAGGTCGACCGGCTCGAGCGGCCGCCCCAGCCGCCCCTCGATCAACTTCGCCACCCGCGGCACCAGCGGTGATGCCAGCACCTGCTCGAGCAGCGCCTTGACCCGCGTCTCCGGCAGCTCGCGCCCGATCTCGAAGCTGCGGGCGATCGCCGTCGGCGCGATCGGCACGAAGGGGTCCTCGCGGCGAGCCGCATGGAACTGGGCCAGGAGCCTCGCGTAGCGCAGATCCGGCTCGCGCGCCCCGTCCAGCTGCGGCGCCCCCTCGCGGCGCGGAGCATCGGCTTCGATCGCGTCCGCCGGCGCCATCTTCACCGTATTGCTGACCGGCTCCCAGTCGACCCGCGGGTCATCGATCACCGCCTGGGGGATCGTCTGCGTCACGATCCGCTCCATCACCTTGACGATGATCCGCTGCTTCTCTAGCCCCGCCGGATCGCCGTAACGCCCCTTCAATTCGTCGCGCAGATTCCAGTGCGAGATGAGCCGCAATCCCGACGGGAACGGCCGGTCGCCGCGCGCGTCGACGACGTGGTGCATCCACAGGTTATATTGCGAGATGTAGCGATCGGCCTCGGCGCTGGCCTGGGCCGCCGCGCGACGGATCTCCCCCGGCACTCGCCGCGCGAAGCGACCCGCCAGCCGCACCTCCGCCCACTGCCGCCGCGTGTAGGTCGGCCCGTCCGCGTCGCGCTCGGCGAGCGTGGTCAGGGGAAAGTTGAGCAGCACCACGAAGCCCGGCTTCGCCGCGAACAGGTCCTCCGTCAGGTGCGCCGCCGGGTCGACCGCCGTCAGCAGCGGGTCGATCGCCAGCAGCGGCCCCACGTCGACGTCGCTGGCCCGCCGCAGCTCGCGTCCGACCGCGTGCATGTACCCGTCGACCTGCTCGAACACCTGCTCGAGCCGCGCGAAGGTGGCATCCAGCTGGGCCGGGTCGGCGATGAAGTGCTCGCGCACGAAGGCCGCGAGCTCGCCGTCCTCCGCGCGCCACAGCCTCGCCACCTGGTCGACGCCGCGATCGATCCGCGCCCGCGCCGGCTCGCCGTGCGTCGTCACCAGCTCGGCCTTCAACGCCGCCAGGCCCGCGACGTCCTCCTGCACCTCCTGCTGCTCCTGCACCTTCGCCAGCCCGCCGCTCGCCTGCCTCTGCTTCGGTGGATCGCCCGCAGGTCCGCAGGCCATCAAGAACACCGCGAGACCGGCGAGGCGAAGCACGGCGCATCGTATCCGCGGCCCCGAGCCCGGTCAACGCTCCGCGCAGCCAAACCACCTCCCTGACCTTCGCTTCCGGACCTCGGCCACCTCGGCCTCGGGCAAGATCTGCGCAGTGATGGAGGCGCTCAGCGGTGACACCTGGGCGGGCTCCTGATCTATATTCGCGGCATGCAGAGCCCCCGTCTCATCGAGGTCCCCGTCGTTCACGCCACCCGCGAGAACACCGCCGAGTATGGAATCTTCATTGGCACCGATGTGCCAGCGGCCGGCCTGGCCATCCCGTTCTACAAGGGGGCGGTGGAGGAGGGCTTCAACCTGCCCTTTGTGTACCACGAGCACGCGGTGATCCGCACCGCTCGCATCCATCCGCGACCCGGCAAGATCACCTGGCTCGAGCGCCACCTGCGAATGTCCCAGCTGTTCGTCGGCCTCGGCGACGCGCCGCTGGCGATGGTGCTCGGCAAGCCGAACCCGGACCGCGACGTGCCCGACCTCGATCAGGTGAAGGCCTTCATCCTGCCGCCCGGCCACGGCATCATGATCCACGTCGGGACCTGGCACGACTTCCCGATGGCGATCGATCGCCCGGTCACCGTGCTGACCGCCAACTCGGCCGAGGTCGTCGAGGCGCTCGCCACCCAGGCGCTCGCCGAGGAGATGGACCGCGGCGACGTGCGCAAGATCGACATCCTTCGCCACACCGGCTGCGTGCTCGAGGTGAGCTTGTGAGGGTTCGGGCCTTCGCCGTCGACACCCGCGATCCAGCCGACGTCGACGAGCTGCGGCGCCTGCTCGACGCGCAGGCGTTCGCCGCGTCCGACGTGATCGCAGTGATCGGCAAGACCGAGGGCAACGGCGGTCGCAACGATTTCTCGCGCGGGCTCGCTATGGCGGCGCTCGAGCACCTCTTCGCGCCGCGGCTCGGGGTCGCGGCCGAGCAGGTCCAGGACCGCGTGATCTTCTCGTTCTCGGGCGGCACCGAGGGTGTGGTCGCGCCGCATATGCTGGTGCTGGTCCGCGAGGGCGAGCGCGCCAGCCAACGCCGCCCGGTGAAGCGCCTGGCCGTGGCGATCGGCCACACCCGGGCCTTCGCGCCGGAGGAGATCGGGCGAATGCCCCAGATCGAGGAGACCGCCCGGCTCGTGCGTGAGATCGCCGGGACCCTCGATCTCGACGCGCTGGCCGATGTGCACCTCGTGCAGATGAAGGGGGCCATCCCCAAATTCTCGCCTGAACAGGCCCAGGCCGCCGAACGAGCCGGTCGGGCCCTGCGCTGCGATATGGTCGGATCGCGGGCCGCCTCGGCGCTGGGTGTGGCCCTGGCGCTGGGTGAGGTCGAGCGCGCGCAGCTCTCCGACGAGGTCGTGTGCAACGATTGGTCGCTCTACTCGGGCGTCGCCTCGTGCTCGGCCAAGCCAGGGCAAGAGCGCACCGAGATCGTCGTATTCGCCAACAGCCCGACCTGGACCGGCGATCTGATGATCGAGCACGGGATCCTCGCCGACATCCTCGACATCGAGGGCGTGCGGGCCGTCGCCCGCAAGCTCGGATTGACCCTCCCCGTCGACCCATCCGCGAGCCCCCTGGTCGGTGTATTTGCCAAGTCCGAGGCCGATCCCCGCGGACGCATTCGCGGTCGACGCCATACCATGCTCAGCGACGACGATATCGGCGACACCCGCTATTCGCGCTGCGTGCTGAGCTCGGTGCTCGCCGCCACGCTCGGCGACACCCGCGTGTATGTATCGACCCGCGCCGAACATCATGGCCCGCTCGGCGGCGGTCCGCTGGCGATCGTCGCGCGCCTGCCGGAGGTGTCGACATGAGCCGCGACCGCGAACTGGTGGTGTTCCTGCCCGCGGTGGGCGGCGACTCGACCTTCTGGCGCCCGCAGCTCGCCGCGCTGGCGGACGACTACGCCACGCTGGCGCTCGACCTGGTCCGGCCGGCCGCCGAGGTCTCGATGGCCGGGTTCGCCGACGACGTCGCCGCCGCGATCGAGCAGCGAGGCTACACGCGCGCCCACGTGGTCGGGCTCTCGATGGGCGGGGTGGTGGCGCTCGAGCTGCTCGCGCGCCACCGCGACAAGGTGCGCTCGCTGACGCTGGCCAACACCTGGGCCTTCCACGCCGACGCCGCCGACCGGCGGGCGTGGTTCTCGGAGCAGATGGCACGCATGAGCGTGCCGGAGTTCTCACGCATGAGCCTGCCCGGCCTGTTCGCGCCGACCACCGATCGCCGGGTCGTCGAGGCCGGGATCGCCGTCGAGAGCGCCAAAGATCCAGCCATGTATCAGGCCTGCTGGCACGCGATGCTGGTCTCCGATCACCGCGGACTGCTGGCCAATATCGACGTCCCGCTGCTGCTGATCGGCGGCGCACTCGATGCGATCACGCCGACCTCGCTGCTGCGAACGATCTCCGATTCGGCCGCCTGCGCGCGCCTGGTCGAGCTGCCGGGCGCCTCGCACTTCTCCAACCTCGACTGCCCCGAGGCGTTCATCACGGCCCTGCGCGGCCAGCTTCGCGGCGCCCGTGGCCACGGCGACGATCGCCTGGACCCCGCGCCCGAGGCGACCTTCGAGCTGCCCGCGGGGACCAGCGCGGAGCAGCTCCTGCGCCTGCTCGATCACCACGGCGTCCAGCTGCTCGCATCGAACTCCGGCACCGACTTCACGCCGATCATCGACGCGCTGGCCCGGCTTGACCGCGCGTCCGATGCGCGATCTGCGCGAGGGCGCCCGCGATGGGGCCTGCGCATCGTCGCCTGTCCGCACGAGAATACCGTCATCTCGCTGGCCCACGGCCACGCCCTGCTGTCCCACCGCCCGCAGGCCGCGATGGGCCACGTCGGGGTCGGGACCGCCGCGATGGGCATGGGCATCATCAACGCCAGGCGCGCGCGTGTGCCGATCCTGGTGCTGGCCGGGCACACCCCCTGGTATGAACAGGGGCGCCCCGGAGCCCGCAGCAACTTCGTGCAATGGGGCCAGGACACCTTCGATCAGGGCGGCTACTTCCGCGAATTCACCAAGTGGGACTACGAGCTGCGCAGCGGCCACGCGCTCGACGTCGTGGTCGAGCGCGCGCTGGCGATCGCCGAGTCACCGCCCGCGGGACCGGTCTATCTGACCCTGCCCAAGGAGCCGCTGTGCGAGCAGAACCCGGCGATCGAGCTGTCGGCCCGCGCGCGCCAGACCAGGGCCCGCGCCAGCGTGCCCGAGCCGGCCGCGCTGGCGACCGCCGCGCGGTGGCTGCGTGAGGCCGAGCGTGCGGTGATCGTCACCGCCGATCTCGGGCACTACGTCGGCGGCCCCGAGGCGCTGCTGCGGCTCTCGCAGGTCGCGGGCGTCGGCGTCATCGAGCACGGCAAGCGCAACTTCTTCAACTTCCCGACCGAGCACCCGCATCACCTCGGCTTCGATCCCGCGGCCGACATCGAATCTGCGGATCTGGTGATCGCCGTCGAATGTCCGGTGCCGTGGATCCCCTCGCAGAGCCAGCGCGCCCGGGCCCCGCGGGTCATCGGTATCGGCGTCGACCCGCTGTTCGGCGACCTGCCGATGCGCGGCTTCCCCTGCGACCTCAACCTCGCGGGCGATCCAGCCGCGACCTTGCGGGCGCTGGCCGACGCGATCGGCGGACCGGCCGTGATCCGGCCCGAGCTCGCCGCCTTGCACGAGCAGCGGTTCACCGCGGCCCGCGAGGCCGCCCGGAGGGACGGGACCCGCGAGCGGATCACCAAGGCGTATCTCTCGTGGATGATCGGCCAGCTCATCGACGACGACGTCGTGATCGTCAACGAGTACAACCTCGATCCGTGGCTGGTGCCGCGCCGCTGCAGCGATTCATGGTTCGAGAACTCGGTCGCCAGCGGGCTCGGATGGTCGCTCGGCGCGGCGCTCGGGGCCAAGCTCGCCGCCCCTGAGCGCACGATCGTGGCGACCCTCGGCGACGGCGCGTACTACTTCAACGCGCCGCTCAGCGCCCACCACGTCGCCGCGGCCCAGCGCCTGCCGATCGTCGTCATCGTCTTCAACGATCAGGCGTGGAGCACGATCAAGAGCAGCACGCGCGGCTCACATCCGCGGGGCGACGCGGTCCGCGACGATCGCTTCGCGCTGTGTGACTTCAACGTCGCCGTCGACTTCGCGGCGGTCGCCGAGGCGGCCGGCGGCGTCGGCATTCGCGTCGAAGCGACCAGCGAGGTCGAGGCCGCGCTGCGCCGCGCGCTCGCGCTGGCCCGGACCGGCGACCGCCTGGTCCTGCTCGACGTGATCTGCGAGCGCAACGGCTAGCAAGTCGGCGCGCCGCCTCGCCGTCGCCGGCGAGGCGACAAAGACCAAGCGAGGTCGTGCGTCGGGCCGCGCTGGTGGCGGCTCGGTGGTGGTATTGGTGGTGGTGGTCGCCTCGGCGGTGGAGCTGGTGGTGGCGGCACGGATCACAGGCCGATCGCGTGCAGGCTCGCGGCGAGGATCGGCAGGGTGAGCAGCGAGAGCAGCGTCGTGATGACAGCCGCGGCGGAGGCCAGGCGCGCGTCGCAGCCCGCGTTCGTGGCGATGATCGCGGCGACGACCGCGGTGGGCATGGCCGCCTGCAGCACGGCCGCCTGCGCGACCTCGCCGCGCACACCCAGCGCGAGCAGGATGAGCGCGGCCAGGCCGGGCATGATGATCAGCTTGATCACGGTGATACCGGCGAGCGCCCGCGTCTGGCCGCGCAGCGATCGCAGGTCGAGGCCGAGGCCGATCGTCAGGAACGCCAGGGTCGTGGTGGCCTGGCCGATCGATGTCAGCGGCCCGGCGAGCAGCGTCGGCAATTCGCGTCCGCTGAGGGCGAGGCCGAGGCCGATCAGCACGGCGATCATCATCGGTTGGGCCAGCAGGCGGAGCAGCGCGCGCGCGGCCCGGGGCAGCCGCGGCTCCGCAGCACGCCGCGCCTGGCTGGCCATCGCGTTGGCGAAGGCCACCCCGGCGCTGAGCAGCAAGATCGTGGTGTCGACGGTGTCGATGATCACGGCCGTGGTCGCCGCGCTGGCCGAACCCGGGTAACGCGCGAGCACGAAGGGCAGGCCGAGGAAGGCCGTGTTCGAGAAGGCCGCGACGATGCCGGCCGCCCCCTGGCTCGGGCGCGACGCACGGAGCAGGCGCAGCCACAGCGTACCGAGCGCGAGCGCCACGAACATTGCGACGGTGACCGCCAGCAGGGCCGGCAGCAGCCCGGACTCGAAGCGCGCGCGCGCGAGGATCACGACCAGCAGCGCTGGCATGGTGATCTGCACGATCACCCGGCCGAGCACCTCCGGGGCGTTCGCGGGCAGAGCCCCGAGCACCCGCAACAGCTGGCCGACCGCGGTCAGCCCGAACAGCGTGAGCAGCAGCGGGAGGATGTCGCCAGCGGGCACCGCTGCCTTCTTACGCCAGGCCGGGGCCGCCGACGGCGCCTCTCCGCGTGAGCATCCCCCGCCGCCGCCGATTCGCACCGACGGCAGCCCGACCGTTTCGACCCTCCTACTCGCAAAAGGGCCCCGGCAGCGTGACCGTGTTGTTGGCGAGATCGCACTCCTGCTCCTTCACCGACACCTTCACCGTGATCGACTCGAGCCCGACCGGGTCGAGCACGAACGCCACCGCGTCGAGGTACTTGCCCGGATCGATGATATCGGGCAGTTCCTGGTTGCCCAGCATCACGTTCTGCCCGTTGACCACCCCGAGCACCTCGATCGTCGTCGGCGTCGTCACCGGCGACGCGCCGATGTTGCCCGGGTTCACCCACAACACCAGCTTGCCGTCCTTGCACTCGAACACGCACGGCGCCGAAACCTCGAGCACCACATCCGGCGTCTTCTTGCCGTCCGGCGGCGACAGATCGCCCGACCGGAAGTTGTTGTACGCCTTGTAGTTCGGCGCCGGAAACTGCGGGATCGTCCCGTCATCGTTGACATTGGTGATGTAGTACGCGTGTTGATTCCAGATCTTCCGCGCCGGCCGCCACGACTTGTCCTTGTCGCCGTACACCGTCACGCCGGTCTTGGTCCCGTACGCATAGTTATTGTTGATCACCACGATCTCCGACTGCCCGTCATTATCCACGTCGACCACCAGCGGATACTCGAACAGGGTGCCGCTGCCGTGGCCGAGGATATTGAGCTTCTCGGCCCCGTTGCTGCCGGCGTAGACCCGCAGGCGCACCTCGTCGTTATAGACCACGTCGGCCGCCCCGTCGCCCTCGAAGTCATACACCGACGATCCCGTCTGCTGCGAGCTCGCGTCCTGGGTCGGCTTCTGCCACAACACCTTGCCGTCCGACTCGAACACCGCATATCCGGTCTTGCCGGCGACCCCGATCTCCGGCTCGCCGTCGCCGTCGTAGTCGGCGATCGTCGGCGGGCCGCCGCCGCCGCCCGGGAACACCACGTCCCACTTGACCACGCCCTTGCCGGTCTGCATGCGCACCTTGCCGCCGCCGACCACGATGATATCGGGGACGCTGTCGAGGTCCATGTCAGCGATGCCGATCCAGCCGTCGGCGAGCGCGGGGTTATACCACTGCTCCTTGCCGTCGACGTCGTACACCGCGTTGCCGGCGACCAGTTCCTGGTTGCCGTCTCCGTCGAGATCGACCACCACCGCGGCGACACTGCCGATGCCGTACTTCACGGTCGCACGCAGCGTCCCGTCGTTGTTGAGGATCGACTTTCCGACCACGACCTCGGGCTTGCCGTCGCCGTTCATATCGGCGATCGCTGGATATGAATAGATGCTCGCGCCCAGCGCAGGCGAGGTCCACTTGAGCGTGCCGTCGTGCTCGAAGGCCTTGGCGACGCCCCCATTCGTCACCGTCACCAGCTCGACGATGCCGTCACCGTCGATATCGCCGCCGGCCACGCCGGCCGTGCCATTGATGCTCTGGTTGCCAATGTTGAGGATCTCCTTGCCGTCGTCGCCGCTGACCGCCCGCAGCCAGCCCGGCGAGGTGTAGCCGCCGCCGGCGAAGGTGGTGAACACGATGTCCGGGACATCGAGGTCGTTGATCTTGCCGTCGGCGTTATCGTCGGTCAGCGACACCACGATCGGCGCCGCCATCACCTGCGTGAAGGTCGGCCCGACCGACCAGGTGCTCTTCGACCACTCGGCCACCGGGTTGAAGGCGCCCACCTGGGGCTCGATCTCGCAGTCAGGGTCCTGCGGCCCGTCGAAGCCCGCTGGCGGCATGTCGCACAGCAGCGGCGCCCCGGTGTCCCCGCTGCTGCCGCCGCTGCCGCTGGTGTCTGTGTCGACGCCGACCGTGCCCCCGCTGCTGGCGCTGTCGCCCGTCATCGGTCCGCCGCTCGTGCTGTCGGTCGCGCTCGCGCTGTCGGTCGCCGAGTTCGAGTTCGAGTTCGAGTCGGTGCTGGAATTCGAGTTCGAATTCGAGTCCGTCGCGTCGGTCAGGCTCACCTGCGAATCGCTGAGCGAGTTACTACCGCCGGTCGGCTCCGTCGCCGAATCCGACAGCGAGTTGCTGCCCCCCGTCGGCTCCGTCGCCGAGGCGGAATTGGAGGCCCCGCCGGTCCCCGTGCTGCCCTCGGTCGCGCCGCCCGAGGCCGTCGTCCCACCACTGTCACCACACGCATTCACCAACAACGGCCCAGCGATCAACCACCTGAAGTTTCCAGACATCCCCACCTCCCAAATGCGAGGCATTAGGCGAGTGGCCACCGGGCCTGTCAAGCCGTGCGCCGCGCCGCCGGCCGCGCTGGCCGGTCAGGCGCCCGCGAGCTCGCGCTCGAATCGGGCGAGGAAATCGTCCATCAGGCGCGCGCGCGGCCCCGCCAGCGCCCGCGCGCTGACCGTGTGCAACCCGGCAGGGATGCGCAACAGCTTGCGAAAGAAGTGGTCGAGCCCGAAGCGACGATCGTCCGGTTCACGCGTCCGACACAGCGGATCGTGCTCGCTGTAAAACGGCGTGCGCATCGCGGTGCAGGTGGCGAACAGGCGCGCCACGCCCACCGCACCGATCGCGTCGAGTCGGTCGGCGTCCTGCACAACCCGCGCTGCGAGAGAGGTCGGCATCACCCCCTTGGAGAACGCATGATCGCGGATGCACGCGCAGATCTCGGCGCCGCGAGCCGCGTCGATCCCCTCGGCGCGCAGCAGCTCGCCCGCCGCCTCGGCGCACAGGTCACCCGAGCGCCACGACTCCGGGTGGTCCTTGGGCAGATTGACCAGCTCGTGCAGCAGCGCCGCCCCGACGCACACCACGAGATCAGCGCCCTCGGCCGCGGCGATCGTCCGGGCCAGCGCGGCGACGCGGCGCACGTGCAAGATGTCGTGCGCCGGGTCAGCGTCGACCGGCATCGCCTGCTCGGCCAGCGCGGCCAGCCGCGCCAGCAAGACCTCGTCCTCGGGGCTCGCCTGCATGATGCCGCCAGACATACCGCGACCCGTCGATCTTCCGCTATGCTGCGCCGCCGGTATGAAGAAAGTCCACCTCGTCCACGAGATCCACTGCTCGCCTGAAGCCTTCTGGAAGCTGTACTTCGACCCCGAGTTCACGACCGCCTTGATCACCCAGGCGGTCAAGGTCGACGACTTCAAGATCCTCAAGTTCGCGGAGACCGACCGGGAGATCCACCGCATCAGCACCGGCCGCCCGCGGATCAACGCCCCCGCCGCGATCCAGAAGGTGATCGGCGACAACTTCAGCTACACGGACGAGGTCCGCTTCGACAAGTCGACCCAGATCCTTCGCTGGCAGATCCGCCTCAGCACCTTCACCGACAAGACCCGCAACGAGGGCGTCCTGCGCGTCGAGCCGATCGGCCCCGACCGCATCCGCCGCATCGCCGACGCCGAGGTCGAGGCCCGCATCTTCGGCATGGGCGGCATCATGGAATCTGGCATGGAGAAGCAGATGCAAGAGGGCTGGGGCGCCGGCGCCGAGTTCACGAACCGGTGGATCGCCAGCCACCGCCCCGCTCACGAGCCCACCTGAGCGTCCGCCTAAAGCCCGTGCTCCGGGTCGCCGCCGTCGCCGTGGCGCCCCCGCAGCGCGCGTGTGCGCCGCAGCAGCCCGCGCAGCAGCGCGACGAAGAAGCCGGCCAGGAACAGCCACAGCAGCGCGAAGGCGATGACGCCGTAGAGATTCCCCACGCCGCCGTTTTACCACGGCATTGCCCGCGCGTGCGCGCCCGGGCTACCCTCCGCGCCCGATGTTCGACGCCTCGCTCGCCGCCGCAGCCGCCCGCGCGCTGCACCCCGCCCTGCCCGAGGCCGCCGGCCTGAGCCTCGCCGAGGTCGCCGCGTCGATCGTGGCCCCGCCGGACCCGACGATGGGCGACCTCGCGTTCCCCTGCTTCAAGCTGGCCAAGGCGCTGCGCAAGGGCCCGCCGCAGATCGCCGCGGAGCTGGCCGCGCGCCTCACCACCATGACGGCCGACTCGCTGATCGCCAGCGCCGTCGCGGCCGGCCCCTACGTCAATCTCCGCCTCGATCTCGGCCGCGCCGCCGCGCTCGTCCTCCCGCCGCTCGCGCGCGCCGAGGTCCCCGCGCCGCCCGCCAGCGGCACGCGCGTGATGATCGAGTATTCGCAGCCCAACACCCACAAGGCCTTCCACGTCGGCCACCTGCGCAACCTCTGCCTCGGCGACGCGCTGGTCCGCCTGCTCCGCGCCGACGGCGACGAGGTCATCGCCGCCAACTACCTCGGCGACGTCGGGGCCCACATCGCCAAGTGCCTGTGGTGGTACCTCGACCACCTCGCCGACCGCACGCCACCGCCCAGCCACCGCGGCGAGTGGCTCGGCGAGCTCTATGCGGCCGCCACCAGCCAGCTCGAGCTGTGGGACGAGCAAGCGAGGGCCGGCGACACGCAGGCCGCCACCAGCCTGGCCGCCGCGAAGGCCCGCACCACCGAGCTCCTGCAGAAGCTCGAGGCCCGCGACCCCGAGCTGCTGGGAGTATGGTCAGAGACGCGGCAATGGTCGCTCGACG
This sequence comes from Nannocystis sp., assembly GCF_016714285.1. Classification (GTDB taxonomy): domain Bacteria; phylum Myxococcota_A; class Polyangia; order Nannocystales; family Nannocystaceae; genus Nannocystis. Next base: position 30,643 of record NZ_JADJNN010000022.1, on the reverse strand, counting down.
ACTTCGCCGAGATCTACGCCTGGTGCGGCGTTCGCTTCGACCGAGTGTTCTACGAGAGCGAGGTCGACGAGCCCGGCCTCGCGCTGGTCGACGAGTTCCTGGCGAAGGGCGTGTTCATCGTCAGCGAGGGCGCGATCGGCGTCGTCAACGACGAGGTCAAGCACATGCCCTTCTTCATGCTGCGCAAGCGCGACGGCACCGGCCTCTACGCCACCAAGGACCTCGCCCTCGCCCGCCTCAAGTTCGAGGAGTATCGCATCGACCGATCGATCTACGTCGTCGACGTGCGCCAGAGCGACCACTTCCGCCACGTCTTCCTCACCCTCAAGAAGATGGGCTTCGCCCAGGCCGAGCGCTGCCAGCACGTGCCCTACGAGATGGTCGAGCTGCCCGACGGGCCGATGGCGACGCGCAAGGGCAACGTGGTGCTGTTTCGCAGCCTGCGCCAGCAGATGACCGCGCACATCCGCCGCATGTACCTCGATAACTTCATCGGCGAATGGCCCGAGGACGAGCTCGCCGCCGCCGCCGATATGATCGCTATCGGCGCGATCAAATACGGCATGCTCGCCCGCGACGTGAACCAGAAGATCGTCTTCGACATGCCCGCGTGGCTCGAGCTCACCGGCAACACCGGACCCTATTTGCAATACACCTGCGCCCGCGCCCAGTCGATCCTCGGCAAGTGCGCCGAGGTCGACAAGAATCGACCCCGCCCTGCTCGTCGCCCCGCCCGGCGACCCCGTCCCGACGCCCGCCGAGGTTCATCCCGACGAGCGCGCCCTCCTCCTGGCCCTCGACCGCCTCCCCGCCTCGGCCCACGCCGCCGCCCAACAGTTGCGCCCCTCCTTGCTCTGCACCTACCTGTTCGAGCTGGCCCAGACCTTCAACACCTTCAACGCCGCCTGCCCGGTCAAGCCCAGCGAGGGCGCACAGCTGCAGCTGCGCCTGCTGCTCGTCACGGCCACGGTGAACGCGATGCGTCACGCGCTCGGCCTGCTCGGCATCCCCGCGCTGCGTCGGATGTGAGGCGCGCCCCGCCGGGGCCGCAGCTCGCCCCCCCCCCCCCCCCCCCCCCCCCCCCCCCCCCCCCCCCCCCCCCCCCCCCCCCCCCCCCCCCCCCCCCCCCCCCCCCGCCGCCGGCCCCCCCCCCCCCCCCCCCCCCCCCCCCCCCCCCCCCCCCCCCCCCCCCCCCCCCCCCCCCCCCCCCCCCCCCCCCCCCCCCCCCCCCCCCCCCCCCCCCCCCCCCCCCCCCCCCCCCCCCCCCCCCCCGCCCCCCCCCGGGCCCCCGGACCCCCTCCCCGCCGCCCCCCCCCCCCCCCCCGCCTCCCCCCCCCCCCCCCCCCCCCCCCCCCCCCCCCCCCCCCCCCCCCCCCCGCCGCCCGGCCGCCCCCCCCCCCCCCCCCCCCCCCCCCCCCCCCCCCCCCCCCCCCCCCCCCCCCCCCCCCCCCCCCCCCCCCCCCCGCCCCCCCCCCCCTTCTTCGCAACCCCCCGGCGCTGTCACGGCGCGAGGTCGCACGATCTGTCCTCAAGGCCAGCCAGTGAGCTCGCGCATCAGCATCCCGAGCCCCGCGCTGGTGGCGTTGGCGACCAGCGCCCACAGCAGCGGACGCGGCACCCGCAGGGCGCGCAGCAGCAGCGCCTCGGAGAGCACCGCGAAGCTCTCGGCGGTGATGAAGAACAGCTCGTAGCGCCACGCCAGCAGGCCGGGCCATTGCGCGACCATCTGCAGCCACAGCCGCGACGAGAACAGCGCCGGGATCACGAACCACACGTACGGGTGGGTCGCCATCGACGCGAGGAAGGCGAAGCCGAGGCGCCAGCGCAACGACTCCGGCGGCAAGGGCTCGCCGCGGGCGTCCACGCGGCGGCGAAACGCCATCATGTAGATCGGCATCTCGAGCGCCTGGGTGAACACGAATGCCGAGAACCACGCGGAGATCACGAGACCCGCATCCTAACCGCGATCCCTCCGCGTGTGCGCAGCTCGACGGGCGTTGTTGCTCGAGCCGCCCGCTGATATCGTCCCGCCAGGCACGCCACGTGCCCCGGGAGCCATGCCCTCATGACCCACCTCCAGCGCCTCGCTCTCCTCGCAGTCGTCGCCCCCCTCCTCGCCTGCAATGAGGGCGAGGGCGGCGCGGTCGCCGAGTACCTCGACAGCGCCGACGCCTACGCGCGTCAGGTCTGCGCCTGCGAGTACGACAACCCCCTGCTCCTCCTCGGCCTCCACGCCCCCTACCCGTCCACCGAGGAGTGCCTGATGGACCTGCCCGCCAACTCGGCCGAACGCGGCTGCGTCGAGGGCCTGTTCAAGGACGCCACCGTCGACTACAGCGCCGTGCTCGACTGCCGCGCCGACGCCCAGCGCAAGGCCAAGGGCTGCCTCGCGGCGCTCACCTGCACGGACACGATGCGCGTCGACTGCTACACGCAGGCCGCCGACGAGATCCAGGCCTGCCCCGACCTGCCCAACGACGTCGAGGCGAAGCTCAACGACTGCCTGTACAACTGACCCTCCGTGGGCCCCTCCATGGCCTTCCGTGGCCCCTCCCTTGACCGTCCCCTTGGGCCTTGCCGCTGTGCTTCACCTTCGCGCCGGCCTTCACCCCGACCCCGGCCTTCGCGTCCGCCGCCCCCATGCTGACCCGCACCCAACTCGCCGCGAGCATCGACCACACCCTGCTGCGGCCCGCGGCCACGCGCGCGCAGATCGAGGCGCTGTGCGCCGAGGCCCGCGAGCACCGCTTCGCCAGCGTCTGCGTGCAGCCCGCGCGCGTCGCCCTCGCTCGCAGCTGTCTCTCGGGACATGTCCCGGTGTGCACGGTGATCGGCTTCCCGCTCGGCGCCAACCGCCCGGAGATCAAGGCCGCCGAGGCGCGCCTGGCCGTGGCCGAGGGCGCCGACGAGCTCGACGTCGTCATCGCCCTCGGCGCCCTGCGAGACGGCGCCCACGACGAGGTCATCGCCGACCTCGCAGGCGTCGTGGCCGCGGCGGGCGGTCGCCTGGTCAAGGCGATCCTCGAGACCGCGCTGCTCGAGCCGGCGGAGATCGACCTCGCCTGCGCCCTCGCGGTCGCGGCCGGCGTCGGCTTCGTCAAGACCTCGACCGGCTTCGGCCCGGGCGGCGCCACCGTCGAGGCCGTCGCCCGCATGCGCCGCGCCGTCGGGCCCGACATCGGCGTCAAGGCCTCGGGCGGCATCGGCGACGCCGCCAGCGCGCGGGCCATGCTGGCCGCCGGGGCCACCCGCCTCGGCGCCAGCGCCTCCCTGAAGATCCTCGCCGAGTGGGACAACCCTGTCCCCACGAACATGTCCGGAAGTACAGGTTACTGATGCAGCAAGGTTACGAGTCCGCCGAGCGAGTGCGCGACGCCGAGGGTCGGCAGTACCACATTGGCCTCGCCCCCGGCGAGGTCGCGCGTCACATCATGCTGGTCGGCGACCCCGCGCGGGCCACCCGCGTCGCCGGCCTGTTCGACCGCGTCGAGCTCGAGCGTCGCAACCGCGAATTCGTCACCTACACCGGCGAGCACCGCGGCCTGCGGGTCACGGTGATGGGCACCGGGATGGGCAGCGGGCCCACCGAGATCGCGGTGATCGAGCTGTGCCAGGTCGTCGAGCGCCCGGTGATGATCCGCTGCGGCAGCGCCGGCGCGCTCCAGCCCGACATGCAGCTCGGCGACCTAGCGATCAGCCAGGCCGCCCTGCGCCTCGAGAACACCACCTGCTACTTCGTCGAGGAGGGTTACCCCGCCGTCGCCGACCCGCAGGCAGTGCTCGCCCTCGCGGCCGCGGCCGCGGCCGACGGCCAGCGCTTCCACGTTGGCATCACCGCCACGGCGCCCGGCTTCTACGGCGCCCAGGGCCGCAAGATCCCCGGCTTCATGCCGCGCGAGCCGGACATCGTCGCTCGCCTCGCGGCCCAGGGCGTCAAGAACCTCGAGATGGAGACCTCGACCCTGCTCACCCTCGCGACCCTGCGCGGCTTCCCTGCCGGCGCCGTGTGTGCGATCTACGCGACCCGCCACGACAACGTCTTCATCACCCCCGCCCAGAAGGACGCCGCCGAGCTCGCCTGCGTCCGCTGCGGCCTCGAGGCGCTGCACACCCTCGACGCGATGGAAGCTGCCCGCGGCGCCAGCCCGATCTGGCACCCAGGTCTGCCGCTCCGGCGCTGACCCGCGTCAGCTCGCTGGCTCTGCCGGCGGGTCCGCCAGGCGCTCGCCCGCCGCGAAGGGCTTGCCCGCCGCGTAGGCCTGCGCCGGCATGCGCTTGCCCCCGACCACCTGCAACTCCTGCACGCACACCACCCCCTCGCCGCAGGCCACATGCACGCCGACCCGGTCGACCCCGAGCACCTGTCCCGGCGCCGCGTCGTCCGGGCGCGACCGGCTCGAGGGCGCCGCGCGAAACAGCTTGAGTGTCAGCGGCCCGCGCCCGGTGAACGCCCCCGGCCACGGGTCCATGCCGCGCACGTGGTCGACCACCTGGCTTGAAGAACATGTCCATCGGGTCAGGCCCTCGGCCTTGCTCAGCATCGGCGCCAGGGTCACCCGCGACTCGTCCTGCGGCGTCGGCGGGGGCAGCTCCGGCAGCGCACGCAGCACCTCGGCGAGCAGCCGGCCACCGAGCGGGGCGAGGCGCTCGAACAGCTCACCGCTGGTCTCGAGCGGGCCGATCGGCGTCACCAGCTCGCGGTAGATCGGCCCGGTGTCGAGGCCCTCCTCCATCCGCATGATCGCCACGCCGGTCTCGCCGTCGCCGGCCAGCACGGCGCGCTGGATCGGCGCCGCGCCGCGCCAGCGCGGGAGCAGCGAGGCGTGCACGTTGATGCATCCAAACCGCGGCAGCTCCAGGATCTCCCGCGGCAAGATCCGCCCATAGGCGGTGACGACGATGACATCCAGCGCGTGCCGGCGCAGCTCGGCCGCCAGAGATCCATCGCGCACCTTGGTCGGCTGCAACACCGGCACACCGAGCACCAGCGCGGCCTCCTTCACCGCCGGCGCGACCAGCTTGCGGCCACGACCCGCGGGCCGGTCGGGCTGGCTGACGACCACCCGCAGGTCACACACCTCGGCGACCGCGTGCAGGCTGGCGACCGCGAACTCGGGAGACCCCATGAAGGCAGCACGCATGGTCATGATGCTCCGGGCAGCTGGGCGAGGTAGGCGGAACGCAGCGCCTCGTCGAGCAAGACCTCACAGGCCTCGTCGAGCGCGGCGTGCAGCTCCGCGAGCGCGTCGGCCAGCTCCTCGCGAGTGCGGGGCTCGAGCCGCTCGTCGGCGAAGGTGTCACGCAGGTCAGCGTGCGCCCGCAACAGCTCGGCACGACCCGCCTCACGAGCCACGCCGAGCAGGCTGAAGTAGTCGGAGTCCCGCGCGAGCGCGAGCCGCTCGTCGATCCGCCGGCGGTCGATCGCCACCAGGGCAGCCTCCGCGTCGGCGGCCACTGGCGCCGCCAACCCTGCCGCCAGCAGCACGCAGCCCACCGCCCACAGGTCGCGCTCGTCGATGCCGTCCTCCGCGACCATCTGGCCCAGCTCGCGACTGCCGTCGAGCAGCCCGAGCCAGTCCTCCGCCCCGGGGACGCGCAACGCTGCGGCCAAACCATCGAGGTCCTCGACGTCGAGGTGCAGCGCCGCGGAGTCTGGCAAGGCCGCACGCATGCGGTCGCGACCGAGCCCGAGCCGCGCTCCCGCGGCCAGCAGGGCCAGCACCGGCGTGCCAAGCTCGAGCTCGGCGGGCGCGGGCTCATGGTCGACCTGCCAGCGCTCGGCCGCGTCGCTGCACAACGACTCGCAGATCCGCTGCACCGCGTCGCGCACCACCTCATGCTGCTCCCGCGGCTTGAGCAGCCCCGACTGAACCAGACGTCGGGCAGAGGCCACGAGCTCACCGTCGATCCATCGCGCCGCAACCTGCTGCCCACGACCCACCAGACCACGCGCCTGCAAGCGCTGCAGCAGGCCGTCCGCTGTCGCCGTGCTCGCCGCGTACACCGGCTCGCCGCGACGCCACCACACCTGCTTCACCACCCCGCCCGCGAAGCCGACCACCAGCCGGCCATCGACCCCTCGCGCGTGCAGCTGCCACAGGCGCCGCAGCACGTCGATCCCCGCGAGCGGCTCGGCCCGCGTCGGGTCGACCCGCGCGCGACCGATGTCCGCACGAGGCGCTGCCAGCCGCGCCGTCGTGTCGCTCGCGTCGCGCAACACCGGCCGCGCAGGCGCGACCAGCCGCGCCGTCGTGTCGCTCGCGTCGCGCAGCACCGGACGCGCCGGCGCGACCAGCCGCGCCGTCGCCTCGACCCGTCCACCCTCGCCCCGCGTCAGCCTCGGCTCCGCCACTCGCTCGACCCGCGGCGCCAGCACCCGCGCCGTCGTGTCCCCCGGTCCGCCCCGTGGCGCCCGCCCCTCGGACCTGTCCCCGCGGACAGCTCCCGTATCCTCCCCACGTGCGGCCTGGCGTAAGCGCTGGGTGTCGTCGCCGCCACCCGCGTTGCTCAGGCGCTGGGTGGCCTCGGGCCGCGGCGGCGCCGCGTCGCTCATCTCCGGCCGTCGCGACGCCGCCGGGTCACTGGGCTCAGGACTCGCCAGCAGGCCCCCGGCCTCGGGCGTCTCGAGCCCGTGGTCGACGTCCGGGAGCGCATCCAGGCCGAGCGACTCGAGGTCATCGGGTTCGGCCTCGCTCGACTCATGCGTCTTGAGCCTCGCCGCGAGGATCTCCAGCGTACGGTGCAGCTGCCCCAGCACCGGGTCCCGTGCCCCTCGTTCAGTGAGTGGGCGCACTGCTTCGGGCGCATCAGCATCCTCCGCATGGCTGGGGGCGCCTGGTCCAACCAGGTCCGCGAGCACCCTGGACAGGTCCTCGTCACTGACCGGAGCCGCGAGGAAGTGGTCGGCCCCCAGCTCCAGAACATCCGCGAGATCCCGCAGCTCCCCGCCGAGGCTGCCGACCAGGATCAGCGGAACGTCGTCCCGACCGCGTCGCGCCGCATCGACCAGCGTGGCCGCGTCGGTCTCGCCGAGGCAGACCAGCACCGCCATGGCCGCTGGCGACGCGGCGACACGACCGCTGAGCTCGCGCTCGCGCACCGGCGTGACCGTGTAACCGAGGTCCTGCACGCGGGGGATGAGGCTCCCACGCTGGCTGCGGTCGCCGACGATGAGGATCTCCGGGGCCAAGGCGGCCGGAGTGTACCCGGCAAGCGGGCGCCCGCGGACCCAGGGAGCCCGGAAAAGTTGGCCTGGGCCTGCATAGACCGGGCACTGGCAGAGTCGATGCCCTATCACGCCCGGTCCTGCGCGGCCGGAGTACACTGTGGTCTGTCAACTGCCCTGAGGATCCCTCCCGATGCACGCAACTCTCGTATCCCTGTTCCAGCGGCCCGCCAGGCTCATCGCCGCCGCCCTCGTCGCCACTGTCCTGTTCGTCGCCACCACGGCGACCGCGTTCTTCGAGCGAACCACCGCGGTCGGCTACTGGAAGACGATCGACGACGAGACCGGCGATGCCAAGTCCATCGTCAAGATCTACGAGGTCGACGGCAAGCTCTATGGCCGCGTCGACCGCCTCCTGCAAGACCCCGGCGCCCTGTGTGACAAGTGCGAGGGCGAGGACTACAACGCGCCGATCCAGGGCATGGTCGTGATGTGGGGCATGAACTCCGACGGCGACGGCGAGTGGAGCGGCGGCAAGATCTTCGACCCCAAGAAGGGCAAGACCTACCGCTGCTCGATCTGGCTGAAGGACGGCAACCTGATGGTCCGCGGCCATCTCGGCCCCTTCTTCCGCACCCAGAAGTGGCTCCCGCACGGCTGAGCCCGCCTCACGCCACTCGCAGCGACCGCCGGCCCTGCCCGCGGTCGCTGCCGTGCTTAAGCCTCACGAAGTGCGCGTCCCCTTGCAGTGGCCCTCGCCGTCGATGTGCCCGAGCGTCGTCGTCAGGTGCTCGATGAAGTGCCACAGGTCGACGATGTCCGTGCTGCCGACCTGATAGTTGGGCAGCGGGCGCAGGTCGACCGCCTCCAGCTCCGCCTGGCTCACCTCCCCGTCGTTGTCCGCGTCAGCCTCGGCGACCAGCGTGAAGGTGACGTTCGGGGTCTTCGAGTACAGGTCGTCGTAGAGCAGGTGGTCGCCGTGGATCGTGAGCTGCACGACCGCGGGCTGGCCCCCGCGCACATCGGCCAGCGACTCGCACTCGCTGTAGTCGGTGTGCGTGGCGAAGCCCCACGCGAAGTGCTTGCTGACATCCCCCTTCGTCGCCGTGCCAGCGACGTACACCGAGAAACCGCCGTCCACCATCAGCGCGAGGTCCTCGGCGCTGGCGTTGCCCGCCGTCGCGTCGGCGGCCGGCGCGATCGTGAAGCTGGTGTCGTCGTAGCGGCCCAGGCTCACCAGCTCCGACGCGACCTCCTGACCCGCACCGTCCGACGCCCGCGTCAGGTCAAAGACCTGGAACGCAGGCTCGCGGAGCCCCGGCTCCGAGCCCTTCTCGGCCACCGCGACCCCGCCGACGCTGACAAGAAATTTATCGTAACGCAGCGACCAGCCGTCGACGAAGATCTCCACCGGCAAGCCCTCCTCGATGTACTCCTCCCCGTAGATGCGGACCTCGAGCGCCTCGTCTCGCGCCGTGTCGCAGGCGGTGGAGCACAGGCTGGGCAGGATGAAAATACAAGCTCCACGCAGCATGGTCATGACCTTCACTTCGGTGTGGCGTTGTAGTGCACATGCGTCTGCAGCGTGCGCCGCAGGATGTTGTGGGCCTCGTCGCCCGGAACGATGCTGACGACGCCATCGCCGTCCGGGTCGAGCGCCGCGAAGTCGAGCCCGTCGAACAGCGACTTGGCCTCGACCGGGTCGGTCGGCAAGAACTGGACCTCGATCGGGTCCAGAGTGGCAGCCTCGACCGTGTCCTCGAACGGCGCGCCGACCAGCTGGGTCCCCGCCGCGATGTCGAGCACCGCCGTGAACGCGAGCTCCTGCTCGCCCTTGCGGGCCGTGCCGACCAGGTGGGCCGTGTGCCCGAGCAACGGATCCGCCGCCTCCAGCCCGTCCGCCGCCACCGCGGCGCGGAAGTTGAAGTTCATGCCGTTGTAGTCGCCGGTCAACATGTCGGCGGTCCCCAGCTTCATGCCATCGTGGCCGGTCCAGTCGAGGATGAAGTCACCCGCCAGCTCGCCCGTGACGTCGCCCCCCGCGTAGTGCCCCGGGTGGGCCCACACCCGCGAGATCAACCACCCACCGAGCGACGCGCTCGCCCCGTGCATCTCCCCGAGGATCGTAAACTGCAGGTCGGTCACGGCGATCCGCACGGTCGTCAGCTCCACCACCCAGTCGCCATCATTCGTCGTCGGCACGATGCCGGCGGCGTCGAGCTGGACGTCGAGCTGCACGTGCACCGACTCCTGACTCGGCGTACACGCGGTCGCCGCAAGCATGGTCGTCAGGACATGTCTCTTGCTCATGGTCACCTCACATCAGAAACAGCGTGGTCGCCAGCCGGACCGCGAGCGGCGGACCGGCGATGAAGTGCAGCGTCGGCAACGTGCTCCGCGGCTCGCTCGTGTCCCAGTACGAGGCGTAATGATACTCGCCCTCCTTCCACTGCGCGTTCGTCACGTTGTCGACCTGTAGGTCAAGCTGCAGCGGCCCGCGGCGGTAGCCGACGCTGAGGTCGAGCAACGCGTAAGTCGCCGCCCGCGCCCCATGCGGCAGCGGCCGCGAGCCCACCACCTGAAGACGAGCACCTGCCCGCACTCCGCTCGGGTGGACCAGCGTCAAACTACTCGCGCTGAGCAGGGGAGGTGCCCCGGGGATCGCCGCACCCGACTGCACGAAGCGGGCGTTCACCACCGTGAGGTCTTGCCGCAATTCGATCCACGGCCGCGGTCGCAGCGAGAGGTCGAGCTCCACCCCAAGACGCCGCGTCCGGTTGAGCTCGATGTTCACCGCCGACACGTGGTCGAACACCAACTCCCGGTCGATCCACGTGCCAAACGCCGCCAGCCCGATCGTCAACCACCGCTTCCCCGTGTAGCGCGCCCCCAGCTCGACCGCGTCCGACGGGAAGATGCGCGGCGTGCCGCCCTTGTAGCGGTCGAGCACCACGTCCGACGGCGTGGTCACCCCGGCGAGGATCGATCGCGCCTCCGGGGCCCGCAGCCCGCGACCATACGCGCTGAACAGCGACCAGCGCTCGCCGACCTGAAACGCCGCCAGCAGCCGCGGCGAGGCCCGCCCGAGCACCTTCTTGCGCCGCGTCTCGTCGTGCAGGTGATCGATGACGTCGTACGCGAACATGTCGGCCCGACCCCCGCCCTCGAGCGTGAGCCACCGCGTCGGCCGCCAGCGCAGCCCGGCCCGCGTGTGCGCCGCGTGCTGACCGATCCCCAGATCCCAGTTCTCCTGCACCACCGCGTGCCCCGCGTCGACCCGCTGATCCTCCTGCGCCACGCTGTCGCCCTGCCACGCGCCACCCACCGTCAGCGTCAGCGTGTCGACCAGCGGCCGCGCATACTCGACCTGATACCCCGCCGAGAAGAATCGGTGCATCTGCGCCCGCCGGTCGCCGTTCACCGGGTCCTGCAGATAGCCGGTGAAGTTCTCGAGCATGTCGAAGCGACGAAACTGGCCGTACACCCGCTGATCGAGGCGCCCGTGCCCGAGTGAGATCTGGTGCCGCAGGCTGACCAGCGCCCGCAACGAGCTGCCGCCGCCGTCGCCCTGGTACACCCCGTCGAAGGGCACCTTGCCGGCGGCAACATCCGCAGCCGACAGCGCCCCAGGCGAGCCGAAGGTCGCGTAGTAGCCCGCGCCGAGCAGATCGAGCGTGCCATGGGCCGGGCTGTCGACGAGCCGGATCTGGTCGAGGCTGCTGACTCGCTGGGCCTGCCGACCCGGCGCGAAGCCGCGGTCATGCATCGCCTCGAACGCCAAAAAGCTCTCCTTACGCAGCCCCTTCGGTGCATGCACCACGACCCCGCGGTGACGGATCGTACTCCCGAGCTCATAGCCCACGCGCGTCCCTCGAGCCGCCGGATCGACCCCGAGCTCGAAGCGGATCGTCCCCGCGTTGGCGAAGTTACCCTGATTGATCTGGAACGGCCCCTTGCTCACGCTGATCTGCCGCACCACCTCGGGGATCATGAAGTTGAGATCGAGGTAGCCCTGCCCGTGGATGTTGGACAGCTCGTTGATCGGGATACCCGCGACCAGCACCTCCACGTCCGAACCGTGCGCCGCATCAAAGCCGCGCAGGAAGATCTGCTGACCCTTGCCCTCGGCCCCGTGCTGACTCAGCAACACACCAGGCACCAATCGCAGCAGGTCGTCGGCCGAACGCCGACGCGGCGCCACCGACAGCTCGCGCGCGTCGATCACCCGCTGCGAGGCCATCAGCGGCGGACGCCGCGTCGTCACCAGCGTCGCATAGCGCGGCAAGGCGCCGAAGCTCGGCCGCGGCGCCAGCCGCTTGGCCCTCGGCTCCTCAGAGGCTTCCCGCGGCTTCACCTCCTGCGCCGCCGCCCGCGTAGACAGCAGCCCCAGCAGCGGCACGAGCACGAGCGCCAGCGGCATCGACAATCCGCAGCTGTGTCTCGTCGCCCCCAAGACCGGTCACGTACCCGCGTCGTACGCCGACGGGCCTGCTCTGGATCGCCCGCCGGCAACTGCGGCCGCTTGCCAGACCTCGCCCCTCGCCGCCATGCCCGCGACGATACCTCATGTCACGCCTCGGTCGTCAAGCTCGCGCGCGCCTGTCCCATGGGACACTCGCACTCGCACTCGCACTCGCACTCGCAGCGACACCAACCGCGCCGAAGACTTCTGGCTCGAGCCCCGCCGGCAGCCACACCGTCCGTCAACCCGCCAGCAGCGATGTAGCCGGCCGGGTTCACCATCGCCGAGCCCGGCACGGCGCTGCTGCGTACCGTGCACATGCAACGCTGCGTCGGCTGCGACGACGCCCAGTGAGAGAGCTTCTGGGCCGCCTACAGCTTCGCCGCCCGCTGAGCCCTGCGTTATCATCGCGGCCATGCATCAGCCCGGCCAAGCTGTCACCTTTCCCCGCCCCGACGGCCAGAGCGCCCCGGGCCTCGCCTTCCACGGACCGGGCCCCGAGGCCCCCGCGATCGTGCTCATCCAGGAGTGGTGGGGCCTGAACGAGCAGATCCGCGGCGTCGCCCGTCGCCTGGCCGACGCCGGCTACAACGTCCTCGTCCCCGACCTGTACCGCGGCAAACAGGCCAGCGCCGCCGACGAGGCGCAACACCTCATGGGCAGCCTCAACTTCCCCGACGCCCTGTTCCAGGACCTCGCCGGCGCCGTCACCATCGCCCGCGAACACCACGGCAAGGTCGCCGTCATGGGCTTCTGCATGGGCGGCGCGCTCACCCTCGCCGCCGCCGTCCACCTGCCCGCAGCCTCCGCCGCCGTCTGCTTCTACGGCGTCCCCCCGGCCGCGCTCGCCGACCCGCACAAGCTGCAAGTCCCGCTCCTCGCCCACTTCGCCGAGCACGATGACTGGTGCACGCCCGCGGTCGTGAACAACCTCGCGGAGCAGCTGCGCGACGTCACCATCGAACACGAGCTCCACCGCTACGACGCCCACCACGGCTTCTTCAACGAGGCCCGCCCCGAGGTCCACGACGCCGCCGCATCCGAACTCGCGTGGCAGCGCACCCTCACCTTCCTCGCACGCCACCTCGCCACCTGAAGTCCGATCACCGCGTCACAGCAGCGTCTGCGGATCGACGTCCAGCACCGCACTGGTCTTGAAGTCGCCGCTGCCATCGAGCCCGAGCTGCGGCCGCAGCTGCTTGAGCAACCAGCGCAGCGGCGGTCGTGCGCTGGCCCGGATCAACAGCTGCCAGCGGATCTTGCGGTTGACCCGCTCGATCGGCGACGGCACCGGCCCGAGCAACGCCAGCGGCGCCCGCCCCTCCTGCTTGCTCGCCACCCCCTCCACGCACGCCCGCACAAACGCCCCGAGCTGCTCCGCCCGCCGCCGCACGGCGACCTCGTCCGGCCCCGAGATCCGCAACAACGCCAGGAAACCAAAAGGCGGATTGCCGAGCTGCTGCCGCTTCTCCAGCTCCCACGCGGCAAAGCCGGCGTAGTCGTGCTCGGCCGCCAGCGCGACCGCCGGATGACTCACCGCGTACGCCTGCATCAACACCCGACCCGCACGCTCGCCCCGACCCGCTCGCCCGCTCACCTGCGTGAGCAGCTGAAAGGTCCGCTCCGCCGCCCGCAGGTCCGGCATCCCGAGCCCGTGGTCCGCCTGGAGAATGCCGACCAGCGTCACCCCCGGAAAATCGTGCCCCTTCGACAACATCTGCGTGCCGACCAGGATGTCCGCCTCATGGTTGCGAAACCGGGTCAGCGTCTCGATCAACCCCTTGCCGCGGCTGGTGTCGCGGTCGAGCCGCAACACCCGCGCCCGCGGGATCTCCTTGCTCACCGCCAGCTCTACCCGCTCCGTCCCCGCGCTCCCGTGCAGCAGCTCGCCCTCACCGCAGGTCCGGCAGCGCTCCGGCGGCCCCTCGATGTGCCCGCACAGATGACACATCAGCCGGTTGCGCTGCAGGTGATAGGTCATCGACGGCGCGCTGCAGTCCGGACACTGATGCAGCGCCCCACACGACCCGCACACCAGCGTCGTCGCAAACCCGCGACGGTTGAGGAACAAGATCGCCTGCTCGCCCGCCGCCACCGTCTCCGTCAACGCGGTCTTCATCCTCGCCGTCAGCAGCGTGTCCGGGTCCGGACGGTGCACCGCCAGCGGCACCAGCTCGACCTTCGGCAGCGGCCGCGGCGTCGGCCGCGTGTCGAGCCGCAACCAGCGATAGCGACCGGCCCGCGCCTGCTCGTAGGTCTCGAGCGCCGGCGTCGCGCTGCCCAGCACAGCCAGCGCCCGCTCGTCACGTGCGCGCACGAGGGCCACGTCGCGCGCGTTGTAACGCACCCCGTCCTCCTGCTTGAACGACGGGTCGTGCTCTTCGTCGACCACGATCACCTTGAGGTCCGCGACCGGGGCGAACACCGCCGAGCGCGCCCCGATCACGATCGGTCGCAGCCCCATCCGGATCTGCTGCCACGCGTCGAGGCGCTGTCGCGGCGTCAGCCCGCTGTGCAGCACGGCCACCGTGTCGCCGAAGCGGGCCCGGAAGCGGTCCGAGAGCTGCGGCGTCAGGGCGATCTCCGGCACCAACACGATCGCTCCGCCACCACGTCGACGCACCTCGGCGATCAGCTGCAGATACACCTCCGTCTTGCCCGACCCCGTCACCCCGTGCAGCAGCGACACCGCGAAGGCCCCCGCGTCCATGTCGGCGATCAACGAGGCCAGCGCCCGCTGCTGATCGCTCGTCGGGGCCTGCGGCGTCGAGCTCTCGGGCGTCCCCGCGGCAAAGGGATCGAGCGCCCGCAGCCGCTCCTCGGCCACCACCAGGCCCGGCTCGAGCAACCCGACGATCAGCTCGCGCAGCCGCGGAAACGGCCCGCGCAGCTCACCCGCCGGCAACCACACCCCGGGCGCCGCCGTCTCGAGCATGTCGAGCAGCGCCCGCCGCTGCTTGCTGCGCCCGACGATCTCCTGGATCTTCGCCTCCCCCCCCGCGTCGCCCCGCAGATAATCGGTGCGCCGATAGTGTGTCTCGACGCGCGCCGCCTCATCCGCGCCGTCATCCCAGCGGACCGTGCACAGCTCGCGCGCCGCAAGCTCGCCGAGGATCCGCAACACACCGTTGATCCTCGGCCTTAGCGAGGTCAAGCGCTCGACCGCAAGCTCCTGCCGCGGCGCCGTCGCCAGCGCCGCGAGCACCCGCTGCTCGGCGACCGACGGCACATACGGCCCGCCACCCTGCGAGGTCAGCACGAAGTCTCGCGAGGACGCCAGCGCCGCCTCACCCGCCCGCGTCAAGCTGGCCTTTCGGACATCCGCTCCCGTCAGCAAACCCGGCAGCGCCAGCCGGTACACCTCACCCACCGGCGCGACGTAGTAGTCCTGCACCCACTCGCACAGCCGCAACAGCCCCGGCGTCAGCGACGGCGCCCCAGGCGGGTCCAGCGTCTCCTCGACCCGCCGCAGCTTGCCCGCAGTTGGCTCGCCCACCACGTCGCGCACGACACCGACCAGCCCGCGCGCCCCGAACGGCACCAACACCCGCGTCCCCGGCTCCGGCGCGCTCGCCCACTCCGCCGGCACCGAATACGTGAACGCACGGTCCAGCCCCACCGGCAACGCCACCGAGACCAGCCGCTCACTCACTCGTCGCCTCGCCGCAGCTCGCCCGCCGACCGGTGCAACGACCGCCACAACCGGTGCCGCGCCAACGTTCGATCGAACACCCCGACAGCCAACAACAACGCACCGACGCCAAACAACAACCGCTGCGTCCACGCCCACCACAGCGCCAGCAGCCCCGCCTCGCTCGCGTCGACCGCCCGCGCCGCCCCGGCACACACGCTCGCCAGCAACAGCACGACCACGACCGGCACCAGCACGGCCAGCACCCCACGCAACCCACTCCGCTGTGAACCGACGCCGAGCCCCCGCGCCGCCGCCGTATCGACCCAACCCAGCCGACCACCGAGCGCCGCAAGCATCACCACCACCACCGCCACGACCCCGAACCCCTGCAACACACCAACCCCGATCACCTCGACCCCCACGCCCGCGACGCTCGCCTCCCACTGCGCCCGCAAGCCTCGCAACAACCCCGGGCCGAGCCAGCGCAGCCCACCCGCGAGCCCGAGGCACAGCACACCCGGCAACAGCCACGGCGACCCCGGCCGCAGCCCGGCGCGATGCGCCCGCGCCAGGCGCCGTGGATCGGGGGCGATGCTGCCGTCGTCAGCCAAGACAGCGAGATGTAGCGCGAGCGAGCCCCCCGGCCAAGAGATCTTCCGCCCGCAAAAACACAACGAGCCGACCCCTCCCGGGGCCGGCTCGCCACGCGACACTGAAACGGCTCAGTTGGCCGGCGGGGCCGCGATCACCTGCACGCGGAAGCCGACCAGACAGCGTGCCCCACCCGCGCCACCCTTGTAGCTCGGCACGACTTCCAGCTTGTCGGTCGCTTCCAGCGCCCGGAACAGCAAGGCGATGTTCGCCTCGCTCAGGTTCTTGCCGTTACAGGCCGTCCCACCCCACTGGTACTTGCGAGCCACAGAACCCTCGTTGACGATCAGGTTGCCGCGCTCGGCGGTGTAGTCGTCGGCGTAGGTCTCGTTGATCGTCACCGACGCCACCGTGCCCTTCAATCCATCCGCGTCCGCATACGCGACCGCCGGCACCAACACAACGGCCGCAAGCGCGGCCCCCTTCATGACTCGTGAACGAAGCGACATTGTGGTTCCTCTCGCGGCTTGCTCGTTGAAAGCGGGGGTCAAAGACCGCGAGCTGCAGTCTCCTATTCATGCTGTCGCCACGCAATCCTCGTCGCCAGGGCGCTTCCGCCCCGCGCCGACGCCGTTCTGCACCCGGACGGGACTCCGCTCACGGCGCGCCCCACCGCTTCCTACCGCCCTTCCGCGCCGCGACCTGTCCTATCGGACATCCCACCTGGTCGTCGCATCGACCGGTTGACATGTCCCAAAGGACATCCGCGTTCGACCGGTCTCGACCTGTCCTTTCAGACATCATCGTCGCCCTACCACGGGTCCCCGTCCATCTGACAACACAACTCTCGGCCCGGCTCCTGCGACGCCGCGGTTGACGGGCCGAGAAGCGGCTTTACCCTCCATCGATGCCCGCCGGACCTGTACCGGCGGCGCGAGATGAGGCCGCCACAGCCCCTGCAGGCGCGACGCCGCCGGGCGCGAGGAACACCATGACGCACCCAGAACTGCCCACGTCCCCATTCCCGCTGCTGCCGCTGCGCAACGGCGTCCTCTTTCCCGGCACGGTCATCACTGTGCCCGTCGGCCGCGCCCGATCGATCGCCCTGGTCGAGTCGCTCGAGCCCGGCAAGTCGATCCTCGGCATCGCCGTCCAGCGCGACGCCCGCGTCGTCGACCCGGAGCTCTCCGACCTGCAGACGATCGGCACCTACGCCCGCGTCCGCCAGGTGCGCCGCACCAGCGACCGCAACTACCAGGTCGTGCTCGAGGGCATCGGCCGCTTCCAACTCGGCAACCTGCTCCACTCCAAGCCCTACTGGATGGTCGAGGGCGAGGCCCTGCCTGACCTCGTGAACGACCCCGCCGAGGCCCGCGCCCTCGCCGAGGCGCTCAGCACCCAGGTCCGCGAGCAGCTGCAAGAGGTCGCCCCCGAGGTCGTCGCCAACTTCGGCCAGTGGATCGAGATGCTCGGCCGCGCCGATGACCCCGGCCTGCTCGCCGACCGCGTCGCCGCCGCCCTCGGCCTCGACACTGAGAAGGAGGTCCAGGTCCTGCTCACCCGCGAAGCCAGCGAGCGCCTGCGCCTCGTGACACGCCTCCTCGTCGAGGCCCGCACCATGGCCGAGCTGCGCAAGAAGATCGACACCGAGGTGCGCAAGGGCCTCAGCTCCGGCCAGCGCGAGGTGCTCCTGCGCCAGCAGCTGCGCGCGATCCAGAAGGAGCTCGGCGAGGAGCCGCGCAGCGATGAGCTCGCCACCCTGCGCGAGCGCCTCGACAAGGCCGAGCTCCCGGAGGAGACCCGCAGCGTCGCCGACCGCGAGCTACGCCGCATCGAGGGCATGAACAGCGCCCAGGCCGAATACAACGTGATCCGCACCTACCTCGAGTGGATCGCCGACCTCCCGTGGAGCGTCCGCGCCGGGGCAGAGATCGACCTCAACGCCGTCGCCAAGAAGCTCGATGACGACCACTTCGGCCTCGACGAGGTGAAGAAGCGGATCCTCGAGCACATGGCCGTGCTCAAGGTGTCGGGCAACAACAGCCGCGCCACGATCCTCTGCCTCGCCGGCCCGCCCGGGGTCGGCAAGACCTCCCTCGGGCAGTCGATCGCCGACGCCACCGGCCGCCCCTTCGTGCGCATCGCCCTCGGCGGCGTGCGCGACGAGGCCGAGATCCGCGGCCACCGCCGCACCTACGTCGGCGCCCTCCCCGGCCGCATCATCCACGCCATGAAGAAGGCCGGCAAGAAGAACGCCGTGGTCCTGCTCGACGAGATCGACAAGCTCGGCCAGGGCTGGATGGGCTCGCCCGAGGCCGCCCTGCTCGAGGTCCTCGACCCCGAACAGAACAAGACCTTCACCGACCACTACATGGAGCTGCCCTTCGACCTCTCCGAGGTCACCTTCATCGTCACCGCCAACAGCCTGGAGACGCTGTCGGCCCCGCTGCGCGACCGCCTCGAGATCATCGAGGTCTCCGGCTACACCGCGGAAGAGAAGCTGCACATCGGCAAGCAGCACCTCCTCCCCAAGCAGCTCAAAGCCCACGCGATCGCCGAGGGCACGCTGAGCGTCAGCGACGACGCCCTGCGCGCCATCATCCGCGACTACACCCGCGAGGCCGGCGTCCGCCAGCTCACCCGCGAGCTGACCAAGCTGTGCCGGGCGCTCACCCTCGAGTTCGCCCGCAGCAGCGACGAGAAGCCCGCCCGCATCGCCATCGAACCCGCGGACCTGCACAAGTACCTCGGCAAGGTGCGCTTCATCAGCGAGGTCGCCGAACGCACCTCCGTCCCCGGCGTGGCCACCGGCCTCGCCTGGACCCCGGTGGGCGGCGACATCCTGTTCATCGAGACCTCGCGGATGCCCGGCAAGGGCCACCTCGAGATCACCGGACAGCTGGGCGACGTCATGAAGGAGTCGGCCCGCGCCGCGCTCACCTACGTGCGCAGCAACGCCGACTCGCTCGGCATCGACGCCAGCTTCCTCAGCACGCAGGACCTCCACATCCACGTGCCCGCCGGCGCCGTGCCCAAGGACGGCCCCTCCGCCGGAGTGACGATCTTCACCGCGCTCACCTCGCTGCTCACCGGTCGCCGGGTCCGCCCCGACACCGCCATGACCGGCGAGTGCACCCTCCGCGGCCGCGTGCTCCCGGTCGGCGGCATCAAGTCGAAGGTGCTGGCAGCCCACCGCGCTGGCCTCACGCGGGTCATCCTCCCGCAGCGCAACGCCCGTGACGTCGACGATGTCCCGGCCGATGTCCGCGAGCAGATGGAGTTCATCTTCGCCGAGGACATGTCACAAGTGCTGGCCGCGGCGCTCGAGCCGAGCCTGCTCGGCGCCAAGGCGAAGACCGACCTCGACCCGAGCGAGGTCGTCGAGCCGCGCGAAGCCGGCAGCAACGAGACGCCGCGCGCCGAGGCCTGAGCTGCGAATCACGACAGCCGGCCAGATCGTCACGAGAGATCGTTCGCCCGCGCCGGTGCATCGCCGACGCGGGCGGACCACTTCTTGGTCACACAATCGCCCGAAAGATCGACCCAAGCCCGCAAAGATCAGCAAACACTCGACCAGTCCCGCCCGCCGCCGGGACATCGCGCGTGTTCGCCCTCGCCCTCGCGTTGACTTGCCTGGAAGACAGCGATTAACTGGGGTGCGTTGGCAGTACCCGACCGAATCGGCCCGTATCAGATCGTCGAGCGCATCAGCGCTGGCGGCATGGCCGAGGTGTACAAGGCGACCCAGACCGGCGCCGACAACTTCGAGAAGCCGGTGGCGATCAAGCGGATCTTGCCGCACATCGCCCGCGACCCGAACTTCATCGGCATGTTCCAGGCCGAGGCCAAGCTGGCCGTCCAGCTCCAGCACGGCAACATCTGCCAGATCTACCAGCTCGGCCGGCACGAGGACTCCTTCTACATCGCCCTCGAGTACGTCGACGGTCGCGACATCGGCGCCATCCTCGACCTGCATCAGAAGCTCGGTCGCGGCATCCCGCTGCCCCAGGCCTGCCACATCATCAGCCGCGCCTGCGACGGCCTCGACTACGCCCACAACAAGAAGGGCAACGACGGCAAGCCGCTCAACATCATCCACCGCGACATCAGCCCGCCGAACCTGCTCATCTCCTACGAGGGTGAGGTCAAGCTGATCGACTTTGGTCTCGCCAAGGCCGTCGGATCGTCGATCCAGACCCAGGCAGGCATCATCAAGGGCAAGCTCGCGTACATGTCGCCTGAGCAGGTCCGCGGCACCCCGCTCGACGCGCGCAGCGACGTGTTCGCCCTCGGCATCGTGTTCTTCGAGCTACTCACGGCCCGCCGTCTGTTCCGCCGCGACAGCGACCTCGAGACCTTCGATGCCGTGCGCCAGTGTCGGGTGCCTCGCCCGAGCGAGCTCAACCCCGCGATCCCGGCGCAGCTCGAGCAGATCTTGCTGAAGGCGCTCACCCGCAACGTCGACGACCGCTACGCCTCGGCCAGCGCGCTCAACGAGGCGATCCAGGAGTTCGTGCTCACCAACCGCCTCACCTTCCGCGGCGAGCAGCTCGGCGAATGGATGCGCAAGCTGTTCTCCCGCCGCAACAAGGTCAGCTGAGCACCCTCAGTCGTCCTTGAGCCCGACCCGCGCGACCACCCGCAAGAAGTCGGGCGAAAGCCGCTCGAGCTCGACGATGTCGACCGTGCTGGCCAGCGTGTTCACCACGTAGAGGCGACGGCGCAGGTCGTCGATGACCAGCTCGTTGGGCCCGTCGTCGACCTCAATGGTGGCGATGACCTGAAACGCGCCGAGCCCGACGACCGCGACCTGGTCGTCGGAGTAGCAGCTGACCAGCGCCAGCCGCTCGCCGACCGCCGGCCGGTCGATCGCCAACACGTTGGGGTTGCGACACAGTGCGACGGTCGCTATCTGCCGATTGACCGGCTGCTTGTCGTCGTCGAGCCGGGTGTCGACGAGCGACAGTGCGGGCGGCGTGGTGTGCACGACCAGCAAGCGCTCACCCGTCTCCGGGTCCTCAAATTTGAGGTCGGCCATGAACGGACGATCTGCGGACTGTGTCGGGTTGACCCCGACCAACGGATCGTCGTCCCCGGGGATGATCGTGTCACGCCCGGCGAACACGGAGAACATACGCACGCCGGGCCAGAAGCGGTGGGTGGTGTAGAGCAGCGGCCGGGTGCAACCGCGTGTGTCGGCCGGCGGATCGGCTGGATCGCAAGCCCGCTGCGCGACCGCGAAGCCCCCGGCGAGGGTGTTGCTGTTGATCGGATCGGACCGATAAAATCCCGTCTCGATATCCGTGATCTTGGGCCCGTACTCGGCGTCCAGGGCGATCAGGGTGATCGCGCTGTCTCCGTCCTTCACGCCCTTGAGGTGCGGCAGATAGGCGTAACGAAAGCCCCCATCACCGACGAAGATCCGCGCCGGGTCAGCCGGCAAATGGGCTGCGTCGGGACGATTGTCGAGGTACTCGAGCACGTGGTCGCTGTCGCAGTCACCCTCGCCAACCTGGCCGCACTTGAAGTTCAGACCGCCGTCGGCCGGCACGACGTCGACCCATGTCACCGCCTGGGCGATGCTGGAGGGGATCAGCAAACGCAGCGGACCGTCGGCGCCGCTCGGGCGATCGAGCGCGATGTTGCCGGCGCCGCTCGGCAGCCGCAACGCGTGTCTGCGGGCGAGGAACCACTGTGCCTCGCACTCGCGCGGTGCGACGTCGCCATCGCCGGTGCTCCGACACGGGTTGGCGGCCGTCAGCCTGGCGCCTGGCAGCAGCGGGGTCGCTTGCAGCGCCGCGTCGAGGCGCTTCAGATCGATCGCCACCAGCGTGCTCGCGTCCTCGTGCTGGTCGAGGTTGCTGTTGGTCACCATCAACCATTCACTCTCAGGCGTGAGCAAGGCGCCCGTCGGGAGACGCAGCCGCTGCAATTCCGGCGGCATCGGCTCGCCCGAATTGCAGGCGAGCAGCGCCGCCAGGGCGACTCCCCACCGACCGGCTCGGCCGTGCGTCATGCTCGTAGCATCGCACCACGAGCCTGCGCCGCCAAGCCGCGTCACGGCTGCGGCCAGGCGCGCAGCCAGGCGTGTGGATAGGCGGCCCACGCTGCTCCAAGGCTCACCAACGCGGCCACCACCACCAACCATGGACGCAACAGCTCGACCACCGGCGCGACCACGCCGCGGCTCGCCAGACGCAGCCCGAGGTCGAGAGTCGCCGCGCTGAGCAGCACCGGGGTCGCAAAAGTCAGAGCGAGGACGAGGCAACCATGCCCCGCGCTGACGACCCACGAGGCCAGCGTCGGCAACCCGGGCCACCATCGGGCCGGTGCACCGACCGGCCACAGACCGAGGATCTCGCGCAGCGCGAGCAGCAGCGGGCGATGGACCCCCGCGAGCAAGCCACCCGCGAGACAGGCCACCAGCAACAGCAGCGACAGACTCCGACCACGCAGCTGCAAGCCGGCAGCGCTCTGGCCAGCAGCGCCGAGCAGCGCTGCGCCCGGGAGGCTCAGCATCACACCAAGCACGCTGCCGAGCAGCAGCTCACACGCCGCGACGAGCAGCCAGCGCGTCAGCGGCACCGACTCTGGCGCGGTCGCGGGCAGCACCACCACCGCGATGCAGATCGCTAGCCCCGCGGCGACGCCCTCCCACAGCGGACCGATCGCGTCGCGCCACAGGGCCTGTGCGCGCAGCAGGCCGAACAGCCGCAGCGCGCCCCAGCCCAGCAGCGCCAGCCCCCCGCTCACCGCGATTCGCCTCCCCCGAGCGCCGATGTCACGGCGGCCTGCCCTGCCCGACCGCCGCGATCTGCTGCCACAGCGTCGTGGTCCAGCTCGCCGTCTCGCTGAGCCACGCCGCACCCCCGGCCGCCAGAACCGCCAACACTGCCGTCGCTCGGGCCAGCAGCACCAGCGTCGGGTCGTGCAGGCCGAATCGCTGCGCGAGCAGCCCGGCGACCAACACGGCGCCCGCCGCAGCCAGCGCGACGGGCAACACCTGCGCCACTGCCATACGCAGCGCCTCCTCGATCAGCGCCCCGTTCATGCGTAGCCCTCCACGAGTCCGCGGACGATCACGTCCCAGCCGCCGACCGCGAGGAACAGGGCGATCTTCAGCGGCAAGCTGACCAGCGGCTGCGAGCTTCCGCCGGCGAGCCCGAGCAGCAGGAGCACCTGGGCGACGACCAGATCGACGAGCACGAACGGCACCAGGATGAGCAAGGAGATCTGCAAGGCCTCGCCCAGCTCGGTCACGAGGAAGGCGGGGATCAGCGCCAGGGGATGCTCCGGGGGCAGCCCTTGCAGCTCACCGAAGAACTCGAGCTCGGCCGCGTCCGCGTGACGGGACAGGAACTCGAGCAGCGGCGCGAGCACGTCGGCAACCTGATAGCCTGGCCCTTGAGTAAGGTTCTCGATCCCGCCGGCGGCCTCGAGCGCCTCGAAGCTGGCCGCCGCGACCGGGCCCATCACCACCGCAGTGATCGCCAGGCTCAGCGCGAACACGGCGCTCCACGGCAACAGCAGCTCGGCGCCCAGCCCAACCCGCAGCGCCGAGAGCACGACGCTCGCCTTGGTGAACGCCGTGCACGTGATCGCCAGCAACGGCGCCGCGCTCAGGGCCGCCCAGGCCGCGAGCCCCACTGGCAGCTCAAGGGCCATGGGGCACCTGCCCGTCGCCGTGCACCTCGTTGTGGGTCCACGCTGGCAGCTCGGCGAGCTCCGTCAGCAGCTGTGGCGGACCGCTCGGCCCGGTGCCGATCAGCAGACGTCGCCCCTCGAGCTCGACCACTTGCAGCCGATGGCCCCCGCCGAGCGGGATCACCTTCGCGGGCAGCTTGCCGACACCGCGAGTCACACGCACCAACACCAGCAGCAACAGCAACAGTCCGAGCGCAACCAGCGCGAAGACTGCTCTCTCGTCGAGCTCGGTGAACACGCCGCGAGACTATCCCCGACGGGCAAAACCGCAAGAAACAGGCCCCCTCGTTTCCTGCGTGCGTAACATGGCGCCACGATGCCGCGTTACGCCACGACGGCGCCATGCGCTGCGCTTCACTCAAACTCAGAGGATTCCCCATGAAGATTCGGACATGGATCGTTGCGCTGGCGCTGCTGCCAGGCTGCGGAGATGACACGGGCGATACAGACGGCAGCTCCAGCGCTGACACAGGCGCCGCGACCGAGCCCACCACCGGTGATCCGGTCGACGACCCCGCCAAGGTCCCGCCGACGAGCGGCCACGCGGACATGCAGGCCTGGCTGAAGGAGGGTCACTACAAGAGCTGGAAGTGCCAGATGGGCGTCCAGGAGCCGATCTCGATCTCTCCGCACGGAAAGCAGCGCATCTGCTCCAACGCGATCCTCAGCGGCCACCTCACCCAGGACGAGTACCCCGTCGACTCCGCCGCCGTGAAGGAGCTCTACGACGACGCCGGCGCCAACATCGTCGGCTACGCCGTCTACCGCCACATCAAGGCCGGCATGACCGGCGACGACTGGTACTGGTACGAGCAGGTCCCCGATACCTCGCCAGCACCGCACGACGACAATGGGGTCGTCGCCGACGGCCCCGGCAGCATGGGCTCGGCCCCCGGTCAGGGCCTCTGCGTCGGCTGCCACATGGCGACCGGCCAGGACGCCGACCATCCCGGCCACGACTTCGTGTACGAGCAGGTCATGTAAACCCGCTCCAGCCCAGCACGAGAAAGACGAGCCCGCTGGAGAACTCCAGCGGGCTCGCTCGTCGGTGCCCGGAGGCACCCACAGGCTGCAGTGGCTCAGTCAGCCGTATCGGTGCCCGTCGGCGTCGGGGCCGGCTTGGCGCCCTTGGCCTTCGGTGCACCGGCGGACACGAGCTCGATGATCGCCATCGGCGCGGCGTCGCCGACGCGCTGACCAATCTTCACGATGCGCGTGTAGCCGCCAGGACGTCCGGCAAGCTTCGGGGCGACATCGTCAAAGAGCTTGTGGAGGACCTCGCGGGTCCGGATCATTCGGCTGGCCATGCGCAGGGCGTGGACATACCGTCCCTGCTCGGCCGGGGTGCGCTGCTCCTTGGACTTGCCGAGGATCTCGCCGAGGCGCAGCGAGATCGAGATCGTCTTCTCCGCGAAGCGGCGCAGCTCCTTGGCCTTCGGCTCGGTGGTGGTGATGCGCTCGTGCTCGATCAGCGAGGTGACCATGTTGCGAAACATGGCCGCCCGATGGGACGAGCTACGGCTCAACTTGCGACCCGTGTTCTGGTGACGCATGGGTTAGGTCTCCTCGCGAGCCGGCGGCGGCCCCTGCCAGTTGTCGATCTTCATGCCGAGAGACAGGCCCATCTGCGCGAGGATCTCCTTGATCTCCTTGAGCGACTTACGGCCGAAGTTCTTGGTCTTGAGCATCTCGGCCTCGCTGCGCTGCACGAGGTCGCCGATGTAGTGGATGTTCGCGTTCTGCAGGCAGTTCGCGGAGCGCACGCTGAGCTCGAGCTCGTCCACCGAGCGCCACAGGTACTCGTTGAGCTTGTCGGTCTCGCTCTGTTGCGGAATGGCCGCCTCCTCGATCTCTTCGCGGTTGATGAAGATCGAGAGCTGCTCCTTGAGGATCTTGGCGGCGAAGGCCACGGCGTCCTCGGGACGCACGGAGCCGTCGGTCCAGACCTCGAGGGCCAGCCGGTCGTAGTCAGTGCGGTGACCGACGCGGGCGTTGGTCACCCGGTAGTTCACCTTCTGGATCGGCGAGAACAGCGAGTCGATCGGGATCACCCCGATCGGCATGCCCTCCGCCTTGTTCTGGTCGGCGGTGAAGTAGCCGCGTCCCATCGCGCTGGTCATCTCCATGCGCAACCGGCCGCCCTTGCTGATCGTGGCGATGTGCTGCTCGGGGCGCAGCACGCTGACGCCCGTCGGGCACTGGATGTCCGCCGCGGTGACCTCGCCCTCGCCCTGCTTGTCGATCACGAGCGTACGCGGGGTCGCGTCGTCCATGCGGATGAGCAGAGTCTTGACGTTGAGGATGACGTCCGTGACGTCCTCGACCACGCCGGGCACGGTGGTGAACTCGTGGAGCGCACCCTCGATGCGCACCGTCGTGATCGCCGAGCCCTGCAGCGAGCTCAGGAGCACGCGACGGAGGCTGTTACCCAGGGTGATGCCGTACCCGCGCTCCAACGGCTCGCAGGTGAACTTCCCGTAGGTCTCGGTGAGCGTGGCAGTGTCGACCTCGAGCTTCTTCGGTCGAATGAGATCGCGCCAATTTCTGGCGATGGTGTTCTGATCCTGCATCCGTCCCTCCGTTTACTTCGAGTAAAGCTCGACGATGAGCTGCTCGTCGATGTCCGACGAGATATCCGAACGCGTCGGGGCCGCGGTGACCTTGCCCCGCATCCCGTCCTTGTCCAGCTCGAGCCAGGCCGGTCGCGGCACGCGGTCGACATTGGCGAGAGCATCGACGATCTTCTGGACCTTCCGGCTGCGCTCGCGGACCTCGATCGTGTCGCCCGGGCGAACCTGGTACGACGGGATGTTGATGCGCTTGCCGTTGACCGTGAAGTGTCCGTGACGGACCAGCTGTCGCGCCTCTGCGTGGCTCGATGAGAAGCCGAAGCGCAGGGCAACGTTGTCCAGGCGGCGCTCGAGCAACATGAGCAGGTTCTCACCCGTCACGCCGCGCATGCGCGAGGCCTTGTAGTAGTAGCCGCGGAACTGCTTCTCCAGCAGACCGTAGATGCGCTTGACCTTCTGCTTCTCGCGCAGCTGCTGGCCGTAGTCGCTGGGGCGCTTCTTGCGACCCTGACCGTGCTGACCCGGCGGATACTGTCGCCGCTCGTAGCCGCACTTGTCGGAGAAGCAGCGATCGCCCTTGAGGAACAGCTTGGCGTCTTCACGCCGGCAGAGCCGGCACACGGGACCAATGTAGCGTGCCATGGTTCAGACCCTCCTCCGCTTCGGCGGGCGGCAACCGTTGTGGGGGATCGGGGTGACGTCCTTGATCGAGGTGATCCGAAGCCCCGAGCTCTGCAGACCGCGAAGCGCCGACTCGCGGCCGGCGCCGGGACCCGACACACGCACGGACACGGACTGCATGCCGTGATCCTGCGCCTTGCGGGCCGCGTCATCCGCCGCCAGCTGGGCGGCGAACGGCGTCGACTTGCGCGAGCCCTTGAAGCCGCGCACGCCCGACGAAGCCCACGCCACGGTGTTCCCGTTGACGTCGGTGATCGTGATGAGGGTGTTGTTGAAGGTGGAGTTGATGTGGACAATGCCCGTCGCGACGTTCTTCTTCGCGCGACGCTTCTGCTGCTTGCCCTTGTTGTCCTGCTGCTGGTTTGGACTCGCCATGCGTCAGGCCTTCCTCTTCTGCGCGACGCTGCCGCGCTTCGGACCCTTGCGGGTGCGAGCGTTCGTGTGGGTCCGCTGACCGCGGACTGGCAAGCCGCGACGATGACGCAGGCCGCGGTAGCAGCCCAAGTCCATCAGGCGCTTGATGTTCATCTGAACGTCGCGCCGCAGGTCGCCCTCGACCTGGAAATCCGACTCGATGACGGTGCGGATGCTCTGCACTTGGTCGTCGGTCAGGTCGTCCGTGCGCAGCGCGAGGCCGATGCCGGACTTGTCGAGGATCCGCCGCGCCGAGGCGCGGCCGATGCCGTAGATGTATGTGAGCGCGATTTCCACGCGCTTGTTACGGGGCAGGTCCACCCCAGCGATGCGTGCCATGGTGGTTGTCCTATCCCTGCCGCTGCTTGTGCTTGGGGTTATCGCAAATCACCCGAACCACACCTTTGCGGCGGATGACCTTGCACTTGTCGCAGATCTTTCGAACGCTGGCTCTGACTTTCATTGCTTCCTCTGGTGAAGTCGTCGACACCTCAACGCTGGCGCAGCGCCAAACCGGTGATAATGCCGCGACCTGGATCGAGACTGGCCCGCTGGACCAGTACACGTTGCCCCGTCCGAACGTGCACGCCGATGCGCCGCGCATCGAGCGAGAGGCTGGCCGTGAGGACAGCTCCTGCCGGATACTCGGCCTCGAGGCGATAGAGGTGCTGGGGCAACTCAGCGACCACGGTGGCCTCGAAAGTAGTGGCGTGCAGATCGTTCATGGTGGTCTAAAGAGCGCGCAGGGTGGCAAAAAACCCCGGCCAAGTCCAGCCGGGGGCGCTTTCGCCGAGCCTCTCCGCTCGTGAGTTTGGATCAGCCCCGGCGTCCCCGGATGCGAGGTCCACCAGGTCCGGCGAAGCCCTCGTAGCTCCGCGTCACCAGGTGGCTCTCGATCTGCTGCGCCGTGTCCAGCGCCACACCGACCACGATCAGCAACGAAGTGCCGCCGTAGTAGAAGGGGACGTTGAATTTGGTCTGCAGGAAGGTCGGCAGGACGCACACAGCGGCGATGTAGAAGGCGCCCGCGAAGGTCAGCCGGGTCAGGATGAAGTCGATGTACTCGGCGGTCCGTTTCCCGGGACGAATGCCGGGGATCGAGGCGTTCTGCTTCTTCAAGTTGTCGGCCACATCGACCGGGTTGAACTGCAGCGAGGTGTAGAAGAATGTGAAGAAGATCACGAGTGCAACAAACACCGTGATGTACAGCCAGCCATCGTAGCGCAGCGCGTTGGACAGGGTCTGCAGCGGCAAATATCCAGTCATGCCGGCGATCTGGCTCGGGAACATGAGGATCGAGCTGGCGAAGATCGGCGGGATGACGCCGGCGCTGTTGATGCGCAGCGGCAGGTAGTTGGCGCTGCCGCCGAACATCTGTCGACCGACCACCCGCTTGGCGTACTGGACCTGGATCCGCCGCTGGCCGCGCTCCATGATGACCACGAAGGCGATCACCGACACCACGATCGCTACGAGGATCGCCAGGAACATCGGCCCGAACGACTCCGGGTCGTCCTGCTGTTTCTGCCACAGCTGATAGATGGCGACCGGCAGGTCGGCGACGATGCCAGCAAAGATCACCAGCGAGATCCCGTTGCCGATCCCCTTCTCGGTGATCTGCTCGCCCAGCCACATGATGAAGCAGGTGCCAGCGGTCAGGGTCAAGATCGTCATGATCTTGAAGCCGAAGCCCGGTTCCAGCACCAGCGCCTGACCGGGTGTGTTCTGCGACTCGAGCCAGGTGGCCATGAACCAGCCCTGGATGACCGAGAGGAACACGGTGCCATACCGGCTGTACTGGTTGATCTTGCGGCGTCCGCTCTCGCCCTCCTTGCTGAGCGCCTCAAAGCTTGGGATCACCGCGGTCATCAGCTGCATGATGATGCTGGCGCTGATGTACGGCATGATGCCCAGCGCAAACACGCTCAGGTTGCTGAGCGCACCGCCGCTGAACATGTTGAGGTAGCCGAGCAGGCCGCCCGCACCTTGGCGGACGATGCTGTCCATCACCGTACGGTCGACCCCGGGGCAAGCCACGAACACGCCGAAGCGGTACACGGCCAGCATGGCAAGCGTGAACAACACCCGCTTGCGCAGCTCGGGCAGCTTAAAAATGTTGATGATGACACCCATCGGCGGTTCCAGCTTGCCTGGTTGCGGGGAAGATCTGACGGCCTCAGCCAGCCCCCGCGACGTTGTACCTCAATCTCGACCACGCCGCGTCTGCCCCCCACGAGCCCCGAGGCCGTGAGTCGACGCGGTCACCCGCGCCCAGCCTGGGCCACAAACGAACATCGACCGGACCCCCACGCCTTCGCCGGGGATCACGGTCGCTGCTACAGACGCCCGGTCCTCAGGCCGCGTCAGGCTCGGGCTTGGCGAGCACCCGCACGGAGCCCCCCGCCGCCTCGATCTTCTGCTTGGCCGACTCGCTGACCCCATGGAGCTGGATGTCCAGCCGGGTCTTGAGCTCACCCTCGCCGAGCAGCTTGACCAGCTTGGCGCGCTTGGGCACCAACCCTCTGGCGTGGAGGCTGTCGACCGTGACCGACTCACCCGCCGCGAAGGCACCCTCGAGGCGACCCACGTTGACGCCGTGGATCTCCACGCGGTGAATGTTGACGAAGCCACGCTTCGGGATCCGCCGCTGGACCGGGTTCTGGCCGCCCTCGAAGTGGTCCGGCATCTGGTTGTGGCGCGCGAGCTGGCCCTTCACGCCACGGGTGGATGTCTTGCCGCGACGCGAGCCGATGCCGCGACCGACCCGCTTGCGCCGCTTACGGGCGCCAGCCGGCGGCTGGAGTGTTTCGAGTGTAGTACCCATCGTTGTTTCCCGGTTACTGGGCGTCGTCAGCCGGCTCGACCGTGACAAGGTGCTGCACCTTGGTGATCATGCCGCGGATCGCCGGCGTGTCCTCGAGGACACGCGCGTGGTGGAGGTGGCGCAGGCCGAGGCCGCGAACGGTCGCCTTTTGGGACTCCTCGCGGTGGATGGGGCTGCGGACAAGGGTCACTTTGAGCTTGAGCGCCATGGTGGAGGCTCCCTTCCGGCTAGGCCGTCATCTCAGCCAAGGGCAACCCACGGCGGCGCGCCACCGACTCGGGTGCCCGCAGGCGCTTGAGCGCGTCGACGGTCGCGTGGATGACGTTCTGCGGGTTGTTCGTGCCGATGCACTTGCTGAGGATGTCGTGGATGCCCGCGCACTCGACGACGGCACGCACCGCGCCGCCAGCAATGACACCGGTACCCGGCGATGCCGGACGAAGCAGGACCTGGCCCGCGCCGTGCTCGCCGATGACCTCGTGAGGCACCGTGGTGCCGGCGAGCGGCACCTGAAAGAGGTTCTTGCGCGCGAGGTCGTTGGCCTTGCGAATGGCCTCCGGGACCTCCTTCGCCTTGCCGTAGCCGATGCCGACCCAGC
>NZ_JADJNN010000021.1 GCF_016714285.1 Nannocystis sp. | reverse complement strand
CTCCTGCTGGTCGCAAGGCACCTTGGTGCACAGATTCGAGCAGCTGTCCTTGTCGAAGTCGTTGCCGTCGTCACACGCCTCACCCTCCTCGAGCAGGCCGTTGCCGCACACCGGCTGCGCCGGCCCTGTGCTCGACGATCCTGCGCCCGTGTCGTCGATCGCGCCCGTCGAACTGCCGGCGCCAGACGTGCTGTCGCCCGCCGTCGACCCCGTCGGCGCGCCGGAGGTCGTGGCGGTCTGCGAGTCGCTTCCGCCGCTCTCCGTCGCCGTGCCAGCGTCGCCGCTGCTGCCGGTCGGCCCGGCGCTATCGCCCGTCGTCGGCGTTGTCGGCGTCGTCGGCGTCGTCGGCCCGAGTGTGCCAGTCCCCCCGGTCGCGGCGTCGCTGCTGTTCTGGTCGTCACCGCAGGCCCCCGCGCCGAGGACCGCCGCCATCATCGCCACCCGGGAGAGCCCTCGAGACGTCGCCGAAAGAGTCATCATGATCGCCATTAGGCGGGTAATTCCACCCGTGAACAAGTCCCGTTTTCGCGCGCGGGCATGGCGCTGGACGGCCGCGGCCGGCGGAGCATTCTGTGGTACCCAAGCGACGGGGGCGTATCGCTATGCTGAATCGATCGTTGCGGGTGATTGCGCTCGCGCTGGCGGCGATGGCCGGTTGCGGCGGAGCGACCTCGACTGGCTCCGGGCGCGAGAGGGTCGAGCTCGGCAAGATCCCCGAGGGGGTGCTGATGCGCGAGCAACAGCCGCGCTTCTCCCCCGAGGCCCTGATGCTCGCGTCACGGGAGTCTGCGGAGATCTGGATCCCGCTGGCCTTGTTGAGCGAGATCGAGGCCGATCTCGCGGCGATCCGAAAGACCTATCCGCAGCTCGCCGCATTCGAGGTTCCTATCTTCATGCCCGATATGCTGCTCGTGACCCTCAAGCCGGACGCGCCCTTCGCGGACGCGTGGAAGGCTGGGCGCCTGGAGAGCGGGGAGGCGGAGCTCGACGCGGCCCTGCGGCACTTCAACGCGGTCAGCGTCCGTCGCTCCTACAGCACGACCGTCGAGGTCCAGTTTGCCCAGTCGCTCAACCTCGAGCGACTCGGCCCCGTCATTGAGGCGACTTCGCCGACGATCGAGATGGCGTTCGGCGACTCCAACGCGATCATGGGCCCCGAGCTCCATCGCTCGAAGGCGGCCGACGCACGGACCTACACCTTCATCGCCGGCTGCGGCGTCCCCGACGGCTGCACGGACAGGCACACGTGGATCGTGCGATTCGCGCCAGGCGGCGGCCCGACGATGCGTGAAACGATCACACCGTGACCGCCCGGGCGACAGCCGGCGCGACAGCTGATATGCTGCGCCGCCGCGATCGCGGCAGGAGGCAAGCACGATGGATAAGGCGTTCACCTGGGGCTGGTGGTCCTTCGATCTCGGCACGTACCGCCGCTGCGACGGCACCTACGCGCTCTACCCCTATTCGAGCCTGCCGCCGCTCGACGAGGGGTTGTTTCGCGGCGACTTCGCCTGGCTCGCGCCGGGGCGCCCGCGTCGTCCGCCGCGGCGACCCCCGCCGCTGTTCGCCCGCGCCGCGGCGCTCGGGCTGACGCTGCCGCCCGCGCTCGAGCGCTTCATGACCACCCCGGGGCTGCAGGGCGCGGTGCCCTCGTGCACGGCCTGCGAGTGGGACCTGTCCGAGGCGCCGCAGCCGTGCCGGGTGATGCCGGGGGCGTACACGATCCGCTTCCTCCGCGACCAGCAGGACTGCCTGTTCTGGTACCTGCACGTGCGCCCCGACGGCACCGCGCCGGTGCTCTGCTCGCCGATCCCCTTCGACGACCCGGAGCTCGAGGTTTCGCGCGAGGTGGTGATCGCTAACAGCTGGCTCGTCGCGCCGCACTTCGAGCACTTCGTGTATCGCTTCTGGATCGAGAACGAATTGTGGGATGCGCTCGATGACAGCGACCCCGAGCTGACGCCGGCGCAGCAGGCCTACGTGGCGCACTACGCGGCGGCGCAGCAGGCCGCCAAGGAGGCCGCCAAGAAGAAGGCTGCGGCGAAGAAGACCGCCAAGAAGACCGCGGCGAAGAAGGCCGCCAAGAAGACCGCGGAGCGAAGACGACCGCGAAGAAAACCGCCAAGAAGAAAACGGCGAAGAAAACCGTAGCGAAGAAAACGGCGAAGAAAACCGTAGCGAAGAAAACGGCGAAGAAAACCGCAGCGAAGACGACCGCAGCGAAGACGACCGCGAAGAAAACGACCGCGAAGAAAACCGCCAAGAAACCGCCACAAAGAAATCCACGAAGAAGCCGATCGCGGCCTCGCGTAGCGATCAGGTGATCGCGGGCAGCGTCAACAAGGCGCCGAAGCGTGCGCGCAGGGCCGCGGCGAGCCCGGTCAGCGCCTCGCCGGCCCAACTGACGGCGCAGTCGACCCGCAGCGAGACGATGCTGCCGGGATCCACCGCGATCAAGAAGCCGCCGAGCGACGTCGCCAGCGCCGTATCATCCATCGCCAAACGCTCGACCAGCGCGCGCCCGATCCTTACCCGCAAGGTCAGCCACTCGCCGTCGCGCCGCAGCTCGAGGTCGAGCTGACGCTTGCCGAGCTCGATATCGAGGACGCACAGCCGGGGGTGACGGCCCATGAACCCGATCCACCACGGCAGCGGCAGGGTCGCCATTCGACCCAGCGCCAGGACCAAGCGCAGGCGCTCGATCTGACCGGCGAGCGGGGTGCCGTCGAACCAGCGCCAGTCCTGGACGCCCGTGACGGAGCGGTGGACCAGGGTGAGCGCGCGCAGGCCGGGCAACGCCTCACCGCGGGTCACCGGCTCGGCCATTGGCGGCGGGCAGCGTGCGAGCCGGAGCTCGAGCGTGTCGATCCACGACAGCACATGGTCGCCCTGACACAGATCCAGCGCGGCGCGAAACGGCAGCGCGAGGCGCTTCAGGCCGCGCATCACCGGATCGGTGACGAGCTCGACGTGTTGTGTATCGAGCTGCTCGACGGTCGCCCATATGGGAGCGCCGATCGCGGGGTCACGACAATCCGCGGGGACCTTGCACTGCGCCAGGAAGCCGCGGCGAAACCCCACCTCGGTCGTGATGCCAGCGAGCGGCCCCAGCCAGCGATCATAGTTACGGCGCAGCAGATCGGACTGCCGCTTGCTCCCGCGGCCCGCCAGCTGCAAGCGGATGAATTCCCCGCGCGGATCGCCGGCCGCGTCGAGGTGCGCCGCATAGTCGAGACGCGGACCATCATCGGCGGGGCGCTCGTAGATCGCGGCCAGCAGCGCCGCCGCTCGCGGGGTGTGCGGCGCCACGATCACCGGCCCGCGCGCCCGCAGCTCGGCCCCCACGGCCGCATGCAGCCGCCCGAACGCCTCCTGGGTCATCAGCGCCTCGTAGTCGAGGATAATCTGCGGCGCGTTCAGCTCGAGCAGGCGCTCGAGGCGAACGCAGCGGTTGAGCAGCCGCGTGTAACCGGCGTCCTGCGGGTCACCCCGGGTGCCACGCCAATCCGGGGGCGTGACCGGCACCCGCGTGAGCAGCAGCCCGGCCGCCTGCTCCCCGAGGCGCGCCGCGAGCTGCCAGATTCCACGAATGCGACCGCCCTCCGCGGGCGGCGTGACCTCACCATCCGCGAGTATGTCGGGAGTCAGGCGCAGGACCCGGAGCAGCTCGGCCGCGCGACAGCCGAGGGCCGCGGCGATCTGCGGCGCGAGCCGGGGATGGATCAACGGCATCGGCGACACGATATGTCCCCAGCGTTCGCCGCGCAGCCGCCGCTCTCCGCAGAGCACACCGCAACGGTCGCAGCTCTGCCCGGCGTACTCGGGTCCGACCAGCTTGCCACACAGACATCGGAGATCCTCGGTCGGCCCGAAGATGCGCGCGCAGAACAGACCGTCGCGCTCGGGCATGCCGGTGCGTCGGTTCACCCGCTCGGGTCGGCGGACGCGACCGCTGCTGAGGGCCTCGACAGCCGCGATCGCGCCGAGCACCGCGCCCGGCTCCTCGGCGAGGTACAGCGCGGACAGGGACTCGGCGACCGGGCGCATCAGCACGGACGATACACCAGAGAGGCCGACGTGGGCGAGATCGTGCCGAATACGCCGACGGTGGGTGTCAGGGTAATTGTCGCCTGAAATCTACGCGTTCTTCTTCTTCTTCTCTTTCTTCTTCGAGCGGCGCGTGACGGCGGCGCTCGTTTCGGATAGCGTCGACGGCGATGTCGGGACCGGAAGCGAGTGAGGTGATTGTCATCGGCGCGGGGCTCTCCGGCTTGACGGCGGCGCGCCGGCTGCGGGCGGCCGGGGTCGCGGTGCGGGTGCTCGAGGCGCGCGAGCGGGTCGGCGGGCGCACGCTGACCGTCCCGTTCGCGCAGGAGTCGGTCGACCTCGGCGGGCAGTGGGTAGGTCCGACGCAGGACCGCGTGCTGGCGCTGGCGCTGGAGCTGGGGGTGGAGACATTCCCGCAGCATCTCCAGGGTCGCAAGGTGCTCGAGTTCGACGGCGAGCGACGCACCTACAAGGGCCTGCTGCCGCGGATCCCCGCGCTGGCGCTGGTCGAGCTCGGGCTGGCGATCTGGCGGATCGAGCGGATGGCCCGTCAGGTGCCGCTCGGGCGGCCGGAGAGCGCGGCGCGGGCCGCCGAGTTCGACGGGCAGAGCGTGGCCGAGTGGCTGGCGCGGCACGTCAAGCGCAGGCCGGCGCGGGCCATGCTGGAGATCGCCACGCACGCGATCTTCGCCCGCGAGCCGGCGACGATCTCCTTCCTGTATTTCCTGCACTACACACATTCGGGCGGCTCGTTCACGCGGCTGGCCGAGGTGCGCGACGGGGCCCAGGCGCTGCGCCTGCGCGGCGGGGTCCAGCAATTGTCGCTGCGCCTGGCCGAGCCGCTCGGCGCGGCGCTGCGGCTGGAAACGCCGGTGGTGGCGATCGAGCAGGACGGGGCCGGCGTGACGGTGCGGACCGCGGCCGGCGAGGCGCTGCGCGCGGGCCGTGTGATCGTCGCGGTGCCGCCGGCGGTGGCCCAACACATCACATTTGCGCCGGCGCTGCCCGAGCTGCGGCAGGTCGTGCACGAGCAGATGCCGATGGGCTCGGTGGTCAAGTGCGTGATCGCCTATCCGCGGGCCTTCTGGCGCGAGCAGGGGCTGTCGGGCGAGGCCGTGTCGAACGCGGGATTGCTGCGCATGGTGTTCGACGATTGCTCGCACGACGGGCGCCTGGCGGCCCTGGTCGGCTTCGTGATCGGCGACGCGGTCGCGGGCTTCGCCGCGCTCGCGCCGGCGGCGAGGCGGGCCGCAGTGGTCGAGGCGCTGGTGCGCTTCTTCGGGCCCGCCGCGGCGAGCCCGTCCGATTACGTCGATCACGACTGGACGGCGGAGCAGTGGAGCCGCGGCTGCTATGTCGGCGTCATGCCGCCAGGGGTGCTGACGCGGGTCGGCGCGGCCCTGCGGGCGCCCTGCGGGCGGATCTACTTCGCCGGAACGGAGACGGCGACGCGCTGGGTCGGCTACCTCGACGGGGCGATCGAGGCCGGCGAGCGGGCGGCCGACGAGGTGCTGGCGGCACGCGAGGTCGGCCGTGTGTGACACGCTCGTGCTGGTCGACGCTGGCGGGGTGTGGCTCGCCAAGAACAGCGACCGCGAGCCCGACGAGGTGCAATTGCTCGAGCACCACGCGGCCGGGCTGCACCCGGGCGACACGCGCTTGCAACTGGCCCACCCTGGACCTGGGCTAGATCTGCCACAGGCGGGCGCCAGCCACGAGATGTGGGTCTCGCGGCCGCGCTGGATGTGGGGCTGCGAGATGGGGGTCAACGCGCGCGGGGTGGCGGTCGCCAACGAGGCGGTGTTCGTGCGCCCGGCGCTGGCGGATCGCGGGATCACGGGGATGGACCTGCAGCGCCTCGCGCTCGCGCGGGCGAGCTCGGCCGCGGAGGCGCTCGCGGTGATCGTGGAAATGTTGGCAGTTTATCCCCAGGGCGGGCGCATGGGATACCGCGACCGGTCGATGCGCTACAGCTCGTCGTTCATCCTCGCCGACGCGCGCGAGGCGTGGGTGCTCGAGACGGCCGGGGCGCTGTGGGCGGCTCGGCGGGTCACCGGGGCGTACACGCTGTCGAATGTGCTGACGATCGAGGACGACTTCGATCAGATCCATCCGCAGGCGTATGCGACGGCGCGGGCGCGCGGGTGGTGCCGCGGCGCCGCCGACTTCGGCTTCGCCCGCAGCTTCGCGCGGCCGTTCTATCGCGTAATGAGCGGCGGACAGCGGCGCCGGGCCTGCACGCTGCGGGGGCTGACGCGCCTGGCCTCCGCGGGCCCGCTCGACCCGGCGGCGCTCGCGGGGCTGCTCCGCGATCACGGCGACGCCGGGCCGGAGGACGGGCTGCGTATGCACATGCCCTGCGCCCACGCGAGCTGGCTGCCGACCCGCGCGTCGGGCCAGACGACCGCGAGCATGCTGGCCAGGCTCGAGCCGGACGGCCCGCGCATGTGGTTCACCGGCAGCTCGTCGCCCTGCCTCGCGGTGTTCAAGCCGGTCGGCTTCGGCGGCGATCCACGGGCCGCGCTGCCGGTCGCCGGTGACGCGCCGGACGACAGCCTGTGGTGGCGGCACGAGCGGCTGCACCGGGTCACGCTGCAGGACTACGCGGCGCGGCGGGCCGCGTTCGCGGGGGAGCGTGCGGCGCTCGAGGCCCGGGCGCTGGCAGTCGACGCGAGCGACGCGGCGGCCGTCGCCGCGATCTGGGCCGAACATCACGCGGCGATCCCCGGCTGGACCGCGGCCGCGCGGGCGACGGGACGCCCGGGCTGGCGACCCTTTCATCGCTACTGGGCGCGCAAGGCCCGAGCGGCGGGCGTCTGAACGAACGCGCCCGCAGCTCGAACAGCGCTGAGTTCACGAGGCGATCGTTCAGGTCCGCCGCGCTGCGTCGGGCTGCGCCCGGCTCAGCTCCACTGCACGCGGGCGCGCAGGCCGGCGATGCTGCCGTCGGGCGCGAGGCCGACGACGTAGACCGGGTGGATCGGCGCGCCGCCCCGGGCCGCGCTCACGTCCTGGCCGACGATGTAGACGTGCAGGTCGCTCAGCGTCGACTGCATCGCCTGCGCCAGCGCGACGGCCTGCGCCGTCTGACCGGGGGTGTGCGCCTCGGCCAGGCGGGCGAAGAACTGCTCGGCGTCGTCGATGCGGGCGATGGCGTCCTGCGGGCCGTCGCCGTGGAGGTGCAGCGCGTCGCGGAAGGTGTGGGCGGTCAGCTCGGCGAGCTGCACCGGCGCGTGGAAGCTGAGGAAGCGCTCGTTGTGCAGCTCGGTGCTGTAGTCGTCGAACACGAGGCTGAAGGCGAGGGCCTCGAAGTGGGCGGCCAGCTCCTCGCCGCTGCGGCTGCGGCGGCGGGCGACCTTGACGGCGAGGCGGCCGAGCAGCGGCATGGCGGCGACCTCGTCGGCGGACAGGCCGTTGTTGTCGGTGTCGAAGGCGGCGACCAGCTGGGCGCGGGCGACGGCGAGGGCGGCGTCGATGTCGGTCCGGGTCACGCGCTCGCTGGCGCCGGCGCCCTGGCGGAGGATGAAGCGGTAGAAGAAGTCGACGAGGTCGCGCTCGGGCCCGGTGAGCTCGCCGATCTTGTGGCGGATCTCGGCCCGGCTGGTGATGCCGTCGCGGCCGCCAGCCTCGGTGATCTGGCCGGCCGCCCACTCGAAGGCGGCGTTGACGTGGGACTTGGCGATGCGTGACATGCGGTCCCTTCGTACAGGCTTCTGCTCGCGATCTCCAGCCCCACGCGCGTCTCGCTGACGGCGGAGCGCGCGACAGGCGCGGGCTCCTGCGCCCGAGAGCATCGCCGATCCCGGGGCTTCGCTGCCAGTTTTGCCTGCGGCGCCGGGCCCTCAGGGCGGGACCAAGTTCATGTCGTTGGTCAGGAGGATGCGGCCGATCGCGGACGACTCGCGGTAGCTGAACTCGATCTCGTGGACCCCGGCGGCCCACATCGGGGCCCACGGGTCCTCGATGTACATGCAGGCCTGGGCCATCGGGTCGCGCCAGTTGAGGCGGGCCCACTTGTAGCTGTTGCCCTGGTTGCTGCAGTCGCCCTCGAAGATCGGCTTCGGGTTCGGCTCGCCGTCGAGGGTGCAGAAGTAGGAGTCGTTGCTGCCCTGGTCGAGGGCGCGGACCCAGATGTACCAGGTGTCGTCGCAGGGGATATCGGGGCTGTAGAGCACCGAGCCCATGTTGTTCATCATCGGGTTGGGGAGGCTCGCGACCTGGCCCTCGCCGAGCATGCTCATCGTCAGCATCCAGCCGCCGGAGAGGGTGGCGTCGCCGGGGACGAGCTCGAAGCTCATGAGATCCTGGCAGGCGCCGCCCTGGCCGGTGGTGCTGCCGCCGCTGGTGCTGCCGCCGCTGGTGCTCGCGTCGGTGCTGCTCGCGGTCACGTCGGTGGTGGCGTCGCTGGTGGCTTCGGTGGTGATCGTGACGTCGGTCGAGGGACCGGCGCTGGTGCTCGCGTCGCCCGAGACGCCGCCGGTCGGGTCGTCGCACACGCAGGCGCCGAAGCCGGTGCCGTCGGGCTTGCAAACCTCGGCGCCCTGGGCTCCACCGTCGCACACGCACGACTGACTCTGGCCCGGCACACACACGCCTGCGGTGTCTCCGCTGGTGGGGGTCGTGGCCGACGTGGTGCTGCTCGAGGTCTCGGTGTCGCCGCCCGTGCCGTCGGAGCTCGTGCCCTCCTCGGCGGGTTTGCAGGACGACAGGAGCAGGAGCGTGAGTGGGACGACGTAAGCGCGTGACATGGGAGCCTGCATATCGCGGCCGCGCGAGGCCGACGAGTGAATTGTCGCCGCGACGGCGGGCCAGATCTCAGGATGCTCCCCGGGGCCCACCGCAGCGGGACCGCAGGGGGTGACAGCGGAGGACCTGGGGGCTGCGACACTCGGGCCGAGTCGGCGCGTTGACCGGCCCCGAAGTGCCCGGGTAGGATGGCGGCCTGCCTGTGTATCCGCGACAGCTCGGCGTGGTTGGTCTGGCGACCGCGTGCTCCCTCGTCCTCGCCTGCTACGCGGGCGTGGCGGCGGACGGCGAGGTCGGCGAGGTCGGCAGCAGCGTGACCGGCAACAGCGGAGGCACCGACGCGGGCGAGTCGGGCGGCGACACGGACGAGACGCCCGCCCCCCCGCA
Source organism: Nannocystis sp. (assembly GCF_016714285.1). GTDB lineage: Bacteria > Myxococcota_A > Polyangia > Nannocystales > Nannocystaceae > Nannocystis. Next base: position 163,719 of record NZ_JADJNN010000021.1, on the reverse strand, counting down.
GGTGCCGGCGCCGACGATCCGCCGGCTGACCGGGTCCGAGTTTCGCCACAGCGTCCAGGATCTGCTCGGCCCGGTGACGCTGCTGGACGTCGAGGCCGACTCGGCGCAGGAGGGCTTCTTCGCGGTCGGTGCGGCGCGGGTGGCCCTGTCGCCGGCCGGGGTGGCCCAGTACGAGGCGGCGCTCGGCGACGCGACGGCGCAGGCCTTCGCCGACCCCGTCACCCTGGCGCCGCGGCTGGCCTGCGTCCCGGCGCTGGTGAGCGACACCACCTGCACGCGCGACGCGATCGCCAGCTTCGGTCGCCGGGCGTGGCGGCGCCCGCTGACCGGCGCCGAGCTGGAGCGCTACCTCGGGATCGCGGCCGCGATCGGGGCCGAGACGGGGAACGCCAGCGAGGCGCTGCGCTACGCGCTGTGGGCGATCTTGCAGTCACCCAACTTCCTCTACCGCGTCGAGGTCGGGCAAGCCTCGCCGGCCGACGGCGGGCGGCTGAAGTTCAGCGCGTACGAGATGGCGTCGCGCCTCGCGTTCACGCTGTGGAACACCCTGCCCGACGAGGCGCTGCTCGACGCCGCCGAGCGCGAGGAGCTGGCCGAGCCGGCCGGGATCGCGGCCCAGGCCGCGCGCATGCTCGCCGACCCGCGGGCCAAGCAGGGCGTGGAGAACTTCGTCGCCGAGCTCTACAGCCTGTGGCTGCTCGACGAGAAGCTGAAGGACGACCTGCTGTACCCCGAGTGGACGCCGACCCTGCGCGCCGCGATGCGCGACGAGCTGCTGGCGCGCATCGACGACGTCGTGTTCACCGCGCCGACCGACTTCTTCAGCCTCTACGACAGCCGCAAGGTGTTCGTGAACAACGAGCTGGCGCAGGTCTACGGGCTGCCGCTGGTCGATCCAGACGCCTGGCGGGCGGCCGAGCTGGCCGCGGACAGCCCGCGCCTGGGCCTGATCGGCAGCGGCCTCCTGCTGGCGATGAACTCGCTGCCGGCCCGCACCTCGGCGACCGAGCGCGGGCAGTTCATCGCCGAGTCGCTGCTGTGCCGCACCGTGCCGCCGCCGCCGCCCAACGTCGACACCAACCTCGACAAGGACGACATGGGCAACGAGCCGCGGACGCTGCGCCAGAAGTTGGCGCCGCACCGCGACAACCCGGCCTGCGCGGGCTGCCACAACATCACCGACCCGCTCGGCCTGGCGCTCGAGCACTTCGACACGATGGGCCGCTACCGCGAGTTCGACCAGGGCCTCGTGATCGACGCCAGCGGCGACCTCGACGGCCTGCCCTTCGCCGACGGGGCCGAGCTGGCGACGCTGCTGCGCGGGCACCCAGACGCGCCGGGCTGCCTGGTCCGCAAGCTCTACACCTACGCGGCCGCGCACCCGCCGTACGGGAGCGAGGCGGCGACCCTGGCGGCGATCGAGGATCGGATGGTCGGCGCCGGCAATCGCTTCGCCGAGCTGCTGCTGGCGATGGTCAGCCACGACGACTTTCGCTTCGCCAACCCGGCGGGCAGCGAGATCAAGCCCGACGCCCCCGGGCCGGGAGACATGCCATGAGCCGCACACCAGCGACGCCCAACGCCCGCCGCAGGCTGCTGCCCCGCCGCGCCCTGCTGCGCGGCGTGCTCGGCGGGGCCGTGATCGCGGTGCCGCTGCCGCGCCTGGCCGGGATGCTCAACGGCAACGGCACCGCCCTCGCCGACGGCACGCCGCTGCAGCCGCGCTTCGTCACCTGGTTCTTCGGCAACGGGGCCGACCCCACGCAGTGGGTGCCGGCGGCGGTCGGTCAGGGCGACGCCTGGGCGATCAGCCCGTCGCTCGTGCCGCTCGCCGAATTCAAGGCGTGGCTGTCGGTGCTGTCGGGCTTCGCCGTGAAGGTGCCGGCCATCTACGCCCACAAGTCCGCGCCGGCGGCGGTGCTGACGGGCGCGCAGGCGGTCGACGGCGGCGACGTCCAGCTGCCCTCGCTCGACCAGAAGATCGCGGCGCTGATCAACGCCGACACCGCCTTCCCGGGCGGCGTGCACGTCGGCATCAGCGACGTCACCGGCGCCGGCGCGCTCGACTTCAACATCTCGTTCAACGGCCCCAACGCGCCGAACCCCCCGGAGTACAGCCCCGCGGCGCTGTTCGCCAAGCTGCTGACGCTGTCGGGCGAGCAGCAGCCCGACCCGGCCCTGCTGCGCCGCAAGCAGCTGCTCGACGTGATCGCCGAGGACACCCGCCAGCTGCAAGCGCAGCTCGGGCGCGAGGATCAGATCCGCCTCGAGCGCCACCTCGACGGGCTGGACCAGCTGCAGACCCAGATCGACGCCACGATCAACGCCGCCGACTGCGGCGTGCCGATCGATCCCGACGCGGCCTACCCGAACCGCGGCGCGGACGGATCGATCAGCGTCGACCGCTGCCGCGCCTTCGCCGACCTGCTGACCTTCGCGCTGTCCTGCGAGCTGACCCGCGTGGCCACGCAGGTGTTCAGCTGCGCGGCCTGCCACGCGCCCTACATCGAGGCGGGGCTCGGCAACGTGACCTTCCACGAGGACTTCGGCCACCGCCTGAGCCCGCAGGGCGTCGACTACGCGACCGCGGGCCACCACGCGGGCGTCGCCTACACGATGAGCTGCCTGTCCGAGCTGGTCCGGCGCCTGCGCGACACGCCCGACGGCGACGGAAACCTGCTCGACAATTCCGTGATCTACACGACCTCGTGCGTGGCCCTGCCGTGGGACCACCTGATGACCGACTTCCCGATGCTCGTGCTCGGCAAGGGCGGAGGCCTGCTGCGCGGGGACCTGCACCACCGGGTCGACGGCGACAACGCCAGCAAGGTCCCCTTCACCCTGCTCAAGCTGTTCGGCAGCCAGGAGGCCAGCTTCGGCAAGGACGAGGGACTGGTCAGCGAAACCGTGCCCGCGCTGCTGGCGTGAGCAGCTCCGGACCTGTGTCCGCCGCGCGCCGCCACAGGCCGACCGCACGCCGACCGCACGCCTCCACAGGCCGACCGGGCACCGACCGCGGGCCGCCCGCGACCGACCGACCGTGCGAGGGCTTGCGCAGCGCGGACCTCACGCGGCGCCGGACTCGAGGACCAAAGTGTGACGGCATCATGACGGCGGCCTCGCTTGCTATTTGCGACGCTCTCGCCACGTGCAAGAGCCGATCGCCATCCCCGAGAGGTTCGCCCATCTGCCGCTCCCCGCGGCCGATCGCGGCGTGTACTGGCCCGGCTTCATGCCCTTCCTCGGGGTCCACCTCGCCTGCTTCGCCGCGCTGTGGACGGGCGCAAGGCCGGTCGACTGGATCGTGTGCGGCGTCCTCTACTTCCTCCGCACCTTCGGCGTGATGGCGGGCTACCACCGCTACTTCTCGCACCGCGCCTTCAAGACCAGCCGCGTGTTCCAGTTCGTGCTCGCGTTCCTGGCCGAGACCTCGGGGCAAAAGGGCGTGCTGTGGTGGGCCGCCCGTCACCGCCACCACCACAAATTCTCGGACCTGCCCTGGGACGTGCACTCGCCGCTGCAGCGCGGCTTCTGGCACTCGCACGTCGGCTGGATCGCCGAGCTGAACACCGAGGGCACCGACCGCGAGGTCATCCAGGATCTCACGCGCTACCCCGAGCTCGTGTGGCTCGACCGCCACTGGATGTTCCCGCCGCTGCTCGCCGGCACGGCCGTGTGGTACGCGTTCGGCTGGTCGGGCCTGGTCGTCGGCTTCTTCCTCAGCACGGTCCTCACCTGGCACGCGACCTTCCTCGTCAACTCGCTCGCGCACGTCGTCGGCAAGCGCCGCTTCGCGACCGGTGACACCAGCCGCAACCACTGGCTCATCGCCGTCGTCACCCTCGGCGAGGGCTGGCACAACAACCACCACCACTACATGAGCTCGGCCCGCCAGGGCTTCTACTGGTGGGAGATCGACGTCACCTACTACGTGCTGCGCCTGCTCGCCTTGTTCGGCGTCGTCTGGGACCTGCGCCCGGTGCCGCCCGCCGTGATCGCCGAGGGCCGGGCCCGCGACGCGGCGTGCACCACCCGGTCCGGCGGCTGAGACCTCAGAACACCCCGCGCACGAGCAGCCCGGCCTGCCCCTGGCCGCCGTAGGGCGCGATGCGGGCGCTCAGGGGCTTGCGCCGCGACAGGTGGTCGGTGAGCAGCAACAGCCCCGACCCGAGGGTCATGCCGATCCCGAGGCCGGTCAGCATCGACGCGCCGAGCCGGTGGCCGATGCCGCTCTCGTGGACCCGGTGTTCGGGGTCGCTCGGACCGAGGCGGGCCTGGTCGCGGCGCAGGTAGTCGTGCATCCACACCGCCCCGCCGACCAGCGCGACGCCGCCGACCCCCAGCTCGATGTACGCCGCCCGCCGCTTCGACTGAAACAGCGACGGCAGGATCCCGAACACCGCGCCGAGCCCGGTCATCATGACCGCCGCGCCCGCGGTCTGGAAGGTCGCGGCGCGCCGCAGCTCGCGGTGCAGCGTCGCCGTCGGATACGCGGCCTCCACCGCCGCCAGCTGGGCCGCGTCCGGCGTGGCGCCCTCGGCCACCCCCGCGTCCATGAGCGCCGCCTTGTCCTTCTTGGTCGCCCGCGACTCGATGTTGGCCCCGCCCACCGCGAAGCCGACGCCGGTATAGAACGCGACGCCCATCGCCGCGGTCACGCCGATGACGAGCTTCCTGTCCTTCACGAAGCGCGGCGGCGCGGCGCTGCGGGGCCGCGGCGCCGCGACCTGCGGCGCCGGCTCGCGCGCGAGCAGCACGACCCAGACCGCCTCGCCGGGCCCGGCCTCGGCCCGCTGCGGGCTGGCGATCGGCAGATACCCGGGCACCAGGGCGCGCACCGTCCACGCCCCGGGATCGAGGCGCAGCAGCGTCGCCGCGGCGATCGGCATCGCCGGCACCCCGGCGGCCTCGACCGTGACGCGCGCGTCCGGGCCCGGCGTCACCGCCTGCGACGCGCCCCCGATCTGCTCCCGCAGCAGGACCCGCACGCTCACCAGCTGCGCCTGTTCACCGGCGATCTTGGCGTCGAGGAAGGCCCGCAGGACGTCGGACATCGGCCCCAATTGCTCGACCATTCGCGTCAGCTGCTGCAGCGCCAGCATGTGCTGGCCGGCCCGGCTGCGGGCCATCGCCGCGTGGTACAGCAGCCGCGGATCGCCGAGCTCGCGCCACAGCGCCTCGAGCTGATCCGCCTCCTCGGCGTGTCGTCCGGCCTGCCCGAGCCGCTGCGCGTACAGGACCTCCAGGCGCGGCGGCGGCGTCAACTCGGACGGCAGCTCGGGCACCGGCGCCAGCGGGCCCGCGACCTCCGTGTCTTGATCGCGGTCGCCGGGGCGGTCGGGGTCCTGCGCGCGGGCCTGCCCGACCACAAGCGAGGTCACGAGCGAGGCCATGAGGACCACGACCCACCGGCCGCGCTGCGAGGTTGCGAGGGACAGCATCGAGGTCGCCGGCATGATGCCACAGCGCGCCTGCCCTCGCCTGCCCTCGCCTGCCCGCCGCCGCACCGCTCCGACCCTCAATTGGGCGGATTACAGGTGACGTTGTTGATCTGCCCGCCGGCCATGTCCGAGTAGGTATATGGCTGGTTCAGGCCGTCGTAGGTGGTGATCTCGTAGGTGTCCGGGTGGATGCGATGCGCCGTGGTGCCGCCGAGGATGACGGCCCAGATGTAGCCGTCGACGTCGACGCCGATGCCGCGCGCGTTGCCCTGCGCCGGCAGGATCACCGTGTCGCCGATGAGCATCGTCTCCGCGTCGACCCAGCCGACGCCGCCGGTGGTCGACTTCCAGATCCGGCCCTTGAGGTCCTGGGCCACGCCGCTGCCGCCGACCCCCGGCTGGTCGCCGATCTGGTTGACCCATTGCATCGTCATCGGGTCATAGCGCGAGGCCGCGTCGGTCCACACGCGGCCCTTGTTGTCGACGGTGATGCCGTAATTGCCGCCCGGGAAGGTCTCGTATTCGAGGGTGTCGTAGCTGACGTGGACGATCGTGTACGCCGACCAGATGTACATCCACAGGTCATTGTTGTAGTCGACGGCCGCGCCGTAGGGCCCGAAGGTGCCGCCGCAGGTGACCTCGGGCATGTGGATCGTGTCCTCGACGACGCCGGTGTCGCCATTGACGCGGTACACGAAGATGCCCGCGGCCCCGTCGCAGGGCCAGGTCCCGCCGATCGTGCCGTTCGCGGCGGCGGTCCAGATCTTCTGATCCTCGTATTCGCAGGTGACGTCATTGTACACACCCGAGGTCCACGCGACCGGGCGCTGCGTCGTCGCCTCGGGGAAGGGCGTGTGCCAGGCGATGCACTCGTCCAGGTCGAAGGCCAGCACGTCGTTCTTGCCGGTCGAGGTCTCGATGGCGCCGTTGCCGTTCTTGTCCGCGCAGTACTCCTTGCGCGCCCACACCTTGGTCAGCCCGCCGGCGCGGTTCGCCACCGCGACGGCCTTGGCGTCGATGCTGACCGATGTGCGTGAGGGGTTACCTGCCGGCTGCGGCCGCGTCTGGTAGCGGCCGACCTCGGTCATGTCGCGGGTGTCGATCTTGCTGAGGGTGTGCTCGCCCGAGTTGGCGATCCACACATAGCTCCAGTCGGTGTTGCCGCACTTGGTCTGGCACGTCGGCCCGTCCGTCTCCTCCGTGCCGATGTCGAACTTGAAGCCCATCGAGGTGCTGTCGCCCGACGCGGCCGAGGTCCCCGTGGCGCTCGCGCTGCTGGTGCTCTCGGCGGCGTCCGAGTCGCTGCCGGTCGGCGTGCTCGTCGAGGTCGTCGGCGCCTGGGTCGTCGCCGTCACCGCGCCGCTGCTGCTCGCCGTCGCGTCGGCGGTCATGGCCATATCGTCCCCGCACGCCAGCAGGGCGACGGGCAGGGCACACACCACAAGCACGGAAATCACGGAACGGTCGGTGCAGCGCGCCATCCTCACAGGGTATCCCCGGGCGCCATACGAGGGCAATCCCCGCTCTGCAGGTCCACCGCTGCGGGCCCTCGCCCCGGACGTTCAGCGCGGGGGGCCGTCGACGATCCGGCCGTCGACGATCCGGCCGTCGACGATCTCGACGACCCGGTCGCAGCGCTCCGCGATACGCGGGTCGTGGGTGACGATCAGGAACGCGATCCCCTGCTCCTTGTTGACCCTGCGCATGAGCGTGAAGATCTCCTCGGCGGTCCTGGTATCGAGGTTGCCGGTCGGCTCGTCGGCCAGGACCAGCGGCGGCCGCCGCACCAGCGCGCGGGCGATGGCGACGCGCTGCTGCTGACCGCCGGACAGGCGCCGCGGGTCCTCGTCGACGCGGTCGGCGAGGCCGACCTCCGTCAGGGCCTCGAGGCTGCGCCGCCGCATCTCGCGGGTCAGGCGCGGCTGGTCGGCGGCCAGCGCCATCATCACATTCTCGCCGGCGGACAGCGCCCCGATGAGGTGGTGGAACTGAAACACGAAGCCCAGGCTGCGCGCGCGCAGCTGCGTGAGGCCGTCGTCGTCGAGCCGGTCGCTGCGCTCGCCGAGGACCCACACCTCACCGGCGGTCGGCCGGTCGAGCAGGCCGACGAGGTTCAGCACGGTGCTCTTGCCCGAGCCCGAGGGGCCGATCATGGCGACGAATTCACCCCGCTCGATGCGCATGTCGATGCCGTGCAGCACGCGGGTGACGACGGCCTCGCCGAACTCCTTGATCACGCCGCGCAGCTCGAGCACAGGATCAGGCATTGCGGATCGCCGTCGCGGGGTCGAGTCTGGCCGCGCGCCGCGCGGGCAGCAGCGCGGCGAGCAGCCCGGTCGCGGTGGCCACCGCGGACGCGGTCAAGAACAGCTGCGCGTCGAGGACGATCGGCAGCAGCGGCCCCCCGCTGGCGTCGGTGACGGCCTTGCCGAAGCCGACGGCCAGGGCGGCGCCGAGGCCCGAGCCGAGCAGCGAGCCGCCGACGCCGACGAGCCCGCCTTGCAGCAAGAACACCCGGGTGATGCGGCCGCGCGACATGCCCATCGCGCGCAAGATCCCGATCTCCCGCGAGCGCTGGATGACCGAGACCACCAGGACGCTGGCGATCCCGATGGCGACCGCGAGGATCACGAAGGCCTGGATCACGGCGCTCGACGAGGCCTGCGAGCGCAGCGCGGTCAACAGCTCCGTGTTCGCGGCCATCCAGCTCTCGACCTCCAGCCCGGTGCGACCGCGCAGCCGGGCCGCGAGCGCCTCGGCCGCGAACAGCTCGGGCATGCGGAGCTCGATCGACGACACCCCGCCGGTCAGCGCCAGCAGGGTCTGCGCGTCCCGCAGGGCGACCAGCACCCACACGTCATTGGCGGCCTTGTTGCCGAGGTCGAACAGGCCGCGCACGTCGAACAGCTCGCTGGTGCCGTCGGCCGCCTGCAGCCGCAGCCGGTCGCCGACGGTGACGCCGAGCTTGCCCGCGAGGCCGACCCCGATCACGGCGCCGCGGTCGGCGACCGTCAGCGCACCGGCGACCATATGATCGGTCAGGTCGATGACCCGCGCGAAGCGATCGAGCACGACGCCCTTCACGACCACGGCCTCGGTGCCGTTCCCGCGGACCGCGAACACCGGGGCGGTCGCGCTGGGCGACGCGGCGGCGACCCCGGCCTCGGCGTCGAGCGCGGCGAGCAATTGCTGCCAGCCGTCGATCGAGCGCGTGCGCTGGGCCGTCGCCTCGACCCGGCGCACGACCTCGTCGCCGAGCAGCGGCCGCGCGCGCTCCTCGGCGGGGCGCACGACGACGTGGGCCTGGGTGCCGAGCGTCTTCTTCAGGAGGCTCACCTCGAGCCCGGTCATCAGCGACGACAGGAACACCATCACCGTCACCCCCGCGGCGACCCCGGAGGTGATGAGCAGCGTCTGCATCCGTCCGTCGCGGAGGATGCGGAGCGCGAGGAACCAGTCGACCCACATCAGCGCGGCTCCGCGGCGACGCGCACGCGGTCGCCCGGCGCGACGCGGACCGACGCAGGGATGACGCGCTCGCCGGCCTCGACGCCCCGCACGACCTCGACGCGGGTGTCACCGGACATGCCCACCGCGACGTCGCGGCGCTCGGCGTGCGCCCCCTGGACCACGAGGATCCACGGCTTGCCCTCGGCGAGGCCGCGCACCGCGTCGGCGGGCAAGATCGTCGTGCTGGCCCGCTCAGCCACCACGATCTCCACCGATACGGTCATGTCGGGGCGAAGATAGGCGGGCGGCGCCGGCACGGCCAGGCGCACCTCGATGGTGCCGCGGCGCGGGTCCACGGCCGGGGCGATGTACGTGACCGTCGCGGCGAAGCGGTCGTCGGGGAAGGCCTCCGAGGACGCGGTCGCCGACTGTCCGACCGCCAGCAGCGCGAGGTTGCGTTCATCGGGCTCGATGACGAGTTCGGTCTCACCCTCGCGGACCACGACGAACGCCGGCGTGCCCGCCTGGACCACGTCGCCCTGCTCGACCATCCGCGAGATCACCACGCCGTCGAAGGGCGCCGTCAGTCGGTGATAGGCGAGCCGGGCCCGCGACGCGGCGAGCGCGGCCTCGGCCTGATGCTTGGCGGCGTTGGAGCTCGCGCGCCGCGTCCCGCTGATGTCAGCCTCCTGGTTCTGCGCCGCCCGCAGCTCGCTCTCGGCGAGCGACAGCGCGGTGCCTGCGTCCTCGAGGGTCTCGCGCGTGGCGGCCCCGCCGGCGAACAAGAGCTGAATCCGCTGGTGCGTGCGCTGGGCCTCGTCGAGCTGGGTCTGCGCGCGCGCCACCTGCTCACGGGCGTCCTTGAGGCTCACCGTACGCACCGTACGCACCTGCACGCTGGCGGCGTCGACCGCCGCTTTGGCCTGGTCGAGGGTCGCCTGGGCCTCGATGTCGTCGAGCCGCATCAGCTCCTGACCCGCCCGGATCTTCTGGCCCTCGTCGGCGCCCAGGGTCGCGACGCGACCGGCGACCAGGGTGGCGAGGCTCGCCCGCGCCAGCGGGCGCACGCGGCCCGAGGTGACGATCGTCTGCGCGAACGGCCCCTGCTCGGCCACCACCACGGCGACCCGCGGCCCGGCCAGCCGCGGCCACGCCAGCGCCGCGCCGCCGGCGACGACGAGCGCTCCGGCGGTGATCCACACGAGGACGCGGCGACCTTTGCTTCTCGTGCTCATGACCGCGGCTGCCTCTGCTTGCCACAACCAGCGCGGTTCGACAACATGGCGATCGTCGCGCGTGGGCCTTTTTTTGGGGCGGCCGATCGTGCCAGGCGCGCCCGCCGCGGCCAGCGCACATCCTTCGCGGTCCGGCGATTATCTATACACATGTCTCATAGGACATATGATGAAATCACCTCCGCACCGCCCACGCTTGCTGATCCCGCGGGCCGCGCCTATCCTGCCCCGGTGCAGCGCCTCCCGCCCGCAGCCGCCTGCCTCGCTGGCCTGCTCGCTGGCCTCCTCGCCTGCGGCGGCGACGCGCAACCCGAGTCGGTCGCCTTCGCCGAGCTCTGCGGCCAGGCCGGCCCGGTGCGCCTGCTGGAGCTCGCCCCGGGCCGCCAGCTGCACTCGTTCTCGGTCCCCTTTCGCGTCGACGATCGCCACTACTTCCAGACCAGCCGCGGCGTCATCGACCCCGGCGGCGGCGCGCTGGCCACGGAGTTCGAGGCGTGGAGCTGCGGCCCCTGCGGCGAGTCGCCGCGCCTGCACGCCAGCGACCTGACGTGGATCTCGACCCAGAAGGAGCGCTGGCCCGGCGTCGTCGTCGGCTGCGGTGCCACCAGCGACGCCCTGGTCCTGCTCGATCCTGCGGGCGGCCCGGCGACCCCGTTCATGCCCGGCGTCCGCTGCGACGACGACTGGTCCGAGCACGGCGTCGTCGCCGTCGACGGCGACGAGGACGACAGCGCTGACCAGCAGGCGGCCTTCGGCGCGCTCGTGCTCTACCCCTACCCCGAGGACCCGCGCGCCGCAGCCCCGCCGCCGATCGTGCTCCACCCGCAGATCCGCCTGCTCCCGGCCGTCAGCGACCCCGCGATCAGCCGCGGCTTCCTGCTGCGAACGCGCCCCGACGAGGTCCTCGCGCTCGACGCCGACGACAACCTGCTCCGCTTCGACCTCGAGTCCGGCACCTCCACCGTCGAGGCCGCGGACGTGCTCAGCTTCCGCGTCTCGCTGGACGACGGCCGCTACCTGCTGTGGCAGCACACCGCCGCCGCGACCCTCGATCTCAAGCCGATCGAGAGCGCCGTGATCCTGAAGGACCGCGCGACCGGCACCAGCGTCGCGCTCGGCGAGACCGCCCTCACCTACAGCCCGGACGCCGCCTATCACGTCGCCGACGGCGTCCTCCCGCTGTGGCTCGACGGCGACCGCATCCTCCGCATGTTTCGCATCCCCGAGCTCGCGGCCCAGGACCTCCCGCGCGGCAACGCCTTCGAGGCCGTGCTCGACGAGCGCCGCTGGCTGATCAGCTCGCTGCGCCACAGCACCGTCTCGGTCTTCGACAGCGTCACCGGCGAGGCGACGATCCTGCTCGTGCACCGCGGCGAGGTCTTCGACGCCAACCCCACGCGCGCCCTCTTCCTCGCCCGCGACGGCTACCAGGAGCCGCCCAAGGGCCCCCTCTACCACCTCTCCTTCGACGGCAGCGACGGCCGCGTCGCGGCCCCCCGCGCGACCCAGTTCGCCCGCCTCGCCAGCGCCTCCAGCCTCGTCACCCCCGTCGAGCTGAGCCGCGACGGCCGCGGCCCGCTCCTGCTCGTCGACCTCGACACCGGCGAGGAGCGCCTCATCGACGACCCCGTCCCGGCCGCCTCGTTCCGCCTGGGCGCCGGCTTCGGCCCGGGCCACGTCGTCTACTCGGTCGACGACGGCCCCCGCTCCGGCATCTACGTCGCCCGCCTGCCCGATCCCGACTGAGGACCGGCAGGAATCTGCCAGTGCCTATCCTGCTTATCGAGCAAGTAGCTGGCAAATAGCTGGCAAATAGCTGGCATTCGTAAACCCCCGCAGAACAGCCCTGCGGCCGCTCTGACGCCAAAATCGGGAGATCTCTCCGGCCCGCCAGCGCCGCCCCAGGCGCTCACGCGCGGTCGCGGTGGCAGTTATCGCCGCAGCAATGCGGGCTTCGTAAACAGCTCCCCAGCTTTGACACCTCCCGAGATTCGAGGAACCGCGGTATCGCAGCCCCACAGGGCAGCTTTGCGGGCTTTCACCACGATCGCTGATTCGCCGCCCGGGTCGATTGACACGCCCCGGCGGGGCCATCAAAGTGCAATCACTGGATCGGCCCAAACCCGGCTTTCCCGGGCGTTCGGGGCCCTGTTGGACCAGATCCAACAAAGCCCCGCCAGGACTGATCTCAAGGATAACTGCGATGCAAAATAACACCTCGACCGTCGCCCCGTCCCTGGCCTTTCAGGCGCGCCGCACGCGCGTCGCAACCACGCATTCGCACGAGGCGACCTCCCCCGAGCTGAGCAGCGCCCACGACAACGCCGGCTTCCTCGCCCCCTACTTCCGCGACCTCTCCGCCGTCGACGTGATGACCCGCGACGAGGAGCTCGCCGCCGCCGTCCGCCTCGCCAGCCTGCGCCAGACCTACTGGCGCTCCATCCTGTGCTACCCGCCCTTCATCGACGGCATCTGTGAGCTCGCCGGCGAGCTGCTGCCCGCCGACACCTGCCCCGCCGAGGCCCTGGACGCCATGCGCCGCGCCTCCCGAGCCCTCCGCGACCGCGACCTCCTGGTCCACCAGAAGGCCTACGAGGCGGCCCGCGAGCGCCTCACCCTCGCGCTCGCCGAGGCCGACGTCGACGGCGTCGTCTCCGACCGCGTCCTCGCCGACCTCGGCAGCGTCGAGGCCGGCCACAACGAGGGCCTCAGCATCAAGGTCAAGCTGCCCCGCCGCGGCAGCCTGCCCTTCATCGCCTACATCACCACGGCCCGAGCCAACCACCACGCGCTGTGGAGCGTGAAGAACGCCTTCGTCAAGGCCAACCTCCGCCTCGTCGTCACCATCGCCCGCCGCTTCAACCACGGCCGCCTGCCGCTGCAGGACCTCATCCAGGAGGGCAACATCGGCCTGCTCAAGGCGGTCGACCGCTTCGACCACCGCAAGGGCTTCCGCTTCTCCACCTACGGCAGCTGGTGGATCCGTCACGCGATCAGCCGCTCGATCGCCGACAAGGCCCGCGCCGTCCGCCTCCCGGTCCACATGATCGACGCCTACAACAAGGTCTGTCGCGCCCGCCGCGACTTCGAGACCCAGCACGGCCGCAAGCCCGACGAGGCCGAGCTCGTCACCCTCACCGGCGTCAGCGCCGAACGCCTCCAGCGCATGAACTACTCGCTGGTCGAGAACCCCGTCAGCCTCGACCAGCCGCTGTCCGGCGACACCGGCCTGACCCTCCTCGACGCCGTCGAGGACACCCAGACCCTCGAGGCCGCCGCGATCATGGACCACGAGCTGCTGATGTCCAACCTGCGCGAGGTCTTCACCGGCCTCTCGCCGATGGAGGCCGACATCCTCCGCAAGCGCATGGGCATGGACGACGAGCAAGAGCTCACCCTCAAGCAGATCGGCGAGCGCTACTCGCTGTCCCGCGAGCGCATCCGTCAGCTGCAGGAGCAGGCCCTCGGCAAGCTCCGCGACGAGTTCAAGCGCCGCGACCTGTTCTAGCCTCCCGCGGCCCACAGCGGCCCCATTGCGGCCCCACAGCGGCCCCGCGGCCCGGCATCTCCGGCGCCGCACCGCCACACAGCCGGGCGGCCGGCGCGATCCCCCGCTCGTCGGGCATTGACCGCGGCGCGCCGTTGGGGGCACCCTTGCCGCGACCTCCACCATGGTTGTACGAGCAAGCGACACGGGCGCGAAGAATCCGCGCCGGCCCCGCGGATGGACGATGCACTCGATCCCGCTGGCCGAGGAGGACGCACCGCCCTCGCTCACCGACCCCGCCCTCGACCTCTCGGCCGACCTCCGCGGCACCATCGTCGCCGGCCGGCACGAGCTCGCAGAGCTGTTCTTCCACGGCGACCACGGCAGCGTCTACCTCGGCCGCGACACCCACACCGGGCGCCCCGTCGAGGTCAAGATCCTCGCCTCCGAGTCCGCCACCTCCGCCGCCGTCGATCGCTTCCGCGAGCGCTCGCGGCGGATGCTCGGCCTCTCGCACCCCGGCCTCGCCGCCGTGCTCGGCGAGGGCATCACCGAGAACGGCCTGCCCTTCGTCGTGATGGAGCACCGCGAGGGCCGCAACCTCCACCACCTGCTCGGCGACCCGCGCCTCGCCTGGCCCGCCCCGGAGGCGATCCTCCGCCAGCTCGCCGAGGCCCTCGCGGCCCTCCACGCCCTCGGTGTGGTCCACGGCAACGTCTCGCCCGGCAACATCGTGTGGATCGAGGACGAGGGCGCCGCACCGCGGGTCCAGCTGGTCGACCGCGAGTTCACCGGCGCCGCCGAGGAGCTCGCCGCGTTCGGCGGCCTGCCCCACGAACCCGCCCCCGCCGACGACCTCCACGCCCTCGGCGTCGTCGTCTACGAGCTGTGCACCGGACACATCCCCACGGCCCAGGCGGCCCCGAACATGCACGGCGCCGACGCCCAGGTCGCCGTCCCCGAGCGCTTCGAGTCCGTGGTCCTCGCCCTCGTCGACCCCGACCCCGCCGGCCGCCCCACCAGCGCCGTCGCCCTGCTCGACCTGCTCGACCGCGCGACCACCGGCATGCACCCGGGCGACCTCGACTTCCTCGCCGCCCTCGCCGAGCCCGAGCCCGCCCGCTTCGTCACCCACGGAGCCACCCAGGTCGCCATGGGCCGCGAGCCCGAAGCCCCGCCCCGCTTCGTCGCCCACCCCGAGGCGCTCGGCGCCCCGACACACCGCTTCCCCGCGGACCCCGACGACGAGCCCAGCGCCGCCGACTTCTTCGCGGGCGCCGTCGCTGCTGGCCACACCGCGAGCCCCGGCGCGACCGACCACACCGCGAGCCCCGTCGCCGCGGGCCCCGACCTCGGTCGCGTCGATCAGCCCGTCGATCAGCCCGCCGATCAGCCCGCCGATCAGCCCGCCGATCAGCCCGCCGATCAGCCCGCCGATCAGCCCGCCGATCAGCCCGCCGATCAGGCTCCCGCGCACCCGAGCGACACCGCGACCGTGAGCACCCCCCTGCCCGAGCCGGGCCCCCAGGCGAGCACGAGCGCCGCCGACGTGATGAGCTCCCTCCCCGGCCCCGGCCTCACCGCGAGCCCGCGCGCCGACGCGAGCGCGAGCCAGGCGACCGCACCGCGCCTCACCGCCAGCGAGCCCGCGCTGCAACGCGGCAACGTCAGCACCGCGGCGCACATCGAGCTCGCCCTGCGTCGCAACCGCGGCCCGGTGCTCGTCGTCCTGGTCTGCGCGGCCGTCCTGATCGCCGTGATCGCGTACCGCCTGCGCGGACGCGACGAGGCCACGCCCGAGTCCCCGGAGCGCGCGCCGGTCACCGCCCCGCCGCACGCCCAGCGCACGGTCCCCGGCCCGCCCGAAGCTGCGGAGGTCACCCTCGCCAGCGGCGCCCCGCCGCCGATGCCCGCGGTCCCCGACCCCGACCCGACCCCCACCACCGTGCCCGCCGAGCCCGCGACTGGCACCACCACGGGCACGACTGGCACCACTGGCATCACCACTGGCATCACCACTGGCATCACCACTGGCATCACCACTGGCATCACCACTGGCACCACTGGGCCCGCCACCGCGCTCCCCGATCAGCTGAGCGCCGCCGAGTTTCGCCGCCTCATGCTCCGCAGCAACCGCAGCGAGCCCGCGCGCAGCTGCTATCGCAAGCACGCCAGGCCCGGCGAGGACGAGGTCTCCGTCATCGCCCTGGTCACGGCCGCAGGCCGCATCCAGAAGCCGCGCATCAGCCCCGAGATCCCGCTCGCAGATTGCCTGCGCAAGGTCGTGCAGAAGTTGGAGCTCCCGCCCGCCACGCGCCCGGCCCAGCACAACTTCGTATACCGGCACCCCGACTCGCTGTGACCCCAGCCCGCCCGGCTGAGCCCGCGAAACAACACAGATCATTCGCGGCTGACCGGCGGCACATCAGGGCCCACATTCGTGGCCTCGCCCGCGCGTCCCGTCACCGTGTAGATCACGACCCGCGCGCGCCGCCCCTTGACCTCGACCTCGCCGACGCGTTCGCCGACGAAGCCGCCGCCGAGCAGCATCCAGGTCGCCTCGCTGACGAGGATCGCCGCGCCGTGCTGCTTGGTCAGGCCCTCGATGCGCGAGGCGAGGTTCACCGCGTCACCGATCACGCTGTACTCTGATTGACTGCTGCTGCCGAGCATGCCCGCGGCGACCTCACCCGTGTGCACGCCGATGCCGATGCGCAGCGGCGGGTCGCCATCGGCCTCGCGGTACTCGTTGATCTCCCGCATGACCCTCTGCATATCGAGCGCCGCCCGGACCGCGTGCACCGCGTGGTCCCGGCGCGCCTCGGGGGCGCCCCACAGCGCCATCAAGCCGTCACCGAGGAACTTGTTGACCGAGCCGTCGTGGCCCTGCACCACCTGGGTCATGCGCCCGAAGTAATCATCGAGGAAACGCAGCACGTCCTCGGGGGCCCGCGATTCGCTGTAGCTGGTGAAATCGCGGATGTCCGCGAAGAGCAGCGTCACCTCGCGCCGGGTCGGCCGCAGGCCGCTCTCGCGACCGGCGAGGATCGCGTCGACGACCTTGGGGGCGACCAGCCGCGACAGGCTCTCGCGTCGCTTGAGATCGACGAAGGCCTGGCGGACCGCCACGCGCGTGTACCACAACAGCGTCGCCGAGGCGGTGAAGCCGAACACCACGAAGCTCCAGCGCGACCAGCTGAACGCGTCCGCCGCGTGCATCGCCGTGGTGAAGGCGACGATCGCCAGCACGGTCGAATACACCACACTCTCAGCGCCGTAGCGCAGCAGTGAGTAGCTGATCACGAGGCCGAGAAAGGTGACCATCCCCTCGAGCTCGATCTCCCCGTGGCGCAGGTCGATGAGGGTCATCGTCAGCACGAAGCCGACATCGAAGGTCGTCGCCATCAGCGGGTAGAGCCGCGCCTTGATCGGCGAGGTCTTGAACCGCCGGACAGCGACGAAGGCGGAGATCGCGAACGCGGCGTAGATCGCGACCACGATCCCGCGACGCGGGTCGTGATCGGGCGCGCCCTCGATCACCTCACGCAGCAGGCCCTGACTCACGGCCATCAACGCGAGCGCGACCAGCCGCACCGCGGTCACCCGGCGCTCGCTCTCCAGCGCCCGCGCCGCGAGCACCTGGCGCTCATTGTACTCGCCGCTGGCCCGCGCCAGCGTCGTCAGTCTCGTCTCGCGGCGCGCCCCCACCAGCTCCGGCTCCGCGGCCAGGATACCCGATGTGCCGGTCGGCGCGAAGCGGCACCCGGTTGTGGACCACCTCGCCAGTGGCGTACGCTGACCCACACACCCGAACGACCGCGGGTCTCTGCCTCCACCGTCTCGATGTAGTCGCTGTCGAAGAAGGTCATGCCGTGGTCACTTCGCAATGGCCACAATCGCTGGTCACCAGCGACTGCCGACAGAAGTCGGAGCGGGTCCGGAAGTAAGATGAAATCTGGTCATGGAATTGACATCACTTTCGTCTTGCATCGCACCTACGACGCCTGGCCTTCCGAGGCGACCTGGCAATGGCAATACCATGAGCAACCCCCGTGCCAGGGTCGCGGAGCAGGCCGCGTGGATTGGCGCCAATCAGCGCTGTGCGCACGCCCGGAGCACCCCCCGACGTGCGCACGCTCGGCGCACGCTCACTCGATGCCGAGCTTCTTGAGCACGCGATGCAGCTGATAGCGGTTGCGCAGGCCGAGCTCGCGCCACGCGACCTCCTTGACGCCGGCGCAGCGCTCGAGCACGCCGAGCACGACCGCCCGCGTCAGGCTGGCGAGCGCCGGGGTCGGCTCGGGCGCGTCGGGGCGCGGGCGAGCGACCCGCACGAGCTCCGGCGGTGGACCGAGGACGCCGCCGTCGCCGTCGCCGTTTCGGAGCGCCCGCCACAGCAGCTCCTGCAGCTCGCGGACGTGGGTGGTGAAGCCGTAGCCGACGAGCGCGATGACCAGGTCGGGCCCGAGCGTGGGGGTGCTGGTTCGTGGGGTGCTGGCGGCGATCCCCTGCAGGATCTGCCGCGCGATCAGGATCGTGTCCTCCGGGCGCTCGCCGAGGCCCGGGACCTGCAGGCGGTGGGTGAAGCGGGCCAGGAGATCGTGCTTGAGCTCGCCAGGGTCGCGGTTGGTGGCGGCGAGCAGGCGCAGGTCCGCGTGGCGGATCTGGGTCTCGCCGAGGCGCTGGTACTCGCCGCGATCCATCACCCGCAGGAGGTGGGCCTGCAGGCTCGGGGCCAGCTCGCCGATCTCGTCGAGGAACAGCGAGCCGCCGGCGGCCTCGCCGAGCAGGCCGGGCCGCTCGGGCATCCCGGGGTTCGGATAGTTGCGGAGGTTGCCGAACAGCTCGGCGTCGATCAACGCCTCGGGGATCGTCGCCGCGTTGCGCGAGACCAGCGGGGCCGCGCCGCGCCGCGACTCGCGGTGGATCGCCTGGACGACCAGCTCCTTGCCGCTGCCGCTCGGACCGAGCACCAGCAGGTGCTCGCCCTGCGCGGCGAGGAAGAAGATCTGGCGCCGCAGCTCCCAGGTCGCGGGGGCCTCACCGACCAGGCCCCACGGGTCGGCCGCGCCGAACTCGAAGCCGTCATCGGAGCCCGGCGGTCGCGGCGACACCCAGGTCGCAGGCCGACGCGTGTAGAGCAGCACGAGGCGGTGCTCGACCTCGATGACGCCGCCGGGGCGGACCACGCCGACGGGCATCGCGTGGCCGTCGAGGCGCAGGGTGCCGCGGCCGAGCTGCTCGATGCGCAGGGCGCCGTCGGCCTCGTGGGAGATCGCCAGCTGGCGCCGTGACACCCGCGCGGAGCGCAGCGGCCCGGTGTCGACGCGACCGGCCGGGCGCAGCTGGCCGAAGCTCAGCGGGACCGCGTCGTCGTCGTCGGCCTCGATGGCCCGACCGATCGTGAACAGCTCGTTGCCCACCTGCGGCAGATGGACCGCCTCGCCGCAGCGCTCGGGCTCGTCGAGCGACCACAGCAGCACCAGCACCGGGACCGCGGAGGCCTCGTCGTCGCCGCCGCCGGGCACATGGAACGAGTCGTTGAGCGTGTCGGCGTTCGGGCCGGCGCGGCGGGGTTCGGGGGCCACGGGTGCATCGTATCGCAGACCCGCGGCTCCCCGGCCCGGTCACATGGGCGCGAGGTCCCAGAGGGCGCGCAGGTCGTCGCGCGCGCGCAGGCGATCGATGAAGGAGAGGTCGGCATCGGCCCTGGCGATGAGGGGACCCAGCTCGCGTCGCGCGGCGTCCTCGTCGCCGGCAGCGAGGGCCAGGGCCGCGAGGTCGAGGTGGAGGAGGCCAGCCTCGGTCTCCGTGAGTCCGGCGGCCCACAGATCGGGGGCCCGCGTCGGGTCGCGGATCGCCACCAGCGCGGCGCGGTAGCTCTCCTGTGCGGTCGCCACGTGCCCGAGCGCGGCGGCGGCGACGGCGTGGAGCTTGAGGACGTCGAAGGGGTCGCTGGCGAGGTCGCGCTCGGCCAGGCCGGCCGCGACCACCGCGAAGGCGCGCGGGTCCCTCTCCATCATCACCGCGAAGAACCACGCGTCGGCGAGGCGGCGGCGAAGCTCGGCCGGGCCGGCGGCGCCGCGGATGAGCGCGCCGAACACCTCGGGCTCGCTGCGCAGCAAGGCCGCGAGCGTGACGCTCAACCCGGCGGCGCTGTCCTTGTCGGCGAGCAGCGGCGCGAGGCCCTGCTCGGCCTCCCGCCAGCGGCCGAGACGCGCGAGCGCGACGACGCCGAGCAGGCGATCGGCGGGCGAGGGCGTGGCGACTCGGGACAAGGCAGCGAGCGCGGCGAGCGGATCGTCCTCGACCAGCGCGCGGCCGGCTTCGATGAGCGCGAGGTCCTGCGACGCACCAGGCCTCGCGGCGAGCCTCGCTCCGCGGAGCTCGATCCGCTGGATCTCGGCCCGGGCCAGCGATCTGGGGCCGTGGGAGGCGTTGATGGCGAGGCGGAGCGGCCCGTCCTCGTGCGCCTCGTGCGGGAGCAGGTTGCGCGCGTAGAAGCGAGTCGCTCCCCGGTCCTGCTCGACGGTGCAGGTCCACTCACCGAGCTCCGGGAGGAGGGTCGCACGGATCGTCACCAGGCCGAGGCGTTCGCCGCGATCACCGACCACGAAGGGCACGCGGGCGAAGCTGCGGCGGCCGTGGCACATGCAAGCGAACTCGTGGGTCCGCTCGCTGCCACCGCCGCTGGTGGTGACCTCGATGCCGAGCGGGCTGCTCCCGTCGACCAGCCCGCTGCCGTCGCGCACCAGCCCGAGCTCGAGGCCGCTGCGCCACTCGAGCTGCGCGAGGTCGAGGTCGACCGTGAGGCTGACGCTGTGGCCCGACCACTCGATCGGGGCCGAGGCTAGCTCGCCGAGGACCAGCGCGTCGACCTGCAGGGCCCCGCTGGCGCCGTCGCGGCGGAGCGCGAGGGGCTGGGCGACCCGCCAGACCGGCGCGAGCGGGCGGTCGAAGTCGAGGTCGATGACTTCATCGCTCAACGCCGCGACCCCGGCCGCGACGGCGGGCAGGGGCAGGTCGTCCCGCGTCGCCGCCGCTAGCTGCGCCGCCGCGCTGTCGATCCGCCCGAGGCGCAGGAAGCAGCGGGCCGCGCCCGCGTGCGCCTGGCCGGCGTGCAGAGCCCCGTCCGCCGCGCGAGCGAACAGCTCGGCCGCCTGCGCGTCGGCGCCGAGCGACTCGTGGAGCTCAGCCGCGCGGAGCAAGGCGCGCGCGCGCAGCTCGGGCTCGGCGACGAGGTCGGCCACGGTCACCAGGCTCTCGGCGGCCTGGCGGGCGAGGCCCATCTGCGCGAGCTCGTCGGCGTGGCGCCACATCGCGGCGAGCACCGGGTCGGCGGGCGCGGCCGCGTCGACGGGGCCGGGGACCGCCGCGTCGCTGGTCGGCAGCGTCGCCGCGCCGCTGCCGAGCACCCACACCCGTTCGGCGTCACGCAGGCCGGTGCTCGAGGCGATCACCTCGTCGTCGCCGTCGCCATCGAGGTCGAGGACGGCGATCGGCTGGAGGTCACCGAGCACGAGCGGGGCGATCGCGCCGTCGGGGCTGGTGACGAAGATCGTCGTGGTGTCACCGTTCCACGCGCTCGGGGTGTCCAGGACGCTCGAGCCGACGATCAGCTCGTCGCGGCCGTCGCCGTCGAGGTCGCCGACGAAGGGCCGACCATACGCGACCCTCGCGTCGGCGTGCACGCGCGGCGCCGGCATGAACGCGGTCTGGACCAGCGTGTCGTCCCTCAGCGCGAAGACGTAGACGCCGGCGGCCTCGCCGTTCGGGCGATCGCGCGGGAAGACAGCCGCGTTGCGGTACTCGTCGGACTTGCTGACGACGACCTCGCTGCCCACATCGGCGAGGCCCCGGCGGATCGTCGCGGCGCCGACGATGTTGCCGAGGCGATGACGCGTGAACCTCCGCAGCCGGTCCGTCTCCGGGTCGTGGCGCAGGAGCATGAGCTCGTAGGCGTTCCACGGCCCGAGCGCCGCGATCACCTCGGTCGTGCCGTCGCCGTCGAGGTCCTCGGCCAGCAGATCGACGACGTCCGAGCCTCGACGGTCGATGTCCGGCGCTGCCGCTCGCGTCGACCATGAGCCATCGGGGCCGGGCAGCAATTCGCGGACGTGGCGGGAGTAGGGCCCGGTCCCGACCAACAGCTCGCGGACCCCATCGCCGTCGACGTCGGCGGCGAGCGCCGAGATGACGCCGTCCTCGCGCCAGCGCAGGAGCTCGACGGGGGCGCCGTCTCGCCAGCTGCGGACGACCGCGTCGCGCTGGAATTCGCCGTCGACCGTCCGGCTCTCGCTGGCGACCAGCAGCGCCGGCTGGCCGGGGCCCGGCGCCAGCGCCCGGAACTTGCCGCGGTCGAGGTCGAGGCTGCCGATCGGCCCCAGCCCGGGCTCGGCGCGCAGCAGCGGGGCGATCTGCCGCTCGCGCGTGTCGGTCTCGAGGACGATCTCGAGGCGTCCATCGCCGTCGAGGTCGGCGACCACCGCGGCGCCGCGATGCCGGTGCGGGGTCTCGGTCGTCGGCTGCAACGCGGTGAGCACCGCCAGCACGGGCGCCCGCGGCGAGCCTGCCAGCGGCCCGCGGAGCAGCGCCGCGGCCCCCGCGAGGTCGCGCCGGGCCAGCGCGGCGTCGAGGCGCAGCTCGGCGAGCTCCGCCGCGTCGGTCATGCCAGTGCGACGCGCCGCGAGCTGCGAGAGGATCAGCGCGAGCCCTCGCCAGCGCATCTCGTCGCGGAAGATCCGGGCCAGGCCGACCTGCGCCAGCTGCTGGTCTTCGGCCGTGGTCGCCACGACATAGGCGCCGGCGAAGGCGTCGAGCGCCCCGGGCGTGTCCTGGCGACGGCGCGCCCGCTCGGCTCGGTGCAGCCAGGCCCGGCCGACCGCGGCGCTGCCACGATTGTCCGGGTGGCCGACGAAGGTCGTGAACAGCTGCTCGGCCTCGTCGCTCGCGCCGGCGGCGAGCGCCTCGTCGATCCGGGCCTCGATGGCGACCAGGCGCTCCGTGGCGCGGGCCTCCGCGGCGATCCGCTGCCACTGGTCCCACGTCCATTGCCCGGCGAGGAGCAAGCCGGACGCCAGCGCCAGGGCGGCGACGATGAGACCGACGAGGCGCCAGCGTCGGCGCCCCCGCTCGATCGGGTCGTCGACGAGCGCCGCCAGCATCGCCTTGATGCTCGGGTGACGGGCTGCCGGGTCGCGCGCGAGCCCGCGGGTGATCACGACGCGCAACCACGCCGGGATCCTCGCGGCCGGCGGCGCCTCGCGCGGGCTGCCGTCGACGACCGCCAGCTTGCGCGCCGCGAAGGTGTCGCCGGCGAAGGGCGTCTCGCCGTGGAGCGCCTCGTAGAGGGCGACCGAGAAGGCGAATATATCGGTGCGCCGGTCGACTGGCTGCGCGAGGAATTGTTCGGGTGCCATGTACGCCGGCGTCCCGAGGATCGCCCCGGCGCGCGTCAGGTGGCGATCGAGGAGCGCGTGGCGCCCCCCCGTACCGACGGTCGTCTCGCCCGTCTCCGCCGCCTCCACCGCCGCGACGCTGTCCTCGGCGGCGAGACCGAAGTCGAGGACCCGCGCGCGCCCGTCGTCGCCGACCAGCACGTTGTCGGGCTTGAAGTCGCGGTGGACGATCCCCGCGTCGTGGGCCGCGGCGAGGCCTCGACCTGCCTGCATGTACATGTCGAGGATCGCCCGTCGACCGGTCGGCGTCGCCGGATCGTGGCGCCTCTGCCAGGCCCGCAGCGTCTCGCCCTCGACGTACTCCATGGCGACGAAGAGCTCGCCGCCCATCTCCCCGACGTCGTGGACCTGGACGACGTTGGGGTGGGACAGCCGGGCCAGCGCCTGGGCCTCACGCTGGGTCCGCGCCCGGCCGATGACATCGTCGGCGCGGCGCGAGCGGACCACCTTGAGCGCCACGCGTCGGTTGAGCTCCTGGTCGTAGCCCGAGTAGACCTCGCCCATCCCGCCCTCGCCGAGCTTGGCGAGCAGCACGTAGCGACCGAGCGACGCGCCGATGACCCGCGCGCGCGCCCGGGTCGTCGCGGTCGTCGCATCTGAGAGCGTCTCGCCGAAGCGCCGACTGGCGGGATCCTCGTGCGAGTCGACGGTGTCCGCGTCCACCGGTGTCGGCGCGGGCGGCGGGGGCACGGCCACGGCCACGTCCTGGGAGGCCAGAGTCTCCGCGTCGGGGAGACCGGGCTTTGCGAGCGGCTGCCCGCGGATCACACGGTCGCTGCCAGCCAAGCCGTCGCATGATATCCGAGCCCCCGCGCCCCGGCGTAGATCGATTGCATCGATCACGCGGCCGACTTGGACGAATCAACGGATTCGCGCGCGAACGGAGGAGGGCGCTCCATCCCACCGGTGGAAGACCGCCCGTGACCGTCGCTCAGATCACCTTCGAGATATCCACCGAGTAGACCTTGAGGTCGCCGACCACGTCGATTGGGAAGGTGATCCCAAAGCTGAGCCCATCGGTCGGGAGGGTCAGTTCGAAGGGGCACAGGAATTTCGTGCCCGTGCGCTTGCTGGTGGCATAGAAGCCGCCGCCGTCGGGGAGCGTGGTGACCTCGAGTTTGACCTCTGGAATGGTGGCGTCGACGTTGAGGATCGCCAGGTAGACGCCGATCGAGCCGGGGGGCAGGACCGCCGTGAAGGCGACGTAGCCGGAGTAATCGTCGCTCGTGCCGCGCCGGAGGTGGACGTAGGAGCCCTGGCCGTCGGCGGCGCGGTAGAAGTGCTCGGGGTTGAAGCAATTGACGCGAGAATTGTCGAGGCTGAGGCGGATCGTCGCGCCGGGCGCCGCCAGGGTCTCGCTCGGGGTCGGCGTGGGCGCGGCGGGGAGGCCGAGCTGGCGCGCCAGCTTGCCGAGGATCGTGGTCCGCTCGACGTCGGCGCGGACGAGCTCGGCGGCGCTCTCGCGGCTGACCGAGACGGCGGCCTCGAGCTCGGCGGAGCGAGTGAGGCCGGCCTGCGGGCGGAGGATGGCGAGCGGCGGCTCGGGCTCAACGGTGGGGAGCTTCGCCTTGGGCCTGCGGAGGTCGATGCGTTCGGGCATGCCGGTGAGGATGCCACCGGGCCGCGCCTTGTGTCACCGTCGCCGCCGCTGCGCTCGCGTGGCGATGTCGCGCGGGTGATGCCGTCGGTCCGTCGCAGCGCCGATTCGTATGGGTATTTTGTTGACACGCGTCGCGTTGAAATGGCCTGCAGCGCGCGCTGCGGGCCGCTCCGCGATCAAGCCCGCATCGCGTCTGCATTCGCGTGCTCTTGCGGTGGTGTCGCTCCGTCCGCCACGCTGGCCAGGTTTCAAGGAGAGAGGTCGTATGAAGAACACGTGGATGATGCGGCTTGGCGCTGTCGTGCTCGGTATCAGCGCGGGGACCTGCGGCCCCTCGGACGGATCGAGCGCCGAGGCGTGGTGCCGCGACGCCGCAGAGAAGGCGCCGGAAAGTATCGACGCGCAATGTACGTGCAGCGTGAATGACGGCACATACCCCGACAAGCAATCGTGTATCGACGATCTGACTGTCGACGATTCCTCCTATGATTGTGTCTGCCCGCTCTACAACAAGTATCCGGCGTTGAGCGCGTACATCGACTGTATCGCCCCCTCCCAGGAGACGCTGGCCGATTGCTTCCAGTCGGCTGGCTGCGACCCGGACAAGCGGGACGCCTGCTTCGACGCGCTCCTCAACGACCTCTCGGCGTGTGAAATTTCGCCGGAGGCGGAGGCGGAGCAGGAGGCGTTTGACGCCGAGATCGCGGAGAAGTGCGGGCCCCTGATACCGTAGGTGCGCGTCGTCGCCCCGGGACCACGACGCCAGGCCGCGACCATGAACCGCCGGCCCGACCGCGAGTCGGATCAAGAGGAAAGCCCGGGCGCAGCGGCGGCGACGGTAACGCGGCCGCGGCGCCCGCGAGCCCGCGAACCTAGAAATGGACGACCAGGCCGCCAGCGCGCGGGCGCAGGACCACGGTCGGCTGCTGGCGATGATGGCGGCCGAGCCGGACGCCCCAGTAGATGCTGGTGCCGATCGGGATGGCGGCCAGCGGGAGCAGGACGACGCCGGTGATGACGCGGCCGAAGCTGAAGCAGTCGTCGTTGCTGCAGTTGCCCGGCACGACCAGCAGCAGTGTGCCGGTCAGCACCATGGCGCTGGCGAACCCGCCCGAGAGGCCAGTGTGCAGCTGCAAGCGCCGCCGCTCGCTGGCCCAGGTGGCCTGCTTCTCGGCCGCGGCCGTCGGGGCCCGTTCGCTGCGGACCGGGCGCTCAACATCGGTGGGCGCCTCGCTCGGGCCCTCGGCGACCGGCTGGAGCAGCGCGAACAGGACGAGCGTATCGAGCGGGGCCAGGCTGAGCATTGGACCCCGAGCTTACGCTGGGATCGTCGCGCCCTGCTGTTCCCCGCCGCTCCGGGAGAACCAGGCCCAGCCCGCCACTGCCGACCGCGATCGTTCGCGACCCGGCGGTCACTCCCCCGGGGTTGACTGTGCGACCATCACGGCAACAGGAGAGCTCGGTATGCGGATGCGCGCGTGTTTGATCGGTGGAGCGGTCGTCGGGGCGCTGTCCCTCCCGACCTGGATGTCCGGCCAGGCGGCGCCGGTGCTGCCGCAGAAGCAGCCGACGCGGTCGCAGCCGACCCTCGCCAACCCGCCGGGCACGGCCAAGGCCGTCGCGGCGCTGGCCCGCTTCGCCAACGGTCAGCTCGGCCAGAGCGCCTACGACCAGCGCGTCGCCAAGGTGCTCGGCAAGACCCCGGCCGCCAAGACGACGGCGAAGCGGCTGGTCCAGGCGCTCGAGGCGATGCCCGTGGCCCAGCGCGCCAAGGCCTTCCCCGGGCTCGGCAAGCCCGAGTCGCTGACCACCCAGCTCTTCGATCACACCCAGTACCAGGTATCCGCGGCCACGAAGTGGGGCAAGGCCCTGCAGCCCGCGGCCACGGTGCTGGCGCCCGACCCCTACGACCCCGGCGACAAGCCGCAATATGAGCTCATGTACAGCGGCATGAAGTGCGACAAGACGGCCGACGCCGACGCCACCGACGAGACCGCCGTCTACCTCAATGTCCTCTCTCCCGGCGGCAACAATTACCTGAGCAACCCGAGCTACCTGCCGGCGGCCGGGACCACGCCCGCGAGCCTCGGCGCGTTGAGCACCGCCAACGCCGGCAAGGCGTGGAGCAGCGTGGCCTGGCCGGGCGGATGGAACTCCGGCATCGTCATCGTCACCGGCGTGATCGAGGACAACGGCGACCTCGAGCAGCGCAAGCAGGAGATCGACCTGCTCGTGCAATTCGCGATCTCCGAGACGGACGAGGACCATGACACCCCCGACCGCATGGAGGTCCTGCGCCGCGAGCTGGACGACGCGCTGGCCCTGCTGCACCTGGCCAACCCGGACCGCTGGTCGGCGAAGGCGGTACAGGTGCGCAAGCTGACCAGCGCCGAATACGACGCCCTGTACGTCAAGCCGTCGACCCCGAGCCCGGTCGCGCACAAGCTGACGGCCCAGCACGACCCTCGCGGCGCCGACTACACCCTGTTCTTCGACATCCCCCCGCCGAACGTCAGCTTCAAGACGGTGGTCGTGAAGATCAAGGAGATCGAGGCCCTCGGCGTCGACAAGGACAAGGCCGAGAACAAGATCGCCGACCTCGGCGTCGTCGTGTCGATCAACGCCAACACCGGCGCCGAGGCGACCCGCATCTTTGCCGCCAACAAGAACCTGGTCAAGCCGGCGTGGACCATCGAGCGCGACGTCCAGGCCGGGCGCACCGTCAGCATCGGCCTGCGCGTGTTCGACGACGACGCCGCGCCGACCTGCGGCTGCACCTCCGCGGGCGGCTGGCCCGTCAGCAGTTGCTACACCTACTGCGCCGCGCCGGCGCAGAAGGACCAGTGCCAGGCCGTCTTCTCGGGCTACGGCTACGGCGGCAGCCCGAGCTACGGCGGCACCTGCCCGCACCAGCAGATCCAATACGATATTCACCCGCTGCCGAACTCTGGCGACGGATGGTTCTACAGCGAATACGAGACGCTCGGCTTCTCGTTCGACCTCGCGACCAACAAGATCGCCGGGGACGTGAGCGGCAGCCCCGGCACCTTCACGGTGCTCGGCACCGACGGCGCCGGCAATCGGGCGCGCATCGTCTTCGAGGTCGGCATCAAGTAGTCCACCCGGGGCGAGGGATCCGCGATTGAACATCGCGCGGCCGGAGGCTAGATTCGCGGCAATGCCAGCCGCCAGGACCACCACGACCACGAAGGTCGCCGCGAAGAAGCCAGCCGCCGCCAGGACCACGAAGGTCGCCGCGAAGCAGCCAGCCGCCCGGACCACGAAGGTCGCCGCGAAGCAGCCAGCCGCCCCCGCCCCGCGGATGACGCTCGCGGAGGCGATGCACGAGCTCGAGCAAGCCGGGTCGGCGCAGACGCGAAAGACCTACGCCCGCCACGGCGCCACCGGGCCGATGTTCGGCGTCAGCTTCGCGGCGCTCAAGCTGCTGCACAAGCGGATCGGCGTCGACCACGAGCTCGCGTGCGCGCTGTGGGACACCGGCAATTTCGACGCTCGCAACCTCGCCGTGAAGGTCGTCGATCCAGCGCGGATGTCGTCGGCCGAGCTCGACCGCTGGGCGCGTGAGGCGGGCGCGCGGAGCTGCGGCGGCTATGTCGCGATGCTGGCCGCCGAGGGCCCGCACGCGGCCGCGAAGGCCGCCACGTGGCTCGCCCGGGACGCCCCTGTGCGCCCCGCGGGCTGGACCCTCGTCGGTCAGCTCGCCCAGCGCGACGAGGCCATGCCCGACGCGTGGTTCAAGGAGCGCCTCGCCGAGATCGAGGCGACGATCGACAGCGTGCCCAACGCCGAGCGCGAGGCGATGCACCTCGCGGTCATCACGATCGGCTGCCGCAACCCCGCGCTCCGCAAGGCGGCCACCGCCGCCGCCAAGCGCATCGGCAAGGTCGAGGTGGACCACGGCGACACCGCCTGCAAGACGCCCGACGCCGCCGCCGCGATCGACAAGGCCTGGGCGCACTCCCTGGCCAAGGGCTTCGCCTCCCCGGCCGCGCACGAGCGGACGCGCGAGCCGCTGCGGCTGCGCTGCTGAGAGTCGACGCCAAGGTCGGCCACCGCGCCGACCTCAGCCGCTCTCGCTGGACTTGTGGCCCGCGCTGTCACTGCGCATGGCGAGCTCGTCATAGATGACGCAGGGGCCGCCGTGCGAGACCTCGAGGCCCTCGACCTCCGGCCGGGCGAATCGATAGGTCTGCGGGTGAAACAGCGGGAGGAGGCAGACCTCCTGTTGGATATAATCCTCGGTCTGGCGATAGATCGCGTGGCGGAGCTGCGGGTCGGCGGTGGCCTGGCCCTTCTCGAGCAGGCGATCGCAGCGCTCCGATCCACACAAAGCGCCGAGCCGGCCCTCGCAGGTGTGGAGCAGGTTGAGGAACGAGTGGGCGTCGGGATAGTCGGCGAACCAGCGCGTGAAGTTGATGTCGATCATCGCGGTCGGGTCCGCGAGGTCGCGAATGTTGTAAGTCTGATCGTAGATCTGCAGGTGGACGCCGAGGCCCGCCAGCGTCTCGGTCAGGCGGCGAAAGTACGCCTTGTACTCGCCGAAGAAGACCGGGTGGACCAGCGCCGTGAGCACGACGTCGCGGGCGGTGGTCGGCGCCGAGTCGCTGACCGGCGCGGGCACGGCGACCTCGGGCTCGTAGCCCAGCAGACCCGGAGGGATCAGGCTGTGCGCCGGCTTGGCCAGGCGTCCGATCGTCTGTCGCGCGAAGCGGACGCGGTCGATCGCCTGGGCGATCTGCCGCCGCAGGCCAGGGTCCGCGAGCGGGCCGCGAACCACGTTGAACGCGACGAAGTAGGTCCCGAAGGCCGGCGTCTCGCGGTAGCCCGCGGCGTAGCGGGGGTCGCGGCGCAGGACCTCGACGTCCTCCGGCAGCAGCTCGCCGGCGATGGCGAAGCGGCCCGCCTCGAAGCCCGCGCGGATCTCGGCCGCGGGCACGCCGAAGTGGAACACGAGCTCGCGGCAGCGCGGGTATCCGGGTCGCCAGTAGCCGACCGCGCGCTCGAGCTCGAGGCGCCGGCCGGGGTCGAAGTGAACCACGCGGAACGGGCCGGTGCCGACCGGGTTCTCGAACCATCGGTCGCCGCGCTGATCGGCGCCCTCCGGGACGATCGCGCAGACGCCGTGCGACAGCAGGCCCGGGAAGTACACCAATGGGCGCACGATCTCGATCGTGAATTCGTGGGCAGAGTGGATATGAAAGCCCGCGAGCTCGCTGGCCTCGCCGGCCAGCATCGCCGAGGCGCCGACGATCGGCGCGTAGAGCCAGCGGTCGCCGGCGTCGGGGCGTCGGAGCATGCGCTCGAAGCTGTAGCGGACGTCGCGGGCGGTCAGGCGGTGGCCGTCGTGGAAGGTGACCCCGCGGCGCAGGCGGAAGCGATAGCTGGTGCCGCCGGCCTGCACCTCGATGGATTCGGCGAGCCACGGGACGATCTGCGCCGTGCCGACCCGACGGGTCAGCGATTCGAAGATGCTCGGGAGGACCTCCTGGTACTCCATATAATCACCCTTGGTCGGGTCGAGGCTCATCACCTGACCCCGCAGGGGCACGCGGATCACGGCGCTGGACGACGGCTCCTTGCGGCGGTGCTGCGCGGCGCGGCGGCTGATCTCGGCGTAATTGGCGTAGGGCGGGCTGGAGCGCAGGTGGAGGCCGACGACGTCGGGGCCCGCGATTCGGTGGTCGACCGCGTAGAACAGCGGCAATAGGATGCTCTCGTGCTGCAGGAGATCCTCGAACTCACGGTAGTAGCGCTCGCGCGCGGCGGGCTCGACCTCGCTGCGCCCGAGCTCGAGCAGGCGATCGGCCTCGGGTGAGGAGAAACAGCGGCGCAGGCGACCGGACTGGGAGTGGAAGTTACCGAATGTGAAGTCGTCGGGATCGTCGTAGTCAGCGCCCCAGCGGATCAGCAGGATGTCGATCGCGTCGGGGAGCTCGCCGCTGCTGGCGAAGCTCGCCAGGTCGACCGGGACCAGCTCGATCGTCACGCCGAGGTTTGACCACACCGCGATCAGGGCGTCGAGCAGCGCCCGGTAGCGCTCGCGGATCACCGGGAAGAGCAGGACGCGGATCGGCGACACGATGCCGGCGCTGTCGAGCAGGGCACGGGCGTCGGCTTCGGTCAGGCGGCGCCGCCGTCGACCCGGGTCGTGGCCGAGGATCCCCGGCGGAACCAGGCCGCTGGCGGGCACGCCGAAGCGGCCGAGGACCTGCCAGACGAGCTCCTGCACCGGGACGACCTCGGCGAGCGCGCGCCGGACCTCGGGGCGGCGCGCGTTCGGCCCGCTGTTCGCGTTGAAGAGCGCGAAGAAGGTCTGCTTCAGCGGCGCCTCGACCATCGTGCCGACGGCGTCGACCAGCTCGGGGGCGACGGCGCCGATCAGGTCGAGCTCGCGGGCTCGCAGGCCAGCAGCCAGCGCGGCCGCGCCGTCGACGGTGCGAAACTCGATCGAGTCGAGGTTGGCCGGCACGCCGCGCCAGTGCTCGGGGAAGCGCTCGATCACCGCGCTGCGCGGACCGATCGAGACCAGCTTGAACGGCCCCGTGCCGGCGACCAGGCGCTGGGCCCCGGGCGTGTCGTCGGCGACGTGGGTGATCGCGGTCGTCAAGTTGGTCAGGAAGGCGGGGTAGATCTGGAGCGGCTGGGTCAGCTCGATCTCCAGGCGGTGCTCGCCGGTCGCCTTCAGGCCGCGGATCTCGCTCGCCTCGCCGCGCTGGAACTCGGCCGCGCCGTCGATCACGGCCACCGCGGCCGGCATCTCGCCGGCGCGGCGCCGGATCAGGTCGGTGAGCGAGGCGACCACGGTGGCGGCCGTCAGGACGTGGCCGTCGTGGAAGCGGACGTCGGGGCGCAGCGTGAACACGAAGCTCTCGCCGCCGCGGCGCGGCTCCCAGCGCTCGCACAGGCACGGCAGGAGGTGGCCGTCCTCCTCGGCGACCAGCAGCGTCTCGAAGATGTTGGCGAGCACCTCGATGTCGTCCTGGGTCTGGGCCGCCGCTGGCTCGGGGTGCGGAGGGGTGGCGAGGGCGACGACCAGACGTCCGCCGACCGCGGGCCGCGGGCCACGCTCATCGCGTCGGCCGGCGTCGCGGTCGAGGAGCTCGACCTCATGGAGGTACTCGGCCGCGAGGTCGCTGTCGCCGCGCAGGCTGGCGAGGGTGGCCGCGAGCGCGAGCAGCTGGGCGAGCACCTCGAGCTGACCGAGCCCGCGTGCGGCCGCGAGTCCGAGGTCGACCCAGCGGCGGGTGTCGTCGGTCAGGCGCGCCTGCCAGGCGGTGCGCGCCGCGAGCAGGAGGCAGCGGACCTCGTCCGCGGGCCGACCGAGCCCGCGGTACACGGTGATCGCGGCCTCGGCCTCGCGCAGGGCGCCGTCGAGGTTGCCGTTCATGCGGTACGCGGCGGCGAGCAGCTCACGGACCTCGCCGTGGGCGGCGGGGTCGCCTTGCCACTCCTCGTCGAGGAACTCGAGCGCGGTGCGGGCCGCCCGGATCGCCTCATCGGGGTTGAACGCCGCGATCGACTGGCGGGCCGCACGGATCCCGTAGAGGACGCTCTGGTCGGGCACGTCGCCCTCGGCGTAGTGGTGCAGGAGCTGGGCGTAGACGCGTTCGATGCGGTTGGCGTAGCGCCCCTCGAGGTAGGTCGCGTAGCGGCGGTGCAGGCCGCGACGGCGGCGACGGGGGATCTGGGCGTAGAGCACCTCGCGGACGACGCCGCTGGCGAACGACAGCCGGTCACCCCGCGACGACCGCTCCTCCACGAGCAGGCCTTCTTGCACGAGGCGATCGATCGCCTCGTCGAGGTCGTCGCCCTCGCGCGCGAGCTGCTCGAGCTCGCGGGCGTCGAAGGTCTTGCCGATCACGGTGGCGCACACGAGGATCTCGCGCAGGGCCTCCGGCAGGCGGCCGAGTCGGCGGTCGATCGCCTGCTGGATGGTCGCTGGCAGGGCGCTCGACAGATGGCTCGGGCTCAGCAGCAACCAGGTGTCGGCGCCCTCGGCCGCGGTCTCGTTGCTGAGCAGGGATCGGACGACCTCGCCGGTGAAGAAGGGGTTGCCCTCGGTGGTCGCGTAGAGGTGGTCCACCACGAGATCCGAGACCGGGACGTCGCCCAGCAGGCTGGTCAGCAGGTTGCGGTGCTCGCTGCGCGAGAGCGGGCCGAGGGTCAACGAGGCGAAGCGCCGGGAACCGCGGAGCTCCTCGAGCATGCGGTGGATCGGATGGTGACGCTCGACCTCGGTCGTGCGGTAGGTGGCGACGATCAGCGTCGGCGTCGCGGCGAGGCGCCGCACGATGTACTGCAGGGCCTCGATCGAGGCCCCGGCGGCGTGCAGATCCTCGAAGACGAGCAGCAGCGGGCCGACCGAGGTGAGGCGGACGAACACGCGGGCGAGCGCCTCGAACAGCTGGGCCCGGTTGTCGCTCGCGCGGGCCGTCGTCGCCGCGTGCGGCAGCTCGCCGGCGGCCGCTCGCAGGGCCTCGATCTCGCCCAGGGTCGGGAAGCAGGCGATGAGGTCGCCGGCGACGTCCGCGAGCTCGGGCAGCGGCCCGCCGCCGGTCTCGCGCTGGCGAAAGAAGTCGACCAGCACCTCGCACAGCCCGTAGTAGGGCGAGGGCCCGTCCTGCTCGGCGAGCTGGCCGTGGAGGACGGTCAGGCCGCGAGCCGACGCCAGCGACTCGAGCTCGGCGACCAGACGCGTCTTGCCGACCCCGGCGTCGCCGCCGAGGACGACGAAGTGGCCCTCGCCCGTCAACATGCGGTTGAGCCGCTGCTGCAGGTCGGCCAGCTCGTGCTGGCGACCGATCAGGGGCGTCGCCTGGGCCCGGCGCACGGGCCCGACGACCAGGCTGTTTTGCGTCGGGCCCGCGTGGAGCAGGCGGGCCCGCACCTGCCGCAAGCTGCGGGCGAGCGCCGCCATCGAGGCCGGCCGATCGATCGGCGCCTTGGCCAGGCAGCTCATCACGATGGCGGCCAGCTCGGGGTCGACGGTGATGCCGCGGTCGTGCAGCGGCTGGGGGTACTCGTGGGCGATCCGGTAGAGGATCGTCTGCGGCTCGCCGACGAAGGGCGGCTCGCCGGCGATGCACTCGTAGAGCACGTTGCCGAGGGCGTAGATGTCCGAGGCCGCGTCGGCCATCTTGCCGGTGATGTTCTCCGGGCTGAGGTAGGCGACGGTGCCGATCAGCACGCCCGTGCGGGTCAAGGGGTCGTCGTCGACGCTGCGCGCCAGGCCGAAGTCCATCACGGTGACGCGGGGCACCCCCTGCTCACCGCGAGACACGAGGATGTTGGCGGGCTTGACGTCGCGGTGGACGATCCCGCGCGCGTGGGTGTACGCGAGGGCCTCGGCGACCGCGATCCCGATGTCGATGACGCTCGGCAGGTCGATCGTCGCCCGGATCATCTCCTGCAGGCTCAGGCCCTCGATCACGGGCATGACATAGAACAGCACGCCCGCGTCGCGACCGAAGTCGTAGATCGAGATGATCGCCGGGTGACCGAGCTGGGCGATCGTCTGCGCCTCGCTGCGGAAGCGCCGCTCCGCATCGTCGGTGACCCCGCCCGTCGCGGAGATGATCTTGATCGCTACCTCGCGGCCGAGCACCTGGTCGCGGGCCCGATAGACCACTCCCATGCCACCTTGCCCGAGCTCCGCGAGCACTTCATAGCGACCCGCAAGCTTGGTCCCGATCATCCCGCTGGATCGCCATACCACGGAACCTGGCGCCGACGCGAGGCGGCCCCGTGGTGCCGCCGCACTCGCTCGTCACGTCATAGGCTCGGCCGCGATCCTGGCCGCGGTTTCGCGCCCAGGCCGACGCCGCGCGCGCTCCGCGGGGCGGATGATGGCGAGTCTATGCGGAGGTGTCCGCCTCGGGAGGCGCTCGAGCGGAGGCAGCAGCGAGCGCCGCTCGCCCCCGGGCTCGCCGTCACCAGGGGGCCCTCTGCGGCCCCTGGTGCGTGCGCCGCAGCTTCTGGGCGAGCCTCCCGAAGTCCAGGCCATGATGGCGTGCGAGCCACGCGGCCTTGCGCTCGATGAGCGGCCAGTTGGGCTGATATGCGGTGTTGTTGAACGCGAAGACGATCTGATTGCCGTCAATCGAGACTTCTTGGACGAGCAGGCGGGCACCAAAGGCGCTGGCGATCATCCGGAGGTTGGCTCGCCGCGCGTCGGTCGGACCCACCAAATTCATGACCAGCAATCCGTCGGGCTCGAGGCGCGCGCGGATCTCGCGATAGAAGGCATCATCACAGAAAGTGGGCGCGATGCCATGTTTGTCGCAGCCATCGATGAGCACGATGTCGACCCGATCCGTCATGCTCGCCACGTAGTCGACGGCGTCCCCTTGCACGAGCGTGTGTCGCGCCCCCTGGGGCGGGACCTCGAAGAGATCACTGAATGCGATCACCTCGGAGTTGATCTCGACGGTGGTGATTCGCGTCGTAGGTAAATGGTGGTAGCAATATTTGGTGAGCGACCCACCTCCCAGACCCACGACCAGGATGTGCCTGGGCGCGGACATGAACAGCATGAATGCCATCATCTTCCGGGTATAGGCCAGGCTCAGGTCATTCGGCACCCGGATCACCATCTCGCTCTGCACGTACATCGGTGAGAAGTGCAGGCGCCGGACCACGCCGTTGTCGAAGACGAAGGGCTTGGGATAGTCGAACTCGAGCAAGCTAGCGACCAGAGCGCGCCGATCCGCATGGACGGGCTCGTGGAGGAGCAGCATCCCCTCGTCGAAGAGGAACGCCGCCGGGATCCAGATCCTGTCGTTCATGCAGTGGCTCAGGTGTCGAGCGATGGTAGGCCCTTGGCGCCGCGCAGCCAAGCCCGATCGCGGCGAGCTTGCCACGCGGACCTCATGCTGCATCGCCGCGCCAGAGCAGGTACAACGAGCCCCGGAGCGACCCATGACCGACGACCCGCAGCAGCTCGAGCCCTCCCCCGAGTTTCGCGCCCGCGCCCGCGTCCGCTCGCGCGCCGACTACGAGGCGCTCCACCGCGAGAGCCTCGCCGACCCCGAGACCTTCTGGTCGCGTGAGCTCGCCGGTCTGCTCGGCGGCTGGTCCAGCGTCCGCCAGGGCGAGCTCCCGGACGCCACCTGGTTTCACGGCGCCACCCTCAACGTCAGCGAGCGCTGCCTCGACCGCCACCTCACCGGCCCAGCCCGCCACAAGGCCGCCCTCATCTGGGAGGGCGAGCCGCAGGACGCCCACGGCCAGCCCGAGACCCGCACCCTCACGTATTTGCAATTACACCGCGAGGTCGTGCGCCTCGCCGCCGCCCTCACCGCGCTGGGCGTCGGCGCCGGCGATCGCGTGATCATCTACATGGGCATGGTCCCTGAGGCCATCGTCGCCATGCTGGCCTGCGCCCGCCTCGGCGCCGTGCATTCGGTGGTGTTCGGCGGCTTCGCTGCCGAGGCCCTGCACAGCCGGATCGTCGACTGCGAGGCCCGCCTCGTGATCACGCAGGACGGGGCCTGGCGCCGCGGCAGCGTCGTGCCGATGAAGCCCGTCGTCGACGCCGCGCTCGCCCTCTCCCCCGGCGTGGCGAAGGTCATCGTCCTCCGCCGCGTCGCCGCAGCCCTCCCGGTCAATATGACCCCGGGCCGCGACCTGTGGTGGGACGACGCCCTCGCCCTCGCCCACCCGTCCACGCCATCCGCCCCGGCCCAGGTCGACGCCGAGCACCCGCTCTTCATCCTCTACACCTCGGGCTCGACCGGCAAGCCCAAGGGCGTGCTGCACAGCAGCGCCGGCTACCTCGCGGGCGCCTACCTCAGCGCCCGCCACGTCCTCGATCTGCAGCCCGACGATCTGCTGTGGTGCACCGCCGACATCGGCTGGATCACCGGCCACAGCTACGTCGTCTACGGCCCGCTCGCCAACGCCGCGACCGTCCTGATCTACGAGGGTGCCCCCAACGCGCCCGACCCCGGCCGCATCTGGCAGATCGTCGAGCGCCACCGCGTCACGATCCTCTACACCGCACCGACGGCGATCCGCGCCTTCATGCGCTGGGGCGACGCCTGGCCCGCCGCGCACGAGCTCGGCAGCCTGCGCCTGCTCGGCACCGTCGGCGAGCCGATCGGCCCCGACGCCTGGCACTGGTATCAGCGAACGATCGGCGGCGGCCGCTGCCCGATCGTCGACACCTGGTGGCAGACCGAGACCGGCTCCATCATGCTCAGCACCCTCCCCGGCGCCGTCCCGGCCCGCCCAGGGCGCGCCGGCCTCCCGTTCTTCGGCGTCGACGCGGCCGTCGTCCACCCCGACGGCCGCCCCTGCGCCGCCGACGAGACCGGCCTCCTGGTCCTGCGCCGCGCCTGGCCCTCGATGCTGCGCACGATCTGGGGCAACCACGAGCGCTTCCTCGCCGGCTACTTCGCCCCGATCGCCGGCGTCTACTTCACCGGCGACAGCGCCCGCGTCGACGCCGACGGATACGTCACCGTGCTCGGCCGCGTCGACGACGTGCTCAACGTCGCCGGTCACCGCATCGGCACCGCCGAGATCGAGGCCGCGATCGGCACCCACCCCGCCGTCGCCGAGTCCGCCGCCGTCGGCCGCCCCGACGATCTCAAGGGCCAGGCCCTCGTCGTGTTCGTCACCCTCAAGCTCGGCCACCACGCGAGCCCGGCCCTGCACGACGAGATCCTCGCCCAGGTCGCCCACGAGGTCGGCAAGTTCGCCCGGCCCGACGAGCTGCGCTTCACCGAGGCCCTGCCCAAGACCCGCAGCGGCAAGATCATGCGCCGCTTCCTCAAGGAGATCGCCGCCGGCCGCGAGACCACCGGCGACACCAGCACCCTCGAGGATCTCGGCGTGCTCGCCCGCCTGCGCGCCGCCCCCGAAGAGTGAGCCGGAGCAGCGACTCACGGGCTGTGCGCACGCCACGAACGGATGAAGGTCCGCGCACACGCCCGATCGAGGACGATGACATCGTCGCGGAGCTCCTCGAACACGACGCCGAGCTCCCACAGCCGGAGCAGCGGCTCGAACGGCGAAGCTACGATGCCCGCTGCGCGCTGGGCCCAGGCTCCGCCCACGTCGAAGCACAGCATCTCGCGGGTCTCCGGCGTGAGCTTCGCGGCGGCCTTCCACCACGACGCCTGGCGAAATGCCGGTCCCTTCATCCGCCGCCAGTCCCACGGCTGCGGCCGGACACGGTCCCAGATCGGACTCGTCAGCACCAGCGGGACCGTGCCGCACGGCTTCCCCTCGCGCACACGGCCCCACTGGATGCGATCGACGGCGGGTGCGTTGGTCAGCCGACGCACCGCCTCGCGCGCCGCCGCCTCGGCCGCCTCGACGACCTCCGGCAGCGCGACCATCCACATTGCCGCGATCGAGGTCGGCGAGCTCGTCGTCCGCCGGACCATCGCGTTGCCCTTGCCGTGGCAATCGCCACAAAGGTCGTCGTAGTTGTAGCCCGTCGCGCCCATTCCGCCGCATGCGTCGCAGAAGAACAGGATCTCCTGATCCGCGAACCCGCGGCGAGCGTCGTCTCGCCAGGAGTGCGGGACCAGCCCACACTCACTCGCCACACGCCAGGCATCTCGCGCCTTGCGCAGCGGGATCGAGCGGGTGGACCCGCGGACCCGGTAGGACAGCGTCGCTGGCTGATCGGCGTCGTCGTCGGTGATGCAGTAGGATCGCGTCCGCGTGTACGCAGCCTCGTCCGCCGCTTCGAGCCCCTCGGCGAGGATCCGGGCGACCCGCCAGGGGAGCGGCCGACACGGGCCATCGACCGCGCTCAGATCCAGGTCGGGCATGGCCACGTCGCCGAACACGCCGCGAGCATAGACCCGGCGCAATCCTTCCGCCGGGCATGCATGGATTGCGCCGCGCCGCCGCGAACGCGACCGCTTTCACGGCTCCGCCGTGGCACGTGTCTTGCTGAAGCGGCACCATGCCCCACAGCCACAGCGCCGTCGCCGTCCCGATCCATGCCGACGCCATCGTGGCCCCGCGGCTGACCGTGCTCCCGCGAGTCGAGTCGACGCCCGATCCGCCGCGACAACCGGCCCGGCACGACAACCCCGGCTCGCTCACCCCCTACTTCCACGACCTCGCCACCCTCGACCTCATGACCCGCGACGAGGAGCTCGCCGCCGCCGTCCGCATCGCCACCCTGCGGCAGACCTACTGGCGCTCCATCCTGTCCTACCCGCCCTTCATCGCCGGCATCTGCGAGCTCGCCGGCGAGGTCCTGCCCGCCGACACCTGCCCCGCCGACGCCCTGGACGCCATGCGCCGCGCCTCCCGGGCCCTCCGCGACCGCGACCTCCTCCTCCACCGCCAGGCCTACGAGGCCGCCCGCGAGCGCCTCACCCTCGCCCTCGCCGAGGCCGACCTCGACGGCCTCCTCTCCGACCGCATCCTCGCCGACCTCGGCAGCGTCGAGGCCGGTCACAACGAGGCCATCAGCATGACGGTCAAGCTCCCGCCCCGCGGCAGCCTGCCCTTCGTGCACTACATCAGCACGGTGCGCACGAACCACCACGCCCTGTGGAGCGTGAAGAACGCCTTCATCAAGGCCAACCTCCGCCTCGTCGTCACCATCGCCCGCCGCTTCAACCACGGCCGCATGCCCCTGCAGGATCTCATCCAGGAGGGCAACGTCGGCCTGCTCAAGGCCGTCGACCGCTTCGACCACCGCAAGGGCTTCCGCTTCTCCACCTACGGCAGCTGGTGGATCCGTCACGCGATCAGCCGGGCGATCGCCGACCAGGCCCGCACCGTCCGTCTCCCCGTCCACATGCTCGAGGCCCACAACAAGGTCTGTCGCGCCCGCCGCGACTTCGCGACCCAGCACGGCCGCCAGCCCGACGAGGCCGAGCTCGTCGCGCTCACCGGCGTCAGCGCCGAACGCCTCCAGCGCATGAACTACGCGCTGGTCGAGGCTCCCGTCAGCCTCGACCAACCGCGCCCCGGCGACACCGGCCTCACCCTCCTCGACACCCTCGCCGACACCCACACCCTCGAGGCCGTCGAGGACATGGACCACGATCTCCTGATCGCCAGTGTCCGCGAGGCCCTCACCGCGCTCTCGCCGATCGAGGCCGACATCCTCCGCAAGCGCATGGGCATGGGCGACGAGCAAGAGCTCACCCTCAAGCAGATCGGCGAGCACCACGCACTCTCACGCGAGCGCATCCGCCAGCTGCAGGAGCAGGCGCTCGCCAAGCTCCGCGCCGAGTTTCGCCGCCGCGACCTCCTGTAACCCAAGAACGTCACCCAGGAACAGCCATGCCGAACCGAGTCACGCACCCATCGCCCGTCCTCTCCCGCATCGCCCCCCGATCGGGCCTGCTGCTCGCGCTGCTGCTCGCGCTGTCCGGAGGCT
Organism: Nannocystis sp.; assembly: GCF_016714285.1. Taxonomy (GTDB): domain Bacteria; phylum Myxococcota_A; class Polyangia; order Nannocystales; family Nannocystaceae; genus Nannocystis. The sequence continues at coordinate 123,669 of NZ_JADJNN010000021.1, read as the reverse complement.
GCGACGAGACGATCGCGCAGAAGCCGAACACCGCGCCGACGGCCGTCGACCCCAAGGCGCCCCCGGCCCCGAGTGGACAGGTCACGGCCACGCCGCAGCCGGCTTCGCCGGGGCAGCCCGCCGAGCCGCCGATCGCCGCCTTCGATCGCTGCTACCGCGGCTGCTTCACGGCCCACACCAACGCGACCAACCGCGAGACCTGCAAGCTCCAGTGCGACAGCCTGGCCGAGGACAAGCTCGGCGCCAACGCGGACCCGGCCGCGCGCGCCATGTATCAGCACCTGCGCGGCTGCATGATCAATTGCTGGGAGGACAGCAAGCTCAGCGAGACCAACCGCGAGACCTGCCTGCTCACCTGCGACGACGACGCGGCGATCGCCGTCACCCCGCCGCCGAAGCACGAGCTGGAGGTCGTCCCGGGCACCGTCCTCACGCCCGGCACTCCCCTCCCGCCCGGCGTCCACGCCCCCGCAGCGAGCGACGCCCCGCCAGCCCCGAAGTGAACCACGATCGTGATCGTGCCGACCACCGCGCCCGATCGGCAGAGATTGCCGCCACGCCCGCGGCGCGCACGGCCTTGGCACGCCCGGCCCCCTGCTGTACGGTCACCGCCATGACCGAGGACGTCGAGAAGCTCCGCGAGACCCTCGCCACCCTACACACGGAGCTCGGCAGCATCGAGACCCGCGACCCCGAGGTCCGCAACCTGCTGGCGGGCACCCTCAAGGAGATCGCCGACAAGCTCAGCGCCCGCGAGGCCGGCCTGCCCGTCGAGCCACCCGTCAGCCCCGAGCTCGCCGAGGCGGCGCGTCAGTTCGAGGTCGAGTACCCGACCCTCGCCGCGACCCTGCGCGGTGTGGTCGAGTCCCTGTCGCGCATGGGCATCTGACACCTACCCCGGCACGACCGGCGGCTCGTCGTCCGGCAGTACGCACGAGGTCAGGTCGAACAGCATGAACACCAGCGCCTTCTCCTGCGGCGACAGCTCGGTGGTCACGCAGCCCTGCGGGAACGCCTGCCCGGTCTGGTCGCCGGACGACACGTGCAGGTCGGAGAACACCACCCGCCCGCACTGCTCCTCCGGCGCCGCCCCGATCGGCGTGTTGAAGGTGAAGTACTGCACCGAGTCCTGCGCCGCGATGTCGATCCACGGCTGGACCAGCTGCGCGTCGATCGACTTCACCGACTTCTGCGCCGCCTTGAGCTCGATCTCCCCGTACACCAGCGACCCGCCGACGTTGACCAGCCACTCCGCGAGCGCCTTGCCCTTCGGGAAGGTGTCGATCACCGCGCCCGTGATCGGGCTCGGCAGGTCCGGGTCGAACTGAAACTGGGCCACCGTCGGGAACGGCGGCGGCCCCTTGCGCAGCCAGTAGTTGTGCACGTGCGACGCGAAGATGCGGCCGCCCGCCTGCGCATAGTCGAACACCGCCTGCGCCGCCTGCATCGACTTGTTGGTCTCCTCGAGCGAGCCCTCGCACGCGAGCAGCAGCGCGTCGTACTTGAACAGCGTCGCCACGTCGTTCCACAGCGCCGTCGTCGGCGCGAACGCGGCCCCGCCGTTCAGCTCCGGCACGAACTTCTGCCCGCCGCCGAGCCCGCTAAACAGGTGCACCCGCCCGTCGCCCGCGTCGGTGGTGAACTCCGCGTCGTCGACCCCGATCTTGCGCAGCAGACACTCGAGCGGGTCGGCGCCACCGGTCGTGATCGCCAGCTGCGGCATGTCGCCCTCGGCCTTGTTGCGCGGCAGTCGGCTCAGATCGGCGGCGACCGCGGTGTCGACGCAGGGCTCCACCTTCGGCACCACGACCTGCCGGCGCCACTTCCCGATCTGCACCACCAGCGGGATGTCGTCGCCGGCCGGGACATCCTTCAGCACGAAGGCCCCCGCCGTGTCGCTCAGCGTCGCCACGATCGGCGCGCCCGACGGCGCCGTGTCGCAGGTCGTGCACTGCGCCCCGATCGTGATCGGCTCGACCGGCGCGTTCGGCACGTAGACCACCGCGTTGTACAGCGGCAGCTTGCCCGCCGGATCGTAGACCACGCCGGTCAGGTTGGTCGTCGTGTTCCCACCGCACAGCACCTGCTGACACTCGAGCCCGACGCAGCCGCCGCTGGTCCCCCCCGTCGACCCGCTCGACAAGACCTCGCCCGTGCTCACGCCGCCCGTCGTGCCCGCGCTCGTGCTCGTGCCAGTCGGCGACTCCGTCGTCACCCCACCCGTCGTCGCCCCGCCCGTCGGCTCCGTCGTCAGCGACCCGCTCGTGCCGCTCGTGCCAGGCGTCGCCGCGCTCGTCTCGAGCGTCGTGGTCGCCTCCCGCCCCGAATCACCGCACGCCACAAACCCAGCAACGAACGTCAGAACAACCCCGATGCGCGGCATGAACACCTCCATCGCCAGGGTACTACGAAGCCTCCGCGCGCCGCTCGCGGCGCCCCCGCAGGCCCGCGACCAAGCCCCGCCATCACCACCCAGGCCCCACCCCCTCGCACCGGCGCCGCCCGGCTTGCGACCTCAGCGACGCGGTCCATGGTCCGGCCATGTCGACCCACGCACCGACCGTCCGCCAGTTCATGACCCTCGACCCCGTCACCATCGACGGCGGCCTGTCCGTCGCCGACGCCCGCCAGCGCCTGTTCCAGACCCACGCCCGCCACCTCCCCGTGTACGTCGGCGGCCACCTCGTCGGCATCCTCAGCGACCGCGACCTCGCCCGCGTCGCCGCCGTCGACGGCTTCGAGGACAAGCACGCCACCGCCGAACAGGCCTGCACACCGAGCCCCTACGTCGTCGGCCCCGACACCCCGCTCGCCGAGGTCGCCCAGGTCCTCGCCGACCAAAAATTCGGCGCCGCCCTGGTCATGCAGGAGGGCCACCTCCTCGGCATCTTCACCGTCATCGACGCCCTCCACGCGCTCGTCACCCTGCTCCGCCCCGTCACCGCCAGCCTCGGCGCCGACCCCCACGCCGCGACCGACCCCGCCCACGACCACGGCCGTGACCCGCGTGAGACCGCCCTCCTGCACAGCCAGGCCCTGCACGACGACCTCGCCCACGCCGCGGCCGGCGTCCGCGTCGGCCTCGACACCGTCGGCGGCAGCGTCGACCTCCGCAGCGACGCCGGCCGCCGCTCGGAGATCCGCCGCGCCGGGCGAACCGTCACCGGCCGCGACAACAGCGACAAGACCTGAGCCCCGCAGCGCGTACATGCAATCTCTGCGTCGAAGCGCAAACACCTGCGCCCGCCGCGACCGCAAGTGCCCGCCGCCGCCGCCCGCGCCGCTGGCACAAGGCTTGCGATGGCCGGGCATCATGCTCAGCTCCACGCCCATCGTCCGCCAGTTCATGACCCCCGACCCCGTGACCATCGACGGCGGCCTCTCCGTCGCCGACGCCCGTGAGCGCCTGTTCTACACCCACGCCCGCCACCTCCCGGTCTACGTCGGCGGCCACCTCGTCGGCATCCTCAGCGACCGCGACCTCGCCCGCGTCGACACCTACGCCGGCAAGAACCCGACCGTCGAGCAGGTCTGCTCGCCAAACCCCTACGTCGTCGGCCCCAACACCCCGCTCGCCGAGGTCGCCCAGGTCCTCGCCGACCAGAAGTTCGGCGCCGCTCTGGTCATGCAAGATGGCCAGCTCCTCGGCATCTTCACCGTCATCGACGCCCTCCGCGCCCTGGTCGCCCAGCTCCGCCCCGTCACCGCCAGCCTCGGCCCCGACGCGCCCGCCACCGCCGAGCCCCACCACGATCACGGCCACGATCCCCGACACGACGCCATGATGCACAGCCAGTCCCGCCACGACGGCGTCAGCCAGGCCGCCCCCGGCGTGCGCGTCGGCCTCGACTCCGTCGGCGGCAGCATCGATGTCCGCAGCGACGCGGGCCACCGCGCCGAGCTGCGCCGCGCCGCCACCACCGTGACCGGCCGCGACAAACCCTGAGCCGCCCCGGCCCGGGCGCGGCTCGGCTACCAAGCCGCCGCGCCCACCACATCGTGCTGGCCGTCCTGGTCCGCCGCGCTCCTGGTCCTCCACGTCGACGTGGGGAACCACGGCCGCGGCGGCCTCGTGTTCGGGCTGGATGCCCTACGGCCCCGCCTGATCCGCGTGTGCAAGTGTTGCGTCGCCACGCAAGTTCCCACGCCAGACCTCGCGCCCCCGCCCCATCTTCCCCAGTCACGACCGCTGGCACACCGCTTGCTCAGGCACGAGCATGCCGAGCGCCACGCCCACTGTCCGCGACTTCATGACCCAAAACCCCGCGACCATCGACGGCGCCCTCTCGGTCGCCGACGCCGCCGCACGCATGTTCCAGGTCCACGCCAGACACCTCCCCGTCTACGTCGAGGGCCACCTCGTCGGCATCCTCAGCGACCGCGACATCGCCCACCTCGCCGCGGTCCGCGGCGTCGACCCCGAGAAGTACACCGCCGAGCAGGCCTGCACCCCGAACCCCTACGTCGTCACCCCCGACGCCCCGCTCGAGCAGGTCGTCCTGGTCCTCAGCGACCACAAGTTCGGCGCCGCCCTCGTCATGGAGGCCGGCCAGCTCATCGGCATCTTCACCGTCATCGACGCCCTCCAGGCCCTCGCCGCCGTGCTCCGCCGCGACGCCGTCCAGGCCGCCGACCCCGCCCACGAGTGGACCACCCGCAGCGTCCCGCCCACGCCCGAAGCGGGCTGACTCGCCGCCATGGACAGCAGCCTCGACAGCAGCGGCGCGATGGATCTCGAGCAGTTCACGGCCCCGACCCTGCTCCTGCTCGACACCGACACTCGCACCTCCCGGCTCCTGGCCACCCTCCTGCGCGCCGACGGCTATTACGTCGAGACCTGCACGAGCGGCGCCGCGGCGCTCGCCCGCGCCGCCCAGCCGCCCGTCCCCGAGGCCCTGCTCATCGACCTCACGCCGGCCCGCAGCCGCGACATCGAGACCGTCCGCAAGATCCACACCCAACACCCCGAGCTCACGATTATCGTGATCACGGCCCACCCGCAGCTCGCCCGGCCCCTCGGCGCCGAACCCCAGGCCCGCCTGCGGATCTTCATCAAACCCCTCGACTACCCCGCGCTCGTGCGCGCCCTCGCAGAGCGACACTCACCATGACCGCCACCGACACCAACACCTGGATCCTCGGACTCGACCTCGGCGAGCGCAGCCGCGGCGCCGTCCGCTTCGCCCACTGGCTCGCCGGCCCCGACCACACCGTGGCCATCCACGTGCTCGAGCAGTGGAGCCGCCCCTACATCCGCAACGACGCAATCACCGCGGTCCGCGACAACGTCCAGCGCCTGTCCCGCGAGCTCCACGTCGCCGCGCCCGCCACCACCTCGATCCTCGAAGCCGCCTCCGCCGAGGAGGGCCTGGCCCACGCGGCCGAGGGCGCCGCCGGCCTCATCATCGGTCGCGCCGCCAGCGTCGGCGAGGACGTCGCGCTGCGCCTCGGCCACGTCGCCCGCCACCTCCTGCGCCGCCTCCCCGGCCCCGTCGTCGTCGTCCCCCGCGACCTCCCGGCCGTCGGCCCCGGCCCGATCTTGCTCGCCACCGACCTCGACGCCCCCACCAACGCCGCCCTCGCCTTCGCCCGCGACCTGGCCGCGAAGCACCAGCGCGAGCTCGTGCTCGTGCACGTCGGGGACACCCGCGCCAGCGACCTCATCGACGACCTCGACCCCCACTGGCAGGCCGCGCGCGACGCCTACCGCGACGAGGTGGCTCGCAGCTTCGAGCAGTGGGCGGCCCGCCACGAGCTCCTCGCCTGCCGCCGCCACCTCGCCTACGGCAGCATCGTCGAGGAGCTGCAGGCCCTCGCCATCGCCAGCCAGGCCGCCCTCATCGTCGTCGGCTCGCGCCGCCTCGGCAGCGTCGGCCGCCTGTTCCTCGGCAGCAGCGCCTCGGCCCTCGCCGGCATCGCCGTCTGCCCGGTCGCCGTCATCCCCCCGACCTGATCCCTCACAACCCCACGAGCCACACCATGTCCAAACACCGCATCATCCCTCCCATCCGCAAGTACATGTCTACCTCCCCGCACACGATCGGCGCCGACCAGACCATGGCCCACGCCCACGCCGTCATGCGCAAGGAGCGGATCCGCCACCTCCCCGTCCTGTCCGCCCAGAAGCTCGTCGGCATCATCTCCGAGGGCGACCTGCACATGGTCGAGACCCTCCACGACGTCGACCCCGCCAATGTCCGCGTCGACGAGGCCATGACCCAGGAGGTCTACGTCGTCGCCCCCGACGCCCCCCTCGACGAGGTCGTCCAGGAGATGGCCCGCCACAAGTACGGCTCCGCGATCGTCGTCGACAACCACAAGGTCGTCGGCGTGTTCACGACCGTCGACGCCTGCCAGGCCTTCGCCGACATGCTCCGCGCCAGCTGAACCCGACGCGCTCGCCCGCGGTCCGCCCCTTGTGCTCCGGGCGCGCCGCGGGCCAGCATGCCCCCATGATCAGCCTCGCCGCCCTGGTCCTCGCCGTCGCCGCCGCCACGACCCCGGCATCTGGCGCGCCTGGCGAGGTCCCGCAGCGCCTGGTCGTCGGCGTCACCCACACCCCGCCCTTCGTCGTCCAGGAGGGCCCCGAGCGCTGGTCCGGCCAGGCGATCGACCTGTGGCGCAACCTCGCCGACGAGCTCGACCTCGACTACAAGCTCGAGCCCCGCGACATCACCAGCCTCCTGCGCGGCCTCGAGGACGGCTCGCTCGACGCCGCCGTCGCCGCGATCACCGTCACCGCCGAACGCGAGCAGCGCTTCGACTTCACCCACCCCTTCTACACCACCGGCCTCGCCATCGCCGTCGCCCATCGCCCGCCCGAGACCTGGTTCGACGGCTTCATCTCCGTCTTCACCTTCTCCTTCCTGCGCCTGCTCCTCACCTTCGCCGCCCTGCAGCTGCTGATCGGCGCGCTCATGTGGCTGATCGAACGCGGTAAAAACCCGCAGTTCCCCGGCCCGCCCGGCCCCGGCGTGCTCGCCGGCCTGTGGTGGGCCGTCGTGACCATGGCCACCGTCGGCTACGGCGACAAGGTCCCGATCACCGTCCCCGGGCGCCTGCTCGCCATGCTGTGGATGCTCGCCTCGCTCATCATCCTCACCAGCGCCACCGCGGCGATCACATCCCAGCTCACCCTCGGCCAGCTCGAGGCCCGCGTCCGCGGCCCCGAGGACCTCGGCAAGCTGCGCGTCGGCACGGTCCTCCGCACGACCAGCGAGACCTACCTGCGCGACATGAAGCTCGACTACCGCGGCTTCAGCGACCTCACCCTCGGCCTCGCCGCGATCGAGTCCGGCGAGCTCGACGCGATCGTCTTCGACCGCCCGTTGCTGGTCGACGCCATCGCGCTCGCCCACAAGGACACCCTCGAGCTGCTCCCCCGCAGCTTCCAGCGCCAGGACTACGCCCTCGCCCTCCCGACCGGCAGCCCGCTCCGCGAGCCGATCAACCAGATCCTCGCCCGCGACCTCGCGACCCTGCAAGACCCGTGAAACGCCCGCCGCGAGGGCCCGGTTGTCGCCCGCGATCGCAATGTGGTAGCCAGAGACCTCTGTCGCGCGCCAACCCGAGCCCCCGAACCGAGACCCGCTTCGACGAGCTCAAGCGCTACGTCGGCTTCTCCCCCGCCGACGCCCACGCCCTGCGATCGTTCGCCGATGTGGTCGCGCCCCACTTCACGCGCATCGCCGGCGAGTTCTATGAGCGCGTGCGCCACCACGAGGAGGCCCACGCCGTGTTCACCGGCGAGGCCCAGATCGCCCGCCTGCAGCGCTCGCTGGTCCAGTGGATGCACCGCCTCTTCACCGGCACCTACGACGAGGCCTACTACGTCAGCACCGCCCAGATCGGCCGCGTCCACGTCAAGGTCGGGCTGCCCCAGCGCTACATGTTCACCGCCATGGCCCAGATCCGCAGCGCGCTGCTCCGGGTGCTCGAGGCCCACCCGCGCAATGACCAGGACGACTCCATCCACCCGAGCGCCGCCGCCGACGCCCTGTCCCGCCTCCTCGACCTCGATCTGGCGATCATGCTCGAGACCTACCACGACGACTTCGTCGCCCGCCTCCAGCACGCCGAGCGCCTCGAGCGCGAGACCCTCGGCGCCTCTCTGGCCCGCGCCGAACACCGCTACGTCAACGCCGTCGAGCTCGCCCACGTGATCATCGTCGGCCTCGACGCCGCCGGCGGGGTCCGCCTGTGGAACCGCGAGGCCGAGCGCGTCACCGGCTTCGCCCGCGACGAGGTCCTCGGCCGCGATCTCGTCGCCTGCCTCCGCCTCGACGACCCGGGCGCCCCGGCCCTGCGCAACCTCCTCGCCGACCTCATGCACAGCGCGGCCGAGCCCGGCGCGACCCGCCCGCTCGAGACCACGATCGTCACCCGCGCCAGCCACACCCGCCTGCTCGCCTGGCAATTCACCCACGCCCCCGCCGACGCCGACGAGGTCTGCGTGTTCGCCGTCGGCAGCGACATCACAGACGAGCGCGCCGCCCAGGCCCGCACCAGCCAGCAAGAGAAGCTCGCCGCGATCGGCACCCTCGCCGCCGGCCTCGCCCACGAGATCCGCAACCCCCTGAACGGCGCCCAGCTCCACCTCACCTACCTCTCGCGCGCCCTCAAGCGCCAGCGCGCCGACCCCGAGCTGCAGAACGCCGTCGCCGTCGTCGGCGACGAGATCACCCGCCTCGGCGCCCTCGTCACCGAGTTCCTCGCCTTCGCCCGCCCCCGCCCGCTGTCCCTGCGACCGTTCGAGCTGCGCCCGCTGCTCGAGCGCGTCGCCCACTTCATCGCCCCCCAGGCCGCGACCCACAACGTCACCGTCGCCCTCGACCTCCCGATCGCCCCGCTGGGGCTCAACGCCGACGCCGCCAAGCTCGAGCAGGTCCTCCTGAACCTCGGCCAGAACGCGATCGAGGCCGTCGCCGGCGCCAACGCGAGTGGCACCGTCACCCTGCGCGCGCGCAGGCAGCCGCGCACCGTCACGATCGAGGTCGAGGACGACGGCCCCGGCGTCCCGCCCGACAGCCCGATCTTCGACGCCTTCTTCTCCACCAAGGCCCAGGGCACCGGCCTCGGCCTCTCGATCTCCCACCGCATCATCACCGACCACGGCGGCAGCCTCGACCTCGAGAGCCGACCCGGCTGCACCATCTTCCGCATGCTGCTCCCCATCGACGGCCCCTCGCACGCCCCCGCCAAACCCACGGAGACCGCCTGATGTCCGCGACCGCCAAGAAAGCCCGCATCCTCGTCGTCGACGACGAGCAGAGCGCCCGCAACGGCCTCGAGAAGCTGCTGCTGCAGGAGGGCTTCACGGTCCGCAGCGAGGCCGACGGCGCCGCCGCCCTCCGCTGCGCCGCCGACTTCGCCCCCGACGTCGTCGTCACCGACCTGCGCATGCCGCAGATGGACGGCATGGAGCTGCTCCGCCACCTGCGCGAGCAGGACCGCGACCTCCCCGTCATCGTCACCACCGCCTTCGGCGAGGTCGCCACCGCCGTCGCTGCCATGCGCGCCGGCGCCGACGACTACCTCACCAAGCCGCTCGACATCGACGCCCTCGTGCTGGCGATCGAGCGGGCGATCGAGCGACGCGCCCTCCGCGTCGAGACCGAGAACCTGCGCCGTCAGCTGCGCGAGCGCGACGGCGGCGGCCTCCAGGGCCTGCTCGGCACCAGCCCCGCGATGCAGCAGATCTACCGCACCGCCCGCCAGGTCGCCGGAGCCCGCGCCACCGTCCTCCTCACCGGCGAGAGCGGCACCGGCAAGGGCGAGCTCGCCCGGGCGATCCACGCCCTCAGCCCCCGCGCCCGCGAACCATTCATCACCCTCCATTGCGCCGCCCTCGCCGAATCTCTGCTGGAGAGCGAGCTCTTCGGCCATGAGCGCGGCGCCTTCACCGGCGCCGACCGCCTCCGCCGCGGCCGCTTCGAGCAGGCCCACGGCGGCACCCTCTTCCTCGACGAGATCGGCGAGATATCGGGCACCCTGCAGGTCAAGCTGCTGCGCGTGCTGCAGGAGCGCTGCTTCGAGCGCGTCGGCGGCAGCGAGACGATCAAGGTCGACGTGCGCCTCATCGCCGCCACCAACCGCGACCTCGCCAAGGAGGTCCGCGAGGGCCGCTTCCGCGAGGACCTGTACTATCGCCTCAACGTCGTCCATATCGAACTCCCACCATTGCGCCTCCGCGGCCGCGACGCCCTCCTGCTCGCCGAGCACTTCCTGCAGCGCTTCGTCGAGGAGAACCACGCCTCCATCCGCGGCTTCAGCGAGCGCGCCCGCGGCAAGCTCGCCCGCCACACCTGGCCCGGCAACGTGCGCGAGCTGGAGAACGCGATCGAGCGCGCCGTGGTCCTGTGCGACAGCGAATACATCGAGGCCGAACACCTCCCCTTCGAGAGCGCCCCCGACGTGCAAGGCGGCGTCCGCATCCCCGGCTCCACCCTCGCCGAGATCGAACGCCACGCGATCCTATCGACGCTCGACGCGGTCGACGGCTCCACCGCCCGCGCCGCGGAGATCCTCGATATCAGCGTGCGAACGATCCAGTATCGTATGCACACGTACGGGCGGCGATAGAGCGGTCGCTACGGCTTCTGCGGCAATCCGTCGCTAATGTCGTAGTAATCGCCCTTGTCCGCCACGTGGACGTGGATCCCCAGCCTGGTGCCCGTGGGCGACTCCAGCGCGCCCATCGCCACCCCGATCCAGTCCCTGAAGATCGGATCCCAGAACAGCGACGACCCGCAGGTCGCACAAAAACCGCGGCGCACCTTCTCGGACGAGCGAAACCAGGTCACATGATCGGCGCCGTGGATCGTCAGGGCGGCCCGGGGCACGTCGCTGGAGACGAAGATATGCCCCGAGTGCTTGCGGCACTGCGTGCAATGGCAGGCGTCGGGCGGCGGCAGCGAGCCGGCGACCTCGAAGGTCACGGCCCCGCAAAGACACGATCCTCGGTGCATGTCGCGCTCCATGGTCGATAAGCCCGGGCCCTGATTACCAGGGCCCGGCGACCCTGTCGATCCCCGGCCGACGCCCGGCGCCGTCACCCGTCGCGGCACAGCCGGTCGACCCGCTTCAGCAACGTCGGTAGCCGGTGCGGCCCATGCATCCTGCGGATGTTGTCCGCCGCGATCGCCAGCTCCACCCCGACCGCCGTCACATACAGCGGCCGCGTGCTGTCGCCGCGCAGCAAGGTCACCGCCGGCGCCCCGTGGTACGGGCTCTTGGCCACCCCGACCACCGGCGTCTGCCCGCCGAGCGCCGCGTGCAAGTGCGCCCCGAGCCCCGGCACCCCCTCGCCGAGCCACACGTGCCCGTCGACCACCACCGTGGCGATCGGCCAGCGACTGCGCGCCAGCACGGCCAGGATGCACGGCAGCTCGCGCTCGTAGAACGCCCCCGGCCGGTACGGCGCCACGTGCTCGACCGCTACCACGTGCTCGGCCAGCGGATCCGCGGTACTCCAGTCGAGGAACAGGATCGCCGCCGCCACCGCAGCCTCCCCGCGGTAGTCCACATCCACGCAGGCGAGCAGCGGCAACTCCATCGCGCCCGCGAGCATAGCAGCCTCACCGCACGCCCGACCCCGCGAATCTCTCACCCGCGCGCGAGCCGACGCAGCATCGCCTGCACCTCGTCGCGCGCCGCCGTCACCCGCTGCGAGCGATAGACCCCGTAGGCCCCGCCGAGCAGCGGCCCCGTGATCATCCCGATCACCGGCAACACCGCCGCCGCCAGCCCGATCTTCGCCCCGCTGACCGCCGCCCCGCCCGGGCTCAGGCGATTGTGTAGATCGATCAGGTCGTCGTGCAGCTGCTGCCGCGCCGCGGCGTCGAGCCCCGCGAGCCCCTCGATGCGGCCCCGCAGCGCCACCAGCTCGCGCTCCAGCGCCTCATCGCTGAACGGCGCCACGTCGACCATCCCGCGCAGCTGCTCGCCGCGCTCGCGGGCCCAGCCCTTCGGGTCGTCGCGGAGGCGCTGCGCCTGGGCCTTCGCCCAGCCCTTCGGATCGTCGAACACGGACATGGTCGCCGATCTTAGCAGCACGTCCCCGCAGAGCGAGGCCCACCTGGCCCGCCAGACCCGCGCTCAGGTCACGTCCACAGCGAGCGGTGGTCCGCGATATAGGCCGCGAGCGTGCCCGCCGGGCGCCCGAGCAGCCGCGGCAATGTTGGGTCGACCGCCTCGGCCTGACCGAAGCGCAAGCCGACATGGAGGATCGTCTGCACCGCGACCTGACCCCACGGCAAGCCCTGACGGCGCAGCCGCGCGGCGTAGCCCAGCGCGCTCGCCCGGCGATAGTGGACCGCCCGCCCGAGCTCCGCCGACAGCAACGCGGCGACCTCGGCGAAGCCCAGCGCCTCCGGCCCGGTCAGCGTGTAGGCCTGCTCCGCGTGCCCGTCCTCGCTGAAACAACGCGCCGCGACCTCGCCGAGGTCCCGCACGTCGACGAACGCGGCCCGCCCGGCCCCGGCCGGGACGAACAATTCATCGCGCTCGCGGATGTCGTTGCGGTACACGTCGCCGAGGTTCTGCGCGAAGAACCCCGCACGCAGCATGGTCCACGCCGCCGCGCTGCCCTGCAGGTGGTGTTCGACCTTCGCGTGCGGGATATAACCGCGTCGTTCGGCGCCGATCACCGACAAGAACACCACGCGCCGCAGCCCCGCCGCCAGCGCCGCATCGACCAGCGCACACAGCGTCGGCCGCACGTCGCTGATCGCCGGCGGCCGCACCAGCAACAGCCCGCTGGCGCCCGCGACCGCGGCGGCGAAGGTCTCGGGCCGCCCGAAGTCCAGCCGCACAGTCTCGACCTCACTCGCCCCGCCATCACGGAGGCCCGCCCGCACCGGCAGCCCGCGGGCGCGCAGCGCCCTCAGCGTCGCGCGCCCCATGTTGCCGCTCGCCCCGGTGACGAGGATCGGCCCAGCCAATGTATGCAGCGCCTGACCCGGAGACATGACTCCGCGGCATCCTCGGTCACGCCGCCATCCAGGTCAAGCCGCGTCCGGCCATCACCCCGAGCCGACCAACCGTCCGGGCTCAGCGCGGCTTGACCGTGATGTCGCCGGTGTCCGAGCGGAGATACAGCCGCTTGTTGGTGGTGCTCGCCATCGACTGCGTGACGCCGACGCTCAGCTTGCCCTCGGTCCTGGCGTCGACGCGATACGTCATCCGCGGCACGGTCAGGAGCATGTCGCCGGCGGCCGTGGTGATCGAGACATCGTCGGCGCCCCCGTCGAACACGAGGTTGACGTTGCCGTCGACCGCGTTGGCCTTGACGATCGCGCTGTGCACCGCGTTGCCGCGGATCTCGCCCTCCAGGGTCCCGAGGGTCAGCGTGCCGCTCATGTCCTCGAGCATGATGTCACCCTTGCTGGTGAGCAGGGTCGCCGCGCCGCGCTGGTCCGCCGCGGTGATGCTGGTGTCCCCGCCGTTGACCTCGATCACCACGCCGACCGGCGCCTTCACGCTGATGTCGACGCGACAGTTCGGGTCCCGGTCCTCGCAGGCGGCGTCGATGTAGAGCGTCTGCTGCTCGAGGCGAAACTTCACGCTCGGGCGCTTAGCGCTCCACTGGGCCTCGGCCTCGACGTGCGCGGTCGTGTCGGTCCCGGCGTTCACCACGACATCGCCGACATCCACGGTGGTGACGATCCGCTTCACGGGAGCAGCCACGCCGGGCTCGTCATGCGTGATCGTCTCGGCCTGGATCTCACAACCGGTGGATACGGCGCCGACAGCGACGAGGGCGAACATTGCGATGGATCTGCGAATCATGCCCCGTTAGCAGCAGCATCCGTGCCGCCGCTCGCTCGCAGAATCTTCAAGTGATACGGGCGTGTCGTCGGGCATCGCGGCACGCGCCGTGCAGTGCGTGCATTCGCAGTGCACGGCTTGCACACCTCCGTCGCCGAGGCAGATCGGCCGCAGACCGCGCCAGGCGGGAGCCTTGGGCCATTTGCGTGATTTGGGCAATAATAGCTACCATATCGCCCGCGACGCTCACTCCGTCACCGGCACGCACTGACCTTCCTGGCACCCGCACGTGAACTGCGGGCGCGACGCGTCGACCGGATCGGCGTCCTCGCACTTGGGCGTCTTGGCCGTGGCCGCGGCGACGCACGACGGGGTGCTCCAATAACACGTCGCCTCGGGCGTGCAGTCGGCCGCCCGATCGCAGCGGAGATTCTCGGGCATCGCCGTCGCCCGACTCTCCGGCTTCGCCGTCTCCTCGGCGGGCGCCGGCTTCGTCCCACACCCGACCCCGAGCAGCACAAACAAGATGGACGGAAAGAATGCACGCATCTGGAACCTCCGCGAAAGGGCAGCGGACAGCGACGATACGCACGTCGGCCGGAACCTCGCCCAACGCGGGAGTTTGGGCGCCATTCCGCGAAATGTCAAGCACACGGCGAAATCTACACTTGGCCGCAGGCAGGGTCGCAACGCCATGAATTGATGGACGAAGACCCGCCGCTCGCCCGCCGAAGCGACCGCCTTGACGGCGTTCACACCAGCCGCTAGCGTCCGCCTCGATGCAGCGCAAAGCCCTGTCCCCCCCGACCCGACGCGCATTCGAAGTGTCGCTCTCGATCTGCGCTGGGGCCCTGCTGCTGGCCTGCAAGGCCGATCCAGCCACCAGCAACAGCGACGCCAGCGAGGGCAGCGCCAGCTCGACTGGCAGCTCGGCTGGCACGACTGGCGCGACTGGCACCCCGACCGGAGGCGACACCGAGGCCGCCCCCCCACCGCTGGTAGGAATCGCCGATCTGCACCTGCACATGTTCGCGGAGGAGGCCTTCGGCGGCGGCTGGTTCCACGGCAGTCACCGCGGCCCCGGCGAGGAGGCGCTCGCACCCTGCGACGGCGGCGACCCCGGCGATCACGCGAGATTACAGGACGACCTCGCGCCGCTGCTCGGCGTCTGCGAAAATATCAGCCCCACCGAGCTCGGCAAATTGGTCCCCCTCGTCGCCATCATCGCCGCCCCCGGGGGCGGCGCCGCGGTCAGCGAATATGTCAGCAAGATACCGGGCTCGGACGGCGACACCGGCAAGCACGCGGACCGCACCCACGGCTGGCCCGAGCTCGACGGCTGGCCCCGCTGGGACGTCATCGCCCACCAGCAAGTATGGGAGGAGCAGCTCCACGCCGCCTACGAGGCCGGCCTGCGCATCGAGGTGATGTCCGCCGTGTCGCTCGACTGGCTGTGCCGCGCCATCCCGCCCGAGAACCTCGACCGCCCCGAGTGCGACGAGATGGCCGATGTCCGCCTGCAGCTCCAGCAGGCCCACGAATTCGTGGCCCAGCACGACTGGGCCGAGATCGCCCTGACCGCCGCCGACGCCCGCCGCATCGTCGAGGAGGACCGCCTGGCGATCGTCCTCAGCGTCGAGGCCTCGCACCTCATGGGCGACGGCGACTGGCGCCCGCAGCTCGCCGAGCTTTATGACCTGGGCGTGCGCACCCTGCAGCCGGTGCACCAGCTGAACAGTCGCTTCGCCGGCGCCGCCCCGCACAACCCGATCTTTCATGTCGCCCAGTTCGCCGAGAACTGTCACATCGATATGGACTGCGGCCTGACGACCGCCGCCGTCACCCTCGGCTTCGACGTCGACAAGGACTGCAAGAACACCCTCGGCCTGACCGCCGACGGCAAGGCCCTGATCACCGAGATGATGGACCGCGGCATGCTGCTCGACGTGGCCCACATGTCCGAGAAGGGCGTCGGCGAGGTGCGTGACCTCGCCGTCGCCCGCGATCATTACCCCATCTATATCTCGCACGGACACTTCCGCGAGATCATGACCAAGGAGCGCCAGCGCGAGGAGAAGACCACCCCGCAGTGGATCGTCGAGGTCCTGCGCCAGACCGGCGGCATCATGGGTCTACGCACCGGCCACGAGGAGGTCAACACCTACGAGCCCTCCGCCGTCGACAACAGCTGCCACGGCTCCAGCCGCTCCTTCGCCCAGGCCTACGACTTCGGCCGCCTCGGCCTCAAGGTCCCGCTCGCCCTCGGCTCGGACCTCAACGGCTTCATCCAGCAGGTCCGACCCCGCTTCGGCCCCGACGCCTGCTCCGCCTCCTTCCCCACCGAGGCCCAGTGCCAGGCCCGCGACGAGCAGACGGCCGGCACCCCGCCGCTCACCACCGCCTTCGACGAGGCCGGCCTCGGCCACATCGGCCTGCTCCCCGACCTGCTCGCCGACCTCGACCAGCTCGGCAGCGACACCGCAGCCCTGCGCCACTCCGCCGATGACTTCGTGCGCATGTGGGAGCGCGCCGCGGGCCCCCGCTCCGGCCCCGCGAGCGCGGTCGACGATATCGACAATAGCGGCATCACCGTCCTGCCGGTCCACGCCGCCCGCGAGGCCGAGTTCCCGCAAGAGTGCGGCGATTCGTACTGCGCCGGCGCGCTGCAGACCGGCGCCGAGTGTCGGTTCGACGGCGAGTGCAGCAGCGGCAGCTGCGCCGGCGCGGGCGCGTGCGGCAAGCCCCGAGGCGCCTGCTCGTGACGCGCGGCCACCGACCGGGTGATCGCTAGCGAATGTCGCAGGTCATGATCATTCGCTCGCCCTTGCGCTCCAGCTCGACCGCCAGCGTGTCCGCGCGCCGCAGCCGCGAGAATGTGGTCATCGCCGCGTCCGCGCCGATCAGCGGGAGGCCGTTGACGCTGAGCAGGAGGTCGCCGTTGCGATAGCCGAGCAGCCGCGGGAGCGAGCCAGGGCGGATCCCGTACAGCTTCAACCCGCGGACCACCCCGTCGCGCACCGACGGCATGATCCGCGCCTGACCGGCCAGGGCCGACGGGTCGGCCAGCAGCTCCGCGAGATATGTGCGATCGAGGGTGCAACGATTCTCCCCGGGGCAAGCGACGGCCCGCTCGAGGCCCGGCGGGAGCGACCGCATCGGCGGCACGGCAACCGCCGACACCGTCGTCGGCGTCACGTGAGCCAATTCATGGCTCGCAAGCCGGGCCCGAAGCTCGCCGGTCTGCACCCCGAGCTCGGCGACCGTGACGCGCAGCTCGGCGAGCGACCCCCCGGGGGCACGGCGCTCCCGCGGATCGTGGACCACGAAGAAGGCGAGCAAACTGGCAGCGACCGTGAGGCCGCCGAGCAGGCCTCCGACGATCGAGGCCGCGGGATCAGGACGAGGGACGGGCGAGAATGTCATGCAGGATCTCCTGCCGCGCCCCCGCAAGAACGAGACCACACGGCGACGCCGGAGTCATGAACGTTTGCCGCGAGACCACGGACCCGGCCTCGCCACATCGGCACGCCCTCGGTCCAGGTACGACCCCGTGTCATGCGGGCACCTGGCTCGCCCGGATGGTATCACCCTTGGCGGACGTTAGCGGTTGCGTCGTGGAGATCCGTCCGCTATTGTGGTCTAAATGTCACACGCTAAGCAGTGTTTTGTCATGTCTCTCCTCATCGGGGCCTGCGGCGACAGCACGGGCACCACCAGCGATGCAGCCACCACCACCACCGGGCAATCGACGACCGCGGATACAGGCCAGGAATCCACCACCGCGATGCCAACAACCGCGAACACACCCACAACGGGTGAGGTTCCTGGCACGAGCACCAGCTCCACCAGCTCCACCAGCTCCACCAGCTCCACCAGCGACACTGGCGATACCGCCGACACCATCGACCCGAGCGCGGCGACCACGGGCGATGACCCGGTCGTCTGCGGAGATGGCGAGGTCGCCGCGAGCGAGGCCTGTGACGACGGCAACAAGGACAACACCGACGCCTGCCTCGACACCTGCGTGGCCGCGAGCTGCGGCGACGGCTTCATCCAGGCCGACGTCGAGGCTTGCGACGATGCGAACGCCGACAACACTGACGCCTGCCTCGACACCTGCGCGGCCGCGAGCTGCGGCGACGGCTTCATCCAGACCGACGTCGAGGCCTGTGACGACGGCAACGCGGTCGAGGAGGACGGCTGCCTGGCGACCTGCGTGGAGGCCAGCTGCGGCGACAAGATCGTCTGGGAGGGCGTCGAGGCCTGCGACGACGGCAACATGGTCGATGATGACGCGTGCAGCAACACATGCGCGTCAGCCAGCTGCGGCGACGGCGTCGTCCAGGCCGGCCTCGGCGAGGAGTGCGACGACAAGAACCTGGTGGACACTGACGACTGCCTCAACTCCTGCAAGCTCTCCAGCTGCGGCGACGGCGTCGTCTGGGCGGGGAAGGAAGATTGCGACGATGGCGGGGCGAACAACGACGAGACGGGCCCGTGCCGGACGGACTGCACGCTCTGCGAGTGTCAGGGCAACGACTTGATGGGTATGACCTGTGGGGACTTCGGGTTCTCGTGCGGCGCCCTCGCGTGCGACGGTTGCGGCTTCGACACGGGGGACTGCGCCAGCCCCGGAGCGCCCAACTTCATGGGCAAGGTCGGGCCGAGCTTCAACGACGGTTGCTGGCAGCAGTGTGAGGGCTACCTCGACGTCAACGGCGGAGACGACATCCCGACCGCGTGGGGCAACGACTGTGTTGGCGTCGAATTCAGCCGCCTGCGTGTCGTGTGCGGCACCGGCCTCAACTCGTACCGCTACATCACCGTCGAGAAGAACGTGTTCAAGGACGGCCTGAACGGATACCCGGAGAACGGGCTGATCTCGGAGGCGAAGGACCAGGGCGGCGCGGGCTTCCCGATCGACAACGTGATCTACGCGGAGAACAACCAGCCGAACACCGGCCGCAGCTGGTGGAACGGCGGCAATGGCTGCGACGAGAACTCCACGAACATCACCTTCAACAACTTCTGCACATACGAGGCATCGAATTGCTTCGGCCAGAACATCCAGGGCGAGCGCTACCTGTGGGTGTACGTGGCACCGTGAGCCGCGGCGTGTCGGGCCGTGTCGGGCCAGCGCCGCGGCGCTCCGCGGTGGACCGCGCCGCCCGGCCCGGCATATGCTCGCGCCGCGCATGACCTGGTACACCGGCGATCCCACCTACGACACCGTCCTCGCCCTCGCGCTCGGCTTCGCCGCGCTGGTCGCCCTCACCGCCCCCTTCGTGGCCTCGCCCTACGGCCGCTTCGCCTCCGACAAATTCGGCCTGGCCCTCGACCCGCGACTCGGGTGGTTCCTCATGGAGCTGCCCGCGACCGTCAGCTTCCTCTACTTCTTCTTTCGCGGCCCGCACCACGCCGACACCGTGCCGCTGGTGTTCCTGTGCATCTGGCTGGTCCACTACGGCAACCGCGGCTTCTACTTCCCGCTCTCGATCCGCTCCCCGCACGGCGCCCGCGCCAGCTTCTCGCTCATGGTGATCGCCGTCGGATGGCTCGTCACGGGCATGCACGGCTACCTCCACGCCGCGTTCTTCACCAGCCACGCCACCCATTACACGAGCGCCTGGCTCTGCGATCCCCGCTTCCTCATCGGCCTGCCGATCTACGCGGTGTCGCTGGCGCTCAACATCCACTCCGACGCGATCGTCCGCGGCCTGCGCAGCCGCGACGAGGTCGCGCTCGGCGAGCGAGTCTACCGGATCCCCCGCGGCGGCCTGTTCCGCTGGGTGAGCTCGCCGAGCTACCTCACCGAGCTCACGGCCTGGGCCGGCCTCGCCCTGTGCACCTGGTCGCTCGCGGGCGTCTTCATCTTCGCCGTCAGCGCGGCCAACCTGGTGCCGCGCGCCCTCTCGACCCACCGCTGGTATCGCGAGCGCTTCCCCGACTACCCGCGCGAGCGCCGGGCCCTGATCCCCTTCCTGATGTGAAGACCACCCGCGTGACGGAAAGCGCGGCCCGGTGTAGAGTCGACGATCGTGACTACCCCGCGAATCCTCGTCCTCGCCGCGCTCCTCATCCATTGCGGTGACTCCAAGGGCGGCACCACCACGACCGTCAGCGCCACGGAGACGACCGACGCGACCAGCCCCACCACGACGACGCTCGAGCCGACCACCAGCGCCGCCGCGAGCTCCGGCAGCGCCGGCAGCACGAGCGGCATTGGCATGACCGACAGCGGCACCGGAGCCGAGACCAGCGTCGCCAGCACCACCAGTGCGGCGACCAGCGCCACCACCAGCGGCGAACCAGGCACCACCACGGACATGAGCTCCACGGCCGCCAGCACGAGCAGCGACACCGGGACCACCGGCGGCGAGCTCCTCGATTGCACGGATAACCCGAACGCCTGCCCGCCCGGCTTCGGCTGCGCCTGCGGCGGCCCGGGCCCGGGCCCGCACCCGTGCAAATGCGGCGCCGACTGCCTCAGCGACATCGACTGTGACAACCCCGCCCAGCCGCTCTGCTGCGGCGGCGGCATGGGCATGCAGGGCGTGTGCACCGACGCCTGCACCTGCCTCTGCGAATGACCAGCGCTCCGCTCAGGCCGCCGTCCGGGCGAAGAACCACCGCTTGAGCCTCTCGGTGGCGATCGCGTATGCGCAGGTGATGCCGAGCATCGTCAGCAGCAGCGGCAGCGGCAGCGGCACGAAGCCGAAGGCGCCCGCACCCGGCGCGTAGGGCACCGCCACGGCGATCACAGCCACCACCACCGTGCTCCACAGCAGCAGCGCGCCGGGGCGGCTGCGCAGCGCCGGGCGTCGCGTCCGCACGACCATCGCCACCGCCAGCTCGGTCAGCAGCGACAGCACGAACCACCCGGTGCGAAACACCTCCGGCGCGGCGTGAAACACCAGCAACAGCGCCGCGAATGTCAGCAGATCGAAGGCCGAGCTGAGCGCGCCGAACCAGGTCATGAACCGGCGGATCACGCCCATGTCCCAGCGCTGCGGCTTCTGCAGCGACTCCGCGTCGACCGCGTCGTTCGCCAGTCCGAACGCCGGAATGTCGGACAGGAAGTTATTGAGCAGGATCTGCCCCGCGAGCAGCGGGAAGAACGGCAGCACGACCGACGCCACCGCCATGCTCAGCATGTTGCCGAGGTTCGCGCTCGTGGTCGTCATGACATACTTGAGCGTGTTGGCGAAGGTCTCGCGCCCCGCGAGCACGCCGCGCAGCAGCACGTCGAGGTCCGGCCGCAGCAGCACCAGGTCGGCGGCCTCCTTGGCGACATCGACCGCAGCTTCGACGGAGACGCCGACGTCGGCGGCGTGCAGCGCCGGCGCATCGTTGACGCCGTCGCCGAGGTAACCGACCACGTGCCCGGTCTTCTTGAGCGCGAGGATAATGCGCTCCTTCTGATTTGGATCGACCTCCGCGAAGATGTCCGTCCGCTCGGCCACGTGCCACAAGGCCTCGTCGCGCATCCCCGCGATCTCGGCGCCGGTCAGCGCCGCCGCCTCCGCGAGCCCGACCTGGCGGCCGATGTGACGCGCCACGTGGAGGTTGTCGCCGGTGATCATCTTCAACGCCACGCCGTGGGCCCGCAGCGCGGCGATCGTCGCCTCGATCCCGGGCTTCGGCGGATCGTGAAACAGCAGGAACCCGGCCAGCTCGAGCTCCCGCTCGTCGTCACGCGTATAGCTGGACCGCCGCTCGACCACCCGGCTGGCCACCGCGAGCACGCGAAAGCCCGCGTTGCCGCGCTCCGCGACGAAGGCCTCGATCGCGGCCGCCCGCGCCGCATCGATGCCAGTACACACCCCGAGCACGCCGCCGACCGCGCCCTTGGTGATCAAGATCGCGGCCCCGCCCTCGTCGACGACCACCGACAAGCGCTTGCGGGTGAAGTCGTAGGGGATCTCGTCGAGCTTCTCCGGCGCCACCTCGCCCGGGCAGGCCGCGACGATCGCCTCGTCGAGCGGGTTCTCGATCCCCGCCTCGAGCGCGGCGTTGCAGAACGCCAGCCGGCGCACCCGCGGCGACGCCTGGCCGCGCTCGTCGACCGCCGCGTCGAGGCGGACCACCCCCGCCGTCAGCGTCCCGGTCTTGTCCGAGCACAGCACGTCCATGCTGCCAAAATCCTCGATCGCGCTCAGGCGCCGGACCAGCACCCCGACCCCGGCCATCCGCGTGGCGCTCCGCGCCAGGTTGATCATCAAGATCGCCGGCAGCAGCTCCGGCGTCAGCCCGACCGCCAGCGCCACCGCGAACAGCAGCGACTCGATCGGCGGCTTGTGGACCAGCAAATTGAGCGCGAGCACCACCAATGTCAGGACCAGCATCAGCCAGGTCAGCAGGCCGCCGAAGCGCCGCAGACCGCGGTTGAACTCCGTCTCGGGCGCGCGCAGCTTGAGCCGATCGGCGATGCGTCCGTACTCTGTGGCCGCGCCGGTGGCCACGACCACCGCCGTGGCCGTGCCGCTGCGAACATTCGTGCCCATGAACAGGCTGTTGCGCCGCTCGGCGAGGCCGCGGGCGCCCTCGATCGCGCCCGGGCGCTTCTCCACCGGGAAGCTCTCGCCGGTCAACACAGCCTCGCTGACGAAGAAGTCGTGCGCGTCGAGGACGATCGCGTCGGCCGCGATGAGCGTGCCCGCCGACAGCACGAGCACGTCGCCAGGCACGATCTCCGCCGTCGGCACGCTCGCCTCGGCGCCGTCGCGGCGCACCCGCACGCGCAGGGCCACGCGCGCCCGCAGGCGGTCGATCGCCCGGCCAGCCGCATACTCGCGCCAGGCGCTGATCGCCCCCGAGAGCACGACGATCGCCCCGATCACCACCGAGTCGGTCCACTCGCCCGCGACCGCCGACACCCCCGCCGCCGCGACGAGGATAAGGACCAGCGGGCTGGCGAACTGGCGCAGCACCAGGCGGGGCGTCGTCCAGCGGCTCGCGGCCGCCAGCTCATTGCGCCCGAACCGCGCCAGCCGCGAGCGCGCCGCCTCGGAGCTCAGGCCCGTTGCATCGACGCCGAGCCGGGCGAGCAGCTCCGCCGGCGTCAGCGTCCACGGCGAGGGCTCCGTCATATCAGCTCCGGTCGAAGAGCGAGGCCCGCGCCGTCACGACATACGCATATTCCGGGGCGACCCGCTCCGTGCGCCCGCGGAGGCATCCCCCGTGACTGGCAGCTCTCGCGGACACGCCAGCAGTCTGTTGTCCAGCGCGTGATTGTGTCTAGTCCACATACGCGGGCTCCGCCCGACGCGGTCACACGCCTGAGCCCCGCGGAGCTTGACCTCGCGGACCCAGCAATGAAATCCTGGCGCCGCATGAAAGTGACACATATCGCCGGCTGGATGTCGCTCGGGGCGCTCCTCGCGTGCGGCAAACCACCCGCGGATACCACGCCGGCCGAGCCAGCGCCGGCGTCGACAAGGCCGGACTCGCCGCCGCCAGAGCAACCGCCAAACGGGGTGGCCAACGGGGTGGCGCCGCCCGCCGAGCCAGCGCAGCCCGAGCCAGCGCCCGCCGACGGCGAGTTCGGGATCACGGACTGCGATACGTACATGCAGCGCGTCGCCGTCTGCGACCCCTATGAAAAGCACCCGGACATCGGCAAGCTCATCATCGACAAATGGAGGCGACTGAAGGCGGAGGGCAACCTCGCCGACCTCGAGAAGCTGTGCTCACGCGCCCTGGCGCTCTACGAATGCCAGGCAAAGTGACACCAATTCGATCGGCGGCCGCTCGCCATGAATCCGGCGCGCGCAGCATCGCCCGCCGCGCACCAGCACCACGGGGCCCGCGAGCACCCGCGGACGATCATCACGCGAGTTGCGGTCCGCGCCGCGGCGGGCGTACCATCCGACGATGCGCTCGCTGCTCGCCCTCCTCTGCCTCGCTCCCCTCGCTTGCGGCGACTCTGGCGGCGGCAGCGGAGGCGGCAGCGAGACGACCAGCGCGACCAGCCTCACCCCGACCAGCGAGCCCACCACGGCCGCGCCGACCAGCACCACCGGAGCCAGCGGCGCGAGCGCGAGCGCGACCAGCACGCTCGGTGAATCCACCAGCCCGGTCAGCGCCAGCAGCACCGGCGACGGCCCCAAGTTCGACCTCGGCAGCATGCCCGACCTCGGCGGCAGCCCCTGCGGCGGCGACACCGGCGGCAATCAACCCGAGTTCTCATACATCTGGGTCGCCAACAGCGGCGAGGGCACGATCAGCAAGATCGACACCCAGACGCTGGTGGAGCAGGGCCGCTATCGCGTGCGCCCCGACTCCGCCGGCAGCCCCTCGCGCACCAGCGTGAACCTCTCCGGCGACGTCGCGGTCGCCAACCGCCTCGGCGGCGTCACCAAGGTCTACGCCGAGATGGCCGACTGCAAGGAGAGCAACGGCCAGCCCGGCATCCAGACCTCCAGCAACAACATCTCGCTGGCCTGGGGCGAGGAGGAGTGCATCGCCTGGCACACGCCCTTCGCCTTCACCACCCAGCGGCCGGTCGCGTGGGCCCCGGGCACCCTGAACCCCGCGACCTGCAAGTACGAGAACGAGAAGCTGTGGACCGCCGGCGGCCAGAACAACATCGCCGACAGCCTCACGATCCACCGCCTCAACGGCGAGACCGGGGCGATCGAGGACACCATCGCGATGCCCGACGTCTTTCACGGCTACTTCGGCGCCTACGGCGGCGCGGTCAACCAGGCCGGCGACTTCTGGTTCATCACCTACGACCTCCCGAGCACCCTGGTCCGCGTCGACGCCAAGACCCTCGCCTACGAGAAGTTCTCGGTGCCCAACGGCCTGTGCCCCTACGGCTTCGCGGTCGACAGCAAGGGCCGCCCCTGGACCGGCTCGTTCTGCCAGGCGAGCGCCCGCTTCACCCCGGAGACCCAGGCCTGGGACCAGTTCCCCGTGCTCGGCTACGGCCTCCAGCAGGACGCCGACGGCCGCATGTGGATCGCCGACTACTCCCTCCCCGGCACCCGGGCGATCGACCCCGAGAGCCTCGCCATCCTCGACACGATCCCCCTCAACTCGGGCTCGGTGAAGGGCATCAGCATCGACTTCTATGGCTACGTCTGGGTCGTCGACATGAACCAAAGCGCCTTCCGCGTCGACCCCGATGACCACAGCGTCCTCTCCTACGACGGCCTGGTCGGCCCCTACACCTACAGCGACATGACCGGCTGGGGCCTCAGCAACGTCGCCAACCCGCAAGGCTGATATGTCGGACCTCACCCGCAGCCTCGGAATCCTCGGCCTCGTCGCCGCCTGCGGCCCCACGGCCCCGCAGACGGATAGCAGCACCAGCGCCGACGGCACTGACACGGGACCCACCACCGACAGCGACCCCACCGGCACGAGCACCGAGCCGACCACCACCACGCCGCCCGAATGCATCGACTCGAGCGACTGCGCGGGGACCTACTGCGGCTACTGCGACCAGGGCGTGTGCAAGCAAGGCGGCGGCTGCTGCGGCTACTACGAGGGCCCGAGGCGACATCCCGACGCCCAGCGCTGGCGCTGCAGCCCGCCCTACGATTGCTATGACGACGAGCAGTGCGGCTACCAGGAGGTCTGCGAGTACGGTGAATGTGTGCCCATGCGGATGCCGCCGATACCGCCGATACCGCTGCCCGCCTGCGACGACCCCGGCGTGATCGTCCAGCAGTGGCAGCTCAGCGTCAGCCCGGGCGCCTTCCTGCTCGCCGACCTCGACGCCGACGGCGACCTCGACCTCGCGGCCGCCCAGCCCAGCGTCGCCCAGATCGAGATCGCGCTCAACGACGGCGCCGGCAACTTCATGGTCGCGGGCGCCTTCGGGGTCGGCGCGCCCACCATCTCGCTCAGCCTCGCCAGCGGCGACCTCGACGGCGACGCGGACATCGACCTCGCCGTGGTCGGCCCGGCCCCGAACGACGGCCTCACCTTGCTGTTCGGACAGGACGCCGTGTTCACCCCGCAGCCGCCGCTGCTGCTCGTGCCCGGCACCGCGACCGTCTTCATCGCCGACGTCAACCTCGACACCTTCGCCGACGTGGTCACCGTCAGCCCGATCGGCGTCGCCACCCGCCTCGGCGACGCCAAGGCCGACTTCTCGCAGTCGCTCTTCGCCCTCGACCAGCCGCTCGACGTGCGCGCAAGCCTCGTCGACATCAACCGCGACGACCGCCTCGACGTCGTCGGGGCGGTCGCCGGCAGCAACGTCATCGGCGTGTGGTCGGGCGTCGGCGACGGCAGCTTCATCCCGCTAACCGCCCTCGACTCCGCCTCCAACCAGCCCCCCGCGGTCCTCGCCGGCGACCTCAACCAGGAGCCCCAGCCCGCCCTGGATGACCTGCCCGCGCTGGTCAGCGCCCACTTCTTCAATCGCTCCAGCGTGCTCGCGGTGCGGGCCGGCATCAACGCCCCGGAGCGCTTCGCGGCCCCGGTCGAGTTCGCCATCAGCCTGCCGCTCAGCGGCGGCGCGCTGGTCGAGCTGGGGGGACCCGCGGGCCCCGACCTGCTCGCCGCCACCGGGGCGCCGAACCTGCTGCTCGCGCTCGGCGACGCCAAGGGCGGCTTCATGTGCGAGCGCGTCGTGCCCACCGACGCCCCGACAGTGCAGTCACTGTTGGCCGCCGGCGACCTCAACGGAGACGGGCGCGTCGACCTCGTGGTCGGCGATCCAAACAGCCCGACGATCAGCGTATTGCTCGCGCAGTGAAGCATGACTGCAGCTATTTCGCGCGCAGCAGCGGCGTGGCGAGCCACGGGTCGCGATTGAGCTCTTCCGCCAACCCATTGCCGAGAGTGCCGTCGCTGAAGCCCCAGCACAGCGCACGCTGATCAGCGGTCGCCGCACAGCCGAAGGACGACCCCACCGCGATACTCGTGACCCTGGACAGACCGGTGACCGGCCGCGTCTCCTTGTAGATCCCGTCCCAGCAAGCGACCGCACCGTCGGCGTCGCGCGTGCAGTAGTAATCCGGAGTCCCGGCGAACTCGAGCTTGCTCCCCGGCGGCAGCACGCGGGTCCGGGTATCCGGCGTCTGCCCGTCCCAGCAGTCCACGGCGCCGTCCGTATGCGTCGCGCAGAAGTAACCACCGACACTCGTGAGCGACTCGACCTCCGCGAGACCCTCGACCGCCCTGGGCCGCTCGTCGATCAAGCCGCTGAGCAGAAAATCCAGGCGGAGGCACTCCACGGTGCCTCCGACCATCACGCCGCACACCCGCTCGTCCGCAGCCCCGGCCACGTGCTTGACCTCGGGCCACGCGAACATCCGCCGCGCTCGCAGGTCGTCCTTCGTCCAGCACGACAGCGACGAGTCCCTGCCGAGGGCGCAGACCTCGTGCCAGCCGAACAGCAGCTCGGCCGCTGGCGTGAGCTCCTCGATCCGCCGCGGCTCGGCGCTCCGGATGTCCGGTCCCCAGCAGTGCACCGCGCCGTCGGCGAGGAGGGCGCAGGTGGCCTCGGTACCCCGACCGATCTGCGTCACCGGTGCGGGCAAGCTGAGCGGCACCGCGTACAGCCGGTACTGACCGCTGGCGTCGATCTCCTGGTTCTCATTGGGCCCCCAGCACCACGCCACACCGTCGGCCCTGATCGCACAACCACCCCGCGGCGCGACCCAGACGCTGGTGACCGCGTCGATCGGCGTGAGCGCGGGCGAGCACCCTCCCGCTGCGAACGAGAGCACACCTGCCACCAATCTCCAGTGAGCGCTCCGCATCGGCATCCATCCTCGCGGCCCAGCCTAACAGAGGTCACGCATCGGTGGTCGACACCCACTTCGTCGCTACGCGCGGTCCGGACAGCCTCGGCAGACGCGGGTCCGTGCGCGACCGCGGAGTTATTGCGCGCCCCGGCCCGCGTCCGGTCATCGCCACCATGGTAGGGTGTCGGCATGGCTGGATCATTTCATGGGTATGGGCGTGCGCGGCGGCTCTCGTGGGTCGCGCTGGGCGCGATGGTCGTCGGCTGCGGCGACGACGGAGGGCGCACCTCCGACAACAGCGGCAACAGCTCGATCACCGAGGCCGGCTCCGGCACCGCCGAGACCACGCCGACCACCACCGCGACCGCGAGCGTGAGCGTCGGCGAGAGCAGCGGCGGCTCGAACTCCGTCAGCGACTCGCAGAGCACGCCGAGCACGGTCTCCGACGCGACCTCGGTCAGCGACAGCGCCACCACCGACGCGACCTCCGCGAGCGCCTCCGATCCGGGCAGCAGCACCGGCCCCGTCAGCGCCTCCGACTCCGACTCCACCGGCACCACCGGCGAGCCGCCGCCGAACTGCGAGGGCATGGGCATGGGCGGCTTCGACTTCAGCTACCTCTGGGTCGCCAACACCGATCAAGGCAGCATCTCGAAGGTCAATACCGAGACCCTGGTCGAGGAGGCCCGCTACTTCTCCGACCTCACGCAATCGGGGGCGTCCAGCCCGTCACGCACCTCGGTCAACATCACCGGCCGCTTCGTCGTCGTGTCCAATCGCAACACCGGCTGGGTCACCAAGGTCGCCGCCAACAAGGCCGACTGCATCGACAAGAACGGCAATGGCATGATCGAGACCTCGCCCGACAAGGACACCTTGCTGCCCTGGGGCAGCGACGAGTGCCAGCTGTGGAGCACCCAGGTCACCAACAACGTCTTTAGCGGCGGCGCTGGCCCGCGCGGGACCACCTGGACCCCCGGCGACTTCAACAAGGAGACCTGCCAATTCGACAATCAGAAGGTCTGGGTCGGCTGGCTCACCGGCCCCGGGCAGGCCGTCATGGGTCGCCTCGACGGCGAGACCGGCGCGCTCGAGGTGACCGTGCCGCTGCCCAACTGGCCGCTCTACGACGCCCCCAACGGCTACGCCCCCTACGGCGCGGCGGTCGACGCCGCCGGTTATGTGTGGACCTCGGCCGTCTTCTCGGACTCGACCTGGCGCATCGACCCGGTGACGCTGGAGGTCAAGCAGTACTCCGGCGGCAACGGCGACGCGCACTACGGCATGACCACGGACAGCAAGGGCAAGGTGTGGTTCGCCAACTATACCGGCCACGGCGGCGTCAGCATGTTCGACCCGATGACCGAGCAGTTCACGATCATCCCGGGCTCGACGGGCAACCTGTTCCGCGGGATCGCGGTCGGCGCGGACGGCAACGTGTGGGCCGCCAACAACGGCGGCGCGCTCGGCTGCGGCCTGATCCAGATCAGCGCCGACACCCTCACCGTCGTCACCTTCCATCAATTCGACCAGTGCGGCACCCCGGTCGGCGTCAGCATCGACGTCGCCGGCAAGGTCTGGATGGTCGACTACAACGGCTGGGCCTACAAGATCGACCCCGAGACCTACGCCAAGGAGCTCGTGCCGATCGCCAACGTCCACTACACGTACTCGGACATGACCGGCGGCGGCCTCCTCAACGCCGTGATGCCGCAGTAGCGCCCGCGGCGGCGCCCCGCAAGACGCGTCGCCTGCCTGGCCGCTCCAGGTCCCGCGAAACACGATAGGGAGGTCCAAATATGCGCGCCTTGGCGATTGTCCTGCTGTGTAATCTTGGGTGTCGCAGCGCCCCGGGCGCGGGTGAGCCAGCCCGCGTCGCCGAGCCGCCCGCCGAAGCCCCGCCCGCCGCCGAGACCATGACCTACGTCTCCGGGGCGAAGGTCGGCCCACCGGCCCCGACCGGCGAGCCAGCGCTCGAGACCGACGCCGCCGAGGCGAAGCGGGTCGCGGCGGTCGCAGGGATCCCGGCCAAGCTCGACACCATCGCAGCGGCCAGGGAGCTCGCGCTCGGCGCGGCCGACGGCGCATTCGGACAGACCGGCGAGCGCCTGATGACGCCGGCGCTCGTGCCCGCGTGGCCGGCCGAAAAGCGTGCGCTGATCTTCGTGGTCTATCCGCTGACCTCGAGCAAGACCGGCATCAATCGCTTCGTCGTCGGCGCGCCCGTCGAGGTCACGGTCGATCTGCTCGACGGGACCACCGCCACGCGCAAGCTCCGGCGCAGCGCCGTGCTCGGCGAGATCGAGGTCGGCCGCGACTCCTCGACCGTCCGCCAGAACATCGACACCGCCGAGCAGACGCTGATCGATCTGCTGCTCGAGCGCCGCAGCGTCGATCGCTCGCTGGTCCTGCTCGACGGCTACCGCGAGTGGTTCAACCACCACCTGGACGTCATGACCGACCTCGACCACCGCATGCCGAAGGGGCTCCGCTGGCTCCGCCAGCCGCAGGTCCCCTGAGCGCCTCGCGGCCGCGCAGGTCGAAACATCGCCGTGACGCGGACCGCCGCGATGCTCAGCGAAGGACCGGACCGGGCCCGGCGAGCGCGTGGAGCACCGGCTCGAGCCGGCCGGCGATCACCGCACAGCTCGCGGCCTCCGGCTCGATCGCCTGGAGCCCTCCGAGCGTCTCGCGGCGCCCTGGCACGAGCGGACTGGTGGCGAGCCGCCGCGCACTGCGTTCATTGGCATCGCGGTCGACGTACACCAGGGTCAGCGCCGCGAAGCTCCCGCGCGGCGTGAGCCGCAGGCGCAGCCCCTGGGCCGCCCGCTCCACCGCGAGCGCCGCGGGCTCGGGGCGCCCGTGGCCTGCGAGCACGCGGCCGTCGACGACGCCGATCGACCACTGCCGCAGCCCCCCCGCGGTGTCGCCCAGGCAATGATCCATGTAGTTCAGCGCCGGCTCGGCCAGCCACAGCTCGAGCTGGTCGCCCGGCGTGAGCTGGTCGTCCTCCACCTCGATCAGCAGCGTCGTCGCGGCCTCGCCCGCCGCCGCCACCACCCGCATCGCCGCGTCGTTCGGGCCCCCCGGCGAGCCGTCCTTCAGCGCGAGCGCGCAACCACCGAGCCCCGCCTCCTTCCAGCCGCCGCCGGTGAACGCGGCGTCGATCGCCACCGCCGGGATCAGCGAATATGTGAGCTCGACCTGTGAGCCCTCCGCGACCTCGCTCGGCTCACCCGTCGCGCGGTCGCAGGGCGGGCTGTACCAGCTCACCTCGCCCGCGAAGCGATCGAAGCTCCAGCTGCGGCGCTCGACGTTTGGCCCGAACACGAAGGACCCGTCGCCGCTGCGCTCGCGCAGCCGCAGCGGTGCGAGCTCGAAGCGCCGCGTCGAGCTCCACCGCCAGTTCGACCCGCCCGAGCTCGCATGCTCGAGGCTGTCGTCACCGATCGTCACCGTGTCCTCGCCGAGTCCCGCCGCCCCGTTGCCGTCGTTGCACACCGAGAACAGCTGCTGGACGGCCTCGGGTGCCCGCTGCTCGCCGACCACCAGCCAGTACTCGATCTCCCGGCACCGCCCGCTCGCGCCCGGCCAGAAGCTGTCCTGCGACCCCTCCTCCGCGAAGCCATCGTCCGTCGTGGCCACCTCGGCCGGCGCGTCGCTCCGCGGCGAACGCGATCCCAGGTCGACGCTCAGCACCGTCAGCGTCCGCCCGGCCGGGTCCTGCCCGGCCGCGCGTGCGCGACGAACCTCGCAGGGCGACCGCTCGCCGCACACGCGGGCCTGCAGCGCGGGCCCAGGGTCAGCTGCCGCTGGAGCCGCGGGGACCCCAGGCCCCGCCGACTCCACCGTGCGCACTGCCACCGGCGCGGCGATCGGCGCCGTCGGAGCGCACGCAAACAACGCCCCGCCAGCGATCACCCCACGCACCGCGCCGCTGCCGGACATCGATCGATCCTAAGCCAACAACGCCGCCCCTCGCAATCGCGGGCGGGCGTATCCTGACCTGCCCATGCGCCGCGCAGCCCTCTCGCTCGTCGTCTCGCTCGCCTGCGTCCCCGCCAGCGACCCCCCGCAGACAGCGAGCAGCAGCAGCGAACCCGCCACGACCGGCGACGCCACGACGCTCGCACCCACGACCGGCGACGCGACCACCGTCCACCCGACCACCGACCCGACCACCGACCCGACCACCGACCCGACCACTGGCGCCACCACCGGGGCCCCAGCGACCGCCTGCGGCGACGGACAGATCGAGCCCGGGCAGCTCTGCTTCGACCCGCCGCGCAGCTTCGCCGCCGGGCTCGGTCCCGTCTCGCTCGCCGCCGCCGACCTCGACCAGGACGGCCTGCCGGACCTCGGCGTCGTCGACTTCGTCGGCCGATCGATCGTGCGACTGCGCGGCACCGGCGACGCCGACTTCACCGCGATCGAGCCGCCGCTGCCATCATCCTTCCAGCCGCGCAGCCTCGTCATCGCCGGCCTCGACGACGACGATCGCCCCGACCTCGCCGTCGCCGACCTCGGCATCAACGCCCTCGCCGTCTACTTCGCTAGCGGCGCCCCGGGGGAATTCGCCGACTTCCAGCAGCTCACGGCCGGCAGCAAGCCGCGGGCGATCGTCGCCGGCGACCTCGACGGCGACGGCCGCCTCGACCTCGTCCACGCCAACGAGGGCTCCAACGACCTCGGGGTCAGCCTCGCCGACGGCCCCGGGAGCTTCGCCGCCCCCGGCTTCTACCCCGTCGGCCTCGAGCCCTACGACCTCGCCCTCGCCGACCTCGACGCCGACGGCGACCTCGACCTCTGCTCCGCCGACAAGGGCAGCGACACCGTCAGCGTCCTCATCAACCCCGGCGACGGCGCCTTCGCCCCGGCCCTCGCCTACCCCGTCACCGAGGAGCCGCGGGCCCTCGCCATCGGCGACATCGACGGCGACGGCCACCTCGACGTCGTCGCCTCCAGCTACACCTTCCCGAACCTCAAGGTGCTGCTAGGCCAGGGCGACGGCAGCTTCGCCGACAAGCCCGGCTTTGTCCCCTACGCGGTCGGCCTCTACGCCGTGGCCGTCGTCGACCTCGACCACGACGGCGCCCTCGACATCGTCGGCGTCGACCGCGACCAGCACGAGCTCGTCGTCATCCGCAACCTCGGCCCCGGCAAGCTCCCCACCTTCGATCTCTACGCGGTCGGGCTCGGGCCGGTCGACCTCATCGTCGCCGATCTCGACGGCGACGGCGCCCTCGACGTAGCGACCGCCGACACCACCGGTGGCACCGTCACCGTCCTCCGCGCCGCGCCCTAGCCAGCGCGCCGGCCCCGGTGCTAGCCTGCCCGCGCATGCACGGCCCCCACGACCACGACCCCGCGCACATCCACGGCCCCGGCTGCGATCACGATCACGACCACGACCACGCGCATGACGGGCACAGCCACCTCCCCCGCCCGTACGTGCGCGACCAGCCCAAGGTCGGCCGCAACGACCCCTGCGTGTGCGGCAGCGGCAAGAAGTCCAAGAAGTGCTGCGGCGCCGCGGCGTGACCCGCCCGTGCAGGCCCCCGTTCAGGCCCCCGTTCAGGCCCCCGTTCAGGCCCCCGTTCAGGCCCCCGTTCAGGCCTGAAAGAACACGCTGTCCTCGGCTGCGCCCTCGATCCGGGCCCGACCCCGACCGCCGCGCTTGACCGCGTACAGCGCCCCGTCGGCCTCCGCATACAGCACCGAGGTGTCCTCGTTCCCCCGCGGCCACAGCGAGCCGCCCACGCTCAGCGAGATGCCCTGCTCGAGCGCCAGCGCCCCCACGCGGCGGACGATCGCCACCACCTGCTCCGCCGTCGTGTCGGTGACCAGCACCGCGAACACGTCGCCGCCGAAGCGGGCCACGATGTCGTGCGCCCTCAGCGTCGAGCGCAGCAGCACGCCGACCATCTGCAGCATCTCGTCCCCGGCCCGCGCCCCCTGCTCCTCGTTGACCGCCTTGAAGTGGTCGACGTCCAGCAGCAGCAGCGCGCACTGCGAGCCGAGCCGCTGGGCCCGCGACTGCTCCTCCTGCATCCGCGTCTCGAACTCGCGGCGGTTGAACAGCCCGGTCAGCCCGTCGTGCCGGGCCAGCGTCTCGACGCTCTCGAGCAGGCGCAGGTTCTCGAGCACCAGCGCCGACGCGTCGAGCAAGAAGCCGACGGACGCCAGCGCCTCGCGCTCGATCGGCGCCCGCGAGTAGCGGTTGTCCGCGACCACCACCCCGAGCGCCTTGCCCCGCAGCTTGATCGCCGACACCAGGAATTCATCCGGCGGGTCGAGGGCCGCGATCACCGGGCTCACCGGCTGCGGCAGCGTGAACAGCCCCGAGGCCGCCAGCGGCCCGCTGCGCCGCATGGAGCGCGTGAACACGAGGGGCCCGCTCGCCGCCAACGCGGCCGCCACCTCGTCGCCGGGCACCGCCTGATCGATGTCGTACTCGAGCGTGCGCACGAAGGCCTCGAAGCGGCTCTCGGTGTCGCCGGCCACGTGCTCCGCGATCAGCTCCTCGAGCGTCTTGTCGTGCAGCTCGATCGCCTCCCACACCTGGTGCGCCTCGTCGTCGTCGTAGGGCCCGATCGCCGAGCTGCCGACCACCGCCCGCGCCTCCTCGTCGTGCACGAACAGCGCCGCCCGGTCGAAGCCCAGCGCCGCCGACGAGGTCATGCCCAGCAAGGTGATCTGCCGCAGCCGCTCGATGCTCTGCGTCTCGAGCATCGCCCGCGTCAGCCGGCGCAGCGCGTCCTGCCGCGGCGCCTCACGGGCGAAGCGCTCGAGCGCCTCCGCCGTCTCCGCCCGGTCCAGCAGCTCCGCCGCGACCTGCCGCGCCAGCGGTACGTTGCCGGCGACCAGCGCCTCGTGGTCCAGCACCAGCGAGCGCCCCGCGTGCTCGAGCCGCACCCGCGGCGAGGCCGTCGCCGCCACCGCCTCAAACTTCGGCCCCTCCAGCTTGGTCCCCTGCTGCGCCAACTTGCACAGCTGCAGCGCCATCGCCGGCAGGCTGGTCGCCCCCGCCGGCAGCTCCACGACGAGCGCCACCGGCACGCTCAGCCGGCGAAACAACGCCCGCAGATACGGCGGCACCGACGCGGTGCGCACTCGCTGCACCAGTTCCGCGGGGATTCCAGGGGAGCGTGCGTCCAGCATCGGGAGCCTGATGCTGGCTGGTGCACGCCCCATCGTCAACGGACATCCCCGCGCGCTGCAGCGAGCAGTATTGCGCCTCACGGCCTCCGCTGGCGCGCCGCCGGCCGCCCGCGATCCCGCGATCTATGTGCATTGCGCCCGCAATCACAGTCCCGTCATTCCATACACATTGAACGTACCCGCCGGCGGCCGCCACCCGGACAATCACCCCTCTGCCACCCGCGACCTTGGCCACGAGCTTGACCGCGAGCTTGGCCGCGCGCCCGCAACAGCGTAGGGTGGACCGCATCATGCGTCGCCCCGCCCCGGCCCTCCCCTGCGCCCTGCTCACGCTCCTCGCCGCCGGCCTCGCCGCTTGCGGTGACAGCGGCGACGGCTCGGCCAGCCAGGCCAGCACCACCGTCCCGATCACCGCCACCTCCACTGTGGACAGCGCCACCACCACGCCGACCTCGGGCGCCAGCGACAGCGCCAGCGCCACCGACAGCGCCGGCACCGGCAGCGCCACCGACAGCGCCACCAGCCAGCCGACCACCGGGAACAGCAACAGCAACAGCAACAGCGCCACCGACAGCGGCGACACCACCGGCGGCTTCAAGTTCGACCTCGGCGACACCGGCGGCATGACCAGCGACACCGGCATGCCGATCGACAAGTGCAAGGCCACCGACGACGACATGAACGGCGTCGGCGACTGCACGATGAAGGCCCCGCCGGACTCCTTCGAGCCCGACATCCAGTGGAGCTGGAACGGCCCCGGCGCGGAGAAGGAGTCGCTCGTCACCCCCCTGGTCGCCAACCTCACGGACGACGACAACAACGGCGTGATCGACCTCTGCGACATCCCCGACATCATCGTCACCGTCACCGCCTTCCCGGCCCCCGGCCACATCTACGTGCTCGACGGCGCCACCGGCAGCCTCCACTTCATGATCCCCACCGCGATCACCTTTTCGATCAACCCCGCGATCGGCGACATCGACGACGACGGCATCCCGGAGATCATCGCCGCCGTCGGCGAGGGCTTCGGCGGCCCCTCGAGCGCGATCGCCTTCGAGCACGACGGCACCGTCAAGTGGCAGAGCGCCGGCGCCGTCTCGCACAGCCAGGGCGGCGCGATCACCCTCGCCGACCTCGACAACGACGGCGACGTCGAGATCCTCCTCGACAAGCTCATCCTCGACCACATGGGCAACACCGTCGCCACCCTCCCGGAGAACGGCGTCGCCGACAACTTCACCACCGTCGCCGCCGACCTCGACGGCGACGGCGACCTCGAGGTGGTGATCGGCGCCAACGCCTATCACCACGACGGCAGCGTCCTCTACACCAACCCGGGCATCGAGCACGGCTTCGCCCAGGTCGCCAACCTCGACGCCGACCCCGAGCCCGAGATCATGATCAACGGCTACGCCGGCCTCACCCTGCTCGAGCACACCGGCGCCGTGAAGTACCAGAACATGCAGCCCGGCGGCGGCCAGTCGTGGTTCCGCCCCGGCACCGTCCACGACTTCGACGGCGACAGCGTCTCCGAGGTCGCCACCAGCGCGGCCAACAGCTACGTCATGTTCGAGGGCGACGGCACGGTCAACTGGATCGCCCAGGTCCAGGACGGCAGCGGCTGGGCCGCCGGCACCGCCTTCGACTTCGACGGCAACGGCGTCGCCGAGGCCATGTACGCCGACGAGACCAACCTCTACGTCTTCGACGGCATGGGCAAGCCGCTGCTCAGCGTCCCGCGCAGCGCCAAGACCCTCGCCGAATACCCGGTGGTCGCCGACGTGGACAACGACGGCTCCGCCGAGATCGTCGTCGTCTCCGACTCCGGCTTCGCCAACAACCAGACCGCCCCCACCGTCCAGGTGATCCGCGATATCGAGGACCGCTGGATCCAGCCGCGCCGGATCTGGAATCAACACACTTATCACGTCACCAACGTGCGCGAGGACGGCAAGATCCCGCAGTTCGAAAAGCCGTGGTGGAAGTCGCTCAACACCTTCCGCACCAACTCGCAGATCGAGGGCGGCGAGGTGTGCATCCCCCCGCAGTGAGCCCTCACCCGCTCCCCCTCAACACCACGCCGCGAGCAGGAGGCCGACAAGCCCCACGCCGCCGGCGACCCACAACCCTACGCGACGGCCCGGCCGCGCCAGCGCGCGACCAGGATCGTCGGCGACACGCCGCAGCGCTCGCGCGTCGACCGGGCGGTCAGGCTCCGCACCGAACAGGCGCTCCGCGATCCTTCGCCGCATCGCCTCCGCCTCCAGGTGCGCCCCGGCGGCTCGGGCCCAGGCGCGCTCATCCTCCGCCCACCCCCACACCACCGCGATATTCGCGGGCACCGCGGGTATCAGTCGTGAGCAACATATACGGTCCGCCGACGGAGTTCGGGCGACTCCAGCCCTGGTAGTGTCGGCCGGCGGCCCGGCCGTTACGCGCCGCGCAACCGTGGTACCGTCGCCTCGTGGTGAGCGACGTCGAGCTGTTTCATGCCTGGCGCGCGGGTGACGTCGCCGCCGGGAGCCAGCTCTTCGCCCGCCACTTCGACTGCATCTACCGCTTCTTTCGCAACAAGCTCGACGGCGACATCGAGGACCTCGTGCAGCGCACCTTCACCGGCTGCGTCACCAGCCGCGACCGCTTCCGCGAGACCGCCAGCTTTCGCACCTACCTCTTCGCCGTCGCCCAGAACGTGCTGCGCGAGCACCTGCGTGCCAAGCGACGCGCACCCGAGCCCCTCGACCTCGACAACCTCTCCGCGGTCGAGCTCGGCGCCTCGCCGATCTCGATCATCGCGGCCCGGGCCGAGGAGAAGATCTTGCTGCAGGCGCTGCGCCAGATCCCGATCACCTCGCAGATGGTGCTCGAGCTGTACTTCTGGGAGGAGATGAAGGGCGGCGAGATCGGGGCCCTCCTCGGCATCCCCGAGGACACGGCGCGCAGCCGCCTGCGCAAGGCCAAGCAGCTGCTCGCGGTCGAGATCCGCAAGATCCAGGCCGCACCCCACGACCTCGAGAGCACCCTGACCAACCTCAAACAGTGGGCCGCCCAGCTGCGCCGCCAGATGGTCCCCGAGTAGGCCCGCCGCGGTCCCTGCGATCCACCCGTGGGCCAGCGTGCTCATGGTCTCGCCCTGAGCTCGCGATCGGGCGTACGCTCGCCCCCGTGCCCGCCTGCGCCGTCATCCTCGCCCTCTACGCGCTGATCTTCGTGCTCCACCTGATCGTGCCGGGCCGCTGGGTCACCGGCTACGTCCGCGACGAGCACGGCCAGCCGCTGCGCTACCGCCTCAACGGCCTGCGCGTCATGGCGATCGTCGTCGGCCTTTACGCGCTCGGCGGCCTCCTCGGCCTCTACCCGTGGGACTACCTCTACCTCCACCGCGTCCAGTCGGCGCTCACCGCCTGCGCCATCGGCCTCGCCTTCACCGCCGCGATCGTCCTCACCGCCCCGCCCCGCGGGCCCCTGCTCGCCGACCTCTACCTCGGCCGCCGCGACAACCCCCAGCTGCTCGCCGGCCACATCGACGCCAAGATGTGCCTCTACCTCGTCGGCGCCGTCGTGTTGGAGCTAAACCTCCTCGCCTGCCTCGCCCACCACTGCATCCTCTACCCCGGCGACCCCTCCCCGGGCATGTTCCTCCACGTCGCCCTGTTCTCGTTCTTCCTCTGCGAGTACCTGCATTTCGAGCGCGTCCATCTCTATACATATGACTTCTTCGCCGAGCGCGTCGGCTTCAAGCTCGGCTGGGGCTGCCTGTGCTTCTACGCCTTCTTCTACGCCGTCGGCGCGTGGTCGCTGGCGGCCGCGCCCAACCCCCACACCCCCGCGAGCACCCTGCTCGCCAGCGCCGCCCTGTTCCTCGCCGGCTGGGTCCTGGCCCGCGGCGCCAACCTGCAGAAGTTCTGGTTCAAGACCGCCCCGGAGCGCCCGGCCTTCGGCCTCATCACCCCCGAGGCCATCGAGCACGACGGCCACCGCCTGCTCGTCAACGGCTTCTGGGGCCTCTCGCGCCACATCAATTACCTCGGAGAGATCCTGATGGCCACCGGCCTCGCGCTGTCCCTCGGTTACCCCGCCGCCCTCGGCCCCTGGCTCTACCCGCTCTATTACGTCGCCCTGCTGTTCCCGCGGCAATACCACGACGATCTCCGCTGCGCCGGCAAATACGGCCCCCTGTGGACCATGTACACCCGCCGCGTCCGCTGGCGCATCATCCCCGGTATCTACTGATCACCGGATCGACCCAGATCACGGCGCGCCAGCGAGGCGCCGCGTCTGCGCCCCCATGATCCGCACCGCCGCCCGCCGCGGCAACAGCCGCGCGAGCAGCCCCGCCGCCACGCGATTGAAGGCCCCGGGGATCATGCTCGGCGCCGCCCCGAGCGCCGCGAGGGCCTCCACCACCACCGCCTCCGGTGTCATCGCCCGCGGCCCACCGGCGCCGCTGGTGCGGAGAAAGCCGGGCGTGCTCGTCGCGCCCGCGCAGCACACCAGCACGTCGACCCCGCGCGGCCCGAGCTCGTACCACAGCGCCTCGCCGAGCGAGAGGTTGAACGCCTTGCTCGCCCCGTAGCCGGCGAGGAAGGGCGAGCCGCACAGCGCCGTCAACGACGACATCAGCAAGATCCCACCGCGACCCCGCCGGACCATCCCCTCGCCGAGCACCCGCGCCGCGATCACCGGCCCGCGACAATTGACGTCGATCGTCCGCTGGTGAAACTCCAGCGATTGCTCGAGGAAGGGCCCGACCTGCGAGAGGGCCGCGTTGTAGACGCACAGCCCGACCTCGAGCCCGCCCGTCAGCGCCGTCAGCGTCGCCGCGAGCTCCGCCTCGCCGAGGTCGATCGCCGCCGTCCGCACCTCGGTGATCGCCCGCAGCGGCGCCGCCACCTCTTCCAAGACATCGGCGCGGCGGGCCAGCAGCAGCAGCTTCAGGCCGCGCCCCGCGAGCGCGCGGGCGAAGGCCGCCCCGAGCCCCTCGGAGGCCCCGGCGACCACCGCCCACGGCCCGTAGTGATCGACAAACTCCGACGCGGTTCGCCAGCGACGCACCGCGCCAGCTTACAGCGACGGCGATCCCTGCGCGAGGCGCCGCCGACTTGCTAGCCGACCTTAGGGTGCGCTCCGCGTGCCCGCCCCGCCCCCAGACCTCGCCCGCCCCCGCCCCCCTCCTGTCGCCTGCGACCTTCGTCAGGTCCCAGCGCCGCCCCCCCCCCCCCCCTCCCCCCCCCCCCCCACCACCCCCCCCCCCCCCCCCCCCCCCCCTCCCCGCGCCCCCCTGGCCCCCCCCCCCCCCGCCCCACCCCCCCAGGTGGTCGCCAGCGTGAAGTTCACCGCGCCCGCACCGGCGCCGTCGCTCACCACCGACGCGGTCCCGACATAGTGCGCCGTGCCGCCTCCGGTGCAGTTCCAGGTGTAGTCGACGTCCGCGGCCCCCCTCGGGAAGGCCACTTCATCGCCCGTCATCAGCGGCGTGCCGCTGGCGGCCAGCTGCGCCTGGGTCTGGCCCTGGCTGAGCGCGACCTGCGTGGCGGCCCAGGCCACCCGCGAGTCGTCATCGCTGAGGCCGCCCGAACAGGCGGTGAGGAGGAGAGTACAGACCGAGGCGACAAAGAGGCTGCTGCGCATGCCCGACAAGGTACTACGCCCCCGCGCGCGGAGGTCGACCAGCCTGCCAGCCGCGGCCAACCGCGGCCAACCTCACAGGTGCCGCGCGCACGCGAACTTTGCCAGCGCCGGCGGCATCTGACCGGATAGCAGCCCGTCCGCGATCGCCTCGCCGATCGCCGGCGCGAACTTGAAGCCGTGCCCCGAGAAGCCGCTGGCCACCACCACCCGCCCGTCGCCCGGCAGGAAGTCGACCGCGAAGTCCCACGACGGCGTGCAGGTGTACAGGCACACGCTCGCGTCGACGAAGGGCCCGCGCGCGGCCGGCAGGTACCTGTCCAAAAAGCCAGCCAGCGGCGCGAGGTCCGAGTCATGCACGACGCGATCGACGGTCTCCGCGTCGGCGACCCGGCCCGCCACCTCGCCGCCCGGCGTCGCCCCGCCTGGCCAGTGACACGCCAACTTGAAGCCGTCGACGCCCTCGTCCGCCCACGGGAAGCCGTACACGAAGCCCTCCGGGGCGAACACACACCACACCGGCAGACCCGCCAGCAGCCCGCGCTGCGCCTCCTGCGGGCGCGTCCACGCCAGCACCCGCCGCACCACCGCGAGCCGCTCCGGCAGGAAGCCCGGCAGCAGCGCCGGCAGGTACGCCCCCGCGGCCACCACCGCCAGGTCGCCGCTGCACAGCTCGCCCGACTCGAGCAGCGCCCGCACCCCGGAACCGTCGCGCACCAGCTCGCGCACCCGCACGTCATTGCGGACCACCGCCCCCGCCGCCTCCGCCTCGCGGCGCAGCGCCCCCAGGCACGGCCCCACCCGCAGGTAGCCGGCCTCCGGCGAGTGCAGCGCGCGCCAGCCCGCGGGGATCTCGAAGGGCCAGCGCCGCCGCGCCTCCGCGGCCTCGTACTCGCGGTGCACGACCTCGCTGGCGCGGTTGGCCGCGATCGTCGCGACGTAGTCCGGCGCGTCGGGCGGGCCGAGCTCGACCATCCCCGTGCGCACCAGCAGCCGTTCACCTGTCCTTTCAGACAGCTCATTCCACAGCCGCGTCGCCTCGCGCACCAGCGGCACGTAGCCCGCGCCCTCGTGGTACGACTCGCGGATGATGCGGGTGTGACCGCCGTGGCTGCCGCGCGTGTGCACGTGCTCGAAGCGCTCGAGCACCGTGACCCGGGCCCCGCGCCTGGCCAGCGCCCACGCGCTGGCCAGGCCCATGGTCCCGCCGCCGATGACGATGACCCGCGGCGAGGCCATGTCAGTCGTCGTCCGCCGCGATGAAGTGGTAGGCCTCGGGCCGCTCGAGCGGCGGCAGGGCGCTGCGCTGGATCAGCAGCGTGCGCACCGCCCACAGGTCGCGAAACACCCGATATCGCAGCGCCGTCTGGTCGAGGTAGTCGACGCCCGCCGAGCCGCCGGTGCCGGTGCGGCGCCCGACCACCCGCTCGACCATCCGCGCGTGCCGCTGGCGGAAGATCACGAAGGCCTGCTCGAGCTCCACGATCGCGTCGAGCACCTCGCGCGGCCAGGCCAGCAGCGGCAGCTCGCGGTAGCTCTCGATGAACACCAGCGCGGCACGGATCCGCGACCAGCGGCGGCGCTGCTCCGGGGTCGCGTCGTCGGCCATGAGGAAGGCCCGCGCGTTGGCCTGCTCCTGGTGATAGCGCTGATCGAGGCGCTTGCGGTCGGCCTCGCCGGGCGCCGCCGCGATCGCCTGCACGCGCGCGTCCTCCAGCTCGAGCGCCTGCGCGGCGAGGTAGCGCTCGAGGAAGCGGACCACCTCCTCCTCGTCGCCCGGGAGCTCCGGCGTCGAGCCCTGGATCGGCGTGCGATACAACCACTCGCCGATCGCCTCGTGCAGCGAGGGCGAGTCCGAGAGCCGCGCCTCGACCCGGCGCGAGGCCGGCGACTCGCGCCCGTCCGGGTAACGCAGCGCCCGCAGATAGTCGTTGTCGTGCCCGAGCGGC
Organism: Nannocystis sp.; assembly: GCF_016714285.1. Classification (GTDB taxonomy): domain Bacteria; phylum Myxococcota_A; class Polyangia; order Nannocystales; family Nannocystaceae; genus Nannocystis. The sequence goes on along the minus strand of NZ_JADJNN010000021.1, from coordinate 81,458 downwards.
AGCCGCTCCTCGATCCGCAGGCCGAGCAAGATCTCGATCTCCCGCAGCTGCGCCGACTGAAACCCGCTCGCGGGGCTCAACTTGTCGCGAAAGCCGAGGTAGTCGCGCGTCGTCATCGTCTCCATCAGCGCGAAGTGGCCGGTGACCATCTCGAACAGCAGCGCGGTGCGCCGGATGCCGCGCACCGCGCTGGACAGCGACTGCTCGCGCACCTTCTCGCGGGCGAACAGGTCGCGCACGTGCACGAGCTCGCGGATCGCCAGCTTGAACCACAGCTCGTCGATCTGATGCACGGTGATGAACATCACCTCATCGTTGGCCAGCTCCGCGTCGCTGTCGGCGATGCCGCTCTGCAGCGCGAGGAGCTCCTCGATCTTGATATAGTCCCAATAGACCGTCGATTTGCCGCTGGCCATCGCGGGCGACGCTGCCAGGTTGCGCGCCCCCCCGCAAGCCCCGCTTGTATTCGCGCCTGGGCTGTGAAACCCTGCCCGCGTGTCCCCCCGGAGCATCCCCTCCCGCGCCTGCGCCCTGGCGCTGACCACCTGCGCCCTCGCCTGCGGCGCTCCGCCACCTGTCCTCGAGGACAGCGACACCGACGCCCCCGCCAGCACCGGCGCCCCCGACGAGCCCACCACCGCCGCGAACACAGACGCGAGCACAGGGGCCCCCGAGGCCGAGCCCCCGCGCGACCCCTTCGATCTCGACCGCAGCAAGGTCAAGCTCCTGCCCTTCCGCGTCCGCTTCCTGCGCCTGCAGCAGCTCAGCGGCCTGCCCGCGGACGACCCCGCCTTCGCCGTCCTGCGAGCCCGCCGCTACGAGCTCGGCGACTACGACTACGCCAGCGGCGTCAACCCGGACCTCACCTGGAACGCCTCACGCATCTCGGTGTGGATCGCCGCGGTCCTGCCCGTGTGCCGCGCGCCCGCCATGCTCGCCCGCTTCCCGGTGTTCCCGGACGACCTCCCCGCCCTGCTCACCGCCGCCTACGGCACCACCCCCGACGCCGACCTCCTCGCCGACTACGAGCTCCTGCTCGGCGACGCCAACCTCGACGAGCCCACCCGCCACGACTCGATCTGCGCCGTCGCCCTGTCGGCCCTGGAGTTCGTCGCCCAATGACCCCGACCCGCCTCCTCGCCCTCATCGCGCTCGTCCCCGCCTGCTACGCCGGCAGCGTCGCCGAGACCCCCGACGCCAGCACCGGCGACGCCACCACCAGCCAGTCCAGCAGCACGAGCACCGGCCCGGACGATCCAGCCACCACTGGCAGCACCACGGCCACCACCGGCAGCGCCAGCGACGACGAGCCCGATCTCGGCGCGCTCGGCTACACCGCCGACGACGCCCGCGAGTACCTCGCCAGCATCGCCCCGATGGTCGTCGGCCGCCTGCTGAGCCCCGACGAGGACAACCTCATCCACCACTTCGGCGCCGACGCGATCGTCCCGATCGTCGAGGCCTGGGTCAGCGAACCCGCCTTCGCCGACACCGCGCGGGCCATGCTGCAGGTCAAGCTCGCCGCCAGCGGCAGCAAGGACGGCGTCGACTTCGAGCTGCCCGGCAACCTCGCCGCCCACCTCGCCCGCAACGACCGGCCCTACGGCGAGCTGCTCACCGCCCCCTACTGCGTCGACCCCGTCGGCGCCGAGATCCCCTGCGACACCGGGGCCCCCTACGCCGCCGGCGTGCTCACCACCCGCGCCTATCTCATCGCCAACGCCAGCCGCTTCAACCTCCGCCGGGCCCGGCGGATGATGTTCATCTTCACCTGCAGCACCTACCCCATGGACCCGGCGGTCCAGCCGCGGATCGCCAAGGACACCCTGATCCCGATGTTCCGCGCCATGACGAAGGAGGAGCAGACCGTGCCCGAGGCCGCCAACGGCTTCGGCAACGGCAGCGCCTGCTACTCCTGCCACGGCCAGTTCAGCGCCCACGCCCAGCTGTTCGTCCGCTTCAGCCAGGACGGCCTCTATCACCCGGAGGCCACCGGCCTGCAAGACCCCGACAACGAGCTCGGCCGCAGCATCAACGGCCTCTACGCCTCGCACTTCGTCGACCCCGCCGCCGCCCCGCTCGAGGTCTCGCAGGTCCTCAACCAGCTGGTCGACACCCTCGTCGACGCCGGCCGCGTGCTCTCCGAGAGCCCCGCCTTCTACCCCTGCGCCGCCCGCAACGTGCTCGAGTACAGCTTCGGCATGAGCGAGGCCGAGGCCGTCGACATCGACCCCAAGCTGCTCGCCGAGCTGACCACCCGCGCCCACGCCCGCGACCTCCGCCTGCGCGCGGACGCAGCCGCCGGCCCCACCTTCGGCGACCTCTTCGTCGTCGCCCTCACCCACCCGCGCGTGCTGCAGGTCGTCATCGGCCTGCCCGAGTCCAAGCCATGAAGTACCTCCGCCGTCCGCCGCTCATCGCCTCTCTGCCCCCGCTGCAGCGCCGCGGCTTCATGAAGCTGCTCGGCGTGGCGCTGGCCGTGCCGGGCATCCCCTTCGCGGTGCGCCACGCCGCCCGCGCGATCGCCCTCGGTGAGGCGAAGGCCGAGGACATGGCCAAGCCGCCGATCAACTTCATCGAGATCGACCTGCGCGACCAGTGGGACTTCGGCCACGTCTTCGTCGCCCCCGGCCTCGCCACCGCCGCCAACCTCAAGCGCGGCGACTCCGGCCGCATGTGCGCCATGTACTACGGCGCCGATCAGCTCAAGCAGATCGCCGAGCGCCGGGTCTACCTCACCCCGCTCTCCCTCCCGCTCGAGCCCCACCTCGACACCATCGCCATGATCGAGACCTGCGAGCTCGGCATCGGCGAGATCCACGGCCACGAGGCCAGCAACCCGCAGCGCTCCCCCGGCCGCAGCCCCATGCCTGGCCCCGGCCGCGGCGACATGTCCGCCAACGAGCCCGTCCCCTACGTCCCCGGCAACCAGCAACATTACAGCTCCACGCCCACCCCCGCCGCCCTGCACAACCACTTCATCAAGCAGCAGGGCCTCGCGGTCAAGAACGGCATCGCCTTCAAGGGCATCAGCCGCGAGCACACCGCATATCACTACGGCGCTGGCCTCGAGGGCTCCGAGCTCGACCGCAAGCAGACCGTCGCCGCCCTGCTCGCCGGCTTCCCCGACAAGATCGAGGACTACAACGTCGTCCCCTCCCCGCAGCAGGCCGAGGCCCTGATCAAGGTCCTGAGCGCCGCCGACGACCGCTTCCTGCAGCGCCACAAGTACGAGGCCCAGGCCAGCGCCCAGCACCTCGCCCAGCTCGGCGAGCTCTCGCCCCTGCTCTACCAGGGCGAGCCCAAGCTCATCAGCCTCCCGCTCACCCCCGAGGAGGTCGCCTACTGGCAGGCCGGCTGCCCCGACCAGGAGGGCAACCCGCCCGGCGAGAAGTGCAACATCTGGGAGCAGTGCGCCTACGCCTACAAGCTGATCCAGGGCGCCCAGTGTGCCACGGTCGCCCTCGAGTTCGATTACCTCGACTGGCACGATACCCGGCCCCAGAGCATCGTCGATACCCTCGCCCTCCAGACGGTGCAGCCGCTGACCCGCCTGATCGAGAGCCTCAAGGCCGCCGGCCTCTATGACAACACCCTGATCGCGATCTACACCCTCGACGGCGGCCGCGCCCCCGCGGCTGGCTCCGCCGGCGGCGAGGGCAAGAGCGGCCTGATGCTCGCCGGCGGCATGATCCAGGGCGGCTATTACGGCGACGTCGGCGTGGCCGGCGACGACGGCGACGGCCACGTCTACAGCTACAGCGCCCCCGACCCCGCCACCGGCGCCCCCATGGCCCCGGTCACCGACAACTCCGGGCGCCTCGCGGGCGGCCACGTCTGGCGCACCGTCATGAAGGCCCTCGGCGTCCCCGACAGCCTCGCCGCCAGCTTCCCCGACACCGCCGGCTACGCCCCGCTCGACTGGATGCTGCGCGCCTGAAACCCGGACCCCGTCCGGATGGCGTCATCGCAGCGCGCGCAGCCCTCGAGGTGCGGGCAGGGGCCGAGCACGAACGCCGTGGCCGCCGCATGATCGAAGGGGATCTGCCGCCCCAGGCGCTCGAGCGCGCCGACATCGATCTCCGGGAAGCGGTGGTGCAGGTCGTGGTATCGCAGGGTCGCCAGCGCCGGCCCACCACCGAGCGCCCACACCACCGCCGCGAGCCACGCCGGCATCGGCTTGCGATAGGTGCCCACGCGGGGCCCGGCGCGATGCAGGTACCACGAGAGCAGGAAATACGCGGTCGAGAAGGCCAGGCGCGTCGACAGCAGCAGCAGCAGCAGCGTCCACCCCGGCACCCACACCACCGCCGCCGCGAACAGCAGCGCCCGCGCCGCGAGCTCGACCACGTGGCCCGGCCCCGCGAGGTGGCCCTCATGCCGCAGGTAATGGACGAAGAAATACTCGTGGTAGAAAAGGATCCGCAGGTAGCTCCATAATGGCCGCGCCACCATGATGGTGAGGTCCGGGTCCTCGCGCTCCAGCAAATGCTCGTGGTGGGCGGTGTGCAACAAGTGCACCTCCCGGTATCCCGTCAAGGGGCCGATCATCGCGGGGAACACCCGGATCAGCAGATCGACCCGCTCGGGCCCCACGCAGTGGACATACTCGTGGACCTGGATCGTCAAGTACGCGGTGATCCGCAGCAGCAGGACGCCCAGGACCCACGGGAGCAGCCAGTGCGCGCCGCCGACGGCCCCGGCGGCCTGGCCCGCAGGACCCGCGATGACAGCGATGACGTAGATCGCCGCGATCATCGCGAACGCGAGGTGAATGCTCCGCCGATAACGGGCCACGTCGGCCGGCGTCCGCCGTCCGAACCGCAGCTGCTCATCGAGCCTGGCGTCCGCCATCGGCGCAGGGTACCACAAGGTGGGATTGTCAACAGTGCACCGCTGGCATGGCTTCGCGGCCGACGACGACGGCGTTATCCTCACGCACCTTGCAGACCCACCTGCTGCTGTCGTTGACCCTGGTCGCCGTAAGCCCCGCGCCCGAGACCTCGCCCGCACCCCCGCCGGCGCGGCGCAAGCACGAGCGCCCGCGACCCACCCTGCGCCTGGGCTTCGGCGGAGCCTACGCCCCGCGCTCCGCCCCCGTCGCGGGCGCCTCACGCACGGCCGGCGGCCTCAGCATCGACCTCGCCCTCGGCGCCAGCGTCCAGGTGCACAAGCACGTGTTCCTGTGGCCCGAGCTCGGCTACAGCTACAGCGTGCGCGAGGGCCACGCCGGCCACTTCTTCACCGCCGGCCTCGCGCCGATGTTCGGCACGAACCTCGCACAGGTCGGCCTGGCCCCGCGTCTGGTCACCGGCGACGCCTGGGGGGCGACCGGCGTCGGCCTGCGCAGCGGCCTGGTCGGCAGCTTCGGCCTCAACATCCTCAGCGTCGAGCTCGGCCACCAGTGGCTGCGCGCCGGCGGCCGCGACCTCCACGACGGTCGCTTCATGATCAGCGTCGACCTCGTGACCGTGATGAAGGCGGTGGCCGTCCTGGCCCTGGCGCGCTCCATCTTCCGCTGACCTGTCCTCCGGGCCAGGCGCCCACCGAGCCATGTCACCTGTCCTCCGGGCCAGGTCACCTGTCCTCCGGGCCAGGCGACCTCAACCGCCGATCTTGACGCCGCCGCCGGCCTTGCCGCCCACCTTCACCCCGCCGCCGATCGACACGCCCGCGCCGCCGCCCACCTTCACCCCGCCGCCGCCGCCCACCTTCACCCCGCCGCCGCCGCCCACCTTCACCCCCGCCTCCGCCTTGCCGCTGTGCTTCACCTGCGCGCCGGCCTTCACCCGGACCCCGGCCTTCGCGTCCGCCGCGAGCTTCGCGTCGCTCCCCGCCGCGAGCGCTGGATCGATCGCCAGCGCCACCTTCAGCGCCCCGCGCAGCGCCGCCAGGCGCAGCGCCGCCAGCTGCACCGACGCGTCCGCCCCGAACTGCGCCGCGCCCTCGCCCGTCAGCGTGATGTCAGCCGCCGACACGTGCGTGCTCAGATACACCGGCCGCCCCGCCTGCACCGACCACGCGAGGAAGGCCCCCGCCGCGGCATCGACCGGCGTCACCACGACCCCGGCGAACTGCGCCGCGTAGGCCTGCGAGAACGTGAAGTCCGCCCCGCCCGCCACCGCCGCGCCGTAGCTCGCCGCGACCCGCAGCTGGCCCTCGGCCTCGGCCCGCGTGATCGCCAGGCTGGCGACGACCACCCCCAGCGCCGCCGAGGCCCCGCTCGTGGCGATCGCCCGCAGCTCGAGCGTCACCCCGCCCGCGGCCCGCAGCTCGACCACCTGCACATAGTCGAGGCTGCCGTCGGCGTCGATGTCGATGTGATGGCTCGCCCCGCCCGGCGCGTTGAGCAGCAGCTCGAGCTCCGCCGCGCTCGTCAGCTTGCCCTCCACCACCAGCTTCACCAGCCCCGCGAGGTCGAGGTCCGCGGCCGCGAGCGCGATCGGCTTGCCGAGCGCCGCCTCGACCTCCGCAACCGACTTGAGGGTCACCGCCGCCGCGCCCACCACCGCCGCGCCCACCTCCGGCGGCTTGCCCCCGGCCTTCGCGTCGGCCTTCGTGTCCACCGTCGCGTCGACCACCACCGCCACCTTCGCGTCGGCCTTCGCCTCGGTCTTCGGGCCCGAATCACAGGCCAGCACCAGGGCGAGCACCAGGCTCGCCGCGCTCAGCAACGAATGCGTCATGGCAGTTCCTCCGGGCCCAGTATCGACCCCCACCCGCGCCCCGCATACCCCCCACTCGCGGCCAATCCTCGGGCCAATCCTCGGGACCAATCCCGGGATCAACCCCCGGGGGATCCCGCCCCCGCCATTGACAGGCCCCGGCGAGCCTGGCATCGCCGATCGTGATGCTCCGCCGCACCCACCGCATCCCCACTCGCTCGCTCCTCGCCCGCTCCGCGCTGACCCTCGGGCTCCTCGCCGGCCTCGGCCTCGGCCTCGCCTGCAACACCAGCGGCAGCCAGAACCCCGGCTCCGCCAGCGGCGGCGGCTGCCCCGGCGCCAAGCCCCGCAACGGCGCGTCCTGCCCCCGCGGCGAGTCCGACTTCTGCGTCTACCGCTCCGGCGCCGGCGACCACGTGTGCGCCTGCGGCAGCGGCCACTGGCGCTGCGCCAAGAAGTGACAGCCAGCCCGACGCCGGTGATGTCACCACATTCCCCGGACATTTGCCCACGGTCGCGTCGATTCCGTCGTTTGACGTAATCGACGCAGTCTATGATCAAGTACACCACCTGATCGTCGCTCACGCGCTTGCTCGCTCGCGCCGTGCGGCCTACCCTCGCGGGGCGATGCGCTGGTACGACTGGTTCTCCTCGTTCTACGACCGCAGCCTCGAGCCGCTCTACCGTGAGGCGCGGCGCGAGGCCGCGGTCGCCCTGCGAGCCCGCCCGGGCCAGACGATCCTCGACCTGCCCTGCGGCACCGGCCAGAGCTTCGACGGCCTCGCCCCCGCCGTCGGCCCTGAGGGCCTGGTCCTCGGCGTCGACCTCAGCCCCGGCATGCTCCGCCAGGCCGCCACCCGGGCCCACAAGCGCGGCTTCTCCCAGGTCGTCCTCCACTGCAGCGACGTCCACGCCCTCGATCAGGCCGCCCTCGATCAGGCCGCCCGCGAGCACGCTGCTGGCCCCGTCCAGGTCGACCGCCTCCACATCTTCCTCGGCCTCAGCGCCTTCCCCCGCTGGGAGGCCGCCTTCGAGCGCCTGTGGGGCCTGCTCGCGCCTGGCGGCCGCTGCGTGATCGTCGACGTGCACGCCGCCCGCCCCAACCTGCAGGGCCACATGGTCAACCTGCTCGCCCGCGCCGACATCCGCCGCGAGGGCTGGCGCCCGCTCGAGCGCCTCGCCCACCGCTTCGAGCGCGCGCCGCTGCCCTCGCTGCCGCAGCACGGCGGCCAGCTCTACCTCGCCAGCGGCGACAAGCCGGCCTGAAACGGCCGTACACTCGCCAGGCATGCGAGCCAAGGACCTCGGCGCCCTGCGCGAACTCCTGCTGCAGCGCCGCGCCGCCCTGCTGGCCGAGGGCGACGTCCCGATCCCCATGGCCAAGGCCGACGCCGTCAGCAAACCCGACGACGACGAGGCCCCGCTCACCGAGATGTCGCAGGTCATCGCGTCGAACCGCAACCGCGCCCGCACGGCCGCCCTGCAGGCGATCGACGTCGGCCTCCGGCGCATGCGCGACGACCCCGAAGATTACGGCCTCTGCGAATCCTGCGACGAGCCGATCCCCCAGGCCCGCCTGGTGCTGATGCCCCAGGCCACCCTCTGCGCCGCCTGCCAGGCCGAGCAGGAGACCGCCAACAAGCCCGGCGCCCGGCGGCATATCACCGATTATCGCTGAGCTGTACTCACGGCGAAGGCAGGAGCACGCGCACCCACTTCTGTTTGTCGGAGCCATCACATTTCTGGAGAGTGGCGGGACCAGGCGGGTTGGCCGTGAGGCAGAGGCCCTTCTTGGCGTTGACCAGGGCGGACCAGGGGTCGGCGGTGAAGGTCCAGCTCTGGTCCGCCGCGCCGCTGCAGTTCGCTAGAGCGATCGTCTTGCCGGCCTCACCCCCCTCGCCGTCGACGTCGACGCAAAACCCTCGGACAGCGTTCTTCAGCGTGGTCTTTTGGCTGGCTTGCGCCGTCTCGGCCACGAACGCCTGGTCGAGGCCGCCATCGCAGCGATAGGTGCCGACGCGACGGCCCGCGGCGCCGTCGTAGTCCGCCACGTCGAGGCAGTTGCCGGTGGCTGCGTTGAGGAAGATGGCGGCTTGCACGGGCCGCGGCGCGAACGGGAGCTGCACGGCGGCCCATTGCGCTGGCGTGTTGCAGCTCTCCTCCCAGATGTTCTCGTCGTTATGCAACCCCAGGCAACCGAATGCGCGCCCATTCCGAATGGGCGTCCAGGTATCGAAGTTGTCAAACGCCCAGTCCCCGTCCATTGTTTCGTTGCAGCGATTGAGCTCCACGCCACGCGATGGCGCCAACAAACAAGCGCCGCTCTTGGCATTGGTCAGCCGGCGCGGCATCTTCGCATCGCCGAGGTTGTAGCGGAACGCCTGATCGAGCCCACCATCACAGCGGAAGGTCTGCAACGGCGTGCCGATGGCGCCAGTGAAGCCTTTGGGATCGAGGCACTGGCCGCTTTCCCGCCGGACCATGACGAAGGCCGGTACATCCGGCGTTCGGCAGCAGTGCAGCTTGAGACCATTCATGGCAGTATCGTCCCCGTCACCCTGGGGGGGCTGCATACGGGTGGACAGACCACACACCGCTGTACCGGCTGGGCACTCGACGTTGGCACCCCACTCGCCCCAGATCCCACCGCCCTCCGATGGATTGGTGTCGGCCCCCCGACAGCGGAACTGCACGTCATTGGCGCCGGAGTCGTCCCCTGATCCCTGATCGGGCTCGATGCGCATCCGGGCGCCGGTCAGGTAGTCACCGTTGAGCTTGCACTTCTGGCGCTTGGTCCAACCGCCCCACTGATCGGGGTGGGATTTGATGTCGGTGCGCTGCGGGTCGGAACAGATGAGGCTGACGTTGTTGAGCGCCGAGTCGTCCCTCCCGCCCCGATCAGGCTCGACCTGCAGCGAAGCCTCCTGCACGAAGGCGCCGGCCGGGCAGAGCGCATGCGCCTGCCACCGGCCGACCGAGCCGGTGCCCACCGTCACGGTCGCCGTCGGAATGGCCTTGCCCGGAATGCGGGACTGGGGCGGAGTCACGTCAAACTTGCGGGTGTCAAGGACCTTGAAGGAGCCGGCTGCCTGGGAGAAGCCGAAGCGCTGGATGGACATTGTCGTCTCACCGATGGTGAATTCAGTGAACGCGATGTTGCCATCCTCCCGGTCTTTGCCCTGAGATTTGTCATCGTCGAGGGCGCTGCCGGCCACGACGGCGAGCAGCTCCTTGGCGCCATCCAGGCGTTCCTTGGTCCCAGCGGGTTTTTGCCACTTGCGCGTATAATTGGGGTTGTCATGCACCAAATGAGCGTGGCCGACGATCAGCGCGATGACCTGATACTCTCGGATGGCATCCCAGAACTTTACCTGCCACGCACCCGCCTCCATGTAGGGTGGATAGTGGAACACCAGGATGACCGGGCGGCCCGAGTCGCCCACGTATCTCGAAAGGTCCTCTTTGAGGAAAGAGAGGCTTTGATAGGGATCGGCCTTACCTCCGTCGACATCGCTGGCCTTGTCCCCGGGGAACAGGTTTAGCTGGACGAAGTGCACATCATGCCAGTCCCAGGAGTAGTGGAATCCGGTCACCTTGTGGGTGTAGTTGACATCGTAGTCGTCCACGTCGACAAATTTGCCGCCCCAATAGGTGACCTGAGTATTGCGCTGCCGGTTGGAGATGGCATCAAGGATGCCCTTGGGGGACTTGCAGTCGTCCGAGCCGTTGGGCCCCACGCTGCGATCAAGGTTGGGGATATTGGGCTCAAGCCCGCAGTACAGCCCGCGCTCGGTCGGCGTGAGTCGGTAGTAGTCGTGATTGCCGATCCCATCGTACACCGCGCTCGGCCACACGCCGAACGCGTCGCGGTAGGCACGCCATTCGAAGTTGCCCGTGCTGCTTGTCAAGTCGCCCGCGATGAGCATGCCGCGCAGCTTCTCCGAGTCGACCCGGGCCTGCATGGCCTTGAGCATGGCCGCGGTCAGCTCGCGGCTCTTCTTGTGGATCTGAGCTTCCTCTCCAGTCCGGATGCCATTGAACTGCGGGTCGGCGGTGGCCAGGAAGCGCACATCGCGCTGAAAGAGATCGTCGCCATGTCCCTGAGGACCCCGCACCCCGGCGGGGGCCATGCCCAGCAATGAGTGATCGGCCGCGCGAGACTCGCAGTAGTAGTTGCGCGGGTAGCCCTCGCCGAAGAGCGGCAGGCCATCCTTGGTATAGAGGCTGTCTCGCTCGTGCCACATGATGTGCGCATAGCCGTCCTTGCGGATGGGCACTTCACAGGTGAACCAGTCCACCGTCAAGACCAAGGTGCCGTCGCCACAGCTCTTCTCATACGAGGGGCAGGCCTTCCAGTCGTTTGGAGGGATGGAGGCCGACCACATCCCCCCCACCCTGGCTTTCACCGGCTTGCCGGTCTGGTTGTACACTGCAAAACCCGATGCGGGGCGTGCGGTCAGCAGCACCCCGGTGACAGCGAGCCAGGCGACGAACCTCCACATGATGCACTCCTCGCGAGGTGGTCCCTCGCGCGCTCAATCCTTCATCGTCCGCGAGATCAACCACTCCTGCACGTCCGCCTGATTCATGCACCACAGCAGGAACACGCCGTACACCAGCGCCAGCGTGATCATTCCGTACAGGAAGATCCCCAGCTGCGGGATCACGAACGCGGCCCCGCCGAGACTCAGCGCTTGCAGCAGCAGGATCGCGCCCGCCACCAGGGTCAGCACCGCCGTCACCTTCGCCAGCACGCGGGCCCACTCCTGCCCGCGCAGCAGGCCGACCAGCAGCGCGACGTTGAGGCCGATGCGCACGTAGTCCGCGGTGCCTGCGAAGGCCCCCGACAGGTTGTACAGGTTCGTCGCCAGGTTCAGGCACAGCAGGATGAGGACGACCAGCAGCTTGGTCGGCATGGCGGGGGATGGCATCCGCGCAGACAACCACCCTCACGGCGCGCCGTCAAGCGCCGTCACACCCACGACGGCGGCTCGTCCTCGGGTCCGCCGGGCTCGCGCTCGCCGGGCCGCGCCGCGAGCTCTCGCACCTGACGCTCCAGCACCTCGACGCGCGCCGCGAACTCTCGCAGCACGCCGTCGAGCGCCTCGATCGTCTGGGCCTGAAACGCCGCGCGGACCTCGAGGTCGATCACGCGGCGCAGGAGCTCGGCTCGCTCCGATGGCTCTGCTTGCTTGGCTCGCTCCGATGGCTCCGATGGCTCCGATGGCTCCGATGGCTTCGCCTGCATCACAACCCCCGCGTCGCTCTCGGCCCCGGACATCCCCGCGGTGTACGGCCCCCGCGCGCGCAAGACAAGCCCGCGGACCCGGGTTAGTCTTGCCCGCCGCGATGCCCGAGCTGGTCACGATCCCCGACCCCGTCGCCGGCCCCGGCGCGAGCGGCCGCGTGCGCGTCGACCGGCGCGACGATCGGCGCGCCCCGGGCGAGCCCGGACCTCACCCGCCGCTCGTGATCCTCGGCGGCATGACCCAGACCCTCGCCAGCTGGGGCGGCCAGCTGCGGCCGCTGTCCGCCGCGCGTCCGGTCGTCGTCTACGAGGCGCGCGGCCAGGGCCACAGCGAGCTCGCCGTCGCCGACGTGAGCCCCGCCCGCCACGTCGACGACTTCGTCGCCCTGCTCGCCGCCCTCGCGCTGCCCGCCCCGGTCGACCTGTGCGGCTTCTCCTTCGGCGGCCGCGTCGCCCTGGCGATCGCCGCCACCCGCCCCGATCTCGTGCGCCGCCTCGTCGTCACCGGCGTCAGCGCCGGACGCGGCGCGCTCGGCCGCGTCATCGTCCGCGCCTGGCGGGCCGCGCTCGCCACCGGCGACCTCGAGGCGCTCGCCTGGCTCAGCCTCGCCGACACCCTCGGCCCCGCCTACCTCGACCGCAACGAGCCGCTGCTGCCCGCCTTCGTCAAGGCCACCGTCGAGCGCAACCACTTCGCCGGCATCCACGCCCTGTTCGAGCAGACCCTGAACGACGACCCCGCCTGGCCCTTCCACCCGACCGCCCTCGCCCCGCGGATCGCCTGTCCCGTGCTGCTCCTCGCCGGCGAGCACGACCGCCTCGCCCCCGCCGCCGACCTCGCCACCCTCGCCGCCGGCTTCGCCGGCCCGGTCACCCACCGCGTCGTCCCCGGGGTCGGCCACACCGTCGCCATCGAGGCCCCCGACGTCTGGCGCGCGGCCGTGCTCGACTTCCTCGTCGCGGAACCTGGCCCAAAGCACCTGGCCCAAAGCACCTGACCCAAAGCACCTGTCCCATGAGCAACTCCTTCGGCACCGCCTTCCGCATCACCACCTTCGGCGAGTCGCACGGCGCCGGCCTCGGCGTGGTGGTCGATGGCTGCCCCGCCGGCCACCCCTTCCCCTTCGCGCGGATCGCCGCGCAGATGGCCCGCCGCCGGCCCGGCCAGGGCAAGCTCACTTCCCCGCGCCAGGAGGCCGACCTGGTCCGCGTGCTCAGCGGCCTCGAGCCAGACACCCAGCGCACCCTCGGCACCCCGATCACCATGCTGGTCGGCAACGACGACGCCCGCAGCCACCACTACGACGACCTCGCCGAGCTCTACCGACCCTCGCACGCCGACTACACCTACGACGCGAAGTACGGCCTGCGCGCGGTCGCCGGCGGCGGGCGAGCCTCGGCCCGCGAGACCGTCGGCCGCGTCGCCGCCGGCGCCCTCGCCGAGGATCTGCTGGCCGCGCTGCACGGCGTCGAGATCGTCGCCTGGGTCGCCGAGGTCGCCGACGTGATCGCCCCGCTCCCCGACCTCACCACCCTCACCCGCGACCAGGTCGACGCCAGCCCGGTCCGCTGCCCCGACCCCGCCGCCGCCGAGGCGATGATCGCCGCCATCGACGACGCCCGCAGCAGCGGCGACACCGTCGGCGGCGTGATCCGCTGCGTCGCCCGCCAGGTCCCGCCCGGCTGGGGCGCGCCGGTGTTCGACAAGCTCACCGCCGCGCTCGCCCAGGCCATGATGAGCCTGCCCGCCAGCCGCGGCTTCGAGGTCGGCGACGGCTTCGCCAGCACCCGCCTGCGCGGCTCACAGCACAACGACCCCTTCACCATCGACCCGATCACCGGTCAGATCGTCACGGCCACCAACCACAGTGGCGGCATCCAGGGCGGCATCTCCAACGGCCAGCCGCTCCGCCTCGCCGTCGCCTTCAAGCCGGTCGCCACCATCTTCCAGCCGCAGTCCACCGTGACCCGCCAGGGCCAACCCATCGTCTTCCAGCCCCGCGGGCGCCACGACCCCTGCGTCCTCCCGCGCGCCGTCCCCATGGTCGAGGCCATGGCCGCGCTGGTCCTCTGCGACCACATGCTGCGCGCCCGCCTCGCCCGCGTGGGGGACCTCCAACCATGAGCGAGCGCCCCAACCTCCGCGTCGTCAAGGGCGGCCGCGAGACCGACCCGCCGCACCGCGAGGCCGACCACGCCGACCATCCGGCGAGCCCGAACCACCAGGCCAACCCTGCCGACCCTCAGCCACGCCCGAACCGCCAGGCCGGCCCCGCCGACCGTCAGGCGCGCCCCGACCACCGCCCCGGCCCGCTCGACGCCGAGGCCAGCTTCGTCCGCGAGCGCACCCTCGGGGTCGTCGACGCCGCCGCCCGCCCGGCCCCGCTCGCGCTCACCGCCGGTCCCGAGGACCAGGTCGCAAAGGACATGTCCGATGAGCCAGGTCGCCGCCTCGCCCCCGGCGCCCCGCTCTCTCCGGGCACGGTGCCGCTCGAGCTGGCCGTGCACCTGCGCACCGGCGAGGCGCTGGTGTGGTGGGACGCCAAGGCCGCGATCGACCCGCGCCCCGCCGCGGTGGTGATCGGCGCCTGCGCCCTGGTCCTGCTCGCGATCACCGTCATCGCCCCCGACTTCTGGTCCCAGGACTGGGCCGACCTCTGGCCGCCGGTCGCCGCCCTGCTGTCCCCGGCGCTGCTGCTGCTGCTGCGCGAGCACTTCAGCCTGCGCTCCCTGCTCGTCACCGACACCGCGATCGTCGAGGTCACCCGCAGCGGCGAGGTCTCACGCCTCGTGTTCTCGGCGATCCGCAGCGTCCGCCGCGACATCCTCACCGGCGGCGTGCTGCTGCAGGGCAAGGGCACCCGCATCCGCGTCCCGCCGGCGCTGGTCGAGAACGCCCGCGCCGCGATCGTATCCCAGCGCCGCAGCGTCCTGCGCGGCGAGGCGGCCCAGCCCGACGATCCCCTGCGCTGGCTGCCCGGACCCTGACAGCCGCGTCGCGGTCCAGCCTCCGCCGCCCGAAGATCACAGCGATTGTCCGCCGGCCAGAGACTTGTATCGCGGCCCGACATGCATCCCCGGTCCCTGCTCATCGTCGCCCCCCTGCTCCTCCTCGCCACCGCCTGCACGATCAACGGCGGCGACCCAGGCGACGAGCAGGGCGCAAGCGAGAGCACCGGCAGCCCCGACAGCGAGGGCCACAGCAGCGACCCCACCGCCGCCGTCACCACCACGGCGACCGACACCGCCGACACCGACAACCACCCGGTCGACGACCCCGACAACGACGGCTGTGTCCCGCAGGACGGCCCCGGCCTGCTCCTGCAAGGGCCGGTCGTCCGTGCCGGCACCGACACCGACGCCAGCACCGGCACCGATGCCACCACCGGCACCGACACCGATGCCACCACCGGCGGCGACACCGATGCCACCACCGGCGAGCAGCCCTGTGAACCACTCCCCGAGGAAAACCCCGTCCCCGCCGACATCAACTGCGATTGCGACGTGCCCGGCGAGCACCGCAGCTGCACCACGATCGACGACCTCCCCGGCACCCGCTTCTGCGACACCGGCAGCTGGGGCCCCTGCATCGCCGAGCCCGAGTGCTTCCCCGGCACCTACATCACCTGCTTCGTCTGCGACGAGACCTTCGGCACCTGGGTCAGCTGGTGTAACCTCGCGGGCGGCGTCCCCCACAGCAACGCCGACGAGGACTGCAGCACCCCGCTGGTGCTGAGCTTCGACGGCCGCCCGGTCGAGTACAGCAGCGACCACGCCGAGTTCGCGATGTCCGCGGGCGACCGCTGCGGCGCGCGCGACTGGCCGACCGCCGCGACCCCGTGGCTGGCGATCGACCTCGACCGCAACGGCAACATCGACGGCGGCCACGAGCTGTTCGGCACCGGCTCGCGCCTCGCCGGCCGCGTCGACAACGGCTTCGCCGCCCTCGCCGCCCTCGACGCCAACAGCGACGGCCAGATCTCCGCCAGCGACGACCGCTTCGCCGAGCTCGTCGTCTGGGCCGACCACGACAACGACCGCCGCTCCAACCTGTGGGAGCTGCAGCCGCTCACCAGCCACGGCGTCGTCGCCATCGACCTCGGCTTCGAGCTCCCCGCCAGCCGCTGCGACGCCCGCGGCAACTGCGAGGGCGAGCGCGCCAGCTTCATCTTCGAGGGCCCAGACGGCGCCCGCAGCTCCGGCGAGATCGTCGACATCCGCCTCGCCTGCCAGTGACCCGTGCACGTCGCCAGCACCAGCTCCGGCGAGATCGTCGATCTGCCAGTGACCTGTCCACGCTGCCCGTGGGACGGCGAGCGCGTCGACATCCGCCTCGCCCGCCAGTGACGCCCCGCGTCGCCCCGCTGTGGCACACTCACCGCCCGTGAGCCACCGCCAGGACATCGCCGCCGCCCGTCGCATCGTCATCAAGCTCGGCACCCACGTCATCACCCACCCCGAGTCCGGCCTCGCTCTCGGCCGCCTGTGCAGCATCGTCGAGGCCGTCGCCGCGCTGCATCGCCAGGGCCGCGAGATCGTGCTGGTCTCGAGCGGCGCCGTCGGCATGGGCCAGCGCGCCCTCGGCCTCGCCCGCCGCCCCGACTCACTCGGCCTGCGCCAGGCCTGCGCCGCCGTCGGCCAGGGCCAGCTCATGGCCCTCTACAGCCAGAACTTCGGTCAGCTCGGCGTCAAGGTGGCCCAGGTCCTGCTCACCCAGGAGGACCTCGGCGACCGCGACCGCGCCCTCTGCGTGCGCACCACCCTGACCCGCCTGCTCGAGCTCGGCGTCGTCCCGATCTTGAACGAGAACGACAGCGTCAGCGTGCGCGAGCTGATCGAGTACCGCCGCAACCAGGGCCAGGAGCCCGAGGCAGGCGCCCTCGAGTTCGGCGACAACGACGGCCTCTCCGCCCGCGTCGCTGTCGCCCTCGACGCCGACCTCCTGGTCCTGCTCACCGACGTCGACGGCCTGTTCACCGCCAACCCCCGCAACGACCCCAGCGCCGCCCGCATCCCCGAGCTCGCCGACATCGACGACGCCACCCTCGCCCGCGCCAACGGCAGCAACACCGGCGGCACCGGCGGCATGACCAGCAAGCTCGAGGCGGCCCGCCTCGCTAGCCGCGCCGGGCTCTCCGTCCTCATCACCAGCGGCCACCAACCCGGCGCCCTCGAGCTCGCCCTCACCGGCGCCGACATCGGCACCCTCATCGTCCCCCACGCCCGCCGCTCGCAGCACCGGCGCCAGATCGCCAGCGGCGCCCCCACCCGCGGCGCCCTCGTCGTCAACGACGGAGCCATCGCCGCGATCAGCGAGCGCAAGGCCTCGCTGCTCCCCGTCGGCCTCGTCCACGTCGACGGCGAATTCTCCCGCGGCGACATCGTCGAGATCCGCGACCCCTCCGGCCGCGTCCACGGCCGCGGCCTCGTCAACTACGACGCCAAGGACTGCCGCCTCCTCATCGGCCGCCACAGCGCCGACATCTCCCTCGCCCTCGGCTGGCGCGGCTACGACACGATCGTCACCCGCGACAACCTCGTGCTCTCCGAGCTGTGACTGGTGCCCCGCCGCCGCCTATCTGCGCACCCTCAACGACCAGCTCGTCCCATTGTTGGGCCGACCCTGATCCTCAGCTCAAGAATTCGCGATTCCCCTCAACCAATCTCTCATACTCGATCGCTACCTCCCGCAGCTCCCGCCGCGTGATCGTCAGCGCCACCCGCAGCGCGTCGAGCTTGCCCGCGCACGCCGTCGCCCGGGCCAGGTTCTCCAGCACCCCGAGCTGCCGCTGCAGCCCCGACGCCACCGTCCCGCACGCCGCGAGCAGCGCGACCACCCCGCAGGTCGTCGCCCACTGCCCGCCGATCGCCCCATTCGTCGCCGCCCCACCGGCCAGCAGCGTCGCCAGGGCCCCGGCGAAGATGCCGGTGTAGCCGAGCCACGCGTTCTGTCGCCGCAGCCGCCGCGCATGCCCCGTCGCGCAGGCCAGCTCGGCCTCGATCCGCCGCGCCAGGGCCCGCACCTGCTCGTCGTCGCCACCCACCATCACCGCCGGCATCCTAGCGGAGCGCTCACATCACCAGCAAGCCGGCCTTCTCGCGCGCCCCCCCCGCGGGCTACGCTCCCGCGCCGATGTCCACGATCCGCGCCCTCGCCCTCGCCGCCAAGGCCGCCAGCCGCGACCTCGCCGCGCTCCCCGGCCCCGCCCGCAGCGCCCTCCTGCGCGGCCTCGCGGCGGCCCTGCGCGAACCTGCCGAGCGTGAGCGCCTGCTCGCCGCCAACGCCCTGGACCTCGCCGCCGCCGCGACCGCCCACGCCCGCGGCGAGCTCGACACGGCCCGGTACAAGCGCCTCGGCCTCGACGCCAACAAGCTCGCCGGCGTCGCCCACGGCCTCGATCAACTCGCCGACGCCCCCGAGCTGCTCGGCCACCCTGACCTCCGCCGCGAGCTCGACACCGGCCTCATCCTCGAGCGCGTCCCCTGCCCGCTCGGCGTGCTCGGCGTCGTGTTCGAGGCGAGGCCCGACGCCGTCCCGCAGATCGGCGGCCTCGCGCTCAAGAGCGGCAACGCGGCCGTGCTCAAGGGCGGCCGCGAGGCGCTGCACAGCAACCGCGCCCTGGTCGCGCTGATCCACCGCGTGCTCGCCGATCACCACCTCGATCCCGCCTGCATCGCCCTGCTCGAGCAGCGCGAGGAGCTCACCGAGCTGCTGGCCCAGCGCGACCTCCTCGACCTCATCATCGCCCGCGGCAGCAAGGCCTTCGTCCACCACGTCCAGGCCAACACCCAGATCCCCGTGATGGGCCACGCCGAGGGCCTGTGTCACCTCTACCTCCACCGCGCGGCCGACCCGGCGATGGCCGCCGCGATCGCCGTCGACGCCAAGTGCAGCTACCCCGCCGCCTGCAACGCCATCGAGACCCTCCTGTGGGACCGCGACGCGACGCTCGCCCTCGACACCACCCTCGCCGCCCTGCGCTCCGCCGGCGTCGAGCTGCGCGGCTGCCCGGCGACCCGCGCCCGCCACCCCGACCTGCATCCTGCCAGCGCCGAAGATTGGGACAGCGAGTACGGCGCCCTGATCCTCGCCGTGCGTCAGGTCGACGACCTGGGCGACGCCCTCGCCCACATCGCCGCCCACGGCTCACGCCACACCGAAGCCATCGTCACAGAGGACGCCGCGATCGCCGAGCGCTTCCTCGCCATCGTCGACGCCGCCGACGTGTTTCACAACGCCAGCACCCGCTTCGCCGACGGCTACCGCTTCGGCCTCGGCGCCGAGGTCGGCATCTCCACCGGCAAGCTCCACGCCCGCGGCCCCGTCGGCGCCGCCGGCCTGCTCAGCTACCGCTGGCTGCTCCGCGGCCACGGCCAGGTCGCCAGCGACTACGGCCCCGGCAAGCGCGCCTTCATCCACCGCGACCTGTGACGCCCTCAGCGCTTCGGCGCCGCCCGACCACGGAGGTCGGCACCAGTGAACGCGTACGATACGGGTGGCGCCTCACATCGCCTCGACGCTGCCCGACCCGCTGATGTCCCGCGTGACCTCCTTCGGGCTCCCCGCATAGCGCACCGACCCGCTCCCGCTGATATGCGCCTCAACCCGCTCGCTCGCGTGGATCTTGACCGTCGAGCTACCCGAGATGCGCACCGTGACCCGCGCCGCCGCGAGCCCCGTCGCGTCGATGTCCCCCGACCCCGAGACCCGCAGCTCGAGATCGCCGACGGCCCCGGCGAGGTTCATGTCCCCCGACCCCGCGATCCTCGCCGCGAAGCGATCGCCCGCGACCCCGCGCGCCCGCAGGTCGCCCGAGCCCGCCACCTCCACGCCCAGCAGCGTCGGCGCCGAGATCCGCACCATGACCCCGGTCCTCGCGCTGTAGCTCTTCGTCGACGAGATGCGCAGCGCCCCCTCGACGGTCCGCGTCTCGATCAGCGGCACGATATTGTCATCCGCCTCGACCCGCACCCGCTGCGCCGCCCCGACGTCGATCTCGACCGTCGCCGCGCCCATCTGCTCGACCCACATGAACGGCTCCGGCGTCCGCTCCTCGACCGCCGCCACGCCCGATCCCTGCACCCCGGGCGACATATATTCGCAGCCCGACGAGACCCCAAACGCGACGATACACGCCAAACCGAAGCCTCGCATCCATCCACGATTCGTTTTCATAGCACCCCCGGGATGAACAACCAGCTGCGCCCACGCCACGCCGCAAACTCTGGATAACGCGCCAGCGACCTGTCCTTCCTGATCATGTTCGGCAGCCACATCCCGAACACCACCACCGCGAGCACCAGCATCGGCGCCCAGTGCATCCCGAGCAGGCAGAACGGCAGGTACACGAGGAACTCACCGAGGTAATTCGGGTTGCGGCAGCGCGCCCACAGCCCCTGCGTCAGCAGCGTCCCCGGCGCGAGCTGCAGGTGCATGTGCTTCTGCATGTCGCTGGCGAAGTGCAAGAAGATGCCGACGCCCCAGGTCGCCACGCACAGCCCGAGCAGCCACGGCGCCGCGTGCAGATCACGGCTCGTGATCAGGTACGGCGAGACCCAGTACAGCGTCAGCACGGCCCAGGTCGCCAGCCCCAGCGACCACGGCACCCGCCGCTCCCACTGCTTGTCCGGGAACACCCGACTCTTGGTGATCCACAGCGCCCCGTAGGTCCCATGCAGCGCGAGGTACACCCACGCCGTCTCGTTGTGCCACGCGTCGAAGTAGGCCATCAACGCCGCGATCGCCAGGGCATTGCTGCCCTTGTGCGTATCGATGAAGAACTTGTGGGGCAGCTGCACGCCGGACCTCCAGATCGCCCCCATCCTGCCACAGACGGGCCGCCCAGGGTGGCGTGCGTTACCGCGCGCCACGCCATGGCCCGGACGCCCGCGCGTGACGGCATCGTCGCTTGAGCCCGAAGCACACGCCAGTTAGCTTCCGCGCGACATGACCCTTGATCGTCCCCTGCTCCTCTCCCTCGCCCTCGGCGTCGCTGCCTGCGGCGACAACAGCACCGCCACCACCGCCGGCGACAGCACCACCGGCACGGCCTCTGGCACCACCGGCGACGCGACCACCAACGACCCCACGACCCCGCCCACCACCGGCACGCCCACCACCGGCGACACCAGCAGCAGCGCCGGCCCCACCAGCGACACCCCGGGCAGCACCACCGACGCCCCCGCGACCACCACCGGCGACAGCAGCACCGACGCGCTGACCAGCTCGACCGGCCCGATCACGGCCAGCACCGGGGTGATCGATGAGACCACGAGCAGCACCGGCAGCGATGCCAGCACCAGCGGCGACACCACCAGCAGCACCGGCGCCGACAGCAGCAGCACCGGCGACACCATGGGCGTCACCGACGACACCATCTACGAGATCCAGAACGGCACGATCAAGGAGAAGCAGCCCGTCGACGTCAAGGGCGTCATCGTCACCGGCATCTCGGCCACCAAGACCGGCATGTTCGTGCAGGAGAAGGACGGCGGCCAGTACAGCGGCGCCTGGGTCTACGTCGGCAAGATGGGCCCCAACATCATGGCCCTCGCGCTCGGCGACGAGGTCGACATCACCGGCAGCACCCTCGAGTTCAACGACCTCACCGAGATCGACGCCAGCCTCGGCACCGTCACCCCGACCGGCGTCAAGGGCGTGAAGATCGACCCCGCACCCGTCACCCTCAAGACCCTCGCCGACCCGATCACCGCCGAGCCGTGGGAGGCCGTGCATATCCGCGTCACCGCGGCACCGCTCACGATCACCCAGATCATCAACCTCGTCGAGTACAAGCTCACGAGCGCCGGCGAGGGCGTGGTCATCGACGACCTGCTCTACGCCTCGCTGATGGACAAGCTCTCGTTCCCGCAGATCGGCGTCGACGCCAGCTTCACCGCCGCGGCCGGCCCGCTGAACCAGTCGGTCGGCGTCTACAAGATCGCCCCGCGCATGCCCGCCGACCTCGAGGGCTACAAGCCGCCGCCAAACCCCAAGCTCGGCGTCGAGGACCTCAAGGCCGGCGATCTCGTGATCAGCGAGGTCATGTACAACCCCACCTGCAACAACGACGACTGCGAGTGGATCGAGGTCTACAACGCCAGCGCCCAGCCGATCGACCTGCTCGGCCTCATCATCCAGGACGACGCCCAGGACAAGAACAAGCAGGGCAAGGTCACCGTCTCCGCGATCGTCGACCCCGGCAAGTTCGCCGTCCTCGGCTACAAGACCATGGTCAGCTGGCCCTACCCGAACCCGCCGGCCGCGTTCTACGGCGCCAACCCGGCGCTCGGCAACGGCGGCGATCAGGTGTTCCTCAAGAACAGCACCATCACGATCGACGGCATGCCGGCCTGGGGCAACCAGGCCAACAACCAGGGCCACTCCTTCAAGCTCGACCCGAACAAGCTCAACGCCGTCGACAACGACGTCCTCGCCAACTGGTGCTACTCGTCGGTCATCTTCTACATGAACACCGAGTGGGGCAGCCCCGGCGCCGCCAACGAGCTCGCCTGCGCGGTGCTCTGAGCCCTGCACCCGGATCGGGCGGCTCCGGGCTCGCCCAATCGCGATCGCGGGCGCGCGAAAACTCCGCGCCCCTGCGACTACCCCCGCGCCCGTGCCCGCTGATACAGTCCCGGTCATGCCCCGGCCTGGCCTCTGCTTCACCGCCCTCGCCCTCGTCATCGGCCTCCTCGGGGCCTGCGGAGGCGAGGGCGGCGGCAGCGGCGACGAAACCACCGTCTGCTATGATTGCGGCGAGTGTGGAATCCAGGCGCCGGTCGATCCTGGCACCATTTTCATCGCCGATATCGGCGTCGACAGCAAAGACGACGCCGCGATCAAACTTCAGCTCCAGGAGGGCAATTGCCCGGGCGCCGACCAGATCGACTTTCGCGTCATCTACGCCGCCGGCGCGGTCACCGTCGTCCCCGAGCCAGCCGACGATCCGATCGACGTTTCCAACGTCACCTACAACAACAGTCTCTACACCTGGAACGACCGCGACCTCACGCTGGCAACTCCGGGCGCGGGCCTCACGGTCGAGCTCACCTTCACCGATATGGGTGCAGCTCTGAAGGTGGCTTGCACCGGCGTCAATCGCGAGATCAAGTGCACGCCGCTCTGATGATCACTGCACCCGGATCGGGTTGGTGATCAGCCACAGATACTCGCCGTCTGCCAGCGTAGCCTCCGTGCCCAGCGCGGCGCGCAGGTGCTGCGGGCGGACATACACCTCGACGTGGTACGCCCCCGGCTCGGCGCCGACTCGCTCGAGCGTCGCGCCGAGGCCCACGATCTCGTCGACCTTCACGCTGCCGTCGGCGTCCGTGCGCCACAGCTCGCTGCGGATCTCCGCCTTGTCGGCCTCGGCCGCGCTCCACTGCGCCCCGGCGAGCGCGAGCGGCCGCAGCGGCGCGCGCAGCTCGAGCGTCACCGGACCCGGCGCCGTGTCGCCGATCCACAGCAGCACATCGTCCGCCGCGTGGCCGACGAAGCGCAGCCCCTCCGGCTCGCCGAACACCGAGAAGAGCCCGTAGTTGTGACCGGCCCGCAGCGCGTCCTGCAGCTGCGCCAGCGTCACCGGCCCGGCCTCCGTGAGCACGCGGTTCTCGAGCCAGCGCAGGATGCGAGCGAAGCTGTCGAGCCGCCCTCCGTCGGACATGTCGATCGTGCCGCCGGTCACCAGCCCGGCCAGCGCCTCCGGCAACACCGCCTGCGCCGCGGCCACGCAGGCCGTCTGCAGCACAGGGTTCGGGTTGTCGCAGATCGGCGCGACCGCCACATTCTGATGCACATCGGAGCCGAGGATCCCCGTCACCGCGCGACTGCGCTGGACCTCTCGCCACTTCTTGAACCCCTCGACCGGCCAGCTCGGCAGCAGACGCAGATACACCAGATCCGGGTGGGCCCCGCTCTTGCTCCCGGCCATGAAGGGCAACAGCCCTTGCAGCAGCTCGAGCAGCTGCGCCGGGTCAGCGCTGATGCTGTCGCCGCCGAGCACAGTCTTGAAATTTCCGTGCGGGTTGTACCACTCCATCGCGTCGAGCCCGACCTCGACGATGCGCGCCGCCGACAGGTCGTCCTCCTCGCTGTGGGCCATCGCCACCACCGCGCCGCCAGCCTTGAGCCCCTCCACCAGCGCCTTCGCCTCCGCCTCCGGCACCGCGTCCGTCAGCCCCCCGTACAGCTTGGCGTCGACGTGGTGGTGCAGCCCCAGCGGCATCGTATGGGTCGACTCGTAGCCAGCCGCCAGCAGCACCCGCCGGTCGTCGGGGCAGCGCAGGCGGTTCGCCACCGCCATGTCGCGCGTCATCACCAGCTCGTCGCCGTCGGCCTCGCTGTACAGCAGCACCTGCTCGAAGGGGTGCTCCTGCATGTGCGCCGGATGGTCCGTGAACAGCGCGAAGTCGAGGCCCGTGTCGCACAGCGCGGCGCGCAGGTCGGCGAGGCAGCCCGGGTTCGGCACGCCGTCCATCAGGCCCGCGCCGTCGCAGGCGTCGTGCGAGTACGGCGAGTGCAGATGCATGATCCCGCGGCGCACCGTCCACGGATCGGGCTCCTGCGGGGCGCCAGTGCTGGCCTCCCCGCCGCTGCTCGCAGCCTCCCCGCTGGTACTGGCGCTCGCCGATCCGCCGCCCTCCGATGCATCGCCGGTGGTCGGCGTGATCGCGGTCGTGCCCGGCTCGCCCGTCGATGGACCCCCGGCTGACGTCGCCGTCGCATCGCTCCCGCCGCCGACCGTCGCGGTGCCCACCGACTCGGCCCCGCAGGCGAACAGCAGCGTGCAGACGAGGATCCCCGGGGCCATGTGCATGTTCGCGCCATACCTCGCAGCGCCCCCGGCACACAAGGGTCCGGCGACCCCAGCAGATCATGCGGCCCGGCCTCACGGGTCCAGGGCCGCGCTTGCCCGCGCGCGCCAAAGCGTGGGAGTCTCCGGCCGATGTCGCTGCCCGAGCTGATCGCCGAGCTGGCGCGACCCGAGGCGCTCGGCCACCCACCGGGCACCCCCGTCGAGGTCGTGCAGACCCACATCTCGGTGGTGTTCCTGGTCGGCGACGAGGTCTTCAAGCTCAAGAAACCGCGCAGCCTCGAGTTCCTCGACTACTCCACCCTCGAGCGCCGCCGCCACTTCTGCGCCCTCGAGGTCCAGCTCAACCGCCGCCTCGCCCCCGAGGTCTACCTCGGGGTGGTTGAGATCCGCCGCGACGCCGCCGGCCAGCTGCGCGTCGAGGGCCCCGGCGAGGTCGTCGACGTCGCCGTGCACATGCGCCGCATGCCCGACGCCGCCACCCTCGCCAGCCGCCTCGCCAACCCACTCGCCAGCCGCCCGGTCGACGCCGCCCTGCTGCGGCGCATCGGCGGCAAGGTGCAGGGCTTCCATCGCGCCGCCCGCCGCGGCCCCGAGGTCTCCGCCTTCGCCACCTTCAACGCCGTCGCCGCCAACGCCCGCCAGAACTTCGCCCAGCTCGCCGGCCTCGCCGCGATCGACGAGCGCCTGCTCACCACCCTCGAGCGTTGCACCGAGGAGGCCCTGACCCGCCACCACGATCTGATCGAGGCCCGCGCGCGCCGCCAGGTCGCCTGCGACACCCACGGCGACCTCCGCCTCGAGCACCTCTACGTCTTCCCCGAGCGCCCCCCACCGCGCGACCTGGTGATCCTCGATTGCATCGAGTTCTCCGATCAGTTCCGCTGCGCCGACCCGATCGCCGACCTCGCGTTCCTCGTCATGGACCTCCGCCGCGTCGACCACCCCGAGCTCGCCGCGGCCCTGCTCACCGGCTACTTCAACGCCTACGACGCCCCCCTCGCCGCCCTCCCCGACGGCGTCGACGCGGCGGCCGAACGCGCCGAGAGCCGCGCCCTGCTCCCGCTCTACGTCGCCTACCGCGCGACCGTCCGAGGCAAGGTCGAGGCCTTCAAGGCCGCCGAACCCGAGGTCCCGCCCGCCGCCGCCGCAGCCGCTCACCTCGCCGCCCAGCGCTACCTCCTCCTCGCCCTCCACGAGCTGCAACCACCGGCCCTGCGCCCCTGCCTCGTGCTCGTCGCCGGCCTCCCCGGCACCGGCAAGAGCACCCTCGCCCGCGCCCTCGCGGCCGAGGGCTTTCGCTGGGTCCGCTCCGACGCCGTCCGCAAGCAGCTCGCCGGCCTCGCGCCCGAGACCCCGACCCGCGCCGCCCCCGACACCGGCCTCTACACCCCCGCCTGGACCCTCCGCACCTACCAGCGCTGCCTCGACCTCACCCGCGCCGCGCTGCTGGCCGGCGAGCGCGTGGTGGTCGACGCCAACTTCCGCCAGGCCAGCCAGCGCGCCCCCTTCGTCGCCCTCGCGCGCGAGCTCGGCGTCCCGCTGCAGATCTTCGTCTGCGAGGCCGATCCCACCGTGGTCGAGGACCGCCTGTCCCGCAGGACAGGTGACGCCTCCGACGCCGACGTCGCGATCTACCGCGCCGCCCGGGCCGCGTGGGAGCCCGTCGCCCTCGAGCAGGGCGCCACCGTCATCGACACCACCGGAGCCCCGGACGCCGCCGCCGGCGCTGTCCTGCACGCGCTCGCCCGCCGCGACCTCGCGTGACTTGCCGTGATGACGACCCGATTGGCCGTCACGGCCAGCAGCGCGGTGAACATGCGCAGCGCGGCGGGCCGACTGGCGACGTGCGCATCATCATTCGTGGCGCTCACGGGGGCTCTTCCTCACACCCAGACAGGCGCGATTGTGTCCGGTTTCGCGCTACGACGCGGGTCCAATGGGATTCTTCGACAAGGTAAAGAAGTTCGTCGGCGGCAAGAACACCGCGACGGTTGCGATCACATCCATCAACGGGATGGCGCCGACGAGCGCCGTGATCGCCATCAGCGATGGCACCGTCCGCGGCAGCATGATGGTCACAGCACAGCAGGACTGCACGATGCTGGCGATGAAGTACGACGTCCTCCTGCGCACGCAGGGCGCCGAGGGTCAGTGGAGTGATATCTCCGTCGGCTCCGGCAAGGACGTCGCGCGTCACTCGATGACGACGGGTCAGGTGTTCACCCAGGACTGGGTGATCAACGGCGTCGACGTCGAGACTTACCTGCGTAACCAGAGTTACGACGACATGGGCGCGGTCGTGGGCCACCCGAAGATCAAACTGGTTGTGTGCTGTACCGCCGACGTCGAGGGTTCGCCCTTCGATCCGAACGCCGAGACCGAGGTGCGCATCGGGCCGTCGATCGCCGGTCCCTGCAAGATCGAGACGACTGTCGTCGAGGGTCAGCCCGCGGCGAGCGCCTCGTTCCCGGTCACCGATAGCGTCTTCAAGGGCACCGTCGTGGTCACCGCCAAGGCGCCGTGTGTGCTCGCAGCGACCCGCTACGAGCTCTGCCTCGAGCTGCAGACCCCGAACGGTCCGGCCGACATCGTCGTCGCGCAGGACCAGCATCCGGAGATCAAGTCGAACGCGGGCGGCCTCCTCGGCATGCGCGTCAGCTTCGGCGGCACGAACATTACCTTCCCCCATCGCATGGCGAAGGGCGACAAGGCGACCCAGACCTGGATGGTCAGCGACGTCGACATCGCCGCGAAGCTGGCCGAGCACGGCTATGCCGATCCCCACGCCGCCGTGCGCGATCCCAACGTGAAGCTCGTCGTGAAGTCCTACGCCGACGTCGAGAACGCCGGCGTCTCGACCGGCCGCACCGTGGTCGCCATGACCTGACGCTGCGTTCTGGTTCGACACCGTGGGCACTCCAGCTCGCACTCGTCGTATTCGGATTCGCAGTCGGCGCGCCCCCAGGCCGCGCCGCCCTCATGGTATCGCTCAACCATGACGCCCGCCCCGCGCATCACCACCGAGCTCCGTGATCACGTCTTGCATGTCGGCCTCGACCGCGCCGACAAGCGCAACGCCTTCGACCTCGCCATGCTTGGCGGCCTCGCCGAGGCCCTGACCCGCGGCGACGACGACCCGGAGGTCCGCTGCTGCCTCGTGTTCGGCCACGGCGATCACTTCACCGCCGGCCTCGACCTCGCCGAGGTCGGCCCCGCCGTCGCCGGCGGCGCGCCGCTGTTCCCAGACGGCGCCGTCGATCCGCTCGGCCTGTTCGGCCGCGTCCGCAGCAAGCCGCTGGTGATCGCGGTGCAGGGTTATTGCCTCACCATCGGCATCGAGCTCGCCCTCGCCGCCGACATCCGCGTCGCCGCCAGCGACACCCGCTTCGGCCAGATCGAGATCAAGCGCGGCATCTTCCCCTTCGGCGGCGCGACCCTGCGGATGCCCACCCAGCTCGGCTGGGGCAACGCGATGCGCTACCTCCTCACCGGCGACACCTTCGACGCCGCCGAGGCGCTGCGGATCGGCCTGGTCCAGGAGCTCTGCCCGCCCGGCCAGCAGCGCGAGCGCGCCGCGACCATCGCCGCGACCATCGCCCGCCAGGCCCCGCTCGGCGTGCAGGCCACCCTCCGCTCCGCCCGCGCAGCGGTCGAGCACGGCCTGCCCGCCGCCCGCGAGCCGCTGCTGGCCGACGCCCGCGCCATCATGGCCAGCGACGACGCCCGCGAGGGCCTCATGTCCTTCATCGAGCGCCGCGAGGCTCGCTTCACCGGCCGCTGAGCTGCGCCCGCCGAGCGTGTCGGCGCCTCAATTGGGCCCGTCCTGCTCACGCGTGCCAAACAGGCGAAAACGAGGGATCGGCGGCCGTTTGGGCGCCGCCTGGACCTGCGTCGTCGGCTCCGGATCCGCGTCGTCGGCGAACGAGATCGTCTGCGCTGCCCCTCCCGCACGGACCGCGTCATCGGCCGCGACCGCCGTGTCCTCCACCGCAACCTCCGGGTCCTCCGCCGCGACCGCCATGTTCTCCGCCGCAACCTCCGCGTCCTCGGCCCTGCCCGACAACTCGGGCGACCGGGTTTCGACCCCCGGACGACCACAGCCGATCGTCATGACGGTGAGCAGCAACATGCGTGTCGGGCGTGCGAATGACATGCGAGGACCTCCTGGGCGCTGGCTGCAACGAACGAGCAGCGCCGCCGGTTCGCGCCACGCGAGCGATCGCGTCACCACCCAGCGATGGCACCGGACCAAAGCACCGCCCGGCTCGCGCACTCGCGCCAGGCCCTTTGATACCGTGGCGAACGCCCATGCGATCGCCCGCACCCGTCCTCCTCCTGCTCGCCGCGTCCCAGCTCGCCTGCTTCGCCGACGGCGGCACGGACAGCGCGGCCACCTCGCTCGCCAGCACCACCACGGGCAGCACCACCGTCGGCGACCCCAGCACCGGCGACTCGCCCACGGCGACCACCCAGAGCTCCGCGCCCGCCACTGATACCGGCACGAGCGACACCCCGACCAGCGACCCCGTCACCACCGACAGCCCGAGCACCGGCGCCGCCAACAATTGCGAGGTCGCCCCCGAGTGTGAGGCCGGCGCCGTCGAGGACAGCGAGCTGTGTGACAGCTGCGGCGTCCTGCGCCGCACCTGCCAGCCCGACTGCACCTGGTCGGCCCAGACCTGCCAGGAGAACCTCGACAGCTGCGCCTTCTGGCTGCTGCCGCAGGGTGACATCGCCTGGAAGCGCTTCCCCGTCGACCCGCAGGCGCCGTTCGCCCCCAAGGAGACGGTGCTCGCGTCGATCGCCCTCGCCCCGCAGAAGCAGATCTACGTCGTCACTGCCAGCAGCTACCACGTCCTCTCGACCACCGACCAGACCTGGATCGCCGCCGGCGCCCGCGACACCATCTTCCCCGAACTCTCGGGCCTGGAGCTGTTCCACGCGATCGGCATCGCGAACGAGCCCCCCGACACGCTCGTCATCGCGGTCGCCGGCACCAACGCCTACAACTACACCTTCATCGCCGCCCAGAACCAGTTCGAGTACAAGGGTAGCGTCGCCTGCTGCGGCGACGACTGGATGGGCCCCAACGCGCCACCCACCCCCTACGCCGTGCGCGACGGCTGGAGCCGCATCGGCGACCCCGACGGCTGGATCACCAGCAACCCCCAGGAGCTTTGCGGCCTCGACATGCCCACCGATGTCTACGGCTACACCATCTCGATCGGCGACGGCTTCGTATACCCGCAAGACGTCGGCTATTGCTCCGACTTCTACACGCCCGTCCCCTACGCACAATTCGGACCCTTCGGCTACCCCGGCGCCCCGGCCAACAACCTCATCGGCGGCGCCTCCTGGGTCGACGGCGTCTACATCTTCCGCGGCGAGTGATTCACGGCACCACCATCTCGACAAATCGGTGGGCCCCGTACACCGCCGCCCGCACCCGCTCGAGCTCGCTAAACATCTCCCACGCGTCCTGCGCCCGCTGCAGCGGGCTTTGCCGCGTCAGGTAGCGGATGAAGCGCTGCAAGCGATCGTCGACCGCCCCCGGCATCGCCCCGCTGGCCATATCACCCCCGCACAGATACAGCATACAGCGCCCGACGGAGTACAGATCCGCCGCCGGCAGCGGCGCTTTTTTCTCGGCCACCTCGGGCGCGCTGAAATCAGGGTTGTACACGCGAAAGCCCTGGTGCGTGCGCGCCGGCTCGATCACGCAATAACACCAGTCTATCAACGACACGTGATGATCACGCGGCCGCACGATGATATGCGCCGGCTCGATGTTGGCGTGCAACACACCGAGCTTGTGCGCGTGCCCGACCACGCTGAGCAATCGCCGCCCGATCCAGATCACGTGCTCCGGCGGCACGCCCTCCGGGAAGCGCCCGCGCAGCGCCTCGCCGTCGAATCCATCGATCCACCCCAGCACCACCCCGGCCTGCCCCTCGCCCCCGTGAAACAGATCGAGCAGCTCCGGCAGCTGCCCGCGCTGACGCCCATCGCCCTGCTGCAGCAGGCGCAGCGCCTGGATCTCGGCGAGGATGAAGCTGTTGTCGGCGCGATCGATCGCCAGCTTCGCCGCCACCTCCGCGCCGACCCGCGCCCCCGCCGTGCAGCGACCGCGGAAGATCGTCGCCAGGTCCCCGATCCCGACCTGCGCCTCGAGGCGATAACGGTTCGCCCCCGCGACCAGCTCGAAGCCCGCCGACTCGAAGCCCGCCGGCTCGCCCACCCGCACCGGCTCCGACGCGCGCCACTGCGGCGGCGGATCTTCAGGCGGCGTCACCTCGGCCGGCAACACAACCTCGGCCGGCACCACCCCCTCGGCCGTCCCCGCATCCAGGGCGGCGATCGCTGTTTGGTACAGCTCGCCGAGCCGCGCGACGATCTCCCGCGCCAGGTCCTGCGCCGGCGGGTTGCCCATGAAGCGCTCCGGGTTGGCCAGCGACTCGAGGCGGCGGTGCTCGCCCGCCAGCGCCAGCCGCTGCGCGTCGCCCTGCAGCGACCGGTCGCGCAGCGCCATGAACACGTCCCACGGGTCGCTGGCATCCGTCAGCAGCTTGTTCAGGCGCCGGAGCTCATCGAGGCGCATGGTCGGCGATCTCCAGCCGCGTCCAGGCGGACGCGAGGCGTGAGCTTAGCGGCCCCGCGTTTCTCGCGTCAACCGTGGACCCCAAACCAGCCCGCGCGGCCGCGGCCCGTATGCGCAGGCCGGACACGCAGGCGTTGACGCCTCTGCGCGCGCTCGATATGCCCATGCTGCCACCATGACAGACGCGCTTCGATACGACGGAAAGGTCGCCCTCATCACCGGTGCGGGCAACGGGCTCGGCCGCGCCCACGCGCTCCTCTTCGCCCGCCGCGGCGCCAGGGTCGTCGTCAACGACCTCGGCGGCAGCGCCACGGGCGGCGGACACAGCTCGGCCGCGGCCGACCGCGTGGTCGCCGAGATCAAGGAGGCCGGCGGCGAGGCCGTGGCCAACTACGACTCGGTCGAGGACGGCGGCAAGATCGTCCAGTCCGCGCTCGATCACTTCGGCCGCATCGACATCGTCGTCAACAACGCCGGCATCCTGCGCGACAGCAGCTTCCTCAAGATGACCGACTCCGACTGGGACCTCATCCAGCGGGTCCACGTCAACGGCGCCTACAAGGTCAGCCACGCCGCCTGGCCCCACCTGCGCGAGCAGAAGTACGGCCGCATCCTGTTCACCGCCTCCGCCGCCGGCCTCTACGGCAACTTCGGCCAGGCCAACTACAGCACCGCCAAGCTCGGCCTCGTCGGCCTCGGCTTCACCCTCGCCGCCGAGGGCCGCAAGTACAACATCGGCGTCAACACCATCGCCCCGATCGCCGGCTCGCGCCTCACCGAGACCATCCTCCCCAAGGAGCTGATCGACGCGCTGCGCCCCGAGTACGTCAGCCCGCTGGTCGCCTGGCTCGCCCACGAGCAGTGCGAGGAGACCGGCGGCATCTTCGAGGTCGGCGGCGGCTTCTTCGCCAAGCTGCGCTGGGAGCGGACCGCCGGCCAGATGTTCCGCATCGGCCGCGACATCACCCCCGAGCTGCTGCGCACGCACTGGTCGACCGTCGTCGACTTCAGCAAGACCACCCACCCGGAGGACGTCACGCGCGCCCTCCAGCCGGTGATGGACAACGTCAACGCCGGCGCCAGCAAGGGCGGCAACGAGTTCATCGACGTCGACCTCGCCCTCGGCTACGAGTTCCCGCCGATCTCCACCCGCTACGACGAGCGCGACCTCTCCCTCTACGCCCTCGGCGTCGGCGCGGCCGCGGACCCGCTCGACGACCTCGACCTGCGCCACGTCTACGAGATGCACGGCCAGGGCTTCACCGCCCTGCCCACCTACGCCGTCATCCCGGCGCTCACGGGTGTGATGAATGCATTCCGCGACGGTCAGAGCGCCCCCGGCCTCAACTACGGCCTCGACCGCCTGCTCCACGGCGAGCAATACACCGAGCTGCGCCGCCCGCTCCCGCCCAAGGCCAAGCTCAGCCACCGCACCTGGGTGAAGGACATCTTTGACAAGGGCAAGAACGCCCTGGTCGTCATGGCCATCGAATCCACCGACGAGACCGGCGAGGTCCTGGCCTACAACGAGCTCGGCGCGGTCATCCGCGGCGCCGGCGGCTGGGGCGGCGATCGTGGCCCGAGCAGCGACATCAACACCCCCCCGGACCGCGCCCCGGACTTCGTCCGCAGCGAGAAGATCGGCGCCAACCAGGCCCTCCTCTACCGCCTCTCGGGCGACTGGAACCCGCTCCACGTCGACCCCGGCTTCGCCACCGCCTTCGGCTTCCCGCGCCCGATCCTCCACGGCCTGTGCACCTTCGGCTACGCCGCCCGCCACGCCCTGCGCGCCCTCGAGATCGACCCGCGCAAGTTCAAGAGCATCAAGGTCCGCTTCGCCGACAGCGTGTTCCCCGGCGAGACCCTCGTCACCGAGATCTGGCGCGAGTCGCCGACCCGCGCGATCCTCCGCGCCAAGGTCCTTGAGCGCGACAAGGTCGTCCTCTCGAACGCCGCGATCGAGTTCTACACCGAGATCCCCAACACGGCCCCCAAGGCCAAGGCCCAGGTCCAGGCCGCCGCGACGGCCGCCGCTCCCGCCATCAAGGCCGTCCCGAACAGCGCCGACGTGTTCACCGCCATCGGCCAGTTCCTGCAAAAGCAACCCGAGCTCGCGGCCAAGGCCGCGACCGTGTTCCAGTTCAAGCTCAGCGCCCCCGAGAGCGTGTGGACCATCGACTGCAAGGCAAACAAAGTTGCCCAGGGTGAGCTCGCCGCGCCCGAGTGCACCCTCGAGCTCAGCGACGCCGACTTCATGGACATGTGCACCGGCAAGGCCGACGCGCAGCAGCTCTACATGGGCGGCAAGCTGAAGATCGGCGGCAACCTCATGGCCTCGATGAAGCTCAACTTCCTCAAGAAGCTCGACCCGGAGCTGGTCCTCGCCAACATGCGCGCCCGCGTCGGCGCAGCCTCCAGCGAGAGTCCCGCGCCCGCCCCCGCCGCCGACACCGGCCCGAACAGCGCCGACGTGTTCATCGCGATCCGCGACCACATCGAGCGCAACCCCGAGCTCGCCGCCAAGATCCAGACCGTCTTCGCCTTCAAGCTCAAGGAGCCCGAGAGCGCCTGGACCATCGACCTCAAGGCCGGCAAGGGCGCCGTCCACGAGGGCCTCCAGGGCAGCGCCGACTGCACCCTCGAGCTCAAGGACAGCGACTGGATGGCCATGACCTCCGGCAAGGCCGACCCGCAGCAGCTCTACATGGGCGGCCAGCTCAAGATCGCCGGCAACGTGATGGCCTCGACCAAGCTCGGCTTCCTCAAGAAGATCGACATGAACGCCGCCAAGGCCGCGATCGCGGCCCACCGCGGCCAGGTGAGCGGCGCCAGCAAGCCCGCCCAGGCCAGTCAGCCAGCCCCCACGAAGACCGCCCAGGCCCCGCTCATCGCCGACCGCCTGGTCCGCAAGCTCGCCGACAGCAAGCACGACGCCCCCCTCACCCTCGCGCTGCACGTGAAGGACCCCGCCAGCGAGTGGTCGATCACGCTCGGCCCGCAGGGCGGCCACATCGTCGCCGGCCCCGGCGACAAGCCGAGCGCCACCCTCACCATCGCCGACGACGACCTGCTCGCCCTCGCCCAGGGCAAGACCAGCGCGCAGCAGCTGTTCCAGCGCGGTAAGCTGCGCGTCGACGGCGACGTGCAGGCGGCCCACTACCTCGGTCTCATCGAGGGCTCGCTCTAACCCGGCTCCATTTCAACACACTCGAGGGATCTCAGTCATGACCAACAAAGTCCACGTCATCGGGGTCGGCATGGTGAAGTTCGCCAAGCCCGGAGCCAGCGACGATTATCACGTGATGGCCGCCAACGCCGCCCGCACCGCCCTCAAGGACGCCGGCGTCGAATACACCGACATCGACCAGGTCTTCGCCGGCTACGTCTACGGCGACAGCACCTGCGGGCAGCGGGCCGTCTACGAGCTCGGCCTCACCGGCGTGCCCGTCGTCAACGTCAACAACAACTGCTCCACCGGCTCCACCGCCCTGTTCGCCGGGCGCCAGGCCGTGCTCTCCGGCGAGGCCCAGTGCGTGCTCGTCGTCGGCTTCGAGCAGATGGAGAAGGGCGCCCTCGCCTCCAAGTTCAACGACCGCCCGACCCCGCTCGACCCCCAGGCCAGCCTGATGAACGACGTCCAGGGCATCAACGCCGCCCCCGGCGCGGCCCAGATGTTCGGCGGCGCCGGTCGCGAGTACCGCTGGAAGTACGGCACCCGCCGCGAGACCTTCGCCAAGATCAGCGAGAAGGCCCGCAAGCACGCCAACAACAACCCCTACGCGATGTTCTCCGATCTGCTGAGCGTCGAGGAGATCCTCGCCTCCCCCGAGGTCTTCGATCCCCTCACCCGCTACCAGTGCTGCCCGCCCACCTGCGGGGCCGCGGCCGCGATCATCTGCTCCGCGGAATTCGCCAAGAAGCGCGGCCTGCAGGGCGGCGTGTACATCGCCGCCCAGGCCATGCGCACCGACTATCCCAGCACCTTCAATGAGCAGAGCATGATCAAGATGGTCGGCTACGACATGGCCAAACACTGCGCAAATGCGGTGTACGAGCGCGCCGGCCTCGGCCCCAAGGACATCCAGGTCATCGAGCTGCACGACTGCTTCACCGCCAACGAGCTGCTCACCTACGAGGCCCTCGGCCTGTGCCCCGAGGGCGAGGCCGAGAAGTTCATCTGGGACGGCGACAACACCTACGGCGGCAAGTGGGTCACCAACCCCTCCGGCGGCCTGCTCAGCAAGGGCCACCCCCTCGGCGCCACCGGCCTCGCCCAGTGCACCGAGCTCGTGTGGCAGCTGCGTGGCCAGGCAGAGAAGCGCCAGGTCGCCGGCGCCCACACGGCCCTCCAGCACAACCTCGGCCTCGGCGGCGCCTGCGTGGTCACGCTGTACCGCCGCGACTGATCGCAATGGTCGATTCAAACCGCAAGTTGCGCGAGCTCTCTCTGTTCGGCTACAAGTCGATCCGCGAGCTTCGCAGCCTGCGCCTCGACCTGGGCCTCAACGTCCTGATCGGCGCCAACGGGTCGGGCAAGACGAACTTCATACGATTCTTCGAGCTGCTCAAGCACGTCGCCGATCCGGGCAAAGACCTACAGAACTACGTCAATATCCACGGCCGGGCCGATGCCTTTCTGTTCGGTGGCATGAAGGTCACACGCGAGCTCCGGGGCGAATTGAAGTACGGCGTTGGCACTTCGCGATTTCATGCTCCAGGCGGCGATGATCGCTCATTGTTCCTCGCCGACCTCCAAGGATGACCAACAGGGCGATTCCGCCCTCGGATGGTCGAGCGCTCAGGCGGACGCGCGCCTGGATGGCGAGCCGAAACGTCAGGATTGGCGCGTCTACCATTTCCACGACACCACAGCCTGCCGCGCGTGATGGGCCTGTGTAACATCGTAGACACCTCCGTACTCCACAGCGACGCCGCCAACTTGGCGGCGTTCCTATGGCGCCTCGAATGGAGCCACCCCGATCACTACGCCCAGATCGTTGAGGCAATCCGCCAGGTCGCCCCCTTCTTCGGCAGCTTCGTCCATCAAGAAGTCTCCCCGGGCCAGACCCAGCTGCTGTGGAAAGATCGCCACTGCGATCTCATCTACTACGCGCACCAGCTCTCCGACGGCACCCTGCGTTTCATCTGCCTCGCCGCCCTGCTCCTGCAGCCGACACCGCCCGCCACCCTCATCATCGACGAGCCCGAGCTCGGCCTCCACCCCTTCGCCATCAAGCTGCTCGCCAGCATGTTGCTGGAGTGCGCCGCGCACACCCAGCTGATCGTCTCCACGCAATCCTCGCAGCTGCTCGACGAGCTCACCCCCGAGCAGATCATCGTCGCCAACCACCGCGACGGCGAGACCCTGCTCGAGCGCCTCGACCCCGAGCGGCTGCGCGAGTGGCTGACCGAATACACCCTCGGCCAGCTGTGGGAGAAGAACGAGCTCGGCGGGTCACCGTGAGCGCCTGGACCCGCCTCTACATCACCGTCGAGGGTCACGCCGAGCGCAAGTTCGCCGACGACCTGCTGCGCCCATACTTCGCCGCCTTCGAGATCGACCTGCGCTCGTGCCTCGTCGTCACAAATCGCAAACTCGGCAAGCGCGGTGGAGTGCTCAGTTTCCCGCAGTTCGCTGGCGACCTCGCCCGCCGCATGCGTGAGGATCGCCAGCCCGAGGCCCGCTTCACCACGATGATCGACCTCTACGCCCTGCCCGCTGAGTTCCCGGGCTGGTCCGAGGCCCGAAAGCTCAACGCGCCCGAGGCCCGCGTTGGCGTGCTCGAGGCCGCCTGGCAACAGCAAGTCGCCGACCCTCGCTTTATCCCGCACATCCAGCTGCACGAGTTCGAGGCCCTCCTGTTCTGCGATCTCTCGCAGCTGCGGGCCCGGATCGCCGACAGCGACCGGGCGATCGCCACCCTGCAAGCCGAGGTCGCCGGCCTCGCTCCCGAGCGCATCGACGAGGGCAAGACCACCGCCCCGAGCCAGCGCATCATCCGCCACATCCCGAATTATGAGGATCTCAAGGTCCGTGTTGGCGCCCCGGCGGCCGCCGCGATCGGCCTCCCGACCCTGCGCGCGCGCTGCCCTCATTTCGCCGGGTGGCTACGCAAGCTCGAGGCCCTCGGGACCACCCCACATTGACCGAGGCCGCGGTGTATCCTGCGGCCATGCGACCTGCCTTCACCTTGGCCTTCACCTTCATGTTCGGCGCCACCCTCGTCGCCTGCGGCGGCGACACCGGGCGCGCCGACGCGAGCACCAGCGTGACCACGGCCCAGCCGACCGCGACGGACCCGGGCGCGAGCACCGGGGCCTCCAGCACCGACGTGCCGACATCCGGCACCGGCACCGGCGGCAGCGCGACCGACAGCGCCAGCAGCAACCCCGGCGACACAACCGACGCCACCAGCGCGGGCCCGACCACCAGCCCCGACACCGACGCCAGCACCGGCGCCGCGACGGCCACCACCACCGATACCACCACCGCCGATACCACCACTGCCGATACCACCACCGGCGTCATGCCCGAGGCCTGCCCTTGCCCGGACGACCTGCTGGTCCCGCTCGACGACGGCATCTTCGTGCTCTCCAAGACCGCCGTCCTGTGGAAGTACCTGCCCGGCGCCAACAAGTTCGAGATGCTCGGCCCGATCAAGTGCGACGTGGCCCCCTCGACCTTCTCGATGGGCGTCGACCGCGAGGGCTACGCCTGGGTGCAGTTCAGCGACCTGCAGATCCGCAAGGTCGACATCACCAACGTCAGCGACTGCAGCGACCCCGGCTTCGTCCCGCTGCAGGACGGCGTCGAGAACTTCGGCATGGCCTTCGTATCGAACAGCGCCGAGGACAAGTGCGACCGCATCTACGGCAACCACTACAACGGCGTCGCCATGGGCAAGGGCATCAGCGAGTTCTTCAGCGTCGACCCCATGACCCTCGACCTGGTCCAGCTCGGCAAGAGCGACTACGGCCTCGCCGAGGTGTCTGGCACCGGCGACGGCCGGGCCTTCCTGTTCGCCGGCCCTGACCCCGCCGACCTCATCGAGGTCGACAAGAACACCGGCGCCACGATCAGCACGATCCCCCTCCCCGGCGTCAAGACCGGCGGCGGCTTCGCCTTCGCCTTCTTCGCCGGCGACTTCTACTTCTTCACCGACGCCGAGTCCGACGGCACCAGCGAGGTCACCCACATCGACTACGACGATAGCGACAAGAACGGCAAGCAGGACCTCAAGGTCGTCCTGCAGGACGCCCCCTTGCGGGTCGTCGGCGCCGGCGTGTCCACCTGCGCCCCGCTCATCCCGCAGTGAAGCAGATGCCTCACGCCGAGGCGGGCGCCAGCGGCAGATACACGCGAAAGCGCGATCCCCGGCCCGCCTCGCTCTCGACCGATATCTCGCCACCGAGCAATCTGCACAATTGCTGCGTCAGCGCCAAGCCGAGCCCGGTGCCGCCGTGGCGGCGCGCCAGGACCTCGTCGACCTGCACATACGGCACGAACAGGCGCCCGACCTGCTCCACCGACATACCAGCGCCGGTATCCGCCACCTCGAACACCAGCCCGGCGGGGTGGCCGGCCCGCTCCTCGAGCCCCACCCGCAGCACGACCTCTCCGTTCTGGGTGAACTTCGCAGCGTTGCTGAGCAGGTTCGAGAGGATCTGTCGCAGGCGCAGCTCGTCGGTCCACAGCCGCCGGGCCTCTGGCCCGATCGCCACCCGCAGCACATTGTCGTGGCGACGCAGCGCCGGACCGACGGCGTCGCCGACCGCCGCCACGACCGCCGCCACGTCGACATCGGCGAACGAGAGGACCAGCTTGCCGACCTCGATCTTCTGCAGGTCGAGCAGGTCGTTGACCAGCGCGTGCAGGTGATGCGCCGCCTCGGTCATGCGACCCGCCAGATCGCCGAGCCCGGACTCCCCGCGCTCCTCGAGCTCCTCGCCGAGCAGCTCGCCATAGCCGAGGATCGCGTTCAGCGGGGTCCGCAGCTCGTGGCTGACGTTGCTGAGGAACAGCGACTTCGTGCGCGAGGCGGCCAGCGCCTCGTCGGCGATCCGCTTCAGCTCCGCGGTGCGAAGGTCGACCCGCTCTTGCAAGCTCGCGGCCAGCCGCGTCAGCGACTGGTTGGCCTCGTACAGCTCGCGCGTCTTCGCCTCGGCGAACTGCTCGGCGGCCTTGCGGGCCACCCGCTCACGCTCGACGCGACGACGCAGGGCCTCCAGCTCGTCCATGGTCCTCAGCTCGCCGGGCGCGCGGCCCGGTGGACCACGAAGCGCACCTGCGTCTTCGTCCCCTCCGACAGGTCGTCCATGGCGATCGTCACGACCTCGCCATAATGCTCGGCGCAGGCCTCGATCAGCCCGCACGCGAGGTCGGAGAAGCCGCGGTGCGAGCGGTACACCATCTCCAGGGTGTCGCCATCGAGGCGCCGGCACGCGAAGCTCGGCAGCTCGGCGTCCGGGTAGAGCTTGCGCACCTCGATATGCACGTGGTCCTCGACCCGCTCAAGGAACGCCAGCGTGTCCGCGGCCGCGCTGAAGAAGCCCGGATACGTCGCCGTGAAGTGCTGACAAAGATGCCGCCCGAATGCGTGCACCAGCGCCGGCACCGCCGCGCCCGTACGCCCCGAAAGCGCCACCACGAGGGCCACCAGCTCGTGGTGGTCGTAGGTGCCGATCGATGTGTAGGCGCCGCCCGAGCGCAGCTCGCAGGCAGCGATGAGCTCCTCCACCATCTCGGCGGAGAACTGCTCCTCGACCATCGTCAGGAACTCCGTGAAGACCACACCCTTCATCGCGCACCGCCTTGTGGAGCCCATCTTCCGGCGGGACGGCCCGCAAGTCCAGCCGCGCACGCGCGTCCCAGAGCGCGCGCACGCGCGCTCGATCCAGCATGACGCCGCCACCCAGCCCGTGGTACCTGCCTCTCTGCGTGTTCGAAGGAATGCTCGACAAGGTCCGTGCTGCCGCCCCCGCCGAGCCGTGGGACCGCGGCGTCCAGCTCGCCAGCGACGGCGCCGTCCGCCTCCTCGGCTGCGATCCCGAGGGCTGGGCCCTGCAGGTCGACGAGCAAGGCCGCAGCACCCGCGTGCTGTGGGCCTGGGCCGCGTGGCGCTGTGAGTGCGGCGCTGCCCCGCCCTGCGCGCACGTGGTCGCCGCCGCATGCACCCTCGACGCGACCGGCCAGCAGCTGCGTGACACCCCGCCACGCCCCCGCGTGGCGCCCCGGAGCGCCGCCTACCGCGAGCGCCCCGCGAACCCGACCCCGCCCGTCACGGTCACCCCGAGCCCCGCACCGTCGCGCCCGCTCGCCACCCCAGCGCCGCTCGCCACCCCAGCGCCGCTCGCCACCCCAGCGCCGCTCGTCGACGAGGGCGAGGACCGCGTGCTGCTCCCCGAGCGCCTCGATCTCGCCCCGGTGTGGACCGACGACGATCGCGGCCTCGCCGTCGACTTCACCGCCGCCAGCGACAGCGGCGAGCAGCTCTCCGTCTCCGCCGACGCGGTCGTCAAGGCCTGGCGCTCCGGCACCATGGCCGTCGAGGGCCTGCACGGCGGCCTCGCCTGGCTGCCCCAGGCCTGGCTCGACAAGCACGGCGCCGTGCTCGAGCAGTACCTCGCCGCCCGCGAGCTCCCGGGCGAGCTCCCGCGCTGGGCCCGGCCCGCCGCCGCCGCGCTGTCGCGGGCCCTCGACGCCCCGCCGCGCCCGGAGCTCGCCGGCCTCACTGCATTGCTGGGTGGCTTCACCGAGATCCCCCCGGCCGCCCTCCCAGCCGACCTCAACGCGACCCTGCGAGATTATCAGCGCCAGGGCGTCGACTGGTTATGTCTACTCCGCGACGCCGGCATCGGCGCCCTCCTGGCCGATGATATGGGCCTCGGCAAGACCCTCCAGACATTGTGTGCCCTTCGCGGCCGCACCCTGGTCGTCGCCCCGACCAGCACCCTCCATAATTGGGCCGCCGAGCTGGCGAGGTTTCGCCCCGCGCTGCGCGTCCACCTCTATCACGGCAGCCCCCGCGCCCTCGTCCCGGGCGACGGCGTCACCCTCACCAGCTACGCCCTCCTGCGCCTCGATCACGAGCAGCTCGCCGCGGAGGGATGGGACATCGTCGTCCTCGACGAGGCCCAGACGATCAAGGACCCCACCACCGCCACCGCCACCGCCGCCTTCGCCCTCAAGGCCGGCTGGCGCGTCGCCCTCAGCGGCACCCCGGTCGAGAATCGCCTGCTCGAGCTGTGGAGCCTCGCCCACTTCTGCAACCCCGGCCTGCTCGGCGGTCGCAAGGACTTCGTCACCCGCTACGCCCGCCGCATCGAGCTCGGCCACGCCTTCGTCGCCAGCGAGCTGCAGGCCAAGATCCGGCCCTTCCTGCTGCGCCGCCGCAAGGCCGAGGTCGCCCCCGAGCTCCCGCCGCGCACCGACATCGTCCTGCACTGCACCCTGGACCCCGACGAGCGCGCCGTCTACGACGGCCTGCGCCTCGCCACCCAGGCCGAGGTCGTCTCCCGCCTCGCCGCCGGCGGCACCGTCGTCGAGGCCCTCGAGCTGCTCCTGCGCCTGCGCCAGGCCGCCTGCCACCCCGCGCTGGTCCCGGGCCAGACAGCCACCCGCTCGAGCAAGCTTGACCTCCTGCTCGAGCAGCTCGACGAGATCGCCAGCGCGGGCCACCGCGCCCTCGTCTTCTCGCAGTGGACCAGCCTCCTCGATCTCGTCGAGGCCGCGCTCGTCACCGCCGAGCTGGGGTACCTCCGCCTCGACGGCTCGACCGACGACCGCGCCGCCGTCGTCAACGCGTTCCAGGCCGCCGACGGCCCACCCGTGATGCTCGTCTCCCTGCGCGCCGGCGGCACCGGCCTGAACCTCACCGCCGCCGACCACGTGTATCTCCTCGACCCCTGGTGGAACCCCGCCGTCGAGGACCAGGCCGCCGACCGCACCCACCGCATCGGCCAGCTGCGCCCCGTGTTCGTGCACCGCCTGATCGCCGAGGACACCGTCGAGGAGAAGATCCTCGAGCTCCACGCCCGCAAGCGGGCCCTCGCCGACAGCGTCATCGAGGGCGCCCAGTCCCCCGCCCTCACCCGCGACGACCTCCTCGAGCTGCTGCGTTAGCTACACGTCCGGCATGGCGCAGTCTCA
Source organism: Nannocystis sp. (assembly GCF_016714285.1). Taxonomy (GTDB): domain Bacteria; phylum Myxococcota_A; class Polyangia; order Nannocystales; family Nannocystaceae; genus Nannocystis. The sequence goes on along the minus strand of NZ_JADJNN010000021.1, from coordinate 38,980 downwards.
CGTCCCGAAGCGCCGCAGCACCTGCTCTCGCAACGACGCGAAGGCAGGACATCGTTGCGCGCAAAGTTCGAGGTTCAAGTCCTCCGCCAGCTTCGGATTCTGCGTGGTCGCATACTTCACCTTGTGGTGCGTCCGCAGGGACAGGTCCCGCAACTGCTCCTTGGGCTTCTTGATCAGGTGCGGCGAGCTCGACGCCTTCGCGCGTATTCCGACTCGATCGAGCACGGCCTGGTCCGACCAGAACCATGCCTCGATCTCCTCCACGGGAATACAGATGACGAGCTCGAGTCCGGCAGGCACCGGCAGAGCGCTCAAGTGAGCGCGGAGCTTCTTCTCGTCCTTAAGCTCATTGTTCGCGCTGTCCAGATCCAGATCGTGCAACAAGATCGCCAGTGTACACCCGCTGGCCCACAGCTCTTTCATATATGTCGGGGCCGATCTGACCAGTTTGGCACAGCCACCACGGCCAGACGGTGGCGCCTTCGTCTTCACACCGACCGATCCGGGGACGATCCGGCGCAGCAAGACCACGAGCGTCTCGACGTCCGTCGCATCCTCCCCAATGACGCCGATCCGGCTCAATCCAGCGCTCCGGAGAACAGGAAGTCCGCCAGCTCGAGGCCATCATCGAGATAGATGCGCAGTCGCTGCTGCTCGTCGGCGTTGAGCGGGCGCACGCTGGTCACCCCGGCCGCGCTCCGCTCGACGACGCGGATATCACCGGCCGCGGCGGCATCCACCACGCCGAGCGAGTGCGTCGAGATCACGACCTGACGCCCGGGATCGAAAGCGTCGAGTTCGGCCAGCACGCGGCCCAGGAGGCCCGGATGCACGGACGTCTCCGGCTCCTCGAGCAACAAGACCGTCACCGCTGGGTCCACGAGTTTGATGACCAGCTCCACGATCCGCTGGGTCCCGTCGGACAGCAGCCCGAAGTTGACGCCATCGACGAACAACTCGGCCTCCTGCTCGGCCGGGGGGTGCGGATGTGCCTCGAGCTTGACATCGATCTCCTGCAGCACCTGCAGCCGACGACCGACCTCCACCACCGCATCGAATTGATCGCGCCGAACCTCGAACCACGACACCAGGGTCTTGACCACATCAAGCAGCCGATCGTCCCCACGCCCGGTCCAGGGCGAGCCGGCCTGCCCAACGCCGTCGCGCACACGCTGCAGCCGCACCGGCTCGCGCGCCGTCGCCTGCCGCGGCACGCCCGCTCGTATCAGCCGTACTCCCCGCAGCAGGGCGCGCAATGGATCGACCTCGGACGGGAACGTGAACGCGGAGCTGCTCCGAAGGTGCAAGAGCCCGTGAATCGGGATCATCGCTACCGGCTGGTCATCCCCAATGGTGGCGATCCCCTCGCCTACCTGCCAGAGCCTTCGCCCCGTCGCAGCATCGATACATCGTTCGTTCCAATACCAGGACATACGATCGTCAGGGTCCTCGGTGCGCTCCGGCGCACGAGTACAGACATAGCTGTAATCGAGAGGCACCCCTCCAAGCTGCACCTCGAATTTGACCCGCTCTGGGCGGCCACGCGTGCCCAGCCTGGTCGCCGCCAGGGCGGCCGCATGCAGGTCCTCGAGCAATCGCGACTTGCCCGCACCATTCTTGCCGACCAGCACCGTCCGTCGCGCCTCCAGCGTGAGACGCAGCAGGCCGCCCAGGGCCGGATCTTCCACGGTCACGGCCACGATCCGGTCGCTCGCGGGCTCCTGCGCAGCCGACTCGTCCAGATCCTGCATGAGCCGGCCTTATCACGCGCCGTGGCCACGGACAAGTGCAGACGAGGCTCGCGCGAGCCGGCCACGGCGCTGTGGTGGCCCAGAGCGCCAGTTTGCGACCCCGCCAGCGATCGCGGTAAAACCCACGTGCACGCGATGCGGCACCTCCTCTACATCGTGCCGATCTTGCTGGCGCTGTGGTTCGTCGACCAGTGCCTCTCGCGCGACCGCAGCGTCGGCTGGGAGCGCAACGCCATGCGCGGCTTCGAGTGGCGCTGGACCAAGGCCGACGGCCGCAGCGTCCTCCTGATCGGCTCGAGCACCGCCGTCGACTGGCTCCCGCCCGAGTACCTCGCGCCCCTGCTCGGCGTCTCGCGCCCGCAGATCCTCGACGCCCACGTCAACGGCTGCCACCAGGACTGCGCCCACGCGATCGTCCGCCGCGCCGCGCTGGAAGCCCGCCACTTCAAGCTGGCGATCCTCGGCGTCAATCAATTCCAGCAATGCGACGACCTCCACCCCAAGCGGATCTTGCAGCAGCACACGCTGCTGCCGACCCGCGACTGGCCCCGCGCCCTCGCCCTCCACGCCCGCGGTGAGCAGCCAATGCTCGCGGCCGGGCGCCTGCTCGGCAACACCCTCTCGGGCGCCTACGGTGACACCGCCTTCCTGCAGTCGCAGTGGCGCGACGCGCTGCTCGGCCCGCGCGACGCGAAGCAAGCCCACCGCTGGTACACCCGCGAGGCCCCGCCGAAGACCCGGCCCTTCTGCGACTACGCCCCGGCCCGCGTCGCCTACAAGCTCGCCGTCACCGCCGCCCTCCTCGACGACCTCGGCGAGCTCAGCGACCGCGTCGTCCTCGTCCTGCTCCCGGACGCCTCGCTCTCACAGCTCGCCGATCCATCCCGCCACGCGGCGTGGGAGGCCCACCGCGCCGCCCACCAGCAGCTCGCCGCGTCGCGCCCCTTCGTCACCCTGATCGACCTCAGCCGCGACGGCGCCCGCCTGCCCGCCGACTTCAGCGACGGCTTCCACCTCAGCAAGCGCGGCATCTCGCTGCAGCAGCAGCTGTTCGCGCGCGAGCTCGCGGCCGCGGGGCTCCGATGAGCTTCACCAGCCCCGCCTTCGTCGTCTTCTTCCTGCTGTTCTTCTGGCTGTGGCCGAGCCTGCGCGGGCGCCCGCGCCAGCTGTTCCTGCTCGCCGCCAGCTACCTCTTCTATGCCAGCTGGAGCGCCCCACTGCTGCTCCTGCTGCTCGGCTCGACCCTCCTCGACTTCAGCGTCGCACGTGCCATCGGCCGCAGCGACGACCCGACGCGCCGACGCCAGCTCCTCGGCCTCAGCCTGCTCGGCAACCTCGGCGTGCTGGCCTGCTTCAAGTACTACAATTTCTTCGCCGACTCGGCCGCCGCCGGCCTGCACGCGCTCGGCCTCGAGGTCAGCGCCCCCACCCTGGCGATCGTGCTGCCGGTCGGTATCTCGTTCTATACGTTTCAGACCCTCGGCTACACGATCGACGTCTACCGCCGCAACCTCGCCCCCTGCGCCTCGCCGCTGGACTTCGCGCTCTACGTCGCCTTCTTCCCGCAGCTGGTGGCCGGCCCGATCGAACGCGCCGGCCACCTGCTGCCGCAACTGCGAGCATTGTCCAGCGCCGACCCGCCGCGCCCCGACCTCTCGGGCTTCGGCCTCATCGCCCTCGGCGCGTTCAAGAAGGTCGTGATCGCCGACAACCTCGCGCCGATCGTCGACGCCGTCTACGCCGACCCGGCCCACGCCTGGGCGCCCGCCCTGTGGTTCGCCACCTACGCCTTCGCCTTCCAGATCTACTGCGACTTCTCCGGCTACTCCGACATCGCCGTCGGCGTCGCCCGCCTCATGGGCGTCTCACTCACCCAGAATTTCCGCGCCCCCTACGCCGCCCTCGGCCCCGCCGACTTCTGGCGCCGCTGGCACATCAGCCTGTCCGCGTGGCTGCGCGACTACCTCTACCTCCCGCTCGGCGGCAACCGCAGCGGCCGCTGGCGGACGGCCCGAAACCTCCTCCTCACCATGCTGCTCGGCGGCCTGTGGCACGGCGCCGCCTGGCACTTCGTGCTCTGGGGCGCCTACCACGGCCTCCTATTAGTGATCTTTCGAGCTGGCTTTTGGGACAGGCTCAACACCCGCCTCCCGCTGCGCCCGCTCGTCTCACTGATCCGCTGGTTCGTGTTCTTTCACCTCGTGTGCCTCGGCTGGGCCCTGTTCCGCGCGCCCACCCTCGGCGACTGTCAGGTCATCCTCGCCAAGCTCCTCGACCCGCGCGGCTGGCAGCTCGGCGCCTGGCTCGGCGAGGTCGAGGCCTCCGGCGAGGGCCGCCTGCTCGCCCTCTGGGCCCTCGTGATGGCCATGCTCTTGCTCGTGCAAGCGCTCGGCCGCGTCGGCTCCGAGGTCTGGGTCGCTCGCATGTGGCGCGCTCCGCCGGCCCTGCGCTTCCTCCTGCTCGTCGCCCTCTTCTACGCCTGCGTCCTCCTGGCCCCCGAGGCGCCCCAGCCCTTCATCTACTTCCAGTTCTGAGCTCGGGCGTCACGAGGCGCAGGTGCAACGTCGTCGCCAGCAGCCAGAAGCAGGCGAAGGTCCACAGCAGCCCCTGCTCGATGAAGATCGCGTCGGCCCAGGTCGGGGCGATCGCCGCGAACGCGAAGGCCAGCGCCCTGGCGATCCCCGCCGCCGCAGCCGCGCCCCAGATCCACGCCCAGGCCCCGCCCCCCATCTGCAGCGCCGGACTCGCGAGCACCACGCACACCCCGCTGACCACCGCCCCGACCGTCGCGCTCACCAGGCGAAAGCTGTGCAGGCCCGCGTCGACCGGCGCCGTCAAGAACACGGACTGCAGCAGGTACACCGTCACCGGCAGCGGCGGCAGCACGACCAGCAGCAGCGCGTCGCGGGGTCGCAGGTGGAAGCCGAGCCCGGTGCTCAGCAGGTCGCGGCGGATCGCCAGCAGCCCCGTGAGCAGCGCCAGATCGGCGAGCGTGTACAGGTAGCGCAGCCCGAAGAAGTACAGCGCCCACAGGCGATCGTCGCCGCTGATGAAGCCCGGCACCGCGTCGAGGTACAGCGTGGCCAGGCGCAGCTCGGCGAGCAGACGCAGCCCGAGGCCCGCGCCGATCCACGTCCACGCGCGACGGCCAGGGTCCTCGCGCGACAGCCGGGCCCGCCCCGCGAACGCGACCACCACCGCCGCCAGCTCGACCACCACCGTCGCCACGAACAGCGACAGCCGCAGCGGCCCGACCCCGACGGCCCAGCCGATCGCCACGAGCGTGAGACCGCCGGCCCACAAGATCACGAGCGAGCGGCGCACGGCGTCGAGGCGAGGCAGGAGCAAGCGACCCCTAGCGTGCGGTCCGGACCGGAAGCGGGTCAAGCACGCGGGTGTGCGCCCACGGTGAGGCGACCGCGACCCCACCTTCGGAGGCCATCAGCGTCGGCGCAGGGTCGCGCGGACGCCCCCACGCGGCCGCAGGGTGATCGAAAATTGCGGCCTCGGCACGTCGCTCGGGGCCACCTGCGGACGCCAGCGCTGGGCGATCGTCGCCAGTAACAGGACCGCCTCGAGCATCGCGAAGTTGTTGCCGATGCACAGCCGCGGTCCGCCGCCGAACGGGAAGTACGCGCCGCGCGGTAATCGCTGCAGCAGGCCGTCCTCCCACCGCTCGGGCTCGAAGGCCAGCGGGCGCGGGAAGCAGCGCGAGTCGCGGTGCGAGCTCCACTGGAACATCCACACCTGGGTCCCGCGCGCCAGCGGCACGCCGCCGATCTCCACGTCCTCGAGCGCCTCGCGGCCGATGCTCCACGCCGGCGGATACAGGCGCATCGTCTCGAGGATCACCGCCTCCGTGTACACGAGGCGCCCCAGATCCGCCGCGCTCGCCGGCCGACCCGCCAGCACCGCGTCGACCTCCGCCCCCAGCCGCGCCCACGCCCCCGGCCGCCGCCCCAGCAGCACGAAGGCCCACGACAGCGCCAGCGCGGTCGTCTCGTGCCCCGCCATGAACAAGATCGTGACCTCGTCGCGCAGCTGCTCGTCGCTCATCTGCGACCCGTCCTCGTCGCGCGCCGCGAGTAGCATCGACAGCAGGTCGCCGCGGTCCGTCCCGCTGCGCCGCCGCTCGTCGATGATGCCGTCGACCACCGCCACCAACCGCGCCCGCGCGGCCGCGAAGCGGCGGTTGTCCGGCAGCGCGGCCACCCGCGCGAGCCCCGGGAGCAGCGCGTAGCGCCAGTCGCTGTAGCGCGCCATCACCACCTCGAGCGCCGCCCCCAGATCCTCCGCCGCGCGCCCGACCTCGCTGGACAGCAGCGTCGTCGCCACCACCTCACGCGCGAGGTCCATCATCGCCGCGTGCACGTCGATCACCTGGCCTTCGCGCCAGGTCGCCGTCGCCCGCTCGCCCGCCGCCACCACCCCCGCCGCGTGCCGGTGGATGCGCTCGCGGTGGAACGCCGGCTGGGCCATGCGTCGCTGTCGCCGCCAGAACTCGCCCTCGCTGACCAGCAGGCCGTTGCCGACCACCTCGCGCAGCCCGTGGGTCTGGCGGTCCTTGACGAAGCTCCGATTCTTGCTGACCAGCACCTGCTCGATCAGCGCCGGGTGCCGCAACACCACCGTCGTCTCACCCGGCATGCGCAGCCAGACCAGGTCCCCGGCCGCCGCGATGCGGCGCAGGAACCCGGCCGGCTCCGCCATGAAGCCATCAGGTTGCCGTAGCGCGTCCAACCGCGGAGCTCGCCGACGGCGTACGCCCCCGCCGAGGTCTGCGAGGTCTCCGGGCTCTCCGTCGTCGCCGTCACAGCCGGGCGACAATAGACGATCCTCCCCGCCTCGTCGCGCCCGCTCGGGCCGTCGTGCACCGCGGCGCGTGACGTCGCCGCCGGTCGCGCCATCCCGACACCCGAGCGTCGCCCCGCATCCCCGCCGCCAGCCGCATCCGGTTACACTGCCGCGTGGCCTTCCGTCTCTCGCAACACACGCCTCTCGGCGAGGATCTGCGCCGCCTCGCCGACGGCGAGCTGAGCGGCGCCATCGATCGCCTCCGCGATCTCCACGCCGCGCCCGACCCTCGCGTCCACGCCGCCCGCAAGGCGATCAAGCGCGTGCGCGCCCTGCTGCGGCTGGTCCGCGCCGGCGTCCCGGCCCGGCGCTTCCGCACCCACAACCTCGCGCTCCGCGACGCCGCCCGCGAGCTCTCGGCCGCCCGCGACACCGCCGTCGCCCTCGCCACCTTCGATCGCCTGGTCCCCGCCGACGACCCCCTCTCGGCCCTCCGCCGAGGCCTCACGCCACACACCACCAGCAACGAAACCACGACGCCGCTGCACGCCGCCGCCGAGGCCCTCAGCCGCCTGCGCCCGGATCTCATCGCCGACCTCGACGGCATCCGCCTCGCCGACCTCGAGGCTGGCCTGAAGGACAGCTACCTCGGCGGCCGCGAGGCCATGCGCGCGGCCCATCACATCGCCCTCCCCGACGACGAGGTGTTCCATACCTGGCGAAAGCGGGCCAAGGACCTCTGGTATCAGTGCCAGCTCCTGCGCGACGCCTGCCCGCCGCTGCTCGGCGCGCTCGAGGGCATGCTCGACGAGCTCGGCGAGCTGCTCGGCGAGGACCACGACCTCGCCGTGCTGCAGACCGCCGCCCCGGACAGCGACGCCCTGCAGCGACGGATCGCCGCGCGCCACCTCGAGCTGCGCGACGCGGCCTGGCGCTCCGGCCAGCGGATCTACGCCGAGCGCCCGCGGGCCTTCGTGCGCCGCCTGCGGAGCTACTGGCAGACCTGGCGCGCCGAGCCCTGAGAGCCATCCGCGCCCTTGTCGCGCAGCCAACCGCCGGGCCCTCGAGCACCGTTGTGCTTTTCCCGGCGGCTGCGCATGCTGTCGGCTGGAGTTGCAGCTGTATGCCCGAGAGCGCCACCTGGGTTCGATTCGCCTCGATCCATTCACCACCCGTCGTGGCGTCCGGCCGCGGGACCCATGCCCATGTGTTCGCGCTCGGGGAGCGTCGCGCCGTGCGCCACTTCCGGTTCAACAAGGCCCCGCCGTGGACCGTCCCGCCGACGAGCGGCAACAACGGCATGGACCTCGGCGGCGAGCTCACCAGCCAGCCCGCTGCGTACATGCGGGGCGACACGGTGCATGTATTCGGCCGCGGCCTCGACAACGCGTTCTGGGACAACCGGTCCCACGACGCGGGGGCGCACTGGACCGGCTGGCGTCGACTCGGCGGGAGCTGGCTATCCGGGCCCAGCGTCGCCGTGGCATCGACGGCGACAGGGACCCAGATCCTGGTTGTGGGCTCGGGCGAGGACTCCACGGTATGGGCCCTGACCAGCACCGATAGCGGTGAGACCTTCGCCATCAAGCGCTTCGCCGCGGGTGCGATCCCCGGCCAGCCGATCGCGGCGACCGACTGGCAAGAGCGTACGGTGGTCGTCTACGCGAGCTTCCCTGATTCCCTCAAGGTGAGCACCGGCGACACATGGGCGACGACCGGGATGCGCTGGGCCTCGGATGTCGTTCCAGTCCTCGCCTCGGACCCCGTGGCGGTCGCCAACGGGATCCTCGAGAACCTGCTCGGTCGCGACGTCCACGGCCGGCTGTGGATGTACGCCTACGACTCCACCACGGGGCGTGGCAGCGGCGGCGTCGCGTCCGGATCGCAGCTCGTCGGCAAGCCCGCGGTAGCGATCCAGTCGTATGCCGGCTTCGACCCGCTGGTCATCGTGGTCGCGCGCGCCCCCGACAGCCAGCTGTATATCTCCCGCCTCAGCCCCGGCACGGGCGGCGAAGGCGTCATCTTCTCGCCGCTGCACGTCTCGGCGAGCTCGGACCCCGCAGTCGTCGGCGGAGAGGCTGATCACGTGAGTCTCGTGTTTGCCCGCGAGGGCGACCAGCTCCTGTACGGGAGGGTCGTCGGCTGATCGATACCCTTGTCGCGCGCATCAGGCCCGCGTTACCCTGGCCGCCGATGCGCGGCGCGGCCCCGGCGATCCAGCTCGCCTTGATGACCACCGCCCTCGTGATCGGGGCGCTGCTCGCCTGCTACCGCGACGACTACCTGCTCGGCGCCCTCTGCTACCGCGACGCCGACTGCGGCGACGACCAGTGCTGCGCCGGCGTCCGCTGTCGACCCCAGCCCGACGACTGCCTGCGCACCGCCGGCGTCGACGAACCCACGCCCTTCCTCCCGGCCTACCAACCCTGCGATCGCGACGAGCAGTGCCTCGTCCACGGCCAGCCAGTGTGCGCCCACTGGGCCGGCGCCACCGTCGGCTTCTGCACCGACTTCTGCGTCGGCGACCCCACCCGCAACTGCGAGCTGCACAGCGACGGCTTCCCCGTCGACTACACGCCGCGGACCTGCGCCACCGTCGACGGTCAATCGGTGTGCGCGATCGACTGCAGCGCGGACCCGGCCTGCCCGCCCGAGATGCAGTGCCACCAGGGCGTCTGCGTGCCCTCCGCCGCACCATGACCGCCACGACCCGCCTCGCCCGCGTCGCCCTCGCCGTCGCCCTCACCCTCGCCACGACCCCGGCCCGCGCCCACCTGTCTGAAAAGACAGCCGCGTCCCAGGCCTCCAACCTGTCCCAAGAGACACCTCCACCCACGACCTCCGAGCGCGACCTCGCCTACGAGCTCGGCGTGCAGGCCGAGGCCCTCGGCGACCTCGCCCGGGCCGCCGCGGCCCACGAGCGGGCCTATCGCCTGACCACCGCCGCCGAGCCCGGCCCGCGCCTGCTGTTCCTGCGCGCCAGCGTCGCCGCCCGCCTGCGCGCCGACGACGGCAGCGCCGCCACCCGCGTGCATCTGTGCCACGCACAGGCGCTGCTACGCGACTACCTCGCCGACCCCGCGCTGACCCCCGAGCTCGCGGCCGAGGAGCGCGTCAGCCTGCAACGCCTCGAGCAGCGCCTCGCGGTCGCCGGCGCCCCGACCTGCGCGACGCTGCTGGGCGCGACCCCGCCACCAGCCCCCGCGCCCGCAACCCCGACCACCACAACCCCAACCACCGCGGCCGAAACCCCACGCCCGCCACCCCCCGTCGTCGCAACGCCGACCCCGACACCACGCCCGGCGATCACCCGCCCGCTCCGGATCTCCGGCGCCGTCGGCCTCGGCCTCGGCGCGACCGGCCTGGCCCTGCTCGCCGCCGGCGTGGTCGTCGGCCGCCGCGCCAACCAACGCGGCCACGAATACTGCAGCGAGCGCGCGACCGCCTGCGTCGCCAACGACCCGGTGCTCCGCGACATCGAGACCTCCGGTCGCCGCGGCGACACCCTCGTCCGCGTCGGCGCCGTGCTGGCCGGCCTCGGCCTGCTCGCCGGCGTCACCCTCCTCGCGATCAGCGCGCGCAAGCCCGGCCCCCGCCGCAGCGCCCTGCGCCCCGCCGGCCTCGGCCTCGCCGGCAGCTTCTAAAGCCCCGCGCGTGCTAAGGTCGCGCGAAGCCACGAGGCGGCCGCGTGGAGCAGGCAGGCGACAGCACCTTCCCGAACTGGCCCGAGTTTCGCCGCCTCTTCGCCTACGACGACCTCGTCGGCAAGCTCGTGCAGAACCGCTACGAGGTCGTGCGCCGCCTCGGCGCCGGCGGCATGGGCGTGGTCTTCCTGGCCCGCCACATCCACCTCGACAAGCACTTCGCCCTCAAGATCATCAGCCCGCGCTTCCTCGACGACCCGCAGATCGGCCAGCGCTTCCTGCTCGAGGCCCGCGCCGCCTCCAAGATCGATCACCCGAACGTCGTCAGCATCACCGACTTCGGCCCGCCCGAGGAGGGCCCCGCGTTTTTTGCGATGGAGTACCTCGACGGCGAGGACCTCGCGCGCCTGCTCGCCCGCGAGGGCCCGCTGCCGTGGACCCGCGCCCTCCCGATCGCCGCCCAGATCGCCCGCGCCCTCGCAGCCGCCCACCAGCGCGGCGTGATCCACCGCGACATCAAGCCGCAGAACTGCCTCCGCATCACCCGCGACGACAACCCCGACTTCATCAAGGTCCTCGACTTCGGCCTCGCCAAGGTCCTCACCAGCACCGGCAAGAGCGCCTGGACCGTCGGCGGCTCGCCCGGCTACATCGCCCCCGAAATTTACCGCGGCGGCCGGACCGACCACCGCGTCGACATCTTCGCCACCGGCGCCCTCCTCCACACCCTCCTGATCGGCCGCCTCCCCGCCCAGACCCCCGAGGACGTCGCACTCCCACCCGGCGCACCGATCCTCCACCTCGCCGACCTCCCGCCGCCCCTGCGCGCCCTCCTCGCCCGCGCCCTGCACGACGACCCGGAGCACCGCCACCCCAGCGCCGAGGCCTTGCTCGCCGCCATCGACGAGACCCGCTCCGCCCTCGCAGCCGCGCCCGCCGGAACCTCCGCAGCTGTCCCCGAAGACATGTCTCCAAGGCCAGCCCGCCACTGGCCCCTCGCCGCCGCCGCCGCCGCCGCCCTCGCCGCGCTCATCCTGGTCGCAACCCTCAGCTGGCGCCCCATCTCGGACCCCGGCGAAGCCTCGCCTCGGCCTGTCCCCGCGGACAGCCCGGTTGCGACCACCGCGGCTCGCCGTGTCCAGGCGGACAGCCCTGTCGCCGCCACCGCGGACCCGCCGCCCGCACCTGTCCCCGCGGACAGCCCCGTCGCCGCCACCTCTGCAGCACCCGAGCAGCCTGTCCCCAGGGACAGCTCCACCACCCGCGTCACCACGATCGTCCGCCTGGTCGGCACAGTCCAGGTCGACCCCCGCGGCCACGCAACCGTCACTCTCCCGCCCGGCTACGACCTCAATGCGTGCATCGAGCGCCTGGTCGCCAGCCTGCAATTCCGCGTCAGCGCCACCGGCGGCAGCTTCGACCACACCTTCCTGCTCTGAGCTCCGATCGGCTCAGTGCGAGTGGTCCTCGCTCGAGTACCCCGGGTTGATGGCGAGGCACAGCGCGACCTGCTCCTCGGCGGCCGCCGTGTGCCCAAGCGCGGCGTGGGCCTTCGCGGCGACATCGTGCAGCCGCGCCGTGCGGTACGGCGTCGCCAACGCCCGCTCCGCCACGGCCAGCGCGTCGGCGGCCCGGCCCGATCGGAGGTACGCCAGCGCCAGCAGCACCTGCGCCTCGCCGCCGGGCCGCGCCGCCTCGTTGGCCAGCGCGAGCTCGAGCGCCCGCTCCGGCGTGCCGAACTGCAGGTGGTGCTGCAGGCTGTGCCCCATCGCCGACTCGGGCCAACGCGCCAGCTGCTGCTCCCAGCGTGCGCCCGCCCGCGTAATCAACGCCTCGGCCTCCTGCGCCCGACCCGTGCGCTGGTACAAGCCGGCCAGCGCGTCCATGTGCTGCGGCAGATCGGCCGTGCGGACCAGCTCCTCGAAGATCGTGATCGCCTTGTCAAGGTTGGCGCGACGAGTGTGGATCTCGGCGATGTGCTCGTGCACGAGCCACCAACCGGCGAGCTCCGCGTCGGCGCCGCGCAGCTGCTCCATCGCAACCACCAACTCGCCGCGCTCCATGGCGATGATGCCAAGCTGCAGCCGGATCCACGCCCGCCGCCGCGGATCGTTCGTGTCGGTCGACGCCAGCGTCTCCGCGAGCAACGCCTGGGCCTCCACCGAATGCCCGGTCTTCGCGTGGTAGAGCGCGAGCTCGGCCTTCGCCGCCACCGGCGCGACCGCTGCGACCTCGCCGAGCGCCTTGAACGCGACCTCGTACTGGCCACGCTGCACCGCGATCTCAGCCCGCAGCACCCGCGCGAGCAGCTGCTCGTCGCCTCGAGGAACGGCCCGGCGATCCATCAGGTCGAGGTACTTCTCGGCGCCGGCCAGGCGATGCACCGAGTAGTTGAAGCGGGCCGCGACCAGCAAGGGGCCGCTGCCCGTGGCAGCGATCGCAAACGCCTCGTCGAGCACCGCCTGGACCCGATCGAAGTCGGCGAGCTGGTTCGTCAAGCCGGCGCGCTCGAACAGCGCAGATCCGAGGATACCCCGGATCAGCCAGTCGTCGGGACGCTTGCTCGCCCGCGCCTGCAAGCCGTCGATGCGCTCGTCGAGCTCGGCGAGCAACGCCGAGTAGCTCGCGCCCGACGCCGCGACGCCCGATCGCGCCGCGACCCCGGGCGTGATACCCGACAGCGCTCCCGTGCCGCCGCGGAGATCGATCTGCGAGATGGCCGCCGAGACTCCGAACGCGACGACCGCCGCGGCGATGGTCATTTTGAGGTCCATGATCGTCGCTTCCGAAGCCTCGCGGCACGCGAAAAGCTCCCCGGGAGCTTCGCACACCCGGGGAGCTCCGCACAATCTTCGCAGCGCCTCAGGGCGCGTGCGGCGGCGCCAGGTACGGCCACTCCGCGGAGAACGCCACGTCGTTCTTGGGCGGGTTCAGCGGCAGATCCGCGAGCACGGTCAGCGGGTGCTTCTTGAGGCTGACCAACGCGGCCGCGAGCGTGATGTCGACGACCGGATCCTCGAGCTTGCGACCGTTCGGGTACGAGGTCGGCTTGGTGGGGTCGTACTTGATCGTGTCCGGGATGAGGACCGGCCCCGCCTGGGCGATGCTCTCGTCGAAGGTCGCCGGCGTGAGCCCGGCGCCCATGAGATCATCGTCGAGCGCCGCGTGGAAGAACATGACGCTCTTGGCGATCTCCGGGACCCACATGCCCGCGATGTCCTCGACGGGATTGCTCGCGTTGTAGGCGTCCCGGATCGTGACGTCCTGGCCCTTGGTAAACCCCAGGCCCTCCTTGGCGCCGATGCCCGCCGTCCCGGCCTCGACCGCGCCGTGCCGGTCGATCTGCTCGTAGTCGCTGAACGGATTTTGGGGGAACACGAAGCCGGGGTCGCCGCCGGTGCTACCCGTGTCGGGGTCCACGGTGGTCGTGGGTCCCGCGGTCGTCGGGTTGTCCGTCGTGCTCGCAGTGTCCGTCGTGCTCGGGTTGTCCGTCGTGCTGCCGCTGACCGTCGTGGTCGGGCTGTCCGTCGAGCTGCCGGACGGATTCGTGGTGTTGTCACCGGTGCTGCCGGTGGTGTCGCCACCGTTGTCGCCGCATGCGCTGAACGTCGCGAACAGCAGCGCGGCCCCAAGAACTGCGTGAATGGATGTGTTGTTCTTCATGGTGGCCTCCCTACTTCAGCCTCGATGCGGTGGCCCACACCTGAATCGGCTTGCCGCCGGTGAGCGCGTCGGTGTCGATCTCGATCGCCGCCGCGGTGACATTGAGCCCCGCCAGGAAGTCGTTCTCGCTCTTGAACGACAAGACCCCGGTGTCGAGCGTCGCGAGGTACCCTCCCGCGTCGAAGAAGAAGGGGTCGTCCGCGTGGCCCGTCCACACGCGCGCGTACGGACCGGCGTCGAAGATCGTCTCCACGTTGCCAGCCACCTTCGGGTCAGCCCCCGGGATGCCCTCCCACTGGATGCCGATCTCGTCGGCCGCGTTGGCCCCGTAGCGCCAGTAGATCACCTTGTCGGCCTTGCCGTCGGCGGGGTTGTCGTTGTCGACGTGGATCGCGTAGAGCGCCTTGGCGTCGTACACGCCCGCCTTGGTCGGCTGCTGCTTGATGCTGTCGTTGAAGCCGGCCCAGCAGACGATGATGGTCGTCTTGCCGGGGCCGCTCTCGAAGACGTACAGGTCCGTGATGTCCTGCGCGGCGTCCAGCTTCACCTTCGGCGACTCGTCGTGGTCGGATGCGAGGACGGTGGACGCCCACCAGCCTCCCCGCAGATCGCAGCGGCGGCGACGGCCGCCAGCCCAGTTTTAGATCTCATGTTCTTCTGCATCGCGTCTCCCAGTAAGGTCAGGCCGCAAAAATCGCGGCCGTCGTCATGCCGAGCCATGCTACTCGGCAACGGGGTGCTTTGGATCTCCGCCCGACGCACCTTGTTCGCGGCGTCGATCCGCTCCGGCTGACGATATCGCGCTCACCGTTCATGGATACGCGCGTGAGCAGCCAACATTCGCGGCCCCGCTCCTGCGGTCGGGCGCCGACTCGAGCCCGCGGCGAAGCGCCGGGACCTCCGCGGACGGCGTCACGGCGAGCGTTGCTCGGGCCCCGGAAGTCCCGGACGCATCCAGGGCTTCCAGGCGTCGACCACCGCCCGGGGGCGCTGTCAGTCGGTCTGCTTCGTCGCCCACCACGCCGGCGGGGCCCCGACCGCGAGGTCACGCGCCTCGAACCACTGCTCGATCCACTGCTTCACCAGGCCGTCGCGAAAGGCGAACCATCGCTCGCGCGCGCCGGGCTCCGCCAGCAACGTGTCCTTGAAGCGACGAAACGGCTTCGGCCCGCTTAATGCCCGCTCGAGCCGCGCCCGCAGCTTCTCATCGTCGACGCCCTGGCTGAAGCGCGCCATCCACTCATGCTCCGTGCGCCCGTCGAGGTGCCCGATCTCGAGGTAGCGCGCGGGGTCGGCGTCGATGCGCTCGCGCTCGCCGGGGTCGTCCTCGAAGGGCCCGGTCACACAGACTTCACCGGTCGCCGTATCGTAGTAGGACCGGAGCTCCCGGTCGGCGCAGTCGAGCGCAAATTCAAAGTCATCCCAGACGGGCCGCGGGGCGTCGACGGTGATTCGCATGACCGTCCCACGGTGCGCGAAGTCGCGCGGTATGTCAAGAGGAGGCGGCACCCAACGCGGCGACCCCACGGCGCCTGTGAAAAAGCGGCGATTGCCCCCGAACTGCTCACCCCGCCGGCGCCAGGCCCATGCGCAGCAGCTGCGCGTCGAGCCGCTGCCGGGCGACCCGCAGCCGGCTCTTCGCCGTGCCCTGGGGGATCCCGTGCGCCGTCGCGATCTCGGCGCTCGTCATCTCGTGGGCATATCGCAGCTCGAGCAAGATCTGCTGATCGAGCGGCAATTTGCGCAGCGCCGCGGCCAGGCGCTCGAGCTTCGCGTACGCCGATATCTGCGCACTCGGCGAGGGCGCCAGATCCTCGAGCGAGGAGACCCCCGGGTCGAATTGCTGGGCCTTGCGCAACCTCCGGAAGTGACCGAAGAGCACCAGCCGCGCCGCACCGTAGAGATACGCCCGGAAGCTGGCGATGCCGTCCGGCCCGCCGCCCAGGCGGTCGCGCGCCTGCACCATCGCCTCCCAGGTCTGCTGCACGAGGTCGTCGACCTCGAAGTCACGCACCTTGTCGGCGAAGAATCGCCGCACATGCGGCCCGTAGTGCCGCGCCAGCGCGTCACCAGCTCGCGCGTCGCCGGCCTGCCACGCGGCGAGCAGCGCCAGGTCCTGCGGGTTTCGGGCCAGCGCCTCGGCGCGCGGGCCAGCGCCAGCAGCAGGGACCTCGGGTGTATCGTCGGAGCTCATGCGGGCACGGGCGTCGCCAGGATGGCACGCCCGCGCCCCGCCACCAAGACGCTCAGCCGCCGGCGATCGCCGCGCTCACCTCGGCGACCGCCTTCACGCTGCCGCCGAGCGCCGTCGTCCCGCCCGCGAGCACCTGGCCCACCGCGTTCAGCTCGGACACCGCGCAGCCGATGCCGACGGTGGCCCGCACGCTGAAGTCGTCGGCGAATTCGCCGGGCAGGCTGCCCGCCAGCTGGCCCGCCGCCTCGCCCAGCCCTGCGCCCGCCGACAGCACCAGCTCGGCCCGCGCGGACGCGGCGAGCAGCCCCGCGTAGCGCCCGCGAAAGCCCTCGACCCAGGCCTTGAAGGCCGCCTTCTCCTCCACGCTGACCGTGTCCTTGAACTGCCAGCCGATCTCCAGGCTCGGCGGCGTGCACTCGGCCTGCAGCTTCGCCTCCGCCTCCACGCTCGCCTCGCACTCGGCCCGCGCCTTCGGCGGCACCACCTCGCCGTCGCAGCTGCCGTCGCAGCTCGCGCTGGCCTCCGCGGCCGCCTCACAGCGCAGCTCGGCACCGGCCTCGCACTCGCCCGCTGGCGCCTCGTACTCGCAGCTGCCCTGGCACTTGCCCGTGCAGCTCGCGCCCGCCCGCAGCTCGCAGCTGCCCTTGCACGCGCCCATGCACTCGCCCGCGCACTGCCCGTTGGCGCCGGTCACCGTGCAGGTGCCGTCGCACTCGCCGTTGCAGCTGCCATTGCATTGCAGGTCGCCGGTCAGCTCGCAGGTGCCGGTGCAGCTGCCGCTGCACTCGAGCTGCGGCGCGGTGCCCTTGCAGACGACCTTCGCGCTCGCGTCGCAGCTGGCCCCGGCGCTCGCGTCGACGGTGCAGGTGCCCTTGCACTCGACCTTGAGCTCACCCGGCTCGAGCTCCGCGTCGCACTTCGCCGTCGCGTCGACCGCCACCTTCGCGTCGACCGTGCAACGCGGCGCCGCGTACGAGATCTTGAGCCCGCCAGAGACCGTCGCCTCCAGCTTGAGCTCGAGCGCCGCGCGGATGTCCGCCGCGGTGGCGCCCGCGTCGAGCTCGAGCGACACGGCGATGCCCCGCAGCTCGGCCTCGACCCCGGCCTCGACCGCCAGCGCGGCCTTGTTGAAGCCGACCACCGCCGCGAAGAACGCGTCGACGCTGGCCAGGCCCGAGATCGACGCGTTGCCGTCGAGCAGCCCCTCCGCGGGGCACTCGAGGCCGCAGACCTCGGTGGCCTCGCAGCCGGGGGTGAGGGCCAGAGCGCCGCCGAGGACGGCCGCGAGCGAGAGGGAGGACGTATGGAATTTGCGGGACATGACTGGTTACTCCGGACAAAAGTCGGCCCGCCGCGCCGCCGCTCGGACCGGGACCGGCGACAGCCGGCCCGCCGATCGGCGCGCGTCTCGGGGTTCGCCCTGAGGTGTCGCAACCCGCCGCGAGGGATCGAGTTTTTTTCACGCCCGTCCACAGCACCACTTCTCTCCCGCTCCGGCGCCGCTCCCGGCCTGTGTTATGGTCGCCCCGTGCGCTACCGGCCGCCGAGCATCCTCTCGCAGCTCACCGCCCTCCAGGCGGAACTGGGCTGGCTCTCACAAGACTCCCTCACCGAGCTCGCCCACCGACTCGGCGTCCCCCTGCACCGCGTCGAGGGCGTCGCGTCCTTCTATCCCCACTTCCGCCGCGAGCCCCCGCCGGCCCACCGCGTCGAGCTGTGCCGCGACCTCAGCTGCACGATGGCCGGCGGCGCCGAGGCCCTGCGCGCCGCGGCCCGGGCCCACGAGGCCGCCACCGGCGAGCGCGTCGAGGTCGCGGAGGTCTCGTGCCTCGGCCGCTGCGACCGCGCCCCGGCGGCGCTGGTCCACCACGACCCGGTCACCACCCCGGCCGAGCTGCGCGCCTGCCTCGCGCACGCGCACACCGCAGCTGACCCCGCGGACATGTCCCGAAAGCCATACCGCATCGATCCCTACGCCAGCCCCGGCGATCGCTACGCCGCCGCCCGGGCCATCGGGGCCATCGGGGCCGGCGACGCCGCGGCGGCCGAGCACGCGATCGCCGAGCTGCGCGCCGCGGGTCTGCGCGGCATGGGCGGCGCCGGCTTCCCGACCGCGATCAAGTGGAGCACGGTCCGCGCCACCGTCGCGGACGAGAAGTTCGTCGTCTGCAACGCCGACGAGAGCGAGCCCGGCACCTTCAAGGATCGCGAGCTCCTCGCCGCCCTGCCCCACCTCGTATGGGAGGGCATGCTGCTCGGCGCCCTCGTCGTCGGCGCGACCCGGGCGATCCTCTACATCCGCCACGAGTACGAGCTCGAGCGCAGGGCCATGGCCGCCGAGCAGACGGTCGCCGCGGCGGTCGCCCGCGAGCTCGGCGTCGAGCTCGAGATCTTCGTCTCCCCCGGCGGTTACATCATGGGCGAGGAGACGGCGCTGCTCGAGGCGCTCGAGGACCGCCGCGGCGAGCCGCGCAACAAGCCGCCCTTCCCCGGCGTCGTCGGCCTGTTCGGCCGCCCCACCCTCATCAACAACGTCGAGACCCTCGCCGCCGCGACCGCGATCCTGGCCCGCCCCGACGGCAGCGCGTGGTGGAAGGCCCAGGGCCTGCGCGGCTGCGGCGGCCTCAAGTTCATCTCGATCTCCGGCGACGTGGCAAGGCCCGGCGTGTTCGAGGTCGCGACCGGCACGACCGTCGCCGAGCTGGTCGCCCTCGCCGGCGGCGTCGTCGACGGGCGCCCGATCGCGGCGATCCTGCCCGGCGGCGCGTCCTCGGCCTTCCTCCCGCCCGCGGCCGTCGACACGCCGCTCGACTTCGAGGCGATGCGCCGCGCCGGCTCCACGCTCGGCTCCGGCGCGGTCGTCATCGTCGCCGAGGGCCGCGACCTGCTCGCGCTCGGGCTCAGCCTGACCCGCTTCTTTCGCAACGAGTCGTGCGGCAAGTGCGTGCCCTGCCGCGTCGGCTCGCAGAAGGCGGTCCTGCTGCTCGAGCAGGTGCTCGCTGGCGACGCCGGGCCCAACGTGCCCGAGCTGCTGCGGGCGCTCGACCAGACGATGGCCCAGACGAGCATCTGCGGGCTCGGCCAGGTCGCGCTGACGCCGGCGATCTCGGTGCTCGATCACTTCCCCGCCGCCCTCGCCGCGCACCCGCCGCGTCGGCCGAGCTTGCGCGACCGGGCGTGACATGGTCGCGTGCGGCGAGGAGCGCGGGGCGAGGATATCTGGGCAGTCTGTCCCCCGGGACAGGCTCATGATATCTCATCAGTCTGTCCCCCGGGACAGGCTCGCATCAGCCCCCCGTGCTAGAGCCTTGGGTGTCCGCGCGGTCGGTCCCGTGGGACCTCCGGGAGGGGCTTCCGCGTGACGGACGATGTGCGCATGCGGGGCTTTCGCAGCCGGGTCGAGCTCACCGAGGTGGTCGCCCTGCTGCGCGGCGACGCGGCGGCGTTGCCCCCGGAGGCGGTGGCGGTCACGGCCTGCGTCGGCCGCGTCCTGGCCGCACCCGTGTACGCGCCGATCGACGTGCCCGGCTTCGTCCGCGCGGCCGTCGATGGCTACGCGATCCGCGGCGAGGACAGCTTCGCGGCCAGTGAACACAACCCGATCGCGCTCGAGCTGCTCGGCACCAGCCTGCCCGGGCGGCCGTGGTTGGGCACGGTCGCCAGTGGTCAGGCCGTCCGCATCACCACCGGAGCGCCGGTCCCCGCGGGGGCCGACGCGGTCCTCCAGGCCGAGCTCGCCCGCAGCACGCGCGGCGACCAGGTCGAGCTGCTGGGCCCGGTCGCACCCCGCCGCCACCTCGGGGAGGTCGGCGAGGACCTGGCGCGCGGCGAGCTCGTGCTGCCCGCCGGTCGCGTGCTGCGACCGCAAGACGCCGGGGTGCTGGCGTCGCTCGGGCTCGCCAGCGTCGCGGTGGTCCGGCGCCCGCGCGTGCAGCTGCTCGTCACCGGCGACGAGCTGGTCGCCCCGGGCACAGCCCCGGGCCCGTGGCAGATCGTCGACAGCAACTCGGTCGTGCTCGCCGGCCTGTGCGCCCGCGACGGCGCCGAGTGGCTCCCCACCCTCCGCGCCCGCGACGGTGAGGCCGCGCTCTCGGCTGGCTTTTCGGACCTGTCCTCCGGGCCAGCCGACGTCCTGGTCGTCAGCGGAGCCACCAGCGTCGGCCTCGAGGACCTCATGCCCACACTGCTGGCCCGCGTCGGCACCCTCGAGGTCCACGGCGTCGCCGTCCGCCCCGCCAGCCCGACCGGCCTCGGCCGCCTCTCCGACGGCCGCCGCGTGTTCCTCCTGCCCGGCAACCCGGTCTCCTGCCTGTGCGCCCACGAGCTGCTGCTCGGCCCCTGGCTGCGCGCCCTCGCCGGCCGCCCGCGCCCCTTCGCCCTGCCCCACGCCAGCGTCACCCTCCCGCTCGCGCGCAAGCTGACCAGCAAGGTCGGCCGCTGCGACTTCGTCCGCGTCCGCGTCGAGGCCGGCCAGGTCGTGCCCGTCGCCACCTCCGGCGCGAGCAACCTGTCCTCCACGGTGCTCGCCGACGGCTTCACGATCGTCGCCAGCGACAGCGAGGGCGCCGCCCCCGGCGAGCCCGTCCTGGTCCACCTCTTCGACGGACCGTATGTCGGCCCACCTGTCCCTGAGGACAGACCACCTGTCCCCGCGGACAGCCCACCTGTCCCCGCGGACAGCCCACCTGTCCCCGCGGACATACCTACCCCACCTGTCCCCACGGACAGACCACCTGTCCTCGCGGACAGCCCACCCCGCGGAGCCGCACCGTGAGCGAGCAGCGCCAGTTCTTGCAGGTCGTCGACGGCGACGAGGCCCACGCCCGCTGGTGGGCCGCCGCCCGCCCGGCCCCGCTGGCCTGCGAGACCGTCGCGCTCGCCGAGCTGCGCGGCCGCGTGCTCGCCGAGGCCGTCGCCGCCCCGCGCGACGTCCCCGGCTTCGACCGCAGCAACGTCGACGGCTACGCGGTGCAGGCCAGCGACACCTACGGCGCCAGCGAGGCCGCCCCGCGGCGCCTGCTGCTCCGCCCCGAGCTGCTGGCCTGCGGGGTCGCCCCGGGCCTCACCCTCGCGGCGGGTGAGGCGGTCGCCATCGCCACCGGCGGGGTCGTCCCGCGCGGCGCCGACGCGATCGTCATGGTCGAGGACTGCGACGTCGCCGACGATGTCCTGCTGGTGCGCCGCCCTGTGCACCCGGGCGGCATGATCTCCTTCGTCGGCTCCGACATCACCCGCGGCGAGGTCGTGCTGCGCCCGGGCATCCTCCTCGGCGCCCGCGAGACCGGCGTGCTCGCGGCGATCGGCCGCGCCGAGGCCTGTGTCCACCGCCGCCCGCGCGTCGGCGTGCTGTCCACCGGCGACGAGATCGCCGCCCCCGGCCAGCCGCTCGCGCCCGGGCAGGTCCACGACTGCAACCAGACCCTGCTCGCCGACGCCTGCGCCGAGCTCGGCGCCCTGCCGCTGCGCCTCGGCATCGCCCGCGACCGCGACGACGAGCTGCGCGCGGCCCTCCACGCGGCCCTCCACACCCACGCCTGCGACCTCATCCTGCTCTCGGGCGGCACCAGCAAGGGCGCCGGCGACCTCAGCTTCGCCGCCGTCGCGGCGCTCCCCGGCCCCGCCCCCGGCCTGCCCGCGATCTGCGTCCACGGCGTCGCCCTCAAGCCCGGCAAGCCGCTGTGCCTGGCCGCCACCGCCGTCGGCCCGCGCCGCGTCCCGATCGCCGTGCTCCCGGGCTTCCCCACCTCGGCCCTCTTCACCTTCCACGAGTTCGTCGCCCCGCTCCTGCGCTGCCTCGCCGGCCTGCCCCCGGAGCGCGCCGAGGCCCTGCCCGCCCGCCTCGCCCACGACCTGAACAGCGAGCGCGGCCGTCGCGAATACGTGCTGGTCCAGCTGCTCGCCCCCGCCGATCCAGGGCCCCCGCCATTGCCATCACCTGTCCCCACGGACATGTCCATCCCGACATTGTTAACACATGTCCCAACGGACATGTCCTTCCCGCAATTGCGTGCACATGTCCCCACGGACAGCTCCATCCTCCCGGTCGCCCTCCCGATCGGCAAGGGCTCCGGCTCGGTCACCGCGTTCTGCCGCGCCGACGGCTTCATCGCCGTCCCGCGCCAGCAGGAGCGCCTCGACGCCGGCGAGCGAGTCGCGGTGATCCGCAGCGCCCCCGGCGGCCACGCCCCCGACCTCCTGATCGTCGGCAGCCACTGCACCGGCCTCGAGCTGCTCGCCGACCGCCTCCACGCCGCCGGCCTGCGCGTCCAGCTGATCGCCCAGGGCAGCCAGGGCGGCCTCGCGGCGGCCGCCCGCGGCCACTGCGACCTCGCCCCGACCCACCTCCTCGACCCCGCCACCGGCCGCTATAACCACGCCTTCGTGCCAGGCGGATGCTCGCTCGTCCCCGGCTACGGCCGCATGCAGGGCCTGGTCCACCGCCCGGACGACCCGCGCCTGCGCGGCGTGCTCGTCGGCGACCCGCTCGCCCTCTCGCCCGCGATCCTCGCCGCCGACCTGCAGATGGTCAATCGCAACCGCGGCAGCGGCACCCGCGTCGTCATCGACGAGCTGCTCGCCCCGCTCCGCCCGCTCCGCCCGTCCGGCTACACCCACGAGGCCCGCTCGCACGCGGGCGTGGTCGCCTGCGTCGCCCAGGGCCGCGCCGACTGGGGCGTGGCGATCGCCAGCGCGGCCGCCCCCGCGGGCCTCGCCTTCACGCCGATCCGCGAGGAACAGTACGACTTCGTCGTCCCCGACAGCCGCCGCGATCGCCCCGCCGTCCAGGCCTTCCTCGCAACCCTCGCCGACCCGCAGCTGCGCAGCGAGCTCCGCAGCGCCGGCTTCCTCGCCTGACATCTCCTCCCAAGGGCGCATGGCGTATCCTCGCCGCGTGGGCCCGACCCTGCTGCGCTCCCTCCCCGTCTCCGCCGCCAGCGGCCTCGTGCGCCTCGGCGCCGTCTCATACATCGTCGCCGACGACGAGCTCACCCTCCTGGCCTGCCCCGACCACGGCCCCGACGCCAGGCTCACCCTGCTGCCCGGCGAGCTCCCCGAGGCGCACGCCGCCCGCAAGGCGCACAAGCCCGACTTCGAGGCGCTGTGCCGCTGGCCCGGCGACGGCCTGCTCGCGCTCGGCTCTGGCTCGGCCGCCACCCGCCACCGCGCCTGCCTCGTGCGACATGTCCTCAGCGACATGTCCTCGGCGACAGTCGAGGTCCTCGATCTCGGCCCGCTGCACGCCGAGCTCGCGCGCCACTTCCCCGCGCTCAACCTCGAGGGCGCCGCGATCATCGATGAGCTGCTGCTGCTTCTGCAGCGCGGCAACGGCCCCGGCAACCACAACGCGATCGTCGAGCTCGACCTCGCCGGCGCCGTCGCGGCGACCACCGCGGGGCGCCCGTGGACCGGCGCGCTCGTCCACGCGATCCATCGCTTCGAGCTCGGCGATCGCGGCGGCGCGGCGCTCGGCTTCACCGACGCCTCACCCCTGCCCGACGGCTCACTCCTCTACATCGCCGCCGCCGAGGCCAGCCCCGACACCTACCACGACGGCGTCGTCACCGGCGCCGCGATCGGCCGCCTCGACCCCCAGCGCCGCCTCCAGTGGCAGGTCGAACTCCCCGGCCCGCACAAGCTCGAGGGCGTACACGCCGAGCAACACGGCGACCGGCTCACGCTGTGGCTGGTCAACGACCCCGACGACCGCAGCGTCCCAGCCTCGCTGCTGCACGCCCGCATGGACCCTCGCACCGGCGCCTGGCGCTGACGCCCGCAACATCCCGGCCTCGCCGCTGCACGCCCGCATGGACCCTCGCACCGGCCCCTGGCGCTGACGCCCCCTTGCCCGCTGGCCCGCGCGCTGCGATCCTCGCTCGCACAACGTGTCCGCCAAGGCCCCAGCAACAAGCTTCGGCGCCGTCATCCTCGCCGGCGGCCGCTCGTCGCGGATGGGCCAGCCCAAGCCGTGGCTGCCGTGGCGCGGACGACCCCTGCTCACGCACCTGGTCGAGCTGGTCGCGTCGGTGTGCAACCACCCGATCGTCGTGGTCGGCGCGGCCGGCCAGGAGCTGCCGCCGCTGCACCCGAGCGCCGTCCGCGTCGACGACCCCAGCGAGTACGAGCAGGGCGGACCGCTGGTCGGCCTGTTTACCGGCCTCGGCGTGCTCGCGGCCCACCGCACCGACATCGCCTTCCTCGGCGCCTGCGACAACCTCTTCCTCACCGCCGATCACCTGCGCCTGCTGTTCGCCACCCTGGTCGCCGAACCCGGCCTCGGCGGCATCCTCCCGGTCGAGGCGCCCGCCTCCGGCGAGGCCACCGACCGCCACTTCCCTCACCCGCTCGCCAGCGCCGTCCGCGTCGCCCCGGCCCACGCCGCCGCACGTGAGGTGCTGGCCCGCGGCGGCCGGCGCCCGCTCTTCATGTTCGACCGCCTCGGCGCCCGCTGGCTCGACGCCACCAGCCTGCCCGAGCCCCGAGTCCTGCGCACCTGCAACACGCCGGACGAGTACGCCGCGGCGCTTGCGGAGGACCGCGCGGCTTCCGGGTGAGCGCCTCGCGTGCTAGCGTCCCGCCCCGTGAACGCGACCGAAGCACCCCCCGGCGCCGCGCCTGACCCGACGCTGGCGCCACCGCCTGTTGCCCCCGCGCCGCGCTCGCGCAACCCGATCCGCCGTATCTACGAGTGGGTGCTGTCCTGGGCCGAAAGCAAGTACGGCGTGCCCGCCCTGTGCGTGTTCGCCTTCACCGAGTCGAGCTTCTTCCCGATCCCCCCGGACGTCCTGCTCATCGCCCTCGCCCTGGCCGCCCCGACCCGCGCATACCGCTTCGCCGCCTGGTGCACCCTCTTCTCGGTGCTCGGCGGCCTGTTCGGCTACTTCATCGGCTACGCGCTGTGGGCGGTGTTCGAGCCATACCTGATCAACCGCGTATTCTCGCAGGAGAACTTCGAGCTCGTCACCAACGAGTACAACAAATACGGCGTGCTCGCCGTGTTCATCGCCGCCTTCACGCCGATCCCCTACAAGGTCTTCACCGTCGCCGCCGGGGTCGCCAAGCTGAACCTCGTCGGCTTCACCCTCGCCAGCATCTTCGGCCGCGGCGGCCGCTTCTTCCTGGTCGCCCTCGTCATCCGCCTCGCCGGACCGCGCGCCCGCAAGTGGATCGACGAGTACTTCAACCTCGCCACGATCGTCGGCACCCTGCTGCTCATCGGCGGCTTCCTGCTCATCAAGTTCCTCAAGTAAGCAGCGCGGTATGTGAGCACTCGGGCTAAAGAAAACCCGAGCTGACGACGCTGAACGCCAGCACGTCGATCGCCTCGCCGGCCGCGCCGCCGTCGCACGCGCCGCTGCGCGCCTCGGACACGGCCGCGTGGTAGCTCTCGCCGCCGAACTCTCCAGGCACGCCGCCGTCCTTGCCCGCTGCGAGGATATTGACCATGTCGCCCTGACCGAAGGAGATGGCCCGCGGCGTGAACTGGTCGCCCGAGCCGTCGCTGCACGCCAGCGGCGCACAGTCACCCGCGACCAGCGCGACCTCGACGTTCGCGTGGAACCAGTCGGCCGGCGCGTCCGGAGGCGCGAGCGTCGGCCCCTGCCCGGCGACGATGTACCACTGGCCCTGCCCGCGCACGCGCAGCCACTCTCCGGTGACCTCGGCGTCCGCGTCGGTCGTGACCCGATAATCGACCTCGACCGCCTCGCCGACCACCAGCCCGACCACGCCCGTGTTCACGAGCGTCAGCGTGAAGATGCCGGTGAAGTCGCCGGCGCAGTCGAGCGCCAGCGAGGCGTCGCTGATGCGCTGACAGCTGGCGACGCCGGGCTCCGGCGGCGTGGCCCAGGCGAACGCCGGCCCGAGCCCACCACCGACACACTCGACCACCATGCCACCGGTGGTCGGTACGTCACCGCTGCTCGCCGTGCCGGTCGCCGGCGTGCTCGTGGCCGCATCGGTGTCGCCGCCCGAGGACGCATCCGTGGTGCTCCCCCCCGAAGGGCAGGCGCAGAGCAGACTGGCGAACGCGAGGCCAACAAAGAGGCGCATCGCGCCAATCTATCGCAGCCGCGCGCGCATTGCGAGCCAGCTCAAGCGGCTGAGACGACTGGATCGCCGCGGCGTCGCAGACGTAGGATGCCGTGGTGCTTCGCTTCCTGCCCACCCTGTGTGTCGGTCTGCTGATCGCCGGGTGTACGCGCACGTCGAGGACCGCGGCTGCCGAGGCGCGATTACTGCGATTGACGCGTTCTTCGAGACCTGGCTAAATGGGGACCGTCGTTCGGAACGATGTGCCATCCGGTCGTTGCAGCGGGGATGTGTGAATGTGGTCATGCGGGACATTGCTGTTCTTGACGGCGGCGCAGGCGGCCCCGCCGGACCCCGCTCGCGTCGCGGACAGGGCCGTCGCGGCGGCGACCGCGAATGTCACGGCCCGCGCGGGGCAGCTCCCGTGGATCCAGCGTTTCCGGCCAGTCCGCAACACCTGGGAGCTCGGGCTGTACAGCGGCGTGTGGAGCCCGTCGGCGCGGCATGAGTTCTACCAGCCGAACCTCGCCGTCGCGGGGTACGGGCATCAGCCCCTCGCGCGGGCGGGTGCGGACATCGGGCTCCGCGTCGGCTACTACCCGCTGAGCTTCGTCGGGATCGAGCTCGAGGGCGGGGTTATCCCGACAACGGCCGCCGACGGCCAGCGGGCGACGCTGTACACGCTCCGACCCATGGTCCAGGCCCAGCTGCCCTACCGGATCTCGCCGTTCATGCGGGCCGGCCTCGGCCTGGTCGGGATCTCGTCGCCTGTCCTCGGCAAGGATGTCGATACGTCGCTCAACCTCGGCGGAGGCGTCAAGTTTCGCGTCAACCACCGCGTCGCGCTGCGCCTCGACGTCGTCGATAATGTCACCACAGCGTTCGGGATCGGCAAGGCGCGAACCAACAACGTGGAGGCCCTGTTCGGGCTGTCGGTCCGGCTGGGGAAGGCGAAGGCGAGGCTCGTTGCGCCCGCGCTGGTGGTCATCGACAGTGACGGGGACGGGCTCCGCGATCCTAAGCAGGTCGGGGTGCTCCAGGCCGACGAGGATCTGTGCCCGAAGCAGCCGGGCCCGCCCACGAACGGCGGCTGTCCATTGACCGACGGCGACGACGACGGGCTCCTCGACCTCGTCGACATGTGCCCGGTCCAGCCGGAGACCATCAATCAGATCGACGACCTCGACGGCTGCCCGGACAGCGTCCCTCCGGTCCAGAAGTGACGGGACGCACTCGAGGCGAGGCCAGGTCGCCGTTGCCAGCCAGGGACCACACCGCCGAGGCGTTCTGCCGCAGGACTGGCGTATCATCGCGCCGCGATGACCCACAAGCGCACAGCGATCGTCCTCGGAGGCTCCGGTTCGGTCGGAGCCGCACTGCTCCGCGAGTTGTTTTCCGACGATGGCTTCGACGCCGTCATCACGCTATCCCGACGATCGCTACCCGAGGCCGTCGCCATGGCTCGCAGCGTCGGCCGCAGACTGGTGGAGAAGCTCGTCCCCGAGATGAAGCCCGCGCCCCTCGCCGCGGCGACGATCGATGCAGTGAGCGACCTCGACGGCGATCTGGAAGGATTCAGCGTGCTCGGCGTCGGCGCCGGCACGGCGAAGCTCACGCTCGAGGAGCATCGCGCGGTCGACGTCGCGCTGAACGAAGCGTTCGCGCGGGCGCTGCGAGATTCAGGCAAGGTACCGCATCTCGCGTTCATGAGCGCCGCGGGTGCGAACCCGACTGCGAAGGCCAGCGGCAGTGGTGGCGCAGGCATGTCGCGGTACAACCGCGTGAAGGGCGAGGCCGAAGCGGCCGTTCGCGCGAACGGCCCGGCGATCGTGAGCGTGTTCCGTCCCGCGATGATCATCGGCTCTCAGCACACGCCGTGGCTGCTCGAGAAGACGCTGCCGTTGTTCTCGTTCGTCACGCCGGCGAAGTACAGGTCGATCCGCGTGGAACAGATCGCCAAGGCGATGATCGCTACGGCGAAGCATCACCCCGCGGCGAGCGCGACGTATCACTACCCGGAGATGATGGCGCTGATCGCGAGCGGGCAGGCGTAGTCCTGAGCGTCGACTCGGCGTTGGTCTGGCTGTCTTCGGTCGGTAATCCCCCAACTGAAGCGAATACTGCCCTCCTCGATCTCCGGGCCCCTCGCCGCGACGCAGAAGCTGAACTGATCGCTGCCCGCGTCGGCCTCACCACCGCGGAACTGCTCCGGGGACATGTACGCCGGCGTGCCCGCCGCGGTGACGCGGAGGTCGGCCAGGTTCTCGCGCGACACGTCGAGGACCGGCGCGGACGAGACGCCGCGGCCGCGCGACAGCCCGAAGTCGAGGACCCGGACCCCCGGCCGTCGGCGCCGAGCATGGCCGAACTGGTCGTGCGTGCCCGGCACCGCGAAGGCGTCGGCGGACCGGTGGGGCTCAACCGAGGTCACGTCGACCGGAGCATCGACGGGTGTACGCTCCGCGGGTGGATGGTCGCCGCGCCTGGCCGGTGGCACGCCGACGAGCGGCAGCAGCGGCAACACCGGCTCTTCCCGAGGATGTCGCGGCACATCGGCCATCCTGCGATAGTCGAGGAACGGGGCTCGTGCGGCAACAGGGGCCGGCCGCGCGCCAGCGCACCCCGACGACGAGGCCGCCACGAGGATTCCGCCATCGCCCGCGCCGTGTGTCTTCTGTATAGTCGGCGCCCCGCACCGGAGCGGCCTGGATTCGTGGAGAGATATGTCGCAGGTGAACGCTTGATATCGTCGACGTGTGGCGAGTGGTCCAACTGGGCGGGGAACCTCCATTGCGCGCCGCGGGAGATCGTTCGGCCCGAGACTCGAGAGGAGCTGCAGTCCGCGGTGCGGCGCGCAGCCGGCGTGCGCGTCGTCGGGGCGGGCCACTCGTGGAGCGCGCTCGGGTGCACCGATCAGATCCTCATCGACACGCGCTCGCTCACCAAGGTGCTCGCGCTCGACGAGGCCAACCAACGCATCACGGTCGAGGCGGGCATCCTGCTCGCCGACCTCGACGAGGCGGTCGCCGGGCGCGGGCTGGCGCTGGCCACCGAGCCGAGCATCGCCGAGATCACGGCGGCGGGCGCGATCTCCACGGCCTCCCACGGGACCGGACTGGCCCACGGCGCCTTCTCGGAAGAGGTCGTGGCGCTCGAGGTCCTGGGATGCGGCGAAAATCCGCGGTTTTCGATCGCTACCCGGCCGCCAGCCCATGCTCGGCGACGGCCGCGGTCAAGCAGCCCGCCGTGCGACGGCGGCCCAGGGATGTGAGACATTACTGCCTTGCACTCGCTCGCGGCCACTGTGCACATCGTGGGGGCCGCCCTGACTCTGGGGGGCGGCGTGTGGCTGTGGCTCGAGCGAACGCGCGACCGGATCCCCTTGATCGATCCGCAGGACTCGCTCCGCACGATCGGGGTGCTCGTGATCATGCTGGTCCTGTGCGGCGTGGTATTGCTGCCGTTCACGGCCGACGTGAAGCCGCGGGAAATGGAGCACGCGATGATCCCGATGTTCGCGTGGGGGGTCGTGGGCTCGCTCGCGGTGGCATTCGCCGCGCTCAGGCGGCTGTCGTGGTGGGTCGCCCGCGGGTCGCTACGATGGATCGACGACACCCACCTCGAGGTCACGCTCGGCGACGAGACCCACGAGATCGACCTGCATGAGAGCACGGTGCGGCTGTCCGCGCGACATGGCGGCCGCCACCACACCATCCAGGTCCATCTCGAGGCCGGCGACACCTGCATCGCGCTGCACTTCCTGGCCGGTGAGATGTGGCACCCGGCGAACACGATCGCGGTGAAAGAGGGGTCGTCGGAGGGGTTGATGCTCGGCTTCGGGAGTCGCTACTTCCTGGCCAAGATCTACCCCTTCGCCTCATTCGCCCGCAGAGCGTCATAGCCACCGCGGCTCACCGCACGAGCCGAGCGACACCAACAAGCCAGCCGCGGCCCGCGCACGCAACGAGCGCATCGACTTCATGACCCGAGCGGTGCCTACGCTGCACGGCCGACACCAGCGACGAATCGCCGCCTGCTGGCCGTCCGGAGCCCTCACGCGGGTTCAGCGGCAGATCGGGCTCCCGCGACACACCGGGGGACGCAGCTCGCGCACTGGCGCGTACGCAACGAGCGGGCAACCTGGTCCCACGATGAGCAAACTTCTACGCGGTGCAGTTGCGGGTGCTGGGGCTTGGAAGCTCGGCGGTGGCGTCATTGGCACCATCCTGCTGTTCATTCTTTTGTGGGTCGTCCTCGGCAATTTCGACATCTTCAAGTGAGTGATCGAGGCACAGGGCTCTGGCGATGTGGCTGACCTGCGAAGGCTCCCAGAACCCGCCGTACGAGGCCGAATTCGGGGCTTCGTCTTGCTATAGGAGCGCCATGACCAACATCAAGATTTCCAACGACCTCGCTGAAGACATCGAACTCGACGCCGACGTCGCGGCTGCCCTCAAGGCAAGTGCCGACAAGGCGACCCAGGTGCCGCACGTCCACCTGAACAGCCTCCTGCGGCACCTGTTGGACCTGCCGGACCCGTTGACGGGAGAGCCGGTCGGAGCAGATCCAGTCAACACCAGGATCAGGTCTGGGACGACGGGCGGAAGTAGACCGTCCGCCGGGTGATGTCCTCGCGCGACCTTCCCTCCGTATCGAGCCTTCTGGAGCGCCATGACCAACATCAAGATTTCCAACGACCTCGCTGAAGACATCGAACTCGACGCCGACGTCGCGGCTGCCCTCAAGGCAAGTGCCGACAAGGCGACCCAGGTGCCGCACGTCCACCTGAACAGCCTCCTGCGGCACCTGTTGGACCTACCGGACCCGTTGACGGGAGAGCCGGTCGGGGCTCCAGTCAACACCAGGACCAGGCCTGGGGTGACCGGAGGAAGTGGACCGTCAGCCGGGTGATGTCCTCGCGCGACCTTCCATCTGTATCGAGCCTTCTGGAGCCCCATGACCAACATCAAGATTTCCAACGACCTCGCTGAAGACATCGAACTCGACGCCGACGTCGCGACTGCCCTCAAGGCCAGTGCCGACAAGGCGACCCAGGTGCCGCACGTCCACCTGAACAGCCTCCTGCGGCACCTGTTGGACCTACCGGACCCGTTGACGGGAGAGCCGGTCGGAAGGTCAGGTACGTCGGGCGGCTGAATACCGCGTCCCCCGAACCCGCCGGATGACCGACCAACGTCGAGATGGTACCAATGAAGCTGAAACGCGCCAACGGTGAGACGCTGAACGTAGGTGGGTACCATTTCGTGGAGGCCCCGAAGGGAACGCACCAATTCGTCGGATCGCCCGAGTTCGTACCACCGGCAAAGGTCGATCTCCGGCACGCCCTCTCGGCTGTCGAACAGCAGGGGAAGACAGAGAGCTGCGCCGCGCACGCTGCGGCCGGCGCTTGCGAGTACCTCTTGAGGCGGCACCAGGCCGACGCCGGGCACGACGTCAGCCGGCTCTTCATCTACTACAACGCGCGCGCGTCGGCGAGCCCTGACACGTCTAGCATCACGGACAAGGGGGCCTCGCTGCCCGCTGTGATGAAGGCCCTGAAGCAGCACGGCGCCTGCCGGGAGACGTCCTGGCCGTTCGAGGAAGGGTCGGTGAATCAAGCGCCGCCCAAGAATCTTTACGAAGAGGGGAAGAGGTTGTTGATCGAGGGCGAGGAGTCTGTCCCCACGACGATGGCCGCTTGGAAAGCGGCGCTCGCCAATGGACACCCCATCCTCTTCGCGGTCCAGATCTTCAGGTCGTTCGCCAGCGATAGGGCGGGGCTCATTCCGATGCCCACCTCAGCGGACAGGTCGAATGCATGGGGAGGCCATGCCATGCTCTGCGTCGGCTACTCGGACGCGGACGCGGTGTTCATCGTCCGAAATTCTCATGGCACCGAGTTCGGCGACGCCGGTTATTGCTACATCCCATACACGTACATGATGTCGTATAATTATCACGACTCATGGATCATCAAGCACGTCGACGCGCTCGAGCCGGACAAGTCGACGTGGTCCACCGAGGATGATGGCGTGCTCGACAAGGCCGACACGATTCTCTCGAAAATGTCCGAAAAGGAGTACTCCGAAATGCTCGACGCGATGGACGAGCATCGATTCGAACTCCGACTCGCACTTCTCTTCTATCACAGCGCCGCAGCTGACAATACCCTCAGCGAGGCTGAGATCTCGAAGGTAGCCGAATACCTTCGACCAATCCTCAAGCGGGCCGGAGGCGACGATGACGCGAATGGCATCCTCGGCTACGCGCTCGCTCACATCGACAACCAGGCGCTCATCGATGAATCGATTGCACTCTTCGCGCGCTTCTTCTCCGCGGAAGACCTGGCCTGGATTCTCTCGGCGATGCGACGAGTGAACGAAACCGACGGCGAACTCGCCCAGGAACGTGCATTCCACCACTCTGTCGCCAAGGCCTGGCGGATCGAGGGATGAGGGAGCCGGGTTCGTTGGCCAGGCTCGGCTCGATGGTCGCTCGGCGGTGAGCTCGAGGCGATCCCGAAGCGCTTCGGCAGAGGTCGAGGCGGCTGCGACGGATCACGACTGAGCATGGGGTTCCGTACTCCGAGCTCGAGTCGCTTCGTAGACGCTGGTGCCGCGCACGGATCAATTCGAAGTGCGTGGACGTGGGGTGGCGTGTCGGCCGCAACGCCGCCTCGTCGCACGACACTGGACGGTCCGGCCGCGCAGAGGATGTGAGTCACATGGCCATGTCTGCGCCTTTCACTGCGGGATCGGCGGCTTGCACAGCCCGCCGCCCTCGATCTGCGAGTTGGTGCGGAAGGTGTTGAGCTGCTTCCACGACGGCGCCTCGAACTGCGGGATCGTGCCGTCCTCGCGCACGTTGGTCACGTGGTACGTGTGCTGATTCCAGATCCGGCGCGCCTGGATCCAGCGGTCCATCTTGTCGCGGATCACCTGCACCGTCGGCGACTGCGGCTGCATATACTGGCACGACACCACCACGATCTCCGCCGACCCGTCGTTGTCGATGTCGGCGACGATCGGGTATTCGCTGAGCGTACCCGACGAGCGCGGGATCTTCAGCAGCACCTGGCCCTTACCGTCGAAGATGAACATGAAGTGTTCGTCGGCGTACATCGCCTCGGCCACGCCGTCGCCGAGGAAGTCGAAGGCGGTGCCCGCGGCGATGCCGCTCTGGTCCGAGACCGCCGCCTTCCACAGGATCGCCGGGCCGATCGGCTTGTAGGTCGTGTAGTTGTTGGCCGAGCTGGTCGCGAACTCGGATTTGCCGTCGCCGTCGAAGTCGTGGACCGTCGATGGCCGCAGCCAGGTCGTGCCGCCGGGGAAGTCGCCGGTCGGGCGCTGGTCCTGGTAGATGACCGAGCCGTCGTGGTTGAGCAGGGACAGGCCGTTCATGTTGGTCACCAGCACCTCGGGCTCGGGGTCGAGGTCGAGGTTGGCGATCGACGGATAGCCGGGGCCCACACCGCTGACATAGTATTGCGCGCCGGTATGATGATAGGCCGCGTGGCCGAGCACGACCTCCTGGTCCTTGTCGCCGTCGAGGTCGGCGAAAGCCGAGGACGACCAGTTGCCGGCCGGCTGCGGCGCGGTGAACAGCAGGGTCCCGTTGTGATCGAAGAGGCGGTTGCCGGCGAGGATCTCGACGTCGCCGTCGTTGTCGGCGTCGGCCAGGGCGATCGAGCCCGAGTAGACCTCCGGCCAGTTGCTCGCGCTGGTCCACTTCTTGGTCCCGTCGTGCTCGAAGGCCACCGGGTTGCCGCCGACGATCGAGGTCACGATCTCCGGCAGGCCGTCGCCGTCGATGTCGCCGAGCGCCGGGGTCACGGTGTGGTCGACCGCGTCGGCGATCTGGAAGTGCAGCGCGCCGGTCAGGCCGTCGAGCACGTAGATGTGGCCGACGATGTTCGGCTGGCCCGAGCTCGGCGAGGCCACCACGACCACGTCCGGGATGTCGCACAGGTCGATCGCGCCGTCCTGGTTGTCGTCGGTGAGGTTGGCGACCAGCGGGGTGACGATGCTGAACTGGTCGCCGTTCGGTCCGGTCCACGCCCACTGGATCTCGGGCTCGAAGCTGTTGGGCGGGGCCTCCTTGTCGCACTCGCCGATCGCGTTCATGTCGTCCTGCACCTTGCACAGATCGACCGGCGGCCCGGTCGTGCTGTCGGTCTCGGGGCCGCCGGTCCCGCCGACGTCGAACTTCGGCCCGGAGCCCGTGCTGGGCTCGCTGCTCGGGTTCCCGCTCGGGTCGCCGGTCGGGTCCGACGCGACCGTGCTGGTCGGCCCGGAGCCGGTGTTGCCGGTCCCGCTGACCCCGCCGGTTTCGCTCTCGCCGGACGCGGTGGTCGGCGCCGTGGTCGGCGTGGTGGTG
Organism: Nannocystis sp.; assembly: GCF_016714285.1. GTDB lineage: Bacteria > Myxococcota_A > Polyangia > Nannocystales > Nannocystaceae > Nannocystis. The sequence continues at coordinate 4,529 of NZ_JADJNN010000021.1, read as the reverse complement.
GGCTCACTCGTCGGACCGCCCGGGGTCGCGCTGGCGCTGACGGACTCGCTCGCGCTCTCGCGGGTGCTGTCGCCGCACGCAGCGGCCAGGAGGACGAGGACGAGGGATCGAGGGAGCTCGCGCGGCATGCCACCAGCGTCGCCAAGGGGCGACATCGGGTCAAGCGTCGCCGGCTCACGCGGCGATCGACCGCGATCAGGCGCGCCGCGAACGCTGCTTGAGGAAGCCGAGCAGGCGCTCACGCAGCGCCGGCGAGGTCCAGGTCGGCAGCGCGTCCTCGAGGAAGGCCCGCGCCTGCGCGGCGTCCTCGACGAGCACGCCGGCGCGCAGCTCCGCCTTGGTCGCGGCGTAGATATCGGCGGGGTGCTGGGCCAGGGCCGCGAGGCGGGCGCGGGCGAGGGCGAGGTCGCCGAGCTCGTCGACGAGGCCGAGGCGCAGGGCCCCCTGCGGGTCGTGCAGGCCGGCGCCGAGCACCACCTCGTCGAGGTGCTCGGGGGCCACGCGGCGGCGGACCAGCTGCAGCACGCTGCGCGGGAAGCGGAGCCCGAGCGCGACCTCGTTGAGGCCGATCTTCCCGGTCGGCGCCGGGCTGGAGACGCGATGATCGGCGCACAGCGTGAAGATGCATCCGCCGGCGATCGCGTGGCCGTTGACGAAGGCCACGAGCGGCCCGGGGTAGAGATAGAGCGCGTGCATGGTCTGCTCGAGCAGCTCGAGGTAGGCCCGCATGCCGGCGACGTCGAAGCCGGCGAGCTCGACGAGGTTGAGCCCCGCCGAGAGGGCGTCGCCCGCCCCGGTCAGCAGCGCCGGCGCCCCCGCGGCGGCCTCGAGCTTGGCGAGCAGCTCGCGCATCAGGACGGTGCTGAGGGCGTTCTTCCCGGGGCCTTCGAGGACGAGGTCGATCATGCGGCCGCGACCATAGCAAAGCCGCGCGCCGCGTTGCTATCATCCGCGCCCCGATGTCTGCCTCGCCGCGCCTGATCCTCGCCTGTCTCCTGCCCCTGACCGCCTGCAACCCGCCGGACGCGGGCAAGAAGACCGAGCCCGCGAAGTCCACGAAGCCCGAGCCCGCGAAGACCGAGCCCGCCAAGCCCGAGCCCGCGAAGACCGAGCCCGCCAAGCCCGCGCCGGTCGACCCGAGCGTCCCTCTGGCCGGCGAGCGCCACTTCCAGGGCAAACTGCAGCAGCTGACGCACGGGGGTGAGAACGCCGAGGCGTACTTCTCGAGCGACGAGACGCGCCTGGTGTTCCAGTCGACCCGCGACGGGGCGGCCTGCGACCAGATCTACACCTTGCACCTGCACGAGGGCGCGGTGCAGCGGATCAGCAGCGGCAAGGGTCGCACCACCTGCGCTTATTTCCTGCCGAAGGACGAGCGCATCCTCTACGCCTCGACCCACGCCGCCGCCGACGACTGCCTGCCGCCGCCCGACCGCAGCCGCGGCTACGTGTGGAAGCTCTACCCCGAGTTCGACATCTACACCGCGAAGGCCGACGGCAGCGACACCAGGCCGCTCGTCGTCGGCCCCGGCTACGACGCCGAGGCCACCGTCTCGCCGCTCGGCGACCGCATCGTGTTCACCTCGACCCGCGACGGCGACCCCGAGCTCTACATCATGAACATCGACGGCAAGCAGCAGCGCCGCCTGACCAACAGCAAGGGCTACGACGGCGGCGCCTTCTTCTCACCCGACGGCAAGCGTCTGGTCTACCGCGCCAACCACCCCGAGGGCGCCGACGAGCTCGCCAAGTACGAGGAGCTGGTCAAGGAGAACCTGGTCCGCCCGACCCGCCTCGAGCTCTTCGTGATGGACGTCGACGGCAAGAACCAGCGCCAGGTGACGAGCAACGGCAAGGCCAACTTCGCCCCGTTCTTCCACCCGGACGGCAAGCGCATCATCTTCAGCTCGAACCAGGCCGACCCGAAGGGCCGCAACTTCGACCTCTTCCTGATCGCCGACGACGGCACGGGCCAGGAGCAGGTCACCTTCAACGACAGCTTCGACGGCTTCCCGATGTTCACCCGCGACGGCAAGACCCTGGTGTTCGCGTCGAACCGCGGCGCGGCCACGCCGGGCGACACCAACGTGTTCCTCGCCACCTGGGTCGACTGATCGCGGGTCGGTCCACAACGAGGACTCGCCGCCCTCGATCAGCTCGCCGGTCGCTACAGCGGCCGGAAGCGGCCGGTCCACACCGAGGACTCGCCGCCCTCGATCAGCTCGCCGGTGGCCAGGGCGACGCCATCGGGGCCAGCCACGAGGTCGGCCGGGAAGATCGACGGCGGCACGAGGTCCTCGCCCGGCGCGCGCACGCTGACGTGGCAGCGCGGCTCACCCTTCGCGTCGAGGCGGGTGGTCCACACCTCCCACCACTCGCTGTCGGCCTGGCTCACGTCGTCGAGCCACGAGCCGCCGACCACGATGTTGCCGTCGGGGTAGATACCGAGCCCGCTCAGGTACCACTCCTCGCCGGCGACGATGAAGTCGTCGCGGGTGCGCGACCAGGTCGGCGCGCCGCCGTCCGGGCCGAGGCGAAACACCCAGAAGGTCGCAGCGGCGCCGTCGCGCAGCACGCCCATCGCGATCTCACCGTCCGGGCCGACCGCGAGCGGGCCGATGTTGTGCTTGTGCTCGCTGCCATCGGCGAGCGGTGAGGCGGTCCACAGCGGCTTGCCGCCGTCGGGGGCGAACTTGAGGAGGGTGGCCTCGATCGTCTTGGCGTCGACGTACTCGCGGGCCAGCACGTGGATGCTGCCGTCGGGCCCGAGCGCCACGGGGCCGGGCGCGTCGACCGAGTAGCCGTCGCTCGGCTCGCCGGTCCAGGTGGTGGTCCACAGCGGCGAGCCGTCCGCGCCCGCGAGCTTGGAGATCCACACGTCCGTGTCGTTGAGCACGTCGCGGATCTGCCCGACCGCGATCACGTCGCCCGTCGGCGTGGCGACCACCGAGGTGCCATAGTCCTCGCCGGCGTCGAGCTGGCCGTCGAACACCTGCGTCCACAGCGGGGCCCCGTCGGCGCCCGCGAGCTTGCCGATCCAGATGTCCTTCGCGTCGGCCCCGTCGAGGCTGCCGATCAGGAAGACATCGCCGTCCGCGTCGACGGTGCCGCCGGCGGCGTAGAGGTCGCCCATCGGGTCGCCGACCTCGCGACGCCAGCGCTGCACGCCGTCGGCGTCGTAGGCGAGCACGAGGATCTGGCGCGGCCCGACCATCGAGTTCTGCTCCTGGTCGACGGTGATCTCGCGCAGGCGGGCGAAGGTCACGAAGCCGCCGTCGGGCGCCGGGGCGACCTTCACGCCGCCGATGATCGACTGGGCCGTGGGCGCCAGCTCGGTCACCGCGAGCTCGAGGCCGCAGGGCACCTCGCAGGCGGCGCTACAGCCATCACCGTCGCCGAGGTTGCCGTCGTCGCACTCCTCGCCGGCCTCCAGATAGCCGTTGCCGCAGGCCGGCGTCGGCGGATCGAAGCCGGTCTCGCCGCCCGAAGATCCCGCCGAGGAGCTCGATCCGCCGGTGCTCTCCACGCCGCTCGTCGGGCTGGTCGTGCTCTCAGCGACCTCGCCGCTGCTGCTCGCCGCGCTCGTGCTCGCGCTCTCGCCCGCCCCGTCGTCCCCGCAAGCGAGCACACCGGCGAGGCAAAGCGAGACAGCGAGGCGCGCGGCCGACATGCGCCGCGAGCATCGCAGGAAGCCGACGCGCCCGTCAAAGCCTCATTAGCACTCGTTCTTGTCGCACACGCCGGGCGGCGGCACCGCGTTGCCAACCCCGACGGCGCACCAGCTGGGCATGCTCGGCGGCAGGCCGAAGTCGTTGTAGGGCGACTCGCCGGCCTTGAGCCAGTAGGGGTGATCGAACAGGAAGTCCCACAGCGGGGCGAAGGCCGGCATGCCGTCGGGAACGTCGAATGGCGGCGTCGAATGGTTGCAGTTATGCACGCACTCCTCGACGAAGTGGCCGCCCTCGACCAGCTTCTTCTCCAGGTCGTGCGAGGCGTCCTGGAAGTTGATGACGACGCAGAAGTCGTTGGGTCCGCCCCACAGGACCAGCGCGGGCAGCTTGTGCGCCGGGGGCGTGAACGGCCGCACGGTGCCGCCGCCGGTGCCGCCCGAGAGCGAGAGGAAGGACGACAGCCGATCGCCACGACCGCCGACCAGCTGGTCGGTGAACAGCGCGCCCGCGCTGACGCCGACGCTGCCGACGCAGTCCTTGTCGACGCCGAATTGCTCGTGCACGCAGGACAGCATGTCGTCGAAGAACTGGAACTCGGCCTCGAGCTGCTCGTCGCTGTCGAGGATGCTAAATGGCCACTTGAAGAGGACGCCCTGGTCGCTGTTGCGGCCGTCGGGGATGACGGCGATGAAGCGCTTCTCGTTGACGGCGATCTGGGCCTCGGCCCGCTCGTAGAAGTCCTTGCCGGAGCCGCCGAGCCAGTGCCACATGAACATGACGGGCAGCTGCTCGCCGGGCTGATAGTCGTCCGGGACGATGACGAGGAAGGTGCGGTCGTAATTCTGGCCGGCGACGCTC
>NZ_JADJNN010000020.1 GCF_016714285.1 Nannocystis sp. | reverse complement strand
CGCCCTTGCGTCGGCGGGCGCAGGCGGCGTGGAGGGCCGTGTTCGCGGCGTCAAAGCCGGTGATGGCGAAGTCGAGGTGGACGATGGCCCGCGGCGGGCGCCGGTTCTGGCCGCGATGCCGGCGCGATCAGCTACGGCTGCCGCCGAGTCGCGGCGGTTCTTCCGTCGAGGTCGAGCTGGCTGGCGTCGCGCTCGGCGGCGGCGAGCAGGACATTTTCGGCGTGGGGTTGCTCGCGCGCGGCGGCCAGGGCGGCAGCGGCTCGCAGTTGCAGGCCGAAGATGCGGAGGAACTGCCAGTGAAGGCGACGTGCGAGCCCCTCGACGGCGGCCCACTGCTCCGAGAGTCGCCGGGTTGTGGCACGGTCGCCAGGACCTCGTAGAGGTCGCAGAAGGTCTCGATGACGAGGGCGAGCATGTGCTGGAAGCGAAGCCGTCCTGCGACCAGCGACGGATCGCGGCGTGGACGCGGTCGCGGGCGCCCTGGACGTCGTCGCTGGCGAGCAGGGCGGCGCCGGAGAACAGGCAGGCCCAGACCTCGCCGTAGACGTCGCCGGCGTCCTCGGCCTCGCGCAGCCAGGCGTGCGAGCGGGAGGCGAGCTCGCCGATCTGGCCCATCATCATGATCGATCGGTGGGCGGACATCTGGGCGATCGAGACCTCCCAGGCCGCGCCGGCGCAGCGCTCGTGGAGGAGGAGGAGGCCAGGCTTCGAGCACCCGAGGCTTGCTGCAGCGGCCGAGGGTGAACTGGGCGACGCCGGAGATGATGTCGGTGAGGGCGACGAGGTAGGGGTCGCCGAGGTTGTCGGCGATCTTGCGGGCCTCCTTGATGAAGGTCGTGCCGCGCGAGACGGAGTTGTTGGTGCCGCGCGAGATCATCATCATGCCGACGAAGGCGAGGTTGCGGGGCGATGCGGCGCGGCTCGCCGGCTTGCAGGGCGAGCAGGAGGCCGTGGAGGACGGAAGCCGTAGCCGCGGACGGGTCGACGAAGGCGAGGCCTTGCCGGCGGAGGAGGCAGGACGTCGGCGCAGCAGCTCTGCGGCGGGGATGTCGGCCTCGGCGGTGCTGCGGAAGCTGATGCCACGCAGGCCGGGCTGCGCGACCCCGTGATGATCGACATGTTGGCGCGGCTCGGGGTCGGCGTGCGTACGAGAGGCCGACTTGCCGAGCACCGGGCGCAGCAGCTTGACGCCCTCGTCGATGCGGCCGCTGACGAGGAGCTGCTCGGCAGGCGCGGCGACGCAGCCTCGAGGGAGAGGGGGGACCTCCTCGCCGGCGGCGGCTCGAGGTAGAGCGGGGCCGCCTCACCGCAGCGACCGGCGAGCACCAGGACGTCGGCGCGCAGGCGCAGGAGGTGGTGACGGGGCGTGGCCGGGTCGGTCCAGGCGTGGGCGAGGCGGTAGAGCTCGGCGGCGCGGTTGAAGGCGAGGGCGGCCGCGGCACGTTCGGCGGCGATGCACGCGAAGTGCACGGCGCGGTCGCAGGCTCCCGCGGCGTTGAAGTGGTGGGCGGACCTGGGGTCGCCGCCTCGCGCCTCGAAGGCGAGGGCGAGCTGGCGGCGGTGGATGACGAGCTGCTGCGGAACGACCTCGGCCAGGACGGTGGCGCGGACGCGGTCGTGGTAGCACTCGATGGCGTCCGCGTCGCGGGTCCGTCTGCGGGTGCGCACGAGGTGCTGAGAACGGAGGATGCCGAGCGCGGAGGCCTCGCCGAGTAGCCGGCGGTCGCAAAGGCCAGGTTCTGGACCAGGTGGCCGGCGACGGCGACGACCGAGCAGGCGCCCGGCGGCCTCCGCGAGGCCGTCGGAGGCAGGAGGACGATCTGCTCGAGCGAGATCTCGCGCGGTCGCCGAGGCGGCGCGAGCAGTCCTCGTCGTGGCGCACGAGCTCGGCTCGACAAACAGCGGGTTGCCCTCGGACCTCGGGCGATGCGCGGCGGCCCGGCGAGGGCGGGGCCGTCGTTGCGGCCTCGACGTGGAGCAGGGGCGAGCTCCTCGGCCTGTTTGTGACCGAGGGGCGGGATGAACAGGCTCCGAACGTCGCCGCGCATGCCGGGGCCTCGTAGAGGCGGGCGAGCTCGCGGAGCATCGGCGAGGCGGCGCCCTCGTCGCTGCGGTAGGAGCCGATCACGAGGAGCGCGGGGGCGTCGGGCGGGGTGACGATGTCGGAGAGGAGGCGGGCGCTGTCCTCGTCGCCCCACTGCAGGTCGGCCATGCGCAGGACCAGCGGGCGGCGGTCGGCGATGCGGGCGAGCAGCTCCCGAGGCCGCGGAAGGCCCGACGGCGGGCCTCCTGATTGATCGGGGCCAGCCGAACAGCGCTGCGGGGCGTCGGCGACGAGCTGCACGCGCGAGCACGGGAAGAGGCGGGTCAATCCTGTCACGTCGCGGGGGCAGGATGAGCGCGGTGGCCCCTGACCTGCGGCAGGCGACGAAGATAGTGGGTGAGCGAGTCGACGACGGAGTCGAAGGCCTGAGGGGACCGTCTCGCGCTCGGTAGCAGCGGCCGGCAGGACCAGGGCCTCGGGCGCGTCGCGGCGCAGCGAGCTGAGGAAGTGGTCGATGAGGGCGGTCTTGCCGATGCCGGAGCCGCCGTGGACATAGACGGTGACGGGGCGCCTTTGCTGCTGGCGTCGCGTCGTGGAGGGCGGCGAGCAGGTCGTCGCGGCTGATGAGCGCCGCCTGGTGCAGGCGGCCCGGCGGGCGGCGGGCAGCGGGGCGCCCTTTGCCGTGGCGGCGCGGGCGAGCACGTCGGTGCCGGTGAGGCGGGCGGTGGGGTCGCGGCGCAGGAGGCCCATGCACAGGTCGGCGAGGTCGGCGGGCGCGGCGGGGGCGAACTCGTGGACGTGGAGCGGGTCGTGCTGCTGCTTGGCGGCGAGGATCTTGAGGGTGGTGCCGATGAAGGGGAGGCGGCCGGTGAGCGCCTCGTAGAGCATCACACCCACGGCGTACCAGTCGCTCGCGGCGGTGACGATGCGTGGCCGGCGGCCTGCTCCGGGCGACGCGTACGCCGGGGTCCGAGGATGCCGCCGCTCGAGGGTGGCGTCGACGGCGCCGGACCGCGGTCGCTGATGAGGCCGAAGTCGAGGATGACGACGCGGCCGCTGCGGCGACCAGGACGTTGAGGACCTGAGGCCGTGGGGTTGCCGGCCGGCGGCGGAGCGCGTGACGCCGGTGACCAGCTGGGCGAGGGCGTCGCGCAGGCGGGTCTCGTCGAGCTTCCGGGCGGAGCGGCAGGGCGCGCGTCGCCCGGTGACGCTGTCAGCGATCGTGGACGCCGACGCCGTGCCTGAAGTCGTCGGGTTGCTCGGAGGTGTCCGTGCGGGACATAGTGGCCGAAGCGCACGCCCTCGACGTACTCCATCGTGATGAAACCACTGGTCGGCGTCGGAGACGAGCTTCGTAGAGGGCGACGAGCAAGTTGTGGTGGATGACGCTGGCGGCGGCCCGGAACCTGTGCTTGAGGCGGTAGAGGCCACGGCCCGAGCTTGCAGGGTCTTGAGGGCGACTCGCCGGTCGCGTTCGCGATCGAGGGCGGCGTACACCACACCCATGCCGCCAGAGCCGAGGCGGCGCAGGAGTTCGTAGCGGCCGAGGCGGCGCGGGGCGCCGTCGGGGAGCAGCATCCCGGGGTCCGACCACGTGCCTGATGCGGACCCAAGATCACTTGGGGCCGTCGCGTGCAGCCGGTGGGGATCGTCGGTGTTCAAGCGAGGGGCGAGTATGCCACGCTGGCGCTGCGGCGAGCCAAGACCGCCCGCGCAAAATGCCGCAATCGCGGCGTCTAGTGTGGGATGGCGGCCTGTCGCGGGGGGCGAGGGCCCCAGACGGAGGGCTGTGGCGATCGCGCTCGAAGGGCCCGTTTACCAGCGGGTCGGCAGGCCGAGGCCGGGGCCGGGCCAGGCGGGTAGACCCGGCGAGAGCTCGCGCTGGCTGCCAGGCGGAACGGGGTCGTCCAGGGTGAGCATGTGGGCGTCGAGGTCGAGCTCATCGACCCGCCCGGCGAGGCTGGCGGCGGCCGCGAGGCCGATGCGGCTCGACGCGCAGCCGAGCAGCACGCGCCAGCCCTCGCGGCGGGCCGTGGCGATCGCGGCGAGGGCGGGCGAGATCCCGCCGCACTTCATGAGCTTGATGTTGATGCCGTCGACGCAGACACGCAGGGCGAGCAGCGATTCGGGGCCCTGACGTCCTCGTCGGCGTAGAGCGGAGGGGCTTGCGGCGCCGCATCTGGCGAGGGCGGCGAGCTGGCCGCGGGCGAGTGGCTGCTCGATGAACTCGACGCCGTGGGCGTGGAAGAGCGGTAGCAGGGTCCGGGCCTCGGCGAAGGTCCAGCCGCCGTTGGCGTCGACCCGCAGGCGTGCGTGCGGGGCGGCAGCGGCGACCCGGAGCAGGGCCTCGCGGTCGAACGCGGGATCGCGGCCGAGCTTGAGCTTGAGCTGCGGGAGGTGGCTGGCCTCGGCGGCGCGCTCCGCCATGGCTTCGAGGGTGTCGAGGGCGATGGTGTAAGAAGTTTGGCTGGCGGTGGTGGCGAGGACCGGCGGGCTGCGGAGGTCGAGCTCGGCGCGCAAGGTGCGGTCAGCGGCCCGGGCGCTGCGATCCCAGAGGGCGACGTCGAGGGCGGCGCGCACGGGCGGGGGCGCTGGCGGGGAACCCCGGGACATGTCCCCTGGGTCAGGTTCGGGGAGCCGTGTGCAGAGCGCGCTGAGGTCGGCGAGGAGGTCCGGGGCGCGGTGGCCGAGGTAACGGACGGGGGCGGCCTCGCCGAGGCCGAGGTGCGGACCGGAGCCGAGGCGGAGCAGGACGGTGGGCAGCTCGCTGGCGGTGCCGCGGGAGATGCCGAAGGGGTGGCGCAGCTTGAGCGGGACGATCCAGGCCTCGTGCTCCATCGCAGGTCACGTTTAGCAGGTCCTCGCGCTTGGGGGCGGGCGGGAAATGTTGTATCGCTGGGGCGATGGGCGAAGCGGCGGCGGCAGATCCATGGGGTGAGCGGCTGCCGCGGAAGCTGGGGCTTTGGAGCACCGTGGCGGTGCTGATCGGGTCGACGATCGGCAGCGGATTCGGACGCCGGCGAGCATCGCGTACCACATCGACGAGGTGGAGCTTCGCGCTGGCGTGGGTGGCGGCGGGTGGTGGCGCTGGCGGGGGCGTTGACCTTCGCCGAGCTGGCGAGTACGCACGCGCAGCGGCGTGATCTACGCACGTGCGCGAGGTTCCGCCTGCCGGCGTTCCTGTTCGGCTGGGCGGAGCTGCGATCTTGCGGCCGGCGGCGTACGGGGCGATCGCCACCACGTCGTCGGAGTATGCGGCGGGTGATCGGCAGATCACGCGGAGACGCTGCGCGCGCCGGCGGGCTCTCGCTGTCGCGGGCGCAGGTGCTGGCGATCGCCATGATCGTGGTGGTGGGGGCGATCAACCGGCGCGGGGTCGAATTTGGGGCGGTGGTCCAGAATTTGAGCACGGTGCTGAAGGTGGGGGCGCTGCTGGGGCTCATCGCGCTGGGGCTCTTGCTGGTGCCGGGGGAGCTGCCGGTGCACACGGTGATCGAGCGGGCCGAGCTGCCGGCGTTTGTGCTGGGGATGATCGCGATCCTGTGGGCGTACGACGGCTGGTGCGACGTCGGCTTTGTGGAGCGGGAGATCCGCGATCCGCAGCGACGCCGCCTATGTGTTCATCCTCGACGGGGGCGGTGGTCGGGCCCTATCTCGCGGTGAACTTCGTGTACCTGCGCGTGGTGCCGATGGAGCAGATGGTGAACTCGCCGCCACCGCGGGCCGAACGGGCGGCGGCGTTGGTCGGGCCGATCGGTGACGCTGATCGCGGCGGCGGTGGTGGGCCGCACCTCTGGGACGCTCAACGGGTCGATGATGACCGGACCCCGGGTGTTCCCATGCGATGGCGGAGGACCGGTTTTTCTTCCGCGCCTGGCGAAGGTGCACCCGCGTTATGGGACGCCGACGGGGAGCATCGTGCTGTTCTGTGGCGCCTGGGGTGGTGTTTGTGTCGGTGCGCAGCTTCGCCGAGCTGACGGAGCACCCCGTGATCGGGATCCGGCCGTTTATGCGCTGTTGGTGGCGGCGGTGCCTGCGCTGGGAAGGGACCCAGGGTGAGCGGGCGCGACCGTGGTCGGACCTGGGCTATCCGGTGGTGCCGCTGTTGGCTTCTGGCGGCGTCGTTGTTTCGCTGATCAGCCGCGCGGTCAGCAGCCGCGGTGTTTGCGGTCGACGTGGGGATCTTGCTGGTGGGGTGCCGGTATTTGGGTGGTCCCGGCGGGCGTTGCAGGCGGCGAATAAGGTGAGCGAGAGCGAATTGGTGGGCGGCGACGAGGCGGTTTGTCGCCGCGCAGTGCGAGCCGGTGGGGCGTGGGTGTTCGTGGGTCAGGCGGGCACGCATCTCTGCGGTATGAGGCCGCGCTGGCCGCGGGGGCGATGCGCTGTGGTGGTGGCGCGGCCGAGGCGGCGGTGGGGAGCTGCGGAGAGCGTGGGCGGAGGAGGCCCGCTGCTGATGTTCGTGGTGCTGTTCGATTCGCCGGACGTCGCCGCCGGGGAGGGCGAAGGATCGGCGGCGCGAGGAGGATGGAGCCGCTGGTGTCGTGTGGGCGGCGCGATCGCAGGTGGTCTGTCGCCGAGATGGCGAGGCGGTCGCAGGCGATGGGGAGCGTGGTGGCGGAGCTCGAGCTGTGGTTGGCGGAGGGCTGTCGAGCGTTGATTGTGAAAGGCGGCGGGTGCGCTAGATTCATCCCTCGACGTGGACGCTGCGGGTGGGGAGCGGGCGAGGGCGCGCCGCGGGCGGTCGGCGACCCACAGGGCCAGGCGTCGTGCCCGCCCGGCGGAGATCGCGGGCGTGCCGATACCGTCGACGACCCAGATGAGCGAGGCGAGGTCGTCGTCGGGTCGCGGGCGGTGGAGAGGGCTGGGGGCGTGCGGGTCCTGCGGGAGCGGGCCGGCCCGGAGGGGGCTTTGGGGGGTGAGATCGGCGATCGGGGGGTGGGCGGTGGGCTGGAGCTCGAGGTCGAGGCGGGCGCCGCCGAGGCTGGCGAGCGGGAACTCGGCGGCGAGGGTGAGGGCGCCGTCGGCGAGGCGGCCGTGGATCGGCGGCGGGTTGCGTAGCGGAGCTGGCGCGGGCCGGGTCGATCTGGCTGCCGGCGGAGATGGCGAGCTGATGCGCAGCCCGAGGGCGCTGGCGGGGAATCTGAGGGTGCCCGTGACCGGATCGAGGTCGGCGAGGGCGGGGCGCAGGAGCTCGAGCCCGAGGGTCTGAGGACCGGGTGACGGCGAGGTCGACGAGGCCGGAGGCGGGCGCGGCTGCGGGCGCCGGCGTCGTCGTAGGGTGAGGGGTGGCGAGGAAGCCGAGTGAGCGGTGGTCGCAGGCGCCGGCGCTGGAGCTGGCGCGCGGGCGTGGAGGGGGTGGCGGACCTGGGCTCCAGGGAGGTTGAGGGCCAGGTGGGCGTCGGCGCGGGCGGTGTGGTCGGTGGGGCCCGCGAGGGCGGAGGGGCCGCGCAGGGCCAGGCCGATCGGTGCGGCGAAGGCGGCGGCGCAGGCCGAGTCGGGGTAGCAGGCGTCGGGCGTGAGGGGGTCCGGGAGGAGCGCGGGGGGCGGGGCGAGGGTCGGCCCGGCGGTGACCCGCCAGCCGGTGTCGGGGCAACGGTAGAGGAAGCCGGTCTGGTGAGCCGACGCAGGCGTCGGCGCAGGCGGCCAGGTGGCGCTGCCTGGCGGGGCCATCCCAGCGGGTCGCGGGGAGGAGGGCGGCGGGAGGGGCCGGGCGGTACGGGTGGCGGCGGGTGCCGCCGTGAGGTGGCTGGGGGCGGACGGGGTGGGGTAGATGCCCTCGAACCAGGCATCGGGGTGCTGGCAGCTGAGTTCCAGGGCGGGCTGGAGCTCGAGGGTGGTGGGGTCGACGGCGACGCAGGCGGGGAGGGCGAGGAGGGCGAGGGCGAGGCGGGTGCTGGGCATGGCCGGGGGTCTGGCCGGACCGGGGACTGTTGCAAGGAACCTGGGGACGCGCGCACTGATTACGCGGAGAGGGTCGAGGGAGAGATCCCTGGCGGTGAAAAATCGCTGGGGCGGCGAGGCGCAGCATCCACCCCGCCGCGACTCTTGCGGGTACGGATTGAACTGAGTTCAATAGACGGAAAATGTGTAGTGAACCCCACGAAAATCAGCGGCACTCAGGGTTCTCGTGGACATGTAGGTGGGAGCGTGGAGCTGGCGTGGGGCAGCGTATTCGGTCCGCTAAAGAAAGTCAGTAAGCGGGTTCACGTGATACCCCGGGTGCGGGAGGTGTGTGGAGGGTCCGTGCGGGGAGTCGCGGGTCTGGATGGGTGTGACTTTCTGGTCGTGGGGGGATTGTTTGCGAGCTTGACTGTTGCCTATGGTGCTCACGCCATCGGGGTTGTGCTGACCCCTCCTCGCCGAGTGCGAGGTGTCCATCTCACCGAACCGAACCTGGTCCACGGGCCAGGGTGCACGCATCTGCCAGTGGCATTTGTGTGGCCCTGAGCGCCTGCGAGGAGTTTTTCGATGCTGCTGCGAACCGCTGGAATCGTCGCTTCTGTCCTGACTGCCGCCCTCCTGAGCGCCTGTTATGAAGGTGGAGGGGAGCAGGTGTTCGCCCGTGAGGAGCGGGTCGTGACCGCGTCCGACCTCGAGGGATTGGCGCCGGAGGGGCTGCTGGAGCTCGACCTGCGCGAGGAGGCGGTGCGTTTTGCCTTTTCTTGAGGGGCTGATCGACTTTACGCGGGTGGTCGTGGTGGTGAGGGCGGGCGGCGGACGTTGATGCAGGACTCCGCTACCGGTCAGGCTGAGGTGTGGGGGCGAAAGTCCGGGGCAGATGGGGCTCGGACCAGCTTCGTGGTCGACGAGGCGACCTGGCGGCGGCGCTGGCCAGGCCGGCGTCCGGGGCGCTGCTGTGGGCCAGCAGGCGGCGCTGCAGCGGTTCCGGGGGGTCGACCAGGTGCTCGCCGGGGGGACGGGGTGCCGGGTTACTGACGGGGGACCTGGGGTTGATGCCCATGGGCGAGGGCAGGCGGCGGTCGCGGAGTTCTTGCGCGGGCGGGGCCGGCGTTTCGTATGTCCGAGGACAGCGAGTTGGAGCCGCCGCGCAGCCGCAGTGATGAGTCGGATGGTGCACGTGCGCTCCCAGCAGTAATTCACGAGCGCCGTGGGCGGCGAGCTGACGGTGCACGCCGACGGGGTGTCGGGGCGGGTGCAGGCGGTCACGGGGCGTTTTGTGGCGGGCGAGGACCTGGCGACGGAGCCGGTGGTCGAGGTGAGTGGTGGCGGTGAGCGGCGTGCCGACGGGCTGGGGGCGTAAGCCGTGAGCGTCGACGTGCCGGACCCCGTTTATGTGGTCACCGATCCAGCGCACCTGGCCTGGAGCGCGAGGTGCAGTATGTGGAGGCGGGGAGGAGCGCGACCAGGTGTTTGTTGACGCGGTGAGCGGGCGTTGGTCGCCCGCCATCCGAAGCATCACTGGGCCAGCGTTTTGTACACGGCTGGTGGGGGCCAGCAGCCGCCCGGTCAGGGGCAGCCGATCGCCGAGGGCGGAGTCCGAACGACGCGTCGGCCCAGGACGCGTGGTACAGCTTCGCCGGGCTGACTTACAAACTTCGCATAAGGCGCAAGTTCCCGGGCGCGACTCCTCCAATGCGGGCTGGGGCGACGCTGCACGCGACGGTGCAATTACGGGTATGAAGTAATGTGAACCGTTTCTGGACGGGTCGCAGACGGGTGTACGGACGGCGACGGGGTGTACGCCGGCAGCTTCTCGCGCGACGCGGACATCGTGGTCCACGAGCTGACCCACGCGGTGACGCAGTACGAGGCGAACCTTGTCTATCAAAACCAGTCGGGGGCGCTCAACGAGGCGTACTGGACACCATGAGTTGGCGCGGCGACGCTTACGGCGCCGGCGGGCGGGCGGCGACCTGGAACCTGGCGGAGACGATCTGACCCCGGGACGCCGGGCGACGCGCTGCGCCATATGAACAACCTGACCGCGACGGGCAGTCCTATGATTATTACCCGGAGCGTTACACTGGGGGTGACGATAACGGCGGGGTACCTCAACTCGGGGATCGCCAACCCAACTGCGGCGTTTCCATCTGCTGACGGCGGGTGGCAGACATCCGCGCGGCAACACTCAACACCGAGGTGCCGGCGCCTGGGATCGATGTCGGCGGCGATCTTCTATCGCGCGCTGACGGAGTATCCGGGCAGCAACGCGACCTTCCAGGACGCTCGTAAGCGACCGCGAAGGCGGCGGCGGAGCTGTGGCCAGCGCGGCTGGGGAGACGGCGACGGCATGCGGCCTCGACGGCGGTGGTGTGCCGAAGCGGCGCGCCCAATGGCGGCGGCGGCGGCGGCGGCGGCGGCGGCGGCGGCGGCGGCGGTGGCGTGTACGGGCACGCCGCGCGGGCAGCCTGGGCGGTAACGGGGCGACGAAGTGGGCAGCCGGAACAGCTACTACTGGTCGGGGGGGCGAAGGCAACAATGGGTGCCTGACCGGCCGGTCCCGGCGGACTTGACCCCGAGCTGTTCTAGTGGGTTGGTAGTGGCTGCAGGTGGCGAAGTCGGACGGGCCGACGAACCAGGAGGCCGTGAGCTACAGCGGGAGCGCGGGTTATTACACCTGGCGGGTGTCGTCGGCCGGCGGGTCGGGCGCGTACACGATGACGCTGCAGCTGCAGTGAGGCGGATCTTCGGCCCCGGCCCAGCCGGGACACGGTCGGCCAGCCAGATGCAGGTGTGATGGCCCCGGTAGGGGAGTCCAAGTGAGGACATGCTCCTGGGGCCAGACCGCGTGTTGGGCCGCCTGGCGCGCCGAAGGCGGATCGCGGGCGCTAAAAAAGCGGGCACGGTTCCTCTTCCGTGCCCGCTCTGCAGTCACGGTTCCTCTTACCGTGTCCGCCTTGCGCCTCAACAACGATTGGAACCTTCGGTCGGGACCCTCCTGTTGTTGTTGCCCCCACTGAGGGGGAACGATGAAACCGTGGCAAACCCGCGCAGCGCTTGCGTGAGGTGTCAGCGGTTCGGGCTCGGGGGGAGCCGTCACGATGCTGACGATGCGATATCAGTGTATGCGGCGATTGGCGATGGATGTCAAACCAAATTGTCGCGCGGCGTTTGTGCCAGCGAACGTATGTAGACGAACCCGGTGGTTTGGGGGCGGCGAGGCGCTGGGTATCGCCGCGCGGGGCGAAGGAGGCGGTTTGGTGGTCGATCGCGCGGCGCCGGGGCGCGCGGCGCGGGTGAACGCAGGGCATGTCCGCGTGCCGGCGCTCGTCGCAATGTGCTGGCGAAGCGGCGCGAGGATCGTGAATTCGCGGAAATTCAGGCGCCTGGAGGCGAACTGACCGCTGTCTCTTCATGCTTTGGGACATGTCTTGAAGGTCAGCTCGGTGCGCGATGACTGTCACTTTCGCTGTCGATGCCGCGCAAGAGCACCGGGCGGCTTGGCCGTCCGGCGGGGCACGGTGAAAGCGCGGGCGGCGGGGCCCTTTCGGTCCTGCGCCCGCGCGATTGCCACGTCCGAACGGACAGGTGCCTGATCTCGAGGAAAGATCGAGCTGCTCGAAGAGCCCGGCGGCGCCCATGCCGCCGCCCACGCACATGCTGACCACACCCCAGCGCCCGCCCGTGCGCTCGAGCTCGTGCAGCAGCTTGGCCGTGAGGTTGGTGCCGGTGGCGCCGAGGGGGTGGCCGAGCGCGATCGCCCCGCCGTTCGGGTTGACGCGCTCGGGCGGGAGCGCCAGCTCGCGCACGCAGTAGCAGGCCTGGGCGGCGAAGGCCTCGTTGAGCTCGAAGACGTCGATGTCGCCGATGCGCAGCCCGGCGCCGGCGAGCAGCTTGCGAATCGCCGGCACGGGGCCGATGCCCATCAGCTCGGGCGCGACGCCGACGGCGACGAAGCGGCGAAAAATCGCGAGCGGTCGCAGGCCCAGCTTGTCGGCCGCGCGGCGCTCGATCAGCACTGCGGCGCCCGCGCCATCGCTAAGCGGTGAGGCGTTCCCAGCGGTGACGGACCCCTCGTTGGCGAAGGCGGGCTTGAGCTTGGCCAGCGCCTCCAGGGTGGTGTCGCCGCGCACGGTCTCATCGTGGCGCAGGGTCACCGGTGCCTCGGTCGGTGGTGACGGTGGTCGTCCGGCCAGCTGCGCGTCGAAGCGGCCGGCGGTCATGCGGCGGCCGGCGGGTCGCTGCGTGGCCTGGTGTAGGCGAAACTGGTCTGCTCGCGGCTGACGCCGAAGCGGCGGGCGACGTTCTCCGCGGTGATCCCCATGCTGGTGTAGGCCTCGGGATAGCGCTCGAAGAGCTCCGGATGGGTCGAGGGCTTATTGCCCCCCATCGGCACCATGCTCATCGACTCGACCCCACCGGCGATGATCGCGTCGTTGCCGCCGAGCGCGATGCTGCCGGCGCCGATCGCCAGCGCTTGCAGCCCGGAGGAGCAGAAGCGGTTGATCGTCAGCGCCGGAACCTCCGCCGGCAGCCCGGCGAGGAAGCCGGCGATGCGCGCGACGTTCATGCCCTGCTCGCCCTCCGGCATCGCGCAACCGAGGATCACGTCACCGATGCGGCGGGGATCGAGGCCCGGGCAGCGCCGAAAGGCCTCGGCGATCGCCAGGCCGGCCAACGTGTCGGGGCGCGTGTCGCGCAGCGCGCCCTTGTGGGCGCGACCGCAGGGCGTGCGGGCGATGAAACGATGGCTACTTCGCGCATCGGCTGTCTCCTCCGTCGGCGCTGCAGGGCCGTCAGTTGCGTAGCGGCTTGCCGCCGAGCGTGCTGATGCGCGTTGCGGCGTTCGGGTCCGGCGACCAGGATACGGAAAGCCTCGCGCCTGAGCTCGAGGGATCCGTTGGGCTGGTCGACCGGGCAGCGCAGCGGAGGTGTCGCCGCCGAGAGCACGTCGGCGATCCTTGCCCGCGATCTTCTGGTCGTGCGCCGTGACGCGCTGGCCCCGCCGCAGGATATCGTCGACGGACCAGCGGAAGTTCGCCGCGGCCGGTGGAGATGAGCGAGATGGCGGCGTTGCGGTCGGGCGGGACGTAACCGGCCTCGGCGAGGCCGACGGCGCGGCGCTTGGCCTCGGCGACGACGCGGGCGCGGTGGAACACGACGGTGTCGCCCGGGTGAGGGAAGCCGAGGGTGCGGTTCGGCGCCTGTCGAGACCTTGCCGGCGGCGGCGCTCGAAGGCGCGGCGGATGAAGGGGTAGGGGTCGCCCCTCAGGCCTCGGGGCGGCCGCACGAGCCGCGGGTAATCTCTTGAGGCCGCCGCCGGCCGGGAGCAGGCCGACGCCGATCTCGACAAGGCCCATGTAGATCCTGTTGGCGACGATGGCGTCGCCGTGGAGGGTGACCTCGACGCCGCCGCCGAGGGTGAGGCCGTGGGGGGCGACGACGACCGGGAGCTCGCCGTGGCGCAGGTCCATGAGGGCGGTTTGCAGGGCCGCGACGGCGCGCTCGAGGGCGACGAAGTTCCTGGCCTCGGCGGCGGCGAGGACGGTGCGCAGGTCGGCGCCGGCGCAGAAGTTGTCGCCCTGGTTGCCGATGACGAGGCCACGCCGCCGCCGATGCGGGCGAGGGTCGGGCGGGCCTCGGCGAGCATGGTCACGGCGCCGCCGTCGAGGACGTCGATCTTGCCGCGGAACCCCGAGGCAGGCGATGCCGTCGCCGATGTCGATGAGGCTGGCGGTCTTGTTGCTGTGGAGCTCGCCGCGGGCGTCCTTGGCGGCGGCGAGGCTGATCATGCCCGCGGGGGTGGGGATGGCCCGTGCACCCGCGCCGGGGACAAAGATCGTGGGGGCGCTGGGGCGGCCGGCGTACCAGCGGGCGGCGTCGCCCTGGGCGGCGACCAGCTCGCGCAGGGCCGGGGCGGGCTCGAGGCCCATGGCGCTGAGCTGCGCGGCGCACCAGGCGACGCCGGCGGCGTCCATGAGGGCGAAGGGGCCCTGCTGCCAGCCGTAGCCCCAGCACATGGCGTCGTCGATCTCTTTGGGGTGTGCCGTGCAGATGACGCCGACGCGGGCGGCGCTGTAGTTGAAGAGCGGGAGGTAGACTCTTGCGTAGTAACAGATCCGCCGGCGCGGCTGGGGGCGTAGGGCCGGTGGGTACGCGCTTGCCGAGGTCGCGGGATCGTGGCGACCTCAGCGAGCTCGGGGAACGGCGCGTGCTGGTTGTCGCGGTACTCCTGAGGGTGGGGACGAGGGTCTGGATGGCCTGCCGGCCTTGCGGACAGTAAGCGACTTGGTCCTTGTCGCCGAGCAGCGGCGCCCGATCATGCCGGTGGACCACCGGCGGGACGACCGGCGAGGCCGTGGAGCCCGTCGAAGTCTGGCGAGGCCGGTCGCCGCTGAGGACGGCGGCGAGGTTGTGGATGACGTGGCCGACGACGTCGATGCCGACGAGGTCGCCGGGGCGGGAAAGCTGGCGGTGCGCGGGCGGCCCATGAGCGGCCCGTTCAGGAGGCCGACCTCCTCGACGTGGAAGTCGCCGGCGGCGGTGGTGGTGAAGGTCAGCAGCATTTCGGCGGTGCCGACCCGATTGCCGCTGACAGCGGGGGGAGTCGTGGCACAGGACGACGCCTGTCGAGCACGCGGTCGCTGAAGGTGGCGAGCTCGTCGACGATCGCCGGGTCGCCGTGGCGCGAGGGCACGACCTCGGAGCAGGCTGTAGCGCGGCGGGTTGAAGAAGTGGAGGCCGACGAGTAAGTGCGCGGGCGGCCCGGCAGGCCTCGGCGATGGGCGCCGATGCCGAGGCCAGAGGTGTTGGAGGTGAGATCACGTGCGGCCGGCGGCGGCGGCGACCCGGGTGAAGAGGGCCTGCTTGATGTCGAGGCGCTCGACCACGGCCTCGATCACGAGGTCACTGGCTGCGCAGGCGCGCTCGAGGTCGTCCTCGAGGTTGCCGGGGTGAGCGGGCCGCGGTCTCGGTTTGGGTAGGCGGCGGGTTTGGCCTTGAGCATTGCTGCAGGGGCGCCGAGGGCGCCAGGGTTAGCTGAGAGCCGCGCGGCCGACGCGGCATCCGCGGCACCATGTCGGAGGAGGAAGGTGCGGATGCCCGCATTGGCGAGGTGGGCGGCGATCTGCGCCCCCACGTGCCAGCGCCGAGCACCGTGGCCGTGATGGACGGGCGGACGACGGCGACACTCACGGGGCGGCAGGGTAGACCATCCGTGGGCGATCGGTTGGTGAGAAAATCGGAGCGGTGCGGCGTACGTGGTAGCGTTGACGGTGATGTCAGGCGACTCGCGACGGCCGCGATGGGGCGGGTGGCTGCTGGCCGCCGGGCTCCTGGCGTGTCGAACCGCGGTCAGGAAAACGAGGCGTGCGCAGCAGGCACCCGGCGATCGGCGCGGTGGACACCGGGGCCCGAGGCGCGACCCGAGGCGCCGGTGGCGGCCGCTCCAGCGACGGTGGAGCCGGAGCGCGACGCGGCGGTGTTGCTGGGTTCGGGGCAGTTCGATGCGGCCTTGGTGGCGCTCTCGGGGCAGGTGCCGGCGGTGTCCGGGTCGCCCGAATGGTTCACGCAGGGGATGCTGCGGGGAGCGTGTGCGGAGCGACCGGCCGGGCGCGCTGCGCTGGCGAGCGCGGCCCTGGCTCCGCTCGTCGAGAGTCGGGTGGCGCCGCCCGGGTTGGCGCGCGAGCTGCTCCTCGACGAGTATGCGCGTAGTTTGTTGGCGCAGGCGCGTGCGGAGGGTTTGCCGCGCCCCGAGGCTGACGGGCTGCGGCGCAAGGCGGCGGAGCAGTGGCGCAAGGCGATGAAGCACGAGCCCGTGCGCAACCTCGCGGTGCTGCGGGTCGCCCATGCGGAGGCGCTGGCGGCCGTGGAGGGCGAGGGGGGCGGTCGGAGGTCGGCGGCGACGCAGGCCGTGAAGGCGCTGGCGGAGGTGTTGAAGGCGTATCCGGAGCATCCCCGGGCGGGTGAGCTGGAGCTGCTGCGGGCGCAGGCGCTGCTGCGGGCGGGCAAGTCGGGCGAGGGGCTGGCGGCGCTGCGACGGACGGCCATCGATCGCTGCGGGACCGCTGTCGCGGACCGGGCCGAGGCGCTGCTGGTCGGGGCTGGCAAGCCGCCGCGCTGGTCGGCGCACGAGCAGCTCGATCGCGCGATGCGCGCGCGGCACCTGCGGCGCTTCGCGGCCTCGCGGGCGTTGCTCGATGGTCTGCTGGTCGATCCGAAGACGCCGGCGGGGCTTCGCCGGTGGTGCTGCGCTCGCGGGCGTTCACGGCGACGCGGCAGCGGGACTTCGCGCAGGCGGCGGCGGACCTCGAGCAACTGTATCGTGCCAGTCCGTCGGCGGACCTGCGCGACGATCTGCCGCGGGCCCCTCGATCGTGCGGGCGATGCGATGATGCGATCACGCTGTGGCTGACGCAGGCCGGACGCCGCGGCGGCGCGGCAAGGCGGCGCTGGCCGGGGCGATCGAGCAGGCCTATCGCGGGGCCGCTACGCGCAGGCGCAGGCGCTGCTCGAGCGCCTACCCGCGAAGGATCGGCTGCGTGGCGATCGGCCGTGGCTGGCGGCGTGGTTGAAGCTTCGGCTCGGGGAGCGCGAGGCGGCGATCGCTGCCTTCGCGGCGCTGGAGAAGAAGCTGCGCGGCGAGCAGGTGACGGTGGCGCGATACTTTCGCGGGCGCCTGCTGGTGAGTGCGGCGGAGGATCGGGCCGAGGGCGTGGCCCTGCTGCGCGCGGTCGCGGCGGCGGGGCCGATGGACTATTACGGGCTGCAGGCGCGGCAGCGGCTGCTTGACCTCGGTGAGGACCCGGGTCCGTTACCTGTCCTTTCACCCATGTCCTCCGAGACAGCTGCGGCGCCCGGCGCAGCGCAGGCGCGGGCGACCTTCGCGGGGCTGGCGGCGCGTCACGGGGCGGCGATCCCGGCGCTGGCACCCGCGGGCGTATCGCAGCACGGTCGAGCGCGAGGCGGCGCTTCGCGAGATCGACCCGACGCAGCTATGGTCGCTGATGTACACGGAGTCGCGGTTTCGCCGCCACGCGGTGTCGTCGGTGGGCGCCCGCGGGGCGATCCAGATCATGCCGAACACCGGGGAGCTGCTGGCGGCGCGCCTGGGCGAGACGCTGGCCGACACGGACGCGCTGTTCGAGATCGACACCAACGTGCACCTGGCTGCCTATTACCTGGACGAGCTGCTGACCAAATTCCACGGCCAGGCGGCGATGGCGTACACCAGTTACAACGGCGGGCCCTTCAACGTCGAGCGGTGGATCAAGGCCAAGTCTGATCGCTCGGGCGGTGGGCAAGCGCTCGAGCTCGATGTGTTCGTGGCCGAGATCCCGCTGCGCGAGACGGCGAACTACACGCGTCGTGTGCTCGAGGTGCAGGCGGCGTACGAGCTGATGTACCGCGGCGCGCTGCCACGCTGGACCAACGTGGTGGAGACGCAGGTCGAGGCCAACATCGACTTTTGACGCGCCCGTCGGCGCGGGGATGCGCGTCGCGGGGCGTGAAACGCGAGGGCTTGTGGCGGGGAGGCGGTGGGTCTACGGTGGCGTGACGCTGGGGCTTGACGGCCCTGGCGCGCCCTGACGGGCTCCGGGAGGACTCATGGCGATGAACGAACGGCTCAATCAATTGGGACAGGCGGCGCGGCGCTTGAACGAGGGATCCGACCAACTCAACGGCCTGATATCGGCGATCGACAAGGCGCTCTCGCGTCTGATGATCGGCATGGATTATGTGCACCCGCGGCCGCTGTCGGAGACGATGAGCATCGGCCGCGACGGGAAGCGGGTGATCGAGCTGGCGTTCCTCGGCTACCTGCGGATCCAGAGCGAATATCACCTGTGCATCAAGACGGTGAAGATCCTCGAGTCGAAGGTTGCGCTGGCGTCCGAGACGGCGGGCACGGTGACGCCGCTGCTGTCGGCGCCGCGGACCTTGCGGCACTCGGCGGTGGACGTGCTGCCCGAGCTGATCCAGGTGCTGTCGCATCAGGTCGGCGATCTGGTGGCGCAGATGGAGCGGCGCTGCTCGACCGCGAAGGCGCTGCTCGAGCAGCTCGAGGGGCTCGAGGCGCAGATCGCCGCGAGCCGTGAGGCGCTCGGGCAGACCGGCGGCTAGGCGCGGGCGCGCCGCGTGTGGGCGCTGTTTACCGGGTGGGCTCTTGAGTGTTATACGCGCGGCGATGTCTGGCCGCGTCCTCGTCACTGCCGCGCTCCCTTACGCCAACGGGTCGATCCACCTCGGCACCTGCTCGAGGCGATCCAGACGGGACGTCTACGTGCGGGCGCGCAGGCTCGCCGGCGACGACGTGATCTTCATGTGGGCGGCGGACACCCACGGCACGCCGATCGAGCTGCGGGCGCGCCGCGAGGGCATCACGCCCGAGGCGCTGATCGAGCGGGCGCACGCGGAGCACGCGGCGGTGTTTCGCGACTTTGGCATCGGCTCGGATATCTACTACACGACGCACTCGCCGGAGACGCAGCGGCACGCCGAGGCCATCTTCGCGGCGATGAAGGCGGCCGGGTACATCCATACGCGGGTGACGACGCAGCTGTATTGCCCGCACGACCAGATGTTCCTGCCGGACCGCTTCGTGCGGCGGGCAGTGCCCGAAGTGCGGGGCCCTCGATCAGTACGGCGACAGCTGCGAGGTGTGCGGGTCGACCTACGCGCCGACCGAGCTCAAGGACCCGCATTGCTCGATCTGCGGGACCGCGCCGGTGCTGCGCGACTCGGAGCACCTGTTTGTCGCGCTCGGGCAGCACGAGGCGGCGCTGCGGGCGTGGCTCAATGGCGGGGCCAAGCTGCAGCAGACGGTGCGCAACTACGTGATGCGCTGGGTCGAGGACGGGCTGCGTGACTGGGACATCTCGCGAGATCCGCCCTACTTCGGGTTCGCCATTCCCGGGTATGACGGCAAGAAGTTCTTCTACGTGTGGTTCGATGCGCCCGTGGGTTACATCGGCGCGACCGAGAAGTGGTGCAGTGAGCACGGCCGCGACGTGAACGAGGACTGGCGCGGTGACGCCGAGATCGTGCACGTGATCGGCAAGGACATCGTGTATTTTCATACGCTGTTCTGGCCGGCGATGCTGCACACGGCCGGCTACACGGCGCCGTCGCGGGTGCAGGTGCACGGGTGGTTGACGGTCAACGGCGAGAAGATGTCGAAGAGCCGCGGGACCTTCATCCTCGGTCGCACCTACCTCGAGCATCTGCCGGCGGACTATCTGCGCTACTACTTCGCGGCCAAGCTGGGGACGGAGCAGGACGACATCGACCTCAGCATGGAGGACTTCGCCAACCGGGTGAACGCGGAGTTGGTGAACAAGGCGGCCAACCTGGCGAGTCGCTGCGTGAAGTTCGTGCAGCAGCGGCTGGGAGCCCGGTTGGCGGCGCCGCCGGCCGACGCGGCGCCGCTGCTCGCGCGGGCGCGGGCGCGGCTGGCCGAGGTGCCCGGGCTCTATCGAGAGTTCGAGTCGGCGAAGGCGCTGCGCCTGGCGATCGAGATCGCAGAGGATTTTAATGTGTATGTCACCGAGGCGGCGCCGTGGAAGCTGGCGAGCAGCGACCCGGAGCGGGCGCGGGCGGTGTGCAGCGCGGCGATCGAGGCGAGCAAGATCGTGGCAGCCATTTTGAAGCCGGTGCTGCCGAGCTGGGCCGAGAAGACCGAGCGTATGCTGGGGTCGATCTGCGGGTCGGGGTCGTGCAGACCTGCACGAAGGTGAAGCGCTCGGACAAGCTGCTGCAGCTGAGCGTCGACCTCGGGCCGCTCGGCGTGCGCAATATCTACAGTGGGATCGCCCTGAGCTACACACCGGAGCAGCTGATCGGCAAGCGGGTGGTGGTGTTCGCCAATCTCAAGCCGCGCAAGATGGCCGGCGGTATGAGCGAGGGGATGATCCTGGCGGCGGGTGGACCCGGCCGCGCACGCTGAGGTGGCGCTGGGTCTCGCCGAGGAGCACGCGCAGCGAGCCGATCAGCTCCGCGCTCGAGGCGCTCGCCGAGCGGGCCGGGGTCGGGCTCGGCCTGCTTGACGTTGAAGTGGATGAGGTCGGTCAGCGCGGCGCAGGCGCGTGACTGGGCCTCCACGGAAGCGGTCGCGGCGGGTGTGCAGGTCGGCGTGGCAGCCGTCCGCCAAGAGCTGCAGGAACTCGCGCAGGTGGGTCTCGGCGTCGCGCAGCAGCGGGGCGTCCTTGACCGTGCGGCGGAGCTCGCCGAGCTCGGCGAGGACATCGGTGGCGATGTGGAAGCTGTCGAGCCTGCGCGGACCGAGGAGGCCACGCCGGCGCGGGAGGGCGTGCGAGAAATTCACGGTGACGTGCTGGCGTGACGGCCTGCGCGGGGACTCGTCATCATTCATGTCATCGTCGAGTTCCGGCCGCGAGGGTCAGGCGTCGGCCGTGTCGTCGATGTCGCGGTCATCGTCGCTGCTCGTTGCCGACACCGGCGGCCTTGCGGGCGATGAGGTCGTCTTGATTGATGAGCCAGCGCGAGCCGATGCGGCGGGCGGGCAGGCGGCCCGTCTGGGCCATATGGCGGACAGTTCGCTCGCTCTGCCGAGCAGCTCCGGCGGCGTCTTTGATGGAGATCTCCACTGGAGGCTTCCTCGTCAGGTGGGCGGTGATCGGCCGGGACGGCCGCCGCGAACGTAGCGGAAGTCGGATCGAGCGGCGCATTTCCGGCTAATTTGTTGCCGGATCCGGCACCGGCCTTGCCGAAGTCGGATCGTCCGGATCCGAAGATCTGGTGATTTGTTCAGGTCACGGGCCTGCAGCGCGTGTGCGAGGGTCGGGCGGTGGAGAAGCCCGGAGCAGCAGTGGGAGACGGGTCGCTCGTCGCGCTACGGCTGGCGGAAGTGCCGGCCGGGAGGCGGGGAGCCGGCGGTTCAGGGCTTGAGCCGCGGCCGCGGGCTGGTGGTGGGTCATTGCGGGCCTGCTTCTCGCTGACGGCAGGTGGTCGATGTGGGGCCGTGGATGACGACCTGATCTTCGCGGCGAAGGCGTGGCTGGCGGCGCGCGGCGGGCGGGTGCTGACCTGCGGGACGGCCGGGCGAACGATCGCGGGTGGTGCCTTTGGTGTGGGAGAGCTGTCGGATCCGCCGCCGAGACCGGCGTTTCGGGTCGTGACCCTGTGTCCTCGAATGCGGAGATCGTCGGGGCGCTCGGGGCCTTTTGATCGGGTGGTGGCGTGCGAGGACCTCGTCGGACTGGCCGCCGGAGGTCGAGCAGCCGGAGCGCCTCGGGCCTGACCTCGGGCCTGACCTCGATCGTGTGGCTGCGATCGCGCCGGCGCTGGCGATCAGCTCGCTGAGCGTGCCGGGGATGGAGCGGGTGGTCACCGGGCTGCGGGTGCGCGGGGTGCCGCAGCGGGTGCTTGCGCCGCGCTCGCTGGCCGACGTGATGGCCGAGCTGCGGCAGGTCGGCGACGATCTGGGGCTGGCGGGGGCGGCGGCGCGGGTATGTGAGGAGATGGCGGGCGAGCGCGGGCCCTGCTTGCGTGAGGCCAGTACGACGGCGGCGGGGTACCTCGAGTGGTGGCTGCGGCCGATGTTCAGCCCGGGGCTGCGTGCTACAGCAACGAGCTCATCGCCCTGGCGGGTGGGATCAATGTGTTTGGCGAGCGGCCGGGGGCGAGCGTGGAGGTCACGCCGGAGGAGCTCCTGCGCGCGGACCCGGAGCTGTGCTTCGTGTCGTGGTGCGGGGTCGCGGAGGCGAAGCTGGACCCGGACAACCTCATCTCTGCGGGCCGGGCTCGAGGCATTGGCGGCGGCGCGGGCGGGCGGGTGTATCGCCTCGACGAGCGCTTCTCGGGGCGACCGGGGCCGCGGATGCTGACGGCGGCGCGCGTCATGGCGCGGGCGATCGCCGGGCTCGCCTGAACTTGCGCCGAATTTTTGTGTCGCCGATCGCGGTGTGCCAAGGCTTGGGCATGCAGGTCGTGTCGCTCGAGCCCCAGGTCGTCCGTCTCGTCGAAGAGCTCGCCCAGTACCGCGGCTATCGCACGCTGTGGCTCGATCGGCGCGGATATCTGTGCCACGCGGAGCCAGAGGACGACTACGAGGATATCGGCTTTGCGTATGCGGGCACCGTGTTCACGCCCGATCGGATGAGCTCGGAAGCTGCTGGCGACCTTTGCGGCGCGCCGGGCGGCCCGCGTCGGGGCCTGGCCGGTCGCGGCGGCGCTGCGCATGAGCCCGGTCGCCGCGCTCGCGCCGGCCTGAGGCTGGAGCGACGGCGGCGCTGTCACGAGCGACGGCGGGGCAGGAGCAGCGGGACCAAGGCGGTGAGCAGCCAGGGGGCGGGGGCGGGCTGCTGCGCGCAGCCGCAGCCGGACTCGCCCTGCTGCGCGCCGGTGTCGCCATTGCTGGCGCTGCCGCTGGTGCTGTCACTGTCGGGTGGATCGCCGCCGCCGGTGGTGGGTGTCTCGGGTCGCTGCTGGTGGCGCTGGTGTCAGTGCCGGTGCTGGTGCCGGTGCCGGTGCCGGTGGACTCGGGTGGTTCCGGGCAGGCCGGGCCGGGGTCCTGCGGGTCGTCGACGTGGGTGCGATTGACGATGGTGGCGCGGTCGCGGGTCTGGCCGACCCACATCTCGATCGACCGTTCGACGATCGCGTCCATGGCCGCGAGCTCCTGGTCGCACAGGCCCTCGTCGGCGCGCTTGATCAGGATGAAGGAGAGGTCGAACTCGCTGGGGCGTCGGGGTAGGCGGGCAGGCGCTGGCCCCGCGCCGATGACGTCCTGATCGTGATGTCGCGGCGGGTGCCCTGGACGCGGTACTGGTCGGCCTTGAAGGAGAAGCCGTCGACCGGGGCGCATTCCATGTCGGGGAGGGCGGAGTCGATGCAGTCGTGCGGGTCCTCGATGACGAACCAGGGCTCGACCTCGTCGGGGGCATGAGGCCCATGAGGTAGAGGTCGAGGTCGCTGAACTGAAAGCTCTTGAGCTGGGCGGCGGTGAAGCTGCCATCGCCGTTGTCGGCCCAGCGGTGGCCCTCGACGGGGGAGCCGTCTGGTGTGCATGTAGAAGTTCCAGTGGCCTTGGCGCGGCCGAGCATGAGGTCGCTGGGGCCATCGCCGAGGTCGGCGAGGACAAAGGAGAGCCAGGCGTGGCCGAGCTCCTGGCCGAACACGAGCGAGATCCAGGTGTCGTTGAGGCCCTGGTCGCCGGGCAGGAGGAAGTTGTGCCAGTCGTTCATGTGCAACATGCCCTGGAACTGGCTGTTCGGGGTGTCGTCGAAGAACTCGTCCGGGATGATCGGGTCGATGGCGGCGGCCTGCTTGTAGCCGATGCCGGCGACGTCGTTGGCGAGCGACTGGTAGAAGGCGCCGACGCCCTTGACCAGCTTGAAGGTGGTGTAGACGACGATGAACTGGCTGTCGTCGGCGTGGACCTTCAGGAAGCCCGCCTCGAGCGGGTAGTAGGCTTCGTAGAAGGGCTCGCGGTTGAACCAGTTGGCGTGTTCGATGGTGCCGTCGACGTCGTTGAAGATCGTGAAGTCGGCGCTGCTCGACGAACTCGATCGGGGCGGCGCGGGCGGTGCCTGCGGTGACGAGGATCGCGAGGGTGAGCACTGCGGGGGCGAGGCGAGGCACGGCGATCGCAGGATACGGCGAGAGCGCGCGCGTGGGGTCCGCGGTGGGGTGAAGTCGCGGTATCGCGCGGGGCCCGGGTGAGCGGTGGGAGTTAAAAGCAGCACGAGCCGCCGGGTCTGGTGGACACGGCGGCTCGTGGTGGGACAGCGGCTGGGCTTTAGGGCTTGATGGCGCTGTTGAGGACGGACTGGATGCGCTTGACCATGCCGGCGGGGTCGGCGACGACGCCCTCGGCGAGGGCGGCCTGGTCGTAGAGGAGCTCGAGCCAGGTGCCGACGCGGTCGTCGGCGGGGCTCTCCTTGGCGAGCTTGCTGACGGCCTGGACGAACGGGTGGTCGGGGTTTAGCTCGAGGATCCGCTGGCGGGTCGGGACGTTCTGGCGGGCGGCCTTGAGGATGCGCTCCATGTTGCGCGACAGGCCGCCCTCGTCGTCGACGAGGCAGGAGGCGCTCTCACGCAGGCGCTTGCTGGCGCGGACGTCCTTGACCTTCTCGCCGAGCAGGGCGCGGCCGACCGCGAGGGCGGGGCCGATGTCGGTCTTGCTGTCGTCCGGCTTGTCCTCGGGCTTCTCGGGGATGTCGAGGTCGCCCTGGGTGACCGAGCGCAGCGGCTTGTCCTTGTATTTGGGGAGGTCCTGGACGACCCACTCGTCGATCGGGTCGGTGAGGAAGAGGACCTGGTAGCCGCGGGCGAGGCAGGCCTCCAGGTGCGGGCTGCGGGCGACGGCCTCCTGCGACTCGCCGGTGATGTAGTAGATCGCGTCCTGGCCCTCGGGCATGCCGGCGACGTAGTCGGCGAGCGAGACGAGCTTGCCGTCGCTGTTGGTGCTGCGGAAGCGCAGCAGGCCCATGAGCTCGTCCTGGTGGCCGCCGTCGGTGTGCAGGCCCTCCTTGAGGACGGCGCCGAAGTTGTCCCAGACCTTGGTGTAGTCGTCGGGGCGCTCGCTGGCGATGTCGGCGAGCTGCTTGAGCACCTTGCGGGTGAGCTGGCGGCGGATCGCGTTGAGGGTGTTGTGCTCCTGCAGCATCTCGCGCGAGACGTTGAGCGGGAGGTCCTCGGAGTCGACGATGCCGCGGACGAAGCGGAGGTAGGCGGGGAGCAGCTTGTCGCAGTTGTCGATGATGAGGACGCGGCGGGCGAACAGCTGCAGCGACTTGCGGTCCTCCATGAACAGGTCGGCCGGCGGCTTGCCGGGGATGTACAGGAGCGCGACGAATTGGATCGGCGCGTCGGCGCTGATGTGGAGGTGGCCGAGGGGCTCGTCGCCGGGCAGGACGAAGCCGCCCATGACGTGCTTGTAGAACTCCTTGTAATCCGGCCTCTGTGAGCTCCTTGGCGGGGCGCATCCAGAAGGCGGTGGCCTCGTTGACCTGCTTCTCCTCGTCCTCCTTGCCCTCCTTGTCGGTGATCTGCACGCGGATCGGGTGCATCACGTAGTTGCTGTAGCGGCGGATGACGGTCTCGAGGCGGTAGCGCTCGAGGAATTCGCGGGCCTCGGGCTTGAGATGCAGCTCGATGCGGGTGCCGCGGAGCTCGCGTTGGCTGGGGCCGAGGGTGAAGGTGCCGTCGCCCGTGGAGCTCCAGTGCACGGCCTCGTGCTCGGGGACGGCGCTGAGGGTGTACACGTCGATGCGGTCGGCGACCATGAAGGCGCTGTAGAAGCCGACGCCGAACTGGCCGATGAGGTTGAGGTCGGGCTTTTGGCCGCTCTCCTGCTGGGCCCGGGCGCGCTCGAGGAAGTTGAGGGTGCCGGAGTGGGCGATGGTGCCGAGGTTAAGGGCGACCTCGTCGCGGGTCATGCCGATGCCGTTATCCTCGATGACGAGGACGCCGCTCTGCTCATCGGCGTGGACCTGGATGGCTGGTTTGGCGTCGCGGTCGCGGAGGCTGCTGTCGACCAGGCCCTGGAAGCGGGCCTTGTCGAGCGCGTCGGAGGCGTTCGAGAGCAGCTCGCGGAGGAAGATCTCCCGGTTGGTGTAGAGGGAGTTGGTCACCAGCCGGAGGAGCGCGCTGACCTCGGCCTTGAACTCGTGCTTCTCTGCCTTGTCGTTCACGTGGGCACCTTCTGGGCGTGTCGGGGCAATACGTCGGGGGCGGCGCGTCCCGAGGGGGCGGCCGGGCGGGAAGATAAAGCCCTCGAGGGATGCGTCAAGGGCCCACGTGCTCGTGGCCGACGCATCAACGCGAAACAGCCGGGCGATGCGCCCGACTGTCACTTGAGGGGACCGACAGCGGCCGGAGGCTATACGAGGATGCTCGACAGCTTGGGCGTCGGCAGGTGGACCAGGCGACGGTGCCACAGCTGGGCGCCGATGAACTCGTCTTCGCGGGTGATATGGTCCGTCAGGCGGGCCGTGACCTTGAAGCCGAGCTCACCGTAGATCTGGTTGCTGAGGGTCCAGTCGGCGGCGCACAGGGCGAACACGCTGGCGGTGTCGACCTTGATGAGCTCGTCGAGCAGGGTCTTCACGCAGAACTCGAGGACGGGGATCTCGATGTCCTTGAGGGGTGGGGTGATCATGTCGATCTTGGCGTGACCGAAGGAGCTATCGGTCTCGGCGCCGACCCAGTAGTCGCGCTTGTTGAGCTTGGCGAACACGGCGATGTCGGGGTTGAAGACGCCGCGGCGGAACGGGGCGTAGAGGCCGCTGCCGCCGAACTCGCGGGTCATCTCCTGCAATCGCGGGATGTCGCTGACGACCTCGAAGGTGAGGCCGCGGGGCTTGGAGGTGTGCTTGAGGTCCTTCTCCTTGGGCTCTTTGCCGGTGGGGAGGGGCGGCACGGTGAGCTTGGGGGCGCCGCCCTGGATGGGCTCGCCCTCGTCGGTGTAGACCCGGCTCATGATGTAGGCGTCGGCGGTGCGGAAATAGCCCGGAATGGCGCCCTCGCGGGAGAAGCCGACGCTGCGCCAGGACTTGCTGTCCTGCTTCTCGACCACGGTAAAGACCTTGCGAAGGCCCTCGGCTCGCGCGATCCTGTCGAAGAAGTCGCGCTTTTGCTGGTAGTTCCCGACCCGATAGTCGAAGACCCGCAGGTTGTGGTGCCTCCGATTGAGGAGGAAGCAGAAGTCGATGTCACCCTTGCGGTAGTAGATCTCTTCGACTGGATCATCGCCGCCGAGGAGTCGAGCGGCTGGTTGACTGGACATGTGCACTCCTGAGGCTACGGCTTTTACCCCTACCACCTACAATTATTGATGTCAAAGCCTGGATAGGGATAATAGGCAAATAAATTGCAAGCCCTTTTTCGCGGCTGAGTTGCGTGCGGATGCGCCGGCCGTGGCCGTGAAGGAATGGAGCCATTTGTCCAGGAAACAGGCAGGAGAGCGAGAATTGGCGGTGTTTTCGGCGGTCTTCGGTGCGGCCCTGTTGCTGGGTTGTCCGGAGACGGAGGCGCCGGGGGAGGTGTCGGGTTGCCGCCGCGACACCGACTGCAAGGGTGACCGGATCTGCGAGGCGGGGGCCTGTGTGGCGCCGCGGCCGGCCGTCGCGTCGACCACGCCGGCGTCCGCGACGGTGGTGGGGACCAGCCTGTGGAGCCGCGGAGGTCCGGGACGTCCGTACCAGGCCCTTGGGACCGGTCCCGAAGGCCAGCCGCGGATCGTGTGGGACCTGGACCTCGGGGCGGTCGTGTTCGCCTCGCCCACGCTGGTCACGGTGGGCGGGGAACTGCTGGCGCTGGTCGGGACGCACGCGGGCCGCTTCGTCGGGGTGGTGGTCGAGGGCACGCGGGCGGGTCAGGTCGTGCTGGACATGAACCTCGGGGGGATGGTCTGGGCGACGGCTGCGGCGGCGGATGGACGGGCCTATGTCGGCGGGGACGACGATACGCTCTACGCGATCGACCTCGCGACGAAGCAGGTCGCGTGGGGGTTGAAGGTCGGCAACTGCGGCGAGTCGCGGGCGCCGGGGCCGGAGGGCGCCCGCTGCGACGCCGACGGCGGGCCGACGATCGCGGCCGACGGTGACCTGTACCTCGGGGCAGACGGGGTCTACCGGGTCGGGCGCGACGGGAAGATCCGCTGGCACTACCCGGCCGATCCGGAGCTGAAGGCCAAGCACGTGTTCGGGGCGCCGCTGGTGGCCGGTGACGGCAACGTGTACGTCGGCGGGCAGGACGGGCTCATCCTGTCCCTTCGGTCAGGCGACGGGACGCTGCGGTGGACCTACAACGTGCGGGCCGACGTCGATGGTGGGCCGGCGATGGGCGAGGACGGCAATCTCTACATCGGCGCGGACGACGGCCGACTGTATGCGCTGCGCAGCGACGGGAGCCTGCGCTGGAGCTTCGTGGCGCAGAAGGACATCCGCAGCGCGGCGGCGGTGGCGGCGAGCGGGGCCGTGTACGTCGGATCGTTCGACGGCAATCTCTACGCGCTGGCGAGCAACGGCGACGTGAAGTGGGTGCTGCCGACGGGCGGGCGCATCGCCGCGTCGCCGGTGCTGGACGCGGCTGGGACGATCTACGTCGGCAGCCAGGACGATCACCTGTACGCGGTGTCGCCGAAGGGGCGCGTGCTGTGGAGCCTCGAGCTGCCGGGTGACATCGACTCGTCGGTGGGGATCACTGATGGCGGCGTGCTGGTGGTCGGCTGCGACGACGGGCACCTGCGAGCGCTCAAGTGATTGCGTGCGTTTGCCCGTTTGCGCGGGCGCGCGAGCGTGGGCAAGGTGGGCCCCGTGAAGCGAGAGAACAAGACGCGCAGCGGGGGCGATGGCCCGACCGTTGCCAAGTTACTGGTGAACCCTGCGGGCTTCGCGTTCGCGGAGCCGCTCGACGGCAGTGAGAGTGTTTACATCCCGCGCGGGCGCCTCGGCGTCGCGCTCGACGGCGACGAGGTGACGGTCCGTTCGTGGCCGTCGGACAAGGGCTTCGAGGGGGAGATCGTGGAGCTGGTGCGGCGCGGCCGGACCCGGCTCACGGGGGTTCCGCGGCTGTACGGGCGCACCTGGGTGCTCGAGCCGGACGACCCGCGGGTGCTGTGGCGGCCCGAGCTGGTCGCGCCGGGGTCTGGGCCGCCGGAGGGGATGGTGGTCGTCGCGACGATCACGCATTACCCGAGCGAGCCACGTGACGCGCTGCTGGTGAAGATCGAGAAGGTGCTCGGCCCGCCCGACACGCTGGCGACCGAGCAGATGAAGATCTTGCTCGAGCGAGGGATCAACCCGGAGTTCCCGGACGCGGTGTTGGCCGAGGCGCAGGGGGTGCCGCAGGCGGTGCAGCCCGCGGATCTGGCGGGGCGCGATGACCTGCGCGGGCTGCCGTTCATGACGATCGACCCGGTCGACGCCCGCGACTTCGACGACGCGGTGTGCGTCGAGCTGCTCGGCGAGGATCTGCGCCCCGCGGACATGCGGGTGCACGTGGCGGTCGCCGACGTGTCGCACTACGTCCGCGAGGGCACGGCGATCGACGACGAGGCGGCGCTGCGCTGCTTCTCGGCGTACCTGCCGGACCGGGCGATCCCGATGCTGCCGCACGCGCTCAGCTCGCACATGTGTTCGCTGGTGCCGGACGAGGATCGACTGGCGATGGTGATCAGCATGCGCATTGACCCCGAAGGCGAGACCCGCGAGGTCAAGCTGCGGGCGGCGGTGATCCACAGCCAGCGGCGGCTGAGCTACGAGCAGGTCGCGGCGGAGCTCGAGGGCGCGGGCAAGCTGACGCCGGTGGAGATCGATCGCATCCGGCTGCTGCGCCGCGCCGCGGACCGGCTGCGGGCGATGCGGCTGCGTCGTGGGGCGGTCGAGCTGAACCTGCCGGAGACGAAGATCGTGCTCGACCAGGACGACCCGAGCCGGATCCGCGACATCGTGCCGTCGCGGGCGTCGGCGTCGGTGGCGCAGGCCTACAACCTGATCGAGGAGCTGATGCTGGCGGCCAACGAGGCCAACGGGGCGATCGCGGTGGCGCACAAGCTGCCGATGGTGTTTCGCGTGCACGACCTGCCGGACGCCGACAAGTTGCAGCTGCTAGCGAGCGCGGCCGAGACGCTGGGGCTGAAGGTCGACCCGGAGAAGCTGCGGACCCCGCTCGGCGTGCAGAAGTTCCTGAGCCTGGCGGAGTCGCACGCGCGCGGGCAGGCGCTGCACATGTTCATGCTGCGGGCCATGGCGCAGGCGGCGTACAGCACCGACAATTGCGGGCACTTCGCGCTGGCGAGCGCGGCGTATGTGCACTTCACGTCGCCGATCCGCCGCTACCCGGATCTGGTGGCGCACCGGGTGCTCAAGGCCTATCTCAAGCGCAGCGGCGGGCAGGCGGGGCCCGAGCCGGTGCCGGCGATGCCGGAGCTGGAGGCGAGCCAGGCCCAGGCGGCGCGCAGCAGCCTGCGCGAGCGGGCGACGGCCGACGCGGAGCGCGACAGCAAGGCGCTGTTCGCCGCGGCGTACATGCGCGACCGTCTCGGCGATCGCTTCGAGGCGACGATCACGGGCTTCGGATCGGCGGGGATCTACATCCTGCTCGACCGGCCCTTCGTCGACGGGATGATCCGCCAGGGGGCGCTGGAGCGCGAGCGGGGCGAGCTCTATGAGCTCGAGGACAACGGCGTGCGGCTGGTCGGCAAGCGCTCGGGGCACGCGTTGACGATCGGCGACAAGCTGATGGTCGAGGCGATCGACGCCAGCTTGCAGCGGCGCAAGGTCGACTTCGCGTTCGTCAGCCGCCTGAGCGGCTGACGCTCGCGGCGGCTCAGAACTCGACGGCGAGGCCGACCAGCCAGGTCGAGTCGCCGAGGTTGATGCTGTTCTTGCGGCCGAAGTTGTTGACCCGCGAGAACTGCCACTCGCCGAACAGGTAGGTGTGGTTGATGCCGGTGGCGCGGTCGAGGTTGCGGGCCGTGCCGCGCTCGAGGAAGTCGAGGCGGAGCATGCCGCCGAGGTTGGACTGGAAGCCCCAGGCGCCGCCGCGGGCCTTGTCGGTGACGTTGCCGGCCTCGTCCTTGATGGTGGAGATGTTGCCGCTGCCGTCCTTGGACCACCAGAACGAGTAGTTGAGGCCGAACTTGGCGTAGGGGACGAGGGGGACGCGGAAGCGGTCGGCGAGGAGCTCGAAGCGGTAGACGACCTGGACGGCGATGGGCATCACGGCGAAGCGGGTCTTGTCGGCGGCGCTGCGGACGGACATGGTCTCGTCGGCCGGTGGCTTGGCGAGCAGGGCCTGGGCCTTGTCGCGGAACAGGCTCCACTGGAAGCCGACGCCGAGGGGGCCGGCGAGGTTGACGATCTGGTACTCGAAGGCGACGCCGCCGTAGAACGCCTTCTTGGGCTGGCCGGTGGCCTCGCCGCGATCGTTGGTGACGCCGTAGACGCTGGCGTAGGGGCCGAGGCCGGCGCCGCTGTAGTTGCGGTCGATGTCGGGGAGGAAGGGGCCGAACTTGACCTCGATGGCGAAGCGCTGCGGGCTCTCGTAGCTCTTGGGCTTCTTCTTGGTGGCGAGGGTCTCGGCGAGCTCGGGGTTGCTCTGCTGGACGATGGCGTCGTCGCTGGGGACGGGCTGCTTGATCTCGTAGGTCGGGGCGGTGATCGGGCGCCAGACCTCGCCCTCGCGCTTCTCGCCGCGGCGCGAGCCGGGCGGCGAGGTTGTCGGGAGCTCGCCGTCGACGTAGCCCTCGCGCTCGGGCACCGCGGGGGCTTCCTTGACGGCGTTGGGGTCGCTGACGGGCGAAGTGTCCGTGGGGACAGGTGCCGTCGGCGTCTCCTCCGGGCTGTCCGTGGGGGCAGCTTCAGGGGGGGCGGCGAGGATGAAGAGGAGCGAGGCGAGGCCGGAGGTCACGCGCGCATCCTTGTGCTGCGGCGGAGCAGGCCGCCGAGGCCGAGGCCGAGGCCGAGGAGGGCGCCGAGGCCGAGCAGCGGGTCGCCGCGCTCGCTGAGGTTGCAGAAGCCGGAGCTGCCGCAGACATCGCCCTGGGCGTGGCACTGCTCCCACAGGTCGCGGGTGTCGACCGGGGTGGCGCGGATGACCTCGTCGGAGGCGAGGGGGTTGCCCGACTTGTCGTACGCGACGAGCAGGAAGTTGTACTCCTTGTCGTTCTCCAGGCCCTCGATGCGCACGCTCTTGGTGTTGTACGCGAGGTGGCTGCTGCAGACGTAGGACCAGTCGAGGCTTAGCATGCCCTTGCTGACGTTGAGCGTGCAGTCGGTGTTGCACAGGCCCTTGGCGCCGTTGTTCATGCCCTTGTCGCAGATCTCGTCGGGGCCCTGGAAGCCGTCGCCGCAGACGTCGAGCTGGCAGTTGACGTGGCAGGTCTTGTTGTCGCCGTTGAGGTTACCCTCGTCGCACTGCTCGCCCTCATCGGCCTGCAACATGTTGTCGCCGCAGTTCGGGGGTACTGCAGCCTCAGTGTCGCCAGCGGTGGTGCCAGCAGCGCCGCTGGTCGTGGTGATGCTGGTATCACTGGTGGTGCCGCCGGTGTCGCCAGTGGTTCCGGTGTCGCCAGTGGTTCCGGTGGTGGCGTCGGTCCCGGTGGTGGCGTCGGTCCCGGCGGTGGCGTCAGTGGTGCCGGAGTCGTCGGTGGTGGCGGTGGGGTCGAGCGGGCTATCGGAGTTGACGGTCGAGAAGGGCCCGTTCGGGCACAGGTTGTCCTTCGTGTAGTAGATCGTGCCGTTCGGGATCCGGTCGAGGGCGGGGGCGTCCATGCCCTTGCCAGGTGGGGGCTTGCCGGTCGCTACTTCCTCGCAGAGGACGCGGAAGCCGTTGATGTCGCCAGGCTGGACGTCCCAGGACACCACGACCGCGGAATCGCCGGAGGACGCGACGATGTTGCTGGGCGCGGTGAGCGGGGGTTGGAAGTCGAAGGTGATCCCGGAGCTCATGCCGGCCGGGAGGTTGCTGTTCTGGGTGCCGCTGATGAAGAACTCGTCGGCCTGGCAGCCACTCATGGCGTTCGTCTGGGCGCACATCCACACGCCGGATGAACCCTGGACGCCGCCGCAGGTGCCGGCGGCGATGGCGGTCTTCGGATCGCGGGTCTCGGAGTTTAGCGAGGTGCCGTTGGCCAGCCACACCGGATGAAAGGTGACGTTGAGGCCCTGCACGTAGTCCGGGGAGGTGCTGGACTTGAGCATCACGCAGCGGCGAAACTGGCCGGCGACCGGGTTCGACTCGGCGGGACCGCAGTTGGTACCGACGAAGGTCTGGACGATTTTGGTGTTGTCGTAGGCGACGCCCTGGGTCGACTTGAGGCGGATCTGGGTCTCGATCTGGTGGCCGCACTCGCAGCGGGCCTGGTTGACGAACTGGACGAAGTCCGTCGAGGCCATGGCGCGCAGGCGCTTGCCGTTCTCGTCGGTGATGTAGTAGCGGATGTCGAAGGCGTCGGCGCCAGGCACCGAGGCCATGCCCGGGTCCGCGGGCGCCTGCGCCGAGGCGATCGTCGGCGCGAGCGAGGTCCCGAGCCAGAGCGAGGCTCCGACGAGGGCGAGGATCTTGGGCGGGGTGGGGCGGCTCGGCACGGGCGCAGGTCCGTGCAACCACAATGCCACAGACACGCGAGGCCAGCCCACGCTCGCCAGGGCCGGGATGCGAGCGCCGGGTCACGTGCGGCGGCTGACAAAATGTCAGCTGGAGGCGGTGCTAGATGCCTTTTTGGGGCGCTTGGGGGTTTCGACCGCGAATGCGGCCGCGGCGCGGTCGAGCAGGGGCTGGAGTCGGCGGCGGGCGGGGAACTTGTTGAAGGTGAAGACCTGCGGGTGGCCGAGGACGCGCGCGCCGAGCTCGTCGTCGCGGGTGAGGCTGAGGTCGACGCCGAGGACGAGGCCGGGGTCGGGGCGGGCGTCGAGCTCGTCGAGGCGGCGGACGAGGGCGTGGCGGTGCCAGCGGTGGAACAGCTCGACGGCGAGGGTGGCCGGGGTGTCGCGGTCGCGGAGGCCGAAGTCGGGGACGCACATGCCGAGGGCGCCGGTGTGGCGCAGCTCGGGGAGGTGGTCGATCGACCAGCGATCGTCGGCGAGGGCGGCGAGGCCGACCTCGATCTCGGGCGGGATGTGGCCGAGCGCGCTGCGGTCGAGCGCGCGCAGGGGATCTTTGTGGTCGAGGAAGAGGGTGCCCTTGGCGCCGCGTGGGATGTCGACGTCGGCCTCGACGGTGAACTGGCTGAGCAGCGGGACGGCGGCGAGGAAGGTGGCGAGCTGGAGGCCGTATTTCTTCTGCATGTCGAGGATGGCGCCGGGGCCCTCGACCTGCAGCACCCACTCGTCGCCGTCGCGGGTGACCTCGGCGACGAGGCGGCTGAACTTGAGCCAGCGCAGCAGCTTGCGCAGCTCGAGCTGGCTCTGGGTGCCGGTGCGCACGCGCAGGCGCTGGGCGTAGAGGACGAGGCCCTGGGCCTGGGCGAGGTTGTAGCGCTCAAGCAGGGCCTGGGGGGTGGGCAGGGCGCTGCGGAGGAGGCGGCGGTGCTCGCCCAGGTCCTCGTAGAGGCGAGCGCGGCAGTCGTCGAGCGGGGCGGGCAGGCCGGCGGCGACGCGCTCGAGGTAGAGGGCGAGGGGGGCGTCGTCGGGGAGGCCGCGGAGGACGGCGGCAGAGATGTGAAAGGCGCTGCGACGCAGGCCGGCGGCGGCGTCTCCGGGCTCCTCGAAGCTGCACTTGTCCTGCAGGAGCTTGACGAGGCCGCGGGCGAACTTGGGTTTCTTGGCCTCGCCGACGAGCACGCCCTGGGCCTCGTCGAGGGCGCCGCGGGTCTCGCCGACGCCGTGCTCGAGGATCTGCACGAGGCCGGCGGCGAGGGCGAGGTGGTCCTCGTGCTTCACGTCGACGAAGGTGGGGCGGAGCTTGCCCTTGACGGTGCGATAGGCGAGGAGGTCACGCGTCAGCATGCGGCGTCCTCGGGTGGGGCCCACTCTGGGAGGTCGGCGGCGAGGCCAGCAGCGAGGTCAGCAGCGACGTCTGGGGGGAGTTCGGTGGGGTCGGGCGCTGCGTCGGTGGTGGGATCTGGGGAGGTGGTGGTGGATCGCTGGCTCGCCGCGCTGGTAGGCGCGGTGCTGGCGGCGACGCTCGCTGATGCGGCCCTCGGCGGCCACGGCGGTGCAGATCTCGTAGAGGGTGGCGCGCTTGCCCTCGCGCTTGCGGAGGATGCGACCGAGGCGCTGCACGTGCTCGCGGACGCTGCCGTTGCCGGAGAGGATGACGCCGACGTTGGCGTCGGGGACGTCGACGCCCTCGTTGAGCACCTTGCTGGTGAGCAGGACCGGGAGCTCGCCGGTGGCGAAGGCCTTGAGCAGCTCGGCGCGCTCGGGGGGCTTGGTCTGGTGGGTGATGACGGGGAGCAGGAGCAGGCGCGAGAGGCGGTATACGGTGTCGTTGTCCTCGGTGAAGATGAGGATGCGGTCGCGGCGGTGGCGGGCCAGGATGCGCCACAGGGTCTCGATCTTCGACTGGGCGGTGAAGGCGATGCGCTTCTGTTCGCGGTAGGCGGCGAAGGCGAGGCGGCCCTCCTCGCTGCGATAACAGTGGGCGATGAACTGGGCCCAGCCGCTCGGGTGATTGAGGGGGATGCCGCTGCGGCGCAGGGCGTCGACGTAGAGGGCGCGGCACTCGTCGTAGCGCTGCTGTTCGTCGTCGTCGAGGCTGACCTCGAGGGTGTGGATCTCGTAGGGGGCGAGGTAGCTGCCCTCGAGCTCGTCGATGCCGGCGCGGTAGCGGACGGCGCCGAGCAGCTCCATGGCGACGCTCTCGCCGCGGTCTGTGCGGTCGAGGGTGGCGGTGAGGCCGAGGCGGTAGGGGGCGAGCGAGCCGGCGGCGATGAAGCGGTAGGCGGGGGCGGGGAGGTGGTGGCACTCGTCGCAGATGAGCAGGCCGAAGCGGTTGCCGTGGAACTCGGTCTGGGCGGCGGCGGAGTCGTAGGTGGTGACGGTGAGCTCGCGGCGCTCGTGGGCGCCGCCGCCGAGCATGCCGATCTCGCGGGCGAACCACTGTTGCAGGACCTGCTGCCACTGCAGCATGAGGTCGATCGTGGGGACGACGATCAGCGCGGGGCGGCCGGTGTGCTGGATCGCCATGACGGCGAGCAGGGTCTTGCCGGCGCCGGTGGGCAGCTCGACGATGCCGGTGCAGCCGCCGGCGACCCAGGCGTCGAGGGCGGCCTGCTGGTGGGGGAAGGGGCTGAGCGGGGCGACGAGCGGGAGGTCGACGCGCTCGTACTGGCGGGCGAGGTCGTTGTAGGGGATGCCGCGGCTGTGCAGGCGGGCGACGATCTCGCGGTAGCGGTGGGCGGGGGCGCGGTGGTTGCCGGTGCGGTGGTCGGGGATGAGGAGCTGGGCCAAGCGCTCGTCCTCGGGCAGGGCGCCGGGGACGACCAGGGTGCCGTGATCGAAGTGGAGCTCGAGGGCCATGAGCAGTTCGCGGGTTCGCGGGTTCGCAGGTTCGTGGCTCGTAGCTCGCGGTCCGCGGTCCGGTGCGTGGGCGGCGGAGACTAGCACCGATACGGCGCGGTTGTGCACCGGGCGCGGGCCGGAGCGAGCCGCGCTGGCCTTGCTGTGGGCTTCGCTGATACGGTGGCTTGATGGCGGCACAGAGCTTCTCGTGGCGGTTGTGGGCGTGTCTTGGGCTGGTGTGCGGGTGCGGGCCGGGGGCAAAGGTGGACCCGACGGAGGGGACGACGGGGACGGAGACGGGGACGCCGGACACGGAGGACCTGCCGACCGGCGATGGGACGACGCTGATGATGGAGGGGCCGAACTCGGTGGTGATCGCGGAGAACCGGGCGGTGGACCTGCTGTTCGTGATCGACAACTCGGGGTCGATGGGAGTGGCGCAGGCGCGGCTGTCGCAGGCGATCGGGGCGCTGGTCGGGGTGCTCGAGGCGCCGGACACACGGGCCGACTACCGCATCGGCGTGACGACGACGGACAGCGGCAACCCGCGCTGCCCGGCCGCGACCTACAAGCCGGAGGCCGGCAACCTGGTGCTTTCGAGCTGCGTCGACCGGATCGATCAGGCGGAGTTCACCTTCAACAGCGAGGACTTTTCGGCGGCGTGCACCGATCAGTGCAGCAAGCGTGACTCGGACCTGAGCGTGCTGGCGACGGCGACGGAGGTGGATCAGAAGCAGCAGCCGCGCAAGTGGGTCGAGCGGATCGCGGGGCAGTTGAATGTCAGCGGGGCGGACGCGGTGGAGGCGCTGCAGTGTTATCTGCCGCAGGGGGTGGCGGGCTGCGGGTTTGAGTCGCACCTGGAGAGCATGTATCTCGCGCTGGCGGCGGCGATGGCGAAGGACAGCAAGAACAACTACGGGTTTGTCCGCCAGGCGGCGCAGCTGGCTGTGGTGTTCGTGAGCGATGAGACGGACTGCTCGTACAATCAGGGCACCAAGGAGATCTTCACGACCAACAAGGTGTTCTGGGACGACCCGGTCAATGACACGGCGCCGACCAGCGGGCTGTGCTGGCGGGCGGGAGTGGCTTGCAGCGGGGGTCCGGGGGTGTACTCGGAGTGTCACGCGGAGAACTACGACGCGGCGGGGTCGCCGGGGGCGTCCGACGCGGATGCGGTGCTGCAGCCGGTGAGCAAGTACATCGATTTCTTGAAGGCGATCGAGCAGCAGAAGCAGGCGATCGACGAGGGCCAGCGGGTGAAGGTGTCGCTGCTGACCGGGGTGCCGCCCGGCTATGACATGTTCGCGGCGGAGATCGGGTACGAGGATTCGCTGGACCCGGAATACCAGAGGAACTTCGGGATCGGTCCGGGCTGCCTGCTGGGCGATCCGAACCTGCCGGGGTGGGGCGCGGTGCCGCCGGTGCGCGAGCGGGAGCTCGCGGAGGCCTTCGTCGACCAACCGGGCGAGCAGCGGCGCTTGTACTCGCTGTGCGACGCGGACTACAGCGCGGCGCTTACGGAGATCGGGACGGAGATCGCGGAGGCGATGGCGCCGGCCTGCATGCCGAACTGCGTGCGCGACACGGATCCGGAGACGGCGGTGCTCGACCCGAGCTGCACGCTGTACGAGGAGCACCTGCTCGAGAACACCAAGGTGGAGATCGTGCCGTGCGTGGAGATGAATGGGGCCTGGGTGCCGCCGAACGGGGCGACGCTGTGCTTCGCGTACCTGGTGGACCCGAACGGCGCGAGCACGCCGAGCGGGCTCGATGACATGTCGCCGCACTGCGTCTTGGAGGGGTTCAACCTCGAATTCTCGATCGTGCGCACCGCGGCCGCGCCGGCGAATACGCTGATCTCGGCGAGCTGCGAGCTGTCGGCGAACAAGAAGTTGGACTGCCCGAAGCTGTGATGGCCGTGATCGCCTGATCAGGGGGATCAGGGGGATCAGGGGACCAGGGGGCCGAGGGCGAGGGCGAGGGCGTCGAGGATCATGAACACGAGCATGCCGGCGGCGAGGGCCTCGAGGGCGGCGCGGCCGGGGCTGTAGGCGGGGCCGGGGGGCTCGTCCATGGGGTAGAGCAGGGGCAGGCTGACGAGGAAGTAGCAGGCGTAGAAGAGGGAGCCGTAGCGGAGCATCCGCGGCTTGTCGGCGTACCAGAACAGGTCGGAGATGAGGTCGCTGGCCATGAACAGGGTCTCGCCGAAGGAGACGGCGTAGGCGAGGGCGAGGGCGGCGAGGCCGAGCAGCAGGCGGCGCGGCCAGCGGGCTGTCTCCGGGGACAGGTGGGCCGGCGACGCGGGTGTCTCTTGGGACAGGTGGGCCGTCGGCGCGGGTGTCCCTTGGGACAGGTTTCCGAGGCCGAGGGCGCGGTGGAGGCGGCGCAGGACCACGAGCATGCCGGCGTGGTAGCTGACGAAGTAGGCCTGGGTGAGCGGGTACATGAAGATCGGCACGCTGCCGTCGCCCTTGCCGACGAGGGCGGCGTCGAGGGTGTAGCGGGTGGGGAAGGCGTAGCGCATGCCGAGGACGTCGAAGAAGTAGTGGGTGAGGAAGTAGGTGCCGATCCAGACGAAGAGGAAGATCCAGAGGTTGAACTTGAACCAGTAGCTGCGGTGCCAGGGGGTCGCGGCGAGGGCGGGGACGCGGCGGTGGCACCACGCGGGGATCACCACGAGCGGGGCGCTGACGGCGACGGAGAAGGCGAGGAAGCCGAGGTCGCCCCAGCGCAGGAGGGCGCCGCTGGCCATGACGAGGGCGACGGCGGCGATCCACACGGGCGTGTAGAGCAGGAAGAAGCGCTCGGCCCAGGCCTTGCCGGGGTCGTCGGAGAGCCAGAGGCGGGCTGGGCTTTGGGACATGTCCGGGGCTTGCGGTCCGTCGCGGGCTGGGCTTTGGGACATGTCCGATGGGACAGCGATGGGACAGCGAGCTCAGTCGCGGAGCTTGCGGGCGAGCATGATGCCGTCGCGGACGGACAGGAGGACGTGCTCGACGCGGGGGTCGGCGGCGACGCGGGCGTTGAAGCGGACGATCGCGTGGTCGCTGGCCTCGCTGGGGTGCAGCACCTTGCCGCTCCACAGGGTGTTGTCGGCGATCACGAGGCCGCCGACGGGGAGCAGGGGGAGGACGGCGTCCCAGTAGTGGACGTAGTTCTGCTTGTCGGCGTCGATGAAGACGAGGTCGAGGCGGCGGCCGGCGGCGGCGAGCTCGGCGATGGTCTCGAGGCCGGGGCCCATGCGCAGGGTGATGCGGTCGGCGAGGCCGGACTCGGCGAAGTAGCGGCGGGCGACGGCGGTGGCGACGGGGTCGATGTCGCAGGTGAGGAGCTCGCCGCCGGGGGGCAGGGCGCTGGCCATGGCGAGGGCGGAGTAGCCGGAGAAGGTGCCGAGCTCGAGGATCGTGCGCGGGCGGACGAGGCCGACGATGAGGCGCAGGAGGGCGCCCTCGACCTGGCCGACCTGCATCTGCGGGGAGTCGAGGGAGGCCAGGGTCTCGGCGCGCAGGCGGGCGAGGAGGTCGCTCTCGCGGGTGGTGTGGGCGGCGACGTAGGCCTCGAGATCGGGGCCGATCAGGGACAGCATGGGCCGCAGGCTAACACCTCGGCGACGGTGGCACGCAGGCGATCGCAGGCGAGGTCGAGGGTGGCCTCGGGGGTGAGCAGGGAGACGGCGAGGTGGGGCGGGGCGTGGAGGTCGTAGAGCTGGGCGGGCTGGGTGAGGATGCCGGCGCGGGTGAGGAGCAGGAGGGCCCAGGCGGCGTCGTCGAGGTCGTGCACGGCGGGCATGCGGAGGAGGGCGGTCCAGCCGGCGTCGAGGTCGAGGACGGTGACGGCGGTGGCGCGACAGGCGAGCTGCAGGCGCTCGAGGTTGCGGCGGGTGCGGGCTGAGATCTGCGCCTGCATGGCCGGGGCAGCGGCGAGGAGGCGGGGCAGGGCGAGCTGCACGGGGGTGGCGGCGCTGAGGTAGGTGTCGGCGATGATCTCGAGGCGGGCGATGGCCTCGCGGACGAGCGGGTCGGGGCCGCTGGCGAGCCACCAGGCGAGCTTGAGCTGGGGCAGGGCGGCGACCTTGGAGAGGCCGGAGATGGTGAACGCGAGGCAGGCGGGTGGGGTGAGGGCGGGGCTTTGGCGCGGGCCCTCGCGCAGGGGGTAGTCGTGGAAGACCTCGTCGCAGAGGAGGGCGATGTCGCGGGGGGCGAGGAGCGTGTCGAGGAGGGGGAGCTCGTGCGGGTGGAGGTAATTGCCAGTGGGGTTGTTGGGGGCGACGACGACGAGGGCGCGGGCGCGGGGGGTGGCGGCGAGGATCTCTCGCAGGCCGACCTGGTCGATCGACCAGGTGCCGTCATACAGCAGGGGATAGGGGACG
This sequence comes from Nannocystis sp., assembly GCF_016714285.1. Taxonomy (GTDB): domain Bacteria; phylum Myxococcota_A; class Polyangia; order Nannocystales; family Nannocystaceae; genus Nannocystis. The sequence continues at coordinate 138,949 of NZ_JADJNN010000020.1, read as the reverse complement.
AGCTCGACGTGGGCGAGCTCGGCGATCACGCGCAGGAGCGGGTAGCCGGGCTGGGGGACCAGGACTGCGTCGCCGGGGTCGCAGAGGAGGGCGAGCAGGTGGCTGTAGGCCTCGCTGCTGCTGGCGCACAGGCCGATGTGGGCGGGGTCGGGGCGGCGACCGCGGGCGGCGTAGTAGTCGGCGACGGCGCTGCGGGCGGAGTCGAGGCCGAGCGAGGCGGGGTCGTAGGTGGCGCTGCGCTCGTCGCAGAGCTCGCGGTAGAGCGCGGGCGGGTGGGTGAAGCCGACGACGGTGGGGTTGGAGATCGTGAGGTCGAGGAGCGTGCGGCGGTCGGTGTCGGCGAGGGCGCGACCCAGGCGCGAGGGTTCGGTGCTCCAGGCGGTGTGGCGGGAGAACATCAGGCGGCGGACGATACGCTAGGGATCGGCCGGGGCGGGGCTGGTGCGGCTGGAGTCGTGGCTGATGCCGTCTCTCGCGCGCTCGACGACGGCGACCTTGTGGCGGCTCTCGGCGGCGGGGAGGTGGACCTTGAAGAGCATGGCGCCGCCGACTTCTTTGACGTCGAGGCGGCAGCCCTCGATGCGCAGGAGGGCGTCGGCGATCGGGAGCTCGAGGCCGAGGCCGCGGTGGCCGGGGAGGCGGTGGAAGCCGCGGCGGGCCAGGTCGAGCTGCTGCGAGGTGGAGGGCTTGACGGGGGTGGTGATGTGGAGCTGGAGGCCGAGCGGGGAGTCGCGGTCGCCGGCGCGGAGCTTGATGGCGATGGTGCCGGCGGGGAGGCGCTTGCCGGCGAAGAGGAGCAGGTTCTCGAGGGCCTGGACCATGTGGCGCGGGTCGACGAAGGCGGTGGGGAGGCCGGGGGCGGTCTCGATGCTGTAGTGGATCTGGTCGCTGGCGCGGGTGCGGGCCTTTTGCACGGCGCGGGAGATGAGGGGGGCGAGCGGGACGGGCTCGGCCTGCAGCTCGATGCGGCGGGCCTCGATGCGGGCCATGTCGAGGATCGCGTCGATCTGGTGCAGGAGGTCCTTGCCGGCGTTGGCGATGGTCTCGACCATCTCGCGCTGATCGAGGTCGAGCTCGCCGTCGACGCCGCGCAGGAGCAGGGTGCTAAAGCCGAGGATCGAGTTCAGCGGGGAGCGCAGGTCGTGGCTCATGTTGGCGAGGAACTGGCTGCGCAGGCGGTCGGTCTCCTCGGCCTTCTCGAGCGCGACGAAGCGGGCGATGGTCGCCTCGTGCATGCGCGCGACCAGCTGGTCGATCGCCCGCGCGAGCGCGGCCCACTCGGGGGTGCTCGGGGCGATGACCGGGCCGGCGCCGGCGTCGGCGGCGATGCTGGCCCGCAGGCGCCGGAGGTCGCGCTCACGCTCGCGGACCAGCAGCATCACGGCGGCGCCGCCGGCGAGCAGGCACAGGCCGGCGGACAGGCCGAACAGGGCGAGGGGGGGCGGCGGCGGGCGGGGCACGGCGACGGCCGCCGTGACGCCGCCGTCGTGGAGCGTGAAGACCTCGGGGCCGCTGGGGACCGCCTGTCCCGAAGGACCTGTCCCCGCGGGCAGGTCGGCGCCGTAGCTGGCGCCGCTGGCGGTGATGACGGCGGCGCCGGGGATCTCGGCGATGAGGCGGCCGAGGTCGTCCTCGCGGCCTGGGCCGGCGGCGTCCAGCAGGCTGCGGGCGGCTCGCTGGGCGGTGCGCTGGGCGTCGCTGCGGGCCTGGGCCTGGACCCACAGCTCGGTCATGACCAGCGGGGCGGCGGCGGCGGCGACGAGGGTGAGGGCGGCGGCCTGGTAGAGGCCGCGGGACATCGGCGGTGGGTCGCGCAGGGCGAGGGCGGCCTGGGGCGCGGCGAGCAGGTCGGCGCGCAGGGCCTGGCGCACGCCGGCGGCGCTGAGGACGGTGAGGGGGCCGGCGAGCGCGAGCCAGAGCGCGAGGTGACCGACGGTGGTGGGCCAGGTCCACAGCAGCTGGTGGCCGGCGATGAGGGCGTCGCTGACGGCGACGGCAGCGAGGCCGCCGAGGACCAGGCCGGCGCAGGCGCGGGGCAGGCCGAGGAGGGCGACGAGGGCGTGCTCGACCTCGTCGCGGGCGAGGATGCGGCCGTGTTCGTGGCGATCGCGGGCCTCGAGGATCGGTGCGACGGGGACGGCGAGGAAGCCGAGGGCGCGGGCGAGGCGGAGCAGCGGCGGGCGGCGGCGGCGGGCGAGGTCCTCGGGGGCGAGCCAGCGGGCGGCGGGGAGGATGAGGTAGACGGCCGCGAGCACGCCGGCGAGGACCAGCAGGTGGGGGACGACGAGCGCGAAGATCGGCCAGGGGCCGGGGCCGACGCGGCCGTCCCAGGTGATCAGCGCGGAGGCGACGGCGAGGGCGGCGGAGCCGACGAAGGCGGCGGCGAGGACGGCCATGACGTCGCGCTCGGCGGCGAGGCGGGTCGGGACGCCGCGGGTCGGGACGCCGGGCGACATGTCGGCGTCGGCGGGGAGCTCGTCGGTGAGGCCGTCCCAGTCTGAACTTTCGGACAGGTTGTCGGCGCTGTCGGGTTCGTCGCTCACGGGGTGAGCTCCTGGGGCAGGCGGGGCACGCGGAAGCGCTGGGAGGCGCGCACGAACTCGGCGGTCATGTCGATCGAGGTGGGCTTGCGCGGCGGGTCGAGCGGGAGGGAGAGGGTGAAGGTCGAGCCGCGGTGCAGCGCCGAGGTGACGCCGAGGGCGCCGCCGTGGTGGATGGCGATGCTGCGGGCGATGGCGAGGCCGAGGCCGGTGCCCTGCTTGCGGCGGGCGAGGCTGCCGACCTGGTGGTACTCCTCGAAGATGGCGTCGATGTCCTCGGGGCCGATGCCGATGCCGGTGTCGGCGACGCGGACGAGCAGGCGGCCGGCGAGGGGGTCGTGGAGGGCGGAGATGGTGATGCTGCCGCGCTCGCTGAACTTGGTGGCGTTGGAGAGCAGGTTGTTGAGGATCTGGGACACGCGGCGGCGGTCGCAGACGACGCGGGGGAGGCCGTGGGGGACCTCGCAGCGCAGCTCGAGGCCGGCCTCCTGGACCAGGGGGCGGTGGATGCGGGCGACCTCGTCGACGATCTCGGCGATGTCCTCGGGGGCGAAGTAGAGGCGGAGCTCGCCGGACTCGATCATCGAGATGTCGAGGATGTCGTTGATGAGGCCGAGCAGCTGCATGCCGCTGGTGCGGATGAGCCGGACGTCCTCGCGCTGCTCGGCGGCGAGGGTGGTCGGCATCATGCCCTCGAGCAGGAGCTGGGAGAAGCCGCAGATCGAGTTCAGCGGGGTGCGCAGCTCGTGGCTGACGGCGGCGAGGAACTCGGCCTTGGCGACGGCGGCCTCGCGGGTCTGGGCGAGGGTGTCGCGGTAGCGCTGGTGCTCGGCGGCGAGGTCGCGACGGAGGTTCTCGAGCTCGGCCATCAGCTCGCCCATGCGGTCGAGGCGGGTGACGACGAGCGGGCGGGCGGCGGCGTGCTCGTCGATGCGGTCGAGGCGGCGGGCGACGGAGAGGACCTCGCCGCTGCCGGCTGTGCCGACGCTGAGGCCGGCGATCGCGGCGAGCACGACGACGGTGAGGAGGCCGAGCAGGAGGCCGAGCGCGTGGACGCTGGGGGGCGGCGGTTCGGCGACGCCGCGGCCGAGCGCGTAGCCGAGGGCGACGATCGCGAGGGCGGCGGCGCAGGCGGTGAAGATGCCGGTCCAGCGGGTCACGCTGGCGTCGGGTTCAGCGTCCGAGGGGGCGAGGCGGCCGAGCAGGACGGCGGTCGGCGGGGCGGCGAGCAGGCTCGCGGCCCACACGGCGGCGAGCACCGGGCCGACCTGCGGCATGAGGGCGGGGATGCTGATCGCGGCGAGGCGGTTGCCCCACATCAGCGGCACGATGACCAGGGCGGCGAGCGGCGGTCCGACGATCAGGGCGCGCACGGCGAGCTCGCTGGCCTGGCCGATCGGACCTGTCCTTGCGGACAGGGTGAGGAGGACGAGGTGGATGAGGCCGACGAGGCCGGCGAGCGCCGCGGCCGTCGGGCCGAGGCGGAGCGCGGCGGGGCCGGTCATCCAGGTGAGCAGCGCCTGCGAGGCGACGAGCACGGCGGCACACGCGAGGAGGGCGACGCCCTGCGCCCACGCGCGCTCCCGGCGCGATGCCGCGGCGTTTGCCATGCGGCGTCAGGGTACCATCGCCCGCGAGGTGGCGAGGGCCGCGGATCGGACCCGGGCGAGCGAGCGCGGGACCGCGACGGCTCGCCTCAGCTCGCGCTCTTCTTGGCCTTGATGAGGTCGATGAGGCGGGGGATGGCGTCCTCCCACTTGGCGACGAGGCCGTAGTCGGCGACCTGGAAGATCGGCGCCTCCTCGTCCTTGTTGATGGCGACGATGACCTTGGAGCCCTTCATGCCGGCGAGGTGCTGGATCGCTCCGGACACGGCGACGGCGATGTAGAGCTCGGGGGCGACGATCTTGCCGGTCTGGCCGACCTGCAGGTCGGCGGGGACCATGCCGGCGTCGGTCGCGGCGCGGCTGGCCCCGAGGGCGCCGCCGAGGAGGTCGGTGAGCTCCTCGAGGATCTTGAAGTTGGCGCCCTCGCGCATGCCTCGGCCGCCGGACACGACGACCTCGGCTTCGGTGAGCGCGGGGCGGCTGCTCTCGGTCTTCTGCACGCCCTTGACCTGGACGCCGAGGTTGTTGACCTGCGGGGCGGCGAGGGCCTGGACGCTGACGGCCGCGCCACCCTGGGCGGGCTCGAACTCGGTGCCGCGGGCGGTGAAGAACACGACCGGGGCGGCGACCTTGACGTCGAGCAGGGCGCGGCCGGACGAGACCGGGCGGGTGAAGGTGTCGGCGCTCTTGACCGCGACGACGTCGGAGACGAGCGGGGCGTCGAGCAGGGCGGCGGCGCGTGGCAGGGCGTCGCGCAGGGTCGACGAGGCGCTGCCGCCGATGACGGTCGCGCCGGTGAGCTTGATCGCGTGGACGATCGCGTCGGCCCAGGCTTCGGCCGTGAAGGGCTCGAGCGTGGGGGCGGCGAGGGTGTGCACTGCTGCTGCGCCGTAGCCTGCGGCGGCGATCGCCGTTGCGGCGCTGCTCGGGTCGGCGCCGAGGACCAGCAGCGCGAGCTGCTTGCCGCTCGCGGCGGCGATCTGGGCGGCGCAGGTGATGCCGGGGAGGCAGTGCGAGCGCAGCTTGCCGCCCGCGGTCTCGAGGATGACGAGTACCGTGCTCATAGAACCTTGGCCTCCTTCGTGAGCTTGTCGAACAGCTCCTCGACGGTCTTCACTTTCTGTCCGGCCTTGCGCTTGGGCGGGGCGGCGACGCCGACGCTCTGCTCGGTGGCGGTGGCGGCGACGCCGAGGTCGGCGGGCTTGAGCACGGCCACGGGCTTGCGCTTGGCCATGGTGATGCCCTTGAGCGAGGCGAGCCGCGGGCCCTCGTTGTAGGCGTGGGTCGCGGGGGTGGAGCCGTTGCGCACGCTCTTCGGGAGGACGATGCGGAGGTCGACGGAGACGACGGCGGGCAGCGGGACGCGCTTGGTCTCGACGCCGTCGTCGACCTCGCGGGTGACGTTGAGGGCGCGGCCGGTCTGGTCCCAATCGATGGTGGCGGCGAAGCAGGCCTGCGGGAGGCCGAGGATGCCGGCGACGCGCTGCGCGACCTGGCTGCCCTCGTTGTCCTGCGACAGCTTGCCGGCGATGAGCAGGTCGCAGGCTTCCTTCTTGAAGACGGCGGCGATCAGCTTGGAGACGGCGACGGTGTCGAGCTTGTCGGGGTCGGCGTCGACGATGACGCCGCGGTCGGCGCCCATCGCCAGGAACTGCGTCACGTGCTGACGACTCGCCTCCGGGCAGATGCTGAGGACGATGACCTCGGCGAGCCGCTGGGTGCCGCCGACGACCTCGGCGAGGCGCAGGGCGGTCTCAACGGCGTACTCGTCGAACGCGTTCGGGACCCACTTGGAGGCCGAGTAGTCGAGCCCGCCAGCGGCGAACTTGAGGCTCTCGTCCGGATCGGGGATCCGCTTGACAGTAACCAGGATCTTCAAAAGGGACTCCTCCTGACGCCGGGGTGTATCGCCCGTGGGCCGGCGGGCTGTCAATGCGTGTGTGCTGCGCGGGGCGGCGGACGGGCGTCCGTGGCGATGTGGGGTGTGTCCGTGGTCGGGGCGCGTGACGGCCGTGTCCGTGGCGGGGGCCTGCGGAGATCGCGGGGCGGCGGCGGCCGGTCTTGCGGCCCGCCGGGGCGTGCGATAGCGTTGCCCGCCTGTGGCTGCTCATCCGCGGGCCCCCTCAGGACACTCGTGATGAATTCCTCCAAGTGCACGCTCGCACCCCTGCTGCTCATTCTCTCGGCGTGTAGCCCGGCCTGTACGGCCCCGGCGGCGGGCCCGGAGACCACGGCAGGGCCGCCGCCGCTGGCGACGGGCAAGGATCCGGTCGCGGCTACAGGCGCCAGTGGTGGCGCCAGTGGTGGCGGCAGTGGCGGCAGTGGCGGCAGTGGCGGCAGTGGGCCGGTGGTGGGGCCGACCGAGATCATGGACGCGAAGGGGGTCGACCTGTCGCGCCTGAGCGAGCCGCAGAAGACCAGCTTCTTCCAGCTGATCAACACGGAGCCGAGCGCCTGCGCCAAAGCTCACAGCCTGGCGGTCTCGCTGCGTGATGACGCCTCGTGCCGCGACTCGCTGAGCGTGTCGCAGTTCATCGCCGACGCGCTGGTCCAGGGCGCCTCGGTGAGCGACATCAAGGCGAGCCTCGAGCTGGTGGTCGACTCGCTGCGGCCGCGGGAGATCAACATCCAGGGCTGCCCGGTCTACGGCAACGAGCGGGCGCCGGTGACGGTGGTGGTGTTCGCCGACTTCGAGTGCCCGCACTGCCGCCAGGAGGCGCCGGTGCTGCGCCAGGCGATCGACCAGTTTCGCGGCAAGGCCAAGCTGGTCTACAAGCACTTCCCGCTGTCGGGCCACGTGCGCGGCAAGGCGGCCTCGATCGCCACGGTCGCGGCGATGGAGCAGGGCAAGTTCTGGGAGATGCACGACATCGTGTTCGAGAACCAGACGACGCTGGAGGACGCGGACATCCGCCGCTACGCGCAGAAGATCGGGCTCGACATGGCGAAGTTCGACGCGTCGTACAAGGCCAAGAAGGGCCAGGACCGGGTCGAGCAGGACCGGGTCGAGGGCGAGAAGCTCGACATCCAGGGCACGCCGGCGGTGTTCGTGAACGGGCGCTACATGAACTCGGCGCTGTTCGGCGGGACCATCACCGGGTGGATCGAGGACGCGCTGCGGCGCTGAGGCTGGGCCCCGCGAGCTCTGCGTCGGTGACGCCGCACTCGTCGACGAGGCAGGCGAGCACGTCGTCGATCACGGCGGTGTCCTGGCAGTGACCCATCGAGTCGCCGTTGCAGCGGCGGACGCTTCGCTCGAGGCAGGCGACCTCGCAGCTGGGGGCGAGCTCGTCGGGGTGGCCGATCGGGTCGGCGTCGAGGTTGAGGCCGGCGTCGAGGTCGGCGTCGAGGTCGGCGAGCCGGGCGGTGTCGGCGTTGTCGGCGAGCTCGGGATCACAGGCGGGGAGGGGCGCGAGGATGGCGAGGGCGAGGAGGATGCGTAGCGTCATGATGTGGGGCCTTTCGTGGGCGCCGTGGGGGCCTGTTCCCGGGACGAGGGGTCGGCCCGGGTGGCGCACGAGCTTGTGGGCTTTCTGGTCGGCGAGAAATCGCGGCGTGACGCTTGCGAGCGGCGGCGGGGGGGGTCCAAAGTGCGAGGACTGCCATGGCCCGCCCACGCCCCTGGATCGAAGCCTTCGCGCCCGCCACTGTCTCGAACCTCGGCCCGGGCTTCGACTGTCTGGGTCTGGCCTTGCGTGGGCCGGGGGATCGTGTGCGGGCGCGCCTGTCCGAACGGTCAGGTGTGAAGATCGTCAGCGTCGAGGGGGACGGCGGGAAGCTGCCGCGCGAGGCGGAGCGCAACACTGCCGGCGTGGCCGTGGCGGCGCTGCTGCGCCGCTACGCGCCGGAGGCGGGGATCGAGTTGGAGCTGCACAAGGGGCTGCCGCTCGGGAGCGGGCTCGGGTCGTCGGGGGCGAGCGCCTGCGCGGCGCTGGTGGCCGCCGACGCGGCGCTCGGGCTCGGGCTGGCGCCGACGCAGATGGTCGACCTGGCCCGCGAGGGCGAGCTGGTGGCCTGCGGCGCGGCGCATCCGGACAACGTGGCGCCGGCGCTGCTCGGGGGCATCGTGTTGGTGACCTGCGTGGAGCCGCTGCGGGTGATCAACCTGCCGGTGCCGAAGGACCTGTGGATCGCCGTGTACACGCCGGGCTGTCAGGTGAACACGGCCGACGCGCGGCGGGTGCTGCCGGCGATGGTGCCGCTGGCGGCGACGGTGCAGCAGGCGGCGCGGCTCGGGCTGCTGGTCCACGCGCTGCACGAGGGCGACCTGGCGCTGCTCGGCGAGGCGATCGTCGACGACATCGTCGAGCCGGTGCGGGCCCAGCTGATCCCCGGCTTTCTCGACGCCAAGGCGGCGGCCCAGGAGGCGGGGGCGCTGGCGTGCAGCATCAGCGGCTCGGGTCCGACGACCTTCGCGCTGGCGGCCTCGGCCAGCCGCGCCGAGGCGCTGCTGCTGATCCTCGAGGAGTGCTTCTCGCTGATCGGCGTGCCGGGCAAGGGCCACGTCGATCAGGTCGGGCCGGGGGCGCGGGTGCTGTCGACGCCGCTGCACTGAGGCGGCGGGCTCACGCGCTGGTGCTGGTGTCGGTGTCGCCGGTGCTGGTGCTGTCGGTGTCGCCGTCGGGGCTGTAGGCCGGGCAGACCTCGGGGTCGGGCGCGACCGCGACGCAGCCGTGGCCTTGGGCCTCGCAGGGCGAACAGAACGGGCGCGCGGGGCTCTGCGCGGCGCACCAGGCGTCGCTCTCGATCGCCTTGTGCACGCAGTGGTCCTCGTTGGAGATGTGGCAGGCGAGGCCGAGGGCGAGGCCGAGGAGGGCGAGGCAACCGACGGAGCGGCCGCGGGCCCGCGCGTGCGCAGCGATCACGCGCGGGAGCATCGCACGCCGCGGGCGGTCGGCGCTACAGCGCGGGGCGAGGGTCGCGGCGCAGCGCCGTGGCGGCGCGCCGGGCCTGACGGCTGGCGCGGACGGCCGCGAGGGTGGTGAGCAGGCCGGTGGTGAGTACGCCGATGCCGATCGTGAGGGCGGCGGTGCCGGCGGGGCGGTAGGTGATCGCCATGGTCGGGTCGTCGGGGTCGACGACGATCGGGCGCGCCGCCAGGACGGCGCCGGCGATCACGGTGGCGACCCCGAGCACGCCGCTCAGCGAGCCGAGCACGAGCAGCCGCTTGCACGGCCGCGAGCCGTGACAGGGGCCCGCGGGCGCGTCGTGCGTGGCGGTCGGTGTGGGGGCGGGCGCGGGGCCCTCGACAGTCGGGGCCGGAGGTGGATCGAGCGCAGGGGGCGGCGCCTCGGGGCCGCTCATCGCGGCGGGGTGGTCGGCGGCGAGCGAGCGTGGGTCCGGTCCGGGGGCGCTGGGCCCAGGGTTGGTCGTGGCGGGCTGCGGGGTCACGGCGCCTGTCCTGTGGGACATGTCCTGCGAGACAGCGGCGCCGGCCGGGGGGGCGACGGCGAGGAGGCCAGTGAGGAGGCCAGTGAGGCGGCCAGTGAGGCGGCCAGTAAGGAGGGCGGGCTCAGCCATGCGCCGGGTGCCGCTCAGCCCGGGCCGCGGGCGGGCGCCGGGAGGCTGGCGGTGGTCTTGCGGGCGAGGTCGGCGACCGGCTGGAGGACGACGCGGACCATGCCGCGCAGGACCGGCTGGTGGTGGACGACGCGGGCGAGCGGGGGGCTGTAGGTGTAGTAGAAGCGGACCAGGTCGCGGCCGATCGGTGAGGACTTGAGGTAGGCGTCACGGAACCAGCGCAGGGCCTGGACCTGGGCGACCCAGGGGGCGCCGTAGGCGGCGGTGGCGATGAAGCAGAAGCCCTCGACCTGCTGGAACTTCTGGGCCTCGGTGGTGATGGCGGCGGTCGCTAGGGCGCTGGTGTTGCCGCACTTGTCCTCGTAGGTGAGGCCGATCTGGTAGGTGTAGTTGCCCCACAGCTGCTCGACGTCGAGGGTGGAGGGCGTGCCGGGGCCGTCGTCCGAGACGACGGTGAAGGGCGGGAGGTGGGCGGCGTCGAGGCGCTCGGGGGTGAGGGGCTGCTCGCCGGTGAGGAGGTGGACGCTGAGCTTGGCGACCGCGAACTCGGGGTCGGCCTGGGCGGGGACGGTGTAGTGGACGCGGACCTTGTCGAAGCTCAGGCCCTCGAGCTTGAGGTCGGTGATCGCGGGCAGGCTGTGGATGTCGCAGTGACCCCAGCCGCCGTCGTCGCCAGTGTCAGCGCCGGTGTCGACGCCGCTGTCGCTGCTGCCGGTGTCGCTGCCGGTGTCGCTGCCGGTGTCGCTGTCGGTGGGGTCGACGGGCTCGCCGTCGCCGTAGGCGTAGACGCCGAAGCGGAAGGTCTCGCCGTTGAGGCTGTACTGCAGGAGGCGGTCGGCGCCGCTGCCTCCCTTGCTGCTGATGGTCTTGTCGGGCGGATGGAGCGTGCCGGTGGCGCCGTTCCAGTCGCCGTAGCCGGCGTACTTGGAGCTGCCCGTGAAGCCCTTGGTGCGCGGGTCGAACGAGAGCTTGTAGGTGACGGAGGGCTGGCCGAGGTACTCGACGCCGTAGTTGTCGAGGCGGGGGTCGACGTAGTGGTCCTTCTCGCGGTCGTAGTCGTAGCTGGGGTTCTCGTCGTGCTCGAGGCTGACCTCGATCCAGGCGGTGAGCGGGCCGTTCGCGGCGAGCTCGGCGGGGACCATGGCGGTGACGTACTCGGGCTTGTTGCCGTCCGGGGTGGCCTCAGTGACGGCGTCGAGGTCGTTGAGGGCGGCGTAGGTCATCGCCTCGGGCGAGTCGGAGTTCTTCTCGAACTCGAGCAGGTCGTTGCGCGGCGGGTAGTAGCTGGTGGCCTTGCCGTCGAAGGCGCCCTTGTCGGTCTGGAACACCGCGGGCGAGGGGCAGGTCATGGTGTCGACGGAGATGGTCTTGTTCTCGGCCTCGGTGAGCGGGCGACAGTAGTAGTTCTCGGCGGAGCTGGTGTTCTCGTGCCAGCCGAGCGACTCGGTGTCGGCCGGGTCCTTGTCGAAGAAGATGAGCTTCGGGTAGGTCTTGCCGCGGCGGTGGGCCCAGATCGGGAGGACCGAGGGGCGCGGGCCGTAGGGGGCGCGCCAGCTCGAGACGAAGTTCCACACGCCGGGGCGGTTGCCGATGCCGAGCTTGCCGGTGGCCTGGGTGACGAGGATGTCCTGGACCCACTTGCCGTCCTTGTCCTCGAGCCAGATCGCCATCTGGACCCTGGGGACCGGCTTGTAGTGGAGCTCGATCAGGAGGTCGCCGCCGGCAGCCCGGGCGTCGCCGCCGTAGAGGCCCGCGCTGATGGTGCCGAGGACGAGGGCGCCAGCGAGGCGCTGTAGGCTCAAGGAGCGCGACATTTCGCCAGTATACACGTCCCCTCGCCGCGACCAGGGGTGCGCGGGGCCGGGGTCGGCGGGTGCTTTGGATCACCCCAGGAGGGTGGCGGCGGCCGTAGGATGGCGAAGGCGTGACCTCGCAGCGCAGCTGGCCTCCGCAGTCGATCGCCCGGAAAGCGGTGGTCGGGGCGGGCCTCGGTCTGTGCGCGGCGGCCCTGACCTGCGGGCCGAAGCAGGCGCCGCTGACGGCCACGCCGGCGCTCGGGTCGACGGCGCTGCGCCGCGAGCAAGGACCTCCGCCGCCGCAGGCGGGGCTCGGTTTTCCGGGGCTGGCAGTGCCGTGGACCCCGCCGAGCCTCACCGCCGGAGATCCCGCGGCCCTCGGGGCGGCGCTGGCCGAGGCGGGCGCGGTCACGCTGTTGCTCGGACCGCGCCTCGCGGGCGACGCGTGGGCGCAGCGTGGGGCGGGCCTGGTCGCCGCGCTCAGCCCTCACACCCGCGTGCTCGGGCACCGTCAGGCGGCGCTCGTCGAGCTGCAGGGGCCAGGCGCGGAGGACCGCGGCGAGCTGCGGACGCCGGGGCGCAGCATCGGCCCCGAGGGTCGGCCGCGCTACGGCTTGCCGGCGGGGGCGTCGACCTGGCTCAAGGGACAGGAGAGCGCGGTGTTCGGGCTCGACGACGCGGTGGTCGAGCTCGAGGCGTGGCAGGCGCTGCCGGCGGTCAGCGTGGGCAGCTGTGAGCCGGTGATGCAGGCGCTGGCGGCGGGTCAGGAGCTGGCGCTGGCGCAGCTCGGGCCGTTCCTCGACCACGCGGACGCGCTGCTGTGGTCGGCGTACCGCGAGCAGCTGCGGGCCTTCGTGCCGGGCTTCGTGGCCGAGCTGGCGGAGTATGGGCAGGTCCGGTCGCGCGCCGACTCTACGGACGACGAGAGCTTCGCGCGGCACGCGTGCGGTGTGGCGTACCGCGAGCAGCTGCGGCGGTACGAGAAGTGCGGGCAGGCGATCGCGGCGTGCCCGGAGGCGCCGCGGCTGGTGCTGGTCGGCGGGGCGAGGATCGCCGCGCCGGAGTCGGGCGTGGCCGCGGGCGAGCACTGCCCGGCGCTGGTCGGGCGCGACTACCAGGCGGAGATCCGTCGCCTCGGGCAGGCGGCGGCGGAGGCCGCGAGCGAGGCGCTGGACCGCGAGTGGACGGTGCTCGCCGACCGCCTCGGCGCGCTCACCGAGGTGCACGCGGCGCTCGAGGACATCTGTACGCCGCGACGTCGTCGCTTCGCGGCGGCGGACCTCGAGCAGGCCCGGGCGCGACTGGTGCGCATCGGCACGGCGCTGGCGAGCGACGAGCGCGACGCGGGCGCGGGTCGCTGGCAGCTGCGCGACGCGGCGCTGGTGGTCCCGGGGTTGGGGCCGAGCCGCGAGCTGGCGCGCTTCGAGGCGGGCGCCGGCTCGCACAACGCGGAGATCGTGGCCGACGCGCGGGCGCTGCGGGAGTTCGTGCTGAGCCGCAGCCTGTGCCGCTCGGGTCACGCGGCGACGCCGATTGCGGCGGTGGTCGGCGCGCCCGGGGTCGGGCTGCGCTTCCTCGGCTACTTCTACGAGGAGGAGCTGTTCTGCGGCGAGCTCCCGCCGTTGATGCAGCCGTGATGGTGCCTTGGCTCGTGCGGCGAGCTCCCGCCGCTGATGCAGCGGTAACGGCTCACCCGAGCTCGCGCTGGGTGCTGCGCAGGGCCAGCTTGATCGCGGCGCGGCTGGTGGTCTGCACCCCGAAGCCGCGGGCGGCGATCGCCTCGAACTCGGGCCAGTGGCGCGGGTTCAGGGTGCGCTGGAGCTGGGGCAGCGGCACGGCCTCCGGGTGGTCGCGCTTGTTGTACTGCATCACGCAGGGCACGGCGTCGGGGTGGCCGAAGTGCTCGCGCAGGTCGCTCTCGAGGTGCTCGAGGGAGATGACGTTGGCCTCGAGGCGGGGCTCCTGCGAGTCGGCGACGAAGATGATCGCGTCGGCGCCGCGGACGATGAGGCGGCGGGTGGCGGCGTAGAAGATCTGGCCAGGCACGCTGTAGACGTGGAAGCGGAGGGCGAAGCCGTGGATCTGGCCGACCGTCAGCGGGGCAAAGTCGAACATGAGGGTGCGCTCCTCGTCGGTGGCGAGCTCGATGAGTCGACCGCGGCGATCCTCGGCGGTGCCGCCGTGAAGGTGGCGCACGTTGGTGGTCTTGCCGCTGAGACCGGGGCCGTAATAGACGAGCTTGAGCGTGATCTCCCGCGCCGCGTAGTTCACGAAGGACATGGCGAAACCTCCTGGCCGCGCGTGCGCGGGCCGCTGTCACGATCACTGGACTGTCACTGTCCCGAGCGGTGGCTATCTAGCGCTCGAGCACGGAGAGGGCGACGTTCAACATCTGGCGCAGCACCGGACGCGAGCTGCCGGCCCGGCCCATGATGCCGAGGCCGTAGATCGCGTTGACGAGGTGGCGGGCGATCGCTCGCAGGTCGCGGCCCGCGTCGATCTGGCCGGCCTCCATGGCGCCGGCGAGGACCGCGTGGATGGCGGTCTCGATGCGCCCGAAGTAGGTCTTCACGACGGCCTGGATCTCGAGGTCGGCGCGACCGACCTCGATCGCGGTGCTCGCCATCAGGCACGACCCGCGATCGCTGTCGAGCACGACCTCGTGCAGGAAGTACTCGGCGAAGCCGCGGATCGCGGCGACGGTGTTGCGACCCTCGAGCAGCTGGACCAGGCCCTCCATGGCGAGGGCCTCGTAGCGCGCGAGCACCTTCAGGAACAGCGAGCGCTTGTCGCCGAAGGTGTCGTAGAGGCTCTGGCGCGAGATGTCCATGCCCTCGAGCAGGTCGCGCAGGGAGGTGCCCTCGTAGCCGCGGCGCCAGAAGATGTCGAGCGCGCGGTCGAGGGCCTCGTCTGGATCGAACTCCTTGGTGCGAGCCATGATGAACCTTGGCCGCCGGTAGCAGGCGGGTTGAACGTAGATGTTTTGGACCATGCAGTCAAGATAGGCTTACCGGACCGAGTGGTCAAGATAAATTTGGACTGAATGGTCAAGCAGATCGGCGTGCGCGGGGCCGACCACGGTGGTCCTGCGCTAGAGGCCGAGGGTTCGGGCGAGGCGGCGCTGCAGCGGGCGGCCGGGGGCGAGCAGGCCCTGCCACAGGACGGTGAGGCTGAGCGGGACGGCGATGGTGATGGCGATGAGGTGGTCGCCGGTGACGGTGAACAGCTGGTGGGTGACGAGGGCGGTGAAGCCGGCGGCGCCGAGGGCCACGCCGAAGATGAGGCCGAGGTGGAGGCCGGCCCAGTCGACGATCGATCGCGCGGCCTGGGGGTTGTTGCTGCGGCGGGCGTCTTCGCGGTGCCAGCGGCCGATCAGGTAGAGCAGGGGGGGCAGCAGGTAGACGCCGTCGAGGTAGAGGGTGCGGGCGACGCTGCTGGTGAGGAAGTGGACGCCGGCCCTGGGCTGCAAGCCGGCGCCAGGGGTCCAGGCGACGCCGCCGAACATGTCGCGGTCGTAGAGGAAGCGGTCGTAGCCGCGGCCGTCCCAGCCGTAAAGGAGGACGAAGAACATCGCGAAGTAGCCGAGCAGCCAGCTGATGTGAGCGGCGTAGCTGCGGCCGTGGGCGAGCAGGCGGGCGCCGACGAGGAAGCCGACGATGCCCTGGGTGACGTTGGTGAGGCCGAAGCCGAGGGTGAGCCAGGGAGGGATCGCGGCGAAGTTGTCGGCGACCTGCATGGTCTCCCACGACGGGTGGCGCAGGAGCAGCAGCAGGCCGGTGGGGGCCCACACGAGCGCGAGGAGCAGCAGGGTGCGGGTGAAGTGGGGGGTGTCGAGCGGCGCGCTGGCGCTGGCGAGCGGACGACCGGCGGCGGCGGCACAGCTGCCGCCGATCGCGTAGGCCCAGAAGACGTCGACTTCAACCATGGGGCGGCTCCGTGTTTGTCTGGTAGCGTGGGCCACGAAAATGGCCCCGCAGGCGGGCTGCGGGGCCGTTTGGAGGCGTCGGGCGGGGGCGGGCTGCCAGACGCGGCTAGACGCAGACGGTGCCCGAGAAGCCCATCATCGAGGCCTCGGCGGGCTTGCAGGTCTGGCCCATGTCGCAGTCCATATCGTCGGTGCACTCGCCGCAGATGAACACGTCGAGGAGGCCGAAGAGGGAGGCGGAGGTGCAGTGGCTGGACATGCACACCATGGCGCCGTCGGGGCCCTTGGGGCACAGGTTGTTGTTCATGACGCTGCCGGGGTCGACGCAGGACTTCTGGCCGCTGAACTGCATGAGGTCGAAGGCGGGGGTGCAAAGCTGCATGTTCATGCAGTCGGCCGACTCGCCGCAGTCGCTGCAGATGTTGGGGATGAGGCCCGGGATCGGGACGTCGAGGACGGCCTCGCAGGTGAAGCCGTCGGCGCAGGCGGCGTCGCTCATGCAGGTGGAGCCGCCGTCGCCCATGGTGCAGGTGGCGTTGCCGCCGGCGATGTCGAGGGTGCAGGCGGTGCCGGTGCCGGCGTCGACGCAGTCCTGGTCCTCGTTGCAGTCGGCGCACAGCGAGATCATGCCGCCGGCGATGCTGAAGCAGTTCATCGACTCGCACTCGTCGTCGGAGGCGCACATCGCCCCGTTGGGCAGCTTGGCCGGCTCACCGGTGGTGTTGGTGGTGATAAAGGCCATCGTGTCGGCGGTGGTCGGCACGTCGCCGCTGGTGGTGCTGCCCTCGACGCCGGTGGTGCTCCCGACGGTGGTGGTCGGCACGCCGCTGCTGGAGGCGTTGGTGTCGTCGGTGCCGCCGGTGCTGGTCGCCGAGTCGGAGCTGCTGGCGCTGTCGTCTCCGCGACAGGCTCCGAGGGAGAGGGCGGAGGCGACGGAGAGCAGTGCGAATAGACCACGATCAAGCTTGAGCATCACGGACAGACTCCTCAGTTCGGGCGGCATGATGCGGCGGGTGGCGCGTGCTTGTCCACTGCGGCGATGAAACGGAGCTGCATCTCCCAGGCGGTCTGCACGACGCGCCAGTGAGGCGTGCGCAGGATAGCAGCGGTGACGCAACTCACGGTATCGCAGCCGTAGAGGAGGATCGGCGTGGTTGCGGCGAAGCGCTGGCGCAATGCCTCGAGGGCGACGATCGTCGCGGCGCTGGTGTCGTCGTGGTCGGCGTCGATGCAGAGGCGCTGCACGAGGATCGCCCGGCCCTCGCGGGAGAGGTGGGCTGCGCCGCGCTCGAGCTGGACGGTGGCCGCCTCCGCGGTGGGGGTGCGTGACCACGTGCCGGGTCGCCAGCTGGCGACGACGCGACCGGGCAGGGGCCAGGCGGCGGGCGGGTGTGCGGCGAGGTCGAGGTCGCGGCGGCCCAGGCCGGATGTTTGCAGCGTGTGGTTGGCGGCGAGCGGGTGGAAGCCGAGGCGCTCGTAGAAGCCGCGGAGCGGCGGCTCGGCGAGGGCGTGCAGGGCGGCGGCGCGGCGGCGGGCGGCGGCGATGGAGCAGGCGACGAGCGCGGGGCCGAGGCCGCGGCCGCGGTGCTGCGGGAGGACGCCGAGGCCGGCGCAGTGGGCCGTGGGTTCAGGCGGGCCGGGTTCGGCGCCGACGAGCAAGTAGCCGACGAGCTCGTCACCTGGCCCAAAGGCCAGGGAGGAGCAGGCCGGGTCGACGCTCTCGCGGGCGAGCTTGCGGCGAAACCAGCCGGGTAGGCGGTCGCCGGCGCCGAAGATGCGGAGGACCAGGGGCTCGAGATCGGCGAGCTCGAGGTTGACGTCGGCGGCCAGCAGGACGCGGTTGTCGCGACGGTGGCGGGTCGCCTGGTCATTCGGACAGGTGGTCAGCGGAGGCGATCAGGTGGTTGGCGCGGTGGCTGGGTCGCCTGGTCATTGGGACAGGTGGTCAGCGCAGGCCGCAGGCGCGGCGGCAGCGGGCGAGGGTGGCGCTGGCGACGGCGCGGGCCTTCGTGGCGCCGCGGGCCAGCACCGCCTCGATCTCGGCGCGGCCGGCGGGGGTGAGCAGCTGCTCGCGGCGGGCGCGGGCGGGGGCGAAGTGCTGCTCGATCTTCTCGGCGAGCAGGAGCTTGGCGTGGCCGTAGCCGAAGGGGGCGCCGTCGCGGCGGCCGTCGCGATAGTAGGTCTCGATCGCGGCCAGCTCGGCGTCGTCGCAGAACAGGCGCAGGAGGGCGACGACGTTGCAGGTGGCGAAGGGGAGCGGCTCGCCGAGCGGGGTCGAGTCGGTGACGATCTGGCCGACGCGCTTGCGCAGCGGTTTGCCCGACTCGAACAGCAGCAGGCTGTTGTCGTAGCTCTTGCTCATCTTGCGGCCGTCGAGGCCGGGCACGACGGCGGCCTTGGCCGGGAGCGGCTCGGGCCGGTAGAGGACCGGCGGGTCGCGGCCGTAGGCCTCGTTGAAGTGGGTGGCCATGTCCTGGGCCATCTCGACGTGCTGCAGCTGGTCCTTGCCGACGGGCACGAGGGTGCCGTCGTGGGCGAGGATGTCGGCGGCCATGAGCACGGGGTAGAAGAACAGGCCGACGCTGGGGGTGATGTTGTTGGCGAGCTTGTCCTTGTAGCTGTGGGCGCGCTCGAGCAGGCCCATGCCGGTGACGGTGGCGAGCAGCCAGGCGAGCTCGGTGACCTCGGGGACGTCGGACTGGCGGAACAGGGTGGCGCGCGCGGGGTCGAGGCCGAGGGCGAGGTAGGTGAGGGCCGAGTCGAAGACGTGGGCGCGCAGGACCGCGGGGTCGCGCACGGTGGTGAGGGCGTGGTAGTCGGCGATGAAGTAGAAGGCGTCGCCGGGGTGGGTGTCCTGCAGGGCGATGTGCTGGCGGATGGCGCCGAAGTAATTGCCGAGGTGAATGGTGCCGGAGGGCTGGATGCCGGAGACGACGCGCGGGGTGGGGGAGGTCATGACATTAGCGGGTGACGCTGAGGCGCTGGCGCTCGGCGTGGTGGGTGAGGGCGAGCTCGCAGAGCTTTGTGAGCACTTCGGTGTAGCCGATGCCCATGTGGCCGAGGAGCTTGGGGTACATGCTGATCGAGGTGAAGCCGGGCATGGTGTTGATCTCGTTGAGGTAGGGCTCCATGCTGGGGCGGTCGATGAGGAAGTCGACGCGGGCGAGGCCCTTGCAGCCGGCGATGCGATAGGCGCGTAATGCCATCGCTTGCATGCGGGCGGCGAGCTCTGGCGGGAGATTGGCCGGGATCTGTAGGGTGGCGGTGTCCTTCAGGTACTTGTTGTCGTAGTCGTACCATTCGCCGGGGGGCAGGCCGATCTCGCCGAGGCCGCTCACGATCGTGGCGTCGTCGCCGTTGCCGAGGATCGAGAGTTCGACCTCGCGGGCGTCGACGGCCTTCTCGATCAAGATCTTGCTGTCGTAGCGGGCGGCGAGCTGGAGGGCGTGGATCAGCTCGTCGTGGTCGCCGGCCTTGCTGACGCCGACGGAGCTGCCCTGGTTGGCGGGCTTGACGAAGCAGGGGAAGCCGAGCTCGGCGTGGGCGCGGTCGACGATGCGCTGGCGCTCGTGCAGGGTCTCGAGGGCGTCGGCGTGCAGCTCGATCCACGGGACCACGGCGACCGGCGGATCTTGGTGGTGCAGCACGTGCTTGATCAGGGCCTTGTCCATGCACAGGGCCGAGGCGAGCACGCCGCTGCCGACGTAGGGGAGGCCGAGCACCTCGAGCAGGCCCTGGAAGCTGCCGTCCTCGCCGTGGGGGCCGTGCAGGACCGGGAACACGAGGTCGGGGGCGAGGGCGCGGAGGTCGTGGACGGGCTCGCCGTCGCTGATGATGCCGGCGAGCGGGGTGTCGCTGCTGCCCGTGCGCCAGCCGCCGTCGCGGCGGATGCCGAGCAGGACCGGGGTGAAGCGCGCGTGGTCGAGGGCGGCGAGCACCTCGGTCGCGCTGCGGAGCGAGATCTCGTGCTCCGAGCTGCGGCCGCCGAAGACGAGGAGGAGGCGTTTGGCTGGCATGGCTGGCACGAAGCTACCAACGCGGCCGGCGCCTGGCGACTTCCTATGGCAGGCGATCGAGGTGCGCGAGCAATGCGAGGACGACGCGGTCCTGGACGCGGCGGTGGTGGGTCGCGGGGCCGTCGCCGTTGATGAGGACGCTGAAGCCGAGGGCGGCGCGGCCGTCGGCGCTGGCGGCCACGCCGGAGAGGGCGCTGACGCCGGAGATCGTGCCGGTCTTGCCGCGCACGCGGCCGTCGCTGGCGGTGAGGCGGCGGCGCAGCGTGCCCTCGCCGCCGGCGCTGGCGAGGGTCGGCATGAGGGCGGCGGCGGGTGAGCCCTCCTCGCGGGTGCGGGCGAGCAGGGCGACGAGGGCTCGCGGGCTGACGCGGCCGTGGCGGCTGAGGCCGGCGCCGTTCTCGAACTCGAGGTCCGCGGGATCGAGGCCGAGCGCGGACCACAGGGCGAGCACGGCGATGCGGCCGGTGTGCCACGAGCCGGGGGCGCCGGACATGCGCCAGCCGACGGTGCGAAGGACCTGCTCGCTGGTGAAGTTGTTGGAGAACTTGAGCGAGCTGGCGAGGACCTGGACGAGCGGGGCGGAGTGGTGGACCGCGAGGTCGCGAGCGTGGGTTGGGGCGCGGCCGCGGGTGACGGGGAGCGGCGCGTCGTTGGTGTTGTCGGCGAGTTGGCGCAGGAGCTCGGCGAAGGCGTGGCCGGTGAACAGGGCGGGGTCGGCGACGCGGCGGCGGACGGTGACGGGGGCGTGGCCGGCGGGGAGGGCTCCGTCGAGCTCGAAGACGGTGAGGTCGTCGGCGTCGCGGCTGACGACGCGGAGCTCGCGGCCGCGGCCGGTGCGGATCTCGCCTTGCAGGCGCAGGTGGGCGCTGGCGGGGGTGAGGTCGACGCTGGCGGGTTGGCCGGGGGTGGTCGGGCGGATCGTGGCGACGGCGGTGTTGAAGGCGAGGGACAGGGCGCCGCTCGGGGCGGTGTAGCTGGCGCCGTCGCCCTGGGCGCTGTAGCCGGGGCCGTAGCGCTCGGGGCTGAAGGCGCTGTCGTCGACGAGGATCTTGCGGATGCCGAGGTGGGCTCCGGCGGCGACGATCTCGCTGGCGAGGGCGTGGAGGTCGGCGAGCTGGAGGCTCGGGTCGCCCTCGCCGACGAGGATCAGGGCGTCGTCGACGCGGAGCACGCGGGTGGCGAAGCGGTAGTCGGGGCCGAGCAGCTCGACCGCCGCGATCGCGGTGACGAGCTTCTGGTTGGAGGCGGGGTTGTAGTGCTCGTCGCCGCGGTGGTCGAACAGGGCGCGGCCGCTGTCGAGGTCGCGGACGTGCACGCCGATGCGGGCGCCGCCGGCCCGGCGCACGACGGCGGCGAGCTGCTGGCGCAGGGCGAGGAGGCGGGCGCCCTGGGCCTCGGCGGCGGGGAGCGGGCGCGGGTGGGCGCGCAGGGTGGCCAGGCGGGCGGCGATCGTGGTCGGCCAGTCGGGCTCGTGGCGGGTGTCCGCGGGGACAGGTTGCGTGGGGCTGTCCGTGGGGACAGCTGCGGCGAGGCTGTTAAACCTGTCCGTGGGGACAGATTGCGCGGGGCTGTCCGTGGGGGCAGGTCGGGGGAGGACCGCGGCGAGCGAGCTGGGCGCGTCGGACGGGCCGGCGACGGCGAGGCCGGCGTGGGCGGCGATCAGCGCGAGGAAGAAGCTGGCGATCTGGGGGAGCGGGCGAGCCACGGTGCGGGCCTCGAGGGAGAGGGGCAGCACGACCGATCTACCCGCGAGGGGCCGGCGGACAAAAAAACTGGCGGCGTGTGCCGGCTCGAGGGCCGATGCTGGGCCGGGCTGGCGGCGTGTGCTGGTCGCGGCGACCTGGCGTGAGGGACAGGTGCCGGGAGGGGCGCGGGTGTTCAGGGGCCGGGCGCACGAAGGGCCGGCGGACCGAGGTGGGCGGCTCGGGAGAGCCGCGGCGCCTGGTCGGCCGGCCGCAGGAGGATGAGGATCCTCGGACCTCGGACTCGAGGGCTTCTCAGGCCTTGTCGGCCTTGTCCGCTTTCTCGGTGCGCGGGGCCTTCTCCTTCTCCTTCTTGACCTTGCTCTTCTTGCCCGCGGGCTCGGCGGCCTGGAGGGGGTTCTTGGACTGGCGCTGGGCCCGGACCTCGAGCGCCCGCCGCTTGAGGCGGAGGTGGAGCTTGGTCTGGCGCTTGCGCTGGTTCATCTTCGGCGTGCGGCGGTTGTCTCCGTATCCCATGGTCGAAACTCGTGCTCTTGAAGGAGTGGACGGGTCCTGCAGGCAGGTAGTCCCGGGGGGGCGGAGCATGGACGAGGCCGCTCCGGGGGTCAAGCGTCTGTTACCATCCGCGCGCCATGCTCGACATCAAGCTGCTACGCGACGACAGCCAGGCGATCGCCCAGAACCTCGCCGACCGGCACGCCCGGGTGTACGCGGATCTCGGGCCCGGGGACGGGCCGGACTGGGCGGCGCGGACGGTGGAGCGGCTGGTGGCGCTGGACCGGCGCTACCTCGATCTGCTGCAGCGGCAGGACGAGTGCAGGCGGGCGGCCAACGAGACCAGCGCCGGGATGAAGGCGGTCGGGAAGCTCGAGAAGGCGGCGCAGGCGGCGGCGCGTGAGCTGCTGATCGAGGAGGGTCGGCGGCTGCGCGAGCTGGAGAAGCAGCTGGCGGTCGAGACCGAGGCGGCGCTGCAGGAGCGCGACGAGGTGTGGAGCCGGGTGCCGAACCTGACGCATCCGGACACGCCGCGCGGGGCGAGGGACGAGGATCACCGCGAGCTGCGGCGGGTCGGCGTGCCGCGTGACTTCGCGGCGGAGGGCTTCGTGCCGGGCGATCACCTGGCGGTGGCCGAGGCGCTCGACCTGGTGGACTTCGCCAGCGGGGCCAAGGTCGCGGGGCAGAAGTTCTACTACCTCAAGAACGAGGCGGTGCTGCTGGACCTTGCGTTGCAGCATTACGCGCTGGGGGTCGCGCGCAGGCACGGCTTCACCTTGCACGTGACGCCGGACCTGGCGCGCGAGGAGATCTTGCGCGGGCTCGGCTTCAACCCGCGGGGCGAGTCGACGCAGATCTACAGCATCGCCGACAGCGACCTGTGCCTGGTGGGCACCGCCGAGATCACCCTGGGCGGCATGCTGGCCGACACGATCCTCGAGGAGGACCAGCTGCCGCTGCTGCTCGCCGGGGTGTCGCACTGCTTTCGCACCGAGGCGGGCTCGGCGGGGCAGGAGTCGCGCGGGCTCTACCGCGTGCATCAATTCACGAAGGTCGAGCTGTTCGCGTTCGTGTCGGCGGAGGATGACGCGAGCGAGCTGATGCACGCGAAGCTGCTGGCGATCGAGGAGGAGATCTTTCAGGGGCTGGGGATCCCGTACCGCGTGATCGACATCGCCAGCGGCGACCTCGGCGGGCCGGCGTACCGCAAGTTCGACCTCGAGGCGTGGATGCCGGGGCGCGGCGCGTACGGCGAGATCACGAGCACGAGCAACTGCACCGATTATCAGGCGCGGCGGCTGAAGATCCGCTACCGGCCGCTGGCGCCGGATGGCAGCAAGCAGAAGCCGCGGCACGTGCATATGCTGAATGGCACGGCGGTGGCGTGCTCGCGGGCGCTGGTGGCGATCTTTGAGAACTACCAGCAGGCCGACGGGAGCGTGGTGGTGCCGGAGCGCTTGCAGCCGGTGGTGGGGATGGAGCGCATCCGCCGGCGCTGAGGCGGCAGGTGCTGAGAGAGAAAGGGAGGCCACGCCATGATGATCTTTGCCCACCGTGGAGCGAGCGACGCTCGCCTCGAGAACACACTCCCGGCGTTCCTGCACGCGCTCGAGCGGGGGGCCGACGGGGTCGAGCTCGACGTGCAGCTGAGCCGCGACGGCGAGGTGATCGTGTTCCACGACGCCGACCTGCTGCGGCTGGCGGGGCGGCACGAGCGGGTCGAGCACTTGACCTGGGAGGAGCTGTCGGCGGTGACGCTGCTGCGCGGCGGCAAGATCCCGCGGCTGCGTGATCTGCTGGGGGTATGGCCGACGGATCGCTGGCTCAACGTGGAGCTCAAGGCCGGCGGGGCGCAGATCGGGCGCGAGGCGGTGCGGGTGCTGTCGGGGCGGCCGCGGGTGCTGCTCAGCAGCTTCGACCCGCGCATGCTGCTGGCCGCGCGGGGGGCGGGCAGCGCCTACGAGCACGCGCTGTTGCTGGCGGCCGAGAGCCCGCCCTTCTTGCATGTGAACGGGGCGCAGGCGTTCGGCTGCGCCTCGGTGCACCTCGATCACCGGCTGTGCACGGCCGCGACGGTGCGGCGATATCACGGGCAGGGCTTGCAGGTAGGGGTGTGGACGGTGAACAGCCCGCTGCGCAAGCGAGAGGTGGAGGGCTGGGGGGTCGAGCGGATCATGACTGATAGCCCGTGATGGGCCCTTGCGACGACGGGGCCACGATGGCGTTATGATGGCGCGTGCGCGACGGTTCCATCGGTGGCGACATCGCGGGGCCGGTGACTGACGCGCATTGCCAACGTGTGGCGACGAGCGACATAGCCGCCAGCAGTGGCTACATCGCGGGGCCGGTGTATGACGCGGTGATGTTCGTGGGGGCGCCGCTGCTGGCGCTCGGCGTGGGCGCGGCGATCTCGGGGACGGCGCTGGCGGACGAGCCGCTGCGGCTGTGGGGGCACGCGGAGACGGCGACGGGGATCTTCATCGGCAGCTTCATCATGGCGCACCTGGTGCTGGTGGTGGTGCGCAGCCACGGGAACCCGCGGATCTTCGCGCGGCATCGCTGGCGCTTCGTCGGCGTGCCGGTGCTGCTGTGGCTGTTGTTGTGGGCGTCGGACTGGGCGCTGGCGATCGCGGTGGTGGTGACGGTGTGGTGGGACGTGCTGCACTCGAGCCTGCAGACCTTCGGGCTCGGGAGGATCTACGACGCGCGCCGCGGCAACCCGCCGGCGCTGGGGCGGCGCCTCGACCTCGGGTTGAACGTGTTGTTGTATGTCGGGCCGCTGCTGGCCGGGGCGACCTTGCTGGCGCACCTGGCGGTGCTGGAGACTTTCGAGAAGGTCGGCGCGACGGTGTTTCGCGCGGTGCCAGTGTACGCGGAGGCGCAGCAGGGGCTGCTCGCGCGCGGGCTGCTGGTGCTCGGCGGGCTGTACTTGATCGTGTATGTGCTGGGGTATCTGCGGCTGGCGCGGCG
This sequence comes from Nannocystis sp., assembly GCF_016714285.1. Classification (GTDB taxonomy): domain Bacteria; phylum Myxococcota_A; class Polyangia; order Nannocystales; family Nannocystaceae; genus Nannocystis. Next base: position 114,377 of record NZ_JADJNN010000020.1, on the reverse strand, counting down.
GGGCTATCGGGTGTCGTGGCAGAAGCTGCTGCTGCTGGTGTTCACGGGGTTGTGCTCGCTGGTGTGCTGGGGCTTCGACAGCTTCGGCGAGGCGTTCTTTGTCATGAACTTCTTTCACGCGTGGCAGTACTTCGGGCTGGTGTGGTGGAGCGAGCGCGGCAACCTGCGGCGACGGCTCGGGCTCGAGCGGGCGCGGCTCGGCGGGGCGGCGGCGCTGCTACTGATGGTCGGGGCGGCGTTCGCCTACGGGCTGTGGGCCGAGTGCGTGGACGGGCGCGAGCAGCGTGCGGCGCTGGGGCTGACGCTGGTCGTGTCGCTGATGCACTTCTGGTACGACGGCTTCATCTGGTCGGTGCGCCGGGGCGAGGTGTGATCAGGCGGTGAGGCGGAGCTCGCGGCCGGTGAGGCGCGTGAGCAGGGCGCTGGCGAACAGGGTGAGCCCGGCGAGCTCGAGGGTCTCCTCGCACCAGTCGAGCAGGTAATAGGTGAGGTTGTCGTCGCCGTGCTGCTCGCTCCACCAGCCGAGCGGGAGCTCGAAGACGACGGCGCCGGTGACGTAGACGGCGCCGGCGAGGACGAAGCGGCGGGCTGTCTCTCGGGACAGGCGGCGCAGGAAGCCGAGGAAGGCGAGGCCGAGGGCGAGGACCAGGAGCGACGCGGGGATGACCCAGCCGAAGTGGAGTAGGCCGGTGGTGGTGAACAGGCCGCCGAGCAGCTCGTGCAGGCCGACGGCCTCGTCGATGGAGATGGCGAGGAAGCCGAGGGCGAGAGCCTGCCAGTGGCGGCGATCTTCGGCCTCGCTGGCGGAGATCGAGGCGAGCAGGGCGGCGCACAGCAGCGGCAGGGCGCTGGCGTACCAGGACGGCAGGTTGCCCTCGAAGCTGAGCGAGAGCAGGGAGCAGATGGGGTGCGGGCCGAGGCGAGCGCGCAGGAGCTCGGCGAGCAGGCCGATGGCGGAGAAGGCCGCGCTGGTGGCGATGAGGGCCCGGCGCAGCGAGGTGGCGGTCACCTGCATGGCCGGGCCCCGGATGCGCGACAGGTCAGAAGCGGACGTCGAGGTAGAGGTTGGCGAGCAGGATGTTCTGCTTGTAGATGCCCTCGGCCGAGGCCTGCTTGGTGGGGGCCGCGAACTTGTTGAGGACGCTGCGTTTATTGGTGTCGACCTTGAAGTAGGCGATGTCCGAGATGGTGAGGGCCATGGCGAACTGCTTGACGATCTGCCAGCGGGCGCCGAGGCTAAAGGACATCTTGTTCATGTCCATGAGGGCGGCGTCGAGGGTCTGGGGGCGGACGGCGCTGCTGTCGTAGCCGGCGCCGACGTAGGTCTCCAGCTGGGGGAGAAACCAGTAGGAGGCGCCGGCCCGGACGCCGCCGGCGTCCTTCCAGAAGCGGGGGAGGTGCTGGATGGTGCCGTTGGTCGGTGACTTGAGGGGGCCATCGGGGCCGTCGGGATCCTTCTCTTCGGCGCCGAATCCTTCGGGCTCGGTGAGGGCTTTGTCGGCGCCGGTGAAGCCGCAGCCACGGTCCTTGACGCTGGCGTCGAGGACACACTGCTTGTCGAACACGGACCAGCGGGTGTAGTCGGCGAACAGGCGCAGCTCGACGCGCTCGGTCGGGCGGACGCGGAAGCCGAGGCGGATGATGTCGGGGAGGGTCTGGGTGAGCTCGGCTGGGGACTTGGTGGGGACCATCGGGCTGGCGAGGGCGTTGGAGAGCTTACCCTTGAGGGTCATGCCGCCGACGACGTTGGGCTGGCTGGTGTAGGAGGCGCCGATCCACAGGCGCTGCTGCCAGTTCCAGATGGCGCCGATGCCGAAGCCGCCCTGCCAGCCGGAGGCCTCGAGCCAGCTGCGGCCCTCCTTGCGGCTGCCGATTGGGGGGGGGATCACGAGGTCATCGCTGCCGTCGGCGTTGCGGGCCCGGATGGTGTCGGTCTCGCTGCGGATGGCGCTGCCCGAGACGCCGATGCTGAGGCCGATCTGGGGGATGTTGAAGGCCATCGCGCCGGTGATGTACATCGAGCGGATCTTGCCGTCGATCGTGTACCAGCGCTGGGGGCCGTCGTGGGCGCCGGGGTAGGCGCTGCTGTTGGCGTAGGCGGAGTTCTGGCCCCACACGGCCTGGCCGCCGAAGGGGAAGTAGAGGGCCGCGCCGGCGGAGAAGATCTTGGTGCCGAAGTCGGAGTGGGCGCCGAAGAAGGGGCTGACCAGGGTGTTTTGCAGCTTGGCGGTGCCCGAGTTGGCGGCGGTGCCGTCGTCCGGCGTGCCGGTGCCGGGGTTGTTGATCGCGGATTCGGGGCGCTGGTAGCTGGCCCAGCGAAACGCCAGGTTGGCGTCCAGCATGATGCGTGTGCCGGGCTTCAGCGCGATTCCCGCGGGGTTGTAGTAGATCGCGGTCGGGTTGTCCGTGGTGGGGTGTCCGTGCTCACCGCCGAAGCGGGCGGCCGAGAGACCCGAGGCGTGGGCCGTGGTGTCAAGGCTGACGCTGAGGGCCGCCGTGACGCCGCCGGAGAGGCCGAGGATCGCGGCGCAGCGGACCAGGGCAGAGAGGGGTGCACGACGCGGACGGGAGCGTAGCGGGCGGGCCATGGGAATCCTCGCGGTGGGCGGAGCGGCGGAGAGAAAGCGCGGCGAGTCGAAACGGCGCTTGAGCGGAGAGGCGGTCGCACTCTACTATGGAAGCCGGTCCCGGCGTGCAACAAAGAAGGCCATCCATGACGCGAGTACAGGTCGAACACCATGTGGTGAGGGGAGTCGGGGGGCTGGGGATGCTGGCCGTGTGCGGGCTGCTGTTTGGGCCGGGCTGCGGTCCGGACCCGCAGGGCAAGTTCGATGAATTCACCGAGCAGACCAAGGAGGGCAGCTCGACGGGTGATCCCGGGACGACCACTGCGACGAGCCGACCCACCGGTGGCACCGGGGCCACGACCGGGGGGCCGCCAGCGTTCGACATCAGCGGTGATTTCTTGCTGGCGGTGTCGACCACGGTCGACCGCAGCAAGCCGCTGCAGTTCATTGCCACCAACATGGTCACGGAGATGGACGGGAAGATGTTATTGGCGAGCTGCCTGCAGCCGCTGACGCTGATGGCGGGCAAGGTGACGGTGCCGCGGGTGCCGATCGGTGACCCGCTGTGCTTCGAGGGGCTGGAGATCGTGGACGGTGCGTTCACGATCGACGCGGGGATCGTGATGGTCACGGGTGAGGCCAACCCGATCACCGGTGCGAACATCGTCGCCAGCCTGATCATGGCCGGGACGATCAAGACCGACGACTTCTACTGCGGCACGGTCACCGGCGAGGTGAAGGAGCCGCCGGTCGGCGATATCACGGGATCGAGCTTCGCGGCGGTGCGTCTTGCGGACAAGAAGGTGCTGCCGACCGACGTGACGATCACTTGCGACGGCAAGACCGTCACCGACATGTGAACAAGACCGGGCACGTCGGCAAGTAGCAGCATTTTGATTCAGGCCGTCCGAGACATCCTCAAAGATCCCAGCATCCGCGTCGCGTACATGATGTGCCTGATGCTGGGCATCGCCTATGGCATCGTCATGGCGATCGTCGCGGTGTATTTGAACAAGGAGCGGGGGATCGACGAGCAGACGATCGGCGGTCTGGCGTTCTTCTTCTCGGCCGGGATCGCGATCTTCGCGGTGCCGATGGGGGCGCTGGTGCGGGTGCTGTCGCCGCGGGTGATGCTCGCGGTGGCGCTGGCGGGCTATGGGGTGGCGACGGCGGTGTTCCCGTTCCTGACCACCTTCACGGGGCTGGCGACGGCGCGGGCGATCGACGGGGCCTTCTCGGTGGGGGCGTGGATCAGCATCGAGACGATCTTGCTGATGCGGACCACGGCGCTCAATCGCGGCTTCGTCACCAGCCTGTACAGCATCGTGCTGGCGATCGGCTACGTGATCGGCAGCGTGTTCGCGGCGGGCTTCGTGTACATCGGGCCGAGCAAGCTGGCCTTCGTGTGCGCGGGGATGCTGGCGGTGCTGGCGGCGCTCTTGGGGCTCCTCCGACTCGACAAGCACATTGGGCCGGTCGCGGGCTCGGACCACGCGGAGCACGGCGACGCGTCGACGGCGTTGGAGCCGGAGGGCCCGCCGATTGGGGCGCTGCAGCTGTACTGGCAGATCAAGACGGCCTGCCTGACGACCTTCACCTACGGGTACTTTCAGGGCTCGCTGGTGCTGTTCTTGCCGCTGTTCCTGATCGATCACCGCGGGGTGGCGGAGGGGCCGACCAAGCTGCTCGTGGCGTTCTTCGCCGCGGGGATGGCGGTCAGCGTGGTGATCTTCGGGCGCATCGGCGACCGCCACGGGCACCTGAAGACGATCCGGGCGCTGGTGGCGATCGGGGCGGTGATCACGGTGAGCGTGGTCTATCTGCCGTGGTTCCCGGTGGTCGCGGCGATGGTGTTCTTCGCGGGGGCCGTGCTCGCGCCGGTGTACCCGCTGAGCATCGCGCTGCAGAGCTTGATCGCGGAGCCGCGCGACTACAACCGATCGAACGCGCTGCTGAACGTCTCGTATGCGCTTGGGACGCTGGCGGGGCCGCTGCTCTGCGGATATCTGTACGTCACCTACAGCGTCGGCCCGGACGGGACCAAGGTGCCCTTCGGCGGCGAGCTGCTGTTCTGGCAGCTCGCGGCGCTGTGGCTGCTGGTGCTGGTGGCGACCAGCGTGTTTCGTAGCGATGACCCGTCGCTGTGGCGGCGGCGGGCCAAAGCGCAGGGCTGAGGCGCTGGCGCGCTGGCTGGGCCGAGCCCAGGCCCAAGGTCAGGCCCAAGTTCAGGCCAGGCGCCGGGTTCAGGGCCGGCGGGCGATGATGCCGGTGACGAAGAAGTCGAGCGGTAGGCCGTCGTCTTCGCGAAACTCGCCGTCGAGGTGGGCGCCGAAGAGCTCGACGAGGCCGTCGAGGACCTCGCCTTCGAGGCCCTTGAGGGCGGGGTGGGTGACGTAGCCGGTGTCGAGCAGCCAGCGGGTGGCTTCGACGCCGGAGCCGAACCACAGGCGAAAGCCGTGCTGCCATGAGTCGTCGATGCGGAGGCCGCCGCGGGCGAGCAGCTCCTCGACGATGCCGATGTTCTTGGGGGTGGGAGGCTCGTTGATCTCCATCTCCATGCTCTCGGCGATGCGATGGTAGATGGTGAGGGCCTGCGGGGCGCTGGTGGCGAGCGAGGTGAGCACGCCGACGCGGCCGCCGCTGCGGACGAGGCGGCCCATCGCCGGGAGCACGCTGTGCCAGTCGAGGTAGGCGAGGGCGAAGCGCATCGACAGGACGTCGAAGGAGGCCGCGGGCGCGGCGGCGATGAAGTCCTCGGCCTTGGCCTGGATGGCGCTGAGCGCCAATCCCTCGCTTGCCGCGGCCTCGCGGGCGAGGTGGAGCATGCCGGCGGAGGGGTCGACGGCGACGGTCTCGCCGGGAGCGTTGAGGCGCATCATCGGCAGGGTCGCGGCCCCGCTGCCGCAGGCCAGGTCGGCCACACGTTCACCGCGGCGCAGGCCGAGGCCGCGGGTGAGGCGGTCGTTCGGGGTCTGGACGTGGCGACTCCATAGATCGTCGTAGCGGGCGGCCACGCGGTCGTAGGTGCTCTGAAACAGTTCGTCGGTGTTCGGCGTCGTCAACGAAGGCTCCGATCGGCGCAATCGATACACCGAGCGACGGAGCGGCGCAATGTCATGACCGAAGTATGACGGTCAGTGTGCAAATGACTGCACGGTTCGACCCGAATTCGCGGTCGCCCAGGCAGCTAGTGGGCAGCCGACTGCACGGCCTGACGACACACGAACACGTCGGCGGGCGGGAAGTTTGCCATCACTCGCTGCTGCTGGATCTGCTCGAAGTGGCCCTGGAGATAGCGCTGGAGGTTGAAGCGCGACCACCCGCGGACCGGGCTGTAGACGACGACGCGGGCGTGGAGGTAGCCGTACTGGACGAACACGCCGTCGCTGCCGAGCATGGCGATCGAGCTGGCGAGGATCGACTGGCGCAGCTCGGGTGTCAGCAGGCTCATGCCGAGGCAGGAGACGACGGCGTCGACGGGGCCCTCGTGGCCGGCGGCGGCGAGCAGCTCGTGGAGGTCGGCGGCGGAGCCGTGGATCGGGACCAGACGCGGGTCGGGGAGGCGGCGGGCGGTGGCGTCGAGGAGGGGGCCGTCGATCTCGACGGCGTAGAGCTTGGCGTCCGCGGGCATGGCGGCGAGCAGGGCTGCGGTGACGGTGCCGGTGCCGGCGCCGAGCTCGACCACCGCGCGGGCCCGCTTCAGCGCGGCGCCCTGAACGATCGCGTCGACCAGGAAGCGCGAGCTGGGGACGAAGGAGGCGGTCTGATCCCAGTCGCGAAACGCGTTGGAGAAGAACCGCCACACGGCTTGGAAACGGTCGAGCGCGGGGGGCACGGGCGGCCGGGATTGTAACGAGATCCGGGCGAATGTCACGCGGACAAGGCCGCGCGCCTGCGTGGGCACAGCCTTTTGGTGGCCGCATGCGGCGACCTGTGCAGCGGGCGCCGCGGGCCGATCAGCGGGCCGATCGGTGGACCGATCGGTGGGCTAATCAGCGGGCGATCGGTGGGCCGATCGGCCCACCAATCGGCAGCCAGCTCAGGCGTCGTGGGCGAGCGGCGGGTTGGCCTTGAAGGTCCAGCTGAACGTCGCCTGGCCCTCGCGCTGGTCGACCGGGTCGAGGGTGAGGCCGTCGACGGCCTTGACGATGCAGGAGCTGAGGGCCTCGGGGGCCTTGGTGCGCTCGGGGTCGATGGCGGGGTCGAGGATCTTGCCGGTCTTCTTCTCGACCTTGAACTTGACGGTCACCTGACCGTCGAGGTTGGCGTCGGCGACGAGGGCCTGGTCGTAGCACTCCTTGAGGGCGCCGGTGCGGGTCTCGAGGAGGGTGCGAGTGTCGGCGCGGTAGGTCTCGGCGTCGCGGGCGACGCAGGAGCAGCCGGGCAGCACGGAGGACACGGCGACGAACGCGAGGCAGGAGAGGGACTTGAGGATCTTGCTGGTCATGGTGGTTCTCCTGATTCCCTACGGCGCGGGCGCGGGGGCGGGCGCAGCAGCGGGGTCGCTGGCGGGCGGGGCAGTCTTGTCCTCGTGGTCGACATGCTCCTCGAGGACCTTCTTCTGGCCGGACTTGGGGTCGATCTCGACCTTCTTCTCGGTGACGTCCTGGGCGGTGATGTTGAACTCGACGCGGCGGTTCTTCTCCTTGCCCTCCTCGGTGGACTCGTCGGCGATCAGCTTGGTCTCGCCGAAGCCCTTGGCGGTGAACAGCTCCTTGGCCAGGCCGCCCTTGGTGATCATGTAGTCCATGACCGCCTTGGCGCGGGCGTCGGAGAGCTTGAGGTTGTGGCGGTCGGAGCCCTCGCTCGAGGTGTGGCCCTCGATGGCGATCTTCTTGATATGCGGGTTCTCCTTGATGACCTTGATGATCTCTTGCAGGAGGCTGTCCGACTCGGGCTTGATGGTGGCCTTGTCGAGGTCGAACTGGATCTTCTCCTCGAAGGCGATGCGGTTGTTCTCGACGACGACGCGCTTGGGCGGGTCCGGCACGGGCTCGGGCTCGGGCGGGGGCGGCGGGGGCGGGGGCGGCAGGCGAGGCGGGTCGCCGACGACCTGGAGGGCGGTGGCGTCCTCGAACACGGTCGGACCGCAGGCCGCGGCCTGGAGCGCCGCGAGCGTGGTCAGCGAGAGGAGCAGGGAGCGAGAGTGTTTCATGGGGTGTGTGCGGGGTGGGGACCGAAGCGGCCGCCAGGGAGGCGGGCCAGCCGGGGAGATCGCGAGGATCTACGGCCGGGCAAGGGTCGCCCAGGCGAGCGCGCGGCGCAAGTAGTCAGCGGGCGACTTGCCGAGGTCGGCGCGATCCCGGCCAATTGCCGCGGCTCGGCTCACTGCGGGGCAGTCGGGGCGCAGGTGGAGACGCCGGCGCCGACGATCAACAGCGGGGCGGCGTCGGTGAGGAGGGTGAGGTCCTGCTTGCCGTTGTTGTCGCTGTCGTCGTAGTCGAGGTGGGTGACCTCGCTGTTGGTGAAGTCGTTGTCGCTGTCGGTGAACAGGTAGAAGTCGCCGGCGAAGAAGGCGAAGGCGAAGGCGCCGTTGTTGATCTCGAGGGTGCCGAGCGGCAAGACGTTGACGACGCTGCCGTCCTGCTTGTCGAGCTCGACCAGCTTGGAGGGGTTGCTGCCGCCGAAGATGAAGGCCCGGCCGTCGCCGGTGCCGGTGACCTCGGCGCCGTCGAAGTTGGTCTTGCCGAGCTTGGACAGCTGCAGGTTGACGGGATCGATGGTGATGAAGTCGCCGATCTTGTTGCCCTCGGCGAAGGGGCCGTTGCCGCTGTAGGTGTTGCCGTAGATCTGGTCGCAGGCGTCGTTGGCGGAGTTGGAGACGAAGGCCATGCCGAAGTTGGTGACGCCCTGCTGGCCGACGACGTAGCCGGGGTCCTCGCACTTGCTCACGTCGGAGACGGCGATCTTGCGCAGCTCGCCGGCGGTGAACTGGACCCACGCGAAGCCGGTGCGGTCGACGGCCATCGAGAAGGTGCTGGGGAACAGGCCGGGGCAGTCGAGGGCGCCGAGCATCTCGAAGCTGTTGGTCTTGGGGAAGTACTTCCACAGCTCGGCGTCGCCGGAGAGCACGAAGATGCCGTCGTCGAGCGGGACCTCGATGTCGGGGCAGGCGCAGGCTTCGACGTCGCCGGTGGTGCCGGTGTCGGTGCTGCTGCCGGTGCCGGTGTCGTCGACGGCGCCCGTGCTGGCGGTGCTGGTGCTGTCGGTAGTTGTTGTGGTGGAGGACGAGGCGGTGGCGGTGGTGGTGCCCGGGTCGCCGGTGGAGCTGCCGCCGAGGGAGTCGCTGGCGGAGCTGGTGGTGGTCGTTGGGTTGGGGTCGTCGCCGGTGGTGGGGGTGGCGGTGGTGACGGTGGTCGAGGGGGCGTCGGTGGTGGCGGTGACGGAGGTGTCGCTCTGGCTGTTGCCGGCAGTCGTCTGGGAGGAGTCGCCGCAGGCGGCTGCGAGGAGGAGGGCGGGGGCGAGGCGAGTCAGGCCATGCATGGGGGCGAGGATACATGGGCTCGACAGGCGGGGGACGGACGGCGATGCTGCGGCCGTGACGGGAGCCGGGTGGTGGTTGCTGGTGATGCTCGTCGCTCCGGGGAGCGACGCGGGTGAGGCCCGGCGGGCGGCCTGCATGCGGCGCAATGAGGGGGCGCCGGTCCGCTACCGCGGGTTGGTGCGGGCGCTGTGCGCCGATCATCGCAACCTCGGCGGGGTCGGGGCGAGCGTGGCGGTGGGTGAGGGCGGGGCGCTGCGCTTCGTGGCGACGGCGGGCGAGCGCTGCGCTGGCGGGCCGCCGGTGACCGCGGAGACGGGGTTTCGCGTCGGTTCCTTGACCAAGCTGGTGACGGCGGCGCTGGCGTTGACGGAGGTCGACGCGGGGCGGATGGAGCTCGACGCGGCGATCGTGACGCTGCTGCCGGAGCTGGCGGCGTGGGACGATCGGCGGGCCGCCGCGATCACGCTGCGCGAGCTGCTCACGCATAGCGCTGGGCTGGCCGATCTGCACCCGTGGTCGGCGCCGGGGGACGAGTGGATCGACGTGCTCGGTGAGCGTCCGCTGTGGACGTCGCCGGGGACGCTGTGGAGCTACAGCAACGCCGGCTACGCGCTGGTGGGCGCGGCGATCGAGCGCAGCGCGGGCGACGACTACGCGGCGCTGGCCTGGGCGCGGGTGCTGGCGCCGCTCGGGCTGCGCCACGCGACGCTGGATGTGACGCGGGCGCTCCGCGGCGACGTGGCGTGCGGGCACCTCGGGCGCGGGGCGGGGGTGTTCACGATGGATCTGGCGGAGGACCTCGAGATCGGCGCGGGCGGGGCGAGCTGGACGCGACCGGCGGGCGGGATGATCGCGTCGGCGGGCGAGCTGGTCACGCTGGCGCTGGGGCTCGGTGATCCGCTGGTGTCACCGCTGTCGGCGGGGGCGATCGCGGCGCTGCTGCGGCCGGAGTTGGCGACGCACGAGCGGCCGGGGGAGTTCTCCGCGTTGGGGCTGCGGGCGCGGCGGCTGGGCGACGGGAGCTGGCTGTACATACACAGCGGGAACACCGGGGACTTCGCGGCGGAGCTGGTGCTGGTGCCGGCGCGGGGCTTCGCGCTGGCGCTGCTCGGGAACACCGGCGACCCGCTGCAGGCGACGGCGCTGGTCGGGGTGCAGGAGCTGCTGGGAGAGCGCGTGCCGCTGCCGCTGCCGGCGGGGCCGACGAGTGATTATGCGGGGGTGTACGTCGCGGGGGACGATGCGATCGCGGTCGAGCTTGTGGGTGGGTCGCTGACGATCGCGGGGCGCGGGCTGCAGGGGCGACTGACGCACGCGGGCGATCATCGCTTTCGGGCGGAGGGGCTGCGCGAGACGCTGACCTTCGTGTTCATGGGGCCGGGGCCGGCGAGTTATGTGCGCGGGCCGGCGTTCGTGGCGAGCCGGGTTCAGGCGCCGCGGCGGAAGTAGGCGAGGAAGCGGCGCAGGTCGAGGAGGCTGCCGTCGACGTCGAGGTGGTCGCCGAGCAGGGCCCAGGCGGCGGAGTCTTGCTCGAGGGCGAGGCGCTTCCAGGTGTCGGTGTCGGTGGTGATGCTGGCGAGCGGGGTTGGGGTGCCGGGGAGGGGTTCGCCGCGCACGACCTCGGCGACGCCGCGGCGGACGGTGACGACGTAGTGGTCGTCGGTGTCGCGGAAGTGGACGGAGATCGATTCATGGGCCGCGCCGGCGCGCTCGGGCATGAGGCGGGCGCCCATCGCCGCGAAGAACAGGTCGATCGGGAGGCCGGCGCGCAGCTCGTCGTCGACCGCGACGGCGAAGGGGGCCACGGGGCGGCGCAGGCGGATCGCGGCCTCGAGCAGGTAGGCGCGGCCGTTGCTGTTGTTGGTCTGTTCGCCGAGGGTCTGGAGGGCGCGGATGTTGAGCTCGGGGCTGGGATCGGGCGACCCGGCGGCGCGGAGCTTGGCGAGCAGGTGCAGGGCCCAGCGCGGCTCGTCGCGGGCCAACGCGGCCTCGACCTCGCGCAGCAGCGCTGGTGGGCCGCCCATCATGGCGACCTCGCGGGCGGCGGCGTCTTGCTGGGGGTAGAGCTGTTCGGGGCGCTCGTCGAACCAGCCGAGCTCGGCGCCGTAGATGGCGCGCACGGACCAGTCGATCTGGCCGTAGAGCTCGGTGAGGGCGGGCTTGTCGGCGAGCTGCGGAGGCAGGCCGATGCTGGCGGCGAGGCTGTCGACGTCGCGGCCCGCGTTGGCGCCGCGGAGCACCTCCGCGAGGACCCAGGCGATCGCGTCGCGGTAGTCGGTGAGGGCGGCGCCGATGGTGTCGCGGCCGCGGAGCGGGAGGGTGTGCGAGGGGATCAGGTGCTCCGGGGCGAGCCGGCGCATGCGGTCGAGGCTGTCGATCCAGGCGCGCACGGGGCGGGGGCTGGTGCCGCGGATCGTGTAGAGGTTCGGGAAGGCGGCGTAGTAGTTGTCGCCGGGGAGGAGCACGCTGCGCGCGGGGATCCACACGAAGAGCTGGTCGTGCGTCTCGCCGTGGGCCTCGTGGAGTTCGATCTCCGTGTCGCCGAAGCGCAGCGTTTGCAGGCCGGAGAAGGTGTGGGTCGGCATGCGGGCGCCGGTCGAGCCCGCGTGGTCGAGGTCGGGGGTCGGGCCGAGGGCGGTGCAGGGGAGCAGCTCGGGGCCGACGCTGCGGCCGAACTGGTGCTCGCCGCGGCGCGACTCGGCGGCGCGCAGGGCCTCGTATTGCTTGATGAAGTGGCCGGTGAAGGCGTCGGTGGCCCAGATCTGGGGCGGCGGGCCGTCGCTGATCCAGGCCCGGGCGCCGCCGACATGGTCGATGTGGCTGTGGGTGTAGATGATGGCGAGGACCGGTCCGGGGGAGCGGGCCAGCAGGGCGTCGCGGGCGAGGGCGGCGCGGGCGAGGTCCATGCCGGGGTCGACGACGACGTTGCCGGCGGAGGTACGCAGGACGATCGTGTTGGCGAGGTCGTAGCCGATCGCGACGAACACGCCCTCGGCGGGCTCCTCGACGCGGGGCGTGAACTCGTCGCAGCGGGCGGCCAGGACGCCGGGTAGGGGCATCGTGCGGGTCTGGAAGATCGGCGGCGGCGCGGGCCACAGCAGCGCGGTCAGACCGCCGATGAGGGCGAGCAGGAGGAGGAGCGAGAGCCCGCGGGCGCGGCGAGTCATGGCGGATCTCAGGCGGCGAGGAGGTCGGGTGTGGCGAGTGGGTCGGTGTCGCTGCCGCCGCTGCCCATGGCGGCACCATACCTGGTCTGGTGGCAACTCACGTGAGCGCGTGCGGTTTGATCGCGGACGGATCTCGGACCGGTCGCGGGGGCGGGGGCGTTGACCCCCTTAAACACGAACACCCGGGCCATGAGGCCCGGGTGTGCATGGAGGGGTTGGAGTTCAGTAGCGGCCGCGACCGCCGCGACCACCGCCGCCGCCGCCGCGACCACCGCCGCCGCCGCCACGCCCGCCGCCGCCACCTTCGTAGCCGCCGCCGCCGCTGTCGCGGTCACGGAAGCCACCGCCGCCGCCGCCACGCCCGCCGCCGCCGCCGCCGAAGCCGCCGCCGCCGCCGCCGCCGCCACCACCGCGGGGACCGCCGCCGGGCTTGTCCTCGGCCGGATTGACGCGGATCGCACGCCCGTCGAGGGACGCGCCGTCCATCTCCTTCTGGGCCGTGACGCCGTCCGCGGCGTCCGAGTAGCTGACGAATCCGAAGCCACGTGAGCGCCCGGTCTCGCGATCGGTCACGACCTTGGCCTCCACCACCGAGCCGAACTTCTCGAAGGCCTCACGAAGACCCTCATCCGTTGTGTTCCAGCTCAGACCACCGACAAACAGTTTTCTCGACATGCTTCTCTTCTTCCGACGTTGGCGCGGCGAACCGGGCCGGCAGGGCCACGGGTCGTAATTCCGGCGCCGACAGCCACCTGGGGGTGCCTGTCGCGCGGCACGATGCGCTCGTTCGCCCGGGATGTCAAATGGGGCCGGGCCGCGGGAAATCACGCGAGGATGCGGAGATGGCGGTAATTGGCGGCGTCTTTGGGTAATTGCCTGGCGAGGATCAGTGGCTGGTGGGGTGGAACACGCGGCCATGGAAGTCGCGGATCTCGCGGGCGTCGAGGCCGGCGAGATCGGCCTCGCGGCGAGCCCGACCGGTGAGGCCGGCGGCGAGGTCGTCCTCTTTCTCGGCGATCACCACGGTTGCGATCGCTGGGTGGTCGTAGGTGACGAAGTAGACGAACTCGCCGGGGAACCAGGCGTCGAGGCAGACCGGGTTGAAGTCGCCGGCGGGGCTGCCAGCGATGACCGGGCCGAGCTCGGCCATGGCGATCCTCGCGGCGGCGACGAGCTCGTCGAGGGTCGCGTCGCTGCCGAGCTCATCGGTGGGTGCGGAGAAGAAGGCGGTGCCGTTCTCGAACACCACCCACGCCATCAGCTCCGGCGGCTGCGAGCCGGTGGTCGGGTTCTCGTGGGTGAACACGTGCTCGAGCACCGAGCCGACGCTTCGGTTGTTCGCTGGCATCACGGCGCAGCATGCCCGGGGCGGGGCGGGAAGCCAAGCGCCGGCGGGCTCGCGCAGGGCCGCGCGGAGCTGGTTCGTGGGTTCGCGGTCGTTGTGGATGCACGCGAGGGCGTCGCTTCAGGCGGCCCACAGGGCGTCGGCGAGGCCGGCCGCGAGCTGCATGGCGCGGGCACGCCCCGGGACGCCGGCCTCGCGCACGAGCGCGTTGGCGGGCGAGTCGGCGGCGACGCTGGCGAGCACGGCTGCGGCCATGTTGGCGCGGGCGGCCGCGATCTCACTGCGGGTGTCGGCGTCGACGCGGGTGTCCAGCCAGGCGTCGATCGCCCACGCGAGCTCGGCGTGGCGGGCCTCGTCGGCGGCGATGCCCCGCATCACGGCGCGCAGCTGCGGGTCGGCGGCGTGTTCGGCCTGGTGAGCGGCGAGCAGGGCGGCCCAGGTCTCGCGGACACAGCCCTCGCTGGCGTTCTCGATCGCCAGCTCGCGGAGGCTGCGGGCGGCGATCGGGCGGCGCTGCGGCGGACGGCAGCGACCGCCGCGGGCGGCGACCAGGCGGGCGACGGCCTCGGCGTGGCGCAGCTCGTCGGCGGCGGCGGCGAGGATGCGGGCCAGCAGCTCCGCGGGGGCGCCGTGGGCCGCGAGCTCGCCGGCGAGGGTGGTGAAGGCGTAGACCGAGGCGGCCTCGTCGTGGGCGGCGCGGGCGAGGTAGGCGGCGACGGGGTCCGCGTGGGCGAGGGCGCCGCGGGAGGTGATGCATGCGTGGCTGCGGCCGTCGCAGTTCTGGACGATCTCGACGCAGAGGATCGTGACGGTGCCATCGGCGTCGACGCTGGTCTTGTCGCAGCTGACGATGTTCCACGCCTCGGCCGAGGTGAGGGCGTCGCAGATCTGGTTGCACAGCTCGCTCGACCACTCGAGCGCGCCGGTGGTGTCGGTGGCGCCGGTGTCGCCGGTGCTGGTGCCGGTGCTCGTGTCGCCGGTGGTGCTGGTACCGGTGTCGGTGCTCGAGTCGCTGGTGGTGCCGGTGCCGGTGTCGCCGGTGGTGCCGGTGGTGCCGGTGGTGCCGACCTCGCCCATTCCGTGTAGCCAGGCGTCGTAGGCCTCGGGCGTCAGCACGATCACGTGATCCTCGTAGATGCACTCGCCGGGGTCGTTGGTGTCGATCGTGGTGCTTGTGCCGGGGACGCTGGTGGTGCTCGGCGAGGTGGAGCTGGTGCCGGGCGCGTCGGTGGTGGGCTCCGCGTGGCTCGTGCCGGTGTGCGGGCTGTCGGTGGTGGTGGCGTCGGTGGTGGTGGCGGTGTCACTGGTGCCTGGCACGTCGCGCTCGGTGCAGCTTGCGAGCAGGGCGGCGAACAGGGCGGCCAGCGGTCGGGCGAGCTCACGTCGAGGTGTGGTGGTCAGCATGGCGGCGCCGCGATGCAAGCCACTTGCCAGGGCCTTGCGGGCTGCCGGGGGGCCTTCAGCGGCTGCGGGGAGGCGCGACGCGTCGCGGCGCCGGGGCGCTGTCAGGGTCGGCATGACACCGTCGTCGCGGTGGCGACGCGCGGCTCGGGTCGGTGGTGGACCTCGGAGCGACCTGTCCGAAGGGTCAGCTGCGTCGCAGGCTCGCGCCGCGGAAGCGGGTGGCGAGGCCGAGGCGGCGCAGGCCGATCGCCACGTAGTCGGGCTCCTGCTCGACGCCGACGCTGCGGCGACCGAGGCGCTGGGCCACGGCCGAGGCGGTGAAGGTGCCGGCGAACAGGTCGAGCACGAGCTCGCCGGGGCGCGAGCTGGCGGCGACGATGCGCTCGAGCAGGGCCTCGGGCTTCTGGGTCGGGTGCTCCTCGTACTCGGGCATGCGGTAGCGGACGCGGGGGAAGTACCAGACGTTGCCGGGCACCTTGTCGGCGCTGTAGAGGGCGGGGGTTGGTTTGCGGTAGTCGATGAGGCGACGGCGGGCGCCGGTGGGGGCCTCGACGCGGATCGCGTCGGCGTTGAAGGTGTAGCGGGCGGGGTCCTTCACGCAGTGGAGGATCGGCTCGTAGAGCGAGCCGAAGCGGCGGCGGGCCTGCACGCCGGAGCTGTCGTAGCGCCAGACGACGCGCGAGAGCACGTGCAGGCGGGCGCGCAGGAAGATGTCGAGGTGCGGCATGGACTGGGTGCTCGCCATCAGGTAGAGGCTGCCGTGGGGGGCGAGGCGCTCGACGCAGAGCTCGAGCCAGCCGGCGCACCAGGCGAGGTAGCTGGGCTCGTCGGGCCAGCGGTCGTGGCTGGCGCCGAAGCGCTTGCCGAGGTTGTAGGGCGGGTCGGCGACGATCAGGTCGACGCTGGCGGGCGCAAGGGTCCGCAGGGCCGCGTGGACATCGCCCCAGAGGATCGTCGCGGTCTCGCCGTGGTACTTGCGGACAGGCACGAGATCGCGCGAGTCTACGCGAGGAGAACCCCTCATGGAACGAGTCACCGGTATCGGCGGAATTTTCTTCAAGGCCCGCGATCCGCAGGCGCTGGGCGCCTGGTACGAGCGTCACCTCGGGCTGCAGCTCGGCTGGGAGACCGGCGCCATGCTGCGTTGGGACTCGCCTGGCGGCACGGTGTGGAGCCCGTTCAAGGCGGACACGCAGTACTTCGCGCCGAGCGGCGCGCCGTTCATGATCAACTACCGCGTGGTCGATCTGGAGCGGATGCTGGCGCAGCTGCGCGCGGCCGGGGTGGAGGTCGACGAGCGCACGGAGGTGTCGGACTTCGGCAAGTTCGGCTGGTGCATGGACCCGGAGGGCAACCGGGTCGAGCTGTGGGAGCCGCCGGCAGGGGGGTGAAGTGGCGGCTGAGATTGGCGGGAAATTTAAAAGTGTTGACATAGCCGCGGCGTTGCCTTAGATAGGACGCCGCTCGCTGAAGGCGGGTTTTTGTCATGCTGCGCCTCTGATCCATATCGCTCCTCGTGAGCCCGCGCCCCCCGATAGCTCGGCGTGCCTTGACGTGTGACGACGCCTGCGATGTTCCAGCAGGCGGTCGTCCGCGCCGGAGCGCGCGCCAGCGGCGGGAGTGAGCCGCACAGAGGCCTTGCACGGGCCCTGGCGGCGGGTGTGGGCGTGGGTGAGGCGGGCCTTGGAGCCGCGCCGACCGTGGGTCGGTGGCGGGTCTGCGGCGCCGCGGGTATGTGCATTGTCGGTGCGCACGAATGTGTGCACTTTGAGCGAGGCGTCATGCGCTGGGATATGTTCAAGGTGATCGTGGAGCGGCCGCGGGTGAAGGGTAAGGAGCACCCGCGCGGGCGGGACTCGGAGCGGGTCCGTCAGGACCCGGAGCACGCGCCGCTGCGCGAGTCGACGGCCCGGGGTCGGCAGGCCAATGGCAAGTACCTCAACGAGAATCTGGCGCCGCTGCGCCGCTTCGTGCTCGGGCAGGTCGGTCGCCCGTGGGACAAGGTGCACGCCGAGATCTGCGAGCACCTGCGCCTCGGGAGCGCGATCCAGCGGCACGTGCTCGAGCACCTCGACGATTTTGTGGTGCGCGAGGTCGAGGTGGTCGACGGCTGTCCGGTGCACCGCCGCCACGGCCGGCCGGTGGTGGCCTCGCTGTGGCGGCACATGACCTGGGTGTGCCCGCATAGCGGCATCCTGCGGCGCTCGCCGCCGCGGGAGCGGAGCGTGGCGGCGGCGGTGCGGGATCGGGTGGAGCTGGCCGATGGCGATCAGCTGCAGCGCCTGGACGGGGTCTGGTATCACTTGAGCCTGATGCCGCTGTCGACCCTGCAGGGGGAGCGCAAGTACGACGCGGTGCTGCACCTGCCCCTCGACGGGTCCGACTACTGGGCGGTGCGGCAGAAGCTCAAGGCGCAGTACGGCCGCGACGGCGTGTACGCGGAGAAGAAGATCCAGCTCGGCAAGCGGGCGCTGGCCCGCCTGCTCCCGGAGGGGATGCGATGAATCAGGACACACCCGCGCTCGTTCGCCTGCTCCCGGGGGATGCGATGGATCAGGACACACCCGCGACCGTTCGCGTGGTCGCCTCGGCGCGCACCTGGATCGAGGGCGACGCGGTGCAGCAGCTCGAGGCGACGGCCCGCCTGCCGGGCATGCGCGCGGCGATCGGCATGCCCGACCTGCACCCCGGGAAGGGCTCGCCGATCGGCGCGGCGTTCCTGTGCGAGGGGCAGCTCTACCCGCACCTGGTCGGCAACGACATCGGCTGCGGGATGGGGCTGTGGCGGACCGATCTGCTGCGCCGCAAGCAGAAGCGCGACCGCTGGGCCGATCGCCTCGAGGACCTCGACGCGGCGTGGGACGGCGACATCGCGGCGGCGCTCGGCGGGCTGGCGGCGAGCGAGCACGACGGCTCGCTGGGGACGATCGGCGGCGGCAACCACTTCGCCGAGCTGCAGGCGGTCGAGCGGGTCGACGACGCGGCGGCTCTGGCGGCGCTCGGGCTCGTGCCGGAGCAGCTGTGCCTGCTGGTCCACAGCGGCTCGCGCGGGCTCGGCGAGTCGATCTTGCGGGCGCACGTCGATGCGTTCGCGGCCGCGGGGCTCAAGGACGACGGCCCGGCGGCGGCCGAGTACATGGCGCGGCATGATCACGCGGTCGCGTGGGCGCGGGTCAACCGGGCGGTGATCGCGGGTCGCTTCGCGGCGGCGATCGGGGCCGAGCTCGTGGGTCTGCTTGACGTGTGTCACAACAGCGTCGAGGCGCTGCCGGGGACGCCGTGTTGCTGGTTGCACCGCAAGGGCGCGGCCCCCAGCACGCAGGGTCCGGTGGTGATCCCGGGCTCGCGGGGGAGCTTCAGCTACCTGGTGGAGCCGCTGCCGCGCGACGACGCGGGCCTGAGCCTGGCGCACGGGGCCGGGCGCAAGTGGAAGCGCGGCGACACCAAAGCGCGCCTGAAGGACCGCTACCGTCCGGCCGATCTCGTGCAGACGGCGCTCGGCAGCCGGGTGATCTGCGAGGACCGCGAGCTGCTCTACGAGGAGGCACCGGAGGCCTACAAGGACATCGACAGCGTGATCGCGGCGCTGCTCGAGGCCGGGCTTTGTCGGGTGATCGCGGTGCTGCGGCCGGTGATCACCTACAAGACGCGCCGACGCTGAGCGTGGGCGGGCAGGTCGAGACGCCGGCGCCGACGTGACTGCGGGCGCTGGGGCTCACTGCGGGGCCGTGGGCGCGCAGGTCGAGACGCCGGCGCCGACGATGCTGATCGGTGCGTTGGCGACGACCTCGGTGATGTCCTGCTTGCCGTTGTTGTCGCTGTCGTCGTAGTCGATGTGGGTGACCTCGCTGCCGGGGCCGCCCTTGCTGTTGGTGAAGAAGTAGAAGTCGCCGGCGAAGAAGGCGAAGGCCCAGGCGTTGCCGAGCTCGACGCCGGGCAGGGGGATGACGTTGAGCTTGGCGGCGGTGGCCTTGTCGATCTCGACCAGCTTGGCGGGGTTTTGCCCGGCGAAGAAGAAGGCCCGGCCGTCGCCGGTGCCGGTGACCTCGGCGGTGCCGTAGTCGGACTTGCCGATCACGCCGACCTGGAGGGTCATCGGGTCGATCGAGAAGAAGTCGGAGATCGCGTTGCCCTCGGGGATGCCGGAGGCCTTGTTGCCGTAGATGCGGTCGCAGGCGTCGGACTCGCTGTTGGACACGAAGGCCATGCCGAAGTTGGTGACGCCCTGCTGGCCGACGACGTAGCCCGGGTCGGTGCAGTCGTCGACGTTGGTCACGGCGACCTTGCGCAGCTCGCCGCCCTGGTACTGGACCCACGCGTATCCGGTGCGGTCGACCGCCATGGAGAAGGTGGTCGGCGGTAGGCCGCAGCCGAGCGGCCCGAGCTGCTGGAACATGTTGGTCTCGGGGAAGTACTTCCACAGCTGCGCGGTGATCGAGAGCACGAAGATGCCGTCGTCGAGCGCGACCTCGAGGTCGGGGCAGGGACAGGCGTCGACGAAGCCGGTGCTGGCGTCGCCGCCGGTGCTGGCGTCGCCGCTGGTGCTGCCGGTGGTGGTGTCGCCGACCGTGGTGGTGGTGTCAGCGACGCTGGTGTCGGTCTGGACCGGCATGCTGGTGCTGGCGTCGGTGGTGGCGGCGGTGGTCGAGGTCTGCGGGGTGTCGGTGGTGGCGCTGTCGGTCTGGCCGACGGTGCCGCTGACGTCGGTGGCCGTGTTGGCGGTCGTCGACGTGGGCGTGGTCGGGCCGGCGGTGGTCGGGTTGTCCCCGGACGTGGAGGCGCCGGTGCCGGTCTCGGTCGCGCTGGTGCCGGTGACGGGGTCGCCGCCGCAGGCGGTGAGCAAGGTTGCGAGGCAAAGGGAGGTGTGGCGCATCCGGGCAGGATACCCAAGCCGCGTCGCGGTCACGGGAGAGCTTGCTCGCGCACAGGACCGCGCGGGGCCGGCGTTGGCCCGGCTTCACGGCGTCGTTGGTCGACGATCGGTGCCGGGCCGCGGGGGTGTTGTCAGCCTGGCTTCACGGCGTCGGTCAGGTCGACGATCGCCTTCCATTGCTCGAGCTGGCGGGCGCGGGCGTCCTGCTCCTCCTCGAGGGTTCGCACGCGCAGGCGCAGGTTGGTGGCCATGGCGTCGGCGAGCTCGGCGAGCTCGGCGGAGCGGGCGGCGCGGCGGAAGGGCTGCCACTTGAGCACGACCAGCGCGAGCACGACGGTGCCGCCGAGCACCAGACCGCCGGCGAGCTTGGGGTCGCCGAGGGTCGCGGTGTAGGCCCCGGCGGCGAGCACCGCGATGGTGAGGACGGTGACCGCGACGGTGGCCTGGCGCAGGCGGGCGTGGCGACGGCGCAGCTGCTGCGCGGAGCGCAGGGCCAGCAGCTCGAGCTCGGCGAGCGGCTTGACGGCGAACACATCGGGCGCGGCGACGCCGTGCAGCAGGTTGGTGCTCCAGCTCTTCTCGAGGTCGATGTTGGGGCGGGCGCCCGGGTGGGCGGCGGAGGAGGGGGCGCGCGTGCGGGGCTGGACGATGTCGTCGCCGCCGGGTCCGAGGTCGCGAGCGTCGAGCACGGTGTCGGCGACGGCGGCGTCGCGGATCGCGGCCTCGGCCCGCTGCCGCAGCTTCTTGAGGCTGTGGGCGATCGCAGGGTTGTGGCGGGCCGCTTCGACGAGGAACTCACTCATGGCGCCGCTGCGACTGTGGCACAGCTTCGCCGGGTCGGCGCGGCACGAGTTCTCGCGGGTGTCGCCCGGATGGTGTGAGCTTGCCGCACACACCGCTCGTGTTCGCGCTCGGGCCTCAGAGGCGGGCCTGCACGCGCCGGCCACCGCCGACCAGGCCGGTGTAGATCGTGGGCGCGGCGAGGCCGAGCCAGGGGTCGCTGCGCGGGGTCAGGAACAGCTCGTTGTAGACGCGACGATTGAGCGCCTCGAGGTCGAGGCTGGCCGCGTCGGCGACGAACCAGCGGTGGATCCGCTGGTGGAGGTCGAACTCGTTGCGCACGGTGTCGAGGGCGACGGCGCCGCGGAGGTCCGCGAGGGCGCGCTCGAAGTCGGCGGCGTCCTGGGCGGCGTCACCGGAGCGCCACTGCTGCTTGCGCAGCAGGCTCAGGCTGGCCGACGAGAGCTCGAGCTCGGCGAGCCGGCGCTCGCCGAGGCGGGCCCACAGCTCCTCGTCGCTGAGGCGCTCGACGTCCTCGCCGAGGGCGCCGAGCATCGGCACCTCGATGCGAGCCTTGGACACGGCGATGGGTGCGGCGCGGCCGGCCCGCGGTGCGGCCTCGAGGCGGCCGCCTTGGCCCATGCGGCGCGGGCCCTGGCCGATCGCCGCGAGCTCGGCGTTGAAGCGGCGCTCGAGATCCGCGAGCCGGGCGGCGTGGTGGCTGCGCAGGGCGGCGGCGCGGGCGGTGGGACTCAGGCCGGCGCTGCTGCGGGCGAGCTGGGCGGCGCGCTGGAGGTCGGCGATGAAGGTCTTCGGGGTGGTGAGACCGGGGAGGACGTCGACGGGGCGGCCGTCCTGGTCGAGCACGTGGTGGGCGCTGTTGCCGGTGATGGTGCTCTCGATGCTGCGGCCGTCGCCGAAGTCGATCGTGATCTTCGGGGCCGGGCGCTCGCTCTGCCAGTGCAGCACGAACTCGGTCTGCAGCAGGGCGGCGACGGCGGGGTCGGGGTAGAGGAGGGCGCGGAAGAAGCGGCTGTTGGCGCAGCTGAGCTCGTCACGCAGGTCGCCGAGCAGGCGCAGCGAGACGATCGGCTTGCCGCTGGCGCGGGCGGCCGCCTTCGCTTGCTCGAGGTCGGTGTACCAGTAGAGGCGGGCGGCGGCGCAGTCCCTCTGGGCGCAGATCTCGTCGAGGCTGTCCTGCAGCTGCAGCTCGGCGGCGCTGGGACCTGTCCCGGCGGACAGGCCGAGCATCCGCGCGAGGGCGCCGGCGTCGGCGCGCGGGCGCAGGGCCGTGGCGAGGGCGTCGGCGTGGAGCTCGGTGAAGGCGGCGAGCCCGGCGGGGCCGGCCGCGCGCAGGCGCTGGCGGGCGAGCGCGGCGACGTGGGGGTCGGCGGCGGTGGCCAGGGCGGCGAGGGTGCGCAGGTCGTGGATGCTGGCCAGCATCGCGTCGGCGATCGCGGTGACCTCGGCCTCGACGCGGGCGGCCTGCGCCTCGGACCCGACCGGCGCGGCGCCGCAGAAGACCGCGCCGATCGTCATCACCCACGCCCGTAGTTTCTTGCTCGTCGTCATGTGCCTCGCTCCGTGTTGCTGTCGACGAGCAGTGTCGCCGAGGGCTGCGAGGCGGGCGGTCAGGGTTATGTAAAAGGTCAGGCGTCGTCGGGGTCGGCCGGGTGCAGGAAGGTGTACGGGCTCGGCTTCCACGCGGACGGCCAGGTGTGATCGACGCTCGGCCGGTTGCGCATGCGCTGGTAGAGCGCGCGCAGGTTCGGGTAGGTCTCGCCGAGCAGGAGCCCGAGGTGCACGGCGGTGGCGAGGTGCACGAACACCGCGAGGTCGGCGAAGGTGAGCTCGGAGCCGGCGGCCCAGTGGGCCATGCCGTAGTAGTACTCCCAGAAGAACAGCTCGTCGTGCAGGCCGTCGGCCAGCGCGTACACGGTGGCGGGCTCGAGGTCCTTGCCGCGTGTGGTCGAGAGGTACGAGTAGAGGTGCTCGGACACCTCGGCGAGGTTGTGGACCTCGTGCATGCGCGTGAGGGCGAGCGCACGGAGGGCGTTGGTGCCGGGGAGCAGCGGCGGGTCGGGGTGCGCGTGCTCGAGGTACTCCATGATCGCGAAGGGCTCGAACACGACGATCGCCCCGTCGGTGAGCACGGGGAAGGTGCCGCGGGGGTTCTTGGTGAGCAGCTCGGGGCTCGCGTGCTTGCCGGTCAAGGGCGGCAGCAGCTTCACCTGGTAGGGCAGATCCTTCTCCTCGAGGGCGAGCTGGATCATCCACGAGGCCGGCGAACACTCGACCACGCGCACGCCGCTGCACTCGGGGAGATACACCTTGATCTCGGACGAGCTCATGCGAGCGCAAGGTTTACAGAAGCGGCCAGATCGCGTCAAGCGTGGACCCGGGGCGGGTGGCACCGTGGTGGCGCCATGGTGGCCGCGGTGGCTGACATGGCTTGCTGGGCGCATCGGGATATACTGCGCGGCACCATGCCTGGGCCTGCAAACGCTCCTCCCGCGCGTCATGTCGTCATCGTCGGCGGGGGCTTTGGCGGCCTGTGTGCCGCGCAGGTGCTCGCGGGCGCGAAGGGCGTCGAGGTCACGATCATCGACCGCCGCAATCACCACCTGTTTCAGCCGCTGCTTTATCAGGTGGCCATGGCGGGCCTCAGCCCCGCCGAGATCGCGTACCCGATCCGCACGATCTTCAGCGGCAAGCGCAACGTGCGGGTCCTGCTCGCGCGGGCCACCGGCATCGACCTCGGCAAGAAGCTGCTGCGCACCGATGACGCCGAGATCCCCTACGACAACCTCATCCTCGCCTGCGGCGCCCGCCAGAGCTACTTCGGCCACAACGAGTGGGAGACCTACGCCCCCGGGCTCAAGTCGCTCGAGGAGGCGACCGAGATCCGGCGCCGGGTGCTGACGGCCTTCGAGCTCGCCGAGAAGGAGCCCGACCCCGACAAGCAGCGCAAGCTGCTCACCTTCGTCGTCATCGGCGGCGGACCGACCGGGGTCGAGCTGGCCGGCGCTCTCGGCGAGATCAGCCGCTTCACGCTGTCGCGCGACTTTCGTCGCATCGACCCCCGCCGCACCCGCGTGATCCTCATCGAGGCCGGCCCGCGCATCCTCGCCGCCTTCGATGAGAAGCTGGCGAGTCGCGCCACCGCCGACCTCGAGTCGCTCGGCGTGACGGTGTGGACCTCCACCAAGGTCACGCGGGTCGACGCCGACGGGGTCGACCTCGGCGAGGAGTCGGTCCAGGCCGCCACGATTTTGTGGGCCGCCGGCGTCGCTCCGTCGGAGCTAAACAAGAGTCTGGGGGTCCCGCTCGACCGCGGCGGCCGCGTCATGGTCGAACAGGACTGCTCGCTCAAGGACCACCCCGAGGTGTTCGTCGTCGGCGACCAGGCCCACTTCCTCCACAACGACAAGCCGCTCCCGGGCCTCGCCCCCGTCGCCATGCAGCAGGGCCGATGCACCGCGCGCAACATCCTGCGCGAGGTCAAGGGCAAGCCGCGTGAGCCGTTCCGCTACCGCGACAAGGGCCAGATGGCGACCATCGGCCGGCGCCGGGCGATCGTCGAGTTCGGCCGCTTCAAGTTCGCCGGCTTCTTCGCGTGGCTCGCGTGGCTGCTGGTCCACATCCTCTACCTCGTCGGCTTCAAGAACCGCCTCGAGGTGGTGCTCAACTGGAGCTGGAACTACTTCGCCTTCAGCCGCGGCGCTCGCCTGATCGTCGGCAAGGACTGGCGCTCCGCGGCCGGCCCAGCCCCGGCCCCGCGCGCAGTCGTCGAGGAACCGTCGGGCACGACGGCTGCTCCGCCCGCTCCGGTGGCCGCACCGGCGGCCGTTCCGGTGGCCTGAGCGCGCAGGCTCGCTCGCCGCCTCGCGGAGCTGCCACCGCGACTGGCAGGTGCGCAGCGGCTCGCGCACCCGGGCCGGCGAAAAATTGGCCGCTGTGTGCAGCAGGTCGATGAGCTGGCGGCCGAGCGACGCTCGTATAATGCCGCCGCCCCGGAGCCCGGATGCCCACCGCTGACCGTCGCAACCAGGTCGAGATGCACGCCGCGCCGCACACCGCGGAGGAGGCCGCCAAGCTCGACATGAGCGGCCCCTTGTACATGCGGGTGGTCGACGCCAGCAGCATGCTGGCCTTCTTCGTGCTCGAGTACCTGCTGGCCCGCGAGGTCTGGCGCGCCTTCATCGCCCTCGACGCGACGGCGCACGCCGGCTGGCTGGTGCCGGCCGCGTTCATCGCCGGCTACATCACCGCCGACTTCGCGTCGGGCGTGTTCCACTTCCTCGCCGATAACTACGGCTCGACCACCAAGCCCTTCGTCGGCCCGGTGTTCATCCGGCCGTTTCGCGAGCACCACATCGACCCCAAGGCGATCACGCGCCACGACTTCCTCGAGGTCAACGGGGCCAACTGCGCCATGAGCGTGCCGATCTTGCTGGCGACCTACTACCTGCTGCCGGTCGGCGCCAACCTGTTCACCCTGTTCCTCGGCGCCCACATCGGGATGTTCCTGTTCGGCATCTTCCTCACCAACCAGTTCCACAGCTGGGCCCACCTCGATGACCCGCCGCGGGTGGTCCGCGCGCTCCAGCGCTGGGGCCTCATCCTCGGACCCGAGCACCACCAGCGTCACCACACGCCGCCCTTCAACACCTACTACTGCATCACCAGCGGCTGGCTCAACCCCCTGCTGGCCCGCACTCGCTTCTTCGAGCGCCTGTACGAGCCGCTGCGCCGCGTGCTCGAGCCGATCTTCGGCGTCGCCGACGAGGTCGGCGGCACGAGCCAGTGTGCCGGCGGCCACAGCGACGAGCACGGGCCCGATCGGCCGGCGTGATCAGGCCCCGCGTGATCAGGCCCCGCGTGATCAGGTCCGCGTGGGCTCAGGCCCCGCGTCGGGGCGGGGCGTCGTCCCACACGGCGAGGCACTTGCGCTCCTGCCAGAATTGCTCGAGCGATCGCTCGGGGTCGGCCGCGCAGCGGATCGTCAGTGGGCTCAGGCGCACGCTGAGCGGGTGCGAGGCGCCGCCGTGCCAGGTGCCGATGTCGACCACCTCACGGCCTCGCAGCGAGAGCCCGTGCCGCTGCAAATAATCGGTGATCGCCGGCACCTGGAGGTCGACGCCGGTGGTCGCCTCGGCGTGCGGGTTTCGCAGCACCCGCGCCAGGTCGATCAGCGCCGCGAGGTCCTCCGGGTGGGCCGCGAAGTGGAGCTCGTAGCTGCGGTAGTACACCGACTCGAGCGCGTGGTCCTGGCGCACGAACTCGCCGTCCATCACGTAGCCGATCGCCCAGCGGTCCTCGCCGTACTTGCGGTCCCACTCGCGCTGCCGGGTCGTGCGCTGCTTCTCGCCGCCGGCCTTTCCGAGCCGTCGCTCCACCACGCGCCAGGCCATGCTTATAACCCCATGCTGCGGTTGGTCGCCGCGTCCGTGCGCTGGGCGCTGTCGATGATCGACTGGAAGATCGCGTCGCCGGTGAGGCCCTTTTGTTGGGCTCGTTCGAGCAGGTACTCGAAGGTCGGGCCGTCGGGCGAGTTGTACTTTTCGCGGTCGCGCGCGCGCAGGGCCTCGACCGCGGCGGCGTCCTGCATCATCGCCCGGGCGGTCATGCGCGCCTCGTGGCGAGCGGTGAAGGCGGCCCGTGCCCTGGCCTCGACGGACTTGCCGGCGCGCTGCAGCTCCGCGTCCGCGTCGGCGATCTTCGCCACCTGGTCGAGATAGAACTGCCGGACCTGCGGGTCGGTCCACGCCACGCCGGACGCCTTGAGCGCGCTCGCCTCGGCGGCGCTGGGCGGCCTCGGCAGCCCCGTCGGCCACGGCTGCGCCGGGGTCGCGGCCAGCTCGGAGCCCTCGCAGGCCGACGCCAGCGTCGCGCTGCCGGCGAGCAGCAGCGCCAGCCCCAGGCGGCTCAGTTGCATCCGCATACGGCCAGTATCTGCCACGGCGACGCGTCCTCGCAAGCCGTGTAAGCTCGCGGCCGGTCCCCGCGTTCGGGCCTGACCCGAGCCCCTCTCGCCATACGAGGCCCCCGATGTCGCGATTGTCCCTGATGCTGCTGTGCTCCGCCCTCCTGGGCCTCGCGCCGGGCTGCGCCAAGCGCAGCTACTCCGACGCAGCCTCTCCACCAGCGATGCCGGAGTCCGCCGGCTTCAGCGGGAGCGGCGGCGGCGGCGAGATGGAGGAGGCTCCTGGCGCGCCGTCAGCGGACTACGCCGAGTCCAAGAAGAGCATCGACTACGACGACGCCAAGGACGAGTCGTACAGCCGCAGCGAGCCGACCTCGGTGACCGCCGCGCCGGCGCGCAGTCCAGCGGGCGGGGTGCCTGGCACGGCGACGGGCAGCAGCGGCGACAACCGCATCGCCGAGCCCAAGCCCAAGCCGAGCGAGGCCCGCGAGGGCGACCCGCCGGCCGACAGCAGCGAGGCGAAGAAGCAGTTCGCCCGCCAGATCATCTACACCGCCGAGATGCAGGTGTCGGTGTACAAGCTCGAGGACGCCATGCAGCGGGCCGAGGCGCTGACGCTGGCCGCTGGCGGTTATGTGGCCAACATGTCGCAGGGCTTCTACGTGCTGCGGATCCCCGCGCCGGCGCTGCGCGGCGTGATGGACGAGCTGGCGCGCCTGGGCGTCGTCGAGGCGCGTACTCTGCAGGCCCGCGATGTCTCCGAGGAGTACGTCGACCTCGTCACGCGCATCCGGGTGCTGCGGGAGACCCAGCAGCAGTTGCTGGTCCTGCTCAAGCAGGCCCGCAACGTCGACGAGGCGCTCAAGGTCCGCGAGTCGGTCGACCGCATCACCATGGAGCTCGAGCAGGCGATGGGTCGCCTGCGCCTGTTGGAGAGCCTCATCGGCTTTAGCACCCTGACCGTGCGCATGAGCCAGCGCGGGCCGCAGAACACGATCCCCTCGAGCAACGATCCCTTCCCGTGGGTCGATGGCCTCGGCGTCGAGGCGACGGAGTGGAACTGACATGAACCACCGCAACGCATCCACCCTGCTCCTCGCCGCCGCCCTGCTCCCGGGCTGCGCCGCCTACAAGATCGAGCCGCCCGCCGGTTTCGCCGTGGTCCACGAGCACGGCTGGGAGACCCGCATGAAGGCCCAGGACAACGTCGGCCTCAGCGTGCGCCGCTTCGACAACGTCAAGGGCGGCACGCTCGCGTTCTGGGGCGCCGACCTGGTCAAGAAGCTCGGCAACCGCGGCTATGTGCTGAAGGCTCAGAGCGCGGTCAAGACCGGCAACGGTCAGGTCGGCACCCGCTTCGACTTCGACTACCAGGCCTACGACACCGAGATCCCCAAGTTCTACACGGTGGTGCTGGTCGTCACCGACAAGTACAAGGTCGTGCTGCAGGTCGCCGGTGGGCGCGAGCACGTCGGCGAGTACGCCCCGCGCGTGCCCGAGATGCTCGACGCGTTGAAGGTCCGCGGCTGCAAGGTGGGCTCGAAGATCTGCGGCGGGCCGCAGCCGCCCCCGCAGTCGACGCCGGCGCCAGCGGCCAGCGCGGTGGCCACGGACACGCCGGCCGCCGTCGCGCCCGCGGTCACGCCGGCCGTGGCCACGCCGAAGCCCTGAGCCAGCGCCGCCAGATTCAGGGCGCCGCGTGCAGCTCGCGGACAGCGGCGCGTGGGCTCGCGTGGCGCAGCTGGCCGGCGACGACGAGGCGCAGCGCGTCGACCTCGGCCCAGCGTGGCGGCAGCGGTGCCGCGACGACCTTGGCGCTCGAGTCGGGGATCTCGCCGACGCTCGCGGGCAGCGTGATGGTTTCGCCGGCGATCGCGAACTCGACGCGGGTGTCCGAACTGCGGCCGCGCAGCGGGGCGCTGCCGCGGGTGGTCCACCAGGTCGCGCTGCCGTCGCTGTGGAGCGTGCCGACCAGCAGCGGTGCGTCCTCCGCGGGGGCGCCGGCCATGTCCCAGCTCGACAGCTCCTTGATGAAGCCGTAGGTCAGGTCCCAGCCGTAGTCGGACACGAAGCTGTTGTCGCAGTAGGTCATGTAGTCGCGATAGCCGGTGGGCGAGCGCAGCTGGGTGTCGTGGATGCCGTAGCCCCACACGCCGATGCGGCCGTTGGGGTGGGGATAGTCGGGGTCGGTGCCGGCCTCGCCGCCGCTGCAGCGGATGTGATAGCGGCCCTGGCTGTGGCCGACCTCGTGGACGAAGGTATCGCGCGCGTCGGCGCCGCTGCCGAGGTAGCGGCCGGTGGCGATGCGCTGGAAGGCGAGGCCGACGGTCGGGGCCTCGGGGATGCCGTAGGCCTGGCCGAGCAGGCCGATCGGGTAGGCGTCGCAGCTCTGGAGCAGGCCGTACCAGTACACGTTGGCGGCGGGCTTGACCTTGGCGCGGTGGATGCCGAGCGCGGTGAGGACCGGTACGAAGCCCTCCTCCGCGGTGCCGATGGACTCGGTGTACTCCATCGGCTCGGCGACGGTGAGCTCGGCGCGCTCGACCGCGTTGTGCTGCTCCATCCACTTCTGCATGTCCAGCACGTCGTCGTCGGTGATCGTGGGCATGCAGGTCATGCCATCGAACACGTGCTTGACCGGGATGAGCTCCACCTTGATCACCATCGGGTTGTCCTCGACCACCAGCTTGCCGCGGCCGGCGAGCGGCAAGATCGGGGGCGGGTCGGAGACCTCGCCGCTGGCCGCCTCGGGGTCGGCCTCGAAGGCCTCGATGCGGTACTCCATGCCCGGGCGCACCAGCTCGGCGGGCAGCTGCCAGCGGAAGGTCCTGGTGAAGTCGCCGTCGTTGCTCGGACCCTCGACCAGCGCCTTGTACTCGTCGACGTGGGTCTCGCCCTCAGGCGTGTACAAGGTCAGTCGGGCCAGGAGCTCGCGCGGCACGAAGCTGGCGTGGAGGCTCCAGTCGGCGCGCAGCACGGTCTTGCGGCGACTGATGAGCGCCACGGCGTAGTCCTCGGGCGGCAGCTCGAGCCCGTCGCGGACGATCTCCGTCTGCACGCCCTGGGTCGCGGTCACGCGCGTGAGCCGGATGCCGCGCGCGATCGCGGGTGGTTCGGGGGCTTCGCCGGTGCTCGCGGCGGTGGTCGGCGTATCTGAGGTGGTCGGTGGTTCTGCGGTCGTCGTGGGCGCGGCGGTGGTGGTCTCTGCGGTGGTCGCTGCGGTGGTCTCTGCGGTGGTGCTCGCGGAAGTGGTCTCGCTGGTCGCGACCGGGTCCTCGCCGCAGGCGATCACGCTGAACAAACACACCGGGGTGAGGAGCCCGCAGGATCGCACGCGCATGAGCGGGGTCAGGCTATCACGTCGCTGTCAAGCGTGGTGTCAGGGGGGTCGAGGATTCGGGTCCGAGGATTCGCGGAGCCGATCGTGATCCGATCGAGATCGCGGGTGGGCTTGCGTCGGCGCTCGTGCCTCGCGTAAAAGGGGGAGGTCGTGAAGCTGATTCGCCGCGTCTCCCTGGGCGTCCGAGAGGGCAACTCCGACAAGGTCTACATTGTCGACCTGTGCGAGGTGAGCCGCGGCAAGTTCGTGGTGAACTTCCAATTCGGCCGCCGCGGGCAGCCGCTCAAGGATGGCACCAAGACGGACTCGCCGGTCGCCGAGCCGACCGCGCGATCGATCTTCGCCAAGCTCGTCGAGGAGAAGCAGCGCAAGGGCTACAGCGAGACCGCCGAGGCGGCGGCCGCCGCTTCCTCGACAGCTGCGAGTGAGCGCGCTGCTCCGCCGCCGCCGCGGGCACGCGGGCTCGGGCGGGAGTCCGCCGTGCTGGCCCGGCTCGGCAACAGCGCGAGCTTCCGCCGGCCGTGGGACTACGGGCGGGTGGTGTGGCGCGCGGGCGAGATGCGGCTCAAGGCCGCGGTGCCGCTGATGCTGGCGAAGCTGGGTTCGGGCGACGTGCGCCTCGAGTACAGCCTCGCGTGGGCGCTGGCTCGCTGCGGCGACGAGACGACCTTCGCGGCGCTGACGACGGCGCGGCGCCAGCTCGGGCTGACGCCGGACAAGGCGCTGGCCAACCTCGGGACGCTGGTGCCGAAGTCCGCGAAGTCGCCGATGGTGCAGCGGGTGGCGCTGGAGATGCTGCGCGCGTGGGGTGGCTCGCTGCGCGCGGCGGTGGTCGCGGAGGCGCAGCAGGAGCTGCCGCCGGGGCTGCGCTACGCGGCCTCGCAGGGGCCCGCGGAGGCGTTCTCCGAGGTGTTGGCGCGGGCCCTCGCGGCCGGCGAATCGGCGGCGGTGCTGGAGACCCTCTACCGCATCGACGACGAGATCGTGCGCCCCGGGTTGCTGGCGGCGCTGCGGCAGGTCGAGCTCAAGCCGGGCCGCTTCCGCGAGATCCGCCACATCTTCAAGATCGCCGAGCTGCGCGGCGACGCCGAGGTGTTCGGCCTGCTCGCGCACCGCTTCGAGAAGACCCCGGGCAACTACGCGGCCAACCGCCGCGGCACCCACGTCGACGGCCGCTACACCGTCATCGCCACCGAGCTCAAGAAGCCCGACAGTCGCCTGGCCTACGGCAGCAAGACGCGGACCTACCTGCGGCGGCGCTGTTGGAGCTCGCTCGATCGCCTGGGCAGCCTCGGCGACGCCGCCGGCTACGTGCGCATGGCCGTCGGCGTGCTGCTGCCCTTCACCGACGCGGACGCCGCCGAGCCGCGCAGCATGTCGCGCTACGACTACAGCACCCGCAAGCGCAACCACACCCACTTCGATCGCTTCGCGCCCTACCTCGCGCTCAACTACATCCTGTACGGTGAGAGCAGCCGCTACGAGCTCAAGGGCGTGACCCTGGCCTGGCGCTGCAAGGGTCGCTTCAAGCCGGGCGACCCGGCGCCCGAGGTCCGCGAGGAGGCGTACCCGAAGCTGTGGGACGAGATGCCGGTGGGGCTGCTGCACCTGCTGGCCGAGAGCGCGTGCGGGCCGGTGCACGAGTTCGCGGCGCGGGCGCTGCGGGCCAACAAGGAGTTCTGCGATCAGCTGGACGTCGACGCGATCGTGATGCTGCTCGGGCGGCCCTACGAGGTGACGGCGCGGCTCGGCTACGATCTGGCGCTGGCCCGCTACGACGCCAACCACCCGGACTTCGAGTTGGTGGCGGCGCTGGCGAGCTGTCCGGTCGACGACGCTCGTCGCACGGCGCGCAGCTGGATCGACGCCGACCGGGCGCGCTTCGCCGGGGCCCGCGACCTGATGGTCGGCCTGGTGCTCTCGGCCTACGCCGACACGCGGAGCTACGCGCGGACCCTGCTGGCCAGCGTGACCCTCGGGGGCGGCGCGGCCGAGGCCCTGATCGCCGGCGCCATCGCGGTGATGCTCGGCTTCCCCGATGACGCGGCCCACGAGCTGCGCGCGCGTGAGGGCGGCGAGACGCTGCTGCGCGCCTTCCCCCGCCCGCTGCGCGGCCTCGGCATCGACGTGCTGCACGACCTCGTGCGCCATCCGCTGGCCGGCGTGCAGACCTTCGCGGCCGACGTGTTGCTGGCCCACGACATCCGCCCCGAGGATCTGCCGGAGGAGCTGATCGTCGCGCTGGCGGTCGAGTCGAAGCACGCCAGCGTGCGCAGCCTCGGGGTGCGCCTGTTCGGGGGTTTGCCGGACATGACCCTGCTGACGCGGGTCAACCTGCTGCTGGCCTTCGCGACCTCGGCGCTGCCGGACCAGCGAGCGGCGATCCGCCCGGTGATGCAGCGCCTGGCCGCCTACGCGAGCTTCGGCGACTCGGTGGTGCCGCCGCTGCTGGTCGTGCTGCTGACCAAGGAGGAGCACGAGGGGGTGCACAGCTTCGTGCTCGCGCTGCTCAAGACCGATCTGGCGGCCGCGCTCGGGGCGGTGAACAAGGACGTGGTGCTCCGCCTGCTGCGCTCGAAGCACGCGCCGGCGCAGGAGCTCGGGGGCATCTTGCTCGGCCGCAACGTCGACCCGGCCAGCCTCGAGGTCGCCGAGGTCGCCCGCCTGGCCAGCCACGAGATCCTGTCGGTGCGCGAGGCGGCGTGGAAGTTCTTCCGCGAGAACAAGCCGCGCCTGCTCGCCGACATGAGCGCGGCGATCAAGATCCTCGACGCCAGCTGGGAGGACTCGCGCCGGGTCGCCTTCGAGCTGTTCCGCGGCTTCTCCGAGCACGACTTCACGCCCGACGTGCTGGTAGCAGTGTGCGACAGCGTGCGGGCCGACGTGCAGGCCTTCGGCCGCGAGCTGGTGACCCGCTTCTTCCAGGAGGGCCACGGCCACGAGTACCTGCTGCGGCTCAGCGAGCACCCGTCGGCCGACGTGCAGCTGTTCGCGACCAACTACCTCGAGGCCTACGCGGCGGGCTCGCTCGAGCGGCTGCGGGCGCTCGAGCCGTACTTCCTCGGCGTGCTGTCGCGGGTGAACCGCGGGCGGGTGGCCAAGGCGCGGGTGTTCGCGTTCCTGCGGGCCGAGCTGGAGAAGTCGCCGGAGGCGGCGCAGCTGGTGGCGACGCTGATGACGCGGCAGAGCCTGACGATGGCGATCGGCGACAAGGCGGCCAGCATCGAGGCGATGGTCGGGGTGGCGCGGCGCTTCCCCGACACCCCGCTGCCGATCGAGATCAAGGAGCCGCCGATGTGGGCGCGCAAGCAGGGCAAGGGGCAGGCCAAGGGGGAGGTGCGCCGTGGAGTTTGAGTACCGGTATCACGGCAGCTCCGCCGTCGATTCGAGCGCGCGCGCGACCAACATGTCGTTCGCGCCGGACACCAAGCGCGAGCCGACCTACTTCCGCGGCGAGCTCGAGAAGGCCCTCGAGTTCCGCGAGGCCATCTCCGCGTTGAACGCGGTGGTGGTCTCGGACCTGCGCTTCAAGCCCAAGGACAAGACGGTCTACCTGGCCTGGCTGGCCCAGCAGGAGCAGCTCAATTGGCAGCAGGTCGCGGTGCAGCGCAGCCGCAACGCCGCCCAGGTGAAGGACCTGCAGGCCGAGCTCGATCGCCTGATCCGGACCAGCAACGAGCGCATGGGCCCGTATTACGCGGCCAAGCGGCGCTACTTCGACTATCTGTACAAGAAGGACCTCGACGCCTGGTTCGTGCTCGACCCGGTGATCACGGTGCACCCGGACGAGGTCTTCTTCGAGTGCTTCAGCCAGGACGAGTCGACCTACGGGCGCCTCGGGGCCAGCTACGAGGTCTTCAAGAACATCGGCGAGTTCGCCTGCGGGACCACCAACATCGACTATTCGGCGGACCTCTACAACGAGTTCCAGAAGATCCGCCGCTACAAGACGACGATGTTTCAGGTCGACCCCTCGGGCTTCGAGGTGCAGACCCAGGCCGAGGATACCTTCAAGGAGCTGAAGATCGACCTGCCCGACACCTGGGTGCGCGGGTTCTTGCAGGTCAGCTCGGCGATGACGCTGCCGACCGTGAGCTTCGACCTGCACCCGATGGACGTGCACAACCTGTGCTTCGTGCTGCGCCGCAGCAAGGAGAAGACGGGGCCGCGCAGCCTGCGTTATCTGCTCAAGCCGGGCCAGCCGGTGCAGGTGGTGTTCGAGCCGTGGAACCTCAAGCTGACCTTCCCGCGCTCGCCCTATCTCGGGGACAAGGAGCACGAGATAAGGGTCTGGGGTCGACGCCGGATCTTCATCCTCGAGCGGCTGATCCAGCTGGCCAAGAAGTTCACGGTGCACCTGCTCGGCAGCGGCCTGCCGTCGTTCTACATCGCCGACCTCGGGCACATGAACTTCACCCTCGGGCTGTCGGGCTGGACCGCCAATGACTGGTCGCAGGCCGGCAACTTCGACCTGATGGCGCCGCGCGCCGAGGTCGACGAGTTCACCAAGCGGCGGGTCTTCGAGGGGCTCAAGAAGCACTGGGTCGCCAGCACGGACGAGCTGGCGCGCAGTCTGGAGCTCGACCGCGCGGCCGTGCTGGCGGCGCTCGGCATCTACACCCAGGCGGGCCGGGCCATCTACGACCTGAACAAGCAGGTCTACCGGGTCCGCGAGCTGAGCCGCGAGCCGCTGCCGATGAGCAAGCTGCGCTTCTCCAACGAGCGCGAGCAGTCGGCCAATCGCCTGGTCGACGAGAAGGCGGTGTCGCGCGTCCTCGCCGAGGACAGCCCGGCGGGCCTGCGCCTGCGCGGCAAGGTCAAGGACGGCCGCGTATACGAGCCGGAGCTGACGATCGACCGCGACCAGCGGCTCGCCAGCGCCACCTGTACGTGCAATTTCTACACGCAAAATAAGCTGTACAAAGGCCCCTGTGAGCATATACTGGCGCTGCGGATCTCGCACCGCCGCACGCAGGGATAATCACCCGTTCCCGAGGTACTCCCCCCAACCACGATCCACGATTTTGTCACGACAACGACGAGGGCAAGCCTTGCAACCCGGGCGGCGGATCGCCGTCCTTGTTCCATGCTCATCCACGCTTCACTGGCCCGCTCTTGACTGTGCGGTACATCGGGTAGCAGCGGCTATTCCGGTGTGGCTTCCGAGAAGCGAATGAGCCGCTGCTACCCGGTACCGCTGGAGTTGAGCGGTCCAGTCCTGAGAGCCTTCGAAGGGCCCTCGTCGTTGTCGTGACGCTGTTCGTCTCCGGCCCGCCTTCGCGGGTCGGCCCTGCGTGAGAGGTGCTCCCCGCCATGGCCGCCGGTCAACCGTCCACCCGCGAAGCGTTGTACGAGAGGATCCGTGCCTCCTCCAAGGATGAGTACATCCTCGAGGAGATGATCCGGCTCGGCTTTTGGCCGGCCAGCGGCGCGGCGCCGAACGACCCCGCCGACGAGATCCGCCGCCGCGGCGAGCTGCAGCGCCAGCTCGACGAGCTGCGCGAGAAGGGTCGCCGCCTCTACAACGAGAAGGCGCTGATCGCCGAGGCCCGCAAGCTGCGGATGGCCGAGTCGAAGCGCAAGCAGAAGGAGACGAAGGAGCGCCGCGAGGGTCAGCGCATCGCCAGGGCCCAGCTGTGGGCCCAGCGCAAGGCCAAGGAGCTGCTGTACCTCGGCGAGGGGGTCTCGGGCGGGCTGTCCGACAGGGTCTCCGACGCCGGCAAGCTGAAGACGCACGGGCAGCCGCACATCGACAGCGTCGAGCAGCTGGCGCAGGCGATGGGCGTCGAGCTCAAGGCGCTGCGCTTCCTGGCGTACAGCCGCCGCACCTCGCGGGTGAACCATTACCGCCGCTTCCTGCTGCCCAAGAAGACGGGCGGTCACCGCCTGATCTCGGCGCCGATGCCGAGGCTGAAGAAGGCGCAGCGGTGGGTGCTCGAGCGGGTGCTCGACAAGGTCGCGCTGCACGACGCGGCCCACGGCTTTCGCACCGGGCGGTCGATCGTCAGCAACGCGCGGCCGCACGTCGGCGCCGACGTGCTGGTGAACCTCGACCTCAAGGACTTCTTCCCGACGGTGTCGCTGCCGCGGGTCAAGGGCGTGTTCAAGTCGCTCGGCTACAGCGAGGCGGTGGCGACCGCGCTGGCGCTGGTGTGCACCGAGCCGGAGATCGACGAGGTGGTGCTCGACGGCATCACCTACTTCGTGGCCCGCGGGCAGCGGCATCTGCCCCAGGGTTCGCCGGCCAGCCCGGGTATCACCAATCTCCTGTGCCGCCGCCTCGACCGCCGCCTCGCCGGCCTGGCCGCCAGCCTCGGCTTTGTCTACACCCGCTACGCCGACGACCTCAGCTTCTCGGCGCGCCGCCCCGCGGTCGGATCGATCAAGGTCGGTAAGCTGCTGCGCGCGGTCGCTGACATCATCCGTCACGAGGGCTTCACCGTGCACCCGGACAAGACCCGGGTGATGCGCAAGGGCAGCAAGCAGGAGGTCACCGGGGTGGTCGTCAACGACCGCCTCTCGGTCGACCGGGCGACGATCCGCAAGTTCCGGGCGACGCTCTATCAGGTCGAGAAGGACGGTCCGGCGGGCAAGCGCTGGGGCGCGCCGGGCGGCGACCTGCTGGCGTCGCTGCACGGGTATGCGTGCTTCGTCGCTCAGGTCGACCCGCAGCGGGCCGCGCCGCTGCTGGCCCAGGTCCGGCGGATCTTCGAGAAGCACGGCAGGCCGCTGCGCGGCGGGCCCGGGCCCGGAAAGCCGCCGGGTGGTGGCGGCGGCAAGCCGCCCGAGGCGCAGGTCGCGGGCAAGCCCGGGCCGCAGGCCGAGGCGCCAAGGACCGAGTCGAAGCCGGAGGCCGAGAGCACCGCGCCGAAGAAGAAGCCGTTCTGGAAGCTGTTCTGAAGGACAGGTACACACATATGAACCGCGCCGCCCTGATCGCCCTGGTGTCCGCCCTCATCGCGGCCGCGTGTGATAACACCGCCAATACGATCCCGCCGGAGCCGGCGGGTCCGACCAGCACCACCGAGTTTCGCATCTCGGTGATGAACGCCTGCGCGACCGACGTGATCGTCAAGCTGGCCGACTCCGCGGGGGCGCCCGGGCGCGAGCAGGTGCTGCTCAAGAATCAGCGCGACACGATCACCGGGACGCGCGAGCAGGTCTACCTGATGGCCGGCAGCGAGGTGGCCGCCAGCTACCGGCCGAAGCAGGGGAATCAGAAGATCACGATCTCGAGCGACTGCTCGGCGCTCACGCCGGAGTCGTGAGACCGCGGCCCGCTTTAGACCCCTGGCGGACCCGGGGCCGCGGCCTCTCCTGGCGGGCAAATGTCAGGATCCGCCGAGGCACCGGTAGGACAGTGCAAGGATTGCCGGGTGGCGCAGGGCAATGATTCGCCCGGGCGCAGCGGATGGCTTATCGCAATGATTCGCCCGGCGTTCGTGCGCCCTTCGCACGTGCGCTGAGCCACAGAGTTCGCCGCGCCCGCGGGCCCGGGGCCCTTTCTCCGGCTGCGCGGGACCGTGTATGGTGGCGCCATGTTCGTGCGCCGTCGTCCACGTCACGCCGCGCTCCTGGCCGGTCTCCTCGCCTGCAGCCTCGTGGGCGCGTGCGCGGGTGACGGGCCGCCGGCGCGGGTGGAGCTGCAGCTGGCCGACGGGGCGCACACGCTGACGCGCGAGCAGCTGGCGGAGCTGCCGGAGCTGAGCGTGACCTACAAGGACCGCAACTACACGGGTGTGCGGCTGCGCGACCTGCTGGCCGCGCAGCGCCAGGAGCTCACGGCGCTGGTGGCCACCGCGGTCGACGGCTACAGCCAGGAGCTGTCGATCGAGGCGGTGGCCCGCGACGACGCGATGCTGGCCTACGCGGTCGATGGCGGGCACTTGACGGCCGCGGACGGGCCGCTGCGCCTGGTCGTGCCGAGCTCGCCGGGGCTGTCGGTGAAGCAGCTGGTGCGCCTCGCTCGCCCCTGACCTTTGAGACAGGTGCCACGGACATGTCGGATCGGACGTACTGCTTGCCCGCCGAGTGGGCGCCTCAGTCCGGCGTGCTGCTGACCTGGCCGCACGCGGACAGCGACTGGCGGCCGCTGCTGGCGGCGGTCGAGCCGGTGTTCGTGCGCATCGCGGCCGAGGTGGCGCGGCGTGAAGATGTCGTGATCGTCTGCAACGACGCGGCGCTGGCCGGGCGCGTGCGCGGGCTGCTGACGGACGCTGGCGTGGACCCGGGCCGCGTGCGCCTGCACGTGGCGGCGAGTCAGGACACCTGGGCCCGCGATCACGGGCCGATCA
The DNA here is from genome assembly GCF_016714285.1 of Nannocystis sp. Classification (GTDB taxonomy): domain Bacteria; phylum Myxococcota_A; class Polyangia; order Nannocystales; family Nannocystaceae; genus Nannocystis. Next base: position 76,197 of record NZ_JADJNN010000020.1, on the reverse strand, counting down.
CGGTGGTGCGCCGTGGCTGCCCGCTGCTGCTCGACTTCCGCTTCGACGGCTGGGGCGGCAAGTATCCCGCGCAGCTGGACGACCAGATCTCCCGCACGCTGCACACGCTCGGGGCCTTCGAGCTGGCGGCGATGGCCAGCGTCGACCTCGTGCTCGAGGGCGGGAGCATCGAGTCGGACGGCGAGGGCACGCTGCTGACGACGCGGCGCTGCCTGCTCTCGGCGGGCCGCGGCGGCCGCTCGCAGGCCGAGCTCGAACACCAGTTGATCGCGCTGTTCGGGCTCGATCGAGTGCTGTGGTTGGAGCACGGGCAGCTCGAGGGCGACGATACGGACAGCCACATCGACACGCTGGCTCGCTTCACCGACCCGCAGACGATCGCCTATCAGGGCTGCGACGATCGCGGCGACCCGCACTTCGCCGAGCTGCAGGCGATGGCGGACGAGCTGGGCCGGCTGCGGACCCTCGCGGGCGCGCCGTATCGGCTCGTGCGCTTGCCGTGGCCGCGAGCCTGCCACGCGGCCCCTGGGGCCCCCGGTCGGCGCCTGCCGGCCAGCTACGCGAACTTTCTGATCGTCAACGGCGCGGTGCTGGTGCCCACCTACGCCGACCCTGCGGATGAGCGCGCACTCGCGAGCCTGGCCGCTTGCTTCCCGGGGCGCGAGCTCGTGGGCATCGACTGTCGGACGGTCATCGAGCAGGGCGGCAGCCTGCATTGCCTGACGATGCAGCTGCCAGCGCACCTGTCTCTCGGGCCAGGTACGGCGTAGGCAGCGCAGGCGCCTGCTAGCGGCTGCGGTACGCAGGGCCGCGGCTCGTGGTACAAGCGCGTGATGCGACCTGTCCTGCCATGGGGGCTGCTGGCGCTCGCGCTGGGTTGTAGCTTCGACGCCTCGGGGATCACCGAGTCGGGCGGCAGCAATGGCGTCACGGCGAGCAGCGGCGCGGTCGACTCGACGAGCAGCGGCGGCGCGGCGAGCAGCGGTGACCTGCCGAGCAGCGGCGACGTGCCGAGCAGCGGCGCGGAGGGGACGGCGGCGGGAAGCTCGGGCGCGGTGGAGCCGGTCACCACGGGCCAGGCGGCGACCGGCGACCTGTCGACGACGACCGCCGCGTCGGACCCGGGCACCAGCGACGCCAGCGGCCCGGCGAACACCACCGGCGACCCGCCCGACGACAGCACGGGCGGGCCGAGCTGCCCGCAGCCCTACAAGCAGATCGTTCTGGTCGCGGACGCCAGCGTGCTCGCGCCGATGGAGAAGTCGCAGAGCATGATGGGCGAGGGCACGGTCGCGTTCTCCGGCGAGGCAGAGAAGGGGATCGTCAACTTCCCGGTCGCGCCGCCCTGCGCCGGGCCGGTCGCCGTGTGGGCGCGGGTGCAGGACCTCAAGGAGGGGGTCAATGACAAGGACCCGGACTCCTTTTACACCCACGCCGATAACGAGGCCGAGACCGCGTGGCTGTACGGCTGTCAGACCTACGACATGCCGGTGGGCTACCACTGGCTGCGCGTGCAGAGCGGCGTGCCCGGCGAGAAGTGCAACACGTACACCGACTGGATCCCGCAGCTTGACGCCGGCGCCCATACGATCTCCTTGCGCAACCGTGAGGGCCAGAGCGGCATGGCCGTGGCCGCGGTCGCGCGGCTGCTCGTCACCTCCGACTTCAACTACGTGCCGACGGGCAACGATTAGGTCAGGTCGCGGGCGCGGGCCCGCAAAGCTCGCGGCGATGAGGCTGGCCTGAGGGGCATGTCCTGATAGACAGGTCTTAAAGGTCAGCCGCGGAGCGCCGAGACCCGGTGGGTGGCGAGCCAGGTGTCGACCTCGACGCGGAAGCGGTCGCCGCCGGGCTGCGCTGCGTAGGTCTCGCGGGCTTGCTCGGCCAGCTGGCGGGCGCGGCTGCGGTCCTCGCGGCTGTCCCACAGGGCGCGGGCGAGCTCGAAGCGGGCCTGGGCGAGGTATAGCGGGTCGCGCGGGGTGGCGAGGAAGATCGCCAGGGCCTCCTCGAGCGGGGCGATCGCGGCGGCCGGGTCGCCGGCTTCGACGTGGGCGATGGCGATGCCGGTGAGGTATGCGGCGAGGTCGGGGTGGCCGGGGTTGGCGCGGCGCTGGGCCGCGGCGGCGCGTTCGAAGCTGGCGAGCGCGGCGGCGGGCTGCTGCAGGCGGATGAGGCTGGCGCCGAGGTTGTAGGCGACGCGGGCCTCGTCGGGGTGTGGACTGGCGAGCGCGGCGAGGATCGCCAGGGCCTCGCGGTAGCGTGGGACGGCCTGCTCGGGCTGGCCGCGGAGGACGGCGATGTTGGCGAGGTTGACGATCGCCCCGGCGGTGCTCGGGTGCCCGGGGCCGAGGCTGTCGCGGAAGATCTGGAGGGCGCGGCGCTGCGCGGCCTCGGCGGCGTCGAGGTCGTCGACGGCGAGCAGCGCGTTGCCGAGGTTGTTGCTGAGGTTGCCGACCTCGGGGTGGTCGCGGCCGAGGCTCGGCTCGGCGATCGCGAGGGCGCGGCGGTACTGCTGGGCGGCGCCGAGGTGGTCGCCGAGCATGTAGAGGCTGACGCCGTAGTTGCTGATCGGCTTGAGCTGGCGGGGATCGTCGGCGGGGAACGGGCTGTCGGCGAGGGCGGCGGCGAGGGTGTCGCGGGCGGCGGCGAAGTTGCCCTCGACGATCGCCACGGCGGCCTCGCTGGCGCGGGCGTCGGCGGTGAGCGAGGCGTCGGCGCCGTGGCGGGCGATCGCGGCGCGTGCGTGCTCGAGGGCGCGGCGGGCGTCGGCGGGGCGGGCCAGCTTCTCGGCCACGAGCGGGGCCATGCGGGTCCATGCGCGGGCGTCGCGGGCGTCGTCGCGGGCGGCGGTCGCGGCCCACACGGCGCGGTACAGGGCCTCCTCGGCGGCCGCGGCCTCGCCGATCTGCGTCAGGGCCTCGGCGAGGGTGGTCTGGCCGTCGGCGACTTGCGGGTGCCAGGCGCGGGTCTCGGCGACCGCGAGGGCGTCGCCGAGGATCGCCCGCGCGTCGCTGTAGCGGGCGGCGCGGACCAGGGCGGCGGCCTCGGCGATGCGGTCGCGGACGTGGCGGACGACGGGGTCGTCGCGGTCGGTCGGGTCGTCGCCGCCGCGTGTGACGCAGGCGCTCGGGTCCTGCAGGCCGTGGGCGATGGTGACGGCGCGCTCGACGAGGTCGGGGTCGGCGCGGGCGAGCAGGTCGACGGTCTGGCGCAGGTCAGCGCGGTGGTCGTCGAGGCAGCGCATGCGACTCGTCAGCTCGGCCTCGCTCTGGTGGCCGTAGACGCGGGTCGCCGCGCACACCCGGGTGTGCGCGTCGATCCAGGCGGTCGCGTGGGCGTCGAGGGCGGCGGCGGTGGTGTGCCAGGTGGAGGCGGCGTAGCGCGGGCCGGCGGCGAAGCGGGCCGCGATCGTGGCGCGGCGTTGCGGGTCCCACACGCCGGTGAGCTCGGCGGCGGCGCCGTGGCACAGGGGCGCGGGCGCGGGCGGGCTGCGCAGCGCGAGGCCGGCGACCAGGGCGAGGGCGAGGATGCTGACGCTGGCGAGGGCGAGGCGGCCGGGTCGCGAGCGACGGCCGCGCTCGCAGGCGGCGATGAGCGCGTGCATGTCGGGCCAACGGGCGGCCGGGTCGCGCATGAGGCCGCGCTGCAGGACGCCTCGCAGCCAGCGGGGGAGCTTGCGCGGGTCACCGTCGTGGCGGGCGAGCGGGTCGCCGCGGGCGGCGGTGGTGGGGTGGGCGTCGCCGGGTCGGGTCCCGAGCAGCGCCTCGTGGAGGGCGACGCAGAGGCTGTACTGGTCGCTGCGGGCGTCGGCGGGGCGACCCTGGCGCTGCTCCGGGGCCATGTAGGCCGGCGTGCCGAGCAGGGCGCCGTGGCTGGTCAGTGGATGTGTGGCGGCGGATGTGGCGTGGGCGGTCGCGTGGGAGAGGTCGCGAGGGGTCGGATCTGCTGTCCCTGGGGACATGTCGTCGGGGACATCCGGGACGACCGCCGAGGGGTCGCCAGTGCCTGTCCCGAGGGACAGATCTTCGCCGAGCTCGGCGGTGCGGGCGAGGCCGAAGTCGACGACGCGGACGCGGCCGTCGGGGCCGAGCAGGGCGTTGCTCGGCTTGAAGTCGCGGTGGACCACGCCGAGCTCGTGGGCCTGGGCGAGGCCGCGGGCGGCCTGAAGATAGACGCCCAGGACCTCCCGCCAGCCGCGCGGGCGCTCGGCCTGCCAGGCGGCGAGGGTGGGCCCGGCGACGAACTCCATGGCGAGGAAGACCTCGTCGTCGACCACGCCGACGTCGTGGATGGTGACGACGTTGGGGTGGGAGATGCGGGCCAGCAGGCGGGCCTCGCGGGCGAGGCGCTCGCGCAGGCGGGTCTGGTCGCGCACGCCGGCGGTGCGCACCAGCTTGAGGGCGACCTTGCGGTCGAGCTCGGGGTCGAAGGCGCGGTAGACCACGCCCATGCCGCCCGCGCCGACGGCGTCGACGATGACGTAGCGGCCGAGGGTCGCGCCGCGGGCTCGCGGGGAGGGGACGCGACCGGGGGCCTGCAGGCGGGCGAGGGCCGCGAGGGCGCCGCGACACGCGGCGCAGACGTCGAGGTGGGCCTCGGCCTCGCCGCGGGCGTCGTCGCAGAGCTCGCCGGCGGCGAGGGCCCACAGGGCGTTGTCGTCGGGGCAGGGCATCCCGGGGTGGCGGGCTATATACCGGAGTGGTCGGTGCCCGAGTAGGTGGTCCGCGGCGGGCTCTCTACTGGTCGGTGCCCGAGTGGGTGGTCGGGTCGTTCACAGCTGCGGGGCGCAGGCAGTAGGATGCACCGCGTATGAGCGGGTCCGAGTACGCCAGCTTCCTCGCCGCGCTGGCGGAGCCGTTGCGGGTCGCGGCGAGCTGCGAGGAGGCGGCGCTGCGGGCCGCGCTGACGGCTGCGATCGACGCGGGCGCGGTGGCCTGGCCGGAGCTCCGCGTCGCGCGGGCCGAGTTCGCGGCTGCGCTGGCGCAGCGGCTGGCGTGGGCGAGCCCCGGGGCGCTCGCGGCCGGGTTGGCGACGCTCGACCACGCCGGGCTGTGGCTGGCCCACGCGTGTGTCCTCGGGGACAGCAAGGCGCTGGCCCGCTTCGATGCCCGCTGCATCGCGGACCTCGACGCCGCGCTGCGGGCCGCGGGCGTCCCGGACGGGCAGGTGGCGGAGGCCAAGCAGCGGGTGCGGCACAAGCTGCTGGTGGCCGGGCCCGAGGGTCCGCCGCGCCTCGCCAGCTACGCCGGGCGCGGCGACCTGCGGGGCTTCGTGCGGGTGGTCGCGGTGCGCGAGGGCATCGGCCTGCTGCGCCAGACGGCGCGCCGCGAGGCGCACGAGCTGCCAGCGGCGGACGAGCAGCTCGAGCGGGCGACGGTCGGCGAGGACCCCGAGCTGCTGCTGATCAAGGAGCGCCACCGGGCCGTGCTGCGCGAGGCCTTCGCCGAGGCGCTGGCGCAGCTGGAGGGCCGCGACCGCACCCTGCTGCGGCTGTCCGTGGTCGAGGGCCTGACGATCGACCAGCTCGGGGCGGCGTTTCAGGTCCACCGCGCGACCGCGGCGCGCTGGCTCGCGGGCGTGCGCGAGGGGTTGTATCGGGCGACGCGTCGCGGGCTGATGGCCCGCCTGCAGATCGACCGCGGCGAGTTCGAATCGCTGGTGCGGATGATCCAGAGCCGATTCGAGATCAGCGTGTGTGAGATCTTACGGACTCCGGCGGGCTGAGGGAAAATTCGCGGCGGATGAAAAAAACCTGCGACCGCCGCGTGGGGCCGGCGTCGTGGGGGCATGTCGATCCACATCATGATGTCTCGCTCGCTGGCCTCCCTCGTCGCCGTCTCGTGCCTCGCGCTCGCCGCGTGTGAGAAGGAGGAGAAGGACAGCGCCTCGGACGGCTCGGGCGACGGTACGGGCAGCGCGAGCGCCAGCGAGGGCGGCGACACCGACCCCAGCGAGGGCGGCAGCGACCCCACCGACGGCAGCAACAGCAACAGCGGCAGCGCCAGCGACAGCGGCGATACCAACGGTCAGACCTGCGAGGGCGACTGGACGCTCGGCTCGGTGCCCTTCTCCGGCGACCCCATGCTCGGCCAGGCCTGCGACGGCGTGGTGCCGAAGAACTGCGCCGACGGCACCTTCATCAACTTCGCGTCGACGGGCGAGTGCATCTGCATCGCCGAGTGCTCGAGCCTGGGCGTGTCGGTCGGCGAGAATTGCACGGAGGACGGCACCTGGGTGTGCGCGGAGATCAAGGCGACCAACGCGAGCATGAACTCGGCGACTGTCTGCGTGAACAAGAACTGGAACCTGTGCACGGCGGCGGGGTGAGCACCGGCTCGGGCGTGGGATCTGGCCAAAAGGCCAGGTCCAACCGCAGTGGCCTTAGCGCCGGCGCCGGCGCATGAGCAGCAGCAGGGGCACGAGCAGGGCGGCGAGCGGGAGGCCGCGGCTGCCGGCTCCGGCGCGGTCGATGCCGCACAGGACCTGGCCGTGGTGGGTCTGGTAGACCGCGTAGAGGTTGCGGTCGACGTCGGCGCCCGCGACCTTGGTGAGGGTCATGTCGCGGAGGTCGGCGGCGGCGAGGGTGCTGCGCAGGCGGGTGATGCGGGCGTCGCTGATCGGGACGCGGGCAGCGAAGCTCGCGACGCCGTCGCGGAGCGTCCCGGTGGGCAGGTTGTCGGCCTCGGCGGCGAGGTCGTAGGCGTCGAGGATGCTGGCGGCGGAGAAGTCGGCGACGCTGGCGTCGATCACCCAGCCCGGCTCGCCGTCGCCGGCGACGCGCTCGTCGTAGAGCTCCTGGTAGTTGGTCTCGGTCTCGCTGGTGGCGATCAGGGCGGCGGGGTCGATCGCGGCGGCCGGGTAGTTGCCGGGGGCGAGGCCGCCAGCGGCGATGAGGTAGGCGGTGATCGTGAGCGACTCGCCGGGCGGGAGCGAGTGGGCGGCGAGGCCGTAGGGGATCTTGAAGGCGCCGGGTTCGATCGGGGGCAGGTGCAGCTCGATCGGCGCGAGCGCGCCGGTGGCCGCGTCGGTCTTGAGCTTGGCGGCGAACACCACGTCGCCGGCGTCGAGGTAGGGCTGGAGCGCCGCGGCGTAGTCGGCGGGCAAGGTGTAGCCGGACGTGTCGAGCCACTGCGCGACCGACATGCCGGTGTCGCCGGCGAGCAGGGTCCAGTCGTAGTCGGCCGTCTCGCCGCGCTGCAGGACCATGACGTCCCCGCGGTCGCCGCCGAGGTTGCCGCCGCCGTCCTTGAGGCCGCCGGCCGAGCCGCACAGGCCGCCGCCGCCGCTGTCGCCGTCGTCGACGGTGATGTGGACCTCGGGGGCGGTGAGGTCGTCGAGGGCCGCGAGCACGCCGAGCTCGGACTGCAGGACCATGGTCGGCTCCTGCGCGAGCGGGAGGATGAAGGCGGGCGCCCCCCCGGTGGCGCCCTTGTAGCCGGCCGAGGCCAGCAGCACGGTGCGCTCGGGGGTGAACGCGACGAGCAGCTCCTGCTCGCTCATGCCGCCGACGCGCTCGCTGTGCGACGGGAACAGCATGCCGCCGCAGGCGTGCGCAGGGGCGGCGGGCGCGAGGACGAGGGCGGCGATCAGCGCGGGGAGGGCGAGGCGAGCGAGCTGCGTGCGCATGCCGCATCATGGCACGCGCCGCGGGGGTGGTGTGCGAGCGGGCGCGGACGTATACGGGGGTTGCCATGAGCAAGCGCAACCCGACCTGGACGATCGGCCTGGTGCAGCAGCGCTGCGGCGAGGATCGCGAGCACAACCTCCGGGCCTCCTTCGCGGGCGTGCGTGAGGCCGCGGCGCAGGGGGCCGAGCTGGTGCTGCTGCAGGAGCTGCACACTGGCGTGTACTTCTGCCAGACCGAGGACACCGCGCGCTTCGACCAGGCCGAGTCGATCCCCGGACCCACCACGCAGCAGCTCGGTGAGCTCGCGCGCGAGCTCGGGGTGGTGATCGTCGGCTCGCTGTTCGAGCGGCGGGCGCCGGGGCTCTATCACAACACCGCGGTGGTGCTCGAGCGCGACGGCACTCTGGCCGGCAGGTACCGCAAGATGCACATCCCCGACGACCCGGGCTTCTACGAGAAGTTCTACTTCACGCCCGGCGACCTCGGCTTCACGCCGATCGACACCTCGCTGGGTCGCCTCGGGGTGCTGGTGTGCTGGGATCAGTGGTACCCCGAGGCGGCGCGGCTGATGGCGCTGGCGGGGGCCGAGCTGCTGCTGTACCCGACGGCGATCGGCTGGGACCCGCGCGACAGCGCGGACGAGCAGGCCCGCCAGCGCGACGCGTGGATCACGGTGCAGCGCGGGCACGCGATAGCGAATGGTTTGCCGGTCGTGGTCGCCAACCGCGTGGGTCGCGAGCCCGACCCGTCGGGGCAGGGGCCGGGGCTGGAATTTTGGGGCTCGAGCTTCGTCTGCGGGCCGCAGGGCGAGCTCCTGGCCAGCGCGGCGATCGAGGAGGCGAGCGTGCTGGTGACCCGTATCGAGCGGGCGCGCAGCGAGCAGGTGCGGCGGCTCTGGCCGTATCTCCGCGATCGTCGCATTGATGCGTATGCCGACATCACTCGCCGCTATCGCGACTGAGCCGGCGTGTTATCGTCGGAGGCGCGCTCCGGTCCCCATGAAGGCGCGCGCTCAAGCGCCAGTCGGCGATCTTTCACCGCCCCCAGCGACGGACTCGAGGTCGTCATCGCTGAGGTCTTCAGCGGCCGGCACGACGTTTGGGTCCGCGGGCTTCCTCTGGGTCTTCGGGTTCTCGGGCGTGATGACGACGGTCGGCTGCTCGGTGCTCATGGGGGCTCCATTTCAACGGGGTGAATGCGACTCCTGAGGTCGCGAGTTTGACATGCGAGTCAAGCGCACGGCCGGCGTCCTGGCCGACCGGGCCGGGCTCAGAGTGTGTTGATCTGACCGCCCCCAGCGACGGACTCGAGGTCGTCATCGCTGAGGTCTTCAGCGGCCGGCACGCCGTTGGGGTCCGCGGGCTTCCTCTGGGTCTTCGGGTCCTCGGGCGTGATGACGACGGTCGGCTGCTCGGTGCTCATGGGGGCTCCATTTCAACAGGGTGAATGCGACTCCTGAGGTCGCGGCTCGGACATTCGAGTCAAGCGCACGGCCGGCGTCCTGGCCGACCGGGTCGGGCTCAGAGGGTGTTGAGCTGACCGCCCCCAGCGACGGACTCGAGGTCGTCATCGCTGAGGTCTTCCGTGGCCGGGACGACGGTGGGGTCCGCCGGCTTCCTCTGGGTCTTCGGGTCCTCGGGCGTGATGACGACGGTCGGCTGCTCGGTGCTCATAGGGCTCCATTTCAACGGGGTGAATGCGACTCCCGAGGATATCGAGTGTGACAGTGGAGTCAAGCGCGAGGCGAGGAATTCCCTGGAGCCGTCGAGGTCTCAGCGCATGTTTGCGAGCCCTGGCGAGGATGTCCCGGCGCGGCCCTGCGATGAAGCTCGCTCGTGCGAATCCGGGCCTCGCGTTCGCACGCGATCGATCGGCGATTCGCAGGGCTCTGGCGACAGCTCGGTCCGAATGAGGCCGGTTCAAGTATCATCGCCCGCGCGTGACGGCATCCTGGAGAGTCTTCGCCAGAAAGACGCCCTTCGTGCAGCAGATGGAGGCCGTCGAGTGCGGCGCCGCGTCGCTCACGATGGTGCTGCGCCACTTCGGACATCACGCCGAGCTCGCGGAGGTGCGCGAGGTCGCTGGCGTCTCACGCGACGGCGTGACCGCCAAGAGCATCGTGCACGCCGCGCGGCACTACGGGCTCGTACCGCGCGCCCGCAAGCTCGAGCCGGAGGCGCTCGCTGGTGTGAGCGGCCCGGCGATCCTGCACTGGGAGATGAACCACTTCGTCGTCTTTGACAGGTGGACTGCGCGTGGCGTGCGGATCCTCGATCCGGGCGTCGGTCCCCGCCTCGTATCGTTCGCGGACTTCGACCTGAGCTTCACGGGGGTGTGCATTGAATTCACCCCGGGCGCTGACTTCGTGGCCAAGCCGCAGCGGCGCGCGGCGCTCGAACGCTACCTCGCCCTGCTGCGCGGCGCCCCCTCCGCGCTGGTCCTGCTCGCGCTCGCGTCGCTGCTGCTCAACGCGTTCGGCCTCGGGCTCCCCGTCGCCACGCAGGTCATCGTCGACCGGGTCCTCGGTCACGATCAGTGGAGCTGGCTGCCGATCGTGGGCGCCGCGGCGCTCGCTCTGATCGCGGCGCAGATGGTGGTCGGCGTCTCGCGAGCTGTGCTGCTCGCACGCCTGCGGGCTCACCTCGACGTCGAGATCGGCGCCTCGTTCGTACAGCACCTGCTCTCGCTCCCGATGCGGGTCTTCTCCCAGCGCTCGACGGCAGACCTGATCGGCCGCGTGCAGGGCATCGGCCGCGTCCGCGAGATGCTCGCCGGTGCCGCGGTCACGCTCGTCGTCGACGGCGTGCTGATGCTGTCATACCTCGCGCTGATCGTGATCTACGAGTGGCGGCTCGGGCTGGTCGTCGTCGCCGGCCTCGCGCTCTATGTCGTGAGTTTCGCCGTCGCGCGACCGCGACAGCTCGAGAGGTTTCGCGAGCGAAACGTCAAGGACATCAAGCGCGACGTCGAGCTGTATCAGGCGCTCCGCGGGATCCTCACGCTCAAGAGCGCGGGCCGGGAGCAAGGCGCCTACGAGCGCTGGCAACAGAAGTCGGGGCACGCCGACGTGGCCGGGGTCCGTGAGGCCCAGGGCCAGGACGTGGTCACCGTCGTGCTGCACATCATCCGGGCGGTGCTCCCGGCGATCATGCTCCTCGCCGGCGCTCACTTCGTGATCACCGGCGCCCTCACCTTGGGAGCATTTCTCGGCGTGCTGTTCCTACAAGGACTCATCTTCGAGCCCCTCGAACGCCTCATCCAGACGCTGCTCGCCGCGCAGGAGCTGCCCGTTCACCTCGAGCGCATCGATGACATTCTGCTCACCGCCCCGGAGTCGCCGGGCGGACGACCCTGTCCGCCCCTGGAGGGGCGCATCACCTTCGAGAACGTCAGCTTCCGCTATGGACCGACGTCGCCGCTCACGCTCGACAACGTCTCCTTCACGGTCGATCGCGGCGAGAAGATAGCGCTCGTCGGGCCCTCAGGTTCTGGCAAGTCCACCATCGGGCGCCTGCTCACCGGCCTCTATCGTCCGTCGAGTGGGCGCATCTTGCTCGACGGCCATGACCTCGCTGAGCTGGACCTCGCCACGGCGCGGCGCCAGCTCGGAGTGGTGCTGCAAGAGACGGCGATCTTCGACGGGACGGTGGCCGAGAACATCGCGCTCTACCATCGCGGTGCGCCGCTCGCCGCCATCGTCGAGGCCGCGCGGGTGGCCCAGATCCATGAGGACGTGGAGGCGCTGCCCCAGGGCTACGACACCCGGATATCAGCCTCGTCGTGCCCGCTCTCCGGTGGACAGCAACAGCGGCTGGCGCTCGCGCGGGCGGTGATGCATCGACCGGCGATCATGCTCCTCGACGAGGCGACGAGCGCGCTCGACAGCGTGACCGAGTCAGCCATCGAACAATTCCTCGCCAGTCGGCTCTGCACGCGGATCGTCATCGCTCACCGCCTGAGCACGGTCCGCGACGCGGATCGAATCCTGGTGCTGTCGCAGGGGCGAGTGGTCGAGCAAGGCCGGCACGCCGAGCTGGGGGCGCGCGGCGGGCTCTACGCGGAGCTCGCCAGGAAGGCGGACTCGAGGAAGAAGGAGTCGGTCGTTGCGAACCCGGCCGCGCCGGCGAGGGCTGTGTCCGCGGAGGACCTCGCACGCTCCGCTCTGCGTGCGAGCGACGAGGCGACCCGCGTGAGCCTCGCTCCGTACTTCGTCCGCCGCAGCTTCACCGCGGGCGCGACGATCGTTCATCAGGGGGAGCGCGGGTCCGGGCTGTTCCTTGTCGAGGAGGGTGAGCTCGACGTGGTACTCCATGAACCGGGGCTCAGGCCCTTCACGATGAGCCACGTGGGGGCCGGCGAGATCGTCGGCGAGCTCAGCCTGCTCGAGGGATCGTCGTTCATCTCGAGCGTCGAGGCGCGCACCACGACGCGCGTGCTGCACCTGCCGCAGAGCGACTTCGAGGCGCTGCGGGCGGCGCAGGACCCCGCGGGGGCGCAGCTCATCATGGGGCTCGGGCAGGTGATCGCGGGCCGTCTGCGGGCGATCGACGCGCAGTACGCGACGCTCGGCATCGCGGCGCGCCGGGCAACCACGACGGAGGTCGATGCGAAGTATGGCCACGAGATGGCGATCGCGGAGACCTCGCTCGGCGCGTCGCTCAGCTCGACCGAATGCCAGGACCTCGAGCAGATGGGGACGGTGATGCGGCTCGACGCGGGCACGGCGATCTTCCGACGCGGCGACCCGGGTGACCGACTGTTCCTCGTCCTCCGTGGGCGCCTCGCAATCGCGGAGGAGGGACGCGCCACGCCGCAAGTGACGCGGCCCGGCGAATTGCTGGGCGAGGACTCATTCTTCGACCTCGGCGGCCGCACCGAGCAATGTGAGGCCATCGAGCCCGTGACCGTGTTGGCCATCGACAACGATCGCCTGCGCGACCTCCTGCTCACGGGGGGCGAGGTGGGATGGAAGCTCCTCCGCCATCTCGTCCAGAGCCTCGTCGGCGACTTTCGCATGGCGACGCTACGCCTGCGCGAGGCCGTCGCCGGCAAGGGCAACGAGGCCGCGCTCGCACGCGCTGCACGCCAGCACGCCGAACGGCGTGCCCACGAGGAGGACGCTGCGCTCGCCGCGTTGCCCTCGCACCGCGGCCGCGTACCGGTCGTGCGAGAGAGCGACCCGCAGCTCGCAGGCGCCGCGTGCGTCACAGCGATGCTCCGCCATCACCAACGCCCCATTCGCCTCCAGGCGGTCGTGGAAGCCTGTCGCGAGCACGGCACGATCTCCGCGCGCTCGCTCGCGGCTGGCGCGAAGAGCCTCGGGATGATCGTTCGCCGCATCGGCGCCTCCGCGTCCGAGCTGCGCATGCTCGATCATCCGCTGATCGTGGCGACCCGCGCAGGCGGCTACGTGGTCGTCGAGCGCGCCCGACGCGGGCGGGTCTCGCTCATGGATCCGGCGCGAGGCCGGGTGTCTCTGTCCCACGGCGAGGCGATCGCTACGCTGACGGACGAGTGCCTCGAGCTCAGCCCCGAAGAGCACGCCGGGAGCCGCCCGACGCTCGGCGATCGCCTCGCCTCGCTCATCCGCCAGCGCAGGCATGCGATCGTCCTGGTGGCTGTAGCGACCCTCATCGTCCAGGTCGCCACGCTCGCCGTGCCGATGACCACGGCCTACGTGATCGGAGGAGCCCTGCCTGCGGGCGACGGTGAGGTGCTCTCGGTGGTCGCGCTTGTGCTCGTGACGGTGCTCGCCAGCCAGGCGCTGGCCAGCTTCGTGCGCAGCCGCGCCGTGCTCTACCTGCGAACCCACGTCGATCGCGGGCTCCTGCAGCAGCTGCTGCGGCACGTGCTCGGGCTGCCCGTGGTCTTCTTCGAGCAACACCCGCCCGGCGAGATCGTCCAGCACTTCGCGGCGCTCCGCTTGTTGCGGACGCTCCTTGGCACCGAGGGCATCGCCGTCCTGCTGGATCTCCCGATGCTGGTCATCGGGGGGGCTTATCTGCTCTGGCTCGACAGCGCGCTCCTCGGAGTCATCGCCGGCGCGGTCGCGGCATTTCTGCTTGTCTTCGCATTCGTATTACCGCGGTTGCGGACGATGGCCACCGATCAATACGCGCTCGCCTCACGCGGGCGAAACCTCCTGATCGAGGTGCTGGCCGGGCTCCCCACGCTGCGCCTGACCGGCGACCGCGACGCCGGCGCGCGCGCGTGGCTGCCCGTGTTTCGCCAGGAGCAGCGCCTCTCGGCCAGACAGGACTTCCTGACCTCCGTGCAGCGAAGTTCCCTCGCGTTCATTCGCTACTCGGCCATCGCTGCGGCGCTCTGGTGGGGCACCGCGCGTGTGCTCGCTGGCACGCTGTCGCTCGGGGCCCTGATGGCGTTCCTGGCGATGGCGACCACATTCCTCGCCGCGCTCGAAGGTGTGATGGCATATCTGTCGTCGCTGCTGCGGGCCGACGTGGCGCTGGCCAAGCTCAAGGACGCCTTCGCCGAGCCGCTCGAACAGTCGGGCGAGCGCGTGGCGCCCCCAGGCAAGCTCAGCGGGCGGGTGACGCTCGATGGGGTCTCATTCGGCTATACGAAGGACGGCCCGCGGGTGCTGAGGAATGTGTCGCTGTCGATCGCGGCCGGGTCCAAGGTCGCGATCGTCGGGGGGTCCGGCGCCGGCAAGTCGACGCTCGGGCGCCTGCTGCTCGGATTCTATATGCCTGACACCGGCCGGATCCTCTACGATGGTCGCGACTTGGGCGCGATCGACGTGACGCGCCTGCGCAATCAATTCGGCGTGGTCATGCAGGAGAGCTTCCTCTTCGCGGGCTCGCTCCGCGAGAATCTGACGCTCGGAAGCCCGGGCGTCGGGCTCGACGCCCTGACCGCGGCGGCGAAGAAGGCCGCCATTCATGAAGACATCGAGGCGATGCCCATGAAGTACGAGACCATCGTCTCGGAGGGCGGAGGCAGCCTCTCCGGAGGGCAGCGCCAGCGTATCTCGCTCGCGCGTGCGCTGGTCCACGATCCGGCGATCTTGCTCCTCGACGAGGCGACGAGCGCGCTCGACAGCCTCACGCAGCACGCCATCGAGGCCCAGTTGAAGGAGCTCTCGTGCACGCGGATCGTCATCGCCCATCGCCTATCAACGGTGATCGACGCCGATCAGATCATCGTGATGGACCGGGGTGAGATCGTGGAGATCGGTCGGCACGACGCGCTGATGCAGCGGCGTGGCATGTACCATCGACTCGTCGAGGCGCAGCTCTAACCTGGCAGGCAGCGAGGAAGCATATGGCCAAACAGATCTTTCGTGAGCGCGCGATCAAGGCATACGTCGACCCCGACACGCGAGGCCCGCTCTTGCCGTTGCATCCGCCCGCGGTCACGCGGCTGCTCGTGGCGATCGCCGCGCTGACGCTGGCGGCCCTCGTGGTGGCGGCGTTCCTGCGCGTGCAGGTCGTCGCCAACGGCCCCGGGGTGGTGCGTCCCGTGGGCGGCGTGGCGGTCGTGCGGGCTCCAGCCACCGGCACGGTGCGCAGGCTCGGCGTTGCGGTCGGGGAGAGCGTACGCCGGGGCGCGGTGCTCCTTGATCTCGGCGGACCCGTCGTCGCACACGTCGACGGCACGGTCGACGCGCTGCTGGTCCGTGATGGAGAGTTCGTCACGGCCGGCACCGCCGTCGTCAAGATCGTGCCCGGGGGCGAACGGATCGGTTACCTCGCCATCCCGGCACGCTTTCGCTCGGATCTCGGCGTTGGCCAGCCCGTACGGCTGTCGCTCGACGAGTATCCCGCGGCGGAGATGGGCTTCGGTCACGGTCACATTCTCCGTATCAGTGAGGACCTCTTGACTCCCGAGGTGGCGGCCGCGCAGCTCGGCGGGGTCGAGATGAGTGGATCAGCGAACGTCCTGGTCGAGATCGCCCTTGACGATCTCCCGCCACGCGCAGGTGGTAGCTTTCACAACGGGATGGTCTTTCAGGGCGTGGTCACGACCCACTCGGAGCGGGCGCTGACGCTGCTGTTTCCGCCGCTCGCGCGCGTGCTCGACTGACCGCCCCTCGCCTCCACGAGCATCGTCCGCCCGCTGCGACTGAGCCGGCGTGTTAGGTTCGCCGGTGATGTTGTCCGGCGCGGTGGTCGCGGCCTGGTGCGCGCTCGCGGGCGCGGGACCGGAGCTGTCTCGCGGGACAGGTCGAGAGGTGGCGGGGCCGGAGGCGATCGTGGCTCCGGAGACCGGCGGCGAGGCGGTCGGGCCGGAGGCGATCGAGGGGGCGGAGCCTGGCCGCGAGGCGCCCGTGGTCGAAGAGACGGGCCGCGTTGTGGAGGGGCCCGACGCGAGCGTGACCATGCCGCCGGCCCACCAGGCGGCGGGCGCCACGGCGGCGGATGAGATGGCTCAAGGGACAGGTGATCTCTGGATGGCCCGAGAGACAGGTGATCGGCCGGAGCTTCCGCGGGAGCACGTGGCGGCGGTCGGTCGCTTGCACGACTACATCGGGCTTGTCGCGGGGGGATCGCTGTCGTCGCGGCGGGTCGCGGCGGGGGCGGGTGAGGCGTCGGGGTCGCTGAGCGGCGGGGTCGGGGTCGGCGGGTTGATGGCCCGACTCGCGGGCTACGCGGAGCGGCACCCCGTCGGCGCCAGGGTCGTGCGCATGACGATGCCGGAGCTGATGCTGACGCTCGAGCTCGGCGGCAGCGCGGTCCGGCGCGACGCGGCGGCGCGCGAGCAGGGCCTCGCGCCGGGCCAGGGGGTCGCAGCCGGAGGCCGCGGGGTGGCCAACATCGGGGCGGGCTTCGCCAGCCCGGGCCGGGTCGGGGTCTACGCGAAGGTGTGGGTCGGGCAGCGCTTCCTGGCCCGGGCCAACGACGAGCTCGAGGGCGCGTACTTCATCGGCTCGGCGGGGCCGGGGGCGGGTCTGCGGGTGGCGAGCGCGCGGGTGTTCACGCTGCTGCTCGGCGGGGGGCTCGACGGGATGCTCGGGGTGCAGCGGTTCAATCGGTCGCGGCTCATCGCTCAGCTCGCGCCGGCGGTGGACCTCGCGGCGTACCTGCAGCCGCGGCCGAACGTGTACTTCGGGGTGGTGGCGCGCGGGGAGATCACGGCGATCGGGCAGCGTCACGGCGGCCAGCGGCTGCACGGGCGGGCGACCGCCGAGCTGGCGTGGAAGCTGCGGGCGGGCCTGCGGCCGCACTTCGCGGCGCTGCTGCTGGTGTACGAGGGCGGACAGATCGAGGCGGGGCCGGGGCACCCGCAGTTCGCGGCGACGGGCGAGCGCAGGAGCGGGCACCACCTGTTGTTCGCGGGCGGACTGACCTTCTGAGGCGCGTCGACGTGACCGCGAGCGTCGCCCGCATGGGCCCTGGGGGCGGAGCTCAGGGCGTGAAGGGCTCGCCGCGGGCGCGGAAGATCGAGAGGTGATCGGCGATGTGCATCGCGTGGTAGCGGTCGTAGGCGTCGCGCGTGAACTCGCCGAACACGGCGTGGGGCGCGAGCGCCGGGGCGGCCCTGAAGTCGTCGAGCGCCGCGAGCAGGCGCGCGAGCGCGGGTCCCAGCGCCGGGCCAGGGTCGCCCTCGTCGACGCCAGGCACCACCATCTCGAGGTCGTGGCGCATGAAGCCCTGACGCATGAACTTCGGCAGGATGAGGTTGCGGGCCAGCGCGCGCACCGGCCAGGACTTGCGGGTCGGGAAGCCGTGCACCGAGCACTCGATGCTGGCGGCCAGGTGGTGCAGCGCGCGGGCCGGGGACCATGTCCCATGGGCCAGGTCGAGGCCGTCGAGCGCCTCCAGGCGGTGGACGGCGTGGGTCGCCTCGGCGAGGGAGGGGAAGCGGAGGCGGCTCATTCCCGGCAGGATAACGCGTCGCGGCTGCGGGGGCTCAATTCACGGCGAGTCCGCGGTGCACGGCGATCTCGGAGCCCTCGGCGAGGAAGGCGGAGCGCGGCGGGCCGGCCAGCGCGGCGGCGAGTTCGCGGCCGTAGAGCCGCGCGAGGTCGCCGTGGAGGGCGGCCTCGGTCGCCGGCCACACGCGCCAGGGCGGGTGCTCGACGCGATACTCGAGGGTGCGACCGGAGCCGGCGGCGTAGCCCCAATAATGTTCGGTGATGAAGGCCGCCTCGGAGCCGGGCACGAGCGGGGCGGGGACGCCGTCGATGGCGAGGTCGAGGCCGTGCCACGCGTCGGCGAGGCGCCACTCGTAGGCGACGCTGCCGTGGACCCGGCCGGCCTCGGCGGTCTCCAGGGCGACGCGGTGGCGCATCGGCAGGGCGAGGTAGGCCTCGCCGTAGACGGTGCGCGCGACCCAGGCGATCGCGGCGCGGGGCACGAGCTCCTTGAGGAAGACGACGCCGCGCTTGTGGCCGTCGGCGTCGACGTGCGGCTCGCCGGGGCGACCGGGGCGGCGCACGTAGAAGCGCAGGTTGACCTCGGGGAAGTTGCGATGAAACGGGATCGGCAGGCCGAGCACGCGGGTGCCGAGGAACTGAAAGCCGACGACGCTGAGGTAGGTGGTGCCGCGCCAGGCGTCGAGCTCGACGCCCGCGGGCAGGTGCGGGGTGAGGATCGCGGGGTCGACCGCGTAGTTGAGCATGGCCAGGTGGCGCCACTGTGCGGTGAGGAAGCGTCCGGGTCCGGGCATGGCGAGCACGCGCGGTGATTGTACATCGTGACAGGCGGGGCGGAACGCGGTCCGTGTCCGGGGGCTTGCGCTCGCGTAGCATGGCGAGGTGCTCCCCGCGCTCCTCGTCGCGCTCGTTCTCGCGGCACCGGCCGGTGCGTCGGCGTCCGAGGTGATTGTCGGCGGCTGGGTGGTGCATGCGAGCAGCCGGGCGCGCCTGCCGGGGGCGCGGGTATCGTTGCACTGTGGATCGAAGTTCCGGCTGACGACGCAGTGGACCGACATGGACGGTGCCTTCGTGTTTCGCGGGGTGCCTGCGGGTCACTGCACGCTCCACGCGGCACTCGGCACGGACATGCCGGTGGTGAAGCTCGTGCTGCGTGCCGACGAGCGGCGGTTGATCGACGTCCCGCTCGACCCGGAATCGCAGCGCGGCGTCTATTGGACCCTTCAGGCGTGGGCCCAGCGCGGTGCCCACATTACCCGGGTTCCGCTCGTGGTCCCGCCCGGGGCCGAGGTCGTCTTCGGGGGCTTTGTCGTGCACCTACGCAGCCGCGAGCGTCTGGCCGGGGCGGTGGTCCTTCTGCGCTGCGGGGGCTCGGTCCGCGAGGAGCACGCGGACGCTGACGGGGCCTTCGCATTTCGCGAGGTCCAGCCGGGCGAGTGCACATTGCAGGTCCTGTGGGGCGGGGCCAACGAGACGATCGCGCTGGTGTTCGGCGCCGGCGAGCGGCGGGTGATCGATGTGGCCGTCGACCCCGAGCGCGCGCTGAGCATCAGCCCGGCCATGCGCGAGGAAATGCTGCGTGAGGGCGACACGGTCAAGATACGGCCTCGGAGCAAGCGGCCCGGATGAGGCCAGGCGCGACCGCGTGGCATATCCGCGCTGCTGCGGCGTGCTCGATAGCGAAGCGCGGGTGTGCTCGAGCGATTGCGTGTGCATGAGATATGGCGCGGGCGACATTGATCGCGTGGGCGCGCTGGTCAAGCTTCGCGGGCGCGGGGTACAAACGCGGTGAGGTCTGGTTGTCGGCGGCCCGCAATGCTGGGATGGCGAGGTGTGAGGTCGTGGGCGCGGGGGTGCCTGGTTGATGCGGGTGCACGGGCTCGGGGCGTGGATCGCCGGGGCCGCGTGCTTGGTCGTCGGGACGCAGGCGGCCAGGGCGAGTGTGGCGCCGGCAACGACGAGCGGAGCGGCGGCCCCGACGAGTCGACCGGCGGGGGCAACGACGAGTGGGGCGGCGGCGGCCTCGAAGAGTGCGGCGCCGGCAACGACGAGCGGAGCGACGGTGGTCGATCCGGGGCGCTGTCTCGCGGTGCCGGCGATCGTCGGGCTCGCGCCGGATCAGCAGCGCGAGCTCGGGGTGCTGTGCGGGCGGCGGGGCCGGCCGCAGCCGGAGCACGCGCCGCTGCTGGCACGCCTCGCGGCGCGCGGGAGCTGGGAGGCGACGGCGCTGGCGGAGCTGGTCGTCGGCGGCGCGCCGCACCTCGACCTCGGCGGTGAGGCGAGCGCGGCGGCGGAGCTGCTCGCGGTGCGGCGAGGCCTCGCGGGGCTCGGCGATCGCCGGCTCGCCGGGGCGGGCTGCAAGCCGTTGGACGCGGCGATCGACGCCTACTTCGCCGACGTCGCCGAGCGCGAGGTGCCGGTGCCGCCGTTCGCCGCGGCGACGCTGGGCGACGGGCGCTGCGTGCCGCTGGACACCGGGGCGCTGGCCGAGCTGCACCTGCTGACGGTCGCGGCCCTGCCCGGGCAGTCGCTGTTCGTCGCGGCGGCGGCGGGCGAGCGGGTCGTGTTGCAGTGGTTCGCGGCCGACGAGGCGGTGGTGCAGCGCGAGCGCCGGCTGTTCGTGGTCGCGGTGCCGGCGTGGTCGGTGGTGACGGTGCGGGCGGTCCACGCCGACACGGCCACGGCGCGCAGCTGGAGCGGCTTTGTCACCCACGACCGGACGCTGTGGGACGGGCCGGCGGAGTTCGGCTGCCTGCGCCTCTCGGTCGACCTCGACGCGGACACCACGCTGATGATCGACGGGCGGGTGCTGAGCCGCGGGCAGCGGCTGGCGCACCGCACGGTCGGGGTGCAGGCCGGGGCGCACGAGCTGGTGGCGCTGCGCTGCGCGGGCAAGGAGCAGTGTGTGGTTCGCTTCCGGGAGACGCTGCCGGCGGCGGTCGAGACGACGACGCAGAACCTGTGCCAGGACGTCGTGCTCGACCTGCACCAGCCGCGCAGCGTGGCGATCGTGCGGGCCAGCGCGGCGCCGGGCTGCGACGCGGCGCTGGCGTGGCAGGCCAACCTGCTGGCGACCGAGTACCTGCGCAGCAACGAGGCGCGCACGGGCCGGGTGTTCCGTGACCTCGCGTCGTACGCCACGATCACCTCGGCGCTCGGCAGCCTGCGCGACAGCTTGAACCCGACGGCCGGCGGCACGACCGGCGGCGCGACCGGGGCCGACAGCCTCGAGACGGTGGCGACGGTCGCCAAGGAGGCGTGGCGTCAGGGCATCGACGAGCTCGTCAGCCTCGAGCTGCGCTGCGGCAGCGACGGCACCAGCCTGTCGCTGCAGGGCTCGGCGATCTCGGTGCGCGAGGTGTTCGGCCGCGATCGCGGCGAGGTCGCGGGCCTCGACCTCAAGCAGCTGCTGCGGGTCCAGACCCTGCGCTTTCGCTCGGAGGCGCAGCTCGAGTCGAGCGTGGGCGGCGTGCTCGACCAGCTGCTCGGGCGCAGCTACCTGCGCATCCGCGAGGGCGCCACGGCGTTCCCGTACCGCACGCGGGCGCGGGTCGAGCTCGCGGCGTTCGGCCGGACGGAGGTCGACGGTCTGCCGCAGCTCGCGGCGTTCCACTTCGCCGCGGAGTTTCGCAAGCCGCCGGGCGAGTGTCAGGCGCTGCGCGGGCGCGACCGGCAGACCGCGCTCGCGGCGGTCGACATGCGGCTGCGCGGTGCGGACGCGCCGGTGCCGGTGCCGGTGTCGATCGCACGCCGCGACAGCGAGCTCACGGAGCACGACGCGGCGGCCTTGCGTGCCGCGTCGGCGACGCAGCTCGAGGGCAGCTTCGCGGCGTCGGGGCCGGGCACCTACCTGGTGGTGGCGCGCTGGGTCGACGCGAAGGGCGAGCCGGGGCCGGCGATCGACGCGACCTGCGTGCGCTTCGAGGTGCCGGAGCGCGAGCTGTGGGGGAGCGTGATGTTCGCGCCCGACCTGACGGTGTTGACGCCGATCCGCGACTATCGGGCCCACCTGCTGCGGGTCCAGCTCGGGCACACCTGGTACCGCCCGCGCCGCTGGATCGGGCTCGGCGTGGCCGGCGGATATACATATACCCGCTACGCCAGCGCGGCGGGCTTGCCCTCGTGGCAGGACTTCGCGGTCGGCGGGGAGCAGAGCATCCAGGCGATCGAGTGGCGCCGGCACGGGGTGGTGGTCGGGCCGCTGGTCGAGGCTCGCACGCGCCGCGGCAGCATCCCGGTCGAGCTCCGGGCCCGCCTCTCGGTCTCGGGCGGCGTGGCGATCGTCGATGTCAGCAAGGTGACGGCCTACCCCGACTTCGCGACCGGCTCATCGTTCGGCCCGTCCAACCTCCGCGTGCGGCCGACGATCGACAGCACGCTCGAGCTCGGGCTCAGCTACCCCGCCGGGCCGCTGACGATCGGCCACATGATCACGCTCGGGAGCACGGGGCTGCAGGACATGTTCTCGGGCACGCGGGCGGTGACGGCGGTCGGCGGGGCCAGCATGTACGCGGGCCTCGGGTTGATCCTCGGAGGTGCGCGGTGAGGCTCGGTCGACTCGCGCTCGCGCTGGGCTTGTTCGCGTCGGCGTGTGCGGGCTTCAACGTCGGCAGCGACGAGGGCTGCGCGGCCGCCTGCGCGAGCGCCCACGCCTGCGGCTTCTTGCCGTCGGGGCTCGGCTACGGGCCCACCAGCGACGCCGCGCTCGCCGACTGCGAGCGGCGCTGCGGCCAGTCGCCGCGCGACGACGACGACATCACGCAGATCTTGAGCTGCCTGGACGGCTCGTGGGAGACCAAGGAGGAGCTGACGGCGTGGTGCCTGGACAGCGAGGAGAGCGATCTGGCCGGCGACCTGACCTGCGCGACCGCGGTCCGCTGCTTCGCCACCGAGTTCAAGGGCAGTCGCCTGCAGGGCGACGTGCACATCGAGGTCTCGCTGATCTCCCTCGACGACTTCGTCACGGCCTTCGACGACGACGCGCTCACCGAGCTGTACGCGGCCCCGGAGCGCGTGCTCTCGAGCTGCGCCGAGGCGCTTTGTGGGCATCAGGACTGCGCCGACGACAGCACCGATCACCCCTGCGATGCGACGCTGTGCGGCCAGCAGCGCGTGAACATCGGATCGATCTGCAGCGAGCAGGGCGCCCGCGTCATCGAGATCGACGTCCAGGGGCGCCGCGGACCGCCGGTCACCCAGGTGCTGCTCGACGACAGCGAGGGCAGCAGCTGCAAGGAGTCGACGCTCACCTTCACCGCCGAGGACTACAACGTCGAGCCCGGCCCGGCCCGCGCCTCCGCCCGCATCGGCGGCAGGTTGCCCGCCAGCGAGCTCGCGCGCATCGGCGTCACCGCCGTCGACGACGAGGAGGGCAGCGCTGACTATTGCCTGCGCTTCCCCGGCATGACCCGCACGCTGCGGGCCGGGCAAAACGTGTTGCTGGTGCCCGTCGGGACCATCGACGAGCTGGTCGCGGCGGGCCTGCGCCCGCGTGGCTGCGACGAGTGAGGAGTCATGTCGGAGCCGCTGCACATCGTCCTCGAGTTCGCCCGGGCCGAGAGCGCCGGGCAGCCGCACAGCTTCCGCTTCGCGGCGCAGCCGTATCTGGTGCGCACGCCCGGGGGCGGCTTCGAGGCGTCGGAGTTCCCGTGGAGCCGCGCGCTGCTGGCCGACCTGCAGGCGCTGCGCGACCCGGCGGCCGAGCCCGAGCTGCTGCACCGGATCGGCGGGCTCCTGCGCGAGTTCCTGGCCGGGGTCGGCTGGGGCGCGCGCGAGGAGGCGATCGTCGCGGCGGCGCGGGCCGGGGCGGCGATCGCCATCACGATCCGCTCGGCGGCGGCGGAGCTCTACGCGCTGCCGTGGGAGCTGGTCGCGCTCAAGTCGACCGGGCAATTGCTGGGTGGGATCCCCGGGCTCGTGATCCGCTATGAGTGGCCCGAGACCAGCAGCTTCCCCGATCCGGTGACGCCGGCGCGGCGGCGCGGGCGGGTGCTGTTCGCGTGGTCGGCGGCGGGCGGGGCGGTGCCAGCGGCCGAGCACCAGGCCGCGCTGCAGGCCGCGCTCGCGGCGGACTTCGATCCGGCCCGCGATGTCGTCCCGCACGCCAGCTTCGCTGCGATCGCCGCGGCGCTCGAGCGGGCCGGTGGGGTCGATCCGCCGATCGACGCGCTGCTGCTGCTGTGCCACGGGGCCGCGATCGGCGGGGCCTACGGGCTCGCGCTCGACGCCACCGCCGGCGCGGCCGAGGCCAACGCGAGCGTGGTCGTCGACGCCGGCCGCGTGCAGCAGCTGATCGCCCCGCACGCCGGGGCGCTGCGCCTGGTGGTGCTCGCGGCGTGCAACAGCGGCGCCGACGGCGAGCCCGGCAACCACCTCGGGAGCATCGCCCAGATGATCCATCGCGCCGGGCTGCGGGCCGTGGTCGCCTCGCGCTTCCCGCTCAGCACCGCCGGATCGTCGCGCTTCTGCGGGGCCCTGTTCGCCGCGCTCGCGGGGCCGGGCACCTCGCTCGAGCGGGCCTTCGTCGTCGCCCGCGACGCGCTGGTCCGCGACCCCGGGCAGCTCGACTGGGCCAGCGTGCAGCTGTACGCGCGCGCGGCCGATGGCGACGCGACCTATCCGCTCACGCGCAGCGCCGGGCCGGTCGTTGCAGCTGCAGCGAGCCCGCTGCGGCGCTGGCCCTGGCGTTGGCTCGGGCTCGGGCTCGTCGCGGCGGCGGCGATCGCCGGCCTCGTGTTGGCGTGGGATCGCGGCGAGGCGCCGAGCGAGGTCGCCGTGGTCGCGCCGGAGCCCAGCACGCCCGCGCCGGAGCGGCCGGTCGTCGTGCCCGAACCGACCACGCTGCCCGTGACCCACCCGCCGACGCCGACGCCGACGCCGACGCCAATCACGCCGACGCCAATCACGCCGACGCCGGTGACACCGACGACCCGCAAGCCGGTCGTCGAGCCGCGGCCGACGACCCCGGCGACGAAGCCCGTGCTCAGCGGCGCGTGTCCGGGTGAGATCCAGCGCTACCTCGAGAATGCCCTGCCGGCCCCCGCGGCCGGGGGTGTGCGGCCCGACCTGCGGGTCCGCGTCGCCGCGGATGGCGGGCTCAGCTACGAGGTGCTCGGCGCGAGCAAGGGCTACGCGAGCGAGGCCGCGGCGGCGCGCCCGAACCTCAGCGCCCGGCTGACGAAGGAGCTCGCGGCCGCGTTGCCGTGCACGCTCAAGCTGCTGTCGCGGCCGTGAGCGGTGCGCCGGGCTCTGCGGCAGCGAGCTGTGTCCGGCCTGAGCGAGCCGGGCCTGGGTCGGCCGGGACGCTCGGGTCGGCGCGAAATCGCTTGCCGCCGGGCCCCGTGAGGTGCAACCGTCGCGGTCATGACGGCCGCTCCCCCCTGCATGCGTCGTGGTGCCGCGCTCCTCGTGGCCGCGCTCGTGGTCCTGTCTGCGGGCGATCTGGCGGCGGCGCCGAAGCTGGCCGCGCGGCCGTACGGCAACGTGATGGGCGACGGCCTCGGTCTGGAGCTCGGCGCCGGCCCACAGCCGACCCTTCCGGGAAAGGTCTGCGCGGCGGGGGACACCGTCCCCGGCATCGACGTGTCGTATTACCAGGGCGACATCGACTGGAACGCGGTGGCCGGCGACGGGGTGGTGTTCGCGTGGGCCCGGGTCTCGCACAGCCTCAACTTCAAGGACCCGAAGTTCGCCGCCAACCTCGCGGGCGCGCGGGCGGCGGGGATCCGCATCGGCGTATATCAGTACTTTGAGCCGAGCGAGGATCCGGTCGCCCAGGCCCAGCTGCTGCTCGACCTCACCGGCCCGCTGCAGCCCGGCGACATGCCGCCGATGATCGACGTCGAGAGCAAGGACACCGTGCCCAAGGCGCAGTACGTCGCGGCGATCCACGCCTGGCTCGATACCATCGAGGCCGCGACCGGGGTCGTGCCCTTCATCTACACCGGCTACTATTATTGGAATGACAACGTCGGCAGCGGCGAGTTCGCGGATTATCCGCTGTGGATCGCCAACTACAACCCGGGCTGCCCGCTGATCCCCGACGCGTGGGCGACCTGGACGATGCACCAGACCTGCGACTGCGGCGATATCGCGGGGATCGCCGGGGCGGTCGACACCGACCTGTTCAACGGCAACGCCGATGAACTGCAGGGATACGCGGTCGGCGGGGTGGTGTGCGGCGACGGCAAGTGCGTGTTCGGCGAGGACGTGTACACCTGCGCCGCCGACTGCCCGCCCTGCGGCGTGATCCCGCCGGAGGGCGCGACGATCGACAACGGCGCGGCCTGCTACGAGCTGTACGGCGATCCGCAGTACTGGCGCGACGAGGCGGTCGGGCAGGGCGGCTCGCTGGTGTGGACCAACGCCACCGATTACCCCGATCCGTCCAACTATGCGATTTTTCGCCTCGACTTCGCCGCGGCCGGCGAGTACGCGCTATCGGCGTGGATCGAGCCGCCCTTCGGCGAGACCAAGCAGGCCACCTATGTGGTCCACCACGCGGGCGGCGAGACGCCGGTGGCGGTCGACCAGTCGCTGGCCAGCGGCTGGGTCGACCTCGGCAGCTACACCTTCGCGGCGGCGACCGATCATTACGTGCGCATCAACGACAACACCGGCGAGAGCAACGACCTCGAGCTGTCGATCGTGCTCGACGCGCTGCAGGTCGTGCCGGTGCAGGCGGGGCCCGAGACGGACTCCGCGAGCAGCGGCGGCGGCAGCGGCGAGGCGACCGGGATCGGCAGCGAGGGCTCCGGCGCGGCGAGCTCGGGGGGCGAGCCGCCGCCGACCACCAGCGAGGTCGGTGGCAGCAGCGGGTCTAGCGGCGGGGTGGGGGGCGGCGGCGCGGCGCTGCCTCCGGGCTATGGCGACGAGGGCTGCGGCTGCCGCGGCGCGCCCGGCCCGGCAGCGCCTGGTCTGCTGGCCCTGATGAGCCTGCTGGGCCTGGTCGGCCGTCGTCGTCGCACGCGACGAGCGCTCACCAGGCGCTGAAGGCGACGATCATCGAGTCGGGCGAGTTGCCGCCGCAGCAGCCGCTGATGACGTCGGCGTCGTCCTTGGCGCGGAGCGTGACCTCGGCGCAGTTCCGGGCCGGGAAGGTGACCTTGCAGCCGTTGGCCATCGATGAGCCGGTGCAGGTCTTGCCGTTGGTGACGATCGTCCCGACGTTGACGCCGTCGCAGAGCACGTCCCAGGCGCCCTGGCACGCGCCAACACTGCCGTAGGTCCCGATCCCGACGTTGGCGACGCAGGTCGAGGCGCCCTTGCAGGCGATCAGCTGGTCGAAGGCCTGGAAGTCCTGGCCGTCGCTCGGCTGGAAGTTGTACTGGTCGTTGTCGCAGGGGTTGCCGCTCCAGCAGCCGCTGGCGGTGTCCATGCTGAGCATGTTGAGCGGGGCGCGCTGGCCGGTCGGCACGCACACGTTCATCTTGCACATGTTCGAGCAGGCGTCGTTGTCGACCATGTTGGCGTCGTCGCACTGCTCGACGTTGGCCTGCACGAAGCCGTCGCCGCACTTGGCCGTCTTGCAGCTCATGACGCAGGCGTCCGTGTTGACCATGTTGGCGTCGTCGCACTGCTCGACGCCGGCCTGGACGAAGCCGTCGCCGCAGGTCGCGTTCTTGCAGGTGCCGAGGCAGGCGTCGGTCTCGACCTTGTTGCCGTCGTCGCACTCCTCGCCCGGGCCCTTGCCGCCGTCGCCGCAGACGTTTAGCTTGCACATCGCGGTGCACGCCTTGTCGGGGCCGTTGGCCATGCCGTCGTCGCATTGCTCGGTGCCCATGAACAGCTTGCCGTCGCCGCAGACGTTGTTCTTGCATTCGGTGGTGCAGGCGGCGTTGTCGGCGTTGTCGGGGCCGGCGTCGCACTCCTCCATGTTGCCCGGCTGGACGAAGCCGTCGCTGCAGGCGGCCTTGGTGCACATCGTGGTGCAGTCGTCGGAGTCGATCATGTTGCCGTCGTCGCACGCCTCCATCGGCGCGAGCTTGCCGTCGCCGCAGGTGGCGAGCTTGCATTCGTTGGTGCACTCGTCGTTGTCGTCCGGGTTGCCGTCGTCGCAGCCCTCGCCGGGCCCGGGCTTGCCGTCGCCGCAGATATTGTTGGTACAGTCGGCCTTGCAGGAGTTCATGTCGCCGTTGTCGACGCCATCGTCACACTCCTCGCCGGGGCCCTGGTCGCCGTCGCCGCAGGCGTTGGCCTGGCAGGTCGCGTTGCAGGCCTTGCCGGGGCCGTTGTCGGGGCCGTCGTCGCAGCCCTCGCCCGGGTCGACGTTGCCGTCGCCGCAGGTCGGCTCGACGCCCGAGGACGAGCTGACATCGGTGGTGCCGTCGGTCGTCGGCGTGATCGAGGTCGAGCCGTCGGAGACCGCGAGCGTCGCGCCGGTGTCGGTCGCGGGCTCGGTCGTCGGCTCGGACGTCGGCGCGGACGTGTTGGTCTGTGCTGCGGTCGCTCCGCTGGAGCTGCCCGCGGTCGCCGTCGAGGTCGTCCCCGCGTCGCCGCAGCCAGCCACGACCCACAAGCTCGCAATTCCCAGCACGCATTGAAGTCTACGCATTCACCACCCCCACCTTGGAGCGCAGCGTATCAGCTGCGCCGGTGTTGGCGAGGCCCACGAAGGAGAACCGACCTCAGCTTGCGGAGGGTCCGCGCGCCCGCGCCTCGGCGGGCAGGCCCGGGATCGCGGCTTTGCCGAGCACGTAGGGCAGCAGCCGCGCGATGTTGCGGGCGTCGTCGATCGCTCGGTGGTGGGTGCCCGCGAAGCCGAGGCCGACCCGCCGCAGCGCCTGCCCCGTGCCGTACTGGCGCGCCTCGCCGAGCTGCTTCGAGAAGCCCTCCTTGAGGTTGCAGTGCAGCTCGCCGAGCGGCAGCTTGACCCGGTGGGCGGTCGCGTCGCGGCGAAACTGGTTGCGGTCGTAGCCACCCCACGAGCAGAACAGGGCCTGCTTGCCGCGGAGGAACTCGGCCAGCGCCGCGATCGCCTGCGGGAAGCGCGGGGCGGCGTCGACCTGGGCCTGCGTGATCGTGGTCAGGCGGGTGCAGAAGGGGGTGAGCGTGCGGTGCCGGCGCGGGCGCACGAAGGTCTGAAATTCGGCCCCGGGCGCCAGCGTGGCGGCGTCGACCAGCACGGCGCCGATCTCGATGATCTCCGTCTCTTCGCGGGGGATCGAGTCGTCGTCGCAGCAGGTCGCCTCGAGGTCGATCACGACATAATGAGTATGTGTTGGCATAAGTTCTGACTCCTTGTTTTGTTCGAGCGGTATATTGCACCGACCATGGCCCGCGCCCCCGGACACGATCCCGGACACGACCCCGAGCCCGCACCCGAGCCTGGGCTTGGGCGCGGGCTTGGGGCGTACACGTGGGGCGAGTACGTCGCCCAGCTGGTCGCCGAGCACGGCTCGCTCGCTGCCCTGGCGCTGCGCCTGGCGGAGCTCGCGGCCACCCCGGAGGACAGCGCCTCGGTCGAGCGCGCGCTCCGGCGGCTGCGCCAGCGCGGCAACCTCGACGGCGGCGACTACGGCCGCCGCCTGCTCCGCGCCTTCGGCCTGCCGCGCCCGATCGAGGCGCGGGTGCGCTGGCTCGGCGCGTATCACAGCCGCTTCAGCGACCTGCCGCGCTCGCTGTGCCAGGACCAGCTGCGCGTGTGGGACCGGCCGCCGGTGAGCGAGTCGCGGGCCCGGGTGTGGCTCGAGCTCGGGCAGGCCAGCGTGGCGCTCCGCGGCCGCGAGCTCGAGCGCGCCGAGCTGCACCTCCGGCGGGCCCGCGCCGCCGGCTCGCCCGAGCCCGCGGCGCAGATCGAGGCGGCGCTGGTCGAGGCGTTCCTCGCCAGCCGCCAGCGGGCGCCGGCTCGCGTGGCGCTGGCGCTGATCGATGCCGGCGAGAAGCTGGCCCAGGCCGACGGGCTCGCGCCGGACGAGCGGGCCTGCCTGCACGTGCGGTGGATCGATCAGCAGGCGTATCAGCGCAACCACCCGCCGGGCGACGCGGCGCCCGACCTGCACGGCGCGCTGGCGCTGTACCAGTCGCTGCCGCCCGAGGATCTCCACCCATTCGTCAGCTATCGCCGCGACGCGGGCCTCGCCTATGTGCATCACCGCCTCGGCGATCAGGCGGCGGCGACCGTGCTGGCGAACGCGGCGATCGGGCACGCCGGCGACGGCGGCTACCTGCGCCTGCGGGCGATGGGCCTGCAGCTGCTGGCGACGATCCTCGGCCCGATCGAGGGCGCCGCGGCCCGGGCCCGGGCCCTGGCGATCGCCGGCCGCCTCGAGGACGAGGAGCTGCAGGGGAGGATCTCGCGGGCGGCCGGGCGTGACGATCGCGTCACGCCCAGCGTTTGACCCGTCCGCGGGTCCGCGCGCTTGCGGGCATCCGGCGCGAGCGCGGGCCAGAGCGGGTACCTTCATGGCCCATGTACCGCTGGCTGCCCCTCGCGCTCCTCCTCTCCCTCACGGCGACCGGCAGCGCCCGCGCCGACGAGCCGCTGGCCCTGCGCGACAGCTGGGCCGGCAACCTCGACTTCTTCAGCACCGGCGCGCCGCTGGCGACCGACAGCAACAACGACGGCAAGGTCGACAAGCTGGCGCAGCCCGGCAAGGTCGCGGTCGCTGCGGCCGACCTGGCCCCGGCGGCGACGCTCGACACGGCCTACCTCTACTGGGGCGCGACGCGGCCGGCGGCCGCCTGCGACCCGGACGGTCTTGATAAGGAGGTGAGCTTCACGCCGCCGGGCAAAGCGGCGGTGATGGTGATGGCCGAGGTGTGTCATTGCTCGACCTCGCCGGGCTACGACATGCAGCTGTGCCGCGCCGACGTCACGGCGCAGCTCGGGGCGATGACCGGCGAGTACGCGGTCGACGGCCTCGACGCGCTGATCATGAACGGCGACACCAACAACGCCTCGTTCGCGGTCGTGCTGGTGTTCGCCGCCCCGGGGCTGCCGCAGCGGCGGATCGGCCTGTACGACGGCTTGCTCGGGCTCTCGGGCAGCGGCACGCCGACCACCACCGTGACCCTCGACGACGTCAACATCACCAACCCGGCGCAGGGCGACCTGACCTGGTACGCGCTCGAGGGCGACAGCGCGGTCAACCAGAACGAGTTCGTGCAGGTCAAGGCGCTGCCGGGCAACGGCACGGCGAAGCTGAGCGACGCGGTCAACCCGGCCGACAATCCCTTCAATCGAACGATCAACACCACCAAGCCGGCCCAGACCGGGGTGACCGGCGTCGACGTCGACCGCTTCTCGCTGGCGGGCATCCTGAAGCCCGGCGACGACACCCTCGAGGTCACCTACAGCGCCGGCCTCGACAAGTACTGGATCGCCTTCAACGTGATCGGCGTCGACGTGTTCGAGCCGCTGTTCTCGGCCAGCTCGAGCAAGACCTGGACGCTCACCAAGGACCTCGGCGGCGACGGCGAGCCCTCGCCCGGGGACACTGTCACGTACACGATCCACCTCGAGAACACCGGCACCGCGCCCGGCAGCGTCAACCTCAGCGACGAGATCCCGGCCGAGGCCGCGTCGTGGCAATTGATCGACGACGGCGGCGGTACCGACAAGAGCATCGGCAATACGCTGATCATCGAGAACCTCGCGCTCATGCCCAAGCAGGCGCTCGACGTGGTGCTCGAGCTCGTGCTCGCCGACCTCCCCGACCTGACGCCGGTGAACAACACCGCCGAGCTCGCGGGTGACGGCGGCCCGGTCCAGCTGATGGCCCCCGAGCTGCTGCTGCGCCGCGACGGCGACGACGACGGCGTGTTCGACAGCGACGATAATTGCCCCGAGCTCGCCAACCCGGACCAGGCCGACGCCGACATGAACGGCCAGGGCGACGCCTGCGAGCCGGTCGGCACCAGCGGCGATGTCAGCAGCGGCGATGTCGACACCAGCGCCAGCGCAGGCGAGACCGGGGGCGCGACGGGCAACGGGACGGGCAGCGGGACGGGCGGCAGCGGAGGGGGCACGGGGGGGACCGGCGGGGGCACGGGCGCCAGCGAGGACAGCGACACGCCGACCGGCGTCGGTCCGGGCGGCGAGGTGACGAGCGACAGCGGCACCGGTCTCGACATCGGCCTCGCTGACGACGGTTGCGGCTGTCGTGGCACGCCGTCGTCGGCGGGCGGACTGCTGCTGCTGCTCGCGCTCGGTCGCCGGCGTCGGCGGACGTGAGCCAGGCCCGGTGCGGTCACGGGCATATTTTCCGGGCGCCATCAGCGCCGCCCTGCGATATCCTGCGGGCCGTGGACACGCTCGCCAGCCAGATCGACGCCGCGAAGGGCGAGCTCGAGGTGGCGCTCGTCGGCGGCGATCTGCAGGCCGTGGGCGCCAGGCTCTTGCCCCTGTTGCGTGAGCTCGCCGAGGTCGCCGCCGAGATCGACGGCGAGCGAGCCCGACACGAGGCGATGCGCGACCAGTTCAGGGCCCAGCGCGAGCTGATCCTCGCGCTCGGCTGCCCGATCTTGCAGGTCCGCGGCGATGTCCTGTGCGTGCCGCTGCTCGGCCCCTACGACATGGACCGGGCCGCGCAGCTGCGCGACGCGGTGCTGCAGGCGGTGGCTCGCACGCACGCGCGCCTGGTGGTGCTCGACCTGACCGGCGCCGTGGTGCCGGAGCCCGCGGCGGCCGCCCACGTCGTCGATGTCTGCCGGGCGATCCGCCTGCTCGGCGCCCGCGCGGCGCTCAGCGGCATCGATCCCGGCCTGGCGCAGATGCTCGTCGGCCTCGACGGCGGCCTCGGCCAGGTGTCCACATTCCTGTCCCTCGAGACAGCTCTCGGGAGCCTGCAACGATGACCTCCGGCGACCCCGCGGAGCTCGTCCGCTTCATCGACACCAGCACCTCGCGCTACGAGCTGCGGGCCGACGGCGTGATCGTGCAGCGGGTCATCTCGACGAAGACGCAGACCCTCGCCGACGCGCGGGAGAACACGGCGGCCTTCGCCGCGCTCGCGGCCGGCGGGAAGCACCCGCTGATCGTCGACATGCGCAGCAACTTCACCACCGACCGCGGGGTCCGCGAGCACTACGCCAGCCCCGAGGCGACCGCCCAGTGCAGCGCGATCGCCCTGCTGACCCGCTCGGCCGCGGGCCGCGTGATCGGCAATTTTTTCCTCGCGCTGCAATCGTCGGACGTGCCCATGCGAATGTTCGGCGAGGAGACGGACGCGTTCACGTGGGTCCGCCGTGTCGCCCCGGCCCGCCGCCGCTGAGGCCGAGCCGTCGCCCGGGTCCGGCGCGTCGCCCCTCCGGGGCGGCCGAACCGATCATTCGGGTAGCGATCGCGGTGGCGGGCGGTGGTAGCTTCGCCCGGGCAGCAGCTTGCAGCTCCCATGACCTCGAGGTCGCCATCACGCGCCTGCCGCCATGAACGCCACACCTTCGCCGCTCTCGTCTTTCCCTCGCCGCGGGTTCGCGCGCGCGTCGTTCGTCGCGGCGCTGGTCCTCGCCCCGCAGGTGGCCGCGGCCAGCCCGTTCGCGCGGATCGTGCAGGCGCCCGCGGAGACCGAGCCGAGCGCCGTGCCCCCGACGGCGGCCACGAGCTCCGCGCCCGCGCCCGCGCCGGACGACGCCGACGCCATCTCCACGCGCGCGCTGCCCGGCGCGGCGGCGGCGACCCACGGGGACGCGAGCGCGACGGTCGCCTCGGGCGCGGCGGCCGACGCCGAGGCCGAGGTGTTTCGCCCGTGGGAGGTCGGTGGATTCGTCGACGCCAACTATGTCTATAACAACAACCTGCCCGACAACCACGTCAACCGCCTGCGCTCCGCGGTGCCGCGCACGGGCGAGTTCTCGCTGAACCTGGTGGTCGCGTACATCCGCCGAGACGCGGTGCCGGGCCAGTTCTCGCCGACCTTCGAGCTGGCGCTGCAGGCCGGGCCGGCCGCCGACGCGCTGATGTACTACGAGCCCGAGCCGGGCGGCGACGCCTCGCGCTTCGCCGGCAAGGAGGTGTTCAAGCACATCGGTCGGGCCAACGTCGGCTTCAAGACCAAACGCGGCACCGAGCTGAGCGTCGGCATGCACCTCTCGCCGGTCGGCATCGGCATCCACTGGACGCCCTTCAACTGGAATTACAGCGTGAGCTGGGAGCTCGACGGGGTGCCCTATTACCTCGCCGGCCTCAAGGTCGTGCACCCGATCAACGACCGCCACGGCCTGCAGCTGTGGGTCGTCAACGGCTGGCAGACCCTGGCCGACACCAACAAGGCGCCGAGCCTCATGCTCGGATATACCTACACCCCGAGCGCGCGCTTCAACCTCGCAGAATTCGCGTACTTCGGCCCCGACCAGGCCGACATCCGCATGGCCGCCTGGCGCATGTATTCGGACACGCAATTCACCTACAACGTCGACCGCTTCGGCGTCGGTGGATTGTTCGATGTCGGCGGCGAGCGGCTCACGGACCAGAGCGGCCGGCCGATGACGATGTGGATGACGGCGGCCCTGTTCACGCGCTGGCGCGTGCTCGGCAAGCAGCGCACCTGGGACATGGCGGCGCGGCCGGAGCTGTACTGGGACCGCGACGGGCGGATCTACGGGGTGGCCGACAATGTGCTGCTCGGCGCGACCTACACCAACGCGGTGCGCCTGACCGAGAACCTGCTGTTGCGCCTGGAGTACCGCTACGACCGGTCGAGCGCGCCCGGCGGGTATTTCTATCGCGGCGCCGCGATCGACGATACCCGCCCGCCCTTCGCCCGCGACCAGCACACGCTGTTCTTCGCGGTCGCCGGGGTGTTCGCGCACCGCTTCGGGCCCGGCCGCAAGTAGCGCTTGACATGCCGCGGGGGCGGGCGATGCTGGGCCGGGCGCGTCGCCCAGGAGGCCATGGATCGGCGAAAGATCGTGTCGCGTGAGGAGTGGTTGGTGGCCCGCAAGCAGCTGCTCGCCGAGGAGAAGGCGCTCAGCCGCCAGCGCGACGCCGTCAGCGCGCAGCGCCGCGAGCTCCCGTGGGTCAAGCTGGACAAGGACTATGTGCTGGCCGGCCCGGACGGCCCGGCGCGCCTCGCCGACCTGTTCGCCGGGCGCAGCCAGCTCATCGTCTATCACTTCATGTTCGACCCGAGCTGGGAGGACGGGTGCAAGAGCTGCTCCTTCATCGCCGACAACTTCGTCGGCGGCCTGGTGCACCTGGCGGCCCGCGACGTCGCCTTCGCGGTGGTCTCGCGGGCGCCGCTGGCCAAGCTCGAGGCGTTTCGTCGGCGCATGGGCTGGGACTTTCGCTGGTACTCGGCGCTGGACTCGGACTTTAACCACGACTTCCACGTGTCGTTCCGGCCCGAGGAGCTGGCCGGCGGCGTGGAGTACAACTTCACGCCGGGGACGAAATTCCCGGTGTCCGAGGCGCCCGGGCTCAGCGTATTCGTGCGCGACGGCGACGATATCTTCCACACCTATTCGACCTACGCCCGCGGTCTCGATCTGCTGATCGGCACCTACAATTACCTCGACCTCACGCCGGGCGGCCGCGGCGAGGACGGGCTCGCGTACGCGATGGCGTGGGTCCGCCTCCACGACCGCTACGCGCCGGCGACGTAGCTGGCGCGGGGTCGCAGCAGCGACCAGGCGAGCAGGCCGAGGCCGAGGAAGCCGATCGCGTTGACCAGCGCGTGGTAGCGCAGCATCGTCGAGAGCTCGACGGCCGTGCCATAAAAGCCCTGGGTTGCGAAGCGCAGGGCGAAGCCGGTGGCAACCAGCACGGCGAGCGCGGAGCCGGCGAGCAGCAGCCGCGGGGCGAGCGGGCGCCCGCGCAGGCGGGCGGCGACGGCGAGCTGGAGGCCGGCGAGCAGCGGGAGGGCGAATGCATAGAGGACCGCGCCCGCGAGCTCGAGCGGACGGCTCGCGGTGGCGATGCCGGCGGCGAGCAGCGGGAACGCCAGCATCAGCGCCGGGGCGACGAATGTATAGAGTTTGCGCGCGCGGCATGTCGGCCTCGGCGAGGCCGCGGCCGAGCAGGCCCGTCATCACCAGCACGCCGAAGCCGGCGGCGTGGAAGTGGCCGGCCGTGAGCACCGCCGCGAGCCCGCCGAAGCCGCCGAGGACGAGCTCGCCGCGGTAGACCAGCAGCCACACACCGGCGCCGGGGAGGAAGAGCAGGCCGAGGTCGATCGCCAGCTCGGGCAGCTGGTGGAGGCCGCGTCGGCGCAGGCGCGCGAGGGCGTGCAGGGCCGCGAGCCCGGTGAAGCCGAGCCACAGGCCCGCGAGCGCGAGCGAGGCGGCGCCGCCGGTCGGCAGGGCGGCCGCGCCGAGCAGGACGCCGAGGGCCCCGAGCGCGTGGCCGGCGGCGAGCCAGCGCGGGAGGGTGGAGGCCGCTCGCTCCGACCTGTCCGCAGGGACATTCTCGGCTGTCCTCTTGGACCTGTCCGCAGGGACAGTCAACGGCAGCAGCAGCGGCACGACGACCACGGCGACGAAGGCGACCGCGAGCTCGGCCAGAGTGGCGAGGTCGTGGAGCCCGGCGCCGAGCCACACGCCGAGCCCGAGCCAGGCGAGCAGGCCGAGGAGCGGGGTGAGCATGGCGGCGGGCACGGGGCGAGGATGGTATCAGGGTGATGTGCGAGCTGGAACTCGCGGAATGTGCGTACCTGGCTCGCGCTTTCAGGGCAGGTCCAGGACCATCACGAAGACCGCCTGCTTCGCGCTGTTGGCGGTCGCGAACACCTTGGGGTTGCCGACCAGCTCGAAGCGCTCGGCCAGCCCGGGTCCGAGCACCACGAAGACGCCGCTGCTCGCGGTCTGGTCGGGGTTGAAGCCCAGCTTGTTCTCGGACAGGTAGCGGATCTGTGCCTTCGAGTTGGGCATCTGTGACTGCAGCTTCGCGCCGGCGATCGGCTGTCCGGTGTTGTCGCGGACGATGCCGAGGGTGCCGCCCTGGTCGCCCAGCGGCAGGTTGGCCGCCAGCGCCGGCTCCTTCATCAGGAATCCCGACCACTGGGTCAGCGTGGCCGACGGCACGCCCCACAGGTCATGGTGGTCGCTCATCGGCCCGTACTGGCCCTGCATCGGTGAGGCGACGAGGGTGAAGCTGGTGAAGAGGGAGCCGCCAGCGAGCATCGCCGCGACGCCGATGCCCTCGGCCAGGGGCATCGCGCTGGTGATATCGACGATCGCCGCGCCGTTCGAGGCTGCCCATGACCACCGCGGCCGCGTTCTTCCCTCGACCAGCGCCGACAGCAGGCCGACGATCTTCACGTCGGTCGCCGGCAACGGCGCGGCCGTGGGGAATGCCAGCGTCGTGCCCGGGAGCCGCGTGTTGCCGCCGGGCGGCCCCGCGACGCACACGGCCTGCGGGTCGTGGTCGCGGAACTCGAGGCAGGCCCGCGACGCGCAGTCGCTGTTGACCAGGCACGGGTCGCCGATGTCTGCGGGCGGGTCGCCGCCGGTGGAGCCGATCGAGGTCTCACCGGCGCCGGTCGTCTGCTCGACGCCGCCGCTGCTCGCCGTCTCGCTGCCGGTGCTGCTGGTGCTGCCCGGCTCGCTGCCGGTGCTGGCGGTGGCGTCGCTCGTCGCGGTGCTGCCGGGCCCACCGCCGGTCGTGGGCGCGCCGGTGCTCGACGCCTCCGAGCTGGTCGGGATCGTCGCGCTGCTCGAGCCGGTCGAAGCGGGCGAGCCCGTGCTCGATTCGCCGCCCGTGCTCGCGGTGCCCGGGTTTCTATCCACGCACGCCGCGAGGGCCGCGAGCGACGCGACGACGAGGCCTCGGCTGGTCTGTAGCATCGGCGTAGGATACCCGTAACCCGGATCGTCAGGGCAGGAGCAGCCGCACGAGCTCGTCGATGTTCGGCCGGGAGGTAGATTCGAGCTTGTCGCCCGCGAAGCGGTCGAACAGGCGGCGGTGGGCCTGCAGCGAGAACTCGTCGCCGCGGGTCTCATAGTCGCGGACCCAGGCGAGCAGCATGCCGAGGTTTTGGTCCTGCGCCTCCGGGCTCGGATATTTGTGCGGCTCCCACGGGCGGGCGCGGCAGTTCTCGAGGCAGGTCTCGACG
This sequence comes from Nannocystis sp., assembly GCF_016714285.1. Classification (GTDB taxonomy): domain Bacteria; phylum Myxococcota_A; class Polyangia; order Nannocystales; family Nannocystaceae; genus Nannocystis. The sequence goes on along the minus strand of NZ_JADJNN010000020.1, from coordinate 38,744 downwards.
CCGGGGTTCAGGAAGACGAGGTTGGTACAGCGGCCAGCGGCGGCGGCGAGCAGGTCCGCGTAACAGCCCTCCACCACCCAGCTGTCGTCGGCATCCATGAATCTCGTGATCGCCGCGACGCTGGCCTGCAGCGGCCTGCGGGTCGGCGGACTCGTGGGCTCCCACGCCAGGGTGTCGAGGTCGAGGTGCGGCGCCTGGCCCGTCGCCGCGAGCGCGCGTGCCAGGGTGGACTTTCCCGAGCCGGAGTTGCCGAGGATGATGATTCTTGGCATGGCACGCATTCATAGCAGACGCGGGCGGGCGACCGGGGGTCAGCGACGATCGCCGCCCGAGGCCGACAGCGCCCTGGCGACGGCGAATCGGCATTTTGCGAGGATCCGCGGGTCGAGGTCGGGTTCGGCGACCAGCAGCGCCAGGGCCCGCTCGAGCGACGCGCGGCTAGAGCGTGCTGAAGCCACCGACCGCGAAGCCGCCCTTGGACCCGTTCCCTGCGAGCGCGAGCTTCACGCCCAGCGGCGGCGTGTGCAGGTTCTCCAGCGACGCGCTGATCCCCTTGGCGAGTTCGGCGACCAGGAGCTTCACCTCGGCGATCGTCGTCGCGCTCGCCTCCCCGACCTTGATCGCCGGCTTCCCCTCGAGCTGCGCCCCCACCACCGCCACCGCGAGCGTCAGGAGCCCCCCCGAGACCTGGACCTCGAAGTGGATCCGATCGTCGAGGAAGATCACCGCCGGCCACACCGCCGGCTCGGCCTCCACGCGCGCCCGCGGCGGCACGCCGAGGACCTCCGTGAGGCTGACGATGAGCTGGTTGACGAGCGGCTCGCAGGGCTGCCGGAGCAGCTCTCGCTTCGCCGAGCCGGCCTCGAAGGCCCCCGCCAGCGGCGGACGAGCCCCCAGACTCCGCAACCGGAGGCTCAGCGATCCCCCCTTCGGCAGGGAGAGCGGCTCGACATAGGGGCCGCTCTTCCCCGGAGTAAAGGCCACGGCGTAGACCTTCTCCGCGATCGCGCCGCTCTGCCCCTTGATCTGTGCCTGCAGCCCGAAGGCCACGAGCCCCCGCGTCTGCTCCGCCGAGAGCATCACCTTCAGCGAATACACGCCCGGCTTCAGCTCCGTCGTGTAACCGCCCTGCGCGTCGGTCTTGCCGCTCGCCACCGGTTCGTCGAGCGGCTCCTGCTCGATGAAGATCTCCGCCCCTGGCACTGGTTCTCCGAACGCCATCCCACACCTCCACCTCAATCATCGCATCTGATCGCAGCGGCGCGTGGCGCAACGAAGGCGCCCGCGACTCGGAGGCGCCGCACTTCCAGCGCGCGCGTCTCCCCTCGGAGCGCCGGCGCCCCCATATTGCCAGCACCATTTTCCCGAGCCGGAGTTGCCGAGGATGATGATTCTTGGCATGGCCTCGCATTCATGGCAGACGCGGGCGGGCAGCGCGTGCGCTGGCGAGTCCATCGCTGGCGGCTTCGCCAGCGTCGCCCGCATGGCGAACATTTCCGGGTCCTCGCGTTCCACCGATCCCCGTCGCCAATGGTACCTGCGGCGCGCTGCGGCGCCCAGATCGCGGCGCGACGCCTCAGGAGCGGAACACGATGTCCTCGCGGGCGAACCAGCGCGTGCAGGCCCACAGCGAGGCGGCGGCGAGGGCGACGAGGGAGGCGAAGACGAGGGCGATGAGGCCGGGCTCGGCGGTGCCGGCGATGAGCTCGCGGGTCGCGAGCGAGACGTTGAGGATCGGGATCAGCGCGGTGGCGAGGCTGAGCTCCGAGCCGGGCAGCAGGGCGATCATCGCCGGGAACAGGACCACGATCATCAGCGGGCTGATGATGCTCATCGCCTCCTTGTAGCTGCGGGCGTAGACCGAGAGCATGAGCAGGAGGGCGGCGAAGAACATGCTGAGCGGGAGCAGCAGCGCGAGCACGACGGCGATCGTGGCGGGCTCCAGCACCTGGGCGACCGCGGCGAGCAGCTCGGGCGGGATGCCCTCGACGCCCTGGGCGACGCTCACATAAAGGCTGAACATTGCGATCACGGCGGAGACGAGGCCGGCGAGGGCGACGACGGTGAACTTGCCGAGCACGAGGGTGCGGCGGCGGACCGGGGCGGTCAGCAGGGTCTCGAGGGTGCCGCGCTCCTTCTCGCCGGCGGCGAGGTCGATCGCGGGGTACATGCTGCCGGTGAAGCAGAAGATAATGAACATGTAAGGCAGCAGGCCGCCGATGACCTTGCCGAGGATCTCGCGGGCCTGGGCGATGTCGTGCTCGTTGACGCGGACGGCGTGGACGACCTGCGGGTCGAGCTTCAGGTCGGCGAAGCGCTGATTCAGGAGCTCCTGCTCGAAGCCCGCGATCGCGGCCAGGACGCGGCGCTTGGGGATGTCGAAGTCGTCGCTCGACTTGAACATGAGGGTCAGGCCGCCGGGGCGCAGGGCGGCGACGTCGCGGCGGAAGGTCGGGTCGATGACGATCGCGGCGTCGAGCTCCTCGCTGGCGATGCGCGCGGGCAGGGCCGAGACGTCGCGGGTGCGCTCGACGCGGATGCCGGGGGCGGCGCCCAGGCGGTCGGCGAGGCCGCTGTCATTCATCGGGTCGGCGATCGCGATGTGCAGCTGCTTGTCGCGGGCCTCCTGCGCGCGCGAGCCGGTGATGCGGGCGGCGGCGATGGTGAGCACCGGGAACAGCAGCAGGGGGACGACGACCATGGCGATCAGGGTCCGGCGGTCGCGCAGGGTGTCGGTGAGCTCCTTGCGGACGACGGCGACGAAGGGTGAGCGGCTCATGTGCGGGGCCCTCCGGCGGCTGAGGTCGCTTCTGAGGCTTCAATGCGGTGGATGAAGGCCTCCTCGAGCGAGCGCTCGCCGGAGGCGGCGGTGAATTCGGCGAGGGTGCCGTCGAAGATCGTTCGGCCGCCGTGGACGATCGCCAGGTCGTCGGCCAGCAGGGTCACCTCGCTCATGATGTGGGTCGAGAAGAGGACCGTCTTGCCGTCGTCGCGGCACTTGCGGATAAACTGGATGATCGCGCGGGCGGCGATGACGTCGAGGCCGGAGGTCGCCTCGTCGAAGACGATGACCTCGGGGTCGTGGATGATCGTGCGGGCGATCGAGACCTTCTGCTGCATGCCAGTCGACAGCTTGCCGACGCGGCGGTCGGCGAAGGCGTCGATGCCGAGCGAGGCGAACAGGGCGTCGCGGCGGCGGCGGTAGTCGGCCGCGGAGACGCCGGCGAGGTCGGCGTAGTAGCGCAGGGTCTCCTCGGCGGTGAGGCGCTCGTAGAGCCGGGTCGAGCCGGTGAGGAAGCCGAGCTTGCGGCGGGCGGCGACCGGGTCCTTGAGCGCGTCGATGCCGGCGATCTCGATGCGACCGGCGTCGGGGCGCAGGAGGGTGGCGATCATGCGCAGGGCGGTGGTCTTGCCGGCGCCGTTGGGGCCGAGCAGGGCGAAGATCCGCCCGGGCCGGCAGCGCAGCGAGAGGTCATCGACGGCCTGCAGCTCGCGGCCAGGTTGCCGGCCGTCGACGCCGAGGGTGCGCCGCTGCTGCCGCGAGAGGGTGAAGCGCTTGGCGAGGTGCTCGGCCGTGATCATGCGTGGCGCGGAGGGTACACCGGGTTCGGGCGCTGTACACTCCCGCCCGGCATGCACTTGCAGTTTCACATCCAGGCCGAGGACCCGGGCTCGCGCGCACGTCGGGGCGTGTTCGTCACCCCGCACGGGTGCGTCGACACGCCGGCGTTCATGACCGTGGGGACGCGGGCGTCGGTGACCGGTCTGACGCCGGCCGACCTCGTCGAGGTCGGCACCCAGGTCGTGCTCGGTAACACCTATCATTTGATGTTGCGGCCGGGCGTGGAGGTGTTCGAGCGGGTCGGTGGGATCCACCGATTCATGGGCTGGGGCGGGCCGATGCTGACCGACTCGGGCGGCTATCAGATCTTCTCGCTCTCGGAGGATCGGGTGATCTCCGAGAAGGGCGCGAGGTTTCGCAGCTACACCGATCGGCGGATGCATATGCTCTCGCCGGAAAAGTCGATCGCGGTGCAGACGGCGATCGGCGCCGACATCATGATGGTGCTCGACGTCTGCGTCGACGCCCGCTCGGATCTGGAGACCACGCGCGCGGCGATGGATCGCACACATCGCTGGGCGCTGCGCAGCCTCGCGGCGCGCCGCGACACCCGCAGGCGCTGTTTGCGATCATGCAGGGGGGGCATCTTCCCCGAGCTGCGGCGGGCCTCGGCCGAGTTCCTGACCGGGCACCCCTTCGACGGGTTTGCGATCGGCGGGCTCGCGGTCGGTGACACCCGGGCCGAGCGCGAGGAGGTCACGCACATGGCCGCCGAGCTGCTGCCGGCCGATCGTCCCCGCTATCTCATGGGCGTGGGCACCCCGCCCGATCTGTTGCACGCGATGCTGGCCGGCGTCGATATGTTCGACTGCATCCTGCCGACGAATCTCGGCTGGCAGGGCACCGCGTTCACGTCGACCGGGCGGGTCAAGCTGACGCGAGGCTTCAACGCGGGCGAGGACCGGCCGCTCGACGCCGGCTGCAGCTGCGCGACCTGCCGGACCTGGACGCGGGCCTATATCCACCATCTATTTCGCTGCGGCGAGGCGCTCGGGCCGCGGCTGCTGGCGATGCACAACCTCCACCATTACAACGCGCTGATGGTCGAATCGCGGGCCGCGATCGCGGCCGGGTGCTTCGCCGCCTACGCGCGCGAGAAGCTCGAGCGGATCGACCGCCACGAGCACAGCGATCGCCGGATCGGCGCGGCGGCATGAGCGGCGACGAATGCGAGGTGGTGACGACCGGGGACGGCATGAGCGGCGACGAATGCGAGGTGGTGACCACCCGCGACGGCGCGCGGGCGATGCTCGACCGGCGGGTCGGTGAGGTGATGCATCCGGTGGTCGGGCCGGCGATTGAGGCGGCGCGCCTGTACGTCGGGCCGTCGCGGCTGGCCGCGCGGCTGGCCGCGGGCGGCGAAGATCCGCTGCTGCTGCTCGACGTCGGGCTCGGCGCGGGCTCCAACGCGATCGCGGCGTGGCGGCTGTCGGAGTCGCTGCCGGCGTCGGCGCGGCCGCTGACGATCGTCAGCTTCGAGCGCTGCCTCGATCCGCTGCGGCTGGCGCTGGCGCCCGAGCACGCGGGCAGCTTCGGCCTCGCGGGCGCGGCCGGCGAGGCCGCGCGGGCGCTGCTCGCCCGCGGCGAGCATGCGACGGCGCGGACCCGCTGGCGCCTGGTCACCGGCGAGCTGCCGGACACGCTGGCGGGCGAGCCTGCGGACGCGGCCGATGTCGTGTTCTGGGACCCGTACTCGGCGCGGCAAAACCCGACGCTGTGGTCGGTGGCCGCGTTCGCGGCGGTGCGGCGCTGCTGCCGGGTCGGGGTGACGCTGCACACCTACAGCGGCGCGACGGCGACGCGGGCGGCGCTGCTGCTGGCCGGCTTTGTCGTCGGCGTGGGCGATGCGAGCGGGGAGCAGCGCGCGGGCACCTGCGCGGCGCTGCGGCGCTGCGACCTGGCGCGCCCGCTGGACCTACGCTGGCTGGCCCGGCTGTCGCGCTCGTCGTCGGCGCTGCCGGCCGACGCCCCGGCCGACGCGCTGCAGCGGATCTCGCGGCATCCGCAATTCGCGGAGAATATGTAGGCAGTTCCTGGGCGGGCACGCGTATGCCCAGTGCGGACGGCGGCGCGAAGGAGCGGGCGGCCCCGATCGCGCTATTTGTTGCCCACCGCGGCGTCGACGACGGCGAGGAAGTCGGCCTCGTTGATGCACTTTGTGCCGTATTTCCTGGCCTTCTCGGCCTTGCTCGAGCCGAGTTGGGTCGGCCATGACGAGGTATTTGAGGTCCTTGGTGACGCCCGGGCAAGGTGCCGCCGTGCTTCTCGACCATATCCTCGTACTCCTTGCGCGGCCGCGACAGCGCCCCGGTGAAGCAGAAGCTCTGGCCCAGGAGAGGCCCGCCGTGCGACGGGGCCACCGGGACGACGCCGACGGCGAGTAATCGGTCGATCTCGGCGGAGCGGGCCTTCAGGCCCAGGGTCACCACCTTGGCCTTGCTCGGGCCGAGGCCCGGGATCTTGCTGAGCTCGGCCTCGCTGGCCTTGCGGAGCTTCTCGAGCGTATCAAAGCCGTTGCTGACGATCAGCTTGGCGGTCAGCAGCGCGAAGTGTTCGATGCCGAGGAGGCCAGGAATAAGGGCAGGCTGAGCGGGAGCTTGGCCCGGAGGTTGGCGAGGATCTTCTTGGCGCTGATCTCCCCCATATGCTCGAGCTTGGCCACGTCCTCAAACCTCAGCTTGTAGAGGTCGCTGGGCTCGGTGGCGAGCTTGGCCCGCACCAGCTCGCCGATGATGTGGGCGCCGAAGTCGTGCACGTCCTGGGCCTCGACCCAGTTCTTGAGGCGGCCCTCGACGACCGCGCGGCACTGGGTGTTGCGGCAGGAGATGAACTCGCCCTCGCTCACCAGCTTGCTCTGCACAGACCGCGCAGGTGGTGGGGATGACCGCGGGCGGGCCGTGCTTGACGACCACCTCCTCGACCTGGGGGATGACGTCATTGCGGCGCGACACCAGGATCTCGTCGCCCTCGGAGATGCCGAGCGCCTGACGTTGGAGATGTTGTGGAGGCTGGCGCGCTCGAGGTCCGCGCCGCCGCTCCACACCAGGTCGAACTCGGCGATCGGCGTGACCCGGCCCGAGTCGCCGGTGTCCCAGACGATGCGATTGAGCCGCGTCACCTTGGTCTGCGACGCGACCTTGAGCGCGATCGCGGCCCGGGGCGACCGGCCAGCTCGCCGAGCAGCGCCTGCGTGCGGACCGGGTTGCAGCAATGACCAGTCCGTCGATCTCGTAGTCCACCTCGGCCCGCTTGCTGGCGGCGTATTGCCGGTACAGCTGCAGCGCTCCGGCGGCGTCGGTGGGGTAGTGATTCGGCGTCTCGAAGCCCAGCTGCTTGAGCCGCGCGAACTTCTGGACCTCGTGGACGGACTCCTCGCCCTCGAGATCGTAGAAGAGGACCGTGAGGTGCTCGCAGCCGTTGCCGTCGAAGCGCTTGGCGGTGCCGGACGCCATGTTGCGGGCGTTGGAGGCGTTCGGGAACGACCGCTTCATGTCGGTCAGCTTGAGCACGATCTCGCCGCGGACCGAGATGTGGAGCTTCTCCTTGAGCCGGGGCGGCACGCCCTTCATGCGCGCGACGTTGGTGGTGATCCGCTCGCCGATCTGGCCGTCACCCCGCGTGATCGCCTCGGTCATGACGCCGTCCTCGTAGATCACCTCGAGCGAGATGCCGTCCAGCTTCTCGGTGACGAACAGGTCGCCCACCACCTTGGGGAGCTTGTCTCTGGCCGCGTGCTCCTCACAGCGAGCGACCCATGCCGAGAATTCGGCCTCGTCCGTGGCCTTGTTGAGCGAGCCCATGGGGAGCTTGTGCTGGGCCTTCTCCCATTCGGTGACCGGGGCGCCCGCGGCCCGCGGTTTGGCCTTGGTCGGCACCGGAGCGCCCACGCTGGCGAGCACGGCGTGGCTCGGGTCGAGGGCCCGGAGCTCGTCCTCGAGCTGATCGTAGGCCGCGTCCGACACCAGCGGGTGGCCGTTATAGTAGGCGTCCTTGTACTTGCGCAGCAGCGTCGCCAGCTCGGCGATCCGCGCCGCGGGCCCCGCGGCGGCCGGGGCCTTGCCGGGCTTCGCGATGTCCGTGGGGGCCGTGGGGTCCGCGGGCTTGGCGGGCTTGGCGGGCTTGGCGGGCTTGGCGGCGGCTTGGCGGCGGGCTTGGCGGGTGTCCCTGCTGCGGTGGGCTTCTTGGTGGGCATGGCTTCTCCACGGCGCGATTCACGGTAGTTGCTTGCGCACCGAAGGTGCGCCGGGAGTGCGGGGCAAGCGAGGGTACACGCAGCGGGCCGGCGGGGGGCGGATGATCGCGTGGGTCGTGCAATGAGCGTGACGCGCGTCCCCGCGCAAGCGCGCTGCGCGTTTTCGTGGCCTCCCGCGGGCGACCAGCAAAGTCGGAGCCAGGCGAGGACCCACATTGCAATGCGGCGATCTCCGACAGCGACGATTGCGGCGAATGATAGTTCCAGGATCGTCGGCGCTCGACAATCGAGTGACCTGTGTAGATCAGCGGCGCCGCGGCTCGCGTCTTTGGGCTCACCCGGCCGCGGGTTCACGGGCTCCGCTTCGCGGCGATCTGGGTTAGGGTGCGGCCAATGCACTGCCCGGCCCGCGCCCTCATCCTCGCCCCACTCCTCGCCTGCGGCGACGCCACCGGCGAGGCGAGCACCGCCGCCACGAGCGAGGCTTCAGGGCCGAGCTCCACGACCACGGCGCCCACCAGCGGGGGCGAGGACTCGAGCACGGGCGCCCCGGTCACGACCGCAGCCACGAGCGGCGATCCCACGGGCGAGGCGAGCGGCGATCCCACGGCGGCGCCGACCACCGGCGAGCCGCCGCCGCCGCCCTTCGTGCAGATCGACCCCGACGACCCCCACCGGTTGCGCTGGCGCGGCCAGCCGTTCTACGCCGCGGGGTACTATCCCGGCGCCGCCTTCAACATGACCGGCCCCGACTTCGGCGGCGACTATCTGGCCTTCCAGACCGCGGTCATGGACGCCCTCGCCGCGGGCGGCATCAGTATTTCCGCGTGTGGATCAACTGGGGAATGTCGGTAATGACAGCGCCCCGCTCGAGGAGCAGTGGGACCACGATATCCTCCACCCGTACCAGCGCACCGGCCCCGGAAGCGCCGTCGACGGCGCGCCGAAGTTCAACCTCGACGCCTGGAACCCCGACTATTTCGCCTGGCTGGCGACGGCGGTCGACCTCGCCAGCGACCGCGAGCTGGTGGTCCAGATCATCCTCCTCGACTGCTGGCACGCGGGCTTCGGCCTGCAGTACGGCTTTGGCGAGCTCGACTACTTCGCGGCCGGGAACAACATCAACGGCATCGGCTTCGCCGACGAGGCCGCCTGGCTCGACACCGCCGGCCCGGTGTTCGCCCGCCACCAGGCCTTCGTCGAGCGCGTGGTCGACACCCTCGGCGAGCGCGACAACCTGGTCTGGGAGACCTGCAACGAGAAGCGCGCGGGCTCCCACGCGAGCCCCGACGATACCCGCATGGACGCCTGGCACGCGGCGATCGCCGACATCGTCCGCGCCCGCGAGACCGCCCTCGGGCTGGCCACCCACCGCCTCGTCGTGCCCGTCGACCTGCCCGAGCACCGCACCGTCGCCGGCCACCAGACACCCAGCGACGGCGGCGAATCCATCGCCGACATGCGCGCCCGCCTGGCCGGCGAGCAGTTCGCGTGGGGCCTCCCGCTCATCTCCGACAACGACTGCTGCCCGGGCCAGCCCGCCGCCGACGCGGTCCGCGTCAAGGCCTGGGCCGCCCTCACGGCCGGCGCCCACGTCGATATCTTTAATAATGAGATGTTCAAGGGCGCTGTGTTGGGCAATGCCAACACCGCGGCGGGCATCAAGGCCGTCGGCATCGTCGCGGCCTTTGTCCGCACCCTGAGGTCGACCTCGTGGGCATGACGCCGTCCGACGGCGTCGTCACCGGCGACGCCTGGACCTACGCCCGGCCGGGCGAGGAATATGGTGTACCTGCCAAACGGCGGCCAGGTCGAGATCGCCAGGCTGCCGCCGGCGAGAGCGCCCGGTGGTGGGACCCGCGTGAGGGCGGCGCCCAGGACGCCGGCCCCGGACCCAGCTTCACGGCGCCCGGCCCGGGCGACTGGGCGCTGCACGTCCGGGTGCCGTGATTGAGCGGCGCCGTCGGGTCGTCGAAGCACCGACGCGTGAAAGGGGGGGCGGACGGGTCGGCGACGTCGGTGGGCGGTGGCGCTACATCGGGATGTAATCCTGGCACAGGCTCGCCTCGACGGAGTCGTTGATCGCGGCGTTGAGGCTCAGCTGATTGGCGAGGACGAGGTTGATGTTGAAGGCGCCGCCGTCGGTGGCGTCGGGGATCGGTGTCTTGCCGTTGTAGGGGGTGAAGAAGCCCATGCTCACGTCCTGGTTGTCGCCGGGGCCGCCGGTCATGTCATTGTCGGCGAAGGCGAAGACGCGGACCTCGCGATCTTGCAGGGCCAGGACGGTCTCGTCGTAGGTGTGGGCGATGGCGAGGCCGCCTGGACGGCGCCCTTTTCGCCGAAGGTGTCATCGGTGCAATGAATGACCATGCGCAGGGTGTCCTCCATGGCGCGCCACTGGAAGCGCCGGCGCCCGTGAACAGGGCGTCGATGCTGTGCTCGGGCCAGTCGTTGTTGAAGCCGCCGCCGTTGACCTGCGAGTTGGACTGGGTGAAGTTCCACCACTTATTGAAGTCCTGCTTGAGGGTCTGGACGTCGGCGTAGGGGGCCCCGCCGTTGATGATGAGGGTGTCGTCGACGAATACGACGAGGCCGTAGTGCACGTCGGGGAGGACGTCGAGGGACTTGAGCTTGGCGTCGACGGTGAGGATCTCGTCCTCCAGCTTCTGCAGGAGGGCGAGCATCGAGGTCGAGACGTCCATGACGAAGACGATGTCGATCTGCTGCTTGCAGTTGGCGTCGCCGGACTCGCCGAAGCTGTCGAAGGTGGTGCCGCCGACGCTGGTGGTGAAGGGGTCGACGTCGCCGGTGGTGGTGCCGCTGGCGCTGGCGGTGGCGGTGGCGGTGGCGGTGGCGGTGGCGTCGCTGGTGCTGGTCGGCTGGCTGGCCTGGCTGTCGCTGACGCTGCCGGCGGAGGTCGGGGCGCTGTCGGTGGCGCTGGCGCTGGCTGTGTCGGTGGCGCTCGCGCTGACGGTGGTGGGGTTGGTCGGGTTGGTGGCGCTGGCGCTCGCGCTGGCGCTCGCGCTCGCGGAGCCGCTGTCGCCGCTGTCGCCGCAGGCCGGGGCGAGGAGGACCAGGGGGGTGACGCTGCAGAGGGCGAGGCGGCGGAGCGAGGGCATGGCAGCCGTTATCGTCCGGGGCGGCCGTCGGCGCAAGCGGGAAGGCCCGAGTGGGCCGGCCAAGGTGGCCCAGGCTGGGCCACCTTGGCCCGAGGCGGCGCAGTGGCGTGGTGAGCCGTGCGGGGTGTAGGAAGCGGCATGATCGACGGAGGCTTTGCCGTGACGACGCCGCTGTGGGACTCGGAGCCGCTGGCGCGGGCGCTCGGGGTGCCGGTGTACTTGAAGATGGAGGCGCTGCAGCCGTGCGGGTCGTTCAAGATCCGCGGGCTCGGGGCGGTGTGCGCGGCTCGGGTGGCCGCGGGGGCGCGGCGCCTGCTGTGCTCGTCGGGCGGCAACGCGGGGCTGGCGGTGGCCTACGCCGGGCGGCGGCTCGGGGTGCCGGTCACGGTGGTGGTGCCGCGCAGCACGACCGCGTGGGCGCGCGAGCGGATCGCGGCGGAGGGGGCCGCGGTGGTCGAGCACGGGGCGGCGTGGGCCGAGGCGCACGCGTATGCCCTTGAGAACATGTCCGAAGGGACAGCCTATGTGCACCCCTTCGACGACCCGGAGATCTGGGAGGGGCACGCGCCGATGATCGACGAGGCGGCGGTGCAATTGGCGAGTTACACGGGCGAGCCGCCGGGGGCCGTGGTGGTCGCGGTCGGCGGCGGAGGGCTGCTGTGCGGCGTGCTGCTCGGGATGCAGCGGGTCGGCTGGGGCGCGGTGCCGGTGCTGGCGGTGGAGACGACGGGGGCGGCCTCGCTGGCGGCGGCGATCGCCGCGGACGCGCTGGTGAGCCTGGCGAAGATCGACACGCTGGCGACGACGCTGGGGGCGGCGCGGGTCGCCGCCGAGGCGCTGACGTGGACGCGGCGCCGGCCGGTGCAGGCGTGGCAGGTCAGCGACGCCGCCGCGGTGGTCGCGTGCGAGCGCTTCCTCGACGACCATCGCGTGCTGGTCGAGCCCGCGTGCGGAGCTGGCCTTTCGGCCATCTACGACGCGGCGGCGCCGCTGCGCGGGCGAAGCTCGGTGCTGGTGATCGTGTGTGGCGGCGCGGGCGTGTCGTTAGCGCTCTTGCGCGCATGGGTGCAAGCGACGCGTGGCGCGTGAGCGGTGGGGGGGTCGGGACCCTCGACCGTGAGGGGGGTATGGGGGATCGTGGGGGCATGCAGCGATCGCGTCTTGAATTGGTAGTCGTCGCCATTGTCGCCGGGGCTTGCGGTGCCCTGCTCCCGGTCGTGCTCGCGGGGCTCGGGGAGCCCGTCGCCCACGCGGCGGGGCTCGGCACGGTCAAGGCCAAGGCATTCGTCCTGACCGACGGTGTGACCACGCGGGCCCGCCTCGATCTCGCGGTCGGCGGAGGTGCACAGCTCGACGTCTATGACGCGGCCGGTGGCGTCGTCGTCCGGCTCGACGCCACAGATGCCAGTCCCTACCCGTCGCTGAGCCTGTACAAGGACGGCGTGAAGCGGACCATGCTGACCGACTCGGGTGTCTACCTGTACGGCTCCGACGCGAAGATGCGGGCGGAGATCCAGGGCTCGACGACCTACGGGATGGTCAACCTCTACAACGAAGGGGTCATGTGCGCCAACCTTGCCAACTCGGCGATGAGCCTGTCGCCGGCGGATGGTCGCCGGCTCGCCCTCTCGGCCGACGGTGTCATCGTCTCCAACGCCACCGGCGGGTTGTTCAGCGCCGGGAAGGATCCCTTCTCGGCGGACCTGCGCGGGATCGTCACCATCACCGATCAGACGACCTCGCCGGATACCGTCAAGTACATCCGCGCGATCCCGTGATCATGCGCCGGTGGGTCGCGTGTCTTGGGCGGCGCGTGATCGCTGTAGCTCTCGTGCGTGGCGCGGTCGCGCTCACCGTCGTCATGCAGCCGGGGCTTGAGTGCCCGGCGGGCTTCTGCCAGCGTTGTCACTCTGGTGCCAGCGCGCGAGCCACCCCCCGCCGGAAAACGGCCACTCCGCGCTCAGGATCCCGGGCCCATGCCGTCGCGGCGGCAGGCGTCGCGCCGCAACGACGGCGACGAGGACGAGATGCCGACTGGCGTGCGGCCGCCGCCGCGGTCGTTCAGCGCACCGTCTCCGTCGTCCGCGTCCGGTGCTCCGCCCGCGGACGAGGCCGAGTTCCACGACTGGGACGGCCCACCGACGCAGGAGCTGATCCTAAGCTCGCGTCAGGCGGCGATGGCACGGGCCCCCGAGCCAGCGTCGCGCCCGGTCGCGGCGGCGCCGAGCCGCGAGCCGATCGCGGGGCCGCGACCCGCAGCGGCGACGCCGACGCGTGAGCCGGCCGCGGTGCCGCGACCGACAGCCCCCGCGCCGCGAGAGTCGCCGCGACCGACAGCGGGGCCGCGCGAGTCGTTCACGGTGCCGCACCCGGCGAGCCCGGCTCCGGCGCCGCAAGCATCGGTCGCGGCGGCGCGCGAGTCGTTCGCGGTGCCGCACCCGGCGAGCCCGGCTCCGGCGCCGCAAGCATCGGTCGCGGCGGCACGTGAGTCGTTCGCGGTGCCACAGCCGGCGAGCCCGGCTCCGGTGCTTGCGGGCGACGATGCCGGGGGTGACGACGTTGCGGTCGACGAGGTCGATGAGGCCGCGGGGGACGACGTTGCGGTCGACGAGGTCGCTGAGGCCGCGGGCGACGACGTTGCGATCGACGATGTCGGGATGGACGACCTCGCCGACAAGCCGCCGCGGTTCGGCGAGCTCCGGCGTCGCTTCGGCGAGCTCCGCGGTCGCTTCGGCCTGCTCCCGATCCGGGTTCGGCTTGCGATCGCCGGGACCCTCGCGGCGCTCGTGCTCGTCGCCATCGTCATGCTGGCCACGCGCGACCCGGCGGCCGCCTGCGCCGAGGCGGATGACCCGGCCGCCGCGCTCTGGGACGGTCGACGCGACGCGATCCACGGCGCGATCACTGCGACCAAGGTCAGCTTCGCCGAGAGCACCTGGGAGCGGGCCGCCGCGCGCCTGGATGCCCACGCCGCCGCGCTGCGGGCGAGCGGCCTCGCGGCGTGCGCGGCTCATCGACGCGGCGAGCGCTCCGACGCGACCTGGGCCCGTCAGTCGGCCTGTCTCAGCGGTCAATACGTGGCCCTCAAGGTCCTCACCGACGCCCTCGCCAGCGCCGACGCGAGGACCGTCGAGGGCGCCCTGTTTGCGGTCGGGGAGCTGCCTCCACCCGCCACCTGCGACGACATCGAGGCCCTCCCCGCGGCGATCGTTGCGCCCGGAGATCCCGCGGTCGCGGCCGAGGCCGAGCTCCGTCGCGAGCAGCTCGCGGCGGCGCGGCTGGCCGTGACGATGCGCCGGGCCAGCGAGGGTCTGCGCGTCGCCACGCCGCTCCTGACCCGCGCGCGTGAGCTCGGCGATCGCCCGGTCGAGGTCGAGGTCGCCGGCATCATCGGCGAGCTCCACGCGATCGCCGGTGACTTCGCGGCCGCCGAGCTGGCCCTCACCGACGCGGTCTGGCTCGCGGACCTCGTCGGGGACGACGAGCTGCTGGCCCGCCACATGGCGGCGTTGCTCCGCGTGATCGGCGTCGAGCTGGCGCGCCCCGAGGACGCGCTGCGCTGGCGTCGGCACGCCGAGACGGTGCTCGCCCGCTTGCCGCCCGGGTCACGCGGCGCGGCACATCTCATCGCTGGGCTCGGCACCGTGCTCGCCGCCTCGGAGCCCGGGCCGGCGCTTGCGCTGCTGCAGAAGGCGCTCGCGCTGGCCGAGGCGCAGGACGGCCCGGAGCACGAGCACGTGGCCGCGGTCCTGGTCCGGCTCGCCGAGGCCCAGGCGCGCAAGGGCGATCTGGCGGCCGCTCGCGCGAGCCTCACCCGTGCGCTCACGATCAGCGAGACGCGGCTCGGTCCCGATCACCCGGGCGTGGCCGCCGTCCTGCAGAGCTTCGCCGCCGTCGACGCGAGCAGCGGCGACGCAGCCGCGGCCGAGGTTCACCTTGTGCGGGCGCTCGCCATCCAGGAGGCGAGCCTCGGCCGCGAGCACGCCGATCTGGTGCCCACGCTCAGCCAGCTCGGTCGCCTCCTGGCGGCCCGCGGCGATCAGCTCGGGGCGGGCTCGTACTTTGAGCGGGCGCTCACCATCCTCGCGGCGCGGCCGGACGACGCCCCGGCTCGCCTCGCCGAGGTCCGGTATGACCTCGCTCGCACGCTGCGCGTGCAGGCCGTCGACCCCGGACGCCAGCGCGAGCTCGCCGGCCTCGCGCTCGCCAGCTTCCGCGAGCAGGACCCAGCGCGCCACGGCGACGCGATCAGCGAGCTGGAGTCCTGGCTGGACGAGCAGCCGGAGGGCTCGCGGGTCAAGAAGAAGCCGACGACGAAGAAGCCGACGAAGAAACCGACGAAGAAGCCGAAGAAGAAGCCGAAGAAGAAGCCGAAGAAGAAGTGATGCGCCGGCGCGTCGTCGTCACCCTGACCAGGTCTGCAGGTTCCGGGGGATGTCGCGCTCGCGGAGGATCCGCTCGAGATCGTGCGAGCGGACAGCGGTCGGCATGGCGTTGCTGCGCGGCGAGCGGTGCCGCGGCTTGACGGTCGCGCGGACGCTCGCGCAAGATGGCCAGTCGCGGCGGAGGGTGGTGGCGATGCACATCGAGGTCGATCGTTTCCTGGCGTTGACGGCGATGCTGGCGGGCTTCGTGCCGACGAGCGGGCCTCGCTGCGATGAGATCGAGGCCCACGAGGCCCACGAGGCCCACGAGGTCAGCGAGGTCCACGACGGTGGCGGCGGCTCCGAGGGCGCGAGGGATCTCGAAGCGGACGGGGCGTGATCGCGGGCCGGCCCTGTGCGAGGATGCCGGCGTGAACGACCCGCGGATCGTGCCGGCCGCGCTGCCGTGGGCCGAGGCCTGGCGGACGATCGGGGTCACGGGGACCAACGGCAAGACCTCGACCACGGTGCTGACCGCGGCGGCGATCCAGGCCGGGGGTGAGCGGGTGTTCTCATCGACGACGCTGGACTACTGCGTCGACGGGACCTCGCTGGGGCTGGTCCGCAACTGGCCGAACTTTCTCCGGGCCGCCGAGCGCTGTCACGAGCTCGGTGGCACCCGGGCGGTCGTCGAGATCACGAGTCAGGCGCTGGCCCGCGGGTACGCCAAGCGCTGGCGCTACGACGTCGGTGTGTTCACCAACCTGTCGCCCGATCACTTCAAGACGCACGGGTCGTGGGAGCACTACCTCGCCAGCAAGGCGCAGCTGTTCGTGCACCTGCCGGCGTACGGGGCCGCGGTGCTGAACGCTCGCGACGCCAGCGCCTCGTTGATCGATCGCGTGATCGCGGCCGAGGTGCCGCGGCTGTGGTTCGGGGTGGCGTCGCGGGGGCCGGCGCTGCGAGCCGAGGACCTGGCGGCGCGGCGGGTCGAGGTGTCGCCGCAGGGGACGCGGGTGACGCTGTGGCCCTCGCCGCTGGCCGAGGCTCTCGGTGGGTCGTTCGAGCTGCGCCTGGTCGGCGAGGTGTTCGCCGAGAACGCGCTGGCGGCCGCCTGCGCGGCACATGCGGTGGGGACAGCGGGGTCGGCGATCGTGCGCGGGCTGGCGAGCTGCGCGGGGGTGCCGGGGCGCTTCGAGCTGGTGCGGCGCGACGGGCCGGTGGTGGCGGTCGACTATGCCCACACACCCGACGCGCTGACGCGGACTTGCGCGACGGCGAGGTCGCTGGCGGGGTCCGGGCGGGTGATCGTGGTGTTCGGGGCGGGCGGCGACACGGACGCGGGCAAGCGCGGGCCGATGGGCGAGGCGGTCGGGGTGGCGGCGGACGTCGCTGTGGTGACGACCGACAACCCGCGGCACGAGGATCCGCGGGCGATCGCGGCGATGTTGATCGCGGGGATCGAGCGCGGCGGGCGGGCGCGGGTGATCGTCGAGGCCGATCGGGCGCGGGCGATCGCGCTGGCGCTGGCGGAGGCCGGACGGCACGATGTCGTGGTGGTCGCGGGCAAGGGGCACGAGACGGGGCAGACGATCGCGGGCGAGACGCTGCCGTTCTCGGACCGCGACGAGCTGCGGCGCTTGCTCGGGCCGGAGGTCGCGTGAGGGTGGGGCTCTTGCCGGAGGGCGCGAGGGCGGGGCCGTGGCGCGTGTCGGAGGGCGCGTGAAGGCGGGGCAGTGGCTCGCGTCGGACGGCGCGGCGGCGGGGCTGCTGGCGGCGGTCGACGCGGCGCTGATGCGGCATCGCCGGGGGCTCGAGCTCGAGTTCGGGTGGACGCAGCTCGAGCTCGCGGCGCAGGTTGACGCGCAGGCGCGGGCGCTGCGGCTGCGCGGGCAGGTGGCGCTGCCGCGGATGATCGCGGGGGTGAGGTCGAGGCTCGCGCCGCTGCTGCCGGGCGGCTGGTGCCTCGACCTCGCGGGGGTGAGCGTGCGCCCGGCGCTCGGCTGGCGCGCGCTGGGGCCGGGGGTGACCCGTCTGTGGCGCGCGCCGAAGATGGCTCTTGAGACAGGTGCGAAGGGACATGTCCCGGAGTATCACGGGCTGACGAGCGAGCTGCTGCCGGGTGACGGGCCCGTCCTGTTGCTGGCCGAGTGGCGGCAGTGGTCGCTGGTGCGGGCGGGCGACGGCACGGTCGGCTGGCTGTGTGGGCGGGTGGCTCCGAGGCTGGTGCCGGGGTTCGCTCCGACGCTGGCTCCGAGGCTGGTGCCGCTCCGACGCTGGCACGGCGACGGGTCGGCGAGGCCGCGGCGCTGCGGCGCCTGGCGGCCCGGCTGCGCGGGCACCTCGGGGTGCCGTACCTGCTCGGCGGGACGACGCGGCGGCACATCGACTGCTCGGGGCTGGTGCAGCGCTGCGTCCGCGAGGCGCTGGGGCTGGTGCTGCCGCGGCACTCGAGCGACCAGGCGGCGGTCGCGGGGGCGCAGGAGGGGTCCGGGCGGGCGCTCGGCGAGCCCGGAGACCTGCTGTTCATGGCCGGGCTGGACGCGGCGCAGGGGCACGTGGGGGTGGTGCTGCGGGGCGCGAGGCCGGGGGCGCGGACGCTGCTGCACGCGTCGGCGCGGCGCGGTGAGGTGGTCGAGGAGCCGCTCGATGCTTGCCTCGCGCGGGTCGGCCGGGTCGAGCACGTGGCGCTGGCGCAGCTGCTCGAGCTGGGGTGAGGGCGCGTGTTATGGTCGGCGGGGCAGCACCTCGGGGTGTCGTCCGTGCGGAGCTGAACATGAACTTGCGACTGAAGAATCTCGCTGCGGCGCTGCTGGTGGTGGCTTGCGGACCGACCAAGGACGACCTGCCCGGGACCGAGTCCAGCGGGACGACGGCGGGCGAAGTGACGGGCGGGGTGACGGGCGGGGTGACGGGCGGGACGACGCCGACCGGCTCGGGCGGCGTCGATGACACCGGGGGTGTGACCGGCTCGGGCGGGGTCGACTCGGCGAGCAGCGGAGGTGCGGCGGACTGCGCGGGGCTGGCGGAGGCGGCGTGCGAGGCGGCGCCGGAGTGCGCGCCGCGTTACGGGCTGGCGTTCGCGTTCGAGGGCTGTCCCGGGGGACAGGTGTACCTCGGCTGCGGGCTCGAGATGGCCTGCGACGCGGTGCTGTTGACGGTGTGCCGCGACGGGACCGACGAGGTGTATCAGCTGCCGTCCGGGTGCCTGCCGCCGGGGTTCACGGCGTGCGAGACGATGCTGGGCCTGTGCGCGGGGGCGTGCCTCGGGCTCGACGAGGCGGCCTGCCCGACGAAGCCGGGCTGCAGGTCGATCTTCGGCAACCCGCACGTGATGGAGGGCGGCGGCTTCTGTGTCGACGACCAGAGCCCCGTGTTCCTCGCTTGCGACGTCGACGGCGGGGCGTGCCCGCCCTCTGTGCCGACCGTCTGTCCCGAAGGACAGCCGGACCAGCGCTTCGACGTGCCGTCGGGCTGCATCCCGCCGGGCTTCATGGACTGCGAGGGCGGGGGCACGCCGGCCTGCCCCTGAGGGCGCAGGCGACGGGCCCGCTCGTGCTTCAGCTGCGAGCGGCCAGGTCGAAGCGGTCGAGGTTCATCACCTTGTGCCACGCCGCCACGAAGTCGCGGACGAACTTCTCCTTGCTGTCGTCCTGCGCGTAGAGCTCGGCGTAGGCGCGGAGGATCGAGTTGGAGCCGAAGACCAGGTCGACACGCGTGGCGGTCCATCTCACTGCGCCCGTGCTGCGCTCGCGAAGCTCGTAGAGACCGTTCCCGGCGGGCGCCCACGCGTAGCGCATGTCGGTCAGGTTGGCGAAGAAGTCGTTGCTGAGGACGCCCGGTCGATCCGTGAACACGCCGTGCTTCGTGCCGCCGTGGTTGGCGCCGAGGACACGCATGCCGCCGATGAGCACCGTCATCTCGGGTGCGGTCAGGCCCATGAGCTGCGTGCGGTCGAGCAGCAGCTCCTCCGCGCTGACGGCGTAGTCCTGCTTCAGCCAGTTGCGGTACCCGTCATGAATCGGCTCGAGCACGGCGAAGGACGCGACGTCCGTCATCGCGTCGGTGGCGTCGCCGCGGCCCGGCGAGAACGGCACGACGACCGCGAAGCCAGCGGCGCGGGCGGCCTGCTCGACGCCGACGTTGCCCGCGAGCACGATGACGTCCGCGACGCTGGCGCCCGTGTCCCTGGCGATGCCCGCGAGCACAGCGAGCACGCGGGCGAGGCGGGTCGGCTCGTTGCCTTCCCAGTCCTTCTGCGGGTCCAGGCGGATGCGCGCGCCGTTGGCGCCGCCGCGCTTGTCGGAGCCACGGAAGGTGCGCGCGCTGTCCCATGCCGTCGCCACCATGTCGCTGATCGACAGGCCGCTCCTGGCGATGTGTGCCTTGACGGCGTCGACGTCGTAGTTGCTGCTGCCGGCGGGGACCGGGTCCTGCCAGATCAGGTCCTCCTTCGGCACGTCGGGGCCGAGGTAGCGAGCCTTCGGACCCATGTCACGGTGCGTGAGCTTGAACCACGCGCGCGCGAAGACCTCGGAGAAGTAGGCGGGGTCCTTGTAGAAGCGCTCCGAGATCTTGCGGTAGACGGGATCTTTGATCATCGCCATGTCGGCGTCGGTCATGATCGGGCTGCGGCGGATCGACGGGTCCTCGACGTCGACGGGCTTGTCCTCCTCCTTGATGTTCACGGGCTGCCACTGCCAGGCGCCGGCCGGGCTCTTCTTCAGCGCCCACTCGTGGGTGAAGAGCATGTGGAAGTAGCCGTTGTCCCAGCGCGTGGGGTGGGTCGTCCAGGCGCCCTCGAGGCCGCTCGAGACGGTGTCCCGCCCGAAGCCCTTGCCGTTGGGATTGCGCCACCCGAGGCCCTGCTCGGCGAGCTCGCCGGCTTCGGGCTTCGGCCCGAGAGCGCCCGCGTCCCCGTTGCCGTGGCACTTGCCGACGGTGTGGCCGCCCGCGGTGAGCGCGACCGTCTCCTCGTCGTTCATCGCCATGCGCGCGAAGGTCAGGCGCACGTCCTGGGCCGTGCGGAGCGGGTCCGGCTTGCCGCCCACGCCCTCGGGGTTGACGTAGATGAGGCCCATCTGGACGGCCGCGAGGGGGTCCTCGAGCGTCGCGCGGTCCTCGCCTTCGTGGCGGCTGTTGGCGAGCCACTCCTTCTCGGAGCCCCAGTAGGTGTCCTTCTCGGGGTGCCAGATGTCCTCGCGACCGAAGCCGAAGCCGAAGGTCTGGAGGCCCATCGATTCGTAGGCGATCGTGCCGGCCAGGATGATCAGGTCGGCCCAGCTGATGCGGTTGCCGTACTTCTTCTTGATCGGCCAGAGCAGTCGACGAGCCTTGTCGAGGTTGACGTTGTCCGGCCAGGAGTTGATCGGTGCGAAGCGCTGGTTGCCGGTGCCACCACCGCCGCGGCCGTCGGCGACGCGGTAGGTGCCTGCGGCGTGCCAGGCCATGCGGACCATGAGACCGCCGTAGTGGCCCCAGTCCGCAGGCCACCACGCCTGACTGTCCGTCATCAGCGTGGTGAGGTCCTGCTTCAGCGCGTCGACGTCGAGCTGCTTCAGCGCCTCGCGGTAGTTGAAATCGGGGCCCAGCGGATTGGGCTTGCGGTCGTGCTGATGGAGGATGTCGAGGTTTAGCGCGCTGGGCCACCAGTCCATGGTGGAAGCGCCGACCGTGGTGTTGCCGCCGTGCATCACGGGGCATCTGCCGGACCTGGCGTGTTGGCTGTCGGGGACGGGCTGGGTCTTGTCAGTCATGGCGTGCGGATCCTTGGGTCGTGGGGTACGTGGACTGCGAGGCGCCGGCCTGCCCCCTTGAGGCCGCGAGCGGCCTCAGGCGGCGGGCTTGCGCAGGCCCTCGGCCGTGAGCGCGGCGATGACCGCGGGGCGCTCGCCGACGCGGGTCATGAAGGCGACGATGTTGGGCCAGGGCGCGAGGTCGATGCTGACGTAGCGGGTCCACGAGAGGACGACGAAGAGGTAGCCGTCGACGACCGTGAAGTCGTCGCCGGTGAAGTAGGGGTGGAGGCCGAGGCGGCGGTCGACGACGTCGAAGCGCTCGGCGAGCTTGGCCTTGACGACGGCCTTCCAGGCGTCGGGGCACTCCTTGCTGAACAGCGGGCTGAAGCCCTTGTGCAGCTCGGTGGAGATGAAGTTGAGGGCCTCTTGCAGGCGGACGCGGGCGAAGCTGCCGGGCGGCGGGGCGAGCCGGCGCTCGGGCACGCGGTCGGCGATGTACTGAACGATCGCCGGGCCCTCGGTGAGCAGCTCTCCGTCGTCGAGCAGCAGCGCGGGCACGAGGCCGTGCGGGTTGACGGCGTTGTAGTCGTGGCCTTGGGTGGTCGTCTTGGTCGCGAAGTCGACGCGCTCGAGCTCGAAGTCGAGGCCCGCCTCGCGCAGGGCGATGTGGGGAGAGAGGGAGCAGGCACCGGGGCTGTAGTAGAGCTTCATGCGCCTTGAATGCGCGTGAGGCCGCGAGGGTGTCAAGCGCTGGACCCAGCACCGGCCGCGCGGAGGCGGCGAGGCCTCGCCCAGAGAAGGCTCCAGAACAGCGTCCTGGCGGGAGCTGTGTGGGATTTGGTGGGCGTCGCCGCGAAGCCCCACGCGCGTGGCCGCGAGGCGAATGTGGCTTGCTGCGGCGATGCCCGTGTGGGAGCTTCCCGCGCCGTGATGCAGGGGGACGGGAAGGTTCGGCGGGTGGCGGTGATCGGTCATGGAGGCATGGCTGATGTGCACCTCGCCATGGTCCGCGGGCCCGGTGACTTCTCCAAGCTGGTTGTGCTCAAGGAGCTGCGTCCGGGGCTGGCGCAGGACCCGGAGATGCGGGCGATGTTCCAGCAGGAGGCCCGCGTCGCGGCGCGGATGAGCCACCCGAACATCGTGCACACGCACGAGGTGGGCTGCGTCGGCGGGCGGCCCTTCATCGCGATGGAGTACCTCGACGGCCAGCCGATGCAGCGGATCGTCCGCCGGGTGCGACGCGACACCGGGACCGGGCTGCCGCTGGCGCTGCACCTGCGGGTGCTGGTCGATGTGCTGGCGGGGCTGCAGCACGCGCACGAGCTGCGCGACTACGACGGTCGCCCGCTCGGCCTGGTCCACCGCGACGTGACGCCGCACAACGTGATCGTGACCGACGAGGGGCAGGTGAAGCTGATCGACTTCGGCATCGCCCGCGGGATCGAGAGCTGCGCGGACACCCAGGTCGGCACCTTCAAGGGCAAGGCCAGCTACTGCGCGCCGGAGCAGGCGCGCGGCGAGCGGGTCGATCGCCGGGCCGACCTGTTCGCGGTCGGGGTGATGCTGTGGGAGGCGCTGATGCAGCGGCGCATGTGGCCCGAGCTCGACGAGGTGGCGATCGTGCAGCGGCTGCGCGCGGGTGAGGTGCCTCCGCTGCCGGACGGGGCGCACGCGGAGCTGCGGGCGGTGTGTCGCCGGGCCCTGGCGATCGATCCGGGCGATCGACCGGCGACGGCGGCGGAGCTGGCCGAGGCGATCGTGCAGCACGGGCCGCCGCGGGCGTCGCGGCGCGAGCTGGCGGCGCTGCTCGGGCGTCACTTCGCGGACGAGCGGGCGGGGCTGCGGGCGCTGATCGAGGCCCAGCTGCGGGCGCCCGGGGAGCGCGACGCGGACGCGCCGATCGTCGACATGGCGCTGCTGACGGGCTCGGACAGCCACGTGGTCGGCGGGGCGGTCCACCCGGACGAGCCGACCCGGCGCGACGGGGTCGGCGGGCGGATCACGGAGCCGACGCCCGAGGCCCGCGCCGAGGAGGCGACCGAGTCGTCGGCGGGGCGGCCGCGGCCGCGCGCGCGCTGGCGGGCGGCGGCGGCGGTGATTGGGATTGCGGCGGCGATCGGCGTCGGGGCGGCGGGGTCGCGCTGGCTCGAGGGACAGGGCGCCAAGGACAGGGTCGTAGGGACAGGTCCTGAGGGACAGGTCGGGAGGGTCGTAGGGACAGGTCTTGAGGGACAGGTCGGGAGGGTCCGAGGGACAGGTCCGGTTGGACCTGTCGAGATGTTCCGAGGGACAGGTCCGGAGGGACAGCTCGTCGGGGACACGCCGCGGCCGGGAGTCGCCGTGGGTGTGCCTGCGGACTGCGACGCGGCGGACCAGCCGGAGGTCGAGCTGTCGGGGGAGATCGAGGGCGAGGCGCGGCTGCGCTGCGACCGGCGCTACCGCCTGAGCTTCGTGACCTGGCTGCGGCCGGGGGCGACGCTGACGATCGACCCGGGCACGACGATCGTCGGCGACGCGGCGACGCGGGGGACGCTGGTGGTCCAGCCGGGGGCGCGGCTGGTCGCCGAGGGCACGCCGGAGCGGCCGATCGTGTTCACCAGCGCGGCGCCCGAGGGGCAGCGCCGGGCCGGCGACTGGGGCGGGCTGCTGCTGCTGGGGCGGGCGCCGACCAACCTCCGCGACGCCGCGGGCGAGGCGACGCGTGGTCGGGTCGAGGGGCTGGGGCTCGGGGCGGACGGCGAGTACGGCGGCGACGATCCGGAGGACAGCAGCGGGGTGCTGCGCTACGTGCGGATCGAGTACAGCGGGATCACGCTGGGGCCGAACAACGAGATCAACGGGCTGACCCTGGCCGGCGTCGGTCGCGGGACGCGGATCGACCACGTGCAGGTGCGCCACAGCGCGGACGACTGCTTCGAGTTCTTCGGCGGCACGGTCGACGCGCACCACCTGATCTGCGAGGCGCCTGGCGACGACGCGTTCGACTGGGATCTCGGCTACACCGGGCGCCTGCAGTTCTTGCTGGCGCAGGGCGGGCAGGGGCACGGGATCGAGGGGGACAACGACCCGGCGGGGAGCCGCCGCACGCCGATCAGCGCGCCGCAGATCTACAACGCGACGCTGTGCGCCGGGGCGGCGGCGGGTGAGCGCGTGGGGGCGCAGGTCCGGCGCGGGAGCAGCGGGACGCTGGGGAACCTGGTGATCGCGGGCTTCACCGCGGGGGTGGAGCTGCGCGACGCGGACACGCAGCTGGGGCTTTACGGGGCGCTGGCGGTCGATCTCGCGGGGCCTGCCGCGCGTGGAGGGATCGCTACGGAGCGCGTGCGGGCGGGGACGGGGGCGGTCGGTTGCGACGGCGTGGGTCCGGCGAGCGAGCTGGTGCGCGAGGGGGTGGCGCCGCCGGAGGACGGGTTCTTCGACGCGTCGGCGCGGTACCTCGGGGCGCTGCGAGGCGCCGACGATCGCTGGGCGCGTGCCGGCTGGACGCGCTGGGACACGTGATGGGCTTAGAATCCCCGGGCGATGGCGCTGCTGCGAACCGAGAGCCTTGAGTTCGTGCCGCCCGATCGGTGTCTGATCGGGCGCTCGCGGGGTTGTGATCTGGTGCTGACGGGGCGCGACGTGTCGGGCGAGCACGCGGTGTTGCAGTGGGACGGCGCGCGCTGGGAGCTGCGCGATCTGGGGAGTCGCAATGGGACCCAGGTGGACGGGCGGCGGCTCGGCGCGGGCGAACGGGTGGCGCTCGCGGTGGGGGCGGAGATCCGTTTTGGCCGCGAGTCGGCGCCGTGGTCGCTGGTCGAGGGTGGGGCGCCGCAGGTGATGGCGGTGGCGGTGGAGGGCGGGGCGCGGGTGGTGGGCGAGGGCGGCTATCTGGCGCTGCCGGGGCCGGAGGCGCCGACGCTGGCGGTGTATCAGGACGCGGCGGGGCAGTGGGTGGCGGAGGGCGAGGGCGGCGTGCGAGGGGTCGCGGACCGGGCCGTGGTGGAGGCCGGCGGGCTGTGGCGGGTGCACCTGCCGGCGGGCTGCGCGGGGACCTGGGAGGACGGGGCGGCGCCGGTGCTGGTCGGGTCGCTGCGGCTGCGCTTCACGGTGAGCCGGGACGAGGAGGAGGTCGAGCTGGTGGCGTGGGCGGGCGAGCGGCGGATCGACCTGCAGGTGCGCGCGCACCACTATCTGCTGCTGACGCTGGCGCGGCGGCGGCTGGCCGATCGCCAGGCCGGGGCGGCGGCGGCGGACGAGGGCTGGCTGCGGCAGGACGACCTGCGGGCGATGCTGCGGCTCGGCGAGGACCACCTGAGCATCAGCATCCATCGCGCGCGCACGCAGCTCGGCAAGGCGGGGGTGGCCGACGCGGCGGCGGTGGTCGAGCGGCGGCCGGGGACGCGGCTGCTGCGGATCGGCGTGGCGGCGCTCGAGGTGGCGACGGGGCTGTGAATTCGGGTCGAGCGCAATATGCTCGGTGTTTTGGAATGATGGTAGTTCTATGGGCGGTAGAGGATATCGCTGCGGAGGACGAATTTCTCGCCGGCCGTGACTTCGCAGGCGCGGTGCATGACGCGGTGCTGGAACAGCAGGGCGCGGCCGAGGAAGCCGGCGTACATGGGCCGAGGATAGCGGGTGAGCGAGTGGGCACGGGGCGGTGAGTCGGCGCGAAGGGCCCTTGTGGGGGTCTGGCGCCGGCGTGGGGTCGGGCGTGCGGGTCGGCCGTAAGTCCGCGGTAAGGGCCTGCGCGGGGTGCCGGGGTCGCTATCCCGGCCGACATGAACCGCGTCAACGTCCCTTTCACTCTTCAGCTCCTCCTCACTGACCTGCACGGCGGGCCGCGGCCGCGGGTCGTTCTCACCGGGCCGGGCGCGCCGGCGCTGCACGCAGAGGTGGCGGCGGTGCAGGCCCGCTCGGTGGTGTGGGCGCGCGAGATCGGGCTCATTGACGAGTCGCAGGCGCCGCGGCTGGGCCGGGCCCGGATCGCGTGGTTGCCGGCGCGGGCCTACCCGCGCGGGTTGGTGGGGCCGCTGCAGATCGCGGCGGACTGGACGACGCTGTTTTGTCTGCTCGACGATCGCATCGAGGACGAGGGGGACCCGGCGGCGGTGGAGCGGATGCTGGCCGGGCTGGCGGCGATGTTCGAGCCGGGGGCGCTCGCGGGGGACGACGCGTGGCAGCGGGCCTGCGTCGACCTGCGCGAGCGGATCGCGGCGACGGGGCGGGGCCGGTTGGCTCGCTTCGCGGCGCGGGTGCGGGAGCTGTTCGCAGCGTTCGTGGTCGAGGCGCAGACGCGCTCGGCGGGGTCGATCCCGGGGCTTGCGAGCTATCTGCAGCTGCGCGAGCAGACGGTCGGGTTGCACGTGGAGTTCGCGCTGGGGGAGATCGTGGAGGCGATCACGCTGACGCCGGCGGAGCGCGGGCATGCGGGGCTGGTGACGCTCGCGCGGCTGGCCAGCGATCTGGTCGGCTGGGCCAACGATATCTACACCCACGAGAAGGAGATGCGGGCCGGGGAGACGCACAACCTGGTGTTCGTGCTGGCGCAGGCGGAGGGGCTGCCGTTGGCGGCGGCGGTGGAGCGGGCGGTGGCGATGCACGACGCGGCGCTGCTGCGCTTCGTGGCGCTGGCGGACGAGCTCGGGGGGTCGGGGTCGGGGGCGCTGCGGCGCTACGCGGGATGCTGCGCGCGTGGGTCCGTGGGCACCTCGACTGGGGGCGGGAGACGGGGCGCTACGCGGGGGAGCATGTCTGAAGGGACAGGTTGGGGCCGGGACTGGGGCCGGGAGACGGGGCGCTATGCGGAGGAACATGTCTGAAGGGACAGGTGCGTGGGCCGGGACTGGGGGCGGGAGACGGGGCGCTATGCGGGGGAGCATGTCTGAAGGGACAGGTCGGTGTCCCGGGACAGGTGTCCCGGGGCGGGGCCTTTAGGCGGGGCTGTGGTTCGGAGGTGCATGTGATCTCATTGGGTTTTCACGTGGGCTCGGGGGCTGCACAGGGGATCGGGTATGAACCCGAGCAAGCTGTCCATGGTCCTCGCTGTCACCTGTTTCCTCGCCGCCGGGCCGGCGCTGGCCGCCTCGGATGTGCGGGTGGTGATCCCGGCTCCGGCCGCGGTGCACGTGTACGACGACACCCAGGTCGGGATCGTGGTGTCGAACATCGGCAACCAGTCGGCGTCGACGGTGAAGCTGACGATCGACCTGCCGGCGACGCACACGAGCCCGACCGTGTACGTGATGGGCACGCTGGCGAACGTCGACAGCCGCTGCACGAAGTCGGGGACCAAGCTGACCTGTACGCTGGGGACGATCGCCAAGGGCAAGAGCACGACGGTGAGCTTCGCCATCGCGCTGCCGGAGGCGGCGGAGGTCCTGTCGATCAGCGCGGCGGCGACGACGACCTCGAGCGAGAACAGCCTGGCCAACAACGCGGCCAGCGTCACGCCGAGCCTGATCAACTACTCGGTGGCGGTGCAGGACGGGGACCTCGGGCACAACTCGCACTGCACGGGCCAGGGCCTCACCTCGTACTTCGAGTGCGAGCTGTTCCCGAGCTCGCTGTCGGCGCACGACGTGGTGTTCCACGGCGACGGGACGCTGACCTTCGTCGACGCGCCGCCGGAGTACACGGGGGTGTGGTCGCAGGACTCGGGCGACAGCCTGGCCTTCACCTACTACGAGAACGGGGTGCCGTTCGCGGAGTTCGTGGGCCACGGGACCAACCCGGGCTGCTTCGAGGGGGTCACGGAGTTCCTCGGCAGCGCCTACGTGGCGCCCTACGAGGTGTGCGTGTAGACCTGTCGCAACGGTCAGGTCGAGGTCGACTTCCGGGCCGGCAACGGGGAGACTCGGCCGATGGCTGAGCCCGACGCGACGGTCACGACGCATGACGGCGGGGCGACGACGGTTGTCGCGGAGGCCGCTGGCGAGGCGGACGCGCTGCTCGGGCGCGGCGCTCGGCTCGGGCGCTACGTCGTGCTCGGGCACGTGGGCTCCGGCGCGATGGGGGTGGTGTACGCGGCGTACGATCCGGAGCTCGACAGGAAGGTGGCGCTGAAGCTGCTGCGCGCGGGGGCCGGCGCGGCGGGGCAGCGGGCCCGGCTGCTGCGCGAGGCGCAGGCGCTGGCGAAGCTGGCCCACCCCAACGTGGTCGCGGTCCACGACGTCGGGGCGCTCGGCGATCACGTGTTCGTGGCGATGGAGTTCGTCGACGGGGTGACGCTGACGCGCTGGCTCGGCGAGCGGGCGCACGAGTGGCGGGAGGTGCTGGAGCTGTTCGTCGCGGTCGGGCGCGGGCTGGCGGCGGCGCACCAGGCGGGGCTGGTGCACCGCGACTTGAAGCCCGACAACGTGATGATCGGCGCTGACGGTCGCGTGCGGGTCATGGACTTCGGGCTCGCGCGGGCCGACGATCTGGGGACCACGCTCCACGACTCGCAGGGCCCGCGGAGCAGCGCGCTCGAGCTGGAGATCACGCGCGAGGGGGCCGTGCTGGGCACGCCGAGGTACATGGCGCCGGAGCAGTGGCACGGGGCGATCGCCGACGCGCGGGCGGACCAGTTCGCGCTGTGCGTGGCGCTGTGGGAGGCGCTGTACGGCGAGCTGCCGTTTCGCGGCGGGACCGCGGCGGCGCTGATGCTGGCGGTGACGCGGGGGGTGATCACGCCGCCGACGCGACCCGGACGGGCGCCGCGGTGGTTGCGGCGGGTGGTCGAGCGCGGGCTGGCGACGGCGCCGGAGGACCGCTTCGCGTCGCTCGACGCGCTGCTGGCCGCGCTGACGCGGGGGCAGACGCGGGCGCGGCGGCGCTGGCTGGCGGGCGGGCTGGTGGCGTGCGTCGCCGCGGTGGGGGCCCTGCTGGGGGCGCGTCAGCTCGAGCGGGTGCGCGGGGTGGCGGCGTGCGAGGCGGCCGGCGCGGAGATCGAGGCGGTGTGGAATGAGGCGGCGAGGGACTCGCTGGAGGCGGCGCTGATGGCCACGGGGGTCAGCTTCGCGGGGGACACCTTCGCGCGGGCGCTGCCGTGGATCGATCGCTGGAGCGGCGAGTGGTCGCGGGTGCGGATCGACGAGTGCGTCGCGGCCGAGGTCGAGGCGACGAGGTCACCCGAGCTGCACGCGCTGTCGCTGGCGTGCCTCGATGAGCGACGCGACGAGCTGGCGGCGCTGCTGGCCGTGCAGACCGAGGTCGACGCGGCCGGGGTGGGGCGCGTGGTCTCGGCGGCCGCGGGGTTGTCACCGGTCGCCGCGTGCGTCGAGGCGGCGGCGCTGGCTCGGCGCCCGCCGCTGCCCGCGGACGAGGCGCTGCGGGGCAGGGTCGCGGAGCTGCGACGCGAGCTGCTGCGGGTGCTGGCGCTGCAGGCCGCGGGCAAGCACGTGCGCGGGCTGGCGCGGGCCGAGGAGCTGCTCGGCGAGGCCGAGGCGATCGGGTATGCGCCGCTGGTGGTCGAGGCGCGGGCGGTGCTCGGGGGGCTGGCGTCGAATGCCGGCAAGCTCGACGTCGCGGAGGAGGCGTTGACGCGGGCCTACGTCGACGGCGGGGCGCAGGAGCTCGACGGGATGGCGATGGCCGCGGCGACGCAGCTGGTGTTCACGGTCGGCTCGGCGGGGGCGCGCTACCCGGAGGGCCAGCAGTGGGCGCGCTCGGCGGAGATGCTGGTGCGCCGGCTGGGTCAGGTCGATCGCCTGCCGGAGGCGGACCTGCTGACGCACCTGGCGTCGGTGCACCGGGTCCATGGCGAGTACGAGGAGGCGCTGGCGCTGTATGTGCGGGCGCTCGAGATCCGCGAGCGCGAGCTGGGCGGCGAGCACCCGCACGTGGCGCGGGCGCTGCACAACCTCGGCAACGTGTATGAGGCGACTGGCAGGTTCGCGGAGGCGCTCGAGGTGCACGCGCGGGCGCTGGCGATGATGCAGCGGACCCTCGGTCCGTCGCACCCGAACGTCGGGCTGTCGTACAACAGTCAGGCGGTGATCCACGAGAAGCGCGACGAGCACGAGCGGGCGCTCGAGCTGCACGCGCGGGCGCTGGCGATCCACGAGCAGGTCTTCGGGCCCGAGCACGCGAACGTGGCCGGGTCGCTGAACAACATGGCGCTGGTCCACGAGGCCCGCGGGGAGCTGGCGGCGGCGCAGCGGCTGTACGAGCGGGCGCTGGCGATCCGCGAGCGGACGCTGCGTCCGGACGACCCCGACATCGCCGACACGCTCGACAACCTGGCGGGCGTGCACCGGGCCCAGGGTCGGCTGGACGAGGCGCTGGCGCTGCGCGAGCGGGCGCTGGCGATCACGGAGGGGGCGCTGGGGTCGGCCCATCCGGACGTCGCCGGCAACCTCAACAACCTGGCGCTGATCCACGAGGAGCGCGGGGAGCTGGCGCGAGCGCAGGAGCTGTATGAGCGGGCGATCGCCATCCACTCGGCCGCGCTCGGGCCGGAGCACCCGCACGTGGCCGAGACCCTGGTCAACCTCGCCGGGGTCCACCGCGCGCGCGGGGAGTTCGCGGCGGCGCAGGGGCTGTACGAGCGGGCACTGGCGATCTGGGAGAGGTCGCCGGAGCGCGAGCCGCGGCAGCTGGGGCACGCGCTGGTCGGGCTCGGGGAGCTCGCGCTGGAGCGCGGTCGCCCGGCCGAGGCCGTCGCGCCGCTCGAGCGGGCCGAGAAGCTGTGGCCCGCGGGCGAGGTGCCGCCGCTCGAGCTGGCCGAGCTGCGCTTCGCGCTGGCGCGGGCGCTCGGCCGCGACTCGCCGCGGGGGCGCGAGCTGGCGAGGCTGGCGGCGGACGCCTACCGGGAGGCCGGATCGGTCCACGTCAAGACGCTCGCGGCGGCCCTGGCCTGGCAGGCCGCGGGTCGTGGCGGGTGAGCTGGCTGAAGGGGCAGGTCATGGCGGCGGTCCGCAGGACCGGGTGTTCGTCGACGGACGCGCGGACACGGACGGCTCAAAGCTCACAGAATCTCGTCCTGCGGTCTTGGCAAGATGGGGCATGGCCGTCACGATCCGCGTTTCCCTCGCCGCGTGCCTCGCCTCCGGCTGCTTCGCGCCGGTCGGCAACGGGGCCGACACGTCCACGAGCAGCGGCAGCGACAGCGGCAGCGACAGCGACAGCGGCAGCGGCAGCGACACGCCCACCACGGGGGAGCCCTCGCAGTGCACCTGGAAGAACCTGGGGATCTCCGGGCCCCCCGTCCGCTCCGAACATTCCATGGTCTACGTCAGCGAGGATGATCTGATCCTCCTGTTCGGCGGCACCGTCGACGGCGTGGAGCTGAACGATCTATGGAAATTCGCGGGGGGACAATGGCATGAGCTTAAAACCTCCAGTCCCCCGCCGCAGATACGCTCCCACGCCGCCGCCTACGATGAGATCCGCAAGGTCATGGTCGTATTTGGCGGCGCCACCGGCCATCAAGACGCGCTCATGCCCCAGGGTGACACCTACCTCTACGACCCGGCGACGAACACCTGGCAGAAAGCGCCGACACCCGTGGCTCCGACGCCGCGCTACGGCGCCTCGATGGCCTATTATACCGGCATTGTCGTGCTCTTCGGCGGCAACCTGGACAAGGACACCACCGACAGTGAACACTGGTCGTGGGACGGCCTCCAATGGGGGCCCCTGGATGCGAGCAACAATATGCGCCCCGGCAACCGCTCGCGCCACATGGTCGCCATGGACCCGTCTGGCGGCAAGCTGCTCTTGTACGGCGGCTGCGCGAAGGGCAGCCTGTGCGTGTTTGATGACCCGACCAATGCCTACAATGACACCTGGTCGTGGGACGGCAAACAATGGACATTGCTCAGCGAAACCGCGGGGGACGGCCTGCTCGGGGCGATGGCCCTCCACAGCGCGGGGAACAGACTCTATCGATTCAGCGAGCACGCGAATTTCCTCTGGGACGGCTCGATGTGGTCCCCGCCCCAACCGACCGACCTGATCTCCGGCCTGGACTTCGCCGTGGCCGATCACTCGAGCGGGCTGATCCGCTTTGGCGGCAACATCGCGGACCAGAGCACCTGGGTCCTTGACTGCCCGCCTTGAGGGTTGCGCGGCGGTGGCTCGCGGGGATATAGGTCCGCGGTGACTCGCTCGTCCGTGGCGTCCGGGGGTCTGGTGCTGGCTTCGCTGTTGGTTGCGGGTGCGGTCGCGTGTCGGCCGGGTCCATCGACCACGCCGGTGGTGCGGGCGATCGCGGTGGAGGCCGGGCCGCCCGTGCCGGTGGCGCCGCCGCAGCCGGTGGGCGTCGGTGTGGTGCGCGACGGGCCGCTGCTGCCGGCGCGCGAGGCGACGGTGCCGCGGCCGGTGGTGCACGCGGAGCAGCCGGCGGCGTGGGTGGAGGCGGCGGACCGCTTGACGGCGCTGGCGAACGGGCGGCGGCGCGGCTGGGAGCGGCTGGGCGAGATGGCGGACCGCTTCGGGCACCGCCTGAGTGGTTCGCCGGCGCTCGAGCGGGCGATCGACTGGACCCTCGAGGTGATGCGCAAGGACGGGCTGGTCAACGTGCGGCGCGAGAAGGTGATGGTGCCGCACTGGGTGCGAGGGGTCGAGCGGGCGCGGGTGGTCGCGCCGATCGATCGGCCGCTGGTGATCCTCGGGCTCGGCGGCACGGTGGGGACCAAGGGGCCGCTGCGCGGCGAGGTCGTCGTGCTCGAGTCGCTGGCGCAGGTCGCCGAGAAGGGCGCTGCGCTGCGCGGCAAGATCGTGGTGCTCAACACGCCGATGGCGCTGTTCAACCACGCGACGCAGGACAGCGGCTATCGCGACGCCGTGCCGATCCGGACCTCGGGCGCGAGCGAGGCGGCGAAGGTCGGGGCGAAGGCGGTGCTGATCCGGTCGGTCACGGCCTCGAGCCTGCGGACGCCGCACACCGGTGCGGTGCGCTACACCGAGGGCGTGGCGAAGATCCCGGCGGCCGCGCTCACGCTCGAGGACGCCGAGCTGCTGGCGCGGCTGGCCGCGCGCGGGCCGACGCAGGTCGAGCTGTCGCTGGGGGCGCGCACGCTGCCGGACGCGGTCAGCGGCAACGCGGTCGCGGAGATCCGCGGGCGCGAGCTGCCCGACGAGGTGGTCGTGATCGGCGGACACATCGACTCGTGGGACACCGGCGACGGCAGCACCGACGACGGCAGCGGATGCATGATGGCGATCGACGCGGCGGCGATGCTGCGCGAGCTCGGGCTGGTGCCGCGGCGGACGATCCGGGTGGTGCTGTTCACCAACGAGGAGAACGGCCTGCGCGGCGCGCACGCCTATCACGCGGCCCACGGCAAGGAGAAGCACGTGGCCGCGATCGAGGCCGACTCGGGCAACGGGGCGCCGCTGGGCTTCGGGGTCGGCGGCACGCCGGAGCAGCTGGCGGCGATCCAGGCCTACGCGCCGCTGTTCCAGGGGCTCGGCGCCGGTCAGATCACCGCGGGCGGCGGCGGGGCCGACATCGGGCCGCTGATGCAGGACGGGGTGCTCGGGCTCGGGCTCCACCCCGATGGCAGCACCTACTTCGATCTGCACCACAGCCCGGCGGACACCTTCGACAAGATCGACCCGGACCACCTGGCGCGCAACGCCGCCGCGCTGGCGCTGATGGCGTTCATCCTCGCCGAGCGCTAGGAGCACGCGTTGGCCGGCGCGCCGTCGTTCGCGTCGGCGCTCGATCGTCTGTGAGCGCTAGTTGGAGCCGCCTGAGTTGGGCGGCAGGGAGCCCTCGGAGCCGGTGCTGCTGTGCACGGACTCCTGGCGGAAGGCGCGGATCTTGAGGACGCGGCGCTCGTCGGCCTCGGCGACGTGGAAGGTCCAGCCGGCGGCGGAGGTCTCCTCGCCGGGGCGCGGGATGTACTCGAACTGGTGGAACAGGAAGCCCGAGAGGGTCTCGTAGTTGCCCTGGATCTCGTCGTCGAGGTCGATGCCGAGGACCTTCTCGACCTCGTTGCAGTTGATGGTGGCGTCGAAGAGGTAGCTGCCGTCCTCGAGGGCGGTGAACAGCTTCTCGTCCTCCTCGTCGTCGTTCTCGTCGTAGATCTCGCCGACGACCTCCTCGACGGCGTCCTCGAGGGTGACGATGCCGGCGGTGCCGCCGAACTCGTCGACGACGATGGCGAGGTGGGTCTTCTTGCGCTGCAGCAGCGGGAAGAGGTCGAGGACCTTCATGTTCTCGGGGGCGAACACGGTGGGCCTGGCGATCTGGCCGACGGTGACGGTGTCGAGGTGATCGAGGTGGCGCAGGATGTCGCCGATGTACGCGACGCCGACGATGTTGTCGGTGGTGTCGCGGAAGATCGGGACGCGCGAGTAGCCGTGCTCGTCGTTCAGGACCATGAGGCGGCGCAGCGGGGCGGTCTCCTCGATGGCGATCATGTCGACGCGGGGGGTCATGATGCCGCGGACCGGGGTGTCGGAGAGGTCGAAGACGTTGTTGAGGAGCTCCTTCTCCTGCTCCTCGAGCACGCCCTCCTGGCGCGAGGAGGCGACGATCATGCGGATCTCCTCCTCGGAGTGGGCGCTGTGGTGGCCAGGCACGGGCTTGAGGCCGAACATGCGGACGATGCCGTTGCCGGTGGCGTTGAGGACCCAGATGACCGGGCGGAACACGGTGCCGAAGGCGATCAGCGGGATCGCCACGAGCATGGTGACCTGCTCGGCGCGCTGCAGGGCCAGCGACTTGGGCGCGAGCTCGCCGAAGACGATGTGCAGCGCGGTCGACAGGCTAAACGCGATGATGAAGGAGATCGTGGTGACGTTGGCCTCGGCGATGCCCCAGCTCAGCAGGGTCGGGCCGCTGAGGTGCTCGATCGCCGGCTCGGCGAGGAAGCCGATCGCCAGGCTGGCCATGGTGATGCCGAGCTGGGTCGCCGCGATGTAGAGGTCGAGGTCCTTCAGCACCTTCTGGGCCAGCCGCGCGCGCGAGCTGCCCTCGTTGGCGAGCTGGTCGACGCGGGTGCGACGCACGCTGACCAGGGCGAACTCGGCCGCGACGAAGAAGCCGTTGACGAGCACCAGCAGGAAGACCCACAGCAGGCCGACGAGGTCGCTCATCGCCGCGCGCGCTCCTCATGGCCGAGCCCAGGGTGTGAACCGAGGAGGCGGCGAGGGTGGGAGGGCCGGGAGGTGGAGGGCCGTGAGGCGGTGGGCCGCGAACTGGGGGGCTCGTCGAACAAGGCCCGCGATTGTATCAAGGTTGGCGCCGGCGCGCGCCAGCGGACCAGGCCTTTGAGATCGGCCAATGCGGCGGTCCTACGGGGTGTTGCGGGCGGTGTTGCGGGCGGGTGGGCTGCATTTGGCGAGCGCTTCCCCACGTGCGGCGCGATCTGCGGGGCCAGGCCGGCGGCGGAGCGTGTTAGCGTGCCGGGCGATGGTGAAGACAGGCCCGAAACCTCGCTCCGCGGCGCCGCGGGGGCTCGCGTGCTGGCTCGGGGCGTGGGCGCTCGGGCTGTGTGGGGGCTGCGTGGAGTTCGAGCACAACAGCGAGGACGGGGGTGACGGGGGCGACGGGGGCAATGGGGGCGCGAGCCAGGGTCCGGGCGAGAGCAGCGGGGGGACGCCGACCAGCGGTGGCGGCGACGAGGCAGAGTGCGGCCTGTGGAAGCAGGACTGTCCGGCGGGCAGCAAGTGCGCGCCCTTCGACGGCGACGGGGACAACATCCACGACACGGCGCGCTGCGTGCCGGTCGGCGGCATGCCGGGCCAGGCCGGCGACGACTGCACGGTCGAGGGCTCGGTCGCCAGCGGCCTCGACAGCTGCGACCTCGGCCTGCTGTGCTGGAACACCGACGCGCAGAACCAGGGGCGCTGCGTGACGATGTGCAGCGGCACGCCGGCCGACCCGCAGTGCCCGAGCGGGCTCATCTGCGACGTCAGCAACGGCGGCGCGCTGCCGCTGTGCGTGACGAGCTGCGACCCGCTGGCGCCCGCCTGTCCCATGGGACAGATCTGTCTGCCGGGCGGACCGAGCCAGGACTACTTCGTGTGCGACGTCGACGCGAGCGGCGACATGGGCGGCTACGGGGACGCGTGCGCGTACGTCAACGTGTGCGACGCGGGGCTCTTGTGCCTGGGCTCGGCGTCGGTGCCGGGCTGCAAGTCGGCGGGCTGCTGCAGCGAGTACTGCGACCTGTCGTCGGCCGACGCGCAGTGCACCGGGGAGGGCCAGGTGTGCCTGTCGTTCTACGGCGGCGACGCGCCGCCGCCGGGGTATGAGAACGTCGGCGTGTGCTCGCTGCCGCTGTGAGGCGGGGACCATGGGGGCTAGGGCACGGTCACGCCGTAGTAGCTCGCCATCAGCTGGGCGATCTGGGTCACGGTGTCGCCTTGCGCGATCGCCGGGAAGTCGGTGGCGTCGCCGTAGCAGGTCTGGAGCGCGGTCGTCACCGCTGCGAGCAGCGAGGGCCAATTCCCGGTGCTGCCGCGCACGTAGGGCTCGAGCTGCTTGATGAGGAGATAGTGGCTGCCGGGGTTCCACTTGATGGTTGAGGACTCCATCGTCGTCGCGGCGCTCGCGGAGGTGACGCGGCTTACGAAGGTGACGCGGTGGAGCACGCGCCAGCACGGCGGCGCCTCGGTGTTCTGCATCGCGGAACGGAGGGCGACCGCGTTCGGGTCACTGCTGGTGAGCCAGCTCGGGTTCACCACGCGATTGAAGAATTCACGGTAGTTGCTCGCCGTGGGGGCGAGATAGAAGGTCATGAACCGGTATGCGTCGACGCGCCCGGGCGCGGGCTTTGGCCACCTGGATGTTCGGGGCAGATAGCGAGGTCGAGTCGTTGGCCAGGGTCGTATGCGTTGTCAGGACGGGCAACGTCGAGCCGGAGGGGGGTGTCAGGGCAGGTCGCCGGCAGACCCAGGGTGACGGTCGCGCCGCACCCGGTCGTGGTCGCGGCCTTCGTCAGCGCGAACATGCCCGCCGAAAGCGAGAAGGTGAGGTCAGGCGGGCGCTACCGAGGCGTTGCCCTCCATGCTGAGTCCGGCCAGTCCCTTGAATTGGTAGCCGCCCCCGTGCGTCTCGGTGAACCCGTCGAGCGACTCCTCGGTCTCGGCGTAGAGCCCGCCGTACGCGGTCCACACATAAGTGTTGCAGAGGTTGCGTTTCACGAGTTGCGTCGGGTCGCTGGCCGCATCGCCGGCACTGCCCTGGCCCTTCGTCACCGGGGTCGACGACCCGAGCGAGAGTGCCGGCCGGTTGCCGGCGCCGGGGACGTACTTGGACATGCTGGCCTTGGCCCGGTTCGCGTCGACCCAGCTCGCGGAGCCCTGGGCGACTGCGTCATTGTCGGCGTACTGGTTGTAGAGTTGCTGGTGCTCCCGGTCGATCTGGCTCTTGAGCGCGTAGGCCTCGGCGACGCGGTGGTAGCTCGCGTCGGCGCCCGACGCTGCCGCGGGGAAGAAGGGATCTGTCTTGACCGTGAACGTCGAGTTCTTGTCCCAGTAGCCGAAGCGGCCGTCGAGGCAGCCCTGGCGGGTGTAGAACGGGTTGATGGGGAAGGTGATGATATTCCAGTCGGGCGGGATGTTGAGGTCCGGCACCATCTGGTAGCCGACGAGGGCGCTGTTCGAGAGGAGACGAAGCGCGTAGAGATCGGCGGTGCTCGATTTGACGAAGGCGCTGCCCACGTTGAGCGGCACGAAGCGGGCGCCCAGGCCGTCGCCCGCGTTGTAGAAATATCCCTGCAGGTCGGTCTGGTTGAGCTGGGTCTGGCTCAGCGTGAAGGCCGCGGTGGCACCGTTCACCACCGAGGTGCTGCCCTCGATCTCGCTCGCGATACCCGCCTCCCAGTCGACCTTGACGACCTCCGTGGACGTGCCAATTCCCAGCACAGTAGCGATGAAGCTGCTGCCGGCGGAAATACCAAACCGGGCCTTCATATCCACGGAGTAGTCGAAGCCCTTGTCCCGCTGCGCGGTATAGGCGTAGTTGACCTCATCGGCGCAGGTGAAGGCGACGGTGCTGGCGCCGCAATAGGCCCCGAGGGGGTTGGTCATGTTCTCGCCGGGCACGGGCGGCGCGCCCTCGATGTATCCCATGAGCTGCGGCGCGAACTGCACCTGTCCGATCCATTCGAGGCCGAGGTTGGCGACCTTGTACCCGCCCGCGAGCAGCCATTTGCCGCCCTGGATCAGGCTGAAGCCGCGCTTCAGGACAGCCACCGCGTCGCCGGCCGCGTCGACCTCGATCACGCCGTACTCCTCGACCCCGAGCGGCATGCTCGCGTTCGCGGCGACGCTGGTGGCGACGCCGCCGGCGGCATTCGTGATCTCGGGGATGTCGGGGCCGATGGGCGCGGTGGAGGAAACGGGAGTCGCCGGAGTGACGGCCGCACGCGAGGGAGCCGGAACCGGCGCAGCAAACGACGAGGAGGCGGTAGCTGGGTGATTGTTGGGGGTCAAATCAAGGATGCTGGTGGTCGTGGGATAGACCATCGGCCACAAGGCGACGAGCCCGGCTGCGGAGCCCGTCTTTACCGTATTCATGTTGGCGATGATCGTGTTGGCAGTGAGCGCGCTGTTCCAGATGCGCATTTCCTGGACGAAGGCATTCAGCCTGTTGGGGGAGGCATTCGCGGTCCCGAGTCTGACCAGGCCGCTGCCGGAGTAGACGCCGTTACCGGTGTTACCCTGTTGGACTCCGGTCGTGCACAGGATGCCATCGATGTAGACCCGGCGACGGGGATTGGACGTAGTGTCATAGACGAACGCCCAGTGGTGCCATTTGAAGTCGGTACAGGCCGGGTCCGTGTAGTT
>NZ_JADJNN010000019.1 GCF_016714285.1 Nannocystis sp. | reverse complement strand
GTCGCCAGCGACTTGCCGATCGTCGCGTACCAGCACGCGCCGCGCGGGGCCCAGCTGACCAACGACGCGTCGATGCTGCTGCCCGAGCCGGCGCTGGCGAAGAACTACGTGATCGCCTCGGCGCGCGAGGGCACGCTGCACAAGAACCATCGCAGCTACTTCGTAGTGATCGCCACGACCGACGACACGACGGTGAGCTGGACGCCGCCGGTCGACACGATCGCGGGCATCGGGGTGCCGATGGTCAAGGCCGGGCAGCAGGGCCAGGTGAAGCTCGATCGCCTCACCACGCTGCAAGTGGCGGCGGCGTACACGGTCGACCTGACCGGGACCTACGTCAGCGCCGACAAGCCGATCTGGGTGGTCGGGGCGTCGGCCTGCACGAGCGAGCCGACCGGCAACCACACCTGCGATCATATCGAGGAGCAGATGCTGCCGATCGACTACTGGGGGAAGACCTACGTGGCCGCGCACGCGCCCAAGCGGGGGACCGAGAAGTACCACTGGCGGGTGTTCGGCGGGCAGGACGGGGTGAAGATCACGACGACGCCGGATCAGACCGGCGGACCCTTCACGCTGATGAAGGGCGAGTTCAAGATCATCACCACCAGCCAGCACTTCATCATGACCGGCGACGCGGCGTTCCTGCCGGTGCAGTACCTCGAGTCGCAGACGGCGGGCGCCGGCACCGGCGACCCGTCGACGGTGCAGATGATCCCGGTCGAGCAGTTTCTCAACCGCTACGTGTTCGCCACCGGCCTCGGCTACACCAAGAACTACGTCCAGATCATCCGCAAGGCCGGGGCGGCGGCGGTCACGGTGGACGGGGTGCAGGTCGGCGGGTACGTGGCGATCGGGGGCTACGAGCTGGCCGACTGGGTGATCACAGAGGGCGCCCACGTCGCCGAGAGCTCGCAGCCCTTCGCCATCATCAACGTCGGTTACACGGACTTCACCTCGTACGCGTACCCGGGCGGGATGAAGCTCGACGTGATCACGCCGCAGTAGGCGTTTGCGGCCCGCGACGGCTGTGGTAGGTGTCGCGCATGAGCAGCTCCTACCCCGACTTGGCCGATCGACTGCCCCCGACGCTGGCGTTCGTCGAGACCGGCGCCGAGGGCGGTCACGCGATGGTGTGCGGTGGGCTCACGGTGCTCGAGCGGGTGCTGCGGGGGTTGCCCAAGCGGGGCATCGTGGTCGCGCAGGTGGCGGCGGAGCCGGTGCCGCTGCGGGCCGACCTGCCGGTGCTGGTCGAGTGGGTGCGGCCGGGCAGCGGGGCGCCGCCGGAGGCCGTGGTGGTGCGTGGGGACGAGGTGCTCGGGAAGCGCGTGGTCGACGCGGCGAGCTGCCGGGCCGCGGAATGGGCGCTGTGCCTGCAGCTGGCCAAGGGGCACCAGGGGCTCATCGACGGCTGGCTTAATTGGCGGGTGTCGATGCCGATCACAAGGCGGCTGGCGAGCACGCGGGTGACGCCGAATCAGGTCACGCTGGCGTCGACGGCGGTCGGGTTGGCGGCGGCGTTTACCGTCGCCGAGGCTCATGGCCGGCGCTGGCGGTCGGCGGGGTGCTCATGCAGCTGCAGTCGATCCTCGACTCCTGCGACGGCGAGCTGGCCCGCCTGCGCTTTCAGGGCAGCAAGCTCGGGCAGTGGCTCGACAATCTCAGCGACGACCTGCTGGACGTCGCGTTCGTCATCGGCGCAGGGGTGGCCGCGGGGGGCGCCTGGTGCACGCTGGCGCTGGTGGCGAGCGGCTTGCGGGTGTTCGGTCAGGCGGTCATGTACCACGAGGTCTACCGCCGCACCGGCAGCGGCGACGCGTACAGCTTCCGCATCTGGTTTCAGCGCGACAAGGGCGAGGTCCAGGAGGTGTTCGGGGTGAAGGGCGTCGGCGGCCACCTGCGGGCGCTGTTTCGCCGCGACACCTACGTGTTCGCGTGGATGTTGCTGTGCCTGTGCGGACAGGTCGAGGCCGTGGTGGTCTACGGGTCGATCCTCGGCGGCATGATCGGCGTGCTGATGGCGCTGCACCTGCTGCTGCGCGGGCCCCTGCCGTCGTCGCGGACGTGACCCAAGGCCCCGTCACGGGCCGCTACGGGCCGCTGGCCGCACGCCGCTACAGGCCCTCAGGCCCTGGGCTGGCAACGGCCGCAGAGCGCGAGCTGCTGCGCATCTGGGCGAGCACGATGTCGACGCGACGCAGGACCTCCTCGGACTGGTCGAGGGTCGGGAGGGTCATGCGTACGAAGTTGGGGAGGCGCGGGAGGTCGCTGCGGTCGCGGATGTAGACGCCCTGCTCGGCCAGGAGGGCGCAGAAGCGGGTGGGCTCGGGCAACTGCACGAGGATGAAGTTCGCGGGCGTCGGGTAGCAGGACAGGCCGCGGCGGCGCAGCTCGGCGGTGAGGAAGGTGCGGGCCTTGTCGACCTCGCTGACGTACCAGCCGTAGTACGGGAGGTCGTCGAGGCAGGCCTGGGCGGCGACCTGGCCGAGGCGATTGACGCTCTTGGGGTTGAAGGGCTTGGCCAGCTCGCCGACCGCGTAGTCTGAGGTGCACAGGTAGCCCATGCGCAGGCCGGCGATGGCGAAGCACTTGGAGAAGGTGCGGGTGACGACGAGGTTGTCGTACTGGTTGACGAGCTCGACGACGGTCTCGCCGTAGAACTCGTGGTAGGCCTCGTCGACGATGAACAGGGTGGAGGGCGCGGCGATCAGCAGGCGCTCGACCTCATCGCGGGTGTAGACGACGCCGGTGGGGTTGTTGGGGCTGACGAGGTAGACCAGCTTGAACTGGCCGCCGCGGACCTGGGCCTCGAGGCGCTCGATGTCGGCGCTGAAGATGTCGCGGCTGAAGAAGTCGACGACCCGGGCGCCGCGCGAGCGGGCGTACACGAGGAAGTGCGTGTACGTCGGCTGCGGGACCAGCACGGCGTCGCCGGGGTCGAGGAAGGTCTTACAGACCAGCTCGAGCGCGTCGTCGGAGCCGTTGGTCACGAGGATCTGCGCGGCGGGGACGTTGGTGTAGTCGGCCAGCGACTCGGCCAGCGAGCGGCTGCCGAGCTCCGGGTACCAGTTGAGATGGTTGCTGTTGCTGAGGAACGAGACGATCGCCTCGTACACCCGCGGCGAGGGCGGGACACTGGCCTCGTTCCAGTCGAGCTTGAAGTGCTGCTCACTCGGACGCTCCCAGATGCGGTCCAACGAGGAAACGGCCCGGTACGGCGAGAGGTTGGCGAGCGAGGGAACGGGGCGCAAAGCAGGGCTGAGTGTGTCGGAATGGCGGCTGCTGTCAAGACTTGGCCGAGTTCGCGTGTCGGGCCCGTCACATGCCTGTGCGAGGCCCTATCGTCCTGATTGGGTGTGCAAGAGGTCGCACAGCGAGGAGATCACACCCGCCGCCACCGGCTGCTCACGGCCGTGATCGCGGTCATGCGCGAGTCTGGTACGACGGGGCGCCAGCGGGTAACCTGCGTGACCCATGGCCCCCGGGGCAGCGCGGAGTGTCGGTGTTGTCCGGGTCGTCGTCATCATGGCCGGCGGGGGCGGGACGCGTCTGTGGCCGGCGTCGACGCCGACGCGGCCGAAGCAGCTGTTGCAGCTGAGCGAGCGCCCGCCGAGCACGCTGCTCGCGGCGGCGGTCGAGCGGGCGCGTCGCCTGGTGCCGCTCGAGCGGATCTTCGTGGTCACCAACATCGCCCTGGTGCCGGCTGTGGAGGCTGCGGTGCCCGATCTGCCGCCCGCCAACGTGATTCCCGAGCCGCGGCCGCGCAGCACCGCGCCCTGCGTCGCGCTGGCCCTCCTGCACGTCCGCCAGCGCCTGCGGGATCGGGGCTGTACGGAAGAACAGGTCGCAAAGGCCACGTTGACGGTGCTGCCGGCGGACCATCACATCGGCGATCTGGATCGATTCACCGCGTTGCTGGAGCTTGCATGTGAGCAGGCGGAGGAGATGGGGGGGATCGTGACGCTGGGGGTCGAGCCGCGCGAGGCCAGCACCGCCTACGGCTACATCGAGCGCGGGCCGGAGCCGCTGGCGCGGCGCGGCGCGGCGTTCGTGTATCCGGCGCTGCGCTTCGTGGAGAAGCCGGATGCGGTGCGGGCCCAGATCTTCGTCGAGACCGGGCACTTCCTGTGGAACGCCGGCATCTTCGTGATGCCGCTCGGGCGCGCCGCGGAGGAGCTCGAGCGCCACGCGCGGCCGATGTGGCGGGCGCTCGCGCCGGTCGCGGCGGCGCTGCTCGCCCACCGGGACCCCTGGCCCGCCGCGGTCACCGCCTACGACGCGATCACGGCCGAGGCGATCGACATCGCGGTGATGGAGAAGCAGCGCGACCTCTGCGTCATCCCGATGCGCCTGCCGTGGACGGACCTCGGCTCGTGGTCGGCGATGCATGACGCGTTGCCGAAGGACAGCCGCGATAACGTGGTGGTGGCGCCGGCCACGGCGGGGGTGCAGCTGATCGACAGTCAAGGCGTGCTGGTGTGGAGCGAGGGACTCGAGGTCGCGGTGCTGGGGATGCGTGACGTGGCCGTGGTGGTCAGCGGGGGGCGGGTGCTGGTGTGCCCGCTCGATCGCGCCGAGGAGGTGCGTCGCCTCGGCGAGCGCCGCTCTTGACAGTTTGGGCTTGATCTTGCGACACCCTCGGGGCGCCATGGCCAGCGACGAAGCTCCGCACCCGATCCCACCGCGCGCCGAGGACACGGCGTGGAGCTACGGGCGCACGCTCAAGGACCCGAGCACCGAGGAGCTGGTCGACCTGTACCTGCACCGACCGCTGGCGTACTTGCTGTTGCGGCCGCTCGAGCACGCGGCGTGGCGGCCGACGCCCAACCAGTTCACGCTCGCCGGCGGGGCGATCGGGCTGTTCGGGGCGGCGCTGATCTTGGTCGCGCCGCTCGGGTCCTGGCTGTGGCCGCTGGCCGCGTGCCTGCTGTTCTTCGCCAACATCCTCGACTGTGTGGATGGCATGCTGGCGCGGCTGACGGGGCAGGGCAGCGCGCGCGGGATGCTGCTCGACGGGATGATCGACTTCATCATCGGCGTGGCGTTCTGGTTGGCGATGTCGATACGCACGGCGCCCGACTGGGGCGTGTGGACCGTGCCGGCGGCGCTCAGCATCGTGCTCAGCGTCCTGATCCACACGGGGCTCTACGATCACATGCGCCTGCGCTACGGCGTGCTGGTGAGCCCGCCGCGGTCGCAGGCCACGGCGTCGCGGCCGCACGCCGAGGCCGAGGACGCAGCCCCGCGTGGGCTGAGGACCCGCATGCAGGACGCCTTCTTCGCGTTCGCGCAGGGCTTCTACGAGGTCACGTACACCAACATCTCGCGGATCTGCATCGGCGTCGAGCCGAGCTCGCCGCGGCCCGCGGTGCACCCGGAGTTCGCGCGGCAGCTGTTCGCCGGGCCGATGCGCATGGCCACCTATCTCGGCCTCGGCACCCACCTGCTGCTGATGTTCATCGGCACGGCGACGGCGATCGTGCACCTGCACTTGCCCTTTTACATCGCGCTCGGGGTGGTGGTGGGCTTGCTCAACTTGTGGGCCGTGCTGGTGGTGGTGGCGTGGCGTCGGGCCGAGGCGTTGATCGCCGAGCTGCGCGAGGCCTGATCACGGGTGTCGGGCTGCGCCCTGGGTGTGAGGCTGCGGCGCGCGAATGGGCGTCGCGCGGATTCGTGCCGGCGTGGTAGGGTGGGCCATGGTGCCCCGTCCCTGGGCTTTCCCGGCTCGCTTCGATCCCGAGCCGACGCGCACGCCGGGGGAGCTGGCGCTCGGCCTGCATCGGGCGGTCGGCGAGCTGCGGCGGGCCGCGAGGTCGCAGGCGCTGCGTGCGGGCGAGGGGGCGGTGCTGCTGTGTGAGCTGCTGCCGGCGGCGATCGAGGTAGTCGACGATCCGGTCGGGACGGTGGCGGCCGCGGTGGCGCGGTCGATCGACGCGCTCGCGCCGGTGATCGCGGCGGCCCCGACCTCGCCGGCGCAGCGCGACCAGTGGCTCGGGCGCCTGTGGGCCGCGCTTACGGGCGACGCGGGGGGGCACCTGCGCCGGCTCGCGGAGCACTGGGGGGCGCTGTGCGTGACGCCGACGCGGGCGCAGGCGTGGGCCGAGCGGCTGCTGCCAGAGGCGCGCGAGGGGGTGGCGACGGCGGCGAGCGTCGCCTGTCTCGCGAGCCAGGTCGCGGCGGGGCAGCACGAG
The DNA here is from genome assembly GCF_016714285.1 of Nannocystis sp. Lineage (GTDB taxonomy): Bacteria > Myxococcota_A > Polyangia > Nannocystales > Nannocystaceae > Nannocystis. The sequence continues at coordinate 193,128 of NZ_JADJNN010000019.1, read as the reverse complement.
GAGGCGCTCGAGCTGCTGGCGGGGCGCACGATCGCGGTCTGGCCCGAGAGACAGTTCGGTGTGCGGGCGCTGGCGGCCCGCGGTGAGCTGGCGGCGGCGATCGCCTACGCGGAGGCGAGCAATCCGCTGGGGCACCGCCACGCGCAGGACATCGCCCGGGTGTGCGAGGCGGTGCTGGCCTTGGGTGGGCAGCGCGAGGCGGCGTACCGGCGCTTCGCCTTCGTGGCGCACACGCGGCAGAACTGCAGGCAGAGCTTTGAGGCGCTGCGGCGGGCCTATCCCGAGCGGGCGGCGAGCGAGCTGCTCGGCGATCTGATCGCGGCGAGCCCGGGGCAGGAGGGGCGATGGTTCGCCACGGCCTGCTCGCTGCGATTCTTCGCGCTGGCGGCCGAGATCGCGGGGCGCTCGCCCTGCGACCCGCGCACTCTGGTCCGGGCCGGGCTGCAGCGGCTCGAGGTCGATCCGGGCTTCGCTGGCGAGGTGGCGCTGGCGGCGATCCGCTGGCTGTGCGGCGGGCACGGGGTCGAGATCAGCGGCGACGACGTGTATGCGGCGCACGATCTGGCGCGCGACGCGGCGCTGCGAATGGGCACGCAGGGGGCGCTGCGGGGCGCTGTGGCGGCGATCTGCGATCAGCCGCATCCGGCGGCGCAGTGGGTCCACGGGCTGCTGGCGCGCGAGCTCGAGGGCTAGGCGCGGGGCGCTGCCACGCGAGCTCGAGGGCCTGGCGCGCGGGCCGCAATTGATCGTCGCGGCGGTGACCTCGGGGTGGAGTGGCGGCGTGGGGTGCACGCGGCGGAGCGCTCGACGGTCGCTGCGATCGGATGCACGTTCGCGGCGCTCATGCGCAGGGTGATTCGACTGATCAAGGCGACGATCGCGGAGTTCGTCGCGGCGGACCCGTTCACGCAGGCGGCGGCGCTGTCCTACTACACGCTGCTGTCGCTCGCGCCGCTGCTGCTGATGATCGTGTCGGTGGCGGGCCTGGTGTACGGGGAGGAGGCGGCGCGGGGCGAGGTGCTGGCGCGCTTCGAGCTGGCGATCGGGAGGCCGGGGGCCGAGCTGGCCCAGGAGGTGCTGGCGAACGCCCACGCGCAGGGGGCCGGCTGGTTCTCGGCGACGATCTCGGTGGTCGGTGTGCTGGTCGGCGCGACCACGGCGCTCGGCCAGCTGCAGACGGCGCTCGACAAGATCTGGGGCGTGAAGCCGCCGCGCCTGGCCTGGTTCGCGCTGCTGCGCGGGCGCGCGATGAGCCTGCTGTTTATCCTGCTGCTCGGGGCGTCGGTGGTCGCGTCGGTGGTGGCAAGCTCGCTGATCTCGGCGCTGTCGGCTCGCACGGTCGCGGCGCTCGACGGGCTGTGGCGCCTCGCCGACATCGGCCTGCCGCTGGCGTTGATGACCGTGCTGTTCGCGGGGCTGTTCAAGCTGCTGCCGAGCGCGGAGACGCGGTGGCGCGACCTGTGGATCGGGGCGGCGATCACCTCGCTGCTGTTCACGCTGGGTCGCCTGCTGATCGGGTTCTATGTCGGCCGCGCGGGCGTCGCGTCGGCGTACGGGGCCGCGGGATCGGTGATCGGGCTGATGGTGTGGGTCTACTACTCGGCGGTGATCGTGCTGTTCGGGGCCGAGGCCACGCATGTGGTGGCGCGCCAGCGCGGGGGCGAGGTCGTGCAGCGGCGCTTTCGCGGCGATGCGGCGAGCGGGCCGAACAGCCCCGCGGGCGGTCCGATCAGCGGGCCGATCACCGGGCCGATCATCGCTCCGATCATCGCTCCGATCAGCAGTCCGATCAGGGCTCCGAGCAAGGCTCCGCTCAGCGATGCGATCAGCCCTTCGCTCAGCGCAAATACACCGGGTTCGTGAGCGCGAGGAGCTGTCGACCCGATCGCAGCTCGGCGCGGATGAAGTCGCCGGGGGCGGCGCGCAGGTGCAGGCGCACGAGCTCGTCGGCTGTAGCGATCGGACGGGTGTGGAGCAGGCCGGCGCGGCCGAGCACGGTCAGGGTGGCGCCGGCGCCGGCGAGCACGCGCAGCTGGACGTCGACGGTGGGGCCGGTGAGGGCGAGGCTGTCGCCCTCGCGGGCATCGGCGAAGTCGAGGGCGCCGCCGGCCTCGAGGCCGAGGAGGACTTGCGGGGCGTGGGCGTCGCGGACGACGAGCAGGTGGCCGGCACGGATCGCGGCGAGGATCGCGGTCGGGTCGCAGCGGGCGGCGTAGACCCAGTTGAGCGGGTGACGGTGGCGGCGGATCGTCGCGCCGGGGTGGAGGTCGGTGCCGGCGATCGCGAGCAGGCGTTCGCCGCCGACGAGGCGCTCGTGCCACCAGCGCTGGGCGGCGCCGTTGCGCATGAGGGCGAGGTCGAGGCCCCAGACCTCGACACCGTCCGCGCCGAAGCTGTCGTCGGGCCAGGTGCGCAGGGGGACCCGCGGGTGGGCGATGATCACGAGGCCGCCGCGCGCGTGGGTGCGGTCGACCATGGCCTGGAAGTCGGCGCGGGTGGTCGCGCTGCGCCACGGCGGGGGGAGGATCGCGTCGTTGCGGTCGACGGCGGCGAAGCCGATCAGCAGGGCGTGGCCGCGGCGGGTGGTCCACTCCATGCCGGGGATCACGGCGATCGGGGCGCGGGCGATCTGCGGGTCGAAGTTGGCGTCGATGGCGTTGTGGTCGGTGAGGACGATCGCTACGACGCCGTCGCGCTGGAAGGCCGCGATCGCGTCGTGGAGGCCGCGCGGGCTGTAGGCCCAGGCGGCCTGCTGCGGGCGTGGATCGTGGCTGTAGCGGTCGGAGACGATCGTGTGCACGTGGTTGGCGACGAGGCAGCGCAGCGGGACGGCGGGGAGGTCGGGGAGCGGCTGCACGAGCTCGGCGAGCGCGCGCGCGTCGGGGTAGCGGTGGCTGCACGCGGCGGTGAGGGCGAGGGCGGCGACACGGAGGACGCGGCGGAGATCGCTGGCGCTGCGGTCGGTGAGCGGGGTGAGCTTTTGGTCGCGGGCGCGGAGCTCGAGGGGGTCGCTGCGGTCGAGCATGGAGGAGCCTGGCCTCAGGGGTCGGCGCGGGCGAGCGCGAGGAGGGCGTCGCCGGTGAGGCGATGGGCGACCCAGCCGTCGACCGGGCGGGCGCCGATGCGGCGATAGAAGTCGAGCGCGGGGGCGTTCCAGTCGAGGACCATCCAGTCCATGCGGCCGCAGCCGCGAGCGACGGCGAGGCGAGCGAGCCGGGCGAGCAGGCGGTGGCCGATGCCGCGGGCGCGGTGGGCCGGCTCGACGAAGAGATCCTCGAGGTAGAGGCCGGGTCGGCCGCGCCAGGTCGAGTAGTTGGCGAAGTGCAGGGCGAAGCCGACGACGCGGTCATCGAGCTCGGCGAGCAGGCACTCGAAGGGGGGGCGCTCGGCGGAGAGCTGCTCGCGCAGGCGCTCGGGTGTGAGCTCGACGGCGTCGGGTTCGCGCTCGTAGGTGGCGAGGGCGACGATGAGGCGGTGGAGCTCCGCGGCGTCGGCCGGGCGCGCGGGGCGGATGACGAGCGACATGGCGCGAGCTTGCCACGCGCAGGGACGGCTGGGGAGGCGTGGGGAGCGAGGCGCGGCTTCTCGAGTGGACAGGCGCGCCGTTTCGCTGCATGCAGGCAGCCATGCACAACCTGACCCTTCGTTCTACCCGGATGCTGTCTCTCGTCTCCACCCTCGTGATCGCCGCGGCTTGCGGCGACGACAAGGGCGGCACGGACGGCAGCTCCGGCGCCACGGCCACCGACACCGCTGGCACCGACTCGCCGACGACCACACCGACCAGCGACCCGACCGCGGACCCGACGTCTGGTCCGGCGGGCAGCTTCTGTCAGGAGGAGTGCAGCGTCGACGCGGACTGCAAGGAGATGGGGATGGACCTCGGCTTCACCTGCAGCGAGGGCCGCTGTACCAGCGACTCCGGCAAGTGCACGGGGGACATCGACTGCCAGGTGCTGCTCAGCGGGTGGGTCACGACCTGCACCGGCCAGGCGGAGTGCCCGGGGCAGGTGTGCATCGACATCGGCGGCGGACAGGGCCGCTGCGCCACGGCGCCCTCGGACTTCGTGATGTGCGAGACGCTGCTTCAGAAGGAGATCCAGGCGCCGCCGATCGAGGGCGGGGCGGACGTCACGGTCTGCGCCAACACCGACTACACCTGCAAGGACAGCGTCTGTCAGAACCCGTGCGAGAGCGACGCGGACTGTTCGGCGCTGCCGGGCTACCCGCACTGCGACACCGGCACCGGCGCTTGCCAGTGCACCAGCGACGACGACTGCAAGGCGACGACGTCACCGGCGGCCTCGGTCTGCCACGACGGCTTCTGCGGCTGCGGCAAGGACGAGGACTGCGCCGGGGCGACCAACGCCGACGTGTGCACGGCCGGCGGCTTCTGCGGCTGCTCGGACGCGACGGTCTGCAAGACCCAGTCCTTCGACGGCACGAAGGTGGTGTGCGAGGGCATCTGAGCCGCACCACGCGATCGTGAGGCCGCGGGCTGCGGTGAGCTCCGCGTCGCGGGCCCGCGCTAACTTCGCGGCCCGCGGATCTTCCACGCGAGGCCGAGGGCGCCGAGCAGGCGGATGAACAGGCCGGCGAGGTCGAGCTGGCGCGGCGAGAAGCCGTGGAAGGCGGAGCTCTGCGCGTGGTGGTGGTTGTTGTGCCACGACTCGCCGAACGAGGGCAGCGCGAGCCAGGCGTTGTTGGTGCTGCGGTCGCCGGTGGCGTGCGGGCGATCGCCCCACAGGTGACACACCGAGTTGATCGACCAGATCACGTGCTGGATGAGGAATAGGCGGAGGAGGCCGCCCCACAGCAGGCCCTCGAGCGCGCCCAGCGGGCTGCGGGTGATCGCGCCGACGACCAGCGCCGGGGCGAGCAGGCCGAGCAGCAGCCACAGCGGATAGAGGTGGTTGACGGCCGCGATCACGGGGTCGCGGATGAGGTCCTTGGCGTGGCGGGCGGTGTTGGGCAGCGGGTGGGTCCACAGCCAGCCCATGTGCGCGTGCCAGAAGCCGCGCCAGCCGGCGTGCGGGCCAGCGTCGCTGACGTGGGGGGAGTGCGGGTCCTCGGGCTCGTCGCTGCGCTCGTGGTGCAGGCGGTGCAGCGCGACCCAGTAGATCAGCGGGCCCTGGCCGGCCAGGCCGCCGCAGATCGCGAGGGCGACGCGGACGCCGGTGCCGGCCTCGAAGGCGCGGTGGGTGAAGAGGCGGTGGTAGCCGACGGTGATGCCGAGCGCCGAGAGCACGTAGAGGACGACCAGGCTGGCGATCGCGGGGGGGCTGACATCACCTGTCTGAAAGGCCAGGAGCGCGGCCGCGACGGCGCCGAGCGGCGGGACCCAGGCGAGCGCGTGGACGTGGCGGCGGCGGCCGGCGTCGAGGCGGCGGCTGCCTTGCAGGGTCTGGGGGGCGCTCATGCGCCGCGCCCGAGGTGCTGCGCGAGCTTGCGGACGGTGTCGTGCTTGACGAGGAGGGTGGGGGGCAGCTCGCGGCCGAGCCAGTCCTCGAGGCCGCCGAGGACGTCGAGGGCGGTGACAGAGTCGAGGCCGAAGTCGGGGAAGGATGTGTCGAGGTCGATGTCGTCGGCGTAGATGCCGAGGAGGTGGGCGACGCGGGCCTGCAGCCAGGCGGAGATCTCGGCGGCGCTGGGTCTGGCGGAGCTGGTCATGGGGACATGTCCTTTGGGGCAAGTCGGCCGCGCAGGTGGAGCTCGCGGGTGAGGCCGCGCTGGAGCTTGCCGCTGGTGGTGCGCGGGAGGGCGCTGGTGGGCAGGAGGACGACCTCGGCGACGGTGAGGCCGAGGCTGCGGGCGACGTGGCCGCGGATCTGCTGCGCGAGCGCGGCGGGCTCGCGGGTGTGGGCCTCGACGGCGAGCACGAGGGCCTCGCTGTCCGGGCCGGGGCGCGTGAAGGCGACGACCTTGCCGTCGCGCACGCCGGGCAGCTCGGCGACGACGCGCTCGATGTCCTGCGGGTCGTAGTTGCGGCCGTGGAGGATGACGAGGTCCTTGCTGCGGCCGGTGACGTGGAGCTCGCCGTCGGCGAGGTAGCCGCGGTCGCCGGTGCGCAGGCCCTGGTGGGTGAAGGCGGCGGCGCTGGCCTCGGGGTCGTGCTCGTAGCCGTCGCCGAGGCTGGGGCCGCGGACGAGGATGTGACCGACGCGGCGCTCGGGCAGCGGGGCGCCGGCGTCGTCGACGATGAGGATCTCGTGGCCCGGCAGAGGGCGGCCGCAGGATACGAAGCGGAGCTCCGGTTCGTCGTCGCGGACGGGCCTCGCGTGGCCGTCGCTGTGATAGTCGGCGGCGGCGATCCGGTCGACGCGCAGGCGCTCGTCGAGGGCGACGAAGCTGACGGCGAGGGTCGCCTCGGCGAGGCCGTAACACGGGAGGATCGCGCTCGGGCGCAGGCCGGCGGGGGCGTGGTGATCGAGGAAGGCGTGCAGGGCCGGGGCGTGGATCGGCTCGGCGCCGCAGCCGAGCACGCGCAGGCAGGAGAGGTCGAGGCCGGTGAGCGCGGGGGGCGCGGCGCAGCGCGAGCACGTACGCGAAGTTGGGGGCGAAGGTGATGCTGCCGCGGAAGCGGTGCACGGCCTCCAACCAGCGGCGCGGCTGCTTGATGAAGGCGCCGGGGGTCATGAACACGACGGGCACGCGGTAGCGCAGGGGCGCGAGGACGAAGCCGATGAGGCCCATGTCGTGGTGTAGCGGCAACCAGCACACGCCGACGTCGTCGGGGCCGCTGCGCAGGCCGTCGACCATGATCGCGTGGGTGTTGGCGGCGATCGCCCGGTGGCTGACGCGGACGCCGCGTGGGCGGCCGGTGCTGCCGGAGGTGAACTGCAGGAAGGCGGGATCGTCGCTGGCGAAGCTGTCGGGGTCGGGCAGCGCGGGGCCGGTCTTTTGGGACATGTCCTCCAGGACATGCACGACGAGGCCGGGGCAGAGCGCGGCGAGCGGGGCGGCGGCCTCGCTGCGCTCGCGGCCGAGGACCACGCGCGTGGCCCCGGCGGCGCGGAGGATCTGCGCGCAGTGGGCGAGCCAGCGGGCGGGGTCGCGGATCGTGGAGGCGTCGGCGAGCGGGACCGGGACGGCGCCGAGGCGGGCGAGGCCGAGGAAGGCGACGAGGAAGCTCTCGGGGTCGGGGACGATCACGCCGACGCGCTCGCCCTGGCGAGCGCTGGCTGCCGCGAGGGCGCGGGCGTGGTCCTCGATGGCGTCGACGAGCGCGGCGAAGCTGATCTGGCGGACCGCGTCGGCCTCGCCGAGGAAGATCGGGCCGCGGTCGTGGCGGTCGCGGAGGGCGACGATCGTGTGGGCGAGGGTCGGCTCGCGCTCGCGGACGCGGGTGAGGTCTGCTGCGGGGGCGGGCTCGCGGACGCGGGGGAGCGGGTCCAGCAGGCTCATGCGCGCCTCCCCAGCTCGAAGCGGAGGGCCTCGGCGCGGTCCTCGAGGCGGGCCTGGGCGGGCGCGCCGACGGCGATCTGCTGCAGGAGCGCGGCGATCCGCTCCGGATGCGCGGTGGGGCGGCCGCTGGCGAGCTGCAGCCAGCGGCTGCGGGTCCAGCTGATGGCCTTCAGGACATGTCCCTTCGGACCTGCCTCGAGGACCAGGCCCTCGACCCACACCGAGTCGGGGCCGGCGAGCAGGAGGCGGGTGCGCAGGCGCAGCTCCTCGAGCGGGCGCAGCGGGCGGAGGAGGAGCAGCTCGTGGCTGTGGGGCTGCCAGGTGCAGCCGCCGCGGCGCAGCTCGGCGGCGAGGTCGAGGCCGTAGGCAGAGGCGAGCTGGAGGGCGCGGGCGTGCTCGATGCGCTCGAGGATGCGGGCGGCGGGGACCTGGCCGGTGAAGTCGACGTCGGCGAGACCGAGGCGCTCGCTGGTCTCGGGCTCGCGCGGCGGGACGGGGTCCGTGTTGTGGAGCGAGGCGTTGCGGGCGCGGGCACGCTCGTAGCCGCGGACCTGCTCGAGCACGCCGTGGTGGACTTCTTGCCAGGTGTCAGTCATGGGTCGGCTCCGCCGGGTCGGGGCCGGCGACGCGGCCGACCCGGAAGTTGCTCATGAGGATCTGCGCGGCCTCGGAGTGGCCGACGCGCTCGAAGGCGCGGGTGGCGTCCTTGCCGGCGAACTGCAGCAGCGGCTTGCGGCCGCCGGGGTGCATGGCGAGGAAGGCGGAGACATCGATGACGTCGCCGCGGACGACGATCCACGCGCTCTCGGGGCTGTTGTGGCGGGCGACCTCGGACCACGGGATCGCGGGCAGCGGGAGCTCGGGGATCTCGTCCAGGTGCTGGGTCGGCGGGAGGCCCTCGGGGTAGCCGTGGTTCTTGCCGTGGGCCTCGGGCGGCGGGGTGGCGGCGGGGTCGTGCGACCACGCGGGGCGCGGCATGGTGTAGCCGCGGCGGTAGACGCCGAGCTCGTCGACGCGGGCGCCGTGGGGGTAGACGGGCGAGCTGTGCAGCGAGCGGATCCACGGCGCGCGTGGGAGGAGGGCGCCGAGGCGGCCGATCGCGCCGAGGGTCTCGCGGACCAGCTGCAGGCTCGCGGGCGGCGGATCGGGGTAGCCGCAGGCGCGGCGAAAGTCGTCGTCCATGCCGACCATGAGGGCGGTGAGCCAGTGCGGGCGCAGGGGCTCGGGGAGCGGCTCCATCAGCTGGGCGGTGAGCTTCTCGAAGGAGGCGCGGGTGATCTCGGAGGGCTTGGCGGCCGCGCTGGCGGCGTGCCACCAGCGGCGCATCTCGTCGATGTCGTCGGTGAGGCCCTGGATCCGCATGAGGCGGCCGACGCGGATGTGCTCGTGGAACCAGCCGAGGCGCTCGAGCTCGGTGAAGGGGCGCCAGCCGAGGCGGGCGTTCCACAGCTCGGGGACGAAGACGAGGTTCAGCAGGACCCACTTGAAGGCGTCGTTGGGGAGGCTGTAGCGGCCGTGGATCTGGTTGATGCGGGCGACCGCGGCGCGGCCGCGGCGGCTCTCGGGGCCCCACTGGTGGATGTTGTCGAACAGCAGGACGGTGTCGATGAAGCGCTTGTAGGTGCGAAGGCCGAACTCGCCGGTGCTGAAGAAGAACAGGTTGGCCTGGGGGGCGATCAGCGGGCGCATCTCCTCGAGGGCGCCGAAGAACACGCGCTCGCTGCGAAAGTGATAGGTGACGGCGAGGTGGATGATCGCGCTGTCGCGCTGGGGGTCGAGGCCGGCGAGCTCGTCGGGCTCGGGCGGGCGCAGCATGGCGGCGACGCGGCGCTCGAGCTCGCGGTGGCGTTCACCGGCGTCGATCAGCACGGCCCGGAGTTCACCGAGATCGCTGCGTTCGGGGGCGGCGTCGAGGGCGAGCAGGAGGGCCTCGACCTCGGCGCGCGGGTAGACGCAGGTGCCGGGGTCGAGGGCCGCGAGGGCGCGGACGATGAAGCCGCGGTGAGCCTCGCGGCGGGCGAGGCGAGCGACGCGGCCGCGGGCCTCCTCGCACAGGTGGACGAGCTCCTCCTTGACGGCGGCGAGGATGCGCTCGGTGGGGAGCTCCGGGACCAGCAGGGCGGCGCCCAGCAGGGCCTCGAGCTGGCGCCGTAGCTCGCGGGGGTCGTCGGCGTGCTGCTGCACGAGCGCGACGATCGGGTCGGCGATGAACATCCCGTCCATGACGACTCCTCAGGCGGCGGGTGCGAGGCTGTGATCGAGGAAGGCGAGGATGCGCTGGCGGTACTCGTCGCCGGACTGCTGCAGCGTGCGCAGGTGGCGGGCGCCGGGGGCGACCCACAGCGCGCGCTGGTCGGCGGGGAGGGTGCAGGCTGCGAGCAGGCGCTCGCCCATCGCCGGCGGGGTGGTGCTGTCCTTGTCGCCGTGGATGAAGAGCAGGCCGGTGACCCCGGCGATGCTGCCGACGCGGTCGATCGGGCGCAGCTCGCGGGCCAGGCGGGGCAGCACGACGCCGAGGCCGCGCAGCACGAGGTAGGGGAACTTGTAGCGGCGCCAGAACTCCTCGAGCGAGGTGAAGGCGCTCTCGAGGACGGCGGCGCGGAAGGGGTGGCCCGGGGTGTCGAGGGCGCACACGCCGTAGCCGGCGCCCATCGAGATGCCGAGCAGCGCGACGGGCAGGCCGGGGGCGCGCTCGGCCGCCGCGTTGCCGCCGGCGACGATGTCCTGCGGGAACTCGAACTTGCCGGACTCGCTCTCGCCGAAGCCGTTGAAGTCGAAGACGAAGACGTTGTAACCGGCGTCGCGCAGGAAGTCGGCGTGGCCGGAGCGCATGGCGAAGGCCTTGGCCTCGGCGACCATCGGGTGGGGGATGACGACGGTGCCGCGGGCCTCGCCGTGGGCGCGGGCGAGGAGGCCGACCATCTGCTTGCCGCTGTGGTTGCGGAACAGGACGCGCTCCCATTGGTCCTGCGGGACGCCCTCGGGCCACGACCACGGTTTTTGGTAGCGCGAAAAGAAGGCCTTCTTCAGCAATGCGTACATGAGCGGCACCTTAGCGGCGAGGCCGCGGGTAACGGATCAACGGGAAATGTGAGAGGCACGCCGGGTCCGCGGGGCGACAGCTTCTCGCGAGGGCTCGCGTGTCGCGGCTCGATCGCTGGCGATGCGGCGAGCTGCGGCGGGGTCGTGGTGCCCCCAGGCGCGGGCGCAGCGAGGATGGGCGCTCTCGCGCTGGCATGTTAGGGTCCGCCGATGGTCGCCGCGAATCGCAGTCCTTGGTTGAGATCGATCGCCCTCAATGCGAATCGCAGTCCTTGGTTGAGATCGATCGCCGTCGCTGCGCTTGCGGGTTGCGGTGATGCGGGGGATGAGGCGAGCGCTGTGTCGACGGGGGCAGGCACGACGGAGGACGCGGCGAGCGAGGACAGCGGGGCGCCGACGGGTGGGGCTTCGAGTGGGTCGGGCACGTCGGGGTCGGGCTCGTCGGGGGAGTCGGGAGGTTCGGGGGAGTCGAGCAGTGGTGGGCCGGCGGAGGTGATGGGTTGGTTGCGCAGCTTCGGGGCGCCGGAGCAGCAGCGGCCGGGTGGGCTCGGCTTCGACGCGGCGGGCGAGCTGTGGGTCGCGGGTGATGTGTTCGGCGCGATCGACCTCGGCGAGGGGGCGCTCGCGGGCGAGGGTAGCGGGCTCTACCTGGCGAAGTTCGCGAGCGACGGGACGACCGTGCACACGCAGGCGATGTTCCCGAGCGACGGCGCGGCGACGCTGACCTTGACGTCGGGGCTCGCGGTCGACAGCGCGGGCGCGGCGATCGTGACCGGCTGGCTCGAGGGCAGCTACACGATCGGGGGCGAGGCGCTGGTGGCTGAGGAGCTCGACGTGTTCGTGGGCAAGTGGGACGCGGCGGGGCTGCCGGTGTGGGGGCGGCGCTTCGGTGGTGTCGACTGGCAGGTCGGGCACGCGGTCGCGGTCGGCAAGGACGACGCGATCTGGATCGCCGGGGCCGCGCTGGCGCCGTTCATGGCGGGGGACATCGCGGTGACCGGCACGGCGAGCACGGGGCTGGTGGTGCTGCGTCTGGGCGCGGACGGTACGCCGGAATTCGGGCGCTGGTGGGGTGATGCGGGCGATCAGGAGGCGCAGGCGCTGGCGGTGTGCGACGACGGGTCGATCGCGCTGGCGGGGTTCTTCACGGGGGAGCTGAAGTTCGGCGCCGATGTGGCGCCGTCGGCGGGCGACAAGGACATGTTCGTGGCGCGGCTCGACGCGCAGGGCGAGCCGCAGTGGATCCGCGGCTTCGGTGGGGCGAGCAGCGATGTCGCGAGTCACGTGGCCTGTGGCGACGCGGTGGTGTTCGCGGGGGTGGTCACGGGGGCGGCGACGATCGGGACGCTCGCGCTGACGCCGGTCGATCAGGCGGACGCGGTGGTCGGGCGCATCGAGCTGGACGGGACGCTGACGTGGGCCGCGGGGATCACGGGGCCGGAGTCGCAGCGGCCGGGCGGGCTCGGGCTGCGCGGCGACGGGCAGGTGCTGGTGACGCTGACCAGCGCGGGCGAGGCGACGCTCGGCGAGCGCACGCTGATCGCGGTCGGTGACGAGGACCTGGTGCTGGCGCGCTACGTGCCGCCGGCGCTCACGCCGGTCGAGCTCGGCAGCCTCGGCGACGCGGGCACGCAGCGCGCGGGGCCGCTGGCGCTGCACGAGCAGGCGCTGGCGATCGCGGGGACGATCACGGGGACGGTGGCGTGGCCGGGTCTGCCAGCGGTCAGCGCGACGGGCACGCAGGACCTGGCGCTGCTGCGCGTCGCGGCTGCACCGTGACGTCGGCGAGCCGCTGACGCGGGGCGTGGTCAGGAGGCCGCCCTGCGCCTACTGCGGGAGCACCAGTTGGAGGCCCTGGCCGGTCATGTCGGAGTAGGTGTAGGGGTCGATGAGGCCGTTGACGACGAGCTCGACGGCGTAGGTGTCGGGGTTGACCTTGAAGGCCTTGTTGGCCTTGTCGACGATCCACACGAAGCCCTCGTTGTCGATGCTGGCGCCCCAGGGCTGGCCGCAGCCGGGCAGGGGGATGTTGGCGTTGACGTACTTGACGGTGGCGACGTCGGCGTGGACGAGGCGGCAGGGGCCGGTGCCGGCGCCCCAGACGCGGCCCTTCTTGTCGGTCTGGAGGCCGAGGACCCAGCCGCCGCCGTTGCCGAGCGGGTACCACTTCTTCTCGCCGACCTTGTAGTGATACATGCTGTTGACGCCGTAGCTGCCGACCCAGATGTCGCCGTTCTTGTCGATGGCGAAGCCGTAGCTGGCGAGGTCGGGCGGGACCGGGATGTCCTCGAGGACGAGGGTCTCGGCGTCGATGTGAATGAGGGTGGTCTCGAGGCCGACGGCGTAGAGGTCGCCCTTGCTGTTGACGGCGCCGCCGTAGGGGCCGTAGCCGCTGCCGAACCAGTTGGGGCGGAGGACCTCGTCGAGCTGCACGCCGGTGTCGCCGTCGAGGCGGACGAAGTGGGCGGTGTTCTGGCCGTCCATCCAGCCGCCCCACAGGCGCGGGGTCGGGGTCTCACAGGTGTCGGGGTCCTGCGAGACGCCCTCCCAGGCGGTCGGGCGCGGGCCGAAGCTGTAGCCGGGGGAGGGGAAGGTCTGGCTCCACAGGACGCACTCGTCGCTGCCCCAGGGGCGGACGTCGTTGGGGCCGTTGGAGGTGTCGATCATGCCGTTGTTGTTGGTGTCGACGCACTTCTGCTTGAGGGCGCTGATCTTGATGATGCTGCCGGGGTCGCGGCTCGAGACGGCCACGTCGCCGTACTGGTTGACCGAGGTGCGCGAGGGGTTGGAGGGCCCGGCGGCGGTGCGGTAGCGGGCCTGCTCGACGCCGGTCTTGGTGTCGATCTTTGAGACGGTGCCCTGGCTGCTGTTGGCGATCCAGATGAAGTCGAAGGTCGCGGGGGTCGCGTCCGGGTCGCAGACCTTGGGGCCCATGTCGAGCTTGGGGCCGTCCGTGCTGTCGCCGCCGCTGGTGCTGCTGGTGGTGCTGCCGTCGCTGGGGTTGACGCCGGAGGTGCTGGCGGGCTCGCCGGTGCTGACGCCGGTGGTGGTCTGCGGGGCGCTGGTGGTGTCGGCGAGGGTCTCGCCGGCGCTGACGCTGCCGTCGCTGGTGGTCGGGACGCTGCTCTGGGAGGTCGCGTCGGGGCCGGCGCTGGTCGGGTTGCTGGTGCCGCCCGGACCGCCGGTGGTGACGGAGCTGGCCTCGCTGGCGGAGGTCGTCACGGTGTCGCCGCTGTCGCCGCAAGCGGGGATCCACCCGAGGGCCAGGAGCGGGAGGAGGTGGACGCGGGCGCGGATGAAGGGGAGACCAGCCATGCGCCCAGGAGAACAGGCCAGGACCGGCGACGCAAGGGGCCGGTCCTGGAGCGCGGGCGAGTCAGCGCGCTTGCGAGCACCGCAGAGACTATGTCCTAAGGGACAGGTGATGCGGCGCAGCTGCGAGTGAAGTCGGGGTGGCGCAGGACGGCGTGCAGGAGCGTGCGCCAGGTCGACCAGTCGTGGCCGCCGGGGGCGTGGAACACGTGGTCACGGGGGAGGGCCGCGGCGAGCAGGCTGTCCTGGGCGGCGAGCCGGTCGTCGTCGCCGTAGCCGAGGAGGATCACGGGGGCCCTGGCGCCGGGGGCGGTGCTGCGGTGCAGCCAGCTCCACAGCTGGCGCTGGTAGTTGTCCTTGGTGACCGGCGCGGGCGGGTCGGGGGTCCAGCGGGCGAGGCCGCCGCTGCGCTGGATCTCGTCGGCGAGCTTGCGGTCGCCGAGCCAGGGGGCGAGGGCGATGACGCCGTCGACGGGGTGTTGCTGGGCGTAGTGGAGCGAGCCGAAGCCGCCCATCGAGATGCCGAGGATCCACACCTGTTCGTGACCGCCGCGGTTCGGGGCGAGCACGTCGTGCTCGAGGCGCTCGGCGACGACGCCGCGGAAGTAGTAGCCCATGGTCGCCTCGGCGGAGACGATGTCGATCGAGGCGCCGCTGTCGCGGATCGCCTGGATGAAGCGCTCGTCGCTGAAGCTGCGGATGTGATCGCCAGCGCCCGGGAGGAGGACCATCAGGCAGCGGGCTGGCGTTGGGCCTGGTGTCCGCGCGAGGGTGTGGGCCATCGGCGTGGGCGCGGGTAGCAGCTGACAGGCGAGCAGCAGAGAGGCGAGTAAGGGGAGCGAGCGCATGCGCGGCCCACCGTGGCACAGGTCGCTGAGATGTCGACGTGCGGGCGCCTTGCGGGGCGCGGGCGCGGATCCACCCGCTCGGCCCGGGTGGCTGCGCGGGTGGCCGGACGGGTGGATGGGCGGGTGGCCGGGCGGGATCGCCGGGGTGGTGGCGCGGCATTTGTGGCCGGCGAGGTCGGATCAGCGGGCGTGAGGGCGAGGAAAGGGGCTTATTCTCGGGGCCCTTTTTCGGTACGACTGACAGCAGCGCGGACATGGCCGACCCCGGAGACATCTGGCAGCGATACGACGCCAAGGTGATGCAGATCCAGGTGATGGAGGGTCGGCTCGCGGCGGTCGAGCGGGAGCTCGCGCAGACCCGCGACGAGCGCGACCACTGGGCCCGCGTGTGTCGTGACCTCGGCAAGAAGTTGTCGGTGGCGCGGACGCTGGCCGAGCGGCTGCGCAGCGCGGAGCGGGGCAAGGCGGGGCGGCAGGAGACGGCCCGGTTTCGCCGCCCGGCGGAGCTGCAGAGCGCGGTGCAGGCGGCCAGCCCGATGGCGGCGTCGGGGCAGATCAAGGACGAGTACGACCGGGCGCGCGAGGTGCTCGGGCTGGTGTTGACGGCGTTGACCAAGGCGCTCGACGACGACGCGGCGGCCGAGCTCGGGCGCAAGCTGCGGCACCACGCGGGCGGCAAGCTGCTGCTGAGCATCACCCGCGGGTCGCTGACGCTGGTGCCGGTCGACGGGCGCTATCTCGTCGACCGCCAGTGGCTCGATCAGCTCGACCTCGGGGCGCTGCGGCAGGAGCTCGACGTGGCGGCGCAGTCGGGGGTGTACGAGCTGCCGGACGACGCGTACGCGCGGGAGGACGCGGGCGAGCTGGACGTCGACATCGACGCCGACGAGGACGACGACGACGACGGCATGGGGGTGCTGCCCTTGCCGCCGCCGCCGCCGCTGCCGGCGGCCGGGTTCTCGGCGCCGCCGCCCTTGCTGTCGGCGCTGCCGGACGAGTCGGAGGCCGCGATCCCGCGGCTGACGGTGGACACGGTGCGGACGACGGGGCCGATGATCAGCGCGCCGATGATCCCGAACCTGCGGATCGGGCGGCTGATCAAGACGCCGGGTACGACCTGAGGTCGGCTGGCTCTGGGGACAGGCTGGCTCTGGGGACAGGCTGGCTCTCGGGACAGGTGAACCTGGCCTTGGGGACAGGCTGGATCTCGGGGCGTGTCCTGGCGGTCAGAAGCGGTAGGCGAGCTGAAGCATGCCGCCGTCCAGGCGCGGCGCGGCGTGCAGGTGGAGGCCGCGGCCGAGGTGGAGGCCGACCTGCGGCGCGGCGAGGCGTCGGCGCTTGCTGTCGCGGACGTAGAGGACGGTGCCGGCGATGGCTGTCGCCAGACTCGCGCTCTGGAACAGCATGATGGAGGCGGTCACGAGCGGGCCGGACTCGGTCTCCGCGTAGTCGCGGATGAGGAACAGCGGACCGACGACGGGGATCAGCAGGTGCAGGCCCGGACGCCGGCAGGACTCGCCGCTGGGGTCACAGATGCGGGTGCTGTTGTGGATGATGATGCCGAGGGTCGCGGTGAGGGCATAGGTGCCGCCGAACACGGACCAGCCGACGATCATCAGCATCCTGCCGCGTCGGGGCGGCCCGGGCGGTGCAAAGCTCGGTGGCAGGCCGGTGCGCCGCTGCGGGGGCGGCTCCGCGGCCCGGGTCGGCGCGGGTGCGGGCGCGTCGGTGGTCGCGCCGGTCGGCGCGGGTGCGGGCGCGTCGGTGGTCGAGCCGGTGGTCGCCGCTGGCGTCGTCGCGGTTGCTTCGCTGCGCATGCTTGTCGCAGGAGGGGCCGCCTGGGCCGTGCTCGTAGCGAGGAGGCAGGCGAGGCAGGCGAGGGCGGTGCGCTGCATGCCGATGCCTGCTCAGGTGGGGGGCTCGAAGTAGACCTGGACCAGCGAGCCGCTCTCGGCGGGGCCCGGCTGGCGGTCCTGGAGGACGGCGATGCCGGTGCCGACGGCTTGCAGCTCGAGCTTGGCCTCGTGGGCGAGGTCGAGGGCCTGGGCGAGGGTGAGGCCGGTGAAGTCGGGCAGGCCGGTGGTGACGGTGACGGCGGGGCGGTGGCGGTGGC
This sequence comes from Nannocystis sp., assembly GCF_016714285.1. Lineage (GTDB taxonomy): Bacteria > Myxococcota_A > Polyangia > Nannocystales > Nannocystaceae > Nannocystis. Next base: position 176,409 of record NZ_JADJNN010000019.1, on the reverse strand, counting down.
CGGGGAGGTCGGGCTCGACGTCGAGGTCGGGGATGAAGCCGAACTCGAGCCTCGGGTCGGTGGTGGCGAGGGTGACCGGCTTGGGCGGCGGCGGGGCGCGGCCGTCGTCGCGGGTGACGCCGAGGTGGACCATGATCGGGCCGGCGAGGCGGGAGAAGCTGGGGGCGGCGACGTCGTTGCCGTAGTGGGCGCCCTCGGGGCTGTCGACGGAGACCATGATGACGACGCGGGGGGCGCGGGCCGGGACGGCGCCGAGGAAGCTCGAGTACCACTGGCTGTCGTCGTAGCCCTTCTTGCCGGACTTCTGGGCGGTGGAGGTCTTGCCGGCGACGCGGTAGCCGTCGACGGTGGCCTTCTTGCCGGTGCCGAGGTCGCTGTGGACGACGTTCTCGAGCATGCGCAGGACGGTGCGGGCGGTCGAGGCCCGGACGACGCGCTCGCCGGGCGGGCGGGTGCGGGTGAGTGGTTCGCCGCTGGCGTCGAGGACGTGGCGGACGATCGTGGGCGGGTGGTAGAGGCCCTCGTTGGCGAGCGCGGCGAAGGCGGCGGTGACCTGCAGCGGGGAGGCGCTCATGCCCTGACCGAAGGCGATGTTGGCGGCTTGAATGTCGGACCACTTCTCGGGTGGGGCGAGCAGGCCCGGGGTGGCGCCGGGGAGCTCGATCGCGGGGCGCTCGCCGAAGTGGAACTTCTCGACGAAGCGGTGGAGGGTGTGCTTGCCGAGGCGGTCGGCGATCTTGGTGGTGCAGATGTTGGACGAGGCGGCGAGGACCTCGGCGACGGTCAGCCACTCGGCGGCGTGGGCGTCGTGGATGACGTTGCGCGGGGTGTACTGCCAGCGGCCCTTCTCGCAGTAGAGGGCCTCGTGCTCGCGGATGACGCCCTGCTCGAGCGCGGCGGCGACGGTGATGGCCTTGAGGGTGGAGCCGGGCTCGTAGGCGGCCTGGACGGCGAGGTTGGTGGTCTGGTCGGCGTGCGCGACGGGGTGGTTGGGATCGAAGGTGGGGCGGTTGGCGAGCGCGAGGACCTCGCCGTTGCTGGGATCGAGGACGATGATGCTGGCGCCGGCGGGGTGCCACTGGGCGACGAGGGTGTTGATCTCGTCCTCGACCATGGCCTGGATCGCGGAGTCGATGGTGAGCATCACGGTGTCGCCGCGGGCGACGGCCGCGTCGGGGACGCCGTCGACGAGCAGCTTCTTGCCGGCGGCGAAGTAGGCGGGGCTGAGGGCGTCGCGGCCGCGCAGGGCCTCGTCCATGCCGAGCTCGACGCCGGCGGTGCCGCCCTGGTTGCCGAGGCGGCCGAGCACGTGGGCGGCGAGCAGGCCGCGGGGGTAGATGCGCTCGCTGGCGGGCTCGAGGCTGACGCCGGGGAGGCCCTGCTTGGCGAGCTCGGCGGCCTGGGCGTCGCTGAGGGTCATGCGCAGCTGGCGGTAGGCCTTGTCCTTGGCGAGCTCGTCGCGCAGGTAGGCGGGATCTTCGGCGGGGAAGAGGGCGAGCAGGGCGGCGACGACGGCCTCGTCCTTGCCCTGGCCGCGGATGAAGCGGGGGTTCAGGACGACGCGGTGGACGCGGTCGTTGATCGCGAGGGTCATGAAGTCGCGGTCGACGATCTCGCCGCGGCTGGCGGGGAGCTTGTAGCTGCGCAGCTGCTGGCGGTTGGCCTGCTCGCTGTAGGCCTCGTGTTGATCGAGGGCGACGCGGGCGGCCTTGAAGCCGACGCCGGCGAGGGCGGCGACGATGGCGAGGCCGACGACGCCGGCGCGGCGGTGGACCGCGCGCAGGTCGCTGGCCATCGGTCGCGGGAGGACGTGCTTGCCGAGCAGGCTCATCGGGTGGCTCCGCCTGGGAGGTGGGTGTCGGCGAGGTGGGTGTCGGCGAGCTGGATGGTCTGGGTGCGCTCGGGGGCGGCGGGGACCATGTGAAGGCGGGCCGCGGCGACGGCGTGGATCGAGTCGGGGTGGCGCAGGTAGGCGCGCTCGGCCTCGAGGCGGCGGCGCTCGTCGAGGAGCTGGCTGTGCTCGCCGGTCATCGTTGCGATCTCGGAGCCGAGGCCGAGGACGCGGGCGCGGGCCCGGACCTGGACCAGGCCGGCGACGGTGATGAGGGCGAGGGCGACGAGCAGGAGCAGGGGCAGGCCGGTCGGGCGGCGCGGGGCGATCGGGTCGGGGTCGGCGAGCTCAGGGGTGGCCTGATTGGCGGCCTGATTGGCGGCCTGATTGGCGGCCTGATTGGCGGCCGGCGTGGAGGCCAGGTCGGCGGCGCGGCGCATGCCGTGCTCGAAGCTCGGCTCGCCGGCTGTCCTTCGGTTCATGGTCTTTGGGCCAGGTCGCGGAGGGCGCAGGTCGGTCATGGGAGGACGCGCTCCAGGACGCGCAGGCGGCTGCTGCGGCTGCGGGGGTTGGCGGCGAGCTCGGCCTCGGAGGGGGTGAGGCCGTGGCGGAACTCGTCGGGGACGATGAAGCGCGGGCGCGGGAGGTCGGCGGCGGGGATCGGGACGCCGGGCGGCGGGGCGGCGGCACGGGCGAGGCGGGCGAAGGCCTGCTTGACGCGGCGGTCCTCGAGCGAGTGAAAGGTGATGATGCCGAGGCGGCCGCCGACGGCGAGGCGCTCGGGGGCGACGTGGAGCAGCTGGTCGAGCTCCTCGAGCTCGCGGTTGAGGAAGATGCGCAGGGCCTGGAAGGTGCGGGTCGCGGGGTTGATGCGCAGGCCGAGCTGGCGCAGGCGGGGGGCGCTCATGCTGGCGCGGACGACGTCGGCGAGGGCGCGGGTGGTCTGCGGGCGGGCGGCGAGGATGCCCCGGGCGATGCGGGCGGCGTCGGGCTCCTCGCCGAGCTCGCGGAGGATGCGGGTGAGGCTCGGGTGGTCGAGGTCGGCGAGGGCGAGCGAGAGCGGGACGCCGCGGGTCGGGTCCATGCGCATGTCGAGGGGGGCGTCGGCCTGGAAGGAGAAGCCACGCTCGCCGGTGTCGAGCTGGTGTGAGCTGACGCCGAGGTCGGCGAGGATCGCGGTGGCCGCGGGGACGCTGGCCTCGTCGAGTACGGCGGCGAGCTGGGAGAAGGGGCGGTGGAACAGCTCGAGCGCGGGCACGCGGGCGTGGGCGTGGGCGAGGGCGTCGGGGTCGCGGTCGAGGGCGAGGAAGCGCGGGGGGGGGTCGCCGGGCTGGGTGTGCTCGACGAGGCCGCGGAGGAGGGCCTCGCTGTGGCCGGCGCCGCCGCAGGTGCAGTCGACGAGGATCGGTCCGGCCGGGGCCAGGGGCCGGGCGCTCGCGGCGCGACGAAGCGGCGGCAGGAGTGCCGCGCAGACTTCATGCACGAGGACGGGCAGGTGGTAGGCGCCAGACACCAGAGGGCGGCCTAGCGAAGCCTGGCGAGGAGGTCAACTTTTCGGGCAATTGTCGCGTCCCGAGGCGTGGGGAATTTTGTCGGGCAATTCAAGCGTTTAGACGCTTTTTATTGACCTGTGCGGGGGCCAGGACGTAGCTTCGCGTGCCCTGCGGGGCCCAGCGTGTCAGGAGCAGCCAGGAGCTGCCAGGTGCTAGGGAGCCGCGTGCGGAGGAGTGAGTGTGACGCCAGCGAGGACCAGGAACTATCGCCAGATCTACGAGTCCTCGGAGCTGCTCTGGGAGAAGCTGGGGATGCTCTCGGCGGCGCAGCGGCGCAGCTTCGACGAGCGCTTCATTATGTCGTGGATCTACCACGACTTCGCGCTCGAGGGCACGGTGCTGTCGGTGGCCGAGATCAAGGCCGCGATCGACGACGAGATCATCTCCACGCCGAGCCTGATCCCGGCCTACTTTCACATCATGGCGGTGCGCGACGCGATCCAGTTCCTCCTGGATTCGCGGGGCAGTCGGCTGCAGCTGTCGCTCGAGTGGCTCAAGAAGATCCACCAGATCTTGCTGCCGCAGGGGAAGAAGGATCAGGTCCAGTACCGCAAGGACAACCCGATCCACCGCATGTACTTCCACGATCTGTCGCCGGCCGACAAGATCAGCTACCGCATGCGCAAGCTGACCGACTGGTTTCGCACCGAGGAGTGCCGCAAGGCCCACCCGATCGAGCTGGCGGTCGAGGTGCACCGCGAGCTCATCCGCATCTTCCCGTGGCCGGACATCAGCGGACGGGTCGCGCGAATGGCGATGAACGCGATCCTGATCGGTGAGGGCTACTGGCCGTCGATCATCCACGCGATCGACCGCCAGACCTACTACGACGTGCTGCGCCTCGACCAGGACCAGCTGCTGAACCTGGTCGTGGACGGGATGGAGGAGGGGATCCGCTCGTCGTCGCGACTCTATCAGAGCATCGTCGACGCGTCGCGCGGCGGGTGAAGCGGGCCAGGATCTGCTAGACCGGCCTCACGCCATGCCCGTCCCGCATCCCCTGAGCGCGGTCATGCGCAGCGTCAAGGTGTTCGCCCGGGCCCGCTTGCCCTCGCGTCACGGGGAGTTCGAGATCGTCGCGTTCGTCGACGAGGCCGGGCGCACGCTCGACGACGTGGCGGTCGTGCGGGGGGAGCTGCGCGGGGCGCTGGAGGTGCCGACGCGGGTGCACTCGGAGTGCCTGACGGGGGACGTGTTCGGCTCGTTTCGCTGCGACTGTCGCGACCAGCTCGAGCTGGCGCTCAGCCGCATCGCCGCGGCGGACACGGGCATCATCCTCTACCTGCGGCAGGAGGGGCGGGGCATCGGCATCGCCCAGAAGGTGCGGGCGTACCAGCTGCAGCAGATCGGGCTCGACACGGTGGAGGCCAACCTGCACCTCGGCTTCGACGACGACCTGCGCGACTACTCGGTGGCGGCGGCGATGCTGCACGCGCTCGGGGTGGCGTCGATCGTGCTGCACACCAACAACCTGCGGAAGATCGAGGGGCTGCGCGCGGGCGGGGTGCGGGTCGACCACCGCGAGGCGATCATCGCCCCGTCGCGCGAGCAAAACGCGGGCTACCTGGCGACCAAGCGCGACAAGAGCGGGCACCTGCTGTAGCGCCGAGCGAGAAGCACCGGCTGTAGCGACGAGCGAGGTGCACCTGCGCCTGTAGCGACGAGCGAGGTGCAGCCGCTGTAGCGACGAGCGAGAAGCGGCGGGGAGCAGGATCGCTCTCCGCCGCGGTCACTTCGAGCTCTGAGCCGGTTCGGTTGCGGGCGCGGGGCCCGTCTGGGTGGACGAGGGCGCCGTCCGAAGGGGGCGCCCCTTGCCACGACATGTGGCGGTTGGTCAGGCGCCAACCTGACCGCGGGAGCTTGCAGGCAACCTGGCGATGTTGCCTCGGGAGGGCCTCACGACTCGGTGGTGAGGCCCGGGAGCGGGTGACGTTGCGGTCGCCATGGAGGACGGCCGGGGTCGTCACACAGAGGCGGCGCTACGCGAGCCCTGACGCGGCCGGGGCCGCGTCATGGCCCCGGCTAGGGCCTGGCACCTCCTGGGTGGTAGGTCCGACGAGGTTGGGAGTTCACAGTGCACGAACGATTGTCTGCTTGGTTCATCCTTACCTCCTATAGCCGGTGGCCTGAAGTGACCCGGCGATCCTAGCAAAGCCTGATCTGCGCCGCAAAGGGCCTGCAGCGGCGCGTCAGGGGCGGCTTCGTTTGACAGGCACGGCGCCGACGTGGCACGTCCACTCGCGTGGCTGCCGCTGCACCGATTCCAGAGGTCCCGGACCATCTCGCTGTGTATGCCGACCCCGAGCGTTACGGGCTCCGGCTGACGCGCGGGGTGCTGCATGTGGAGGCGGTGCCGCTGCCAGAGATCGCGGCCGCCGTGGGCACGCCGACCTACGTCTACAGCAGCGCGCACATCGAGGCCCGTCACGACGAGCTGGCCCGGGCCTGCGCGTCGCAGCCGACGCAGCTGTGCTACGCGGTGAAGGCCAACAGCAGCCAGGCGGTGCTGCGCACGCTGGCGCGCCGCGGGGCGGGGGCCGACATCGTCTCGGGCGGGGAGCTGGTGCGCGCGATCGCGGCGGGGATCCCGGCGGACAAGATCGTGTTCAGCGGGGTGGGCAAGCTGGACGCGGAGATCGACGCGGCGATCTCTGCGGGGCTGCGGGCGATCAACGTCGAGTCGGCGGAGGAGCTCGAGCGGGTGGCGACGCGGGCGCGCGCGCTGGGTCGTCGGGTCGCGGTGGCGCTGCGCGTCAACCCGGACATCGATCCCGACACGCACCCGTACCTGGCGACCGGCCTGCGCGAGAGCAAGTTCGGGGTGGCGATGGCGGAGGCGGAGGCGCTGGCGCTGCGGGCAGCGGCGATCCCGGAGCTGTCGCTGGTCGGGCTGGCGTGTCACATCGGCTCGCAGATCGCCGAGGCGACGCCGTTCCTCGCGGCCTTCGAGCGGCTGCGTGGGCTGGTGCTGCGGCTGCGCGGGCAGGGGGTGGCGCTGCGGCAGATCGACCTCGGCGGCGGCCTCGGCATCGCCTACACGAGCGAGGAGCCGACGCTCGACGTCGCCAGCTTCGGCGCGGCCGTCACGGCGGCGGCCCGCAGCCTGGGGCTCGAGCTGGTGCTCGAGCCGGGTCGCTTCTTCGTCGGCAACGCGGGGGTGCTGTTGACGCGGGTGATCGGGCGCAAGCGCGGCGAGGCGCGCAGCTTCGTGATCGTCGACGCGGCGATGAACGACCTGATCCGGCCGGCGCTGTACGGGGCGTTTCACCCGATCGTGCCAGTGTCGGCGGCGGCGGCCGGGCGGGGGGCGCTGCGCGCCGACGTGGTCGGGCCGGTGTGCGAGTGCGGCGACTTCCTCGGGCTCGACCGCCTGCTGCCGTGGCCCGAGCCGGGGGAGCTGCTGGCGGTGCTCGGCGCGGGGGCCTACGGGATGGCGATGGCCTCGACCTACAACTCGCGGCCGCTGGCGGCGGAGGTCCTGGTGAAGGATGGGGCCTTCGCGGTGACGCGACCGCGGCGGACGATCGAGGCGCTCATCGCCGACGAGCGTGTGCCGGACTGGCTGGCCTAGGAGCTGGCCTGGAGCGGATTTTCGGCGAGCTGGGCTCCTGGCGCGGGGGCTCCTGGACCTGGCTTCCTGGACCTGGCTTCCGGGACCTGGCTTCCGGGACCTGTCCTCTTGGACATGTCCTCCTGGACCTGTCCTTCTGGACCTGGCCTTTGCGACCTGGCCTCAGGGCCAGACGACGAGGGCCTCGCTGCGCACCTCGACGACGGCCTCGGCGTTGTCGCGGGTGAACAGGTCGGCGGCGTCGAAGCGGACGCGGGCGAGGCGGCTGGCGCCGAGGTGGAGGGTGTCGCCCGAGAGGTCGAGGCCGGCGCTGCGCAGGTCGTCGAGGTCGAAGCGGTGGCTGCCGGCGTCGCGGAGGAGGCAGGTGAGCTCGTCGCCGGCGGGCTCGCTGCCGATGAAGGAGGAGAGGCGGACCAGGAGCGGGGCGCCGCGGCCGTCGGGGCGCCACTCGAGGAGGAGGGAGCCACGGTCGGTGCTGGGGGTGGCCTGGAGGACGACGGCCTCGGGGATCGCCGCGCGCACGCGGAAGCCGGTGAGCTCGTCGTCGCCGGCGCCGTCGACGGTGATGGTGAGGGCGCTGGGGCTCGGCTCGCCGCGGGGCCAGGCGCGCGGGGGGAGGGTCTCGCTGACGTAGTCGTACTCGACGCCGGACATGTAGGGCAGGAGGTCGGGGACGAGAGAGAGCGGGACCTCGACGCTGGCCTCGCCGATCTGGACGGCGAGGTTGCCGGCGTCGACGAGCACGAGCTCGCGGCGGCTGACGGGCGCTGCCTCGCGTGCGCCGGGCTCCTCGACGGGGAGCCACAGCTGCTCGCTGGCCATGCATTGCCCGGGGCGCAGGCGATCGATCGCCAGCGGGGGCAGGTCGGCACGGACGCGCACCGATGCTTCGTCGAGGCCGCGGTACTGGACGAAGCGGGCGACGACCTCGAGCGCGGGGTCGTCGCTGGGGGCGTCGCCGGGCGGTTGGAGGATGATGTGGATGCGGGCGAGGTGGTGGACGGGCAGCGGCTCGCCGAGGCTGTTGCTGCCGCTGCTCTCGTCGACGACGCCGGAGCAGGCGCCGAGGAGGGCGGCCGGACAGGCGAGCGCGAGTGCCAGCAGCGGCACGCGACACCTGCGGGCGACGGGCGAGGGCCAGCGCATCCACTCCGGTGTACCGCGGCCGGGAGGCGCTGTCACGGGACGGTGGGCGCGCAGGTGGCTCACGGGGAGCCACGGCCGGCCTGCGCGCCGGATGCGTACATGGAGCGGGCCCGGCGGCGCGCTGACACGCGAGGGAGCCCCGGGCATACTCCGCCGGCCCGGTGCTCCGCGGGTGCGGGCGCCCGGCCTTGATCGAGGTGCCATGACGAGCTCGACCACCGCCGCCTTCTTGCAGCCAGTGCGATTGTCTCCCGACGGGTCGACGCTGCTGCTCCTCGACCAACGGGCGCTGCCAGGCCGTGAGCTGTGGCTCGTGCTGAACACGATCGAGGCGGTGGCGCAGGCGATCGAGTCGCTGGCCGTGCGCGGTGCGCCGGCGATCGGGTGCACGGCGGCGCTGGGGTTGGCGGTCGCGTGCCGCGGCTTTCCGGTTGAGCGCGGGGGGTTCGCGGCGGCGTGCGAGCTGGCGATCGCCCGGCTCGCGCGCACACGGCCGACGGCGGTCAACCTGTTCCACGCGCTGCAGCACATGCGGGCGGCGCTGGCGAGCGCGGGCGAGGATCGGCCGGCGACGCTGCGAGCGGCGGCGGAGGCGTACGTGGCGGGCGAGTTGGAGGCGTGCCTGCGGATCGGCGAGTACGGGGCGCCGCTGCTGCCGGAGGGGACGATCCTCACCCACTGCAACACGGGCGCGCTGGCGACGGCGGGCTTCGGCACGGCGCTCGGGGTGATCCGTCGCGCGCACGCGCTGGGCAAGGCGATCCGGGTCCTGGCCGACGAGACGCGGCCGGTGCTGCAGGGGGCGCGGCTGACGGCGTGGGAGCTGCAGCGGGACGGCATTCCGGTCGAGGTGATCGCGGACAACATGGCCGGGGCGCTGATGAGTCGCGGCGAGATCCAGGCGGCGATCGTCGGGGCGGACCGCATCACCCGGCGCGGCGACGTGGCCAACAAGATCGGGACCTACACGGTCGCGGTGCTGTGTCACCACCATCGCCTGCCGTTCTATGTCGCGGCGCCGTGGTCGACGATCGACCTGGCGATGCTGGCGGGCGCGGAGATCCCGATCGAGCAGCGCGACCCGGACGAGGTGCACTTCCACGGCGGCACCCGCATGACGCCGATCGGGGTCGGCGCGAGGAACCCGGCCTTCGATGTGACGCCGGCGGAGCTGGTCACGGCGATCATCACGGACCGTGGGGTGTTCACGCCGGCCGAGCTGGCGCGGGCCGCGGGCTGAGCTGTCCCGGGGGACAGGTCAGGGCTTGAGCTGGGCGAGCAGGAAGCTGGCGAGGTCGGCGAGGAATTTGCGGTCGACCGGGCGGCCGGCGTTGAGATAGCGGGCGGGCGAGGAGACGCCGGGCTCGCGCTTGAACAGGTGATCGAGCTCTGGGTAGAGCTGCACGCTGTGCGGCTTCTTGTGCTTGCGGGCGATGCGGGCGAGGGCCGCGCTGTCCTTGTCGGCGTCGACCTCGAAGTCCTTCTCGCCCTGGGCGATCCACAGGGCGCCCTCGGACTTGGCGATGAGGGCGTCGACGTCGACCTCGAGGGCCTCGCGGATCCAGGTGCCGGTGCTGCGGAGCTCGGGCGGGAGGTCCTTGCCGCTGCGCAGCGCGGCGAGGGTCTTGTCCTGGGTCTTGCGCGCCTCGGCGCGCAGCTCGGGCGGGACGGCCTCGATCGCCAGCGCGGCCTGGGCCCGCAGCAGCACCTCGTAGGGGCGGCCGGGGCTGGCGAGGAGGGCGACGGCTCGCAGCTTGCGGCCCTCGCCGGCGAGCTGCAGCGCCCGCCAGCCGCCCTCGCCGTGGCCGACGACGGCGATGCGGTCGGGGTCGACGTCATCTTGCACGAGCAAGGTTCGCAGGCCGCGGCGGGCGTCCTCGAGCTGGCCGATGTAGCTGACGGGGCCGTCGGCGCTGCCGCCGAAGCCGCGCTCGTCGTAGCGGAGGACGGCGATGCCGGCCTGGGCGAGGGCGTCGCCGATCTCGTGCGAGCCGAGGTCGACGGGTGGTGGGCCGACGAAGCCGTGGCGATCTTGCTGGCCGGTGCTGGAGAGGAAGAGGACGGCGGGGAAGGGGCCCTTGCCGGCGGGGACCAGCAGCTCGCCGACCAGCCTTGGTTCGCCGGGTTGGCCGGGGAGCTCGAGCTCGCGGCGCGTGAAGGTGGCGCCGGCCGGGAGGCTGTAGGTCAGGGTCGGCGGGGCCTCGATGGTCCACGTCGGCCAGGCGATCGGTCGCGCGGGGACGATGACCTGGAGGTCGTCGGCGCTGACCTCGACGCGCTCGATGCGGCCGCCGTGGAGGTGGATCTGTTCGCCGAGGTTGGTGGTGATGAGGGCGAGGATCGGCGGGTCGGGGTCGGTGATCGTGAGGCGGGCGGTCCAGTCGGTCGGCAGCGAGCCGGACAGGCTGACGAGGCGCCAGGCGAGCTCGCCCTCCTTGAGCGTGCGCAGGCCGAACATCAGCTCCTCGTGGAAGATGGTGGCGAAGGACATGTACGCGGTGCCGGGCTTGGCCTGCAGCTCCTCGCGCTCGCGTCCGGAGGTGAAGACGAGCTGGTCGCCGCTGCGCTCGAAGCGGAGCTCGATGGCCCGGCTGCGCTCGAAGCCGCGGACGAGCTCGCCGCGATCGTCGATGACGATCTCGCCGACGCTGCTCAGCGGCTCGGGGGCGCCGCCGACGTTGGGGTCGCGCTGCGGCATGGTCAGCTCGACGCGGGTCGAGTAGCGGTGGAGGCCGCCCGCGAGCGGGCCGTCGTAGCGACCCCAGGAGGTGCCGATCTTCTTGCCGCTCTGGATGAGCTCGAACACGCGCTCCTCGCCGACGCCGTAGAGCTGCGCGGGCGACTTGCCGGGCCAGGCGACGCGGGCACCGGCGGCGGCGGGGTCCTGGGCCTCGCCAGGGGCGGCGCTCTCGGGGTCGCCGGCCGGGATCTTGAGGCAGGCCGGGGCGCCCAGGAGCGGGAGGGCGAGGCCGAGGACAGCAATTGAGGCGAGGCGGCGCGACACGGCGCGCACTATAACCCCGGGCATGTCGTGGAGCCGGGAAGAGATGGCCGCGAGGGCGGCGCGCGAGCTGCCGAGCGGCAGCGTGGTCAACCTCGGGATCGGGATCCCGACGCTGATCAGCAACTACCTCCGGCCCGAGCAGGCGATCCTGCTGCACTCGGAGAACGGACTGCTCGGCATGGGGCCCTTTCCCTACGACGATGAGGTCGACGCGAGGATCATCAACGCGGGCAAGCAGACGGTGACGGTGGTGCCAGGCGGCTCGACCTTCGACTCGGCGCTGAGCTTCGCGATGATCCGCGGCGGGCACGTCGATGTCGCGGTGCTCGGGGCGATGCAGGTGTCGGCCGCGGGCGACCTGGCCAACTGGATGGTCCCGGGCCAGAAGGTCGCGGGCATCGGCGGGGCGATGGACCTGGCGACCGGGGCTCGCAAGGTGATCGCGCTGATGAACCACTGCGAGAAGCACGGGGCCAGCAAGATCGTGCCGGTGTGCACGCTGCCGCTGACGGCGATGCGCTGCGTGAACCTCATCATCACCGAGCTCGCCGTGATCGCGGTCGAGGCCGGCGGGCTGCGCCTGATCGAGTGCGCGCCGGGGGTGTCGCGCGAGCAGGTGATCGCGGCCACGGCGGCGCCGCTGGCCTGAGCCGCGCTGGCGCGCGACTCAGGCGAGACGTGCTGGCGCGCGACACGGCGGTCGTTGTGTGTCGCACGATCTGCGCCGTGAACATGCGACACTCGCGGGGTGTCCTGGGCGCTCCTCGGTGTCGGTGTGGTCGCGGCGGCGGCGGTGTTCAACGCGTACATCCCGGCGCGGCTGCGCTGGTTGATCGTGCCGGGCTTCTTCGCGGCGTGGCTGACCATCGAGCTGGCGCTGCACCTGCTGATCGGCGGGGCGGCGCTGGTGACCTGGCTGGCGCTGGCGGGCGGGCTGTCGGACTGGCGCGGCGGGCTCGGGCTCGGGCTGTGCGTCGTGGCCGGCGGCGGGCTCGTGGGGCTCTACCTGCGCTCACGCGGGGGCGCGGCGGCGTTGACCGAGTTCTATCGTGAGGCGGGGATCGAGGCGGTGGGGGAGGTGCCTCGCTTCCCGCGCAGTCACATCGCGATCCCGTGGCTGACCTTCCACCGGCGCGACGTCGAGGTGCGGCGTGGGGTGCCGTTCTGCGAGGTCGCGGGGCAGACGCTGTGCCTCGACGTGTACAGCCCGCGCGCGCCGGGCCGGCGCCGGCCGGCGATCGTGCAGGTGCACGGCGGGGCGTGGTTCCTCGGCTTCAAGGAGTACCAGGGGATCCCGCTGCTGACGCACCTGGCTCGCCACGGCTGGGTCGGCTTCAACGTCGACTACCGCCTGAGCCCGAAGGCGACCTTCCCGGCGCACCTCATCGACGTCAAGCGGGCGATCGCGTGGGTTCGCGAGCACGCCGACGAGTACGGGGTCGACCCCGACTTCATCGTCGTCACCGGGGGATCGGCGGGCGGGCACCTGGCGGCGCTGGTCGGGCTGACGGCGGGCGACCCGGAGTATCAGCCAGGCTTCGAGGCGGCCGATACGTCGGTGCGGGCGGCGGTGGTGTTCTATGGGGTGCTCGATCTGAAGAACCGCAAGTACCGCGGGCTGCTCGAGCGGGTGGTGCTGAAGGTCCGCTACGCCGAGCACCCGGAGCTGTTCCTGCGGGCCTCGCCGATCGACCGGGTGCACGCCGGGGCGCCGCCCTTCCTGGTGATCCACGGCAGTCGCGACACGCTGTGTGCGGTGGAGGACGCGCGTCGCTTCGTCGCGGCGCTGCGCGGGGTGTCGCATGCGCCGGTGCGCTACCTCGAGATGAAGGGGGCCGAGCACGCGTTCGATATCTTCGCGTCGGTGCGCACGGTGCCGGTGATCGAGGCGGTCGAGCGCTTCCTCGCGGCGCAGCACCGCGACTACCTGGCGAGCATGGCGGCGAGCACGGCGGCGAGTGTTGTGGAGAGCACGGTGGCCGACGCGGTGGCCAACGCGGGGACCAACGCGGTCGCCGCGGAGACAGCGGGGGCGTTCGCTGCGGGCTCTGCTCAGGCGCCCGCGACGTAGCCGAGGGCGGCGGGGCAGGCGGCCGGGAGCTCGCCGAGCTTGAAGGTGCCGGGCGGGGTGACGGGTTCGTTACCGGGGACCGCGGTGATCACGACCTGGCCGGCGTCGATGCGGTGGTCGACCTTGCGCTCGCTGTGTTTGGTGGGGCCGTTGCTGGGTTCGTCGTCGAGCATCGGGCCGGTGTCGTCCTGGGCGGAGATCTTGAAGGCGCCGAGCCAGCGGGGGGCGTCGCCGTCGAGGCCGAGCACGGCGACCAGCTGGTCGGTGGTGCTCTCCATGGTGTTATCGCCGTAGTCGCCGTCGTGGTAGTCGGAGGTCATGGTGATAACGATCTCTTGGCGACCGCCGGGGATCAGGTCGCGGGCCTCGACGGAGTCGACGGTGAAGTTGGCCCCGATGTAGCCGACGCCGGGGTTGTAGGCGCTGCCGAGCTCGGTGGTGTACCAGCGGTCGGCGTACAGGACGGCGAGGTACACGTCGTCGTAGCTGCCGCCGGACTCGAGCCAGTTCTCGACGCGGAAGTGGGCGATGCGGACGCCGTCGGCGAGGGTGTGGTCGATCTTTGTCCGCGGCTCGCCCGTGAAGGGGGTGCCCGCGGCGTCGACGACGGTCTCGCCAGGCTCGGTCTCCTGCTCGTCGCACTTGTGGTTCGTGATCTCCTCGTCGGCGGGCATGGTGGCGACCAGCGCGGCGCACAGGTTGTCGACGTGCCCGCCTTTTTGGGGCGTGAAGTCGCAGTCGTGACTGGTCGCGTCGGCGCCGGCGGCGGTGAGACCGGCGAGGCGCTGCTTCACGGTGTCGTTGGCGCGCAGCTGGAGCGAGCGCTGGTAGGCCGCGGCGGCGCCGTCCTTGTCGCCGCGGTCCTCGAGGATCCGCCCGAGGTTGTAGAGCGCGGCGCCGCGGGTGTGGTCGGGGGCGTCGCCGGCGATCGCCAGCTCGGTGCTGCGCTGCGCGGCCGGGAGGTCGCCGGCGAGGTAGGCGGCCCAGCCGAGCTCGGCGAGGGCGGCGGGGTGGTTGGCGTCGATCTTCAGGGCGGCCGTGAAGGCGGCGATGCCGGCCTTGTAGTCCTTGGCCTTGACGGCGGTGCGGCCGGCGGCGAGCTGGTCGCGGAAGGTCTGGGCCTGGGTCTTGGCGGCGCTGCGGTCGAAGCCGGCGAGGGCCCGCTCGCGCGCCGTGGGCCGCGGCTTGGCGGGCGGCGGGGTCACGGCGGGCGGCGGCGTGACGGCGGGGGTCGGCGTGGCGACGGCGATGGGGGCCGTCTTGGCGGCGACTGGGGCCTCCTTGGCGGGGCTGTCACAGGCGGTGAGCAGGAGGGCGAGCGAGAGGGAGGCGAGGGGACGCGTGGACATGAGGGCTCCTGGCAGGGTCCTGGACAGCACAGGCCGCGATTCTCACACACCAAGTCAGGTGGTCAGCGCCAAATCGGCGGCGGTCGGCGGCGGCCGGCGGCGGTCAGCGGCGAGCCGCCGCGGCGATCAGCCGTCGGCCTTGGTGTCTTGCAGCGCGGCGATGCGCTTCTTGGCGACGGTGTTGGCGAACTCGGAGCAGCAGTCCATGCGGATGTAGGTCGACCACTCGTCGATCGCCTTGGCCCGGTTGTTCTGCAGCTCGTAGACCTCGGCCGCGCCGGCGTGGGCCTTCTTGTCGCCGACGTGCTCGATGAGGGCCTTCATGTACGACTTGAGCGCCTCGTCGAGCTTGCCTTGCAGGCGCAGGGCGTCGCCGAGGTCGGTATAGACATACTCGGCCTGCGGGTCGACCTTGACGACCTCGCGCAGCACGGCCTCGGCCTGCTCGAGCTGCTTGGCCTTCAGCAGGGCGTGGCTCTGGGCGATGCCGAGGTTGCCGTTGTTGGGGTCGGCCTTGAAGGCCGCGCCGTAGGCGGCGGCGGACTCGGCGTGACGGTCGAGCTTGCCGTAGACCTCGCCGAGGCTGGCCTGCAGGGGGCCGTCCTCGGGGGTCTTGGCGGCGGCGCGCTCGAGCAGGGTGACGGCCTCGTCGAGCTTCTTCTGGCCGAGTCTGACCCGACCCATGCCGGCGAGCGCCTCGGCGTTCTCGGGCTCGACCGCGAGCACGCGGGCGAACATCGCGTCGGCCTCGTCGTACTTCTCGTCGCGCACGCGCGCGGCGCCGTTGGTCAGGTCTTCCTTGTTCTTGGCGGCCTGCTCCTCGGGGGTGAGGCCCTTCTTTTCGCAGCCGGTGGTGACCAAGGAGGAGGCGGCGAGGATCGCCAACGGCATGGCGACTGGCATGGCGAGGGACAGGGCGAGCGACAGACGGAGCAAGGAGCACCTCCCGGGCCTTGGAGTTATCACGGGGGCGGGCCAAATTGCTACGCCCAGCCGCGCCGCTGACCTGCTACGCTCGCGCGCCCAGATGTCGGCCGGCAAGCCCCGCACGCTGCGTCCCGAGCCTCCGCAGCCTCGGCCCGAGGGGCCGAGCTCGCTCGGGGCCGAGGACGAGCCGACGCCGCCGCCGACGAGCGCGGAGGAGCCGGGGCTGTCGTCGCTGCTGCGCCGCGGGGTCAAGGCCGCGATCGCGCGCTGGGCGGTCCGCCGACGTTCGCCGGAGATCTGGCCGCGCCCGCAGGACGAGGCGCCGCACCCGTGGGACGGCCGCCGCCACTTTGCCGAGGAGTACACCCTCGCGGCGGTGCAGCCGGGGCTCGCGGTGGTCGCTCGCGTCGAGTGGCTGCCTGATCGCGAGGCGCACCGGGTGTGGCTGACCCTGCTCACACCGGCGGCGGTCTACGCCCTGCCGGGCACCGGCCAGATGCTGCTGCGCGGGGCGGGCGACCACTGGCGCGCCGGCGGGGTCGAGTTCGACTGCGTCGAGCCGCTGCGCCGCTGGACCCTGCGCTACCACGGCCGCCTCGAGATCCGTGATCCCGGCGGGCAGCGTCGACGGGCCGTCGATGAGGAGCTGCCGGCCGAGGACCTCGAGGTCCGGGTCGACCTCACCTTCCTGTCGCAGCTGCCCGCGTTCGTGCCAGGCAGCGACGACGACCCGGATCTGCTGTCACGCCAGCTGGGCGCGGCCGAGTGGGACGCCCGCCTGCTGCGGGTGCTGCGTCGCAACAGCGCGCGCAGCTATGTGCAGGTCGGTGAGGTCCACGGGGCGGTGACCCTCGGCAGCTCCGGAACGATCGATCCAGGGGTGGCGGACGCGCTGCAGCTGATCGCGTTTCGTGGGGCCGGCCTGCGTCAGCACGGGTGGGGCGTTCGCGACTGGGGCGCGAGTGACGAGGCGATCCACTGCTTCGCAGAGCTGAGCTCGCAGGCCCGCGTGTGGGTCCACCAGGCACGGTTTCCGTGGTTGACGCTGACCGGCGGCTTCGTCCAGCGCGCGGCGGGGGTGGTGCCGATCCGCGACCTCGGGGTCCGACCGACGCGCCTGCCTGGGCGGGCGCCGAGCCACGTCGGGCTGCACGTCGAGGCGCCCGGCGGCGAGCTCCTGCTCGAGACGGAGACGGTGGCGCAGATGAGCCTCGATATGGATGGCCGCGGGCGCCTCGACCTCGCGCTCTGTCGCGTGCGCGGCGAGGATGGCAGCGACGGCTGGGGCCTGCTCGTGCAACAGCAACGGATCGCTGCGCGTACGTGATCGCGAGGCCGGGACATCCCGTGCGCACACGCCAGCTGTCCGCAGGGACAGGTGGACACGCCAAAAGACCTGAACTATGGTCGCGCCATGCCGATCCAGCGCCTGAGCACCCCGGAGGCGATCGCGCGGGTCACCCGCGAAGCCACGCTCGTCCACATCGACGCGGAGATCAAGCGATGAGCGGCGCCGCGATCCCGCCGACGCTCGGGCTGCGTCACGTCGCCGTCTCGATCGCGGGCGCCGGCTTCGACGCCTGCGCCCGCTTCTACGTCGAGGGCATGGGCATGCAGGTCGACTGGCGGCCCGACCCTGACAACATCTATCTCAGCTACGGTCCCGACAACCTGGCGCTGCACCGGGTGGCGGAGATCGATCATCGCGTCTCGGCGCTCGACCACCTCGGCTTCGTGTGCGCGGCGCCGGACGACGTGCGCGCGTGGTTCGCCCGCATCGAGGCGCTGCTGCCCGAGCACGGCCTCGAGATCGTGCAGCCGCCCAAGTTGCACCGCGACGGCGCGACCTCGTTCTACTTCCGCGATCCGGCGGGCAACAAGGTGCAGATCATCCACATCCCGTCGCTGCTGCCGTAGTCGGCTCGCTGCTGCCGTGGTGGGCGTCACAGCAGCAGGCCGCGGTGGGGTCGCGCGGGCGGGGGGAGGTCGGTCTCGCCGAGGCGGGCGCGGAGGTCGAGCTCGATGCCGCGGGTGAGGGCGGCGAGCGGGAGGTCGTTGGCGTCGATCTCGAACGGGTTGTCGAGCTCCTCGCCGATCGCGTCGAGGCCGAAGAAGGCGTAGGCGACCAGCACCGTGACGGCGGGGGCGAACCACTGCAGGGTGTGGATCAGGCCGAAGGGCAGCGAGAAGCAGTAGATGCCGACGATCTGGTGGACGAGCACGCGGTAGACGTAGGGGAGGGGGGTGCTGCCGATGCGCTCGCAGCCGCCCTGGGCGTCGGTCATCGCGGCGAGGCTGGCCTCGAGGACAGGTACGTGCTGCGGGTGGAGCAGGCCCTGATCGTAGGCGCCGCGCAGGAGGCCGGCGACGTGGGCGAGGATCGCCTGCGGGCGGTTGGGCTCGTGTTGCAGGGCGGGAAGCAGCGCGGGGTCGACGAGCTCGCTGTATTCGTCGGGTCGCTCGTCGTCGCGCAGGCGCTGGCGCAGCGCGTGGCTGAAGGCGATCACGTGGTGAACGATGCGTCGCTGGAGCTGGCGCAGGGCCGCGTCGTTGGCGGGGTCGGGGGCGCTGCCGGGGGGCGCGGCGACCCAGGTCAGGACCTGGCGCGTGAAGTTGCGGCAGGTGTTGACCAGGCCGCCCCACAGGGTCCGTCCCTCCCAGAAGCGGGTGTACGCGGTGGTCGTGCGAAAGCCGAGGAACACGCTGATGGCGAAGCCGGTGAGCGTGAAGGGCAGCGGGGTGATGTCGCGGAGGACGAAGCTGTGGGTCTCGAGGTGGCCGATGGTGAGGGCGAGCGAGAGGCCGCCGACGACGAGCAGGCGCCGCCACACGGTCGGCAGGACGGTCCCGCGGTAGGTGAAGACCTCGCGGATCCAGGTGCGACGGGGCTGCACCAGCATGGCCGGCGATCGTACGCGATGGGGCCGCGCGGCGAAACCCGAAGGACATGTCCGATGCGCCCTGTGCGATCGGGCATGTCTCTTCGCGCAGGTCCTAGAACACCAGCACGCCGACGAACAGGCCGAATTGCGGGAGCGGCACGCCGCCGAAGCGGGCCCCGAGGCGCAGCTCGCCGCCGATCACGGCCTGCGCGCGCCGCCCGGGGCGGCCGCCGACGACGCGGCCGAGGCGAGCTTCGGCGTCGCCGCCGATCGGGGCGGTGCCGCCGAACACGAGGCCCGCGGCGACGCTGTAGAAAAGGCGGCTCCGGGCGCCGCCGCGGCCGAGCAGGGCGAGCGCGTGGCGGTGGGTCAGGAGGCCGCTGAGGCTGCGGTTGCGCGGCGACTCGGCGTAGGCGAGGTCGGCGTGGCCGACGGCGAGGGTGAGCTGATAGCCGAGCGCGGCGCGCCACAGCCGACCCTGTCGGTCGCGCCGCGGCAGCAGGTCGCTGCCGAGGAAGCAGGCGATCGCGCCCGAGGGCGCCGGGTAGAGCACGCCGAACTCGAGCGCGTAGGTGTTGGCGAGCACGAGCCGGCGGTGCGTGAGCTCGTCTTCCCCCGTCGGCGCGGCGGCTGGCAAGGCGAGGGCGAGGAGCAGCGCGATCATCGGTGGGCGCGCGGGGCCCTGCATCGTCGCTCGGTGCCGTGATCGGCCTCAAGGTCGGTGGGGTCTGGCGCACACGAGCGCGGGGCCTGGGCGAGGTAGGGTGCCGACGCCATGCCGACCGCCGCCTCCGCCCCCGCCACGCCTCCTGCAGCGCCGACGACGATCGTGTGCACGGACCCCGCCACGGGGGCGCGGCTCGGCGAGGTGCCGGTGATGGACCGGGCCGCGGTCGTGGCGGCAGTGCAGCGCGGACGGGCGGCCCAGCCGGCCTGGGCCGCGACCAGCTTCGCCGAGCGGCGAGCTGTCCTGAAGGACATCCTGGCCCGCGTGGTCGCGGCGCAGGAGGAGATCTCGCTGCTCGCGGTGCACGACTCGGGCAAGACGATGGTCGACGCGGCGATGGGTGAGATCTTTCCGGTCTGCGAGAAGCTGCGCTACACGATCGCCCACGGTGAACGCGACCTGCGGCCGCAGTCGCGGGCCTCGGGCCTGTTGCCGCACAAGTCGGCGCGCGTCGAGTACCTCCCGCTCGGGGTGGTCGGGGTGATCAGCCCGTGGAACTTCCCGTTCCACAACTTCTTCTGCCCGGTCATCCCGGCGCTGTTCGCCGGCAACGCGGTGGTCATCAAGGTCTCGGAGCTGGCGAGCTGGTCGTCGCTCAAGTACCTGGAGATCCTGGACGCGGCGCTGCGGGCCCGCGGCCATGATCCGGGGCTCGTGCAGGTCGTCACCGGCTACGGCGAGACCGGCTCGGCGCTCGTGACCTCGGGGGTCGACAAGGTCTTCTTCACCGGCTCGCCGCAGAACGGGCGCAAGGTGATGGCCGCGGCCAGCGAGACGCTGACGCCGGTGGTGCTCGAGCTCGGCGGCAAGGACCCGATGATCATCTGCGACGACGCGGTGATCGAGCAGGCGGCCTCGACGGCGCTGTTCGGGGTGTTCAACGCGTGCGGCCAGATGTGCGTCGGGGCCGAGCGCCTGTTCGTGTTCGCGGCGGTCTACGACGAGTTCGTCGCGCGGGTGCTGACGGCCGCGCAGGCGCTGCGCCAGGGGCCGCCGCTCGGGCCCGAGGTCGACCTCGGGGCGATGACGATGGCGCGCCAGCTGGAGATCATCCAGGCGCTGGTCGACGACGCGGTCGCGAAGGGCGCGCGGGTGCTGTGCGGCGGTCAGCCGCGGCGCGAGCTCGGCACGAACTTCTATCCGCCGACGATCCTCGTCGACGTCGATCGCAGCATGCGGATCATGCACGAGGAGCACTTCGGCCCGGTCATGGTGATCACGCGGGTCGCCACGGAGGCGGAGGCGATCGCCGGGGCCAACGACTGCCCCTACGGGCTCGGCTCGAGCGTGTTCACCCGCGACCCGGCGCGGGCGCAGCGGATGGCGCGGGCGATCCAGGCCGGCATGACGACCGTCAACGACTTCGGCCTCGCGTACATGATCCAGTCGCTGCCCTTCGGCGGGCTCAAGATCTCGGGCTTCGGCAAGATCAACGGGCGCGAGGGGCTGCGCGCGTGCTGCACCGAGAAGGCGATCGTCACCGACCGCTTCCCGGTGCGCCAGGGGATGGCCCTCTACCCGATCCGCGCGGCGACGCTGCCGCTGGTGATGGGGGCGGTGCAGACGATCTACGGCGCGGGGCTGCGCGAGCGGGCGAGCGGGGCGCTGCGGGTGCTCGGGTCGCTGATCAAGCTGCGCCGGCAGCGGGCGCAGGGCTCGTGAGGGACAACCGGCACTCGCCGGGCGACCTGGGCAAGGCGCTCCGCGAGTCGTCGGGACCGTGAGGCGCGGGGCTCAGGGGTCGGCGGCCGGGGTCGTGGCCGCGACCGTGGCCGCGACCGGCGCGGCGCGCATGGCCTCGAGCGCCCTGGCCAGGTGCGTCGCGTTCGCCTCGGCGATGATCTCGGCGGCCCGCTCGGCGGCGCGTTCGAGCGAGTGCTTCATGGTGTCCAGGCCGCCGCCGAGGCCCGCCACGAGGCGACGGCCAGGGCGCAGCACGAGGACGTAGAAGCCGGCGAGGGCGCCCAGGAGCAGGGCGAGGAGGAGGACGACGACGGCGATGATGGTCCGGCGCACCTGGGCGGCGAGGTCGGTGGCGATGGCGGCCAGCGGCTCACGGGTCTCGCGCACGGCCGCGGGCAGGCGGTCGATGGCGCCGGCGACCCGGGTCGAGAGGGTGTCGACGCGTGCGAGCACGGCCATGAGCTCGGCTCGCTGCGCGTCGCTCAGCGACGGTGAGGTCGCGAGGGCACGGACCGCGGCGGCCAGCTCCTCGGTGGCTCGCGCGGTGTCCCCGGCGGCGCGCTCGAGGGCCTGCACCTCGATGCCCACGTTCACGGTGATGTACGCGCCGCGCTCGTGGCTCGTCGCGGCCTCCGCGGGCGCCTGGGCCTGCGCGGGCGCGGTGAAGAGGAGCAGCGCGAGGAGGGGCAGGGCAGCGGGCATGGACAGCCTCGATTTCGTGCGGAGTCGTGATTCTCGGCGACCAAGATATCTCCGCGGTATCGCCGTCGTCGAGATCGCCGCGGCGGGCGGAGCCGTGCACGGCTCGATCCGGGGCGGCGCCGAATCACTCCTCGCTGCGCACGGCGGCGAGGGCCGTGCGGGCCGCGGGCAGCAGGAGGGCGTCGCAGGGGGCGATCAGGGCCCGCTCGACCACGGCGCAGATCTCCGGGAGACGCGGGAGCTGCTCGACGGCGTTGGCGGTGTAGAGGTTGGCGAGGTCGGCGAGGTCGAGGGCGGAGAGATCGAGGGGCTCGCCGGAGCTGCGGCTGAGACAGGGGCCGGCGCCGGTGACCTGTCGCGTGAAGCTCTCGCGGTCGATCTGCCCGAACAGCCAGGCGAGTCGTTCAGCCTCGGCGCCGATCATATCGCGCACTTCCGCGCGCAGCGTGTCGGGGGGCAGCTCGACCGGGAACATCTCGGTGCCGAAGACGGAGTGAAAGAGCCCGGCCCGGCACAGGGGGCCGCGTGCGCCCCAGCTGTGCAGGAGGGCCTGGGTGCCGACGAGGTGCGCCGCGAGATCGGCCCCGCTGTGGCGGCGGCGAGCGACGGCGAGGCCTTCGAGGAAGGCCAGGGCCGGGGCGAGCGCTGCTTCGGAGGCGGGATCCATCGCGCAAAATCATCCGGGGCGCTGCGGTCGGCTGCGGTCGAGCGAGAGGTCGGATCGATTGACACGCAACCATCGCGGCGATATTCGTGGGTCGCTCGGGCGGCACTCTAGCACGCTCGGAGCAGGGGGACCCATGCCGATCGAGATCACGAAGAATCCGGGAGTGTTGCGAATCGACCCCGCCATGGAGCAGAAGCTCGTCGGGCTGGCTGTTCGGCCGAAGGCGCCGGACCAGTTTCGGGCCGCGCTCTCGAAGCTCTCGCAGGACAGCGCCTACCGGGCCGAGGCGACCAAGGATCCGGGTCGGATCCTCAATGACTTCAACCTGAGCCTCAAGGAGCTCAGCGCCCTGCGGACCGCGGCGGCCATGTCGGGCGCGGACATCTCCGTCGTTGACAAGCTCTCGTCCATGTCGATCGCCCTGCGGGCGACCAAGTCGACCGACGTCGACGTGTCGTGCTGCTCGTGCTGCTGCTGCTGCTGCGGCGAGACGGCCGTGGCGCCCTCGGGTTGGTGAGGCCAGCCGCGCCCGGGGACGCATGAAGGTCGAGTGGAACGGAGAGGTCGACGAATCGCTGCGCCCGAGGCTGCCGGAGCGGCTCTCCGCGCTCTATCACGAGAACTCCAAGCTGTTCCCGGAGCTGGCGCGACGACAGGCGGAGGGGCTCACGATGAGCTCCATGGAGCAGTTCATCTCGAGCCGCGGGTTTCTGCAGCATCCGCAGCACCCGCAGGTCGCGCTGCCAGAGCCGGAGCCAGGGGCCGCGTCGCTGACCGAGGTGCTCCGTGCGCGCCGCTCGGGGCGTGAGCTGTCCGGCGGCTTCGGCCTCACCTGCCTGTCGACGCTGCTGCAGCAGGCGCTCGGGCCGACGCTGGTCTACGCGACCGACTCGGGCGTGACCCAGGCGGTGCGGGCGTGGCCCTCGGCGGGCGGCCTGTACCCGCTCGACACGTATGTGCTGGCGCGCGCGGTCGACGGGCTACCGCCCGGGCTTTACCACTACAATATTGCGACCGTCGCGCTCGAGCGGATGCCGGCGCGGCCGGTGGACGAGGTCGTGCGCGACGGCTTCTTCTGGCAGGACTGGGTGTGCAACGCGGCGGCGATCGTGCTGCTGGTGGCCGCCTTCGACCGCACGCTGGCGAAGTACGGCGACCGCGGCTATCGCCTGGTGCTGCTCGACGCCGGGCACGCGGCGCAGAACCTGCTGTTGGTTAGCGAGCAGGAGCGCCTTGGGGCCTGCGCCGTGGCGGGCTTCTGCGACGACGCCCTCGCCGCGGATCTCGGCATCGACGGGGTCGACGAGGCGGTGGTCCACAGCGTGGTCCTCGGCGCCCGGAGCGTGTGACATGTTCACCAGCAAGGACAACGAATTCATCGCCTGGTACCCGACCTGCGTGCGCGCGGAGGAGGCGGAGGCGGTGTGGCAGCGGCGTCGCGCGGCCTTCTACGTGCATATCCCGTTCTGCACGGCGATCTGCGATTACTGCGGGTTCGCCGTCGAGCGCGCGGCCGAGGCCGCGGTGCCGCGCTACCTGGCCGCGCTCGAGCGCGAGATCCGGCGCTACGCCGAGCTCGGGCGGCTCGGCAACCACCGCTTCGAATGTGGGCACTTCGGCGGGGGCACGCCCTCGGTGCTCGCGCCCGCCGACATGCTGCGGATCCTCGATCTGATCCGCGGGTCCTTCGAGGTCACGACCGACGCTGAGATCACGGTCGAGGTCAACCCGATCTCGTTCACGCCCGACAAGGCGATCGCCTACCGCGATGCCGGCGTCAACCGCATCAGCTTCGGCGTGCAGAGCTTCGAGGACCGCCTGCTGCGGATCATCGGCCGGCCGCACCGCGGGCGCGACGTCGACGACACCCTGGTGGCGATCCACGCCGCGGGCTTCACCAACTTCTCGCTCGACGTGATCTACGGCATCCCCTCGCAGACGGAGGACGAGCTGCGCGCCGACCTGGCGCGGGCGGTGGCCACCGGCGCGACCCACATCTCGTGCTTTCGCCTCGAGATCATCCCGTTCACGGCGCTCAAGCTGCGCGAGGCGGCGCGCGACATCCCGGCGCGCCTGACGATCGAGCAGCTCGACGCGATGGACCTGATCGTCAGCGAGGTGCTGGGGCAGCACGGATATCGCGAATACGGGGCCTTCAATTTCGCCAAGCCCGGCTTCGAGAGCGTGCACAACGAGATCGCGTTCGTGGCTCCGCAGGGCGAATACGTCGGGTTTGGCAACAGCGCCTATTCGTTCATCAACGGCCACGTCTACACCAACCACGCCGCGGTCGACGCGTACGAGGACGCGGTGGAGGCGGGCGGCGACCCGATCGTCCTGGCCCACCGCCTGAGCCTGCACGAGGAGATGTCGCGCTACTTCGTGCTCGGGCTCAAGTTCCTCCGCGTCTCGCGGACCCGCTTCATCGAGCGCTACGGCCTCGAGCCGGAGCTGCTGTTCGGGCCGGTGATCCGCGAGCTCGAGGAGGCGGGCATGTGGACCCGCGTCGGCGAGGAGTGGAAGGTCAGCGCGCGCGGCCGGCAATATATCAACAACATGGCCAAGGCCTTCTATATCGGCGACAGCCGCGGCCGCCGGCAATTCGCGCAGTTCGTCCCGAACCTCACCCCCGATCAGATCCTCCGCTACGCCCGGCGCGCAGGCCACGACGTCCCCAGCGAGAGCAGCCCATGAGTCAAGATCCGCAGGTCCAGACCCCGGGGGTGCGCCTGGCGCCCGCCCGGGTACGCAGGTGTTCGTGATCTCGGCGGACGAGGTCCAGGTCGCGGCGGTCAATCACAGCACCACGTTCACGGGTATCCCGGTGGTCCGCGTGGTCGCGGCGATCACCGAGGCGATGGCGGCGACGGAGCTGGTCGCGGGGCCGACGCGCGTGGAGCTGGTCGGGCGCGTGGCCGAGGGGCTCGCCGAGGCGCCGCCGCTGGTCGAGTACGTGCTCGAGATGATGCTGCAGACCGGCTGCCTGGTGTGGCGCGGCGAGGCGGGGCCGGCCCGGCTGGACGCGCTCGGCGAGTTCTACGCGGCGATCGGCGTCAACCCCGACGCGGCCGCGCCCTTGCTCGCCGCGGCCCGGCCGGTGGTCGTGGCGGCGGCGGCGAGCGCCGGGGTGATGCGCATGGCGCTGGCCGACGCGGGGCTGGCGGACGCGGTGATCGAGGCGCCCGAGGGGGCGGCCTGCGCGGGCGTGCTCGATCGCCTGCGCGCGGCGATGGACGCCGCGCCCGGTCCGCTGGTGTGCTGGGACGTGCCGTGGCGCATGCCGTTCGCGCGGCTGGTCAACGAGCTGGCGGTCGAGCGCCGCCGGGCGCTGCTGTTCGGGGTGTGCGAGGGGGCGATCGGACGGCTCGGGCCGTACGTGCTGCCGCAGAACACCGCGTGTCTCGAGTGTGTGAACATTCGCCTGCTCGGTAACTCGGGCGAGCTCGAGGGCCGCGTCGCGCTCAGTTATAGGGTTCGATTGGCGGACCAGGTGCCCGGGCCCGCGCCGGCGCACCCGGCGTTTCGTCGGGCGATGGCGGGGCTGCTGGCGGTGGAGCTGTCGCAGATCGTGCTATTGCAACCACCGACGACGCTCGGCGGATATGTCGAATACGTGTTCGGTGGGATCGGGGCCCGCAGGCACCCGACGCTCAAGGTGCCGCGCTGTCCGGTGTGCCATCCAGGGGGCCCGCCACGGCTGGCCTGGGACGCCCGCTTCCCCGCGCCCCTCGTGAAGAGCGGGGCGGCGTGACGCGGGGCCTCGAGGCGTCCCTGGGAGCCTTCGCGCCGCTGGTCGACGCGAAGACTGGGATCATCCGGTCGGTGACGGTCATGAAGCTCGGCCGCGGCGACCCGGCCGTGTTCCTGGCCCACGCCGATCCCTGCGACACCATGCCGGTGACGGGCATGCGCGCGGCGAACCGCGGCGCGGCCTGCTCGATCGAGTGCGACCGGGCGGTGGTCCGCGCGTGCGGTGAGTCGGTCGAACGCTATTGCTCGGCGATCTACGACCCGCGGGCGCTCCGCGTGGCGACGCCGGCGGCGCTGCTGCGCGCGGGCGAACAGATACTGCGGGTCGACGAGGTCTACCCATTCGCTCCGGCGCAGCGGTCGGCGCCCGGCTTCCCGTTCCTGCCGGCGGATGACGACACGCCGATCCGCTGGGTCCGCGGCGCGGCGCTGGCGAGCGGGCGACCGGTGTGGCTGCCGGCCAGCTGCGTATATGTGCCCTATCTGTTCGACCGCGCGGTCGAGCCGTGGACGCACATGCCGATCTCGACCGGGCTCGCGGCGGGGCGCTCGGTCGCCGGCTGCATCACCAAGGGTATCTATGAGATCCTCGAGCGCGACGCGCTGATGATCACCTGGTACGCGCGGCTGATCACGCCGCGGATTGACCCGGAGAGCTGTCGCGGCTGGCGCCGGACATCGACCGCCTGCTCGACGCGGCGGCCCAGACGGGCTCGCGCTGGTTCCTCAATGTGCTGACCCTGGACGTCGACGTGCCGGTGATCGGCGCGGCGCTGATCGACGCCGGTGACCCTCCGCTCACCTCGTACGGCATCGCCGCGGACGACGACCCGCGCCACGCGCTGCGCCTCGCGCTCGAGGAGGCGACGCTGACGCGCACGCTGGTCAATCGCAGCCCGGAGATCCTCGATAACCCCGGCCAGGTGCACGACCGCTTCGACACGCTGCGCGACCACCTGCTGGCGCACGCGACCTCACCGGCGCTGCGCGATCGCCTGCGGTTCATGACCGACGACGGGCCGCTGGTGAATTTCGCCTCGCTGGTGCGCGAGCGCGGGCCGTTGATCGAGCGGCTCGCGGCGCGGGGCCTGGCGGCGTCGTGGGTCGAGGTGACCACGCCGGACGTGGAGCAGTGCGGCTTTCATGTCGTCCGCACGATCATCCCGGGGGCCCAGCCGCTCGACAACGATCACCGCTCGCGCTACCTCGGCGGGGTTCGTCTGCGCAGCGTCCCGACGGCCCTGGGCCAGCCGGTCGAGCCGTCGGACTGGAACCCCGACCCGCACCCGTTCCCGTGATAATCGGTGAATCGGGTGAATCCGCTGAGTCCCCCAGGATTCATCGCTGTGGCTTGTCGCCACCCCGCAGGACTCGGCGGACGCGAGGGTCTCAGGCCGAGAACACGGTCACCTTCTGCGCGCGCCCCTTCACGTCGTGCGTGCCCTGATCGGCGAGGACGGCCTGGAGCTCCCGCGGGCAGGCGATCGCGGGTGGACGAGGTGCAGAGGATCTCCGTGCCCAGCAGCGTGTTGAGGCCCTCGCAGCGCGAGGCGACGTTGACCGCGTCGCCGATGACGGCGTACTTGACCCGCACGCGCGAGCCGAGGTTGCCCGCGACGACGTTGCCGGTGTGGATGCCGATGCGGTGGGCGAGCGCCCCGATCCCCTGCTTGTGCCAGGGAGCGCGCCCCTCGGCGGTCACGCGCGTGTTGAAGGCCGCGAGCGCCCCCCGCATCTCCATGGCGCAGCGCAGCGCCCGTTCGGGGTGGCCCTCGAGGTCGTTGGGCGCGCCGAATACGGCGAGGATCGCGTCGCCGAGGAACTCGATGATGACGCCGCCGTGATCGTCGATCACCGCGTTCATCACCGAGAGGTACTCGTTGAGGAGCTCGACGGTCTCGCCGGGCGAGAGCAGCTCGCTGATGCTCGAGTAGCTGCGGATATCGCTGAAGAGCACGGTCACTTCCCGGACCTCGCCGCCCATGCGGGCGCCGTCCGGGCCGCTCAGGACCCTCTTTGCGATGTCCTCGCTCACGTAGCGGCCGAACGCGTTGCGGATCCTGTCGCGCTCCTGGAGACCCGAGGCCATGACATCGAAGTGCTGGCCGAGGAGGCCGAACTCGTCGCTGCGCTTGAGCCCGACGCGCGTCTCGAGCTGCCCCGCGGCGATGGCACCGGTCGCGGCCATCAGGCGCGTCAGGGGTTCACGCACGCTGCGGCCGACGACGAAGCCGATCAGGCCGAGCACGATCCCGGCGAGGAGGCTGAGCTCGGCCGCGGAGCGGAAGATCTGGCGCTGCGTCTGGCGGATCGCGTGCGCGTCCCCGTCGACGCCGACCAGCGCCACGTGCCGCCCCCCGCGATCGATCACCGGCGCGAAGCCGGAGAGGGTGGCGCCCCACGCGTCGCTCGCTATCTCGGTCTCGACCGCTGGCTCGTCGAGGCCCCGCAGGAGCGTCGGGTTCGCGGTGGCGTCGTACGATTGCCCGACCCTGGCCGTCGCCGGATCGTGCATTCCGGGCGCGATATAGTCGATGGCGAAGGTGAAGATCCCGGGTGTGTCGGTCGGGACCAGGACGTACACGCTGAGTACGTCTTTCTCGGTGGCCACGACGGCGGCGAAGTCCGCCTCGAGCTCGGCGAAGACGGGCTTCGTCCTGTCCGCCTCGACCTTGAGCTCGGCGAGCTGCTCTGCCTCGATGCCGCGCGCGAGGGCCACCGCGGTGCCGCCGATGCGGCCGCGGACGCCCGCCATCGCGATGCCGACGCCCGACGTGTAGAACGCGTAGGTCATCGTGCCGACCGCGATGAGGACGACGCTGCTGTAGAGCAGCGTGAGCCGGACGCGGAAGCGCCGCCAGACGCTCAGGTCCCGCAGGCTCGGCGGCGGATGCTGGCCCTCACCATTGCTCACTTTGGCCCGGCAGACTACCACTGGCGCGCCTTCTTGGTGGAGCCGCGGCGGCTCGCGGCGGCTCGCGGCTGCACGCCGGTGAGCACGAGCTGGGCTGCGCGGGTTTGTGGGCTGTTGCGGGCGCTGTGGACCGGCTATGGTGGCCGTCTCGAGGGAGGTGGGGATGGACCGGGCCACGAGCACGCGGGAGTCAGTCGTCGCGCATACAACGGAGCCGGAGCGGGCGGCGAGCGGCGAGCGCCCACGGCGACCGGCTGCGACGCGGCGCAACGCGGCGGCCGAGGCGATGCAGGCGACCTTCGGAAACCGGATCGTGCAGCGGCAGCTCCAGGCAGGGATCGACGCGGCGGCGGGCCGCGGGCGGCCGCTCGATGGCGGGGTGCGGGCGCACTTGCAACCTCGGCTGAACTTCGAGCTCGGGGCGACGCGGGTGCACACCGACGGCGCGGCGGATCGCATGGCGCAGAGCCTCGGGGCGCTGGCGTTCACGACGGGCAGCGATATCTTCTTTCGCGCGGGGGCCTACGACAGGCTTCAGTCGCCGGGGCGATATCGCCGAGCAGCGGGCCGACGCCGCCGCCGAGGCGGTGCTGGCGGGGCGGCCGGTGCCCGAGGTGGGGAGCCTGCCCGAGGGCCAGATCAGCTGTTATGTCGATACTTTCGGCGGACGCTGGGACACGACGCAATACGCGGCTTACGGCCCGCTGCGGGGCATCGGGGACGATGGGCGGATGGTCGGCGCCAACATCACGCTCGAGTTCTTGCCGAACAAGAACGTGCCGCACACCGACAAGATCGGCCTGATCCAGACGGTTCGGAGCCTGAAGAACGGGGTGGTGTCGCTGGTGCCCGGGCTGAACACGAACGTGGCGATCACGGCGCGCACCGCGACGACCCCGGACAGGGTCGGGCTGGCGATCGACCGCGTCGACGACCCGGAGCCCGATCTATGGCTCTGGCGGCACGCCGGCCAAGCGCAAGCTCAAGAACAGCGTGATGGGCGACGGCAACCAGATGGGCAGTCGCAGCTGGTTCGGCGCCAACACGCCGGCGCGGCTGATCGACGAGTGCCGGGTCGACGCCGAGCCGAACTCCTCGCAGACCTTCGAGGTCACCGCGGTGCTCGTCGAGGGCAAGCAGAAGGGGAAGTACCTCGGTCGGTGGAATGGGGCTGGACCTACGCGGGCGGCCGCGGGTGGTGCCGCAGCTCCTGCCATTGACGCGGATCAGCAATGGCAACCTCGGGCGCGTTCTCGAGGCCGCGGACGCGTGGAACAACTCGGGGGCCCGGACCTCGAACGGGGCCGCGGTCGTCCCGCTGCTGGCGCCGATCTGATCGCAGTCGCCGAGGCTGGTGTGATAGGATGCGTGAATGGTGATCGCGCGCCTGGTCGTGCTCGTGGGACTTTTCATCGTCGGCAGTTGCGGTGGCAAGGACGAGGTCGTGCCTTGCGAAAAGCATCCGGTGGTCGGCGACGCGTGCCCGGGCGCGGGCGAGTTCTGCTTTGAATGCGGCGCGCCGCCCTGCCCGGGCCTCGAGTGTGTCGACGGGGCCTGGTCGGTGGTCGAGAGTTTCCCGCCGCCTGGCAGCTCCACGGCCGTGCCGACGACGACTTCTGCGGAGACCAGTAGCAGCGGTAGCAGCGGCACCGACAGCAGTGGGAGCTCGGGTACGACGGCGGAGACGACGACCGGGGCTGGTGATGGGATCGAGGGCGCGTGCGCTGATCTTTGCGCGCTGCTGCTCGATTGCGAGCCGGGCGTCTACCCGGACATCCCGACCTGTATAGCGGCCTGTGGCGAACAGGCGCCCGGTCTCCCGGGCTGTGAGACGGAGGCGGTGGCGTACAACCAGTGCCTGAGCGGCCTGAGCTGTGATGCGTGGCTGCTGGTCTTGAACGAGATGGACTATGGTCCGTGCAAGGCCGCGTACGACGCGTACGGGCTGTGCCTGTGAACGATCTGGCGCTGACCGGCGCGGCGCGATTATCACGATAGTAACAAGGGAGGGGGACTGCGATGAATATGAATAGTAATGCTGTTAACATCTTTGGACGCACCCTGGTAGCGACCGTCACTCTCCTCGCAGGCTGCGGGGGTGAGACTGTCAGCACCGACGCGACGACCGAGGCCGCGTCCACGTCCGCGACCTCGCCCGATACCTCGGGGTTGGCCACGTCGAGCGGGGACGTTCCGACCGGCGACAATACGACGACCCCTGCGTGCGCTCCGGGCGTCATCGTGTGCGAGGACGGGGCGGCGAAGACCTGCGATGGCGGGGTTTTCGCAGCGCCGGAGGTATGCAGCGAGGTCTGCGTCGACGGGCTCGGATGTGTGGCATGCACGCCGGACACGCTGCTGTGCGACGGCGATATGCTGATGCGTTGCGGCGAGGACGGGGCGCCGGGCGACACGGTGCTCACGTGCGACCCGGTGCAGGGGCTGAGCTGCGACGCGGGTGCAGGCGGATGCGCGGGGGTGTGCGCGTTCGACGAGGCGCGGCCGTCCGAGTATGGCTGCGAGTTCTGGGCCGCGCCGCTGCCGCAAGGGTTCGCGGGAGCAAACGGGTTCGGCGTGGCCCTGACCAACACTTGCGCGGGGCCGACCCACTACCAGATCGATCTCGTGGGCAAGCCGCTGCTGATGGGCGAGGTGGCGGCCGGGGCGTCGAAGTTCGTCGTGATGCCGCGGCTGCCCCCGCTGGGCTTCGTGGAGGCGAGCATATTGACGACCAACGGCTCGTATCGCGTGCGGACGAACTGTCCGGTGGGCGCGCTGCAATTCAGCGGGGATGGGACATGGCAGTCTGTCGACGCCACGCGGCTGTACCCGACCGATCGGTGGGGCAACGACGCGTGGGTCATGAGCTGGCCGACCCAAAGCGGTGTTGACTCTGACATAGAGTCGTACTTCACGGTGATGGCGCGCGACGACGGCACAACCGTCACGATCGACTCACCGGCGGGTATCGCGGTCAGCCCTATCCTGACGATCGACGCGGACGGCGACGGGGAGCTGATGCTCGATCGGGGGCAGATCTTGCTGCTCCTCGCCGAACTGCCGGACGACATGACCGGGGCGCGCGTGGCCGCCGACGGGCCCATCACGGTGTTCGGCGGGCACGTCTGCGCGTCCGTGCCGGACACCGACGGTACCTGCGATCACCTCGAGGAGGTGATGCCGCCGACGAGCGCACTCGGGAAGAATCACGTGGTGGTGCCACCTCAGGGGCCCGACGCGATCGCGCACATGATCCGCGTCGTCGGGACGCAGGATGGGACGCAGGTCATGACCGCGGATCTCAAGGTGCCAAAGAGCGTCGACGCCGGAGGGTTTATCGAGTTCGGACCGACCATGGAACCGCTGGCGATCGCTGCGAGCGCGCCGGTGCTGGTCGGACAGTTCATGGTCAGCTATGGGTTCGGTTCGTCGTCGGATCCGTCGCTGCTGGTGCAGGCGCCGATCGAACAGTTCGACACGACCCACAACTTCTGGACGCCCGAGGGCTGGCTGCTGACGACTGTCGCCGTCGCCGCGCCACCGGACACGATGGCGACGCTGGACGGCGAGCCCGTGGTCGGGTGGATGCCCGTGAAGGGCACGACCATGGGCGTGGCCGTGGTCGTGATCGACACGCCTGGGCCGCATGTGCTGATCGCAGATCAGCCGGTCGGCATCGGTGTGTATGGGCAAGAGAAGTATGCGAGCTACGCCTACGCGGGGGCCTGGGACCTGCCGCCGCCGTGATACGGGGTACGCTCATTCTGGCCGGTCGGGTGCCGGTGCTGGTCGTGGGCGCCGTTCGGCGTCGCAGGTGGCTCCACGCCCAGCCACGCTCTCTTCGTCGTACGCACCGCCGTCACTCGGGCGGACTCACGTCCACGCACTGACCTGGGCGGTCGCGACATACCGAGTCCACGCAGGTCCCACACGCACAGTCAGCGTCGACCTCACATGGCTTGTTGAAGCCGCACCCGACCTCCGGAATGCACGTACCATTCGGCGAGCAGGGCGCGCCTTCCGGGTCGGAACACACCGCCGGACTGCAGCCGTGGGCGTCTGTGCCGGGACCGATCGGGTGGCAGACCAGCCCGTCGGCGCAGTTCCAGCCCGCGCCACAGGCGATGGGCACGCAGAATCCATCGAGGTCGGGCGCCTTGTTGGGGTCGCACTCATAACCCGGGTTACACATTGCGCCCATGGTGCAGTCCGAGACGCACTGGCCGCAGCAACCCGGGCCGTTATCGACGCAGAAGGAAGGTGCGGCGCATGGGTAGCCGTCGCCGCCGCATGGATCGACACATCCGCCGCAGCCGAGATCTGGGAACTTGAAGCCGTCCGCCGCGCACACGAACTGGCCCCCCTCCTCGGGGCAGTCGGCATCGGTGCGACAGAGCACAGTGCCATTGGGCCAGGCCTCGGCACCTGGGCAGTACTGCGACGGCTCGCCCGCCCCCCGGTCGCAGTGTCGGTGGCGGTCGTGGTGACCCCACCCGATGCTGTCGTCGCCACGGTGCCGGCCGTGGACGCGGCATCTGTTGTATCAAGGGTTGTCGCCGGGTCGGTCGGCGTGGGACAGGCGAGCAATGTGGCGACCAGTCCAAGGGGCACAATGTGTAGATTTACGCGCATGGAATATCCTACCGCATCATCGCACCAGGCGGACGCCGGGCGCGAGCACGCCGCGGAACACCGCGAGCACGGCGGCCAGCGCGAGCAGCCACGGCCACAGCGGGGCCTCGGTCCACGGGCTGGCGGGCAGCGCGGGTGGGATCACGTCGGCGACGCGGCGCCAGGTGACGATCAGGAAGAAGCCGGCGAAGAAGGGGTAGGCGTAGGAGATCCAGTGCGGCGCGGGCCAGCTGGCGAGGGCGATCAGGGCGCCGCCGGCGATCCACGGGAGGACGCCCGCGGCGAGGATGTGGCGGGCGCGGGCGTCCGGTTCGACCAGGGTCGCGGGGTCGACGGCGAAGGCCATCAGGGGCTCGCGGGCCCACATGCCGATCCACGAGATCGCGGCGATGCCGACGGCGAACAGCGCCCAGCGGCCGGCGGCGGGGAGCTCGAGGATCGCGGCGACCTTGCCGAGGTCGGCGTTGGGCACGAAGGGGGTGGTGATCAGGTAGCCGAAGAAATTGACGAGGCCGTGGAGGCAGAGCCACAGCACGAACAGGCGGAGGGGCCGGGCGCGGCGGTCATGAAGCGCAGCGCCGCCATCAGGCCGAGGCCCTGGACCAGGCTGAGGAGGGGGCCGGCGGCGGAGACCACCGCCTGGGTCATGCCGGCGAGGCCGGTGTGGACGACGTAGACGTGGTGGAGGACGGGCCGTCCGCCGAGCGCGGCAGAGGTGACGGCGTGCCCCAGCTCGTGCAAGATCGTGGTCACCAGGAAGGCGAGCACGTAGATGACCAGGCTGAATATCACCATGCGTGGCGAGAACGCTGCGGACATTCCTGATCCCCCGCTGCAGGCTATCAGGGGGGCCGCGGGAGCGGAAGCGGCGATATGAGTGGGGTCTGCGAGCGACTGCTCGGGCACGCGGCGGGCGAGTTGGCCGCCGCGCTGGTGCGCGGCGAGGCGTGGCTCGACCGCGGCGCGGCCGGTCGCTTCGCGGGCTTGTGCGACGAGGCGCGCCTGCTCGCCGCGCTGCGCCGCATGCCCGGGCAGTGGCAGGCCTCGCCGCCGTTCGGCGCCATCGTCACCGACCCGCTGGGGGATGGCTTGACCTTCACCGAGGCGATCGCGGTCGACGAGATCGAGGCCTGGCTCGCCCGCGGTCACACGATCTGCGCCGACGATGTCTCGGAATTCGACGCCGGGCTGGCGGCGGTGGTGGAGGCGCTGGTGCGCGAGCTCGGCTGCGCGGGCGGCCGCTTCAACGCCTACCTCTCGCCCGCCGGGGCGCGCACGCCGATGCACTTTGACACCCGCGTCTCGACCACGCTGCAGCTCACGGGGCGCAAGCGCTGGCGATATCAGCGGACGGCCGCGGCGGCGAATCCGGGCGCCAACGGGCAGATCGACCGATTCGGCGACACGCAGTGGATGGCCCCGGTGGCGGATCGCGAGCCGCCGCCGCCGCCGTCGGGGCTCGAGGTGGTCGAGCTCGGGCCGGGGGACCTGCTGTGCGTGCCGGCGGGGGCGTGGCACGAGGTCGAGGCGCTGGAGCGCGGGCTGGCGCTGAACCTGAGCCTGCGCGTCGCCTGAGCGGGTCGTGGTCGCCGAAGCGCTCGTGCAGGTCGATCAACCGCAGCAAGGGGTCACGCCAGGCGGGCCTGGGCGTGCTGTCGACCTGGCCTCCCGCTGTGGCGGGTGCTGGGGTATCATCTACCAATGCGAACGCGATGGGTTGCGGCGAATCTGTCCTCGGTGCTTGGTTTCATGGTGCTGGCAGGGTGCGGTGATTCGAAGGGGGGCAGCGACGCGAGCACGGGCTCGACGGGCGCCGCGATGAGCACGGGATCGGGGCCGACCGAGGCGAGCGCCGGGTCGAGCACGCAGGCGATGACCGGCACGGGCGACGCGACGACGGGGTCCGAGATGGTGGTGTGTACACCGGAGCTGACCTGCACCGATGAGGTCTGCGTCGAGGATGTGCTCGAGCCGGCGTGCTCCTTCCCGGCGCCGGGCGATCCGTGTCCGCGGGGGACGACACCGGCCCAGTGCGGGGGCGACGGCCAGGACTGCTGCTGCGGGCCGACGCCGCCCCCCGCGTTCACCTGCGCCCCCGCGACGGGCTGTCCGGGCGCGCCGGCCTGCGACTGCCTGACGATGATCTGCGGCCCGGACAAGGAGTGCTCCCAGCCGGACCCGCTGGTCGCGCACTTCGTCTGTGTGCCGCTGCCAAAGCCGTGAGCCTGGCCTTGGCAGCCCGCGGGTGCCCTGATAGCGTCGCCGACGATGGCTGCCAAACGCGCGCTCATTCTCACGGTCGTGTGCGTGTCCTGTGGCTCCGGTGACGCTGGTTCCGGCGAGCCCGCGAGCAGCGGCGGCGCCGAGACGACGGCCGCGCCGACGACGGGCGCCGCGGGCGGATCGACGGGGGACGCGGCGAGCGCGGATGCGTCGAGCAACCCGGCGCCGACTGGCACGGCGGGTGAGGGCGGCTCGAGCACGGGCGAGCCCGGATTGCCGCCGGGCCCGTGGGACGCGGGCTGGGTTATCCCCGAGACGCCGCAGGCGCCCCGGCGATCCGGCCGCGGGTTATCAGGCGATGTTGACCCGCGGCTATATCACCTGCGGCGTGCCCTACGTGCTGTTCGGGCTGGCCAAGGGGCTGCTCGGCGACTTCACCAAGGGCGACCCGCTGCCGGGGCGCAGCGGCAAGAACGCGGAGGTGCCCTACAACTGGACCGTGCACACGCCGAAGAGCGGCGTCGAGATAGCGAGCTTCAACTGCCTCGAGTGTCACGCGGGTCGCTTCAACGGCGAGCTGGTGGTCGGGCTCGGCGAGGCGGACCTCGACTTCACCGACGTGCCGATGGGCGCGCTGGTCGACAACCTGCCGATCCTCGACATCTTCCCGGGCGGCGTGATCGGGGAGATCAACAAGTTTGTCGAGCGCTACAAGGCGGTCGGGCCGAAGATCAAGATGCTGACCGTCGGGACCAACCCGGCGGACATGTTGGCGGTGGCCCTGGCGGCGCACCACAATAGCGACACCCTGGCGTGGAGCGACGATCCGCTGCTGTTCCCGCCGGAGATCATGGCGCCGGTCGACACTCCGCCGTGGTGGCGGGTGCACAAGAAGCACGGGGTCTTTTATAATGGGATGAACCGCGGCGACCACCGCGGACGATGATGTTCGCGTCGTCGCTGTGCACCGATAGCGTGGCGGAGGCGGACGAGATCTTCGAGTACTTCGACGATATCAACGCGTATATCCGGTCGCTGCGATCGCCGGTGTATCCGTTCGCGATCGACGCCGAGCTGGCGGCCGCGGGCGAGGCGGTGTTCGTCGCCCGCTGCGCGGGTTGCCACGGCACCTACGCGCCGGCCGCCGCGGGGGACGACGGCGAGACCTACCCGAACCTCCTGCTGCCGCTGGACGTGATCGGCACCGACTCGACGGTGGCCAACGCGGGCGAGAATTATGGCGAGATGGTGCAGTGGTTCAACGAGTCGTATTACGGGAAGATCGTCCAGCTCGAGGTCGAGCTGCCGTTCCCGGGCTATGTCGCGCCGCCGCTCGACGGGGTGTGGGCGACCGCGCCGTATCTGCACAATGGGTCGGTGCCGACGCTGGCGGCGCTGCTCGAGAGCGACACGCGGCCGGCCCGCTGGCGCCGCGTCGATCTCGACAGCGCGAACTACGATCAAAGCACGCTGGGCTGGCCCTTCATCGCCACGCCCTACGGGCAGGACGACGCTCCGGCCGATCAGCGTAAGTTCGTCTATGACACGAGCAAGCCGGGTCACGGCAACGGCGGCCACACCTTCGGGGACGCGCTCGACGCGGGCGAGCGGGCGGCGCTGCTCGAGTACATCAAGACGCTGTGAGCCCGGCGGGTCGCAGGATCGCCCTGAAGCCTGGCGTGGGGGGCCGTGGGCGGTCGTGTCGTCGCGGGCGTCGTGAGCGTCGTGGGGTCTTACCGAGTTTTTACGCGTCGCACGCGGCCCGCAGCGGGCGGGCGCGGGTACCATCGCGGCATGGGACTGTTACACCGCCTCTATGCGCGCGCGGCCCCGGAGGTGTGGGAGACGGAGACGCGGCTGTTGCACGCGCTGCGGCTGGTCCGGCGACCGGTGGCGGTGCAGTGGATCGTGACCTCGGCCTGCGACCTGCACTGCCCGCACTGCTACTCGTCGGCGGGCAAGCGCACGCCCGGTGAGCTCAGCACGGAGGAGGCGAAGCGGCTGATCGTCGACGAGCTGGTGGCGCTCGGGCGGCCGACCCTGGTGCTGGCGGGCGGCGAGCTGCTGCTGCGGCGCGACATCCCGGAGATCATCGCCTACGCGTGCGAGCAGGGGCTCGAGTGGGCGATGCACACGCACGGGGGACATGTCCCGAAGTTCAGGTCGCTGCTGGCCCGCCACCCGCCGAGCCTGGCGGCGATCAGCCTCGACGGGGAGCGCGCGCAGCACGACCTGTTTCGCGGCAAGGTGGGCAGCTTCGACGCGGCGCTGGCGGCGATCCGCGTGCTCAAGGAGACCGGCTGCCGCGAGGTCGTGGCCGGGACCACGGTGACGCGCCAGAGCGCCGACCGGGTCGCCGATATGTTTCCGGTGGTGGCGGCCTCGGGGGCCGACAGCTGGGGCCTGCACCTGTTCGCGCCGGAGGGCCGCGGGGCCGAGCACATGGCGCTGTTTCCGACGCCGGAGCAGCTGCGCCGGGTGGCGGCGTTCGCCCGCCGCAAGCGGGCGGTGTTCCACGTCGAGCTGTGCAACGAGTGGGGCAGCGCCGGCGCCGACGATCGGTACTACCGCGATCAACCATTCCTGTGCGGGGCGGGCCGGATCTCGTGCGTGATCGGGGCGAGCGGCGAGGTCCTGCCGTGTACGACGACAGACCTCGGCGAGAGCGAGGGCAACCTGCGCGAGCGGCCGCTGCGGGACATCTGGGCCCGCGGCTTCACGCGCTTCCGCCAGCGCGGGCAGGGCGTGTGCAGCGACGGCAAGGAGTGCTGGTTGCAGAGCCGCAACGGCAACGGCTGCCGCGAGCAGGCGTTCGGCGGTGGGGCGCGGAGGGCCGGATGATCGCGGCGATTCGGGCCCCGCGGGCCGTGTGGATGTGGATCGGCGCGGGCGCGGTGGCGCTGACGCTGCTGCTGCGGATCGCCCGCGGCGAGGTGGTGGTGCTGTCGGCCCACGGGGCGCCGGTGCTGCGGCTGCTGGCGATCGCGCTGGTGTTCCTCGCCAACTGCGCGGAGAAGCTGAAGCCGGGCGAGCACAAGCCGGGGCCGTCGCAGCAGGACGAGGCGGCGCCGGGTGAGCTGTCGCAAGGGACAGCTTCAGCGCAGGCGGGCGACCTGTCGCAAGGGACAGGTTCGCAGGCGCCGCCGGTGGACGTGGCGGGGTTGCAAGAGTTCCCCGCGGCGCTCGACGACGCGGCGATCGAGGCTGCGCTGCGCTGGGTCTCGCGGCGCGGGCTGTGGCGCAGCTTCGAGGCGGAGGTCGCGGGCGACGCGAGGAGCGTGCTGCCGCTCGCCGACGGCGCGCCGCCCGGGGAGGCGGCGGCGCGGCTGGTCGCGGAGGTGGAGCGGCACCGCGAGCGGGCGGTGAGCGGCGCGGCCGAGACGGTGGGGTCATTGACGGGGCTGCTCGACGCGGCCGAGGCGGCGCAGGTGTACGACGGGTGGCTCGCGGGGCACCTGTGGCGGCACGCGCGGACGTTGAAGCCGGCGCCGGCGCAGCTGTTCGGGCGGATCGAGCGGCACCTGCGGGTCGTGCAGGCGATCGCGGCGGGCGAGGCGAGCACCGGGCCGATCGAGTTCTCGGCGTGGCGCTCGAAGGCCGGGCCGCCGCCGGGCTGGAGCGGGCTGCGCGTGCCCAAGGGGCTCGCCGCGGCCGCGCGCGAGGCGTTCAAGCAAGGCGTCGACGCGGGGACCTGGGAGAGCGGGGCGACGCTGGCGCTGCGGGTGACGCAGGGCGAGGCGCTGCTGCTGCGTCGCGGTGGTCAGGGGCGCGTGGCGGTCGGCGGCTGGCTGCGGCTGCGCCGGCTCGACGTGGTGCGCGCGCCCGCGGGGGCGCGCCTGGGTCACGCGAGCCTGGGCGAGCTGACGCTGCCGGCCGGGGCGGAGCTGACGGCCTGGAACGCGGGCGAGTTCCTGACGGCGACGGCGCGGACGCAGCTGCAGGCGCGGGTCGACGCGGCGCTGGCCGGCGAGGCGGCGGCGTTGACCGAGCTCGAGGGGCTGCTGCCGCTCGCGCACCCGGCGATCCGCACGGCGGTGGGGGGGCGCCCGGAGGCGCCCGGGGCGGCGGGGTTGCGGCTGCTGCTCACGGGCTTTGATGAGTGAGGGGGGTGGGCCAGGTGAGGGCCTCGGCCTCGGCCTCGGCCTCGGCCTCGGCGTCAGCGAGCTCGTCGAGGCGGCGGCCGTAGCCGTGGCGCTCGATGAGCTCGCGGGCGAGAGCGAGGGCGGTGCGGTCGTGGAAGAGGCGGGCGCGGGTGAGGTGGATGTCGGCCTGGAAGAGGGGCATGGGGCCGCGGTCGGCGAGGGTTTGGGCGTCGTCGAGGTCGCGGAGGGCGAGGTCGGGGTCGGTGCGGTGGAGGAGGCGGGCGCGGGTGATGAGGGCGCGGGGAGGTGGTTCAACGTGCCGGCCTTGCGCAGGCCGTCGACGGCGGCGTCGAGGTGGGTGCGGGCGGTGGTAAAGGAGAGGGTCGGCGAGGGGCGGTTCGTGCGAGTGGGTGGGTGAGGGAGGATAGCGGCGTGGAGGGCGGCGCAGCCGAGGTTGAGGTGGGCGAGGGCGATGCTGAGGAGATGGTTGTTGCGGCCGCCGACCGCCAGGGCGCGTGACGCCCGGTCGACCAGGGTCTGGCAGAGGTGCAGCAGGTCAGCGGTGCAAGCGGGGTCGCCGGGCGCAGAATGCCAGGCCGCGCGCTCGGCCGGGCGCAGCAGCAGGTCGCAATATAGATGGCCGCGGAGCGAGCTAGCTGGGGGGTGGCCGGGTAGAGTCGGGCCTCCATGGCCTCGGCCTCCGCGAACAACGTCC
The DNA here is from genome assembly GCF_016714285.1 of Nannocystis sp. GTDB lineage: Bacteria > Myxococcota_A > Polyangia > Nannocystales > Nannocystaceae > Nannocystis. The sequence continues at coordinate 135,980 of NZ_JADJNN010000019.1, read as the reverse complement.
GGGCGGCGGCGAGGTCGCCTGCCTGGTGCTGGGCATCCGCGAGGGTCGTGCGACTGCACAGACGCTGAAAATCGTCGTCGCCGCGATTGGCGTACTCCACGGATTTCGTGGCGGCGTCGATGGCGGCGCTCGTCTGGCCGAGCGCCAGCTCGAGCTCGCTCAGGTTGCTGGCCGCGATGGCGGCATTCTCCCAGTGTTCGAGTTGGGACGTCGCCATCGAGGCCCGCCCGCATGGGTCCGAGGGCGTCGCGCAGACGCCCGAGGGCGCGCAGGGTGAAGCCGCCTCGTTGAGCACCCAGGACTGGGCGGCCCCGCGTCGAGCGCGGTCGACGGGGTGTCCCAGGTGTGCTCGAAGAAGCAGGCGATGGCCGCCAGGTCCGCGCTGACGGCCCCGAGATGGTTGGTGCTGTAGAACGTGGCGCCCCGGTTGATGCGCGCCAGGTAGACCGCGTTCCTGTGTGCGTCCGCCGTGCGGCCGGCGCGCAGCCGTGGACGACGGCCTGGTAGAGCGGCTGGAGGCCCGCGATGCCCTCGGGCCAGTGGGGCACAGAGCGGCAGAGGTGGTCGTAGAGGCGGCGGTGGCCCTCGCGCCAGCCGGCGTCGTGGGTCCGGCGTAGCTCGCGGGCGAAGTACTCCCGGATCAGCGGATGTGCGTCGAGGACCATGGCATCGGGGCCGAGGTCGTGCGGGCGGTGCTCGACGAGGGGTCCTGTCGGCAGTCCCATTCTTCCCGCCTTTTGGGCCGCGGCCTCGTCGTAACCCCGGACTGAGACAGGCACGTGCTCGGTGCGCGTGACCAGGCGGAGCTGCTCCGAGCGAGGCCGCGAGGGCGTTCCAGTCGCGGGTGTCCAGCCCGTCCAGCGCTTCCGTGACACCCGGGATCGCGGGCTTCTCCCGCAGCGCGGCGAGGCAGCCGGGGTCGGCGGGGCGGTCGAAGAATCCGAGCAACCGCAAGGCGGCCAGTTGCCGCTGGCCACGGAGGCCGGCTCGGGCCAGCCATGCGACATAGGCGTCCATCACGCGGAAGGCGTAACCGCCCTGCTCTTCGCTCGCCCGCGAGAAGTCGATCTCCCGCCATTTTCGGATGTCGCCGAGGGCCTGTTGAATGTAGACACCGAGCAATTGCAGGGTCAACGCGTGGCCGCGGACCTCGCGGCTGATCTCCTCGCGCTCGGCCGGGGTGCTCTTGACCGGTTTGCCGTGCGAGGGCTCCAGCAGGCTGCGCAGGAGCTCGGCTCCGGCGGCGTCGGACAGCGCCTCGGATCGAGGCGGGGCGCCAGTGTGGGGCCGAAGCGCTCGAGCTCGGCGACCCGCACGCGGGTGGTGATCACGCACAATCCGGGGTTGCGCTGCGCCAGGCTTCGGATCAATGCATCGATCGGGAGTCCTCGCCTGGGGGCGCCCGGGTTCACCGAGCGCCGTCGGGGTGCTGGAGGGGCTCGGGCCGTCGAGGATCAGGAGGCCCGGCGTTCGCGGATCAGCGCGGCGAGGCGGGTGCCCTTCTCCCAGCCCGAGGCAGGGCTGTCGGCCATGGCAGGGTCGCCGAAATAAATGAGCGCCTCGCGCAGGAAGTTGTCGGCGGACACGGCCCCGCGGTCGCGCACGCCCTGGCTGTAGAACTCCAGTCGAACAGCCAGTCCGGGGCGTGGCCCCTGGCGAGCAGTTGGTTGCGCCACTCGGCGACCAGCGCGGTCTTGCCGGTGCCGCCCCAGGCGACGATGGTAGCGACGTGCGTCGCGTCGTCGGCCCAGGCGCGGTCGAGCCAGGTGAATCGCGTTCGCGGCCGAACAGCTCGGGGGCGCCGTGGCGCAGGCGCGTGGGGGAGGGTCCGGTGGCGGTGGTGGTGCCGGGGCTTCCACTCTGCGAGCTTCGCCCTTGTTTCTTTGATCTTATGGGTCAGTGAGAACTTGATATCGGCATCGACGGCCAACGCCTCTTCGGCGAGAAGGTGGTCGAGTTTCTCCCTCAATATGCGGACCCCTCGGGCTCGTTCATGCTGTACCTCCGAGCTCACGGATCTTGGTGCGAGCTTCGTCGATCAGATGTTGCAGGCGGTACTTCGCGTCGGATCGACCGTGATCGGCTCTTGGTCGAGCGGGTACTCCAGCTTCGCTTGCCACCTTTCAGGGCGGCGGAGCCTGGTGCGGATGGCGGTGCAGCTGCTCCGGGAGGGTGGAGGCGCTCGGTCCGTTGCGGTGTCGAGAGCGGCTCGAGCGTCGGCGCGGGCAAGCGACCAGCCGCATGAAGCATCGCAGACCAGGCGCCAGGCGTTGGCCATGGCGAGCCGTCGCAGTGCGCCGTTGCCGATCGCGTCGACCTCCTTCTTGTCGGCGTCTACGTGATCGGAGATTCCGCGCACGACCAGTGCGTCGTCGGCCCGGATCCCGCAGGTACTCGGAAGCCGCCATCATCCCCGCGGCCTCCATCTCTGCGGCGAAGCGGTCCGCATTGGCCTCGCGGACGAATTCGGCGAAGGTCTTGCTGGCGATAACGAAGCTCCCGGAGGCGAGGTGGCTCGTGTTCACGATCGGCCGATCGCGGAGCAACTGGGAGCTCACGAGCTTGGCGATCCGAGGCCCGTCCGGTCCCACACGGAGGCTGTTCAATTGATCGGCACCGTCGTCGGTCCAGCGGACGAAGTCTGCGCGGGCCGTGTGCTCGAGCTGCTGGACGTCGACGACCAGGTACCGGCTCGGGCTGTAGCTCGCGCCGCGGCGCTGCCATCGCGGCCGATCCTCCTTCTCGTGGATCTTCCCTGTCTCGTCGTAGGCGTCGACCTGGCGCGGGCACGATTACGTCGCCGATGCACACGTCGCCGTCGCCAGGTCCGCTGACGATGCCGATGTTGATGATGGCAGCTGGACGCGGCGCGAGTAACCGCATGCTGACCAGCCGCGACGGAAGGGCCCATTTTCGGCATGAGCGTGGCCATGCAGCGATATCCACCCGGCCCGACGAATAGGAAATCGCCTGCCGAGGTATAGGGGATTTGGATGGGGTACCAGTCGCGCGAATATTCATCCGCGAGGGTGCGGAACTCCTCGGGGAGGGCGATGAGGATGGCGATATCGGGGCGTAAGGTCGGGTCCCAGGGGGGTGTCAGCATGGGCGTGCTCCGCGGGGCGAAGGTGGAACGAGCGGAGGAGGAGGTTCAGGGGCGGGCCAGGTGAGGGTCTCGGTCTCGGCGTCGGCGAGCTCTTCGAGGCGTCGGCCGTAGGCGTCGTCGAGCTCTTCGAGTTGTCGATCGCGTCCGAACAGCCTGGGCGGACCGGGGAGCTGCAACGAGGTGCGCCCGGCGTCGACAATACACGCGGCCGCCGGTCGGAGTCGAGGTCGGGAGGCCGGCGAGTCGCGGGGTCAGGCGGTCGTGCCGGTGTCGGTGTTGGTGTCGGTGTCGGTCTCGGTATCGAGGGTGCCGGGTGGTGTCGGTGCCGGGTGCCGGCTGGTGCCCGCCCACGCCGTCAGGGCGAACCGTGGTCGACGTCCGTCTTGGCTGTGGGAGGGCCGACGCTTCACCCGCTGTACGCCTTCGCGGCGAACGCCTTTGTTCACCCGCGGCCTGATCGCCGCACTGCCCCGACGCTCGGCCGTCCCCGCGACGCTGGCGCGCGCGTGCGGCCCCGGATATCGTGGGCCTGAAGCCATGCCACACGCCGCAGACGCGACGCCGGAGGCTGATGCGGTTCAGTTTGCCGTCTACCGTCGGATGAGCGACGCACGGCGCCTTGAGCTCGCGCTGCCAGATGTCCGACGAGCGCGGATCATCACCGCCGCGCGGGATCCGCGCTCACCACCCCGAGTACACAAACGTACACGTGGAGGACGCCCTCCGCCTGTTGCTGCTCGGTCCCCCATCTCTTTTCATATGGCGTGGCCTGACAAGCCGCTGCTCAGCCCTATGAGAAGGCGACGGACAAGTAGCGATTCGTCGATCGCCGCGACCTACCGGGATTCGTTCGATTGTCCGGTGTATGTCCAATACCCTGCGTCCAGCTCACGGGATATTGCGCCCACGCAAGTGACTCATATGGTCCTGTGATCACCGGGCGCGGGCGGCGAGCCAGGCGCGGATCGCCTTTTGCTCGGGCTCATACGCTGGGCCGCGCGACTGGAGGGCGGCGAGGGCCTGCTCGGCGAGGCCACGGGCGTTGGGGGCGAGCCCGCCAGACTCGCTGCTGAGGGCGCGGGCGAGGCCGAAGCGGGCCAGGGCGAGGTTGGGGGTGTCGCTGTCGCTGACGGCGGTGTAGATGGCGACGGCGCGCTCGTAGTCGGCGCGGGCGACGGTGGCCTGGCCGCGCTCGAGCGCGAGGTCGCCGAGGCGCAGGTGGATCTCGGCGGCCTCGGGGCTCTCGGCCATCGGCCCGCCCTCGCGCAGGGTCTGGGCCTGCTGCAGCAGGGCGGCGGCCTCGGGGTAGCGGCCGCCGCGGCGGTCGAGCTCGGCGAGGCGGCGCAGCGACTCGGCGAGCAGCGGGGCGCCCTGGGGCAGGCGGGCCTTGCGGATCTCGAGGCCACGGAGGTACTGCGCGAGCGCGGGCTTGGGCTCGCCGGCGCGGAGCAGCATGTCGCCGTGGTGATCGGCGACCTCGGCGGCGCGCAGCTCGTCGGCGCCGAAGCTCGCCGACCAGCGCGTGGGCGCGGGCGAAGTGGCGGCGGGCGGCGGCGAAGTCGTCGCGGCAGGCGGCCGCCCTGGCGAGCCCGAGCAGCGGGGTGAGGGCGGCGGGGTTGGTCGGGGCCTCGCCCTCGCCGAGCATCTGGAGGGCGCGGCGGTAGCTGGCCTCGGCGTCGACGCAGCGGCGCTGGGCGAGCGCGAGGTCGCCGATCGCGGTGAGCACGTAGTGGAGGTCGGGGGCGTCGGGGCCGAGCAGCTCGGTCTGCAGCGCGAGGGCCCGCGCGAAGTAGCCGGCGGCCTCGCGCTGGTGGTGCAGGCTGAGGAGGCCGATGCCGAGGTTGATCGCGAGGAGGGCGACGTGCGGGTGCTTGGGGCCGAGGCTCGACTCGGCGCCGCGGAAGGCGGTGCGCAGCTGGCGGGTCGCCTCGGCGGCGTCGTCGCTGCTGAGCAGGGCGAGGCCGAGGTTGCCGAGGGCGTAGACGACCTGCGGGTGATCGTCGCCGAGGACGGCCCGGCGGGCGGCGATCGAGGCGATGAAGTAGTCGCGGGCGGGCTGCAGCTCGCCGAGCACGGCGTGGGCGATGCCGAGGTTGTTGAGGTGGTCGCCGCGCTGCTCGCGACCCTCGCGGGTCGACTCGACGCGGGCGACCAGGCCGTCGACGATCGGCGCGTCGGCGAGGACCTCGTGGCCCTGCTGCAGGCGGGCGGCGCGGACGAAGTCGCGGCGGGTGGCGATGGTGGCGGCGGCGAGGTCGTGGCCGCTGGCGATGGCGACGCTCAGGGCCGCGGTGAGCTCGCTGAGGGCCTCGCCGTGGCGGCCGGCCTCGCTGAGGAGGCTGCCGCGACGCAGGCCGATCTCGGCGCGCAGCGGCGGGTAGTCGAGCTCGCCGGGGACGATGCCGTCGACCAGTTCGAGGCCGCGGGCGAACTGGCCGGCGAGCTCGTGCGCGTGGGCCTCGGCCAGCACGCCGCGCAGCTCGGCGACGCGGGCGGCGCTGGCGGGGTCGTCGGGCGGTGGGACGGCGTCGGTGAGCGCCTGGGTGTCGCCGCAGCTGGCGATCGGCGGCAGGTTGGCCGCGGCCGCGGCGGCGTTGGCGAGCACCTCGGCGTCGGCGCGCTGCAAGATCGCGACGAAGGCAGCGAGGCTGGTGTGGCGCTGGTCGAGGCAGGCGGTGCGCAGATCGAAGAGGCGGGTCGAGGCGCGGCCCTGGTCGTGGGCCTGGCAGGCGTCGTGGCGCATGTCGACGAGCTCGCGGGCGTAGGCGTCGAGGCGGGCCTGGACGCGGGTCCAGGTGTCGTCGGCGAAGCTCCGCCCGGTGCTGCGCAGGCCGTCGCGGACGGCGGTGGCGGCCGCTTCGTCCCAGACCCCGACGAGCTCGTGGCTGGCGGCGGCGCAGGCGTCCTCGCCGGGGCGCAGCGAGGCGGCGGTGAAGCCGGCGGCGGCGATCAGTCCGGCGACGCCGGCGACGACGAACCACGGGACGCGCCGGCGCTCGAGCGTGCGGGCGAGCGCGGCCAGCAACGTGGTCATCGACGGGAAGCGGCGCTCTGGATCGACGGCGAGGCCGCGGGTGATGATCTGCAGCAGCGCGGCGGGCACGGTGGCGCCGCTGGGGGGCTCGCGCAGCTTGCCCTGGGTGACCGCGTAGGCGAGCGTGAGCAGGCTGCTGTCGTCGAAGGGGGGCTGGCCGTAGAGCGCCTCGTAGAGGCTGACGCAGAAGCTGAACTGATCGCTCTGGGCGGTCGCGGGCAGGCCCAGGTGCTGCTCGGGGGCCATGAACGCGGGGGTCCCGAGGACCGCGCCGGTGTGGGTGAGGTGGGCGTCGAAGGAGGTGGCGTGTGGGCTGTGCAGCGGCGCGGGCGTGTCGGCGATCGCCACGTGGTCGACGGCGCGGGCGAGGCCGAAGTCGAGGACCTTGACGGCGCCGTCGCTGCCGACGAGCACGTTGGCGGGCTTGAAGTCGCGGTGGACGAGGCCAGCGGCGTGGGCCGCCGCGAGGCCGCGGCCGGCGAGCAGCAGGGTCTCGACGCTGGTGCGCCAGCTCCGGGGCGTGCGCATCCAGCTGGCCAGGCTCTGGCCGCGCACGAACTCCATGGCGATGAACACCTCGCCGTCGTGGGCGCCGACCTCGTGCACGGTGACGATGTTGGGGTGCGAGAGGCGGGCCATCGCCTGGGCCTCGCGGAGCAGGCGGTCGCGGGCCTGGGGCGCGTGGCGGGTGGTGTCGCTGCGCAGCACCTTGACGGCGACCTTGCGGTCGAGCTGATCGTCGTAGGCGGCGTAGACGATGCCCATGGCGCCCTCACCGAGGCGCCCCAGCACGGTGAAGCGGCCGATGCGGGCGAGCAGTCCGGCGGGTCGCGGCGGTGTCAGGGGCAGCGGGGTCCGGCGGCCGTCGTCGGCGATCGGGGGGCGCGCGACCAGCTGGGTCGCCGCCAGCGCGGCGCGGTGCTCGACGGTAGCGACGGCCGTCGGCGGGGGCGCGACCAGCGTCTTCTGGCCCTCCCCGACCGTCTCGCCCGTCCGCGTTGCCATGCCACCTGCCCGTCGACGCCGCGAGGATAGGGGCGATCGGGCCGGGGCGCCGCGCGGGAGGACGCGGGCGCGGGCGCGGGCGCGGACGCGGGCTGCTGCGGGCGCGGCGCGGTGCGGGGATGGGATATGTCCCTGAGGACATGTCTGTGGAGACAGCCATGAATCGTGCCCGGGGCAGCGACAGCGCAGGCGCCGCGTGGCTGCGGCCTGGCGGACACCTCGCACTTCCTCGTGGGTCGCGCGGCGGCGACGCGGCTGGCGAATGTCCGGGGCTCGTGCGGACTCTGATGGCGACGGGTGGCAGGGTAGGCGGCGGTCTTGGCCGGTGCGGGTGCTGGCAATTCGCAGGAGCGCCGCGAAACCGCAGGGTGGATCCTGAGTTGTTCGTGTCGGAGCGTCGGGCCGATCGGTGCAGGAAAATGTAGCGCTGGCCGAGGTGCGATGAGGTCGCAGAGTCGGGGCGCAGCGGGTCGCAATGAGCGCTCGCCGGAGAACCACCATGAACGCTCGCAGCCTGTTTTCCTTGTTGATCGTGAGCGCCGGCCTCGTCGCCGGCTGTGACGGGATCGAGGGGGTCGACGAAGACCTCGGTGAGGTCACGCTGCGCCCCGGGGGCGGCGGCTTCGGCGGGGTGTGGCTCAACACCAGCTTGATCGGTGCGACGCTGTTCTCGGAGATCGACCTCAAGGGCGCGAGCCACGACGGGGTGCGCTTCAATGGCCTGCAGATCCGGCGGCCCGGCGATCAATGGCTGACGGCGAGCAGCGTGTCGGCGGTCGACGGCAACCTCAAGGCGAAGGTCGGCACCACGACCTACAGCGGGGCTGACCTGGTCGGCTCGCGCTGGCAGCTGACGCTGGTCGAGGGCGAGGACGACGAGGGCGTCGCGGCCGAGATCTGGATCGCGTCGCACGTGCAGGTGTCGCCGGATGAGTCGCGCTACGTGTTCGAGACCCTCGACCTCGAGGGCAACGTGGTCCCGGTGTGCGATGCCGACTCGGCCGGCAATCACACGCTGATCCCGATCAAGGACGTCACGGTCGACGCGATGACCGGCGCCATGGCGACGCGCAAGGACACCGTATACCTGGCGTGCACCTCGGGGGCGGTCGGCAAGGCGATCGTGTGGGGCTACAAGCCGTGGGATCGGGTGCTGTCGGACTTCGAGGTGGCGACCCGCGTGGTCCGGGCCGACTACTGCTTCGACGGCACGCCGTGGACCGAGACGGGCACCTCGCTGCAGCTGCGCGACAAGTACAACATCAACACCTTCGTGCACGCGAGCGACCCGACCGAGGTGGTGTGGACCAAGACCGGGGCGGCCTGCGTCGGTACGCCGCGCAGCTCGATCTACTCGGCGGCGCAGGTGGTCTGCGATGGGCAGGCGCTGCCGCTGTGCCCAAGCAACACCAGCATGACGACGTTCAGCGGCACGCTGTTTTGGACCAAGATCAACGCGAGCTGATCACAGGGGTAGGACCGGCGCCTCCGGGTCGGTGAAGACCTGACGGGCGGCGTGGCGCACCCGCAGGTCGGCGTGGGCGCGAAGATAAGTGAGCGCGTCGCGGGCGGCGTCGGGCCAGGTGCTGCGCGTGCCGGCGGCGGCGACGAGCGCGACCGCGAGGCGGGCGGCCGGGGCGGCGGCGCCGGCCAGCGCGGCGGCGAGGGCTAGCAGCGCGTGCGGATCACAGCGGGCCGAGCTGGCGTCGATCTGTCCCGAGAGGCAGGTGATGAGCTCGCCGAGGAAGGCGTCGGCGCGGGCGTCGGCGGCGAGGGTGCGGAGGGCGTCGGCGGCGGTCGCGGTGGCGGCGAGATCGAGGCCGGCGAGGCGCAGGCCGGCGGCCAGCGGCCAGAGGTCGTCGGCGACGAGGGCGTCGGCGACTCGCTCGAGATCGGCGCGGCGCTCGAGGCGGCGCGCGAGCTCCTGCCCGCGCAGCGCGGCGACCAGGGCGAGCAGGCGCTGACGGGCGGGGAGATCGCGGGCGTCGTGCGGGATCGCGGCGTCGCCGGTCAGGAGCACCGCCAGCGGCGAGGCGGCGGAGGTCGTGGTGCTGGTGGTGGGTGGCGTTGCGGAGGTCGTGGCGCTGGTGGCGGGCGGCGTGGCGGAGGTCGCTGGTGTGTGTGGGAGCTGGAGGTCGGCGCTCGCGGCGAGGCTGGCGGCGGCGCGCTCGAGGGCGGCGCTGCAGCGGCCGTCGGCGGCGACGGCGACGAGCGCGGCGCAGGCGTCGGACCAGGTGTCGCCGGCGACGAGGTCGAGCAGGGTCGCTACCAGGTCGTCGGCGATCGTTGCCTCCTGTCCCGAAGACCAGATCGGCAGGGCGCGGGTGGCGGCGCGGCGGGTCGCGAGATCGGGGTGACGGACCAGGCCGCGGACCAGCGCGGCGTAGCCGGGGCGGGCCGGGGCGGGCAGCAGATCGGGGCGCGGGTCCAGCAGGCTGCGGGCGATGTCGGGCTCGGGCGAGGCGGCGAGGCGGGCGAGGATCTCGAGCGCGCGGGGGTCGTCGAGGAGGTTGCGGGCGGCGTGACCGACGGCGATGGCGACGTCCTTGTGGAGATCGGGGCGGGCCAGCGCGGCCTGCAGCGCGGGCACGCTGGCGGGGCTGCGGTGCTCGCCGAGCAGGCGCAGGGCCTCCTTGCGCACCGTGACCTTTCGGCCAGGTCCGGCGATCAGCTCGAGCAGGGCGGCGGCGAGGACGGCTCCGTCGAGATAGCGGGCGACGCGGGGCAGCGCGTACATGGCGACGCGGGCGCGGTCGCCGTCGAGGTTGGCGAGCAGCAGCGGAAGGGCCTCGGCGGGGGCGTCCAGCCAGGCCAGCGCGCCGAGAGCGGCCTCGGCGATCGGGACCTCGTCGCTGGCGACGAAGGGCGCGAGCAGGGCGGCGTCGACGATCGGGAGGCGGGCGATCTGGCCGAGGATCGCGGCGCGGCTGTGGGACGGGTGCTTGCGGTCGCTGGCGGCGAGCACGAGCAGGCGGAGGAAGGCCCGCTGCTGGCGCGGCAGCCAGCGGTGAAAGCCGTTGTGGACGGGGAGGAGGTAGATCGTGGCGCCGCTGACGAAGCGGCCCTTGAGCGGCGTGCCGTCGAGGAAGGGGTCGAGCCAGGCCTGGCGGCGGCGGTGCAGGTGCATGAGCACGGGCTGCAGGGTGATAACGCTGGGGTCCCAGGCGATCAGCTCGCGGACGCGATCGTCGCGGCCCTGTGGGTCGGCGAGCAGGAGGACGATCGCGCGGCCGGCGACGGTGCCGACGGGCTGCTTGCGGGTGAGCGGGGTGAGGAGCTCGGTGAGCGCTTGCAGGCCGAAGCGGCGGCGGCCGAGCGCGGCGGCGAGGCCGAGCACGAGCTCGGGGCGATCGCGCTGGTTGGCGGCGGTGATGCGGGCCGCGAGGGCGGCGACGATCGCCGGGGCGCTGCGGCGCGGGAGGCCGCGCGAGAGGTCGGGGAGCTGCAGGGTGCCGGTCTGGCCGGCGAGCAGGCCGAGGAGATCGAGGCCGGCCTGGAACAGGCCCTCGCCGGCGCGCTCGGCGTGGCCGCGCAGCAGGCGGAACGCGAGCTGCTGGATCTGCTGGCGCGTCGCGTACGAGGTGTCGCGGGCCTCGGTGGCGGCGACGACGACGGCTCGCAGCGCGTCGGCGTCGGCGTCGACGAAGGCGCCGACGGGGACCCGCGCGAGGGCGGTGAATGCTTGCAGGCGCACGGGATCCTGGTCGTTGCGCAGGCGCGGGGCGAGCAGGGCGAGGGCCGGCGCGACGCGGCCGTCGCGACCGGCGCAGGCGATCACGCGGGCGACGGCGCGGCCGCGCAGCTCGGCGTCGGCGGCCCGCAGCGTGGGCAGCAAGGTGGCCTCGGCGTCGCTCGGCGCGAGGTAGGCGGCGAGGGCCTGGCCGCGCTCGGGGTCGGCGCGCACCAGCGGCAACGCGAGCATGCGGGCGGCCTCGCGGCGCTGGAGGGCCCGCGGCAAGCTGTCCAAGAGGACATCCGGCCACACGCGCGCGGCGAGGCCCTGGCCGGCGAAGGCGGCGGTGAACAGGGCCTCGCGCTGGCCGGGCGCGACGACCTTCAGCAGCGGGGCGAGCCGCTCGGGTTGCTCGCCGAGGAGGCGGGCGAGGCGGAGCTTGTGGGCGGGTCCCAGGGCGACGACGCGGTTCAGGAGGCCGCGCGGGAGGCCGGCGCGCAGGGCCCAGGCGCGCGGCTCGGGGCGCTCGAGCCAGGCGAGGCTGCGCTCCGGGTCGACGCGGGCGAGCTCGCCGAGCCGGGCCCACAGCAGGCTCGCGGGGCAGCTGTCGCCGTGGCGATCGAGGAGGTCGAGGAGGGCGGCGGGGCCGAGCTCGGCGAGCGCGCTGACGAGGCCGCGGTGGCCGATCCAGATCGCGGGCTGCTCGCGCGGGGCGGCGGCGGTGAGGCGGGCGTCCAGGTGATCGACGACGACCCGCGGGTGGTGCAGGTAGAGGCTGCGCCAGCTGCCGACCGCGTGGGCGAGGGCTGGCAGGTGGGCTCGCAGCGTGCTGTCCTCGAGGACAGGTAGCAGCACCGCGGCCTCGCGCGGGCCGGAGCGGGCGAGCAGGCCGGGGAACAGGCGGCGGGCGGTGACTCGCTGGCCGCCGCGGACCAGGGCCTTGAGCAGGACGCGGCGCAGCGCGAGCGGCAGCTCGAGCGCGAGGGCGGCGAGGTCGGGGCCCTGCGCGGGGTGATCGGCGAGGTGGACCAGGGCGTCGATCGCCAGCCGGCGCACTCGCTGCGAGCGGTGCGTGAGCGCGAGCTGCAGCGGTGCGCCGAGCTGGTTGGCGCGGGCCATGACCACGGCGAGCTCGGCGGCGTGGGCGTCGTCGGCGAGCAGTCGCTCGATCGCGGCGGGCAGGCCGGGGTCGCTGCGGCGGTCGCGGGCGAACGCGGCCGCCTCGCGCAGGCGTTCGCTGAAGGAGAGGCGATCGAGGCGGGCGAGCAGCGCGGCGAGGTCTGGCACGGGCACGGCGGACATGGTCGCCAGGATAGTGCTGTATGATGCCGGCGTGTCGGGGTCGGGCGCAGGGGACGAGCGGGCGCGCGCGGCTGACGACGGGGCAGAGGCGCGGCGCGGCGCGGCTGACGACGGGGCAGAGGCGCGGCGCGTCGCGGTCGACGACGGGGCAGAGGCGCCGCGCGTCGAGGTCGACCGCCTGGGCAAGCGGCGGCGGGTCGAACGATTCGCGGTCGGCTACTTCAAGCGCAAGGCGGGGGTCGGGGCGAAGCCGCGGGCGGGCGACGCGGTGCACTTCCTGAACCCGGAGGAGCGGCGGACGCTGCGGAGGATCGAGCGCAACGCGGTGCTGCGGGCGGCGGGCGCGGGGGCCTTCGCGGCCACGCTGGGCGCGACGGTCTCCGTGCTGGCGAGGCCGCTGCTGGGCGACGAGCCCGACGACGTCAGCTGGATCGAGTACACGCGTTACCTCGCGGTGACGCTGCTGACGGCGCTGCCGGTGGCGATCGTCGAGCTGTCGTTCATCTACTGGAACGCGATCATCTCGGTGCACCGCCTGGCGGAGGCGGCGGGGGTGGTGCTGTTCCAGCCCGACGACGACAGCGACGACGACAGCGACGAGGTGTTCGCGGCGATGCTGGCCCGGGCGGCGCTCGAGATCCCGAACCCGCCGCGGCCGATGTTCGGCATCAACCCGCGGCGCGAGGCCTCGCGCTGGCGCCTGCTGCTGGCCACGGTGGTGTACAAGGCGAAGGTCAGCGTCAGCAATTTCCTGCTGCGCAAGCTGCTGGTGCGGGCGTTCGGGCGCGCCGGCCTGCGCAGCTGGATCCCGTTCATCGCGGTGCCGGTGACGGCGTGCTGGGACGCGTTTGTGTGCCGCCGGGCGCTGCGCGAGGCCCGGCTGCGGGCGATCGGGCCGTCGGCGGCGCGCGAGCTGGTCGAGTGTCTCTTGGGACAGGTGGAGGCGCCGTCCGAGGCGCTGAGCGAGGCGCTGTTCCGGGCGGTCGCCACGGCGGTGGTCCGCAGCGCCGACTTCCACCCGAACCTGGTCGAGCTGCTGACGGCGCTGCAGCAGCGGCTTGGCGAGTGCGCGGTGGAGGAGATCGACGACTCGGGTCGATCGCTGGCGCTGATCGGGCGGCTCGCGCCGGGGGAGCGGCGCGTGGCGGTGCAGATGCTGGCGGTCGCCTGCGTGTTCGATGGCCGGATCGGCAAGAAGGAGTGGGTCGTGCTGGGCCGGGCCTATGCGCTGCTCGGCTGCGCGACGCCGCGCGCGGCCGTGCTCGCGTTCCAGCACGGCCTCCTGAACGGGGACGGGCTCGCTCGCGCCGACCTGATGGCGCTGACCCCTGATCTCCCGTAGATGCAACAACTCGCCTAACCTGTCCGCGCCAACAAGGACGGTGCGGATGACGGATCTGGCGGACGGCGCCTCGCTCGAGGTGCAGGGATCGGGGGCCAAGCCCTACGTGCTCAAGAACATCGGCGGCGTGTACTCGTGCAGCTGTCCGGCGTGGCGCAACCAGTCGGCGTCGCCCGAGCGGCGCAGCTGCAAGCACCTCAAGAAGCTGCGGGGCGACGCGGTCGAGGAGGCGCGGGTCGGCGGCGCTGCGGCTGCGACGAGTGGGCCGCGCGCGACCCGGGCGGCCGCGACGGGCAGCGCGAGCGCGACGAGCAGCGCGGCGGAGACGGACGAGGCCGCCGCGCCGCCGCTGCTGCTGGCGCACGTGTGGGACAACGAGACCGACCTCAAGGGCTGGTGGATGAGCGAGAAGCTCGACGGGGTGCGGGCCTACTGGGACGGGCAGCGCTTCCTGTCGCGGCTCGGCAACCAGTACTTCGCGCCGGGCTGGTTCACCGCGGGGCTGCCGAGCTTCCCGCTGGACGGCGAGCTGTGGTTGGACCGCAAGGCGTTTCAGCGGACCGTGAGCATCGTGCGTCGACAGGACCAGAGCGACGCGTGGCGCGAGGTGAAGTACCTCGTGTTCGACGCGCCGGGCCACGGCGGGGCGTTCGAGGCCCGGGTGCGCCACTACCACGAGTTCATCGCCGGGCGGCCGCTGGAGTTCGTGCGAGCTCACCCGCACGAGCCGTGTCAGAGCGTCGAGCACCTGCGGGCCGAGCTCAAGCGGGTCGAGGCGCTGGGCGGCGAGGGGCTGATGCTGCGCCGGCCGGGCTCGGGCTACGAGGTGGGCCGCTCGCACAGCCTGCTCAAGGTCAAGAGCTTCTTTGACACCGAGGCGCGGGTGGTCGGGCATCAGGCGGGCGCGGGGCGGCACCGCGGTCGCCTCGGGGCCCTGCTGGTCGAGCTGCAGGACGGCACGGCCTTCGCGGTGGGCAGCGGCCTCAGCGACGCCGAGCGTGAAGATCCACCGCCGGTCGGCAGCATCATCACGTTTCGCTACCAGGAGCTCAGCGACGGCGGGGTGCCGCGATTCCCGACCTACGTCGGTGTGCGTCATGACGTGGTCTGGAAGCCAGGCAAGTCGACGAGCCGCGCGGCGCCGAGGCCAGCGCGACGCGGGAAGTAGCGGAGCGATGTTCCGCGGGGCCTGGATCCCGTCCCACGCGGGGGGCGGGAGCCCCGCGGTTTGGATTTACAGCGGGGTGTTTTTCGTGGTAATGCGCGGCGCAAATTCGCACGACTCGGGGTACGACGCCTTGAACGGGTCGGCGAAGCCCCCTCCCTCACCCCCCCCCACGAACCACGAAGAACACCTCTCATGAACACGATGAATCGCATGTTTCTCGGCTCGGGCCTGCTGGCCTTCGGCCTCGGCCTCCTCGTCTCCCCCGGCTGCGGCGGCGGTGACTACTGCGCCGTAGTCTTCAACAAGGAGATCGAGTGCGCGCCGGCCGAGCAGAAGGCGCTGTTCGAGGGCCTCAAGGACCTCGCCCTCAAGGAGTGTCGCGACAAGAAGGACCGCGACGCCGAGTCCGAGAAGGCCGAGCTCGAGTGCGCGGCGAAGGCCGGCTGCGAGGACTTCAAGAAGTGCAAGGACGCCCTCAGCGACGCCAAGTACGCCCGCAAGGTCAAGAAGGAGATCGAGGCGGCGCTGGCCACCGGCGAGAAGCTGGACGACGCGCTGTCGACCTGCAAGTTCAGCGACATCAAGGACGAGGGCGTCAAGAAGCTGTGCGGTGATCTGTTCACCAAGGCGCTCGACACCGCGACCAAGGACCTCGAGGCGATCCGCGACAAGGGCGGCGACCCCGAGGGCAAGTGCTTCGACCTGACCCTCACCGCCGAGAAGGTCTCGCCCGAGGCGAAGACCAAGGCGGAGGCGCTGTGCAAGGAGGTCGACGCGGCCCGCCGCGCGACCGAGGCGATCGCCGAGGCCAAGAAGAACCTCGATGCCAAGACCAACGAGGTGCCCTTCCAGTGCGGCATGGCCGTCGAGGACCTCGAGAAGCTCGGCAACGACTGGTCCAAGACCAAGCTCGCCGAGGTCACCAAGGCCTGTTACATCGACCTCGGCAACGCGATCCTGCCGGCGGTCGTGCCGACCATGCAGTACGTCTGCGACTACCACGTCGACCAGGTGTTCAAGGCGGCCAAGAAGTACAGCCTGAAGGACCCGGCGCTCGATCCGTGGCTCGAGAAGGCCAAGGCCAAGTGCGACACGCCGGCCGCGGCGGGCTGAGCGAGTTGGCATCGCGGATGGCATCCGCGGATGCCATCAGGGAGGGCGTCATGGACGCTCCTGGGGTCGGCGCCGTGCGGCGCTGGCCCCTTTTTCCATTGCGGGCTGCCTATTGCGCGGTGTCGGCGGGATGGCGGGGCATCTGAATGGTGAAGGTGGTGCCCGCCGCCTCGGTCGAGGTCACGCCGATCGTGCCACCGTGGGCGACCACGATCTCACGCGCGATGTAGAGGCCGAGGCCGAGGCCGGTGCTGTTCCGGTCGCCATCCGGGGTCGGCTGGCGGAGCATGGGTTCGAAGATCATTCGCATCGCCTCCGGGGCGATGAGCGGCCCATGATTGTTGATCCGCAGCGCGACCGTGTCGCCGAGCCCCTCGGCGACGACGCTGACGCTGCCACCCTCGCCGCCGTGCTGCAGGGCGTTCGCCACCAGGTTTGAGATCACCTGGGTGAGCCGGTCGCTGTCCCAGGTGCCGACGAGGTCGCCGAAGGCCTCGAATCGCAGGTGAGAGTCGGGGTGGACCGCCTCGAGCTCTGCGATCACCGCCTGGCAGATGGGCGCCAGATCCATCGCCCGCGGCGTGACCGGAATGCCAGCACCGAGGCGAGTGCGCGTCAGATCCAATAGATCGCTGACCATCCGATTCATGCGACTGGCGCTGTTCAGGATGCGCGCGGCGATCCTGGCCTGCTTGTCGTCGAGGCGCTCCGATCGGGCCAACATCGTCGATCCCATGAGGATCGCGCCCAGCGGATTGCGCAGGTCGTGGCCGAGGATGGCGAGGAATTGCTCGCGGGTGCGGCCGAGCATCTCCGAGTAGCGGATCGTCGCCTCGGTGAGGCTCTCGTCGATCGCCTCGTTGAAGCGGTTGAGCTCGCGGTGCTCCTCGCCGTTGGCGTCGGCCCACAGGCGGAGGATGCTGGCCCGCAGGGCGCGATACTCGGAGACGAGTTGGTCGAGGTTGAAGCCGGTAGCGAGGCGCTGGGCCGCGTGCTTCTGGCCGACGCTGGTGAGGGCCCCCGGCGCGGCCAGGCCCTGTGACTTCTCGGCCTGCTGCTCGCTGGTCTGCGGCGCCTTCATGTCGCTGACGACCGCGGTGAGGAGCTCGCCGGCGTGGTCGCGCAGCGCCCGCTCGCTCATACCTTTCGCCCACGGGAGCAGGGTGGTGGCGAACTGCACCCACTCGGCGATGATGGCCTCATGATTCGCCTGGATGAACTCGGTGAGCCGCATGGTGGAGCTGTGGATGGATTTTCTGGGTCTGTCCACCCGCTTCGGCCGCACCATCGCGCGGGTCTGGCGCCGAGTAACGCAAAGGGAGTCGCTATTTTGCCGCCGCTTGCCTTTGTTAGGGCCGGAGTGCACTGTCGCGGCCATGCTCGCAGACTTCGTCTCCACCAACCGCGAGGCGATCATCGCCGGCACGCGCGAGCGGGTCGCCTCACGGGCGGCGCCGAAGCCCAGCGAGGCGGAGCTTTTGAACGGGATCCCGATCTTCCTGGACCAGCTCGGCGAGGCGCTGGTACGGGCCCAGACCAGCGCGTCCACGGACCACGAGCAGCTCAGCCTGAGCGCCGCGCGGCACGGCCGTGACCTGCTCCGCATGGGCCTTAGCATCGGCCAGGTCGTGCACGACTACGGCGATGTCTGTCAGACGGTCACGTCGCTCGCGGTCGCGCAGAACGTGCCGATCTCCACCGAGGACTTCAAGGTCCTAAACCTCTGCCTCGACGACGCGATCGCCGAGGCGGTGACCGAGTTCTCCCGCTCGCGGGAGGGTACGATCGCGGACGCGGAGCAGGAGCGCCTCGGCACCCTGGCGCACGAGCTGCGCAATCTCCTCAACGCGGCGATGCTCGCCTTCGAGTTGATCAAGACCGGGCGGGTCGCGGTGAGCGGCAGCACCGGCCAGGTCCTCGACCGCAACCTGCTCGGGCTGCGCGACCTCGTCGATCGCTCGCTCGCCGATGTCCGCCTCGACGCGGGCATCGAGCACCGCGAGCTCATCGCGGTGGCGGAGCTGGTCGAGGAGATCGAGATCGGGGCGTCGCTGCAGGCGAAGGTGCAGGGCCTTAGCCTCGCGGTCAGCTCGGTCGATCGCACGGTGTGGGTCGAGGGCGATCGCCAGATCATCGCCGCGGCCGTGGCGAACCTGCTGCAGAACGCCTTCAAGTTCACGCACAAGCGCACGGTCGTCGCGCTGCGGGTGCGGGCCACGGCGGACCGGGTGCTGTTCGAGATCGAGGACGAGTGTGGCGGCCTGCCGCCAGGCAAGCCCGAGAATCTGTTCCGCTCCTTCGCCCAGCGGGGCAGCGATCACAGCGGGCTCGGGCTCGGGCTCTCCATCTGTCGCAAGGCCGCCCAGGCGTCCGCCGGGCTCCTCCACGTGCGCGACCTGCCGGGCAAGGGCTGCGTCTTCACGCTCGACCTGCCGCGCAAACCGCCGCCGCCGCTGCTCGTCGTCGGGGGCGCGTCGGGATCCGGGGGCCCCATCGCGCCGAGATCCGGGGGTGCCCCAAACCTCGGCTTGCTGAGCCGCGGGTGAGCGCCCGAGAGTGTGCATATTTCAGGGGCACGGGCGGGCGCCCGGGCGCCCGCCCCGGGCCTCGGCTTGGTGAGCCGCGGGTGAGCGCCCGAGAGTGTGCATATTTCAGGGGCCCGGGCGGGCGCCCCGTCGATCGCGTGCGTCAGGCGCGGGCCCGCAGGCGGCCCAGCAGGCGCCGCAGGGCCGCCCATCCTGGCAACATTCGGGCGGGCACGACCCGGCGATACTCCTGCCACAATTCGCCGTACTTGGCGCTGCAGCGCTGCTCGTCGCGCCAGGCGCGGTGGAGCAGCAATGCCAGCAGCCACAGCGGGACCAGGAATGGCCCGATGTGCGTCAATCCTGCGAGGGCGGCGATCGAGAAGTATACGGTGAGCTCGCCCGTATAGTTGATCTTGCGGCCGACGCCCCACCAGCCGGAGACGAGCAGGCGACCGCCGAGCAGGCGCGGGGCCTCGCCCCAGATCTTGGCCGCGGGGTCGACCTTGAAGGTGTGCTTCTGCTTGTTGGCGCCGCGAAACACCCACAGGCCGAGCGTGAAGCTGGCGATCAGCGCGAGCAGGGTGGGCGTGGCGAGAGGCTCCGGGTTCGCCAGCAGGTACCAGCCGGCGGTGCAGTAGAAGAAGGGCACCAGCACGAGGTCGCCCCAGACGAGCATGAAGCCGAACTTCTCGGCGATGACGTCGTACATCGACAGTACGCCGGGCTCGTCGCGGTAGTGGGTGAACAGGTAGAGCCACCAGAAGGCCTGGTAGGCGAGCATCTGCGGGGTGAGGTGGCCGAGCTGCTCGTGCTGGGCGTAGGCGAAGCCGGCGATGAGCAGGCCGAGGCCGATCAGGGAGGGCTGGTAGGCGAAGACCTTGAGGTCGACGTCTCGCCAGGTGGGGTTGAGCTCGCGGCCCAGCCATAGATCTTTGAGCAGGCCCTGATCCGAGGGGACACCGCGCGCGCGCGCGCCGGTGTAGAGCACGACGGTCCACACCAGCGAGAACAGGTTGGCGGCGACGAACAGGGGCCAGAACCAGGTGGTCACCAGCGGGGCGAGCGAGGCTCCACACACCAGTGTGGCGCCGATCACAATGAAGTGGACGAGCGCGAACTGGGCGAGGCCGTTGAGGCGGTAGGTCTTGCGCTGGCCGCCTTGCTGCGGGAAGCCGAGCACGCGCCGCCCGGGGAGCACGCGCGCCGCGAGCAGCATGGCGAAGAAGAAGGCGCTGTAGGCCAGCAGGGCGAGCAGCACGGTTGTGACGCCGAGCTGCGGCGCCGCGACGAGGGCCTGCTGTGAAGCGGCGTGCGCGGCGGACAGCGACTGTGTGATGACCATGGGCCGAGGTTTTAGCCGAGGGCCGCGCGAGCTCGTCGCGCGCATGCGTGAAGTTTGCGGCGCGCACGCGGATTTCTCTACGGCTTTGCGCGGGCGCCGGTCGTACCCGGCATGATGCGCTCGGATACCGTGCCGGCGATGTTCGCCGTTCCCGAGACCGTGAAGCAGACCGCGTCGACCCTGTGGGCCGCGTTGCAGCCGCTGAAGCTCGACACGCCGGGGCTGCCGCCGATGCTGCCGGGCGGGCTGCCGGTGATCGGTCACGCGGTGGAGATGCGCACCGATCCGGTGGCGATGATGATGCGCGGGCGGGCGATGTTCGGCGACCTGTTTTGCCTGCGCCTGCCGGGCGCGCTGGCGGTGGCGATGACGGGGCACGCGGCGCAGGAGAAGTACTTCCGCTTCAGGGACGACGAGGTCAGCCAGCGCGAGGCGTACCAGCTGATGACGCCGGTGTTCGGCAAGGGCATCGCCTACGACGCGGAGCCGCACATCATGAAGGAGCAGCTCGGCTTCTTTCACCAGGCGCTGCGCGACAGCCGGCTGCGGACCTACGCGGAGGGCTTCGTGGCCGAGGCGGAGCTCCACTTCGGCAAGTGGGGCCGCGAGGGCGTGGTCAACATGCTCGACGTGGGCAACGAGGTCACGCTCCACACCTCGACGCGCTGCCTGCTCGGCGAGAAGATGCGGCACAATCTGTCGCGCGAGTTCTCACAGCTTTACCATGACCTCGAGGGTGGGATTAATGTGGTGTCATTCTTCGCGCCGTACCTGCCGCTGCCGTCGATGCGGCGGCGCGACCGGGCGCGGGTGAAGATGGGGAGCTCATCGGCCAGATCGTCGAGGCGCGGCGGCACGACCCGCAGGTGCACGAGGACATCCTGCAGACCCTGATCGAGGCGCGATACGCGGACGGTCGGGCGCTGACGGAGGACGAGATCACGGGGCTCATCCTGACGATCATGTTCGCGGGCCACCACACCAGCGGCGTGACCTTCTCGTGGATCGCCATCCTGCTCGGGCAGCACCCGCACATCGCCCGCCGCCTGGTCGAGGAGCAGCGCCAGATCCTCGGCGACCGCGAGCAGCTGACCTACGACGATCTGCAGCAGATGAAGCTGCTGGAGGGCACGATCAAGGAGGCGCTGCGCCTGTTCCCGCCGATCCACCTGGTGATGCGGCGGGTGCTCAAGGAATTCGACTTCGGCGGCTACCACGTGCCCCGCGAGGAGGACAAGAAGTCGCCGTACGGGCACATCGCCTTCGGCGCGGGGCGGCACCGCTGCATGGGCATCGTGTTCGCCCAGCTGCAGCTGCGCGCGCTGTGGAGCCACCTGCTGCGCCACTTCGAGTTCGAGCTGCTCGAGTCGAGCTATCCGGTCGACTACACCAACCTCATCGCCGGGCCGACGCCGCCCTGCCGCATTCGTTATCGCCGGGTGTGACCGCCATGAACAAGCCCATTTCGCCATCCCAGCATACGCCGCCGCTCACGCAGATCGGCCGTCCGCCGCCGCCCAGCTTCGAGCAGGCCAAGAATCGCCGGCAGAAGGTGCGGGCGGCGGGGCTCGACCCGAACTACTGGTATCCGGTCGAGTACAGCAAGCGGGTCAAGCCCGGGCAGGTGATGGAGGTGGTGTTCTGGCGGCGCTCGGTGGCGCTGTTTCGCGGCCAGGACGGGGTGCTGCGGGCGGTGGAGAACCGCTGCGCGCACCGCCAGCTGAAGCTGTCGATCGGGCGGGTGGAGGACTGCCAGCTGGTGTGCCCGTATCACGGGTGGACCTACGACGGCGGCGGGAAGCTGTGCAAGGTGCCGCACGAGCTGTTCGGCAAGCCGCTGCCGAACATCACCCTGCGCCACTACCCGGTGCGCGAGCGCTATGGGCTGGTGTGGATCTTCTTCGGCGAGGCGGCGCGGGCCGATTCGGTGGCGATGCCGGAGATCCCCGAGCTCGAGGGGCCAAAGCCGTGGGCCAAGCTCTTGGTGGACTTCACGTGGAAGGCCCACCATTCGATGATCATCGACAACGTCAGCGACTTCACCCACGCGTATCTCCACCGCAAGTTCAAGCCGTTCACGGACAGCACATTGACGGACCTGCGGGTCGAGGGCGACAACGTGCACGTCGCCTACGACACGCAGGTGGCCGCGGGCCCGCTGATGCGCCACTTCGTCGACCGCTCGCGCACCAACGTGAATGCGATGAAGCTGTGTTATCAATACCCGTATCAGTGGTCGGACACGGACGGCAAGATCAAGGACTGGTGCTTCTGCCTGCCCATCGACGAGCAGACCACGCGGGCCTTCTTCCTGTTCTACTTCGACGGCTTCAAGATCCCGTTCTTGCCGCTGAAGATGCCCAGGCAGGTGATGGAGCCGGTGCTGGGCATCGCCAAGGAGGCGGTGTTCAAGCCGCTGCTCGAGGAGGACGGGGTGGCCTGCGAGGCCGAGCAGGTCGGCTACAACGAGCACTGGAACGCGCCGATCGCCGAGCTAAACCCGGCGGTGCATGAGTTCCAGGCGCTGACGATCCGGAAGTGGGAGAGCTACCTGGCGAGCGCGCCGGCGGGGGATCTGCGATCGTTCGGGTGAGGCGCGGGCCTCCGTGCGTCACGGAGTGCAGTCCTGGCCGGGCATGAGCCCGGCCCGGGGCCCAGAATCACGGCACGTTGGCCAGCCCTGGCGTCAGCGTGTTGGACAGCACCCAGTCGGTCGCCAGGTTGTTCCCGTCGTAGCCGTTGGGGATGCGGGCGAGCGCGCCGGCGCCGGGGTCGGTGATGTTGGCGGCCATCCCCTCGACGATGCTGACCATACCGATGCCCGGAATGTTGATGGCGCCGCAGGAGCCCTCGTAGGAGAGGGCGTCGAGCAGGGTCATGGTGGTCGTGTTGACCAGGGCGAGGCCGTCGGGGGAGCCGTTCTGGACCTGATCGCCGGGGCCGGCGAAATTGACCTTGAGCACGCCGCCGGGCACGGCGAAGGCGGCGGGGGCGATGACGAGGTATTGACCCGGGTTGATGCTCACGGCGCCGGCGAGGCTGATGGTGAAGGGGGCGTAGAGCGCCGGGGGGTTGGTGGAGCAGTTGACGAGCGCGAGGGCGACGCCGGTGAGGCTGATCGGGGCGTTGGTGGTGTTGAGGATCTCGACGTATTCGGCAGTGTCGTTGCCGGGCTGGTCGTAGTCGACCTCGTTGATCACCAGGCCGGCGATCGAGCAGGGCTTGCAGCTGCCGCCGCAGTCGGTGGCGGTCTCGTTTTGGTTCTTGAGGCCGTCGAAGCAGGTGGGGTTTTTGCAGCCGTTGGTGCAGGCGTCGAGGTTGTTCTGGTTGCCGTCGTCGCACTCCTCCATGCCGGCCCACACGATCTGGTCGCCGCAGGTGGCGGTCTTGCAGGCGGAGGTGCAGGTGTCGGTGTCGAGCAGGTTGCCGTCGTCGCACTGCTCGCCGACGCCGGGCTGGGTGAAGGTGTCGCCGCAGACGGGCAGGGTGCAGGCGAGGGTGCAGGCGCCGAGGTTGTCGTTCTGCAGGCCCTTGTCGCACTGCTCGCCCTGCTGCTTGATGCCGTCGCCGCAGGCGGGGTCTTGCACGCGTTGGAGCAGTTGTCGTTGTCGATCTTGTTGCCGTCGTCGCAGGCCTCGCCGGGGCCCTTGTCGCCGTCGCCGCAGATGTTGGTGATGCAGCTGGCGTTGCAGCTCTTGCCGGGGCCGTTGTCCTTGCCGTCGTCGCACTGCTCCTGCTCGCTGAAGAGGAGGCCGTCGCCGCAGGTGGCGTCCTGGCAGGCGAGGGTGCAGGCGGCGTTGTCGCTGTTGTCGCCGCCCTCGTCGCAGGTCTCGCCGAGGCTCGGCTGGATGAAGCTGTCGCCGCACGCGGGGAGCTGACACACGTCGGTGCAGCCGTCGTCGTTGTCGCCGTTCTTGGCGTCGTCGCAGGCCTCGCCGGGGTCGACGATCTTGTTGCCGCAGCCCTCGAGCTGGCAGACGGCGGAGCAGCCGTCGGCGGGGTCCAGGTTACCGTCGTCGCACTCCTCGTCGGGGTTCTTGTCGCCGTCGCCGCAGACGTTGTCCTGGCAATCTGCGGTGCACAGCTGGCCCGGGCCGTTGTCGACGCCGTTGTCGCAGGCCTCGTCGCCGTCGCCCGTATTGTAGACATTGCCGTCGCCGCAGACGTTCTGCTTGCATTCGGTGGTGCAGGCGGCGTTGTCGGCGTTGTCGGGGCCGTCGTCGCACTGCTCGTCGATGCCGTCCTGGACGAAGCCGTCGCTGCAGATGGCGTTGGTGCAGGCGACGGTGCACATATCGGTGTTGTCGGGGTTGCCGTCGTCGCATTGCTCGCTGGCCGCGACCTCGCCGTCGCCGCAGGTGGTGAGGGCGCAGAGGTTGCTGCACTCGTCGTCGTCGACGTCGTTGCCGTCGTCGCAGCCCTCGCCGGGGCCGAGCTTGCCGTCGCCGCAGATGTTGTTCTTGCACTCCGAGGTGCAGGAGTTGGTGTCGGCGTTGTCGGGGCCGTCGTCGCACTGCTCGTCGGCGTCGAGGAGGCCGTCGCCGCAGACGCCCTCGCCGCCGGTGGTGTCGCCGGTGGTGGCGTCGGTGGTGGCATCGGTGGTGTCGCCAGTGGTGCCGCTGGTGGTGGCGTCGCTGGTGCTGCCCGGGCCGTCGGTGGTCGGGCTGTCGGTGGTTGGGATGTCGGTGGTCGGGACGGTGGTCGGCGAACCGCTGGTGCTGGCCTGGCTGGTGGCCTCGCCGGTGGTTTCGCTGGTGGTCGTGGTCGCAGGCGGATCGCCGCAGGCGCCGAGCCACAGGGCACAGGCAGTGAGACCGAGGAGTCGCGGGCGCCGGGTGAGTCGCATGGGGGCGGATCTATCACAGGGGCGGGCGGTCCCGTGTTACGCGATCCGCACGCTGCCGGTCCCGGCCGTGACGCGGCTGCTCGAGCGGCTGGGGTTCGTCGACCGGGCGGCGTTTCGGGGATCGCCCTAGCGATCACGCGAGCGCCTGGTGGACCGCAGGCGTGTCCCGCCGCAGGCGCTCCAGCCAGTCCTCGCGCGCGGAGAGCTTGGCGTCGACGCTGGCGAGCAGCTGCTTGATTCGGTCCAAGACCTCGTCGCAGGGGGCGGCGGCCAGACAGGCGAGGGGGCGCAGGCAGGTCTTCGGCGAGGCGGCATCGAGGCCGCGGAGATAGACCTCGCGGCGGCGCTCCATCGGCAGCGCCGCGAGGGCGCGCTGGAGGCACGGGAGGACGCGCTGGTTGAAGTCGTGGTCGCGGAGGCCGGCCTTCCACAGGTCGAAGCGGAGGAAGGCGTCGTCGGCCTCGGGCCAGGTCTGACCGGCGCGGGCGGTCGCGGCGAGGGCCTGGCAGGCGATGGCATGGAGGGCGTCCTGGGCGACCACCTTTGCCGCGCTTGTCCTTCTTCCACGCCTTCGCGGTGGTACGTACAAAGGGCAGGATCTGGGGTCCGTCGCCGAGGCTGCGGGCGAACTGCGGCCAGTCCTGGGGTGGCCGAGGACGACCTCCATCGCCGCCGCCCACACCGTGTCGTCGACGAGATCGGGGACCATCATGAGGGCTTGATTGCAGTTCCACTCGCTGCCGGTGGCGAGGATCTGCAGGAGGCGCTGGCGCAGGGGGCCCTGGGGCAGGGCGGCGAGGGCCTGACGCCAGCGGGTGATGGTGCCGGGCTCGAAGTGGTTGCAGCCCTCGGCGTGGATCAGCGCTGGCCAGTCCTCGGGCAGGGGCTGACCTGCGCGAGCGATGCGGGCCAGGCCCTCGGCGACGAAGCTGCCGCGCGGGTCGTGGGTGAGGCCGGCGACAGCGGCGAGGAGGGCGTGACCGTCGAGGTGGGGCGCGGCGTCGAGGCCGTACCAGTGGATCGCGTTCTCCGCCCAGAAGCTGACCAGCGTGAGCAGCTCGGGCGCGCTGGCGACGGAGAAGGCGGCGCGATACAGGTTGGCGGGCGGGGCCGGGGCAGGTCGCCCGGGCTCGAGGCAGCGCGCGAGGAGGGCCCTGGGCCAGTCGAGTCCGAGGCGCTGGATGAGCAGATCGAAGTCGGGGGTGCAGCGGTCGTCGGCGAACAGGATGCGGTCGTCGCCGCCGGGCCACGGGAGAAAGATGCGCCAGCCCTCGCGGCTGATGATCTTGATGCCAACGCCGCCGAGGTCGACCCAGCTGGCGAGGAACAGTTCGGCGGACTCCGGGTGGGGCGGCTGTCCGGCGCGTGCCAGCACCAGGCCCAGCGCGGGGTGGTGGCGGCCGCCGGCGGTGCCTTGCACGCGGCCCGGTCCTGCTCCTCGGTCCAACCGTTGAAGATGTTGTGGCCCGGCATGGCCGGGAGCCTATATCAGGGGGGCCCGGTGTGCAGACATGAAGCGCGGATTTTGTGTCTGCGCAAATCCTCAGATTACACCAAGGATATCCTCGATGTTGCCGGGGCTCTAACACCGAGGATATCCTCGGTGTTGCGGCGGAGTTCGCCGGCGATCAGCTGCGGCGGCGACGCGAGGGGCGGAGGGTGAGGAGGCCGAGGAGGCCGAGGCTGGCGAGCACGCCACCGGCGCTGCTCTGGACGTTGCAGCCGCAGCCCTGGTCGGCGTCCATGTTGGCGGTGTCGGCGTCCTTGGTGTCGGCGGTGTCGGCGGGCTGCTGGCCCTCGACGGGGTCCATCTTGGTGTTCCAGGTGTCGAGGACCTTCTGGATGGCCGCCGTGTTGTTGACGATCGTCATCGGCGCGCCCTTGATGCTGGTGGTCTGGACCTCCTCCTCGTAGGGGAGCTCGGCGTCGAAGTCGGGCCAGGCGCCGTTGTTGGGGACGAACACCTTGCGGCCGTCGGGGAGGGTCCAGTTGGCGTGGCCGTCGCAGCGGACCAGGCGGGTCGCCTGCTGCAGGGCGGGGATATCCTCGAGGTTGGGGTTTTGCCGGAAGATCGGGTCTTCCATCATCTCGTTGGGCGAGATGGTGGTGTACATGCGGGTCAGGTATGGCCACTTGGCGAGCAGGTCGACCGCGTGCTTGCCGGGGGCGATGATGCGTTCGTCGAGGTCGCTGGCGAACAGGGCGGGGTCCCAGGCCTGGGGGTCGAGCATGGCCTCGTAGCAGGAGACGCAGCTGTAGAACTCGCCGTCGCTGAGGCCCTTGGGGACCGGGAGGTAGGTATTGAGCAGGCCGCGGAGCAGCGGGTGGCGGAACTCGCAGCCGCCGTCGACCGCGTCGTAGCAGTACATCAGGTTCTGGGCGGTGAGGATGTCGACGACGTCGATGGCGGCGGCCGTGGCGAAGGCCTGGCGTTCCACGCGGTGTCGTGGATGCCGAAGGGCTGGACGACGGTGCTGGTGCCCGCGTACTCGGTGACGAAGGCGTTGCCGTCGGCGGCGAAGGCGTCGACCGCGAGGGAGATGACCTCCTTGTAGTTGGCGGCGAAGTTCGGCCAGTCGAGCTTGAGCGGGTTGATGAGGACGTGGCGGTAGTTGATCGGGACGGTGCGGGCGTTGCCGAGGAAGAAGGCGCGGATGTCCATGTCCTCCTTGGCGGCGATGCGGGTGAGGCGGATCGGGACGCAGGACTCGTCGCCGGTGTAGCGCAGGACGACCGGGTGGATCTCGGTGACCTCGGCGTTGTTGGTGAGCTTGAAGGCGACGAAGAGGTGGCCCTCCTTGAGGTACTCCTCGAGGATCGGCTTGGCCTTCGGGTCCTGCTGGTAGCCGTTGTCACCGAGCCAGGTCATGAGCGAGTCGACGCTGTTGTCCTGGAGGACGACGATGTCGAAGGCGCCGACGGTGGAGCTGTAGAGGATGGTGGGGCCGGGGTCGCCGGCGCTGTCGCTCTCGTCGCCGCCGGTGAGGCCGGTGCCGCCGGGATCGGAGCCGCCGTTGTCGTTCGGCGGGTTGTTGGGGTTCTCGCCGCACAGCTCCTGGGTGGTCTGGAAGCCGTAGAGGGGGACGGAGCCGGCGAGCATGTTGTCGAACAACAGCTGCGAGCCGACGGAGAACTCGGGGACCGCGGTGACGGGGACCAGCCACGCGAACTTGTTCGCCGGGGTGTTGGGGTCGTACTGGATCTGGATGTGCGCCTCGACGTGGGCGCCGTCGATCACGAAGAGGATGTTCTCGCCGGTCTGGTCGACCGGCAGCGCCTGCGGGCCGCCGTCACAGAAGGTGCCGCCGCAGGCCTCGGCGCGGTCGGGCAGCGCGAGCGCGAGGGCGAGGTGAGGGGGGCGGCGAGGGTGATGAGGGACGGAAGGCGGCGATGCATAAGGAGCATCACGATATCTGGCTGCTCAGGAGAGGACCAGCCGTGCGAGGCCGGCGTGGGGTCACATCCTTGGGACCTGGCCTGGGCTGGCCTCGGGCCGGGCGACTGGAGCATGTTCTATGCTCGCTGGGCGGTCGCGCAAAAACAGCGAGGCCAAAGGCCCCGCTGTTCGGCCCCGCTGTTCGGCGGTTGGTGCGGGTTGGCGCGAGCGCAGGGCGCTTACGGGGCGTATTTCACGCGGTCGAGCGTGAGGCCGATGTATTGCAGCTTGCCGTAGTCGCCCTTGCCGCTGTCGCCGAAGCAGACTTTCCAGTCGCCGTTGGCGGCCTTGCCCTTGAAGTCGTTGAAGTCGGTGCCGGGGCCGCCGCCCTTGTAGGGCTTGAACTGGCAGGGGTCGATCTTGGGGTTCTCGTCCTTGCAGATCACCTGGACGTTGGTGAGGCCCTTGCCCATGTCCTTGCCGTTGGCGATGGCGGCGTTGTTGAGGGTGAAGGGGAAGGTGGCGAGCAGGTTGGAGTCGTCGCCGCAGCACTGGACGCCGTTGTCCGGGATCGGCATGACCTCGGGGCCGGGGCGGCCGAGCGCGGTGAGCAGCGTGTTGTCGGGGGCGACGACCTTGATCGTGATGTCGCCGACGAAGGTGTGATCCATGCCGACCTTGAGGCGGACGGCCTGGACGAAGTTGAGGCCGGTGTCGACGACGGGGATGGTGACGCAGAGCATCGAGTCGAGCTTGCCGTTGTACTTGTCGTCCCACTTGTCGCCGAGGTTGTCGATCGCGAGGTTCAGGTCGACGGCTTCGGTGAGGTCGTCGAGCTTGGTGTTGCCGGGGCAGGTGTTGGGGTCGGCGACGATGTCGTCGCACATCGGCCCGAGCACGGCGAGGATGGCGTCCTGCTCGGCCATGGGGACGGCGAAGGTGTCCATCGCGGTGACGAGGTCGGTGACGAGGGCGACGAAGTCCTCGATCGTGATGACCCCCATCATGAGGTCCTGGAGGCCGAGGTGGGTGGTCTTCATGTCGCGGCAGACGTTGTCCATGGCCACGCCGGGGTCAGCGGGTGCCGGGGCGGTGACCTCCATGCCGTACTTGGTCGGGCCGTCGATGCCGCTGACCTGGCGGGTGAGGCAGGTGTTCAGGCGGTCGAACATCGAGTTGGCGAAGAAGGTGTTGATGGCGTCGTTCAAGGCGACGTTGTGGACGAAGCTGCCGGCCTCGCCGGGCATGCCGATGAGCGCCTTGATCGCGGGTTTGCGGCCGACCCGCTGGTAGACGGTGGCGTCGTTGGTGGCGTCCTCGACGATGTCGACGGCCATGCCGCCGAGGGCGGTGCCGATGGTGGTCTTGTCGTCCGGGGTGAGGTCCGGGTGGGTCGCGGCGTGCTCGTCGTAGGCGGCGACGAAGTCGACGACGAAGTCGTCGAAGTCCTGCTGGGAGATGCCGAGGCCGGCGTGGGCGTCGAGCATGTTCTTGCAGTCGTAGGTGACGCCGGGGCACTCGGCGAGGGCGCCGAGCTGGTTGATGACGCAGGTGCCGAGGGCGCCGGCGTCGACGTCGCTGTTGAGGAAGTAGCCGTTGATCTTGTCGTTGATCAGGGCCTTGGCGAAGAAGTTGGTGACCAGGGCCGGGATGCCCTCCATCTCCATGCCGCCGAGGCGGACACAGAGGTTGTCGGGCGGGCCGCCGGTGGTGGCGGTGGTGCTCGGGTCGGTGGTGGTGCCGGGGTCGGTGGTGGTGCCTGGGCCGCTGGTGGTCACGGTCTCGTCGGTGGTCTCGGCGGGCGTCGTGTTGGTGGTGGTCGGCACCGTGGTGGGGTCGCCGCTGGGGTCGCTGCTGGGGCCGCCGCTGGTGGTCGAGCCGCCGGTGGCTTCGGTGTCGGTCACGGTCGTCGCGGTGTCGCCAGGGCAGGCCGGGAGCAGGCCGAGACCGGTGAGCAGGGCCAGGGACTTGAGGGTTTTGCTTTGCATGGGACGACTAGTTTCTGTGGGTAAGTGGTCGGGGCCGGGGCGGAGCTACGTTATCTGGGGCGGGCGCGGGAGAAAATGGCGAAAGCTGCTGCGCAGGCCGCAGCGAGGCGCGCGGAGCCGCTCGGGCCCCTAGCGGGGCGCGGGTGGGAGGATGCTCGGGTCCCGGGCTCGCAGCTCGGCGAGGGCGCGCTGGCTGGCGGGGTCGGGGTCGCCGTCGAGGTCGGCGCCGGCGAGCTCGAGCAGGCGCTGCTGTTGCGGTGGATCGTGGTGGAGCGCGGCGAGGCAGCGGGCGAGGGTGTAGCGGGCGAGGCCGCGCCGGGGGCGGTAGTCGGGTCCGGCCTGCTCGAGGACGGGGAGGGCGTCTTCGAGGAGCACGCGGGCCTCGCCGGGCTCGCCGAGCGCGAGGAGGATCTGGGCCTGGACCGCGCGTGCGGCGGCGGTGTCGGGGTGTTGTGGGCCGTTGCGGGCCTGGAGCAGGAGGATGACGTGGTCTTGCAGGCTGCGGGCGTCGGCGAGGTCGCCGACGGTGAGCAGGCTCTGGGCGAGGTTCTCCTCGACGGTGAGGGTGTACTCGTTGTCGGGCGAGACCTGGCGGAAGGCCGCGAGGGCGCTGCGGTACTCGTGGATCGCGTCGCGGGGCGGTCCTCGGCGACGGCGAGGATCGCCATGTTGTTGTGCAGGGCGCCGATCTTGGTGGGCGGCGGATGCGGGCCGGCCTCGTAGATAGCGAGGGCGCGGCGGTAGTGGTGGGCGGCGACGGAGGTCTCGTCGCGGGCCTCGGCGATCGCGGCGTAGACCTCCTCGGTGTCGGCGTGGTCGAGGTGGTTCTCGGGGAGGACGCGGCGGATCTTGGCGCTCTCGTCGGCGTGGCGGCGGGCCTCTTCCGGGTGCTTCTCGGCGAGGGCGAGGACGGCGAGGTTGGAGAGGACGATCGCGTTGGTGGGTGGTCGGCGCCGAAGTGCTGGCGGCCGAGCTTGAGGGCGCGCTCGAACAGGTCGCGGGCCCCTTGCTTCTCGCCGCGGTGCATGCGGACGATGCCGAGGCTGTTGAGCACGCGGTGGTGCTCGTTGGGGTCGGCGTCGGGGTTGGCCTCGAAGTAGGCGAGGGCGCGGTCACCTGCGGCGAGGTCGGGGTCGCCGAGACGGATCTGGGCGACGAAGGTGTTGGCGTCGAGGTGAGCGCGCAGCAGCGGGTCGGCGCCGCTGCGCAGGACCGTGGCGGTCGCGGCGAGGGTGTACGCGTGGGTGAGCTCGGCCTGGTTGAGGTAGGCGCCGGCGAGGAAGACGAGGTCGATCCAGGCCTCCGCGGCGGCCCGGTCGTCGCGGCCGCGGGCGGCGGCCTGGGTGGCGCTGCGCAGGCTCTCGGCGGCCTCGGCGGTGGCGCCGAGGCGCCGCTGCACGCGGGCGTGGACCCGCAGGGCGGCCGCGAGGAGCGGCGGGTAGGCGGCGGTGGCTGGGTCGGCGATCGCGGCGGCGGTGAGCTCGGCGGCCTCGGTCCAGCGGGCGGCGAGCTCGAGGGCGCTGGCGCGGGCGATGCCGGCGGTGACGCGCTCGACGTCCTCCTTGAGCGTGCCGGGGGGAGGCTCGACGAGGGCGGTGAGGGCGGTGACGTCGGCGCAGGCGGCGAGGTCCCCGAGGCCGCTGACGCCCTCGCTGGCCTTCTCGATCGCGGCCGTGTCGCCGGCCTGGAGCACCTCGGTGAGCTCGTGCAGCTCGATGCGCCGGCGCTCGAGGCAGGCCATGCGCAGGTCGAGGAGCTGGCCGGACTGCTCGCCGCGCACGTGGGTGTCCTCGCAGGCGTCGGTGAAGGCGTGGGTCCAGCGCAGGGCGTAGAGGTCGAGGCTCGGGCGGACGCTGGCCCAGGTGGCGGCGGCGTAGGGGAGCTTGGAGGTGCGGAAGACCTCGCCGAGGGCGGCGCTGCGTTCGGGGTCCCAGGTGCCGCGGAGGTGCAAGGGGGCGCCCTGACATGGCGTGGGGGTGTTGGCGGTGGCGCGGAGGCCGAGCCAGAGGCCGAGGCCGACGAGGGCGGCGCTGGCGAGGAGGAGGCCGCGTCGGCGCTTGCCGCCGCCGCTGTGGCGGTCGAGGTCGGCGAGGAGCTCCGGCATGCCGGGGTAGCGCAGCTCGGGGTCGACGTTCAGGCCGCGGAGGACGATGCGGCGCAGCCAGGCGGGCACGGTGGTGCCGGGCGGGGCGGCGCCGACCTTGCCCTGAAGCACCTGGAAGGCGAGGCTGGTCATGCGCTCGCCGCCGAAGGGGCGGACGCCGTAGAGGGCCTGGTAGAGGGCGACGCAGAACGAGAATTGATCGGAGCGGGGGTCGGCGAAGCGGCCGAGGTGCTGCTCCGGGGACATGTACGCCGGGGTGCCGACCAGCGCGCCGGTGCGGGTGAGCAGGGCGGCCTCGGTCTGCGAGCGTTCGCGGCGCTCGCTGCTCACGGAGGCGAGGACGGCGGCGGCGGCGGGGTCGACCTCGGTGTCCTCGGGGCTCGCGTCGGCGGCGCTGCGGGCGAGGCCGAAGTCGAGGACGCGGACCCGGCCGTCGCGGGCGATGAGGACGTTGTCGGGCTTGAAGTCGCGGTGGATGAGGCCGGCCGCGTGGGCGGCGGCGAGGCCCTCGCCGGCCTTGCCGAGGATCGCCAGGACCTCGCGCCAGGGCCGGGGTTGGGCCTTCTCCTTGAGCCAGGCGCCGAGGGTCTTGCCGTCGATGAACTCCATCGCGAGGAAGACGCGGTCGGCGAAGGTGCCGACGTCGTGGACGGCGACGACGTTGGGGTGCGAGAGGCGGGCGAGGGCCTTGGCCTCGCGCATGAGGCGGACCTTGCTGTCGAGCGAGCTGCCGCTGCGCGGGTGGAGCAGCTTGAGGGCGACCTTGCGGTCGAGCTCGGGGTCGTAGGCGGCGTAGACGACGCCCATGGCGCCGGAGCCGAGCCGGCTGAGGACCATGTAGCGGCTGATCACGGCGCCGGGGGCGAACTCGTCGCCGGCCTGGGTCGCGAGCTGGGGCGCGTCGGAGCCGGCGACGGTGATCTGATCGTCGGGCGAGCTGGCGCGGCGGCTCGTATTGCTCGAGCCGCTGGAGCTGGACCAGCGATCGGGGCCGCTGTCGGCGAGCCGCGACGGGGCGGGGACCGTCATGGCGTCGGGGGAGCTCACGCGGCGGCGATCTTGCCCGACGCCGACGCGGGACTCAAGCCGCAGCGGGCGCGGAGGGGATCGCGTAAGCTCGCGGCGCTGTCATGCGTGACGACCACCTGACCCCCGTGCTCGAGGCCGCCAGCGAGGCCGAGCTCGCGCTCCTGATCGAGTTCCTCGGGCGTCCGCCCTCGGGGCTGCTGTGGTTCGATCGGCGGGTGCGTGCGCCCGGCGTCGCCCACGCGGATCGGGTCGCGGCGGTGGTCGAGGAAGTCCTCCGTTGCGGCGACCACCTGGTGAAGGGTCGCGTCGGCGGCGGTCAGGGTTGTTATTTGCAGATCGTGTGCGACGCGCTGCAGGATCTCGAGCTGGCCGACACGCCCGCTGACGGGATCCTCGCGCTCGAGCTGCGGGTGGTCCGGTATGTGCTCGACAGCGAGTTCGAGCGGCTCGCGCCCGATCTGCAGGCGGAGCTGCTGGACGGGTTCTTCGCGGGTCGTTACTTCGCCGAGGGGCTGCACGGGACCGACGCGGTGCACCCGTTCATGACGCGCGTCGATCCGGAGCATCGCGTAGTCACGGCGGGGAAGGTCAGGCGGGCGCTGCGGCACATCGGCGGCGACCAGCTGCAGCGCCGGGCCAAGTCGATGGTCCGCACGGCGGCGCTGCGCCTGGTGCTGCGCGGGCTGGCGGGGCCGGTGAACTGGGTGATCACGGCCTGGGAGTGGCTCGGGCCGGCGTACCGCCTGACGGTGCCGGTCATCTGTTACGTGGCCTTCTTGCGCCACCATCAGGCGATCGCGGCGACGGCAGCGGGCGCGGCGGATGCGGATCAGGCGCGGGCGGCGAGCTGACCGCAGGCGGCGTCGACGTCGGCGCCGCCGCTGTAGCGCTTGTGGGTGAACACGCCGCGGGCGGCGAGGACGTCGCGGAAGGTCGACTCGCTGGCGTCGGGGCTGCGCGTGAAGGGGTCGTCGGTGATCGGGCTGGCGATCGGATCGATCGGGTTGCCGATGGGGCTGCCGATCGAGTTGTACGGGATGATCGAGAGGCGGGGGCGCAGGCCGGTGCGGGCGTGGAAGTCGAGGACGAGATCGGCGAGGGCGTGGGCGTCGGCGTCGCTGTCGTTGTGATCGCGGAGCAGGGTGACGGCGAACATCGGCGCGAGGCCGGTGAGGGTCGCGTGCTCGCGGGCGGCGGCGAGGGCCTCGGAGAGCGGCTGGGCGCCGTCGATCGGCATGAGGCGGCGGCGCAGCTCGGGTCGGGCGCTGGCGATCGAGAGGCCGAGGCGGACCTGCGGGGCCTCATGGGCGAGGCGGCGGATGCCGGCGGCGAGGCCGGCGGTGCACACGGTGATCGCGCGGGCGTCGATCGCGAGGGCGGAGGGATCGGAGAGCACGGCGATCGCCGCGAGCACGCGATCGAGGTTGGCGAGCGGCTCGCCCATGCCCTGGAACACGACGCCGCGGACGCGCGCGCCGGCGGGCAGGCGTGCGCGCACGAGCCGGACCTGCTCGACGATCTCCCAGGCCTCGAGGTTGCGGCGCAGGCCGAGGCGGCCGGTGGCGCAGAAGGCACAGGCGAGGGCGCAGCCGATCTGCGAGCTGACACAGACGGTGAAGCGATCGGGCTGCGCGAGCGGGATGCGGACGCTCTCGAGGAGGGCGCCGTCGTCGGCGGCGAACAGATACTTGACGAAGGCGTCGACGCGGCTGGCTCGCTCGGAGCGCAGCTCCAGGGTGGGGACGTGGGCGCGGGCTCGCAGCGCGGCGAGGCCCTCGCGGCGGACCTGGGCGATCGGGGCGAGCAGGAGCTCGGGGCCGCGGCGCATCACGCCGGAGATGACGCGGCGCGCCTCGGCGGGGCTGAGCTCGGGGAAGAGGCGCGCGAGGGCGCGGGGCTCGAGGCCCTGGAGGGCGTGCACGCGGCGGACTGTATCAGTCGCGGGCGGCGGCGACGATCACTGGGACTCGCTCACGGGGACTCGCCGAGCGCGCCGAGGAGGTTGCGCATCAGCTTGCTGAGGACCCGGCGGGTCTGGGCCAGGATGATCGACTCGGGCACGGCGACGTTGGGCAGGGTGCGGGTCTTGAAGGTGACGAGGGCGCCGCCGCCGGGGAGCTCCTTGACGGTCCACTCGTTCCAGTACTCGACGAAGTTGTCGGAGGCGGTGAGGGTCTCCTTCCAGCCGGTGATCGTGGGGCAGCGGCGGGTCTCGAGGACGAAGGGGGAGAGCAGGCCGCGGGTCTGCAGCTGGACCTTCTCGCACTTGCCGTCGGTGGTGGCCTTGGCGGACACGGTGGTGGGCGCGAGGCCGTGGGCCCGCTCGGCGCCGGCCAGCTGGGCCCGCACGGCGGTGGCGGTGGCGGCGACCTTCATCTCGGCGATGACCTCACCCTTCGCGGTGACGCGGGTGGTGATGCGGGGTGAGTCGGCGTCGGCGTCGGGCTCGGCGGTGGCGGTGGCCGGTGATGCGACGAGCCACAGGGCGGCGACGGTGGTGAGCGAGCGAGCGAGGGTCCAAGCCAACATCGGGCGACGATAACCGCGGGGCCCGGCGGGCGCACGCTGCATTTCTCGGACGCGCAGTCAGAGGCGGCGCGGGGGCGCGCGGCGGGGATCGGAATATCTTGCGGGTGGTCGGCGGGGGACGCGGGGTCGCGTCAGGGCTCCCAGTCGTCGGGGTCGAGGCCGACGGCGTCGGCGAGGTCGCGCCAGTCGTGGCCGATCGCGTCGGCGGCGGCGAACCAGCTGCGGGCGCGCTCGGGGTCGGTGTCGACGCAGTCGCCGGTGGCGTACATGACCCCGAGCGTGGCGGCCGACTTGCCGTGGCCGGCCTTCGCGGCGCGCTCGTACCAGGCGAGGGCCTGGACCGGGTCGCGTGGGAGGCCGCGGCCGGTCGCATAAAAGCCGCCGAGGTTGCCCATGGCGCGCAGGTTGCCGGCCTCGGCGGCGCGCTGACACCAGGCCACCGCGGCGCCGGGGTCGGCGGGGCGACCGAGGCCCTGGTCGCTGAGGATGTAGAGCTCGAACATCGCGTCGGCGTTGCCGCGGGCCGCGGCCTCCTCGTGCAGGCGACCGGCGGTGGTGAAGTCGACGGCGCGGCCGGTGCCGTTGAAGGCGTAGAGGCCGAGCATGTAGGTCGCGTGGCCCTCGGGGTCGGCGGCGCGGGCGGCCTCCAGCCAGGCGATGGCGTCGGCCTGGCGGTGGGCGAGGCCCTGACGCCAGACGATCTGGGCCGCGAGCGCGGCGGCTCGCGGGTGGTGGGCGCGGGCGACGGGCTCGAGCAGCGCGAGGGCGGCGAGGTGCTCGCGGGCTCGCATGCGCAGCACGGCGAGCTCGCAGGCGGCGTCGTGCGAGCCCTGCTCGGCGGCGGCGGCGAGGGCGGTGTCGATGGTCTGGCGCAGCTCGGCGAGCAGATCGTCGGCGACGGGATCGAGGCCGATCATCGCGTCGGTGGCGCGGAACTCGAGCGCGAGCGCGGCCTTGCGGGCCGCGTCGAGCAGGGCCGCGGGGTCCGTGGCCGTGGTGAGGAGGGCGCGCAGCTCGTCGCGCTTCGCGGTGGCGTCCAGGGTGCGTCCGGGCACGCTGCTGCATACCCGAGGCGCGCGCCGCTGGCGAGGGCTCGCGGCGAGTGCCCGCGGGACGGCGTTCGCCGCCCGAGCCGCGGCCCGCTGGCGAGCGCGCGGGGCGGCGTTCGCAGGGCCGGCGTCGGCCTGCGGGTTCACTGGGGGATGAGGTTCAGGTCGAGTCCGCCGGGGTACCAGTAGGAGGTGTACTGGCCGTAGCCGTAGACCTGGACGCCGAAGGCCTTGTCGCCGGCGATGGTGTGGTCGCCGTCACCGGCGTTGGACAGCTGGACGCGGACGCCGCTGAAGCCGCTGCCGCCGATCGGCTGGAAGCCGGCGACGGGCTGGCCGTCGATCGTGACGTTGGTGCCGACGGGGGCGGTGATGTTGGCGAAGCTGCTCTCGTAGTTGGTGGGGGCGTGGAACGAGTAGCTGCTGCGATACTGCTCGATCGGGACGCCGATCGTCAGGGCCGGGTCGCCGGCACCGCCGCCGCCGCTCTGGCCGATCATGTACTCGGAGACGGCGATCTTGAAGTTGGCGGTGATCTTGAAGTCCTTGTCGGTGGAGAACTCGGCGTAGTCGCCGACCTTGGCGAGGGCCGCGGGGGCGCCGTTTTGCGGGGGGTCGTAGGTGATCGTGGTGTTGTCGGTGGTGGCGATGACGCGGACGATGCGGGCCTTGAGGGTAGGGTTCATGTTGGGCGCCTTCACCAGCGGGGGGGTGACGAGGTACTCCTTGGCGAGGTTGACGAAGGGGAGGTTGGTCTCCTCGAGGTGGTCGCAGGCGAGGATGGTGTACGGGACGTAGGTGCAGGCGTGCGAGCCGTGGACCATGACGGGCTTGTCCGAGAGCACGCGGGTGCCGGTGAGGTCGGAGTTGTCGCCCTTCTGCGGGTCGACGACGCCGACGCCCGAGAGCACCTGCAAGACGTCGCCCTCGCCGATCATGACGACGCCGGTGCCGTTGGCCGCGACGCCGCCGCCGGCGACGACCTTCTGGCCGGTGGCCGAGGGCTGGAGCGTGACGGTGGTGTTGTCCTCCTGGCCGATCACGGTGTAGATGCCGGGCAGGCCGTTGAGGGTGTTGCGGGTGACGACGAAGGAGTCGTCGCCCCACACGTTGGTCGGCATGAGCAGCGAGGCGTCGTTGGTGTACGTGAAGTTGTTGTTCTTCTGGTACTCGAGCGGGTTGTATTGATAGACGGTGACCGGCTGGGTCGAGCGCAGGCGGTAGGCGCCGTCGGCGACGAAGCGGCTGCTACCGGTGCTCTTGAGCACCTGGACCCACGGCAGGGGGATGACCTCGACGGTGTTCTTCGGGACGATGATGTCGACGACGGGCTGGCCGCCCTTGGTGATGTTGATGTCGGCGTCCTGGTCGGAGACGTTGGAGACGACGACGGCGAAGGTGAAGGTGTCGCTGACGACGTTGGGGGTGACGATGGGGTAGTACTGGCAGCCGATGTAGCTGTTGCCGAGGGTCTTGGGGGCGCAGGCGCCGACGCACTCGCCGGCGTTGGCGTCGCACTGGACGCCCTGGACGTCGTCGCAGAAGGTGTCCTCGAAGCCGGAGCCGTCGGGCTTGCACTTCTGGGCGATCGGGCCGTTGCACTGGCCGGCGTTGGGGACACATTCGGTGCAGCCGAGGTCGGGGGCGCAGGCCTTGGGGCAGGCCTCCTCGCTCTCGAAGCCGCCGAGGCCGTCGCAGACCTTGGCGGTGTTGCCCTCGCAGATGATCGTGCCCTGGGCGCAGGGCGGGTCGCCGGTGCTGCCGCTGCCGCTGGTGCTGCCGCCGGTGTCGGTGTCGCTGGCGCTGACCTGGCCGGTGCTGGCGGTGGTCGTGCTGGTGGCAGTATCGGTGGCGGTGTCGGTGGTCGGGCCCGCGGTGGTGGCGGTGGTGTCGGTGCCGGGATCGCTGCTCGGACCGGCGGTGGTCGGGTCGGTGGTGGGACCGGTGGTCGGCGGGTCGACGCTGGTCTCGGTCGGGGCGGTGGCGGTGGTGCTTGGGGTGTCGCCGCTGGTGCTCGCGCCGCTGCCGGTGCTCGCGCTGCCGGTGCTGACGTTGTCGTCGCCGCAGGCCGCGAGCGCCGAGGCGGCGAGCAGGGCCATGAGGTTGAGCAGGTGGCGGGGGAGCAGGCGGGACGGACGACGCGGGCGAGGCAGGCTCATCGCGCCACCTTATCGGGGTCGCCCGGTGGGTGGCAGGGGGAATTTACGGCGGGTGCCTCGACTCACGCGCGTGGTCGCGGGCCGGCGGTTCCCAGGGCGTGGCGTGGCGCGATATGGGTCCTGGATGATGCGCCCCCGATCTCTGGTCCTCGTCCGTTCTCTCGGCCTCGTCACGGGCCTCGCGGTGGTTGGGGGGCTCGCGTGCAAGCCGGGCGCGGGCGGCGAGGGCGAGGGCGAGAGCAGCGGCGGCGGGTCGACGGGCAGCGCGAGCACGCCGACCACGACGGCGACGACCACCGGCAGCACGGGCGACGACACGGGCGAGGACCCGACGACCGGCGGGCCATGGGAGCTCGGCGCGTGCAACCCGGTCGACCCGAGCATGTGCGCGCTGCCGTACCCGTCGATGTTCCACATGCGTGAGGCCGAGACGGCGACCGGCTACCGGCTGGCCTACACGGCCGAGGCGCTGCCGGTGAACGGCATGAAGAAGGGGATGGACCCGAAGTACCTCAACGAGAAGGACGGCTTCTCGGTGCTGGGGGCGCTGCTGTTCCAGTTCAAGGAGCTCGACCTCGCGGGGCTGCTGACCCACGAGACGCTCGGCGACTACACGAAGGCCGACGTGAAGACGGTGCTGCTCGACGCGGAGACGGGCGAGCGGGTGCCGCACTTCGTCGAGCTCGACATGCGCACGGCCAAGGCGAGCGAGCGGCTGGTGGTGGTCCAGCCGGCGACGCCGCTGGCCCACGGGCGGCGCTACGTGTTCGCGGCGCGGGGGCTCGGGAAGCAGGGCGGGGGGCTGGTGGAGGCCTCGCCGGGCTTCGCGGCGCTGCGCGACAAGGTCGGCACCGACGACATGAGCGTCGAGGGCCAGCGGGTGCACTACAACCTCGACATCTTCCCGGTGTTGCAGGACGCCGGCTTCGCGCGCGAGGAGCTGCAGATCGCGTGGGACTTCGTGACGGTGTCGCGGGAGAGCAGCCTGGGGCGCATGGAGTGGCTGCGCGACGACGTGCTCGACGCGGTCGGGCCGGACGGTCCCGATTACGAGATCGTGTCGGTGAAGGACGAGGACTGCAAGAACCCCGACACCCAGATCGGGCGCACGATCCTGGTCGACATGACGACGCCGCTGTACACCACGGCGGACAAGGCCGGCACCCTGCTGACCCGCGACCCGGAGACCGGGATGCCGTTTCGCAACGGGACGACGGTGGTCGAGGTGCTGCTGCGGATCCCCTGCTCGCTGATCGATCAGCTCGAGCCGCGCTCGGGGCGGGTGGTCCAGTACGGCCACGGCCTGCTCGGCGGCAAGGGCGAGGCCGAGGGCGGCTACCTGAGCGCCATGGCGAACGCCAACGGCTGGGTGATCCTGGCCTCCGACTGGACCGGGATGAAGAGCGAGGACGTGGTGCCGATCATCTCGATCCTCACCACCGACGCGACCAACTTCCCGGCGATCCCGGAGCGCTCGATGCAGGGCTTCACCGAGTTCATCGCGGCGATGCGGATGGCGACCGGCAAGCTGCGCAATGACCCCGACCTCACCTTCAAGACCGAGAGCGGCGAGTACTCGGTGATCGACCCGGAGAAGCGCAGCTACTACGGCAACTCGCAGGGCGGGATCCTCGGCGGGGCGTACCTGGCGCTCAGCCCGGACATCGACCGCGGGGTGCTCGGGGTCGGCGGGATGCCGTACGTGCTGCTGCTGCCGCGCTCGCATGACTTCGAGCAGTTCTTCTCGCTGCTCAACGGGGCCTACAGCGACCACCGCGACATCATGCTGCTGATCGCGGTGTTCCAGAACCTGTGGGACCCGGGCGAGGGCGCGGGCTGGGCCTGGGCGATGAACCGCGAGCCGAACCCCGACGTCGGCGCCAAGCAGGTGCTGATGCAGGTGGCGATCGGCGACGCGCAGGTGAGCAACGTCGGGGCCCAGATCCAGGCCCGCGCGTTCGGTGCGTCGACGGTGGCGCCGCAGACCAAGCCGGTGTGGGGCGTCGAGGAGAAGGCGCCGGGCTTCACCGGCTCGGCCTACGTCGAGTGGCACTACACGGACGTGCCCGACGCGCCCTTCACCAACGAGCCGCCGAGCTCGGACAAGGACCCGCACGAGTGCCCCCGCCGCGAACCAGCGGCCCAGCAGCAGCTGCGCGACTTCCTCGAGGATGGGGTGGTCAACCAGTACTGCGACGGGATCTGCGAGGGGCTGCGCGACAAGACCTGCGGGTGAGCGCGCGGGCGGCGGGGCTCACGGCTCGCTCGGGAGCCCCTGGGCGCGGTAGGCCAGCATGCCGCCCGTCATGTTCATGACGCGCGAGAAGCCGGCGGCGACCAGGTGGGCGGCCGCGCTGCTCGAGCGGCCGCCCGAGCGGCAGACGAGCACGATCTCGGCCGATGGATCCCAGGCTCGCGCTGCGGCGGCGAGCGTGGCGAGGGGCACGAGCACGGCCCCGGGGATGTGGCCGAGCTCGCCGGTGAACTCGGCCGGCTGGCGGACATCGACGATGTGCAGGGTGTCACGGAGGCCGGCGACGGCGGCGGGTGTCACGTCGCGAAAGCCCTGTCCGTTCGGAGTGGCCTGGTCGTGGAGAGTGCGTGCTTGCATGTCTGCGCCTTGAGCACGAAGTGTGCCACGCCGCGTCCGGCGCTTGCAGGGGGGCGCCGGCGAAATGTTGCAGCCGATGTTGCGACGAAGGTGCAACACGCGGCTCGGCCGCGGGAGGGTCTCGCTACTCGGTCTGAGGCCAGGTCGGGGTGTTGAAGCGGGCGACGTTGAACTCCGTGCCGAGATCATTGGGGACGTCGATGACGCCGACGACGACGCCGCTCGGCTCGCCGGCGCGGAGGGTGACGTTGAAGGACAGGCTATCGGCGTCGCTCGTGTAGCTGCCCTTGACCTGCGCGAGCTCGAGGTCGGCGATCACGGACTCGAACTCGGGCAGCGCGTCGAGCTCCCAGGTCGCCGGGATCCGCTCGGCGAAGACGCCGTCGGCGGTGACGAAGTGCAGCTCGACCGGGAGCTGCATGTAGTTGCGATCGCAGGGCTCGAGCGCGTCGTTGGGGTCTGCTCCCGCGGGGAGGCTGGTGCTGATGTGCCTGGCCTGCCCGGCCGCGACGAGCTCGAGCGAGAGGTCGGTCGTCCCGGCCATGTAGTGCTCGAGGGTCACCTGCTGGACGCCGCCGAAGCGGGCGAGCACGTCGGCGGGTGAGAAGCCGAGGGCGTCGTCGTCCGACGCGAGCGGCTCGTCGTTGACGTCACACTGCACGGGATCGGGCGCGGGACCCTCGCTGACCGAGCTGCACGCGGGCAGCGCCGCGAGGAGCAGGAGTGCCAGCGGCGCGGCGAAGCGAAGTCGGTCGAGCGGGGCCATGGGAATGTTTACTTGCGGCAGGGCTGGGGGCGGGAGATTGCGACGCCGGGGGCCTGTGGGCCGAAGCTGATCAGCTCCGGGCGGCCGTCGCCGTCGAGGTCGCTGGCGCGGGCGAGGTGACCGACGGCGCCGACGGGGACGTTGATGACGGGGCCGAAGCCGCCGGCGCCGTCGCCGAGCAGCGCGCGCACGGCGTCGCCGCGCTGCGAGGAGACCAGGAGGTCGGGCGCGCCGTTGCGGTCGAGGTCGGTGACGACGGCGTCGCCGACCAGGTCGGGGCCGAAGTAGCTGATGGCACGAAAGCCGAGCTTGGCGTCGCCGAGCAGCATGGCGGCGATCGGGCTGCTGGCGCCGTCGCTGGCGCTGTCGGCGAGGGCGGCGAGGTCGGCGGCGCCGTCGGCGTTGAAGTCGGCGGCGACCAGGGCCCGGCCGTGGCGACCGACGACGCGGCGCGCGGCCGGCTTGAAGCCGCCCTTGCCGTCGCCGCTGGAGACCTCGACGACGGCCTCGGCCTTGCCGCCGCGGTCGATGAGGGTGGCGATGTCGAGGCGGGTGTCGAGGTCGAAGTCGCCGACGGTGAGGGCCTCGGGGCGCACGGGGCCGCGGAGCCGGGAGCGCGGGCCCTGCTTGAACTCGCCGCGGCCGTCGCCGACCAGGAGCTCGACCTCGCCGCCGTGGTCGGCGAGCACGAGCAGGTCGCTGGCGCCGTCGCTGGTGAAGTCGGCGATCCACAGGCCGACCGGGCGCACGTGGGTGGCCACGGCGCCGGCGATGAACTGACCCTGACCGCGGCCGAGCAGGACGTGGATCGCGGCGTCGTCGCGGCTGTCGACGGCCGGGGTGGCGGCGATGGCGAGGTCGAGCAGGCCGTTGCCGTCGAGGTCGGCGGCCTCGATCGCGGTCGGGTTCATCGGGAACTTGAGGCCGGTGGTGAGGCGCAGGCCGCCGTTGCCGTCGTTCATGGCGAAGGTGACGGCGTGGCCGCCGGCGCCGCTGACCATGAGGGCGAGGTCGGCCCGGCCGTCGCCGTCGACGTCGGCGACCGTGCCGGCGACCGCGGCTCCGCCGATGTCGACCACGGTCGGGTTGCCGTAACACAGCTGCGCGCTCGCCTCGGGGCCGAGCACCGAGGGCAGCGCCTGCTTGAGCGGCGTGCGCACGGTCTTCACGCAGCCGCCGGCGATCGCGGCCACGCCGACGAGGCCGGCGAGGATCGCAAAGCGCAGCCCGGCCCACGCCGGAGTTCGAGCGTGCGAGGTGTGGGGGCGAAGCTCGGGGCCCACGGTGACGGCGGCGGTGGGAGTGGTGCGGTCGGTGCGGGACATCGGCGACCCCAACGCTACCAGCGCGGGGCGGCTTACGCTCTGGCCCTCTTGCGGCCTGCGGGGCCCGGGCGTAGAAGCGAACGAGGAGCGAAGATGCCCATGCGCACCTGTCTATTCGTGACCGCCGCGCTGCTGCTGGCCTGCGACCCTGGGCCCGGGAATGGGCCTGGGGATGGGCCCAGGGACGCGGCCGCGGACCACGAGCTGGCGATCGTGCCGGCGCACGACGAGGAGCACGAGGACGAGCCGGAGGACCCGCTGTACTGGTCGTCGGAGCCCTTCGACCCGCTGACGGCGATCGACTGCGCGGAGCACAAGGACACCGGCTACGTGAAGGGCGATCCCTTCGAGATCACGGTGGTCACGGTCGACGGCAAGCCCGTCGAGGTGCAGACGGCCAACGCGTACTACCAGATGGCGCAGGCGGCCGCGGCCGACGGCGTGAACATCAAGGTGGTCAGCGGCTTTCGCACGATGGACGAGCAGACCTACCTCTACAACTGCTACATCAACTGCAACTGCAACAATTGCAACCTGGCGGCCAAGCCGGGCTACAGCAATCACCAGAGCGGGCACGCGCTCGACCTCAACACCTCGGCGACCGGCGTC
The DNA here is from genome assembly GCF_016714285.1 of Nannocystis sp. Classification (GTDB taxonomy): domain Bacteria; phylum Myxococcota_A; class Polyangia; order Nannocystales; family Nannocystaceae; genus Nannocystis. The sequence goes on along the minus strand of NZ_JADJNN010000019.1, from coordinate 91,976 downwards.
AACGCGTGGATCAAGGCGCACGGCGGTGACTACGGGTTCTCGGCCACGGTCAACGGCGAGCCCTGGCACTGGGAGTGGTGGGGCGACGGCCCGCCGGCGAGCGGGCCCTGCGGGGTGGCCCAGTTCAAGGCGACCTACGTGGCGCAGTCGTTCCCGGTCTCGGCCGACCCCGCGGTCGAGCTGAAGATGGGCGAGACCCTGGACGCGTGGATCGACCTCAAGAACACGGGCAAGGCGAAGTGGACCGCCAACACCAAGCTGGCCCCGACGCCGCGCGACATGGCTTCGCCGCTGTTCGACGTCGGCTGGCTGTCGCCGACCCGGATCACCGGGCCTGACGCCGACACGCCGGCGGGCGAGGTCGGTCGCTTCAGCTTTCGCCTCGCGGCCAACGCGGCGCCGGGCGAGTACTTCCAGACCTTCGGGCTGGTCGAGGAGGGCGTGACCTGGTTCTCGCAGGCGCCCAAGGGCGGCGGTCCGCCCGATGACCAGCTCGAGGTGCGCATCATGGTGGTCGAGGCCGACCCGCCGCCGCCGCCGGCGACCACCGGGGCGGAGAGCGGCAGCAGCGGCGGGGTCGAGCCGGGCAGCACGGGCGCGGGCGAGGTCGACACCGGGCTGGCCGAGACCGGCGGCGCGAGTGGTGCTGGCACCGGCTCTGGCGGCGAGGGTGAGTCGACGCCGACCGGCGAGGCTGGCTCGGGGGACATGTCCGGAGGGACATCTTCGGGCGGCGGGTGGCAGGGCGGGGCCGCGCTGCCGAGCGGCTACGGCTCGGACGAGGGCTGCGGTTGTCGCAGCCCGGATGGGGGCCCGGGCCGCGGCGGCGGCGCAGCGCCTGGCCTGCTGGTGCTGTGCTGGTTGCTGCGGCGTCGTCACCGGGCCGCCTGAGCCCGGCCTGCTTGTGAGGGCCCGGCTTCGCTGGTAAAGCCGGGGCCGGTCATGAAACTGGGCAGCATCTTCTCCACGCTTCTCACTCTCGGCGCGCTGGGGGCAGGTGGGTGGTTCATCTACGACCGCTACGTGAAGGTCGAGGTGCCGAAGATCGAGTACAGGTCGGAGCCGGTGGCCCGCGGCCGGGTGACCTCGACGGTGACGGCGAGCGGCACGCTCTCGCCGCTGAAGACAGTGCAGGTCGGCAGCCAGGTCTCGGGTCGCATCGTCGAGCTGCTGGCGGACTTTAACTCGCAGGTGAAGAAGGGCGACGTGATCGCCCGCATCGACCCGAGCCTGCTCGAGTCGGACAAGGCCCGCTCGCGGGCCAACCTGCAGTCGGCGCGGGCCAGCCTGACCAAGGCCAACGCCGACCGCGACAACGCCAAGCTGATCTACGAGCGCACCAGGCAGCTGGTGAAGGACGGGGTGGCGGCGCAGCAGGAGCTCGAGGCGGCGTTCACCGCGTGGACCTCGGCGAAGGCCAGCGCCGAGGCGGCCTCGGCCTCGGTCGCGGTGGCCCGGGCGGCGATCGAGACGGCCGACACCAACCTGCTCTACACGACGATCGTGTCGCCGATCGACGGGGTCGTGATCTCGCGCGACGTGTCGGTGGGCCAGACGGTCGCGGCCTCGCTGTCGGCGCCGACGCTGTTCACGATCGCCGAGGACCTCAAGGATATGGAGGTGCACACGAGCGTGGCCGAGTCCGACATCGGCCAGCTGCGCCCGGAGATGAAGGTGACCTTCACCGTCGACGCCTACCCGAGCGACCGCTTCCGCGGCACCGTGTTCCAGATCCGCAACGCGGCGACGACCCTGCAGAACGTGGTCACCTACGACGCGGTGGTCCGGGTCGACAACGACGAGCTCAAGCTGCGCCCGGGCATGACGGCGAGCGTGACCTTCATCGTCGAGGACCGCCGCGACGCGCTGCTGGTGCCCAACGCGGCGCTGCGCTTCACGCCGCCGGACCCGAAGATCGCCGCGCTCGCGCCCCCGAGCGCCGCTGGGCGCGGCGGCGAGGGCCGCGGCGGTCGCAAGCGCTGGAGCGACGACGAGGCGCCCGCGGAGGCGAAGGGCGAGGCGAAGGGCGAGACGAAGGCGGCGGAGGCGAAGGGCGAGGCGAAGGCGGAGGCGAAGGGCGAGGCGAAGGCGGGCGAGGCGAAGGCGGGCGAGGCGAAGGCGGGCGAGGCGAAGGCGGGCGAGGCGAACGGCGAGGCGAAGGGCGAGGCGAAGGCGGGCGCGGCCGGTGAGGCGAGCGCGGGCGCGGGCGAGGGCAGGGGCCGGCGCGGGAGCGGCGGGCGGGCGCCGAGCAGCGATCGCACGGTGTGGATCTTGAAGGACGGACAGCCGGCGCCGCTGCCGATCACGATCGGGATCTCGGACGGCAGCTTCACCGAGGTCACCGGCGGCGAGCTCAAGGAGGGCGACGCGATCATCACCGGCGCCAGCGGCGGTGAGGCCAGCCCGACGACGACCGGCAGCTCGCCCCTGAACCAGGGCGGCGGGGCCAAGGGTGGCGGGGCCAAGGGCGGCGGCGGCGGGCGCAGGGGCGGGTTCTAGCGTGGCCGACGAGACGCCGATCCTCGACGCCCGCGATCTCGAGAAGACCTACACGATGGGCACGCAGGCTGTGCACGCGCTGCGCGGGGTGTCCCTCACCGTGCAGCGCGGCGAGTTCGTCGCGGTGATGGGCACCTCGGGCTCGGGCAAGTCGACGCTGATGAACATCCTCGGCTGCCTCGACCGACCGACGAAGGGCAGCTACCACCTGGTCGGCCGCGAGGTGTCGCGCCTGGACCGCGACGAGCTGGCCGACATCCGCAACCAGGTGCTCGGCTTCGTGTTCCAGAGCTTCAACCTGCTGGCCCGCACGAGCGCGCTGGAGAACGTCGAGCTGCCGATGATCTACGCGGGCGTCGGCGGCCGCGAGCGCCGGCGCCGGGCCACCCGGGCGCTCGAGCAGGTCGGGCTCGGCGACCGCCTCGATCACACGCCGAACCAGCTCTCGGGCGGTCAGATGCAGCGGGTGGCGATCGCCCGGGCGATCGTCACCGAGCCGAAGCTCATCCTCGCCGACGAGCCGACCGGCAACCTCGACAGCAAGACGAGCCTCGAGATCATCGCCCTGTTCCAGGACCTGCGGGCCACGGGCATCACGATCGTGCTGGTCACCCACGAGCCCGACATCGCCGGCTTCACCGATCGGGTGATCCTGATGCGCGACGGCAAGGTCCAGTACGACCGTCCGCAGACCCCGGTCGACGCCCGCGCGGCCGCCGACGCCTACGCGGAGGTGCCGGCGTGAACATCTTTGCGACCTTCCGCATCGCCGTGCTGGCGCTGCTGCGCAACAAGATGCGATCGTTCCTCACGGTGCTGGGGATCATCATCGGCGTCGGCGCGGTGATCGCGATGGTGGCGATCGGCGAGGGCGCGAAGGCCGAGGTGCAGAGCGCGTTCGACAAGATGGGCACCAACATGCTGGTCGTGCGCTCGGGCTCGTCGCAGCAGGGCGGCGTGCGCGGCGGGGCCGGCTCGCAGCCGACGATCACCTGGGACGACGTCGACGCGATCGCCAGCGAGGCGCCGGGGGTGGCCCGGGTCGCGCCGAGCATCCGCCAGAGCGTGCAGCTGCTCGGCGACGGCCAGAACTGGACCACCAGCGCCGAGGGCACGGTGCCGGACTACTTCACGATCCGGGCCTGGACCCTGAAGTCGGGGGCGTTCTTCAGCGAGGCGGACGTGAGCGGCAAGACCAAGGTGATCGTGCTCGGGGCCACGGTCGCCGACAGTCTCTTCGGGCCCGGCGCGGACCCGGTCGGCGCGGTGGTTCGCGTCAACAACGTGCCCTTCGAGGTGGTCGGCCTGCTCGCGCGCAAGGGCCAGTCGGCGATGGGCCAGGACGCCGACGACGTCGCGCTGATGCCGATCAGCACCTTCGCCGCCAAGATCCAGGGCGGGCTCAAGAAGTACATGCAGGGCACGGTCTACGTCGGCGCCAACTCGCCGGCCGACACCAAGCTGGCCCAGAGCTCGATCGACGAGCTGCTGCGCCGGCGCCACGGGATCCGCGAGGGTCAGGACAGCGATGTCACCGTCAACAACCTCGCCGAGGCCGCCAGCGCCCGCGCCGAGGGGACCGAGACGATGACCCGCTTGCTGGCCGGGATCGCCCTGGTGAGCCTGCTGGTCGGCGGGATCGGGATCATGAACATCATGCTGGTCAGCGTCACCGAGCGGACGCGGGAGATCGGGCTGCGCATGGCGATCGGGGCCAAGCCCTCGGACATCCGCATCCAGTTCGTGATCGAGGCGGTGACCCTGTCCACGATCGGCGGCGCCTTCGGGGTCGCGCTCGGGGTCGGCGCGGCGGAGTACCTGCGCAGCTCGCTCGGCTGGGCCACCGTGGTGCAGCCGGAGATCGTCGCCATCTCGCTCGGCTTCAGCGCGGTCGTCGGCGTCGGCTTCGGCCTCTATCCGGCGCACAAGGCCTCGGGCCTCGACCCGATCACGGCGCTCCGCTTCGAGTGAGCGGTGATATCGTGGCCGTCAGCGTGGACGACGACCTCGAGCTGCTGACGGCCTGGCGCGCCGGCGATCGCGCGCCCGGCGAGGCCCTGCTCGCGCGCCACTTCGACGCCGTCTGCCGCTTCTTCCACAACAAGGTCGGCGACGACGCGCCGGACCTGATCCAGCAGACCTTCCTGGCCCTGTGCGAGGGCCGCGATCGCTACCGCGGTGACGCGGGCTTTCGCGGCTACGTGCTCGGGGTGGCCCGCAACCTGCTGCTCGCCTTCTTTCGCCGCAAGCGCAAGCAGGCCGAGCGCTTCGACCCGCTCGAGCACAGCGTCGCCGATCTGCAGGCGTCGTTCACCAGCCAGCTGACGCGCCGACGCGAGGAGCAGATCCTGCTGCAGGCGCTGCGCAGCCTGCCGCTCGAGCTGCAGATCGTGTTCGAGCTGTACCACCTCGAGGGGCTCACGGCGGCCCAGCTGGCGGCGATGCACGGCATCTCGGAGCCGGGCATGTACGGCCGGCTGCGCAAGGCCAGGCTGCTGACGATCGCGGCGTGCGAGCGCCTCGCGGAGACGCCGGCGCTGCGCCAGTCGACGATCGATCACCTCGACGACTGGACCCGCGAGCTGCGCGGGCGCCTCGGCGTCGCGCCAGGGTGAGCGGTCAGCAGTCCTCGGCCAAAGGGTCGTCGGACTTGCAGATCTTGATGCGCTCGCCGGGCGGCTTCTTGGTCGTGTCGGCGGGCGGTGTCTTCGGGCGCGGGCGCGTCGGCTTGATCGCGGGCTCGGGCGTGTCGCTGTGCGACTGCTGCTGCTGCATCATGCTGCGCAGCGTGGCCGCGGCGTCGAGGACGGCGGCCTGGCGGTGGTTGTCGTCGCGGAGCCGGCCGAGGTCCTGCTCCATCCCCTGGATCGCGGCGGCGTACTCCTTCAACGCGGCCATGTGTTGCAGGTCGTCGGCCTCGGCGGCTGCCCGCGCGACCACGCCGGCGCGGGGCTGGGTCAGGACCATCGCCCCGAGCGCGCCGACCAGGCCGAGCACGCCGAGCAGGACGGCGGTGGCGATGCGCTGACCGGCCAGCTCGCGCCGGCTGTGCTGGCGCAGCTGGACGTCGATCTCGGCCTGGACGCGGTGCAGGCGGGCCGCCTGCTCGCCGCGCAGCTGGGCCTCGACCTCCGCGTTGTGGCGGCGCAGGGCCTCGGCCCGGCGCTCGCGCTCGGCGGCTGCGTGGGCCTCGGCCTCGGCGATGGCCCGCTGCCGGGCCTCCTGTTCGGCCTGGGCGCGGGCGGCGAGCTCGGCCTTCGCGGCGGCGTCGGCCGCGAGGCGGGCGCGCTCGCGGGCCGCCTCGTCGTCGCGGCGCTGCTGCTCCAGGCTGTCGAGTTCGCGCAGGGCGATGAGTACGGAGTGTTCGCGGGGGGCGGTGGACATTGCGTTTGTTCCTCGCTGATAGGAGTGTCCAGACCGGGGCGAACCATCACGACGTTCGTGGCCCTGTCCGACGATGCCGACCGCCGAGCCGACACCCGCCGCGCGACCGCTGGAATTCCAGCGGATGTTCGCCGAGGTGCGCGCGGGGATCTTCGGCGCCGGCGATCCGGTGCGGGTCGGTCGCTACGCGCTGCGCGGCCGGCTCGGCGCCGGCGGCATGGGGGTGGTGTACGCGGCCGACGACGCGGCGCTCGGTCGACGGGTGGCGATCAAGCTGCTGCACGGGAACGACGCCGACGGCCAGGCGCGCGGACGGATCTTGCGCGAGGCGCAGGCGCTGGCCCGGCTCTCGCACCCCAACGTGGTCCAGATCTACGAGGTCGGCGAGGTCGGTCGGCAGGTGTTCGTGGCGATGGAGTTCGTCGAGGGCCTGACGCTGGCGCAGTGGCAGCGCCAGCAGTCGCGCTCGTGGCGGGAGCTGCTCGAGGTGTACCTGCAGGCGGGGCGCGGCCTGGCGGCGGCGCATCGGGTCGGGCTGGTCCACCGCGACTTCAAGCCCGAGAACGTGCTGGTCGGCGCCGACGGGCGCGTGCGGGTCCTCGACTTCGGGCTCGCGCGCGCGGCCAGCGAGGCGCCGCTCGTGACCCAGCTGCCGACCAGCGACGCGCTGCTGCAGCCGATCACGACCACCGGGGCGATGCTCGGCACGGCCCTCTACATGTCGCCGGAGCAGTGGCGGGCGCAGGCCGCCGACGCCCGCTCGGACCAGTTCAGCTTCTGCGTCGCGCTCTATGCGGCGGTCCACGGGGCGCCGCCCTTCCCGGCCAACACGGCCCAGGCGCTGCGCGAGCAGGTGCTCGCCGGGGTCGTCGCGGCCCCGCCGGAGCAGCGCCGCCTGCCCGGTCGCCTGCGCCGCGCGCTGCTCCGCGGCCTGAGTCTCGAGCCGGCGCGCCGCTTCGCCGACATGCCGGCGCTGCTCGCCGAGCTCGAGCGGGTCCGTCGCGGGCGGCCGCTGACCTGGCTCGGCCTCGGGGTGCTCGCGCTCGGCGTCGGCGCTGCGCTCGGGGGCCGCTGGTCGGTGGCGGATGAACCTGTCTCTCCGGACATGTGCGCGGGAGGGGCCGCGCGGGTCGAGGCGGTGTGGGGCAGCGAGCGGCGGGCCGCGGTGCGGCGCGCCTTTATGGCCACCGAGCACGCCGACGCCGGCGAGCTGTGGGCCCAGGTGGCGGTGCAGCTCGACGCCTACGCGCTGGCGTGGGAGCGCAGCCACGCGGCGGCGTGCCAGGCGGTGCTGGCCGGCGAGGCGGTGACCGACGGCCGCGCCCGCGGTGACCTGTCCGAAGGGCCATATTTGACGATGGCCTGCCTCGACCGCAGCCTCGGCGAGCTGCGGGCGCTGGGCGACGCGTTCATCGGCGACGCCGAGGCCGTGATCGGCAACGCGGTCAAGGCGGCGTACAAGCTGCGCCCGCTCGAGGAGTGCCGCGCCCGCCCGGTGCTGGCGCTGCTGATCACGCCGCCGGCCGACCCCGCGACCGCGGTGCAGGTGCAGGCGCTGGCCGGCAAGCTCGACGAGATCGGCGCGCTGCTCAAGGCCGGTGAGGTGGCCCGCGGCATCCCTCGCGCCCGCGAGGCGGCGGCCCAGGCCCGCGCGCTGGCCCACGACCACACCACCGCCGAGGCGCTGGTCCTGCTCGGCTCGCTCGAGTCGCTCGCGGGCGACTACCCGGCGGCCGAGCGCAGCCTGTTCGACGCGGCCCTGTTCGCCGAGAGCGGCGACAACCGGGCCGCCCTGGCCCGCGCTCGCACCGAGCTGCTGTTCGTGGTCGGCTACGGCCTGCACCGCTTCGACGAGGGCCTGCGCTGGGGCGACCTCGCCGGCAACGCGATGCGCCAGGTCGGTCGCGGCGGCGCGCTCGAGGTGCGCCTGCGCAGCGCTCGCGGCCTGGTCCAGCGGGCCCGCGGCGATCTGCCGGCCGCGCGGGCCGAGCTGCGCGAGGCGCTGCTCCTGGCCGAGGCGACGCTGGGCCCCGACAACCCCGGCGTGGCCACCGCGCTGATCAACCTCGCGGGGGTCCAGGCCGAGGCCGGCGAGCGCGGCGCAGCCAGCGTGGGCCTGCGGCGAGCCCTGGCAATTCGCGAGCGAACCCTCGGGCCCGAGCACCCAGACACCCGCCGCGCCGCCGAGGAGCTCGCGGCGCTCGACAAAGCTGTCCCAAGAGACAGCCCATGAGGAGTGGCAGGAATCCCCGTCATGGTGCGATCGGTTGCGAAGCCGCGTCCTCACGCCGCCCCGCGTAGCGAGGTCCGCCGGGTCCGATATGATGTCTTCACGGTGTCAGATTCCGGGCAGTTCGAACGCGACGAGCCCCGCGATCCTCTCCTCGCGCTGATCGACACCATCCCGCAGATCGCGTGGCTGGCCGGGGCTGACGGTCGCGTCACTTTCTTCAACGCGCGCTGGACCGAGTACGTCGGCGGGCTGGGCGACGCGGCGGCGCGTGAAGATTGGGCCGTGCTGCTGCACCCGGACGACCGCGCGCCGGCGCGGGAGGCCTACAGCGACGCGCTCGCGGCGGGCCGCGCCTTCGAGCTCGAGTTTCGCCTGCGTCGCCGCGACGGCAGCTACCGCTGGCACCTCGCCCGCGGCGTGCCGGCCCGCGCCGCCGATGGCCGCGTCACCAGCTGGTCGGGCACCGCCACGGACATCGAGGACGCCCGGCGAGCGGTCAGCGAGCGCGCGACCTTGCTGGCGCGCGAGCAGGCGGCCCGCGCCGAGGCCGAGGCCGCCAACCGGCTCAAGGACGAGTTCCTCGCCACCCTCAGCCACGAGCTGCGGACCCCGCTGTCGGCGATCCTCGGCTGGGCCACGATGCTGCGCGGCGGCAAGCAGTCCGACGCCGAGGCCGTGGCCCGCGGCGCCGAGGTCATCGAGCGCAACGCCCGGGCCCTGCGTCGCATCATCGAGGACATCCTCGACATGTCGCGCATCGTCCGCGGCGAGCTGCGCATCGACACCGAGCCCGTCGACCTGCACGCGCTGGCCGGCGAGGTGATCGAGACGGTACGTCCGTCGGCGGAGGCCAGGTCGATCGCGCTGGGCTGCAGCGCCGGCCCTGGCCCCTTCCACCTCCTCGGCGATCCCGCGCGCCTGCGCCAGGTGCTGTGGAACCTCCTCGGCAACGCGATCAAGTTCACGCCGGCGGACGGCGAGGTCGTGCTGCGGCTCGACCGCGTCGGCGACGAGCTCGAGCTGTCCGTGCGTGACACCGGCTGCGGCATCGAGCCCGAGTTCCTGCCGCACGTGTTCGAGCGCTTCCGCCAGGCCGACAGCTCGACCACCCGCGTGCACGGCGGCCTCGGGCTCGGCCTGGCGATCGTGTGTTACCTGGTCCAGATGCACGGCGGCAGCGCGCACGCCAGCAGCGAGGGCCCCGGCCGCGGCGCGACCTTTCGGGTCCGCATCCCGGTGCGCGCCTGAGCCGCGCAGCGCGAGCGGCCAGAGCAGGGCAGGGCAGGGCAGAGCAGGGCAGGGCAGGGCAGGGTCGGCCGTGCGGGCCCGCCCGCGGCCCGCGAGCCCACGATCGCGGCGCTTTCCCTCCGGCGGCCGATGTGGTCTGGTGATCCGATGCGGTCAGGTATCAGGTGGGGCGCGGGCTTGCCCGTGTGGATGGCTCTTGGGACAGGTCTTTGTGGCTGCGGCGACAGCGGCACGAGCAGCGCTGGCTCGACCGGCGCGAGCACGGGCGCCGGCGTCACCGACGCGAACAGCAGCGGTGACCTGCCGACTGGCGGCGGTCCGACCAGCGACACGCCGACCGGCAGCGGCTCGCAGGGCGAGACGCAGGCCGCCACCAGCGCGACGGTCGGCAGCGAGACCGGGGCCGTGACCGTCACCACCAGCGGCACCACCGACGGCGTGTCCACCGGCCCGATCGCGGACATGGGCCCGCCTTGCGCCGACACCTGCCTCGAGGGCGTGTGCGTCGCCGATGTCTGCTGTCCGATCAATCAGGCCTGCACCGATACCTGCTGCGGCGAGGGCGAGGTGTGCTCATTCCAGGAGTGCGTGGTGCCGGGCGCGGACTGCGTCGACGCCACCGACTGCCCGCCGGACGCCTATTGCGAGTACACCCTCGGCGAGATGGAGAAGCCGCCGATGTGCATGGGCGGCGTCTCGCTCGGCACCGGCAAGTGCCTGCCGACCCCGCCCGAGTGCCCGGACGGCGTCGAGCCGGTCGAGGGCGAGCCGATCGTCTGCCTGCCCAAGTGCGAGGTGAAGCCGCCGGCCGACGACTTCGGCATCGTGCTCAAGGCCGCGTGGGGCGGCAAGGTCATGCCGCCCTACGCCAGCGATATCATGATGTCGCCGATCGTCGTCAGCTCGACGACGACGACTGCGACGGCAAGGTCAACGAGAAGGACATCCCGGAGATCGTCTTCAGCACATTCACCGCCGGGGGATACTACAAGCAGGGCACCCTGCACGCCATCTCGCTGAAGGACGGCGCCTTCGTCGACAAGTTCAGCATCCCCAACGTCACCCAGCCCGGCGCGGGGCTGGCGGCCGCCGACCTCGACGCCGACGGCGTCCCGGAGATCGTCGGCTGCATGAACCCCGGTCCGGCCGGCAACAGCTGCTGTGACGCGGTGGCCCAGAATACCGGCGTGATCGCCTTCAAGGCCGACGGCACGACGCTGTGGACGCAGCCCGACACCACCAAGGTCCACTGCGGCTACGAGGCGCCGGTGATCGGCGACGTCGACCAGGACGGCCAGCCCGAGGTGCTGGTCGGCTGGACCCTGCTGGACGGCAAGACCGGCGCGGTCAAGAAGGAGATCGACCCGGCCACACCTGGGGGCAGAAGCTCATGGGCCTCAGCGACGTCGACGGCGACGGCCTGCTCGACGTGATCTCGGGCCAGCGCGCGCACAAGGCCGACGGCACCCTGCTGTGGGATCTGCGCCAGGGACCGAACCAGATCGTCGCCGGCTATCACGCGGTCGGCGACTTCGACCTCGACGGCCAGCCCGAGGTCGTCGTCATCTCCTCGGGCGGCCCGCACACCATGTCGCTGCTGCGCTACGACCCCAAGCAGCCCGGTGGCGCCGAGCTGCTGCGCAAGGGCGTCGACATCAACAACGGCATCTCGACCAAGGTCTTCTGCAACGCCGGCAGCGAGTATGGCGGCGGCCCGCCGACCGTCGCCGACTTCGACGGCGATGGCACCCCGGACGTCGGCGCCGCGGGTGCCGTCGGATATGTCGTCTTCAGCGGCAAGAAGATGATGGACCCCAACGTGGCGAACACCGATATCGACCTGTGGTTCAAGACCACCAAGGACTGCTCGTCGGCGGTGACCGGCAGCTCGGTGTTCGATTTCAACGGCGACGGCAAGGCCGAGGTGGTCTACAGCGACGAGTATCACCTGTGGATGTACGACGGCTCGACCGGGACCAACCTGATCCCGAGCACCTGCAACACCACGGGCACGCTGTGGGAGTACCCGCTGGTCGCCGACGTGGACAACGACGGTCAAGCCGACATCGTCGTGGCCAGCAACGCCTATGGCATCACCTGCCCGGACAACAACAGCAAGCAGTCGGGCCTGCGCGTGTTCGGCAGCGCAAAGGGCTCGTGGGTGCGGACCCGGCGGATCTGGAATCAGCACACGTACCACGTGACGAACGTGCGCGAGGACGGCAGCGTCCCCGCCCAGGAGGTCGCGAACTGGACCGCGCCGGGGCTCAACAACTATCGCCAGAATGTCCAGCCGGAGGGCGAGTTCTCGGCGCCCGACGTGATCGCGTCGATCTTCCCGCGCTGCGACGTGATGCCCTACGCGCTGGTCGCCCGCGTCCGCAACATCGGCCAGGCTGCGGTGCCGGCCGGGGTGGTGGTCGGCTTCTACGCCGGCGATCCGGACATGGGCGGGATGCTGCTCGGCTCCGGCATGACGCAGAAATCGCTGTACCCGGCGGAGGCCGAGGATGTGATCCTCGAGATTCCGATGCCCGATCCGGGCCTGCTCGACGGCAGCACGCCGGTGTTCGTGGTGGTCGACGACGGCATGCCGGTGCACGCGTGGAAAGAGTGCCGGCCGGACAACAACAAGGTCGAGGGCAGCGGATACTGCCCCAAGCCCGGCTGAGCGGCGCGTGGGCGGCCCTTCCGGGGCGTGGCGAAATCGGAGTACGCTGCGCCCTGGAGGCTCGCGCCATGACCCGCAGGTATCTCAGCACCATGACCGTCGCCGTCGCCCTCGCGGGCGCGGGGTGTAGTGACGACAAGAAGTCGTCGACCGACGCCGCGTCCGAGACGATCGCGTCGTCGGAGTCCAGCTCGCAGGCCAGCTCGGGGACCGGGTCGCCGACCACCGCGCCATCGACCGGCGACACGGGGTCGCCGACCACCGCGCCGTCGACCGGCGACACCGGGTCGCTGACCACCACGCCGTCGACCAGCGACACCGGGGACTGCGGCGCCTGCGGGAATCCTGAGCATATTTGCTGCGCCGGGGCCTGCGTCGACCCGCGCAGCGATCGCAACAACTGCGGCGGCTGCGGCATGGCCTGCTCGGACCCGACGCCCTTCTGCGGGGCGGGCAGCTGCGCGGCGACCCCCTGCGATACGACCTGCGGCGCGAGCGAGACCTGCTGCGCCACGGCGTGCTGCACGGAGGGCACGATCTGCTGCCAGATCGACGGGCCTGTGCAGAGCGGGCCCGGCTGCGTCGCGCCGACCGAACAGAACTCGTGTCCGCCCGGCTGCAGCCCGCTGTGCCAGTGCGCGGCCCCCGACACGCCGATCGCCACGCCCGACGGTGAGCGCGCGATCGCCGATCTGCGCGTCGGCGACCTGGTGTACAGCGTGGACGGCGAGCAGACAGTCGCCGTCCCGATCGCCGCGATCCGGCGCACGCCGGTGGTCGATCACCAGGTGGTGCGCGTCGTGCTGGCGGACGGCAGTCGGATCGAGATGAGCGGGTCGCACCCCCTCGGCGACGGCCGGAGCTTCGCCGATCTGCGGGCCGGCGATCGCCTGGGCGGCCACGCGCTCGCCGAGGCGGCGCTGGTCCCGTACGAACACGCGGCCACTCACGACATCCTGCCCGCCTCCGACACCGGGACCTACTTCGTCCGCGGCATCCTCGTGGGCAGCACGCTGGCTCCCTCGCCCGGATCGCAAGGGTCGCCAGAGCCGCGCCGCTGCGCTGCGGATCGGGTGCAGTGATACCGAGCTAGCAGCGGCCGGAGCCGCGGCGTTGCGCCGCGGCTGCGGGGACGTGACGACGAGCGAGCGGGCGGCGGTCTAGCAGCCGCCGATCCCGTGCGCGCTCGGCAGGCGCCAGGTGCACGAGTTCAGGCAGTCGTCGGTCTCGACGTTGTTGCCGTCGTCGCACTCCTCCTCGACGTCGTCGACCGCACCGTTGCCGCACTTCGGGTTCGGCGAGCAGCACAGCGCCTCCACGAACAGCTCGTTGCAGCCGTAGTTGGCCGGGCACGAGTTCGGGCGCGAGCTGCCGTAGCCGCAGTTGAAGGTCGAGTCCGTGCCGAGGTTGTTGATCCCGTACGGCCCGAGGGTGATGTGCCCGGCGCCGCTGTTACCGTTGCGGCAGTAGATCTCGCCGACGACGACCGGGTTGGGGTTGTTGCTGCCGACCGCGTAGTTCCAGTTGGCGTTGCGGTTGTTGAACTCCTTGAGCGAGCACAGGTGCCAGTTGACCGGGCACAGGGTCTCCTGATCCTGCTCGCACACGGTGTTGTTGGGGTGGTCGCAGACCTTCATCGTGCCGCCCGGCGAGACGCTCTTCTCGACCGCGCCGGCCTGGCAGCTGAGGTTCTGGTTGAGCTTGCACGCGTTCGTGCAGGCGTCGTTGTCGACCATGTTGCCGTCGTCGCAGGCCTCGACGTTGGCCTGGACGAAGCCGTCGCCGCACTTCGCGGCCTTGCAGCCCATCACGCAGGCGTCGGTGTCGACCATGTTGCCGTCGTCGCAGGCCTCGCCGGCGGTCATGTTGACCTTGCTGTCGCCGCACGTCGCCGCGGTGCAGTCGGTGTCGCAGAGCTTCGACTCGACCTTGTCGTCGCAGGTCTCCTTGGCGGTCATGTTGATCACGCCGTCGCCGCACATCGCCGCCGTACAGTCGAGGTCGCAGGTCAGGGACTCGCCGCTGTCGTCGCAGGTCTCGACGCCGGCCTGGATCGCCCCGTCGCCGCACGAGGCCTTGACGCAGGTCTGGAGGCAGGCGTCGGTGTCGTCCATGTTGCCGTCGTCGCAGTCCTCGCCCATCTGCACGATCTTGTCGCCGCACGACGCCAGCGCGCAGGTGTTGGAGCAGGCGTCGTCGTCGACCTGGTTGCCGTCGTCGCAGCCCTCGTTGTCGGGGAAGACGAAGCCATCGCCGCAGGTCGCGTTCTTGCAGCCGGCCACGCAATTGTCGGTGTCGACGTCGTTGCCGTCGTCGCACTCCTCGCCCGCAGCGGCGTTGAGCTGGGCGTCGCCGCACACGGCCACGGTGCAGTCGGCGTTGCAGGCCGCCGACTCGCCGGCGTCGTCGCAGGCCTCGTCGCCGCCGACCACGCCGTCGCCACACACCGGCGCGGCGCCGGTCGACTCGCCCGACGATCCGCTGGTCGGCGCGTCGGTGCTCGAGTCGGTGGTCGTCATCGGCACCGAGGAGTCGATCGTCGTGGTCGGCTCGCTGGTCACGCCTCCGGTCGTGTCGATCACGGCGGTCGTCGAGCCGCTGGTGCTCGCCGAGCCCGTCGCCTCGGTGGTGGTCGTGGCCGGCGAGTCGTCGCTGCAGCCGCCGATGGCAGGACCCAAGGCGAACGCGAGGAGGAACAAGAGCGGTCGTTTCATATCCAGAACTCCAGGGCTACCCATCCACTGTCACACCGCGGGAGCGACCAACCGCCCCACGAAGCGTCGACTATATACGGGCTGGCAGGCCGCTGGCCGGCATTCGCGTGGCGCAGGTACTGCGCGGTGGTCGCGATGCCCGCGTGGCCCAGGAGCTTCTGGACCACCCGGACATCGGACCGCTCGACGGTCGCGTCGCCGGGTCCGCGCTAGAAGGTCGAGTGCACGATGACCCCGGCCGCGCGGGGATCGACGCGGGTCGCGGGCAGGCGCACGGTGAAGGTCGAGCCCTGGCCGACGACGCTGGTCGCCGCGATCTCGCCGCCCAGCATCGCGCAGTAGTGGCCGCAGATCGCCAGGCCGAGGCCGGTGCCGTCGTAGCGGCGGGTGGTCGAGGCATCCGCGAGGACGAAGGGGGCGAAGATCCGCTGCAGGGTCTCGGCGTCCATGCCGATGCCGGTGTCGCTGACCTCGAAGATGAAGCAGGGCCGGACCTCGCGGTCGACGCGGACGTTGAGGCGGACGACGCCGTCGCGCGTGAACTTGCAGGCGTTGCCGAGCAGGTGCACGAGGATCCGCCGCAGCTTGGCGCGGTCGGTGTGCAGCGGCGGCAAGTTGTCCTCGCAGCGCAGCCGCAGGGTGTTGCGGTTGCCCTCGGCCGCCACGGCGACCGCCGCGAGCACGTGCTCGGCGAGCGCCGCGACCTCGACGCTCTCGTCGGCGACGGTCGACTTGCCGGCCTCGATCTTGGCGAGGTCGAGCAGGTCGTCGATCATCTCGAGCAGACGATGCGCCGAGACGTGGATCTTCTCGTGCTCGCCCCGGACCTCGCGCAGGCGCAGCTCGGGGTCCTCCTCGAGCAGGATCTCGGTGTAGCCGATCACCGCGTTGAGCGGGGTGCGCAGCTCGTGGCTGACGATGTGCAGGAAGGAGTCCTTGACCCGCGCCACCTCGAGCGCCTTCTCCTCGGCCCAGCGCCGGGCCTCGACCTCCCGCTCCATCCGCCGGTTGCCCTCGCTCAGCAGGATCGCCTTGCGCTCGAGGGTGTCGTGGGTGGCCCGCAGCTCCTGCTCGACGCTGTGGTGGCTCTGCAGGTCGCCCTGCATGCGCCGCATCTGCCGCAGCAAGCTCGAGCGCTGCTGCTGGTGCTGGATGAGCAGGGTGGTGCAGGCGAGGCCCAGCGCCGCCAGGCCCAGCGCCGCGCCGGCTGCGGCCATCCCGGGGGCCCCGACCATGGCGCCGGTCACCGCGACCGCCGCGGCCCCGAGCACCACCGCGAGCGCCGAGGTCTGCCAGATCGAGCAGAGGGCCGCCTGGCCGACGAGGACCGCGCCCGCGAGGATCACGACCGGCACACCGAGGCCCGCGGTGGCGACCGAGCCCGCGAGCAGCAGCGCGGCGACCGTCGCGGCCGTGAGCTCCCCCGCGGTCTGCCGGGCCACGCGCATGCGCGTGACCAGCTTCCCGGCGGCGAGCTGGAGGGCGACGCTGGCGAGGCCGAGGCCCGCGCTCGGCCACGGCGACGGCGAGTCCAGCACCACGACCAGCGCGCCCACTGCGATGGCAGCGGCGCAGGCCCACGGGGGCGCCTGGCGCTCGTCCCCTGTCTGCGCCGGCGTAGCCACGGCGACGATGGTAACCGGCTCCCGCGGGCGGACAAGGTCCGAGTCGCGTGGCTGACTGCGGCGCCCGGAGACGTCCCGGGGGTCGCCGATGTGCCAGTGGACTGCCGCAGCTGCGGACGGGAGGGACGGGCCTACATGGCCCTCACGGCCGCTGCGCGCAGCAATAGGCATTGACTGCGGGGCCGCATTTCTCTATCCGTGATGCTGGGTTTGTCTCATGGGGGGGTTCCAATGCGAAAACTGATCTTCATCTCTGCGCTCGTCCTGACCGGTGTCGCCGCCAGCGGCTCGGTGCTCGCCAACTACATCTTTCCCGGCCGGGTGATCATCACCCTGGGCGGCGGCTTCGGCTGGGGCCCCAGCACGCTCAATGCCGCGGCGATGGGCCCGGGCTGTTTCTTCCCGCCGATCGAGTGTGAGTGCGAGACCGGCATGCTGCTGCTGGACGCGTGCAAGGCCCACGACGCCCCGGTTCCGCCGTGCCTCACGCACGAGTCGAAGTACCTGCTGGTGGACCAGCAGGATCCGCCGGTGCTGCTCACGGGCGACTTGCCAAACTTCGCCTCGCTCCGCTGCAGCGGGCTGTCGAATGACATCGCCAAGGTCATCGTGGCGAAGCCGTAGTCACGGCGTGGGCGGGAGGCGGGCCGTCCAGGCGTCGATCTCCGCCACGGCGCCCGCATACGCGGCGCCAAACTGCAGGAAGCCGGCGCGGGCCTCGATCGCAAGCGGTCGGGCCCGCGTCGCGCTCGTCGGGTCCCGGCCAAGCAGCGCCCGGGCCAGCGCGAACTGCACCTCGGCGCGGTCGTGCGGGCCCGCCGTCGGGCTCCGGCCCAGCCGCTCGAGGGCCGTCTCGAGCTCGGTCGCCGCGGCCGCGTAGTTGCCCTCGTCCAGACGGAGCTGGCCAAGGCCGGCGTGCGGGAAGCCGAGGACGGGGTCGCTGGCGTCGCCGCGAAACTCCGTGAGCGCCCGCTGGAAGCTGAGGGCCGCGTCGTCACGCCGTCCACCGCGCAGCTGGGCCATCCCCAGCCTGGCGAGGACGAGGGTGGCTCGCTCGTGGCCGACGCCGAACGACTGCAGGTACACGGCCAGCGCGCGCGCGTAGGTCTGCTCCGCCTCGGCATGCTGGCCCGCGCTCAGGTAGCCGTTGCCGAGCTCGAGCAGGGCGTCGCCGATGTCCGGATGGTTGGCCGGGAGCGAGCCCTCGTAGACCGCGAGGGCCCGGCGCAGCTCCTCGATCGCCCGCGGGAACTGGGCCTGCGCCAGGGCGATCATGCCGAGGTTCGCGTAGACCGTGGCGAGGGCCGGGTGATTGGGGCCGTGGGCGCCGCGGAGGATCTCGAGCGCCCGCGTGTAGGTCGCCTCGGCCCCGCTGTAGTCGAATTGCGAGAGCTGGACCGCGCCGATGTTGTTGAGCACGTTGCCCAGCAGCGGGTGGCTCGGGCCGTAGGCCTGCTCGTAGATCGCGGCGACCCGCTGGTACTCCTTCAGCGCCTCGGGCCACTTGGCGCCGAGGAAGTGGAGGGTCGCCCGGATGTTGACGGCCGCGGCGTAGACCGTCGAGGCCTCACCGTACAGCTCGGCGTTGAGTTCCATGGCGCGATCGATGTGGCGCTCGGCCGCGTCGAAGTCGCGGCGTTGCAGCAGGATCTCGCCGACGCGGGTCTCGAGCCGCGCCTCGTGGCCGCGGCGGTCGGGCAGGCGTGACACGTTCCCGCGGGCCAGCTCGGCGACGCGGAGGCCCTCATCGAAGCGGGCCTGGCGCATGCCGATGGCGCGGACCAGGTCGGTCGTCGCGGAGGCCCGCTCGTCGTCGTCGCCGGCGCCGTCGGCCGTCGTCACGGCCCGCAGCAGCGCGCGCCCTGGAGGCCCCGTACTCGCCGAGCACGTCCTGGATCAGCCCCTCCAGGCGCAGCGCCGCGGCCAGCGTCGGGCCGTAGCCGAGGCTCTCGGCCTCGCTGAGCAGCGGCTGCGTCTCGCGCAGGGCGGCCTGGTACTGCCCGACCTCGGACCGCGCCCGCGCCTGCGCCAGCTTCACGTCCAGCGCCTCGACGGCGCGCGCGACCTGCGGATCGTCCGGCGGCGGGACCTGGGCCAGCAATGCGCTGGCGTCGGCGCAGCGCCCGAGCAGCGGCAGGCGATCGGCGGCCTGCACCGCCTTCTCCACCACCGATGCGTCGGCCGCCGCGAGCACCTCGACGAGCGCGCTGAGGGCCGTGCGGCGATCGTCGAGGCAGGCCATCCGCAGGTCGTAGAGCGCGTCCGATTGCTCGCCGCGCTGGTGGGTCTCGCAGGCGTCGCGATGCATCCCCGACCACGCCGCCGCGTAGCTGCCGAGGCGCGCGTCGACCTGGGTCGCGACGTACTCGGCGTAGGTCGTCGCGGCGCTGGTCAGGGCCGCGTGCACGCGCTCGCTGGTGGCAGGGTCCCACACGCCGGCCAGGCGCTCCTCGCCGCCGGTGCAGGTCGGGGCCGGCTCGGCGCGCAGCTCGTTGATCGCGTAGCCGCCCCCGCCCGCGAGCCCCGCGGCGAGCACGATCGCGGCGATGCCGAGCCGGCGTCGGCGTGCGATCGCCGGGTCGTCGCTCAGCGCCTGCAGCAGCGCGGCCATGTCCGGGTAGCGCTGCTCCGGCGCCAGCGCGAGCCCTCGCAGCAGCACCTGGTGGATCCAGCCGGGCACGTCGCTGTCGCGCGGCGGATCGATCAGGCGCCCGTGCAGCACGTTGTCGGTGAGCTCGGCCGTGTCGGCGCCGAGGAAGGGCCGGTAGCTGTAGAGCGCCTCGAACAGGGCGACGCAGAAGCCGAACTGATCGCTCTGCGCGTCGGCCGGGTGGCGCTGCAGCTGTTCGGGGGCCATGTACGCGGGCGTGCCGACGAAGGAGCCCATCTGCGTTAGCTCGACGCTGTGGAACACCCCCGAGGTGCTCGTGCTGCTCAGCGAGTCGCTCGCCGTCGCGTCGGGGCGGGCGAGCCCGAAGTCGAGGACGCGGACGCGGCCGTCGTCGCCGATGAGCGCGTTGTCTGGCTTGAAGTCGCGGTGAATGATCCCCGCGGCGTGGGCCGCCATCAGCCCGCGGCCGGCCTGCATGTACGCGTCGAGGATCGTCCGCCACGGGCGCTCCGTCTGGCGCAGCCACTCGCGCAGGTTGCAGCCGCTGATGAACTCCATGGCGATGAACACCGCGGAGCCGATGTCGCCGACCTCGTAGATCTGGGCGACGTTCGGGTGCGACAGCCGGGCCATCGCCTGGGCCTCGCGTCGCAGCCGCTGCTGACCGAGCGTCTGTTGCTGGCCCGAGAAGGTGGTGTGCAGCAGCTTGATCGCTACCTTGCGCTCGAGCTCGTCGTCGTAGGCGGCGAACACCACGCCCATGCCGCCCTCGCCGAGCTTGCGCAGGACGACGTAGCGGCCGATCTTGCCGGCGCCGACGATCGCCTGGATCTCGGCGTCGGGCTCGGGGAGCTTGGGCTGCGTGTTCGCCAGCCCGGTGTCGACGCGCGTCAAGGACGATGAGGCTTCGACAGACATCCGCGGGGCCCGGCTCCTGCCGCAGGATACCTCGCGCCCGATCCTCCGGGGAGCCGGCCCCGCGCGCGAAACAGCGCCGCCGAGGACCATGTCCCGAAGGTCAGGTCGGCGTTCGAGGCGGCTCCGTCCGCCCGCATGTCTGCCGTGCACATCGTGATAGCGAAGCTCGGCGGGGGCGGCACGACGCGGCGTACGAGCCGAGCTCGATCGCAAGCTGGTGCCCCGACCTCGCGCGCTCGCTCATCAACGTCGCGGGCATGAAGGGCGGCGAGCTCAAGGCCTTCGAGAAGACGACGCTGCGCCTGCCAGGAAAGCCCCTGCCGCCGCCCGCAGGGCGCTGAAAGCCACCCCGCTCGCAAGCCTCATGCGAACGCCATGAGGGCGCCGACGTCGGCCGCCCCGTCGCTGCCGATCGCCTGGAGCTTGAATTTCTGCTGGAGCTGCGCGAGCACATTGGGCGTCACAAACGCAGGCAGCTTCGGCCCGAGCCGGATGTTCGTGACTCCGAGGTACAGCAGCGTCAGCAGCACCGCGACCGCCTTCTGTTCAAACCACGAGATCACCAGCGTCAGAGGTAGGTCATTGACCCCGCAATTGAACGCCTTGGCCAGCGCCAACGCGATCTGGATCGCCCCGTAGGCGTCATTGCATTGCCCGAGGTCGAGCAGCCGTGGCAGGCCAGCGACGGTGCCATAGTCGTGGTCGCGGATCCGGAACTTGCCGCAGCCGAGCGTGAGGATCACCGACTCCTGCGGCGCGTGGTGGGCGAAGTCCGAGTAGTAGTTGCGCCCGGCCTCCGCGCCGTCGCAACCGCCGATCACGAAGAATCGGCGGATCTCCCCGCGCTTGACCGCCGCCACGATCGTGTCCGCCAGCCCGAGCACGACCGTGTGGTGGTGCCCGACGCTGCTCTGGTGCGTCGGCGTCGGCTGCAGCCCGCCGATCTCGAGCGCCTGGGCGATCACCGGCCCGAAGTCGTCGCCGACGACCCGCCGCGACCCCGGGACGCCGGTCTCGCGGATCGTGTACAGCCGGTCGAGGTAGGTGTTGTGCCGACCGGGGATCAGCACACAATTGGTGGTGGCGATCACCGGCCCACCGAAGCGCTCAAACTCCCGGTGCTGCTTCTGCCACGCGCCGCCGTAATGGCCCGCCAGATGCGGATGCTTGAACAGCTCCGGGTACATGTGTCCCGGCAGCATTTCGCCGTGCGTATACACCTTGACCCCGCGCCCGGCGGTCTGTTCGAGGACGTGCATGAGGTCCATCAGATCGTGACCGGTCACCAGGATCCCCGGCCCCTCCTGGATCCCCTCCGTCACCTCGCGGATCTGCGGTTGACCGAAGCACGCGAGATGACCGTCGTTGAGCAGCTCCATCGTCCGGTAGTTCATTTGCCCGCAGCGCAGCACCAGATCGAGCAGCCCCGAGGGGTCGAAGTTCACGTTGGTCATCGTCGCGAACAGCGCCTCCTCGATGAACGCCTCGACCTCCGGGTCCGTCTTGCCGAGCCGCCGCGCGTGCGCCTTGTACGCGGCCATACCCTTCAGCCCGTAGAGCAGGAGCTTCTGCAGCGACTCGATGTCCGGGTCTTTCCCGCATACACCGCGCTCGGTGCAGCCGGTCCCGTGGGCGGTCTGCTCGCATTGGTCACAAAACATCGGGAGGTGGTGATGGGTCGCTGACTGGGTCTCTAGCATCGGTCGCTCCTCAAACATGCATCGCAAGTGCATCTTATAGAAGAGGGCGACAAGACGGGCGCGCAGATTGTGCCGGCAGCCGAGTCGGGCGTGCAGCACACCCTCGGTGCGTCGTCGAGCGCTCGTGAGCGGGCCCGCGGCGCAACACTTGCGCGCTGCGATGTGGAGGAAGAACGGCCCATGTGATAGCCCTGAGGCCATGCATCGCAATGACTCGGTCTGGCAGATCATGAGCAAGGACCTGGCGACGGTGACCGTCGGCAATCGGCTGAGCGACGTTCGAGCGCTGGTGCAGCAGCGGAAGATCCACCACGTGCCGGTCGTCGACGGTCGCAGGTTCATCGGTCTGCTCACCGCCAGCGATCTGCTGCGCCTGAGCTGGGGCGACCCCTATACGCACGACCCGAAGGAGATCGACGTGCTGCTCGATACCCAGGAGATCCGGGAGGTGATGCAGGAGGACGTCAAGACAATCTTGCCGGGAGCCAGCATCCGTGAGGCCGCGAAGGCGCTGGCGGACGGCAGCTTTCATAGCTTGCCGGTGGTCGATGAACACGGCGATCTCGTCGGCATCGTGACGTCGACCGACCTGATCCGCTATCTGCTCGATCAGTACTAGGCCTCGCGGATCGATTCCGGAGACGCGGCGACTGGACGTGCCGTCGCGGGCACGAAGGGCGGCGAGCCGCCAGGAGCTCCCTGTCGCCGCCCGAAGGGCGCTGAAACCACCCCGCCGATTGTGGTCGCACGAGCGACCGGCCGGCAGGGCTGATGTTCGCGGCAACGACGATTACCACGCGCGGCCGCGCGGCCGCGCAATGGCTTCGCTGGCGGTGTTGTGCGCGGGCGTCTATACGTACTAACTGCCCGCTAGATTGCTCGCACGCCGCCACGCGCGCCGCCGCAGCGCATCGTCGCCAGCGCATTCGGATCAAGTATCATGGATATATAGGGGTACTGTCATCATGCCATCATTTTATTCCGACGCGCTGCGATTCCTCGAATTCGGCTTCAACGGCGCGACCCTGTTGCTGGCGATCCTGGCGTTCCGGCTGCTCAGCGCCGAGCAGAAGCGCGCCAGCGACGCGCGCCCCGACAACCTGCAGGGGCTGCGACTGTACCGGAATTTCGCGCTGCTCACCTCGACGCTGATGCTGATCTCGGGCCCGCTCAACACGGTGGTCGCAGCGCGCTATTCGCCGGTGCGCGCGGCCGAATACAGCCAGTGCCGCGGCGCGCTCGAGCGGCTGGATCTCGACGCCGCGGCAGATCCTGCCCAGACGCTCCTGATCGCCCGCCAGGCGCACGCGGAGTGCACCTCGCTGATGGCGACCCTCTCGTTGTTCTTTCGCTAGCCGGGCGATATGTGCGGCGAAAATACTGCACTCGACGGTCGCCGCGTGCGTATATATCGTGCGTCCATGTCGGTCGTTCGTTCGAGCTGTCTCCTGTTGCTCGCGCCGCTGGCCTGCGTCACGGGGGTCCTGCCGCGGGACCCCGAGCCGCGCAGCCAGGCGATCGGGACGGTCCACGTCTCGACGCCGCTGTTCACGCCGCTCGACCCCTTCCGTCAGGATCGGGCGCTCGACTTCAAGGGCCTGCGCGACGAGCAATACCTCGACGCTCGGGTTAATCAGGCCAACATGAGCGTGGCGAATGTGACGACCCGGCAGGTCGAGGTGGCCGGGGCCGTGGCGTTCGCCGGGAAGCGCCCGGCCACGGCCGCCGCGGCGACCGATCCAGCCGATGCGGCGGCCGCGGCGACCGATCCACCCGCCGTGACCGCGCCCGCGGTGCCGACGCCGGAGCCGACGCTCGCGCCCGATGCGGCGGCGCAGCAGCAGGTCGCCGCGCTGCTCGGTTCCTCGGGGGCGCGACATTTGCTGATGCCCGACGAGGTGGCCACCATCGTCGCGTCCTTGAAGCTCTATATGGTGAGTCTCGAGGATTATTACAACGCGGGGGCCATCTACAACGACGCGCTGCGCAGCCACCCCAATTGGGTGCCCTATCGCGTGCACTTCACGGTGACGACCGACCCCGGGTGGTTCACCCAGCTGAACGCCTACGACGCGATCGCCGAGGTGGCCATCGGCAACCCGGACGAGGTCCAGGTGCTCACCGTGATCCCGTCGCAGAACACCCAGGCCTTCGAGCAGTTCAGCGCGACCTTCAAGACCCTCGCGACCAGCGTCTCGGCGGAGGGCGGCCGCAACAGGGTCGCGGCCCGGGCGGCCGTGCGGGCGCTGCGGACCGCGGCGGAGCGCCTCGAGGGCCTGCGCGCCAACACCACCTTCACGGCCAGCGCGCTCGCCGGCAACAAGGTGCGGCTGCGCTTTCGTCCGTCGCTGGTGCCCGGCAAGGGCCAGCTCGAGCTGCAGCCATTGTCGCGGATCGTCACCGCCGTCGTGCTGGTGCGGCCCGAGTCGGCCGCGCCGGGCGGCTCGGCTGCGTCGCTCTGTCCGGCCAGCAAGGCGCCGGCTCAGGGCGGCGGCTCGGCGAGCACCGGGTGGTTCGCCCACGGCATCCGGGCTGCGACGAGCCGCGCGGACCGCTGCCTCGCCAGCGGGCAGATCGAGATCAGCCACGGCGCATGGTTCGAGGCCGGGCCGACCTTCACGGCCGGCTCGCGGCGGGCCCCGCACGTCCGGGCCCCGCAGCGCACGCTGTGCAACGGCGCGTCGACCCCCGCGGCGTGCCGCGAACAGCTCGCGGTGGTCGCGGGATATCTGCCGCGCTGGACCCCGACGGCGGTGTTCGGCGCGGCCCAGCTCCGGGTCGACGACGGGATGTTTTGGCGCTCTGGCAAGCCGGGCGTCGTGCTGGCCGCGGTGCCCTTCGAGCTGCGGGTGCCGGCGCCGGAGGAGGGCTTCACGCTGAGCGTGCAGGGGCCCGGGGTGCTGGGCTGCGCGGCCTCGTGGGCCGCGCTGGCGGAGGCCGGGCCGGAGCCCTGCACGGGCGCCTGTGATGCCTCGTCGCGCGCGAGCTTCCAGGTCTACAACCCGCGCGCGAGCACCTTCGTCTGCAGCCTCGACGAGCAGGTGATCGGAGCGGCGGAGCAGGTCCCGATCTACGTGGTCGCCGCCAGCAACAGCGTCGCCATGCACGGCACTGGCGTCGACTTCTCGAGCGTGTTCGCCACCGCCGTGCTGCACCGGGCCGCGGCCGCGGCAGCGTCCCCGGTCGCGGCGCCTGGACGCATTTCCCCGATCGCGAAGCCCCGCAGGCGCTGAGGCGGCCGGCGCGGGCGTCCGCGGTCGACGAGATCGCGGGCCCGATGAAAACAATGCACCGCGATATGCAGCCAGCCGCAAGCACTGCGCGCGGTGGTCGGTTCAATGTCGATACAGTGAGCGCGACATTGGATGGATGTTGATGCTGTCGACCCCACGCCGAGGAGAGAGTTGATGCGGCCCGCGCCGTCGATCTGCAGGGCGCGTCCGCGGCGGTCCGCGCCGCGA
This sequence comes from Nannocystis sp., assembly GCF_016714285.1. GTDB lineage: Bacteria > Myxococcota_A > Polyangia > Nannocystales > Nannocystaceae > Nannocystis. The sequence continues at coordinate 66,912 of NZ_JADJNN010000019.1, read as the reverse complement.
CCGCGGCGATGTCGGCCCGCGATCAAATCTGGTACTCGTGAGCGCGTGAGCGCGAACGAAGCCAAGGCTGCTGCACCGGCCGCCTTCCCGATCGTCGGCGTCGGCGCCTCGGCGGGCGGGCTGGCCGCGACGACCGAGCTCCTGCGCCACCTCGGCGCCGCGCCGGGCGTCGGGATCGTGGTCGTGCACCACCTCGACCCGAGCCACGACAGCGGCCTGGTCGAGCTGCTCGCCCGGGTCACCGGCATGACCGTCAGCGCGGTCGTCGACGGGGAGCGCGTCGCGAAGGACCACATCCATGTCCTCCCGCCCGGCGTCGACGTGACGATCGCCCGCGGGATCTTGCACCTCACGCCGCGCGACGACCGGGCCGGCCTGCACCTCCCGATCGATCGCTTCCTCGAGTCGCTGGCCGCGGACCAGGAGGGCTTCGCGGTCGGGGTCGTGCTGAGCGGCACCGGCTTCGACGGCAGCCGCAGGATCCGGGCGATCAACGCCGCCGGGGGCGTGACCTTCGCCCAGGACGCCAGCGCCCAGCACGCTGGCATGCCGAGCAGCGCGGTCGCAACGGGCTGCGTCAGCGCTGTCCTGGACCCCGAGGGGATCGCACGCGAGCTGATCCGCCTGGGCGAGCACCCGCCCGCGCTGCTCGCCGCGTCCGCCAAGGCGCAGGGCGAGCGCCAGCTGTGGGCGATCGCCAGCCTGATGCGCAAGGCCAGCGGCATCGACTTCACGAACTACAAGCAGGCGACCCTGAGCCGACGCATCGAGCGACGGATCTTCCTGGCGCACCTGGCGAGCCTCGGCGAGTACGCCGAGCTCCTGCAGCGAAGCCCCGACGAGCTGCGGGCGCTGTGCGAGGACGTGCTGATCCACGTGACCGGCTTCTTCCGCGATCCGGAGGTCTACGAGTCGCTGGCGAAGACGGTGTTCCCCAGGCTGATCGAGCACCGCGACCGCGACGCGCCGATCCGCGTGTGGGTCCCCGGCTGCTCGAGCGGGGAGGAGGTGTACTCGCTGGCGATCACCCTCCACGAGTTCCTCGCGGCGGCCGGCGTCGAGGTCCCGCTCAAGATCTTCGGCACTGACGTGAGCGTGGACGTCGTCGACCGGGCCCGCGTCGCCCGCTACCCGGCGAGCATCGAGCGCGACGTGTCCCCGGCGCGGCTGCAGCAGTTCTTCACCGCGGTCCCCGGCGGCTACCAGATCTCGCGGGCGATCCGCGACTGCTGTGTGTTCGCCCGCCACGACATCACCCGCGACCCGCCGTTCTCCCGCCTCGACCTGATCAGTTGCCGCAACCTGATGATCTACCTCGGTACGACGCTGCAGGAGCGGGTGATGCCGGTGTTCCACTACGCGCTGAACGAGCCCGGTTTCCTCGTCCTCGGCAGCTCGGAGACGGTGCGCAACTTCGTCGGCTTCGTCGCGGTCGACGCGAAGCACCGCATCTACGCCCGCAGCTCGGCCGCGCCGCGCGTCGCCTTCGACTTCTCCGACCGACGCTCCCTCGACGAGGCGCCGCCGCCCAGCTTCGCGTCGGTGACGCCCTCGGGCGCCCACGACCTCCATCGCGAGGCCGACCGCCTGGTCCTCGCCCACTTCGCCCCGCCCGGCGTGGTCGTCACCGACGACCTGGCGATCGTGCACTTTCGCGGGCAGACCGGCGCCTTCATCGAGCCCACGCCCGGCGCCGCGAGCCTCGACCTGATGCGCCTGGTCCGCGAGGAGCTGCGCCTGGGGCTGCGCCAGGCGATCGACGCGGCGCGGGCCCGCAGCGGCCCTGCCAGCGCGACGGCGCGGCTCACCAGCTCGCACCGGGTCGTCGACATCGAGGTCATCCCCTTCGCCTCGGCCGGCACGCACCAGCGCTTCTTCGTCGTCCTGTTCAAGGAGGCGCCGGAGCTCGCGGCGAGCGTGCCCCCGCCCGGCGTCGCGGTCGCGCCCGTGGAGCCGCTGGCCGAGGAGCTGGCGTCGACCCGGCGCTACCTCGAGTCGGTCATCGAGCAGCTCGAGGCCAGCAACGAGGAGCTCAAGGCCGCCAACGAGGAGATCGTCTCGAGCAACGAGGAGCTGCGCAGCACCAACGAAGAGCTCCAGACCGCCAAGGAGGAGCTGCAGGCCACCAAGGAGGAGCTGCGCACCGTCAACGACGAGATGAACGACCGCAACGTCGAGAAGTCGCGGCTCAACGACGACCTCAGCAACGTGCTCACCAGCGTCGAGATCCCGATCGTCCTGCTCGGCCGCGACCTGCGGGTGCGCCGCTTCACCCCGGCGGCCGCGCAGGTGTTCCACCTGGTCGCGACCGACGTCGGCCGCCCCTTCACCGACATCAAGCCGCTGGTGCGCGAGCCCGACGTGGCGAGCGTGGCGGCCCAGGTGCTCGAGCGCCTCACGGCCTCGACCACGACCGGGCAGGACGACCAGGGGCGCTGGTACCAGACCACGATCCGCCCCTACGTCACCGCCGACAACCGCATCGACGGCGTGATCCTCTGCGCGGTCGACATCGACGAGGTCAAGAAGGCCGGTGAGCGCCTGAGCGAGGCCAGGAGCTACGCCCAGGGCATCGTCGACACGGTCCACGAGTGCCTGCTGGTGCTCGGGCCCGACCTGCGGGTCCGCTCGGCCAACCGCGCCTTCTTCCGCGCCTTCGCCCTGAGCGCGGACGAGACCCTCGGGGCCCGCCTCGCCGAGCTCGGTCGCGGCGCGCTCGACCTGCCGCAGCTGAAGGACCTGCTCGCGCGCCTCGACGCCGGCGGTCAGGTCGAGGATGTCCTGGTCGAGCAAGACCTCGCGTCCGGGCGGCGCGCCTTCATGGTCAGCGCCCGTCGCATCGAGCCGGGCCCGCTGGTCCTGCTCGCGCTGGCCGACGTGTCGGCCCACCACGAGGCCGAGGAGGCGCTCCTGCGCAGCGAGCGGCAGTTTCGCGAGGTGCTGACCTCCGCCGCGCAGGCGATCCTCATGGTCGACGCCGACGGCCAGGTCGTGTTCGCCAACGACGCCGCCGAGCGCACCTTCGGCTTCGCCAGGGGCGAGCTGGTGGGTACGGGGGTCGACGCGCTGGTGCCGGCGAGCGCGCGAGCGGGTCACGCCAGGCTGCGCGCCGGCTACCTCAAGGGCCCGTCGACGCGGCCGATGGGCCCCGGTCGCAGCCTCATGGGCCGGACGAAGGCGGGCGCCGAGTTCCCGATCGAGGTCTCGCTCGGCGCCGTCGGCGACCCCGGGCGGCCGCTCGTCGTCGCCTTCGTCGAGGACCTGACGCAGCGACGCCGGGCCGAGGCGGTGATCCGCGACTACCAGGCCCGGCTGCAGACCATGGCCTTCGACGCCGCGGTGGTCGAGGAGCGGGAGCGGCGGCGGATCGCCGTCGACCTCCACGATCGCATCGCCCAGTCGCTGGCGCTCGCGCAGATGAAGCTCAGCGGCGCGTGCCAGACGCTGTCCGCGGCCTCGCGCCCCGAGGTCGACGCGGCCATCGCCCTGCTCGAGCAGTGCGGCGCCGACGCGCGCTCCCTGATGTTCGACCTGAGCCCGCCGGTGCTCTACGACCTCGGGCTCAAGCAGGCGCTGTCCTGGCTCGCCGAGGACTTCGAGAAGCGCCACGGGATCCACGTCGAGCTCGAGACCGACGAGGCAGATCGACCGCTCGACGACACCACCGCCGCGCTGCTGTTCCGCGCCGCGCGCGAGCTGCTCATGAACGTCGTGAAGCACGCCGGGACCCCGGCGGCGAAGGTCTCGCTGAGCTGGGAGGACGAGCACGTGGACCTCGCGGTCGAGGACGACGGCGTCGGCTTCGAGAGCTCCCGGCCCGGCGAGCCGAGCGGGGGCTTCGGCCTGTTCAGCGTGCGCGAGCAGCTCGGTCGCCTGGGCGGCGCGGTCGAGGTCGACTCGGCGCCCGGCACCGGCACGCGGGTCCGCCTGCGGGTCCCGCTCGCGGCGCCAGACAGGAAGCAAGCGCCATGAAGATCGTGCTCGCCGACGACCACCGACTGATGCGCGAGGGCCTGCGCGCCCTGCTGGAGAAGGAGGGGCTCACTGTGGTCGGCGAGGCCGTGAACGGGCGCGAGGCGATCGCCCTGGCGCGCTCGCTGCGGCCCGACGTCGTGGTGATGGACATCTCGATGCCCGAGCTCAACGGGATCGACGCGACCCGGGCGTTGTCGGTCGAGCTGCCGCAGATCCGCGTCATCGCCCTGTCGATGAACTCGGATCGCCGCTACGTCAAGGCCATGTTCGAGGCCGGGGCGGCCGGCTATCTGCTCAAGAGCGCGGCCTCCGGCGAGCTGGTGCGGGCGGTGCGGGCGGTCGCCCAGGGCCAGAAGTACGTCAGCCCGGCGATCGCCGACGTGATCATCGAGGGCTGGGTCGGGCAGCCGAACGTGCAGCTGCACGCGCCCCGCGACCAGACCCTGAGCTCGCGCGAGCGCGAGGTGCTGCAGCTGCTCGCCGAGGGCTGCAGCTCGAAGGAGATCGCGACCCGCCTCGACATCGCCCTGCCGACGGTCGAGACCCACCGGCGCCAGATCACGGCGAAGACCGGCCTGCGCTCGATCGCCGAGCTGACGAAGTTCGCGATCCGCGAGGGACTCACGACTGTCGGGGGCTGAGCTCGAGCGTCGGGGGCGGCGAGCCACGAGGCTCGAGGCTACATATCGTCCAACCCGTTCATTGTCCTCGATTCGCCCGATCGGACCGCCAAAACACCGGTCGCCGAATTGACCGCAGCTCGCGCCGGGCGGCATTTCGCACCTTCGTGGCGACGCGCCCCGGGGCGCATCAATTCTCGTGGCCCGCGCTCATTGATTTCGAGGATGGGTCGCCAGACGGGGAGCGGTGATCCTCGGCCCATGAAGGCTGAACGCACGCTCTCGCCGGGACGCAGGGGTGAACGCCGGCAGGTCGGCCCGGGCGACCCGCGGCTGGTCCCGGACGCCGCCCCGCGGCTCGTCCAGGTTGAGGCGATCGATCGTCTGATCGCCTTCGGGCACGGCCTCACCGGGGTCAGCGACGCCGCCGCGATCGTGGGGCTGCTCGCCAGGGCGCTGGTCAGCCACGTCGCGGCCGACGCCGTGGCCGTGCTGCTCCGCGACGGCGGCGGCGCTCCGCTGGTCCTCACGCCGGGTCTGCCGCAGCAGCTGCGCGACCTGCCCGCCGTCGTCCAGGCGCAGCCGGACGGGCTCGCGTCGGCGCTGCTGGCCGCCTGCGAGGGTCGCTTCGCCGCCGCGGCGGTCCGCCCCCTCACTGCGGGTGGCGAGCCGCTGGGCTGGGTCGTGTCGCTGTTTCGCGGCGAGGCCCCGCTCGGACCCCGCCCGCTCTTCGACGGCATGCTCGAGCGGGCCGCCGCGGCGCTGGCCGCAGCGGCGTGCCAGCGAGAGCTCGCGCGGGCGCAGGCGCAGATCGAGGCCTCGCGGGCGAAGTTCGCCAAGGTGGACAAGCTGCTCGTCCTCGGTGAAATGACGGCCGGCATCTCGCACGACCTGCGCAACATCCTCAACCCGATATCATTGCACCTGCAGCTCATCAGCCGCGCCGCGGATCGCGGACAGCTGGACAACGTGAAGCGGAGCGTGGTCGAGATCCAGGGCGTGCTGGCCCGCGGTCTGCAGACGCTCGACCGGCTGCGGGCGTACGCCCGTCACGCCCCCGAGTCGCGCTTCGAGCCGGTCGACCTGAACCGACTGGCGCACGAGGGCCGTGAGATCGCCCTGCCGCACATGGCCTCGCGCTCCGGCCGTACCGACTACATCGACGAGGAGTTCGGCGCCTCCGCGCCCGTGCTCGGTCGGGCCGGCGATATCATCAGCGCCGTCGTGAATCTGCTGGTCAACGCGATCGAGGCGACGCCCGACGGCGGCGCGATCAAGGTGCGCACCGGCGCGACGCCCGAGAGCAGCTGGATCGAGGTCATCGACGACGGCCCCGGGATGCCGCCCGAGGTCGCCGCCCGCGTGTTTGAGCCCTTCTATACGACCAAGGGCGAACAGGGCACCGGCCTCGGATTGGCGATGGTCGCGTCCTGCATGCAGCGCCATCAGGGCTCGGTAACAGTCGATACGGCGCCCGGGAAGGGCACACGTTTTCGTCTGTCCTTCCCCCCGCTCGCGGGTTGATCAAATCACGGGCTGGCGAGCCCGTCGATTGTTCTGGATGAGGCGATCGGCCAGCCCGGCCGGCCGCCCCATTTGCTATGGTCGATACGCGCATTTGCGCAAAGTGTGTATATATCGCCCCCCCCCCCCCCCCCCCCCCCCCCCCCCCCCCCCCCCCCCCCCCCCCCCCCCCCCCCCCCCGCCCGGCCGTCCGGCTGGTCATGCGATGATATCGAACGGCGCCGAACTTTCGGCATGCGCATATTTACTGCGCAATCGCTTCGCTGGTTTCTTGGTTCTGTCGCTTATATAACAACCCTGCCCAGTGGGGCAGGAGAAACAAATGGCCGTCCTTTCCAATGTCACGCTCACTATCGAGAAGTCGTCCTCCACCGCCGTCAAGGTGACGATCAAGTATCGCCTCACCCCGTCGCGGGTCGAGCAGATGGCGCACTCGGTGTTCAACGAGGAGTTCAGCCTGCTTTCGCGCGACTGGCTGCTCCTCCCCGCGGATGCGGCGGTCGGCAGCGAGAATACGCTGACCTTCCCGACCCGCGACAGCACGATCGTCACGCTGCGCGGCACCCCCTTCGCCGTCAGCGAGTCGACGCCGCACGTCGATCGCAGCAAGGCGTTCATCATCGCCAAGTCGCGCCTCAACGAGGATCCCGAGACCACGTCGAGTGGCTCCGAGGTCCAGGACGAGGTGCTGTCGCGCGCGAAGGTCAGCTACGCCGCCAACCAGCCGAGCGGCGCGGTGGCGCCGTTCCCCGCCTTCTCGTCGGTCGTCACCGGCACCTGGGTCTGATCGTCCGCTCACGCGGTAATCGGCGGAGCGCCCCACCCGGGGCGCTCCGCCTCATTGTATTGGTTCGCGGTAATATTCGTGGTGCGACAATATCCAGGCTCGTGATATGTGCATCGCAGCGCGGCCCGTCAGCTTGGCGAACGATTTTCATGATGCGAAGATTATCCGCGTAATCGCTTCGCTGGTTGTATGGTGCGACCCGGCCTATAACGGTCCTGCCCATGGGGGCAGGAGAACAAATGGCCGTCCTTTCCAATGTCACTCTCAGCATCGCGAAGATCCCGTCCACGCCGACCAGCGTCCGGGTCACGATCAAGTATCGCCTCACCCCGTCCCGCGTCGAGCAGATGGCGCGTTCGGTGTTCAACGAGGAGGTCAGCCTCCTGGGTCGCGACTGGCTGACCCTCTCGATGGAGGTGCCCGCCGCCCGCGAGGGCAGCCTCGCAGTCCCGACCATCGACACCCCGATCGCCACCCTGGGCGGCAGCTCGTTCGCCGTCGGCGAGTCGATGCCCCACGTCGATCGCAGCCGGGTGTTCGTCATCTCCAAGTCGCGCCTCAACGAGGACCCCGAGACCACCGCGAGCGGCTCCGAGGTCCAGGACGAGCTGCTGGCGCGGGTGAAGGTCAGCTACGCCGCCAACAAGCCGACCGGCGCCTCGGCCCCGTACCCCGCCTTCTCGGCGATGCTCACGGGCACCTGGGTCTGACCAGGCTGGCGCGCGATCTTCAACCCGGGCCCGCGGCGGTTGCAAGCGATCGACGGGCCGTCTAGGGTCGCGGGCGATGATCCCCTGGCTGCTGGCCGCGCTGCTGATGACGACGCCCGCCGAGGCGCGCGCCCCCCGGGCTCCCGAGCGATCGGGGCAGGGGATGTTGATCGCCGGCGGCGTGCTGCTGTCCGTCGGCGCGCTGTACCGCATCGGCAACGAGGCGTTCTGGGGGACCCGCGTCGAGCTGCCCCCGGGCGACCGCTTCGGCCGCTGGAGCGTCCGCAACATCGAGGTCAACACCAACCTCGGCAATCTCCTGTTCGTCGCCCCGGGCTTCGGCCTGCTGCTGGCCGGCGAGCACCGCTATGGCCGCTTTGAGGCCGCCCAGCACCGCGTCGCGGGCGCCCGCCGGCTCGACATCCCACGCATGCGCCGCGGGGGCTTCGCCCTGGTCGGTGCCGGCCTCGCCGTGCTCGTCCTCGGACGCGCGGTGTTCCTGCCGTGGACCCGCGCCTGCACGACCAACGTCTGCGCCTACACGCTGCTCGAGACGACCTACTGGGCGGGCGCCGGGATGACCGTGGCCGGCGCGGCGCTGGCGACCTACGCCCGCAGCTACGATCGGACATGGTCCAAGGGACAGCTGCGGGTCGCGCCGATGGCCGGCCGGGGCCTGGCGGGGATCGTCGTGGGCGGCCAGTTCTAGGGTCACTCGCGGCGGGCCAGCGTGACGGTCGCGGCGACGCCGTAGTGATCGGAGAGCTCGAAGCGGCCGGCGTCGGCGAACTCGCGGGGCTGCGTGTAGACCATCTCGGTCGCCTGCACTCGCACGCGGCGCTGCGGGTCGCGCATGAACAGGTGGTCGATGCGGGCCGGATATTCGGTGCCCGCGTACGAGCGGAAGTACAGGCTGTTGCAGTCGTTGCCGGTGAGGAAGGCCGGCGGGCTGCGCTCGCAGAACGCCCCGTCGCCGAAGGGCCGGTCGAAGTAGTCCGGCGACCACGCGGGCACGGCGTCCATGTCGGCGACGTCGGTCGGCAGCGTGGCGGCGTTGCGCAGGTCCTCGGCGTCGCCGTAGTGCAGGAGCAGGGCGTAGGCGGCCGGGTTGGACCACCAGCCCGTGACGGTCTCGCCCTTGGTCACGCCGAAGGCGTCGTCGGGGTAGTAGGTGCCGCCGTTGAAGTCGCCGGCGATGAACGCGACGTCGTCGGCGGGGATCGATCGGATGGTCCCGCCGAGCTGGCGCATCTGGAAGTCGCGGGTGCGGGCGAAGCCGGGGAACGAGGTCGCGTGGGTGTTGAACAGGTGAACGCGCACGCCGGTCGCGCTGTGCACGAAGCTCCAGTGCAGGAAGCCGCGCACGACCCCGGGGCCCGGGAAGTCCTCGGGCTCGCGCTGCTGCTCGTAGGAGTGCTCGGCCTGCTCCTGCGCCGCGTCGGCGTCGACCAGCGCGGCCCGCACGGCGATCGCCAGGCCGTGCTCCTCGTGGTGGGCCTCGCTGCCGGCGTAGACCAGGTAGCCGCGCTCCGCCGCGGTGGCGCGCAGGCGATCGACGTCCTGCAGGTCCCACACTTCTTGCAGCAGCACGATGTCCCAGCCGTCGTCCAGGACGATGTCGTGCAGCACGCGGCGACGCGTCGCCAGCTCGGGCATGACGACGCTGAAGAACACGAACCAGCGCCCGAGCAGCGCCGTGTTGTAGGTGAGCAGGCGCAGCTCCTCGGCGGGGCCCTGCGGGGGGAGGGCCGCGTGGGCGTCGCGGCGCGCGGCGAACAGCGAGCTCGGGTCAGGCGCCTCGTCGTAGTCCTGATCGCTGCGCAGGAACTCCTCGAGGGTCAGGCCGGCGCCGCCGTCGGGGAGCGCCGCGGCGAGGTGCCCGAGCAGCGGATGGCCGGCCACGAGCACCTGGTCCTCGGGCCAGGTCCCGAGATCCTCGGGGATGTCGGGCGTGCACGCGACCAGCGAGGCGACGGCGCAGGCGAGCGAGGCGCGGCGAAACATGCAGCCACATACCTATCGCCTCCACGGCCCAGGGTCTGGCGGGTCGTACGAATTGCGCGTGACGTGGGGCACGCGTCTGAAGTCAGCACATAGTCCGGAAGCGAGCGGCGCTCGCGATGCGCGGAGATCGATCGCCGCGGCCGGGCGGCGAGCTCACTCCTTCGGCGCGAGCACCGGCAGGTCGGGCGGTCGGTTCGGCGCCGGCTGGAGGCTCCACGCGGGGCGGTCGGGCCAGCTGGCCCAGTGGTCGACCGGTGGCTTGTCGTCGACGAGCCTGCCGTCGACGGCGCGCGACGAGGCGGTGACCTTGCCGTCGGCGGCGTACTCGACCCGGATCGGGCTCGGCGCTGCGCCGGCCATCACGCCGACGAACTCGAGGCCTCCGCCGGCCTGCGGGCGGTGCCAGCGGCGGTGGACGCCGACCGGATCACCCTTGTGCCACCAGCCGGCCTGCATCGGCGTGCCCTCCTCGCTGGTCCAGTGCACGAAGGGGCCGTGGCGCTCGCCGTCCGCGAGGACCTCGATCTCGCCGATGACCCCGCGGCTGTCGCGATTCACGAGCACGCCGGTGACCTGCTTGCCCGCCTCGTCGAGGACCAGGAAGCGGCCGCTGCTGCTGTCCACGTGGATCGCGGAGGTCTCGAGCAGCGCCGGCGCGGAGCGCAGGGCGGCGATGGCGGCGGCGGCGGGCTCCTGCTCGTTCACGTGCGCGGGGATGACGACGGCCGGGGCCGCGGGGGCTCCGGGAGCCGCCGGCCCGCTCGCGTTGCAGCCACCGACGGCGACGAGCACCGCCACGATCCGCGAGGCTCTCGATACGCGCCATATCCACCGGGTCGCATATGCATCGTTCATCGCGGCGCATGCTATCACAGCCTCCGCCGCGGATGCCGCTGCAGTAGTCGCGCTCAGGGGGCCGCCCGTGCGGCCGCCAGCCACGCCTCGACGGCGAGGCGCTCGCGCTCCGAGCCGACGGTTTCGGCGTAGTCGTGCAGGGCCTCGAGGGCGAGCTCGCGGGCTCGCCGGGCCTGCTCGGGGCCGAGGGCGCGGGCGAGGGCGAAGCGGGTCTCGGCCAGCTCCTCGCGCTGCACGCTGCCGGCGACGCGGATCGCCAGGGCGCGCTCGAGCAGCGCGACGGCCTCGTGCGTGTGGCCCATCGCCGCGTGGGTCTCACCGAGGCCGGTGAGCACGTGCGCGGCGCTCGGATGATCGGCGCCCAGCGAGGCCTCGAGGATGGTGAGGGCGCGGGTGTAGAGGCGCAGCGCCTCGGCGTGCTCGTGGCGCGCGAGGTGGATCTGGGCCAGGGCCGCGAGGCTGGTGGCCATCATCGGGTGGTCGTCGGCCTGGAGCTTGGCGTAGATGGCGAGCGCCCGGCCCAGCAGGCGGATCGCGTCGTTGTGGTCGCCGGTGGCGAAGCGCACGGTGGCGAGGTTGTGCAGGCAATCCGCGACCTGCGGGTGCTCGGGTCCGTGGCTCCGCTCGAGGATCTCGAGGGCCCGCAGGAACAGGCGCGCGGCCTCGTCGTTGGCGCCCATGGCCTCGTGGACCAGCGCGAGGTTGCTGAGGGCGTTGGCCATCTGCGGGTGGTCCGGGCCGAGCGCGGCCTCGCGGATCGCGACGGTGCGGGTGAGCACGCGGAGCGCGTCGGCGTAGGCGCCGGTCGACTGGTACACGAGCGAGAGGTTGCTGAGCGTGGTCGCGACCTGCGGGTGATCGGGTCCCAGCGCCTGCTCGGTCAGCGCCAGCGCGCGGAGGTACAGGCGCGTGGCCTCGGCGTTGTCGCCCTGGGCGTACAGCGCCCCGGCGAGGTTATTGAGGCTGTCGCCGACGCGCGGGTGGTCGCGGCCGAGGGCGGCCTCGCGGAGCGCGAGCGCGTCGGTGTACAGGCGGACGGCCGCGGGGTAGTCGCCGCTCACGTACTCGACGCCGGCCAGGTGGTTGGCCAGGTCGGCGCGCTCGAGCGGGTGCTCGCCGGGCAGCAGCGCGAGTTGCAGCTGCACCGAGCGGGCCCACACGCGACCCTCGGCGGGCCGCGAGCTGCGATAGCCGACGAGGTACAGCAGGTCGGTCGCGGCGCTGAGCGCCAGCGCGGGCGAGCGGGCCTCGCCGGCCGCCGCGAGCGCGCGCAGCAGGCTGGCCTCGGCTTCGGCGTAGTCGCCGGTGCGCTCGGCGAGTGACGCGGCGCGCAGCTCGGCCTGGGCGAGCACGGGGGCCCAGCCGCTCGCGCGCGCGGGGCCCAGCGCCGCGCTGGCGACGGCGAGGCCGTCGTCGTAGCGACCGGCCGCCTCGAGCGAGGCCGCGTGTGCGAGTCGGGCGCGGACCGCCACGACCGCGTCGCGCTGGCCGGGCTGCATCATCGGTCGCTGGCGCAGCGCCTCGGGGCGGGTGCAGGCGTCGACCGACGCGAGGCCCGCGGCGGCCGCGGTGGCGCGCACGAGGGCGCCATCGTCGGCGTCGCCGAGCTCGTGGACGAGGGCGGTGAAGTTGCCGCGGGCCTCGGCGAGGCAGTCGTGCGCGCGCAGCCGGAGGTCGGCGTCCCAGGTGCCGGCGAGCGTGTGGTTGTGGCAGCTGCGGGTCGCGGCGGTCGCCCACGCGGCCGCCCAGCGGTCGAACCATGGCAGGGTGCGCGCGTAGGTGGTCGCGGCGTAGGCCTTGCCGGTGGCGAGGAAGGACCGCTCGAGCGCGGCCCGGGTGGCGTCGTTCCAGTCGTCGTCGATCGCGGCGCCCTCGGCCGCGCAGGCGGCGATGGCCCGCTGCTCGACCGCCGCGGCGACGCCGAAGCCGAGCAGCACGGCGGCGGTCGTGCCGGCCGCGAGGCCCGCGAACCAGCGGCGCCGGGTCGGGTCGGCGCGCAGGGCCGCGAGCAGGGCGCGGGTGTCGACGTGGCGGTCCTCGGCGCGCGGCCGGAGCCCGCGCTCGAGCACGCGACGCAGCCAGGTCGGCACGCGGGTGCCCGCGGGTGGCGGCGTCAGGGCGCCGCTGGTGACGTTGCTGGCGAGCGGCAGCAGGGTCTCACCGGCGAAGGGCGGCTGGCCGTAGAGCGCCAGCCAGGCGGTCGCGCACAGCGAGAACTGGTCGCTGCGCGCGTCGACCGGCTCGCCGAGGAATTGCTCGCTGGCCATGTAGGCGGGCGTGCCCATCATCGATCCGGTGCGGGTGAGCTCGGCGGTCCATGCGTCGTTGCTGTGCAGGGCCCCGGGTGAGACCGCGGGTCGATCACCGGTGGTCTCGTTGTCGGCGTGGGCGAGGCCGAAGTCCATGAGCCGCACGCGCCCGTCGGCGCCGACCATGATGTTGTCGGGCTTGATGTCGCGGTGGATCAGGCCCTTGTCGTGGGCCGCGGCCAGGCCGTCGCCGACCGCGAGGATGACGCGGAGGACCTCGCGCCAGCCCGGTCGCGTCGCGGCCAGCCAGGCGCCGAGGGTCTGACCGTCGACGAACTCCATCGCCAGATACACGCGCTCGCCGAGGGTGCCGACGTCGTGGACGGCGACGACGTTGGGGTGGCTCAGCTTGGCCAGCGCCTGGGCCTCGCGTTGCAGGCGCCGGCTGGCGTGGTCGCTGCGGACCTCGCTGTGCAAAACCTTGACCGCGACCTTGCGACCCAGCAGCTCGTCGTGGCAGGCGTACACCACGCCCATGCCGCCGCGCCCGACCAGGCCGAGCACGGTGAAGCGGCCGATCCGCACCGGGATGGCGCGCTGCGGGAACAGGGCGCGCTTGACGAGCTGCTTGTCGAGCGGCCCGGCGGGGTCCGCCGGCGGCCCGACGTGCTGGCGGTCGACGCTCTGCGTGGCGACCAGCCAGGGGCGGGGCCTCGCCTGTGAGGCGCTGAGGGTCGTGTCCAGGCTGTCGTGCTCGCTGGTCATGGCTGGGCGCGGGACCCCGGGGATAGTGACCGTGGACCGCGGATCAATTCCGTGAGGTGCTCCGCGGCGTTCGGCGGGGCCCCGACGCGGGCACGGGCCGCGCGCCGAACAGGTCCGCGCCGCTCGGGATGGCCTCGATGTCCGCGGCGGTGACAAGGCGCCACGCTCGAGTTAGAGGTGCCAGTAGGGATTCCATGATCGGCCCCACTTCCACCGCCGTGGCCGGGCTTGCGACCCGGGCCACTCCGCCGGTCCTCATGAAGCCGGCGCGAAGGTCGACCCCGTGACCGAGACCGCGTCGCCCACCCACGACGCGGCGCTGGCCGCCACTGCCGCCACCAGTCGCGGCGACGCGGCCCGGTCTGGCGAGCACGCGCCCGCTGACCTCGCGCGCGGCACCATCGTCGGCCGCTACGTGGTGCTGGCGAAGCTCGGCGCCGGCGGGATGGGGGTGGTGTTCGCGGCCTATGACCCCGAGCTCGACCGCAAGGTGGCGCTCAAACTGCTGCATCCGCGGTTGGGTGACGCCGACCCGTTCACGGCGGGCGAGGCACGGACCCGTCTGGTGCGGGAAGCCCAGGCGCTGGCGAAGCTCAACCACCCGCACATCGTGGCGGTGCACGACGTCGGCGAGCACGAACGAGCGGTGTGGGTGGCGATGGAGTACGTCGAGGGCGAGACGCTGTCGGCGTGGCTGAAGCAGCGGCGAACGTGGCGCGAGGTTCTGGACGTCCTGATACCGGCCGTGCGTGGACTGTCGGCGGCGCACAAGGCCGGCCTCGTGCACCGTGACATCAAGCCGGACAACCTCATGCTCGGCGCGGACGGCCGCGTGCGGGTGATGGATCTCGGTCTCGTGCGTGCGCTCGGGGACGACGGGCCCGCACCGGTCCGGCCCGGGGCGCCGACGGCCGCGGGTCCTGAGCTCGCGGCCCTGGCCGCGCAGGTGACCCGGGCAGGGAGCGTGATGGGCACGCCCGCGTACATGAGCCCGGAGCAGTTCCGCGGCGATACGGTCGATGCACGGACCGACGTGTTCTCGCTGTGCGTCACGCTGTGGGAGGCGCTGATGGGCGAGCGGCCGTTCGCTGGCGCCACGCTGATCGAGCTGGCGGCGAATGTGCTGTCAGGGAGAGTGCAGCCCGTCCCGCGCGACGCACATTCGCGGCGGGTGCCCGGCTGGCTGCGCCGGGTGTGCTTGCGAGGACTCGCGGCGGACCCCGGGCGCCGCTTCGCGTCGATGCAGGCGCTGCTCGATGCGCTGTCGCAGGGCCGGGCTCGGGCCCGGGCTCGGAGGTGGCTCGTGGGCGTCGCGGCGGCGGCGGCTCTCGGCGCATCCGCGGCGCTGTACCAGCGTCACGACCGGGCCGAGCGCGTCGCGGCGTGCGAGGCGGACGGTGCCGGCATCTTCGCGGTCTGGAACGACGAGGCGCGGGCCGGCGTGCGTGACGGCATCGTCGCCACCGGGGTGAGCTACGCGCCGGTGACCGCGGAGAAGGTCATGCCGTTCTTCGACGCACAGGCCGAGGCCTGGCGGGAGCACCGGACCCGGGCATGCCTCGCCGCCGAGGTCGAGGAGACGCTCAGCGCGGAGCAACTCGACCGGGCCGTGTGGTGCCTCGACGAGCGGCGGATGGAGCTCGCGGCACTCGCCACGGAGCTGGCGCGCGCCGACGCGACGGTCGTACAGAAGGCGGTCACCGCGGCCGCCGGCCTGCCGCCGGTGTCGCCCTGCATCGACGTGCAAGTCCTCGCGGCCCTGCCGCCGCCACCACCCGCGGACGCGCGTGCGCGGATCGATGAAGTGCGAGCGGCGCTGTCCCGGGCGCGGACCCTGCGTCTGGCTGGCAAGTTCCCCGACGGCCTGAAGCAGGTGCGCTCGGCCCTGGCGGACGCGGAGGCGCTCGGCTGGCCGCCTCTGACCGCCGCGGCCCGGCAGCTCGAGGGGGACTTGCTCGAGCGGACAGGTGTCTATTCGGAGGCCGAGGCCGCGAGCCTTGCAGCGTACATGGCGGCGTCCAGGGTGCGGGCGTGGGACGTGGCGGTCCGCGCCGCTGTCGACCTCGTGCTCAACATCGGGAAACGGCAGGCTCGTCATGCCGAGGCCAAGGTATGGGCGGGCCACGCCGAGGTCGCGCTCTTGCTTGCCGGCGACCCCCTGAAACTCGGCGAAGCTGGCCGTCTCAACCACCTTGCCCTCGTTCACGACGCCATGGGCACCCACGCGGAGGCGAAGGAGCTGTACGAGCGAGCGCTGGTCATCGGGGAGAAGGCGCTGGGCCCCGACCACCCCAGCATGGCCATCTTCCTCAACAACCTCGCCAACGTTCACTACGCCACGGGCGCGTATGCGGAGGCGAAGGTGCTGTACGCGCGAGCGCTGACCATCTGGGAGAAGGCGCTGGGCCCCGACCACCCCCAAGTGGCCATATCCCTCAGCGGCCTCGCCAACGTTCACCACGCCGTGGGCGAGTACGCGGAGGCGAAGGTGCTGTACGAGCGCGCGCTGGCCATCGCGGAGAAGGCGCTGGGCCCCGACCACCCCGAGATAGGCATACCCCTCAACAACCTCGCCAACGTTCACGAGGCCACGGGTGCGTACGCGGAGGCGAAGCGGCTGCACGAGCGAGCGCTGGCCATCCGGGAGAAGGCGCTGGGCCCCGACCACCCCGACGTGGCGACTTCCCTCAACAACCTCGCCATCCTTCGCAACGCCGCGGGCGCGTACGCGGAGGCGAAGGTGCTGCACGAGCGAGCGCTGGCCATCCGGGAGAAGGCACTGGGCCCCGACCACCCCGACGTGGCCCGCTCCCTCGATAACCTCGCCTTCGTTCACAACGCCACGGGCGCGTACGCGGAGGCGAAGGTGCTGCACGAGCGAGCGCTTGCCATCTTCGAGAAGGCGCTTGGCCCCGACCACCCCGACGTGGCTCACACCCTCTACAACCTCGCCAACGTTCACTACGCCACAGGCGCGTATGCGGAGGCGAAGGCGCTGCACGAGCGTGCGCTGGCCATCCGGGAGAAGGTGGGCCCCGACAGCCCCAAGGTGGCTTTCTCCCTCGACAACCTCGCCAACGTTCACCAGGCCATGGGCGCGTACGCGGAGGCGAAGGTGCTTCACGAGCGAGCGCTGGCGATCCTGGAGAAGGAGCTGGGCCCCGACCACCCCGACGTGGCTATTTCCCTCAGCAGCCTCGGCAACCTCGCGCTCGTGCAGCACCAGCCGACCGCCGCGCTGGCGCTGCTCGAGCGCGCAGTCACCATCTACGACGCGGACGAGGGCATGCAGACGTTTGAGCCCGAGGCCCACTTCTCCCTCGCCAGGGCTCTACTCCTCACCAAGGGCGACCGCACCCGCGCGCTGTCCGAGGCGCGCAGGGCCGCCGACGGCTTCCGTGCGGTCGGCGAGAGCAAGGCGAAGGAGCTCGCGGAGGTCGAGGCGTTCCTGGCGAAGCACAGAGCTGCCCCGTGACCGAGACCGTGTCCTCGCGCTCGTGACGATCGAGGGCGCCGCGACCAGGGGCCCGCAGCTGTTCGATGCGTTCGTCGGGTTGTCCATGTCGTCCGGGTCAGGGGCAGCCGGGGTCGCCCGGGTTGCAGCACATGCACTTCGGGGAGATGCGCGACTGCAGGCAGAAGCCGGTCTCGTACTTGATCCCGTCGATCTCGCCCGCCATGCACGCAGTGAGGCAATCGGTGTCGGCGAGCTTGCCGTGCAGGCACGACTGCAGCACGGTCGCGCTCGTGCAGAAGCCGGGATCGTCGGCGCACACGGTGCCGGGGCCGTCGCCGCAGGCCACCTCGATCACGCCGCCGCCGTCGACGCAGCCGAACGCGAAGTCGTGGCCCTGGGCCACGCACTGGGCGTCCGCGGCCGCGGGATCGGGCTGCCACAGGCCATCCTTGCAGGCATACAGGGTGCTCGCGCCGAGCTCGCAGGCCGGGCCGCTGTCGCAGTGGCGGGCGTCAAGGTTCGGGTCGCAGCGGGCTGGCGGCGGCGTCCCGCAGGCCTCGCCGCCGGTCGTGGGATCGCCGCTCGTGGACCCGGCGCTGGTGGACCCGGCGCTCGTCGTCCCCGAGGCTGTCATGCCCGCGTTGGACTCGCAGCAGCTGAGGTCGCCCGGGTCCTCCGGGGAGCACCATTCGTAGCCGACGTTGCAGAAGCACTCGCCGTTGCTCATGAAGCTGTTCGCATCGGGGCACGACGGCTCGCCAGATCCGGTGGTCTTGCCGGTGTCGCCGGTCACCGGCGACGGCTCGCCCGTCGTCGTCGTCGTCGACGCCGTCCCGCTCTCGCTGCCCTGCTCATCGCTGTCCTTGGGTCCGCAAGCCGCGAGCGCGGCGATGACGAGGACGATACGGACGTGCAGCATGGGCCGAGGGTACTCCAACTGGCCCGCGGCGGGTATGAGACACTCGCGGCATGTCCGCTCCGATGTCTGTGCCCGTCGCGCTCGCGCTGACCCTCATGATCGCCGCCTGCGGCGACAGTGGCCGGCAGGACAGCGACGCCACGGGCGGGCAGAGCACCGGCGTGAGCGCGACGGGCGGCGCGACCGAGCCGGTCCCGACCTCGAGTTCGGGCGGCGATCCGACCGGGATGACGGGCAGCGGCACGGCGCCGACGAGCGAGGCGACCACCGCGGTGAGCGCGACGGGCTCGACGGGCGCGACCACCGGGGCCGGCTTCTGCCCGATCTTGTGCGGCCCGGCGAACACCTGCTGTCAGGATGGCGAGGCCTGCATCGCCGAGACCTGCGTCGAGGACTGCGCCTCCGGGGTGCTGTGCGCCGCCGTATGTTGTGAGGTGGGGGCCGTCTGTGTGGCCGATGAATGCAAGCAGCCGGCCGGTGATTGCGAGGAGTCGCTGGATTGCGAGAGCGGTGAATTCTGCGAGCCAACGCTCGAGAAGTGCCTGCCCCAATTCCCCGCCGAGGGCCTGTGCGAGTTCGCCGAGATCGGCGAGTTCAACCCGGCGCTGAAGTGGTCGTGGACGCAGACGGCGGTCCAGCCGGCGTACAACCAGGCCGTGTCGGCGCCGCTGATCGTCGACCTCGACGACGACGGCGTACCCGAGGTGATCTTTACCACCAAGGCGGCGCCGCACCAGAACATCACCGGCTATATGCGCGTACTCGACGGCAAGACCGGCGCCGAGAAGTGGGACGGCAGCACCGACGCGCTCAGCGGCGCGAACCCGGTCAATACCACCTTCTCGCCCGCGGTCGCCGACCTCGAAGGCGACGGTCCGGCCGAGATCGTCGCGCTGGCGACCACCGGGGAGATCATCGCATTCACCGCCGACGGAGCCGTCAAGTGGCGCTCGCGCAAGCCGGACGACACGGCTTATGCCGGGTTCGCCGGCAAGTACAGCTCCGCGATCTCGCTGGCTGACATGGACGGGGACGGCAAGGGCGAGGTGGTCCTCGGCGGCGTCGTCCTCGACCACACGGGCAAGGTCATCTCGGGCATCGGGCGCGAGCTGCTGTCGCAGGTGGCGGGCTACGGGATGAGCAGCGTGATCGCTGACATCGACGGCGACGGTACGCAGGACGTGGTCGGCGGCAACGCGGCCTACCGGCGCGACGGCGCGGAGATCTGGACCCAGCCGATCCCCGATGGCTTCCCCGGCATCGCGGACTTTGACGGGGACGGCGCGCCCGAGCTCGTGGTCACGACCGCGGCCGGGATCCGCCTGCAGGACGCCGCGACCGGGGCGCAGATAGCCTTCCTTGGCTTCGGCGGCGACGGCCTCAACGGGCCGCCGACGGTCGCCGAGGTGGACGGCGACCCGGCGCTCGAGATCGGGATCCAGCGCAACGTCCCCTGCGACTACACCATCTTCGACTACGACCCCGCCACCAAGGTCTTCACCGCGAAGTGGACGACCCCGCTGTCGGTCTGCTCGGGCTTGATCGCCGCGACCGCCTTCGACTTCGACGGCGACAAGCAGGTCGAGCTGGTCGTCCACGACGACTGCGACGTTTTCATCCTTAGCGGGGTCGACGGCGGCGTGCTGCTCAAGCTGCTGGCGTCGCACGGCACCTGGTCCGAGTTCACCTCGATCGCCGACGTCGACGGTGACAAGAGCGCAGATATCGCGTTCTCCGCCAACAACGACTATCACATGGTCAATCCCGGGTACTGCGGGAACACCGGCAACAACGGCGTGCACGTCTACTCGGACCCCGAGGGCAAGTGGATGCCGACCCGCCGGGTCTGGAATCAACAGAGTTATCATATCACCAACATCAAGGCCGACGGTTCGCTGCCGAAGCCCGAGCCCGACAGCTGGGGCCCGGACGGCTTCAACAACTACCGCGTCTCGTTCCAGGGCAAGGGTGTGTTCAACGCCGCCGACCTGATCGTCGACCTGGAGATCAGCGGGATCGGCTGCCCGGCGCAGCTGGTGCTGCGGGCGCGGGTCAAGAACATCGGCTCGCTCGGCGTCCCGGCGGGCGTCAAGGTGCTGTTCTTCGCGGGGGTGGACGCCACCGGGACCCTGCTCGGCGAGCAGGTCACCACGCTCGCGCTGCTCCCGGGCGCGTTCGAGGTGGTCGAGCAGCCCTACGATCTGGACGGGCTCGATCCGGTGGCGATCTACGTCACCGTCGACGGTTTCGACGCCCAGTCGGGGGTCATCCCCGAATGCAACGAGGACAACAACAGCGCGGCCAATGCCAGCGCGCAGTGCGTCATTCCGGGCTGAGGCCCGCAAGGCCCCCTGCGGTCGCGCGGCGGGGCGCAGTTCGTGGATCGTGCCATTTCGCGCTGGCGCGGTTGTGGCGCCGCGGATCGGGTTGACCCCAGCGGGGGGGCCCTGGTAGCTTCGCGGCCGGTTTCGGTTTTTGAAACCCAAGGAGTCGTGGCAATGGGATTCTTCAGCTCGCTGAAAGACAAGCTCAGTTCAATCGTCGTTGGGACCGCCGCAGGGGAGTGGGCGGTGACCGCGATGGCGGTGATGGTGTTCGCCGACGGCGACGCCGAGGCGGCCGAGATGGAGAAGGCCAAGGTGGTCGCCACCACCAATCCGGTCGTCAAGAACTCGATCGGGAGCGCGCGCGGCGAGGCCCTCTTCAACGAGACGGTCGAGGCGATCAAGGTCGCCCCGGCGGCGATGGTCCAGACTTACCTGACCAAGCTCGACGCGCTCGCGCGCAAGATCGGCAGCCAGGACGACAAGAACTTCGCGCTGGCGGCCGTGATCGCGGTGGCGACCGCGGACGGCGACGTCGAGCGCGCCGAGGCCGATCTGCTGGTGCGCTTCAAGGCGCTGCTCGGCGCGACGATCGACGTCCCGTCGGCCCAGGGCTGATCGGGCGACGAATGCTCGGTGGACGGCCTGCGCCTGCGCTGACGCGGCAGGCGCTGGCCGTTCGGGTTGGCCCGATTCAGCGGAGGTAGATCGAGTAGTCGTACGATTGGCCGCTGGCCTGGGACCAGTTGGCCTGGCCGCAGTTGTTGTTGTTGCAGGTGTTGGTCGCGGGGGCGAAGGTGTCGGTGCCGAAGTGGCCGACGCCCGCGTTGTAGCAGGCGGCCCAGCCGGCCTGGGCCTCCGAGGCGGTGCGGATCGCCGAGCCGTTGCACACCTTGCCGCTGCCGTAATTGCCGTTGCAGCAGTAGTTCATGTCGTGCCAGTTGCCGAGGCCGCCGCCGAGGTTGTCCGACGGGGTGGCCTCGTTCGAGCCGATGCGATCGCCGTCGGGCGAGCCGCCGGAGCCGGTGGTGCACAGGCCGTTGGTCTGCACGCAGTGATTGGCGTAGAGCGCGGTGGACAGGCGGACCAGGCGCTCGCCGGCCCACACCATCGCGGTGTCGGAGGCCTTCACCGGCGAGCCGATCAGCGTATTGTCGCCGCCCTGGAGGTGGGTGCGCATCGTCTCGGTGGTCAGCTTGGTGAAGCTCTTCCAGCCGACCACGGTGCCCTCGGTGTGGACGACCAGCAGGATGTCCTTGGCGCCGCTGTAGTCGTTCCAGCCGGCGTTGACGTGGTCCTCGGTGAGGGCGGTCATCACCGTGCCCTTGGTGGTGCCGTCGTTCCACTTGGTGTTGCCCCACCACATGACGTGCCCGTCGGAGGTGTCGAGGTTCAGCACCAGGGCCCAGCCGCCGCCGTCGATCGTCATGTTGCAGAGGGTGTCGAAGGCCGGCTTGCCGCCGTTGCCGTCGGGGTCGATCGTGTACACCCCGGACAGGGCCTGCGGGTTCCCCATCTTGATCGCCGCGCAGGTCGCGGCGACCTGGCACTTGTTGGCGCTGCAGAAGCCGGTGCCGCAGTCGCTGGCGGCGGCGCAGGCCTTGTCGACGGCGCACTTGGGGCAGGTCATGCCGCCGCAGTCGACGTCGGTCTCGCCGCCGCTCTTGATCTTGTCGTCGCAGGCGGGGGCCTTGCACAGCGTGGTGCAGGCGTCGGCGTCGCTCATGTTGCCGTCGTCGCAGGTCTCGACGCCGGCCAGGACGAAGCCGTCGCCGCACTTGGCGGTGATGCAGGTCGGCAGGCACATGTCGGTGTCGACGTCGTTGCCGTCGTCGCACTCCTCCATGCCCTGGAGCTTGCCGTCGCCGCAGCTCTCGAGCACGCAGGTCGCGCTGCAGCCGTCGCCGTCGACGTCGTTGCCGTCGTCGCAGCCCTCGCTGCCGGCGAGGACTTTGCCGTCGCCGCAGATGTTGTTGGCGCAGGCGGCGGTGCAGGCCTTGTCGTCGCCGTTGTCTGGGCCGGCGTCGCACTCCTCGCTGCCGGAAAGGACGAGGCCGTCGCCGCACACGTTGTTGGCGCAGGTGGAGGTGCAGGCCTTGTCGTCGCCGTTGTCGGGGCCGGCGTCGCAGTCCTCGCCGGGGTCGACGTTGCCGTCGCCGCAGACCGGCGCGGGGCCGGTGCTGGTCGCGTCGGTCGCGGTGCTGGCGGTCGTCGCGTCGGTGGTGGTCGGGTCGGTGGTGGTCGGGTTGGTCGCTGTGGGGTTGGTCGTCGAGTCCGCCGTCGGGTCCGTCGTCGGCTCCGTGGTCGTCGTATCCGCGGTC
Organism: Nannocystis sp.; assembly: GCF_016714285.1. Classification (GTDB taxonomy): domain Bacteria; phylum Myxococcota_A; class Polyangia; order Nannocystales; family Nannocystaceae; genus Nannocystis. Next base: position 44,402 of record NZ_JADJNN010000019.1, on the reverse strand, counting down.
GTCGCGGCGGTGGTGGTCGCGGTCGTGGTGGCCGCGGCGGTGGTCGAGCCCGTCGTCAGCGTGCCGCCGCCGCCGTCGTCCGAGCAGCCCGCGAGCATGGCCGCCGCGCAGGCGACCCCGGCGAGCGCAACGAGGTTCTTATGCATGTGTCTACCCAGCATTCCCATCCTCCTCACCCGCGTATCGCGGGCCCCGCGGCGATTCTAGCCGATGCGCGCGCGCGTCGGTGTCCCGCGCCGCCGATCGTTCATGACCCCTGTGCCGAGCTACGAGCGGTCCGCCGGCAGGGCCGCGAGCACGCTCGCGGCGAATGCGTCGAGGTCCCACGCCGGGCGCTGGTGGGTCATGCCGAGGCGGACGATGACCGCCCTGCGTGATGGCACGATGAGGACGGCCTGGCCCTGGAAGCCGGAGGCCTGGTAGGCGTCGACGGGGAGGTGCGGGAAGCGGCGGTCGCCGGGGTCGTCGGGCTTGCCGGCGTTGGCCCAGAACTGGGCCGCGTAGTCGCGGGTCTCGCTGGTCGGGGTCGGGGTGCGGCTGTAATCGACCCACCCGGGCGGCAGGACGCGCGCGCCGTTCCACACGCCGTCCTGCAGGTAGAGCAGGCCGAAGCGGGCCCAGTCGCGGGCGCTGGCGTGGACGTAGGACGAGCCGAGGAGAGTGCCGGTGGCGTCGGTCTCGAACACCGCGCTGCGCATGCCGATCGGCGCGAACAGGGCCTCGTGGGGGTATCGGTGGTAGGCCGCGTCGCTGGTGAATTGTTGGCGGACGATCCAGCTGAGAATGTTGGTCGTCGCGCTCGAGTAGGAAAATACCGTGTCGGGCGGGTGGGCCAGCGGCTTGCTGATCGCGTAGGCGGCGGCGTCGTCGACCTCGAAGAGCATGTGCGTGGCGTCGGCGAGGGCGCCGTAGCGCTCGTCGAATTCGAGGCCGCTGCTCATGCGCAGCAGCTGGTCGAGGGTGATGGCACGTCGCGGGTCGTCGGCCCACGCGGGCACCGGCGCGGGCGCCTGGAGGTCGAGCTGGCCGCGACCTACGAGGATACCGACCAGGGCGTTGGTCACGCTCTTCGACATCGACCAGCCGAGGTGCAGGGTGCTGCGATCGAAGCCGTCGGCGTGGCGCTCGGCGACGATGGCCCCGTCGTACACGACGATCACCGCTCGCGTGCGCCGCAGCGACTCCGGGTCCGGCTCGCTGAACGCGGCCGCGACGGCGGCGTCGAGCCCGGCGCGATCGAGGCCGGGCGGGTCCGGATCGGTGCTGTCGCCGTCGCCCTGCGGCCAGGGGGCGGCGCTGGCGGGGGCCCGCGGCGGCTCGAAGCCCTGCGCGCGCAGGGTGTCGCTATCGCTGGCGATGGCGAGCGCGCAGCCGAGGCCGGGGCGGTACACGGCGGTGCGCGCCGCGAGGCCGACCACCGTGGCGCGCACCAGCTGCTGCTCGCGGTCGACGGTGGTCGACACGAAGGGGTAGGGCGCCATGTCCTCGGCGGCGACCTGCGCCGGATCGCGGCCGGCGAGCAGCACCGCGGAGCAGGTGTTGCGGGCGACGTAGCCGGTCGCGGTGGGCAAGATCCACCCGGTCACGAAGACGCCGGCGGCGAGCAGGAGCAGCGCGAGCACGGCGAGCGCTCGCCGCCAGAGACGTCCGCGGCCTTTGCTGGTCATGCCGCGGCAATCTATCGCGCGGCGGCGTGCGCCGTCGAGGGTCGCGCGGTCGGACCGCAGGCTCGAGGTCTGCCAGGTGGTTGACAGGTGTGGCCGTCATGCTGTCTGTTCGGGCCCGGCGATGCACGAGCAGGTGGAGCGCTCCGACGCGGGGGCTGGCGGACCAGCGGGGCCGGCCGCGTCGCGGGCGGTGCTGCCCGCGGTCACGCTCGCGGTGCTGTTGTCGGCGATGGATCAGACGATCGTCGGCACCGCGTTGCCGCGGATCGCCGGTGAGCTCGGCCGCCTCGATCTCTATCCGTGGGTGTTCACCGCGTACCTGGTGGCGGTCACGGTGGTCGTGCCGATCGCTGGCCAGCTCGGCGATCGGCACGGGCGCCGCAGCCTGCTGCTGGCGGGGATGGGGGTGTTCATCGTCGGCTCGCTGGCGGCCGGGCTGGCGCCGACGATGCCGGCGCTGATCGGGTGTCGCGCGCTGCAGGGCCTCGGCGCCGGCGCCCTGGTAGCGAACGCGTACGCCGTGCTCGCGGATCTCTATGCGCCCGCTCAGGTCGGCCGCTACACGGGGCTGCTCAGCGGGGTGTACGGGCTCGCCAGCGTGATCGGGCCGATCGTCGGCGGGCTCGTCACGGACGGCGTCGGCTGGCGCTGGGCCTTCCTCATCAATGTGCCGCTCGGGCTCGCGGCTGTGGTGCCGCTCGCTATCCACGCTCCGCGCAAGCGCCCGGGCGGCGCCTCGCCGGCCACCGACCACGCCGGCATCGTGCTGCTGACGGCGACGCTGGTGCCGGCCCTGCTGGCGCTCGCGCGGGTCGGCGGCGCCGGCTTCGATCGCTGGACCTTCGCCGCGGCGGCGGTGTCGCTGCTCGCGGGCGTCGGTCTGGTCGTGGTCGAGTCGCGCGCGGCGGCGCCGATCCTCCCGCCGCACCTGCTGCGCGACCCGATCGTCGGGCTCACGAGCCTGATCGCGTTCCTCGCCAGCGCGGCGTTTTACGCCTGCTCGATCTATCTGCCGCTCGCGCTGCAGGTCGTCCACGGATTCGCGGCGACGGCGGCGGGGCTGGCGATGACGCCGATGGTCCTCGCGCTGGTCGCGGGGAGCATCATCGGCGGGGTCCGGGTCAGTCGCAGCGGCCGCTGTCGGCCGGTCGTGCAGGCGGGGCTGCTGGCGATGTGCGGCGGCCTGCTGGCGCTGGCGGTGGTCGGCGTCGGGCCTGGTCTCGCGGTGCCCGCGGCGCTGACGGTCGTCGGCCTCGGCATCGGCCTGGCCCTGCCCGCGCTCACGGTCGCGGCCCAGAACGCGGCCCAGTACGCGGAGATCGGGGTCGCCACGGCGCTCGGCAAGTTCGCGCGCAGCCTCGGCGGCATCGTCGGGATCGGGGTGTTCGGCGCGCTGCTCGAGCGTCAGGTCACCCACGCCGGGGCTGGCATCGACGCCGGTGCCGCGGCGCCGCGAATCGGCGCGCAGGCGGCGGCGATCGACGCCGGGGTCGCCATGATCCTCGCCAGCGCTTGCGGCCTGGCCCTCGCGGCGCTGGTCTGCGCCGTGCTACTGCGCGAGCTGCCGCTGCGCCGAACCATCACCACGAGCACGCCGCCATGAGCACCGCGACACTCCTCGATCTTCGTGACGCTGATGTCGCCGCCGCCGGCGGCAAGGCGCGGGGCCTCGCGCGCCTGCTCCGGGCCGGCCTGCGCGTGCCCGCGGGGGTGGTCCTGCTCGCGCCCGACGCGGGCGACCCGGCGTTACGATCCTGGTTGCGCGCCGAGGGCGAGCCGACGGTCGCCGTGCGCTCCTCGGGGCGCGAGGAGGACGGCGTCATCAGCTCGTTCGCGGGGCAGTACGAGAGCGTGCTCGGGGTCGCGGGCGAGTCGGCGATCGCGTCGGCGATCGCCCACTGTCTCGCGTCGGCCACCGGCGCGCGCGCGCTGCACTACGCGGCCCAGACGGGCGCGCTCGCGGTGGTCGTGCAGCGGATGGTCGCGCCGCGGGTCGCGGGCGTGCTGTTCACCGTCGATCCCGATCGCGATCCGGGCAGCGCCGAGGCCGAGCTCGTGATCGTCGAGGCGGTCGCCGGTCTCGGGGACGCGCTCGTGGCCGGGACCGTGACCCCCGACCGCTACCAGCTCGGGCGCGACGGCCAGCTGCGGGCCAGCGTGATTCAGGGCGGCGAGCCGCTGCTCGACGCGGGGGCGCTGCACGACCTGATCACGGAGGCCCTGCGCGCCGAGGCCTCGCTCGGCGGGCCGCTCGACCTCGAGTGGGCGATCGACGCCGACGGCGTGGTGTGGTGGCTGCAGGCCCGGCCGATCACTGCGCGCGCGCGGGTCGGCTGCGACGAGTTCGACACGCCGATCGCCGACCCCGACGCGGTGTTCGTCCGCTACAACATCGGCGAGATCCTGCCGGGCGCCCTCACGCCGCTCACCTGGGATCTGATCGGCCGCAACCTCGATGCGGCGATGGCCGCGAATTTCATCGACCTCGGCGTCGACCTCCGTGGACGCGCGGGTGACTGCATCGCCAGCTTCTCTGGCCACGCCTTCATGAACCTCGCCAGCGCCTACCGCTTCGCCGCCGGGGTGCTCGGCAGCAGCAAGGAGGGCGTCGACGTCAGCCTGGCCGGGCGGGTGCTCGCCGTGCCGACGCCGTTTCACGCGCCGTCGCTGCCGCGGCGCCTGCAGAACACCGCCCGCTACGTGCGCTTCCTGGGCCGGGCGGAGGCCGAGTTGCTGCACCTCGAGGCGCAGCTCGCCGGTCCCACGCCGCCGCCGGCCGGCGACGCGGCTGGCTGGTGGCAGCGGCTGGCCGACGCGGGGCCGCGGCTGCAGCGGGCCTGGCGGGTGCACCTGCGGGCCTCGATGCGCTCAGGCAGCCTCGGCGAGACGCTGCAGAGCATCCTCAGCGGCGGCAAGCGGGCCGGGCCGGAGCAGCACGCCGAGATGGCGGGGCTGCTCGCCGACGCGGGCGAGGTCGTCGGCGCCGACCTGGTCCGTGCGCTCGATCGCATGTGCGCCGCGATCGCCGAGGACCTCGAGGTCGCGGGGCGCTTCGTGCAGGACGACCGCGACGCCGCGCTCGCGTGGCTGCGCGCCGGGCCGGTCGCCGCTGCCTTCGCGGCGCTGCTCGCCGAGCACGGCCACCGCGGTGTCCGCGAGCTCGAGCTGCACGCGCCCGACTGGTCGGAGGATCCGCGGCCGCTGGTCGCGGCCATGCAGGCGCGCGTGCGGGCCGACATGGCCGGTCCGGCCGCGCCGCGCGAGCGAACACCGGCCCCCGCGATCGCCGGGATCCGCGGCGTCCTGGCGCGGGCGATCGCCCCCAAGGCCCGCCGGGCGATCGCCCTGCGCGAGCGCTCCAAGAGCCTCGTCACCGGCGTGGTCCGCCAGATCAAGCGCGAGCTCGCGGCGCTGGCCACCTGCCTCGTCGACGCGGCCCGCCTGCCCGAGCAGGACCTGTTGTACTTCCTCGTCCTCGCCGAGATCGGTCGCCTGGTCGACGCCGCCGACCCGGCGCTGGTCCAGCGCGCGCGGCAACGCCGGAGCCTGCACTGGCAGCAGGCGCGGCTCGAGTTCCCCGCGCTCAACGTCGGTGTGCCGCGGCCGCACAGCCCCGCCGAGCTCGACCACGCCGACGAGGTCGACTTGCAGGGCACCCCGGTCAGCCGTGGCGTTGTCGAGGGCCCGGCCCGCGTCGTTCGGACGGTCGCGGAGGCGGGCGAGCTGCGGCCGGGTGAGATCCTCGTGGTGCCGCACACCGATGTCGGCTGGACCCCCTGCTTCAGCGTCGCCGCCGGCCTGGTCACCGAGATCGGCGGCACGCTCTCGCACGGGGCGGTGGTCGCCCGCGAGTATGGATTGCCGGCGGTCGTCGACCTGCCGGGCGCGACGCGGGTGTTTCGCACCGGCGATCGGCTGCTGCTCGACGCCGATCGCGGCCGGGTCCGTCGCCTGCGCCCGGCGTGATGTCGCCTCGCAGCGGCGCTGCGTGGCCCTGTGCAGCAAGTGAGGCGCTACTGTTTCCCGGCCAGGTAGGGGCTGGGGCTCGGCATGGTGATGTTCGTCATCGAGGCGCTGGCGGAGTCGGGGTGGCGAAACGCCTCGAACAGGGACAGCGCGAAGGCCAGCACGACCGGGCCGAGCACGAGGCCGATGAGGCCGAACACCTGCAGCCCGCCGAGCACGGCGAAGAAGATGAAGAGCTCGTGGAGCTTGGCCCGGCGGCCGACCAGGCGCGGGCGCATGAAGTTGTCGACCAGGCTGATGATGAGGCCCGCGATCAGGAGGATGATCGCCTTGATCCACGCGCCGGTGACGGCGAGGTAGATCACCGCGGGGACCCAGATGACGAAGGCGCCGAGGACCGGGATCAGGGACAGGAAGATCATCACGACCCCCCACAGGGTCGCCGAGGGCAGGCCGAGCACCGCGAAGGCCAGGCCGCCGAGGCTGCCCTGAACCGCGGCGATCACCAGGACGCCGTTGACGCTGGCGCCGACGACCTCGCGGACGCGGGTCAGGACCTCGTAGGTCTCGCGGTTGCGCAGGGGGATCGCGCTGGCCAGCGCCTCGCGCACCAGCTTGCCGTCGCGAAACAGGTAGAACATGACGAACACGACGAACAGCGCCTGGACGACCACGAGGACGATGTTACTGACGATGCCAAACGCGCTGCCGGCCACCTGGGCGCCGATGGCACCCAGCTGCTCGGTGATCTGGGTGCGCAGGTGGGCGAGGTCGATGTACTGGGCGAGCCGCTGCATGACCGGCCCGGTGTGGCGCGACGCGGGATCGAGGAAGTCGCTGATCGCCGCCTGGGTGGCGCCGACCGTCGGCATGATCTCGCGGACGATGGCCCAGGTGACGAGGCCCATGGGTACGCCGATCACGCCGACCACGACCAGGGTCGAGAGCGCCGCGCTCAGGGTCTCGCGCCGCGTCCGGGCGAGGATCCGCCGGTGGACTCCGTCGAAGGTCACGGTCAACACGGCGGCCCACAGGAGCACGTTGACGAACGGCGCCAGCATCAACCAGCACAGGTAGAGCGCGGTCATCATCGTGGCCAGGAGGATCAGCCAGCGAGCCTGGCCACGGCGGTCTTGGTCGTTCTCAGACATGGCGGCGCCGCTCTATAAGGGGGGTTGCGGATTGTGCAACCCGCGAATTCGCCGGCGGCGCGAACGGGCCCCGGCGCCGCAGCCGAGGCCCGATCTTCGGCTGCTGCGCGGCGCTTGCGGGGGTCCGCGGCGGGTCGGGCTGCGGCCGGGCGCGCTCCCCTGAGCGTCGGGCCCTGCTACTCGAGCGCGCCGGTGTCGATCCATTCCTTGATCGTGGCGATCTTCGCGGCGCTGAGCGGCATGTCCGGCGGCGGCGGCATCGCGTCGCCATATCCACCGACCTCGGCCGCGGTGCCGGAGACCTTGTGAAACAGGTAGCTGGTGGCCGAGTCGCCGGGCTCGACGTAATCGAGGCCGGTGACGGTGGAGGGCTGGTTGATCAGCACGGCGTACGCGCCCGCCGGATCGCCGCCCATGAATGGATAGACCGCCTGGCCCGGGGTCATCCCGTCGGGCGGGATGATATGGCACGAGCAGCTCGCGTTGAAGATGGGCCAGATATCGAAGCCGAAGTGCAGGCCGGGCAGGTCCACCATACCGCCGGTGCTGCCGGTCGGCTCGTCGCCGGTGCTGCCGGTCGGCTCGTCGCCGGTGCTGCCGCTGGCGTCGCCGGTGCTGCTGCTGGCGTCGCTCGTGCCGTCGGAGGAGGGCTCGCAGCCGAGCACGATGAGGGCCAGGGCCGGGGCCCAGATGCGTGTAAGGATCATCACTTCTGCTTGCCAGGATCGGCCGCCACGCACAAGGCCACAGGCGAAGACCCACGTGGCGCCGCGTGGCGAGATGCTGGCCGTGTCAGCACGACGCGACCGGGCGTCGATCGCGGATCGGCGCACGGTCGTCGGTGGCCCGGCGGGCGCGGTCGATCAGCGGACGAAGATCCAGGCCATGCCGTTCTTCTTGGTCGGCGGATTGGGCTCGCAATTGATGTTGCCGACGCTGATGAACGGATTGTTCTGGCAGGTGAAGTTGCCGAAGCCGACGCCGAGCGCCGAGTCTGGCGTGAGGCAGTCGTTCTGGTTGTTGCCGAGGATGCCGAGCCGCACCCGCGGGCCGTTGTTGTTGGGCGCGTTGTTGATGCCCTCCTGGTTGCAGTTGGCCTGCAGCGAGCTCGCCGGCACCAGCCCGGCCCAGCCGGCCTTGGTGCCCATGGTTGCGACGTAGGTGCCCGGCGAGAACAGGGCGAACAGCGAGGCCTTGGCCATGGCGAGCTTGAGGTAGGTGGGCTTGGGCGGGTTCATGTTCCCGACCGGCGACTCCATGCCGAGCAGGATGTCGGTGAAGGGCACCAGGTTCCAGGTCGCCAGCTTGGCGGCGGTGTGGTCGAAGTCCGGCATGTTCGCGTTGAACACCATGTTGTCGGTCCAGCGCGGGCTGTTGTAGGCCCAGCCGTCGGTCGGGATGGCCTTGGCCGCGAGGGTCCAGCCGCCGCCGTCGAAGGTCATGTCGCAGTAGGCCTGCCAGGTGATGTCGCCGACCTTGAGCGTGTACACGCCGTCCTTCGCCGCGGGGTCGAAGGTCTTGATAGCGAGGCAGTTCGGCGGCTGGGTGCAGTCGCCGAGGCAGCCGTCGCTGCTGACCATGTTCTTGTCGTCGCAGGCCTCGGGCCCGTTCTTCATGCCGTCGCCGCAGAAGGCGGCGAGGGCCGAACAGTCCTGGGCGCAGCCGCCGTACATGCCGTCGTTGACGCCGTCGTCGCAGACCTCGACGCCGGCGAGGATGAAGCTGTCGCCGCAGCTGGCGTTCTTGCAGCCGGTGACGCACATGTCCGTGTCGTCGGCGTTCATGTCGTCGCACTCCTCGGGCGCCTGGACCACGCCGTCGCCGCAGACGGCCGCGACGCAGGCGTTGCTGCAGCCGTCGTCGTCGATCTGGTTGCCGTCGTCGCAGGTCTCCGCGCCGTTCATCATCGCGTCGCCGCAGAACGGGCCGAGCGCGCTGCAGTCGGGCGCGCAGCCGTCGTAGCCGCCGTCGTTGACGCCGTCGTCGCAGACCTCGGGCGGGTCGACCACCGCGTTGCCGCACATATCAACGGTGCCGCTGCTGCTGACGGTCACGTCGCCGGTGCTGCCGGAGGTCGTTTGCCCGGCGCTGACCGAGTCGGAGCCGCTGCCGCCGGTCCCGCTCGTCGGCGTGGTGTTGGTGGCGTCGGTGGTCGGCACGTCGCCGGTGCTGCCCTCGGTGCCGCCGCCGCTGGTGCCCGTGCCGCCCTCGGTGGCCGTGGTGCTGCTGACGCCCCCGTCGTCGCCGCAAGCCTGCGCCGCGAGACAGCCGAGGATAGCGACGCCCTTCACAAGTTCATTTTTCCAGCCCTGCATTACGCTAATCTCCTTGCCGGCTTCGGCCGGCCCGTCTCGTCCCCCGCCGGGCACTTCCACGCGGAGCCCGACGAAAGACGAGTCATTACAGCCGCACGCTATCACGGCGCGGGGCGCGGCGGGTGCAGACATGGTGATGACCTCGTTGCGACGGATCGGCCCAATTCGCGCGCGCCCGTCAGCGATCGCGGCTCCGGAGGTTGCGAGACCTCGCGTGGCCTCTGGCGATTTCGAGCCCCAGACTGTGATGAATCGACGATCGATGGCGGATTATCGTGCTCACATCAATCACGCCGAGGATATCGAGTGTGGTGATTTGCGCGGCCCCGGGCGGGGGGACAGGTGTCGGCGGTCGCGGCGGCTCTGGCGCACAAATTTCCGCTGGCGCCAGTCCTGCGGGCCGCGGGACGTGCGATAGTCCGGCCCCCATGCCCGCCGCTGATGCCCGCCCGGAACTGTCGCAGATCCTCGCGCAGGAGGGTCGACGGCGGCGACACCGGATCGTCCTGCGCTGGGGCCTGGTGGTCGGGCTGGTGGGCGCCGTCGCGGCCGCGGTCGTGATCTGGCGCCCGCGGGCCGACGCGAACGCGCCGAAGTATCGCGGCGCCGCGGTGGTCCGCGGCGAGGTGGTGCACGAGGTCAGCGCGACCGGTCGCGTCGAGGCGCGCAGCACGGTGTCGGTCGGGGCCGAGATCTCGGGCCGCATCGCCACGGTCGAGGTCAACTACAACGATATCGTGAAGAAGGGGCAGGTGCTGGCCCGCTTCGATACCGCCTCCTTGCACGCGCAGCTCGACCAGAGCCGGGCGAGCCTGGCGGCGGCCCGCGTCGCGGTCGAGGAGGCCGTGCTGGGGGCCAAGCAGGCGCATCAGGAGCGCGTGCGCAGCGACCAGCTGTTCGCCGCGGGCGCGGTCGGATCGGCGGAGCGCGACAACGCGGTGACGGCCGATGAGCGGGCGGCGGCGGAGGTGCACAGCATGCGGGCCCAGGTGGCGCTGCAGCACGCGAGCTTCGAGCTGGCGAGCACCAACCGCCACCGGGCCGAGATCCTCGCGCCGATCGACGGCGTCGTGCTGTCGCGGGCGGTCGACCCGGGCCAGACCGTGGCGGCCTCGTTTCAGGCGCCGGTGCTGTTCGTGCTCGCCGAGGACCTGGCCAAGATGCAGGTGGTCGCGGCGATCGACGAGGCCGACGTCGGCCAGGTGCAGCCCGGGCAGGCCGCACACTTCACGGTCGATGCATTCCCCGATCAGCGCTTTGAAGCCACTGTCACCGAGCTGCGCAACTCGCCGGTGATCACCCAGAATGTGGTCACTTACGAGGCGATCCTCGCGGTCGAGAACCCCGAGCACAAGCTGCGCCCGGGCATGACGGCGTCGGTGAAGGTCGTCACCGCGAGCGACCACGACGCGCTGCTGGTGGCGAACGCCGCGCTGCGCTTCGTCCCGAGCGGGGAGGCGCCCGCGCAGCCCGGCAGCCACGGGGTTTGGGTGCAGGAGCCCGGGCAGGCGCCGCGGCGGGTGGAGGTCCTGGTGGGGGTCTCGGACGGCATCCACACCGCGGTGCGCGGCGAGCTGGCGGTCGGCGTGGAGGTGCTGGTCGACCTGGCCACGCCGGTGGGTGAGAAGCCCAAATGAGCGACGCAGGGCAGACCCCAACGCGCGCGCCGCTGCTGTCGCTGCGCGGCGTGACCAAGGTGTTCGGCGCCGGCGAGGCCGCGTTCGCGGCGCTGAAGGGGATCGACCTCGACATCTTCCCGGGCGAGTTCGTGGCGATCCTCGGCGCCTCCGGATCGGGCAAGTCGACCTGCATGAACATCCTCGGCTGCCTCGATACGCCGACCTCGGGGCGCTACCAGATCGAGGGCGTGGAGGTCGGGTCGCTGTCGGAGGACGTGCTGGCGCGCCTGCGAAACGAGCGCTTCGGCTTCGTGTTCCAGGGCTTCAACCTGCTGCGCCGGACCTCGGCGCAGGAGAACGTCGAGCTGCCGCTGATCTACGCCGGGGTGTCGCGGCGGGACCGCGACCTGCGGGCCCGCGAGGCGCTGGCCTCGGTCGGCCTGGCGGGGCGCGAGCGGGCGCTGCCCAACGAACTTTCGGGCGGGCAGCAGCAGCGGGTGGCGATCGCCCGGGCGCTGGTCAATCGGCCCGCGGTGCTGCTGGCGGATGAGCCGACCGGCAACCTCGACTCGCGCACCGGACGGGAGATCATGGCGCTTATCACCCAGCTCAACCGCGAGCTCGGGCTCACCATCGTGATGGTGACCCACGACCGCGACATCGCCGCGCACGCGGCCCGCCATGTCGTGTTCCTCGACGGCGAGATCAGCTCCGACGGCCAGCGCCCGGAGGCGGCGGCGTGAGGCTCGACGCGACCGCGGCGCTGGCCCTCAAGGCGCTCTCGCGCAACAAGATGCGCTCGCTGCTGACGACCCTCGGCGTGGTCATCGGCGTGAGCTCGGTGATCATGATGCAGGCGATGGGGGAGGGGGCGACGGCGCTGGTCAGCAACGAGATCTCGAGCCTGGGCAGCAACATGTTGATCGTGCTGCCGGGCGGCGAGTCCAAGGGGCCCTTCGGCGGCGGCCTGCGCGGCGCCGTGCCGTTCACCCGCGGGGATGTCGAGGCGATCGGGCGCGAGTGCACCGCGGTGCGCCGCGCCGCCGCGGTCAGCTCGACGGTGATCCGTGCGGTGGTCGGCGAGCGCAATCGCAGCACCTCGCTGATGGGGATCACGCCGGAGTTCTTCGACGTACGCGGATGGCACAGCGCGTCCGGGCGCGACCTCGACGGCGAGGATCTGCGCCAGGCGAGCAAGGCCTGCGTGATCGGGCAGACGGTCGCGACCGATCTGTACGGCGGTCAGGACCCCGTCGGCGCCGAGCTGCGGCTGCACGACCTGAGCTGCAAGGTGGTGGGATTGATGGCCGCCAAGGGCGTGTCGACGTTTGGCCAGGATCAGGACGACTTCGTGCTGCTGCCGCACACGACCTTCGCGCGGCGCATCGCTGGCGACGAGCACGTGGGCACGATCATGGTGTCGGCGGTGTCCGAGGCGCGCACGGACGAGGCCAAGGCCCAGATCGAGTCGCTGCTGCGCCAGCGTCGGCGCATCCGCGGCGGCGAGGAGGACGACTTCAACGTCCGCGACATGCGGGAGATCCAGCGGGTGCTCGGGACGGTCACCGGCGTACTGACCACATTGCTCGCCAGCGTGGCCGCGATATCGCTGGTGGTCGGCGGGATCGGGATCATGAACATCATGCTGGTATCGGTGACCGAGCGGACCCGCGAGATCGGGATCCGCCTGGCGATCGGGGCCCAGGCGCGCGACATCTTGCAGCAGTTCCTGGTCGAGGCGGTGGTGCTCGCGGCGGCCGGCGGGGCGCTCGGGGTGCTGCTCGGGGTGCTCGGGGCCCTCGCGGTGGCCGAGGCGTTTCACCTGCCGTTCCGCGTGCCGATCTTCGCGTCGGCGATCGCGTTCGCGGTGTCGGTGACGATCGGCGTGGTGTTCGGGGTGTTCCCCGCGCGCAAGGCGGCGCGGCTCAAGCCGATCGAGGCGCTGCGCTTCGAGTGAGGTCAGCCAGGCGGCGCTGCTGCGGCGAAGCGCCGGCGCAGCAGCGCCCGGTTGTAGCGCTGCAGCATCACCGGGTAGCCGTTGACGAGGATGTCGAACAGGAGGGTCCAGGCGGCGGCGGCCCACCACCCGCGGGCTGCCGCGTGCACGACGACCGCGAGCGTTAGCACGAGCAGGATGGCGTGGCTCGCCTCGGCGTCGCGCATCGACTGCTCCAGTCGGGCCAGGTTGGCGGGGCCTGGCGCGGCGGGCAGGCGCAGCGCCGGGTTGAACACGGCGAGCGGCCCGCGCCGAAGCAGTCGCTTGCACAGGCGCACACCGAGCCATTCGTAGACCCGGCCGTCGCGCTCGAAGCCCCGCAGCGCGTGGTACCACGCGGGCAAGCGCGGCGGCGCGATGTGGCTGATCGTTCCGAGCCAGGTCATCGGCAACCAGACGACGAGCAGGGCGAACCACGGGCTGCGGGGGCCGAGGGCGTGCAGCGACCATGACAGCAGAGCGACGGCCACGACCGTCGCCGCGAGCACGGCCGCCACCCTGAAGATCTGGCGCAGGTACGGCATCGTGCGCGCTCGCCTTCGCTGCGCTGCGAGTGAGGGTCAGCGGCGGCGGGCCGCGTCGAGCAGGAGGCGGCGCTCGGACTCGGCGATCACGCGGCGGGTGCTGCGGGCGGCGTCGGGGTTGACGGAGATCGAGGTGATGCCGAAGCGGACCAGCTGATCGGCGAAGGCGGGGTTGTTGCTCGGGGCCTGGCCGCACAGCGAGGAGGTGAGCCCGTGCTCGCGGGCCTTCTCGATGATCTGGCGGATCGCGTCGAGCACGGCGGCGTCGGACTCGTCGAAGAGCTCGGCGCAGATCTCGGAGTCGCGGTCGACGCCGAGCATGAGCTGGGTGAGGTCGTTGCTGCCGATCGAGACGCCGTGGATGCCGAGGCGGGCGTAGTCGGGGATGCGGTAGACGACCGAGGGCACCTCGGCCATGACCCAGCGCAGGAGGCCGCGCTGGCGGGCCAGCGGGTGCTTGTCGACGATCTCGAGGCAGGCCTCGAGCTCCCATTGGGTGCGCACGAAGGGGATCATGAGGTGCAGGTTCGGGGTCTGCTCGCGGACCGCGGCGAGGGTGTCGAGCTCGAGCAGGAACAGCTCCGGATCGCGGACGTAGCGGTAGCAGCCGCGGTAGCCGATCATCGGGTTCTCCTCGTGGGGCTCGTGGGCCTCGCCGCCGCGCAGCTTGCGAAACTCGTTGGTGCGAAAGTCGTAGCTGCGATAGATGACGGGCCGCGGGGCGAAGGCGCGGGTGATCGTGAGGAGGGAGGCGCTCATCTTGTCGATGAACTCCTGGCGCCGGCCCTCGGCGATCAATTGCTTGGGGTGGGCGCCGCCGAGGGCGTCGGTGATCATGAACTCGGCGCGCAGCAGGCCGACGCCGTCGACCGGCAGGGCGGCGACGGCCGCGGCCTGGTCGGCGATCGCAAGGTTGACGTAGAGGCGGGTGCCGATCGCCTCCACGGGCTCGCTGGCGGCGGGCGGCGGGGCGTTGACCTGAATGTGCACATCTGCGGCCGTGAGGTCGCCCTCGAGGACCTGACCCTTGGCGGGGTCGACAGTGACGAGCTCGCCGTCCCGCAAGACGCGGGTTGCCTCGCGGGTGCCGACGATGCACGGGATGCGCAGCTCGCGGCTGACGATCGCGGCGTGGCAGGTCATGCCGCCGCCGTCGGTGACGAGCGCGGCGGCGCGGCGCAATGTGGGCACCCAGTCGGGGCTGGTCATCGCGGCGACCAGGACCTCGCCGGCGAGCAGCTGGCCGCCGTCCTCGGCGGACTTCAGGATCCGGACCTTGCCGGCGACGCGCCCGGGGGCGGCGCCGAGGCCGGAGAGCAGCACGCGGCCGCTGTTGGCGGTGGTGCCGGCATCGGGCGTGGCGGTGGCGGCGTCGCCGAGGGTGGTGATCGGGCGCGCCTGGACGATGTACATCGCCTCGGCGTCGGCGGCCCACTCGACGTCCTGCGGCGATCCGTAGTGGGCCTCGATGCGGGTGGCGAGGGCGGCGAGGGCGAGGATCTCGGCGTCGTCGAGGACGCGGCGGGTGCCCTCGGCGGCGGGCAGGTCGACGCGCAGGTCCTTGCCGTCGGGGCCGCGCACGATCTTGTGGGTCTTGTGGCCGACGCGCACGGTCAGGAGGCGCGGGCCGTCCTTGGCGAGCACGTAGGTGTCCGGCTCGACCTGGCCGCCGACGACGACCTCACCGAGGCCGAAGGCGCCCTCGATGACGATGCGCTGGCGATCGCCGGTGGCGGGGTCGGCGGTGAACATGACGCCGCTGCGCTGAGAATCCACCATCTCCTGCACGCATACGGCGATCGCCGGCTCGTCGCGCATGTTGTTGCTGGCCCGGTAGGCCATGACGCGCTCGCCCCACACGCTGGCCCAGCAGCGGACGATCGCGTCGATCAGGGCGTCCTGGCCGCGAATGTTGGTATAGGTCTCGTTCATGCCGGCGAAGGAGGATCCGGCGGTGTCCTCCATCGTCGCCGAGGAGCGCACGGCGACGGCCCGGTCGTCGCCGAGGGCCGCGTATGCGCGGAGGATCTGCGCGCGCAGGGTCGCGGGCACGCCGACGGTTTGCACGAGCTTGCGCAGCTCGGCCGAGGCGGCCGTCAGGGCGGCGCTGTCGTCGGCGTCGAGCTTCTCGGCGATCGCGTTGACCTTCGGGCGCACGCCGGCGGTGTCGAGCGCGTCGAGGTAGGCCTGGGCGGTGACGACGAAGCCCTGCGGCACCGGCAGGCCGGCGCGCAGCAGCTCGCCGAGGTTGGCGCCCTTGCCCCCGACCAGGGCGGTGTCCTGCTTGCCGAGGGTGGCGAAGGGACGGACGAGGTCGCTCGGATCGAAGGGCAGGGCGTCGCGCATGGCCCTTGATACCGCTGCGGGCGGGTTGCGCTCGCCGCAAAGTCTGCGCAGATGCCGGGTGGGCAGCCCCGGGCGCAGGGCGGTGGGTCGGGCGCGCATCCGCAACGTGCGCACATCGGATCCGCGCCGGGCGTGCGCACGGAGCCAACCCGCGCGCCCAGGCACCGTGCGCCGCGTAATCCCGGCGAGCTCCCGCGCCGCAGGTCCGGCACGCCCCTTGCTCTCCTCGATGACCGCGCGACGCCGCCGTGCGGCGGCAGCTGCCCCTCGGCGCGTGTGGGGCCGCTGTGATCGGTGCGCCAATCGTAGATGAGACCGTGGACGACAATGCGTCGTCCCGGAATTTGGACAACGCGGAGCCGACGATGACGAAGCTGAAGGTGTGCTATACGCGGAAACGTAAGGACTTCCTGAAGTTCTTCGTGAAGGGGGACAAGGCGAAGTCCGACGAGCCCGAAGAGGTGTCCTTCGGCCACCTCAAGGAGGCGGAGGCCGAGGCGGCCGCCTCCAGCTATGACGGGACACTGCGAACGGAGGCGATCCCAAGCGGGCCCAACGCCCTGTATCAGTACTTCCTGAAGGTCGGGACGGACCACAAGGGCCAGTTTCAGTGCTGCCACGACGGTAATTCCACCGCGTTGAGCGCGAGCGCGACCTTTGACTTCGGCAGTATGATCATGCCAGGGCTCACGGCCGAGGTCGGCGCCACAGTCACGGCCGAGACCGGCAAGCTGGCGATCCTCTGCGTGCTGGTCCATCCGGCTGACTCCAACGAGCACATCAACGCCAGGTCGGTGTCCCTCGGGCGGATGATCGGCTCGCTCACGAAGGCCGGTCTCACGCTGAAGGCGAACGTCGGCTTCGAGCTGGGGAGCTCCGAGGAGGACGAAGCGGCCGACGCGGCCGACGCCGACGAGGCCAACGCTTCAGCGACCGGGGCCACCGAGCTCCTGAGTTGGGAGTGGGAGGCCCAGGCGATGGCCTCGGCCGAGCTCAGCCTGCACGGCGAGTGGATAGCCCTCGCGGATGCCTCGCCACGGAGTCACCCGCGGGGTAGCAGCGCGGCGCTGCAGGCGAGCGTGATCGCGGGGACTCGCTCCATCAAGGATGTGCTCACGGAGCAGGTGAAGGCCCTCACGGCGGCGGGCGCCTTCGGTGGCCGCGATGACCCAATCACCAAAGAGCTCAAGGAGGTCTTGACGCGCCCGGACGGAGATATCTTGCATCTCAGCTTTCGGACAGATCCCATCGAGACCTACTGCAGGGCGCTCGTCGATCTCTACCGTCGGGGCACCGGCGATTCGAAGCCCGTCGATGGCACGATCCCCTTGCCCGTCGCACAGGCCACGATGGTGGGGTACCTGGAGCAGGTGGACCGGTACTACCCAAAGGCACGTGATCACGCCGCGAGGATCGTCGTCGCTGACCAGGTCGCGGCGATCGAGAAGTATCGCAAGGAGACAGCGGTCAAGGACGACGCGGATGTCATCGAGAAACTCATCACAGCGGGGCGAAGGATCGTGGATGAGAGTATCTTCGGCGACGGAATCCCGGGTTACTCGCTTACGCTCAACGCCTTGGTAAACCGAGCGGAACAGGCGGTCCAGCGTACCCAAGAAACGAGCATCATGGAGTACCGCAAGCTCGTCCGCAACTGTGGGTGGGCGCTTCGCCCCTACCTGCCGGAGGTCGGGACGGGGCCCTGTTCGCTCACGATGTGGGGCGCGACCGGGGGAGCTTCGGCGGATGTGAAGGCGTCGTTGAAGGTCTCGTGCCTGAACGCGGAGGCCACCTTGGCCGCCGCCAAATACACTGGGAAGCGGAGTGGCTATCGCTTCCAGAGCCTGAGCTACGGCACGAGCAAGGCCAAGAGCGTGGACAATCCCGTCCAGGTCTACATGACCCAGGACACCCTCCTCCGGTACAGCGAGACGCAGTTCGAGGCGCTGAAGCTGGAGGTCGGGGTGGAAAGAGAGATCCACGAGGTGGAGGTGACGACTCAGGTCAGGGAGACCGAGGCCGTGAGACAGAAGAAGTGGTATCACGGGCTCTCCTATGCCAGCGCGGTGGCATACTGGAGGCCGACGGCGGCGGCGCCCGTGCTCGTGGGCAGCGGGCACGGCTACTCGTTCGGACGCACCGTACTGCTCGATAACTTACTCACATATGGGCCGTCCAAGGGACGGTGGTCCAAGGACCTCGCCAAGCAGCTCCACATCTCCCGAGCGCAGCTCGAGGCGTTCTTCATGGGCGGCGCCTGGTCGCTTTGCTGGGACCTGCATCACAAGGAGAAGCAAATTCAGGCCCAGGCCTTGCTGATCGAGACCTCGTTCGCCGCGAAGCCGACCCTGAGCTGGAAGGACGCCAAGAAGGCCGAGATCAACGAGTTCCTCGATGGCTTCCTCAAGGCGGAGGACAACCGGGGGAAGCCGTCAGGGAGCCAGACTGGACCCGAGCCCGGCACGCTCGAGGCTATCCGCATCCGCTACCGGATCGCGGACGACGTCGAGGATTCCAAGACGCTGTTCAAGCTCGGCGTCGGATTCCTCGGATCCAGCCTCGAGATCGAGGCGGCGTCGATCCGCCGGGCGGGGAGCTCGGGGGTGGTGGACCTGTATACAATGTGGATCGATCCGAGATTGGCAGCCATGGCGAAGAAACCGGCGACGCTGCGGGAGGTCCCGGAACAGGCGGTCCCCCCGGTGGTCCTGTTCTCGCTATGACGCCCGGCACCGAAAAGTAGGGATGGGACTATGAGCGACAGGCCGATTCTTCAGCAGTCCAACGGCGGGGCGACCGCCGAATTGCCTCGCGACTGGGACACCCTCAAGGCGCGGGTGGGCCACGAGCCCGGGCCCGCCGCGTTGCTCTCGGCGCTCCCCGGTGACGGCGACGCGATGGCCGAGATCATGTCGCGCGTCCGACCCTCGGGGGAGGCGCAGCTGCATCTGCGAGCCGCGGCGGTTACGGAGCCGCGCCATGACGCTGGCATTGACGTGAAGGGCCGAGCCGTGACGGCGTTCTCCCCGCAGGAAATGGAGGTCACCGCGCGCTTCAGCAAGGACGGCGCGCGCGCCCGGTTGACGCTGCTGGAGCTCCGACCGTTGGCCGTCACGGGGCTTGCGCTGCCCGGCGTGAAGCAGGTCAATCTGGTGCGGGCAGAGTTTGACCCCCTCCGCAGCCGGAAAGACGGCGCCCTGGCGACCATCGAGGGGGCAATCACGGGGCCTGGAGGGGTGTCCGCGCCCCTGAAGATGCAGCTCATGCCGGGCGGCGTGTGGATCGTGGACATGCTGGCGGTCGCGGCCGATCTACGGGGTATTCTGGCCGTGATCGGCGGAGCCGAGGAATGGCGGGAGATGTTGGCCTGCCTGGACACGATCGCCGGGAAGTCCCCGATCGTGGTGAAGCGGTGCGACGTCGGGGTCGACATCGGGCGCGGTGAGGTCGAGCATGTCCGCGTCGAGGTCGGCGGTGCGAACAACCAGCCGCTGGTATGGAAGGTCGCGCCCGCGTTCGAGCTCGGCCTGGCCAGGGTCGAGCTGACCGTACAAAAGCCCGCCGACGAGTGGCTGCGGCGCTTCGAGGCGACGATCGAGGCGAGCGTTCGTGCCGGGTCCGCCACCATCAAGCTCGAGCTCTCCAATGTGCGCTCGACGAAGAACCCCGGGGGCTTCTGGCGGCTCGCGCCGCCGCCGGCGAATGACAAGATCAAGTTCACCGACATCGTCGCGCTCATCGGTAAAGACGTCGTGTCGCAGCTCCCGCCCTGGGCCCGCGAGGTCGGCGATCGCACCTTCATCGTGGGCCTCGCCATGGCCTACGACATGCGGCGGAAGACGGTCGCCTCGCTCGAGGGCGGCATCGAGCTCGTGGACATCGCGATCCCGGGCGTCGCCTCCGCGAAGGCGAAGATCGAGAGGATCGGCCTCAGTCTGGCGATCGCCGATCCCTTTTCCCGTGCCCCGGAGCTCCGTGTGGGCTTCAGCGGGACGGCGCGCATCGGGGACAAGACCTTCCGGGTCGATGGGGCGAGTTGGCGCCGCGGCTGGCAGCTTGCTGCGAGCTGCGAGGATGCGCTGTCCCTGACCGCCGGGATCGCGGAGATCGCCGGCGAGAAGCAGCCAGACCTGTTCGGGGACTTCTCGCTGTCACTGGTTCGTCCGAGCGTGTTGATCGGCCCGGATACCCTCTCGCTGCGGTGCGGCGTATCCGTGGCCGACGGCAAGGATCTGTCGATCGGCGTCGGGTCCCTGGCCTTCTTGCCCGGCGAGATCAGCTTGAACCGCACCAGCGCTGGCACGCGCTACGAGCTCACGGCCGGCTTGCGGCTCAAGTTGACGGGCGGTCCAGCGGTCGAGAAGTTCGTGCTGCGCGTCACCTACGATAGCGCGGGCCGTGAGGACCCGAAGGTGGTGCTGACCAGCGCCATCGCGTTTCCGGTCGACGGGGCAGATCCGGTCCGGGTCAACATCACAGGCACCTATACCGGCGGGAAGACCAAGGGGTTTAAATTCAACGGAAAGTGCCCCAAGCTCCCGCTCGGTCCGCTCTTCAAGGCGCTCGCCGGCTCCGATCTGCCGGCCAGCTTCCCCAAGGATCTTGCGCTCTCGGGGCTGCTGATCGCGTTCAACACCGCCGACGGCAGCTACCTCGTCACCGGCACGCTCGCCACGAAGTCCTTTCAAATTGGCGGGACGGCCATCACGGACTCGGAGCTCACGGTCACGGTCAAGTCCGAGCCCGCCACCGCCGAGCCCGCCGCCGCCGCGAAGACCTCCGTCGATATCAATGGCAAGGCCACGGTCGGGGACATCAGCTTTCGCTTCGACCTCCATTTGGCGAACCAGGAGACGAGCGTCAACGCGACCGCCGTCACCCAGGTGCGGCTGGGCCAGTTCGTGAATGCGTTCCGACCCGGGGAGCCGCTGCCGGCGAGCAAGGACGATGTCCTCCTGACCGGGGTCGGGTTTCGCTACAGCACGAAGGCGGCCACTGCGGACAGGGCCGTGCCGACGGACGCCCTCGAATTCTACGCCGATTGGAGCGATGGGGGGACCCTCGATGCCTTCCTGGCGAGCTATCCGCCGAGTGGGAGCGCCGCGGCGCCCAGGGAGAAGATGGGGTTGTTACGTCCGGGGCGGATCGCGTCCTGGCTGCCGAGCTCCGAGCTGAAGTGGGGCGACGTGGAGCGGACGGCGCTCCTCCGAGACACGGTCAAGCAGGAGTTCCCGCGCGGGCTGGCCGCCAGCGCGACCCTGTCGCTCGGCGGAACGAGCGTTGGCAAGGCCCTCCGGGTCACGGAGGATCTGGTGATAACGATCGGCGCGAAGGGCGTGGATATCCAGTCCACGAAGCCTGCAGTGGCCACGGGCCAGGGGGCGCGTCTGGGCAGCGATACCGCGACGAATCGCGCGTCGCCGGAGACGGGTGAAGGCGGGAGCAAGGCGCCGGACCGCAAGCCTGCCGGCCCTGGCTTTCACTTCGAGAACGCCGGGATGGCCTTCGAGTCCAAGCCGGCGCCCGGGATCACGGTCTTCACCGACGTGACGCTCAACCTGGGATCGCGGCTGAGCCTCTCTGCGAAGCGCCTGGCCGCGACGATCACGCCGCAGGGGCTGTCCCTCGCCGGCCTGCGCGACGCGAAGGTTGCGTTCGATATCGACGGGGCGGCGCTGTCGCTCGACCTGCGCCCGTGGGTCAAGCTCGATGCCGCGGTGATGCGCGACCGATCGAAGGCGGACCTGGTCATCCTCGGCGTGGGCAAGCTCGAGATCCTCGAGAAGATCGGGATCGGCGCGCTGGTCTATCTGGTCTGGAAGGGGCGCACGCTGAACGAGGGCTTCGCCTTCGTGTTCGCCACCGGGCTGGCCCTCGGCACGCCGGCCTTCAAGGTCACCGGCATCGCCGGCGGCTTCGGGTACAACTGCGTGCTCGAGCTGCCCGACCGACCCGAGGATGTCCCCGACTTCCCGATCATGGCGCTGATGCGGGGGCCGGGCGCGAGCAAGGACACCGGCGACGGCTCCGAGGCGCTCATGCGCAGCCTGGTGTCGTTCAAGGGCTGCCTCAAGAGCCGCGAGGGCGCGTGGTGCCTCGCGTTCGGGCTGACCTTCCGCATCGCCGAGCTGGTCGATTGTGCGCTGTTGGTGGTCGCCGAGGTGCGCAACCCGGGCTTCGAGCTGGCGATCGCCGGCGTGGCGGACCTCCCGCTGCGCCTCAACAAGAAGGACCCCAAGGCGCCGGCGCTGGGCCACATTCAGCTGGCCCTGGCGGCGCGCTTCAGCTCGACGGAGGGCTACCTGAAGGTCCTGGGCGGGCTCACCGACAAGAGCTGGCTGCTCGACCGCGGGTGCCGTCTGCGCGGCGGGTTTGCGATCTGTGTGTGGTTCGATGGGCCGCACAAGGGCGACTTCCTGGTCTCGATGGGCGGGTATTCGCCGCTGGTCCCCAAGAAGCCGCACTATCCGGCGCTCGACCGGGTGGGCTACGAGTGGTCGCCGATGCCGGGGATGGCGATCGCCGGCGAGATGTACTTCGCCCTCGATCGCTATGGCATCCAGCTCGGCAGCGCGGCGCGGCTCAGCTTCGACAAGGGCCCGCTGAGCGTGCGGGCGTTCTACTCGTTCGACGCGCTGGTCCAGTGGTCGCCGATCTTCTTCGAGGTCAGGCTGCGCATCGGGATCCACGTCGAGGTGCGGACATTCATCACGCTGCGCCTCGGGCTCGACGTGGATATGCACGCCTGGGGTCCGCCCTTCGGCGCCCTGATCACGGTGAAGGTGTCGTTCCTGTTCACCTCGCTGAGCTACACGGTGGACGTGGGCCCGTCGCTCGCCGAAGCCCGGCCCGCCGCGTCGATCGACGATGTGCTGATATTGGCCCGGGGCGGGCGCCCGACCCTCCTGCAGATCGGCGGCGCGACGCCTCGCGACGGGCAAGACAAGGCCGAAGTCCCCCAGTTCCGCGGCGACGAGACCAGGGTCCTGGTCGCCATGGCGGTGCCGGCGACGCGGCTGTTCGCCGGCGCGACGGAGCCGGTGACGACATGCCAGCGGCTGGACATCCGGCCCATGCGCAAGCGCGGGGTCCGGTCCGACCTGTGGGTCGAGGTCACGCCGGTCGACGCCGCGACGGTCCCGCCCATCACCGCGTGGCGGCTGGTGCCGGAGATGACGACGCCCACCGAGGCGCTGTGGTACTACCCGGGCGACTCGGGCGACGCGGACGAGCGCAAGCTGCTCGGTCCCTCGGGCCGCAGGGCCGTCACCGGGCTGCAGATCCAGCCGCCCGACGGCCGCGCGAACACGCCGATCACGGTGACCACCGAGCCGGAGGTCGAGCACTTCTCATTGCGCGCTGCCAGGGCGGGCCTGCCGGCGCCATCTTTGGCCGTGACCCGGGGCGCCCTGGTCGCGGCGGGGTTCGAACTGGGCGACTGTGCGTAATGCGAGGCCTGACATGAGCATTGCAGAGACCTTCGATACCTTCGATCACGTGCTCCCAGGGCTGCGGCCCGGGGCGTACTCCCTGAAGATCACGCAGGAGCTCGCCGAGGGCGCCACGCTCCTCAAGGGCGAGACGCAGACCTTCGCGTTCACCGTCGTCGCCCCGCGGCTCCGCCTGGCGGACGACGAGGTGCACGCCTCGTTTCCTCCGGTCGGCGGAGCGGCCAACTACGCGCTCACGCTGCCGCACCTGGTCCTCAAGCGGCGTGCGCTGCCGTGGGAGCGGCGCGTGGGCCCGGACGAGGGGACGCCGTGGCTCGCGCTCGTGGTGCTCAGCGAGGCGGAGCTCGCCGGCGACGCCCGACTGATCACCGGGAGCGCCGCGCAGGTCGCCCCGCCAGCGACGCCCGACGGCGTGGGCCGGCCAGCGTTCGAGCCGCCGCTCACGGCCGCGGAGAAGGAGGAGAAGGTCACGTATTTGGAGCTCAGCGAGGCGCTGCTTCGCAAGCTCTGTCCGCGGCGCACGGAGTTGGCGACGCTGGCCCACGTCCGCCAGGTGGACCTGTCCGACAAGGGCGACGCCCGCGGCGCGAGCAAGGGTGAGTTCGCGGTGCTGGTGGCGAAGCGCTTCCCCCAGGTCGGGGGCAACACCGCGGTGCTGGTGTCGCTCGAGGGTTGGGACGCCTGGCTCGCGACCGACACGGCCGCCGCCGATCGTCGGCTGCGCGTGGTGGTGCTGCACGCCTGGCCGTTCCGATCGCTGAGCGACGGGAGCGGGACGTTCCGGGGCCGGGTCCAGGGGATCAAGCGCAACCACCCCGGCCCGCTGGCGATCCCCAGCGACGCCGCGTGGGATGAATCGGTGACGCGGGCGCTGGACCTCGGCTTCGTGCCGATCGCCTATCACCCGAGCGGCGGCCCGAAGTCCGTGGCCTGGTACCGCGGGCCGCTGTCGCCGATCGCGGTCGCGCCGCGGCTCGCCGCCGAGGAGGCCCACGACCGCCCGCCGACGCCGCTGCCCCTCGCCGGCGTGGAGGGGGCCCCGCTGGACATCTCGCAGCTGTCGGCGTGGCAGCTCGGGCGTCTGCTCGCGCTGTCGTCGGCGAGCTACTCGTCGGCGATTCGCCGGTGGAACCACGTCAAGGCGCTCGAGCGCATGCAGGCCGGCGTGGCCAGGGAGCGCCGCGCGCTGACGCTGGTGGACGCGCTCGCGGGCTACCTGGAGGCCCGCCGTGACCGCGATCCCGACACGGAGACCGAGCCGCTGTTCCGCGACGCGATGGCCATCGCCGACTGGCTCGGGCGGCTGCTGCTGCTGGCGCCGGTCCCGCTGCGGTACCTCGCGCCCAGCGGCCGTGCGCTGCCGCCGGAGAGCTTGCGCGGGTTTCGGGTCGACCCGAGCTGGACGATCGACGCGCTGGCCATGGGCGCGCTGTCGTACTGCGAGGATTCGCTGCGGGGGGCGCCCGTGCGGCGCAGCTGCGGCGAGGTCCGGGCCGCGCTGTGGCGGCTGTTCGACCACCAGCGCGAGATCCTGACGAATGGCAAGAAGGACACGTCCGCGGTGCCGCGCGACCAGACGATGACCGGCTTCCTGCTGCGGTCGCGATTGTTGCATGAGTACCCCGGCGTGGAGATCACGCTCTGGTGTGGCAGCAAGAAGATACGCCCGCTCCGCTTCGAGCGGATCTCCGACGATACGCTGGTAGTGCTGACATATCGCGAGCCCGGCGCGCTCCACCTGCGGGAGCCGCGAGAGGGGCTGCGCTTCGGCTGCGAGCAGGACTGGAAGCTGGAGCCGGTCCGCGAGGGCAAGGCCGACCCGCCGCCGACGCTGGACCTGGCGAGCTACAAGGACGCGACCTCGGTCCTCGACGTGGCCGCGCTCGCCGAGAAGCTGAACGGCGACGCGGTGAGCAGCGGCGCCCGCTTCGGGCGGCACTGGATGCGCCGCCCGACCGACTCCACGATCGCCTGGGAGCATATCCAATGACACCCCACCTGCTGCCCGTCCGCGTGTCCGCCTGCGTCTACGATCCGAGCACCGTGCCCCTGACGGGCGAGGTGGTCGTGGACGGCGTGACCAAGAAGAAGCCCCACGACTGGTCGTTCCGCCAGCCCAACTATGACGGTGTCGTCAAGGAGCTGCTGCCCGTGTGGGACGGGCTGTTCGAGACGCGGCAGCTGCCACCCGCGATCGCCGGCGCCACGGGGCCCGCGATCTGTTTGAGCTGGGCGTTGCCCGCCGGGTGGGGCCAGCCGCTGCGCGCCGACGATCCTCACTCTCATCCGCGGCTGCCCGATCGCTGGCTCGTGGTCCGCATGGCGCGGCGGACCCACACGGGTCAGGCCTGGGCCGCGGCGGACGATGAGCCGGACGTGCGGGCCTGGGTGGTCGACAGCGGCGTGGCCGACGCGAGCGGTGCGCCCGTGCTCGTGCACGAGGCCGGCGCGCTGGCGGTGCGCCGCGTGGGTCGCGTGCGCACGCTCGAGCAGGCCGTGGCGGCGAAGCCCGACGAGAGCCGCGAGCGCCTCACCGCCGAGGGCGCCGCGGCCAGCCGGGACCTCACCTTCACCGCCTTCGTGCCGGCGCACCTGAACAACCTGGCCTGCGTCGACCGACTCAACGACTTGCCGGCGGGGCTGGCCCTCGAGGACACGGCGCTGTCGTACCTCGTCGTCGGCTGGTATCGCGAGCCCGGCGTGGACGACCCGATCACCACGCTGCAGGGCGGCGGCGTCGCCGATATTCGCCGGGCGCTGGGCCTGTACGAGCCGGGCGACGGGAAGAAGAAGAAGGCGAGCGACACGCTGTCGCTGCCGCTCGGCGAGCGCTGCGTCTTCCACGGCATGGTCGCGTACGTCGATTACTTCAACCCGAGGAGCTACCTCGGCCCCGCGTTCGGCGCGCCGCATCCCAGCGAACACCCGCGCAAGCACCCCTGCGAGTCGCTGATCTACCCCGACCGGACCCAGATCGGCGTCGGCATGACCGGCGAGCAGGCGCTGGCCGAGCTGTGCGCCAACCGGGACGACAGCACGAAGGATGGTTCGGGCGCCCAGATGGCCGCGGTCCTCGAGGCGCTGCTGGACGGCACCCTGGCGCGCTGGGACGCCGTCGGGGCCGAGGACGTCAAGGCGCACGCCCGGCGTCTCGCCACGTTCCAGACGGTCTCCAGCGGCAAGGAGTGGAGCGTGGGGCCGGCCGATCCCGCGGCGGCTCCGAAGGACATGCCGCCCCTCGGCGCCGCCTTGACGAAGCTGCTCGCCGATCTCAACGCCGCGCAGGCCCAGGCGGACCGCAAGTCGTGGGTGGTCGCCTCCGCCGTGGAGGCGCTCTACACGAGCTTCTGGATGGCCCAGAAGGTCGGCAGCGAGGTCGACGGTCTGCCGGCGTACGTGGCAGCGCAGGCGGCCGAGACGCGGGCGCTTCAGGCCGAGCATCAGAAGCTCGTCGCGGCCGCTGCGGCGCAGGAGAAGGGACTCAGCACGGCCCTCGACGCGGCGCTCGTCGCCGGCGAGCTGCCGGTGAAGTTCACCACCTTCGCCCATGAAGCGGCGCCGTTCTATGTCCCCAAGGAGCCCGCGGTGGCGGTGCGCAACGTCAGCCCGCGGCTCCCGCTCCGGCCGCTGCCGCGGGTGGGTCGCTCCACGGATCAGATCGTCGTCGACGCGCCGCGGGATGGGCAGGGCTTCCAGTACGCCCGACTCGCGTGTGCTTCGGTCGTTGCCAAGCTCAAGTCGGGGCTCGGCGATCCCGTCCTCGACGCGGTCCTGAGCCTGCTCGCCGACGAGGCCTCGATCGTCGAGGAGGCCGTGGCGGCGCTGGTGCGCGCGCGCAGCGTCGTGCCCGCGTTCCACGCCAAGTCGAACCTCAGCGAGTGGGTGGATCGCGGCCGCCGTCTGTTCGCCGACCTCGGCGGCGCGGCGGTCTGGGCCGACCCGCGCTCGCGGCCGCCGACGCTCGACGGATCGTCGCTGATCCACCTGCCGACCGTCGACGGGCCGACGGTGCCGCTGGCCGATCTGTGCACATTGTGGGTGCAGCAGCCGTGGCTCCCGCTGTTCCTCGACTGGGAGGTGGACTGGATCGTCGGCGACGACTCGGCCTCGCAGCTCGCGGGCCGCACGCTGCTGGCCAACCGCCCGCAGCGGGTCTTCAAGGACTGCCTCGACCGCCTCGACAAGGCGGTGATGGAGCACGACGCCGCGGTCCACACGATCCTCAGCAGCGACGCCTTCGCCGCGATCGGGCAGTGGGACGTGGTCGGCCAGACGCTGAGCGGCATCCACCAGCAATTGCTCACGCGTCACGACTCGCTGCCTCGCATCGCGCCCGAGCGGGCCACGCTCGCGGGCCAGTGCTTCGACGGGTCGTCGGGCGCCGCGCTCGGGCCCCCGCAGTGCTCGCCCAACACGCCCTTCCAGTGGTTTCGCCGCGGCTCGCTGCGGATCCGCGAGCTCCGCGTGGTCGACCTGTTCGGCCAGGCGCTGGTGTTGACGACCACCGCCGTGAGCGCGGCCCAGAAGTCGCAAGCCGACGTGGTGCCGCTGGACGACCGCGTGCTCGAGCCCACGCGGCTGGTGGTGACGCAGCCGGAGATCCTGGGCTGGATCGTCGCCAGCCGCCTCGATCACGCGGTGGTCGTCTACGATCGCGATGGCGGGCCGCTGGGCATGATCGTGCGCGAGGCGGGCGCCGCGAAGCTTCAGCCGCTGCCGGCGGCCACGGGCGAGCCGATCAAGGATCCGGGGCTGCGTGCATTCGTGACGGCCCTGACGGGCGCGGCGGCCTTCGACCGGTTCATGGCGCTCGCCGACGAGGCGCTCGCCCGCACGCAGCCGGCCCGCTCCGAGGCCAACCCGGCCCCGGCCGCGCTCACCGGCCGGCCCCTGGCGCTGGTCCGCGCCGATGTGCAGATCGAGCGGCGCGGCGGCCCCGTGCACGACGCCTCGTGGCTGGCCAATACCTACAACTTCAAGCAGTTCATGGCGGGCGGCGCGGCCTTCATCGCGGGCGAGCGGAGCCCGCTGCGCAGCGTGTCCGTGAAGATCGGCAGCCAGCACCTGCCGGACGACGGCTTGATCGCGTACCAGGAGCAGGCCGGCCCGATCGAGCGGACCTTGAAGCTGGCGAGCGACGCGAAGGCGCTGACGATGGATCTGCCGGGCGCCGAGCAGCCCGCGGCGAAGGCGGTCAGCTTCCTCATCGATCCCCACGGCAAGCTGTACCTCGATCCGGGCGTGCTGCCGGTGACGGCGTTCTCGTTGCCGCCGGATATGTACGAGGAGGTGCTCGCGCGGCTGCCTGCGGTGATTCGCGTCGATCCCGTGCTCGTGGACTCCAACGCCGACCTGCGGGCCATGCTGGGGGCCGACGCCGCGAAGCGACCCCACATGGACCTGCCGATCCCGGTCGGGGTCCGCACGCCCGACGCCAGGGAGCGGGCCGCCGACGGTACCGGCAAGCCCGCGCGGCCGCCGGCGCTGTTCTTCCTCGGCGGGGTGCCGGTGGAGGTCGATCCGGCGGGCCCGATCCCCCCGGTCCCGAGCGGCGAGATCGCGGCCGCCGCCGGAATGTTGATTCTTGGAAGCACGCCAACTGCAAGGACGATCTCACCATGACTGCTGCAAGCATTACCCGAGTCGGCGATAAATATACGGTCACCGCGTTTGTCAGCCCCGGGCGGACCGTGGGCAGCGACAACAAGGAGACCGCCGTCCTGGACCTGTGCCTCGAATCCATGACGGGCCCCGGCGACGGGAGCATCATGGTGATCGTGCCGAAGGAATGGGTGGAGGAGGCCGCCCGCCCGCTGCTGGCCCGCGAGGTCAAGGACGCGGCGCAGACCTGGACTGTGACCAACACGCCGGGGAAGGAGTGGGTCATCTCGCTGCGGCGAAAGCCCGGTGGGACGCCCGCCGCGGGCGCCTGGAAGCTGAGCCTCACGGTCCCGATCAAGAAGCCCGCGAAGGACACGGTGATCACCGGGGCGAAGGTGGCGCTGTTCGGGCTCGACGCGGCGCCCCTGGCGGACATCGCGGCGAAGGCCCAGGCCCAGGCGGCGGACCCCGTCGTGCGCCTGGAGTCGAATCCGGCTGACACCGTGGCCCTCGCGTTCGGGCAGCCGGTCACGCTGAGCTGGACCCTGCAGAACATCGTCCCCGGGACGGCGAAGCTCAAGGGTTCGATGCTCGGCGCCCGGGAGATCGCCGCGGTGCCCGGCCAGACGCAGACCGTCTGGGCGCTCGACCGGGCCGACTATGTGCTCGAGGCCGAGATCATGGTCAACGGCGTCCAGCACCGGGTCAGCCGGGAGGTGGCGATCGACATCGATCGGCCGCAGTACGGGTTCCGGGGGCTGCTGCGCCCCTCCGGGGTGATCCTCCCGTCCGGCCCGATGGCGTGCTTCTGGATGGGCGTCAACCTCACGCGGGTGCGCTTCGATGTCCGCAGCTCCGAGCAGGAGCACGTGACGCCGACCCTGGGCAAGCACGCGAGGAAGCCCGATCACCCCGAGCCCGGGCTCAACAGGTCGTTTCAGGTCCAGTTCGGCCCGACCGCGGAGGGCGAGAAATGGACGATCGCGGCCTCCTACGATACGAGCGACCCCAAGGGCCTGGAGGTGGGCAAGATCGTCGACCTGACGGTCACCGCCGTGAAGGCGCGCGCGATCGCCACGGTGCCGAGCCCGCAGAGCACGGTCCTGGGCTTCGTCGCCGGGCGCTTCTGGGGCGTGGTCCAGGACGGTCGGCCGAAGGCCGTCGCGGGCGGGACGCGGACCGTCGAGTGGGTCGCGGTGGCGACCGACCAGGGCCTCGAGCTCCGCTTCGTCTGGGAGACGAACCAGCAGATTGTCGCCGAGTGCAAGTGGCCGCTGGGCAAGGTCCGCTGCCTCGGCGTCACGGGCGTCGGGGATCCCGAGGACATGCGCGGGCTGGTGGCGGTGGTGCAGGAGGGCGCCGTGCTCAAGGTGAAGGAGCTCGCGTTGCCCGAGCTCACCGTGACCCGCGAGGCGACCCTGCCGGCGGCGTTTGCCGGCGCCCAGCGCCTGCACCTCGTGGCGATCGGCACGCGGGTCTACGTGCGGGGCGACGGCGTCGCCAGGTCCTACGCGCTGGGCGTGACGCCCGACTTCATCGACGAGCCGTGGCTCGCCAGGCTGGCGTGGCCCGCGTGGGAGGTGGTCGCCGTGCCGGGCGCGGCCGGTGGATGCCTGTTCGCGCTCAACGCACGCACCGGCGCCCTGCTGCGAATCGACCCGCGGGCGGTCGACTCGACGCCGGGCTCGCTGATGGCGCCGCGCGAGGCGGCCTCGGTCAACCACCGCCTGGCCAAGCTCGACCTGCTTCAGCGGGCCCAGCTCGGGGACGCGGCATACCTGCTGGGCAAGGAGCTGCGCTACAACCTGAGCTGCGAGGAGGGTGGCAGCGAATCGGTGAAGGTCGACGGTCGCCATGTATGGCAGGAGGACCCGCGCTGTGTCGATCACGGGAGCGCGCTCGTCGTCGTCGGCGGCGCCCTCGTGGCCCGCAGCAGCCGACCCGATCCAGGCCGCAGGAACGTGCGCCAGGACCGGGCCTACGACCCCCGGCTCGACGTGTGGGTGCGCTGCGGGCACCTCTTCCCCGGGGCCCTGGGGGCCCACTTCGCGTGCACGCGGTCGGCACCGCGGTTCGTGAAGGACGCGCAGGGTTCGACGCGCCCGGTCTCGAGCGAGGGCTCCGTGTATTGCCGGAAGGAGGACGGCACCTTGTGGCGGATCCAGGGCGAGCTGCTCGAGCTCATCGGCTTCGCCGGCATGAACGTCGCCCCGCTCGCCGAACCATCCGCCGCCGGGGCGACGCGGTGGCGCGGCCACTCCCTCGAGGCCGGCGCCGAGCTGAAGCCCGACGATTACCTCCTGTCGCGCGACGGCCGGCACCAGCTCGTGTACCAGCCCGATGGCGACCTGGTGCTGTACCGCCTCGGCGCCGGGAGCACCTGGAAGCCGAGGAAGCCTGGCTCGGATCTGGACAAACGCGGCACCTGGGAGCCCGAGCGCACGGTGCTGTGGCAGACGAGCACAGCGGGCAATGCGGGCTGTGTCCGGCTGCAGGCGGCGGACGGCGATCTGGTCGTCTACCGCACCGCGACCGGCACGGATCCTGCCTGGGGTGCCCACGATTTCGGCGCCATCTGGGGCGCGGAGCACGACGCCTTCAACGTCGCCGCGAGCCTCCAGGGGGTGACGCGGCAGCACGATCACGCCGTCGAGTACAGCGGCAGCCGCCTGGTCCTGGAGGACGACGGGCGGCTGGAGATTCGCTCCCGCAGCGGCGTCTTGCTGTGGCGCGCCCCGCGGAAGATCGTCCGTGAGCTCGCGGCCGGGGAGTGGCTGTTTCGTGCCGATAGTCTCGTGA
The DNA here is from genome assembly GCF_016714285.1 of Nannocystis sp. Lineage (GTDB taxonomy): Bacteria > Myxococcota_A > Polyangia > Nannocystales > Nannocystaceae > Nannocystis. The sequence goes on along the minus strand of NZ_JADJNN010000019.1, from coordinate 12,967 downwards.
GTCAGGATGGCACCGCCTCCTTCGTGAACCCGCGCGACTGGGCGATGGCCCGGCTCGGGACCGACGGATACCTCCGGGTCTATGGTCGGCGGAGCGCCACGCCGATCTGGAGCACCGAGCAATGTGGCGGAAAATCCGCGGTGTCGCTGAACCCCAAGATCTTCGTCGAGAGCGGCGGGGAGATCGCCGTGCGTGACGGTGCCCTGACCATGTGGAGCAGCACGTGGGCCCGCGGATCGTCGGGCTCGCAGCTGGAGCGCGGACAGTGGTTCGAGTCGCCCGGGGGCGAGTATCGGCTCGTCCTCCAGCACGACGGTGATCTGGTGCTGTTCGATAAGCATATTGCGAAGGTGTGGTCCACCAACAGCAGCGGCGGCCGCACCCTGTTTGTGGCGCCGGACGGGAACGTCGGCGGCCCCGGCGAATGGTGGGCCGCGGATCACGGCGGGGTCAAGGAGGGGCCCTATGCCGGTCGCTGCGGCGGCATCGTGATGACCGCCAGGGGGTTTCAGGTCGTGTCCACGAGCCCGGCGGTCGTCTGGTACGACGTGACCGACGACGGCGGCTTCCCCGAACAGGGGAAGGTGCGTCGGCGCAACTCCAGGCGGTGCCGCATCTACAACGTCGACCAGCAAGGGTACATGTTCGCCGCCGGCTGGTGGCGCTTCCACAAGGTCAAGGAATTCAGCGGCGTGTTCGTGGCCAAGGGTGGCGGCGCGGCCCTCCCCGACAACATCTGGGTCGTCTCGGAGGTCCAGGCCGGGCGCTTCGCCATTTACAACGAGCAGCACAAGGAGTGGCTGTTCGCCAGCACATGGGTGCTCACGGTCGAAAATACCTTCATCGACGATCCGTACAAGGACCGAAGGAACATCTTCGCCACGAGCGGCGCCTTCCCCTGGGTCTACGCGGTGGGGGGGGCCGGGCTGGGCTTCTTCGAGCTCGAGCCTTCCGGCGCCGACGTGACCATCCGGGCCCTGGGCCCCGACGAATACGTCTATGCCGCGGACTTCCAAATGGTCGGCGATTGCTGCCGCGTACTGTCGTGGATCCCCAAGCCGGAGGGCTACGCGGAACGTCGGGCCCATTGCTTCTGGCAGCTCAAGGACGTGTAGCGCGCTGCGGGAGCCGATCGCCGCGAGGAGCGGTGATATCGTCGATCGCGCTGACGGAGTCCGAGGATATCGGGATCAGGGCGGCGCGTGGGCCTCGATCCACGCGTTGACCTCGGCCGCGCGGGGGGCGAAGCCGGCGGCGAGGCTGACGTAGAGGGCGCGGGCCTGCTCGGCGGCGCTGAGGGCCTCGCGCTGGCGGTCGGCCTGCCAGAGCAGGCGCGCGCGCAGGAACTCGAGCTGGGCCCGGTTGTAGGGGTGTTTGAGCTCGCGGGGGTGCTCGCTGGCGAGGGGCTCGAGGACCGCGAGGCCCTCCTTGATGCGGTTGCGGTGGAGGTCGAGCTCGGCCTGGTAGAGCGCGAGGTACAGGCGGGCGAGCAGGTCGGGCTGCTCGGACCTGGCGAGCAGGGCCCGCTCGCGCTGGAGCTCGCGCTCGGCGGTGTCGAGCTGGCCGCGGGCGAGGGCGATCTGGACGCGCGTGCTGGCCTCGCCGGTCCAGAACGGGTGCCCCGGCGGATACTTGGTGTCGAGCTTCAGGGCATCGTCGAGCAGGGCCTCGGCGCCGGCGAGGTCGCCGGCGTCGACGCGGTAGCTGGCGGCGGTGAGGAAGATGCCGGCGGTGCGCTCGGCCCGGGCGGGGCCGGCAGCCTTGAGGATCGCGAGGGCGCGGTCGAAGTGCTCGCCCGCCGCGACGAAGTCGCCGCGCCAGTTCTCGATCGAGGCGACCAGCGCGTACTGCTGGCCGACGTCGGGGTGCTGCTCGCCGCGCAGCGTGCGTGACAGATCGAGGGCCCGGGTCGCGAGGTCTGTGGCGTCGTCGTAGTCGGCGTTGCGCTTGGCCATGACGGCGAGGTTGCTGAGGGCGGTGACCATGCGCGGGTGCTGCGGCCCGAGCTCGCGGGTCCAGATGTCGATCGCCTCGTGGGCGAGCGGGAGGGCCTCGGGGATGCGCTCCTGCGTGGACAGCACGGCCGAGACGTTGAACAGGGCGTCGGCGAGCAGGGTCGGGGAGTCGGGGTCGCGGCGGCGCAGCTCGAGCGCGGCGCGGTGGGCGACCTCCGCGTCCTTGACGCGGCCGTCGTTGCGCAGGGCGTTGCCGTAGTTGGTGAGCAGCTTGGCCTGGGTCGAGTCGTCGCCGCCGTGGCGCTGCAGCGCGGCCTCGCCGAGGCGCAGCCACAGCTCGCGGGCGGGCGCCTCGGCGCCGACGAGGCCGAGCTGGTTGGCGGCGATGTCGGCGAAGCGGGCGTCGTCGCCGGTGCGCAGCGCGGCCTCGAGGGCGGCGGTGTTCCACGTCTGGGACTCGGGGCGCGAGTCGATGTAGCCAGCCTGGGCGCGGGCGGTGAGGGCCCGGACCAGCAGCTTGGGGTCATTGAGCTCCTGCAGGCGGGCGATGATCGGCTGCAGCTCGTCGATCGCCTGGGTGTACTTGCCGGCGCGGTAGAGCAGGCGCGCGTGGGTGATGGCCTCGTCGAGGCGGGCCAGCTCGGGCGCGGCGAGGGTGGCCGAGCTGGCGGCGGCGGTGAGCGCCGCGGCGGCGTCGCACTTCGCCGGCGCGGGCAGGTCGCGGACCAGGGCGATCGCGTTGTCGATGATCTTCGGGTCGGGCGCGGCGAGGAAGTCGAGCACGCGATCGAGGTCGCGGAGCTGGCGGTCGAGGCAGACCATGCGGCGATCGAGGGCCTCGGTGGACTGCTCGCCGCGCAGGTGGGTGTCCTCGCAGGCGTCGAGGCGGGCGGTCGACCACGCCTCCGCGAACGCGTCGATGCGGGTGGCGACCAGCTTCCAGGTGTTCGCGGCGTGCACGACCTTGGAGCCGGTGAACGCGAGCTGCAGCGCCTCGCGGCGGGCCGGCGACCACAGCTCGGCGACCGCCGCTTCGCCGCCGCCGCACACGGTCGCGTCGGTCGAGGCGCTCCACAGGGCCGCGCCAGCGCCCGCGGTGACGGCCACGAGCGCGGCGGCGCCGAACCACAGGCGGCGACGCGAGGCGATGAGCGGGCGCAGCTCGGCGAGCAGCGCGTGCATCGAGGGCTGGCGGGCGCCGGGGCTGGCCGCGAGGCCGCGTCGGAGGGCGCGGGTGAGGCGACGCGGGACCCGGGTGGCAGACTGGGCCGGCTCCTCGCTGTGAATGGCGAGGAAGAGGTTGGCGATGCTGTCGCCGCGGAACGGGCGCTGGCCGTGGATGGCCTCGTGGAGGGCGACGCAGAAGGCGAAGATATCGACTGCGGGCGTGATCTCGCCGCCGTCCATCTGCTCCGGGGCCATGTACGCGGGCGTGCCCATCACCGCGCCGGGGACGGTCAGCGTGCCGGCCTCGCCGAGCCAGGACTTGAGCGACACGTCCTCCCGCGGGGGCGCGTCGGCGGTGGCGGCCGCGAGCCCGAAGTCGCCGACGGTGACCCGGCCGTTGCGGGCGATGAGCACGTTGTCGGGCTTGAAGTCGCGGTGGATGATGCCGGCGTCGTGGGCCGCGGCGAGGCCCGCACCGGCGGCGACGAAGACCTCGACGATCGCCTGCCACGGCCGCTTGGTCTCGGCGAGCCAGCGGCGCAGATCGCTGCCGTCGATCAGCTCCATGGCGATGAACAGGCGCGAGCCGACGACGCCGACGTCGTGCACGGCGACGACGTTGGGGTGGCTGAGCCTGGCCATCGCCTGGGCCTCACGCAGCAGGCGCTGGGGCCCGCTGGTGGCGTCCGTCGCGGCGACGCCGGTGTGCAGCACCTTGATCGCGACCTTGCGATCGAGGTCGGGGTCGTGGGCGATGTAGACGGTGCCCATGCCGCCCTGACCGAGCAGGCGCTCGAGTACGTAGCGGCCGAGCCGTGCGCCCGGCACGAGGGCCTCGTCCGCGGGCCTCGGGCTCTGGCGGACGCTGGCGATGGTGGCATCGCCGGCGCTCATCGCCAGGGTCGCCTCGGCGCCGGTGGGCTGCGCCGCGGAGGCGCTGCTGGCCGCCAGCGTGAGCTCGGAGCCGGGGGTCGGGGCGGGCGGCATGAGGGGGGAGCATATCGATCAACGCGGGCGCGGTCGCGGTGAGGATCGTGTCGGCGGCGATCGATCGCGAGGGGGGGAGCGCGCGGCAACGGGCACGTCGGTCGCGGGACGTGCTACGTGGGTGGCACGATCGCCATGCCATCTGCGCCACCACCGCCCGAGGATCCCCGCGTCCGCTTCGCCGCCGAACGCACCCTGCTCGCCTGGATCCGCACGGGTTTGGCGATGATGGGCTTCGGCTTCGTGGTCGCCCGCTTCGGCCTGTTCCTCCGGGAAGTGTCGGCGCTCGGCGAGTCTCCGCGACCGCTCGGCTGGTCCCAGGGGCTCGGCGTGGCGCTGATCGTGCTCGGCGTGCTCGTCAACGTCCTCGCCGCCGCCGAGCACCGGCGGGTGATCGGTCGCATCGATCGCAACGAGCCCTACCAGGCGCCGTGGTGGTCGCTGGGTCTGCTCGTCGCGGCGCTGCTGGCCGCGCTCGGCGTGGGCATGGTCAGCTACTTGCTGCAGATGTAGCGCCGGAGGGCTCGACAGGCCGGCGGCGATCGGCGACACCCTCGGCCATGGCCCCGCGCCCGTCCTCTGAATCCCTCGACTTCGATTTCGCGGCCTTCGACCGCGACGTGATGGCGACCTACGCTCGCTCGCCGATCGCGCTGGTGCGCGGGGCTGGCTGCCGGGTGTGGGACAGCGCCGGGCGCGGGTACCTCGATTTCGCGGCCGGGATCGCTACCTGCACTTTGGGACATGCCCACCCGGCGCTGATCGAGGCGGTGACGCGGCAGATCGGTCGCCTGCATCACGTGTCGAACCTGTATTACATCCCGGAGCAGGGGGCGCTGGCGGCGTGGTTGACGGCCCGCGGCGCGGGCGAGCGGGCGTTCTTCTGCAACTCGGGGGCGGAGGCCAACGAGGCGGCGATCAAGCTGGCCCGCAAGTATGGGCGCACCCGCCTGGGCATCGCGCGGCCGGCGGTGATCTCGGCGGTGGCGAGCTTCCACGGGCGCACCCTGGCCGCGGTCACGGCGACCGGGCAGCCGCGGTATCAGCAGGACTTCGATCCGCTGGTGCCGGGCTTTCATCACGTGCCATTCAATGACTTCCCGGCGCTGGTGGCCGCGATCGCTACGCTCGACCGCGACGAGCGGACGGTGGCGGCGATCCTGCTCGAGCCGCTGCAGGGCGAGGGCGGCATCCGTCCGGGCGACCCGACGTATTTCGCTCAGGTCCGGGCGCTGTGTGACGAGCGCGGGATCTTGCTGATGTTCGATGAGGTTCAGGTCGGGGTCGGGCGCAGCGGGACGCTGTGGGGCCACGAACAGCTGGGGGTGAAGCCGGACGTGCTGACGCTGGCGAAGGGGCTGGCGGGCGGGCTGCCGATCGGGGCGATGCTGTGCCGGCGCAGCTGCGACGTGTTCGGCCCGGGCGACCACGGGAGCACCTTCGGCGGCAATCCGCTGGTGTGCGCGGCGGCGCTTGCGGTGCTGCAGACGCTTGAACAGGACGCGTTGATCGCGAACGCGAGGGATCGCGGGGAGCAGCTGCGGGCGGGGCTGCGTGGCCTTGCGGCGGGGCTGCACGGGAAGATCGCGGAGGTGCGGGGGTGGGGGCTGATCGTCGGCGTGGAGCTCGGGGCGGATCAGCCGCGTAGCGCGGCCGAGCTGGCGCGCGCGGCCCAGCTCGAGGGGCTGCTGACGGTGCCGGCGGGGCCGCGGGTGCTGCGGTTGGTGCCGCCGTTGATCGTGTCGGCGGCGGAGGTGGATGAAGCGGTGGCGATCCTCGCGCGCGTGCTGGGATAGGCACATCCGCCATCGACGTGATCGCGCGGCGATCGAGCGGGGCAGGCGCGGCGCGAGACTGATCTAGCGGTCCGGTGTCGATGCGTGCAAAAAGTGTCCGCGCGCGTCCGCGGGGTCCCGTGCGTGCGCAAGCACTGCGGACCCACACGCGCGATGATCCGTCGCGGCGCCGTGGTCGGCGTGTACCATCCGCCCATGCGAACGATACATGGATGGATGGGGTTGTCGGCGATTCTGTTGGTTGTCGGCTGTGGCGATGATGGCGGGCGGGTGACCACGTTCTCGAGCGACACGGCAGCGACCACGGCGATGACGACGACGACGGCGCCGACCTCGGAGGGGCTCACCGAGCCGACCACCGCGAGCGAGACGACGTCGGGCGGCACGACCGATGCGAGCGCGAGCGACAGCACCAGCGGCAGCAGCGGCGAGCCTGCGACCACCGCCCCCGCGCCGGTCTGCGGCGACGGCGTGGTCGATGCCGGCGAGGACTGCGACGACGGCAACCAGGAAGACGGCGACGTGTGCACCAACGGCTGCAAGAACGCGGCGTGCGGGGACGGCATCGTCCAGACCGACGTCGAGGATTGCGACGACGGCAACGCCGAGGACCTCGACGCTTGCTCGAACCTCTGCGTGGCCGCGGCCTGCGGCGACGGCGTGCTGCAGGCGGGCGAGACCTGCGACGACGGCAACGACGTCGACACGGACGCCTGCACCGCGGTGTGCGAGATGGCGGTGTGCGGCGACGGCCTGGTCCAGGAGGGCGTGGAGGCCTGCGACGACGGCAACGACATCGACGACGACGCGTGCACCAACACCTGCGCGTCGCCCAAGTGCGGCGACAAGGTGAAGCAGCCCGGCGAGGACTGCGACGACGGCAACCTGGTCGACACCGACGAGTGCACCCAGACGTGCAAGGCGCCGACCTGCGGCGACGGCTTCATCCACGCCGGCGTCGAGGAGTGCGACGACAAGATCGAGTCGCTGACCTGCGACCTCGACTGCACCAAGGCCAAGTGCGGCGACAAGACGCTCAACAAGACCGCGGGCGAGACCTGTGACGACGGCGCCGAGTCGGCCCAGTGCAACGCCAACTGCACCGCCGCCAAGTGCGGCGACGGCGTGCTCAACAAGCTCGCCGGCGAGGTCTGCGACGACGGCAACATGGTCAACACCGACGCCTGCGTCGGCGTGTGCGTGGCCGCCAAGTGCGGCGACGGCTTCGTCCAGGCCGGCGTCGAGGACTGCGACGACGGCAACAACGTGGACAACGACCAGTGCAGCAACACCTGCAAGGTCAAGGTCGCCTGCGCCGGCTGGGTGAACAAGGGCGGCTGCTGGTACACCGCGCCGAACCTCAACATGAACTGCACGACGGTCTGCGCCACCCACGGCGGGTTCAACCCGGCGACCTCGCAGCACACCGGCAACGAGGTCGGCATGCACTTCTGGCCCAACAAGGCCAACGGCGGCACGTGGATGAGCGTCGAGTGCTCGTCCACCGATAACAACACCAACTGGGGCGCCAACGGTCAGGCGCCCGACGCGAACTTCAGCCACGCCGCGTGCTACGTGAATTGTTCGTGTAACAACTGAGGCTCGCGGGCCCGCCTCCGCCCCGCGTGCGCGCGGCGGACGCGGCCCTGAACCCGGCGCCTGTGGGCTGGCAGGATGCGGGGGTCTGCCGGAGGGCCGTGGCCCCGTGGGGGCGCGCCGCGGGCCCGAATGCGCGCAGCGGGCTCCTGAGGCGAAATGGGCCGGCGGAGAAGGTCTGCGTGCAAGTGCACGGGTGGGTCACCCGCGAGCGACGAACCATGATACGGTCCGGCGTTCGCATGATCTTGTTCGGCGCGAAAGCGGTCACTTCCACGCACGCGAAGGGGACGTTCTACTGCCCGGGATGCGACCGCGACGGCGTGCAATATGAGCACAGGCGCAGTCGAAGATTCGTCACCTTCTACTATCTACCGCTGATCCCGCTGAATGTCCTGGGCGAGTATATCGAGTGTCAGGTGTGCAAGAACACCTACAAGGTCGAGGTGCTGGCGGCCGACAGCGCAGAGCATCGGGCCGTCGAGGCCGAGTTTCAGCTGGTGATCAAGCGGGTGATGATCTTGATGCTGCTGGCTGACGGGGTGGTGGCGGACGCGGAGATCGAGGTGATCCGGCGGATCTACCAGCGCCTGTCGTCGGTCGACCTCCCGGCCGAGCTGCTGCGCGAGGAGGTCCTGGCGGCCCAGCGCGACGGTGACGACGTGCTGGCCTACCTCGAGCGGCTGGCGCCCATGCTGAACGCGCGCGGGAAGGAGCTGGTGATCAAGTCCGCGTTCCTGGTCGCCACGGCCGACGAGCAGTTCCAGGACAAGGAGCGCCAGCTCCTCGCGGACATCGGCATGACCCTCGGGCTGACGACGGCCCAGGTGCACACGATCCTCGGGCCGATGAACCGCACCTGAGGGTCGGTGGTGGTCATTGATCAGGACGGCTATCCGCGCCTGCGCTATCCTGCGGGCCGAGCAACCCTACCCCAAGGCAGGAAGACATGAGCCAGAAGCCACCTGTGGCGCTGTGCGCCGCCGACGCGCCGCTGCGCGCCAAGCCGTCCAACTACCCGGAGCCGTTCGCCTCGCGCATGAGCGGCCGCTTCAAGCGGCCGCTGGGCGACCTGTTCGGCCTTGGCAACTTCGGCGTCAACCACACGCGCCTCGCCCCGGGAGCGGTCTCCGCGTTGCGCCACGCGCACACCAAGCAGGACGAGTTCATCTACATCCTGGAGGGCCACCCGACGCTATGCACCGACGAAGGTCGCACGCCGCTCGCCCCTGGCATGTGCGCCGGTTTCAAGGCTGGCACGGGCAACGGCCACATGCTGCACAACGAGACGGCCCAGGACGTCGTCTATCTCGAGGTGGGCGACCGCACGCCGGGCGATGAAGGCAGCTACCCCGACGACGACCTCAAGGCCTCGCTGGTCGACGGGAAGTGGGTCTTCACCCACAAGGACGGCACGCCGTACGTCACTCGGGCTTGAGGAAGACCTCCTGGATCCAGCCGCAGGTGCCGCCATTCTTGCAAGGTGTGCACAATTGCGGCTTGTCGGCGGAGCAGCCCCCGCCGGCCCCGGCGCCGTCGCTGGCCGGGGTGAGGGTGCCGGCGCCGGAGCTCAGGACCTCGACGAAGTCCCACATCACGCCCTGGGCGTCGCGGGTGTGGAAGTAGCTCTGCGTGCGATCGCCGTGGTGCAGCCACACCTTGGTCGTGCTGTTCTGCCCCCAGTAGAGATAGGCGCCGAACGGGTAGACGAGGAAGAAGTCGGCGTCGTTGCCGTTGGCGAAGCAGGTGATCGAATCGTTGGGCACGGCCTTGCCGCACTTGTGCGTACCCGCCGGATAGCTGACGATCTTGCGGTGGGCGGTCGGCGTCAGCGGGCCGCCGCTCATGGCCCCGCACTGCACGCGCCCGCAGTCGTCGGCGCCCTCGCTGCACGGGTTGGCGTCGCCGCAGCTGCGGTTCTTGTTGTCGGCGCAGGCAGTGGCCTGACCGCAGGCCGAGGCGACCTCGTAGTCGAGGCCGGCCGGCCCGAGCGCGCAGGGGTGGGCGGGGTCGAATCCAGCGAACACCAGGGCGGCGGGATCGTAGTAGATCCAGCCCTGCATGTGGCTGGCGCCCTGATAGGCGTAGCCCCAGTAGAATCCACCGACGTTTGGCCGCAGCGGGGCGGCGTTATCGGTGCAGGCGTCGATGTCCTTGTTGCCGCAGGTATCGCCCTGCTGACAGTCGCCCGCGGGGTTATACCAGGGGCCGGTGGTCGAGAGGCCGATGTAGCTGCCGGGCGGGATCTGCTGCAAGATGACGCCCTTGGTCGGCCCGCCCGCCTGGAAGATCGAGGCCGGGTCGCCGCCGAAGTCCCCTGAATACTGGGTGACCTGGGCGACGGCCTTGTAGGGATAATACCCGGCGTTGATGCCACGCGCGGTCCAGGCCTGGTTGAGGTCGGCGCAGCGACCCCCGCCGTCGGTGGTGGCCTGCTCGGCGGGCTTGCACGCCGGCGCGCCGCACTGATTCGGGGCCACGCCGTTACCGCAGATCTGGTCGCCGGGACAGGGGCCACAATCGAGGTTGTTACCGCAATTGTCGGCGAGGGCGCCGCATACGGCGCCGACGGCGGCGCAGGTGATCGGGACGCAACCTGTGGGGTCGCCGGTCGGGTCGGTGGTGACGGCGGTCAGGGCGGTGGTTACGGCGGTGGTGGTGGCGGTCGGGTCGGCGGTGGGGTCGGTGGCGCCGGTGGTCGGAGTCGTCGGTGTGGAGGGATCGACGGTGGGGCTGGTCGGGCCGTTTGTGGTGGGCTCGGTGGTCGCGGCGGCGGTGCTCGACGAGGCGGTCGACGATCCGGTGTCGTGATTCGAGCTGTCGCCGCAGGCGGTGCAGGTGAGGAGGGTGAGGGCGAGGCGGCGGGACATGCTGGCTCCGGGGGACGACGCTCATAGCACGATCGCGCGGGCGCGGAGCCCGGGGGATGCGAGGGCGTGACGCGGGTGACGGCGCTGCGAGCTGCGCGGACGCCCGATCGCCACACTGGCGTTTTGCGGGAATTTGCCTCGCTGGGGTACGAGGGGGTGCATGAGGGTTCAGTCCTCGCCATGTGTCCTCCCTTCGGTCGGCCCCATCGCTGCGGATTCACCCTCATGCACCCCCTCGCACCCCGGCCCGGAAAACCCCTGAAGCGCGCTGGCGGCGGCTCTGGCTCGCTTGCATCTTCGTGGTGAAATGTGAGGCCTTCGTCGGGCAGCTTGCGGCCGCGATCGGCCGCAAGATGCCCGACACCCTGGGGCCGGTACCCGCCGCAGATCCATCGCGGACGCTGCTGCGCGCGCGCGTTTCCGGGGCGGGGGGGCCGGGGGGGGGGTGGGGGGCCGGGGGGGGGGGGGAAGGGCCGCCGGCCCCCCCGGCCCGGGCCGGGGGCGGGGGGGGTGGGGCGGGGGGGGCCCCGGCGCGGGGGCCCCGCCCCCCCCCGCGCCCCCGGGCGCCCCCCGGGCCCCCCCGCCCCCCCCCCCCCCGGGGGGCCCGGGCGGGGGCGGGGGGCGCCGCGCGCCGCCGGGCCCCCCGGTTTGCCCGCCCGGGGGGGGCCCCGGGGGGCCCGGGGCCCCCGGGCGCCCCCCGCCCCCGGCCCCCCCCCGGCGGGCGCCCCCCCGGGCCGGGGGCGCGGGCCGGGCCGGGGCCGCCCCGCGCCCGCGCCCCGGCGCCCCGGGCCCCCCCCCCGCCCCCCCGGGCCCCCCCCGGGGGGCCCCCCGGGGGCCCGGGGGGGCCCCCCCCCCCCTCTCCCCCCCCGCCCTCCCCCTTTCCCCCCCCCCCCCCCCGCCCCCCCGCGGGGGGGCGCCCCCCGGGCCCCGGGGGGGCCGGGGGCTCCCCCCCCCCGCCGGGGGGCCCCCGCCGGGCGGCGCCCGGTGTTGCGCGCCGCGCCTCGCCTGCGTCGATGTATCACGTGTCCGGGGTGATGTACTTCGCCGGATCGGCGGCGACGGCGTCGCGCGCCTGGTCGCTGCACAGCACATAGTTCTTGCCCTCGTACTCGAACCGCGGGGAGTCGGCCTTGACGACGAACTTCCGGCCGCTGTACGGGCAGGTCGTCACGTCGCCAGGCTTCGCTTCGTGGTTCGGGACGACCGGGCGACCGTCGAGGGACTCGTCTCCGGCCCCTCCGGTGGATGAGGTCGGCGGCGTCGCGGAGGTTGCCGGTCGGCACGCGGAAATGGCTGTGGCGAGGAGGAGCACGGTGAACTGGCGGATCATGGCAATTCGTTCCTGCGGGCTGTTGTCTCTGTCAGCGGCCTGGGCGCTCGCGCGTCGTACGACGGGTCGTCATACTACTTTACGCTGATCATGTATGCGCCACCGGCCTGGGCGCTGACCAGGACGTAGCCCTCGTCGTCCGCCGCGAGCATGAGCGACGCGCCGCCGACCGGGTCGACGACCTCGATGTCGGCGCCGACCCGGAAGGCCCGCCCGCCGATGCCCGTGCCCGTCACCTCGACGCTGAGCTGACCCGGGCCGACCAGGCGGTAGATATCGAGGCCGCCCGGCTGGACGGTGCCCTCGGCCGCCTCGCCGGCGCCGAGGTCACCCTCGCGCGCGACCTCGCCGACGTCGAACGCGGCGAAGCCGTGGCCGAGGTCGGGGCGGTCGGCGACCATGGCGACGCCCATGTCTAGGAACAGCGACCACGCGTCGATGTCGTCGCCGGTGGCCTGGAGCGCAGTATCGAGGCCGGCCCACCCGTTGCCGGGCTCTGCGGTGATCGCGGTCATCAGCGGGATCCCGCCGCGCTCGTACAGGAAGGTGCCCCATAGCAGGCCAGCGCCATAATTGAAGGTACCGAAGTCGACGCCTCCGGGGCCCCAGTCCTGGTCCGGCGCGAGGCGGAAGTCGTCGAGCCATTCGTCGTCGGTGAAGAAGCCGTTGGCGGTCATCGCCGCCTGCGCGAGGCTCGTCGATCCACACCTCCTCGTCGGCGTCGCGGGCGCGGTGGATCAGGTGGTAGCTCTCGTGGGCGGAGATCGAGAGCGCGTCGTCGCCGTCGAGCGGTGCGAGGATGGTGCCGTCGAGGTGCAGCTGCGAATAGTCGCACCAGCCGCAAAGGTAGCCGTCGCCGCCGCCGTTGCTGTCGATCACGAACACCGACACCTTGCCGCCGGGCAGGTTGGCCGGCGCGAGCGAGCCGAACACCGCCTCGTCGTTGATGATCACGCCGCTGCCGGGGTCGATCGAGGTCTCCGGGGTGAACAGCTCGTAGCGGTGCATGAAGCCGTTGACGGCCGCCTGGTCGACCGTACCGTCATCCCACAGCTTGTCGGCGACCATCACGAAGGTGCGCTCGCCCTCGGCGCGGCAGGTCGCCGCGACCGGCACGATCTGGTGGGTCTTGCCATCGTATACCAGCGTCTCCTGCGGCTTGCCCCAACACGGCGAATCGCCGTAGTCGGGCAGGCCGCCGGTCGTCGATCCGGCCCCGGTGCTCCCGGAGGTGGTCGGGATCGACGTTGGGTCGTCGCCGCTCGA
>NZ_JADJNN010000018.1 GCF_016714285.1 Nannocystis sp. | reverse complement strand
TGGGTCCGCACCTTCATCAAGGTCGACGCGGCCGGCGTCGACTGGACCCCGATGTTCGCCCCGCCAACCGACGCGATCTCGTGGAAGCTTCTGGACGGCGTGGACAAGAACGATCCGAAGACCGTGCTGGGCCAGGTCCTCGCGCCCTTCACGAACAAGACTGTCGCCTACAACGGCATGTACGGCTGCCTGCCTGGCACTTTCCGCGTCGCGGGGCTCTTGCAGTACCGCCCCGCCCGCAGCGACCCGACATCGATCTACGCTTCTACAACGACGGCACTATCATCCAGCAGAACGGCGACTTCACGCAGACTGGCGACTTCTTCCCCGCGCTGCAGCAGCTCGCCGGCACCACCTGGCAGCAGATCGCCGCTGGTGGCCCGGACGCCTACAAGGTCGACTGCGTGAAGCTCGAGTCCATGTGGCGGGACTGGTTTAGCGCCCTCTACACCTCCGCCATGGAGCAGGGCTACGGCGATTACTTGTTGCCCTACCTCGCCCGCGAGGTCCTCGGCGAGTGGCGCCTCGGCGCGAACGCCTCGGGCATCGTCAGCCCCGCCGGGACCGACTGGGAGGCGGTCCCGCTGGTCACGCCGGCGACCTTCAAGACGGGCGCCCTGGCGACGCCGAAGTCACGTACGACCTGCATGTACACCGACGCCATGGTCAAGGGTCAACTCGTCACCAGCGGCGACATGGCGCGTCGGTGGACGCGCGACGCGAAGACCGGCGAGTTCATCGCCCCGCCGCTGTCGCCCTTCGCGGGGCAAGAGGGCCGCATCTGCGTCCCGTGGCCGCCGGGCGACCTGCTCCTGTCGAAGTACCGCCGGGCCGACGACGCGATCATCACCCCCGCGGTGCAGGCGGTCGCGCAGCTCCAGCGACGACGTCTGTCTCGCAGCCTCGACTGCGCCTACGTCCGCCCATTCGCGGTTGGCGACCGCCCGGCCTACGCGGCATTCGCCGACAAATCGCTGCAGGCGCATTGCGTCGAGATGCGAAAGCGCCTGCTGACGCACCCGGCGCGCATGCAGGTCGAGTACGAGACCGTACGTGCGGTGGACCCCGAGTACGCGGACGCGCTCCGCGACGCCGGGCGTGCCGACGACTGCGGCCCAGCGCGCCGCGGCGTCAATGAAGATCGCAGGCTCCAAGGCGGCGACCCAGCCCCTTGATGCCAAGGATCCGCCAGTCGGGCCACCCAGGCCGCTCCAGGGCGGGCTGCCCTTCGATCCGACCCCCGGCGACGAAAGGACCGGGAGGAGCTGGCTTGGACCGGTCGTACTCGGGGGCACTGCCCTGGTGACGACTATCGGCGTTGCGGTCGGCGTCGCGCGAAGTCGACGCGCAGCTGCAGCGCACTGACATCGCATTTGGCTAATCCGCGCACATTGGCGCGGCGCGACATTGAGGCATGGAGGTAGAGCAATGGCGAAGCGTTATATCATCGACGAGATCCGCGCGAACAACTGGATGGTGCGCATGCGCGATCGAGAGACCGGCGACGTCGTCGAGGTCCCGCTCGAGCTCGGGTCGCTGTGGCCCGGCAAGCTACGCGGAGACGCGGTCCCCCGCGAACCGACCGAACCGAGCGAGCCATCCACGCCGCAGGACGCCGAACCATCGGACTCGACGCCGACCGAAGCATCCACACCGCCAGGCGACGACGCCGTCCCGGTCGCCGCGGAGCCGCCCATCGAGAAAAAGCCCCGCAAAGAACGCAAGGTGGCGCGGGTGACGGAGCCCGAGGCGCTCCAGGAGATCATGGCTTCGCCGATCCTCCGCAGCCAGTACGTGGACGAGGAGACCATCGCGGCCGACGACGTGGCGGCGCTGCGGAAGATGCAGGCAATGATGCGACGCGCGAAAGGCCGGCGCGCCGGCAAGGTCGGCGACCTCGGCTGGGACGAGACCACCGACTCCGGCCGCAGCGGCCTCATCTCGCGCTTCGGCAAGGGCGCCTTCAAGATCCTGCACGCGGGCGCCGATACCTACGCGCTGTTCTTCGAGTGGGACGACGGGCGATACGACCGACTCGGCTGCGGCGCCGCCGAGGATATGATGAACCTCGCCAACAAGCGGGCGCAGGAAGATCCCCCGGAGCCCCCGCCGAGCCACCTCAGCCTGGAGCTGGCGCGCCTGTATTGCGGCACCCCGGCGCAGCAGGACTCCGCGAACGAGCGCTTGGAGCCGGCGTTCGCCGAGGCGCGACGCAACAGCCAGGGCTCCGTCCCGCCGCTCAGCGAAGCGGAGGCGCAGGAGCGGCTCTCGAAGTCTCTGGAGCGGGAGGTCGCCAAGTTCGAGGCGCGCAAGAAGAAGGAGCAGAAGCACCGCGACGAGCCGGCCCCGGACCCGATCGCGCCGAACGCAGAGATGGACAATCAGCTCACCGAATCGCTGAAGCGGGCGCTCGCCGACCTCGACGCCGTCGACGCGAATGAGCGAAAGGGCGAGTGACCCTCATGTCGACCTCCGAAGCCAACGGCCGCCTCTACCGCGTGGGCAAGCACTGGTACCTCGACACCGCCCTCCTGCAGACGATCGCGCGGCGGATGACCGTCGAGCCGATGCAGGGCGGCTACCAGATCCTCGCCCCGGCGGGCCTGGTGCGCTGCGTGCCCGCCAGCGGCCTCGCGCTGCCCGGCCAGACTGGCGAGCTCTACCGCTGCCAGGGCCAGAGCCAGGACCAGGACATCGGCGCCCGCCTGCGCAAGCTCGCCGGAGCCGCCGATGTGGCCAGCGGAGAGTGGGAGCAATGGCCGAGCGGCGCCATGACGACGGCGCCGGCCAGGGCGTGCTGCGGCTCGTGTGCGGTCGGCGGCGCGTGCGGGGCGACCCCTCCGGCGCACGACCACGAGCCGCAGTCCCTCCTCGAGCGCCTCATCGTCAGCGAGACCCTCGGCACCGTCGCCCCTCGCATGGTGACGAGCACCGCGATCGCCATCTATCCCGCCCAGCACGCCGCGCCCGAATGGGTGACCGGCCGCTACCACGAATGCATCGCCTCGATCCTGCGCTTCCCGGACCTCGCCGCCAACGACTGGATCGTGCTCCTCGACCTGCGCAAGGGCGCATTCACGTCGACCTGGGGCCTCACCCTCGATCGCCAGCGCACCCTCATGCTCACCGAGATCCTGCAACTCGCCCTGCGCCTCGCCGACCAGGCCAAGCGCAAGGGCTCGGCCCTGCCGGCACAGCCCTCGAAGCACACCCCGGGCGCGAGCGCGTGGGAGTTCGCCGCCGAGCTCGCCCCTCGCAATGGCACCTGCGAGCGCTGCCCGTACCGGCTCGGCACCAACCTGCGCTGCCCGATGTGCCGACAATGGCAGCTGCGCCGCAAGCCCGCCCCGGCCGCGGAGCAGCCGGCCGCGCTCGCCACGCTCCTGCGCGAGCAGAAGGAGCTGCGCACCGTCGGCACGACCGTGCTGAACTCGCTTGCGCAGGCCATCGCGGACAGCCACGCCCGCAACCCGCACGAGCCGCTCACCGACCGATTCTTCCTGCAACTCGAACGCGATGTCCTGCTCGCCCAGCAGCCGCATCGGCTCGCTGAGGCCGAGGCGGAGGCCGTCCTCGACATCGCCGAGCTCAGCCCCCTCGAAGCCACGATCGCGGTCGGCGCCCAGGCCCGCAAGGAGGCTGCATGACCCCCGCCGCCCAGGCTTTCGAGAAGTTCCTGCCGTTCTGGCGCGCCTCGCTGCCGCCCGGCATCCCACCCGCGTACTTCGACGCCTTCGTGGTGCGCATGCGGCCGACGCTCGAGAGCATCGTCGGCGCGTGGTTCGAGCGGCGCCAGGCCCGGCGTGACCAGGCGCTGCCGCCCGAGTCGATGACGAAGGCCAGCCGCACGCGCCGCAACCTCGAGGCGATGCGCATCGTCGCCACGCGCCGCCCGCAGGACATGAGCGCCGACGAGCGCCGCGCCGTGCTCGGCTACAGCGGCTGGGGCGGCCTGTCGATCGAGGCGGTGATGGATCAGTTCCCGCCCGGCATGGTCCCCAGCGACTTCGCGCTGGCCCACGAGTATTTCACGCCTCCTCGGTCGCGGAGGCCATCGCGGATCTGGTGTGTCCACTGCTCGCCGCGCTCGCCGGCCACGACGGCATCGTGCGAGCCTTCGAGCCCAGCGTCGGCATTGGCCGCTTGATCCGCGAGATGGGCCCGCCGCGCTGCCTGGTCACCGACCCGCGCTACAAGGAGACCCGCTGGACCGCGGTCGAGCTCTCCGAGGTCAGCGCCAAGATGTTCGCGGCGATGCGCCCCGACGTCGAGCTGTTCTCGATGTCGCTCGAGCGGTGGATGAGCGAGCACGCCGCGCGCTACCAGGGCACCCTCGGCCTCGTCGTCGCCAACCCGCCCTACGGCCAGCGCGGCGAGTTCGCCCTCCAGGACAAGCACCCGGACTACCAGGACCGGGCCTCCTACGCCTATTTCATGCGGCGCTGCCTCGACCTGCTGGTCCCGCGCGGCCTCGGCGTCTTCGTGGTCCCCGCCGGCTTCCTGAGCGGCTCGCAGAATCGCAAGCTGCGCGAGCGGGTACTGCTGCGCCACCACCTCGAGGTCGCGTTTCGCCTCCCGAGCGAGGGCGCCACGGGCAAGGACCTGTTTCCGGGTGCGCACAATGTCGTGGACGTGCTGGTGTGGCGCGCCCGCGGCGGGGAGCTCCGCGAGGTCGACCCGCGCGACGCCTTCATCCTCGAGGGCGACTATTTCAAGGAGAACGCCGAGCATATCCTAGGCGCCGAGGTCCAGGAGGACGGCGACAAGTCATCACCGAAGAAGCGTCGGCGCTACGCCGTGGTCGGCGACTTCACCGGCTTCCCGCGTTCACCCCGCGGCCGGTCTGCCTGAGAGCTGCGCCATCACCAACCTGCCGACATTCGAGGTTACGCCGGTCACGACCGTGACGCGCGACATGGGCGAGGAGCAGGACGACACCAGCGACGACCTGCGCCAGGCGCTCGAGCTCGGCCGCCGCGTCGATCGCTACCTCGCGCTGGTCGCCGCCGAGGACCCGCGCGCGACCGGCCTGTGGCCCGAGCTGTCCGAGGCCCTGCGAAACCTGCAGCACGTGCCCGCGCTGCGGGCCCACGACGGCAACCCGTGGCGCTGGCCCGAGCTGCGCGCCCTGGCCGAGCGCCGCGCGCTGGCCCAGCGCCTGCTGTCCGCCTACCAGAAGAACGGCGAGCTCGCCCCGGCCCTCGCCGAGCGGCCGAAGATCCAGCCGAAGTTTCGCGCCCAGCCGGGCGACGTGCTCGCCCAGGCCGAGCACCTCCACCGCTCGCGGCGCCACCTGACGATCGCCGAGCTCGAGGCGTTCCACCGCGCCCAGGGCGGCCTCCTCGATCGCACCGACATGCTCGCGCCAGCTGCTCGCCGCCGAGTGGAACCTCGACGGCGACGCCTGGGACGAGCTGGTCCCCTCGCGCGCCTACCTCGGCGGCATGCTGTGGCCGAAGTATGACCGCGCCGCCGCGCGCGCTGCCACCGACCCGCAGGCCGCGGTGCAGCTGCGCCGCCTCGAGGGCGCGATGAACCTCGCGGTGTTCGAGGACATCCGCGACATCTCGCCGCGTCAGGGCTGGGTCCCGCCGGCGCTGGTCTCCGCCTGGCTCTCCGACACACTCAATCGCCGCTACGGCGCGATCGAGCTCACGCGCACGGGCGGCACGATCCAGCCCGAGGGCAGCGACTACGCGAAGCTCGGCACCACGGCCGCGCTGACGCCCGAGACCCTGTGGTGCATCGGCTGGATGAACCACGACTTCACCCTGTTCAAGCCCGATCTCAGCGAGGCGGAGATCCAGAAGCTGGTCGAGGAGGACGAGGCCGCGACCGGCCAGTCCGCCGCGCCGGCCGATGCGGGCGACGACGACGAAGAGGACGAGGAGGAGGACCTGGGCCAGGTCCGCCTGCTGCTCGGGCGCCACTGGGATCGCCGCTTCGCCGCCTGGGTCCGCGCCGACGAGGGCCGCCAGGCCACGGTGCGCGCCGCGTACAACCGTGCCTTTCGCGGCATCGTCATCCCGACCTACGACGGCGGCGCGCTGGACATCGCTCGGTGGAACGAGAGCGGCCCGCAGCTCAAGGCCCACCAGATCGCCGGCATCCTGCGCGTGCTCGACATGCGCGGCGGCCTCATCGCCTTCGACGTCGGCGTCGGCAAGACATACACCGCCATTGGCGTCATCTCAGCAGCTCGGCAGGAGGGCTGGGTCCGCCGCCCCGTCGTGCTCGTGCCGAGTTCGCTGGTCTGGAAGTGGCACGACGACTTTCTATGCGTACTGCCCGATTACCGGGTCCAGGTCATCGGCAGCAAGCGCAAGCAGATCAGCCGCGGCAAGCGCAAGGGCTTCATCACCTCCGAGACCGACACCCCCGAGGAGCGCGCCGAGAAGTGGAGCGCCTTCCAGGCCGGCCTCTTCGACGTGGTGGTCCTGAGCTACGACGCGCTCGGCCGGACCAAGATGAACCAGGAGGCGCTGCTCGACTACGTCAAGTCCGTCGAGAGCCTGCAGCGCCAGGTCAAGCTGCGCCAGCGCAACGCCGCCAAGAAGAAGGTCGAGGACCTGTCCGAGCGCGACAAGGCGATCCTCAAGCACGGCGTGCGCGCCTTCGTGGAAGAAATGCTCGAGCTACCGGAGGGCCACAAGTTCGACCCTGGCATCGCCTGGGACGACATCGGCATCGACATGCTGGTCGTCGACGAGGCCGCCTCGTTCAAGAACAGCTACAAGCCCGAGGCCCGCGAGCACGGCCTGCCCAAATTCATGGGCAGCAGCGGCGACGGCAGCAAGCGCGCCTGGCAGCTCGACTTCCGCGCCGCGGCCGTCCGCCAGCGCACGGGCGGCTCCGGCATCGTCCTGCTGACCGCGACGCCGGCCAAGAACTCGCCGCTCGAGTTCTACAACCTCATCCAGCTCATCGACCCGCACGCGTTCTCCAGCCGCGGCCTGATGGACCCCGAGCAGTTCATCGACCGCTTCCTGCGCATCGAGAGCCGCGAGATCATCGACATGACCCTCAAGGTGTCGATGCGCAGCGTCGTCGACGGCTTCAAAAATCTCGACGACCTGCGCACGATCATCAAGCGCTACGGTGAATTTCGCAGCGGCGCCGAGGTCGGCCTGACCCTGCCCGAGCCGCGCAGCGAGCAGGTCCGGGTGCCGCTCGGCCCGGAGCAGGAGGACCGCTATGGCGAGCTGGTCCGCAAGCTCGAGCGGGCGCTCCAGCAGTCCCAGGTGCAGGGCAGCAGCCAGAACAAGATCCTCGGCCTGCTCGCGCGCCTCTCCCTGGTCGCCCTGCACGCCAAGCTGGACGGTGGCGTCGAGTACGGCGCGGCGCTGAGCTCCGTCCACCCCGCGGACTACGCCTCGCCCAAGCTGGCCGCTTGCGCCGAGCGCGTGGCCGCGAGCGCGGGCTGCGGGCACATCATCTTCTGCGAGCCGACCGCGGTGCACCTGTGGATGCGCGAGGTGCTGGTCGCCCACAAGGTGCCGCGCGAGCGTATCGCCATTCTCAACGCGGTCGAGACCCAGTCCGCCGATCGCATCCGCATCGCCCGCGAGTTCAACGGCATCACCACCGAGCCGGCCGCGCCCGGCTCCTGCGCCAGCGGCAGCAGCCAGCGCGTGCCGCCGAAGTACGACGTGATCATCGCCAACTCGGTCGCCTACGAGGGCATCGATCTGCAGGTCCGTACCTGCGCGATCCACCACCTCGATCTGCCGTGGACCCCCGCGGACCTCGAGCAGCGCAACGGCCGGGCCGTGCGCCAGGGCAACGAGCTGCCGGTGGTCTCGATTTACTACTACCTGTCCGATCGCTCGATGGACTGGTATCGCTACACGTTGATCCAGGGCAAGCGCGCGTGGCTCGGTGACGTGCTCGCCAGTCAGGCGCGCGACACCAGCAACCCCGGCGCGCAGCAGGCCCTCTCCGACGAGGAGATCCTGCTGATGATCTCGCGCGACCCCGAGGCCACGCAGCGGGCCCTCGACGCCCGCCGCGAGACCATTCGCGCCGAGGCTCGCCACAAGGTCGCCCGCGAGGCCGCCAACCTGCTCATCCAGGCCGATGCCCGCTACCGCGACGCCCGCGAGACCACCGACACCGATCGGGCCGCGCGTCTGCGGGCCGAGGGCGACGAGCGCCTGGCGGACCTGAAGCGTATCGATGCGGCGGCGTGGCCGTGGGCGCGGCTCGCCGAGCGTGCGCGCGAGGTCGAAATGATGGTGCCCTCGGCCACGTCGGCGCCCGTATTCGAGGGGCTGCGCATCGGCCGGGGCAAGCCGGGATTTGTCCGCTACCACGAGTTCGGGCGCGTCCTGCGAGGGGAGGGTGAGCGCCGCATCGGCCGACGCGCGCACGGGGCCCCTGTGTGGGAGATGCAGGGCGACGAGGCGCTGCGCAGCCTCGAGCTGCAACCCGCCGATGTCGAGGCCGGCGCTGCCTGGCCGGATGAGGATGAGGCCGAGCTGCAAACCGTGCTTGAGGCCCACATCGAGTCTGTGCTGGGCAAGAATGTGGCGAGCTACGACGAGCTCGAGTGGCTCGGGGCGAGCGACGCATGGCTCACCCGCTGGTGGCCGCGCGTCGAGAAGCAGGTCCGCGAGGGCCTCGCCCGCTCGACCGCGGAGCAGGCATACCCGCTCGTCGTCGGCGGCACGCTGACCCTCGCGTCCGGGGAGCAGCTGCGCAGCGGCGAGTTGCTCGCACCGCACCTCGCCGGCTGGCAGCGCTTCCTCGAGCTCGCGCCCGGCAGCGGCCTCAAGTTCGGCGAGCTGCGCGAGGTCGGATCGGCGTACTGGGCCCGCAAGTTCCCGCGCGGCCTGCTCGGCCCCCAGGGCGGGGCCGAGTCCTCGCAGGAAGCGCCCCGCGACGACGCGCCCGCCAGCGCGGAGCAGCCCAGCACTGCGCCGGAGCCGACGCCCGTGGAAGACCCCGCGCCCGCAGAGAAGCCCGCGCCCCGCAAGACCCGGAAGGCCGCCAAGGCCACTGCTCCGGCGGCGCACGCGATGCTCCGCGCGGAGCCGCTGATCCGAGGCGAGCGCATCGCCTCGCGCTTCAACGCCGAGCCGGGCCCCCGCCTGCATGTCGAGGGGAATCGCGGTCAAGGCCTGCTGTTCTTCGTGCTGCCCGTGAGGGCAGCGATGAAGTGCTCGCGGCGATTGACGTCGAGGACTCGACCGTCGAGCGCGTGCGGTGGATCTCCACTCGCCTGCGCCCCACCGAGCAGGACGAGATCCTCGAGCGCCTGGAGCGGGCCCTCGCGGACGAGCAGGCCCTCGAGGCCGCGACCGACAAGGAGCCGCCGCCCGACGCCGAGTCGTCGCTCCAGCCGCTGATCCGCATGCTCGAGCGCCAGGGCTTCGGCGCGTTCGACATGGACCCCGTGCACGCCAAGGACACCACGCGCCAGGACCCGCTGCGCGCGCTGGCTGTGGCCTTGCAAGACCTGTCCGCCCCGAGCGCCGCCTTCGCCGGAGGAGGCGGCGACCTGGCTCAGCGACCAGGGGCTGTTCTCCGTGGCGGACGTGCTGCAAGACGCGGCCGTGCTCGCGTACGCATCCGTCACCGAGATCCTCGATCGCATCTGGACCGCCGCCGATGTCTCGGTGCCCCTCGTCAAGATCTTGCGCGACGGCGACGAGACGAAGGTCGACAAACGCGCGATCACCTGGTCGAAGGTCACGGCGTCCAGCATCGTCCTGGTCCGCGAGGAGGCCACCGGCCGGCGCTATCGCCTGCGCACCGTCAAGGTGACGCTCGGGAACTGTGATGACGCAGCGTGCAAGGTCATCCCGATCGACGGCAAGGCTCGCCCGGGCGCCGAGGTCTATCTGCTCCACGAGCGCCAGGCCCTCTTCATCGAGCAACTCCACGACCGCCTCGCTGAGCTCGAGCAGGCCCTTCACGCCGCGCCAAAGCTGCTCGAGGATGTGCGTCACCTGCTGTTCTTGACCGGCGTGCTGATCGACACCCAGCGCTGCCAGGGCAAGGAGCAGGCCGCCGCGCTGCGAGCGTTCGAGCAGGCCAAGGGCTACCACGACGCGGCGCGCCGAATGTTGATTGCAGGCAAGACCGCCGTCGCCGCGGAGCGCATCCACGCTGCGATGCGGCGCATCGCCATCGCGGCGGCGCAGATCGCCCAGAGCTGCGCCGCCGGACAGCAGAGCATCGTGCCCGCCAAACTCGCGGTCACGCCCGAGGACGAGACCGACCTGGGGGAGGAGAATTGATCATGGCCCGATTCGCCGGCTGGGAGAGCATTCCGATGGCCGAGGGCGGCAAGGACCCCGTGTGGCCCTTGCCCTCGGTGACGCCGAAGTTCGCGACGTGGAGCCTCGGCGGCGGTCGACCGTGGGGCTGCGCGCAGGACAAGTGCGAGCGCTGGCATGCCGGCGTCGACCTCACCAACGCGCCGCAGGGCGCCGTGGTCATCGCGCCTGAGGACTCGCTGATCGTCGGCCTCGACAAGGGCTGGACCGACGGCACCCGGGCGATCTTTCTGCGCACGGACTCGAACCTCTTCCTCGTGCTGGGCGGCGTCATCGCTGGCTCGCACAAGGAGTTCGGCCTGACGACCGGCGGCCGCGTTCGCCGGGGCGAGAAGCTCGGCCGCATCGTCGGCAGCTACGGCATGCTGCACTTCGAGACCTACGCGGCCACGCCCGACCGCACCGCGAACTCCCGCTGGTGGAAGGAAGACCCGGCGCCCGAGGGTCTGCTCAACCCGATCAACTACATCGAGCGCATGGTCGGCGCCAACGCCTCGCTGCTGCAGACGCGCCAGCGGCTCCAGGCGCTCAAGGACCTCGGGCATTACACCGGCGACGTCGCGGCCCCGTGGAACGACGCCGCCACGGCGGCGCTCAAGAAGGCCCAGGCCGCCCTCGGCGTCGAGGCCGATGGGAAGTGGGGCCCCGTCACGGAGGACGCGATCCAGAAGGCCCTCCAGCCCACCTGCACTTCGGGAAAGTGCCCGGCCGAGGGAGCGGACCCCAGCACCCCCGCGAGCGACGTACCCGTCCGCTCGCGCATCGTCGGCGGTGTCATCGCGGGTGTCGTTGTCGCCAGTCTGACGGCCGCCATCGCCGTCACCCTGCGCCGGCGCCGGCCCGCTGCCGAGGAGACCGCCCCATGAGTGCGCAGCCCCTCCCGCCGAGCTCGGGCAAGGCCGCCGAACCTGGCGGCCGCCGAACCCTCGCACTCGTGATCAGCAGCGCCGCAGCGATGCTCGTCGGCCTCGCAGTCGGCTACGCGCTCGGCACCGTGCACGCCCATGAGCGCCAGCTCGCCCGCGGAGACCACCATGGAGTTTGAGTTCGCCACCGCCCGCAACATGCGACTCGGCGCGCTGGTCATGGCCCGCGGCGAGTTCTGCGTGGAGGTCATCGAGCCCGGCGAGTGCGTGGCCTTCGTGCTCCTGCGCGGCTGCCTGCAGATCACCCGACAACGCGCAGGCGAGCCGGCCAGCTACTGCCTGCATACCACCCCGCGGGCGCCCCTCGTCATCATCAACCCTGGCACCTACACCATCGTCGCCGAGCGCTCCGCGGTCGGCCTGCGCGGCATCCGTCGCCGCGCCTGAAAGGATGCACATGTCCGGACAGACAGGTTTCAACTATGAGGTCATGATCTCGCGTCTGCACGGGGGCCTGTGCGCCTTCCAGAGCCTGCGGGCGCATCGTCGTCAACGCGAGCAGGCGGTCGCGCCCGCATCGACGACCGAGGTACGCGCGGCGCCCGAGGAGCGCGTGACGTCGAGTCCGCCCCGTCCCGCGCCCCTCACCCATATCGACGAGCAGGCCACAGGCTCGCCCGAGCCGCAGGCAGCCGTCGCCGTGGGCGATCGCGTGGTGCCGCTGTTTGGGAACCTGAGCGGCCTCTTCGGCGTCCCCTCGGTCCCATCGACCCCGGCGTCGACGGTAAGCCCTCCGCCCGTGACGCCCCCGGGCGCGCCGGCTCCCTCCGAGGAGACCCGGCCACCCCAGCGCGCGACCACCCCCGCACCGACCGCCGCGACGCTAAAGCTCCCGCCGCCGATGCCACCGCCGCGCCTCGGCCTGATCTATGGGGGCCATCCTCCGGCGCCGGAGCCCGTGGCCGCGACGGAGCCCTCGACCACGACACCTCGCAGGCCGATCCACGACCCGCCGCAAGACGTTGTGCAGGTCCAGGAACCGCCGAGTGTTGTGTCAATCACCGCACTGCTCAACGCCCGCGCACAGGCGGACGTCCAGCGCCTCGAGAAGGCGAACGCCGATCATCGCGCGGCCATGGAGTCGCTGCTGCGCGAGCACCGAGACGGGCTGCACGCCCAGGGCGAGGCAGACATCGCCCGCACGACCCAGATGCTCCGCGAGCATCGTGACGAGCTTCGCGCCCAGCGGGAGGCGGACGCCGCTCGCACGGTGCAGTTGCTCCGCGAGGTCCTCGCCGAGCACCGCGCAGAGCTGGCCCGTGCAGCCCAGCAACACCACGCTGACTCGCACGCGATCGCAGGCGGCACAGGCGAACTTCGAGCGGGGCTCCTCGAGCAGGCGAGTTTGCAGCGCGAGGCGAACGCGGACGTAGCGGACCAGCTCTCTGCGCTGACCACGATCGTCGCGGACCTCGGACATACCGTGGGCATGCTGGCCGTCGCGGCCGCCCACAAGTTCCAGCAAAGCCAGCTCCCGATCCGGCCCACCTTCACGCCGCCGCCACGTGTCGAACCCGCCGCCGAATCACCGCACGTCGATCCCATCGCGTCCGCCCCCTCACCGCAGAGCGAACGCGTCGTGTCAACAGTATCGCCACACATCGAGCTCGCGGTGGGACGGGTCGGACCCAACGCGCCCGCATCCTCGGCGACCGCGCCGACAGCCGCCAACCAGCCCAGCGCCCGGCCCAGTGCGCGGCCGCCCCGGACCCGAAGTGAGGCCGCCGAACGCGCCCGATTGCAGGAAGCTCTGGAGGACGACTCGGACGACGACATCGCGGCTCTCGCTGACGAGGACGAGGACCCCATGCATCGTCGCCGCCTCGCCCCACTCACCGCCCTCGAAATGCCCGACGACCAGGAGGACGACGACGATGTCTGACAACAAGGATATCGCCGTCCTCGCCAAGAAGGTCTACGAGCTCTCGATTCTGCCCGTGGAGGCGCTCGACGCCCGCAAGTGGGAGGCGCTGCTCATCCTCAACGCGGTCTACAGCTCGGCGACCCCGGAGGGAATCGACAGGGCCAACGCCGACAAGGTGGCCCGCTGGGGCGCCCAGATCCAGCAGGAGGGCCTCCTGTCCCAAATGCACCCAAAGTGGCACCTGCGAACCGACGACGGCAAACCGCCGGCGGCCCGCCACGCCCTCGAGTCGGCCCTCTCGAACCCGGCACGAGACCTTCGCGCGCGCCTCGCCACCCTGCAATTCATCGCCCCCGCGGATCGCCCTCCGCTCGACGAGCTCGCCCGCGCCCTGATCTCGGACGCCTTCAACGGCGCGACCGGCGAGGCCCGCAACCAGTATCTCGACCTCGCCCGTTCTCGCGGCCCGAACTGGTTTCGCGAGCCCTGGCCGCTCGTCCTCCCGCTAAACGGCGGACTGCCGCCCGTGATGCTCCTGATCGACAACCAGGGCCCGACCCACGACGGCGGAATCTACGACGACCCCGACGACGACCCCATGTGGGACCGCCTCAGCTGGGCGAACGCGGTCCGCACCTGGAACGTTGACTTCCTCCGCGACAACCCGCTCGCCCAGCTCTACACGGCGACCGAGACCGTCGCCGGCAACATCGCCGAGGGCGCCAACGATGCCGCGAAGGGCATCGCCACCCTGCTCAAGTGGGCGCCGTATGTCCTCGCCGGTATCGGCGCCATCGGTGCCACCACGGTCGTGCTCGCGGCGGCGAATAGAACCTCACAACCCGCCCCCGCCGCGTGAAGGAAATGACCATGCGCAGGACTCTCATGCTCACCGGCCTCGCCGCCGGCGCACTGGTGGGCGCCGGCTACCTGAGCCGTCGCAACCTGGCGAGGACACAGCGCCTCACCGGCATCATCCCGATCGTCACGCCCTTCATCGACATCGAGATGGCCGAGGGCGTGCTCGCCGTGATGGAGCACCTCCCCGACGATCGCGTGACGATCGTCCTGCACACCCTCGGGGGCTGCGTCACCGCCTGCGTGCTGATCGCCAACGCGCTGAGGCAGTTCCGCGATTCCACCGCCGTCGTCCCGTACATGGCGATCTCCGGCGGTACGCTGATCGCCCTGAGCGCCATGCGCCTCGAGATGGGTGGACGCGCCTCGCTGTCCGCGGTCGATCCGCAGATCATGGGGCAGAGGGTCAAGCATTTGGCCGAGGTCAAGGATAAGCCCAGCATCGCTGCGCTCGCGCACGAGTACGACGTGTCCATGCGCAAATATGTACGCGGCGCCCTGCGCAAGCATCTGCCCGAGGAGCGCCTGGGCCCCGCCATGGACCTGTTCATCGGCGAGCACGCGCCACACGAGTGGCCAATTCAGCGGCCCGAGGTCGAAGCCGTGGGGCTCGCGGTGACACCCGCCGCGAGCAAGTGGGCCGCACTGGTCGACCGCTACCGGGGGCGGGCGTGGTGACCGACCCCTTCGCAGCGATCGACACGTTCCTCGAGCGCTGGCGCGCCTCCTTGGCGCCGCCGTTCACACTGGCCTACGTCGACGGGTTCATTCGCCGTCACCGGGCGCAGGTCGAGACGCTGATCGCCGACACCCTGGCGCATCGGCGAGCCCGAGGCGGCGAGCGCCCGGCGTACAAGCCCGATTTCCTCGCATACGACGCCCTCACGACCGCCCAGCGGCGCCTGGACGCCCAGACCGACAAGGAGGTCATGGCCCAGCTCCTGCGCCGCGTGGACGACCAATTCGTCGGAGGCTACAGCGAGCGTTCGGTGATCCACAACTTCGCCGTCGAATACGCCGACACCCGCACCGAGGCGATCTTCCTGCGCGACGCGGGCTGGGACGCCGTGCCGCTGCTCCTGGAGCGCCCGGCGCTGGTCGTCGTTGCTGGCGGTCACGTGGTGGCGGTGCGCGACTGGAGGGGCGGGCTCACCATCCACCCCGATCGCAAGGGCACGCTGAACCACCTGTTCGCGGATCTCGATCGGGCCGAGGAAAAGCTCCTGCACATCCGCGACGTCCTCGACCTCTACCCGGACACCAAAGAGCAACTCGTGAAATACGCCTACGCCACGTGGAGGGAAGCCCGCAAGGCCGCACTGAACCTCAAGCAACCCACGCCGAACACGACCAGCGAGAGAAAGCGGAAATCACCATGATGCGCCTGACCCTCGCGCGTTTGGCCCTCGGGGGCGCCCTACTCACCCAGGGTGGCATGGCGCTCCGCCGCTTCGAGCATGGCCGACTATGCAGCGGCCGCAGATATGAGCGGGGGACACTATGAGAGCACGTACCATCGCACGCCTGGTCCTTGGAGGAGCGGTCGCCGTCGAGACCGGCCTGGCCCTTCGCCGGTTCGAGACTCGCCGGCAGGTCTACGACGCCGCTGCCCGGCGGGCGGTCGAGCTCGGCCGCCCGCTGGTCGTTGTCGGCGATCCTGACGCGGGCGCTCACACTCGCCTCGCCCGCGCCTACGGCTGCGGCGATCTGTGCGTCGATCTCCGTGGCTGCCCCCAGTGTCGCGTGATGCAGGCCGCCGATCTGACGCAGGGACCAGTCCCAGGCGTCGCGGACGACTCGGCCGTCGTCTATGTTTCGTGCGTGCTCGAGTACGTCGCGGACCCCAGCGCGGCGTTGCGGGAGCTCTATCGGATGGCGGGGTCATCCGAGAACCTCTTCCTCGTCTTCGTGGACCGAGGGAGCTTCACCGCCGCCTTGTATCCGGGCGCACGGTGGTCTGGCGTGACCGACGGCAAGGAGGTTGCCATGACGCCGATCACGACCTCACGCAAGCTGGCCAGCATCGGCGGCCTCACCGGCTTGATCGTGCTCGCCCTCTGGCCTGAACGGGCCACATGAACGACCGGGACCCGCGGGTCGGCTGCCTGGCGACGCGGACCTGCACACATCGATGAAGTTGGGACGTGCCTTTTGGAGAGCTCCTTTCCTTACACTACGCCACGTGGGAGACGACATGACCCAAGGGACAGGCTTAGGCCGATCTCCGGAGATGGCGCCGATGCACCTGTGAGCTCGCGCAGCAGCCATCGCTGCCGCCGCCGCTGCTCACGGTGCAAGACCTGGCGCTATTGCTCGCCACGAGCAGTAGCGGTGTGTACTCCCGGGTCGCCCGTGGACAGATACCCGGGGTCCTTCGCATCGGACGAAGCCTTCGCTGCGACCCCCGAGTCATTGCACAATGGCTCTCGGCGAACAAGGCGAGCGCAGGAGGTCTCTCATGATCAAGCTGCGCCCGTGGAAGGGAACGAAGAATGAGTTTGAAGCCGACATCATCGTCACAGGTCCCAGCGGCCGGGTCCTGCGCAAGCGGGTCAAGGCCCCGGTCGCGGGCAAGTCCAACGCCGAGCGGTGGGCCCGCGTCCTCGAGCAGGAGATGCTCATGCAGCTCCTGGTCCCGGAGCCCGCCCCCGCGCCAGAACCTACGAGGGAGCCCGAGAAGCCCCGCGTGCCGACCTTCGAGGAGTTCGCGGTGACATTCCTCGATCTGTGCAAGGCCAACCGCCTGGGGATCAACACGCGGCTGGGCTACGAGGTCAATCTGCGGCTACACCTGAATCCGTTGATCGGCCGGCGTCGCATGAATGCGGTGACGCCCGCGGACCTCACCGCGATCAAGTCGTCGCTGGTCCACAAGGCGCACAACACGATGTGCGAGGTGCTCAAGACGCTGCGACGGGTCCTCAACGTGGCGGTGGGGCAGGGGATCATCACCCAGGCACCGGTCAAGGTAGAAATGCCCCGCCGGATCCGCAAGGCGGTCATCGCCTACGACGCTGACGAACAGGCGGCGCTGCTGAACGCCGCCAGCTCGCTCGGCTCCCGCTACACGGTGATGCTGCTGCTCGGCCTGGATGCCGGGTTGCGGCGCGGCGAGATGCTCGGGCTGCACTGGACGGACCTCGACTCCAAGCGCGGCACCATGATCGTGCGGCACAACATCGTCCGGGGCATGCTCGACCTGACCAAGGGCCGCAGCGAGGACGAGATCTCGATGACTGCACGGCTATCCGCGGCGCTGCAGGCGGGGCGTCACGATCGGGGGCGCTTCGTCCTCGCCAACGGCCGCGGCAACCACTTCCATGAGACGGAGCTCGTCGACTGGATGCGGGAACTGGTGACGTTGGCGAAGGTGCCGTGGCATGGCACCCACGTCCTTCGCAAGACCTGTGGGACGCGCATCGCCGATGGCGGTGGCGGGGTCGCGGCCGTGGCTGCGCACCTCCGGCACAAGGACCTGCAGACCGCCAGCCGGTACATCGATCGTCGCGGCGCGAGCAGCCGCGCGCTCTCTGCGCTGGAGAGCTGATGGAGGCGCGCAGCCGCACTCCGTTAACATGCTGAAACTACACGATTAATCGCCATTATCTCTACTCCTCGACGAAGTCGAGGTCGCGGCCGAAGGTCTCCTCGAGCTGCCACACGCTCAGCAGGGCGACGCTGAGGCACGCGACGCCGACGCCGAGGGCCGCACCGGGCACGCCGAGCTCCGGCTTCAGCGCCTGGAATCCGGCGGTGAGCAGGGGCACCGCGCCGCGCACGAAGTTCGGCGCGGTGGTCAGCGGTGGCACGCAGGTTGGTGCCGGATTGTTCCGAGGCGGTGGTGACGAACACCGCCCAGTAGCCGCTGGCCAGGCCGACGCCGGCGCAGGTGGCATAGAAGGTGGCGAGCGAGCGGCCGCCGAGGCCGAGGTAGAGGCCGAGTCACGGCGGTGAGGCCGATGAACAGTGCCATGACCTTGCGGCGCGACCGCAGCAGCTGGCTCAGGGTGCCGCTGGCGAGGTCGCCGAGGGCGATGCCGACGTAGGCCCAGAGCACGGCGTAGGCGGCGTTCGGGGCCGGGTCGAGGCCGAGCGCGGCGCCCATCTCGGGGGCGAGTGAGACGAGGATCGCGAACACGAACCAGATCGGCAGGCCGCTGAGGATCACGGCGAGGTAGCGGCGCAGGCGACCGAGGTCGGTGAACAGCTGGAAGAAATCGCCGCGGCGGACACCGCCGCGTGCTGGAGGCCGGCGAACATGCCGGACTCGTGCACGCCGATGCGCAGGGCGAGCAGCAGGAGGCCCATGCCGCCGCCGACGTAGTAGGCGGTGCGCCAGTGCAGGGCGTCGCCGAGCAGGCCGGCGGCGATGCCCCATGAGGCCGACGACGCCCGGCGACCACCATGGTGCCGTAGCCGCGGCCCTGGATCGACATCAGCTCGGCGACGAGGGTGATGCCAGCGCCGAGGCTCACCCGCGAGGCCGACGCCCGGCGACCAGGCGCAGCCACGCGTAGGTGTCGACGTCGCTGACCATGCCGTTGAGGATGTTGGCCAGCGAGTACAGCAAGATCGACCCGAACAGCACGGACAGGCGGCCGCGCTTGTCGCCCAGCACGCCCCACAAGATCCCGCCGAGCAGCATGCCGTACATCTGCATGTCGAGCAGACGCAGGCCCTGGGTGGTGAGCGCCTCGCCGGACAGACCGAGCTCGCCGAGGCTCTTCATGCGGATGACGCTGAACAGGATCAGGTCGTAGATGTCGACGAAGTAGCCGAGCGCCGCCACCAACACGGCGAGGTAGGTGGCGCGATTCGTGGCGGCTCCGGGGTCGCGCATCGCCTCCTTGGTACCAGGTCGCCACGCGGTGATGACGCGGTGACGGCGGCCGTGTAGGCTCGCGGCCCGCGATGACCGATACGAGCATCTACCTCGATCACAATGCGAGCACGCCGGTGCTGCCGGAGGTGCTCGCGGCGATGCTGCCGTACTTGCGCGAGCACTTCGGCAACCCCACGAGCGGGCACGCCTTCGGGCGCCGGGCCCGGGCGGCGGTGGAGCTGGCGCGAGCCCAGGTCGCAATGTTGGTTGGCGCGGCGCCGGATCAGCTGATCTTCTGCTCGGGCGGGACCGAGGCCAACAACCTTGCGATCCGCGGGGTGATGAGCGTCCGCGGCGATCGCCGGCACCTCGTCACCAGCGTCGCCGAGCACCCGGCCACCGCGGCTCCGTGCACCTGGCTCGAAGGACAGGGGGTCGCCGTCACGCGCGTGGGCCTGGGCGCCGACGGGCAGGTCCGCGAGGACGAGCTGGCGGCGGCGATCGGCGACGACACGGCCCTCGTCACGCTGATCCACGCACACAACGAGACCGGGGTGATCCTGGCGGC
Organism: Nannocystis sp.; assembly: GCF_016714285.1. GTDB lineage: Bacteria > Myxococcota_A > Polyangia > Nannocystales > Nannocystaceae > Nannocystis. The sequence goes on along the minus strand of NZ_JADJNN010000018.1, from coordinate 2,670 downwards.
GGCGGCGGCGGCTCGCCTGGCCCACGCCCGCGGCGCGTGGATCCACCTCGACACGGCGCAGTCGGTCGGCAAGCACCCCGTCGAGGTCGCGGCGCTGGGCGTGGACCTGCTCTCGATCGCCGGGCACAAGCTCGGCGCGCCCAAGGGGGTCGGGGCGCTCTACGTCGGCCCGTGCGTCACGCCTCGCGCCGCTGCTGCTCGGGGCGAATCACGGAGCGGGGCCTGCGGCCGGGCACCGAATGTGGCCAGCATCGTCGGGCTCGGCGTCGCTTGCGAGGTGGCGCGACGCGAGCTGGGCGAGCGCATCGCTCCGCTTCCTGGGCCAGCGCGAGCGCCTGTGGCGAGCTCTGGCGGAGGCGGTCCCCGGCCTGCGCCGGCACGGTGAGCCGGCGAGCTGCCTGGCCAACCACGTTGCACCTGCGCTTCCCGGGGTCAGCGGGAGCACTGTTGGCGCGCGCTCGGGAGCTCGCGGCGTCGACCGGCTCGGCCTGCCACGCCGGCCACGGCCAGGCGCCGGCGGTGTTGCTGGCGATGGGCGTGGCGGAGCACGAGGCCCGCGGCGCGCTGCGCCTGTCCTCGGGCCAGGTACCAGCGAGCAGGATATCGACGGAGCCGCGCTGGCGCTGGCGCGTGCGTGGCGGTCGCTGACCATGCAGCCGCTGGCCGCGCTCACGCTGATCGCGGTGAGGCGGCGGCTGGCCGCCTCGTCTGCGCGTATGCGCGAGGTGGTCGACACCGCGGGGTGGGTCCCGTTCGCGCAGCGTGCGCCGCAGCGCAAGTTCTGGGCCGTCGCGGCCTGGCGACCGGCCAGATCCCGTCGATTACCGTGGTACGTATCTTGCTCTCGACTGCTCCCGCGTCATGCAAGAGATCGTCGATGCCATGCTCAAAGACTTCGACCGCGACCCGGTCGAGGCGCTCAATCGCCGTCCGACCAAGTTCGACGCTTCGACGGTCAGCCCGTCGGCACCGAGACCGTGTTCTCGCCGTGGGACCTCCGCGCGGGCCGCGATATCTCGGGCCGCGACCAGTCCCGCAAGGCGCTGTCCATGCTCGACCACGGCGTGCTCATCCGGCTCGGGGACATCCTGCCCGGGCGGGCGCCCTGCGCCGAGGCCGACCGCGCCGATCTGCTCGTCGATCGCCTCGAGCACCGCACGCTCGCGGCGATGCAGGCCGCCGCCGACCTCAGCGCCGCCCGCCTCGACGAGTCGCCGTGGTCCGACGACCACTGGGCGCTCTACCACCCGGGGTCCTCGGCAAGCGCTACGCCGACCAGAACTTCCCCGGCGCGGACGACTGGCAGGAGAACTACGACTATATCCAGCGCCACCCGGCGCGCGACATCGTCGCCCGCGCGACGCCGGGCGATCGACCTGCTCTCGCCCGCGGAGAAGTATGACATCCTGGTCGGCGACACCGCGATGGGCCTGACCCAGCGGATGTGGGGCCGAGGGCAAATACTATCACGATCATAACGGTGAGGTCGAGCCGTGGATGGGCATCTGCCACGGCTGGGCGCCCGCCTCGTATTGCCTGCCGCGGCCGCAGCGCGCGGTCGATGTGTGGCCGCCGACGGCCGCACCCGGCTGCGCTTCTATCCGTCCGATATCAAGGCGCTCGGGACGCTGCCGCGGGCCAACGCGGACACCGTCTCGCGCTTCGTCGGCGGCCGCTGCAACGACAAGAAGCCGGCGGTCGACGCCTCCGGTCGGCTGGTCTCCGAGCGCTGTCGGACACCAACCCGGGGACCTTCCACCTAGCGGTGGTCAATCAGACGGCGTCTGCTGCCGCAGCGGGTCATCGACGCCACCTTCGACTATGAGGTGGAATCAGCCGATCCACGGCTATCGCTATGTGCTGTTCAACCTGCAGACTCGGCGCTACGTCCTGACTGGCCGCGGCGACCGTGAGCGCACGGCGTACACCCGGGACTACTTCCGCCGCCCACTGCGGATCGGCGGCGGCCGCGGTCGCCGGGCGTGATGATGGCTCTCCTGTGGTCACCGAGACCAACCCGAGGCACGCGCTCAATGGACAGCCCGGCGTGTGACAAGCCGCGCACGGCCCGGTATCTCTACGACCTGAGCCGACGCCAAACGGCCAGATCACCGGCGGCGAGTGGTACACGAACAAGCACCCGGATTTCCGTCGCCGCCGCCGAACACGCGGGCCTGCACGCCCGCGGACGGGCTCGCAGCGGAGCCGGGCTGCCGGGCACGCCGGTCCCGGAGGGCTGGCGACGCCCGGCGTGGCGTGCGCCCCGACAGCGAGCCCGCCGCCGCTGGCGGAGATCGTCGAGGCGCTCATCGAGCGCTTCGCGCGGGTGGTAAGCCTGCGTGGCCCGCCCGATTCGCCTGGGTGACGGCGCTGGCTGGCCGCGTCGGGGATGCGATACGGGTAGGGTCGCGAACAGCCCGCCCGCGCCGCGCTGGCCTGTCCTTCGACCCGACGCGCGACGCGGACTACGCCGCTTGCGCCGCGAGCGTCGCTCGCACGCGCTGTCCTGCCGTGGACGGTGCCGATCTTACGGCGGCCGATGTCGAGGCCCCGGCGCAGGCCTTTCGCCGACCTGCGCGAGATGGAGGACGCGCTGGTCCGTGGCGGCGCGTAGCGGCGGCCCGAGCGAGCGCGCTGACGTGATCGTGCAGCTCGACCGCCTGGGCCCCC
>NZ_JADJNN010000017.1 GCF_016714285.1 Nannocystis sp. | reverse complement strand
GATATGCCGAGGATGTTCGGACACGCGCCCTTTCACTCGACCTGGCTGAGCGTGTGGGTCGATTCCCAACACTCGGCTGATGCTCATCGATTGAGCTTCCTCACCTTGAGGTTCTCGTTGCCAACCTCATTCTTGGGACAGACGCTGAACGCGTTGAGCTTCTGGGAGATGCGAAGCTCGGCGAGATCATTCTTTCCGCTGCATTGTCCAACTGGCCGATGGGCCGTGGCTAAACTATCTTATGTCGACGCTTCGGGCAGGAAGCAAAGGGGAGTCAACTCCACCGATGAAACTGAAAGGCTCCATCGAAAACCTTCGTAAGTGCTCCCACCCTACGACCACGACGAAATGAAGAGAACCTATGTTTTCGATTTCCTGGTGACGGACCAGACGCGCGAAGCGTTCCGTTGCTTCTGGAAGAACGCCATCGAACTGTACTCCGCGCTCCACAAGCTGGATGCTCAACGATCTGGCGATTCCAGGCGGAGCCGTGACCGCCTCCAGCACGATATCAAGACGCGGCGTTTTGCATCGCGCTTGCCTGAGCCTCAGGACGAGGACCGTGTTTTTCGATTTGAGCAGGTTCGGTTTGCGCCGAAGGTGGGCAGCCGAGATGTCGACTATGTGTCGCTATCCGACGGCGAACACCAGCTCGCGCAGATCTTTGGGACAATGTGCATGATCGCGGACACCAACGTCCTATTTCTCCTAGATGAACCCGAGTCGCACTTCAACCCGCAGTGGCGTGTCCGGTTTATCTCACGGTTGATGAATCTGCCCACCGCCCAGGGGGCCGCGGCGCAAGCGACGATAGCCCCCCGGCCCAACAAGACTGCCTGCTGACGACGCACGCCCCGTTTGTTCCGTCCGACATGTCACGGGAGAATATCTTGATTTTCAGGGAGGGATGGAATCGAAGGCCGACCAAGGGGCCCGGGTCAAGGTGCTGCGCCCCGGAATCCAGACTTTCGGCACTGCGTTCGACACGATCCTCCAAGAGTGCTTTGATGTACAACCTCCAATCTCCGCCCGGTCCCGGGAACAGATCAAGCAACTGATGGAGAGCGAGGACCCCGAAGAGATTAAGGCTGGGCTCGCTGGCCTTGGAGACTCTGTGGAAAGGGTCTTCTTGATGGATCGTCGCCGTCAACTGTTGAAGTAACAAGGTTAGTAGGTATGTTTTGGTTATTCCATCGCGGCGACGACGACCGAGAACAACTGGGTTCACGAGTGTGTTCAGGCTGTGCGGGCGATCCATGGGTTTGTAGACGCCAACCAGGCGTTTCCTGCGTGGCCTGACCTCCTGCCCATGGCGTACCGGGAGCGCTTGAGGAGGCGAAAAAAGCTGTGCGAGTTCCTCCAAGCATATGATGTTGCGGTTCGAACGTTGGCGAAGGTCGAGCGAGACTTCGTGCTTGCAGCGCTTGAGAGCGAGAATCGTATCCCAGAATTGTTGTCGGGTACTGCGGACTGCGCTCGGATGGATGAACTTCCGCAAAGTGTGAGAGGCCAATCGCAGCTTTATTCAACTATGCATTCGATATTCTCGGTCCGCGCGAGCTCGACGTGCGGACTCGCATTACACTGCGATTCACCAGGCTTTGCCCACGCCGGTATGTCCTTTTTGCGGCATATGCTTCCTCAGCAGCCCAGGAGGGCCCCAGGAGGACTTAGATCATTACCTTGCCAGGTCTATTTATCCGTTTGCGGCGGCGAATCTGCGCAATCTCGTGCCCATGTGCCACGATTGCAATAACAAATATAAAATGGATGCCGATATGGTCCGGTGCTCCAACGCGGCTCGACGCATGGCATTGACCCCTACGACTTTGCGGCCATAGTTAAGATCTCCGTTGAGGGGAGCAAGCCCTTTATTAAGAAAAAGAAGGAGCGATGCTGGATGCACAGGATTGGACCGTCGCCATCATCCCGCAGACGCCTCAGGTCCAGACCTGGAATGACGTATTCTCGGTATGCGAGCGCTATAAGCGCAATCATCTTCAACCATGGTACAAGAGATGGGTTGACAATTTAGTAAGTTCGCCCGAAAGAGCATGGATGTGTATTCCGAGCAGGGATTGATCGACATGCTCCGCTCTCAAGAAGAGAATCTGGAAGATGAAGGGATCAGCGACCGTGCTTTCACCAGCTGCCGTGTTTCGAATGTTCGTCTGCACTGCGAGGCGGGATACCAAGATGCCCTGGACCATCTCAGAGGGTGGCTCTACCCGCCTACCGATGCCTTGCTGGAAGCTTCTGAGTTCCAGCCAGAAGTCGAGCATTCAGACGCGAGAGAGTCAACTCAGATCGACACTATTCCGTTGCCCTTGATCGCGTTGGGCCCACCCTCCGGGACCTCTGGGATCTAACGCGCCCCCCACTGCTGCCTGCGGAGTCGGTCTGTTGCCGCGAGCGAGACGCCTACCAATCCGCTGGACGAGTCCAACGGCGCTCACGTCACAAAGGTCCCTCGGGATTAGCGACAGTAGCCAATCAGGGTCAGGACGTGGGACCTGCACCCGACCCTCGCCGGGCTCGCGTGGGAGGGATCGCGGGCATCAGCCCTCCTGCATGCCGAGGCTGCGGGCGAGGGCGCGGATGCACGCGAGCGGGCGGCCCTTGAACACCCGGGCATCGGGGACGCCGCCGGCCCGGGCGGCGCGGGCGAGGATGCCGTCGATGGTGTGCGCCTGGAAGCCGGTGGCGATGAGGACGAGGTCGTAGCTGCGGCGGGCGATGCTCTCGCACTGGGCCTGGACCTTGCGCGGGTTGCCGTCGCACCAGCTGATGTCGAGGCCGAGCTGGTCTTCGAGCTGGCCTTGAGGTCGGGGTCGTCGCGGTTGCTGACGAACAGGGCCGACTTGCCGCGGACGCGGGCGCGGACGAGGGCGGCGAGCGACTCGTCCTCGGCCTCCGCCGGGGCGAGGGCGGTGAGGTCGAGCTTGATGCTGTCGTAGTCTTGCTCGAGCTCGGGTTCGCCGGACGTGGGGGCGTTTCGCAGGTGGGACTTGAGGTCGCGGAGGCGGCGACGGAGGCGGCGATCGGCGTCGGGGAGGGTGTCGTCGTCGAGCTGACAGCTCCTCGACCAGGAGCTGGGCGTCGTGGAGGACCTGCCGGGCGTCGCCGTGGGCGGGGCAGCGGAGGTCATCGGCCCAGCCGTAGTCGTCGAGCGGGACGTCGCTTTGCATGGCGCGCTCGCGGTGGGTCTGGACGAACTCGCTGGCGTCGTTCCAGGTGCGCGGGAGCAGGGCCGCCTTGATGCCGAGCTCGCCGACCACGCAGTCGGGGCGGGCGTTCATCTGCAGCGCCTGCACCGAGCCCGGCCACATGATCTTGCTGATGTTGGTGAGCTCGTGGGCGATGCGGCGGACCAGCATCGCGACCTTGTGCTCGCCGGCGTACTGCTCATCGAGGCCGCGGGCCCGGCAGATCCAGCCGAGCATGTGGACCTTTTGCAGGCGCGGGGCCATGAGGGCGAAGTCGGGGCGGGCGTCGGCGATCTCCCAGGCGCTCACCGACGCGGGGGGGTTCAAGGGGCGCCGCTCGGTCTCGGGGCCGGGCTCACGGTGGAGATCGGGGCGGCTCGGGCTCAGGCTCGGGCTCGGCTCGAATCTTGCGGAGGTTGGAAACCGGGGCAGGCGGACTGTCGCAGCGTACGTCGGAGGTGAGGTCGACGGCGACTTCGCTGCGGGCGAGGTGATCCGAAGAGGGCGCGGGCAATCGTCGACGGAAACATCTGCGCGAGCAGGTGTTGGAGCGCGGCGTGGGCGTCGTGGCCGTGGCCGTGCCAGCGCTCTTGACCGCGCCACACGAGGCACTCAAACCAGCCCTGGTGACGCATCTGACCGCGGTAGCCGTGCTCTCGAAGGAGCTGAGGAAGCCACCGCTCGTCGTCGTCGATCACAGGCCGCTACGCTAGTCGTTTCCCCGAGCCGCCGCAACGCGCGCGGGGTGCGGCGCGACAGCGAGCTGCCAGCGCACGGCCTCGATGCGGCTGCTGACCACGACCATGGCCTTGGCCGTCCCGCCAAGCAGCGGGGCCACGTGCTTGCGGTAGTGCTCGACGACGACCTGCACCTTCTTCATGGCCGGGCGCGTGTAGTTCTGGAGCACGTCGAGGATGAACTTCTCCTCGATGGCCTGGCGCATGGAGTAGTCCTGGCGGGACTCCGAACCGCACCCGCGTCCGCAGTTGACGCCAGCACACAACGCAAGCCATTCTGTGGTGGCCTCCCGAATGTCACTGCGCGACAAACAAGAGATTGGAGAACTTCGGCGCCAAATCGCCCAACTTGAGGTCGCATTAGGGCCGGAGGCCCTGACGGTCCTGCACCCGCTCATGCGAGAGAATGATCGTCTAAGCCATTCGCTGATCGTGGCCCGAACCACGATAGAGCGGCTCCAGGCGCAGCTCAAGCATGCCAACGCAGCCCTTGAGGCCGCCACGAATGCCCACGCCCCGCCACAGCCAGACCATTCGCTTGCTGTTTTGCAGACCACGGAGGGCGTTTCAGCGGCCGCACGCAACCACTTGCTTGAGCTCTACCACGCCGCAAGCCACGACTCCTACATGCGAGAAGCACTCGCTTCGCTCGTACTCACGTACCGCCGTGGCCGAATACCTCCACCTGGCACGAGTGACGAGCTAACGAAAGCGCTCCGCGTACGAGCCTATAACTTCTTTCGTTGGCTGCGCGAACGCTCGCCTCTGATTGTGGAACACGGTCGTGACCTGAAGGCACGGGTCATCTACGCACTTCAGCTCGAGCACCTGGGAGCCGAGGAATTTCCAAGCATTCCTTCCCACAGGCGCCGAGTCAGCGACCGTGCACCGGGGGACCTCGCGGCCACGATCAGCACGCCAGTCGACGCAGCGCGCAAGCCAGCGAAAGTACGCTAGGCGGGGGCTCGCAACAGCGCTTCGCTCGGCGTGGGGGCTCAGAAGAGCGCTCGCGGATCTCAGACTTGACAACCCTGGCGCTGACACGGCTTAATGTTCGGCCGAACGTGCAGAGGTATCAAATCATTCAGCCCACGGAGGTCGAGCAACGTTTCGACAACGGCGACATCGCCGCTGCCGCACAGGTGCTCGCAGCACGTAGCGGACGCCTCCTGACGCTTCGACGTGCATTGTATCTGCCAAAGGAGGCGGCCCTCACGACCCTGGGCGTGCCTGACGTCGATACCCTCATGAGCGGCGACCTTTGGGAGTACGGTGTGGGGCCCACAAGAGCGCGAGCGCTCCACGTCGCGCGCGAGGCTGTGTGGCAACTACGAGCCCTTAAAGCCAAGGGGGACAAATCGCAGGTAAGGCGCGTCGGGCACGATCACATGCGTGCTTGTGGCATCGACGAAGGCATGATCGATAGTTGGCGCAGGGACGGCTTCTTGCTTGAGAGTGAGCACCCAGGGTTTTACTGGCAGACGCAGAGCTTTCGATCCGCTTTTCATGACGAAACATCGATCAGGTGGTCGCCTGATGCGGATGAGATCGCACAGATCATGACACATGCGGAAATGCTCCTCGACTCACTCTCAGGGTTTGCGCGAGAGGTTGTGATCGCGCTACGCGACGCGGCGCTGGCGGGCGAGTACACTATGATTGGAACCGTCCGCCAAGGGCTTGCCATGCTTCGTGCACTGGGTCACCTGGCGGCGCGCGAGGACACTGTTGGAAACCACCGCGAGGACAGCCATAGCTTTCACCAGGTCGTGAAGTGTGAGCGTCGTTTCGGATCTGCTTTCGTCGAGAAGGGATATTTTGAGACCTGGGTGTTCCTTCCGAGGTCCCACCTGCGGGGAGCGCGAAACGGGCTCGAAACAGGGGCGGTAGGCGCTAAGGAAGCGGACAATCTGGACAGCGTGGTGGAGCCTCGACCCAACGCGGAGGCCAGCGTGGTTGAGCCTCAAGCGGAAACTGCCGCGCGACTGAGCACAGTACCCGCTCACTGGAACAGTCTACGGGGTCGCTTGGTTGACTTCAACGAGGCACTGGGAGTGGTTGGGGTCTCACGTGCAACGTTGACGATACTCGCACGTGAGCAGTGGATTCGTGGGGCACGGGGGGCAGATGAGGGAATAACTTTTGATGGCACACTGCTCTATGAATGGCTCCTGAACAGGGGGGTGAGATGTCACTACGCGACAAGCAGAAGATTGCAGAGCTTCAGCGCCAGATCGAAGATTTCCGAAACAAAGGATGATTCATGCAACGTATCGGCATTTACGGCGCTGCGCGTGGGCTGGGGAGCACCCTGCTCGCCGCGCACCTCTTCTACTTCCTCCGCGAACACGGCGTTCGCTGCAGCGCGTCAAGCAGAGGGTTCCGGGGAGGTCGCCCCCTGGGGCTCGCGCGATGGACCGACATCTTGACGACTCCGCGCGAGCCTACCTGCTACCAAACCGAGTCGAGGACACCGCTCGGCTTCGGCGTCCATGTCTTGGATCTCCACGCCGAACTCATCGCCGCAGAGCTCGACGAGAATGCCTGCGAGAGCTGGGTGATTTTGATCCGCGACGAAGCATCGCTTCAGCGCGGGCTCCAGCTCGCGCATGGACTTGAGGGATGTGTGGTGTTGGTGTGGAACGGCACTGACAACGCGCTGCGCCGACGCGTGAGCCTGCCATGTGGGCGCGTTCGAGTCGCCGCTGCCGCACTTCCCAAGAGCGAGCTGCTACGTCGCGCTGGCGAGGCCATGGCACCGATCTGGCGCCTGCCCGGAGGTGCGGGTTCAACAGCGGGACGCGCGATGATCCGGGTTCTGCGCGAGCTCCTGGACCAACGCTCCGCCGCCGCTCTCCACGGAGTGGCCCGCGTGATCGGCGGCCAGCCCCCCGCCCCGACCACCTGCGGCCATTGCCTCCTGTGCCGCCGCGGCCAGGCCGCGCCGCGCGCGAATCTCAGACTTGACAACCCTCGCGCTGACACGGGGTCGCTTGGTTGGGGGCACGGGGCGGGGTAGATGAGGGAATAACGGTTGATTGTAGGCCGCACACTTCAAGGCGGCGGTTAAGGAGGGGATGAGATGTCACTTCGCGACAAGCAGAAGATTGCAGAGCTTCAGCGCCAGATCGAAGATTTGAAAGCCGCACTGGCACTGAGGATCGAAGCCACAACTCCTCCCAGACCCGCCGACGATCTTGCGCCCGAGGCTCGTCCACCGTCGCCGCTTGCGCCCGAGGCTCTAGCGCCTGACGGTAAGGCCACGGTTCAGGTCCGATCTGTGCGGCCCAGAACTGCCGACTCACGCACTTGCTTGAAATTTATAGAGGCGGCAAAAGTGCCTTGCTCGGTCCATCTTTTTCAGCTCTTGAAGGATGACCCACAGCTTGATCATGGACTGGCCGCACTCGTTGGCGCGCACAAGTACCACTGGAGCGTGCCACCTGGTCCCGCGGAGGACATCGCAAACGCTCTCCATATCCAGGACCGCGGATTTTGTCAGCGGTTGCTGAGAACAGGCTCGCCTCTGATCTCGAAAACGGGCACGAAGGACCCTCGAGGGCGGGTAGTCTATGCTCTCAATCTCGCACTTTTGGGCGAGGAAATACGGCCCCCAACTGAAAAGGTGAGGCCGTGGTTAGACGACAGTGGCAAGCTGCTCATTGAGCAACCAGCCCCTAGCCCCGCCCCCCGCCCCGCCCCCTCCCTGTATGATCAGCAGTTGGCTCGCGTAGCTGCCCTCGAGGCTAACAGCGCCAGGTTCCTCGCACTCCTCGACTCAAGAGCAACTGCCCTCGGCGCAGCCCTCGACGCACCCATCCCACCGTCTGCCGTCGACGCAGCCCTCGCACTCCTCGACGCAACGAGTGCCCTCGACGCAGCCCTCCCTGCCTCTTCTGAACGATCAGTGTTACGGGAGAACCTTGACCAACTACGACAGTCCTTAACAACCGAGGAGCTGACAGCCGGCGCGACTGGGGCTAGGCTTGCGGGGCGAGGGATTGGCGGCGGCCAGGGCGGGTGTCGAGTCCGCTGGGGTGACAGCGGCCCGGGCGAGGTCTACGCTCGCCGTGTGACGCGCGCGCCGATCCTCGCCGCCCTCGTCCTCGCCGCGTGCGGGGGCACAGCCGGACCGCCCGGGTTCTCGTCTGGGCCACCGGTGACGAGCGTACCGGAGTCGACCAGCGGCATCTCGTCTACCAGCGACGCGTCGTCCACCGGCCCGGCCGACGTCTCGGCCGGCAGCTCGGCAGCTCGAGCACCGGCATCCTGCGTGACGTCGGGACCGCAATGGACTTCGGGCCCGTCCAGCCGCCGGGCTGCCAGGGCAAGGTGGACATCCTGTTCGTGATCTCGCGCCTCGGCACGATGGTGACCGAGCAGACGCAGCTCCTGGCGAGCTTCCCGGGCTTCATCGACACGATCGAGCAGGAGCTCGAGGGCTTCGACGTTCACATCCTGACGGCGAACCCGGACGGCCTTTGGCCGGGAAAATACGTCTGTGAGACCGGCGATGGCGCCTGCAAGGATTACTTCCCGAACTGCGGCCCGACCGCCATGGACTACCAGTGCGGCGTGTACCCCGAGCTCGTGACCAAGTGCGACGAGGTGCTCGGCGCTGGGCTGACCTTCAACACGGGCGGCTACGCCGCGAACAAGCTGTGTGACCTCCACGGCGGCCACCGCTACATCGTCGGCGACGAGCCGGACATGGCGGGCGCGTTCGAGTGCATCGCCAAGGTCGGCGTGTCCGGCGACGACGCGATGGGCGACGCGATGATCGCCGCGATCTCGCCGAAGCTCAACGGGGTGGGCGGCTGCAACGAGGGCTTCCTGCGCGACGACGCGTTGCTCGTCGTCGTGCTGATCACCGACACGAACGACACCGAGTCGCAGTCCTTCGACAAGACGCAGTACGAGGCGATCGTCGCGGCCAAGGGCGACGCGGACGCCGTCGTCATGCTCGCGGTCGTGCCGCAGCCGCTGGGGGACGCAGAGCCGGTGCCGGGCTGCTCGTACGACAACACTCCCCCGCCCTTGTTCGGCGAGCTGTTCTCGCGGTTCTCCTACACGGTCGTCGGCGACACGTGCGCATCGAGCTACGCGCCGTTCTTCGACGAGGCCGTGGGCAAGATCAGCGAGGCGTGCGAGAGCTTCGTCCCGCAGTGACGCGCAGGCGCGGCGTCAGCCTCAGCCGCTGATCCGCGTGATACGGGCCTGGGTCTCGCCGTTGACGGTGATGTAACCCGCCGGGGTGATGCGATCGAAAGAGTCGCCTACGACACCGAGCGCCTCCGAAGGCCCGACGCCGGGGTACCAGTGATCGAACGCGACGGGGCCGAGCACGTCGACCTTGCGACCGAACACGTAGCCCCGCAGCTTGCCGTTCTGCGTCACCGCGCCCGCGACGAGCGCACGGCCCTGACTGTCGAGCACGACGTCGCTGCCGTACGCGAGGCCGTCAGTCGTCGCGTCGTTCTCGAACCACACCCGCTTGCCGTCGACGCCGTAGCGCGAGGTCAAGATCTCGTACGTCGAGCACGACTTGTCGCAGCGGTAGCCCGTCGTGACGAGCCCCTGGGGATGGAGCGCGGCGCCGAAGAACGCGCTCTGTGGCCAGCCGTTGTCCGCCGGTGCGACGCTCACGGGGCCGACGAGCGCCGCGGTGTGGACGTTCATCGGCACGAGGATGCCGCGGAGCATCGGGTCCTGGTTGTCGATGTCCGGGTCGTGCTTCCCCTTGCTCATGCCGACGATCCACGCGACGTCGCCGTCGATGACGACGTCGTTGGCGAGGTCAAAGAAGCTGTGAGGCAACTGCATCGGCGCGACGTAGTCGAACGTGTCGCCGAGCGTCTGTTCGCCCGCGGCGTTGATCCGCCAGTAGGCGATGTCCCAGTCGCCCATGACTCCGGCGAGGCCGACCGCGAAGCAGCCGCCCTCCGCGTCGGCGGCGAGCGCCCGGACGACGCGGCCCACCGTTCCCTCGATCTCGATCCCGGTCGCGTGGCCGTCCGCATCGAGCAGGACGAACCGCGGCCGCTGATCCTTGCCCGGCGGCCGCACGTTCATCGCGACCCACATGCGCCCGTCCGGCAGGACCGCGACGTCGACCGCGCCGCCCTCGCGCGTGTCGAGCTCGATCGTCCCCTCGGGCCACAGCTCCGCGCCCGTGACCCCCGATCGCTTGCGGATCGTCGGCCGCGGCACGCCGCCGACCTCGGTCTGGCCGACCTCGATCAAGTCGCCGTCCGGCGTGACCGCGACGCGGTTCGTGCGGCTCCCGTCTGGCCCTGCGAGCGACCACGCCTCCGTCCCCGGCGCGGGCGCCTGGACCGTGAAGCCGTCAGGCTGGCTGACCTCGTTCGGGCCTTGCTTGGCGGTGACGATGACGTCGTGCCAGCCGTCGTCCACCGCGCCGAGCACCGGCAGCGCGCCGGTGAAGAGGCCGCCGCCCGCGTCGATCAGCGCGCCCAGATCGGCGCCGTCGAACGTGACGGACACGGAGCCCGTGTGCATGGTCTGGACCGCGAGTGACACGGGGCCGGCGGCGTAGACGTTCGCCGGCAGGTCGACCCACACGATCGTCGGCTTGTCCGCGTCCACCACGGGAGGGCTGTCCTCGGTGTCGGTCGCATCGCCGGTGTCGGTCGCATCGCCGGTGTCGGTGCTGATCGGCGGGGCCGTGTCGATCGCGTCGGTCGTGTCGGTCGCCGACGCGTCAGCCCCGTCGCTGCCGATCGTGCCTGAGCTCGTCGGCGACGCGCCGCTCGTCGTGGTCTCCGGGCCGCCGCTCGAGCCGCTGCCGTTGCTTGCGAACTGCTCTTGTTGCGCATGATAGAGCTCGTACTCGGGCGAGTGACAGCCCGAGAGGAGGACGGCAGCGAGGGATAGGCGGCGCATGGGGAAGGAAACTTTAGCGGACCAATCGATTTCGCGCAGCATGATCAAAACCTCCCTTGGAGGACCAGGCCGCCGATACCCCGACCGCCCCACGGCGCGACCGCCACGCGGTTCGGTCGCCTGCCGGTCGCCATGAGCACCGCGCCGGTCACGACGAGCGCCGCGCCAGTCACCCCGAGAGCGACCGCCCCGGCCGTGGTGGCGATGTAACGGTTGTCCAGCGCGGTGACTCTCGCCTCCTCTGCGGGGGTGCCAGGCCGTAGCCTCGTGGCGGCGTTGATGCCCGCCAGCTCCTCGCGCCCGTCGCCGCGGTAGGCCAGAAGCCCGGCCATCGGCGCGAACAACAGGAAGCCGGGGACAAGCGTCCCCACCCCGACCCGGAAGCGGCGGAGATCGGCGCGGTCGACCGGCGGCGGGGCGGGGGGCGTCGGCCCCACGATGATCTTGTCACGGCCCACGCTCCCACCCAGCGGTCCGTCCGTAATGGCCTCGTCCGGCCGTGGATCGCTTGTTTCGCAAGCCTCACCGACGCCGCCCCTGGGCCTCCTGTCGAAAGTCTCTGGCCGCAGCCCGAAGGCCCGGCCGCAGCACGTCGCGTGCGAGCACGAGGTCCGCAGCGGCGATGAGCCGGCACAGGTGCAACGCCTGACCCGACCGAACGTAGGCCGCGCGACGCCCCTGCACGGCGAGCGTGAGGAAATCTTCCGCATCGTCGTCGTCGGCAGCCTGGCGCAACTTCTCCTCCGCCAGCTCCGTGGCAACGACGAGCCGCTCGAGAGGCGCGGGCGAGGTCGTGAGCGCCGGATCGCCAGCGACGATCTCCTTGTAGACCGCATCGTTGTCCGCGGTGGGCGACAGCGGCGGCGCGGCAGGGCCGGGCGTAGCGAGGGCCAAGGCGAGCAGAGAGCAGAGGGCGAGCATGGTCCTGGTGTACCGCACACGCGGGGCGGTCGGAAGCGCCCGGGTTATGGCAGGCTTGCCGGCGATGGACAGCACTCCGACGCCGTCGACGCCCGAGCCCGCGAGGGGACGGAAGATCATCATGACCCCGCTGCTCAAGGACATGGCGATCGGCGCCAAGCTCCGCGCCGACCTCCAGGCCGCGAAGGACTGGCCCGTCTACGAGGAACTCGGGCGCGACATGGAAGGCGAGCTGATCGGAGCTCGCTACTTGATCGTCCGCCGGCTCGCGAAGGGCGGCATGGGGGACGTGTTCTTGGCCAAGGATCTGACGCGCAAGTGCCCGGTGGCGATCAAGATCCTCCGCTCGCGCCGCCCCGAAGCCGCGCGGCGCTTCCGCATGGAAGGGATCATCCTCAGCAACCTGCAACACCCCGGGATCGTCCGTGCGGTGGACGTGGGCGAGACACCGGATGGGCCGCCGTACATGGCGCTCGAGTACCTGGACGGCGAGCCGTTGTCCGTCCGCGTCGCACGCGGGCCGCTGCCATGGCGCGACGTGGCGACGTTCGGGATCCAGATCGCCGGCGCCGTCCATGAACTCCACGCCGCCGGCATCATTCACCGCGACCTGAAGCCCGCCAACATCATGCTGACGACAGGCGCGACCGGGCTGTCAGCCGCGAAGTTGATCGACCTCGGCCTGGCCCGGGTCGGCGCGCCATTCCTGGACGTCCAGGACGCACTCTTCACCCCGGATCCGCCCGAGCGGCACCAGACGCAGCTCGGGCACCCAATCGGCACGCCGGGCTACCTGCCGCCCGAGGCCGGGCAGTGCCCCGCCGAGCCGCGGCTGGACGTGTACTCGCTCGGCGCGACGCTCTACCAGCTCTGCACGCAGCTGCTCCCGCGAGATACGGACGGCCGACCGATCCGCGAGGTCTGCCCCGGAAGTGACGCGCCGGACGATCTGTCGCGGCTGCTTCAGGCCGCGCTCGCGCCGGATCCAAGCGAGCGCCTGGCCTCCGTCGATCACCTGCAACGCGGGCTCGAGGCGATTCTCGCGGCACACCCGCGGGCCGTGGGGGCGCGCCAGCTGTTCGGCGGTAGCTACGACCGGCTCGAGGTGCTCGGGGTCGGCGCGAGCGCGGTCGTCTTCCGCGCCTCCGATCGCCGTCTGTCCCGCGAGGTCGCGGTCAAGGTCCTGCGCGACGCGGAGCCGAGCGAGGACGACGCGATCCGCTTCCGCCGCGCGGCCAAGGTGCTGTCCGCGCTGCGCCACCCGAACATCCCGCGGATCCTGCACTTCGGGACTCACGACGAGCAGACCTTCGCCGTCACGGAGCTGTGCCCCGGCTCGCCCGCTTCGAGCTTCATGCGCCCCGACAACTATCTGCGCCCCGACGAGGTTGTGGCGGTCGGCCTGCAACTCGCCGGGGCGCTCGCCGCCGGGCATGCCGCGGGCGTCGTGTACCGCGACCTGCACCCGGGCAACGTGTTGATCGATCGCGGGGATCCGACACGTGCGTGGATCTTCGACTTCGATCAGGCCCAGGTATCCGCCGAATTTTACGCGGCCTTGACTGAGCGATGGGCGACGCCGCCAGAGGAACGCACCGAGCCCAAGCGCGGCAAGCCCTTGCAGAGGATGGACTACGCCGCGCCCGAGGTACGCGGGGGCGCGGCGTTCTCGGCCGCCAGCGACGTCTACGCGCTCGGCCTCCTGCTCTACCGCTTGCTCACGGGGCGGCGACCCTTCCCCCTGTCGGGCGGCGAGCCGAGGCCGCCGCGCGAGCTGTGCCCGGCGTGTCCGCTTGAGCTCGAGCGCATGCTCCTGACGATGCTCAGCCCGAGCCCCGGCAACCGCCCGACGCTTGACGTGTTCCAGGCCGCGCTCAACGAAGATCTCGAGGACAGTGACGATGCAACGGCGGAAGCGGAGCGAGCCCCGCGTACGCCGCCACCGGCACCCGCAACAGCCGAGTACGCGACAGTCGCTACCGTGACGGCCAGCACCGTGACAGCAACAGCGCCAGACAGGCGCCCGCGGCGGGTCCCGGCTGGTGGGCGCTCGGGCTCACGGGGGTCGCATGCTTGGCGATCGGGCGCGCGACCGTGCCGCGACACGAGCCCGATCCGCCGACCTTGCACTTCCGGTGCGCTTGACGGACGAGGCGGCCCGAAGCTCCTACGCCCTCGCTGGTCCACACCCCGCGTGCCCTGGCGATGGACGACAACCCCGCCGCGCCAGCGCTCGGCCCGGACCCGAAGCGCGACGCAGCCCCGCGGGCCGTGCGGCGTGAAGTGGTGACCCAGGCCGAAGCGTTGGAAGCGGCACAGCGCGCCGTGCCAAGCCTGCGCGCGTGCACTGGCGTCCCGCGCCACGTGACCGCGGACCTCGACATCGTTCGCGGCCGCGGCGTCGTCACGGCGCTCAACCTCCAACCCCCGGATCTCGACGATCCGAAGTCCTGGCATGGTTGCGCGGTACGGAGTCTCAAGCCCGTCCGGTTCCCGGTGAGCGACACTGCCGGACCCGTGCACGGTCCGCCTCACGCTCCGATGAGACGAAGGGGCGCGTGCCCGTCGGGTACGCGCCTCACTCACCGCGGCGGCGTCCAGGAGGGCCTCTAGGTTTAGCGTCGCCATATCGTTGACCGAGCTCGATCTGCATGTCGCCGAGGGGCGGGTCGGCCTGCCCCGCTGACGGTGCGACGTGCTGTGGCCAGTCGAGCGTGTACCGGCCGTGAAGTCTGAAAGCCTCTGCCCACGTGCTAGCGGCCGCGCCTTCGTCGAAGCCTGTCGCGGCAGATCGTCGCTCGGTCTCCTCCGGCGGCGGCGGCCCTGAGCGGCGGTGAGAGCTGCCGGAACCGTGGACTCTTCCACCGCTTTTCCACTGCACACGAGCATCAGGATCGCCGCCATGTGTAAGAACTGGCGGAGGGTCACAGCAGCGGCGGGGTCCGACTCCTTGACCTGGTTGCGCGCAGCGGAGACGACGGCCACGGGCTTCGGAGGCGTTGCGTCTGGCGGGGTCGCCACGGGCGTGGGATGCGGTGTTGTCTCAACCACTTCGGCTTCGGCCCTGCGCGTTGTCGGGATCGCCACGGGCGTGTGAGGTGGTGTTGTAGCGTCGGTCCTGCGCGGTCTCGGGGTCGCCCGCAGCACGGCGAGGTGCATCGGGTTCTCGGGGTCGATGGCGGCGCCGAGCTCGACCACATACCGCTTGGAGAAGTCACGGTCGGTCAGGGCAGGCGCACGCGAAACAAACACGCAGCCGAGCCCGATCAGCAGCCGAAGCACCGGGGCCACACTACGTTCTGGAAGATCGACACCATAGCCCGCGAGCTGAGCGCGGATGGCTGTCTCCCGGCCGTACAGGCGCAGGCAGCCCTTCGCGGCCGCCTCTCGCAGCCCCGCAAGGACGGCGGGGGCGTCCTCGAGGGCCTTGCGTCCCCCAAGCCGCGGGTCAGGGATCGCGTGCCTCGCGAGATGGTCGATGTAGAGGTCGAACGCCTCAAGGGCCTCCTTTAGCCCTTGGTCACTCGCAAGTCTTGTGTACTCGGCCTTGACCGCCTCCACGTGAGCATGCGGGGGCTGTCCCGGGCGGCCCGCCACGCGTTTAGCCGGGCGGCTTGCCTGCTTGGGGCGGGCCTCACGGACCACGTTGAAGGGAACCCGCCAGTCGTCCACGACTCTCGAATCGCACCCACCACCCTCCTTGTCCCAAGTGAGCATGAGACCGCCCTCAACACTCGACAGCAGCAGCGTGGTCTCCGGATCGGGAGAGCACACACCGAGCAACGGCCACATGTGGGTGGCCTGGAACGCGTAGTGCTTGCCGTTGAAAGTGACGTGGTACGGCGCCCTGTCCTTGAGCGGCTCTTGCAGCCGGTACATCTGGGCCTCTCGCAGGATGTCGAGGATGTCCAGGCGTCGATCGGCACGGACTTGGACCACCACGCGATGACCAGTCCCCCCTGGTTCCCCGAACATCGCGATCCGCCCCGTCTCGAGCACGATCGGGTGTCTGACGTGCAGCTCGTACTGCTCGGCCAGACGGCGAACGTGGTCCTGCATCGACTCCAAGGCCCCACGATGGTACCCCCGTACGCACTGGCCCTCTACGCTCAAGTACGCGCAATTAACTTGAGCGCCGCTTGAAACCGAATGACTTAGAATGACAGCACTTGAGATCGACTTGAACGCGCACGCCGCATCGCATCCCACGTCAACGATGCGCGGATGTACATATAAATAACGATGTTATGTGCGCAGCTACGCCGTCGAGCAGCGCATTAAAAGATCCGCCACAGGGCTTGACGAGCGCTCCGGCTAGACCCGATCGTGGGATCGATGCCTCGAGTGGTTGCCACTGCCGCAGACGGATCGATCCTCGTGGACCACGAAGTCCCCGAAGACCTTGTCATGCGGTGCGTTGTGGAGTTCGCCGAAAAGTTCCCAAATCTCCCCATCTATATTGAGGGTGAGCTGCTCCTGGACGAGCAGCGGGTCGCGATCCTCCACCAAGCGCGGGTGCTACGTAGGGCCACGTCGCGGATCGCAGAGGACATGACCCACGACGAATTTAGACGGACCACTGGCACCCTCCGTGAGTGCTTTGAGGACCTCCGGCGGCTGCACATCAGCAGTGCTCGCGAACTTGGTCTCCTGGTTCAGGCCCATAACGCGGCCGTTGTGGAGGAGGGCATCAGGGCCCGCTTCTATCTCCATCAAAGTCTTGAAGACATCGACGCGATCGACGCGAGCCACACGATCGCACGGGTCCGGCGGAATCTCGAAATAACTCCGGACGCCCGGCACTTCACGCCCATCAACGTTACCGCCGACACTCAGAGCGGCAAACAATCTCGGAGGAAGCAATGAGTAAACAGAGATACTACTCAACATCGAGCGGCGACGTGATGGCGAGCGCGAGTCGCTCACTCGGCACCACGATGAAGACCGCCGTTGCCACCTACTACCAAGGCCAAGACATGGTGACGGCCCAGACGATCCGGGACGCCACCAGTGTCAGCGAGGCCACGGACATCGTCCGGGCGATGCGCCAGGGAAGGGCCATCGACACCCTCATGGTTGCCGCATCGGCGGCCTCGGGAGCTGTCGCGGGCGCGCTACTCCAGCGCACCCTCGGTAACCCGACGATGTTCGGCGCCTCGCCGGTGGGTGGGCTCGGCTTGGTCACCATGGCCGCGGGCCTCGCCGCGCCGCTCGGCCTGCCCGCCCGCGCCGCGCTCGTCGCTGGCGGGGCCACTTACCTGGCGGGAGCGCAACTCTACAGCCACTTGTTCCCAAAGGAGGTTAGCCCATGACGACGATCGTGGCGCAGATCCGGGCCATCCGCATGGGGCACTCAGAGCGGGCGCAAGTGCATGCGGTGTGTGCCAAAGGCCACGACATCAAGATCGAGGTCGCCAGCGATGAGGTCCCCGGCGCCGTGGGTGACCTGCTCGTCCTTTCGTGGTCAGCGCATGCCAACCCGGCCGCTGCCACGCCGGCCCTAACCGCTCCGTCCGCGCCTGTGTCCGTGCCCGTCCCCGCGTCCATGTCGACGGCTGACGCGGCGGTTGTAGATGGCCAGTTCGATGCACTGATGCGAGGCGGCGCCCCACAAACGCTCACACCCGATCAACAGCTTGCCGCCTTGTTCAAGGAGAAGGCGAGATGAGCGTCAAACCGCCCAAGGACGTGTGGCCTGTGTGGGATTATAAACGCCAGGAGGAGCTGCTCGACTATTTGCGACAACCAAAACGCAGGATCGACAAGTGGAGTGACAATTCGCAGGTCTTTCTTGACGACGAACCCTGCGAAAGTGAAGAGGAGAGAGCCGCCCGTGAGTGGGCAGATGATTGCCTGAAGATTCTACGAGGCCAGGTTCCTGGCTGAATCCAGGCTCAACAATTTCCATTAGTCCAGTCATGCATGATCCCGCGCCTTCATGGTGCGTGGTCTGGGATTCGTTTGTGTTCACAAGGAGAAGGTACGATGAGTAACATTGGAAAGTTGGTTCCGGTCGAGATGCTCGGTCGTGATGGTGAGTTCACATTCAATCAGGAGGCCATGGACAAGCTGAAGGCCCTCCTCTGCACGCCCGGGAGCGATGGACCGGGTGATGCAGTGCGTCGAGCAGTTCCCCTACATCCAGTCGTGCGTGGCGCGGGTCGAGGGGCAGTGCCGCACCGTCAGCCAGCGCTGCGACGCCACCGACATGTTCCTGTCAGGGGTATGTCTGCCCGGGGCAGGTGAACTACTCGCAGCGCACGCTTGACGAGTACAGCGACGACTCGCAGGTCAACCTCGAGGACATCGTGACCGGACTCGGCGGCGACTTCGTCAACGCGTTCCCGGTGCCGCCGACCAAGCTGATCCGGCTGACCCACAAGTCGCGGCCGGGGTACACGCCGACCAAGATCGCCATCGATTTAAATCTGGCTGGTGGCGCGAGCAATTACCTGGACTTCACGCTGCAATTCTACCTCTTCCCCGGCGGCGTCAGCACGGGGCTCGGCCTCGAGGTCGGATCGCAGATGCGGGGCAACCAGTTCCTGAACAAGGACGGGACGCAGATCCATGTGCCCTTCCCCCAGTACCGCAATGAGTCGATCGACATCGGCAGCCTCGAGACCCTCGCCCTCGTGATCAAGAACAACGGCGCGGCCAACAACCTCGATTCGGCGTTCGTCACGGTCTACTACAACAACAAGGAGTTCTACGCGCTTTGCAAGAAGCGCTGCGGATGCGTCACCCCCGGGTCTGCCCCGATGTGATGCCAGGGCCGGGCCCACAGGGCCCGGCCTTGGAGAAAGGACCACGACCATGGCCGAACCATTTTTCATCGTACTCAACAAAGAGGGCGACTTCGACGGCGTCACGCCGATGACGCAGACCCGCGACGCCTTCACCGTCTCGGGGCAGCGTTACTACCGGCTCAGCCTCTCGGGGCCGGCGGGAGTCATCGATTCGACGATCTTCGGGCTGTTCTCCGACGCGAGCCCCAAGATGGTCGGCCTCGCGGGCTCGTCCTTCAACCCGCAGACGGTGGCCCAGATCCTCTCCTCGGACCCGAGCAACACGATGCGCGAGGAGATCGACCTGACGCCCGTGGTCCAGCACGTGGTCATGTTCCCGGGCGACCGCCTGGCGCTGCGCACCATGGAGGGTGGCAGGGCCCAGGTCGTGCTCTCGGTGAACGAGCTCAACGAGGCGGACAACGTCCAGTACGCGCTCGGCGCGAGGCCCTTCGCGCAGACCCGCCGCCTGCGATTCATCCGGGAGACCGGGATCCCCTTCGCCCCGAACCTCAACGGTTCGCCGTGGCAACCAACGTTTGTGTTCAACCCCCTGAGCAGCCTGCTTATCACCCAGGGGAACAACGTCGGCCCGATCCCCGCGTCGGAGCTGTGCCTCTATCCGCGGCACCAGGGCTGCTACGTGTCGGTCCGCTACTCTGGCAACGGCAGCAACGCCGGAAAGCTGCACATCGTCGACGCCGAGACCCGGCAGTCGCGCATTGTGCAGGCCAACCTCACCGCGGTGCGGTGGTCGAAGGCTCAGTTCGTCAGCCACGACGATATGATCGCCTTCGAGGCGGCCCCGGATGTCGCCGGCAGCAAGCTGGTCGCCGACGTCGAGGTCGTGCGCGTCTTCCCCGGGGATCGCCTGCGCGGCCGCTACGAAGGAGACGTGTAGTCATGCCGCTGCTCGATCGACATCGCGTGTCCACGCTTATCACCCTGACGGCCCTCGAGCGCACCGTCGCCGGCCCCGAGCGAATGCTCCGGGAGTCCGAGGTCGCCATGCTCATCAAGGCCGCCTACGACGACGCCGTGGACACGGCGCGCGCGGCCTTCATGGCGCGCGTGCAGACGATGCCGACGAGCGCGTGGCCGTGGAGCGCCGTGCAAGCGGCGCCGCCTGTCGCCCGTCCGCCACTGGGCGTGCGGCCCCGCGGCGGCGGGCTCGGGGGGCCCGACGCCCTCGGCGTGCCGCCGGTGCCGACCACGCCAGCCCTGCTTGTCCTCCTGCGCGGTCAGGCGGATTCCGCCGACGCAGACCCCGGCAATCAGCTGCCCGCGCGGGGTACACCCGACGGGGCCGCCTGGGAGGGCCTCCAGGCCGCGCTGGACCGCTGGGACACCGCCGCCATCCGCCGGTACATCCGACCGCAGGGCTGGGTCGTCCCGGGCTCGGAGGGGCCCAGGGAGAGCCAGGACGACGGCGCCACGAGTGGCCCCCCGGCTCCGGCGCCTGGGACCTCGCCGGACCTCCCCGCGACCCAGACCGCCACCGTGCCGTTCTGGAAGCAGCCCGCCGTTCTGGTTGCGGGCGCCACTGTCGTGGTCGCCACCGGCGTCACGGTCTACGCGCTCACGCGCGACAGCGCCGGCCAGCGCCTTGAGGCCGAGTTGCGGCG
This sequence comes from Nannocystis sp., assembly GCF_016714285.1. Taxonomy (GTDB): domain Bacteria; phylum Myxococcota_A; class Polyangia; order Nannocystales; family Nannocystaceae; genus Nannocystis. The sequence goes on along the minus strand of NZ_JADJNN010000017.1, from coordinate 71,895 downwards.
CGTGGCCGCGGAGGCGCGGAAGCAATGAACCGTAGCACCTGGATCGGACTGGCCACCACGCTTGGCATCACGGGCGTCGCTGGCGGCGCCCTCTTTTTCAGCCGTCGCGCCAGCGCGGCGTCTCCACCCATAAGCCGCAGGTCCCGGGCATTGTGCCCAACCCTGGATCGCCGTTGCAGATCGACCTGCCGCCGCTCCCGACCGCGTTCGACGTCAAGGGCGACCTCTCACGCAACTGGGGCGAGACCCCCTTCGACCTACGCGCGCTCTTCCTGCTCACTGAGGAGGTTGCACGCATTCCCGGGGCCGCACGCTATCTGGCAATCGCGGCGAAGCGCGAGTCGGCGTTTGTCGCCGCCGCGCACAACGGCAACGCAGCGAACGAGCAGGACGAGCGCGACGACTCGCGCGCAGCCTATGTCAACAACAAGGCTCGCAACCCGCCACTACGATACGGCGAACAGGCGGCCGACTTCGGCAGCGGCGGCCTGTTCGGGGCGCTCGCACCCTACGCCTTGTGGACCGGCGTGCCCGAGGTCAAGACCAAGGCCCCACTGCTCAACGCCCCGCCGGAGATCCTGTTTCAACCCCGTGTTGCTGCCTTCTGCGCGGCCGTCTACATGCAACGGATCTTGGCGAACTACCGCGTGGACGACGTGGCCGATATCAAGGTCGGCTGGGCCAACCCCGGGCTGCTCGGCAAGGACCGCGGAGGCACCAAGTACAACGAGGTGCGCGCCCGATTCCTCGCGGACGCCAAGTCGCTGGGCATCGACCTCGCCGACGCCACCACGATCCCGGCGAAGCTCGACCCCTCCGCGTGGCCCGGCGTCCCCGCCGTGTTCACGGCCCTGGTCGGCACCCTGCCCAAGGAGCTGGCATGACCACAACGACGACCCTGGACTGCTACGGCCCGGAGATCGAGCAGGTCGCAAACCTCGTCGGCGACTTCAGCCTGCGCTCACGCCCCGACATCGGTGCCTGGTACGCCATGCAGTGGAAGGCGCTGGCCGAGCTGCTCGGCTTCTCCCAGCAGCTTGCCGCCCTGGCACCCTCCGCCCGCAGCGACAACCCGATCGGCGCGGCGCAGGAGGCCGGCCTCGCCGCGTTCGAGCTATCCCTGCGCGACGCTCGGCCCGGGGTGAGCGACGCGCAGGGCCACGTTCAGCTCGCCGCACTCACGAGCCTCGCGAGCGCCGGCCGTGAGCGCGGCGAGCTGTGGCGGGTGACTGCCGACCCGACGACACTACCCATGGGTGCATGCTACCGCGACGGCGAGCACCCGCAGATCAACCAATCCCTACGCGCGTTTTACCCCGACACCGCCCCTGGCTACTTCGGCGACGGGTGGGAGGGACCGCGGCCGCGGGCCGCGAGCGCGTGCGGCTGGCAAACGCCGTTAGTGCTCCACCTCGGGACCTTCCCCTGGATCTACAGCACACGGCTCGACGGCGCCGGTCCAGGCGCACGCTGGGTCTCATCAACGACGGAACCAGCGCTCGAGGGGCTGCGCGCCGCCGTCAGCCTGATGGACCCCGTGATCAACCTGCGGCAGGACGCCCGCCAGGTTGTCGCCATCTTCGAAAACTTCGCCAAACACACCGCCCCCCTCCTCGCGCGCGTGCCGGTATTCCAGCCCGGGCGCGGCGAGGCTGGCCGCCTGTACCGCCAAAACGGCTTTCTATACGTGCACCAGGGCAGCTTGCACGTCGCGGGCCTGGATGGCCCACGCGGCCGCATCTCTGCACCTGCCTACAACCACATCCTGCGTCGCTTCGCGTGCTTCTTCGCGGTGCGCCGGTCGACACTTCGCGACCTGACCGCCATGCCAGGCGACGTGCAGCGTCTGACCCGCAGCTCCTCAGACCCGTGCCTGCGTGCCTACGCGGAGGAGGTAGTCCGTGCGAGCTGACCAGCACCTTGGATCGAGGCGGATCGACCGTGAGCACTGGACGGGCGGGACCGCGCAGGGCTACGGTACCTGCATGTTCAAACCCACCACCCTCCTCCCCCTCATGTTCCTCCTCGGTGCCGTGGTCGGCTGCAAGGAGGACGAGCCGACCGCGGAATTCGGCGAGCCCTGTGGTCGCTACGAGTCGGAGCTAGATTGTGCCGACGATCTGCAGTGCCAAGGGTACTGCGCGCCCCGTTGCGAACAAGATAGCGACTGCCCGAGGATCGAGGGCTACCGCCACGAGTGTCTGATCGGTGTATGCTCTATTTTCTGCGATGAGGTCACGCTTTCCTGTCCGCAGAACCTCGGCACACCCATGAAATGTGGCGTGGGATTGTGTGAGCGTGATTCATGATCATCGACCCGAACAACCGCCTTTTCGACCGCGTACCGGATATCTTCCTGAGCCCATACCCGGCCGATGAAGCTCAAGCCGGGGAGGCATTCAGAATACTCATGGAGCGGGCAAAAGGAGGCGGGCAGACAACGGTTGGCGAGGACCTCCTGAGCCAGGCGGGCGCTGAAGCCTGGAACCAGGCCACGCAGCTCTTGTGGAAGAAGAAGGCGACCCTCAGCGGCGACGTGCTTGGCGAGGTCTGGGGAAAGGTTGCGTGGATCAACCCGAAGAGCGACTCCATTGCAGGGCTTCTCGCAGAAGTGCCGTTCGGGCTCACGTCGGACCCCACGGAGCTGCTCGGAGCCATGGCAAGTGTAGCGATCGATCTCGCCCTGAACGCCGTCTCCGCCATCCCTGTCGCGGGGTGGATCATCGGGATTGTCGTTGGCGTTGGGAAGGCCCTAGCGAGCCTCTTCAAGGGGCTGGCGACGGATGTCCCCGTGGAGGAGCGCGCCAGGCTGCCGTGGGGCCGATACAACCGCGATGTCGATCAAGAGTGGGTCCGCACCTTCATCAACATCGACGGCCCCGGCGTCGACTGGACCCCGATGTTCGCACCGCCGACGAAGGCGATTGCCTGGTCCCTGCTCGACGGCGTTGACCAGATCGACAACAAGACCGTGCTCGGCAAGGTCCTCGCCCCCTTCACCAACAAGACCGTCGCCTACAATGGCATGTACGGCGGCATCCCCGGCACCTTTCGCGTGGCGGGCCTCCTACAGTATCGGGGCCGGCCCCAGCCTCCGGCCGACGCGCTGCGCTTCTACAACGACGCCACGATCATCCAGCGCTACGGCGACTTCACGCAGACTGGCGACTTTTTCCCCGCCCTACAGCAACTCGCGGGCGCCACCTGGCAGCAGGTCGCCGCCGGCGGCCCGGACGCGTACAAGGTCGACTGCGCCAAGCTCGAGTCCATGTGGCGCGACTGGTTCACCGCGCTCTACACCTCCGCGATGGAGAAGAACTACAGCGACTACCTGCTCCCCTACCTCGCCCGCGAGGTCCACGGCGAGTGGCGCCTCGGGACCAGCGCGTCCGGTGTCATCACCCCCAGCGCGACGGACGGCACCGGGGTCCCGCTCGTCACCCGCGGCACCCTCAAGACCGGCGCCCTCGCCACCGCGGCCTCACGCACGCCATGCATGTATACCGAGGGTGAGGTCAATGGCCGCCGTGTCGACGGTAACGACCTCGCACGCAAGTGGCTGCGCGACGCCAAGACGGGCGTCTACACGGCCCCGCCACCCTCCCCGCACATGAACGGCAAGGGCCGATTCTGTGTCCCGTGGCCCCCCGGCGATCTGCTGCTCTCGAAGTACCGCCGGGCCGACGACGCGATCATCACACCCGCTCTCCAGGCCGTCGCGCAGCTCCAACGCCGACGCCTCTCCCGTAGCCTCGACTGCGCCTATGTGCGCCCCGAGGCGGTCGACGGTCGCCCGGCCTACGCCGCGTTCGCCGGCCCGGGGAACGTTGCACTTCGTGACTACTGCATCGAGATGCGCAAGCGACTCCTGACCCACCCCGACCGTATGAGGGTCGACTACGAGACAGTCCGCGAGGTTGATAAGGAGTACGCCGACGCGTTGCGCACGTCTGGCGTGCCGACGACCGCGCTACAGCGTGCGGCCGCGATGTCCAAGCTCGGGGCCAACCCGAAGCCCGCGGGCCAGCCGCTCGACCCGAAGCAGCCCGCGCCCGCGCGGCCGTTGCCGGCGCAAGGTGGCCTGGCCTTCGATCCAAATCCAGAGACCACACCCCGCGGGCCCACATGGGTGAAGCCCGCAATTTATGGCGGCGCCGCGCTGGTCTCCTCGATCGCGCTCGCCCTCGGAATCAAACACGTCAGAGCTCAGGGAGGTTGACCATGAAGTGGGGATTACAACACGTGCGGGTGACGCTCAAAGAGGAGAGCACCGGCGAAACCATCAGGATCGAGCAAAACTCGGACGGAACGGTCCGTTGCGAGACCGCAAAGCGCGCGAGCAAACCTAAAGGCGAAGCCGAGCGACCCGCGGCGAAGCCGGCGGCCGAAAGGCCCGCAGCCGAGCGCCCCGCGGCGAAGTCGGCAGATAGGCCGCCTGGGCCGCGGCCCGCTCCCGCGAATGACGCCCCGAACGACCCTCGTCGCCAGCGCCGGACAAGCACACTCGAGTGGAAGGCGACCCGCGACGCCGGCTACGATGGCTTTCTTGCCCGCTCGGGAAACGGCCAGTTCAAGGTCCTTTTCAATCGCGTCTGGGCCCTGTTCTTCGAGCGCCGCAATGAGCCGCCAGAGCCGCTGGGATGTTACAAAAACATCAACAAGGCCAAGGAGGATGCCCAGCGACTCCATGATCGCGGCATGCGGGATTCCGAGCTCACTCCAGACCAGGTGAGTGCCTTTTGTCCACCCGAGGCTGTGATCGACGACTCCACGTCACGATCTGAGCAGAGGGCGCCCCAGGCCCGAAGCAGGAGGCCGCAGAGGCACCTACGCCTGAGCCAGCGGATACGCCAGCGGTCGATGACGCAGCAGCGGAGGCGGATGCGCTTCGCGCTCTCAAGTCGCGCGTTGCATCGATGGTGAGCGACGACGACGACGATTGACATTTGCGATATCGAGCCGCGTAACTGTGCGCGGATAGGTGGTTGGAGGTTATCGATGGGCAAGATCAAACCAGGGGCGTTATACGTCGGGTCCGGACGTCGTTATGTCGACAGCCAGGCACTTCATAATATCGCCCGTACACACGAGGTCGTGGAGATGCAGGGTGGTGGTTGGCGGATTTTGGGCGCCGATGGCGTCGTCGCTTGTTCGCTCGTCAACAGTCGCTCGCCACTGCCCCAGCAGCGAGGCTCGCTGTACGAGGTGTCGGCCGCGCACGGTGTTCTGCTGTCTATGGCCAGGACGTGGGTCGCACACGGCCAACTCAGCATCCATGAAGCGCCCGCCGAGCCCGCGCGCGCGTCCTGTGGTGGCTGCGGCGCCGCGTGTGCGTGCGGCCCGTGCCAGCACAAGCATGGGCACGGCACGCATGAGCACGATCCGCGCGAAGGCGCCGGAGGCACGAAGTAGTGAACCGTCGCACCAAAGAGCGAGCCGGATTCAAGTCGCTCGACGATCTGCGGCTTTGCATCCTCGCATTCGTGTCTTTCCGTGAGGCCGCCGAACTCGGGCTACCTCTTCACTCAAAAGCGCACCGGAACCTACCAAGGAGCAACGTGGCCGCTGAACATCGACTCAAGCAAGCCGTCGAGCAGTGGCGGACGCAACTGTCCGGCCGGTGGTCGCTTGATGAGATGGTTCGGCTTGAGGAGGCCAACGCCGATGTGATCGCAACGATCCTGGCCGAGGCCCTGCCGATTCTCCGGGCTAGAAGCGGCGAAGCGCCTGAGACCCCCGAGGACTTCGTGGCCTACAACGTGATCGTGGAACGAGAGCGGCCGCGCGACCTCATGAAGGACGCCGCCGTGCTGAAGCGCCTGAACGCGCGGATCGATCGCCAGCTAGCGCAGGGCGGCCCCGAGTGGGACGTCTTTCAGAACACGGCCCGCGAGTACGTGCTGGCGCGGGCCGAGGCGATGCTGCTGCGCGAGCGCGGCTGGGACGCGGTCGCGTTGCTCATCACCGGGGGACCAGGGATCGCCATCATCGCCAGCGGCGCAGTGGTCGCCGTCCGGAATCACATGGGCGGGCTCTACATTCACCCCTACCGCCGCGGCACCCTCAACCACCTCTATGCTGACATGCGAAAGGCCGAGGAGAAGGTCCTCGCCTTGATGGAGAACATGAAGGCTGCGCTCAAGAACACCAAGGAAACCCTGGCCCCTTTCGCCACCGAGCTGTGGAAGCTCGCGCGCAAGGCCAGGATCGAGATCGTATGACGCCACGAATCGAGGGATCGACATGACACCAGCACAAGCGCTCGATCAGCTAATCCCGGGGTGGACGGCGTCCATGGGCTACCCGGCCCTCCCCGCCCCCCCCCCCCCCCCCCCCCCCCGCCCTCCGCCCCCTCCCCCGCCCCCCCCCCCCCCCCCCGCCGCCGCCGGGGCGCCCCCCCCGCCCCCCCCCCCCCCCCGCGCGGCGGGGGGGCGGCGGCGCCGGCGGGCCGCCCCCCCCCGGGGCCCCCCCCCGGCCCGCCGCCCCGCCGGGGGCGGCCCGGCCCCCGCCCAAGCGCCGTCGAACCGGAAAAGTATTCACCAACCTTCATCATCAACCTGGTCTCAAAGAACCGGGCCTCGCTCGAGGAGATGGTGGCTGCGATGCTTGGGTCCGAACGGCTCAAGCAGGGCAAGCGACCCAAGTACGACTACGACTTCGCCGCCTACGCCGCTCTCGTGCCCGAGGAGCGAGCGCTCGATGACCAGCCCGACGACGTCGTTGTGCGGCGGATCCAGCAGCGCATGACCAGGCTGGTCGAGCGGAGCGTCGCTAAGGCAGACGCCGAAGCCAGGGCCGACGTAAGGGCGCAGGCCGAGGCGGACGCCTTCGAGATGGCCCTGACCTTCATCCGTATGCGCGCCGAGGCGGTGCTGCTACGCGAGGCCGGCTGGGACGCGGTGCCCCTCCTGCGTCGGTATCCGTCCCTCGTCGTGATGTCCCGGGGGTCCACGGCCGCGATCCGTGACTGGCGCGGCACCGTGCACCTGCGTGCTGGCTTTGGCGCGCTGGGGCCCATCACCGTGGAGACGGAGAAGAAGATCGCCGCGATCGAGGTGACGGCGTCAGCCTCGCGGATCGACCGCTACGCGCTGGCGTTCTGGGCCCGCGCACGCGCCCTCTCGGGCGCTCCCATGATCCCCGTCGAGCCCGAGATGCCCCCCGATCTGCGCGGCGTGTCGTGGCGCCGCGAGGCCAACTTGAAGGCGATGCGCCTGGTCCTGACCAAGGAGGCCAGCGACTTCACCGCCGCCGAACGGCAGATCCTCGAGGGCTACTCCGGCTGGGGCGGCCTGTCGATCGAGAAGGTGGAGAGCCAGCTCCCGCCCGAGCTCATCCCCGAGACCTTCGGGCTCATCCACGAGTATTACACGCCGTCCGTCATCGCCAAGGCGCTCGCGGAGACGCTGTGCCCGCTGCTCGCCGAGCTCGCGGGCGCGGATGGTGTGGTGCATGCGCTGGAGCCGAGCGCCGGCATCGGGCGGCTCCTCCGCGGGTTCACTCCGCGCCTGTGCCTGGCGCTCGAGGCCGGCGGCCAGATCAAGCGCATCAGCTGGACCGCCGTCGAATACTCGAAGGTCAGCTCGACGCTGCTTCGCGCGCTGCGCCCAGACATCGACCTCCACCACATGCCCTTCGAGCGGTGGATCCGCGAGGAGTCGGCGCGTATGCGCGGCACGATCAGCCTCATCGTCTCGAACCCGCCGTATGGCGAGCGCGGCGCGATGGCCCGCGAGGACCCCGACGAGTTTTACAAGGAGAAGCGCGCCTACGCGTATTTCATGCGCCGCGCGCTCGACCTGCTGATCCCGGGCGGGATCGGCGTATTCCTCGTGCCGGCCGGCTTCCTGAGCGGCAGCCTCAACCGGGGTCTGCGCGAGAAGCTGCTGCGGCGTAACCACCTCCTCGGCGCCTTCCGCCTGCCGAGCCACGACCGCAAGGGCCACGAGAACGTGCCCGGCGCCTCCGTCGTCATGGACATGGTCTTCTGGCGCAGCCGCGGCGGCGAGCTGACCGAGGTCGACGAGGCCGACCGCTACATCCACGACGGCGACTACTTCGTGCAGAACAAGGACCACCTGCTCGGCGTGGAGGATGGATCCTTCAGCGGCGAGGACGAGGTCGGCAAGACCCCGAGCTGGCGCTACAAGGTGACGGGCGAGCTGCCCACCCGGCTCCCGCCTCTGGCTCCGCGACCGGTCTGCACGAGCTGCGTGCTCAACGTGATCGCTGCGCGAGAGGCGGGCAACTTCCAGACCGTCGTCCGCGGCGACGACGGCATCCCCGTCGATGTCATCGGTGACCTGCGACACGCGCTCGAGCTCGGCGCCCGTGTGGATCGCTACCTCGCAGCCCTCGGCGCCGACGAGGCCGATCGGGTGAACGCGCTGTGGCCCGAGCTCAACGCCGCGTTGCGAGACTTCGCGGCCAGCTTCGGGAACCCCGCGAGGTCCGCCGAGCTGCGCGAGCTGGCCGGCAAGCGCGGCCTCCAGGCCGCCCAGCAGATCCTCAACGCGTTCGACCGGAGTGGCACCTGATCGCGGCGCTCGGCGAGCCGCCGCGCATCGAGCCCAAGTTCACCGGCCCCGCCGATGACGTCGTGGCCCAGGCCGAGATGCTGTTTCGCATGCACCGCGAGCTGTCGGTCAAGAAGCTCCTCGCGTTCCACAGCAAGCAGGGCGGCACCCGCTCGCGGGAGGATGCGCTCGCGGCCCTGATCAAGGCCGAGTGGAACCTCGACGGCGACACGTGGGATGAGCTCTATCCCCGCGACGCGTACCTCACGGGCCACGAGCTGTGGGCGCGACACGACCGCGCAAAGGCGCGGGCGGCCCGTGGCGACGAGCAAGCGCGCGTCCAGGTCCGGCGCCTGCTCGACGCGATCAAGCCGGCGGTGTTCGAGGACATCACCGACATCGACCCGCGCCACGGCTACATCGACCTCGCCCTCGTCAGCGGCTGGCTCTCGAGCACGCTGAACGCAAACTACGGCCGGATCGAGCTCGAGCGTGTCGACGGCTTCGTCCAGATGCGCGGCTACGACTATATCGAGGCCGACGCGCCACCCGTGTCGCCCGACGTGCTGACCTTCCTCGGTTACTACAACCACGACCCAGAAATGTTCCGGCCGCCCCAGGAGAAGCGCGACCGGGACGCCCCGTCGATGACCAAGGAGGAGCGCGCAGCAGCGAAGCAGAGCATCGGTGATCGACGTGTAGCCCTGGCCAAGAAGTGGTCTGAGTCATTTGTACAATACGTCGCCGCCGACCCCGAGCGACGTGCGGCCCTCACCCACGCCTACAACCGGGCCGCCCGCGGTCGCATCGTCCCGACCTACAGCGCCGAGCCGCTGTACATCGCCCGCTGGGGCGCCGGGGCGCCCACGCCGCGCGCCCACCAGATCGCTGGGGCCCGGCGCGTCCTCGATCTGCTCGGGGGGCTCATCGCCTTCGACGTCGGCGTCGGCAAGACCTACACCGCGCTCATGATCATCGCCCGCGCGCGCCAGGAGGGCGTGGTTCGCCGGCCGGTGATCCTCGTGCCGAGCTCGCTGGTTTGGAAGTGGCACGACGACATCCTGTGCACGCTCCCCGACTATCGCGTGCTGGTGATCGGCTCCAAGCGCAAGCGGATCAGCCGCGGCGATCGCAAGGGCCTGATGACCTCGGAGACTGACACGCCGCAGGAGCGGGCCCAGAAGTGGCAGCTTGTGCAGAGCGGTCAGGCCGACGTCGTGGTGCTGAGCTACGAAGCGCTGGCCCGCACGAAGATGAACGAGGCTGCCGTCGTCCGCTACGTCGAGGAGGTCGAGGCGGTCCAGCGTTCGATCGCCCTGCGCCGGCGGGCGCTGCAGGAGAAGGTCAAGAACGAGAAGGACAAGGACAACCTCAGCGAGCGCGACCGGGCGCTGCTCGAGCACGGCGTCAAGGCGTGGATCGAGGAGATCCTCGCGCTCCCGAACGACTGGACCTACGACCCCGGCATCGCCTGGGACGACATCGGCATCGATATGCTCGTCGTCGACGAGGCCGCAGGTTTCAAGAATCTGCACATGCCGCAGGCCCGCGAGGACGGCGTCCCGAAATTCATGGGTGGCGGCGGCGACGGCTCCGACCGCGCCTGGCAGCTCGACTTTCGGGCCGCCGCGATCCGCCGCCGCACCGGTGGCGCTGGCATCGTGCTGCTCACCGCGACGCCCGCCAAGAACAGCCCGCTCGAGTTCTACAATCTGATCCAGTTCATCGACCCGACCGCCTTCACGCGCGCGGGCATCCTCGACCCCGAGCAGTTCATCGACCGCTTCCTCAAGATCGAGATCCGCGAGGTGCTGGACTCGGCCTTTGACATCACGCGGCGCAGCGCCGTCACCGGCTTCAAGAACCTCGAGGACCTTCGCACCCTGATCTTTCGCTACGGCGAGTTCCGCACCGCGGAGGAGGTCGGCCTCAAGCTGCCGCGCCCCGTCGTGGAGACCATCACGATCGCCATGGACGAGGTCCAGGAGGCGAAGTACCGCCATTACGTCGCCCGCATCGAGGAGATCCTCAGCAACCCGAACCCCGACAGCAGCCCCGGCAACGTGATCCTCGGCCTGCTCGCGCGCCTCTCCCTCATCGCCCTCCATGGCGCGCTCGAGGACGGCTACAACTACGACACCGCGCTCACGGGCGGGGTGGTCGAGCGCCCCAGCTACAACAAGCAGGGGGAGGTCGTGGTCCACAAGGTCACGCTCCCGCGTCCGCAGTACTCGAGCCCGAAGTTAGTCGAGTGCGCCCGGCGTGTGGCCGCGAGCCCGAACTGCGGCCACATCATCTTCTGCGAGCCCACCGCGGTGCACCTATGGCTCACCGAGGTGCTGGTCGAGCACGGCATCCCGCGAGAGCGCATTGCCATCCTGAACGGAAAAGTGACCAAGTCCGCGGACCGAGTCCGCATCGCCCGGCAGTTCAACGGCCTCTCATCCGACCCGCCTCCACCTGGGACGTGTGGAGGGCCAAGCACCACCGCGATTACGCCAAAATACGACGTCATCATCGCAAACTCGGTCGCCAATGAGGGCCTCGATCTCCAGGTCCGCACCTGCTCGGTCCACCACCTCGATCTGCCGTGGACGCCCGCGGACCTCGAGCAACGAAACGGCCGGGCCGTCCGCCAGGGCAACACGCTCGGCATCGTCCAGATTTACTACTACTTCGCCGATGGCTCGACCGACGGCTACCGCTTCAGCCTGATCGATGGCAAGGCCGGCTGGCTCGGCGAGCTCATCAAGTCGCAGGTCCGCGACACCAACAACCCCGCGGCGCAGCAGCAGCTCTCGCCCGAGGACATCTTGCTGATGATCTCGCGCGACAAGGACAAGACGCGCGCGATGCTCGAGGACAAGCGGCGCCGCCAGGCCGAGGAGGCCCGCAAGCGGATCGCCCTCGAGGCCACGCGCCTCTATCGTCAGGCGGCCGCCCGCCTCCGTGCCGCCCGCGTGAGCGACGACGCGGAGGCAGCCGCTCGCCTGCGGGAGGAGGGCGAGCTGCGCCTTGCGGACCTCGAGCGCGTCGACGCGGACGCGTGGCCGTGGGCGCCGTGGATGTACGCGGCCCGCGACCGCGAGGTGCTCATCCCCGACACGGGCGCGCCGGTCTACGAGGGCCTGCGTATCGCCCGCCCCCGTGCCGGCGCGGAGCAGCTCGACCACCTCGAGTTCGGGCGGATCGTGGACACCGACGAGGGCGTGCGCATCGGGCTGCGCGCGGCGGGCTCGCCCTCGTGGCAACTCGTGAACTACACCGGCCTCGTCAACGACGCGCCGCTGCTCCCCACCCACCTCGCGCGCCCCGGCGGTCCCGCCTGGCCCGACGACGACGACACCGCGACCGCCGCAGCCCTCGACAAGAAGATCCCCGAGGTCTTCCGCTTCGGCCGCTACGCCGCGCTGCGCTGGCGCGGAGCCAGCGATGCATGGCTCGAGAAGTGGTGGCCGCGCTACGAGCCTGCGTTGCGCGACGGCCTCGTCAAGGGTGACCGCGACGTGGTCCCCGTCGAGGGGCCAAAGGGTCTCGCGCTCGTGTCCGGCGAGGAGATTAGCGACGGCAAGATCCTCCTGCCCACCATCGCGGGATGGCAGCGCTTCCTTGAGCTGGCCCCGGCGAGCGGCGAGAAGTTCACTGCGCTCAAGGAGATCGGCATCGAATGGTGGGACCGCCGGGTGCCGCAGAACTTGCTAACGGTCGGTAAGGACGAGCCCCCGGACGGCGTGCCCCCGTCCACGAAACCCCCTGTCACCATGGAGCCGTCGTCCGACGCCGCGCCAGAGTCCGATCCAGCCTCATCGAAAAGGGCACGCCGCTCGCACTTCCCGCCTGGAATGATGGAGGAGGAAGGGTAACGTATGGTCGTCAACACGATAGCGATTCATGGCATCCAAGAGGCCCTAACCTCCGAGGGCGTCGAAGTTAGTTACGTCTACCCCGGCGCGCTGACGACGAAGCTCACCGAGGGCGTCACGATGTCAGCCAACCCCCGCGTCCAGGAGGTCGAGTTGGGCCTCTTGCTGGAGGGCCAAGACCCGCTAGTTGACGCATCCTGGCGCTGGGAGGCCAACACCAAGCCAGCCACAAGACGCTGGGCGCAGCATGTCCTCGACGCGAGCCTGCGCAAGCAAAGCGTGGTCTATGAGCACGGCGATGAGGTCGTGGTCATTTGGGCCTTCATCCCCGCGAGGGCGGACGAACTGACTTTATTCGAGGCGGGGTTCACCCCAGCGATGGCGTCGTGGCGGGCTCCAGCGACCCCCGTGACACGCACGCTCGCCGCCCAGATGGTCGCGCGCCGACCGGGGCAGCCCATGTCGCTCGGCAAGGCATCGCCGCCCAGTCTTGTGGACGCGGATTTAGACGAGAGAAGGGACTGGCCTGAGCACACGTGGATGCGCTGGGCTGCCCTCACGGAGAATCCCCTCTGGTTCGGAAATAAGAAGTATAAACTAAGAAAACAACTAAAATACGGGGACGATCTCGTACTCGAGTACACCGGCCCAAGTTCCCATCTTAACCTGGTATTCAGCACGGCGCGGCATCCGCTCGTCTACGAAGTGACCATTCGTGGCAAGCTCGGCCAGGAGCCATTTTTCCGGGTCATCCCAAGCGTGGCGTGGGAAGACTTCGAGTCGCTGTTCGCGGAGCTCCACCGTATCGTCACGGGGCAGAAGATGGAGTCGCTCGGGCGCGTGGCCGTCGGCGACTTCCCCCCCCCGCGTCCGCGTGCGGGGGCCGCGGCGGTCAAGGCTGTCGCCCTTAGACTGCGCAAGTTGCTCACCGGCTCGGTTCGGATCGGTCGCTACAACTTCCACTCGCCGGACAGCGAGGCGATCGGTGATGAGGTCTTGGTCCGCTTCACGTCTAGCGATGGGTCTCGGCTGGTTTTGAACGTGGCTCCTCGACACGACCGCGAAATGGACCTTCGAGGTGAGTTGATCGACGAGAATGGCAGTGTCGTCCGGAGATTCGACTGGACAGTCATTCAACTCGTTGAGCTGATCGCGCTGGACGAGGCGTCATTCGCAAGATGGTTCGGCGTGCCTGTGGAGCCAAGGCGCCCCGCCCCGCCCGCACCCGTAGGGCCGAGCACCAGATCCGCGTCCCAGGAGGCCGCCAACGAGGCCGCCGAGGAGGCCCATATGGGGCGAGCGCTTCGCGCAGCGCGGGATCAGGAGGAGGCCGCCTGGGATGAGGCGCTCCGTCGTGGCATCGCGTACGAAATGGCCACCCAAACCCTCGACCATGAGGCAGCCCGAAAGGCTGCCGTTCGCAACCTCGCCACCAATTTCAATCACTACGATGCCATCCGGTCGACAGAGAAGCCTGCACCTGAGAACAAGTACGAGGATGCCCGCGCCGCGATCAAGGCGCTCGGCCTGCCATCCAAAAAGTACGCGTATTATGTCCGCCGCGCGGAGGAGGCGATCGGTGACGGCAAAGCTTGGGCGCCCGTCGTGGCTCGCGCACGCAAGGCCGCCGACAAGCTCAGTGGCGCCACCAAGCCCTCGCCGCGAGCCGCGAAGCAAGCCGAGGCCCGCCCCGCCCCACATCCCTCCGCGATCAACCTGATCCTGGATGCCTTCAACGCACAACCCCTGTGGCGGGTCGAGAGGGTCCGGACACGCGCCAATGGCTTCGTGCTCGCTGTGTTCCCCGAGGGCAAGAACATCGACGCTGCTGTGGTCTCGCTCGACGTGGTCAACGGTGAGATCGACGAGGTTCGCTGGCTTGATGAACGACTCCCTCAGCGCGACCGAGACGCGATCCTCGATCGTCTTGAGCGTTCGTTGTGGGATGCCCTGGAGGAGGATGACGAGGACGACGACGACGACAAAGACGCAGCCCAGCCCCGATCGCCGCTCCAGGAGTTGATCGACCTCATGGAGCGCCGCAGCAAAGAACTGGGAGCGCGCCCAGCCGCCACTGCCGATCTTGGTCGCAAGGATGGCTACGGCCCGATCGCCGAAGCGCTGCGCGACCTGGCCAGACCCACCGGGCCCACCGTTGAGGAGCTACAGCGCTGGCTCGAGGCCGAGGACCTTACCAGCGCGAGCGAGGTGGTTGCGCGTGCCCGCGGTGGCGAGCCGATGCCGGTCCGGCAGCTCATGCGCGACCTCTGGGCCGGCGTGTTTGACACGCTCACACGCGACGAGGTCTTAGGGCGCCCGGGTGCGCTGCGCCTGCCCGCGGAGGCCATCTTCCAGGACGACGACAGATCTGGTGACTTCGTCCTACAGCGTGTCCAGCAGGGGGAGCGTAATGTGCTCCGCCGCATCCGCGTCCGCGTCGGCGACCCCGACGCCGACACGGACGAAGTGGAGGTGGAGGACCCGAGCGAGCGCCTCAGCTCTGGCGACGTGGTTCATCGCGCCGAGCGTACCGAACGATTCTTCGTCGACCTCTACGGCAAGCTCGGGACCTTCCACGATGATCTTGAGCGCGCGCCGCGGACCCTCCATGAGGTGCGCATGCTGCTCTATTGGGCAGCGGTCATGCTGGACGCCCCGCTTTGTCAGGGCGACGTTAAGGCGCGTGCGGCCGCTGCGTTCACGCAGGCCAAGGCATTCCATGACACCGCCCGGCGCGCACTCATTGACGGCCGTAGCGTCGATGCTGTGCGGCGCATGCAGGCAGCGCTCGAGCGGATCAGCACCGCGGCCGCGCAGATCGCCAGGAGTTGCGCCGAGGGACAGCTCGAGATCCTGGCCACGCCGCCGGGCTTGCCAGTGTTGCCCGAGGACGTGAGTGTGATGCGGGCGTCGATGGGCCCGGTGGCGCTGGCAAGTGGCGTGCAGGGGGCCGTTGTGTCGAATCGGAAACCACCGCTGGCGATGATGGCGCTCGTCAAGCCGACCCCGGAAGAGCTCCGTGAGCGCTTCACCACGCCCACGCGCAAGGAGGTGAAGCCCATTCACTACATCTTCCGGTCTCGCTCGGGCTTGCCACAACTGCTCACGCGCGAGGAGATCGAGGCTCAGGCGCGAGAGGCCGTCGGCCACGAGGTCTATGACGAGGCCCAGCGAAACCCCATGCCCGGCGCCGATCTGTTCGAGTCAGCCATCGGCGCCGTCGAGCTGCTGCTGGATGCCGAGTTCGAGGGCCGGGCCGATCCACGGTGGGCGTCCGCCATCCTGAAGGAGAAGCAAGCATGAGCAAGCCAACCACCGAGACCCGGGAGCACGAGTAACATGGCACGCTCGACCGATTGGGAGACGCTGCCGATGGCCACCGGCGACCCGGCGCCGGCCTGGCCGCTGCCTGGCGTGACGCCGAAGTTCGCCGTGTGGAGCATCGGCGGCGGACGGCCCTTCAACTGCACGCTCGAGAAGTGCGAACGCTGGCACGCTGGGATCGACCTAACCGGCGCTCCCGACGGCGCCACGATCGTAGCCCCGGAGGACGCGCTCGTCGTCGGCATCGACCGCGGGTGGAGTGAGGGGTCCAAGGCTGCGTTCTTGCGTACCAAGACCGGCCTCTTTGTTGTGCTCGGCGGGTTCAAGGCCGGCTCGCACAAGGAGTTCGGTATCCAGACCGCGAGGGAGGTGCGCAAGGGTGAGAAGCTCGGCCGAGTCCTCGGCTCCTACGGGATGATCCACCTCGAGACCTACGCCGCCGAGGGGCGAGTCGCAAACTCCGTGTGGTGGAAGTCAGAGGAGCCACCCAACGGCCTGCAAAATCCGACCGGCTACGTCGAGCGCATGGTCGGTGCCAAGGTTTCGTTAGTGCAGACACGCCAGCGCCACGAGGCCCTCGCCACGCTTGGGCACTACACTGGCGACGTGGGCGCGGCCTGGGGCGCCGCCTCCGAGGCCGCCCTTCGAGCCGCACAGGCAGCCCTGGGGGTTGGCGTGGATGGTAAGTGGGGCCCGAAGACGGAGGACGCGATCCAGAGCAAGCTGGCCGAGCTCCAGGGCTGCGTGGGCGAAGAGTGTGGCATCCAGCAAGGCGCCGCAGCGAGCCCTGCCAGTACCGGCGATCCGCTCAAGGCCGCCAGTCACCTCGGAAAGATCATGATCGGCGCCGTCGGCCTCGCCGGAGTCGCAACAGGTGTGCTCATTTGGAAATGGAGAGTGCGAAATGTCTGACGAGAAAAAGCAAACATACTTCCACAAGGGTGCCCGGGTGATCAACGCGGCGATCAGAGAGCTTGACTTCCCTGACGGGCTCAAGGAGACGGCGCAGCAGGTCGTCACGCTACTCGCCACGGACCTCCTGCCCGGGCTGTGGATGCGCCAGCCAGATGGCGCAGCTCCACGAAGCAACGCGAGCCGGCCCGAGACACCGGAGGAGGTCGAGGCCCGGCTTCTTGAGCGCCTCAAGGAACGAATCAACCGATTCGCGCGGGACCTCGATGACGATGACGTCGAGGCCCCCAAAGCAGCCGAAGACCCAACGCCACAGCAGGATTCAGAGCCCGCGTGGAGCAGTGACGCGATCAAAATGGTTCGCACGTCATGGGACCTCCTTCTTCGCACACATGAAGAGCACATGCAGCGCGTGGAGGGGGCTCTCGTCGCAGCGGCGAGACGCGGCGTGGATCCGCTCGACATTCACGACGCGTTGCTGCATGCGACCGGCTACTGCCGCGAGGATCCGACCGTGACCACCTTGGCGGCGCTCACGGATACGACCCAGCGGGACGTCCACTGAAAAGCATCAATGAAGAGGGCAATCATCACGACGGCTGTAGCCGGTGCCGCGTTCGTTGGCGCCACGTACCTGCTGCGTCGCCAGCAGGGGCCTCGCGCGGTCGAACGACACACCCCTGTGATCCCAATCGTTACGCCAGTCATTGACTTCCGCGTCGCGGAGATGGTGCTGGAGGCAATGGAGCACCTGCCAAACGACGAGATTACGCTCGTGCTCCACACCCAGGGCGGCTGCGTGCTCTCCTGCGTGATGATCGCCAACGGCCTACGGCGGTTCGCGGCATCCACTGCGGTCGTGCCGTACATGGCGATCTCCGGCGGCACGCTTATCGCGCTGAACGCGACGCGTCTGGAGATGGGTCGCAACGCCGCGCTCTCGGCTGTGGACCCGATCGTCTCAGGTGTACGTGTCAAGTACATGCCCGAGACGAGCCAAGACACGGAAGTGCTCAGCGCTCGGGACTATGCGCGCTCGATTGAGGATTATTTGAGGACCACACTCACGGCGAGGCAAGGCTCCTCTGCGTCGCTCGCTGTCGTCAACCGGGCGATGTCCCGGTTGATGGGCGACCACACGCCGCACGAGTGGCCGATCACGATGGCAGAAGTGGCGCAGCTCGGCATCCCGGTCGAGCCAGCGCCATCGCGCTGGGCGAACTTTGTCGACGAGTACAGGAGGCGGTGGTGGCGATGACCCATGATCTTGAAACAACGATTCCAACGGATCGACCCCGGGTCGAGCTCGTGGAGGAAATACCGTCGCCCGAGGCGGCCGCGCGGAAGGCGTTTGTCGCCGGCGCCATCTCTGCCGGCGTTGTGTGTGCCCTCATCGGCACGGCCGTCGGGTTCGTCCTCGGTGTCCAGAGCAGCTTTCCAAGGCGTTCAGCAGAGTAGGAGCGTTGCACATGAAATTCCCATTGCTAGGTCTGTTCCACGGTAACCGCCACCAGGTCGGTGCGCTTCTTATGATGCGCGGCGAGACGTTCATCGAGACGATCGAGGACGACGCCTTGGCGATCTTGGTCATTTTCAAGGGTAGCGTGACCATTAGCCGGCAACGACAAGGCGCGCAGGTCGGCCTCCATGTGAACCCGCGTATCGGCGAGCCAGTGTGGCTCACCAGCCCGGGCCCGTATTGCGTGGTGGCTAAGGACCCGGTGGTCGGGGTCAGGATGTTGCGTGCCAGCAGTCAACCTCGGGAGGACGCACGATGAGCACCGCCGAAGCGGAGGAGTCGGTTCTCGAGATGGAGACATCAACAGAGACCGTCAAGTACCGACAGAGCCGGCTCATGTGGTGGACGAGCATTGTCCACGCACACGAGGACTACATCGCCGACGCCCTCAAGCACGGCGCCACCCAGGTCGCCGCCGAGGCGGCCGCCAGCAAGCACGAGCGCGGCGAGGTGCGGGCCCTGCTCTCCGAGCTACTGACCCGTGCGCCGGTCGACGCGATCGTGCAGTTCCTCCAAGTGACGCGCGCCCTCGACGACCCTGCGGCGCTGTTTCAGCAGCCCGAGGCGGTCACAGCCCTCATCGCATCGGCCTATCCCCGCAGGACCTGGGCAACCAAGATGGACAAGCTAGCCAGGGAGGTCGCCGCCGATGACGCGAGCTGGTCGGAGTGGGGAGCGCGCTGGGGCGAGGAATTTAGCGCGGTCGGAAAGGCGGCCGCGAAAGCTTTGATCGAGACCGGCGCAGCGGTTGGCAAGGTGGGCCTCGACTTCGCGGGTGGGATCGCCACGTTGCTTCGATGGACCCCCTACATCGTCGGAGGCGCTGCCTTGCTCGGGGTCGGCCTCGTGGCGGCGTCAGCGATCCGTAAGTGACAAACCATGGTGACAGGAGGTGTGTGATGGACATGCAAAGTGAACAGGCTGAGCAAATCCCGAAGGCTGTCCGCTCGTTCATTCGAGTAGGCAACTACGTTCAAAAGGTGCTCGACACGGCAGAGGCGAACGCCAAGGTGCGGGCCGCGACCGGACAGCAGCCGAATCTCCTCGACGACGTCATGAAGGACGGACAGGTCCACATAGCGAACCTCGAGGAAGTGCTGGCCGATATCACGGGTCGCACCAAAGCGAAGTCCGTTGTCGAGCTCATGACACACGCTCATGGCCTGATGGGCCTGTACCACTCTGTGTCTGACATTTTCTCCGGTGCGAGGCATGATGACCCTAGCGAGGGGCCCGTCCGCGGGCCAGCAACGGCATCTCCGCAAGCGCCGACATTTCGCGCTGACTTGACGTCCGCCGCGAAGCGGGCCGGACAGGGGGGGGCGGCAAGCGCCACATCGGCCTCCCAATCCGCGCCGCCACCACATGCCGCACCGCCACCCGCCTCGACGGCCGCACCGCCACCCGCCTCGCCGGCAACAACCACCCCAAGGATGTCGGTGGACGACAGGCTCAACGCGTTGACGATGGAAGTGGCGCGGCACCTGCAAACGTTCGAGCAAACTGTCGCCGCTGAGCACACCGAGCTACGGGGCCGCATGATCCAGCAGAGCCTCGAAGTCTCACGACTCTGTGCCAGGATTCAGGTCCTCGAGTCCAAGCTTCGGATCACCGAGGCCGCCGACACACCCGGCGCCGCGGTGCCAACCGACACACCCGTCACGGTTCCCGAAACCACCGTCGCCGCGGTCCCATCCCCACCCGCCCCGGCCGCCACACCCGCCCCGGCCGCCGCCCGGCCGCCACCCGCCCCGGCCGCCACACCCACCCCGGTTACAGGCGGACCGATTGAGGCGGCGGCCAATCGCCCGACGGAGGTGGAAGCGGACACTCAGGTTGACGTTGTAGATACGAAGATCACCGTTTGTGCCGCCAATCTCGGCACCATGATTGGAGAGTCGGACACTCGGGTCCGGATGTCGCTCGCTGAGGAGCGCGCTGCGTCGGATGCCTCCGACAAAAAGCTTCTCGCACTGAGCAAGACCGTCACACGACTCGAAGGCATCGTCGAAGATCGCCAGCGTGCCGAGGGCGAACAGGGCCCAGCGATACCACCATCTTTGGAGTGACCCACGATCGGAGTTCACCATGTCCATTCGAACTGCTGCACGCTTGATCCTCGGCTATGCCGCGCTCGTGGAGAGCGGCGCAGCCATGGTCAGGTTCCGCGAGCGAACCGTCGCGTTCATGTCGGCGATGGAGCGCGCCACGGCGCTCGGCCGCCGGCTGGTCGTGATCGGGGATCCGGACGCTGGGATGCACACGCGGCTCGCCCGTGCGTACGGTTGCGGCGATGTCTGCGTGGATCTCAACGGCTGCCCAAAGTGCCCGATGACGATCGTCGCGGACATCACGAAGGGCCCGGTCCCGGAGCTCACCGCGGACTCGTCGGTCGTGTTCGTGTCGTGCGTGCTGGAGTACGTCCCCGATCTCGAGGCGGCGCTCGCTGAGATCGCCAGGATCGCCGGCAGTGCGGAAAACGTCTTCATCGTCAACGTTCAGCCGTGGACCCTCACGGCCCGGCTCTACCCGAACGCGCGCTGGCGGGGCACGACCGCGGTGGGCTCAAAAGTCGACATGCGCCCCGTCGGCCTCGACGAGAAGCTGGTTGCTACCGGCGTGGTCGGAGCGTTGGCGGCCGCAGCGTTCTGGCCAAAGGGGAAAGGGAAGCGCTGAGATGGCGGACCCCGTCCTCACGCTCGATCAGGCCATGGTGGCCCTCAAGACCGAGAATCAGGCCCTCGCCGATCAGTTGCGTCAAGCGAGGTGCGACCTCCACCGTCTGGGCGTTTCGGATCAGAACCGTGTCCTTGTCTATGCCGCGTGCACAGGTGCCGTGGGTGTCCTGGTCGGGGTCGCCATCGGGATGAGCGTGGTGTCACCGCGGCCTGTGGCGCGCCCGAAATAGCGTCTGACCAGAACCATGAGGATTCTATGACCGATGAAGAGAGGGCGAAGGTCTCTGAAATGTTGGTTGAAATGCGAATGCTGCGCCTCGTCGGCCGGCTTGCGGGAGGCGCTGGCCTTGTTGGGCTTGGCGTGCTGCTCGGTCGCTGGACGAAGCGTGATCAACGGAGGTAGCCATGTTCATCCCGAGTAAGCGTATTCGTGACGCGGTCATTTCGCAGGCGCTATCGCCCCGCGGGCAGGCGTTCTTGCGTGCCTGCAACGGCAAGACCATCGTTGAGGATGAGCGCGGCTGGGTCACGATCGTGACGGGCGACGGGCGTGTGGTCACGACTGCACCGGCAATTCCAGGTCCGGGCGCCGTCACGGCCTGTGGCACGCCCGAAATGGCGTCTGACGAAGGAAGGTGACGAGGTGGAAACCAAGACAATCGCAGCAGCCGCAGCCGGCCTGTTCCTCGGCGCCGGTCTCGGTGCGACCGTGTGGTGGTCGACCCGGGTCCGCCGCGGACACGTCTATCGGGTCAAGGATCACTACTATGCCGACCAGGCCCTCGTCGATGACCTTGTCCGCCGACTGCCTGGCGCGCAGCAACGTTCGGGACCCGAGCAACGCGACGTTGATGTCTTCCTCTACCGACGAGGGAAGGTCGCGTTTCGCCGTGCCGACGGTGTGCTCCTCCCCACAGGAGTGACCCTACCGAATCAGGTCGGTACGGCGATCTACTGGATCGACCACGCGGGCGGGTCCGCGGAGCTTGAGGACTTCGTGGTGCTGCTTGTGCAGTATGGGCTCGCCGAAAGTGGGGGCGCCTACCCAAGCTGGCCGACGCAGACCCGCGAAGGGGTCACGCCGGAGCCGCAGCCTCTCCACCCAACTGCCTTCAACCCGAGACTTGCCAGTTCATGGAGTGACCCGCCGTCGAAGCTTCCGACGAAGACTCGCCCCAAAGGCCACTACTTCATGGTCGCCGGCGACTACTTCGCGGATGAGGCGATGGTCACCTCGCTCGAGTGGTTCCACGGGACCGACTATGTCAACGATCGGGTGGTGGTGCCGGCCTGGAAGCGCGGCTCGATTCAGTTGGCGAAGCATAGCGGGATCCACCACTTCCCTGAGCAGGAGGGCCCGCTCTTCACGATCACTCCGCTGCTCGACCAGGTCACGCTGGAGGACTTCCTTGTGGAGCTCGAGCACTACAACCTCGTCTCCTGGGGTGGGGAATGGCCGGACCTCCAGACCGACGCACAGACGAGACTCATGCGCCGCCAACCGCTGCCCATGAACCCAGACGGGCACGCCGTCTGGGTCGCTGGGGAGTTGTTCGTCGATGAAGCCGCGCTCGGCTACATGATGACCAGGCTGGAGCTGGACTACACGACCACCCGGCTGGACCGTGGCCTGATCACCTTCAGGTGGCGCAGCAGCACATTTATCGACGTTATCCTCGTCGACGAAAAACCCCGCTTCGAGCAGCAGCGAGGCAAGCTCTACAGCCTGGGCGGCAACACGCGCTCCCGCCCGGGGCTGGAGTCGCTCGCCTCTGCTCTGCTGCTTCATCGCGTGGTCGCTGAGGTTCAGGTGCTGGGACGCTGGCCATGGCGTGCGCGCAATGGTCAATGGCACTCATAGGGTGCCACAACGATGTGCATACATAGGAGCCAACAATCATGAGAACAAAAACGATCTGTTTCCTCAACCGCAAGGGTGGCGTCGGATCCACCCTGTTCGCCTCCCATACCGTCTACTACGCCCACGCGCTCGGGTTCGCTGCGCTTGGGCTCTCGCTAGACCAGAACAACGACATGGCGGAGTTCCTCACGCCCACCCTTCCCTGGGCGGACGCGACCGAGAACGTCCCGCCCGGTCCGTGGGACCTGCGCGTGGTCGACGTCTGGGCGTGCTCGAACGTCGCGCACACCCTCCGGCCCGATTTGTGGGTCATGTTGATGGATTCGCCGACGGCGTTCCACAACGGGATGCGCGCCATCGCGGAGGAGCTCGTGGGGCCGGTGCTCTGCGTGTGGAACCGGCGGCTGCCCGATCCGAGCGACCCGTTACCACTCCGGGTGCCCGAGGCGCTCGCGGGGCGTGTCAGCTTCGCTGACGTCCGGGTCCCCAACCGGTCCGAGCTTTGGGAGATGCGGCCGGGGTGTCTGTGGGCCAGCGACGTGGACTCGGCCGGCGCCAAAGACATGCTCGGGGTCGTAAGCGAGGCGCTGGCACGCGTGGGCCTGCACCCACCCGGTGCACCACCTCCCCAGAACTTCCCGAAGGTGCCCGGCTCCGCGAGCCGGGGCATCCACCGGGACTACCGTGCACGCGAGGAAGCGGCGCTCGCCGGCATCATCGCTGCTCTCGGCCAGGGCTAGGCAAGGACACATGCCACGCGTGCCACAATATGGGGCGCTTGCCGTCAAAGCGCCACTACATCAGACCGTCCACCTCTTGCGACACCTGATGACTCGCGGGGTGGGCCTGACTCTCCAAGCGCTTGCGGTCGTTGCGGTCGAACCCTCTAATCCTGACAGGGGCGAGCCTGACGAGGATCGTGATCGGCCACCGTTCTCATGGCGGCGGCTGAGACTCATCACCTGTGATGTTGTGCTCGCTTCACTGGAGGACTTGGTGGAGAGCGTCGCCAAAGCCACCCATTCTCGTCGGCTACTTCGCGCGTCGGACAAAATCGGCGATCGGAGACCCAGGAACGTTTTTGAATGCAATTGCTGCAAGCGACCAGAGATCGAAGGGCTGTGTCGATTCTCGGACGATCAGGTCGTGTGCGCCACGTGCCTGAATGGCGTACTACGGCGCGCAGATGAAAGATCGAGCCCGAACGATCAGCGGCTTGACCGTACAACGCTCGAAAGCATCCTGGCGCTTGAGGCGATCCCGTACTGGAGGCAGGACCCTGACCACTACCGGCCGGGCACAGAACGAGACGCCGAGGTCGTTACGGCACTGATGGCCATCCCACAAGAACTGCGTCGCCGGTGGTTGATCGCCATGGCTCCAGTTGGCTGCAAGCTGGTCCGTTTTCGGGAGATCGTCGCTGGTATGGAAAACGATGGTCGCCTTCGTGAGTAGTGCTCAGTAGCACTCAGTGGTTAGCGATTTTGATTGCAACGCTCGCAGGCGCGCTGTATGTTGAGCGCGCTTGTGAGCTGTCATGGAGTTCCCCATGTCAGTTTCGACCGGAGAGATCACCAAGATCACCATCGCCCCCTACCGGGGCAGCACCACACTGGAGGCCGACGTCAAGATGCTCGTGGAAGGTCAAGAGGTACGGAGGCGATGGAAGTCGCCGCATGCCTCGCGCACCTCGACCGAGCGCTGGGCACGTGAGAAGGCCCGTGGCTTTCTCACGGGACGATCCGCTAGAGAGAAGGAGCCCGCGCCGAAGTTCGCCGAGTTCGCTGTCCGTTTCGTGGATGAACACGTGCGGGCATGCCGACTGCGACCGAGCACGGCGGCCAACATGCAGATGAACCTCAAGCAACACCTCATCCCGATGTTCGGGGCCCTGCGCGTCGATCAGATCACCGCGGACCATGTCCTCGAGATCAAGAAGCTCGAGCTCGCCGCCGGCACCATCAATAAGATCCTCCAGGCGCTCGGCCAGATCTTGCGCGACGCCCAGGCCAAGGGGCACGTGGCCAGCGTGCCGAAGATCAAGCGGCTCAAGGACAACGACCACCGCCACGCCTTCTACATCCCGGAGGACTACGAGCGGCTCGTCCACGCGGCGGGCAGCGACCCGCGGACCCTCGTGCTCGTCCTCCTCGGGGGCGACGCGGGCATGCGCATCGGCGAGATCATCGCCCTCGAGTGGAGCCGCATCGACTACGGGGCCAACAAGGTCCACGTGGAGTTCGCGGACTGGAACGGCCACATCGGCCCGCCGAAGGGGGGCAAGCCCCGCTCGGTCCCGATGACGCCGCCCCGCCCCGCGCCGCCTCCTCGCCCTCGGGCGCTCCGAGCACAGCGGGGTCGTGTCCTCACCGGGCGGTGGAGGGGCGGCGGAGATCCTCGGCTACGTCCGCTCGGAGGTGACCTCCCCGGGCATGGTACCAAGGCCTGGTGGCCGTGCGACGAGCACGCGCGTGACGACCCGGACCTGGCCATCGCCCGGACGGCCACGCTCTCGGAGGGTGGGTCCTCGAACACCCTTTCCGCGCCGGTCAGCGACGCGGGCCTGCGCGCCCGCGGCGGGCTCGTCGGCCGCTACGTCGTCCTATCGCTGCTCGGCACCGGCGGCATGGGGGCGGTCTATGCCGCCTCCCCCCGGAGCTGACGCAGGTCGCCCGTGTGCGCCCGGACCCCCACGTCACTTCCGCCGACCCGCAGGCCCGGCCGCCGCTGCCCCGCTGTCCGTGTTCGATGTCGGGACCGTCGGCGCCGAGGTGTTTATCGCCATGGAGTTCATCGAGGGGATGACCGTCACCCGGTGGACGCAGCAGCGTAACAGATCGGTCCGGGAGATCCTCGACCTCTTCCTCGCCGCCGGTCGCGGCCTCGCCGCGGCGCACAAGGCCGGCCTTATCCACCGCGATTTCAAGCCCGACAATATGATGGTGGGCAGCGACGGGCGCGTCCGCGTCATGGACTTCGGCCTCGCCCGCGCGGTCGAGCCGACCGCGGTCCTGGCCGACGATACGCCGGCCAGCGACTCGCAAGTACACTCCGATCCACGATTGACCCGCGAGGGCACGCTGCTCGGCACCCCGGCATACATGGCACCCGAGCAGTGGCAGGGCGCCCAGGTCGAGGCCTGGACCGACCAGTTCTCGTTCTGCATCGCGCTGTGGGAGGCGCTGTACGGCCAGCGACCATTCAAGGGCAAGACGCTGCACGCGATCATGCACTCGGTCACCAACGGGGAGATCGACGCGCTGTCGCGCCGGAACAGCAAGGTGCCCGCATTCCTCCGCCGCGTGCTCGAGCGCGGCCTCGCCCGCGCGCCGACCCACCGCTTCCCGACGATGGACGACCTGCTCGCGGCGATCGCCCGCGGCCAGACCCGCCAGCGGACCGCAGGGGTGCTGATCGGCGTCGGCGCCGTGGGCATCGTCGTCGCCGTCATCCTCGGCCTGCGCACCCAGCGTATCGCCGAGTGTGAATCGCATGGCGCCGAGATCGCGGCCGTGTGGAACGACGAGGCCAAGGCCGCCCTGCGGGCGACGCTGCTCGCCACCGAGGTCAGCTATGCGGGCAGCACCTACGAAAAGGCCGGGCCGCAGATCGACCGCTGGACCGCTTCCTGGTCGGAGATGCGGACCCAGGTCTGCCGCGAGGCGCAGGTCGACGACACCCGCTCGCCGGCATTGTATGCACTCTCGACCGCTTGCCTCGACGAGCGCCGCGACGCCCTCGCCGGACTGCTCGAGGTCCTCGGCGACAGCACCGCGACCGACGTGCAGCTGGTCCTCCCGGCCATCGCTGGCCTCGAACAGGTCGCCCCCTGCGCGGAGCGAGCGATCCTCGAGCGACGCCCGGAACCACCGTCCGGCCCCGGCGCACGCCGGCAGGTCGAGGCCCTCCGCCGCGAAATGATGCGCATCCAGGGACTCCTGGCCGCCGGCCGCTATGAGGAGGGGCTCGTGCGCGCCGAGGCCCTGCTCACCTCGGCCGAGGCGCTCGCCTATCGTCCCCTCGCTATCGAGGCCCGCGCGATGGTCGGCAACCTCGCCGCCCACGCGGAGCTGCGTGACCACGGCGAGGCGGCCCTGAAGCGCGTCTACCTCGACGCCGGTGGCGTCGGCGCGGATGAGATCGCCGCCCGGGCCGCTGTCCAGCTCGTCAGCACCGTCGGCGTCGGCCAGGCCCGACCCGCCGAGGGCCTGCTGTGGTCGCTGCCCGCCGAGGTGCAGATCCGCCGCCTCGGGCAGGAGCGCGGCCTGCTCGGCGCCAGCCTCTTCAATAACCTGGCGATGGTCCACAGCGCCCAGAGCGGCTTCGAGGACGCGCTGCAGTTCAATCAGCAGGCGCTGGCGATCCGCGAGGAGGTGCTCGGCCCCGATCACCCCGAGGTCGCCACCACCCTCAATAACCTCGCCGTCGTCCAGCGCGCGCTGGGCTCGTACGCCGCCGCGTCGGCGTCGTACGAGCGGGCCCTGGCGATCGGTGAGGCCGCCCTCGGCCCCGATCACCCGAGCGTCGCCACGACCCTCAATAACCTCGGCCTGCTGTACCTGACGCAGGGCATCTACCCACAATCGCAATCTGCGTTCGAACGCGCGCTCAAGATCCGCCGCGCCGCCCTCGGCCCGCAGCACATCGAGGTCGCCACTACCCTCAATAACCTCGGCTACCTGCAATACATCCGCGGCGCCTACGGCGAGGCCCAGGACCTGCTGGAGCAGGCCCTGGCGATCCGCGAGGCCGCCCTCGGCCCGGATCACCGCGATGTCGCCACCACGCTGTCCAACCTCGGCCTCGTCCGCCTGACCCGCGGCGACAGCGAAGGCGCAAAGGCCCGGTTCAAGCGGGCGTTCGCGATCCGCGAGCGCGTCCTGACCCCCGGACACCCGGGGATGGCGAGTATCTACAATAACCTCGGCGTGCTCAGCCACGCGCTGGGCGACCACGAGGAGGCGCAATTGCTGCTCGAGAAGGGGCTCATGATCCGCCGCGGGAAATTCGGGGCGCACCACCTCGACGTCGCATTGTCCCTCCAGAGCCTCGCAGCCGTCCGCGACGCCCTGGGCGCGAACGACGAGGCCATCACCCTCGCCCGCGAGGCGCTCTCGACCGCCGAGAGCGTGCTCGGCGCGGAGCACCCCGAGGTCGCAAACTTCCTCAACGCCCTCGCCCTCATCCAGCTCCCCCACGACCCCGAGGCAGCGCAGCTGCTGGCCGACCGCGCGCTGGCCATCTCGCTGCGGACCAAGGGCGCGCAACACCCGGTGACGGCGTTGTCCCTGTATATCCTCGGCCGGGCCCAGCTCGAAGCCGGCGCCCCCGCGGAGGCCACTGCCCGCCTCAACGAGGCCCTGACCGTATGGGAGACCAACCTCGGCCCCGACGTGCCCGAGGTCGCCGACGCCCTCACCAGCCTGGCCGCCGTCGCCACCCGCCGCGGAAACCCCGAGGAGGCCGTCCCGCTGCTCGAGCGAGCGCTGCAGATCCGCCAGCGACCAGGCCACCGCGGCGACAAGCTCGGCGCCGCAATGTTCGACCTGGCCCGGGCGCTCCATGACAGCCCCGCCGGACGCGGCCGCGACCTGGACCGCGCCCGCGAACTGGCAATGCAAGCCGCCGAGGCGCTTCGCGCCGCGGGGCCGGCGCGCCAGAGCGAGCTGGCGGCCGTGGAGGCGTGGCTGCAGCGGTAATCGGCTCAGTGCAGCTTCGCGGCCTCGGCCGCGAGGTAACTGGGCAAAGCACCATAGTCGTGGTCCGTGACATCGACCCACCCCGCATTGCGCTGGCCCGCCTTGGTGATGATGCTGTCGAGCTGGGCCGCCGGAGCGCTGTGAACGATGTGCCAGAAGCGACTCGCCGGGTAGTTCGCCGGCCAGCTCTGAGTATAGTCCGCCCAGCTGTTCAGGTACGTGCTGGCGCTGCCCTCGAAGTTGGCGATGATATCGAAGTAATCGAGGTAGCTCTCACAGGTCTTGGTGCCCGGATTGATGGCCACGGTCGCGCCACCGTCGTGCTCACGCACATAGTTGGCGAGCCATGCATAGTGGGCCTCGACATCCTGGCACTTCGCTTGCGTGACCCCGTCGATCGTGTCTTCCCAGACGGTCGGACCCTCATCCAGGAAGATCCCGGAGGGCGAATACCAGCTGTAGTAATTGTCGATGTCGGCCTGGATGTACTGCGTCGTCTCCGTCTCGACCTCGCCGTCGAGGAGGAAGGTGTACGTCCCGCTGTCCATCTGGCAGTTCTCACTCGGCCCCTCGTTCCTCGCCAAGCAGTCGTTCCGGTCAAAGTAACGGGCGCCCCAGCGCGTGGAGACGTAGGCGAGGACAATCTTGCCCTGGTCCCTGGCCTGGACCGTCGCATCAAGCCACTCCTG
This sequence comes from Nannocystis sp., assembly GCF_016714285.1. GTDB lineage: Bacteria > Myxococcota_A > Polyangia > Nannocystales > Nannocystaceae > Nannocystis. Next base: position 42,834 of record NZ_JADJNN010000017.1, on the reverse strand, counting down.
ACCAAATTCGCCGTCCTGACCGTCCGCCGGGTTGATCATGACGATGTCGCCGGGGGCAGTGTTGGCGAGCAGCGTACTCCATTGTGATGGATCGCTGTCGAGGTCGGGATTGATGTACGACGGGATCGCCAGCCGCATCTTCTCGCTGCAACTGCTGGAGCATAGGTCGCCCCCGACGGTGTTGCCGTCGTCGCACACCTCATTCGGGCCCTTGAAGCCGTCCCCGCACACGTTCATTGTGCAGTCGCTCTTGCAGCCGGCGGTGTTCGCGTTGCTCCCGCCGAGGTCGCATTGCTCGCCCGGGCCCTTGAAGCCGTCGCCGCACACGTTGGTCGTGCAATTGAGCTTGCAGGCGGCGTTGTTCCCGTTGCTCCCGCCGTTGTCGCACTGCTCGCCCGAATCGAGCACGTCATCGCCGCACAGGGACTGCAACGAGAAGCTCAGGTCGTAGTTGTTGTTGCCCGTCCACGCCTGCGGCGGGTTGTTGCCCCACTGGTAGCGATGCCAGTAGGTGCCGCCCGCGTAGGGGTTCGGGGCGAAGTCGTGGCTGCGCTGCCAAAACACCGAGCCATACGAGCTGGTCGCCGGCGGCACCGGGGATGTCTCGAGCACGAGCGCGTAGGTCCCGGCGGCCAGCTGCGGCTTGCTGGCGAAGGAGAAGGTCACGTCCTGGAAGTCGTAGGTGGGGCCCTGACAGTCGTCATGGACGCCGCCCGGCGGGATCACGTCGGATTGTGCGAGCACCGTGGCCCCCGGCTGGTTGTTCGTCACCGTGCGCAGCGAGAGCTTGAGCTGGACGTCACCGTTGGCCGAGCAGCGGAACATCGGCAGCTTCACTGCGGTGAGCGTGAAGGCGCCGCAGGTGGTGAATGTCTGCGCGAGGTCATCCTGGTCCTGCGCCCACTGGTTGGCCGCTGAGCACGCGAGGAAGCTGACCGAGGTGCTCGAGCAGACGGCGCCGCAGGCGTATTGCTCGCACGATTCGTCGACACATTCGTCGCTCCCGAGCGAGTCGTCGCCGCCAAGCGAGCTGGACGGCTCCTCGTCCGCCCCGGAGCTCTCGTCGGCCGGAGCCAACTCGGGCCCGTCGGTCGAGGCCGTGTCGGGTCCAGGGTCGGCGTCGCAACCGAGCGCGAGGAGGGGGCAGAGGAGAGCGAGGGCCGTGGTGTTGCGAAGCATGAGAAACTACCTTTGCTGAGGGCGGTGGGCCCCCGGAGCGTCGTGCTCGCGGGTGGCGCCCTCGTTGATTAGGTAGCGCCGCGGAGCGGCGCAGCGGGTCATTACGCGGGATTACACGAGCGCCCCGGGCCCGCGCGCGAGAGGGCGGCGCCTCCGGGATCCCGGAGACGCCGCCCTTGTCGAATGACCGCGCGTCAGCCTACGGTCATTGCATGAGCGAGGGGTAGGTCTCGTAGCAGTGGATTGCGACGCCCTTGAACGCGGAATTGTTGGCGTAGCTGCTCGACACGCTATTCAGCGCCGAGTTCATTGCATCCGCACCCTCCTCGTGGAAGGTATTCTCATCGGCGAGATCCCCGATGGGCGGCAATGTCTCCACGCCGACGATGATCTTGCGCCCTGGAACGTGGTCACGTGCATATGCGAGCTCATCGCTCACATAGGGGATGAGGCCGTCCCCCGGGCCTGGTACCCCCGCAAAGTCGATGTAGTCCATGAACGTGACGTCGAGGCGGTCGAGGAGGTACATGTAGGCGTTCTGATTGGGGCCGTTGCCGTGCGTGATCCATTCGTTCAGCGAGACTGGGGCGTCGGCGTTCAACCGGAATTCCGGGTCGTTGGGGGCGAAGGCATCGGCGATCGTGTAGAGACGATCGATGAGGCGTCCGTAGATTTCCTGCTTCTTTGTCTCAGTAGCATTCTTGTCCCAGTCGGACGCGTGACTGGGCTCGAGGTCCAGGTGGATCCCGACGGGCTTTCGGCCCTGGAGATTCTGGGTAAAGGTGACTGCCTCCGCGACGACGGCGACTGCCACGTTGACATTGCCACCGCTGTCCATCCACCCCGTCATCGACGCGGGGAACTTATCGCCGTCCTTCTTCGGGCCGATGAGGAGTTCCACTTCGAGGCAGCGTGCGTCGGCGCTGGCGATGAACGTGGCGAGCGTCGCCTTGCCCGCGGGCGTTGCAGTCATGAAGCCGCCCGCCTCGAGGTCGTAGACGTCGAAGAACAGCCGGTTCACCGCCTTCGACCGGGAGAAGTCGAGGAGATCCTTGATCTCGGTGGGGTCGTTGGCGATGTTGGTGTAGTCGTTCCATACCCACATGGCCCGCACCGGCGCACCCTGAGGGCAGGCCTGGACCTGGCAGGTGTTGGAGCAGCGGTCGGTGTTATCGGTGTTACCATCGTCGCACTCCTCCACGCCCTCAACAACACTATTACCACAGTCATACTCGTACTCGAGCACGCTCTTGGCAGCGGCAAAATGGGCCGCGATCCGCTCCACGCCGAGCTCGCCCTCGTAGACCACCATCTCGTCGATGAGGCCGCCGAACACGCCGCCCGGGGCCCAGCCGACCTCGCACGAGACTCCGCCGATGCCGCCGAGGGCGAGGTCCATGGTCGCAGGGTTCTGGCCGACGAGTGCTCCGTTCACATAGAGCTTCATGCCATCCACAGTGCCGACAAAGACCACGTGCTTGAAGGTGGTCGGAGTGGCCGCGGCGGGGGAGGTGAAGGTGGTGTCCCACGGGGTCGTATATCCCATCTTGCCCGAGTTGTCCCAGGTCTCCGCCTTGAGCGTGCCGGGCGCCACAGAGCCGGAGACCGGACCGACGAGCACCGAGGTCGAGGGGTTCCCGGTGGCTCCGGTGCCGTCCGCCGCGAAGATGGCCTCGACCGTCCAGGGCTTCTGAAGTGTCTCGATGTCGCCGATATGGACGCACGACCACGGGGTCGTCCCGAGTTTCACCGCGTTCCCGAACGGCGTACCGAGCTCGATGACGGCGCCGTTGAGGAGGTCGCCGTCAAACGGATGGTAGCCGAAGTCATCGGCCATCTCACTATCAAAGCGCCACCAATTCCGGGGCTGATCTGCCTCCACTTCGCTGACCCACTCCTCCACGGACGTCTGTGCGCAGTTGATGCCATTGCACTGGCCGCTGAGCGCCATTGGATTTGGTCCGGGTGTGGGGCTGGCTGCGGCAGCTTCGGCCCCGTTGACGGCCTCGTCGAGATCGTCGAGGTGGTCGAGGTGGTCGGCGTCGGCCATGTCCTCGATATCGCACGCGAACGCCAGAAGCGGACAAAGCAGGGACAGGGTGAGCGGGCTGATAATTGTGCGGGTCATGGAATGCTACCGTTCTTGCGAGTGGTGTGTGGTGCGGGCCCCGTCGTCGAGGTCCGTGATCGGGTAGCGTCGAGTGCCGACGAGGCGGCCGATTACAGGCGATTACAGGTCCACGAGCCCTTGCAGCGCCTCGGGGGCGGCGCGGAGCTCCGCCAGGTCCGGGTCGCCGGGGAGGGCGGAGTCGGCGCGCCTGAGAGCCTCGAGGGCGCGGGTCTTGCCGGACTGGTCGCCGCCCTGGATGGCCTTGAGGCCCTCGGCGTGTGGTGCCACCTGCCGGGCCTGTCACGGACATCGGCCCCACGAGCGTCGCTTCCGGAGAAGCACCTCGTGGGGCCGACGGTTGTGCGCTGTTGGTTGGCGGTCTCGGCGATTCAGGGCGTGCCGAAGATATCGGTGACCGGGCGGATGCGGCAGGCCTCGCAGCCGTCGCCGGCGTCGCCGTTGCCGTCGTCGCACTGCTCCCCGGCGTTCAGCTCCCCGTCGCCGCAGGTGAACGCGGCAAGCTCGCACGCGGGGCCCTCGCAGTCGTCGCCGGAGGGGGCGCCGTTGCTACCGAAGATATCGTTGACCGGGCGGATGCGGCAGGCCTCGCAGCCGTCGCCCGCCTCGCCGTTGCCGTCGTCGCACTGCTCCCCGGCGTTCAGCTCCCCGTCGCCGCAGGTGAACGCCGCCAGCTCGCACGCGGGGCCCTCGCAATCGTCGCCCGCGGGCGCGCCGTCGTTGGTGAAGATATCGTTGACCGGGCGGATGCGGCAGGCCTCGCAGCCGTCGCCCGCCTCGCCGTTGCCGTCGTCGCACTGCTCCCCGGCGTTCAGCTCCCCGTCGCCGCAGGTGAACGCCGCCAGCTCGCACGCGGGGCCCTCGCAATCGTCGCCCGCGGGCGCGCCGTCGTTGGTGAGGATATCGTTGACCGGGCGGACGCGGCAGGCCTCGCAGCCGTCGCCCGCCTCGCCGTTGCCGTCGTCGCACTGCTCACCGGCGTTCAGCTCCCCGTCGCCGCACGTGAACGCCGCCAGCACGCACCCGGGGCCTCGCAATCGTCGCCCGCGGGCGCGCCGTCGTTGGTGAAGATATCGTTGACCGGGCGGATGCGGCAGGCCTCGCAGCCGTCGCCCGCCTCGCCGTTGCCGTCGTCGCACTGCTCACCGGCGTTCAGCTCCCCGTCGCCGCAGGTGAACGCGGCGAACTCGCACGCGGGACCCTCGCAGTCGTCGGCGAGCTCCTCGGCGAGCTCGTCGTCAAAGGCCGCGTCGAGCTCGCGCTCGGAGATGGTGCCGTCATCGATATCGCAGGCGACGGCAAAGAGGGGGCAAAGGAGGGAGATGACGAGGGTGCGGATATTCATGACACTGCTACCTTTTGCTCGGAGAGCGTGAATACTGGTTGGAGGTTTCGAGCGACCGCCGCTGGCGGCCTCGACCTTCGATGTCCTGGTAGCGTCGGGCGCCGTCGCCATGATCATTACGCGCCCTTACAGGCCCGTGGCCTCCCACCCCCTGGCCGCGCCGCGCCGCCACCAGGGGCTCTGTGCGGCCCAGGTCCGCGAAGGTGGAAGTGTCACGGGCGGCACGAGCAATTGCCTTCTCAGATCGCCCCGATTGCCGTACAACATGGCGGTAGCGAAGGAGTATCGGTTATGAAGCACAATTCATCGAGCGAGATATCTATCGGCAATTCCTGCGCCCACGCGCACTCATGGATCCCCGCGCGCCTCGCTCGCAAAGCCTGGGGGCTCGCGCTCGGCGCTATGTTGAGCAGCGGCTGTATTCTGCTGGGTAGTGATAACGATACGGGGCAGAATACCAATAGTAATGGTCCGGACACCGGCAACGCGACCACCGACAACCCGACCACCACCGACCCCAGCGCGACTACCCCGACCGGCAGCGAGAGCATAAGCGGCACCGACACCCCGACCACCGACACCCCGACCACCGACGCCAGCGCGACCGCCACCGAAGTCACGACCACGGACCCCAGCGCGACGGCCACCGACACAAACGGCACCGGCACCGGCACCACCGACGTAACCGGCACCGGCACCGCGACCGACACAGGTACCGACACCGACACCACCACCGGCACCGGCACAACCGGTGGCGGCGGGCTCGGCGAGGGCGAGGTCTGTCAGGACGCCCCGGACGGCTGCGCGCCTGGCCTGCTGTGCTGCTATCCGTGCGGGATCCCGGACTGCATGAACAAGTGCATCAAGCCCGACCCCAACACCCAGATGTGCCCGCTCTTCCCATAAGCGAAGCGACGCGGCGAGGTTGCCCTCGTCGCGTCGCGTCTGCCTCACACCGGCCAGCATGGCCTCGCGGGCTGGCGACATCCGGGTCGTCCAGGACTGGTCGCCCTCCGACTCGTGCCTGCGGCGCCGTCGTTCGCGGCCAGCCGATCGTTACAGCGCCTCGAGGACGGCGCGGATCTCCGCCAGGTCCTTGTCGCCGGGGAGGGCGGCCTCGGCGAGGGTGAGGGCCTCGAGGGCGCGGGTCTTGCCGGCCGGGTCGCCGCTTTGGATGGCCTTGAGGCCCTCGGCGTAGGCGAACACGGCGGCGCCCTTGAGCAGGTTGGCGGACGGGTCGGCCAGCAGCTCGGCGATCTTGCGGGTCTCCTGGACCTCGCGCTGTTCGAAGGTGACGGCGTCCTGGAAGCGCGTCGTGATCGTGATGCTGGCCTCGGCGTCGACGAGCGCCGGGGCGCAGGTCTCGACGGTCTGATGGAACACCATCGCGTCATTCGGGGCCAGGTGCTGCGGCTCGATCTCGCTGGGGTTGCTGCTGAACTCCTCGCCGGAGAAGCGCACGATCTCGAAGCCGGGCGGCATGTCGAGGCGGACGCGGACGTCGCGGGCGGCGACCATCATCGTCGAGACGAAGCGGTCCTTGAACATCCGGGTCGCCTCGGCCTTGTGCGGGATGAACAGCGACGCGCCCTTGCCGGCGTCCGTGACCACATCCATCAGCTCATCCTTGTAACTGTCGCTGGTGCCGACCCCGACACCGACCAGGTAGATACCGTCCTGGCCCTGGTCGCCGGCGCCCTGGGCGATGACCGCGATGTCGGTCTCGCCAGCGTTCGCGCCGCCGTCGCTGATCAGGACCACGCGGTTGATGCGGCCCGGGGTGAAGTGCTCGCTCGCCAGCATGTAGCCGGCGTTCAGGCCACCGCTCAGGTCGGTGCCACCACCCGACTCGAGGGCGTCGCACTCGGCCACGATCGTGGGGTCGTTGGCGCTCTGGACCACGTGGCCGGCGAGCTTGACGGCGTTGCTGGTGTCCCAGCCGACCATCGAGACAATGTCACCCTTGCGCAGGCTGCCGGCGATCGTGCGACAGACCTCGCGCTCCATCTCGATCGGCAGGCCCTGCATCGAGCCGGACTCGTCGAGGACGAGGGTGACGTTCATCAGGGGGCGGTCGGCGGCCGGGACGGCCTCGCCGCTGATGCCGATCTGCATGGTGTACTGGCCGTCGGGCTGGCCCTGGAATTGGGCCAGCTCAGGCGTCACCCGCACCTGCCCGGGCTCGGCCGCGGCGTAGGCGAAGCTGTAGTAATTCATGAACTCCCAGGTGCGGATCGGCACCCCGTTCAGGCCGCCGAAGTCGCCGAGCACCGCCTCGCGGACCTGCACCGGCGAGCTCGTCGAATTCGAGTCGTCGGGCGACAGGTACAGCACGACCGGCGTCTCGATGTCACACGCGGCCTCGCCAGTGGTCCCGGTGCTGCTGCTCGCGTCGCCGGTGCTGGCGTCGCCGCTGGTCGCGTCCCCGGTGTCGGCGCCGCTGGTGTTCCCCGAGTCCCCGCCATCGGTGTTACCCGCGCTGTCGGAGCCTGCGCCGCTCGTGGGCGAGCTGCCGTTGGTGGGGTCGCTGGCGGTGGTGGTGGGCGAGCTGTCATAGCCGGTGACACCGCCACCGCTGTCGCCACCGCCTTCGGAGACGCTGTAGGAGGAATAGCCGCCGTCGCCGCTGTCCCCGCAGGCGCCGCTGAGCGCGGCGAGCAGGGCGAGGGAGATGGGAGCGATACGAAGGTTGCAGGTGCGGGAGTTCATACGTAAGACCTAGTGATTCACGGTTGATGCGCGTGCGCGGTGCTGCCACCTCGCCACAACGATGGTGCGCTCCGGGCCCGGCACGGACCATTACAGGCCATTACAGGCGCGGCGTCGCCCGCCTGCTCCGGCCCCGAAGGTCAACGGCCCGAAGCATCCCGGTCGCCGTGGCCCAGGCCGAGCGGTACCCGACGGGCTACGGCGACACAATCATGACCACGACGATCCTGTGCGGCCGCTGGTCCGCGAAGGGGGATCTTCGGGTGGGCGAGCAATTGTCTTTTCAAGGCGACCCGAACGCCGTAAGCTGCGGCGTTACGGGAGAGTATCTGTTATGAAGCACAATTCATGGAGCGAGATCAATATCGGCAAATCGTGCGCCCACGCGCAGACACTGGCTCGCGCGCGGCTCGCTAGCAAGGCCTGGGGACTCGCGCTCGGCGGTATGTTGAGCAGCGGCTGCATTCTTCTGGGTAGCGACAACGATACGGGGCAGAACACCGACAGCAATGGCCCGACCACCGCCGCCGGCTCGACCACCGCGGACACCACCCCGACCACCACCGCCGCCGGCTCGACCAGCACCACCCCGACCACCGAGGGCAGCATTTCCGGGACCACCTCGGGCAACTCCGATAGCCAAACCACTGACCCCGACACCACCACCGACGCCAGCACAACCGGCACTGGCACCGACACAACCGGCACCGGCACCGACGCAACGGGCACCGGCACCGACACCGGCACCAGCACCGACGCCAGCACCGGCACAACCGGCGGCGGCGGCCTCGGCGAGGGCGAGGTCTGTCAAGACAACCCGGACGGCTGCGCTCCCGGCCTGCTGTGCTGTTACCCGTGCGGCATCCCGGACTGCATGAACAAGTGCATCAAGCCCGACCCCAACACCCAGATGTGCCCACTCTTCCCATAGAGCGGCCGCCGCGAGCCCCACGTCAGGAACAAGGTCCTGACGCAGGGGGTGACGCGGCGGCGTGCCAATCAATCCCACGAGCAGAACTTGCCGTCTTTGCAGCGCTGGCCGTTGGCGCAGTCGGTGTCGAAAGCGCAGCCGAAGAAGCACTCGCCGCCGTGGCAGTTCATGCCGCCGGGGCACGAGGCATCCTTTTTTCCGTCGCCGCACTGGTAGGTGCAGGTCCCGCCGTCACAGTCCTTGTTACCGCAACAGTGGTTCGAGATGCAGTCGCCGTTGCCGTTGCAGGTCGCGCCAATATCGCCGGAGCCGCACAACGGGTTCAGGCGACACGAGGCGCCGGGCGGCGGGCCACACGCGACACCGAGGATGGCGCCGAGGATCAGCGAGACGAGCGCTCCAGGGAGACCGAGACCGGGGGGGTGTCGTGTGGACATGGGCTGCCAGGGTAGGGAAGACCGGTGCCCGAGTAAAGGTGCCGCGAGCCCGGCCCACCAGTGCGGGTATGGGCCTCGCTGTGCGGGCGGCTTGTGCGCGAACGAAGCGCGGGCCGACTCCCGGGCCGGCGCCATGCTGGCGCGCTGCGAAGCACGAGCGCGCCAGGGTACGCGAGTGTGCCGCGATTTCCTCGCGGCCCCCGCTCAGTTCGGCAGCACCGCGTAGGCGTCGTAGTAGTGGATCGCCGTGCCCTGCCAGGCCGGGTTCGCGCTGTACGAGCTGGCGACCGTGGCGAGCGCGCTGGCCATCGCCGCCTCGCCCTCCTCGCAGAAGGTGTCGCCGTCGTCGAGGCCGCACATGGTCTCGACGCCGACGATGACCTGGCGGTCGCTGAGCCCCGCGGCGTAGCTCATCTCAGTGCTGACATAGTCGATCAGGCTGGTGGAGTTATCCACATAGTCCATGAAGGTCGCGTCGAGGCGGTCGAGCAGCCACACGTGGGCGGCCTTGGTGACGCCGCTGCGGGTGATGTTGTGGTGCTGCAGCCAGACGTTGGCGTCGGTGTTGATGCGCAGCGTGGTGCCGGCGCTCGCCTGCGCGGCCTCGAAGGCGTCGGTGATCTGGTACAGGCGGTCGATGAGGCGGGCGACCACGCCGGCCGTGTTGCTGCCCATGTCGGGGGCGTGCGCGGGTTCGATGTCGAGGTGGATGCCGACCGGCTTCGGGCCGGTGAGCGCGTCGGTGAATTCGACGGCGTCCTCGGCGAAGGCGATCGCGGTGTTGACATTGCCCGACGGGTCCATCCAGCCCTCCATCGCGGGGAACGCGGTGTCGGTCTTCGGGCCGACCAGGAGGTCGACCTCGACGCAGCGGGCGTCGGCGTCGGCGATGAAGTCGGCCAGGAGACCGCGGCCCGGCGTGGTCGCGGTGAGCAGGGCGCCGGCCTCCTCGTCCCACAGGTCGAAGATGAGGCGGGTGACGTCCTTCTCGCGGGCGAAGTCGAGGAGCTCGCCGGCGGCGGCGCTGTCGTTGACCAGGTTCACGTAGTCGTTCCACACCCACAGGCCCTTGACGTCGCCGGCGGACGGGCAGGCCTGGACGGTGCAGGCATTCGAGCAGCGGTCGGTATCATCGCTGTTGCCGTCGTCGCAGGTCTCGGAGCCGTTGACGACGCCGTCGCCGCAGCTCGGGGTGGCCTCGCCGACGCACACAGCCCAGCCCTGCTGCGAGAGGCCCTTGCGGGTCGCGTAGGCGGACATGATCTGGCTGGTCTGGCAGGTCTGGCCGGCCGCGCAATTGTTCTGGGCCACATTGCAGGGGGACAGGGGCATCCAGCTCACGGTGTGGTGGACGAACACGCCGCTCCACGCGTCCGGCGCGGCCGCGCCGAAGTAGTCGTTGACCTTCTTGAGCACCGGGAAGATCCCCGGCTTGGACGGCGTGCCCTGCTCGCCCTCCTCGCAGAAGGTGGTGGAGGCCGACAGGCCGCAGATCGTCTCGACGCCGGCGATGATCTTGCCGCCGCTGGTCTGGGCGTAGGTCACCTCATTGATCGCCTTGCTGCGCATGCTCGTATAGGTGTCGCGGTAGTCCATCAGGTTGACCACGTCGAGGGTGTCGCTCATCCACTCGATCATCGGCCGGGTGACGCCGCCCACCGGCACCGCGGTGGAGTAGACCTTCTCGTCGAACCAGTACGGCGCGACGCCCACGATCTCGAGCGGCGCGGAGAGCTGGCCCGCGTACTGGGCGGCGAGCTGGCCGCCCAGGGTCTGCAGGGACTGGTACATGCTGATGAGCTGGCCGAGCGCGACGGTCTTCTGCGCGTTGTTCTTCGAGTTCCAGCTGGCGTTCGCGTGCGGCTCGACGTCGTAGTGGACGCGCACCGGGCGGGCGGTCGCGCCGAGGCCGGCGACCAATTGATAGGCGTTGGTGAGGAGGTTTTGGGCGCCGGTCTGGCCGGGCAGGTGCCAGCTGTGGTCGCCGAGCAGGAGGTCGACGCCGATGCAGTGCTGGTCGGCGGCGGCGATGAGCGCGGCGAGCTTGGTGCGACCGGCCGAGGTCGGCAGGTGGCCCTGGGCCTGGAAGTAGATGCGGGTGACGCCGTGGCTGGCGGCGAAGCCGACGAGCTCGTCGGTCAGCGCGGTCGGGGTCGGGCTCACGCTGTCGAGGATCCACTCCTCCCACATGAACATGCCGCGCTCCTGACCGACCGACGCGCAGGTGGTCGCCTGGACGCAGCTGTCGCCGACGCAGTTGTTGCTGCTGAGGCCCGGGGTGCTCGGGGTCGGCTGGGCCTCGGACGAGTCGGCCTCGGGGTCCTCGATCTCGCCCAGGTCGTCCTCCGTGCCGTGGATGCGCTCGGAGTCGGGCATATCCTCGGTGCATGCGACGATGAGGAGGGGGCAAAGGAGGGAGATTGTGAGGCTGCTGCGTAACATCGGGGTCTACCTTTTCGATCGGTGGGTTGGGTGACGCGTCGGCGTCGGGTCGTCGAGGTAGCGTCCGACGCCCGCGGAGCGGGGCATTACGCGGCATTACAGCGGGCCGCGCGGCTGTAATGCCCTGTAACGTCCCGCCCCGCGGCGGACCGACGCTTACAACTCGAGAGCCCCGGCCGAGGCGCCTGGATGCGGCCCTTCGGCAAGTCCCACCGATCACCGCATTCCACCGCCGGCATATCGCTCTCACCCGACGGGTTATCCATATACACCCGGCCAACCGCCCGGGGCCCTCGGGACTATCCGAGGGCTCCGGGCACCTTCATGGCCCGCGGGCGAGATCAAGCCGCGCGGAACTATTCCCGGGTCGCAAATCCATGGGTCCTCCAATGGCGCTACGTGGCCCGGCCGCACCTTATGCGCGGTAGCTCGCGCTGCGGCCATGGTAGGCACACCGAGGCACCAATGGCCAATGCGCTGGCAACCACCCACCACCTTCGACGACTTCGAGGTCGTGCGCTACCTCGGCGCCGGCGGGATGGGTTATGTATATCTCGCGCGCGACACCCTGCTCGACCGCCTGGTGGCGATCAAGTTCGTGGCGCCGGACGCGTCGGACCCGGCCGCGCGTGAGCGCTTCCCGCTCGAGGCACGCGCCGTCGCCCGCCTGCAGCACCCCAACATCGTCGCCGCCTATCGCGTCGGCAACATCGACGGCCACCCTTACCTCGCCTCCGAGTACGTCGCCGGCAGCCGCCTCGACCGCCTGGCCCGGCCGATGGAGTGGCAGCGCGTGCTCTCGATCGGCGTCGGCCTGGCCCGGGGCCTCGCCGCCGCCCACCACTCGCGCGTGCTCCATCGCGACATCAAGCCGGCCAACATCATGGTCACCGCCGATGGCGAGGTGAAGCTGCTCGACTTCGGCATGGCCAAGCTCACCGACCTCGTGGCCGCGCGCTCCGGCGATGCGCCGCTGCCCGCGACGCTGCCCGCACCGCTGAGCGTCGACATCACCCTGCTGAGCAATCTACCGACCTCGGTGCCGCGGCTCCCGGCCGAGGAGACCGACGAGACCGGCCCCCTCACCGTCGCAGGCACGGTGATCGGCACGCCGATGTACCTCGCGCCGGAGCGCTGGCGCGGCAAGCCGGCGGACGAGCGCTCGGACCTCTACGGCCTCGGCGTCGTGTTGTACGAGCTGCTGGCGGGCGAGCTGCCCTTCGCCCACCTCGTCGGCGACGAGCTGGCACGCACGGCGATGGACTGCGAGATGCCGGGCCTGGCCGGGCGCATGCCGCAGGTGCCGCGACCACTGACGGAGATCGTCGACCGCCTGGTCGCCCGCGAACCCGAGGCCCGCCCGGCCTCGGCCGCCGAGGTGCGAGATACCCTCGAGGCGCTGGCCGCCCTCTATCGGCCCTTCATCGGCGCGGACGGCGACAGCGACCGCGAGGTCGCGCTGCTCGGCGAATCCTTCGCCCGCGTCGCCAGCACCGGCGACCGCCTCGCCACTCGCTTCTACGAGCTATGGTTCGCCGACGACCCTTCCGTGCGCCCGCTGTTTCGCTCCGACCCGGCGCAACAGCAGCGCATGCTGACGGCCGCGCTCAAACTGGCCATCGACAACCTGCGAAGGCCCGAGCGGCTGGTCCCGCTGCTCGAGGAGCTCGGACGGCGCCACGCGCACTACGGCCTCAGCACCCGCCACTTCGGCTCGATGGGCCGCAACCTGCTGGCGACCCTCGCCGAGCTCGATCCGGAGTGGGGTGGCGACACGGAGCGCGCCTGGGCCACCGAGTACGCCCGCATCGCCGGCGTCATCCAGCGCAGCATGGAGCACGAGCTCGCCTCGCAGCCCCGTCCGCTCGCCCGCGCCAGCAACACCTGGAACCTCCCGCTCGCGCCACCCCGGACCCGCTGGGCCGAGCGCCGCGGGGCCGAGCTCGGCTTCCAGGTGTTCGGCAACGGATCGGTCGACGTCCTCCTCGTCGGCGAGTGGGTCACGGATATCGAACAGATATGGCAACACCCCGCGCCCGCGAAGTTCCTGCGCAGCCTGGCCGCGATGGCCCGCGTCGTCATGTTCGACCGCAGCGGCTGCGGGCTGTCGCAGCGCACCGCGAAGCCGACGCTGGAGCTCCTCGTCGAGGACGCGCTCGCGGTGCTCGACGCGGCCTCGCTCGACCAGCCGGTCGTGATCGGCATCGGCGACGGCGCTGCCGCGGCGACGCTGCTGGCCGCGACGCACCCCGCCCGCGTCCGCGCGCTGGTGCTGCTGGCCAGCGGCGTACGCATGCTGCCGGAGCACGACCCCGCCGCACCGGCGCAGCTCGCCCGGGCGCTCACCGCAGTGCGGGAGCGCTGGGGGGCGCCGCTGTTCGTCGACGAGCTCGCGGCCAGCCTCGCCAGCGAGCGCGCTTATCGACGCTGGTGGGCGACCCTGCTGCGCCGCGCGACCAGCCGGGCCGACGCCGGACATCTGCTCGCCGCGGCCGCCGCGATCGACATCAGCGGGATCGCGGCGATGGTCCACGCGCCGACCATGCTCGTGCACCGCGTCGGAGATCCCATATGGCCAGTCACCGAGGCGCGACGACTCGCGGAGCAGATCCCCAGAGCCCGGCTGATCGAGCTGCCAGGCGCCGATCATGTGCCCTGGTCGGGCGACAGTGAATCGGTGCTCACGGCGATCCACGAGTTCCTGACCCACGTCCCGACCGCCGTGCTCGGCACCTCGCTCGCGGCCACCGTCATGGTCGCGCGCCTGCACGACCCGCGGCCCCGGGCCACGAAGGACTTCGAGGAGCACTATCGTCGTGAGCTCGCCCGGCACTCCGGCGTCCCGCTGACCACCGACGATACCGCCGCCCGCCGCGGCATCTTCGAGTCCGCGGGCTGTGCCGTCCACTGCGCGCGGACCCTCGCGGCGGCGATGCAGGCCCGCGGTCATATGCTCACGATCGGCGTCGACACCGGCGAGCTCTACGCGGGCATCGAGCTCGCTGGCCCCGTCGTCGAGGCCGCCGCCGCGTTGGCCGCCGCCGCCCGACCCGGAACAATCTCCGTCGGCCGCGCCACGCAGGGCCTCGTCGGCGACCTCGTCGACGCATCATGTCCCGGCGCGATCCTCGCGCGCGAAATGGATGCGGACCTGTAACGCAGGTCCTCGACCGGGCACTCATGGGCGAGGTCTGCCGTCGCGCAGACCAGCCACCCAGACTCGGTGAATCATGCCATCCCTGCCGCGAATCATCGTCCTTGTCTCCACCGCCCACCTCCTGCTCGGCTGCACCAGCGGCGCGAGCAACGTCGATTGCAAGCAGGTCACGGTCCCGAAGTACGCTGAAATGACGGCGTGGGCCAAGTGCACCAGCTGCCACAGCACCGCCCTCACGGGCGCCGGTCGGGTCGGGGCCCCGGGCGACATCAACTTCGACAATTACGACAGCGCCGTCGCCGACGCCGACCTGGCGCGCTCGGAGGTCGAGTCGGGGTCGATGCCGCCAGCGGGCAGCCCCAAGCTCAGCTCGGCCGAGCACGATCAGATCGTCAACTGGGCCAGCTGCGACACGCCGCAGTGACCCGCGCTGCGCGCCGCGGGCCGACCTCGCCACGATTCCTCACCGCGAGCCTGGCGCGTATGCTCGCGGCCTGAGGATCCATGCCCACGCTGCTCGCACCCCGTCACCTCGCGCCATGCCTGCTCGCCGCGACCCTCGCCGTGACCTGCGGCGGCGCCGAGACCTGCCCGAAGTGCGGCGAGCCGACGCGTCAGGGCACGCTCGCCAACCCCGAGCTCGTCGAGACCTCCGGCATCACCGCCAGCTCGCTGCTCCCCGACGTCCTGTTCGCCCACAACGACTCCGGCGACTCCTCGCGCTTCTTCGCCGTCTCGCGCACCGGCGCCGACCTCGGGACCTTCAAGGTGACCGGCGCCCAGAACATCGACTGGGAGGATATGGACCGCGGCCCCTGCCCCGCCGGCAGCTGCCTGTATATCGCCGACATCGGCGACAACGCGCTGGAGCGCCTGGCCTACACGCTGTATCGCATGAGCGAACCAACCGCCATCGTCGCCGGTGAGCAGTCGATCGCCGCCGACCGCCTGGTCTTCACCTACAGCGATGGAGCCCACGACGCCGAGGTGCTGCTGGTCCACCCCGTCACCGGCGAGGTCACGATCGTGACCAAGGTCGAGGACGGCCCGGCCCAGATCTTCGCCCTGCCGCGCGAGTTGACCACCGGCAAGACCCTCATGGCCACCCAGGTCGGCGAGGTCCAGCCGCCGAAGGGCGACAATCGCTTCACCGGCGGATCGATCCACCCGGACGGCACGGCGATCCTCATGCGCAGCCACTCGAGCCTGTTCTACTATCCCATGCAGCCGGAACAGACCGCCGCCGAGGCGCTGGCCGGCGAACCATGCAAGCTGCCCGTCGCCGACGAGATGCTCGGCGAGGCCGTCACCTGGCTCGGCGCAGGCGATGAATTCGCCACCCTCGGCGAGGGCGCCAGCGCCGCGATCAACGTCTCATCCTGCGACTGAAGGCCCACGCGCGGCTTGACGTATGCGCCCGGGCACCCGACGATCGCCCGCGCATGGCCCCGCAGCAGCAGACCGTCGTGGTCGGGATGTCCGGCGGCGTCGACTCCTCCGTCGCGGCGCTCCTGCTCCACCAGCAGGGCTACCGGGTGATCGGCCTGTTTATGAAGAACTGGGAGGAGCAGGACGACAGCGGGGTGTGCAGCGCGGCGGCCGACTACGCCGATGTGGCCCGAGTCTGCGAGCAGATCGGGATCGCCTACTACGCCGTGAACTTCGTCCAGGAGTACTGGGACCGCGTGTTCGTCGAGTTCATCGCCGACTACAAGGCCGGCCATACGCCGAACCCCGACATCCTGTGCAATCGGGAGATCAAATTCGCCGTGTTCTTCGACCTGGCGATGAAGCTCGGAGCCGACTACCTGGCGACCGGCCACTACTGCCGCAATGAGCTGCGGGCGGGCGAACACCGACTGATCAAGGCCGTCGACGCCGCCAAGGACCAGACCTACTTTCTCTATACAATCGGAAAAGCGACCCTCCGCCAGGTCCTGTTCCCGATCGGCGACCTGCCCAAGCGTGAGGTGCGGGCCATCGCCGAGCGCCACGGAATCGCCACCCACGCCAAGAAGGACAGCACCGGCGTCTGCTTCATCGGCGAGCGCGACTTCCCGGAGTTCCTCGGCCGCTACATCGCGGCCCAGCCGGGCGAGTTCCAGACCCTCGCGGGCGTACCCGTGGGCCAGCACCAGGGCGCGGCGTACTACACGATCGGCCAGCGCAAGGGCCTCGGCCTGGGCGGCGCCGGAGAGCCGTGGTTCGTGGTCGGCAAGGATATGTCCAGGCAGGTCGTTTACGTCGAGCGCGGTGAGCGACACCCTGCGCTCTATTGCGACGAGCTGATCGCCAGCGAGGTCAGCTGGGTCAGCGGCGCGCCGCCGCAGCCGGGCAGCTTTCGCTGCAAGATGAAGCTGCGATATCGCCAGAGCGACCAGGACTGCGCGGTGACCGAGCTCGGCGACGGCCAGCTGCAGGTCCGCTTCGACCTCCCCCAGCGCGCCGTGGCCCGCCGCCAATCGGTGGTGTTCTACGCCGACGACGTGTGCCTGGGCGGCGCGATCGTCGAGCAGCCCGGGCCGAGCTACCACGAACGCGGCCTGGCCCTGCCACCCCTGGTCGCTCGCTGAATCCCACGGACACCCGAGTTACCACGAACCCGGCCTGGCCCTGGTCACTCGCTGAATTCCACGGACATCCGCGATTCGCGTGCGTATGAGCACGATGTAAATACGATCACCCGGCTCACCGTGCCCTGCCGAGATTGGCTATACACCCGGGCATGGTCGGGACCGGCGTGGTCGCCTCGGACACCCTCGTCGGGATCGCCACCGGCAGCCCCGACGGCGGGGTGGCGATCGTTCGCCTCAGCGGCCCGCGTGCGCGAGCGATCGCCGAGGCACAGGTCGGAGCCCTGCCCGCGCCCCGCGTGCTCGGCCTGCGCAATCTCGCAGGCGAGGCGATCCTGGTCGCGTGGATGCCCGGCCCGCGCTCGTTCACCGGCGAGGACGTGGTCGAGCTGCACATCCACGCCGGCGCCTGCAACGTCGCCAGCGTGCTCGAGTTGATGCTCGCCGCCGGGGCCAGCGCGGCCGGACCCGGCGACTTCTCGCGCCGCGCCTTCGAGCACGGCCGACTCAGCCTCGATCAGGTCGAGGGTATCGCCGCGCTGATCGGCGCGCGCACCCAGGCCGCGCTCGCGCAAGCCAAACGCCTGGTCGCCGGCGAGCTCGGCCGCGAAGTCGAGGTCGTCCGGGCCGCGCTCGAGCAGCTCCGCATCGAGGTCGAGGCCAACCTCGATTTCCCCGAGGACGTCGCCGCCGCCGACGAGCTGCGCTGGGCCGACGAATGCCAGCACCTCCAGGCCGAGCTCGAGCGCTGGCTCGCGCGCTACGAGGCCGGCCGACGCGCGCGCGCGAAGCCCCGCGTGGTCCTGGCCGGCCCGCCCAACGCCGGCAAGAGCGCGCTGTTCAACGCCCTGCTCGGCCGCCGCCGGGCCCTGGTCTCCGCGCAACCCGGCACCACGCGAGACTTCGTCGAGGCCGAGCTGACGATCGCGGGCCGCGAGCTGACGGTCGTCGACACCGCCGGCCTGCGACCCAGCGACGATATCCTCGAGCGCGCCGGCGTCGAGCTCGGCCGCGAACAGCTCGCCGGCGCCGACCTGGTCCTGTGGATCGAGGGCTCGGACCAGCCGACGCGCCCGGACTGGCAGCGCGAGCGCGAGGCGATCGCCGACACGGAGGTCCCGACGATCGCCGTCGAGAACAAGGCCGACCTCGGCCGCCAGCGACCGACCTGGCTCGGCGTATCTGCGATCGACCCCGCCACCCTCGAACCCCTGCGCGCCGCGATCTCCGGCGCCCTCGGCGAGCCCGGCGAGGGCTGGATCGGCCTCGCCCGCCACCGCGACCGGGCCCACGAGGCGAAACTCGCCCTCGCCGAGGCCCGCGAGCAATTGCAGGCCAGCGCCGGCCTCGAACTGGTGGCATTCGCCCTGGCTCAGGCCCAACAACGCGTCGGCGAGATCACCGGTCACACCGGCCTCGGCCCGATCGGCGCCACGATGCTCGACGCGATCTTCTCGCGCTTCTGCATCGGCAAGTAGCGGCGATCAGGGCGCAGCGTGCTTCGCCAGCCAGGCGTCGACCTCCGACAATTCCTTGACCTTGACCGCGCCGGCGGCGGCGAAGCCCTCGCGGGCCTGGATGGCGAGGGTCCGCGCGCGCGCGGCCTGGTCTGGCTCGTGGACGATCGCGCGGGCCGCGAGGAAGCGGTCCTCCGCGAGCTCGCGGGCCTGGCTCGTCGCCTTCTGGCGCAGCCGTAGCGCCCGCTCGGCCAGCGGCGCAGCGTCCCGCGGACGGTCGCGAGCGAGGGCCACCCTGGCGAGCCCGGCGAGCGGGAAGGACAGCCGCGCGTGCTCGGGGCCGAGGCTCTTCTCGCGGATCTGGAGGACGCGCTGGTACAGCCGCTCGGCCTCGTCGAGGCGCCCCTCGTCGACGGCCAGATCGCCGAGGCCGAGCAGCGGGAAGGCGACCTTCGGGTGCTCCGCACCGACCAGACGCTCGCGGATCGCCAGGGTCTCCTCGTAGAGCGCGCGGGCCTCGTCGCGACGCGTCGCCTCGCCTGCGAGGCACATGCCGAGGTTATACAACAACGTGGTCACCAGCATATGCTCACGCCCGAGCGAGGCGATCCGCAGGGCCAGCGCCCGCCGGTACATCACCTCGGCCTCGGGGACCTCCCCGCGCTCACAGGTGGTCACGGCGAGGTCGTTGAGCATGAAGGCGAGGCGCGGGCTATCGCCGCCGTAGGCCCGCTCGGTCAGACGGATCGCCTCGCGCGTGGCCGCGTCGGCGTCGTCCCGGGCGCCGATCTCGGACAGGATCATCGCCTTGATCTGCAGGATCGACGCGAGCTTGGGGTGCTCCTCGCCGTGGGTCTCACGCATGATCGCCAGGGCGCGGTCGACATGAGTGAGGGCCGCCGGGTAGTCGCCAGTCAGGCGCTGCACGAGCCCCAGCGACTCGCATACGCTGCCCACATCGGCCGATCGCGGCCCGTACTCGGCCTCCGCGATGCTCAGGGCCTCCGCGAGGTGGGCGCTGGCCTCGGCGTAGCGCCCGGCGCTCTCGTCGAGGAAGCCGAGGTTGCGCAGGCGGACCAGCTCGTCGCGCGGCGACAGGCCGCGGCGGCGGGCGACGGCGTGAGCATTCTGGACCCACACCATCGCCTCCGCGTGACGCTCGGTCTGCGCGCCGATCACCCGCGAGAGATAGCCCGCGGCCCGCAGCGCGACCTCGTCGTGGTCGCTCGCCAGGGCCGCCCACCAGGCCGCCGTCAGGGCCGCCTCGGCGACCTTGTTGTCGGCGCTCAGCTCGTGCAGGAGGCCGCGCCGCAGCTGGGCCTCCGCCTCGATCGGCAGGTATCCGAGCGTCCCGGCGCGGGCGGTCACCGCGTCCGCGGCCGCGATCACCTCGCCCGGCCGCCCGGCGTCGCTGGTGGCCTCGATGCGGGCGAGCTCGTCGCGCACTTCCTCGACCACGGCCGCGAGGGCGGGGTCACCGGGCGGCTCGACCCGATCGCGCAGCACAGCCTCGGCGCTGCACCGGGCGATCGGCGTCAGGCTGGCGCTCGCCTCGATCACGTGGTCAACGGCCGCGGCACCGCCAGCCGGCAGCGAGGTGAGCAGCGCCGCGAGCTCGCGCTCACGCTCGTGCAGGCACGCGAGACGACCTGCGAGCAGCGCCGCGGACTGCCGCTGGTGGACATGCGTGTCCTCGCAGGCGGCGACGCTCGCGGCCTGCCACTGTTCGGCCTGCGCGTCGATCGTGGCGCGCGCACGGGCCCAGGTGGCGGCGGCGTGCGGCAGGCCCGTGGTCGCGAGGGCCGCGCCGATCGTCCGCGCCCGCTCGTCGTTCCACACCGCGGTGATCGCCGCGCCGGCCTCGCTGCACGCGGGGGGCTCCTCGCGGACATCGACGCCCATGAGGTTGCCGACTGCGGCCGCGCCGACGACCAGCGCGCTGATCCCCGCGATCCGCCGCCAGCGCACGACCGGGTCGTCGGCGAGGGCCGCGAGCAGCGTGTCCATGTCCTGCCAGCGCTCAGCGAGGTCCGCTCGCAGGCCGCGGCGGACCACCCGGCGGAGCCACTGCGGAACCTTCGAGCCGCGCGGGGGCTCGCGCACGTGGCCGCTGGCGACGGCGACCGCCAGCATCGTGCCCTGCCCGACGAATGGGCGCTCGCCATACAGGCCCTCGTGCAGCGCCACGCAGAAGGCGAAGATATCGGCGCGGTGGTCGACCTGCAGGCGGAGGTGCTGCTCGGGCGCCATGTAGGCTGGCGTCCCGAGCATGGTACCGGCGACAGTGAGGGTCGTCCCTTCGCGGTGGGCCTCGCCGGCGCTCGGCGTGAGCTCGGCCAGATCGCCGCTGCGAGCGAGGCCGAAATCGACGACCCGCACGCGCCCGTCGCGGCCCAGGATCGCGTTGTCGGGCTTGAGGTCGCGGTGGATGAGGCCGGCCTTGTGGGCGGCCGCGAGGCCCCGGCCGGCCTCGGTCCAGCGGGCGAGGATCTCGCGCCAGCTCCGCGACGCCGCCTGCTGCCAGACCCGGAGGTTATCGCCGTCGATCAGCTCCATCACCAGATAGATCTGGCCGGCCTCCTCGCCGACCTCGTAGATCTGGACGATGTTTGGGTGCGACAGCTTGGCCAGCGCCTGGGCCTCGCGCCGGATGCGAGCGCGACCGGTGGTGCCGCCAGTGGCCGGTACACTCAGCACCTTGATCGCGACCCGGCGATCGAGCTCCTCGTCGTACGCCGAGAAGACGACGCCCATGCCGCCCTCGCCGAGGATCCGGAGCAGGACGTAGCGTCCGAGCCGGGTCTGCGCGCCGCTGCCGAGGCGGGCGCGCAGCAGCACGGAGAACAACTCCCCTGGGCCGGCCGCCGGCTCGTCGGTCCTGGCCGGGGACGACGGGCCGTTGAGCCCGCTGTCGACGCGCGTCACCGAGTCATCCCGCGCTTCGCTGTCATCCCGCACGCGATCGCGAGGATCATAGATCTGGGCCCGCGAAGCAACGGGGCCGCCCGCGACCGCGTCGCCCACTTCGACGAACTCGGGGCGCGCTCGGGGTGAAGTGCGCGAAATGACTCGGCGTCCGACGCGCAACGTGACCGGTCAGACCACCGTGATCACCACATTGCCCGTCTTCTCCCCGGTCTCGACGTAGCGCGTGGCCT
Source organism: Nannocystis sp. (assembly GCF_016714285.1). GTDB lineage: Bacteria > Myxococcota_A > Polyangia > Nannocystales > Nannocystaceae > Nannocystis. The sequence goes on along the minus strand of NZ_JADJNN010000017.1, from coordinate 21,318 downwards.
CGCCAACGGCCGCGACCACGCCGGCGAACTCGCTGCCCAGGATCTTATGCCGCTCAGGTCTTCGCAGCTTCATGCTCGGCGAGCGGCAGGGTCACGCGGATCGTCGTACCGACGCCAGCATCCCCTGCGAACGCCTCGACCCTGCCACCGTGAGCGCCGATCATGCCACGCACGATCGCCAGGCCGAGCCCCGTACTCCGCGAAGCATCGCCCCTGCCCTGCGCCTTCCCGAACAGCCGCCGCCGCTCTTCCTCGGCGATCCCCGGACCCCGATCCTGAATGTCGAGGACGAGCGTACTTCCGCCGTCGCGGCGGGCCGTCACGGCCACGGCGGCGCCCGGCGGCGAGAATCTGGCCGCATTCTCGAGGATGTTGAACAGCGCCTGCTCGATCAACGCCCCGTGGACGAACAATGGTGGCAGGTCGGGTTCCATGTCGACGCTCACCTCGAGTCGGGGGAACAGCTTGCGGAGGCCCGAGAGCGCCGAGTCCAGGATCTCCGCGAGCCCGACCCAGTCCCGCCGCAATTTGATCGGTCCGGCGCCGAGGCGCGTCATGTCCAGCAGATTCTGGACATAGCGATCGAGGCGCTCACCCTCGCGACGAACGATGTCCACGAGCCCACGCCGGGTCTCCTCGCTCATCGTCGCGTCGCTGCTCGCCAGGCTCGCGGCAGCGGCGACCGTCGCCGCGAGCGGGGAGCCGAGGCCATCCGCCACGGACGCGAGCAGGGCCGTGCGCAGCTGTTCGGTCTCCCCCTCGACCCGCGCCGACTCCAAGTTCGCGGCCAGGGCGGCCCGGTCGGCGGCGAGCGCCATCTGCTGGACGATCGCCTCGGCCAGCCGCCGCTGCTCGTCACGGATGCGCCCGCGTGCCGACGAAAACCGCAGGGCCACCGCGCCGAGACAGCCGCCCTTGACCACCAGCGGCAAGAACCACCACACCGAGCTCGCAACTGTCTCGGTGTCGCGCCCCGCCGGGCGGGCGTTCGCCGTGGCCCAGTCCGCCGTGGCCATGTCCCGGGCGTCGAGCTGGACCTCGGCCGGGACGGCACAGACCCTGCGCAGCGAGCCATCGTCACTGTCACGGCGGAGCATGACGACGGCGCATTCCAGGGCCGTCGCGTGCGCCTCGCAGCCGGCCTGGAACACCTGGGCCTCGTCGACCGCACCCGCCAGGCGCTCGCCCAGGGCCAGCAGGACCCGGGCGTGCTCGTTGGCCGCGCGCAGCATCACGACCTGCGCGTGTTGCCGGGCCGCGAGCTGGCCGCATACCAGCGCGGCGGCGAGGAACGCCATCACGGGGACGACGTCGGCGGCGCTGGTGATACGCAGCGAGAGGCGCGGCTCGGTGAAGAAGAAGTTATAGGCCAGGAAGCACAGCAGGGCGGTATAGATGGAGACGCTGGTGCGGGACGAGACGGCCACGAGGAGCACGGCGCAGAGGAACACCAGGGCCAGGCTCGCCAGCGGCAACCACCGCTCGAGACCGGCGCAGAGGACGACCGCGACCGCCGAGACCGCGGTGGCCAGCCCGTACTCGTGGAGGCGCTCGGGCCACTGGAGCTCGCCGGCGAGGCGGCGACGCGAACCGATGCGGGCGAGCGGCGTGTTCACGATCGTCAGCTCGAAGCGTGCGCCCCGATTGAGCAGCTGCTGCGTGATCGTTCGATTGAACGCGCGCGCGAGCGGGCGCTCGCGCGTGCGCCCGATGATGATCGACGATACGCCGTGACGTCCGGCGTAGCTGAGCAGCTCATCAGCGACGCTGGACCCGCGCAGGAGCACCGTGCTGCCCCCCAGCCGCTGCGCGAGCTGCAGCGCCGCCTGCAGCTTGTCGCCATCGGTGCGCGAGCGGTCCCCGGTGTCGACATGGACGACCGTCCACGGCGCCTGACGCCGCTCCGCGAAGCGGCGGGCGACACGGATCAAGTACTCGGTGTACTCGTGCCCGTCGACGGCCACCAGGACGCGTCGACGCAAGCTGGCGCCACCCGCCGCGCTGTTCGCCGCGAGGTCGTCACGGAGATCGGCATCGACGAGGTTCGCCGCGGTCTGCATCGCCAGCTCGCGCAGCGCCGCCAGGTTGGTCGGGGAGAAGAAGCGATCGAGGGCCGCCTGCGCCCGCTCCTGCATGTACACCTTGCCCTGGCGCAGGCGCTCGATGAGCTCGCGCGGCGGCAGGTCAATGAGCACGATGTCCTGCAGACGGTCGAGAAAGGCGTCAGGGACGGTCTCGCGGACGCGGACGTGGGTGATCTGTTCGACGACGTCGTTGAGGCTCTCGAGGTGCTGGACGTTGATCGTCGTGAAGACGTCGATCCCCGCGTCGAGCAACTCTTCGATGTCCTGATAGCGACGCTCGTGGCGCGCCCCCGGCACGTTGCTGTGGGCCAGCTCGTCGACGAGCGCGAGCGCCGGGCGCCGGCGCAGCAGCGCGTCGAGGTCCATCTCCTCGCGGGCCCGCTCCCGGTATTCGATGCGCTGGCGCGGCAGCACCTCGAGCCCGGCCAGCAGCGCCTCGGTCTCCTTGCGGCCGTGGGTCTCGACGACCCCCACGACGATATCCACGCCCTGCTTGCGGAGCTCGCGGGCGGCGTTCAGCATCGCGTAGGTCTTGCCGACGCCAGGAGCGGCGCCGAGGAACACCTTGAGCTTGCCGCGCCGCTGCTCCGCCTCGTCGGCGACGACCCGCGCGAGCAGCCGATCGGGATCCGGACGGCGATCATCCATGGGCCTGACAACCTGCCAGAAATGAGATCAAGGAATCGTCAAGACCGGGCCATGAGCGCGAAAGATCAGCGTCCGCTCGCGGATGCACATTACTCGCAAATTGACGAGATCTTGAGGGCCGTCCTGCCAGGATGCAGCCCGTCATGCACCGCACATTCTGCTCATGGTCGCGCTACTGTTGGGCCCTCGGTCTTCCGCTCATCGCGCTGCCAGCACCGGCGCTCGCCACTCCGTTCGCTCGCATCGTCCAGGATGTGCCCGCACCAGCCTCGCCCGCTGCAGCGGCCCCGGCGGCCCCCGCGGCGGGTGCGGCAGCCCCAGCACCCGCCGCGTTGACGCCCGACGAGGAGGACGCGGTCACGCCGTGGGTGGTCGGCGGATTCGTCGATACGCAGTATGTCGTCAACAGCAATCTCCCCGACAACCACATCTTTCGCGGGACCCCAAATACGCCGAGGACGGGTGAATTTAGCCCGAACCTCGTCGTCGGCTATGTCCGCCGGGATCCCATCAAGTCGCCGTGGATGTTCGAGCTGGCGCTGCAGGCGGGCCCGGCCGCCGACGCGCTGTACGCCTCGGAGCCGGTCGCGGGCGGGACAGCTGGGCGCTACGCCGGTGTCGAGGTGTTCAAGCACATCGGCCGCGCCAACGCCGGCGTCAAGCTCAAGCGCGGCACGGAGCTCGCGGCGGGCTTGATGCTGGCGCCGACGCACTTTGGCAGCTTCTGGGCCAAGGACAACTGGCACTCATCGATCACCTGGGGCTACTCGTCGGTGCCGTTTTATCTGATGGGGGCGCGCGTGTATCAGCCGCTCGGTGACAAGGCCGGCATCGGCCTGTGGCTGGCCAACTCGTACGGTCTGATGGGCGACGCCAACAAGGCGCCCGTCGGCCTCCTGAACCTGGTCGTCATGCCGACCAAGCGCCTCACGCTCGTGCAGAACGTGTACGCAGGCCCCGAGGACGTGAGCATCAAGCCCGATGCGTGGCGCCTGCTGCTCGACAGCCAGATCGTCTACATCGCCGATAAGTGGAGCATCGCCGCGGTCGGCGACTATGGCCGCGAGAAGCTGACCTTCAAGACCGACAGCCCGGTGGCGCAGTGGGCCAACGGGATGGTGTCGGTGCGCGGCGAGGTGCTGGAGCGCAAGAACTTCAAGTGGTTCATGGCCGGCCGCCCCGAGTTCTTCTGGGACCGCAACGGGCGGATCTACGGCGCGCCGGACCGCGATAATTGGATGTACGGCGCCACCTACACCAACGACTTTCGCCTGTTCGAAGGGCTGCTGTTCCGCGTCGAATACCGCTACGACCGCTCGACGGCCAGCAAGGGCTTCTGGTATCGCGGCGACCAGATCACGGACGACGCCCCGAACCTCGCGCACGATCAGCACACGATCATCTTCAACTTCATCGGCTACTTCGAGCGCCGATTGCCGCGGATGCGCAACTGACGGCCAAAGCCTCGGCGAGCCGGCCTCAGCGGGCCGGCTCGTCGCGCAGGCGGTAACCCACCCCGGCGTCGGTCGCCAGCCAGCGCGGGCGGGCCGGGTCCTCCTCGAGCTTCTGACGCAGCTGGCCCATGTACACCCGGAGATAGTGGTTCTCCTGCGCGCCCGGGCCCCACACCTCGCGGAGGAGCTGACGATGCGTCACCACCTTGCCGACGTTGTGAATCAGCGTGACGAGCAGCTTGTATTCGTGCGGGGTCAGGTGCACCTCGACCTCGCCGCGATGCACGGTGCGGCGCCCGAGGTCGACGCGCACGTCGCCGAAAGTATGGATCGCATCCGGCGTGGCGAGCGATCCGCGGGCCGCGTGGCGCAGGGCGACGCGCAGGCGCGCGAGCAGCTCCGCGGAGCCGAAGGGCTTGATGAGGTAATCGTCGGCGCCCGCGTCCAGGGCCCCGACCTTGTCCTGCTCCTTGCCGCGCGCGGAGATGACGATGATCGGCACCGGCGACCACACACGGATCTGGCGCGTGACCTCGACGCCGTCGCCGTCGGGGAGACCGAGATCGAGGAGGATGACGTCCGGATTGTGCGAGTGGGCGAGCGCCACCCCTTCGCGGGCGGTCTCCGCCTCGACGAGGCGGTAGTTCTGGGCCCGCAGCATCGGACGAAGAAAGCGTCGCAGCTGCGGCTCATCCTCGACCAGCAAGATCAGCGGACTGTGTTCGGTCATTCGGATTCCTCCTCCGCGGGTATCGGTGGGGCCACGCCGCCGATCGGCAAGGTCACACGAAACACTGCGCCGCCCCCGGGGCGCTTGCCGGCCGTGATGTTCCCGCCGTGGGCCTCGGCGACGGCCCGGCAGATCGCCAGGCCGAGACCCACACCCTGTGTCCCCGGCGGACCGCCAGCACGCACGAACTTGTCGAAGATCCGCGGCAACGCGTCGTCCGCGATCCCCGGGCCGCGATCCAGGATCTCGAGCACGATCGACTCACCCTCGCGCGCCGCCTGGACCGTGATCGGCGTACCCGGCGGCGTATATTTCGTGACGTTCTCGAGCAGGTTCGTGAGCATCTGTTCCATCAGCACTGCGTCGAGCGCGACCAGCGGGAGACCGGGCTCGATCTGAACGTCAACGGCACGTCCGGCCAGGCGCCCCTCGAGACGGCCGAGCGCCGCGCCGATCGGCTCGTCGATCGGGGTCCACTCGCGCGCGAGCACCAGCTCGCCCGACTCGAGGCGTGACATGTCGAGCAGGTTCCCGACCAGCCGCGCCAGGCGCTCCGCCTCCTCGCGGATCGCGTCCGCGAGGTCGCGATGCACCTCCCGCGGCAGCTCCGGCCCGCCCTCGAGCAGCGTCGTGGCGGCCCCGGTGATCGTCGCCAGCGGCGTGCGTAGGTCGTGCGACACCGAGCTGAGCAGCGAGCTGCGCAGCTCCTCTGCCCGTGCGCGCAGCTCGGCGGCCTGGGCCTCCTGAGCCAGCAGGACGCGATGCAAGGCGAGCGCGGTCTGGCTGCCGAGCGTCTCGAGCAGCTGAGCGGCGGCGGTGTCGCGAGGGCGCTTGCCAGGCTCGACCGACAGGACACCGATCGTGCGCCCGGCGGCGACCAGGGGCAGGTGGGTCGCCGCTGCGCCAGGCAGCGTATCAGTGTCGCGACCGGCGGGTCCGTGCTCGAAGGCCCAGCGAGCGACGCTGAGTTCGCGGGGGTCCGCGACCAGCTCGGCATCGGTGCCCTGGACCGGCACGAGCTGGCCGCGCTCGTCGACGAGGAGGACAGCGACGCGGGCCCCGAGCGTCTCGCCGATGTGGCGGGCGGCGCAGGTGGCGATGCTGACCTTGTGCCGCAGCTGCGCGAGCTCGCGGCTGAGCGAGTAGAGCGCGGCGGTCCGACGCTCCCGCACCCGGGCCGCCTCGACCTGCATCCGGATCCGCGCGGTCAAGGTCGAGATCAGCAGGCCGACCGCGAGCATGACCGCGAATGTGAGCACATACTTCCCGTCGCTGACGGCGAAGGTGTAGTAGGGCGGGACATAGAAGAAGTCGAAGGCCGCGACGCTGAGCAGGGCGGTCATCGTCGCCGGGCCAGGCCCGAAGCGGACCGCGGCCAGCATGATGCCGACGATATATTGCATGATCAGGTCCGAGCGATCGACATATGGGAACAGCAACGAATCCACCGCCGTCAGCGCTGCGACCAGGGCGATACACCACAGATAATGTGCTGCCGGAGAATATTCGGAGCCCGGGCGCCCGGGCGGCTTCGCCGGGGCCTCTCGATCGCCGGTGATGACGTGGATGTCGATGCCGTCGCTGCCGCGCACGAGCTCACGCAGCAGCGATCGGCGCAGTTGATCGCGCCAGCGCCTGCGTGCCGGCTTGCCGACGACGATGCGGGTGACGTTGCGCTCACGCGCGAGGCGGATCAACGCGTCGGCCACGGCCTCGTCCACGAGAACGAGGACCTCGGCCCCGAGCGACTCGGCGAGTCGCAGCGAGCCGGCGAGCTGGTCGCGCTCGGCCGCGCCCGCGAGCGCAAGCGCCGGAGTCTCGACGTTCACGGCGATCCATTCGGTGCGCAGACTCGCGGCGATGCGGGCGGCCGCGCGGACCAGCCTGGCTCCGCTGGGGCTCGGGCCGACGCAGACCAGCAGCCGCTCCCCCGCCGGCCACATCGTCGCGATGCCATGCTCGCGGCGATAGGCCTGCACGTCGCTGTCGACCCGCTGGGCCATGCGCCGCAGCGCCAGCTCGCGCAATGCGAGGAGGTTGCCCTTGCGAAAGAAGGCGTGCGCGGCCTGCCGGGCCTGCTCGGGGAGATACACGCGACCCTCGCGCAAGCGCTCGAGCAGGGCGTCGGGCGGGAGGTCGACCAGCTCGACCTCGTCGGCTCGATCGAAGACCGCGTCGGGGATCGTCTCACGCACGCGGATCCAGGTGATCTGCGCGACGACGTCATTGAGCGACTCGAGGTGCTGCACGTTGAGCGTCGTGTGCACGCTAATGCCGGCTGCGAGCAGCTCGAACACGTCCTGCCAGCGCTTCGGGTGGCGCGAGCCCGGAGCGTTGGTGTGCGCCAGTTCGTCGATCAGCAGCAGCCCCGGACGGCGCTTCAGCGCAGCGTCGAGGTCGAACTCCTGCAATCCGACGCCGCGGTGCGAGAGCTGACGCAGCGGCAGCGCCGGCAGGCCCGCGAGCAGCGCGCCCGTCTCGTCGCGACCGTGGGTCTCGACCACCCCGACGACCACGTCGAGGCCCTCGGCCTGGGCCCGGCGGGCCGCCTCGAGCATGGCGAAGGTCTTGCCCACGCCAGGCGCCGCACCAAAGAAGATCTTGAGCTGCCCGCGCCCCTCGTCGGCGCGCGCCGCCACCGCGAGCAGAGCCTCGGGGTCCGGACGGGCGAGCTCGTCAGCGCTGCGCATCAAGGTCCTGATTCAGTCGCAGCACGTTGACCCGCGGCTCCCCGAGGATGCCGAAGGTCCGCGGCTCGACATGCATCTCGACCCGCACGAGCACCCGCTCGGTCGTCCAGCCGCGCGCCGCGGCGACCCGCGGGGCCTGGAAGCGGGCCGCCTCCGGGCTGATGTGCGGGTCGAGCCCCGAGCCCGACGCGGTCGCCAGATCGGCAGGAATCTCGCCCTTCATCTCCGGGTTGGCCGCCCGCAGCGCGGCGATCCGCTCGGTCACGGCGGTGTGCAGGGCCGGATTGAGCGGGCCCTGGTTGGTGGCCCCGGAGGCGGCGCCATTGTAAGGCGCGGGACCCGTGGCCGACGGACGGCCCGCGAAATAACGGGCCTCGGCGAATGTCTGGCCGAGCAGCTCCGAGCCGACGAGCTCGCCATTCGCGCCACCAACCAGGCTGCCGCCGGCCTGGTGCGGGAAGATTGAGCGAGCGAGCCCGGTCACGAGCACCGGGTATATCACACCCGTCAACACGGTGAAGCAGGCGAGCAGGACGAGGGCCGGACGAATGTGCGTGAGCATGGTGGATGTCCTTTCAGGCCAGGTGAGTCACGGTCAGCAGCAGGTCGATCAGCTTGATGCCGATGAAGGGCACCACCAGGCCGCCGACGCCGTAGACCAGCACGTTGCGGCGCAGCGTCACCGAGGCCGGCGCGGCGCGGTAGGCCACGCCCCGCAGCGCCAGCGGGATCAGGAATGCGATGATCAGGGCGTTGAAGATGACCGCCGACAGCACCGCGCTGGCGGGCGAGTGCAAGTGCATGATGTCGAGCTGCGCGAGCTCGGGGTAGATGCCGGCGAACGCGGCCGGGATGATGGCGAAGTACTTGGCGATGTCGTTGGCGACGCTGAAGGTGGTCAGCGCCCCGCGGGTCATCAGCATCTGCTTGCCGATCTGGACGATGTCCAGCAGCTTGGTCGGGTCGCTGTCGAGGTCGACCATGTTGCCGGCCTCCTTGGCCGCCTGCGTGCCCGTGTTCATCGCCACGGCGACATCGGCCTGGGCCAGCGCCGGCGCGTCGTTGGTGCCGTCGCCGGTCATCGCGACCAGGTGGCCCTTCTCCTGATACTCGCGGATCAGCCGCAGCTTGGCCTCCGGCGTGGCCTCGGCGAGGAAGTCGTCGACGCCGGCCTCGGCGGCGATCGCCGCCGCCGTCAGCGGATTGTCGCCGGTGATCATGATCGTCTTGATGCCGACCCCGCGAAACTCGGCGAAGCGCTCGCGGATGCCGCCCTTGACGATGTCCTTGAGGTGCACCACGCCGAGCGCGCGCTTGCCCTCGCAGACCACCAGCGGCGTGCCGCCGCCGCGCCCGACCTCGCGGGCGGCCGCGTCGACCTCGGCGGGCAAGCTGCCGCCACGCTCGCGCAGGTAGGCAGCGATCGTGTCGGTCGCGCCCTTGCGGATCTCTCGCCCGTCGATGTCGACGCCGCTCATGCGGGTCTGGGCGGAGAACGGGATGAAGCGAGCGTTGCCGCCGCGGACCTCCCGAGCGCGCAGGTCGTGCAGCTCCTTGGCGAGCACGACGATGCTGCGGCCCTCGGGCGTCTCGTCGACGAGCGAGGCCAGCTGCGCGGCCTCGGCGAGCTGCTTGGCGCTGACGCCCGGGGCCGGGATGAAGGCGGCCGCCTGACGGTTGCCGATCGTGATCGTGCCAGTCTTGTCGAGCAGGAGGACGTCGACGTCGCCCGCGGCCTCGACGGCGCGACCCGAGGTGGCAATCACATTGGCCTGGATCATTCGGTCCATGCCGGCGATGCCGATCGCCGACAACAGGCCGCCGATCGTCGTCGGGATCAGGCACACCAGCAATGCCACCAGCACGGTCAGCGTCACCGGGGCGCCGCGACCGGTCGCCTCGGAGACGAACTGCGAGAACGGCAGCAGCGTCGCCGTCGCCAGCAAGAACACCAGCGAGAGGGCAGCCAGCAGAATGTCGAGGGCGATCTCATTGGGCGTCTTCTTGCGCTTGGCGCCCTCGACCATCCCGATCATTCGATCGAGGAAGGTCTCGCCCGGGTTCGCGCTGATGCGCACGACAATCCAATCCGAGAGCACCTGGGTGCCGCCCGTGACCGAGCTGCGGTCTCCGCCGCTCTCGCGGATCACCGGAGCGCTCTCGCCAGTGACCGCGCTCTCGTCGACCGACGCGATACCCTCGATCACCTCGCCGTCGCCGGGGATCGCCTGGCCCGCCTCGACGAGCACCAGGTCGCCGCGGCGCAGCGACGACGCCGGCACCTTCTGGGTCGACGCGTCGCGCCGCGCCTCCGCGAGCTTGTTCGCGAACACGTCCTGCCTCGCCTTGCGCAAGCTGTCGGCCTGGGCCTTGCCGCGACCCTCGGCCATCGCCTCGGCGAAGTTGGCGAACAGCAGCGTGAGCCACAGCCACGTCGAGATCGCGACGATGAAGCCCACCGGCGCCTCGCCGCGGCCGAGCCCGGCCTGGACGGCCAGCGCGAGGGTGAAGGCCGCGCCGACCTCGACGACGAACATCACGGGATTACGCAGCATGCGCCGCGGGTCGAGCTTCTTGAGCGCGTCGACCAGCGCGACGCGGACGAGCGCGCGGTCGAACAAGGGACGAACAGTGGGAGTACGCATGGGAGCGCTCGCTTTTCAGGGACGGATGAGCTGGAGGTGCTCGGCGACGGGGCCGAGCGCGAGGGCGGGGACGAAGGTGAGGGCGCCGACCAGCACCACGGTGCCGATCAGGAGCGCGATGAACAGCGGCGTGTGGGTCGGCAAGGTGCCCGCCCCCGGCGGGATCTGCTTCTTCATCGCCAGCGAGCCGGCGAGCGCCAGCACCGGGACGATCACGCCGTAGCGAGCGAGCAGCATCGCCAGCCCGAGGGTGAGATTGTAAAATGGCGTGTTGACACCGAGCCCGCCGAATGCGCTGCCGTTGTTGTTGCCGGCGGAGGAATATGCGTAGAGCACCTCGCTGAAGCCGTGCGCGCCGGGATTGGCGATCGCCGCGACGCCAGCGTCCGCGCGGACGGCGATCGCGGTGCCGAGCAGCACGACGAACGGCGGCAGCAGGACCACCAGGGCGGCCATCTTCATCTCGAATGCCTCGATCTTCTTGCCGAGATACTCCGGGGTGCGCCCGACCATCAGGCCCGCGATGAACACGGCGATCACCGCGAAGACCAGCATTCCGTAGAGTCCAGAGCCGACGCCGCCGAAGATGACCTCGCCCAGCTGCATCAGCCACATCGGCACCAGGCCGCCCAGCGGCGTGAAGCTGTCGTGCATCGCGTTGACCGAGCCGTTCGACGCCGCGGTGGTCGCCGTGGCCCACAAGGCCGAGCTCACGGCGCCGAATCGCAGCTCCTTGCCCTCGAGGTTGCCGGGCGTGGCATCGACGCCGAGGGCGGTCAGGACTGGGTTGCCGGCCAGCTCGGCCCACACGCACACGGCCAGCAGGCCCACAAACACAGCCGTCATCGCCGCGAGCAAGGCCCAGCCCTGGCGAACGTCCTTGACCATTTTCCCGAAGGTATGGCAAAGCCCCGCCGGGATCAGCAGGATCGCCAGACACTCGATAAAGTTGCTGATCGGCGTCGGATTCTCGAAGGGGTGGGCCGAGTTGACCCCGAAGAAGCCGCCGCCATTGGTGCCGAGCTGCTTGATCGCCACCTGCGAGGCGGCCGGCCCGAGCGCGATCGTCTGGGTGCCGCCCTCGAGGGTGGTGACAGTCGCGGCGCCGTCGAAGGTCTGGACCACACCCAGCGCGACCAGCACCATGGCCAGCACCAGCGACAATGGCAGCAGGATGTACAGCGTCGATCGCGTTAGGTCGGCCCAAAAATTGCCGACGCCCGGGCTCTGTCGCCGCGTCAGGCCGCGGATCAGCGCCACGAGTACGGCGATACCGGTCGCCGCCGACACGAAATTCTGCACGGTCAATCCGAGCATCTGGACCGCGTAGCTGAGCGTCGTCTCCCCGCTGTAGGCCTGCCAGTTGGTGTTGGAGGCGAAGCTAATCGCCGTGTTGAGCGCGAGGTCCGGGGCGACCGCAGCGAGACCATCGGGGTTTAGCAGCAGCGCCTCCTGGGCCCGCTGCAGCGCGTACACCACGAGCAGGCCGGCGACGTTGAACACGAGCAGCGCCCCGGCGTAGGCGCTCCAGCGCATCTCAGCCTGCGGATCGACGCCCGCCGCGCGGTACATCAGCCGTTCCAGCGGCCCGAGAAGGGCGTGCAGCCACGTGCGCTCGCCCTCCAGGACGCGCGCCATGAAGCGGCCGAGCGGGACGCTCAGGCCGATCAACACCGCGAGGTACACAGCACACTGAACAATGGCGATCCCAGTCATTGGAACCTCTCCGGGTTCAACAGGGCCACAAGCAAGTAAGCGGCGAGGAGCACCGCGAGCACCGCAGCGATGGCTTCGAAGCTCAGCATGGCGGACCCCCCCACAACCGGTCGCACAGGCGCACGAAGCCCCAGGACAGGGCGAAGAAGCCCAGGATGATGAGCACGTTGATGAGGTCGTCCACGCCGATACTCCGTGATCGGAGGATAGGCGGGGACACCTCAAGGAAGCGTCAAGATGCGCGCGCCGGATCAAGAAAGCGTCAAGATCGCGCCGCCCGCTGCAGGATGCGCTCGAGCTCGGTCACCAGCTGCCAGCAGAAGATCGGCTGCTTGTAGACGCGCCACGCCTCGCCATCCGACTGGACCCACGGTCCTCGCACGCGGCCAGATCCAAGAGACCATCACTGTTGGAAACACGATGACGCGGATTTTCACAACCCCTTGTAAGCGCTCGCCTTTCGCCACAAGTCCGCGTCGTCATTTGTGAATTCGCCCAGGGGCTGAACTCCCGTGAGTGCCCAAAACTCTCGGGATTCAGCCCCACTCTTGGAGAGCTGGTGGAGACGCTTGGAGCCGCGCAGCGGCGGCCTGCGTCGCGTGTACCGGTACACGGTACACGACAGTTCTACGTTCTACGAGCTGTGTGAGGGACGAGGTGGCTGTGCACGCGCGGGGGTCCGCCGCGGGCGGGGCCGAGGGCGATGCGCTCGGCCGGCGGATGTGACGATGAGCTGGAGCACCGCGCAGGCGACAATCCCTAGCTCCAAGGTCCAAGGTCAGCGAGCCGTACATCGCCGAGCGTAAATGCGCAGCAGCAAACCATAGCGGGCGCCGAATCCGCACTGCCTACATCCATCCAGACAGGCTGCTACGAGAATTTTCCAGTTGATGCCGAATAATCATGGGGCTCACATTATAATGCTGTGCAACACGTGTCTCAGCCTCATAATGGCCGACTTCGTCTTGTCCAATCCGCCGCAACGTCGATTCGAACATCTCCCTGACTCCAACGCGGGGGGCAAGCAATTCAGCACCGAACGCTCGGGATGCTCGTTGATCCCAAGTTCTTCCCTCAGTCACCAGACGCGGACCATTACTCGACGCACGAGATGCCATATAGACCCCGCGAGCGCACAGAAAACGGGCTGCATCCAACTTGGGCTGATCTCGCATTGCAATGATCGGTCCAGGGTTGCGGGCCCACCCAACAACCGCGAGCACGCGGCTTTGAGGGATTAGGTTCGAAGTTTGGATTCTCAGTGCTCGCTGACAGGCAACCTCTGCCGCATCGTTAACGTCAGCAAGCTGATCCGACTGAGCGAGACCCAGTTTTCTGCGCACCCACTCTGCAAGAGAGTATCCCTCATCATACGGGGTCTGAGCATTAAATGCCGGCCCCATAATGTTAGCCGCGGGGCCCAGATGAAAACTCTCAATGATTTGATGCAGGGCCTGGTGATGTGCAGATTTTTCTCGTGCTGGCCCCGGGGTTTCCATCAGATCCATGGCAAAGGCACTATCGAGCTCTCCCGGAAGCGCGCGCTCAAACCAGCTGAGTAACCCCGCCGGCCAATTCTCCATATCAAACGGATCCAGGCCGAGCCGACCTGACGCTCGGCAGAATTCCTCTTCTTCAGCAGAAAGCCCTTGAACTGTCTGCCATTGAGCCCGCAGCGAACTCACACGTTCATCCTCGAACCCATCCAGGCGAGCGATGACATGATTGACAAATTCGGATAGCACATCACGAATCTCCTGCCGGTCCTCGGTCAGCTCAGCGTCTTCAATAAACTCTACAGGACAATGCGGATAAAGATCACTAGGGTCTTCTCGGTTTACAATGGCGATCTTCGCCTTCCCTTGGCTGAAAATGCACGTGAATGGGCACGCGTATCCCGAATTTGACGCGCGCAGACAGTGGCGCTGAAGCCATTCGGCGACATCTTCGCTCATTTTTGAACCCGGGGCCGGAATGGGACCATCGAACGGCCAAGGCTCGTAGAGTAGAGACCACCAATTAGCTACAATCCAATTCGCAATTGGATACTGGGGCACGTAAATTCCACGTCGTTCGCTTCGAGCATCACGATCATAGACACGCGTAAGAATGTGCCTCCCCGCCAACCACTCTAGCCGGGCCCACGTTCTACACTCGATCGGATCTCCCTCATCGGGGACGCGATTCCATTCAACTTCGAGGCGACTCATATCTGTTTCCTCGGTGCATTCGCCAGTCGCCCCATTTGATCTCTTGGAAAATGCTCCTCATGGTCGAGCGGAAACCCATGAAACATACCGCTAACCTTGTTGCTTAGCTTTGCCTCGAATAGGTGGCCGTTGATATAAGCCCATGCCCTTGTAGGAAAGGGTCCGCGGATGTCGGTGAAATCAACGACACCGGCCCTTAGCGCTTCGTGGAGCGCCTCTGCCAAGATCGGCCACGCCTCGTCTGGGATCTTCGGGCAGCGTTGGCCTTCAGAACGACCAACCTGTCCCCATCTGGGGTCAGCGTAGCTCTTGTGTTTCCCATCGGGCTGGTAATGCGCACGCAGTATGAGGTTCTCATCGTTCGCGTGCGGCCAACCCGTTACGGTTCCCCTCTTGAAATCCGATTCATTGCGTATGCGTTCCGGGGGGGCTGTGGGACGTTTAGCCACGGCCTATTTTACGCCCTTCGTCGCCTTTGGGCAACACCAGACGGACGCGTGGAACAATCACGCGGCTCCGTTGACTTCCTGGCGTCGGTCTCTCGCACGATCACGGCGATCTCGTCCGTGGTCGCGCGCAGGGCTTTGAGTCTCTGGCGACCCGAAACTCGCGCGTCGAGCGGCCTGATCGCCCGGGACTTCAGCGCTCACCAGGATAGGTCCGGCTCTGCTACGCAAAACGGACGCGTGATCTCGGCGATCACATCGGCGGCGGGCCCGGCAACAGGCGATGGGTCGGGGCTGGACCGAGGCAAAGCAGGAAGGACTGGTCGCCAAGGCGATCCCATCCTTCCTGTGTTGGTCGTGCCTGAGTCAGGTGGCGTCGCTCGAGTGACGGAGTGCGGCTGTCGGAGGCGCCTACGTCCTCACGCTCGCCCGCGCCCGCTCCGCCTCCGGGGACCAAATCCTCGCCGAGTGGAGCTGGCAGCTCGCCAAGAGCGAGGATGGTCCCGGGACGCGCCACGACGACCAACACGGTGGTCATTGGCACCGACCGCAATTCCTTTGCGCGCATTGCCCACAACCTGGACAACGAAATTGTCGAGGTGTTTGTCGGCAAGGCTGTGCCCACACATCGCGTCCGAGCACGCTGTCGGGCCATTCTGCTTCGGCAACGCTGCCGGCCGTCTGTTGGAGATCAAACCCGACGGCAGGCGTCAGTGCCCGGTAGCGGAAGCCACAGCCCCGGCACAGCCGCAGCCCCCACTCACTCTCGCATGCGGTGCAGTGGGCCCACCATGTTGCGTCGGAGCCGTCGGGCTCCTTGCCGGGTCGAGCCTCGACGTGGCCCTCTTCGCCGCAGACCGGGCAGGTCCCCAGATTGTCGAGGAGGCTGACGGCCTGGTCGACCCATGGGCGGAGTGTCTTGATTGCCGCGAGCGGCGCAGGGTTGACGGCCTGCCGCGTGGTCTTCGCTACGCGCGCCTGGGCCTCAAAGGCGACCTCCTGCGCGGCTGCCCATGTGGCTGCGGCGTCGCGCTCGTTCGGGGTGGGAGCTTGCATTGCCACGAGGTGGATGCCGTCGTAGCGGAGCCACCGCCAAGTCGCCGGGAGGGTAGGCAGGTCACGCGCTTTCTCGTGCGCGGGATAGCGGGGGACAGTGGTCCGATGGATCCAGCCGTTGAGCATCCGCGTGATGCGCTCCTCGCTGTCGATGCCCCAGGGGGAGCACCCGAGAAGCGCCGCTCGTTCGGCGAGGATCCAGCCGCTCGCCCGATCGGGATCCAACCGCTCAAGCGGAATCTGGACCGCCTCTGCCCCTACGTCCACACCCGCCCGCTCGACCGGGGAATGCACGTACACTGCGACGAGGGCGCCGAGCCGGTCCCAGCTCCGGAGTTGCGCGAGCAAACCAGGACCGTCCTCTTCCGCGAACGAGGCGCAGAGCGGCAGCAGGCGGAGCGTGGCCCCCTCGGCGGCGCGCAGGACGATCACGCCTTGATCGTCGCGTGTCAGGTCGACGGTCGAGTGGCCATCGCGCGAGAGCGTCCAGCCCGCTCGCGTGCAGGTGGCGCTCCACGAGAGGCTGGAGAAGGCGCGGATGACGAGGTGCAGCACGAAGCGGTCCCATGCACGCGCCTCGATCTGTCGCCGGGCCGCACGCTGCTCCTGGGTCTCCTGCCGCCTGTGGCCGAGCTTGACCCACGCCCGCCAGAGCGCCGCGACCTTGCGGTAGTGAGGGTCGTTGACGAGGATGTTCGTCGGTTGCAGCGAGAGGGCGACGCTCACTCGCCGGGGCACTTGCTGATATAGTGGTGCGTCGAGCAGGGCTTGCAGGTCGCGCCTCGCGTGCTCGAGCTGCTGCCGGGTCGCGCGCAGGTCGTCCTCGATCTTCGAGTCGAGCGCCCCGGCCCAGAGGGTCATGATCCGGCGCGCGCGCCAGAACGAGGTCTTGCCCTCGTCGACATTCTCCTTGTGGGCGCGGAGCGAACGCTCGACCTTGTGCAGTTCCGCCAGGCGTCGGGCGACGTAGGCGAGGAGATGATCGACGAGCCGGGCGGCGACGCGGTTCTCATAGAGGTTCCACTCGTCCTCGATGAGGCGGGCGAGCACGCGGGACGGCTGAATGCTGCGAAGTGTTCGGTGCTCCCAGTCGCCGGGGTGCGACACAAGGTCGGCGACCGCACGGACGGGGGTCCGGCGAGCGCGTGAGACCGGTACGCGCTCCTCGTCGACGCGGAGGTGGAGACGGGGTCTGTGACAGACGTGCTGTAGGTGCGGGAGATGGCGCAGCAGCTCGCGGTCGAGCGGCTGGAGGCGGGCGCGCTCGGCGAGCCCCTGGACGACGGCGGGCGCGCCGGCAAGGTCGTCCCACGCTGCGTCGTCGCCGAATGTGATCGCCAGGCTGGTCGCCGCCTCGGTCTCGAGTTCGTCGGGCCAGCGCCCCAGCACGGCGTCGCCAGCGAGAGCAGGCCATTCGTCGCCGAAACGCCGGTCGTCGGCCGTCCATGCGTCACAGACGGCTGGCCGGGGGAGCGTCGACGAGGCGCCGCCGAGACGATCGAGAAAGCGTGTCACTCGTTGGTTTCGACTTTCTTGGCGGCGATTTCCCGCCCGAGGAGGTCGATGCAACGCTCGGGCAGCGTGTCGTCGAGCCCGTTCCAGTCGTCCGTGAGCTGCGCCTGGAGCTGCTCCAGGGCGTCGACGCGGATGTCATGGCGGTCCTTCAGCTTACGCAGGATCTTGGTGACGAGCAGGTGATCGATCGCCTCACCGATGGTGCCGCCGGCGTCGACGACGACCGGCAAGTAGGCGGCGAGCTGTTGCTCAAGCCGGTTGCCCCAGCCGATCCGGAACTTCTGCTCGATCGTGCGGGCGAAGGAGGCGCGCTGCAGCCAGGTCCACGCCTTATTCACCGCGTCGGCTTGCCGACCGCGCGCCCCCTGGAAGACCTCCATCAGCGCCCCGTAGGAGATCGGGGCGCGGGGGCCCCTGTCGTTGATGTCGAAGCGAGCCGCTCCGGTATTGCGCGGCATCTCCATCACGTGGGCACGGTCGTAGGTCTTGTCCGCGAATTCGGCGGTGCTCTCGTCGTGGTTGGCGGTGCCGATGAACCAGACGTTCGGCGGGATCGGCAGATGGCGCCCATCGACCAGGAGGCGCGGCGCGTCCGCGACGGGATCGCTGACGAGGGTGAGCCGCCGGTCCTCCATGGGCTGCTCCAGCGCGGAAAGGAAGTCGGCGAAGAACTGCTCCGGGCGCGAGAGGTTGATCTCATCGAGGACGATCAAGAACAGCCGATCACGAAAGGCAGGGGTGCCGGCACGGTAGAGCGCCTGCAGGAAGTTGGTCGCGTAATAGTGGCGGTGGAAGGCGTTGTAGTAGCCGACGAGATCCTGGCGGTCGCGCCAGCCGGCCTGCACCTCCACGACCTCGCGGCCGCCGTCGACGGCGCTGGCGAAGGCTAGCGGGAGGCTGGTCTTGCCAGTGCCCGAGATCCCCTGCAGGAGCATCAGGCGGGTCATGGCGAGGCCGCCGAGGAACGCGCGGACGTCTCGCGCGGCGTAGTAGAGCGTCCGCCCGTCGATGCCGGTGGCGATCCGGTGCCGAAGGTCGTCGGCGAATTCGCGGAGGGTCGGCGTGGCCGGACGGAGCGGGGTGACGGTCCGTTTCTCGCTCTGGAGCGCCTCAGTGGTGTCGAGGCTAGTGAGGGCCGTCATCGGGTTTCGATGGTCCTCCTGCCGGGTCAGCTCCTGGACGCGGGCGCGGAGCTCGTCCAGCGCGCCGTCCAGAAGCTGCTTGTGGACCTCGAGGGCCTCCTTCTCCTTCCGCAGCGATTCGAGCTCGATCGCGGCGAGCCTGCGGGTGGCGAGCTCTCCCGCGGCCTTCGCCAGATCGCCACGAAGGATCGCCTGCTCCTCCAGCCAGGCCGAGCGCTCGCGCAGGAGCGCGGCGAGGCGCTCGCCGTCGCGAGCGTCCGGACGCTCGCGGAGCTGGCGGGCGAGCTCGTCGCGCTCCTGCTCGAGGTGCTTGATGTCGGCGAGGATGTGTTCGGGGGTCTTGTCGCCGAAGCGCCGATCCAGCTCGCGGCGCGTCGATCTCGACCGCGTAGGCATCGCGCTGGACGCGGGCGTCGGCGAGCTGCCGCTCGATCGATGCGGCCTCGTGGCGCAGGGTTTCGGTGCGTTCGGCGACCAGGCGCTCGAGCTTCTTCGCTAGCGCGGCTCGATCCTCGGCGAGGATATCCTGCTCGGATTTCAGGTCGAGCTCGATGCCCCCGGAGGGCCCGCTGCTTCTCGGCGAGGGCCCTCGCCTGTGCTTTCGAGGGCCGCTGCTTCGTCATCGAAGGCAGCGCGGCGGGCGCTCAGGTGCTTTTGCAGCTCTGCCTCAGCCCGGGC
Source organism: Nannocystis sp. (assembly GCF_016714285.1). Lineage (GTDB taxonomy): Bacteria > Myxococcota_A > Polyangia > Nannocystales > Nannocystaceae > Nannocystis. Next base: position 2,304 of record NZ_JADJNN010000017.1, on the reverse strand, counting down.
GCGTCTGTCTTGCAGCTCGGCGCCGAGACTGGTCAGCCTGGTATCCCGCGTGCCGGCAAGTTCAGCGCCGAGGGCGACGCGGGCGTCGGCGGCTGCCTGGATCCGTCGGGCGTCGTCTAGTGCCCACTTCGCGGCGCGCTCGTCGGCGGCCCTTCGTGCGGCCTCCTCGGCGGTGGCACGTCTGGATGCGAGCTCCTCCGCGAGGCCGTCGCGTTCGTCGCGGAGGCGGGCAGCGTCGGCCTCGACCGTGGCGAGGATCCGGAGCTTCTCGGCGAGGAAGCCGTGCTCGGCGTTGAGCTCGCGCTCGGTCAGGATGGCGGACGTCTCGAGGAGGAGGGCCTCGCGTGTGTCGAGCTTGGAGGATCGTCGATCGGCCGCATGTTCGCGGGCGTCGCAGGCCTCGATGCGGCGCAGGATCTCGGCGTCGGCGCTGTCGAGCTCGGTCTTGCGGGCAGCGAGCTGCTCGTCGGCAGTGCGACTGGCCTGCCGGAGCGCTTCGTCCTGCGCCCGCTTCTCGCTGACGACGCGGTCCTCCTCGGCCCCTGGCGGCTGCCTCGCGTTGCTTGGCCCTCTCGAAATGGGTCCGTGCGTCCCGGAGCAGGGGTTCGACGCGGCGCAGACACTCCGCGAGGGTCGGGCCGGGCGGCTCAGGAGGGCATTCAACGACGGGCCCGGGCTCGGTGGTCAGCGCTGCGACCAGGGTCTCGGCCTGATCGAGGCGCGCGAGCTGCTCGGTCGTCGGTTCGATCGTTGGGGTCGCCGCGGCCGTCGGGGTGGATGGGGGCCGCGGGGTGGGGTTCGGTCGGTTCTTGCCGTTCTTCTTGCTCATGCAGGTATATCTCGGTCGATTCAGCGGGTGAGGAGGAGGGTCTCGACAAGGAGCAATACGGTCTCGCGGTGGCGCTCGACCGTCCTGGACGGGGGATCGTCGTTATCGTGGGCGACGCGGTCGCGGGCCTGTGCGAGCCGGTCGAGGCGCTCGAGCAGGTCCGGGTGCCGGCATGCGGCGCGGTGTAAGGGGTGTGTCCGGTCCCGGCCGGCGCCGAGCAGCGCCAGGATGACGAGCGGGCGCAGGCTGCCGTGGCCACTGTCCTCGGCGTGCTGGACTTTGCCACGGCGGACCGACGCGAGGGTCGGCGGCAGGGGCGTGGTAAACCCGAGCTCGCTGGCGATCGTGTCGAGGAGCTGCTGATTGAGCGCCTTGTCGGACTCGGCGAGCTCGCTGAAGAGCGGCGGAGCCACGTCGCGCCAGGGATCGTGGGCGATGCGCAAGGTTCGCTCGGCGGCTCGCTGGGCCTTCACCAGCACGTCGTCCAGCTTGTCGCCCGGAGCACCGTCCAGCGATGCCTCGAGCCACGCGCGTTGCATGGCGACCAGGCGCTCGTGGACGGATTCGTGCTGGCGAATCGCCATCGTCAGTCGCTCATCGATGTCGAATGTGGCCTGCGCATGGAGCTGGGTCAGCGACGGTGAGCCAGAATCGTCGCCGATGATCCGAGAGATCCTTCGGCGCAGCTCCTGGTGCCGGTCGAGGATGGCATCGATCTGTGCCCGCATTTCCATCGACTCGCCGTGTCCGAGGGGGTCGTCGACCATCCAGTCGCCGGACTCGTGCCGGCGCACGCATACGGCGAGCCAGAACGATTGAGGGCGCAAGTCCACGAACGAGACTCGTTGCAGCCGCGGGATGTCCCGCGCGTCGTCTTCGAGCGCGCGCTGCCGACGTGTCCGCCGGGCGACGCGAAGCACGTCGCGGGCGTCCGGCTGGACGATCCGCTGGGTGCCTGGGATGACGCTGTACGTCCGATCTTTCCATGGATCGCCTGCGCTGCCGCCGAGGAGCACAGGCCAGCCTTCCTCGTCTGGCTCGACATCCGCGATCGGAAGGTCCCCGGTGATGAAGCGTGGCCACAGTTTGCCCGTGATGGGATCGGAGAGGACGTGACCGAAGGTCGCGTCCTCCGGAGGATCGAACTCGATATCGTCGAGCGTCTGTAGCCCGCGGTGAGTGGGGCGAGCGGAGTAATCGAGTAACCCCATGCCGCGCAGTTCCTGGACGACGAGACCGGTGAGGTCTGGCCATCATCAGACGCTCGGCGACGTCGACAACGCGGACCACACCGGCGCGCGCGAGCGCCAAGACGGCGCGCTGGAAGAAGTTGAGGACCTGCTCGCGCGGCACCGGCGCGACTACCCGCCAGACCAATACGGGCCAGAGGAGCCACACGGCGCCCGGCACCTTGCCACGCCGGGAAGCGAAGGACCGGGGTGGCCTTATCGAACGACGCCATGGTGTCCTCCGCA
>NZ_JADJNN010000016.1 GCF_016714285.1 Nannocystis sp. | reverse complement strand
CCCCGCTCAGCCTCACCGCGATCGTCCTGCTGTGCGCGCCGCCCTCGCGGCTTGCGGCGACGATGGCGGTCAAACAACGACGAGCAACGCCACCGGCGGCGGCAGCTCGACGAATGAGAGCAACTCGAGCGGGTGATACTCCCACGACCGCCAATCTACCGACCACCGGCGGCGGAGCCAGACCGGCGGCATGAGCACGACCAGCGAACCAGACCCAACCGAGGGCGGCGGCGCCACCGGGGACAGCACCACGAGCATTCAGCAGCGACCGGCGACGTGACTTCGACCGGCGACGCGGGCACCACCGCTGACACCAGCGGCAGCACTGGCGACCCGGTGGAGCCTGGCAGCCCTGTCGACCCGGGACCGCCGGCAATACGTGCTCCTCGCCAAGACGGGGATCTCCAACGTCCCCAAATCTGCCATCACCGGCGACCTCGGCGTCAGCCTGGCTGCCGCGACCTACATCACCGGATTCAACCTCATCGCCGATCCCAGCAATGAGTTCGCAACATCCACCCAGGTCAGCGGAAAGATCTGCGCGGCCACCTACAAACAACCCACGCCCACAAAGCTGACCTCGGCGATCGGCGACATGCAGCTCGCGTTCAGCGACGCGGCCTCGCGCGCGCCCGACGTCATCGAGCTCGGCGCCGGTAACATCGGCGGAATGGTCCTCCCCGCCGGCGTCTGCAAGTGGGGCACCGGCCTCTAGATCCCCAGCGACGTGACGCTCACCGGCAACGCGACCGAGGTCTGGATCTTCCAGATCGCCCAGGACCTGGTCGTCGCCAACGCCGTCGAGGTGACCCTGACCGGCGGCGCCGTGCCGAGGAACGTGTTCTGGCAGGTCGACGGCACCGTGAAGCTCGGCACCACCAGCCACATGGCGGGGCGTCGTCCTCAGCCAGACCGGCATCAGCATGAAGACCGGCGTTCGCTCGATGGCCGCCTGCTCGCGCAGACAGCCATCACCCTCAGCAGCAACACGATCTCCGAACCCGCCCCGTAGGCGCAGGCTCAGTAGTCGTAGCAGTCGTTCTGCGTCAGCGCGAGGCGGCGCACCTTGTCGCCGTCGTGGCCGCCGCAGTTGCCGGTGTACTGCCGCCGAGGTGATACCAGGTCGCGTTGCAGCCGGCCATCACGTACTCCATCGTCGACACCCAGCCCTTGCCGTCGAGGCTGCAAGTGTCGGCGTAGGGCGCGTGGCTGCAGCCCGACCACAGCAGCTTCTTGGTGTTCGCGTCCGCCAGCGTGATCGCCTGCGCCTTGTCGCTCGACCACATCCACTTGGTCGTGGTGCAGGTCACCGCGGTCCACTTGGGATTGTTGAGGCAGGCCGCGGCAACCTCCTTCTTGCACATCGCGCTACAGCCGTCGTTGGGGTTGACGTTGCCGTCGTCGCAATCTTCCACCCCGGCCTGGACCTTGCCATCGCCGCACTTGGCCGCCACGCAGGTGCCGAGGCACGCGTCCGTGTCGACCATGTTGCCGTCGTCGCAGACCTCGCCCGCCGCCATGTTCACCAGCCCGTCGCCGCACTTGGCCGCGCTGCAGTCCTTGTCGCAGAGCTTGCTCTCGCCCTTGTCGTCGCAGGTCTCGACCATCGCCTGAATGAACCCGTCGCCGCAGATGGCCGCCTGACACATCCGTGCACGCGTCCGTGTCGATCATGTTGCCGTCGTCACAGGCCTCGGCCGGCTGCTTGATGCCATCGCCGCAGCCCGGCAGCGCGCAGCCGTTGCTGCACGCGTCGTCGTCGACCTGGTTGCCGTCGTCGCAGCCCTCCCCGCCCTCCTGCACGATGCCGTCGCCGCACTTGGCCGCCACGCAGGCGCTGGTGCACGCGTCCGTCTCGACGTCGTTGCCGTCGTCGCAGGGCTCCACGCCCTCCTGCACGAGACCGTCGCCGCAGGCCGCCACAGGCGCTGGTGCACGCGTCCCGTCTCGACGTCGTTGCCGTCGTCGCAATCCTCGCCGGGGTCGACGTTGCTGTCGCCGCAGACCGGCCCCCGCGCCGCTGCTCGCCTCGCCGCCGCTGCTGGCGTCGCCCGTCGTCACGGGATCCCCCGTCGTCGTCGCCCCGGACAGCGAGGTCGGTCCAGTGCTCGTCTGGCCCTCGCCCGTCGTCGGCGCCCCGCCCGTCGACTCCGCACCGCCGGTCGCCGTCACCGGCACGGTCGTGAACGCCGAATCCGAGTTCGAGTCGCGCCCACCGCTGTCCCCGCAGCCCACGAGCACCACCAGCACCACCCCACTCCACCCCTATCCCCGTATTGCCATCGTCGCAGCAGACACCCACCGCCCAGCCCAGGCAAGGCTCCACGACCGACGCTCACTCACAATGCGCGCGAGCGCACCCACCTGGCGCGCCCCGCCCCGCTATACTCGCGGACCGTGGCGACCGCAGGTGGCGATGAAGCGGCGGCGACGCTGACACCCACGGCGACGACCGCGATGCTCGACACGCTGCGTCCAGCGCCCGTGCGCGCCGACGCCGTGACGGTCCACGAGCCCGGCGATCGCCCCGCCCCATCGCGTGACCCCGACGCCGAGCTCACGCGCGGCGACATGATCGGCCGCCACATCGTGCTCGAGCGCCTCGGCGCCGGCGGCATGGGCGTGGTCTACGCCGCCTACGACCCCGAGCTCGACCGCAAGATCGCCGTCAAGCAGATCCGCGGCCCGGGCCCCGGCACCAGCGACGAAGACCGCGCCAGCGCGACCCGCCTGCTCCGCGAGGCCAAGGCGATGGCCCGCCTCACCCACCCCAACGTCATCACCGTGCACGACGTCGGCATGCTGCAGGGCGGCCAGGTCTTCATCGCCATGGAGTTCGTCGACGGCCTCACCCTGCGCGCCTGGCAGCAGCGCCAGCCGTCCTGGCGCGAGACCCTCGCCGTCTACACCCAGGCCGGCCGCGGCCTCGCAGCCGCACACGCGGCCGGCCTGGTCCACCGCGACTTCAAGCCCGACAACGTGCTCGTCGGCCACGACGGCCGCGTCCGCGTCCTCGACTTCGGCCTCGCCCGCGCCGACAACCCGGGCGCCGCACCGTCGCCCGAACGCCGCGACCTCGCCGACCTCGCCTTCTCCCGCAGCTCCGTCATCGCCTCCGCCCTCGGCACCGCAGACCCCTCCGACCGCCTCACCCAGGACGGCGCCATCGTCGGCACGCCCGCGTACATGGCCCCGGAGCAGCGCCTCGGCGTCACCGTCGACGCCCGCGGCGACCAGTTCAGCTTCTGCGTCTCGCTGTGGGAGGCCCTCACCGGCGCGCTCCCCTTCGCCGGCACCAGCCAGCTCGCCCTCCTGGTCGCCGTGCGCAAGCGTCAGTTCACACCTGTCCCGAGAGACAGCAAGGTCCCGCGCAAGCTGCTGCGGGTGCTCGAGCGCGGCCTGGCGTCGCTGCCGGCCGAGCGCTGGCCGGACATGGCCGCCCTCCTGGCCGCGCTGGCCCCCGAGCGCGGCCGGACCCGCGGCCTCGCCGTGGCAGCCGCGCTCACGGCCGCCGCCGTCGGCCTCGCCATCGGCCTGTCCCGAGAGACAGATCTATCGACGCGCTGCCTCGGCGCGGCGGCCCGCGCCGCTGGCGTCTGGGACGACGAGGCCCGCGCCGCCGTCCGCGTCGCCTTCACCGCGACCGGCCTGCCCTACGCCGCGTCCGCCCGCGAGGCCGTCGAGGCCGACCTCGACCGCCACCTCGCCGACTGGCAAGCGATGGCCACCGACAACTGCGCCGCGACCCAGATCCGCGGCGAGCAGTCGCCCGCGCTGATGGACCGCCGCCTCGCCTGCCTCGACGAGCGCCTCGAGGAGACCCGCGCGCTCGTCCGCCTGTTCCGCGCCGCCGACGGCCCCGTCGTCGAACGCTCCGTCCACGCCGCCCGCTCCCTCACCCCGCTGTCCGGCTGCGCCGACGCAGCCGCCCTCACCGCCCCCGAGACCGCCCTCCCCGACGCCCCCGAGCCGCGCGCCGCGGTCGTCACCCGCCGCCTCCAACTCGCCGAGCTGCGCGCCCTCCTCCACGCCGGCCGCTATGCCACCGGCCTCGCGCTCGCACAGCCCCTCGCCGCCCAGGCCCACGACCTCGGCTTCCGCCCGCTCAGCGCCGAGGCCGACCTCCTGCTCGGCGCCTTCCTGTGCCGCGAGGGCCGCGTCACCGAGGGCAGCGCCGCGTTGACCGACGCGGTGTGGACCGCGACCGCGGTCAAACACGACAGCGCCGTGGTCGAGGCCACGCTCGAGCTCGTGTACTGCGTCGGGGCCCGCGGCGGCAAGCTGCCCGAGGCCCAGCAGTGGGCCCGCCACGCGTCGGCCGCGATCGACCGCGTCGGCCGCGATCGCGAGGCCAACTCGCTGCGCCTGCTCGGCTACCGCGGCCTGCTCGCGCACGACGCCGGCCACTACGACGAGGCGCTCTCCCTCACCACCCAGGCGGTCGCCGCCGCCGAGCGCCTGCACGGCCCCGACTCGCAGCAGGTCGCGACCTTCCTCGGCTACCTCGGCGGCAACTACCAACAGCTCGGCCGCTACCGCGAGGCGCTGCATCACCACCGCCGCGCCCTCGCTATCTCCGAGCGGGTCCTCGGCCCCACCCACCCGCGCGTCGGCATCGAGTGCCACAACATCGCCATGATCCTCGGCCACGTCGGCGAGTACGCGGCGGCCCTGCGCTACCAGGACCGCGACCTCGAGATCGCCCTCGCCAGCCTCGGCCCCGACCACCCCGACACCGGCCTCTCCTACACCAATCGCGGCACCCTCCACACCGAGGCCGGCCACGCCGCCGAGGGCCTCCGCGACCTCGAGCGCGCCGACGCCATCTACGCCCGCAGCGTCACCGACGAGCACCCCGACCGCATCGCCCTCGACAACAACATCGGCGCCACCCTCCTCGACCTCGGCCGCCTCGACGAGGCCGAACCCCACCTCCGGCGAGCCCACGCCGCCACCCTCGCCAGCCTCGGCCCCGACCACCCGACCATCGCATACAGCGAACAGACCCTCGGCCGCCTGCTCACCCTCCGCGGCGACTTCGCCGGCGCCCGCGCCTACCTCGACCGCGCCATCGCAATCCGCGAGCACGCCTTCGGCCCCGAACACATCGACGTCGTCGAGGCCATCGTCGGCCTCGCACAATGGTGGGAGCGCCAGGGCCGCTGCGACGAGGCGCTGCCGCTGCTGCGCCGCGGCCAGCACTCGCTGCGACGCCTGCTCCCCGCCGATCACATCTACAACCTCCTGCTCGACGGCCAGCTCGCCCACTGCAGCCCCCCAGGCGACCCCGAGCGCCTCGCCGGCCTCGAGCGCTCCGTGGCTCGCCTGCGCCGCGGCGGCCCGCCCCGCGAGCGCGCCGAGCTGAGCCTCGACCTCGCCGACGCCCTCGTCCACAACGGCCAACCCGCCCGCGCCCGCACCCTCGCCAGCGAGGCCGTCGCCGTGCTCGCACCCACCGGCCCCGGCCACCAACGCGAACGCGAACGGGCCGCACAATGGCTCGCCACCCACCCGGGCCCGTAGCGCTGCGCACCGGTGGACCGGGCGTCCGCGACCGTGATAAGCGTGCGAACAATGTCGTCCGCCGCGCCCCACATCTGGCAGCCCATCGCGGGACTGCCCGATCCAGCCGCGCTCGCCTCGCCCGACGTCCGCGCCTTCACCCACATGTGGCGGCGACAGCGCGCGCGCATGCAGGAGTTCGACGTCCTCGCCACCTTCCAGGAGCGACTCGCCCGGAAATGGAGCATCGAGACCGGCGTCCTCGAGCGGCTCTACGACCTTTCTCGTGGCCTGACCGTCACGCTGATCGAACAGGGCTTTCATGCCAGCCTGGTCAGCCATAAAGACGCGACGATGTCCGGCGATCGCCTGGTCGAGATCCTCGAGGATCACCGCCAGGGGCTCGCGCTGGTCATGGACCTCATCGGTCAGACGCGCCCCTTCAGCGTCGGGTGGATCAAGGATCTCCACGCGCTCCTGACCCGGCACCAACAATTTACGGACGGCATCACGACCGCCGGGCAACATATCCAGGTCCCGCTGCTGCGAGGTGCCTACAAACAGCACTCCAACAATCCCACCAGACCCGACGGCACGGTCCACGAATACTGCCCCCCAGAGCACGTCGCTTCTGAAATGGATCGACTCATCGAGCTCTATCACGTGCTCCCTGACGACCTGCCCGAGGTCCGCGCCGCGTGGCTCCACCACCGATTCACCCAGATCCACCCCTTCCAGGACGGCAACGGTCGGGTCGCCCGCGCCCTCGCCAGCTTCGAGTTCATCCGCGCCGGGCTCTTACCATTGCTGGTCGACCGCGACGACCGCGACGGGCGCTACCTCCCAGCGCTCGAGGCCGCAGATCAGGGCGATCTCCGGCCCCTGGTGACCTTCTTCGCCGACTGCATGAGCCGCGTCCTGCTCCAGGCGAGCGCAGAAGCCGAGGCCGTCACCAGCAGAAAGGCCGATCTCGCGGCGGTGCTGCGCGCCGGTCGCAGAAAGGTCGAGGCTCGCAACAGCCAGACTCGCGAAGGCTCCTCGAATCGGATCGCGGTCCTGGCCGGCGGCCTTCGCCGTCACTTCGACGCGCTCTGCGCTCAGATCCAGCGCGAGGTCCCGGACACCCGGGCGAACGTCTTTGTCCCGGCCGCGGATCAAACGCACTGGTTCCGTTCACAACTCGTCGCGCTCGCGCGAAGGAACAACTACTGGCTGGACTTCTCGGCCCCTCGCACCTGGATTCGCCTGCGCCTGCAAACCGCGTCCGCCCAGACCGACATCGTGGCCTCGCTCCACCGCCTGAGCGGGGCCGTGGGCGGCGGCTGGGTGATGGACGCGTTCCTCCAGCACGGCGCGGCGAACCAGGGCGAGGGCGATCAACCGGAGCTGGTCTTCCTGGACATTGATCCGCTGCTCCTGAGCTTCGAGGAGCCCGAGGCGACCCAGCTCGCGCGCGTGGAGACCTGGCTCGATCGCCTCACCATCCTCGCCACGGCCCAGTGGATCCACTTCCTGTAGCGCGGCCCGCTCACGTGTCGGTCGGCGCCGCGCGGCGCCAGCCGTGGATCGTGACGGCGAGGGCCAACAGCCACGAGCTGGAGATCAAGTAGGGCGAGCCGTCGTATTCGATGACCAGCGCCACGGGGATCAGCAAGATCGGGACATTGAGCCAGATCCGCGGGGCTCGCAGCATCGTGGCCGCGGTCGAGTATGCGGCGACGAAGGTGAGAGATTCGACGCACAACATGGCGACGACCCCGAAGCCGGCGCGCCACAGGACCAGGCGTTGGACGCAGCTCAGGACCATCATGACGATGCCGAGGATGATCAGCTGGCGCTGTCGGGTGGGTCGATCGCGGCGCAGCAGCAGGGCGAGGATCGGCACGCCCACCAGGGCGACCACCGCGGCGAGGCGGATGTGCTGCACCGGTGTGACGTCGGCCGGCTTGTCCCACAGGACCTGGACCACTGCCATGACGGTCAGCGAGAGGACGAGCATGCCGACGCCGATCCACACGCCGATGCGGCCATCGCCGAGGGTGAGGTGTTCGCGGCGAGCGCGGGCGAGCTGCTCCAGCAGCTCGCCCATCGAGGCCCAGCGGGCGGCGGGGTCGGGCGCGAGGCCGCGGACGATCGCGGCGTGCACGGTTTGCGATATCTCGGGGCGCAGCTGGGTCGGGCGAATGCGGCCGGCGATCACGTTGCCGGAGAGCTCATACAGGGTCTCCCCGGCGAACGGGCGCTCGCCGTACAGGGCCTCGAACAGCGCGGCGCAGAAGCTGAACTGATCGCTGCGCGCGTCGACCGGGGCGCCTTGGTGCTGCTCCGACGACATATAGGCGGGCGTGCCGAGCAGCACGCCCGTGCGGGTCAGGGGCGAGCTGAGCAGGCTGATCTCAGGCAGGGGCCCCGATGGCCGCGGGATGGCGCCGTCGCTGAGCGAGTCGCCGGCGCGGGCGAGGCCGAAGTCGAGGACGCGGGTGCGGCCATCGACGCCGACGATGACATTGCCGGGCTTGAAGTCGCGGTGGACCAGGCCCGACTCGTGGGCGGCGAGCAGGCCGCGGCCGGCTTGCAGGAATACCTCGAAGATCGCGGCGACATCGCGGGGTTCGGCGGCGAGCCAGGCGGCGAGGGTGGGGCCCTCGACGTGCTCCATCGCCACGAAGATCTGACCGTGGCTCTCGCCGATCTCGTAAATCTGCACGACATTCGGGTGGGACAGGCGGGCCAGCGCCTGGGCCTCGCGCAGCAGGCGGGCGTGGTCGGTGGCGTGCAGCAGCTTGACCGCCACGCGTCGCTCGAGGCGCTCGTCGTAGGCCGCATAGACCACGCCCATCCCGCCCTCGCCGAGCCGGCGGAGGATCGCGAAGTGGCCGACCTGCTTGGCCTCGAGGTCGGGCAGCACGGGCTCCGCGGCGGGCTCCCGCGTGAGCCCATGGGATGCGCGCAGGGTCGGGTCGATGATCATGAGCCGCGGGTCCGCCCGGGCGCGGCACCAGGGCCATACTGGCGGCACCCACGACGGCGCACAAGCTCGCGGCCGGGGCGCGAATTTCGTCGGCACGCTTGCGCCCGGCGCACGACCTGAAGTACTCGGCCAGGCATGACCATCGACGTGTGGATGCAGCACCCGACCGTCCGCCTCGCGCAGCACGAGATGCTCGCCCCGCTGCGCCGCTGGACCGGCATGGAGGCCCCGAGCGAGGAGCTGCCGATCGCCATGACGATCGCCGCCATGGACGCGGCCGGGGTCGAGCGCGGCCTGCTGAGCGCCTGGGTCGCGCCGGAGGGCCCGCTGATCAGCAACGACGAGGTCGCCGGCTTCGTCGCCGCCCACCCGGACCGCCTCGCTGGCGTCGCCGCCGTCGACCTGCGCGACCCGGTCCGCGCCGTCCGCGAGCTGCGGCGCTGCATCCGTACCCTCGGCTTCAAGGCCCTGCGCGTGATCCCCTGGCTGTGGGGTCTGCCGCCGAACGACCGCCGCTACTATCCGCTGTACGCCGAATGCGTCGAGCTCGGCGTCCCGTTCTGCACGCAGGTCGGGCACACCGGCCCGCTGCGCAGCTCCGAGACCGGCCGGCCGATCCCCTACCTCGACGACGTCGCGCTCGACTTCCCCGACCTCGTGATCGTCGCAGGGCACATCGGTTATCCGTGGACCGAGGAGATGATCGCCCTGGCCCGCAAATATCCGAATGTCCATATCGACACCTCGGCCTACACCACAAAGCGCTATCCGCCGGAGCTCGTGCGATACATGCAGCGTGACGGCCGCCGCAAGGTGTTGTTCGGATCCAACTATCCGATGATCCTCCCGCACCGGGCCCTCGAAGACCTCGATTCGCTGGGGCTCGACGCCGAGGCCCGGGCCCTGTTCCTCGCCGACAACGCGCGCCGGGTGTTTCGCCTCGATGACAACGGCGCTGCCCGCGACCGCCCGGCAGCATGAGCCGGGGCCGCGATGCTGTTATGCTCCGCCCGCATGCGCGCCCGCAGCCCCGTCGCCGCCCTCGCTCTGGCCCTCGCCACCCTGGCCAGCCTCGCCTGCGCGGGCCAGCGGCCCGCCCCCAGCCCGGCCCGGGCGAGCATCGACGCCAGCCACACCTGGGCCCGCCTGCTGCACGGGCTGCCCGGCACCTGGACGGCGAGCAGCGAGCGGGGCCCCGCGCTCGAGGTCAGCTATCGCCTCGTCTCACGCGGCTCGGCCCTGCTCGAGACCTTCGGCGCCTCGCCGGCCGAACAGACCCTCAGCGTGTACCACCCCGACGGCCGCGGCCTGATGCTGACGCACTACTGCGCGCAGGGCAATCAGGTCCGCCTGCGGGCCAGCGAGGCCAGCGCCGAGCGCGTCACATTCACATATCTCGACGCGACCAATGTCGGGCCCGGCCAGTCGGTCATGCACGAGCTGGTCTTCGTCCTCGGCCCCGACACCCTCGATCGCACCGAGGTCTACCGCGCGCAGGACGGCAGCGCCGAGACCAGCGTGCTCCACTTCGTGCGCCGCTAATACCTCGATATTTGCGACCTGGCGCCGCCGATCGTTCACGAGCCGCCCAAGCTAGCGGGCAGCGGCGACGCAGATCAGGCGCAGGCATTGATCGCAGGGGGTGTCGCCCACATATGCATCGCATCCCGGGTGACAGGTCGCCGAGCACGACGTGCGCACCCAGGTCACGCCCTTCGTGCCGCCGTTCGAGAAGCACTCCGAGTCCTGGTCCGTGACCTGCACCCACCCGCGCAGACCGACGCTCGCCTCCTCGATCCATCTGCCCTCGACGTCCCACCCGCCCTGATAGTGGTGCTCGATCCAGCTCCAGCCCGCCCCGAACTCCTCCGCGCAGCGCTGGGTGCCCCAGTCCTCCGAGGCGATGTCGACGCCCTTCACGCAGTCCTTGGTCATCGCCAGCTGCGCGAGCGCGAGGCACTCGCCGCCGGTGCTGGCCATCACGTCCGTACCCCCGCTCGCGCCGGTCGTGGTCGCATCGCTGCCTGTGCTCGCGTCGGTAGTCGCGCCCGTGGTGGTCCCGCCTGGCCCGCCGGTCTCACCGCCGGTTGTTACCGCGGGCCCGGAGGTGGACGACGCGCTCGCGCTCGCGTCGCTCGTCGACGTCCCGCCCGCGTCGACGAAGCAGCCGGCGAGCGCGAGGACCGAGACGAAGCGCGGCGATCGGTTGAACACGGCCGAGTATCGCCGCCCGTCCGTGCGCCCGCAAGCACGACACGCCGCGGCCCGACACGTCGCTGCGAGGCGCCTTGGTCCGGCGAACGTCGTATACGCTGTCCCCGACCCCGATCAGCGCCCCGTGCTGCCCAAGACTCGCGTGCTCACGGCTGCAGCTCGTACGCTCCCGCGTCACACAGGCCCGAGCGCGGTAGGCCGCGCTGATCGAACTCCGGGCAGTTCGGCGCAACGTCGACGGCCGGGCTGCCCGGGCCGAGCGCCATCGTCCGCGTCGGGCCGCCGTTGTCGGCCAGCGGTCCGAGCTGCGGGTCGGCGAATACCACACCGGCGGCACAGGGCGTGTCGGGGTTCCCGTTGTTCTTGATGTCCGGCCACTGGACATTGCCGCCGCCGTCCTGAAAGGTCTCGTGGCAGGCCAGCGCGCTGAATTCGTTGGCCGTGCTGTTGTCCGCCAGGACCACGTTGGTGAGCGTCACCGTGCCACCCTCGCCCTTGAAGAACACCGGGCCATAATCCGCGCTGTTGCCCGAGAAGGTCGAATTGCCGACCGCGACCACGCCATTGCCGGCCCACAGCGCGCCCGCGTTGCCCGGCGTGCTGTTGCCCGAGAAGGTACAGTTGCTGACCTCGGCGTCGGTGCCCCCGCCGAGGAACAGCCCGCCCGCGTGCGCGTCGGTGTGGTTGTCCGCGAAGGTCGAGTCGACCAGCCGCAGCGGCACCCCCTCGTGATACACGCTGCCGGTGCCGCCGCCCGGGCTGCCCGCCATATCGTTGGCGATGAAGCTGCAGCGGTCGAACAGCGCCCCGCCGCCCTCGAGGTTGTACGAGAAGAAGGCGCTGCCGTGGACCTTCGCGTGGTTGGCCGTGAACTCGCTGCCGCAGATCACGAAGTCGACCGGCGCGTCGATCCACATCCGATCGATATAGAGCCCCCCGCCGTTGCCGTACTGTCCGTCTTCGCCGTAGGTCGTGGCCGAGTTCTCGCGAAACACGCTGTCGACGACCCGGAGATTGGTGCTGCGGCTGAGCACCGCGCCGCCGGTGGAGCCGCTGTTGCCGATGAAGCTGCATCCGGACAGCAGCGCCTCCGTGAGCCCGCCGGCATAGATCGCGCCGCCGCCGACGTCGTGGTCCTGGCTCGCGCTATGGTTGTTCTCGAAGGTCGTATCGATGACCTTCAGCGTGCCAAACCACGGGTGGAGGATCCCCGCGCCGCTCTCGTCCGGGCTCCCGGCGGCCACGAAGCCGTCGCGGATCGTCAGGCCCTGCGCGACGAAGTCGACGTAATGATCGAGCTCGATCACGCGGACGGCGTTCCCCCCGCTCAGCGTGATCACCCCCGCGCCGTCGATGATCGTCGGCTTGGCCACGAACAGCGAGCTCGTCAGCGTAAAGCTGTGCGCCCCGCCGCAGGCGAAGGTCAGAGTGCCGCCCGCGCCCGCGTTGAGCTGCGCGACGGCGTCGTGCAGCGCCTGCTCGCTGCACGACGCCGGGCTGCCGTCACCGACCACCTGCACCGGTTCGATATGCGCGACCGGCTCGAGGCGCCCCGCGCAGCCGCTGCCCGGCACCTCGCCGGTGTCGCCGCCCGTCGGGTCGCCGGTATCGTCGCCGGTCGCCGTCGCCGTCGCCGTCGCCGTGGCGGTCGCCGCTCGCCGTGCCCTCGCCGTGCCCTCACTCGCCGCCCCGCTCGTGACGCTGGCCTCCGTGCCGCTCGCGGCGCCCGTATCACCGCTGGCAGCGTCCCCGCTGGCGCTGACGTGGTCCGCGTCCCCGCAACCGAGCCCAAGCACCACAACCACGAGCACTGCCCCCACCGACCGCATACGCACCATGGGCCGCATCGTACCCGATCCGCGGCCGAGGCCCCGGGCCGCTCGCGGCTCGACATCGACCGCGCCGCCCGCCCGGCGTTGCCGAGCACTCCGGCTCGCCCGCCCCCTTCCTCCTGTGGCAGGTGAGCGCCGAGCTCACCGAACTATCTACATACAGACCATCGGCCCACATACAAACCATCCCCGGCTGACACTCGACAATCCGCCTGGGCCGCTGCAGGTCGCGAATCGCCGGGCGACCGCGCCAGCGGCCCCGGCCCGAAGCCGAGTCCGCCACCAGCGCTCGTTCCCTCGCCGCCCGCCCGCCAGGGCTTCTCGCGGCCCGCGTCTGGCCCGATACTCACCGCCATGACGAGCCCGATCCCCCACACCTGGCAGGTGCCCGAGGTCTTCCGCGAGCGCATGGGCAACCAGGCCGGCCGCCAGCGCTGCATGACCCACGGCGGACACCTGCTGGTGATCTTGCACGAGCTCCCGGACCCCGAGACCCCGCAGCGCCGCGAGGCCCGGCTGTACTGGCGCACGCCCGACGGCACCTGGAATTGCAGCAGCGGCGGCCCGCCCGGGATCGCCAGCCTGCGCGCGCACGTCGAGACCTTCGTCGAGGCCGCCGCGCGCCTCGAGGCCCTCACCGACGAGGCCGACAGCGCCGACGACTGGTTCCACCTCGTGCACGACGCCGGCCCGCTGCTGCGCGGCACTCGTAACCTCCACCGCACGCTGCAGGAGGCCCGCGACGCGGCCAAGGACGACCGCGCCCTGATCTCCGTCCGCGACCTCGCCGGCGACGCCGAGCGGGCCTTCGAGCTGACCCACGCCCACGCCCAGGAGGGCCTCGACTACACCATCGCCCGCCGCGCCGAGGAGCAGTCGCGCGACGCCCAGCACATGCTCGAGGCGGCCCACCGCCTCAACATGATCGCCGCCGTCTTCCTGCCCGTCACCGCGGTCGCCACCCTGCTCGGCATGAACCTGCGCCACGGCCTCGAGAGCTGGCCCTCGCCCTGGACCTTCTGGGCCACCCTCGGCCTGTGCTTCATGTTCGGCCTGTGGATCAAGGCCTCGATGCCCCGACCTCCCGCCCGCGAGCCCGCCGAGGCCCGCACCGCCCGCGCGCCCGCCAAGCCCACAGGCAAGCCCGCCAGCAAACCCGCCAGCAGCAAGTCGTCGGGCGGCCTCAAGGCTCGCTGAGCCCCGCCCGCGCCGCACGACCTGCGTGACGCTGCCGAACGCGCGGGTGTACGCTGACCGCGGCCATGGACCTCGAAGAATTCAGGGCCTTCATCGCGGTGGTCGAGACCGGCTCGTTCCTCTCGGCCGCCACCAGCCTCAACGTCGCCCGCGCCACCCTGCGCCGCCGCGTCGACGCGCTCGAGGCCCGCGCCGGCGTGCCGCTGCTCGAACGCAGCGCCCGCGGCGTCGTCGTCACCGAGGCCGGCGCGCTGCTGGCCACCCGCGGCCGCCACGTGCTGCAGGAGGCGAGCTCCCTGATCGCCTCGGTCCGCGAGATCGGCCGCGAGCCGGTCGGCGTGCTGCGCGTCGGCGTGCCCGTCGGACTACCGCCGCACGGCGTCACCCCGCTGATCGCCCTCATCCACGCCAACTACCCGCGCCTCGCGATCCAGATGCGCCACATCGACGACCCGCTCAGCGACCACCTCGACGACCTCGACGTGCTGCTGCACCTGGCCCCGGTGTCACCGCCCGGCAACTGGCTGTCCTACGAGCTCCTGCGCATGCGCGAGTGGCTGATCGCCAGCCGCGACTACCTCGACCGCCGCGGCACCCCGACCAGCCTCGACGCGCTCGCCGGCCACGACCTGCTGGCCTGGACCGCCCCCGGCGAGGACGGCCACCTGTTGCCCCTCCTCAGCGGCGAGCCCGTCGAGATCGACCCGCTGCTGGTCTCGCCGGACGTCCACTTCCTGCGCCAGTGCGTCCTCGCCGGCATCGGCATCGGCTTCATCCCCGACGCCCAGCTGCCAGACCCCGGCGTCGAACCCGGCACCCTCGTGCCGATCCTCCCCGAGCTCGTCGGCCGCGAGCGACCACTGCACATGCTCGTGCCCGCGGCGCTCGCCGGGCTGCCCAAGCTGCGCGCGCTGCTGCGGCACATCCAGGCCTTCGTCGCCAGCACCGTGCCGCCGCTGGGCTGACGCCGCGGTGTCGGCTCATCGGGCCGCGGCTGGGTCTCGGCTCACCGGGCCCCGGCCGCGGAGATCGGGCAACCATCGCCGTCGGCCCGGCCGTCGCGGACCTCGGGCACCGTGGGACAGCGGTCATAGCGATCCGAGATGCCGTCGCCGTCCGTGTCGACCACGGGACAGCCGTCGCGCAGCGAGCCCGGCTGGGTCGGACAGCGATCCGATCCGTCCGGGACGCGATCGCCGTCGCGGTCGATCGGCGTCGTGATCGACTTCGGGCGCGTCACGGGACCACTCGTCGCACGCAGCGGCACCGGCTGTTGCTGCTGCTGCGGCGGCGGCGAGTGAGCGCACCCGAGGATGAGCAGAGCGGGGAACAGGAGACGGCCGGGACCCATGGTGCCGCGACCGTAACACTTCAGCCGCGTCCTGCGTGCGCCTCGCCGACGCTCCGTCGATCGTTCGCGACAAACTCGTCAGTGGCGGTCGGCCCGGCGATCGCGGTAGGCTGCGCGCCCGATGGTACGCCTCTCGCTGCTCACGGTCCTGCTGCTCGCCACCGCCTGCGAGGCCTCGCCCGCACCCGTGGCCCCCGCGCCCGCGACCCCCGCGCCCGCGACCCCCGCGCCCGCGACCCCCACGCCCGCCCCAGAGGCCGCACCCGCCAACACCCGCACCGCCCTCCACGACGGCCTGAGCGCGACCGCATGGTTCCAGACCAGCGCCGAGTTCGAGGCCGCCGCCCTGCAGACCTACAACACCGCGACCCACGCCCTCGATCGGGCCCTCGCCGACAAGCGCTGGACCGCCGCGCTCGAGCAGGACGGCAAGTTCGCCAAGTTACCCCCCGCGATCATCGTCGACGTCGACGAGACCGTGCTCGACAACAGCGCCTATCAGGCCCGCCTCATCGCCGACGGCGCCGAGTTCGACAAGGAGACCTGGGCCGCCTGGGTCGGCGAGGCCAAGGCCACCGCGATCCCCGGGGCCCGCGAGTTCCTCACCGCCGCCGCCAAGAAGGGCGTGCGCGTGTTCTACGTGTCCAACCGCGACGCCGGCGTCCAGGCCGAGGACACCCGCAAGAACCTCGCCGCCCTCGGCTTCCCCGACGCCGACGACCTGGGCACCTTCTACTTCCGCGACGACAGCAAGGGCTGGAAACAGAAGTCGCCCCGCCGCCGCGAGATCGCCAGCAAGCACCGCGTCGTCATCGTCGTCGGCGACAACCTCTTCGACTTCGTCGAGGAGGACAAGCCCGCTCGCGACCGCCGCGCCGCCCTCGTCACGGAACACAGCGCGTGGTGGGGCGCCCGCTGGTTCGTCGTGCCCAACCCGATGTACGGCTCGTGGGACGAGGCGCTCATCGCCTACGACGCCCGCCAGCCCTCCGCCGACAAACAGCGCCTCCGGGTCGCCGCCCTCGACCCGGCCCGCTGACGCCGCGGCCGCCCACAGCACAGGCTCAAGCGCCTCAGCGCTTCCGGCTCGTCACGAGCTCCAGCGTCACCCCGCGCGCCAGCTCGAGACGCAGCGAGACCCCCGCGGGCACCTCGACCAGGGTGTCGTACAGCGACCGCTTCGCGCCGCGCACGTCCTCACCGTCGACCGCCACGATCTCGTCCCGCACCTGCAAGCCCGCCGCCGCCGCCGGACCCCCGTGCCGCACCGTCGCAACCTTGAGCGGCGCGAGCTGGGCGTCGACCCCCGGCTTGCCGCCCATGAGCGTGAACCCCAGATCGCCGCGCGCCTCGCCGTCGCCGATCCTCCGCCGCGCCACCCGGATCGGCGGCACGTCGATCGTGCGCCGGTCCGGCGGCACCTCCACCCCGACCCGCGTCGTCCCGTATGGACCCGGCCGCGCACCGGGCGTCCCGACCGTCACCCACACCAGCCCCACGGGCACCCGCGACAGCTCGAAGCGACCCGACTCATCGGTGATGATTCGCGTGTCCGACGCGATCCCCCGCACCGAAGCACTCGCCACCTCGAGCTCCGGCACCGGCCGCCCCTCGAGATCCAACACCGTCCCCCGCAGCGTCGTCGCGCCCACCAGCTCGAGCCGCAGCCCCGAACGCTCCTGCCCCGCCGTGAACTCCAGCGCCTGCGTGAGCGCCCCCTCCCGCGCTTGCACGCGCAGCTCGTAGCTGCCGTGCGGCAGACCACCGAGAGCCCACGCCCCCGCCGTGCCAACAAACTCGTCGCCGCGACGCTGCCCCGTGCCGACCTCGACCAGCTCGATCACGAAGGCCCCCGGCACCCCGCCGCCCGGCAACACCACCGTGCCCGTGACCCGCCCGCACGGCGCCAGCGCCAGCGTCAGCGCCGCGCCCGGTCTCACGTGCTGCCGCCGCGCCTCGCCGCCGCCGATCCGCCGCGCGACCACCGTGTAGCTCGCCGCAGGCAGCCCCGCGAGCGCGAAGCGACCCGCGACATCCGTGAGCTGCGGAGCCCGAGTGTCGTTGCGAAGCAGCCCCGCCGCGCCCACAGGGCCCCCAGTCTCGGCGCGGGCCTCGACCAGCGCACCCGCGATCGACCGCCCGTCCGCGTCGCGCAGCACCCCCGTGATCACCCCCGTCGCCGCCGCGCTGACCAGCTCGATCGTCGCGGTCCGACCACCACGAATCGACACCCGCGAGCGCCGCGATAACGCCAGCGGCGCGCCGCCGAGGCTCGCACCCAGCGTCGAGCTGCCCACCGCCGCGGTCGGGAAATGAAACCCGCCGTCGTCGCCCGTGACCGCCCGCTGCTCGCCCCACGCGGTCCGCAGCGACAGCTCGGCGCCCGCGATCGGCCGCGCCTTCGGATCTCGCAGCTTGCCGCGCAGCTCACCGGTCGCCGCCAGCGCGACCCGCAACCCCGGGGGCTCCGCTGCCCCGATCTCCACCGCCACGGCCGCGTCGGGCATGGTCCGCTGCGCCTGCGCGACCGGCACGATCGCATATTTGCCGGCCAAGAGCCCGCGCAGCCGGAACCGCCCCGCCTCGTCGCTGACCGCCGCGGGCGGGTCGCTCGTGGTGCCCGCTGCGCGGGCCACCAGCCGCACCCCCGGCACCGCGACGCCGCTCGCATCGACCACCACGCCGGTGATCGAACGCCCATTCGCCACCTCCCACGCCTGGTCGAGGATATCCCGCTCGCCGACCGTCAACAGCGGATATCGCTCCGCCGCGATCGCCCCCTTGCACGCGATCGTCACGGCATATGTCCCGGGTAACAATCCCCGCAGATGCACGAGCCCGCTCGCCTCGCTGCGGTCGTACACCTCGCGTCCGGTGGCCAGGTCGCGCAGGCGCAGCGAACCATCGTCGCACAGCTCCCCGCCCGCGCGGACGATGTGCCCCTCGACGAACACCGCCGCCTGCAGCGAGATCGTCAGCAGCGGCGATGGCTCGCCCAGACCCAAAGAGACCTGCTCCGCCGCCATCCCGAACCCATCGTCGGTCTCGACCTCCGGCTTGTACACACCCGGCGCCAGCGCGGCGAATTCGAAGTGCCCCGCCGCGTCCGTCTGCGTCAGCTCGCCGCCCCGCTGCGCCCGCACCCACGCGCCCTCGACCGGCTCGCGGTCGACGCCCAGCACCTTGCCGCGCAGCAGCGAAGCGGGCGCCAGATACACCGCGAATGTGTGCGCCTCGCTCGCCCCGCGGGCGCTGCCCGCCACGTGCCCCGTCGCCTGCGCGACCACCGTCACCACGCCCGGTCGCACCCACAGCACGAATTGCCCGTCCACGCCGGAGCGCCCCCACGCCCGCGGCGAACCATCCTCCGGCTCGCCGCTCGCGACCCACGCGTCCGCGATCGCCTCGCCCCGCAGATCTCGGACGACCCCGCGGATCTCCACCCCGCCGCGCTCCAGCGTCACGTCGATGTCCTGCCCCGCGCCGCCCGGCCGGAGATCGATCGCCCGGCGGCGCACACCCGCTTGCAGGTGCACATGCTCGCCCGGCAGATAGCCCGCAGCGCTCGCGCTCACCCGCTGACGCACGCCGAATAGATCGCTCAGCCGATAGCTCCCGTCCGGTCCGGTGCTCGCGCAGCTCGGCCAGCGCGTGTCGCTCGCGCCGAGCAAGGTCGAGCTCGCCGTGGCACACACCATCGCCCCCGCGATCGGCCTGCCGCCCGGGTCGCGCACCGCCCCCGCGATCGTCGCCCGCTCGCGGCGACGCGACTCCGGCGGCGACTCCGGCGGCTGCAGGGGCGCGGCCATCGGCGCCTCGATCTTCACCGCCAGGTCCTCGCCGCCGCCGTGGGTCCCGGGCCCGTCGGAGTTCCACTTGAACCACATCACCGCGCCGACCACCCCGGCCAGCACGAACATCGCCACCACCAGGCCCAGGTGCTCTCGCCGCATTTGCACGCTCCAACTCGTGGCCCGCGCCACCGATCATTCCTGTCCCAGCGAACAGCAGACGCGACGAGGCCCGCGGCGCGCACGCCACGGGCCTCGCAGGCGATCACGGTCAGCGCGGCGAGCCGGGCTTGACGACGATCTCGACGCGACGATTGTTGGCCCGACCCTCGGCCGTCTTGTTGTCGGCGATCGACTGATCAGGGCCGTGACCCTCGGCGGTGATCCGGTCGGACGCGATCCCGTGCCCGACCAGGTAGTCGCGCACCGCGTTGGCCCGGTTCACCGACAGCGTCTGGTTGGCGCCCGCCTTGCCCTGCGTATCGGTGTGCCCCTCGACGACGTAGCTGGCGTCGGGGTCGCCCTTGAGCAGCGCATCCGCGACCTGGCTCAGCTTGGCCTCCGCCGCCGGCAGCAGCGCGTACTTGTTGCTCGCGAACAGCACGCTGCCGCTGAGCGTGATGACCGTCCCGCGCTCCTCCTGCTTGACCGAGGCGATGCGCGCCAGGTCGGCGGCCGCCAGCGCGGCCCGCTTCTCGGCCTCCTCGCGGCGCTGGCGCTCGGCCACCAGCTCCTTCTCCGACGCGGCCCCCGCGGCCTGCTCCGCCGCCAGCGCGCCCTTGGCCTTGACCAGCTCCGACTTGGTGTGCGCCGCGTCCTTCTTCTCGATCTGCTCCTCCTGAGCGTCCGAGGCGAGGATGCCCCGCTTGAACATCTCCGTCCGGGCCAGCGACTCGGCCAGCTCCGACTTGCGCTGGGCGATGTACGCCTGGTCGCGCACCAGCACCGTGTCGCCCTCGTCGACGAAGGAGCGCTCGGCCAGGCCGAGCGAGTCCTTGGCGACGTGCAGCTCGGCCGGGGTGTAGGTCTTCGAGGGCCCGTCCGCGGCCCGCCCGTAGGCGAGGCGGGCGTCGACCAGCTCGCGCGGCGCCGTGTGGGCACACGCGGCCAGCAACGCGAAGGTCGAGGCGAACAGCAAGGAATGTGTGCGGGTCATGGCGTCGCCTCCGGAGTCAGGGCAGTGACCACTCGCTGCTTGGCCTTCGCGGCCTCGCTGCGGGCGGCGTTCTCGCGGGTCAGCGCGATCGCCAGCTCGGCGTCATTGCCGGCGCGCAGCGCCATGTAGTGGGCCTTCTCGTTGTCGCCGTCGGCCATCAGCACCCGGGCTCGGCTGATCTCCTCGTTGGCGAGCTGCAGCTGCAGCGCGGCCTGCGGCACGTTGGCGGCGCCGAGCTCCTCCGCGCCGCGCACCGAGGCGATCGAGCTGGCCATTGTATTGGTCGGCGGAGGGAAGGACGCGCACGCGGCAGACGCGAGCACGACACCAAGGATCGTGACAATTCGTTTGGACATCAAAGCTCCCTGTGGAGGAATCAGCGGTGCGACGGCTTAAGTCGCTGCGCCTGGCCCCCGTGGACGCCTCGTCTATGGGAGGACTCCGCGAGTTGTGCAAACTCGAGACCTGAGCCGACCCGCTCGCTGAGCGCGAAAGCGCAGCTGGCGCGCCGGCCAGACCGCTGTCGGCCTGCCACCCGCCACGGATACACTACCGCCGCCATGATCGACCTCTACACCGCCGCGACCCCGAACGGCCACAAGATCTCCATCGCGCTCGAGGAGATGGCCCTCCCCTACACCCTGCACGCGCTGTCGCTGTCGAACGGCGATCAGAAGCAGCCGTGGTTCCGCGCCATCAACCCCAACGCGAGGATCCCCGCGATCGTCGACCGCGACGCCGACAACTTCGCCGTGTTCGAGAGCGGCGCGATTCTCATCTACCTCGCCGAGAAGACCGGCCAGTTCCTCCCCACCGACGTCAAGGGTCGCTCGCGCGTGATCCAGTGGCTCATGTTCCAGATGGGCGGCGTCGGTCCGATGATGGGCCAGGCCAACGTCTTCATCCGCTACGCCCCGGAGAAGCTCCCGTGGGCGATCGGCCGCTACCAGCGCGAGTGCCGGCGCCTGTTCGAGGTGCTCGACGCGCACCTGGCTACCACGCCCTTCCTCGCCGGCGACTACTCGATCGCCGACATGGCCACCTGGCCGTGGGTCCGCGGCTACACGTGGGCCGAGCTCGACATCTCGGGCCTGGGCCACCTCGAGCGCTGGCTCAAGGAGGTCGGTGAGCGTCCGGCCGTGATCCGCGGAAAGGACCTGCCGCCCTCGTCCTTCGGCGACCCGAAGGCCCGCGACGCGATCGCCAAGGAAGTCCGCGAGAAGGTCCTCGTATAACCCGCCGCCTTCTACAACCTGTCCGTGAGGACAGGTCCACGATCACGACCCCTTCTGCGCCTTCAAGCTGCTCTGGATCGCCGCGTCGACGTCCCTCCGGATCCGCTCGCTCTGCTCCGCGTCCGCCTTCTCGCGCCTGTCGGCCTCGTCCGAGGACACCTTGAGCCACGCCGCGAAGCCGATCAGCGCCAGCGACCCCACCACCATCAGCACCGCGGCGAAGCGCGAGGTCCCCGGCGAGCCTGCTGGTGAGCCAGCGGGCGGGCCCGCCTGGCCCGCCCGGGCGACCGGCGGCGCATAGGCCCCGGGCGAGCTCGGCGCGCTCGTGGCCCGGACAACCGGCGCCGGCCGGGCCTCGCGCGCCGCGTCGAAGAAGCGCTCGAGCGGCGGCGCCATGTTCTCCGGCGTGTTCTCTCCCCACGCCGCCCCCGTGATCTTCGCCCCCGTCGGCCGGCCCTGCGCGTCGATGATGAAGAACACCGGCACGCTGCGCGCATCGAAGCCCGCCTCCTGCAGCTGCGCGCCGCAGGCGTCGATGTCGAGGCTCGCCGCCGCCACCTCGCGCAACGCCCGGGCCATCTGCGGGTCTCCGAGCGACCGCTCGATCTTCACGTTCGGCGGACACCACGACGCCCGCAGGTACGCACACGGCACCCGCCCCGCGGCGATCGCCCGGGTCGCCCAATCCGCGAGCGCCTCGACCGAGGTGGTTTCAAAGGAGAAGTCGGGACCCTGATACGACGTGAACGCCATGGCGCGCGGAATCTACCCCCTGCGCGGCCCCGCGCGCCACTGCAATCGTCGTATCTCCTACGTCCCCAGCTGCCACCCGCCGAGGTACGCCCGCTGCTCGTCCGTCAGCGTATCGATCGCCACGCCGAGCGCCCGCAGCTTGAGCCGCGCCACCTCGCGATCGATCGCCGCCGGCACCGGGTGGACGCCCGCCGTCAGCGCGGGCCCGGCGACGATCAGCTGCTCCGCGCACAGCGCCTGGTCCGCGAAGCTCAGGTCCATCACGTCCGCCGGGTGGCCCTCGGCGGCCGCGAGGTTGACCAGGCGACCCTCCGCCAGCAGGTAGATCCGGCGCCCGTCGGCCAGCGCCCGCTCGTCGAGCGCAGGCCGCAGGCGGCGGCGAACCGGCGCCAGCTCGCTGAGGGCCTCGAGGTCGAGCTCGACGTCGAAGTGCCCCGCGTTGGCGATCACCGCCCCGTCCTTCATCGCCAGGAACTCCGCCCGCCCGATGACCCTGCGGTTGCCCGTGACCGTACAAAAGAAGTCGCCGATCGGCGCCGCCTGGGCGATCGGCAGCACCTGATAGCCGTCCATCACCGCCTCGAGCGCGCGCAGCGGGTCGACCTCAGTGACGATCACCCGCGCCCCCATCCCGGCCGCGCGCGCGGCCAGTCCGCGGCCGCACCAGCCGTATCCACACACCACAAAGCACGCCCCCGCCAGCAGGCGATTGGTCGCGCGGAGGATCCCGTCGATCGTGCTCTGGCCAGTGCCGTAGCGGTTATCGAACATATGCTTGGTCGTCGCATCATTCACGGCGATCACCGGCCAGCGCAGCGCGCCCTCGCGGCTCATCGCCCGCAGCCGCGTGACCCCCGTCGTCGTCTCCTCCGTGCCGCCCACCACCGCCTCGCCGAGCGCCGCGTGGGTCGTGTGCACCAGCGTCGTCAGGTCGGCGCCGTCGTCCATCACCAGCTGCGGGCGCCCGGCCAGCGCCGCCTCGAGGTGCGCGAAGTAGGCCGCCCGGTCCTCGCCCGCGCGGGCGAACACCGCGATCCCGTCGTCGACGGCCAGCGCCGCGGCGACGTCGTCCTGCGTGCTCAGGGGGTTGCTCGCGCACAGCCGCAGCAGCGCGCCCCCGGCCGCCAGCGTGCGCATCAGCGCCGCTGTCTCCGCGGTCACGTGCATGCAGGCTGCCACCCGCACGCCCGCCAGCGGCCGCGTCGCCGCGAAGCGCCCGCGGATCGCCGCCAGCACCGGCATCGCCCGCTCTGCCCACTCGATCCGATCGCGGCCCCGTGGGGCCAGGGATGCATCAACAGATATCCATCGTCGTCATGTCGTTCGTCTCTCCTGCGCCGATGATGCGGGAGACCAACAAATTAGTCTCATTCAACATTTTATCGTCTAACATTAGCCACACTGATGCTACCGGACTTCAACCGCCTCCGCGTCTTCTTCCACGTCCACCAGGCCCGCAGCGTCGGCGCCGCGGCGCTCGCCCTCCACGTCACGCAGTCCGCCGTCAGCCAGAGCCTCGCCAAGCTCGAGGCGGAGCTCGGGGCCCAGCTGTTCATCCGCCGCCACCGGGCGATCGTCCCGACCGCCGCCGGCGACGCGCTCTACTCGGTGGTCGCCCCCTTCGTCGCGGCCCTCCAGGGTGGCATCGAGCACATCCGCCGCGCCCGCCACGAGCTCGCCGGCACCCTGCGGATCGGCGCCCCCGTCGAGTTCGGCTCGCACCGCCTCACCGACGCCCTCGCCGCGTTCTCGCGCGCGCACCCGGCCGTGAGCTACGCGCTGCGCCTCGGGCACCCGGCGGAGCTCGTGCCCCTGCTCGCCGACGGCCAGCTCGACCTCTGCTTCGCCGACCTCTTCGACGCCCGCCGGCCAGCCGCCAGCCGTATGAGCGGCCTCGAGGTCAGCGAAGTGATGGACGAGACCCTCGTGCTGATCGCCAGCGCCGCGCTCGAGCGCGAGCACCTCCAGGGCAGCCGCGCCTTCGCCCGCCTGGCCCCGCTCCGCTTCATCGATTACCAGGCACACGCGCCCGCGGTCCGCAGCTGGTTTCGCCACCACTTCGAGCGCGTACCGCCACGCATCGATCTGGCGCTCACCGCCGAGAGCGTACAAACCGTGATCTCCGCGGCCCTGCGCGGCATGGGCCTCGGCGTCGTGCCGGCCCACACCGTCGCGCGCGCGCTCGAGGCCGGCGAGCTCGTGGCGATCACCACCCGCCACCGGGCCCTGACCAACCGCATCTCGCTCGTGCGGCTGCTCGACCGCGTGCCCGGCCGCCTCGAGCGAGAGTTCGTCGCATTCGTCGGCAAGGCGCTCGCGCGCGGCACAAGAGCCTGAGCCTCCGCCTCCGCCGGCCCCGCCGCGCCATGCCAATATCCGCAGTCCGGGATACCCTGCACCCCGCCCATGATCGACGACCTCTCGCCCCACTTCTGGAAGGGCCGCGCGCGGACCGACTGCCTCGTGCTGCACTACACCGCGAACGAGAGCCTCGCCGAGGCCGTGAGCATGATGCGCGCCCGCGGCGTATCGGCGCACTACATCGTCGGCACCGACGGCGAGGTCCGCCGCCTCGTGCGCGAGACGGACCGCGCCTGGCACGCCGGCGAGAGCGCGTGGAACGGACGCGACCAGGTCAACCAGTTCTCGATCGGCATCGAGACCGTGAACTTCGGCTGGGGCGAGGCGCAGGACGCCGGTCGCATCCGCCGGACCGAGGACGGCCTCGTGAAGTTCGCCGCCAGCCCGCCAGCGACGGTCCGCGACGATCGGCCCGCGAGCGCCGGCTTCGTGTGGGCCGCCTATCCCGAGGCCCAGGTCACCGCCCTGCTCGCCCTCGTCGCCGCGGTGGTCAAGCGCAACAAGATCGACCCGACCCAGGTCATCGGCCACGAGCACGTCACCCCGGGCCGCAAGCGCGACCCCGGCCCGGCCTTCCCGTGGCCCCGCGTGACCACCACGCTCGCCGCCCTGCCGACCAACCAACGCATGCTGACACGCGCCGTCCAGAGCCACTGCACGCGCCTCGGCTTCCCCCTCGCCGGCGGCATCGACGGAGCCTGGGGCGCCCAGACCGAGGCCGCGATCGCCAAGCTCGTCACCCGCCACGGCGCCTTCTACGGGCTCACCGCGCCGACCCGCACCTGGGCCGCACGACGAGCCTTCGCCGAGCTGCTGCGCACCGTGCCGGGCTGACTCGCCACGCGCCAGCAGCCCGCCCGCGAAGCGATCGTCGATGCCTATGCAGTGAGACCACGCAGTAGGCGACCCCGCCCCGCCTCTGTTAGGCTCGCCGACGTGACGCGCTCATCCCTGCTGCTCGCGTGCATGCTGACCGGCTGTGGCCCGCCCGCGCAGGCGCCTGCCAAGGCGGTCGACACCGCCAAGCTCGACCCCAAGCCCCCGACAGCGCCCGACGCCCCGTTCGCCACGCCGAAGGCCCGACCCCCGCCTGCGCCCGAGGGCGCCGTCCTGCTCGAGCCACCGCTCTACGCGCTGCGCTGCGACGCCGCCCACCCCTGCCCCTCCCTTCTACAGCCGGCCGGCGAGACCCACTGCCGCGAGCTCCGGCTCGGCGGTCTGGCCCACTGGCGCCTCCCGGACCGCGAGGAGGTCAAGCGCTTCGCCGGCGTGCAAGACCTCGAGCAGCAGGACGGCTTCCACTGGACCCGCACGCCCTTCGCCGAGGACGCCGCGCAGGCGTGGATCGTCGACCCGAAGTCCGGCCAGGAGACGACGATCCCTCGCACCCGCAAGCCCTTCACGATCCGCTGCGTGTTCGACCCCTGAGTGATATGGTCGCCCGCGTGCGCCGCCTCCCGCTCGTCCTGCTCGTGCTCGCCGCCTGTCCCGGCAACGGCAACAGCACCCACGGGACCAGCACCGGCCCCGCGCTGACGAGCACCGGCGACGAGCCCACGAGCGGCACCACCGACGCCTGCATGGGCAGCAGCGACTGCGACAGCGAGGGCATCTGCGTCGCCGACTATGACGCCATCGACGCCGGCCCGACTGGAGGCCCGACTGGAGGCCCGCCCGGGGGCATGCGCAGCGCCGCCGAGTGTGTGGCCAAGAACAACTGCATCGGCCCGCTCGACCTCGGTCGCTGGTGCTTCGACCACCGCGGCTGCTGCGAGGACCTCCGCTGCCACCCCGCGGACGGCACCTGTGAGCCTCGCGGCCTCGGCGAGACCACCAGCGGCGGCACCACCGACCCCAGCACGAGCACCGGCGACACCTCGACCACCGGCGACACCTCGACCACCGGCGACACCTCGACCACCGGCGACACCTCCAGCTCGAGCAGCGGCTCGAGCACTGGCTCGACCACCGGCTGACCACGGATGAGGCCGCCGCACCTCCGTCAGCCCACGCGGTAGTTATGGGCCAGGCGCGTGTACTTCCCGGCCAGACGCCGGTGAAACGCCTCATCACTCGCAGTGAGCGTGCGAACCACCTTGCCAGGCACGCCGACCACCAGGCTGTGCGGCGGGATCACCGTGCCGGCGGTGACGAGCGCGCAGGAGCCGATCACACAGCCCTCGCCGATCACCGCGGCGTCGAGGATCGTCGCCTGGATCCCCACCAGGGTGCCGCCGCCGATGCGGCAGCCGTGGATCACCGCGCGGTGGCCGACCACCACTTCTTCGGCGACGAAGGTCCCGTGCTCGTCGCCGAGGTGGACCACCGTCCCGTCCTGCAGGTTGCTTCGCTCGCGGATCTCGATGCGGTTGACGTCGCCGCGGAGCACGCAGCCGTACCAGACGCTGACCGCGTCGCCGAGCCAGACATCGCCGACCACCGCGGCCCCGGCGGCGATGTGCACGCGCTCGCCGACCTCCGGCACGTGGTCGAGATAGCGCTCGACGATCGCGCCGGGGAAGCGGCGGCGCAGCGCCTCGATCTGGGCCGTCAGCGCCGCCACCTCCCGCGGCGGACCTGCGACGCACTCGACCGAATCCACGACTGTACGTGATGCCATGGGTGGGCAGCATAGCGACCCTGCCGTGGGGCTTGCCACAGGTACAGCCGATCGCGTAGAAAACCCCCGTGGCAGCAGCGTCGACGCGATCCAAACCAGCCGCCAAGAAAACCGCCAGCAAGGCTCCGAGCAAGCCGGCGGCCAAGCGTGCCGTGGCCAAAGCCACGGCCAAGCCAGCCGCCAAACCCAAGCCAGCGACCAAGCCAGCGGGCAATCCCGCTGGCAAAGCCGCCAAGCCGGCCGCCAAACCCGAGAAGCCCGCGACCAAGGTGAGCAAGGCCGTCGCAGCGCCCGAGAAGCCCGCCAAGGCCGTCGCCAAGTCCCGGACCGCCGCGGCCAAGCCTGAGCCGGCGCCAGCCGTCGTCGCCAAGCCGGCCAAGGTGGCCGCCAAGGCGGTCGCCAAGCCCGAGGCCAAGCCCGATGCCAAGCCCGCCAAGCCCGCGGGGAAGCCGGAGCCCGAAGCCGCCGCCAAGCCGGTCGCCGCCAAGCCGGTCGCCGCCAAGCCGGTCGCCGCCAAGCCGGCCGCCGCCAAGCCGGTCGCGCGACCCGCCGCGCCCGCCAAGCCCGCCGCCAAACCTGCCGCACGCAAGCCGACACGCTCGGCCGACGATGATGACGATGACAACACCCTCGACGACGACGCCGACGTTCGCGAGGCCCCGACGATGAGCAGCCGCAACGTGATCGACCCGGCGGACGTGATCCGCTTCGAGCCCGAAGCGCCGCCCGCGCCGCGCAAGAAGAGCGTGCTGGAGGTCGCCGAAGAAGATGAGGACTTCGAGGAAGATCCCCCGCTGCCGACCGCCGACGACGTGCACGGCCTGCTCGACCGCCTGCGCAAGGCGGCCCAGTTCGGCGGCGACGCCCTCGAGGACCTGCCGCGCCTCATCGAGCAGCTCGAGCAGATCGACGACCCGGCCGTGATGCCGCGCCTGCTCGGCCTGCTCGAGGACAACGACCCCTACGGCATCTACTGGAACGTCCTCTACGTCCTCGAGAAGTTCGACGACTCCTACCTCAAGGCGCTGCTCGGCAGCATCGAGGCCCTACACGCCCGCGCCCCGCAGTGGGCGTACACCTGCGTCATCCGCATCCTCAACACCCGCGGCGACGAGGACGACTGCACCGCGGCGTTCGAGCGCCTCGTCAACGACGGCAGCGCCGAGACGCGCGCGCTGGTGCTGAAGGTCCTGCGCGAGCTCTCCGCCGATCCCGACACCGATCAGGATCAGAAGCAGAACATCGCCCGCACGATCACCGCGATCGGTGGCAGCGTCGGCGGCGACGCGCCGCCTGCCTCGGCCGACTGACACCATGGCCGTACGCACCCCGCTCGACGCGGACCGCTGCACCACCCAGGTACGCGCCCAGGACATCCCGGAGGCCGCCCTCATCCAGGCCTCCGCCGAGCGTGAACTCAGCGCGCGCATCGCCCCGCAGGGCCGCGCCGTCGAGGCGCTGCGCCGCGGCCTCGCCGAACGCGCCCCCGGCTTCAACGTCGCCGTCGTCGGCAAACGCGGCACGGGGCGCACCTTCACCGCGATCGCCCTGGCCCGCGCCGAGGCCGGCCGGCGCCCCGCCCCGCGCGACCTGGTCCTCCTGACCAACCCGCGCTGGCCGCTCGAACCTGTCCCGGCGTTCCTGGCCCCCGGGACAGGTCCAG
Organism: Nannocystis sp.; assembly: GCF_016714285.1. Classification (GTDB taxonomy): domain Bacteria; phylum Myxococcota_A; class Polyangia; order Nannocystales; family Nannocystaceae; genus Nannocystis. The sequence continues at coordinate 203,109 of NZ_JADJNN010000016.1, read as the reverse complement.
CCTTCGTGCGGGCGATGACCGAGCTCCACGCCCGCCTCGAGTCCGCGATCCACGAGGTCTTCGAGGGCCGCGTGCGCAGCCGCCTGCAGCTCGAGGTCCATCGCGAGCAGAGCGCCGCCGAACGCAAGCTGCACGACGCGCTCGGCAAGATCGCCGCCACCCACGGCATGGGTCTGGTCGCCAACGACGACGGCTTCGACTTCGTGCCGCTCGACGACCAGGCCGACGAGGAGGCCGATCGTCAGGGCGATGACCACCCGGCCGACGACCCGGCCGACGCCGCCGGGTCAGCCACCGAGATCGAGGACGATGAGCGCGCCGGCGGCATCAGTCGCCAGTACCTCGACGCGATCGAGGCCCTGCGTCCGCACGTCGAGGAGACCCAGCGCCAGCTCGCCCTGCTCGAGGCCGAGAGCAACGCCAACCTCCTGCACCGCCAGCGCGAGGCCCTGCGCCGCGACATTGAGGCCAGCTTCGCGGCGATCCCGACGCGCGTCCTGGCGACCGCGCAGCTGCAGCAGTTCATCGCCGACCTGCACGCCCACCTCCGCGAGATCTACCACCTCGAGGAAGGCCACCACCTCCCGCTGACCGCCGCGCCGCTGCCCGCGGGCCTCGTGATCCCCACCCTGCTGATCACCAACAGCGAGGGCGAGCCGGCGCCGATCGTCCACGCCCAGAACGTCACGCTGTCCGGCCTGTTCGGGCGCGTGGTCGCCGGCTCCGGCGAGGGCCGCTACCCCGAGCCCGGCACGATCCTCGCCGGCGACATCCACCGCGCCAACGGCGGCTTTCTCATCCTCGACGCGGAGGCCCTGGTCAAGCGCGAGCGGGTCTACGAGCACCTCAAGGCCTGCCTGCTCGCGCGATCGATCCAACCCTACGAGGACACCGAGGGCCCGCCGCTGCTGCGCGTGCAGCCGGCCCCGCTCGACGTCAAGGTCGTCCTCGTCGCCGACCCCGACCTCATCATCCAGCTGCAGGAGCTCGACCCCGAGTTCGGCCGCCTCTTCAAGATCCGCGCCGACTTCGCCGACGACATGTCGATCGAGGAGGGGCTGACGGTCTATCCCGGCGTCACCTCCTGGCTCGCGGCCAACCGCGGCCTGCCCCGCTGCTCGCGCAGCGCCGTCGCCTTCCTCATGCACTACGGCGCGCGCCTGGCCGAGGACCAGAACCGACTCACCACCAACCTCGGCCTCCTCAGCGACCTCATCACCGAGGCCACCTCGCTCGCGCTCGGCAGCGAGGAGCTGACCGACGAGCACCTCAAGGCCGCCGTCAAGCTGATGCGCGACCGCCAGGGCCAGCTGCGCGACCGCCTGCTCGACATGCACCGCTACGGCCAGATCCGCGTCGAGCTGAGCGGCGCCCACATCGGCCAGATCAACGGCCTCGCCGTGGTCTCCGACGGCTTCCAGTCGGTGGGTCGCCCCTGCCGCGTCACCGCCGTCACCTACGCCGGCGAGCAGGGCCCGCTAAACATCGAGCGCGAGGTCGAGATGTCGGGCCCGATCCACAGCAAGGGCGTGCTGATCCTCGCCGGCTACCTGCACGACCGCTTCGCCCGCGACTACCGCCTCGGCTTCGACGCCTCGGTGGTGTTCGAGCAGACCTACCTGCCGATCGAGGGCGACAGCGCCTCCACGGCCGAGCTCTTCGCGCTGCTCTCGAGCCTCGCGCGCCTGCCCGCGCGTCAGGACATCGGCGTCACTGGCAGCGTCGATCAGCGCGGCCGCGTGCTCCCGGTCGGCGGCGTCAACGAGAAGGTCGAGGGCTTCTTCGACGTGTGCAGCGACCACGGCCTCAGCGGCTCGCAGGGCGTCATCATCCCCGAGAGCAACGTCCGCAACCTCGTGCTGCGCGAGGACGTGCTCGCGGCGATGGAGGCCGGCCGCTTCTTCATCTGGCCGATCTCCACGGTCGAGGAGGGCGTCGAGCTGCTGCTCGGCCAGCCCGCCGGGCAAGAGAGCCCCGACGTGGCCGATGACGAAGTGCCCAACTTCCGCTTCGGCGCCCAGACCGTCTACGGCCGCATCGAGCGCAGGCTGGCCCGCCTGCGGCGCCTGGCTCAGAACGAGCCGATGACCTTGAAGTAGGCGATCGACGAGCCCGCCGCCGACTGGCCGAAGTAGGTCTTGTTGGCGCCGAACAGCGCGAAGCCGCCGAGCTCGAAGTTCACGTAGCCCCACGGCGGCGCGAACAGCAGCGCCGGCGCGAGCACTCCGGAGGGACCGCCGCGGATCAGCGTGCCCTCGGCGTTGCGCAGCTTGCTCGGGTTGTTGCTCGGGAAGTCGACCAGGCCGAACACGCGGAACACCAGCTTGCGCCCGAAGAAGATCAGATCACCGCCACCGACCAGGTAGTTGCCCATGTGCCCGGCGCCGAACTCGTTGATGAAGCCGCGCAGGTACTGCGCCTGCACGTACACGTGCTTGCCGAAGGTGTAGTCGAGGCCCGCGGTGGCCTTGATGAAGGGCTGAGCCTTCACGGTGATGCCGGTGACCTCGGTCTCGCGGTCCTCCACGCCATTGTCAGGGGTGACGTCGATGCCGCCAGGCACGGGGATGTCGAAGGTGAAGCTGTGCTGCTTGGGGATGATCAGCGCCCCCTCGCCCCACAGCCCCATGTTGCCGAGGAATGGCAGCTGGGTCGCAAAGTCGAGGCCGATCACCTGCATCTTCGGGTAGATGAGATCGACGTCCGAACGGAAGCAGCAGCCCACCTGCTTGTCCGCGGGGTAGTCCGCGCTCACCGGGTTCGTCATCGTCGTCTGCGACAGCCGCGGCAGCGGGAAGTCGTGGCGCCCGTAGTAGTACGAGGCCGACAGATCGACCGAGCCGAGCTGCGAGCCGAGCTTGAACGCGAACTGCCCGTTCTTGAACGCGTTCTCCGGCGGCACCACGTGGCCGTAGACGTCCGGGGTGAATTTCGGGTTGGCCGGCAGGTAGGTCTCCTGCAGATAGGACATCTTGTCCTTCTCCGTCTGATTGGCGAAGGGCACCTCGGCGAAGGGGTCCTTCAGGCCGTACGCGGCCGAGGGCGGCAGCAGGGCCGGGAAGAACAGCGGCACGTACACGCCCTGCAGGTACAGCTTGTCGCCGAGCGGCGCGTAGTCGATGACCGCCATCTGGTTGGCGATCGGCTCGGTGAACAGCGGGCGGTCCTCGACGTCGTCGGCGTTGATGTTGTTGGTCGGGTTGAACTTGTCGGCGGTGCCCCAGACGACGATCTGGCGCCCGACCTTGATGTCGAGGCCGGGGGCGAGGTCGGTGAGCGCGACGTAGGCCGCGTCGCTCTCCATGTGAAAGCGCTGGATGTACACCTGCGAGGCGAGGTCATCGAGCTCACGCGACTGGTTGACGCCCATCAACACCGGCTCGGCGTCGGCGACGATCTGCACGTGCTTGTTCGGCGTGTACGCGACGTAGAGCTCGAGCCGGTTCTCGTTGCGGCTGATCCGTCGCGGGTTGGCGCGGTCGACGTCGTAGTAGAGGCTGCTGAGCAGGCGGAAGCGGGTCTTGAGCTTGCCGTTGTAGCTGGAGGTCGGCGCGGACCCACCCTTGTCCGCGCCGGGGTTCTCCGCATCGATCAGACCCTTGGTCGGCGAGATCGTGGGGTTCGCAGCCTCGCGCGGCAACATTTTCTGCGGCGGGTCGGCCGTGGGCCCGCCAAACACGTCGTCCATACCCAGCTCACCGGGCTTCTTGTCGCCGCCAGTGCCAGCCGCCGCTGTGTTGACCGCGGGCGCGGGCGCGGTATCCGGGCCCTCGGCGGGCGCTGCCGGGCCGCCGAACACGTCGTCCATCGACAGGTCCGAGGCGACCGGTGGCGGCCCTGCCCGCGGCGGGCGTGACGATTGGTCCGCGGGCTGTGGCGCGACCGGCTGGGCCTCGACGATGCCGGGGCCCACATACGGCCTGGGCGCAGGCGCGGGAGCCTGCGCCCACAGGGCGAACGGAGGGAGGAGTGCTACGCAGGGCCAGAGCACGCGAGGGAGTCTACCCGCGCATCAGCGTCCGACGCGAGTACAGATCGTCGGCGATCGGGGTCTTCACGTCGATCTCTGACAGCTTGATGACCGTCTCGTCACCCGTCTTGAGGTTCTTCATCCGGACCTGCGTGGGGATCTTGATGTCCTCGAAGGGCCGCCATTCCTCGCGTGTCTGGGTCCGTACGTGCGTGCCGGTGCTATCGAAGTAGTGGATGCGGGTCACCCCGTTGACGGTCGAGTCGATGAAGATCTCGAGCTTCGAATAGGACAGCGACACCCCGGTCTTGGGCTTGAGCACCAGCTTGGTCTCGCTGCCCTCCTTGCCGACCAGCTCGGCGTCGAAGCTCGGCGACAGCTTGGCCATCACCATGTCCTCGGGGGTGAACTCGCTGCCGAGGAAGCCCTGGTTCTGCATGTGGGCCGCGATGCGCCGGACCTTCTGAAACTCCGGGCTGTACATGTAGATCGTCTCGCGGTCCTCCATCAAGATCTTCATGCCGGCGACGTCGCCCGGGGCGGTGAAGTGGATGAACTGCTTCTCGAGGTTCTTCATCCACATCCCGAAGACCATCGTGGTCCGCAGGTTGCCGCCCTTGTAGATCTCCATCGTCGCCTTGTAGGTCTGGTCCGGGAAGCGCACCGCGAGGGTGTCAAGCTTGGCCAGCACGTCGGCCCCCGTGACAGCGGCCTCGGCCGGCTGCGAGGGGACGAGCATGACGCCCGAAGTGGCGAGGATCGTGGCGAGGAGGAATGAAATCGGCTTCATGGCAGTCGAGCTCCTGAACTATATCTCAGCGGCGGCGCAGGTACGCGCCGGGGCCCTTGGACGGGCATGTCGGTCGCCTATTCTGGCCGCTGCCGAGTCTCCTCCCGTCGCATGCACTGGGCGTGAAAGGCCACAAATGGCCCCAATTCGCCCGCTTACGCCATTTGGTGATCCGCGTCACACTGGGACAATGGCCGCGAGCGGACACCCCTGAAACGCACAGATCGTCGCCAGGGAGCCACCGGGGGCCTCCCGCGCAAGGATCTGCACGCCGCAACTCGTTGCACGTGCCGCGAATCTACGCGGGGCGTCCGCGATAAAGCCACGGGACCAGCCAGCACGCGCCGAGGGCCGCACCCACCAGACCGATCGCCAGGCCGATCCCGAATCTCGCAGCGGTGCCAGCTCCGAGGCCAACAGCACGGCGAACGCGCAAGCCAGCTGCAGCGCCGAGATCAGCGTGACCACGCCGATCTCGTCGACCGCCCGCTGCCCGCGATCCGGGCCACTGAAGCTGCGGGCACGAAAGCCCAGGTGGATGGCAAAGTCGACGCCAGCGCCGATCGCGATGCAGGAGATCATGCTGGTGCCGACGCTGATCGGCAGACCGAGCAGCGCGAGCAGGCCCATCGTCACGCACAGCGTCCACAGGGCGGGGATCAGGGCCCGCAGCTGACGGGCCACCAGCAAGGTCAACGCCAGACCGATCACCGACACCAGCGTCGACTCGAACAGGCTGCGCGTCTCCGACTCGGCGAAGGCCGCACCGATCACCGGCTGTCCGGTGAGCCGCGTCTGCAGGTTGAGCGCGCGGCCCTCCCCGGTAGCCATGCGCCACTCGTCGTCGTCGAGCTCGGACAGGCTCGACTCGATCGGGGCGCAGGCCTTCGCGTCAGACAGGCCGAGCGCCGCACAGCGACCCTCGACGACGAACTTCTCGAGCACCTCGTCGATCCAGGGTCCGAGGTGCTTGGCGACGAAACCGACGCCCTCGGCGTCCTTGGCCGCCAGCGTCGGCAGCTTCTCGCGCAGCAGGGCCTCGAGCGCCGGGCCGCGTGGAACGATCAAGCTCGCCGGATCGATCGCGTCGATCTCGCTGCGGGGCACGCCCTCGACCGGACTGTCCTCCGAGTCGAGCGCCCGATCGCGGACCTGGGCCACCGCGGCCAGCAGCGCGGGCGACGGTTCCTTCGCCGCGGCGCCGGTCAGCGCCTGGGCATCGACCGGCCTCCCGGTCAGGCGCGTGAGGTGCTCGCCGACCTCCGCGATCTGCTGCGCGTGGGCGGCCTGGCTGGCCTCTGGACCGCGGGTCTTCACCACGCGCATCTGCCCGCTTGCGTGCCGCTCAAGCAGCGTTCGCACCTCCGCCGCCACCCGCAGCTGCTCGGCGCCCGACATCGGCGCGAGCTTGATGTGGATCAGCGCGCCGCCGCCGTCGGCGGTCATCAGCTGCGCGACCGCGGGGTGCCCCTGCAAGTACGTGAGCACGCGACCGGCCCGCCCCGGCGTCTCGGGGATGCCCCGCCGCCCGCCCAGCGCCTCATTGAGCAGCATCACTGGCTCGACCACCGAGCGGACATCGACGACCCCAGGGACCGCCTTGATGCGCTCGCCGAGGTCGCGGATCTCTCGCAGCACGGTCGGCTCGGCCAGGCCCTTGCGGTCCGGGTTCTCGGGGTCCGGGGCCGCGTGGCTCACCTCGACCGCGACCTGCAGGAAGGTGCTGCCGCCGAAGTGCGCGTTGAAGAAATTGTTCGACTGAATCGGCTCGCTCTCCGCGGAGAACACCGCCGTCATGTCGGGGTCGGCACGCAGCTGCGTGGCCCCGGCTGCCCCGCCCACCGCGAGGATCGCCATCAGCCACAGCGGCGGCCGCCCGCGCATCGGCATCGCCCGCTCGGTCCGCGGCTTGAGCAGGTTCTCCGGCAGCACCGCGAGCAGGGCCGGCAGCACCCCGAGCGCGAGCAACAGCAACAGCAGCACGCCCGTCCCCGCGATCACGCCGAATCGCTGCATCGGCACCTGCGGCATCACGACCAGCGCGAAGAAGGCCACCGCCGTGGTCACCCCGCTCAGCACCACCGGCAGCCACAGCTCGCGCAAGGTGGCGTTGGCGCGCTCGCGGCTGCTGCCCTGCTGGCGCTGGTAGCCGGCCAGGATGTGGACGCCGAAGGCCCCGCCGAGCGCGACCATCATCACCGGCAGCGAGCTGCTGACGATCGTCAGCGGCTCGCCGAAGCGCCCGTGCGCGCCCATCACCAGGCCGACGCCGAGACCCGTGAGGATGAGGTTCAACCCGGCCGCGGTGACGCTCCCGAGCAGCAGCGCCGACACCAGCACGAGCACGCCGATCACGATCGGCGACAGTCGGTTCACGTCGCTGCGGCTCGAGCGGGCCGCGGCGTCCTCGACGAAGGGGCCGCCGCCGACGTGGCTCTCGCCCTGCCAGCCGGCGGCGACGACGTCGCGGATCTGCTGCAGCGTGTGGCTGCGGCCGGGGCCCTCGCCGTCGCCGTGCGCCTGCGGCAGCAGGAACACCAGCAGCGCCGAGGCCTTGCCGTCGCGGGAGATCAGGTTGCCGACCGCGTCGGTCGAGGCGAGCACCTTCTCGCGGATCTTCGCCTCGTCGCGCAGGTCTGGGGGCACCAGCGCCGCGACCTCGAGCCCCTCCTCCGTGACCTTCGGGTCGGGCAGGTCGGTGAACGACAGCACCATGCGCACGCCCGGCAGCTCGCCGATCACCCGCGACAGCTCGCGCACCTCGTCGACCCGGGCCAGCGAGAGCATGTCGCCGTCCGCAGGATGGAGCCCGACCAGCGCGATCTCCAGGACGCCGAAGCGATCGGCGATCTCGCGGAAGCTGACCACCTCGGGGTGATCGCCGGGCAAGAAGGCGAGGACGTCGTTGTCTTCGCGGACGTGCAGCGCCCCCGGGAGGATCCAGGCGCACAGCGCCACCAGAGCCGCGAGGATGGCCCAGCGCGCGCGGACGACGACGTGGTCACGCATGCTGCCGTTGTAGGCCGACGCGGCGGCTCAAGTCCACAAACTCGGGGCCAAGCTCAGGCCCAAGCTCAGGGCCAGCTCAGGGCCACACGGGGGTGAGCCAGCTTGTGCGCTCCGGGACGCGGCCGCGGACGACGTCGGCGAAGTGCTTCTGCAAACGTGCCGTGATCGGCCCCACACCGCCCTCGCCGATCTTGCGGCGGTCGACCGAGCCGACCGGGGTGATCTCCGCCCCGGTGCCGCACAGGAACATCTCATCGGAGACGTAGAGCTCGGTGCGCCCGATCGTCCGCTCCAGCACCGGCAGCCCGAGATCCTCCGTGGCGAGCGCGATCAGGCTGCGGCGGGTGATGCCGTCGAGGTTGTCCTCGGTGCTCGGCGGGCTGATCAGCGTGCCGTCGCGGACGATGAACACGTGCTCCGCGCTGCCCTCCGAGACCTTGCCGTACTCGGTCAGGAAGATCGCCTCGTCGAAGCCGTTGTCGTGCGCCTCGCGGCGAGCCAGCGCGCTGTTGAGGTAGAGCCCGGTCGGCTTGGTCCGCGCCGGGATCGCCGAGTCGGTCGCGCGCCGCCACGACGACACGCACACGTCGATCGCGTCCTTGTCGATGTAGCGCTGCAGCGGCAGGCAGTAGATCGTGAGCAGGCTGTCCTCCTCGCGCATCACCGGCGCCAGCTTGATCGAATTGTTGAGCAGCAGCGGCCGCACGTACACGTCGAAGTGGACGCTGTTGCGGCGCAGCAGCTCGCGGACCAGCTCGCACAGCTCGGCGTGCGGCGCCGGCAGGCGCATGAACAGGACCCGCGCCGAGTGCTGCAGGCGGGCCATGTGCTCCGGGACGCGGAACAGGAACACCTGCTGGCCGTCGTCCGCGAGGTAGCCGCGGACGCCCCCGAAGCAGCCGAGGCCGTAGTTGATCGCACGCGCGCGCACGCTGATCTTGGCCTCGCTGTCGTCGACGAACTTGCCATCGAAGTAGGTGATCATGCCCGCGGAGGATGCCAGAGGAGGGCCGCGCCTGACCAGCCGAGGCCGCCACGTGAACGCCGCCGCACGGCCTGCTGCGCCGCCTCTCGCTCGTCCGCCACGGCGCTGCCGGCCCGCGGCGCCGCGACGCCGTCGCGTGTGCAGCACGAACCGCGAGTTCGCGGCGGCCGAGAGGGTTCTCACGGCCTCACCACGGCGACGAGCGCCGCCCGACGATCCGTGAATTGACCTGTCCCTTTGGACAGATCATCCCGTCCCGACCAGCACCGCGCCGGCTTGCTATGCTCGCGCGCGATGCTGGTCTTGCTCGCCATCCTCGCCCTCGCGGCCGCGCTGCTGCGCCGGTGGGCGCGCTGGCAAGGCACCGCGCGGACCGTCGAGGCGCTGGTGATCGTCGGCGCTGGTCTGCTCGCGCTGGTCGGCCTCCTCGCCACCGGGCTCGCCGCGCTCGGCTGGTTCTCGGCGCCGGCGCTGGTGTTCGTGCTGACGGCGGCCGCCGTGCTCGCCTGGCCCTGGGGACAGGTTCCGAGCGGCGAGCCCGAGCGCCTGCCGCCCGCCGACGACCACCGCGTGTGGCTCACCGCTGCCGCGCTCGCGCTCGCAACCCTGGCCCTGCGCAGCCCGGTGATCCCCGCCGAGCTCGGCGGCCGCGACCAGGGCAGCTACGTGCTGCGGGCCCGCCACACCCTGCGCACCGGCGCGATCGGCCTCGTCGACCCCGTGCTCGCCGCGGCCGGTCGCGCCGTCGACGAACGACCTGGCCCCGGGGACATCCTCGGGCTCTACCCGCCCGCCGGCGGCCCCGGACGCGCCGGCCGCTACGAGGGCGCCTACCGCCCCGGCTTCTACCTCGCCGACCGCGCGCGCGGCGAGGTCGTCCCGCAATTCCTCCACCTCCACCCGACCCTGCTCGCGACCAGCGGCCTCGTCGTCGGCCCCGAACGCATGACCCTGCTGCTCCACCTCGAGGCGCTGCTCGCCGTGCTCGGCCTGTGGGCGCTCGGCCGACGCCTGCTCCCGCGCGGACCGTGGGCCCTGCTCGCGGCCGGGCTCTACGCCTGCTCGCCGCTGGCCGTGTGGGTCCAGCGCACGCCGCTCACCGAGCCGCTCACCGGCCTGCTGCTGCTGGCCGCCGCCCTCGCCCTGGCGAGAGGCCTGCGCGTCGGCGGCGACACCACGCCGCTCGCCGCCCTCCTGCTCGGCGCGACCGCGTGGATCCGCGGCAACGCCTGGCTGAGCGCGCCGCTGCTGCTGGCGATCCTCTGGCTCGTGCCCGGCACCGGCCCGCGCCGCCTCGTCGCGCCGACCTGTCTCTTCGGACTGCTGGTCGCCAGCCTCGCCGTCCACGTCGCCACCAGCTTCCCGTACCTTTATGACGAGCTGCACCGTCAGCTCGGCGCCCTCGCGCCGCTCTCGCTGCCCGCCGTCGGCCTCGCCGCCGCCCTGTCCGCCGTCGCCTGGCTGATCGGCGACCACCTGCTCCGACCCTATCGCGGCCGCATCGATCGCCTGCCGGCCGCCCTCGTCCTCGCCGCGGCCCTCGCCCTCGCCCTCTACGCCACCCTCGCCGTGCTCGGCGGCGGACACAGCCGCCTCGACCCCGCCGGCCCCCTGCTCGGCGCCGGCCTCCTGCTCGCGGCCGCCGCGGGCGCCCTCCGCTTCGCCGCCACGCGCCCCGCCGCCGACCCGCACGCCGTCTGGCTGCTCGCGCTCGCCAGCGTGCCGGTCTTCACCCTCGCGCTCTACGCCCAGCGCAACCTCCCGCAGGCGACGCTCTACTACTACGGCCGCTACCTCGTCCCCGAGCTGCTCCCGCTCGCCTGCCTGCTCGCCGCCTTGGCCCTCGCGGCTGGCCATTCATTCATGTCCCGAAGGACAGGCCCGCGCCCCGCCGCGATCGCTACCGGCGGCCTCGGCCTCGGCCTGCTTGCGGCCCAGCTCGCCCCCTACCTCACGCACCCGGTCACGCGCCTGCAGGAGTTCGCGGGCGCCGAGCGGGCGATCGACGCCCTCGCCGCTGAGATCCCCGCCGACGCGATCGTCATCGCCGGCGGCGAGGGCTGGCACAGCGCCCACACCTTCAACCAGATCGGCGGCGCCCTGGCGATCGGCCGCGGCCGCACCGTGCTGCCCTACCGCTCGCAAGAGGCCACCTACGCGACCCTGCACGAGCTGCTGATCGCCGGCCCGACCGCGCGCGACCGGCCCGCGCCGCAGGTGTTCCTCCTGCTCAACGAAGCCAGCCACAGCCGCACCCCGCGCGACGAGCAGGGCCGCCCGCTCGCCCCCGTCGCCGCGATCGACGATCGCCTCCCGGCCCCCTTCGTCGCCCGCCCCGTCGCCCTCGTCGAGCTCTTCCTCGACCGCCTCACCCCCGTCGAGGGCGAGCTGCCGACCCGGGTCACCCGCGCCGACCTGCGCATGGCCCTGTTCGCGGTCGACGTCGACCCCGCCCTGCTGGCCCAGGTCCACGCGTGGCGCTTCGTCGACGGCGAACTCCGCGGCCCGCTCGGCCTGCGCCTCGCCGGCGCCACGTGGAGCAGCGGACAGCTGTGCCTCGACCCCGAGCGCCCGCTCGTGCTCACCCCGCCCCGCGGCCTCCAGGGACCTGTCTCTCTGGTCATGGTCGCAGGGACAGGTGGCGCCGCCGGCGAGCGCTGGAAGATCGCCGTCGACGGCGCGGCGCTCGACCTACGTCCGGCCCCGGGCGCCGCCTCGCGCGACACCCTCGGCCCCTTCGTCCTGGCCAAGATCCCGCGACGGATCGCCGTCCGCGGCAGCGACAAGCCCCGCCCCGATCGCCCCTGTCCGCACGGCAGCCTCGCGGAGCTGCGCCTGCTCCCGCCCGACAGCGCTGGCTTCACCCGACCCTCGGCCGCGTGGGCCCGCACCTTCGCGCCCGCGACCGACCTCGGCCACCCGGTCACCGCGATCCGCTGGGTCGCCGGTCGCTCGCTCTCGCGGGCGCGCCCCGGAACCCTGCCCGCCCCGGTCGGCGGCGGCCTCACGCTCCCTCTACGCGCCGGTCAACGCCTCGACTTCGCCCGCTCACATGTCCCCGGGGACAGCCGAGATCCGCACGACCTCGTGGTCAACCTCCGCGACATCGAGCTCGGGCCCGACGCGCGCGTGCAGGTGTGGGACGACACGCAGCAGATCGGTGAGATCGACCCGCCTGATCACCACCCGGGCGCCTGGCAGTCGGCGCCGCTGCCGTGGCGGCCGCGCAGCGCCGTGCCCCAGCTCGGCCTCATCCTGATCGCCGCCGACGAGCACGCGCAGGTGCAGCTGCGCGACCTGGCGATCTTCGACCGCCACGTCGTCGCCGCCAGCGAGCTCAGCCCGAGCTCGGCGAACGATTGAGGAACACCTGCAGGCGCCCGCCGCTCGCGGTCGCCAGCGCCACCGCGAGGTCGGGCTTGTCGTCGTCGTCGAGCGTCAGCGCCATCAGGTCGACCACAGCCTCGCCGTCCGTGTAAGTCCGCAGCGCCCCGAGGCTGGAGAAGAACACGCCCGGGTCCTGGTCGGGCCAGCGAATGTACACGCCGACGCTGGTCGTGCCGTCCTCGTTGTCGAAGGCGACCGCGATGTCGACCTCGCCGTCGCCCGTGAAGTCGCCGAAGGCCGCCGCGAGCGGGCTCGGCACCGCGAAGATCCCGGCGTAGAGCTCCTGGTCCAGCGGCGCGTAGGTCGGCGGGTCCTTCTGGGTCCGCCGCGAGATCGTGATCACGTCGCCCTTGCGGTGCAGCGCGACAAACTCCTCGACCCCGTCGCCGTCGAGGTCGGCCGCGTAGAGCCGCGAGATGAGCCCCTGCCCCGGCATCACCACCGACTCGCTCGGCCGCGCGACGTCGTCGTTGTCGTAGGTGAGCGCGATGACGTCGCTGTTGCCCGACGAAGGCACCGCCGCGAAGCCGATATCCAGGAACGCGCCGTCGTTGAGCCGCGCGGCCACCACCGCGTGCGTGCTCGAGTAGCGCGGGTCGCCGTAGGCCTCGAAGCTGCCGCTCTTGTCGATCGCCGGGCTCAGGAAGAAGCCGATGTCGGCCGGCTCGACCGGCGACTTGTCCGGCGCCGGCATCGAGTCGCAGGCGATGCCCCAGCCGATGTCGGCCGCGACGCCGTCCCCCACCGCCGCGAGCGACACGGGCCTGATGCAGGGCAAGCTGAGCGTCTTGCCCCGGAGGTCGAAGCTCACGCTCTCGCCGGACGCGAAGACATCATCGCCGCAGGTGTGCACCGTCAGCTTGCCGCCGTTGATCAGGTCGTCGGTCTCGATCAGCGTCGCCAGATCTTGCACGCCGGTCGGGTCGCCATACACGAACGACGGCACGAAGTCCTGGATCACCGCTGGACTCGCCACCTGCGTCAGCTTGCCCGCGCCAGCGAGCTCGGTCGCCGCGTACACCGTGCGCCCGTCGCCGCTGGCCAGCCCGACCGCGAGGTCGTCGACGCCGTCCTTGTCGAACACGGCGCGCCGCAGCTGCCACGGCGCACCCGGCAGCGCCAGGTCGAGCCCGGGCACCAGGCACACCTGCCCCGCCTCGAACAGCCCGGTGCTGTCGACGCAGGGCCCGACGGGCTCGACCGCGAAGCAACCGGACTGCGCCACCAGCACGCACGCGATCGCCACGACCGATCCACGCATCGCGGCCCGCATCAGAAGTTCACCGCCATCCCGGCCCCCGTGAAGCGCGCCCGCTTGCCCGCAGCCGCGGGCTTTCCCCGACGCACGTGGTCGACGATCAACAGCGCCGCACCCGTGACCACCAGCGCCGCGCCGACCCCGATCCCCGCGTAGGCCATCGCCGCGGCCTGGCCCTCGTGGGCCGCGTACTCGTCGGCGCGAACCGACGACAGCGGCACCAGCGTGCCCTCCGCTGCCGCCTGGTCGACGAGGCGGCCACGGCTGACGAAGCCCGTCGCTGCCAGGCCGGCGCCCGCGAGCAGCCCGCCCACGAGCACACCGGCGCCCGCGTAGGTCAGGGCTCCCGGCGGCCGTCGACGCGTCGGCGTCGGCGTCGGCGTCGGCGCTGGCGCTGGCGCTGGCGCCACCAGGGCCGGCCGTGGCACAGCGGCCGCCGCCTGCTCCTTCGCCGCGATCTCGGCCTCGATCTCCGCCACGCGCTCCTTGGCGTCGCCGGTCGCCTCGCCGGTGCTCTCACGGATCTTGATGAAGTTGGTGAACAGCACCCGCGCCTGCCGCAGATGGGCGAGGTCCTGGTCGATCTCGTAGGCCTTCGCGTGCGCCTGCCCGAGGTTGTAGAGCAACGACGGCGCCTTCAGCAGCGCGTACGCGGCCTCGAACTTGGCGATCGCGTCGGCGAATTTGCCGAGGTTGTAGGCCGCCGACGCCTCGTCGAACAGCCGCTGTCCGTCGGCCTGGACATCACCTTCGGCCGCGCTGACCGACTCCGCGGGCGTCTGGGCCTGCGCTGCCACCGGCCCTGCCAGCGCCCACAGCAGCACGCCGAAGCTCGACGCTCGCGACCCATGCACACGCAGCACGCCCTGGATGTATCACCGAGCCATGCACAGCGACAAGCCGAGCGACCGCGGGCGAATGCGCCATGCGTGGAAGTGCGCTGACCCAGCGCTACTCGTGACGCCCGCGTATTGATGCGACACTGCTCCGCGGCGATGACACAGACCCAGCGCGCCAGCGTGAGTCCGGTGAGCGCGGGCGAGACCTTGCTCGCCCGCGGTGACGCGCCGCTGCCTCGGCCCGCGCCGAGCGGGAGCGGCGAGGACCCGCGGATCGGCACGCTGCTCAAGGACACCTACCGGGTGCTGCGCAAGCTCGGCGAGGGCGGCATGGGCTCGGTCTACCTCGCCGAGCACTGCTCGATCGGCAAGAAGGTCGCCGTCAAGGTGCTCGGCGACGCCTACCTGCACCGCCCCGAGCTCTCCGAACGCTTCCTCCGCGAGGCCCGGGCCGCCGCGATGATCGAGTCCGATCACGTGATCGAGATCCACGACTTTGGCACCACCCCGGACGGCGCCGCCTTCTTCGTGATGGAGTACCTGCAGGGCGAGGACCTCGCGCACCTGCTGACCCGCGAGGGCCCGCTGCCGTGGACCCGCGTGCGGCCGATGCTGCTCCAGCTGTGCGCCGCCCTGCAGGCCGCCCACGATCGCGGCATCTACCACCGCGACATCAAGCCCGAGAATTGCTACCGCCTCGCGCGCTCGGGCGACGGCGACACGATCAAGATCCTCGACTTCGGCATCGCCAAGGTGCTCACCGATGAGGCCGACGGCGGCAAGCAGCTCACGCGCACCGGCATGATCTTCGGCACGCCCGACTACATGTCCCCGGAACAGGCCCAGGGCGTGCCGCACGACCACCGCGTCGACATCTACGCCACCGGCGTGATCCTCTTCGAGCTGCTCACCGGCGATCGACCCTTCCACGCCGACACCTTCATGGGCCTGCTCAACAAGCAGATGTTCGAGCCCCCGCCGCGCCCGAGCAGCGTCGACCCCAAGTTAAACATCGCCCCCGAGGTCGAGGCGATCATCCTCAAGGCGCTGCAGAAGGACCCCGCGCTGCGCTTCCAGTCGATGACCGAGTTCGCCGCCGCCGCCAGCGCGACCGGCACTGGCGCCGCCCCGGTCACCGTCGTCGTCGAGAAGCTGCCGCGCCCGCTCGCCGCCGGGCAGGCCGTCGGCTTCCGCGGCGAGGCACCGCCCGCGCCGCGCCGCCGCTGGCTCGCACCGCTGCTCGCGGCCGTCGCCGCCGCCGGCGTCGTGACCACCGTCCTCGTGATCGCCGACGACGCCCCGGCCGCCGCCGACCACCCCAAGCGAGCCGCCCGCGCGGCCAGGGTCGCCGCCAACCCCGAGCTGCTCCCGCTCGAGCCGGCGCCCACCAAGGCCAGCCCCGAGCTGCTCCCGCTGCAACCTGTCCCCGAGGTCAGCCTGAAGATCCGCACCGGCGCGGTCGCGGCCGAGATCTTCGACACCCAGGGCCGACGCATCGGCAGCACCAGCGACCCCGCAGGCGTCCGCGTGCCGCAGGGCGCCACGCAAATCGCCCTCACCCTGCGCGCCGACGGCTACGACGAGCTCGCCCTGCAGCTCGTGCCCGACCACGACCAGGAGCTCGACCGCGCCGACGCGCTGCAGCGCCGCGCGCCGCAACCCGCGACGCAGCGCCCGCGCAAGAAGGACACCAGCGCGCCGACCAAGGCCGTCACCCCGCCGACCAAGAGGGTCGATCCCGGATCTCCCGACCTCATGCCGCTCGGCGGCTAGTCGCGGCCAGCGGCCAGCCGCTACACTGGCCCGACATGCGACCCCTCGCGCTCATCACCGGGGCCAGCCGCGGCATCGGCCGCGCCATCGCCCACGCCCTCGCCCCCGAGCACGCCCTCGTCCTCGGCGGCCGCGACCGCCGGGCCCTCGACGTCCTCGTCGACGAGCTCCGCCCACTCGCCCGCGGACCGGTCAACGCCCTGCCCTGCGAGCTCGCCGACCCCGCCGACCGCGACCGCTTCCTCGGCGAACTCGCCAGCCTCTGCGACCAGCTCGGCGCCCCCGTGCAGGTCCTCGTCAACAACGCCGGCGCCGCCCACTCCGCCCCACTCGCCCGCACCGACGACGAGCACTGGGCCGCCCTCATGGCCCTGAACCTCGGCGCCCCCTTCGCCCTCACCCGCGCGCTCGTCCCGGGCATGGTGCGCGTCGGCTGGGGTCGCGTCATCAACATCGCCTCGACCGCCGCGCTCAAGGGCTACGCCTACACCGCGGCCTACACCGCCAGCAAGGCCGGCCTCGTCGGCCTCACCCGCGCCCTCGCGGTCGAGCTCGCCAGCAAGCGCGTCACCGTCAACGCCGTCTGCCCCGGCTTCACCGACACCGACATCGTCGCGCGCGCCAGCGAGAACATCCAGGCCGCCACCGGTCGCAGCGCCGACGAGGCCCGCGCCACCCTGGCCCGCTTCTCGCCGCAGCAGCGCCTGCGCAGCCCCGAGGAGGTCGCCGCCCTGGTCGCCTACCTCGCCAGCCGCGCCGCCGACGGCATCACCGGCCAGGCCCTGGCGATCGACGGCGGCGAGACAGCCTGAGACGGCCCGGGACAGCCCGATCCCGCTGTCCTGCACGACCTGTCCCCCAGGCCCTGTCCCCCAGGCCCTGTCCCCCAGGCCCTGTCCCGAAGAACCTGTCCTGAAGACACTGTCCGATCAGACAGCCGTCAGGCCTGCCGGTCCCAGCCCTTTTTAATATTCTCCGCGATGATCTCGTCGGCGATCCGCTGCGCCTCGGCGAGGTTCGGCGCGACCCGGACCTCGCGCTGCAGCGGGTCCTTGCGCCCGGCCGAGTAGTCGGTCCAGTGGACCACGTAGGCCGGGTAGCTGCGGTCCAGCGTCTCCTTGTTGGTCTGCCACAGCACCAGCTTGCGCACCGCGACCTGGCCCTTCGCCTCCTTGGCGTAGACCTCGCGCCGAACCACCGCGCTGGCCGGCAGGACCACCCGCTCGGCCTTCTTGGCCAGCCCGTCGATCAGGCAGCGCTCGAGCACCTGGGCCACCCGGATGTCGGTCGGGTTGACCGACTTGTCGTCGCGCAGGCGCACGAACACCGGGTGCAGGATGCTCGCGCCGGGCATCTCGCGGACCGTCGTCCACCCCTTCGCCCCGTGCTCCAACACCATGCGGTGGATCGGGTCGCCGCTCGAGTCCTCGCCCTGGATGTCCGTCACCTTGAACTCGATGACCGTCTCCGGCTTGACGAAGCGGTACAGCGCGCCCTTGCTGTTGGCGTAGCGGAAGTTCGACCCGATCTCCTTGCCCGCCAGCATCTTCTTGAACGCGCGCCGCTCCTCCGTCGGCATGTTGCCGCAGGAGCCGATCACCTGGAACTGCCCGTCCTCGCGCAGCAGCGCCATCAGCAGCGCGCCGACCCCCTCGGGGTCGTCCGAGCTGTCCGTGTAGCCGATCACCGCCGCGTCGATCGTGATCGACGGCTTCACCTTGAGCACGAGCCCTCGGCGCGGATCACCAGACCCTCGCCCTTGCCGCCCTCGACCCACTCGTTCCACAGCGCCTGCACCCGGTCCCCCGCGGTGGTCGCCTCGGTGCGGATCGCCTGCGCCCGCTTGCCCCCCGCGAACAGCCGCCGCAGCACCTCGAGCCGCTCGCCGTAGACGATGCTGCGCGTGGCCGCCTCGGCGTCGCCGCCGACCAGCAGGTCGAAGGCGTGGAAGGCCATGCGCTCGACCTGCGCCTTGTCCTCGCCGCCCATCACCGCCGCCAGATCGCCGACCCGCGCCCGACCCTGCCCGGCCGGCTTGACCGCGAACAGCTCGCCCGCCACCACCGTGCGCCCGCGGGCCCGCCCCGCCGCCGCCTTCAATTCGGCCAGCACCGGGATGTCACCCGACACCACGCGACCGGTCGGCGAGCTCAGGAACAGCTCGTCGCCGTCCATGACCAGGAACCACAGCTCGCCGTCGATCTTCGGCGACACCAGCAGCGGCCCGTGCGGCAGCGCCGTCGCCAGGTCCTCCTGGACCAGCGCGCGGTAGCTGCCCGCGACCGTCCGCTTGTAGTTGCGCAGGTGCGAGGCCAGCTCGGGGTCGGTGATGCTGCCGGCGGGCGAGTGCTTGCCCTTGCCGAGCGGACGGGCGCTGTCGACGGAGAAGAGAGCCATGTGCGTGTCCTCGGGGAACGGAGGGTCGGATCAGGAGGCGGCCGCGGCCAGCGTGCGCAGCTCGAGGTTGCTGAGGTGGAGCAGGAGCTTGTAGCGCGGACCGTCGATGCGGCCCTCGAGGAAGGCCTGGTAGCGCGCCCCGTTCTCCTGGAAGATCAGCGGGTCGCGGCCCTTGGGCCCCGCGCCGAGGCGAGCCACCTCGTCCTTGTCCGCCAGCTCCTTCGCCATCGCATACAAGAAGTCGTAGCTGAGGCCGCTGGTGTGCTTGATCTGGATCGTCCGCACCACCGCGAACTTGGTGACCAGCTCGCCACGCTTGAGCCGCAGCTTGGTGAAGCGCACCGGCGACTCCTCGTTGGTGTTGGCCGCCACCGACTCGGCCGGCTTGCGCTCGCGCTCCTTGCCGTCGGTGCCGAAGATGACCTCGACCAGCGACGGCGACGCGTGCAGCACCTCGCCCCCGCCCGAGAGGAACACCGTCTGCGTCTCGCCGACCTCGCGCCCGACCAGCTCGCGGTCGATCTCCGGGTCGCCGGCGATCAGCGCCTTCGCCAGCCCGTCGCCGTGCAGCGCCGCCAGCTTCGCGTGCAGCCCGCCCTCGGTGGCCGCCACGTAGCGCTTGAAGGCGACCTTCTTGCCGCCCGGCAGGCCCGTCGTGATCCCGGGCGGCTTGCGCACCGACTCGATCACCACCTCGGCGTTGCGCGAGGCCTCGTTCATCAGGTTGATCTTGCGCATGCTTCTCCTGCCTCCCTAGAACATCTCGAAGTCCAGCTCTTCTTCGTCGTCCGCCTCGTCGGCGGCCTCGGCCACCACCGTCTGCAGCTCGAGCCAGTCGCTCTCGCTCGGCTCGCCGACCAGCGCGAAGTAGCCGCTGGCGTTGCCGACCAGGAAGGCCAGCTCGGGCTTGTAGTCGGCGCGGTAGTTGAACGTGAACTTGAAGATCTTGCCGGCCTTGAGCTCCGCCTCGAGCTTGGGGTCGAGGCCCTCGGGACTCAGCACGTAGACCGAGCGAACCGCGAGATCGAGCAGCTCGGTCGGCGCCACCGGACCCTGCAGCGCCTGCGGCTCGCCCAGCGTCGACGGCTGCAGCGGCACCGGGTTGCCCGCCGCGTCGAGCCCGACCAGCCGGTTGTTCGGCACCCACGCGCCGCTGTCGTCGAAGTAGCCCTGCGCCGTCATGCCCGAGCGCACCAGCAAGGTCCCGTCGCGCGTCAGCTCGGCCTTCTCGCAGCGCTGCCCGTCGGGGTCGAGCACCTGCCGCTGACGGCGGCCGTAGAGCTTGGCGCGGTCCAGCTTCTCGTGGTCGAAGTTGGACTGCACGCCGCCGAAGGACACGATGATCGGTTTGGCCATGGATTGTGCTCGCCTCGCGCGTCACCCGGGGAGTCGGCGACGACGCAAGGTCTTATCGTCCACCGCCAAACACCCCGTCAACCGCGATCGCCAGCGCGGATCCGCCCCGCGCTCCGCCCCTTCCCCGCCGCGTCAGCGCATCGCCGCGTAGAAGCCGAAAGTGCCGCCCTCCGCGACATGGCAGGCATCCGTCGCCGCCCACGCCCCGAGCGCCGTGTTCACGTCGTAGCCAGCGTCGTTGTCCCCCGCGCCAGCCGAGTAGCTGTAGAGATAATGCCGCTGACACCCACAGTTGAGCATGCGGTAGGCGGCCGAATGATGGTCGAAGCCAGTCACCGTGTTGCCGTTGCAGGTCGGGCCATCCGGCGACACCGACACCCCGAAGTCGCCGCCGCTGGCCGTGTTGAAGTTGGCGTAGCCCATGAACCCGGCCGCCATGATATTGTTGCTCGTCACCAGGTTCACCGCCTTCTTCGCCGTCGTGTTGGCGACCACCAGGTTGGCGTCGAAGGCCGCCTTGTCGGCGCGCAGCCAGATGCTGTTGCCACGCACGAACAGCGTCTCGCTGGCGATCGCGCTGAGCGCGACCTTGCGCGCCCGGCTCAGGTTGTACGCCTGGAACATCAGCGGGTTGCCCACGAGCGCCTCGGTGTCGCTGATCATCGCCTGCTCGTTGTCCGCGCCGCTGGCCGCATAGAAGATCGTCCAGCCGCCCATGCTGTTGGTCATATCGCAGAACACGTCGAAGGCCGGCAACGGGCCACCACCGTCGATATCCACGTTGAACTTGCCGCTCTTGGCCTGCGGGTCCGCCGCGAGGATCTGCTTGCAGCTCTGCGGCGGCGTACAGACATTCATCGTGCACACACCCGAGCCGCAGTCGCTGCCCGCCAGGCACTTCTTGCCCA
This sequence comes from Nannocystis sp., assembly GCF_016714285.1. Lineage (GTDB taxonomy): Bacteria > Myxococcota_A > Polyangia > Nannocystales > Nannocystaceae > Nannocystis. The sequence goes on along the minus strand of NZ_JADJNN010000016.1, from coordinate 182,437 downwards.
GCGCGCACTTCGGGCAAGCTCCCCCGCCGCAGTCCTCGTCGGTCTCCGCCGCGTCCTGCAGTTTGTCCATGCAGGTCGGCAGCTTGCACATGTTCGTGCACATATCGGCGTTGCTCATGTTGCCGTCGTCGCACTCGTCGACCATCTCCTGCACCACCATATCCCCACACTTCGCGATCTTGCAGGTGCCCAGGCACGCGTCCGTGTCGACCAGGTTGCCGTCGTCGCACTCCTCCATCCCGGCGAACACCGCCGAGTCGCCGCACACCGCGTTCTTGCAGGTGCTCAGGCAGGCGTCGTCGTCCGCCGCGTTGCCGTCGTCGCACTCCTCCAGCCCCTGCACCTTGCCGTCGCCGCAGCTCTCCATCTGACAGTCGGCCGAGCAGCCGTCGCCGTCGTCGACGTTGCCGTCGTCGCAGCCCTCGACCCCCGCCAGCACCAGCGAATCGCCGCACACCGCCGTCTGACACGCCGCCGTGCACGCCGCGTCGTCGGCGTTGCTCGGCCCGTCGTCGCACTGCTCCCCGGGGTCGATGTTCGCGTCGCCGCAGATCGGCCCGACGCCGGTGCTCCCGGTCATCTCCGCCGTCGTCGACCCGACCGTCGTCACATCGGTCGTGCTCGCCGACGGATCGACCGTGGTCGGCGTGTCCGTCGTCGGCGCGTCCGTCGTCGGCGCGTCCGTCGTCGACGCGTCCGTCGTCGGCGCGTTCGTCGTCGTCGTCATCGCCCCCGTACCGTCCGTCGAGGTCGAGCTCGAGGTCTCGCTCCCGCCGTTATCGCCGCAACCAGCCGCCATCAACCACGCCGCGGCGAAACCACGGCACACCCGTCCATCCAATCCATGCCCCATCATAAGCACCCTCCGCCCACAGGATATCGAAGCCTCACGGCCCTGCCCAGCCGCGACGCGCCGCCGTGGCCCCGCGCGCGGATCCATGCTCCACCTGTCTCGAAGGACAGCTCAGCGTCGCCTGGCCTCAGCCCCTTCGCACGAGCCACCAGGTGCAGATCGGCAGCGCCAGATAACAAAGCGCCCCGATCGCCAGGGTCGCCTGGATGCCCCACGCCATCGAGGTCCCGAGCGCCAGACCACTGGCACATACACCGCACGCACCGTTCACGCCCCACAGCCACGGCGTGATGTCGTCCGGCGCCTCCGCGCGAGCGCGCCGCACCAGCCGCAGCCCGAGCGGGAAGCACAGCCCCATCGCCAGCGCCGGCGGGGCGATCAGCGCGGTCGTCAGCAGCACCCGCGTGGCCACCGGCGCGCCCGCGTACGCGTCCATCACCGGACCGAGCGCCGCGCGAGCCAGCACCACCAGCAGCCCCGGCAGCAGGGGGAAGAACCACGCCACGCGCGGCCGCTCCACCGGCACCACCCCGCTGACCAGGCTGCCGATCCCGGTAAACAGGATGATCCCCGCGAGCACGACCGCGAGCGCGAGCGTCGGGTGGCCGAGGAACACGCCCACGCGCGACAGCAGCCCGATCTCGACGAACATGAAGCCGAGCCCGATCAGCGCAAAATAGGCGCAGGCCGCCGCCAGCGTCGCCCGGTCGATCGCCGACGATCGCAGCTGCCCGCGTCGCAGCCACAGCGGCCCCAGCACCGCCAGCAGCGTCAACAGCACGCTCACCAGCGTCGCGTACACCAGCGTCTGCGTCGCCTGCAGGTTGCCGAGGAACGCGAAGTCCTGGCGGTCCACCTCGCTCGTGTCGGCCAGCCACGCCCGCGGCCGCAGCATGTTGAAGAAGAACGGCCGGTCGTCGCTCGGCGGCGTCAGGTCGAGCTCCTGCCCGGCCGCGAAGGCCCACAGCGACGCCGAGTCCGGCTGCTCGACCAGCGCCTTCAGCAGCGGCTGCGCCGGCAGGCGCCGCGGCGTCAGCACCATGTTGAAGCCGAGCCGCACCGCCTCCTGCTGCATGCGGTCGAGGTCCCGCGGCGTGAACGGCGACGGTGACACCAGCAGCGTCGCCACGCTGCTCTGTTGCAGCAAGATCAGGTGCGCCCGCGGCTGCTTCGCGCCGAGCCGCCACAGCGTCTCCATCGCCAGCGCCAGCATGCGACCCGTCTCGCCCGGCGAGTCCGACTTGTACCACCGTGACACCGTGAAGATGCCCGTCGGCGTCAGCCGGCGCATGAACGCCAGCCAGCCCTCCACCGTGTACAGCCCGTTCTCCGACAGCGAGTAGGCGCCCGCCCCCGTCGACGCCCAGGTGTCGATCAGCGACATCGTGATCACGTCGTACTGCCGGCGGTCACGGGTGAAGAAGCTGCGCGCCTCGTCGGCCCGCAGCTCCACCCCTGGCAGCGCCGCGATGCCCGAGAACTCCGCCATCGCCCCGCGGTGCAGGCCGACGATCTTGGCGTTCAGCTCCACGCCCACCACCGGCGTGTGGCCCGTGCGCGCGGCCGCCAGCACGTCGCGACCGCCGCCCACACCGATCACCGCCGCCGGCCCGCGCGGCCGCAGCTGGTGGGCGAACGACGACACGTCCCACTCGAGGTACGCGTGGTCCGAGCCGGCGTACTCCGCCATCGCCGTCGCCGCCGCCCCGTCGATCTTCAAGATCCGCTGCGCGATCGGCCGCAGCTGCTCCGGCGGCGTGTTGCGCCCCGCCGCCCACAGCATCGGCGGCAGCGAGGCCGTCGCCGACACCGTCACCCGCGAGTGCGTGTTCCAGCCGATCCACAGGTGCGCCGCGTAGTCCTCGTGCTGCCCCTTGACCCACGCCGGCCGCAGCAGCGGCGTCTCGGCGGTCGCGTTGCCCCACGCCGCCGCGGTCCACAGCAGCGCCAGCCCCAGCGCCCACACCTGTCCCTTGCGACCTGTCCCGGCGGGCATGTCCGTACGGGCAGCCGCGAACGCCCACGCCCCCAACGCCGCGACCGCCCCCGCGACCAGCACCGCCGAGGCCGCATCAACCGCGTCGAGCAGCGGGATCACCAGCACCGCCCCCAGCGCCGCGCCGAGCAGGTCGACCCCGTAGGCCCGCCCCGGCGGCAGCCCGGCCCGCGTCAGCGCCAGCGTCAGCGTCACCCCCACCAGCGTGAACGGCAGCGCCAGCACCAGCCCGAGCCCGAGCAGCGCCACGAAGCCCATCAGGTCGGTGACCGGCAGCAGCGGCCCCGACATCGTCCACGCCAGGGCCGGCGGCGCCAGCAGGGCGAAGCTAAGCGCCGAGTCGAACAGCCGCCGCGGCACCGCGGCGAACACCCGCGGCCACAGGAACACCACCACCGCGCCCGCCGTCATGCCCAGCATCGCCAGCGCGATCACGAAGAACGCGAGGTGGTACCACGCGATCACGCTGGTGATCCGCGTCAGCAGGATCTCGAGCATCAGGGTGGCGAGCGCCACCGCGAAGATGCCGGCGTAGACGAAGGGGCGCCTCATACGGGCACCGTATCAGGATCGCGCGGGCCGGCGGACCTGCCCCCACCGGCCCCGCAAGCGATCGCTCACTCCCCGCCCGCGACCTCCTGCGTCCGCAGCAGCGGGTCCGCGGCGATGTCCGCCTCGGCGAACACGATCGGCCGCCAGCGCTGCTCCGAGAACAGCTTCGTCTGGTCGCTGAAGTGCGGCGAGGCCGGGTCATCCGACTCCGAGTAGGTCAAGAAGGCCTGCCCCCGCGGCCCGTCGGCGCCGAGCTCCACCACCATCACGAAGCTCGAGCCGTAGTTCACCACGTAGTGCCCGTCCTTTGTCAGCCCGGTCTCGCTGCTCACCACCTCGCCTCGCGGCGTCAGCGGGTCGACCGTCGTCTTGAGGCTGCCGTACGACAGCTGGTTGGCCGTCCCGTCGCGCGCCTGCCCGCCCGCCAGCCCGAAGCTCTGGCCGCCCCGCGTCGCCTGCTGCACCGCCCCGAGCTCCGCGTCGACCGCCACGCCCGCCGCCTTCAGCCGCAGCACCGCCTTGCCGAGCCCCTCCAGCACCTTGTCCGGCTGACCCATCACCGGCGCCGGCGTCAGCGTGTTCGGCGTCTCGATCGGGTCGTCCGGGTCGAAGGGCACCGAGAACAGCGGCCCGTAGTCCTTCGCGCTGTCGAGCCCGTACGACCCGAGGAACTCGCGCCACACCACCGCGCCCACGCTGCTCGCGTCGAAGCGCCCGTCAAAGCCCGCCAGCACCCCGCAGGCCGCCTTCAGGTCGACCTGCTCGTCCATCACCAGCACCGTCGAGGTCGCCTCGCAGCGCTCGACCACCGCGTCCAGCAGCAGGTCCGCCGTCATCGATCGGTTGCCCATCATCGCCCCCTGCAGCTCGCTCACCGTGAACTTGCCGTCGGCCCCCGCCGAGCTGCCCGCGCCCTGCTCCGTCAGCAGGCGCATGTTCATGCGCGTGCGCGGCGACTGTGGCACCCGCTCGAACCCGTGCAGCGGCGAGTAGCCCTCGAGCGGCGCCGCCGGGTTGCTCAGCCAGTGGCTGTCGTTCGCGTTGAACACGAAGTCTTCGCGGTCGATCTGCGGGAACTCGTCGTAGGGCACGATCCCCGGCCGGCGCGCCCCCGGAGCGTCGGTCCACTCGTTCTGCTTGTCGCCGCCGTCGAGCAGCACCAGCCCCTGGCCGTACAGCACGCCAGCCAGGAAGTCGCCGTCCTCGACCTTCTTGAGCCAGCCGTCGATCGCCGCCTGGCTCAGCCGCGCCGTCGCCGATGCGTCGATGTACCACGCGCTCCCCGTCTTGTCGGCGGCCATCGTGTTGACCCACGGGATGCCCCCGATCTCCTGATACACCTGCTTGAACTCCGCCATCGAGGTCGCCCGGTTCATCCCGAAGAACTGCTCGATGAGGTCGGTGTTGTCGATGTTCGCGTCGCGGTAGGTCAGCGCCAGCTCGTCGCTCCAGCCGAAAGGATCGACGTTGAGGATCGGCCCGTAGTGGCTCGCATACAGCGTCCGCTCCTGCTCCTTGAGCCCGCCGTCCGGCTGCCGCACCTGCAGCTTGAAGCTGCGCGCCTCCATCTTGCGCGGCTTGCCCTCGTACATGTAACTGGTCGGATCGCCATTCACCAGATCGAGCGCGTAGATCGTGAAGCGCTGCCCGTCCGAGAAGGTGTGCGTCCACGCCATGTGCTCGTTGAACCCGATCAACGAGCCCGGCACGCCCATCAGGCCCACGCCGTACACGTTGACCTGACCCGGCACCGTCACGTGGCTCTCCCACAGCTTGAGCTCGCCCTCCCACGGGAAGTGCGGGTTGGCCACCACCATCCCTGCGCCGCTCGCCGTGCTCGCCCGCCCCAGCGCCCAGCCGTTGCTGCCAAAGCCCGACCCCGGCGGCCCGCGCAGCCCCGACACCGACCCGCCCGGGCGCACCAGCGGCGAGCCCGGCGGCTGCGCCGTCGCCAGATAACCAGCCAGCGCGTTGCCGCTGGCCAGCAGCCCGAGATCCACATAATACGCGAACAGGTCGAGCGACGAGATCGGCCGCAGCCACGCCTGCCCGCTGCAGCTGCCGACCACGTTCTCGGGCCCCGTGTCGGCCAGGTACTGGTTGTAGCCCGCCACGTATCCGTCGATCAGCGCCCGCACCTCCGGCGACTGCTTCTCCAGCCCCGCCTCCGCCCGCTTCACCACGTCGAGCATGAGGTACGCGAAGTCGCTGTCGAGGTGCTGCCCGAACTCCCCCGGCCCGAGGAACAGCGACCGCTCGCTCCGCACCTTCAAGATCTGATCGGCCAGCACACACGCATGGTCCTGCGCGAACGCGTAGGCCTGCCCGAAGCCTGCGCTGCCGATGTCGTCGGCCAGGATGTGCGCCACGCCGTACGCGGTCCGGCGGATCGTCGCGTGATACTTCGCCGCTCCGCCGGTCGAGCCCCCCGTGTCCGCCCCGGTCTCACCGCTCGCGGTCGCGTCCGTGCCGTGCTCCCCCGTGCTGATACAACCCCCCAGCAGCGAGGTCAGCCAGAGCAAGGAACACGGGACCGGGACACGAGGGGCGATCATGCCCCACGCTACCAAACCTCGCCGCCGCAGCGCCAGCCCTACGATTTTCCCGGCAAGAGCCCGATCTCGATCAGCCGCTGCGTCAGGTAATCGTTGGCCGTGATCGGCTCCGGGTAGTGCTCCGGATTGTCCGCCGTCACGCAGGTCTCCAGCGACTTGATAAGAAACTCCGAGTTCGGGTGGAGGAAGAACGGGATCGAGTAGCGCGGCACCTCGCTAAACGGCGGCGGCGGGTTGACGACCCGGTGCGTCGTCGATCGCAGCACGTTGTTGGTCAGGCGCTGCAGCATGTCGCCCACGTTGACCACGATCGTCTCCGGGATCGTCGTCACCGGGATCCACTCGCCCTTGAGCGACAACACCTGCAGCCCCGGCTCGCCCGAGCCGATCAGCAGCGTGATCAGGTTGATGTCCTCGTGCTGGCCCGAGCGCACGCTCTCGGGGTCCCCGAGCCCCTGACGGATCGGCGGGTAGTGGATCGGCCGCAGGATGCTGTTGCCGTGGTCCGTCTTGTCCGCGAAGTACCCCTCCGACAACCCCAGCCCCAGCGCCACCGCCCGCAGCACCCGGTTCCCCAGCGACTCGAGCGCCTGGTACAGGGACCAGGTCGCTTCGCGGAAGCCCGCGATCTCCGTCGGCCACAGGTTCGGCGGGATGTCCTTCGTCCACGCCGCCCCCGCCACGTGCTCGCGACCCACGTGCCAGAACTCCTTGAGGTCGACCGCCGGCGAGTCCTTGGCGTGCTCGACCCCGAAGCGCGTGTACCCGCGAGCCCCGCCCGAACCCGGCACCTCGTACGCCACCTTGGTCGCCTCCGGCAGGGCGAAGAACGCCTTGACCGCCCGGTACGCGTCGGCGATGAGCCCCTCGGGGATCTCGTGGCGGGTGATGCCCACGAAGCCGAATTCACGGTACGCGGTGTTCAGGTCGCGGACGAAGCCGGCGCGCGCGGCCGGGTCCTGCTGGTCGAAGCGGCGGATGTCGAGGATCGGTACTTGCTCAGACATGACGAATCCTGAGGTTGGTTGCTAGAGGAGGGCTCCGGCCACGCAGGCCGTGGAGAAGTTGGCCAGGCTCGCCGCGACCAGCGCGAGCAGGCCGAGGCGGGCAATGTCGGACTTGCGCTCCGGCACCAGCGCGCCGAGGCCACCGATCTGTATCCCAATGCTCGAGAGGTTGGCGAAGCCGCAGACGGCAAAGGTTGCGATCGCCACCGAGCGATCGGCCAGCACCCCCTTGAGTTGGTGCAGCTGCTGGAACGCCACGATCTCGTTGACCACCACCCGCGTCCCGAGGATCGACCCCACCTGGGTCGCCTCGCCCCACGGGATCCCCATGAGGAATGCGATCGGCGCGCAGGCCCAGCCGAGCAGGCGCTGCAGCGTCAGCGGCTCGTCGCCGCCGCCGGGGATCAGCCCGATCAGCCCGTTGAGCAGCGACACCAGGGCGATGAACGAGATCAGCATGGCGCCGACGTTGGCCGCCAGCTTCATGCCGTCGATCGTCCCGTTGGCGGCCGCGTCGAGCAGGTTGCGCGAGTTGTCGACCGGCGCGTCGTCGACCCGCCCCGCCGTCTCCGGCGTGCCCGTCTCCGGCACGATCAGCTTGGCGAACACCAGCGAGATCGGGGCCGTCATCGCCATCGCCGTCAGCAGGTGCTCGATCCGCACGCCGCCGAGCAGCACGTAGGCCCCGAGGATCGCCCCCGACACCGAGGCCATCCCGGCCACGATCACCGTGAACAGCTCCGACTCCGTCAGCCGCGACAGGAACGGGCGGATCGTCAGCGGCGCCTCGCTCTGGCCCATGAAGATGCTGGCCGCCACGCACAGCGACTCCGCCCCGCTGGCCCCGAACACGTGGACCATCGCCCGCGCCAGCACGCGGACGATCAGCTGCATCACCCCGAGGTAGTAGAGCACCCCGAACAGCGCCGCCACGAACACGATCGTCGGCAGCACCTGGAACGCGAAGATCACCCCCAACCCGCTCGCCCCCCCGTTCGGCTTGCCCAGCTCGCCGAACAGGAAGCTCGAGCCGACGAACGCGTGGTCGAGCACCCCCTGGACCACCGAGGCCCCCGCCGTCAGCACCGCCTGGCCCTGCGGCACCTTGAGCAGCAGCACCGCCATCAACCACTGCAGGCCCACGCCCCACAGCACCATCCGCAGCTTGACCGCCTTGCGGTCGCGGCTCAGCGCGTAGCCCACGCAGAGCAGCACGAAGAAGCCGACGACGCTCATTCCCTGATCCAAGCTCATGCGGCCCCCCTGGCGTCCTGGATGGACACCGCGTCGTACCACGAGTATCAAGCCCGGGTCAGCACCCAGAAGGTCCGCACCAGGAGCCCGACTTGGCCAAGCTCTACTTCCGCCACGGCACCATGGACAGCGCCAAGACGCTGAACCTCCTCGCCGTCGCCCACAACTACCGCAGCCAGGGCAAGCGCGTCCTCCTGGTCAAGCCTCGCACCGACGACCGCTTCGGCGCCGCCGCCATCCGCTCGCGCGCCGGCATCGAGGCCGAGGCCGACATGCTCGTCGACGACAGCACCCGCCTCGACCCCGCCGACTTCCGTGGCATCGACTGCGTGCTCGTCGACGAGGCCCAATTCCTGTCCCCCGCCCTCGTCGAGCAGCTGCGGGCCCTCACCCAGGGCGGCCCGCCCGTCATCTGCTACGGCCTGCGCACCGACTTCCGCACCGGCCTGTTCCCCGGCTCGCGCCGCCTGCTCGAGCTCGCCGACAGCATCGAGGAGGTCAAGGTCACCTGCCAGTTTTGCAACCGCAAGGCGATCTTCAACCTGCGCATGCAGGCCAGCGACGCCCCGACCTCCGAGCGGGCCGCCGTCCTCGACGGCCCCCAGGTCGAGCTCGGCGGCAACGACCGCTACGCCCCCGCCTGCTTCGCCTGCTACAACGCCCGCACCGGCCTGTTCCCCCGCCTGGCCGAATGAACCTGGCCTTTGGGGCAGGCGAGTTGTCCACAGGCGACCCACAGGCCACCCGCAGGCTGCCCACACGGCGCCCACAGGCGGCCCACAACTTTCACCACCGCCCCGCCTCCGCCGATCGCTGAAGTCGGCTCCGCGAGCCGATCTCCCGCGCCCCCGTCGCCCCGATCGCCGCACTGAACAGCCACACAGGCCGCCCGCAACCTCCTGGGGCCGCGTCCCGACGCCTCTCCTCCACAGGAATTGATCGTTGCAGATCGATGGACTTACGAGCGCCACGGACAGCCGTCCACCAGGCCGGCGCGTCATCCCGAGTTCACCGCGCTGTCACTCGATCGCCGACCTCCGCCGCTTCGCTGGAATTTTGCAGCAGCACGCAGACCAGCCCATGCTCCTCACTTTGGTTTAGGATGGGACCCTAGAGGTCTCGCTGTTGGTCTCCTCGGGCAGGTTCGAAGCGCGTCGCGGCATGCGAATGCCAGGCGGACGCGTCGCCCTCACCCGCGCCACCTCCCTCGTCGCCCCGCTCGTCCTTTGCCTCGTCGTTGGCGCCTGCGTGCGCCCCCCCCTCGCCGACGACTGCCCCGCGCTCGCCGAGGGCGACCTCGTGATCAGCGAGCTCCGCGGCGCCCAGAGCGGCAGCTACCGCCAGTGGATCGAGCTCTACAACCCCACCGACGCGGCCATCCCGGCCCGCGGCCTGCGCCTCGAATTCACCCAGCTCGACGGCACCAGCCCCGTCTCCTTCGTCGTCCGCGACGAGGACCTGACGATCGAGCCCGGCGACTACCTCGTCGTCGGCGGCGGCCCGCCCGACGAGTTCCCCTACATCGACTACGACTACACCCCCGACTTCCACTCGAGCACCAACGTCGACAACCCGCGCGACCTCTACGGCGCAGCCACCCTCGACCTCGTCAGCTGCGACGTCGTCCTCGACCACCTCATCTACATGGGCCTGCCCAGCGAGGGCACCCTCTCGCTCGACGGCAGCGCCCCGCCGGACGCCGCCAGCAACGATGACAGCCGCGAGGGCTGGTGCGCCAACACCAGCCCCGGCGACGGCCCACAGACCGGCATCGGCCTCAACGGCACCCCGGGGGAGGCGAACCCGCCGTGCCCCTGAACCTCCGCTACCGTCATTCGTGGCGCCATTCGTGGCGCCATTCGCTGGGCCACTCATTGGGCGCCCTCGGCCTGGTCCTCGGCTTCGCCCTGCTCCAGCCCGCCTGCGCCCAGCCGATCCAGCGCTACGACCGGACCAACGTGCTCGCCGGCCTCGAGCGCGAGGAGGTCGGCCTCCACCTCGGCCACTTCCCGCTGACCAAGGTCATCGACGGCGACACGATCCGCGTCGACGGCCTCGACGCCAGCATGCGCCTCCTCGGCCTCGACACCGAGGAAACATTTAAGCGCAAGTCCGAGTGGCGAGACTTCGACAAGGGCTGGGAGCGCTACCTCGCCGACGCCCAGGCCAAGACCTCCCACCCGGTCAAGATCCCCACACCCATGGGCGAGGAGGCCAAGAAGTACGCCGTCAAGTTCTTCCAGGGCGTCCGCTTCGTCGAGCTCGAGCGCGACCACCCGAAGGAGATCCGCGACTTCTACAACCGCTACCTGACCTACGTCTTCGTCGAGAAGGACGGCAAGCGCCTCAACTACAACATCGAGTGCGTCCGCGCCGGCATGAGCCCCTACTTCACCAAGTACGGCATCTCCCGCCGCTTCCACAACGAGTTCATCGCCGCCCAGGACGAGGCCCGCAAGGCCCAGCGCGGCATCTGGGACCCCACGAAGCAACACTACCCCGACTACGACCGCCGCCTCGCCTGGTGGAACCGCCGCGGCGAGTACGTGCAGGCCTTCGAGCGCGACTCCGACGGCAAGAAGGACTGGGTCGTCCTCACCCACTGGGACGCGATGGACCGCATCCAGGGCCTGCTCGGCCGCGAGGTCGTGGTCCTCGGCGCCGTCGGTGACATCCGCCCGAGCAAGACCGGCGGACCTACCAAGGTGATGCTCAGCCGCCGCCGCAGCGGCAGCTTCCCGCTCATCTTCTTCGACAAGCAGGTCCTCGCCGAGTCCCACGTCGAGGCGGCCAAGGGCGAGTTCATCCGCGCCCGCGGCGTCGTCGCCAAGTACCGCAACAAGTACACCAACCGCGACGAGTACCAGATCCTCGTCACGATCCCGGCCCAGGTCGAGATCGAGGTGCTCTCGCCGACCGCCGCCAGCACCCCGCCCGCCGCCTCACCCGCGAGCCCCGACGTCGCCCCGGCCCCGATCGCCGAGCCCCCGGTCGCGCCCGAGCTGCCCGGCGAACCACCACCAGGTCCACCGCTCGAACCACTCCCGGTCGCCCCCACAGCGACCGCCTCGCCACCCTCGCCACCATAACCCTTAGGCACCCCGCGCTTCACGGACGAACGCAGCCGACCCCCGAGAGCCCTCATGCACCGCGCCAACCTCCTCCGCGTCGTCCCGTTCCTCCTCGCCGCCTCCCTCGCGGCCGCCTGCAACAACGACACCGGCGTCGACACCGAGGGCGACACCGTCGGCGACTGCACGGCCAAGCTGTCCAGGGGCGACCTCATCATCACCGAGATCATGCCCGACCCCGCCGGCGCCGATGACAACAGCTTCGAGTGGTTCGAGGTCTACAACCCCAGCGACACCCCCGTCGCGCTCAGCGACCTCGGCCTCGAGTACAGCAAGGTCGACGGCACCAGCGCCAAGGGCCACCTGATCAAGGACGAGGCGCTCAGCATCGGCCCGGGCCAGTACTTCGTGTTCGGCAAGGCCGCCCAGGACACCCGCCCCGAGCACATCGACTACGGCTACGCCGCCGACCTCGGCAGCTTCGGCAACAGCGACGGCAAGCTCCGCGTCGTCTGCGGCGACGTCGTCGTCGACGAGGCCCTCTACCAGGACCCCGCCGACGGCTACAGCCGCAGCCTCGGCAAGAAGCCCCCCGACGCCGTCGACAACGACGACCTCGCCAACTGGTGCCTCGCCACCGAGGTCTACAGCGGCGAGGACTACGGCACCCCCGGCGCCGAGAACCCCGACTGCGCCCTGCCCGTGCCCGCCTGCGGCGCGTGCTACGACAACGACCTCCTGCGCCCGGTCCACGCCCCGATGCCCGGCCAGATCATCATCACCGAGGTGATGCCGAACGCCAAGCTCACCGACGCCACAGCCGGCGAGTGGTTCGAGGTCTACGTCACCGCCGGCGACGTCGACCTCAACTGCCTGCAGTTCGGCGGCAACACCAGCAAGTTCCTGGCCGACCCGAGCAAGCCCGAGAAGGTGCTGATGGAGGCGCAGTGCATCAACGCCAGCGCCGGCACCTACGTCGTCTTCGCCGAGCACGTCGAGTGGCAGAAGGCCAACTTCGAGGCGAAGATCACCCTCGTCGACAGCCCCTCCGCGTCGAACCCGACCCCCGGCGTCTACATCGCCTACGACGGCCAGATCATCGACGAGGTCCACTACACCAAGACCAGCGACGGCGCCGCCTGGAGCCTCGATCCGGACAGCCTCACCGCCACCGGCAACGACGACCCGATCAACTGGTGCCTCGCCACCACCCCCTTCGACGAGGGCGACCTCGGCAGCCCCGGCGACGAGAACCCGCAGTGCCCCGTCGCCGCCAAGGACGGCACCTGCATCGACGGCGACGTCCCGCGCGACATCCACTACGCCGCCCCCGGCGACCTGCTCGTCACCGAGGTCTTCACCGACCCGATGCTCGGCGACAGCGCCGAGGCCGAGTGGATCGAGCTCCTGGTCGGCGCCGACATCGACCTCAACGGCCTCACCTTCGGCAAGACCCTCGAGTCGCCCTACGCCACCGTCGCCGACCCGAGCTGCGTCCCGATCGCCGCCGGCAGCTACGTGCTCATCGCCCACAGCGCCGACGCGGCGCTCAACGGCGGCCTCCCGGCCCCCGACTGGGTCGACAAGATCTCGCTCACCAACGACAACTCCACCCTCGTCGTCGGCGTCGACAACAAGCTCGCCATGACCCAGACCGAGCTCGACGCCGTCAGCTGGGCCAACACCGCCGACGGCAAGTCGCGCCAGCTCCCGCTCGATCTGCTCCCCGTCGCCGCCCCCTTCGACGTCGCCATCAACGACGACCCGACCCAGTGGTGCGACGGCCCCGCGCCCTTCGGCCTCGGCGACTTCGGCACCCCGAAGGCCGAGAACCTCGGCTGCGGCGACATCCCCCCGCCCGACGACCAGTGCAGCGACCCGGACACTCAACAACTGCGGCCGATCGTCCACCCGTCGGCCGGCGACCTGCTCATCACCGAGCTCCACCCCGACCCCGACGCCCTGCTCAAGAGCGGCGGCGCCGGTGAACCCACCGGCGAGTGGTTCGAGCTCTACGCCGCCACCAGCTTCGACCTCAACGGCCTCGACCTCGGCAACACCTTCCCCACCGTCAAGCACACCGTCACCAGCGCGACCTGCATCCCCGTCGCCGCCGACAGCTACGTCCTCCTCTCCAGCCTCGGCAAACCACCCGACCCGCCGAACCCCAACGACCTCGGCGGCAACGGCGGCCTGCCCACGCCCGACTACGAGTACGCCGGCCTCAGCCTCACCAACTCCGGCGGCGGCCTGTTCGTCTCCCTGCAAGACACCCAGCTCGACACCGTCACCTACACCAAGGCCAGCGTCGGCAAGGCCCACCAGCTCGGCACCGCCGCCAGCTGCATCACCGCCGCCCCGCTCGACACCGCCTGCAATGACGACTTCGTCACCAACTGGTGCCCCGCCAGCAGCCCCTACGGCCTCGGCGACAGCGGCACCCCGAAGGCCGAGAACATCGCCTGCGGCGGCGGCAACGTCGACCCGATGTGCTTCGATCAGGGCCTCATGGCCATGCGCCTGGTCGTCTCGCCCAAGCCCGGCGACCTCGTGATCAACGAGTACCTCGCCGACCCCACGATCGTCACCGACGCCAACGGCGAGTGGTTCGAGCTCAAGTTCCTCGCCGACGTCGACCTCAACGACCTCAAGATCCTCAACAAGGCCAACGTCGACATGGCCACCCTCGCCGCCGCCAAGCCGACCCTCGTCAGCGCCGACTGCCTGCCGGCCAGCAGCGGCAGCGTCCAGCTGTTCGCCCACAACGCCGACCCGCTGGTCAACGGCAACCTCCCGCCGGTCGACCACGTCGTCAGCACCAGCCTCGGCAACGCCAGCGGCGGCATCTCGATCGGCAAGGCCGATGTCCTGCTCCACACGGTCGGCTGGACCGTCCTGCAGAAGCCCGGCAAGTCGTCCCTCCTCGACCCCGACGGCCTCGCAGATCCGATGAACATCAGCGCCGACGGCCCGCCCTGGTGCGTCGCCGTCGACGCCGGCACCCCGAAGCAGGAGAACCCGCAATGTCCGTGACCCGCCCCGGCGATCTGTATCCGCTGCTCGCCCTCCTGCTGCCCGCCTGCGACCTGAGCGGCGCCGGCGGCCCCCAGCCTGACCCGCAGAACCTGTGCGGCCCGACCACGGCGATCGTCGCCTCCGTCATCGACGGCGACACCATCGTCCTCGATAGCGGCCAGAAGGTCCGTTACCTGATGATCGACACCCCCGAGATCACCCAGGGCAAGCACGACTGCTACGGCGAGGAGGCCCGCAAGTACAACGAGGACCTCGTGCTCGGCCAGGAGGTCACGCTCACCTACGACGAGGAGTGCAAGGACACCTACGGCCGCCTGCTCGCCTACGTCGAGGCCCCCGACGGCGAGCTCAACACCCTGCTCGTCGAGCGCGGCTTCGCCTGCGTGCTCATCATCCCGCCCAACGGCAGCGATCGCGAGGCCGAGTTCATGAGCCTCGAGCTCGAGGCCCGCCAGAAGCACGCCGGCCTGTGGGGCGTGTGCGCGGGAGAAGTGACCTGTGACTGAATCAGCGGCACAGCCGCGGCCGCTCGGGATCTGCAGGGTACGGGTAGCTGCCGGCGTACCCGTCCTCGAGCAGGCGCCGGTTCACGTCGTCCCCGGCGCAGCGCACGAAGGCGAGGCGGCGATCGTACTTGTCGCGGTCGTCGCCCAGCAGCTCGACCGACGAACCCTCGGGACAGATCTCCCGCGCCCTCGCCGTCGCCGCCTTGCCGCAGCGCAGCACCGTCGCGTAGGGCAGCTGCCACAGCTCCGCCTGCCATTGCGCCCGCGTCCGCGAGTTGTCGTCGAAGCCCGACTCCGGGGTGTCGATCGCCAGCAGCCGCACGACCTCCCGCGGGCCTGAGCCGCACACCACAAACGCCGTGTCGCCGTCCTCCCAGCGCTCGAGCACGCAGCCCTCCGGGCGACCCGTCGCCAGCGGATCGAAGCTCGCCGGGGCCGGCACGTCCGCCGGCCGACAGCCGAGCAGCCCTGCGAGGCTAGCGAGGCTAGCGAGGCCCGCGAGCAACCCCGCCTTCCCTGGTCGCCAGATCGTCGCTTCACACATCCGCGAGCAGCATCGCCGCTCACCTCCGCGCTGGCAAGACCACGCGCGTTTGGGCACACTGGCCGCGCTGCGATCGGAGCGCGCCGCCCCCCTCCGATCGATCGTCCGCTGAGCGCCATGCCCGTCCGCCACGCGCCACGCCGAGCGAACCACCTGTCCGCAAGGACATGTGCGCAAGCATCCGCTCCGCGCCGCGGCCTGCTCGCCATCGCGGCGATCACCGCCGCGGCGCTGATCTCCACCCTCGCCCCGGCCACCGCCCGCGCCGCCGAGTACGAGACCTTCGTCGACATCGACGACGAGGACGACCTGGTCGAGCTCAACGCCGCCGGCGACATCTCGGCCGAGACCTTCGACACCCTCGTCGAGCTGCTGCGCCGCGGCGTCGACCTCAACAAGGCCCCGCGCGAGGATCTCTTCACCCTGCCGAACCTCAGCTACGCCGAGGTCGACGCCCTCCTGCGCTTCCGGACCGAGGTCGGCTTCATCACCGACCCGGCGATGCTGGTCAAGGCCGGGGTGATCGACGCCGACACCCTCAAGTCGATCGCCGCCTTCATCTACATCGTCGAGCCCGGCCGCCGCTACGCGGCCACCTCCGGCAAGATCCGCCTGCGCGCCGCCACCACCGTCGGCGACAAGCGCGTCCCGGCGATGGTCCTCGACGGCCAGCTGAGCACCCTGCGCCACCTCAGCCTCGGCGTCGCCGGCGTGCTCCTGCGTGACCGCGTCAGCGACGTCCGCTACGACCCCAGCCGCAACGCGCTGTCGGCCGAGGCCCCGCGCGTGCAGCCGGTGCTGCCCAAGTTCTTCGCCCAGTGGGACACCGACCGCTGGGCGATCCTCGCCGGCACCTACCGCGCCGGCTTCGGCCAGCGCCTCACCTTCGACAACACCCGCAACTACACCCCCAACGGCTTCTACCGCGACCTCACGATCTACCCCCGGCCCGTCCGCCTCAACGCCCTGTGCAACGAGGGCGCCGGCGAGCTGTCGCAGAGCCCCTGCCAGGATGACGTCGACCACAAGAGCTACGGCACCCCCGACTTTCGCTGGCAGGAGACCCTGCAGGGCATGGCCGTCGGCCTCAAGCGCCTGGACGCCGGCATCGGCTGGCTGCAGGCCTACGCCTTCATGTCGGTCAAGGCCAAGACCGTCTACCAGTACCAGCTCTACGACCCCGCGATCTGCGAGGACCCGCGCAACGACACCGACGTCCGCTGCAACTCCCCCGACGTCTACAAGCGCCAGCCCGACCTGCTCGCGCCCACCTCCGAGTTCGCCTACCAGAAGCTCCCGCGGATGTACCGCGACACCACCGCGGGCGGCAACATCAGCTACTTCTTCAACCGCCGCAGCTGGGTGGGCGTCACCGGCTACGGCACCGACGTCACCTGGCAGACCGGCGGCAAGCCGCTCGGCTTCCAGGAGTCCGCGCGCGTCCCCTTCGGCGGTCCCTTCGGCGCCGTCGGCGTCAACGCGTCGTGGGGCAAACGCTGGAGCGACCTCGGCATCGAGGTGTCGCGCAGCTTCGACTCGATGCTCAAGGCCAGCGGCAGCGACAAGACCGACCCGCGTGGCGGCGGCGGGTACGCGGCGATCATGCGCCACACGGCCGCGTGGGGTCGCCACGAGATCGAGACCATCGTCCGCTACTACGACCGCAACTTCGCCAACCCGTACGCCCGCCCGCTCGCTGGCCCAGATGTCTACGAGGGCCAGCGCGCGCGCGACGAGGCCGGCTTCCGCGTCCGCTACATCGGCCGTCCGACCAAGAAGACCTTCGTCAATAGCTTCGTCAATTTCTGGGTCGCTCCCTCGACGCGCACTCCAGCGATCTTCGTGCGCCTGCGCGTCGATCACCAGGTCACCCGCTGGTGGACCCCCGGCGTGTGGTTCGAGGGCCGGGACAAGAACGTCGGCAGCAACGGCCCCCTCTACTGCTACGGCGGCGACGTCGGCCTCGCCGACGGCATCGACGCGAGCGACGGCGCCGAAGGGGACCCCGACATCGTGGTCGACTACGCCAACGTCGAAACACCGGCCAACCGCTGCCGCGGCGAGAGCGTCAAGTACAACATCCAGTCGGCCTTCTTCCCCCACCGCCGCGTCAAGCTGGTGCCCCGCTTCCAGCACCGCTTCATCGGCGACCCCAAGTCCAACAGCGTCGACAACCTCAACCAGTACAACCCGGAGGACCCCGACGCCCCCGTCGGCAAGTCGCGCACCGGCTACCGCCAGGACATCTCGGCCTGGCTCACGATCACCACCCGCCCGATCGACCCGCTGCGCGTGCGCGCCCGACTGCGCTACCAGAACTTCGCTATCGACGACAACGCCTACCTCGAGCAGAGCCTGTGGTCGTTTATCGACGTCGGCTACCTCATCAAGAAGACCTTCCTGATCCAGGCCCGCTACGATCTCTACGTCTGGCTCGACAAGCGCATGAGCACCCTGGCCCGCATCCCCTCGCCCGAGCACCGGCTGATGCTCACCCTCGAGTCCCGCTTCTAGGACCCGCGAAACAGCACGTCCCACAGGTTGTCGGCCGCCGAGGCGACCGTGCCGACCCACGGCTCCGACCCCGAATCGGCCTCACGCGGCGGCGGCGGGACCTGTCGCCGCTCCTGCTCGCGGCGAAACTGCTCGGCCAGCGCCGGCCCGCCGAGCTGGACGAAGGCCTCGATCGCCTGCAGCTCGCCCGGGTCGAGCAGCACCCCGGGGCGCCCGCACTCGTCGATCACCACGCCGCTGATCGTCCCGAAGTTGCGGCGCCGCATCACCTGCCCGCAGCGCGGACAGTCGCGGTACTTCACCAGGCCCTCGGGCGTGTTCACCTCGCGCATGCGATCGCGCAGCTCCGCCATCGTCGGCGGGGGCGCCCCGGGAGGCGGCGCATGCTCGGCCACCAGCGCCTCGAGCTCCCCGACGTCCAGCCAGATCGCCCCGCACGCGAGGCACTGATCGATCTCCACGCCCTGGCCCGCGCCGACCGTGCCCATCTCACCAGCGCAGCGCGGACACACCGGCGCTCGCGCCCTGCCTGGCGGCGGCCGAGCCCCCTCGTCCGCGGCGCCGACCGCCGGCACCTCATCGAGCAACCCCGCCAGCGCGCGAGCGATCCGCTCGACCCGCGCCCGCGCCTCCGGTGTCACCTGTCGTCGCATCGCCGCCAGCATATCGCAGCCCAGGCGTGATATCTCCGGCGCATGACCCCGGCTCCTCCGCGTGTCTTTCACCGGATCTGCGTGTTCTGCGGGTCCGCCCACGGCAACGACCCGATCTACACCGCGGCCGCCCGCGCCCTCGGCCGCGAACTCGCCGAACGCGGCATCGAGATCGTCTACGGCGGCGGTCGCGTCGGGCTCATGGGCGAGCTCGCCGACGCCGCCCTGGCCGCCGGCGGCCGCGTCCTCGGCGTGATCCCGCAGCGCCTGCGCGACCTCGAGGTCGCCCACAGCGGCCTGCACGAGCTGTTCGTCGTCGACACCATGCACGCCCGCAAGGCGATGATGGCCCACCTCTCCGACGCCTTCATCGCCCTGCCCGGCGGCTTCGGCACGCTCGAGGAGCTGTTCGAGGTCGTGACCTGGTGTCAGATCGGCTACCACCAAAAACCGGTCGGGATCCTCGACGTCGCCGGTTACTACGCCCCGCTGCTCCGCTTCCTCGACCACGCCGAGGCCAGCGGCTTCATCCGCGACATCTACCGCCCGATCTTGCAGCACGCCGACGATCTCGAGGCCCTGCTCGCGCAGCTGGCCGCGGTCGCGCTGCCCCGCTTCGTCGCCCCGCCGCCGCCGGTCTGACGGCCCCACGCGAGACCCATGCCGACCCCACCGACCTGGACCGTCACCGGCCTCCTCAACTACTTCCAGGAGGTCCACGCCGCCGAGGACCGCCGCTTCGCCTTCATCCTCGGCGCCGGCGCATCGTTCGACTCCGGCATCCCGATGGCCGGCCAGCTCGTCGATCGCTGGCTGCAGGAGCTGCACGCCCGCGAGGACCACGAGCGCCGCCCGCTGCCCGCGTGGGCCACCGCCGCCAACCTCGACATCGATGGCTTCGCGTACCCGCGCGCCGTCGAGTTCTACTCGCAGGTGTTCGCCCGCCGCTTCGCCGACCAGCCCGACGAGGGCTACGCCTACCTCGAGCGCATCCTCCACGGCCGCGACCCCAGCTTCGGCTACTCGGTGCTCGCCCAGGTCCTGGCCAACACCCGCCACCGCGTGGTGATCACCACCAACTTCGACAACCTCGTCGCCGACGCCCTGGCGATCTACACCGACAAGCTGCCCTTCGTGTGCGGCCACGAGTCGCTGGCCGGCTTCGTGCGCATCAACCCGCGCCGCCCGCTGGTGATCAAGGTCCACCGCGACCTCCTGCTCGCCCCCAAGAACCGCGTCGAGGAGCTGGCCGCCCTGCCGGAGGCGCTGGTCCAGTCGCTGCGCGACCTCCTGCGCAGCTACACGCCGATCGTGATCGGCTACGGCGGCAACGACGGCAGCCTCATGGGCCTGCTGCGCGACACCCTGCAGCCCGGCGACATCCCCGGCGGCATCTACTGGTGCTACTGGGCCGGCGGCGGCCTGCCCGGCCCGGAGATCCAGGACGTCCTCCGCCGCCACCGCGGCAAGCTGGTCCCGATCCAGGGCTTCGACGAGCTCATGCTGCAGCTCGGCGAGCGCCTCGGCTATCAGCGCATGGACCAGCGCATCGAGCAACGCGCCGGCGAGCGCGCGCGTGCGTACCGCGAGAGCTTCGAGCAGCTGCACCGCCGCGTGTTCCCGCGGCCCGTCGAGCTCGCGGCAGTCCTCGAGGAGGAGGCGATCGCCAGCGAGGCCGCCCCGCAGGGCGAGGCCCTCGTCGCGTTCGCAACGAGCCCCGCACCCGCGCTCGAGCGCCTGAGGTCACCCGAGCGCGTGGAGACCCCACCCGCGACGAGCCCGACCCGCGGACCCTCCGCGGCGCAACCTGCCCCGCCCGCGACGAGCCCGACCCGCGGACCCTCCGCGGCGAGCTCCGCCGCTCCGAGCCCCGCGACGCCAAGCCCGCCCCCCGTAGCCCCCCGCATGGAGCCCGTCACCCGGAGCGGCCGCGGCCTCCCGCTCGGACCTGTCCTTTCAGCCAGGCCCGCGGCCCGCGACCTCGCCCCGCCCGAGCCGATCCGCGACGCCCCGCCCGCGCAGCCGGCCCCCCCCCCCCGCCCCCCCCCCCCCTCTTCTCGGGCGGGCCGTTCCCCGCCCCCTCCCTCGCCCCCCCGCTGCTGCAGCAGTCGATGCAGGTGCTCGTGCCCGACGCCCCCGCAGCTCACGACTGGTGGACCCTCAAGCTGAACATCGAGCGCCTGACGAAGCGCAGCGAGCGGATCGCCGCCTTCCGCGAGACCGTCGCCCGCTACCCCGACCAGCCCGAGCTGCTGCTCAGCTTCGGCCGCGAGCTCGCCCTCGCCAACGCGAGCGGCGAGGCGCGAGCCATCTACCGCACGCTCGAGGGTCTCACCCCCGACGACGTCCAGCTGCACATCGACCTCGCCATCCTGTACCTCCGCTGGGGCACCCGAGCGCCCGTGGGTCCGTGCCTGCAGCAGGCCTGGCGCCTCGCCGTCGCGCAGCAGGCCGACGCCGCGACCATCGCCGCGATCGCCTTCCTCGCCGGCGTGCTGTGGCGCCTCCGTGACGGCGACGACACCGCGGCGCTGCGCGTGCTCCACGGCCTGCTGCCGGTCACGGCCACGCCGCTGATCCCGCTCAGCGATTCGCTCGTGCGATCGATCGCCCACCTCGACCACCCAGGCCAGCAGCTCTACCTGCGCCTCCTACACTCCCTGCGCGGCGCCCCGACCCCCCCGAGCCTCGACGTCATCGATCGCTGGCGCGAGCTCAGCCCGCTCGCCCCCGAGGCTGCCTGGCCCAACGGACCTGTCCCCGCGGACAGCTCCGTCCCGACCTGATCCGACTGTTCACCTGGCCCAACGGACCTGTCCCCGCGGACAGCTCCGTTCCGACCTGATCCAACCGCTAGCCCAACCGCTAGTCCGACATGTTGGCCGGCGGCTTGTCCTCTTCCTTGTCGTCCTTGTCCTTGTCGGCCAGCTCGGGCATGACCGCCGGCGGCGTACGCGGAGCCGTGACCGCCGGCGTGCTCGGCTTCGCAGGCGGGGTCGGGTCGGCCCGGTTCTCCTTCGGCGTCGACGAGGCCAGCGTGAAGTCTGGCTCGCCGAGGATCACCTGCTTGGCCTTGAAGCGGTACGCGTTGAAGATGTCGACGCTGCCGTAGATCGTGCTGCACATCTGCACCCGCGGCTGGCCCTCGAGCGGCGCCTTGGTCTCCGGGTCGATGAGGCGGGTCGCCAGCCAGGCGTCGACCTGCTGGCAGTAGGCAGGATCTCCGCCGTCGCACAGCGCCTTGCTCAGGTTGGCGCAGGGCTCACCGCAGGCCGACAGGGCGCTGGCCGTGAGCGCGGCGAGGAGGGCGTGGAGTGGGCGCATCGCGAGCAGACGCTAGACCAACGGCGCGGCCGCGGTCAACGGGCAAGCGCTTCGCCCCAGGCGCATCAATAGCGCGGGACCTGCGGGTCGACCTCGACAGACCACGCCTCGATGCCGCCGCGGAGGTTGGCGACCCGCGTGAAGCCCTGGTCGAGGAAGTACTCCGCGGCCTGCTGGCTGCGGCCGCCGTGGTGGCAGTGAAACACCAGCGGGGTGTCGCGCGGCAGGCCGAGGATCTGGTCGCGGACCGCCGGGTCGAGCAGCGTCGAACCGGCGATCCTGGCGATCTCGCGCTCCTGCGGCGAGCGCACGTCATACAGGTGCAGCTCGCCAACCGCCATTTGGGCCGCCATGCGGGCCGCCAGCTCGGTCGGCCCGATCTGTTGCACCGTCGGCGGCGCGTTGGGGTTCTCGATCTTGAAGCCCGCCTGCCCGCCCTGCTCGACGTAGTCGAACGACAGCCCGTCGGCCCGGCCCGCGCTCATGCGGTCGAGCACGAAGCGCAGGCCCGCGACCTCGACCTGCACGTCGCCCGGGCGCGCCGACTCGACCCCGAGGTCGTGCTCGAAGCGCGAGCTGATGCTCAGGCGGATCGCGTCATCGGGGCCCGCGTCGGCGGTGGCCTCGCGAAACACCTCCGCCGCCCGCGCGCTGACCGTGATGCGCGGCGGCGTGATCTCCTTGCGCGCCACCCCCAGCACGCCCTCGAGCTCGCCGGAGCCGTGCATCTCGCGGACGATGTCGGCTCCGCCGACGAACTCGCCGCGCACGTACAGCTGCGGGATCGTCGGCCACGCCGACAGCTCCTTGATGCCGTCGCGGATCTCCGGGTCCGCCAGCACGTCGACCGTGCGGTAGCTCGGCACCAGCTCGTCGAGCACCTGCACCACCGACGCCGAGAAGCCGCACTGCGGGCGCGCGCGCGTGCCCTTCATGAACAGCACGACCTCGTCGGCGGCGATCAGGGCTTGCAGACGCGTGCGCAGATCCTCGGTCAGCGGCATCCGGGCAGTGTACGTGAGCACGCTGCGGACCTCCCGCGGGGGCCTCCACAGGACATGTGCGGGACCTCGCGCCGCGCCGCGCTGCCCCGCTGCTACGCTGGCGCCGTGACGCTGCGCCCCGGACTGTGTGTGGTCGCGTGCCTGGCCGCGTGTTTCATCGTCGGCGCGTGTACCAGCGACGACCTGTTCGCCGACGCCTCGACGAGCAGCAGCAGCAGCGAGACGACCGCCACGCCGACCACCACGACCGCCGACCCGAGCACCTCGAGCAGCGGCGACCCGAGCACCAGCGAGCCCGGCTCGAGCAGCAGCGCCAGCACCGGCGAGCCGCCCCCGGAGAAGACCTGCAGCGACGTCCTGGATTGCCTGCCGATGTGCCTCGCCGACCCCGACCTGGCCGGCTGCCTCGGCATGTGCGCCAACGGCCTGCCGCCCGACCAGGCGGCCAACGCGATCGGCCTCGGCCTGTGCATCGGCATGGGTTGCTTCGAGTCGGGCGCGTGCAGCATCGACACGCTACAAGACCCGCTGTGCCTCGCGTGCATCGGCTTCGGCCTGGTCAACCAGACGGCGCCGGGCTGCGAGGACCAGGCCGAGGCGTGCAAGAACGGCTGAGCGAGCCGCCCCGCAGGGCCTGAAGTTCAGCGCCACCTTCGTCACCAGGACTTGTCGCCTGCGCCTCGCTTTGGCATAGACTGCCGCCCGTGGCGACCTCCGAGGCGATCACCAACGGGATCCGCGTCCGCGTGGTGTCCCAATACCTCCCTGATCACGCGGCCTCCGAGCCACACGAGCGGCAGTGGTTCTTCACCTACACCGTCCGCATCACCAACGACGGCCTCGACACGGTCCAGCTGATCAGCCGCCACTGGATCATCACCGACGCCAACGGCCACGAAGAAGAGGTGCGCGGCCCCGGGGTGGTCGGCGCCCAGCCGACTCTCGCCCCCGGCGAGTCCTTCGAGTACACCTCGGGCTGTCCGCTGCGCACATCCTTCGGCACGATGCGCGGCAGCTATCAGATGGTCAGCGACGACGGCCAGGAGTTCGACGCAGAGATCGCCCCGTTCGCGCTCAACGTGCCTTACGCGGTCAACTGACCCGACCACCTGGGCCGTGGGCTTCCCGGGCCCGCACGCCTGGTCTATCGTCGGTCATGGCCTGTCCGCGTCTCCACGTCCTCCTCGCGCTCACCGTCCTCGCCGCCTGCAGCGCGGGCGACAACAGCGACGGCACCGACGTGGTCTCGGTCAGCGCCACCCTCGGCGACAGCACCAGCGCCGCGAGCACCACCACCCCTACCACCGGCGAGCCAGGCAGCACCAGCGGCGACGAGAGCTCCGGCGGTCCGGCCAGCACCAGCACCACCGCCACCCCTACCACCGGCGAGCCAGGCAGCACCAGCAGCAGCGACGAGACGGGACCGATCTGCGACCCCGGCATGCCCAACTGCGTCTGCGACAACGGCAGCTGCGTCGAGGGCTACGTGTGCCAAAACGACGTCTGCGGCGTCGGCCTCGCGTGCCCGGACGACGTCGAACCGCCGGTCGACGGCGAGGCCACCCCGGTCGAGCTCGGCGACATCACCGACAACGACGACGACTTCTTCGAGGAGATGGGCGTGCTGTCCGGCATCGGCGACGCCGACTGGTACCACCTCCACGGCGCCGACACCCTCGGCTACGTCGCCGAGGCGACCTTCACCCTCGTCAGCGGCAGCCAGCGGCACTGCCTGTTCCTCGAGTGCGACGACGGCGGCGTGGCGCTGACCAAGGTCAACTGCCCGGGCGGCAGCGACTTCGCCATCTCACCCGCGCTGCGCCCCGGCTGCTGCAGCGCCGAGTCGTTCCAGATCAAGGACCTCGACTGCCCCGGCAACGACGAGAGCCTCCAGATGTGGCTGCGCGTCGACAAGCCGGCCGCCGACGTGTGCTCGCCCTACGGCTTCAAGCTGCACTTCTGAGCCGCGTCAGGCCGCGAACACGTCGGCGAAGCCGAGCGGCCCCGCCACT
Source organism: Nannocystis sp. (assembly GCF_016714285.1). Lineage (GTDB taxonomy): Bacteria > Myxococcota_A > Polyangia > Nannocystales > Nannocystaceae > Nannocystis. Next base: position 157,556 of record NZ_JADJNN010000016.1, on the reverse strand, counting down.
GCCCCGCGCGTCGCGGACCAGCGCAGCCCCGCGAGCATCAGCTCCGGGTGCAGCACGCCGTCGCCGCCGAGCACCGGGTTCGGCGAGAACAGCAGCACCCGCCCGTCGCCGTACGCGCTGGCCACGATCGCCGGCGTGCCCGGCATCTCGCCCGGACCTGTCCCTTTGGCCAGGCTGTAAATCTCGCCGACGTAGCTCGCCAGCGACTGGTACGGCGCCAGCCCCTCGGTGGGCACGGGCGTGAAGATCGGACCGTTGGCGTAGAACAGCTTGAAGCGCGGCCGGCCGACAGCCTCGACCTCGAGCCCGGCGATGCCGCGCTGCCACGCGTCGCCGGTGAGGTTGCGTCCGGCCACCAGGCGCAGCTTGTGAAACTCGTCCTCGCCCTGCAGCGCGAGATAGGCCCCGGCGCACACGCCCACGTAGCCGCCGCCGCCGCGCACGAAGTCCTTGACCGCCTGCTTGCCGGCGTCGCCGAGCGCACGCCCCTGCGCCGTGCCGCTGCCGCCCATGAACACCGCGACGTCCTGCTCCGCCAGCCCCCCGCGCGAGACCTCGGTCGGGGTCAGCACCGTGCAGCGAAACCCGGCGCTGCGCTCGAGCAGGGCCTTCTCCGCCGCGAAGGCCACCGGGTGCACGCCCGCGGCCTGGTACAGCCCGACTCGCAGCGGCCCGGCCGCGCGAGCGCTGCGCGGCAACGCGAGCCCCAGCGCCCCGAGAGCCAGCCCGCCGAGCAGTGTGCGCCGCCGCATCGACGCACTGTGCCACGCCGCCGCGCGCCCGCCAACTCCCCACACACGCGTCTGCGGCCCGCCGAAGGAGCTCCTCACCAGTGAGCGCACAAACTGGCCAACTCCCCACACACGCGTCTGCGGCCCAGCGCAGGGCCGGCCTAGCGCAGGTACTTGCCCTTCAGCACCAGGTCGATGTCCTGCAGCATCCCCAGCATCTGGTCGACGCGGATCTCGAGGTTCTTCACGTCCTGCAGGTTGCCCGTGGCCGCGCGCACCAGCGGCACCAGCGTGCGCTCGACGATCGCCACCTGCTGGGCCAGCAGCTCGGTGATGCCCGGGGGCGCCTCGTTCTTGACCTCGACCGAGAGCGTCGCCTGATTCAGGCTCTCGAGCGCGTTGGCGATGCGGGCGATCTGCGGGCGGGCCCACTCGAGGCCGCCGGCCGCGACCGTGGGCGGCGTGAGGGCAGCCTTCTCGGGCCCCTTCTCCGGGACCTTCGCCGCCGCCTGCTGCTGCGCGAAGGCCATCAGCTCGAGCATGCGGGCCTGCTGCTGCATCATCATCTGCTCGGCCGCCTCGGACTGCTGGCTGCCGCGGGTGGCCGCGGTCTCGGCCGCGGCCTTGAGCGCCGCGCTGATGCTCTCGACCCGCTGGGCGAGGATCGACAGCTGGCCGCCGATGCGCACCGCCGGGTCGTCCTCGGCGCCGCCGAGGCTGCGCACGCGCACGAACTCGCGCTTGATCGTGGCCCAGCGCTCGGCCCGTTCCGGCGTCAGGCGCCCGCGCATCTCGCCGAGCTTGAGCAGGTTCTGCTCGGCGGCGATGGTCAGCGTCTGGGCCTCGCCCTGGTAGTGATCGTCGACCAGGCGATCGACCTCCTCCGTGGTCATGGCCGCCACGATCTTCTCGGCCATCTTGTTCATGTTGCGGTAGCTGCCCTGCAGCTTGAACGGCGGCTCGGTCCGGTACTGGTCGTCCATCGCCGCCGACGCGATGTACTGCTGGTTGACCTTGAGCAGCGTCTCCTGCACGCGGAACAGGTGACGCAGCACCGCGAGCACCTCCTGGACCTCGGCGCCGGAGTAGCCGTACGAGAACTCGGTCGCCTGGACCTCCTCGCCGCGGGCCATGCGACAGAAGCGGTACACGTCGGCCTGCTCGCGGGTCGCCAGCGGCGCCAGCGTGCGATTCGAGGTCAGGGTGTTCTCGACGTAGCTGAGCGCGAAGGCGTCGGCCTGGCCGCCGAGGATGTCGCCGAGGTTGTAGGTGTCGGCCCGGTTGGCCAGCATGTCGGGGATCTTGAACGCCGCGCCCGACTCCGTGTACGGGTTGCCCGCCATCACCACGCAGAACTTCTTGCCGCGCAGGTCGTAGGTCCGCGACTTGCCGCGCCACACGCCCTCGATGCGGCGCTGGCCGTCGCACAGCGAGATGAACTTCTGCAGGAACTCGGGGTTCGTGTGCTGGATGTCGTCGAGGTAGAGCATCACGTTGTTGCCCATCTCGAGCGCCAGGTTGACCTTCTCGACCTCCTGCCGGGCCGTCGCGTTGGGCGCGTCGGCGGGGTCGATCGAGACGACCTCGTGGCCGAGCGCCGGCCCGTTGATCTTCATGAACACCAGGCCCAGGCGGTTGGCGACGTACTCCATCAGCGTCGTCTTGCCGTACCCGGGCGGGGAGATCAGCAGCAGCATCCCCATGCGGTCGGTCCGCTTCTGGTCGCCCGCGGCCCCCAGCTGCTTGGCCATGTTGGCGCCGACCAGCGGCAGGTAGACCTCGCTGACCAGCTTGTTGCGCACGAACGAGGTCAGCACCCGCGGCATGAACTCGTCGACCCGCAGGCGCTGCTTCTCGCGGTCGATCAGCTGCTGGCGCAGGCGCCGGTACTCACGGAAGCCAGGCACCCGCGCGCGCATGAACTCGCCGACCCGCTCGAGGAACTCGTCGAGCCGCAGCGCCAGCACGCGGTCGCGGATCCGCGGGTGCTGGCCGAGCAGGCCGGGGACCTCGAGCGCCTCGGGCGTGCTCTGGACCTCGCGGTCGAGCTTGCGGTCGGTGAGCATCAGCGCCGCGGCCTCGCGCAGCGCCGGCGCCAGCTTGGCCTGCTCCGGCGTCGCCGCCAGGAAGGCGCCAAGCCACGCCTGCAGCAGCTCGAAGCGCTCGCGCACGCGGCCCTCGAGCGCGCGCAGGTCGTCGTCGAAGGCGCGGCGCTGGCCGCCAGCATCAAGCGCGGCGAGCAGCCCCTGCTGCAACGCCACCGCGGCCGCGCTGGTGACGAAGCGCGGCTTCTCGGCGGCCAGCTCCTCGACCAGATAGGCGCCGGCGCGCTGGACATCACCTGGCGGAAAGGCCAGGCCGATGCCAGTGAGAAACTCAGCGATCGCCGTCGCCAGCTCCGCGCCGAGCGCCGCGGCCAGCGGCGTGAAGCGGAACGCCGCGCGCAGGCGGGCGACGCTCTGGGCCCGGCGATGCCAGCTCGCGCGCACATCGGTGGCGCGCCCGGCCTCGCCGGCCGGCGCGGCGTGGAAGGCCCAGAACAGGCAGGCCAGCGCGCGCGGCCCGGGTGAGACGCGCAGCAGCCCGGCGGTGGCCCGCAACGCCAGCAGCTTCTCGAGGATCGCGGCCGCGTCGGCGTCGTGCAGGCCGCGCTCGTAGCCCTCGTCGTAGCGCTCCGCCGAGAAGCGGCGCACCAGGTCGAGCAGCCCGCCCGGCTCGCGCTCGGCGGCGTGCAGGCGCTGGAGGTCGAGCCCCTGCTCGCCGGTCTCGGCGGCGGCCAGCACCGCGGCCGCGAGGTACTCGCCGCGATACACCTGCTCCGTCTCCGAGACGATCTGCTGGTTCCAGTACTCGCGGGTCTTGTTGAACTCCGGGTCGTCGATCGGCTCGAAGAAGTCGGTGCCGCCGAGGTGCAGCGCCATCTGCTCGCCGCGCGCCAGCAGGGTCACGTCGAGCACCTGGGTGTTGACGCTGAAGCGGAAGGTCCCGAACTTGACCACCGCCGAGCCGCCGTCGAACAGCTCGAGGCGGTCCCGCAGGGCCCGCAGCGCGTCCTGCCGCGCGCTGATCACCTTGCTCGAGATCTCGTCGGCCTTGACCGAGGCCCCGAGCCCAGTCATCCGCTCCGCCAGCTCCTTGGCCTTGAGCACCATCGCGTCGGCCGCGAAGTAGGCGTTGAGCTCGTCCGCCGTCTTGAAGGTCTGCGCGCGCCGGCCCACGCCCTCGAGGATGCGGTCCGCCGCGGCGACCAGGCTCTGCACCCGCGCCTGCCGCTCGTCGAGCAGCGTCTGCTTGCGGGCCGCCAGCGCGTCGTGCACCTCCTCGCGCTTGGCCGCCAGCTCGCCGAGGAACTCGTCGAACTCGCTGAAGCGCCCCGACAGCTCCTCGAGCTGCACCAGCAGCTTGGCCAGCTGGTCGTCGCACTTCTCCGGCGTGTCGCACTGCGTCAGCGCCGAGCTGACGGTCTGGGCGAACAGCTTGAACTGGGCCCCGAACTCGGCCTTGCCCTCGCGCGTCAGCAGGTGCTTGCGCACGCTCTGGTAGGTCGCGCGCACCCGGCCGTGGTGGGCGAACACCGTCGAGATGTCCTCGAGGATCTTGGTCCGCGCGACCGCGTCGCCGACCTGCAGCCCGCTCACGACCTCCGCCAGCAGGTTCAGGCCGTCGCCCAGCGCCGTGACCTGCTCCTCGATCGGCTTCAGCTGGGCCGCGTTGTCGACCTTCTCGAGCCGGGCCAGCACCTCGTCGAGGCTCTGCGTCACCGGCCTCAGCGCGTCGCCCTTGACCAGGAAGGCCACGCAGGCCTTGCTGATGCGGTCGAACTCCTCGACCAGCTGCTTCTCGAGCGCGTCGAGGGCGGCGAGGTCGATCGACCGGACCTCGCGCAAGGTGATGACCACGCCGCGCTGGTTTCGCAGCGCGGTCAGGGCGTGCATGTACTGCTCGACCTGCTTCCAGTCGCCGGGGCGCAGGGTCTTGATCAGCGCGGCCTGCTTGGTCTGGGCCTCGGCGAGCGCCTCGCGGGCCCGCTTGCGGATCGCCACGACCTTCTCGAACTCGTCGATGATGAGCTCGCCGGTCTGGCGGATCGTCTTCAGCGCGCCGGCCAGGTCGCCGACCTCGGCGTGGCCGATCCAGTAGTAGTTCTCGGCGACCTTGGCCGCCTGCGCGATCAGGTCCTCGTAGGTCTCGCGGCGCGGGTCCTGGTTCTCGATCAGGCGCACCACGCTGAGCGCCTCCGAGATGCCGCGGACCAGCTCGGCGTTGCCGACCTTGGCCAGGTAGGAGCCGTCCGTCGGGGCCGCGGCCGCGTGCTCGGCCGACATGAACGGCGTCTTCCACACCTGCATCGGGTGCAGCCGCGTCGGCTCCTCGCCCTGCTGGCGGAACACCACCAGGCGCCCGTCGGCGAACAGGCTGTAGCCGTTGGCCTGGATCGGGTTCTGCATCTCCTTGCGGATCAGGTTGTAAGGGAACAGCGTGTAACGGCCCTGGTCGCGGCGGTAGAACACGTAGAGCACGTCCTCGCCGTTGGGCGAGTCGATGCGCCGCTCGAACTCGAAGGCCGCGAAGTCGCTGCCGAACTGACGCGTGTCGCCGGTGCGCAGGTAGTAGCCGCCGGGGAACACCACCCCGTGGTCCTCCGGCAGCTGCATGCAGCTCTGGCCGATCGCGTCGAGGCGCGCGACGGTCTTGATCCGCGTGTTGTAGATGAAGTAGCGCCACTTCGTCTCGCGGTACGGCAAGATCTTGAGCAGCACCAGCGGGCCCATGATCGCGTACAAGATCTTGGCGTCGTCGAGCGCCTGGTTGGCGTCCTCGACCGGCTCGCGGTAGATCCCGAGGCCGTCCTTGGTGTTGTCCTCGACCTTGATCGTGAGGTCGCCGCCGACGGTCTCGACGAACACCAGGTCCTTGATGTTGACGTGCGGGTGCTGGCCCGAGACGTGGTCCTCGCGGCTGGTCGGGGTCCACTCGAAGTCGTGCGAGGGCGGGCGCGGGAACTCGCGGTCGCCGCGGCTGTCGACGTAGCGCACCGCACCGCTCGGCAGCACGTTCCAGTGGAAGATCTTGACGTCCTCCAGCTGCGCGCTGACCTGAAACACCGCGAACAGCTTGGTCTCCGTGGCCTTCAGCCGGCGCAGCCGCGTGTCCTTGTAGTAGCGGTAGAGGTCGGTGAACTCCTTGACGAAGCTCTCGCTGTCGAGCAAGCCGGCGAGCGTCGCCGCCGGCACAGGGTTGATCGCCTGACCCTCCGGCGCCGTGGCATCGAAGCTCTGCAGCGAGAACACCTCGTCGAGCGCGACCTCCTTCTTGAGCCCGAAGAACACGTTGTAGCCGAGCAGCAGGTGCCCGCCGACGTGCAGGATGTCGGCCGGCACGCAGTTGTTCTCGGTGCGCACGCGCTCGTTGGCCACCACCGCCAGCTCGGTGCCGCCGAAGGTCTGCTGCCGGCGCGCGTTGAGGGCGTTGGTGCGGTCCGCCAGCTCCTTGCCCTGCGTCACCAGGCGGGCGCGGATGACCTCGTAGCTGCCGCCCTCGAGCCCGGCGTCGCCGCCCTCGGCCGCGGGCGCCGCTTGCTTGTCGGTCTCGCCGGCCACGGCTTACTCGAGCCCGAGCTCCTGCGCCTTCTGCAGCAGCGACTGGAGCTTGCGCTTGACCGCGCCGTCGGAGGAGAGCATCAGGTCGCCGAGCAGCGCCGAGACGGTCAGCTTCTGCACGCCATCCGCCGACACCGCCGGCCGCGAGAGCACCGCCTTGAGGTCCTCGGGCAGGCTCTTCTTGCCGTCGAGATACTCGCCGAGCAGCTTCTTCAGCGTCTCGCTGTGGTCGACCGTGCCGTCGATCGTCTGGCCGGTGCCGACTGCGCGGATGAAGCGATCGAAGAAGGCCCCGTCGCCGCCGACGATGTTGATCTTCGCGTGCTCGAGCGCGACCGCCAGGACCTTGGCCTGCGCCTCCGCGAGCACCCGCTGGGCGGCGATCCCCGCGAGCTGGACCTCCTTGTCGCGCTCGAGGTTGAGGCGGAACTCCTCGTGCTCGCGCGGCGTGCCCTCCATCGCCTTCATCGCCTTGGCCTTCTCGGCCAGACCCGTCGCCTCGGCGAGCAGCTTCTCGCGCACCGCGACCGCGTTGGCCACGCCCTGCCGCTCGGCGGCGACCGCAATTGCGACGCCGTGCTTCTCCTCGGCAGAAGCCTGGGCCGCGCCGCGCTTCTCGAGCGCGCCCGCCTCGGCCTCCTGCACCCGCGCCGCGGCGAGGCCCTTCTGCTCCTCGCCGGCGGCCTCGACCGCGAAGCGCTCCTTGATGACCGCGTTCTCGGCCATGCCGCGCTTCTCGATCGCCCCGGCCTCGGCCTCCTGGACCCGGATCTTGGCCATGCCGAGCTTCTCGATCGCGCTCGCGTCGGCCTCCTTCACCCGCACCTCGGCGAGCCCGGCCGCGGCCGCCTCGGCCTGGGTGCCCTCGGCCTGACGGATCTTCGCCTTGGCCTGCTTGTCGGCCGCCTCGAGCGAGGCCTCGGCCAGGATCAGCTGCTTCTTGGCGTCGAACTTGGCGACCTCCTCGCCAGCCTGGGCGGTCTTCACGTCCTTGACGACCCGCTCCTGCGCCTCGCCCTCGGCCTTGATCACCCGCGACTCCTTGGTCCGGTTGGCGTCGGCGAGCACGCGGATGTCCTTGGTCCGCTCCTCCTCCTCGGCGACGCCCTTCTCGACCGAGACGCGCTCGCGGACGACCTCGGCGATCGCCTTGCGCTCGATCTCCAGGGCCTTCTCCTTCTCGATGCGCAGCAGCTCGACCGCCCGCTCGCGCCCGATCGCCTCGGTCGCGCGGGCCTTCTCGTTGCGCTCGACCTCGATCGAGATCTCGCGCTCGCGGGCCTTCTCGGCGATAGCGATCTGCCGCACCTTGTCCTGCTCAGCCTTGCCGATCTCCCCCTCGTTGCCCTGCTGGACCAGCGCTGTCTTTTTGTTCTCGTCGCTGGCGACCCGCATGGCCTCGTTCTGCTCGCGGGCCATGGAGATCGCGATCTCCTTGTTCTTCTTGGCCTCGGCGTCGGCGCGCTGCTGCTCGTAGCGGAACACGGCCTCGTCGGCCGTGAGGTTCTGCGAGCCGACGTCCATGCGCTCCTTCTGGCGCAGCTCGTTGGTGAAGACGTTCTGCTTGGCCGTGATCTCCGTGATCTTGCGGATGCCCTGGGCGTCGAGGATGTTGTGCGGATCGAGGGAATTGAGCGGGGTCTGCTCGAGGTAGTCGATCGCCGCGTCATCGAGTATGTAGCCGTTCAGGTCGCGGCCGATCACCTCGATGAGCTGGTCCTTGAACTCTCCGCGCTTGGTGTAGAGCTCCTCGAACTCGAGCTGCTTGCCGACCGTCTTCAGCGCCTCGGAGAACTTGGCCGAGAACAGCTCGTCGAGGGTCTGCTGGTCCGACGCGCGGGCGCAGCCGATCGCCTGGGCGACCTTCAGCACGTCCTCCGGGGTCTTGTTGACGCGCACGAAGAACGCGACCTTGATGTCCGCGCGGATGTTGTCCTTGCAGATCAGGCCGTCCTTGCCGCGGCGGTCGATGTCGAGGCTCTTGACCGAGATGTCCATCGTCTCGGCGCGGTGAATGATCGGCAGGACCACGATGCCGGTGAACACCACCTGCGGCCCGGCCTTCTTGTTGACGATCAGCGCCTTGCCCTGATCCACCTGGCGATAAAACCGGGAGATGATGAAGAAGGTGCCGACGATGACGAGGAAGATGACGCCGGCGATGGTGCCGACCAGGATCAGCTCCGCCTCTTCAATCGCCATCAGGGTGGGAAACACTTCGGCCATGCTGCTCTCTCCTCCGTGCGTGCGCGCTAGGCCGCCGGCGGCCGCTGCGACCCGGAGGGCAGCGGTGCGAGCGGCTGATCGTAGGCCTCAACCGTGTAGAAGTGATGCTCGGCGTCGTGGCCGACGATGACCGCCTTCGCGTGCCGCTGCAGCGTGTTCGGCGGGTCGCAGCGAACGTCGACGGTGAGGTCGACGCCGTGCTCGCTGACCAGCGCCTGGCCGAAGCCCGCGTCGACGCGACCGGTGGTGATCGTACACAGCTTGCCGACCAGGTCGGCGCGGTGCAGCGGCTCGTGGTGAACGATGAAGCGACCGATCGCCCGCACCAGCAGCCCGGTCACCACGCCGGCGAGGAACACCGCCAGCGCCGGCCCGATCAGGTTCAGCGCCCACGCCGGCAGCCCGAGCCCGCCGCCGCCGCGCACCGCGAGCACGCACAGCGCCCACGACCACAGCACCAGCGAGCTGAGCACCACGGTGGCCGGCACCTTGCCGAAGCCGAGCATCGCCAGGAAACCGCCGCCGCCGGCCACCGCCTCGAGCTTGCCGGTCATGCCCTCGACCTTGCCCTCGACCGCCCCATCCAGCACGCCCTCGATCTTGCCCTCGACCGCGCCGCTGACCATGCCCTCGATCTTGGCCCCGGCGGCCTCGCCGACGTGCAACACGTCGACCCCGATCGCGCCGACGATGACCATCAGCCAGTACAGCACGATCACCAGCAACATCACCGTGAACACCACCGTGGGCACACTAAGGATGGCGTTGAGGAAGTCGGTCATCGCGGAGGCCGCAGGCGAACGCGGGCGACGATGGTGCCACAGCGAGTCCAGCCTGGCCAGGGCCCGCGGGCCTCACCGCCACAGATCGCCCGTGGCGCAGCGCTCACAGCGTTCCCGCGGCCGACACGGCACGATCGCGCCTACACCGAGCAGCGACATCGCGCCAGCGACCCAACGAGCTCGGTGCAGCAGCACCGAAGGCCAGGCCCGGCGTGATCACAGTCCCGGCAAGGCCGATCAACCGCGAGGCTCGCCCTCGCCGAGGCGATCCGCGAGCACCTGGGCGCACAACACGAGCAGCGCCAGCGGCACGCTGGCGGCCGCCGTCGGCCACCAGATCCCGCGCGCCAGCTCGCTGCCAGTCTCGGCCAGCAGGCGACCCCAGCTCGGCAAGGTCTGGGCGCTCGCGCCGAAGTAGGCGAGCACGGCCTCGACCTTGACCGCGTACACGAAGCAGAGGACCAGCGAGGTGACGAGCAGCGGGCGCAGGCGCGGCAGCAAGTGCCAGCGGATGCGGTGCCATGTGCCCGCGCCCATCGCCCGCGCGGCCCGGTCATGATCGGCGGATCGCATGCGCTGCGCCTCGGCGCGCACGCTGCGAAACACCCCGTGCCACTGCGTGAGGGCGATCGCCGCGATCGCGGTGGCGAGGCCGGGGCGCAGCAGCAGCGCCGCCCCGAGCAGCGTGACCACCGGCGGGATCGCGGCCAGCGCGTCGCACAGCCCCGCGAGCAGGCGGTCGATCCAGCCGCCGCGCAGCCCCGCGAACGCGCCGAGCACCCCGCCGATCGCCACCAGCCCGAGCGCCGCGCCGCCGCCGACCGCGAGCGAGACGCGGGCGCCCTGGATCGTCCGCGCCAGCAGGTCGCGCCCGAGCGCGTCGGTGCCGAGCCACGCACCTGGCCCCGGGGACAGGTGCTCGCGGGCGACGGCCCCCTCGAAGCCGGCCGCCCACAGCCCGAGCGCCGCGCCGAGAGCCAGCACCGCGAACACCCCGAGGCCCGCGAGCGCGACGACCCCGGCGAGCCCGAGCGGTCTGCGCCAGCCCTCGACCTGTCTCATCGGCCAGCCTCCGCGGGCGCGCGGGTGCGCGGGTCGAGCAGGTAAACCGCCAGGTCACACAGCGCCTGGCCGGCGATCGTCGCGGCGGCCAGGCAGAAGGCCACCCCCTGCACCACCGCGAGGTCGGCGTCGCGGACCGCCGCGACCAGCAGCGCGCCGAGACCTGGGATGTTGAAGACGTGCTCGACGACCACGCTCCCGAGCACGAGCTGCGGCAGGCGGGCCGACACCCGCGCGAGCACCGGCGCCGCCGCGCCGCGCAGCACCCGGAGGACGACGCGCCGCTCGCCGAGGCCGCGGGCGCGCAGGCCCTCGACGTGCGGCGCGGCCAGCTCGCGCACGAAGATCGCCCGGTAGTGGCGCAGGTCAGGGCCGAGCTGGATCAGCGCCCACAGCAGCGCCGGCAGCAGCACGAAGCCCAGCAGCGGCCGCGGGTCGCCGGCCAGGGGCCAGCCGAGCACGGGGAACCAGCGCATCCGGTGGGCCAGCAGATACTGCCCGAGCACCACCACGATCACGCTCGAGCAGCTCATCAACAGGGTCGACACGACCAGCAACACACGATCGACGAGGCCGCGTCGCCGCGCCGCCGCGACCCCGGCGAGCAGCGCGACGATCGTGGCGAGCAAGAAGCCGGGCAGCGCGTAGGCCAGCGTCGGCCCCGCGGCGCGCCGCAGCAGCGTGACCACCGGGACCCCCAGGCGCGCGCTCTCGCCGAGCTCGAAGGACATGGCCGATGCGACATGTTCGAACAGCCTGGTGACGATCGGCCGGTCGAGCCCGAGCAGGTGCCGACGGGCGGCCAGCGCCTCGGGGCTCGCGCCGCGGCCGAGGTCCAGCGCCGCGCGGTCGGCCAGCGCGTCGACCACCAGGAACACCAGCGCGCTGACCAGGGCCAGCGTGGCCGCCGCGACCAGCAGGCGGCGGATCCACACCGCCTACCGGACCTCCGCGCGCAGCGGGAAGCCGGCCTCGATGCGGTACTGCGAGCCCTTCGCCGAGCGCACGCTCGAGTAGAGATTGAGCTGCTCGACGCGGAAGGTCTCGCTGCGAAACAGCACGTGATCGGCCAGGTAGGCGACGACGGCGTCGACCGGGCTGGCGCCGACGCGGGCGAGGGTCACGTGCGGGACGAACTTCCGCGGATCTGCCGCGATCGGCAGCTCGCGCAGGCGGGCGACGATCTTCTGGCGCAGGGCGAGCAGCGGCGCGGGGTCGGCGACGCCGGCCCACAGCGAGCTCGGGGCGCCGCGCGGGGGGAACACGCCGACGCCCTTGAGCGTGAGCTCGAAGGGCGGCGAGCGGAGCCCGGTCAGCGCGTCGATCAACGAGCGCTGCACGCGGCCATCCAGCTCGTCGAGGAAGAGCAGCGTCAGGTGGAATTTGTCGCGGCCCTCCCAGCGCGCGTCGGGGACCCCGCAAGACATGAGCTCGAGGTGGGCGTCGACGTCGGACGGCAGGTCGAGGCCGAGGAACAGGCGCGCCATCGCGGCGATGCTAACCGATCGCCGCGCGCTCGTGGTGCCGCCTGACCGTGACGCCTGACGCGGCCGACAATGCTACCCGCGCGGGGCGTGTCACCGCCGGACACGGTCGCGGCCGACTCCGGTGCCCCGCGCGGGGCACCGCCCGGGGTGCGTTACGTGGTGCCGCCGGGCGCCGCGGCGGGCGAGTCCCCGACCGGCGCCGGGCTCCCCTCGTGGCTCGGGCGGCCGCGGGCCAGCTTGCGCTGCAGGCTGCGACGGTGCATGCCGAGGCGCCGGGCGGCCTCGGAGATGTTGCCCTGGCAGTCGGTGAGCACGGCCTGCAGGTGCTCCCACTCGAGCTCGTCGAGCGGCTTGGCCGACTGCGGGCTCGGCATCTCGACCATCACGGGGGCGGTGCGGGTGAAGGCGGCCAGGATGTCGTCGGCCTCGGCCGGCTTGGTCAGGTAGTAGGTCGCGCCGAGCTTGATCGCCTCGATCGCGGTGGCGATGCTGCCGTAGCCGGTCAACACGACGATGCCCATGTGCGGGTCGTTGCGCCGCAACGCCGCCACCAGCTCGAGGCCGCTGCGCCCCGGCATCCGCAGGTCGACCACCGCCCGGTCCGGCGACCACGCCTCGGCCTCGGCCAGCGCGTCGTCGTAGTTGTGGGCCACGACCACGGCCAGACCGCGACGGCGCAGCGCGCCCGCCATGGCCTGACAGAAGGCCTTGTCATCATCCACCACAAGCACGGTGATGCGGTCGTCGGCGGCTTCGATCATTGCGCGATCCCTTCGGCAACCCTGCCCGATGCCCCGCGAAGCGGCAAGCAAAGCCGCCACCAGCTCACACAGAAGCGCCCGCAGCGGCCCGCAGCGCCTCGGTCAGGGGGAATCGGACCTCAACGGTGGTGCCGTGACCGAGCTGTGACGCCAGCTCGATCGTGCCGCCGAGCGCCCGCAGGTGGGCGCGCGCGAGATAGAGGCCGAGGCCCATGCCCTGCCCCTCGGGCTTGGTCGAGAAGAACGGATCGAAGGCCGCCGCCGCCGCCTGCGGGGCCATGCCGGCGCCGTCGTCGATCACCGTGATGTGGGCCTGGTCGCCCTCGACTGCGACGCGCAGTCGCACCCCGGTGGACCCCGCTCGCGCGCGACAGGCGTCGACCGCGTTGGCGACCACGGCGCGGACGATCTGCCCGAGCACCTCGATCGGCTGGCTGGTGCTCACCCCGCGGGCGCTGGCGTCGACGTCGATCTGCAGGCGCAGCTCGCCGCCGCTGTCGTGCAGCTCGTCGGCCAGCCGCGCGAGCGGCCAGGCCTCGCTCGCGCGGCCGAGGCTCGGCACGCGCAGCTCGGGCGACGACATCTGCTGCACGATCGTCTTGCAGCGCCTGAGCTCCTGGCGGATCGTGGCGATCGCGTCGGCTCGCTCCGCCTCGCTCATGACACCCAGATCGCCGACCAGCATCGCCACCGTCCCGAGCGGCGAGCCCAGCTCGTGCGCCGCCCCGGCCGCGAGGGTGCCGAGCGCCGCCAGCTGACGGTCCTGTTCGGCCGCCAGGCGCAGGCGCGTCAGCTCGGCCCGCTGCCGCGAGAGCGACAGGGCGATGCGGTGCACGAAGTAGGTCATGAACGCCGCCGACATCCCGAACGCGACCCACATCCCGCGGATGTGGCCGAGGAAGTGGTGCTCGTGCCCGGGCGGGCCCGCGGGCGCGGGCGCCAGCACGAACAGCGCGGCGAAGCCCAGCAGCGACGCGGCCGCGACGGCCCAGGTCCAGCGCGGCGAGAGCTGGGTCGCCAGCGTCATCGGCACGAAGTACATGGTCGTGAACGAGTTGGTGACGCCGCCCGAGAGCGCGAGCAGGGCCGTCAGCGCGACCGAGTCGACGAGCAGGTGGACGCCGGCGATCGTCGTGGTGGCCCGGCCGCGGCCGAGCACCCGTAGGCGTACCCACAGGTTGCCGAGCACCAGCAAGCTGACCACCGCGGCCGTGCCAGTGGGCTCCGGGGGCGGCGGGAACCACGAGACCACCCAGGTGAACATACCCGGGCTGATCGTCTGCAGCGTCCAGCCGAACGCGATGAGCACGAGCATCACCCAGCGCGCCACGACGAACAGCCGCAGCGTGATCTCGGCCGAACTCTGCTCGTCGGACACCGGCCGCGAGCATGCCACAGACCCCACGCCCGCGGGTCGTCCCGCGACCCCTCGCCGCAGCCGCGGCGCACCTCAGCGACCGCGACCGGCTCGTGCACTCCCCCACCACAGCGGCTGCGTCCACGCCTTGCGCCCGCGCAGCTCCGCCACGACAGCGCCTCACTCCCGCCACAGCGGCTGCGTCCACGCCTTGCGCCCGTCCCCCGCCTCGATCACCGCACGCACGTACACGTCGCCGGGCCGCAGCGTGTAGCTGGCCGCCGCCCCGCGGCTGCGGGCCAGCTCGCGCCCGCCGCCGCCGATGAAGCGGACCTCGTGTGCACCCACCGTGCGCAGCGCCAGGGTCCCCGCGCTCGCCGTGAGCGACTCGAGGATCACCCCGCTGCTCGCATAGAAGTCGCCGCGCTCGATCGCCGCGCGGATCGCCGCTGGCGTGCGGGCGGCGCGGACCATCACGAAGCCGCGATCGCCGACGTACGCCGTCTCGCCGCGGGCCGTGACCGCGGCGGCGTCGTCGTAGTGGTGGCTGTCGTCCGTGGCCACCGCCCACACCCTCGCGCCCTGGCCCAGCGCCGCGTCCCACAGCGCCTCGGTCGACGGGTGCCCCGCGTCGCCGGCGTTGTTCGAGTCGATCGCCTCGTTGGCGACCTCGACCAGCGCCAGCCCGCCTCGCCCCAGCGCGACGATCGTCGCCGCGTCGGCCGCGTAGTGGAAGTTCGGGTGGTTCAGCTGGGCCACGCCGCCGAGCTCGCGCGTCGCCGCGAGGGCCCGCTCGTACAGCCCCAGGCGCGAGCGCTCGTCCGTCGCCGCGAACGCGAAGCGACCCGCCCGCCTCGGCTCGACGAACAGCGCGTTGATGTGCAACAGGCACTGCATCCCCGGCTCCGGCGGCGGCACACAGTCGTCCAGGTTCTGCGTCAGCTCGACCCCGGGGATCGCCAGCAGCTGCCCCGCATCACCGCCCGGCATCACCGTCACGAAGTTGTGATCGGTGAGCACCACGAAGTCGAATCCGTGCCCCGCGAACCACCGCAGCGCCTCCTGCGGCGCCGTCGCGCTGTCGCCCGAGTTGCCGGTGTGCGCGTGCAGCTGTCCCTTAAGCCAGGTGTCGACCGGACCCGCGACCGGCACCGGAGCAGACCCAGACCCAGACCCCAACCCAGGCCCAGGCGCCTCACTCACCCGCTCCGGCGCCGCGCCGCATCCCACCAGCGACACCAGGCCGAGAAGCCTCATCGCCCGCAGCCCCGCGCATCGCAGCACCCGCCCACCCTACCCGGCTCAGCACCAGCACACCAGCCCGGCCTCGCGCCTCACACATCGCGCAGCCGGTACCCGACCGCGGGCTGGGCCCATGGTCGCGGGGTGTCGCTCGCTCCTCACGCCTTACACATCGCGCAGCCGGTACCCGAACCACGAGCCCGCGCCGCTGGACCGGGGCACGGAGCATTGCGCGCGACTTCGGCTCCGCGGTCCCTCCTGCTTCTCGGGCGCCGCGGCGCCGGCTATCGTCCGCGCATGTGTGGCCGACCCGTCCGCGCTCCGCGAGCCCGCCTCGGCCTCGCGTTCGGCCTGCTGCTCGCCGCGCCCGCGACGGCCCACGCCGGCAACGGCCTGCTCCCGCGCACCCCGGTGCTGCATCAGGACGAGCACTGCCTCACCGTCGTCGACCGCAGCGCCCAGCCCGTCGTCCACCTGCGCTACACGATCCCCTACAGCGACGTCTGTCTCAGCGCGGACGAGCCCGCCGACAGCCGCAGCCACCAGATGCTCGCGTTCTGCCACGGCGACCCGGCGGCGCGCCCGGTGCCGCGCTGGCACACCCGCGGCGAGCTCGAGCGAGACATCGCCGCCGGCTTCGGCCCGCCCGACCCTGTGTTCGCAGAAGATGTCCTCGAGGACAGCCCCGACTACGCCGGCTGCTGGCACCTGATCACCGCCCCGGGCGAGCACCGGCCGATCACCTGCGCCGCCGCGAGGCCCGGCGTCGACTGGGACACCCGCGACCTCCCGGTCGGCACCTACCTCGTCCGCGGCTACACCTACGAGCCCCCGGGCAGCGCCTGGTGGCCGCGCCACGGCCTGTTCAAGATCGTCGACGACGCCAGCGATCCGGCCGCGAGCCCGCCCGCGCTGGCGATCGCCAACCGCGACACCTTCCTGTGGAAGGGCCAGGTCATGCGCGTGCGCCTGTGCGTCGACGCGATGCCCGGCACCACCGTCACCCTCGCCCACGGCCGCAACATCGCCGAGCCCGCGTGGAGCCCCTTCATCGTCGACATGCCGGTGGTCAGCGGCACCGTCGACCTCGACTTCCAGCCGCCCGCCGAGCTCGCCGGCGAGTTCCTCACCCTGCGCGCCGAGATCGTCGATCCCCAGGATCGCCGCTTCATCGCCTTCATGCAGGGCGAGATCAGCGTGCAGGTCAGCAGCGCCCCGGCCGGCGAGGAGGCCCCGGTCGGCGTCGACGACGAACCGCCGCCCACGAGCTACGACTACTGCGTCGACGACCCCGCCGCCGACGCAGAAGTCGAGTGCCCCGCGCCCGCGAGCACGACCAGCCCGGACACCAGCGACGACCCGGCCGCGGGTGAGCCCGGATGCGGGTGCCGCGGCCCCGCCCCGCTGCCGCTCCTGGCGCCACTGCTCGTCCTCCTGCGACGCCGCCCGCGCCTGCGCCCAGGACAGGCGCCATGACCGTCGCGGCCCGGGTCCCCGCGGCCGCCCGACTCGGATACGATGGCGTCCTGACCTGGCCGCGCCCATCGATCGCCGCAAAGAACTCGTGCACACGCTCCTCCCCTCCCTGCCCTCGCTCACCGCCGTCACGACGATGCCCCTCTGCAGCCGCGCCCTGCTCGGCATCTGGCTGCTCTCCGCGTGCACCACCACCGAGCCGCAGGACCCGCTCGACCCCTCCGTCATCCTCGACGCCGCCGAGGCCGAGGGTGACGCGCGCGGCGACGACCGCAGCGGCCGCTACGACATCACGGTCGACACCACCGCCGCCTGCGACTGCCCCGCGGTCGCCGGCATGGACCTCTGCAACAACGAGCTGACCAAGCTCGCCTTCGCCGGCGGCTTCGTCACGCTCACCCAGAGCGACGGCTACCTCGTGCTCAGCGAGGAGTCGGCGCTGCTGAGCCTCACCGGGGCGCTCGACGCCGACGGCGACTTCGACCTCGCCGGCATCTACGGCTTCGCCGGCGTGTTCGGCGACATCAGCGTCTATGTCCACCTGATCGGCGACTTCAACGGCGCAGACCGCTTCTCGGCGACCTTGCACAGCCGCGCGCAGGGGGACTACAACAACGAGGCCATCGACTGCCGCACCGAGGTCCCCCTCTACGGCGTCCGCAGCTCCACCTGACATGCCCGCATCGCATCACCCGCTCTGGTCCCCCGATCGCTACCTGCAAGCCGCCGAGTTCGCCGCCCGCGCGCACCTCGGCCAGAAGCTCCCCGGCAGCGAGCTCCCGTACCTCACCCACATCACCTGCGTCGCCGCCGAGGTCATGCAGGCCGTCGCCCGCGAGCCCGTCGCCGACCCGGACCTCGCCGTGCTGTGCGCCCTCCTGCACGACACCATCGAGGACTGCGGCGTCGACGAGGCCAGCATCGCCGCCGAGTTCGGCCCCGCCGTCGCCGCCGGCGTGCGCGCCCTCAGCAAGGACCCGAGCTTGCCCAAGGACCAGGCGATGGCCGACAGCCTGCGGCGGATCCAGCAGCAGCCGCGCGAGGTGTGGCTGGTCAAGCTCGCCGACCGCATCAACAACCTCAAGGCCCCGCCGCACTACTGGAAGCCGGCCAAGATCGCCGCCTACGGGGCCGAGGCGCTCGCCATCGCCGACGCGCTCGGGGCCGCCTCGCCCTACCTCCTCGCCCGCCTGCGCAGCAAGATCGCCGCCTACCCCCGCGGCGTCTGATCGCCGACCTGCCTGCAGAGGCCGGTGCAGTCGACGCCGTCGATGCACGCGAACCACGGCGTCGGATCGCCGACCTCGCTTGCCTGCAGGGCCCGGCGACCTACCTTGCCGCGCCGTGAGCATCACCTACGTCGCCCTGGGAGACTCCGCTGGCGCTGGCTTCGGCGTGCCCGCGGGCACCGGCTACGTCGCCCGCGTGTTCGCGCGCCTGCAGACGCAGCAGCCGGCGGCCCGCCTCGTCAACCTCGCCAGCAACGGCGGCACCAGCCAGAGCGTGCGCGAGTCGCAGCTCGAGGCCGCCGTCGCCGCGCGGCCCACCGTGGTCTCGCTGTTCATCGGCGGCAACGACGTGTGGCGCGGCGTGGAGCCGCCCCGCTTCGCCCGCAACCTCGCCGCGATCGCCGAGCGTCTCGACCGCACCCGCAGCAAGGTGGTCGTGGGCACCCTGCCGAACCTCGCGCACGCGCCCGCGGCCGGCCTCGCCGAGCGCTTCCTCGGCGTCGCGCGCGGGCAGATCGAGGCCCGCATCATCGAGTACAACGAGCGCCTGCGCCGGCTGGCGATGGACCACAGCTACGCCCTGGTCGACCTGTTCGCCGCGGCCCAGCTCACCGACCACCCCGAGTACTTCCTCGCCGACGGCTTCCACCCCTCGGCGGTCGGCCACGCCGTGTGGTTCGATCGCATGTGGCCCGCCTTCGCCGCCGCCCACCCCGCGCCGAGCCCCTGACGCCCAGCCCTGACGCTCAGTAGCCGCACTGATCGATCGCCGCCGACATCACGACATCGGCGTCGAAGGGCACGTCGCCGTCGGGCGTGTGCAGCGTCAGGTGCAGGTGACCCGCCGCGCCGTTGATCACGTTGACGTCGGGGATCCCGTCGGGCGGGAAGATCGGGATGAAGCTGTACGAATAGCCGCCGTAATAGGTGTCCTGCTCCTGGGCGCAGTTGATCTCGTGCCCGTGCGCCAGCGCTTCGAAGAAGTGGCCGTTGGGTCCGAGGTTCCAGCCCTCGACGTCCAGGATCACGTCGAAGGTGACGGAGTCGGCGACGGCCATGAAGCCGCCGAAGTGTGGGAACACCGGGATCATCACCGAGCCCTGACCGCCGCACTCCGCCGCCAGCGTGCTGCCGTCCATGATCGACTCGTCCTTGTTGTTGTGGACCGTGAAGTCGGCGGTGTCCGGGTTGTAGCCGTTGCACCACTGTGGCAGCACCGGGCCGGTCTCATCGCTGCCCGTGCTGCCGGTGCTGCTCGTGCTCGTGCCCGGGTCGCTGGTCCCCGTCCCGCCGCTCGTCGGCGCGTCCGTGGTGGTCGGCGTCTCCCCGCTCGTGCCCGGCCCGCCGCTCGTCGGGTCCGAGCTCTGCGAGGTCGGGTCGTTGTTGATGTTCACCGTACAGCCGAGCGCCGCCGACAGTGCCAGCGGAACAGAACCAAGTCGGACCGGTATCCCAACCATAGCGATCAAGCTCCTGCACGGCGGCCGTGCCCCGCGATTGTAGCGAGACCCCGCGCGCGACGGTGGACCGCGCTCACGGCCCCCGCTGCACGATCACGCCGACGTACGGGGGCGGTCCCGCGAGGCTGCCCCCGACCGCGAAGCGCGTGCCGTCGGCGAAGCCGAACACCGCGTGGAGCAACAAGTAGGTCGGGCTCACCTGCGGCTGCAACACCATGCTGCCCGGCGCGAGCTCGGCGATCGTCCCCTGCATCCCGACCACCGTGGCCGACCCGTCCGCCGCCATCCACACCCCGCTGAGCCCCGGCACCGCCAAGGTCTCGCCCGTCCACGCCGCGCCGTCCCAGCGCGCGACCCGACCATTGGCCCGCCCGCCGACCGCCAGGTGCTCGCCCGGCCCGTGACCCCACACGCTGATCAGGTCCGCGAGGTCGTGGGTGTCCTGCACCGTCCACGCCGCGCCGTCGTGGTGCAGCGCCAGCCCGCGGTCGCCGACCGCCGTCACGTCCGCGGCCCCGCTGCCCCACACCTTGAACAGCCCGGTGCTCTCGCCGGTGGCCGGCAGCAGCTCCGGGGCCCACGCCGCGCCGTCCCAGCGCAGCAGCACCGGCGCGTCGTCGACCCCATCACCGCCGACCGTCCACAGCAGATCCTTGCCCGGACCCCACACGCCCCAGAGGATCTCCGTCACCCCGGTCGCGGTCGCGACCCAGGCATCGCCCGCTCGCCGCAGCGCCGTGCCGTCGCGCCCGACCGCCCACAGCTCGCCCTCGACCCCGAACACCCAGTGCAGCATCGGCGTGTCCGCGGGCAGCGCCTGCTGCGTCCACGCGACCCCGTCGAAGTGATACAGCGCCCCGACCGAGCTGGTCGCCGACGTGAGCTGGCCGCCGACCGCGTACACATCATCGGGCGCCGCCCCCCACACGCTGAGCAGCGCCCCGTGATCGCCGTCCAGCTGCAGCCCGATCTCCCACGCCGCCTCGCCGCCGCTGGTCTCGCTCGCGCCGGTGGTCGGCGTCGTGCTGCTCACCGGACCGCCGCTGCTGCTCGCGTCGCTCGTCTCGCTCGCGGGTCCAGAGCAGGCGAGGAACAACACAGCGAACCCGGCGAGTCGCATCGCCCACCAGCGTACACCCGTCGTCGCCGCCCCGCGCGAGCCGTCGCCGAGGCGCTCAGTGCCCGGGCAAGCACGGTCCACCGCCGACGCCGCCCCGCGAGCCGTCGCTCACGCGTCCTTGCGCGCCTCGAGCTCCTCCCAGCGGGCGGTCAGCGACTGCGCCAGCGCCCGGGCCTCGCGCAGCGCGTCGTTGACCGCCGCGACCGCCGCGTGCCCCTCGGCGTACACCGCCGGCGACGCCAGCCGGGCCGTCAGCAGCTCCACCTCCGCCTCGGCCTTCTCGATGCGCCCGACGATCGCCTCGAGCTCGCGCTGCTGCGCGTAGCTCAGCCCCTTCTTCTTCGCCCCGCCGCCCGCCCCGCTGCCCGCCTCACCCGCCTTGCTCGCGCGCTCGAGCTTCGCCTTCGCGGCTGTCCCTGCGGACAGCTCGGCCTCCTGCGCCTTCTGCTGCGCGCTCAGCTCGAGGTACAGGCTGTAGTTGCCCTCGTGCCGGGTCACCCTGCCGTCCGGCTCGAACACCAGCAGCGCCGTCGCCACCCGGTCGAGGAACCACCGGTCGTGGGTGACGACGATCGCCGTGCCGCCGAACTCGATCAGCATCTCCTCGACCGCCCCGAGGGTCGCCACGTCGAGGTCGTTGGTCGGCTCGTCGAGCAGCACCAGGTTGCTGCTGCCCTGCAGCAGCTTGGCCAGCGCCACCCGGGCCCGCTCCCCGCCCGACAGCGTGCCGACCTTCTGCGCGTAGCTCTGCGGGTCGAACAGGAAGCGCTCGAGGTAGCGGCCGATCTCCAGCGGGTGACCGTCGACCTCGAGCGAGCGCCGGCTCTGGGCGATGTTGTCGTAGACCGTCGCGTTGTCGTCGAGGCCCGAGCGGGTCTGGTCGAGGTAGGCCAGCTGCGTGTTCTTGCCGAGCACGACCTGCCCGCTCGTGGGCGGCTGCTGCCCCGTGATCGCCCGCAGGAGGGTGGTCTTGCCGCAGCCGTTGGGCCCGAGCACGCCGATGCGCTCGCCCTTGCGGACCGCGAAGCTGAGCTCGCGGACCAGCGACCTGCCCGCCCCCGGCCCGGCCCCGGGCACCGCCAGCGAGACCCCGCGCAGCTCGAGGATCGTGCTCCCGCTGCGCGCCGCCTGGACCTGCAGGTCGAGGCTGCGCTCGACCGGCGGCGGCCCCTTGCCGATCTCCACGTGGGCGCGGTCGATGCGGGCCTTCTGCTTGGTCGACCGCGCCTTCGGCTGACGCCGCAGCCACTCGAGCTCGCGGCGCAGAAAATTCTGGCGGTTGGCCTCGGTCCGCTGCGACAGCGCCATCCGCTCCGCCTTGCCCTCGAGGTACGCCGCGAAGCCGCCCTCGAAGCTGTGCAGGTGGCCGCGGTCGATCTCGATCGTGCGGGTCGAGACCCGGTCGAGGATGTAGCGGTCGTGGGTGATGAGCAGCAGGGCCCCCGCGAATTGCTCGTCGAGGTAGCGCTCGAGCCACTCGATCGTGCTGACGTCGAGGTGGTTGGTCGGCTCGTCGAGGATCGCCAGATCTGGCCGCTGGGCCAGGATGCGGGCCAGCGCGACCCGCCGCCGCTCCCCGCCGCTCAGCTGCTCGACGATCACCTCCGGGTCCGTCACCCCCAGGCGATCCAGCAGCGCCTCCGCCTCGTGCACCCGCTCCCACCCGCCCAGGCGCTCGATCTCGCCGGCCGCCGCGCTCTGCTCCGCGACCAGGCGCCCGACCTCCGCGGCCGTCAGCTCGCCGTGCTCGAGCGCCTCACTGGCGGCCAGGTGGCGCGCGCGGGCCTCCGACCAGCCGCCCAGGCCCGCCAGCACCGCCTCGCGCGCGCGCATCCCCTCCGGGAAGCGCGGCTCCTGCTCGAGGTACGCGATCGCTGCGCCGCGGCGATGCACGACCTCGCCGGTGTCCGGCACGTCGAGTCCGGCGAGGATCCGCACGAGCGTGCTCTTGCCCGAGCCGTTCACGCCGACGAGGCCGACGCGCTCACCAGTGTGGACCGTGACGCTGATGTCCTCGAGGACGCGGCGGGCTCCGAAGCTGCGGGAGATGTGCTTGGCAGTGACGATGGGCAAGGCGCCCGCATGGTACGCGCTCGCGTCGCCAGGGCCAGCACCGCCTGCACACCCGGTGCCCGGCGAGGCCGCCGCCCTGGCCCGCCGGTCCCACCCGCCCGCCGAGCCACCATGGGGCCCACCCAACCCGAACTCGGGCCCCACCCGGGATCGCCGCGGCTCGCGAGGCCGGCACGAGCCGGCACGAGCCCGGCACGCGGGGGCGGCCCTGCGCTCGCGCGGCGGGCCGAAACGCCGCGCCCTGGCCGCGCCTCCGGCGATCTTGTCTCGTCCGCACCGGTCGACAGCGCCGACGATCACTGATAACTCTCGAGGCTGGCGAACGCCCCAACACACCGTGGGGCCGCGAGCGAGACCATCACACTGCGACCCGCGGGGTCGGCGAACGAGAAGAGAAAGAGGACACCGTGAAGTTGTTTGTTGGCGGACTGGCGTGGGCGACCGATGAGGTCTCACTGCGTGCGGCGTTTCAATCCTTTGGCAATGTGGTCGATGCGGTCGTGATCAAAGACCGGGAGACCGGACGCAGCCGCGGCTTCGGCTTCGTGAGCTTCTCCGACAACGCATCGGGGACCGCCGCCCTGCAGGCGATGAACGGGGCCGTCGTCGACGGCCGTAACATCCGCGTCGACGAGGCCGTCGAACGCGAACGCGGCGGCGGCGGTGGCCCACCCCGCAGCAGCGCCGGCGGGGACCGGCCCCCACCGCCTCCACGTGAGGGCGGCTTCGCTGGCGGTGGCGGTGGTGGCGGCGGCGGTGGCTTCCACGGCGGCGGTGCTCCCCGCCCCGGTGGTGGTGGCGGTGGTGACCGTGGCCGCGGTGGCGGTGGCGGTGGCGGTGGCGGCGGCGGTGGTGGTGACCGCGGTCGCGGCGGTGAACGTGGCGGTCGCGGCGGCGGCTTCGCGGGCGGCGGCGGCGGTGACTGGGCCGGCGGCGGCGCTGGCAAGCGCGGCGGTCGGCGGCGTGAGAACGAAGACTTCGGCGACGACTGATCGCCGACTGATCGCCGGCTGCTCGCCGACTGCTCGCCGACTGCCCTTGGGCGGCCAGATACCGGGCCGAGCCCCGGGCGCGACAGACCCCATCACGAAGGCGCGCCTTCGCGGTGGGGTCTGCTCGTCCGCCCACCGATCGGCCCTCGCCGTTCGACCGCGATCGCGATCCCCTGCGCTCGACGATCGCCCCGCCGCGAAACCAGGCAAGCGCCCCGCCGCTTCGGTTATCCTTGGCGGCACGCGATGAAGCTGTCCCTCCGACTGGCCCGCGCTGCTGACGTCCCTGCCATGGCACGGGTCCACGTCGCCGCCGTCGCACACCTCTGTCGCACGCACTACCGGCCCGCTGAGCTGGCCCGCTGGACCAACCAGGGCCGCGGCCTCTACACCACGCTCGTGCGCTCGGCCACCGTCGTCGTCGCCGAGCGCAGCGGCGTCGTCGTCGGCTTCGCCGCTGTCTCGCTCGCGACCGGCGTCGTGCGAGCCGTCTACGTCCACCCCGGCCACGCCGGCGGCGGCGTCGGTGCTCGCCTCCTCGCTCGCATCGAGCGCTCCGCCCGGGTCTTCGGCGTCCGTCGCCTCACCCTCGAGGCGACCCTCAACGCCACCGCCTTCTACGGCCGCGCCGGCTATCGCCCGATCGCCCGCGCACGCTCCGGCCTCGGCCTCAAGTGCGTGCGCATGGCCAAGCTGCTGCGCCCGCCGCGACTCCACGCCCGCGCCGCCTGAAGCTTCGACCAAGCCTCGTGAGATCGTCCACGAAGCTTGTTTCGATGAAGCTACGACGCCAAAAACTGCCCATGACCACGAATCTACGCGCTATTTCGCCCGCATCATTGCACAAACCTTGAACATCAAGGTTGACAAACTCTGTCCAAGCTTCCAGTCTCGTGGGGCCATGCAACGCCCCGCCCGCCGTGCCGCCCCGACCCCGTCTCCCGCGAACACAACGGCCGAGCCTGACCTGCTCGGCACCTACTTCCGCGACCTCGGTCACTACGACGTGATGACCCGCGACGAGGAGTTCGCCGCGGCCCACGCGATCGCCAGCCACCGCGAACGCCTGTGGCGAACCCTGCTCGGCTACCTCCCGTTCGGCACCGCGATCTGCAGCCTCGCCCGCGAGCTGCTGCACGACGCTGCCCCGCGCGCCGAGCTCGCAACGATGGAGCAGCGCGTCCAGGCCCTGCGCCAGCGCGAGCTCGCCGCCCACCAGAAGGCCGTCGACGCCGCCCAGAGCGCCCTCGCGGTCGCCCTCGCCGAGGCCGACCGCGACGGCGTCGTCAGCGAACGCGTCCTCGCCGACCTCGCCGGCCTCGAGGCAGGCGACCCCGCCGGTGTATCGATGAAGGTCAAGCTGCCGCGCCAGGGCAGCCTCCCCTTCATCAGCTACGTCGCCGCCGCCCGGGCCGAACACCAGGCGCTGTGGGCCGCCAAGCACCGCTTCGTCCGCGCCAACCTCCGCCTCGTGATCACCGTGGCCCGCCGCTTCAAGCACGGCCGCCTCCCGCTCGGCGACCTGATCCAGGAGGGCAACATCGGCCTGATGAAGGCGGTCGACCGCTTCGACCCGAAACGCGGCTTCCGCTTCTCAACCTACGCGAGCTGGTGGATCCGCCACTCGATCAGCCGCTCCCTCGCCGACACCGGCCGGGCCGTGCGCCTCCCCGTCCACATGATCGACGCCCAGAACAAGGTCGCCAAGGTCCGCCGCGAGTTCGACGCCCTGCACGGCCGCGAGCCCTCCGACACCGAGCTGGCCGCCGCCACCGACCTCAGCATCGAACGCATCCAGCGGATGCGCTGGTCGCTGGTCGGCGACCCCCTCAGCCTCGAGCAGCCGATCGGCCACGAGCCCGGCCACACCCTCTCCGACCTGCTGGCCGACAACGACGAGACCCTCGCCCCGGAGCGCATCGACAGCGAGCTGCTGCACACCCGCCTGCGCGAGGCCTTCGCCAACCTCCCCGCGATCGAGGCCGCCGTGCTGACCCAACGCATGGGCCTCGGCGACGACCGCGAGCAGACCCTCAAGGAGATCGGCGAACGCCACGCCCTCTCGCGTGAACGCATCCGCCAGATCCAGGAGCAGGCCCTCAAGCGCCTGCGCCGCGAGTTCGTCCGCCAGGATCTGATGTGAGCCAGACTCGGCCGCGACAATGCTAGCCAGCGACTGCGAGTTCATCCGCCAGGAGCTGATGTGAGCCAGGCAGGTTGTCGCGGCCAGGCGATCGTGCGAGACATGCCGCCGCCATGCCGAGCGCACCGATACGGATCTACCCGCCGCGCAGCCTCGCCGTGATGGCAGTCGCCGCGTGGGGCGTGCTCGCGACCTGCGCCCTCCTGATCTCCGCGATCCTCCGCCTCACGCCCATGGCCCTGGAGCCGCTGCGCTCGCACGACATGAGCCAGTTTCAGTGGGCCCTCTACATCGGCTGGACCGTGTTCAACGGCTACGTCGAGGGCTACCGCGGCTTTCAAAAGGGCTACGTCCCCCGCGTCGTCGCCCGCGCCTTCTGGCTCGGCCAGCACCGCCACCCGCTCCTGGTCCTGCTCGCCCCCTTCTTCTGCTCCGGCCTGTTCCACGCCACCCGCAAGCGACTGATCATCTCGTGGTGCCTGCTCCTCGGCATCGTCGGCATCGTCCAGCTGGTCCGCCTGCTCGAGCAACCCTGGCGCGGCATCGTCGACGCCGGCGTCGTCGTCGGCCTCGCCTACGGCACCGCCGCCCTGCTCGTCCACTTCGCCGCGGTGCTCCTCGGCCGACCGATCACCGTCAGCCCCCAGACGCCCGACGACGCCTGAGCGCCCGCCCTGTCACGCCCCCCGCGGACCGCCCAGCTTCGCAGCCACGAACTTCGCCGCGCTCCGAAGCAGCAGGACCACCACCACCAGGCCGGTGAGGCCCAGGCTGAGGAACTTGCCGGCCGTCGCCAGGCCAGCCACGCCCGCCAAAGCGGGGAACACCTGGCCGCCCTGGTACAGGCTGATGAGGACCAGGCTCAGCACGTTCTCCGTGTAGTCGAACGGGACGGCGGCGAACGGCAACAGCAGGGCCGCCCGCCAGCCGCCCCTTCAGATACCGCAGCATCTTCCCGATCATGCAGGCGAAGAAGCACGCGAACGCCACCGGGATCACGAAGTCCACCGCATACAGGAGCCTGACAAAGCCCAGAATGTCGGGCTTGTACAGGTCGAAGATCCGGTAGGCCTCCGCCGCCGACACCAACGGCTGGAGGTCGATCATCACCAGAAAGCCGCCATCCATGGCTTCCGGGCGCCTCGCCTCGATGCTGGGCAGGATGTAGCCGGCCAGCGCGAAATTCGCCAGGAGGGTCACGCCGACAGCGACGGCGGCGTTCTTCCAGGTGGAGCGGCGCTCCACGCCATCGATCAGCCTCTCGAGCGTCGTACCCATGGTGCCCCCGTCGTCGCAGGCCCGGCGCCGTCGATGGTGCCGGGTCGCCCCGGAGCCCCGCAACCGTTTTCGACCGCGTAACCCTGGCGATCAGCGCCTCCCCCAACCCGCGTCCCCACGCCGTCTGACGCGTCCGCCAGCTCACCGCGTGCCACCAACGCCTGATACCGCTTGAGCGCGTGCGCAAACCGGCCCTTGTCGCTGACAAACGCCTCCCACTGATAGCACCGGTCCACGGCGCGATCGAGGGCACCATGAGCCCGGGCCAGCGACGCTGGCATCGTCCGCGGATCGTAGAGCTGCGCCAGCGTGCTCCTGGGCCATCTACCGCGAATGTCGAGCACCCCCCGCGCCGCCGCCTCCACGGTAACCCGCTCCTCCGCGCCCGCATCCACAGGCCACGGGAACGTGTTGTACACCATCGCCGCCGAGTATTGATAATCGCTGCGCAGCCGACCACCGACCACCCGAACCCACGCCATGTGCATCGCCGACGACAACACCCCGAACAGGAACATATCCGGCGTCGCGACGACATATAACTTGTTGCTCGCAATCACCTCCGGCGCCAGGAACCCGGCCGGATGTATCCACGCCGCTCGGACGACACCTCCGGCACCGCGATGTACTCCCCCGCCGGCTGCGACACATAAAAGAACTCCGCCGCCCGCTCCGCCGCCGCCCGCGTCGGCGCCGCCGTACTCGCTCGCCGAAACTCCCGCACCTGCTCGACCCGCTCGACCACCCGCGGCAACCCTCGCAGCACCGCCGGATCGACGCCGCGCAGCCACAGACACCAGCGCATCCCCCCATTAATAAACTCCTCCGATCCGCAATAACGCCGAAACAGCGGCTCCGCCCCAGGCTCGACCCGCAGGAATTCACCACGTTCGGCGTCGGTGAAGATAAGATGCCCCCCGTCGCTCGGCTTGTTCCCGCAGCGCATCTCCGGCACCCCCGCCGCCAACACCGCCCTCGCCTTGACGACATATCGGTCCGGTCCACTCGTCAGATACGGGCTGATGTTCGCCACCCCATCGACGCACACCGCCGCGTCACCAGCATACTCGAAGATCCGCTTGCCCCCGCGATCGAACGCAGCAAATCCGACGATCACCACGTGCACATGCGCCGCCCCCTGCTCCCCGCTCATCCACTTGAAGGTCCGATGCGCGAAGTGAATCTTGATCGCGAACACCCCAAACAGCACCCGCCACAGCAGCGGCACCTGCTCGCCCTGCGTGACGCTGTTGGTCGCGACAAATGCACACCTCGCCCGCGTCCCCTGAACATACCGCGCGGCCACGACGAACCAGCACGCGACATAATCGAGGTCGCCCGCGTTGCCGAACGCCGCGAAGATCGTCGCCATGTCGGCCTTCTGCGCCGGCGTCTGATAGTGCTTGCCGACGTAGGGCGGATTCCCGAGCACCAGCACATCATCCCCCGCAGGCAGCCACTCCGACCAATCGAACTGCAGCGCATTCGCCACCCGCAGCCTCGGCGCCCCCGAAGCACGCCCCCGCAGGCCAGCCTGCGCCCACTCGAGCTCACATTCCTGATCGACCCGCAAGAGCCCGAGCTCCGCGGCCTGCGCCGACGATGCGTCGATCTCGATCCCATAGACCTGCCCCAGGTCGACCCCCGGCGAATCGTCGCCCTCCCCCGCGGCCGCCATCGCGACGAGCGCCCGCAGCTCCAGGCGCCGCAGCTCCCGATACGCCGCGATCAGCACGTCCCCGCGACCACACGCCGGATCGAGCAGTCGCAGCCGCCGCAAACCACCCACATATTCCCGCAGCCCCGCGCCCCGCCCCTCCGAGCGATCCGCCAGCGCCACCTCGAGGCGCTCCCGCAGCTCGTCGAGGAACAGCCCACCGAGCAGCTTCGCGATATCTCGCTCCGACGTATAATGCGCCCCGAGCTGCCGCCGCTCCCTCGCGTCCATGCAAACCGGAAACTAACGAAGGCAGCTCGCCTCACGCAAGCACCTGTCCACCCACATCTGCAGAGCTCCGGCCCCCGTGGATCCCCTCCACCGCACAGAGGTGATACCGTCGCGCGATGAGCAGCTCCGCGCGCGCCCTCCTCCTGTTCGGCCTCTGCACCGCGCTTGCCGCCTGCGGCGACAACACCACCACGAGCGCCTCCGACAGCGCCGGCACGGCGATCACCACGGCCCAGCCCAGCGACCCAGGCAGCGGCACGCAGCTCCCCACCACCGACGACACCCCGACCGGCGGCTCCGGCTCGAACTCCGACAGCGCCGCGAGCACCAGCACCACCGCCCCGGTCGACAGCACCACCGACGATGGCGGCCCCAAGCTCGACCTCGGCGTCCCCGAGGGCATGGGCGCCTGCGGCTGCGAATTCTCCTACGTCTGGGTCGCCAACGCCGAGGAGAGCACCGTCTCCAAGATCAACATGAAGACCCTCAAGGAGGAGGGCCGCTACCTCACCCGCGCCGACGGCATGGGCAACCCGTCGCGCACCTCGGTCGCGCTCAGCGGCGACGTCGCGGTCGCCAATCGCCACGGCGGCCTCGTTAAATTCTGGGCCGACCCCGCCAACTGCAAGGAGTCCAACGGCGTCCCCGGCATCCAGACCTCCACCGGCAAGAACGACGTGCTCGCGTGGGACATGGAGGAGTGCCGCGCCTGGTTCATCGACTTCCCGACCTCCAACCAGCGCCCCGTCGCCTGGACGCAGGGCACGATCACCCCCGGCACCTGCAACACCTCCAAGGAGAAGGTGTGGACGGTGATGAGCGAGAAGAAGAGCCTGTTCCCCGGCCTCGGCGCCCCCGGCGGGGTGATCGTCGCGCTCATCGACGGCGACACCGGCACCATCGATAAACAGATCACGATCCCCACCTTCTCCGGCGATCAGTTCGGCGCCTACGGCGGCGCCGTCAACACCCACGGCGACCTCTTCTTCACCTCGATGGCCTTCAACGGCGGCAAGCTGGCCCGCGTCTACATCGACAACTTCGCCTACAAGGTCTTCGTCGTCCCGCCGGAGATCGGCCCCTACGGCATCACCGTCGACCACAAGGGCCAGGTCTGGCTGTCCTCCGTCGCCCTCGGCGGCTACGGCGTCGGCCGCTTCGACCCCGAGCTGCAGAAGTGGGACCTCGTCAACGGCTTCTGGGGCGGCTCCGGCCTCGCCGAGGGCCCCGACGACTGGATGTGGGTCTCCTCGACCAACGGCGTCAACGCCGTCCACATCGATACCCTCGAGCTCGGCCCCGTGTTCAAGTCGAAGTACACGATCAAGGGCGTCGGCTTCGATCACGAGGGCTTCCTCTGGGCCGTCAACTGGTCCGACGTCGACGACGCCAACAACCCGATCGACCCCGAGGTGGTGTTCAAGGTCGACCTCGACACCCTCACCGCGGTCGGCCAGTACGACGGCCTGAACCGCCCCTACACCTACTCCGACTTCACCGGCAACGCCCTCTACAACGTCTCCTGCCTGCCGCCCCAATAGCGCCTATCCCGCGGCACAGCGCCACACGACAGCGCCAGTCGCCCCCACTCACCGCGGGCCCTCACCCGCGCAGCGCCGCCAGCTTGTCGCGCTGGCTGCGTGACACCCGGAGCGTGGCCCCGCCCTCGAGCACCACCACCGCCGCGCGCCGACTGCTCGAGAGCTCGCGGATCCGCCGACGATTGACGATCGCCGAGCGATGGATCCGCACGAACTGCTCACCGTCCAGGCGCCGCTCCAGGCTCATCATCGTCTCGCGGTGCAGGTAGCTCTTGCTGCCCACGTGGATCTGCACGTAATAGTCGGCCGCCTCGATCCAGTCGATCTCCTCGGCGCGCAGGAACACCACCCGCCTGCCATCCTTGATCACCAGACGCGAGTCCGGCCGCGCGAGCTCCGGGTCGCCCGGCGAGGCAGCGATGCCCTCGCGGGCGAGCGGATCGTCGTCGACGAGCGTACAGATAGGCTCAGGCAGCGTCATGGATCGACTCCTCTCACGAATGCAGCACCCCGATCGTCCGCCACGTGCAGCACGTGCGTCGGCCCGCGCAACACCCCGCTCGCGGCGCTCACCAGCGGCGCCAGCGGATCGCCGAGCGCCGAGAATTGCAACAGCTCACCCGCCTCGATGCTGACGACCACGAAGCTGCCGTCGGCCCGCCGCAGCATGCCGGCGGCCCCGTGCAGCCCGCCGGCCCGCGCCGCGATCAGCTCCCCGCGGTAGGCCCCGCTGCCCGCGTCAAATCGCAGCACCGCCGAGCGCCACTCGCTGCTCACCAGCAGCTCGTCGCCCGCGAAGATCAACGTCCGCGGGGCCAGCAACGAGCCGTCCGCGGGCGTGAACAGCTCCTTGAAGTCCCCCGTGACCCCGTCGTAGCGGCCGATCGCGTGGCTGTAATAACCCGGTACATACAGGTCCCCGTCCGGCCCGAACACCATCCCCGCGTCGGGCCCATCGAGCCCGCCCGCGCCCGCGACCACGAACTCGTCGATGAACTCGCCGCTGCGGCCGTCGTATCGCAGCACCGCGTCGCCGTCGAAGCTCGACACATACAGCGCCCCGTCCGGCCCGAACAACACCGCCGCCGGCCCCTTGAGTCCGCCCGTCTCGTCGACCGGCGTGTCCGCGTCGTCCCACACGAAGCGGCCGAGGAACGCGCCGGTCGCCGCGTCGTAGCGCAGCACCCGGTTGCCCTCCTCGCTCGCCACGTAGACCCGCCCGTCCGACCCCAGGTCCATGCCCAGCGCCCCGTCGAGCTCCGGCGTCGCCGCCAGCTCGCTGATCAACGCCCCGCTGCGCGCGTCGTGCCGCGTCACCCGGTCCCCCACGAAGTTCGCCACCCACAGCTCGCCCGCCGGCTCCGCGCTCGCGCTCACCGACGCCGGCGCAGCGAGCACGACCCGCGCGGCCCCGTCCGCCGAGCAACCAAGCCCGGTACACGAACAACCGGCACACGAACAACCGGCACACAAACAGCCGGCACACAAACAGAGCGTCGCGCAGCGAGCCACCTGCATCCGCTGCTTGGAGCGGCCCACAGCCCCCGGAGTTTCACCGCCACCAGCCTTTCTCGGCGTCACCCCGCAAACCACTGTTCAGCACCGCATGCGGCCGATACGGTGGTCGCATGCCGCGCCTCGCTCGCAGCCTCGCCAGCCTCCCGGGCCTCCTCCTCGCCTGCACCCCGCCCGTCCCCGCGACCGACACCGACCCCGCCTCGACCACGGCCGCGACCACCACCGGGACCACCGCCCTCCCCACCACCGACGGCCCCGACACGGACGCCCCCGGGTCCACCACCGGGTCGACCACACCCGTCGCCACGACCACCACCGACGCCACCACCGACGCCACCACCGACACCACCGACGCCACCACCGGCGACCCACCCGCGAGCGGCGCCTTCGACCTCGACGCCGACGGCACCCCCGAGACCGACCTGTCCCTCGGGCCATGTACCCTCAGCCCCGACGGCACCTGCCTGCTCGTCAGCTCGCCGCTGCTCGCCCTCACCGAGCTCCCGCTCGCCGCGACCATCGATCAATGCGACGGCAACTACCAGGCCCACCGCCTCGAGCTGCTCGGCGATCACAGCGGCGACGGCCTGGCCGAGCTCGCCGCCCGCTTCTGCCGCTTCGACGGCGCAGAGGGCCCCCCCGCGCTCGCCGTCGTCGACCTCGCCGCCGCCAGCATCGTCGCCCGCGCCGACGCCCCCGTCGCCCAGGACTACGCCTGGTCCGACTCCGTGCGCGACCCCGAGGGCCTGCGTCACCCCTTCCTCGCCCCCTCCTACGGCGACGGCGAGAACGTGAACGGCAACTGGGGCTACCTCTGCGTGTGGCGCCCCGAGCTCCCCGCCGCCGGGAATTGCGGACCTGGCTTCTCGGCGATCCCCACCCTGCTCGCCCCCGGCGAATTTCGCGAGGTCGGCGGCACCCTGCAAGACCTCGACGGCGACGGCTGGGACGACATCAACCTCATCTACCACCGCCGCCAGTACAGCGTCTCCCCCGCGACCCTCGGCCTCATCAACACCGTCGAGTACGACGTCGCCGCCGCCGACGAGCCGAACTCCCCCAAGTGGTTCCACTCCGGCCGCAACTACGGCACCCACGCCGCGGTCACCGGCGGCGACGGCAAGCCCCGCCTCGTCGTCGTCGGCGGCACCCCGCTCGGCAGCTTCAGCGACGACCTGTGCAACGTCAGCCGCTTCCTCGCCGTGCTCGAGCAGAGCCCCGGCCAGCCCGGCACCCGCGCGCTCGCCTGGTCGCGCTACTTCGGCTTCTCCTCCACCATCTTCGCCACCTACGACGCCAAGTACGTCGCCGACCCCATGCAGGACGTCGCCCGCCTCGCCGACGCCGTCGACGGCTGCATCCACCGCTTCAGCGACAGCCGCACGAGCATGGACGGCGCCGAGGTCCTGCTCATCAACTACTTCGCGATGGCCGCCCCGATCGACCTCTGCCTGGTCGAACAGTTCGCCCTCTATCAACCACCGACCTGGACCGACGAGAAGGCCGACGCCTGGTACAGCTGCTTCGCCAAGAACCGCACCGCCCCGGGCGTGTGGGGCATGCAGGTCCTCGACGAACGCACCGGCCTCGGCCTCACCGGCAGCCAGGGCACCTACGTCTGGGGCTGGAGCGACCTGCTCCTGCCCGGCGAGCGCGTCTACCTCGTCGAGTACCTCGCCGGCCCCGGCGCCTTCGATCTCAGCGACCGCCCGCTCACCCCGCTCAAGGTCCACGCCCTGTCCCAGGGCCTCTGGCAGGCCCGCGGCGAGTTCCCGATCGCCGGCCGCCCCAAGCTCCAGATGGTCGACCCGGCCGGCCCCCGCGGCGTCGGCTCCTACACCCTCTACAGCGAACTCACCCTCCACCCCGGCGACCCCGCCGGCGTCGAACTCGCCGACGGCAGCATCGTCGCCCACGACCAGAACACCGACACGTGGATCCTCCGCTGATCGTCACGAGCGCGAGCCGAAGTAGAACCCGACCAACCCGGCCAGCCCCTGCTCGACGCCGATCGGCCCGAATCCCAACACTTCAGGCCCGGGCAGCACGCCGACGAATGCGTGCACCCCGAGAGCCCCCGCCGCGCCGAGCCCGATCAACGCCCGCAGATCCTCGAACCAGCGAGCCGGCCGCGGCCGACGGCGCCGCCACCACCCCGCGATCCGCGTCAGCAACAGCCCCACCAAGAACCCGAACACCAGCACCAGCGTGAACAGCCCGCGCAGCGCCTGCACATCGCCCTGACGCAGCACCATCACCCCCACGCCGACCAGCCCCGCCACCAACAACAGGCGCACGCTGCCACGCGGCAGATACAGCGGCGCCGGCCCGCCCGCGGGGTCCTCCGCCGCCTGCCCGCGCGCCGCGAAGTAGTGCCCGAGCACCACGAAGAGCAGGCTCTCCAGGTGCTCCGGCAGCGCACGCTCCGGCATGCGCAACAGCAACCCGCACACCGTCCCGACCACCGCGAGGGCGATCAACGCACGCACGCTGCCCCCCGGCAGCCCCAGCGCGTGCACGCTTCTCCAGTCGATCGCCGGCTTCACCTCACTCATGTCGGCCAGTGTGCCAGACCCTCGTCGCCCGCGCGCCGCGCCCGATCGCGCCCACCGCGAATGCAACATCGCGGGAACCTCCCGGCGTCCCCGCTGTCTGTGCTCGCATGAACACCGTGCGCACCTCGACCGTGTGGACCAACTGGCCCCTGACCACCTGTGCTGGCCTCGCCAGCCTGCTCTCGCTGGTCGTGCTGCTCGCGACCGGCAGCCCCGCCGAGCCCTCGGCGTTGGCCGTCGAGGACAGCGACGAGGAGGCCGTCACCGAGGTGCGCGCCAGCGACGAGCCGATCAGCGGCACCCGCCACAAGGGCGAGGAGGGCCGCATGGGCAAGCCCACCTCCAAGTCCGGCCTCTACGCGATGAAGGGCCCGAAAGATCCGATCCCCGCCCCCGGCCACATCGCCTCACCCTACGGCGGTGCCTTCGCGATCGGCAGCGACGACGCCGACGTCTGGGGCGGCCTGACCGGCACCGAGATCGGCGAGGCCTACGGCGTCGGCGGGCTCGGCCTGGTCGGCACCGGTCGCGGCGGCGGCGGCACGGGCGACAGCACGGCTGGCTTCGGCGGTCGCGCCTCGTACAGCAAGAGCCGGCTACGACAGCGCGATCCAGTCGAGCGCCCTCACCGTCGGCACCGTCGACGACAACGCCGACCCCGCCGGCTACCGCAAGGCCATCAAGCGCCTCGCCGAGGCCCGCGCCGAGCTCGGCATCCCCGACTCCGTCTACGAGGTCACCCCGCCGAAGCACCGCCACGCCGCCAAACCCACCGCCCTCGACATCGCCCTCGTCATCGACACCACCGGCAGCATGGGCGACGAGCTCGAGTACCTCAAGGTCGAGGTCCGCGACATCGCCCGCAAGGTCGCGCGCGAGAACCCCGGCGTCACCCAGCGCTGGGGCCTCGTCGTCTACCGCGACCACGGCGACGACTACGTCACCGAGTCCATCGACTTCCGCGACATCGATGCCTTCGTCACCATGCTCGGCCGCCACTCCGCGAACGGCGGCGGCGACGAGCCCGAGGCGATGGACGCGGCGCTCGCCGCCAGCAACCGCCTCTCCTGGCACGAGGGCGACGCCACGGCGCGCATGGTCTTCCTCGTCGCCGACGCCCCCTCGCACTCGGGCAGCCCCGCCCGCGAGTTCACCCGCCAGGTCATGCGCCACCGCGCCGACGGCACCGCGATCTACCCGGTCGCCGGCAGCGGCGTCAGCGACCCCGCCGAGGCCGAGCTCCGCCTCGCCGCCCGCGCCACCGGCGGTCAGTACATCTTCCTCACCGACCACTCCGGCATCGGTGGCAGCCACGCCGCGCCCAAGGTCGATCAGTACACCGTCGAGAGCCTCCACGACGCCATGCTCCGCATGATCCGCGGCGAGCTCGGCAAACCCGGCAAGGTCGTCGTCACCCGCAGCGAGCCCGAGGTCGAGCCCGACCCCACGCTGCTCGCCCCGCCAGCCGAGCCCGTCGCCGAGCCCGTCCGCGAGCCCACGCCAATCTTCTCCACCCTCGACACCCGCCCCGTCCTCGCCGTCACCGTCGCCCCCGCCGAAGCGAGCCCCGGCCCCTGGGACGAGCTCCGCGACCGCATCACCGCCCACTTCCTGTTCGCCTCGAGCGTCGCCCTCTTCATGTTCGCCGCCCTCGGCCTCGACGCCCTGCTCGCCCGTCGCCGTCGCCTCCTGCGCGCCCTGAACGACCGCTGAGAACCCTGGTCGCGGCCGACCTGCAAGCCTCGTCCGCGACCCATGAGCCACCGCGTCGCGGATCGCCGATGCGCGCGATCGGCCGCGCACCCGCTCCCTGCGACTGCGTGATACGCAGCGCGTGGTCCTGCTCGCAGCGATGGCCCAGGCACCC
The DNA here is from genome assembly GCF_016714285.1 of Nannocystis sp. Classification (GTDB taxonomy): domain Bacteria; phylum Myxococcota_A; class Polyangia; order Nannocystales; family Nannocystaceae; genus Nannocystis. The sequence goes on along the minus strand of NZ_JADJNN010000016.1, from coordinate 121,108 downwards.
GCTCCCTGCGACTGCGCAGCCCCGTGATACCCTGCCCGCATGGACACGCATCATCACGACGCGACCCCGCGACCACGCGCCGCGTCGATCGCCATCGCCGCCGCCGCCATCCTCGCGATCGGCATCAGCGGCGCCGCCCTGCTCGGTCAGGGCTGCGCCCAGAAGACCGCCCAGGGCCCCTTCGCCAAGGACCCGCCCCCGCCGACCCCGGACACGCCTCCGCCACCCGATACACCGGACCCGATCACCGCCCCGCCCGAGCCGCCCGACGCACCGCCAGTCACCTGATCGCATGTCGACCGCCGCGCCCAGCAGCCACAGCGACTGGCTGCACAGCCCCGGCTTCGACCTCGGCCTCATCCTCGGCGTCCTCGCCCTCGCCCTCACCCTCGGCGCGGTCGCCTTCGCCGACCCGGCCCTGTTCGGCTGGGTCCTGTTCTTCGACCTCTGGCTGCTCGCCTACCCCCACGTCGCCTCGACCTACACCCGCGTCGCCTTCGACCGCCACAGCGCGCGCAAGCACTGGTTCCTCCTCACCGCCCTGCCGCCGCTGGTCCTCCTCGCCACCGGCGCCGCCGCCTTCCTCGGCGGCGTGCTCGTCCTCAATACCATCTACTACTATTGGCAATCGTGGCACTACACCCGCCAGAGCTACGGCATCGCCCGCACCTACCGTCGCGTCGGCGGCGCTGACCCGGGCGGCCGCGACTGGCTCGGCGATAGCATCGTCTTCGGCTTCCCCCTGTGGGGCGTCCTCCACCGCGCCAGCCAGCAGTCCCCCACCTTCTACGAGACCCCCCTGTGGAGCCCGCAGGTCCCGCGCGCCGCGGTCATCGTCGTCGGCATCCTCGCCCTCCTCGCCCTCGCCACCTGGACCCTGCGCCAGCTCCGGCTTGTCCGCCTCGGCCCGCCCGCCGGCACCGGCCACGCCCTCTTTATCCTCTCGCACGTCATCATCACCACCGTCAGCTATCTCGTGATCTCCGACATCACGCGCGGCTGGCTCTTCATCAACATCTGGCACAACGCGCAATATCTCCTGTTCGTCTGGGCCGTCAACGCCCGCCGCTTCCGCGGCGGCATCGACCCCACCCGCCCCTTCCTCTCCCGCCTGTGCCAGCCCGAGCACGCCCTGCGCTACGCCCTCGTGTGCGCCAGCCTCGGCATCGGCTTCTACTGGCTGCTCGGCCAGGCCACCGGCCGCGGCGCCTGGCAGGTGCTCCCGCTCGTGCTGGTATTTCACCAGGCCGTCAACTTCCACCATTACCTCGTCGACGCCGTCATCTGGCGCTCACCCCGTCCGCGCCGCGCCTGAGGCTCAGTCCATCAACACCGACCACGCCGCGTGGTCGTGCACCGCCACCCCGTCCCACGCCGGACTCTGCGCATATACCTGCGCCGTCAGCTCGAGCGCCAGCGTCATCGCAATCGCCCCCTCCTCGCAGAAGGTCACCTTCTCCGGATCGAGCCCGCAGGTGGTCTCCACGGCGATCCGCACCCGCCGGCCGATCTGCTCCGCGTACGCCACCTCGGCCGCCGCGTTGTCGATGATCCCATCCGGCGGCTCCGCGTGATCGCGGTAGTCCATCACCACCACCCGGTCGACCCGGTCCTGCACCAGCTCGCTCAGCGGCCGGGTGTCACCGTCGCGATCGACCGCCACGCTGTCGTACCAGAACGCGACATCGACCGTCAGCGGCAGCTCGCTGCCCAGCAGCTTCGCCGCCATCGCCTCGAGCAGGTCGAGATACTCATTGGCGTACACCCCCTGATTGGCGCCCCAGTCCGGCAGCCCGTGCGGCTCGACGTCAAAATGCAGCCCGACCGGCCGCGCCCCCGCCAGCCCATCGACGAATGTCAGCGCCGCATCGACCAGCGCGAGCGCCTCGCCATGGTTCTCGGTCTGCGCCCACGCAGCCGCCCCGAACAACAGCTCGACCGCCACACACGCCGCCTCCGCCTCGCCGATGAACGCCGCCAGCCGCTCCGGATCCTCGAGCAGCAACGATTGACTCTCGAGATAAAGATGCGTGAGCTCCTGCTTCGCCGCGAACGCGAGCAACCCCGCCGCCTTCGCCGGATCTTTCGCCTGCGCCTGCTGCCACACCCACACGCCCCGCTGCGCCCGCTCCGGACACCCCGACGCCCCCGTGCTCGCCTCACCCCCGGTCGTCAGCACCGCACCGCTGCTCCCCTCGCCCCCCGTCGTCGGCACCAGCTCGGTCGTACCCACACCCGTCGTCACCACCCCGCTCGTCGTGCTCGCACCGTCGCCGCCACTGCTGCCCGAAACGGGCCCCGTCGACCCCACGGCCCCCGTGCTCGACTCACCGGCGCTCCCCGTCCCCGACCCAGGACACCCGAGACCCAACCCCGCGAGCACCAAGATCCCGACCCGTCCGCGCATCCCGTCACCCTATCGCCCGCGCCCACCCCTGGCAACGCCCACCCCGCTATGCTGCGGGGCCCCACGCATGCCCGCGCTGCACCTCAGCACCACGATCCACGCGCCGATCCAGCGCTGCTTCGACCTCGCCCGCAGCGTCGACCTCCACCGCCTCTCCGCCGACCACACCGGCGAGCAGATCGTCGCCGGCGTCCGCCACGGCCTCATGGGCCCCGGCGACGAGGTCACCTGGCGCGCGCGTCACTTCGCCGTGTGGCAGCGCCTCTCCAGCCGCATCACCGCCTTCGACCCCCCGCGGCACTTCCGCGACAGCATGCTGCGCGGCGCCTTCGCCCGCTTCGACCACGACCACTTCTTCAGCGAGCACGCGGGCCACACCGAGATGCGCGACGTCTTCGACTTCGACGCCCCACTCGGCCCGCTCGGCGACCTCGCCGAGCGCCTGTTCCTCACCGCCTACCTGCGCCGCTTCCTCGCCCGCCGCAACGCCGTGATCAAGCGCGTCGCCGAGTCCGACGAATGGCGCGCGATCCTCCCATGATCCGCCCCATCTCCAGCGCCCATTCGGGCTCACGCCAGTGCGCGCCGCCTGCGTGCGGCACCTGGCTCACACGCCAGGCTTGAGCCCGATCGGGCACGATTGCCCGGTCCCCCCGAGCCCACAATACCCGCCCGGGTTCTTCACCAGATACTGCTGGTGATACTCCTCGGCGTAATAAAACGTCGGCGCCGCCACGATCTCCGTCGTGATCGCCCCGAAGCCCGCCCCCTGCAGCACGTCCTGGAACAGCGCCCGCGAGCGCTCCGCCGCCGCCCGCTGCGCCTCATCATATACATAGACCCCGGAGCGATACTGCGTCCCCGCGTCGTTGCCCTGGCGCATCCCCTGGGTCGGATCGTGGTTGTCCCAGAACACCTTGAGCAGCGCCTCGAAGCTGGTCTGGCCCGGGTCGAACACCACCCGCACCACCTCGTTGTGTCCCGTGCGCCCGCTGCACACCTCCTTGTAGGTCGGATTCGGGGTGAAGCCCGCCGCGTAGCCGACCATCGTCGAGACCACGCCAGGCTGCGTCCAGAACTTCCGCTCCGCCCCCCAGAAGCAGCCCATCCCGAACATCGCCAGCTGCGAGCCCGCCGGGAACGGCGGCACCAGCGGGGTGCCCAGCAGGTAGTGCACCGCCGGCACCGGCATCGCCTCGGCGCGCCCCGGCAGCGCCTCGGCGGCCGTCGGCATCTTCATCTTGTTGGCCTCGAAGAACATGGCCCCCAAAATGTCGCAGCCCCCGCGCCGACGCAAGCGGCCCGCCTGCGCTATGGTTCGCCGGCCCGCGTCCCCCGCGCGCCGCAGCGCCTCCCATGCCAGCCCTCACCGCCGACGCCCTCGCCTCGCAGATCGACCAGCTTCGCCGCCAGGGCGGCAGCGACAACCGCCTGGTCGTCGCCTCACGCGACTACTACCTCGTGATCGCCGGCCAGCGCGACAACCCCGGGCTCCACATCGAGGCCGTCACCAACGCCAACCTCACGACCGCCGCCGGCCTCACCCCCGGCCGCCTCGAGCAGCTCAAGCAGCGCGGCTTTCGCGAGAAGCAGCACCACACCAACCTCCACCGCAAGCACAGCCCGGCCACAGACGCCGAGCTGCGTACCCTCGTCGACGAGCTCATGACGATCTTCGCAAAGGCCTACGGCGTCGACGCCGGCGACCCCGCGGAGTTCGACCTCCAGCTCGGCGACAGCGAGCCGCTGCGCAACCCGGAGATCGTCCGCCTCATGCGCGCCCTCAGCCTGCGCCGCGACTGGGACGCCCGCCGCGCCCTCTACTCCGCCCTCCTGGGCGCCACGCTGCTCGTCCCGATCGACCCCGACGCCGCCGGCGACCCCCTCGAGGTCGAACGCCTCGGCAGCTTCCCCGTGATCGCCGGCTTCACCGATATCGACGCCCTGCGCATGTGGCAGCCCCGCGGCGCCCCCTACCGCGCCACCCCCGTCGCCGAGCTGGTCCCCCGCGCCGTCACGAAGCGCGTCGGCTCCCTCCTCATCAACCCCCGCGGCCTGGTCGGCGGCGAGCTCTACCTCAACGAGCTCGAGAGCCTCGACGGCGCCCTCAAGCGCCGCGCCTCCCCGGTCTAGCTGCGCGACCTCAAGTCACCGGCGCACCCGCGAATGGCCGCGAATGGCCGAGCTTCACGGGTCGGCGCAGCCGCCGGGCTCGACGGGCGTGCGCTCCTTCTGAACCACGCTGGCAACCTTGGCGCCGTTCCAGCGATGCCGACTCGTCGTGGTGGTGATGAAGCCTGCAGCGTCGTCGCAATCGCTGGTCTCGGTCACCCAGGTGCCATCGACGAGGAAGTCCAGGTTCGCCGCCCCGGACCAGATCCGCTCGAGCTTGGACCGGCGGTACGTATAGATGAAGTGTAGATCCGGCCCGACCTCGTCGTGCTCGTCGACCGTGAACACGAGCTGCCGCGTGGCTTCTTCGGGGATCAGCGTGACCAGAGCCGCGGCGCAGCCGATCAGCTCCGACACGCGATACTTGACGCGGGTCTTCGCGCGACCGACCTCGATGCGCAGGGTCTGGGGGCTCTGCCCGCAGGACCACTGGATCGCCTCCGAGACGCCGTCTCCGTCGAGATCGGCCTCAAGCGGCGACTCCTGCCAATCGATCCAGGCGGCCTCGTCGAGGCCAGCCGCGCCCTCGCCCACAACGACATGGCCGGACTTGATCTCGGCCGGTGGGGCCGGATCGCTGGGCTCAGGGAGCACCACGGGGGCCACCACGGGGGCCACAACGGGGGCCACAACGGGGGCCGCCGGCGAGACCCGCCCGGCCGAGGGCGTCGCCCCGTCGTTCGGAAGCGCCTGGGTGCACGCGACCAGCGAACAGGCCATGACGGCGAGCGAGACCTGAGCGAACGTGGACGACGGCCCCCGCGCCCGCTGCTCCCGCTGCGCCCGCTGGATCGCCACCACCACCGCCAGCAGCAGCGGCCGCGCCAGCACGCCCTGCGCGGCCAGCCCGAGCACCAGCACCACCCCCACCTCGTCGCTCAGGTAGTAGCGCACCACCTCCTCGCCGCGCACCAGCGCCAGCTCGACGGACAGCCACAGCGCGCTCGCCAGCCACACCAGCCACCACGTCGCCAGCCACCCCGGCGAGCGCCCGTACCCGCCGCGACTCGCCAGCAGCACCGAGCGCACCACCACGTACGGCCGATAGAGATTCATCACCGGCACGAACCACCACAGCAGCGCCCCCGGCGTGCGCGCCGGCATCCCCAGCGCCCGCGCGTTGCGACGCGCCCGCTGCAACCACGCCAGGAACAGCGCCGCCGTGATCGCAAACAGCAGCAGCGACCCGCCCGCGAGCCACGACAGCAGCGTGAAGGGATCGACCCCGAGGCTCCGCCACAGCCGCGGCAGCTCGCCCCCGCGCAGCACCGGCACGCACAGGAGCAGACACAGCCCGAGCTCGACCGCCGCAAGCAGCGAACCGATCGCCAGCAGCCCGACCAGCAGCTGATAACGCAGCACCGGCAGGCGCACCCCCGCGGGCCCCTCGCGCTCCACCTCGGTGGTCGGCGGCGTGAACAGATTGGCCATACTTATTCCTCAACCCCCGAGCCGACGCGCCAGCTGATCTTCATACAACGACGCCGGGATCAGCGGCCCGGGTGCGTCCTTCGGCGCCCGCTCGATAAAGTCCTCCGGCTCCGTCCCCTCCGCCCCCGGCACCCCCAGCGAGGTCTCGAGCTTCACGAAGGGCCCCGGCCCGATCACGTAGCCGTGCCCGAATTGCCGCGAGCGCACGACCCCCGCGCCCGCCGGGTTCCACACCGCGCTCTGCGTCGAGCTGTGCCCCGCCCCGCTGCTCTCCGCGTTGCGATTGACCGCACCCCACCCGTCATCCACCGTGCTCTCGTCGATCAGGTTCGCCGTCGCCAGCGAGTGGTGAAACTCCGACAGCCCGGTCAAGCCGAAGTCGAGGTCCTTCACCGCCACCGCCACGCCGCCGCTGCTGTGCACCCGCAGCCACACGATCCCCGTCGCCCCGAAGCCCCAATTCTGGATGAAGTTGTGCCGCCCCGCGTCGCCGACGCAGTCACGCACCAGCACCTCGCTGCTCTGACTCACCTCGAAGAGGTACCCGTTGCCCCCGCCGCCGCGGTGCTCCGCCAGCGCGAAGCTCGTGTCCGCGATCGTCACCCGCTTGCCCTGCACCACCTCGATCCCGCCCGACTGCAGGTGCCGCCCCTTGCTGAAGCCGTCATCCGGGGCCCCCGGCGAGGCGTACGAGGCCACCCCGCGCACCCACGCATCCTTCACCCCACGCAGCGACAGCGCGTGCACCTGCGACTGCGCCCACGCGTCATCCCAGCCGACCGCGTTCGCCAGCCCCAGATCTTCGACCCCGACCTCGCGCAGATACCCGTCGACCCGGCGCACGCTCGCCGCGTCGCGCAGCTTCACCGGGTAACGCAGCGGCACGTCGAGGGTCAGCGTGTCGCCCTCCACCTTCACCACCGTGCGCCAGAAGAACACCTGCCACGCGTCGTTGAAGACCATCCAGGTCCCCGTCATCGCGTGCTCCTCCACGAACTCCGGCGTGATCACGAAGCCCACCGCCACGTCGTCACCTACAGAATAAGCCCCCGCGTCGGCCACCGTGATCTCGCGCGAGCGCGACTCGCCGTCGACCGTCAGCAGCGCCTCATCGCTGAGCTTCAGCGCGCCCGCGAAGTTCAGGTGGCTCTTGTACGACATGCCATCGAAGCGGGTGAACCACAGCCGACTCTGCGCCGACCCGACCCCGCGCAGCACCACCCGCGACGCGCTCACAGTCAACACCCCGTCGATGCGATACAGCCCCGCAGGCACCATCACCACCGCTCCGCCCGCCTGCGCCGCCGCGTCGATCGCGGCCTGAAACGCAGCCGTCGCGTCCGTCATCCCGCCCGCGTCGGCCCCGTGATCGGCGACCACGTCGATCGTCTTCGCCGCCAGATCCTGCGCCAGCTCGGTCGCGCCGAGGCGGTAGCCCGCGTACGAGAAGTCGTGCAGGAAGCGCCCCTCCGGCCCCGTGAACGCCGGCGTCCAGTCCTCCGGGTACAGCACGCTGCGCCAGCCCGCCGCGCCTGGCAGGTCGGGGCCGCCGCCCGTCTCCGTCGCCGTCGTCACGACGCCGGTCGTCACCCCCGTCGCCTCCGACGTCGACCCCGCGCCGCCGGTGGTCGGCGTGGCCTCGCTGGCCCCCGTGGTCACCCCACCCGAGCTGTCCCCGGGGACAGCTCCAGACGACCCCGTCGACCCCGCGCTGGTTTCACCGCCGGTGTTCGAAGTGCAGGCGACGAGCAGCAGCCACAGCAGAGCACGCGAGCGCAGCATCCCTCCGCGTGTATCACAGCCCCGCCGCGCCCGCGACGGCGCGCCCCCACGCGCACACCGACGCGACCCGACAAATCTCGATCCGTGCGGGAACTTTCGCCGTCCGCAGGCGTGTGACGCTGCCGTGGTGCCCGCGTCTCCCGCCCCCGGTGAACCCGGCCCGATCGCCCGCGATCGTGGGCCCGTATCCACCAGCGACGGCGGCCCGATCGCCAGCGACGGCGGCGCCCCGATCGTCGCCGAGGTCATCGCTCGCCTCGGCGATCGCATCCTCGACGTCCGTCACCTCGCCGCCGCGCCCGAGCCTTCGGTCACCCCCGCCGCGTGGATCTCGATCGGCGGCTGCGCGCTCGTCCTCGGCCTCGCCCTCGCCCTCGCCGGCCTGTCCGCGACGCCACCACCACCCGCCGACGATCTCGCCGAGACCGCCGAGCAACCCGCGACCCCGCGCAGCAACACGAGCCTCGGCCTCGGCGCCCTCCTGATCCTGCTCGGCGTCGTCCCGGTGGTCGTCGGCGCCACCGGACGACCTGTCCCGCGGGACAGGTACCTGATCGGCGAGGGACCCGAGGTCCAGCTCCCCGTGTGCCTGCCCGCCTGCCTACCTTCGGGCAGCGAGCGCGCCGGCCTCCCGCTGGTCCGCACCCTCGAGCGCCAGATCGTCCTCGGCCTCTGCCCCGGCATGACCGGCGAGCTCCACGACGGCGCCCGCACGATCGCCCTCGCCGAGCTCGTCGCCCAGGGCCGCAGCTCCTACGCGCTGCCCCCGGGCGCCCGCTGCGAGGTCGCCCTCGGCGAGCTCCGCGTCAGCATCCAGGCGGTCGAACCCGCCGCCTTCGCGCCGCAGCGCCGCCCGCTGGACCGCCTCTACCTCGCCAGCAACCTCGGCGCCCTCGCCCTGCTCGCCGTGGCCCTCCTGCTCGGCGAGGCCCGCCCCACCGCCGAAGTCGAGCTCGAGGAGATCGCCCAGGGCCGCGACCTCGCCGTCCGCTACCTCAGCCAGCTGCCACCACCACCCCCGCCTCCACCCGATCTTCCACCTGTCCCCAAGGACAGGCCACAAATCGCCAGCAAGCCCGCCGCGCGCCCGCCCCCGCCGCCCGCCGAGGCCCCACCCGAGCTCGCGGTCGTGGTCGCCAGCGGCCCCGCCGCGACCATCCCGAAGGGCACCCGCCGCGGGCGCCCGGCCGAGTACGACTACGCCCGCACCGCCGGCTTCCTCGACGACGCGAACTTCGCCGACGGGGCCTACGCCGCCGCCGCCAGCGCCCAGGAGGGCCTGCTCAGCTACGACAACGCCGAGGACCGCCAGCTGTGGGCCGCCGTGCTCGCCGCGCCGGTCATCAACCGCCCCTTCGGCGGCCTCGAGCTCGCCGAGACCGAGCGCGGCGGCGGCCTCCACAGCGACCAGCCAAGGCCCGCCAAGGCCCCCGCGAAGCAGGTCAGCATCGACATGTACGCGAAGCAGCCCGGCCCCAGCGCCGAGGCCCGGGCCCTCGCGCGGCGCATCGTCCACATCGAGCTCGAGGCCCCGCACGTCATCGGCGAGCTGTCGCCCCAGACCGTGCAGGAGCACCTGCAGAAGCGCAGCGGCGACCTCAGCCGCTGCTTCAAGGAGGCCGTCGGCACCGCCGACCGCGTCGGCACGATCATCCTCCGGCTCAAGCTCCGCGGTGACGGCACCATGCAGCAGGCCCGCGTCGACTTCAGCGGCGCCCAGCTCGGCGACATCCAGCCCTGCCTCGTGCGCGCCGCCAACGCCTGGAAATTCGTCGCCCCCACCGACCGTCAGCCGGCGTCGATCGCCATCGAGGCCCGCTTCTCGGCGAAGAGCTACTGACGCATATCTACGTGGTCTCACCGCCGCCTCTCAATATGCACATGTTGACAATCGAGTGATCGGCGGACCGGCGCCGCAAATCACAGGTCTGCGCCTGCGCCGGATGTCCTCGCGGACAGACGACCGCCGCAAAACCCCCGCGATCCTCCGGTCTGAAACAGCGCCCAATCCCGCGCGCGAACGCACCAAAACGCGGTCCTGCCGAACCAGGGCGCACATCGCCGCCGGGCCGCCCACAGGCCCGACCCGCCCGATCGCCTCCCCACCCGCGCCGCCCGGCGATTCCTGTTGACGCCACGACCTCCCTCGTCTTCCATGATGCCGTGCGTATCGGGGCTCGCGTATTCCCAATCTATGCTGTTGTCGCGCTCGCCGCCGCGGCTTGTCACAAGGAGACGACAAAGCCGCCGGTGGAGGACGACGAGTGCACCGGGGCTCGCTGCGTCGAGCAGGCCGAGGCGGCGATGTACTACCACGACTACGGCAACGCCCGCGAGCCGCTCACGGCCGTGTGCGACGGCGGCGACGGCTTCGGCTGCTTCCGCCTCGCCGAGCTCTACCAGTTCGGTCGCGGCGGACCGGCCGACCTCGACAAGGCCGCCCTGCTGTTCGAGCAGGCCTGCGACAAGGAGCACGCCGACGGCTGCATCCGCCGCTCCGAGCTCGCCCGCGACGGCCGCGGCGGACCGGTCGTCGACCTCGACTTCACCGTCAAGGCCTGCAAGCTCGGCCTGGCGCCCTCGTGCGCGCGAGCCGGCACCCTGCTGAACACCGCGGACGGCGTCGAGCGCGACCCGACCCGGGCGATCGAGCTGTTCGAGAAGGCCTGCGGCCTCGGCGAGGTCGACGGCTGCACCGGCGCCGCCGACCTGCTGAGCGACCCCAATGGCCCGCCCGACGCCAACATCCGCGCCCTCGCGGCCTACGTGAAGGCCTGCGTCGGGCACAGCGGCTACGGCTGCACCCGCGTCGGCCTCGCCTTCCACGACGGCCTCGGCACCCAGAAGGACCTCGAGAAGGCCCGCACCCACTTCACCCGCGCCTGCGAGTTCTCCGACCAGGACGGCTGCGTCGCCGCCAAGGCGCTCGAGGCCAGCGGCGGCAAGCCGATCTCCATCGCGCTGACCACCAAGGCCGCCGAGCTCGGCAGCGACGGCCTCGAGGCCCGCGCCCTGTCCTGCCGCATGAGCGAGCAGGGGCTCCCGGCGCTCAGCGAGGTCCTGTCCGGCGTCGCCCGCCACAAGGAGTCGCTCGACGCCTGCGCCAAGGACGGGGCCGCCGTCGCCGTGTCGTGGGAGTTCACCAACGGCCGCGTCCGCGACGCCAAGCTCACCGGCGGCGCCTCGAAGAAGCTGCAAAAGTGCGTGGTCTCGGCGCTGCGCAGGGCGAAGCTCGAGAGCTCCGGCGCCTGCCAGGCCGTGCTCCTCATCGGCGACCCCGGCGGCGCCGCCAAGGCCCTCAGCGAGCGCGGCCACGACGACGGCCGCAAGCACGTGCGGGTCAGCGGCGACGACGAGTAGACGAGTCGCCGAGTCGCCACGCGTGCGAGTCAGCGACGACGACGAGTCGCCGAGTCGCCGAGCCGCCGCGCCGCCGCGCGTTCGGGTCAGCGGCGACGACGAGTCGCCGCCGAGCCCCGCGAGCTACGCCGCCGCGTGCCGGCGCACGTGGCTCTGGGCCAGCAGCTTCGGCCCCTGCGCGGTGTACTCGAGCAGCCGCATCTGCACGCCGCCGCTCGGATCAGCGTCGATGACCAGCCCGGTCGGCCGCGAGATCAGCGGCGGGCACGGCCCCTTCGCCGGATCGAGGCCCGGGTTGCTGCGGCACTGGCGGAGGAAGGTCTCCCACTCGTCCACCGACGCGTCGCCAGCGGGCAGACGCATGAGGTAGATCCAGGTCCCCGTGTTCACGAAGGTCAGCCCCGGCTCGCTGCGGAAGCGGGCCGCGTGGGTGTGCCCGAGCACCACCGCGTCGGCCCCGAATTTGGTCGCCAGCCGCTGCGCCTCGGTCCACTCGGCCGGGTCCGGCTCGAGCGAGAAGTAGCTGTCACCTGTCCCTCCGGCCAGGTGACGCTGCGCCGCCGCGTACGCCCGCAGGCCCTGGCGCGCCAGCTTCACCTGCGCCGCGCCGAGGAAGTCGCCGACCGGCCCGAAGCTGACCGCCGCGTCGGGGTCGACCGTCGCCTCGATCGCGGCCCGCTCGTCCGGCGTCAGCCCGGCGGCGTCGAGCGCCCCGGCCAGCCCCAGCTCCTCCTCGGCCTCGGCCGGCGCGAACGACAGCGGGTCGTCCATGCGGCGAAACAGCTGCCACAGCAGCCGCAGCGTCGAGCCCTGAAACACCAGGCTCAGCGCGTTCGGGTCGACCGCCAGCATCGTCAGCACGCCGCCCTGGAAGTCGGGCTTGAGCAGGTCCGCGAAGCGCATGCCGAAGCGGCGCTTGAGCGGGTTCAGCAGCGTCTTGACCAGGCGCGAGCCGGGCGGGTACTTGAAGTGCCCGCTGCCGTCGGCGGAGAGATCCTTGTACTCCACGAAGTTCCACGGGTCGTTGTGCTCGCCGTGCGCCAGCAAGATCTTCACGCCGTTGATGTCGAGCAGACCGGGCGCCGCGCCGCGGGTGAACACCAGCTTCGCGGCGACCTCGGGCGGCTGCCCGAGCGCCGCGCGGAAGGTCTCCTGCACCGCCGTCAACGCCAGCTCCGCGTCGTGATTGCCGAGCCGGATCTCCACCGAGCCGCCAGCCGCCAGCACCGAGCCGAGAGCCCGCAGCGCCGCGCCACCGTCCGCGCTGTTGGCGATCGCCTGGGCCTGCTCGACCGCACGCTCCGGCACCAGCTCGAGCGGGTCCTCGTTCATCAGGAAGTCGAAGGAGTCGCCGTTTAGCACGACGTGGGCCCGCTGCGCCGCCGCCTCTGCCAGCGTCGCGGGCAACAGCCCCGCGCCGGAGTAGATGTCGTAGCCAGCACCATTGCCCAGATGAATGTCGCTCAGAACCAGGGTGTGCATCGTGAACCTCGCAGCGTCGGCCAGCCCATGCATTCGGCCCGCGACGCGGACGGGCCGACAACGGCGCCAGGATATCGCGACCCCACGCCGACCGCGACCCGTCGACCGCGCGCGATCCCGACATACAACGGTCGCCTGCGATTCGCCCTGATCTCGAGCTTGTCGCCCTCGATCGCCGGGGCGTATGCTCGACGCGCGCGTGTCGATGCCCAGCCGAGTGGACCCGACGTCCAGCCCCGCGCCGGTGGCAGCGGACGGTGATCGACGCGACCCCCCGGTCACCACGCCGAGCCACAGCCCAGGCCGCGATCGGGCCCCCGATCCAGACCCCGATCGCCGCGACGAAGCCAGGCGCGGCCCCGACGACCACCTCTCGGACGCGGCCCTCCGCGACCGCGCGCTCCCGCCGGCGCTCTACGTCAGCACCGCCCTGCTCACCAGCGGAGCGCTCGGCGTCCTTTCGGCCAGCGGCGGCGCGGCCCCGGGCCTGCGCGTCGGCCTCGCCTACCTCGCCGCCGCGATCGTCCTCGCCGCCGCGATCGTGCTGCAGCGTCGCGGGCACGGCCTGCTCGCCGCCCGCCTCGCGCTGCTCGCCTGGATCGGCGGCACCATCAGCTTCGGCCTCGGCACTGACACCGTCGCCGCGCTCGCCGTGGTGCCCGCCGCGCTCGCCGTGGCGATCAGCCTCACCGCCATCGTTGACGGCCGCAACGTGCTCCGCTGGACCCTCGCCTGCGTCGTCGTCTGCGCCGGCCTCGGGCTCGCCCGCGTCGGCGGCGACCCAACCCTCCCGACCATCGCCCTGTCGCTCGCCCCCGCCGCGCTGCTGCTCGCGCTCGGCCTGGCCGCCCGCGCCGGCGTGCGCGGGCGCGACCTGGCCCGCAGCGCCGCCCGCAGCAGCCAGCGCGCGCTCGAGGAGCGGCGGGTCCTCCTGCAACAGAGCAGCGTCGAGCTGGCCCGCCGCGACGTCGCCGCCGTCGCCGCCCAGACCGCCGTCGACGCGGCCGAGCAGGCCAGCCGCGCCAAGTCGACCTTCCTCGCGCACATGAGCCACGAGCTGCGCACCCCGCTGAACGCGATCCTCGGCTACATCGAGCTCGTGCGCGACGAGGCCGGCGAGCGCGGCATGGCCCAGATCGTCGCCGATGCCGAGCGCATGGACTCCGCCGGTCGCCACCTCTTGCAGCTCATCGGCAACATCCTCGACCTCTCCAAGATCGAGGCCGGGCAGATGCGCCTCGAGCCGGTCCGCTTCGACCTCGCCGCCACCCTCGGCGACCTCGTCGAGACCATGCGCCCGGCGATCGCCCGCGGCGCCAACATCCTGGTCGTCGAGATCCTCCTCGGCAGCGACCCCACGGTGGTCGGCGACCCCGTGTGCACGCGCCAGATCATCTTCAACCTGCTCGCCAACGCCGCCAAGTTCACCGAGCACGGCCAGATCGGCCTCGCCGTCCAGCGCGACGATGGCTGGCTCGAGCTGCGCGTCAGCGACACCGGGATCGGCATGAACCAGGAGCAGATCGTCCGCGTGTTCGAGCCCTTCGAGCAGGCCGAGGCCGCCACCGCGCGCCGCTACGGCGGCACCGGCCTCGGCCTCACGATCACCCTCGGCCTGGTCAAGCTCATGGGCGGCGAACTCACCGTCGACAGCGCCCCGGGCGTCGGCTCCGTCTTCCTCCTCCGCATCCCCGCCGACATCACCAGACCACCGCCCCCCCGCGCGCAGCCGCCGGGGCCGCTCATGAGCAACAACAGCGCCCGCTTCAGCACCCTGCGCGCCAACAAGAGCTAGCCGCCCTCGCCACGGGCACGCACCTTCGTCGGGCGCGTGGCGAAGCCGACGTACTGCCTCGCGCCACGGGCACGCAGCTGCGCCGGGGAACACCGTCCCGGCCCCCGCTGGTACACTCCCCGGCCGATGCTCCGCCGACCGCTCGTCCTCGCCGCGGCGCTGGCCGCCTGCGCCGCGGCCCCGCCCGCCACGACCCGCGGGGCCCCCGGAGCCCCCGGAGCCAGCGAGCCCGCCCGCGCGACCGTCGACGCCCCGCGCCGCCTCGTCACCTACGCGCTCGAGATCCCCGCGCCCACCGAGCAGTGGGTCCACGTCACAATGACCGTCGCCCGCGCGAAGGGCCTGCGCAGCCAGGTCGCCATGCCGGCGTGGACCCCCGGCTCCTATCTCGTCCGCGACCACGCCCGCCACGTCGACGGCCTGCGCGCCGAGGATCTGCAAGGCCGCCCGCTGCCCGTCAAGCAGATCGACAAGCAGACCTGGCGGGTCGACCACGGCCTGCGCGGCTTTCGGATCCGCTACCGCGTCTTCGCCGACGAGCCCGGCGTGCGCACCAGCCACGTCGACGACCGCCACGCCACGCTCAACGGCGCCTCGATCTTCCTCTACCTGGTCGGCGAGACGGCCCGGCCCGCGCGCGTCGAGCTCACGCTCCCCGCCGGCTGGCAGGCGCACAGCGCCCTCGATCCGGCGCCCGCTCCCGCCGGCAACGCCAGCTTCGTCGCGCCCGACTACCACGCCCTGGTCGACGCCCCCTTCATCCTCGGCACCCCCGAGCTGCGCAGCTTCACCGTCGCCTCCACCCGCGTCGAGCTGGTCTTCGCCGCGCCGGCCGGCAGCAACGCCGACACCGCCCGCATCGCCGCCGACCTGCAGAAGATCGTCCGCGCCTTCGCCGAGCTGATGGGCGGCCTGCCCCTGCCCCGCTACGTCTTCATGCTCGTCGCCGACGACACCGGCGACGGCGGCCTCGAGCACGCCAGCAGCACCCTCATGCGCGTGCCTCGCGACATCTTCTCCGACCCCACCGGCTACCGCCGCGTCAGCAACCTCGCCGCCCACGAGTTCTTCCACCTGTGGAACGCCAAGCGCCTGCGCGACGCCGACCTCACCCCCTACGACTACCGCGGCGAGGACTACACCCGCCTGCTGTGGTTCTCCGAGGGCTTCACCGAGACCATGGAGCAGCAGGCCCTGCTGCGCGCCGGCCTGCTCGCCCCCGACGCCTACCTCAAGGACCTCGCGACCGGCTGGAGCGCCTACCTCCGCAAGCCCGGCCGCAACCACAGCCCGCTGGTGGAGCTCAGCCACGACGCGTGGATCAAGGCCTACAAGCCCAGCCCCAGCCACGGCAACACCGTCATCAGCTACTACGAAAAGGGCCACTACCTCGGCCTCTGCCTCGACCTCGAGCTGCGCCTGCGATCCGCCAGCCACGGCCTCCAGGGCTCGCTCCCGGGCCTGTTTCGCCGCCTCATGGCCAGCCACGGGGCGCGCGGCAAGGGCATCACCCAGGCCGACATCGTCGCGGCCGCCAGCGCCGAGGCCGGCGAGGCGATGGACGCCTTCTTCGCCCGCCACGTCGACGCCACCGCCGAGCTCCCGCTGCCCGAGCTGCTCGCCCGCATCGGCGTGCGCGTCACCAGCGAGGCCGGCCCGCGCCCCTACACCGGCCTGGTCCTCGACCCCGAGCGCAGCGTGAAGAACCTCGAGCCCGGCAGCCCCGCCGCCGCCGCCGGCCTCATGCTCGGCGACGAGGTGGTCGCGGTCGCGGGCCTGCGCGTCCACACCGGCGACGAGGCCCAGCTCCGCCTCGGCGATCACCCGCCCGGCGAGCGCGTCGAGCTGGCCGTGTTCCGCGGCGGCCGCCTCGAGCTGCGCAGCCTCGTCCTCGCCGTCGACCCGCACCGCAGCTTCCACTTCGAGCTCGCCCCGGACGCCGCCCTCAGCCCGCAGACCCTCGGCCTGCGCCGCGCCTGGCTCGCCACACCCACGCCCTGAGAGCCCGCGGAGCGGCCACCCACGCAGGCCACAGCGGCGCCCTGAGAGCCCGCGGAGCGCCACCTACGGCCCCACCTGTTCGTGCTAGCGTCCCGCCGCGATGGCAACGCCCTCCACCCAGGCGCGCGGGCTCGGCACCGGCGGCATCTCGATCGGCTTCGCCAAGCTCTTCTTCCTGTTCGCCGGCTACGCCGTCTCGATCTACCTCACCCAGCTGGTCTCGCCCGCCACCTACGGCGACTACAACGTCCTCAGCCAGTTCATCACCGTGCCCAACATGGTGCTGATCCAGACCCTCCTGTTCGCCGTCAGCCGCCCGATGTCCGCCGAGTACGGCGTCGGCTGTCCCAACTACGACGCCCTGCGTCGCCGCGGCTTCCGCGTCGCCGCAGGTTTCGGTGGCCTGGTCGCCGCTGTCCTCTTCCTCGGCGCCGACCTCATCGCCGGCCGCTTCATGCAGGACCCCGCGCTCGCCGATCCCCTGCGCATCGTCGCACCGATCCCGCTGATCTACGCCGTCTACGCCGTCAACGTCGGCACCGTCAACGCCACCCGCCGCTTCCAGCTGCAGGCCAGCCTCGACATCTTCATGGCCGCCACCAAGGCCGGCCTCATCATCGCCGCCGCCGCGCTCGGCCTCGGTCTCACCTTCATCCTCGGCGGCTTCACCCTCGCCTCCTTGCTCGCCTTCGGCCTCTCGATCGTGTTCGTCACCCTCGCCCGCCCCGCGGGTGCGGGCGCCGGCGCCGGCCCGCTGCCGCCGATGGCCAGCTTCGCGATCGTGCTCGCCCTCTTCACCGCCGGGGTCAACGTCCTCCAGGGCTTCGACCTGTTCCTCCTCAAGCGCCACGCCATCACCGCCGCCCAGGACGACGCCCTCGGCTTCTACTCGAGCGCCCAGCTGATCGCCCGCGTCCCCTACAGCCTGATGAACGCCGTCAGCCTGGTCATGTTCCCGCTGATCGCGACCCTCCACGCCGGCCGCGACCACGCCGAGATCAGCCGCTACGTCGGCGCCACCGCCCGCGTCTGCGTGCTCCTGCTCGCCTTCATGAGCAGCGTCGGCGCCAGCGCGGCGCCCGAGGTCCAGCGCCTGCTGTTCCCCGCCGCCTACGCCTCCGCCGCCGACGAGCTGCGCCTGCTCGTATGGGGCATGTCCGGCTACTCCCTCACCATCACCGCCGCCTGGATCTTCAACTCCGTGCAGCGTACGCGGGTCGCCGTCGCCCTGATCGCCGTCCCGCTGATCACCGTCGCCGGCCTCGGCCTCGCGCTCGTCCCCGGCCGCTTCACCGCCGGGGCCGCGATCGCGGTCGCCTCCGCCGGCGCCCTCGCCGGCCTCGTCAGCCTCCTCGCCCTCACCCGCAGCTTCGCCGCCCGCGTCCCCCTGCTGTTCTTCCTCAAGGTCGCCGCCGCCGCGGTCTGCGTCGAGCTCGCCGCCCGCGCCTGGATGCCCGCCGGCAAGCTCATGATCCTCGTCAAGCTCGCCGCCCTCGCGCTGGTCTTCATCGCCGTCGTCGTCGCCACGAAGGCCCTCAACCTCGTCGAGGTCCGCGCCCTCCGCAAGCGCCCCGCCGGGGAGGCACAACCCGGCGCCAACGCGCCGTGATCGCCGTCATGCCCGCCCCCTGGTTCATCGTCTCCAAGCCGCTGCGCCCGCCCTTCCGCGACGGCTCCACCGTGCTCATCCGCGACCTCATCACCCACACCCCGAGCGATCGCCCGCTCGTCTACCTCGGCGACCCCGCGCACCCGCTGCGCCCCGGCGACCGTGTCCTCGACCACGCGCCGATGGGCTACAGCCCCGGCCTGCTCGCCAAGCTGCGCGTGCTCGCGGCGATGCTCCACCCGGCGCGCCGCGAGCTCCCCGTCCACCTCTGCTTCACCCCGAACCCGGTCACCTCGCGCGCCGTCGCCTCGCTGCGCCGCCTCCAGCCGCGCCGCTTACTCGTGCAGAGCCTCATGTCGGCCCACGGCTGCGAGGCCTGGACCGCCCTGCTGCGCCCGCTCGACGCGATCGTCGTGCTCTCCGATCACACCGCGCGCCGCCTCGTCGCCGCCGGCGTCCCCGAAACCAAGATCCACCGCATCTACCCCGCCGTCGCCACCGTCCCCGTCGACCCGCCCGCCCAGGTCGCCGCGCGCCGCTCGCTGCTCTACGCCGGCGACCTCGACCTCGACGTCGCCGGGCGCCTCATCGCCGTCGGCCGCGCCCTCGCCGAGCCCGCCCTGTCTGCCTGGACCCTCACGATCGCCTGCCGTCCCAAGGCCGACGGCGATCGCGAGGCCCGCGCGCACATCGAGCGCGAGCTCGAGGGCCCGCTCGCCCGCGGCCGCGTCGCCCTCCGCGGCGAGGTCCCCGACATGGACGCCCTCCTGCGCGGCGCATCGCTGCAGCTCTACGCCGCCGACCACGTGCGCCGCAAGGTCGACCTCCCGCTGGTCCTGCTCGAGGGCATCGCCCGCGGCGTGCCCGTCCTCGCCGTCGACGCCGACCCCGTGCGCGAGCTCTTCCGCGTCGGCGCGCACCACCAGCTCCACCCCGGCCAGGCCGCGCCCGCCGAGCCCGAAGCCTTCGCGCGAGCCGCCCTCGCGCTATGCCGCGCCGACGCGGCGCTGCGCTGCGCCTCGGCCGACGCGGCCACCCTCGCCACCCGCGAATTCTCGCTGGGCCCGATGGTGCGGTGTTACGGTGCGCTCCACGACGCCCTGGAGGCGCGCGATGCCCGAGCCAGCCAAGTCCACCGATAGCCGCGACGACGACGAATCGAAGCGCATCACCCTCGAGATCGAAGGCAGCCACCCGTGGTTTGGCGATTTTGTGACGCAGATTTCAAGTACGTCGATCCATTCTCGACATGCGAAACTGAGAGTCTTGGTATCTTTCGTGTTTATCGGGCTCAGGCCAGCCTCCGGGCCCGCGGCCGCGGGACGCCGCGCACGGGCACCAGCCGCTTCACGATCTCACAGCCCACCAGGCTGCCCGCGGCGACGCCGAGGGCGAGCGCGAACTGCCCTGGCGTGAGCGCCCCGAACCCGAAGATCGATCGCAGCGCCGGGATCGCCATGAGCCCTCCGAGCAGCCCTATCGTCCCGCCCGCGATCCATCCCAGCGCCGCATTGCGCGTCCTCAGCATCGCCCACGCCGTCCGCGTGCGCGAGCGATTGGCGGCGATGAGCGCCAGCGAGGCGAGCACCAGCGACACAAACGCCAGCGCGCGCGCCGTATCGGGATCCTCCGCGCCGAGGCGGCTCGCCGCCGTGACCAGGCCCGTGACGAGCACCCCCTGCAGCAGACCGACCCACAGCGTATCGGCGTCGAACAACCTCGCGGTGAGCGGCCGCGGCGGGCGGGTCATCGTGTCAGCGTCCTCCTGCTCGACCTCGAAGACGATCGAGCAGGTCGGGTCGATGACGAGCTGAAGGAACAGGATGTGGACCGGCTGGAGCACCAGCGGCCAGCCGAACAGCACCGGCATGATCGACAGCCCCACGATCGGGACGTGGACCGCGAGGGTGAACCCGATCGCCTTCTTGAGATTGTCGAAGATCCGGCGGCCGAGGCGGATCGCGTGGACGATCGACGTGAAGTCGTCATCGAGCAGCACCAGGCTCGCCGACTCGCGGGCGACGTCGGTGCCGCGACCGCCCATAGCGATGCCGATATGCGCCGCCTTGAGCGCCGGCGCGTCGTTGACCCCATCGCCGGTCATCGCGGTGATCTCACCATTGGCCTTGAGCGCCTCCACCAGCCGTAGCTTGTGGTCCGGGTTGACGCGGCAAAACACATTCACGGTCCGCAACCGGGCGCCGAGCGCCTCGGGCGACAGCGCCTCGAGGTCCAGGCCCGTCATATGACCCGCCGACGTGTCGAGCCCGATCTGGCGCGCGATGGCCATGGCGGTCGCCGGATGGTCGCCGGTGATCATCAGCGTGCGCACGCCCGCGGCGTGGCTCTCGGCGAGCGCCCCGGGCACCGCCGGACGCACCGGGTCGGCGAGCCCGAGCAGGCCGAGATACTCGAACTCAAAGGCGTGCTGGTGATCGGGCAGCGGCGCCACAAGGGCCACCGCCCTCGCCACGCCGAGGACCCGCAAGCCCCCCTCGGCGAGCGCGATGACCCGGGCCGCGATCGCCTCGGCCTGCTCGGCCGGCAGATGACACAGCTCGACGATCGCCTCCGGCGCGCCCTTGGCCGCGATCACGTAGCTGCGCGCATCGGCCGAGCGCCAGACCCGGGACATCGCCAGCAGTTCCGGCGAGAGCGGATACTCGTCGACCAGCTCCCATTCGGGATGCACGTGTTCGGTGCTGGCGAGCAAGCGTTGTAAGGTCTCGCGGATCGCCCTCTCCATCGGGTCGAAGGGCTCGCGGTGGCTCGCCAATGCGGCGAATTCGACGAGCGCATGAAAGGCCTCCGGAAGCGCGGCGCCAGGCTGGCCGCGCAGGTCGGTGGATTCGCCGTCGACCGCCAGGACCGCCAGCGCCATCCGATTTTCGGTCAAGGTGCCGGTCTTGTCGACACACAGCACCGTCGCCGCCCCCAGGGTCTCGATCGCGGGCACGCGGCGCGTCAGCACCTTCTGCTGCGCGAGCCGCCAGGCTCCGAGGCCGAGGAAGATCACGAGCATCACTGGCAGCTCCTCCGGCAGGATCGCCATCGCCAGCGTCAACCCGGCCAGCAGCC
This sequence comes from Nannocystis sp., assembly GCF_016714285.1. Lineage (GTDB taxonomy): Bacteria > Myxococcota_A > Polyangia > Nannocystales > Nannocystaceae > Nannocystis. Next base: position 99,991 of record NZ_JADJNN010000016.1, on the reverse strand, counting down.
CGTGCAGCCAGTCGCCTTCATGGGTCAGCGCATAGGCCACGGCGACGAAGGCCGCACACGCCAGGCCGACCATTGCCAGACGACGCACCACCTTCGAGGTCTCCTTCTGAATCCGCGTCGGCTCTTCGACGACCCTGGCCAGCGCCGCGCCGATCCGCCCCAGCGCCGTCGAGGCGCCGGTCCCGAGCACCCGCGCCAGCCCGGCGCCACCGACCATCAGCGTCCCGGAGAACAGGTGGGACGACCCGTCGCCTCCGGCCGCGCCCATCACGCTCGGCACGGGCGTACCGGCGGCGACGGGCTGCTTGCCGACCGGCACCGACTCGCCTGTCAGCAGCGACTCGTCGACCGCCACGTTGCTGCCCGTCAGGAGCACCGCGTCGGCCGCCACGCGGTCGCCCTCGGCGATGACCAGCAGATCGCCCGGCACCACGTCATGTCCGGCGATTCGCGTGCGGACACCGTCGCGGACCACCAGCGCGCGCGGGCTCGACAGGTCGCGGAGGGCCTCGAGCGCCCGCTCGGTGCGACGCTGCTGGAACAGGGTGATGACGATCACCACCACGACAAAACCCACCAGCATCAGCGCGTCACGGATGTCACCGAGGACGATATACAAACCACCACAGGCGAGCAGCAGCAGGAACATCGGCTCGCGCACCACGTCGAGCAGGATGGCCCAGGTCGATCGCGGTCCCGCCGTCGGCAAGGCGTTGGGGCCGTCCCGGACGAGCCTCGCGGCGGCTTCGCTGGTCGTCAGTCCGTCCATGGTCGGGACCCTACTCCCGTGGACGAGAAGCGACACGGCATTTTATTCGCCGCATGACCAAGAGTCTTCTCGGCGAGCCCCCAGGTTCGCCGACGCGGCGCTGCGCTCCGCCTCCGCCGCCGCCGCCACCCTCGCGGCCCGCGAATTCTCGCTGGGCCCGATGGTGCGGTGTTACGGTGCGCTCCACGACGCCCTGGAGGCCCGCGATGCCCGAGCCCGCCAAGTCCACCGATAGCGACGACGACGCCCCGACCGGGCCCTCTTAGCCCGGCAGCGGCGGCGGCGGCACGAAGCCCTGCACGATATAGACGTGGTCCGGCTGGTTCTCCCATTGCAGGAAGATGTAATCGCCGGTCTCCGGCTCGAAGTACGAGCCCCACGGCTTGACGAAGCTGGTGAAGAAGCCCTTGCGCGTGGCCGGGATCGGGTCACCCGCGGCATCGACGGCGAACGACGATACCGCCTGCGGAACCGAGTCCCACTCGGTCATGATGATCCGCTGCTCCGGGAACAGCGGCGAGCCGATCGGGATGTACGCAAACCCGCCGGGGCCGTTCGGGATATCGACGGTCTTGCTCAGCTTGGTGATCGCATAGGCGGGGTCCGTGAATTCGATCGTCGCGCGGTACCACCCGCTGGTACCGTTGTGATTGATGTTGAAGCCCGCGATCCGCAGCTGCCCGGCCTCCGGATAACCAGGCGGCACAAAGTTGATCCCGCCGGGGCTGTGGATCGCCTCCATTCCCAGCCCGGCGAGGTCGATCGTGCTCGCCAGCGCCACCTGGCCAGGGACGTACTGCGAGAGCTCCGCCGTCGGATAGTGCGACACGAAGACGATGCCCTTGGGCCCGTTCACCATCAGGTCGAGGTACGGCGCCATCAACACCGGCTGCGCCTCGCCCTTGAACCCGATGATGTGCCCGCACGGCCCCCGCTCGAGCACGATGCTATGCAGCTGCGCCTCCGGCACCTCCGAGGGCCCGATCACGTAGGCCAGGAGCGGGTCGTCCGGCGCGATCACCAGCCCCCCCAGCCGCGGCAGCACCCCCCCGCCTTGCTTCGGCACGGCCCCGAGATCGTAGGCCTGATAGTACGGCTTGTACTCGTCGGCGAGCACCGCCTCCGGTCCGACCGGCATCGGCAGGATGTCCAGGCACGAACCCCCGGTCGTCGCGTCCCCCGTGCTCGCCGGCTCGCCCGTGCTGCCCGTGCTGCCCGCGCTGCCCGTCAACGCCTCGCCGGTGCTCGTGTCACCCGTCGCCGCCACGCCGGTCTCGCCCGTCGGCGCCGTGGTGGGTGTGCCGGTCTCACCGGGGCCGCCTCCGCTCGTGCCCCCGACACTCGCGCCAGTCGTCGCGGTCCCGGACGGACTCGTCGTGTCGCCTCGTGCACCGTCGTCGCCGCAGCCGCCCGCCGAGCTGCCAGCCAGCACCATCACGATCGCTGTCCTGCGCGCCTTCTTCAGCATCCCCGACCCTATCACGAGCGCCGGCCCGGAAATTCGCCCGCCCCGCTGCCGCGGTGTTATGGTGCGCGCCACGACGCCCTGGAGGCGCGCGATGCCCGAGACCGCCAAGTCCACCGATAACCGCGCCTACTACGACGCCTTCGCCGATCGCTACGATCGCGACCGCGACCACGGCTATCACAAGCTGATCGACGACCAGGCCGCCGCGATCGTCCGCCGCTATTGCACCGACCAGGACGTCCTCGAGGTCGGCTGCGGCACCGGCCTCGTCCTCAAGCGGGTCGCCCCGCACGCCCGCAGCGCCCGCGGCGTCGACCTCTCGCCCGGCATGCTCGCGCGGGCCCGCGAGCGCGGCCTCGACGTGCAGGAGGGCAGCGCCACTGCCCTGCCCTTCGCCGACGCCAGCTTCGACCTCAGCTATTCGTTCAAGGTCCTGGCCCACATCCCCGACTGGGACGCCTGCATGCGCGAGATGGTCCGCGTCACGCGGCCCGGCGGCCACCTCATCTTCGACATCTACAATCGTCACTCCCTGCGCTACCTGATCAAGCGCCTCTGGGGCCCGCAGAGCACCTCGCAGGCCTTCCACGAGGACGCGATCAGCACCCGCTTCTGGAGCCCCGCCGAGGCCGCCGCGCAGCTCCCGGAGCACACCCGCATCGTCGACCGCTTCGGCATCCGCGTCACCACCCTGCACCCGATCGTCGCCCGCCTCCCCGTCGTCGGCGCCCTCCACAACCGCCTCGAGTGGGCCCTGATGGACACCCCCCTCGCCGCCCTCGCCGGCTTCTACGTGCTGGTGCTGGAGCGCCTGTGAGGGTCCTGGTCCTCAGCTCGACCTTCCCACAATACCCCGACGACCCCCGCGGCCGCTTCATCCTCCGCCACTGGGAGGCCCGCGCCGCCGCCGGCGACACCGTCCGCTTCCTCGTCCCCGACACCGCGTGGGTCGCAGGCGCGCTCGCCAGCCCCTGCGAGGTCGTCCGCTTCCGCTACGCCCCGCACGGCCTCTCCTCGCTCACCGGCCACTTCGGTATCCTCGAGAACATCCGCGACCGCCCGTGGCGCGCCCTGCTGGTCCCGCCCTTCCTCACCGCGCTGCGCGGCGCCCTCGACGGCGAACTGCACCGATACAAGCCCGACCTCGTCGCCGCGCATATGTTCGCACCCTGCGGCCTGCTCGCCGCGCCGCAGGCCCGCGCCGCAGGCCTGCCCTGCGAGCTCCACGGCCACGGCACCGACATCGACCTGGTCCTCGCCCTGCCCGGCCCGCTGCGCCAGCGAGCCCTGCGCTCGCTGCTCGCCGCCGACCGCCTGCACTTCCCGTCGCGCGACAAGCTCGCCCGCTTCACCGCCGCCCTCGGCCTCGCCACCCCGCCCTCGCACTGTCACGTCGACACCATGGTCGCCACCGTCCCCGACGACGCGCCACCCGCGACTGCGCCGAACGATCACCGCGAGGTCCTGTTCGTCGGCCGACTGATCAAACAGAAGGGCGTCGCCGACCTGATCGAAGCCGCCGCCCTCATGCCCCACCCGCCGCGCCTCGACATCGCCGGCGACGGCCCCGAGCGCCCGCGCCTGCAAGCCCTGGCCGCCGCCCGCAAGCTCGACGCCCGCTTCCACGGCTTCGTCGCCGGCCGCGAACGCGACGCCCTCTACCGCCGCGCCGCCCTCCTCTGCGTCCCCTCCCGCGAGGTCGGCGGCCTCTCCGAGGGCGCCCCCCTCGTCATCGCCGAGGCCCACCGCTTCGGCCTCCCCGTCGTCGCCACCGCCGTCGGCGGCATCCCCGAGCTCATGCACGACCTCTACCCCGGCGCCCCCCTGGTCCGCCCCGGCGCCCCCGAGGCGCTCGCCCGGGCCCTCACCCAGGTGCTCACGACCGCCGCTGCGCCGGGCGCCTGAACCTTGGTCCTGCTGCGCGCCCGACTTCCGCGGCCACTCTCGGCGCCCAAGCAAACGGTGCGTCTCACCATATTGACGCACGCGTCGTCGTCGACAACGACGGAGGGCATCTGGCGGGAATGGTGACCGACCGCGACATCTGCATGGCGGCATATACGCAGGGGAGGTCCCTGCTTTCGCTCAACGATCTGGCGCGTGACGCCATGGCCCGCAAGAAGAACGGCGCGGAGCACGACGTCGTCCAGACCCTCGCGGCCATCTGCGAGCCGCGGTCGCTGGTCGCGCGCCCGGCCTCCACACCGAGCCGCCGGTCCGCGAAGGTCCAGGTCACGGCCTGAGATCACCGCTGCGGTGGCGCAGGTCATCAGCATTGATTGCACGGATGCGTGTCGTTCCGGCGTGAAATATGCGCACAACCGTGGCACCTGGGCCAATGACTCGGCGGACGATTCGTGCGAGCTTGGATAAACGGAGGAGTCCCATGTGCACAAGTCCTGAAGTCGTCGCTGTCCTCGTCCACGCCGCCACGGGGAACGAACTGGTGGCGGTCCAGCTGCGCGACGGACAGACCTTCCGTGACGGCGTATGCGAAGTCTTTTCTGCCTGCGGCGCCGAATATGTGATCTTTCACGCCCACAATCGCATCCACGTCAACGACATCACGCACTGCAGGCCGTTGCCTGCCTCTGTCGAGGCGGTGCCCTGAGCGTCGCGCACCCAGGCTTCCAGCGTCGTGATTCCGCTCTACGCTGCCTCGGGGGCGATCGCCGGGGTGATGGGGCTGCTCGTCCAGCTCCTCGGTGGCGGGCTGGGCCTCGGCGATACGACGTGGCAAGGTGGCGTCGCCTATTGGGCGCAGCGCCGCGCCGTCCGGGACAGCGACTTCCAATCCACCAGAATTGCCTCGGGCACCGCGCCGCGGTGCCCGAGCAGGAACAGCAGGATGGGGCGCGGCCGGGACCGCCTCCCCTCGCTCACGGGATCGTCGAGGTGATGGCCAGCGGGTCGATGGCGACCAGCGCGGGGGTGGACACCGAGCAGTTCCCGCTTGCGACCTTGCCGGTGGCCAGCACCTGCTCGCCGAGCATCATCGCCGAAGAATGGTCGATGTCGTTGTTGTACTTGAAGCTCTTGCCGGAGAGGCCGGTGAGCAGCGGGTGGGTCTCGCTGGCGAAGCTCACGTCGTAGGCGCTGTCGCCCCAATTGTCGATACCAAGGCCGCAGGCGTTGGTGCCGTTGTTGGAGAAGCGCATGTAGGTGAGGGTCTCCATCAGCGGGAGCGTCGGGGTCGACGACTGGGTGATGTCGTCGCCCTGGAGGATGAGGCCGCCACCGCCGCCACGGAAGTCGAGCAGGGTGTTGAAGGTGGTCGGCAGCGAGGAGATGTTGCCCATCGGCCAGCCCGGGTTGGAGAACCACACCACGTCGAAGCCGGCGACATCCTCGGGCCGCACGATGCGCGTGGGCTCGGTGATGGTGACATTCGCGGCGCCGTAGAGACCCTTGAGGTCGGCGCCGATCGCCGCGACGTCGGCGTTGTCCTCGTCATGGTTGTTATAGTCGTGGATCAGGAGGATCTTCGGCGTGCCGCCGGCCGGGTTGACGAAGTCGACCGCGTTCTTGGTCAGGGTCTTCGCGTCCGCGCTGGCGAGGGTCTTGCCGTTCGGCCCGTGGAGGGTCAACACCATGACGACGGTGTTGCCGGTGATCGGGCACTCGACGCCAGCGTGGATCGGGACGCGGAGGTCGTCGTGCGAGGGCGCCGGGTCGCCCTGGGCGGCCAGCAGATCCTCGATATGCACGAGCTCGCCGTCCTCGTCGTAGGCCAGGTCGTAGACGGTGACCTCCATCTCGTAGTCGCCGACAGCGCCGGTCTGGAGGACGATGCACTGGGTGACCGTGCCGTCCGTGTTGACGGTGGTGCTGGTGACGGCGGGGCCGCGGGCGACCTTGGTGCCGCCGGTCTGCTTCCACGCGAACTCGAGCGGATCGCCGTCGAGGTCCGTGGCGGTCGCACACACCTCGATGCCGTTGCAGGTGGATACGAACTTCGAGGGCTCGAAGGTGAGATCCTCGAGGGTGGGCGGGTGATTGAGGCTCGTGACCACGTCGAGGCCGCCGCGACCCGGTCCGAGGCACTGGCTGATCAGCGTGATCTCGGTGGTCAGGCCATCGACGACCTCGACGTTGCGCGCGTGCGCGGCGTAGCAGCTGTCGGAGGGCTCGTCCGAGGCGGCCTTCAGCGGCTCCGAGAGGACATCGTAGCAACCGACGGGCAGCAGGAAGTAGTGGTCGCCGAAGATGTGCTCGGATTCGGGATCGAAGGGCTTGCCCTCAAAGGCAGGGATGCCGTTGGGCAGGTAGAGCGCGTCGCGGCCGATCGTCGTGGTTTCGCTGACGCCGCCCGGGACCGGCTGTCCGCTGTCGCAGTCGACCTCGGTCACGGTATAGCGAAAACCGCCGACGTCGTCGTTGTAGGGAATATCGGAGTGGACGACGAGACCCTGACGGAGCTCGGTGTCGCCCGGCGGTTCAGTGCAGGCGGTGATGAGGCCGAGGGCGGCGAGGGAGAGGCTCGGGATGATGTGTTTGCGGGTCATGACGAAGGATCCTTGCTTGAGGTTACTCGCGGCACGTGGCAACCCACTCGGATCGCCGGGCCGCGTTCACATCAAATGTACAAAGGTACCTTGTGTCTCGAATCGTCGATTGGTAAGTGAAAAATGGGCTGCGTGCGCCGCAATACCTTCGCATACACCGTTCCGCCGCTCCAGATCGGGACCGCCATCATTGATCCCAATGATGGCGAGTCACAGAATTGTTGATGCCTCCGGTGGCGTCGCTCCCGCCCGCCCCTCGCCACGGTGAAGGTGATCGGCAGACTGCCGGCACGCAGATTCATCGTCACAAGTGTCCGGGCTCGCCAGGCGCCGGACTCAGCGCAGGGCCCGCGTCCAGCAGCCCGCCTCGGGCTGCCCGGCGCCGTCGACCGCCAGCTCGAACAATGGCGCCCCCGCGAGCGTCACGGTCCACTGCCCCGGGCTCAGCACCGGCAGCGGGCAGCGCCCGGGCACCATGGCGAAACAATCGTCGCACATCGGCTGACGCTCGGGATCGAGGCGCAGGCCGAGCTCGAGGCGCCCCGGGCCGGCCACGTCGGGCGCGCACAGCAGACCGTCGTTGCAGCCGCAATCGTTGTCGACCACCAGGCGGTGGCCGCCCGCGCCAGCCGCCTCGACGCAGACTCGGTCGGCCCACAGCGACGCGCCCGCTGGCGGCGCCGCGAGCTGGCCCCGATCGGCAGCAAGGACGACCCGTGGCGCGCCAGCATCCGCGGTCACGCTGGGCGGAAGCGGGCCGATCGCTGGCGCCTGCTGCTCATCACGCCGCGAATGCTGGCACCCCGCCAACACCACGAAAAGCCAGCACCAGGGCCGCGCGCGCATGCCCACACCCGCTACGCGCAGCACGCCGTCCAGCAGCACGAGCCGTCGTCCTGCCCGCAGTTCTTCCCGCCGTTGGTCCACGCGCAGTCGCAGTTGTCCATCTCCTGCTGCGAGCAGCTCGCCCCGCCCTGGCACGCCGCGATGTCGCCCAGCGCCCCGCGATCGATGCCCGACACCGCCACCAGCGCCGCGGGGCACGCGACCTCCTGATAATGCAGGTTCGGGTTGTCCGCGGCCTCGTACCAGCCCACATACCACTCGCAGCCCTTGGCCAGCGGCGCCAGCACCGGGTCGTCGAACACCGCGGCGCAGCGGCCGAGCACGCACTCCTTCTGCTTCGCGTGGTCGCCCGGGTGCTGCTCCTGGCACTTGGTCATGAACCCGCCGTAGGTCGCCCCGAGCTCCGCCTTGTCGACCCCCCACTGATACGAGCACGCATCGAACAACCCGACCCCGCCGCCCGGGGTCAAGATATCGAACTGGCCCCCGCCGACGTCGAAGCCGATGTTGGTCGCCTGGACGATCATCGTCTTCCCGCCCAGCGCGACCGACCCCGGATCCTGCGCGTTGTAGTGCCCGGTCCCATCGAACTCCAGCTGGTAGCAGCGGCCACACACGTCGCCCTGGGCCGGCACCGCCGCGAAGCCGTACGCCAGCTTGGCGCTGACCGCCCACGGCGCCTCGTCGTAGCAGGTGAACGCGCTGCCCTCGGCCGGCGACTGGCACGAGCTCATCACGTCATACACAGGTCCCAAACTCTGGTCATTTTTGTTGCAGCTCTGCAGCGGCTCGGTCGCCGGGTTGACGTTGCCCTCCCACCCGCAATGCGCCTTGCAGCAGTCCCAGTAGCGCGTCGCGTAGCCCTGGCAGGCGGTCTCATCGAGCGGCGGCGGATCGTCGCCGGTATCCGTCCCCTGCGTCGTCCCGGGGCTCGTGTCGGTCGCGCCTGGATCGGTCGTCGCTGGATCTGTGGTCGCCGGGCCCGAAGGATCTGAACCCGTCATCCCGGTCGGATCGCCGGAGGTCGGGCCAGAGCTCCCGGCGCTCCCACCCGTCGTCGGCACCTCCCCGCTCGCCGTCGGCCCGCCGCTCGAGCCCGCACCGCCCGTACCGCCCGTACCGCCCGTACCGGTCGTCGCGTCACCCGTGCCCCCGGAGCAGGCCGCGAGGGTCAGGAGCAGCAGGACAGGGACGGCGACGAGTCGACGGTGCACGCCGGCCATCGTCCGCCAAGTCGCCGCCCATGTCACCTGCCCTCGCCTCACAGGACCAGGCCGACGACCCGCATCTCCAGCGACCTTCGCACCACCCGCTCCGCGGCCGCCCGCGCCCGCGTCAGCCACCCCGCAGCGCCCTCGCCGCGACACAGGGCGGAGCTGCTCGCGCGTGCCTCCGCGAGCAAGCCCTCCATCACCGCGATGGCCTGGCGCAGCGGCGCCGTCGCGGGCTCGGGCCACGCGCTGTCGACGTCATCGGCGGCGGCGAGGACCCGCACGGCGCCCGCACAGTCGCCCCGCTCCACCGCCTCCGCGGCGGCCACGAGCTGGCGGTAGCGAGCCTCCGCCCGCTCCTCCCCCGCCAGAACCAGCGAGCCGTGCGGGGTGCCGAGGGTCTCGAACACGTAGCCCGTGGTGATGTCCATCTCCGAGCTGAAGTACCACCGTTGCCCCGCGTCGTGCAGGAAGGTCCAGATATCGTTGATCCGCATATCCTCGCGCCGCCGCAAGAACGAGTCGGTGACCAGCCCATGGCGCAGCTGGTGCGCGCGGCGATCGAGGCTGCGCTTGTCCATCAGCGCCAGCGGCCGCGTCACCTGCTCGAGCCCGATCCACAGATTGACGAGGAACAATCGCGACCGGAGATTGCTGCGATCGGGCGAGTCGTGGTGAAACAGCCACGGGGCCGCGCCGCGGAGCAGCTGCCGCAGCGGCGTGCCGTCGACGTCCTGATCCGCGTGCACCATCACCGCCGCGTCGTGGCCGTTCATGCCGAGCGTGTCGCTGCCCATCGGCATGCCATTGGGCCCGCCGCGGCGCATGAAGAAGCCCTCGCGCGCGACGTGCAGCACCCACAGCCGGGCGCCGCCGGACAGCGGCAAGCGCCGACCCGTCAGGCCGCGGCGGATCTCCGCGGCGTCCGCCTCGTCGACGCGGCCGGCGTCGCGGACCCGTGCGAGCGCCGCCTGCACTCCCCGCAATCGCGACAGATCGGCGCGGGCGAAGCCGTGCTCCCGCAGCTCGGGGCGAAATCCGTCGACCCCCGAGCAATCCATCACCCGGCAGCTTCGCCGATCGTACGACCGCGGATCTGCCAGCGCCTCGGCCGGCAGCGTCCGCGCCCGCAGCTGGCCGCTGCCCGCGTCGTCGACGGACACGTCCTCGATCCGCGTGAACGCGAGCTGCGCCGCGATGGCGGGGGGGCGGTCGGCTGCGACGGACAGGCTGCGTGCTCCTCGTGGGACCGGCCCGATGCTACGTGAATCCGCGGGCGACGGACAGCCCGACGCCGGGGCCGAGGTCCGGGCCCCGATGGCCCGCGATCGTCCGCGCAGTCGCTCGCAGCAGCAGCGACGATAGCGTCGACGACGCGTGATCGACTACGATTGCGACATGGACTCCCCGCCACCGCAGACCCCGCTGGATCCGTTGCTCCGGGCGCTGTCCGGGGGGCTGGCCGCGGTGAAGGCCTATCACCCGTCGCGGCTCCCCGCGCCGCTCGACGAGGAGATCCGCCAGGGCCTGACAGCGCTGCGGCATCTTGAGCCCGCTCAACGCGGGGCCGCGCTGGCGCGAATCGACGGTTATGCCCGAGGCGTGCTGTCCAGCTTCTGCGCCCGCGCGGCGATGATCGGCGCGCGCGAGCGCGACCCGGCCTGGATCCGCGACGCGCTGCTCGCCCTGCTCTACACGACCGATCCCGCCGAACCGGAGGCGCGGCGCGGCTTCTTCATGGATCTGGCGGTCATCCGCCGCGCCGCGGCGCTCACCGGCCTCGATGACCAGGTGCTGCGCGACGCCCTGGGTCTGGCGCCCACGCCCGAGGTGGCGGAGCTGATCGCCCTGTTCCTCCAGTGGACACCCAGCCAGCGAGCGCCCGAATCCCACGACATGCGCGAGTTGCGGAGCAAACGCGGCGTGGTCTGGGTGCCGAGCAATCGGCCTCCGCCGCGCGACTGGTGACCGCGATTGTCGAGCTCCGGTGAACGGAGCTGCGAAGCTGGCTCGACCCAATCGTAGCTGTCCCTAAGGCCAGGTTCACGCGCGGCGGCGACGCAGGAGGCCGGCGACGCCCAGGACCAGCAGCGCCCCGCCGAGGCCCCCGCGCCCACCATGGCCCTCCTCGGCCGTGCAGCCGCAGCCATCGTCGGTCCCGCTCCCGCCGCTGCCGCTGCTGCCCGAGGACCCGTCGCCGGTGGTCGCGGTGGGCGGAGTCATCGTCGTCGTCGGGGTCCCGCCGGACGACGCGCCGGAGCCGGTGGACACCTCGCTGGTGGTGTCGGCGCTCGTCGTCGAGAGCCCGCTCGTGCCGGTCCCGGTCCCGGTCCCGGTGCCGGTCCCGGTCCGGGTTGAATCGGTGGTGCCCGTCGCGCCGCCGGTCGTGCCCGTATCGGTGCCACTGCTGCTTGCGCTGCTTGTGCTTTCAAAGGGCAGCGGGTCGGGGTCCGAGTCGCTCCCCGGGTCGACGATCACCGAGCAATCGTTGACGCTGCAGCACTCGTCGAAGCTGAGCTGCTCGAGGATGCCCTTGAGGGACATCTCGAGCTGATCCTGATTGTTGGCGTCGTAGTAGTCGAGCAGGTTGCCCGAGCCCCAGTCGGCCATCTTGTTGAGCTGGTTCACGTCGACGGCGTCGCCGAAGCCGATGACGTAGGTGGTGACGCCAGCGCCGTACATCGCCTCGAGCGGCATCTGGACCTGGGCGTCGGTCGAGTTGTACTTGCCGTCGGTGATCAGGATATTGATGAAATCGGTCTGGTCATCGCACGGGTAGACCGCGTCGACCGCCTTGCACTCGGCCTGGTATGCGGCGAGGTTCGCCTGGATCAGGTTGAGGCCGAGGTGAGTGTAGGTGCCGGAGCCAATGCAAGCCTTGGGCACCTGGGCGGCGAAGTCACACTTCGGCATGTGGCTCACGGTCTTCTCGGCGAAGAAGGGCGGGTTGATCGAGCCGTCCTTGAAGGTCCACTTGATCGGTGGCACCGCGTAGGGGTCGACGCAGCCGGGGGCCTCGCAGGAGCTCGCGGGGTCGAGGGCCCAGGCGAAGTTGGGCTTGCGGCAGGGGCCGTATTGCACGATCAGCTTCTCCTCGGCGGGGGCGTTGTGGCCGAACACCGAGATACCGAGGTGGACCCACTCCTCGACCTTGTTGTTGTTGTTGAGGACGATGTCGAAGATCGACATGTCGCCGGCGAGGGCGTCGCGGGCCAGGTCCCAGCCGCCCATGCCAGCCGGGGCGTGCTCGGTGCCCATCTTGTAGTTGAGCATCGACGAGGAGCTGTCCATCAGGACCATCACGCGCGGGAGGCCCGGGGCGCAGGCGGGGGCGACCACGTCCACCTGGACCTTGACGATCACGGCCTTGAGGGCGTCGACGAGGGCCAGCGGGTCCTTGGCACCGATCGCCTTCCCGGTGCCGCCGGCGGTGGCCAGGGTGTCGGCGAACATCTGGCCCTCGGCGTCGCCGATGGCGACGACGTAGGTCGGGACCTCCTGGTTGGTGTACAGGTCGGCGGCCGTGATGGCCGGGTCCTGGTTGGCCGGGCCGAGGGTCATGTTGCCCTGCGGGTTGGTCCACTTGCCGTCGGTGATGACCATGAACGCGGCCCTGCGCTTGCCCATATCGCCCGGATGGTCGGCGACGGTCTGTGCGAGGTACGCCTTGGCGAAGTCCATCGCGCCCTTGGTCCAGGTGCCGATGCCGACCTTGTTGCCGCCTGAGGGCGGGCCGGCGGCCGCGAGGGCCGCGACGATGGCGTCGCCGTTGGTACACTCGATGTAGGGCTTGTCCGGCGCCTTCTCGTCATACCAGCCGACGTCGAGCCTCTGCCCGTCGATCAGGCCCGACTTGTCGGCCGGGATCTTGGTCCCGGCGACGTTCGGGTCGGGATCGTGACCGAAGCGGATCAGGCCCAGGATGAAGTTCTCGGCGATGTACCCGTTGTCGAAGCTCACCGCCTGGGTGATGGCATCGACGACGCCCTGCCAGCGGGTCGTGTTGACGTCGAACTGCTCATTCATCGAGCTCGAGTAGTCGAGGATGATGCCAAACAGCGGCTTCTTGAAGCTGCAGCCGGCCTCCTTCTGGCATGGATTGGGCGCGGCGCCCACCGGAGCAGGCTCGATGCCGCCCACGAAAGCGAGCCCGATGCCCACCAGCAGCCCCGCTTGCACACCGATTCGCCACCATGAAGCCGCCGTGCCGAGACGCCGCATATTCGCGTCATCATAGCGACCCGGGGCCCCTCCCGGGTGGCGAGCGACCGCGAAATATATTCTGGCCCGCCACAGCCGCACGCGCGGTCAGTTCGACGGGATGAAGGACAGGTCCAGGCCGCCCCAGCAGCTGCCGTCGTCGAGCACGCCGGTGCCGTCCCGGGGCGCGGCTACGCGGCGGCGTATGTGAGTTCGCGCGCCATGGCCTACGGGAGCGCGAGACGGCATATCGAGATCGTGGCCTCACCATTCAAGGTATAGGCGAGGTAGTCTTGCCCCTCGCTGGTAAAGTGTGCGAGCCCCACGATCGAGTTGATCATGTCCCTGTGATAGCGCAGGGCCGGCATCGTCGGGGTGGAGATGTCGAGGATCGCCAGCCCCGTGAGGCCGCTGGTGATGAGGAAATCGCCGAGGACGAGCATCTCGGCGTTGCTGCCCGCGACCCCGGGGACGGTCGTGGGCGCCGGGATGTTGTCCAGGTCGGAGACATCGAAGGTCGCCAACTGCGTCGAATTGGACCAGCTGAGATACAGGAGCTCATCGCTGAGCGGCCAGCCGCGGCCCCCCCAGGACGACGGGTCCGGCAGATAGCTGCCTCGCGGCGTGAGCGCCTGCGAGGCCTTGCTGTACTCGAAGCTGCGCAGGCCCGCCGGGGCGGCGAGATCGCCGCCATCACCCAGATAGACGACGTCGGTGTTCGCGTCCCGGCTCCGACAGGTCACAGCATATGGGTAGGTGCCGCCGTCGATGACGTACTCGTCCCGCAAGACGGGGGCCGAGGGATCGCTGATGTCGAACGCGGCCACCCCCACGCTCTGGACCACGACGTAGGCCATGTCTCCGCAGATCTCCAGGTCCAGCGTGCCGGCCGACAGCCCGCCCACGACCACGCCGGCGAGCGGCGCGGCGCGGTCGCTCACGTCGACGGTGCGCAGGCCGTCGCAGCCACCGCCATAGAGGAACGCAATGTCGCCACCCGGCGCGACCTTGACGCCCCCGCCGTAGTAGCAGCCGTCGTTCATGGTGAAGGACAGCTCCCCCACCGTCGGGGTGCTCCGCTCGGGCTGCGAGACATCCACGATCCTGAGCTGGCCGTATTGTTCACCGGCCGCGATGAAGAGGTGGGTGCCGAATGTATCGAGGTAGCGCGTATGAATGTCGGCAGTCAGCGTGGCGATGTCCACACAATCGACGATGCCACAGGCGATCGCCACGGAGTCGACGTCGGCGCCCTCGATGGTGCCGGAGCCATTCGTGACCGTACACGTCTGGCTGGGATCGCTCGGCTGCGTCTTGACGGTGACCGTGTAGCTCAGGCCGGCCTCGAGCATGGTCGTGAAGGTGAACTCGCCGTCGCCGCTCACGATCAGCTGCTCACCGTTGAGCGACAGGACGAGACCGGTGCCGATGAGGCCGGTGACGGTGCCACCCACGGAGTAGGTCTGCGCCTGCGCAGTCGTGGTCGTGGTGGTGGTCGGCTCCAAGGTCGCGTCGGAGCTCGCGTCGGAGCTCGTGCCGGAGCTCGCGTCGGAGCTCGCGCCGGAGCTCGCGTCGGAGCTCGTGTCCACGTGGACATAGGCCGTGCAGCCGAGCAGCAGGGCCTGGCCGACGAGAGGGAGGGACTGGCTGACACGTCGCATGGTTCCCGGTGGGTGCCACGGCGCCGGTCGATCCATCACGCTTTCTTGCGGGCGCGCCTTCGCTCCGGGCCCGAGCTGGCCGGAGCGTGCCACCGGCTGGCCGATCTTCCGCCATGTTCGCGCGGCGGGCCGGGTGGTACAAAGCGGCGGGTCCACGATCCGGGAGCGCAGCGATGGTTCGATATGTCGGTCACGTGATTTCGGGGCTCTTGTTGGCGTCTTGCGCGAGCGGCGGAAAACCCACGCAGCCTGCGGGCGGCCCCGGGGCGGTGATCCAGGGCGTCGGCGAGCGAGCCGGGAAGGTGCTGGCGCAGGACGCCTACGGGGACGGCGCGACGCGGCTGGTGTATCTCGAGCAGGGTTGGCGGCCAGCGGAGACCTTGTGGTATTATCACGCGGATCAGGGCTCGGTGCTGATGCCTTATGAGGTGCTGGTGAACCTCGAGCAGGCGGACAATCCGCGGCCGTTCATCAGCCCGGAGCACCTCACGCGGTTTCGCCTCCTCAACCAGCACCCGACGCCGAACAACCCCGACGGGCTGCCGGTCGGGTTCGCGCGGCACAAGGACCGGGTGGGCCTGACCTGCGCGGCCTGCCATACGACGCAGATCAATTACCGCGGCACGGCGATGCGGATCGACGGGGGGCCGGCGCTCATCGATATGATCGGGCTGTTCGCGGCGATCGAGGCGTCGCTGACGGCGACGCTGGCGGACCAGGCGAAGCTGGCCCGCTTCACGGCGGCGCTGCCCGGGCCGCGGCGCGCGGCGGCGCGGGACACCCTGACCGAGACGCAGGCGTGGTTCGCCAGCTACGCGGCGGCCAACCACGCGCCGACCCGGGAGGGCTTCGGCCGGCTCGACGCGGTCGGTCGAATCATCAATCAGACGATCCGCTTCACCAGCGACGCGAAGAACAGCCTGACGGTCGACGCACCGAACAGCTTCCCGCTGCTGTGGGACGCGCCGCGCCACGACTACGTGCAATGGACCGGATTCGCGGGGAACGCCGGGGCGGGCTCGGTGGGCCGCAACGCGGGTGAGGTGGTGGGGGTGTTCGGGCAGGTCGAGGTGCAACACTACGAGACCGAGGAGGCGGCGAAGCGGGGTTACAAGTCGACGATCGAGGGCAACGCGCTGGTGGCCATGGAAGAGAGCCTGCGCCGCCTGCAGTCGCCGGTGTGGCCGGAGGAGCTGCTGCCGGCGATCGACCGCCCGCTGGCCGCGCGTGGCGAGCCGCTGTACGCGAAGCACTGCGTGCGCTGCCACGCGCTGCTCGACCGCGACGACCCAAATCGCAGCGTGGTGGCGATGGTCACCGACATCGAGAAGGTCGGCACAGACCCGACCAGCGCGCGCAACCTGGCCACCGCGAAGGCCCCCTCGGGGGTGCTCGAGGGCGCCATCTCGCCGACGGGCCAGCGCTACGGGGCGACCGTCAGCGCGGTGGCCCTGCTCGGCGACCTCGTCACCCGCGCCCTGTCGGCCCAGCCGCTCGCGGCGGCCCAGGCGATGGTCAACGCGAAGCTGCACAAGCAAGAGAAGACGCCGAAGCAAGGCGAGCACCGCGAGGACCCGAACGACCCGAGCGTGTCGCTGCTGGCCTACAAGGCGCGCCCACTCAACGGGGCGTGGGCCTCGGCGCCGTATCTCCACAACGGCTCGGTGCCGACGCTCTACGACCTGCTGCTGCCGGCGACGCAGCGGCCGCGGCGCTTCGCGGTCGGGCGCTGGGAGTACGACCCGAAGAAGGTGGGGCGGGTCAGTGACGGCGAGGTGCCGTTCGTGCTCGATACCAGCCTGACCGGCAACTCGAACGCGGGGCATGAGTACGGCACGGGGCTCGCCGATGCCGATCGCTGGGCGCTGCTGGAGTACCTGAAGACGCTGTGACGATACGCGGTGGCCGTGCTCGTGGTGGGCTGGGCCATCGTGGTCGTCGGGGGTCGTCCGCCGCTGGACTTGCCGGCGGAGAGGTGGTCCCATGCGCGCATGCAGCAGCACGCGACGCGGCTCTCCTGGCTCGGGTGGCTCCTCCTCGGCGCCTGCGGTGACAACGGCGGCCGCGCCGACGAGTCGGCCGGGGCGAGCACGGGCGCGGTGACCCTCACGAACCCGAGCACCGGCGAGACCGGGACGCCGACCACTGGCAGCGCCACCGGCGAGCCCCCACCGACCAGCAGCAGCGACACCGGCGCGGCCTGCAACGCCGAGCTGTGCCCCGAGGGCGAGTGCATCGCCGACGCCTGCTGCCCGATCGCCCTCGCCTGCAAGGACGTCTGCTGCGACGACGGCCAGGTGTGCTCGTTCCAGCAATGCGTGGTCCCGGGGGACACCTGCATCGACGCGACCGAGTGCCCCGAGGGCAGCTATTGCGAGTACTCGCTCGGCGACCCGGGGACCATGGGCGGCGACCTGTGCCAGGGCGGCGCCCGCCCGGCCACCGGCAAGTGCCTGCCGGCGCCCCCCGAGTGCCCGCCCGGGGTCGAGCCCGAGGGCGATGATATCGACTGCCTGGCGCAGTGCGAGGTCATGCCGGAGAAGAGCTTCGAGCCGCAGCTCAAGTACGCGTGGACCGGCGGCGACGTGATGATGCCGCCGATCGTGATCCAGCTCGACGACGACAATTGCGACCAGATCGTCGATGAGCGCGACATCCCGGAGATCGTGTTCAGCTCCTTCGAGGCCGGCGCCTACAACAGCGGCGGCACCCTGCGCGCGGTGTCGGTGAAGGACGGCGCGGTCGTCGAGAAGTGGAGCGTCAAGCCCATGGTCGACGACATCTGGGGCGGCCGCGGCATCGCCGGCGGCAACATCGACGGCCTCCCCGGCAACGAGATCGTCGCCTGCACCGCCAGCCTCAAGGCCCGCGCCTTCACGGCCGAGGGCGTCGAGCTGTGGACCTCGACCGCCGTCGGCTGCGACCAGCCGGCGCTGACCGACCTCGACGGCGACGGCCAGGTCGAGGTGCTGCTCGAGGGCGCCGTGCTCGACGGCAAGACCGGCGCGCTCGAGCTCAGCTTCGACGCGCCAGGCATGAGCTGGTGGCACAAGAAGGCGATCGCCGCCGACGCCGACGGCGACGGCGCGCTCGAGATCGTCACGACCACGCGGATCCTCGAGGCCGACGGCACGGTGCTCGCGGACTCCGGCCTCGGCGGCACCTTCCCGGCGATCGCCGACTTCGACCTCGACGGCCTGCCGGAGATCGTCGTCGTCGACAACGTCCACGGCACCGGCACCCACTTCCTGCACCTGTGGCGCTATAGCGCCGTGGCGCCGGGCAAGTTCGAGGTGCTGCGCCAGGGCCTCGACCTCAACAACGGCGCCTCGACCGTCGTCTCCTGCGGCGCCATGTTCGAGTACGGCGGCGGCCCGCCCACGGTCGCCGACTTCGACGGCGACGGCACCCCCGACGTCGGGGTCGCGGGCGCGGTCGGCTACATCGTATTCAGCGGCGCGCGCCTGATGGACCCGAACGTCGCGCCCACCGACACCGTGCTGTGGTTCAAGACCACCCAGGACTGCTCGTCCGCGTTCACCGGCTCCTCCGTGTTCGACTTCGACGGCAACGGCAAGGCCGAGGTGGTCTACGCCGACGAGCAATATATGCGGATCTACGACGGCACCAGCGGCGAGGTGCTGACCCAGGTGTGCAACACCTCCGGCACCCTGCACGAGTACCCGCTGGTCGCCGACGTCGACGGCGACGGCCAGGCCGACATCGTCGTGACCTCGAACAGCTACTCGGACCTGATCTGCCCGGTCGAGCAGATGAAGACCCAGGGCGTGCGGGTCTTCGGCGACACCAAGGGCCAGTGGGTCCGCACCCGGCGGGTGTGGAATCAACACGCGTATCACGTGACCAACATCGGCGAGGACGGCCAGGTGCCCGCGGCCGAGGCGAGCAACTGGACCGTCCCGCGGCTCAACAACTTCCGCCAGAACGTCCAGCCCGAGGGCGAGTTCGCGGCCCCCGACCTCGTGGTCTCGGGCCGCACCGAATGCATCGACGGCCTCCTCGCATTCGCCCGGGTCCGCAACCTCGGCCAGGCCGCCGTCCCCGCCGGGGTCGTGGTCGGGTTCTACGAGGGCGACCCGGACCAGGGCGGCACCCTGCTCGGCACCGGCGCGACCACCAAGCCGCTCTACCCGGCCGAGGGCCAGGACGTCGTGCTCGAGCTGCAGGTCCTGCCCGCCGGCTTCGTCGACGGCAGCCAGCCGCTGGTGCTCATCGTCGACGACGGCGACGTGCCGCACTCGTGGGTCGAGTGCCGCACCGACAACAACCGGACCGTCCTCGCCCCGGCCTGCAAGGCGATCGGCTGAAAGCCGACCCGTGCTCTTCAACTCCGTCGCATTCTTCGGCTTCTTCGCTGTTGTGTACGCGATCTATGTGGCCGTGCCGACGCGGGTGCAGAACATCGTCCTGCTGGTCGCCAGCTACGTGTTCTACGGCGCCTGGGACTGGCGCTTCCTCGGGCTCATCGCGCTCTCGACGGCGATCGACTACCGCTGCGCCCAGGCGATCGAGCACAGCGGACCGGCGCAGCGCCGCCGCTGGCTGCTGGTCAGCTTGGCGAGCAACCTCGGTATCCTCGGCTTCTTTAAGTACTTCAACTTCTTTGTCGACAGCTTCGCGGGGCTGTGCGCAGCGCTCGGCTGGTCGGTCTCGACGACCACCCTCGACATCGTGCTACCGGTCGGGATCTCATTTTATACGTTCCAGACCATGAGCTACACGATCGACGTGTATCGCGGCCGCATGCCGGCATCGCGAGATCTCACGGTATTCGCGCTGTACGTCGCCTACTTCCCGCAGCTGGTCGCCGGGCCGATCGAGCGCGCGACCCACCTGCTCCCGCAGCTCGCCGCCGCCCGCCAGCTCACGCTACGCCGGGCTGCGCGACGGCGGGTGGCTGATCCTGGTCGGCCTGTTCAAGAAGGTCGTCGTCGCCGACAACATGGCGCGGATCGTCGACCCGGTGTTCAGCGGCGACGGCTCCTACTCAGGCGCCACCGCGTTGCTGGCCGTGTACGCCTTCGCACTGCAGATCTACGCCGACTTCTCCGGCTACACCGACATCGCCCGCGGGGTCTCGAAGCTGCTGGGTATCGAGCTGATGCTGAACTTCAGGCGGCCCTACTTTGCGACCAATCCGCAGGAGTTCTGGCGGCGCTGGCACATCAGCCTCTCGCAGTGGCTCCGCGATTACCTCTACATCGCGCTCGGGGGCAACCGCGGCGGACGCCGGAAGCACCACCGCAACCTGATGCTGACGATGCTGCTCGGCGGGCTGTGGCACGGCGCCAGCTGGATGTTCGTGATCTGGGGGGCCATCCACGGTGCGCTGCTCGTGCTCCACCGCCTGTGGCTGCAGCTCGTCGGCGAGCGGGGCCTGACCGGCCTCCTGCGCCTCCTGCTGGCGCCGGTCCTCGGCCTGCTGTTCTTCCACGCCGTGTGCCTCGCGTGGATCTTCTTTCGCGCCCGCACGATCGCCGGCGCCGGCGACGTCCTGCACGCGCTCGGCACCGGCATCACGTTCGCGGCCAGCGACTGGAACACCGTCGAGTTCATCATCGTGTGTGCCGGCCCGCTGCTGTGCCTCGACCTGTGGGAGGAGCTGCACGAGCGGCGGCGCGGCGTGCAGGCGGCTGACGCCCTGCCCTTCGTGTTCACCACCCCCACGCCGTTGCGCGGCCTCGTCTACGCGATCCTCCTGCTCTCCCTCGCCGCCGCCGGCGCCCCCTCCGGCGTGGAGTTCATCTACTTTCAGTTCTGAAGCTCCCGAGCCGGCCATGTACATTTCCAACCCCGAGCCGAGCAGCACCACGAAAAGACCCCGCCGCCCCTGGGCGCTCGCCTGGACGCTTGTATGGTTGATCGGCGTCGAGGCGGCTGCGCGTCTGCTCTGGACTCCCGCGCAGGTCGGGCCCGAGCTCTACGCCAGGGTCGAGCCCTCGTTCGACTACGGCTTCGACTTCACTCGGCCGCAGTGCGAGCCCGACGACGAGGCGAAGATCACCTGCTGGCCGACCCAGTACCGGCCGATCTTCAAACAGTCCTTCGACCGTATCAAGCGCCCCAATACGATCCGCGCCTTCACCTTCGGCGGCTCGCACGCGGCCGGCGCAGGCGGCTACACCGGGGCGCTGGTCCGCCTGCTCCGGCGCACGTGCGGCGCGCGGCGCTGGGAGGGCATCAACCTCGCTGTGAAGGGCCAGGGCTCGACGCGAGCGCTCGTGGCGCTGAAGGACGCCCTGCGCCACGAGCCCGACCTGGTGATCCTCGACTTCGGCGGCACCAACGAATACGAGGACGAACGGGACCTCAACCGGCGCGCCCAGCTGCACACGAGCATCTGGAAGTTCGTCCTGACCAGCCGCGCAGTCGTCATCGGCCGCAAGCTGCTGGCCCTGCACTTCGAGTTGATGCGGGTGCCCCGGATGACCGGCGAGGGCGAGCAGGTGGCGTCCAGGAATCCCGAGAACCTGGCCCGCTGGGAGCACTCGCTCGCGGATAACTTCCGCGAGATGATCGCGCTGACCCACGGTCGTGGGATCCCCGTCGTCATCGTCGGTCGAGCATCCAGGAACGCCCACGCACCGCGTTCGCGGGATCTGGCCAGTCATCGTCTATTCCTGTCGCTGGCCAGCGACGGCGTGCTGCTCTTCGACGCCCACGCGGCGTTTCAAGCGGTCGACAGGGCCTCGCTCAAGGCACTGTTTCGCGGCAACGGCGACCACTACTCGCGCAAAGGCCATGAGCTCATCGCCCAGGGCCTCGCCGCGCTGCTCCTGCGCGAGCTGCCCGCGGCCCGCGTCTGCGACCCGCGCTGATCCGGCGTCAAGGTGAAAGAGTCACCGGCCACCGCCAGCGATCCATCAGCCTGTCTTGTCGTTCGGGTTGCGACCGCTCAGCCGCCGCGCTGATGGTCACGCTGGCGTCGTAATCAGACTCCCCGGGCCGCAGCCCCGCGGCGGTCAGGGTCGACTCGGCCGCGGCGACCGAGCCGGCCAGATCGGCCGCTGGCGCCCCCGGGGCCGCGAGGAGGGTGATGAGGGCGAGCCAGGCATGCATCGTCGCCACGGACAGCGAGGGGCCGGCGAAGTTCCGGTGGTGGCACGATTCGGCCGCGCGTGGAAATGTGAGCAGGAGCTCCGCGCCACCGCAGGGATGACGGCGGCGGAGCGGTCCTGGCGAAAACTCTGCGCCCGATTCACATTCGGGCGGCTCGCGCCAGGTGATAGCTTGCGGGCATGTTCAGCTTGCGGCGCTCCTATCGCGGGTCTCTGGTGGTCGTGCTGGCGGCGCTGAGCGCCGCGTGCCTGGTGAAGCGCGAGGCGGCGCGCAGCCTGTCCGTCGGAGAGCCCGCCCGGGCCGCGAGCACGGAGCCGAGGGTGCAGGTCGAGGTCCTCGTGGACGGCCGCGGGGAGGACGCGTCGCAGACGATCGGGACCAGCTTCGTCCCGCTCGTCAACCTGTTCCACCTCGGCGCCACCAGCCTGGTCCCCGAGCAGGACCGGGCGATCCGCTCGAGCGCGAACGGCTTCGCCACGCAGATCGTCGGCTCGCTCGACCGCGACCTCGGGGCCCTGCTCGCGCGACGCGTGCCCGGCGGCGTGTTCGTCGAGGACCTCCCGGCCAATGCACCGACCGCGGATTATGTGCTCACCGGGACGCTCGAGCGCACGGCCATGCGCTCGCAGCTCAATATCTTCCCCGGTGCGGTCCTCTCCTGGCTCGGCGTGCCCTTTCTATACACAGACTTCGAGCTGCGCTTCAGCCTCCAGCTCCATCGCTGCGGCGACCGCAAGACGGCGAGCTTCGGC
The DNA here is from genome assembly GCF_016714285.1 of Nannocystis sp. Taxonomy (GTDB): domain Bacteria; phylum Myxococcota_A; class Polyangia; order Nannocystales; family Nannocystaceae; genus Nannocystis. The sequence continues at coordinate 77,499 of NZ_JADJNN010000016.1, read as the reverse complement.
AAGGTCTACGAATACTCGGGCAAGCGAGTCTCCGGGGCCTACTACAATTCGGCGGCCGCCCGCGCGCTGCTGGTCGAGGGGCTGCGCCAGACCCTCGATCTGGCCAGCGCCGACGTGAGCGCCGCGATCGCGGCGCTGGGGCCCTGCGCGGCGCCAGAGGCCGCCGGGACCGTCGCGCCGCCGGGGTGACGGCGCGCCGCCGGGCGGCCGCATGCATTCCATGCACTCCTGCGCACGGCATTCGCGCCTTCGTTGCTGATAGCGGCCCACACCAACGCGCTGCGTTCGGCACAATTCTTGCTCATGGGGTCCAGCCGCTGTGCGGGCGAAGTCGGAGGGCCTCGCTGTAGCGCCGCCCCCGAAATGTGCGATACCGAAGGCCTCGAAATGCGACGATTGGCGACCAAGGAACAGCGACGGGATGATCACGGTTGGCCCCGACATTGGACCACGATTTGGGTGGCCGTGACTGCGCTGCTCGCGTGCCAACGCGGAGGCGGCGAAACGTCAGCCACGACCGACCCGGAGACGGCCGAATCGAGCGATTCGTCTGGCTCCGGTACGACCACGGACGGGAGCCTGACCGAGGGGGACTCGTCCAGCAGCGGTAGCTCGACGACCGAGGAACCGATCGATCGGTGCGCCTGCCCTGCTGAGCTCGCACCCTCCTGCGACCACCTGGATATCGGTTGCCTGTATGGGGGCGGTGACATCTGTGAGTTCACGTGCGCAACGCCGGAGTTGGACGGTCCCGTGCTCACGTGCTGGCTCAACCTGTTCGCGTCCGGGAAAAGCGGATATCTCGAATGGACGGACTCCATCAGCTCATATGGGGGCCGAGCGGGGGCGTTCGTTCTGAATGGTGATGGTACGATTATTACCACCGAATGGACATGGTGTGACCTCGGGGGCGACGCTCTGGGTTCATTCTTGCGCGAACTGCGTCCAGATAGCTACTTTCAGGAGTGTCTCGCGCTGGTGACCGATGTCGAGCGTCTTTCGTGCCTCTCGGCTGGAATCTACGGGGGGACCTTGAGGTGTGTGTACTGCCGGAAATTGGGGACGCGATTTATCCGGCAGTGTGCCGCGCTTAGTGTGCCCGCCGCGCGGCACAACGAGCCTGCGTTCAACAGGTGCGACAAGGGCCTCGCGGACGCACCGGGCAATGATCAGGCCGGGATGCTGCACACGCCGACATCCTCGAAGCCCGGCGGGACCGGCATCATCGGGTCGAACCACTGGACGCACTCGGTCCCGTTCGGGCACACCGTGTCCTGCTTTGCGAAGTCACAGAACGGCGAGCAGCAGCCCGTCGAGCCCTTCATGCAGTCCGGCGAGGCGGCCGCGATCTTGAGGCAGATGAGGCCCTTGTCGCAGTTGTTTGCGAACTCGCAGGGGTCGTTCTGCTTGCCGCCGTCGCCCGAGGCGTCCAGGACGCACACGAATTTTTCCAGGTTTGGGATGCAGACGTCGGTCCCGTCGCAGTCCTGCAGCAGGGGGTCACACGCGGGGAGGCAGAGATTGAGCACGCCACCGTTGGCGATGGCGCACGCGAAGCCCGGGTCGCACTTGGGGGCCGCCTCGGTGCCGGTGCAGAGGGCGACGCAGATACCCTGGTTCTTGTCGTTGACGTTCCAGCACATGTTGCCCTTGGCGCAGTCGTCCATGCCGCTGACGCCGCCGCCCTCGGTCATGCACACGTCGCCGGCGATCTTCTTGCCGGTCTCCTTCACGCACTTGGTGGCGTTCCAGGCCCCGCCGCCGCCCATGGCCCACGCGACGCACTTGTCGCCGTCGAAGCAGTTCTGCGCGAAGACATCGCACTCTCCGTCGACAGGACCGGGGAAGTCGTTCGGGACGATGAACATGCTGGTGTCGGTCGCATCGCCGGTGCTGCCGACGCTGCCGGTGGTGGTGGTGGTCGGGTCGCCGCTCGAGCCCTCAGTGGGCTTGCTCGGGTCGACGCTCACGGTCGTGCCGGCGCCGGTCTCGGAGGCGCCGTCGGTCCCGCTGGTGGAGTGGGCCGCGGTGGGGTTGGTGACGCTCTCGTTGCCGCTGCCATTGTCGCCACAGCCGGCCAGGGTGAACGCGATAGCGAATAGCTGCGTGGCCGTCAGATTTTTCGTCATGATATGCCTCTCCATCTCGTCGTGAATACTGGTCGCACCGCGCAGATAGAGCGCAGGCCTATGTTCCCGAGTATCACGTCTCGGCGTCCAGCGTCACGGCGTTTCGTGCGTGCTGGCGACTCACCTACGAAGCCTCGCGCTTGTGCGCCGGGCCGCGCGGCTTTGGGCGCACAAGCCCCTACTTGCGGCCCGGCTTCTTGTCGACCTGGCGGAAGGTAATGCGCACCTTGCCCGGCCCGAGCGAGCGGCGGGCGTCCATCGCCAGGCGGTGATCGTGGCTGGCCTCATATGCCGCCGTAAACGCGGCGATCTGGGCGTTGAGCTCGGCGTCGCTGGTGTACGCGAAGTCGTGGTTGTGGGTGATCTTCTCGGGCTTCTTCGCCATCGCGGCCTCTCGGGGGGGAAGGTATCACGCGGCCATCTGGCAGTGATTCGCGGGCTTCGGCTCGCCAATCACAGGCCGCGCAGCAGCGCGAGGGCCCGGCGCGGGGCGATCGAGGCGGCCGCGAGGACGCCGCCCATCATCGCGCCGATGACCCCGACCGTGGCGACGTCGCTGCCGGCGAGGAAGAGGCCGGGGATCGGCGAGCGCGGGCGCAGGTGCGGGTTGGCGAAGCGCTCGGGGGTCGGCTCGATGCCGTAGATCGATCCTCGGGTCGGTCGCACGAAATGGTCGGTGGTCAGCGGCGTCGACAGCTCGACGTGGTCGACCATGTCGCGCAGCGCCGGCATCTTGGCCAGGAACTGCGCGAGCAGGCGGTCCTGCAGGCGCTGCTTGAACTCGTCGTAGTCGGCGCCGCGCTTGTGCCAGCGGCTGCCGAGCCAGCCGGCGAAGCGGTCCCAGGGGACGAAGGTGACGACCTCGCCGGTGTGCCGCTGCTCGGGCCCGGGGTCGTGGCTCGGGTCCTTGAGCGAGGGGAAGCTGCAGTACAGCACGGGGGCGTCGGGCATGTCCTCGGGGACATGGTCGATGCGCCAGGCGTCGGTCTCGAGGTCCCAGGTGTCGTAGAACCAGCGGTTGGCCGGGCCGGCGCCGGCGGCCCGGATGTCGCCCTTGAAGCCGAGGTAGAGGCAGACGTGGGCCGGCGCGGGGGCGAGGCGGCGGACCGAGCTGACCCAGTCGCGGGTCGCGAACTCGGGCGGGAGCAGGCGGTCGACGGTGGAGAGCACGCCAGCGGCGCTGACGATGCGGGTCGCGCGGAGCTCCTCGCCGTCGCCGAGGCGCACACCGACGGCGCGGCCGTCCTCGACGACGATCCGGCTCACGTCGGCGGAGATGCGGGTGTAGCCGCCGGCGTCGGCGACGGTCTGGAGCAGCTGCAGGGCGATCTGCTGCGAGCCGCCGACGGGGTAATAGCCGCCGTACATGAAGTGCTTGGTGACGAGGGCCTGGATCGCGAACGAGCTGCGGCTCGGCGGCGAGCCGTGGTAGGCCCACTGGGCCGCGAGCACGCTGCGCAGGTGCGGGTCCTGGGTGGTCTGCGCGAGCACGTCGGCGGTGCGCTCGGCGAAGGCCTGACGCGCCGGTCGAGCCAGCAGGCGCTCGGCGAGGCCGCCCGCGCCGGCGGGCAGCAGGCGGGCGAGGTAATAGCTGCGCATCGCGCCGGCGACCTCGCGGACGCGGTGAAGATAGCCGTCGATCGCGGCCTGCTCGCGCGGGAAGGCGTCGATGAGGTGCTCGCGGAAGCGCTGCGGTGTGTCGGGGAACTCGATGTGGAGACCGCCAGGAAAATCGAACTCGTCGTAGCTCGCGCCGAGCGAGGACCAGTGCAGGCGGTCGTCGCTGAGGTGACGCAGGAGGCGACCGGTGAGGCTGCGCTCCGTGACCTCGCCGACCGCGTGGACGCCGACGTCCCAGTGATATCCGCCAGGCCGCTTGAAGCTGTGGGTGAACCCACCGGGGACGTAGTGCTGCTCGAGCACGAGGACGCGCTGGCCGAGCTTGGCGAGCATGGCGGCGCAGGTCATGCCGCCCATCCCGGAGCCGACGACGATCGTGTCCCACGCCTGCGACGCGGGGAAATTCGCGGGGAGGCGGCGGCTCCACGGCTTGCTCGGGGTGTTCATGGCCGGGAGGGTAGCGGGTGGGCGCGCCGGCGTCAGCCCCTGTCGCTGCAACGCGGCGCCTCACTGACACCTTGCGCAGTGGTAGCATCGGGCCGCATTTTCGGAGGCGCTCGACATGACAGCAATCGACACCGTGAAGTCCTGGTCCGCGCTGGCGGTCGTGCTGGTGGCGGCCGCGAGCGCCTGTGGCGACGACGCGATCAGCACCTCGACGGCGACCGACACGGGCAGCGCGACCGGCTCGACCACGGCCCCGGCTGAATCGAGCTCCGGGACGCCGACGACGACGAGCCCGACCACCGCGGGCTCGGAGAGCATGGGCGAGACCCTCGCAACCACCACGGCGACAACGACCGCCGCGAGCGAATCGACGACGACCGCCACGAGCGACGCGACGACCAGCGGGTCGACCACCGAGCTCAGCGCGAGCACCACCAGCGAGCAGTCCACGGGGACCACCGGCGACGGCGAGCTCTGCGGTGACGGCACGGACGACGACGGCGACGGCGACATCGACGAGGGCTGCCCGTGCGCCGGGGACGAGACCCAGGCCTGCTTCCCCTTCCCGCAGGCGGGCGTCGGCGAGTGCGTGGCCGGCCTCCAGAAGTGCGTCGGCGACACCTGGGGGCCCTGCGAGGGCGCGATCGGGCCGCAGGACGAGCTCTGCGACGGGGTCGACAACAATTGCGACGCGGCGATCGACGAGACCTGCGTGTGCAAGCAAGGCGAGGTCGGGCCCTGCTACCCCGGACCCGAGGGCACCGCGGACGTCGGTATCTGCCTGTCAGGCACCCAGACCTGCGTGGTCAAGGACGGCATGGCGATGTGGGGCGCGTGCATGGATTTCGTGCTGCCCGCGGCCAACGACGTCTGCAACGATAAGCTCGACAACGACTGCGACGGACTCGTCGACGTGCAGGAGGAGAGCCTCGGCGTCTGCACCGACCAGCTGATCACGCCGCCGACGATCTGCACCGTCGACCAGCTCAAGCCGAACCTCGGCGGCCTGATCAAGACGGCCTTTACCTACAAGGGCAACGACCAGGCATTCGTGGTCCCGAACGGCGTGAAGTCGATCTGGGTGAAGCTCTGGGGCGCCGGCGGCGGCTCGTGGGACGCCAATCAGGGCGGCCCGGGCGGCGGCGGCGGCTTCGCCCTCGCCAAGCTCGACGTGACCCCGGGCGAAATGTTGACAGTCATCGTCGGCCAGCGCGGCGAGGACTCGTTCGCGCAGACGGTTATCTACGGCGGCGGCGGTCACGGGGGATTCTTCGCCGGCAACGGCGGCGGCCGCTCGGCGCTCCGGCGCGGCGCCACCGAGCTCGCCACCGCGGCCGCGGGCGGAGGCGCCGGCGGCTGCAACGTGAACCAGCCTTGCCCCGGCGGAGGCGCCGGCGGCGGGCCGATCGGCGAGGACGGCAAGGACCCGCCGCTCGGCGACATGACCTACGGGACCCGCGGCTTCGGCGGGACGCCGACCTGCGGCGGCGCCGGCGGGACGACCACCTGCGGCTGCACGCTACAAAGCGGGATGGGCGGCGGCGGCTCGCAATTTCAGGGTGGTATCACCATTCTGGGCGCCCCCGGTCAGGGCGGCGGTGGCGGTGGCGGCGGGTGGTTCGGAGGCGGCAGCGGCGGCGGCGACTGCTCGCTGAACACCGGCGGTAGCGGCGGCGGCGGCAGCAGCCGCGTCGATCCAAGTGCGGGCTGCGTGGTCGCAGGCAAGGGCATCACTGCGGCCAACACCACCGACACCGACTATATCGTCGGCACCGGCAACGGCGGGGTCCCTGGCAGCGACGGTAATCACGGGCTCGTCGTGATCTATCATTGACCCCATTCGAGCGACCGGCCGCTCGCCGATCACGCCCACTGCGGCTCGCTCTTTGAGGTATCCTCCGCAGATGCTCCCCACCCTGCGGCTCTCCGTCGTCCTGGCCCCAATCCTCGGTTGCGGCCCGGGCGGCGCCAGCTCGGCGGAGGCCGGCGGCTCGGCGACCTCGCAGGCCGGCGACACCACGAGCAGCGGAGCGAGCGGCGGCGACACCGAGTCGGCGTCCTCCACGGGGATCCCGACGGGTTCAGGCACCTCGATGGGCGGAGGCGAGGGGACGACCGCCACCTCGACCACGACGACCGCCGACGCGACCAGCTCGGTCGATGACACCGGTACATCGACCGGCGGCGCCGGTATCTGCGAAGATCCGGGCGCACCGGGCTGCACCGCTTGCGACGCGATGGGCGAGCCCCAGCGCCTGTTCGGCCTGACCTGGAACTACGCCAAGGGTGAGCCAGGCAGCGGCCTCGGCAGCGAAGAGCTGCGCTGCATCGTCCCGGAGACCGGCAGCAGCGCCCTGATCGCCGCGATCCCGGGCATGGATTGGTTGCCGGTCGGGCACAACACATACGACCCGGACGCTGCGGTCCTGTATGCGTTCGCCTTCGCCAACTCGGACAACATCACCCGTATCTTCTCGATCCAGACGATCACGGGCGACCTGCTGAATAACCCACCCGTGGAGCCGACCTTCAACTGGTCGGGTGGCATCCACGTCCGATCCGATGGCACCCTCGTCGGCGTCACCTGGAACCCCGGCGCGCTGCAGGAGGAGCTGCGGATCCTCGATCCCGCCACGGGCGTTGCGACCCTGGTCGCCGCGATCCCCGAGATCGCCACGCTCTACCAGGCGATCTACGCGTACGACCGCCTCGCCGACCACGTCTTCATGATCGGCGGCGCGAACGGCGAGGCGGGTGAGCACCTCTTCGTCATCGACGCCATGACCGGCGCGCTCATCAGTGACCCCGTATTCGCAGCGCCGCTGCCGTGGTCCAGCGGGATCTACGTGCGCGCCGACGGCCAGCTGATCGGTGTGGCGATCGACGGCATGAAGCAGCTGCAGCGGCTGCTCACGATCGACCCGACGACCGCGGAGACCGGCGTGATCGCCGAGATCCCCGATCTCGGCCCGCTGCTCCTCGGCGCCTCGGTCTACGACGAGCTCCACAACACGCTCTTCGTCGTCGACGATCAGTTCCGCCTGGTCCAGATCGACGCGACCAGCGGGGATGTCCTGGCCAGCCCGAAGCTGGCGACCCCGCCGAACCCAAGCGCCAATTACAACTGGTCCGGGGGGCTGCACATCCGCTGATCGGCGCCCGGCAGCATCTCGACGAAGCCAAGTCAAGAATGGCAATCTTCGCCGACGCGCCATGCTCCCCTTCGATCGCCGGATCTTCCTCGCCTTCATCGTCCTGTTCGTCGTCTATCAGGTCCCCGAGGGGGTCGGGCTCCGGCTCCTCGGCAGCGAGGCCGCCTTCATCGGTATGATGGTGGGCTTCCACGCCCTCGCCTGGGTCGTGGGACGGGTGGTCCTCGGCGCCCGCGGCTTCGACGCCTACGAGATGCGGCGCACGCCGGGCCTCGTACGCAACCTCGGCGTCACGCTCGCCATGGCCGCGGGCATGAAGATACTCGCCCTGATCGTCGGGGGCGCACTCGGGGTATACGCATTCACGGCGCCCGAGCGAGGACTCGGTGCCGCGCACGTCGGCGTGATGCTCGTGGCCATCGTCGCGGCCAGCTACTTCCCCTCGGCCGCCGAGGACATTGTCACGCGCGGCTTCTGGCACCGCGTCCTGCGACCGACGCTCTCGCCGGCCCGCTTCGTCGCGTTCTCGGCGCTCGTCTACGTCCTCAACCACGTCTATCGCCTGGCGAACGGGCCGCTGGAGTGGCTGATGCTGTTCTGCTTCGGCCTCGCCTACGCGACCGCGCTCGTGCGGACCGGGTCCCTGTGGCCCGCGATCGGCCTGCACTGGGGCTGGAACATCATGGGTCACGGCCTCCCGCTGCTGGTCGGCGTCGAGGTGCGCCACGACTGGGCATCGCCGCTGCTCGCCGGCGGCGCCCATCTCCTGATGCTCGCGGCGCTGCTCGCGGCTCCGGACCTGCTGGTCCGCGGGCCCGGGCCTCGCCCGAAGTAGCCGCGAACCCGTGACCACCGGGCGGTGGCATCAGCATTCGCACCTGGTCCCGTCCTTCGCCTCGCAGCGCGCGAGCGAGCGAACCGAGATGTGATCCGTTGGAGGCCGATCACCCCGGCACGCTGCAGAACGGCGGCTCGAGCACGATCTCGTTCGCCATGTCGACCACGCACTCGCTCTCCTTCGGCTTGGCGACCAGCCGGATCTGCTCGAGATCCGTCGTGACCACCGGCACCACGATCGCGTCCAGGAACTCGCCCGGCGCGAACGGCCCCGGGACGTCGATCGACGTGAGCAGCGACTCCACGCCCATCTTGGTGACATACACCTCGATCACCGCCCCCGCCAGCAGCGGCGCCCCACCGGTGTTCCCCAGCTGCACCCAGATGTTCACGATGTCCGGCCCGCCGCACTCGTTGATGCACGACTGCGGCGACAACATCTGCAGATCCGGCGCCAGCAGCCCGTCCGCCGCCGACAGGTCGCCCGACCGGAAGTTGTTGTAGCTAGCCCAATTGGCCTCCGGCTTCTCGGGCACCTCACCGTGATCGCCGATGTTCGTGATGTGGTGGTCGTGGTCGCGTAGACGGCCTCTGCGAGGCCGAATTCGGGGAGTTGTCTCGAGACAGACCAGGTTCGAGACAAAATCGAGACAAAATCGGGCCAGGAGCCCGGGATCTCACGGCCGCGGACGGGCCCGTCCACGGCTCGGTAGGCTGGGTACGGCCGACAGCCAGAGGGCCGCCTTCGGTCGACTTCACCCCATGCTGTGGCTCCCGGCGCCTCTGTCCTTCAGGCCATGTTGCGTGGTCGCGCGCCACCTCACGCCTGCCTTCAGTCGACGCCGCCCACCGCCTTCGCGGCGGCGGGGGGGCAATATACCGACGGACCGCGACCACATGCGCAGCCGCCTAGAGGCGATCCGCCGCGAACCCGCCGGCCTCCAGTCCCTCTACCACATCCGCCTGCGCCACCTCGAACCCGTCGGCCTCTACCTCTGGCCCGAGATGATGGCATGAGCCACGGCGCGCCCGCCCTTCGCCCACGACGCCGTCCAGGCGCTCCCCGATGGTCGCGTGCGCGTCCTCTTCAAGGCCGCCTGGCGCAGCGGCGCCGCCCATGCCGACATGAGCGCCGACAAGTTCATCGCCCGGTTGTGCGCCCTCGTGCCGCCGCTGGGTTTCACATGACCCGATACTTCGGTGTGTTCGCAAATCGCCATCATCTCCGGCCTCACATCATTCCGCCGTCCCCCGTTACGCTGTCTGGGCAGCAGCTCGCGCTCGGCCTCGCAGGCTCCGCGAACGACGGGCCCGACGACGACACCGAATCCTCGCCGCGGCCGCGCCGCCTCGGGTGGGCCAAGCTCCTCGCCCGCGTGTTCGCCGTCGACGTCACCGTCTGTCGCAAGTGCGGCGGCAGGATGCGCATCCTCGCGGTCGTCGAAACCGACGACGACATCGCCGCGTCCTCCACGGGGCCGGGCGCCACCGGACCCCATCCTCCCGCACAGGTCTTGTTATTCCCCGGCTGACCGCGCGCTCCGTCGCGCTCACCCCTGCATGTCGCTCGCACGCTCGGGCGGCTGAGGAGATCGCCTCTGGGCACCCCATCGTGCAACATGTTCCAGAACTCGACGACCTGGAAGCCGTCCGAGGTTGCGCTCCAGCTTCACCAACCGGCCCGCGTCGGGGGACCATGGCCCCTCGGGTACTCGACCCGCCGCCAAAATTGGCCTCAAACTCGTTAACCGCGCGATCTAGGGGTCTATTGATGTCTTTGCAACTACAAGCACGTCTTGACTCACTACTTCAAGCCTGATAGCCCCTGATAAGGAGCAGGGATCATGGCCTTTTGTCCGAAGTGTGGCACGAAGACTTCGCCTGAGCATCAATTTTGTGCGGCGTGTGGCGTCTCGTTGACGGATGCAACACCTGCAGAGCGCACCGACAGTCTTTTTAGAGGTTCAAGCTCACCACGGAAAACTGCAGCCTCGGGAGTATCTGTATGGCGAATCGCGTTCGGGGTTGTTGTTGGAGTAGGAATTTTATGGGTCTTCCTACCCGGGATCTTTGACTCTCGTTCACCGTCGATCTTTGGGTCGGAGCACAGACGAAGCCCGCTCGTCGACATGGCAGGGCCCCGGACCATCATCGACGATTCGATCAACATCAAGGAAGACCAGTACCAACACTACACCTTTGAGATAAAGGTCCCCTCAACGGTATCGCTCACCGTCACTCGTGTGAAGGGCCCCGCATTCGAAGTCTACGTCGTAGAGAAATCGGATTTTGATGAATGGAAAAACGCCGCGAACTCACTGTTCGGCGGCCAGTTTCATCACTTTCCCGACCTTTCCGGAACTGTCAACGCAAAGAACCCGTCGCATGACAGGAAAGGTACTTTGAAGGCAGGGACGTACGTCGTGATTATCGATAATACAGACTTCGGCTCGGTCTCCCCTCCGGCGAACTTCGCAGACGATGTGGTGACGGCCCGCGTCAAAGCCACGCTTGAGTGACCACGGGGCGCCGACCCTTGCCCGGACCACCTGCCGCGCGTCGAGATCGAGCTCGTGCCGCCCGAGGTGGGCCTACCTACGCGACCTCCTGTGCCTGCTGCCGTCCTGGCCCGCGCGCTGCATCCTCAAGCTCGCCCCTGGGCCTCGACCGTCTCCACAAGGATAACGGGCGGCTCGCGGCTCCGGTGCCTGGGATTAGCTGAGCTCCGCGAGCGCGCCGTCAACAGGATCATCCAAAATTGCGCTGACCGCGAAACGGATTTCCCTATGGATGTCATAGGGTTTTGACATAGCACTGAGTACAGCAGTGACCTTAATATTTTTCGCTGCCGCGACCAGATCGCGGATCTGCAACGTTGCCATGTGGTTACTACGGACACTAAGCTGAAAAGGACCGGCGCTTGTGTTTGGAGCGATGAACGGCAGTCTCCCACTCATAATATGGGACTTTCTGGCAGTCGGTCCAGTTTCTTTCACCAACCAAACCAGCTGCTCCAGAACGACGCCATGCAGACCGACGTTCTGGACGGCAAACCCCAGATTTATTTCGGACGAGGTTGTGCCGATCCATTGATTTGGGCATGCGGATGGGGGGCGCTCGATCTCCGCTGTGACTGCGCCCTTCATCAGTTCTTCCATCCGCCCGCGAAGGTCCTGTTCTCCTCCGAGAGCGCCGCGAGCTCATCGACAACCTTAAGCGCACTGGCGGAGCCCCTGATCCAGCCGGGGCGAGGGATTTCATCATCGATATAATCCTGGATCGCCAAGGGGAGGGCTTGGGAGACAGACGCCGCGAGATCCGCCAGATGATGCCACATCACAATCTTATGGCTGTCCTTCACCTCAGCCCGGAAGGCATCGATCTTAGACCGGTCTGCATCGACTTGGGTCCCTGGGGTTGCCGACAGCTCTCGAAGGAAGGCAAGCACTGGAATGCTCTTGCTCTTCGCGTAGCGATACTCCTTCTGAGTCCACGACAAACCTGAGGTGCTCTCAGTAGACCCGTATCTATGCCCAAGGATGAGTACGTAAAAATCCGACTCATCGATAGTCTTCTGAATCGTCTTCCACCCCCTATCATCTGTTGCAGGAAACGCTTCCATTCCCGCCGGGGTATTTCGCGTCTTCAGGATTGCCCACGAAACGGCGTCTCTCTCCGGATGCAGGTCGACGTACGTCGAGGACACGAAGACCTGGTACATGATCCGTTGGGCGGCCACCGCCAGACGGTACCGCTCCCACCGAACGCGCGTCAACGCGCGCGATGCGCGTCAACGCGCACGCCGCTATTGCGGCTCGGGCAACGGCGCGCGGCCGGTGAGAACTTCAATGCCAACGCCCAAGACCTGCGCCAACGCGTCGGCCTCGAGGACCTGGGGCTCGCTGGTGCCGTTCTCCCACGCGCTAAGCGTGGCTGTTCGCGGCGGTTCGCCGAGCACTTCAGGCCCTCGATAGGGCTTCCGGTCAGTGGCCGCGACCTCGGTCAGCAGGGGGCGGGTGGCGCTCGGCAGGACGCCCCCGCGATCGCCGGACGGCGGTGACCCGTCGACCAGGGCAGCCTCCGGCTCGGGGCCCGCGAGGCGGCGATCAGCTTGCCGACGCCGGAGTACGCGCCTGGCGAGATGGCGGAGAGCGACTGGTCGTCGTACCTGATCGACTTCGCCGCCGGCCGCCGCCGGGTCCACGTGTGCTCATACGTGCTCGGGTGGTCGCGGCGCAAGGCCTTCGCGATCCACGCGCACGAGGACACCCCCGAGCTGATGGAGGCGCACCGCCTGGCGTTTACGCGGCTCGGCGGCGTCGCGTCGCGCTGCAAATAGACCGCCAAAGCCGTCGTGCTGCGCTTCGAGGAGCGCGCAGCCGATCAGTCGCGCTTCATCGCGTTTGCCACCTACGAGTTTTCCCCGCACGCTGTGCCGCAAGGCTGCCCCCGAAAAACCGAGGACGGAGCGCTCTTTCTGGGAGCTTAGGCGGGGCTTCCTCAGCGTGGCCGCAACTTCTTCGACGTCGCCGACGCGGAGACAACTCGCGCGCGCAGTGGATGGACGACGTCGCCGACGTGCGGGTGCCTCGCGGCCAGCACGTTGCGATCCTCGGAGATTCGCCGAGGAGAATCGCACCTGCGGCCGCTGCCCTGTCACCCTACGACACTGCGCGCGTCATCTACCGTATCAGCGATTCGATGGGCTGCATCGCCTGGGACGGCAACCTGTACGAGGTGCCCCTACAGGCACGTCACCGATTTCTTGCCGGTGCGTATCACCTACCGGCAAGAGCCACACATCCTCGGCGCCATCGCCCTGCGCGCCTGCATCGACGGCGACCGCCTCGGTGGGTTCACATCCTCCGCCACACCTTCGCCACGCAGGCGCTCAACAACGGCGCCTCACTGAGGGAGGTCCAGGCGCTCCTGGGCCACACCAACATCGCCACGACGGGCGGTACCTGCACACCGACTCCGACAACCTCGACGAGGCCGTACTCAGGGTCGCCCGCGGTTAGCGACGACGTACTGTTCCATCCAACGCTTTGCAAACTCAGCGAGGGTCGGGATCGATTTCTTCTCTGGTTCTTGCGGCTTCTCCTCCTGCTCGGGACGGGTCGCATCGGCGAGGAAGGCGAGAGCCCTCTCGCGGGCCCACCGCTCGCTCGCGGCGCGCGAGGGCATCGGCGACTTCCATCGCCGGCGAACCTCGTGGCCTTGAACGAGCATGGTGATGTCGGCTTCCCAGGTGTTGGGTTTGTGACGGTAGGGACGAAGGTCGATCTTCGTGATCACGGCGCGTGCTCCAGTGCATGCGCCCGTTCGCCTGACAGAACGAGCGCTACCACACCCGCACTGTTGGATCCATGCCGAACTGTCACGCCACGTCGGGGTAGGACGCAAGGGGCACCAGGGATGGCCCGCTGGCACGCTTCTCACCTCATCGGCCAACCCATCCTCTGCCGCCTGCTCAAGCTCGGCGCCATCGTCAGGCCTCCACCGCCGGGGATCGCGGCTGCGGTACCCACCAGGCACCAGGCCTCACCGCGGGCGCAGCAGGCCCGGACTGCCCCATCAAACGAGGTTTGATCCCGACCCACACACACGTCCTCCGTTCCTGATATCGTCGCCCGCGATGACGACACTCTCGCTCGACGACAACGCGATGATCGAAACTGGCGGCGACGGCGTGCCCGTGCCGCCCTGGACCCACGCCCGCATCGAACAACTCGCCCGCGATGCTGTCGCAAACGGTCACCTAGTAGTCCACCTTCACGGCGGCCTGGTGACGCCCGCCAACGGCCGGCTCGGCGCCTCGCAGATGCAGCCGACATACACCGCCGCGAAGGCATTCCCGGTCGCGTTCTTATGGAACACGGCACCCCTCGCGATCGTATGCAATAACCTTGAGGAGATCGCCCGCGAGGGGTTTTTCCAACGCGCGCTTGCCCTCGTCCTCAAGTACACTGCAGGTCGCCTGCGCAACGCCGCCGATAGCCGCGCGGTCGTTGGATTTGACAACCCGTCGGACCTCGACATCGAGGCCCGACTACGCGCCCGCGCCGCCGCTGAGGAACCCTACGCGACCTCGACGGTGAGACCGACAGGCTGACCGAGGGCGACCTGCGGACATTCGAGGAGGAGGCCCAAGCCGACCCCAACCTTCGCCGAGAGCTCCGCGCGATCGTCGCACCCGACCCCAACTCGCGCGGCCTCGACGGCGGACCAGCAGCTCCAATCCCAACCCGCATGGACGGTGATTGGCTACGCGTGCTGTCCGGGGCCGACGCCGACGGCAGCCGGAGCATCGTCGGCCTGATCGCCGCGAAGAAGCTCGGCGTCGCCCTGTCCCGCGTGATCTCCCGATTCTTCACCGGCCGAGCTCACGGCGTCTACGCGACCTGCGTCGAGGAGATCGGCCGCGAGTTCTACCTGTCTGCGCTCGGGGGCAAGCTGTGGTCGCTCATCAAGAAGGAGGCCGAGGACACCTTCGAGGCCGACGACCGCGGTGGACGGATGTTCGTCAATGCACTCGCCGCGGCGTCCGCTGACCGATCCCCGCCGCGGATCACGATCGTCGGCCACTCTGCCGGCAGCATCTACGCCGGCCGCCTGGTCGTCGAGCTTGCCCGTTGTGGCCTCCACGTCGACGACCTCGTCCTCCTCGCTGCCGCCGTCCGCTACGACGTGTTCGGCCGGCACATGGCAGCCGCCGACGACCTCCTTCCATCGGCTGTTCGTCGCTTCCACTTCATCGCCCTCGACGACGACTGCGAGCGTGGCTATTGGGAGGTGCCTGGCGTCTACCCGCGCTCTCTCCTCTACCTCGTCTCGGGCGCCGCCGAGGACACCGCCGACCACCCGCTCCTCGGCATGGAACGCTTCTGGACCCGCGAGCACCTCGCCCCCGACCCGCACGTCCGCGCCATCCTTGCCCGCAGCCAGCGCCACTGGCTGGCCCGCCGTGCCGACCGCACCGTCCTTCGCCATGGCGGCCTGTTCGACCCCACCGCTGCCCCTGAGACCGTCCGCCTGCTCGCCGCCATCCTCGGAGCGACGCCATGAACTTCACGCACCCCGGCCACTACGCAGTCGTCGTCGGTATCGACCACTACAAAGAGTTCCGGCATCTCGATCATGCAGTCGCCGACGCCGATGCGATCGCCGACTGGCTCGCGGACAAGGGTGGTGTCGAGCACCTCAAGCGGGTGATCCAGACCGCCCCCGAAAAACCGATCGAGAAGGATGTATACGACGCCATCCTCGCCTGGCGCGTGCACGTCAGCGAGCGCGTCAAGACTGGTGCGCTCGCCTGGCAGAGTACACGCCTCTATCTCTACGTCTCCGGTCACGGCTACTCGCCGAGCGGCACCGACGCTGCCCTGCTCACCGGTGAGGCCCGCGACGCCGACCTTTGGCACGTCTCGTTGGCCAAGCTCCGCCAGGCTCTTAACAGGTCGCAGGATTTCCACGAGGTCGTCGTATTCGCCGACTGTTGCCGCGACGAACTCCGCGACGCCCCCGAAACTCAGGGTCCCCGCTGGCGTCGCGCGGTCAACCCGCGCCGCGGCGAGACGCGTTGGTTGTTCTGGCTGGCCGCCGCCTTCAACAGTAAGGCGTATGAGGCGACGAACGGCCAGTCTCGCGGCACCGACGACGATGGCCACGGCCATTTTACCCGGGCGCTGCTCGAGGGTCTTTATGGTGCGGCCGCGAATGGCGGCGTCATCGATTCGAACGGTCTCGCAATCTACGTCGAGGCCCGCGTCCCTGAGCTGCTCGCGGCCGCCGACGCGGCCGCAGGACGGGCCGCCGATACTTGCCGCAGTCAACGACCGGTGACCAGCAGCTCGCATCAGCACCCGATCATGTTCTGGTGCGCCAAGGGAGTCCGCCCACCTGAAAGCCAGGCTGGAGCGACGCATACCGTCGACATTCGCGGCGATGAGTCGTCTACCCTTGCGATTTTCGACCTCACCGGCCGTCTGCTGTCGTCCGCCCCAGCTCGGCTCGTCGCGCAGTTGGGCGCCGGGACCTACACCGTCCAGTGCACCGGCCTGCGCAAGCTGTTCACTGTGGACCTCATCGTCCCCGATCTTGCGCGCACCGGCACCGACGGCGTACTCCGCGTCGACTTCGATCGACCCGCCTCGATCGCTCCGGTGAACGGCAGCGTCGGATCCAACGAGACGCACCAAGAAGCCGCCCACGCGCTCGCACAACCGGTCCCCTCCATCCACGCCCCTCCTGAGGTCCCGAACCTCGCCGTAATCGTCCGGCGACGCCGAGGCGACGCCGACGGCCCGGCTGTCACGATCAATTCCGTGGCTGTGTCCGGGACCCTCCCGCTCGATGGTACTCGGAGCCACGACGGTCGCTTCGCCGGCATGTCTTGGATCGGCACGGGCAACGTCTTGGTCCGCTTCCCCGACGACCGTCGCCTCCCGCTCTGGCTCTCCCATGCCTGGATCACCTACGTCTTTACACCCGCCGACGAACGCGGCCACGCAAGCCTCGACGGCGCCTCTATCCACATGCGACGCCGCGGCGACGGCCTAGTCGCACACCGCGAAGACCCTGACACCAACGCCCTCGCCGAATACACCCTGCTCTCGCTCATCCACGGCGCACCCGCCATCACCACTGCCGATCTCGCCCGCTTGCTCGACGAGAAGTGGGCCAACCCGATGGCCGGCATCCTCGGTGCCCACGTACTGCTGCTTGAGGACCATCTCCGCGACGATCTCCTCGACGTCGTGCTCACCAACCTCGACCGGCTCGTCCCGGGCCACCCCGAGTTGCTCGGCATCCGCGCCGCCCGCTTGCGTCGTCGAGTCCGCCACGGCGTCCACACCGGCCCGCACGGCATCGATCTCACACATGCATCCTTCGCCCTTCCGACCACCTGGAACGCCTGGGACGCGCTCCTCTGGCTCGATTATATCTACGGCGGCGTCATTCCTCGCGGTACGCCTGCGTACACCCACGCTGCCGCGACCCGGCGGGCCGGGCCCTGGCTCGCCGTTCAGCCCGAACCGGCCAAATCTATCAGCTTCGGGACGGATCTGCAGCCTGACTTCGGCGAACGTGTGAGCCAACGCGTACGCACATGGGCGACCGAGGCCGACACCAAGGACCCGGTCGATATCGCCGTCGGCACCGGCCTCCCCGTTGCCGTCGTGGAGCGCGTGCTTCTCTCCATGCGGTAGGCCACCGCCCCGCGCTGGACTGGGCGATGGCCACGAACGCGTGGGCGTCCGGCAACCCCACGCCGAGCTCAGCAGCCAGGCGCCCGCGCGGGTGTGCGTCTGGCCGCGCTGGACCCGGCGAGTGCCGTGGATATAGAGCCGGTCCCGTACTAGACACCGCACGCCGAAAATGTCCATACTTCGCGGAAGAATGCCGGCATCGACCGAGCTAGAGGTCCATTTTTTTCAAGACCCGAGCGGTGACTGGTGTTTCGGCGCGCTCGCACGGTTCCCGGATCGAACACGGGAGGCCGGCCCGGAGGTACTCCGCTTGGACCTCGCAGAGCTGAGGGCGGCAGAGCTGAATCCCGAGCGATACGGGAGACTGCTCGCGGACGCGCTCTTCTCGGCTCCAGCGATTGCCGCGCTCATATCGGAGGTGCGGACGGCGGCGATCGCAGCTTCGCTGCCCCTCGAGCTTCGGTTGAAGATCCCAGCCGACGCGACCGAGTTGCACGCACTACGATGGGAGCGCCTGTGGACCAATGACGAAGGGCCCCTCGCAGCGAGTGAACGCGTCCTGCTCACGCGCTGCGTCGACTGCCCGTCAGGCTCACCGCTGGACCCTCGTCCCAAAAACGGTATGCGTGCCCTCGTCGTCGTCGCCGCTCCAACCGACCTCGCGGATTACCCTCTCGCCCAAATCGACGCCACCTGGTGGGCTCGCCAGGCCCGCGAGCAGTTGGGCAGCATCTCCACGGTGCTCCTGGCCGCACGTGGCCAGGCGACCCTCGCCAACATCGGCGAACGGCTCGCCGATGCCGACATTCTCTACGTCGTTTGCCACGGAACGATCAACCGCCAGGGCGCCCACCTCTGGCTGGAGCAGGAAGATGGGCAGTGCGACACGGTCCCGGCCGAGAGATTCGTCGAGCGTATTAAGGCGGCATCGCGGCTGCCCAGGCTCGTCGTCCTTGTCTCGTGCCATAGCGCTGGCGCCGGCGATCCGGACACATTCGCCTCGGCCGTGGGCCCCGCGCTCGCCCGGGCGGGCGTTCCGGCCGTCATCGCCATGCAGGCTAGACTTAGCTTGGCCACTGCGACCGCGCTAATGCCCCCGCTGTTCCGGGCGTTGACCCGACACGGTCGCGTTGACCGTGCCCTGGCGGCCGCCCGCGCCGGTGTCCTGGCGTTGCACCGCCCCGATTGGTGGGTTCCAACCCTGTTTATGCGCGACAAGTTCGCCGGATTGTGGGCGCCGGCCCCGTCAACGAGGAGCATGAGGACGCGGCGTTGATGATGACGCTCCAGGAGCGCTTCGCACGCGATCTTCGCGGCTGGTTGCAACCTCGCTACACGCCGGATCTGCACCGATCCGGCGTGCTCGAGGCTGATCTGCGCGTCCGCCTGTTCGGCCCGCAGGAGGATCCCGGGCTCGTGGCGACCGCGAGGCGCCTCGTCGAGATCGTCGAACGAGCCCGCGCGGCGCTCGACCAGCTCACGCGCCACCCGGCCTTCCTTGCGCTGGACGACGCCGAGCCCATGCGACTAAGCGGCGCCGGGTGGCTGGACGTCGTGCTCGCACGACAGGCACGCGTCCTGGATGCGCTCCGCACCCAAACCACGTTCCCGTTGGTGGTCCCGACCGACAACGAACCCACGGTAGCGCCGGAGCTCACTTCGCTGCTCCGGCTGCTCGGGAGCAACAAGGGTCACCGTACGACCGAAAAGATAGAGCGCTCGCTCCACGCGGTGCTCACCCCGATCGATCGACGCCGCTTGTTCGAGCGGCTGCGAGCGTATGGCTTGCCGGTCCTATACTACGCAGATCCCGGGGCCGGCAAGACCCACGCCCTGGCCCGAGCGGTCGAGGAGAGCCTTGCGAATGGAGTGCCGACGCTGCTTCTGCGCGCACGGGAACTTGACCCACGTCAGGATTGGTCGAAGCTCCTCGGGGACGCGCTCGAGCGACCGGGCGCCCCGCTCCATGCGCTCCTCACGGCAATGGATCGTGCGGCGGCCAGTCGCCAGGGCAGGCCGCGCCGATTGCTGATCGCGCTCGATGGCCTCGACGAATCGCGACACCGGGCGCAGTGGGCCGAGCGGCTGCGCGAGCTCGCTACGCTGACAACCCGGTGGCCCGAAGTGCTGTTCGCCGTCAGCACCCGTACGCACCTCGCCGAGACACTGGACGACATTGGCGCCGTCGCTCGCGTGCCTCTCGGCAAATCGAACGCGCCGCTGCGCGAGGTCTTCAGGGCCCACTGTGAGGCGAGCCACATTCATACTCCACCGTGGCTGCGCTGGGCCCTAGTGGATCCGCTGTCCATCCGCCTGTTCGCGGATCTGTTTCGTGGCCAGGATCTGAAAGACCGTCCGCCCTTCGATCTTTCCTTGACGGGGCTGATGGCCAGAAAGCTCGAACAGGTCGAGGCTACGGCGCGCGTGACCGACGCCGACGGCTGGGATGAACGCTGGCGTCCCGTACGCGCGTTGCTCCGTATCCTTGCCCGCCTAAGCCTCGGCCGGGATGACCCGATCCCGATCCTCGAGGTGACGAAAGCGTGCGAGGACGACACCGATCTGCTCCGTATCTCCAGCCAGCAACATGGCCATATCCTCGCCCACTGCCGCGATGAGGGACTGCTGCTCCAGACCATCGTCGTCCCACAGGACAGGTACGCCGACGACATCGAGTGCTGGGAGCCGGTGTATCAACCGCTAACGGACTTCCTAATCGCACGCGAGATTGTCCGGGAGATCGAGGTGAGCGGGGGGCAACCTCGGATCCCGTCTTCCATCGCATATCGCTACGATATCTATATCCTTGTCGCAGAGATGCTCACCGCTGGCGGCCATAGGATCTTCGAGGAACACCTGTGGGCGGAGGATCTCGACGAGGTTGAGCGGGAAGACCTGCAGTTGAGAGGATTGATCGCCGCGTCATCCGAACACGCGAGGACGTTCGCACCGTTCGTCAGGGATATCTTCCTGCGGGACAGGTCAGGATGTCTGCGCGTCGTGGAGCTGTTGGTCGTGCCGACCCTCCGCCGGGAGCATCCGTTCGACGCTCGCTTCGTCCAGGAAGTGCTCGCGCGGATGTCGGTCGCCGACCGGGACCTGCGGTGGTCCGGACCTCCCGGCCTCGATTCGGACAACGACGAGATCTGGGCAGGCCACGCCGTGTTCCCCCGGTCGAGCTCGAGGACGAGGAATCGTGGCACATGACGCCGCTCCTGCTCGCATGGCGGTTGACCTCGGTGGAAAGCCGCGTCCGTGGCGAGACCCGCGGGGCGCTCGCCCGGTGGGGCGCAAGGTCCCCCGGGGAGCTGCTCGAATTATTGCGGGCGACCGTCACGACGAACGACCCGCAGATGCTCGCCGAACTCCTGCGGGTCGCGTTCCATGCGGCGATGCTTGTCCACACCGGCGAGGAGTGGCGATCGCTCGGCGCCTGGACGGTGGAGACGTTCATGACACCCGCCTCGCCGCAGTATACCGACGACGTGGTCGTCCGACGCGCGATCAGCGGGCTGGTCGAGCGCTTGGCCGCATGTGGGGTCACGGTTGATGAGTGGCTCGAACGCGTACGTCACCGCCCGATCGACCCCGACCGACTCCTCCGCTGGACCGCGGTATCGCTGCGCACGACCTGGCTGGGATCCCGCGAATCCTGTTCACGACGACCTGGCGAACTACGTCGTGCCCGGCGCGTTTCGAGTTCTTCCAGACGCCCCCGCACTACGTCCAACCGGACGGTACCCACGCTCGAGTATTTCTCCGGGGCTACTAAAAGCGTTCGTAGACGGCGTTATCCGCCCCGGGGCCGCTCTCGCTGTCCGGGACGCCGTCCGTGCGGAACTCATGCGACGGGCCGCACCGGAGTCCGCACCGGGGCTCAGCCCCACGCTCCGGTCCCTCCCCGAGTGGATCGTGCTTACACAGGACGACGTGCTCACCGGCGGTGAGTTGCTCGGCCAGGCCGACATGGAGGAGCAACTGTTCCCCGCCCGCCGGCCCCCCGCGCTGTCCGCCGAGGCCACGGAGCTTTTGCATCGCCACGCGAACGCCCATGGGCTACCGGATCTGCGCCCCCACCAATTCGCGTTCGGCTTCGTCGTCGCGGACCTATACGCCCAGGGATGGACGTATCCCCGGTTTTGCGGCGAGCCCAACGGTGGTGAGCCGGGCGAGATGCTGGGCCCAGATATCGCTATCCTTCGCCAGTACGAGCAAGCGGCGCACGGAGCACGGAGCACGGTCGCCACGTTCCTGGAGAAGTACGTTTGGGCAGCCTGCAACCGGCTCTTCGGCTATCTGTCGGATCGCCTGCCTCTCTCCCTCTCCGGTCAGACCGTCTCGCCGCCCGTCGATCTCTCGCTCGTGTCATGGGACAGCACCGCGTCGAGCCGGCCCGACCGCGAAAACCCCATACCGCTGGCGATCTTCCGGGACGTGATGCCCGTCGTCGAGCTCTCGTCGCCCCTGCAGTTCGATCGCGCCATCGAGTGGATCCGCGAGGCGCCCCTCCGATACCCTCGCGTCATGCATAGCTTCGACGCGGAGGCGCCCGCATGGCTCCGCACCGGCGAATGGCTCGTTCTCCGCGCCGTGGCCCGGGTCCGCGACCCGGACAGCCAAGCCGACACGCATATCGCCCTGTCGGGATTCGTGTACGACGCTGCTCACCGCGAGATGATCGAGCAGGACGCCGCGGTCGATTTACCGAATATGCATGAATTTCATTCGGAGCTGCGCGGTACCGGGGCTTACAAGAACATCTCGGAGGTCGTCTGGTCACCACGGGTGGAGGAGCAGAACGGGACGATGTACCAGCAGACCCTCGACGACCGGGGCACGAACGTCGAGATCCCGCTCTTGGCGGCGAGTTGCCGCTTCTACTCGCAGGACGAGGAACAGGAGGATATCGAGCAGTGGATGCCAGCGCTGTGGCTCCGGCGCGCGTTGCACGTAAGCGACTACCGCGACGGGAGGTTCCTGGCTCGCGACGGGCAGACCGTCGCGGTGTACGCGAGCACATTCGGAGAGAGCGGCGAATTCAGCGAGCCGTACACCACCGCCCTGCTGGCGCGACGCGACCGCCTCGCGGAGGATCCTGACCAGCGGGGCGCAGGGGCTCAGATGGGACGTCCGGCTTTCCCGGGAGCCTTGCCAGGACATCCGGCCGAAATCGGCCCGAAGTACCCGCAGGGAGATCGACGCCATCATGCTCGATCCGTCCGGTGAGACCACGGACGTAGTCGTGTCTGAGCAAATTCACGAACCTCCGGTGACGCAAGCGGAGCAAGAAATCGAGGCTTGAGTGTCGAATCGGAGGGGCCCTGGCCCATATATGGCGCCGAACTACTATCGGACCTTCGCTACATCCTCTCGGCACTTTCGCTGGCGCTCTT
Source organism: Nannocystis sp. (assembly GCF_016714285.1). Taxonomy (GTDB): domain Bacteria; phylum Myxococcota_A; class Polyangia; order Nannocystales; family Nannocystaceae; genus Nannocystis. Next base: position 54,709 of record NZ_JADJNN010000016.1, on the reverse strand, counting down.
TTGCATCTTCCTCGTCGGAGCCGAGCCGTTCGATCCGCTGCTGGACGGACAAACAGAACGAGGTGGCGCGCCAAAGTGCATCCTTGCATGCTGTAAGCGACTCACTGTCAGGTGTACACAGCGGCCACTCGCGCACTTCCCCGGCGCTGTCAACCGTCAACACCGCCTGCCCGTCCGCCTTGAACGACGCGAACAGCGGGTGCTTCGCCGCCAGCACCAGCGGGTGATCGCCGTCGTTCATCCGCCAGATCCGCAGTTTGTCATCCTTAGCAATCGTCAAGAACTGTGCGCCGTCGGGCGAGAATGACGCTAGATCGATCGGCGCATCGTGTCCGGATCTCCCCATCCTCGGCCAACCCTTCTGATCGCCATAACCAATCACGGGCCAGGTCCTCGCGTATCCCGATCCCGTCAGTACGACGGATCCATCGGGAGAAATCTCAACAGACTTGCTCGACCCACCATCACCTGGCAGGAGTTGCATATTTTCCAGGTCGGTGGGTTGCCATGCCCATAGATTCTTCATCGTCGTTGCGACAACCTCTCGGTGGTCGCCGGAACTTTCAACAGCTATGACGCTGTCGTCCGGTCCATGAAGTACCCGCTCCGCGACCCCGTCCGCTGTCCGCCATACTCGCACGGTTTGGTCATCGGAGCCCGTCACGACCCGGGCCCCGTCTGCCGAGAACGCAACGGAGCGCACGGGCTTCTCGTGACCAGTGAGTGTCACCCCTTCGACGCCGTCAGCAGACGTCACTCCTTCGACGCCGTCGGCGACCGACAGCAAGCGTGCCGTGTTGCCCCCTGCGACGACGAGCCGACGTCCGTCTGACGAGAACGCCAGCGACTCGATCGGATCGCTGTGCACCATCGTGGACACCGCGGCTCCTGATGATCTCACCTCGACGCGCTTTCCGTGCACAGTAGCCAGATGAAGCCCGTTCGGAGAAACAGCCGCATGAGTCACTTTCGCCTTCGAGTCCGCAGCGTATTGAACTCCTCGTCGAGGTCCCACACCCGCACCGTGTTGTCCGCGGCGTCCGTTACGACATCACCGTTGACGAGAAACCCTGCCTGCTGCCTTATGGTTGTGGGTGGGCGAAGTTTCCGCGCCCTGAAACTGCCGTCAGAGGCGAACACTTGAATTCGTCCGTCGCGCGAGATGGCAAGTATATGGCTCCCGTCCGGCGAGAAGGACGCCATATCGATAGGGCCCTCTTGCGAGAGCATCACCGTGGGCTGATCGGCCGCGAGCGGCCACACGGCGATGGCGCCGGGGTCGAGGACGAGAAGGACTTGGCTTCCATCGGGCGAGAACAACGCATCGCGGATGTTTAAAGCCTCTGCACGTGCCGTCGATGGTATCAATCGTTTGGCAACCTGCAGCATGCGTGGTTTGCCCGTTCCGTCGGCCCGCCAGACCCACGCTGTTCCGTTGTCATGAACCACTACGACGTGCTTACCAGTGGACGGGACGTCCGCTTTGAAGCCCAGGTTCGGCGGCTCTATTCGACCGGGAAGGGGCTTGAGGTGTTCGGGGTGATCGAGTCGTCCTATTTGCACCTGCGAGCCCACGAGCAGTACGATGTGGGGTCCGGATATCCTCCCGGGCCCGCGCAAGATCGGTTGATCCGGGCTAGCCACGCGCCACACCCCGATCTCACCGGCGCCATGGACGAGCAGGTGGTCTCCCGTCGGGGAGAAGATAACGCCCGTTGAACCTTCTAGGGCCGGTTCGAGGTGCATGACCTCAACGCCGTCGTCGCTCCGCGATACCATCACGGTATCATGGTTAGTGAGCGTGGCAACATAGGTCCCATCATCTGAGAAGACGGCGTCGAGAATGACGCCGTCGTGCGGTTTCAAGTGAATCGCGTCCTTTCCATATCCTCCCGAGAGAGATCGGCGAACCGCCAGACACTCGTTGCTCCGTCGGCACTCAGTACGATGCGTTCTCTGTCAGCGGAAAAGCAACCGTTGATATAGTCGTCTTTTGCTTGGTCGTCCAGATCGGCCTTGAGGTTCCATCCGTACGCCAGACGTCCAGCCTGACGTTTCGTGAGACCGCGACCAAACTGCTATCTGGAGAGAATGCATAGATAGAATGGGTCGCTTGATTGGCGGGCTCCGAGAGTCGAACCCGTCTACGCTGTTCGGCCAGCCAAAGATGAATCTCGCCAGTATCCACCGCCAGCAGATATCGTCCGTCCGGTGAGATCCCAGGTTTGGCCGCTTCGCCGCTGTCCTGAGGCAGGACGGCCCGTGCGATCGGCGTCTGACGGGCCGTCGTCGCCAGCTGCATCCAACGACGCAGATTTACCGGATCCTCGACCTCCCGGAGCAATGCCACCTGTATCGTCGGATCATCCGTTGCTTCGAGGATTGCTACCAGTCGCTCCTGATCCCGCCGGGCGAGGGCCTCCTTCTCAGCTCTCGCCTTCTCTTCGCCCGCCTTGACTGTCGCCGCATCTGCCACCGCCGCGTCGTGCAGCCGCTTCTCCTCCGCCTTCACCTGCTTCCGGTACGACCAGCCGCCCCCCACCAGCACAAGGACGGCGAGGATACCGACCACCCACCAAGGCCTCGCCGCTGTCCCGCGGGCCACACGTGCGGCCCTCGAAGCGGCCAGGAACTCCGACTCGGGATCGACCGTCCTGGCCTGTTGCTTCTCCCACGCTTCCGCCGCTCGCAGCGCCTTCCCGGACAACAACAGCGCAGACGGCTTGCCGCGTCGCGCCCATAACTCCGCCTGGAGTTGGACTGGGTGAAGATGCTCCTGCGCCCACCGGTCATTATCCGCCCGCACTGGGCGTATCAGACGATCGTGCGCTAGCTCGTACCATACTGCGTCTCCGCGTTGGTCAGCACGGATCAAGTGCGCGTCGACGATCTGCTCGATCTGCTCGTTCGCCAGTTCCAGCGTCTTCTTCGCGCCCCGCAGCACCTGCGTCCGGATTCTGTTCGGCGAGATCAATTGCTCGCCGATCCAGCCACGCAGCTTGCGCTCCCGTCGCAGATCGCCCCTGGCGATCCGTTGCATCGTGTCAGCGTAGTATTTACTCAGCGCCCGTGTGACGTCGCCGAACGTGGTCACATCGCGCAGCTCCACCGACGTTGCGGAGTCCGGCATCTGCTCCCAGAGTCCGCGACAGACCACCTGCAATTGCATTGGTTCGTAGTACAGTCCCTCCGAACCTAGGTCGTCGAGCACCTTTTTGAGCGCTGTTTCGGACCACGTCCGCGGCGCGGCCGGCCCCGTGATCGCCTGCTCCGCCATGTCTCGCCGTAACAGATCAAGACGATACCGGCTGCGCAGGTGCGTCGGGATGAGCCGCGCGTACGGGTCCAGCTGTGCGAGGTAATCCTCGCGCAAAGCGAACAGCGCCCACACAGAGGTATCTGCCAAGAGCTCGCCCAGTTGCGTGAAGAACTCCTCCTTGGCCTCCCGGGCCAGCGGATCGACCGTCAGGATCTCCTCGAACTGATCGATGACGATCAGGACGCTCCTGGGGACGTTCGGAGGGCGCGCTAGTGTCTGCTTATAGTCGGCCAAGCTGAGCTTCGCCAGGTCGACAGCGTCCCTCCGAAGTTCCTCGGGGATCCTGCTCGATCCCAAGTATCATGCTGACAGCGTAGCGATTGCCCGTCACACCCTCCGGTAGCGGGTGTCCGACCCGCGTTGGACACCACACGTCGTACTGGTCACGTACCTGCGGGATGACTCCAGCTAAGATCAGGGAGCTCTTCCCCGCGCCCGACGGTGAGTACAGCAACACGATCCGCGTCGCGCTCAGGCGATTGATAAGCTCGTCCTCCTCAGCGGCCCGCCCGAACAGCTTCTCGTTCAACCCGATCGGTTGCGGGCCTACATAGGGATTTTTCATCACTCAGAACCACCCCTTCAGTCTTGCCACCGGCGTGGTCACATGGTCGTCCTTTGTCGCTTCCAACTGCCGGGTCAGCTCTCGGAGGAAGTCGGCCGGGCTGCCCCAAAACAACATGATGGGCGGTTCTCCGAGCCCCACGCCGCGGTCGCTGCCGAAATAGCGCTCGAGGTATTCGCGGGCCCGCTCCACGTCGGCGAGGCTATGTTCTTCGGGGTTGATCTGCACACCGACGTGCGGGCGCCCACGCAGCTTGGAAGCACCGCCGAGGTTCATAATGAACCGGAACAGCACGCGAAACGTCCAGTCGTCGAGGCGAAATCCGAGGAAGATCAACGCACCCTCCACCAGCGTCTTGCCGATGATGTCGGGCAGCCCCAGCGTCGAGGTGGCGATCAGATAGTCGAAGAAATCGTCCTCGGTCAGGACCAGCGACTCCGGTGTGCTGAATATTCCGAATACATGATACACGAGCGGCGCATTCGCCTCCGGACGCGGGCTCGCCTTCGATTCTTCGGTTTCACCTTCGCAGGCTTCAGCTTCTGCGGCTTCTGCGGCTCCTCGGACTCCGTCGCTCGCCAGCTGCACCACATCGTCTCGGGCTTCTTGCCAGCCTTTTTAACATCTTCGAAAGCAGCGTCTCGGGGCTGGCCGTCAGGTAGATCGGCACCGACAACTCTGCGAGGGTCCTGTAGGGGTCCCCGTCCCGGGTCACTCGTTGGTCCGCGACCGCGTCCAACAGTGCAGGCAAGTCGGTCCCCGTCACGCCTTGGCGCCTAGCGATCTCCCGCTCGAACTCGGCCTGTACCGCGTCACGCGCAGCCTTCCGACCCTCCTGGATGTTGATGTACTGAGCAACTTTTGCAATATCGGCTCGTTCGTGGTCGGCGTTGGGATAATTTTTTCTCTCCGCTAGCCTATTTGCCAGCGCATGCATTCCGCCGAACATGCCCTCGTCTAGGTCCGGCCCGATGATCGGCACGAGCGCCATTGCGAACGCACTGACACAGCGCCTTCCACTGCGGCGGCGCGTTGTTGCTCCCGGTCAAACGCGGCTCGTACCACAGCTGACCGTTCTTGAGCCGCAGAAATAGCGCCGGCATCCACGCGTCGGAATGCGCTCGTACGCCCCCGCGCGCAATAGCCAGCGCCCGGTCGATCTGGCCATCGATGAATAGTTGGTGGAAGAAGGGCGGCATTACCCCCTTCACGGTTGCCATGCTGATCTTCCCCTGCATAGCCAACACCGCCGAGACCCCCGCGTCAGCCAGCATCGTCGCAAGCGAGTATTCTAGCCGCGTAGCGCTTTCGCACGAGGCCAATACCATCATCCGCGGTGCCTCGGCCATGTCGCCGATGCGGTCGGCCAACACCTTCCCATGAACGACCTCTGTCTGGCCGCTCTCGTTCTGGAGATAGACGGACGGCGCTGATGGGGACCGATGAATCCCATGACATACGAGGTACACGATGTCGGCGCCCCCGCGCAGCGCCTTGATCAATCGATCGAGCGTGCACGGTTCCGTGTCGCCGAGCACCTCCACAGGGATACCGGAGAGGGCGTTTCGCCCGCGCGCGATCTCATCGTCGAGCTTAATCTCGGCCAGCTGCCACTCCGCGTAATCCGTGGGTGCCGCCACCGCGATCACCGCCCGCAGCTGGGTTCGGGAGTGCCGCGGCACACTCCGCCAATCCTTGCTGAACATGAAACGCGATAGCCACACGTCATCCGAGGTCGCCAGCAATTTCTTGTCTACCGGGTCACGCAGAAGCTCCCAGCGCAGGTCGTTCAATTCGTGTTCCGACGGCTCGATGGCGATGGACAGACGCAGCTTGTGTTTCGACATGACTGTTCGTGCCCTGATGTACAGCCCGAGGACATCCTTGTCCGCGAAGACGCACTGTGTGAGTTCATCGCCGTAGACATCAGGCTTGAGCTCCAAGGACCTCATCTTTGGAAAATCGATCTTTACGAGTCCGCGGACCGGCGCGCTCATTGTGGCCGCCTCCGGATCGACCAGCCGTAGCTCCTCCTCATATGTCCCGTCTTTCACGTGACGCAGCCTGATCTCGAGTTCTCCAGGGACTCCCACTAGGACCTCCAGCGGTGATGGTCTCAGATTTTCCACTTGCCGCAAGCCTAGGATCGAGGATGAGCGCGATGTCGGATATTGGCTGCAAGCCGCCCGTCCATTTGGCCGCAGAGTGCTCCGAGTCCACTGGGCTTCCCAAGTAGCCCCAGTGGACAAGATGGCAGGCCCGCCTACCGCTGATTCAGCTCGCGCTCTGCGCGAAGTTCGGGCGCACCGCGGGATCTCCGACGATTACGAAGGCGCGTGCGTCCACCTTCGTCGCGTAGACGGAGGCCACATCGGCCGCCTTAGGAACGCCGCGGAATTCGACTTTCTCACGGAACCGCCCGAGTTGTACCTCCAGAACGCCATAGCGTGCACCGAACCCATCCATCGCGTGCCCGATCGGCATCCCGCTTAACAGCTGCGCTACTAGAGACTTGTACTCCGTGTTCAGCGTCGGGCCGTCGAGGCCCAAAGTGAACGATGTTTCGATCGCGGCATCAACGTGTCCAACCACTGCAAGTGCCCCGCCGTTCGGATGAGAGAGCATACGCCGCGGCAGATTGGCTACAAAGTCGACGGGGGCGAGCCCGTCACCGCCGACCCTCCCGGTCCCGTCGGACCGTCTGAACGAGTTGGTCTTCGGGGTGCCAGCGCTGAAACAAGCGAAGAGCACCGCGATCATGCCGCGGACATCCGCGGTGTCGTCGAGATCGTTCGCGGCGAACCACTCGTCCGCGTTCGGTTGGATTCCCCGGAACCAATCGCTGCACACCAGAGCGCCTTGATCCACGAGTTGCCGCTCATGACCAGACTTGAGGCCCATCCCGTGGCTCGCCGTGAACAGTAGTGCCGGTGTCTCCGGACCACCGAGGAGCTCAAGCAGCTTCGCCTTCGTGGCCTTATCCCTAGTGAAAGATTTGATCTGCCACGGCGGAGCGCCCTGCCGCGAGGATCGCTGACACGCGAATTCAACGAGCGGCTCGATAAGGTGCGCCACGCTTAAGGGGGTGGAGATGTCGTTCCCGTTCAGGACGCCGAAAAATGTCGCTTTTTTCGGCCGCGGCGACCCCTTGGTTTCTGACCCCACTACACTGTTCGCATAGAGGGTGTATTCCTCCACGGTGTCGAAATGGATCCGTCCCACCGCGAACTCGGTGTCCATGTCGAACTGAAAGCTGTACGGAATTTTTTCTGGGCTGCCGACGATCAAAAGGTAGTACGGCGCCTTCTCGGGTCGACTTGGCCGTGCAGGTAAATCTGCTTTCGCACGAGGAAGGCGTACTTGTCCTCGTCTGCTTGCCATCCTTCGTCACTGGCATATTCGTAGTATAGCCTGTCGCCGGTCTGCTGCTTGCGATGGTCGAGCAACGGTCGCAGCGCCTCGATGACCTTTGGATCCTCGTCGTACGCGAACAGCACCCCCCACCCGGTCTGCGACAGATCGGACGGGTTCACGAACGCTGCCGGAGCGAAATGTGGCTCACTACGTGCCGCGGCGATAGCCTTCAACTCCACGAGCTTTCGGCGTCGCCAATCTCGGCGAGCGCCAGCTTCGCAAAGGTCGACGAGTTTCATAGCCGGGAATAAGTCCTCGCCGGACTCGGCATCCACCCCGTTGAAATGAACAAGCTGTTCGTCGACCGTTGTCATTTCCGTCCCCTTTCGCCGGCTACGACAGCCGGATTGTGTGACAACGATCGCACAGCGGCGCTGCAAGCGCAATAGTCCTGCGCGCACGGCACCAGGTGTGCTTAGCCGCTGAGATGAACGGTATCCTCTGCACTCGTTCGCACCGCGCTCGAGGCCCACAACCCGGCTGCGTAGCCGGCAGCCGTGCATCGCGCGTCCGATTTTCTCAAAGGGGCCATCTCGAACCGCGGAGTTGCTAGGCACACATCGACCCTCTCGTCCCAATCTGCGAGAACGCGGCCGATCGGGGCTGGGCGGAGGGTCGTCGCAACGCCGGTGGATCCGGTGTTGGCGTCAAACGGTGATTCGGACCGCCTACACCGCCTCGGGAACGGTTCTCGGGCGGACGGCCTTATTTTCCCAGGGCTTCTCCTGCTTGCCGCGCCGGGCGACCCGGAGCATGGCGTGGTCGAGGTTGGCGGCGTCCGTGTGCAGGTAATTCTCGGTCGGGGCGATGTTCGCGTGGCCCAGGAGCGCCAGGACCTGGGTTCGTGGCCTCCCGCCTTCCGTCGAGCGCGACCGCGACGCCGCGCTCGCCGGCGCCGTCCCCCTACGACGTCGCGCACCTCGTCGACGCCTTGTCGTTGCCTGCAAGCGCCCTTGACGACCCCGACGATCCGAAGCTGGCGATCGTCACCGCCAGCAGGTAGCTCGTGCCTGCCTTCGCCCACTGGGCGCTGCTCCTTTGCACGATTCAGCGGAGCAGACGATCGAATATCAGTTCGGCCGCGGGCTCGCCGGTTCCGGGCCGCTTCTCACGGCCCTGCCACAGGAGGACCTCGCCGTTGGTGCCGCGGGTGCGCTGCCAGGTGCGGGTGAGGACGATGCCGGTGGCCGGGATTTCCTCCTCGGGGATCACGAGCGGGGTGGTCGCGGTGAGCAGCGTCCCTTGCGGGCCGTCGATGACGGTCCAGTGCGGCAGGCGCGCGCGCTGAAGTGCCATGTTGGTACCATCGCCGGTGGCTGCTGGAACGAACGGGGTCCATCCGAGTGGGATGGTGCTGACGAACTGCCAGGCCCATCCGGCGTCGCCGCGGGGTGCTGGTGGCGTGATGCGCGGCTCGGCCCGCCGTCGCGGGCGGCCGTCGACGCCCTCGATCGTGCGCTCGACAGCCCACCCGAGGTTTGACACCTCGTCGCGTAGGAACCGGACCTCCTCGATGGGATCCGACTCGAGCAGGTCGGCGACGACCGGCGCGACGAACAGCCATGGGCCGATGTTGTCCTTCGGCTGCGGCTGTCCGGTGAGTTCGAACATCCGCCAGGTTCGGGCGGCGCCGTCCTGTTCGGCGAACGAGGCGAGCGTTCGCGGCGCCTGCTTGTAGGCGAACGCGTCGTCGACCGTGACGGAGCGGATACGGGCGAGGTGTCCGACCGGCATGCGCACGGGCACGAGGTACCAGTCGTCAGCGAAGATCGTCATCAGCTCGACGGACAGCATTCGGATCATATCGAAGCGGGCGTGGTCCCACGCGTCCTTGGCGGGTCGCTTCACCGCGGTCGCGGTCTGGACGCGCCAGGTGACGAGCGCCGCGACCGCTGCTTGCAGGCCGGATGCGGGCAGCAGCGTGATAGCGGCGAGTCCGGCAGCGTCGACGCCGGGCAGGGCGTCGAGGCGACGCGCGAGGGCGACTCCATCGAGCGAGCGGCGGGCGAGCAGGCGCAGCGCGGCGTCGCCGATGTCGAGGCGGGCGAGATCGATGCGCAGTTCAGGCCGGCTACACAGGGCGGTCCACACAGCCCCGGCGTTGGCAGCGAGCAGGGCGCGGCGAGCGAGCAGACCGAGCTCGGCGGCGCGGCGGATGTTGACGTTTGGGGCGTCCACGTCGATCGCCTCGACGTAGGCCTCAATCGGCGCGCTGGGGTCCACGGGTGCGGCAGATACGCCGTCGATAGCGAGGCGATCGACGGCGACGAGCTCGAGCTCGAGCGCGACACGGACAGGGTCGACGCGTCCTCGCCGCGCAGCTCGCCGAGTTGCCACTGACGGCCCAGGAGCCACAGCGGATCCGCGATGAGGGCGCGAAAGCCGGGCACGAGGGTTGCCTCGGAGGCGTTGGGCTCCAGGCGAGCGAGCACGTCGATCGGTGCGGCGGGTTTCAGGTCGAGAACGGCGAGACGATGATCTGCGATAGGGGGGGCATGGCGGCTCCGGGGTCAGCCGTGGGGCTTGATGGCCTCGTAGGAGGTGATGAGGTCAAAGGCGCGCCGGCCACCGGCGTCGATCGGGACCCGTGCGCCGTCGAGGAAGATGCAGGGGAGCAAATGCCCGAGCTTCTCGAGTCGGTCGGGTGTGACGCAACGGATCTTGGCGAGCGGGAGGCCGAGGCGGCTGCGCGCTGCAACTCGGCGAGCGACCAGTGGTCGACGCCCGGTGCCGGTGTCGCCAGGAGCACGACCTGCGGCGCCTGGGCGGCGGGGCTCTGGATCTGCAGGGCGAGTCCGCCGAGGACCTCGCGGGCGGGCACTCGTTCCGACCAGGCATCGACGGCGACGGCCGCGAGGTCCTCGCCGGGATCGACGCCGCCGGCCAGGACCGCGGTGATGCACAGGCACGGTCGATCGCCGGGCGGGCGGTGGATCGCGGCCCACGCGTCGTCCTGGGATGCCCCGGGCTGTCCCGAGCACAGGGTGAACGGCGGCCGCTCGTGCCGGACCTCGGCCAGCCGCAGTGCCGCGTCGAACGCGTCGATCCGCGGCCGCACCCGCGCGAGCTGGGCGAACCACCCGGAGATCGTCGCCTCATCGGTCGGTAGCACAGTGCCCAACGGGCTGCGCGCGGCACCGGCGCCGGCCTTGTAGAGCGGCAACACCGGCACGTCGCCGACGATGCCAGAGAGCCCGACGGTGACTTCCTTTAGCGCGACCGCATCGTCGCCCGGCTTGGTCAGCGCCGTCAGCGCCGTCGTCACGGCGAGAGCGATGGCAGCTCGCGCGGCCTCCAGCGCTGGCAAGCGCTCGCGCAGCTGCTCGACCGACTCGTCGAGGACGTCGATCGGTGGGGCGAGGGCGGGCACGCCGAAGGCGATCAACTGGCGAAAGCAACCGAGCAGGGCAGGTCGCTCGGCCTGCGCCACGGACGCCAGCGTCAGGCCTTGGCGGTCCAGCCATTCCTTGAGGGACTCGAGGCGACCGCTGAGCTCGAGTCGGTCGAGCGCCCGTAGTGATTCATTGGGCGCGCGCAGCGGGCTGAGCTCAGCCGGTGTCGCCGATCGGCCGCCGCGCCACGAGGACGCGAGACTGGCCGCGATTGCGTGAGCCTCGGACAGGCCGATTTGTCCAGGGCCCAGGGGCGCGTCGTCGGCGAGCACAATGCGTTGGCCGGCAACGTCGAGTGCGACCCGCACACGGGCCGCCAGCGGTCCGTCCTGCCACGGCCCATCGGCGGCGAGGCGGGAGAAATCAAGTGCGCTGAGCTGGACGAGCTCTGCGAGGTGGGCGCGGTCGCGGCGGATCAACGCGCCGGTCGTCGCGTCGTGGCGCTCGACGACGAGGCGGATCTGATCGGGGGCGCCGAGCACGCTAGCGGCCCAGCGCTCGAGCCGAGGCTCGGCCATCGCGGCCGCGGACGCTGCCGACGTCCACCCACCGCCGCTCGTCGAAGCCGGCAGCAAGAGCACCACGCGGTGCGCGACGGTGACGCCGCCGCGAGGTGTGTCGAGGCTGTTCAGCGCCGGCGGTGGGGCCTCACCACGGTCGACGGACGCGAGCACCGTACCAGCGGCGGAGCGGTCGCCGCCGAGCAGGCGGTGCGTCGTCTCGAAGGTCGCGGTGTCGGCGAGCGCGTCAAGAGCGTCGAGCAGCGGCTCGACGGCGATCTCGCCGAGCTCCTGGGGGTCAGTGACAGTTGTACGAGAGTACCTCGCGGCCGAGTAGCGACGATGCGCCGGAGCGTGCGCGCCAAGTAGGGCTCGACGCCGGCCGTCAAGCGTTGCTGGTCGAGAGGGGTGAGGTCGCTGATCGGGCGCGTGCGCAGCGGGTCCTGTTCCCGAAACGTAGCGAGCCGCGCGGCGACGCAGGCCCTGGACCGCCTTACCGAGGCGATCCAGGGCCTTCTCGTCAACGAGGGACTTGGTGAGCGCCTGCTCCGGGGCCGTCGCATCTGTGATCGGGGCGAGCGCGGGCGACGAGCAGTCCGTCGACGACGTGCACCGGCGGGTCATCGCGGTGGCGGGCCTTCAGCGCGGCGCTGCGGGTGACGGCGACCAGGGTGTCGGCGCCGTGCTCGTGGAGCAGCCGCTCGTAGCGCTGCCCGAGCAGCGCGCCTAGCGACTGGCCTTGCCGCACACCGTCGTACAACCACCGCGCAAGGCGCACGCGCTCACTCGATAGGTCGACCGCGAAGGGCGATGACCCATTGATCGAGTACGCGGCGTGCCCGCTGCGCAGCGCGACAGCGGCGGCGGCTTGGCCGAGCGACGGAGCGAGGGCATAGCCACCTGGCGGGGTGTCACCAGCAGGCCGCAGGCCGTGCACGACGCCCCAGGCGCCGACCTGCAGATCCGTCGGTCGCTTGGCGCGCAGCTCAACGAGGCGGCGGGTCGCGGTTGCAGTGATCCAAGCATCGAGGCGGGTCGCAGCCAAGCTGAGGCTCTGACCGAGGATCCGCGCACGGTCGGCTTCAGGCGCGGACCGCAGCACCACTACTGCGGCGTCGATCGCCGCACGTTCGCTCGCTCGGTCCTCCTCGCTGGCCGGGTGATCGTCGTCGCGGAGGAGGGACCGGCCGATCCGGAGGATCTGGTCGAGCAACGAGACGACTGGTCCCACCAATGGCTGACGGATCGGCTGCAGCGGGTCCGTCTTGTCCGGCGCCCCACGGATCCCTGGCTCGGTCGGGGTCGTTGGCGGCAGCTCGGCGGTCGTCCGGGCCCAAGGGATCACGTGCTCCTCGTAGTCACATAACGCGGGATAGAGACTGAACGGGCCGAACGGCGGCAAGTCTTCGAGCTTCATGCCTGCGGTGAAGAGCAAGCCGAGGCGGATCGCATAGAGCGCCAGTGTGCCCTCGGGCAATTGGGGCTTCGCTTTGGCCGCCTCCGTCGCCATGGGTGAGTCTGGATCAAGCTTGCGCAGAGCGAAGCGCGTCGGCCACGCCTGGCTCGCCAACACCTCGACGAGAGCGTGTTCGCGTGGCGTATCGGACGTGGTGTCATCGGCGCGTGAGTCGACTGTCGTCAAGTCAGCCGCGCCCTTTTGCCACTTCGCTAGCAGGCCGTGCAAGGCCGACTGCAGGCGGGCATGGAGACTGGTGCCGTCGACCGGCTCCGGCAGGGCGCACGCCGGAAGAATGCCGTACGGCGTCTTGCCGATCCTGAGGGTAGGCAGCGGACCGGCACCGCGGACGTCACGGATGAAGTGCGTGCGGAGCTCCTTGATGTCGTCGCCCGAGACCAACTGCTTGCCTTTGGCGTCACGTAGGTGCCACAGGATGGCGCCGCCAGTGATCGGCCAGACGATCGTGTTCATCGCGCTGGCGAACTCCTGCTCGCGGTCGTTCTCACCATCGAGAATGGGCAGCTGGGTACTGTCCAGGCCGAGCGCGCGCGCTAGTGCTGACGCGGCAGGGCCGTTGAACGCCGTGAATTGCGGCGACGACGTGCGCGTGGCTTGTTCGCGGGCCCGCAGCTTGGCCACGTCGGGACGCAGCAGGTCGGCGTCATGCTCGTCGCGGTTGGTCGGTTCGCCTTGGCGGAGCAGGCCAACACCACGGGTATAGTGATGGGCGAGAAACAGTTTGGCGAGGGCGGTGCGCTGGTCCTCGGGGCTGACCGCGGACGCGCCGAACACGAGGAGGGTGTCGATGCCCTTCGTGCGCACCAACTCGGCCTCGCCGGTTGGCGGGATCCGCAGCGCCATTCCCTGGGCGATCGCCTGGTCGAGGTCGACGACCCAGCTGGTCGCAGGCTGGTTCAGCAGGGCGTCAGCGCTGGTCGCCTGCACGTTCAGGTCGACGCCGCCGATCAGGTTCGCAGGGATCTCACGGCCAGCCGCTTGCACCACCTGCTTGCCGCCGAGGGTGCCGATGACGATCCAGCGCTTCGGAAGCAGGCGCAGGGTGGTGACCGCCTCACGCTCCTCGATCTGCGGGGAGGCTCCGCCCCGCGTCGCGCGGATGACCCACGCGGCGCGCCACGGGCTGCTGACGGCATCGATCAGCGCGCGCCAGGCGGCTAGTTCGGCGGCAGCGTCGGCCCGCGAATCCCGCCAGAATGTGTCGGCGTGATTGCGTTCGGCGTCCGTCAACGAGTGCTTGAGTGCGTCGGCGTGGAGGCCATCGGGATAGACACGGATCACGAGGTCGCCGCCGAGGAAGCGGGTCTCGATGCGGACTGGCAGTAACGCGACGGGGAGGCTGGCGTCGAGCGCGGCGAGCTCGGCGTTCGCATGGTCCCACGCCGTGGTCGGAGCGCGTGGCGGGCGGACGTCGCCCGGTGCTGGCGTGGGGGTCGGGATCGGGATCGGGGTCGGGTTCGGTCGTCGGGGTGTCGCCATCTCAGGCATCTCCGGTCAGCGCAGCAGTTCGTTCAGGCGCAGCGCGCAACGGATCGGGTGCTGCAGCGTCAGCTTGGCGATCGCGCCAGCGTCGCGGCCCCACGTCTTGGGCGCGTCTGGCCCCCATGTGGCCGGTAGGGTCGCCGGTGCGTGCTCAAGGGCCTCGACTTGGGCGGCGTTGCCGGCGAAGTGCGACCAACTCAACGAGCTCGCGGTGGGCGGTTTGGTCGTCGGGCTGTCGAGGCCGAACCGCGGCGCGTGGGGCAACTCCTCGAACACGATCCACCAGTCGGCCAGCAGCTCCGCGGTCTTGCTGGCGAACAGCGCATAGCAGGTGTCGGTCGTAAGACGGCCGAAGCACGTCGGCGGCTGGGTGATCACCGCGTCGCCGTTGCGGCGCGCGGCGTAGATCAAGAGGTCGGGGTAGCGGCGGAACAGCTCGCCGCGCAGCAGCACAGCGGCGTTGGCGGTGTTGGCGGCGTTGGCGGCGTTATCGGCGTTGGCAGCGGCGGCATGTTGGCCGAGCAACTTGGTCCAGCGCTTCATCTCAAGTGCGTCGACGCCGTCAGCGCCGTCCCAGAATACGCGGAACGCCGAGCCACGCGCGTCGACCGGAAACTCGCGCCAGGCCAGCTCGCGCACGAGGGCGTCGTTGGCCCCGGCGAGCACCGCCTCGACGAAGACGCGATTGGGCTCCAGCAGCATCACCGTGTCGTCGGCGACCTCGCCGAGTCCGGGCACGATGACCTCGGGGTCGATGTCGACGAGCCAACGCGACAGCGGCACGTCGAACCGCGGCATCAGACGCAGCGCGTCCGGGAGGCCGTCCTGCTCGCTGAGTGTCGGCGCAGCCGGTCCGCGCAGGCGATCGCGCAAGCGCCCCACGTGGACGTCGAGCGGCCGCAAGCGCACCGTGAAGGGCTGAGTCGGCGAGGTCGTCGGCTTGGGCGCTTGCTTGCCGGCTTGTACGGGTGCGACGTCTTGGCGTCGTCCGAGGCCGTTCGGCCGGGTCCACGTGGCGGCTCGCACCATCACCTCGGGCGCCTGAAGGATGCGTGTGGCCAACGAGCCGGCGAGCGTGCCGGTCGCGGCGGGCCGGCGACGCGAGACCGGCGCGCCTCCGCGGGTCAAGCGGCGCATCCGTGGGATGAGCGCGCCGTCGGGGAGGCCATCGGCGAGCAGGCGGGCGCGGATCGTCACGCCGCTGCCGTCGAGGATGCGGGTGTGGGCCCGCGCGGTCAGCTGCAGCTTGTCGCCTTCAGGCAACGCGGCGATACGGTTGGCTTGCGAGCGCCCGATCTCCGCGGCGAGCTGGGCGTGACGCAGCGTGATGGCGGCGGTCCTGGCCTGCTCGAGCTGCTCCCAGCTCGCGGCGACCAACTCTTCCTGATGGCGAAGCACGGCTTCTGCGCCAAGCCCCGCGCCGACGCGGTGGCCCGGGTGATGGTTGAGCTGCGCGAACCACGGCGACCGCGGGTCGGCGGCCTGACCAAGGCCGTACCGCGGCGGCAGCACCACTGGATCCCCCGCGCCCTCGCCGGGCTGTACGGTCCACAGCGCGGCCAGGCGCTCTGCGACACCGGGCGGTGTGAGCTTGTCGACCGGCGCCGCATCGGTCGCGTACAGGGCGCCGCGCAACAGCGCGGGGGGTCCATCCGCGGAAATGTCGGCGACGGCCGATGCCAGCAGCTGAAGCGGGCGCTCCCCAAGCCCCGTCGGCGCCTCGCGGTAGCGGAGCCGGCCGACGAGGTCCTCGAAGTCCTCGCCCTCGCCGGTGGTAAAGCCCCAGCTGTGGAACATCGGCAGGGCGACCGGCTCGGCGTTGTCCCTCGGCCACGCAGGCCTGAGGTCCGTGGTCTCGGGTACGCGTCCAAGCGCCGCCTCGACGCCGGCCCGGAAGGCCGGGACGATCGCGCAGAGGTACCGCGTGAACGGACGCAGATGCCGCGGACAGACCAACCGGGCGATCACGTCGTCCGGGAACTTCTCGAGGTGAGCGATCGGGTCCTTGTTGTCCGGGCCGAGACCCGAGACCTGGACGTGGGCCCACGCCCACGACTCCGCCAGATCGGGTAGCTCGTGTGGGACGAGCGCGGCGTCGATGTGGAGCACCGACCGTTTGCTGATGCGGTCCCACTCGACGCTCACGCCGTCCTGCACGCGCACGCAGATCAGCACGATCCATGGCGGTACACGCCCGTTCTTGTCGCCGAGGGGTGTGTGCCGCCACGGCAGATCCGGCTCGCGCAGCTCGACGTGGGGGAAGGTGGTCGGCGTGATTTTCTGAGCCTGGCGCGGCGGCTCCTCTCGGACCACCACCCCTGGATCGAGCGCGACGACGTGGCCCGGTCCGCGGAGCTGGACGCTATGCTCGTGGGTCGTGTCGGTCGTGCCACCGCGCTTCAGCGCGACCTTCATTGCCAGCACCGGGTCAGCCGGCAGCGGCGCGACGCCGGGCGTCGGCAGAAAGGCTCCCATGCCGGTTCGAAGCCACGGCAAGTACATCGTCGAGGACATCATCGACCAACCTTTCGTGCGGTGTGGGCGGGAAGGATGCGCTGGCCGGAGGTCCGCAGGGTGCGGGCCTCGTGCCAGGCAAGGAGCTTCGCGTCGTTCGGCGCAAGGGCGCCATCGTCGGCGCGTACGAACGCGGGCGGATCGACCACGACAGCGGTCGGCTTGTGCTTCCAGGAATCTGCGCCACGGCGGGCGATGGCGGTGTGCCGCGAGACCTCGAGGTTCGGCTTGTCGGCGTCCTTGGCGGGCCAAAGGCCACCGATCGACTCAAACAAATTCTCGTCGACGACGGAGCGAAACTTCTCCACGGGGGCGGCCCAGGCGTTGCCGAAGACGACGCCGGCAGTCATGGGCTCGAAGGACGGAGCGGACAGCTTCTCCGCGTCGGAGAGGTCGAGGAAGGCGGCGGGCGCGAACAGCTCTTCGAGCGGGGTCTGGATGGCCGGGGCACGGCCGGCGACCTCGAGGACCTCGACGTCGAACGGCCCCGGCTCGGCGGGCTCGAGCGGCCCCATCTGCTCGAGGGTGACGCGGAGGGGGGCGACACGCTGGCGAAAGCCGAGGCGGGCGTCGGGGGCAACGAGGATGGGCCCGGCGTCGTTGGCCGGGAGGTCGCGCAGGCGCAGCGAGGCGAAACCGCCGGGCTCGGCGCTCCAGTTGGCGGGCTCCTTGAGGGCAGCGCGGAGCGAGCGGCGACCGGGGCGCGCTCGCTGGATGCGGCGATCTTGTCGCCGAAGGTCTCGTCGAAGTGGAAGCTCTTGTCAAAGCCGGCGATCGTGAAGGTGGCCTCGCCCTGGGCGCGCCACGGCCCGGGCCCGTCGAGGACGAGGGCGACGCGCACGGCCAGCAGGTCCCAGTCGCCCCAAGAGACCGAGAAGTAAGCGCCCATGCCGGCGGTGAAGTGGAACGGCTTGTAGACGATCAGCGCGTCGAAGTAGGCGCCGCCGGCGACCTTGAACGGCCCGACGCGGGCCGAGACGTCGATCGCGGCGCCGAATTGCAGCGTGTTCGACGTCAGCGCGAAGTACGAGCCGAGAGTGACGAGGATGTTCTCCTGCTTGCCGAGGCGTAGGCTCATGCCCATGCGCGCGAGCTTGCCGACGTCCGCCGGGGGGACGAACGCCGGGTGGAATCCACCGACGCTGAGAAGAAAGCCCGGGCGGTCCTTGAAGCGGGCGCGGAATGCCATCGCGCCGGTCAGCTCGAGGCCGAACAGCGAAGAGTCGTGGATCTGGGCGTCGAGGCCGACGGTGCCGGCGCCGAAATTGATCGAGCCGGCGACGTCCATGTTGAGGATCAGGACCGGCTTCTCGGGCGTTGGCAGGGCGCAGCGGACGCGGCCGAGCAGGGCGATGATCAGCGGCCTGGGCAGGGAGACGAACACGCCGATCATCGCCTCGACGAGCGGCGGGGTGCCCCAGCCGATCTTGATCATCGGCCCGAACACGAACGAGCCCTTTGCGATCGGGAACATTGCCTCGACGGTGGCGAAGATCCGGGGCGCCTCGGCGACGACGTCGGTCGGGAACAGGACGCTGTCGAGGTTGCCGCCGCGGACCGCGTCGCGCATCGCTAGCTCGTCGAGC
Organism: Nannocystis sp.; assembly: GCF_016714285.1. Lineage (GTDB taxonomy): Bacteria > Myxococcota_A > Polyangia > Nannocystales > Nannocystaceae > Nannocystis. The sequence goes on along the minus strand of NZ_JADJNN010000016.1, from coordinate 36,460 downwards.
CGGCGGTTCACGGCGAACAGCCCCCCGACGCCCGACAGCACAAACCCGAAGCCGAGCTGGATCGGCGGATTGAAGGTCGCGGTCAGCGCGAAGAACAGCGACCACCCATGGGCCTCGCCGGGCAGCTTGGTGTTGAGGATGCCGAGCGCGGTCAGGCCGAACGACGGCGTGACCAGCTCGAGCACGCCGGCGTAGCGCCCGGCCTCGACGTCGAGCTCGAGGAACCCGCCGCCCTTGACCGTGTCGCTGTCGATCGCGAAGCCGATGCCCTTCGGCGCCTTGAAGCCGAGCTTGGCACGCATCGGGGTCGCCGCGTCCGGATCGGCAGCGCCGACGTCGAGGCGTACGCCAATGTCCTCGACGGTGGCCGAGAACGGGCCGACATCGGCGCTGAGGGCCACCGCGACGTCGGTGCGCAGCACAGCGTCATGGACCCCGAGGCCGAGCCGCGCGGTGTGCAGGACCAACGGGCCGAGCCGTCGCTCCATCACCCACACAAATCGAGAACCCGCCGCTCATCTGCAGGTTCATCCCGGTACGCGACGACCACGTTACCCCGACCCCGAACTCCGCCGATAGCTGGACGTTGGCGAACAGCTCCGCGAGGAAGCCGTCCGCGCCCGTGGTGTCGAGGCGGAACCCGAGACCGCCCTGCTTGCCGCCGTCCGGTGTGCCGAACCGCAGGATAACCTCTGGATCGTTGCCGTGGGTCTTCAGCTGCGCGCCGAGCATCCACCCGGTCAACCACAGCGCAGGCTTGTCGGCGGTCCCGAGGAACACCCACGGTTTGTCCGGCGCGCCGTCCAACGTGGCCCCCAGGCTCAACGTCGGCAGCGTTTGCGCGAAGCTCAGCCCGGTCGGCGCGATGCGCAGCTGCAGCGCGCCTGAGGCGTCGATCGCCCAGCCGAGCTGCAGCGTCCAGCCGCGCCCGAGCGGCACGTCGGCTATCATGCTGGCCTCGCCGTAGTTGGCGGCGATCAGCGCGCCGCCCGGCTCGGCGAACAACGACAGACCGACGTCGATGAATGCCTCGCCGTCGGCGCTAGTTCCGGTATAAAACGGCACGACCAGCTCGCGGGTCGCCACGACGACATCCTCGACCTCACCGGGTTCGGGCTCGGGCACCTCGATGCCGTAGTGTTCGGCGAGGAAAGCCGGTCGCAGCGGAGGGAACCGCACGCGCACGCCTAGGGCCATCAAGACCTGCAGCAGCACCTCGATGATAGTGGGGTCGATGCGGGCATCGCGGATCCAGGCGGTGCGCACCAGCGCCAGTGGGTCGTCGACCAGACCGCCGATGCCGGCGAGGTTGAGTAGGTAGCGGCGGTGGGGGAGCCGTTGCTCGTCCGCGTAACGCGGATCGCCGGGGTCCTCGGCGGCGGCGTCGACGACGATCAACCCGACCAGGCGCAGCGACGCGAACACGGCCGGGTGCTGGGTCTCGAGGAACCGCAGCACTAGATGCTGAGCGAGCTGTGCGGCCAGATCGCGGTAGAAGGCCGGATTGGCGAGCACACCCGCCCCGCCGCCCCCGTGCGCGAGCGCGCGTATTGCAGTGAACAGATCGATCGCGGCCTCGACGGCGGCCTCGATCGTCTTCGGGTCGGCCTTGCCGGTCTTGGCCACGGTGCGGGCGGCCGTCAACACGGTCATCGTGGTCTCAGCGGCGGCCCCAAGGGCGCCCAGCGGCGACGCTGCGATGGCCGCCGCGTCGAGGTCGGCGTCCCAGCCGAGCGCGCGCAGGAAGGCGCGCAGGCGCGCCGGATCCTTGATCGCCGCCGGCAGAGGCGCCAGGATGTCCCGAAGGACAGAGACTAGCTTTTCGAGGGCGGCGAGCATGGATATCTCCGATGTGTGGATTACAGCCCCGACCAGTCCGGGTAGAAGCTCTCGTGAGCGTGCGCGAGGGTCTCGTTGTCGCGGACCTCGTCGATCGATGTCTTGAGTTGATCGTAGGATTCGCTCGCGGCGACGATGTTGGCCTCCAGCACCGCGTCCTCGGCGTCACTCCAGTTTGCAGGCGACCCGGCCGGCAGACCGCGGGTGATCAGCCGAGATTCGGGGTTTTGCAGGTCCGCCGGTCGATTAACGTGCCAGCGCAGAATCATGGCGACGAGTCGCTCCGAGGTGAAGATCTGCGCGAATGTCACGTCTTGGTCTGGCCAGCGGAGGGCGAGAATGTTGCGTATCCGCAGGCGTCCCATCTCCCACATGACCCGCCGCAGCGGCTCATTGGTGCGACAGGCCATTTGCAGCCGATAGAACCAGCACCACCCGCGAAACCACTGCTTCTCATCGGCGCTCTTGGTGGTACTCACGACGTCCCACAGACCGTCGGCCCGGCGCATCTCCAGCTCACAGTTGTAAGTGCCGAGCGCCTCGTCGAACATCAGGGGGTCTCCCCATTGCCGGGTCGGTCGCAGGCCGAATCGTCCCATGACCGATTCGAACGCTGTGGGGTCGCGCGCGCGCAGCAGGGCGAGCAGAGCGCCGAGTTCGCCCTTGCCCTTCCCGCCGCCGAGGATCCAATGGAACAATCCGAGCGAGATGACCCCGTAGTCGTAGGCATTGAGGGCATCGAACTGATTTATCATCTCCACGCCGCCGACCGCCGCGAGGACGCGATAAGTCGACCATGTCGGGTCGGTCACGCGTGCGGCCGCCGGAACTTGTGCCATCCGCGGACCGACCAAGGTCTCCGGCGTGAGCGCTACTTCCGCCCACAAGTCACCACTGTCCACGTCAGCCTTTATTGTCGCGGGGCCTCCAGTATAGCTGGAGCTCCAGTGACCGACAAAAAGGGCAGCTCGTGGGCGACGCTTACGCTGTACTGACCGCTGCAGTCCCAGGCCCACACGCGTCCAGCCTTGACCTCGTCCCAGCGCCACAGGTTGACCAGCGTCACGCGTCCGCGCCGCACCGCGTAGAGCACCACCGGGTGGCGCCAGTCCGCGGCGACCCACTGGCGCAGCGCGACGGCCACCTCGGGCTCGAGCGTCCCGAGGATCGGCCCAGCCAGACGGCTCAGCACCGGGATCTCCACCTGTTCGAGCGTATCCTCTGGGAGGATGGCAGCGCCGGCGTCGGCGCGCCGGCGCGCCGCGTGGGTGAAGCGCGCAGCGATCTCGTACTCTCGCAGCGCCATCTCGGTCAATACGTCGAACTCACCGTTGGGCGGGCCGGCGAGGCGGATCCCGACTGCCTGCAGGTCGATCTGCAATTGGCGAACGAACCCATACTGGCCCGCGGCAGGCCGGATCGTTGGCGCCGGCGATCTGGCCGCCCCAGCGCGACTGGCGATCGCTGTCGCCGCGCCGCAGCACGTAATCTCCGTAGGATTGACCGGCCCGCGCAGGATCGACTGGGCGGCGGCGATCGCCGACAGCCCGTCTAGCGCGCCCAGCTCATGGGCCCACAGCAATATGTGGGTCCAGCTCACGATGTCGCCGAACTCGGGCCGCATCTCGCCAATGCCGCCCGGTGAGCCGTCGATACCACCGATATCCTGGGTCAGTGCGGCCCACCGCGCGGTCGGGCTGTCCATCGAAACGAGGGTGCCGAGGCGCTCGCCCGCCGTCAGCAGTGGGGCCGCGACCTCTTGCAGCAAGAAAGTGGCCGGGTCGTCCATGAACTGGGCGAACACGTCGGTCGCCAGCTGGTAGCCGTCGCCGGCGCGCGGGAAGTCACGCAAGGTCGCCGGTTGCGCCGGATCTCCGCATCGCCAGCCCGCGGGGTCGAGCAGCGCCAGCAGTCCGCAGCCCGGCTTCGTCAGCGCCTCGCCGTCGCCCAGCGCCGCGATGCAGTCGCCGAGGAGCGTGCTGATCAGCGCAACGGTCTTGTCGCAGATATCGGTGAAGCCGCTGACCCAGCCGTGCGTCTGGGTCACGGGCAAGGTGAGCCACCCGTCGGTCGTCGGTGAGAAGTCGATACCAACGCCGATGTCCGCGAACTTCGCTAGCTGCCGGCGGAGATCCACCATACACCCATCGAGCCACAGCTCGCCCGGCAGGCGCTCCTGACGCGGCTGGACCCACAGGCCGAAGCGCCCGCGCGGCGCGTTGTCCGGCAGCGCTGGCCAGCTGTGCTCGACCCCGCGCGACAGCGTCAATGCGGGCAGGTGCAGGACCATCGCGTCCGCGTTCTGGTGGGTCACGTTGGTCCTGGCGACCGCGAAGGCCGCGGACTCGATCATGTATCCGGCGAGCTCGAGCAGCACGACTAGGCCGTCGATCGACAACAGCGTGCCCTCGACCTGCGCGCGCGAGCTCAACGAGCCGCCCCAGCTGCCGGTCGCGCCGGTTAGCGCCGCGCCGCGCAGGTGCCGGGCGATCAGCGGAGAGGCGGACTGGAATATCGTCATGCGCGGAGGGTCACTTTCCGCCGGCCCGCAGAGGGGTGGGATCGGGCAGCATGCTCGAATCGATCAGAGTGTATGGAATGTCGTCTTTATTGATGGCACGGTCGACGATATCCATAAAGGCTGTCCACGCCGCAGCACCGTTACCGCCGTAGAACACCTGACACCCCCTGGAGGTCTTGCCGACATGATCACTCGCGGACCCCGCGTGGATCTTGACATCCGAGACGTCCCCATCGACCTCCATGGTCGTAGACTTGCCGTTTCGCGCCGCGCCGGGCGGTGCATACCACCACCAGACTTTGTAAGGCACGACCGCGGGATATGCGATCTTGGAGCTGCCCTTGTGCTTGCCAAGGCGATAGCGCCACTGTCCGTTCTCGACATGAGATACGTTCTTATACTCCTCGGTCGGCTCGAATATGCCGGGGTCGACCGTCGCGCGCCAGCCCTGGCAGTGCTTGCGGCCGCCCTCTCGCCAGACCACGCAGATCATATCGTCGTATGAGTCGACCTTCGGGGGAAACGGCCGCCAATCTGCCATGGATCGGATCCCTACGATATTGATCGCTCCTTCGGCCTCGTCAAATTCGATCGGTGGCACGGCGCACATCATCTTACCAGCGAGCACCTTCTTGGCCTTGAAGGCGTCCACGACCAGCGGCGGGATGTGCTCGAGGACCAGCGCACGAAAATAGTCGTAGCGCCGCTCCTCGTCGTCCGGCGTGGTCCGCAGCTCGGCGGTTAGGGCGTCCTGGCCGCGGAACGCGTCGAGGACCGACAGCGCGTGCAGTAGGAACAGCGCCATCGTCAGCGGGAGGCTGCTGAGTTCGGCCGCCAGGCCGTTGAACGTCGGCGGGGTCGTGATGTCCGCCGCTTGAAACGTCGCGTAGTGCTGCTCGACAGTCTCCTTGAGGTCGGCGAAGAAATTGTCGTCGTCGGGCCGCAGCTCCGCCCATCGCTGCCCCAGCGTCGGAGCGCTCGCGGGGGCGGTCTCCGCGAGCAGGAGCGCCGCGCGTCCACCGGGCTCGGCGCACAGGTCGTGCACCAACCTGGCGAGGTCCACCAGCGGGCCGCTCCGATCGTCGACCACGCGCATGCTGCTCCACGGCACGGCGACTGGCCACCACTCGTCAGGGTCGAGGATGGTCATCAACCCGCATGATGGCGGCGCGTCCCCGGGTTTGACCTCCGATTGCCACGCTATCAAGGCGCCGTGCAACTGTTCGTGCAGCGCCGCCAGCCTGGCCGCCAGCGGCTCGAGCATCGCGGCGGCGTCCTTCATGTCGCCGACATCGATCACGAGCCACCCGGGACGGGTAGTATCAAACGTGATCTTGATACCAGCAGCCGCGGGCAGGCGGCTGGCCTGACAGGACAATCCGAGGGCGTCGGCCTGCGTCCATGGATATTGCGGCACGACCCACAGCGCGACGGCCGCCCGCTTCGCGGGGGCATCCCAGCCGCGCGGCGAGCCGCGCAGGGCCGACCCGCTGCGCATGTCAACGCTGCCGATCTCCGCGCGGGTGGCCTCGCTGGTCGCCAGGTCGATCTCCTCGACGAAATAGCCGGCCATCAATAATTGCAGGACCAGCGGATCGAGCAGCCGGACGACCTCGCGCAGCGTGCCCTCTAGTGGCTGGCCACGCGCCGGGCGGACCGGAGTGACGCAGCCGAGCCGCTCCAACGCGTCGATCACGGCGAACAGCCGAATCTCCGTCATCCATGCCTCGTGCGCCGCATGTCGACACCCATGATCCTTCTCCTACATCCAACTGCCGCGCGCGTCAAGCGCATGACCTGACGTGGAGAGGGGCGGATCTCGTTGCTACTTGGGGGCGGGTTCGAGCACAATTAAAAGCTGTCACCGAAGGTTTCTAAACAGAATAACGCCGTTTAGAGGGCAGATATTGGTGATGTGGTGTGCGTGCAGGTTGCCAACCATGCAAGCGAGCGGCGAGGAGTGAAACCCCTGAGATCAAAACCCGGGGGCGAAGGCAATTTCTCTGATCGCTCCTGTGGTCGGGGTGCGGAAGCAGGATCGATCTCGGTATACGTGTCAAACGGCGATTCGGACCGCCTACACCGCCTCAGGAACGGTTTTCAGGCGGACGGGCCTATTTTCCCGTGGCTTCTCCTGGTTTGCCGCGCCCGCGTGATCGTCGTCGGTCGTGGCCCCGCGCCCGCGGGCGACCCGGGCCATGGCCTGGTCCAGGTTGGCAGCGTCCGTGTGCAGGTACCTCTCGGTCGTGGCGATGTTCGCGTGGCCCAGGAGCGCCTGGACATCCCTCAGCGAGGCGCCGTTGTTCAGCGCCTGCGTGGCGAAGGTGTGGCGCAGGATGTGGACCCCGCGCTTGAGCCCGAGCTCGTCCTGCAGCTCGCGGAGCCACGCGCGCAGCGGCTGCGAGCTGCGGATCGGCTCGCCCCGCTGGGACACGATCACCACCTCGCCCTCCACGGTGGGCAGGAACTCGAGCAGGGCCTTGCGCAGGCGTGGCGTCAGCGGGGACGCGCCGGCTCCGGTTGCCCTTGGTTGGGGTGATCTTGCCGTTGTAGGAGCTCCTCGAGATGACGATCGCCCCGGTCGGGCCGTCGTCGAACCGGATGTCCCCCTTGTGCAGGGCGATGATCTCGCCGTGCCGCATCCCGGCGTCGTCGCCCAGCAGGACGACCGTGTACACCTTGAGGTCCACCTCGCGCGCTGCGGCGAGGAACTTCTCGTCGTCGGCCTGCTTGTAGTGCGGCTTCTCGAGCTTGGGCTCCTTGAGCCGCTTAATCGGGGGCATCGTCGAAATGATCCTCCACTCCATCGCCGAGCGGAGTATCGCCTTGAGGCGGGCCAGCACCTTATTGATCGTCGAGGCCGCGAGGCGGTCGGCGCGGGCGGCCTTGAGCCGCTGCACGGACACGACATCGATCTGATCGAGCCGGAGGTCGCCGAGGAGCGGGAGGAGGTGCGCGTCGAGGTCCTGCCGATAGTTGGCGGCGGTGGAATCTCGCAGGCGATTGGCGACGACGTACTGCTCCATCCAGCGCTCCGCGAACCTGGAGAACGTGGGGATCTCCGGCTTCTCGGGCCCCGGCGACTTTTCCTGCTTCTCGGTCCGCCTGGTCCTTGGTCCGTTGGCGAGGAAGCCGAGGGCCTTCTCGCGGGCCCACCGCTCGCTCGCGGAACGCGAGGGCATCGGCGACTTCCATCGCCGGCGAACCTCTTGGCCCTGAATCAGCAGGGTGACATCCGCCTCCCAGGTGTTCGGCTTATAGCGATATGGACGAAGCAGGATCTTCGTGATCATGGCGCGTGCTCCGATGCACGCGCCCATCCATCGCTCCCCGGGAACTGGACCACTCGATCGCGGTCGTGCCCACGGCTCGGCCCAGCCTCGGTGACAACCCTTCCCATGATCCTCCCCCTCCCCGTCTGCTCGACCCACCTGCTCAACGACCGCGACCAGAGCACATCATAGGCCGCCCATCGCTCCCCGGTCACTGCCCACCCTCACGCCGCGCGAGGTCAGCCTCGCTTTGCACGCAAGTGGTGAATGGTCAGGGTGTCCCCATCAGCGGTGGTTTGAGTGATCGTCTCATGGATCACGCCCGTGATGCCTCTGGCCCGCAGACGCGCGTCGATCTCATTGCGGAAGTCCGGGACACTCGGCTGCGCGGCGGCAGGGGGACGCCGGGCGCGCTTGCGTGGTTGCGGCGCGGGAAGGACCGCATCACCGCGTGCGACCTTCGCCATGAACTCGCGCCGCTCCTCGCGGCCGCGGACCCGGCCGAGGAGTAGGTACGCGGTCCATGCCTCCAGCCGCTTCAGGTGGTCGGGATCGCGGCTCTTGAGGACGCGGCGCTCCGCCGCCTGGGCCGCGTCGATCTTCATCCGTGCGTCCATCCGATTCCACGCGGGGAGAAAGGCTCCCACGCTGCGGCGCTCAGCCTCCGACAAGACAACGTCCGCCGGCAGCTCGGCCAGTTCGACATCCCGCGGTGACAGGAGGTCGCTCTCGTGGATGCCGAGGGCCTGGTAGTATCGTTCGTATTCTGCGGGTGAGAGTTTCATGATCTTGCTTCTGAGTGCCCCGTTTGGGGCGTCGGGGTGGGTTGTCGCTTCATGCTGGACGTACTGCCGCGCAACTCAGCTCAGCATCGATGGCTCCCGCTTGTCGGCCACGTGCTCCATGCCCTCCTGCAGCTTGATCGCCATCAGCGAGCAGATCACGTTCTCCGTCTCCGAAGCGCCCGGGCGGCAACCCACCCAGAACCCCGTGTGGCGCTCGCTGACCGTGACCACGACGATCGAGACTCCCTCCTGGGCCATGCGGGTCTCGAACTCTTCGACGATCTATTCGATACTTGCGGTGTTCATGCGCTTCTCCGTCCTTCGTGATGTGACTATTTCTTGCGAGCGTACAGGCCGACACCCACGCCCACCAACAACCCAATGCCGCCAGCGACCGCGGCGCAGACCAGCGCCCGGTTCTGGTCGGCGATACCCATTCTGTGCAGCTCGGCGCGGGCCTGGCGGAGCTGGTCGCTCAGGGTCCGCGTCTCGGCGCGGGCGAGCTCGAGGGCCTGCTCGGTGGTCAGGTTCGCCATGACTCACCGCCGCCTCTCCGGCCAGAACGCGGCCGCGAGCGCGAGCCCGAGGGCGCCGCTCACGAGGAGCTTCTCCTCGAGGCTGACCCGCTCCATGTCGATGCTCTGGCCGCCGGCGGCTGAGCTCACCGTCCCGCGCCAGCGGGCGCCCGGGTAGAGGCGGGCGGTCAGCGTCCACGGCTGTACCGTGACGACAAACACGTTCTCGGGGCTGCCGGCGATCCGCGAGACCTCGCGCAGCGCCGCGTCGAGCTCGGCGACGTACTCGAAGACGCACGAGACGAAGACGACGGCCGAGTCGTCGGCGACATCGGGGATCGGCCCCTTCGTGATGTCGGCCACGACGGTGACCGGGCACTTGGGGCAGCCGTTGAGATCGACGCACACGTCGCCGCAGCCGTAGGCACGCATGAGGCGGGTGTGCATGCCGGCGTCGGGATCGCCGATCACGATCAGACGCCGGCCGAGAGCCGACGCCCGCTCCATCGCCAGTTCGAACGCGGCCGTGCGCTCGCGGAAGCGGATGAGCGCGGCGCTGCCTTCGACGAGGCCGACGTAACCGAGGACGAGACGAGCTGCGAGCTTGGGCAACGACATGGACGTTCTCCTTGGAGTGTTCGACGTGGCGCTGACCACCAGGTAGAGCGCCAGGGTCCGGCTTGGAATGATCAGTGGACCGGGTTGCTGCGCGCGTGTTCGCGGGTGCCGGGGTGCACGGGGCTCGCCGGGCGGAGCTCGAGCAGGTGCGTTCGCCCCGTGGCGACCGCGAGCCGCACGAAGGTGCTGACCCTGCTGCGTTCGGGCCGCTCGGCGAAGTGCAGCAGGGTGGCCTCACCGAGGCGGGCTGCGGGCGCGAGGAGGACGTCAGGGTTCAAGCTGTGGGCGAGCTCCTGCGGCGTGGTCTGGCCGTGGACCAGCTCGAGCCCCACGTCGCGCAGCGACGCGAACCAGCGATCGACCGTCTTGTATGCCATCGCCGATACGGCGCTGGCGATCTCGGGCGCTGCCTGGAACGGCTGGTTACTGAGCTCGGCCCGCGCCTGCTCGATCAGCGTGTCGAAGATCCGCGTGAACGGCGAGGGCGGCTCGGTCATTGCGAGCACCTCGCCAGCCGTCAGCGCCTTCAAGGTCCGGAGCTGGAGCGTCTGGGGGAGCGGCTCGCCCACCGCGATGTACGCCCTGCGCAGGACGTCCAGGAGCGACGTCCGCAGCGCCCTGGCGCCGGAGCTGTCAGCGAGATCGGGCACATCCCACACGATGTCGCCCTGCTCGATCGCGCGGGCGAGGGCCCGACTATACGGCATGGGCAGGGCGAGCTCGACCTCATCGACGAGAGAGGCGGGCACGATCGGCGTGCGCCCCATGTTGCCGAGCCAGATCAGGTGGCCACGCAGGCGATCAGAAACGTCTGCGGCGTTCATGTTCGACAGTCGGCTGCAGATCGGAATCACCCAGACATCGGGCGAGAGCGGCGGCTCCACATTCGGCTGCACGTCCAGCACGATCAGCTCCGCGTCAGTGTGCCCACTTTGCAGGTCGATATCGATGCACTGGATCTGCGCCTTCGCCAGCCAGGCGGGGAAGTCCTGCCTGGAGTCGATCGACGCGCCGACGACGTGGATCCCTCGCTCCTTGGCGAGCGCACAGGTGTGTACGGCGAGGGTCGTGTTGCCCATGCCGCCGCTGAAATTGTGAAACGCGATGATCATCGGATTCCTCCCTTTGCGCCGCGTGGGCGCATCTCCTGTTGTTCACGTATGTTGAGATCTTGCAGGTCAGCGCCTCGTCACCAGGACGGTCGCTGTCAGGCCGATGACAGCGATCCCGGCGGCCGCGTACGGCGCCCACTTGAGCAGCGTGGCGATGCCTTTCACCGCATCGTTGGCGCCCGACGCGATATCCCCGGCGGTCGACTGGGCGCCCAGGTAAAACTGGGCCAGCGGGTTGTCGCGCAGGAAGTCGACGTCCCAGGTGCGGATGGCGTCGGCCCAGCCGAATTTTGTCTTCTCCCACTCGGTGTCGTCCGAGGGGTCGTCGTAGATGCCGCCGTCGTGCGTGCTGCCCTGGTTGTCGATCAGGATGAGCACACCGGGCGGCTGGCCCTCGTAGGGGAGCACGATGAGCCACGGCTCCCGGAACCACGTCGCGGACCGGGACCGCATGGTGTCGACGTACTGATTTCGTGCGTCACCCGTCGCGGCCTTGAAGGCGTCGGCGACGAGGGAGCGCGCCAGGTCGATGAGCGGCTCGCGGTCGGCGGGCGCGATGAACTGCAGCGCCTGGAGGCGCGTGCGCAGGTCGCGATGCGGGTTGTCGAGGGCGCTCTCGAGGGCGAGCTGGATGACCGGCGGCTTGCCGTCGTCGCTGCGCAGGTGCCACTTCGGATGCAGCGCCGACAGGAGGCCCTCCTTGCGGATCGCGTCGCCCCAGCGAAGCTCCTTGTCCGCGTTCGTCCTGGCGATCCCGTCCGCGGTCGCCGAGCTGAGGACGGCGGTCAAGATCAGCAGTGCCTCCCACTTGCGCTCGTCGAGCTCGGCGGGCGCGAGCGTGGAGAGCTCGTAGATCTTCTTGGCCAGGACGGCGATGTCCCTGTTGTCAGGCATGCGCCGCCCTGGCCCGCTGTGCCTCGCGTTCCTGCTGGACGCGGGCCCGCATCGACGCCAAATCCTCCTCGAGCGCGGCGATACGTGCGAACTGCTGCTCGTCGGCGGCCCGCGCCTCCGCGGCGTATTCGTCGACGAGCCCGAGGGCTTGGTCGACCTCCTCGACCGTCACGGTGAGGGCCACGGCAGCTTGCGTGACGCCCTCAACGACCGCAGCGGGCTCCGGCTGCACCGCGTCGACCACCTTGAGTGGTACGGCGGATTGCAGGCGGGGCTCCTTGGCGGCCTCCTGCAGCTGGTCGAGCTCGGCGCGCAACGTTGCAAGCTCCGCCGCGAGCGCGTCGATGCGTCGATTCATGATTTCCATCTGGGCCCGCCGCTCCTCGCTCAGCTCTTCAAGCCGGCGCTGAACCCTGGCCACGATCCACGGCGTGGCCGCCTTGACCGGCGGCGTTGCAGCCGGGGGCTGGGACGCCGCGGCGGGGGTCCCTGGCGGCCTCCCGGGCCTCCCGGGTGAAGTCCGGGCGGAACAGCGGCAGACCGGCGGCGGACGACGGCGCAGGAGCCTTCGCCGCCTCGCGGGCCTCGCGGGTGAACTCCGACCGGAACGCGACGAGGTTCGGAGCCGCGACCACCTCGGACGCAACGGGGCTCGGCGTCGAAGACGTCGATGCAGGCGGCGGCGTCACGATCGGCGGCTTCGTCGGCGCCGGCTCCACGCCGTAGGTGCGGACGAAGGCCCGAAGCAGATCGGCGGGATCGGGCGTGTTGACGACCATCGCGGCCGCCTTCCTGGCCTCGTCCCCGCCGCCCATGAGCCGCGTGAGCGCCTCCTCGAGCCCGGGGATGTTGAGGCCCGACTGCTTCATCACCTCGTCGAGCGTCGACGGCTGCCCCGCCTCGTCGGCGAGGCGCTTCTTCATGCATTTGTTCGCCTCGACGAGGCTGTTGGCGATCAAGCTGATCACCGACAGCGCGGTCTTCATCGTCGGGCTCAGGACTGGTTTTAATAGTGCTCCATCAAAGATGACTTCCATGACCTCCTCCTCTCCTTCCCTCGCTCCGAGGCCCGTGCGCGCTGGCGGCCGAATTCCTGCGCGCGCGCCCCTCGGCGCCGTTGTCTACTCCCTCGTCGCCACGACGACGATCGTCGTGGCCCCGAGGATCACCGCCGCGCTGGTGAGCCACGGGGCCCAGCGTCGCAGCGTCGAACCTTCCTCCGCGGTCGGGGGCGCCGCGGCCTGACTGCGCGCCACGGCCCCGAACTGCTCCCGCCACACGTGCACCCATTGCGACCACATCCCGTCGTCGAGCGCGTGCGCCGGCGCGAGTGGGCCGAGCACCGTCCAGGTCGGGAGCGGGTAGCTGTGGTCGATGAGTCGCACCACCGCCTCGCTGTGATCCATGAGGTGCTCACCGGACTGCCCCCAGCTCTGCCCGCCCGCCAGGAACTCCGCGAGCGCTGGCACCGTGGCCCGGGTCAGCAGCTCCGACATCCACGAGCGGGTCTCGCCGCGGATCGAGATCCCGGCGGCCCTGCGCGCAACGTCGACGCCGAAGCCGCGGGCCTGCGCCTCGGCGAGCGTGTCGGCGTGGTGGACCCGCAGCATCTGCCAGATCGTCCGGCGATGCTGGCGGTAGCCCGCGGTCGCCGTGGGGTCCTGCTGGCTCGGGTCGTATAGCGTCGTCACGGTTCACCGCCCGTCCGCAGCATCCGCATGCCGATGACCTGATCTTTGGCGACGACGCAGTAGGTCCCCGGGGTGGTCAGCCACACGGGCTCGCCGCGCCGCGGCGTGAGGTGCAGGCCGACCTGCGCGCCCTGCCGCTGGCGCGTCACCGTGGCGGTGCCCTTCAGGACGATCACCACGGCCATGCCGCCCTCCTCGATCGTCTCGAGGAAGGTCTCGCCGCGCATGAGCACCAGGGCGCCGAACTGGTGTCGGCGGCCCGCAATCAGGTTGAGCATCGAGAATTGCATCTTCACTCCCTCCCCTCGCGCAGGCCGAGCAGGTAGCCGAGCCCCACACCCGCCAGCGCGCACAAGATCCCCGAGGTCACTGCGGTCGTCACCACGGCGCGGCGCAGCTCCTCCTCGGAGCACAGCGCGCCCTCGACGACCTCGACACGCGGCTGCTCGACACGAGGCTTCTCGTCGCGCACCACCGCCGCCACAATCCGCTCTGCCGTGCTCGCCATGGTCACCACCACCGCTTTCGATATGTGTCCACCATCTCGGTCCACGACCGGGCCGATGGACTCACCGGGAGCCCGAGCGCCGCGACCTCGTCGCGCCGGATCGGCCACTCGTGCGGCGTGTTCTCCCCCATGAACACCGACACGGCGTTCCACAAGGCCTCTTCATCGACGCCGGGCAGGCGCGCCGCGAGCGTGTCGCGCATGTAGCGGGTGATCGCGCCCTCGTACTCCTGCGCCATCGCCTGCATCGGGTCCGTGGGATTTTCGGGCAGGTGCTTCGCCCTCAGGCCGTTCACGATCGGGTCGACCGCCGAGAGCGCGGCGCTGCGGCCCATCTGGAGCTGCCGGGCGTTGAGCGCGATCAGGGTGCCGCCCGAGGTCGCCATGTACGGCACAATCGCCGTCGACTGCGGGAACTCCCGCAACGCGTTGGCGATGAGCACGCACGAGGTCACGCAGCCGCCGAGCGTGTGCAGCACCACCGTCACCGCGTCGCCGGGGACGTGCTCCATCGCCTCCAGCACGTCCTCGGCGACACGCAGGTCGATCACCGGTGTGATGATCGGGATGATGCCGGAGGCCAGCGCACGCGGCCCGGGCCGGCGGCTCTTTAAGAAGTAGCTGGCGCCGACCAGGGCGGAGCCGGCCACGAGCGCCGAGACGATTGCGGTTCGATTCATGGCCAGTACTCCCAGTGCCAGAGTGAGCCTCAGTGAACGTCGCCCCGTGCCGGCTGCGGCGCGGCGACCCTCGGCAGCATCAGCAGCGTGTGGATGAGGTGCTGATCGAGCACCGCCTGGTGCACGCGGTACTTGCCGATCTCCTCGAGGATGCGCTGTTCGGACGCGCCGTCCTGCAGCACCAGCGCCATGGTCGCAGCGAGGTTATTGCGCGCTCGTTCGGCGTCCGCGGCGAGCGTGTCGATGATCGAGGATTCGCTCTTCGCCGCCTCGATCGCGTCGAGGAGCTTGTCCAGCTCGCTCGTCAGCCCTTTCATCATACGCCGGACGCTCGCCCTCTCCTCCGCGGGCGCGAGCCCCTCGAGCGCCAGGCTGACCATGTTCACTCCTGCCTCAATCATCTTCCTGTCCATCGCTCCCCCTCCCGCGGGCCGCGCCCGCTACTCCGATCGACTCCGCACCGCCAGCGCCACGCCCACCGCGACGCCGGCCACAGCCATCCCGCCCATCACCAGCCAGCCGAGCCGGCCGACTGCACTCACCGCATCCGTTCCGCCGCCGCCGACGGCTCCGCCCTCGTCGGCGCCGCATCCGTCCGCGGAGCAGCCCTGCCGCTCGGCGAGCGCCCGCTGGACCGCGTCCTCGGTCTCCGGGCCCCACTTGCCGTCGACGCCGACGCCGAGGGCCTGCTGCGCAGCGCGCAGCGCCTCCGTGGAGGCCGCGGTCCAGGGCCCGGCGACGTCGCCGGTGAAGTAGCCGAGGGCCTTGAGGGCCTCGTGGCGCTGCCGCGCCTGCAGCAGCGACCCCTTCTCGCCCACCATGCGCTCGACGTAGTTGGCCGGGTTCAGCAGCCCGTCCGGCGGCGGCTCCGACTTCCACCATACCGAGTTGGCGGTGCGCTGCTCGGCCTCGTAGGTCTCGAGGTGGATCATGCCGTACGAGCCGAGCACGCGGCCGAGCTTCTCGCCCTTGCGCACCTGCTGGCCCGTCGTGATCCCGTACTCCTTGTGCGAGCCCTGCTTGAAGCCGCCGAGCACGAGGAAGAGGCCGGTGTTCGTGCGCAGGAACGCAGCCTTGGCCCCCTCGCTCCACCCGCGATCGATGCCGACGACGAGCGCGTCCTCGGGCGCGATGATCAGCGCGCCATCCGGGGCCCCCGTCAGATCGATGCCCGCATGCCAGCGCTCGCACTTGTCGGCGGCGCAGCCGTAGGGGCGCCCGCCGCCGAGGCTCCACGTGGCGAACTTCGGCGTGACCGTGGGCAGCGGCCACACGGGCTTGGGGTAGCCCTGCGCCATTGCCAGCTTCTCCCCCCATGCGCCATCTGGCAGTCCCCCTCGTGCTTGGTTCGCGCATCTCTCGGTCATGGCCTGGCCTCCACTTCGCCGCCGTTGATGGCGGCCTTGTCCTCGGGACTCACCGGCAGGTTCGGGGGCGTGACGTTGATGTCGATCTGCCCCTCGGCGCAGCTCCTGGCGATCTCGGCCGCGGCAGTGCTGATCCGCCGCATGGCCTCCTGCAGCCGGCGCACGGCGTCGACGGTGCGGCCCTCGAGGAGCTGGCGCCGCGCAGTGTCGTGGTACGCCTTCGCCTGCGTGAACGCGGCGGCGGCCCGCGCCTTGACGTTGCCCTGGCACAGCGGGGCGTCCAGCATCACCGCCGCCCAGTAGAGCAGCGTCCGCACGTCTTGCAGGGTCTTCGGGGCCCGCTCGAGGTCGTCGTGAAAGCTGCCGAGTTTGCCGTACAGGTCGATGAAGAAGCGCTCGGTCCGCTCTGCGCGGTGGACCTCGGCGCCGGGCGTCAGCCGGTCGGTGGGCTCCTCGATCGCGGTAACGCCGGTGTCCTCGTCGTGGTCGCCGACCCGGACACGGAGGCGACGCAGGATGACCCGTTCGCCCTGACGAACGCGCTGGAGGACGAAGTCGTGGTCGTCCTCGTGAAAGATCGCCTCATTGGGCACGACCATCGCACTGGGGCGGCCGCTGACCTCCTCGAGTGTGAGCACCTCGAAGACGCCGTTCCAGACATCACGCATGAGCTGGCGGACCACCACGGACTCGGCGCCGCGGGCCCGGCCCACGACCTCGCCAGCGCTCATCAGATCCTCAGACTCCAGCCATTGCTGCAGCTCGTCGGCGCTCGGTCCCGTCGGCCTTGCGAGGTCCCGAAGCGCCTCCGCGATCGGGCCATAGCCATCCTTGCGGCTCAGGTTGGCGGTCGTCGCGGGGCGGGCTCCGAGAGCGGAGCTGCGGCGATCCATCAGGTCGATCAGGTCCTGCAGGGGCGACGGTCGCGGCTCGGCTTCCTCGTCGTCGTCCTCGGTGTCGTCCCCGTAGGCGTCCCACAGGGCGCGTTCAAGGCGCTCCGTGATGGCATCGCGGTCGTTCTGGGGAAGCCGATCGTCGAGCCAGCGGATCTCGTCGATGTCGCCGTGGACCACGTCCACCGAAGCCACGGCGGCGTCCGTGTCCTTGCCCTCGGGGTAGACGGCGAGCACGAAGCCGTTGGCACGAGGGCGGAGCCTCTCGGCGCGCCAGGTTGGCCCGTTGTTGAAGCTGTCGATCGTCGCGTCGATCGCGGGCGGTCGCGCGGTCGGACGCGCCTCCGGCTTCGCCGCCGGCGACTTCTTCGCCCGAGGGGTACCCGCCAGCTTGTCAGCCACACGCCGCGCGCGGGCGACGACGGGCGCCCAGCCCTTTGCCGCTGGCGATGGCCTCCTCGGCGCGGCGCACGAAATACGCGTACTTCTTGGCCGGGAGCCCCAGCGCCCGGATGGCGCTGCGCGCATCCTCGTAGGTGCTCTCGGGGGTCGGCGTTGGCGCTGGAAGCGGGAGCCGGCACCGGGGCAGGCGCGGGCGCCGAGGGCGGCGGCGCGGCGGCTGGCGTCGGCGCTGGCGTCGGCTCGGTGCTGGCGACATGCGCACGCGCGCGACGCCAGACTGACAACATCATCTTCTCGCTGATCCGCGGCCCACCGACTTTCACCTCGTCCAGGATGATGTCCTTGACGATCTGGCGCGCGTCCGCCACGTCGCCGGTGATACGCGCATGCACATCCGCGGCGAGCCCGGGCGCGTAGCGGACGGCACCGCCGTGTGCGGCGGCCGCGAGGAACTGGCCGCCCTCACCGATGACGTTGAAGGCGTTGGCGGGTGGGCCGGCCAGGGCGACCTGGTATCCGCGGCCACGCAGGATGGCCGCGACACCGCGGAGGATGGTGATTCGCTCCGCAGTTTGGATGGAGTCCTGCACGAGCTTCTCGCGGTCGGCCTTGCTCGCGCGGCCCATGGCCAGCGCGTCGTTCATCGCGGCGTACTGCAACGCGAGGTTCTCGACGACCCGCTGATCGAGCACCTCGGGCGGGTCCGCCGACTCGGCGTCTCCCTTGTCACGCAGCAGGGCCTGCATCTGCTCCACCTGCTCCGCGGTGAGCTGCGATGACGGCTGCGCCTTGGGGGACGCAGGCGGCTTCTCGGCGTCGGCCGCTTCCGGTTCGCTTGGCTCCTCCCTGCCCGCGGACAGGAGGTTCTGCGGGATCTTGCGACCCCACCACGCCAGGCCGATGTCCTTGAGCGCCCCATAGTTCTCGCCGCTCTTCGGGGCGAGCCCCAGGAAACGCTGCCAGCCGGCGCGCGTCGGCGGGAGAATCGAAGCGCCGCGGATCTCCCTGCCGGTGGCGATCGCCAGGCCCTCGGCGTCGACCACGGGCGCCGACTCGTCGCGGTACGATTCGGCCAGGCCGTTGGCGATGCGGGTCTCGAAGCGGGGCCACCACTTCTCGAGCCAGGCGTCGCTGGCGCCGCGCCAGCGCATCGACTCGAACTTGCCATAGCGAAAGACCTCCTCGAGCTTCTGTTCGATCGCCGCCGCCGTGCGCAGATCGTCGTCCTCCGGCCACATGGGCCCGCCCTCGCGCGGGAGCTGCTCGGCCTTGATCGGCGAGCCGGAGAGCGTGCCGGTGTAGCTGACGAGCTGCCAGCCCGGCGAGCCCGCGGCGCGCAGGCCGATCTGATCGCCCTCGTCGCCGCTGACGATCTGGCCGAACTCGAGGAACTCCTGCTGGTCCGGTGCGCCCGCGCGGGGGCGGACGATGCGAAGCCCCTCGTAGACCGGGGCGCCGCCGTCCTCGGGCACGATCGCCTCGAGGTCGCGGACCGCGTACATCCACGGCGCCCAGGGCCACGCGTCGGGGTTGACCTGCTCGAGGTCGGCGAGGCGCTGCTCGCCCTCGTCGCGCAGACGTGCTGCCCGCTCCGCGTCGGTGGTGGCGCGGGCGTCACGGAAGCGGCCCGCCGCCTGACGCAACAGACGCGCCGCCTCCTTGGCGATGCGGGCGCGGGCCTCCTCGGCCTGGCGCTTCCTCTTGTCCTCGAGCAGCGCCCGCGTCTTCTCCTTGTTGCGGGAGATCATCAGCAGGATGTCCTCGGGCGTGAGCTGCTGCTGCGCCGCGGGGTTGTTCGTGTCGCGCACCTGCGACTTGATCAGCTCGCCGAGCCAGCCGGCCTTGCCGTCGATCAGGCTGAAGCGGTAGCCGTCGGTCGAGCCGTCGGCGAAGTAGTAGTAAATGTGCACGGTGCCGAGGGTGTTGCCCTGGCGGACGGCCCGGCCGTTGCGCTGCTCGAGGTCGGCCGGGGTCCACGGCAGATCGAGGTGGTGGATCGTGCAGGTCCGGACCTGCAGATCGACGCCCTCGTAGGCGACCGAGTTGGCGATGACCACGTCGTACTTCGGCGCCGTGGTGGCGTCGCTCGGGCGGGCGCAGGTGCCGGGCGCGGGCGGCTCGGAGGAGAGCCCGTTGAACTCGCGGGCGATGCGGATGCGGTCCGCGGGTTTGGTCTCCTCGGCGTTCAGGATGGCGATGCGCTCGCGCGGGACGCCGTGGCTCACGAGCACCTCGCGCATCCACTGGTGGACCGCGGTCGGCTCGCAGAAGATGATGTGGCCGCAGTGCGGGCTCGCGGCGACCCGCTTCGCGCACTCGGTCAGCTTCGGGCTCTCGTAGGTCGGGCGCGGCAGGTGGCGCTGGACCTCGACCGCTTCGCCGTCCCGGTACACGCGCTTGGTGGCCACGCCGCCCTCGAGGGCTGTCCTGTAGGTGTAGCCGTCCTCGAGCGACGCGTGCAGGGCGATGAGTGAGAGGCGCGCGAGGAGGCCGAGGATCGCGTAGGACTGGCCGCCCTCGGGGTTCGGGTTGGCGAGGACCTCCTCGATCTGCCCGACGTATTCGTCGTACTTGGCCTCCTGCTCGTCGTCCATCTGGATCGTGATCGTCTCGACGATCGGGCGCGGCAGTTTCAGGCCGACCTCGGCGGCGGTGCGGAACTCGCCGTAGGTGAAGATGATCGTGCGCAGGTCGTCGAGGTTCTTGAAGCCGGTGACGGCGCTCTTCTTGGTGACCTCGAAGGACGCGTCCAGCACCTCGCGGTACTCGATCTTGAGGTAGCGGTCGATGAACTGCTCGGGGTCGCGGATGCCGGCCTTCATGAAGGCCGTCGGGTCGATGAACTGGATCAGGTTGTAGAACTCGAGCGGGCTGTTCTTCGCGGGCGTCGCGGTGAGCAGGACGATGCCGGCGCCGCCGGTCTGGCGGCGGACCGCGGCGGCGCGGAAGTCCAGCTGCCAGGCGCGGTCGGAGCCGTCGCCGCCGCCACCCATGAACTTCGGGACGCCGTCCTCGCGGGCTTGCGGCTTGTAGAGGTTCTTGAAGGCAGCGGCCTCGTCGATCACGAGCATGTCGATGCCGATGTCGTCCCACGCGACGCCGGGGTCGTATTGCCAGTCGGCCGGGAGCGCGAGGATCTCCTCGACCCACGCGCGCACGCCGTGCTTGAGCAGGGCCCGGTCGCGCTCGGAGAGGTTCTCCTCCTGGCGGGGGTTCTTGGTCTTCTCCTCGAGGTTGCGCTTGCGCAGGGCGATCGAGCGGGAGACGGCCTCGACCTCCTCGACGTAGGCGAGCACCTGCTTCTCGTTCATCTTGGTCCGCGCCATCGCGTCGAAGCTGAGGACCACGACGTCGACCTGGCCGGTTTGCAGGAGGGTCCACTTCTGGGCCCGCTCCTGCGGCGTGTCGGTCTCGGAGGTGATGAGGCCCTTGCGGGCGCCGCGGCTGATCTGCTTGCGCTTCGAGCCGATCACGACGACGCGGTAATCCGGCAATGTGCACAGGATGTCGTCGTGCCATTTCCAGACGAGCGAGCCCGGCACGAGGATCACGGGGCGGCGCACCCAGCCCTCCTGGCGCGCGCGGGCGATGATCGCCAGCGCCGTGTAGGTCTTGCCGACGCCGACGTCGAAGAACACGCCGCCGCCGCGTTGGTAGAGCACGCGGAGGACACCGGCGATCTGATGCAGCTTGAGCTTCGGCGCGTTCGCCCCCCACCGGGCGATCTCGAGGGGCTCGGGCGAGAATGTGGGGACGATCTTGCCGCGGGCGACGCGGTTGTAGGCGTGGACCAGGCGATCGCGGCGGCCCTCGTCGGCGGCCACGAAGGCCCGGAACGAATCGGCCCACTTCTTCTCCTGGGCGATGCGCCGCTCGGCGAGGCTCTGCTTCTTCGCGGCCCGCTCCTCGCGGGTCATCGGCTCGGACGAACGCTCGCGCTCCTTGGGCGGCTGGAACAGCTCGGCGTCGTGGTTGTAGTAACCGAGGAAGGAGAGCGCCTCGGGGGAGATCGGCGCGACCCGATCGTCGGTGTACGCATAGCCGCGGATCTGCACGAAGCCACCCTCGCGCTCGAGCTCGACGGGGCCGTAGCGGCCGTTGAGGGTCGCGGAGATCCACTCGGCGACGAGGTCGAGGGGGACGTAGCCGTGCTGCGGGCTCAGGTCCACGAGGTCGTCGAACACGGCGGGCTTGATCGCCTCGAGCAGACGGCGGACCTGCACACGGGCCTGCTCGTCGCCCTGGTTGGCCTGCGCCTCGGCGAGGTCGTGGCGGGCCCACAGGTTGAAGCCGGTGAGGTAGGCGTCGCGCGGGAGCAACTGGTCCCACGCGTCGCCGTCGCGGTTCCATTCGGCGGCGAGCAGGGTCGCCAGAGCCTCGTCCTGGGTGAGGGTGCCGCCCTGCTGCTTGTGGAAGGCCATGAGCTGCGCGATGGTCAGCGAGCGCTGCTGGCGGAACAGGGCCTCGGCCTGGGCGAGGATGTCGCCGGGCTGGCCCGTGTACTTCGGCTTGACCGTCGGGGCCTCGCGCAGCGCGTCGATGAGGTCGCCGGTCTTGTCGAAGGCGGACAGGAGCTGCTGCGCTGCGGTTCGCTGGCGGACCTCCGCGAGCTCGCGCAGCGGCTTGGAGCGCCAGGGGTTGCCGAAGTTGGCGGCGAAGTCGACGAGCGCGGCGTGGAGCTCGGGCCACAGCTGGCTGGCCTTGTCGGCCTCGTCGGCGCCGAGCGCCGCGAGGTAGCGGCCGACGCGACGACCCAGCTCGAGCGCGGGGCGCAGGTCGGCGTCGACGTCCGCGGTGGTGCTGTCGTCCTCGCGGGCGACGGTCTGGAAGGCGACCGCCTCGCGGGCGGCGATCGAGCCGAGCACGCAGGCGGTGCACACCGGGCGCGGTGTGAGCGGCGGCAGGCCCTTGAACTCGCCGGTCACCTTGTAGCGCCAGCTGCGGGCCGTACCGGCCTCGTCGTCGCCGCCGAAGGGCGCGTCCTCCTGGCCGAGGATGTGGCCGGGGAACTCCTTGAAGTAGTCGCCGTCGGCGATGAACTGGTCGGCGGCGTCGACCTCGCTGAGCTCGCCGCCGCGGCTGCGCCAGACGAGCAGGTCCATGACGACCGAGGCGCCGGGCACCATCTCTCGGCCCTTCGCGTCGTGGCTGGGCAGGCGGAAGGCGCCGAGCAGGTGGTGGCGGCGTAGCAGCTTCTCGCGCAGGCCGCGGTTCATCGTGCTGCTCATGAAGCCGGCAGGGACGAGGAACACCCCGATGCCGCCCGGGACCAGCAGGTCGAGCGCGCGACGCATGAAGTACGCGTAGGCGCGCTTCTCCTTGTAGGACTCGTCGGGGTCCTCGCGGGCCATCTCGCCGCGCTCGCCATAGGGCGGGTTCGAGACGACGAGGCTGATTGCCCCTTGAAAGCGCCGGCCCTCCTCGCGGACCCAGCGCTCGAAGGGCATGTTGTAGAGGTCGACGTCTGGCCGCAGCGCGCGCAGCAGCGTCGCGCTGACCTTGGAGAACTCGACGGCGGTCCACGCGATCCTCTTGATCTGGCCGCCGGCCTCGAGCGCGAGGCAGCGGCGCGGGCTGAACGCACGGATCAGCCGGCCGATGCCGGCGCTGGGCTCGAGCGCTCGCACGACGCCGTCGTTGCCGGCGAGCTCGGGCAGCAGCGGGCACAGCAGCTCGGCGATCGACTCGGTGATGACGGTCGGGGTGTAGTACGCATGGATCAGGCCGAACGCCTCGGGCACGAAGTCTGGCGGCAGCAGCTTGCGCACGCGGTCGATCGAGAGGCCACCCCAGCCCGAGTACTGGGCGATAATTTGCAAATCCTCGGTGGTGAGCTCACCGGGCTCCTTGGCGAGCACCAGGCGCATCGCCTGCAGATTTGCCTCGGTGCGCCACGCTTTCGTTTGGTGGTCGGGGGGCACCTCCAGCTCGCGCACCGGCGGTTCTTCGGGCACTTGCGGGGAAGGTTTGACGGCGGCCCGGACACGCTCCCACAGCGCGCGAGCGTGGCGATCGAAGCGCGACGCGTCCTGGACACCCTCGCGGAGCCCCAGGACCTTCGCCGTCGTCGCGGCCATCAACGCCCGGAGCTCGGCGGGGTCGCCGGTGTACGCGGGAGCGATGAAAAGCTGGCGGGACGAGTCGCGGACCGCGATCAGCTCGCCGTGGTCGAGGATCGCCAGCGCAGGGAACCGCAGCATCAGCGGGACGGCCTCGCCGCCAGCTGCGCGGATGATCATCGACTCGGCGAAAATGATGGCGAATTCAGCCGCCATCTCCAGTGTCTCCCCGCGAACCACCTCCTCCTCGACTCGCGCGAGGCGTCGGTCCAGCCACTTCATGGCGCGCGCGAGCACCTCCGATTCGACGGTGTAAGCCCGCTGCTGCTCGCGGGTGACGAGCTGTGCGTACGCGGCGAAATCCTCGGGGTAGCGCGGCGGCAGGCCCCGCTTGGCCGTGCGCAGCGTCAGGGCCATTGCGATGAACGCCTGGAGCTCCTCTCGGTTGCGGCGGACGAAACCATCGACGTACTCCGCCGAGTAGTCGGCCGGCAGCGAGGCGCGCCAGCGGGGCAGCAGCTTGTCGAGGACCGTGGCGGCATTCATGGGGACCTCGTGGCGCCGTCGCGCGGAGCGGGCACATTGGTGAGGATGACGATCATTTGGCGCAGCTCCTCGAGGTTCGGGAACCCGGCCGCGCGTGGCGTGTTGGTGTTCATGCGATGCTCCTTGGATCTCGTTGTGCGGCGGTCGCTCGCGCCCGCTTCCACAGGGCCTTTGCGAGCACACCCAGCCGCTCCTTGGTGTCGCGGGGGAGATTGAGTTCCTGGCTCAGGTGCTGAACCTCGGCCTCGACCTTGAACAGGTCGGTGTGCAGGTGATTGAGGGTGCCGCGGCGCGCCGGGTGGATCGCCAGGCGGCCGAAGAAGTCGCGGAGCGCCACGGTCGTGCTCGCGGCGATGACGGCCAGCGCGGGACGTTCGAGCTGCAGGGGCACGGCGTCCCAGCCGTAGGAGCGCAGCACGATCGCCTCGGCCCGCGTCTCGACGTACTCGAGGCCGAAGTTCACGAGGATCAACTGCTCGCGGTAGCCGGCGCGGAAGTCGGCGTCGATCTGCTGCATGAGCCGATCGAGGACCGCCTTGTCCGTGCCCGCGTCGTGCTTGCGCTCGCGCGCGACGACGGGGTCGTAGGCGGCGAACTCCTCGGCCGTCTCCGGCGTCTGGCCGCCCTCGGCGCTGCGCTGGCGGAGCACCTGCGCGACCAAGTCCTCGAGCGCCTCGCGGTGGCGACGGATGAATCCGTCGACATACGCGGGCGCATAGCTGGCGCCCAGACGGGCCCGCCAGCGCGGCAGCAGCCGATCGAGGAGCTGGCCAGGTGTCACCCGTGCTCCTCGTGCTCGTGGTGGGCGTGCTTCTGGCGGCAGGGGCCGCAGCCGCAGCTCGATCCGCAGCTGCCGCAGGCGGCCTTGGCGGGCTCGCCGGGCCAGGTCTCGAAGGTGCCCGCGGCCTCCACGAGGCCGCGCGCGAGCCAGGTGCCGCGCTCGGCCTTCAGGCTGGCGCCGCCCTCGGCGCGCAGCTCGTAGAGCGCGCCGCGCTGGCGGGGGAGCGCGGCGCGGCCCTCCACCAGGGCGCAGTGCACCGCGCCGGCCGCGGCCATGACCCGCCAGCCGTTCGCCATCGGCACCAGCTCGTGGGCGCTGGCGACATTGAGGAGCCCCTGGCTGTCGACGTAGCGCCGACCCCCGACCTTGTAAAGCGATCCAGGTGGGGTGCGCATATTAGTCATCCTCCTCGTCGAGCAGCGACTTGAGCTCATTCTTGAGACTTCCCAGCAGCGCCTTGTCCTTCTCCGCGTCGGCCTTGCTCGCCGGCTCGGCGGCGGGCGCCGCGGTTGGCTTCTCCTCGGTCGTCGGCATGGTCTCCTCCTTCTGCTCGGGCTTCGTCTTGCGCTTCCCTCTCGTCGCGCTACCCGGTTCACGCTGTGGACCTGGGGCGGGGCACGCATTCGCCACCTGACCTGCTGTCACCGGCCCGAACTCGGACTCGGGCCAGCCCGCGTCGTGCAGCTTCTGGGCGTGCTCCTTGGCCTTGCGCTCGGTGAGGAAGCAGCCGACGTGCTTGGGCCAGGTGCCCCCCAGCTCGTAGAACAGCGCCCACTGCGAGCCCTTCGTGATCAGGGCCTTGAACTGGCCCGCCCCCGACCCGGCAGCGAAGCCCTCGTAGTTGTGGTCCCGGACCGGCTCCCACGCGAGCGCGGTGTCGCGGCGGCCGGGCTTGTTGTCGCCGCCGCCGGGCTTCTTCGCCGCCTTCGCCGCCTTCGCCGCCTTCGCCTTGGCCTGCGTCTTCCGCTTGTCCGCGGCCTTCGGGGCGACCACCGCTTCCGGCTCGGGCTCGCCGTCGACCTCCTCGTGCTCGGTCTCGGCGGGTGCGCTGTCCTTCGCAGCTCCGGCCCCGCCCTTGGCGCCGCGTCGCGGCGCCGAGTTGGCCGCGCGCACCTTCCCGCCCCGCGCGGGCACGCAGGTGATGCGGCCGTCCGAGTTCTGCTCGATGACGACCACCTCGCCCGATTCGCTCTCCTCCAACGTGACCTTGACGTGCTGCAATCCCCACTTCACGCGCCACCTCCCATTGATCTGTCTATCCAAACCGCGCTGCTCGAATCGTCATGCGCGGGGTTCGTGACGGCGCGCTCAAGCGCGGCGCCGTCGGTTCATTCCATGCACTAACGAGTCTCGGCGTTCCTCCCCTTGATCCAGTAATAGGCGGCACCGGCCACCGCGGCCGCGGTCCCTCCGCCCACGGCGATCGCGGTCTTCCAGCCGCCCGATCGTGGGGGCTGGCCGCGGACATCATCGAAGGGCAAACCCCCGGCCGGCGGCGGCGGCTCCGGGAGCGGCGTGCCGTCGTCGCTCGGGAGCTTCGCCAGGCGCCCGAGGTGCTGGCTCATCTGCGCCGGGCTGTTGTTCACACCGGACTCGCGCAGCTTCTGGGCGAACACAGGATCCGCGTCCTGGGCGTCCCTGAGATTGACCCGGAAGCGGGCCTCATGGGCGAGCAGCAGCTTGCGGACGGCGATGCACTTGTCGTGCAGCGCCTTGTTGCTGCGAAACGCGCCGTGGGCCTCCTTGCCGTCGACGTCGTCCGGCCGCACGTACGCGGACACGAGCGTCGACTCGAGGCAGCGCGTCTGCATCTTGACCATGTGGTCGCAGGCCGGGCTGATGATCGCCTCGTCGGGGCGCCGGTACCCGGTCAGCCGCTCCTCGCCGGTGGGCCAGGCGACGCAGCGGTAGCCCTCCGGCGCCTGGTGCCCCGGTGTGCTGTGCGCCGCGCCCCGCACCCCGTTCGGATTGTTCACGGCCGTCCAGAAGTTCTCGTTCGTAGCGACGTAGCCGTCCGCGTCCACGTAGTGCGGGGAGCGGTAGTTGACGTCCGGGTGCTGGGCCGGGAGTTTGGCGTCCTTGCTGTCCCAGCGGTCGTGGGGCCAGGCGGGGAGCTTGCGGGTCAGATTCTCCTCGATGAAGAGGCAATCCGTCCACGTCTCCCGGCTCGCTGGGCCACGCTTGAAGATCTCCGGGGTCACGAACGGCGCAGGGTGCGGGCGCATGAGGTTCGGGATCCCCAGCCGGATATCCTTGGTCTGGGTGCAGATGTACGGCGCGAGCAGCTCACCGATCGACGCGTCGGTCTTGTAGAGCCCAAAGCCGGAGTCGAAGAACTGGCCGAAGTAGTCGGCCCAGGCGCTCTTGATGGCGCGCGCGTCGACCTTGTACATGTCGGGGCTGCCGGCCTTCTCGGCCTGCTTCCACATGCCGCCCGCGACCTGGCCCGTGCTCGGGAAGAAGTCGCCGACGTTGGTGACGATGCCGCCCCAGCCGATCTCGCCGTAGTCGTACCAGAGCCGGCGCAGCTTCGCGATGGGTGCGCTGCCGGGGATGCGCTGCAGGTGGCCGGCGACTCGGATCGTGTTGGGGATGCAGCCGAGCTGTCCCTCGGCGTAGGGGATGTCGCCCCCGATCACCGGCGCCCAGACCTGGCCGCCCTTGTACTCCTTGCCGTCCCGCGCGGCCTTGCGGAGTTCCCAGTCGGCGAGCTCGTACGGGGGGAGCCAGATCCCAGTCCAGTCGACGCCTTGCCCGAAGATCTGGAGCAGAAACTGGTTGACGATGTCCTCGTCGAGGCTCTTGGAGTAGGTCTCCCAGGGCAACAGCAGTTCCGGCTCGGATTCCTTTGGGGCGGTGAAGACCCGAAAAAGAAACATGGCGACCTGCACCACGGCGCCGAGGATCTGCCCGACGATCGGGATCGATGAGACTGCCGCGATGGCGATGTCCAAGCCGACGCTGACGAGGGACTCCAGCAGCCGGCTGGGGTCCATCGTCTGCGGGAACGCCACCTTGGCGAAGAGGCCTGCGGGCCCATCCTTGGAGATCCAGGCGACCTGAGACAGGGAATCGTTCAGAATATCGCCGACGAGCGTGGCCTTGGCGTAGTTGACCAAGGCGAGGCCTTTTCGCCAAGCGTCGGCCTGCTGTTGGCACAGGAGCCGCTCGCCGATGGAGAGGAGATTGTTGACGTCGCCGGCTGCCCTGGCGATCGCACGATACTTGTCGCTGAGTTGGCTGTCGTTCGACGCGAAGGGCGACGTGAAGACATCCGGCACGTTCTGGAATATTGTGAGATTCTGGTTCAGCATCATGTCAGGATCCCTCTGACAGAAGAGTCTGGAGACAGGCAGGGTGGCCCCCTCGGTGTTGGGGGCACTCCTGCGCGTCGTTGCAGCGCGGCGCGCAGATCTTCTGCTCTTCGCCATCGGTACGCAGGCGTTCTCGAACCCTTCGAACACGGGGCAGTCGACGAAATCGGAACACTTCGGTGAGCAAACACCATTCCCAGAGCACACCAGGTCGGGCTCGCACAGGTCAGACGTGACTTGATCATCCCACACGCACGACCCCCAAACTTGCACCGTACCATCCTCCGGGCGGGTGGGTGCATCCTCGCCGCACGCGAGGAGAGGGGCCAGGAGGAGGCTCAGGGTGACGACATTGCTGATCCGCATCTGCGAATCATAGGGCGGTGCGATACCGCCCGTCGACCCCAAAGTACGCTGTTCAGCCAGCACGGGCCACCTCCTCGACCTGCGCGCGCAGGCACGGGTCGCTGGTGGTGGCCACGAGGCGCTTCATCTCCGGGGCCCACGCCAGGGCCCGCAGGGTCGCCCGCCGCACGGCGAAGAAGCTGGCGAAGCGCTGGACGATGTAGTTGTAGGCCGCCGCCGGGAGGCGCCCGCGGGGGCCGTCGATGCCGGCGACTTGCAGGCTGCCTTGATGCACGTGCAGGAGGCCGCCGCGCTGGTAGAGCTGGCCAACCGCAGCGCGGCCTGGCTGGTATGCCGGGAGGCGGGCGATCAGCGGGGCCGTCTGCGCAGCGAAGTGGCGGTAGATCGTGACGACCTGGCGCGCATCCTGCTGCAGGTTCGTCTCGGGCTGGAGGAACGACACCGCGACGCGGAACGCCTCGACCGCGGGGGCGCCCGTCGGCGAGATCCAGCGCAGCCCCGGACCGGTGGCGTCGAACCGCGAGCTGTACACCCACGGGAAGGTGCCGAGGTGCAGCACGAGCGGCGTGTCCCAACCGCAGCGGCTCTCGGCCCGCGGCGGGGGGCCCGGGCCAGCCGTCGCCGAAGTAGCCCGGGATGGTGTCGGGGTAGAACGCGCGAGCGAGGCCCCCGCTCTCGTCGGCGTAGCAGGCTCCCGACTCGAGGGTCGTAGGATCGACGCTCACGCGCCACAGCTCGCCGCGCCTGCGTCCAGCCGTGATGAGCTGCTCGAGGACCGCGGCCTGCGTGGCCGCCTGCTTGTCGGTCACCGCTGGCCGGGTCTGTCGCATGCGGGCCATGAATGCGGCCATGCCGGCCTCCGCCGTGGCGACCACCCACTCGCGGGCGCCGCGGCGGCGATCGAGCTCCTGCGCGAACTGCTGAGAGAAGCCGAGAGTGTCGGCGATCGACTCCCACGCCTGGCGAGACCAGGTGCGGGTGTCGACCGGCGAGCGCAGGTCGAAGTCACCGGCCAGGTCGGCGAGCGCCTCGATGTCAGGGCCGTAGCAGGTGAGATCGGTGGTCATGCGAGCTCCTTGGGCAAGCTGCCGACGAGGCCAGCGAACACGGCGGGCACGCCCGGCCACGCCGACGCGTCCAGCTTCGGCGGGATGGTGGCCGCATCGCTGAGGTCGATGCCGAGGGCCTGGGCGTCGGCGAGGAAGCGGGCCCGGACGTCGTTGTAGGTGGCGTTGCCGCGGCCGCTGCCGAGCAGGCCCGGGTTGGCCCAGCCGACCTTGATGTCGGCGATGTCGTCGACGCGGTAGTTGGCGAGCAGCCGCTGCATGTACACCGCGGCGCCAAAGGCCGCGGCCCGCGGCTGGAACAGCAACTCCGGCGGCGCCTTCAGCAGCGGCGCCTTCTTGCCGACCTCGGGCACCCCGGTCCACAGGAAATACGGCGCGAGCTCGCCGAACAGGCCCCCGCTGCCGAAGTCGGCCGCCTGCTCGCCGTACTTGAGCGGCGGGTTGCGGCCCTTGTTGTTGTCGTACGCACGGCGCGAGCTGTCGCGCTCGTCCTGCTCGGCGGCCGCGTTGCCGTTGTGCGCGGCCGTCACGAACCGCGACTCGCGGTAGCTGATCACCGCGAACACCCGCGCCGATCCATCGATGCGCGAGACCTCCTCCATCGTCATGAACAGCGCCCGCAGATCGTTCGGCGTCTCGCCCCAGTTGCTCAGGAGGTCGCCCTTGACGTCGCTGGCCTTCGGCAGCGGCGCCAGATCGATCGTCGGCGGGGGACTTTGCTCGCCGGGCGCGGGCGAAGCCGGCAGGCTCGCCGCGCTCGCCCGCCGACTGTAGAGCAGCGCGCCGCCGATGCCCGCGACCCCGAGGGCCGTCCCCAGCGTGACCCATACACCGCGGTTCATGGCGCCTCCTGGGAGGCGAGCGCCTCCTCGAGCCGACGCCGGGCGCGGTGCTCGGCGTATGTGTAGATCACGGCCCCGGCGGCGACGACGACAACAGCCCCGGCCGCGAGCATGGCCGGATGTGTCCACGGGATGACCGCCTCGCCCGCAGCTTGCGGTACCGGCAGATCCTTGCCAGCGCCGTCGCCACCCGTGCCGGTCTCCTTGACCTGCCCCGCGGTCGCCCCGGACGGACTGATCCAACCCTGCGGGCCGATCCACTTCACGATCGTCTGCGTGTCCCAGGCGTCGAGCGCCCGGTACAGCGGCTCCCATGCAGCCGCCTCCGGCGTCCCGCGATCGGGCAGGCGATTGCCAGGATCGATGTCCGCCGATTCGGCCTGACCCCACAGCAGCACGAGCGCCAGCGGCCACGGGTCGGGGCGCGGCGTGGCAGCGATGCCGCCGATGCTCGCACCCACCGCGCTCCGCGGCGCCGTCGCCCGCACCGCGGACCACGGCCAGTCATTGTTCGTCGGCAGCTTGCCCACGCGCGCCATGAAGTCGGCACGCGCGCCCTCCTTGGCGTCGACGTAGGCCGCGTGAACGAGTTGGGACACGTCCGTCTCACGCCGCAGCCGTTCTGCGCCCTGCGCGACCCGTTCGAGCACGGACAGCTCGACGAGCAGGGTCGCGCGATGCGAGTCGAGTAGCATGGCCTACAGCCCTCCCTGATAGCGCCCGCACAGGCGATTGCCGGGGTGGACCAGCGCGATCTCGATGTCGCAGACCATCGGCTGGCCAGCGACCGCCGCCGTGCCCTCGAGCGCGATGCCGTCGTCGTGGCTGACGAACTGCACCTTCGACCACTTGACGTCGATCATGCCAACCTCGGCCTGCCACGACTTGCGGGTCACGTTGTCGACCATGTGCAGCTTGCCGTTGTTGTTGTGACCCGCGTAGCGGATCGTCACGTAGCAGCCCTGGAAGCGCGGGTAGAGGCACAGCGAGGTCGACGGGATCACGCCGGTGCCGTTCTCGGTCGCGACCAGGAGCCCCGTGTTCGGGTCGTAGATGAAGTTCGGCTGCCAGACCGTGCCGAGGTTCGGCGCGAACGCGACGCCGGTGTCGCGGATGATGCGGAAGCGGGTCGGCATCACGTAGGGCTCGTGACGCAGGCCCCACTCGACCGAGTTCTCCTCGTTCATCTCGTTGACGCTGAGCACGATCTGAACGCGACCGCCGTCCTGCGTCAGGAACGACAGGCGGTCGCCGGGGTAGACCACGACGTACTGGATCGCGGGCTTGAGCGTGATCTCCTGGCGAAAGGAACCCGTCGCGTCGGAGGCCACCACGCGGGCCTTCGACTCGGGGTTCCACGACGAGGACGCGATGCCGACGAGCTTCACGGCCACCGGCGAGAGCAGGCCGCCGAGGTCCGCGGCGAGGACCCCGTGGGGGCCGACGATGTCGACCTTGTAGTAGCGCTGACCCGTGACGATCGCGGCGTCGCGGTTGAAGTTGGCGAGCGACACACCGTCCCAGTCGGTCTCGGTGTTCAGCTCGACGGTGAGGATTCATTGGCCATGGTGGTGTCCTCCGGGGCTCACATCGGCGCGGGGGCGCAGCCGCAGCGGGCCTTGCAGAGCTCGTAGAAGCGGGAGTTGTCGTAGAAGATGTTGACGTGGGCCGAGTCGAGGTTGTTGGCCGCGCCGCCGTTGCGGATCTCGACGGCCAGCGTCTCGAGGCTGCCGATGTCGTACGGGGCGCCGCGGTACTCGGGGAAGGGCACCGCGACCTGGCCGCCATCCTTGTTGAGGAAGATGTTGCCGTCGTAGTTGTTGCCGACGGTCATGCCCAGGCTCGAGTCGACGCCGCCGGGCACGAGATAAAACTGCACGGAAAAATCCGGAGTAGTTATTTCCGCCCCCGGCGATGTTCATATCGATGCGGATCACGGTCGGCGTGTAGCCCGGGCGCGGGCGGTGGGTGAGCCGGATCTTCTTGCCGGGCGGGACCGGGAAGGCGTTGACGTAGGGGTCGCCGAGACCGGTGACGATCTCGGACAGCTTGACCTGGTTCAGGCCGCTGTTCTCGTCCAGCGTGCGCTGCGAGAAGTTCACGTTGCCGGGGCACAGGAAGTTGCGGCACAGCATCTCGAGCGCGTCGCAACGGCTCATGGTGGCCCGGCAGCGCTCCTCGAAGGTGCTCATGTACCGCTCGACGTCCGGCATCCGGTCGGTGCAGCGAATGACCCGCTCGAAGAAGCCGGGCATGCTCGCCATCCTGCGCAGAAACTCGAGCATCTGCTCGTTGACGTCGCCCTCGCGAGGCAGCGCCTCGACCTTGATCAGTTTTCCAGAATCCATTGCTTCATCTCCTTCGTTGGACAAACAGGTTCACCAGCCGCGCACGGACGTGCGCGGGCCATTGTTCGATTGCACTCAATGTTCGTACTTGAGATCAGCTCAGGTCGGGCGGCCCGGCACGAGGCCGAGGAGCGCCGCGATCTGTTGCTCGGGGCCGGGGCCGCTGGTCGCGGTCGGCGAAGTAGGCTCGGGCGCGGGGCGGCGAGCGCGGGTCATCAACGCGATGAACTCCGCGTCGACGGCGTTGGCCGGCGTCAGTGCACTGGGTGTCGCAGCCGCTGCGGGCGGCGGCTCCGGCGTGGTGCGGCGCCCGCGGGCCATGAGTGCCATGAACTCCGCGTCGACGGCGTTGGCCGGCGTGAGCGGCCCGCCCGGAGCGGCGGCCGCGGGCTCGGCCGGGGCCGTGGAGGCGGCCGCGGGCTCGGCTGCGCGAGGCAGCTCGAGCAGCGACCACGAGACCATCAGCACGTAGCCGCGATCCGGGCTGACGTCGCGGACCGACTCCGCTGGCACCTCCATCTTGATCTCGAGGCCGGCGTCGGCGACCGCGTGGACGAGCGCCCGATCGGAGTGACCGGTCAGGACGCGCCGCACGTGCGCGAGGACCTGGCCGCCGCTCACGGCATCGCCTCCGGCTGCGCGGTGAGCAGCCTGTAGAGGGCGGCGCCCGTGATGTACGAGAGGCCGCCGGCCGCGAGCATCGATCGGCCCGACAGGCTGATCGGCAGCGCCAGGCCGGCGACGGTGGGCACCACGCCGAGGGGCGCCACCGCGGGCACACCCTTGATCGCCGCGTTGTTGACGGCCTTCTGCGCGAGCGCCCCGCTGATCACCCCGAGGGCCGCGCTGACGGCCACCATGGCGACCTCGGTGACGCGGCCCTGGCGGATCGCGGTGACGAGCTGGCCCGCCTCCGTGTCCGTGTCGGCGCGACGGATCGCCTGCGCCGTGTCGAGGTCATGCCCCTTGTAATAGTTGGCGACGGCCGTCCGAACCGTCGTGCCGATCGAGCCCTCGGCCTGGGCGAGTACCTGTCCTGCGGACCATGTATTGTTCTGAGCCATCTCCCGTTCCCTCCCTATTTCTCTCCGGCGACTGCCCTCAGCAGCCCACCCAGAAAGTCCGCCCAGCCCGGCGACGGCTCCCTGCGTGCGCGCGCCGCGGTGTTCGCCCCGGCCATCGCAAACGTCTCCTGCAGTTGGACCGTCTTGACGCTGCGCCCGAGCAGGTCGATGTCCGCGAGGCTCTGGCTGGTCAGCTTGCGCTGGCGGGCCGCCTCGTCGGCGAGCTCCCGCTCGCGCTGGATGAGCACGGCGCCGGATTGCCGCGTCCAGTTCAGCATCTCGCGGTTGAGATCGACGTAGCCCTGATGAAGGTCGCCGAAGGTCTGACGGAGCACCGCCCCGTAGTCCTTCAGCTTGTCCGGGTCCGGCGGAGCAGCCTGAACCTCGGGCACGGCCGAGGTGGCGGCCGCGGCCGCTAGGGCCAGCTTCATCAGCCGGTGCTGCTCCTCGGTGACGAGCTGCCCATCGATGTAGATGCCAGCGTCGGGGAGCAAGTGCAGCCACGTGACCACGTTGGCGGGGACCTCGTTCTCCTCGACGTCGTCCTCGCGGAGGAAACCCCCTCCCGACGTGCAGACAACAACTCGCATCGACCGCATCGACCATCCCTCCCGTGAACTTCATCAGACAAGCCGAAGAAAGCGATGTGTGCAACAGGAATTTTTGCGAGGTCGCGGGCAAGGGTGCGCATCGTTATGTGCGTAGATGCGCTGGGCAATCGCGCCAGTCACCGCGAGGTGTCGGATAAGTTCCCGGGCGGTCCCCGGACGGTCCCCGGGCGGTCCCCGGCGGGCGGTCCCCGAGCGGTCCCCGATAGGTCCCCGCGCCGCTTCGTTCGAACAACGTAGCGACACCATAAACAACGTTCTACCGTCGCCCGACAGCGTCGAACAGGCTGCATTCCCAAGCCGCTATCACAGCACACGGGTGACGATCAGAACGCGATCGGACCAGGCATCTTTCGGCCCCGCAAAGTGCCTGCTAACTTTGGCGCCGCGAGGGGACGTGGGAGCGGCGGTGGAGTCGAAAGACCTGGTCGTCGACCAGGTGCTCGTGGAGTACCAGGCGTACTGCGCGGGGCAGCTGTCGGAGCGGCTCGGGACGACCGAGGCCCCCGACGGCGCAGTCGAGTATTGCGGCGACGAGGACGACCCGGCGCACTGGGCCATCTGCTACGTGCGGGCCTCGGACGGCGTGGTCCGTCCACTCGTGGTCGGCCAGCGGGCGCGCGTCCTCGACGAGTTCAGCGCGATGGACCGGCGCGGCATGCCGTTCTGGGACGCTCTCCTCTTCCCGCCGCCCGTCGCGGTGATCGGCGGCCACGAGTACCCGTTCAAGGCCGCGGGCGGCCGCCACCTGCTCGGCGTCGTCAGGCTCGAAAGGCAGGCCGTGCTGCTCGCCGCCGCCGACGATCGACTCGTCGCCGTGCTCCTCGTCGACGGGGTGGCGACCACGTTCCCGCTCGGGCGGCCCCAGGCGCTGCGTGAGGTCGACGTCGACCTGCTGCGTGCCTTCTCGCGGCCAACCACCGCAGCGACCACGAAGCCGCCCGACGAGCCGCTTCGACCGTCGCCGCGAACAAAGGCCCACCACATCCGGATCGTGCCCGGCCGCAAGGTCGAGCTGGGCGGCGGGCCCACGATCTCCGAGGTGCTCGAGGCCGCGTTCGCGGACATCGAGGCGCGGGCCACGACCCCGCGGACGCAGCGTCGCAAGCAGCCCGCGGCCGCTGGCAAGCCGGCATCACCCAAGGCGGCCACCAAGCGAGCCAAGCCACCAAGCGAGCCAAGCTCATCGGCAAGAAGGCGGTGCCCGTCGTGCTGGAGTACCTCCGGAGGATGGCGCTGCGAGGCTGCCGCGACCTCGTGGGCCTCACGGGCGACATCATCCGGGCGATCCAGGCGCGCTGCGAGGATTTCAAGATCACCGGCGAGGCCTTCGCCGACGCGCTGAAGTTGATCGCCTCGACCGGCACCTGCTTGATCGGTCCGCGTGATAGCGGCGGTCGGATCTGGGAGATCAAGCTCGCCGGGCTGAACGACCCGACCTCCGCGCACCACATCCGGCTCTGCCGCGAGACCCGCAGCCGCGTCCTCCTCGAGGAGGCAGCGGCAAGCCAGCGCGCGGCCGCTGGCGATAACGCGGCGCAGGCTGACACCCAGGCATCGCCGGTGGCCGCCAGGGATGTGCTGGGCCCGGCTCGTGGCCAACCCCGCCCGGCCCAGGCGAGGAGGCGCCGGGCGATGCGGCCGACACGCGCAACGCTGCCGAGAGCGCCTCCACGGGCGAGGCTCGAGGCACACCCGCGGCCTCTGACCTGCGCACTCAGAGCACAGGCTGCTCCGCGGACCCGACTCCGTCGGTCCCGACCGACACGGGGCATGGCCCTGCCCCAGGGGAGGTGCCTGCCTGCCCCGTAGTTGCAGCGGCGCGGGCCGAGACACTGGACCTCGTCGACCAGCTCGGCATGAACCCGATCGGCGGGCATATGCTGCTCCTCTGGTGCCTCCTACCATTCGATGAGCCACGCACCCCCGCGACGAGCCTCGACGCGGTCGTTGTCGAGGATACGTCGCCGCACGCCCAGGCGACGCCGACGACCATCGCGGCGAACGACGGCCCGGCCCATGTCGAGTGCGCCTCGCCGGGTGTCGATGGTCGCTACCTGCGAGGCCTCGATGCAGGGCGACGAGAGCACGCCGATCAGCGGCGACCCTGAGGGGCAGAGTGTCGAGCTCGGCCGCGCCGAAATCGTCGTCCACGTGGCTCGCCGAGCGCCGGTGGGCGAGGCGCCGCCGCTCCATCCACGCCACGCATTTACCCCGGTCCAGCCGGAGCCGCGGTGCAGAGACCTTGGCACCCTTGGACCGCGGGGCCCGCCGCTCACGGAGCGCGGCTGACCCAGCCGAACGACGCCCGCAGCAAGGCGACCTGCCGAGGCCGAAGGTGGGCCGTCATGCTGCGACGCCGGGCGGC
>NZ_JADJNN010000015.1 GCF_016714285.1 Nannocystis sp. | reverse complement strand
CCTCGGTGACCGCGCTGGCGGCGAGGGTGTTGCCGTCCCCCGACAGCGCCAGGCTGTTCCCGAAAAGATCGCCGGCGCCGGTGTTGGAGCTCTTGATGTAGGCCTGCTGCGACCAGGCCTGGCCCGTCCGCCCGAACACATACACGGCGCCGGCGTCGACCGCACTGTTATTGGCCTGGTCAGCGTCGATGCCGGTGGCGGCGCTGTCCTCCGCCACCGCGCTGACCGCGAGGGCATTGCCGTCCGATGACAGGGCGAGGCTGTACCCGAAGAGGTCGACTGCTTCGGTATTGGAGGCCTTGATGTAGGCTTGCTGCGACCAGACGTTGTTCGCCCGCACGAACACGTAGACAGCCCCGGCGCTGGCGGCGCTGTTGTCGGCCTGGTCGCCGCCGATGCCGGTGGCGGCGCTGTCCTCCCGGCGCGAGCCGACGGCGAGGGTGTTGCCGTCGGCCGACAGTTCGACGTCGATGTACCCGAAAACGTCGCCCGCCTCGGTGTTGGAGGCCTTGAAGTACCCGATCGCGTTCGCCATCGAGTCGACGACCTCGACCGGCGCGGAGTCGCTGCAGCCCCCGCCGTTGCACGCCCGCAGGATGTAGCGCGCGCCGAAGCGCAGGTGCAGCGGCATGGTCAGCGAGATCGACTCACCGGGGATGTCTCCCCCGACCTGATCGTAGGGCAGGTCCCCGGTGGGGCTCTCGATCAATTGATAGTAGGTCGCGCCGGGCGCGGCCGCCCAGCTGAAGTCGAACTGCTTGATCGGCGAGAACTTCAGCTGCAGCGTCGTCGCCTCCGGGGGCAGGATGCATTCGGCGCTGCAGCCGTCGCCGTCCTCCACGTTGCCGTCGTCGCAGCCCTCGCCGGGGCCGGGCTTGCCGTCGCCGCAGACGTTGATCTTGCAGTCGGCGGTGCAGGCCTGATCGTCGCCGTTTTGGGCCCCGTTGTCGCACTCCTCGCCGACGTCCTGGGCGTCGTCGCCACAGACGGGGTCGGGGACGCCGGTGGTATCGCCGGTGGTGGTCGAGTCGTCGGCGGTGGTGGAATCACCGGTGGTGGTCGAATCACCGGTCGTGGGCGAGTCGCCGGTGCTGGTCGAATCGCCGGCGCTGGTAAGGTCGGTGGTATCGCCGGTCGGGCCTGTGGTCGGGTCGGTGGTCGAGGTGCCGGTCGTGCTGGCGGCCTCGCCGGTATCGGTCTCCGCGTCCGTGTCCGTCGCCGAGGTGTCGGCGATGGGGTCGGCTTGGCAGGCGAGGAGCGTGGCGAGCGTGAACGGGACAATGAGCTTGGTTTGGGACATGGGGATGCACTCCTCGAGAATGAGGGGGAGGGCGTCGAATCGCGACGCGGCGGCGCATGAGCACGCGCTCGGATCGGGGCGATGAATCGACGCTGGACAGGTCAGCCGGTAGGCCGCGACGGGCAGTCACGGACGACGCCAGTGGCGATCAGGAGGTGATGCGCTTGGTGCCGCGGCCCCCGCCGATCCATCACACGATCTCGAGAAAAACGCAGAGGGGTCCGCGGCGCTACAGCTTGCAGGCGCTGCGGACCCGATCGGCGTGGATCGAATCCGGATTGTCCTGGAGGAACTTCTGTCCCGCCTCGGGTGCGGCCGCCTGCCCGCTCTCGCAGCGGGCGATCGCGATCAAGGCGTCACGCTCCTGCGCGAAGTGCCCGCGAGGAAAGCGCTGCCGGTGGCTGCGCAGCAGCGCGAGGCCCTCACGCAATGCGCCGCGCTGGATCGCGGCCTGGCCCGCCGCGAGCAGCTTCAGCTCGCCCGCGAAGTCGTCCTCCTGGGGGGCGGGCCGCGGGGTCGGGCGCGTCGGCGCTGGGAGCTCGGGTGCGTCGGTCGCCTCGGGGGCCTCCGGCGTGGCCGTCGGCGGGGCCGCGGTCCGCTCCGGTGCGAACGGCACGTAGATCGGCGGGTTCCACGAGAGCGCGGGCTCTGGCGCCGGGGGCAGGCTGTCCGCGACGATCTCGGGCTCCTCCGCCATCCCCCACGAGAGGACGACGCCGACCACCAGCAATGCTGTCAGCGGCAACGCTTTCAGCAGCGATACTGCCTTCAGGGACGGCGCCGCCTTCAGGGACGGCGCCGCCTTCAGCGTCGCCACGGGGCGCAGCGGCGCCGTCGGGGCAGCTCCGGGCCCACCTCCGTCGCCGGGCCCACCTCCGTCGCCGGGCCCACCTCCGTCGCCGGGCCCGCCCTCACCCGGCAGCGCCGCCATGAGGCGCGCCCAGCCGAGCTCCTTCGCCCCGGCGGGCGGCAGCACGTGATCCGCCTCGCTATGAATGATGGCCTGCAGCTCGCGATCGATGGCGTTCATGGTGCCCTATCCTTGGTGCGTGCCAGGTAACGCGCGACGGCGCGGCGCATGGCCTCGCGAGCGAGGCGGAGCCGCGAATAGACTGTGGGCACCTTGAGATCGAGGGCCGCGGCGATCTCCGGGGCGGTCATGCTCTCGAGCTCGATCATGATGAATACAGCCCGTTGATCGGCATCCAGCGAGTCGAGCAATTGATGCAGCGTGGCGCGGCTCTCCTCCCGCGTCCAGGGGTCCTCGGATTGCGGAGGCGCGACCGACTCGTATCGGTGCAGGTGGTGGACCTCGCGCTGTTGATCGCGGCGGCGCGACTGGGCCACCCGCATGGCGATGGCGAACAGCCAGGTGCGCAGGCTCGATCGACCCTCGAACTCAGCCAGCCGGCGCGCGACCACGAGGAAGGTGTCATGCACCGCGTCCTCGACGTCGGTCGCGTCGACGCCGAGCCGCCGCAGCGAGCGCCAAACGAAGTCGTGGTGCGCATTGTAGACCTCCGCCAGACCGGGGGTGCGGACGGGCTCGGCGCTGGCAGCCATGGTGGCGGACGCGAGGCTCAACGTGCTTGGTTCCGCGGCCCCGGCCGATCCATCACTCAATTTCATGGCAATCGGAGCTCGATTCCGGCCATGAAGCGCCCGGCCACGGGCTGGGCGCGGAAGATCGGCCCGATCTCCTCGATCGTGTAGCTGGCCCGCGACGGCACGAGGAGCTCCGGCGCCAGCCACAGCGCCAGCCGGCGCAGCGGCACGACCACGAGCGACGGCGCGAACACCCCGGCCATCCAGGTGACCCGCTGGCGGCGGTTGTCCTGCAAGCCAACTCCCGTGACCTGGACCTGGCCTGCCTCGGCGCCGGCGCACAGCGGCAGCTCGAGCAAGCGGTGGGGATGCAGCACGCCGCACAGGCGCGGCCCGAGGCTCCACAGGAGGAAGTCAGCGCCGCTGTCCGCGTCCGTGCCGACGAGGCGGAGGTGACGCGCGGGCCACAGCGACGCCACCAGCTCCAGCCGAAGGTGGCGAAAGACCAGCGACGCGGCCACGCTCACGCCGCCGCCGACGCCTGGCAGCTCGCCGACGCCGAGGCCGCCGAGGGCCCGCAGCGACCCGCGGGGCCGCCATGTGGGGGCCCTGGGCGTGGCGGCTGGCGGCGGCGTCGGGGCTGGCGGCGCGGGCTCCGGGATCGGGGAGACCGGGGTGGGCGACGGAGGCGTGGGCTCCGGGGCGGCCAGCGGCGCCTCCGTGGGGGCGCGCTCCAGGGCGGGCACTGGTTGCTGCGACGGATCGAGCAGCGTCAGCGCGTCCGGGCCCAATCGCCCGATCGAGGCGGGATCGATGGTGATGGCGATCACCACCGCCGCGGCGCGCGTGAGCAGCTCGCAGTCCCGATCATAACGCAATGCCCGCTCGCGCATCCCGGCCTCGCCCACCGTGAACACGCGCAGGGACAGGGTCTCGCCCTCGTCGCGGACCACGGCGATCACCGACAGGGGTCGGGGCCGCGGCAGCGCCAGGCTCCCGCCCAGGATCTCGTCCACCTGCAATCGCAGCGCCGCCTCGTCGGGACAGCGCTTCGGAGCGTCCCAGCGCAGGTCCACGGGCCTGCCCTCGGCTGCGGGCGGCGGTGCGTGAAGGATGGCGGCCAGTGCCGCGGGCAGGAGACCGGGGAGCAACGCACGCACTATATCTTCATTCGCGTGACGTCGTGCGAGCCACCGCCGGTGGCCGAAGACGCGCCTGATTCCTGCGCGGGCTACCGGCCGAAATCTGGCGACCTACCTGTCCAATTCCTCGTCGTCGACCTCGCCGGGGCTCAAAGCCGCCCGATCCGGCCGCGGCGGGGCCTGATCGCGGGGATGTCAGAACGGGCAGACGTTACAATCCGCGTTGATCACACATATGAACATATCGTCGAGCGGCTTGCCCGCCATGCCCTGCTGCATGCATTGGAAGGAGCAGCCCATCGGGCCGTTGCCGCCGAAGATGCAGTCGAAGACGCAGTCGCACTTGAGGTCGGCCTGGCAGGCGTCGTATTCCTCGCAGCAGAATTGCTCCGCGCAGGCCTTGCAGGGCGGGGCGCCAGGTTCGGGCGGCGGGCAGATGACGGGCTCGCCGGTGCTGGATTCGCCGCCGGAGCT
Source organism: Nannocystis sp. (assembly GCF_016714285.1). Taxonomy (GTDB): domain Bacteria; phylum Myxococcota_A; class Polyangia; order Nannocystales; family Nannocystaceae; genus Nannocystis. The sequence goes on along the minus strand of NZ_JADJNN010000015.1, from coordinate 181,193 downwards.
GCTGGCGGCGCCGGAGCTGCTGGCGTCGCTGGTGCTGCCGGGTTCGCCGGTGCTGCCGGTGGTGGTGACGACGGCGCCGGTGCTGGAGGCGTCGCTGGTGGAGGCGTCGCTGGTGGCCTGGGCGGTGGTGCTGGAGGCGGCGGAGGTGGAGGCGGCGCCGCTCGAGCTGCCGGGCTCGGTGGTGGTGGGGGCGCTGGTGGTGCTGGTGGTGCCGACGCTGGTAAACGCGGTATCGCCGGTGGCGTCTTTCGAGCCGTCGCCGCAGCTGGCGAGCGCGAGGCCGAGGGCGGCGGAGAGGAGTCGGTGGGGGCGTGCCATGGCCGCACGGTACGCCGCCGCGATCGGCCTGCCAAGCGCGGGTGCCGGAATTTGGGCTGGGTCTTGTTGGCGCTCAGGGTGCTGGCGCGAGGCCGGATGCGGCGTACTCGGCACGCAGCTCGGCGAGCATGGGGCTCTGTTCGCCGAACACCTCGATGAAGGTGGCGATCGTCTGCTCGTAGCGCTCGCGGGCCGCGGGATCGTGGAGCTTGGCCAGGCACCTGGCCAGGTTGGCGCTGACCATCGCGGTGTTGGCGTGCCGCGGGCCGAGCGAGCGGGTGAAGATCGCGATCACGCGCTCGTTGGCCCGGCGGGCGCCGGCCCAGTCGCCGCGCTTCTCGTAGACATTGGCGAGGTTGCCGAGGGTCATCGCCGTGTTCGGGTGTTCGGGGCCGAAGGTCTGCTCGCGCAGCTGCAACGAGCGGGTCAGGCGGGCCTCGGCCTCGTCGAGGCGGCCGAGCGCCTCGAGGGTGGCGCCGAGGTTGCTGAGCGCGTTGGCGAGGTCGTCGACGGAGACCCCGGGGTCCTTCTCGAAGATCGCGACCATCTGCTCGAACTCGGCGCGGGCCTCCTCCTGGCGGTGGTGTTTCATGTGCACGGTGCCGAGGCTGTTGTGGAGGCCGGCGGCGAGCTGGCTGTCGGGGCCGGCGCGGGCGACGAAGGCCGCGGCGCTGCGCTGCCAGCGTCCGGCCTGGGCGTCGTCGCCCAGGCGATCGCCGTACAGGCGGACCAGGCGGACGGCCGCGTCGCCGGCGATCTCGTCGTGACGGGCCGCGAGCGCGAGGTAGTAGGCGTCCTCGAGCTGGGTCGCGGCGAGCGCGAAGTCACCTGTCCGATTAGACAGGCGACCGAGGCGGGCGGTGGCCTCGGCGAGCAGCGGCGGGTAGGCGAGCGGTGTGGCGGCGGTGACGACCTCCTGCGCGAGGGTCGTCGCTTCGGGGTAGCGGGCGGCGCTCTCGAGGGCGCGGCTGCGGGTCAGGACGCGGCGCAGGGCGTCGACCTGGGTGACCAGCGCGGGGTCCTGGGGCGGAGGGACGGCGGCGCTGGGCCCTGGATGTCGGCGCAGGGGTGAGCGAGGCGAGGGTGGCGGCGATCTGCGGGCCGCGCTCGACGGTGCTGGCGTCGGCGCCCTGCAGCAGCGTAGAGGCCTCGTGGAGCTCGTCGCGGCGTTGCTCGAGGCAGCGCATGCGCAGGTCGAGCAGGGCGTCGGACTGCTCGCCGCGGTGGTGGGCCAGGCACGCGTCCTGGTAGCTGGCGAGCCAGGCGGCGGCGTGGGCGTCGAGGGCGGCGGCGGTGCGCGTCGCGGTGTCGTCGGCGAAGGGCAGGCCGCTGGCGCTGGCGGCCGCGGCGGCGGCGGCGCGGGTGTCGTCGTCCCACACGCCCTGGAGGCGCGCGGGGCCGCCTTCGCAGGGGGTCTCGCCGGGTCGCGCGAGGCCGACGCCGACGCCGATCACGGCGACGATGCCGGCGGCGGCGAGCAGGCGGCGGCTGGTTCGACCTGGCCCTTGGGATAGCTCGGTGAGGAGCGCGTTGAGGTCGGGCCAGCGGCGCTCGGGGTCGACTTGCAGGCCGCGCAGGAGGGCGCGGTGCAGCCAGCCGGGCACGCTGCTGCCGCGCGGGGGCGGGACGATCGTGCCGGCGCTGAGGTTCAGGCTGAGCTCCGGGAGCGACTCGCCGGCGAAGGGGCGCTGGCCGTAGATCGCCTCCCACAGGGCGACGCAGAGGCTGAATTGATCGGTGCGGGCGTCGACCGCGGCGCCGATCGCCTGCTCGGGGGACATGTACGCGGGCGTGCCCATGACGGCGCCGACGTGCGTGAGGCTGCGGTCGAGGGCGCTGATCGTGAGGTCGGCGGGGTTGGTGGTGGTCGGGGCGCTGTCGTTGAGTTCGCCGCCGCGGGTGGCGAGTCCGAAGTCGAGGACGCGGAGGCGGCCGTCGCGGTCGACGAGGGCGTTGTCGGGCTTGAAGTCGCGGTGGATGATGCCGACGGCGTGGGCCGCCGCGAGGCCGCGTCCGGCTTGCAGGTACATCGCCAGGATCTCGCGCCAGGGTCGGCGGCGGGCCGACTGCCAGGCGTCGAGGGTGCGGCCCGAGACGTACTCCATCGCCAGGAAGATCTGGCCGCGGAAGGTGCCGGTCTCGTAGATCTGGATGACGTTCGGGTGCGACAGGCGGGCCATCGCCTGGGCCTCGCGCATCATGCGGGTGCGGCCGATGCTGCCCTCGCCGCGGTCGACCAGCAGCAGCTTGATCGCGACCTTGCGGTCGAGCTCGAGGTCGAAGCCGGCGAACACCACGCCCATGCCGCCGGCGCCGAGGCGGCGGAGCACGCGGAAGCGGCCGATCTGCTCCGGCACGGCCTCGAGATCCTCGCGCGGCTGGGTGCGCAGCAAGCCGGCGTCGGCCGCCATGGTCGCGGCGCTGTCAGTGACCGCGGCCACTGTGTCGCTGTGGCTCAGCGCTGGAGCTCTGGTCGGTGGCTGCACGCCCTCCGGCAGACCCTCGCATGCTGGCTAACCTGACACAAGCGACGCGGCGGGCCGAGGCGAGGGGTTGCGGCCGCGCGGCGCGATCGTGGTCACGCGCTGCCCGGTGGCGAACGGATGATGCGCTCACCCGCTGGCCAGGAACGCGGTGAAGGCCTCGCGTTTGACCGCGACGAGCGCGACCCGCATCGCCTCGAGGGCCTGGTTGCGGGCGTCGCGGACGTCGCGCTTGCTGCTGGTTGCCGCGTCGATGGTGACGCTGATCTGGTCGCCGAGGTCGACCAGATCCTTGTACTTCTTCGGGTCCTCGGCCGCCTCGATCGCGAGGGCCGCGCACTCGCCGAGGAGCCGGAGGATCGTGAGATAGTGGGCGTTGGTGCTGCGCCCCGCGCTGTCCTTGATCAGGTCGCGCCGCATCGTCGCCAGGCGGGTCCCCAGGTCGCACGAGCGGGCGAGGTCCGGGTCCTGCGGCGCCGCCTCCCTGGACTCCTGGGCCCGGGTGGCGTACGCGCCGGTCATCGTCAGGCCCGACGGGGTGGTGTGGTCGTGGTGAAAGGACTGCTCCTCGGTGCCGTACATGGCGAAGTACCAGCGCGCGTCGTGGAACCTGCCCGCGTCGGCGGCCGAGCGCTGGTCGCGGGTGTAGTTCTCCAGGGTCACCGTGTCGAGGCCGCTGCGGGCGACGACGCCGGCCCAGTGGTAGTTCCATTCCCCGGTAATGCCGCCGAGGTACTTGATCCGGTAGGCCTCGCCGACCTCCGGGCTCGCGTACTCGTCGATGCCGAGTGCGTCCATCACGTCGGCCCGGGCCTCCTCCTGCTCCCCGGACTCCGAGGCCTGCTCGAGCTGCTTCAGCCGGTCATAGATGGCGAATTGGCGGACGGTCTCGTGGACGCGGGCGATGTTCGGGTCGCTCGCTGCGAGCACGCCGACCTTGGCCAGCTCGGGGATCTCGTTCGCCGTGTCGACGGCCATGTATTCGGCGAGCATGATGCGCAGCGCGTCGCTCGGGGTGGCGTCGCTGGCGAGGCACTGCTTGAGCTCGACGAAAAGCGGGCGAATATCTCGCACGATGGCGGCGGCCAGCGGATTCTCGGCGAGCGCGTCGAGGTCCTCGATGAAGTTGCGAATATAGCCGGAGTTCGCGTCCGTACGCACGCCCCGGAGCGGGACGGTCTCGAGCAGGTGGCGCATCCCGTCGAGGTCGTCGCCCTGGCCGTCGTCGAGCTTCAGGTAGGCCTCCTTGCCGCCCTGCGCGCGACCGGTGATCTGCTCGGCGAGCTCGATGCACTGTTGACGTGCGAACATTCCGAGGCCCTCGCTGACCTCGGCCTCGTCCGGGCTGGGTGTGCGCTGGGTGCCTTTTGGCGTGACCTTGTTGCGCGGCAGGACTTTGACCAGAGTTTCGGAGCCATCGGGGGTGGTCAGGGTCAGGGCCTCCGCCTCCTGAGGCAGCATCTCGAAGGGGGAGCCGACGGCGGCGAGCTTCTCATTGCTGTCCGCGACGCGCTCCGCGGTCGAATAGTAGGCCTTGGCCTGCTTCAGGTTCGAGGGTCCGAGCTCCTCGACGGCGAGCTGGAGGTCATCCGAGACGCGCAGGCTGACCCCCGCCTCGCCGTTGTGGCTCGCGATCCTCGCGGTATCAGCCGTGGGACTGACGAGGAAGTCGTCCAGCGCTTCGCCGCGGGCCTGGTGGACGAAGGTGTGCTCCGCGGTCCACTCGACGCTGTCGATGTCCTTCCTGCTGTCGACGATCGTGTAGCGCTGGATCACCGGCGCGGCCGCGGGGGTGCGGGCCTGATGGACCACGTGGGCGAGCTCGTGGGCGAGCAGGCCCCGGCCGGCCGCGCCGGCAGGATCGAAGGCGCCGCGGCGGAAGTAGATATCGGGCCCGGTGGTGAAGGCGAGGGCGTCGATCGAGCGGCTCATGCCGTCGGCGCGCTCGTCGTCGTGGACGCGGACCGCGGTGAAGTCGACCCCGAAGGCGCCGCTCATGTCGCGCCGCAGGGCCGGGGCCAGCGGGCGACCGCCGCCGCGGGGACGGGCGGTGCTCAGGGCCGCAGTGGCGCGTGGAGGCCTCGCCGCGAGGGCGTCGGCTGCCAGGCGATCCGCGGCGCGCTCACCCGGGTGATCGGCCGGGAGCACCGCGGTGATCCGCGACTCGCGGGCACGATCGAGGGCCCGCCGGGTCGCCTGGTTGCCGGCGCTGCGCTGGATCGTGAGCGCCGCGGCCGTCACGCCCGCGTGCTCCGGCTGCGCGTCGAGCTGCGGCGAGGAATGTGCCGCAAGGGGGTCGGGCGAGCGGGTCGCCAGGTCTCGTCGCGCCCCAACCTTCTTCGGTCCGCCCATGTTGCCCCCCGATCACCGACCGCGGCGAGGATCGGGCGGGCTCGCGGGCGCTGTCAAGGCGCGCCGCTGCGCCGCGCTCGTATCTGATACCTTCGCGCCATGGGCCTGGCTCGCTTCGCTCCCCTGATCGGCCTCGCGTGCGCGGCCTGTGTCCGTGCCGCCGCGCCGGCGCCTGTGCGCCCCGATCCGCAGTTCATCACCATGAGCGAGCCGTGGCCGTATCCGTTCTCGTCGGCGGTGCGGACCGGCGACTTGCTGTTCGTCTCGGGGCAGATCGGGACGCGCGTCGAGGGGGGCGCGCCGGTGCTGGTCGCGGGCGGGCTGGAGGCGGAGACCCGGCAGACCCTCGACAACATCCGCGCGATCGTCGAGAAGGCCGGCACCTCGATGGACCGCGTCGTCAAGTGCATGGTCATGCTGGCCGATATGAATGACTGGCCGAAGGTGAACGAGATCTATGCGACCTACTTTCCCGGCCCGAAGCCCGCGCGCAGTGCCTTCGGGGCGACGGGCCTGGCGCTCGGCGCTCGCGTGGAGATCGAGTGCACGGCGCGGGTCGATGGAGACGAGATCCGATAGACTCGGGGCGAATGCGCCGTCGGTGACAAGGCAATGAAGGTGGACATACAGGCCGAGGACACTTGGGCGGCGAGGTCATCGCGTGCGTGGCCCGAGGTGCGCAGGACCCAGGCGGGGGCGACACACAGCGCCCGCAGGTCGGCGGCGGCGGCCAGCTGCAGCGCCGGGGTCGCGCGGAGCACGGAGCCCAGCGACTATCGGGATTTTCTCCGCGGTCGCGCGGCCGGGAGCGCGCGAGCCCCGGAGGCCCGCCGGGCCCCCCCCCCCCCCAGCCCCCCAGCAACCGGCCGCTGTCGACCCGTCGGTCCGACGACGTGTGTTATCGTCGGATCCATGCGTGGTGGATGGTGGATGGTGGTGGCTAGCTCCCTGACGGCGTGTCCCGCGGGGGATCCGCCAGGTGATGATACGACGACGGTTTTGTCGACCTCCGGGACCACGCACGGCGGCGTCGACCCGGTCACCTCCGTCGCACCAACCACCGGCCCGGCAACGAGCACCACCCCGCCGACCGCCGGCGAGACGACCAGCGCCGCGACCGATCCCGTAACGACCAGCCCGACCAGCGGCCCGGCGACCAGCAGCTCGAGCGGCGGCGATACGACCAGGGGCGTGAGCACCATCGATACGACCATCGAGACGACCAACGATCCCTCGCTCGGATCGAGCGGCGAGACCGGGGAAGACGCGGACGGCGACGGCGTGTTCGGCGGAGACAATTGCCCCGACATCGCCAACCCCGACCAGATCGACGCCGACGGCGACGGGGTCGGCGCCGCATGCGAGGCCTGTGACGGCGCGCCGGGTCCACCCGAGGTGGTGTCGCTCGGCACGCCCGGACGGCTACGGATCCACGGCTGCCTGGTCACGTCCGACGGGGTGTACGACGGCGATGTGCTGATCGTCGACGACCAGCTGGCCTGCGTCGCGGCCGACTGCTCCGGGGACCCGGAGGCGCTCGGCGCGACCGTGGTGGACGCGCACGGGATCGTGATGCCCGGCCTGCTCAACGCCCACGACCACATTCAGTTCGACATCTTCGACGCGAGTGACTGGGCCCCGCTAAACGTCTACACCAACCACAACCAGTGGACGAACGAGGCCAGGTACGGGGCAATGGTCGACGCCAAGCAGTACCTGAACGGCGAAGGAAACAGCCCGATCGACCGGGGCTGCGAGCTGAACAAGTACGGCGAGCTGAAGGGCGTGATCGCCGGGACGACCGCGATCGTCGGCGCGGCGAACCCGGCGAACAGGCCGTGCTACGGCTCGCTCGCCCGGACGATCGACCAGACCCCCAACGACCTCGGTCAGGACAAGATTCAGGTCGCGACCCTGTTCCCGACGACCCCGGCGGCGGACGGGGTATGCAGCGCGATCTCCGGCGACACCACCGACGCCTATCTCATCCACATCGGCGAGGGGATCGACGCCACCGCCAAGAGCGAGTTCACGAAGCTCCAAACGGTGTCGACCGTCGACGGCTGTCTGTTCAAGCCCGAGACGTCGATCGTGCACGGCACCGTGCTCGGAGCGCCCGAGTTCCAGGAGATGGCCGGAAAGGCGATGCACCTGATCTGGTCGCCGCACAGCGACGTGTTGCTGTACGGCGCGACCGCCGATGTCCCGCTCGCGCGGGCCTCCGGCGTCGAGGTCGTGCTCGCCCCCAACTGGTCGATCACCGGCAGCCAGAACCTGCTCGATGAGCTGCGCTACGCCGATATGATCGACGACACCCAGTGGGGCGACCAGCTCACCGCGCAGGCTCTGTTCGAGATGGTCACCGGCGCGGCCGCGCGGGCCCTCGGGGTCGACGCGTTCATCGGCGTCATCGAGGTCGGCAAGCGCGCCGACCTGCTGATCGTCGCCGGCGACAACAACGATCCGTACGCCGCGCTGCTCGCCGCCACACCCGCGGAGATCGGGCTCGTCCTCGTCGACGGGCGCCCGCTCTACGGCGACGTCGGCGTCCAGGCGTTCGCACCGCCCGAGTGCGAACCGCTCGACCTCTGCGGCGCCGACAAGTTCGTCTGCGTCGCCGAGGCCTCGGTCATGCCCGCCGACAAACTCGACCAGACCCTCGACGACATCGCCTCGTCCCTGACCGACGAGCTCGTCGCCTACGACGCCATGAACCTCTCGGCGTGGGATTTCGCCCCCATCACGCCGCTGTACGTCTGCCCGTGACCGACGTTCGCGTTACGCCGGGGACATTCGTCCTTCGACACCCGAGGCGGCACCGAACTGCCGACGACGCGCGGAAGCGCTTCTCATGTATACTCGCGCCCGCGATCCCATCGCATCCATCCGTCTCGGGATCGCAGCCAGCTCGGAGGACACAATGGCAACCAAGGGCATCTCCTCATCGTCGAAGAAGGTCACGATTGCAAAAACCGCGGACGACCCGCGGACGCCCGCCGCCGAGCGGGCGCTCCCGTTTACACCACCGTCCTTGAAGGAGCTGCAGAAGCTGGCGAACCGGATGCAAAGGAAGAAGACCGGCTGGGATATGCTCAAAGTGCTCGACGGCGTGGTCGAGAACGGGCAGCGCGTGGCGCTTGCGTGGCACATGACCTGCCTCGGCATCCTCGATACGTGGAGCTGGCACAACTTGTGGTCCGAGCTGGCGGAGGACACCGGCACCGTGACCGGAGTCGACTTGGCCGCGTTTCTCGCGCGCGTGACGAATCCGCAGCTCGGCGGCATCGTGCCGGGTTGGTCCGACACGCTCGATCGCATGGTGATGCCAGTCTATGCCCGCGACCCGCAGCCGCTCGACGCCGCCTGGCCGAGCTTCCCCGAGCCCGTCCGCGAGGGCTTCAAGACCGTGCTCGTGCGCTTCGGAAGGCTCGGGCGGGATGCACTCTCGTCCGAGCTCCCGCACCTGCTCGCCAGGCAGTACCGTGCGTGTGAGCTTGAGCATGCGATGAGCCACGGAGATGACCCGGTGCGCTATCTCGTGTGGGATGTGGTCGGCGGCCAGCCGGCGCAGATCGACTTGCGGGAACGCGTGGCGTTCCGCGCCTTCATCGAGAAGCTCTGCGACTTTGACGCGTTCGTCGATGCCTTCCGCAACGACACGGGCGACCCTGAATTCGACGCACTCTTCGCTATGCGTCGGAGCTAATGCTCTGACCGGGTTGTACTGATCTGGTCGAGCTTGAACACCAGAGACTCGCCTCGATCTCGGCAGGGTTGAGCCAACTCCCATCGCGGGTCGAGTCGTTTCATTGCACCTCGAGCACCGCCGCCGCGAGCGCGCCCAGGGTCAGCTCGGCCGTGACGGCGCCGTCGTCCGCGCGGGTGATTGGCACGTCCTCCTCGGCGAGCGCCTGGGCGTCGGTGTCGATGCGCACGACTCGTGCGCGCGTCAGGGCGGGCCCGCCGGTTAAGCGCACCTGAATCCGGCGGGGGGCGAGGGTTAGGCTGGCCAGCAGCGCGGCGGCGGTGGCTTCCCCCCGCAGACCCAGGGCCGTGAACAGCGGGTCGTCCGCGCAATCGACGGCGCAGCGCTGCGGGGTGCGCTGTGCGAGGCGGTGGGTCAGCAGCTCCTGCAGGGCGAGCGCGCCGACCCGGCCCGCGGGTGAGAAGAAGCCGGCGCTGCCGTCACCGTTGCCGAGCGGTGCGCTCTGGCCTGGCGGCCACGCGCGGCGTCCGGCGCGGTAGTAGAACGAGCCGGTCACCACGCCCTGCCAGCGCGCCTTGCACGACAGCGCGTAGGAGGCGACGCCCTGGGCGAAGACCCGGCGCTCGTCGGGTGTCGCAGACCGGGCCCGCGCTGGATCGACGTCGAGGTGCGTGCGCAGGAAGTCGCCGGCCTGCCACTCGCTGTTCCACAGCTCGGTCGCGGTGAGGCCGTGCGCGTCGAGCAATGCTCGGTGCTCGCGTGCGAGGCGAGCGTTGGCCGCGGGCGAGGTGTCGGCGCCGTAGCTGTGAAAGCTCAGCACGGGCAGCGCCGTGCCGGAGCGCACCAGATCGGCGAGCATGCGGTCCAGGGCGCCGCGCAGCGCCGGCCACTCGACGATCGACAGCGGGATGCCGGGCCCGACAGGGCGGACCTGCGCGTCGGGGTGACGGCGATTGTGCGCACTCACGGTAGCGAGGAAGCGACGAAAGGCGGCGTGGAGCGCCGCACCGTCGGCGCCGTAGCCGCCCAGGCCGTTGCCCTCATTGAGGAATTCGACGTCGTCGATCCCGCGCTCGAAGCCGCCGGCCCAGCCGATGCTGAAGTGCTCGAGACACCGCGCGAGCACGCGGCTCCAGCGATCGAGATCGCGGATCGGCCGACCACCGAGATTGAGCCCGACCCAGCGATCGGAGCCGCCGATATCATAGGACGACTGCCAGAGCACTCGCAGCCCGACCTCGCGGGCGGCTCGCACATGGCGATCGATCGCCGCGAAGTTGTAGCTCGCGGGGTCGTCGGGGTCGGCCCGCTCGTCGGGGAAGATGCCCGCGAGCGTGAGCGTGTTGGCGGGGCAATCCTGGGGGAAGCGCGTGCGTTCGATGTGGTGCGCCCGGAAGGCCTCGATGTGCGGGACATCCTCGTCGACCTCGGGGTACGGCGATCCCTGGACGCCGGAGAGTCGATCGTAGGGACCGAGCGGGGCGTCGAGCGCCACATGCACTCGCTCTGGAATCGACGGAGCCCCGCGATCGGGGCCGCCGCGCCCGTTGAGGCATCCGCTGGTCCAGGCCGCGGCGAGGGCCGGCAGCCCGAGGCAGAGCTCACGCCTGCCGATCGCTGGCCTGCGAGGGTGGTGTCGCATGCGCCGAGTATCGCCCACCCGGCGCGGGCGGTCGCGGTATTACGCGGCGCCGCCGGCCGCCCCGCCCGGGAATTGCAGGCACGCCGCGTCGTAGCTGCGGCGCCAGCCGTCGAGGTAATCGGGCTTGGACATGTGCGGCTCGTCGCCGCCGCCGGCGAGCGCGAGGTATTCGCGCAGGAGCGGGCGAAAGTGCGGGTGGGCGCAGCGCTCGATGATGTCGCGGGCGCGGGCGCGGGGCGAGCGGATGGCGAGGTTCTCGGCGTGGCCCTGTTCGGTGACGATGCACTTGATGTCGTGATCGGTGTGGTCGACGTGGCTGATCTGCGGGAGCACGCAGGAGACGGTGCGGCCGTCGCGGAGGCGGCGGACCGACGGGGTGTGGGCGATGCTGAGGTAGGCGTTGCGGAAGAAGTCGCCGCTGCCGCCGAGGCCGTTGACGATCCGCGAGCCCTCGACGTGGGTCGAGTTGACGTTGCCGAAGATGTCGACCTCGAGCGGGGTGTTCATCGCGATCACGTGCAGGCGGTTGATGATCTCCGGGTTGTTGGACATCCACATCGGGCGCAGCACGAGGTCGCCGCGGGCCGCCGCGATGACGGCGGCGAGGCGCGCGGGGGATGTGTCGGCGAGCGAGAGGGCGGCCGCGCTGGCGCCGGCGAAGCGGTCGTGGTCGGCGAGCAGGGGGACCAGGCCCTCCTGGAACACCTCGGTCCAGAAGTGCAGGCGGGCGAAGGGGGAGCGGTGCAGCTCGGCGATCACGGCGTTGGCGATGTTGCCGACGCCGGACTGCAGCGGCGGGACCCAGTGGCGCCAGCCGAAGCGGTCCTGGCAGTCGACGAGGAAGCCGATCACGTGGCGGGCGATCGCGGTGCAGACGGCCTCGTCGGCGTGGTAGAGGACCGGGTAGTCGGGCTGCTGCGACTCGACGACGGCGACGACCTTGTTCGGGTCGAGGCGCACGAAGGGCGCGCCGATGCGGTCGCGCACGCCGGTGACGGGCACGGGCCAGCCGATCGTCGGCGGGGTCGGCGGGAGGACGATGTCGTGCAGGCCGGTGCAGTCGGGCAGGGCCGTGTTGACCTCGAGCACGATGGCGCGGGCCCGGGCCAGCGCCTCCGGGGACACGCCGACCGAGGCCGAGAGCACCACGCTGCCGTCGTGGCGGATGCGGGTCACCTCGACCACGGCGACGTCGATCTCGCCGTAGAAGCCGTTCATCAGGCCGCGGGCGAAGTGCGACAGGTGCACGTCGGTGTAGGCCATCTTGCCGGCGTGGATGAGCTGGCGCGACGCCGGGCTCGACATGTAGGGCCCGCGCCGGGCGATGAAGGGTGAGAGCGGGCCCTCGACCTCGTCGGACAGCGAGGCGCCGCTATAGAGGGTGATGCGGGTGTCCGGGCCGAGCTCGGCGAGGTGGCGGGCGAGGGCGGGCAGGAAGACCTTGGGCTCGCCGGCCTTGGTGAAGCCGCTGACCGCGAGGACGTCGCCGTCGCGCACGTGTTTCACGGCCGCCTCGGCGGGCATCACCTTGCGCCGCAGCGCCTCGCACTCGATCCGCGTCTCCAGGGGGTCGGTCATTGCGGGTGACGCTAGGCGATCGCCGCGGCGCTGCCAATCGCCGACCGCGAGGGCGAGGGGGGCGGTGCAAAAGCTGCACAGCGGCGCAGCTTCTTCCCGGGCGGGGCGCGGTCCGGGCGCATGGTGACGCGGCGGAGCCGCTGGCGCGGGGCTTGCTAATCGCGGCGGTGATCCGTCGCGAGCTCCCATGACCCTGCTTAGCTCTGGACTCTTCACCCTCGCCGATCCCCCGCCTGTCAACGCCGAGGCGCTCGCGCTGTCGCCGACGATCGGCTGGCTGCTGCTCGCCTGCGGGGTCGTCGTGTTCCTCCTCGGCATCGCGCAGTCGGAGCGCTGGCGCCGGCTGTGGCTGCGCACCGAGGACCCGCGCGCGCTCGGCCTGTTTCGCATCCTGTTCGCCGCGTGGGTGCTGATGAACGTCGGCGGGCTGTGGGAGCACTTCACCTTCCTGTTCACCGATGAGGGGCTGTTCGCGACCGACACGGCGCGCGAGCTGCTGGCGCGCGAGCAATTCGCCGGCTACGGCGACGGCATCGGGGAGCCCGCGGGCTTCTTCGACGGCCGGGCGCTGCTGCAATTCTTGAAGGGCCCGAAGTACTCGCTGCTGTGGTTCTGGGACTCGCCCACGGCGTTCTGGATCCACTTCTGGGGCTTCGTGGCGGTCACGGTGGCGTTCATGGTCGGCTGGCGGACGCGGCTGATGGGCGTGCTCAGCCTGCTGGCGATGCACAGCATCACCCTGCGAAACCCGCTCTTCATGGAGGGCACGGACCTCGTCTATTCGTGCATGTTCTTCTATCTGGTGCTGTCGCGCTGCGGGCACGCGTACAGCGTGGATAACTGGCTGCGCTGCCGTCGGTTGGCGCGCGAGGGTCGGCTGTCGCTGCCGGGCGGGCCGGGCGAGGGGGCCGGGGCGCCGCCGTCGCTCGAGCACCCGCAGGGCCTGCTGCCGATCTATCGCCGGGTGCCGGGCTGGCCGCGCCTGCTGATGATGGCGCAGGTGGCGACGATCTATGTCTACGGCGGCTGCGCCAAGAACGGCGACGTGTGGCTGCGCGGCGACAGCCTGTATTACGCGCTCAACATGGACCACTTCTACCGGGTCCCGCCGCAGTACCTGTCGGCGGTGTTCGGCACCAACCTGTTTCGCCTGATGTCGTGGGTCGTGCACGTGTGGCAGGCCGCGTTCCCGCTGGTGATCGTCGGGATGGTGGCCCGCTGGGCGCTGCGCGAGCGGCTGCCGGCGCTGCGCGGGGCGCAGCTGTGGCTGGTGCGCGGGCTGTGGGTGGCGCTGGGCCTGCTGGCGCTGGCGGTCGCCGAGGTCGGGTTCCCGGTGCACTACGCGGTCGGCAAGGGCAAGCCGTCGCTGGCGGCGGTGCAGCTCGGCTTCGCGGCTGGCTGGCTGGCGCTGATGCTGGGGATCGCGTGGCTGTGGCGGCGCCTGCGGGACCGGCCCTTTCACGTGCGCATGTTCGGGCGGGAGTATGTCCTGGACCTCGAGTGGTTCTGCGGCTGGTTCCTCGGTAGGCGCATGTTCCTCACCATCGGCGTGCTGTTCCACGGCCACCTGCTGGTGCTGATGAACATCGGCATGTTCGCGCCGATCATGCTGCTCACGTACATGGTGTTCCTCAACGGTGAGGAGCTGGCGTACGTGCTGCGGGCCTGCGGGATGGTGCTCGGGCGGCTGGGGGTGCCGAACATGCCGACGCAGCTGCGGCCGATCCCCGGCGAGGACCCGACCCTCATGGTCGGGCACCGCGACGCCGCCCGCCTGCCGCTGTGGGCCAGCGTCGGTGCCCTGTCCCTCGGGACAGCCGCGATCGCGCTGGCGGGGCTCGGGTTGCCGGGGGCGCGCGGGACCACCGTCGCTGGTGTGCTCGTGCTGCTGCTCGGGGCGACGCTGGCCTGGCGCCGCGACGGTCGCCGGATCGCCCGCGGCGACGAGGGCCCGCCGCTCGATCGCCCGTGGGCCTACGGGCCGTGGGGGCGCTTCCTCGTCGGCGGCCTGGTCATCTATCACATCACCGCGGTCGCGGTGTGGTGCATGCCGGACAAGCAGTGCGTCAAGAGCTTCCGCGCGGCCGCGCAGGATCCATTTCGCCTGTGGCTGACGCGCACCCAGACGGCCCAGGGGTGGAGCATGTTCGCCCCGAACCCGCCGCGGCACAACGTGTTCTTGAAGGTGCTGGTGACCGACGCCGACGGCGTGGAGTTCGACCTGCGCAGCGACATGTACGACCCCGAGCGCAAGCCGATCCCGTGGATCTTGAACGATCGCATCTTCAAGATGAACCGCCGGATGAGCGGCGGAGAGTCGGGCAAGGGCGACTGGTATCAGACCTGGTACGGCCGCTACCACTGCCGCGAGTGGGCGCTGCGGCACGGCGGGGTCGCGCCGCAGCAGGTCGAGCTGAAGAAGGTGACCTACCGGATCCCCGGGCCCGAGGAGGTCGCGCGCGGCGGTTACTACATCCCCGAGCTGCAGCTCGCGCAGCACAGCACGGAGCGTCGGCTGCACGTCACCCGCTGCGCGAGCGAGCCCGAGGCCCAGCTGAGCGACGAGGTCCGCGCCCGCCACGGGCTCCCGGCGCTGCCGGACGGGGCCTACAAGCCGTGGAAGAAGGACCGGCGCAGCAAGTGGGAGCGGCGCGAGCAGGTCGCGAAGCAGCGCGAAGAGGCGAGCGCGAAGGCCCGCGAGAAGGCCCACGAGAAGCCCAACCCCTCGGACGAGAAGCAGGAGCGCGAACCATGATGACCTTCATCCTCCTCAAGACCCCCGTGACTCCCGTGATCGACGGCGTGCGCTGGATCGACTGGGCCGCCTTCGTCGCGCTCGGCGCGGTGTGGCTGGTGATCCTCGGCATGTTGGTCGGGATCGCCATGATCTTGCGCAGCAAGGCCCGCGGCGACGCCGGCTGGGGCGACTCGCCGGGGCTGTAGCGGGGCTCTGGCGTGGCTTTTGGGGCCATGTGCAAGGCTTGCACATCGGCGAAGAGCTCGCGCCACCGCCAGGCGTCGCGCCGCGAAGACACGGGGCTTGCGGCTGGCACACGCCTTGCTCCCCTGGATCGGCGAGGCCAACGACGCCTCTTCCAGGAGAACCAGCCATGTCTCTCACCATCCTCATGATCTCCCCCACTGAGCTGTTCGTGCTTGTCGGCTGCTGGCTGACCGGCGCCGCGATCATCGTCAGCCTGTTCCTGGCCAACCGCCGCCGCCTCCAGACGCACGAGGAAGCTGGTACAGAGTAGCCAGCATGACGGCAGCTCACAGCAGCACGCTCACCTTCCTCGGCGCGGCCGGCACGGTCACCGGCTCGAAGCACCTCCTCGACACCGGGAAGGTGCAGGTGCTGGTCGACTGCGGGCTGTTCCAGGGCTTCAAGCCGCTGCGCCTGCGCAACTGGGCCGCGCTGCCGCAGGCGCTGCGTGGGGTCGACGCGGTGCTGCTGACCCACGCGCACGTCGACCACAGCGGCTACCTGCCGGTGCTCGTGCGCGAGGGCTACCGCGGCGCGATCTACTGCACGGCCGCGACCGCCGCGCTGTGCCGCCTGCTGCTGCCCGACGCCGCCTACCTGCAGGAGCTCGACGCCAGCTACGCCAACCGCAAGGGCTACTCGAAGCACCACCCGGCCCTGCCGCTCTACACCGTGGCCGACGCCGAGCAGGTGCTCGAGCAGCTGCGGGTCGTCGAGTTCGACGAGCGCTTCGCGCTGCCGGGCGGCCTGCACGCCCGCTTTACGCGGGCCGGGCACATCCTCGGCGCGGCCTGTGTGACCGTCGAGGCCGAGGACGCGCAGGTGCTGTTCTCGGGCGACCTCGGGCGCGACGAGGACGTGATGATGGAGCCGCCGGCGCGGCGTCCGGACGCCGACATCGTGGTGATGGAGTCGACCTACGGCGACCGCGTGCACGGGGGCAGCGATCCGATGACGGCGCTGGCCGAGGTCGTGAACCGCACGATCGAGCGCGGCGGAACGGTGATCGTGCCGGCCTTCGCGGTCGGGCGGACGCAGGCCTTGCTGGTGCTGCTCCACCGCCTGCGCGAGGCCGGGCGGATCGCCAGGGTGCCGGTAGTGGTCGACAGCCCGATGGCGATCGCCGCCACCGAGATCTACCTCCGTCGCGGGCGCGACCACCGGCTGCCGGCGGCCGAGTGCGAGGCGGCGTTTTCGATGCCGACCTACGTGCGCGACGCCGACGGGTCGAAGGCGCTGGACCGCGGCGACGAGCCGAAGATCTTGCTCTCGGCGAGCGGCATGGCGACCGGCGGCCGGGTCGTACACCACCTCAAGTACTTCGCGCCCGACCCGCGCAGCACGATCTTGCTCGCGGGCTACCAGGCGGGTGGCACCCGCGGGGCGGCGCTGGCTGGCGGCGCCAGGCAGATCAAGATCCACGGCCAGTACGTGGCGGTCAACGCCGAGGTCGCCCAGCTGGAGACGCTCTCGGCCCACGCCGATCAGCGCGAGCTGCTGGCCTGGCTCGGGGCGGGCGCGCGCCCGCGGCAGGTCTACCTGGTCCACGGCGAGCTGGCGGCGGCCGACGCCCTGCGCCTGCGGATCGCGGAGACGCTCGGCTGGCCCTGCGACGTCGCGCTGGACCGTGATACGGTCGCGCTCCCCAGCGCATGAGCGGCGTATCTCCTGTCCTTATCGGTATCGCGGGCGGCTCGGGCTGCGGCAAGACCTACCTCGCGCGGCGGCTGCAGACGCAGGCCGGCGTCGACAAGGTCGCCGTGCTGAGCATGGACCAGTACTTTCGCAGCCTGTCGCAGGTCGAGCGGGAGATGGACCCGCGCGACGTGAACTTCGACCACCCGTCGCACATCGACATCCCGCTGCTGCTCGAGCACCTGCGGGCGCTGCGGGCGGGCGAGGGGGTGATGGCGCCGAGCTACGACTTTCGCGAGCAGGTCCAGCGCCCGGCCGCGATCGCGGTCGAGCCCGCGCCGGTGGTGGTGGTCGAGGGCCTGTTCGTGCTGAACCCCCCGATCGTCGAGCTCTTCGATCTGCGGGTGTTCCTCGACGTCGACGCTGACCAGCGCCTCATCGGCCGCCTGCTGCGCGACCTCGACGAGCGCAGCGCCGACATCCGCTGGAACATCGACCGCTACCAGCGCTTCGTCCGGCCCGGTCACGCGAGCTTCGTCGAGCCGACCAAGCTGCGCGCCGACGTCGTCGTTGACTTCACCTACCGCCGCATGTTCTTCCAGGAGCTGCTGATCGACATGGTCCGCGATCACGTCGCGGGTCGCTTCGACATGTTGGGGCTGCTGCGCACGGTCCGGGGCGACCGCTACCAGCCCGGCGTGCAGCTGCGGGGCGAGCCGCCGGTCGCGGACACGGCTCCGGCGAGCGAGCCGATCCTGTTCGTCGGCGACAACCCGCAGCGCGGGTAGTCCCCGAAGAGCCCCAAATCGGCCGCCAACTGGTCTGCCAGCGCTCGCCTGGGCCACCTGTGTGGGGGTCGACAACGGGTGTGGATTCGCATACACCGGGGCGAAATGAGCACCCCGACGCTGCTGCAAGACACCATCGATTACGACGCGCCGGCCGGCACGGGCGACGCTGCCGTGCTCCACCAGGCGCTCAAGTTCTTCCTGCGCACGCAGCTGGGGGCGACCCAGCTGCCGCCGGCGCCGAACCTCAGCGAGCAGCGCAAGATGTTGCCGCTGCTCGAGGGCTTCGCCAAGGCGATGATCATCTGCGCCGCGGGGGACGGCGAGCTGGCGCCGGCCGAGCTCGAGTGGATCATCGGCTTCACCGCCAATTCGGGGGGCACCTACGAGCTGCTGCAGGAGCTGCGGACGCTCGACCCGCGCGCGCTCGACCCGATGCAGCTGCTGGCCCAGACCGAGCGACCGGGCCTGTTCGTGCACAGCCTGGTCTACAACGCGATCTGTGCGGCCGACGCCGACGGCGTGCTCGATCCAGCCGAGGAGCAGACGATCCGCGCCATGGCGATGGTCCTCGGCGTGCCCGAGCCCGAGGTCGACGCAGTGTTCGCGGTGTACCGCGACGAGCAGGCGCTCCGGCGCCGCAAGCTCGCGGTGCTGTTCCCCAACGGGCACCCCTGGGGCTGAGCTCGCCGGTTACAGGCAGAGGAACACGTGCACCGCTCCGGCGTGCTCGAGGGTCCACAGCACGCCGCGCAGGTGCAGGTCGAGGGCCAGGTCCGCGAGTGACCCTTCGGACAGGTCGTAAGGGCCAGGTCGGGCGAGGCCGCCGACGATCGCCATGCGGCCGATCGCCATGAGGTCGGGGAAGGCCCCGAGGTAGGCGCCGTGGCAGGCGTGGATCGCCAGGGCCGGCGGGGGCGGGCGCAGGGTCAGGGCCTGCGGTCGCTCGGCGCGGCGGGTGATGCGGGCGTCGTTGAGGCGGCGGGCCTGCACGCGGGCCTCGGCGAGCACCCGCGCGAGCGCGTCGAGGACGCCCGGGAGCTCGCGGGGCCCGGCGAGGGCGGGGCCCAGCTCGGCGAGCAGGCGGCGGCGCAGCAGCTGCAGGACGACCCGCTCGTCGCGGTCGATCTCGCGGGAGATCTGGTCGCTGCGGGCGGGCGCGGGGCGAAGGGCGGGGTGGGGCATGGCCGCGTGTTCGCCCGCGTCGCGGCGGGCGTTGCGTTCCGCGGTCCCCGGCTTGTTCGCTCTGGGCTACCCTCTCGCGGCATGTCACTCCCGCAACGTCCTCGCGCCGTCGTCACGGGTGCAGGTGGCGGCCTCGGCCGCGCCCTGTGCCTCGAGCTCGCCCGTCGTCGGGCCCGCGTCATCGCGGCCGACATCGACCTCGACGCGGCCGAGATCACGGCCGCGGCGGTGCGCGACGCCGGCGGCGAGGCCCGCTCGGTCGCCTGCGACGTGGCCCAGGAGGCCCAGGTCGAGGCGCTGGCCGAGCACGCGGCGCAGGCCTTCGGCGGCACCGACCTGATCGTCAACAACGCGGGCGTGGCGGTGGCCGGGCCGATGGCCGAGATCCCGTCGGCCGACTGGGCCTGGATCATGGGCATCAACCTCTGGGGGGTGATCTACGGCTGCCGCGCCTTCATCCCCCGCTTCAAGGCCCAGGGCCACGGCGCGATCCTCAACGTCGCGTCGGCCGCGGGCCTGCTGTGCACGCCCGAGATGGCGCCCTACAACGTCACCAAGGCCGGGGTGGTCGCGCTCTCGGAGACGCTGTGCAGCGAGCTCAAGCCGGCGCGCATCGGCGTGACCGTGCTGTGCCCGACCTTCTTCCAGACCAACATCATCCAGGCGACGCGCAGCCGCAACGCGAACCACCAGCACGTCGCCGAGAAGCTGATGGCCCGGGCCAAGATCCAGGCCCCCGAGGTCGCCCGCGTCGCCCTCGCCTCGGTCGACGCGGGTGAGCTCTACTCGCTGCCGCACGCCGACGGCGCCTGGGCCTGGCGGATCAAGCGGATGAGCCCGGAGCGCTTCTACCAGAAGCTCGTGCCGCGCTACTTCAAGCGCACCATGGAGCGCTGACGCGGCTCAAGGAACAGTGCCGCCGGGCGGGCGCTCGCCGAAGTAGCGGTTGTGCATGCGCTCGCTGTACGCGACCAGGTTCGGCAGGGCGGCCATGTGCTGCTTCATCGGGTTGTCGGCGGGGTGCAGCCAGATGCCGCCGGTGAGCGCGTAGAGGCTGGCGTCGATCGAGGTGGGGTTCGGGCCGAGGAAGTAGGGCTGCTCGCCGAGCAGCACCGCGATCGCGGTGAGGTCCTCGCAGCCGCGGCGGTAGATGTCGGCGCGCGCGTGGCGGCCGAGGCCCTGGCCGTGCAGGGCGCCGACGATCTTCTTGCGAATGACCTGGTGGACCAGGAGCTTGCCGATCACCGGCGGGAGCAGCTTCTCGAATGCCTCGCGCGTGAAGCTGAAGCCGCCGGGATCGACCCAGCGAGCGTACACGAGGCACCAGTAGAGGTGCTCCTCGACGGTGCGCCGGGCCAGGTGGGCGAGCGCCCGCTGGCTGTGATCGAGCGCGCCGTCCAGCGGGTCGCCGAGGCGGGCGTTCAGGTGGTCGAGGATGTCGCTCGAGTCGCTGATCGTCCGCCCGTCGTCGTCGATCCACGGCAGCTTGCCCTTCGGGTGCTTGCGCGGGTCGCCGCCGCGGGTGCGGTACGGCAGATCGACCATGCGGAGGTAAGTCTCGACCTTGGTGCAGAACGGGCTGAGGCTGGGGAGCCCCCAGGCGGGCGGCGGCTGGTACAGCGTGATCACGGTCGGCGGCATAGACCGCGCGCCGCGTCGCGGTCAAGTCGGGCCAGGCGGGCCGCGTCGGGGCCCACGCGACAATTTCGCCGGCTGCCCCCGGTCCTGGGTTTTGATAGCGTCTTGGGCGCATGCAATCGCTGTTCAACTTCTCGCCCTCCGAGTCGCTCGCCGTCCTCCGCGCGCTCAAGACCGTGGCGATGGCCGACGGCAATTTCGAGTTGAAGGAGCAGACGATGCTGGTCGCGTCGGCCGAGCTGCTCGGGGTCGAGGCCGACCCGTGCGACCTGCCGACGATCACCGCGCCCGAGCTCGCCGTCGCGGTGGCCGGCGCCGACGCCCGCATGGTCGCGCTCAAGGCCTGCCTGGTGATGGGTATCGTCGACGGCCAGATCTCACCCGAGGAGTGGAAGGTGCTGTCCGGGTTCCGCGGCGCGCTGGCCATCGACGAGGCGGCGCTGCACAGCTTCCACGACCTCGCCTATCGCCATCATCAGCTGCTCATGCACGACTACCGCCGCCAGGCCGGCCGCGCCAGCGGGAGCCCGGCGCACGGTGGCCCCGAGCGCGTCACGCTGTACGCCAGCGAGGGCTGGCAGGGCGTCATGCAGTTCTTCCCCGCCGATGTGCTCGCCGCCGCCTCGCCGCACCACGCCCGCGAGAACGCCGAGCTCGCGCTGCGCTACCGCCAGCTCGGCAACCTCCCCGACGGCACCCTCGGTCGCGAGCTGTGGCGCTACTATCGCGAGCGCCAGTTCGCCTTCGCCGACCAGCCCGGCTCGGTGCCCGAGGTGCTGGTGCACCACGACATCGTCCACATCATCTCGGGCTACGACAGCAGCCTCGAGGGCGAGCTGCAGACGCTGGCATTTACGGCCGGCATGCGCCAGGAGGACCCGTTCAGCGCGCTGTTCCTGGTGCTGCTGCAATTCACCGCGGGGCTGAAGGCGCTGGCCCGCGCGCGGGCGCTGTTCGACCCGGAGAAGGTGCTCCGCGCGCTCGAGCGCGGCCGCGGCACCGCGGTCGACTTCTCGCAGAAGCACGATTATTGGGATGAGATGGACCAGCCGATCGCGGCGCTGCGCGAGCGATTCGGCGTGCCCGCGGTGTAGCTGGGTGGCGAAGGGCCGCTCGCGGTCCGCCGCCGCGGAAGGCCATGCGCCGCCGCCGATCTTCCCGCTTGGCGGCCCACGCGGCGGCGGGCATCCTCGCTCGGATCTCCTGGAGACCGATTATCCCATGCGTACATTGACCCTGTCCCTGTCTCTCGCCCTGTTCGCGGTCGCCTGCGGCGACAACGGCAACAACACCAGCACCACCGGCGAGAGCACTGGCGCCGCGACGACTGGCACGGCCAGCGACGGCCAGACCACCAGCGCCAGCGACGGCCCGACCACCACCGGCGTCGACGCCAGCACCAGCGGCCCCACCAGCGAGTCGACCACCGACCAGCCGACCACCGCCGGTGAGAGCACTGGCGAGCCGGCCAGCACCAGCGGCGCCCCGCCGGTGTGCGGCGATGGCAAGGTCGACGACGGTGAGGAGTGCGACGACGCCAACGACGACAACACGGACGGCTGCGTCGCGGACTGCAAGAACGCGAGCTGCGGCGACGGCTTCGTCGGCCCCGGCGAGGCCTGCGACGACGCCAACCAGGTCGACGACGACGCCTGCTCGAACGCCTGCGCCGCGGGCAGCTGCGGCGACGGCGTCAAGCAGATGGGCGAGGACTGCGACGACGGCAACGACATCGACACCGACGCCTGCCTGAGCACCTGCGTCAACGCCAGCTGCGGCGACAAGTTCGTGGCGGAGGGCAAGGAGGAGTGCGACGACGGCAACGATGTCGACACGGACGCCTGCGTCGCCGGCTGCAAGGCGGCCAAGTGCGGCGACATGCTGGTGCAGGAGGGCAAGGAGGAGTGCGACGACGGCAACATGAGCAACGCCGACGCGTGCAGCAACATGTGCAAGTCGGCGACCTGCTCGGACAAGCTCAAGAACGCGGCGGAGACCGACGTCGACTGCGGCGGCACCGACTGCCCGGACTGCGCCAACGGCAAGGCCTGCGTCGACAACGGCGACTGCGCCAGCAACGTCTGCAAGGCGAACAAGTGCGTCCCGCTCACGCTGACGATCGGGCCGTGCGTGGCCGCCAACGTCACCAGCGCGCAGGCCTACGCGGCCGTCATCATGCCCAAGTGCGGCTGCCACGTCGGCGGCTCCGGCGGGCTCACCATGAGCAGCGCGGCGACCTTCAAGGCCAACACCGTCAACATCGACGCGACCATGGCGTCGATGAAGCGCATCACCCCCAACAATATCGACGCCAGCTACCTGCTCTACAAGGTGCACGGCCAGCAGAACAACGTGCCCAACGGGGGCGGCGGGCAGATGCCGCTCAACGGCCTGGCGCTGACCGACGCCGAGAAGTGCAGCCTGATCAACTGGGTGAAGAGCGGCGCCAACTGATCGCCTCGCACCACGCACCCGGAGGGGCGCGGGGGCGCGCCCCCGCGGGGGCGGGGGGACCCCCGGCCGCGGGCGTGATAGCATCGCCGTCCATGTCGATGGCCGCGCGAGCGCATGAGCGGGCCACGGGCCAGGTCGCGGCGACGCGGCGGGCCCGGACCGTGCTGCTGTGGAGCGTGGGGCTGGCGCTGCTGCTGCCCCGCATCCCGGTGCTGGCGGTGCTGGCGGTGCCCTTGATGTGGCTGTCGACGGTGGCGCACGAGCTCGGGCACGGGCTGACGGCGCTGGCGCTCGGCGGTCGCCTCGAGCACTTCGTGATCCGCCCCGACGGCTCGGGCACCGCGTTCACGAGCACCAGCGGCGGCGATGTCGTCGGCGCGCTGGTCTCGGCGGGCGGGCTGCTCGGGCCGGCGATCGTCGCGGGGCTGTGGTTCGTGCTCGGGCGCCGACCCGCGGCCGCCCGCGTCTGCCTCGGCCTGTTCGGCGCGGGCCTCGTCGCCGCCGCCGTGCTGGTCGCCGACCCGGGCTTCAGTCAGGCCTACCTCGGCGTGGTCGGCGGCCTCGCGCTGCTGGCCGCGGCGCTCGTGTCGGCCGCGTGGACGCAGTTCATCCTCGTGTTCCTCGCGGTCCAGCTGGCCCTCAGCGTGTTCACCCGCGGGGACTACCTGTTCACCGCGGTCGCCGAGTCGAGCGCCGGCGCGATGCCCTCGGACGTCGCGGTGATGGCCCGTCACCTCGGCGGACCGTTCTGGCTGTGGGGCCTCGCCTGCGGCCTCGTCTCGCTGGCGGTGCTGCTCGCGGGCCTGTGGTTCTACACCCGCGGCGAGACCCGCGTGTCGCTCGGCTCGCTGCGGGCGCGGGGCCGCTGATGCCGCCCCGCGACCCGCTGCAGCCGGGTCGTGCCAGCGAGGTCGGGGCCGACGCCAACCTGCTGCAGCGGGTCGCCCGCGAGGTCGGCTGTGACAGCGAGCAGCTGCGCTGGCGCTTCATCGGCTCGCCGCGCGGGCCCTGCCGGGTGTGGCAGGTCAGCGGCGTCCGCGATGCCGGCGGCGTGATCGTCAAGCAGTTCGGCAGCGATCGCGCCTTTCAGCAGGAGCGCCATGCCTACCAGCGCTGGCTGCCGCAGCTGCCCGAAGAGACAGCCTCGCTGCTGGCCGTATGCGACGCCCCGGTGCGCGCGCTGGTGCTGGCGCAGGTGCCCGGCGAGCCGCTCGCGCAGGCGCCGGTCACCGCGGGGCTCGAGCGGGCGGCGCACAAGCGGGCCGGTTACTTCCTGCGGGCCCTGCATGGCGTGCCCGAGCCCGATCGCGACCCGGTGTCGATCGGTCAGGCGGTGCAGCTGCGCCACGCCGCGTGGCTGGCTCGCGTGCGTCCGGCCGTGAGCGCCGACGAGTACGCCCAGCTGTGCGAGCGGGCCGCGCCGGTCGATCCGGAGCTGTTCGCCGGGGTCCGCCGCGTGCCCTGTCACCGCGACTTCACGCCGGGCAACTGGCTGGTCTCGGGCCCGGTGATCGACGGCCACATCGCCGGCCAGGGCGGCTTCTTCGTCGTCGACTTCGAGCACGCCCACCTCGACTGCCCGCTGTTCGACATCGTCAAGCTGTGGACCGACGTGTGGGGCGAGCGGCCCGACCTCGAGGCGGCCTTCTTCGCCGGCTACGGGCGGGCCCTCGGCGCGGTCGAGCAGCAGCAGCTGCGCGTGCTCGCGGCGATGCACGCGATGGCCACGGTCGCCTGGGCCCACGAGCACGCCGACCTGCACTTCCAGGCGCTCGGTCAACGCGCGCTGCGCCGCGTGCTCGGCTGAGCCGGCGGCGTGTTAGAAGGGGCCGTGCGCCCCGCCGCGATCGCGTGTGCATGCATCGGCCTCGCCTGCGCCCGCGAGCCCGCGCCGCGGCCGGTGCACGTGCAAGCACCGCCCGCCGCGAGCCCTTCGCTCGCGCTCGCCGAGCTGACGCCGGGCCCGGCCCCGGTCGCGCCGATCGCCGCGACCAGCGTGCCCGCGAGCCCGCCCGCGTCGCCCGCAGCGGTGGAGCCCGCGCTGCCGGTCGCGCCCGACGGCACGCGAGCGCTGCCCTGTCGCACGCCGCCCGCGGGCCTCGCCTGCGTGCCCGGCGGGCCGTTCCTGCGCGGCTCCGACGACGGCCCCGAGAACACCCACCCGCGCGCGACGGTGTGGCTGCAGACGTTTTACATGGACACGCACGAGGTCACCCACGCCGAGTACAAGGCCTGCGAGGCGCGTGGCGCCTGCGCGCCGGCGGGTCCGCGTTACAACGATTACGACCGGCCGCGCCAGCCGATCGTCGGCGTCAGCTGGCACGACGCGGTGGCCTACTGCGCCGCGCACGGCAAGCACCTGCCGAGCGAGGCGCAGTGGGAGAAGGCCGCGCGCGGGCCGGACGGCGCGCTGTATCCGTGGGGCGATGAGAAAGCCAGCTGCGCCCGCGCGGTGATCAAGGAGAAGCGCCGGCGCAGCTGCGGCGTGGCCAAGCTGGGCGAGCGCCCCGACAAGGGCCGCACCTTCGAGGTCGGCGCGCGCCCGGCCGGCGTGTATGGCCTTTACGACATGTCGGGCAACGCCTGGGAGTGGGTCGCGGACTGGGCCAGCGAGAGCTACGCGCGTTGCGGCGCGGCCTGCGAGGGCGTCGATCCGCTGGGCCCCTGCGGCGGGGCGAGCCCGTGCAAGCGCCACCACGAGCGGGTCGTCCGCGGCGGCTCGTGGTACTGGGAGGCCGAGTACGCGACCGCGATCTACCGCCGCACGCACGTGCCGAGCAACCGCCCGTATCACCATTACGGCTTTCGCTGCGCCGCCAGCGACGCCGAGCTCGCGGCCCTGTCGGCCGGCGCATGAAGCGGATATTCTGATCGCCAATGCGTCTCGCCTGGGCGACCGACATCCACCTCGATTTCCTCGCCGACGAGCAAGTGCGAGCATTCGCGGCGAGCCTGGTGGCCGACCGCCCCGACGCGGTGATCCTCAGCGGCGACCTGTCGCACGCCGAGCAGCTCGAGCACCACCTGCGCCTGCTCGCCAGCGCCACCGCCTGCCCGATCTACTTCGTGCTCGGCAATCACGACTACTACGGCAGCGGGGTCGCGGCGGTGCGCCAGGCCGTCACCGAGGTCTGCGCGCGCAAGCCCCGGCTGCGCTGGTTGCCCGCCTGCGGGGTGATCCATCTGTCCGAAAGGACAGCCATGATCGGGGTCGACGGCTGGGCCGACGCCCGCCTCGGCGACCCCGAGCACACGCCGGTGTTCCTCAACGACTTCATCCTCATCGAGGAGCTGGCCGCGACCCTCGACCCGGCCGCGCTGCGCGACCGCAGCCGCCTCCGCGGCGTCGATCGCCGGGCCCTGCACGCCGAGCTGCGCGCCCGCGGCGACGCGGAGGCGAGCCAGTGCGCGCAGCTGGTGAGCGCCGCGCTGGCGAGCCACGCCGAGCTGCTGGTGGTGACGCACGTGCCGCCCTTCGCCGAGGCGTGCTGGCACGAGGGTCAGCGCAGCGACGCCAACTGGCTGCCCTACTTCACCTGCGCCGCGGTCGGCGAGGTCCTGCGCGCGCAGGCGCGGGCCCACCCCGATCGCCAGATCACCGTGGTCTGCGGTCACACCCACGGCGCCGGCGAGGCGCAGATCGAGGCCAACCTGCGCGTGCTGACCGGCGCCGCCGAGTACCGCCGGCCGCAGCTGCAGCGGGTGCTCACGCTCGCGTGAGGCGCCCGGCGGGCTTCATGCCGCCTGCGCCCCCGCGGCGGCGAGCTCGAAGCGCACGCCGGTCAGCTGCTCGCACGCCGCCCACAATCCCGCGGCGATCTGCGGATCGCGGGCGCGTCGGGGCACGCGGGCCGGACCGGGCGCGCCGCGCATGCCGAACCAGCTGCGCGGGCCGTAGTAGTCGCCGCCCTGCACGTCTGGCGCCGTCGCGGCGTACAGCGAGGGCAGGGCGCCGGCCGCCGCCGACTGGCCCATCACGCCCATGATCCCGCTGAAGGCGTGGCGCTGCAGGTTGGTGTTGCTGCCGCCCGGGTGGGCGCCGACGCTGCGCACATGGCTGCCCGCGGCGCGGCGCTGCAGCTCGAGCATGAACACGAGGTCCGCCAGCTTGCTGCGCGAGTAGGTGGCCATCGGGCTGTAGCGTCGCTCGCTCTGGAGATCACCGAGGTCGAGCCGGGCGTTCCACGCCATCAGGCTGCTGACCGTGACCACCCGCGCCGCCGGGCTGGCCTGCAGCGCCGGCCACAGCAGGCCGGTGAGCGCGAAGTGGCCGAGCACGTTGGTGCCGAACTGGCGCTCGAAGCCGTCGACGGTGAGCTCGCGCCGCGGCAGGGCCATGATGCCGGCGTTGTTGACCAGCAGGTCGACCTGCGGGTGCAGGGCCCGGACCCGGGCCGCGAACTCCCGCACCGACGCCAGCGAGGCGAGGTCGAGCGGGACCAGCGACACGGCGCCGCCCGACTCACCCCGCAGCTGCTGCGCTGCCGCCTCGCCGCGGGCCGCGTCGCGGCAGCCGATGACCACGGTGGCCCCGGCGCGCGCCAGCTCCAGCGCCGTGTAATAGCCGATCCCGCTGTTGGCCCCGGTGATCACCGCGAGCTTGCCGCTCTGCCGGGGGATGTCTGCTGCTGTCCAGCTGCTCATGGCTCTGTCTCCGTTCTCCAGTAAACGAACGTTTACTTGGCGCGAGTCTTGGCCCGGTCGTGGTAGAAGTCAACGACCGTTTACAAGAAATCGATGCCGCCCCGCAAGCGCACCACCCCAGCCCCCCTCGCGCAACCATTCAAGGCGCGTGCGCAGCCAGTGAAGCCCGCCGCCCCGCGGCTCCGCGACGCCGAGCAGACGCGGGCCGACATCCTGCGGGCGGCGCGGCGGGCCTTCGCGACCGCGGGCTACGCCCGGTCCGGCATGCGGGACATCGCCGCCGCGGCCGGCATCACCCCGGCGCTGGTGGTCCGCTACTTCGGCTCGAAGCAGGGCCTCTTCGTCGCCGCGATCGCGGGCG
Source organism: Nannocystis sp. (assembly GCF_016714285.1). Classification (GTDB taxonomy): domain Bacteria; phylum Myxococcota_A; class Polyangia; order Nannocystales; family Nannocystaceae; genus Nannocystis. Next base: position 153,426 of record NZ_JADJNN010000015.1, on the reverse strand, counting down.
AGCTGGCGCTGGAGCCCTTCCTCGCGGCCGAGCGCGGCGTGCTCGGCCGGCACATCGCGCGCCACCTGTTCAGCAAGCCGCGCCCCGAGGCCGACATCCTGACGATCTTGCTGCTGGCCGCGGGCGACGAGGAGGTGCGCGGGCTGGCGACCGAGCTGTTCACCGCCCGCATCGTCCAGCCGCTGGCGCGCTGGCTCGGCCCGCCGCGCGCCGAGGCCCGCGCCTCGCTGCTGCTCGCGCTGATCTCCGGCGCCTGGATGTTCCGCCGCGCGCTGCCGCTGCGCTCCTTCGCGGGCGGGCCCGACACCGTGCTGGTCGCCGAGCTCGCGGCCCAGCTTCAGCGCATTGTCGACGGCGAGTGAGCGCCCGGGCTCGCGGCGAGTCAGCGTGGGTTGCGAGCCTGCGACGGCGACGGGCCTGGTGCTTGCGACGGCGAGTGAGCGTCGGCCGCGAGCTTGCGGCGGCGGCGGGCCTCGTGCGATCGTCGCCCGCCCGGCCAGCGCGCCATGTCCTCGCCAGACCCGACCCCGCTCGCCGATCGCTTCCCGTCCGTCCCGGTCGCGGCGCGCCCGGCCCTCGAGCTGTTCCTGCGGGCTCGCCTGGGCGCCGCCCGTCAGGCCTGGCCTGGCCTCGCGTTCAGCGACGCCGACTTCGTCGAGCTCCTGCGCACCCGGGTCCCCGCGGACGTCGATCCCGCGATCGGCCTCGCGCCGCTGTGCAGCGACGACCTTTACCTCGCCGGCGCCTGCGCTCGCGGCGAGACCGCGGCGATCGCCGCCTTCCAGCGCAGCTACGCCGGTGAGCTCGCGGCCGCGTTCGCCCGCCTGGCGATCGGCGGCAGCGACCCCGAAGACCTCCGGCAACAGCTGCTCGCCCGCCTGTTCATCGCCGCCGACGGTCGCCCGCCGCGGATCGCCGAGTACAGCGGCCAGGGCTCGCTGCGCGCGTGGCTCAAGGTCGTCGCCCTGCGCCTGCGCATCGACCTCGAGCGGCGCAAGCGAGACCGCCGCGACAACTTCACCGACGCCGAGCGCCTCGCCGAGCAGGTCGGCGACGACCCCGAGCTCGAGCACCTCAAGCACCACTACCGGGCCGAGTTTCGCGCCGCCTTCACCGCCGCGCTGGCCCTGCTGACCGCGGAGCAGCGCGCGCTGCTCCGCTTGCAAGCGGTCGAGGGCCTGAGCGCCACCGACATCGCTCGCATCTACAAGGTCCACCGCGCGACCGGCAAGCGCTGGCTCGCCGAGGCCCGCGAGCGCCTGGTCGCCGAGACCGGGCGCCTGCTGGCCGAGCAGCTCGGCGACCGCGGCGTCGCCCTGGCCAGCATCGTCCGGCTGATCCGCAGCGACCTCAACGTCTCGCTGTGCCGCGGCCTCGGTGAGGCGTGACCGCCACCGCCACCTGCCCCGACGAGTCCGAGCTGGCCGCGCTGCTCGAGGGCGTCGCCACGCCAGCGCAGCGCCAGCGCATCGACGTCCACCTCGCCGGCTGCTCGAGCTGCGCCGCCGTGCTCGCCGCGTACGCGCGCGAGGCCACCGATGCGCCCGGGCTCGCCACCTCCGCCGCGCTCTCGCTCGCGCCGCGGCCGGTCGACGAGCTCCTGCCCGACGGCGCGACCCTCGGCCGCTTCGTCGTCCTCGGCCGCCTCGGCGCCGGGGCCATGGGCGTCGTCTACCTCGCCTACGATCGCCAGCTCGACCGCAAGGTCGCGATCAAGCTGGTCCGCGCCGCGCTGCTGGTCCACCCCGACAGTCGCGCCCGCCTGCTCCGCGAGGCCCAGGCGATGGCCCGCATCGCCCACGCCAACGTGATCGCCGTGTACGAGGCCGGCGAGCACGACGCGCAGATCTACGTGGTGATGGAGCTGATCCGCGGCGTCACCTTGCGCGCGTGGCTGGCTCCGACGCACACCTGGCGCGAGCGCCTCGCCTGCTTCCTGCAGGCGGGGCGCGGGCTGGCCGCGGCCCACGCGGCCGGCCTGGTCCACCGCGACTTCAAGCCCGACAACGTCCTCGTCAGCAATAACGGCGAGGTCAAGGTCACCGACTTCGGCCTCGCGCGGGCGCTCGACGGCCACGATGACGCCCGCGCCGCGACCATGACCGGTGGCGTCCTGGCGACCCTCGAGCGCAGCGCCCCGCTCGAGCGCTCGCTCACCGCCGCGGGCGCCGCGGTCGGGACCCCGGCGTACATGTCCCCGGAGCAGATCGACGGCCGCGCCGACGCCCGCAGCGACCAGTTCAGCTTCTGCGTCGCCCTGTGGGAGGCGCTCCACGGCCAGCGACCCTTCGCCGGCCAGGCCATCGCCGAGGTGTGGCGCAACGCCAGCCGGGGAATGTTCACACCTGTCCCGAGAGACAGCAAGGTGCCGGCGCGGGTGAACGCCGCGCTGCGCCGCGGCCTGGCCGCGCGGCCCGAGGCGCGCTTCGCCGACATGGACGCGCTGCTCGCCGCCCTCGCGTACGACCCGGCGGTCCGGCGCCGACGCATTGGCGTGAGCCTCGGTCTCGTCACTGGCCTCGTCACTGGCCTCGGCCTCGCCGGCCTGGCGATCGTCCGCGAGCCGGCCGTGACGCCGACCTGCACCGGCGCGGCCGGGCGAATGCAAGGTGTGTGGGACGAGGCCCAGCGCGAGCGGGTCCGCGGCGCCCTGCTGGCGACCCACCTCGATCGCGCGACCGCGACCTGGGAGCGCGTCGCCGCGAGCCTCGATGCATATGCGACGGACTGGATCGCCGCCCACACCGACACCTGCCTCGCGCACCAGCGCGGCGAGCAGTCGGGCGCCGCCCTCGACCTGCGCATGAGCTGCCTCGAGCGCCGCCGCGACGAGCTCGCCGCCCTCCGCGACGCCCTGGCGACGATCGACGCCGCCTCGCTCGACGAGGCGGCCCGCGGCGCTGCCCAGCTGCGTCCGCTGGCGCCCTGCGCCGATGTCGCGAGCTTGCAGCAAAGGGCAGGGCAGCTCGACCCGCCGCCAGAGCGCGCCGAGGAGCTCGCAGCGGCGCGCGCCGAGATCGACGCCGCCGACGCCCGCGAGCGGACCGGCCAGTACCCGGCGGGCCTGGTGCGGGCCGACGCGGCGCTGGCTCTCGCCATCCCGCTGGACTACGCGCCGCTCACCGCCGCGGCCCGGCTCGCCCGCGGTCGCCTGCTCGAGCGCCTCGGACGTTACGAGGACGCCGACGCCGAGCTCGGCGCCGCGATCGCCCTGGCCGATCGTTCCGGCGACGACGAGCTCCGGGCCGAGGCCGCGACCTGGCGCGTCGGCGTGCTCGGCCAGCGACTCGCCCGCCCCGAGGAGGCTGAACGCTGGGCCGAGATCGCGGCGGCCGTCGTCGATCGCGTCCACGCGCCGGCCGAACTGCAGAGCCGTCTCGATCGCTCACGCGGCGCCGTCCAGGTCGCACGCGGCGAATATGCCGCGGCCGCGGCCAGCTATCAGCGTGCCCTCGCGATCCGCGAGCTCTCACCGGCTGGACGCGCCGCGGCGCTGACCGGCCTCAGCAGCGTGCACGTCGCCCTCGGGGACAACGCCGCGGCCGAGCGCGACCTGCAGGAGGCCCTGCCGCTGCTCGAGCGCAGCCTCGGCCCGCAGCACCCGGAGCTCGGCGGCGTGCTCAACAACCTCGGCAATGTGCAGTCGTACCAGGGCCGCCGCGCGGAGGCGCTGGCGACCTTCGAGCGCGGCCTCTCGCTGCGCGAGCGATCGCTCGGCGAGGCCCACCCGCAGACCGCCGGCCTGCGCCTCAACTACGGCGGTCAGCTCAGCCAGGTCGGTCGCCACAGCGAGGCGGTCGCCCAGCTCGAGCGGGCCCGCGCCGACCTGCTAGCGAGCCTCGGCCCGGCCCACCCGAATATCGCCTACGCCGACGCGAACCTCGGCGAGGCCTGGCTCGCGGCGGGCGACCGCGACGCGGCCCGCCGCGCCTTCCAGTCGGCGCTCACCCTGCGCGAGCAGCTGCTCGGCCCGGACCACCCCGAGCTCGGGACCCTGCTGGTGTCGCTCGCCGAGCTCGCGCTGGCGTCCGGCGACCTGGCCGCGGCCGAGGCCGCGTTCACGCGGGCCGTCACGCTCTACACCGCCGACCCGGCCCACCCCCACTTCGACCTGGCGTCCGCCCGCGCCGGCCTCGGTCGCGTCGCGCTGGCCCGCGGTCGCGTGAGCGAGGCGGTGGCGCAGCTCGAGGCGGCCGAGGCGGCGGCCGTCGCCAGTGAGCAGGACCCGCTGCAAGTCGCAAGCATCCGCTTTGCGCTGGCCCAGGCGCTCGCCGGAGATCCAGCGAAACAGGCGCGGGCGCTCGCGCTGGCCCGGCTCGCGGAGGGCGTGCTCGCGGAGGGCGGGCCGGCGCGCGAGGCGGAGCTCGCGGAGCTGCGGGGGTTCATCGCGGAGCACGAACGCGCGGGGAGATAATCGCGTCACGATGCACATGTTGAGCCGAACGCTGGTGGACCCAAGAGGGGCGTTGGTCCTCCCCGCTCCCCGCCGGTTCGCCTCGCGCGTCACGGCCTATCTCGCGAACGAAGGCACGGGCGGTGGGCGGCGACGGGCACTGGGCGCGACGGGGGCTGACAAAGGCCAAGTACCGTGGATGGTTGGGTTTGCAGCGCAGATTCTGCCTGCGAGATGCCATGACCACTAAACGGGATCTCGTCGATCCAGGATTTGTCGGAGGAAGGACACCGCGACGTCGACGTCTCGCGTGGTGCGCGGCTCAGCCCGCGCGCTGACGGCGAGTCCGCCGACGAGCGCCCATGGGCGTCTCAACCACTCCAGTTCCACTGCGATCGCCGCGAGTGCCCGCACCAGTTCGTTCACACGCCGAACCTCGACAGGGCGATCGGTCGACCGACGCAGTCGCCGTCCTCGGCGCCCGGCCGCGTGCGCTGCCAGATCCCGAGGAGCTTGCGGATCTCCGTGTTGCTCGCCGCGGGGTGACGGCGGCGCAGGTTCTGCTCCATCATCCGCGTAGCGAGCTCGGAGAGCTCCAGCGCGGTGCGGAGTCTGGCGGCGGCTGCGTCCGAATCGGAGCTCATGGCGCGGCAGCCTACCACGTTGCTCGCCCCGGCCTTTCTCACCGCCCACGATCGCGCAAAAAAATAATTCTCTCCCCCCGCAATCTCGCCGCGACGCCAAAGGAACTACCGCGACACCGCTCGCCATGTCTTTCCAATCGCGCACCCTCCCATCCCTCGCCATCCTCACCCTGTTGCACGCCGGGGCCGCCGTCGCTGCGCCGCCGCCGGAGTCGCCGTGGGGCTTCGAGCGCTGCGACCTGCAGGGCTGGAGCGCCACGGGCACCGCCTTCAGCAACCAACCGATCGTCGGCAACACCGTCGCCGCGCGTCGGCCTGGACCTCGCCCGGTCAGCTCGGCCGCTGCTGGGTCGGCACCTACGAGGGTGACAACGGCGACGCCCGACCGGCACCCTGCTGTCCGACCCCTTCGTCGTCACGGTCCCGGAGATCAGCTTCCTGGTCGGCGGCGGCAACGACCTCCAGCGCCTGCGCGTCGAGCTGCTCGTCCGCGTCGCGCCCGGCGAGCAGCCCTTGGCGCCGGCGATCCTCGCTCGGGGCCCGCGTCACCCTCCCCGACGGCGAGTACGTGGTCGTGCGGGCCGTCACCGGGCGCAATGACGAGACCATGATCCGCCAGGTCTTCGATACCCCCACCTATATCGGCCGCACCGCGCGGCTGCGCGTCGTCGACAACGCCAGCGGCCCCTGGGGTCACATCAATGTCGACGACTTCTTCTTCGGCCCGGTCGGCGACCTCGTGGTCACCGGCATGGAGGTCACCCAGGCGATCCAGGTCCCCGATAACCGCATCCCCCTCATCGGCGGCAAGCGCACGCTCGTCCGCGTATACATCCGCGGCGTCGAGGATTCGCGCGGCCGCTGGGACGCCGTCACCGGCACCCTCGCCGTGCGCAACGTCGGCGGCGGTTCGGCCGGCGAGCGCGTGCTCGGCCCGATCACCAACAACTCGAGCAGCACGATCTCCGTCACGCCATTGCCCGGCGACCGCAACATGGTCACCGGCAGCCTCAACTTCCTCCTCGACTTCGACCAGACCACGCCCGGCGAGCGCGACCTCGAGGTCCGCGTCTCGTCCGTCACCCAGCGCGCCGAGCAGTCGCTCACCAACAATGTCCTGGCTCGCCGTGTCCGCTTCGCGGCGAACCAGGCGCTGTGGTTCTACGGGGCCACCTACGCGACCACCTCGACCACCAACCCCCTCGGCAACCAGGCCGCGCCGCCGTTCTCGGACTTCAACGAGCACGTCGATTACACCCGCAGCCTGTTCCCGGTCTCGTCCGCGACGGTGGTGCCCGCGTATATGCTCGGTTCGCCGCCGACCTTCGACTGGGCCGACGATTCGGCCCACGCGCGCGAGGCCTATCAGTGGGCCGTCAACACCGTCGCCCGCCTGCCCCAGGGCCCCGAGCACGGGCTTTACATGCTGATGCCCGACGCGCGCTGCGGCTGCGGCGTCGAGTACGGCGGGCTCAACGTGATGTTCGGCCACAACGTCCGCGGCGGTCAGGGCGGCGAGGTGATGGCCCACGAGGTCGCCCACTTCTACGGCCTCCTCCACGTCCACGACTCAAACGTCATGAGCGCCGACCACCAGAACGATGGCCCCACCTGGGAGGACCACCCCTACGCCCACGCCGCGATCGGCCCGAACCCCGGACTGCGTACATATGCCTCGCGCAGCTTCCAGATCGTCCCTGCGACCTGGAACGGCGGGCACACCCACGACATCATGTCCTACGCGCGGCCGCAGTGGGTCTCGCCGCACACCTACTGTCGCCTCATCGATCGCACCACGAACGGCGCGCTGCGCTGCCCCGACGGCGCCGAGCGGGCCGAGCTGCGCCGCCCCGCGCCCGCGTCGACGATGCTGGGCTTCGTCGCGCCGCCGCCGGGTATGTGGGCACTCCAGGCTCCGCCCGCCGAGCGCCCCTGGCTGCTGGTCCGCGGCACGCTGCGCGGCGACAAGGCCAGCTTCGCGCCCTTCGAGCAGATCTTTCGCCGCGAGGATCTGCGCAGCACCTCGCAGGGCAAGCGCTACAGCCTCACCCTGGTGGACAGCGGCGGCGCCGCGCTGCTGCGCCACGACTTCGACGTTGTGGCCCACGACGCCAAGCCCGGCGCGCCGCAGCCCTTCGCGGTGATCGTCCCGTACGACCCGGCGACCGCGAAGATCGTGCTGCGCAGCAAGAACAAGCCAATCGCCGAGCGGATCGTCAGCGCCAGCGCGCCGCAGATCGACGGCCTCACCTTCGACCCCAAGCTCGCCGCCAGCGGCTCCGCGCCGCTCACGTGGACCGCCAAGGACAGCGACGGCGATACGCTGGTGCACTCGATCGAGTACAGCCCCGACGGCGGCGACAGCTGGCGGCCGGTGGCCGTGGCGCAGTCGCAGCCCAAGCTCGCCGTCGATCTCCGCGATCTGCCAGGCGGCGACGCGGCCGTGCTCCGCGTCCTCAGCTCCGACGGCGTCCGCACGACCGAGGCCCGCACCTCGAGCTTCGTCGTCGCCCGCAAGCCGCCGCGCGTCAACCTCGACGCGCCCACGGATGTGACCGGCCCGGGCGCGAAGCCCATCGCGCTGACTTCCGCGAACCCGCTGGTGCTCGCGGGGACCGCGTTCGACCTCGAGGACGGCCCGATCACCGCCGCGTCCGCGTTTCGCTGGCGCTCCGATCGCGACGGCGAGCTCGGCCAGGGCCCGTGGATCGTGCTGCGCAAGCTGAGCCCCGGGAAGCACCGCATCACCCTGCGCGCGACCGACAACCACAAACAATTCGGCGAGGCCGCGGTCACGCTGAGCGTCCAGGGCCCGCCGGCCAAGTGAGCAGCGAGTGGGGGGTTCGTCCATCCGCGTGCAGCTTGACATGCCCCGGGCTTCCGATTTCATCAAGGTATGCCCGCATGGAAACTACCGGCCATGGCGCGGTCATGTGCGGAACTTTCGTTTAGCTGCGCGAGCATCGCTGTTCTGGTCGTGGCCTGCGGTGGATCCCCGGTCGGATCGAGCGAAACGACGGCTACCAGCGCGACCATCGACACGACCAGCAACGGCACCGGGACCACCGCTCCCCCAGCCTGTGAGACCGACGATGCCTGCCCCTGCGGAACGTTGGGGTGCGCGTGTCGTCCTGACCAGAGCTGCAACGTGGGCACCTGTACAGCAAACACGGGCACCTGTACGGAGGAGCGCGATGGGATGATGCACGTCCCGGCGGGGCCGTTCTGGATGGGTTGTCACGAGGGTTTCGATACTGACGAATTCTCCGGTTCCTGTGCCAAGAGCGAGCTCCCGTACCGCGAGGTCACGGTGTCGGCCTTCTGGATCGATCGCACCGAGGTGACCAAGGGGGCCTATCGAGAGTGCCTGAACGCTGGGATCTGCGTGCCCCCGCCCAAGTGGGACGTGGAGTGGAACCGGGGTGTAGACGGTATGAGCAATTTCGTCCCAGCCCTCGCCGAGATGCCGGCCGCGTCAGTAACCTGGTCTCAGGCAAATACATATTGCGCGTGGCAGGGTAAACGCCTACCGACCGAGGCCGAGTGGGAGAAGGCAGCGCGAGGGACCGATGGCCGCAAGTATCCATGGGGCATGGATGAACCGACTTGCGAACACGCCAACTTCAAGCCCTGGGACATCGCCGGGAACAAGCCCGGTCCCGAATGCCCGTACCGCGAGGAGTACCGCACGCTGACTCCGGTGGCGATGTTCTGTATGCGCGGAGCATCGGTATACGGTCTGTGCGACATGGCAGGCAATGTCGCCGAATGGGCCGCTGATGGCTACGACTCCGCCGGATACGCTGCGCTGCCCACGGTGGATCCGCTGCGCGAGCCGACCGGGGAATCAGTGGCTCGCCGGGGTGCGGGGTGGGGCGCCTGGTCGTTGAGCGCCGTGGGCTATTCTCTGGCGACATCACGCCACAAGGGCGGCGGCAAAGACGATGAGGGGGAGACACGTGAGACCGGATTTCGTTGCGCTCTCGATGGCTGAGCGACGGGCTCCTCGGACCCTTCCAGGCTGCGAGGCCTCCTGCTACCCTCGCTATCGGTCCCCCGCGCTCCCTGCCACCTCGACGATCCGCGCGGGCGCTCGCCCGAGCCGCAGGTAGAAACTCGGCAGATTCGCTGTACGTCCGCTCGACGATATCGCCGCCGCCACCTCCAGGTCATCCCATTCATCGTGCCACGACACTGCATATCATCGGGGGATTCGGTCAGGTCGAGGCCATCCTCACCCCGGTCGTCAAGGGCCCGAGACCCGATCTCGTGGATATGGGGACCCGGCACAAGTTCTGCGTGTCGGGATTCAACACACTAATCTTGCTTTTCTACAGGTTCGACGTTGGATTTCGACCGGTCTCAACGAAGTGCGCATCTTGCGCCGCCACTCGGCTATCCGTTGGGCGAAAACTTGACTGCGCGGACGCATCTGGGTCATGAAACCAGCCGACAGACCGGCCACCCTTTCCTCTAGGACCATCCCTCTCGATGTCTGCGCCGAAGAGCCCCCCCACCGTGAAGATCCGGAGTCTTGAGGTCCGGAACTATAAGCGGCTTGATGCCCTTAGCATCGACTTCCCGGCTCCTGAGATGCCCGAGGATCTCGACATCATTGTTCTCGGTAGCCAGAATGGTGGGGGTAAGACGTCTGTTCTCGAGTGTATCGGGCTCTTGTTCCTCGCCACAACATTCGGTGAGAAGCTATTTCATCAAGCGGTACTCGACCGCGAAGGGTTCGTTGACCTCGCGGACCTCCTAATCCGCTCAGGTCAGACCGAAGCGGAGATCAACGGGACCTTCGCGCTTGATTCGCGAATGGTTGCAGTCCGTCTCCTAATCCGTCGACTCAAGGGGGGGGAATTTAGTCTAGAGGTTAAGGGTGACACAGGCATGCGAGAGGCCATGGCCAATCGCAGCGGAGAACAGGGAGGTCTGTTTCTCGCAGAAATGGTAGCCAATCTCCTTGCCCTTGGGGGAGAGCCTGTGCTTTCGCCGCCGCTGCTACATTTTAATAGCTATCGAAAGGTGCAGGAGGGCAACCCGGATCTCGCCGTGATGTCGGATCACTTCTCTCCGCGAGATCGACTTCGATTTACACGTCGTGGTGGACGGATGTCCGCGCTCAGCACGTTCAAGATGGAGATGCTGCGCTCCATCATCGGGCGGGCGGGCTCTTCGAGGGCACCGATCGCCACACTTCCGAGGAAACTGTGGATCTCCTCAACGAGCTATTGTTACGTTACGCCGGAGGTGTAATCGAAAAGTTACGGCCATTGCCCGACAATACTCTAGACTTTAGAATCCGTCCTCAAGGTGAAGCAGCCTCATTCGCATTCGATGGACTGAGCTCAGGGCAGAAGGAGATCGTGTCGACGCTCTTTTTGATCTGGCGCTACTCTCGTCGACAGGGTGTTGAGGTACCAGCAATCGTCCTCGTCGACGAACCGGAGCTCCACCTCAACGCAGAATGGCATGCGGATTTGTTGGAGCAACTGCGTAAGGTCGGACCCGACAACCAGTACATTCTTGCCACGCACTCGGAGCAGGTCTTCCACGCGGTGGACGCGGATCGGCGGCGCCTGCTTGTCCCGAATCAGTGAGGTGAACCGCCATGCGCGTCCTATCCGGAGTGTCTCAAGACGCGGTTCAACTCAAGGCGCAGCACGTCGTGTTCGTCGAGGGGCGTGACGACGCAGTATTCGATCCGAGTGTGCTCCGCGAGCTCTTGCGCCAGAACGAGATGGCAAGCGTTTCGGTCCGAGCGTTAGGTGCTTGCGAGAATATTCACCAAGCCGCCAAAGCGATGGTTGGTCATCATCCAAGCTATTATTTCTTGATTGACCGAGATGGTTGTCCCGATGCGTTTGTCGAGAGGAGCTGGGCGAATTTTCCTGAACCGGCCACACACAATCTGTTGGTTTGGAGAAAACGAGAACTCGAGAACTACTTCATCGATCCGTTGTATTTTTGTAAGTGCCCACACCTTCGGCTTTCAGAATCGGAAGTCCGGAAGCTGATCCTGGATGAGGCGAATCGCCGACTCGACTTCGAGGCCGCCATGTTGGTCTGGTTGGAAATGCGATGGAAGCTCCGCCAACCGCCGGGTGTGTGTCTGAAGCTGACACAAACACGACGAGATCGAGCGTTTGCTGGACCTTACATTGACGCGGATGAGAGGCGGAGTGGGCGACCTCGTTTTCGGCACCGGTCATTGGCTCGACGTCATGTCAGGCAAGGAACTGCTTCGTGCCACGATCGGGCCGTCGATGCGTGTTAAGGATCGAGCAGGTAAGTTCTTGCAAGGGGAGCGCTTGGCCATGGAAGTGGCGAAGTCACTGCTCCGCCTACCGCTGGGCGAGCAACCCCGCGATTTTCAGGAATTTGTTGGCGTTCTGGGACGGCGCCTTCAATCGCCCGCATCGTAATCGTGCCACGTGCCGTCATCCCGGGCGGCACTGGACGACTTGTTATCAGCGAACACCCGCGCTACTTTCCCCGCAATGTCCCGAGGCCCCTACCGCAGCGACCCGGCCGGCGTGTTGCACGTGATCGAGGTCGCCCGGCGACCGCTGCCTGCTGTCGGTGATGGCGTGCGGGTCGACCTCGGTCGCCTGTATCTCTCGGGCGAGGGATTGTTCTTCGTCTCAGGCTGGCAGCTCCACCGCGACAATGCGGTCGACGGCCTCATCGGCGCGCTGCTGGTCGCCGACATCGGGGCCATCGTCCGCGCCGCCCGGCGCTCGGCCGACCCCGCGACCGAGGCGGCGGGTCGGCGCCACCTCGACGAGTTGCGCGGACTCTCGCCCGAGCAGCAGGTCGCAAACTCGGCAGATTCGCTGCATGTCCCGATCGACGATATCGCCATCGCGACGATCGGGCGCCTGCTTGGGCCCCTGCGGGTCGTCACCCGCACCCAGGGTGAAGTCCATACATTCGAGCTCGACCGCCGCGACCGCAGCGCCGCCCGCACGTGGATCGCCGGCCTGCCTGGGCCGGGTTCGTCCCTGCGGTGATCAGCGACCGTGCCCCGCGAGCCAGCGCTCGACCTCGCCGCGCTGCTCCGCCAGGCCCGCGCCGCCAGCCGCGTAGACCGCGAGCGCCTCACGGGCCAGCGTGCGCGCGCGGGCCCGGTCCTGGTGGCTGTCCACAGCGCGCGGGCCAGCGTGAAGCGGATGCCGGCGACGTCGATCGGGTCGATCGAGGCGGGTGCGCCAGCGCCAGCGCCCGCGTCAGCACTGGCACCGCCTCGCTGGCCCGCCCGAGCGCGACCGAGGGCATCGCCGACCCCGTCCACGGCACCACCACCGCCGGGCACTGTGCGCCGCAGACCCGCTCGGCGATCGCCACCGCCTGATGGTAATGGCTGAGCGCCTCCGCCGGGCGGCCGAAACTCCATCAGGGACAGCGCCAGGTTGCTGTGCAGGGGGATCAGCGGCTCGTGCTCGCCGCCGCGGGTGCGCTCGGTGATCGCCAGCGCCTCGGGTCGTGGCTGAGCGCCTCGTCGCGGCGCCGAGCGCGTACAGGGCGCTGGCGAGGTTGCTGTGCGAGTGCGCGAGGTCGGCGTGGTCGGGTGGCAGGTGGGCCGTGCGGATCGCCATCGCTCGACGATACATCGCCAGCGCCAGCGCCGGCTCGCTCGGCGGGTCGGGGCACATGCCGACCGGCTCGGCGCACCAGCCAGGGGCGGATGATCGGGCCCGAACACTCGCTCGAAGATCGTACCGCAGTCGTGCCTGGGTCAGCGCCTCATCGATATCCCCGCTGCGAAACGCGAGCGCGCCGAGGTTGCTGTGGATCAGCGCCAGGTCGGGGTGATCGGGGCCCAGCGTCCGCGTCCACGCCTGCAGCACCGCCTCGTAGTGGGCCCGGGCTGCCGGCAGGTCGCCCGCCTGCGTGCGCGCGGTGCCCATGCTCATCTCGATCGTCGTCGCCACCGGATGCCGGGTGGCAGCGCCTCGCGGACGATCTCCAGCGCGCGCGTGTGCTGCTCCAGCGCCTCCGCGTGGCGCCGAGGTCGGCGAGCACGAAGCCGAGGTGATTGTGGGCCTGCGCGACCTCCGGGTGATCGGGGCCGAATGCTCGCAGTCGCAGGTCGAGCGCCCGCTCATGACATTCGAGCGCCCCGGCGAAGTCGCCGAGCTCACGCGATGCATTGCCCACACTCGTCCACGAATCTGCCAGCCGCGGATCGTCCGCGGACAGCACCTGCTGCTGCAGCGTGAGCGCGGCGCGAAACTTCGCCAGCGCCGGCGCGTACGCGCCTGCAGCCTTGAGCAGCGCCCCCTCGCCGCCCAGCAGCCGGGCTCCGCAGCGGCGGGTCGCCGACCCGGACCACCGCCGCGTCGGCGACCCGGCTCAGTCCTTCGCCTCCGCGAAGCGCCCGAGCTGCAGCCCCGCGACATGCATCAGATCGATCCATGCCTGCGCGAGCAGGTCGTCGCGCGTCCCTGCCGACGCGCTGCGGATCGCCGCGTGTAGCGTCTGCTCGGCCGCGAAGGGCTCACCGGCCGCGTCGTGCAGCTCCGCCGCCAGCACCAGCGCCTCCGCCGTGAGCGGCGGATAATCGAAGGCCCGCGGCCCGCGATTCGCAATACAGTGCCTGATCCCCCCCGCTCACATACTTGCCGGTGCTCAGCAGGGCGCGCGCCTGATCGAGGAGCCCGCGCAGCGCCTCGACCCGGCGTCGCACCTCGGGATCTTCCGGCGGCGCCACGGCCCGGGTCAGCGCCTCGATATCACCGCAGGTCGCGAGCGGCGCCAGGTCACCGCTAGCCTGCACCGCGTGCTCCACCACGTCGGCGTCGGCCCGGGCGAAGAGCAACCCGGACCAGTGCCCGCACCGCCTCGCGCCGCCGGTCGAGGCGGATCGTCCTGCAGGTCGAGCAACGCCATCGACTGCGTGTGCTGCACCTGCGTCGCCTCGCACGACTCGCGCCGCATCTCGCTCCACGCCGCGAGAGTATGCGTCGAGCTGCTGCTCGCTGCGGGTCCACGCCGCCGCCGCGAACGGCACCCCGGTGGCGAGGAAGGCCGCGTGGACCGCGTCGCGTCGCGTCGGGTCCCACAGGCCCTCGAGCTCCGGCGCCCCCGCGCGGGCGCAGGGCGGTTCGGCCGCGGTCATCAGCGCCGCCCGCTGGCCTCCGCGAGCATCCAGCCCGGCCGCCGCGGCCCACTAGCCTGGCGCGACCGGGCCCGCGCCCGAGCGCGGCCACCAGCGCGTCGATCGACGGCCAGCGCCGCGCTGGATCTCGCGCCAGCCCACGCATCACCACCCGCACAATCCGCATCGGCACCCGGCGCTCCGGCGGCGGCGACCTCGGCTCGCCGCGCGTGACCGCGTCGATCAGCGCCGCCACGGTCTCGCCCGCGAAGGGTCGTCGCCCATACAGCCCCTCGTACAGCGCGACGCACAGGCTGAACTGATCGCTGCGGGCGTCGGGCGGCGAGCCGAGGAATTGCTCGGGTGCCATGTACGCCGGCGTGCCGGCGAGGCCCCCCGTGGCCAGCAGCGCCGCGTCCTGGCCCGGTATCTCCGTACCTGTCCGATCGTACAGGCGAGCCAGTCCGAAGTCCAGCACCCGCACGCGACCGTCGACCCCGACGAGCACGTTGTCCGGCTTCATGTCGCGGTGCACCAGCCCCGCCGCGTGGGCCGCCGCCAGCCCGCGCCCGGCCTGCACATACACGCCGATCGTCTCGCCGACGCCGCGCGGGCGCTCGCGCTGCCACGCGCTCACCGTCTGGCCCTCGACGAACTCCATCGCCAGGAACACCCGCCCCTCGTGGATGCCGACCTCGTGGATGCCGACCACGTTCGGGTGGCCAGGCGCGCGAGCGCCTGGCCTCGCGCAGCAGCGGACGCCCGTCGCTGTCGGCCGCGCCGCGCAGCACCTGATTGCGACCTTGCGCGCGAGCCTCGTCCCGCGCCGCATACACCACGCCCATGCCGCCGGCGCCGAGCATGCGCAGTACGGTGAATCTCCATCTTCACCGGCGGCTCGCTGTCACCGGACAGCTGGGCCCGCAGCGCCTTGCGGTGGTCCTCGGCCGCGTCGGGGATCAGCGTCGGCGCGGCGCCCAGCGGCCCGCTGCCGGTCTGCGCCGTGCGCATCTGGGTGTCGCTGGACCCGGACTCGCCGCTCAACGCGCGCCTCGCGGCGGCGCTGGCAGGACCTGCTCGCGCAGCCCCCGGGCCCAGCCCTCGAGGTCGCTGTTGGTGCGCGTGAGCAGCTCCGGCGAGCTGGCCAGCGCGGCCAGCTGCGCGGCCAGCAGCTGCCGTCCGCGTCGCAGCCGCGTCTTGGCCGTGCCCTCGGGGATCTCGAGCACCAGCGCCGCGTCGGCCGCGGTCATCTGCTCCCAGTAGTGCAGCTCGAGCAGCGCCTGATACTCGATCGGCAGGCGCCGCAGCGCCGCGAGCATCAGGCGCTGCTCCTCGCGGGCCGCCAGCACCTCGCTCGGCGAGTGCCCGAGGTCGTGCACCGATACGCTCCCGAGATCGATGCGGTTGCGCCGCTGCGCCTCGTAATGTTTGCACAGCAGGCGATATGCGATCGCGTAGAGATAGGTGCGCAGGCTGGCCTCCCCGCGATACGCGGCCAGGCCCTCGAAGCAGGCGAGGAAGGTCTTCTGGACCAGGTCGCTCGCGACCACGTCGCCGACCTTGTTGCGGAAGAAGCGGACCACGCCGTCGTAGTGGCGCTCGAACAGGGTCGAGCCAGCGCCGCGGTCTCCGCGTCGCCAGGCCTCCACCAACGCCGCGTCGTCGACCATGGCGCGGCCACCTCCTACACCGCAGGCGCCGAACGTACTCGCGGGGTCTCAATCACCGACGATGCGGGCGAGCCTCGCCTCGCAGTCGTCGGCCTCGGCGACCAGGCCGAGCGGGCGGTAGAACTCCGGCGAGCCGGCGCTCACGCGCCGCGACGTCGAAGCCGACGATCTCGTGCAGCTTGCGCAGGCACTAGCGGGCACGGGTGCGGCGGGCTGCGGTCGGTCTCCTCGAGGCTGTTGCTGCCGTTCATCACGCAGTGGTTGTGGATGCAGTGGTCGATCGCAAACATGTGCCCGATCTCGTGGGCCATCAGCTTGCAGCCGCGGCGCAGGATCGTGGTTGCGGTGTCCGCCGCGCGCGGCTCATCGTAGAAGGCGGGGTCGTAGCGGGCGAAGCTGTACACGCCGACGCGCTCGAAGAAGCGGGCCTCGCCGAACACGAAGTTCCAGCTCGGGCCGGGGTAGAGGTCGGCCTGGGTGACACCGATCAAACAATAGGCCTCCGCGGGGATCCGCCGCTGCAGCGCGTCCAGGAGGTCGCCCGTGCGGTACTGCCGGCGGCCGCGGACGCGCGAGCGGGCGCGCAGGCTCGCCATCGTGATCGCCGGCCGGGCCAGCGCGGGCAGGCCAGTAACGATTGGCGAAGTCGACGAGGGTGGTCAGCGCCGGGCTGCCCCCGCCGAGGTCGCCGATCGGCTGGATCACGATCTTGTTGCGGGTGAGCCCGAGGCGGTTCGGCCGGGCCTTGAGGAATTGTGCGTAGGTCTGGCCCGACTCCGCGTGCGACGCGAGCCAGTCGCCCGGGCCCGGCCGCGGCAGCGCGGGCACCTCGTCGCCGAGCTCGAAGGCCCGCCGCAGCTCCGGCGGGAGCCCGTCCAGCGGACCTATCGCCGCGCGCCGGGCCGCCTTGCCCGGCGGCCTGAAGCCGGCCCGCGCCGCGGGGACCACGGCCCGCGCCGCAGGCACCACGGCGAGGGTCGCGAGCGCGGCGAGCAGGCTGCGGCGGAGCAGGGGGCATGGCGAGGGCAACGCGCGAGCGGGGGTTTGCGTTCCAATCGGTGATCGCGGCGGATGCCTGACCCGAGTGATCTCGTTCTTCCGTCGGCCGCCGTACCTGTAATCGTCGGTGTATTGTCTCCCGCGCATGCGGTACAGTCCGGGCGTGCGTGCCCGTCCTTGCGAGACTGTCCTCATAATTCTCGGCTCGGTCGGGGTCGCCACGGCGCCCCTGTCGGCGCGGGCGAATGGCCCGGTGGAGGCGCCCGCGGTGGAGCCACCGGCGGAGGCGCCCGCGCCCGCGGTGGCCGAGGAGCCACCGGCGGAGGCGCCCGCGGTGGAGCCACCGGAGCGTCCGAGCCCCGAGGCCGCGCCCGTCGTGACACCGCGGCCGCGTCGAGGGATCGGCTTGCTCAGCGCTGGCGTGCCGGTCAGTGTGCTCGGCATCGTCGGGCTCGGCATCGGCGGGGCGTTCTTGTATGAGGAACTGGACAGCGTATGCGCGGCGGAGCCGTGCGGGTCGGCCGGACGCGGCCTGAGCTTCTTCGGCGCGTCGATCTTCTTCTCGGGGCTGCTGGTCTTCGCCAGCGGCGCGGCGATGACAACAGTCGGGGCGGTCCGTCACCACCGCTATCGGCAATGGCGCGCGAAGCAGGTCACGCGGCGCTGGACGCCCGCGCTGGCCCGCTCGGCCCAGGGCACCTGGGTCGCCGGGCTCGGCCTGCGCTTCTGAGGCGTGGCGTGGCCGACATCGATGTGGGCTCTCGCCCGCCGCGATTCACTTCGGGATGATCGCGTTCTGCAGTCCGCCGCCGGTCATGTCCGAGTAGGTGTAATGATCGCCAGGGATGATGACCTGGGTCTTTTCGTAGGTGTTGGGGTCGATGCGATAGGCCCAGCCGCTGTAGTCGACCATCCATACGAAGCCGTCGACGTCGATGCTGACGCCGACCGGGGTGCCGCACTGCGGGAAGGTGTGAAACTGCACCGCCGTCATGGTGTTGGAGTCGATCTGGTTGAGGCCGCAGCCGTGGGTGCCGCCGGCGTTGCTGGCGACCCAGACCATGCCGTCGGGGGCGACGGCGACGCCGCGGTGGTTCTCGTTGGTGTTCGGGATCTGGTTGAAGACCTCGGCTTGGGCGTCGAACATGGCGACCGGGCCGTTGCTGTAGGGGCCGAACCAGGGGTTGCCCTTGGCGTCCACGGTCATGCCATAGAAGTTGATGCCGCCGCTCGGATAGCGCTTGACCTCGAGGGTCTCGCTGTCGATGCGGATGAGCTCCTGGTACACGTTGATCGTCCAGATGTAGCCGAAGCCGTCCGCCGCGGCGCCGTAGGGCGAGATCTGGCTGGTCCAGTTGTCGAGCGGGATGGTCGCGTCCTGCACGCCCGTCTCGCCGTCGAAGCGGCCGATGATCGCGTGCAGCGGCGCGTCCATCCAGCCGACCCAGACTTTCTGGTTCTCGTATTTGCAGGTCTCCTTGTTGAACTCGCCGGGCGCCCAGGCGGTGCCGCGCGGGCCGCCGTTGTAGCTGAAGGAGTTGACCGCGGTGTTCCACAGGACGCACTCATCGGTGCCCCACGGGAGCAGGTCGTCCTTGTTCTGCGAGGTGGTGATCATCCCGTCGGCGTTCTTGTCGACGCAATCGTCGACGTTGGCGGCGATCTTGGTCAGGCTGTAGCCCTGGCGGTTGGATACCACCACGAAGTGGCCGTCGATGTTGACCGAGGTGCGCGAGGTGCTGGCATTGCCGGGGTTCGGGTCGGCGTAATAGCGACCCTCCTCCATCAGGGTCTTGGTATTGATCTTCGATACGCTGCCCTGGCTGGTGTTGGCGACCCACAGGTAGCTGAAGTCGAAGCCGCCCATCTCGCCGGCGCAGGGGTCGACCGCGCCGGTGGTGCCGTCGCTGCTGCTGCCGGGCCCGCCGCTGCTCGCGTCCTCGCCGGTGCTGGTGCCGAGGCTCGCGTTGGTCGTGGTGAGCGGATCACCGCTGCTGCTGTCGCCCTGCGAGGCCGAGTTCGAGGCGCTGCCGTCGGTGGTGGTCGGCGTGGCGGTGTCGGTGGCGCTGCCAGTGCCGGTCCCGGCGCCGCCGGTGCCGGTGGCCGAGGCGCTCGCCTCGGTCTGCCCCGCCGAGCCGCTCGCGCGCGAGTCGTCGCCGCAGCCGAGCGCGAGGGCACCGTGAATGCCGATGAGGAAGAACCCGCGGATGCTGCAGCGAAGCGCCATCGCAGGACCCTATCACAGCGGGGAGAACTACGCGGGCGCCGGCCAGCGTCCAGATCGACAATGCGTGGAAGTGCGCTGACCTGCCTCACGCGCCGATGTGCTGGTAGCAGGGCCCCTCGGGGTATTGCCTCGCGTGCGGGCCGGCGGCCAGCGGCGTCGCGGGGTGGACATGTTGGACGCCCACGATCGCGTCGAAGGCGATCGCCGGGCGCACGCGAAGCTCGGCGATGTCGCCGTCGCCGGAGAAGCCGCGCAGCCGCTGCGGGCGCCCGAGGGCCGGAGCTCGCAGCCCTCGAAGCCCTCGCAGGTCGATCAGCGTGAAGGGCAGGGGGCCGGCGAGCGCGTCGTCGAGGCTGCCCGCGCGCGCGGGCGGCAGCATCGCGCCGCACAGGTTCACGGCGTCGCGGATGACAAGATGCGAGCCGGCGCCGACGCTGGTGGCGATCGCCCGGTAGTCGGCGGCGAGCCACTGGCGCAGGAAGTCGCCCATCGACGGGTCGTTGCCGGGGACCTCGGCGGCGATCCTGCGGTTGTCGGCCCACACCATCAACTTGCCATTGGGGCCGAGCTGCGCGAGCGACCACTCGACGCTGCGGGCGCGCATGAATTCGCCGGCCCGGTAGTCCCAGCTCGCGGCCAGGCGCCAGTACTGGGCGACGAGTTCGGCCTGCTGGCGGGCGGTGGCCCACGCGTCGCGGCTGGTCGCGGCGATCAGGGCGTCGCGGCGCTCGTCGAGGCGGGCGAGCACCGCATCGATCGCCCGCAGGTCGCCGCTGCGCAGCTGCAGCGTGGCCTCGGGCTCGTGGGCAGGATCGGCCTGCGCGAGCCAGACGCGCACGAGAGTGAGGGCGGTCTCGGGGTCGCCAGGGGCGAGGCCGAAGACCCGCAGGTCGGCGTGATGGGCCTGGTTGTGGCTGCGCATCCACTGCAGGACGGCGCGCAGCTCGTGGGTCGCGAAGGTGCGATCACCGAGCGTGAGCAGGGTGGCGTCGAGGTCCGCCGCGCCGCCGCGGACGTGGCGGTCGAGGGCGACCGCGGTGCTCGCGTCGACGTCGAGGGCGAGGCCGGTGAAGCCGGCCTGCTCGACGAGGAAGCGGAGGAAGCGGTGGTGCAGGCGGGTCAGCTCGCGCACGCCCGGCCCTGGTTGACCGAGGCCGACGACCCGCGCCGCGCCGACGATCGCCCGCAGGCCGGCGAGGTCGGTGAGCGGCGCGTCGGGGTCGTCGCCCTGCGGCTGCGCGACGGGGTCGATCGGCGCGAGCGCATCCGAGGTGAGGCGCGGGGCGCAGGCGGACAGCGCGAGCAGCAGCGCGAGGCGACGCACGGCCGCTCTATATCACGGGCACCGGCTGCGATGGCCCGGGCAGCGCGAGTTCATGTCGCGGCGCTGGCCCGGGCGACGCGATGCCAGGGCCTGCGACCTCGCGGCGCTGGCCCGGACAGGGCGCACAGTCACCTGTCCTTCGCGCCAGGTGCACGCTGGTCGCCGGGGCGGGCGCGTGGCAAGGTCGCGGCGTGCCCGTGTCCCCGCGCTACCGGCCCGATCCTCGCCACCAGGAGCTCGGTGAGGGCTTCGCCGATGTCGTCGCCGCGGCCCGCTTCCCGCGGCACGTCCTGCGCTTTCGCAACGACCGCTGGGCGGCGCGGGTCGGCCTCGACAGCTTGACCCCGGACGAGTGGGAGGCCCACCTCGCCGGCTTCGCGCCGCTGCCGGACAACCTGAGGCAGCCGCTGGCGCTGCGCTATCACGGGCACCAGTTCCGGTCGTACAACCCGGCGCTCGGCGACGGTCGCGGCTTCCTGTTCGCCCAGCTGCGCGACGCGGTCGACGATCGTTTGCTCGACCTCGGCACCAAGGGCAGCGGGGCCACCCCCTACGCGCGCGGCGGCGACGGCCGGCTCACGCTCAAGGGCGGCGTGCGCGAGCTCCTCGCCACCGAGCAGCTCGAGGCGCTGGGCGTCGACACCAGCAAGAGCCTGAGCCTGTTCGAGACCGGCGAGCGCCTGGTCCGTGGCGACGAGCCCTCGCCGACCCGCTCGTCCGTGCTGGTCCGCCTCAGCCACGGCCACATCCGCTTCGGCAGCTTCCAGCGCCTCGCCTACCTCGGCGAGCACGATCGCCTCGCGCGTCTGCTCGCGCACAGCGTCGCCCTCTTCTACCCCGACGCGCAGCGGCAAGGGCTCGCAGCGACCGCCGGCGAGTTCTTGCGCGCCGTCGCCGAGCGGGCGGCGGCCACCGCCGCGGCGTGGATGGTCGCGGGCTTCGTCCACGGCGTGCTCAACACCGACAACATGAACATCAGCGGCGAGAGCTTCGACTACGGACCGTGGCGCTGGCTGCCGCGCTTCGACCCCGGCTTCACCGCCGCGTACTTCGATGAGTCGGGCCTCTACGCCTTCGGCCGCCAACCCTCGGTCGTGCTGTGGAACCTCGAGCGCCTGGCCGAGTCGCTGCTGGCGCTCGCGCCCGAGGCTGTCCTTGTGGACAGCTTGCGGGTCTACGCGCCGACCTACGCCGCGGAGCTGGTGCGCCGCTTCCTCGCCCGCCTGGGCCTGCGGCCGCGCGGGGTCGGGCCCGACGAGGTCCTGGTCGACGCCGCCTACGCCTTCCTGCACGCCAGCCAGGTCGAGTACGACCGCTTCTTCTTCGACTGGTACGGCGGCGAGGCCAGCCAGGCCCGGGCGCTGGCCGGGCCGGCGGGTGGGCAGTACCAGGGCGAGGCCTTCGCCGAGCTGCGGCGGGCGTGGTCGGAGCACGAGCCCGTCGCCCCGCAGCGGCTCGCAGATCCCTACTACGCCGGCGCCGGCCCGTGCGCCCTGCTCATCGACGAGGTCGAGGCCCTGTGGTCGGCGATCGCCGGGCCCGACGACTGGGCCCCGCTGACCGCCAAGATCGCCGAGATCCGCCGCTTCGGGGCGCTCCACGGGCACGCACCCGCGGCCTGAGCGGCTGTGTTAGCTTCGGCCGCACCCCTCGCATGCGCTCGGCCGGCACGATCCGCGACAAGGCCCAGGCCCGTCGCTTCGCTGACTTCCTGCTCACCCGCGGGATCTCGGCGCGCCTCGATCTCGGCGCCGAGGGCTACACCGTGTGGGTCCACGACGAGGATCGCCTCGCCGAGGTGCGCGCCGAGCTGCCGCGCTTCCTCGCCGCGCCCGACGACCCCCGCTACAATCTCTCGCGCGCCGCCGAGAGCCTGCGCGAACAGGCCCGCCAGGCCGAGGTAGCTACCCCTCGCCCGGCGGCGCCTCGCCCCGCGCCCGCCGTCGCCAGCGGCGTGCCGGCGGCGGTCCGCGTCGGCCTCATGGGCACCCCGCTGGCGCTGGCGCTGATCGCCTTCTCGGTGGTGGTCGCGATCTACACGCAATTCGAACCGACCTACTCGCCGCGCCTGGCCAAGCTGACGATCGCCACCATCGAGCGCATCGACGTCGCCCGCATCGGCTGGAACGGCCTCGACGAGATCCGCGGCGGCGAGGTCTGGCGCCTGCTCACCCCGTGCTTCGTGCACATGAGCTTCATCCACCTGCTGTTCAACATGATGTGGATCTTCGACCTCGGGCGCCAGATCGAGGCCTCGCGCGGCACCCTCACCCTCGCGTTCCTGGTCCTCGTCCTCGGCTGCTCCTCGAACTACGCGCAATACCTCGCCGACGGCCCGTCGTTCGGCGGCATGTCCGGCGTGGTCTTCGGGCTGTTCGGCTATGTGCTGCTCATGGCCCGCTTCGCCCCCTCGGCCGGTATGGTGATGAGCGCCAACAACGCGCTGTTCGTCGGCATCTGGTTCTGCGTGTGCCTCACCGGCGCGGTCGGACCGATCGCCAACTGGGCCCACGGCGTCGGCCTGGTGCTCGGCCTCGGCTTCGGCGGTATCGGCGTATGGTTGCACGAGCGCAAGCGCTGAGCGTGGGTCGGGCGACCCTGGTCCACGCGGACTGCCTCGAATGGCTCCGCGAGCGCGCGGCCAATTCGATCCACGCGGTCGTCACCGATCCTCCCTACGGCCTGCGCGAGTTCAACGCGGTCGAGCAGGCCAAGCTCCGCGCGGGTCGCGGCGGCGTGTGGCGGATCCCCCCGGCCTTGGACGGCTGCAAGCGGATGCCCCTGCCGCGCTTCACGACGCTGTCGGGCCCGGAGCAGCTGGCGATGCGCGGCTTCTTCGCGGAGTGGGCCCGCCTAATCCTCCGCGTGCTGGTCCCGGGCGGTCATGTTCTCTTGGCCGCGAATCCCCTCGTCTCGCACCTCGCCTATATGCCGATGCTCGAGGCGGGCTTCGAGAAGCGAGGCGAGGTCATCCGCCTGGTGCAGACATTGCGGGGCGGCGACCGGCCGAAGAATGCGCACGCGGAATTTGCCGACGTCAGCGTGATGCCGCGATCGGCGTGGGAGCCGTGGGGCCTGTTCCGCAAGCCCTGCGAGGGGCTCGTGCAGGACAATCTGCGCAAGTGGAAGACCGGCGGGCTGCGCCGTGAATCCGCGCAGCGCCCGTTCACCGACGTGATCCAGTGTTCGCCCACGCGATCGTCGGAGCGTCAGATCGCCAACCACCCGTCGCTCAAGCCGCAGCGGTTCATGCGACAAGTGGTGCGAGCGGCGCTGCCGCTGGGCGAGGGCATCGTCCTCGACCCATTCATGGGCGGCGGCTCGACGATCGCGGCGGCCGAGTTCAACGGCTATCACAGCATCGGCATCGAGCAGGATCCACGCTATTTCCAGCTCGCAACAACAGCGGTGCCCCGGCTCGCGGCGTATGTGGTGCCAGGCGGCGTGGAGCCCGGCCTCACTCGCACAGCTCGCGCCAGCGGTCGTCGATCGCCACCGGCGGGCGCGGCACGGCCAGGCGGGTGAGCCGGGTCGGCGCCAGCCGCTGGGTCCCGTCCAGGCGCCAGCTGGCGACGTAGAGCTCGCCGACGCAGGCGCCGAGGCGCAGGCAGGCCTTCGAGCCGTCGTCGCGCGCGTCGCTCCACGCGACCACGAATTCCTCGCCGCTCGCCGCGATCGTCGGCTCGCCGAGCAGGCTGCTGGCGACCACCCGCGCGTCGAGCCCGAGCGGCCCGAACATCAGATCCGACGGCTCCTGCTGGCGGCCGTCGCGGTTGATTCGCTGCTGCACGTAAGCCCGCGCCGCCCCGCGCTCGCTCCACGCCAGCTCGCCCCAGTGCGGGTCGCCGCGCGACGGCGGCGACAGCAGCCCCGGCTTGTCGAGCTTGGCGCCCGTCTTGTCGAAGCCCTGGAGGTAGTAGGCCATCGCGTCGTTGGCGATCTCGCCGCGGGTGAAGTTCTTCTGGTAGGCCAGCGCGAAGCCAGGAGCTTGCGGCCACAGCTCGTCGAGCGAGCCGAAGCCCTCGCCGATCGCGATCGCCGGGGTGCTGGCCCGCCCGTCGGCGCCGAGGGCCTGGACGAAGCTCTTGCCGGTGTCGGTCCACGCGGCCCAGAACTCGCCGCTGCGCGGGTCGACGGCCAGCTGCGCGTCGAGGCCCGCGCTCGCGGCGAGGCGCACGGGCTCGCCGATCGCCGCGCCCGCGCGGTCGATCGCCTGGAAGCTCAGCGCCTGTCCGATCGGACCTGTCCCTTTGCTCAGGTAGAGCGCGGCCAGGCGATCGCCCGAGCGCGCCAGCGCCAGGCCGTAGGCGGTCGCCACGGTCGCCCACTGTCGGGCCGGACCGACCTGCCAGGCATCGTCCGCGCCGCGCAGCACTACCGCGTGCAGGGTCTCCGGCCCGGTCCCGTGCACGCGCGCGTCGACGGTGTAGAGGACCAGCGCGCCGCCGTCGATCGCGGCGACCCGGGCCAGCGCGAGGCCGTCGGCGCGGGCCAGCGACAGCGCCGGCCACCGGGGGGAGGGGGCGCCGGTCGGCCCGAGCCGCTGCAGGAACAGCTCGCCGCTTCGCCGCGAGGTGGCGCCGGTCACCGTCGTCTCTTGCGCCCGGTACAGCGCGAGCGTCCCGTCACCGGTGGCGCGCAGGTCGAGCGGCTCGATGGCGACGTAGCGCTGCTTCATCGCCAGCCGCTTCTGCTCGCGTTGACACTGCCACAGCGCCAGGTTGCCGCCCCGCACCGTCACCGCCACGGAGTTCGACACCAGCTCGAGCGCCGTCGCCCCCGGTAACTCCGCGGCGTCGGCCCGGTAGCGCACGCGCGCGCGGTAGTTGCCCGGACGCGCGTCGGCGAGGACCGTGCCGTAGAAGGGGAAGGTGTTGGGGCTGCGCTGCGCCGATATGCGTGCACCTGGCTCAAGGGACAGGATGTCCTGCTCCGGCACCAGCGGGTTGGTCATGCCGCAGCGCCCGCCGGGCACGCCGAGCACGTCCTGCACCACGGCGCCGCGCTCGTCGATCATCTCGAGCGTGTAGCCCGGGGCCCGCATGCCCTCCCACGATCCATCGAGCGGCGAGACCACGCGGACCCTGGCCGTTCCGTGGTTGACGAAGGTCAGCGTCAGCGTCGGCGGCTTGTCGCCCTCCCACACCTTCGGCGACACGGCGAGGCGCAGCTCGACGCCGTCGAGCCGCGTCGCGGCCGCGGGGTTCGGCGCCATCAGCGGGTCCGTCGCCGTAGCGAGGGTCGACCCCGCGAGCACGACACCGACGATCGACAGCACCGTGAGCAGGCTCCGCATCGAAGCTCACCGTACCAGAGCCCCGGACCGCCGCCGATCCCGCGGGCCCGCAAGATCGGCCGGCCCCACGGCGTGCCCGCGCGCTTCCATGCCAGACCGGCACCCGGCGTGACCTCCACCATCACTACGCGAATCGAGGCGCTCGAGCAGTCGTTGCTTCAACGCGCCGAATTGATCCGCAGGTCGGAGCAGCGCTGGGCGTCGACGTCGACCAGGATCGAGAAGTATTGCGACCCGCCGCCGCGCACCGATACGTACTCCGAGCGCCACTTGGGATGCCGGTCCCCTGTGCGGTCGAGGAAGAGATTGAGCCAGAGCATTCGCTGCCCCTGTTCGCCGCGGAAAGCCACGACCTGGCGGCGATACTGGTGCAGCATCGCCATTATCTTCGGCACCTGCTCGGCTTCGTCGTCGACCGACGGCAGCGTCGGGATGCAGGTCGTCAGCAGTCGATCGGCGCCTTCAAGCTCCTCCAGCGTCGGCGGCCACGCCGTCGCTGCGGCCGACACACCCACGCGCTCGGCGACCTCCGCCGGAAGGATCGCCCGCTCGACGCTCGTCGGCGCCGACGATGGCTCGGGGCAGCGGTCCATGCAGGACCCAGACGCGCAACGCCCCTGCGTCGCGCATGGCCGGGGAAGCGCCGGCGACGGTCGTGGCGGGCACTGAGCCGAGGCGCAGTGCTCGCGGACCCAGCCGGCGCGCCACTCGACGTATTGCTTGCCGAACACACCCAGCGCGAGGCCTGTGTCGCAGCAGCCGTTGCTCGGATCGACGAAGGGACCGGGGACGCACTCGTCGTCGCTCTGGCAGGCGAGCGGACTCGGCGCGCCCGGCGGGGCGAATTGCGCGGGTTCGCTGTGCGTCGTGGTCTTTGCAGGACAGGCGTCGCAGGCCGCGAGGGCGAGCGACGTGATCAGGGCGAGCGAGATCACGAGAGGTTGCGCCATCGGCCGATCGTACCCCTTCACCGCGGCGGACATATGAATCTCTCCACGCGGCCCGTGAAGCCTGCACGTTCACGCCTCTCAGCCCGCGCTGGCCGTCTACCCCGAGATCGTGGCCGCTCCGCATCGCAGCTCACCGTACCAGAGCCCGGACCGCCGCCGATCCCGCGGCCCGCAAGATCGGCCGGCCCCGCGGCGTGCCCGCGGCGGGTTCGCGGTGTTAGGCTCGCGGCCGCCCATGGTCAAGCCCGCCGAAGCGACCCTCGACAGCGTCTGCGACAAGCTGAGCCGCAGCTACCCGGGCGAGGCCCCGCTGCTCCAGCGCGCCCACGCGGCGGTGGCCCGCGTCGACGCCGACGCCGCGACGCGCGGCATCGAGGCCTGCGACCTGCTCGCCGACCTGCGCCTCGACCCGCCCGCGCTGGCGGCCGCGATGGTCGCCGAGCTGGCGATCGACGGCCGCCTCGCGCTGCCCGACATCCGCGAGCAGCTCGGCGAGGACACCCAGGGCCTGGTCGACGGCGTGCTGCGGGTCGCGACCTTCCGCTGGGACCGCCTCGACGCCGACGTCGCCGAGAGCCTGCGCAAGATGTTCATCGCCGTCGCCGCCGACGTGCGCGTCGTGATCGTCGCCCTGGCGCTGCGCCTGCGCGACATGCGAGGCCTGCGGAGCCGCCCCGACGAGCAGCGTCGACACGTCGCCCGTGAGACCCTCGAGATCTACGCGCCGCTGGCCAACCGCCTCGGCATCTTCCAGCTCAAGTGGGAGCTCGAGGACCTCGCGCTGCGCGAGCTGGAGCCCGAGATCTACCGCCAGATCGGCGCCGCCCTGGCCGCCCGCCGCGACGAGCGGACCGGCTACATCCACGAGGCGATCGCGGTGCTCGAGCAGAAGCTCGCCGAGGTCGAGATCAGCGGCAAGATCAGCGGCCGACCCAAGCACATCTACAGCATCTACAAGAAGATGCTGCGCAAGCGCGTCGGCTTCGACGAGATCTACGACGTCAGCGCCGTGCGCGTGCTGGTCGACACGATCCCCAATTGCTACGCCGTCCTCGGCATCGTCCACAGCCTGTGGACCCCGATCTCCGGCGAGTTCGACGATTATATCGCCAAGCCCAAGCCCAACGGCTATCAATCGCTGCACACCGCGATCGTAGGCCCCGGCGGCCGCCCGCTCGAGGTCCAGATCCGCACCCAGGAGATGCACACATTCGGCGAGTACGGCGTCGCCGCCCACTGGGCCTACAAAGAGAGCCGCAAGGCCGGGCGCCAGGCCGACGCCAAGTTCAACTGGCTGCGGCAATTGATGGACTGGCAGAAGGAGGTCGTCGACCCGCGCGACATCGTGGCCTCGCTCAAGACCGACATCTTTCAGGATCAAGTCTATGTATTCACCCCGGGCGGCGACGTGTTCGACCTGCCGCTCGGCGCGACCCCGGTCGACTTCGCCTATCGCGTGCACACCAACGTCGGCCACCGCTGCCGCGGCGCCCTGGTCAACGGCCAGATCGTGCCGCTCGACCACAAGCTGGCGACCGGCGACCGCGTCGAGATCCTCACCCACAAGAAGGAGCAGCCGAGCCGCGACTGGCTGAGCCCCCAGCTCGGCTATGTCGTCACCTCGGGCGCGCGCCAGAAGATCCGCCAGTGGTTCCGCCTGCAGGGCCGCGACGCCGCGATCCAGCAGGGCCGCGAGTCGCTCGAGCGCGAGCTGCGGCGCCTCGGCATCGACCGCCCGCGCTTCGAGGACTACGTCGCCCTCGTCCCCAAGATCAGCAGCGTCGATGACCTGCTCGCCGCGATCGGCTTCGGCGACATCGCCACCGCCTCGGTCGCCACCAAGGTCCTCGACGCCGAGCGGGCCGCCGCCGCCGCCGAGGCCGAGGCCGAGGCCGCCCGCCTCGCCGCCGCCGCCCCGCCGCCCGAGCCCAAGCAGGCCGCCCCTCGCGCCCCGCCGCGGCCGCCGGCGGCGTCAGCATCGACGGCGTCGAAGGCGTGCTCAGCCACCCCGCCCGCTGCTGCACGCCAGTCCCCGGCGACGACGTGATCGGCTACATCACCCGCGGCCGCGGCATCGCCATCCACCGCCGCGACTGCCCCAACATCGTCAGCAGCCCCGAGCCCGAGCGCCTGATCGACATCAGCTGGGGCCAGAACCGCAGCCGCTACCCGGCCACCATCGCCATCCAGGCCAGCGACCGCGTCGGCCTGCTGCGCGACATCAGCGAGGTGTTCGCCGACCTCGGCGTCAGCATGACCCAGACGACCGTCACCACCAACCGCAAGGACCAGACCGCGCTCATCACCGCGGTGCTCGAGGTCTCGAGCAACGAGCAGCTGGTCCGCATCCTCGGCCGCATCGAGCGCGTCCCGAGCGTGCACAAGGCGAGGCGCCAGCGCTAACCACCCGAGGTGGTGCCCTCAGGGGATCCGCCGCAGGCGAAAGTCGCCGTCGGGCCCCGCGAGGTCGGTGAAGATGCCGGCGATGCGCGAGCTGCCCTCGACCTTGCCGATGTACAGCGCCTGGTAGCCGGTCTTGTCGTTGACCTGATGCAGCGAGAACAGGGTGCCCTGGCTGGTCGTGCTCAGGTGCCCGTTGAAGCGGCTGATGTCGTCCGCCGGGAACACCAGGCGGCCGACCAGATTCACCTCGTCGAGCATGATGACGATCAGCTCGTGGGGCACGCTCGTCGGCACGAGCTGCCCGTTCAAGGTCCGGTCAAAGCTGAACTCCCAGCGCCCGCTCAGGTCCATGCGCTCTCCTCCGAGGGAGAGCACCACACCCGCCCAGGTCCGTCAATCGGCAAGGCGCGGGCGCGTTCGCGTTCGCCCCTCAGACGTCCTCGTCAGGCTGGACGCTCTCCATGTAGCGCCCGACCGGCACGTTGTCGTCGAAGAGCTCATCGATGTAGTCGCCGAGGTCCATCCCGAGCTCCTCGATGTCGGTCTCGTCGTAGTTGACGATCGAGACGCAGTGGCTGGTGTTGAGCTTGCGCCAATAGGGCAGGTAGTAGCCGAGGTTGTCGCGGGTCTTGTAGAGATTGACGAGCTGCTTGGTGTCCGACGCCCAGTAGCTCATGATGTCGTCCTTGGCGTTGGCGTCGGGGTAGAAGTTCTCGTACGAGTAGCGCGAGTAGTTGTAGTCGCGCTGGAAGAACACCGTGCTCAGGCGATCGTCGGGGAAGATGTCGGCGAGGTGGCGGTTGAGCACGCCGAAGTCGTCGGCGATCGGATACTCGGGCGGCAGCTCGGCGAAGATCGAGTCGACGTTCCACGACGAGCGGATCTTGGTGTGCAGCGGCATCGAGTAGCCGTCGCTGGGGAAGATCGGCCCTGAATCGTCCATCATGTAGCCGCGCTGCGCGTCGATCGTGTTGCGGAAGAAGTAGTAGTTGATCAGCGAGCCCGCCCCGCCCGCGCTGCAGCCGGTGACGAACAGGCGGTCGGTCGCCGGGAACTGCTTGGCCAGGTAGTCGGCCACCGCCACCGAGTTGGTGTGACCGGCGTGGTGGAACTCGAGGTCCGGCTCCTGGCCCTTCGGATCCTTGTACTTGATCACGTTGTTGCCAGTGTGCACGTCGCCCGTGCAGTAGGGCATATAGACCAGGTTCCAGTCGGCCGTCGGCGCACCCAGGTCGCGCCGGATCAGCGGCGAGATGTTGGCCGCGGTGCCGGCCGCGTTCATGTGGTTGTCCATGATCCCGTCGGGGTTGGCCGCGCCGAGGTCGGTCTTGCCCGAACACCCGTCGAAGTCCCAGCAGGCGCCGCCGGGCTCGAGCATGATCATCAGGTCCTTCGCGCCCTCCTTGTAATTGATGAAGAACTTGTACTGGCTGTTGTTGCCGCACACCGTGCCCGGCAGCTCGACCTTCAGCCACTTCTCATAGGCCGCAGGCTTTTCGGGCCCGTCCTCGCCGCCGCTGCTGCTGCCGCCGCTGCTCGTGCCCGGGTCGTCGCTGGTGCTCCCGGGCGGCTCGCCCGTCGTCACCGCCTCGTCGCCGGTGCTCTCGCCGCCGCTCGTGCTCTCGCCGCCGCTGGTGTCGCTATCGTCAGCCTTGTCGCCGCCGCCACAGGCCGCGCTCAGCAGCACCACCATCCACGCACGCGAGATGCACTGTTCGATCGTCATGGTCCCCAGGTCTCCTGAACGCCACGCTAGCAAAACTCACGCAACCGCGATACCTCGCGGCGCCGATGCGCCTCACGGTGAGTGCCGCGCGATGTGAGACGACGCTCGACGCGTGGAAGCTTGTATTCCTAAACCGGCCAGGCGACCGTCCTGCCATGACGCCTCTCCGTCTCACCCTCTCGGTTGCAGTCGCAGGTCTGGTCGCAACACCCGCGCGTGCAGGAGATCCGCAGGGCCTCCGCGCCACCCCCACCGACCCGCAGACGATCTACGGCGGCACCGAGGTGGCCCTGTGCGGATGGCCGACCACGGTGTCGATGGAGGGCAGCTGTACCGGCACGCTGGTGCACCCGCAGGTGGTGATCTACGCCCAGCACTGCGGCACTGGCTTCTCCCAGATCGGGTTCGGTGAGAACGTCGACCAGCCCAAGCGCACGGTGTTCACCGAGTTCTGCAAGACCTACCCCAACGGCGGGCCAGGCACGGGCAGCGACTTCGCGTTCTGCAAGCTCAGCGAGCCGGTCCAGGACGTCCCGATCGTGCCAGTGCTGATGGGCTGCGAGACCGACCTGCTCCAGCCTGGCCAGACGGTGACGATCGTCGGCTTCGGCGAGGCCGACAACGGCCCCTACGGGCTCAAGCGCGAGGTCACCACCACGATCACCGGGTTCGATGGCCAGGAGATCCTGATCGGCGGCGGCGGCAAGGACAGCTGCTACGGCGACTCCGGCGGCCCAGTGTTCCTGCAGGTCGCCGACGGCACCTGGCGCGTGTTCGGCATCACCTCCTACGGCCAGAACTGCGGCGAGGGCGGCGTGTACTCGATGATGCATAACGGCATGCAGTGGTTCGAGCAGGAGACCGGCCTCGACCTCACCCCCTGCCACGACGCCGACGGCACCTGGGCCCCCAGCTTCGACTGCCAGGAGTTCCCGAGCACCCCCGCGGCCGGCGGCAGGACCTGGCCCGACGGCTGCTCCGGCGGGCCCGTGGGGGCCTACAGCGCGACCTGCGGGGCGGCCTTCGATCCGACCCCGGACACCACGCCGCCGACGGTGACGATCGTCGCGCCGATGGCGGGCGAGGAGTTCATGGGCATGGGCAACGTGCAGGTGACCGTCACCATCGACGCCCAGGACGACGGCTGGGGCATGGAATCGGTGCAGCTGCTGGTCAACGACAAGCCCGTCCCCGGCGGCCTCGCCAAGTTCAAGCCCTACGAGTTCAAGCCCTCCTTCCCCACCGGCGGCTACTGCATCGGCGCCACCGGCCTCGACCGCGCCGGCAACATCGGCGAGGCCACGCCCGTGTGCATCGGCGTCAACAAGCCCGCCCCCACACCCGACCCGCCCGAGCCCGAGAGCACCGGCGACGCCAGCGGCGGTGAGACCGACCCGACCGGCGACACCCCGACCACCGATGGCGGCGGTTCGAACACGAACGCCAGCGCGTCGGACACGGATGCCAGCGCGTCGAACACGGATGCCGGCGGCAGCGACACCGGGCTCGGCCAGAAGGACAGCGACGAGGGCTGCGGCTGTCGCAGCGGACATGTCCCGGGGGACAGCCTGCTCGCGCTCGCCGGGCTGGCCCTGCTGGCCCGTCCGCGCCGCCGCCGGGCCTGAGGCCAGCATCACAGCATCTGCGCGATCCCTCTCTGAAGCCTCCCATATCTCATGACCCACAGCCCGCGAAAGTCCGTCCTCCTCATCGGCCTCGACCCGAAGGTCGTCGATTACACGCAGTTCCCTGGCCTCGACGAGCACAAGCTCGCGGCCGGTCTGCAGGCCGCGCTCGACCAGCTGAGCGAGGCTGGCTTCGACGCCGAGTGGTGCCTCACCGACCACGTGTGGGCGTCCGCGGAGCCGCAGATCCGCGAGCGCTTCGCCGCCAAGCGCTTCGCGGCGGTCCTGATCGGCGCGGGCGTCCGCGTGGTCCCGGCGCACTTCCTGCTCTTCGAGCAGATCGTCAACCTGATCCACAGCGCTGCGCCAGACGCGAAGCTCTGCTTCAACAGCTCCCCGCACACCACCGCCGAGGCGGTCCTGCGCTGGATCGTGCCGTGATCAGATATGTGCGGACCACCAGACGACGGGCCTGACGACGTGCACTAGGCGTCGTCGGCGACCCGCGCGAAGGTCCACGTCTTCTTCTCACCATCGTCGCCCGCGCCGATCTGGCGCACGCAGTGCAGCTGCTCGGCCTTGAGCTCGCAGTCGAGGATCATCAGCGCGGTGGCCCGGGTCTCGCGCGGGGGGTCGACCAGCTGGCGCTCGAACTCATCGAAGACCAGCTCGTCGTCGTCGAGCGCTCCCGTGCTGGTCGCGTAGCCAGTATCGGTGCCGGTGCCGGTTCCGGTGCCAGTGTCCGTGCCAGTGTCCGTGCCAGTGCCAGTGCCGGTGCCGGTGCCGGTGTCGTAGCCGGTGTCGTAGCCGGTGTCGTAGCCGGTGTC
Organism: Nannocystis sp.; assembly: GCF_016714285.1. Taxonomy (GTDB): domain Bacteria; phylum Myxococcota_A; class Polyangia; order Nannocystales; family Nannocystaceae; genus Nannocystis. The sequence continues at coordinate 120,239 of NZ_JADJNN010000015.1, read as the reverse complement.
GTAGCCGGTGTCGTAGCCCGTGGTGTACTCATCGCCGCCGATGTGCACGAGGTCGCCGCGGATCGACAGGCGGTACTTGGGCGCGTCGTTGGCGTCGATCTCGAGCTCGCTGTAATACTCGAAGCCGTAGCTGGCGTGGCCGTCCCCGTACTCTTGAAAGTAGGACAGGGTGCCGCTGTGGGCCGCCGTGACCTGCAGGTCCCAGCCGCGCCGGAGCTCCACGGCCGGGCCCCCGCTCGGGCCGGTGTCGACCATCGGGTACTTCTCGCCGTCGATCTCGATCGCCTCCCACTCGCCGACCAGCGGGTCGACCTCACCGTCGCGCTCGGTGCACTCGCTGCAGCTGAGGCCCAGCAGGGCGATCACGGGGATCCGGTTGCGCGGGTCCATCAGCCCTCCTCCGACTTGCGAACGAAGTGCCACTCCGCCGGCGGCGAGCCCGGTTCACCAACCCCAGTCAGCGTGCAGTCGAGGCGGTCGCCCGCGAGCTCGCAGTCGAAGTAGGGCGAGGTCTCCGCGGCCAGCGGGATACTCCGCGCCCGCAAGCTGCCCAGCGGACCCATCGCGTCCGCGGGCACCGGGCCCTCGTAGGGCACGCCAGGCGGCTCGGACTGAACGTCCGGGACGTAGTCGATGCTGATGTGGTAACGCGGCGCGTCGTCATCATCGACGGTCACCCCGAAGCGCTGCTCCTGACGCACGCCGACCCCGTCCATGCTGTACGCGGCGTAGTAGCCGAAGTCGCCGGACAGGTCGTCCTCGACCCGCAGCTCGGCCCCGAAGCGCGACGAGTAGCCGTCCATCATCTCGACCATCGGGAACTTCTCCATGTCGACCTGGACCGCCGTCCAGGTGCCGACGATGGTGTCATCCTTGCCGCACTCGGTGAGGCTCAGCCCGATCAGGGCGAGCACGGGGATCTTGATGCGTGGGTCCATCGACGAGGCGGCCAGCATACGAGATGAGGCCGTCGCGACGCCAGAGAATGCGGTGATTGAACGCTGTTAGGTGAGGCGCGAGGCCCCGCTCCGCGCGAGCCCGCTCGCGGCGTATGCTCGCCGCATCGCGCCCCATCGCGCCGCATCGCGCCGCATCGCGCCCCGCTCACCCACCACACCGCGCCCATGCCCAAGCTTCACCCGCACCTCGTCATCGCCGACTGTCCCCGCGCCATCGACTTCTACAAGGCCGCCTTCGACGCGCGCGAGCTGTCGCGCTACGCGGACGCCAAGCTCGGCGGCCAGATTGTGTGCGCCGAGCTGGCGATCGGCGACCAACAATTCTCGATCTCCGAGGAGCACCGCGAGTGGCACAACGACGCCCCGACCTCGCTCGGCGGCTCGCCGGTGATCCTCACCCTCGAGGTCGCGGATGTCGACGCCGTCGGCGCCAGCCTCGAGCGGGCCGGCGCGACCGTGGTCTACCCGATCGCCGACCAGTTCTACGGCGACCGATCGGGCCGCTTCCGCGACCCCTTCGGCCACATCTGGCGCGTCACCCAGAAGATCAAGGAGATGTCCCAGGCCGAGATCCAGGCCGGCGTCGATGCCTACGAGTGATAGGCGGGTCCGCGCCCGCGCCGGGCCCCGCAGGTCGGGCCTGGTGCGTTCGCGCGGGCCCGCCTAACATGGCCGGCCGATGCCCGTGGAGCCCGAGTTCGAGGTCGACTTCACCGTCCAGGCGGTCGAGAACCTCGTCACCCAGTTCAGCTCGGCCCTCGATTTCTACCGCGAGCTCGTCCAGAACAGCATCGACGCCGGCTCGGCCGCGATCGAGGTGTGGCTCGAGTTCCTGGCCACCGACCAGGGTGGCGACGCGGGTGGCGACGGTGCCGGCGACGAGGGCACGATCGCGATTCACGTCGACGACGCCGGCGAGGGCATGAACGAGGCGATCATCGACGACCAGCTGACCCGCCTGTTCTCCTCGAGCAAGGACGGCGACCTCACCAAGATCGGCAAGTTCGGCATCGGCTTCGTCTCGATCTTCGCCCCCGACCCGCGCGCCGTGCTGCTGCACACCGGCCGCGGCGGCGAGGCCTGGGAGGTGCTGTTCCACCCCGACCGCAGCTTCACCAAGACCCGCCTCGAAACCCCGGTCGAGGGCACCCAGATCACCCTCTACATCGCCGGTGACCGGGCCCGCTACCGCGAGCTCGTGCAGGGCAGCCGCGACACCTTGCGCCGCTGGTGCGTCCACTCCGAGGCCGAGATCAGCTTCGAGGACCGCAGCTTCGGCGCCGGACCCGAGCCCGTCAACCAGCCCTTCGAGGTCGTCGGCGAGTGCCTCACCCGCAGCGCCGCCGAGGGCACCGAGGTCGTGCTCGCGTTCCACCGCCAGCCCGAGTACGGCTTCTACAACAAGGGCCTCGCGCTCTCCGTCTCGAGCGACGGCCCCGCGCTGCTCGGCGAGCACGCGAGCCGCCTCGCCCACGTCGCCTTCAAGGTCAAGTCGCGCTACCTCGAGCACACCCTCAGCCGCGACACGGTGGTCCGCGAGGGCAACTTCTTCAAGGCGATCGAGCTGGTGCTCGCGGCCGCCGACGGCCCGCTGCAGGCCGCCCTGGTCGCCGAGCTCGAGGCCCTCGGCGCCCGCCCGGCGTGGACCATCGCCGACCTGCGCCGCTACGCCGAGCTGCTCGGCTACCTCGCCAGCGAGCCCGAGGCGGCGCTCGCCCGCCACGACGATCGCCCGCTCCTGCGCACCGTCGACGGCCGCGCGATCAGCCTCGCACGCCTGTGGGACGCCGCCAGCGAGGACCGCCGCGTGTTCTGCAGCGACGCCGCCGGCCCGCTCGAGGATCAGCTGCTCGCCGCCGGCACCCCGGTGTTGCTGCGCGCCGGCCTCGGGGGCGAGTCGGATGCGCTGTCGAGCCACGGCGCGCCGGCCCGCCTCGCCGCCCGCTATGCGAGTCACCGCCACCGTCGCAGCCTGCGCGGCCGCCTCGCCGCGCTCGGCTTGCCGCTGGCTGAGCCCGAGCTCCACGTCACCGCGCCGGAGGCCGTGTTCCTGCGCGTCGTGGCGGTGACGCCGAGCCCCGAGGAGCAGCGCCTCGTCACCGCCGCGTCCGAGCTGCTCGCGGCGATCGACGCCGGGTACCGCCGCCTGGTCCTGTGCGCGCTCGACGACGGCGGCCCGCTGTTCGTGCTCGGCCGCGCGATCGCCCCGATGATGCAGCGACCACCCGACGGCCGCCTGTTCCTCGCCAAGCGCCCGCGTCGGCCCGAGGCCGCGGTCCACCGCGCGCACCCGCTGTTCCAGCGCTGGCTCGCCCTGCAGCGCCGGGCCCCCGAGCTCGCGGCCTACTGCCTGGCCAAGGACCTGCTGCTCGTCGAGGACCGCCTGCTCGGACGCGATATGGCGCTGATGGCCGCGGCCCGCCCGAGCGAGGCCGCGGCGTCCGTCCGTGGTGGCCGCAGCGGAGGCCGGCGATGAGCTCGATCGACGCCGTCATCGCCGAGGCTCGCCGCGCCGGTGGCTTCAGCGAGCGCAAGCGCTTCACCCTCGCGCGCACGCAGGCGATCCAGAAGCTGCGCCAGTTCGCCCTCGCCGACCCCGCCGGCTACATCCTCGAGCTGGTCCAGTCGGCGATCGCCAACGGCGCCTCGTGGATCGAGGTCGAACGCGACGACGACACCGTCACCCTCGCGTACGTCGGCGGCGGCATCCCCGAGGCCGCGCTCGGCCGCCTGTTCGACTTCCTGTTCGCCTCCAAGGACCGCGCCGACCTCGGCTACCTGCGCGAGCTGGCGATCGGCGTCAACGCCCTGATGGTCTACAGCCCGCGCAAGATCATCATCGAGTCGGGCGACGGCACGCTCGCGGGCACCACCCGCATGGAGCTGTTCGCCGGCGAGGACCGCCTCGACGTCGGTCGCCCCGACCACGCCCTCGCCGGCACCTTCATCCGCGCCGAGGGCCTCCGCGGCGGCGGCGAGCTCCGCCCCAACCGCGAGCTCGGGATGATCGAGTCCCGCTGTCTCGCCGCGCCGGTGCCGATCCTCTACAACGGCGTCGCCGTGTTCGGACACTCGACCCGGCGGGTCCCCGGCATCATCGGCTTTCGTCGCCACATGAGCTTCGACGAGGGCGACCTCTACGGCACCATCGGTCTGCGCAGCGAGATCGGCGGCAAGGCGGAGTTCGCCCTGCTCACCCGCGGCGTGCTCATCGAGTCCGTCCAGCACGAGCTCATCGCCGGCGCGCCGCTCGGCGGCGTGGTCTGCTTCGACGGCCTGCGCAAGTCCGCCGACCACGCCCGCGTCGTCCGCGACGACCGCTTCGAGGAGATGTGGCTGCGCCTGCGGCCCTACGCGCGCGCGCTGCTCGGGGTCAAGGGCGCCAGCGAGGCCGTGGTCGCGCGGGTCTACGGCGGCGAGGACTTCGCATCGGTGGCCGAGCTGCGCGCCTGGCTGCGTGCGGCGCTCCGCGTCGTGCTCGTGCCCTTTGAGCTCGCGGCGGGCGGCCGCGAGGCGGCCACCGCCGAGGCGATCGCGGCGGCGCTCGGCGCTCATCTGTTGCACGCGCGCGCCGACCAGGTCGCGGCCCTCCGCATCCTCGCCGGCACCGGTGTCGAGATCCACACCCCGAGCGTGGAGGTCGGCAGCCCCGACCTCGAGTTCTACACCCAGCCCCCCGCGCAGCCGCCGGCCCGCCCGTGGCTGGTCCAGCCGATCGAGCTGCCGCCGATCACCCTCGACCAGCTGCGCCCCGGGCCGATCGTCCTCCAGCTCGGCGAGGCCGCCGAGCTGCGCCTGCGCATCTACACGCCGACCGCCGCCGAGCACAGCGACGGCGCCCTCGTCGTCCTGCACAGCGCCGGCCGCGAGCTCGCCCGCGTCACCAGGCCCGCGCTCCACAACGGCCATGTGCTCGTCGTGACCCTGCCGATCGTCGCGCCCTCGCAGCTGCTCCCCGGCGCCGTCGCGGCGCTCGCCGACGCCTGCCTGCGCCACGCCGCCGCCGGGCTCGCCGAGGCCGCCGACCGCGTCCTCGCCGGCCTCGTCGACCCCGACGCCGAGCTCGGTCCGCTCGCGCGCCACCGGGTCCTCGCCGCCCTCGCGCGCAGCTGCGTGCTCCGCCTGCGTCGCGGCCCGGACGGCGCCGCCTCGCTCGCCTTCTCGCTGGCCGTACCCGGTCCCCCCGGCGTCGACCTGCTCGGCCTGCGCCTGTTCTCCGACGTCGCGGGGGTCCGCCTGTCCGCGCGCGAGCTCGCCGCGCGGATGACCCGCGCCGGCGGCCGCGTGCGCGCCGTGGCCCCGGGCGCCGCCGCGGACGCGTCCGACGATCCGCCGCTGCTGCTGGGCCCCGCCGACGAGGCGCCGCTGCGGGCCTGGCTCGGCGACGCGATCGACCTGTCTGACGGGACATGTGCGAAGGGACATGGCCCTGCGGCCATGGACAGATCGGGCCGGGCCCACGCCGCGGACGCGCTCGCGGCGGCGCTGCGCGCCGGTCAACGCCTCATCGTCCACCCCGCGCGGACCCTGCCGCAGCAGCTCGAGCAAGATCCCGGCGAGCCGCCCGAGGAGCTGTGGATCGCCCCCTGGGCCTACCTGCAGCTCGCCGGCTGCGGCGAGCTGCTCCCGGCCTGCGACTTCCACCTCGGCGACCCCGAGGCGCGCGAGCACGGCGACGAGCGAGCCTTCGTCGCCTCGGCGCCCGTCACCTGCGACGAGGTCGAGGGCACGATCGGCGTGCCATCGGCGGAGCCGGCCCTGCCCGGCGTCGTCGTCGTCGACCCGCAGCTGCGCCCGCTCTACCGCTTCGACGAGCTGGCCGCCGACTTCGGCGTGGTCGGCCTGCTGCGCCTGCGCGCGCCCTGGTCCGAGGCCGCCTTCGTAGCGATCACCGCCGCCGTCCAGCACGCCACCGCCGCGATCTACGACGATCTGCTGGCCCGCCTCCCCGGCATGGACCCGCACGGCCATGCCTTCGCCCGCGCCGCCGCCACCCTGCTCGCCCACGCCGGCCGGCGCGTCACCGTGATCGCCGACCCACACGGCCAGCTGCGGGTGCCGCCGGTCGGCGCCGTCGCCGAGCGCGTGCTCGCGTTGCCGCTGTTCCCCGGCCGCCGCGGCCTCCCGCTCGCCGCCTCGCACCTCGTGCGCCGCTTCCTCGCCAGCGGCGGCGACCCGCAGGCGGCGCTCGCCGAGCTCGACCTCGCCGGCCTGCCCGCGGTGTTGCGCGCGTGGCTCGAGCACACCCTCGACCCGGCCCGGATCGCCCGCGAGCCCGCGCCCGGCCGCGCCAGCGACGACGACCCCGGCGTGCTCGAGCTCGACAGCCGCGGCAGCACCCGCGAGATCGTCGACCCCGACCCCCGCGCCGCGATCGACGAGGTCACCCTCGCCACCACGCTCGAGTACTGGCTGCACCAGCTGCGCCCCGACCTGCCCGCGCAGCGCCCGTGGGACCGCCGCGGCCGCGTGTGGATCGAGCTCGAGGGCGACGCTGGCAGCGACGAGTTCGCCGCCGTCACCCACGACCACCACCACCGGTGGAGCGTCGCCCTGCGCCGCGACCACTGGCTGCTGCGCTGGGCCGCCGCGACCGGCCGCCGCGACCGCGAGGCGATCGCCTGGCTGCTGCTCGCCTGCTTCGCCCAGCTCAACGAGGTCTTCGACGACGTGACCAACCACCACGAGGGGCAGATCCAGCGCGCCGTCGCCGACGCGCTCGAGCACGGCCGCCTGGCGCTCGTCGTCCCGCGCATCGACTGAGCCCGCCCGGGGCCGGGAACTTCTCGCGGCCGCGGCTGTCCTGGCCGCCATGCAGCGCCAGATCGTCCGCCTCGCTCTCGGCGCCCTCGCCCTCGGCCTCCTCGCGCCCGCCCCGGAGGCCCGCGCCGATCGCCTCAGCGTCGCCCGCGATCAGCCGCTCGTCGAGGTCTCCCACGCCGTCGACCTGGAGATCGTCGACGGCGTGGCCCGCTACCGCGTGCGCCGCAGCTTCGCCAACAGCGGCACCCAGTCCGAGGAGGCCTCGCTGCGCATCGAGCTGGCCCACGGCGCCGCGGTCACCGGCCTGCGCATCCGCGCCCGCGAGCGCTGGTTCGACGGCGAGCTCATGGACGCCGAGCTCGCCCGCGAACGCTACCGCGAGCTCACCGGCATCGGCGCCTGGGAGCCGAAGGACCCCGCGCTGCTGCAGTGGGTCTGGGCCGACCAGGTCTTCCTGCAGGTCTTCCCGGTCCTGCCCGGCGGCGTCAACACCGTCGAATACACATTGACCGCCCCGCTCGAGTATCGCAACGGCCGTTATGTGGTGACTTACCCGCACGCCGACCCGCAGCGCAATGTCGACAAGCTCACCCTCGTCGACCCGGTGCTGCGCGTGCACCCGAACACCCGCGGCGCCGAGATCCGCGTCGCCGGCAAGCGCGTCGCCGTCGACGAGCCGGTGATCCTCGTGGCCCCGCCGCCGCAGCCGTGGATCGGCGAGGGCGGGCCCGACGAGCGCGCCAGCTACGTGTTCAGCAAGCTGGAGGTGGAGCGCGACGAGCCTGTCCAAAAGGCCAGCTTACGCCTCGAGATCGACCACACCTTCTCCGGCGATCTGACGGTCGCGCTGGTCACCCCGAAGGGCGAGCACATCGCCGTCACCGCCGGCACGGGCGGCGAGAACGACATCCGCGGCAGCTTCCCGGTCGAGCTGCCCGCGGGCACCCGGACCCGCGGCGCCTGGCACCTCGTGGTCGCCGACCAGGCCGGCCTCGACGTCGGCAGCCTCGACGCCTGGGCGATCGACTTCAGCCCGGATCGCAAGGGCGCCGCCACGATCACCGCGAGCGCCGCTGACCTCCCGCGCTTCATCCCCGACGCCCCCGACGCCGGCGGCTCGACCGGCCACGTCGTCATCGAGGTCGGCCCGCCGAAGATCCGCAGCCTCGCCGCGCGCCTCGGCCGCGTCGTCGCCTCCGCCGACAAGGGCTTCTCCCGCCTCGAGATCGACGCCGCACCGCGCATGGGCGAGCTCCCGCGCCGCGCCGCCGTGGTCTTCGTGCTCGACACCTCGCGCTCACAGGACGAGGACGACCTCGCCGCCCAGCTGCGCATCGTCGACGCCTACCTGCGCCACCTCCCGGACGCCCGCGTCGAGCTCATCGCCAGCGACCGCCACGCCCGCCGCGTGTTCGGCGAGTTCGTCCCGGTCGCGCAGCTGCCCGCGGCCCTCGCCCGCGCCCGCACGGCCGGCGCCCTCGCGCTGCACAACGGCAGCGCGCTCGAGGAGGGCCTCGGCCTGGCCGCGGAGCTGCTCGCTGGCCAGGCCGGCCCTGGTCGGGTGGTCGCGCTGACCGACGCCCGCCTGCGCACTCGCTTCCGCAACGCGATGGCCGAGCGGGCCCTGGCCAGCGCGCCGCCCACCGCGATCACCCACCTCGTGATCCCCGAGGAGGACAGCGTCGCCTCGCTGCGCCGCGACGACGCCCACGTGCTCGCGCCGATCGCCGGGCAGCAGCGCGGCGTGCTGTTCATCGCCTCGGCGCCGGCGGAGGACAAGCGCAGCCCCGACGAGATGCTCGGCCTGGTCCGCCCGATCGCCGTCGACAACTTCGCCGTCGCCGGCATCGACCTCGGCGACGCCGCCGAGCTGCCGGCCGTGCTGCGCGAGGGCAGCAGCTACCGCGCCATGTTCGCGACCCCCGACCCGACCCGCCGCGTCGTCCTCACCGGCAAGGTGTGGGCCGCCCCGGTGCGCCGCGTCATCACCACGAACGAGGCCTTCGACATCGCCACCGCCGGCTTCGTGTTCTCCGAGGACGAGCACGGCGAGCTCAGCCCCGACGAGATGCGCACGGTCGCCTACCGCGGCCGCGCCGTCTCGCCGGTGACCTCGTACCTCGCCGTCGAACCCGGCGTGCGCCCGTCCTTCGACGGCCTCGAGGGCGACGAGATCGGCGAGTCGATCGGGCTCGGCGGATTCGGCATGTCCGGCGGCGGCGCGGGTGGTGGCGGCTATTCGGCGCCCTTGCCGAGGATCAAGGATCTGCTCGCGGACGCCGTGACGCGCTGCCAGCAGGCCCACCCCGCCGCCAAGGCCTGGCACGTCGATCTCCTGCTCGAGACCACCAGCCGCGAGATCGTCGACGTCCAGGTCCCGCGCAGCAGCCACGCCGGTCTGCGCGACTGCCTCGTCGAGGCCGCGTGGGCGCTCGAGCTGCCCGCCAGCCACTGGCCCGAGCGCGACACGCACGACCTCTCGCTGCCCTGAGCGCGGGTTCGCGCCGGTCCGCGAGTTCCGCTACACTCGCGGCCCATGTCGTCCCCAGTCCTGCCTCAGCGCGCACGCGTGGTCGTCATCGGCGGCGGCATCATCGGCTGCTCCGTCGCCTATCACCTGGCCCAGATGGGCTGGCGTGATGTCGTCCTGCTCGAGCGCGACCGCATCACCTCTGGCACCACCTGGCACGCCGCCGGCCTGATGGTCACCTTCGGCTCGACCTCGGAGACCTCGACCGAGATGCGCAAGTACACCCGCGACCTCTACGCCCGGCTCGAGGCCGAGACGGGGGTCGCCACCGGCTTCAAGCCGGTCGGCTTCATCGAGGTCGCCTGCGACCGCGACCGCCTCGAAGAGTACCGCCGCGTCTCCGCCTTCAACCGCTTCTGCGGCGTCGACGTGCACGAGATCTCGGCCGCCGAGGTCCAGGGCCTGTTCCCGCTGGCGCACACCGAGGACATCCTGGCCGGCTTCTACGTCAAGGAGGACGGCAAGGTGAACCCGGTCGACGTCACCATGGCGCTGGCCAAGGGCGCCCGCCTGCAGGGCGCGACGATCTTCGAGGGCGTGCCCGTCACCGGCGTCCTGCAGCGCAATGGCGCCGTCTCCGGCGTGTCGACGCCCTACGGCGACATCGAGGCCGAATACGTGGTCAACTGCGCCGGGATGTGGGCGCGCCAGCTCGGCGCGCGCACGGGTATCAACATTCCCCTGCAGGCCAGCGAGCACTACTATCTCATCACCGACAAGATCCCCGGTATCGACCCCAATTGGCCGGTGCTCGAGGACCCCGCCTCCTACGGCTATTTCCGCGAGGAGGTCGGCGGCATGATGGTCGGCCTCTTCGAGCCGGTGTGCGCCCCCTGGCGCGTCGAGGGCATCCCGGAGGACTTCAGCTTCGGCGACCTCGCGCCCGACTGGGAGCGCATGGGCCCCTACGTCGAGACGGCGATGCGCCGGGTCCCGATCTTGCACGACACGGGGGTCAAGAAGTTCTTCTGCGGCCCGGAGAGCTTCACCCCGGACCTCCAGCCCGTGGTCGGCGAGGCGCCCGAATTGCGGCGCTACTTCGTCGCCGCCGGCCTCAACTCGATCGGCATCCTCACCGGCGGCGGCCTCGGCCGCGTGCTCGCCCACTGGATCACCACCGGCCGCCCCGACGTCGACATCACCGGCTTCAACATCGACCGCCTGCACACCTATCAGTGCAACCCCGAGTATCGCCGCACTCGCACCGTCGAGTCGCTCGGCATGGTCTATCAATGCCACTACCCGACCCGCTCGATGCAGACCGCGCGCGGGGCCAAGACCTCGCCGCTGCACGACCGCCTGGCCGCCCGCGGGGCCTACTTCAAGGACGTGAGCGGCTGGGAGGGCCCCGACTGGTACGCCCCGCCCGGCCACGCGGCGACGATCGACAGGCTCTCGTGGGGCCGCGAGCCGTGGTTCGACCACTGGCGCGCCGAGCACCAGGCCGCCCGCGAGGGCGTGATCCTGATGGACATGTCGTTCATGGCCAAGTTCATCGTCGAGGGCCGCGACGCCGGCCGCGTGCTCGAGCATATCTCCGCCAACCGCGTCGACGGCCCCGCCGGGCGCATCACCTACACGCAGTGGCTCAACGAGGGCGGCACCCTCGAGGCCGACCTCACGGTCACCAAGCTGGCCGACGACCGCTTCTGGGTGGTCGCCTCCGACACCGCCCACCGCCACGTGCTCACCTGGGTCCGCCGCCACATCGGCGACGCCCACGCCTTCATCGCCGATGTCACCTCGGGCCACGCGCAGATCAACATCCAGGGCCCGCGCTCGCGCGAGCTCATGCAGATGGTGACGACCGCCGATATGTCTGACGCGGCCTTCCCGTTCCGCTGCGCCCGCGAGATCGACATCGGCTTCGCCCGCGCGTTGTGCGTGCGTATCACCTACCTCGGCGAGCTCGGCTACGAGCTCTACATCCCGAGCGAGCAGGCCACCCACGTCTACGACCGCCTGGTCGCCGCCGGCGAGCGCGTCGGCCTGCGCCACGCCGGCCTCAAGACACTGGCCAGCTGCCGCATGGAGAAGGGCTATCGCGACTACGGCCACGACATCGACAACACCGATTCGGTGCTCGAGGCCGGGCTCGGCTTCGCGGTCGACCTCAAGAAGCCCGGCTTCCTCGGCCGCGACGCCGTGCTGGCGAAGAAGGCCGCCGGCCCGCTGACGAAGCGCCTCGTGCAGATTCTCTTAAAGGATCCGGAGCCGCTGATGTTCCACGCCGAGGTCGTGCGGCGAAACGGCCGCCCGCTCGGCTACATCCGCGCCGCCTCGTATGGCCACACCCTCGGCGGCGCGGTCGGCCTGGCGATGATCGACGCCGGCGAGCCGATCGACCAGGCCTACCTCGACGCCGGCCGCTGGGAGGTCGACATCGCCGATACGCTCTACCCCGCGATCGCCTCGCTGCGCCCGCTCTACGACCCGGACAACGCCCGCGTACGCGGGTGAGTGGCGCTGCGTTTGCCTGTTGAGGTCCGTAAAACTACGGAGATCGCGGGCTCACCTCGATATGTTATGGAGTCCACATGGGCTCCGATCTGTTTCAAGTGAAGGTGCTGGCCAAGAAGGGCACCGACCTTACCCTCCGTGTCGCCTCCATCCACCCGGATTCGGGGGGGCCGCCCGCGAACGAGAGCTTTGCGATCCAGCTGCTCGAGGAGGCCTCCGACGAGGGCGCGTTCGCAGCCGCGGTGTCGTATAGCGACACGATGGACCGGGCGTGGCAGACGAAGTTTGCGCGTGGCTTCATCTCGAAGGTGTTGGCGACGGCGAAGCAGGCCGGTCGCCGCCCGGCCGCGACGCTCGAGATCAGCGTCACGCATCCCGCCTGGATCGCGCACCTCGAGAAGGGCTCGACCTGGGCGAGCCGCGCATTCGTCGTCACCGACACCTTCTCGGCGTGCAAGCCGATCGCACCCGAGGTCGGCGAGAAGCTCGTCGAGGCCGGCGCCGCCGACGACTTCTGGATCCTGGTCCCACGCAGCTCGTGGGACGACATGGACCTGCCGCCGAGCCCCGACCTCATCATGGTCCCGGCGTACGCACCGACCTCGTACGCGGTGAAGGACCTGATGACCAAGCCGAAGGCCATCCCGAAGGACTGGATCGGCCGCGCGGTGCGCGTCGCCACCGGGCCGCGTACGCAGGATTGCGTGTTGCTCGCCGTTGAGGCGGGCGGTCGCGGCGCGTGGGCGCGTATGACCGATAGCGGTTGTGGTACCGGCAGCGGGCCGGTCGAGTCGATCGCCCTGCTCGTGCCGAAGTCCGGGCGCCAGGGATCGAAGATCACGTACGGGGAGGTGCTCGGGCGGGCGAAGGCGCAGCTCGCGGGCACCAGGCGCAGCGGCAAGGTCGTCGAGCTCCGGTATCGCATCGCCCCCGATCTGCGCACGCTCACCTTCGACATGTCGTCGCCGACGGCGCGCAAGCTCGGCGCGCTCGAGGTGCTGCGCTCCGGGCTGCTCGGCACGGACGGCATGCTCACGAAGGCCGGCGCCGCGACGGCGCTCGGCAAGTTGTTGACCGACGCGGCGAAGCGCCACGGCGCCGAGGGGGCGGAGCTCGACCGGGAGATCGTCGACGAAATCATCGAGGACGTCGAGCTCGACGTCGCCGAGGGGCACGACCTCGACTCGATGTCGCTCGGTGAGGTCCGCGCGATCCTCACGGCCGAATGGCCGATAGCGACGATTCGGATCACGGCGACGGACGGGAAGTGGACCGCGCACGTCGACAAGTTCCCGCCCGCGGCGATGGAGACGGAGGTCGTTCAACCAAAGCGGAAGGCGATAGCGAAGCCGGCCGCGAAGGCGAAGCCCGCAGCGAAGGCGAAGGCGAAGGCGAAGCCGGCCGCGAAGGCGAAGGCGAAGGCGAAGCCGGCAGCGAAGGCGAAGCCCGCAGCGAAGGCGAAGGCGAAGCCCGCAGCGAAGGCGAAGCCCGCAGCGAAGGCGAAGCCCGCAGCGAAGGCGAAGGCGAAGCCCGCAGCGGCGAAGGCGAAGGCGAAGGCGAAGCCCGCAGCGAAGGCGAAGGCGAAGCCCGCAGCGAAGGCGAAGCCCCGGATCGCCCGGGACAGCGGCCGTGTGCGCGGGTGAGCAGACCCGTCGATGGGCGCTCGCGCATTGACGGTCCCGGGCCGGCGATGCGATGATCGCCGCATGGGTGGCCGATACGGTGGCAGCGAAATGGCACGCAGGGGGCGCCCGGCTGCCGATCTGGTGGGCTCGCACGACGAGCTGGCAGCGACGCAGTCGCGGCTGCCCGGGCTTCGGCGCCAGACCTCGCTGTCACCCCAAGATCTGCGCCACAGCGCTGCGCTGCGCGGCGCCATCGGCAACCAGGCGACGACGCGGCGGCTGACCGGACCCGTGCAGGCCAAGCCGCTGGCCGCGTGGCGCTCGGAGCTCGCGCGCGATGACGATGCGACGCCGCACGAGCACGCGGCCCGCGGCGTGCTCGGGCCCGGCGCCGCGCTGCCGCACCTGCGCGAGCTCCAGCCGCTGTTCGGCGAGCACGACCTGTCCGGCGTGCGTGCCCACCTGGGTGAGGCGGCACGCAGCGCCTGCGCGGCGACCGGCGCCGCGGCGTATGCAACGGGCGACCGCGTCGCGTTCGCCGACGCGAGCCCGAGCCTGCACGCGGTGGCGCACGAGGCCGCCCACGTGCTGCAGCAGCGCGCCGGTGTGCGCCTCACCGGCGACCTCGGCCGGGCCGGCGACGCGTACGAACGCCACGCCGATCGGGTCGCGGACGCGGTGACGCAGCGGCGCCCGGTCGCCGCGATGTTCTCCGCCGGCACAGCCCCCGCGGGTCGCGTCGCGGTGCAGCGCCTGATGTCCCGCGCTCAGCTCATCGAGAAGGCCGGTGAACCCAAGGCCGACACCTTCGGCGGGTACCACCACCGCAGCAAGCTCTACAAGGCGCTGCTCACCGAGCTCGACGGCTACGCCGCCTGGGCCGACCTGCCGATCCCGCGGCCGGGCCCGCTGCACACGCTCGGGCACGACCGCGTCGAGGCGGCGCTGCAGGCCGTAAAGACCGCCTGCGACGCCTTTATCACCCGCTTCGACGGCCTGACCGGGCTCGCCGCCTACAACGATTCGGTCGAGGCCGGGCGGGTCGGCGAGGTCAAGGCCGTGCGCGCGCGCGCCGTGCAGGAGCTCAGCTGGCTGCCGCTCTGCCACGGCAAGCAGGAATATGTGGGCATGTCGTGGCGCGAGGCGCTGCCGAAGGCGGAGGTCGATCGCCGGGCCCAGCCGCTGCGCGAGCGGATCGAGGGGCTGGCCGGCGGTCGGGGCAGCATCGACGAGATCCGCGACGAGATCCTCGGCCTCGACGATATGGAGGTGAAGCAGGCGCTCGTGCGCGACCGCGGCCTATGGGAGATCGTCGGCCGCAGCCTCGACGCCCGCGAGGCGCTCATCCTCGCCGCGGTCCTGCTCGACCGGGCGCTGGTGTGGGAGGACGGCTCGGGGCCCGACCCCGCGGCGGGCTTTCAGATCCTTCGCAAGGGCGACTTCTCGCTGTGGATGCTCGACAACAACGAGCGCAGCGAGCATCGGCCCGACCTCCAGACCGGCACCATGAACTGCTGGGAGGGCGTGCTGTTCTCGATGTACGTCGCCGGGCTCGTCTCGTACCAGACGCTGCGCGACCTGCATCAGCGCGCCGCCGAGGCGGGCGTCGCGGCCCAGGAGTCCGGCACCGCCCGGCTCGAGCAAGAACCGGAGCTGCTGCGCGAGGGCATCATCCAGAAGCGCATCGAGCGTCGCGTCTGGGACACGCGCGAGACCGTCGAGCAATGGTATGAGGAGAAGGTCAAGGACGACGCCAAGCTGCAGGCCAGCTTCAAGGCCAACCTCGGCAAGTCGATGGGCAATGACGCCTACTACGCCCAGCTGGCCGAGAGCCTCGGGGCCCACGGCGCGAAGCAATGGCGCCCCGGCGACGCGCCGCCGCCGGCCGGCGACGTCGTGTTCTTCGCGGGCGACAGCCCCGACAAGATCGGCGAGAAGTGGCGCATCTCCCACGTGTGCATCTCGCTCGGCCGCCGCAGCGAGCACGGAACCGATATCATGAACTTCGGCGTGGCCAGCGGAGGACACACGATCTGGGGCTGCTCAACGATCGAGGAGGGCCTCGCTCACAAGTACCGCAACGGCTACAAGGTGATGTACGGGCCGAGCCCGCTGCTGGACGCGGTGTAGCCAGCGGCACCTGTACAGGCATTCAGGAGCGCGCGGCCCGGCTGGGGAAAGTGGGGGAAACTTGCCCCTTGCTGCGCTGATCGGATAGTGGCGGCCTGGTGCGCAACGAGGGCAAGCGCCGGGTGCAGGGGGCGCCCGGCAAGGGCGGACACCGCCGCCGCGCCGCGAAGGTGACGGCGGAGGCGGGCTCGCAGCGCGGGCAGTCGCCGGTCAAGCGCCGCGTCAACCGGCGCGTGCAGGGCGACGACCGGGCGCCGCGGCGGGCCCCGCTGGACCCGCACGAGCGCAAGGTTCGCAACCGGACGGTGCTGCTGCTGACGCTGCTGGCGCTGGTCAACGCGTACGTGTTCGTGTGGCGCGAGGGCAGCTCGGTGCTCGAGCTCGGCGCGCCGCGGCCGACGATGATCGGTGCGAGTGACGACGACGGTGGAGGCGGCCCGCTGGGCAGCTTCGCCGACCCGCCGGAGCGGGCCTGCGGCGGCGACCCCGTGCGTATCTTCGAGGGATTGCACGACCAGATCTTTCAGGCCAGCGCGCTCGGGAGCGGTCGGACTTTGCGGTTGCTGTTGCTCGAGCTCGGGGTCGCGGGTCCGGAGATCGACGCGGTCGAGGCGGCGATCCGGCCGAGCCTCGACCTCGGCCTGGTCGCCGGCACGGGCGCGCCGGTGCGGGTGGCGATGGACCGCCGCGGCGGCGTGCAGGCCCTCGAGATCGAGCTGGCCGAGGGCCACCTCGTGCAGGCCTGTCGCGCCGACGGGGCGCTGCAGGTGCGAACGATCCAGCACCCGCCGGTCAGTGACATCGCGGTCGTGCGGCTCGAGCTCGGCGCCGACGCGGACCTCGTGCGCGCCGTCGTCGAGGCGGGCGAGCGGCCCGAGCTCGCCGACCTGATCGCCGAGCTGCTGGCCTTCGACGTCGACCTCGTCACCGAGGCGCACCCACGCGACCGCGTCGAGCTGCTGGTCGAGAAGCGGTCGCTCGGCAAGAGCTTCCACCGCTACGGCGCGCTGCTGGCGGTCCGGTTCCGCGGCGCCGCCGGCCGCTTCAGCTACTTCCGCCACCAGGCCGAGGGCAGCAAGCTGGCGGTGTATTACGACGCCGAGGGTCGGCCGCAGCGGCGGGCCCTGCTGCGCTCGCCGCTGCGCTTCCACGCGATCTCGTCGGACGCCCGGGCGATGATGCCGCCCTCGGTCGAGGTGGTCGCGGGGCGGGCCGGGGCGCTGTATCGCCGGCCCGAGGGCGCCCCGGTGGTCGCGCTCGGCGACGGCGTGGTGCGCCTGGCCGAAGAGACAGGTGATGCCGGCATCGTCGTCGAGCTCGAGCTGCCCGGCGGGGTGGTGGCTCGCTACGCCCATCTGTTGCGCACGCTCGGCGATCTGCGCCCGGGCGTGAAGGTGCGGCAGGGTCAGCTGATCGGCCTGGCCGGGCACAGCGGCAAGACCGCGACCGACCGCGTGCGCCTCGAGCTGCGCCGCGAGGAGGGCGGCGAGGTGACGATGCTGGACCCGCTGGTGATCGCCCGCGGCGACGAGGGTCGCCCGGCGATCGTCGGGGCGCCGCTGCGCGACAAGGCGCTAGGGCGCTTCCAGAGCGAGACGGCGCCGTGGCTGCGCGCGCTGCGGCCGGTCGGCGGCTGAGCCTGTCCTGCGGGACAGGTGAGCGCGGCGGCTCCTCCCTTGGGGTGTGAGGTGGACGGAGACCTCGGGGCTGCTCGGGTCGCCGGCGATGGTGACAGTGGTGTCAGTATCCCGCGGGGATTTTGCCCGAGAGGAAATGGATGGTGTTGGGTTCGCGGCGGCGCGACCACAGGGCCTCGCGCGGGTCGTCGGGCGGACCGGCCTTGAGGCCCTCGAGCGGCGACCAGCCGGGCTGCTCGCCGGGGCCGAGGCTGTGCAGGCCGCTCTGCCAGCCGCCGATGATGTACGTGTGGCCGGCCGCGCGAGCGCCGAGGAAGTCGCTGAAGCGGCGCGCGAAGTCGTGGCCAGGGAGGGCGCCGAAGGTCTCGCAGGTGCGAAACCACCACAGCGCCTCGGGCCCGACCAGGCGCTCGCGGATCGCCAGCAGCGAGGCGTGCAGCGGGTGGCCGGGCTGCAGGGCGGTGGCGTCGAGGATGTCGCGTTCGATGTACGCGCGGCCCCACTTGCCGTGCCCCCAAAATTGCAGCTCGGCGATCGGCCGCGAGGGCTGGTGTTGGGCGATCCAGGTCAGCGCCTCGGCCCAGCTGTGCGCGCCGTGCCAGGCGTCGAGGCGGCCGAGCACGCGGCCGTAGAGCTGCGCGCCGCTCCACCACGCGTGCGACAGTCCGGGGCGCAGCCGCGGTCCGGTGCAGCTGCGGTCGAAGATCATCAGGCGCAGGGGGGCGGTCCGCATCGCGTCGGCAGTGTCGCATAGGGGTTCAGGTCGTGGTGAACAGCTCGCTGCGGGCGGCGGCGGAGATGGCCACGACGCCGGGGTGTTTGAGCCGGCGCTCGGCCGAGATCGCGAAGTAGCGCTCGAGGGGCCCCTCGGCGTGGCCGACGAGCTTGACGTCGTACTGGCGGACGATCTCGTCGGCGATGACCCTGGGCCCGGCGAAGGCGCCGACGCCGGCCTGGCCGAAGACCTTGAGGAGGGCGCTGTCGTCGAACTCGCCGACCACCTGCGGGCGCAGGGCGTGCTGGTCGAACCAGCGGTCGAGCTCGCGACGCAGCGCGTTGGTGCCGGCGGGCAGGAGGAAGGGGGCGCCGTCGAGGCTGCCGGGGAAGCCGCGGCGCAGGCGGGTCGCCAGCGGCCCGGCCGCGAAGATCGCGACCTCGCTGTGGCCGAGCGGGTGATTGAAGGCCTTGAGCGCGGCGCCGGGTTGCAGCGGGGTGTCGGAGAGGACGAGGTCGAGCTCGTGGCTGGCGAGCATGGGCAGCAGGCGCTCGAGCTTGTCCTCGCTGCAGTGGACCTGGATGCCGCCCTGGAGCTTCAGGGAGGGCTCGATCAGGCGGTAGGCGATGAGCTTGTGCACGGCATCGGTGACGCCGATGGCGAGGCGCAGGGTGCGGTCGGCGGGGTGATGGAGGGCGTCGACCATCTCGCGGCCGAGGCCGAAGATCTCGTCGGCGTAGCGGAAGGCGGTGCGCCCGGCCTCGCTGAGGGCGAGGCGTCGCTGGCTGCGGTCAAACAGCGCCTGGCCCATCTGCTCCTCCAGCTGGCGCAGCTGGGTCGAGAGCGTCGACTGGGACAGGCGCAGGCGCCGGCCCGCGGCCGCCACCCCGCCCTCGCGCGCGACGACCCAGAAGTGCAGGAGGTGGTGGTAGTTGAGCGTGGTCACGGACTGCGATTTTATCAAAGTTAAAGGCATATATTATCTACTTGTTCGCACAGCGAAGGTCTCGCATAGAAGGGGTCCATGCGAGTCGAGGTCGACATTGGCGCGGGCGGGGCCCTGTCTATGCTCGCGGAGCAGCGGCTGCGGCTGGTGCTGACGCGCTTCGCGGCGTCGGTGATCGGGGCGGCGTTGCGGACCGCCGAGACGGGGGAGGGGCGGCTGGTGCTGCGCGCCAGGGTCCGCCTCGTCGGCGGCGAGGTGGTCGCGCTGGCGGCCGAGGACTGGGCGAGCGAGGCGGCGACGCTGCACTTCATCGATCGGCTCGGGCGCGCGGTGGGCCGGCGCCTGACGGCCACGGGGGGGCGTCATGGTTGACGCGACGGCGGGGTCCGGCGGGCCCCACGGCGATCTCCTGCGGGTCCTCGAGCTGCTGGCCGAGCAGGTCGGTACGGACTTCGAGCCGGCGCAGGCCTGGGCGGCGCTGCAGGGCGTCGACCCACGGGAGGGGTTTGTCGCCGCGGTCACGCGGGCGGCGGCGCGGATGGGGCTGCGGGCGCAGGCGGTCGAGCTCACGGCGGCGGAGCTGCGCGGGCGGGTCGGCCCGGGGCTGCCGGCGTTGACGCTGGCGGGCTCGCCCACGCGGGGGCGCTGGCTGCTGGTGACGGGGGCGGGGCGCGGCGGGCTGGTCGGTCGCGTCGTCGCCGACGGGGACGAGTCGCGGGTGCGGCTGTCCGGGCGGGCGCTGCAGCGGGTGCTCGGGCTGGTCAGCGCCGACGCGCCGACGACCTGGCTGCTGATCGAGCCGGCGCTGCCCTTCGACGCCCTGCACGCGCGGCGGGTCGCCGCCCGCGAGCCGACGGCGCGCGCGCTCGGCCGCCTGCGCGCGCTCATCCACCTCGAGCGCGCGGACCTCGGGGTGGTCATGGTCTACGCCGTGGGGATCGGCGCGCTCAGCCTGGTCAGCCCGATCGCCGTGCAGGCGCTGGTCAACACGGTGGCCTTCGGGTCGGTGCTGCAGCCGCTGTTTGTCCTGACGCTGGTGCTGGTCGCGGGCCTGTCGTTCGCGGCGGCGCTCAAGGCCTTCGCGGCGTTCGTGGTCGAGGTCCTGCAGCAGCGACTGTTCGTGCGGGCGGTGGCCGACGTGGCCCGCCGGCTGCCGCGGGTCGACCTCGGCGATCACAAGATCGGCGATCACGGGGCGGCGCACGGGCCCGAGCTGGTCAACCGCTTCTTCGACGTCGTGATGGTCCAGAAGGCCGGCGCGGCGCTGCTGCTCGACGGGGTGTCGATCGCGCTGCAGGCGGTGGTCGGCATGGTGTTGCTGGCGTTCTACCACCCGCTGCTGCTGGCCTTCGACGTGGCGCTGCTGATCGCGCTGGCGGCGATCGTGATGATCCCGCTGCGGGCGGCGATCGCCAGCAGCCTGCACGAGTCGTCGTGCAAGTACGAGACTGTCGCGTGGCTCGAGGAGGTCGCGCGTAACCCGGTGCTGTTCAAGTCGGAGGCGGGCATGCGCCACGCGGTCAGCCGCGCCGAGCTGCTCGCGCGCGGCTACCTGGCGGCGCGCCGGGCCCACTTCGCCCGCCTGGTGCGCCAGCTGATCGGCGGCCTCGGCCTGCAGGTGATCGCCGGGGCGGCGCTGCTGGGGGTCGGCGGCCTGCTGGTGCTCGAGCGCCAGCTGACGCTCGGTCAGCTGGTCGCGGCGGAGCTGGTGGTCACGGCGGTGTCGGCCAGCTTCGCCACGCTCGGCAAGCACCTCGAGAAGTTCTACGACCTGCTCTCGGCGCTCGAGAAGCTCGGCAAGCTGATCGACCTCCCGTTGGAGCCGGTCGGCGGGGCGCGCGAGTTCTCGAACGGGCCGGCGCGGGTGCTCGTGCGCGGGGCGCTGCCGGGGCGCGGCAACATCGAGATCGCGGCGGGCGAGCGGGTGCTGCTCACCGGCAGCTGCGGGGCCGGCAAGAGCGAGCTGCTCGACTTCTGCTTCGGCCTGCGGCGGCCCGCGCAGGGCCAGATCGAGGTCGACGGGGTCGACCTGCGGATGGCCGACCTGCCGGCGCTGCGCGACCAGGTCGCGCTGGTCCGCCCGGGTGATCTGTTCCACGCGTCGATCCTCGACAACCTGCGGCTCGGCGCGCCGCAGGTGCCGCTGACGACGCTGCGGGTGGCGCTCAGCCTGGTCGACCTCGCCGACACGATCGGGGCGCTGCCGAAGGGCCTCGAGACGATGCTGGCGCCCACGGGT
The DNA here is from genome assembly GCF_016714285.1 of Nannocystis sp. Taxonomy (GTDB): domain Bacteria; phylum Myxococcota_A; class Polyangia; order Nannocystales; family Nannocystaceae; genus Nannocystis. The sequence continues at coordinate 99,235 of NZ_JADJNN010000015.1, read as the reverse complement.
GCGCCGCTGTCGGGGGCGCAGGCGCGGCGCCTGGTGCTCGCGCGGGCGCTGGCGGCCCAGCCGCGGCTGCTGCTCATCGACGGCCTGCTCGACGGCCTCAAGCTGGCGCGCGAGCAGCACGAGGCGCTGCTCGAGCACATCTTCGCCGCCGACGCGCCGTGGACGGTGCTGGTGGTCAGCGATGACCCGCGCGTGCGGGCCCGCTGCCGCCGTGTCCTCGATCTCTCACCGGAGTGAACGGAGGCGACATGGACAGCGACACGAGACACTCCCTGGGCTTTGAGCCGAGCGTGCTGCGCCTGACGCAGCCGACCCAGACGGCGCGGGCGCTGGCGCGCTGGCTGGTGCTGGCGGCGCTGATGCTGATGCTGTTGCTGGCGCTGGCGCCGTGGCAGCAGTCGCTGCCCGGCCAGGGCCGCGTGATCGCGTACGCGCCGCTCGACCGCCAGCAGGCCCTCGAGGCGCCGATGGACGGACGCGTGGTCGAGTGGATGGTCGACGAGGGCAGCCACGTCGCCGCGGGCGACCCGATCGCCCGCATCGCCGACAACGACCCGGACATCATGGCCCGCATCGAGCGCGAGCGCAGCGCGGCGCAGGACCGCGTCGAGGCGGCCCGGCGGGCGATCGACCTGAGCCAGCAGCGCATCGACGGGCTCGCGCTGGCCCAGCTCGCGGCGACCGACGGGGCCCGCATGCGCGCCGGCATGGCCGTCGACCGCGAGCTGGCGGCGCAGCAGGCCGTCGACGCGGCCCAGGCCGGCCTCAACGCGTCGATCCTGAACCTCGAGCGGACCCAGAAGCTGGCCGCGGAGGGCCTCGCCTCGACCCGCAGCCTCGAGCTCGCCGAGCTCGCCGAGCAGACGGCCCGCGCCGACCTGCTGCGGGCCCGGGCGGCGCAGGGGGCGGCCCGCGGCGAGGTCAAGGCGATGCGCGCCGACACCTCGCGGATCGGCGGCGACACGGGGGCGGCGGTCGACGCCGCGAAGGTCGCGCTGGAGACGGCGCGCAGCGACCTGGCCCGGGCCGAGCAGGAGCTCGCGCGCATCGAGGTCCGTCAGGTGCGGCAAGGGGCGATGGTCGTCACGGCGCCGCGCGACGGCAGCGTGCTGCGGCTGATCGCCCGCCAGGGCGGCGAGATGGTCAAGGCCGGCGACCCGATCGCCCAGTTCGTGCCCGACACCGAGGCGCGGGCGGTCGAGCTGTGGCTCGACGGCATCGACGCCCCGCTGGTCACGCCGGGCCGGCACGTGCGCCTGCAGTTCGAGGGCTGGCCAGCGGTGCAGTTCGTCGGCTGGCCCTCGGTCGCGGTCGGCACCTTCGGCGGCGTGGTCGCCTACGTCGACGCCACCGACGACGGCAAGGGCCACTTCCGCGTGGTCGTGCTGCCCGACCTCGAGGCTGCGCCCGTCGACCACTGGCCCGCGGCCCAGTACCTGCGCCAGGGCGTGCGCGCCCACGGCTGGGTCCTGCTCGACGAGGTCCGCCTCGGCTACGAGCTGTGGCGTCAGTTCAATGGCTTCCCGCCGGTGCTCACCGGGGCCCCGGTCGGCGACGCGGCGCACGGCAAGGAGCACCGCCGCGTGAGAGAGGAGGATGAGCCGTGATCCGGGTGTTGCTCGTGTTGCTGGTGATCTGCCTGTTCGGACATGTTCGTGAGGCCATGGCGCAAGAGACAGCCGTCGCGTCGGCGCCGCGCGAGATCCTGACGCTGGCCGAGGTGCTGGCGGTGCTGGCCGCGACGCACCCGCAGCTGGAGGCGGCGCGCCAGCGCCTGCGCGCGGCCGAGGGCGACACGCTGGCGGCGCGCGGCGGCTTCGACCCGATGCTGCGCGCGCGCGGCCAGTACGCGCCGATCGGCGCGTACCCGCGGGGCACCGTCGACGTCGAGGTGCGCCAGGCGACGCCGCTGTGGGGCCTCAGCGTGTACGGGGGGTGGCGGCTGGGGCTCGGCAGCTTCGCGGTCTACGACCTGCGCGGCAAGACGGCCGACGGCGGCGAGCTGCGGGCCGGCCTCGGCCTGCCGCTGTGGCAGGGCGGACCTATCGATCGCCGACGCGCCGACCTGCGGGTCTCGGCGCTGGCGCAGGACGGGGCGACGGCGGACGTCGACGCGCGGATGCTCGAGCTGCAGCGGACGGCCGGGCGCGCCTACTGGGCCTGGGTCGGCGCCGGCCTGCGCCTCGAGGTGCAGCGCAGCCTGCTCGCGCTGGCCGAGGACCGCGACGAGGCGCTGCGCAAGCAGATCACCGCGGGCAGCGTGCCGCCGGTCGAGGGCCTCGACAACCGCCGGGCGATCCTCGACCGCGCCGCCCGCATCGTCGCCGCCGAGCGGGCGCTGCAGCAGGCGGCGTTCGACCTGGCCCGGCACCTGCGTGACCCCGAAGGCGAGGTCACGGTGCCGGCGCCGACGCGCCTGCCGGAGGCCTTCCCGGAGCCGCAGCGGCCCGTCGGCGATGTGCCCGAGGCGCTGCTCGACGAGGCCCTGGCGCGCCGGCCCGACCTGCGCCGGCTGCTCCTGCAGCGCGAGGCGGCGACGGTCGAGCTGAAGCTGGCCCGCAACAATCGTTCCGCGCGCATCGACCTCGACGCCTATGCATCCAAGGATGTCGGCAGCGTCGACCCGGCCTACGCGTACCTGCGGCCGGCCGAGTTTGTCGCGGGGGTGAGCGTCGAGCTGCCGCTGGCGCTCCGCACCGCCCGGGGCAAGCTGCGCCGCGCCCAGGCGGACCTGGCCCGCATCGACGCCGAGCTGCGCATGGCCCGGGACGTGGTCGCGCTCGAGCTCCGCGACGCCTACTCGGCCCTGACGGCGGCGCACGCCCGCGTCGGCCTCGCGCGCGAGCAGCTCGCCGCGGCCCACGCGCTGGAGCAGGCCGAGCGCAGCCGCTTCCGCCTCGGCGACAGCACGCTCCTGCTCGTCAACCTGCGCGAGCAGGCCGCCACCGACGCGGCCCTGCAGGAGCTCGACGCGCTGTCCGAATATCACCGGGCCGCCGTCGACCTGCGCGCCGCGGCCGGACTGTTCGGACCCTAGCAGCCCGTGGCGAAGGTCTGAGCTCCGAGCGGTCGGCGCGTCGCGGTGCTCGGTCGGCTTGACAGGGCGATGCCCTGCCGCCATCGTGCGCGCCGTTTGCCATGACCATGCTCGTGCGCCTGGCCTACGACGGCACCGACTTTCATGGCTTCGCGCGCCAGGCGAGCGGAGCCCATGCGGGTGGGACTGGCGATTCGCGGCCGCTGCGGACGGTGCAGGGTGAGCTCGAGGCGGCGCTCGCCGGCCTGTATCGCCAGCCGGTGCGGACGCGGGGGGCGAGCCGGACGGACGCGGGGGTGCACGCGCTCGGGCAGATCGCGGGCTACGAGGCGCCGCTCGAGATCCCCGAGCGCGGGGTGCTGCTGGGGCTGCAGGGCAAGCTGCCGCGCGACCTCGCGGTGCTCGCGGTGTGGCAGGCGACGCTGGCCGACGGCGGCGAGGTCGACCCGCGCTTCTGGAACCTCGGCAAGTGTTATCGCTATCGCATCCGCACCGGGGCGCGCCGGCTGCCGCAGACGGCCCGCGGCGAGTGGCACCTGCCGCGACGACGCCTCGACGTCGCGGCGATGCACGCGGCGGCGCAGCACTTCGTGGGTGAGCACGACTTCGCGGGCTTCCGCGCCGCAGGCTGCCAGGCGCGGACGACGGTGCGGCGCATGCAGGCGGTGACGGTGCGCGGCGAGGCGACGCGCGACGAGCTGCCCGCGGACCCGCCGTGCCTGGTGGACGACCCGGCGGCGATCGTCGAGGTCGAGGTGCGCGGCGAGGCCTTCCTGCAGAACATGGTGCGCATCATGGTCGGCACGCTGGTGGAGGTCGGGCTCGGTCGCCGCCCGCCGGAGCAAGTGGCCGAACTGCTGGCCCGGCCGGAGCGCCAGCGCAGCGGGGCGACGGCGCCGCCCGAGGGGCTCACGCTGGTCGAGGTGCTGTGGCCGACGACGTGGCCGCCGCTGAGCTCGCGTTCGCACGCGCGGTGACGCGGTCCCCGGGGTCCTGTCACGGGCCGCCCAGCCGCGATACACTGGGCCGCTGTCTTTGGAGGATCACGACCCATGCTCACCAAGAAATTCGCCGCTGTCACGATCGCCGCTGCCCTGACCCTGGTCGCCTCGACCGTGATGGCCTTCGCCCGGACCACCCCGCACGGCTACTGGAAGACCGTCGACGACGAGACCGGCGAGACCAAGTCGATCGTCAAGCTCTACGAGGTCGAGGGCAAGCTGTACGGCCGCGTCGAGAAGCTGCTCCTCAGGCCCGGCGCGCTGTGTGACAAGTGCGAGGGCGACGATTACAACGCCCCGATCGAGGGCATGGTCGTCGTGTGGGGCCTCGAGGACCGCGACGCCGACGGTGTGTGGGAGCACGGCAAGGTCTTCGACCCCGAGAAGAACAAGACCTACCGCTGCAAGATCTGGATGCATGACGGCAACATCAAGATCCGCGGCTACCTCGGCCCGTTCTTCCGCACCCAGACCTGGTACGAGACGGAGCGCTGACAGGGCCCCGCTTCGGCGACCGCTCCGGCGACCGCGGCGACCATTTTGGTCGTCGTGACCCTTGCGAGATCGAAGCGACGGCTTGCTGGTCGTTCGCGCGGCCGGCAAAGTGTCGCGGTGCCCGCTCCGCTCGCCGTCGTCGCGCTCTCCCTGCTGCTCGCGGCGCCGCGAGCTCCGACGGCCAGGCAGGTCGACGAGGTGGTGGTCACCCTGCACGGCGAGGCGCGGCACGACGAGTACGCGTGGCTGCGGGCCGGTGGCGAGGACCCGGCGGTGCGGCGGCACCTCGCGGCGGAGAACGCGTACGCGGCGGCGCTGATGCGGCCGTACGCGGGCCTGATGCGGGCGCTGGCCCGGGAGATCGACGCGGGGACCTACGTCGATCACGAGAGCGTGCCGGTGCGGCGCGGGGCGTGGCTGTACTGGACGCGGAGTGAGCGGCGCCGCGAGCTCCCCCTGTACTTGCGGCGGCGCGTCGACGCGCCGCCGGGCGCCGCCCCGCAGCAGGTGCTCGACCCGGAGGCGCTGGCCCGCGGCAAGGCGTTCTTCGATCTCGAGCTGTTCGAGCTGTCGGACGACGGGCGTTATCTGGCCTACAGCACGGATGAGATCGGCGCCGAGAATTATACGCTGTATATCAAGGACCTGGAGACGGGGGCGCTGGGGCCCGATCGCCTGCAGCGCGTCACCTCGGCGGCGTGGAGCGCCGACGGGGCCGAGCTGCTGTACACGGTGCGCGACGACGCGTTTCGCTCGTATGCCCTGCACCGCCATCGCCGCGGCGAGACCGGGCCGGACCCGCTGGTGCTGCGGGAGGACGACGCGAAGTATGAGCTATCGGTGCGGCGCACTCGCTCGGGCGAGTGGTTCATCCTCGCGGCGGACTCGTACGGCGCCAGCGAGGCGCGGGTGGCCCGGGCCGACGCCCCCGCCGGGAGTGATACGCCGTGGGTCACGATCGCGGCGCGCAGGCCCGGGCACCTGTACGACCTCGACCACGCGGGCGACACCTTCTATGTGCGCAGCAATTACGAAACCCCGAACTTTCGCGTGATGACGGCGCCCGAGGACGACCCGCGGCCGGCGCGCTGGCGGCCGCTGGTGCCCGGTCGGGCCGACGTGGCGATCACCGATGTCGATGCATTCAGGGGCAAGCTGGTGCTGTCGCAGCGGGAGCGCGGGCGGCCGGGCCTCGAGGTCGTCGACCTCGCGACTGGCGGGCGCACGCGGGTCGGCGAGGGGGCCGACGCGGACGTGTACACGCGCGGGCTGGTGACGATCACGGTCGGCGAGAACCCCGATCCGCTGGCGGCGCGGCTGCGGGTATATGTCGAGTCGGTGAAGGAGCCGGAGCGGACCCTCGACATCGAGCTCGCCGACGGGCGGCAGACCCTGCTGCAGCAGCGGCCGGCGACGGGGTCCTGCGGCGGTGCCGGGGCGACACCGGCGACGATCGGCGCGGCGCGGGCGGCCGACGGGGTCGAGATCCAATATCTGTACTTCGCCGGCGCCGGGCCTTTGGGGCCGCGGCCGCTGCTGCTCGAGGCCTACGGGGCCTACGGGTCGGTCTACGATCCGGACCACGACCCGACGCGATGTGCGTTGCTGGATCGCGGGGTCGACTTCGTGATCGCGTGGGTGCGCGGCGGTGGTGAGCTGGGCGAGCCGTGGCACGACGCGGCGCGGGTGCGGCTGCGCGAGCGCTCGGCCGGCGACCTGATCGCGGTCGCCGAAGCGTTGATCGCGGAGGGCCGGACCACCGCGGGGCAGCTGGTGATCGCGGGCGAGAGCGCGGGCGGGGGGCTGATGGGCGCGGCCCTCAACGCGCGGCCGGAGCTGTTCGCGGGTGCCGTGCTGCGGGTGCCCTTCCTCGACGCGGTCGGGACCATGGCCGACGCCAGCGCGCCGCTGACGACGATCGAGTACGAGGAGTGGGGCGACCCGCGGGTGCGCGCGGACTATGATGTGATGCGGCGCTGGTGCCCGTACACCAACCTCGGGGCGCGCGAGTATCCGCCGATCCTGGTGCTGTCGTCGCTGGCGGACAGCCGGGTCGAATACCACGAGCAGGCGCGCTATGTGGCGCGGGCGCGGGCGCAGGGGCGCGGGGGGCCGTTTCTCCTGCGCACGGAGATGCATGGCGGGCACGGCGGGGCGTCGTCGCGGCGGGCCTTCGTGCAGGCGCAGGCGTTCACGGCGGCGTTCATCCTCGGCGTCGGCGAGCTGCGGCGACGGGCGCGGTGAGCCGGCCTGGTGAGGGCGCTGGCGGGGCTTGTCGCGGCTCGCTCGCCGCGGTAGGGGCTGTCCCGAGAGCCAGGTCTCGAAGACGCGGCGCCGGTCGTGCGTGGGCCGTCTGGCGTGTCACAGCGCGGGCGCTTGCAGGGCCTGTCCGCTGGTCTTGTCGAACTCGCGGCGGATCCGCGGCTGGCGGCACTCGAGCTTGTGCGGCTCGTCGGGCGCGGCGCGCCCCAGCGCGGCGAGCAGCGCGTCGGCGCTGGCCTGGTCGCTCGGTTGGACATACAGCCCGACGGTCCGGCGTCCGCGGCGGAACACCTCGACGGCGCGGGCGACCGACGGCATCAGCGCCCTGTTGTCGGCGATGAAGGCGGCGAGCAGCGGCTCGGGCTGGTTGCGCGGGGCGTCGCGCGGCAGGGTGCGCAGGGCGACGAAGGCCGGCCGGTTCTCGCCCTCGTCGCCGCAGCCGACGGGGGTCCAGGCCGGGGCCGGGCGCCAGTCGAGCAGCTCGAGCGCGAGGTCGCCGTCGGGCAGCATGCGCAGTGGTTGGCGGACCTTGCCGGCGCGCAGCACGACGTGCCGCACGGTCATGTACGAGGATATCGATTCGCGCTCGAGATCGGTGTCGGCGACCACCCAGACGTCGCCGCCCTGGCGGGCCAGGACCTGCAGCGGGCGCACGGGCCAGCTGCGCGCGGCGGCCTCGGGGTCGGCGGGCTGGAGCGTGAATTCGTGGCCGACGGGGGCGAAGGCCCACTCGGGGGCGCCGCGGTCGGCGAAGCGCAGCTCGGGGAGCTCGACCTGCTGCCACGCCGCGTCGGGGGCGGCGCGGTGCCACAGCTGACGCGTGCTCTGGGTGGTCGCTAGCACCGCGTAGAGCTCGCCCGCGGGGGAGACGCTGAGGTCGACGAAGGAGATGGCCTTTGGGGCAGGTACTTCGGACCAGGTGCTGCCATTGAAGCGGGCCAGGTAGGCGCGGCCCGGGCCGCGTGCGCGGGCGCAGGCGACGTAGGCCTCGTCGGCGGCGCGGACGGCCAGGAGCTCGCATTGCAGGCCCTTCGGCAGGGCGTCGACGGTGCCGGAGATCGCGGCGTCGCCGCTGAGGCCAAAGCGCTGGACCTGCGGCGCGCCGGCCTCGGGGCGGCCCTTGCGGGCCAGCAGGAACAGCTCGCCGGTGGGCGCGGCCGCGGCGGTGATCGGCGCGAGGTCCGGGGCGATGATCATCGCGGTGGGGGTGGGCGTCGCCGCGAGCAGGTCGAAGCCGGGCCGGGCCCGCGCGAGCGCGCTGTCGATGCGGCGCTGCTGCGCCTTCGAGAGCTCGGAGCCGGTGTCGTACATCGCGGGGTCGACCCGGTAGAGGCGCAGGCCGAGCACCTGTCCCGAGTGCCAGTTGATGATCGTCGGGTAGGTGCGGTGGAGGATGCCCTCCTTGGTGCTCTGGGGCCTCCAGAAGCTGCCCTCGCGGCGGTGCAGCTGCGGCGGCGTGCTCGACCGCGACACGTGGGACTCGGTCGTCAACCACGCGTTGTCGGGCCAGCGCCCGCCGAGGCCGGTCAGGAGCCACTCGTCGAAGTACCAGTCGGGAGGGGTCTGGCCCGCGAGCGCGTACTCGACGGGCACGAGGTGATCGCCGCGGGGATCGAGCTGGGCCAGGCCGGCCGCGCCGCTGACGAAGATCGCGTCGCCGAGCAGGTGCAGGCGCAGCTCGCCGTCGCGGTAGGCTGCCAGCTGGAAGCGGGCGTCGGCCGGGGCCGCGGGCGGCAAGGCGGGCGGTGCGTCGTCGATGGCCGCGGGGCTCCGGGGGTTGTGGGTTGCTCCGGGGTTGTGGGTTGCTCCGGGGTCGCGGGTTCTTCCGGGGTCGCGGGTTGGTCCGGGGTCGCGGGTTCTTCCGGGGTCGCGGGTGTCGCGGGTGTCGTTGATATCGCGGGTGTCGCGGGTGTGGTGGCGGCCGCGGGCGTCGATGCGGTCGCGGCGGTGGTGGCGACCGGGGGGGACGCGGGGGCGGTGCAGCCTGCGAGCAGGAGCGCGGGACAGAATGCTGGCAGGAGGCGGCGCATGCGGCGAGGAGCATACGCCCTCGGCCGTCGCGGTTGCGGGCGTATGCTCGGACCAGGATCGCGCCCTGGGTCGCTGCACGCCGTCGACCTCCGCGAGCTCCGGGGCAGCGACATCGAGGCCGGGCTGCGCAAGGTCAGCGCAGCCCGGCGTGCCGCGGCGACGATCAGGCGGCCGCGGGCGGGCGCTGGATGATCGAGAAGGTGGCGCCCCAGGGGTCGTCGATCACAGCGATGCGGCCGTGCGGCGAGTCGAAGGGGCCGTGGCACAGCTTGCCGCCGAGCTCGCCGGCGAGCTTCGCGCTATCATCGCAGTTTGCGACCACGAAGTAAGTGCTCCAGTGCGGGGGGATGCCCTGCCACTCCTCGGTCATCTGCAGGCGGCCGGCGACGGGGTGGCCGTCGATGCTCCACATCGTATAGTCGAACTTGGCGCCGTCGCCGATCTGCTGCTGCTCGTACGAGAAGAGCGCGCCGTAGAAGCCGTCCGCGCGGGCGCCGTCGCGGGTGTTGATCTCGTGCCAGCACATCGCGCCGGGCTCGTCGAAGCGTTCGGCGCCGCGGTGATTGCCGGGCTGCCACACGCCGAAGGCGGCGCCGGTCGGGTCGAAGCCGAACAGCATCCGCCCCGAGCCGGGGATGTCCATCGGCTCGACCATCAGCTTGCCGCCCGCGGCGGTGATGCGCCGCGCCGTCTCATCGATGTCGGCGCTCTTGAGGTACACGCTCCACACCGAGGGCATGTCCATACCGGGCTGCTTGGGCGCGATGGCGGCGACGGTGCCGCCGTGCACGCGGGCCATGGTGTAGTAGCCGAACTCGGGGGCGCCCTCGTCGAAGGTCCAGCCGAGCAGACTCCCGTAGAAGCGCTTGGCGCCCGGGAGGTCAGGGGTGTTGAGGTCGGCCCAGCAGGGGGCGCCGTCGGGGTATCCGTTGCGTTGTGTCATGGGGGGGTGCTCCGCGGGGGATCCGCGCGAGATCGCCCACTATCGCCGCCTGGCCCGGCTGTCAACCCGGGTTGCAGGGAGCGGTCCGGCGGGCTCGCGACGGTGTTTCTTGTCGGGGTCGCGGGGCGCTGACGCGGGCTTCGACGAGTGTGGTAAACGCGAGCTCATGCGCCGCCTCGTGCCCCTGCTGCTCGCGTCTGTCCTGGCCTGCGCCCACAAGAGCGCCGGTGGGCCGGTGTCCCTGTACAGCGACACCGTGAAGGAGGACAAGGCGGAGCTGGTGATCGACCTCGGGTACGAGGCGAAGGGGCCGCGGCAGGTCGAGTTGGTGCTCAAGCTGCGGGTGGTCGGCCTCGAGGAGAGCAACAAGCTGGTGGCCGAGACGTACATTCGCCACTTCAACGTGGACGATGGCAACACCCGCTGGGACGGCTTCGTCCCGCCGCGCACGCCGCAGACGCTGCGGCTGCTGCTGTCGATCCCCGAGGGCCAGCCGGAGGCGACGGCGACGGTGAACCTGTCGCGCTCGCACGACAGCTTCTCGCTGCTGCGCAAGGAGCTGACCTTCGTCGTCGACGCGGCCGGCGTGGTGACGCTGCAGTAGCGGCGCCGCGGCGCCGCGGCAATGTGCGTTCGTGGCCCAAGGGACATGTCCGGAACGACAGGCGTGATCGCGCCGCCGGGGCGCGCCCTCGCCCGCGGCTGTGGAGTATGCTCGCGCCAGCCGAAGGGGTGGGTGTATGCGGGAGAGCTTGCAGACGATCGACGGGCTGCTGCGCGAGGCGCCGGCGTTCAAGGCGCTGGCCGAGGCGCAGCGGCACCGCGTCGCGGCCGACCTGGCCGTGGTCGCCGCGTTCCTGCGGCCGAAGGCCGGGCCGCCGCGGGCGGGCAAGGGGCTGCGGACGGGGCCCAGGCTGGGGGCGCTGCTGCAGGAGGTGGCGCTGCCCGAGTTCGTGCGCGCGCTGGTGGCGGGGACCTTCCAGGCGGTGGTCGACGCGTCGCTGCAGCAGATGCAGGCGTACGCGGAGCTGATGGCCGCGACGGCGCGCTCGGTGGACTCGCTGCGCGGCGACGCGGACCTGCGGGCCGAGGTCGCGGCGCGGCTCGAGCAGCGGCTGCGTGAGATCTTCGTGATCGAGGGCGGACCCGAGGCGGAGTCGCGCTGAGCTGCGCGGCGCGGCGCGGGCGTCGTCGGAGGGCGATCGCTGGGGCGCCGCGGGTCCGGATCGTGTGTGGATAGCGAGTCCGGAGGGCGGCGAGGAATCTCTGCCCGGCTGCGGTGAATCGGTGGATCAGCGGCGGCGGACCAGGGCGATCGCGGCGAGCAGGGCGGCGAGCAGGCCGTGGATGACGCCGAAGAAGGCGGCGAGGAAGGGGAGCAGCAGCAGCGCCGGGCCGGGGAGCGGGAAGCCGAGCGGCCAGGCGAATGTGTAGATATGGGCGAGGCTGATCGCCAGGCCGAGGGCGGCGAGGGTCAGCTGATCGGCGACCAGGCGGTTGTCGTCGGCGAGGAAGTATCGGTGGAGGACGATCGCCAGCAGGGCCGGGGCGGCGCAGATCCGCGGGGCGGCGTCGAGGTAGCGCTCGCGCAGGTTGATCGCCGTCCAGTCGAAGCTGCCGAGGACGAGGACGTGGAGCAGCACGGTGGCCGCGGCGACGGCGAGGCAGCCGGCGGCGAGGCCGAGGGCGCCGCGCAGGCCGAGGCGGCGGCGGCGGGCGGCGACGGCGAAGATGGCGAGGGTGATGAATGCGACCAGGCCGGCGCGCAGGAGCTGGTCGCGGGCGCCGCGGGTGTAGAGGTCGGACCAGGTGCCGGGGTGGCCGAGCCAGCCGGTGAGGCTGGCCTGATTCGCGGCCCGGAAGCGCTCGATGGCGGCGCGGCGGTCGGCGAGGTAGGCCGGGGGGGCGCTGCGATCGTCGACGATCGTGAAGATCGCGTCGAGGTCGTCCTCGAGGGCGCGCATGTGCCTGGGGAAGCGCAGGCCGAGCAGGACCGCGAGGGTGCCGGCGATCGTCCGGCTCTGGATCACGGGGCCGGGCTCGCGGTGGGCGACGCCGGGGCCGGCGAAGCAGGTGAGGACGCGGGCGATCTCCGGCGTCGGGCCGCCGTGGCCGCCGGTCGGCGAGTGGCCGTGATCGGCGGTGAAGATGATGAGGTCGCGGCCGAGGTCGATACGATCGAGGAATCTCCCGAGCTCATCGTCGACGCGGGCCGCGGCCGCGGCGTACTCGGGCGAGGCGCCGCCGTGCTGGTGGCCCATATGATCGACGTTGGATACGTGGATAAGCGTGAGGTCGGCGAGCTGCGCGGCGGCGAAGGAGTCGGCCTCGTCGGGGAGGGTGAGGTAGCGGTCGAAGCCGCGGGGGAACAATTGCTGCCACCACGCCACGTCGCTGACGCCGGCGACCTCGAGGCCGCTGGTGCGGGCGACCTCCCAGATCGACTCGGCGGCGAGCGGGGACTGCTCGTCGTTGTTGCGGGCGCCGGTGCGGTCCTGCTCGAGGCCGGTCGAGATCACGGCGTAGACGGGGCGGGAGACGCTGATCGGGCCGACGTCGGTCTCGCGGCACTGGCCGGCGGCGGCGAGGCGGGCGACGCTGTGCATGTCGCGGGCAGGGGCGAGGCCGAGGCCGTCGGCGACGATGAGGACGGCGTGGCGCGGGCGAGCGGGGGCGGTGGTCGGGGTGAGGTCGTCGACGGGGACGAGGTAGAAGCCGCGGTGGTCGGGGAGCCGCGAGATGTAGCGCTCACCCATCTCAAGGCCGGCGAAGGCGAGGGCGAGGCCGGCGGCGCACTGGACGAGGCGGAGGCCGGGGCGGCCGCGGTGCGAGGTCACGCGGGGAGTGTCGCACGAGCGGCGCCAGGCGGCGCTTGACAGCGATGCGGGGTTCGCGATTACCTGCGCGCGATGTCTCGCTGGCGAAGCTGCTGTGCGCTGGTGGTCCTGCTGGCGCAGGGCGGCTGCGAGGACGGCGTGCGGGCGGCGGACGAGCGCGCGGTGGCGGCGGACCAGCGGGCGCGGGAGCTCGCGTCGTTGTCGGGTAGGCCGGAAATTGGGGCGGAGGGGACCTCGGGCGGTGTTGCGAGCGAGGTGGTGGAGCGGGCGGCGCAGGACCTCGCTACGCCGCCGATCGTCCCGGCCGTGCCTGGCGGGCCGCCGGAGGACTTCGGGGCGATCCGCCCGCCGAGGCCGCCGCCGGGGGACGGCGAGCGGACGGTGCACGCGCTGGCGGGCTTCGAGGTGGTCGCGGTGTATTCGCTGCCGGACCTGAGCTCGCCGCGGCTGGGATATCTGCGCATCGGCGCGCGGGCGATGGTGACGCCGAAGATCGACGATACGGGGGAGGGCTGCGAGAAGGGGTTTCACGCGCTGGCGGCCGGCGGATATGCGTGCGCGAGCAAGGGGCTGATCGTCGACGCCGAGAAGGCGCCATATCTGTACATGCCGCCGCCGTCGCCGCGGGTCGACGCGCCGATCCCTTATGATTATGGGGTCATCGTCGCCGACGGGACGCCGATGTGGTGGCGGATCCCGGACGCGGAGGAGGTGATGCTCGCGGGGCAGAAGTATCGGGCGATCGCGGCGGCGCAGGCAGCGAAGGATGCGGCGGCTGTGGAGGCGGCGGTGCCGGGGAAGTCGTCGCCGTCGCGGGCTCCGGATGTGAAGCCCGATGCGCCTGCGGGCGCTGTGGAGCCTGCGGGCGGGGCGGAGCCAGCGAGTACGCCGGAGCCTGCGGGCGGGGCGGAGTCAGCGGGCGGGGCGGAGTCAGCTCGTGCGGCGGAGCCAGCGGGCGGGGCGGAGCCAGCTCGTGCGGCGGAGCCAGCGGGTGGGGCGGAGCCGGGGGCCGAGGCCGGGGCGTCGGGGTTGGAAGCGGCGCCGCCGGTAGAGCTGACGGAGGAGGAGAAGGCGGCGATCGCCCGGCGTGAGGCGGCGGCGCGCAAGCGGGCGGCGGAGCGCAAGAAGCAGGAGCAGGAGAAGGAGCGGCTGCTGGCGCGCAAGCGGGCCCGGCTGCCGCTGAACTCGCAGACGCCGTTCATGGAGGCGGGCTTTGTGGTGACTCTGGCGGACAAGATCCGCGAGGGGGGTTCTTCCTGGTGGAAGACGGCGCGCGGGGGATATGTGCAGGCGAGCCGGGTGGGGCGCAAGGGGACCGGCGACTTTCACGGGGGCGAGATACCGGCGGACGCGCGGGTGGCCTTCGGCTTCGTGTGGGCCGAGCGCGGGGCGTCGGCGTCGGCGCGGGGTGAGGACGGCGCGTTGAAGTGGAAGCGCAAGCTCGAGCACCGGCAATTCCTCGCGTTCGCGGCGGAGGAGGATATCGGCGGGCGGCCGTATCTCGTGACTTCGGACGGGCTTTATGTGCGCAGGGGCGACATGCGGCTGGCCGCGCCAGCGACCCGTCCAGATGGGGTGGAGGCGTGGGAGCGGTGGATCGACGTCGACCTCGAGCGGCAGCTGTTGGTGGCGTACGAGGGGGATATCCCGGTGTATGCGACGCTGATCTCGTCGGGCAAGCGCGGCACGCCGGAGGAGCCGTTCCTCACCCCGAAGGGCAGCTATCGCATCACCGCGAAGCACATCTCGTCGTCGATGGACGGGAACGCGGCGTCGGACGGGCGCTACTCGATCCAGGACGTGCCGTGGGCGATGTTCTTCTCCGGGAATTATGCGCTGCACGGCGCGTTCTGGCACCAAAAGTTCGGCGAGCGGCGCAGCCACGGCTGCGTCAACCTCGGCCCGAGCGACGCGCGCTGGCTGTTCTACTGGACCACGCCCTTTGTCCCCGAGGGCTGGCACGGCGTCAACGCGCACGACGGGGCGCCGGGCAGCATGGTCGTGATCCACTGATTCGGGGGCGGGGGGCCCGGGCGCGCGGCGGGAGTCGATATACCGCGGACTTCCGTCGCGGGCTAGAAGCAGTCGGCGCCCTGGTCGGGGCAATTGAGCTGGCTGCCCTCGAGGTTGGACGGGCCGCCGAACTCGAAGTCCGGGCACAGCGTCTCGCCGAAGCACTGGGCCCGGGCGTCGGCGTCCTGCATCTGCGCGCACGCGGGCGGGACGTCCTGGCAGGCCGAGGGCTGGGGGACCCAATCCGGGGGGTCCATGTTGTAGTCGCATACTCCGCCCGGGTTGACGCAGAGCTGGTTCTCGGCGCAGGTGACGTCGCCGCAATCGACGGGCGGGAAGACCGGGCCGCCGGTGGCGTCGGTATCGGTGGTAGCGGTGGTGTCGGTATCGACGGCGTCGGTATCGACGGCGTCGGTATCGACGGTATCGGCGGTGGTGGGCTCGGTGGTATCGCCGGTCGCGCCGGTGGTGGCCGCGGTATCGGTGGGGTCGGAGGTCGAGCCGTCGTCCTTCTCGGGACAGGCCGCGAGCAGGAGGAGCGCCGATAGACCAGCCAGGTGGGTGCCTCGTGGATTTCGCATGCGACGGCCTGTGCAAGGCCCGAGCCAGGCGACTTGGTTTGAGAAACCTGGCATCGCCCTGACACGGGTGTCAGGCGCGGACGGTGCAATGACCTGTCCCGAAGGTCAGGTGGCCGGCGCCGCGGATCCGCGCCTTGTCAGCCCCCTTTGCCGCGGTGATCACGTCGCGGACCGCGAATGGAGGAGGCTGGCAGTGACGAACCCTGCTCACTCGCGGATGTAGAGCACCTCCCACTGGGTCTCGTGTTTGGGGTCGAGGTTGCCGCCGCCGAGGAAGCCGTGGAGGTAACCGGGCGGGTAGCCGAACTTCTTCCAGTCGTCGCGCGGGACGACCTGCATCCACCAGCAGCCGATGCCGTCGCCCTGGTCGACCTCGGTGGCGTAGCTCGGGCTGTTGTACTTGTTGTGCAGGCCGTTGAAGCCGCCGCAGGTGGTCGGCTTGTCGCCGGCGATGTACGTGTAGTCGGCGCCGTTGGTGGTCGCGGTGAAGGGGTCGTGGTCCTGCTTCCAGGCGACCTTGAACAGGATCGGCCCGTCCTTCCAGGTCATGGCGTTGCCGACGTCGTAGCGGTAGGTGTAGCTGGCCCCGACCTTGAACAGGTTGCGCTTGCCGAGGATCGAGTAGTTCTCGCTGGCGGGGGCGTCGGCGTTGAAGTTCTGCCAGGTGCCATCATTGAAGAAATGTGGGTACTTGGCGCTCATCATCCGGGTCCAGCCGCCGCCGAGCGCGGTCTGCTCGCAGTAGACGAGCAGCGGCGCCTCGGGGCCGTCGGCGTCGAGGTCGATCGTGACCTCGCCGCTGGGGACGTCGGGGATCTCCGTCTTGAGCGCCTTGCACGACAGGGGAAGCTGCACAGGTTGTTGTTGCACAGGAGACCGCCGCCGCAGTCGGGGTGGCCGTTGCAGGCGAGGTCGACGCCGCAGCCCGGGCAGTCGCCGCCGCAGTCGATGTCGGTCTCGCCGCCGTTCTTGACGCCGTCGTCGCAGACCGCGACCTGGCAGCCGGTACAGTCGTCGCCGTCGTCGGCGTTGCCGTCGTCGCAGGCCTCGACGCCGGCCTGGACGACCCCGTCGCCGCAGCTCGCGGCGACGCAGGTCGCGAGGCAGGCGTCGGTGTCGTCGGCGTTGCCGTCGTCGCAGGCCTCGGCCGGCTGCTTGATGCCGTCGCCGCACGAGGCGAGCGCGCAGTTGTTGGTGCACTCGTCGTCGTCGACCTGGTTGGCGTCGTCGCAGGCCTCACCGGGGCCGACCAGGCCGTCGCCGCAGACTGCGAGCTGGCACTGGGTGGTGCAGGGGCCGTCGTCGGCGTTGTTCGGACCGTCGTCGCAGGCCTCGTCCGGGTCGATGACACCGTCGCCGCAGGTCGGCGCCGGGCCGGTGCTCTCGCTGCCGGTGGTGTTGATGGGGCCGGTGCTGGAGGTCTCATCGCTGCTGGTGCCGCCGGTGCTGCCGGTGCTGCCGGTCGCGGAGACGCCCGAGGTCGGGCTCGTGGTCTCGTCGCCCGCGCTGGTCGTGGTGGTAGCGCCGCTCGTGCTGGTGCCTGTGTCGCTCCCACCACCTGACGAGCTGTCGGTCGCGCTCGCCGTGGCCGCGTCATCGCTGCACCCGCTCAGAAAACAACCAACGATCGCAAGACCCCATCCCCATCGGCCAAACTGCATTGAGACACCGTAGAGGCGGCCGACGGGCCAGACAAGCGGCACGTCGGCGCCCTGCGCCCCGGCGGCGCATGCCGCGGACAAATGTTACGCGGCAATTTGTCTCGATCCGACGATTCGCGGGGTCGCGCGACCGCCCACGGCGTCGTCGGGGGCTCACCCGAACTGCGCGTCGGGGTAGGTCACCGAGTAGCGGATGCTCTCGACTCCCAGGCCGATGCCGACCACACAGGACGCGATCGTCGCGGCCGGGGCCGCCTTGGAGGGGAGCAGCGGGCTGAAGTCGTTGAGCCCGGACAGGATCTGGTTCCCGAGGTCGAGGCCCGCGAGGTGCCTGTCGCCTTCGCCGAAGGTAAACCCGAGCCCGTGCCAAAGCCCCGCCGTGGCCAGGATGCACACCCCGAAGTAGGCCGACAGGCCCTTCAGCACGCCGAGTGAGGGTAGCCCCCCGGCGGCCCGCTGACTGTCGGCCACCTGCACCACCGACGCGAGCACGTTGAAGCCCCAGCACGCCCACTGCTCGGGGAAGAAGAAGCTCGACTGCGGGACCGAGTGCGGCGGCGTCATCAAGGTGCCGAGGATGCCGAAGATCGAGCCGATCGCCCCGGCGATGTCCTGGCTCGCTTCGCCGCCGGAGATCGCCGAGCCCGTCACCACGATCGTCATCATGCTCAGCACGATCGCCAGCACCGCCCCGGGGTCGATCGGCTCCTCCGGGCCGGCGTCGAACGACAGCTCGCGCGCCGCAGTGAACAGCGTGCGCGCGCAGTGGAGGAACGCCGCGGTCACCAGGGTGATCAGCGACTCGAGGCTGAGCTGCTGCCGGCGGCGGAACACCACCAGCTCGATGAAGTCGGTCAGCACCGGGATCGAGATCCGCTGCTGCAGGACCTGACGGATCGCCGAGGCCAGCATCGGCGCGATCGCCAGCACTGCGTCGAGGACCTTCGCGGCGACGCCGAGCGCGCCGGCTGCGAACGGCCGGACGAGGCTCATCACCGCGTCGGCGCCCACGCCGATCAGCTTGCCGGGGTCGGTCACCGCCGCGAACAGCGGCGACGCCACGACCGACTGGACGAAGGCCTGGACCTCGCCGGCCACCGCGCTGGCCACGCTCGCGATCTGCTCGCCGACCGGGCCGAGCGCCGACAGCACGTCCTTGAACGCGTCGGCGAGCAACGACTCGAGCCGGCCCATCAGGTACCCGAATTGCCCGCCGAGAGCCATGAAGGCACCGATCGACGAGCCGCCCCCGCCCCCACCCGAACCGCCCCCGCTCGACTCGGAGAGGCCCGCCTGGAGCCGCGCGATCGACCCGGGCAGCGCGGCCCGCTGGTCCTCGATCAGCGCCGCGAAGCCGCTCCAGCGCGCGTCGAACATCGCCTTCAGGTCGCTCTGGATCGCGAGGATCGCGTCCCAGTCGAACAGCGCGGCCAGGAAGTCGATCACCGCCTGGATCACCACGCCGACGCGCTTGAAGAACGCGACCGCCAGCCTGGCCGCCGACTCGACGTTCTCGACCACCGTCTTGACGATGCTCTGCACCCCGTCGACCACGATCAGGGCGATGACCGTGACCTTGTCGGCGACGTCGATCGCCAGCTGCGTCGCCGCCGGGATCGCCGTGCTCGCGAAGTCCTCGAGCAGGCGGGGCGCCGCCGTGGCGACGTTCTTGATCAGCACCTGGGCCGCCGCGCCGATCGTGTCGAACACCTGGGCCGCTGAGCCGACCGCCCCCTGGGCCGCGCTGGCGATCGCGTTCGCCACGTCGCTGGCGATGGACGCGACCGACCCGACGGCGCCGGAGACCGCCCCGACGGCGCTGTTGATCCCGCCCGCGACCGCCCCGCCGGCGCTCGCTAGCCCGCCGCCGATGTCGCCGAAGAGGTCTTTCTTCTGGTACCCGCTCGTCACGCTCGTCACTGTCTTCGCGGTGGGCGGCGCCGGCGCGAAGCGACCGATCAGCCGCGACACCCCGCCGGCCAGCGACCTCGCGTCGGCGAGCCGCTCCGCGGGCAGCAGCGGGCCGGCCTTCCCGGGCGGCGTCTGGACCATGTGCTCGCCGGTCAGCCCCGCGAGCTTTTGATGGAGGTCGTCGTCCGGTGAGAACTCGATCCACTGGTCGAGGGCCATGTCGTCCGACTGCGCGAACAGATCGGGGACCGACAGGGCCTCGGCTGGCGGCATCACCATGAAGCGGAGCCGGCCCGTCGGCGACGCCTTCAACACCAACGGCGTGGCGGCGTCGAGCCCGAAGCTGCGGGTGACCCCCCGCTCCTCGACGAGGATGTTGACCGGCGCGCTCGCCAGCAGCCGGACCGCGACCGCCCGCGCCGAGCCGTTGGCGCCGCGCGCCGTCAGCGTCACGTCGAAGCGGCTCACCGGGTTGTTGCCCGCGTCGTGATCGACGATCAACGCGCAGCGGCTCGCGAGCGTGCCGCCGGGGCGCAGGCTGTACGGCGTCGGCGCGTCCGTGTGCTCGCCGCCCTGCGGGCACTTTCCGGGGCTATCGCCCCGCCGCTGTGCCACGTGGCAGCGCGTGCAGTAGCGCCAGCCCTGTTCTCCGCCCGACGGGTACGGGGCGATGGCCAGGTGGTACGGACCGCTGCCGGTCGCGTCGTGACCCGCGCCGGTCGCCGGGCACGCGCCGGCGCCGAGGCCCGGGTGGAACAGCGCCTGGCACTCGCAGCACCACCGCCAGCCGTCCTGGCCCTGCGTGTCGACGATCGTCGCCGTCGACAGCGAGTACGCCGCGCTGTCCGTGAAGTCGTGCGGCGTCCCGGACCCACACATGCCCTCGAGCCCCGCGTAGCAGACCGCGTGACACACACGACAGCGCCGCCAGCCCGGCTGCGCCGGCGTCAGCCCGGGCGCGCCGAGCAGCAGGCTGTACGGTGCCGAGGTCTCGTCCGAGTGCACCCCGCCCGCGAGGCACTGCCCGGCCTTCGCGCGCCAGTGCAGCAGGTTGCACTTCTTGCAGAAGCGCCAGTCGTCCTGTCCGCCCGCCGGATACGACGAGGTCGCCATCACGTACGGGCCGCTGCCGGTCGCGTCGTGGCCGCCGCCGGCCGGGCACAGCCCCGCCCCCGCGCCCGGGTGGAACAGCACCTGACACTTGCAGCACCACCGCCAGCCGGCCTGGGTGGTCACGTCGCTCGCGGTCGACAGCGCCATCGCGTACCACGGGCTGTCGGTGAAGTCGTGCAGCCCGCCGCCCGCGCACGCGCCCTTCAGCCCGCCGTAGCAGCTCGCCTGGCACTTGCGACAGCGCCGCCACCCGCACTGCACCGAGGGACGGCTCGACGCCGGCGGCGACGCCAGCAGCATGCTGTACGCGATCGACGTCGCGGTCTCGTGGAGACCGCCGCCCGGGCACGTCCCGCGCGCCTCGTCGGGCCGGTGCAGCGCGTGACACTTCGTGCAGTAGCGCCAGCCCTCCTGCCCGTCCGCCGCGTACGGCTGGATCGCCAGCGAGTACGTCGTGCCGCGGCTCGAGTCATGCCCGCCGCCGGCCGGACAGAGCCCCGGACCGAGCCCCGGGTGGTGCAGGATCTGACACCGGTGACACCATCGCCAGCCGCCCTGGCTGTGGCCCCCGACCGTCGCCGCGATCGGCACCGCAAACCACGCGCTGTCGTCGAGGTCATGGCGTCCACCCGCCGCGCAGGCCCCGACGATCCCGCCGAAGCAGCTCGAGTGGCACTTTCGGCAGCGCCGCCACCCGTGCTGCACGCTCGGCGCCCGGTTGACCCGCGGCTCCGACCCGAGCAGCAGGCTGTACGGCAGCGACGGCTCGACCGCATGGACCCCGCCGGTCACGCACACCCCCGGCCCGGCCTCGGGGTTGTGCAGCACGTGGCAGCGCGTGCAGTAGCGCCAGCCCGCCTGTCCGCCGGCCGCGTACGGCTGGTAGGCCAGGTGATAGGTCCCGCTGTTCGCGGTCTCGTGGACCCCGCCGGCCAGGCACGGGCCCGCCCCGAGCCCCGGGTGGTGCAGGACCTGGCACTTCGCGCACCAGCGCCAGCCCGGTTGACTGTCGGCGCCATCCGGCGGGGCCACGGACAGACCGAACCACCCGCTGGCCTCGAAGTCGTGCGTCCCCGAGGCCGCGCAGACGCCCTGCAGCCCGCTGAAACAGATCGCCCGACACTTGCGACACGAACGCCAACCCTGTTGCTCCGTCATCACGCCTCCATCCTCTCAAGGCCGCATCGCCGTGACGGTTCGAACACCCGCACCCGACGGCCTGCGATGCTCGCAGGATCCCGCAGGCCCGGCAACGCTCCGCTTCGCGCCCGCCGGCGGCGCTGGCGAGGGGGCTGGCCCTGCGAGCACCTGTCCCGAAGGTCAGGTGCGAGCGTCGCGTGTGCCGGGGTGCGAGCGCCGCGGATCCGCGCCTTGTCAGCCCAATCGCGGCAGTGATAGCGTCCCGGACCGCGAATGGGAGGAGGCTGGCAATGACGCACGCATATCGACGCTTTGGCATGCACAACAACACCGACGCTCTGGTCTGGCTCGACACCAGCGCCGAGCAGCACGCGCTCTACCTGCAGGCCTTCGAGCTGGCGCGGCTGCGCATCTGGGACGCGCTCCGCGAGGACGCGCTGGGTTCCGGGGCGGACCGTTTCTGCATCTTCTCGGACCTCGACGAGACCCTCCTCGACAATAGCCAGTACAACTCCTGGCTGGTCCGCCGCGGTCGCAACTTCAACGAGAAGGGCAGCTGGAATCGCTACTGCCGGGCCGGGATCTCCCGGCTCACGGCCGGCGCCCGCGAGTTCATGCAGGAGGTCGCGGCGATGCGAGACCGCCGTGGCAATCCGATCGAGATCTTCTATGTGACGAGCCGCCTCGAGGAGGTGCGCGAGGCCACCTGCGCCAACCTGCTGGCGCTCGGCCTGCCGCTGCCGGACGGCGGTGCCGACCCGGTGAGCACACATCTGTTTATGCAGGGCACCGTGACCCCGAGCGGCGGCGTCAAGAAGTACGATCATTACGCCTTCGTCGCGGGCGAGCGGCGGCGCCAGCCGGTACTGTGGCTCGGCGACAATCTCTCTGACTTCAGCAAGGACTTCAGCTCGTCGGTGCCGTGGGCGACGCGCCTCGCCAACGCCCAGGTCGAGCGCGCCGCGTGGGGCAAGAAGTGGATCGCGTTCCCGAATCCCGTCTACGGCGGCTTCCTGCTCTCGCTGCCGAAGCTGGACAAGCCGGATGGCACGCAGATGACCGTCGGCGATGACCTGCGCTCGGGCGAGCAGACCGAGGAGCAGGTGCGTGAGGCGCTGACGCCGGAGCTCACGCCCAAGCTCGGCGTGCTCGACATCTGGGAGGACGACCCCGATGCCGAGCCCTGACGCCGATGCTGACCCGCGGCTCACTGCTGCGGGTGACGCTCAAAAGCGCAGCGTGAGGCCGAGGGTCCCGGTGCCCAGCGCGGTTCGTCCCAGGCGTGGCGAGAAGGTCTGCTGATTGGCCTTCCACCTGCGCCACTGGCTGTACCGAACCCCACCTCCGACGAGGAGCCCCGCGCCAGCCAGAGCGGCGAGCACACCCAACGTGATCAGGCCCGAGCCGGGCCTCTCGCCGTTCTCGTCGCAGCTGCCGCCGACGCTCCAGCACTGCCCCGAGCTCGGGGCGGCGGCGCCGACGCCGATCGCAGGCGCCGCGACGAAGGCCATCACCACCCCGCCCGCGATCATCAGGCCGACGCCGCTGCGGGGCTCAGCACTCGGGACCGCTGTCGGCGGTAACGGCGGCGCGAGCTTGGGGCCTGGGGTCTCGACGAGGGCCATGGTCCGGAGGCCGCGGAGGCTGGCCGCAACCGGCGGGCTGCCGCGCCGGACATCGCCCGCCTGAGCCGGTGTCGGCACGGCCATCGCCACCGCAACGGCAAGTTCACACTTCATCGCTCGAGCTTGAACAGTCGCCCTGACAGCGTCAACTCCTCTCGGCAACGGCGGCAATGGCGAGGTGAGCAGGCCTTGATGGAACCTGTCCCGAAGCTCAGGTACGCGCCCCATGGGCCGCCAGGTGGGCCTCCATCGCGCTGCGGCGCTCGTCGTCGAGGAGGACGCGGCCGTCGACGCTGCGGCCGTGGAGGTGGGCGATGACCTCGCGGATCGTGACGATCGGTCGGACCGGGGCGTGGAGCTCATCTTGCAGCTCGGCGAGGGTGCTGCGATCGCCGGTGCCGCGCTCCTGGCGGTCGACGGCGACGACGACCCCGGCGATGTGAATGTCAGCAGTTCGGCGCAGGAGGGCGACGCTCTCGTGGATCGACTTGCCGGAGGTGATCACGTCGTCGACGATGACCACGCGCATGCCGGCTTGCGGGGTGGTGCCGACGAACCAGCCGCCCTCGCCGTGGTCCTTCTGCTCCTTGCGGTCGAAGCAGAACGGGACGTCGTGGCCGAGCTCGGACAGGGCGATCGCGGTGGCGACGGCCAGGGGCACGCCCTTGTAGGCCGGGCCGAACAGGAGGTCGCAGGGCAGCTCGGCGCGGCGCATACAGGCCGCGTAGGCGCGGCCGAGGCCGGCGATCGCGGCGCCGGTGCGGAACTGGCCGGCGTTGACGAAGTACGGCGAGCGGCGGCCGGACTTGAGGGTGAAGTCGCCGAAGCGCAGCACCTCGTGGCGGACGAGCAGCTCGATGAACGCCTGCTGGTAGGGTTCCATGGCGCCCGAGCCATAACACGAGGCGGGCTATCCACGGTCCAGGGTGCCAACAAATTTGTTGCCAACAATGGTGTTGGCGGCCGTCGCGGTCGACGGCCGCCATGGGCGACGCGGGGTCAGCTCGCGGCGTGGCCGTGGTCGGCGTGGGCGGCGTCGAAGAACTTGCCGACGAGGGCGGCCTTGCGGTCGAGCTTGGCGGCGCTGAGGGAGGCCAGCTCCTCGGCGATCTGGGCCGAATGCTGGCGCATCTCGAGGATGATGTTGTGGTCCGTCTCGCCCTCGCTCGCCGTGCTGGCGGTGGCGAGGCGGGCGGCCAGTTTGCAGATGATCGTGTCGGGCTCGAGGATGGTCAGGAGGGCGAAGAATTCGGCGAGTTCTTTGGGCGTCATCGGGCTATCACTCCAGCGGGCGACGGTACCAAGGCGGGTCTGGAGTGTCACCGCGCGGGCTCGCGCTCACGTGGTGGCGAGCGGGAGGCGGACGGCGAGGCGGGCCCCCTGGGCGCCGCCGGGGCGGTCCTCGGCGGTGATCGTGCCGCCGTGGGCCTGGGCGATCTGGCGGCAGAGGTAGAGGCCGAGGCCGACCCCGCCGTGGTCGCGGGCGCGGGCGGCGTCGAGGCGGGTGAAGGGGTCGAAGATCGTCGCGCGGTCGGCGGGGGCGATGCCGGGGCCCTCGTCCTCGACGCTCAGGATCAGCTGGTCGGCGTCGACGCGGGCGGAGAGATCGATCTGTCCCTGGGGACAGGCGCGGCGGGCGTTGTGGAGGAGGTTGGCGAGCAGGCGCTCGACGAGGACGAGGTCGAGCTCGGCGTGCAGTTCTTGCGGCTCGCAGCGGGCGCGGGCGTCGACGCGGGCGGCGAGGCGGGTCAGCAGGGGGGCGAGCTCGACGCGGCTGCGCTGGAGGGCCTTGGTGCCGGCGAGGTCGAGGCGGCCGGAGGTGAGGAGGTCGGAGATCAGGGTCTCCAGCTCGAGCAGATCTTCGCCGAGCTCGGCGATGCCGCGGCGCAGGCGGGTCACGCCCGGGTGGTCCTGGTTTGGCAGGGCGTCGACGCGTTCGCCGAGCAGCTCGGCGAGCACGCGCATGCGGGCGATCGGGGTGCGCAGCTCGTGCGAGACGTTGGTGAGCAGGGCTCGCTGGCCGCGGAGCATCGCCTCGAGGCGGGCGGCCATCTCGTTGAAGGCGTCGCCGAGGCGGTCGAGCTCGTCGCCGGCGGGGCGGCCCGGGACGCGGTGGCCGAGCTCGCCGCGGGCGATGCGTCCGGCGCCGAGCTCGAGCGCGGCGATCCTTCGCGTGAGCGAGCGGGCCAGGGGCCAGGCGCCGACGGCGAGGGCGGCGAGCAAGCCGAGCAGGGCGAGGGCCAGGAGGCGGGCGCGTGGGGCCGGGCCGTCGCCGGTGTCGAGGGAGAGCACGGCGACCAGCTGGCCGTCGGGGTCGGACAGGCCGAAGCTGAGGGCGGGGCCGCGTTCGTCGCGGTGGACCATGGGCTGGCCGCGCAGGAGGCGGGCGCGCTGGCGCTGTTTGAGGCCGCGGGGGCCGCGGGGGCCGCGGGTGGCGGGGTCGCCGGCGAGGCGCTTGCCGTCGGGGTCGACGAGGACGGCGCGCAGCTGGAGCTCGTCGGCGAGGGCGGCGAGCTCGCGCTCGAGGGCGGGGCGGTCGGCGAGCTGCTGGGTGAGCGCGGGTTCGCGGGCGGTGACAGCGGCGTCGACGGACTCGACCCAGGCGGCGTCGTAGGGGGACGCGAGGGTGAGGACGGCGAGGCCGACGAGGGCGGCGAAGGCGACGACGGTGAGGACGAAGCTGAGGTAGATGCGGCGGAACAGGCCGCCGCGGCGGCGGCTCTCGGGGTGCGTGCGAGGCGGCGACGCGGGGGCGTCGGTCACGGGTCGTCCTTCGGGGCGAGCGTGTGGGTCGGGACGGTCACGGGTCCTGGTCCTTCGGGACCAGCATGTAGCCGACGCCGCGGAGGGTGCGGATGAGGCCGGCGCCGCTGGGGTGGGCGCTGGCGAGGGCGGCGCGGACCTTGCTGAGGTGGACGTCGATCGATCGGTCGACGGAGGGGTCGAAGTCGCTGGGGGCTTCGCCCCGGAGGGCGCGCAGGCGCTGGTGGATCTGCTCGCGGGTCAGGACCTGCTCGGGCGCGCCGGCGAGGATCCACAGGAGGTCGAACTGGTAGGCCGTGAGCTCGCAGGCGACGCCCTCGACGGTGGCGCGGTGGCGGTCGCGGTCGACGCGCAGCGGGCCGCAGCTGCGCAGGGCTCCGCCGCTCGTGGCCGTGGTGGCGGCGCCGCGGCGGAGCACGGCCCGGATGCGGGCGACCAGCTCGCGGGGGCTGAAGGGCTTGGCGAGGTAGTCATCGGCGCCGAGCTCGAGCCCGAGCACGCGGTCGATCTCCTCGCTGCGGGCCGAGAGCATCAGCACCGGGACAGCCGATCTCTGGCGGAGCTCGCGGCACACGCTGAGGCCGTCGCGGCGCGGCAGCATGATGTCGAGGAGGACCACGTCGTGCTCGCCGGACAGGGCCCGGGCCAGGCCCAGCTCGCCGTCCGCTGCGACCTCGACGGTGAAGTCGTGGCCCTGCAGGTACTCGGCGGTGCGCTCGGCGAGGCGGGCGTCGTCTTCGACCAGCAGGACACGCCGCAGATCCACGACCATGACGCGTACGGCAAGTCGGCGGCGCTGACAAGGGGCCGGGGAGTCGTTGACAGCGGGGCGAGCGCGGCGTAACCCATGGGCATGCAGTACCACTGCTCGCGCTGCCATCAGCGCTTCGCCGGTCCGGCCGAGGGCGCGCCGGAGCATTGTCCGCGGTGCAAGGCCGAGGCCGGGCTCGAGCCCGACAAGCGGGCGCCGCTGGCGATGCTGCTGTTCGCGGCCTTCCTCGCCACGGCGGTGCTCGCGTCGGTGGTCGGCGGGGCGGTGGCGGTGGCCTCCAGTTGATCGTTGGTCTGACTGCGGTCCCTGGCTGCGGCGGCCGATGTCGCCGTGAACGGCCGGTTGTGGGTCGTCAGGCGCGCTGGTCAGGGGTGCGTGGGCTGTTGAACGCCGGTCGGGTGCAGCGAGCTGGCCGGCCTGGTCCTTCGGGCCCCCAAGCTCGTCTCGGGCTGCGCTGGTGGGGCGGCTTGATACCGGAGAACTTGACCCTTGACGGTGCCCATGCCGACGCCTCACCCTCTGCGCCGCGGCGCCCATGCGGGGTCGGGCCGTGTCTGTGTTATGGTGCGCCGAGCGAGCTAGCCCGTGATCATTCGATGCACCAAGTGCAGCACTGAGTTCGCCCTCGACCCCAGCCAGGTCGGTCCGGAGGGCGTGACGCTGCGCTGTTCGGTCTGTTCGCACATGTTCCACGCGGAGCCGGACCCGGACGCCGTGGCGGCGCCGTGGAAGCTGGTCACCACGGACAAGCACATGTTCGTGCTGCCGGACCTGCGGCGGGTGGTGGAGCACGTGCTGGACGGTCGCTTGCGGCCGGAGGACCAGATCTCGCGCACGGGTCAGTCCTTCATCAAGCTCGGCGATCTGCCGGAGCTGTCGTCGCTGTTCATCGGCGCCGAGGGGCTGCCGCGGGTGTTTCGCGCGAGCGAGGTGTCGCCTGCTGGCGAGCTCGGGCCGCCGCCGGCCTTCGGTGGACCGGCCGATGATGTCCGGCGCGAGGAGACGGTGCGCTTCGGGATGACGGGCGCTGGTTCGGGCCTGCGGCGCCCGCCGGTCGATGACCCGCTGCCGGCGCCGCCGGAGTTCGACACCGCCTTGCCGGCGCCGCCCGAGTTCGCGGCGTCGCGGGCTTCAGGGGGTGCTGCGGGCGCTGCGGAGGATGGTGCGCTGTCGCGGCGGGGTCGGGCGCCGGGTGTGCCGGAGCCGCGGAGCTTCTCGGTGCCCGAGCGATCTGACGGTCGCGCGGGGGGTCGCAACACGCCGGCCTCGATGCTCGAGGCGGTGACCAAGGCGGTCACGGGTGGCGACGATCGCCGCGACGTGCCGGCCAGCGAGTCGAGCAAGCTGCGCAGCCAGCCGATCCTCGTCGCCGATCTGGCGCGGGCGGCCGCTGCCAGCGCGGAGAAGGCCGTGCAGGCCGTCGACGGTCAGCGGGCGCGCGAGCGGGCGGAGCGGTCGACCGGCACCTTCACGGGCGCGATGACCCGGGTCGACCCGGCGCGGCCGGACCCGAAGACCTTGCGCGCCGAGGCGCCGCGGCCGACCGCGGCCGCGGCCATGGGTTCGGGACGTTCAGGCACCACCCCGGTCAGCATGCCGGCGGTGCAGACCGCGGAGCTGCGGCAGGCGGCGGCGGCGGCCCGGGCGGCCGAGCAGGCCGCGCTCGCGGCGAAGGCCGTGCGCCCGGAGATCGCGGAGCCGACGCAGCCGACGCAGCCGGTCGACGCGGATGAGCCGGGCAGCGCCGAGACCGGTGAGACCGCCGAGCTGACGCGGCCGCCCGAGGTCGTGATCGTGAAGATGCCGGAGCCGGGCGGGCGCAGCTCGGCGCCGCTGTGGGGGCTGCTCGGGGTCGTGGCGGCGGCGGGCATCGTGTTCGGGGTGCCGAGCCTGCGGGAGAAGATCTTCAACCTCGGTGGTTCGGCGCAGGGCCCCAAGGTCGACCCGAAGGAGGCCCGCCCGAGCGCGCCGGAGCAGGTCAGCGTCCAGGAGCTCGAGCAGGCGCGCAAGGCGATCCGCAACCTCGGCTTCAAGGAGAGCAACAAGGTGCAGGCGGCGCTGCAGCGGGTCATCGACGACCCGGCGCG
Organism: Nannocystis sp.; assembly: GCF_016714285.1. Lineage (GTDB taxonomy): Bacteria > Myxococcota_A > Polyangia > Nannocystales > Nannocystaceae > Nannocystis. The sequence continues at coordinate 70,963 of NZ_JADJNN010000015.1, read as the reverse complement.
CGCGCCCGGGGCGGTCGCGCAGGCGCGGCTGACTCTGGCCGAGCTGGTGTTGATGCGGGCGCTGGCGTGCAAGATCGCGGTGATGCTCGAGCCGGCGGCGATGGGCGGACAGGCCCAGACCCGCAGCGCCGAGGATCCGATCGCGGCGCAGGAGCTGCTCGCGGCGCTCGATGACAGCGTCGATGCCGATCAGCTCGCGCGCGTGATGGCCCTGCAGGCGCTGGTCGAGGGCAAGCCGACGGCGACGCTGCCGGCCGACAGTGAGGAGCTGGTGGCGCTGGTCAAGGGCGCGGCGCTGTGGCGCGGCGAGCTGCGCACGCCGCCGCCGGGCCTGCTGACCTCGCTGCTGGGCCTGGCCAACCCGTCGACCTTGAGCCAGTCGGTGCTGGCGCTGGCGCTGTGGCGCAGCGGCAACGTCGACGACGCGCGCACCCTGCTGCGGAAGATCCTCGATCGCGTGCCCGATCAGCCGGCGGCCAAGACCATGCTCGAGGCGCTCGATCGCCAGGACATGTTGTCGGAGAACGGCGACCCCGAGGCCGCGGTGCCGCCCAGCGACCCCGAGCCGACGCCCGAACCCGACCCCGAGCCGACGACGCCGCCCGCGGTCGATCCGACGCCGACGCCGGGCGACACCAAGGTCGCCGTCGTGCGGCCGCCCGGGACGCCGCCCGCGGGCGCGCAGGAGAAGGTCGAGGTGTTGATCTCGACCGGCTGTCAGAAGGTCCGGCAGGGCGACACGCAGGGCGTGAAGATGCTGCTCGACGCGGTCGACCGCGGCGCCGACCCGACCCAGAACTTCAACCTCTGCTTCTGCCTGGCGGCAGGCTTCGCGCGGCAGAACAACCACGACGTCGCGTTCAGCTGGTACAAGCGGGCCGTCGGGGTGTCGCCGAGCAACCGCGACGCGCTGGCGGGTGCGGCCCGCTCGGCGGAGCTGCTCGGGCGCACCGCGGTGGCGGTGGATTACTACAAGAAGCTGCGCATGCTCGACCCGGGCAACGCGGCGGCGGCGGCCTACCTCGCGAAGTACGACGACAGCCCGCCCCCGCCGACCCCGACCCCGACCGACGAGCCACCCGGAGAGTTGATGCCGATCAAGCCCAAGAACCGGTGAACGGGAAGGACGGAGGGTGTGATGAGTCGCCGACCCAATGAGACGGAGCAGGAGTATCAGGCCAGGCTCACGATGGAGCGGCAGCGCAGCGTGGCCCAGGAGCGCAACTCGCACGTCGCCGACGCCGACCGCGAGCGGCAAAAGCAGCTCCACTGGATGCGCTGCCCCAAGTGCGGCGCGGAGCTCAGCGAGGTGCAGTTTCGCGACGTGAAGCTCGACAAGTGCTTCGCCTGCGCCGGGGTGTTCCTCGACGACGGGGAGCTCGAGCAGCTCACCGGCAAGCCGGGGTGGTTTGACAGCATGCTGCGGTTCTTCAGGAACTGAGGGCGGGGGCCCGGGGCGGGCGGGCGAAGATAAATTTGAAGCGAATGCGTCGGCCTGCGTATAAGGCCGCCACGTTCCGCGGCTGCTAACTGTCGGAGTGTCCATCTCTGGTGACGACGTCGGGGCTACCCTGTGGGGGTGGGCGCGCGTCGTCTCGATCGGGGTCGCGGGTGCGTCTGCACCTGGCTCCGGGGTCATGTGCTTTCGGCCAGGTGCCGGGGCGGGCCCGAGACGCGTCCACCGTTCGTGGTGGGCGCCGCGAGGAACGTGTCATGCATTCGAACAAGCAGATGAATCGCCTGTTCGCGGCGCTCGGCCGCGAGGGTTTGGAGGTGAGCCGCGAGGGGCGGGTGTACCGCGTGCGGCGCAAGGACGGGCCGGAGGCGCCGGCCGAGGTGTTGTTGCCGGACGACTTTCCGGTCGAGGCGAAGGCGCTGCGGCAGCTCGCGGGGCTGATGGCGGTGCGTCATCCGCTGGGCGGCGAGGTGGAGCACGCGTGTGCCTCGCCGGACTTCCATCCGGGCGACGCGGGCGTGGCGATCGGCTCGGTCGCGGTCACGCGGGACATGGTGATCCCGGCCGCGGTCGGGTCGGACATCAACTGCGGGATGCGCCTGCACGTCGTCGAGCTCGCGCCGGACCGGCTGCTGGCGAAGCGCGACGAGCTGGTCGAGCTGCTGAAGGGGGACTTCTTCTTCGGCACGCGCGACCTGCCGATGACGGCGGCGGCCATGCGGGCGCTGTTCCACGACGGGCTGCTCGGGTGGCTGGAGGAGGTCTCGCGCGGGCCGCTCGGGGTGCTCGCGCGCTCGGACCTCGGCCAGCTGGCGGCGGAGCTCGACCGGGTGCATCTCGGCGGTGCGCTCGAGGGCCACGCGCAGTGGGCCCCCGAGGACCTCGTGCCCGACGATGGGCAGGTGCGCGACGGCGGGATGGCGACGATCGGCGGCGGCAATCACTTCGTGGAGATCCAGGTCGTGGAGGCCGTCGAGGACCGGGCTCTCGCGCACGCGTGGGGGGTGCGGGCGGGGCAGCTCGCCTTCATGATCCACTCGGGCTCGCGCGGGGTGGGCAAGCACGTCGGCGCGGCGTGGCGTGACAAGGCGCGGGCCGCCTGGCCCAAAGGACAGCGTCACCCGGAGGAGGGGCTGTTCGCCCTGTCGCTCGCCGATCACCCGGAGCTGGTCGCTGGTTACCTGCAGGCCGAGGCCACGGCGGCCAACTACGGCTTCGTCAACCGCCTGTTGTTGGCGGAGCTGCTGCGCCTGCGTCTGCGCCAGGTGTTCGGCGCGGGGCTGTCGGCGCCGCTGGTCTACGATCTGCCGCACAACATCACCTTGCCCATGGACGGGCCGGGGCGGCGCTGGATCACGCGCAAGGGGGCGTGTCCGGCCGATGCGGGGCAGCCGGTGATCATCCCGGGCTCGATGGGGGCGGCGTCGTATCTCGCGGTCGGTCGCGGGTCGTCGGCGCTGCTGTCGTCGGCGTCGCACGGGGCCGGGCGGGCCCGCTCGCGCTTCATGATGTCGAACCACAGCGACCAGGACGAGCGCGCGCTCGGGCTGACCGGGGTGGACTGCATCACGCTGCGGGAGGAGCGGCGCATCGAGGAGGCGCCGGCGGCGTACAAGCCGATCGGTCCCGTGATCGGCTGTCAGGTCGAGGCGGGGACGATCGCGGTGGTCGCTCGCCTGCGTCCGCTCATGACCTTCAAGGCGTGAGCGGGTTGTGCACTCGCCGCCGGGCTGCGATGCTCGGCGGCGGGTGTGTTGTCCGCTCATGACCTTCAAGGCGTGAGCGGGTTGTGCACTCGCCGCCGGGCTGCGATGCTCGGCGGCGGGTGTGTCGTCGATGCAGTGCCAGGCTGGCGTGATCGCGGTGGCGGCGTGGCTTTGCGTCGCGGGCTGCGATGAAGCTGTCCCCGGGGACAGGTCGCAGAGGATCGCCGGGGAGGACCGGGCCGAGCCGGTGGGGCTGCTGGCGCCGGCGTGGCGCTGGGTCCCCGCGGCCTTGCCGGTGCCGCCGCGGATCCGTACGCGGCTGGAGCAGCGGCTCGGCGAGTTCGCGGGGGAGCTGGCGCGGGCGCGGGCGGCGATGGTGACGCGGCGGGCGGAGCAGGTGCCGGCGTCGGAGCAGGTCGTCGGGCCGCCGGCGGCCTTCGACGTCGAGGGGCTGGCCGAGGCGATCAACAAGGTCGTCGCGCGGCTCGAGCGGACCACGGACGTATCGGTGCACATCCGCGAGCTCGGCTCGGACGACGTGCTGTTCGACTACCATGGCGACGCGCCGCTGAACCCGGCGAGCAACCACAAGCTGTTGACCACGGCGGCGGCGCTCGATCTGCTCGGGCCGGAGTTTCGCTTCGAGACGCGGGCGCTGCGGGTGGGGTCGTCGCTGTATCTGGTCGGTGAGGGCGACCCGAGCCTCGACGACCTGGCGCTGCGCGGGATGGCGGACGAGATCGCGGGGGCCACCGATGTGTCGAGCTTGCGTCGGCTCGTCGTCGACGACCTCGCCTTCTCGCCGCGGACCCTCGCGCCGGGCTTCAGCGACGAGGGCGTCGGGGTGGCGTACCAGGCCCCGAGCGGGGCGCTCAGCCTCAACTTCAACACCGTCGAGGTCACCGTGCGGGCGCCGCGACGGCGCGCGCGGAGCAAGGAGCTGCCGCGCCTCGAGGTCGTGCTGCGTCCGGCGAGCACGCACGTGGTGGCGCTGGACCTCGCGGGGGTCGGTCGCGGCACGCTGGCGGTGCGGACCTACGCGGGGCTGCCGGTCGACGAGCAGGCGCGCACGGTGGTCGAGCTGACGGGCAAGCTGCGGGCCGGGCGCGAGCTGACGGTGCGACGGCGGGTGGTCGACCCGGGGTTGTTCACGGGCGGTGCGCTGGCGGTGATGCTGTCCGAACGGACAGGTCAGCCGCCGCTGCCGGTCGAGCGCGGGGCGGCGCCAGCGGTGGATGAGCGGGCCGAGGAGCCGCCGGTGGTGGTGTTGCGGCGCGAGTCGCAGGCGTTGACGCAGGTGGCCGGCGGGGCGCTGGCGTGGTCCAACAATTTCATGGCGGAGCAGCTGCTGCGCACTCTGGGCTGGCGGATGTTGGGGGAGCCGGGCGACTGGGAGAACGGTGCGGAGGTGGTGCAGGCGTACTGGGCGGCGCTGGGATTGCCGGCCGACGCGCTGGTGTTCGAGAACGGCTCGGGCTTCAGCCAGCGCGGGCGGGTCACGACGACGGCGCTGGTCGACCTGATCTCGGTGGCCGCGAGCGGCAACAGCGGGCTGTTGTCGGCGCTGCCGGTGGCCGGCGAGAACGGGACGCTGCGGGCCCGGCTGCGGCGATCGGGCAAGCGGGTGCGGGCCAAGACCGGGACGATGGACGGCATCAGCGGACTGTCGGGGGTGATCACGGCGGAGGACGGGACGCCGCAGGTGGCCTTCTCGATCCTCAGCAACGTGCGGGCGGGTGGGGCCAGCGCGGCGGCCCGGCGCAAGCGGGCGGAGGACGCGATCGTCACGGCCGTGCTCGCGGCCCTCGATGCCTGGGCGCTCGAGCGATCGCCGGCCGCTACCGCGCCCTGAGTGGGTCCGTCGCGCGGGCACGATCGTGTATGCTGGCGGCCATGGTGCGTGGGTCCGTGCTGGTGGGCTTCGCGGCGGTGGCCCTTCTGGGTTGCTTTCGCGGCGGCTTCCTCGACGACACCTGCGAGCAGCTCTCCGGGGGCTGCGGCGCGGGCATGACAAGCGGCGGCATGAGCAGCGGCGGGGTGCCGACGACCGGCGGGGTTGCGAGCACGAGCGAGGGCAGCGGCACGGGCGACGCGAGCTCGGGCAGCACGGGCGAATCGCCGGGGGTCAAGTTCGATGGCCCGGCGTTTCGCATCGTGGCGATGAAGATCATCGACCCGCACATCTTCATCGAAAATCCGCTGTGCATCGACGCGAGCGCGTTCATCAACTCGGGGCTGACGACCTCGCTGATGACGAAGGAGACCAACCTGATCCTGCTGGCGCGGGACTTCGATCCCGACGCGGCGCAACAGGAGTTTTGGTTCTACCGCGCCGCGGATTGTCCGGTCGACGAGGAGTACTGCCTGCTCGACGCTCTGGTGCCGCCGACGATCTTCATCTCGTTCAACCGCGACGACGAGAACTGTCTGGTGGTCGACACGAACACGATCAACAAGAACAGCCTGCCGGACTTGAACCTGCCGAGTCCGCCCTGCGTGGTCAGCCCGAAGGCGAGCCTGCCGCTCCAGCTGACGCCGGAGCTGAGCCCGATCACCTTCTATCAGGGCCAGTTCGCCGCGCACTACGAGCCCGACGATCAGGACCCGACCGAGCTGCGCGACGCGATCCTGTTCGGCTTCATCCCCAAGAGCCAGGCGATGATGCTCGAGTACAACTACAACGGGTCGGCCATCAACCTGTGGTCGGTGATCCGCGGCAGCGACGCGGCCGACGCGTGTCCGGTCGACATGGGCCACCCCAGCGACGTCGACCTCCTCGACCTCGACCCCAACGACGCCGTGCCGGCCGAGCCCGGGGTGTTCCTTTACTTGAACTTCACGGCGACGAAGATCGACTTCTACGCGCCGCCTCCGTGAGGGCTACAGCTTGAAGGTGGCGCTGTGGACCGAGTCCTTGCGGGCGCGCTTGAAGCGGGTCTGGCGGACCAGCTTGACGACGCAGTTGCTGAACGACGAGCCGGCCTGACGGCCCTCGGGGACGACGCGGCTGACCTTGCCGGAGGCGTCGACGTAGACCTTGGCGCCGACCTCGAAGCCGCGCAGGCCGGGGCAGCTGGCCTTGAGCGAGCGCTGGAGCGGGGCGATGGATCGGCGGAATTCGGCGGCGGAGAGCGCCTCGGGGAGGGCGTGCGCTGGTGCGGCGGCGCCGGTGTCGGCGTCGCTGGCGTTGCCGGGGTCGCTACCGGTGTCGCTGTCACTGTCGGTGTCGGCGCCGACGATCGTGGGCTCCGCGATCGGCGGTGGTGGCGGCGTGGGTGGCTGCGGCGTGGGCTCGGGCGTGGGTTCGGGCGGGGTTTGGCGGCGCGTGGTAGCGACGGTTGGGTCGTCGTCGAAGTTGCCGCCGAGGAGGGTCCAGGCGATCGCGGCGACGCCGAGGATCAGCACGCCGACGAGCGCGAGGAGCAGGCCGATCGGCATGCGCGGTGGTTTGCGGATCGTCCGCGGCCGCGGCATGGTCGGGAGGCCGAGCATGATGCCGGTGGAGCTGGCGCCGGTGAGGGTCATCTGGGCCTCGCGCAGGGCGGCGATCAGCTCCTCGACCTTCTGATAGCGGCGGGCGGGGTCCTTCTCCAGCGCCTTGAGCACGATCTGCTCGATCTTCGGCGGGATCTCGGCGGACGGGTTCTGCTCGCGCGGCGGCACCGGCGGGTCGGTGAGGTGCTGGCTCAGCACCGCCATGTAATTATCGGTGTCGGTGCGAAATGGCAGCACGCCGGTGAGCATGCGATACATGATGACGCCGAGCGCGTAGATATCGACGCGGCTGTCGGCCTTGAGGCCGCGGCACAGCTCGGGGGCGATGTATTCGGGGGTGCCGATGATGCCGCCCTCGATGGTGAGCGAGTGCTGGCCCTTGGTGAAGCGGTCGTCGACGATCTTGGCGATGCCGAAGTCGAGGACCTTGATGTAGTCGGTCTCGTTGTCCCGCTTCACCCGAAAGCAGTTCTCGGGCTTCATGTCGCGGTGGATGATGCCCTTGGCGTGGGCGGCGGCCAGGGCCGAGCTGATCTGCAGGATGATGTTGCTGACGCGGAACCACTTCATCACGCCGACGGTCTGCAGCGTGCGCGCGAGGTCCTCGCCCTCGAGGTACTCCATCACGATATAGGCGTGGCCCTGCGGCGAGCGGCCGAAGTCGGCGATGTCGACGACGTGGTCGTGGCGGATCAGCGAGGCGGCGCGGGCTTCTTGAAGGAATCGCTGGACGTCGCCGGGGTTGCGGCTGTAGTCGGGGCTCAGGACCTTGACGGCGATCTGCTTGCCGATCACGACGTGCTCGGCGAGGTAGACCGCGCCCATGCCACCCTGGCCGATCAGGCGCAGCAGCTTGTAGCGCTCGCCGAGCAGGCTGCCGACCAGCGTCTCGGGGTCGGTCCACGGTTGTTCGGCGCCGGGCGTGAGCTGCGTCTGCTGCTTCGGCGCGGCGGCGGTCGCGAGCAATTCCCAGTCGTCCTCGACCTCGATGTCGGGGCTCGCTGCACCCATGCTCTTCGAGCTCACTGCCACAGACGCGCAGAATACCGGATCGTCGCTGCCGTGCGGGGCGTCGGGGGAGCGGCGCGACGGCGGCAGAATCAGCGCGAGGTTGCGCGCGCTGGCGAGCCTCGGGCGCTGCCTCAGAAGCGGAGCACGAGCGTGGCGCCGGTGAAGTTGGGGCCGAGGGCGGGGGCCACAGCGGGGGCCAACCTGGGGGCCATCGAGGCCGCTCCGGCGCGGGGTCGCGGGCGGGCGCGCAGGCCGAGCACGAGCAGCGTGACACCGGCGGCGATCGCCGCGGTGGCCAGCACGCCGCCGGCGATGGCGAGGCGGTTGCCGAGGTTGCCGCGGTCGATCAGGGCCTGCAGATCGGGGTCGTATTGCGAGAGCGGGGAGCCGCTGGCGATCGCGGCCTGGGTGCGGGCGTCGCCGTCGCGCTCGGCGTTGCGGCCGACGACGAGGCCGGCGGTCATCATGCCGAGGAAGAGGCCGCCGACGCCGGTGCTGACGGCGCCGGCGATCATGAAGGTGCGGGCGCGACGGGCCTGCGCGGGGTCCGGGTCCGGCGTGGCGGCGCCGCGATCGTCGGGCATCGCGGGCCTGTCGCTAACGTCGGGGGCGGGGTCTGGCGCGGGCTCGGGGGCGGCGGGCTTCTCGAGCGGGGTGGTGGCGCAGTCGAGGCCGGGGGTCTCGCCGCGGGCGGCGTCGATCTGCTTGCGCAGCTCGGCGAGCAGCTTCTTGGCCTTGCGGGTGTCGGGGAACTTGTCGCCCTTGCTGCCGAAGCTCTGCTTGATCTCTTCGAGGTAGGCGACGAGCAGGCGCTCGCACTCGCAGAGCTGGCCCGGGCCCTCGCCCTCGGCGAAGGCGTTGCGGCGGGCGTCGATGAGGTCGAACAGGACGATCGCCCGGGTCTCGCGCTCCTTCATCGGCAGGTCGCGGTAGGCGGTGGTGAAGGACTCGGCGGCGGCGATGAAGTTGCCGGCGTCGCGGTAGGTGATGCCCTCCTCGTAGGTGCGGGTGGCGGCGGCGATCGCCGGGTCGTCGGCCTCGCTGCCGGCCGGTGCGGCGACGGCGGGTGTCCCGAGGGACATGGCCACGAGGACAGCCACGAGGCGGCACAGGCGCTGGCGCGCGGGGCTCGGCCGGAGCTGCGCGGCGAGGAGCATCGCGGCGATGATACGCCGCGCTCGCGACCTGCGTACAGGGCGTAGAGCTCGCGCTTGCGCGCGGCGCAGCGCCGCGGGTATGGTCGCTGCGGCCGTCATGAGCAAGCAGCGCCTCGCCGTCGACGAGTACGTGGCCGGGGTGCGTGCGGGCGATCGCGCGGTGCTCGGGCGGGCGATCACCCTGGTCGAGAGCCTGCGGGCGGACGACCAGGCGCGGGCGCAGGCGGTGGTCGCGGCGCTGCTGCCGTTCACCGGCGGGGCGCAGCGAGTCGGGATCACGGGGGTGCCGGGGGTCGGCAAGAGCACGCTGATCGAGGCGCTCGGTGGTTACCTGACGGCGCAGGGGCGGCGGGTGGCGGTGCTGGCGGTCGACCCGAGCTCGCTGGTCAGCGGCGGCAGCATCCTCGGCGACAAGACGCGGATGCCGTCGCTGGCCCGCGACCCGCGGGCCTTCGTGCGGCCGACGCCGTCGCTGGGGGCGCTCGGTGGGGTGGCCAGGCACACGCGCGAGACGCTGCTGCTGTGCGAGGCGGCGGGCTACGAGGTGGTGCTGGTCGAGACGGTGGGGGTCGGGCAGTCGGAGGTGATGGTGGCGCAGCTGGTCGACTGCTTCGTGGTCCTGATGCTCGCGGGCGCGGGCGACGAGCTGCAGGGGATCAAGCGCGGGATCCTCGAGCTGGTCGATGTGTTGGCGATCACCAAGGCCGACGCCGACCCAGCCGCGGCTGCGCGGGCGCGCGGCGAGTATGCGGCGGCGCTGCACCTGATGCGGGCGCGGCATCCGGGCTGGACGGTGCCAGTGTTGACCTGCTCGGCGCTGACGCAGGACGGGGTCGCGGGGCTGTGGGCGGCGATCGTGGAGCACCGCGCGGCGCTCGAGCGGGATGGGGTGTTCGCGGAGGGGCGGGCGCGGCAGCAGGTGTACTGGATGTGGCGGGCGATCGAGGCCGGGCTGCTCGAGCGCTTTGTGGGCGAGCCGGCGGTGGCGTCGCGGCGGGCGGCGCTCGAGGAGGCGGTGCGGCGGGGGGTCGTGTCGCCGGATCATGCGGCGGCGGAGCTGCTTGGGCTCGGGTAGGGCTCGGCCTGCGTTCGTGTAGGTCGGGTCGTGTCCGGAGACGCGGGGCGTGTCTGAAGAGCGCGGGGCGAGGCTATCTGGGCCCGGCGGAGGAGGGGCCGCCGACTGCGGGTCCCTCGCGACGGCGGCGCCTCCCGTCGAGGCAGGTGCTCGGCGCTCGTGGGCTCCGTGCTCACCCTGTCATTCGCACACGGCGTCGGCTTCTCGATGTTGACGCGCCTGCGCGCCTACCTCGCCAGGACCCTCCGCCTGCGTCCCCCGCGACGGCCCCTCTCCCGCCGGAGTGGATATCGTCGGCGCCCCGCTTATCCATGCACGGGAGCGGTCGCGCGGGCGTACGCATGCGGGCAGAACGCGGTGCGTGCAGTGTTAAGTCGAGCAGATCCCCAGATTATCGTACTCTGGAGCCCCCTCGCCGTTCATAAAGAACGGAACGCACTCCTGCTGAACTCCGGGGCATAGACCTGTATCAAGGGCACAAAGCTGATTACAGCACTCCAAACCCATACATTCGTTGGCCAACGCCGCCGGGCTGCAGACCTCCCCAGGCGAGCAGTCGTTACTGCCGCTACACTCTTCCCAGAGAGTTTTATCCGCTCCAGATGGGCCACAGGAAAAATACGACGATACAAACGTGCATTCTCTTCCTGGACCACAGTCTTCATTCAGGGGATCGCAGAAGGGAATGCACACCTCCAACGGAGGATTGATGAAGCACTGACTAAATCCTTCGGGGCATGACAATTCAGGCATCGTGCAGATCGGCGAACATTGCCCATTGAAACAGATGGAAAAGGCATCACACGAATCAAGCGCGCTCAGGACGCCGTTCTCATACTGCAAGATACTGCAGGGTTCTCTCACTGCGTCAGGATCTCTTGGAACAGGAAAACACCCCTGATTCTCAGGATTAGGACCGTATGGGACGCACTTGAAGCCTGAACGACAGACTCGCCCTGGTGACATGCACTCATCTGGGAAGAAGGGGTTATCCGTTGTTGTGGAGCCGTCACTGCTACTCATCGTCCCGTCGTCTGAATCCGTGGCCGGCGTCGTCATCATCGTGGGGTTGCCCGACGTCGGGACATCCCCAGTCGTCGACGTGTGTTCCTCCGTTGCCGTGGATGTTATCGGTGCAGGTGCGGAGGACGCTTCAGAAGCTGACGTTGCGGACGACTTGGGACCACAAGCCGACTGGAGTAGCCACCAAGCCGCTGTGTACACAATAAGACGGACTGATCTCCTTGCATTCAGGTTATGTGTGGTTTCGGACACTGGGTACCTCGTTCAGCATCGTAAATCGGGGAGGCGACGTCAAGTGAGCATTGTGTGCGAGAGAGCGCGCAACGAACGCCGTCAACCGCTGACCAGAGCGGCTTCGCCATACATGTGCTGCTGCCGGATCTTTCGCGGTAGTACGAGAATCTCGGCACGGAGATAAGCGGGGCGCCGACGATGTGCGCCCGGCGGGAGAGGGGCCAACGCGGGGGACGCAGGCGGAGGGACCCGGCGAGGCGGGCGCGCAGGCGCCTCGTCCTTGAGACACCGACGGGGATCGCGGATGACAGGGTGAACACGGAGCCCGGGGCGCCGAGCACCTGGCTCGACGGGAGGGGCCGCCGTCGCGAGGGACCCGCAGCGATGGCCCCTCCCCCGCCGGACCCAGATAGTCTCGCCCCGCGTTGTGCGAGAGCGCCTCGCCCCGCGTTGTGCGAGAGCGCCTCGCCCCCGCGTTGTGCGCGAGAGCTTCCGTGGTGTGCGAGCGCCTCGCCCCGCGTTGTGCGAGCGAGCCCCTCGTTGTGTGAGCGGGCCGCGAGGCTCAGGCCAGCTGCGGATGCCCGGTGAGGTTGATGTGGCGCCAGGCGCCGCTGCGGAAGCGCCAGAAGACGGCGACGCTGAGGGCGGCGAAGTACACGACCATGCAGGCGGTCGCCGCCGGGGGCCCGCCGCCGAGGCCGTGGATCACCCAGAACGAGAGCGGCAGCCAGACCGCCCAGGCGAGGCCGACGCGGGCCCACAGGACCCAGGCGGTGTCGCCAGCGGCGCGCAGGGCCTCGCTGAGGGTCATGACGGCGGCGTCGAACAGCTGCCAGGCGGCGGAGATGGCGAGCAGGACGGCGCCGAGGCGGGCGAGCTCGGAGGCCTGGAGCTCGTCCTCGGCGAACAGGGCCATGATCGGGACGGGGAGGCTGAAGTAGAACACGCCGACCAGGCCCTGCCAGGAGGCGGCGACCATGGCGGTGCGGCGGACGATCGCGGGGACGAGGTCGTGCTTGCCGGCGCCGATCGCCTGGCCGACGAGGATCGCCCCGGCGGAGGAGAGGCCGAAGGCGGGCATGAAGGAGATGCTGTTGACCTGGAAGACGACCATCAGGGCGGCGACGGCGACGGTGCCGAGGTCGGCGAAGATGACGTTGATGAAGATGAGGAAGGCGGAGAACTCGAGGAACCAGTTGAGGCCGTTGGGCAGGCCGAAGCGGAGCATGCGGGTGAACTCGGGCCAGCGCAGGCGGCCGGCGCCGGGGACCGCGGGGAGCTTGACGCCCGGCATGTAGCCGCGGGCGAACACGAGGGCGACGACGGCGAAGCCGAGCCAGGTGGCGATCACGCTGGCGATCGCGGCCCCCTCGACGCCCATCGGGGCGAAGCCGAGGTGGCCGTAGATGAGGACCCAGTTGAGGCCGATGTTGACGAGCATCGCCGTGACGTTGGCGAGCAGGGACAGGCGGGTGTCGCCGAGGCCGCCGTACCAGTTGCCGAGCGCCTCGATGCCGACGGCGGCGCCGATGCCGAGCAGGCGGACGCTGATGTAGCTGATCATCAGGGTCTGGACGGCGGGGGTGTAGCTGAGCTGGCCGATCGCGGCGGCGACCAGGGGGATCGCGGCGAGGGCGAGCAGCTGGGTGAGGCCGGCGAGGAGGAGGCCGTACCAGGCGTAGCGGCGGGCGCCGCCGAGGTCACGCTGGCCGACCAGCTGGGCGGCGAAGCTCTGGACGATGAACACGATGCCCATCGGCAGGATCATCAGGCCGAAGGTGTTGAGGGCGCCGGTGGTGGTGGCCGCGAGTGCGTCCTCGCCGAGGTGGGCGATCATCGCGGCGTCGGCGAAGCCGATCGCGGCCTGGGCCGATCGCGCGAGCACGATCGGCCAGGCCAGGATCAGGAGTTGACGGAGGCCGGCGGTCATCGGGGCGCGCGAGGGTACACGGGGGCCTCGCGCCGCGCCATCGGAGTTGGGCGGCTACCAGGCGCGCAAGGCCACGAGCATCGAGTCGGGGGCCTCGCGCTGCGCCATCGGAGTTGGGCGGCTACCAGGCGCTGAAGGCCACGAGCATCGAGTCGGGGGACTGGCCGCCGCAGCAGTTGGAGGTGCCGTCGTTGTCCTGGGCGGCGCGCAGCTCGATCTCGGCGCACTTGCGCGGGGTGAAGCTGATCTTGCAGCCATTGGTCATCGACGAGCCGGTGCAGGGCTTGCCGAGGGTGTCGATGGTGCCGAGCATGAAGCCGTCGCACAGGACGTCCCAGCGGCCGGCGCACACGAAGCCGTCGACGTAGGTGCCGATGCCGACGTTGGCGACGCAGGTCGAGGCGCCGGTGCAGCTGATCGACTGGTTGAAGGCCTGGAAGTTCTGGCCGTCGCTCTGCTGGAACACGAACTGGTCGTTGTCGCAGGGGTTGCCGCTCCAGCAGCCGCTGGCGGTGTCCTTGTTGAGCGTGTTGAGCGGGGCGCGCTGGCCGTTGGGCATGCAGCCGTTGGCCTTGCACAGGTTGGTGCAGGTGTCGTTGTCGACCATGTTGCCGTCGTCGCAGTCCTCGACGCCGGCCTGGACGATGCCGTCGCCGCACTTGGCGGCCTTGCAGGTCTTGGTGCAGGCGTCGGTGTCGACCATGTTGCCGTCGTCGCAGGCCTCCATCGCGGTCTTGTTGACGACCGAGTCGCCGCAGGCGACGGGGGTGCAGTCGGCGTCGCAGGTGACGCTCTCGGCCTTGTCGTCGCACTGCTCGACGTTCTTCTGGATGAAGCCGTCGCCGCACTTGGCGGCCTGGCACATGCTGGTGCAGGCGTCGGTGTCGTCCTTGTTGCCGTCGTCGCAGGCCTCCATCCCCTGGACCTTGCCGTCGCCGCAGGACTCGGAGGCGCACATGGCGGTGCAGCCGTCGCCGTCGACCAGGTTGCCGTCGTCGCAGCCCTCGACGCCCTCCTCGACGATGCCGTCGCCGCAGGCGGCCTTGGTGCAGGCGTTGGTGCAGGCGTCGGTGTCGACCATGTTGCCGTCGTCGCAGTCCTCGCCGGGGTCGAGGACGCCGTCGCCGCAGCTCGCGGGGGTGCCGGTGGAGCCGGGCTCGGTGGTCGCGGTCTCGCTGCCCGGGCCGGTGGTCGCGGTGGCGGCGGTGGTCTCGGCGGTGGTGGTCGCGGCGGCGGTGGTCGGTGTGTTCGTGTCCGTGGCGGGGCCGGAGGTCGGGTTGGCGGTGGTCGTGGCCTCGGCGGTGTCGCTGGCGGACATCGTGGTCGGCGGTGCGGTGGTGAAGAGGCTGCTGGTGTTGCTGCCGCTGTCACCGCAGGCCACGAGCCAGAGGGTCGCGCCGCACACCATCGAAAACCATGTTCTGGACATGGGATGACGATGCGCCGCCGGGCCCTCGCTTGACCAGTCCTGGTTGGCGTGGCGGGGCGCGGGGGCGCGAGGGGACAGGCGCGCGGGCGCGCGAGGGCACACGGGGGCCTCGCGCTGCGCCATCGGAGTTGGGCGGCGACCAGGCGCTGACGGGCGCGCGAGCTCAGCTCCTCAGTTGGGCACGAAGCTGCAGAAGCCGCCGATGCACTCGGTGTTTTCGCCGGCGCAGCAGTCGGCGTTGCTGTCGCACTTTTCGGTGAGGTGCGAGCAGTTGTCGAGCGGCTGGTCGTGGCAGGTGGCGGGCTGGCCGTAGCAGTAGCCGGCGCAGCACTCGAAGCCGGCGGAGCAGCTGCCGCCGTCGGCCTTGCAGGGCGAGAGGGCCCAGGAGCCGCGCATGTTCTGGTTGTTGAGCTCCTGGCCGGGGAGCCAGAAGGCGGGGTGGCTGGGGTCCTCGCCGGGCTTCGGGTTCAGGTTGATCGCGGCGACCCACAGCTGCTTCTTGCGGGTGTTGACGTTCTGGTCCTCGAGCGTGTTGCCGTACATGCGCTCGCTGCCGAAGACGAGCCAGGCGTAGCCGCCGACGGCGACGGGCAGGAAGGTGGGCTCGTAGCTGGTCGCGGCCTGGGCGTCGCTGAGGTAGTACTTGCCGTTCGCGGCCTCGAGGGTGAGCACGGTGGCGCCGTTGCTGTCGGTGAGATAGAGCTCGCCGGCGGCGCCGCGGGTGCGGGCCTGGGTGGCGCGCTCGAACGCGAGCCAGTTGCTGTCGGGGAGGAAGGTGGGGAAGGTGGTGGTCGGGCGACCGGGGGTGGCGTCGACGATCTTCTTGATGTTGGTGAAGGTCTGGTTCATCAGGTCGACGTTGGTGATCCAGAGGGTCGACGCGGTGAAGTCGAGGCCGTTGCCGTTGGTGCGCACGGCGAAGGCGATCTTGCTGGAGTCGGGGGACCACGCGGGGTGGCTGGGTGCGCCGCCGCCGATGCCGTCGGGCGGCGGGTCGAGGTAGGCGAGCGGCTTGGTGGTGTCGAAGGTGCTGAGGGTGAGGCGGCCGGTGGTGTTGAAGGCGCCGTCGGACCAGTGGCCCCAGACGATGTGCGAGCCGTTGGGGGCGATCGCGGTGAAGCCGGAGGCGGTGTTGGAGTAGTACTTCTGCTTGCCGTCGGCGACCTTCCAGGTGGCCCAGGGGCTCCAGCCGCCGGCGTAGCTGGCGGACAGGGTGGAGCCGTCGGCGGAGACGCTGTGGCAGGCGATGCAGGTGTTCTGCTTCTCCTCGAGGAACTTCTCGGGCTTGCTGGCGCCGACCGGCAGGCGCACGACCTTGCCGTTGTTGATCTCCCAGTAGTAGACGGTGCCGGCGAGGTTGGCGGGGGCGATGAACCAGGTCTGGGTCTTGGTGGTGGAGACGACGTTGTTGCTGTAGCGCTTGATCTCCATGTCGACCGCGCCGTCGTTGGAGGCGGTGAGCTTGGGCCAGATCGCGTTGGGCTTGACCGGGAAGTCCCAGCGCGACTTGGGTGGGACGGCGCCCCACCACTCGAGCTCGTAGGTCGCGCTGGTGAGGTGGATGTAGAAGATGTCGGGGGCGAGGGTGCCGTTCCACTGCACGGTGGGGCCGGTGAGGCCGCGCGGGAACACGGTCTTGTTGTAGGGGTAGACGATCGTCATGTTCGCGTCGGGCACCGCGGGTCCGGCGAGCTTGTCTTTGATCGCGGGGTCGACGGGCGCGGGCTCGATGGTGTCGTGGAGCTTGACGGTGGCGCTGGTCTCGGCCTGGAGGTTGGCGAACTTGAAGCCGACGATGT
The DNA here is from genome assembly GCF_016714285.1 of Nannocystis sp. Lineage (GTDB taxonomy): Bacteria > Myxococcota_A > Polyangia > Nannocystales > Nannocystaceae > Nannocystis. The sequence continues at coordinate 54,648 of NZ_JADJNN010000015.1, read as the reverse complement.
CCTTGGCGCCGACCTGGCCGGTGGCCTTGAACACGCCGTTGCCGCCGTTCATCACGGCGGCGTCGGGGCGGCCCCAGGTCCACGCGCCGTCGACCTCGAACTTGGCGCCCATCTCGGTGGTAGCGATCGCCTTGAAGTCGAGGGCCGGGGGGATCAGGCCGTTGATCACCTCGACCACGGGGTCCTGCGGCTCGATCGCGACGGAGACGATCGGGTCGTCGCCGAGGCCGGTGGTGCCGGAGCTGCCGGCGCTCGGGTCGAGTGTGGTGCCGTCACTGGGGTCGACGGTGGTGCCGGCGCTCGGGTCGACGGCGCCGGTGCTGGTGCCGGCGGTGGTGCCGGGGCTCGTGGGGTCGGTGGTGCCGGGGTCACTGCTGGCGTCGGTGGCGCTGTTGGAGCTGCCGCTCGCGGTGGCGTCGGTGGCGCTGCCGGGGTTGCCGCTGGTCGGGCTCGAGGTCGGTGTGCTGGCGGTGCCGGTGGAGCCGGCGGTGCCGCCGACGGTTGCCTCGCCGGTGCCGCCGAGGGTGCCGCCGGTGGGCGTGCCGCCGTCGTCGCCGCAGGCGGCGAGCGTGAGGGACGAGCAAGAGATGAGCCCAAGGACGCCACTTCGAATTTTCATCGCCATCTCCAAACGACCCGGTAACAGGAGTCGCCGACCAAGCTATCAAGCGGCGTTGCGGGCGTACAGATCACGCGGGCGCGCGCGGCCTGTCTGCGCCTGCTGCTGTCACTCGTCGGCGGGGCGCGGGGTCTCGATGTCGTACATCGCGATCCAGCGGCTGATCTGCTTGCGGTCGCGCTCGTAGGCGCGGGCGGTGGCGCTGAGGTTCCAGTCGTTGGCGACCAGGGCGGCGATCAACTCGCTGCGGCTGGGCCGCGGTCGCAGCTCACGCACGGGCTCTGGCGCGGGCTCGCGGACGGCGGGCCTCGCTGCTTCGTCGCGGCCAGCGACGCCAGTGGGGTCAGCGAGGCCAGCGACTCCAGCGACCGCAGCGACCGCCAGCGACCCCAGCGACCGTGGCGACGTCGCTCTGCAGCCACGCGGGCAAGGACTCGAGGCGGAGCGGGCCGTCGCTGTGGTGGGCGAGCTCGTGGACGAGGCGCAGGAGGCCGCGCAGGTTCTCGGGCCAGCGCGGGCGGAGGATCGCGGCGGCGGCGCTCGGGGTCAGCTCCTGGCGCGGCGGGCGGGCGAGGCCGCGGGCGGCGCTCCAGTCGAGGGCGAGGCGATCGAGCCACGGGAGGATGTCGACGCGGCGGCGGGCGAGCGGCGGGAGCTGCAGCTCCCACAGGGCGAGGCGGGCGTAGAGGTCGCGACGGAAGCGGCCGGCCTCGACCTCGTCGGCGAGGACGCGGTTGGTGGCGGCGACGACCCGGACCTGGACGCGCTGGTGCTGGGTGGCGCCGAGCGGCAGGATCTCCCCGGACTCGATCGCGCGCAGGAGCTTGGGCTGGAGGTCCAGCGGGAGCTCGCCGATCTCGTCGAGGAAGAGGGTGCCGCCGTCGGCGGCGCGGAACAGGCCGGGCTGGGCCGTGGTGGCGCCGGTGAAGGCGCCGCGCTGGTGGCCGAACAGCTGGCTCTCGATCAGCTGTGGGCTGAGGGCGGCGCAGTTGAGGGTGACGAGCGGGCCGCTGCGGCCGCTGAGGCGGTGCAGCTCGGCGGCGCTGCGCTCCTTGCCGCTGCCGCTCTCGCCGATGATCAGCGCGGGCGCGGGGTCGAGGGCGGCGCGGGCGAGGGCGGCGCGGAAGGCCTGGATGGAGAGGGCGTCGCCGGGGATGGCGGCGCGCAGGGCCGCGGGGCCGTCGTGGACCGGGCCGCGCTGGCGCTCATAAACGGCGAGGATGTCGCCGAAGCGGAGCACGGCGTTGTCGTCGAGGACGCGGGGGATCGCGGCGAGCGGGGTGCCGTGGATCTGCGAGCCGTTGCGCGAGCCGAGGTCGCGGGCGGTGTGGCGGCTGACCCTGGCGTCCCAGCGCAGCTCGAGGTGGCGGCGCGAGACGGTGCTGTGGGCGACGCCGATGCCGAGCGGTGGGTCGGCCTGACGACCCACGATCCGCGGTGACTCGTCGAGGTCGATCGCGGCGCGCAGCTCGGGCGGGTAGACGATGGTCAGGCGACAGGACCACGGGGCTGCGGCGGCGCCCGGGCTGCCCTCGCAGGTTCGCGTCTCTGGCGGCAGGCTCACGCGGGGAGTGTCGCACGTCGGCGGTCGCGACCGTTGTCCCGCGGGTGAGGCGTGAGGATCGGCCGCGCCTGTGGCTGTGCGACCGGCGACGGCGGCCTGGGTTGTGCACAGGGCCGGGGAGGAGGTCGACATGCATTGCAACGCAGGCGCCCGCGGACCGCCGGGCTAGGATCGGCGCGCGCGGGCGCCAGCAGCCGCGAGAGTGTCCCGGGGCGATCGTCCCGGGACAAAGAAATGTCCCGGTGGTTCAAGCACGGCGCGGCGCGGCGTCTCGGGGACTTGCGCGCCTGCGCGCTGCGAATGAACGCGGCGGATCCGTTGATCTCGCTGGGGTTTTTCGCTGGGGTCCATAAACTGCAGTCTGACTGGCAACGCCGCGACAAGGCGGCTCAAGGAGACACCGATATGCACGCCCTGAATTCTCGCTCCCTCTCGCTCCTCTCGCTCACCGCCGCGCTGACGGCCGCGGCGATCGGCTGTGACGTCGACGACGACGCCGCCCTGTCGCGCAGCTGGTGGTGCACGCAGTGCGGCTCGAGCCTCGGGAATTCGCCGAACATCAACGGCGCGAGCCTGGCGAACATCCACCTCACCGAGCCCTTCGGCGACGGGATGTACCTCGGGCCGATGAGCTCGGGCCTGAACGTGAACCTGCGGCTGGGCGTCGACGCGAACGACGCCTTCGTCGGGCTCCAGGGGCAGCAGGTCGTGCTCAGCGGGGCCGATGTGGTCGGGGCCAAGATCTCGGTGTTCTTGCCGAACAACGAGTACGTCTGGCTCGAGATCACCGATATCGACAACCAGGTCCCCTCGTGGAGCGACAGCGGCGCCATGGTCACGGCGTACAAGGCGACCTACTTCGACCAGGGGGTGGTGAAGGCGCTGTGCCCCGCGGTGGTGGGGGACGACCGCTGGTTCACGCTGATCCCCGACGAGCGCTACAGCAGCGGGGCCAACGAGGTCGAGTCGGCGCCGGGGACGGTGACGCTGGCCTGCGTCGGCGAGGCGGCGGCGAAGATGAAGCTGCTGGACTTTCACCCGCACGGCAACCGCCAGGCCACCCCGGAGGAGCGGCAGGCGACGCTGCGCATGGTGACCGGCGACTACTGCGGGAACGGCCACTCGTTCACGGTGTCGGGGACGAAGGTGGCGTGGCGCGACGCGGCGGGGCTGGTCGATCCGCCGTTCCAGGAGTACGCGATGGAGGCGCTGTGGGACGCCGACGGGGCGATTTGCCTGACCACGCCGCGCCACGCGAGACTCGAGGATGTTGCGGCGGTGTGCGGCGAGATCCCGGCGTGCGATGGCCTGGACTTCGTCAAGGGCGCGGTGTGGCGGACGATGCTGCCGAAGTGAAGTGATGCGAGGAGGGTGTGATGGCTGGCGACGAATCTCTCGAACAGACCGCGATCTCCAGCGACCTCGCGCGGCCCTCGGCCGTGCCGGTCGCGGTGGAGGCGCTGGCGCTCGCGGAGACCCACGTCAGCGTGCAGGGGTCGATCGTGCGCGACGCGACGCTGCGCAGCGACTCACCGCGGGTCTCGGCGGGGCCGCTGCCGGCGCAGATCGGGCGCTATCTGGTGATCCGATCGATCGCCGCCGGCGGGATGGGCGAGGTGGTCGAGGCCTTCGATCCGGAGCTCGATCGTCGGGTCGCGCTGAAGCTGCTCAAGGCCGGGCGCGGGCGCGACGACTCGCAGGCGCGACTGCTGCGCGAGGCGCAGGCGATGGCCCGCCTGTCGCACCCGAACGTGGTCCAGATCCACGACGTCGGCGTGCATGACGATCGCGTGTTCCTGGCGATGGAGCTGGTGGTCGGCGAGACCTTGACCGGGTGGCTGGCGACGCCGCGGCCATGGCGGGCGGTGGTGCGGGTGTTCGTCGGGGCGGCCCGCGGCCTGGCGGCGGCGCACCGTGCGGGCCTGGTGCACCGCGACTTCAAGCCCGACAACGTGCTGATGGGCAGCGACGAGCGGCCGCGCGTGGCCGACTTCGGGCTGGCGCGCGAGGACCGGGATGCGCTCGCGGAGGCGGCGAGGAACCCGGGCGAGCAGGCGCTGCTGGCCGACAAGCTGACGGCGACCGGGGTGGTGATGGGGACGCCGATGTACATGTCGCCGGAGCAGCACCTCGGGCTGCCGGCGGGGCCGGCGAGCGACGTCTTCTCGTTCTCGGTGGCGCTGTTCGAGGCGCTGCACGGCACGCGGCCGTTCGCGGGCGACACGATGCCGGTGCTGGCGCGCAACGTGACCGAGGGTACGATCGCCGCGCCGACGGGCGGGCGATCGGTGCCGGGCTGGCTCGACGCGGCGGTGCGTCGCGGCCTCGTGGTCGACCCGGCGGGCCGCTATCCGGACTTCGAGCGGCTGATCGCGGCGATCGACCGCGACCCGGCGCGCACGCGGGGGCGCTGGCTGATGGGGCTCGGGCTTGTTGTCGCGGCGGGGGGCGCCGGGGCGGTGCTGCAGGGCGGGGCGCAGGCCCAGGTGTGTGGCGGAGCTCCGGCGGCGATCGCCGAGGTTTGGGGCGCTGAGGTCGAGGCTTCGCTGCGCGAGCGGCTCGCGCCCGCGGCGGCGAGCTTGGTGGTCGACGGGGTGCAGCGCTACGCCGACGGCTGGGCGACGATGCACGGCGAGGCCTGCCTGGCGCATCAGCGGGGCGAGACCTCGGCGACGCTGCTCGACGCCGGGATGCGCTGCCTCGAGGAGCGGCGACAGGCGCTGGCGGGGGCGCTGGCGGTGATCGCCGACGGTGACGCGGCGACGCTGGCGGAGGCGCCGATGGTGGTCGCGAAGTTGCCGGCGCTGGCGGCCTGCGCCGACGCGGAGGCGCTGCGCAGCGAGGTGCCGCCGCCGGACGACGCCGCGGTCGCGGCCGCGGTGGTGCAGTTGCGTCACCGCCTGGTGCGGGCGCGGGTGCTGGCCGACGCGGGGCGGCTGGACCAGGCAATGACCGAGGTCGTGAAGATCCGCGGCGAGGCGGAGGCGCTCGGCTATCGGCCGCTGATCGCGGCGGTGTGGCTGGCCGAGGGTCGCGTCGCGATGGACATGATCGGGCCGCCGGCGCTCGCGGCGTTGGAGCAGGCCTTCGTCCACGCGACCGCGGCCGGCGACGACGCGCTCGCGGCCGAGGCGCGGGCGCGCCAGCTGTACGCCCTGGGGGCGCTCGCGGGGCAGGTCGCGGAGGCGCTGCAGGGGCGCGTGCACGCGGAGGCGTTGGTCACGCGGCTCGGTGGTCGCGGCGACCTCGAGGCGCTGCTGGCCAACAACATCGGCGTGCTGCTGCTGCTGACGGGCGACGCGGCGGGGGCGAGCGAGCGCCTGAACCACGCGGTCGCGCTGGCGACGAGGGACGCGCGCACCGATCCGCTGGACCTCGCGGGCTACCTGAAGAACGCGGCGCAGGTGGCCGTGGACGACGGTGAGCGGGCCCGGCTGTTCGACCAGGCGGCGGAGATCCTGGCGCGCACGCTGGGGCCGGAGCACGTGATGACGCTGACCCTGCGGCTGTCGCAGGCGGCGGACAGCGTCGAGCTCGAGCGGGCTGCAGAGCATCTGGCGGCGATCGGCGGCCAGTTCGCGGCGGATCGCGGGCGCTACGCGCTGTGCTCGCTGGCCTATTATCACCTCGGTCACACGCTCGATGAGCTCGGTCGTGCGGCCGAGGCGGCGGCGGCGATGGCTCGCGCTGCCGCGTGCCTGGACGCGCCGATCGCCGCGCAGGAGGCCGAGCCGATGGCGGCGATGCGGCAGCTGGTCTCCGGGCAGCGGCGGGTGTTCGCGGGCGTGGAGAGCGAGGCGGCGATCGGCGATCTGACGGCGGCGGCGGCGGCCTACGGGGCGCACGCGGAGAACTACTACATGGCGTGGAACCTGGCCGACGCGCGCGTCGGCATGGCGCGGGCCCAGGTCGCGCTCGGGCGCGATGAGCCGGCGCGGACGCTGCTCGAGCAGGCGATCGCGGGGCTCGAGGCGCCGGTGAACACGGGCGACCAGCTGCCGCGCTACTTGCTGGCGCGGGCGCGCGTGCTGCTGGCCGAGTTGCTGCTGCGCGACCCGGCTGGCGATCGTGGGCGTGCCGCGGGCTTGATCGACGCGGCCGCGAGTTATTACCGCGGCGCGGGTCGGGCGGCGCGGGCGGGCGAACTGGTGGCGCTGCGCTCGCGGCTGCCGGGCGCTGGTTGAGGCCGCGGCGCGGCGCCGGTCGTGTGCGGCATGCGGGCGAGCGGAGGCCGGGGCTCAGGCGATCGTGAAGCGGCCGACGGTGACGACCTCGCGAGCTTCGCGCAGGCGCAGGGTGACCCGCTGCTCGCGCTGCTGTGGGGCGGCGATTGGGTGAAGAACTGCAGCTGGATCGTGGTGGCGCCGGCGATGATCTGTTGCCGGTTACCGTAGTAGTTGGCCTCGACGAGGTACTCGCCGGGGAGGGCGCGGCGCAGGGAGTAGTCCTCGGGGCCGTAGCCCTCGCGGAAGTCGGGCGAGACCCGGCCGCCGCGGGCGGTGAGGCGGTTGCCGTAGTAGGCCTTCTCGCCGTCGGGGCCGGTGACCCAGAGGTCGATGTCGGTGAGGTCGGCGTCCCAGGTGAGGACGACGCGGAGGTCGATCGGTGTGTGGTGGCGCAGGCGAGGGTCGATGTTGGCGAGGTCGAGGGGGACGGGGCTCTGCGCGACGAGGGCGTTCAGCTCGACGAGCGCCATGAGCTCGATCTCGGGGAAGCGGTGGTCCCAGGCGCCGACGACCACCTGCCACAGGAGGTCGACGGCGGCCTGGTGCTCGCCGAGGGCGGCGCAGGCCTGGGCGAGGTCGCGGTGGCTCTGCGGCTCCTCGGGGCGAAGGGTCCGCACGCGGGCGAAGATCGGGCGGGCGAGGTCGGGGCGGCCGGCCTGCAGCAGGCGGTAGCCGAGGATGCGCAGGACGGCGGGGCTGTCGAGCTCGAGCTCGGCGAGGTTGGAGAGGATGCGCAGGCCGAGCGCGGTCAGGCCGCGATCGAGGCAGAGGTCGGCGACGTCGAGGAAGAAGGCGGTGCTGCGCGCGTTGTGCTGGCGCTCCTCGATGTAGATGCGCGGGAGCTCGTCGTCGCTGGCGTCGCGCAGGCGATCGAGGTAGGGCGCGTCGGGGCTCCACTTCTGCAGCTCGATCGTCGCGCTCGGGGGGCCCGCGCTGCTCGCCCCCTCCCTGGCTTCGTCGGCCTCCATGGGGGACGCGGCGACCTCTCCGAACTCGTCGGCGAGGTCGGCGGCCATCGGGGCGCCGCCGGAGAGGGTCTGGGCGCGGGCCGAGGGCATCGGGGCCGCGGGCATCGGGGCTCCGGGCATCGGGGCCCTGGCCGGGCGCGCAGGGGCGGCGCGCAGGGACTCGGAGACGGGCTCGGCTGCGCGGCGCTTGGCGGAGGGTGGCGGTGCGGGCGGCGGCGAGAAGTCGCGCTCCCACCACGCGAGGTACTCGCTGTACATGCGCAGGACATTTGCGAGGCGGTCGGCGGCGCGGCGATCGTCGCTGTGGCGCGACTGGCCGCGCAGCTGCTCCCACTCGGCGCGCAGCTCGGGGGGCGGGACGATGTCGTGCTCGGCGTAGTCGGCGGCGCTCTCGAGGATGATGAGCGAGCTGTCGCGGGTGACGACGCCGAAGTCGCGACCGACGCGCTCGAGCTCGGCCTGGTGGGCGCGGTACTCGGGCTCGAGCGCGGCGATCTTCATGGCGGCGAAGGCCCGCGCGGCCAGCTCGCCGGGATCGTCGTCGGCGCGGAGCTCAAGGCTGACGCTGCGGACGCCGGCGGGGTCGTCGGCGAAGCCGAGGTAGGCGACGAGCGAGGCGGCGCTGCGGCGAAGGATCCCGGCGAGGACCAGGCGTGTGCCGGTGAGCGGGGCGGGGGCCTCCGGGTAGAGCTCGCCGATCTCTTCGGGGTCGGCGGAGATCGCGAGCAGGCGTTCGGTCTCGACGGCGAGGCGGGCTGCGGCGCTGGCGGGGCTCTCGGCGAGGAGGTCGAGGTACTCGCCGCCGCTGCGGCCGGCGATGCCGCGCAGGCGGGCCGAGTCGACGCGGGCGCAGGAGACGATCGCGTGGATCGCCGCGCGGCCGGGGGCGGGGCGGTGGTCGTCGGCCCCGTAGTTGAACAGGCCGTCGCTGCACAGCAGCCAGGCGTCGACCTCGTCGTCCGGCTCCCACGCGGCGAGCGAGGAGGCGCCGTCGAAGTCGGTGGCCTCGAGGGCGCGGCGCAGGGCCGACCACTCGCCGGCGTGGACGCGGAAGCGCTGGGCTGGTTCGGCGGCGTCGCGCAGGCGGACCAGGAGCACCTCGACAGGTCCCGGCACGGAGCGCAGGTAGTGGTCGATGAGCTCGAGCTCGCGGGGGAGGTCGCGGTTGGAGCCGGAGCCGGAGGCGTCCCACAGGACGCCGAGGGTGCGCGGGGTGAGGCGCGGGCGGGTGCGCGGGGTGAGGGCCTGCTCGGCCCGGAAGTAGGTGATGTCGGCGAGGCGCTGGGTGGTGACGGCGGGGCGGCTGCGGTCGGCGAGGGCCAGCTCGAGCAGGCCGCTGGCGGTGAAGTCGTCGCGGGTGACCTCGCTGACGAGGTCGTGGCGCCACGCGGGCAGGCGCAGGCCGAGGGTGTCGACGGTGACCTGGGGGGCGCTGGCCCGGCCGCGCACGGCGATCCGCAGCGAGAAGCGGCGCAGGGTGGGGAAGTCGAGGGCGAGGCGGTAGCGCGAGGCGCCGTCGTGGTCGGCGAGGGCCTCCTGGTAGGCGATGACGACGCGCTTGCGCTGACCGGGGAGCAGCGGGTAGATGCGGGCGCGGTAGCTGTCGCCGGCGCTGCGCTCGAGCAGGCCGGGGTCGACCTGGCGGCGCACGACCTCCTCGAAGACCTGGCGGCCCCTGTCCTTGGGGACAGGTACGGCGTCCCGCAGGGCGCCATCGACGTCCATGGCGAAACGGACGATGGTCTGGCCGGCGAGCAGGGGGAACTCGAGCTGGCCCTCGAGCGGCCGTTGGTTCGGGTTGGTGAAGACCAGCTCCCAGGTGGTCACTGCGAGGGCGCCGGAGATCTCGGCGCTGATGTGCAGCTCGGCGAGCTCGACCGGCCGCTCGTCGGCGTGCACGGGGGCGTGGAGGCGCGGGGCGAGCTGCGGCGGGACGGACAGCGGGAGCGTCATGGACGCGATGGTAAGCGAGGTCGGGCTCACGGCGCCGCGAAGCGGGCGTGCGCGGGATCGTCGAGGTGTTCGCCGCGGATGCGCCCGGCGAGCGCGAGGCGGCGGGCGATCTGCCACACGGCGAGGGGCTCGCTCGCGAGCGCGGCGGCGAGGCCCTCGAGGTCCTGTGGTGTGGGGCCGAGGGCGGCGACGAGGCGGCGTTGCAGGGTCAGCACGGCGCGCGCGGCCAGCTTGCCGGCCTCGACGCCGGGCTGGTGATAGGCGTTGATGTCGAGGAGCTCGGCGTAGAGGCCGACGCTGCGCTCGAACAGGGCCAGGACGGCGCCGAGGCTGGGGGCGTCGAGGCGGTCCAGGGTCAGGGTGATGCTGCGGCGGCCCTGCTCGGCGAGGGCGCGGCGGGTGCCCTGATAGAAGCCGTCGAGGCAGTCCGCGGAGGTGACCCCGGGCTCGACCTCGATCGCGTCGTGGATGCCGTCGTCGAGGACGCGGACGAAGCTGGCGAAGAAGTCGGGCCGACCGTCGCGCAGCTGCTGCACGTAGGCGTGCTGGTCGGTCGATCCCTTGTTGCCGTAGACGGTCAGGCCCTGCCAGACCTCGTGGCCCTTGCGATCGTGGCGCTTGCCGAGCGACTCCATCACCAGCTGCTGCAGGTACTTGGCCAGGAGGGCGAGGCGGTCGGCGTAGGGGAGGACCACCATGGCCTTGCGGCCGTGGCCCTCGGTCAACGCGAACCAGGCGTGGGCGAGCAGGGCGGCGGGGTTGTGGCGGAGCTCGCGGTTGCGGGTGGCGGCGTCCATGGCCGCAGCGCCGCGCAGGAGGCCGCGCCAGTCGCGACCGAGGAGCGCCGCGGGGAGCAGGCCGACGGTGGCGAGCACGGAGGTGCGGCCGCCGACCCAGTCCCACAGCGGGAAGCGCTCGAGCCAGCGCTGCTCGCGGGCGAGGTCGTCGAGGCTGCTGCCGGGGCCGGTGATGGCGACGGCCTGGCGGGCGAGGGCGAGGCCGTGGTGGGTGAAGGCGGCGGCGACCTCGAGCATGCCGTTGCGGGTCTCGACGGTGGCGCCGGACTTGCTGGTGACGAGGACCAGGGTGTGCGGGAGATCGAGGCCGGCGAGGGTGCGGGCGATGCCGGCGGGGTCGGTGTTGTCGAGGACGTGGAGGCGGCCGCCGAGGGCGTCGACGAGCAGCTGCGGGCCGAGGGCGGAGCCGCCGATGCCGACCAGCAGGACCTCGCGGAAGGGCTGGCCGTCGGGGGCCGTGATCGTGCCGTCGCGGACCGCGGCGCTGAAGCGTTCGATCTGCTCCCAGCTGGCGTGGATCTCCGCCGTGATGCTCGCCTCGGGGGCCAGCTCCGGGCTGCGTAACCAGTAATGGCCGACGCGGCGCCGCTCGTCGGGGTTGGCGATCGCGCCGGCCTCGAGGCGCTCCATCGCCGCCAGCGCGGCGTGCAGGCGCGGGGCCGCGGCGTCGAGGTCGGCGGCGTCGAGTCCAGCGTCGGCGAGGTCGAGCTCGAGGGCGGGGGCGTCGAGGGCGACGCGCCAGGCGAGGTAGTGCGCGAGGGTCGGCATGCCGCGATGCTAGCCCAGGCGAGCGCGCGGGCGCGAGGGGCGAGCGAGGGCTGGCGTGCGACAGCCGACCTGGCCCGAGGGGCAGGTCGGCTGGCTGAAGGGACAGGCGCCGATCCTCAGTCGCGCTCGATCAGCTCGATCTTGTAGCCGTCGGGATCCTCGACGAAGGCGATGACGGTGGGGCCGCCCTTCATCGGGCCGGCGTCGCGGACGACCTTGCCGCCGCGGGCCCGGATCTGTTCGCAGGCGGCGTACGCGTTGTCGACGGCGAGCGCGACGTGGCCGTAGCCGGTGCCGAGCTCGTAGCGGGGCGTGTCCCAGTTGAAGGTCAGCTCGAGCACGGCGACCTCGGACTCGGGGCCGTAGCCGACGAAGGCCAGGGTGAAGCGGCCCTCGGGGAAGTCGTGGCGGCGCAGCAGCTGCATGCCGAGCACGCCGGTGTAGAACGCCAGCGAGCGCTCGAGGTCGCCGACGCGGAGCATCGTGTGGAGGATGCGCATCGGCGTGGCGCTACTTCTTGCCGCCAGCGGGCTTGGTCGTGACGGTGCTGGGATGCGCGGGGCCAGGGCCTGGGGTCACCGGAGGGGTGGTGCCGGCGGGAGGCGGCGAGCTGCTGGCCGCAGCACGTAAGGCCGCCTCGATGAACTGGTCCTGCTCGGCCATGCTGGTCAGCAGCTGGTCGCAGGGGACGTAGTCTTTGACCTTCACGAAGTTCTCGGGCATGTCGCGAAACTGGATCGTGTCGCTCTTGAGCTCGACGCCGCCGCCCCAGGGGATGAGCTTGGTGTTCGAGGTGCCGGGCCCGTTGATCAGGGCGATGGTGACGCAGGCGGTGCTGTTCTTGGTGAACAGGACGTTGATCGAGACGGCGTCGCAGCCGGCCTTCGGGCACACGCGCTCGGGCTTGGGGCGGACGTCGATCGGGCGGCCGGGGAGGGCCTTCTCGGCCAGCGCCTTGACCTTGGCCTGCACCTGCGCGGCGAGGGCGGCGTTCTCCTCGGCGATCGTGCCCGGGATGATGCGCGGCCAGAGGACCACGACGCCGCCGGCGGTGCCCTTGGAGTGCGAGATCTCGGGGCCCAGGAAGCGCGAGTCGTTGGTGCTGCCAGCGACGACCGGACCCGGGCCAGTGGTGGTGGTGGTGCTCGTCGCACCGTTGGGGCCGGGGTTCGGATCGGTCGGCGTGCCGCCGGTGTCAGCCGGGGGATTGCCGAGCGTGGGACCGCCTGCAGTGGTGCCCGCCGGATCGGGCGGGGGGTTCGTCTGGTTGGTGGTCGTCGGCTGACAGGCGAGGCCGGCTGCCGCCAGGGCCAGCGCTGCGAGGCTGGGAGACTTGCGCATGGGTCGCACTATACCCGAGTGCAGCGCTGGCGAGCGCATCATGGCGCCTGGCCGCGATTGTCCTCGCGGGCGACGCGGGAAACTCCTCACGCGGGGCCCTGGCGGGGTTTGTCTGAATTCGCGCGGCGATGGCGTAGGGTGCGGCTGCGAGGGCCGATGAAGCGGAGCGAGAAGGCCGACGAGATCCGGAGAATTCTCGAGCAGCTGTATCCGGAGCCCGCGATCCCGCTGGGGCACGTCGACCCCTACACGCTGCTCGTGGCGGTCGTGCTGTCGGCGCAGACGACCGACGCGCGGGTCAACCTGGTGACGCCAGCGCTGTTCGAGCGAGCGCCGACACCAGCCGCGATGGCGGCGCTGCCGGTGGCGGAGATCCTGGGGCTCATCCGCACCTGTGGCCTCGCGCCGGCGAAGGCGGCGAACATCCAGCGGCTCTCGCAGCTGATCGTCGAGCGTCACGGCGGTGAGGTGCCGCGCAGCTTCGCCGCGCTCGAGGCCCTGCCAGGCGTCGGACACAAGACGGCGAGCGTGGTGATGAGCCAGGCCTTCGGCGTGCCAGCGTTCCCGGTCGACACGCACATCCATCGCCTCGCGTATCGCTGGGGTCTGTCGGACGGGAGCAAGGTGGAGCAGACCGAGGCGGACCTGAAGGCGCTGTGGCCAGAGTCGCGGTGGAACGCGCTGCACCTGCAGATCATCTACTTCGGACGCGAGCACTGCCCGGCGCTGCGACACGTCGCGGAGAAGTGCCCGATCTGCAGCTGGGCGGGGGTGAAGTGCAGGCTGCTCGCGGAGGGCAAGCGGGCGGGGTGAGCGTGCTGGTGTGCTCGTGAGGGTCGTGGCATCCTCGGCGCCGGTCCGCACATGGCTTCGTACATCCATCACGTCGAGATCCCGGCGTACCGCACGATCAAGGATCTCGAGATCGATCTGCGGCCGGAGCCGGGGAGCGGACGGCCGTTTCGGCATCTGATCCTCACGGGGCCCAACGGCTCGGGCAAGAGCAGCGCGCTGGAGTGGATCGTGAAGCAGGCGGGCAGTGCCACGCCGGATCACATACAGTGGTCCGAGCCGCCAACACCCAGCACGATGGTGGTGTACATCCCGACGAATCGGCAGCCGTCGTTCGCGGCGGTCAAGGGCCCGGCGAAGCTTCAGCTCAAGCAACCCGGCTCCGAGCTCATCCGAGGCCAGGCCAGCCAATTCTTGCAATACCTCGTGAATCGCAAGACGGAGCAGGCATTCGCCAACATCGACAAGGATCTAGCGAGGGAGCGACAGGTCCAGGCGTGGTTTGAGCAGTTCGAGGAGCAGCTGCGGTGGCTCTTCGAGGACCCGAAGTTGACGCTGAGCTTCGACAGCAAGCGCTTCGATTTCACGATCCGTCGGGGCGACGGCCTGACTCACGGCCTGCAGCAGCTCGCGGATGGGCATGCCGCGTTTCTCTCGATCTTCGCCGAGATGACGCTGGCGATCGAGGCAGCCCGCGACCAACCCGAGCCGCCGGGTGGGGTGGTCATCGTCGACGAGATCGAGAACCACTTGCACCTGCGGCTGCAGGAGCAGGCGCTGCCGTTTCTGACCGAGCTCTTTCCCACATTTCAGTTCATCACCGCGACCCACTCGCCGGCGGTGATTGCCAGCGTGCCCGACGCGGTCGTCTATGACATGACGCTGCGCACGGCGACGCCAAGTGAGGCCTTTGTGGGCCTGCGCTACGGGACCTTGATGACCGGGCACTTTCACTTGCCCTCGGAGTTCGACGTCGACTCGACCGAGAAGCTGGAGGAGCTGCGGCGCTTGGTCGAGCGGCCGGCCGGCTCCGAGGTCCGGATTCAGGAGCTGGAAGACCTGCTTTCGCGGCGCAGTTCGACCCTGGGGTACGAGGTTTGGCGTATCGTGCACGAGCCCCGTCCCGGTGCGGAGGGCGACGGCGAATGATCGACGTCAAGCGCAGGGTTGCTGCGCCCGCAGGGCTGGCGCAGCGCGCGCTTCGGGCCCGCGACGTGCTCGAGGCGCTGCACGTCGATTTCCTCGGCAAGTGCTACCTCTGCGAGAGTCACGTGAGTCCCGGCGGCTTCGAGGTCGATCACCGGGTCCAACGTAGCCACGATGCATCGCGCGAATACGACTGGACCAACTTGTTTCCGATCTGCGAGGGCTGCAACAAGCGTCGGCGGAAGAAGCCGCCGGTCGGCGGTTTGCTCGATCCGGCAAGCGGGGAGGAGCTCATCGCTCACAAGCTCGAGCAGAGGATCGTCGATCGTCATCCGCATCCGCCGCGGCCGTACTTTCGCAGCCTCGATCCTGCGAACGTGGCAGCCAGGAACACGGCGGATGAGCTCGATCATATCCACAACGATCCGAACGATCCCGGCGCGATGAAGGCGAAAGACCTCCGCGATGCCGTTGTGTATCACCAGCACCGTGTGTTCAAGATATGCTTGCAGTACCTGCGAAGTACGGGTGATGAGCAAGCGCGGCGCGAGCTGGGTGAGCACCTTCGAGAGCTGCTCAGTCGGCGCGCGCCGTACACGGCCCTCACGCGGGCGGAGCTCGCAGCGATGGGGCCGGAGATCGTCGCGTTGTTCGATTGAGCTGGCTCACTGCGGGTTGATCGGCTTCAGCGCGAGGCCGCCGGGGTACGCGTAGCTCGCGGCGGAGGATTGGCCGCTGACGCTGATGCCGAAGGGGAGGTCGCCGGTGACCTCGTTGGTGCCGGTCTTGCACTGGGCTTCGCCGGGGTTCATGGTGATCGCGGCCCACTCGAAGCCGCTGTTGCCGATCTTGGTCCAGCGATTGTCGGGGATGACGCCGAAGCAGGCGAGGTCGATCTTGGCGTTGGTCGGGCGGATGAACTTGGCGAAGTCCTTTTCATAGGAGGAGTCGACCAGGAACACGTATTCGGACTGGAACTGCTCGTTGGGGATCATGAGCAGCATATATGGGTCGCCGGGGTTGTTGGGCAGCGCCGCGGCCTGGCAGCCGAGCATGTAGCCGGCGACGAGGATCGGGTCATTGGCGGTGATCGAGAAGTCGCTTTGCTCGGAGAACTCGACCATCTGGCCCTTGTTGAGGTTGACGCTGGCGCCGATGGTGGTGGGCGGGTCGAAGTCGACCTTGGTGTTGTCCTCGGCGGCGATGATGCGCCACAGCATCGGCTCCTGGTTGCGCTTGGGGTTGCGCGAGGCGATGTAGTTCATGCCCCAGGTCTCGAGCGGGAAGATCTGCTCCTCGACGTGGTCGCAGGCGACGGTGTTGGTGTTGGGGACGTTGGCGCAGCTGTGGCCGCCGAACACGGCGACGGGGGCGGTGCTCTTGATCGCCGAGCCGGTCATGTCGTTGTTGCCGGGGGTCACCTGGATGTAGTCGTAGCGCTGGAGGAGGATGTCCTTGGGCACGCCGGCCTGCATGGCGGGCAGGCCGTTCTTGCCGGCGGGGGTGTTGACCTTGGGCGTGACGGTGACGGTGGTGTTGTCTTCGGTGGCGACGACGGCGAGGGTGGAGCCGTCGCCGTAGCCGTTGTGCCAGGCGAGGTGGAGGTAATCGAGGGCGAGGACGTGGGTCGGGAGGAGCAGCGAGGCGTCGGTGGTGTAGCCGAGGGCGCCGCCGATCGGGTTGAACTGGACGGCGACGATCGGGGTGTCGGAGGCGATGCGGAAGGCGCGGCCCTTGCCGATGCCGCTGCCGAGGAAGCCGGCGTCGCCGGTGTAGTAGCCCTGCTTGCCCTGGTTGGTGCCGGAGACGTTGAGCACCTTGACCTGGCGCGGGGGGATCATGTCGGTGATGATCGCCTGCTCGTTGTTGTTGTTATTGCGGTCGAAGATCTGGACCTTGGCCGGGGTGTCGAAGCTGGGGTTCGAGATGGCGAAGGCGAACACGTAGCTGTCGCGCGGCGGGAGGTTGGTGAGGTCGACGCCCCAGAACTCGCAGCCGACGTTGGACTTGGTCTGCTTGGCCTTCTCGCAGGCGCTGATGCACTCGCCGGCCTCGCAGACCTGGGCGGGGGCGCAGTCGGTGGCCGGGCCGAGGACGGTGCCCTTGTCGTTGCACAGCTGGTAGCTGTCGGCGTCGGCGCAGACCTTGGTGTTGGGGGCGCAGAGCAGGGGCAGGCAGGTGTCGACGACGCAGATGTTCCCGCCGGGGCAGGGCTCGGGGTGTAGCCGCTGCAGTCGACGTTGCACACCTCGATGTTGTCGTCGTCGACGCACTGGCCGGTGCTGCCGGGCTCGCAGGCGCAGTCCTGACAGGACTCGGTGAGCTCGTCGCAGAACTGGCCGGCGGCGCAGGGCATGTCGACGAACACGCCCTGCTGGCAGACCTGGTGGGCGCCGCGCTTGCACTGCTCGCTGCCCTCGTCGCACTCGCTGGGGCCGGTGCTCATCGGGCCGGTGGTCTGCGGATCGTCGGTGGTCATCGGCGCGACGGTGGGGTTGGCCGGGTCGCCGGTGCTGCTGTCGCTGGTGGCCGCGGCGCCGCTGGTCGAGCTGGTGCTGGTCGGTGCGTCGCTGGTGGGGGCGACGGTGCTGGTCTGCGGGTTGTCGGTGGTCGGGCCGGCGCTGGTGGTCTGGGCCTCGGTCGCGGCGGTCGAGGCGGTGCCGCTGTCGCCGCAGGCGAGGGAGAGGGCGGAGAGGGCGGAGAGGGCGAGGAGGGGGCGGTGACGCTGCGACATGGGGGAGCCTCGGGGTAGACCGAGACTACAGCGCGGCGCAGCCCGGCGCGTCAATGGCCGGGGACTCATTCGGCCGGGCGGCCGCGGCCCTCACGGCAGCTTATCCCCGACATCGCACATAAACCGCAGGCTGCTGCCGCCGGGGTTTGGCAGGGACTTGTAGTTTTTCACGCTCGCGTCGGGGTTCCAGGTGTAGAGCAGCGAGCAGCCGAGGCAGGCGCCGTCGGGGTCGGGTTCGGCGGGGTTCTTGACCACGTCGGAGACGAACCAGGGTCCGCCGTCGCTGGGGGCCCATTGTGGGCAGGTGGCGGGGTTCAGGGCGTTGCCGAGGCAGCTCTTGCTGGATTGCTTCGGGTAGATGCCGAGGATCTGCAGGTAGTCGGAGCCGCTGGGTTTCTGGCCGCCGCCGACGGGCGGGACGTTGTCGCCGACGGCGATCATGTGGGCGACGGCGAGGTGGTCGGGGCTGCGCGGGACCAGCAGCTGCATGCCGAACATCGCGCAGGTGGACTCGGCCTTCTTGGCCGGGTAGGGGAGGTCGTTGAGCTCGGAGTCGATGTCGACCTTGAGGAAGGTGTAGCCGCCGCCGTCGCTGGTCATGTCGCAGTAGACCGCGAGTGGCATGTCGGGGCCGATCGGGAAGATCATGCGCGGGCCGGACTGGAGGTTCGGGTCGGCCTCGTGGATCTTCAGGCAGCTGGTGGCGACGGTGCAGCCGATGCAGGACGGGTCGTCGCTGTCGCACGCCTCCTCGGGGTCCAGGATGGCGTCGCCGCAGTGCGGGCCGAGGGCGCTGCAGTCGGGGGCGCAGCTGCCGTAGCTGCCGTCGTTCTTGCCGTCGTCGCACGCCTCGCCGCCGGTGAAGACGAGGCCGTCGCCGCAGCTGGCGAGCTTGCAGGCGGAGGTGCAGGCGGCGTCGTCGGCGTTGGCCTGGCCGTCGTCGCAGTCCTCGACGCCGGCGAGCGGGTAGCCGTCGCCGCAGACATTGACGGTGCAGTCGGGCGTGCAGGGGGCGGCTTCGGCGTTGGCGTCGCCGTCGTCGCAGGCCTCGCCCGGGTCCTGGGTGCCGTCGCCGCAGGCGGGGCCGGCGCCGCCGGAGCTGAGGTCCTCGCCGCTGCTCGTGGTGGTGAGGTCGGGGTCGCCGGTGGTGGTGAGGCCGGGGCCGGTGCTGGCCTCGCTGCTGGCCTCGCTGTCGCTGCCGCTGTCAGAGTCGAGGGGGCCGCCGCGGGACGACAGACAGCCGACGCCGGTGACGGCGACGAGCGAGAGCAACGCGCAATAACATGCTCGCATCGACATCTTTCAACCAACCCGGAGACGGGGTGTCTTCGTCCCACGGATCGGCGGACCTCGCAAGCGATCAGGGCTTCGTTGTTTGTGCCCGGCGCAGACCCGCGCGAGCAGCACGACCCGATGGGCGCACCGAGCGGAAGCGCCCGAGAACGTGGCGCTAACGTGGCCTAGAACTTACCGGAGACAGCGAGGCCGGCGCCGCCGCGGCCGAAGGTCGGGGACACGGCGAGGGTGCTGCGGCGCTCGCGATTGATGCGGCGGTGCTTGGCGAGGCCCATGGCGCCGAGGACGGCGAAGCCGATGCCGGCGGCGGCGATGAAGGCACCGACGCCGATGAGCAGCTTGCCCTTGGTCTCGGGGGAGAACGAGACCGAGGTGACGGTGCTGGTGCTGCTGCCGTCGGTGTCGGTGGTATCGGTGCTGCCGTCGGTGGAGGTGTCGGTGGTGGTGTCGGCGGTGTCGCGGAACTCGAGGTCGCGCTGGTAGATGGGGCCGTACTTGTCGGCGGTGGCGGCGTAGTAGATGAGGGCCGAGCCGCCGCCGGCGAGGACGATGCCGCCGGCGATCGCGGGGGCGATCCAGCTGGGGGCGTCGGGGACGTCGACGGCGTTGCTGAAGGGCTTGCCGCCCGGGGCCGAGCCGACCTCGGGTGGGATGCGCAGGCGCTTCGGGGCCGCGGTGTCGATCGCGGTCATCAGCGACTGGACCCGCGAGCGGGCCTCCTGCGTCTCCGGGAAGCGGTCGCAGCCGACGCCGTGCTTGGCCTTGCAGGCGCGCAGGTACTCCTGGACCAGGCGCTGGGCGGTGCGCAGGTGCTCGACCTCTCGCGTCTGGGCGTAGACCTGCTCGTAGGCGGTGACGCAGTTGGCGAGGATGACCGAGCGGGCGATGTGGTTGGTCTCGTTCTCGCTGAGCAGGCCGAGGGCGCGGGTGTAGAGCCTCGCGGCCTCGCCGTAGTTCTCGGCGTCGAAGGCGGCGTCGGCCTCGACGCTGAGGTCGTAGCCCTGTTCGTTGGTGCCCTTGCGCTGGATGCCGAGGCTGCTGCGCTGCGGCTGGGGCGAGCTGCGGCTGGCCTTCGACTTGTCTTGCGGGGCGAGCTGGCCGGGCTCGGGGGTGTCGTCCGGGATGTTCTCGTCGCCGGCTTCGGGGGCGTCGGGCGGGCCCGCGAGGGATGCGTGACTGAGGGCCTGCGCGGGGGTGACGGGGGCGACTAACAGCGCGGCGCAGAGGCCGAGGGGGAGGCTCTTTGCGACGGGTCGCGGCGCGGGCTGTCGATGCGGGGCGAGCATGGGCTTGGCGGGTGACTCGAAGGATCGCCAAGGCCCGCGGGAACTGCAAGGGCTCCGGGGTTTTGACGAACTGGCACGCGGGTGCGCGAGGGCTGGCAAATGGGCACACGGGCACCCGCGGGTGGGCCGATCGGTACGGTGCTGCGGCCGGCGCCACGCCCACGGGCGGCACGGATCCGCCAGTTTTTTGCCACCCGCGGCGGGCTGTGATCTGGTGGCGGGGCGTGAGCAGCGAGGCCGAAGGGAGCGCGGAGGTCGCGACCGCAGCAGAGGACGGGGCGCCGGCGCGGGACGAGCGGCGGGCGATGGACCCGTGGCTGTTCTTCGCGGCGATGGCGCTGTCGTGCCTCGGGCTGGTGATGGTGTACAGCGCGGGCGTGTACACGGCGCGGGTGCGCCACGACGACTGGGAGTTCTTCCTCGGGCGTCAGGGGCTGTTCTTCGCGCTCGGCACGGCGATCATGCTGGTGGTCTCGCGGATCGACTACCGGGTGTTTCGTCGCTTCTCGGGGCTGTTCATGGCGGCGGCGCTGCTGGGCTTGTTGGCGGTGTTGTTCGTCGGTGATGAGGTGAACGGGGCGCGGCGGTGGATCCGCTTCCCGGGCATGAACATCCAGCCGAGCGAGCTGGCCAAGGTGGCGCTGGCGGGGTTTTTGTCGGCGATGCTGGCCCGCCAGGGCGAGAAGGTGCGGCGCTTCACGGGGGGCTTCTTGCCGCCGCTGTTGATGGCGTCGTTGACGATGGTGCTGGTGCTGCTCGAGAAGGATCTGGGGACGACGATCTTGCTCGGGGCGCTGACGATGACGCTGCTGTTCGTGGCCGGCACGCGCATCGCGTATGTGCTGGCGGCGGGGATGTTGGCGGCGCCGCTGGTGTGGCATCAGATCATCGACGTCGGCTACCGCAAGGGGCGTTTGCTCGACTATCTCTCGGGCGAGCAGTCGTATCAAATTCAGCAGTCGTTGATCGCGATCGGGTCGGGCGGGCCGTGGGGGCTCGGGCTCGGGGCGGGGCGGCAGAAGCTCGGGTTTTTGCCCGAGAACCACACCGACTTCATCCTCTCGAGCATCGGCGAGGAGCTGGGGCTGCTCGGCATCTGCGTGGTGATCGGGCTGTTCTCGCTGCTGGTGTGGCGCGGGCTGGTCGCGGCCCGGATGGCGCCCGATCGCTTCGGGACCTACCTCGCGGTCGCGCTGTCGGCGTTGTTCGGGTTTCAGGCGCTGATCAACATGGCGGTGGTGCTGGACATCATCCCGGCGAAGGGGATCACGCTGCCCTTCCTGTCGTACGGCGGGTCTTCGCTGATGGTGAGTCTGGGGGCGGTCGGCATCTTGCTGTCGATCTCGCGGCGGCCGCGGCCGTGGCGGATCTCGGACCAGCGGAGTCGACGAGCTCCTGCGCTGCCGCCGACCCGGGCCCAGCGGATGCAGCAGCAACAGGGGGCCGCGCGCGGGCAGCCGGCGACGTCGCGGCGGCGGTGGTGGCCGTTCAAGGCGTCCGCGCCGGCGCCCGCGTTGCGGCCGAACCGGCGCCGGGCCGAGTAAGCCGCGGCGGTGGCCTTCGGGGCGTCGGCGGTGGTGGTCGGGGCGAGTAATTCGCGGCAATTCACCGTTGCGGGGGCGTCCTGCGGGGCGCGCGAATTTGTTAGGGTGCGGCGGTATGACGATCACGCCGTCCCGTCGAGGTCTGTTGCGCGGCACGCTGGGGGCGACGGGCGCGTCGCTGCTGGGCTGCCGCGCCGAGCGTGTCGGTGAGCTCGGGCAGGGCCCCGCGGTGGTCGCCGCGGGGGCGTCGCGGCTGTTTCAGATCCGGGTCGATGTCAACGCGCAGCGGCGCAACCTCGAGGTCGAGGCGGACGACTCGGCGTTGATGGTGGTGCGCGAGCAGCTGGGGCTGCGCGGGGCCAAGCTCGGCTGCGGGCACGGGGCCTGCGGGGCGTGCACGGTGCTGGTCGACGGGGCGCCGACGGCGAGCTGTCTGCTGCCGGCGACGAGCCTGCACGAGCGGGTGCTGACGACGGTGGAGGGGCTCGGCAGGGCGGGCGGGCTGCACCCGGTGCAGCGGGCCTTCATGGCGGAGGACGCGTTGCAGTGCGGCTACTGCACGTCGGGCTTCGTGGTCGCGGCGACGGCTTTTTATACGCAGTGGCGGGCGGCGGAGGGCGCGAAGGAGCCGACGCGGGGGCAGGTGGCGGACGCGCTGGCGGGGCACCTGTGTCGCTGCGGGGCGCACGAGAACATCGTGACGGCGGTGCAGCGGGCGTGCGCCGGGGTGTACGAGCAGGAGGTGGCCGCGCCGCCGCGCTACGAGGCGCGGGCGAAGGTGACGGGGCAGGCGGTGTACACGGTCGATGTGGTGCTGCCGGAGATGCTCGCGGTGGCGATCCTCCGCTCGCCGTACGCGCACGCGAAGGTGCGCAAGGTCGACTGGTCACTGGCGCTGGCGCAGCCGGGGGTGGCGGGCGCGGTCGACATGATGATGGGGGCGACGACGCTGCGCTACGCGGGGCAGGAGATCGTGGCGCTGGCGGCCGTCGACGCGCGCACGGCCGTGGCGGCGCTGGGGCGAGTGGTGGTCGAGTACGAGATCTTGCCGGCGGTGATCGGGATGACGGCGGCCCGCGCTCCGGGGGCGACGGTGGTGTACCCGACGATGAGCGAGCGCCGCGGGGCGACCAACCACAGCGAGGGGCCGCTGCTGCCGGAGGGCTGGAATGGCAACCTGCGCGGGCCCTTCACGCTGTTCTCACACCACGCGCCGAAGCTGCGGCGGGCGATCAAGGGGCTGCGCGCGGGGACCAGCGTGGGTCACCTGGTCGAAGGGACATACTCGACGCAGACCCAGTGTCACACCTGCCTCGAGCCGCACAGCTGCGTGGCCCACTGGCAGGATGAGGTGCTGACGGTGCACCTGTCGACCCAGGCGGTGATGCAGTCGGCGCGCGACATCGCCAAGCGCTGGGGGCTGAAGGAGTCGCAGGTGCGGGTGCTGGCGCAGCACGTGGGCGGTGGCTTCGGCGGCAAGGCGACGCTGTGCCCGGAGGTGGTGGCGGCGGTCGAGCTGACGCGGCTGACGGGCAAGCCGGTGCGGGTGGCGCTCGACCGGCGCGAGGAGCTGACGGTCGGCGGGACGCGGCCGGCCCACACGACGCAGGTGACGCTGGCGACCGACCAGGCGGGGGCGCTGCTGGGGATCGCCGCGACTGCGCACGCGGACGGCGGGTCGGCGGTCGGCTCGACGAGCACGCTGCTGATGCGGATCATGTACGCCGACGCGGCCAAGGACCTGGCCGACTACGACGTGCTGACCCACGCTCCGCCGTCCAAGCCGTTCCGCGCGCCGGGCGGGCCGCCGGCCTTCTTCGCGCTCGAGCAGGCGGTCGATGAGGCGGCGGTCAAGCTGGGCGTCGACCCGGTGACGCTGCGCAAGCGCTGGGACCCGAACCCGGCGCGCAAGCTGCTGTACGCGTGGCTCGAGCAACTGCCGGCGTGGCAGCAGCGGCCGCAGGGCGAGCGCGGTCGGTTCCGTCGCGGGGTCGGGGTGGCGGCGGCGGGCTGGATGTACTTCGTGCAGCCGTCGTCGCAGGTGCGGGTCGACGCGGGACCGACGGGGATCGTGGTGTCGTCGGCGTGCCAGGACGTGGGCAACGGGACGCGCTCGCTGCTGGCGAAGGTGGTGGCGGAGGTGCTGGGGGTGGCCCCGGCGAGCCTGCGGATCGAGATCGGGGACTCGCGCTACGTGCCGGGGCCGATGGCCGGCGGATCGCGGACGACGGCGTCGATCGTGCCAGCGGCGCGGATGGCCGCGGAGAAGCTGCGCGACGAGTTGGTCGCGCGGGCGGCGAGCGAGCGCAAGATCGTCGGGGTGGCCGCGCTCGGCGGGGTCAAGCATCCGGGCGGGCTGCTGCCGTGGGCCGAGCTGCTGGCGTCGACGCCGACGCCGATCACGACGCTGGGCACGCGCTCGCGCGACCGCGGCGGGTGGTTCGTGCCGCCGATCGTGGGCGGGCTGGCGGTCGGCAAGTACGTGGCGGGGGCGGTGCACTTGTTCGAGGTGGAGGTCGACACGCGGCTCGGTCGCACGCGGGTGCTGCGGTCGTTCCACGGGGTCGGGGCGGGCAAGATCATCACGCCGACGCTGGCCCGCAGCCAGGTGCTCGGCGGGGTGACGCAGGCGATCAGCTACGCGCTGTACGAGGAGCGGCGGCTCGACCCGCGCAGCGGGGTGCTGCTGACCGGCGGGCTCGAGGACTACCGCATCGCCGGGCTCGGCGACGTCGGCGAGGCGGAGGTGCACTTCGAGGAGGAGGGCTTCGCCAACGCGGGCGCGGGCGGGGTCGGACTGGCTGAATTGATCACGCTGGCGCCGGCGCCAGCGATCGCGAATGCGGTGTACGCAGCGACGGGCTTTCGCCCGCGTGAGCTGCCGATCCGCCCCGACCGCGTGCTCGCAGGGATGGTGCCGACATGATCGAATTTCCTGACTCCACCGAGGCGCTGCTGCGCCTGGCCAGCGGTCGCAGCGTGCGCGCGGGCGGCACGGATCTGCAGGAGCGCCGGCACCTGGGGCTGGCGCGCGGGCCGATGGTCGACCTGCGCGACGTGAAGGAGCTGGCGACGATCACGGTCACGGGCGAGACGCTGCGGGTCGGCGCTCGCGTGCGGGTGGCCGCGCTGGCGGCCGACCCGACGGTGCAGCAGGGCTGGTCGGGGCTGGCGCTGGCGGCGGGCGCTCTGGCGACGCCGGAGATCCGCAACCAGGCGACGCTCGGCGGGAACCTGCTGCAGAGCGTGCGCTGCTGGTACTTTCGCCGGCCGGGGGCGCGCTGCTTCCAGGCCGGAGGCGAGGGCTGCGAGGCGCGGGCCGGCGATCACAGCCTGCACAGCTGCATCGACCTCGGGCCGTGTTTGGCGCCGCACCCGTCGACGCTGGCGGTCGCGCTGCTGGCCCACGAGGCGGAGATCGAGGTGGCGGGCGGGGAGCGCTGGCCGGTTGCGGCGCTGTACGGGGACGGCAGCGATCCGCGGCGAGTGCATCGCCTGCCGCCGGGGGCGGTGCTGCTGGCGGTGCACGTGCCGCGCACGCTGCCGGGTGAGCGCGCGGCGTATCACCGGACCAGCAGTCGCTCGCGCGCGGAGTGGCCGATCGCCGACGCGGTGGTCCGGCTGGTGGTGACCGACGGGGCGATCCGCTACGCGCGGGTGGCCGTCGGCGGGGTGGCCAACATCCCGCTGCGCCTCGGCGCGGTGGAGCAGCGGCTGCTCGCGCAGGCGCCGACGCCGGCGCTGCTGGCCGACGCGGCGGCGCTGGCCGGCGAGGGCGCGAGGCCGCCGCCCGGCGCGGCCTACAAGCTGGAGATCCTGCGGGCGACGGTGCTGACGGCGCTCGAGCAGGCGCTCGGCGAGGCTGTCCCGAAGGACAGCACGACGGTGGTGGCGGTGGACGCAGCTGTCCCGGAGGACAGGCCATGAAGACGACGCCGATCTGCGAATTTTTGCGCTGGAAGGGGCATCATAGCGAGGCGGAGGCGGGCGAGCAGCGCTTCGCCTTCGCCCGCAATCAGGTGCCCTACACCTGCCTGAAGACCTGCCAGCCTTGGGGGCCTGATGACCAGCCGGCGGTGCCGGAGGGCTGCGACGGCTCGCGGAGCTGCTTCGAGGGGCCGTCGCCGCTGCGAGACAGTTGAGGCCGGCGCCAGGCCACCGGCTGTCAGCGGACCCAGACGCTCGTGTACGTGGTCTTGCAGCTCGTGTCGTAGCAGGGGTTACCGTCGTTGCGGTAGCCCTGCGGGTTGCAGGGGTAGGTGGCGGGGTTGCAGGCGCCGGCGACCAGCGACGACAGCTTGAGCAGCGACTGGTCGTGCGTCGACCAGGTCGCCTGACCTGCGGGCGTGTTGCCGATGCCCATGGTCCAGCAGCAGCTCTGCAGGGTGAAGGCGACGATCGTGTTCTCGTTGCAGCCCGGGAAGCACGAGCAGTTGTCGTCGAGCGGGCGGACGACGATGTCGAAGGCGTTGCGCTGGCTGGCGGTGATGACCTCGCCGTAGGCCGGGGTGCCGCCGAGGAAGGTCTTGGAGCAGGTGTTGGCGTTGTACTTGCCGTTGATCCACGCGCCAAATGAAGTGTCGGTGAGGACGTTGTTGGTCCAGCCGACGGCGTACTCCTCGGTGCGCAGCAGCAGGTTGCGGGCGGGCAGGGTGGTCCAGCCGACGTTCTTGTAGTCGGCGGTGGTGTAGGTGTTGACGTTGCCGAGCGTGCTGAGGTCCGTGTGGACCGCGAAGCTGGTCCAGTTGCGGCCGTCAGGGTTGACCTGCGAGCCGATCAGGGTCCAGCCGCCGCCGTCGGCGGCCATGTCGCAGCGGGCATTGAAGGGGCCCTGGCCGCCGGCGCCGTCGGGGTCGATCACGTAGATGCCGCTCGGGGCGGCCGGGATGTTCTGCTTGATCTGCTTGCAGCTGGTCGGGTCGAAGCACTTTCCGTTGGGGCAGTTGCCGCTCTGACAGTCACCCGGGACGTTGCAGGTCTGGTCGAGGACGCACTTGTTGCAGGAGGGGCCGCCGCAGTCGATGTCGGTCTCGCTGCCGTTCTTGAAGCCGTCGCTGCAGGTCGGCGTCTTGCACGTGTTGGTGCACTGGTCGTTGTTGCTCATGTTGCCGTCGTCGCACTGCTCGACGTTCTGCTGGACGTAGCCGTCGCCGCACTTGGCGAGCTTGCACATGGCGACGCACAGGTCCGCGTTGGATTGGTTGCCGTCGTCGCACTCCTCCATGTTGCTGGGCTGGGTGAAGGTGTCGCCGCAGAAGGGACTCTTGCACAGGAGGGTGCAGGCGCCGGTGTTGCTGTTGTTGACGCCGAGGTCGCACTGCTCGCCGGGTTGCTTGAAGCCGTCGCCGCAGGTAGCGAGCTTGCAGACGTTGGTGCAGGCGTCGTCGTTGCTCTGGTTGCCGTCGTCGCAGGCCTCGCTCGGGCCCTTGTCGCCGTCGCCGCAGATGTTGGTGCTGCAGTCGCCCTTGCAGGCCTTGCCAGGGCCGTTGTTGTTGCCGTCGTCGCACTGCTCGACGTTCTGCTGGATGAGGTTGTCGCCGCAGAAGGCGTCCTTGCAGGCGAGGGTGCAGGCGCCGCCGTTGCTGTTGTTGCCGCCCTGGTCGCACTGCTCGCCCAGGCTCGGCTGGACGTAGCTGTCGCCGCAGAGCGGGAGCTTGCAGGCGTCGGTGCAGCCGTCGTCCTGGTCGCCGTTGGCGCCGTCGTCGCAGGCCTCGCCGGGGTCGAGGATGGCGTTGCCGCACTGCTCGAGCTTGCAGCTGGCGGAGCAACCGTCGCCGCCGGCCTTGTTGCCGTCGTCGCACTGCTCGCCGGGGGCCTTATCGCCGTCGCCGCAGACGTTGAGCGCGCACTGGGCGTTGCAGACCTTGCCGGGGCCGTTGTCGACGCCGTCGTCGCACTCCTCCTTGCCGTCGCCGATGTTGTAGAGGGCCCCGTCGCCGCATACGTTGGCGGTGCAGCTGGCGGTGCAGGCGGCGTTGTTGGCGTTGTCGACGCCGTCGTCGCACTCCTCCTGGTTACTCGGCTGGATGAAGCCGTCGCTGCAGGTCGCGTTGGTGCACGTGGTTGTGCAGGCGTCGGTGCTGTCCTTGTTGCCGTCGTCGCACTCCTCGGTGGGGGCGACCTTGCCGTCGCCGCAGCCGGGGGCGGCGCAGTCGTTGCCGCACTCATCGTTGTCGTTGTCGTTGGCGTCGTCGCAGCCCTCGCCGGGGCCGACGTAGCCGTCGCCGCAGAGTGTTGTTGGTGCAGATGCGCTTGCGCGCTGCCGTTGTCGTCGTTGTTGGCGCCGTCGTCGCACTCCTCGCCGGGGCCGAGGTCGCCGTCGCCGCAGATGTTGAGCATGCACAGGCCGTTGCAGCGCTCGCCGGGGCCGTTCATCTCGCCGTCGTCGCACTCCTCGCCGGGGTCGGTCATGCCGTCGCCGCAGCGCGGGGGGTCGTCGCCGGTGGTGCCGGTGGTGCCGTCGGTCGCCGAGGCGGAGTCGGTGGCTGAATCGGTGGCCGAGTCCGAGTCGGTGGCCGAGTTGCTGACGCTCGTCGGGTTCGAATTGGAGCTCATCGTCGCCGAGTTGCCCGAGGTCGGGAGACCGTCGGTGTCGGGGGCGGTCGGGCTCGTGGTCGGCTGCCCCGTCGTCGTCTGCTGCGCGCCGCCGCTGCCGCTGCTGGCGCTCACGCCGGCTGATCCCGCCACGTCATCACCGCCGCATGCAGGCGACACAACCGCTGCACCCACCAACAACCCTACCCAGCTCCACGAAAAATTCGTTCGCATCGCACCACCCCTCCGTCCACGCCGTCACTCGACATCCTACGCCGATCAGCGCCGGGCGTGGGGGCTGGTGGGGACTGATGTGGTTGCGTCACCCTCGATAGCGCGCTCTACGGCCAGGCCCCGTCGCGCGCGACAGCTACGCCGAGCTGGCGGTCAGCGTCGCCGGTGCGGTCCGCCCGCCGCATGACCTGTCCCGAGGGACAGGTGACCATCAAGCGGCGATCGGCGCGGCGGGCTCGGCGTGGTCGGGCAGGACGCCGCGCTCAGAGAAGTCGCGGATGATCTGCTGGGTGCGTTCGATGACCGCGCGCAGCTGGTCGTCGCTGAGGCCGAGGGTCTCGATTGGGGCGCCGACGTAGATCGAGATCTTGCTGGGTTTGAACAGCCAGGTGCCCTTGCGGTTCATCTCGAACATGCCGCGGGTGGCGAGCGGCACGATCGGCAGGCCGGCGTCGCGGGCCATCAGGAAGGCGCCCTTCTTGAAGTCGTGCACCTTGCCGTCGCGGGTGCGGTGGGCCTCCGGGTAGACGAGGATCGAGAGGCCCTGGGCGACGCGCTCGCGGGCGGCCTCGGCGATCTCGCTGTAGCGGTTGGCGCTGCCCGGGCGCACCGGGATGCCGCCCGCGTGGCGCATGATGCTGCCATAGAACGGGATCTTGAATTGCCACGCGTTCATGATGCCGCAGAAGGCGTGGGAGAGGGCGCAGCAGGCCGCGTGGGCGTCCATCACGTTGACGTGGTTTTGCACGTACATGCTGCGCCGCTGGGGGTCGAAGTCAGGGTGGCGGATGACCGTGATCTTGCTGAGCGTGAGGCGCAGGCAGAAGGCCATGACCGGGTTGCCGTAGCGGGCCTGGGCCTCGCGTACGCCGACGAAGATCGTGGTCACGCCCCAGACGAGGATGACGCAGGCCATGCCGGCGAACACGGCGATCCACACCGCGACGGAGTAGACGACCTGGATCGCATGTTTGAGGGACGTGGTGAGCTTTTGCAGCACGAGCGGCGGGAGTCTAGCGGCTTTGGTCCGCGGGAGTGGTGGCGACGTCACGGCGTCGGCGTGCGCTCAGGGGACATCGCCATTCGCTGGGCCGCTCGGCGAACGACCTGGGTCATGCGGGCGAGGCCGGGGCGTCGGGGGTCGCCGCCAGCCGGCCGAGCGCCAGGGTCCCGACCGGGGGCTCGGGCAGCCACGGCAACACGCAGCTGCGCCGGGCCAGGCCCGCGGCGATGCGATCGATCTGGCGCTGCTCCGCGGCGATGCGAGCCCGCAGCAGCGGGTCGATCGTGCCGGAGGCCGCGAGGCTCTTGTTGATGACCCACGCCCACGGCTCGATCTTCGCGCGGCGCAGGTCGTCCTGCAGCGCCGCGGCCTGACTCACGGGCGTGACCTCGGGCAAGGTGACGATGATGACGTGCGTCAGCTCGGCGTCCTGGAGGCGCATCAGCGGCGTGGTGATGCCCTTCGCGTGCCCCTCACCGCCGCGCTGGCTCATCATCTGCCGGTGATAGGCCCCGGTCGCGTCCATGAGCAGGAGCGAGTGGCCGGTCGGCGCCGTGTCAAGCACGACGAAGGCGGTGCGGGCCTCGTTGACCACGCGGCTGAAGGCGTGGAACACGGCGACCTCCTCGGTGCAGGGAGATCGCAGATCCTCGAGCAGCAGCGCCCGGCCCTGCTCGTCGAGGTGCTGGCCGCGGGTGCTCATGATCTTGTCGATGTAGCGAGCCGTCTCCGCCCTGGGGTCGATGCGTCCGACCTTCAGCCCCGGCAAGCTGCCAGCGAGCGTCGCGTCCACGTGCGCGGCCGGGTCGGTGGTGGTGAGGTGCACGCTGTGGCCGCGCTGGACCAGGCCCACCGCGATCGCGGCGGCGAGGGTCGTCTTGCCCACGCCACCCTTGCCCATGATCATGATCAGGCCGTGCCCGGCCGCGGCGAGCTCGTCGATGCGGCGCCCGAGCGGCGCGAGGTCCAGCGTCGGCGCGGGGCCGGTTGCGGCGATCGCCGGTGCGTCGGGCGGGCCGTCACCGCCGGCGAGCAGGGCCCGCAGGGCCGAGACGCCCACGGTGTCGAAGGCTCGCAGGGGTATCTCATCGCGGGGCAGACGCGCCAGGATCT
The DNA here is from genome assembly GCF_016714285.1 of Nannocystis sp. Classification (GTDB taxonomy): domain Bacteria; phylum Myxococcota_A; class Polyangia; order Nannocystales; family Nannocystaceae; genus Nannocystis. Next base: position 24,730 of record NZ_JADJNN010000015.1, on the reverse strand, counting down.
CCGGCATGTGCGCGATCGAGTCGCGTCCCATGGCCGCGATCGCGTCGGCCACGGGATCGCCGTGCTGGCTGGCATGGAAGACGCCATTGATGGCCAGTCGTTGATGATCGAGGCCCATCGCGCGCAGCTCCTCGGCGGTCCGCGCGGCCTCCTGCATGGGCCGCGGATCGGGCCGGGTGACCAGCACCACCGTGGTGACCGCGGGGTCGCTCAGGGCCGCCAGAGCGGCCACGAAGCGCGCCTCCTGCATCTTCAAGCCGGAGTGCGGGCCGAGGCAGGACGCGCCGCGATCGTTGCCGGCGAGGAAGCCGGACCACGCCCGCGGGAGGCTCAGCAGGCGCAGCGTGTGGCCGGTCGGGGCCGTATCGAAGATCACGTGATCGTAGGCGTGATCGTCGTCGTGCTCGCGGGCGAGCAGCGCCGCGAACTCATCGAAAGCCGCGATCTCCGTCGTGCAAGCGCCCGAGAGCTGCTCGCGCACAGTGGCTCGCTCGTCGTCGCTGGCGTCGGTCGACAGCTTGGCGAGCACGCGCTGGCGATACGCCTCGGAGGCGGTGTCGGGGTCGATGTTGAGGAGGCTCAGCCTGGCGACCGCCGGCACAGGCACGGCCTGGTTCGACAGCGGCGCGCCGAGCATCTCGTCGAGGTTGGAGGCCGGGTCGGTGCTGACCAGCAGGACGCGCCGGCCCGCGTCGGCGAGGGCGATCGCCGAGGCCGCGGCCAGTGAGGTCTTGCCGACCCCGCCCTTGCCCGTGAAGAACAGGAAGCGCGTCGGCTGATCGAGGAGACCGAGGGAGAGGGAGGTACGGCTGTCCACGACGCGAGCGTGACACAGGTGAGGCCCTTGCGGCGCGGCTCGTACCCGGATATATCGTTCATCGACGATGAAACCGGCGAGCCCCGCCTGCTGCCCCCCGCCCGCCGACGAGCCCGACCTGCGCCCGGTCCAGGGCGACGCCGCCGACGAGGAGCTGGCCGCGCTGACCAAGGCGCTCGGCCACCCGATCCGGGTCCAGATCGTCCGGCTGTTGACCCGGCGCGAGTCCTGCATCTGCGGCGACATCGTCAAGGAGCTGCCCCTGGCCCAGTCCACCGTCTCGCAGCACCTGAAGGTGCTCAAGGAGGTCGGTCTCATCCGCGGCGAGATCGACGGCCCGCGCACCTGCTACTGCCTCGAGCCCCGCACGCTGCGCCGCCTCAAGGCGCTCATCGGCGGCCTCTAGCGGCATCTATACATCGTAATAATACGAATCTATGACCATCGCTGAGGAGCGCAGATCGATGAAGCCCGCCACCAGCCCGCTCGGCATCTTCGAGCGCTACCTCAGCGTGTGGATCGCCCTGGCGATCGCCGCCGGCGTCGGCCTCGGCAACCTGTTGCCCGGCCTGTTCTCGAGCATCAGCAAGCTCGAGTACGCCAACGTCAACTTCGTCGTCGCCGTCCTGATCTGGGTGATGATCTACCCGATGATGATCCAGATCGACTTCGGCGCCGTCCGCGATGTCGGGCGGCGACCGAAGGGCCTGATCATCACCCTGGTCGTGAATTGGCTGATCAAGCCGTTCACGATGGCGGCCCTCGCCAGCCTGTTCTTCCTGCACGTGTTCTCCGCCTGGATCCCCGCGGCCGAGGCCCGCGAGTACGTCGCCGGGGCGATCCTCCTGGGCGTCGCGCCGTGCACGGCGATGGTGTTTGTGTGGAGTCAGCTGACCCGCGGCGACCCCGGCTACACGCTGGTCCAGGTCGCCGTGAATGACCTCATCATGGTCGTGGCATTCGCACCGATCACCGCGCTCCTGCTCGGCGTCTCCGACATCATCGTGCCGTGGACCACGCTGCTGTTGTCCGTGGTCCTTTATGTGGTGATCCCGCTGCTCGCGGGCGTTGCGACCCGGCGGGCGCTCACGCGGCGCAGCAGCGACCCCGGGGCGCTCGGCCGCTTCGTCGGCCACCTCAAGCCGGTGGGCATCCTCGGGCTGCTGGCCACGGTCGTGCTGCTGTTCGGCTTCCAGGCGACCACGATCGTGACCCAGCCGCTGACGATCGCGCTGATCGCCGTGCCGCTGATCGTCCAGAGCTACGGCATCTTCGGCGTCGCCTACCTATGGGCCCGGATCTGGCGGCTCCCGCACAACATCGCCGCGCCCGCGGCCCTCATCGGCACCTCCAACTTCTTCGAGCTCGCCGTCGCCGTGGCGATCAGCCTGTTCGGCCTCCAGTCCGGCGCGGCGCTGGCCACCGTCGTCGGCGTGCTCGTCGAGGTGCCGGTCATGCTCTCGCTGGTCGCCTTCGCCAATCGCACCGCCCGCCACTTCCCCGCCGCGACCTAGCCCATGTCCACCACCCCGTTTCGCAGCGTCCTGTTCCTGTGCGTCGCCAACTCGGCCCGCAGCCAGATGGCCGAGGCCCTCGCGCGCGCCCGCTTCGGCGAGCACGTGCGGGTCCAGAGCGCCGGCACCCGGCCCTCGCAGGTCAGCCCGCACGCGATCGCCGTGATGGCCGAGCGCGGCGTCGACATGGCGGGGCAACACTCGAAGGCGGTGTCCACGATCGACCCGGCCAGCGTCGACCTCGTCGTGACCCTGTGCGCCGAGGAGGTGTGCCCATTGTTCCTCGGCGCGGCGACGCGGCTGCACTGGCCGATCGACGACCCGGCCAGCGCCGATCCGTCGATCGCTAGCGAAGCATTCCTCGCCCGCTTTCGCCGCGCGCGCGACGAGATCGACGCGCGACTGAACGAATTGACGCCCGCGGACCCATGAGCCCGGGACCCGGGTTCCGCAGCCTCCCGGGCCGCATGACACGTCGTTCCGCCCGCGCCAGCGAGCGCGGCGTCGCGGTCTCGCCCTGCTTGGCTCCACCGTCGTCGACATGCCGCTTTGGCCCGCGCACCTGGTAAGCTCCGCCGGACGTGCGACGTTCAGCCCAGCGATTCGCCCTCATCCTCTCGAGCTCGCTCGCCTTTCTGGCGTGCCCGCACGAGGAGCCCGAGGTCAGCTGGCAGCTCGTCCACCGCGACCTCCCCGGCGCGCTGCTCTCGGTGTGGGGCACCAGCGTCAGCGACGTCTGGGCGGTCGGCGGCGACGCCCGCGACGGCACCGGCCCGCTCGTCATCCACTTCGACGGCGACGCCTGGACCCGCGTGGCCACCGGCGAGACCCAGGGCAACCTGTGGTGGGTGTTCGGCTTCGCCGACGGCCCGATCTACATGGGCGGCGAGGGCGGTGTCATCCTGCGCCAGCAAGACGGCGCTTTCACCCGCATGGCCACCCCGAGCCTCGACACCGTGTACGGCATCTGGGGCGCCACCCCGGATGACCTGTGGGCCGTCGGTGGTGCCTCGGACTCGAACGGCGGCTTCGCCTGGCGGCTCACCGGCGACACCTGGACCCCAGAGCCCACGCTCCCGGCGGACATCGCCGGCAGCGCCGCGATCTGGAAGCTGTTCGGCAGCGCCCGCGACGACGCCTGGCTGGTCGGCAGCAACGGCGTCGCCCTCCACTGGGATGGCAAGCGCCTGGGGCCCGGCGACACCGGCGTCGGCTCATCGCTGTTCACCGTGCACGAGCGCGACGGCAAGTACGCGGCCGTCGGCGGCCTCGCCACCGGCATCATCGTCGAATACGACGGCGCCAGCTGGCAGACCGTCACGCCCGACCCGCCGCCGATGGGCCTGTCCGGCGTCACCCTCGGGGCCGACGGCTTCGGCGTCGCGGTCGGCAGCTACGGCGGCGTCTACACCCGCTCGGACGCCGGCTGGGCCGCGGCCGAGCTCGGCTTCACCCTCGCGGGCAATCTCCACGGCAGCTGGATCGACGAGGACGGCGGCGTGTGGGCCGTCGGCGGCCAGACCTTCAGCCCGCCTTTCACGGATGGCACATTGATCCATCGCGGCGCGATGATCTCGGGGAATGGACTATGAACAGACAAATACTCGGACTCTGGGGGCTCGTCGCTGCGTTCGCGCTGGCGACGGGGTGTGATGAGAACGCCGACCTCGATCGCGCCTGCCGCGAGCTGAGGCCCGGCCACGCCTGCACCTGGGTCGGCTTGAAGGACGAGCAGGGCTTCAACGGCGACGGTCAGCACCGCCAGCAGACCCTGATCAACCAGCCGCAGGACCTCCTGTTCATGCCGGACGGCACGGCCTGGTTCACCGACTTCAACAACTTCCTCATCCGCCGGATCCTCGCGGACGGCACTGTCGAGACCATGGTCGGCTCGACCGACCCGGTGTTCCCCGGCGACGGGCCTTTTGGTGGCATCGCCCCGGGCGGCGCCGAGGGCTCCGAATGGTTGCTCAACCACCCGACCAACCTCGTGCTCCTGCCCGATGGCAAGGTCCTCGTGGTCGCCTGGCACAACCACAAGCTGCTCACGGTCGATCCCAAGACCGGCTACGTCACCGTCGTCTGTGGCGGCGGCGCCGGCTTCGCGGGCGACGGCAAGCCCGTGTCCGCCGCGACCCTGTTCAAGCAGGTCAACGACGCGACCATGGACGAGGCCGGCAACATCTACGTCGTCGACCAGCAGAACGAGCGCATCCGCAAGATCGACGCCGACGGCATCATCACCACCATCGCCGGCGACGGCATGGCCGGCTACAGCGGCGACGGCGGCCCGGCCATCAAGGCCCAGTTCTCATGGGCCCGCGGCTCGAACCCCAACCCGAGCGGCGGCATCGTCCACCACAAGGGCGTGCTCTACATCTCCGACACCGAAGCGGACGTGATCCGCGCGATGACCCTCGCCGACGGCAGCATCGCGGCCTTCGCCGGCACCGGCAAGGGCGGCGACAGCGGCGACGACGGCCCCGCGCTCAAGGCCCAGCTCAACGGCCCGCGAGACCTCGAGATCGGCCCCGACGGCGACCTCTACTTCGCCGACACCGACAACGGCAAGGTCCGCGCGATCGACCTCGAGGCCGGCATCATCCGCACCGTCGTCGGCACCGGCGAGCTCGGCGTCGACGCGGAGGAGGGCAAGCTGGCCACCGAGACCCGCCTGCGTCGCCCCTTCGGCATCGCCTTCGACCCCGACGGCAATCTCTACGTCATGGACACCCTCAACTCGCGGATCGTGAAGGTGGCCCAATGAACGCCTCCAACCTGCTGCTCCCCGCCGCCCTCCTCGCCGCCCTCGCCGCCCTCGCCCTGGGCGCCTGCGACGACGACGAGCCCACCTGCGATCTCGACGCCGTCGGCACCGTGTGCACGATCGCCGGCAACAGCGAGAACGGCTACGACCGCGACGCTGACACCACCGCCCTGCCGGCGCTCAAGGCCAAGATGTCACTCCCGCAGGACACCCTGACCGCGCCCGACGGCTCGATCTACATCCTCGACTGGAACAACCACCGTCTGCGCAGGCTCGACGCCGAGGGCATGCTGCACTGGGTGGCCGGCCGCGGCGAGCTCGGCGGCAGCCTCGACGACCCGGGCAACGGCGACTTCAACCACCCGACCAGCATCATCTTCGACGCCTCGGGCGACAACATCCTGATGGCCGCCTGGCACAACAGCAAGGTCCGGCGGGTCTCGCCGAGCAGCGGCCTCATCGTCGACACCTGCGGCGACGGCAAGCGGGCCTACTTCGGCGACGACGGCCCGGCCATGGCCGCGTCGCTCGACCTCCCGGCCAGCCTCGCGCTCGACCCGAGCGGCACGCTCATCATCATGGACCAGGCCAATCAGGTGCTGCGCTCGGTCGACAAGGCCGGCGACATTCACCTCCACGCCGGCCGCTGCATCATCGACGCTCCGGCCCCGGCCGGCCCCGGCAAGTGCCCCGAGGGTGTCGAGCCCACGCAGTGCCCCGACGGTGAGAATGGCCCGTCGGGCAAGTTCACCTGCGGCGACCCGATGATGTTCTGCTCGAAGCCGTGCACGCCCGGCTACTCCGGCGACGACATCCCGGCCAGCGAGATGCGCATGGCCCAGCCCTTCGGGCAGTCGGCGGCCCCGGCCGGACGCATCCTGTTCAACAAGGCCGGCGAGCTGCTGTTCGCCGACACCTCGAACCACCTGATCCGCAAGATCGACCGCGACGGCATGGTCCGCCGCGTCGCCGGCACCCCGCCCGAGGGCGGCGTGCCGCAGAACGGCTACGCTGGCGACGGCGGGCCCGCGCTCGCGGCCAAGCTCGACTTCCCCGTCGACCTCGCGCTCGCCGACGACGGCACCCTGTTCTTCACCGACATCCAGAACCACTGCGTGCGCTCGATCGACCCCAAGGGCAACATCCACACCGCGGTCGGCAAGTGCGGTGAGAAGGGCTACGCGGGCGACTTCGGGCCCCCCGAGGCCGCGCGCCTGAGCCTGCCCTTCGGCGTCGAGTGGAATGACGGCGTGCTGCTGATCGCGGATACCGGCAATAGCGTGATCCGCAGGGTCAAGCTGCGATGACCCCGCGTCTGGCCAAGGCCGCTCGCATGTTGGCCGCGGCCTCGCTGCTCCTCGCCGCGTGTCACGACGACCCCGGCGAGGAGCCCGTGTTCCCGGCGGACTACGCGGCCAGCTACGTCGAGGTCCGCGACTGCCGCGGCAGCGGCGATCACGACCTCAACAACATCCGCATCCTCGCCGACAAGGCCGCGCTCGCGCCCTACCAGGACCGCAGCGCGCCGTTCCCTGTCGGCGCCGTGGTGATCAAGGAGGAGTACGACTTCGGCGACATGAGCTGCAGCGGGCCGATCAAGCAGTGGACGGTGATGCAGCGCCTGCCCACCGGCAGCGCCCCGACCATGCTCGACTGGTCGTGGCAGCGGGTCGACGATCAGCGCGAGGTCCTCGAGCGCGACCCCCCGCGCTGCATCGGCTGCCACACCGGCTGCGGCGTCGCCCCCGACGGCTACGAGGGCACCTGCGCGGTCCCCTGAGCGTCTGAACGCTCGGCGGCGCGGAGGACGTCGCACGGGCCGGTCCCGTGTGTCGAAGCCGCTAGCGCAGGGTCAGGCGGCGCACGCGAGAGTTCGACTGGTCGACGATCAGCAGGCCCTCGCTGTCGCCATCGTTGTCCAGCGCGAGCCGGGCCGTGTAGCCGAGCGTGGCCGCCAGCGCCGGCCCGTCGTCACCCGTCGCGCCCTCGATCCCCGTGCCGACGATCGTGTCGATCACCCCGTCGGGCCCCACCCGACGGATCTTGAAGTTACCGCGATCGCCGATGTACAGCGTCCCGTCGGCCGCACGCGCGAGCCCGAAGGGCTGGCTCAGCTGGGCCGCCGTCGCCGGCCCGCCGTCGCCGCCCCCGCCTTCGGTCCCGGTCCCCGCCACCGTGCTGATCGTGCCGTCGACCGCGAGGCGGCGGACCGCGTGGTTGAAGGTGTCGACGATGAACAGATTCCCGTCGGCGTCGAGCTCGAGCGCCCCGGGCCAGTGCAGCGTCGCCGCCGTCGCGGGCCCGCCGTCGCCGTGCAGGCCGGTCTCCCCGGTCCCGGCGACCGTCGTGATGATCCCCCCCGCGATCCTCCGCACCCGGTTGGCCAGGCTGTCCGAGATGTACACGGTATCGTCCGGCGCGACCGCGATCCCGTCCAGTTGCATGAACAGCGCCGCGGTCGCCGGACCTCCGTCGCCCTCGTCGCCGCGCACCCCGACGACCCCGTCGCCCGCGCCCGCGATCGCCTCCAGGGTCCCGTCGGCCGCGACCACCAACACCCTCGGATCGTGATACGAGACGAAGATGACGCGGCCGTCGGCGAGGAAGCCGAAGTCGAACGGGTTCTCCAGCGGCGTGGCCAGCAGCGGCGCGTCGACGTCGGCGATCGCGTGGAAGCCGTTGCCGATCACCGTCTCCATCGTCCCCGCGTCGCCGATCCGTCGCAGCCGCTGATTGTTGAAGTCCATCACGTAGAGCCGCCCGTCGGGCCCGCGCCGCGCCGCCGACACCAGGAACAGGTCGGTGTCCTCCGGCGCCAGCCCGTCGCGGTTGAAGCCCAGGTCGCCGGTCCCGACCAGCGGACACAGGTCGCCCACCCGCGCCTCAGCCCCGAAGACAGGCGGCGCCCGTGCCCGCCCCGCACCCCAGAGCCGAACCTCGCCCTGGCGGACCGTCGCGTGGCGCTCCGGTGGCATCCCGGCCCGCGTGTCATGGCCGCCCCGTGCCGAGGGGGTACCTCGGAACCTCGCCCGCCAGCCGCACCGTCCACCGGATCGTCACAGCCACAGCCAGCGATGAGCACTCGGCGAGGTTCGTCAGCCATGGGTACCTAGGCGCCGGCGAGCTCTCCCCGGCCATCAGCAACGTCCGCGGCTCGCCGACGAGGTCCTCCGCCGGCCGACCGATCAACAGCGGGGCCATCAAGAGGATGGCCCCAAGATGGCGCCGGCTCGGCGACGCCACGGTCCACATGGCCGCCGCAGGGTCCGGCTCGACTTGGTCGTCCGGGGTGCGCCAGGACAAGCCGGGACCGCTGCGAATATCCGCCCCGGATCAGCGCGGAGTGGAAGAAGCGGCGGCCTGCACCGCCGAGTCGCAGCTCCGGGGCCCGCGATGTTGCAGATGAACTTGATCCAGGTTGCCCGAGGTACCCGAGGCGCTGCGTCTGAAGCGCGTGACGTGGGTGACGCCGTAGCCGCGGCGCGCGCCCCCGCGGAGGCCAAGCCGACGCGCTCCGAGCGGGCGTTGCGAGAAGGCGCCGGGCCGGCACGAGGCCAACGTTCGTGCCGGGGGCGCCGCGGTCGAGGGTGGTCGTTGTGCACCTGCCGAGGGGAAGGCGGGCCCGCGCCGGATTGCATGCAGATAACCCCTTTGGCGCAGGCCCGGGAGGCACGAATGCCATGGCCGGGAGGCGGACCTCGCCGCCGCGTCGGCGCGTCCCGACTCGACGCGAGTCATCATGGGGCGGACGCACGTCGGCACGCACCCGAGCCCGAGGGCGTAGGTCTGCATGCCCGACTGTCACGCCAGAGGCCTGCCATGCGCCGACGATACAGATGGAGGGTCGGAGGTGAATTCGGGCGGCGACCGCACGGTGGAGACCTGTGCCGGCGCTCGCGGGGGAACTCGCCTGGCCCAAGCTGAACCGCCGGGGCGTCCGGATCGGGGAAAGAGACCAGCGCTCTGGGGACCCGTCGGGCGTCGGCGAATTTCACCCGGGTGGGGCGCAGAAGGGGGCGACCAGCTCGAGCTGGTTGTTGTCAATCATGCACTCCTCCTCGTTGGCGGTGGCGCGGACGCGGAGGAGCTCGTAGTCGCTGCCGTCGATCTGGAAGCCGATCGCCTCGGCGTACTTTCCGGCCTCGAGGATATCGACGAAGGGGAGCTCGGTGATCAGGGTCTCGACGTCGTTCTTGACGCCGAACACGCTGATGGTCGCGCCTGCGGTCAGCGGCGAGGCGCCCTCGTTGCCGAGGTTGACCCACAGCTGCAGGCTCTGCTCGATGCACTGGAACTGGCAAACGCTGGCCTTGAGCTTGAGATCGGGCGCCGCGGCGCCATCGGCGGGGGAGAGGTCGCCGCTGCGGAAGTTGTTATGTTGCTGCCAATTCGGCTCCGGGACCTTCGGGATGCTGCCATTGTCGGCAACGTTTGTGATGCTGTACGAATACTGGTTCCAGATCTCGCGGCCGGGGCGCCAGGACTTGTCCATGTCGCCGACGACGGTGATGCCCTTGGGGAATTGCGGGCCGTAGAACTGGTTGTTGCCGAAGACGATCTCGACCTGGCCGTCGGCGTCGAGGTCGGCGACCGACGGGGACTCGTACTGGGTGGCGCTGCCGTGGGCGGCGAGGGAGAGCTTGACGGCGCCGTTTGTGCCGTCGAAGACCCACAGGCGCTGCTCGTCGGCGTGGATGACGTCGGCGACGCCGTCGCCCTCGAAGTCGTAGACGACCGAGCCGGTGGCAGAGTCGGTCTCGTCGATCGGCATCTGCCACATGACGGCGCCGTCGGTGTCGAAGACGACGTAGAACTCGCTGCCGGCGACGCCGACCTCGGGCTCGCCGTCGCCGTCGTAGTCGGCGATCGTCGGCGCACCGCCGGCGCCGCCGGGGACGGGGGTCGACCAGATCACCGCGCCGAGGGCGTCTTGCAGGCGCACGGTGCCGCTCGAGCTGACGACGATCTCGGGCTTGCCGTCGGCGTCGAAGTCGGCGACGCCGGGGTAGCCGTCGCCCTTGCCGTTGAACCACAGGTCGCGCCCTTGTCGTCGTAGACGGCGTTGCCGACGATGACCTCCTGCTTGCCGTCCTGGTCGAGGTCGGCGACGGTGGAGATGAAGAAGGCGTTGCCGTGCTGGCCGACGCCACGCCTGCTGCCGTCGGCGTTGAGGATGATCGCGCCAGCGACGATCTCCGGCGTGCCGTCGCCGTCGAGGTCGGCGATCGACGGGTAGCTGCCGCAGTGCAGGGCCTGGGGGCCGTAGATCTTGCTGGTCCAGGTGAGGGTGCCGTCGTGCTCGAAGCGCTTGAGCTCGTTCTTGACGCTGACGCTGATGATCTCGAGGCGGCCGTCGTTGTCGATGTCGCCGACGGCGAGGCCGGAGTGGCCGCAGACCTCCTTGCCGGCGACGTTGAGCACCTCCTTGGCGCCGTCGCCGGACATGGCCCGCAGCACGCCGGGGCCGTAGTGGTTGCCGGGGTTGTAGGTGACGAAGATGACGTCGGGGAGGTCGTTCTCGTCGGCCTTGCCGTCGTTGTTGTCGTCGTCGAGGGAGGCGACGACGGGGGTCATGAGCACCTGGTTCGAGGTCGGCTCGACGGCCCAGGCGTCGCGGCTCCACTCGACGACGGGCTTGAACACGCCGATCTGCGGCTCGGCGGCGCAGTCCGGGTTCTGGGCCCCGTCGAAGCCGGGCGGGGGCATATCGAGGCAGGCCATGTCGGCGCCGGTGCTGCTGCTGGCGTCGGTGGAGCTGGTGACCGGGGCGCCGGTGTCGTCGCTGGCGGTGGCGCTCTGGGAGCCGCCGGTGGTCGGTGTCGCCTCGCTGTCGGAGGCGCCGCTGGTGCTGGTCGTCGGGGTGACCGCGCCGGTGCTGGCGCTGGTGCTGCCAGCGCTGGCCTCCATGCCGGCCTCGGCGCTGCTGCTCCCGCTGTCGCCGCACGCGCTCGTGCACGCGAGCCAACCACACACCCATCCCCACCGTCGCGTTGTCATCGGCGTGATGATCGGTGGAGGCGTGCGTGCGGGTCAAGGGCGCGGCCGGCGGGCCTGAGCGCTGTGACTACGGGCTGCCGAGGTCGACGAAGGGGAGGGCGTCGCCCATCTCGCCGGGGCCGTCGCCGCGGGCGTTCATGTCCTCGTAGCCGAGGGCGCTCTGGGTGCCGCCGATGCCCCAGCACTTGACCCGGTGGTTGTCGAGGATGGCGCAGTTGTAGCTGGCGCCGGGGGCGACCTTGATCGCGTGGCGACCCATGCCGAGGTCGATCGGCGGGAGCATGTCGCCCATCTCGCCGGGGCCGTCGCCGCGGTTCTGGGCCTCGCCCTGGCCGTTGGCGCCGCCGCTGCCTGAGCCCCAGCACTTGAGCGAGAGGTCGTCGAGGATCGCGCAGGAGTGGAAGTAGGAGGCGCGCAGGCTGATCGCGGTGCGGTCCTTGCCGAGGTCGACGTAGGGCAGGGCGTCGCCCATCTCGCCGGGGTCGTCGCCGCGGTTGTTCATGTCGCCGAGGCCGAGCTGGCCGTAGTTGTTGGAGCCCCAGCACTTGACCTTGTCGTTGTCGAGGAGGACGCAGCCGTGGCGGGCGCCGACGCCGAGCTGCTTGACGGTGCGACCCTTGCCGAAGTCGAGCGGCTTCAGGACGTCGCCCATCTCGCCGGGGCCGTCGCCGACGGCGCCGAAGCCCGCGAGGCCGTTGCCGAGGTTGCCCTCGGCCTGCTGACCCCAGCACTTGACGGTGGCGTCGTCGAGCAGGGCGCAGGCGTGGCTGTTGTCGATGCCGATGCTCTGGACCTTGCGGTCCTTGCCGAGGTCGATCGGCTTGAGGGTGTCGCCCATCTCGCCCGGGCCGTCGCCGCGGTCGTTCTTGTCGCCCTGGCCGAGCCAGCCGTTGCTGTTCCAGCCCCAGCACTTGGCGCTGTCGTCGTCGAGGATGGCGCAGGTGGTCCACACCGCGGTCGCGACCTGCTTGACGGTGTGGAGTTTGCCGAGGTCGATCGCCTTGAGCAGGTCGCCCATCTCGCCGGGCCCGTCGCCGAGGCTGTCGCTGGCGCCCGTGCCGAGCGCGCCGAAGGTGCCCTGACCCCAGCACTTGAGCCGGCCGTCCGTGATGATGGCGCAGCCGTGGTAGTAGGAGCTCACCGCGGTGGCGAGCAGGTCCTTGCCGAGGTCGACGAAGGGCAGGTTGTTACCCATGGTGCCCGGCATGGTCCCGTAGGGCTTGGTGTCGCCGACGCCGAGGTCGCCCGAGTCGGTGTAGCCGCCCCAGCACTTGACGCGGCCGCTGTGCAGCAGGGCGCAGGCGTGGCCGTGGCCGGCCTCGAGGTCGTCGACGTCGAAGGGGCCGAGCTCCGGCGGGGGCTCGCCGGTCGAGCTGCTCGAGGCGTCGCTGGTGGTGTCGCTGGTCGTGGTGTCGTTGGTCGTCGTGTCGCCGGAGGTGGAGGTCGAGGGGTCCAGGCTGGTGCTCGCGTCGGTGGCGGGTTCGCCAGTGGTGATGCTGACGGCCCCGGTGCTGCTGTCGCCGCTGGTGCTGCTGGTGGCGCTGTCGCTGCCGGTGCTGGTGGGCAGGTCGCCGCTGCTGCTCGTCGGCGGGGTGCCGCTGGTGCTGGGGTCGCCGGACGAGCTGGCGCTCGATGAGCTGGCCGCCTCGCTGGCGGAGCTGACCCCGCTGTCGCCGCACGCTGTCACGATCCACAGGCTCATCGCCGCCGCCGAGATCCGCCGCATATCCACCACCCTCCGGACGCGGCAGCATCGGCGAGGGCCCGCGGGCTGTCAACGCGGGGACGCGTGGACGACTCACGCGCGTGGGCTCGCGAGTGCGCGTTTCAGGGAGGGGGCGATCGTGCGGGTGGTATGTCCGGTACAATCGGCGTCCCCGAGGTGGAGATGTTCGAGCGTCCCGGTTGCGTGCACGGCCTCGTCGCGGCCTTGAGTCTCGTGCTGGTCGGCTGTTTCAAGCCGGTGGGCAACAACGCCAGCGACGCCAGCACCGGCCCGGGCAGCAGCGGCGACACGGCCGGCGGGACGGACGCGCCGACCACCGCGAGCGGGCTGACCACGACCGAGGCGCCGGGGACGACGGGCGAGGCGACGACGACGGGTGTGTCGACGACGACGGGCGTGTCGGCCACGAGCTCGACGGACACTGGCGCCGGCGATTGCGGCAACGGGATGGTGGACCCCGGCGAGGAGTGCGACGACGGCGAGGGCAACGGGCCGGCCGCGCAGTGCACTCCGGAGTGCCAGCGTGCGAAGTGCGGCGACGGCTACGTGTGCGACGCGTGCTCGCCGGTGGAGGAGTGCGACGACAAGAACGACATGGGGGGCGACGGCTGTGAGAACGAGTGCACGCTGGCGAAGTGTGGCGACGGGAAAATAGGGACCAACGAGGAGTGCGAGCCGCCGGCCCTGGGAGTCTGCAGCTCGCGCTGCACGTTTGCGCTGCAGCGTCTGTTCGTGACCTTCGACAAGTACGCGGGGGTGCAAGGCGGGCTCGCGGGTGCTGACCTGCTGTGTCGCACGCTCGGGCGCACGAAGTACACGCGCAAGCGGGAGTTCGTCGCCTGGCTCAGCGGGGACGCGCCGTTGGAGACCGCGGCGATGCGCATCGGCAGCACCGAGAACGCGTACCTCCTGCCCTCGGAGAACGTCGTGGCGCTGAACACGGCGGATCTGCTCGACGGCAGCTTGCTGAAGCCGATCGACGAGACCGAGCAGGGCACGCAGGCGAAGCCGGACACCTCCAACTGCAGCATGGCGGGGGTGTGGACTGGCACCAAGTCGGACGGCACGAGCACTGCGGGGGCGACCTGCGGGGGCTGGGCCGAGCAACGGGTGATGGGCACCGTTGGCAACTTCACCGCGACGGACGGGGGGTGGACCAATGAGGGCACCTGCGGGAAATGCGGGAGCGAGACGCAGCGCTTCTACTGCATCGAGAAGGTCGTGCCGTGAGCCTCAGGCTCGCAGCAGCGCGCAGGTCGTGAGGCCGACGCCGAGGCAGGCGCCGATCGCGATGAGCACGAAGAGGCGGGTGCGCGACCACCGGGTCTCGGGTTCGTCGAGGGCGGCGAGGAAGGCGGCGATCGAGGGGAAGCGGTCGCGGGGTTCGAAGGCGCCGGCGCGGAGCAGGGCGCGGCGGACGGCGGGCGGGCAGGGCAGGCGGCCGACGAAGCGCTTGGGGGCGCGCAGGGCCTCGATCGGTGCGGCGCCGTTGTACATGAACAGGGCGGTCATCGCGAGGCCGTAGACGTCGGTCTCGGGTCTCGCCTCGGGGTGGGCCGCGACGCACTCGGGGCGACGTAGATCGCGGGGCCGAGGTGCGACATGCCGGTGTCGAGGATCTTGCCGAGCTCGAGGGCCATGTCGAAGTCGGCGAGGCGCGGCTGACCGACGTCGTCGAACAGGACGTTGCTCGGCTCGACGTCGCGGTGCAGGAGCTTGTGCTCGTGCGCGTGGGCGAGGGCCGAGCCGAGGGCGCGGACGATCGGGAGGATGTTGTCGACCGCGAGCTTGCGGCGGCGCAGCGCCTCCTCGAGGGTGCCGCCGGGCATCAGCGCCATGGCGAAGAAGTGGCGGCCGTGGTCCTCCTCGGGCGGGCCGAGCACGGGGACGATGTGCGGGTGCTCGAGGGTCCGCATGCGCTCGGCGGCGCGGCGAAACTTCTTGACCACGTCGGCGCGGCGACAAAGCTGCGGGTGCAGGACCTTGAGCGCGACCTCGCGGCCGAGCTTGTGGTCGTGGGTTCGCCACACGGTCGACGAGAGGCCCTCACCGGCCAGCGCGAGCAGGAGGTAGCGGCCCTCGGCGAGCAGGTCGCCGGCGTGGAGCTGGCCGTCGCCGCGGAGGCGCAAGCGCAGGCCAGAGATCTCGCCGTCGACGAGCTCGGTCGGTTGGTGCGCGGCGAGCAGGCGTTCGCGGCGCGCGTAGGCCCGCTGCAGCGCCTCGCTGTAGTCGCGCAGGCCCACGTCGCTCCACTCGGGTTCGGGCGCGCCGGGGCGGGTGGCTTCGTCGTCGTCGACCGCGAACAGCGGGAGGTTGCCGAGGCGGGTGTAGAGCGAGGGGACGAGCGCGTCGCTGGCACCGGCCAGGCCGGCGCTGGCCTCGACGAGGGCCTGGTCGACGTGGCCGTGGATCTGCAGGCGGGTGTAGAAGCCGCGGGTGAGGGCGGCGGCGTGGTCGACGGCGACGAGGCTGCTCATCGCCAGGACCGCGGGGACGCCGAGCTCGCCGACGATCGATCGACCGAGGCCGCCGAGGCTGTCCTCGCCGGACTCGACGCCGCTCTCGCAGGCGGCGAAGAAGATGAAGTGGGGCAGGCCGCGGGCGAGCAGGCCGAGGCGACTGACGAGCTCGTGCTTCTCGACCACGTCGACGCTGCGGTCGGGCTTCTCGAGGAAGAGCAGGGTCTCACGCGGCTCGGCGCGGGCGCGGCCGTGGGCGACGACGTGGAGGATCGCGTAGCTGTTGCGGGTCAGCGCTTCGCACAGGCCGTCGAGGGTGGCCGGGCCGATCGCGCCCGGGACCGGGCCGAGCACGTCGCAGGGGACGCCGGCCAGGCCGTCGCGGGCTGCGGCCGCGGCTGCGTCGGCGGCGAAGGGGGCGAGGCCGTAGGCCGCGAGGCCCTCGGGGCAGGCGACGAGCACGAGGGCTCGCAGGTCGCGGCGTCGCAGCTCGCGGTACTCGCGATCGACGGGGCTGGGGATGTAGCGGGCGTAGCCGAGGCGCTGGTCGAGGGCGAGGAAGCCGAAGCCCGCGCCGGGCGGGCCGCACAGGCGCTCCCACAGCAGTGGTCGCAGCTCGCGGGCGTCGATCGAGAGCAGCAGGTGGAGCGGCGTGGCGCCGGCGACGGCGCGGACGAAGGCGTCGCGGATCGCCCCGCGCAGCAGGGCGTCGCCGAGGTAGGCGCCGTAAGCCAGCGGGTCGACCAGCGAGCGCAGCTCGGCCTCGTCGATGCGCATGCTGCCGGCGATCACGGCGGGGATGGTGCGCGGCCGATCCTGGAGCACCGCCTCGACCGGGTAGGCGTCGTCGACCCGCGGCTTGATCGTGATCAAGAGCGATCGGCGAAACGCGTTGGTGTCGCGGGCCGGCAACGGCCGATGATATCTCAGGCGGCCGCTGGCCCGGCTGCTGCGGCGTGGAGGGTCATGGGCGCGTAAGTACGCGCTACACGACGCGACCGAGCTGCGCGAGCGTTCGCGCGAGTCGGTGGACCTCGAGGCCGGGAAGCCCCGCAGCCTGGAGCCGGGCTCGCCAGGTTGACAGCTGCGCGCGCTGGCGCCGATGCTGCCTGCGCAGAAGGACGATGCAGCTCTACGAACCGATCTCGACGCTCAAGCCCGTCGCCGACGATCTGTGGATCGTCGACGGGCCGATCGTCCGCATGGCCTTTGGCTGGCTCAAGTTCCCGTTCCCCACCCGCATGGTCGTCGTCCGCCTCCGCGAAGGCGCGCTCTGGGTCTGGTCGCCCGTCGCCCTCGTGCCGCGCCTGCGCGCCGAGCTCGACCGCCTCGGCCCCGTCCGCCACCTCGTCTCGCCCAACCGGATCCACTACGAGCACATCCCCGCCTGGCAGGCCGCGTACCCCGACGCCATCGCCTGGGCCTCGCCCGGCGTGCGTGAGCGTGCCGCCTCCCAGCGCATCACCGTCGCCTTCGACCATGACCTCGGTGACGACGCCCCCGCCGCCTGGCGCGACGAGCTCGACCAGCTTGTGTTCCGCGGCAGCGCCATGCTCGAGGAGGTCGTCTTCTTCCACCGCACCAGCCGCACCCTGATCCTCGCGGACCTGATCGAGAATTTCGAGCGCGACAAGGTCCGCGGCCCGTGGCGCTGGCTCGTCGCCATGGGCGGCGTGCTCGACCCCGACGGCAAGACCCCCGGCGATCTGCGCTGGACCTTCCGCAAGCACCGCGACGTCGCCCGCCGCTGCTACGAGCACATGCTCGCCTGGGCCCCCGAGCGCATCATCATGGCGCACGGCCGCTGGTACCCGCAGGACGGCGAGCAGGAGCTGCGCCGCGCCTTCCGCTGGACCGCCGCGTGAGCCCGCAGGGCCCGGGCTCGCGCGACGTCGGCAAGCAGACCTGGGGCCGCCTTCGACGTTCGACGACGGAAAATAGGTTGGCCGTGAAGATTGTGCTTGACGGATCTGCACTAGCCGTGACACTCACGTCGGTGACAGTGATATCTGTCTCGCTCGTGGACCCGGTCAACCCGGGAATGGGGCGTATTGTCCTGGAATCCCGCGCGAACGGGTGAAGCAAGCATGGTCCCTGAAGGCGGTTAGCGGCTGATATCGTACTCCGAAAAAGGGGTTGATATGTCTATTGTTTTCTTGCCCTCCGAGCGAATGTTTGAGCGTCGACGAGGGGCGCGAGATCTGGTGCTTTGGGCGCTTGCCTTCGGGGCCCTCGGTCTGGCCGCCTGTCGCGTTCAGGCGCCAGCGACCACCGCGGAGCCTGCGGGCAGCGACAAGCAGCCTGACTCCCCGGGGGTAATCCCGGCTCGGGCACCGGAGATCGGGCTCGAGCTGTCGCTCGCCGACCCGCTCAAGCAGCGTGCCTTGCTCAACGCCAACCTTGGCTTCGACCCCGAAGTGCTCGCACTGAGCGACGCGCCGACGAGCGACTTCAAGCAGCCGCCGACGCGGATCAGCAAGGGCGATCGCTTGGCGCTGGACCTCAATATTGGTTTCGCCGATCTCGAACTCGTCGATGGCGTCACCCAAGAAAAGCACAAGGTCCGTCTGCGGACCTACGGGGACGAGGTCAACGGCGCGGGGATCCCGGGTCCGACGCTGATCATCGATCCTCGCCAGCTCAGCAAGACGCAGAAGCACGTCACGCTGGCGGTGCACCTGTGCAACAAGCTGGGCGCGACGAGTTGCAAAGATCCGGCCGAGGAGGGCGATCACTCCTCGCATGGGGGGGATCCCAACAACCCGGCTCACTACCAGAGCAACGACACCAACCTGCACACGCACGGTTTGCATGTCTCGCCCTCGGGCAAGAGCGACAATGTATTCATCCTGGTCAAGCCGGGTCAGTTCTTCGACTACGAGATCCAGGTCCCCAAGGACCATCCACCAGGCACGCACTGGTACCACGCCCACAACCATGGCTCGACGGCCACACAGCTCAGCAACGGCATGGCCGGTGCGCTGATCGTCGCTGGTGGCCTCGATGACGCTCCCGGCATCAAGGGCCGAAAAGATCGGCTGTTTGTGTTCCAGCAGGTCCAGTGGGACAGATGCCAGCCGAAGGATCCCAGCAAGCCTCGTTACGAGATGAAAGACAAGGTGTGGACGTGCAACGGCACACTCGCCGCGTTCGGCGCCGTCGACTGGCTGCAAGCCTCGGGGCTGCCCTTCTCGCGTCCTACCCTGGTCAACGGCCAGATCAAGCCGGTCTTCAGCATGAATTCGGGCGAGGTCGAGCGCTGGCGCTTGATCCACGGCGGCGTCCGACAGAACCTGAATATGGTGCTGTGTCCGGAGGGTGACAAGGAATGTCGCGAAGGGGAGGGGCCCCGACGCATTCCGCTGAACCGGATCGCCGTCGATGGGATCGCTACCGGAAAGATACAGGCCCTGAGCGAGCTGCTGATGGGCCCCGGCTATCGCAGCGACGTGCTGGTCCAGGCACCGGTGTGCGCCAAGGATCCCACCAATCCCGACAAGAAGTGCGTCTATCACCTCATCGACAGCGTGACCACGCCGGACGCCGGATCTTTGCAGGGAATCACCGAGCAAGGCCAGATCCTCGCGGTCGTCGAGGTCATGACGACGACCGCCAGGGGCGCACAAAAACTCCCCACCGACAAGGATCTCGGCCGTTACGCGCCCTATCGCAACGTCGACCCGAACTTGGTCACCGACACCCAGAAGATGACCTACGCGCCGACAATCGCGGATCTAACCACGATGTGCGCGGCGAAGGATGAGGCGGCGTGCCTCACTTTGAAGGCGAGCAACGATTGCAAGGCAAATCAAGCCGACGCTGACGCCTGCCGGCGCAGCTCGTTCAACGTCGATGCGCGGCCCTTCGCCGCCAGTCATGTCCGCCGGTTACCACTCGGCGCGACATCGAAGTGGGCCCTGAGGTCGGGGGCCTGGGGGCCCCACCCCTTCCACATTCACGTCAATCCCTTCCAGCTGGCCAGCGTAAGCTGCGATGCGGTCAAACCGGGCGACAAGCCCATTGATCCGCTCGTCAATCTGGATATCGAAAAAAATATCTGGCGCGACACATTGCTCGTGCAGAAGGGCTGCACCTACGAAGTATTCACGCGCTATGAGAACTTCGCCGGCAAATTTGTTCAACACTGCCACATCCTCACGCATGAAGATCAGGGCATGATGGAGGTCATCGAGATCTTCGATCCCCCGAAGTGAGCTCGATGCGCCTCGCCCACGGTCCACGCATCTCTTCTCCGTCTTCGAGCAAGGCCAATGTCCATGGTGATGACGCGCGATGACGTGAGCCAGGTGCTGCTGAATGAGCTCGCGGGGCGCCAGGACGAGGGCATGGAGGGCGCCGCGCCCTTCGCCCGCGTCGGCGGTCGCCTGGAGATGCATTGCTCGATCGATCTCGACGGTCGTCGTGTCACCGGCGCAGCGGCGAGGGCCACGTTTTTCCGCGGTTACGAGGCGCTGCTCGTCAAGCGGGGGCTGCGGGAAGCGGGGCTCGTCAGCTCGACCGCCTCCGGGATCTGCGGCGGAGTGCATGCCACCGCGTCGAGCCAATGCCTCGAGATGGCGCTGGACATCCGCCCGCCGCCGCTCGGCGTCGTGGCGCGTATTGCTGCTGAGCTGCCAGTACCTCGATGAGAACCCGCTGCAGCTGTTCGTTTTTTCGGGGCCGGACTACTCGCGGGAGACCATCCGGCGCACCAACCCCGAGATCTGGGCCCTCGCCGAGGTCACCCCTGCCGCGCACGCTGCCATCCACGGGTTCGTCACCGTCGCCGCGCTCCTTGCTGCCCTTGATCGCCACACGGGCAGCCTGTTTCGCGAGGCCTTGACGATGGTCCGTGTAGCGCGCGAGGCCTACGCGGTGATCGGCGGGAAGTACCCCCACTCGGAGTCGATCGTCCCAGGTGGGGTGGCGCTCGCCCTGAGCGAGCAGAAGCTCGACGACTTCTTCCACAAGCTGCGACCGTTCGTCGACTACTCCAAGCGTTGTATTGCGATCTGGAACGAGATCTTCGACTTCCTGGCCGTCGCGAACCCGGCGTATCGGCACCTCGGCGAGGGCCCGGCCACGATGATCGACTTCGGTCAGTGGGACAACGAAGACGTCTACGACGCGAGCTACGCAAATTGTGACACCTGGGGAGAGAGCCGCTGGTCGACCCCTGGCGCGATCGTCGACGGCAATCTGGTCACCACGCGGTTGACCGAGCTGAACGCCGGGCTCGAAGAGCAGGTCGATCGCTCTTTCTACGATCGGACCGAGGGTGGGGTGGCCTATCGGACCGACCCGCTGGGAAATCCCATCTCCCCCAACCACCCCTGGAACCGGAGGTTCGCGGCCAACCCGGCCAAGAGCGGCGCGCCGACGCCCTACAGCTGGGCCACGACGATGACCTGGCGGGGCCGCACCTTTGAAGTAGGTGCATATGCCCGCATCTATCTGTCCGCGCTCGGCAAGAAGCTCCCGCCGAGCCGGCACCTGTCCTCGACTGGGCAGTCGCTGGTGTTCCACCTGCCCGCCGACGTGCTCCCCGCGTGCTCCCTGGAGTGGCGCCCCCCGCCGATCTGGAATGCGTTCGAACGCAATCGCGCTCGTGCATACGCCGTGGCCTTCAACTACCTGGTGATGACGGAGAACTACGAACGGGCTCGCCGATTGTTGGCCGCGGGGAGACCGCTCTGAGCGCGCCGTTCGACATCCCCGAGGACGGTGAACGCTTCGGCGCCGGCTTCTGCGGGGCAGGAAGGGGGTTTCTCGCGCATTGGGCCGTCGTGCGCAACGGTGTCCTGGCCAACTACCAGATCGCCGTACCCTCCCGTATCAACGCCGGCCCGCGCGCCCCATCGGGTGAGCTCGGCGCCTGCGAGCGGGCTCTGGCCAACACTCCCATCCTCGAGTCCGCGTTTACCGGACCCGACGATTTCGCCGGCATCGACATCCTGCGCGCGATCCAGAGCTTCGACCCTTGCATGCCCTGCACGGCCCGGATGGTCGTGGACCGCAGCGGACAGGTGCTCGAGCGGATCGTCACCACCACGGGGCCGTGATGCGGGCGGGGCACGGACATCCAGGAGCGACCGCGGACGTTTCAACGGCCAGCGGCGTGGCGGCCATGGAGATCCGCGTCACCGGGACGGTGCAGGGCGTGGGTTTCCGGCCCACGGTGTGGCGCCTGGCCAATGAGGAGGGGCTCGCAGGCGAGGTGCTCAACGACAGCGCCGGCGTGCTCATCCGCGCCGCCGGTGAGCCCGGCGCCCTCGACCGGCTCTTGTACCGGCTGCGCGCCGAGGCGCCGCCGCTCTCTCGTATCGAGTCCATTCACAGTACTCCGCTCCCGGATGTGCCCGTGTTCCAGGGCTTCCGTATTCGGGAGAGCGTGGGCGGGGAGAACCGCACGCGCGTGACGCCCGACGCCGCGATGTGCGGGCAGTGCCGCCACGAGATCCTGACCCGAGGAGACCGTCGCTTCGGCTACCCCTTCGCAAACTGTACACATTGTGGGCCGCGCTTCTCCATCGTCCGGGGTGTCCCCTACGATCGGTCGCGCACGACGATGTCGGTGTTCGCCCTCTGCGAGGCGTGCGCCCACGAGTACCACCACCCGCCCGATCGCCGCTTTCATGCTCAGCCCACTGCCTGCGCCGCCTGCGGGCCGCAGGTGTGGATCGAGCGCCCGGGGGCCGCAGATGAGCACGACCGCGTCGAGGGCCCCGAGGCGATCGACGCGGCGCTCGCCAGCCTGCGTGCCGGCCGCATCGTGGCCCTGCGCGGCCTCGGGGCTTCCATCTCGTGTGTGATGCCACCAGCGCCGCGGCGGTGGGCGAGCTCCGGCGTCGCAAGCACCGCTATGGGAAGCCGTTCGCGTTGATGGCGCGAGACCTCGATATGATCGCCCGGTATTGCACCGTCGACGCGGTCTCGGCCGCGCTCTCCACGAGCCCCGAGGCGCCGATCGTGCTCCTGCCCGCCGACGGGCCGGAGCGGCTCCCTGACGACGTCGCCCCGGGTCTCGGGGTCCTCGGTTTTCTGCTGCCCTACACTCCGCTGCACCTGCTCCTCGTGGCCCGGCTCGACCATCCCGCCGTGGTCACCAGCGGCAACGTGTCGCACGAGCCCCAGATCATCGAGAACGCCGACGCCCTGGGCAAGCTTGATGTCATCGCCGATCTCTTTCTCCTCCACGACCGGGAGATCGCCAACCGTATCGACGATTCCGTGGTGCGGGTGGTGAGCGGTCGTCCGCGCCTGCTGCGACGCGCGCGGGGCTACGCACCCAGCGCGATGCGCCTGCCGCCGGGCTTCGAAGGCGCGCCCGACCTGCTCGCCTTCGGTGGTGAGCTGAAGTCGACCTTCTGCCTCGTGAAGGATGGGGCCGCGGTCCTCTCTCAGCACCAGGGTGACCTCGAAGACCTCGCCACATACGACGACTATCAGAAGAACCTGGGTCTCTACGCGGCGATGTACGACCATACGCCGACCCTGCTCGTGGCCGATCTCCACCCCGAGTACCTGTCGACCAAGCTCGCCCACGAGCGCGCCGCGGATACCGGCATCGAGCTGATGCTCGTCCAGCACCATCACGCTCACGTCGCCGCGTGCCTCGCCGAGAAGCTCGTTCCGATCGACGCCCCGGCGGTGCTCGGGGTGGTGATGGACGGGCTCGGATTTGGTGACGACGGGGGGATCTGGGGCGGGGAGTTCCTCCTCGCCGATTATCGTAGGTCTCGACGCGTGGGGCGGCTGGCCCCGGTGGCGATGCCCGGTGGTGCCATGGCGATTCATGAGCCGTGGCGCAGCCTTTACGCCCACGTCGTCGCTGCGTTCGGGTGGACGGGCTTCCTCGCGGAGTTCGGGGAGTCTGCCCCGGCGCGTTCGTTGGCGGCCCGCCCGGTGGCTGTGCTCGAGCAAATGATCGCCCACGGCATCAACGCCCCGCTCGCGTCGTCTTGCGGGCGGCTCTTCGATGCCGTCGCTGCGGCCCTCGGGTTTACCGCCAATCGCGCCGAGTATGAGGCGCAGGGCGCGATGGAGCTCGAGGCAGTGGCCGCGCGTTGCGACGCCGCCGAGCGCGGGGAGGATACTGCTTCGGGTGGTCGAGCGGGATGGGCTCCACCAGCTCGACCCTGCCCCGGTCTGGCGGGCCCTCTTCCGCGATCTCCTGGGGGTACGGCCCCGTACGTGGTCGCCGCACGCTTTCACACTGGCGTCGCGGCAGGCATCGCCGAGCTGGCAAGGACGCTGCGCGCCGCGGGCGAGCGCTTCGACACAGTGGTGCTCTCGGGCGGCTGCTTCCAGAACGCCCTGCTCCTCGAGCAAGTCGTGCCCCGCCTGGAGCGGGAGGGATTCACGTGTCTTGCCCATGAGAAGGTCCCTACCAATGACGGGGGGCTGGCCCTCGGCCAGGTCGCAATCGCCGCGGCCCGTCATCTTGAGTCTTCACCGCCGCCCCGCGCACCGGCGTCCATCCGGATCTAAGGAGAAGCGACATGTGTTTGGGAATTCCAGGTCAGGTCGTCGAGATCACCGACGATGAGCGTCAATTGGCCAATATCAGCGTAGGAGGTGTGCTCCGTGAGGTCAGTCTGGCGTGCATCGTGAGCGACACTCACTCGCTCTCCGCCTGCGTCGGGGATTGGGTGTTGGTCCACGTCGGCTTTGCGATGAGCCGCATCGACGAGGCCGAGGCCGCCGCCACCCTGCGAACGCTCACCGAACTCGGCGAGGTCAAGGAGGAGCTCACCGCCATGGCCAATTCGGGCAAACGGGGAGACGAGGGCAATGCCTGACGAACGCGTCCTGCAGAAGCTGTACCCCTTCCTCCACGGGAAGAAGCAGGATCCCCAGGCGATGAACGGGGCGTTGCTGGAGTCCGTCCGCCAGAAGGCCGCCAATCACCATGAGGTGATCGACGCCTTCTTCGCCGAGAACGGTCAGGCCATCGTGGACGCTGCCGGAGCGCTGGCGCGTGTGTACAAGAACGGCGGACGACTCTACACGATGGGCAACGGCGGGTCGAGCTGCGACGCGGCCCATGTGGCGGTGGAGTTCCTCCACCCGGTCACGGCGGGCCGCCCGGCCCTCACCGCGGTCGACCTGAGCGCCGATCGAACCATGCTCACCGCCGTGGCCAACGATATCGGCTACGAGAATGTGTTCGTACGCCAGGTCATCGCCCAGGGGCGCGCCGGCGACGCGCTCATCGGCCTGTCCACCAGCGGCGGCTCGATGAACCTCGTCAAGGCCTTTCACAAGGCCAAAGAGATGGGGCTCGTCACCATCGGCATGTCGGGCATGAGCGGAGGAGAGATGGCGAGGATGGGCCTCGATCACTGCCTCGTCGTGCGCACCAGCAGCATCCACCGCGTCCAAGAGTGCCACGTCCTCATCTACCACATGTTGTGGGACCTCGTGCATACTCTGCTCGCCGACGATCGA
>NZ_JADJNN010000014.1:165000-190879 GCF_016714285.1 Nannocystis sp. | reverse complement strand
GCCAGGTGACCGTGAAGCGGAGCTCGTGGGCGGCGCCGAAGCAGTCGACGACGAGCACGCGGGCGAGGAAGGGGCCTGCGCCGGGGTAGTGATGGGGGACGGCGTCGAGGCCGAGGGTTGGTTGCTGGCGGGTGCGATGCCAGCGCTGGTCGGGGCGCAGTGGTCGGTCCGGCTCGGCGGCGAACTCGACGGACCACGACTCGACGAGGGCGCGCCAGTCGGTGAGCGCGGCGCGCAGGCCGGGCGCCAGCAGCTCGGGGTGACGCAGGCTGGCGCCGCGGAGGCCGACCTGGACGGCGTGCGGGGCGTCGGGGACCGGGGTCCAGGTGAAGTCGAAGGCCGGGCGCTCGCCGAGGGCGGCGCCGTCGCGGCAGCGATCGTCGAGCAGCTCGCGGCGGATCTGCAGGCAGCGCAGCGACAGGCCTGTCCCGAGGGACAGGTCCTCGGCGGCGGCGAAGCCGAACTCCCAGGCGAGGACCTCGAGGCCGCGCAGGCCGCGGGCGGCGACCTCGGCGAGTCCACGCTGGACCGCGGCGCGATCGACGGGGCCGTCGTGCGGGCCGACCAGCACGCCGAACTCGCCGCGCTGGCCGTGGAGGGCCGCGGCGTCTGGGAGGGGTTCGGCGCCGTGGTGGCGCAGCAGCCGGGCGACGTGCTCGCGCGCCCCACCCTCCCCCAGCCACACCCGACGCTCGCCGCTGCCGAGGCTGCAGCGCGCGAAGCGAACTGCGCCTTCGGACATGTCCGTGAGGCCATGTTGGACAAGGCGGGCGTGGGCCAGCTCGACGGCCGCGGGGGCGCAGTCGCAGCCGATGAAGCGGCGGCCGAGCTCGGCGGCGGCGACCAGCGTGGTGCCCGAGCCGCAGAAGAAGTCGGCGACGAGATCGCCGGGGTCGGAGCTGGCGGCGATGATGCGGCGCAGCAGGCTGGCGTTCTTCTGGGTCGCCCAGCCGGTCTTCTCGCGCGAGAAGCTCTTGATCTGGATCGAGTCGAGGGAGTCCTTGCCGCGCAGGGCGAACTCGGCGCTGTTGGCGTTCCAGACGTCCTCCATCGGCACGCCGCGGGCGCGTGGGGGCTTGCCGTCGCGGCGACGGTAGCCCTCGGGGTGCGGCACGTACTGCTTGTGGAAGCTGAAGCGGGCGGGGTCGCGGGTGTAGAAGAAGATGAGGTCGTGGTTGCGGATCCAGTTGTTCGCGCGGGTCTTGAAGCCGGAGAGCCAGCCGATCCGCCACACGATCTCGCGCTGGAAGCAGGCCGGGCCGAAGATCTCGTCGAGCAGGATCTTGGCGTAGTGGCCGACGGTCGGGTCGACGTGCAGGTAGAGGCTGCCGTCCGCCGCGAGCAGGCGGTGGGCGAGGCGCAGGCGCGGCTCGAGCATACGCAGGAAGCCAGCGACGCCGCCGGGCCAGCGGTCGTGGTAGGCGTGGGTCTGCAGCTCGCCGCGGGGCTCGCCCGCCGCCTCGCCCTCGGTGAAGCTGGTGCGCACGAAGTCGTGGCCGGTGGCGAAGGGCGGGTCGATGTAGATGAGATCGATCGCCCCGGCGTGGGTCGCGAGCAAGGCGTCCATCGCCAGCAGGTTGTCGGCGCAGATCAGGAGGTTGCTGGCAGCGTCGGGCGGGCCGACCTGTTGCTCGAGCAAGGGGGCGAGGCCGGGGCCGGGCGTGAGGCCGCCGCGCTTGCCGGGCCAGCGCAGCTCGGGGCGGGCGTCGTCGGCACTCATGGCGCAGGCGGCGTCGCCCCGAGCGGCGCGGGCCCGGCCAGCGCGGCGGCCGGCGGCGACGACAGCTGGCGCACGAAGGCGACCAGGACCTTGAGCGAGGGCTCGGCGAAGTGGGCGAAGGCGGGCATCGTCGGCGGCTTGCCCATGCGGATCGTCGCCTTGACGCGATCGTCGGTCAGCATGCCCATGAGGTTGGCGTCGGTCAGGTCGCGGACGCCGGGGACCTCCTTGAGGCCCTTGCCGTCGGGGCCGTGGCAGCGCGCGCAGTGCTGGGCGTAGAGGCGGGCGCCGTCGATCGGCTTCTCGGGGCCGGTCGGCTCGCTGCACGCGGGCAGCAGCAGCGCGGCGAGCAGCGCGAGACGACCTGTCCTTCGGGACCTGTGCGCGCGCGCCAGGGAGTCGTACGGCATCGCGGCCGACTGTAACCGAAGGGCCAGGTTATCGCTGCGGGAGCAGGGTGAGCGCGCCCACGGGGGCTTTGGAGCGGGGGGCTGCGAGCAGCGGGGTCGCAAGACGGGGCGCCTGGCCGGGGGTCGTCTGGCGAGCGAGGGCCGGTGGCGGGACGGGCTGGGTCTCGCGGGTGGGGACCGAGGTGTCCGGTGCGGGTGCGGGGCCAGGAGCGACGGGTGCTGCGACGGGTGCTGCGACGGGTGCTGCGACGGGTGCGGCGGGTGCGGGTGCTGCGGCGGGTACTGCGGCGGGTGCGGGTGCTGCGGCGGGGCGCGGGCCCTGGGCGCCGGGCGGGAGGCGGTCCTCGGTGATCACGAAGCCCTGGGCGTCGACCTCGACCTCGGGGGCCGGGATGTAGCTGCCGTCGGGGGTCATGACGCCGAGGCGCACGCCGAGGCTGTCGTTGTAGACGTCGACGGCGCGGTCGTAGCCGCTGCGAGCGCGGCGGAACAACACGCCGGCGACGACCGCGAAGGCGACCGAGCCGAGCGCGCCGCCCAGCAGGACGGCGTTGCCCGGCGAGGGGTCGCGGAAGCTGAAGCCGTCGCGCGCGGTGGTGGCGATGCCGGCGACGAACAGGACGGAGGACGCGACGGCGAGGGCCGTGAACACGCGCGAACGGCGGAGCTGCTTGGCCGGGAGGGCGGCGGAGCTGTTCTCGTCGGAGCGGAGGATCGCGTCGAGCGACTGCCAGCTGCGGCGGGCCGTGCCGGGGTCGTTGCCCTTGGTGTAGCGGGTGCCCTGCGGCTCGTAGTGGCGATTGATGCTGTTGTCGCTGCGGAGCTGGTCGCGCTCGCGTCGCGAGCTGCCCTGCTCGATGCTGGTGAAGTCGGTCGGCTCGAGCTGGGGCACCAGGGCCATGCAGCCGCTGAGCGTGAGGCAGACGCCGCCGCGGGCGAGCGTCTGGACCATGAGCCTGGATGCGCCGAGCACGTCAGGCCCACGCTAACAGCACGGGCGACCCCAGCGCAACGGACCGGCAACGGACCTGCAGCCAACGTGCATGCACCGGCCGCCCGGAAGCCGGCCCGACTCGCACCGGACAGGCCGGCAACAGGCAGCCAAGAGGCAGCCCAAAGGACTCGCTCACGCACGCGGGGCGGCGGCCGGCAGGCGAGCGATGAGCTTGCGCTGGAGGCGGACCAGGCGACGGGGGCACGGGGCCGTCGACGCGCGGGCGACCTCCAGCGCCCGCGCTGGGTCGCCAGCGTGGTGCTCGAGATGCTTGGCGAGGGCCTCATGCGCGGCGGGGTCGCCGGGGAGATCCGGCACACCTCGGCCCAGAGCTGGGCGGCACGGCCGCGCGAGGCCGGCTCGCGGCGCAGGAGGTCGGCGGCGAGGAGCAGGGCCCGGCGTCGCTGGGCGGATGGGGCAACGCGCGGGTGCCAGCGCTCGAGCAGGGCCAGCGCCTCGCGGCGACGACCGGCGGCGAGGTGATGCTCGGCCGCCCGTACGGCGGCGTCGAGGTCGGCGGGGGCCGTGATGGCTGCGTGCAGCGCCGCGGCGAGGGCGGGCAAGGTGACGAGGTCGGCGAGGTTGTGGTCGGCGACGCGGCGCATCACGGCCTGGACCTCGTGATCGTCGGGGCGGCGCAACCAGGCCCAGAACACGGCGGGAATCTCGTGCCCGGCGATGTCGTGGACCCGGCGCACACCGAGCTGGGTGCGCTCGAGGGTGCCGAGGCGGCAGTCGGCGCCGTTGCCTCGCCACATCCGACGCGCCGGCGGCAGGAGGTCGAGGTGGGGCCGCTCGAGCGCGAGCGACGACAGGCCAGCGCGACGCAGGCGGGCGCGCAGCAGCGGGAGGTCGAAGCTGGCGCCGTTGAAGGTCGACAGCACGGCGCCGGCGCCGGCCAGGGTGGCGAGGCGCGTGAGCAGGTCGGTGAGCATCGCCCCCTCGCTGGACAGGCGGGTCAAGATCCACTGCTCGATCTGCAGGCCGCCGTCGACCAGCACGGCGATGCCGATCATGAAGGCGATCGCCCCGGCGCCGCGGTCGAGGGCGGTGGTCTCGACGTCGAGGAAGACCACCGGCGCCGCGCTCCCGGCTGGGGCGGCGCGAGCGAGCAGACCCGGGAGCATCGCTGCGCAGCGGCTGCGATCGGGGAGCTCGAGGCGGGCGAGCGCGCCGCCCAGGAGCGCCGGACGGGGCTGCGCGTGCGGCCAGAGGACGACGCGGCGCAGGTAGCCGCCGCGGTCGGGGCCGAAGTCATGCGGGTCGAGCGGGGCCGCGGGGCGCGGCGTGACGACTTCGTTGCGAGGGATCGCGGGATCGCTGCGCGTCGCCGCCGGTTCGTCGGAGATCGAGGACGGCTCGCGCCGAGTCGGGGCTGCGACGGGGCGCGGCGACAACTCGCCGGTGAGCGTGACGTCGACGCCGCTCACGCGCTGCAGCTCGAGCGGCCCGCGGGTGAGCGTGACGTCGACGCCGCTCACGCGCGGCAGCTCGAGCGGCCCGCGGGCGGCCCGGCCCCGCACGAACAGGCGGTAGACGCCGTGCCCGTAGGCGGTGCCGCGAGCGCGGAGCTCGGGCGCGCTGACCAGGCGCTCGGCGGGGCCGGTGCGGCTGGGGCTCGCCAGGCCCGGGCGCGGCGACACATGGCGGTCCAGCGTCGGTTCACGGGGTGCTGGCGCCGCGGCTGTCCCTCGGGACAGCTCGACGATCGCGCCGCGCTCACGCTCCGCGACCCGCTCCGCACCTGTCCCTTCGGACAGCCCGCCGGAACCCCGCCAGTGAAGCGCGAAGCGGTCGCGCAGGCTCATGCCCCGGCCTCCCGCAGCGCGTGCAGCAGGTGCAGCGCGTCGCTCCGCAGCTCGGCGCGCAGGTCGATCGGGCGCAGCATCGGCGCCACAGGCCCTATCCCCGGCCCTACCCCGGCCCCAAGCCCGGGCCGTCCGACCTGAGCGGCCCGCAGGCGCCCGAGCAGGCCGAAGCTCGCGGCTGGCTCGGCGAGCTCGGCCGCTGGCTCGACCCGCGCTGCCACGGGCCCGCGCGGGACCCCGAGGCAGGTCGGGCAGCCGCCCTTGCAGCTGCAACCGTCGAGGATGCGGATCACCCGCTCGAACAGCAGGGGTCCGAGCGCATGGGCCTGGCTGGCGAGACCGGCCCCACCGGGCATGTTGTCGTAGAGGTAGACGCAGGGCAGCGCGCTGGCCTGGCTGAGCACCTCCTGGCTGACGCGACCGCGACCGCCGACCACCGGGGCCCACTGGCCCGCCGCGCCGCGGCCCGGGCTGGCCGCGACCGCGTGGCCGAGGTCCGAGACGTCGCACATCAGCAGCATCGCCGCGCCGTGGTGCAGCGCGTGCCCGACCGCCAGCGCGGCCGCGGCCCGGCGGCCCGGATCAACGACGTGCGCGAGCACGACGGCGCTCAGGGTCCAGTACGCGGCGACGGTGTGCAGCTCGAGGTCCGGCAGGTTGATCGGTCCGAAGCCGACGTTCTCGTGGCTGCGAAAGCGCAGCTTCTTGAAGCCGGGCACGCTGCGGACCAGATGCGCGTAACCGAGGCCGCGGCCGCGGGCCTCGTCGATGGCGATCGGCGCGACCACGCGGACCTTCAGCTGGCACACGGCCTCCGTGTAGTAGGTAGCCTCGACCGCCCGCACGTACGCCTTGCGCTCGCTCCAGTCGAGGCGCACGACCTCGAAGGTCTGGCCCTCGATCGGATAGATCGCGCCGGGGTGGAGGTAGAGCGGGCCGTCCTCGAAGTCGACCTCGGCGAGCAGGCGGCCGTCGCTGGCGAGGCCCGGGGCCTGCTCGAGCACGGTGAAGTTCTCCTCCATGCTGCTGCGCAGGTCGACCTTGTCGGCCGGGAACGACTCGCCCACCGAGAAGAAGCGACGGCGGCCCTCGGGGTCGGTCTCGGCGTGGAGCACCCCGGCGGCCGCGAGGTCCTCGAGCACCGGCGCGAGCTCCTCCGCGGGCACCCCGGCCAGGCCCTCCTCGCCGCATAGCGGCAGCTCGTAGGCCGCGCAGCGCAGGTGCGGGATCAGCAGTTCGGGGTTGTCGGGGTCGACGCGGGCGTGCTCCGGCGGCTCGTCGAACAGGAAGCCCGGGTCGGCGGCGATGCACTGATCGAGCGGGTCGGAGGACAACACCATCGCCGTCAGCGCGGCGCCGCGGCGGCGACCCGCCCGGCCCGAGCGCTGCATGGTGGCCGCGCGGGTGCCCGGGTAGCCGGCGAGCACCACCGCGTCGAGGCCGCCGATGTCCATGCCGAGCTCGAGCGCGTGCGTCGTGGCCACCACCTGCGCCTCGCCGCTGTGCAGCGCCTGTTCGACCTCGCGGCGGTGCTCGGGCAGGTAGCCGCCGCGGTAGCCGCGGATGCGCTTCTCGGCGCGGGCCAGGGCGATCGGGTCGACGCCGCCGCCGGGGCCGCTCTGGTTCGGGACCACGCCGGCCTCGTCCTCGCGCAGATAGCGGGTGAGCAGCTCGACCGCCTTGCGCGTGCGGCAGAAGGCCAGGGTCGCGACATGGCCGCGACGAAACGCCCCGGTGGCCGCGCGTGTGACCTTGAGGTAGTCGCGGCGCACGCCCGTGAGCGGGTCGACCACCGCGGGGTTGAGGACCACGAAGGTGCGCGGCCCGGCCGGCGAGGCGTCGCGGTCGACGAGGGTGAAGTCAGGGCGGCCGGTCAGCGCGGCTGCCAGCTCGCGCGGGTTGGCGATGGTGGCCGAGCAGGCGATGATCGTGGGCCGCGAGCCGTGGTAGGCGCACACCCGCCACAGCCGCCGCAACACGTTGGCCACGTGGCTGCCGAAAACCCCGCGGTAGCTGTGCAGCTCGTCGATCACCACGTAACGCAGGTTGGCCAGCAGCGCCGACCAGCGCTCGTGGTGCGGCAAGATCCCGCGGTGCAGCATGTCCGGGTTGGTCGCGATCACGGCGGCCCGCGCCCGCGCGGCGCGACGCTCGTCGGGCGGGGTGTCGCCGTCGTAGGCGCCGCAGCCGATCAGGCCCTCGCTCGTCCCTGGCTCCTTGAGCTCTCGCAGGGCTGCGCAGCTGATCGCGGGCCAGGGCCTTGGTCGGGAACAGCAGCAGGGCCCGCGCCCGCGGGTCGGCCAGCGCCGCCTGGATGATCGGCACCTGAAAGCACAGCGACTTGCCCGAGGCCGTCGCCGTCGCCAGCACCACGTCGCGACCCGCGAGCGCCGCCGCGATCGCCGCGGCCTGGTGCGCGTAGGGTCGCTCGATGCCACGGCTGGCCAGCGCGGCGCGCAGGCGCGGGTCGATCGGCGACCCGACCTCGGGCCACGCGACCAGCTCACCTGCGCGAGCCGACGAGCGGTGCACCGCGACGACCTCGGCCGCCCCGTTCAGCCCGGCGAGCAGCTCGGCCTCGATGGCGGCGAGGCGAGCGTCCGTGTCGGGTGCCGCCAGGCCCGGCCGCGCCAGAGCCCGCGCAGCCACGCCAGCAGCCCCAGCCACCAACCCAACAACCTGTGAAGACATCAGGCTCCCCCGCGGCGGGTGAGGCAGATCCTGGCGTGGACCGGCCTCGGGTTGAAGGAGGGACGCGCGCGGGGGAGGCCTGACGGGTGCTCTAGCATCGTTGCCCTGGGACGTTGCACACTGAACACTTGCATGGGCAAGTACACCCGTTCAGCGTCCGTCGTCAAGATCGTTGCAGGGCCACCCAGCCTGCGTTTTACGGGCGTTTCACGGGCACCACGCGGCCCGCGCAGGCCCACAGGCCACGGTCCGGGAGATCTCCCGCCCGGGCTTCGCGCGTAGCCCGCAGCCGTGAACCGACGGCTCCTTAGATGTGGTCGAGGTCGAGGCCGCCGACCACCCAGTAGCTGCCGAAGTCCTGGATCCCGTAGACGCTGATGCCGACCCGGTCGCTCGCGGTCAGGGTGTGCGAGCCGGTGCCGTCCTTGCTCAGCAGCACGTGGGCCAGCGAGAACTCGGTGCCCGCGATCTTGACGAAGCCCGCGACCTGCTTGCCGTCGACGCTGACGGTGGTGCCGCTCTTGAGGATGATGTCGACGTAGTTGGCGTCCCACGAGTTGGGCGCCTGGAACAGGTAGTCCTTGCGGTACTGCTCGGTGGCCACCGCCAGCAGCATCGACGGGTCCTGCGCCCCGTAGCCGCCGCCCTGCCCGATCATGTACTGCGCGACCAGGATCTTCTTGTCGGCCGCGACCTTGAACTTGGCGACCGTGTCGACGATCTCGACGAAGTCGCCGGCCTTCGCCAGCTTCTTCGCCACCATCTGGTCCGGCGTGAACGTGAGCGTGGTGTCGGCCTCGCTGGCGATGATGCGGACCACCTGGCCCTGGTCGGCCTTGTCGTTGGGCGACTGCACCGGCGGGATCACGATGTACTCCTGCGCCAGCGCCTCGAGCGGGAACATCGCCTCCTCGAGGTGGTCGCACAGGTCGACGGCCTGCGGCACGCGGCTGCACTTGTGGCCGCCGATCACCTGCACCGGCTTGTCAGCCTTGATCAGCGTGCCGGTCAGATCGCCGCCCGCCGCCGTCGCCACCTGCAGCACGTCGTCGGCGTTCAGCATGACCTCGCCGGTGCCATCGGCCGCCACCCCGCCGCCGGCCTGCACCTTGTTGCCGGTGGTCGAGGGCGTGAGCGTCACCTTGGTGCCGTCCTGACGCGCGACCACAGCGTAGAAGCCGGG
Organism: Nannocystis sp.; assembly: GCF_016714285.1. Lineage (GTDB taxonomy): Bacteria > Myxococcota_A > Polyangia > Nannocystales > Nannocystaceae > Nannocystis. The sequence continues at coordinate 182,073 of NZ_JADJNN010000014.1, read as the reverse complement.
GTAGTTGTTCGCCATCGCGTGCGGGTACGAGGCCACCAGGTAGTCGCCCGTCCACGCGTTGACCGGCAGCAGCAGCGAGGCGTCGTTGCTCGCGTCGGCGTAGAGCAGGTTGTACTGGTAGACCGTGACCGGGTGGTCCGAGCGCAGGCGGTAGGCGCCGTCGAGCGTCAGCTTGCTCGGCCCGAGCCCCTTGGTCAGCTCGTTGACCCACTTGAGCGGCACCTCCTTCACCTCGCCCGCCGGGACCACCAGCTTGGTGACCATCATGTCCCCGCGGGTGATCGTGATGTTGGCGTCGGCGCCGGTGGTGTTGGCGATCACCGCCGCGAAGATCTTGGTGCCGCCGTTGTAGCTGTCGTGCTGCAGCGTGATCGTCGGGTAGTAGTCGCAGCCGATGTAGCTCAGCTGCAGGTTCTCGAGCGCGCACTCGCCGTCGCACAGGCCGATGTCGGGGTTGCAGGTCATCCCCTGGATCTCGTCGCAGGCCTCGTTGACGAACTGCGCCATGCCGTCGTCGCTGCACTTCATCGACACGTTGCCGTCGCACACGGTGCTGCCCGGCTCGCACAGCAGACAGCCGACCCCGGGCGCGCAGACGCCGTCGCACGGCGTCTCCTCCGTGTAGCCGCCCATGCCGTCGCAGACCTTGGCGATGTCGCCCTCGCACACGACCTCGCCCGCCTCGCATGGCGGCGGCAGCGTGTCGGCGCCGGTGCTCAGGCTCGTCGTGTCACCGCTGGTGCTCGGGTCGACCATCATCGTCGTGGTCCCCGCGCTGGTGTCGGCCTGGGTGGCGCTCTCCGAGCCCGAGCCCGTGCTGCCCGGCCCGCCCGTGCTCGCCGGCACCGTGGTGGTCGGCAGGTCGCCGGTGCTGGTGTCCGGCAGCGAGCTGACGCCCGGCCCGGTGCTGGCCTCCGTCGACCCGCCGCCGTCGCCCCCGCAGGCAGAGGTCATCAGCCCCGCGAGACCGGCCAGGAGGGGCGCCACGCACAGATAGGTCAGGTTTAGGCGGGCCATGCCGCGACCATAACACGCGGCTCCGGGACCGAACATACCCGCGCATCGGTGCTTGTACGATCGTGCAACAAAGCCCTGGACTCGCTTACACGCCTGTGCAACTAAATGGAGTACCGTTCCCGATGATGACGACACCCGAGCCCCGCATCGACGGCCGCGAGGAACGCGGCGACCGCACTGCCCAGGCCCTGCTGACCGCCGGTCGCAACGCCTTCGCCAAGGTCGGCTACGCCGCCGCGTCGGTGCGAGACATCGCCCGCGCCGCCGGCGTGAACCCGGCGCTGGTGCGCTATCACTTCGGCTCGAAGGAGGGCCTCTACCGCCAGGTCATCGACGAGGCGATGAGCGGCCTCAAGGGCCGCCTGTTCTCCGCGTTCGCCCAGGCCGGCACGCCCCGCGAGCGCATCCATCGGGGCATCGGCGCATACCTCGAGCACCTCGCCCAGGAGCGGGACTTCCCCCGCCTGGTCCAGCGCGCCCTCCTCAACAACGACCCCCACCTGCGCCGCGTCGCCCACGAGTATCTCAGCCCGCTGGTCGACATCCTGCGCCCCTTCGTCGGCCGCCGCAGCGTCACCTCGCTCGGCAACCTCGAGGAGATCATCGTCTCGGTGTTCGGGGCGATCATCGCCCCATTTCTGTACGAGCCGCTGCTCGCGGACCTGTTTCGCCGCGACGTGCTGTCGCCCGCCGCCCTCAAGCGTCGGCGCCGGCACATCGAGGCCCTCGTTGAACTAACCCTCGCCCAGATCTTGCCGCCCGAAGCCTGAAAGCCGCCATGACCGTCCGCCTCACCGACCCGATCGCCCTCGGCACCCTGACCCTGCGCAACCGCCTGTACCGCGCGCCCGTCCTCGAGGGCGCCGGCAACACCCGCGATCCCGCCGCCACCTACGCGCAGCACTTCGTCCCCAACGTCGCGGCCGGACTCGGGCTCGTCATCCAGGGCAACACGATCGTCCTCCCCGAGGGCCGCACCTCCCCGGGCATGTCGGCGATCGGCGAACGCGATCGCATGCGCAACCTCGGCAAGCTCACCCGCGCCGTCCACGAGGCCGGCGGCAAGATCGTCATTCAGCTCGGCCATGGCGGCCTGTTCGCCATCGAGGGCTGGCACCGCCAGTTCGCCCCCTCGCGCTCCGCCCCGCCGCTCGCGCCTAGCCGCCTCCCGCTGTGGCTGCGCGCGCTCAGCCGCAGCGACACTCACATCCCCAGCACCGCCGAGGTCGAACAGCTCGCGCAGCGCTTCGGGCTGGTCGCCGCCTGGGCCCGCGAGGCCGGCTACGACGGCGTCCAGCTCGCCGGCAGCAACGCCAAGCTGCTCCACCAATTCCAGAGCCCCACCTTCAACCGCCGCAAGGATCGCTACGGCGGCGACGTGTACGGACGCACCACCTTCCTGCGCGAGATCAAGGCCGCGATCGTGCGCGAGGCCGGGGCCGACTTCCCGGTCCTGCTCAAGTACACCGCCGTCGAGGAGACCCCCTTCGGCCGCGGCATCACCCTCGACGAGGGCGTGCAGGTCGCCCGCATCGCCGAGGAGGCCGGCTTCGTCGCGCTCACCCCCGTCGTCGCCGACGCCCTCCCCAACAGCTCGATCTGCCGCGGCGAATTTCCCGGCCGCTCCTTCGCCAGCCCGGCGATGCGCAAGCGCCTGCTCAGCGCCACCGGCACCCACCTGCGCTCGGCCGCCGTGTACGCCGGTCTGTGGCTCGCGGCCCGCAAGTACCCCTTCGCGCCGGTGTGGAACCGCGACGTCTTCGCCGCCATCAAGGCCGCCGTGCACATCCCCGTGCTCGCCGTCGGCGGCATCCGCACCCCGCAGGAGGCCGCCGAGATCCTCGCCCGCGGCCAGGCCGACATGATCGGCATCGGCCGCCCCTTCTACGCCGAGCCCGACCTCGCCGCCCGCTTCCTCGCCGAGGCCCACGCCCCAAGCGCCACCAGCACCGCCTGCGAGAGCTGCAACCGCTGCCTGGTCCCGCAGATGCTCGGCATGCCAGGCGTCTGTTACAATCCCGAGATCCACAAGATCCGCAAGCCGCGCCCCCCCGGAGAGCCCGCGGCCCCGGCGATGAAGGTCGCCTGAGCTCGTAGCCCTCACCAACGCTCCAGAGGACGCCGAGCGGGCCCGCGGCCCCGGCGATAAAGGTCGCCTGAGCGGCCGCCGGAACGGTCCCTGCCGTTCGCCATGATGATCGAGGCCGACCTCCGCGGTCGCCCGCGGCCGGCCGCCGCGTGTACTCTCTCGCCGCGATGATCGAGGCCGACCTCTACGCCCGCCTGATTGTTGGGGTGCTGCTCACCGCGGCGGTAAGCGCCCTCGCGCTGCACTTCCTCTCGGCGCCCTACGGCCGCCACGCCCGCGGCGGCTGGGGTCCCACCATGGACACACGCCACGCCTGGGTGGTGATGGAGTCCCCCGCCGTGCTCGCCTTCCTGGCGATCTTCTGCGCCGGCAGCCACGCGCTCGAGGCCACCCCGCTGGTCCTGGCGGCCATGTGGCAGGCCCACTACCTCCAGCGCACCTTCGTGTTCCCCTTCAGCATGCGCCCCGGCGGCCGCACCCCGGTCAGCGTGGTGGCGATGGGCTTCACCTTCAACCTCATCAACGCCTACCTCAACGCCCGCTGGCTGTCCGAGCTCGGCAGCTACACCGACGCCTGGCTGTACAGCCCCGCCTTCATCATCGGCCTCATCCTCTTCGTCACCGGCTACCGCATCAACCGCTGGGCCGACCGCGTCCTCGCCGGCCTGCGCCGCCCCGGCGAGACCGGCTACAAGATCCCCCGCGGCGGCCTCTACGAGCTCGTCTCCTGCCCCAACTACTTCGGCGAGCTGCTCGAGTGGACGGGCTTCGCCCTCGCCGCCGCTTCGCTCGCCGGCTGGACCTTCGTCGTCTTCACCGCCGCCAACCTGATCCCGCGCGCGCTCAGTCACCACCGCTGGTACCGCCAGCGCTTCCCCGACTATCCGCGAGGCCGCAAGGCCGTGCTCCCCTTCCTGCTGTGATCGCGCGCGATCCCACCGGCGCCACGCTTTCCGCGGTCCGCCGGCTGTGGCATCGTCGCCGACGGCCATGCAGCCCTCCCGCACGGACGCTGTCTCCTGCCCCGAGTGCGGCGCGCCGGCCCCGTTTCGCGGCACCGCCGTCTCGCTCGTCTGCGAGTACTGCGGCAGCACCGTCGTCCGCACCGGCGTCGACCTCAAGCTGATCGGCAAGGTCTCCGCCCTCCTCGACAACGGCAGCCCGATCGTCCTCGGCGCGAAGGCCAGCGTCGACAAGGTCCCCTTCGAGGTCGTCGGTCGCCTCCAGCTCCGCCACGGCCGCGGCACCTGGAACGAGTGGTTCATCAACTTCGCCGACGGCGGCGTCGGCTGGCTCAGCGACGCCCAGGGCAGCTACGCGATCACCCGCCCGCGTGAGAAGTCGATCGTCGCCGGCAAGGTCCCCGCCTACTCCGGCTGCGCCCTCGGCCAGCCGATCGTCGTCCAGGGCGTCCCCTACGTCCCGGTCGAGCGCCGCGTCGCCAGCTACCAGGGCGCCGAGGGCTGCCTCCCCTTCGCGGCTGTCCCCGGGGACAGGTACTACAGCGTCGACCTCCGCGGCCACGACGGCGAGTTCATGACCCTCGACTACGGCGAGCGCCCCGATCACCGCGAGCCCACCCTCTACATGGGCCGCGCCGTCGACCTGCTCGCCATCGGCCTGCACCCGCTGCGCAAGTTCGCCGGCTGGGCCAGAGGAGGCCCGCCCGCATGACGAGCCCCACCCCGCCGCTCAAGCTGTTCCGCGACGAGGCCCAGGTCGAGACGATCAAGTGCCTGTCGTGCGGCGGCCCGATCGCCCTCCACAGCTTCGGCGCCCGCCAGCGCGTCGTCTGCCCCCACTGCGGCAGCACCCTCGCCCCCGAGGACTCCGGCGCGCTCACCCTGCTCGAGGCCGCCTCGCGCAAACATCAACCATCCGTCCTGCCCCTGCACGCGCGCGGCCAGCTCGATGGTATCGAGTGGGAGATCATCGGCATCTGCTGGCGCCGCTGCGTCGTCGACGGCGTCGCCTACCCCTGGCAGGAGTTCCTCCTGTTCAACCCCTGGCACGGCGTCCGCTGGCTCATCTACAGCAACAGCGACGGCCACTGGCAGCTCGGCCAGGCCCTCGACGGCGCCCCGGAGATCCTCAAGCAGCGCCACCACGGCGTCCGCTTCGACAAGCAGCGCTACAAGCACTTCCAGGGCGCCATCGCCGTCGTCACCTACGTCGAGGGCGAGTTCACCTGGGAGGTCCACGTCGACGACAAGGCCGAGATCAACGACTTCGTCGCCCCGCCGCTCGGCCTCTCGATCGAGCAGTCCAGCGGCCCCGACGGCGTCGAGCTCAACTTCACCGTCGCCCACCACATCGACGCCGCCGAGGTCTGGCGCGCCTTCCAGCAGCCCGGCAAGCCCCCGCGCACCCGCGGCATCGGCCCCCTGCGCCCGAACCACTGGCACCGCGGCCGCCGATCGATGTGGCTGTCCTGCCTCGTCTTCGTCGCCGCCTGGTGGCTGCTCAGCGACCGCCTCGCCGCCACCCGCCACCCCACCGTCGCCTTCCAGCGCGACAACATCAGCTTCGACGAGCCCTTCGCCCAGGAGATCAAGATCGGCACCCCCGGCGAGACCACCGCGATCGAGTTCACCCTCGCCGCCAGCCCGCTCGACAACGCCTGGGCCTACGCCGACGTCCTGCTCGTCAACCTCGCCAACGACGAGGCCGTCGGCTTCGGCATCGAGGCCAGCTACTACCACGGCATCGACGGCGGCGAGTCGTGGCACGAGGGCACCAGCCGCACCACCCACACCGTCGGCGGCGTCGCGGGCGGCCAGTATCTGCTGCAGATCCAGCCCCAGCGCGGCGGCACCGGCAGCACCCCGACCGAGTACGAGGTCAGCGTCCGCCAGGACGTCTACCTCACCCGCTACAGCGTCCTCGCCCTCACCGTCATCCTGTGCTTCCCCTTGCTCGCCTGGCTGCTGGGCTGGCTGTTCGAGCGCCGCCGCTGGAACAACAGCGACTATTCGTCCTGAGCCGTCCTCGAGGAGACCCACCGATGTTCCGCACCACCTACTGGATCTGCGCCGGCCTGGCCCTGCTCCTGCTCGCCCTCGACGGCGCCGCCGGCAACTATTTGACCACCACCCCCGACCGCGGCAGGGTCGAACGCGACCCGGCCGGCGGCACCGTCCGCGGCGCCGGCGTCTTCGTCTGGTACGGCGGCGGCTATCAAGGAGGAAAGTGACCATGCAAGCACCCGAGTCCACCACGCTCCTCGCCGCCACTCTCGGCCCCGAGATCCTCGACCACCTGGTCTCCGCCGCCGCCTTCGCCCTGCTCGGCATGGCCCTCTTCGGCGTCGCCTGGATCATCGTCGTCAAGGTCTCCCCCTTCAGCATCCGCAAGGAGATCGAGGAGGACCAGAACACCGCCCTCGGCGTCATCCTAGGCTCGCTGATCATCGGCATCTCGATCATCATCGCCGCCGCCGTCTCCGGCTGATCGTGCCCCTCCCGCTCCGCCAGCCCGCCGATGGCCCCGCCGATGGCCCGCCGCCCGGCGCCCGCCTGCTGCTCGCGACCGTCCTCGTCGTCGCCACCTGCGGCCTCGTCTACGAGCTCATCGCCGCGACGATGGCCAGCTACCTGCTCGGCGACTCCGTCACCCAATTCAGCCTCGTCATCGGCGTCTACCTCAGCGCGATGGGCCTCGGCTCGTGGCTCAGCAAGTCGATCGAGCGCGACCTCCACGACCGCTTCATCACCATCCAGCTCATCATCGCCGTCGTCGGCGGGCTCTCGGCCGCCAGCCTGTTCCTCGGCTACGCCTACCTCAGCACCGTCCGCCCGCTCCTGTTCGCGATCCTGATCCTCGTCGGCACCATGGTCGGCCTCGAGATCCCCCTGCTCATGCGCATCCTCAAGGACGGCCAGGAGCTCAAGGACCTGGTCGCCCGCGTCCTCGCCTTCGACTACATCGGCTCGCTGCTCGCCAGCCTGCTGTTCCCCCTCGCCCTCCTGCCCCACCTCGGCCTGGTCCGCACCAGCCTGCTGTTCGGCCTGCTCAACGCCGGCGTCGCCCTCGCCTGCGCCCGCGCCTTCCGCCACCAGCTCGCCCGCCCCCGCGCCGCGCTCCTCGGCAGCCTCATCATCACCGTGATCCTCGCCGCGCTCCTCGCGGTCGGCCACCGCATCGAGCGCTTCGCCGAGAACCAGCTCTACGACGCCCCCGTCATCTTCTCCAACAAGACCGCCTACCAGCGCCTCACCCTCACCCGCTGGCAGGACGACCTCCGCCTCTACATCGACGGCAACCTGCAATTCAGCAGCGTCGACGAGCACCGCTACCACGAGGCCCTGGTCCACCCCGCCATGTCCGAGGCGCCCGCCGCCGGGGCCGCCCGCGCCCTCGTCCTCGGCGGCGGCGACGGCCTCGCCGTCCGCGAGCTGCTCAAGTACCCCGCCCTCGCCCACGTCGACCTCGTCGACCTCGACCCCGGCATGACCGACCTGTTCCGCCGCGACCCGATGCTGCGCGGGCTCAACAAGGACAGCCTCAGCGACCCCCGCGTGGCGATCCACAACGCCGACGCCATGCGCTGGCTCGAGGAGCACCTGCGCAGCGGCGGCCCCCGCTTCGACCTCATCCTCGTCGACCTCCCCGACCCCAACAACTTCTCGCTCGGCAAGCTCTACTCGCACCCCTTCTACCGCCTGCTGGCCCACGCCCTCGCCCCCGACGGCGTCGGCGTGATCCAGGCGACCTCGCCCTACCTCGCCCCGCGCTCCTTCTGGTGCATCGTCGCCACCCTCGCCGCCGCCGAGCTCCACCCGCGCCCCTACCACGCCCACGTCCCCTCCTTCGGCGACTGGGGCTTCGTCCTCGTCTCCCACGCCGCCCGCCCGGTCCCCCAGCGCCTCGCCGCCGCCCCCCTGCACTACCTGAGCGACGATCTCCTCCCCGGCCTCTTCGTGTTCCCCCAGGATCAGCAGCCCCCCGAGGTCGAGATCAACCGCCTCAGCGACCAGCTCCTGGTCCACTACTACGAGCAGGACCTGCGCGGCCCCGGCGGCCGCCGGAGCTGATATGTCTGTCCCCAAGGACAGCCCCGGCACAACCTGTCCCTCCAGACAGGCTGTCACGCGCCGCACCTGTCCCTCCGGACAGCCTGAGCCGCCGCCGCCTGCTCACCACCGCCGCCGCCGCGGGCCTCGCCGCCGCCTGCGAGCCCGCCGCCCCGCCGCCGCCCGTCCTCGCCTTCGTCGGCCCCGACCCCGCGCAGGCCCACAGCCTGCGCGACCCGGCCTTCCGCAACGGCCCCGTCACCCGCGAGCTCCGCACCCAGGTGGCGATCGTCGGCGGCGGCGTCGCGGGCCTGTCCGCCGCCTGGCGCCTGCGCAAGGCCGGCCTCCGCGACTTCTACCTCGTCGAGCTCGAGCCCGAACTCGGCGGCACCGCCCGCGGCGGCCTGCTCCCCCGCTCGCCCCACCCGCTCGGCGCCCACTACCTCCCGAGCCCGCACCCCGAGTGCGCGGCCCTCGAGCTCCTCCTCACCGAGCTCGGCCTCATCATCGGCCGCGACCACCACGGCCGCGCCGAGTACCTCCCCAGCGCCATCGTCTCCGCCCCCAGCGAGCGCCACCAGGTCGGCCTCCTGTGGCACGAGGGCCTGTACCCCGACCGCGACGAGACCCCCGACGAGGCCGCCCAGTGGGCCCGCTGGCGCGAGCACCTCCTCGCCCTCGACGCCCGCCGCGGCGCCGACGGCCGCCGCCTGTTCCGCCTCCCCGTCGACCTCAGCAGCGCCGATCTGCGCCACCTCGACAGCATCTCCCTCGCCCGCTACCTCGACGACCTCGGCCTGAACAGCTGGCGCCTGCGCTGGGCCGTCGACTACGCCACCCGCGACGACTACGGCTGCACCGCCGCCCAGACCTCGGCCTTCGCCGGCCTGCACCACTTCCTCGCCCGCGGCCTCGAGGACAACCGCGACGGCCACACCCTCACCGCCCCCGACGGCAACGCCCGCCTGATCCGCGGCCTCGCCACACTCGTGGGCCTCGCCCACCTCGGCGAAGCGAGCGACCACCTGTCCCGTGGGACAGCCGTCACCGCGCTCGACGACCACCTGTCCCTCGGGACAGCCGTCACCGCGATCGACCCCGACGCCGGCACCCTCGAGCTCCACAACTTCAGCACCAAGCTCCGCACCCGCCTGCACGCCGACGCGATCCTGTGGGCCGCGCCTCGCTTCGTGCTCCCGCACGTCCTCCCGCCCGGCCGCGACCCGCTCGCCGCGAACACCCTCAGCTACGCCCCTGGCTGGTCGCCAGCGTCGAGCTGCGCGCCCGCCCGCGAGGCGTCGGCGCCCCGCTCGCGTGGGACAACGTCCCCGTCGCGCCGGACGCCGCGCAACGGAGCCTCGGCTACGTGCTCGCCACCCACGGCGAGGATCGCAGCGTCCGTGACCCCGGCGCCGTCATCACCTACTACGAGCCGCTCCCGGGCGACGACGCCGCGGCCCTCAGCGCCCAGCGCACGCGCCTCCTGAGCACCAGCCTCGCCGACTGGTCCGAGCACGTACGCGCCGCCCTCGTCGCCATGCACCCCAACATCGCGCGAGAGATCGCCCAGATCCACGTCACCCGCTGGGGCCACGCCATGATCCGCCCCGTCCCCGGCCTGCTCTTCGGCGACGCCCTCGCCACCGCCCGCGCACCGATCGCCCGCGTACGCCCCTGCGCCGCCGACATCACCGGCCTGCCGCTGTTCGAGGAGGCCTTCTACGCCGGCGTGCGCGCGGCCGAGGCCGCGCTCACCCAGCTCGGCCACGCCGCCACCTCGATCATCGAGTCCTGATCCCGTCCGTGCACTTGCGAGCGTGCTCCTGCGACCGCGGTCGCGATATCCTGCCTGCTCCCCACGGAGGTCGATCATGCCGCTGAGCCGCGAGCAACTGCGAGCGCTGTCCCGGGCCTTCCCCACCCGCGGCGCCTCGCGCCACGACCCCACCGGCTACCAGACGCTGCGCGACCAGATCGTCGCGGCCATCCGGCCCTTCGCCGCCGCCCTCGAGTTCGAGCTCGACACCCTCGAACCACTCACGCAGGCCGAGCTCGTCCAGCTCCCCGCCCACATCCTGCTCGTGTGGTGCGAGCCCGACGAGCAGATGGCCTTCCTCTACGCCATCCCCGAGGCCGAGCTCAACGAGGGCCTCGCCCAGGCCCTCGTCATGATCGAGGGCTGCAGCTTCGCCGACCCCACCCAGCTGTCCGCCGAGCAGTGGGGCGCCGCCCTCCGCCTCATGGCGGCGATCGGCGCCCCCTATGCGCGCGACGCCCCCGACTTCTTCAGCGCCTACGTCGCCGTCGACGGGGTCCCGCCCGACGCGCTCCCCGACCTCGAAGAGGTCGAGTCCCTGTTCGACCAGTTCGCCGCCGTCTTCGTCGAGAGCGGCGCCGGCCTCAGCCGCCGCTTCTCCCGCGTCATCGCCGTCTTCCGCGGCGCCTGACGCCACGCCACGCCGAGGTCGCCGCGTCCACAATCCTCGCCGCGCGGGACCTGCCGCCCACGCCGAGGTCGCCGCGTCCCGTCCGCTATCCTCGCCGCGCGCGGCCCAGCGAGCGCCCTGCTACCCTCGCCGCTGTCCATGCCCTCGCGGCCCTTCCTGCGCAGCCCCGCCTTCGATCTCGGCTGGTTCGTGCTGCCCGGCCTGCTCGCCGCGATCGTCGGCCTCGCCCTCGGCGTCCTCGACCCACAGCCCCCCGCGCACGACAGCCTGCTCCTGTGGATCGCCGGCGTCCTGCTCGTCGACGTCGCCCACGTCTACGCCTCGCTCTACCGCAGCTACCTCGACCCCATCGCCCGTCAGCACCATCGCACGCGCCTGATCGCCGCCCCGCTGCTCTGCGCCTGGCTCGGCTTCCTGCTCCACCTCGAGTCGCCGCTGCTCTTCTGGGGCGCCCTCGCCTACCTGGCGATCTTCCACTTCATCAAGCAGCACCTCGGCTTCGCCCTCCTCTACGCCCGCGCCGGCGCCGAGTCGCCCGCCGACCGGCGCCTGATCAGCCTGGCCTTGTGGACATGTACTTTGGGACCTGTGCTCTGGTGGCACGCCAACCTCCCGACCAGCTTCGCCTGGTTCATGCCCGGCGACCTCCTCACCGGCCTCCCGCCGATCGTCGGCACCCTCGCCCTGTGGGCCCAGCTGCCCGTGCTGCTCGGCTTCCTCGCCCGCCGCCTGGTCCTCGCCCGCCGCGGCCGCGCCAACCCGATGGTCCCCCTGCTCGTGCTCGTGCCCGCCGCCTGCTGGCACATCGGCATCGTCCTGTTCGACGACGACCGCATCTTCACGATCACCAACGTCTTCCTCCACGGCGTCCCCTACATGGCCCTCGTATGGCTCGCGGGCGGCCGCGACAGGCTCGCTGCCCGCCTCCCTCGATCCGGCCCCCTCGCCCTGCTCGCCGGCTTCTACGGCCTCCTGCTCGCGCTCGCCATCGGCGAGGAGGCCCTGTGGGACCGCCTCGTCTGGCACGATCACCCGCAGCTCTTCGGGACCAGCACGGGCGAGCTCCACCCGCTGCTCGCGTCGCTCGTCGTCGCCCTCCTCGCCGTCCCGCAGGCCACCCACTACCTGCTCGACCGCTGGATCTGGCGCGTCGGCTCCGACAACCCCGCCCTCGCTGGCCAGCTCGGTCTCACCCGCGACCGCGACTCAGGCGCAAAAAGTACGTGATCCACAGCGTCGAGAAGCCGGCGAAGATCGCCTGGAACAGCCACGCCGCCGCCGGTGCCCCCTGCACGATCGACAGCAAGATCCCCAGATTCGCCATCAGCGACCACAGCACCTTCAGGCGCAGCATCCCCAGGTAGTGCTCGCGCCCGGTGCCCGCCCCGAGGAACGACTCCACACCGATCCCCACCAGCGCCGCCGCCACCAGCCGCGTCGCCAGCGGATCGATCGTCGTCCACCCCAGCAGCGACAGCATCGTCACCGGCGCGATCATCAGCGGCACCGCGAACAGCAGGTCGACCACGCAGTGAACCTGGAACCACCAGCGCAGACGGGGCGGCACCTCGGGATCGACCATGACGCCAGTTTCCCGGGCTCAGGCGGCGCCGACGCAAGCGCCCTTGCTGACCGGCGACGCCGCCCACGCGGCGCCCCGAACCCGCCGCTTGCACGCCGCCCGCTCCCCTCGCGGCCGATGATAACGTCCCCGCATGCGTCCCCTGTCGCTCGCGCTCCTCGTCATCCTCGCCGCCTGCCGCCCGATCCCCGCCGACGCGCCCGCCACCCCAGCACCTGCGACCACCGCGGCACCTGTCCCTGCGGACAGCTCCGCCGCGATCCAGGCGATCGTCGACGACCCCGCGAGGCCGCAGTCCGAGCGCGACCTCGATCCCGGGCGCAAACCCGCCGATCTGCTCGCCTTCCTCGCGCTCGCGCCCGGCATGAAGGCCGCCGACATCGGCGCCGGCATGGGCTACACCACCTTCCTGCTCGCCCGCGCCGTCGGCCCCGACGGCCGCGTCTACGCCCAGAACCCCCGCTTCGTCCGCGAGCGCTTCACCGAGCCCGGCTTCAGCGAGCGCATGGCAACCCCCGCCTTCGCCAACGTCGTGCGCGTCGACCAGGAGTTCGACCAGCCGCTCCCGGCCGAGGTCCACGACCTCGACCTCGTGATCAACTTTCTCTTCTATCACGACACCTACTGGATGAAGGTCGACAACGCCGCCATGAACCGCGCCATCTTCGCCGCGCTGCGCCCTGGCGGCGCCTACGTCGTCGTCGATCACAGCGCGCTCGTCGGCGCCGGCAGCAGCGGCTCCCAGACCCTCCACCGCGTCGAGGAGTCGCTCGTACGCGGCGAGATCGAGGCCGCCGGCTTCCGCCTCGCCGCCACCGCCGACTTCCTGCGCAACCCCGCCGACGCGCGCGACTGGAACGCCTCCCCGCGCGCCGCCGCCGAGGCCGGCCGACGCGGCCAGGCCGACCGCTTCATCCTCAAGTTCATCAAGCCCTAGACCCGACACCTTCGGCGCCGGCGAACTCAACCACGGCGACCCGACTGCTCACGGACGCTGCGATCCCTGGCGACGGATCGCACGCCACCAGCGCTCAGCCGCCGATCGCCGGCCTTGCCGCTGACGCTCGCCCGCCACCGGCGCTCAGCCACCGACGCCGGCCTTCGCCCGCAACCCGCGCTCAGCCGCCGACGCCGGCCTTGCCGCTGACGCTCGCGCTCGCCTTGAACGACACATTCACGCTGACCGACGCCGACGCGACCGTCGACACCGCCGCCGTCACACAGGCGACCGCCTTGCTCCCGGCGCCGTTCAGCTCGCCGCGCAGCTGCCCACCCACGCGCACGAGTGTCTGCAGGTCCGCCGCGATCTCCTTGCCGATCTTGAACTGCGCCGAGATCAGCACCGGCAAGTTGGCCCGCAGGGTCGCCAGCACCTTCGCCAGCGCCTCAGCGTTGGCCGACGCGGTCAGGTTCAGCGCCGGCTTGGTGCACTGCGCCGTGATCTTCGCGCTCGCGTCGCAGCTCGCCTTGCAGTCAGCGTCGACCTTCGGCGGCGTCACGTGCCCCTCGCACTTCGGCGCCTGCCACTCGCCCTTGCACGAGGCGTGGCAGGTCGCGCTGCACGAGCCCTGGCAGGTCCCGTTGCACTGTCCGGCGCACTTCCCCTGGGCGTCCTTCACGGCGCACTCGCCCTGGCAGGTGCCCTTGCAGGTCCCCTCGCACTTGCCGCTGCAGGTGCCCTTGCACTGCCCCGACAGCTTGCCCGGGTCGCACTTGGCCACGATCTCCGCCGGCGTGACCTCCACCTTGCACTGCCCCTCGCAGCTCGCGCGGGCCGACGCGTTGACCTCACACTTCGGCGGCGTGAACTCTGCCTTCAGCGTCACGCCGCCCTTGAGCGCCGCCCCGATCTCCGCCGAGACCGCGTTGCACGCCGCCGTCGACGCCGCGACGCCCTGCGCCGGCACCAGCTTGGCCGGCGGCACCCCGAGGTCCGCCGCCATCCGCTTGCAAGCCCCCGTGATCTCCGCGTCCATGCGACCAGACAGCGCCAACAGGTCCTTGCTGGCCTGCACGAAGGCCCCGATCTTCGCGTTGAGCCCGGCCTTGGCGGTGAAGTTGCCCCGCAACGCGCTGCCGCCACCGCTGAGCTCCGGGCACGCGATGCCACTGAGGCCACCGAGCAGCCCGCCACCGCCACCACCACCGCCACCGCCGCTGCCCTGGGTATTCGCGGCCCCGCCAGCGAAGGGGTCACAGGCCATGACCGAGAAAAGGGCCACGGAGGAGAGGACACGAGCGCAGTTCGCCATGGCGCGGAGTGTCCGTCAGCGGCCGGGGAAGGACAAGGGCAGCACTCCCTCAGCCGCCGCCCGAGCCAACAAGGAAGGCGCGGTGAGGCCTCGCTGCACGCCGCATCACCGACAAGGCAGCGAGGCGGCCGTCCGGCGCCCGTTCAGGGCCTCGAACCAATAAAAAAGGCCCCCTCGTCACCGAGGGGGCCATAGATCTGGCGGCGTCCTACTCTCCCACAGGGTCTCCCCTGCAGTACCATCGGCGCTGGAAGGCTTAACGACCGAGTTCGGGATGGGATCGGGTGTGACCCTTCCGCCATAGCCACCAGAAAAACCGTCTCATGGCCCACGTTACCCGTGGGCCATGAAGTGCCTCCAGCCAGCGCGGCCGGAGGACTTCGACGAGCAAAGAATGCTGTGTCTGCGAACAATCTGCGTTTGTCGCTCGGAACCTCGGGTTCAAACCGTTCCCCATGGAAATCGGCACCAAGGTCAAGCCAAGCGGTCTATTAGTATCGGTTAGCTCCATGCGTTGCCGCACTTCCACACCCGACCTATCAACGTCGTGGTCTACGACGGACCTTCAGGGAGTCCTCATCTTGTGGTTGGTTTCCCGCTTAGATGCTTTCAGCGGTTATCCTCTCCGAACATAGCTACCCGGCAATGCCTCTGGCAAAACAACCGGAACACCAGGGGTTCGTCCATCCCGGTCCTCTCGTACTAGGGACAGATCCACTTCAAGACTCCTGCGCCCACGGAAGATAGGGGACCAAACTGTCTCACGACGTTTTGAACCCAGCTCGCGTACCGCTTTAACCATGAACAGCCAAACCCTTGGGACCTACTACAGCCCCAGGATGCGATGAGCCGACATCGAGGTGCCAAACCACGCCGTCGATGTGAACTCTTGGGCGTGATAAGCCTGTTATCCCCGGAGTACCTTTTTATCCGTTGAGCGATGGCCCTTCCATTCAGAACCACCGGATCACTAAAGCCGACTTTCGTCCCTGCTCCTCTTGTATGAGTTGCAGTCAAGCTCCCTTGTGCTTTTACACTCTACGGCTGGTTTCCAATCAGCCTGAGGGAACCTTTGCGCGCCTCCGTTACTCTTTCGGAGGTGACCGCCCCAGTCAAACTACCCACCAGGCAGTGTTCCGGACCCGGCTTACGGGCCACGGTTAGGCTTTCAGATTTGTCAGGGTGGTATTTCAACGTTGGCTCTGTGAAACCTAGCGGCCCCACTTCACAGCCTCCCACCTATCCTACACAGACAAATCCGAAAACCAGTGCCAAGCTGCAGTAAAGGTTCACGGGGTCTTTCCGTCTTTCCGCGGGTACGGGGCATCTTCACCCCGATTCAATTTCGCTGAGTCCCGGGTCGAGACAGTGGGGAAGTCGTTACGCCATTCGTGCAGGACGGAACTTACCCGCCAAGGAATTTCGCTACCTTAGGACCGTTATAGTTACGGCCGCCGTTTACCGGGGCTTCGATTCGATGCTTTGCTTGCGCTGACATCTCCTGTTAACCTTCCGGCACCGGGCAGGCGTCAGACCCTATACGTCGTCTTGCGACTTCGCAGAGTCCTGTGTTTTTGATAAACAGTCGCTACCCCCGATTCTCTGCAACCCCCAAAGGCTCCGAGCGCGCGTTAGCGGCTCCTCACCCTCAAGGGCACACCTTCTCCCGAAGTTACGGTGTCAATTTGCCGAGTTCCTTAACCCGAGTTCTCTCAAGCGCCTTGGGATGTTCTCCCCCACCCACCTGTGTCGGTTTACGGTACGGACAGCACAGCGGTACACTCACGCGAAGCTTTTCTTGGAAGCCTGGAATCATCAAGTTGTCCGCCTTGCGGCGACCCTCATCACCTCTCGGGATTGAACGCGCGTTTGCGGCCTAAGCCTCCTACGCATCCTCCCTACCGGCTTGAACGACCATCCATCAGGTCGCTTGACTATCCTCCTCCGTCCCTCCTCGTGAAACCTACCGTGCTGGTGCAGGAATATTCGCCTGCTTCCCATCGACTACGCATTTCTGCCTCGCCTTAGGGACCGACTAACCCTGAGAAGATTATCTTTACCCAGGAACCCTTGGGTTTACGGCGACCGGGTTTTTCACCCGGTTTATCGCTACTCATGCCAACATCAGCTCTTGTCTACGCTCCAACACTCGTTTCCGTATGCCTTCACCGCATAGACAATACTCGCCTACCGCCAGCTTTCGCTGACCCGGAGCTTCGGTTCATCACTTAGACCCGTTTAATTTTCGGCGCAGGTTCACTCGACCAGTGAGCTGTTACGCTTTCTTTAAAGGATGGCTGCTTCTAAGCCAACCTCCTGGCTGTTTAAGTGCTCCCACATCCTTTACCACTTAGTGATGAATTGGGGACCTTAGCTGCCGGTCTGGGTTCTTACCCTCTCGGCGCTGAAACTTAGCTCTCAGCGCCTGAGTGCCGACCTGTTGTCGCGGGTATTCGGAGTTTGATTGGGTTCGGTAAGATTGTGGTCCCCCTAGCCCATTCAGTGCTCTACCCCCGCGCAAATCGATCGACCCCATACCTCAATATGTTTCGGCGAGAACCAGCTATCTCCCAGCTTGATTAGCCTTTCACTCCTATCCACAAGTCATCCCTCCACATTTTCAACTGTGGTGAGTTCGGCCCTCCACGCAGTCTTACCCGCGCTTCAGCCTGCT
>NZ_JADJNN010000014.1:0-160000 GCF_016714285.1 Nannocystis sp. | reverse complement strand
GCGGCCGACGCCCCCAAGACCGACGCCAAGGCTGACGTCAAGCAGGCCCCGGGCAAGGCCGACGCCAAGGCCGACGCCAAGAAGGTGGAGACGGCGCCCGTGCCCCCCAAGCCCGAGGCGAAGCCCCCGGCCCCACCCGTGGCGCCGGGGCCCAAGTACAAGAAGGGCCAGATCGTCCGCGCGGGCCTCAGCGCCGAGGACGTGCTCGAGTACAACAAGGCGCAGGGCGATCCGATGGGGAAGATCGACCTGAAGACCGCGCTGGCCGGCGATCCGGTGCTCGAGGACGCGAGCAAGGGCAAGCTCTTCGCCACCTTCGACACCACGATGGGCAAGTTTCGCTGCGAGCTCTACGAGGACAAGTCGCCGAACACCGTCGCCAACTTCGTCGGCCTCGCCCGCGGCGTGCGGCCCTTCTACGACAAGAAGACCGACCAGTGGAAGACCGCCAACTTCTACGACGGCATCATCTTCCACCGCGTGATCCCCGGCTTCATGATCCAGACCGGCGACCCGCTCGGCGCCGGCACTGGCGGCCCCGGCTACCTCATCGCCGACGAGTTCGACACGAGCCTGCGCCACGTCGGGGCGGGCATCCTGTCGATGGCGAACCGCGGCGTGAACACCGGCAGCTCGCAGTTCTTCGTCACCGTCGCCGCGACCCCGCACCTCGACGACAAGCACGCGATCTTCGGCAAGTGCGACCCCAAGGTCGCGATCAAGATCAGCGAGGTCAAGACCCGCTCGGAGCGGCCCCTCGACGAGATCAAGATCAATTCGCTGACCTTCACGCGCGCCAAGAAGTGAGCCTGTCGCAGCTGTCCCTCGGGACAGCCGGGCTCAGGCCGCGGGTATGGATGCCGAGTTCAGTGAGGCTTCGCTATCGCAGCTGTCCCTCGGGACAGCCAAGCCTCAGGCCGCGCCGGCGGGGCTGTAGCGGCGCAACCAGGTCGTTGCGGGGCCGTTGTCCGGTGGCAACTGGACGCCGAGTACCATGAGCCCGCCCTCGGCGTCGCGGGCGATCCCGCGGGCCTCGTTGACCTCGACGCTGGGCTCATCGATGCGCCACAGCGGTGCGAGCTCGGTGGTGAACTGGCCGAGCCAGAGGCTCCGTCCGGGGTAGCGTCCGGTCGCGCCAGCGATGATCGGCGCGCCGTCGCCGGTCAAGGTGATCGCGGACAGCTCACCGGCGAGCGCACCACCGCGGAGCTCGACGATCGGCGTGTCGGCGTCGTCCGGCCGGTACAGGCGGATGAAGCCGCCGTCCGTGCCCGCCACGATCTCGCTACCGACCACCCACAGGCCGCCGTCCGGGGCGAGCGCGCCTGCGAGGACGACGAAGCCGATCTCAGCCTGCGGTGGATCGGGCAAGGCGCTCCAGGTGCCTGCGCCCTCCGCGTCGAGGCGGCGGATCAGGCTGCGCCAGGGCACCTGTGAGCCGTCGTAGCCGTCAGTGCCAAACGGCAGCAGCGACTCGCGGTCGAGCACGAGGCCGCGGAACGAGCCGGACGCGCAGGCCAGCATCGGCTCGGCCCAAACCGGCGCGCCGGCAGCCGTGAAGCGGCCGATCCACGCGTCGGGCACGTCGCAAGGGACGGCGCAGCGAGTGCCCGCGACCACGAGGCCGCTGTCGTCATCGATCGCCAGCGTCTCGGCCCACTCGTCGAGCTTGACCCCGGCGCCGTTCCAGTCCGTGGTCATGAGGTTGCTGCTGGCCAGCAGCTCGCCTGTGTCGCCTGCGAGCCAGCCGACCCACACGTCCGTGCGCCGGCCCTCGACCTCCTCGCTGCCGCCGGCGACCACGACCGTGCCATCCGCCGTGAGCGCCACATCGCGCGCGAAATCGCGGCCCTTCTGGTGGCCGTTGTGGCGGGTCTCCCAGGCCAACTGGCCCGCCTTCCCGGAGAACTTCGCGACCCAGACGTCGGTGGAGGCGGGCGCGTTGGTCTGTATGCGCTCACCGGCGATCACGGCGTCACCGGCCTCGTCGAGCACGAGCGCGTGGGCATCGCCGGGGGTTGTCACGGTCCACACGGGGGTCGGCGGGCAATCCTCGGTGCAGGCCATCTCGCCGCTGCTGCTGCTGCTGCTGCTCTCGCCGCCCTCGCTGGTGCCCGGCTCCGACAGGCCGGTGCTCGACCCCGGGCCCGTGGAGCCTGGCTCCGGTGCCACGCCGGTGCTGCTGCTGCTGCTTGCGGTGAGCTCGACATCGGTGGTCGCAGCCAGGCCGTACGCGTCGAAGTTGCAGGCCGTCACGGGGAGGCAAGCGATCAGGACAGCGGCGGGACGGCGACGGGGCATGGGCGCGGAAAGGAGCCCGACCGTACCACGGCCAACTGCGGGCGCGCACGAATACGCGCCCTGCATCTGCCCCTGTAGGCGGGCCATCCTGCCTGCAACGCGGCCCCGCCATCGGCTGACAGCGCCGGGCCAGTCCTGGCGGCCATCACATGCACGACGCCCGCCCCCCGGGAGATCTCCCGGAGGACGGGCGCACGAGGGACGTTGGCTGAGACCCGGGCTCATGACCGCGGGTTTCGGGTCGCAGAACCCGGGCTCATGGCCGCGGGTCTCGCGGGGCGCGGGCCTTAGTGTACGCCGCTCTCATGCGCCTCGCGGTCCTTGCGGCGGCGCTCCTCGAGGTAGCGGTTGACCTCGCGCCAGTCGACCGGCGAGGTCACGTCGACGCCGGCGAGGAACTTGCGCAGGGCGACGTTCGGGTGGTCCTCCGGGAGGGGCACGAGGGCCCAGCGGAGCACGTCGTCGATGGTGTCGGCGAGCTTGATGTCGAGGGCCTTGAGCACGTGCTTCGGCACGTCGGCGAGGTCCTTCTCGTTGTCACGCGGGCAGATGACGGTCTTCATCTCGCCGCGGAAGGCGGCGAGCACCTTGTCCTTGAGCCCGCCGATCGGCAGCACCCTGCCGCGCAGGTTGATCTCGCCGGTCATGGCGACATCCTTGCGGACCGGCACACGCAGCAGCGCCGACACGAGCGAGGTGACGATCGTGACGCCCGCGCTGGGGCCATCCTTGGGCACGGCGCCCTCTGGGAAGTGCACGTGGAAGTCGACGTGCTCGTGGAAGTCGGGCTCGAGGCCCAAGGACGGGCTGCGTGAGCGGACGTAGGTGACGGCCGCCTGGGCCGACTCCTGCATGACCTCGCCGAGCTTGCCGGTGAGGGTGACCTTGCCCTTGCCCGCGGTGAGGGTGACCTCGGCGGGCAGCAGGTCGCCGCCGAAGATCGTGACCGCGAGGCCGTTGGTCATGCCGATCTGGTCGCTCGCGTCGGCGCTGTTGTAGCGGTACTTCTGGGCCCCGAGCAGGCGCTGGACCAGCCGCAGATCGACCTTGAACGACTTCTTCTTCTTGCCGTCCTTGACGTACTCGCGGGCCAGCTTGCGGACCACCGAGGACACAGCGCGCTCGAGGCTGCGGACCCCGGCCTCCTTGGTGTAGTGGTGGATGAGCTCGCGGACGGCCTGGTCCGTGAACACGATCTCGGCGTTCTGCATCCCGTTGGCCTCGAGCTGCTTGGGGATGAGGTACTGCCGGGCGATCTTCTGCTTCTCTTCGTCGGTGTAGCCGCTGAGCTCGATGATCTCCATGCGGTCCTGCAGCGGCAGCGGGATCGAGTGCAGCGAGTTCGCGGTGCACAGGAACAGCACGTCGCTGAGGTCGTAGTCGAGGTCGAGGAAGTGATCGACGAAGGCGCTGTTCTGTTCCGGGTCGAGGACCTCGAGCATGGCGGCCGACGGGTCGCCGCGGAAGTCCATCGAGATCTTGTCGATCTCGTCGAGCAGGAACACGGGGTTGTTGCTGCCGGCCTTGCGCAGGCCCTGGATGATCTTGCCGGGCATCGCGCCGATGTAGGTGCGACGGTGGCCGCGGATCTCGGCCTCGTCGCGCACGCCGCCGAGTGACACACGGACGAACTTGCGGTTGGTGGCCCGCGCGACGCTCTTGGCCAGCGAGGTCTTACCGACCCCGGGCGGGCCGACCAGGCAGAGGATCGGGCCCTTGAGCTTCGGCACCAGCGAACGCACGGCGAGGTACTCGACGATGCGCTCCTTGGGCTTGTCGAGGCCGTAGTGATCGGCGTCGAGGATGCCCTCGGCCTCGGCGATGTCGAGCTTCTCGACGGTGCGCTCGTCCCACGGCAGCGCGAGCACCGTGTCGATGTAGTTGCGCACGACGGTCGCCTCGGCGCTCATCGGGCTCATCATCTTGAGCTTGCGCAGCTCCTTCTTGAGCCGGTCCGTGGCCTCGGCGCTCATCTTGCGCCGACGCACCCGCTCCTCGAGCTCGGCGATCTCATTCTTGAACTCGTCCTGGCTGCCGAGCTCCTTCTGGATCGCCTGCATCTGCTCGTTGAGGTAGTACTCCTTCTGGTTCTTCTCCATCTGCTTCTTGACGCGCGTACGGATCTTCTTCTCCACCTGGAGAATCTCGATCTCGTTCTGCATCAGCTCGTAGAGCTTCTCCAGGCGGGCGCGGATGGACTCCGTCTCGAGCAACTCCTGCTTGGCGGTGAGCTTGAAGTTGACGTGCGCGGCGATGGTGTCGGCCATGCGCGACGGGTTGTCGATGCTCTGCACGCTGACCGCCAGCTCGGGCGGCACGCGCTTGTTGAGCTTCACGTAGTTCTCGAAGGTCTGCTGCACCGAGCGCATGAGCGCCGAGATCTCGGCCTCGTCCTCGGCGCTCACCGGCGCCGGCTCGAGCAGCTCGGCCTCGACGAGGAAGTACTTGTCGTGGTCGATGTAGCGGCCGATGCGAGCCCGGCTCTTGCCCTCGACCAGCACCTTCACGGTGCCGTCGGGCAGGCGCAGCAATTGGATGATGCTGCCGATGGTGCCGACGGTGTGGATGCCCTCGGGCTTGGGGTCGTTGACCTTGGCCTTCTTCTGGGCGCACAGCAGGATGGCGCGGTCGGTCGCCATCGCCTCCTCGAGTGCATTGATGGACTTCTCGCGGCCGACGAATAGCGGCACAACCTCGTGCGGGAAGACGATCAGCTCACGAAGCGGCAGTAAGGGGATCTTGCGGGCCAGCGGAGGCGTCTGAGGCTTGTCAGGCATGAGCAGGGCTTTCACGCGGGAATAGCGCGCGACCGGGCAAAGCTAGCACCGGCTCAAAACTCGGTCAAACGCAGTGCACGCGCGATGAGTCGCCGATCGTCGGGCCTCGCACTGCACTCGCGGGAGACCTCGCGCAGACGCACGCCGAAGATCGCCCGACACCGACGCGCATCACTGAGATCGGTCGCGACGCCACGAGTCTCTCGGGCCAGCCTGTCGGTAGAGCCAGGTCAGACGTCAGCTGACCCGAGCGTCAGGGTGGCCGATGAACCACCGCCACAGCCGCGCCAGACCGACGACCACGAGCACGCCCCAGGGCAGCCCGGGCGCGCCGATCCACGCGAGCACGAACACGAGGAGCTCGGCTCGCACAGGTGTCCGCAACCACGCCGGGAACGGCAGCTCGATCTCCGCGGCGAAGCGCTCGAGGCTCGGCAGTTCGAACGGCGTGGACTGCTGACCGCGCAGCACGGCGCGGGCCTGCGCCAGCGAGAGCAACGCCGCGGACCCGCCGAGCACCAGGAGGACGACATCGGCGGCGCCGGTGCGCACTGGCGAAGCGACCAGGCCGTAGGTCAACGCGGCCGCGAGCGAGGCGTGGCCGAAGGGGCGGATCGCCGGCGTGAGCCAGCCCGCCGCAGCTGCCGCCCCGGGCCGCAGCAGGGCGCGCAGCTCGGGGACCAGGAACGCGAGCTGGACCCCGACCAGCAACAGTCCGGCGGACAGCAGCAGACCGAGCCGCGTCTCGAGCAACGCCGGCACACCCGACAGCGCAGCCAACAGCAGCGCGACCAGCTCGACCCGCCCAGGCGGCCGGGCCCGCGCGCACAACCAGCGCAGCAGCGGCAGCTCGAGCCAGCGCCGCCACGGACCCGCGGCGTGGTTCAGGGCCACGTGCTCGGGCGCGTCGGCGATGGCGCGCACGATCAGCGCCTCCATGCGCGGGAGATCGTCCGCGTCGACCAGGCGCGCGAGCTCGGCTGGCGCCGGGGCCTCCGGCGCGACCAGTGCCTCGCCCACCGGCAGCGCCCCCAGGACCCGCCCGAGGCGCGCACTCCACCACCCGACTGGCCGCCCGCGCTCGTCGTAAAGGCTGCCCTCACCCGCGGCACCGCACAGCCGTCGCAGCGCCCCGGGCTCGATCGCGGCGCTCTCGAGGATGACCAGCGCCGGCGCGTCGACGCGATCTCCGAGTGTGCCGGGCAGCGCCCTGGCGGGCTCGCGTGGGTGCCCGGGGCGACCAGCACCGTGGCGAAGCCAGCCCTGCGGGCGCTGTCGGCGAGGCGCAGCCCGGACGCGACACCCAGCACCGGCCGCCCGGGATCGACCCGCGCCTCCGGGTCCGGAAGCATGAGCAGCACCGGCCCGTTCACGCGTGGCCTCCTGTACTTTGCGACAGGGCCCTCGGGGCATGTGCGATCGGACAGCCGGCGCGCACGGACTACCCCATCATCGCCGCGAGATCGGCGAGGCGCAGGCCAGCGAGCGAGGCGAGATGGTGCTGCGCGCGGCCCTGGTCCTGGTGGCCCGGGCTGCCCACCGGGCGGTTACCGGCGGCGCTGGCCACCACCCGCATCCCGGCCGCGAGCGCAGCCTCGATGCCGGCCTCGCTGTCCTCGATCACCAGGCACGAGCCCGGCGCCACCGCGAGCAGCTCGGCGGCCCGCAAGTAGCCGTCCGGGTTCGGCTTGCCGCGCGGGACGTCCTCCGAGCAGACCGAGGCCGCCAGCTCGCCAGGCTTGAGTCCGAGGGCCGGGAGCGCCTGCTCGAACTCGCAGCGGGCCGAGCCGGTGACGATCGCCACCGGGATCGCGTGCTCGCGGGCCAGGGCCAACAGCTCGCGCGCACCAGGCAGGGCCGGCAGCTCGAGGCCCTCGCCGAACAAAATCTCCTTGGCGGCGACGGTGCCCTGGATCACCGCCTCGACGCTGATGCCGAGGCGCTCGCCGAGGCGCAGGTGATCATAGATCTCGCGCCAACCGTGGCCGATGACGTAGAGCGCCTCCTCGGGGGCCAGCGGCGCGCCGCGGTCGCGACACAGGCGGGCGAGACCGGCGGCGTGGACCATCTCGCTGTCGATCAAGGTGCCGTCGAGATCGAGGAGCAGCGCGTGCGGCGGGGACATCGGCCGCACACTAGCCGAGCGCGGGCCCGGGGGCGAATCTCCGGCCGGTCCTGGGCGGCTGCCCCCGGCGGTGCCCGGTCCCCTGCCCGCCCGACCCCCCCGGTCTGTCTCTCGGGCCAGGTCACTCAGCCTGAGAGCCAGCGCAGCTCACACCACAGCACCGCGACCACCGCCGGCAACACCAGCAGGGTCGACACCACGCCGAAGCGCAGGTACTCGAAGAAGCCGAGCTCGTGCTGCGGAGCCGCCTGCTCGGCGACGATGAGGTTGGCCACCGACCCCAGCAGCGTGAAGTTGCCGGCCACCGTGGTCACCAGCGCGAGCAGGACCCAGGCCATCCGCGGGTCGGCGTACGCCGCGATCTCCGGACCGGCGAGCAGCACCATCGGCACATTGGAGACCACGTTCGAGCCGAGCGCGAGCAGGCCGGTGAAGGCCGCGAGTTCGCCCGGCGACCCGAGCTGCGACGGCGCCGCGCCGGCCCACACCCGCGCTGGCAGGTCGGTGTTGGCCAGCGCCTGCACGACGATGAAGAGCCCGCAGAAGAACACCAGCAGGCCCCAGTCGACCTTCGCCAGAGCGGCTTCGGGGGCCCGACGATCGCGGACCACGAACACCAGCGCGCCGGCCAGCGCGGTGTAGCCGAGGTGCAGCCCCGCGAGGAAGCCGATCGTCACCAGCGCGAGCACTGGCAGCACCAGCGGATCGATCGCCAGCACACGATCGGGTGCCGCCGGCAGCGAGCCCGCCGGCAGCCGACGACGATAGTACAGCCACAGCAGCCCGGTGTTGATCGCCAGCCCGACCAGCGCCGGCGGCCCAGCCAGCGCCATGAACTCGCCGAAGCCGAGGCCGCTCAGGTTGCCGATGATCATGTTCTGCGGGTTGCCGACCAGCGTCGCCGCCGAGCCGATGTTCGCCGACGTGCAGATCGCCAACAAATACGGCGCGAGCGGCAGCCCGGCGCGCACACCCAGCGCCACCACGATCGGCGTGAGCAGCAGACACACCGCGTCGTTGACGAGGAAGGCCGACAAGATCCCCGACAGCAGCGAGACCAGCACCAGCAGCTGCCCCGGCGTGCGCGCAAGCGTCAACGCGCCGGCGACGACGCGGGCGAACAGCCCGCCGCGCTCGAGGTACACGATGAGCAGCATCATCCCGAACAGCAGCAAGATCGTGTCGTGATCGATCGCCGCGAAGCTCTGCGCCGGCGTCAGCCCGCCGATCGCCACCATCACGGCCGCTCCGAGCAAGGCCCCCGCCACCCGACCGACGGGCAGCCAGGTCAGCCGCCGGGTCGCCACCAGCAAGTAGGTGGCCAGGAAGACGGTCACGACCGCCGCGTGCATGCCCCTCCCACGAGCGCGTAGCCGCACCGCGGCCGCACCGCACAGGTCCACACCAGGGAGCCGCCCGCCACAGCCGGCGATCAAGAGCACACAGCCAGGTGACGCCGCAAGCGCTCCGCCGGACCTGGGGCTGCGGGCCCTCACACGCCCGCGAGTTTGCTCTGGACGGTGCCGGCGAACCTGGGCAACCTCTGTTGCCGTGACGACACGAGCACCACGGGTCCTTGTGGTTGAAGACGACGGCGCGACGGCCCGCGTGGTCAAGGGCGCGCTGACCGAGGCGGGCTTCACCGTGGAGACGCTCGACAAGGGCTTCCTGCTGGTCGCCGTGGTGCTCCGCTTTCAGCCCGACCTGCTGCTCCTGGACATCAACCTCCCGGACATGCGCGGTGACACGGCGATGAAAATGGTGCGCCGCGCCGCCAACGTCGGGGACGTTCGTCCGCTGCCGGTGGTCATCCTCAGCGGCCTGCCGATCGAACAGCTGATGGAGATCCAGGGCCACCTCGGCGCCGTCGGCTGCATCCAGAAGCCCGCCAGCCTCGACACGATCGTCGACCGTGTGTGCCAGATCCTCTCGGTCCATCGCGTCGACCGGCCCACCCCCGCCAGCTGAAGGCCCCCGCCGCCACACCCGGGAACGGGTGGATCCACCCGTCGCGGCAGGTATTTTCACTCGTATTCTCCGGCGCGGCGTGATAGCTCGGAGGCATGCGCCGCAGCCTCCTCCTTTCCTTTACAGCCCTCACTCTCAGCGCCTGCGGCGACAGCGGTAACACGACCGCCGCCGGCACCGAGTCTGCCACCGGCACGCAGACCGGCAGCGCCAGCACCGGCGACAGCACCCCGACCAGCAACGGCCCCGACACCACGCCGACCACCGACAACTCGGGCACGGGCACGGCGACCGGCACCAGCGATTCGGGCACGGGCACCGCCACCACCACGGCGACGACCGGCAGCAGCGACCCCTCGACCTCCGGCAACCCCTCGACCTCCGCCAGCACCGGCAACGTCAGCGCCAGCACCAGCGGCGGCACCACGGTCGGCGTCTCGGACAGCAGCGGCGGCGAGAGCAGCGGCGGCCCCCAGCCGGTCTGCGGCGACGGCCTGGTCGACGTGAGCGAGGAGTGCGACGACGGCAACGACATCGACAAGGACAGCTGTTCAAACACCTGCAAGCTGGTCCCTTGCGACCAGCAGGAGGGCGGCGGCGGCAACTTCGACTTCAGCTACATCTGGATCGCCAACTCGGGCCAGGGCACGGTCTCGAAGATCGACACCACCACGCTGAAGGAGGTCGGCCGCTACCGCACCGACTCGGTCCAGGCCTCGAGCCCCTCGCGCACCGCTGTCAACGTCGACGGCCGCTACGCCGCGGTCGCCAACCGCATCTCCGGCTCGGTCACCCTCTACGCCGCCGACCCCGACGACTGCATCGACAAGAACGCCAACGGCATGATCGAGACCTCGACCGGCCCCGGCGACATCAAGGCCTGGGGCGCCGACGAGTGCCAGCTGTGGAACGTCAAGATCAACCCCAGCAACAACAACAACGAGCAGAAGGGCCCGCGCCCGCTCGGCTGGGACTTCGACGACCAGGACCCGCAGACCTGCGAGTTCAAGACCCAGACCCTGTGGATGGGCTGGTACGGCCAGCCCGGCGACGCCTACTTCTGGCACCTCGACATCGACGGCAAGCTCATCGCCGAGGTCAAGGTCCCGGTGTGGGGCAACAAGAACTCCTGGGGCCCCTACGGCGGCGCGGTCGATAAGAACCACGACTTCTGGGTCGCCGGCTGGCACGGCCCGCTGGTCCGCATCAACCACGCCGACAACAGCTACACGATGTGGAACGACCCGATGCTCAACCAGGTCTCGTCGTACGGCATGGCGCTCGACGGCGAGGGCGACCCATGGTTCGGCGGTTGCGGCGGCCAGGTCGTCACCTTCGACAGCAAGAACCAGAAGTTCATCAACGTCGGCAACCCCGGCGGCTGCCTCCGCGGCCTCATGGTCGACGGTGAGAACCGCGGCTGGATCGCCAAGAACGGCGGCGGCGGCTGCCTCGTCCAGGTCGACACGGTCAACAACACCATCGTCAACCCCAACATCAACCTGCCCGGCTGCATCACCACCGTCGGCGTCAGCATCGACATCGAGGGCTTCGTGTGGGTCGTCGACCAGAGCGCCCAGCTGGCCTTCAAGGTCGACCCCGACACCCTCGCGGCCCAGACCGTCGGCGGCCTCGTCGGCCCCTACACCTACTCCGACATGACCGGCGCGGGCATCCGCCTGCAGGCCCTGCCGCAGTAGCAGTAGCAACGCGCCGCTAACCTGCGCCTTCGGACCTGTCCGAAGGCGCATTTTCTTTGCCCCCGCGCCCGAGGCGAAAGCCGACCGCGATCCACAGCGCGGCGACCGGTGCGACGAGCAGGGCCAGCCCCGCGAGCCCGAGGCCGAGCCCGGTGGCGCCGCGGAAGCTCCACGCGCTGAGCGCGTCGCCGCCGCGATAGACCACGGTGTCGATGAAGCTCTTGGCCTTGTACTTGGCCTCGCGCCCGACCTGCGTAAACAGCACCTCGCGGGCCGGCTTGGCCAGCGCGTAGTCGGCCGCCCGCCGCGCGACCTGGACGACCACCACCACGGTCAGCAGCGGCGCCGCCCCGAGCGCGAGGAAGGCCGCGAGCGACACGATCGGCAGCACGGCGAGGGTCCAGCCGAGGCCGATCCGCGGCAGGAGGCGCCCGAGCACTGCCGTCTGCAGCACGAGCGTCGCCGCGTTGACGGCGAGGTCGATGTGCGCGAACAGGGCGGTGCGCGCCCCGGCGTCGGCGATCGCCGCCTCGACGATCGTCATCTGCTCGAAGTAGAGGAAGGTGCCGGTGATCGACAGCAGCAGCACGTAGCCGCAGATCGCCAGCAGGCGCGGCGAGGCGAGCACGAGGGTGAAGCCCGCGAACAGCCCGCCGCCGATCGCCGCCTCGCTCGCCGGCGTGTCGGGTCCGGCAGCGGCAGCGGCGACGCGCCCGAGCCGGCGCACGCACAGCGCGGCCAGCTCGAGCCCGAGCAGCGACAGCAGCAACAGCCAGGCCAGGTCGACCCGCGGCGCCAGCTGCCCGGTCAGCAAGGGACCGACCAGCGCCCCGGCGGTGCCGCCCGCGGCGATGAAGCCGAACAGCCGCTCCGCCTGCTCGCGGCGCCACAGGTCGGCCATGTACTCCCAGAACACGGACACCACGAACAGGCTGAACACCGCCGCCCACACATAGAACACTCGCGCCACGATCACCGCGGCCGCGCCCGCCTGCATCGCCGCGAAGAAGCCCAGCAGCTGCAACGCGAAGCCGCGGAACACCCACGGCATGAACACCTGCCGCGGCCAGCGAGCGACCACCGCCGCGAACAGCGGCACCGCCAGCAGCATCGCCGCGAAGGTCGCGGTGAACATCCACTGCAGCGAGGTCACCCCGCCGGTGATGCCCATCGCGTCGCGCAGCGGCCGGATGACGTAGTAACTGCACAGCACCGTGAAGAACAACGCCGTCGACCACAGCGTCGCCGCGACCTCGTGCCCGCGCACCGCGACCACCCGCTGAAGCGCCCGCAGCGATCGCCCTGGTCCCGGCTCACCTGTCTCGAAGGACAGACCACGACCTGGCCGGCGCGGGTCGACGGGCATCCTGGGCGAGTGTACGCTGGCGGCGACGCATCGGCGTTCGCCTGAACGTGCGCTCGCCGCTGGCGGGACGCGAAACTCGGGTAGCGCCACGCGGGTCCCATCCGCCGCAAAGGACAGCACCTTGACGCCACCCAGGGCCCCCGCACCGATCCCTCGCCGTCTGTTCCTGCGCCACGCGGGCGCCCTCGCTGGCCTCGCTGGCCTCACGGGGCTCGCTGGGTGTCGTCCGGGCGCGACGCCCACACCGCCGCCGTCCGCCCCGGAGAAGGCCCCCGCGAGCGACCCACCGCTGGCGCCCGAGCCGGTCGTCCTCGGCGGCGAGCGGCTCAAGATCCTGGTGCTCGGCGGCACTGGTTTCCTCGGCCCGCACCTGGTCGAGGGCATGCTGCAGCGCGGCCACACCCCCACCCTGTTCAACCGCGGCAAGACTCGCCCGGGCCTGTTCCCCGACGTCGAGAAGCTCCGCGGCGACCGCGACGGCGGCCTCGCGGCGCTGCAGGGCCGGCGCTGGGACGCGGTCATCGACACCTCCGGCTACGTGCCGCGGGTGGTCCGCGCCTCGGCCGAGCTGCTCGCCGCGAACGTCCGCCAGTACGTCTTCGTCTCGTCGATCTCCGTCTACACCGAGACCACCGCCCCTGGCGTCGACGAGACGCACAAGGTCGCCACCATGCCAGACCCCAGCGTCGAGGCGGTGATGGAGTTCTACGGCGCGCTCAAGGCCCTGTGCGAGCAGGCGGTCGAGGCCACGCTGCCGGGCCGCACCACCAACATCCGTCCCGGCCTGATCGTCGGCCCCGGCGACCCGACCGACCGCTTCAGCTACTGGCCCGTGCGCGTGGCCCAGGGCGGCGAGGTGCTCGCCCCGGGCGACCCGCAGGACCCGGTGCAGATGATCGATGTCCGCGACCTCGCCGACTTCATCCTCACCACGCTCGAGCGCGGTCACGTCGGCGTGTACAACGTCAACGGCCCGGCCAATCCGCTCGGCATCGGCGGCATGCTCGACGCGTGCAAGCGCGTGGCGGGCAGCGACGCGCGCTTCACCTGGGCCGCGGCCGAGTTCCTCGAGGCGCAGCAGATCGCGGCGTGGAGCGACATGCCGGTGTGGGTCCCGCCGGTCGGCGAGGGCGTCGGCCTGACGACCACCAGCAGCGCCCGCGCGATCGCCAGCGGCCTGCGTCACCGCCCGCTCGACGAGACGATCAAGGCGACCCTCGACTGGTGGGCCACCCTGCCGCCCGAGCGCCAGGGCAAGCTGCGCGCCGGCATCACCCGCGAGCGCGAGGCCGAGGTGCTGGCGGCCTGGCACCAGCAGCAGGCGCCGGCCCGGCCGGTGAAGCCCGGCAAGCCCCGCGCCAAGCCCCGCGCCGCCGCCCAGCCGGCCGCGGCGGCGGGCGCCGCCACGGCCGGTTGACACATGTCCTGGAGTACATGTCCAATCGGACATGCCCTGCGTGACATGTCCGAAGGGCCAGGCTCACGCCTGACCACGGGCGACCACGTCGCCTCCAGGCGCGCCGTCCTCACTGCGGCGGAGGCACCGGCGCCGCGCCGATGAAGGCCACCCCGCTGCCGCCGGCGTAGCCGAAGCTGACCGCGACATCGTAGCCGACCACGGTGATACCGACCTTCGCGTCGCCGCCGGCCTCGACCTGGTGCGCGCCCGACTTGAGGGTGAAGTGTGCGCGCTCGTAGCTCGTGCCCTCCGCGCTGCCCACCGGGCCCCAGTCGCCCGTCGCCGTGACATCGACGCCGTCGAGGCTGACCTGCGCCCCCGCGGGCCGGACGATCGTGACCGCGTTCTTGGCGTACTCGGCGGGCACGAGGAACACGTAGCGGCTCTGGTACTGCGCCGTCGGCGGGACCAGGATCATCGCCGGGTCGCCGGGCCAGAAGCCGTTGTCGGCGTCGTCATCGGGGGTCGGGTCCTCGGTGATCACGGCGTTGGACAGCAGGAACTGGGTCACCGCGAAGGTCTGCTCCGACGAGACAATGAACGGCGAAGCGGCGACGAAGGTGACGGTCTCGTAGGCGTCGATCGTCGCCGGCGCCCCGGGCGGAGCCGCGGGCGAGTAGCTCAGCTTGGTCCCGTCGAAGCTGCCGGTGATGCGCACGCGGACCTTGTCCTCCTTGTCGTTGTCAGTGTTCGGCGGGGCCGGCACGACCGCGTAGCCGCGACCCCACGCCGAGAGCGGCAGCATCTGGTGCTCGAGGTGGTCGGCGCAACAACCCTGCTGCGGCGTCGGCTCGAACGAGGCGACGTTACCCGAGAACACCGCGACCTTCTTGGTGGCCGCCACCCGCGTACCCGAGAGGTTGCCCTGGCCGGCGGTGTTCTGCAGCAGCGAGAGCACAGCGTTGGACATCAGGGTGTAGGTCTGACCGCGGTCGATCTCCACGCTGGTCGCGCCCGGATAGAGCGGGATGCCCTTGGGCGGATAGAGGTCGATAACGGTGTCGTCCTCGGTCGCGACCACCGTCACGAAGGCGCCGGCGTTGAAGTCGCCGCCGGGCCCGAGCAGGCGCATCCCGTCGCCGGTCACCGCCGTGTAGTCCTTGTCCAGCACGTGCGCCGGGAACAGCAGCGACGCGTCGTTGGAGAACACCTCGGTGCTGTTGTCGAGCGGGTTGAATTGGTAGAGCGTGATCGGCTGGTCACTCTCCACGCGATAGGCCAGGCCGACCGAGTTCTCGCGGTTCTTGGTGCCGTGGCTGTTGTCGAACTTGAACACGTGGATCTGGCCGTCGCCGATGTTGGCGCTCTGCAGCGGGGTCCCGTCGGCGCCGGCGTACACGATGACCCCGGCCGTCTCGCCGCCGGTGTTGGCGGCCACGATCGCGTAGGTCTGCTCCTCGGGCGCCGGCGACAGCGTCACCTTCCACGCGTTCGGCAGGTCGACCGCCCAGAACAGACAGCCCTGGTTGCTCTGCGCCGCCTCGGCCATCTGACACGCGGTCCCGGTGGGACCGGTATCACTGGTCTCGACGCCGAGGTCGTACTTGATCCCGCCGCCGCTGCTCCCGCTGCTCCCGCTGCTCCCACTGGCGCCGCCGTCGCTGGTGGTCGGCGTGACGCTGTCGCTGACGCCACCCGTCGGCGTGCCGCTATCGGTCGCCGTCGCCGTCGCACTCGTGACGTGGCCGGTGCTGCCCTGCGAGCCGCTGCCGCCACCGCTGTCCGAGCAGGAAGCGACACAGAGCGCGAGGAGCAGACGCGAACGCGGGTCCATCATGGCGCGAGTATGCGCGCGCCACCAGCCGGCGATCAAGGCGCCGGAGCACCGGGCGTCGCCACGGCCGGAGGGGGGACGACGTTCAGTCCGACGACCTCCGACAGCAAGTGCTCGCCGGACTTGCCCTTGAGGTTCACGAGCTCCGACAGGCCGTAGCGGGCCGCGTCGCCGAGCAAGGCCCGGACCTCGGCCGAGACCAACAGACCCACGCCGAGCTGCTTGGTCGCCGACTCAATGCGGCTGGCGATGTTCACCGTGTCGCCGATCGCCGTAAACTGCATCTTCTGGGGGTGACCCATCTCGCCGATGATCACCGACCCGACGTGCACGCCGATGCCCATGCGAAACGTGGTGTCGAACTGCTTGCTGATGTAGACGTTGAGCTCGTCCAGGCTCTCC
Organism: Nannocystis sp.; assembly: GCF_016714285.1. Lineage (GTDB taxonomy): Bacteria > Myxococcota_A > Polyangia > Nannocystales > Nannocystaceae > Nannocystis. The sequence continues at coordinate 144,128 of NZ_JADJNN010000014.1, read as the reverse complement.
TGCATGCCGAGGCCCGCGGCCACGGCGTCGAGGCAGGCCTCGGCAGCGGTGGCCCGCTCGAGGCCGAAGATCGCCATGATGCCGTCGCCCATGTACTTGTCGATGTAGCCGCCGTGGCGGATCACGGGCTCACCGACCTTGCGAAAGTAGCGGCCGAGGATGTGGATCACGTCGTAGGGCAGGTGGCTCTCGGCGAAGGGCGTGAAGTTGCGGATGTCCGAGAACAGGATCGCCAGCTGGCGGTCCTTGCCGGTGGTCTGCGGCGTGCCGTCCTGGGCGAGCTGCAGGTCCTCCTCGTCGATGACCAGGCGGCGCAGCTTGACGTCGCCGGTGATGGTCGTCTGGCAGGCGAGGCGGATGTTGTCCTCGAAGCCCTTGGCGCGGGCCAGGCGGGTCTCGACGGCGTTGCGCGGATCGAGGTGCTCTGGGTGCTCGAGGATCATCACGCGACACGTGGAGCAGCGACCGTTGCCCCCGCAGGCCGACGCGTGCGGGATGCCAGCCTCCCGTGCGATCTCCAGCAGCGTGAGGTCCGGGTCGTCGACCTCCACGGTCTTCTCGCGGTCGAACTCGACGATGGGCATGACGAAGCCAGGTTACCCGCGCTCGCCACGTCATGGGCGGACAACGCCCGAGACCCGACGCACGCGCCGGTCTCAACGCGCGCGGCCAGCGACGCGTCGCGCCGCCGCGGGGGCGCCCGCCTCACTTCTTGAGCGGCTCGAACTTGCTGGCGACCAGCGCACGGTCGTCCTTGAGCGTGCCGCAGTTGGCGACCACCTTGGCCTTCGACCCCTTGCAGGTCGGGTACTTGCCCTGAGCCTTCCAGCCCTGCTGGCGGATGTCGTTGAGGCAGTAGGCGCCGTTCGGCTTCCACTCGGCCTCGACGGGCCAGTCGGTCTCGGGGGCCTCGATCTGCGGGTCGAGGGCGTCGTAGATGTCGATCGGCGTGCCGGGCACCGTCCACGCCACACCGTCGCCGCAGTAGTCGGCGCGGGCCATGCGGGTGCAGGCCTGGTGGTGATCCTGAAGCGAGATGTCGTGGCAGTGCTTCTTGCCCTTCTTGCCCTTCCCGTCGTCACACTGCTCGGCCTCGGCCCACGGGCGGTAGCCCCACTGGGTGCAGTGGGCAAGCACGCCGTTGGTGCAGGCGAAGGTGACGAAGTTCTTGTCGTCCACGCGGGCGCCGGTCGCCTCGTTCCAGTAGTTCTGCAGCGGGATCGCCGGGACACCGCCCTCGCAGAGCGGCTGCCAGACGTCCGTGCCCTTGAGGCTGATCGAGAGGTGGTAGTAGTGGATGTCGTCGTAGACGAGGTCGGTGTAGATGTCGTCGGCGCGGACAAGGAAGTCCATCACGTGTTGGCCGCCCTCGCTGTCACGGACATCGGCGGTGATCTTCATGTCCATCCCGACAAGCTCCTCGCCGCCCTTCCTGAGCCACTTGCCGTTGACCTTCTTCTTGACCTCGATGCTCGATCCATTGAGCGAGACGTCGTTGAACGAGACGCCGTTGAACGAGACGCCGTTGAACGAGATGCCGTTGAACGAGACGCCGTTGAACGAGAATCCGTTGAACGAGACGCCGTTGAACGAGATGCCGTTGAAGCCGAAGCCGTTGAACGAGATGCCGTTGAACGTGAACCCGTTGAGCTTGATCGCGTTGTTCTCGGTGTCTCGCATCTCGGCGATCTCGTCGACCAGGTCCTCAACGTCAACCCCCTGGTAGCAACCCACGAGCGACACCATCGCCACCGCCACCAGACCGACTTGCATGTTGCGAGACATAGCCAACCCTCCCCGACTTCGCCACCGTATCAGAGCGCAACCCCGGGGCCTATAGCTGGCGAAGAATCAGTGTCACGATGTCCGACATGTGCCATCGACGACGCGTCCGCGGGCGTCCTTGCCTACACGTCGTATCAAGCGCCCTGGGATACGATGCGCAGACTCGCAGGCCGACCTTTGCCGGCCGCAGGTTCGGGTCCACGGTGCCTCGGTTGACCGCGCTGGCAGTATTGCGGTCGAACAGATAGCCGCCGCCCCGTGCGATGAGGATGCCGCTGCCGTCCTGGTTCGTGACCCACTCAAACACGTTGCCACTCATGTCGTGCAGGCCGAAGGGCGAGTCCGACGCGGGGAATGAGCCGACCACGGTGGGGCCGAGCAGCACACCCGAGATGTTGGCGCCGAAGTTGGCCTCCCCCACTGAGAGCGAGTCGCCATGCGGGAACCTGCGGTCATCTGCCCCCCGGGCCGCCCGCTCCCACTCGCGCTCGCTGCACATGCGCGCACCGGGCAGCGTCCCGCTTCGCGCGAGCCAGGTGAGGTAGGCCTCCGCATCCCCCCATGTGAGACCTGCCACCGGCAGCTGTCGCCAGTCGACGCTGCTCTGGTCGACAAGGCGGACCTTGGCGCCGAGCGGCGCCGTCTGGGTCTCCTCGCCGAGTTTGAGCTCGTACTGCCACGTGCCGTCCGGAAGCTGGGCGAGCCCGAGGCCGGAGTCCCACGCCGCGAGCTCGGGGCCCAGCCGGGCCAGCCGATCCGCGGGCGGCAGCGCCGCGAGGAAGGCGATGTAGTCGGCGTTGGTGACCTCGTGACGAGCTATCAGGAACGATCCAGTCTCGACCTCCCGCGCCGGCTCCGCGGTGAAGAAGCTGCGGACCGGCTCGGGGTCGACGCTGCCGTACAGGGAGCGACCCTGCGGGATGTAGACGAAGCCGGGCGGCAGGGTGTCCTCGCGCGGGAGCACAACAGCGACCTCGAGCGCCTCGTTTCGCTTCGCCCGGACCGTGTAGTAGACCGTCTCGTAGCCCGGCAGCTGGAAGATCATCCGGTACGAGCCGGGCGCAACCTCCATCGCCGCGGTCTCCGTGGTGTCGACCTTGCGGAGCACCGTCGGGATCTGATGGCCGGTCGCGTCGGCTTCGTATCGCTCCAACGTGACCACAGCGCCCGGCGGTTCGCTGGTCACGTGCAGCACAGCAGGCGCGTTCCAACGCGTACGCAGCGTTCCGCTGACGTCGTAGAGCTCGAGCCGCGCCTGCATCTCAGCCAGTCGGCCGGGCTCGTGCAGGCCCTCGACCACCAGCATTCGCTGGTACAGCACCTCGGCGAGACGGGCTCGCAGGTCATCGCGCGACGCGTCGAGCACCAGCGCCGCCTCGAGCGCCTGCGCGGCCGCGCTGAACGTCGTGTCGATGCGGGCGACCTCCCCCTGATACTGCAGCCATAGCGAGTTGCCAGCCTGCCCCTTGGCGTCGTCGAACAGGCCGAGCGCCTGCTCGCGCAGCACCTCGGCCTCGGTCTGCAGTTGCTCGCCGCGTGCGACCTGCTGACCGGCGATCTCGACGTGGGCATCGATCTTGCGGCGCAAATCGACCTGTCCCTTGAGCCATAGGCCGCCGTAGGTCGCGAGGGCGATGGTCGGCAGCAACACGATCGCCGCGCGACGCAGCCGGCGCCCACGCGCCATCGCGGTGCGGCTGGCGTCGAGGAAGGCGCGCTCGCGCGGGCGCAGGGTCTCGGGCTCGAGCAGCGTCGTCTCCTTGAGCTGCACGTTGGTCCACAACCCGTCGCGGCTGCGACCGAGGCGCTCCCAGTCGGCGACCGCGAGCTCGAGGCGGTGACGTACGGCACGGCTCTCGCGCTCCTCGTCGAGCCAGCCGCGCAACGTGGCCCAGCCGGCGAGCAGGGCCTCGTGGGCGATCTCGAAGACGACGCGGTCGCCGACCTCGCGAACGACGACCAGGCGAGCGTTGACGAGGGCGCTGAGGGCCGCCTTGGCGGGGGCCTCACCGGCGACCAGCTCCTCCTCGCTGAGGCTGGCGCGGGTGTCCTCGAGGGTGACCAGGCGCATCAGCACGCGGCGGCCGGCGCGGCGCTGGGCGGGCAGCAGCTGGGCCAGCGCGCCGTCGCCGTGGCGAGCCAGGGCCCCGGTGACGCCGCCGATCTTGGTCAGGTCGGCGGCGGTGATCACCGCCGAGGCCTTGTCGCGGATCTCCCACAGCTCGGCGAGCGCGAACTGCAGGAGCGGCAGGCTGCCGCGCGAGCCCGCCTTCACCAGCTCGTCGACCAGGGCCTCGGTCTCGAAGCTGACCGCCTTGGTCTGCGCCGGGCCGACGATCGCCTCGCGGGCGCCTTCCGGCGAGAGTGGCCGCAGGAGATAGATCGCGCGGCCGATCTCGTCGCCGAGCGCGGGGATCTGGGCGACGCGGGTCAGAAAGTCGCCGCGCACGGTGGTGATGATGCGCAACCCGGGAATCCCCGAGGCGAGGCGGGCCAGCAGTTGGCCGACGACGGCCACCTCCTGGGCGTCGCCAAGCGTGACGAGCTCCTCGAGTTGGTCGACGAAGATGAGTCGTCCGCGCACGTCGCCGAGCTGCTTGCGCAGGGCCCGAATGAGCGCGTCGGGCAGGCCCGCGATCAGGGCGCTCACTGTCTCTTCGGTCATGTCGAAGAGGCCAGCCAGGGTGGCAGTGAGAGTCTGGAGCGGGTAGCGACCCGGGGTCATCACGGCGCTGGCCCACGAGCGGCCCGGCTCGAGGCCGCCCTCCTCGACGACCGGTAGCACGCCGGCGCGGCACAGCGAGGACTTGCCGGTGCCGGAGTCGCCGGCGACGACGACGATCGCATCACCACGGAGGCGCTCGACGACCGCGCGGATCTCGGCGCTGCGGCCGAAGAACAGCGCCCGGTGCTGGGCCTCGAACGCTTGCAGGCCGCGGTACGGGTTGCCCTCGGGGATCGCCAGCTCGCGACCCATCGGCGTGAGCTGCTCGAGCGCGCTGCGCAGGTCGTCCGCCGAGGCGAAGCGCGAGAAGGGATCGCGACGCAGGCAGCGGTCGATGATCGACGCCAGTCGCGGGTCGACCCGCGGCGCCCGCTCGAGCAGCGGGCGCGGCTCCTGCTCCTGCACGCGGGTCGCCAGCTCGACCGGCGAGGTGGCCTCGGTCGGCGGGCGCCCGCTGCACAGGATGTAGAGCAGCACGCCGAGCGCGTAGACATCGGAGCGGCGCGAGGCCGCCTCGGCGCGCCACAGCTCCGGGGCCATGTAGTGCGGCGTGCCGAGCAGCGTGCCGACCTGCGTCAGCGACGCGGAGCGCCGCGTCCACGTGTTCGACGCCTCGGCCTCGACCTCGGCGCCCCCGCCTCCGACGGCGCCGCCCGCCGCCGCCGCCTCGATCACGGCCTGCATCTTGACGGTCTCGGCCATGCGGTCGACCCGCGGGCGGACCTCAGCGGCATGGCGCTCGACCGCCGCGAGCGCGGCCCGCGTCGTGGTGCCGATGTCGTGCTCATCGCCCGACGCGCTGGGCTCCGGGGCGCCCTCGTCGAGCAGCTTGGCGAGGCTGAAGTCGAGGAGCTTGATCTCGCCGTCGTCCGTCAGCACGGCGTTGGCCAGCTTGATGTCGCGGTGGAGCACGCCCATGCGGTGCGCGGTGGCCAGCCCACGCGCCAGACCGATCCCCATCTCCAGCACCTTGCGCCACGGCAGCGGGACGGTGAGCTCGCTGAGGCTCTTGCCGCGGATGTACTCGGTGATCAGGAACGGGTGCCCCTCAAGCTCGCCGACGCGATAGATCACCATCACGTTCGGGTGCTGGATGCGGGCCACCGCGCGTGCCTCGACGAGGAAGCGCTCGCGGTCCTCCGCGTCCGGCGCAACGTTGCCGATGAACTTCACCGCCACCGGCCGATCGAGCACGTCGTCGTGGGCGAGGTAGACGCTGCCCATGCTGCCGCGCCCGAGCAGACGGATCAGCCGGTACTCGTCGAAGCGCTGCGGCGGCACCCAGTCACCGGGCTCGACCGGAGCGTCCCCGGGGGTGCCCGAGACGCTGCTGCGCTCGAGCTTGTTGTGCCGCCCCGACTGACTCATGCGGCCCCCGGCCGCATTCGCCTTCGATCCGCTGCGGTTCAGGATGCCGACGCCGGGCGCCCCCGGGTGGCGGACCGAGGACTCGCGCGTCATGGCTGACTCCGGGGCGTGCGCATCGGATCCCAGGTCATCCTCCTCCGATCGCCAGAGGAGCGCAACCTTCACGAGCTTGCGGCGGCCTTCGTCCTCCTCGGTCATGTCCTTGCAGGCCCTTGTGGGCCGCGACCTTGAGGGCGCGGCACCTACACTGTGATCACTTGCCGTCGCGGCCCTTGGTTGGCGGGCTCGTCGGGGTCGGAGGATCAGGCACGCTGAGGTCCAGGTTCTGCAGCAGGTCCTCCAGCTCGATCTTCTTCTCCAGGCGCTTCGACTGCAGCTCGACCAGGGTACGACCGATCTTGTCCCCGTCGCGGGTGAACTCCTCCAGGCGCTTGCTCAGGCGCGCGCGCAGGTCGTTGGCCCGCGGGTCCTTCTTGATCGCCTCCAGGTTCTCGCGCGTCTCGCTGGCCCGCTGGTCGAGCTCGATCCGCTGGGCCTCGAGGCCCTCGAGCTCGGTGTCGATGCGGCCAATCTCCTGACGCAACGCGATCAACGGCTGGATCCTCGCGCGCGTCGCCGCGTCGAGGTTCGACAGCTTGAGCACCATGTCGAGCAGCAGCGGCACGCGGCTGTCCCAGATCGTCAGCGTCGTGCGCGATGGGGTCTGTTCGACCACCTCGACCGACCCGCCGGTCTGGTTCGGCGGCGCCTTGACCGGGATGAGGTAGGCGTCTGGCAGCTCCTCGGCGCCGTCGATCTTGGTCTTGAGCGCGTAGCTGCCGCCCTGCTTGTTCTGGCGGACCAGCACGGTGAAGCCAGTGCCGCTCGGCGGGCCCTTGACCGTCCAGGTCGTGGTCATGCGCTGGAAGTTCTCGACCTCGATCGTGCCGCGGACGATGCGGACGATGTGCATGTCCTCGCCGCTGTACTGGCTCGACGAGCTGACCAGCACCCCGGGCTCGACCGCGAAGGGGATCGTGGTGCTGGTGCCGGTGCCGACCGCCTCCGAGATGCCCTCGCCGACGAAGCTGCCGCCGGTGTAGATGCTGATCGGCCCCGGCTCGAGCACGAAGGGCGTGCTGTTCTTGAAGCGGACCACGCGGTACGGGTTCTGCTCGTAGCCGGTGCCGGCGCCCCCGGGCTTGAACAGGAAGGTCTGCTCGGCCTCGACGTCCTCGTTGATGATCGCCACCATCGTCGAGGTGCCGTCCGGCACCGTCACGCGGTTGCCGAGGTCGAAGCGCGTCAGCCCGCTGATCTCCTTGGCGCGCGCGTTGGCCTGGGTGCTGCGACGCAGCGACTCGAAGTCGACGGCCGGCGGCGGCGGCGGGGCGCCCGGGCTGGCCGACGCGGCGCCCCCCATTGGCCCGCCCCACGCGTCCGGTGAGGGCCCCGCGCTCGACTTGGCCGACGCCCGCGTCGCCGGCGACGGCCGGCGCGCGTCCTTCTTCTTGGCCTTCTCGCGCATGCCCCCGCTCGCCGCGTCCTCCTCCTTGTAATCATCGGCGGCCGCGATCTCGGACTCGAAGCTGCGCGAGGCCGCGGGCGCGTCGACGTTGAGCGGCATCTGGTCGGGGCAGCCGTCGGTGTCGGTCATGCCGTTGTAGGTCTCGGGCGTGTCGGGGCAGCTGTCGCTGCTGTCGGCGATGCCGTCGCTGTCGCGATCGGCGCCGGCCGGGCCGTAGCTGGTCTCGCCGAGCGCCACCGCGGCCCGCTTGTAGCTGCCGCTGCCGCTGAGGTCGCTGCGCGGCACGATGCGCGGCGTGTGCAGGTCGTAGCGAAAGGCGATCGGCGCGCCCGAGGTCAGGCTCATCGTCACCTTGGCCCAGTCCTCGCCGCTGGTGTTGTCGACCACCGCCCAGCCCTGCAGCAGCGCCTTGCCCTTGCCGGCCTCGGGCAGCACGACGCGGTAGGTCGGCTTCCACATCGGCGCCTCGACCACGTAGCTGACCGAGAGGTCGTGCTTGTTCGCCCCGGCCAGGCGGATGTCGACCGCGACCTGCTGGAACATGCCCTCACCCGCGGTCGCGTCGAGGCTGCGATGGAACTGCAGCGCGAGGTCACCGTCGCGGAGCGTGATGGTGCGGACCTTCGACAGGCGGACGATCCGCATGCGCTTGCCGTCGAGCACCGTGAGGCGGAAGTCCTTGGAGCCGGCCTGCGGCGGCATCACCCGCTCGCTGTGCGCTGGCGGCGACGCGTCGGGCTCGTCGATGATCGCCTCGATCATCACGATGCGCCCGCGGATCTTGCCCTGCGTCGTGCCGAGCACGACGTCGTTGCCGCGCAGCGCGTCGATCACCTGGTCGAGCGAGCCCTGCCCGGGCGCGAGGGTCGCGAGCGCCGCGTTGGCCCACGCCTGGGGGTCGAGCGGCATCGACACGCTGACCGCCTGGCCGTTGCGGCGGTCGACCACCGTCAGGCTCTTGAGCAGATCGTTGACCTGGTCCTTGCGGACCTTGATCGTGAGCACCTCGCCGTCGACCTCGCCGCTGCGCTCGAAGTAGCCGACGCCGTTCCGGTAGAGCACCACCCGATCGAGCCCGAGAGTGCTGTCGGTGGCGGCGTACGGATCGCGGCCGTGGGCACAGGCGGCGGCGACGAGGGGCACGAGCAGGGACGCGAGACGGAGGTGGCGTGGGCGCAAAGGCAAGATCTCCTACCGGAGCCGACTGTACCCCGCGGCCGGGCCCCTTAGATCGCCTCGATCTGGCCTCCTGCGGCCCCGCAGGCGTGCGCCGCCGGCCCGGCGCCAATTTGGCGCGGTCCCGCGCGCCATGTGCGCGGCAGCATGGAGCCATACCCGCGTACGCGCCACCGCTGGACGCGATCGCCGGCCTTTGCCAATGTAGGCCGCGATGATCCCCTCGCGCCCCGCGCTGTACCCGGAGATCGAGCCCCACAGCACGGGCACGCTGCGGGTCTCGAGCCTGCACAGCATCTACTACGAGGAGTCTGGCAACCCCGAGGGCAAGCCGGTGGTGTTCCTGCACGGCGGCCCGGGTGGCGGCACCGACCCGAAGCAGCGCCGCTTCTTCGACCCGCAGGCCTACCGCATCGTCCTCTTCGATCAGCGCGGATGCGGCCAGAGCACCCCGCACGCCGAGCTGCGCGAGAACACCACCTGGGACCTCGTCGCCGACATCGAGAAGCTGCGCAGCCACCTCGCCATCGATCGCTGGCAGGTCTTCGGCGGCTCGTGGGGCAGCACGCTGGCGCTCGCCTACGCGCAGACCCACCCGCGCCGCGTCAGCGAGCTGGTGCTCCGCGGCATCTTCCTGCTGCGCCGCAGCGAGCTGCTGTGGTTCTACCAGGACGGCGCGAGCGCGCTGTTCCCCGACGCGTGGGAGGCCTTCCTCGCGCCGATCCCCGCGGGTGAGCGCGGCGATCTGATGAAGGCCTACCACCGCCGCCTCACCAGCGACGACCCGGCGACTCGCCTCGAGGCCGCCCGCGCGTGGAGCGTGTGGGAGGCCAGCACCAGCTTCCTGCTGCAGCGCCCCGACTACATCGCCAACGCAGCGGGCGACGACTTCGCCCTCGCCTTCTCCCGCATCGAGGCCCACTACTTCGTGCACCGCGGCTTCCTCGAGCGCGAGCAGCAGCTGATCGAGAACATCGGCCGGCTGCGCCACATCCCCAGCGTCATCGTCCAGGGCCGCTACGACGTCGTCTGCCCGATGGCCAGCGCCTGGCAGCTGCACCGCGCCTGGCCCGAGGCCGAGCTGGTCGTCGTGCCCGACGCCGGCCACTCCGCCTTCGAGCCCGGGATCCTCGAGGCGCTCGTCGCCGCCACCGACCGCTTCGCCCTCCGCTGACTGCCACCATGGTTGCCGCCCGACCGCACATCTTCGCCCACTCCGTCCCGCACCGCGTCGACCCGCTCAGCGCGCTCTACCCGGCGATCGAGCCGTACCACCTCGGGCGCCTCGCCGTCGACGCGCGCCACGACCTCTACTTCGAGCAGTCGGGCAACCCGAACGGCAAGCCGGTGGTGTTCCTCCACGGCGGCCCGGGCGGCGGCACCGACCCGAAGCACCGCCGCTTCTTCGACCCCAACCACTACCGCATCATCCTGTTCGACCAGCGCGGCTGCGGTCAGAGCGAGCCCTTCGCCTCGCTCGAGGACAACACCACCTGGCACCTCGTCGACGACATCGAGGCGCTGCGCGTGCACCTCGGCGTCGACCGGTGGCAGGTGTTCGGCGGCTCGTGGGGCAGCACGCTCGGGGTCGCGTACGCCGAGGCGCACCCGTCGCGGGTCAGCGAGCTGGTGCTGCGCGGCATCTTCATGTTCACCGACCGCGAGGCCGAGTGGTTCTACGGTCGCGGCACCCGCGTGCTGTTCCCTGACGCCTGGGACGCCTTCATCGCCGTCATCCCGCCGGCCGAGCGCGGCGACCTGATCGCCGCCTACTACGCCCGCCTCACCGGCGAGGACCCGCACGTAGCGAGTCGAGGCCGCGCGCGCGTGGAGCCTGTGGGAGAGCACCGTCGCCTCGCTCGTCGCCGACGAGTCGACGCTCGCCCACTGCGACGACCCGAGCTTCACCCTCGCCTTCTCCCGCATCGAGTGCCACTACTTCCTCCACCGCGGCTTCCTGGCCCACGAGCAACAGCTGCTCACGGACACCGCGAAGATCCGCCACATCCCGACGACCATCGTCCACGGCCGCTACGACGTCATCTGCCCGCTCGAGAACGCCTGGCGCCTGCACAAGTGCCTGCCGCAGTCGGAGCTCGTCATCGTCGCCGACGGCGGCCACTCGGCCTTCGAGCCCGGCATCGCCGCCGCCCTGCGGGCCGCCACCGACCGCCACCGCTGAGCACCTGTCCGAAGGGGCAGGCGAGCCACAACGGTCACATGAAGGTCTCGTCGCCCGCGGCCGCGCGGGCGGCCCACTCGATGCGATCGACGCCCCAGTAGAGCAGCGGCTCACGCCCCGGCGCGTGGACCACGAAGGTCGGCACCCCGAACGCGCCCGCCGCCTCGGCCTCGGCCGTCGCCGCGAACAGCTCGGCCTTCGCCTCGTTCGCCGCCGCCACCATCGCCGCGCCCGGAAACCCGAGCTCGTCGGCGAGGCCGGCCAACACCGCGGGATCGCCGATGTCGCGATCCTCGGCCCACATCGCGCGAGCGACGCGGACGATCAGCGCCCGCCCCCGCGGCGACTCGCACAGGCGCGCCTGCAGCGTCACCCGCAGCGGCAGCACGCTGCTGATCGGGAAGCGCGTCGGCCAGGCGAAGGGCACACCGGCGCGGGCCGCCTGACGCTGCAGGTCCTGCATCGTGTGGCGGCGCTTCTCCGGGCTCTGGGTGAACAGCGGAACGTCGGCCGTGCCGACGCTGCGAAACAGCCCGCCGAGCAGCAGCGGCCGCCAGCGCGCCGCGGCGCCGAGCACCGCCTCAGCCTGCGCGAGCGCGAGGTAGGCGAAGGGGCTCGAGTAGTCGAAGTACAGATCGATCGGCGCCAGCGGGGTCGCGGGCGGCAACCGCAGCGACGGCGGCGATCCGCCGAGCGCCGCCTCGACCATGTCGAGCCGATCCTGCCCCCAGAACAGCTCGTCGCCGACGAAGCAGGTCGGCACCCCGAACACACCCCGCGCCACCGCCTCATCCGTGCGCCGCCGCAGCTCGTCCTTGATCGCGTCGCTCGCCGCCAGCGCCTGCACGGCCGCCGCGTCGAGCCCGGCCTCCGTCAAGATCGCAGCGACCACCTCGGCCTGGCCGATGTCGCGGCCCTCGGCCCAGTAGGCGCGGTAGAAGCGGTGCGCCAGCGGCATGAAGGGCGGCCCGACCGCGAGCAGGCAGCGCAACGCCTCGACCGTGCGCAGTGGGTGCCCCGGCGGCATGTGCAGCGCGACCCCGGCTTGCTGGGCCTGGCGCCGCATGTCGTGCAGGTTGTGCCGCGCCTTCGCGGGGTTCAGCGTCGCGGCCAGGTTCTGTGGCGTGCCGCGGGCCTTGAACACCCCGCCGAGCAGCATCGGTCGCGCGTCGAGTTCGGCGCCCGCGCGCTGCGCCACCGCCTCGACCCGCGTCGACGCGACGTACGCATAAGGACACGAGAAGTCGAACCAGAACTCGAGGATCTTGCGCATACCCTCAGCCCCCCGCCAGCCACTGCGCGGCCTGCTTCGCGTAATAGGTGAGGATGAAGTCGGCCCCGGCGCGGCGGATGCCGAGCAGGCTCTCGAGCACCGCCCGCTTCTCGTCGAGCCAGCCGCGCTCGCTCGCCGCCTTGAGCATCGCGTACTCGCCGCTCACCTGGTAGGCCGCGATCGGCAGGTCGCTCGCGTCGCGCAGATCGCGGATGATGTCGAGATAGGGCCCGGCCGGCTTGACCATCAGCATGTCGGCGCCCTCGGCCGCGTCGAGCCTCGCCTCGCGCAGCGCCTCGCGCCGGTTGGCAGGGTCCATCTGGTAGGTCTTCTTGTCGCCGCTCTTGGGCGCCGAGTCGAGCGCCTCGCGAAAGGGCCCGTAGAAGGCCGAGGCGTACTTGGCCGTGTAGGCCAGGATCGAGACCTCCGAGAAGCCCTCGGCGTCGAGCGCGAGGCGGATCGCGCCGACGCGGCCGTCCATCATGTCGCTGGGCGCGACGATGTCGGCGCCGGCACGCGCCTGCGTGACCGCCTGTTTGCACAGCACCGCCACGGTCTCGTCGTTGAGGATTCGACCATCGGGCGCGACGATCCCGTCGTGCCCGTCCGAGTTGTAGGGGTCGAGCGCCACGTCGGTCACCAGCACCACGTCGGGCCAGCGATCCTTCAGGGCCCGCAGCGTGCGCGGCACCAGGCCGTCGCGGTTGTGGGCCTCGCGCCCGTCGCTGGTCTTCTGCGCCTCGGGCACAGCGGGGAACAGCGCGAAGCTGTGGACCCCGACGGCGCGCGCCGCCTCGACCTCGCGCAGCAGCCCCGCCGGCGACAGCCGACTGCAGCCCGGCATCGCCCCGATCGGGACGTCGCCCGCACCCTCGTGGATGAACAGCGGGTAGATGAAGTGCTCGGGCCCGACGTGGTGCTCGCGGACCATCGCGCGGATGGCCGGGTGCTTGCGGTTGCGGCGGGGACGGTGGGGCAAGATCATGGACATGGTCATCTGGCTTTCAGGACAGGTCATGCGTCGACGACGTGGCGCGCCGACTCGGGCCCGGGCAGCCCGCGCAGCGCGGCGCGCAGGCGCCCGGCCGCCGCCTCGAGCTCCGCGGCGACCGCCCGCCCGTCGGCGTTGGCGAAGTCGAGGTCACGCATCCCGTCGACCGGGACCACATGCACGTGCACGTGCGGCACCTCGAAGCCGGCGATCATCAGCCCGATCCGCGTCGGCGAGAACGCGGCCTGCTGGGCCCGACCGACGAGCTGCGCGACGGTCATGAGGTGCGCCGCGGTCGCGGACGGCAGGTCGATCCAGTGGTCGACCTCGGCGCGCGGCACCACCAGCGCGTGGCCCGGGCGCAGCGGCGCGATCGACATGAACACGGCGCACAGCTCGTCCTTCCACACGAAGCGCGCGGGCAGCTCGCCCTGAAGGATGCGGGTGAACACGGTGGGCATGCCGGTGACTCTACACGGGTCGCAGGCCGCCCGGAACGCTGACCCACGCCGTCCCGGCGACGGCCAGCCGCCACGGCGCGTCGCGGTCGGCCGGCGCCGCGTAGTCAATGCCCACCCGCGGCCCCGCGAGGATCGCCGGGACCGGCGCCGCGTCGCGGACACACAGCCCGCCGGGCTCGTACAGCGGGTGATGCGACCAGCCCGCGTCGAGGCCGAGGGCCTGGCCGATCTTCCCGGGCCCCGCGAGCAGCGGCGGCCGCTCGCGCGTCAGCTTGCGCCGGGCCAGGATCTCGGCCACCCCGGCCACCGGCTCACACGCACGGATCAGCACCGCCGCGCCCTCGCCCTCGTCGTCGGTCACGACGTTCAACATGTTGTGCATGCCGTAACAGAGGTACACGTACGCTCGCCCCGCCGGCCCCCACATCGCCGCGTTGCGCCCGGTGCGACCGGCCCGGCAGTGGTTCGCGGTGTCGCCGGGCCAGCGGTACGCCTCGACCTCGGTGATGCGCAGCAGCACCTTGTCGCGCTCGATGAGCTTGCCCAGCAGATCGCGCGCGACCGCCAGCGCGTCGCGGGCATAGAACGACTGTGGCAGCAGCGGCGCCTCGCCTGGCCGGTGTGAACCCTGTTCCTCGTCGAGCATGCCAGCGCCTCGGGTCCGCGATGCTCGCGTGTTCCCGCGCCTCGCGCAAACCCCTGCACGCGAGACCGCCGATCGTGCAATCATCTCGCTCCGCGCATGTACGTGTACGTGTACCTGTTCTCCTTCGCGCTCGGTGGCATCCTCCTGCTCGCGTCGATCTTGCTCGGCGACAAGGACGGCGGGGGCCATGATGCCGACGGTGGCGCCGACGCCGACGCCGACGCCGAGACTGGCGGCAGCCAGGGCATCGATCACGGCGTCGCGGACGCCCACGGCAGCGTCGCCGGCCTGTTTACGGCCTTCCTGTCGCTGCGCTTCTGGATGTTCTTCCTCGCGTTCTTCGGCCTCACCGGGCTCGCCCTCGACGGCCTCGACCTGGTCGACTCGAGCGTCGTCGCCCTCGCCCTCTCGCTCGGCATGGGCCTCCTCACGGGTCAGGTCACGGTCGCCGTGTTCCGCAGCCTGTCCGCCAGCGAGACCAGCACCGCCGCCGGCCCCGGCGACTACGTCGGCAAGTCCGGCCGCGTGCTCGTCAGCTTCGGCCCTGGCAGCCTCGGCAAGCTGCGCATCACCCTCAAGGGCACCACCGTCGACGTGCTCGCCACCAGCGACGACGAGCGCCCGTTCGCTACCGGCGACGAGGCGATGGTGATCCAGATGAACGAGACCACCGCCGTGGTCGCTCGCGTGCCCGTGAGCGACCACTCCTGAGGCGCAAGCAACCCCGCATCGGCCCTCGCGTGGCCGCTCCCACCCGACCCGCGCCCTCACTCCCCGCCTCCCCCTCGGCCCCCGCCGGAGACCCACACGATGCAGCTCGCAGCAGCCCTCCATCCATTGACACCTGGCCCGACCCTGGCCGCCGGCCTCGAGGTCCTGACCAAGGACATGGCGACCCTCGCCCTCGTCGGCGCCGGCGCGGTCGGCCTCTTCATCCTGCTCATGCTCCTGCTGGTCAAGAATTTCCTCCTGATCGCCAGACCCAACGAGGCGCTGATCTTCACCGGCCGCCGGCGCATGCGCGACGGGGTCGACCTCGGGCCGATGATCGTGCTCGGCCGCGGCGACCGCAGCCAGGCCGCCGAGCACCACGGCGGCGGCCGCGGGCGGGCCTGGCGGGTCCCGATCATCGAGCGCGTCGATCGCCTCGACATGTCGATCATGTCGATCGACGTCGCCGTCAACAACGCCTACTCGAAGGGCAACATCCCGCTCAAGATCCACGCGATCGCCAACGTCAAGATCAGCTCCGACCCGCGCCTGATCCGCAACGCGATCGAGCGCTTCCTCGGCCAGTCGCCGCACGAGGTGCAGATGGTCGCCCGCCAGACCCTCGAGGGCGCCCTGCGCGAGGTCCTGGCCCAGATGACCCCCGAGGAGGTCAACGAGGACCGCCTCGCCTTCGCCGACAACCTGGTGAAGAGCGCCCAGGACGACCTCGACAAGCTCGGCCTCCACCTCGACACCCTCAAGATCCAGCACGTCTCCGACGACACTGGCTACCTCGACTCGCTCGGCCGCCCGCAGATCGCCGCGGTCCTGCGCGACGCCGAGAAGGCCGAGAGCCAGGCCTCGCAGGAGGTCTCCGAGGCCCAGGCCACCGCCAACCAGCGCGCCGAGTTCGCCAAGGCCACCGCCGAGACCGCGATCCTGATGAAGCGCAACGCGCTGCAGCAGCTGCGCTCCGAGCTCGAGGGCCGCGCCTCGTCCGTCGAGCGCGAAGCCGAGGCCGCCGCCAAGACCTCCCGCGCCAACGCCGAGCAGGAACTGCAGACGGTGCGCGGCCAGCTGGCGGAGAAGCGCCTGATGGCCGAGGTGATCGTCCCGGCCGAGATCCACCGCGCCGCCGAGGCGATCCTCGCCAAGGGCGCCGCGGCGCCGACGATCGAGAACGGCGCCGCGATCGCCGAGGTGCTCGCGCTCACCGGCGAGGCCTGGCGCAGCATGGGCCCGCACGCCAAGGAGATCTACGTCATCCAGCACCTCGAGGAGTTGATCGCCGCCGTCGTCGAGAGCGTGCACAAGATCAAGGTCCGCGAGGTCCACGTCCTCGACCCCGGCGACGGCTCGGGCATCGCCAGCTACGCCGCCAGCTTCCCCCACACCGTCGCCGCCGTGCTCAGCGCCCTGCATGAGACCACCGGCGTCGACATCCCAGCCATCCTCGCCGGCGCCTCGGCGAGCGGGAGGGCCTCCAAGTGAACCCCGACGCCATCCTCGCGCTCATCGGCGTCGGCGCCATCGCCTTCGTCGCCCTCCTCCTCGTCATCAAGAACGTCCTCTACGTCTGCCAGCCGAACGAGGTCCTGATCTTCTCCGGCCGCCGACGCGAGACCCCCGAGGGCAAGGTCTACGGCTACCGCATCATCCGCGGCGGCCGGGCGATCCGCGTGCCGCTGTTCGAGACGGTCGACCGCATGGACCTGACCAACATGATCATCGAGGTCCAGGTCAAGAACGCCTACTCGAAGGGCGGCATCCCGCTCAACATCCAGGGCGTCGCCAACATCAAGGTGCCCGGCGAGGAGCCGCTGCTCAACAACACCCTCGAGCGCTTCCTCGGCCGCGGTCGCGAGCAGATCATGAAGACCGCCCGCGAGACCCTCGAGGGCAACCTGCGCGGCGTGCTGTCGACGATGACCCCGGAGCAGGTCAACACCGACAAGGAGACCTTCGCCCAGCGCCTCGCCGCCGAGGCCGAGCACGACCTCAGCAAGCTCGGCCTGGTCCTCGACACCCTCAAGATCCAGAACGTCTCCGACGAGGTCGGCTACCTCGACGCCATGGGCCGCCAGCGATCCGCCGCGATCCGCCGCGACGCGCTCATCGCCGAGGCCGTCAGCCAGGCCCAGGCCGCCGAGTTCCGCTGGAACAACACCCGCAACGCCGAGCTCGCCACCCTCGAGTCGCAGATGCAGATCGCGGCCAAGGAGAACGAGCGCCGCGTCGCCGACGCGCAGTCGCGCCGCGGCGCCCTGATCGCCCAGCAGCAGGCCGAGGTCCAGGCCCTGATCGCCACCGCCAGCGGCGAGGTGAGCATGCAGGAGGCCCGCATCGAGCAGGTCCGCCGCCAGCTCCACGCCGACATCCTCCAGCCCGCCGACGCCGCCCGCCGCGAGGCCGAGGAGCAGGCCAAGGGCGCCGCCGCCAAGATCGTCGAGCAGGGCCGCGCCACCGCCTCGGTGCTCACCCGCATCGCCGAGACCTACAACAAGGGCGGCGCCAGCAGCCGCGACGTGCTGCTCATGCAGAAGCTCGTGCCCCTGTTCCAGCACCTCGCCGGCACGATCGGCGAGCTTCGCATCGACCGCCTCACCGTGCTCCCGCACCGCGTCGGCGATGCCGCCCAGTCGTCGCTCGGCGCCCGCCTCGTCGACGCCAGCGAGCAGGTCCGGGCCGTCACCGGCGTCGACCTCAGCAAGGTCCTCCGCGACAAGCTCGGCGACGACTCGCGCCCGCCCCGGCCGCCCCCGCAGCCGCGCTGAGCGAGCGCCCCGAGCACCCACGACGGCGTCTGTCCCTGGGACAGGCGCCGTCCTCGTCGCGCCCTTGATGCGCGGTCTTAGGCCGTGAATTTCAGTTCAAGCCCGTGAACCACGGCCCCCGACACCGCAACTAAAACAGGTTTCACTCATCTCGCTGATATCTCGTAAATATCTACATGTATTGAATATTATTAGACAGCGACATCCCTCACCTTGACATGAACTGGGATTCATCGCAGTGAACCCCCGACATGAGCAAGGTGGCAGAGCCGGCGCGCGCCGGGACCAAGCGTGGTGGGGCGCGCGCCCCCGTGAAGCCGAGCACGCGGGACGCCGTGCGCGAGGAGTCGCGCGCGGCCTTCCGCGCGGCGATCCTCGTGGCCGCCGAGCAGGTCTTCGGTCGGCTCGGCTTTCACGACGCCAAGATGACCGACATCGCCGCCGAGGCCGGGGTCGCCGCCGGCACCCTCTACAACTACTTCAAGAACAAGGACGAGGTCTTCACCTCGATCCTCGAGCGTGGGCGCGACCAGGTCACCGTCCTGCTCGACGCCCACGCGGACGTGCCCGACCCGCTCGAGCGCACTCGCCTGCGCATGCGCGACGCGTTCACCTACCTCGAGCAGCACGGGGCCCTGTTCTCGATGTTCCTGCGCATCGCCGGGGTCTCCGAGTACGCCCGCAAGCGGGCCCTCGACGAGCACGGCGAGCACAGCTACGCCGCCAGCGTGCAGCGAACCGTCGCGGTGATCCGCGAGGCGCTGGAGCGCGGCCAGCTGCGTCGTGACGTCCCGGTCGAGGACCTCGCCGCGATGCTCATGGGCATGTGCGACGCCACCATCTTCGCCTGGACCCGCGCCGGCTGCCCGCCGGGGCTGGTCGCCAAGGCCGACACCATCGTTGATCTCTTCCTCCGGGGCGCTCAAGCACCATGACCACGGCAAACCTCCCTCGCCTGCTCCTCGCGGCCGCACTCTTCACCATCATCACGGGCATCACGGGCACCCTCGCGTGCGACAACGGCGAGAAGAAGGTCGGCCTCCCGCCCGCCCGCGAAGGCGCCGCAGCGCCGGCGATCCCCGGCCCGCCGCCCGCGCCGCAGACCGGAACAGGGACCGGGGCCGGGGCCGGACCCGCCGTCACCACCACGCCCTCGGCCACCCCGGGCGCGAGCCACTACGTCGCCACCGCGCTGCCCAAGCACAGCGCCGAGCTCGGCCCCAAGATGAGCGGCACGCTCACCGCCGTGATGGTCGAGGAGGGCGACCAGGTCAAGAAGGGCCAGATCTTGTTCCGTCTCGACGCCCGCGGCATCCGCCTCGGCGTCTCCCAGGCCGAGACGGCGCTGCAGGGCGCCACGATCAACCGCGACAACGCCAAGCGCGAGCTCGATCGCCAGAAGCAGCTGGCCGACAAGGGCACCATCTCCGCCGCCGTGCTCGAGCGCGCCGAGGCGGCCTTCAACGCCAGCGTCAACGGCGTCAGCCAGGCCGAGGTCATGCTGTCGATGGCCCGCCACAATACCAGCGACTCCTCGGTCAGCTCGCCGATCGACGGGGTCGTCGCGCACAAGTTCAAGAGCGTCGGCGAGACGGTGACGATGATGCCGCCGACCACCGTGCTGCTGATCCAGGACCACTCGGTCATCGAGCTGCGCACGCGGATCCCCGAGAGCACGCTCAAGCACGTCAAGGAGGGCGACATCATCACCGCCCACTTCACCGCCGTCGACGCGACCCGCGAGGCCAAGGTCGTGCGCATCCAGCCCACCGTCGACCCGTTGACCCGCTCGATCGAGATCGTCGCCGACGTCGACAACAAGGACAACACGCTGCGCCCCGGCATGTACGTCGAGGTCGAGCTCAGCCCGCCGCCGGCCCCCGCCGCGCCGCCCGCCGCCGCGCTGGCCGCGCCGCCGGACGCCAAGGGCCCCGTCGCCAGCGCCCGCGCGAAGCAGCCTGCGGCCGCCAAGGAGTCCCCGTGAAGATCGCCGAGATATCGATCCGCAGGTCCGTATTCGCGGCGATGCTCATCGCCGCGTTGATGGTGTTCGGCTTCTACAGCCTGCCGAAGATCGGCGTCGAGCTGTTCCCGAACGTCGAGTTCCCGGTCATCACGACCACCGTCATCTACCCGGGCGCGGACCCGGAGACGATGGAGTCGAAGGTGGCCGACCCGATCGAGGAGGCGCTGCAGTCGATCTCCGGGGTCAAGCGCATGACCTCGCGCAACTACGAGAGCGTGACCTCCGTGATCATGGAGTTCGAGCTCGAGGTCGACGGCAACCAGGCGCTGCAGGACGTCCGCGACAAGGTCACGGCGATCGAGCGCGAGCTGCCGCGAGGCATCGACCCGCCGGTCATCCAGAAGTTCAACACCGGCGCCGCGCCGGTGCTCTCGGTCGCCCTCGCCAGCGACATGCCGATCCGCGACCTGACCAAGCTGGCCAAGGACGAGGTCAAGCAGCGCATCCAGCAGGTCCCCGGCGTCGGCACCGTCGACCTCATCGGCGCCCGCGAGCGCGAGGTCAAGGTGCTGGTCGACCCGGCCCGCATGATCGGCTTCGGCCTCACCGTCGACGACGTGACCGGCGCGATCCAGGCCGGCAACATCGAGCTGCCGGCCGGCTACGTGAAGACCGGCGGCAGCGAGCTGACGATCAAGACCAAGGGCGAGGTCAAGTCGGCCGCGGAGATCGGCGACATCGTGATCCGCGGGGTCGGCGGCGCGGCGATCCGCGTCCACGACGTAGCCGAGGTCGTCGACGACGTCGAGGAGGCCCGCTCGGCCTCCTTCCTCAACGGCGAGGCCGCGCTGGCCCTGGTCGTGCGCAAGCAGAGCGGCGCCAACGTGGTCGCGCTGGCCGAGCAGGTCCGCGAGGTGATCGAGGAGATGAAGCCCGAGCTGGAGAAGCGCGGGGTCAAGCTGGCGATGCCGACCGACAACTCCGTGTTCGCCGAGCACGCGATCGACGACGTCAAGTTCGACCTCGTGCTGGGCGCCCTGCTGACGATCATCATCATCCTGGTCTTCCTGCACGACATCCGCGCGACCTTCATCGCCGCCCTGGCGATCCCGACCTCGGTCGTGGCGACCTTCGCGTTCATGTCGTACATGGGCTTTAGCTTCAACAACATCTCGATGCTGGCGCTCTCGCTGTCGATCGGCATCCTCGTCGACGACGCGATCGTGGTGATCGAGAACATCTACCGCCACCTCGAGATGGGCAAGCCGCGCATGCGCGCGGCCCTCGACGCCACCTCCGAGATCGGCCTCGCGGTCATCGCCACGACCCTCTCGATCGTCGCGGTGTTCGTGCCGGTCGCCTACATGAGCGGCATCATCGGCCGCTTCTTCTTCCAGTTCGGCCTCACCGTCTCGGCCGCGGTGCTGCTGTCGATGCTGGTCTCGTTCACGCTGACGCCGATGCTGTCGTCGCGGCTGATGCGGATGCAGCACGCCAGCGCCCCGGGCTTGTTCGCCCGCCTGTTCGACCGCGGCTTCGCGGCGGTCGAGCGGGTCTACTCCGGCGTGCTGCGCTGGGCGCTGCGCTGGCCGTGGACCACCGTCGCCCTCGCCATCGCCACCCTGGTCGCCTCGATCGGCCTGGTCACCCGCGTGCCGACCGAGTTCATCCCGCAGCAGGACCAGTCGCAGTTCTCGGTCAACGTCGAGCTCCCGACCGGCACCGGCCTCGACGCCACCGTCGCCACCGCCCAGGCGATCGGCAAGGACATCCGCGACAACCTGGACGGCATCAAGGACACCTTCACCACCATCGGCGGCGGCGCCCAGGGCCAGGTCAACCGGGCCCAGACCACCGTCACGCTGAAGCCCCGCAAGCAGCGCGGCTACAGCCAGCAGGAGGCGATGCAGTGGGCGCGCGACCGCTTCGCCGGCATCGCGGGCGTGCTCGTCACGGTCGAGGAGGTCAACCTCTTCGGCGGCGACGGCGGCTTCCGCACCCAGCCGGTGCAGTTCTCGATCCGCGGCACCAACCTCGACGAGGTGACCGCCGCCGCCCAGGCGCTGCGCGCCGAGCTCGACAAGACCGGCAAGTTCGTCGACCTCGACATCACCTACCGCGGCGGCAAGCCGGAGGTGGCGATCCAGGTCGACCGCAACAAGGCCGCCGACCTCGGCGTCCCGGTCGCAGCGGTGGCGCGAACGATCCGAGCCCTGATGGCCGGCGACACCATCTCCGACCTCAAGGAGGGCTCGGACATCTACGACGTGATCCTGCAGATGCCCGAGGCGCAGCGCGCCAACGTCGAGGCGCTCAACAACCTCAAGGTGCGCAGCGTGACCGGGCAGCTGGTCGACCTCGCCAGCGTGGTGCGGGTCGGCCGCGGCAGCGGTCCCAGCGAGATCGAGCGGCAGAACCGCCTGCGTCAGATCGTGGTGCTCGCCGACATCAAGGGCGTCACCCTCGGCGAGGCCCAAAAGCTCGTCAACGAGGCCGCCGCGCGGGTCGTGCCGGCCCACCTCACCACCAGCTACCTCGGCGACGCGGAGATCATGATCGAGGCGTTCACGGCGATGCTCCTGGCGCTCGCCCTCGCGATCGTGCTGGTCTACATGATCCTCGCGGCCCAGTTCGACAGCCTGACCCAGCCGATCGTGATCATGATCTCGCTGCCGCTCTCGGTCGTGGGCGCCTTCGGCGGCATCTACCTCGCCGGCATGACCCTCAACATCTTCTCCTTCATCGGCCTGATCATGCTGATGGGCCTGGTGACCAAGACGGCGATCTTGCTGGTCGACTTCGCCAACTCGGAGCGGGCCCAGGGCGCCGAGATCAAGGACGCCCTGCTCAAGGCCGGCCGCATCCGCCTGCGCCCGATCGTCATGACCGCCGCGGCGACCGTGTTCGGCATGGTCCCCGTCGCCCTCGCGCTCGGCGAGGGCGGTGAGGCCCGCGCGCCGATGGCCGTCATCGTCATCGGCGGCATGATCACCTCGACGGTGCTCACCCTCGTCGTGGTCCCGGTCGCCTACCTGCTGTTCGACCGCCTCACGACCAGCCGCTCGATGAAGTGGATCGGCCGCAAGTTCTTCGGCATCGACCCGAACCTGCCCGCGGAGTCGCTCGACGCCCCGTGGGCGGCCGGCCTCAACATGTCGCCGCACTTGGCGGGCCACGTGTCACCTGACCTTTCAGCCAGATCGGACGCCGACGACCCCGTCGCCAGCGACCTCGTCATCCCCAACATCGTCAAGCCGGGCCACCGCGAATGACCGCCTCCACCCTGTTCCTCGCCGCCCTCATGGTCGCGGCTCCCTCGCCGCGCGCGCTCGTCTCTCCGCCGCCGGCCCCAAGCTCCGCCCTCCCGCGCGACGACGCCGCGCCAGTCGTGCCGGCCAGCAGCCGACCCGTCCTCGGCAACGCCGCCGACCCGGCGGCGCTCGACGCCTCGCTCCGCCAGAGCCCGCTCGGCAAGGGCCTCACGCCGGTCGCGGGCGGGCTCACCAGCGACATCGTCGCCGAGCGCACGATCGCCGCCTCGCCCTCGCTGCAGATCAAGCAGGTGGCGATCGAGCGGGCGGCCGCGAGGCTCGACCAGACGATGATCGCCTTCCTGCCGACCCTCGGCGTCAAGGGCGGCTACACCCGGCTGTCGAAGGCGGCGATCAACTTCGGCGGCGGCGCGGGTGTCGGCGCCGCGAACGGTCCGGCCGACGGTGCAGCCGCCGCGCCGGTCACGGTCGGCCCCTGCCCTGGCGGCGTCGGCCAGTGCGCGCTCGACCCGATGGGCCAGCCGCTGGTCGTCACGCCGCCGTTCAAGATCAACATCCCGCTCAACAGCTACTCGCTGCAGGCCCAGCTAGCGATCCCGATCTCCGACTACATCCTGTCGCTGGCGCCGGCCCGGAAGGGCAGCCTCGCCGCGCGCGAGTCGGCGACGCTGGCCCGCGACGCCGAGCGCGTCAAGGTCGAGACCGACGCCCGCCTGACCTACTTCAACTGGCTGCGATCGGTCGCCGCGTTGATCGTGATCGAGGACGCCTTGCAGCGGACCCAGGCCCGCCTCGCCGACGTGCAGAACCTGTTCGACGCCGGCGCGGCCACCCGCTCCGACGTGCTCCGCGTCGACGCGCTGGTGTCCTCGCAGCAGGAGGCGATCAACGACGCCCGCGCCTTCCGCCAGATCAGCGAGCGAGCGCTGGCGATCACCATGAACGAGCCGGCGCGCAGCTACGAGGTCGGCGAGGACATGCTGTCGCCGCCGCCGATGGCCTCGCTGCCCCGGCTCGACGATCTGATCGCCG
Source organism: Nannocystis sp. (assembly GCF_016714285.1). Classification (GTDB taxonomy): domain Bacteria; phylum Myxococcota_A; class Polyangia; order Nannocystales; family Nannocystaceae; genus Nannocystis. The sequence goes on along the minus strand of NZ_JADJNN010000014.1, from coordinate 120,259 downwards.
AGGCTCACGGCAAGCGCCTCGAGCTCCGCGCGCTGGAGCGGGCGATCGACGGCGTCGAGCACGGCATCCGGGCCACGCGGGCGCAGTACTACCCGCGCCTCGACGGCTTCGCCGAGACCACCTACGCGAACCCCAACCAGCGCTTCTTCCCGCTGTCGCCGGTGTGGCGCGCGTCGTGGTCGGCCGGCGTGCAGCTCAGCTACACGATCAACCAGACCCTGATGACCCGGGCCCAGGTCCGCGAGCACAAGAGCGACAAGCGCGAGCTGATCCTGCAAGCCGAGCTGATGCGCCGCGGCATCGCCATGGAGGTCGTGCAGGCCTACCACGACCGCGAACGGGCCCTCGCGGCCATCGAGCTCAGCACCCGCGGCCTCGCCTCGTCCGCCGAGGCCTACCGCGTCGCCAGCGAGAACTACAAGGCCGGCGCCGCGACCACCAACGACATCATCGACGCCGAGGGCGACCAGGTGCGCGCCGGGCTGCAAGCCGTCAGCGCCCGCATCGACCTCCACGTCGCGACCACCCGACTCCTCTACGCGACCGGTCGCATGAACCCCAGCGGCGCCCGTCGCTGAGCCGTCCGGCGCGCCAATTTCGGGCGTGTCAGGGACGGCGATTGTGGCATCGTCGCCTTCATGCGGGTCTCAATCCAAACAATCCTGGGTCCTGGCTGGATCGCCGTGGCGCTGCTCGCCTGCGGTCCGAAGGGCGCGGACGACACGGGAGAGATCGTGCTGACGAGCAGCGACGGCGGCGGCACCGGCGTCCCCGCGACGAGCGACAGCCCGTCGACGAGCGCCACATCGACGAGCCCCACAGCGACGAGCCCGACCTCGACGAGCGGCGACCCTGTAACCACGACCCACGCGGACACGAGCGGCGACGGCGAGACCTTCGTCGTGCGCGGTGACGCGGGCGTCCTGGGCTGCGACCTCGCGGAGCAGTCCTGTCCCGCGGGCCAGAAGTGCAACCCGTCGGGCATGGGCAGCGGCAGCGTGTTCAACGGCACGCCGATCTGCGTCCCGCTGGCGCCCGACCCGAAACCGCATGGCTCGCCCTGCTCTGTCCTCGGCGACGAGCTCGACGGCACCGACGACTGCGAGCTCGGCACGGTGTGTCTGTTCCCCGACGACCAGGGCGTCGGCGAGTGCCACAAGCTGTGCGGCATCTTCAGCGACCCCGATCCGGGCTGCGCGCCGGGTGACCAGTGCGCGGGCCTGGCCTGCCAGAGCTGCTTCTGGGGCTTCTGCGACGCGCCCTGCGACCCGCTCGACTCGAACACCTGCGACGCCGGCGAGGTGTGCCTCCCGAACGTCGACCAGTGGTTCTGCATCCTCGACGCGAGCGGCGCGGAGGGCCAGGCCGGCGATTCTTGCGAGGTGGCCAACGGCTGCGACCCCGGCCTGCTGTGCACGAACGCGGCGGAGATCCCCGGCTGCGACGCGCCGGACGGCTGCTGCTCGCCCTTCTGTTCGACCGACAAGCCCAACACCTGCCCCAACAAGGCGATGGGCGAGCTGTGCGTGCCGTACTACGCGGAGGGCCAGGCCCCGCCGCAGTTCGTCACGCTCGGCCTCTGCTCGCTGCCGCCGTGATCAGCGATTAGCTCACCGCCCGCGAGCGCATGTCGACGAGCAGCACGGCTGGCAGGTGGCCCGAGCGCTGGAACTCGCGCATGTGCAAGATCGGCAGCTCGCCGAGCTGGGCCACGGTGCGGCCGCCGATCAGCTCGCGGTAGACGCGAGGCGCGTGGGCCGAGAGCGCGGCCGGGCTCGCTATCCGCTCGAGCACGGCCATGAGCGCGTCGAGCGAGTTCATCTTCATGTACGGGCAGGTCGCGCAGCCGCCGGCGGTGCTGCAGCCCTCGCCGCCGGCGACCCCGGGGACCAGCGGCAGCGTGGCGTCCCCCGTGGCCACGACGGCGCCCTCGGCCACCGGGAACACGATCTCGACGGTGAGCAGCGGGCGCGCGGCGAGCAGGGCGCGGACCGCGTGGACGATCGAGGTGACCATGCCGGCCTCGGTGCCGAGGACGAACTGCAGGTGGCGCGGCTCGTGCTCGGGTGCGGCGCGCACCTGGGCGGTGATGTAGCCGAGGATGTCGGAGGTGCTGCCGACCACGCCGCGGCCGCGCTGCTGGCCTTCGAGGGCCAGGGCGAACATCTCGCCGGGGACCTCGAGGTGGGCGGTGACCATCGCGTCGGGGTAGTCGGCGCGCACGCGGGCGACGACCTCGGCGCCGAACATGTGGTGGACGATGCAGTTGCCCTGCTCGAAGTAGTGGAAGCGCGGCAGCAGGGCGGTGATGCTGGCCCGCGTGTGCTGCGGATGGACCGCGGCGATCGCCGCGTCGTCGAGGTCGGCGAGGCGCTCGAACAGCACGCGCAGGTTGTGGCCCATGTACGTGTCCGGGCCGAACCACACGTTCGCGTCGGGCTGGGCGGCGAAGGTCTCGAGGATCGTCTGGACGACGTTGGACGAGGTGCAGGTGATGGTCGGGACGATCGCCTGGGCGTGGGCCTTGGTCCGCAAGCTGGTGTTGATGTAGACGACGTGCAGGGCGTTGGGCGTGGCCGCGGCGCGGTGGAGATAGGCCGCGTAGGCCGGGGCCTCGGCGGCGGCGGCGAGCGAGCAGCCGATCGGCTCGGCGGTGACGCGGTACACCGGGAGCGCGGCGAAGCCGGCGCTGTCGAGCACGGCGCGCACGTTCTCGGACATGAAGTCGACGCCGAGCACGACGATGGCGCGGGCGCCCTTCTGAGCCATTGTGACAGCGCGGTCGGCCATCACCAGCGAGTCGGAGATGTGCAGGCGCGACCAGCCGGTCGCGAGCAGGGCGCCCTGCAGCTCGGCGTCCATGTAGAAGTGGGCGACGACGCCGGCGTCGCTGGCCTGCAGCAGATCCTTGAGGCGCTGCACGGTCGCGGGGTCGGGATCGAGGAAGGCCGCCTGGGCCTCGGCGAAGGCGCCCTGGGCGGCCACGCCGCTGTGACGCAGGAGGAGCGAGGGGAAGGGCTTGGGCATGCGCCGGGCAACGCTAGCCGATCCCCCCGCAGGCCGCCACGTGGCCGCAGCGCGCTCAGGGAGCGCGCAGCGTGCCGATCAGGGCCGCGACCTGATCGACGAGGGTGATGACCTCGGCCTTGATCTGCTCCGGCGTCGGGAAGCTGGAGATGACGCCGACCACCTCGAGCGCCGTGTCGACCTTGGGCTTGTCGGCCTCGGGCAGCACGTTCTTCGCCGAGTCGAGCAAGGTCTTGGCGGCGTTGACGAAGGGCAGGACCTTGTCGATCGGGATGACCGAGGTGTCGAGCTTGCCGATCTCGGTCTTCAGGAGCCCGAGCAGCTCGACCAGCTTGGTGAGCAGCTCGTTGACCTGGGGGATCGCCGCGGCGATCGCCTGCACGGCGGGACGGATCGTGTCGGCGCCCTCCTCGAGCACCGTCTTGACTTGCGTGAGCGCGTTCTTCAGTTCGTCGTAGATATTCACAGCCATCTCCACACCCTCCTCACTGAGACCTGGCCTAAAAGCCAGGTGAAAATGTCACCCGACGTCGACGACGCCAGGCTCGACAGACTTGATCCGATCGACCGGATCCGGGACTCCGAGCGCGACGTGAAGCAGGGCCTCGCCGCGCAGCAGGAACTCGAGCTCGACGCAGGCGCGCTCGGCCTCGCCGACGCGCTCGCGCTGGCGCGTCACCGCGACCAGGAAGGCGACCGGCCGGCACAGGCGGGCGCGCACGCCGGCGGTCGCCGCGGCGACGAGGTCCGGCAGGTCGACGCAGGCCGTGAGCGCGGCGGCCAGAGCCGCCTCGGCGAGCTCGTCGAGGCCGGTCGCGGCGCGGGCCCGCAGGCGCAGCGTCAGCTCGCCGCGTCGGCGCTCGACGAAGCCGCGGGCGGGCGCGCCGAGCAGCAGGGCGCGGACGCCGATGCCCATGGCCGGCGGCCGCGAGAAGCGGAGCGTGCCGGCGTCGACGCGGTAGTCGTCGCCGCGCGCGCGCGGGAAGCCGGGCGGGGCCTCGACCTCGGCGACCTCGAGCGCACCGGGCGGCAGCGGGAAGCTGGTGGTGACGCCGTCGCCTTGCCAGCTCTGGGCCGTGAAGTGGCGGGCCGCGCCGCGCTCGTCGCCGAGGTCCTGGCTCGGCGGAGCGAGGCGGAGCTGCTCGGCGAGCACCTGCACGCTGGCGCCGACCGGGACGCTCGGCGCCGGGCCGAACAAGATCGCAGCGCCCGGTGCGAGGGCGGCCTGGAGCGCGGCGGCGTAGTGGGCTTCGGCGGCGGCGAGCACGGCGGACCTCGATTCACGGCGGGTTGGTGAAGCTCCAGCTGCTGCTCTGGACCGGCAGCTCGATCAGCAGATCGCGAAGGATCACGCGGCCCTCGCTCGGGCTGCGGACGACCAGCGTGAGCGGGGCGTCGACGGGCCCGACGGCGAGCGGGGCGAGGCCAGCGGCGTCGAGGCGGACCCAGCCGTCGGCGTCGGCGACGACCTGCATCACGACGCCGCTGCGCTGCAGCTGCAGCTGCAGCGGCAGCGCCGGGCCGTCGTTACGCAGGCGCGGGCGGGTGATCGCCCACGGCTTGCTCGGACCTGTCCCAAAGGTCATGTCGCGTGGGACCCACGACTCGGCGCGCTCGCGGCGGAGCAGCGGCCCGACGGGGCCGGGCGGCGTCTGGGCCAGCGCCCACAGGAGCTCGCCCTCGGCCAGCTCGAGCGCGACCCAGACCGTCGCGTCGGACGCGAGCATCACGGCCTCGGGCAGGTCGAAGGATCGCCAGGTGTACGCGCCGAGGATGCCGGCGCCCGGGTCCGCGAGCTCGACGGGGACGCTCGCCAGCGGCGCGTCGCCGGGGGCGCCACGCTCGTCGGCGAGGATCTTCAGCTCGCCGCGCACCGCGGTCGTCCGCGCGGCGAGCCACAGATCGACGCCGACCATGGCGCCGCCGCTGGCGAAGCGGAAGGCCTGCGCGAGCATCGAATCGGGGCCGCAGCGGTGGGCGTAGCTGACCTGAGCCGGCGCCGATGGCACGGCCGGCGGCAGCTCGGGGCGCAGCTCGGGACGCAGCTGCACGGCGAAGCGCAGCGGGTGGGCCGTGAGCTCGGCGGTGGCCGTCGCGTCGACGCCGGGCTTCACCGCGAGCGTGAGCTCGGGGCCGGCGCTCTGCCAGAGAGTGACCGAGCGGCGCACGCTGAGGGTCAGCGAGAGCTTGCGCAGCTCGGCGGCGGCGGGCGAGCGCAGGACGATCTGGGCGGTGCCGCCGGCGCGTCCGGGGAGCTGCTTGCGCAGCGCAGCGAGCAGCGGCTCGCGCAGGTTGAAGCTCGCGCCGGGCGGGAGCAAGGCGGCCTCGTGGTGCACGACGGTCGCCGGTGCGAGGCTGACGGTGAGCGCCGGGGGTCGCCGCGCGCCGGTCAGGGTGACCGCGGTGATCGTGCTCGCGGACGGGACGTAGTCCTCGGGGCTGTTGGGCGACGCGGGCTTGGTGACCGGCTCGATCATCAGGCGGCTGGCGGCGAGGCCGGGCAGCTGCACGCTGGCGCTGAGGCTGGTGACCGGGACGATCGCGGCTGGCGTGGCCAGCAGCCACGGGCCCGCGTCGGCGACCCGCAGGCGCAGGAAGGTCGCGGGTGCGCCGGCCTTGAGGGTGACGGTCAGCTTGACCAGGGCCCGGCGCGCGCCCCAGTCGAGCGTGAGCCAGGTGAGGTCGCTGGCCGGCGACCAGGCGCCGGTGCTGGCGATCAGGGTGGCGCCGCTGTGCAGCGCGATCGGGTCGCTGTCGTCGGGCACCTGGACCGTCAGGTTGGCGGCCTGCAGCTCGAGGCCAGCGGGCAGCGTGAGCTCGACGGCGGTGCCGTCATCGGCGACCGGCACGACGGCACCCAGCGCGAGCGGCACGCCGTTGCGGACGAGCTTCGTGGTGATCGTCGGCTGGGTCATGGTGGCCTACTGAAACAGCGAGGTCTCGAACAGGGTGGTGTCGAAGAGGCCGCCGAAGTACAGCGGGTCATTCGTCTCGGGAAGGGTCTCGACGATGTGGATGCCGGCGGTCGGCGCTGGCACGACCTCGCCGATCGGCTGCGCCTCGGCGAGCGGCAGGTCGACGCGAAGGCCCAGCGCGTCGCTGAGCTCGAGGGCCTCGCTGACCTGCGGCAGGGCGAGCTCGACGCGGGCCCGGATGCCGGCGGCGCGCCCGTAGTTCAGGGCCCACTCGAGCTCGCGCACGAACGCGGCGAGGCGCCGCTCGGGGCCGAGCTCGCCCTCGATCTCGAAGGCGTGGGGCACGTGGTCGGCCGGCACCCGCAGGGCGACCGACGCGGGCACGGACTCGTCCCAGCGCAGCTCGATGTCGGCGTCGGGGGCGGCCGGGACCTCGTCGGCGAGGGTGGCCAGCTTGACCAGATTGGGCCACGGCGACAGGAACGCGGCGAGCTCGTTGCGGGCCATCGCGTTGTAGATCCACGTGCTCTCGCCGGGCACGAGGCTCGGCATGCTCGAGTCGCGCTCGGCGACCGAGAAGCGGGCGCCGACGTGGTCGGGGCCGGTGAAGCGCGAGGTCTCGCCGTCGAACACGAAGGGGTTGGTGAGCAGCACCGGGGTGCCGGGCTGCGGGATGCCGTTGATCAGCGCGGGCCGCCGGTGGCGCAGCGTGAGGGTGTCGCCGTCCTTGACGACGCCGACGTAGATCAGGCGCAGGCCCGAGTCGCTGTGGATGAACACGGGCACGCGCGCGGGGCCGCTCTGCGGGCGCAGGCGCAGCTCTGGCAGCGCGGGGTCGAGGCCGCCGTTGGTCACGGTGAGCCGGCGGTTCGCCGGGACCTTGGCGAAGTGCACCGAGCTCGGCGCGCTCGGGTTGTCGATGAGGTCGACACGGACCTCGCGACGCTCACCGCCGGGGCCGCGGGCCATGAAGGTGGCGCGCGCGCTGCGGTCGGCGATGTTCCAGGTGATCGTCGGTGTGGCCTCGGCCTGGTACACGAGGGCGACGAGGCGGAGGATCGCCGGCGCGGTGGTCAGGCCGGCGCGGTGGATCGCCACGAACTCGACGAGGCGGCGGCGGAAGGCGTCGACCTGCTCGGCGCGGGCTGGCGGGAAGCCGAACAGCGCGCCGATGCGGCCGAGCTCGCTGGCAGCGCGGGCCTCGGGGGTCGGCGTGCGCCAGCCCTGCGCCAGGCTGTGCCAGCGCGAGCGCAGCAGGCGGCTGACGCCGTACTCGATCGCGCAGTCGTCCGGCTCGCCGCTCATCATGCGGGCGAGGTGGGAGCAGAGCTCGCCGAGGTTCGCGCCCTCCTGCAGCAGCAGGGGCAGCGAGGCGAGCATCTGGCGCTGGCGCTGCTCGCGGTTCACGCGATGACCTCCACGTCGCCGAGCGCGACCAGCTCGTCGGCGGCGAGCTTGATCTTCTTGGCGTCGCCGGGACCCTCCGTCGCGGTGACGCCGTCGCGGGTGGCGCTGAGGGCGGTGATGGTGATGCCGAGCGGGGTGAGGCGGCTCTGGAGGTCGACGAACAGGAAGTCGGCGGTGCCCTTGCTGCGGATGAAGGCGTTGTACTGCTGCACGACCTCGCGGACGCTGGCGCGGATCGAGTCGGCGTTGCCGGCCTTCTGGACCACCAGCTCGGTGCTGAGGGCGGGCCGGGTGAACCAGGTCAGCTTGATGTCGGCGGCCTCGAGCACGGCGGACTCGTAGGCGTCGACGTAGAGGTCGCCGCCGGGGAGCTGCGGGCGGGTCGCGAGGTCGACGCCCCGCAGGCCGAGGGTGCAGCGCTGGACCGCGGCGACAGCGACGTGGCTGAGCAGCGGGCCCTCGATCTTCTGCCGGCGCACGGCGGCGCCGGGCGAGAGGCCGCGGGCGGCGGCGACGAGGATCTGGCGCAGCTCGTCGGCGACGCGGGTCCGGGCGCGGTCGTCGAGGCCGGCGTCGACCAGCTCGACCTCGATCTGGGCGGTGATGTAGAGCGAGCGCTGGAACTCGAGCAGCACGCGCACGCCGGCCGGCTTGGCGTTGCGCAGGGTCTCCTCGACGCGGGCCCGGGCCTCGAGGTCCTTCTCGAAGCCGGGGTCGCTGATGATGACGCGCAGGACGCCGGGCGGGAGGTCGGCGGGCTCGCGGACCTCGACGTTGACGACGCCCTGCTCGCGCACGGCGGCGGCGATCGCCGGGGCCGTGCCGCGCTGGCTCTCGCGCAGGACGGTGCGCGCGCGGGCCCGCAGCTGCTCGTCGCTCTCGTCGGCCTGGCGCTGGCGCAGCGGCTCGATGTTCCGCACGGTCTCCACGCCGAGCACGGGGCGCGGCATGATCGTGAGGGTGTCGGGGTTGAGCAGCTGCGGCGCGGGCGGGCTGCCCTCCTCGCGCACCTCCTGCACCTCGGCGATTACGTGGGTCTCGCCGCGGGCCAGGACCACCTCCTCGACGGTCTCGAACAGCGGCAGCGGCTTGTCGGCGAGCACGCCGGTGACGCGGCGCCCGGCCGGGATGACGATGTCCTGCTGGGCCGGCACGGCGCGGCTGAACTGGACCTTGCCGGCGAGGCGACCGGCGCGGGCGCGCGTGACCCCGAGGATCGCGACGACGTTGTCGAGCGCGCTGGCCTCGGCGGTGTCGAGGAAGCCGGCCCGGTGGGCGGCGTCGAGGGTCGCGTAGAAGATCGCGAACTCGCGGGCGACGGCCTCGAGCAGGGTGCGCGCGACGCCGCCGACGGCGTCGCCGGGGCGGCCGGCGAAGCCGAGCAGCCGCTCGACGACGCCGGCGAAGCTGGTGTCTTTATCGTCGTAGATCGCGCTCATGAGGCCCTCGCACGGGTGCTTAGAAGTTGAGGTCCCACGACAGCAAGAGGCTCATGTTGGGGCCCTTGTTGATCACGGGGAAGGTGACGCGGTTGAACACGACCGGCGCCTCTTGGCCGACGCGGACCAGGATGCCGGCCTCGGTCAGCGGCAGCGGGTTGTCGGCGGTGCCGCCGTCGGCGATGGTCGAGCGGACGTTGACCCGCACCTGACCGCTGATGACGAAGGGCTCGGTCATCTCGGCCTTGGCCTCGCCGAGCTTGGTCGCGAGCCCGGGGTCGTCCGGGGTGGGCGCGGCGGTGCCGGAGCCGACGCCGATCGCCAGGGTGATCGCGCCGTTGGTCTTGCCGCCGAGCAGCTGGGCCAGCAGCGACTTGCCGCGGTTGGTGATCAAGTTGTGGACCACGTGCCGCTCGAGCAGCGCGCCGGCCGGGTCGCGCAGCTCGAGGGTGAGAACGCCTTGGATGCTGGTGTGCTCGCTGACCATGATGGGCTCCTCAAACGCTCACGCGAGGTCGACTGCGACCTCGATCTGGGTGATGGCTCCGGTGCGGGCGCGGACGGTCGCGGTGACCTGCACGGCCCCGGGGTAGGCGGCGATCGGCTCGACCTGCAGCGACTCGACGGCGGCGACGCGCGGGTCGCCGAGCAGCGCGTGGCGGACGTGGCGACGCAGCAGGTCGAGGTTGGGCCGGTCGAGGGTCTGACCGATGAGCTCGTGGATCCGGCTGCCGTAGCGCGGGTGGGCCAGGCCGCGCAGCTCGCCGCGCTGCACGAGCAGGCGCAGCGTCAGCGCCTGCGCGAGGTTGTCGAGGCCGGTGACCTGCTCGAGATCGTGGTCGCTCCAGACGATGTCAGCGCGGCCGTCTCCGGTGAAGATGACGCGCAGGTCGCTGCCGAGCTGGAGATCCTTGCTGCTGGCGTCGCTCATAGCAACCTCCCGGGGCCGACGGTCGCGCCCGGCGATGCGGGGATGCCGGGCGCGACCAGGGCCCGCTGCATCAGCTGGGCGAGCGCGTCGGCGATGGCCTTGCCGAGCGCGCCGGCGAGGTCCGGTGCGTTCTCGCCTTGCAGCTTGTTGCCGCTGCACAGACCGCTGGCGACGCCCTCGATCGCGCTGGCCTGCGGCGCGGCGCCGGTGAGGGTGCCGGGCGCGCTGGTGACGAAGCCGGAGATCGCGATCCCGGGGCTGACCATGACCTGCGCGGTGAACATCTGGATGCCCTGGGCGACGGCGCCGGCGATGACCTTGGCGAGGTCGGGGGCGTTCTCGCCGCGGATGCCCTTCGCGCTGAGGAAGCCGGCGGCGATCGGCTCGATGAGCGAGGCCCCGGGTCCACCCGCGGGCGGCGGCGCGAGCTGACCGGGACCCGCGGTCGCGCCGGCCCCGGGCGGCGGCGGAGCGGCGGCCGGGATGCCGGGCATGACCATGGCCTGGCCCATGAACAGCTGCAGCGCGGCGCCGCAGGTCTCGCCGATCGCCTCGCCGAGGTCGGGCGCGTTCTCCCCCTGCAGCCCCTTGGACTGCAGCGCCGACTTGGCGAAGCTGGTGATCTCGGAGCTCTGGGGCGCAGGCATGGCTTATCCCTTCGCCTTGACCGTGATGGAGCCGACCAGCGGAGCGCCGGTGAAGTAGCACTTGTGGGTCTTGTCGGTGATGACGCCGCCGCCGCCGGTGCCGAGGTCGACGTCGCCGGAGGCGTCGATCTTGGCGTTGGTGCACTTGATGTTGACGTCGCCCTTGACCTCGATCTTGAGGTCGGCCTCGCCGGTGATCTCGATGACGTCGTCCTTCTTGATCGTGACGATGTTCTTGCCGGCGGTGAGGACGATCGACTGGTCCTTGTCGATGGTCAGCGAGGCTTCGCCGGCGAGCGGCGACTCGACGCGCCACTCGCCCTCGGCGTGGATCGGCGGGCTGGCCTTGTCGGAGTAGAGGCGGCCGACGACGATCGGGCGGTTGGGGTCGCCGCCGACGTAGGAGACGTAGACGAGGTCGCCCTCGCGCGGGGCGCTGGCCATGCCGATGTGCGGCGTGGCGATCGGGACCTTGCGCAGCTCGAGGCCCTGCTCGCGCAGCTTGACGTTGCACTCGTAGTTGTGGGTGTCACCGTCCGCGTGCGGCATCGTGGCGGTGACGACGGCGATGTCGCCGAGGCGCAGGGCCTTGAGCTCCTCGCGGACGACGGCGCGGAGGATGTGCATCAGGTCGCTCACGGCGGGGCGCCTCCCTGGACCTGGTCGCGCAGGGTCCCGGCGGTGGTGACGAGGCCGGCGAGGGCGTCGCGCACGGGCACGACCTCCTCGGTGTAACGCGGCAGACCGGCGAGGACGCGGCCGACGGCGGCGGCGATCTCGGAGGCGGTCATGAGGATCGATCCGGCGGCGGGCGGGAGCCGCAGCGCCGGCTTGCTGCCGGTGGTGCCGAGGCCGACGATGGCGTCGATCAGGCCCTTGACGGTGTTGGCGATCCCGAGCGCCTTGGTCAGCGGCTCCTCGAGCTTCGAAAGCCACTGGTCGGCCTGCTGCAGCGCGGCGATGAGGCCGTCGAAGGCGGTCGTGAGGGCGCCGCCGATGCCGAACTGCTGGGCGAGGTCGGCGAGCGCGGCGACGGTGTCGGTCTTGAACAGCTCGTCGACGGCGACGATGAGCTCGTCGACGCTGCCGACGACGTCGCGCGGGGTGGTGCCGTTCGGACGCAGGAAGGGGGCGGCGCCGAGGCTGGGATCGAAGCCGGCGATCACGCCGCCGAGCTCGCTGGCGCGGCGACCGACCTCCTGCAGCTTGGCGAGGAAGTCGCTGCCGCCGGCGATCGCCTTGATGAGGCTGGCGGCGGCGCCGAGGTCGACGCCGGTGAGCTCCTCGAGCAGGTCGATGCCCTCGCCCGCGAGCTTCTCCATGAAGTCGCCGAAGCTGTCGGCGCTGGCGAGGTCGGTGATGACCGAGACGAACTTCTGGGTGTCGATCTGGCCGAGCGCCCGCATGACGCCGGCGAAGTCGCCGCCCGAGAGGGCGCCCGCGGCCTGCTGCAGCACGCCGCCGATCTCACCGGCGCTGAGCTGGGCGAGCAGACCGGGGTTGTCGGCGACGGCGCTGGCGATCGAGCTCGGGTCCTGCAGCACCGCGACAGCCCCGAGAGCGCCCTCGTTCCAGGCCGCGGCGTCGGCGTCGATGCCCGCGTCGACATCGGCCAGGCTGGCCCCGGCGGGCTCGGGCGGCTCGGTGTACTCGCGGACGCGGAGATAGAAGTGGTAGCGCTCGCGGTAGCCGGAGAGCTGGCGGACTTGCAGGTCCTCGATGAGCACGTCGGTCAGCGCGGCGCCGGCGATCGCGTCGGCGGCGAAGGCCAGCGGGCGCGCGTCGGTCTGGGCCTGGCGCAGCTCCTCGAGCGCGGCGTGCGGATCGTCGCCGAGCAGCAGGCCCTCCATGGTGACGACGACGGGCTCGCGTCCGAGGTCCTGGGCGACGCTGCCGGCCTGGCCCGGGCCGCGCTGCTGCACGAGGCTGCGGGCGTCCTGGGTGCGGATGTCCTGCAGGCCGGTGAGCTCGATGCTGCCGATGCGTACGGGCATGCCTAGAACTCCAGCCTGGTGGTGAAGCCGCGGACGCCGTCGAGCTGGTGACGCACGCGGCGGACACGCAGCGTGCCCCGCTCGAGGATCGCGGCGAGCGGGTGACCGTCCGGCAGCGAGGACAGCGTGATGGTGTCGGTGGGGGCGACCCGGGCGAGGCCGATGGCCTCGATGACGCCGCGCAGCGGTCGGTCGAGGGCGGCGGCGCGGCCCTTCGCGGCGTCGCCGACGGCGCTGCCAGTGCGCAGCGCCCCGTCCTGCACGAAGGCGGTGCGCGGTCCGCTGCTCGCGTAGCTGCGCGCGCTCGCCACGGTGGCGCTGCCCTTCACGCCGCCCAGATCGTCGGGTAGCCAGTGGGCCTTGTCGCTGCCCTGGGTGCTCGCGGCGCCCTCGCCCCACACCTCGACGCCCGCGCGGACCGAGCCGGAGCGCTCGAGCGCGGCGGACAGCAGATCGACGCCGTAGCGCAGCTCGACGCTGGCGCCCTGCTGATCGCCAGCGACGAAGTTGGCCTTGCCCTTGGCGTCGATGAACAGGTCGGCGCCCATGAGCTCGGCGAGGCGCTCGATGTGCCGCAGCACCGAGAGCTGGGGGAACACGACGTAGCTGGCGAGCTCGGGGCCGTCGGCGGCGCTGCCGACCTGGACCTTCGCCTGGCCGAGCAGGTCGCGGACGATCTTGCCGGGGCCCTGGGCCTCGTAGCTGCCGGTGAGGTAGGTGCAGGCCAGGCGCGCGCGGGCGTCGCTGGCGACGACGCGGACCCAGCTCTCGCCGACCTGCACGGCCTCGATCTCGCCGCTGAACACGTCGGACTCGCTGCCGTCGAGGCCGAGCGCGACGGTCAGCGGCTGGCCCGGCGCGGGCAGGCTGGCGCCGGCGGGGACGATGAGCTCGAGCTCGCAGACGCCGACGCCGTCCATGCCGGTCTCGCAGCGCACGCGCAGGAGCAGCAGCTCGCTGCTCGCCCCACCGAGCGCCTGCTGGTCGATCCGGATCGTCGAGGTGGGGACGTTCTGCGGCATCAGACCTCGACCCCGTGGCGACGCGCGGCGGCGCGGAGGATTTCGACCAGGACGTCCTCGAACTGGTGGCGATCGATCGCGGCGGGGAGCGACGCGGGGCCTCACGCCGCGGGCTCGGCTCAGCGGGCGTGGCCGGGGCCTGGGCGCCGCTGATCGGGACCGCGGGCGTGGCTGTCGCAACGGACATGTCGCTTGTGACATGTCCTTCGGGACTGGTAACGGCGGGCTGCGCGAGCGCCTCGAACTGGAGGGCGCGGCGCGGCGGCGCGACCTCGCGGGCCTGCAGGCGCAGCGGCGCGGGTGGCGATGGCTCGGGGCGAAGGGTCGCGGACGGACCCGGCGGGGCCGCGGGCGCGACGGGGGGCAGCAAGGCGATCGCGGGGGTCGCGGGGGTCGCGATCGCGGGGGGCGCGGGCGGCGAGGCGCTCACCACCGACTCGGCGAGGTTCGCCACGGCTGCGGATGTGAGGGTCGACGCGACGCTCGCGGTCGCGGGTGCAGCGGCGACGGAGGGCGGCGCGGCCGGGGCCAAGTCGACGCGCCGTGCGGGCGGAGGTGAGGGCGCGGCGCGCTGCAGCGGACGGAACAGGGCGGGCCGCGCGACGACGCTGTCGGCGGCCGAGGTCGCTACGGGAGCCGGGGCCGGCGCGAGCGCGGGGGGAGCCGGTACCTGCGTCGACGAGATCGACGCGGATGCAGCGAGCGGCGGCGCGGCGAGGGCCGCGGGCTCGGCCGACGACGACTCGCGGGGCAGCGCCGGAGCGGCGGCGGCGGACGCCGGCCGCAACGGCGCGGCGGGGCTGTGGACTGTGACCGACGACGCGACGGTGGCGGGCGACGTGACAGCGGGTGCCGGCGCAGCGAGCGACGCCGCGGCCGCGATCGACGACGCGATCGGTGCTGCCGCGACCGACGACGCGGCCGCTACGACGGGCGGCGCGATCGGTGCCGCCGCGACCGACGACGCGGTCACTGCGACGGGCGGCGCGACCGGTGCTGCCGCGACGGGCGGCGCGGCCGGTGCTGCCGCGACAGCCGGCGCGACCGGTGCTGCCGCGACAGCCGGCGCGACCGGTGCTGCCGCGACAGCCGGCGCGACCGGTGCTGCCGCGACAGCCGGCGCGACCGGTGCTGCCGCGACAGCCGGCACCGACTCACGCCGGTCGAGCGCCGCGGTCGACGCGGACGCGGTCGCTGCCGGTGCCGCGGCGCTCGACCGGATCGGCGACGCGGGCCCAGCCGCGACCTCGGATGGCGAGGACGCAGACGCCGAAGCACCGGCGTGCGACGGCCCGGAGGGCACAGCCGCGGCGAGCTCGGGCGGTACACCCGGCCATGCGCCGAGAGCGACGCGGAGCGGCCGCTCGAGGCGATCGAGCAGCTCCTGCGAGGTGACCGCGATCATCCTTCGCCCACCTCGATGATCACGGCGTCGGGGTACGCCGCGAGGCCGCCACGCCGCTGCGCGGGCGCGGGCGCGGGCGCAGGCGCAGGCGCAGGGGCCTCGAGGCGGTCGAGCAGCGCGAGGACACGATCGACCTCGGCCGCCGGGGCCGACCACACCTGCCCCGGCGTCCAGCCGAGCGCGCGACACAGGCGCAAGGTCACCTGCGCCAGCGCCTGCGAGCCTGGCCCTTCGGACATGTCGATCGCGGGCGTGTTGAGCTCCGTGACGGCGTCGAGGAGGGCGAGCGACGCGGCGGCGGGCGGCGCCTCGCGGGTGCTGGCGGCGATCATGGCCCGCAGGTAGCTGCCGAGCGCGAGCCGGCCGGTGGCCGGGTCGGTGCACGCGTCGAGGGCACGCGCGCGGTCCAGGCTGGACCACGCGCGCAGCCCGGACGGCGCCGACGCGGGCACCGGCGAATCGCCGCCGCTCGCCCACCACAACGCCAGCGGCGCGAGCTCCGACGCCGATGCGGCGTCGAGAGGCGGGTCGCTGGTGCGGGCGAGGATCTCGGCGGCGAGGCCGTCGGGATCGAGTCGCGGCGCCTGGCCGTCGTGGTGGGCGTGGCGGTCGAGCGCGGAGAGGTGGTCGTCGAGACACCAGGGCCGGAGCCGGACGCGATCGGTCGGCGATCGCTCGACCTCGAGCGCGGGGCCAGCGGCAGCGGCGACGCGCCGGACGGCGAAGCGCCGGCCGTCGATATCGACCGTCTGCCAGCCCTGGTCCAAGCCTTACTCCTCGCGGGCGCGGGTTGCCGTGAAGGTGTAGGTCGTGCTGACCGAACCACCCGAGCTCAGGCTGAAGGACTTGCCCTCGATGAAGCAGTCGTCGAAGGACAGGGTCCGCTTGGCACCCTCGGCCTCGTCGCGCTTGAGGTTGGCGACGATCTGGAACTTGCTGCGGTCAGTGAGGTGGGTGTCCAGCTCGGTGTTGGCCGACTGGACCACCAGCTCGCCCTGCACGGTGCGCAGGCCGAAGATGACGTCGACGCGCTCGTCGGTGCCGATGGCGCGGACATCCTGGCGCTCGGTGACGACGCGGTAGACGAGCGATTGAAGGCCCTCGATGGCGGTGCCATTGACGAGGACGCTGCTGCGATTCGCGGAGTAGATCGTGGGCATGGCGGTCGCTCCTCGTTAGACCTGGACCAGGACGGTGGCGTAGATGTAGTCGATGGCGCGCACGGGCCGGACGGCCATGTCGACGCGCACGATGCCCTTGGAGAAGTCCTCCTGCGACGAGTAGACGTCGACCTTGAAGGCGGGGTCCTTGCCGTCGGTGGAGGGCACGATGGCGCCCTCGCGCTGCATCTGCAGCAGCGCCTCGATCAGCTTCTGCTTGAGCGCGCCGCGGCCGTCGGCGTTGTTGAGGCGGCCGATGAACAGGTCGCCGATCATCTTCATGGTCCGCACGGCCCGGTCGGCCACGCGACGCACGCTGATCTGGTCGCCGTCGGTGGTGAGGCCGCGGACCACGATCGTGCCGCGGCCGCGCTCGGTGGCCACGGGCACGATGAAGGACTTGAGCAGCTCGGTCTGCTCCTCGAGCTTGAGCGCCCGCGCGAGCGGCCCGAGGCCGGCCAGCGCCTTGAAGGTGGGCGACTGGAAGTACGAGAGGTTGCCGACCAGGCCCGCGACGGCGCCGACGACCCCGTTCGGGGCGACCAGCGCGAAGCGGTCGCTGACCAGGTTCTCGACCGCCTTCTTGGCGTCGGCGACGGTCCACTGGGGCCCGACCTGACCGAAGCCGATGCGGCCCTTGGCGTCGCCGCTGAGGTTGTTGCAATGGGCGATGACCGAGCTGTAGATCGACACGACATCAGCCTGCTTGCTGAAGTCCTGGACCGCGGCGAGCACCGAATCGACGTCCGACTCCTCGATCAGGGCGTCGAGCGCCGTCTGGTAGTCGGCGACCGCGGCGTCCTTGCCCCCGGTGAGCGGGTAGGTGCCGGCCTTCGGCAGGCCGTCGGCGGCGCCGTCGAGGGCGACCAGCGAGAGGCCGTTCAGGGCCGCGGCGAGCTTGTCTGCGGCGATGTTGCGCAGATGCTCGATGGCGTCGCCGGCACCGCGGCGAACGATCGCCAGGTCGACCGCGACCACCGCGCTGTTCGCCGTCCGCTCGGTCACCACCACGTCGAGCGAGTTGGCCCACAGACCGCCGGCCCGGGCCTTCAGCTTGATCGCCGCCTTGTTGACGTCGCCGTTGCTGAGCGACGCGCCGGCCGTGAAGTTGGCGTTCGGCAGCGAGACGATCACGAGCTCCGACACGCCGTTGTCGATGGCTTGACGCGCCTCCGGGAGGCTCAGCGCCGTGACCTCGCCACACAGCTCGCGCACGCGATTCCAGCTGGCGGCGCGCACGGTGCCGACGCCGCCGGCCGCTCCCGTGAATCCTACGAGGCCGAGCACGCCGGACGGGGCGAGCTGCTGGGGTAGCACTTCCTTGACCACCGAGACCGACACACCTGGGATGATGAGAACCTTGCCCATGGACCCTCCAGCCTGACCACCGCGCAGCATCGGGTGCGCGCCCGCTCATTCCTTGCTCGCCTCACGTCGATCGTGAGCGCGAAACTACTGACAATCGAACGGTCGCAAGATAGGCCCGGAGCCGTCGCAGCGTCAATAGAAAATCGCTGGGTCGGTATGGGTGAATCTGCGCGGCGACTACTCTGCGCATATTCGCCTGGACTCATTGCGCGCATTCGCGGCGCGGATCGGTGCATGTCACAACATCAGGACACCGGGCTGCTGCTGCGAATCGCGCGGAGCCGTGAATGTGACATCGTTCGCCGCGCGTACCGACGCGGCTGGGCGAGCCGCCCCCGACCAAACGCACAGCCGATCGATCGCCACCTGCTCACGGCCCGACCTCGGACCGCCCCTGGCACTGGCCCCACTGGCCCCACCCCTCGCCCCACTGGCCCCACGTGAATCGCCGCGCCACGGAGCGGCTCCGTGGCGCGGGCGAGGCGGTTGCTACGAGGCAGCGGCCTCGGACTTCAACATCTCCTCGAGCACCTGGATCGCGCCGCCGATGCGCAGCAGGGTGTCGCGGACGTCTTGTTGGCGGGCCTCGAGGTCCCGGAGGACCTTCTGGCCGGACTCGAATTCGGACTTGAGCTGGTTGAGGCGCTCGCTGAGCTGATCTCGCATGGATACTCCTGAGGGCGGCACACTACCATGATTCCTCGCCGCCGCGGACCCGCGGGCCGGGGGCGAAGGTGAGCGGCACGGGGCGCAAGACCCTGCTCGCGACCGAGCCGCCGGAGTTGCGACCCCGACGGCTCACCCGCGCCGGCAGCGATGGTTCAGTTGGTCCGGCCGATGACGACGAGCGTGGCGAGTACGGTGTTGTCGCCCGAGGCGTTGGGGTCTGATTCGGAGCAGAAGGTCTTGACCGTCGCGCCGCTGGTGCCGTAGCTGACCACCGTGGCGAATGCGTGCTGGGGGATGCAACCGACGCCCTGGGCGGCGCCCCAACTGTTGAAGTTGACGTTGCCGTTGTTGTTGAAGAGGCTAAAGCCGTTGAACACGACGAAGGCCGAGAAGACCTGCACGAAGCCCATGCCGGCGTAGTTGACGAAGGTGTCCCGCGGCTGCGCGCCGTTGTTGATGGCGGCGAAGGTGTATTGATAGAATTGGATGTTGTAGGCGCTCGCGGTGACCTTGCCGGAGACGGCGAGGTGGCCGTTCACCTCGAGGCGATCCCAAACGCTGACGCGGCGGACGTTCGGGTCGTTCGATCGGTTGCCGATGATCATCAGCGTCTTGTAGGTGGCGGTGTCGTTGGAGATCTCGGAGCGGTTGGTGCCGCTCGCGGGGAAGTCCGACCAGCCCGACGTGAAGCGAAGGGCGTTGGCGTTGCTGCCGACCTCGACGAAGGTGTCGCGCACCGCCAGCACCCCGGTGAAGGCCGCGGACTGGCCGCCCTTGCCGTAGCCGAGGCTGGCGCCCTGGAAGCCGAACACATCGACGCAGTCGGTGCCGGAGTTCCAACGCAGTTGGTCGTACTGGTCGCTGACGCTGGCCCGCAGGTAGATCGGGTTGCCGTCCATGTGCAGGCCGCCGCCCTGGATCTGCACGCGGTTGAAGGGCTGCAGCGGGGTGCTGCCGACCTGCAGGCCCTTGACGGCGACGATCGGCTCGCTCACCGACAGCGCGCCGGTGATGTTGACCGGGCCGCTGTTGGTCGTCCCGGTCACCTTGAGCGCGGCCAGGTTGGCCTGGGTAGCGACGTTCAGGGTGGAGCTGCTGAGGTCGCCGAGGGTCTTGAAGGCGGCGGCGTCGACGAGGCCGTTGACGGTCAGACCTGCGTCCTGGCCCGGGCCGACGACGAGGCGCCCCATCACGTCCACGCGGTCCCACAGCGCGACCTTGCGGACACCGCCGGCAGATCGGTTGCCGACGATCATCAGCGCCTTGTAGGTGTTGGTGTCGTTCGAGATCTCGGACGCGTTGGGCTTGGTGTCGGTGAAGCCGGACCACAGCGAGGTGAGCCGGAGCGGGTTGCCGCCGCCGCCGGCCTCGACGTAGCCGTCGCCGGCGACCAGGCTGTCCTTGCCAGCGGGGCTGGCTCGCAGGACGCCGGAGACGACGGTGGTCCCGCCGACGCTGAGGGCCGGGCTGCTCGGCGGCAGCTTGTCGCCGGTGATGCCCAGCGTGCGGACCGTGTAGTCGGAGCCGGCGTCGACCTTGGCGCCGGTGACGGCGCCGTCGGCGATGCGGGCGGTGATCACGGCGTTGTCGGCGAGGCCCTCGGAGGTGAGCGGAGCGCCGGAGAATTGGCCATCCTTCCACTTCCCGTTGTGACTGTGCTCGATGTGCTCCTTGCGGAGCGCGAGCTGCATGTCATTCCACCGCTGCGCCGTGATGGGTTCGTTCGGCTTCGCCTCATTAAGCGGCTTGTTCTCGTTGGCCATCAGCTCCTCCGCTCAAACCTACGATTCACTCCGCCGCACGAATGCAGCGATCGGGAGGGAGGATAGAGCCGGACTTCCGCCCCAGGCAAGCGATACGTCCGCGCATCGATCGCGCGCGCGGCTCGATATCGTATGTGCAATGACGTGCATTGATGTGCATGGCTGCGCATGGGCGCGCGCCTCAGCGCGTGTGGTGATCAGCCGACATGGCACGATTCCGGGCCCTGAGCGACCACGCACTCCGCCGAATAGTGGATCCCCGGGCGGCGCGGACCTTCGCGCAGGATCTTGAACTCGAGGTTCTCGCCGTCCTGGCCGCACGCGGCGATCGCCTGGCCGTCCGGACCCGGGACGAGGGTCATGTCGTCGCCCTTGAAGTCGCTGCGGCCGCCCGGGTCGACCAGCGTGTAGAAGCACGCGTCGGCGTCGGCGGGCACGGCCCAGCCGTCGCCGGCGCGGACGCAGGCCGGGACCTCGACCTCACTGGCGTCGGGGAGCTCGGCGGTGACGAGGCAGTCGGGCTCGAGCAGCTCCGTCTCGGGGTCGCTGTCGGCGACGCAGGCCCCGGCGCACGCGGGCGCGAGCGCCTTCTCGATGCTGCGGGCGATCTGCTCGAGCGCGGGGCTGTAGTCGTCCTGGCAGATCGAGAACAGGTTGCGGGCGCCGTCCTCCCCGGCGAAGGCCTCGGCGACCTCGCGCTCGCGCACCGGCGGGATCGCGGTGCTGTTGCTGCCGTCCTCGCTGTTGGTGCAGCCGGGGGCGATGCCGAAGTTGATCGCCTGCTCCGAGCCGGGTTCGGCGGCGTGGTACTCGATCTCGGCCTCGCCGCGGTCGTAGCCGACGGGCACGCCGGTGATCAGCGAGACCAGGACATCGCGCGCCGCGGCGCCGCCGTCGCCCGCGGGCTGGCCGGTGGGCTCGCCCGAGGTGCCGCGCAGGCCGGCGAGGAAGTCGATGTAGCGGTCGACCGGGTGGAGCACGGCGTCGTCGTCGGCGCCGGGGCTGCCGTCGGCGCTGTAGTCCTCGGCGTGGCACTCCTTGAAGTCCGGGCCGGCGCCGCTGCAGGCCGTGCCGGCGCGCCAGCAGGTGGCGCTGGTGCGCTGCGGGGCGACGTCGTTCTGGAAGGTGGTGTTGGTGGTGAAGATGTCCTTGTGCGCGGGGTTGCTGCTGCAGTCGGCCTCATCGGTGACGAGCACGACCGAGAGCAGGGCCTCGTCGCGCATGAAGCCGTTGCCCTCGGGGCCGCGGGCCTTCGTGATCGCCAGGCGCATCGCCTCGAGCGGGGACTCGTAGCCGCAGCCGTCGATGCCCTGCGGGCCGAAGCAGGCGAAGGCGTCGGCCATGGCGACGCCGGGGGCGAGGTTCGCCTGGCCGCCGATCGACTCGAGCCAGGGGTGGAGCTCGCCGTCGTAGACCGACGGCTGCTGGCGCAGTTCGTCGGGGCCGAGCTTGCACTGCTCGGTGCAGGCGTAGGCGGCGTCGAGGTCGTTGAAGACGAAGGCGCCCTGGGCCACCGCGTCGAGGCAGCTGCGCAGCACCAGCGCGCCGTCCTCCGGGGTCGCGCCGCTGCTGCAGCCGGGGTGGGCGACGTCGGTGGTCGTCACGCCGATGCGATAGTCGGCGCGCATGCCGTCGAGCGCGGCGATGAAGGCGGGGAAGTTGCGGGCGAGGCGGGCCTGCTCCTCCGCCATCGAGCCCGAGTTGTCGATGACGAAGAGGATGTCGACGTCGCGGTTGAGGTCGAGCCGCAGCGGCTCGCGGACGATGTCGACCTTGTCGTAGACGACCTCCTTGACGGGGTGCCCGAGGCAGCCCCCGAGCAACGCGGCGACGGTGAAGGTGAGTACAGTGTTGGCAGTGCGGGTGGCGGGTCTCATGGGTGCTCCTGGGGTGTTCGGGTCTTCGCACCTGGATTGCAGCTCCCGGACCATATGGAATCATTGATATTATTCAGATTGTGCGTTCACTCGCGGTCTGGAGGCGACAACGGCGATGGCTGTTTTGGTGGCGGGCGACAACAAGGTTGACACCCCGGAGGCAGGGCACGTAGCGTGGCGCGGCTTGGACACCTGGGACCTGATCGTCATCGGCGGCGGACCGGCGGGGACCAGCGTCGCCGCCTGTGCCGCCCGCGGCGGGCTGCGGGTCCTGCTGCTCGAGGCCGACGTCCACCCACGCGTGCACGTGGGCGAGAGCCTGCTGCCCGGCATCATGCCGATCCTCGATCGCATGGGCGCGCTGGCGGAGGTCGAGGCCGCGGGCTTCACCCGCAAGAGCGGCACGACCCACTGGCAGTGGGGCGCCACGCCGCGCTGGGACCTGTGGTTCTCCGACACCGACGCGTACGAGCACGCATACCTGGTCGACCGCGCGCGCTTCGACGAGATCCTGTTTCACGCGGCCGAGCGCGCCGGGGCGGTGTGCCACACGCACGCGGCCGTGCGGGCGCCGCTGTGGGACGGCGATCGCTGCGTCGGCGTGCGCTGGCGTCGACGCGGCGAGGAGCACGAGCACGAGGCGCGCGCGCGCTGGACCGTCGATGCGTCGGGCCAGGCCGCGCTGCTGGCCCGCGAGCTCGGGCTGCGCGAGACGATCGCGGGCCTGCAACACCAGGCCTCGTGGGCCCACTACGAGGCCGCCGGCCGGCTGCCGGCGCCGCGCGAGCGCCAGGCGCTGTTCGTCGCGGAGCGGGACCACTGGCTGTGGCTGTTCCCGCTGACGCCGACGCGGGCGTCGATCGGGATGGTGCGCCTCGATCCCGGCGATGACCGCGAGAGCGAGGCGACCCGCGGCGAGCGCTTCGCGGCCGCGGTCGCTGGCAGCACGCTGCTCGCGGGGGTGCTCGGCGCGGGTGCGCAGCGGGTCACCCCGGTGCGGACGCAACGCGACTGGAGCTACCGCATGCGCCGGGTCGCGGGCCCAGGCTACCTGCTGGTCGGCGACGCGGCGGGCTTCATCGACCCCGTGCTGTCGACCGGGGTTTTCCTGGCGATGCACGCCGGCTTCCACGCGGCCGAGCTGCTCTGCGGCGAGCTGCGCGGGGAGCACGACGCGGCGGCGGTGCTGGAGCGCTACCAACGACACCACGCCGAGCTGTTCGGCGACCTGCTGCGGATGGTCCGCTTCTACTACCAGCAGACCCTGACGCGCGACGACTACTTCTGGGAGTCGAAGCGGATCTTGCTGCGCGAGGACACCGAGCTGCGGCCGCAGAAGGCGTTCCTCATCCTGACCAGCGGGCTGGTGCGCAACCTGGCCTACGCGGCGGTCAGCGACGCGGCGCAGGCCCGGCGCAGCGCGGCGCTGGGGCGCGACGAGACGACGCTGCACGATCCAGAGCAGCTGGGCTTCGTGTGCTGCCAGCTCGAGTTTCGGCCCGCCGACGGCGCGGAGGAGCCGGCGCAGCTGTACCTGCTGATCGAGCCGCGCCGCGTCGCCGAGCCGACCCTGTTTCGCACCCGCAACTGGCACATCAACTGCCTCGCGCCGCGCTACGCCAACGACCCGATCCGCGAGCCCGCGCTGGCCGGGCCGCTGCGGGCCCTCGCGGGTCAGCTGCAGGCGCTCGACGACGTCGAGGGCGAGGCGCTGGCGAGCTTCTGGCGCCGCCGTCGCGCGGCGCTGGTCGCCGCGCTCGCGGCGATGGGCCCGGGCTTCGCGCTCGCGCGGGTGTTCGGCGAGTGAGCGTCGGCGAGTGAGCGTCGGCGAGTGAGCGTCGGCGAGTGAGCGTCGGCGAGGGCGGCTCGCCGCGCCGCGAAGGTGCTTGCGCCCGCGGTGGATCGTGCCAGGATGCCGGCCATGTCGCGCCCTGCCCTGCTCGCCCTCCTCCTGCTCACTGCCCTCCCCGCCTGTAAGGAGCAGGCTGGTCCCGCCGGACCCGGCGACTCCGGGGGCGGCAAGGTGTGCACGCAGATCGGCTGCATCAACGGCTTTCGCGTCGAGCTGAAGAAGGCCACGGCGTGGACGCCCGGTGTCTACACCTTCGGCTTCGAGCTCGACGGCAAGGCGCTCGAGTGCAAGGGCTCGCTGCCGCTGCAGGCCTGCGACGCCGGTCCCTCGCTGAGCTGCACGGAGGACGGCAAGGTTCAGATCGGCGAGTCCGGCTGCGCGCTGCCGGCGGATCAGCAGGGCTTCTCCGACATCCAGATCTCCGGCGAGCCGCAGCGGGTCAAGCTGACGATCAGCCTGGGGGACAAGCCCCTGCACAGCGCCGACCTGACGCCCAACTACATGACGACGCAGCCGAACGGCGAGGGCTGCGGCCCGACCTGCCGCAACGCCGCCGGCGAGATCATGGTGCCGTGAACGAGTGAGGGCCGCGCCCTCGCGGGTGCGGCCCTGCTAGTGTCGCTGGCGTGAGCAGCGGGCGATCGATCAGGCCGCCGTCTGGTCGCCCATGTGGGCGATGATCGCGTCGCCGAACTCGGAGCACTTCACCTCGTGGGCGCCCTCCATCATGCGGGCGAAGTCGTAGGTGACCTTCTTGGCGAGGATCGCCTGCTCGATGCCGCGGATGATCAGGTCCGCGGCCTCGTGCCAGCCGAGGTGGCGGAGCATGAGATCGCCGGAGAGGATCACCGAGCCGGGGTTGACCTTGTCCTGGCCGGCGTACTTCGGGGCGGTGCCGTGGGTGGCCTCGAAGATCGCGTGGCCGGTGTCGTAGTTGATGTTGCCCCGGGGGCGATGCCGATGCCGCCGACGCAGGCCGCGAGGGCGTCGGAGATGTAGTCGCCGTTCAAGTTCATCGTCGCCACGACGTCGTACTCGGCCGGGCGGGTCAGGATCTGCTGGAGGAAGGCGTCGGCGATCGCGTCCTTCACGACCACGCGGTGGCCGTCCTTCTCGAACACCATCCACGGGCCGCCGTCGAGCAGGGCCGCGCCGTAGGCAGACTTGGCGAGCGCGTAGCCCCAGTCACGGAAGCCGCCCTCCGTGAACTTCATGATGTTGCCCTTGTGGACCAGGGTCAGGCTGGGCAGCTTGTGGGCGATCGTGTAGTCGAGCGCGGCGCGGACCAGGCGCTCGGTGCCCTCCTGCGAGACCGGCTTGATGCCGAAGCTGGCGGTGTCGGGGAAGCGCACCTTGGTGAAGGGCTTGGGGAAGTTGTCGCGCAGGAGGTCGCGGAACTTGTTGCCGTCCGGGGTGCCGGCCTGGAACTCGATGCCGGCGTAGATGTCCTCGGTGTTCTCGCGGAAGATCACCATGTTGGTGTCCTGCGGGCGCTTGATCGGGCTCGGCACGCCCTCGAACCAGCGGACCGGACGCAGGCAGGTGTAGAGGTCGAGCTCCTGACGCAGGGCGACGTTGAGGCTGCGGATGCCGCCGCCGACCGGCGTGGTCAGCGGGCCCTTGATGCCGACCAGCTGCTCGCGAAACACCGTGAGGGTCTCGGGGGGCAGCCAGCTGCCGGTCTTCTCGAAGGCCTTCTCGCCGGCCAGGACCTCGCGCCACGCGATCTTGCGGCTGCCGCCGTAGGCCTTCGCCACTGCGGCGTCGAACACGCGGACCGAGGCCGCCCAGATGTCGGGGCCGATCCCGTCGCCCTCGATGAAGGGGATGATGGGGTGGTTGGGGACCGTAAGGCCCTGCGGAGTCATCTTGATCGTATCGGCCATCGGCGCCCGTATACCACGGCGCCCGCGTGGCCAAGCCGCGGGCGCTGACACTGCGCCGACGCGGGTGCGTGAGCCGCCTCGTCATTGACGGCGATCGGACCCGCGCGATAACGTGATTGGCGCTGTACTGGCCGTGACGGGCCATGACGGGCCATGACGGGCCATGACGGGCCGTGACGGCCGTGCTGGCCGTCGTGCGTGCTGGCCGTCGTGTTGGCGCCTCAGGGGCTCGGGGTCGCGGCCGGGGGAACACCGGTCTCGCCCGCGGCGATGCTGCCGGGGCTGCGCTCCACCTTGAACTCCTTGCCGTCCCACGTGATCGTCAGGCGCGTGTAGCCGACCTCGCGATCGAGCGGCACGCCGAGGTGGCGGACGAACATCGGCGTGAGCGCGCCGGCGGGGGCCTGCAGCGCGAACAGGCCGGTGGTGCCGGCGTCGATGGCGTCGCCGGCCAGCGGCGTCGGCGGGTCGGAGCTGAGGGTGAGGCGGGCCTCGAGGTCGTCCCACACGACGACGGTCCAGATCGCGGGGGCGTCGAAGAGTTGAAGGCGACCGAGCTCGCGGGCGACACTGGCGATCGGGGTCTTGCCGTCGTTGTCGGCGAGCAGGCCGGCGAGGTAGACGGCGGCGTGCAAGCGGGCGAAGCGGCGCGGGTCGTCGGCGCCGGGGCGGCCCTCGCCGGCGGCGACCTTGCGGAGGATCCGGAGCGCCTCGTCGGTGCGCCCCTGGCCGGCGGCGGCGCGGGCCAGGCGGATGATCGCCAGCGCGTCGTCCGGTGTCATCTCGACCAGATCTTCGTACTGCCGATAGGCGCGGTCGAACCAGTGGTGGCGAAAGAAGATGTCGCCGAGCAGGCGCCGACTGCCGGGTGAGCGTGGGTCGAACTCGACGATCTCCGAGAACACGCGCTGGGCCTGGTCGGGCTGGTTGTGGGCGACGAAGACCTCGCCGATCTGCTGGGCGAGGATCGGGGTCATGAGGCCCTGCTCGCGCAGGCGACGGCCGCGGGCGATCGCCTCCTCGAGCTTGCCCTGCTCGGTGAGCAGGCGGATCATCCGGCGCTCGCCCTGCGGATCGCCGGGGCTGCGCAGCAGCGCCTGTTGCACGATCGCCAGGCGCTTGTCGGCGGCGCCGGGCTCGATGACCAGGAGGAGCTGGCGATCGACGTCGCGCCAGTCGACGCCGCCGCCGAACATCGCCGTCTCGACCGCGGCGAGCAGCGCGGGGTCGACGAGGCGGCGCATCAGGCCGCGCGCGAGGTAGCTGCGGGCGTCGTTCTCACCGGCGAAGTGGCCGAGCAGCACCGCGATCTCACCCTCGGTGTTGACGCGCTCGTGCAGCAGCTGCAGGAACACGCGCTGGTCCTTCCAGCCGCCGACCTCGCAGCTGCCCGCGGCGGCCTCGTAGGCGTTGAGGGCGGCGTAGATCGAGTCGGCCTCGGCGAGCCGCTTCTGCCACAGCAGGCGGCGGTGGGCCAGGCCGCGGGCGGCGGCGTCGGAGCACGGCAGCTTGAGGCCGCGGGCCACACCCGAGTTGATGATCACCGGCGGCCGGGTCTTCAGCACGGAGCCCTCCTTGTCGGCCACAGAGAACGGGTCGGCGGGCCGCGAGGGGGCCTTGCTGGCCTTCTTGGCGTAGCCACCTCCGCCGCCGTCACCGTCGGCGCCGCGGGAGATGCCGGAGGACGGGCCCGGGCTCGGCTTGGCGAGCGGCGGCGCCTCGGCGACCTTGGCGTCGTCCGTCGGGGCGCGCGCCTCCTCGGCCGGGCTCGCGGCCGCCTCGGGTTCGGGTGCCGGTGGCGGCGCGGGGGCGTCGAGGTTCTTCTCGGTCTGCGGGGTCGCACCGACCGGGGCGGCCGCGGTGGTGGTCGGGGTGGTGTTGGTGGCGGGGCTCGGGGCGGACTCGGCCCGCCGCTCGCTGCGGTCGGCGCTGGTCGGCGCGCTGCCGGCGTTGCAGCCGAAGGGCGCCGAGGCGGCGGCGGACAGCATCGCGATCACGCTGCCTGGGCGACTCTCGGCGCCGCGGGTCCAGGCCGAGTCGGCGGTGAGCTTGACGCCGCCGAAGTTGCGATGGCGCCGCTGGATGTTCTGCTGGGCGTACGCGCCTTCGCTGTCGAGGGCGAGGAACGAGGTGAAGGGGGTCATCATCCCGTACTCGAGGCCGAGCGAGAGGATCTTGCCGCGGACCGCCTCGACGCCGCGGCTGTCGCCGAGCAGGCGCTCGACGAAGGCGTGGGCCCACAGGCGCGGGACGATCTGGTCGAGCACGCCCCGGTCGCGGACCAGCGGGTACTTCTGCTCGAAGCTGCCGCCGGCGAGGCGGCCCTTCACGGTGATCGAGTCCGGGAGATCGTGGTGGGTGCGGGCCAGCACGACCATCTCCTGCCCGCGCGACAGCTTGCCGCCGGTCGAGATGAACAGGTCGTCGAGGCCCTCGCCGAGCTCGACCTCGAGGTCGGTGATCGTCGGGGTCTTGAGCGCGCCGGACAGCTCGAGCGCGCGGACCACCGCCTGCTCGGGCGCGTCGACCCGCAGCGACTCGCCGCCGCCGACGCGGGCGAGCCGGCCGAGCATCGCCGCGTCGACCTCGGCGCCGACGCCGACGGTGAACAGGCGAGCGCGCGAGCCGGTCATCGAGCGACGCAGGCGCTCGGCGAGGGCGTCGCCGCCGCGTTCACCCGAGGTCGCGAGGCCGTCGCCGATGTACACGACCGCCGGCTGCTCGAGCCCGTGGACCCGCGTCAGCGCCTGCTCGAAGATCGCCCCGAGGTCGGTCGCGCCGCCGGCGGCGTGCTGGGCGACCTTCTCGAGCGCCTGCGAAATTGCGTCCGGGGAGGCCTCCGCGAGGCCCTCGGGCGGGTAGAGCACGGTCGCCGTGACATCGGCGCTCATCACCGCGAAGCGATCGCCCGCGGACAGGCTGCGCAGCAGCGCCTCGGCGACCGCGAGCTTGGTCTGTTGCTCCGACGGGTCGCCCGCGGCCGAGGTGTCGACCACCACCACCACCTCGCCGGTCGGCATCGCCACCTTCGAGAAGTCGAGGTCGGGCGCGTAGCGGACCATCACGAAGCGGGCCTGGTCGCCGCCGGGGTCGAGCAGGTTGTAGCGCAGCGGGGTGCGCGGCACCTCGGGCTTGCGCGTCAGCTCGATCTCGAAGTCGGCGCGCGGCGTGTAGCCAGAGCGGCGCATCGTCACCCGCTTGTTGTCCGGCTCGACCCGGGCCTCGCCGAGGGTCGCCAGGGTGTAGCGCTGCTCGAGGCCGTCGCGCAGCTGGACCTCGAGCGAGAACTCCTCGATCGTGGCCGCGTCACGCCCGGGCGGGCCCGAGAGCGGGTAGCGGTAGCGCAGCTTGCCTTCGCTCTCGGTGAGCAGCTGCTGGTAGCGCAGGACGATGCGGCGCTCGCCGAGCGCCGGCACCGGGTAGATGCGGGCCCGCACGGTGCGGCCGTCGATCCACTCGAGCAGCGCGGGGTCGTTGTCGCGGCGGATCGCGGCCTCGTAGGTCGCGGCGGCCTTCTTGCGCTCGACGATCTCCCCCTCGACGAGCTGGCCGTTGGTCTCGAGCGCGAAGCTCACCAGCAGCGAGTTCTCCGGGATCGTGAACCAGTACCAGCCCTCGACCGGGGCGCTCGCGGGGTTGAAGAAGCGCTGGTCGACGAGGGTCTCGGCGAGGTCGCCCTCGACCGCGATCTTCACCGTCTGGCGCTGGATCGTCAGCGGCAATGCGGGCGCGCCGGGCGGGCCGCTGCGGTCGACGGCGTAGAGCGCTCCAGAGCCGACGCCCGCGCCGACACCACCGCCGCCGCGGTCGCCCATGCCGCCGGTCCAGTCCTCCCAGAACGCGACCGGTTCGACCTTCGGCGCGCCGTCGGCCCCGACGATCGCCTGCTCGCCCGCCTTGACCTCGGCCCGACCGCCGCTGCCGCTGACGATCGCCAGGCCCTCGGCGACGTAGATCTGGGCGGTGCCGGCTTGCAGCGACAGGCTCGCGCCGCCGTCGCTGAGCGAGACGGTGTGCTCACCTACGTGGTGGGCCGCGGCCTCCTGGCCCTCCTCGAGCGGGGGGGCCTCGAGCCACAGCTGGCCCTCGGTGAGGGTGACGCCGCCGCCGAGGGTCACGCGGGTGCCGTCGCGGAGGAACACGCGCGAGCCGTCGCCGAGGCGGATCATCGCCCGCGCCCCGGCGCCGGTGCGGACCACCGCGTCGGCCGGCAGCGGCGTGCCGGAGAGCAGGCGCGAGGTGCCGCCGTCGCGCTCGAGCAAGACCTCACCGGCGGCCAGCTCGAGGCTGCTGCCGAGGCGCTCGGTGCGGACCGGCGGCGGCTTCTGCCACGGCTTCACGATCGCCACGGTCACGCCGCCAGCGAGCAGGGTGAGCAGACCGGCGACGATCCAGATGCGGGAGGAACGACGACGGGCGGGGACGGGCGGCGGGATCGAATTCACAATCACCTCACATGCAACGACGCGAACATGCAACGACGCGAACGCGGGAGCATCGCACGCCTGCGCCGCGATGATCTACAGCGACGCCGCTGGGGCTCGCCGCAGCGGGCCTCGAGTCGTCGCGGCGAACGTAGTTCATCGCGCGGCGCGCAGGCGCCCGTGCTCTCGCGGGGGCAGCGAACGCCCGACTTCCGCGCCCGGTCTGGCGAAGCTGCGACATGTCCCAAGGGACCGGTCGGGCCGCGACCCAACGCGGGCCTCAGCGCGAGCCTCGGCGCGGGCCTCGGCGCCTCAGCGCGGCGCCAACGCGCCAGTCAGCGCAGCTCGCGAGCGCGGTCGATGATGTTTCGCAGCTTCGAGACGACGAGGTCGAGGGCGACGCGGTTGTCGCCACCCTCGGGGATGATGAGGTCCGCCCGGCGCTTGGAGGGCTCCACGAATTGGAGGTGCATCGGCCGCACGTGGCGGTAGTACTGCTCGCGGACCGACTCGAAGGTGCGGCCGCGCTGCTCGATGTCCCGGCGGATGCGGCGAAAGATGCGGATGTCGGGGTCGGTGTCGACGAAGATCTTGATGTCGAGCTCGGCCCGCAGCTTGGCGTCGACCAGGGCCAGGATGCCCTCGACGATCACCACCGGCTTGGGATCGAGCCAGCGAGGCTCATCGGTGCGGCGGTGGGTCTTGAAGTCGTAGACCGGCACCGCGACCCGCTTGCCGGCCTTGAGCGCGATGATCTGCTCGACCAGCAGCTCGGTCTCCAGCGACTCCGGGTGGTCGAAGTTGAGCTGGCAGCGGTCCTCGAAGCTGAGGTCCTGGCGGTCGCGGTAGTAGGCGTCGTGCTCGATGATCCCGACGCCCTCGCTGGGCAGCGCCTCGGCGATCTTGCGGGCGATGGTCGTCTTGCCGGAGCCGCTCCCGCCCGCGATGCCCACGATGGTCGCGCTCATTGCGGGCGGACATACCATGGTTCGTCCGCGCGCCTTGCGCTGGCAGGCCGCAAACCAGCGGCCGACCGCTGACGCTCGCGTGAGGATGCCGGCGAGCGTGTGTCCGCGACGTCCGGCGTACCATGCCGACGAGCATGCCGACGAACGGGCCAGGCGAGACCATCCTGCTCATCGAGGACGACGACTCGGGCCGCGAGCTCGGGCGCTTCAACTTACGCAAGGCCGGCTACGTCGTCGACGACGTCGCGGACGGCGAGGCGGGCCTCGCTCGCTTCGCGCCGGAGCGCCACGCGCTCGTGATCACGGACCTGCAGATGCCCGGCATCGGCGGCATGGAGGTGCTGCGCCGCGTCAAGGAGCGATCCCCGGAGACCCCGGTGCTGGTGATCACCGCCTACGGCGACATCGAGGTCGCGGTCGCGGCGATGAAGGCCGGCGCCTTCGACTTCCTCGGCAAGCCGTTTCACCGCGACCACCTCGTGCTGACCGTGCAGAAGGCGATCGAGCGGCGGAACATGGCGCGGGAGCTCGAGCGCCTGCGTCGCCAGGCCGCGGGCGTGGAGCGGCCGATCGTCCACGCATCCGCGGCGATGGCCCGCGTGCTCGAGATCGCGGAGCGCGTGGCCCTGAGCGCCGCACCGGTGCTCATCACCGGCGAGAGCGGCACCGGCAAGGAGCTGGTGGCCCGCAGGATCCACGCGCGCAGCCGGCGATCGTCCGGCCCCTTCGTCGCCGTCAACTGCGCGGCGATCCCCGGCGAGCTGCTCGAGTCGGAGCTGTTCGGCCACGTCCGCGGCGCCTTCACCGGGGCCGTCCGCGACCGACCCGGCCGCTTCCGTCAGGCCAGCGGCGGCACCCTCTTCCTCGACGAGGTCGCCGAGCTGCCGCTCCCGCTGCAGGCCAAGCTGCTGCGCGTGCTGCAGGAGCACTTAGTCGACGTGGTCGGCGGCGACAGCCCGGTCGCGGTCGACGTGCGCGTGCTCGCGGCGACCAACCAGGACATCCACGCCCGCGCCGCCGCGGGCGCGCTGCGCAAGGACCTGCTCTACCGCCTCAACGTCGTCGAGCTGCCGCTGCCGCCGCTGCGCGAGCGGCGGGAGGACATCCCGGCGCTGGTGGCCCACTTCGTCGCCGGCCTCAGCGACGGCCGCGACATCGAGGTGCCGGCGGCGGTGCTCGACGAGCTCGCGCGGCGCAGCTGGCCGGGCAACGTGCGCGAGCTGGCCAACGCCTGCGAGCGGGCCGTGATCCTGTGCCGCGGCGACGCGCTGCGGGTCGAGGACCTGCCGCCTGCGCCCGCCAGCGGCCCCGGGGCGGCCGGCGGATCGTCGCTCGCCGACCTGCTCGGCGCGCTGCCCGAGGAGGGCCTCTCGCTGGTCGACCTCGAGACGCGGGTGATCGAGCGCGTGCTGCAGATGAAGCGTGGCAACGTCAGCCAGGCCGCCGCCTACCTGCGGATCCCGCGGCACGTGCTGGCCTACCGCATGGAGAAGCATGGCATCCGTCGACCCTGACCTTCAGGGCATGTCCGATGCGACAGGTCTCTCAGGCCAGGCCGAGGCCCGCATGTTCGGCGGGCGCACGACCCTGCTGGTCTGGCTGCCGATCGCCGCGATCACGGCGCTGCACTACGGCACCAGCCACGAGCTTGACTGGGCCCACGACGTCCTGCGGCGCATGTACTACCTGCCGATCGTCGCCGCCGCGTTCCGCCACGGGCTGCGCGGCGGCCTGGGGGCGGCGCTGCTGACCTCGCTGGTGTACTTGCCGCACGCCTTCGCTATCGGCCAGCACCACCACGACCCCGCGGGCGGCCTCGAGAAGGCGCTCGAGATCCTGCTCTACAACGCGGTCGGCGGGACCGCGGGCTACCTCGCCGAGCTCGAGCGACGACGCCGACGCGAGCTGCAGGCCGCGCTGCGCGAGCAGCAGCGGCTGGTCGCGCAGCTGGTCCAGGCCGGGCGCCTGAGCGCGCTCGGCGAGGTCGTCGCCGGCATCGCCCACGAGATCAAGAACCCGCTGCACGCGCTCGCCGGCACCGCCGAGGTGATCGACCCGCTGATCCCCGTCGAGGCCGAGGAGCGCGGGCTGTGGGAGATCCATCGCAAGGAGATCGATCGCCTGTCGCGGATCTGCGAGCGCTTCCTGTCGTTCGCGCGACCGGGCCCGAGCGAGCTGGTGCGCCTCGACCTGCGCCGCGTCGCCGAACGCACCGCCGAGCTGACCCGCGCCGAGGCGGCGCAGAAGCAGGTCCGCCTCGAGCTCGCGCTGCCGCCGGAGCCTGTGCTCGTGCGCGGCGACGCCGACCAGCTCGCCGGGCTCGCGCTCAACATCGCCGTCAACGCGTTCAAGGCGCTCGGTCCCCGCGGCGGCGTCCTGCGCGTCGCGGTCGCGGTCCGCGGCGGCGAGGCCAGCCTGATCCTCGAGAACGACGGCCCGCCGCTGCCCGAGGTCGAGCGCGCCCGCCTGTTCGCGCCGTTCTACAGCGACAGCCAGGGCACCGGCCTCGGCCTCTCGATCGCGGCCCGCATCGCCGAGCAGCACGGCGGCAGCATCGTCGCCGAGAACGCGGGCCTCGGCGTCCGCTTCACGCTGCTGCTGCCCGGCGCGGATGCCTGAGCAGGCCTGAGCAGGCCTGCTAAAACGGCCGGGTCGCCCGAGGGCGGCGCCGGCCGTTGCAGCACACGCGAGTCAGCGCGCCTACTTCAGCTTCTTGACGTAGGCCGCGATCGCGTCGATCTCCTCGGCCTTGAACTTGTCCTTGAAGGCCTTCATCTTGGTGCCATCGATGCCGTCGGTGATGGCCTTCACCACCACGGCCTTGCTGTGCTTGCCCTGCCAGCCCTTGTCGCTGAGGTCAGGGATGTTGTTCTTCTTCATCGCCTCGGTGCCCTTGCCGTCCGCGGCGTGGCACACCTTGCACTTCGCCTCGTAGAGCGGCTTGCCGTCGATCGCCGGCGCCTTGGGCGTGGCGGCCTTCGGATCGGGCTTGGTGTCCGCGGGCTTGGTGTCGGCGGGCTTGGTGTCGGCAGGCTTCGTGTCGGCCGCGGCATCCGCGGGCTTCACGTCCGCCGCGGCACCCGCGGTGTCGGCCGCCTTCACGTCGCCCGCGGTGTCGGCCGCCTTCACGTCGGCGGGCGGGTCGGTCTTCACGGGCTCCGTCTTCACGGGCTCCGTCTTCACGGGCTCGGCCGCCTTCACCGGCTCGGCCGCCTTCACCGGCTCGGCCTTCTTCGCGTCCTTGGCGTCGCTGGCACCGCTGTCACACGCGGTTAAGCCCGCCGAGGAGACGAGTACGGAGGCGAGTCCGGCGACGCGGACCCAGGCAAATCTGCTGCGGAGGTTCATGGGGTTTCTCTTTCGTGCGGCCGCCGAGGGCCAGCGGGCCGAGTGTAGGGGAAAGCGCGCGGGAGCGACAGGAATTGGTGCCCTCGCAGACGACTGCCGCGAGCTTACGAACGAGCTTTGCCCGCGGTCTCAGTCCACAAGCGCGGCCGCCGATGCACACGGCAAAACGAGCAGCGCCACCGCCGGCACAGCCGGGCAGTGGCGCTCTGGAACCCTGCGTGCTCGAAGGCACCGGGACGGCTGCTATTGCACGAGGATCGTGAACTCGATGCGGCGGTTCTTGGCCCGACCCGCAGCGGTCTTGTTGGTGTCGACCGGCTCGTCCGGACCCGCGCCGCGGGTCTCGATGCGGGCCGTCTCGACGCCGTGCTCGACCAGGTAGCGCTTGACCGAGGCCGCGCGGCGACCCGAGAGGTCCTTGTTGTACGCGACCGAGCCGGTGCTGTCGGTGTGGCCGCTGATCTCGATGCGGATGGTGTTGAACTCGTTGAGCACAGCCACCGCGCGGTCGAGGACCGGCTTCGACTTCGGCTTGATCGTGTCCTTGTCGAGGTCGAAGTAGATGCCCTTGATCGTGCCGGTGAACTTGGCCAGCTGCATCGGGATCTCGTCCGGGCAGCCGTCCTCGTCCTGATAGCCGTTCTTGGTCTCGGGCACCGTCGGGCACTTGTCCTCGGGGTCGAGGATGCCGTCGCCGTCGGTGTCGGGGATCGGGCAACCATCGGGCTCGACACCCGGGTCGTCCGGGCACTTGTCGACGCTGTCGAGGAAGCCGTCGCCGTCGCGGTCCTTCTCGGGGCAGCCGTCTGGCGCGATGCCGGGGACATCCGGGCACGCGTCCTGGCTGTCCATGAAGCCGTCGCCGTCGCGGTCGCGCTCCGGGCACCCATCCGGCGCGATGCCGGGCTCGACCGGACACGAGTCGGCGTTGTCGAGGAAGCCGTCGCCGTCGCTGTCCTTCTCGGCGTTCGGCAGCGGGCGGCTTGCGGTTCAGCGTCAGCGAGAAGCCGAGCAGGACCTCGGGATAGTTGGTCGCGCCGGCGTCGACGCGCAGGCGGGCCGCGACCACGTCGCGCACGTCGAGGCGCATCATGAAGCGGTGGGTGATGTAGAACTTCACACCGCCGCCGAAGTGCGTCGCCGGGTCGACGTCGCTGCCCAGCGCGCCGCTGGTGCCCAGCAAGCCGCCGCCGACGAGGATGAACGGAGCGATCCGCCAGAACGGCAGCTGGCCGATCACGTGACCGCGGAAGTTGAACAGCGTCGCGCGACCGCCGGCCGAGCCGTCGGGCGGCACGGTCATCGTCGGCATGACGCCGCCTTCGATTTCACCGCCGAGGAAGGCGAGCGGGTACCAGGCGAAGCGCAGGCCGATCTCCGGCGCGACCTTCTTGTACGGCTTGTAGAACTCCTGCGCGCCCGGCTCCCCGGCGTTGATGGCCCGGATCGAGTCCCGCTGCTGCTCCGCGTCGAACAGCTCGTGAGAGCCCGGGGGGCCGTCGTTGATGCCGCCCTTGTTGAGCACCAGGCCCGAGGCCGGGAACATGATGCCGCCAAAGATGCCGAGCTCGAACATGTTGCGCTCGGGTCGGCAGCGGCGGATCCACTTCTCGTCGGTTCGGTTCTGGCACTTATCGGTGCCCGAGCGGACCGTGCCGCCCATGCCGACGCCGCCGCTCTTGTCGGCCTGCGCGTTGGCCCCGTCGGTGCCGACCTCCACAGTGGCGCCTGCCGCCGGACCCTCTGGGGTGGGCGCTGGCGCCGGAGCGCTGGCATCGGCGCCCGCTGCGGGTGCCGGTGTGCCTGCTGGTGCGCCTGCTGGTTCGGCCGCCGGAGGCGGAGCCGCACCCGCATCGCCGGGCGTCTGCGCCGCCGATGCCGGCAGGGACACCAGCCCTGCGATCAGTGAAGCTCCAAGTCCAACACGAAAGCTGCTCATTGTCGTCTCTCCTCGGGGGAAAAGTCGGAACACGGGACGCGACCCGGACGTGTGCTCCGTGCGTGGATCCGCGGGAAGGTGGATCCGCGGAAGATGGATCTGCGGGAAGATGGTTGGGACGTCGCTTCGCTGCGGTTCAGCGAAGCTTGGGGGTCTTGCCTGCCTGTGAGCCACGGGGCCCACGCGCGCCCCTTTATGGCACAGCGCCGCCCGAAGTGAAACCTTCGCTCGCCTCGGTCGAGCGCCGCCGCAGGCCGCACCGCCACACTTCCCACAAACCGTGGCGGACCGCGAGGATTTGACGAAAACCCTGGCCCGCACTCCCCGGACAGCCCCAGGCCTCCGCCGCAAACACCGTTATACGGGCAACGATGGGCCCTTTCTCGCCATCGCTACCGATGCGAGGAAAGCCCCGATCCGGCCGATTCGCGAAGCCCACGACGCAATGCTGTCGCCGCGACTCGAGTGATCGCACGAGCCGCGTCGGGCCTCGATGACGATCCGCAACAACCATGGGGGACCCGGGCCCCCGAGATCACACGCAGGTCGCGCCCTCCAAAATATTACGGCCGGCGCCAAAGAAATCTCGCGTCGCGGCCCCCCAGACCCCGCGCCGACCCGCGATGCCTCACCCGTCCCTTGGGACAGGTGCGCTCCGCCTGTCGCCCCACCGCATCGTGTCCGACGTCGCGTCGCGATCACGATGCCGATGCGGATTCGCTGGTCACCCGCTCGCGACTCACGACATGCAGCGAGCTCGGTGTGCATGTCATTTCGCCCCCGACCTCGGGCATTGCTCGAGCAGCACGCGGCCGCCTGGCCTCACTCGCGCGCCGATGTGGGGCCTCGCGCGCGGGGTCTCGCGGCATCGCTGCACATCACGCGCGCCTCCTCGCTGCGGTCTCCTCAAGCTCGTCGCGCGCGCGCCGCTGCGACCCCGCAAGCCACAGCCCACTTCACGAGGGACACGCGGCGCGCGTGCACGCCAGGCGCGCCACGGCCCGCGCCGGCGCGCCACGGCGCAGTGGTTGGCCGGCCGGCACGGGTGTTTCGTTCGCCCGGCCCGCGTGAGCCGTGATATTGAGGCGGCATGCGCCGTCTTCGTTACGTCCCCCTCCCCCCGCTGCTGGTATCGCTGTTGGTCCCCGTCACTGCTTTCGCCGCGCCGTGGAAACAGGACAACGCGTTCTTCACCGAGAACGCCAGCTTGCTGTCGAGCAAGGTCGACGCCGCGGACCTCAACGGCGACAAGCTGATCGACGTCGTGTTCGCCAACGGCGCCGGCTACGACAAGGGTGACAACGCGTCGGACCAGGCGCAGCAGGCGTTCATCCAGGACGCCGGCGTGATGACCGACGTCAGCAGCAACATCTTCGGCGTCGGCGCCACCTTCAACGGTCGCGCGGTCAAGATCCGCGACATCGACTACGACGGCGACAACGACATCGTCCTCGGCACCACCTGGGTGCAGCAGAGCCAGCTTTTCCTCAACGACGGCGGCGGCGCCTTCACCAACGTGACGGACCCGAACCTCCCCACGAACCTGCTCAGCATCGGCGACGTCGAGGTCGGCGACGTCGACTACGACGGCGACCTCGACATCCTGCTGGCCAACTGGGGCACCGACGAGGGCTCGGTGGCCCAGACCGAGGGCGGCATCACCCGCCTGTGGTCGCAGACCGACAAGCCCGGCATGTTCGGCGAGCCCGGCACCGGCATGTTCGAGGACGTGACCCTCGCCCAGATGCCCAACGTTCACGTGCGCTGGTCGTGGGAGCTCGAGTTCGTCGACGTCGACAACGACTGGGACCTCGACATCCTCGTCTCCGCCTACGCCGGCGACAAGGCGAGCCTGTTCCTGTTCACCAACGACGGCAACGGTACCTTCGTGGACGCGACCGCCGGCAACATCACCCAGGGCAAGTACGCGCTCGACGTCGAGGCGATCGACCTCACCAACGACGGCTTCATGGACCTGCTGACGCTGCACGACGGCGTCTCCGGCCGCAACCGCCTGCTCATCAACGACAAGAAGGGCAAGTTCACCGACAGCACCGACGTGCTGTGGCCGAAGCTGGACAACCCCTCCAGCTTCGACTTCTCGGCCGGCTTCTACGACCACGACTCCAACCACAAGGTCGACTGGGTCATGGGCGCCATCGAGACGGCGCAGATCAAGTACCCCGACCGCCTGATCTACGAGTCGGGCGGCAAATACGCGGCGAACAAGACCGCCTTCGAGCAGATGCCCGCGTCCGCCGGCACCTACTCGATCGTGCTCGCCGACTTCAACCAGGACTTCAAGCTCGACGTGGCGATGGCCCAGAACGAGAACGCGACGCAGAAGAAGATCCTGCTCGCGACCGACGAGATCCCGGTCGACTCGGCCGCCCCGATCTTCCCCAACTACGAGAAGCTCCCCGACATCGACTACCCCGGCACCGAAGTCATCCGCGTCCGTTGCCACGACAACAAGTCGCCGCTGATGCAGCACGACTTCCAGGACGCCGAGAAGGGTCAGGACGGCCGCCCCTACCTCGAGTCGTGGGAGGACGACCTCCCGCCCGATCCCAACATGACCCCCGGCAAGATCTCGCTCCCCGGCCAGTGGTACGGCGAGTACCTGTGGCGCGTCCGCTTCGAGGTGCCCGACGCCGACGTGCTGTACTACCGCCTGTGTGCCATCGACGCCGCCGGCAACAAGGCGTGCACGAAGGTCGAGGAGACCAACATCATCGGCGGCTCCGCGACCGAGAGCGACTCGCAGAGCGCCACCGAGACCGACACCGCCACCGCCACCGCCACCGACACCAACGCCACCGACTCCGGCGTCACCGTCACCGCCTCCGCCACCGACTCCGACTCGATGTCGGCCTCCAACACCGACACCCAGGGGACCATCTCCGCCACCGAGCCGACCGAAAGCGCCAGCGCCTCCGACTCGGTGACGGCCTCGGACACCGTCCCCACCGAGACCAACTCGGCCAGCGACACGGCCACCCCGGGACCGCCTCCGCCACCGCCACCGCCACCGAGTCCGACACCATCGAAAGCGCCGACCAGCTCGACGACGACGGCTGCGGCTGCGACGCCGACAGCTCGCCCGCCGGCGCGCTCGGCTCGCTGGCCCTGCTCGGCCTGCTCGGCATCCGCCGCCGCCGCAAGGCCTGAGCGGCCCTCGTGTGAAGGAAAGACGCAGCGGCCGTGCAAGCGGCCCCTGCGTCTTTTCGTATGTCGATGGCTCGAGTGAACGAAGGCCGCAGGGGCCCCCGCGTCTCTTGTATATAGATAGAGGACTCAGCCGCCCGAGTCCGCGTCCTCGAGCGCCGGCGGCGTCGCGTCCTCGAGGTCGTCGAGATAGCCGTGCGGCAGGCTCACGCCCGCCTGCGGCGAGCCCTTGCCGCGGACCGCCCGCAGCGCCGCGACCGGGAACGGCTCACCGCGATCGGCCTCGGCCCCGAGCGCCCGCAGCTGCGCCAGCGTCTCGACCTGCATCAGGCGCCCGCGCAGCTCGCCGGGCAACCCGAAGCCCAGCGTGTACCAGCCGGTGTGCTTGCGAAACGCCCGCATCGCCGACCCCTCCCCGAGGAACTCGCACAGCGCCTGCGCGTGCAGCAGCATCGTGTCCCACACCTCGCCGAGCGCCGGCGGCGTGGGCGGGACCTCGCCGCGAAACACCGCCGCCAGCTCGCGAAACAACCACGGCCGCCCGAGGCAGCCGCGACCGACGATCACCCCGTCGCAGCCGGTGCTCCGCATCATCCGCAGGGCATCGCCGGCCTCCCAGATGTCGCCGTTGCCGAGCACGGGGATCGTCCGCACGAGCTGCTTGAGCCGGGCGATCGCCGACCACCGCGCCTCGCCGCCGTAGCCCTGCCTGGCCGTGCGCGCGTGCAGCCCGACCGCGGCGCAGCCCTCGTCCTCGCCGATCTTCCCCGCCGTCTCGAAGGTCACCAGATCGTCGTCGACTCCGATGCGAAACTTCATCGTCACTGGCACCGAGCCCGCGGCCTGCACCGCCGCGCGAACGATCGCCCGGAGCAGATTGCGCTTGACCGGGATCGCCGCCCCGCCGCCCTTGCGCGTCACCTTGCGCACCGGACAGCCGAAGTTGAGGTCGATGTGATCGACCCGCCCCTCCCCCACCAGCCAGCGTACCGCGGCGCCGATGTCGACCGGGTCCACGCCGTAGAGCTGGAGGCTCCGCGGCGCCTCGCCCGGGCCGAAGTCGGCCAGCCGCCGGCTCACCGCGTCACCCCGCACCAGCGGCCGCGCCGTGATCATCTCGCTGACGTAGAGCCCGGCCCCGAAGCGCCGGCACAGCGCCCGAAACGGGTAGTTGGTGATGCCGGCCATCGGCGCCAGCACGACCGGCGGCCACACCCGCAGCGGGCCCACCTGCAGTGGCGCGAACTCCCCCTCGCGCGCAGGCTCCTCGGGGTCCACGCGGCGAGAGACTGCCCGCCTCGCCGCCCCGACGTCAAGCGACGTCAAGCGACGTCAAGCGCCGCGCGGGCCAACTGAGCTGGCGTCCGACCGCCGTGCCGTGCCGTGCACAAGGGAGTAACGACCGCTGCCCTTTCGATCACGCCGATGTCCGTGAGCTCGGGCCGCGCACGCCCGCTTGCGTGCTGGCGCGCATCGGCCGTATGAGCAAAACGTCGCTCCGTCTCGCCACCGATGAGGATCTTGATCATGCAGCGTTCGTCCCACCTGTCCCGCTCCCCCTTCCTGGGCCTCCTCACCGCGCTCGCGCTCCTGACCCCTGGCTGTGATGACGGCGACGGCGACGGCGACCCTGGGGCCGCGGGCGACACCCCCGCGGTCATCGATCCCGACGAGGCCGCCGAGCCCGGCGTCGAGGAGGCCGAGCCGCTCGATCCCCCGACCCACGACCCCGGCTTCGAGCTGGGCGGCATCGACGGCGAGTTCGCCGACGCCGCCGACGAGTTCGGCGTGCCCGCGCAGCTGCTGCAGGCGATCGGCTACGTCGAGAGCCAGTGGCAGATGGTCGAGGGCCAGGTCGAGTTCGAGGGCCAGGCCCAGGCCTTCGGCGTGATGGCCCTGCGCGGCGATCGCCTGGCCCGCGGCGCCGAGCTGGCCGGCGTCAGCGTCGAGGCCGTGCAGACCCAGCGCCGCGCCAACATCCGCGCCGGCGCTGCGCTGCTCTCGGCCGAGGCCGACACCCTCGGCCTCGATCGCAGCAAGCTCGGCGCCTGGGCCCCCGCGGTCGCCAACTTCAGCGGCATCGCGGCCGACCTCCTCGACGTGCAGGCCAGCTACGTGCACAACGACGTCTACGCGCGCATGCGCGACGGCATGACGGTGACGGACAGCGCCGGCCACACGGTCGCCACCATGCTCCCGGCCGACGCCGTCCCCGAGTTCGTCAACCCGCCGAGCGCCTCCCCGGGCCCCGACTACGCCGGCGCCGTGTGGCACCCCTCACCGAACTACAGCAGCCGCTCGGGCGGCCTCGCCGGCACGGTGAAGATGGTGATCATCCACAGCTGCGAGGGCGCCTACGCGGGCTGCTGGGGCTGGCTGGTCAACAAGGCCGCGGGGGTCAGCGCGCACTACGTTGTCAAGGAGGACGGCTCCGAGATCTCGCAGCTGGTCAAGGAGGCCAACAAGGCCTGGCACATCGGCGCCAGCTACAACTGCAAGCTCAACAGCAGCAAGGAGTGCAACGTCAACGGCTACAACGCCAACGGCTTCACCGTCGGCATCGAGCACGCCGGCTTCGCCAAGCAGAAGTCGTGGAACGCCAAGCTGATCGACAACTCCGCCAAGCTGGTCTGCGACATCAGCAAGGCCCACAAGGTCCCGCGCGACAAGTACCACATCGTCGCCCACGGCCAGCTGCAGCCCTACGACCGCATCGACCCCGGCCCGAACTGGCCGTGGGCGACCTACCTCGCCAAGGTCAACAGCCACTGCGGCGTCCAGCCCCAGCCCGATCCGCAGCCCGAGCCCCAGCCCGATCCGCAGCCGGACGCCAGCATCGTCGTCGACAGCAACAACGCCAAGAACGACCCCAACAAGGCCAAGATCGCCGTCTCCGGCAACTGGAGCTCGACCTCCGCCACCGCCGGCTACTACGGCACCGGCTACTTCTACGCGACCACCTCGCCAGTCTCCGACGCCGCCGAGTTCTCCTTCTACATGTCCGCGGCCGGCACCCGGACGATCGACGCCTGGTGGACCGCCGGCACCAACCGCTCCGCCACGGCCCCCTTCGTCGCCTTCGACGCCGCCGGCAACAAGCTCGCCACCTTCCACGCCGACCAGACCAAGAGCGGCGGCAAGTGGGTCCAGCTCGGCAGCGCCAAGTTCACCAAGGGCTGGAACAAGGTCGTGCTGTCGCGCTGGACCACCGAGGGCAAGGTCGTGATCGCCGACGCCGTGCGCCTGCGCTGATACAGCTGATACAGCTGACGCACCAGCACCTGTCCCTTCGGACAGCCATCGATCGCCCGCAGACCCTCGCGTCGGCGGGCGATGTCCGGTTTAATGCGCTCGCCGTCATGCTCCGCCTCGCCGCCCTCGCCCCGCTCATCGCCGCCTGCAGCTCGCCCGCCACCCCGGCCGGCGCCGTCACGCCAGGGGCGCTCTCGGGGCGCCTGGTCTTCCTCGCCGAGGACCCCGGCGGCGCGGAGGCGGCGATCGTCGCCATGCGCCCGGACGGCAGCGGACGCGTCGAGCTGCTGCGCGGCAGCGGCATCTACCCCGCAGCGATCGACCGCGCCGGCACCACGCTCGCCGTGATCGCCGTCGACGAGGCCGAGGGCCACCAGGAGCGCGTCCAGCTGTTCGCCCTCGGCGACGGCCCGCTCGCCGCGCCGCTGTGGCAGAGCCTCCCCGGCGCCCAGGTCCGCAACCCCAGCTTCAGCCCCGACGGCCGCTTCCTCGTGTTCGAGTCGTCGGCCGCGAGCTTCCGCGACATCTACCGCCTCGAGCTGCCCGCCGGGCCGCTGCTGCGCCTCACCGACAACGAGGAGGGCAACTACGAGCCGGTCTACGCGCCCGACGGCCGCGCGATCGCCTTCGTCTCGAGCCGCGACGGCAACGCCGAGGTCTACCGCATGAACCCCGACGGCGGCGAGCCGCTGCGCCTGACCTCGTTCGACCTCGACGACTGGGGCCCGCAGTGGGCCCCGGACTCGCAGACGATCGCGTTCCTCAGCAACCGCGAGCAGATCGACCGCATCTTCCTGATGCGCCCCGACGGCGGCGACCTGCGCCGGCTCACCAAGGATCGCAGCGCAGCGCCCGGCGACGGCGCCCCGCTCGGCACGGAGCCCCACGAGACCGAGCCCAGCTTCGCCCCCGACGGCCAGGCGATCGTCCACGGCGTACGCAGCGGGCCAAAGGGCACCGGCCTGCGCGTCACGCCACTCCCGGGCGCTGGCGGCACTGGCGTCGCGCTCAGCGACGGCGAGGCCAGCGACCGCAACCCGGTGTGGTCCCCCGACGGCGCGCACCTGGTGTTCGTCCGCGATCAAGGCGGCGGCGAGCTCGAGCTGTACCGCATCGGCCGCGACGGCCGCGATCGCGTGCGCCTCACCGAGCGCCCCGGCGCCGACTGGCTGCCGCGCTGGTCCTCGCGCTGAGCCGCGGCGACCTGTCCTAAACGCCAGGTCGACGTCCAGCTCAGCGGTCGTCGGCGACCCGGACCACGCCGCTCTGCAGCGTGAGCCCGGCGAGCGCGCCCAGCTCGCGGAGGTCGGCGAGCAGCGCCATCTCGTCGCCGTAGCGGCGCTCCGGGTCCTTGTGATGCATGCGCCGCAGCACCTCCTGCAGCAGCGGCGGGGCCTCCACGCCGAGGCTCGCCAGCGAGGGCGGCAGCTCGGACAGGATGCGGTGCACGCCGACGTAGAAGTCGTCGAACTTGAAGGCGGGCGCGCCGGTCAACATCTCGAAGAACACGCTGCCGAGCGAGAACTGGTCGGCGCGGTAGTCGACGCCGCCGCCGCGGAAGCTCTCGGGCGCCAGGTAGCGCGGCGAGCCGAGCAAGGTGCCAGGCCGGGTGAGGCCCGCGTCGAACTCGCCGTCGGCGAGCTTGGCGACCCCGAAGTCGAGGATCTTGGCGACATCCTGGTCGGTGACGAGGATGTTCTCCGGCTTCACGTCGCGGTGGACGATCTGGTGCCGGTGCGCGAACTCCAGCGCGTCCATGACCTGAAACACCAGGGCGGTCGCCCGCGACCACGGCAACCGACCCGCGGCGGCGATCACGGCCGCGAGCGAGCGCCCGGCGACGTACTCCATCGCCAGGTGCACCGGGCCGCCGCGCGGGTCGTCGTGGTAGTCGTAGACCGTGACGATGTTGGGGTGGTTGAGCATCCCCGCGGCCTGGGCCTCGCGAGCGAAGCGCTGCAGCAGGAGCTCCCGGTGGACCTTGCGGATCGCCGTGATGGCGACGACCTTGACCGCCACCGTCCGCCGCAGCGCCGGATCGAAGCACTTGTACACGGTGCCCATGCCGCCGCTGCCGAGCTCGCCGAGCACCTGGTAGCGGCCGATCGCGGTCGGCGTCTCGAGCTCGGCCGCCGCCGCCTCGTCGACCTGCGGCTCGCTCGCAAGCAGCACCGACTGCGGGCGCGCCAGCTCGGCGCCGCGGTCGATCGTCATGGTCGTGCGACCCGCGCTCAGCTCGAGCTCGCGGTGGCGACGCACCCGCATCACCGCCCGCACCTCGCTGGTGAGCAGCTCGAGGT
Organism: Nannocystis sp.; assembly: GCF_016714285.1. GTDB lineage: Bacteria > Myxococcota_A > Polyangia > Nannocystales > Nannocystaceae > Nannocystis. Next base: position 75,498 of record NZ_JADJNN010000014.1, on the reverse strand, counting down.
CGACCGGCTTGACGAGGTAGTTGACCGCGCCGAGGCGCATCGCCTCGACGGCCTTCGCAACCAGGCCGGTCGCCGAGAGGACCAGCACGTCGGGCGTGAGCTTGTGGCTGCGGATCGCGGCGAGCAGCTCGAGGCCGCTGACCTGCGGCATGTTGAGGTCGGTGATCACGAGGTCGACCGGCCGCAGCTGGACCTTGCGCAGCCCGTCGGCGCCGTCGACCGCGGTGTCGACGACGTGGCCGAAGTCCGCGAGGTAGTCGCGCAGGGTCTCGCGCGTGTCCTGATGATCCTCGACGATCAGGATCGTCCCGGTGTCTGCGTCGTCCACCATCGTTGCCCCGCGGCAGCCATAGCGGACCGGCGCGCGGGCGACAAGGCGCCGGACTCACACACCAGGCGCCGCGAGCTGGCCGCTCGCAGGCCGCGCCTGGGAGCACTACGCGCATGCGCCGCGGATCGCCACAGGGGCCCTCTCTCGGCCCCGCAGAGCCTCAGTCGTCGCCGCCAGTGAGCGCGTGCAGGGCCTGCTGCACCGCCCGCGCGTGCCCGGCGTCCTCGTCGCGCACGCCGAGCCCGACCTCGACGGCCCGCCGCAGCAAGCTCTCCGCCTCGAGCAGGCGATGGAAGATCGCGGCGCGCTCGTCCTCGAGACCCCGCAGGCGATCGAGACCGAGGAGCAGGTCGTGGCGACGCTGGGCCGGCTCGTCGCGGGCCTCGCTGGCCGCGAGCGCCCGCATCAGCTCACCCTCGTCGAGCCCGGCGAGCACCTCGTCGATCTCCCGCACCCGCGTCACCTGGGCGACCACCAGATCGACCAGCGGCGCGACCGGAGCCGTCAGCGCGTCGAGCTCGACGCGGGCCCCCGGCGACGCGGCGCGGTGATCGACCAGCCGCTGCACCGCGAGCGCGAGGCCGCCGACCAGCTCACGCAGCTCGGGCCGGGTGCCAGGTCCCAGCAGCGCGGCGAGCCGCGCCACCAGCGGATCGGAGGCCGGCAGCGCGGGCGCACGGCGCAGGCGCAGCAGCGGCGCCTGCCGCTTGCGTCGACGCCCGCGCAGCGCCGCCTCGACCACCGCGCCGGTGAACGCCGCCACCGCGAACAAGATCGCGATCACGAACAGCGGCGCACCGAGCACGAGACAGAGGACCGCCGGGATCGCAAACCCGACCCCGGTCCACAGCATGACGGCGCGCCGGGTGCTTCGCTGGCCCGACCCGGAGTCATCGACGATGCGCACAGCGAGCCCACTCCGCTGCAGGCGCGCGACCAGGCGCTCCGCGGTGCCCCGCGTGAGCCCGGCGAACAGCGGCGCCGGCAGCCGGATCCGCCGCTCGAGCTCGGCCTTCGAGTACATGCGGGCGTCGCCGATGACGAAGTTCAGCGCGGGCACATCGCCGGCGTGCAGCGGGCTCAGGGTGTCGTAGAGGCGGGCGAGGAACGCGGTGTCCTCCTTGGCCGCGCGCAGCTCGACGGTGTGCCCGCCGCGGGCCCCCAACTCGTCGGCCCCCGATCCATCGGCCCCGGACTCATCCGCAAAGTCGACGGCGACCCGCCCACACGCGAGGCACAGGCGCTGGCCGAGGCGCAGCGGGGCGCTGCAGTGCTGGCAGACCACGCGCGTCCGCGGATCGCCGTCGGGCCCGATCTCGCCGCGCAGCGCCGCGACCAGCTCGCGGGCGCTGGCCGGGCGGGCGCTCGGATCGATCTCGAGGCAGCGCAGCACCAGGCGGTCGAGCGCGGCGGACAGCCCGGGCCGCAGGCGGACCGGCGGCGCGACCGGGTCGTCGACGAGGAAGGCCGGGCCGTCACCCCGCGGCAGCAGGCCGGTGAGCGCACGATAAAGGATGACGCCGATCGGGTAGAGGTCGGCGCGCGGGTCGAGGGCGGTGCGCTGCAGCTGCTCCGGCGCGGCGTAGGGCGAGCCCTCGAGCAGCAGGCTGGCGGCCGTGCGGGTCGAGAGGATGTCGACGCGGCCGAGCCCGACGTCGCCGAGCCACAGGCGATCCTCGCCGCGGATGACCAGGCGCGGGTGCAGGTCGCGGAGCACCACGCCGCGCTCGTGCAGCGGGGCCAGCAGCTCGGCGAGATCGATCGCCAGCTGGGTCGCCTCGTCCGGCGGCAGCGGGGCGCGACGCACCAGCCACGCCTCGAGCGTCTCGCCCGGCGGGTCGAGGCGCAGGCGCCACGGCGGCGCGGCATCCGGAGCCGCAGCGTCGGGCTCCGGCCCCAGCGCCAGCAGCGGCGCCACCCCGGGCGCCCCACCCTGCGCGCCCAGCTCGCGCAGGCGCTCGAGGTCGCGGACGTAGCGGCGCCGCAGCGCCAGGTCGCGGGCCAGCTCCGGCGCCAACCGGGCCAGCAGCGCCGCCCGACCGTCGGCCAGACGCACCCGCCAGCGCTGCTCCGACCCGACCCGCTCGGGCCCCGAGAGCACCACCGCGCCCGCCGGCAGGCCCAGCTGCTCGCTCACGCCGACCTCCCGTGCCTGGCCGCGGGGACAGGTCGCAACGGACATGCGGGCCTGGCCGCAAAGACATGTCGCAGAGGACATGCAGACCTGGCCGCATGGACAGGTCGCAAAGGACATGCAGACCCAGCCGCAGGGACAGGTAACCGATCGGTCGCGTGGGTCATCGCATTCATGGGCCGCGCTGGACCTCCTCGAGCGCTTCGACCTGCGCGCGCAGCTCGCGGAGCGCCGCCTCATCGCTGTTGCGGGCGGCCGCGCCGACCACCCGGACCTGGAAGGCGTCGAGGGCCGCGGTGAGCGAGAGCAGGCGGGCGGCCCAGGTGTCGCGCTCGTGCAGGAGCGCGCGGCCGGCGTCGTCGGAGCGCTGCATGTCGCCGGCCGCGAGCGCCCGGTCGAGGGCCTCGAGGCGACCGGTGGCCGCCGTGGCCGCCGTGATCGCCTGGGCCAGCTCCTCCTGCGCCCCGGCGTCACCGGCGGGCGCGAGGGCGAGGCTGCGGCGGACCACCGCGCGCAGGCCGTGACGGTGCCGGGCCGTGGCGATCGCCGGCAGGACCCGCTCGACCCCCGCGAGCGCCTCGCGCAGCGGCGCCGCCAGCTTGCCCGGCGTCAGCGCCCGCGAGCGCGTCACCTTGCGCACCGCCCCAAAGGTCGCCCCGCCGGCGGCCGCGAGGATCAACAGCGGCAGCAGGAAGATGATGTAGCGGTTGTTGAAGACGCCCGCGCACGAGGCCGCGACCACCGCGAGGGTGCGGCCGATCAACGCCCCGGCCTTCTTGCGCATCCGTCGCGAGCGCAGCGCCCCGCCATGCACGAGCTCCGCCTCGAGGCCGAGGCGCTGCAGCGCCGCGACCACCCCGCGGCCGCTGGCCTCGGACACCCGCGTGAGCAAGGTGAAGGGCACGCGGGGGATCGCCCGCTCGAGGTTGCCCGCGACCACGCAGAGCCCCGGGTTGCCCGCGATCCAGCCGATCAGGCGCGCTCGCAGGGCGCTGTCCAGCTTGTCGCCCGGCTCGCCCGGCCCGGACACCAGCACCGTGCAGCGACCCGCCTCGACCCGCGCCACCTCGAGGCCGCAGTGCATGCACACCGCGAGCTCGACCACCAGCGGCTGCCCGCAGCCGGCGCAGGCCGGACCGCTGACGCCCGCGGCCGGCAGCGCCAGCGCGACCGCCTCGCCCGCAGCGATCTGCTCGAGCAGCGCCGCGACCTGGACCGCCGCCTGCGGCCGGTCGGCGGGCGACTTGGCGAGCAGGCTGGCGACCAGCGCCCGCAGCGGCGCGGAGAAGCTGTCCGGCAACCCCGGGATCGCCGCCCGCCGGTGGGCCTCGATCACCCCGAAGGCCGTCGCCCCGGTGAAGGGCGGCCGCCCGGTGGCCATCTCGAACAGGATGCAGCCGAGCGCGTAGAGGTCGCTGCGCACGTCGACCGCCAGCGGGTCGAGCGACTCCGGGGCCATGTAATCCGGCGTCCCGAGCACCGTCAACGCCGAGCGCTCGACGCCCGCCAGCGAGGTCGCGCGGGCCATCCCGAAGTCGGCGATCTTGGCCCGATCACCGACCGCGACGAGGATGTTGGCCGGCTTCAGGTCGCGATGGATCACGCCCGCCGCGTGCGCACGCGCCAGACCGCGGGCCACCCCCGCCGCCAGGCGGGCCAGCCGCGCCTCGCCGAGCGGCGCCTCGCGGGCGATCAGCTGCGCCAGCGTCGGCCCCTCGACCAGCTCGAGCAGCAGCAGCGGCGCCCCCTCGACCTCCGCGACCCCGTACACCGCGACGATGTTGTCGTCGCGGATCCCTCGCAGCAGCGCCGCCTCCTGGGCGAAGCGCTGCGCCGCCGCGCTGTCCTGTCCGTGCGACTCGTGCAGCCGCTTGCCCGCGAACACCCGACCGTCGGCCGCCTCGACGCGCAGCACCGTGGCCACCGCCCCGCTCCCGAGCACCGCGCCGAGACGCAGGCCAGCGGCTTGCGTGGGGTCGCCCGGCTCCGACATGCCGGCGCATGATGCCCCAAGCTCGCCGCCAGCGACAGCGCCGCCTGCTACCCCGCCGCGGCCCGCCGCAGCCGATCCATGATCGCCGCCCCGATTCCCTGCTCGGGCACCGCCTCGACCACGATGCGCTCGATCCCCGCCGCATCGAGCGCTCGCAGCCCCGCGAACAGCTCGCGCCCGAACGCCGCCAGGTCGCCCGGCAGGCGCAGCAGCAGCGCTTGCGTCTCAACCTCGCGCCGACACACCAGCGCGACCCGCTCGCCCGCCGCCAGCGCCCGCTCCACCGCCGCCTCGCCCGCGCCCTCGGCCACCAGCAGGACCCTCGCCCGCGGCGCATAGTGACGGTGGCGCAGCCCCGGCGAGCGCCGCAGCGCCGCGGCATCGGACTCGTCCAGCGCGTCCACCGGCCCCAACAATTCCCGCAGCTGCTCGAGCGTCGCCGCCCCGCGGCGCAGCAGCAGCGGCCGCGGCCCCGTCAGGTCGAGCACGCTCGACTCGAGCCCGTGCAGCGTCGGCCCGCCGTCGAGGATCAGCGCCACGCGCCCGTCCAGATCTGCGAGCACGTGCTCCGCCCGGGTCGGGCTCGGCCGCCCCGAACGATTGGCCGACGGCGCGGCCAGCGGGCGGCCGCAGGCCCGCAGCAGCGCCAGCGCCACCGGATGCGCAGGCACCCGGAGCGCCACCGTGTCCTGCCCCGCCGTGATCACATCGGGCACTGCCTCGCCGCGCGGCAGCACCAGCGTCAGCGGTCCCGGCCACATCGCCGCCGCCGCGCGCTCTGCAAGCGCCGGGAAGCTGCGCGTCAGTCGACGCGCCGCCGCCACATCCGCCACGTGCACGATCAACGGGTTGTCCGCCGGTCGATCCTTCGCCGCGAAGATCCCCGCCACCGCCGTCGCTGACAGCGCGTCGGCGCCGAGCCCGTAGACCGTCTCGGTCGGGAAGGCCACCAGCCCGCCCGCCCGCAAGATGTCCGCCGCGCGGGCGATCGCCGCCGGGTCGTCCCCGGCCAGCAGCGTCGTGATCATCGCGGCCTCACCCGAACTTGGCCAGCTCGCCGAGCGCTTCCTTCATCTGCGCCGCGTCGGCGAAGCGCTGGTGCGCCTGCTTGCCGCAGCTCTTCTCGAAGAAGGCGTCGATCGCCCGCGCCTTGGCGGCCGGCACCGAGTCGGACAGGAAGTGGCTGACCGGCAGCGGGTCGCGCTCGCGGTGGGCGACCAGCAGCTTGCGCGGGTGGCCCTCGAACAGGTCCTCGAAGGGGTGGCGACCGCCGGTGACGAGCTCGAAGAAGGTCATGCCGAGCGCGTAGATATCGGCCCGGTGATCGATGTAGTTGCCGGGGATCGTCTGCTCCGGCGCGATGTAGCGCGGGTCGCCCATCACGTGCCCGGTCGAGTGCGACGACAGATCGCTGAGGTCGCGGGCGACCCCGAAGTCGAGCAGCTTGACCACCCGCAGCAGCGGGTCGTGGGAGTCGCGGGTGACGAAGATGTTGGACGGCTTGATGTCACAATGGACGATGCGCCGCAGATGCACGTAGCGCAGCGCGTCGAGCACCTGCGAGAAGATCTCGCAGATCACCGGGATCGACATCGAGGTCCCGCTGTCGACGAACCAACCCACGTCCTTGCCGCGCAGGTACTCCATCGCGAACCACAGCAGGTCGAACTCCTCCGTGGTCCCGACCTGCATCACGTGCACGAGGTTGTTGTGCATGAAGCTCGCGCACATCCGGGCCTCGCGGCGAAAGTGCCGGTGGGCCCAGTCGGGCACGTCGTTCTTCATCACCTTCAGCGCCACGTAGCGGTTCATCAGGCGGTCGAAGGCCTTGTAGACCTTGCTCATCCCGCCCTCGCCCAGCCGCTGCACGATCTCGAACTGCGACCCGCACGACACCACCGTCCCCGGCGGCAGCTCGGTCCCCTGATAGCCCTCGTACTGCGACTGCGACGCGGGCGTGATGCCGGTCGTCATCGTGTTGCGGGTGCCTGCGTTTTGGTCCTGAGTCGACACGAGGGGTGGAATCCGCGCGGTCCTGGCCCGCGGCGAAAACGGCTGTTCTTGCCGTGGGGTAGGCTACGCAAGCTACACCACCTGTAGCCACTCGTCAGCATCCCAGGCTCGGACCACGTAGCCCCCAACGGGGCCTCCTCCGACCCCGTGGAGCCTCGCGGCGACCCCACACACCCTCTCCCGCCTGCGTTCGCGCGACCGCGCGCCCACCCGTGTGCTTGCTCCGCCAGAAAACGCCGTTATCCCAGGGTCGCCTCGCCCTTCTGCCAGTCGCAGGGGCACAGCTCGTCGGTCTGCAGCGCGTCGAGGGTCCGCAGCACCTCGGCCACGTTGCGACCGACCTGCAGGTCATGGACGCTGACCCAGCGGATCACGCCCTGTGGGTCGACGATGAAGGTCGCCCGCAGCGGCACCCCGTCGGTCCGGTGCAAGATCCCCAGCGCCGTCGACAGCTCGCGCTTCGTGTCGGCCAGCATCGGGATCGCCAGCTCGCGCAGGTCGGGGTGGTGGTTGCGCCACGCGAGGTGCACGAAGTGGGTGTCCGTGCTGGCCCCGAGCAGCTGCGCGCCGCGGTCCGCGAACTCGCCGGCCTGCCTGCCGAACGCCGCGATCTCGGTGGGGCACACGAAGGTGAAGTCCATCGGCCAGAAGAACAGCACCAGCCACTTGCCGGGGTACGAGCCCTCCGAGATCTCGGTGAACTCCTGGCCCACGTCGCGGCTCACGACGGCCTGGAGCTTGAAAGCGGGGAATGTGTCGCCAACGGTCAGCATGGCCGGCCACACAGCAATCCCGGCGCCAGCGACCAGGTTCAATGATCTCAATATTTTGGCCAGCCCAAGACACCGACATTTCGCTGTACACCGATATTTCGCTATCCGTACACTGGCATTTCGGTGCCATCCAGCCCATCCTGGCCCCGCATGAGCCCCGCGGATCTCCCCCCCAGTGCCGCCGACCTGCGCTCCCTCGTCGACCTCGCTGGCGACGCCGCCCTCGATGACCTCCTGCGCCGCGGCCTCGACTGGGTCGCCCGCCTCGCCCCCTACGACCTCGCCACGATCTTCACCCTCCACGACCAGGCCCTGGTCGTCCGCGCCGCGCGTGGCCGCCTCGCCGGCAAGGTCCGCGAGCACAGCCTCGAGCTCGCCGACTTCCCGAGCCTGCGCGAGGCCCTCGAGACCCGCCGCGCCCGCGCCTTCACCGAGGACGACCACCGCCACGGCGACGGCGACCCCTTCGACGGCGTCCTCGACCTCCCGCCCGGCCACGCCTGCATGGTCGTCCCGCTGCACGCCGCCGGCCGATCGCTCGGCGTCATGACCCTCGACCGCACCACCTGCGAGACCTACTCGCAGCCCGTCGTCGAGCTGGTCGAGACCTACGGCCAGATCCTCGGCCTCGCCCTCGAGAACGCCGAGCAGCGCCTCACCCTCGAGCAGCTGCGTCAGCAGGAGCAGCAGCACGCCCGCGTCCTCGACGCCGAGGTCGAGGTCCACGGCGTGCTCGAGCGCTCGCACAGCCCCGCGATCCAGGCCCTCGCCGCCCGCGCGCGCCAGGTCGCCGTCACCGACACACCCGTGCTGATCCTCGGCGAGACCGGCACCGGCAAGGAGCGCCTGGCCCGCGCGATCCACCGCTGGAGCCCCCGCGCCGACCGCCCCTTCGTCGCCCTCAACTGCGCCGCGATCCCGCCGAGCCTGCTCGAGAGCGAGCTGTTCGGCCACAGCAAGGGCGCCTTCACCGGCGCCACCCAGGCCCGCCCCGGCCGGTTCCAGATGGCCCACGGCGGCACCCTCCTGCTCGACGAGATCGGCGAGCTGTCGGTCGACGTACAAGCCAAGCTCCTGCGCGTCCTGCAAGAAGGCACCCTCGATCCGGTCGGCAGCGACCGCAGCGTCAAGGTCAATGTCCGCATCCTCGCCGCCACCCACGTCGACCTCGAGCAGGCGATCGCGGAGCGGCGATTCCGCGAGGACCTCTATTATCGCCTGCATGTATTCCCATTGCGACTACCACCATTGCGCGAGCGCCTCGTCGACCTCCCGCAGCTGTGCGCCGCCATGCTCGCCGAGCAGAGCCAGCGCACCGGTCGCGCCGGCATGCGGGTCAGCGACGCCGGCCTCGCCCGCCTGCGCCAGCACGCCTGGCCCGGCAACCTGCGCGAGCTGGCCAACGCGCTCGAGCGGGCGACGATCGTCACACCCGGCCGCGTGCTCGGCCCCGAGAGCTTCGAATTCGCGGTCCGCACCGCCAGTCCTGCGGGACAGGTCAGCGAGCCCGCGAGCGCCGAGGGCCCGCAGCTCACCCTCGATCAGGCCCAGGCCCAGCACATCCGGCGCGCCTTGCAGCGCACCCACGGCCGCATCTACGGCCCCGGCGGCGCCGCGGAGCTGCTGGCCGTCAAGCCGTCGACGCTGCAGAGCAAGATGAAGAAGCTGGGGATCGGGCGAGCCTGATGCCGTGACGGCGCCACCTTCCAGCGGCCCGCTTCACCCCACCGGCAGCGGCAGCGCGACCCAGAATAGCGAGCCCTTGCCGACCTCGCTCTCGACCCCGATCTGCCCGCCCATCGCCTCGACCAGCCGCTTGCACAGCGCCAGCCCCACCCCGCTGCCGCGCCGATCGCCGCCGTCGACCTGCGCGAAGGGCCGAAACAGCTGCGTCAGCCCCACCCTCGAGATCCCCACGCCGGTGTCCTCGACCTCGACCTTCACCTGCCCGACCGACCCGCTCGTGCGCAGCACCACCGATCCCGCCTGCGTGTAGCGCAGCGCGTTGGCCACCAGGTTCACGATCACCTGGCGGATCCGCGGCGCGTCGCCGACGCGCCGGGTCGCCAGATCCGGCGCCAGCTCGAACCGCAGCACCACCCCCGCGGACGCCTGCCCGCGCAGCAGCTCGACCACCGACTCGAGCAACGCGCCGAGCTCGAAGGACGCCGCGCGCAGCTCGAGGTGCCCCGCCTCGATCCGCGAGATGTCGAGCACCTCGTTGATCAGCGCCAGCACGTGCTCGCCCGCCAGCGCCACCCGCTGCAGGTCCGCCGCCGCCTCGGGATCGGCCGCCACCGCCGGCACCTCGCGCAGCAGCGCCGTATAGCCGAGGATCGCGTTCAGCGGCGTGCGCAGCTCGTGGCTCATGTGCGTCACGTAGGCCGTCTTGTTGGCGTTGGCCGCGTCGGCCTCCGCCCGCGCCGTCTCGACCGCCGCCAGCGCCTCGGCCAGCGATCGCTGCAGCGCCTCCGCCCGCCGCTGCCGCCACGTCGCCACCACCAGCAGCGCCAGCGCCGTCGCGGCCGACAGCAGCGCCGCCAGAGTCAGCACATACAGCGCGCTCCACCGCTGCCCCAGCCGCTGCGACAGCTCGGCCGTCTCGCCGCGGACCGCCCGCACGAAGCCGTCGATCGCCTCGCGCCGCGCAGCCGCGTCGTCGCTCGCCAGCGCGGCCTGCAGGGCGGTCTGAGACGCTCCGCCGCTGGCCGCCGTCGCCTCCGCGAGCCGCCGCAGCTCGGCCTCGATCGACCCGCCGCGCCCGAGGCTCTGTTGCAGCGCCTGCGCCTCGCCGAGCCAGCCGACCCGCTCCGCCACCTGCGCCCGCTCCTGCTCGACCGCCCGCACCAGCCACACGCACCACACCGCGAAGCCGAGGATCAACGCCAGCGCCAGCCAGAACAATCGCGGCAGGCTGCGGTTCTCCTGTCTCGACGCCACCCCCACGGCGCGGAGTATAGGCCCGTCCCGCGCTGGCGTCCCGGGTGCGGCCGCGGGTATCGTCGCCGCGCGACCGCCATGCGACGACCCGACCTCGCGCGCGCAGGCTCCGTCCTGGCCCTCCTCGCCTACCTCGCGCTCGCCCGCGCCGCCGGCAATCTCTACCCCTTCTCCAGCTTCAACATGTACTCCACCGAGCGCGTGCACTCGGCGAGCCGCATCGTCGCCCGCGACGACCAGGGCCGCGTCCACGAGCTCGACGAATACACCGCCTGGGACTGCCCCAAACCGCCGGACATCCGTCCCGACGCATGCCCTGCGCAGTGGCCGTTTTATTACATCCCTTACCTCGATCGCGAGGCCGCCGCCCTGCTCGCCGCCCGCCAGACCACGCTCCCCGACGCCGCGCCCGTGACCGTGATCCGCAGGGTGTTCCGCCTCCACGAACAACCCGGCGATCCGTCGATCGAGGACTGTTCCCTGCAAACCTGCCGCGCGGTGCAACCATGACGCACACCCCGCGTCGACCCGACGATACGCCCGAGCATGCGGCCGCCCGCGACGCCCCGGCCGCGTCGCGTCGCCACCTCCGCCTCGGCCTCGCGCTCGTCGCCGCCGTCGACCTCCTCGCCGTCGCCCTGCAGGTCGCCAGCACCGGCGCCGGCCCGCGCTCCCACCCGCTCGCCCCGGCGTGGCTGCTCGCCCCCGGCGGCCACTCATTCCTCGTCGCCGCGGTCGCTATCCCCGGCCTGCTCGCCCTCCTCGCCTTCGCCCGCGCGTGGCATCCCCTGCGCAGCGGCGCCCTCGCCCTCGCGAGCCTGTGCCTGCTCAACGAGTCCCACGCCGCCCTCATCCACGGCCCGAGCCGCCCCTACTTCTTCTCGGGCGCCCTCCTGCTCGCCTGGCTCGCCGGCACCGCCCTCGCCCGCGCCCTCCACCGCGGCGAACCCCGATCGCTCGCCCGCGACGAGCGCCACGCCGAGGCCGCCGCGCTCGGCGTGCTCGCTGCGATCTACGTCAGCGCCGGCCTCAGCAAGCTCCTGCACAGCGGCGTCAGCTGGGCCGACCAGCAGACCCTGCGGGCGATCGTCCTGTCGCATCACCGCGTCGCCGACACCTCTCTCGCCGGCAGCTACGCGCATTTCATCGCCGCCCGCCCGCTGCTCAGCCAGGTCCTCGCCACGCTCACCCTCGTCGTCCAGCTCGGCGCCCCGCTCATGCTCGTGGGTCCGCGCCTGCGCGCCGCGTGGGGCCTGCTGCTGCTCGGCTTCCACGTCCAGGTCACCCTGCTCACCGGCATCGGCTACCTGCAGGCCAAGCTGCTGGTGCCCCTCTTCACCCTCCCCTGGCCCGCCCTGCTCGCCCGCCTGCGCCGCGGCGGCCCGCCCCCGGACCCCGCCCCCGCCGTCCCGACCCGCGCCCGCCGCGTCCTCACCCTCGCCGCCCTCGCCCTCGCCCTCCTCGCCGCCATCACCTGGCTGTCCCCGCTGCGCCAATACACCGACCTGCACCACGCTGAGCGCGGCCGCCAGCGCGACGTTCCATAATCCACGTACATGTCTAAAAAGCCATGAACATAGCATATCGCCACAGCCAGCATGTCCCGACGGTCATGCTGTCCCCGCGCACGATCGCGCGACCACCTGTCCCGGGAGCCAGCCCGCCGTGCCGTGATACCCTCGCCGGCGTGCGCCGCGTCCTGGTCTCACTGCTCTGCCTCGCCGCCTGCACCGCGCCGCCCTCGGCGGTCGACACCCCGTCCGCGCCCGCCAAGGCCACGCCGCCCGCCGCCCCGAGCATTCGCCCGCTCGACGCCCACGCCGCCGGCGAGCTGAGCCAGGCCCTCGACACCGTCGCCCCCGAGTACCGCAGCACGATCGCCGCCCGCGGCCTCGCCGAGCTCGAGCGCGGCCGCCTCGGCGACCCCCTCGTCGACGCCCTCGACGCCCTCGCCGCCGCCGACCCGGTATCGCGCAGTCAGCTCATCGCCCAGGGCCTCGACAGCCCCGACGCCCGCGCCGGCTGGACGCAGCGCTGCACCACCCCCTTCGAGGCCACCATGAACAGCCTCGCCACCATCGCCCCCGCCGACCGCACGCGCTTCCTCCTCGACACCTGCTCCGCCGGCCTCGCCGACCTGCACCGCGCCGACGCGGCCACCGCCCCCGACCCCATGGCCCTCCTGCTCGCCCTCGTCACCCTCGGCGCCCTCGAGCGCGCCGGCGCGGTCGACCCCGCCGAGCGCAAGGCGGTCACCGCACTCTTCACACCTGTCCCCGGGGACAGCCCACCGCCGTGAGCCACACTCACGGCGGGCGCAGCCTTTCGCGGTAGCTGGCCTTTTCGCGGACTGGTACACGCAAGCGGCCATCGCCAGGCGTCGGCTTGCGCGGCGATCGGCGCCCACTACACTGGCCGGCCCTGGCATGCCCAAGCTCTCGCATGAAGCGCTGGTCCACCTCGTGCGTGCCGCCCCCGAGGTCATCGTCGGCCTGTTGCAGCGCGAGCTCGGGCTCGAGTTGCCGGCGATGGCTCACCCGCGCATCACTGCGGCCGAGCTGGTCGACCTCAACCTCGCCGAGTATCGCGCTGACGCGGTCATCACCCTCGGCCCCGATGACGCGCCTACTGAGGCCTTCGTGCTCGAGGCGCAGAACGACGTCGATCTCCGCAAGCGCCGGAGCTGGCCGCTGTATGTCGCCGGCCTGCGCGCGCGCCTGGGCTGCCCGGTCACCCTGGTGGTCGTCGCCCTCGATCCACGGGTGGCGGCCTGGTGCGCCGAGCCTATCGACCTCGGCCGTCAGCGCGGCACGATCCACCCGCTCGTGCTCGGTCCGGCCCAGATCCCCGTCATCATCGATCTCGAGGAGGCCTGCCGCGCCCCCGAGCTCGCCGTGCTGTCCGTCGCCGCCCACGGCCGCGAACCGGGCGCCGAGTTCATCGCCCTCGCCGCCCTCACCGCCGTGCGCGGCCTCGACAGGGACAAGGAGCTGTTTTACCCTGACTTCATCCACGCCGTGCTCGGCGAGGTCGCACGCGCCGCCCTGGAGCAGCTCATGAACAAGGCCACCTACGAGTACCAGAGCGAGTTTGCCCGCAAGTACATCTCCATCGGCAAGGCCGAGGGCAAGGCCGAGGGCAAGGCCGAGGGCAAGGCCGAGGGCAAGGCCGAGGGCAAGGCCGAGGGCAAGGCCGAGGGCCAGGCGCAGATGCTCCTCAAGCTGCTGCGGGTCAAGGGCTTCACCGTCTCCCCCGCGCTCGCGGCTCGCGTCGAGTCCTGCCAGGACCTCGAACAACTCGACCTCTGGGCCGAGCGCGTCCTCACCGCGACCTGCCTCGACGACATCTTCCGGGCCTGAAGCGCCCACGCGATCGCCCGGAGTTGACGACAGCGTGGGCGCCAGCGCCACCGCCACCGCCGTGAGCCGCGCTCACGGCGGGCGCAGCCCCTATCGATACAGCAGCTTGCCGGCCTGACTCCACGTCAGCCCGGCCTCGTCGAAGGGCTTCGCCGGGTCGCTGCCCACGATGTAGTTGACCCCCAGCATGCCCGTGCCCCAGCCGTTGTGGATGAACACATCCGTGAGCGCGTCGGTGATGAAGTCGACGTTCGGGTCGCCGATGTCGCGGCCGCGGGGATGGAAGTCACCGAGCACGAGCTTGTCCCCCGCGCCGATGTTCCAGCCGTCGATGCTGTTGATGAAGTTGTGGTGGATCTTCATCGCCCCGTCCTTCCAGAACGCCACCGCCGTCCGCCCCGCGCGCCACAGCAGCAGGCCGTCGCGGTCGGGCCGGAAGCGGCCGCTCTGGATGCGATCGCCGGCCTGCAGCGGCCAGTGGTGCTCCGCGGCCCCGCCGTCGTGCTCGAGGTTGGTCTGGCGGATCCACAGCAGGTGAAAGCGGTCGCCCGACCACTTGAGCAGGCCCGCCCACTGCGGCGAGCGGATGAACACCTCGTCGAGGCCGTCGCCGTCGAAGTCGCCGACGCAGTGCCAGTCGACGCCGCCCATGTTCCAGCCGTCGACCCAGTCGTTCTGGATGCTGGCGAGGGCCAGGCGCCGCGCGCCGTTGTCCCAGCGCAGCAGGCCGATCCACTCCGGCGAGCGGATCATGATCTCGTCGGCGTTGCGCTGGCTGAAGCGACCGACCAGCTCGGTGTTGTCCTGGCCGAGGTGCCATTGATCGATCCACTCCTGCTGGATCGACTGCAGGCGCAGCTGGCCGCTGACCAGCTTGAGCACCCCCGCCCAGCCCGGGCTGCGGATATACACCTCGGCCCGGCCGTCGCCGTCGAAGTCGCCGATATGCTCCCAGTTGTCGCCCCCGAGGTTCCAGCCGTCGATCCAGTCGTTCTGGATCGAGACCGTCTGGAAGGCCCCGCGGTCCCACTTGAGCACGCCGGCCCACTCCGGACTGCGGATATAGATCTCGTCGCGCCCGTCGCCGTCGAGGTCGCCGACCAGCTCGCGGTTATCGGTGCCGAGGTTCCACTGCCCGATCCAGTCGTTCTGCACCGCCACCACGTTCCACTGCGCCTGCACGTGGGTGAGCAGCGCGGCGTTGTCGGCGTTGCGGATAAACACCTCCTCGCCCTCGGTCACCGACTCCGCCGTGAAGCGCCCGGCCAGGGCCCGGTCGCCCGCCCCCACCGTCCAGCCGACCCGCGGATTGCCGTCGATCTGCAGCGTGAAGCGCAGCTCCCCGCCGACCACGCGAATGTTGGTGATGCTGAGCCCCGACGGGCGCTTGCCGTAGAGATCGCTGGACGGCACGCTGGCCCGCGTGAACGCGTTGCGCACGCCCCCGCCGCCCGCGGCGGGCTGCGGGAACAGCTTGCCGCGCAGGTCGTCGTGGCCGGTCCAGCGCGTGCTCGCGTGGTCCGAGGCGTCGGCGAACTCGGGGTCAAAGTAGGGCGCGTCGCGCAGCAGCCACAGGCGCGACGGCAGGCCCATGCGCTCATTGATATGCAGCACCAGCAGGCCCTCCTCCGGCAGCGCGCCGTCGGGGCGCCAGACCTCCTGCCCGGTGGCCTTGCGGTACTCGAGCAGGAAGTATTCGTGCGGCGTATTGATCGGATCCGGCACCACCTTGAAGGCCTCGCCCGTGGTCGTATACGGCTTCAGCGCCAGCTCGGCCGCGGCGACGTGGGGCCCCGAGATCACCTGCTTGTAGGCGAGCCAGCCGGCGCGGAACTTGATCGCCGCGCACACCTCCGACATGCGGCCGGGCGGCGTGTTGTCACCCAGGATATCCCAGTACCCGGTGCAACCCTGGGGCCCGTAGAGGTCGTAGAATTCGAGGAAGTTGTGCGAGAACTCGTGGCACAGCGTGCCCCAAAAGCCGCGCCCGACCTTGGCCGGCGCGTCAGGCGGCGACCAGCGATCGAGGCCGTAGGTGATATGCGTGTAGTCGCCGACCAGGTAGACGTGGCCACCGACGCTGCGCTCGAAGCCGCCGAACCACGCCGACGCGTGCACCGAGTAATGCTGGACCAGCACGATCGACGGGATCCAGCGCTTGCCGTCGCGCGTGAGGCTGCCCGCGGCCTGCCAGATCGCCTCGGCGCCGGCGTCCACGCATTTCTCGACCAGCTGCTCCCACGCCTGCGCCCCGCCGGCCGGCGGGTCGACCTCGAGCACGATCGGCCGGCGACTCGCGTCGCGCGGCGTGTTCATACCGAAAGCCAGATGCCCGTACGACACCGTCCGCCAGTAGCGGTACATGAATTCGGAGATCCCCGGGTGGCAGGGGTCGGCCCCCTCGTCCAGCCAGTTCAGCGCGTCCTGCACGGTCGTGTTGACATAGTCCCCCGGCCGACCACTTCGCAGATTGAAGAAGATCGCCACGGAGTACCACTGCGGCGCCATTCGATCCGTGAGGTCCGGCCGCGGCAGCTTGGCGAACATGTCGCGCAAGGCCGGCGAGATCTCGGCGTGGACCACCGCCTTGCCCTCGACGTCGGGCAGCAGGTGGCGCTCGAAGGGGTCCTTCGGCGAGCGGTGCATGAACTTCGTCAGCTCGGACCACGCCACCCGCTTGTCACGCCCGAGCGCCACATCCGGCGCGACCTTCGGCTTCACAACTTCGGGGACATTCACCAATCTCGAACCAATGCGCTTGATCGTCGGCAACGGAGCACCTCCTGCGAGCCCGAACGTAGGCCGCCTCTGCCGACCCTGGCAAGTGCAACGATCGCGCGCTCCCGAACCTGTCCCCGGGGCCAGACTCGCGCCCCGTGATATCCTCGCCGCCATGGCCAAGACTTCCGCCCTCGCCCTCCTCGCCGCCCTCTGTGCCTGCGGCGACCCGACCAGCGAGCGCCCGCTCCCCGCCGCGCCCGGGACCTGCAGCGAGCGGCCGCCCGCGACCCGCCGCGACGAGCTCGTCGAGGAGCTCCACGGCACCCCCGTCGCCGACCCCTACCGCTGGCTCGAGGACGCCAGCGACCCCGCCGTCCAGGGCTGGATGCGCGCCCAGGACGACCACGCCCGCGGCCTGCTCGCCGCGCTCCCGGAGGGCCCCGCCCTGCGTGCCCGCCTCGCCGAGCTCCTCTACGTCGACGCCATCTCCGCCCCCGTCCGCCGCGGCGACCGCATCTTCTACACCCGCCGCCACAAGGATCGCGAGAAGGCCATCTATTACGTCCGCGACGGCGAGGACGGCGACGAGCGCGTCCTCCTCGACCCCAACACCCTCTCGCCCGACGGCAGCATCTCCGTGCACGGCGTGTTCCCCAGCTACGACGGCCGCCTGCTCGCCTACAAGCTCAGCATCAACAACGCCGACGCCTCGACCATGCACCTGCGCGACCTGGACAGCGGCCGCGAGCTCCCCGATCGCATCGACAACGCCCGCTACGCCAGCCCCGCCTGGACCCCCGACGGCCGCGGCTTCTACTACGTCTGGCTCCCCGCGGACCCGACCATCCCGCCCGCCGAGCTCCCGGGCCGCGCCGAGGTCCGCTTCCACCGCGTCGGCGATGCCGGTGACCACGACGATATCATCGCCGCCGCCACCGGCGACGCCTCCCGCTTCGTCGGCGTCCAGCTGTCCCGCGACGGCCGCTTCCTCACCATCAGCCACCAGCACGGCTGGAACAGCACCGACCTGTATTTCAAGGACCTGAGCGAAGGGCCAGCCAGCGATCCACCTGTCCCGAAGGACATCCCCGCCCCCGGCTTCCGCCCGCTGGTCGCCGGCCGCCCCGCGATCTTCGACCTCATCGCCTGGCGCGGCGCCTTCTATGTCCACACCAACGACGGCGCCCCGCGCTACCGCGTCTTCAAGGTCGACCCCGCCCGCCCCGCCCGCGCGCACTGGCGCGAGCTGGTCCCCGAGTCCGACGCCACCCTCGAGGGCGTCCAGGTGATCGGCGACCGCCTGGTCCTCAGCTACCTCCGCGACGCCCACAACGAGCTGCAGCTCCGCGACCTCGAGGGCGCCCCGATCGGCCCCATCGCCCTGCCCGGCCTCGGCAGCACCAGCGGCCTGGTCGGCGAGCCCGACGACCCGCGCGCCTACTTTCACTTCACCTCCTTCACCCAGCCCGACCAGATCTATTCGACGGACGTCCAGCGCGGCGAGACCCACCTCTGGCGCGCCATCGAGGTCCCGGTCGACACCAGCCGCTTCACCGTCGAGCAGGTCCGCTACCCGTCGAAGGATGGCACCCCGATCTCGATGTTCATCGTCCGCCGCCGCGACCTCCCGCTCGATGGTAAGCGCCCGACCCTCCTCTACGGATATGGCGGCTTCAGCGTCAGCCTCACCCCCGCCTTCTCCGCCCGCGCCGTCGCCTGGCTCGAGCACGGCGGCGTGTATGCCGTCCCCAACCTCCGCGGCGGCGGCGAATACGGCGAGGACTGGCACCGCGCCGGCATGCGCGAGCACAAGCAAAACGCCTTCGACGACTTCGCCGCCGCCGCGCAATATCTCATCACCCACGATTACACCCGCCCGCAGCAGCTCGCCGTCTACGGCGGCAGCAACGGCGGCCTCCTCGTCGGCGCCCTGATGACGCAACACCCGGAGCTGGTCCGCGCGGTCGTCTGCGCGGTGCCCCTCCTCGACATGCTCCGTTACCACCGCTTCGGCGCCGGCCGCACGTGGATCCCCGAATACGGCGACCCCGACATCGCCGCCGAGTTCGCCTGGCTCCACCCCTATTCACCCTACCACCATGTCCCAAAGGACAGCCCCCTCCCCGCCCTCCTGATGCTCAGCGCCGACAGCGACGACCGCGTCGACCCCATGCACGCCCGCAAATTCACCGCCGCCGTGCAGCACGTCAGCGATCGCCCGGCCTGGCTCCGCGTCGAGCGCAACGCCGGCCACGGCGGCGCCGATCTCGTGCAGCAGACGATCGCCCGCGAGGCCGATGCGCTGGCGTTCCTGCTGGCCGAGCTCGGGGCGTGAGGCCGGCAGTGCCACACGCCACATCGTACACCCGCGCCACGCCGGTGCACGGCACGACGCGACCCATCACATGAGACCTGTGTCGCTACGCGGTCGCGCGCCGGGTATGTAGATATCGCGGGCGGCCGGGTATCCGGCACCACGCCCTCACAGGGGGATCGAGTCCCGCCGTTCGCTGAATTCTCTGGCCAGCTCAGGCGGCAGCGCACCGCCGAATGCGACGTACATCGTCATGATCTCGTCGCTGTAGCTGCGCCCGTACACGAGGCCGAGGAACACCTCGGCGACGAATTCCCGCGGGTTGCCCGCGCCGTACTCGCTGACCTGACCGCAGACGGCCGCGCGCTGCGTGTCGTCTTTCAATGCCGTGAAGAACAGGCCGTGGAAGCGCTCGGGCGAATTGGCGTAATGGAAGGCGTGGCCCATCTCATGGATCATCGTCGCCACGCCGCTGGGATCGAGGACGGTCGAGGAGTACTTGTAGCCGTTGTTGAGACCGGTGTCGGCGGCCTTCCAGCGGACGGGGTCGAGCAAGGGCAGGCCGAGGGCATTCGAGCTGATGTGGAGAAAGTCGGGGGCGTGAAAGACGGCGCGCTCGGTCTTGTCCTTGACCGTGCACTCCCCACCGACGCTGAGCGTGCGGCCAAATTTCGGGAGGTGCAGGCGCAACACCGGCGGACGAAAGCCGCGGGCCGTGATCTTCTCGATCGCCGAGCGGACCGCGGCCAGCTTGGTCTCGAGGTGGACGTCACTGGGGTTGTACGTGACAGGCCAGGACACGCCCGCGAGGTCGAGCGACTCGGTGACCACCTCATCGGCCTCGTCGTTGGGCGCGTAGGCGTTCTCCAGCTCGGGGAAGCTGCTGGTGCCCGTGACCTCGTTGCGGTACTTCTCGGCCAGCTTGGCGAGGCCGGCGGCGTCGAGCTCGGAGTCCTCGATGCCCGAATCCTCGCTCTGCGCGATGATCTTGGCGATGTCGTCGGCGGCGACGGCGTTGATCCCGCCCACGGCCTCGTCGCTTAGCTCGCCAGCCGGGCCGCGCGGCCTGCTGAGCCAATCGAGGATGCTGCCCTCGTCGACATCCTCCCAGCGGTCGTCCTCGACTGTGCGCTTGGCATAGTCGGCAAAACGCGGGTCCATGGCGACGCCGACGGCGCGCCGCTCACGGCCCCGCGCCACGCGCAGCTCCTGGTCCCGAAGCCGCGCGCGCTCGTCGTGCAGCAGGGCCCGCGCGCTCGTCTCGAGGGTGTCCGCCGCGGTCTCGCGGGTGCTGGTCGTCCACCACTTCGAGGTCGCTCGCAGGCCACGCGCGTCCCGCCAGTCGTCGATCGCTGCCACGATCGCCTCGAGGGCCCTGACACGCTCAGCGAACTTGCCGGGCACACCCCGCACCTCGTCCCACTGGGCCACCGCCGCGTCGATGACGACGAACTCCGTCGAACGCTTGCTGCCGTATACATAGGACTCGCTCGTCCACAGCTCGGGCGAGAGGTCGTTCATCGCGGGGAAGCGCTGGACGACCAGACCGCCGCAGCCCTGACAGCCGCAACCGTGACCATGCAGATCGGCGAGGCGCTGGACCACCGGGGCCCGGCTGCGAACCGCGGCGGGCACGGCGAGCGGGGCCACCTCGCCGGCGACGACACGCCGCGCGGCGAGGTCGGCGGCCCGTTCAAAGCGGTCTCCGGGGTCGCTGACCCGCACGCCGCCGCCGACCTGCTTGCCGTCGACCGAACCGCGTGCCTGCTGCAAGGTGTGGCTGGCCTCGTGCGCGAGCACGTGGAGCCCCGCGGGCGTGCCCGGATCGTAACTACCGGCGCGGAAGAAGATATCGCTGCCCGTGGTGAAGGCGCGGGCCGCCAACGACCGGGCGAGACGATCGGCCGCGCCGTCGGTGTGGACGCGGACATGGTCGAGCCCGCCGCCGAGGCCGTGCTCGAGGCGCTGCTGGACATCCGTGGCCAGCCGACCACCCGCGCCGAGGCGAGCCCGGATGCGGCCGGCGAGCGTGTCGTCGCCGCCGGGGCGATGCAAGGCGCGCTGGACGGCGTCGTTGCCGATGCTCTGGTGCAGCCGCTGGATCGCCGTCGGCGACCCAGCCAACTCGGGCTCCTCCTGCCGCGCCGGGCCCGTCATCGCCAATGCCGTCGCCCTTGGTTCCTTCGCCATCGCCACCTCCCTGCGAACCACCCGAGGCTATCACAATGGCATTGTCAGCGAGCACCGGGCACGAGCGCGCTCACTGCATCCGCACGGCCCCCGTGCGCGCGTCCACGTCCGCGACCCAGGTGCGACCGAAGCCGGCCAGGCGCCGAAAGACCAGCCGCACGCGGCCAGGATGGCGCTCGTGGCCAGAGAGCGGACTGTCCATGGCCGCGACCTCGTGCATCAAGATCCCGCGGCTGATGTAGATGATCGAGCCATCCCGAACCACGGGCTGACGGCATACACCGTGACCTGCCCGAAACTCCGGCAAGCTCGCGACCGCGCCCGAGCGCCGATCGCAGGGGCGTCCCCCGCGTCCCGGTGATCGTGACGCGCCACCCCGGCCTCGCCTGCCGCGTGCGTAATCGCGCAATATCGTGTAGCGTCCCCCGAATGAGCATCCTCGACCACCTCACCCTGAATGTCCGCGACTACGCCCGCAGCAAGGCCTTCTACCAGCAGGCCCTCGCCCCGCTCGGCATCACCCTGGTGATGGAGTACGGCGAGGCCTGCGGCTTCGGCCGCGGACCCAAGCCCGACCTGTGGATCGGCGGCCGCCCGTCGAGCTTCCACACCAGCGAACAATGGGCTGTCATCACCCCGATCCACCTCGCCTTCGCGGCCCGCAGCCGCGACGAGGTCGATGCATTCCACCGCGCAGCCCTGGCCGCCGGTGGCCGCGACTTCGGCGCGCCCGGGCCGCGGCCGGCCTACCACGCCAATTACTACGGCGGCTTCATCCTCGACCCCGACGGCCACAACATCGAGGCCGTCTACCACGCGCCCGTCGCTTGAGCGCGGCCCCGCGCGGTGCCATCATGCGCCGCGTGCCGCGGCGTGTGCTCTCCGAACCCCTGGTCCACTTCGCGGCCCTCGGGCTGTTGTTCTTCGCCGTGCACGCGGCGCTGACCTGCGAACGCGGCGAGCCGCTCGCGGTCGACGGAGCCAGGGTGCAGGCGACCGGCAACGCGCTGGCGCGCCGCCTCGGCCGCGTGGCGACGCCCGCCGAGCTCGCGGAGGCGCTGCAGGTCGAGCTCGACGAGGAGCGCCTGTATCGCGAGGCGCTCGCGCTGGGCCTCGACCGGGACGACCCGATCGTGCGCCGCCGCCTGATCCAGAAGCTCCGCTTCGTGCACGAGGATCTCGCGGAACAGGGCGAGCCCGACGACGCCGCGTTGCTCGCGGTCCGCGACGCTGACCCCGCGCGCTACTCCCTCCCGGCCCGTTACGCCCTGACCCAGGTGCTCGCCGCACGCGATCGACATCTGGACCCGCGGGCAGCCGCGCAAGCGCTGCAGCAGCGCCTGCTCGCCGGCGCGGACCCGGTCGGCCTCGGCGACCTCTGTGTCCACGGCCAGCGCTTCGGTGAGCGCACCGCCGCCGCCTACGCGGGCATCCTCGGCGAGTCCTTCGCGGCTGCACTTTCGGACATGACCCCGGGGACATGGTCGATCGCCCCGTCAACCCTCGGCTGGCACGTCGTCCGCGTCGATGCCGTGCGCGCCCCGAGCCTGCCCGAACTCGCCACCCTCCGCCCGCGCCTGCGCGCCGACTGGGAGGCCGCCCGCCGTGACGCCAGCAGCCAGGCCGCCATCCGCGAGCTGCGGGCCCGCTTCCCCGCGTCGCTCCACGAGCTCCCGGCCGAGGTGGCGAGCGCCCTCGCGGAGCGCGAGCGCTGATGCATCGCTACGCCCGCAATCCGCACCGCCCGCGCCGTCGCGGGGCCTCGCTGGTCCTCGCCATCACCCCCGCGCTGCTCCTGCTCGCCGCGCCGGCCCACGCCCACGAGTTTCGTGCCGGCGTCTTGCTCGTCGACATCGACCCGGACGGCGCCCTCGAGCTGCGCCTCGAGCTCCCACCGGACGCGCCGCGCCCACGCCTCGAGCTCCCCGTCGGCTGCGAGATCGTCCGCGCCGCGCCGACCCAGCGCGCGACCTGCTCGCCCGCCGCCCTGCGCGGCGCGGTGACCGTGCACGACCTCTCACCGGAGCTCGAGCTCGTCGCCCACCTGCGCCAGCCCGGGCAGCCCGCCCGCACCCAGCTGCTGCACCACGACGCGCCCTCGCTGCCGCTGACGCCGAACCACACCGGGCTCGCCGGCTACCTCCGCCTCGGGGTCCAGCACATCCTCGGCGGCCCCGACCACCTCCTCTTCGTCGTCGGCCTCGCGCTGTGGGTCCGCGGTCTCGGCCCGCTGCTCGCCACCCTCACCGCCTTCACAGCGGCGCACAGCCTCACCCTCGCGCTCGCGGCCCTCTCGCTGGTCCGCCTGCCTCAGCCGCCGGTCGAGGCCTGCATCGCCGTCTCGCTGGTGCTCCTGGCCCGCGCGATCGTCCGCGGCGACCTGTCCCAAAGGACACCCTGGCGCTTCGCCGGCGCCTGCGGCCTGCTCCACGGGCTCGGCTTCGCCGGCGCCCTCGCCGACATCGGCCTCCCGCCCGACGCCGTCGTCGGCCCCCTCGCGGCGTTCAACCTCGGCGTCGAGCTCGGTCAGGTCGTCGCCCTCATGCTCGTCGGCCTCGTCGCCGCCGCGCTGCTGCGCCTGGCCCCGCGCGCGCCGCTGCGGCTGCTCACCGCATATCTCATCGGCGGACTCGCCACCACCTGGACCGTCCTGCGCCTGCTCGCCCTCGGGAACCCCGTATGACCCGCCTCGCATTCCTCCCCCTCGCCCTCCTGCTGGCCTGCAACAGCGAGCCCCCGCGCCACTACGACGATCCACGCGAGCCCTGCGCGGACCACAATCCCCGGCGCAACCTCTACTTCGGCGACCTCCACGTGCACACCGCATATTCCTTCGACGCGTGGATCTCCGACGTGCGCACCGACCCCGCCGGCGCCTATCGCTTCGCCCGCGGGGAGACCGTCGCCGGCGAGCGCCTCCCGCGGCCGCTCGACTTCGCGGCCGTCACCGACCACGCCGAGTACCTCGCCGAGGTCGAGGGCTGCACCACGCCCGGCTCCGCGATCTACGACACCGACCGCTGCGTGGGCTTCCGCGCCGCCGAGCAGAGCGCGCTGGTCCAGTTCGGGCTCGGCCTCAACACCGAGACCCCCAAGCGCTTCGACGACCTCTGCGGCCCCGGCGGCATCGACTGCCCGGCCCGCGCCGCCGCCGTGTGGCAGCGCGTCCAGGACGCCGGCGAGCAGGCCTACGACCGCAGCGCCGCCTGCGAATTCACCAGCCTGATCGCCTACGAATGGTCGGGCGCCCGCGAGCTCGCCAACCTCCACCGCAATGTCATCTTCCGCACTCGCAACGTGCCCGCCGCCCCGATCAGCCACTTCGAGGCGCCGACCGCCTTCGAGCTGTGGACCCGCCTCCAGTCCGAATGCCGCGAGGGCCTGCCCGGCTGCGACGTGCTGGCGATCCCGCACAACAGCAATTGGAGCAACGGCAATATGTTCGTACCCGAGACCCCCGCCGGCAGCGACCCGGCGACCCTCGCCCAGCTGCGCGCCGACCTCGAGCCATTGCTCGAGGTCTATCAACATAAGGGCGACTCGGAGTGCATGAACGGCATCAGCGGCCTCGGCGAGCCCGACGAGCTGTGTGACTTCGAGAAGCTGCGCACCGGCGCCGTCGAGGACTGCGGCGAGGCCGCTGGCAGCATGGGGATCGTCGCCCGCGGCTGCGTGTCGCGGCTCGACTTCCTGCGCGGCGTCCTGCTCAAGGGCATGCAGGAGCAGGCCAAGCTCGGCGTCAACCCCTATCGACTCGGCGTGATCGCCAGCACCGATACCCACAATGGCACCCCCGGCAAGGTCGAGGAGGTCAATTACAGCGGACACTTCGGCAACCTCGAGAGCGACCCGGTCGCGCGCCTGACCGCGGCGATCCCCGCCGGCCCGCGCAACAGCGGCGGCGGCCTGGTCGCCGTGTGGGCCGAGGAGAACAGCCGCGAGGCGATCTTCGACGCATTGCGCCGCCGCGAGGTCTACGGCACCAGCGGCCCGCGGATCGCCGTGCGTATGTTCGCCGGCTGGGACTTCCCCGCGGATCTGTGCGAGCGCGCCGACCTCGTCGAGGTCGCCGACCCGCGCGGCGTGCCCATGGGCGGCGTGCTCGGCGAGCGCCCGCAAGGCGCCGCCCCGCAGATCGTCGTCGCCGCCCAGCGCGACGTCGGCACCCCCGAGCAGCCGGGCACCGGCCTCGCCCGCGTGCAGATCATCAAGGGCTGGCTCGACGCCACCGGCGACGGCCACATCGCCGTATTCGACGTCGCCAGCGCCGCCGAGCCGGGCAGCGTCGACGAGATGACCTGCGAGCCCAAGGGCGCCGGCGCCGACGCGCTGTGCAACCTGTGGACCGACCCGAACTACGACCCCGCGTCACCGACCTTCTATTATGCGCGCGTGCTCGAGAACCCGACCTGTCGCTGGAGCTGGCGCGATTGCCTGGGCCTCCCGGCGAGCGAGCGCCCGCCGATCTGCGACGATCCAAGCTTGCCGCGAACCATTGAGGAGCGAGCCTGGACCAGCCCGATCTGGGTCGACCCGAGCTGATCCCGGCGATGCCCGGGTCGCGCCGGGTCAAGCCGAGCGCATGGCGTCACGCTATTTCGTGTAGGTGCCGCCGCTGCCATCGCGCAGCGTCACGAGGTTCGTGCACGAGTTCTTGAACACCGAGTATTGATCGGAGAGCAGCGGGCCGACCGTCGACGGATCGATCGTCAGTGCGACCGAGTTACCCGTGATGACGAAGGTCGCGTCGCCGCCGATCGACGAGTTCCCGCAGCTGACCGGATCTCCCTGGGGGTTGAAGCAGTTGGCCAGCGTGTGCGCCTTGTCCGGAGCCTCGAAGCTCACCTGCCCCTGCCAGCTGTCGACGACCGGCGTCTTCCACGTGCCATAAAGCTCGCTCGCGGCGACGGCGTAGGGGTTGTCGACGCAAGGCGCCGGGCCCCCGGCGCTGGCGAAGCCGAGGCAGAAGATTGCGAGCAGTCGTCGGTGCATCATGGAGAATCCCCCATCGATTGGGCCACGGATGCGCCGAGCCGGCAAGCGGCGCGGCCGGCAAAGGCTGCACCGCGCCAGCGCTCGCTTTGGGCCGCTCAGCGAGCCAGCATCCCCCGTGGTCAGCGATCCGGGTGTTTCTCCACCGCGAACGACAGCTCGATCGTCGCCCTCGCCGCGTCGCGCACCGTCCGCGGGGTCACCTCGACGCGCTCCCCGCGGGCCTCGTAGTACAGTTTCAGGCGCGCCACGTCGTCGGCGACCGCGCTGCGGGCATACGCCTGGCCCGCCCGCGCCTGCACCACCTCGGCGAGCAGCTGCGCCTCGATCGCCGCCGCGATCCCGGTCGTGTGCAGCGCCGCAAACGTATACACCCGGCCCTCGTCGATGACGAAGGTCAGCGGCAGCGCGCCGTCGGCCGCGCCCCCCTCCTCGACCATCACCCGCGCGTCGAGCATGCCACGCGAGCGATACGCCGCGAGCAGGCGCTCGCACGCCTCCCGGGCCCGCGCCCGGACCAGGGGGCGACCCGCGAGCAGGCTGTGGACCTCGCGGCGCTCCGCCTCCAGCGCCTTGCCCTGCCCGCGAAAGTTCACGGCGGCGACGCGCCGCTGCGGCCCCGCGTCGACCGTGATCCGCAGGCGCACATCGCCGGTCGGCAGCGCCAGGGCGGCGTGATCCACTCGACATTCGCTGTGCCCCTGATTCACGTACTCCTCGCGCACCAGGCGGGTGATCGCATGGACCCGGCGGATATCGAGGGGAGCGTCCGGGTTCAACGAATTGGCGACGAGCTCCGCGGCCACGCCCCGATCGTCGCCCACAAACACGACCTCACGCAGACGCGGCCGCTCGCGCACTGCATATAACAACAGCAGCCCGCGCGCCGTCGCTTGCCCATACGCCGCGACATCGTCGAAGCGGCCGAGCCCGTACAGCAGCGCCAGATCCTCGCGCACCCGCGTCGGGTCGAGCGGCTCACCCGCCTGCACCTGCAGCGAGCGCTCGGCGCTCGCGCGCGACTCGAGGCTGACCCCGAGCACACACACCCTGGCGATCGCCGTCCCCCAAAACCCGTCCGGCGGAGCAACTGTGGCCTCTGCGAGCGCTTCAGGACAGGGAACCTGCGTCGACACCGGCGGCGCCGCCTTCGGCGGGATCAGCGGGCCACGGCAGGCCAGCAGGCCCAGGCACGCCGACAGCAGCCCCGTGTACCCCCGCATTCAGCGGACCTCGATGAACGCCCGACTGCGCAGCGCCTCGACCAGGATCCGCCGCTGCGCGGCATACGCGGCAGTATGGCTCGCCTCGTCCGGAAAGAGATAGGGGTCCATCGCCTCCGTGTGGCTGATCAACCACTTCTGCTCGAGGAGATAGCTTCGCAGCTGCGCCTCGTATTCCTCGTAGCTCATGCCCGCTCGTCGGATCTGCGCCTCGAGCCCGGCGCTGTCGATCCCATTCATGTCGCGGACCATCGCCAGCGCCCCGGCGAGCTCGGCCTCGGTCACGGCGATGTGCAGGCGCGCCGCGTCGGCGGCGATGAGCGCCTCCTCGATCATCTGCGCGAGGACCTCCCGCTCCAGCGCCTCGCGCTCCGCCGGGCCCGCGTCCGCGTGCTGGGTCAGCTGCGGCCGGGCGCGCGCGATCACCTCGCTGCGGAAGATCAGCGCGTCATCGACGATCGCCGCGATCCCGTCGATCGGCGCCACCCCCTCAAAGGCCGGCGCCGCCAGCAGCAGCGCCAGCGTCAGCGCCTGGATCACAGCCCCATCTGCTTGGCGATGATGATCTTCATGATCTCGTTGGTGCCCGCGTAGATCCGCTGCACCCGCGCGTCCATGTAGGCGCGCGCAATCGGGTACTCGAGCATATAGCCATACCCGCCGTAGAACTGCAGGCAGGTGTCGACCACCCGCCCCACCATCTCGGTGTGCCACAGCTTGGCCATCGAGCACTCCTTCACCAGGTATTCGCCGCGCATGTGCTCCTCGACCAGGCGGTCGAGGAACACGCGCCCGATCTCCACCTCGGTCGCGCACTCGGCCAGCTTGAACTGCGTGTTCTGGAACTTGGCGATCGGCTTGCCGAAGGCCTTGCGGTCCTGCACGTACTTCAGCGCGTCCGCGAGGACCACCTCCGCGGCCGCCTGCGAGCCCGCCGCGACCACCAGGCGCTCCTGCTGCAGCTTCTGCATCAGCATCAAGAAACCACCGCCGGGCGGGCCGAGCATGTTGTCGGCCGGCACCCGGCAGTCCTCGAAGGCCAGCTCCGAGGTGTCCTGCGACGCCATGCCCATCTTCTTCAGCTTCTTGCCCTTGTGGAAGCCCGGCGTGCCCGCCTCCACCGCGAACAGCGAGAGGTTCTGGTGCGGGTTATCCCCGGACTCACTGCGCGCCGCCACCACGCATAGATCGCAGAGGATCCCGTTGGTGATGAAGGTCTTGGCGCCGTTGAGCACATAGTGATCGCCGTCGCGGCGCGCCGTGGTCGCGATCGCGGCCAGGTCGGAGCCGGTGCCTGGCTCGGTCATGGCGATCGCCGTCACGATGTCACCCGACACACAGCCCGGCAGGTAGCGCCGCTTCAGCGACTCGCTGCCGAAGCTCGCCAGGTACGGCACCACGACGTCGCTGTGCAGCGAGATCGCAAGGCCCGACTCGTAGACCCGCGCCTGCTCCTCCATGATCACCAGCGAGTGCAGGAAGTCACCGCCCGGGCCGCCGTCCTGCTCGGGCAGCCACGGGCACAGCAGCCCGGCCGCGCCGGCCTTGCGCCACACCTCGCGGTCGACGATCCCCGCCTCGGCCCAGCGCTCCTGGTGCGGCACCACCTCGCGGGCGAAGAAGGCGCGGACGCTCTGGCGGAAGATCTCGTGCTCGGGGGAGAAGAGGGTGCGTTTCATGGCTCAGAGATACGGCGCGACGACGTTCTCCAGATCGGCGCCGAACACCGCGCCAGTCTGGCGGCGGACCAGCCCGCCATCCTTGTATACACAGAGCAGGGGGATCCCGCGCACGTCGAGCGCACGCGCGAAGCCCTGGTGCTCCTCCGTGTTGAGCTTGACCACGATCAGCGCCCCCGCGTGGCGCAGCGCCAGCGCCTCCACGTGCGGCGCGAGCTGGCGACACGGCCCGCACCACGGCGCCCAGAAGTCGACCAGCACCGGCACCGGCGACGACTCGATCAGCCGCTGCAGCGCCGCGTCATCGACCTCCGCCGGATGGGCCGAGAGCCGGCCGCTGCAGCGGCCGCACTTCGGCCCCTCGCGCAGGCGTTCGGCCGGGATGCGGTTGATCGCCCCGCAGGCGGCGCAACGCAGGTGCAGCTTGTCGGCCATGCGGGAGCACGCTATGCCCGCGCCGCGCCGCTGACAAGGCCCCCGGGCGCGCCAGCCTTGCGTCCCGCACGATCGGCCTTAAACCCTCGCAGCCATGACCGCCCACGCCCTCGACACACTCGGCCCCTTCAAGGTGCCGTGGCTGACCGGCGAGCGCCGCGTCCGCGTGTATGTGCCGCGGCCCCTGGCGCCCGGCGCCCGCCTGCCGGTGCTCTACATGTTCGACGGGCAGAACATCTTCGACGACGGCCCCTCGTTCTGCGGCGGCTGGCACCTGCACGAGACCGCCGCCGCCCTGGCCGCCCGCGGTCGCACCATGCCGGTCATCGTCGGCATCGATCACGGCGGCCCGCGCCGCATCGACGAGCTCTCCCCATTTCGCTGCCGCATGAGCCGCGGCCAGCTGCCGCGCCTGATCACCTGGATGCGCAAGACCCTCATGCCGCGGATCCAGCTCGACTACCCCGTGCGCAGCGACCTCGCCGGCACCGCGATCGGCGGCGCCTCGCTCGGCGGCCTCGCGGCCCTGCACACGCACCACCGCCACCCGGATCTGTTCGGCGCGGCGCTGGTGATGTCGCCGTCGCTGTGGCTCGCGCGCGGCAAGATGTTCCGCGAGCTCGGCAAGCACGGCCGCCCGTGGACCACGCGGATCTACCTCGACGCCGGCGCCAAGGAGCCCCGCATGCTGCGCGACGCGGCCCGCCTCGCCGACGAGCTCCACCGCCGTGGCCACGGCGCGCACGACCTGCTGTGGCGCCCCGACCCGCAGGGTCGCCACGGCGAAGCCTGCTGGCGCCGCCGCGCCCCGGCCGCGCTCGAGTTCCTGTTCTCACCCGACCACGCCCGCGAGCGCGCCGCCTGAAACCTCGGTGTGGGCAATCACGATTGCCCACACATCGCCACGCGCCACGACCCGGGCCTAAAACGTCGAGGCCAACAGCCACGCGAGCCCGCGAGCCCTCGCATCCGCGCCCGTGCGATCGACCACGTGAGACCGTCGAGCTCGCCGCCGCGTTGCAGCCGGCATGTCGCGTCTGCCTCGCCTCGCCCTGCTCGCCGCGCTCCTCGGACTCGCCGCACCCGCGACCTCCGCCGACGCTGGCGACTTCGCCGCGAAGCAGCGCCGCTATCCGCGGGTCAAGGCCGCCGCCGCCGACCGCCTCGCCGCCGTCGAGACCAGCTTCCGCGACGTCGGGGCCGCCTGGCCCCCGCGCGGTGTGTACATTCGCGGCTTCAAGACCGAGGGCCAGGTCGAGCTGTGGGCCGCCACCGCGAAGCCGGACGAGGCCTGGGTCCTGGTCCGCAGCTTCGAGGTCTGCGCCGCCAGCGGAGCGCTCGGTCCCAAGCGTCGAATGGGCGACCTCCAGGTCCCCGAGGGCTTCTATCATGTCAGCCTCTTCAACCCCGTCAGCGACTTCCACCTGTCGCTGGGGGTCAGTTACCCCAACGCAGCCGACCGCTTTCACAGCCGCGGCCACGCGCCCGGCAACGCGATCATGGTCCACGGCAATTGCGTGACGATCGGCTGCCTCCCGCTGCAGGACGGCCCGATCGAGGATCTCTACCTCGCCGCGATGATGGCCCGCGACGCCGGCCAGCAGACGATCCCGATCCACATCTTCCCCTGTCGCCTCGACGAGCAGAGCTGTCAGGATCAGCTCGCCACCCTCGCCGCCACGCGCCCCGACCTCGCCGACTTCTGGGCCGGCCTGCGCCCCGGCTACGACGCCTTCACCGACACCGGCACCCCGCCGGTCGTGCGGGCCAACCGCGACGGCAGCTACACTCTCGTCCGTCCGCGCACCCGCAGCTGAGCCGCCGCTGAGCCCCGCTGCCACACGGCAAGCTCGTCCCTCCGCGCACCCGCAGCTAAGTCACCACGCCCCGCCGCTGAGCCCCGCCGCAAGCTCGTCCCTCCGCGCCCGCAGCTGAGCCGCCGCGCCTCACCCGTGCACCCGTCTGCACGCCGCAGCCGCGAGCCCGCGAGTGGTCGGCACACACCCCGCTGGTTTATCCTCGCGCCGTGTCTCGTTCGCCCCTGTCCCTCTCCTGCGCGCTGCTCGGCGGCGTCACGCTCACCGCCTGCCTGAACCCGGGCGGCACCGACCTCAGCACGACCGCCGGCAGCACCGGCGCCAGCGACAGCGCCAGCGACACCGGCACACCGACCACCGGCGACACCACCGGCGAGCCGCCGATCGACGAGCCACCGCCGGCCCAGGAGTGGCCCACCCTCGACTGCGACCCGTTAGTCCCCAGCTACTGCGCCTTCCCCTTCCCCTCCAACGTGTTCACCGCCGCCGACGCAGCCAGCCCGACCGGCCGCCGCCTGGCCCTCAGCGACACCCTGATCCCCGACGGCCGCAAGAACGCCAGCGGCCCGCCCGACGTGTGGAACAAGGCCGACGGCTTCTCGCCCGGCCTCGCTATGATGGCCCACCTCCCCGGCGCCACGATCACCGGCCTGCCCGATCCGCTGCATATCGCCGACTCGCTCGCCGGCGACTCGCCGACCGTGCTCATCGACGCCGCCACCGGCGAGCGCGTGCCCCACTACGCCGAGCTCGACGCCTCGCACGCCGACGACGCCCGCCGCACCTTCGTGATCCGCCCGGTCATCCGCCTGAAGGACGCCACCCGCTACATCGTCGCGATCCGCGGGGTCGTCGACGCCGCCGGCGAGCCGCTCGCCCCCTCGCCCGCCTTCCAGGCCCTGCGCGACCTCCAGCCCCTCAGCGACGAGCCCTCCGTCGACGCCCGCCGTCCGCTCTACGCCGACATCTTCAAGCGCCTCGGCAAGATCGGGGTCGGCCGCGACGACCTCCAGCTCGCCTGGGACTTCACCACCGCCAGCCGCGAGCACAACACCGCCGGCATGCTCAAGATGCGCGACGAGGGCCTCGCCATGGTCGGCCCCGACGGCCCCGCCTTCGAGATCACCAAGCTCACCGCCGACCCGAGCCCCGAGATCGCCCTGATCGTCGAGGGCATGATGACGGTGCCGAGCTACCTCGATCAGCCCGACCAGCCCGCCCACCTCGTGCTCGGCAAGGACGGCCTCCCGACCCAGAACGGCACCGCCGAGTTCGTGTTCACCGTCGTCATCCCCGCCAGCGCGCGCATGGCCCCCGCCGCCGCCCTGCAATATGGCCACGGCCTGCTCGGCTCCGGCGGCGAGGAGATCCAGTACGACTACCGGGTCGCCTTCGCCAACCAATACAACTACGCCCTCTTCGCCGTCGACTGGATCGGCATGGCCGAGAGCGACTACCTGCATATCGCCGACCTCGTCGACAAGGGTCGCCTCAACGACTTCATCACCGTCGTCGACCGCGGCCAGCAGGGCATCCTCAACAGCCTGCTCGCCATGCGCCTCGTCACCGGCGGCCTCGCCAAGCACCCCGACCTCCAGGCCAAGAACGGCCCGATGATCAAGAGCGACGAGCGCTACTACCACGGTAACAGCCAGGGCGGCATCTTCGGCACCACCTACATGGCCCTCACCACCGACGTCGAACGCGGCATGCTCGGCGTGCCCGGCATGCCGTACAGCCTGCTGCTCAACCGCAGCAAGGACTTCGACGAGTTCTTCGTCCTGCTCAAGAACGCCTTCCCCGACCCGATCGACCTCCAGCTGGTGCTCGGCCTGTACCAGATGCTGTGGGACCGCACCGAACCCGCCGGCTACGCGCCGTATGTCCGCACCAACAACCTGCCCGGCACGCCAGCCCACGAGGTCCTGATCGAGGTGGCGATCGGCGATCATCAGGTCAGCACCCTCGGCGCCCACATCCTCGCCCGCACGATCGGCGGCGTCCCCAACCTCGCCCCGAGCAACCGCACGATCTGGGGCCTCGACGAGCTCATGGGCCCGCTGCAGGGCTCGGCCATGATCGAGTACGACTTCGGCCTCGCCCCCGAGCCCACCCAGAACATCCCGCCCGACGACGGCGAGGACCCGCACGGCAAGGTCCGCAAGCTCGCCAGCGCCCAGAAGTCGCTCGATCAGTTCCTGCGCACCGGCACGATCGAGTCGTTCTGCGACGGCCCCTGCGACCCGGAGTGAAGCCGACGCCGGCGCTTGCGCGGCGCCAGCGTTTGCTCGAAGCTCGGCAGATGCGCATGCATCTGCTGGTCGCCGCCACCCTCGCCGCCGCCGGCTGCAGCGAAGTCTCCACCGGAGACTGCGACGCCATGCAGGAGGACTTCACGCTCGACCCGCAGATCACCGCGGCGAGGCTGAAAGAGCTGCTCACCGAGTTCGGCGCGACCGACCCCGCCGAGCTCGACTGCGACGCCGTCTGCACGAGCCTCTACCGTCGCGGTGACAAGAGCAGCTGGGAGGTCATCGTCACGAGTTGCACGCTCAGCATCGCCGACGATGCGATGGGTGACCCCGCGGGCACCATCGCCTGCGACGGCGAGGCCGCCGAGTATTACTGCCTCGGCCGCCGCCCCCTCGGCCACATCGAACATTCACTCGCCGATGCCGGACTGCCCACATTCCTCGCCCACTGCGCCCGCCTCGAGGCCGCCTCCGTGCTCGCCTTCTCCCAGCTCGCCGAGCGCCTGCAGCTCTGGGGCGCCCCCGCGGCGCTGATCGCCCGCTGCCGCCAGGCCGCCGCCGAGGAGGCGAGTCACGCCGAGATCCTCGGCGCCCTCGCCCGCGAGGCCGGCGCGACGGTCCTACCCGCGACCCAGCACGACATCCCCGTCGACATCGCCGCCGCCGCCCGCGACAACGCGATCGAGGGCTGCGTGCACGAGGCCTGGTCCGCCCTCAGCTGCGCCGTCACGGCCCGCGGCGCCGCCACCCCGGCCCTGCGCGCCGCCTTCGCCCGCCTCGCCGCCGACGAGGCCGGGCACGCCCAGCTCGCCTGGGATCTACACACATGGTTCTTGGGACAGGTCACCACATACCAGCGCAGCGAGATCGTCGCGGCCCAGCGCGCCGCGATCGCCGGCCTGCCCGCCCTCGCACGCGCCCAGTCCCGCGCCGCCCCGCCCGCCCTCGCCCTGCCCGACGGCCGCCTCGCGACCCGCTTCGCTATTGGCCTCGCCCGCGCCGCCTGATCGCCACGCATCCGACCACTCCCGGACCCCGCCTGATCATCATGCATCTACCCACTCCCGGACCCCGCCTCGCCTGCGCCCTCGCCACGCTCCTCGCCTGCGGCCCCGCCATCGGCCCCGGCCCGGAGACCAGCGCGACCACCGACGCGAGCACCACCCAGACGGTCGCTAGCACCAGCGGCGCCTCGACGAGCGACACCACCAACCCCACCACCACCGCCACGCCGACCACCGATCTGAGCACCACCGACGCACCCGCGAGCACCAGCACCTCTGCCACCACCGACGCCGAGACCGGCGCCGACCCGCTGTGCGAGGGCGCAGGCATGACCTCGCTGCCCGGCGTCACGATCGAGTTCCCGCCGCAGGACTGCAGCTTCACCCTCGCCGAGGCCGCCGCCGGCCTCGGCATCGACTTTACTGTCACGATCGCCGACCCCGTCGACAAGGTCACACCATCCCCCGGCGACGCCGGCGGCTGCGAGCAGCCCGGCCCCAGCGGCCTGATCCTGTTCGCCGAAGTGCTCGGCAACGACCAGCACTACTGCATCTGCGACCAGGGCCTGTGCCCACCGGGCGGCACCGCGATCACCCTCGCCGCCGGCATGTACCCCGGCACTTTCATGTGGACGGGGGAAAACTGGAGCGGCCCCTCGGACACCAACAACCCGAAGGGCCCACCCTTCCCGCCCGGCACCTACGAGCTGCGGATCGTCGCGCGCGGCCAGTGGCTGCCCTTCGGCGAGCCCCAGCCCTTCGAGGTCCTCGGCACCTTCCCGATCACGCTGACGCCCTGACACCCTCGCCTCAAGGCCGCGTCGCGCATGTCCATGCAGCCATGCCGTCGCAGCGTCGCAGTGTCGAGGTCCCAGGCCGCGTCGCCGAATACCGCCCGCAGCCCGTACAGCGCCGCGTAGGCGAAGCCCGCGCTCATCGGGATCGTCAGCACCCACGCCAGCACGATGTTGCCGGCCACGCCCCAGCGCACCGCCGACAGCCGCTTACTCGCGCCGACGCCCATGATGCACGCGCTGATGCAGTGCGTCGTCGACACCGGCACGCCGAAGGCGCTCGCGGTGAGGATCGTCGCCGTGCCGGCGGTCTCGGCCGCGAAGCCCTGCAGCGGGGTGATGCGGATGATCTTGGCGCCCATCGTCTTGATGATGCGCTTGCCGCCCGCCATCGTGCCGAGCCCGATCGCCGCGGCGCAGGCGAGGATCACCCACTGCGGCACGTCCTTGCCATCGGGCAGCATCCACGCCGGCATCGCCGCGTGCCCGGCCGCGATGTAGGCCACCAGCGCGAGGGTGATGATGCCCATCGCCTTCTGTGCGTCGTTCGACCCGTGCGAGAAGGCCATCGCGCAGGCCGAGACCAGCTGCAAGCGTCGCGAGCCGCGCTGCACCGCCGCCGGTCGCATGCGCCGGACCAGCCACAGCAATCCGACCATGAACAGGAACGCGATCGTGAAGCCGGCCAGCGGCGAGGCGATCAGCGGGATCAGCACCTTGGTGCCGAGCGTGCCCCAGTTGAACGCCGACAGCCCCGCGTGAGCGACCACCGCGCCCGCGAGCCCGCCGATCAGCGCGTGCGACGAGCTCGACGGGATCCCGTACCACCAGGTCAGCAGGTTCCAGATGCTCGCGCCGATCAGCGCCGCCAGCACCACCACCTGGGTCACGATCGCCGCGTCGGCGAAGCCCGCCGCGATCGTCTTGGCCACCGCCGTGCCGGTCATCGCCCCCGCGAAGTTGAGGATGCCGGCCAGGATCACCGCCGTGCGCACCGGCAGCACCCCGGTCGACACCACCGTGGCGATCGCGTTGGCCGCGTCGTGGAAGCCGTTGATGTAGTCGAAGATCAGCGCGGCGATGATCACCGCGATGAGCAGCCCGAGCATGCTAACCATGCTTCACCGCGAGATTCTTGAGCCGCTCGGCGACCGTCTCGCACCTGTCGATCGCGCTCTCCAGGTCCTCCAGCACCTCCTTGTCGCGCAGCAGCACCTTGGCGTCGATGTCAGGGTCGTGGAACAGCGCCCCGACCGCGTTGCGAAACACTTGATCGCCCTTCTTCTCGTGGTCCTTGATCACCCGCCCGGCCGCGATCAGGGCCGCGTAGTCGTGCCGGCGCAGCGCCGGCAGGGCCTCACGGATCACCCCCGCCATCACCACCAGGAGCTCCATCAAGGCGACCATCGGCGGGGTCGGCTTCGGCACCCCGAACAGCACGAAGGTCCGCGCCGTCAGGTTGATCAGGTCGACGATGTCGTCGATCGAGGCGCACAGTAGCTGGATGTCCTCGCGGTCGATCGGCGTGACGAACACCCGCGCCAGCTGCTCCTCGGTGTCGTAGACGATCGCGTCGGCCTTGTGCTCGATGTCCTGGACCAGCTCACGGATGCGCTCGGCCGAGTCGCCCTTCCCGAACTCCGCCAGGGCCTTCGCCGCCTCCTCGAGCAGCACGCCCTGCTGCTCGATCAACGTGTAGAACACGTCCTCTCGCGGCAGGATCCATCGGATGACGTCTTGTAGGCCCATGGGCGCTTCTCCGCGCGGGACCCTATCCGACCCCCCCTGTGCCTGTCCATCACGGGATCGCGCGGCCACCGCGCGGAGCCTTCGTGGCATCCTGACGCCATGTTCAGCGGCACCGCCCTGGTCGCCTCGCTGCTGCCCATCCTGTACGTGGGTGGGCTGCTGACCGCGGGCTTCGCCGTGAGCCTGCTGCTGCGCCGGATCTCCCACGTCGGCGCCTTCCGCCAGCTCCACCCGTGGATCCCGCTGCTGCACATCGCCGTGTGGGGCCCGATCGTCTTCATCCTCGAGGGCCGCCTGGTCCCCGACTTCGACGGCCCCCGCGCCCTCGGCCGCGCCCTCGGCCTGGTCGTGCTGGCGATCGCCGCCCTGCCCTGGCTGCGCAACGTCTTCCACGGCCTCGTGTTCGCCCTGGAGCTGCGCTACCACATCGGCGACGACCTCCAGGTCGGCCTGGTCAAGGGCCGCGTCGTCGCCCTCGGCGTCCGCGCCCTCACCCTCCGCGCCCCCGACGGCACCGACGCGATCGTCCCCTACGAGCGCTTCACCAGCGAGACCGTCATCCGCCTCAACGTCGTCTCGCGCGACACCCCCTGCGAGATCGAGGTCGAGATCCCCGCCGACCTCGAGCCCGCACGCGCCACCCTGCTCGCCCGCCAGGCCGCCGCCCTCAGCCGCTTCGCCTCACCCCGCGTCGCGCCCGAGGTCTACCTCGCCCCGCTCCACGGCAGCGTCACCCGCCTGTGCCTGCGCATCCGCGGCTTCCTGTTCGACCGAGAACACGAGGAGCGCTACCGCAGCGACGTCGTCGAGCGCCTGCACGCGAGCTTCACCGCAGCCAATCACAGCGCCAACCACGGCGCCAGCCACGACGAGCCCCGCGACCACGCCGGCCTCTAGCCCCTGAGCACCCGCGGCCATGCGCATCGCAGCCCTGTCCGACTTTCACATCGGCGCCCACGGTTACATGGACGAGTTTCGCCACCGCGAATCCGCCTTCCTCGCCTTCCTCGACCAGCTCGAGGGCAGCCACGATCGCATCATATTGGTCGGCGACATCTACCAGACCGAGCACGCGCTGCTGCCCGGCCGCCGCGTCGCCGCGGCCGAGCTGGCCCGCGCGAGGGCCCGCGTGCCCGCGCTGTGCGAACGCCTGCGCGGCCCGCAATATCACTACATCCACGGCAACCACGACGCCGTCGCCGGTCCCGAGCTCGGCGCCCCCGAGACCCTGGAGATCAGCGCCGACGGCTATCGCGTCCTGTTCATCCACGGCCACCAGTTCGACCCCGTGTTCCAGCGGGCCCGCGCCGCCGCCCAGGCAGCCACCTGGTTCACCGGCCGCCTGCGCCGCGCCGGCCTGCGCCCGCTCGCGCAGTGGTTCGAGGGCCGCGACGTGGCGATCAAGCACCGCCGCTTCGGCCACATCGACGGCCCCTACGCCCGCGCCGCGCGGGCCCTCCTGCGCGAGCACGCGGCCGACCTCGTCGTCATGGGCCACACCCACGTGCCGCACCTGCACCGCTTGCCCGAGGGCCGCATCGTCAACACCGGCTCCTGCGCTCGCGGCCGCCGCACCCACGTCACGATCGACACCGCCGCCCGCAGCGTCGAGATCCACCGCGCATAGTTTCCTGTTAGCGTGCCCGGATGCCCCCCAGGACAGGATCACCCCCGGTCCCCCGCACGCACGCCGTCCTCGGCCTCACCCTGTTCGCCACGATCGCCCTGCCGATCACCCAGGGCGGCGAGAGCCTGCTCGACATCCTGCTGCCGCTGCTGCGCGAGAGCCCGCTCGGCGGCCTGACCGTCCTGGTGATGATCGCCTGCCCGCAGCTGTTCGGCCTCGCCGTCGCCGTCGGCCACCTGCTGCGCGACGAGCAGACCGCGATCCCCTTCGTCCAATTACCGATATCGGTGATGCAGGGCATGATCTTCCTGATCGGCGTCAGCCTGATCTCCGCGCCGAAGCCCGTCGCCGCGCTCAGCTTCATCGGCTTCGCATTCGTCAGCAGCGGCTATTACCTCTACGCCTCGGCCGAGGCCGCTGCCAGCGCGCGCGGCGGCCTCTCGCTGCGCTGGCTGGTCCGCTGGGGCGCGCTGCTCATCGCCGCCACCGGCCTGTGGCTGCGCATGCAGGCGCTGCGCGGGCTGCACATGGGCATCGCCCTCGACGTGGCGGTCGCCGCGGCCCTGCTGCTGCTCGCGCTCAATGCTCGCACTCCCGTCGCCGCGCGCCGGACGGCGTCGTAACGACGCAATCACGGCAGCGCGGGACGTATCATCGCAGTGTCGCCCGCGCTCACGGCTTGAGCGCCACGCACAGGCCGTTCTGGTTGTTCGCGGTGTTCCCCTGCACGCACCACTGGCCGTTCTGCGCCCCGCAGGCGCCGAGCCACTTGTTGCCCATGTACTGGAACACGCCATTGAGCGCGGGGCAGCCCGGGGGGGACTGCCCGTTGCAGGTGAACTGCGCCAGGCCCAGCATCGGGTTGCCGCACGACACCTCGTTGCCGGTCTGCGTGCAGATGTTGTCGTTGTAGGCGCAGGCGTCGACCGACTGGCACGGCGCCTTGAGGCCGCAGGCCTCGCAGGCGGCGCGGACGTTGTTGTCGGTCATCTGGCCGACGACGGGGACCTTGTAGTATTTCCAGCCGTTCCAGGTCGACACGAACACCGCCTGCGGACACGCCTGGCTCTTGCAGGTATTGCTGCACGCGTCGTTGTCGACCATATTGCCGTCGTCGCACTCCTCGACGCCGGCCTGCACGAAGCTATCACCGCACTTGGCGGTCTTGCAGCCGGTGACGCAGGCGTCGGTGTTGAGCATGTTGCCGTCGTCGCAGGTCTCGCCCGCGGCCATGTTCACAACCTTGTCGCCGCACATGGCCGGCGTGCAGTCCTTGTCGCAGGCCAGCGAATCGCCGCCGTCGTCGCAGGTCTCGCCGGCGGCCTTGTTGAGCAGCTTGTCGCCGCACATCGGCGCCGAGCAGTCGCTGTCGCAGGTCTTGGTCTCCAGCTTGTCGTCGCAGGTCTCGACGCCCATCTGGATGAAGCCATCGCCGCACTTGGCGTTGATGCACATGGCGCTGCAGGCGTCGGTGTCGTCCATGTTGCCGTCGTCGCACTCCTCGGGCGCCTGCACGATCTTGTCGCCGCAGGACGCCAGGGCGCAGGTGTTGCCGCAGGCGTCGTCGTCGATCATGTTGCCGTCGTCGCAGGCCTCGACGCCCACCTCGATCAGGCCGTCGCCGCAGGCGGCCGCCTTGCACACACCGACGCAGGCGTCGCTGTCGTCCTTATTGCCGTCGTCGCACTCCTCGACGTCGACCTGCACCGAGCCGTCGCCGCAGGTGGCGGCGACGCAAGTGCTGAGACAGGCGTCGGTGTCCTCCTTGTTCCCGTCGTCGCACTCCTCCATCCCGGCCAGCACGGCCCCGTCGCCACACTTGGCGACCACGCAGGTGCCGAGGCAATCGTCGGTGTCCTCCTTGTTGCCGTCGTCGCACTCCTCGGTCCCGGCCAGCACGGCCCCGTCGCCACACTTGGCGGCGACGCAGGTGCTGAGGCAATCGTCGGTGTCATCGGCGTTGCCGTCGTCGCACTCCTCGCCGTCGCCGACGGCGCCGTCACCACAGACATTGCCGCCCTCGGTGACGCCGCTGGTCGGCGTGGTCACGGTGACGGACACGGCGCCGCCAGTCGACTCACTCGCAGCGCTGGTGGAGCCCATCTCATCGGTGGTGACGGGCAGGGTCGTGAACCCGCTCGCGCTGACCTCCTCGCCCCCGCCGCAGGCGGAGGCGACGAGTCCGAGGGAGGCGAGCGCAAGCGTGAAGACGCGGGTGCGTAGGAGCATCCTGCGAGCCTCTCGCAGGTCCGTCAGCCCCGGCAAGGAGTAAGGTCGCTCCTGCGGCGGCCGGGCTTCTGTCCGGCCTCAAGGCCGCGCTGCCGCGCTGCACGACATCGCGGCGCCGATGGGTGGCCTGCAGCCCGCGGTCGGGCACGAGCGGCCTGGACAATCGAGCGCGCGATCCGCTAAAAAACCGCATGCCGCCTCGCCACATCCTGCTCGACAGCCCGGCCATGGGCCGCAAGGTTCACCTGTGGTGTTATGGCCACTTCGGGCCGCCGGTGATCGTGTTCCCGTCCGCCGCCGGCTTCGCCCACGAGTGGGATCGCCAGGGCATGCTCGAGGTGCTCGCGCCGCTGATCAACGGCGGCCGCGTCAAGCTCTACTGCCCCGAGAGCAACGTCTCCGAGGTGTGGACCGCCAAGGACAGCACGCTCGCCCAGCGCATGCGGCGCCACCAGGCCTACGAGCGCTTCGTCGCCGACACTCTGGTCCCCTTCGTCCGCGAGGACTGCCGCTGGCCGGACGCGCCGATGACCGCCGTCGGTTGCAGCCTCGGCGGCACCTACTCGGCCCTGTTCGCGCTCAAGGAGCCTGGCACCTTCAAGCAGGCCCTGTGCATGAGCGGCCGCTATCTCACCACCGAGCTGACCAACGGCGAGAACAGCCAGGAGCTGTACTTCAACAACCCGCTGGCCTTCCTGCCCGGCCTGCAGGGCGAGCACCTCGATCGCGTCCGCAAGAGCACGCACATCACCCTGGTGTGCGGCCAGGGCCCCTACGAGGAGGGTTGCATCGAGGAGACCATCGCCCTCGCCCGGCTCCTGCGCGACAAGCAGATCCCCAGCGAGGCCGATATCTGGGGCCGCGACTCGCGGCACGACTGGGACTACTGGAAGAAGCAGGTCGCCATGCACCTCCCGCGCCTGCTCGCGCGCATGTGAGGCCGGCATGAGCGAGGCCGGACGCGCCGCGTGGCTGGCCTGGAAGCTCCGGACCTTCGGCGATGAGAAGTCGATCTGGCACGACGGCCTCGGCGTCGAGCTCGTCACCCGCCTCCGCGGCGCCGCCCGGGCCGACGCGCTCGCCATGCTGCGTCAGGGCCTCGCGCTCGGCGACGTCCACGCCGCACGGGCGCTCGCGGCGATGGACGACCACGACTCCGCCGCGGCCGTGCGCGCCGCTCTCGATCGCAGCGCGGGCAACGAGCGCGTGTGGCTGGCCGTCACCCTGCACCAGAGGCACCGCGAGCCCGCGCTCGCCAGCCACCTGATCGCCGTCCTGCAGGCGATCGACCCGCAGCAGTCCTGGGGCGCCGGTCGCTTCGACGCCGCGATCGGCCTGCGCCACTTCGCCGGCCGGGACGCCGAGGCCGCCCTGCTCGTCGCCGTCGCCGACGCCCAGTACCTCGTCCGCTACCACGCCTGCGAGTCGCTGATCTTCCGCTGGAAGATCAAGCCGCCGTCGATCACCAAACACCCCGACATCTTCGCCGAGATCCGCGACGACGCCGGTGATCACGCCCTCGCCCGCGAGCGCCTGCGAGCGCTCGCCCGGCGCCGACCTATCGCTTGAGGCCGCGATACTTGAACTCGATCTCGAGCGGCTCATCGAGCGCCAGCAGGCGCTCGAAGTGGACCTCGCGGCCCTGCAGCGGCAGGCTCACCGGCACCGGCACCGCGCCGTCGCCCAGCGAGCCCGTGTTGGCCTGGGTCTGGGCCTGCTGATTCACCTCGGGGTTGGCGGTCTGCACATAATTCATGTCCTCCGCCGGGATCGGGTTCGATAGATACCGGACCTTGCGCAGCGTCCCATCGACCGTGAAACGGCGCACCTTGGCGTCGAGCGGCGCATACACGGTCCACGCCACGTAGGTGCTCGGCGCGTCGGGCCGCGGCAGCTCGGCCTTGAAGTCGCCGCGCCCACCGGCGCTGGGCGCCGCCCCGGCCTCGACGTACACGATCTCGACCTCGAAGGCCGCCAGCTCGCCGCCCGCGGCCTGCGAGCGGACCAGCGGCACCATCACCCGTGCGTCGCTGGCCCGCGCCGGCTGGACCGCGCGCCCGCCGACCGAGGCGCTCCACAGCTCGGCGCCCTTGGGCAGCGCCAGGCGCAGGAACTGGCGCCGATTGTTGCGGATCCTGTACTTCACCGAGGTCAGGCGCCGGCCCTCGCGGGTCCACATCGTCCGCGCCCGCGTCTCGTCGAGCAGCGTCACCAGCACGTCGACATCCTCGTGCTGCGACGCTGACAGCGGGATCGCAACCTCGCCCGCGAGGTACTTGTAGCCGAGCAGCACCGGCTGGCTCGTGATCCCGAGGATCGCCGCCGGCAGCGCGCGCACATCGACGGGCGTCGCGTTGCTGACCTCGCCGGCCTTGATCTCGAGGTTGCCGCGCGACTCGACGCCGACGAAGCCCTTGACCCGGTCGACCCCGACGGGCCCGGCGATCGGCGCGGCCAGGCCCTCCGCCTTCGGCCCGATCACCCGCTCCATCTCGAAGCGCAGCGGGTACACGCCCTTGGCCGCGTAGTTGAGCGTGACGTTGAGGTTGCCCTCCGGGTCGAGCTTCCAGTCGCGCACGCCGTTGCCGATCACGTCGAGCATCTGCATGCCCTTGGGGATCTTGAGCTGCAGGCGCTCCACGCCGGCGAACAGGATCGTGTAGTTCACCGTGGTCGTCGCCCGCATCAGGCCGTCGCCGAGCGCGACCAGCGTGTGCACCTCGGCGAACACCCGGGCGGCCTGCTGCGCCGCCTTCGGGATCTCGCGCTGCCAGCGGATCGCCAGCGAGCCGGTCGACGGCAGCGTCGCCTCGACCACCCGCTTCTCGCCGAGCACCTTGTCCGACTGCAGCTTGGCGTTGGTCACCGTGAAGTCGAGGTCGTCGCGCGCCGGCACCGACAGCTGCGTGGTCGTCGCGCCCGCCG
This sequence comes from Nannocystis sp., assembly GCF_016714285.1. Lineage (GTDB taxonomy): Bacteria > Myxococcota_A > Polyangia > Nannocystales > Nannocystaceae > Nannocystis. Next base: position 32,004 of record NZ_JADJNN010000014.1, on the reverse strand, counting down.
GCACCAGCTGGAACTCGAGCCCGCTCGCGCCCTCGGCCGAGGTCACCGCGACCGCGAAGGTCAGGTCCAGCATCAGCGCCCCGCGCTGCTGCGTGACCAGCGTGTAGTAGCCGTTCTCGATCACCACGTCCGCCTCGGCCGCGCCGATCTTGGCCGACTCGAGCGCCACCGTGGCCGGCAGCACCGGCACCTTGACGAAGCCCTTGCTGCGCAGCACGTCGATCCGCAGCTTGGCGCTGAACACCGCCGCGTAGGGCTCGCCGTCCTTGAGCTGGACCTCGCCGACGTAGCGCGCCGACGAGATCGCAAAGTCGAGCGGCGCCTGCACCTCCTCGGCCCGGTTCTTCTCGTAGAGCTTGAGGAACTCGTCGAGCTTCATGATCACGCGCTCCGGCTCCTGGACGGCGCGGACGACGGGGCTGGCGAACACAACGGTGAGCAAGGTGGCGAGGCTGACGAGCGAGCTGCGCATGGCTGTCCTTTGGGTCATGTCGAACGATTCAGTCACGAGAAATGAGTGGTTCGCGGGCCGACACCTCGACCGCGTGGGCGGCGTCGGCCGGCAGCAGCAGGCGCTGATACAGCACCGCCTCGCCGATCGCCGGCACCACCACCGATAGCGCCGACGCGGTCACCACCGGCGCGGGCAGGCCCTGCGGCTCCGGCTTCTTCTCCGCCGGCCCGGCCGCGCCGACCGGCTTCGCCGGGTCCATCGGCTTCGGCGAGTCCGCGGTCATCGTGTCGCGCTTGCTGCGACGACTCGCGCGCGCCTGGCGGGCCCGCCCGAACAGGCCCCCGCGGCTCACGCCCGGCAGGCTGATGGTCTCGGCCACGATCGGCGCGGGCGCAGGCGGCGGCGTCAGCTGCGTGGCGTTGGCCCCGTCCACCTGGTACCGCGACTCGGCCCCGGTGGTACCCGCGAGGCGCACCCCCACCGCGTCCTTGGTGGCGGTGGACGTCACGTCGAGCACCGCCGTGAAGGAGCGGTTGGTGCCGCCGACCGGCAGGTCCACCGCGGCCGGCGTGGTCACAGCCGCCTGCTCCTCGGGCGGCATCTCGATCGGCTCCGGCGTCACGACCTCGCCGCCCCGCCCCTTCACGCCCTGCCCGGGCGACCGCACATTGCCCTCCCCCACGTCGGCCGACGTGACCGGGGCGTTGCGCGACTCGCTCGTCGGCGCCTCGTCGAGCTCGAACATGTAGCCGTCGCCGTCCTGGTCGCTCGCGCCGTTGCTCTCCTCGGCGTCGCGCGGCGGCGTCTTGTTGTCGCTGACCGGTCGCCCGCCATCATCGTCGCCGAAGCTGCTCGTCGGCGTCGACTTGCTCGCGCCCCCGGCCTTGCCCTTGAACCCGAACTTGCGCCGGCTCTTGCTCGCGACCTGGACCTGGCGCACCGCCCTGGCCTCCTTCTTGGTCACCTCGAGCTCGCTCTGCAGCGCCGCGTTGACGCTCGACTGCTCGACCGACTCGCGCTGCTCGAGCTTCGCCAGCTTGTCGCCGACCTCGAGCGCCTTGCGATACTGGCTCTCCGCGGCCTTGTAGTCGCCCGCCTGCCGGCTCTTCTCGGCCTCCTGCTGCAGCGCCTGCACAGCGACCTGGTCGTCGACCGCCCGCGCCCGCGCCTGCTCGCGGATCCGCCGGTTCACGCTCTCGTCCTGCTTGCCGGCGTTGGCCTTGCCGTCCTTCTCCTTGCCCGAGATGAGGTCGAGGTTGCCCTGCAGGCGCTCGATGTTCTCGTTCTTCGCCCCCAGCGCGCGCAGGCGATCGAGGTCCGCCTGGGCCTTGTCGAAGTCGTTGCCGAGCCAACCTTTCACCGCGCTCTGGAACAGCGCGTCGGCCTCGGCCGCCCCGACCTCGCCGACCCCGAGCCCGTAGTGGATGCCCTCGCCGCGGGTGAACGCCGCCACCACTTCGCCCTCGCCCGGCTTCAGCCGCGAGCGATAGCCCGGCGGCAGGTGCAGCGTCACCCGCGTCACCGCCACCGGCGCGTCGAGCCGCGGCAGCGGCAGCTCCCGCTTCTCCCGCCGCGCCCACGCGCCCGCGGCCGCGTCGCCGAGCAGCGCCACCTCGACCGGGAACGACAGCAGCCCCGACACCGTGTCGACCGACCGCTGCAGCGGCACCCGCCACGCCCCGTCGCGGTCGCGGGCGATCACCGCCGTCTCGCCGGCCACCCGCACCCCGAGCACCGAAAACCCTGAGGCGGGCGGATCTTCAGCGACGCCGCCCGCTCGTTGCGGACCTCGTAGTGCGCCCGCATCAGCGCCCGCCCCTCGCGGCTGGTGGCGATCGTGTAGGCCGCGACATCGACCACCACCGGCGGCCCCTCGATCGGCACGAAGCGCAGCAGCTCGAGCTCCCCGCCGACCCCGCCGCCGCTGGCGATGAACGCCGCCGTCGGCGTGCCCTCGACCAGCCCCTGACCCCACACCGGCAGCGCCGCCGCCGAGCTCGGGGTCCACCCCGTCGCCGTCGGCACGGCCTCGACCTCGCCGTCGCGCGCGAGCTGCAAGCTGGTCTCGGCCCGGAACACCTCGTCGAAGCGGATCTGCGGCAGCGCCACCCGCGACTCGGTCGCCTTGCCGATCGCCGCGCTCCAGCGCAGCTCGAGCTCGAGCCGCGTGCTCACCGGCGCCTGCAGCTCGACCCGTATTGTCTCGCCATTGCGTTGCACGGCCCGCACGCCGGGCCCGGTCACCTCGGCGTCCGCCGGCAGCCCCGGCGCCGCGAACTGCACCGCCGACACCGCCCCGCGCCGCAGCTCCCACACCAAACGCCCGCGCCCGCGCAGCTCCGCGTCGCCGACCGTCAGCCCGAGCCCCGCCCGCGCGACCACTACCGCCGCCGCGTCCCCGGGCGCCGCCGGAGCTGCCCCAAAGGACAGGTCAAGCTGCCCCGCCGCGGTGAGGAAGCGCAGCGGCACGTCACCCGCCGGCCCCTGCGGCGCCGCAGCTGCGCCCGCAGCATCGGCACCTGCACCCGCACCCGGCGCACCCGCACCGGCACCCGCACCCGTACCACCTCGCGCCGCACCACCTCGCCTGCGCGTCGGCGCAGCCACGGCCCTCGGCGCCTGCCGCTCGAGCGGCGTGGCCTCGCCCGGCGCCTGCAGCAGCGGCACCAGCCCGGCCGGCGCGCTCGCCTCGAGCTCCCCGCGCACGGCCGGCAGCAGCAACAGCCGCAGCGCCGCGCGCACCGGGTCGCCTGGCACGAACGCGACAACCTCGATCGTCGCCTGCCCGCTCACCTGCCCGGTCACCGTCACCCCCTCCGAGCCCACCGCCGTCGCCGCGGCCCGCCCGTCCCACAGCACCGACTCGACCCGCAGCCCCGGCATGTCCCCGAGGACCTGTCCCGAGAACCATGCCCTCGGGGACAGGGAGCGCAGGGTCCAGCGCGCGCGCAGCAGCACCCCGTCGGCGACCGGCGTCACGCTCACGACCCGGGCGGCCGCCCACGCCGGGACCGTCACCTCGGCCGGGCTGTGGCGCAGCGCCTCGAAGCTCGGCCGATCGAGCTCGACCCAGTTCGGCGCGGGGGCCAGCGCCAACGCGATGATCAGCGGCAACACGCCCGCGGACGCTCGCACAAACCACGGCACAGGGGAACCGGACCGCGATCTTTGCCGCCCCCAGGGCCGCAGCTCCGCGCAGAACGGCGTGCGCCCGCGACCGCCACGACCGCCCCGCGCCCGCGAGCCAATGCGAAGGTCGGCGCCGCGTCACCGCGACCCGCCGCGCGACACGAACGCGAAGCCCCGCTACGCAAACACCGCCCGGAACGCCCCCGCGAAGCGCCGCGCCGCCTCGCCGTCGACCGGACCCCCTGCGCGCCCGTCGGCCCGCAGCGCGCTGCCCACGATCACCCCGTCGCACGCCCCCGCCAGCCCCGGCAACCCCTCGACCGTCGCCCCACTCGCGACCAGCACCGACGCCCACCCGGCCGCCGCCCGCACCGACTTCAGCCGCTCCAGGTCGACCGCCTCGCCGGTCCCGCTGCCGGTCACCAGCACCGCGTCGGCCAGCGCCCGCTGCACGAGGTCGCGGGTCTCCTCGCCGAGCTCGCGTGCCGCCAGCGGGGCCGAGTGCTTGACCGCCACGTCGGCCCAGATCTCGACCCCGTCGCCGCCGAGCTCGCGCCGCAGTCGCAGCAGCTCCGCCGCGCGCCCCTCGATCACCCCCTGGTCGGTCACCCGCGCCCCCGACAGCACGTTGACCCGCACGCAGCTGGCCCCCACCGCGATCGCGATCGCCAGCGCCGCGGCGGCGTCGTTGCGCAGCACGTTGATCCCGAGCGCCAGCTGCGGGCACGCCTCGCGCACCGCCAGCGCGCAGGCCGTCATCGCCGCGATCGTGATCGCCGGCACCGCGCCGCGGAAGAACGGCGCGTCGCCAAAATTCTCGACGATCACCAGGTCGAAGCCCGCCGCCACCAGCAGCCGGGCGTCGCGCGCCGCGGCCCGGGCGATCGCCCCGGCCCCATCGCTCGCGCGCGGGCTGCCAGGCAGCGGAGGCAGATGCAAGACGCCGCACAGGCGCGGCCGATGAGTCGCAGTCATGGGCGCGATCCTACCCCAGAAGCTCCGCGAGCGACCGCCCCCGATCGCCTGATACCCTGGACCGCGATGATGAAGTCGCGTGCCACCACCTGGTTGTCGCTGTCACTGTTCGCGTGCACGCCGGCGGAGCCCCCGACGCCCCCACCCTCGCCCGCACCCTCGCAAGCTCCCACCCCCGCGCCCGTGGCAGCCGCGCCCGCCGAGCCCGTGCCCGTGCACGCCGCTCCCGCGTGCAGCTACGTCGCCGAGCCCCCGACCCTGCTCCCGGCGCTGGTCCCCACCGACCCTGCCCGCGCCTGCCGCAAGCCGACCACCAAGGCACGATCGACCCTGCACGCCGAGATCCGCAAACAGTGGCACCGCAGCTGGCCCGCCGGGCGCCTGGAGATCCGCGACGGCTGCGACCGCCTCGACGAGCAGCTGGACTCCGTCGTATTCGCCAGCAGCAGCGGCCACGGCGGCTCGCTCACCCTCGGCAGCCTCGATCGCCAGGCCGACGGCGACTATGTCCTGGTCCTGCTCGCCTACAACCATTATCAGCGGGACCGCCAAAACGCCGAGAAGGACCCCTACGCCGAGGATTCGGCCGGCACGCTGCATATCTACCGCGGCGCGGTCAAGGCGAAGAAGGTGACCCCGCTGCTCGCTCGCCTGCGCGCCGCGGCCCACGTCGAGATCGAGGAGCACGAGCCACCCCCCAAGCCGGGGACAGGCTTCTCCAGCCAAGGCACCGGCAGCTCCCATGATTACCACCTCGCCCTGCGCCTCGGCGATCACGGCGGACACGGCGTCGAGCGCCACTTCGCCGGCTACGAGCGCAGCGGACCGGACCAGCAGGACGGCGTCCCCCTGCTGATCGCGCAGACCGCCCTCCAGACCCTCATCGAGGCGGTCAGCGACGATCCCAGCGCTGGCGCCGTCGACCCCAGCGACCGGTCCGCCCGCGCCGTGTTCGCCCGCCTGTTCTGGCAGGCCCACGCGCGCGGCGAGGACTACGGCTATTGGTATGTGCGCGAGCGAATGCTCGGGATGGCCGCGCTGCTGGGCTCCGCCCAGCATATGCCCGCCCTGCTCGCGCAGCTCGCCCCCGGGAAGAAGGAGCCGTCGGCCGCCCGCAGCGAGGTCCTCGCCCTCAACGCGATCGCAGCGATCACTGGTTTCGACCTCCGCCACGACCCCGCGGGCGCCCCCCGCGAGGTCGCCACCGTCGCCGCCGAGACCCTCGCCGCCTGCGCCCGCAAGTGACGTGGGCCAACTGCCCCATGCACGCGCTCAGTCCCAGCGGTCGAGCACATAGCTCGCCACCGCGTTCGCCGTGGTGACCCGCAGGGCCAGGTTCCACGGCTTTTGGTCCGTCATCCCCAGGCCGCAGGCCTCGGCCTCGTCTGCCCCGGCGATCTCGGCCGTCCTATTGAAGGCCTCGAGCGTGGCGCGGATCGCATGGAAGTCGCTGCGCAGGGTCTCGGTGAAGAAGCCGCGCCCGCGCCCAGCCGCGGTGTCACGGCAGCCCTCCAGCAGGAAGAAGGTGTGCCGGCCGTGCTGCACGAGCGGCCGCTCGCCCCACAGATTCGGCGACGAAACGATCGCGGTGACCGGGACCCACGCGCCCGCGCGGACATTCCACTGACCGGTCCCTTGCTGCTGCGGCACCGCGTGGCGCGGCGCCTGCGTCAGCCGCTGCCCGGGCTCGTAGTCGAACTCGAACACCGTCATATCCGAGGCGCCCCCGGTCTGCTGGCCCGGCGAGATCACGCCGGTGAAATGATAGATCTCGCCGCTGATCTCGACCTCGACCTTCCACGGCGTCGCCAGCCGGCTCGGCTCGTGGAAGCGGTAATTCTGCACGTAGATCCGGTAACGGCCGTGCGGCGCCGCCCCGCGGGCCCAGCGGATGTTCTCGACCGGCGTCGTCGTCTCGCCGCGCACATTCATGTCGACGTCCAGCCAGCCGCCGCAGCCCGAGCGCTTGGCCCCGAAGTAGATGTGCTCCCGCGCCGGCGTGATCACGTGCAGGTCCAGGTCGTTGCGGTTATCCCACAGCAGCGAGGCGCGAATGTCCACACCTTCATATTGTCCGCCCGCGCCCTCGACGCGGCGCTTGATCTCGGCGTCGATGCCGGCGTGGTAATACCAGCTCAGCGGATTGCGCTGGCCCTCCGCGTCCCATTGGAGGATCGGCGGGGCGTCGGCGCTGGCCGCCGTGACCAGCGCCATGAAGCGATCGGACACCGCCGGCACCTGGGCCTCAATAGCGATCGCCTCGGGCAGCACGGTGCGGACGAACTTCTCCCAGGTCAGCGTCTGCTGCGGCAGCGCCAGCTTGCCGGACGGCGACTTCGCCTTGGGCGTCAGGTGCCCGAACACGCTGCCCGGCTGCACATTCGCCTGCGCCGGCCGCGGGCGCCACAGGAAGCAGGTCAGGTCCGCGAGCCGAGCATAACGACGGTCGAGGGCCCCGGTCGCCTTGAGCGCCGCGATCACCTTCTCGGCCTGGGCGATGTTGCCGGCCGTGGGCGCGACCTGGGCCCGCATATACTGGCTCGGGGCCATCTTCTCGTCGAAGCGGCGCTTGATCGCGGCGCTGTCCAGGCCATTCGCCAGGTCCTCCAGCAGCGTGCCGATCATGCTGCTGCGCACGTGGGCGAAGCCCGCGGGGGCCGTGGCCGCCGCGCGCCAGACCAGGGCGTCCCAGTGCCGCTGCGTCTTCGCCCCCGCGAGCGAGCGGTGCAGCTCCAGCAGCCAGGTCGCCACGCCGATGCACTTCTCCGAGCGGTACAGCGTGCCCGAGGTCAGCAGCGCGTGCGCCCGCTCGACGAGCGCCTGCGGGAACTCGGCGAGCCCGCGGGCCAGCATGCCCCGATCTTCCTTGCGCTCGGCCTGCACCTGCGACGCGCTCAGCAGCGCGTGGCTGTGTGCGTGCGGTACGGTGACCGCGAAGTGCGTCCACACCGTGCCGTCGGCCTTCGCCGGCGAGACCGGCGTCCCCAGCACCTGCGTCGCCGGCACCAGCACCCCGCAGGGGTCGGCGGTGGTGACCGCCTCCGCCATCAACTTGAACGCACGTTCGAAACCCGCGGGCGCCTCACCCCACAGGGCCGAGTGCAGGCGCCCCTTATCGTCGATCGCCACCAGCGCCCCGTAACGCTCGACGAAGTGTCGACACGCGTTGCAGGTGTAGTGCTGCCGCAGCGCCGTCGGGATGTGATCGAGGAACAGCGGCCACAGCCCCGTCGCATCCGTGAAGAACAGCGGGCCCTCGGCGTGCGCCGCGAATCGCCGCTGCACAGCGGCGAGCAGGCCCGGGAACTCGTCGAATGCCTCGGGGTCAGCCTCAGAGCCAGTCAGGTCGGTGTGGTCCATGGATCTCCCTCTCGTGCCCGCGTCAGCGCCGGCGGCCGGCAAGCCTACGCCACAAGGGGCGGCGCCTGCTACGGGTGAAAACCGGCTCGGGCAGCCCCGCGCAGGCCCCTGGGGGTAATCGCGCACCGGGGCGTGGACCCGCGGGGACCAGAGTGAGAGGATGCGCCGCAGCCGGACCGGAGGTGCCCATGCAGCCCAGCGAGCCACAGGACATGCAGGCCCTCTTCGCCCGCCATGGATTTGTCCCGAGCCCGGCGTGTCCCGAGCGGTTCCTGCGAGCCCACCGCCACCTCGTGTACTTCATCTTGCGGGCATTCGAATCCGCCCCCGACACCCCCGCCGGCCTGCTCGCCGCGGTCACGGAGTGGCACCGTCGCTACGACGAGCTGGCGGACGCCCAGCCGCGCGAGCAGGTCTTCGAATTCAACGACGGCAAACGTCGGCTCCGCCTCGCCTGTCAACCGGGGTGCAATCATTGCTGCACCACGCCGGTCTCCCTGATCGCGCCGGAGGCCGCGTCGATCGCGGCATATCTTCATACCAACCTGAACCCCGAGCAAACCGCGGCCCTCGCCGCGCGGATCGGCGAGCACCGGCGAGCCCGCGAATCGGACCCGCACGGCCCCGTGATGTGCCCGCTCAACGTCGACGGTAATTGCATCGTATATGCGGTGCGACCGCTCAATTGTCGCAAGTGGCACTCCTTCGACGAGCCCGCGTGCCGCCGCGGCTTCCTCGCCAACGACAGGACCGCCTTGATCCCCCGCGGAGCCGTCCGCGCCGACGCCTCCGGCCTGATCTGGCAGAGCGCCGTGGCCGCGTTCTCCGCCCTGGGGCTCACCATCCGCGAACTCGACCTCATCCCGGCGCTGGAGATCGCGCTCCACGCGGAGCATATCGCCGCCCGCGTGCTCGCCGACGAGGCCGTATTCGCGGCAGCCCACCGCGCCTCGCCCGACGCCTGAATCAGCATATCACGACAGAAATCAGGGTAAGAATTCTCAATTCCAGGATCGAGAATTTCGTTCAGTCCAGCCGCCTCACCCGATCCACGCCCACCCGATCACCACCCCGAGCGCCTCGTGGTCCGACAGCGCGTTGCCCATCGGATCGACGAAGCTCGGGTCGATCGCCCAGCTCATCGGCGTCAACGCGATCTGCGCCGAACTGCGGTAGAGCACGCGGTCGATCCGGTACTCGTCGCCGCAGTCGAGCGCGCGGCACACGTCCGTGAGCCCCGCGCCGAGCAGCAGCGCCTGCAGGCTCGCCTCGTCCTCCTCGTCCATGTTCGTGTCCCCGGCGACGATCACCGCCCGATCCTGCGAATGCGACGCGATATATTCGACCAATTGCATGACCTGGACGTCGCGCGCCGCGATGTCCCCCGGCGAGCTGCCGGCGTCCATGTGCAGGTTGTACACGTCGACCGCGATCCCCTCCGCCAGCGTGTGCACCGAGCGGTAGAAGCCCTTGTCCGTGAGGCAGTCGGAGCCCATATCGAGCTGGCCGTTGCACTGCTTCCACGCCACCCGCTCGAGCGGGCTGAACGCGTACTGCGAGAACTCGTTGAGCCCGTCGCCGAGCACGTAGTTCTCCACGTCGAGGTCCGGGTGCGGCTCGCTCTGGTACGGGTGCTCCGCCTCGGCCGCGAGCTCGGGGTGGAACGCGAAGTCCTCCTGGACCAGCGCCAGCTCGTACTGGTTCAGCAGGGGGCTTATCTGCGGGATGTACAGGGTGGGCATCGACCCCGAAATCCCCTCGGGCAGACCGGCGACGTTGTACGTCAGCAGCTGCAGCGTCCCCTGCGTGACCGGCGGCGTCGGCTCCCCGGTGCTGCTGCCAGTTTCAGAGCCGGTGCCGGCGTCCGTGTCCGTGTCCTCGTCCCCGGTCGTCGGCGTCGGGTCCCCGCTCTCACCGGTGGCCTCCGCGGCGGTGGAGCCGGTTTCCGCCGTCGATCCGGCGTCGCCGCACGCGGTCGCCACGAGGAGAGAAAAGAGGCCGGCATGAACGACGCGAGGCATCACGCAGCGACGATAACACAGCGTTACCGTCGATCGCGGCGCGACACCCGTTGCGCATGCACAGGTCGCGGGCGATAGTCCGGCCGTGCCCCCCGGCCCATCTCCCCTGCCGAACGCCGGCGTCATGCCGCCCCGCGAGCCCCACCTCGCCACCGCGATGCACGACGACGACGACGACGCCCAGGGCTTCACCCGCGAGACGCCCCCCGTCACCCGCGTGGAGCCCCCGCGCGTGGCCGACGGCGACTTCAGCGGCCGCACCGTGATCCCCGAGATCGTCATCCCCGATCTCACCCGCCGCCCCTCCTCACCGCTCTCGGGCATCACCCACGCCCCCAGCCACGCCCCCAGCCACGCCCCCAGCTCCGGCGCCACCCGCCGCGACGCAGCGCCCACCCGCGACCTCTCGCAAGCCGTCACCCGCGGCGGGACCTCGCTGGACAGCACCCTCCCCGACGCCCTCGCTCGCCTCCGCGACTCGAGCGAGCGCCCACCGTTCGGCAACCTCCCGGACGACCTCGATCGCACCCGTGAATCCAGCGAGCGCCCGCCGCTCGTCGAGACCCGCGCCGCCACCTCCTTCACCGCGACCGCCTCCCCCGGCCGCGCCCGCGACTTCGCGACCACCGCCGCCGAGCAAGGCGACGGCCTCGACGCCACCCTCGCCGCGCGGGCGATCGACGACGAGGCCCTGCCGCGCCAGATCGGCCGCTTCGTCGTCCTGCGTCGCCTCGGCCGCGGCGGCATGGGCACCGTCTACGCCGCCTTCGACGAGCAGCTCGGCCGGCGCGTCGCTATCAAGGTCCTCCACGCCGGCGGCCGCAACACCGGCGAGCAGGCCCCGCTCACCGTCGAGGCGCGGGCCATGGCCCAGCTGTCGCACCCCAACGTCGTCCAGGTCTACGAGCTCGGCGAGCACGAGGGCGACCCCTTCATCGCCATGGAGTACGTCGAGGGTCGCACGCTCGGGGCCTGGCTCAGCGAGGACCGACCCGCGTGGCAACCCGTGCTCGCCCGCTTCATCGCCGCCGGTGAGGGCCTCGCCGCGGCCCACCGCGCCGGCATGGTCCACCGCGACTTCAAGCCCGACAACGTCCTGCTCGGCCCCGACGGTGTCCCTCGCGTCGCCGACTTCGGCCTGGCCCGCGCCAGCGCCGAGGGCGTCGCCCAGATCGCCGGCACGCCCGCCTATATGTCGCCCGAGCAGCACGAGGGCGCCCCCACCGACGCCCGCAGCGATCAGTTCAGCTTCTGCGTCGCCCTCCACGAGGCCCTCTACGGCCGCCCGCCCTTCGCCGGCGACACCTACGTCGACCGCGCCGCCAACGTCTGCGCCGGCGAGCTGCTGCCCCCGCCGAGCCACGGCCCCGTGCCGCGCCGCCTCTACGCCGCCCTCATCGTCGGCCTCGCCCGCGACCCCGCGCAGCGCCACCCGAGCATGGACGTCCTGCTCGCCGAGCTGCGCCGCTTCCTCCCGCGCCCGCACGCCACCGGCCTGCGCCTCGGCCTCGCCGCGATCGCAGCCCTGACGCTCGTCGTCCTCACCGTCGCCCTCGCCCGCACCCCGCCGCCGGGAGCCTCGCCCGCCGACGCCGCCCGCATCGCCAGGCACGCCCGCACGGCCCGCAGCGCCGCCGCCCAGGCCGCGTGGATCTACCCGGCGCCCGAGGCCAGCACCGCCGCGATCCGCGAGGTCGTCGCGCTCGAGCGGATCGCCGGCCCCGCCAGCGAGCTCGCCCACAGGCAATCCGAGGCCCTGCGCGACCACTTCGCCGCCCAGCTCGCGCAGCTCGGCCAGCGCTACTGGGACGCCGAGAAGACCCGCCCCTTCGCCCGCGACTTCTACGCCCAGACCCTGATGTTCCGCCCCGAGCACGAGCAGGCCCTGCAGCGCGGCAACTTCACCATGGGCCAGCTCGCCCAGCTGCGCGACGAGGCCGAACACAGCGGCTTCTCGCCCGCGCAGCTCGCCGCCGTCGCCCCGCTGCGGATCCTCGCCAACCCCGACGACCCGCGGCTCGCCGCCCTGCTCGCCGCCCTCCCCGTCGGCTGCGACGCCCCGATCTCCCAGCAAGACCCCGCGGCCCGCGGCTCCGGCCTGCTCGCCCCCGCGGCCGAACCACGGCCCCCCGAGCCCGAGCCCGAACCCGACCCACAACTCGGCCCCGAGCCGCCCGCCGAGCCGACCGCCGAGCCGACCGCCGAGCCGACCGCCGAGCCGACCGCCGTCAGGCCCAAACCCGCCTTCGACCCCTCCGAGCTGATCGAGGAGGCAGAGAACGCCCGCCGCCGCGGTCACGACGACGAGGCCGCCCGCCTGTTCCGCCGGGCCCTCGCCGGCGCCCCGCGCGAGGCCACCGCCCTGGCCGCCCTCAGCGACATCGCCTTCGACCGCGGCGACTTCAGCGAGGCCGCCGAGCTGGCCGCCCAGGCCGCCCGCGCCGCGCCCACGATCGGCGAACACCACACCCGCCTCGGCGACGCCTACCTCAAGCTGAAGCGCCCCGCCGAGGCCCGCGCCCAGTACGAGGAGGCCCTCGAGCTCGGCGACACCCGGGCCCGCCGCCGCCTCGAGATCGACGCCACCGCGCCCACGCCGTGAAATCATGCCCATGCCCCCGCGGATCGACCCCGAGTATTGCCCATACCTGCCCCCAGGGACAGTTACTGACAATCTGCGATACCTGTCCCAAGAGCCAGCCACGGCATCCCCGTCGCGCACGGCGATATCATCATATCTGTCCCCAAAGCCCTCCACCGAGCGCCCGCCACATTCACCACACCTGTCCCTCCGGACAGCCCCGCTTCGCCTCGCCATCGTCGCCCTCCTGACCCCCGCCCTCGCCAGCGCCGGCCCGGTCGCCACGGACCCCGTCACCGTCACCGCCCCCGTCACCCCAGCCGTCACCACCCCCGCCCCCGACCCCGTCACCACCCCCGCCGACGGCCCCCGCGCCCAGCTCCGCGTGCTCGTGCTACCCCGCCGCGAGGGCGACGCCCTCCCGCCCGCCACCGACGCGAGCCTGCGCGAGAGCCTGCGCGACGGCCTGCGCCGGGCCGGCGCCGCGCTCATCGAGGCCGCGCCGCTCGGCGCCGGCGAGTGCAGCGACCCGGCCTGCCTGGCCCGCCTGCGCGCCACCATCGGCCTGCGCTACATCGTCCGCGCCACCCTCTCCGTCGTCGACCGCGATTACAGCCTCCACCTCGAGCTCCTCGACACCCGCAGCAACACCGTCGTCGCCGAGTTCGCCGAGCGCTGCGCCCTGTGCGGGCTCGCCGAGGCCCGCGCCCGCCTCGCCGACGGCGCCGCCGGCCTGCTCGCCCCGCTGCTGACAAAGCCGGCCACGCCGGCAATGCTCGAGGTCCGCAGCGACCCGCCCGGCGCCCAGATCGATCTCGACGGACTCCCCGCCGGACGCGCCCCCTTCGAGCGCGCCGCCAGCCCCGGACCCCACCGCGTCCGCGCGACCCTCCCCGGCCACCAGATCAGCGAGCGCGAGGTCTCCCTCGTCGACGGCGAGCGCAGCACCCTGCAGATCACGCTGACCCCGACGCCCACCCCGCCGCCCAGCGGCCGCCTCCTGCTCGCCCTCGGCGTCCCCCTGGCGATCTTGGGCGTCACCCTGCTCGCCCTCGACGACCGCCGCATCCCGCTCGGCTGCACCGGCAACGACTGCCGCCGCGAGCTGCAGATCATGTGGCCCGGCGCCGCCGCCCTCACCACCGGCGCCGTGCTCACCACGATCGGCGCGATCCGCATGCACCGAGCCCGCCGCCGCAGCGCGAGCACCACCCGCTGAGCGAAGCCCACCACAACGCTTGCGCCCGCCACCACGCTGAGCGAAGCTCGCCCCGCGATGCCGAAGAGGTCCCTCGACAAGCTGACCATCCTCGGCTTCAAGTCGATCCGCGAGCTGCGCGACTTCCCGCTCACCCAGCGCAACATCCTGATCGGGGCCAACGGCGCCGGCAAGAGCAACGTCGTCGACTTCTTCCGCATGCTCCGCGCCCTCGCGCTCGACGGACTGCGAGCATTCGTCACCGCGAGCGGCGGCGGCGACGGGTTCTTCTTTGAAGGACCCAAGGTGACGCCGATGATCGAGGCCCAGGTGTCCTTTGGAGAACACGGCTTCGGATTCGGCCTCAAGCCGACCGCGAGCAGTGAATTGATGATCGACCATCTTGCTATCCTCTCGTTGAACGACGCAAACAAGACGCTGCTCCTGCCCGGTGGCACATACGAGGCATATGTCAGCGACTGGAAGCAGGACACGGCCACCCGTGTAGGCGATCGAGCGCACCACGTCTACGCCGCGATCTCGAGCTGGATCGTCTACCACTTCCACGACACCAGCATGACCTCCAAAATGCGGCGCGACGCCGACTCCTCCGACCATCGCGAGCTCGCCGCCGACGGCGGCAACCTGGCCCCCTTCCTCGCGCACCTCCACCAGCAGCACCCCACCATCTACCAGCGGATCCGCGAGACGATCCAGATCGTCGCCCCCTACTTCGACGACTTCCTCCTCGAGCCTCGCATGCTCGGCCCCCGCGAGGTCCTCCGCCTCGAGTGGCGCCAAAAGGCCAGCACCTTCCCGTTCCAGCCCTGGCAGCTCTCGGACGGCACGCTCCGCTTCATCGCCCTCGCCACCGCGCTGCTCCAGCCCGATCCGCCGGCCACGATCGTCATCGACGAGCCCGAGCTCGGCCTCCACCCCGTCGCGCTACGGGTCCTCGCGGCGCTTATCCACGAGGTCTCGGCGAACACCCAGATCGTCGTCTCGACCCAGTCACCGCAGCTCGTCGATCACTTCGAGCCCGAGGACCTCGTCGTCGTCCTGCGCCGCGACGGCGCCACCGAACTCGAGCGCATGAACGCCGCAAACCTCGAGCGCTGGCTCGAGGATTACACCCTCGGCGACCTGATCGAGAAGAACGTCATCGAGACCAACCCCTGACATGGCGCGCGTGACCCTATTCCTCGTCGTCGAGGGCTTCTCCGAAGCGGGCTTCTTTAATCCCTTCCTCGCCGAGCACCTGGCCACCCTCGGCATCGACCTCCACGTCCCCGTCATCGGCAAGGGCCCCGCCAAGGGCGGCATGAAGTTTCGCGCCTTCGACAATATGTGCCAGGAATTGGCGCGCTTCCTCGCCGATCGCCGACGTCCCTACGTATCGACATTCTTCGACTATTACGGGCTGCCGAGCGGCCAGCGCCTCGGCTGGGACTTCGTGCCGACAACCAAAGCCACACGCGGCGTCGACGGTATCGAGACAAGGCTGCGCGAGGGCGTCGTGAAGGCCGCAGGCGCCGACGCCGAGCGCTTCGTCCCCTACATACAAATGCACGAGCTCGAGGCGCTGTTCTTCGCCCAACCCGGCACCCTGGCAGAGACCCTTGGAATGCCCGAACAGACCGGGATCTTCGAGACCATCGTGACCGAGTGCAAGGGCTGCGAGTCGATCAACGACTCGCCGACCACCGCCCCTTCAAAACGGCTACAGCAGCACTGTCCGCGCTACGTCAAGGGCCGCAGCTCCGCCGCCCACGCCCCCCGCCTGGGCGCGCGGCTCGACCTGCGCGCAGTTCGAGCCGCGTGCCCCCGCTTCAGCGCCTGGCTCACGCAGATCGAGGCGCTCGCCGGTCTCCGACCATGAAACCGACGTACCGCGATCGTGTGCCCATGCGAAACTTCGCCCCGTTGGTCGCGTCGCTCGTGGCAACGCTCGCTGGCTGCCGCGCGCACGAGCCCGCCGCGCCTGCGACCCCTCCGGAGACGGTGACGCCCGCGGTCCCTCCCGAGCCCGCCACAACGTCCGCGACGGTCCCTCCGTCCGCGCCGGAACCACCACCGCAAGACCTCGCACCCGACGAGGTCCCTGCGCCCGCGCCCACCACCACCGCCGCGCCCGAATCCCCGCCAGCTCCCGCCCCGCCAGCGCCCCCCGCGATCGAGCGCTTCGTCGGCGTCTTCGCCTATTCCGGCGGCGAGGCGCAACGCAAGGCCGCCCACGCGGCGATCGACGCAGCCCTCGCCGACCTCGACCTGATCTCCCGCAGCCTGGCCCGCCGCAAGCTCGCGGAGCGCGACCCGGTGGTCCCGACGATCACCATCGAATACGCCGGCGGCAAGACCACGATCATCCGTCGAGACACCAGCATTCGCACGACCCTGGACGGCCCGGCCGTCACCGTCACCCGCGACGGCCGCAGCGCCAAGGTCAAGCACCACCTCGCCAGCGTGTCGAAGCTGGTCGAGACGATCCACGGCGAGCGCGGCACCACGACGAACACCTTCATCCTCAGCGACGACGGCGCCCATCTCACCGCCTCGACCACCATCGAGGGTGACCGCCTGAAGACACCTATCCGCTACCGCCTGAGCTACCGGAGGCGGTAGCCAGTATCTCCACACAGGGTCCCCACGCGCCCATTACCGCGAATGCCATGTCGCGCCCCAGGGGCCCAGGGTCGCCACGCGCCCAACCGCGAATGCCAGTCCGCGCCCCCCGGTGTAGGCCGTGTTGAGGGCGAGGCCCTTCCGGACATCCGGCTCGGCGGGCGACGTCGCCCGCACCACCGATCGTTCCGCTCCTACCCCCATCACCACGCGCACATTCTTCACCAGCCCGCGCAGCGCCTCGACCACCAGCGCCGTCGTCGGCGCCTTGACCACCGCGTAGCCCTCGCCCTCATAGCCCGACGCCCGCGGCTGGCCGACCTTGGGCAGGCGCGCGTCGACCACGTACTTGCCGACCTGCTCCTGCGCCGCGTCGACGCCCTCGACCGCCGTCACCATCTGGCCGCGGCCCTGGCCGCGGAAGAACGCCGCGCCGCAGGCGTAGCGGCGCTCCGGCACCTCGAAGCGGTCGAACACCATCAGCTCGATCCACTTGGCCCACATATCGACGTCGTGGGCCATCCCCATCATCGGCATCAGGTGCACACCGGGCGGGCGCGCCCCGACCTCGCTGATCACGGGTGAGCCGTCCTTGCGCAGGAACCACTCCATATGCGACATCCCGGTGCCCATGCCGAGCGCGGTCAGGGCCGCGACGTTGATCGGGCGAAACGCCGCCGCGTGCGGCTGCAGCTGCTCGCGCGGCAACAGCACGCAATATTGCATCCACGGGTTCTCGAGCACCTCGAGCGGACCCGGCAGATAGTAGCTCGACGAGTGCCACACCGGCCTGCCGTCGATCGTGATCGTCTCGAAGGTGTGCTCCTCGCCCTTCACGAACGCCTCGGCCTGCGCCGGGTTCGAGGGGGTCACGAACAGGGCCGCCAGCGCGGCCTCCAGGCCCTCGTCGTCGACCACCCGCACCGTCCCCTTCGAGCCGAGCCCCGCCGGCGGCTTGAGCACGACCGGATATCCGACCTCGGCGACGAAGCGGCGCGCCTGCTCGGCCGAACCGAGCAGCGCCTGCGGGGCCACCGGCAGGCCCGCCGCACGCAGCACCTTCTTCATCTGGTTCTTCTCGCGAAAGTTGTGCGCAACCGCCTCGCTCATCCCGGGGATGCCCACGCGGTCGCGGGCCGCCGCCAGCGGCACCTGCATCTGTTCGAGAAAACCGATCAGGCGGTCGACGCGGCCCCAGTCGCGCTTGAACGCCAGCGCCGCGGCGCCGAGCTGCTCGGCGTCGAGGCAGTCCGCGATCTGGTAGTGCCCCGCGATCGTGGAACGGTAGCGTTCGGGGAGGCGATCGATCGGCTCGTGGGTGATAAGCCCGACCCGCACATCCGCCAGCGAATTGAGCGCGGCGAGACATTGCAGGATGTTGGCGCTGTAGAATGGGGCGACGTAAAGGACGTGGGTCGACATGCGCGCGGCGGATGATGCCACGCTCGCCCCCTCCCGATCGCCCTTCTTCCACCGGAGCCACCATGACCTTACCCGTACAGCGCCCCCTCCTCCCCCTCCTCACCTTGCTCCTCACGGTCGCCTGCGGCGGCGGCGGCAAGACCAGCGACAGCGACGGCAGCTCCAGCGGCGCGTCCGCCAGCACCGGCGCGGCCACCAGCGAGAGCACCGGCCAGCCCGCCACCAGCAGCGCCGGCTCGACCGGCGGCAGCGGCTCCGACAGCGCGAGCACCGGCGCCCCCGCGAGCACCGGCGAGCCCGAAACCACCACCGTCGGCACCACCACCGTCGGTACCACCACCGTCGGCACCACCACCGACAGCAGCAGCGGCGGCGACAGCAGCGGCGGTGGCAGCAGCGGCGGTGAGCAGTGTGTCGGCCAGGGCGACAGCTGCGCCAACCCGGGGTCGCTGTGTTGCAAGGGCCTCGACTGCTGCGCCGGCGTCCCGGTCCCGCCGGGCAAGGAGTTCTGCAGCAACATGTGCCCGATAAGCGATCGCAACCTCAAGACCGAGTTCGCCGCGATCGACCCCGCCGACGTCCTGCGCCGCGTCGTCGCCCTCCCGCTCAGCACCTGGCGCTACCGCAAGGACGAGCCCGGCGTGCGCCACCTCGGGCCGATGGCCCAGGACTTCCACGCCGCCTTCGGCCTGTGGAACAGCGACACCATGATCTTCCCGCTCGACGCCAGCGGCGTGTCGATGGCCGCGATCCAGGGCCTGCACGCCCGCCTGGTCGCCGCCGAGGCCGAGAACGAGGACCTGCGCGCCCGCCTCGAGCCGCCCTCGCCCCTGATCGCAACCGCCTGCCCCGACAACGGCCGACTGCCGCGCGCCGACGACCCGCCGCCGACCGCCGGCGACCGCCGGCGCCGCCCGCCGCGACCGGGCTGGCGGAGCGCGAGCGCGAGGCGCTGGCCGAGGTCGAGGGCCGCGTCGCTAAACACGCTGATGTACGCCTGCGCCTCGAACGAACGACCCCAGCGCTTGTTCACGCCGGTGACGGCCGACTGCCACAGCACCGCGCCGGTGCGGTCGGCCAGGGTCGCGTTGACCATGATCGTCGACTCGTACACGTTGCCCTCGATCGTCCAAAAGCGGGTCATCTTCAGCTCGAGCACGTGGGTCGAGCTCTGCGGATCCGCAGCCACCGGCACGCCGAAGGCCGGCAGCACGTAGGCGACCGCCGCACGCACGAAGTCCGCCGGCGGCAGGCCCTGCGCGCCGAAGTACACCGGCGCCTTGTCCTCCTCCTCCGAG
This sequence comes from Nannocystis sp., assembly GCF_016714285.1. GTDB lineage: Bacteria > Myxococcota_A > Polyangia > Nannocystales > Nannocystaceae > Nannocystis. Next base: position 12,944 of record NZ_JADJNN010000014.1, on the reverse strand, counting down.
ACCCCGATCTGGCTGCCCTCCGGGTGCTGATCGATCACCGGGTTGATCCACACCCGCGCGGCCGGGTTGACCGGAGGCACGCCCTGCAGCTTCGTCGTGTCGACCTGCGAGGTCGGCTGATACTGCAGGCCGAGCACCATCGTGTCGGGCGTGGAGGCGCAGGAGGGCAGCGCCACGGCGAGCGCGGCCGCCATCAGCGAGATACGTGCGAGCGAGATACGTGCGCGGATCATGGGCTCGCGAGTACCACAGCAGCGCCGCGACTGTCGACCGGTCGACCCCGCACATGCTGCCGCCTCACGACGGCACCAGACCCAGCGCCGCCGCGTGCCCGGCCAGCTGCGCCGCGAAGGGATGGTCGGCGCCGAGCCGCTGGCGCACCTGCTCGCCCGCCCGCGTCAGCACGTCGCGCGCCAGCGCCGGGTCACCCCCCGCTTGCACCACCGCCGTCGCCAGCAGCATCGCGCAGCCGACCGTCGCCTCGTCCGCCGGCTGCAGCTGCATCAGCAGCGCGAGCGCACCGTGCAGCCACGGCACCGCGTCGGCCGGCGCGCCCGCGGCCAGCAACACCTGACCCAGCCGCAGCCCGAAGCTCACCGCCTCGGCGCTGCCCGGCCCGTGCTTGCCCTGCACCTGCGGCCACAGCGTGGCCATCAGCGTCCGCGCCTCCTCCAGCCGCCCCTGGCGGATCCGCAGGCGCAGCGCCTCGCCGCGCAGATCGATCAGCACCGCGTGCTCCGCCGGCAGCTGCTTCGCCAGCTCCGCCAGCGCCGGCATCAGCGAGGCCTCCGCGCCGTCGAGCGACCCCTCCGCCGCCAGCATCACGCCCAGCTCGCAGCGCGCGATCAGGGCCTCCGGGTGCGCCGGCCCCAGCCGCATCGCCAGCCCGGCCGCCGCCTCTTGCTGATTGCGCCGCGCCGCCGCCAGCTCGCCCTGCGAATACAACACCGCCGCCAGCTGGCGCTGCGCCGTGAGGGTGTCGGCCCCGGTCGCGCCGAACACCTCGCGGCTGTCCCGAAGGACACGTTCGAGCAACGCCCGCGCCTCGGCCAGCGCCCCGCCCCGCAGCTCGATCATCGCCAGGCTGGCCGCGGCCCCGATCGTGCCCGGGTGCCGCGGCCCCGCGCTGCCCTCCCAGCGCGCCAGCACGTTGGCCTGCAGCGTCCGCGCCCCCGCGGAGTCGCCGAGCAGCGAGAGCACGTCGGCCAGGCGCTGCTCGAGGCCCAGCAGCTCCGACCGCGTCGGCGCCAGCTGCCCGCGCAGCTCCTCCACCGCCGCTTGCAGCTGCGCGTGCACCCACGGCAGCTCGTCCAGCTGCTGGGCCACGTCCATCAGCGTCATCAGCACCATCAACATCAGCGGGTGGCCGAGGCCCATGCGCGGCCGGCCCTGCGCCAGCGCCTCCGCGAGCAGCGGCCGCGCCTCCGCGTTGGCCCCCGCCCGGTGCAGCAGCTGGGCCAGGACCAGCTGGGTCGTCAGCGTCTGCGGGTTGGCCGGCCCGAGCACCCGCTGCAGCGCCGCCAGGATCTCCGTGAACTCGGCCCGCGCTCCCGCGACGTCCCCGAGGTCGCGCAAGATCGCGGCCAGCGTCTCACGCATGTGTAACAGCATCGGAGCGTCGGCCGCCCACACCGTCCGCGCCGCCGTCAACGTCGCCTCGATCGTCGACCGCGCCGCCGGCAGGTTGCCCTGCGCGTGCTGCATCTGCGCCAGCACCCCGCTCGCCTGCAGCACCGCAGCCGCCAGCGCGGCCGAGCCCTCCGCCTCGGCCAATCGACGAAGCCCCGCGAGCGCCCGCTCCTGCGTCCGGATCGCCGCCGCCACGTCGCCGCGCTGCAGCTCCGCGCTGGCCAGGGCCAGCCCGGCCTGCGCCGCCTGCAGGCTGTCGGCGCCGAAGCACCGCGCGTTCGCCTCGGCCACCGCCGCGTGCAGCAGGTACGCCGCCTCGACCTCGCCCATCAGCTGCAGCGTGATCGCCAGGTTGCCGCGAGCGCCCAGCGTGTGCGCGTCGTCCGGTCCGACGCTCGCCTCCCACGCGCGCAGGTTGGCCTCCTGCAGCCCCCGCGCCTCCTGCAGCGCGCCGAGCGAGGCCAGCGTCAGCGCCAGGTTGCCCTCCGCGGTCAAGCGCAGCCGATCGTCCGCCGCCAGGCTCGCCTGCGCCTGCGCGTACGCCCGCCGCTGCAGCGGCTCGGCCTCGCCATAACGCTGCAGCCGGCTGTACAGCATCCCCACGCGCAGCCCGAGATCGATGCCCGCGCGCCCCAGCGGCGCCGCCCGAGCCAGCAGCGCCTCCGCGTGCACCGCGACGCCCACCAGCAGCTCGAGCCGGCGCGGCTCGACCGCCTCGTTCGCGGGCAACACCGCCAGCAGCGCCTTGCAGGCGTCGGCCGGCTCCTCCGCCCCGCACAGCCCGCGCAGGAAGTCGGCCAGCACGCGGTGCATCACCCCGAAGCCCTCGCCCGAGATCCCGGTCACGAAGCTGCGCCCGACCAGCGTCGCCCGGGCCAGCCGCGACGCCGGCTCGCCGAGCGCCTTGACCAGCAGCGTCGGCAGCGGCTCCGGCCCGAACTGCGCCAGCCGCCGCGCGAGCCCCTGCGCCGCCGGCGACAGCCGCGAGTAGCTGATCCGCAGGCTCTCCACGATCGGCGACATCCCGGCCGCCGCCCCGGCCGCGCGCAGCACCTGCTGCGTCTCGTCGAGCGCCCGCGCCACCCCACCCGCCTGCATCATCGCCGTCAGCTCCGCCGCCGAGAGGTCGCCGAGGTCGAGGCTGCGCGCCAGCAGCTCGAGCGCGATCGGCAGCCCACCGACCCAGCGCGCCACCACCATCGCCGCCTCCGCCGCCATCGCCCCCGCCGGCAGCCCCGCGAGCAGCAGCGTCGCCCCGGCCTCGTCGGCGAGCGGCCCGAGCTCGATCACCTCGAGCTCCGGATCTCCCGGATGGATCCTCGAGGTCAGCAGCACCGCGACCTCGCCCCAGCGCGGGCACAAGAGCCCCAGCGCCGGCAGCTCCTGCCCCGGCTCCGGCTCCGGCAGGTGATCGAGCACCCACAGCTGCGCCTGCCCCGGCGCGTGGGCCCGCGCCGCCGCGGCCAGACGCGCCGCCACGTCCACCCCCGCGGCCTTCAGCTCGGCCAGCGCCGGCGCCTCCGGCTGCAGCCGCCGCAGCAGCGCGTGCTGCCCCGCCTCGATCCGCCCGGGCACCGACACATCGAGCCAGAACACCCCGCCCGGGTACAGCCCGCGCTCACGCCACAGCAGCTCCAGCGCCACCCGCGTCTTGCCCTGCCCGCCCGCGGCCACCAGCGCCAGCGCCACTGGCCGCGACCCCGCCGCCGCCTGCCGCCGCGTCAGCTCGCCGAGCACACCCTCGCGCCCGACGAAGCGATCGCCCAGCGAGATCGGCAGCGCGACCTCGCAGTACAGCTCCGCCTCCGCCGCCATGGCCAGCTTCGGGCTGTCCTTTGCGACCTGTCCCTCGGGACCTGTCCCCGGGAACAGCGGGCTCCCGGCCGCGCGGGCGTGCAGCACCGGCACCACCAGGTCGGCGCGCTCGGCCACCTGCGAGCAGGCCTCCGCCAGCGCGAGGTCGACCAGCCCGTGCGCCCGCAGCTGGCGGTAGAACGGCCCGCCCAGCGCGTTGGCGGTGTCGATCGAGATCCGCTCGCTCATCGCCACCACGGCCGGCGCCCCGAGCTCGCGACAAAGCCGCATCGCCAGCCCACCCAGCGCCCCCTCGGCCTCCGGCGCCGCGCTGGCACACGCGCCCAAAAACCACAGCAGCGGCAGCCCGACCTCGCCGCCCAGCCGACCCAGCCGCCGCAGCAGCTTGCTCGCCGGCGTCGCCGCGGTCGTCTCGTCGTCGTCCGCCAGATACAGCACCGTCTCGCCCGTGCTCGCGACCACCGCCCCGTGACACACAACGTGCACCGCCGCGTAGCGCCGCCGCGTCAGCTGCCCGCACAGCCCCTCGAGCGTCGGCTCCGCGACCGCCTCCGGCACCCCGAATGCCAGGACATCGCAGGGCCACGGCGCGACCGCCTCGCGCACCCCGTGCAGCGTCGCCAGCGTGTCGAACGCCGCCAGCCCGTAGTCCGCGAGGTCCGTGGGGCTGGTCACCAGCACCAGCACCCGCGGCGCCTCGCCGACCGGCGCCGCGTACACCCGGTCGCTCTCGCTGGCGACCCGCAGCGTGAACGGCGTGCGCTGGTCGCAGCGCACGAAGTCCCAGCCCTCGCCGAGCGGCGCACACAGCCGCTCCCACCGCAGCGTCCGCAGCTCCGGCGCGTCGACGGCGAGCACCACGTGCAGCCGCTCGCGCCCGCGGGCCCGCGCCCGCGTCCACGCCGCCAGCGTCGGCCCGGCGAACAGCGCCTCGCCGAGCAACAGCCCATACGCCCGCGGCGTGCTGCAGGCCCGCAGCGCCGCCAAGTCGATCACCAGCCGCCCCTCGCCGCGGATCGGCAGCGGCGTGCCCGGCAGGTCCTCCTCGACCACCACCGAGTACCCCTGCGCGTCACCAGACCCCAGCGCGATCGCCAGCACATGCGCGACATCCTCGTCCCCGGCCATGCCAGCCATCGTACCAGGACGGCCAAGAATTCACCGCCGCGCGAGCATGTCGCAAGGGACATGTCCATGCCGCGATGTCAAGCGGTCAAGCGGTCAAGCGGTCAAGCGGTCAAGCGGTCAAGCGGTCAAGCGGTCCGTCGGAGCACGCCGGCATATCTACGTAGCTCGCCAAAGTGCCATGAATCGCCGGACCGGAGCGCCGGGACGGTCGCCACCGGTCTTCCTTTGCCATTGCGGCCTCCGGCCCCCGCACGCCGTTTTCTCCCTACCTTTGCCGAGAACGCGCCGGACCATGTACCGTCCCCGCATGCAATTCTGGACACGTAACTTCTTCCCAACCCTCACCGCCGCGCTCGCGCTGGTCGCCTGCGGCGACAACGGCGGCGGCACCACGACCGACGCGGGATCGACCACCGGCGCCGCCACCAGCGGCGCGAGCACGGGCGACTCGCCGACCACCGCGGCGAGCACCAGCGGCGCCTCGGACTCCGGTTCGACCAGCGCCGACGCCTCGACAAGCGGCGACCCGCCGAGCACCAGCGAACCCGCGAGCAGCAGCGGCGCCGACGGCTCGACCTCGAACGTCACGGCCAGCAGCACCGACCCCGGCACCACCACCGGCGGCGACCCCGTGGCGGCGTGCCTCATGATGATCGACCCCGGCGACGCCTGCGGCGAGTGTGCCTGCAACAACTGCCTCGAGGACCTCCAGGCCTGTCAGGCCGACGAGGGCTGCACGGCGATCCGCATGTGCGCGCAGGACAACATGTGCGGCGGCATCGACTGCCTCGGCCCCTGCGGCGCCACCATCGACAAGTATGGCGGCTTCGGCGGCAAGTCGGCGCAATTGGGCCTCGCCCTCAGCGGTTGCATCGACGCCAGCTGCGCCAACGAATGCAACGGTTGAGCCCGACGACCGAGCCCGCACGCCGGTCCAACCGGCCGCGGGCGATCACCTATCTGCGGATCTCCGAGGCGGTCGCTCAGCCGATCCGCCGGCCCGTGATCAGGTGATACCCAAAATCCCGCCGGGCCAGGCCCAGGACCAGGCCCAGGCTCGGCGCGACGACGTTCCCCCAGCGGACCGGGCCGAGCCGCAGCCCACCGGTCCGGCGCAGCTCGGCGTATAGAAAGCGCAGCACGGTCCGCGGCACGTGCAGCATCGACGGGGCGACGCGCCACGAGATATCGCGGACCTCCAACACCTGCAGCCCGCAGGCTCGCATCGTCCGCGTGATCGCGCCGAGCTCCGCGAACTCGGGCACCGCCCAGCCCGCGCACACGCTCGCGCGCACGCGCTCGAGCCACCCGGGCAGCGGCCGCGCGTGCTTCATGAAGCCGTCGGCGATCACGAAGCGACCCCCCGGTCGCAACACGCGGGCCAGCTCGCGCACCAGCGCCGGCTTGTCCGGGCCCAGCGCATGGCAGGCGCTCTCGAGCGCGTAGGCCCCGTCGATCGAGCCGTCGGCCAGCGGCAAGCGGGTGTAGTCGGCCTCGACGAAGCGGACGCGCTCGCCGAGGCCCGCGAGCTCGGCGAGGCGCTTCGCCTCGCCGACCTGCGACGGCACGATCGTCACCCCGAGCAGCTCGAGCTGCGGGCGGCCCAGCGCGAGCTGCCGCGCCGTCGCCCCGAACCCGCAGCCGAGGTCGAGCACCCGCGCGCTTCGACCCGCCGCGAGCTCCAGCGCCGCCAGCAGCTCGTCGTTCATCGCCGCCAGCATCGGCTCGAGCCGCAGCGGGTTCATGCCGCGGCGCCAGTAGCCGAAGTGCATGTGCAACCCGCGGCTCCACGCCGCGTAGTCGGGGCCCGCGATCGTGTAGTACTCGCGGACCCGCGGGCCTTGCTCCTCACCAGCGAGGCCACCCGTCATGCCCGCGGCAGGGTCTCAGACCGCGGCCCCCCGCGCAAGCTCCGAGCCCGGGCCCACCGCCCACCGGACGCCGACACCGAGCTTTGACCGCGGCCGCGCTTCGTGGCCCAATGCAGCGACGTGGAAGCTTGGACCCTCGGGCTGGTCGAGTGCGCAGTGGCCGGCGGCATCGGCCTCTTCATCGGCCTCGAGCGCGAGCACAGCGACCGCAGCGACCGCAGCGACCACAACGAGGTGGCCAGCGATCGCTCCGAGGACCACCTCGGCGTGCGCAGCTTCGCGATCCTCTCGCTGTTCGGGTGGGTGTGCGCGCTGCTCGGCGACCACATGCCGTGGCTGCCGCCCGCCGGGATGGTGGTCACCGGGGGCCTGGTGCTCGCACACTACCTCCGCGTCGGCGACAAGGACCTCGGCCTGACCACCGAGATCGCCGCGGCCGCGACCTTCGCTCTCGGCATGCTGGTCCACCACCGGCGCGACCTCGCCGTCGCGGTCGGCCTGGTGATCACATTGCTGCTCCTCGCCAAGCCGTGGTTTCGCCGCACGATCCCGCGGCTGCGGCGGATCGAGCTGAGCGCGACCCTGCAGCTGGTCATCGTCCTGGCCGTCGTATTGCCGCTGTTGCCGGCCGAGGCGCGCGACCCCTGGGGCGTGCTCTCCCCGCGCAAGATCGGCCTGTTCATCGTCCTGATCGCCGGTATCAGCTATGCCGGCTATGTCCTCCACCGCCTGCTCGGCGCCTCGCGCGGGGTCGTGCTCGCGGGCCTCGTCGGCGGGCTCGTCAGCTCCACCGCCGTCACCGCGGCGATGGCCCAGCAGTCGCGGACCGACCCGCTCATGCTCATCCCGGGCCAGATCGCTACCTTCCTCGCCAACGCCGTGATGTTCGCGCGGGTCCTCGTCGTCGCCTCGCTCATCAACCCCGACGTCGCCCGCGTGCTCGTCGTCCCGCTCGGCCTGATGGGCGCCGTCACCCTGGCCGGCGCCGGCTGGAAGTACCTCGCGCTGCGAGACGCCGACCGCGGCGCCCCACAAGACCGCGAGCCCGCGGCGATGGCCAACCCCTTCGCCCTGGTGCCCGCGCTCAAGTGGGGCGTCCTACTCAGCGCCGTGCTGATCGCCTCGGCCGTCGCGCAGCGGCACTTCGGCGATCGCGGCCTCTACATCACGGCCGCAGCCTCGGGCCTCACGGACGTCGACGCCGTCACCCTCGCCGTGAGCCACCAGAGCAAGGAGGGGCTCGTCGCCGCTGCGGTCGCCAGTCTGGCGATCACCATCGCCGTCGTCACCAACACGCTGGTCAAGGGTGGCATGGCGCTGTTCATGGGCCGCACCGGCTTCGGTCGCCCGATCGCGCTGGTCTTCGCGCTCGCCATCACCGTCGGCGTCGGCACGGCCGTCGCCCTGCAGCTGCAATGAGCCGCTGACCGCGTCACCACGTACCGTGACGAAGCGCATGCCTCACGCCCCGACGCGGCCCGATGTCGTGCCGCTGCGACCGTCGCCCGCGATGCTACGGTCCCCGCCACCCGGTGCCCACGGTGACAGACCCCGCACAGATCCTCGTAAGGACCCTCGTCACTGGCGCGACCGGTCTCATCGGCCGACACCTCATGGCCCACCTGCTCGCGCGCGGCGGCGAGGTCGTGGTGCTCGTGCGCCCCGGCTCGCGCGCACGCCACGACGAGCTGCTCGCGCAGTGGCATCTGCTGGCCCGCTCGTCGGGGGCCCGGCTGCGCGTAGCGATCGGCGACATCGAGACCCCCGGCCTCGGCCAGGGGCTCCCCGCCGCCGGCCTCGATCACGTGTTCCACCTCGCGGCGCTCTACGACCTCGCGGCCGACGACGCCGCGCTGGAGCGCAGCAACGTCGAGGGCACGCGCAACCTGCTGACATATCTCCAGTCCGGCGGCTTTCGCGGGGTCCTGCACCACCTGAGCTCGATCGCCGTCGCTGGCGACCTCGAGGGCACGCTCCGCGAGGACGAGCTCGACCTCGGCCAGCAGCACCCCCACCCCTATCACCGCACGAAGTTCGTCGCCGAGCGCCTGGTGCGAGACAGCGGCCTGCGCGTTCGCATCTACCGCCCGAGCGCCGTGGTCGGCGACTCGCGCACCGGCGTCATCGACCGCGTCGACGGTCCCTACTATCTGTTCAAGCCGATCCTCCGCCTGCGTAACGCGCTGCCGGCCTGGTTCCCGCTGCTCGGATACCTCGAGACCTCGCTCAATATGCTGCCAGTCGATCACGTCGCGCGCGTGATCGATATCATCGCCCACCAGCGCGAGGGCGACGGCCAGACCTTCCACGTCGTCGACCCCGACCCGCCCGACTTCACCGGCACCTTCAACCTGCTCGCCGACGCCGCCGGCGCCCCGCGGATCCGGGCCAACATCGGCAAGACCCTGCGCAAATTCCTGCCCGGCGCCGCGACCATGCTCGGGCAGCTCGGCGGCCTCAAGTTCATCCGCGGCCAGATCCTCCGCGACCTCGGCATCCCGCCGCAGGTCCACGAGGCGCTCGGCCGACCCCTCCGCTTCGCCACCACAAACCTCGACCGCGCCCTCGCCAACACCGGCCTGCGCTGCCCCAGGCAGGCCGAATACGTCGAGGCCCTGTGGGACTACTGGCTGCGCCACCTCGACCCCGACCGCGATCCCGCCGCGCTCGCCCGCCGCCGCCTCGCCGGCAAGGTCGTGATGATCACCGGCGCCTCGAGCGGCATCGGAGCCGCGCTCGCCCTCCAGTGCGCCCGCGCCGGGGCCACGGTCGCCCTGGTCGCCCGCCGCGAGGCCCAGCTCGCCGAGGTCGCCGCCCAGGTGCACGCGCAAGGCGGCCTCGCCACGGCCCACGTCGCCGACCTCGCCGACCTCGAGGCCTGCGACGCCGTGGTCGCCGCGGTCCAGGCGGCCCACGGACATATCGACATCCTCGTCAACAACGCCGGCCGATCGATCCGCCGCCCCGCCGCCGAGTCGCTCGAGCGCTGGCACGACTTCGAGCGGATCCTGCAGATCAATTACTACGCACCCCTGCGCCTCATCCGCGCCGTCCTGCCGCAGATGCGAGCCCGCCGCAGCGGCCACATCGTCAACGTGCTCACCGCCGGCGTGGCCATGGCCTCCCCCAACTTCGGCGCCTACGGGGCCAGCAAGGCCGCCCTCAGCCACCTGACCGACACCCTGTACGCCGAGCTCCTCTCCGAGGACATCCACTTCACCTCGGCGTACCCGGCCTTTGTGCGCACACCGATGATGGACGCCCGCGTCTTCGACGAGCGCACCAAGGCCATGACCCCCGAGGCCGCCGCGGCGTGGATCATCGACGGCATCGTCCACCGCAAGCAGCGAGTGATGGACATGGAGACCCGGCGCCGCTGGGTCCTGAACGCCGTGCATCCCAAGGGGCTCACCCGGGTGACCAGCGCGATCTATCAAATTTACGCCGACCACCAGCCCTCGCCCGCCGCCTTCACCGTCGACCGGATGCTGCTCAAGCGCTTCATCAAGGGCAAGCCCTTCTGAGCCCCATGAACCGCCTTCACCTCACCCCGCCCGGCCACACGGGGCCGTGATCGCCGAGCGCACGATGTTCAAGGCCCTCACCAACGCCCCCGTCGATATCCGTGGTCCGCGCCCCCTGCCGATCCTCGCGGTCCCGGCCGCGGTGCTGCGATTCTTCGCCGACCCGGTCGGCCGCATGCGCGCGCTGTACGGTGAATACGGCCCGATCGCCGCGCTCGTCGATCGCAGCCCCGCGCTGATCCTCGCCTGCGGCGCCGAATACAACCGCGAGCTCCTGACCCGCCCCGATCTGTTCGAGCACAACAGCGAGATCCCCGTGCGCACGCCCCCTGGCAGCGCCCTGGCCCGCTTCAACCAGGTGCTGCCATTCCTCAACGGCGAGCTGCACCGTCGTCGTCGCCGCCTGATGCAGCCGGCCCTGCAGCGCTCCGCCACCTTGGCCCACGCGCCCGAGATCGTGGCGGTCACCGAGGACCACCCTGCGCACTTGGCCGACCGGCGTGCAGGTCGACCTCGCCGCGCTGATCCGTGCATTGACCGCCGCGGTCGTGATCCGCTGCCTGTTCGGCCTCGACCCCGGCGGCCGCGGCGACGAGCTCGCCCGCAGCGAGGCCGGACTGCTGCAGGCCCTGTCGTCCCCGCTGACCCTGGCCCTGCCCCTGCCCCTGCCCGGCACGCCCTACCGCCGCGCCCTCACCCTCAGCGCGGCGCTCGAGCGCCAGCTGCAGGCCCTCCTGGCGGCGAAGCGGGCCCAGTCGCCCGGCACCGACGTCCTGGCGAACCTGCTCGCCGCGCGCGACGAGACCGGCGCCGCCCTCGGCGACGAGGAGCTCATCGGCGAGTGCAACGGCCTGTTCGTCGCCGGCCACGACACCACCGCACAGACCCTGGTGTGGACGATCTTCCTGCTGACCCAGCACCCCGAACACCAGGCCGAGCTGCTCGCCGAATTCACCACAGTCCTCGCCGGCGCCCCCCCGCGCCCGGACGAGCTCCCGCGCCTGCAACACCTCGACCGCGCGCTGCGAGAGAGCATGCGCCTGCTGCCCGCCACGCCGATGCTGTTCATCCGCGTCTGCGCCGGCGAGGCCACGCTCGGCCCGCACACGCTGCCACGCGGCGCGCGCGTGGTCCTGAGCCCATTCATCACCCATCGCGACCCCGCGCTCTTCCCCGAGCCCGATCGCTTCGAGCCCGCACGCTGGCAGCGGATCACGCCCTCGCCATGGCAGTACTTGCCCTTCGGCGCCGGCCCGCGCATGTGCCTCGGCGCGGCCTTCGCGGAGCAGGCCCTGCGCATCATGCTGCCGATGATCCTGCAGCGATTCCGTATCACGATACCCGCCGGTGCGACCATCTCGCGGACCGTGCACGGAATCGCGCTGGCCCCCAAATACGGCCTCCCAGCCGTGCTGGCGCCCCAGGACGGCCGCCCCGTCGCGCCCGCGACGATCCGCGGCGACATCCACCAGCTTGTCCACTTGCACGGCCGCGCAGCGCCGGTATAAAGTCCACGCCTTGCCGGCTCAGTCCCCAGATTCGCCCGGTGATGTCGTCGTCGACGCGTCCGACGGCATCGTGCGGATGCGCCTGTCCGGCAGCCCCTCCGCGGCGCACCTGCGGGCGAGCTTCGTCACCCTGCGCGAGCTGCTGGCCCGCCACAGCCCGCGCCTGCTGCTGATCGACGGCAGCGGCGTGGCCAAGACCACCGGCGAGATGCGCGAGGTCCTGCGGACCGAGGCCACCAGCGTCGAGTTCGACCGCCAGGCGATCATCGGCATCCCCCCGGCCGAGCGGGTCTTCGCCCGCATCGTCGCCCGCCTCACCTTCAAGCACGACCGCATGCAGTTCTACGCCACCGAGGCCGAGGCGCTGCGCTGGCTCAACGAACTCCGGGTGAACGAGCTCCGGGGGCCGCGTTGACCGAGCTCGCGGAGCTCGAGCGCCGCATCGCCGCGATCGAGATCGCGATCGCGGCCGCGGCCACCGGCGACTTCGACGTGCGCCTGGAGATCGCCCAGGACGACGAGCTATCCTCGGTGGAGTCGAGCATCAACGTCATGCTCGAGAGCCTCCAGGCGCTGTTCGAGGAGAACCGCCGCAAGCACGCCGAGCTCGAGCGATCGCTCGCCACCATCACCGAGCAACGCGCCGCCATCCGCGAGCTGTCGACCCCGGTACTCGAGGTGTGGGACGATGTCCTGGTGATGCCGATCATGGGCACAGTGGACACCCCGCGCTGCGCCGACATCATGAGCAACCTGCTGCAGGCCGTCGCCAGCAGCCGGGCCCGCTGCGTCATCCTCGACCTGACGGGCGTCCCCAGCATCGACCGCAGCGCCGCCGACGGCCTCATCAAGGTCGTCCAGGGCGCCCGCCTGCTGGGCGCCCGCTGCCTGCTCACCGGCCTCAGCCCGGCGCTCTCGCGGACCCTCGCCGAGCTCGACGCCCCCACCGAGGCCCTGCGAACCCTGCGTAACCTCAAGGCCGGCCTGCGCGACGCCATCGCCCACCTGCGCCCCGGCAAGCCGCCCGCTCGCTGACCCCCGCCAACGGCCGCGCAATCGCTTCGCCCGGCCCCCGCGCCCCCACGCTTCTTTGCGCGGACTCTCCGCGGCACCGACCGCAGGTCCCAGCCCAGCGGCGCTAAGATATCCCGATATGCGAGGTATCGACTCGGTGCGCTCGTGGTGGCGAATTGGCGCGCAAGCGGGGCTCCTCGCCGGTATCGGCCTCGCCTTCGTCGGCGGCGCCACCCTGCCCATCGCGGTGGACGCCGCGCCCATGCCCTGCCAGAAGGAGGGCAATTGCACGTTCAAGAAGCCCCTGTTCGCCATCCTCCTCGATAACTCGAGCTCGATGAACGAGCTGCTCGACGCCAACACCACCCGCTGGCAAGCCGCCGTCGATGCCATCAGCCTGGCCGTCAACAACGACAACGGCTACATCGCCGAGAACTTCATCCTCGGCCTGATCC
>NZ_JADJNN010000013.1 GCF_016714285.1 Nannocystis sp. | reverse complement strand
CGTCTTGGTGGGGGCGGCGGTGCCGATCTGGATCTTGATGCGCTCGGCGGTGCGCTCGCCGATGAGGAGGTTGTACTTGCGCTTGACGTGCTGGACGATCGCCTCGTCCATCTTGTCGCCGCCGACGCGGATCGACTTGCAGGCGACGATGCCGGCGAGGGAGATGACGGCGACCTCGCAGGTGCCGCCGCCGATGTCGACGACCATGTTGCCGCCGGGCTCGGTGATGGGGAGGCCGGCGCCGATCGCCGCGGCCATCGGCTCCTCGATGAGGAAGACCTCGCGGGCGCCGGCGGCCATGGCCGAGTCGCGGACGGCCCGCTTCTCGACCTCGGTGATGCCGGAGGGGACGCAGATGACGATCCGCGGCTTGACGAGGGTCTGGCGGTTGTGGGCGCGGTTGATGAAGTGACGCATCATCGCCTCGGTGACCTCGAAGTCGGCGATGACGCCGTCCTTCATGGGCCGGATGGCGACGATGTTGCCGGGGGTGCGGCCCAGCATCTCCTTGGCGTCCTTGCCGACCGCGACCACCCGCTTGGTGTTGCCCTTGCGCTGGACGGCGACGACGCTGGGTTCGTGGGCGACGATCCCGCGGCCCTTCACGTAGGTCAGGGTGGTGGCGGTGCCGAGATCGATGGCCAGATCGTTCGAGAAAAGGCCGTATACCCAGTCAAAGAGCATGAAGGAGGTGTTTTTCTGGACGGGTTGGCCCTCCCATACCTTTCCGGGGGGGCAGCGGCAAGCAAGTGCAGCCGTGGGGGCAGCGGAAGGGGTTTGGGGGGGCGGCGCATCGGCAAAACGCCGAGAATTTGCGCTCTTTCTCACGAGCTGCCCGCTTCTGACCCGAGCCTGACAGTGTGGCCGGGCCCAGGGCGGCCTGCAACTCCTCACGCGAGGGCGGTATTCCCGGCGCGCGAGCAGGGTTCGCAGCGAGCGGCGGGGGCGCTACCTTCCCGGTGCTCATGCTCGCAGCTCTCCGAACTTCGCTCAGGCAAGTGATCGTGTGGATCTTCCTCGGTGTGCTGGCGCTGGGCTTCGGCCTCAGCTTCGGGCTGCCGAGCGACGCGATCACCTGCGGCGTCGAGCCGATCGCCAAGACCTACGGCGAGAACCTGCTCGATGAGGACTACCAGTACCAGTACCAGGCCATCTCGCTGGTGTTGCCGCTGCCGAAGGACGCGAAGTTTCAGGAGACGATGGGGCTGAAGCAGGAGGTGCTCGACGCGATCGTGGAGCGGCGCGTGCTGGCGAAGGTCGGCGAGCGCATGGGCCTCGCGGCGGTCAAGGAGGACGCGGAGGAGGCGACCTCGCTGGGGCACGTGATCGTGCTCGGCAACACCTACGACTGGCTCGGCGACGGGGCGTTCAACTACACGATGTTCAAGCAGCGGCACCTGCCGCGCTTCCTGGTGACCGAGCCGAAGTACCTCGAGTACCAGCGCCAGGAGCTGCTGGCGCGCACGGTCCGCGACCTGATCGCGGGAGCGGTGACGGTCTCGGAGGCGGAGCTGCGGGCCGAGTACGAGGGGCGGCAGAACCAGCTGTCGCTGCGTTACGCCCGCTACGAGACGGCGCGCTTCGCTGACCTGGTCGACCCGTCGGAGGGCGAGCTGACGAAGTACGTGGAGGGGCACAAGGACGAGCTGGTCAAGCAGTTCGAGGCCCAGGGGACGCGCTTCACCAAGTTGCCGAAGCAGCTGCGGCTGCGCTTCATCCAGGTGCACAAGCCGGAGCCGCCGGCGGAGGACGCGGACAAGCCGACCAAGGCGGCGTACGAGGCTGCGCTCAAGGCGGCGCGGCTGAAGATCGACACGGCGGCGGCGCGGCTGGCCGACGGCGAGGAGTTCCGGGCGCTGGCGCGGACGGTCTCGGACGACGCGATGACGGCGTCGCGCGGGGGCGACTACGGGTGGGCGAGCGTCGAGGGGACGGGGACGGGGCTCGACCCGGCGATCGACCGCGCGGCGGCGGAGCTGAAGGCGGGCACGGTGTCGCCGGTGGTCGAGAGCGAGGAGGCGTTTTATCTGGTGCGGGTCGACGGGGTGCGCGAGGGCGACGTGCCGCAGGAGGAGGCGCTGCGTGAGCTGGCGGAGGACGGGGTGATGCGCGAGCGGGGCAAGGAGCTGGCGCGGCTGGCGGCGGCGGAGGCGTTGCAGGCGTTGAAGGACGGCAAGAAGCTGACGGAGCTGTTCAAGAGCCCGGACGCGCTGGGGATGGTTGAGCCGGGGATCGACGCGTTGCCGGTGGGGGGCGAGGTCGGTTCGGTGAAGGAGCCGGCGAAGGGTCCGGAGCTGCGGGTGACCGGGTTGTTCGCGCGTGAGCGGCCGATCCCCGGGCTCGGCATGAACCCCGAGCTGACCAAGGCGGCGTGGGCCGCGGATCCGAAGGCGGAGTTCATCGATGGTGTGTTCGAGACCGACGACGGTCTGGTGATCGCGGCGGTGGAGAAGAAGGAGACGGCCACCGAGGAGGGGCTGGCGGCGGCGCGGGCCGGGCTCTATCGCGAGCTGGTCGCGCGCAAGGCGGGGCGGGTCACGGCTCGCTTCGCGTTCAACACTTGCCTGGCCGACAAGGCCCGCGGCGACATCGTGCCGCACGACGCGAAGATCAAGCGGCTGATGACCTACGAGACCAAGGAGGCGGTCGATGAGGACGGCAATCAGGTGCTAAAGCCGTATGTGATGTGCGACCGCGTCGGCAACCGCGGCGGGATGTTGCGGGCGAGCGCGATGATGGGTGGGGCTCGCTAGCGGCGACGTGGTGACCGCCGCGACGCCCACGCGCCAGGCTTCCGGGGCTCCCCTGGGCCTGGCGCTGCTGCTCGAGCGCGGCGGGGTGACCTTGGTGGCGCCGGCGCGGGCGCTGGCGTCGGGGGTGACGCTGCTCGAGTTCGCGGCGACGCTGTCGGGGCCGCGGCCGGGCTCGGCGGCGGAGTGTCGGACGCGCGTGTGTGGCGTGGGCAGCGTGCGCCTGCGGGTCGAGGTGGAGGCGCTGCTCGCGTGGGTGCGCGGGCGGGTCGGCGCCGGGCTGCCGGGCTGGTCGGTGGAACAGGTCGAATGGGACATGGCGGAAGGGACAGGTGACGCGGTGTGGACGCTGCGCGGGCGCGACTGGGCGGGGGCGTCGGCGTGGTTGCGGGTCGAGGCGACGGTGGCGCTGCGCGGCGGTGTGGTGGAGATCGGGGCGCGGCGTTGCTGGTGGCTGGGGCCGGCGGGGACGACGGCGGAGCGGCAGTGGCGGGCGCTGACGCGGCGGCTGTGCGGGCGCGGGGTGGTGGTGCGAGGCGGGCGGCTGGTGGTCGACGTGTTGCGGGCGGGGGTCGGGGTGGAGTTCGCGGCGGCGGGGTGGCGGCTGCCGGGGATGGCCGGGGTTGCGTGTCGGCTGCGAGTCGCGGCGGGGTCGCTGGAGTGGCGAGCTGGGTCGGCGGCGGGGTCGTCGGGGCGGGAGGATGGCGGGTGGTCGTTGGGACAGGTGAGGTCGGGGGAGGGAGGCGAGTCGGAGCTTGAAGCGGGGTCGACGGGCTTCGATCCGCTGGCGCAGGTTCGCGGGTGGTTGCGGGGTGATCGCGGCGAGCGGGGGCGGGCCGAGCGGGCGCTGGCGGGGCTGGCTGCGGCGGTGCCGGAGCTCGCGGGGGAGCTCTCGCGGGTGCGGGTGGCGGCGCTGCGCTTCGTCGACCGTGCGGCCTGCGTGGCGGCGCTGGGCGAGTGGATCTCGTGGGCGCCGACGGACAGCGAGCCGCGGTGGTTGTTGGTCGTGCAGCAGGCCCGGCGCGGCGATGATGACGGCGTGCAGGCGGCGCTGGCCGGGCTCGCGGGGCTGCCGGCGGAGGTGGCGGTGCGGACACGCAGGGTGCTGGCGCGGGCGATCGCGCTGCAGCGGCGCGAGCTGCGGGGCGCGGGGGCGCGGGCCTTGCTCGAGCCGCTGGTCGCGGGCCTGCCGGGCTGTCCGCAGGAGCTGCAGGCGGCGGTGTGGCGGGCGCTGGCGCGGGCGCGGGCGGCCGATGCGGCGACGCCGGGGTCGGCGGTCGAGGCGGCGGTGGCGGCGGCGCTGGGTGAAGAGGGCTGGCGGCGGCGCGGGGAGGCCGGCGAGCTGCGGGGGCAGGTGGCGGCGGCGCTGGTCGCGAGCGGGCGCAGGGAGGCCGACACGACGCGATTGCTGCGACGGATGCTGGGTGACGAGCGGCCCGGTCGCGGCGAGCGGGGCGGGGCTGTCCGGGAGGACAGGTCGGAGGGGGCTGTCCGGGAGGACAGGTCGGAGGGGCGGGGCAGCGTGCGGATCGTCGCCGACTACTACGCGCAGGAGGGGCGCTGGACCGAGCTGGTGACGCTGCTGGGGCGTGAGTTGGTCGCGCTCGACGGGGTGGCGCGGGTCCAGGTGTTGCGGCGGCTCGCGCGGATCTACCTGAACTATCTGCACGACCCGGTGAACGCGGAGCGGGCGCTGCGGGTGGCCCTGGCCGCGCTCGGGGAGGACGAGGGGACCCGGCGCGACCGTTCGCTGCTGCACGAAGAGCTGGCCACCTGCCTCGAGATGCAGGGGCGTCACGCGGAGGCGATGGGGCAGCTCGAGGGGGCGCAGGCGCCGGAGCTGTCCGAAGGGACAGGTGTGGAGTTAGCGGAAGGGACAGGTGGAGTGGAGCTGGCGGAAGGGACAGGTGGAGTGGAGCTGTCGGAAGGGACAGGTGGAGTGGAGCTGGCGGAAGGGACAGGTGGGACGGGCGAGGGCGACGAGCTGGCGCGGGTGCTCACGGAGGTCGCGCGGGCGGGGACGGTGGCGCAGCTCGACGCGGTGCTGGCTGCGGCCGCGGCGTTGCATGGTTCGCCGGCGCGGCTGCGGGTGGCGCTGCAGGCGTGGGCGACGGGGCGGCCGCTGCAGCCGGGGCTCACGCTGGGGCTGGCGCGGCTGCACGAGGTGAGCGGGCAGCACCAGGAGGCGCGGGCGCTGCTGCAGCTGGCGGCGTTCATGGTGCCGCAGGGGAAGATCGCCGCGGAGCTGCTGCCGGGGTTGTCGCCGCTGGTGGTGGCGGCGGACGTGCTGGCGGACGATCGTCAGCCGGACTGCGGGTCGCGGGAGGCGTTGCGGGAGGTGTTGCGGCGGATGGCGGGTGAGATGGCGGGGATCCGTGCGTTCGGCGAGGGGCCGGTGACGGTGCGGACGGACGCGGAGGTCGAGGCGCTGGCGCTGGCGGAGGCGGAGATCGGGGCGCTGCGGGCGGCCCTTGGGCTGCCGCTGCCGCTGCTGCTCGGGCGCGCGGGGCCGGACGGAGGGGTCAGCGTGCGCAACGATCGCCCGCCGGCGATCGTGGTCCACGCGGGCTTCGCCGAACTGCCGCCGGCCGAGCGGCGGTTCCGGCTCGCGCTCGCGGCGGCGATGATCGCGAGTGGGCTGGCGATCGTGACCGACCCGCAGGGGGCCTCGCTGCCGGAGCTGCTGGCGGCGCTGCTCCACCTGTCCGATGCGACATGTCCCGCGAGCTTGCCGGGTTCGCAGGCGATCGTGCGCGCGTGCGTGGCCCGGGGGTTTCGTAGCGAGCGCCTGCCGGTGGGGCTGCGCGAGGCGCTGGCTAGCGAGGTGGGGCGCTGGCAGGAGAGCCGCGACAGCCTGGCGCGGCTGGCTCAGCTGCTGCGACGCGACAGCCTGCGGGTGGCGGCGCGGCTGTCGGGGAGCGTCGACGGGGCGCTGCGGGCGATCGGCCGCGACGCGCGGCTGCTCGGGCCGGGGGCGCTCGACGAGCGCGGGGCGCTGCAGGTGCTGGCCAGCGAGGACGCGCAGTGGTTATTGCGCAGCCTCGGGGTGTTCGCGTAGCTGCGCGCGGGGGGCGGGCTGCGATATCCTGGCGTGATGAGCGGCTTCCTGTTCTGGATCGGGGCTTACAACGCGCTCGGGGCGTTCATCGTCATGGCGATGCACTTTGACGGGGTCGCCGACGCTGTGCTGCGGCGGGCGACCGAGGTGGTCGATCGGCCGTATCACCACGAGGGATATGCCCGCATGTGGATGTGGTGGGCGGCGATGGTCAACCTGTTCATGGGTCTGGTGATGGTGCGCGCGGCGGGCTGGCCTGCCGCGGTGCAGCGCGAGGTCGCGGCGCTGGCGGTCGGTGTGTATATATTCGGGTGGTTGTGCGTGGTGTTCGGGCTCCGGCGTCCGCGTTACGGGCGGGGGATCTACGCGTTGCACCCGCTGTGGCTCGGGCAGGCCGGGTGGGGTGCGTGGGCGGTGTGGCAGGGCGGGTGAGGGCTCAGGGTTTGCGGCCCTGGGCGATCCAGGTGGCGAGCAGCTGGATGTCGGCGAGCGGGACGGGCGTGAGGCCGAGGGGCATGCCGCGTAGCTCGGGGGTGGCGCCGGTGAGCTCGGCGTGGCGGGCGAGCAGGTGGGCGACGATCCTCGGGGTGCCGTCCGGGAGCGGGGCGAGCACGCTGCGACGCTTGCCGTCGGGGCCGCGGCTGCCGCTGGAGATCGCGGCGTGGCTCGAGAGGTCGAGGCTGGCGCCGGTGAAGCCGAGGCCGCCGGTGTTGCCGGGGCCGCCGTCGCCGCTGGCGTAGCTGGGGTCGCTGTGGCAGTGCCAGCAGGTCTTGTGGAAGATCGCGGCGTCGACCTCGGCGAAGCCGACCTCGCGGTCGAGCAATGGCAACATGACCGGAGGGACAGGTGGTGGCAATGGCTCGAGCGGGGTCGTGAGGAGGTAGGTGGCGAGGTCGCGGATCTCGTCCTGGCGGAGATCGGGGTCTGGCATCAGGGTGCCGGGTTTGAGCGCTGCGGGGTCGGCGAGCCAGGTGTGGAGGGCGGCGGGGCGCAGGCGGTCGCGGGTGAAGCGGAGGTCCGGGGCCTGCTGGCTGGCGCGGAGCATGGTCGCGGGGTCGGGCGGGTGCGCGAGCGGGCGGGCGGTGATCGTCGCGACGCCGGTGAAGGCGTGGCAATTGGTGCAGCCGTGTTCGCCGAGCAGGTCGCGGCCGCGTGTGGGGTCGCCGGCGGGCTCGTGCGGGGCGGGCTCGGCGTCGGGGACGAGGGCGGCGGCGAGGGCCTGGGCGCTGGGCTCGTCGAGGTGGAGGCGCGGCATGCTGGTGTTCAGGCCGGGGCGGAGGTCGTGGGGGGAGAGGAGGAACGCGGCGACGAAGCTGCGGCGCAGGCGGCCGAGGCCGCGCAGCTCGGGGAGCTCGCGCAGGTGGGTGATGTCGCGTTGCCAGCGGGCGAGCTCGGCGGGCGGGGCCGCGAAGTCGCCGCCCACGGCAGCAACGCCGGCGAGGATGCTCTGGTGGCAGTGGACGCAGTGGCGCTCGCGCGGGGGCGGGGTGAGGGCGTCGCCGTCGTGGCAGCGGGCGCACTGCAGCTCGGCGAGGAGGGCCTGGCCGCGGGCGATCTGGGCCGGGTCGGCGGCGGGCTCGAGCGGCCTGTCCAGAGGGACAGGTGGGTTTGGACCTGTCCCGCAGGACAGGAAGGCGAGGGCGAGGGCGGCGAGGCGGGGCATCGAGGGTGCGCGGGGGATCGAGGGTGCGCGGGAGTCGTGGTGGAACGACGGTGCGCGCGCCAGGGGGTCAGGAGACGCCTTTGGGGTCGCAGCTGGCGTCGTCGGGGGCGAGCTCTTTGCAGCGGGCGGTGGCGCGGGCGGCCGCGTTGGTGTCGCCGCGTTGCTGCTCGAGGGCGGCGAGGACGGACCAGGCGCGGGCGGTGGGCATGATGTCGGCGTCGGCGAGCTCCTTGAGGAGGGCGTGGGCCTCGTGGCGTTCGGCGGGGCGCTGGGCGAGGGCCTCGGCGAGCTCGCTGGTGAGGACGACGCTGGTGTCGCCGCGGGCGGCGTGGAGGCGGAGGGTGGCGGCGGCCCAGGCGAGGGCGACCTCGCGGTCGGCGTCGGTCCTGGCGGGGAGGCCGGCGATCCGGATGTCGCCGCCGCTGCGGATCTGGGCCAGGGCGACGATGCGCTGGCCGCGGTGGAACAGCGCCTGGCGGCGGGTCTGGTGATCGGCGACCAGGACCTTCGGGAAGGTGCCCAGCACGACCTTGGCGGCGCCGCGATAGTTGTTGCGGGCGAGCAGCTCCTCGGCGGTGCGGATCGCCTGGTTGGTGACGTCGACGACGCGCTCGACCTCGTTCATGCAGGCGCTCGCGGGGCTCGGCGGGGCGGCGAACATGGCGAGGAGGGCGAGGGGGGCGAGGGCGAGGCGGGTGCAGGGCATGGTGGGGTCGTCCATCACGCATGAGCGGGGGTCCTGGTTCCCGCGGCGATCGGAAGGTGGTCGGGTGGTGCCGGGCTGCCGGCTTGGCGAGGCCTGGGCCCGGCGATGGTTCCCGCGGCGAGCATTGGGGGTTGCGAGCGACGGTGACGGTGTGGAACCAGCGGGCCGGGTCGCGCGTTGCGCTCCGACCTGGAGGTCTGGATGCGCTATTTGTCGCTCGTCGTGGTGTTCATTGCTTGTGGTTCCGAGGCGGCCCCTGCCGCGGAGGCGGCGGTGCCGGAGATCGCGGCGCCGGCGCCCGTGATCGCGGCGGGCTCGGTGGCATCGCCGGTGGTGGCCCCGGTGGTCGCGCCCGCGGTGCTGGCGGCGGACGGCAAGGTCGGGGTGCAGGTCTGCGACGCGTATCTCGAGACCTATCGCGCGTGTATCGGCGAGATGAAGGAGGAGTTCGCGGCGCCGCATCGCAAGGTGGTGGAGCAGCAGGCGGCGAGCTGGGTGGTGGCGAAGGCGGACCCGAAGACGGCGGATACGCTGGAGGGGACCTGTGTCGCGGCGCGGGCGGCTGCTGCGATCGCGTTGCCGAGCTGCGGGTGGTAGCGGGAGGCAGTGCCCTGAGCTTCGCGGATGGTGTGATACGCGACCGAAGGGTCGTGTCAGCAAAATACCTATTCATGTGACCACGGCGTCACGGAAGTACCCATAGATCGGCCATACGGAGCGCGTATGATCGGCCCTGAGTATTTGGCCGAGCGCCCGATGTGGGCCCAGCATTGTGCGGGGCGGCGCGTCCTGGGCGGGGCCATCGACAGCTCAGGGATGGTGCGCGATGGGCCGGAGCGAGGCAGGAGAGGACAGGACCGGGCCGGACGGGTCTGGGCAGGAGGCATGGAGGCGGCAGAAATATGGTGATCCGCGCGATTATATCCTCGTATCTGGGTCTGCGACGGTGGTCGGGGGAATGCAAGGGTGGTTTCGGGACGCGATGGTCCGTCGGTTGCGGCGGATCCTGGCCGATCATCTGCCGGTGGGTAAGCTGGTCGACATCGGCTGCGCTGTCGGGGATTGGACCCTGCGATATGCACAGTATGGGTTCGCCCCTGAGATCGTGGGGATCGACCTGAGTCCGCACTTCCTCGAGCTGGCGCGGGCCGGCGCGGGCCGGCTGTGCCGGGAGCTGGCGGCCGGTCCGGTCGCGGCGCCGACGATGCGCTTCGTCGAGGAGAACGCGCTGACGACGGGCGAGCTCGCGGGCGCCGATTTGGTGTGTATGGGGGGGTTTATCCAGTGTCTCCCGGAGGAGGCCGCGGAGGCGCTGCTGGGGCGGGTCGCGGCGGCGCAGTCAGCCCGGGGTGCGATCTATCTGCGCACCAATGTCACGACCGATGGCACGACATGGCGTGGCACGAGTTACTACCGTCCCGCGTCGTGGTACGAGGCGCTGTTTCGTCGGCTCGGATATCGCAGCCGGGACATGCATGCCAGCGCGGCCATCCCGATCGTGGAGTACGCGGCCGGGCTGGGGCCCATCGCGCGCGGGCTCGGGCGGCTCGCTGGGTGGGGTCACTCGCGGTTCTCTCAGCGCGGGCGCCTGCAGTTCGTCAACTGGGTGCTGGTGCGGGACGGGACGTAGGAGGCCAGGTCAGGGTCGACCTGCCTGGGCGCTTCGCGTGACACGGCGCGCACGTCCCTCTACAATGGGCCGCCAGCGGGCCGCACCGGAGCCGCCGTGACCAGCATCGAGGAGCCCGACCTGATCGACGCCCTGATGGCGATCCGCCCGGCGCAGACCGATGTGTTCGCCTGCTCCCTGCGCGCCTGGGTCCGCCACGCTGTCGTCGGAGCCGACGACCAGCCGTTCCGCCTTGGCCGCTTCACCGTGCTGGGCCCGCTCGGCGGCGGCGGCATGGGCACGGTCTTTCTCGCCTACGACCCGGACCTCGACCGCAAGATCGCCCTCAAGGTCCTGCACACCCGCGGCGACCGCGGGCTGCGCGAGGTCCTGCGCGAGGGCCGGGCCCTCGCCCGTCTCAGCCACCCCGCCGTCGTCACCGTGCACGAGGTCGGCGTGCTCGCGGACCAGGTCTTCGTGGTCATGGAATACGTCGAGGGCGGCGACCTCCGGGTCTGGCTCCGCGAGCCACGCTCCTCCGCGGCGATCCTCGACATCCTCCTCGAGGCCGGCAGCGGCCTCGCGGCGGCCCATGACGCCGGCCTCGTCCACCTCGACTTCAAGCCCGCGAACGTGCTCGTCGACGCCGCCGGACACGCCCGCGTCATCGACTTCGGCCTCGCCCGTCCGCTCCTCGACACGGGCGCCGCAAGCCCCGTCTCCGGGTTCTCACCTGCCTCCTTCCCCGGCGCCGGCACGCCCGGATACATGGCCCCCGAGCGCCGCGAGGGCGCCCTCGGAGACCCGCGCGCCGATCAGTACTCGTTCTGCGTCACCGCCTGGGAGGCCCTGCTCGGCCAGCGCCCGCAGGGCGGGCAAGAGCTCCCGCCCGAGCGCCCCGGTGTGTCGTCGCGGGTGCTCGCGGCCCTGCGCCGCGGCATGCGATCGAATCCGGGGGAGCGCTTCGCCACGATGCACGAGCTCCTCGCCGCGCTCGCCCCGCGCCCCGCCCGCGGCTTGCGCGTCCTCGCGGCCCTCCTGCTCGTCGGCCTCGTGCTCGGCGCCTACCAGTTCGGCCAGCGGAGCACCCCCGCCCCGCGCTGCCTCTCGCCCTGGGCGCAGATCGCCGGGACTTGGAACGACGACCGCGCCGACGCCCTCGCCGCGGCCTTCATCACCGCCGCCGTCCCGTTCGCGCGCGAGACCTGGGCGACCGTGCGGCCCGCCCTCGACCGCTACGCCGCCGCGTGGATCGCCGCCCACGCCCGCGCCTGCGAGGACGCCGGCGTGCGGGCGATCCTCCCCGCGCCGCTGCTCGAGCAGCGCCTCGCCTGCCTCGAGGACCACCGCCTTCACCTCGCCGCTCTCGTCGACCGCTTCGCCGCCGCCGACGCCGCGACGATCACCAACGCCGTCACCGCGGTCGAGCGCCTGCCCCCGATCGACGCCTGCGACCGTGCCGCCCCGACCGATCTCATCGTCACCAGCGACCCCGCCCTCGTCGCCCGGCGACGGGTCGTCCGCGGCAGCCTCGCCCGGGCCCGCGCCGAGCTCGACACCGGGCGCGCGGCCGCGGCCGCGCCCCTCCTCGAGGAGGCCCTCACCCGCGCCCGCGAGGTCGACAGCCCCGCCCTGCTCGCCGAGGTCCTGGTCGTCGCTGGCAACTCGGACCGCCTCGCCAGCCGCTTCGACCGTGGCCTCGAGCGCGCCCGCGAGGCGCTCACCACCGCGGTCGCCCACGCCGAGCCGCTGCAGGCCGGCTGGGCCGCGCTCCTGCTCGCCCAGCTGCACAACGCCCAGGGGGACGCGGCCCGCAACGACGAGCTGCTCGCGCTCGCCGACGCCTTCACGCGCCAGGCCGGGGAGCCCACCCCGCTGCGGATGAGCGTGCTCCTCACCCGTGGCACCGTCGCCCTCGAGGCCGCCCCCACCTCAGTGGCCTGCGACGAGCTGAGCCGCGCCCGCGACTACGCCCTGCAGCACGACCAGCGCCGCGCCGCCGCGGTCTCGCTCGGCAACCTCGGCAAGTGCCGCGACATGCTCGGCGAATACGCCGTCGCCGTCGACCTGATCACGCGTTCGATCGCCGAGCTCGAGCCCCTGGTCGGCGCGCTCCACCCGTGGCTCGCCAGCCTCCACATCAACCTCGGCGGCGTCCTCACCGAGCTCGCGGAGTACGACGCCGCCCTGCGCCACTTCGATCGCGCCCGGGCGATCGCCGCCGCCAACTTCCCTGGCGACCACGTCCTCCTCGCCGCCGCCCGCATGAACGCCTCGATCGTCCACAACCGCCGCCGCCGCTGGGCCGACGCGCTCGTCGAGCAGCGAGCCGCCCTCGCCATCGACGAGCGCCTGCTCGGCCCGGACCACCCCACCGTCGCGCTCGTGCTCTGCAACATGGGTACGCCCCTGCGAAACCTCCGCCGCCTCGACGAGGCCCTGGTCCTGACCACCCGCGCCACCGCCATCCAGTCCACCGCCCTCCCCCCCGAGCACTGCGACGTCATGGCCTGCAACGAGATCCACGGCGGCATCCTCCACGAGCTCGGCCGCGCCGACGAGGCCGTAGCGATCCTCGACGCGACCCACGCCCGCTTCGCCGCCGTCGCCTGCCCGCCCGACCAGCGCGCCAGCCTCGAGCTGCAGCTCGCGCAAACCCTGTGGGCCACCGGCGGCGCGGCCGAGCGGGCCCGCGTCCTCGCCCTGCTCGACGCCGCCGAGCCGCACATCGCCGCCGACGTGACCCGGGACGAGCTCGCCCGCCTGCGCGCCGCGGTCCGCCCGTAGCTTACGCCTGCGCCCACTGCCCGCCGAGCGCCTCGACCTGCTCGCGCAGCGCCGCCCGGGCCCGCGCCAGCCGGCTGCGCACCGTGTGCTCCCCGATCTCCAGCGCCTCCGCGATCTCTCGCCCCGAGCAGCCCTCCCAGTGCGCCAGCTCGAGGATCATTCGCTGCTCGAGCGAGATCTGCTGCATCGCCTCGCGCACCAGCGCCTCGCGCTCGTCGCGGGCCACCGCCGCCGACGGCGAGGTCCCCAGCGCCCGCAGCGAGTGCTGCTCGACGTCCTCATGCTGCCCCCGCCGGTATCGGCGGCGCAGATGGTCGATCAAGAGGTGCCGCGCCACCCCGAACATGAAGCCGCGGAAGGTCCCGTCCGCCCGCAGCGTCGCCCGCCGCGCCACGCACACCTGAAACGTGCACTGCACGAGATCCTCGATGTCGTCGCCGAGTTTGCCGCGAAAGAACCGGCATACCGCCTCGAAGTGGCGCCGGATCAGCGCGTCGCCGGCCTCCCGGTCGCCCGCGCACCAGGCGTCGAGCAGCTCGTGGTCCGTCGCCACCGCCTCGCTCGCGTCCGTCATCGCGGGCGCGACTGTACCACAGGCCGTGGCGCCCCCCCGGGGTCGGCCGCGCTCAGGGCGTCAGTCGGGCGACGGACAGCGCGCCGACCAGGTGCCCCACGATCAGCGGGAAGCCGTCGCCGTCGAGCGCGACGTCGAAGAGGCGATTGTGCGTCTGGCCCGGCCCGGGCAGCGTGAGGGAGCACAGCAGGTCGCCCGTGCTGGCGTATCGGCGGTAGGTCCGCTGGTAGACGTCGGGATCGACGTGACCGACGACGTGCACGTGGCCCTCGGCCCCCACGGCGACGCCGTAGCCGACGTCGTAGCTCTCGCCCGGGCCGCCGTTGTGCACGTCGGACCACAGCGGCGCGCCGTCACCGTCGAACACGCCGACCCACAGATCGCCGCCGGCGCCGCCGCCGTAGAAGAACTCGCCGGTGACGGCGACGCCCCCTGCCGGGGTCGGCTCGATGTCCCAGCCGCGGGCGAAGCCGGCGCCCGGGTTTTCGACGGCGACCATCCACTGCTGGACGCCGTCCGGGCCGAGCTTGCGCACCAGGAGGCGCGGGTCGTCGCCGATCCACACGACGCCCGTCGTGTAGATCGCACCGGCAGCGTCGACCGCGACCGCCAGGTGCTGGGCCCCGGTCGTCCCCGGGATCTGGGCGGCGCTCGACCACAGGACCGCGCCGGTGTCCGCGTCGAGGCGCGCGAGCCACGGGATGCTGGTGGTCTGGACCTGCCGGAAGCCGGCCGCGATCACGGCGCCGTCCGGCGTCATCGCCGCCCCGAAGCCTTGCGACGACTGGGCCGCGATGTTCTGCGTGAGCCAGCCGGGGGCGCCGTCGGGGGCGAAGCGCCGCGCGAGGTCGCGGAGGAAGGGCTGCTCGTATTCCACGCCGATGCCGACGATGCCGCCGTCCGCCGTGATCGCCAGACCGTTGCCATCCATGCGCAGATCGGCGGCCTCCTGGGCCCAGATCAACGCGCCCGCGGGATCGAGCTTGAGCGTGAGGAGGCGGGAGTCGACCTGGGCGGGGCGCAGGGTCGCGACGATCACGATGTCGCCGTTCGCGTCGGTTGCGACCTTCTTGCCGTGCAGCGAGCCGTCCGGATCGGCGTGGCTGACCTCCCACACGACGCTGCACGGGGTCCAGCTGCAGTCAGCCTCGCAGCCGTCGCCGGCCACCAGGTTGCCGTCGTCGCACGCCTCGCCGGGGTCGACCATCCCGTCGCCGCAGAGCTCGAGCTGACACCCGGCGCTGCAACCATCGCCCGCGCGCGTGTCCCCGTCGTCGCATGCCTCGCCGGGGCCCAGGTCGCCGTCGCCGCAGACGTTGACCGTGCAGTCGGCCTTGCAGGCGTTGCCGGGCCCGTTGTCGCGGCCGTCGTCGCAGCCCTCGCCGCGGTCGAGGACGCCGTCCCCGCAGCCAGCCGTCGGCTCGCTGCAGAGGTCGTCGATGCACACGAGGGGGTCGTCGCAGACCTGTCCCATGAGACATGCACAGCCGCGGCTCCCGGGTGGACACGGCTCACCCGTGCTGGCGGTGACGGGCTCGCTGCTCGAGCCAGACGGCTCGCCGCTCGTGGGCGGCTCGCCGCTCGTGGGCGGCTCGCCGCTCGTGCCAGGTGGCTCGCCGCTCGTGGGCAGCTCCCCGCTCGTGCCCGGGTCCGTCGGCAGGCCGGAGCTGCTCGCGGCCGTCGCGGTGGGCTCGGAGGCGGTGGTGGCCGCGGGCTCGCCGGGGCAGGCGGCGAGCCCGGGGGCGGCGCACAGGAGGATGCGTATGAGGGCAGGACAGCGGTGCGTGGGCGATGACATCGAAGCGCTCCTTGGGCGCCCGCATTCGGCGCGGGCGTCCCCGGGGGAGTCGTCATCGACGCCAATTTGATCCGCACCTCCGTGTGCGAGTGGAGGAGGTCGCGTGCGCGCGGGCGCTCGTGTCGATTCTTCGGATCAATCGGTCGATGCCGCCGACTCCGCGAGGGTCGTCGGCCGCGGCTGGCAGGCGAGAAAGCAGCACGATGTCACGAGTGTCATTTCGGTTCGCGCCGCGCCCGGTCGCGCGGCTCCTCCTTCTGTGTGTGAGCGCGGGGTCGCCTGGCTGCGTCGGGGACCCTGCGGCCAGCGCGAGCGAGCCCATGGTCACGAGCTCGGTCGGCGAGGCCAGCACCACGGCCGATCTGCCCACCACCACGGCGGGGTCAGGCGGCTCCACGACGACCGCGATGCCGACGAGCGGCGGCACGGAGGACGCGACCGCGGGCGAGACAACCAACACACCGACAAGCAGCGAGACCGGCGACGCCACGACCGGAGGCGCGGGCGACGGCGGCTTCTGCCAGGAGGCCTGCGCCGCCGACCGCGACTGCTGGATCGACGGTGTCGACCAGGGCTACGAATGCAAGGAGGGCCGCTGTCGCCCGGGCGGCAAGCCGGCCGAATGCAACAGCGACGAGTTCTGCCAGATCGTGTTCTCGGGGCAGCTGATCTTCTGCGAGTCGACGGCGGAGTGCGGCACCGGTCGCGTGTGCGTCGCGCTCGCGGGGTTCTCGCAAGGGAGCTGCCCGCTGCTGCCCGACGAGAGGGGCGGGTGCCCGACCGACGCTTACGAGACGGCGACGCTCCCGCTGCTGGAGGGCGGTGAGGCCGAGGTGTGCATCGCCCGAGACGTCTTCTGCGACCCGGTCGGGGGACTCGCGCCGTTCCTTAACTGCAACCTGGTCCCCGAGCCCTGCAGGTCGAACGCCGAGTGCGAGAAGTACCCGACCCAGCCGATCTGCGGCGCAGACGGCGGCTGCGTGTGCGACAGCGACGATCACTGCGCCGACGCCGGGCCGCACGCGTGGTGCGTCGAGGGCCGCTGCGCCTGCAAGAGCGACCAGGACTGCGCCGGCCTCGTCGGCGCCGACACCTGCGTCGACGGCGTGTGCGGGTGCGGCTCGCCCGCGGTGTGCCCGAGCGAGACTGCCTTCGACGGCACCGAGTACGTCTGCGAGCCGCTGTGAAGCGGCGCGACCCCGGCATCAGGGCCGCGGCGAATTGCGGCGGGGCGAGTTCGTCGTACGCAGGCTCGACGAGGAGGAGTACGCGCGGCGATCGCCCTCCTACCCCGCGGAGCTGCTCCCGCGCCTCGAGCATGCGATCTGCGAGGCGACGACGATGCTCGCGGAGCGCGTGTTCCCCTTCGACGACACCTTGCTCGGATGGCGGCCGGACGGCGCCTGAGCCCGGCGCCGAGACGCCCTGTAACATGGGTGCCGCGCTCAGCGGGCCTTGCTGGCTGTCCCGCGGGACAGGTCGGCGAGGAGCCTGCGGGCCGCGGCGAGGGGCTCGCTGTCGGTGGGTTGGCCGCGGAGGTCGAGGGTGGCCTGGCGGGCGAGGGCGAGGGCGTCGCTGTGGGTGTGTGGGTCGCGGGCGCGGAGGGTGGCGAGGACCAGGCGGGCGCGGCCGAGCTCGAGGACGCCGGCGGGGTGGTCGGTGAGGATGGCGACGGCGTGGGTGGCGTGGGCGTCGGCCTCGCTGGGGTGGTTGGCCGCGAGTTCGGCGTGGGCGAGGTAGGCGAGGGTGATGCCGACCTCGAGGTGCTTGGCGCCGTAGATCTGCTCACGGAGGGCGAGGGAGCGCTCGATCAGGGGGATGGCGCGGGCTGGGTCGGCTTGCGCGACGGCGAGGCCGGCGAGGTTGTAGAGGAGCAGGGCGTAGTCGGGGCTGTCGGTCTTGCCGTGGCGCTCGAGCAGGGTGCGGGCGCGGTCGAGGTAGGCCTGGGCGGAGGGGAGGTCGTGGGCGTTGATGAGGCTGTTGCCGAGGTTGTTGAGGGGGGCGAAGAGGTCGAGGTTGTCGAGGCCGCGGCGCTGCTCCTCGAGGGCGAGGACGCGGCGGTAGATCTCGAGGCCGGCGGTCGGGTCACCGCCGTCGGTGAGCGCGGCGCCGAGGCCGTTGAGGGTCTCGACGGTGGCCGGGTGGTCGCTGCCGAGGCTGCGCTCGCGGAGCGCGAGGGCGCGGCGGAACATGGCGGCGGCGGGGGTGAAGTCGCGGCGCTGGTAGAGGACGAGGGCGAGGTTGTGGAGGACCACGCCGACCTGCGGGTGGTCGGGGCCGAGGGCGGCCTCGCGGAGGGCGAGGGAGCGGCGCAGGAGGGCCTCGGCTTCGGTGAGGGCGCCCTTGTCGAGCTCGAGGGTGGCGAGGGCGTTGAGGGCGATGACGTGGAAGCCGGGGTCGATGTCGCGGCGCTGTTCGGCGAGGGCCATGGTCTCGCGGAAGCGGAGCTCGCTGGCCTGGAGCTGGCCGGCGTCGAGGAGGGCGGTGGCGAGG
Source organism: Nannocystis sp. (assembly GCF_016714285.1). GTDB lineage: Bacteria > Myxococcota_A > Polyangia > Nannocystales > Nannocystaceae > Nannocystis. The sequence continues at coordinate 267,868 of NZ_JADJNN010000013.1, read as the reverse complement.
TTGAAGCTGAGGCGCAGGCGCAGGGCCGGGTCGTCGCCCTGGCGGCGGAGCTTGGCGTCGGCGACCTCGGCCCAGGTCTCGGCGCGGGGGAGGTCGTGCTGGCGCTCGCCGTGTACGTACACGAGGCGGATCGCCGCGTCGGTGGCGAGGCGGTCGTGGCGGGCGGACTCGGCGGTGGTGAAGGCGCGCAGGAGGGCGGCGCTGGAGGCCGGGTAGTCGCCGCTGGTGAGCTCGGCGGCGCCGAGCAGGAGCAGGGCCTCGGCGAGCAGGGGGGCGTGGGCGAGGTGTTCGGCCTCGGTGACGAGCTCGTGGGCGAGCTCGCGGGCGCGGTCGTGGTGGCCGGCGTCGAGCTCGGCCCGGGCGGCGGCGAGGCGGGGGGTCTGGGCGCGCACGCGGGCGGCGAGGGCGGGGTCCTCTGGTTCGGGTGATCGGTCGTCGGCGGCGAGCAGGCTGGTGAGGTCGCTGCAGGGTTCGATCGCGGGCAGGCGGGCGACGGCCTGGTTGGCGCGTTCGATGGCGCGGGCGTCGGCGTTGCGCAGGACCAGGGTGGTCGCCGCGAGCTCGCCGCGCAGGCGCTCGGCGCAGTCGATCTGCAGCTCGAGGGCGCGGCCGCTTCGCAGGCCGCGCTGGCGGGCCTCGCAGGTGTCGCGCAGGAGGTGCTCGAGGCGGGCGGCGTAGGCGTCGAGCTGGGCGGCGGTGTGGCGAAAGGCCTGCTCGGCGAAGGGGAGGTCGTGGGCGGCGAAGCGGTCGGCGACGGCGCTGCGGGTGGCGGGGTCCCAGACGCCGGCGAGGGCGTCGTGGGCGGCGCAGCTGCTGGCGATGTCGCGGGTGGCGAGGGCGTAGCCGGCCGCGCCGGCGCTGGCGAGGACGAGGCCGGCGGCGAGGCCGAGGGCGCGTCGACGGTGGCGCTTCGCGGGGTCGTCGGCGAGGGCGGCGAGCAGCGCGGGCATGTCGGCGTGGCGCTGGTCGGGGGTGACGGCGAGGCCGCGGACGAGCACGCGGCCGAGCCACGCGGGGACCGGGCCGCGGGGCGGACGCGGGGGGCCGGCGAAGACCTGCAGCTTGAGCTCGGCGAGGGTGCGGCCGGCGAAGGGCCTGACGCCGTGGAGGGCCTCCCACAGGGCGACGCAGAAGCTGTACTGGTCGGAGCGGGCGTCGGTGGGGTGGCGCAGGAGTTGCTCGGGGGCCATGTACGCGGGGGTGCCGAGCAGGGTGCCGATCGCGGTGAGGGGCTCGGAGAGGTCCTGGGAGTCGAGGGACGCGCCGCTGCGCAGGCTGTCCGAAGGGACAGGTTGTGGTTCGTCGGGCTCGCCGGAGACGGCGCGGGCGAGGCCGAAGTCGAGGACGCGGACGCGGCCGTCGTCGGCGACGAGCACGTTGTCCGGCTTGAAGTCGCGATGGACGAGGCCGACGGCGTGGGCGGCGGCGAGGCCCTGGCCGGCCTGTTGGAACACGGCGAGGAGCTCGGGCCAGGGCCTCTGTTTGGCGCGGGTCCAGGCGCGGAGGGTGACGCCGGCGACGAACTCCATGGCGAGGAAGACCTGGCGGTCGTGCTCGCCGACTTCATAGACCTGGACGACGTTGGGGTGAGACAGGCGGGCGAGGGCCTGGGCCTCGCGCAGGAGGCGGGCCTGGCCGATGCTGCCGTGCTCGCGCGAGACGTGGACCAGCTTGAGGGCGATCTTGCGGTCGAGGCGGTCGTCGTAGGCGGCGTAGACGACGCCCATGCCGCCGCGGCCGAGGCGGCGGAGGATCGTGTAGCGACCGATGCGAAACGGCTGCTCGATCCGCGTGGCCGCGGCGGAGCTGCTGGCATCGGAGGGAGCTTCGGCGCCCTCGTGGCGGGTCACCGCGTCGCTGCCGTCGGCGCTGTCGATGGGCTGCGGCATGCGAGTCCGAGGCTAGCGGGGGGGCGCGGCGAGGGACAGCGAGGAGACTGCGGCGGGGTGCGGGCGCGGGCTGGCGATGTCGCGCGCGTCTCGGCTCATATTGATGGTGATGTCCCCTGCGCGGGAACCATCGCGTGCCGCGGCCTCCCGAGATCGATTGCCAGGCCACGCGAGCAGGTCTAGCCTCGGACGATGATGCAACGATCGTCTCGCCTCCACACCCTGGCAGCGACGCTTGTCGCGGCGATCGTTGCGTGTGAGAGCGGCACGCCGACAGCTCCCTCGCCGCAGCCCTCCGGAATGACACCGACAGGCACAGCCAAGGCCTCGGGCCCGACGCCCCCCAACCCCGGCCCTGACCCCAACACCAACACCAATACCGTGGGAGCCGACACCGATTACCCGCTGCCGACCGCCGAGGAGAAGGCAGAGACACCGCTCGAGGCATACGTACCGATCGTGCCCGCGCCGGCGCTCGACTCGGTGCTACCGTGTCCGCCGGGGACGACCCAGAACACCGGCGAAAACGTGATCGAGTGTCGGCTCGGCGGCAAAGTCGGCGAATCGCTTTCGAAGCGCCAGGGACCGTCTGTGTGGTTTCATCCGAACGGCAAGGTGCAGCGCGCCGGCAATTACGAAAGCCACGAGTGGACCGGCCGCTGGTGGAGCTTCGACGAGCAAGGCCGCCTCGAATCGAGCACTGCGTACATCGCCGGCAAGGAGGAGGGCCTTGGCGTGAGCTTCTATCCGAACGGCAAGCGCCGCTCCGAGTCCGTCTACAAGGCCGGCAAGCTCGACGGCCCGAGCAAGTCCTGGACCGAGGACGGCGAGCTGATGGGCATCACCGTCAACAAGGACGACAAGGCCATCAGCAGCAAGGTGTTCCGTTACACGCTCAAGGAGGCGACGCCGCAGGAGGCCGAGAATGCCCGCGAGGAGTTGCGTCGGCTGCTCGAGGAGCAGAAGAAGCTGACCGAGGCCAAGTGACTGTCCTCGCGTACCGGTCCCACGAGGCGGTCGTCAGGTCGGATCAGCTTGTCGACGGCGGGAGCTCGACCGAGTGCCGGAGACCTACCAATTGCGGCGAGGCCATGTCGCGCGGCGTCAGCTCGGATCGGGCGCCGCCAGCACGCGCTCGATGCGGGCGCGGAGGTGCGGGTCCTCGCTGGCGAGCGCGAGTCGACGCAGGGCAGCCGGGACCTCGGGGTCGTCGGCGATGCGGTCGGTGAGCGCGGCGACCAGCCCGGTCTGCAGCGTCGGTGACAGCGGTCGGCCGTCGACCAGCGCGGCCAGGCGCACGCTGTCGTCGGGCCCGAGGTGGCGTCCGTGGAGCAGGGCGAGCGCGCGTGCGGCGACCCGCGGCGCGCGATCGGTGAGCGCGGCGAACAGCGCCTGGGTGGTGTCGTCGCCGGGCAGCTCGCGGAGCGCGTCGATGGCGGTCCAGCGCACGTCGTCGTCGGCGTCGGCGAGGTAGGCGAGGAGGCGTCCGCGATCGTCGGGGCGGCCGGCGTTGCCGAGGCCTGCGAGCGCGGCGATGAGGTCAGGGCCGGAGGGCTCCGCCGCCAGCGCGACCAGCAGGCGCTCGTGCAGCAGGCCGGCGACCCAGGGATCGCTGGCCTGCAGGCGCCGCGCGAGCGAGCCCAGCGGATACAGCAGCGCCCGGCGCAGCTCGCCGTCGGCGGCGTCGTACAGGTCGAGCACGAACCATCCGGTCGCGCTCTCGGGCCGCTGGATCAGCGCGAAGCGCTGGACCAGCGTGGGTCGCTCGCGCTCCGGGGCCGCGGTGGGATCTGCGATCAGCGTCCGCAGCATCTGCTGCGCCTCCGGTGTGCCCGCGGCCGCCAGCAGGTCGAACACCAGCCGGCGCCCGTGCGACGAGCGGGCCCGGGCCGCCAGCGCGCCGACCTCGGGCGTCAGCTCGGGCCAGCCGCGCAGCAGGCCGACCGCGCGGGTGACCTCGCCGGCGGGCGGCAGCAGGCCGTTGTCGATGTCCTGGACCGCGAGCGCGAGGCCGGCGAGGTCCATGCCCTCGGCGAAGCGGCGCGCCATCATCTGTTCGGCCTCGCCGGTGTTGCGCGGGGCCGACGGATCGACCGCCAGCATGTGCTCGAGGTCGGGTCGCGCGAGCAGCTCGCCCGCCAGCACGCGCGTGCGGATCAGGCGGAAGCGGTCCTCGGAGGCGAAGCCGTCGTCCTCGCTGCGCACCTGCTCCTCGGCGACCAGGGTCTCGAGCGCGCCGCGATCGTCGAAGCCCAGCTCGGTCGCGCCGACGATCGTGGCCGAGCCGGGGGCGCCGGTCGACGCCGCGTCGAGGCGGACCAGCCCGCGCAAGCCGCGGCGCAGCCGACCGGCCTCGCCGCTGTACACCGCCTCGGCGAGCCCGTGCGCGACCGGGACCATGCGAGGCCCCGTCGCTGCCGCCCGCAGATCGAGGCGCACCAGCAGACCGCCCATGACGTGGCGCAGCAGCGAGGGCGCCGCGGACGGGTACCACGCGCGCGTCAAGGACCCGTCCTCCGCCAGCGCGACCGTCACCGGCACGTCGATCAGCCCGGCCGCGTCGAACGCGACCGACTCGCCGAGCGCGACCAGCTCGTGCTCGTCGAGGCGCGTGAACCACAGCGCCAGCAGGGTCTCGCCCGGGCGCCCCGCCACCCGCTGCAGCGCCAGCTCGCCGCGCAGGCGCAGCCCGCCCGCGACCGGCAGCCCGTCCGGCAGGCCCTGCGTGCGCGACCCGAGCGCCTGCGCGGTCCACTCGATCGCGTGCAGGTGCAGCTCGCCGACCGCGTAGCGCGAGCCCTGCGCGAGCGCCTGGGTGGGCCGCTGGTCGACCTGTCCCGAAGGACATCCAGAGAGCAGGCACGCGAGCGCCAGGCCCTGCGCGCGGCGCAAGATCACTGCATCCCCACCAGCGGCAGCGACACCTTCACGGGCGGCATCAGCTTGAGCTCGGCCGGCCCGACCCCGCGCCAGCGGAACAGCTCCCACTCCTGCTCATAAAGCAGGAACTCGATGTAGAGCGACAGCCGCCCGGCCAGGGTCCCGAGGGTCATGACCAGGTTCATGTCGAAGCTGAGCATCGGCTGGGTCTCGTTCGCGATCTGCTGGGTCCCCGTCTTCAGGCCGAGCTTGAAGGGCAGCGACAGGGTCACCAGGTTCAGCGCCCCGCGGATCCCCGCGCTGACGACCCCGGAGATGCCGACGCCGACCTGCGCGTGCGCGTTGGCCATGATCGTGGGCACGAACGCCGCCGTGATCGCGAAGTTCGGGTTGTTGACGTTGCAGGCCGGCACCGTCGCCGTCAGCTCCAGGCCGGCGCCGTAGAGCAGCTCGCCCCAGGCCGCGCCGGTGATCGGGATCGGGCCCGCGGGCACCGTGAACGACGGGCGGAAGCCGGGCGGCAGCTCATATTGTTGGCTCTCGAACACGGACACCAGGGTGCTATTCGTGTCGACGGCGTACAGCGAGTCGCCGAGCACGGTCAGGTGGCTGCGCACCTTCGACTTGTGGTCGCCGGCCTTGTTGAGGTCCGACGAGAGCTCGGCGTCGACGACCTTGATCGTGCTGTTGATCATGTACGCGTCGAAGCCCGCGGCCGCGTGGAAGCCCCCGCCGAGCTCGCACACCTTGTTGTTCGAGCGCTTGACCACGTCGACCTCGAAGCCGAGGTCGTAGTGGTATTCGGCGCCGAACCACTTCTTGTCGCCCATGACCTCGCGGTCGTCCCAGCTGCGCGCGTAGCCCTTGCCGCCCGGTCGCTCGTAGGCCTGCAGCTCGCGCTTGGCCGCGCCGACGACCTGCTTCATCTCCTCGATGTAGGCCGTGACCTCGTCGAGGCTGTTCTTGTTGGTCAGGGTCCCGCCGGTCCAGGTCCGGCACTCCTCCTCGAAGTAATCCTGCCAGCTGACGCTCGGCAGGCGGTCGAGGAAGCGCGCGCTGAGCATGTCCGGGTTCCAGTCGCAGTCGCGGCTGCCGAGGTCGAGGCAGCTCTTCTTGCCGTCCTGTTTGCGCTGCCACTCGACCCGGAGAAACTGGCCGATCTCGCAGCTGATCGGCCCGCGCTTGAGCAGCTCGCTGCCCCAATCCTCGTACCCCACGCAAGGGTTGGCGATCATCGTCGGCGCGCCGCTGGCCCGGCCGAGGGCGAGGTCGGTGTGCGGGTCGGCGACCCGGGCCCGGGCCAGCGCTGCGGCGCCGGCCTGCGTCGACGAGCTCGGCGCCGCTGGTTTGTCGACCTTCGGCGTCGGCGCGGCCAGCCACGCCGTCGGCAGCCCCGGCGCGCGCGTGCCCTGCATCCCCTGGCCTCCCTGCTGGGCCGGCGACTTCACCTCGCCGAGCGCCTGCTTCAGCTGCAGCGGCGTGGCCTTCTGGCGAAACAGCTGCTCCTGGACGCGCGCGTCGCGGATGTAGCGCTGGATGATGTCGAGGCGCTCGAGCGGGTCGCGCGTGCGGGCGTCGAACGGGAACACGCGGGCCTGCTCCTCGGGGATCTGGGCCAGCTCGGCGCTCACGGCCGCGTTCCACGACGACAGCAGTCGGCGAAACTTGGCCTTGCGTCGCTCGTACTCCTCGAACTCCGCCGGGCTCAGGTTCGCGGTCGTCTGGCGCAGCGCCTTGTGCCACTTCCACTCGCTGGCGAACTTGCGGTCGTTGCAGCCGCTCTTGCAGTCGGTGCGGTAGTAGGTCGCCCCGGTGGTCATGGCCGTCTCGAGCGCCGTCAGCTGCGGCGTGCTCGCCAGCGGGGTCGCGCCGTGTGAGCGCACGAACTCGGGGCCGGCCGCGAGGATCTCGTTCTTGGGCAGGATGCCGGCGTAGGACTGCATCTCGAAGCCGACGCCCGGCGGGCCGAACAGCTTGCCGTCCTTGCGCCGCAGGGTCCGGTCGGCGAGGCCCGGGGTCTGGTCCATGAAGGCGACGTCGAACACGCAGTCCTGGTCGCCCTTGCACGCCGCCGACGCGTCGATGAAGCGGGCCACGTCGTACATCCACTCGTAGCCGTACTCCTCGCAGCTGGTGATCTTCTGGCCGTTGGCCTCCCAGGCCGGGTTGCGGTGGACCTTCGCGGCGTCGCTCGCCGCGACCCGCTGCATCCGCGGCAGCGACAGCCCGGCGATCCGGGTGCGCCCGATCTGGTGGTTCGCGCGCTGCATGATGTCGGTCTGCGGTCCGGCGTACTTGAAGTACTTGCCCTGCCGCAGGTCATCCGGCAGCTGGTGGCGACCCGGCCGCAGCATCTTGTAGGCCGGCGCCTCGGTGGCCTCATGGAAGGTCTTGAGCTTGTCCTCGACCAGCGCCGTGCAGGCGCCAGTCCTGGACTTGCCGCACGCGCTCGCCAGATACGCCTCCGAGGTGCACTGGGCGAAGCTCGGCGCCGGACAGCTCTGGCCCTGGTTCTGGGCCTGGTTCTGGTCGCCGCCCTTCGGCACCACGGGCGCCGCGATCGCCACACCCGCGAGACAGACACCGATGAGACCGATCGCAAGGGGCGTGCGCATGGGGAGCTCGTCGCAGACTGACCTGTCGACGGCGGCGCGAAAAGCTCAAAGATCGCGCGTCGCTCCAGCTCGCACGCCGCTGGCCGGTGTTCATCCGCCCCGCGGGCGGGTACCGTGTTCGCCGATGCGGTCCCACGCGCGGCGAGTTGGCGTTGCATCGAGGGGTGACGGTCGTGGCAGCGCCTTGTCGCTGGCCGGTGTGCATCGGTCGCGCGGGCAGGTATGTTGTTCGCCGATGCCGACCGACACGTGGCTCATCCTGTCGTTGCTTGCGGCCTCGCTCGGGCTCGGGTGCCCGCCCGGGGAGTCGACGAGTACCACCCTCACCGCGAGCAGCGGTGGCACGACGGCGCCGGGGGACACCTCGTCGGGGGATGCGTCGGGCGTGGCGCCGACCTCATCGACGACGAGCCCGGCGACGTCGTCGACGTCCGGGACCACGGCGCCGGACCTGCCGGGGCCGGTCCATTGTGGGGAGGGTGGCAACTTCATCGGCAGTCTGGACTGCGAGCCGGGCGAGCTGTGCCTCGAGATGTTCGGCGGGGACACGTGCACGGTGGAGCTGTCGTGCCGGCCGATCCCGGAGGGGTGCACTTCGGGCGACCTATGCGCGGCCGAATGCGCGGACTTGTGTGGTAATTACAACTGTGCGCGGCCTGGTGAATGTGCGGTGAATGCATACGATTGTGGCTACGATTGTTCCAGCCAGAAGACGTGCAAGCTCCCGGGGACCGCGTGCAAGCCGATCAACCTCGGGGAGGAGTCGCCGATCAATCACTGCGTGCCGACGCCCGCCCCGGGCGCCGCGATCGGTGAGCCGTGCGCGCAGGTCGGCGACGGCAAGTGGTCGTGGGACAGCTGCGCGCCGGGCGGGATCTGCTGGCCGCTCGACCCGGACACGCTGGAGGGGACCTGCCAGCCGCAGTGCGGGCTGTCGGATTCGGAGGCGTGCGCGCTGTGCGTCGAGATCGCGGTCACCAATGACTTCATCACCGAGCCGATCGCCGTGTGCGCGACACCCTGTGACCCGCTGGCGCCGGCCTGCGAGACGTCCGAGATCTGCGCGCCGGCCGGGGGGGATTTCATCTGTGTCGCCGACGGATCGGGCGACGCTGGCGCGCTCTACGATCCCTGTACGGCGTTCAACGAGTGCGATCCGGGGCTCGTCTGCGCCAATTCGACGAATGCGCCGCTGAACTGCGATCCAGAGGTGATCGGGTGCTGCGTGGCGTTGTGTGACACGGGGCTCCCGGACTGCCCCGACGCGCTGAGCTGTCAGCCCTTCTACCAGCCGGGCCAGGCCCCGGCTGGGCTCGAGGCGCTCGGGTATTGTCGTGTGATGCCGTGAGCGCCGTGGGCTGACCGCGGGAGCATGCAATGGACATCTATCAGCTCAAGACCCTCGTCGCCGTGGCCCGTGAGGGCAGCATCACCCGCGCCTCGGAGCTGCTGCACCTGAGCCAGCCCGCGGTGAGCGCCCATATCAAGGCGATCGAGGACGCGCTGGGGCTCACGTTGTTCGAGCGCACGTCTCGGGGGATGAGCTTGACCCGCGACGGCGAGCGCCTGCTCGTCAAGGCGGAGCAGACCCTCGCCGCCCACCGGGCGTTGATGGACGAGGCCACGCGGGTGAAGGGGCGTCTGGTGGGCAAGCTCCGCCTGGGCGCCGGCAGCAACTCGAACCATGAGGCGATCGGCCGGCTGCTCACGCGCCTCGCCGAGCGCTGCCCGGACGTGGAGGTCGCGCTCAAGCACGGCAACTCGGTCGATATCCTCGGTGGTATCCGCAACGGCAGTTTGGACGCCGGCTTCTACAACGAGGCCGACGAGCCCGACCCGGAGCTCGCGACGATCGAGGTGTCGCGGTTCAAGATCTACCTCGCGGCGGCGCCGGGGCTCGTGGTCGCGTCCGAGGCGCTGGACTGGCCGGCGCTGGCCGACCTGCCGTGGGTCTACCCGACATCGAGCGCCTGTTGTGGGCGGGCCGCGGAGGACCTGTTCGAGCTGCATCAGATCCGACCGAGGCGGATCGTCAGCGTCGATCGTGAGGATGTCACGCGGGCGCTGATCGCCGGAGGCATCGGCGTCGGCCTGCTGCATGCGGGCACCGCGAAGGCGGCCCAGGCCCGCGGAGAGGTCGAGCTTCTCTGTGAGTCCCGGAGACTGGTGCGGGTCCTGTTCGCGCAGCTGGCCAGCCGCGCGTCGGACCCCGTACTGGCGGCTGCGACCGAGATCGTGCGCGGGGGCGCCGCAGCGTAGCTTGCGGGGCGGCGAGCCTCACTTCCCTGCGGGGATGAGCGCGGCCGTGGCTGTCGCGGCGAGGTACAGGCCGAGGCCATACACCGTGTGGGTGGCGAGGCTCTTCATGGTGTTGAAGAGCGGCGTCGCGGTCTTGGCGGACGCGATCCCCGCGCCGAAGGCCGGCTGCAAGATGAGCAGCGGCGCCACGACCGTCACGAGCCCGATGACGAGCGCGGGCAGCAACGACGGCGTGCGCGCCCACTTCAGGCCGTAGGTCGCGAGCAGGAGAAACGCGAAGCTGATGCCGATCGCGTAATGTGCACACCAGCCGATCAGCAGCTCGCCGCGGATCGGCGCGGCCTGGGTGATCTTCTCATGCATCCACTGGCCGTGCCGGAGGTGGCCGAGCCAGCGGCCGAGGAGCGCGAAGTTCAGGGACGGGACCCCGAACTGCCGGAGCAGGAGCGCCCATCCGTCCATTGTCAGGGTCGCGCCGACGCCGATGAGCGCGGCGCGCAGCAGGAATTCGAGGGTCTGCGTCATGGTGAGGCTCCTGGTCGTCTGATGCGATTGGCATCAACACGACCCAATGTTGCCTGGCGGGCGGGTGGCGATCCAATCGTGATTCCGGAGGCCAGGCCTCGGCGATGCTGAGGTCCAGCGCCCGCCCGCGACCCCTGGGGGCCGTGCGTGCGAGCCCTGGGCTCGCAGTCGCGCGTGATCGGTGGTGGGGGCGGGAGGTGGCGGGTCTGTGATAGGTTGCGAGGCGATGGACGCACGTCGCTTCACGCTCGCATGGCTGCTATCCACGGTGTCGCTGGTCGGGTGCAAGCCGGCGCCCGGCGTGGACGAGCTGCTGGGCACGGCGCCGCTGCCCGCGTACGGGCTGGATGACTTCGACGTCAACCCGGCGCTGGGGATCGCCACGGGCAAGCGGCACCTGATCGTGTTCTTCGCGGAGGAGGCCGACGGGGCGGCGGTCGCCGACGCGCTGGCGGAGGCGAAGGCCGAGGTCGTCGGCAGCGCGCCGGAGCTGCGGCTGGCGTTCGTGGCGGTCGCCGAGGGCAGCGGCTGGGACGGGCTGCAGCACGCCCACGACGTGCTGGCGGGGCACCCGGCCGTGAGCGCCGTGACCCACGATCTGCTGGTGGGGGAGAACTTCACGCCGGCGCGCACGCCCGGGTCCGGCTTCGACACGCCGGGCAACTGGGCGCTGTCGGCGATCGGGGCGCGGCAGGCCTGGAACGCGATCCCGGCGCTGCGGTGGATCCACGAGCGTTCGCCGCGGACCGTGCACGTCGGGGTGATCGACACCGGCTTTCAGAACCACCCGGATCTGCAGGGCGTGATGACCTCGCTGTCGGACTACACGCCGAGCGAGGGCGGGTCCTCCGACCAGTTCTGGACCTTCTGGAACTTCGGCGAGGGCGAGGATGGCTGGCACGGCAGCTTCGTCGCCGGGCTCATCGGCGCGAAGTGGAACAGCCAGTATATCGACGGTGTGGTCCCGCAGCCGTTTGTGCAGATCACGGCGACGCGCGGGCGTACGGCGCAGGATCGCGAGCCGGTCACCTATATCACCAACGCCGGGTCGATGTACGCGGCGGCGGTCGAGCAGCTGCTCGCCGCCGACGGCGCGATCCGGGTGGTCAATCAGTCGCTCGGCTTCAACTGGTATAACAATAGTTTCACGAACGTGGTCGAGCGGCTGCGGGGCATCGTTCGCATCTGCGACCCGCGCCCGAGCGGCCGGCGCCCGGGCTCGAGCTGTGATGATGTCGACGTCCGCCTGTCGATCCAGGAGTCCGGGCGCGCGTTCAAGGAGCTGACGGCCCGCGTGAATCGCCGTCGGCCAGTGCTGTTCATCGTCTCGGCGGGCAACGACTCGGCGGGCTGGGGGCCGTTCCCGGCGGCGCTGTCGAGCCCGGGCGCGAACGCCGGGCTGGCGCAGGGGGACCCGAACGTGATCGTGGTCGGCTCGCACGCGCAGGTCCCGACCACGACGGCCCCGCTGACGGAGTTCGTGGGCAGCAACCGCGACGCGCACATGCTCGGGCCGGGCGTGGCGATCGGGTCGCTGCGCGGCGCCGGGTCGACGGTCTCGCAGACCGGCACCTCGTTCTCGACCCCGATCACCGCGGGGGCGGCGAGCTTCCTGCTGGCGCTCAACCCCGACCTGTCGAACACCGAACTGCGGCGATTGTTGACGACCAACCAGGTCGCGGTGACGGACCCGGTGTCGGGCGCGGTGGCGACGCGGCCGGTGCTCAATCTCCGACGCGCGGTCGAGGCGATGCAGGTCAAGCTACCGACCGGGGGCCTGGTGCCCGGGGCCAAGCTGCTGGCGGACCTCGACGACGGCAGCGAGGACGGGTTCTCGCGGGTGCTCACCAATCGGCCGGGGCCGCGGAGCTGGGAGCGGGTGTCGGTCGACATGGCGGACCTGCGGGCGTTCCGCGATATGTGGTGGCTGACGCGGCCGGGCGGGACGATCGTGTGTCCGCGGGTGATCGCTGCGTGCGACCTCAACGGGGACGGCGCCTTCGAGGCGCCGATCGAGCCCTACTCGCGGGCCGCGCTGGTCGGCCGCGACGTCGATGACGACGCGCTCGCGGCCTTCCAGTTGCGGTGGGACGGCGGCGGCCTGCAGCCCTACGCGGCGGCGGAGCTCGGGGACCTGCTGTATTCGGCGGACCTGAAGATCGAGGGGCGGGCGTTCATCGTCCAGGCCGCGACCACCCAGGCCGGCGTCGACGGCCTGCGCGTCACGCTGGGCGGGCGCGACCGCAACGGCGGCGCGGTCCACCACGCGGCGATCGTCGACCGCCAGCTCGGGCGCGAGCCGAAGCTGCTGACGACGGCGGCCACGCGCGACCCGGAGCTCACGGTGCAGGCGACGGTCGCGGGGAATCCGGTCGGGCGGGTGTACACGGCGCGCTTTGATGACCTCGCGGTCGCCGAGGACCGCACCTTGGTGCTCAATCCCTGCGCGTGGGAGTCGCACGATCCGGAGATATCGATCCTCGAGCCGTGGACCAGCGTGGATTGTGACGACGAGGGGCCGGGGGTCAGGCACAGCAATCCCGAGGCGGCTCCGGGCGGGGACGCCGGGGCGATCGTCCTCGGCGGCGGCGGGTCGGGGTCCGGGGCGCGGGCCTCGGGCGTCGGCGACCCGCATATGATCACCTTCGACGGCCTCGCCTACGATTTCCAGGGCGCCGGCGAATATACGTTGTTTCGCGACGGCGAGGTCGAGGTGCAGGCGCGGATGGAGCCGTGGCTCGGCGACGGGGTCAGCATGCACACCGTGGTCGCGGCGCGGGTCGGGACGGACCGCGTGGCGGTGCGGCGCGGGGCGCCGGGGACGATCTGGCTCAATGGTCAGGAGACCGTCGTGACCGGCGAGCGCGCGCTGGCCGGGGGGCGCGTGACCGTGGCGGGGCCGCAGGTCGCGGTGCGCTGGCCCGCGGGCGACGTGGTCGACCTGATCGTGCGCGACGACTGGGTCGACGTGTTCCTCGCGCTCGCGCCGCGACCGGGCCGCGAGCACGGCGGGCTGTTCGGGCCGGCGCCGAACGGCGACACCAGCGACGACCTCGTCGGCCGCGACGGGGTGGTCTACAGGCAGCCCAGCTTCCTCGAGCTGTACCGCAGCTACGGCGAGAGCTGGCGGGTCGACCGGGCCGGCTCGCTGTTCGACTACGGGCCGGGGGAGGGCCCGGACAGCTATACCGACCGGACCTTCCCGCGCGGTGTGGTGACGATCGCCGACCTCGCGCCGGACGTGTACGCGGCGGCGCACGCCCGCTGCGTCGCCGCGGGGATCCGCGAGGCGAGCCTGCTCGAGGCGTGCATCCTCGACCTCGCGCGCACCGGGAAGGAGGACGCTGTCTGGTCTTTCGGACAGGTGCGCGATCCGAAGGCGGCGTTCCGGCCGGTGCACGCGCGGATCGACTTCGAGTCGAAGCCGACGAACTTCGTGTACGCGAAGGATCCGATGAGCATCTTGAACCCGCCGATCAGCCGCGCGCCGGGCTCGGCCGGGTTCGCGGCGACCAGCGTGTTCGGGCCGCTCGGCGAGGTCGGCGAGCTCAAGGAGGCGCCGATGCTCACGCTCTCCGACTTGCCGCCGCACGACATGATCGAGCTGTCCTTCGACGTGGTGCTGCTCGGCGACTGGCCCGACACGGCGGTGGTCGAGGCGGTCGAGACCTTCCGGCCGATCGCGCGGGCGAGCTACTCGCTGGGGGCCGGGCGCCAGTCGTTCCCCGGGACCTATCCGCAGGCGGACTATCCCGCGGGGACGGGGGTGCTGGCGCGGGATGCCACCGGGCTCGCGCGCCGCGACGCGGTGTATCGCCACCGGGCGCTGTTTCACCACAGCGACGGGTTCTTGCTGGTGCACTGGCTGGCGCGGGGCGTCGGTCGCGGGCAGTGGGCCCTCGACAACATCGAGGTCAACACGCTCGACAGCGGCCTGGTGCGCGAGCCGGTCAGCTTCGGCGAGGGGGTCTTCGAGCTCAGCCACGCGCGGCCGATGGAGAAGGCGGTGGCCGGCTGCGCCGACGGGACGCGCGAGGCCTTCCACGACGCGGGTCGCTTCCCCGCGATCGCCGGCTGCATCGCCGCGTGGGCCGACGCGCCGAGCCTGGTCTCGCCGCGCAGCGGGGCCACCTGCGGAGATGGCGTGGGACCCTGCGCGGCGCCGGCCGACGCCTGCGCGGAGGGCTGGCACCTGTGCGCCGCGGCGGGCGAGCTGCGGGCGCTCGACCTGGTCGCCTGCACCCACGCGGGTCCGGGTCAGTTCCTCGCGGGCGCCTCCGCGTGCGTCGGCGAGGACCCTTGCGGCGAGCCGACGGACGGCCTCACGTGCATGTCCGAAGGAACATGTTCGGACACGGTCTGCTGCGGCAGCATGTGCGGCTTCGGGCCGGTCGAGTGCGGGCCCTCGGCGACCCGGCTGCCGCGCGCCGGTGTGGCCTGCGGACAGGTAGCGAGCTCGCCGCTGCGCGGGGTGCTGTGCTGCAAGGACGGGGCGTGACGGTCGCATGAGCGTGGCGATGATCCCGACGCCGGAGGAGCGTGGCTGGCTGATCGACGAGCTGGCGACGCTGATGGCGGCGGTCGGGTGGGAGCGGCTGATGAGCGCGCCGATCCTCGAGCCGACGCCGGAGTGGTTCCCCGACCGCTGGAGCGCGGACGCGGGCGGGGTCCGCCGCCTGGCGCGTCGCCTGCTGCGTTACGCCGGGCTCGAGCGCCTGGGTGTGCAGGTCAGCCTGTTTCACGGCGACCGCGACGTCGTGCTCGACAGCTACGGGCGCCCGGCGGGCGAGCGTCACCACGGGGCGGCGGCGTGGTTCGCTGGCATCGAGGACGGCGTGTGCAGCTTCGGCGCGGAGGTCGGTCAGCTCGGCGACCCGCTGGGCGTGACCGCGGCGATGGCCCACGAGGTCGCCCACGTGTTTCGTCGGGTCCACGCCGTCGAGGTCGAGGACCGCGAGGTCGAGGAGCGGCTCACGGACCTGACGACGGTGCTGCTCGGCTTCGGGGTGCTGACGACCAACGCCAGCTCGCGGCACCGGTCGGCGGGCGGCATCGGCGTGCACAGCTGGTCGCACCAGAGCCTCGGCTACCTGCCACCGCAGGCGCTGAGCTTCCTGTTGGCCGTGCAGGCGCGCGCGCGCGGCCTCGCGGACGAGCAGCAGCGGGCCCTCGGCCGCCTGCTCGAGGCGAATCAACGCGGCTTCTTCGAGCACGCGTGCAGGTGTGTCGAGCGCGAGCTCCCGGACCTCGCGACCCGGCTCGGGGTGTCGGCCAGCGCGACCTGGCCGGAGGGGCCGGACCTGCGCCACCTGTGCGCGCCGCTCGGCGAGGATGAGGGCAATGCGCTGCCCGCGGAGGCGCCGGTGCTCGTGCACCGGGGCGTCAACTTCGGGCGCCCGGTGTTTCGCATCGAGCGGCGCCGGACGCTGCGCTACGCCGGCCTGGCGGCGCTGGCGAGCCTGGCCGTGGCGCCCGTGCTCGGCGCGCTGTCGGGGCTGTCGACGCTGATCTACGTCGTGGCGGCAGCGGGTGTGGTCACGGCGGGGCTGGCTGGCCGCCGCGTGTGCGCGGACTTCTGCGCTGACCCGGACTGCAAGGCCTTGCTCGCACCGGGGCTGGAGTGCTGCCCGGGTTGTGAGGGTACGGTCGCCGGAACGATCAAGCATCCCGACCAGCGCCTCGACGCTGCGGAGGCGATCGCTCGCCGCAGGTACCTGTCGTGAGTGAGTGCGGATCTGGTACCGTGGGTCATGAGGTTCGCGACGCTGTTTCCGGGGGTCTGTCTGTGGACGCTGTGTGTCGCCTGCGGGAGCTCCGGCGGCGAGACCACGGGCGGCTCGAGCGGCGGTCCGGCCACCAGCGAGGGTTCGAGCGGCGACGGGACGACGGGCGGCTCGAGCGGGGGTGAGGTGCCGACCACGGGCGGCGAGAGCACCGGTGAGGTGCCTGACCCCGAGCCCCAGACGCTCACGGTGCTCGACAAGATCGTGTTCTACGACGGCTACGCCGGGCTCGTCGACGAGCCGGTGCCGGCCGGTGTCATCCGGCACACGAACGCGCTGGTCGCGACCAAATTCTCGGACGAGCAATTGGCGGCGATCCAGAAGACGCTGCAGATCGGCGTCATCGTCGGGGCGCTGTGCGACAACTACGACCGGATCGGCTCGGTCAACCTGGCGCTGGTGCCCAAGGGGGCGGCGACCTACGTCCCCGCGGAGGTGCAGCGCCTGGAGCTGGCGCGCTTCATCACCCCGTTCATGAACATGAACAAGGACCCCAAGACGGTGCCGTATCAGTGGCAAGCCGACAATGTGGTGCCGATCTTGAAGGACGAGGCGCTGCTCGCCAAGTATGACTTTTGGTTCGAGCTCAGCATCTTCGGGGTGCCCTACGCGGCGAACACCGAGGTGGCGGGCTGCGCCGACCGCAACGACACCCAGCTCGGCACCCTGCTGCTGTACACGGACAGCAGCCACGCGGCCGAGGAGTTTAGCGTATTGCTGCCGCTGGCGATCAGCGAGTCGTTCAACAATTACGCCGACGGCGCCAGCGACATGGTCGGGACGACCCGCAAGACGGTCCCCTTCGAGCTGCCGGCCGACACCAAGAACTTCCAGCTGGTGCTGATCACGTCGAACCACGGCGCCAACCAGGGCGGCGAGGAGTACATCCGCCGCCAGCACAACGTGTACGTCGACGGCAAGCTGGCGCTGCAGTACAAGCCCGGGCGCATGAGCTGCGAGCCGTTCCGCGTCTACAATACGCAGGGCAACGGCATCTACGGCCAGGTGCCGATGACGGACGAGGAGTGGCAGTCGTTTAGCAACTGGTGCCCGGGTGACGTGATCGACACGCGCATCGTCCCGCTCGGGGCGTTCAAGGCCGGGAAGCATGAGTTCGTGATCGACGTGCCGGACGCGATGTTCGCGGGGGGGCAGGGGGACTTTCCGTTCTCGCTGTATATCCAGGCGGAGTAGCGCGTCATGGTCAAACGTGTGAAGCATGTGCCCGGGTCGGGGCCCGAGCGCGACGTGCTGGACCTCGTGCCGCATCCGCGCTACGGGACCGCGGTCGTGCCGTCCGGGTGCACCGCCACCGCCGAGGACATTCGCAGCTCGTTTTACGGGTATAGTGATCGGACCATTTACCCCGAGTCCGCGATCCTGGCCGATTTTTCGCGCCAGAACTTCACGACCTTCCCGCGCGGCTATTACGTCGACATGCTCGCGGTCTGCCGCACCTGCGCCCGCCCGTTCCTGTTCTTCGCCCGCGAACAGAAGTATTGGTACGAGGATCTACATTTTTACATCGACACGGACTGTGTGCATTGCTCGGCGTGCCGGGCCGCGTCGCACGAGCACCGCGACCGGCTGCGACGCTACGCCGAGCACGTCGGCCGCGATGACCTCGACCTGAACGAGCTGGCGATCCTGGTCGGCGACGCCGTGTTCCTGTGGCAGGCCGGAACCCTGCACGACGAGCAGAAGCTTCGCTGGCTCCGCAACCTGGCGCGCCGTCGCATCCCGCAGGATCGTGCCACCGCCAGCATCGACCGCCTGATCGCCGGCCTGGACCCGGCTCCGCGCTGACAGGGTCCTGGCGATCCAGTGAACCGGCGCTGCGCTCAATCCCGCCGCCGCACGAGCCGCATCGGAATCCCATTCCCCGGCCCCATCGTCAGATTCCGCCGCACCGACCGGACCGGCCGCAGGTCTCGCAATTCAAGCTCCGCCCGCGCGAGGATCGTCCCGAGCACCACCTTCAGCTCATATTGCGCGAACGCGGCGCCGATGCATCGTCGGGCGCCGCCGCCGAACGGCAGATATTGGTACGGCGAATACGCCGCACCGATGAATCGTGCGGGGTTGAATCGTGCGGGTTCCTGGAATGTCTGCTCGCGCTGGTGGGCCAGGAATATATTGATGAGCACGGCGGTGCCGACTGGCAGCATATACCCGACGAGCTCGAGCGGGACCCGCAGCTGGCGGGCGACGCCCAGCACGACGGGGTGGAGGCGGAGGGTCTCGTTGCACACGGCGCCGAGGTAGGGCAGGGCGGCGAGGGCTTCGGGGGCGGGTGAGGGGCCGAGGGGTGCGAGCTCGGCGCGCAGCTGGGCGAGCACGGCGGGGTCGCGGTGGACGTGGTCGAGGGCCCAGGCGAGGGCGATGGCGGTGGTCTCGTGGCCGGCGATGAGGAGGGTGCGCAGCTCGTCGATGATGTCCTGCTCGGGCATCGGGGTGTCGTCCTCGTGGCGGGCCTGGAGGAGCAGGCTGAGGATGTCGCCGCGCTCCGCGGCGTGCGGGCGGACGGCGGCGATCTGGGCCCGGAGCAGGGCGACCAGGTGGTCCTGGGCGCGGAGCAGGCGGTCGAAGGGGCCGAGGCCGAGGAGGCGGCGCTGGAACGCGGGGACGAACAGGAGCAGCGGGCCGGTGGTGGCCATCGCGGCCTCGACGGCGGCGCGGAAGCTGTGGCGCTGGGCGTCGTCGTCGACGCCGAAGACGGTGCGGACGATGACGTCGAGCGAGATGGCCTGGCCGAGGGCGAGGGCGGTGAAGGGCTGGCCGGGCCGCAGGCGCTGCAGCTGGAGGTCGGCGACCTCGGCCATGGCGGCGCCGTAGGCTCGCATGCGGGCGCCGTGGAACGGGGGGGTGAGGACGCGGCGCTCGCTGCGGTGGGGCGGGCCGGAGCGCAAGATCAGGGAGCCGGCGCCGAGCACGGGGACGAGCGAGCGGGCGCTGTAGATGTCGAAGCTGTCGGGGTCGGCGGTGAAGAGGGTGCGGATCGAGGTGGGGTCGGCGGTGATGACGACGGTGCCGGTGAGCAGGGGGACGCGGAACGGGTCGCCGTACGTGGCGAGCCAGCGCGGCAGGTGCTGCAGCGGGTCGCGGACGAGGCGGAGGGTGTTGGCGAGGCGTGAGCGCGGGCCGGGCGGGAGTCCGGCGGTCATGTGGCCTGAGATGGATCGGGGCCGAGGTTGGGGACCAGCTCGGCGAGGGCGGCGGCGAGGATGTCGAGCTCGGCGCTGGTGCCGACGCCGACGCGGAGGCAGCCGCTGAGGCGGGGCAGGCTGGAGGCGTCCTTGACGAGGACGCCGCGGGCGGCGAGGGCGTCGGCGAGGCGGGAGGCGTACTGGGGCGGGTCGAGGCGGACCAGGGCGATGTTGGCGTGGGCCGGGAACACATGGGCCCCGGGGATGCTGGCGAGGAGGGCGACCAGGCGGTCGCGGTTGGCGATGCTGCGGGCGATCAGGCCGGCCTGGACCTCGGGGAAGTCGCGCAGGACGGACTCGGCGAGCAGGAGGCTGGTGGCCGAGATGTTGTAGGGGTGGCGGACGACGTTGGCGGCGCGGGCGAGCGCGGGCGGGGCGATGCAGTAGCCGACGCGGAGGGCGGCGAGGCCGACCTTGGACAGCGTGCTCATGTAGGTGACGTTGCCGGGCAGGTCCTGGCGCCACAGCGAGGCGCCGGGGCTGTAGCGGATGTAGGCCTCGTCGAGCACGAACATGGTGCCGGGGTTGCCGGCGATGAGGCGCTCGATGACGGCGGCGTCCCACAGGCTGCTGGTCGGGTTGTTGGGGCGGGCGAGGAAGCAGATCGCGGCGCCGTTGGCGACGCCCAGGGCCTCATTCATTACGGCCTCGTCGAGCTCCAGCTGCTCGGTGAGCGGGACCTCGAGCACGCCGACGCCGAGGCAGCGGGCGCTGTGGCCGTACATCACGAAGGTCGGCGAGGGGATCACCATGAAGCTCGGCTCGGAGGTGCGGCCGGCGAGGGCGGTGAGCAGCAGGGAGATGACCTCGTCGCTGCCGTTGCCGAGGACGATCGCGTCGGGGTCGCAGCCGTGCTGGCGGGCCAGCAGGTGGCGCAGCGAGCGGCCCGAGGCGTCGGGGTAGCGCCCGAGCTCGACGCTCTCCACGCGGCGGCCGAGCTCGGCCATGACCTCGGCGGGCCACGGCTCGGGGCACTCGTTGGCGTGCAGGCGGGCGCGCGCGGCGACCTGGGGGCTGTCGTAGATGTCGAGGCCGGCGAGGGCGGGGCGGAGGTGGCTGGTCCAGGTCATCGGCTGCTCCAAGGGACAGGTCGGGAAGGGCCAGGTCGGGCGGGGAGAGGTCGCGCTGGTGTCGCGAGGGACAGGTCGGAAGGGACAGGTCGGGAGGGACAGGTCGTAAGGGACAGGTCAGCGCAGGCGGAGGAGGGCGGCGCGGGCGTGGGCCTCGAGGCCCTCGGCGCGGGCGATGCGGACGATCGCGTCGGCCTGGGCGCGGAGGGCGGCGCCGGAGAGCTCGAGGATGCTGGTGTGCTTGATGAAGTCCCACACGCCGAGCGGGGAGGCGAAGCGGGCGGCGCCGGCGGTCGGGAGGACGTGGCTCGGGCCGGCGGTGTAGTCGCCGGCGGCCTCGGGGGTGCAGGGGCCGACGAAGATGGCGCCGGCGCTGTGGAGGCGGTCGAGCAGGGCGCGGGGGTCGTGGACCAGCAGCTCGAGGTGTTCGGGGGCGTAGTCGTTGGCGGCGGCGACCATGGCGTCGCGGTCGTGGACGAGGACGATCGCGCCGTGGTCGGCGAGGGCGCGGGCGGCGATGTCGCGGCGCGGGAGGGTCTCCAGCTGCTCGGCGAGGGCGCGGCGGAGGGGTTCGACCAGGGCGGGGTGGTCGGTGACGGCGATCGGGCAGGCGAGGACGTCGTGCTCGGCCTGGGCGAGCAGGTCGGCGGCGACGAGGGTCGGGTCGGCGCTGTGGTCGGCGAGGATCAGGACCTCGCTGGGGCCGGCGATGCCGTCGATGTCGACGAGCCCGAAGACCTGGCGCTTGGCGGCGGTGACGTAGGCGTTGCCGGGGCCGACGATCTTGTCGACGCGGGGGATCTGGCGGGTGCCGAGAGCGGCGGCGGCGATCGCCTGGGCGCCGCCGACGGTGAAGACCCGGTCGACGCCGGCGAGCTCGGCGGCCAGCAGCACGACGGGGTCGGGGCGCGGGGTGAAGAGGATGACCTCGGCGACGCCGGCGACCTTCGCGGGGATCGCGGTCATGAGCACGGAGGAGGGGTAGGCGGCGGTGCCACCGGGGGCGTAGACGGCCACGCGGCGCAGCGGGCGGGCGCGGCTGACGAGGTGGCTGTCGTCGTCGTGGAGGCCGGTGTCGTGGGGGAGCTGGGTGGCGTGGAAGCGGCGGATGTTGGCGGCGGCGAGATCGAGGGCGTGCCGGAGCTCGCCGGGGATCGCCTCGCAGGCGGCGGCGCGCTCGTGGGGCGTGAGCTCGAAGCGCTCGAGCTGGCGGCCCTCGAAGCGGAGGGTGAGCTCGGCGACGGCGGCGTCGCCTCGCTCGCGCACGGCGGCGATGACCTCGCGGGCGGCGACATCCGCGGGGCCCTCGAGGCCGGCGGAGCGGGCGCAGAGCTGGCCCCAGCGCTCGTGGCCCTGGCCCGGTCCGCGGAGGTCGAGGACGTGCATGGCGCCAACCGTACAGGCTGCGGCGAGCCGGCGGAAGTGAAACCGGCGGGCTGATCCGCTACGATGGGCCGGCTTAGGATGGGGCCCCGCGTCATGCTCGCTCGCACGCTGTTTTGCCTCCCGCGGGTGTCTCCGTCGTGGTTGGCGCGGTGGATGGTGGGCTTGCTTGTCGGTGGGCTCGCGTGCGGGCTCGGCTGCGGGGGCGGAGGCGGGGATGCGTCGGCGGGCGAGGATGCGGGGGAGTCGGGTGGGTCGTCGGGCGAGGGTCCGGCGCCGAGTGAGAGCTTGTTGCCGAGTGACACCTGTTCGCAGGCGCCGCCGGTGGGTCAGGGGCGCTTCTCGGGGACGCTGCGCGACCGGGACTCGGATTCGCGGATCGGCGGGGTGTGCGGGGCAGGCGGGCCGGACGTGTTCTTGCGGATCGAGGTGCCGCTGCGCGCGGACCTGCGGGTCGAGGCGCGGGGCAACGGCTTCACGCCGCGGGTGAGCCTGGCGCCGCTCGGGTGTCTGAAGGGGTCGATGCTGGCGTGCGGGGCCGACGGTGTCGTCGGCTTGACCGACCTCGAGGAGGGTACGGTGCTCGACCTGGCGATCGGGATCGACCAGGCGTCGTTCATGGCGCTCAGCGACGTCGCGGCGCCGCTCGAGGGCGACGACCCGCTGGACTTCGAGGTCGATGTCGGGATGACGCGGGTGCTCGGCCGCGACGAGGTGTGTCGGCCGGCGGCGCGTGGTCGCTGCTCGTCGGGGACGCTGTGCATGCCGGCGTTGAAGACGGTCGACGACGATCCGGAGAATGACGACGCCTGGGTGTGCACGGCGGTCCCGGCCAACAGCTGCGAGGATCCCGAGCGGGTGACGGTGGTGCTGGTCGACGGGGCGGGCACGCTGAGCGTCGACCCCGACCAGCCGCAGACCGACGCGCACCACCACAGCTGCACCGGCGAGGGCACGCGTGAGCGGGTGCTGCGGCTCGCGCTGCCGCCGGGGCAGGGGCTGCTCGGCGGCCGGGAGAGCAGCCTGGACATCTGGGCCGAGCGGCCGGAGATCGGGCTCGCGTTGCGGGCGCCAGGCTGTCTTGCGAGCGACGAGCTGGACTGCTCGCGGCCAGCGCCAGGCGGCTCGCGGGTGACGATCGTGGCGCCCGACGAGCTGGAGCGGGTCGGCGTGGAGCCGTATCTGTTCGTCGAACTGCCGGAGCCGGGTGTGCTGTCGGAGCCCGTGACCTTGCACCTGCGACAGACCCTGCGTGGGCCGCCTGTCGGGTCTTCGGCGGGCCAATGACGGGGCTGTGGCGGGGCCGGTGTGAGTCATGTCCGGGTGGCGAGTGGTGCTTGGCCTGGGCTTGCCCTGTGTGGCGCGGCGCATATGCTCGCCCGCCGCAAGCCCCCCTTAACGCATCCAGGAAGAAAGCACCGCGACATCATGGCCAGCCGTCTGTTCACCAGTGAGTCCGTCACCGAAGGTCATCCCGACAAGCTCTGCGACAAGATCAGCGACGCGGTGCTCGACGCCATCCTCGCCCAGGACAAGCGGGCCCGGGTGGCCTGCGAGACGCTGGTCAAGACCGGGTACGTGAACGTGGCCGGCGAGGTCACGACCTCGACCTACGTCGACATCCCCCGCATCGTGCGCAAGACGGTCCGCGATGTCGGCTACATCAGCTCGGACATGGGCTTCGACGCCGACAGCTGCGGCGTGCTCGTGGCGATCGAGGGCCAGAGCCCGGACATCGCCCAGGGCGTCGACGAGGGCGCCAACAAGGAGCAGGGCGCGGGCGACCAGGGCATGATGTTCGGCTTCGCCTGCGTCGAGACCGACGAGCTGATGCCGCTGCCGATCTCGCTGGCGCACAAGCTGACCCGGCGCCTGGCCGAGGCCCGCAAGGCCGACCCGCGGAGCTTCCTCCGGCCGGACGGCAAGAGCCAGGTGACGATCGAGTACGAGGGCGGCCGCCCGCGCCGCGTCGACACGATCGTGATCTCGACGCAGCACGCCGAGCACGTCGACCACTCGACCCTCAGCGAGTACGTGCGCGAGGAGATCATCAAGAAGGTGGTCCCGGCCCACCTGCTGGACGGCAAGACCAAGTTCCACATCAACCCGACCGGGCGCTTCGTCGTCGGCGGGCCGATGGGCGACAGCGGTCTGACGGGCCGCAAGATCATCGTCGACACCTACGGCGGCATGGGTCGCCACGGGGGAGGCGCCTTCTCGGGCAAGGACCCGTCGAAGGTCGACCGCTCGGCGGCCTACTACGCGCGCTACATCGCCAAGAACCTGGTGGCGTCGCGCCTGTGCACCCGCGCGGAGGTCCAGCTGGCCTACGCGATCGGGGTGGCCGCGCCGGTCAGCATCGCCGTCGACACCTTCGGCACCGGCAAATTCTCGGACGACAAGCTCGAGGCGATCATCGAGCAGGTCTTCGACGCCCGCCCGGCCAGCATCATCCGCGAGCTCGACCTGCTGCGCCCGATCTACAGCCAGACGGCCGCGTACGGGCACTTCGGGCGGCATGAGCCGGAGTTCACCTGGGAGCGGACCGACCGCGCCGAGAAGCTCGCCGGCGCGGCGAGCTGAGAGCGTCGCGGGTGCAGCGAGGGCGCGTCGGGGAGACCCGAAGCGCCCTTACTGTTCCGGAGGGGAGGACTGGGCCGTGAGGCGTCCGAGCGCAGCTGCGGCTGCGGCGAGGTCGAACATTGGCGCGCGCGAGCGCAGCCAGAGACCGGGTGGTGAGCGGACGCCAGGCCGGTCGGGGCCTGAGGGTGGCCAGCCCCCCGCCCAGGTGCGGGCCACCGGGGGAGGCCTGGTGACGAGGGGCGGGAAGCGAAAGACGTCGGCCTTCGCCTGGATGGCCTGCCACTGGTTACGCCAGTCTCGTAAGGTGGGCCCAGGGGCAGCGGGATGGAGGCTAGCGGGGTCAGCAAGAAGTGGCCCCAGATGGCGCGATTGATCCGAGGGCCAGGTCAGCAGGACACGGAGGCATCTCCCCAGTGGCTAGGACGGAAGCCCGCCCCCGGACAGGTCTCTCTTCGGCCTCGGCCCAGGCACCAGTTCCCTTGGGCTCGAACGCCGGGTCACGGGGACCAGAGGTTCGGCCGGAGCGACTCGACGGAGCGGATCGCGTGAATCGAGCACTCGAGGCGCCGCCAGAGGGCCCCGGACGATCTTCGGAGCGACGTCGGTCGCTTGCGGATCGCACAGCAGGACACCGCCCCAAGTCCCCCGGTGGACGAGGTCCGCCTGCCCCCACTTGCTGAACCGGCGATGCAGGTCCCCGCCCACTGACGGCGAAGCCAGGTCCCGACTCGGCGCCGTTGCCGGTGGCAGGCCTGGGCTGGGAGCCCCGCCGAGGAGGTGAGGGCGGGGGAGTGGGTTGGGTAGTGTTGCCGCGGGCTTGCCTGGGCGCCACAGCCTGGACGGGAGAACCGTACCACTGATGGGGCGTTGCTGGTCTCGTAGTTGCGGTGCATCACCGCGTTGCGCAGGAGCTGCTGCTGGGGGGTGGGCTGGCGGGGGGTGTGGGGCTGAGCTCCAGGCCAGGACCTGGGAGCGGGCCGCGGAGCCTTGCGGCGACGATCGGTGGTCGTCCGGGCCGTCGGGCGGACATGGACGTAGGCGCCCGGGTCGCCTCGCGGCCGAGGATGAGCAGGCCGGTGACGTTGGGGACAGCGTCGGGCGAGGCGAGGTGCAGGGCGGCGAGCTGCTCGGCGAGCGAGCGGCCGTTCTCTCGCAGGACCTCGGGCGTGACGGCGCTGGGGAGGTATTCCTGCTTGAACAGGTTGAGGTCGAGGTCTTCGAGCGTGGTGCCGTGGACCGGGTTGAGGGCCCCCAGCGCCCCCCGATGCACCGGTGCGCAGGCGCACGGGGAGGCGCCCGACGACGAGTCCCCCCGGCGAGGGCGTCCGCGGACGGGAACGGCAGGATGCCGCGCGGCCGGGGCGAGGCCGGTCGGGGTGCCGGTCCCGTCGACCCATCGATCACGCCGAGGTTGGATCCGGGTCATGGCCCGACGCCCCTGACCTTTGAACGACCTTGCGCTCGACGCGGAAGCTCTCGAGGTCGGCGGCCAGCTCGGCGATCTGCTGGGTCGTGAGCATGCGAGGGAGGCCAGGGTATCAGCGGCTGTGTTCGCGGACAAGCGCTCAGCTGTCCTCGCGGACAGGTCCTGAGCGCCATGTGCGAAACGCCAGGTCCCACAGCGGGCTGCTGATGCCGAAGTTGTGGGCGGGGTCGCTGAAGTGGTGGCGGAGGTGATGCCGACGCAGGGCGCGGGCGACCCGGCCGCGGCGGCGGCCGTGGTGGATCTGCCAGTGGGCGGCCTCGTAGGCGAGGTAGCCGAGCGTGCTGCCGGCCAGCAAGGCGAAGCGGGCCGGGCCGAGCGGCGTGTAGAGGGCGAGGAGCAGGGCGAAGAGGCCGAGGCTGTAGAGCGGGGTGGCGACCAGGTGGTCGCGGTCGTTGGGGGCGACGTGGTGGTGGCGGTGGACGATGAAGGAGGTGACGCGCCGGGCCGGGCTGCTCGGGCGCATGTGGAAGAAGGCGCGGTGCAGCCAGTACTCGACGAGGGTCCACATCAGCCAGCCGGCGACGAGCGAGAGGAGCAGCGCGGCGGGGCTGAGGCCGTCGGTGTGGGCGCGCCAGAGATAGAGGCCGAGCAGCGGGAGGTGGAGCAGGTAGGGCGAGGCCGGGTGGGCGCGGACCAGGCGCTCGAGCGCGGCGCTGTGGAAGCAGCGGGGGGCGCGGGCTTCGAGGCTGGGCGGCGGTTCGGGGCCGAGGGCGAGGGCGAGGAGCTCGTCGGTGAGGACGGGGTGCGCGGGCGCGGGCGCGGGCGGCATGGTCGTGCGGCGTGGTCAGGCGGCGGGGTGGGCTCGCCAGTACTCGCTGAGCAGGACGGAGCAGGCGCAGGCGACGTTGAGGCTGTCGAGTTTGCCGGTGCCGGGGATGCGGACGGACTCGTCGGCGAGCTGGGCGAGGGCGGGGGAGAGGCCGTGGCTCTCGGAGCCGAGCAGGATGAGGGTGCGCTGCGGGAGGCGGCGGGCGTGGAGGTCCTGCGGGGAGCGAGCGGCGGTGGCGATGAGGCGGAAGCCGGCGGCGCGGGCGGCCAGCAGCGGCGCGGGGCCGGGTTCGACGCCGAGGACCTCGACCCACTCGCCGCCGCCCTCGGCGGTGCGCAGCATCGAGGTGGAGACGCCGCCGTCGCTGCCGGCGATGAGCACAGCGGCGGCCCCGAAGTGGGCGCAGACGCGGACGATCGCGCCGAGGTTGTGCGGGTTCTGGACGCCGTCGAGGTAGACCAGGCAGCGCGGGCCGGGGACTGCGAGCAGGGCCGGCAGCGCGACCGGGGCCCGCTCGCGGACGATGAAGCACACGCCCTCGTGGTGGGTCGACTGGGTGATCTTGGCCAGCTCGGCGTCGTCGACGACGTGGTAGGCGATCCGGCTGGCGGCGCAGCGCCTGAGGAAGGCGCCGAAGGCGGGCAGCAGGGACTCACGGACGTACACGCGGCGGACGTCGTCGGGGCGGTGCTCGGCGACGGCCTGGCAGGCGTTCACGCCGCAGATCTTGAGCTCGGCGCGGGGCTCGTCGCGGGGCTCGTCGCGGCGAGCCTGGTCGCGGGGGTCGCGGGTGTTGCGGGCGCTGTCGCGGTGAGGGGCGTCGCGCTGAGGTTGAGGGGGACGAGCGTCGCGCTGAGATTGAGGCGGACGAGCGTCGCGCTGAGGTTGAGGGGGACGGGCGTCGCGCTGAGATTGAGGGGGACGAGCGTCGCGCTGAGGTTGAGGGGGACGGGCGTCGCGCTGAGATTGAGGATCGCGGGTGCCCTGGCGAGGTTGAGGGTCGCGGGCGTCGTCGCGGCGGGGAGCGGAGGCCGACGTGGGGCGGTCGTCACGGGCTCTGGGGTCGGCGCGTGGGCGCGTGGGTCGGTCGGGGTGGGGCATCCGCGGGCGCAGGATATCTCAGGGTCGCGGGGGAGGGCCGCGGGTGGGGCGTGAGCGTGGAGACCATCGGCGTCGACGCACGCCGGGAATTCGCCGGGGCTGCGGCGCGGGCCGACGAGCGTCAGGTGTCAAGCGTTCACGTTGAGCTGGAGCTCGAAGGCTTGCTGGACCGCGAGGAACTGGCGCTGGAGTTCGGCGAGGAGGGCGGCGGCGCCGTCGAGGGTGCCGTTGCGGCCGCGCAGCTCGAGGGCGGAGGCGAGCTGGTGGAGGTGGTGGAGGTGCATGCCGCCGGCGCTGCCCTTGAGGCTGTGGGCGGCCTCGCGGAGCTGGTCGGGGCGGGCGTTGGCGACGGCTTCGGCGAGGCTGGTGATGGTGGTCGCCGCCTCGCTGAGGAAGAGGGCGGCGATCTCGAGGGCGACCTCGCGGCCGAGGAGGTCGCGGAGCTGGGTGAAGCCGGCCTCGGCGTCGGCCGCGAGCTCGGCGGGGGTGGCGACGAGGCCGGGGTCGAGCTGGTCGCGGGCGTGGAGACCTGAGACAGGAGCCGTGGCCGACGCGGGGTTGCGGGTGCAACGTTCGAGCGCGAGGCGCAGCTCACGGACCTGGATCGGCTTGCTGACGTAGTCGTCCATGCCGGCGGCGAGGCAGGCCTGGCGGTCGCTGTCCATCGCGTTGGCGGTCATGGCGATGATGCGGGGCTGACTGCCGGGCTGCTGGCGGATGCGCCGGGTGGCCTCGAGGCCGTCCATCTCGGGCATCTGCACGTCCATCAGGACGACGTCGTAGGTGTGGCGCGCGAGCGCCTCGAGCGCCTCGAGGCCGTGGTAGGCGCTGTCGGCCCGGTAGCCCAGGCGCTCGAGCATCAGGAGGATGAGCTTCTGGTTGGTGGCGTTGTCCTCGACGGCGAGGATGCGCAGCGGCAGGCGCTCGCCCATGCCGGGGTCGAATTCGCTGCGCACGCTCGGCTCGTGGGTCTCGGGCGGGCGGCGGCCGACCAGCAGCTGCAGCAGGGTCTCGTACAGCTGCGAGGCCTTGATCGGCTTGGTGACGACGGTGGCGCGCTGGCGCTGGGACTCGCCGAGGTGGCGGCGGCCGAGCGGTGTGAGCAGCACGGCGGGCGTGGTGCGGCGGTGCAGCTCGTGGAGCACGCGCAGGTCGCCCTCCTCGGGGAGCAGGCTGTCGACCAGGGCGACGTCGATGTTGCCGCCGTGGCCGTCGCGGAGGCCACTACGGAGATAGTTGAGGGCGTCGGCTGCGGCGCTGCAGAGGATCGGGATCATGCCCCAGGTGCGCACGTGGGCGGCGAGCAGCTGGCGCTGGGTGTCGCTGGCGTCGACGATGAGGACGCGGCGGCCGAACAGCGGGGTCGCGCTGAACTCGGGCTCGGACGGGGTGTGGTCGGCGGCGGCGAGGATCGTGAAGTAGAAGGTGGAGCCCTGGTCGACCACGCTCTCGGCCCACATGGTGCCGCCGAGCATCTCGGCGAGGCGCTTGCTGATCGCCAGGCCGAGGCCGGTGCCGCCGTACTTGCGGGTGGTCGAGTTGTCGACCTGGCTGAAGGACTGGAACAGGCGGTCCATGCGGTCGGGGCGGATGCCGATGCCGGTGTCCTTGACGGCGAATTGCAGCTCGTAGCGCGAGGGGGTGTCGCCGTGGCCCTCGGTGAGCTGGCGGGCGCTGACGGTGATCGTGATCTCGCCGTGGGGGTGAACTTGACGGCGTTGCCGAGCAGGTTGATGAGGATCTGGCGCAGGCGGGTGGAGTCGGAGATGAGCCGCGGCGGGGCGCTCGGGTCGATGATCGCGGCGAGGTTCAGGCCCTTGGTGCCGAGCTTGCTGGCGGCGACGAGGTCGATCACCGACTCGACGAAGCCCCGCAGCTCGAAGGCGTCGTTCTCCAGCTCGAGCTTGTTGGCCTCGATCTTGGAGAAGTCGAGGATGTCGTTGATCAGGGTGAGCAGCGAGTCGCAGGAGCTGCGCAGGGTCTCGACGAAGTCGCGCTGGTCGCGGCCCAGCGGGGTGTCCAACAACAGGCTGGTCATGCCGATGATCGCGTTCATCGGCGTGCGGATCTCGTGGCTCATGTTGGCCAGGAAGGCGCTCTTGGCCCGGTTCGCGGCCTCGGCGGCCTCCTTGGCGGTGGCCAGCGCGGCCTGGTTGCGCATGCGCTCGGTGATGTCGGTGACGCTCGCGCGCACGAGGTTGCGGCCGGCGGCGGGCATCCGCACCAGCCGCACCTCGCAGGGGATGTCGCGGCCGGCGGCGTTGCGGTGCATCCACTCGAACACCGGGGTGCCGCCGGCGAGGGCCTGGCCGACCTTCTCACGGGCGGCGTCCTCGGAGCTGCGGCCGCTCGGCTGCACCGGGGGGCTCATGTCGCCGGGGCCGACCTCGAGCAGCTCGGCGCGCGAGAGGCCGTAGAGGGTGGCGGCGTTGCCGTTGGGGTCGACGAAGCGGCCGGTGTCGGCGTCGACGACGACGACGGCCTCGGGGGCGTACTCGAAGAGGGTCCGGAAGCGCTCCTCGCTCTCGCGCAGGGCGTCCTCGGCCCGGCGGCGCTCGACCAGCTCCTGGCGCGAGGCGAAGTACATGCGGGCGTTGGCGACGGAGATCGCGACCAGGCCGGCGAACTGGCGGACCGCCAGGAGGTCGCCCTCGCTGAACTGGCGCGGCTCGTCCAGCTGGGGCAGCGCCATGATCATCACGCCGAGGCGCTGGTCCTCGGTGGTGATCGGGACGGCGGCGACCTGGGCGTGGGGCTGGCCGGGGCCGGGCCGGCCGGTGTGGGCCTCGGACCACGGCGGGTCGGAGCGCCAGGCCTGGCCGAGCAGGCTCGGGTCGTCGGGCGGGAGGCGGGGGCCGAGGCGCTGGGCCAGCTGTCCGCTGTCGGCGACGGCGACCAGGTGCTCGCCGTCGAACAGGTAGACCGCGGCGGCGACGTTGCCGAAGTACTGGGTGGCGTGCCAGAGGATCGCGGAGACCAGGGTCGACAGCTCGACCTGCTCGCCGAGGCCGCGCTGGACGTCGTGCACGGCGGCGAGGTACTCGTCACGCCAGGGCACGGCGGCCTCCGTGGGCGGCGCTCGCCGCTGTCGCCGGGCCGGCGACCTGCGCCGACCGCCTGCTGTTCGCTTGCCGGGGTTTCATCGCCACCTGGAGGGGGAGCATCATAGGCCAGGTCGCGCGGGGTCTGCGGCGGAATTTTGCCGGGGGCCTCGTGGGGCTTTGCGCCAGACTTCGCGGGGGCGCCCGGGTGTCGCCGCGGGGCCGAGATTTGAGGCAGGCTCGAGCGGAATGCTGACCATCCGAAGATCGCAGGACCGCGGGCACGCCAACCATGGCTGGCTCGACAGTCACCACAGCTTCTCGTTCGCTGACTACTACGACGCGCGCTACATGGGGTTTCGCGCGCTGCGGGTGATCAACGAGGACCGGGTGGCGCCGGGCAAGGGCTTCGGGACCCACCCGCACCGCGACATGGAGATTCTGTCGTACGTGCTCGCGGGGGCGCTCGAGCATCGTGACAGCCTCGGCACCGGGTCGGTGATCCGCCCGGGGGACGTGCAGCGCATGTCGGCGGGCACCGGTGTGACCCACAGCGAATTCAACCACTCGCAGACCGAGGCCGTGCACTTCCTGCAGATCTGGATCTTGCCGGCGCGCCGCGGCGAGGCGCCGGGCTACGAGCAGCGGCGCTTCGAGCCGGCGACCCGGGCCGGGCAGCTGCGCCTGATCGCGGCGCCGGACGGGCGCGACGGGGCGGTGACGATCCACCAGGATGTCGCGGTGTACGCGAGCTTGCTGGCGCCGGGGCAGACGGTCACGCACAGCTTCACGGCCGGGCGCCAGGGCTGGCTGCAGCTGGCTCACGGGGCGCTGAAGATCGGCGAGGCGACGCTGCAAGCGGGCGACGGGGTGGCGATCCAGCAGGCCGACGGGGTCGAGGTCACGGCGATCGGCGAGGCGACCGCGGAGTTCCTCCTCTTCGACCTGGCCTAAAGGACAGGAGGCGCGCCTCAATCGTCGTCGACCGGCTCGAAGTCGGCCTTCATGGCGCCGCAGTCGGGGCAGACCCAATCGTCCGGGAGATCCTCGAAGCCGGTGCCCGGAGGGATGCCGGAGTCCGGGTCGCCCTCGGCCGGGTCGTAGATGTGTTCGCAGATGGTGCAGCGGTAGCGACGCGCCTTCGGCATGGTTGGCCCGATCGTACACGGGCCGGGCGCCGCCAGAAAGCCCGCCGGCTGCCACGCGGGGGTGCCCAAGGGCGACCGCGCCAGGGCTATGATGCGGCGCCATGGTCGACGCGATCACGCCTCCCGTCCTGTCCACCGCCGAGGTGCCTGCTGAATTGATGGTCGAGCTGGTCATCGACGGGCGGCCGGTGTCGGTGCCGGCCGGGACGACGGTGTGGGACGCGGCGCGGACGCTCGGCGTGGAGATCCCGGTGCTGTGCCACGACCCGCGCTACCGCCCGGTCGGGGTCTGTCGCATGTGCGTGGTCGACGTCGGCGGACGCGTGCTGGCGGCGGCGTGCGTGCGGCCGTGCGAGGCGAACATGAAGGTGACGACGCAGAGCCCGGCGATCGAGGGGCACCGGGCGATGCTGACGGCGCTGCTGCTCGCCGACCAGCCGCCGACGCCGACGCAGGAGCGGCCGACGGGCAACCTCCTGCACGCGCTGGCCGGGCGCTATGGGCTCGAGATCCACGGCCGCGCTGACGCACCCGGACCGCTCGGGCTGCCGCGCGGCGAGGGGCGCCCGGCCGATGATTCGTCGCCGGTGATCGGGGTCGACCACCAGAGCTGCATCCTGTGCGACCGCTGCGTCCGCGCGTGCGACGAGGTGCAGAGCAACGAGGTGATGACCCGCAGCGGCAAGGGCTATACGACCAAGATCGCGTTCGACCTCGACCTGCCGATGGGCAGCTCGAGCTGCGTGTCGTGCGGCGAGTGCATGGACGCGTGCCCGACCGACGCGCTGGTGAACAAGCCGCTGGCGGCGCAGCTGCGCCCGGCGGCGCAGCTCAAGCAGGTCGAGACGCTGTGCCCCTACTGCGGGGTCGGCTGCAGCGTGACGGCGCACGTCGACGAGGCTGCCAACAAGGTCGCGTGGATCGACGGACGCGACAGCCGGGTCTCGGACCGCCGGCTGTGCGTGAAGGGCCGCTACGGCTTCGACTACGCCTCGCACGCGCAGCGCCTGTCGGTGCCGCTGATCCGCAAGGACAGCAGCTACCCGAAGGGGCCGCTGTCAGCGGCGGTGCGCCAGAAGAAGGGCCGGCGCCCGGGCGGGCTGGTCGACGACCGCGAGGTGCTGCCGCACTTTCGCGAGGCGAGCTGGGACGAGGCGCTGGCGCTGGTGGCCCGTCGCCTGGCGGAGATCCGCGACACCCGCGGGCCGCGGGCGCTGGCGGGCTTCGGCTCGGCCAAGTGCAGCAACGAGGAGGCGTACCTGTTCCAGAAGCTGGTGCGCGTCGGCTTTCGCAGCAACAACGTCGACCACTGCACGCGCCTGTGCCACGCGTCATCGGTGGCGGCGTTGATGGAGACGATCGGCTCGGGCGCGGTGTCGACGACCTTCCGCGACGTCGAGAACAGCGACGTGGCGCTGCTGGCCGGGACCAACGCGACCAGCAACCACCCGGTCGCGGCGACCTTCTTCAAGCAGGCGGCGAAGCGGGGCACCAAGCTGCTGGTGATCGACCCCCACCGGCCGGCGCTGGCCGACCACGCGCACCTCTACGTGCGCATCAAGCCGGGCACTGACGTGGCCTTCTTCAACGGGGTGATGCACGAGATCATCCGCCGCGGGCTGGTCGACGAGGGCTTCATCCGCGATCGCACGGAGGGCTTCGCGGCGCTGCAGGCGACGGTGGCCCACTACAGCCCGGAGATCGCGGCGCGCATCTGTGGGGTCGAGCCGGCGCAGATCGTCGAGGTCGCGGTGACGTGGGGGCAGGCGAAGGCGGCGATCTGCTTCTGGGGGATGGGCATCAGCCAGCACACCCACGGCACGGACAACGCGCGCTGCCTGATCTCGCTGGTGCTGATGACCGGGCAGATCGGGCGCCCGGGCACCGGGCTGCACCCGCTGCGCGGGCAGAACAACGTGCAAGGGGCGAGCGACGCGGGCCTCATCCCGATGGTGCTGCCCGACTATCAGTCGGTGAAGGACGCGAAGGTGCGGGCCCGCTTCGAGGCGGTGTGGGGCCGGCCGATCGACCCAGCGCCGGGGCTCACGGTGGTGGAGATCGTGCACGCGGCGCTGCGCGGGGACGTGCGCGGGATGTACATCCTCGGCGAGAACCCCTTCGTCAGCGACCCGAACACCGGGAAGGTGCGCAAGGCGCTGGCGGCCCTCGACTTCCTCGCGGTGCAGGACATCTTCCTCACCGAGACGGCCGAGTTCGCCGACGTGATCTTGCCGGCCTCGAGCTTCTTCGAGAAGACGGGGACCTACACCAACACGGACCGCCGGGTGCAGATCGGCCGGCCGGTGCTGCGGATGCCCGGCGAGGCGCGGCTCGACTGGCAGATCACCTGCGAGATCGGGCGGCGCATGGGCGCGCCCGGCTTCGAGTTCGCGAGCGTCGACCAGGTGTTCGATGAGTTCGCCGGGCTCACCGATAGCTACGCGGGGCTGACGTATGAGCACCTGGGCCGCGAGGGCAAGCTGTGGCCCTGCCCGGACCCGGAGCACTCGGACGGGACGATCGTGCTGTTCGACCACGAGTTCCCGAGCGGCCGCGGCAAGCTGGTGCCGGCGGAGTTCGCCCCGGCGGCGGAGCTGCCGAACGACGAGTACCCGATGGTGCTGACGACCGGGCGCCTGCTCGAGCACTGGCACACCGGGACGATGACCCGCAGGTCGGTCGCGCTCGACGCGATCGAGGGCGAGCCGCACGTCGACATGCATCCGGACGACATGCGCAGGCTGGAGCTCGGCGAGGAGGACTGGGTGACGGTGACGAGCCGGCGCGGGACGATCACGCTGAAGGCGCGGAGCAGCCGCTCGCCGGGCCGCGGCGCGGTGTTCATCCCGTTCTGCTGGCGCGAGGCGGCCGCCAACGTGCTCACGATCGACGAGCTCGACCCGTTCGGGAAGATCCCCGAGTTCAAGTTCTGCGCCGTGCGCGTCGAGCGAGCCAGCGTCGAGGACATGGGCGCCAGCAGTCTCGGCGCCGCCGAGTGAAGCCCGGGCGATGGTCGAGATCTTCCTCGTCAGCATGGTGCTGCTGCTCACCGGCTTCGGCTTCTACCGGCTGATGCGCGCGGAGCGAGAGGCGCGTCGCTACCTCGAGAGCAGCAGCGAGACGCCGCTGCAGCTGTCGCACCTGAGCAGCGCGCTGGCCCGCGTGGCCCGCGAGACCCGCACGCTGCGGATCTCGCTCGAGAGCCCGCTGCGCACGCTCCGCGAGTACCTGCGGACCGATCCGACGCGCACCGAGGACGACCTCGAGGCGGTCGACGCGGCGCTGATGGAGGCGACCCGCGGGGTCGGCGAGTGGCTGGCGATGATCGACGCCCTGCCGGCGCACGAGCGCGGCGACATGGAGGCGATGGGCGCGAGCGCGGGACCTGTCCGCTCGGCGCTCGCGGCCGAGGGCGGTGCGTTTGAGCGGGGCCACATTCGCAGCGCCGGCCGGCAGAACCTCGACGAGCGGCTCGAGGCGGTGCTGCGGGAGCTGGCGCGGGTCGAGGCGGCGCTGCAGGTGCCGGTCAATCCGTATCGGTGAGGGGCGGGCGTCTCGAGTAGGATGCGCGGGCGATGGATCTCTCGCGGCGGGCGCTGATTGTTGGTGGTCTGGCTGCGGTGGCGGGTTGTGCGGGAGTACGTGCGCCGGTGGTCGGCGAGCCGCGGCTGCATGGAGTCGCGGGGCGCAGGGTGTTGCTGCCGCTGCCGCACGTGGGCTTCGACCCGACGGAGACGGCGGTGCCGTGGCAGCAGCTGACGGCGCACGGGGTGACGCTGGTGTTTGCGACGCCAGAGGGCGGGGTCGCGGCGGCGGACGATCGGATGTTGACGGGGGAGGGGCTCGGTCGTTATGCGGAGCGGCTGCGGGCTGACGCCAGCGCGCGGGCGGCGTACGAGCGCATGCGGGTGTCGCCGGAGTTTCGCGCGCCGCGGGCGTACGCCGAGCTGCGGGCGGCGGACTTCGACGCGATCATCCTGCCGGGCGGGCACGCGAAGGGGATGCGGGTGTATCTCGAGTCGGCGCTGCTGCAGGGCTTCGTGGGCGAGTTCTTCGCCAGCGGTCGGCCGGTCGGGGCGATCTGTCACGGCGTGGTGCTGGCGGCGCGCAGCCGGCGGCAGGGCACGCAGCAGTCGGTGCTGGCCGGGCGCACGAGCACGGCGCTGCCGAGGCGGATGGAGCGACTGGCGTGGCAGCTGACGCGCAAGCGTCTCGGCGACTACTACCGGACCTACTCGACCTACGTGCAGGACGAGGTCGCGGCGGCGGTCGGCGAGTCGGGCGACTACGTGGTCGGGCCGGGCGGCTTCAAGCGCGACCGCGCGGACGATCTGGGGCCGGGCTTCGTGGTGGTCGACGGCCGCTATGTGTCGGCGCGCTGGCCTGGCGACGCGCATCGCTTCGCGGCGGCGATGCTCGAGCAGCTGGCGTGATCGCCAGCGCCGTGATGACCCGGCCCGCTACCCGCTTCAGGCCCGAAGCTGTGGCGATCGACTGTCTCGAGCTCGGGGAAGCCATGGCGGAGACGCAGAGCTGGCTCGCATCGGACCTGTCCTTTAGCTAGCGCAGGTTGTCGATCACGGCGAGGAGGGCGTCGAGGTTGGCGCGGCCGAGCTGGCGGCAGCGCTCGGGCGACCAGCCGACGGCCTCGTTGGGGGTGTCGGCGGTGTCCTTGAACGGCTGCTCGAGGGTCATCGCCAGGCAGTCGAAGTGGTCGGCGCAGTAGGTGGTGCACATCGTCATGTTGGCCTGGCCCGGCGGGGTCGGGTCGTAGCCGTGGACGGTCTGGAAGTCAGGGCTGGCGCGCGCGAGGGCCTGCTCGTAGGCGGCCTGGAGGGCCTCCTGGCGCTTGGTGAACGACGGGACGCCGTCGGGGCCGGCGATGAAGTTGTAGGGGAGGGCCTCGTCGCCGTGGACATCGAGGCAGTAGTCGACGCCGGTCTGCTGCATGCGCTGGCGGACGAGCAGGACCTCGGGGCTGCGCTCGCGGGTGGGGTTTTGCCACTCGCGGTTGAGGTTGGCGCCGGCCGCGTTGACGCGGAGGTTGCCGCGGAAGCTGCCATCGGGGTTCATGTTGGGGACGACGTGGAAGATGGCGCGGCGACGGAGCTCGCGGGCGACGGGGTCTTCGGGGTCGAGGAGGCGGGCGAGCAGGCCCTCGATGAGCCACTCGGCCATGGTCTCGCCGGGGTGCTGGCGGCCGATGATCCAGCAGGTGCGGGGGTTCGGGTTGTCGCCGCGGGCGTGGAGGGTCAGGAGGTCCATGTCGCGGCCGTCGAGGGTGTGGCCGAGCAGCTCGTGGTGGACGTGGGCGGCGGCGAGGCTGCGGGCGATGAGGTCCTGGTGGCGCTCGTGCGAGTAGGGGGCGAAGTAGCTGTAGTAGACGCTGCCCTGGGTCGGGGTGTGGCGGATCGTGAGGCGCTGGCCGTCGTAGTCGGTGGGGACGCGGAAGAAGTGCTGGCGGTCGTAGGTGGCGACGGCGCGGTAGCCCTTCCAGCCGGGCGGATAGGAGGTCTCGCCGGCGTTGTCGATGTGCAGGGTGAGGGCGACGCCCTGGGCCTCGCTGACGCGGAAGTTGAACCACTGCAGGAATTCGCCGTTGCTGTCGCGGCGGATCTGCAGGTGGGCGTCGTCGTGGCGGGTGATGTCGACGATCTCGATGTTGCCGCCGTCGAAGTGGCTGCTGACCTTCATGGCGCGACCATAGCTGATGGCGCGCGCGGGCACGAAGCAGAAACAGGGAGGCTCGGAGGCGAGGGCGAGAGCGAGGCAAGAAGCCGAGGGCGAGGCAAGAAGCCGGGCCGGGGCGCGGGCGAGGCCGACGCAAGAAGCACGAACGCCGCCGGTCCCTGGAGGGTCCGGCGGCGCGGGTGTTTCGGGGGTCAGGCGTTCAGATCAGTTGCCTTCGATGCAGGAGAGGAACTCTTCCTTGCACAGGTCCGGGGGGAGGTTGGCGCCCAGGCACTCGTCGAGGATCAGCTGGCACTGGTCGTCGCCGGGGTCGCCGGGGACCTGGCCACTCTCGCCGCCGCCGCCCTCGTAGCCGCCGTCGCCCATGTCGCCGCCGCCCTCGGCGTCGCCGCCGTCGCCGCCGCCGTCGCCCCACTCGCCGCCGTCGCCGTTGCCGCTGTCGGCCTCGCCGCCGTCCTCACCGGGGATGCCGGTGTCGGGGTCGCCGCTGCCGACTTCGCCGCCGTCTTCACCGGGGATGCCGGTGTCGGGGTCGCCGCTGCCGGCCTCGCCGCCCTCGTAGCCGCCGCCCTGGCAGGACGCGAGCAGCTTCTCACACAGGGCGGGGGGGTTGTCCTCGGCGAGACAGTTGTCGAACTGGGCCTCGCAGTTGTTGCCGCCGTCGCCGCCGCCGTCGTTCTGGCCGTCGTCGCCGCCGCTGTTGGGGCCTTCGTCGCCCTGGCCGTCGCCGCCGTCGCCCTTGGTGTCGCCACCGCCGTCGCCGCCGTCGCCCTTGCTGTCGCCGCCGCCGTCGCCGTCGCCCTTGCTGTCGCCGCCGTCGCCGTAGCTGCCGCCGCCGCCGTCGCCTTCGTCGTTCTGGCCGTCGTCGCCGCCGCCGTCTTCGTTGCCTTGCTCGGCGCCTTCGTCGTCCTTGATGCTGGTGGTCTTCACGTCACAGCCGAAGGGCGCGACGATGGTGAAGGTGAGGCCGAGAGAGAGGAGGCGAAGGACGTTGCGATGCATGGCGGGGTTCCTCGAGGTGGAGGGACAATAAGTAAGGCGCGACTCGATCACGGTGCCAGGGCCTGGAGGAGTCAGCAACCGGAATCTACGGGAGGACCGGGGGGCCCTGGGGCGATGGCGCGATAACATGGTGAGGTACGCGGCCGCTGTGACCGGCGTGCTGGCGGCGCCTGGGGGCGCGGAGGCGTCCTCTGGTGCCGGCTGGGCTGCTCGCGTTAGCATCGCGGGCGAGTCGGCGGGCGAGGGGCCCGGGAGCACGCACATGGCTGAACACCACATCGATCACACCCATCGCACGCAAAAAGGTCGGAAGTGGACCTACCTCATCGTCGGGATCGTCCTGGTGCTCGGGGCCGTGATCGCCAACTTCGCCATGAACAACCCGGAGCTGGCCCACAAGGGGATCGACACCATCGCCGGGTTGCCGGCGTGGGCCTTCCCGGCCGGGTCGGCGACGATCGGGGCGGTGATGTTCTGGGTCGGCCTCAAGATCGAGACCGACTGGCCGGAGTACCTCGGGGCCATGATGGTCGCCGGCTCGGTGCTCGCGGGCGAGGTCCTGCTCGGGTGGTCGAAGTTCGAGCTCGGCGGGATCGTGGCGATCCCCTATGCGATCCCGGCGCTGGTGCTGCTGGTGCTGCTGATGATCGGCAACGCCAAGACGCGTTAGCGGACCTGTCCCGCAGGACAGCTTGGATCGGGGTCAAGTCCGGCAGCCTGGGCTTGCGGCGGGCGTGCGTGGGCGCGTAGCCTGCGGCCATGATGCGGACCCGGGCGCTGCTGTTGCTGCTGGTGGTCGGTTGCGCGGCGGAGTCGAAGCCGCCGCCCGTGAAAGATGCGGAGGTGGTTGGGCCGGTGCTTGGGCCGGTGCCAGCGGTGGCGCCGGCCGGGCCGCGCACGGTGACGGGGGCGTGGTTCTCGCTGGTGGTGCCGGCGGAGTGGGAGGAGCGTCCGCTGCGAAACGAGGCGGAGCGCGGGGTGAGCGAGGGGATGTGGCGGACGCCGCGGGGGGTGGCGCCGGTCAACATCCTCGTCGCCCGACCGGTGCCGTTCGCGGGCGACGCGGCGGGCTTCGCCGCGCAGTCGCTGTTCGCGTTCACCGAGGCGGGGATGGGGACGATGGCGGCCGATGGCGAGGCCGATCTCGGTGGGGTGCCGGCGCGGCGCTACCGGGGGACGCTGGCGATGATGGGGAAGACGCGGGAGGTCGCGTACTGGTTCTTCGTCCACGACGGCTCGGGCCTGGCGCTGCAGTGCGGCGGTGAGGGGCCGCAGTGGTTTTCCCAGTGCGTGGAGATCGTGGCGAGCTTTCGCGTGACGGGGCCGGTGCCGCCGGCTGCGGTGGCCTTGCCGACCGCGACGGTCTCACAGCGCGAGCTGCCCGGCTACACCGCGGACGTACGCGACGACTGGCAGATGTTCTCGACGGTGCAGCACCCGGATGCGGTGTTTCAGCTGCGGGCGGTCGCGCCGGCGGCCGGGATGTTCCCGGGCGCGGTGCTGCGGCGGCGGCCGTGGACCGGCGGCAAGCTGTGGTCGGCGGACTTCCTGGCGGAGATCACGGCGCTCGGGGGGCGCGAGCTGGGGCGCAATGGCGTCATCTTCCTCGCCGAGAAGGCGGCGATGCTCGAGGTCGAGGTGCCGCCGCAGGCCGGGGGCTACCGGGCGCTCGTGACCGGTGTGGTGCGCGACGGGATGGAGATCCGGCTCAGCTGCGTGGCCTCGCCGCTGGTGATGGACGCGCTGCGGCCGGATTGCCTGCGCCTGATCGCGACACTCGCGCCCCGGGCTGAGAGCAGTCGGTGACCGCGAGCTGCCGGCCGTGGCTCGCCAGTCGCGGGCGCCTGGAGCGGGCTGAGACTCGGTGAGCTCGAGTTGCTGGGGCTTGCAGCGGGAGATCAGTCGATGACGTCGAGGGCCTTGCCGACCTTGGTGAAGGCAGCGATCGCGTGTTCGACGTGCTCGGGGGCGTGGCCGGCCGACAGCTGCACGCGGATGCGGGCGGCGCCCTGCGGGACCACGGGGTAGGAGAAGCCGACCACGTAGATGCCCTCGCCCAGCATGCGGGCGGCGAACTCGCTGGCGAGGCGGGCGTCGCCCAGCATGACGGGGACGATCGGGTGGACGCCGGGCTTGATCGCGAAGCCGGCGGCGCTCATGCCCTCGCGGAAGCGGAGGGTGTTGGCGTTGAGGCGGGCGAGCAGGGCGTCGCTGCCGGTGAGCAGGTCCATGACGGCGAGCGCGGCGGCGACGATCGGTGGGGGCAGGCTGTTGCTGAAGAGGTAGGGGCGCGAGCGGTTGCGCAGGAGCTCGACGATCTCCGGGCGCGCGGCCGTGAAGCCGCCGGCGGCCCCGCCGAGGGCCTTGCCGAGGGTCGAGGTGATGATGTCGACGCGGCCGAGGCAGCCGCGGTGCTCGTGCGAGCCGCGGCCGGTCGGGCCGACGAAGCCGGTGGCGTGGCTGTCGTCGACGTGGACCATCGCGCCGTACTTCTCGGCGAGGTCGCAGATGTCCTTCACGCGGGCGATGTTGCCGTCCATGCTGAACACGCCGTCGGTGGCGATCAGGCGCAGGCGGGCGGACTGGGTCTGCTGGAGCAGGTCCTCGAGCTGGTTCAAGTCGTCGTTGGGGTAGCGGTGGCGCTCGGCCTTGCACAGGCGGATGCCGTCGATGATCGAGGCGTGGTTGAGGGCGTCGGAGATGATCGCGTCCTCGGGGCCGAGCAGGGTCTCGAACAGGCCGCCGTTGGCGTCGAAGCAGGAGCTGTAGAGGATCGCGTCCTCGAGGCCGACGAAGGCGGCGAGGCGGGCCTCGAGCTCCTTGTGGCGGTCCTGGGTGCCGCAGATGAAGCGCACGCTCGACATGCCGAAGCCGCGCTCGTCGAGGGCGGCGTGGGCGGCGGCGATGACCGCCGGGTGGCTCGAGAGGCCGAGGTAGTTGTTGGCGCAGAAGTTGAGGACGTGGCGGCCACCGACTGTGATGTCAGCGGCCTGGGCCGAGGTGATGATGCGCTCGTGCTTGTAGAGCCCGGCGTCGCGGATCTGCTGGAGGATCGTGGCGTAGTGGTCGCGGGCTGTGCTGTACATCGGCGGCCTCGGGTTTTTAGGCGCGCGGGAGGAGGGCGCGCAGCTTGGGCAGCAGGTCGGCGGTCATGCGGGGGAGGTCGTATTCGGGGCGCCAGCCCCAGTCGCGGCGGGCGAGGCTGTCGTCGAGGGCGCGCGGCCAGGAGTCGAGGATCGCCTGGCGGGCGGGGTCGGGGTTGAAGCTGATGTCGGCGCCGGGGACGGCGCGGGTGACCTCGTCGGCGATCTGCTGGGCGGTCGGCGAGAAGGCGGCGACGTTGTACACGCAGCGAGTGAGGCGCTCGCGCGGGGCCTGCGACAGCTCGACCAGCGCGCGCAGGCCGTCGGGCATGTACATCAGCGGGATGGTGGCGTCGGGGCGGCAGAAGGCCTCGTAGTGGCCGACGCGCAGGGCCTCGTAGTACATCAGCGGGGCGTAGTCGCTGGTGCCGCCGCCGGGCAGCACGGCGGAGAGCAGGCCGGGGAAGCGGACGGCGCGGAAGTCGAGGCCGTAGCGGCGGAAGTAGTAGTCGCCGAGGAGCTCGCCGGCGACCTTGGTGACGCCGTACATGGTGGTGGGGTGGAGCGCGATGTCGTCGGGGACGAGCGGGGGGAGCGGGGGTCCGAAGGCGGCGATCGTGCTGGTGAAGAGGACCTGACGGGTGCCGTGCTGGCGGGCGGCCTCGAGGACGTTGACGGTGCCGCCCTGGTTGACGGCGTAGGTGCGCATGGGGTCGGCCTCGCCGCGGGCGCTGAGGATCGCGGCGAGGTGGAAGACGAGCTCGGGGCGGAGCGCGGCGAACAGGGCCGAGACCTCGGGCTCGCTGGTGACGTCGAGGCGGTGCCAGGGGACGTCGTGCTCGCGGCTGGGCGGTGTCACGTCGCTGGCGTGGACCTCGTCGCCGCGGGCTTGCAGGATGCGGAGGAGATCGAGGCCTACTTGCCCACCTGCGCCGGTGACGAGCACTTTCATAGGAGCTGGGCGCATGATGGCCGATCGCGTTTAAGCGAGGCAAGCGCGGGCTTCGGCGGCGGCGCGGGCTGACTCACTGCGGGGGACGCGCTAGCGCTGGGCCTGGAAGTCGAGCTCGGCGGCGGATTCGAAGAAGCGGTTGAGGGCGGGGTCCTGGTAGCGCTTGTAGTCGATGGCCCAGGGGGTGGCCTCGACGACGCCGTCGCGGCTGGTGATCGTGAGGGCCATCGGCCGGACCTCGCGGTAGTTGCTGTCGGCCGGGAGGTCGTCGTTGTCGCTGCCGCCGGCGGAGAACAGGGTGAACAGGCGCATGTCCTCGTCGGGCCACTGGTTGCGAAAGCCGTTGTTGACCTTCTCGTGGCCGCGGATGAGCACGTTGCAGCCGAGCTGGGTCATGAAGCGGCGAAACTGCTG
Organism: Nannocystis sp.; assembly: GCF_016714285.1. Taxonomy (GTDB): domain Bacteria; phylum Myxococcota_A; class Polyangia; order Nannocystales; family Nannocystaceae; genus Nannocystis. The sequence continues at coordinate 224,988 of NZ_JADJNN010000013.1, read as the reverse complement.
CCGGCCGAAGGCGAAGCGGGCGCTGGCCTTTTGCAGCTCGTCGGGGACGACGTCGGCCTTGCTCGGGTCGCTCCACAGCATCTGGAAGCGAATGTCCTCGCGGTTGAGGGTGGAGAGGTCCTGCCACTTCTCGGCGATGATGGCGTCGCGGGGGATGCCGGCGTGGACGAACAGCAGCTGGTCGAACAGCAGCATGTTGGGCATGGCGTCGAAGAAGTCGAGGAAGCGGGAGAACACGTCGACCGGGAGGAGGCCGGCCATGCTGTTGATGGCCTCGGCCGGGCGGACGCCGCCGTAGATCTTGCCCTGGTACTCGATGTAGTACTCGTGGTTGCCGCGGAGCACGAACACGTGCTCGGGCACGGTGAGGTAGAGGTTCAGGACGGTGCGCAGGACGCCGTTGTAGCTGAAGCGGCCGCGGTCGATGTAGTCGCCGAGGAGGACCAGGCGGACGTCGGGGTTGTGCTCGGGGTCGGCCTTGAAGCGGCGCACCTTCTCCATGAAGTTCGACTGGTGGATCGCGGCCTTGAGGCAGCTGTAGCAGCCGTGGAGGTCGCCGAGGACGACCAGCTCGTAGTCGCGGCCGGGCTTGCTGGGGACGACGTAGATGTGCTCGTCGAGGAACTCCTCGCCGCCGGCGAACTCGCTGACGTTCTGGTGGCCCTCGAGGCGGCCGCGGCCGCGGACGCGCTGCTCCTCCCACTGCTCCTCGACCTTGTCGAGCAGCTTGAGGTCGGTGGAGAACTGCTTGACGAGGCGATCGGGGTCGGCGGAGTAGTGGTGTTCGAACTTGGCGAAGAAGGGGTGGTTGTCCTGGGTGGGGACGAGGGTGGTATGCGGCTTGACCTCGATGCTGCCGACGACGTCGAGGGAGGCCTCGTCGACCATGAGCTCGGCGTCGAGGAGCTCGGCGAGGTCGTTGCGGAACGCGATCTCTTCGGGGTGGGCGGTGCCGTCGGCGTAGATGAAGCGGTCGACGACGGCGAGCAGGGCCTGGCGGTTGTCGTCGCTGAGGCGCTGGAACAGCTCGAAGCAGCGCAGCTTGAGCTGCGAGAGGACGAAGCGCTGCGGGTCCTCGCCGTCGGCGACGGCCTCGGTGAGCAGGCTCTTGATGTCGTGGTCGATCTCCTGGAAGCGCTCGACGTAGTGCTCGTGCTGGGCCTCGATGCGCTCGAAGCGGATCTCGGGCTCGAGCGGGCCCTGGGCGTCGATGCGGGCGGTGACCACCTCGCGCAGGAAGGCCCGGATGAACGCCTTCTCGCGGAGGTCGAACTCGCTGTCGATGTAGCCGCAGGTCGTGAGGTAGAAGATCACCGCCTCGATCTGCTGCTCGGCGATGGCGGGATCGGGGTTCAGCTGGATCGTGGTCGGCGTCGTCGTCATGATCGGTCGGGCCGGCGACAGGATATCGCGGGGCGAGGCCCGTTGAATGGCTCGTCGGCGTGATGGTGCGAGTGGTGGGTGGTCGCTTCCGCGCTGCGTGCCGAGGTGGCGTGACCTGGAGCGCAGGGCTCGCTCGCTTGCACGGTTGCGAGATCCCCGGTGTATGGCCTCAAAATGCGATCGGCGAGCGCGGCGAAAAATTTGGTAGCGTCTGCACCTTGCGTTGCCACGCATATCTCGTCCGCAGCGAGCGGTACCTCGAGATCGAGGACGTGCTCATGCAAAGGCTCGCAGAGGCGAGCCGGAGCGAGCTGCTGGAGCTGATCGGCAAGGACTTTTTCCGCATTGAGCTGCTGAGCGGCGAGTGGCGGGTGCTGTTCACGCAGGCGCGCGTGACCGACAGCTACGGGCCGGTTGCGAGCGACAGCATGCGGGTCGCCCGCTTGATGGCGGCGCCCGACCAGCTGGCGCCGCTGGTCAACACGCTGTGGATGCACGAGCTGCACGACAAGTGGCGCTCGATCACCTTCGGCCTGCAGCACCTGACCTACGCGCTGCCGCTGGCCTCGGGGCTGATCGGGGCGATCTTCGTCGAGGAGGACGACGACTGGCAGAGCCTCGAGGCGAGCCACGAGATCCTGGCGATAAGGCCGGAGGTGTTCGCGCTGCTGAGCCCGTTCATCGAGAAGCTGGTCGACCGCGGCGACTTCACGATGCTGGCCCGCCTGGTCGCCGACCACTGCGAGTCGTCGATCGAGTTCTCGGCCGACCGCTGGCTCGGCTTGCGCGAGCAGAGCAAGGCCCGCGCGCCGGAGCTGATCAAGATGATCGACGGCCACTTGACCCCGCCCGAGGGCTACGAGCGGGCGCTCGCGGCGATGAAGCGCATGCTCGACGCCCACCTGCAGCCGAGCCTCGACGCGTGGCTACGCGTGCACGCCGAGCAGGCCCGCTACGCGCTGGTGTTCCGCGACATCCGCCGCGAGGCCCAGGCGACGCGCGCGACGGTGCCGTTCCTCGACGCGGTGTGAGCCTGGGTCACCCTGGATTGGGCTGGGCTGGGTCCCACTGGGCTGGGCTGGGCTTGGCCACCCTGAGCCACCCTGATATGGGTTGCGATGGCGTGGATCAGCCGTCGTTCCAGCCGCCGGCGATCAGGCAATTGGCGAGGTCGCTGCGACGTATGAAGACGCTGCGCCCGAGCCGAACCGCGGGGATCTGGCCGCGGGCGATGCGGTGGTAGACGGCCTTGCGGCTGGTCCTGAGCGTCGACGCGACCTCATCGACCGTCAGCAGGTCGAGGGCGGCCACATTATCGACCTTGGGCTTCTGCGTCTTCGTCCTATCCCCACGTGGGACCATCTGTTCCCTCCCAATCCCGCAGCGAATCTACCCAAGCCGGGCGCCGCGGACAATGAACGTTGTCGCGCGTGGATCTGGCGCCGCTGGGCTGATTTCTGCGACACTGCGGGCATGCTCGAAGCCGAACCTGACCTGTCCTCTGGGGCATGCCCGCGATGAGCAGCGTCGACTTGCTGCTGCTCGGGGCGGCGACGGAGCAGGCGCGGCTGCTGCGGCGGGGTGAGCTGTCGGCGCTCGAGCTGACGGCGGCGGCGCTGACCCGGATCGCGCGCGACAACCCGCGGCTCTGGGCCTTCGTCGAGGTGCACGACGCCCGGGCTCGTCGGGCCGCGCAGGCGAAGGACCGGGAGATCGCACGGGCGCGGCGGCGCGGCGAGGTGGACGCGCTGCCGCCGTTTTGCGGGGTGCCCACGGCGGTGAAGGACCTGAACTTCGTCCGCGGGTCTCGCACGCGCTTCGGCTCGCGCAGCTTCCCGCGGCTGTGGTCGCCGGTCGACGACAAGACGGTGGCGCAGCTGCGGCGCGGCGGCTTCGTGATCCTCGGCAAGCTGGCGACCTCGGAGTTCGGCGCGCTGCCGGTGACGGAGCCGGACATCCACCCGCCGACGAGAAATCCGTGGCAGCCGGGCTACAGCGCGGGCGGCTCGAGCGGAGGCTCGGGCTGCGCGGTGGCTGCGGGGATGATCGCGGTGGCCCAGGGCAGCGACGGGGCCGGGTCGATCCGCATCCCGGCGGCGTTCTGCGGGGTCTACGGGCTCAAGCCCTCGCGCGGCCGGGTGGCCAACGCGTACGGGCAACCCGACCGCACGCTGCTCTACACCTGCGGCCCCTTCGCCCGCTGTGTCGACGACGCGGCGGCGATGCTCGACGTGATGGCGGGCATCAGCGTGGGTCAACCGCACTGGTTGCCGCGGCCGCCGGCGCGCTTCGCCGAGCTGGTGAGGCAGCCGCCGAAGCGCCTGCGGGTCAAGCTGGCGACCAGCTCGCCCGACGGCACGCCGGTACACCCGGAGTGGCTGGCGGCGACCCTCGCGGCGGCGCAGCGGCTGGCCGACGCGGGGCACGAGGTCGAGGCGTCGGCGATGAGTCCGGGCAGCGTCGACGAGTTCATCCCGCTGTATCAGCACATGTTGGCGAGTGTGCCGGGGGCGCGGCTCGAGGTGTTGCAGCCGGCGACGCGCTGGTTGGTCGAGCAGGGGCGCGGGGTGCCGCCGGGTCAGGCGCGGCGGATCTTCTCGGCGCTGTCGCATCGGGTGCACGCGTGGGTCGGTGACGCGGACCTGGTGTTGACGCCGACGGTGGTCGGGCCGCCGCCGGCGATCGGCGCGTGGGCGTCGCTGGACGGCGAGGCGGCGTTCCGGGCCGCGGCGGTGTACGGGTCGTTCACGGCGGTGTTCAACCTGAGCGGCCAGCCGGGGGCGAGCGTGCCGGTGGGGATGTCGAGCGAGGGCTTTCCGATCGGCGTCCAGGTGGTGGGGCGAGAGACGCGCGACGACTGGGTGCTGGCGGTGTCGCGGCAGCTCGAGGAGGCGTTCCCGATGGCGTCCCCGGTCGCGCCCTCCATGTAGGTGCAGGCTCGGGCCTCGCCGTTGATCTCCTGCAGATCAAGTCACGCGGGTAAGACCTCGCGGCGGTGATCCGATGCGCCCCCGGCGGGCGCTACCCGGACGAGGGACGCGAGGTCCCGCGAACCACGCAGCTCCAGGAGGTTCCCATGCAGTCCATCTTTTCCAAGCTCCCCGTGTACGTGCTCTCCGGCGTGTGGTTCGTCGTGACGGCGCCGCGTTCGGTGCGGCGCCTGACCCACCGGCTGGTCGGGTAGGTTTCTTCGTTCGCCGGCTCGCCCGTGGATCGGGCGGGTCGATCAGGCAGATCGATCGGCCCTCGCGGTGTTCGCGAGGGCCGTGGCGTTTCACGAGGCGGGCGAGCGGTCCATCAGCTCGTCGATCTTCTGGCGCAGGAACTCGACCAGCTGCGAGGGCGGGGCCGACCGGAACTGGGCCAGGTCGAACACGAGCTTGACCTCGCGGTCGAACTTGAAGAGCGAGGTCTTCTCGACCTCGAGGATGATCTGGAGGTTGGTGCCGAGGTACTCGACCGCCAGGTTGATGTCGGTGATGCCGTACTGCGAGCGCAGCTGGACCGGCGGCTGGAAGGTGCCGGTGAAGCGCTGGCCGAGCGGCTCGGGGTCGAGGTTGGCGATCCGGTAGTCGAGCGCGCCGAGGGAGTCCCGGATGCGCTCGACGTCGATGTTGCGCATGTTGATCGGGCTGGCGGCGGAGATGTCGTAGGCCCACTCGATGTCGACGTAGCCGCGGACCTCCCAGTGGACATCGCGGCCCGACATCGAGGTGCCCGGCGGCACGCGCAGCTGGAAGGGCAGGGGCACGACCTCGTTCTTCTTGGCCCGCCACGGGCCCTGGCGGACCAGCATCCGGTCCCACACGTGGCCGTCCTTGGGGCCCTTCTTGTGGTGTTCGACCAGCTCGACGATGATCGAGGCGATGGTCTCGTTGTCGAGGGCGGTGAACTCGAGGAAGCCGTCGACCTCGGCGCCGTTGCTGTAGGTGTCGCTGCGCAGGGCGATGAGGAGGACGCCGTTGTTGTTGGAGCCCTGGCGGCGGTAGGCGAACTCGGCGGCGCGGGGGGCCTCGCGTCCGCCGATGCCGAGCATGGTGGCCGCGGGTCCGCCGGGCATGGGCGGGTCGTGGAGGAGGTTTTGCGGGGCCGTGGTCGGCGCGGCGCCGAGGGCCCGGTTCTTGTGGGCCTCGATCATGGCGCGGAGATCGGCCGGAAGTTCGCCGACGACGGTCTTACCCTGGGTTCCACCCTCCCACTCGACGGCGAGGGGGATGTGGCCGAGGAAGACCTGGTCGCCGGGGCGGATCGGGGTCGGGTCGGCGGCGACTGGCTTGCCGTTGATCCACGTGCCGTTGGAGGAGCCGAGGTCGCGGACGAGGAGGCTGTCGCCCTGGAAGGACACCTCGGCGTGGCGGCGCGAGACGCTGATCTCGGGGGTGGCGAGGCCGCAGGACGCGTCGCGCCCGATGAGCACGCGGGGGTTGCGTTCGTCGAGCGACACCGTGGAACTGCCGAGCTGGAGCTTTGCCGACTGCATGGCCGCCATGGCAGCCGCATTTGCCTCCGCGAGTCAACGGCCTGGGGCTCACGGATTGCAAGGGCGGTGGCGCGCGAGGTGTCCAGGCGAACTGAACGGCGTTCGCCGGCGCGTGCGCGGCTGTGGAGGGGTGTTCTGCGGCGCGCGCTTGGCGTAGCTTCGGACCGGCGTGGAGGCGCGGCGCGAGGTGGACGAACGCGAGGCGACGGGGGAGCGTGAGCCTTCGGCGTCCGAAGCGTCGTGGTTGGCGGATCTGCTGCAGCGTTCGGGCTCGCTGGTGTTGCGGATGCAGGTGCAGCCGGTGCTGCGGGTGGTCGAGGTGGTCGGGGCGCTGGAGGGGTTGTCGGGGCTGGCTCCTGCGGAGTTGGCCGACAACCCGTCGCTGCTGTGGCGGCTGGTGCACCCGGACGATCGCCTGGCCTACGCGCAGGCGCTGGCGGCGGACGAGCCGCGGACGCTGGTGGTCCGCTGGCAGCGGGGGCGCGGGCCGACGCTGTGGACCGAGCACGTGATCCGTCCGTGGCGGGACCAGCAGGGGCAGGGCTTCGCGGCGGCGATCCGCGAGGTGACGGCGCGGGTCGAGGCGCTGCGCGAGCTGGCGAGCACGCGCGAGGCGCTCGAGTCGGCGCGTCGCGACAGCGCCTATTTTCACACGCTGATCCACACGGTCAACGACGGGATCCTTGTCAACGACGTCGACGGGAGGATCGAGTTCGTCAACGTCCAGCTGGCGGGGCTGCTGCGGGCGACGCCCGGGGAGATGATCGGGCGCCACATCTTCGACTACATGGACGACGAGAGCGCGGCGGCGGCGAAGGACAACCTCCGGCGCCGGCGCGAGGGCGAGGAAGATCAGTTCGACTTTCGCTGGCGGCGCAAGGACGGGTCGGAGTTCTGGACGATCGTCGCGGCCAAGCCGATGTACGACGCGGAGGGGGAGCACCGCGGCTCGCTGGTGGCGGTGACGGACATCTCGCGGCGCAAGATGGCGGAGGACGAGCTGCTGCGGGCGCGCAACGAGCTCGAGGAGCGGGTGGCGGAGCGGACCGAGGCGCTGGCGCTCGAGGTGCTCGAGCGGCGGCGGGCCGAGGCGCTGGCGCAGACGGCGAGCCTGACGAAGAGTCGCTTCCTGGCCAACATGAGCCACGAGCTGCGTACGCCGCTGAACGCGATCCTCGGCTACGCGGAGCTGCTGCTCGAGGATGAGGAGGTCGGGGCGGCGCAGCAGCGGACCGACGTGGAGCGCATCCGCGGGGCGGCGGAGCACCTGCTCGGGCTCATCAACAACATCCTCGACCTGTCGAAGATCGAGGCGGCGAAGATGGATGTGTCGGCGGAGGAGTTCGTGCTGGGCGAGCTGGTCGCGGACCTGCGCAGCACGATCTTGCCGCTGGTGATCAAGGGCCAGAACCGGCTGCAGGTGAGCTGCTCGGCGGAGCAGCGGTCGATCGTGACCGACCGGACCAAGCTCAAGCAGATCGTGCTGAACCTGCTGAGCAACGCCAGCAAGTTCACGCAGAAGGGGTCGATCGAGCTGCGCGTGACGCTGGGCTGGGACGATGGGGTCGAGTGGTTGACGGTCGCGGTGAGCGACACGGGGATCGGCATCCCGGCGCACAAGCTGGCCAACCTGTTCCAGGTGTTCTCGCAGGCGGACGACTCGGTGGCGCGCCGCTACGGCGGGACGGGGCTCGGTCTGGCGATCTCCCGCGAGCTGTGTCGGCTGCTCGGCGGCGAGATCACGGTGCGCAGCGAGGTCGGTGAGGGCACGACCTTCACGCTGCGCATCCCGGTGCTCGGGGCGGAGCACCTGGGCGAGCTGTGAGCGCGGCGGGCCTGACTCGGGCTACAGGCCGCGGATCTGGCCGGTGTCGGGGTCGACGTCCATGTCGATGGCGTTGGGGTGCTTGGTCAGCGCGGGCATCGTGGTCAGCTCGCCGGTGAGGACGGTGACGAAGCCGGCGCCGGCGCGCAGCTGGAGGTCGCGCACGGGCAGGGAGAAGGGGCGCGGGAGGCCGCCGTCGGCGGGGTCGTGGGTGGTGGCGAGGTGGGTCTTGGCGACGCAGAGCGGGAGGTCGCCGAAGCCCCAGGCCTCGAGCTGCTTGGCGCGGGTGCGGGCGGCGGGGCTGATGTCGAGGTCGGTGGCGCCGTAGACGGCGCGGGCGAGGGCCTCGAGCTTGGTGAGGAGCGGCTGGTTCAGCTCGTAGCGGAAGCTGGGGGTGCGGGGCTCGGCGGCCGCGACGACGGCGCGGGCGAGCTCGGTGGCTCCGTCGCCGCCGTCGGCGAAGCCGGTGTGGATGGCGAAGCCGGCGTCGGCCTCGCGAGCGACGCGCTCGACGACGGCGATCTCGTCGGCGCTGTCGGTGGGGAAGCGGTTGAGGGCGACGACCACCTGCATGCCGAAGCCGAGGACGTTTTGGAGGTGGTGGCGGAGGTTGGCGGCGCCGCGCTCGACGGCGGCGACGTCGGGGATGGAGACGATCTGGTCGAGGGGCTTGCCGACGGCGACCTTGGCGACGCCGGCGTGGACCTTGAGGGCGCGGACGGTGCAGACGAGGACGACGCAGGCGGGCTTGAGGCCGGCGCTGCGGGCCTTGATGTGCATGAACTTCTCGAGGCCGAGGTCGCTGCCGAAGCCGCACTCGGTGACGACCCAGGGGGCGCGGGTGAGGGCGAAGCGGGTGGCGAGGATCGAGTTGTTGCCGTGGGCGATGTTGGCGAAGGGGCCGGCGTGGATGAGGGCGGGGGTGCCGTCGGAGGTCTGGGCGAGGGTGGGGTGGAGGGCGTCGCGGAGGAGCACGCTCATGGCCCCGGCGGCGCCGAGCTGTTCGGCGCGGACGGGTGCGCCGGTGACGTCCTGGCCGACGACGATCTGTCCGAGGCGGCGGCGGAGGTCGGCGCGGTCGCGGGCGAGGGCGACGATCGCCATGACCTCGCTGGCCTCGTTGATCTCGAAGAAGGACTCGCGGGGGACGCCGTTGAGCGGGCCGCCGAGGCCGATGACGAGCTTGCGCAGGGCGCCGTCGTTGACCGGGCTGACGCGCGGCCAGGTGATGCGCGTGGGGTCGAGGCGGAGCTCGTTGCCGTGGCGCAGGTGGGCGTCGAGCATGGCGGAGAGGAGGTTGTGGGCGGTGCCGATCGCGTGGCCGTCGCCGGTCATGCCGAGGTTGATCGCGTCGGCCGGGACGACCTGGGCCTTGCCGCCGCCGGCGCCGCCGCCCTTGCTGCCGAACACGGGGCCGAGCGAGGGCTGGCGCAGGCAGACGATGCAGGGGGCGCCGATCTTGTTGAGGCCCATGCTCAGCGAGATCGAGGTGACGGTCTTGCCCTCGCCGAGCGGGGTGGGCGTGACGGCCGAGACGACGATCAGCTTGCCGTCGTGGCCGCCGGGGCCGGCGGCGGCGGCGTCGATCTTGGCGAAGTCGTGGCCGTAGGGGAGGTAGCTGCGGTGCTGCGGGTCGAGGTCGAGGCCGCGGGCGAGCTCGGCGAGCGGGCGTGGAGACATGGCTGGCACTTTGCCACGCGGGCGACGCGGGCCACCAGAGTGATTTCAGCGGAGGGCTGGCGGGTAGCTGCTGGCGACGAGGGTGAGGCTCGGGTCGCGGCGCAGACTGACGGGGGTGATGATTTGCAGGCGCGCGAGCGCGGGCATGCAGGCGGCGAGGGAGGGCATACCGGCGCAGCTCGGGTGGCTGCGCCAGCGCTGGCGCAGGAGGGCCTGCACCGGCGGGCTGTGCAGGCCGAGCTGCTCGGCGGGGGTGGAGCTGCCGAGCGGGATGCCGATCGCGGCGTAGGCGAGCACGACCAGCTCGCTGCAATAGATATGGTCGTCGCCGGGGGCGAAGTGGAGGTCGTAGGGGCGGCCGAGGTAGGTCGCGGCGGCGCGCACGACCGCGGCGCGTTGTTCGGGGCGCAGGCCGGCGTGGCGCAGGACGGTGACGCGCCCGCCGAGGCCGCGGCGCTGCCACTGCGACCAGGGGGTGCGCTTGACCGGTTGCACGGCCTCGAGCACGTGGACGGCGGGGCCGCGGCGCTCGACGATGCCGACGTGGGCGTAGGGGCTGGCGGTGGCCCAGACGATCGCGCGGGCCTGGTTGCTGCGCGAGGTGTGGAGCACGAGGTCGCCGTCGAGGAGGGCGGCGGGGTCGACCTCGGTGGGCACGCGCGCGAGCAGGTCGGCGGCGAGGAGGGCGGCGCGGAGGGGCAGCAGCACCGGGTGAGTCTAATGGTTCGCGGCGAAGGGGCTCGCGCGGAGGGCTTGCCGCGTGGGGGCTCCCCTGGGGCGCAGGGCGGGCGAAGGGGCGCGAGCGGGGCGGCCGAACCACAGGGTGAGCTCGAGGCCGAGGTTGATCTCGAGGCCGCCGAGGCGAAGCTGCGGGGTGTTGCCCGTGGTGCTGGCCTGCGAGATGGCGGCGACGCGGGGGCCGTCGTCGACGACGAAGCTGCCGGCGAGCTCGATGCGCGGGCCGACGCGGAGGGCGCGGAGGGGGCCGCGGGGGCGCGCGAGGTAGAGGCCGGGGGAGGCGCGGACGAGGGCGCCGAGCAGCGGGCGGTTGGTGATCGTGGGGTCGACCCACCAGGGCTCGACGCTGATGCCGAGGGCGATCGGCATTTCGAAGCGGCCGCGGCGGAGCGCGTAGCCGGCGAGGGCCGCGATGCGCAGGCGGACGAGGCTGCGCTCGGCGACGCCGCGGCCGAGGCCGCGGAGCTCGAGGCCGAGGAGGGCGCCTTGGCGGCCGCGGATGTCGAGGCCGAGAGAGCCGCCGCCGCCGCCCAGGACGGCGCCGAAGCGCGGCGGGCCGGCGAGGTCGACGAGGCCGGCGAGGACCAGGCCGTAGTCCCAGCGCGGGGTCGGGACGGGGCTGGTCTTTGGGACAGGTGCGGGTGTGGGCTCGGGAGGCGGCGGGGTGGGGAAAGGCTCGGGCTCGGGCTCGGGCTCGGGTTCGGGGAGCGGGGTCTCGGGCGGGGGTATCGGCACGTCGGTGCGGTCGGGCTGGACGCTGCCCTCAGCGATCGACACCAGCAGGTTGGCGAGCACGCTGGCGATCACGCGGGCGGGCGGGTCGGCGCCGGTGTCGACCTCACGGAAGTAGGCGGCGCCGTCCGAGGTGATCACGCCGAGCTGGTGGCGCACCGGGGTGGCTGGGTCGCTGCGCACGGCGATGAAGACGAAGGGGGCGCCGTCTCGCGGCGACTCGGCGACGACCGGCAGGTCCGGGATCCGCAGGGCCAGCGCCGCGGCGAGGCCGTCGAGGGCGATGCCCTCGTTGCGCAGGACCAGCGCGGTGAAGCGGCGGGCGGGCTGCTGCGGGTCGGCGGCGGGTGAGCTGGCCGGAGGGGCCGGTGACGGTGCGGTGGTGGCCTTCTGGACAGGTTGACCCGCGGGTGTGGGGCTGGCTCTTGGGACAGGTTGAACCGCGGGCGTGGGGCTGGCCTTTTGGACAGGCGCGAGCGCGGCGATCACGGCGGCGAGGACGAGCGAGGGCGGCACGGGAGTTCCGGCGGGAACTTGTCACGGATCGCGGGCGGGCGCAGCGGCTCAGGGGGCGGCTTGCTCGGCCTCGGGGCGGTGGGCGCCGTCCGGGTGGGCGGCGAGGTAGTCCCGCCAGCAGCTGCTGCGGGCGTCGGCGGGCGCACGCCGGCACACGCCGGCGCGGGCGTCGTCGGCGTAGCGGCCGCGCGGGAACTGGCGCAGGTAGGCGCGCCACAGGCTGACGAGGTCGCCGCCCAGCTGGTTCTCGAGGGCGAAGAGGTCGCCGTAGGCGGTCTCGGCGGCGCGGCTGCCGGGGGCGCGCTGGACGATCTCGGCGAACTTGTCGGCGGCGCCGCGCAGGTCGCCGGATTGCCAGCGGGCCTGGGCCTCGCGGTCGAGCGCCGAGAGCGGATCTTCTGCAGGGGCCGTGTCGCTGGGCGTGGGCGGCGGGGTCACGCGCTCCGGCTTGTGCGGGCGCGGACGCGGCTCGCGCTTCGACGCTGCACTGGGGTCCTCGGGGCCCTCGGGGCCCTCGGGTGTGGTGAAGCTGTCCTTCGGGGCAGGTGTATTGTTGCTGTCCTCGGGGACAGGCAAGATGTCCTTGGGGACAGCCTGTTCGTGGGCCCGGCGGGCCGGGTCGCGGGGCTCGACGTGGTCGCTGGTGCCGAGCCGGCCGGCGAGGGCGGCGGCGCCGGGGATGGCGCCCGGACGGGCCTGACGGGCCTCGAGGGCGCCGCGGAGGCCGAATGCGAGGAGCAGCGCGGCGGCGAGGGCGAGGCTGACGGCGACGAGGGAGCGGCGGATGCGAGCCGGTGCGACGACGAGCGGGGCGTGCGTGGCGGTTGCGTTCGCGGTGGTGGCGTTCGCGGTCGTGTTCGCGGTGGTGGCGTTCGCGGTCGTGTTCGCGGTGGTCGTGTTCGCGGCGCTGGTGCTGGCGTTGCTGGTGGTCGGGTTGTGGCCGGCGATCGCTACGCGGTGGATCGCGCGGGCGAGCTCGGCCTCGATGTGGTCGCGGAGATCGGCGGCGAAGGGGGCGATGGCTGTCCGATCGGACATGGTCTCAAGGCCAGACGCGGGGCGGGGCCGGAGCTGGGCGATCGGCGGCAGATCGGCGACCTCGCGGACGGCGACGGGGTCAACGGCGGCGGGATCGATCTCGTGGGCGCGGGCGACGGAGGCGGCGAGGTCGGGGCGAGCGTTGCTCGCGGCGATCTCGGCGTCGAGGTGGCGGCGCGTCGCGCCGAGGAAGGCGTCGAGGTCGTCGTCGGTCATGGGCTATCTCCTGACGGCGGGCTTAGCCAGCCGAGCTCGGTGAGGGCGACGCGGATGCGCGCGCGGGCCCGGGTGGCCCGGACGCGGAGGTTGCCCGGGGAGATCCCGAGTTCCTGGGCGGCGTCCTCGGTGGACATGTCACGCAGATCACAGAGGACGAAGGCCTCGCGCAGGTGCTCGGGGAGCTCGTCGAGGACGGCGAGCAGGGTCTGGGCCCGCAGCCTGGACAGGTGATTGTTCTCGGGGTCGTTGGCGGCGAGGCCGAGGCCGCTCTCGGCCTCGATCCTTGTGTACGCACGGGTGCGGCGGCCGCGGGTGCGCCAGTGCTTGCGGACGATGTTCATGGCGATGCCTCGCAGCCAGGCGAAGAACGGGGCGCGGGCGTCGAAGCGGATAAGGCTGGCGAGGGCCTGGGCGAAGGTCTCCTGCACGAGGTCCTCGGCCGCGGTGACGTCGCCGGTCAGGTAGCTGACGTGGCGGAGGAGGCGGGCCCAGTGGTCCTGGTAGAGCCGGGCCCAGGCGTGCATGTCGCCGCCGCGGGCTCGCTCGACGAGGGCGCCGAGGAGCAGGTCGGCGTCTGCGTCTGGGGTTGGTTCTGGCGCGATCGTCACCATCAGCACCTCGGTTGCCCGAAGGTCGGGCAATGTTACCGGGAGTGAGGAGGTTTTCCCGACCTGTCACAGGAAGTGAGACGGTCTGGCGGGTCCGGGGCGGCCTGCGGCTGCACGTGGACAGTCGTACGGGCGCTGGGGCGTTGGGGCGCGCGGGAACAGGCGGCATTTTCTTCGATCGTGGGGATGCCGGCTGGGTGCAAAATAGCCGGCGGCCAGGCGGGATGGACAGGGTCCAGGGCACCACAGCGACGGGCGAGACGGGCGAGCCGACGGGGCTCGGTGCGCCGCTCGGTGAGCGCGACGTGGTCTGCTATCGCCGTCTGCTCGCGGCGAGCGAGACCTTGATCTGCGAGCTCGACCTCGACGGTCGATTCGTCAAGGCGAACGGGCCGATGATGCAGGTGCTGGGGGCGGCCGCGCTCGAGCTGCGGCCGCGCAGCTATCTCGAGTTCGTGCACCCGGACGATCGCGAGGCCACGGCGGCCAGCGCCCGCGAGTTGAACGCGCGGGCGGGCGAGGTGGTCGCGTTCCGCAACCGCTACGTGGGCCACGACGGGCGGGAGATCTGGCTGGCATGGCAGGCGCTCTGCGATCGCGAGGCGGGGCGGGTCTTCGCGGTGGCGCAGGACATCACGGCGCGGGTGCAGGCGGAGCAGGCCGTGGTCCGCGAGGAGGCGGCGCTGCTCGAGCTCAACGGTTCGCTCGAGCGCCGCATCGCCGAGCGCACGGCGGCGGCCGAGGAGGCGTCGCGGGCCAAGAGCGAGTTCCTGGCGCGGATGAGCCACGAGCTGCGGACGCCGCTGAACGCGATCCTCGGCTACAGCGAGCTCATCGAGGAGGAGCTGCGCGAGCGCAAGGAGGAGGGCTTCGCCAGCGACGTGCGGCGGATCCGCGCGGCGGGCAAGCACCTGCTGCAGCTCATCAACGACATCCTCGACATCTCGAAGATCGAGGCCGGCAAGATGCTGGTCCACGTCGAGGAGTTCGCGGTGGCGGCGATGGTCGACGAGGTGCTGGCGGCGGTGCGACCGGGGATCGAACGCAACCGCAACGCGCTGCGGGTGGAGCTCGACCCGGCGGCGGGCTCGATGCGATCGGACGCGCTCAAGCTGCGGCAGTGCCTGCTGAACCTGCTGAGCAACGCCGGCAAGTTCACGCACGACGGGACGGTGTCGCTGCGGGTGAAGCGGCAGCTGGTCAACGGTCGCGCCTGGCTGCTGTTCTCGGTGAGCGACACGGGCATCGGCATCGCGCCGGAGCACGTGGGCCAGCTGTTTCGCGAGTTCTACCAGGTCGACACCTCGTCGACGCGGCGCTACGAGGGGACCGGGCTGGGGCTGGTGATCACGCAGCGGCTGTGCCACATGCTGGGCGGGGAGATCCGGGTGGCCAGCACGCCCGGCGGCGGCTCCACCTTCACCGCGGAGCTGCCGGCGGTGCACATCGAGGCCGGCGCGCCGGAGGTGGCGCTGGAGATCGAGGTGCTGGCGGAGCGCGACGTGGCGCGCGCGCGCATGGCGGTGCGCGAGCTGTGCCAGAAGCTGGGGGCGCGCCCCCTGGCGCTGCAGAAGATCGCCACCGTGGTCAGCGAGCTGGCGCGCAACATGGTGCTCTACACCAGCGGCGGGCGTCTGATCGTCGGTTCGGTCGGGACCGATCAGAGGTGTGTGTTCATCCGGGCGATCGACGAGGGCGCCGGGATCCCCGAGCTCGACGAGATCCTGGCGGGCCGGAGGGTCAGCCGTAACGGGCGGGGTATGGGTCTGGTGGGCGCCAAGCGGTTGGCCGACGGCTTTCGCATCCACACCGGTCCGACCGGCACGTGGATCGAGGTCGAGGTGAACCTGTGAGCGAGGCGCAGCAGGACGACAAGGCGCTGCTGGCGGTGCTCGGGCGCTACGTGAGCCCGACGCGGGCGCAGAGCATCCTGGTCCGGGCGCGGCGCGAGTCGCCGGGGGCGCGCGGGGCGACGCCGGCGACGCAGCTGATGGCGCGCCTGGCCGAGGGGCTGCGGATGTTCTGCGGCGAGGCGGACACGCGGGCGGCGGTCGCCGAGTTGACGCGTCTGGGCTCGTCGCGCAAGGTCGAGGCGATCGAGCTCGAGCTGCGGATCGAGGCGGACATCGCCCGGGCCCGGCTGGCCGCGCGCGACCTGTGCCACGCGCTCGGGGTCTCGCCGCTGGTGGTGCAGAAGCTGGCGACGATCGTCAGCGAGCTGGCGCGCAACATCATCAGCTACGCGGGTCGGGGCCAGCTGGCGCTGCGGCAGTGCGGGCCGGCGCGCCGCTGCGTGCACGTCGAGGCGCGCGACCAGGGGCCGGGGATCGTCAACCTCGAGGAGATCCTCGGCGGGCGCTACAAGAGCCGCAGCGGGCTCGGGCTCGGCATCCTGGGGACCAAGCGCCTCGCGGATCAGTTCCGTATCGACAGCAGCCCGGCGGGCACCCGCGTGGAAGTCGAGGTGAACTACTGATGTCCACCTGGCGCACGGCCCAGCGCAGCGTCCCGAAGGACGGCGAGCACGCCAACGGCGACGCGGTGGTGCTGCGCCAGGAGCAGGGCCGGATCCTGGTCGCGGTGATCGACGGGCTCGGGCACGGGGAGGCGGCGGCGGTGGCGTCGGCGCGGGCCTCGGCGTTCCTGGCGACGATGTCGCTCTGCGCCGAGCTCGAGCTCGGGATGCAGGGGCTGCACGCTGCGCTGCGTGGGACCCGGGGCGCGGCGGCGACGGTGTGCCTGCTGCACGGGCCGACGATCGTGTGCTGCGGGGTCGGCAACGTCGAGCTGCGCTGCTTCGGCGGCAAGCTGCCGATCTTGCTGAGCCCCGGGGTGCTCGGCGCCCGGGTCCAGAAGTTTCGCATGTGCCGCGCGGAGCTGGCGGTCGACAGCCGCCTGGTCCTGTTCAGCGACGGCATCTCGCAGCGCAGCCC
The DNA here is from genome assembly GCF_016714285.1 of Nannocystis sp. Classification (GTDB taxonomy): domain Bacteria; phylum Myxococcota_A; class Polyangia; order Nannocystales; family Nannocystaceae; genus Nannocystis. Next base: position 208,836 of record NZ_JADJNN010000013.1, on the reverse strand, counting down.
GCTCGAGACGATGCTCCACCTGAGCGTCGAGGACCTGTGCGAGGCGGTGATCCGCGAGCACCGCAAACCGAGCGACGACGCCACCGTGGTGGCCTGTGATCTAAAGGTATGAAGCCATGAGCATGTACGAGAACCGCATCCCAGTGATCCAGCTCTGGCAGCGCATCGTCGTCCCGCTGCAGGGCGACGTGACCGACGAGACGGCGGCGGTGCTGGTCGACGACGTGCTGCGGACGATCCGCGACACGGCGGCCGCGGGCCTGGTGATCGACGTGACCGGCATGTGGACGATGGACAGCCACCTGTGCCACGTGATCGCCAACCTGGCGGCCGCGGCCAAGCTGATGGGCACGCCCACCGTGATCTGTGGCATGAGCGCGCCGATCGCGATGACCTTGCAGACGATGGGGGCCGACTTCCGCCTGGCCCAGACGGCGCTCACCCTCGAGGACGCGCTGGTGCGACTCGGCGTCACCGCGACGGTGACGGACATCGAGCCCGAGGACGAGTTCGGCGGCGAGCTTCAGGAGAACGGCTGATATGGACCTGCGTCACCCGACCATCACCATCGAGGGCCTCGAGTTCCGCTGGGACCTCGAGCACGGCGGCTTCTCGATCGCGGGCGTGCCGTGCGTGATGATGTTCCGCGACAGCTCGCTGGCCAGCTTGCTGCGCGGCTTCGTCAACATGGTCGGCCTGCAGCGCTTCTCGCTGGCGATGCAGGCCGAGGGCCAGCGCGGGGTCGATCAGGACTGGGAGATCATCGCGGCGGAGCCCAGCTTCGAGGCGGGCTTCGTCCGGCTGAACCTGTTCGCGTACACGGCGGGCTGGGGCCGCTGGGAGTGCGTCGAGGTCGACCGTGCGGCCCGGCAGGCGGTGTTTCGCGTGTACGACGGCTGGGAGGGGCTGCTCCAGCGCAACACCGGCGTTAACTGGGGGGCGGGGCTGATCGCCGGCAAGTTCACGGCGTACGGGACGCGCCTGTTCGGGACCAATTGCTGGTGTCGTCAGACCATGTTCGTCGCCGAGGGCGATCCTTATGACGAGGTGGTGGTCGAGGTGTCGGAGCGGGACCTCGACGCCGAGCTGGCCGAGCTGGCGCGGAGCGAGCAGGCGACCAGCGCGGACCTCCAGCGGGTGCTGGTCGAGCTGCGGCGCACCGGCGAGGCGCACATGCGGGCGCTGGCCGAGCGCGACCGCAGCGTGCAGGAGCTGCGCGACAAGCTCGACATCATCGCCCAGCAGCAGGCGGCGATCCAGGCCCTGTCGACGCCGATCATCCAGGTGTGGGACGGCGTGCTGGCGGTGCCGGTGATCGGCTCGGTCGACGGCGATCGGACCAGCCGCATGATGGAGAAGCTGCTCGAGACGATCATCCAGACCAAGTCGCGCCACGCGATCATCGACGTCACGGGCGTCGAGACGGTCGACACCTACACCGCCGACAACTTCGTGCGGCTCATCCGCGGCGTCCAGCTGCTCGGGGCCAACGGCATCATCTCGGGGATCGGTCCGCTGGTGGCCCAGACGATCGTCGACCTCGGGGTCGACCTGACGGGCATCCCGACCTACGCCAACCTCAAGGAGGCCCTCCAGGCCTGCATCGCCAACAAGAGCGGGCGCGGGGCGCGTCGCCCGAGCCCGTAGTGTTCGCATCGCTCCCCGCTACGCCCGCCGAGGACCCGCGCCATGGCTGACTACGACCGCTTCTTTCAGGTCTCGCTCGAGATGCTCGCGACCGCCAACCGTGACGGCTACTTCGTCGACCTGAACCCCGTGTGGGCCCGCGTGCTCGGCTACTCGCTGGCGGAGCTGCGGGCGCGGCCCTTCGTCGACTTCGTGCACGCCGAGGACCGTGAGGCGACGGCCGCGGCGGCGGCGAAGCTGTTCCAGGGCGCCGAGCTGGTGGGCTTCGAGAACCGCTACCGCCACCAGGGCGGCGAGTACCGCTGGCTGTCGTGGACCGCGGCGGCGGCGGGCCCGGATGGGCTGCTCTACGCGTGTGCGCGGGACATCACGCCCTACAAGGAGGCGCTGGCGGAGCGCGAGCAGGCGCTGGTGTTGTCGTCCCAGTTCGAGGCCGACTATCGCCGCGTGGAGGAGGAGCTGCGGCAGCGGGTCGAGGCCCAGCAGGACGCGATCCACTCGATGTCGACGCCGATCATCCAGGTGTGGGACGACATCGTGACCATGCCGGTGGTCGGGCTGGTCGACAGCATGCGGGCGGCGGACATGAAGAACTCGCTGCTCGAGACGGTGGCGCGCACGGGGGCGAAGTTTGCGATCGTCGACCTGACGGGCGTCGACACGGTGGACACGGCGACCGCCGATCACTTGCTGAAGGTGATGCGCGCGGTGGGGCTCTTGGGGGCGCGCTGCGTCATCACCGGCATCCAGCCGTCGGTCGCGCAGATCATCGTCGCGCTGGGGCTCGACATGCACGGCGTGATCACGCTGCGCAGCCTGCGGGAGGGGCTCAAGTACTGCATGCGGGCGATGGGCCTGCGGGTGACGAGGGTCGAGGGCGGGGCGGCTACGTCGGTCAGCGCTGCGGCCTTGCCAGGAAGCGGGTGACGCTCAGGCACTTGCCGGCGCCGTCGGGGCGCTGGAGCAGGCGGTCGCCGAGGCGGGCCACGGCCCCGAGCCCGCTGCCGATGCCGCGGCGGCGCAGCATGAGCTCGTGGGGGATCGGGCCGCCTGCGGTGTGGCCGTCGCGCTGGGCGAGGGCGAGGTCGGCGATCGGCGGCGCCGGGTCGTGGGCGTGGATCTCGAGGCCGGGGCCGTGCTCGGGGTCGATCACGAGGGTGAAGGAGATCGTGCCGCGGCCGGCGTGGCGCACGATGTTCCACGCGAGCTCGGAGGTGATGAGCGCGACCTCCTGGGCGGCGATGCGGGCGAAGCCCTCGGTCCGCGCGAGCCGCTCGGCGGCGTGCCGGGCGGTGTACACGTCGGCCTCGACGCGGACGACGTAGCGCTGCGACGACACCATGCATGGATAACACGCACGGGTGACGCGGCGGCTGTCTCAAGGGACAGGTCGTGGCGGCGCGCGTGGCGAGCGGACAGCGGACAATTGACCGACACGTCGACGGTGGTTCGGCCTGCCGCGGGTGAGCTCGCCGCTCAGGTCGACTCTTCCGTCTCGTCGTCCTCGTGGCTGTCGTCGACCGGGGCGCCGGTGGCGGCTTGCTCGGCCTTCAGCTTGGCGCGGAGGACCGCGCGGCGGCGGTTCTGTTCGCGCAGGCGGTGGTGGAGCTGGGCGATGCGGGGGGCGAGCAGCTCGTTGGTGTCGTTGAGCTTCTGCAGGAGCGGCGCGTCGAGGCCCTTGCCGGCGTGCATGGCGGCGTAGAAGGTGTCGAAGACCTCGGCGACCTCGGGCTCGACGGAGGTGGATTCGGGGCGCTTCTGGGTCCGGTGTTCGGGCTTGACGGCGGCGAGGGCCTTGGCCGGGTCGCCGCGGCCGAGCCACTTGAGGACCGCGGGGATGACGGTCTCGGGGTCCTTGAGCAGGCCCTCGTAGGTCTGGACGTGGACGGGGTAGCGGCGGACGGCGATGTCGCGGACGAGGGCGAAGTTCTCGGACCACCACTCGAGGGCGCCGGGCATGCGCTCCTCGGGGATGAGGGCGCCCTTGCCCTCGGCGCGGCGGGACTCGTCCTCGATGGCGTAGAGGCGGGCGATGGAGGACTCGTACTCGCGCCACTCGCGGACGGTGGCGATGACCTTGCCGATGAAGGCGCGGTCGCTGCGGACGAGGCCGGGGATGAAGACCTTGACCGCGTGGTGGGCGACCTGCTCGGGGAACAGGTAGGCGCCGGTCTTGGGGTGCGGGTTGGTGCGGTAGAAGATGCCGCGGCGGAGGTGTGACTCGTAGAAGCCCTCGGGGTTGGCGGCCTTGATCGTGTGCTCCCAGCGCATCGGGAACGCCTCGCCGATGATCGGGTAGCCGGCGCCGATGAGGATCTGCATCCACATCGAGGTACCGGAGCGCTTCGTGCCGGTGACGATCATCATGCCGGCGGGAGCTTATCAGGGCGGCGGGCTACCAGGCCAGGTCGGCGACGAGGGCGGCGATCTGCTCGAGCTGGGCGGCGTCGACGGCGTCGAAGGCGGCGGCTCGCTCGCTGTCGAGGTCGAGCACGGCGAGCAGCTGGCCGGCGCGGACGATCGGGACGACGATCTCGCTGCGGGTGTCGGCGTCGCAGGCGATGTGGCCGGGGAAGGCGTGGACGTCGGGGACGACGAGGGTCTCGCGGCGGGCGGCCGCGGCCCCGCACACGCCCTTGCCGGGGCCGATGCGGGTGCAGGCGAGTTTGCCCTGGAACGGGCCCAGGACCAGATCTGGGCCGATCTGGCGGTAGAAGCCGACCCACGAGACGGGCGCGAGGGCCTGCTTGATCGCGGCGCTGATGTTGGCGAGGTTGGCGATCAGGTCGGGCTCGTCGGCGACCAGGGCGCGGATGCTGGCGAGCAGGTCGCGGTAGAGCTCGGCCCGGTCGGCGTCGGGGTGGATCGCGAGCGTGTGCATGGTCAGGTGTTGGTCTCGAGCAGGGACTGGAGGTCGTCGGCGTGCTCCTCCTCCATCGCCAGGATGCCCTCGAGCATGCGGCGGGTGGTGGAGTCGTCCTTGCCGATGTAGGCGATCATCTCGCGGTAGCTGTCGATGGCGATGCGCTCGGCGATGAGGTCCTCCTTGAGCATCTCGCGCAGGGTCTCGCCCTCGACGTACTCGGCGTGGCTGCGCTTGGTGAGGCTGTCGGGGTTGAAGTCGGGCTTGCCGCCGAGCTGGACGATGCGGGCGGCGAGCTGGTCGGCGTGGGTCTGCTCCTCGGTGGCGTGCTGGGCGAACTCGGCGGCGACGGAGTCGGCGTGGAGGCCCGAGGCCATGTAGAAGTGGCGCTTGTAGCGGAGCACGCACACGAGCTCGGTCGCCAGGGCCTCGCCGAGCAGGCGGAGGATCGTCTCGCGGTCCCCGGTGTAGCCGGAGGTCACGGCGCCGCGCTCGATGTGCTGGCGGGCGCGCTCTCTCAGGGTCTTGATGTCGGTCAGGAAGGGCTTGTCTTGGGGGGCCATGGTCGCCGGAAGATAAACGAGGTCGACGGCTTGTCCATCCGCGAGGTGGCCGCGAGGTGGCCGCGAGGTGGCCGGAGGTGGCAGGGGGCCGGCAGGGGGCCAGCCAGGTGGTCGATTTGCGGAGATCGCGCGGGCAAACGGCAGAGGTGAATTTGATAGGCTTCGCCCGCCAAAATGACCGCATCCAAGCGTGACCCGTTCTCCGCGAGAGCCCAGCTCGACACTCCGCTCGGCCAGCGAACCGTGTACCGTCTCGACGCGCTGCGCAGCCTCGGCCCGGTCGACACGCTGCCGTACAGCATCAAGGTGCTGCTCGAGTCGTGCCTGCGTAACTTCGACGACTTCATCTTCACGCCGGCGCACATCGAGGCGCTGGCCCGCTACGACGCCAGGCACGTCGGCGAGGTCGAGATCCCGTTCATGCCCGGCCGGGTGGTCCTGCAGGACTTCACGGGGGTGCCGGCGGTGGTCGACCTGGCGGCGATGCGCGAGGCGATCGTGCGGCTGACGGGGGACCCGGGCGCGGCGGCGCGGGTCAACCCGCTGGTGCCCTGCGACCTGGTGATCGACCATTCGGTGCAGGTCGACTCCTTCGCCTCGTCGCAGTCGCTGCGGATCAACAGCACGCTGGAGTTTCAGCGCAACGGCGAGCGCTACGAGTTCCTCAAGTGGGGCCAGGGGGCCTTCAACAACTTCCGCGTGGTCCCGCCGGCGACCGGCATCGTCCACCAGGTCAACCTCGAGTATCTGGCGAAGGTGGTGTGGGACGGCGACGGGGTGGAGGGGCAGCACGGGAACATCTACCCGGACTCGCTGGTCGGCACCGACAGCCACACGACGATGATCAACGGGCTCGGGGTGCTGGCGTGGGGCGTGGGCGGGATCGAGGCCGAGGCGGTGATGCTGGGCCAGCCGATCTACATGCTCATCCCGCAGGTGGTCGGCGTGCGCCTGACCGGCAAGCTGCCGGAGGGCTGCACGGCGACCGACCTGGTCCTGCGGGTCACGGAGCTGCTGCGCAAGCGCGGGGTGGTCGGCAAGTTCGTCGAGTTCTTCGGGCCTGGTCTGGCCGACATGCCGCTGGCCAACCGGGCGACGATCGCCAACATGGCGCCGGAGTACGGGGCGACGGTCGGCTTCTTCCCGGTCGACGAGCAGACCCTGGCGTACCTGCGTCTGTCGGGTCGGCCCGAGCCGCTGATCGCCGCGGTCGAGCAGTACTACAAGCTGCAGGGGCTGTGGTACGACGACAGCCGCGCGGTGCAGTACAGCGAGGTGCTGGAGCTCGACCTGGGGACGATCGACGCGGCGCTGGCCGGGCCGAAGCGGCCGCAGGACCGCATCCCGCTGCGCGAGATGAAGGAGCAGTGGCACCGCGATCTGGCCAAGGTGTTCGGCAAGACCGGGCCGAGCCCGGGCGTCGGCATCGAGCTCGAGGACGACGAGCTGACGCTGCACGACGGGGCGGTGGTGATCGCGGCGATCACGAGCTGCACCAACACCTCCAACCCCGAGGTGATGATCGGCGCGGGGCTGCTGGCGCGCAAGGCCAACGCGCGCGGGCTGACGCGCAAGCCGTGGGTCAAGACCTCGATGGCGCCGGGCTCGACGGTGGTGCAGGAGTACTACGCGAAGGCCGGTCTGTGGCCGGACCTCGAGGCGCTGGGCTTCAACCTGGTCGGTTTCGGCTGCACGACCTGCATCGGCAACTCGGGTCCGCTGCCGGAGCCGATCTCGCGCGGGATCCAGCGCGGCGACCTGGTGGCCGCGGGCGTGCTCTCGGGCAACCGCAACTTCGAGGGGCGCATCAACCCGGACGTTAAGGCCAACTACCTGGCGTCGCCGCCGCTGGTGGTGGCGTACGCGATCGCGGGGACGGTCGACATCGACTTCGCGAAGGACCCGATCGGGCGCGACCGCTACGGCGAGCCGGTGTTCCTGCGCGACATCTGGCCGACGCGGCAGGAGATCCTCGACACGATCAAGAAGTGCGTGACGCGCGAGCAGTTCATCGCCCAGTACGCGGACGTATTCGCCGGCTCGAGCGAGTGGCAGGCGATCGAGACGGTCGAGAGCTCGCTGTATCGCTGGAACCAGCAGAGCACGTACATTCAGGAGCCGCCGTTCTTCACCGAGCTGACCCGCGAGGTGCGGCCGATCGGGCCGATCCAGTCGGCGCGGGTGCTGTTGATGCTCGGCGACTCGATCACGACGGACCACATCTCGCCGGCCGGGTCGATCAAGAAGGACTCGCCGGCGGGCCGCTACCTGCTGGCGGAGGGGGTGACCTACGAGATGTTCAATCAGTACGGGGCGCGCCGCGGCAACGACCGGGTGATGACCCGCGGGACCTTCGCCAACACGCGGATCAAGAACCTCATCGTCCCGGACGGGCGCGAGGGCGGCTACACCCTCGACTTCCTCAGCAAGGAGGTCACCTCGGTGTACGAGGCGGCGATGCACTACCAGCAGCAGAAGGTGCCGCTGGTGGTGATCGCGGGCAAGGACTACGGGATGGGCTCGTCGCGCGACTGGGCGGCCAAGGGGACCTTCCTGCTCGGCGTGAAGGCGGTGCTGGCGGAGTCCTACGAGCGCATCCATCGCTCGAACCTGGTCGGGATGGGCGTGCTGCCGCTGCAGTTCCTGCCCGGCGAGACGCGCAACAGCCACGGGCTGACCGGGCGCGAGGTGTTCGACATCGCGGTCGGCGACGACGTGAAGCCGCTGCAGGAGGTCCGCGTGACGGCGCGGCATCCGGACACGGGGGTCATCACGCTGATCGACGCGGTGGTTCGCATCGATACGCCGGTCGAGGTCGAGTACTACCGCAACGGCGGCATCCTCCACACGGTGCTGCGCAAGATGGCCGCGAGCTGAGGCGGTGGCGACGGTGAGACCCGGCAGGACGGAGCGTCGTGCCGGGTCTTCGCGTGGTTCTTGGTGGTGACGGTGAGACCCGGCGGGACGGAGCGTCCTGCCGGGTCTTTTCGTGGTTGCGGTCGGTCAGTTGGCGCGGGCCGGGCCGCGGCCGTTGCCGTCACCGCGGCCGTTGCCGTGGCCGCGGCGCTTGCCGTGGCCGTGGCCCTTGCCGCGGCGCTGATCGGCGGCGGCGAGCAGCTTGGTCTTCTGCTCGGGGGTGAGGAGGGCGAGGAGCTGGAGCTGGCCGGCGCGGCGCTGGCTGTGGATCGCGGCGCGCTGGGCGTCGATCTGGGCGTCGAGGCGGGCGATCGCCTTGGCGTCGGGGCTCGGCTTGCGCAGCTCGGCCTGGACCTGGGCCCGGAGGGTGCGCATCTGCTCGCGGGCGGCCTTGACCTGCGGCGCCTTGCTGGCCTTGATCTGCTGGATCTTGGCCTTCTGGTCGGGGCTGCAGGCGAGGCGGGCGCACATGCGTTCGGCCTTGCCGGCGCCGTGCTCCTGGCGGTCGGCGGGGGCGGCCTCGGCGGTGCTGCTGTGGATCAGGCCGGCGAAGCTGAAGCTGGCGAGGGCGAGGGCGATGCGGGTGGTCAGGGTGGTCAGGGTGATCATGGCGGTGTTTCCTTCCGATTGCTTCGACGAGGGCGGGGCAGCGGGCGTCAGGGGCGGGCGCAAGAGTTCGGTGTGCTGGGCGTAAACTCGGCGTAAAGCAGGACGGGGCGGGCATCAGCGGCGGGCGCAAGAGTTCGGTGTGCGGGCCCCAAGCTGGGCGTAATGCGGGCCATGGTCGCGGCTGTGTCTGGCGGGTTATGCTGGCGACGCATGCCGTGGTGGTCGCAGCTCCTGGTCCTGTTGATCGGCGGCTTTCATGCGGCGGCGAGCTTCTTCCACTTCAGCCGGCGGCGTCACGGCGTGGTGTGGGCGGCGGCGTGGGGGGTGCTGACGCTGGCGACGGCGCTGCTCGGCTCGCTCGAGCTGCTGGCGGTGTACGTGGTGGCGGTGGTGGTGTGGAACGCGTGGTGGGCCTCGCTGCGGCCGCGGACCGACCGCGACTGGGCGCCAGACGTGGCCCGTCAGACGACCGCGACGATCGAGGGCGGGCTGCTCACGGTCCGCGACGTGCGCTGCTTCGACTGGCACAGCGAGACGGCGTTCGATGAGCGCTGGGAGACGCGCAGCTACGAGCTGGCGCGGCTCGAGTCGATCGACCTGTTCGCGTCGTACTGGATGGGTCCGTCGATCGCCCACCTGATCGTCAGCTTCGGCTTCGAAGGCCAGGATCACCTGGCCTTCTCGATCGAGGTCCGGCGCGCGCGCGGCAAGGAGTGGTCGAACTACGCCGGCTTCTTCAAGGCTTACGAGCTGGTGACGATCGCGGCGGACGAGCGCGACATCATCCGCCTGCGCACGACGGTGAGGCGTGAGGACGTGTATCTCTACCGCCTGGTGTCGACGCCGGAGTTTCGCGAGCGTCTGCTGCGGGCCTACGTCGCCGACTGCAACCAGCTGGCCCGCACGCCGCGCTTCTATCACACGGTCATCACCAACTGCACGACGCAGATCGTCCGGCTGGTGCGCGCGGCGGGGCAGCGGTTGCCGCTCAACTGGCAGATGATCGCCACGGGCCACACGCCGGAGTATCTCCAGCGGATCGGGATCATTAATCCCGGGCTGCCGTTCGCGCGGCTGAAGCAGCGGGCGGCGATCTCGACGCTGGGGCAGGCGATCGACCGCGACCCGCACTTCTCGACGCGCATCCGCGAGGAGCAGGCGGGGTGAGGCGAGTCGTCGCGGCGGCGCTGCTGATGGGCTGCGCGCCGCGGGCGACGCCGGAGGCGGTGGTCGCGACGAGCGCGGAGGTGGCGATGGACGTGCCGGCGAGCGCGGCGGAGCTGCCGATGAGCGTGGCCGAGGCGGAGGAGGCGGAGGCGGGGGCGAAGGTGCCGGAGAGTGGCGCGGAGATTGGCGCGAGTGCGGCGCATCCGGGCGGGCTGCAGGTGGTGGCGGGGCTGATGCACAGCTGCGCGGTGATCTCGGGGCGCGTGCATTGTTGGGGATACAACGGGCACGGCGAGCTCGGCGACGGGACGCGGGAGGACAGGCGGGCGCCGACGCCGGTGCTCGGGCTCGCGGACGCGGTGGCGGTGGCGATCGGCAACTGGCACAGCTGTGCGCTGCGGCGCGGCGGGACCGTTGCGTGCTGGGGCGACGCGACGCAGGGGCAGGTCGGTGATGGACAGGCCGGGTCGCGGCTGCAGGCGGCGCAGGTGCCGGGCTTGACGGGGGTGAAGGTGATCGCCGCGGGGGGATCTCGAACCTGTACCTTGGGACAGGCCGGGGAGGTGCAGTGCTGGGGCGAGCGCTACGGGGCGGGCGACGACGAGGACGGGAGCGACCGGCCGCGGGTGGTGGCGGGGCTGCGGGCCTCGGCGGTGACTGTGGGCGAGGGCTACGCGTGCGCGGTGCAGCGGGGGCGAGTGTGGTGCTGGGGGCGGCCGCCGCTGCCGGTGGGGGTGACGTATTCGACGACGCCGATCGCGGTGCCGGGGGTCGCGGCGGTGGTCGAGGTGGCGGCGGGAGATCGGCACATGTGCGCGCGCACGGTGGATGGTCGGGTGCAGTGCTGGGGCGAGGGGCGGGCGGGGCAGCGTGGTGACGGGGTGCTCGACCCGCCGCCGCCGCGCTGGCCCGGGCATCATCCGCCGCCGTTTCGTGACCCGGCGAAGCGCGGGCCGGTGGTGGTGCCCGGGCTGCGCGACGCGGTGCGCGTGGCGGCCGGCAGCGACTTCAGCTGCGCGCTGCGGCGCGGTGGGGAGCTGCTGTGTTGGGGCGAGGACCGCGACGGGCAGCTCGGCGACGGTGGTACGGAGGCGCAGGCGAAGCCCGTGCAGGTGGCGATCGGGTCGGTGGCTGACCTATCCCTTGGGTCAGCTCACGCTTGCGCCGCGCTGCGCGACGGGACGGCGTGGTGCTGGGGTTACAACGAGGCGGGCCAGGCGGACAACGGGGCGGCGCCGCGGCGACGCGGGCCGTACCTGGCCTTTGAGACAGACGCGAAGAAGGCCCCGCTGACGGCGCTGGCGGCAGGGGGAGGGCACGCATGTGCGGTGGCGGGTGGTCGGGTCGCGTGCCTCGGGGACAACAGCTTCGGGCAGCTCGGCGACGGCGGGTGGACCACGCCGAAGCGGCCGGTGTTCGTGGTCGGGCTGTCGGACGCGGTGGAGGTGGTCGCGGGGGCGCGGCACAGCTGCGCGCGGCGGGTCGGCGGGGAGGTGCAGTGCTGGGGCGACGACACCTTCGGGCAGCTCGGGCAGGCGGGCGAGCCGGTGGGTGAGTCGCGCGACGAGCACGGGATGGGTCCGCCGCCGCCGGCTCCGAGCACGCGCAGTCGACCGACGCCGGTGGTGGTCGCGGGGCTGCAGGGGGTGACACAGCTGGTGGCGCGCGGGCACACGAGCTGCGCGCTGGAGACGGGGGGCAAGCTGCGGTGTTGGCACGGCGAAGGGGCGGCGGCGCTGGCCGACGCGGTGACGCTGCCGCGTGACACCCAGGAGGTCGGGCTCGGGGCGGTGCACCGCTGTGTGCGGCGGGCCAGCGGCGAGGTGCTGTGCTGGGGGCTGAATTTTTATGGACGGATCGGTGACGGCACGCGGGTCGACCGGACGGAGCCGACGCTCGTGCGGGGGCTCGCGGACGCGACGGCGCTGGCGATCGGTCACCTGCACAGCTGCGCGCTGCGGCGCGGCGGCGAGGTGGTGTGCTGGGGCAGCGGCTTCGGCGGGCGCCTGGGCGACGGGGCCGAGGAGGAGCGGGCGACGATCGTCACGGTGGAGGGGCTGCGCGACGCGGTCGCGGTGGTCGCGGGCGAGGACCACAGCTGCGCGCTGCGGCGTGCGGGCGAGGTGGTGTGCTGGGGCAGCAACAGCGAGGGGGCGGTCGGCGACGGCAGTATGAGCACGCGTCTGGTGCCGGTGTCGGTGCGGGGTCTGGCGCGGGTGCGTGCAATCGCGGCCGGCGATCAGCTGAGCTGCGCGCTGGCCAGTGGCGGCGAGGCGGTGCACTGCTGGGGCCGCGAGCTCGCGGCGACGGACGCTCCGCGGGTGTGGGACGTGGCGCGCAGGCCCGCTGCGATCCGCGGGTTGCCGTGAGCGGGGCGCGTGGTGATGCGGAGCTGTCGTGGTGCGCCGCGGCTCGGATGTGCAGTGCGCGGGCTCCCGGGGCTTGCGTGGGGGCGAGAGTGCGGGCAAGATGGCGGCGCTTCGAGGTTCGCGTGCTGACCTGTGTCCGTCATCGTCGTGCTGTCGCCTGCGCTTCGCGCTGCGGGCGGCTGCCGGCGTGGCACGGTTGACCGCGGCCCGGGTTTGCGGGTGGGCGGCGGATCTCCGCTGTGCGCCTGAATTTCGCCGTTTTGCGGCGCTCTGGCCGGTCGCTGGCAGGTGACCCGGAGGACAGGGCGCTTGGGACATGTCCCGGGGGACCTGCCAGGAGAAGGACCATGGAGACGATCATCGTGGAGATCCGGGCCGCCGAGGGCGGCGCCGACGCGCGCCTGTTGGTGTACGAACAGCTGGCCATTTATCAGAAGTTCGCCGCGCGGGAGCACCTTTGACCTCGAGGTGATCGACGAGCGGCCGGGCATCGTCCGCTGCAAGGTGCGGGGCAAGCGGGCGCAGGCCTGCTTCGCCGACGAGGCCGGCGGGCACCGCTGGCAGCGGGTGCCGCCGACCGAGAAGCGGGGTCGGGTGCACTCGAGCACGGTGACGGTGGTGGTGCTGACGCCGGCCGAGGCGGCGCGGGTCGAGCTGCGGCCGGAGGACCTGGTCGAGCAGTTCACGAAGGGCAGCGGCGCGGGCGGGCAGCACCGCAACAAGACCTCGACGACGGTGCTGCTGAAGCACCTGCCGTCGGGGATCTCGATCCGCTGCGACGGCGGGCGCAGCCAGAGCATGAACCGGGACACGGCGCAGGAGCTGCTGCAGGCCAGGTTGCAGGCGCAGGCGACGACGCGGGCGCGGGAGGAGCGTGACGCGACGCGTAAACAACAGGCGGGCTCGGGCATGCGCGGCGACAAGATCCGCACGGTGCAGGTCCAGGGCGACGTGGTGGTCGACCATCGCCGGGGCACGCGGACCTCGTACAAGCTGTACGCGCGCGGGCAGCTCGATGGGCTGCGCGGCGGGTCGGCGGAGTAAGGCGAGCGCGGGCCTGTCCTTCGGGACAGGCCCGTGGCGGCTCAGGCTGGCGGGTCGAACTTCATGCAGGCGAGGTCGATCTTCTCGGTGAGGGCGGTCTTGACGGCCTCGGGGACGGTCTTGGTGCCCTTGCACAGGTCGGCGGCGTAGCCGTTGGCGCCGAGCATGCCGGTGAACTGGTAGAGGCGGTCGGCGTGGAAGACCCCGCAGTCGATGCCGTTGCAGCCGCAGCTGCCGGGCTGGCCGCAGAAGTTGACGCCCGGGTTCAGGGTGGGGTCGCCGGCGATGACGATCGCCGCGACGCCGCCCATGTCGCCGCCCTTGACGGTGACGAGCTTCTGCAGGAGGCCCGGCAGGGGCGGCGGAGGGGTGCCGCAGCCGATGTTGCAGTCGTTGCCGTTCATCTGGTCGTAGGCGCCGTAGTCGTCGACGTCGGTGACCATGACGAGGACCAGGAGGGCGTCCTTGCGGATAAAGCCGCTCTTGTCGCTGGTGAGCAGGTCGGCGGCGCTGGTGAGGACGTGCTCGCAGCCGACGGAGGCCTCGAAGGTGTTGTTGCCGAAGCCGGAGACGGAGCAGTTGAAGGCCTTGGCGACGTCGGCGGGGGTGTTGCCGACCGAGTCGATCCACTTGTTGGGCTGGTCCCAGCAGTTGTTGGGGTTGACGAAGCCGTCGTCGTTGTCGGTGGTGACGGCGATGCGGTAGTCGATCTCGCCGTTCAGGTTGGCGAGGGTCGTGACGATGTCGGTGAAGGCGTTGACGGCGGAGAGGGCCTGGCGCTCCTCGATCATCGAGCCCGAGCCGTCGAGCACGAAGAGCATGTCGATCTTGCGGCAGCCCTCGACCGGGACGCCGGTGGTGGTGTCCTGGCCGACGTCGAGCTTGGGGCCCTCGTCGCCGCCGCTGCTGTCGGTGGTGGGGCCGCTGGTGACGGGGCCGGTGGTCGGGGCGTCGGTGGTGCTCTGCGTGACGCTGTCGCTGACGCTGCCGGGGCCGTCGCTGGTGAGGCCGGTGGTCGGGCTGGTGGTGGTCTCGCCGGGCAGCTCGACGCAGGTGTTGCTGAGGCAGGTCAGGTTCGGGTCACAGCCGCCGCCGGTGGTGCAGGGGCAACCAGCGCTGCCGACCGTGCAGCCGCCGGTGTCGCCGCTGCCGGCCGTGCTGTCGCCGCAGGCGATGCCGAGGAGGAGCGCGCCAACAAAGGAAGCCAGGCCAAGGGTACGCATGTCGGCAGGTTATCTTAGAGCGGGGCGCGTGGGCGCGCGCGGCCTGCCGGATGGGTGGCTCGTGTACACTGGCGCCGTGGTGCAGGCGCAAGCTTCGGTGGCGGAGGCGCTGGCCGGGCTGGTGCACCAGTTCGCGGACCCGATGGCCTGCTTCCGTGAGCTGGTCCAGAACGCGGTCGACGCGGGCTCGACCGAGATCGACATCCGCTTCGAGCACGTGGACGGGCGCCTGGTGGTGCACGTGGACGACTACGGCGAGGGCATGGACCGCCACATCATCGACACCAAGCTGACGCGGCTGTTCTCGTCGAGCAAGGAGGGCGACCGGACCAAGATCGGGCGGTTCGGGATCGGGTTCGTGTCGGTGTTTGCGTTGCAGCCGGAGGTGATCTGCATCGACACCTCGCGCGCGGGGGAGCACTGGCGGGTCATCTTCCTGCCGGACCGCAGCTTTCGCCGGGTGGCCCGCGAGCAGCCGGTCGACGGCACCAAGATCACGATCTACAAGACGATGGCGGAGAAGGAGGCGCGGGCGTTCATCGCGCGGGCGCGTGAGGTGATCGCGTTCTGGTGTCGCCACGTGCCGGCGGAGATCCGCATCGAGGGGCGATCGATCTCGCGGGCCTTCGGGCTCGAGCTGGCCTGCGTGGTCACGGCGGAGATCGGGGACGCTCGCATCGTCGTCGGCTACGACCAGGGCGATGACAGCTCGATCAGTTATTACAACCGCGGCTTGACCCTGCTCGAGGAGCGACCCGGGCCGTTCCCGGGGGTGCACGTGAAGCTGTGGTCGCCGGAGCTCGAGCACACGATGACCCGCGACAACGTGCTGCGCGACGAGGGCCACGCGCGGGTGCTGGGGCTGGCGCGGGCGCAGGTGGAGGGGCCGCTGCGGGAGCAATTGATCCGCGAGCTGGCGGCGCGGGCCGGGGAGCTGGCGGCGCGGACCGGGGCGCTGCACCGCCGCGGCGACGAGGCGGACGGGCTGATGCGCCAGCTGCTGCGCCACCTGCGAGAGGACGACGCGCTGCCGAAGGCGGCCTGGCGGACGCCGCTGGTCCGCTGTCACCACGCGGGGCTGGTCGACCTGAACACGCTGCGCAAGGCGGCGAAGGCGGGGCGGGTGACGTGGGCCTCGCAGGTGTCGCCGCTGACGGAGGCGCTGCACGCCCGCGGTGAGCTGGTGATCGCGGCCGAGGGTGAAGTGCCGGCGGGCGCGGCGGAGCGTGAGCCGCCGCGGGTGTGCGAGCTGGCCCAGGTGCTGGCGGGGCGGGCGTCGCCGCGGGCGAACGCGGTGCTGTGTACCTCGCTGGCGGCGGAGGAGCCGGCGTCGTGGGGAGTGCTGCGCGGCGAGCTCGACCTGCTGCTCTCCGAGCTGGGGCCGCGGCCGCGGCCGGTCGCGGCGAGCCTCGAGTACGCGAACTCGGCGGTGGCCTCGCGGGTGGCGATCGCCCAGGAGGAGGTGGGGGCGGTGAGCTCGGTCGATTCGTTGACGCTGACGTCGGGGCGACGGTTGATCGTGAATGTGCAACATCCGACGGTGCTGGCGGCGCTGCGGCTGGCGGCGCAGGAGCCGGAGCTGGCGGCGTACAAGCTGGCCAAGACGATCGTGCTCGAGGGCGGGGCGGGGCTCTCGCTGCAAGACGATCACAAGTTGGCTGCGAAGGCGATGGAGCGACGATGGCGACGGATGACCTGATCGCGGCGCTGCAGGGGGCGGGGCGGGTGGAGTCGGTGGGGAGCTTCAGCTTCGACCGCGAGAAGGCGCGCGAGAAGCTGCGGACCTTCCAGGTCGCCGAGCCGCAGCGCTATGTGCTGCACCTGGTGGCCCTGGCGACGCTGAAGGGGGCGAGCCAGCTGGAGATCGAGTGCGACAGCGACGACCTGATCGCGCGCTTCGACGGGGCGCCGATCACGGCGGAGGACCTCGACGACCTGTACAACTCGAGCTTCGCCGCGGCCCACACGGACCACCAGCGGGCGCGCCAGCAGCTGGCGATCGGCTTGCACGCGGCGCTGGCCCTGAACCCGCGGCACGTGCGGCTGATCAGCGGTGCGGGTGAGGGGGCGGTGACGATGCTGGCGCGTCACGACGAGGCCGACGTGATCGGGACGGCGACGGCGGCGACCCCGGGCACGCAGATCCACGTCAAGCAGCGGTTTCGGCCGGGGCTGGTGGTCCGCTTCGTCCGCCACCTGCGCGGCACCCTGGCCGAGGCGACGTGGCTGCGCGAGCGCGGGCGCTACGCGAGCTTGCCGATCACCTTGAACGGCGAGCGCATCAGCGAGGGGCTCGTGCTCGCCGACGCGGAGCATGTCCAGCGCGGGGAGCAGGGCAGCTGCCGCGGGGTGGCCGGGCTGTTGCCGGCGAGCGGCGGCTGCGGGGTGATCCGGCTGGTGCGGCACGGGGTGTGGATCTGCGACGAGGCGCGCGAGTGGCTGCCGGACGGGCTGGTGGCGGTGGTCGCGAGCGACCGCCTGCTCACCGACCTCTCGGGCGACAAGGTGGTGCAGGACGAGGAGCACGCGCGGGCGCTGGCGCTGGGGGTGAGCCTGGCGGCGGAGGTGGTGGCGCGGGCGATCGGGCCGGGTGAGGCGGTGGAGCTCGAGGCGGGGCTCCTCACGCGTCTGCGGCCGGTGTGGCGCAAGTGGCCGGGGGCCCTCGCTCCGCGGACGGTGATCGGCGAGGCGATGGCGCGGGTGGTCGCGTTCACGGACCTGTGGGGGCGCCGCTGCACGCTGGGGATGTTGCGCGCGCAGGCGGAGCGGGTCGGGCATCTGGCGGTCACGGACGGGGACTTCGCGGAGCTGCTGTCGGCGCGCGAGGAGCTCGTGATCCGCAGCGGCGACGCGTTTGTTGACTCCGTGCTGGCCATGGCCTTCGGCGAGCGGCGGCGCGACGTGAGCACGGCGCTGCGGCGCGACATGCAGATCGAGGCGAGGCGGCGGCGCTGGCGGGCGCAGCCATGCGAGGCGACGCTGAACCCGGGCAACTACGTGCTGGTCGCGCCGCTGGTGGTGACGCTGGGAGATCGCCAGGTGGTCGGCGAAGTCGGGGTGCGGCGCGTGGCCAGCGAGGTCTGTGCGCTGCGGGTGATCGTCGATGGTTGTTCGCTGGTGGAGCTCGAGCTCGCGGCGCCGATCGCCGGGGTCGACGCGGTGATCAGCGGCCCGTTCGCGGTCGCGGACGACTGCTCGGGGCCGGTGCGCGACGAGCTGTTCGCGGCGGCGCTGGCGGGCTGGCTGGCGAGCGCGCGCGCGCTCACCGAGGCGGCGCTGCGCCGCGGCCTGGTCGTGTGGGGCCCGGGTCCAGCGATGCAGGCGCTGCTGTACGGGCTGGTGCGGGCGATGCACCGCAGCGAGGGGCTGCGGGCGACCTTGAAGGCGGGCGGCTACGAGGGCGAGGCGCTGGCCGGGCGCGAGCGGGCGCTGCTCGCTGGCGTGCCGCTGGTACATGTCCCGAAGGACATGGCCGAAGAGCCATGGATCCGCGAGGCGCTGCAGTTCGCCACGGGGGCCGGGTTGCAGCTGAGCGTGGGCGCGGTGGCGGCGGGGCTGCGGCAGAAGTTGCCGCTGGCATGGGTGCCGGAGGAGTGCGAGCCGCACCCGGGGCTCTCGGCGCCGGTGCTGCGCGTGGATGGGCGCGGGCGGGACCTGCTGCGCTGGCTGTTTCCGGGGCAGGTGCGGCGGATGGACCCGGAGGAGTACCGGCGGCTGCGCGGCGAGGCGATCTTGCGGGCGCGGCCGGAGGAGCGCTTCGGGCTGTCGCAGTTCACGCATCTGGCGAGCGTGGTGGTGGTGCACGAGGGGCAGCGGGTGGCCATGGCGTTCGCGCGGACGCAGGAGGGCTGGGACGAGGCGACGTCGCGGTCGACCTGCACGATCTTCTTTGCGGGGCGATCGATGGCGCGGGCGACGATGTGGTCACCTGTCCTTGGGGTCAGCTATGTGATCGCCGGCGACGCGCTGACGCCGAAGCCGAGCTGGGACGCGATGGTGCCGGACGACGCGTACTTCGCGGCGCTGCAGCGGGCGGCGGCGGCCGTGCCGGCGCTGGTGCGCCGGGCGATCGAGGAGGTCGCGGCCGACCCGTCGGGGGAGGAGGGGCTGGCGTGGCGACGCGGGCTGCTGGCGGCGCTGGCCGCCAGCTTCCCGACGCCGGCGCTGCGCGACGTCTACGCCCGGCTCGTGGCGGAGTACGGCCCGGCGGCGGGGATGAGCCACTACGAGCGGCTGCTCGCGCTGGCTTCGCTCGTGACGCCGGCGACCTTCACGCGCCAGCTCGCGGAGCTGCGCGACAACCTCGGGCTGCTCGTCGATACCCGGTCGCTGGCGGCCTCGCTGTCGCTGCCGCCGCCGACGGCCGCGCAGGTGTCAGGGGTGTCGACTGTGCTCGGCGAGCTGCGGAGCTTGCTCGGCCAGAGCGGCGGGGCGACCTGGCTCGACGACGTGCTGCGATGCACACCGGAGCTCGCCGCGTTGCCGTTGTTTGCGCGGGTCGACGGGCGTCCGGTGAGCCTGGCCGAGGCGACCGCGCAGGCGCAAGCGGGCGGGCTGCACATCCACGTCAACCCGGGTGAGCGGCGGCCGGCGGGCTTTCTCCGCTCGCTGCGGGTCGACGCGGTGACGCGCGAGCTGCTCGCATGTCTCTACGGCGAGCATCGCCTGAAGGCGGAGCCGATCGCCGCGCCGCGGGAGCCGGAGGCCGAGGCGGTGGTGTCGACGCGGCGACGGCCTCGCGCGGCGGCGCCGGTCGACGAGGTGAGCGAAGATCCGCCGCCGACGGCGGCCGACCTGGCGGCGCTGTTCGCCGCGCTCGAGACCGAGGCGCGCACGTCGAGGCCGCCGCCCGTGCCCCAGCCCGCGCCCGTGGTCGCCGACGTGGTGGTCGCGCCGCGGCCCGAGCCGGCGCCGCCGAGCCCGGACGACCGCCTGATCTCGGCGCTGCGGGCCGAGCTCGACGCGCTGCGCCGCGGCCATGAGTCGCTGCTCAGCGGCTTCAACCTCGACCACGTGCGGGCCACGCGGGGCCGCAGCAGCGGGGCGGTGAGCATCGGCCTCGCGGGCTTGCAGGTGCATGTCAGCGACCCGCTGGTGCAGCGGGCGATCGCCGGCCACGCGGATGACCCGGTGCTGGTCAGCTTCCTGGTCTCGCGGGTGTACACGGCGCTCAACCTGTGGCGCGAGGACATCACGGATGTCGATGAGCGCAGCTTCCACGCGCGCCACCTGGCGTGGCTGGCCGAGCGCGGCGGGTCCTAGCAAGTCGACACGCCGCGCCGACTTGCTAGGGGCTGAGCAGGCTGAGCTCGATGCGGCGGTTGCGGGCTCGTCCGGCGGCGGACTTGTTGCTCGCCAGCGGCTCGTTGGCGTCGGCGCCGCGGGTCTCGATGCGCGTCGGGTCGACGCCCTTGTCGACGAAGTAGTCGCGGATCGCGTCGGCGCGCTTGTGTGAGAGCAGGCCGGAGTACGCGGCCACGCTGCGGCTGTCGACGTGACCGGCGAGCTCGATGCGGACCTGCGGGTAGCGCTGCAGGACGGCGACGATGCGGTCGAGCACGCGGCGAGACTTCGCGCGGATCTTGTCCTTGTCGGGGTCGAACTCGAGGCCCTTGATCACGCCGGTGATCGCGGTCAGCTCGGCGGGCAGCTCGTCGATGCAGCCGTCGAGGTCCTCGAAGCCGTTGCGCGTCTCGGGCGTGGCGGGGCAGCGGTCGTCGGGGTCGCGGATGCCGTCGTGGTCGCTGTCGGGCGGCAGGCAGCCGTGCGGTGCGACGCCGGCCTCGCGCGGGCAGCGGTCGAAGGGGTCGGCGAAGCCGTCGCCGTCGAAGTCTCGCATCGCGCTCGGCGGCGGCGGCGGGGTCGAGGCGGCCGGGGCCAGGGGTGGCGGGGCCGCGTTGAGGCAAGCGGCGAGCAGCGGCGCGGCGAGGCCGGCGATGATGGCGGTGGTTCGCGCGTGGCGCATCCGCGACGACGCTAGACCATCCGCCGGCCGCCGCATAGGCGTGGGCCGGTGCGGCTTCGCCCGGCGGGCAAGGGTCTCGGCGAGGCGATGCGGGAAAGCGCGGGGTATTCCATCAGGGCGCCCCGGTACGAAATGGCCGCAGCAGCTGCGCGAGGTATCTGCGTGGCCATGGCTCCGCGAGGCCGAGGGGATAGGTCTCTGGCTCGCGCGGGCGGTGGTAGGTGCCAAACAGCAGGTCGAGGTAGGGGGCGAGGTTGGCGAAGTTGTGGCGCGTGCGGGTGGTCCGGGCGTGGTGCCAGTGGTGCAGCTCCGAGGCGCCCAGCAGCACGCGCAGCGGCCCGAGCGGCACGCGGACGTTGCTGTGGATGAAGATCGCCCACAAGCCACGGAACACGATCAGGCCGCCGATCGCCGCGAAGGGCAGCCCGAGCAGCATGCCCGGGAGGTTGATGCAGATCTGCGTGATCACGCCGTCGACCGGATGCTCGCGGTGCGCGGCCAGCCAGTCGAGGCGCTCGCTGCTGTGGTGGACCGCGTGGAAGCGCCAGAGCCACGCATATCGATGGCAGGCGCGGTGGAACCAGTATGTCAGTAGATCGCCGAGCACCAGCGCCACGACGACCTGGGCCCACAGCGGCAGCCCGCCGGACCAGGCATCGAGGGACACCGGCAGGATCGCGGCGTGCACGGCGTGGAGCGCCGCCACCACCAGGACGCCGAACACGAGGTACTGGCCGAGGAAGAACGCGAGGTCGATCGTCCATTCAGGTCGCAGCGCCGGCTGCCCCGGCCGCGCCGGGAATACGCGCTCGAGCGGCGTGAACACGAGCACCAGCACCGTGAGGCTGGCCACCGCCGTCCACAGCGCGGCCGTCATCGCTGGCCTCGTTGCGCCGGCTGCCCCTTCGGGTCCGGCCTGGCAGGCGCCGGGACCCAGACCTCATCGTCGGACTTGGCGCCCCCGAAATAGCGGTCGGGCAGCTCGGCTTCGGCGAGGTCCCGCACCGGCGTGGACGTGGACGTGGGCGTGGGCGTGGGCGTGGCGGGCGTGGGCGTGGCGGGCGTGGGCGTGGGCGCGGCCTGCGAGGCCACCGGCGTGGCCTTCGCGGGCACCTGCGCGGCCTGCGAGGTCACCGGCGTGGCCTTCGCGGGCACCTGCGCCGGCGGGGCTGCGCTGCAGCCGGCCAGCCCGGCGCGGGCGATCGCCATGCTGGCGACGGTGCCCGAGAACACCAGGGTCACGAGCTTCAGCGGCCAGGAGAGGGGCTCGGTGGGGGGCGGCAGCGGGTGCATCCTCGCATGTACGCACGCGCCGCAGGATCGTGTCTCACGCGTGTACCCGACGGCGGCGCCGCGGCGCGCAGCCGCGACTACTCCTCCCAGCGCGTGACCCACAGCGGCTGCGGCGGGAAGTAATGATCGACGTTGGTCCAGCGGAGCTCCGCGATCGGCGGGACCCGCCCCTGCGTCGCCGGATCTGACACGTTCTCATACACCTTTACTGCGTGCTGATCGGAGTTCGCCGCGGGCGGACCCATCGGCGTGTAACCGGCGGCGACGAACATTCGGTCGCCCTCCGGGCGATAGAACAGCCCGTACGCGCTCCATTGCCCCATATCCGAGTCGTCCTCGGCCTCGTGGATCGACAGCACACGCGGCGCCAGGTCGAGCACCTCGGTCGGTCCCTTGTTGCCCCAATGTGCGCCCTTGAGCGAGTAGAACAGCACCTCGTTGGTGTGGTGGGCGACCGCGAGGATCTCCCCCTTGGCGATGAACCAGGTGTTGTGGGTCGTCGGGTTGCCGATGTCGAGTCGCGTGTTCGGCCCGGCGACCAGGAGGTTCGGCAGCGAGGGCCCGTTGCGGGTGGAGATGTTCTCGTAGATGAGCACCTGCGGCTGCTTGCCGCCGATCATCGGCATCGCCGCCACGAAGGCGCGGTCGGTCGCCGCGTCGACGTATATGTACACGGGCGCGCCCATATCCTGCCACGTGATCGTGCGGTCGGGCTTGATGTCGCCGTCGACCTCCGAGGCCTTGTCCCACACCAGGATCGACCCCGCGAAGGTGTTGGCGACATACAGGATGTCGCGCGTCTCGTCGACCCAAACGCCGTGTGGCAGCCGCAGGGTGGTCGTCGGGCCGAACAGGCTGCGCGTCGCCACCTGCGGCCCGTCCAGCTGCGACGCACCGGCGAAGACCGCGACCGACCCGCACAGGCTGGCCATCGGGCAGGGCTCGCCCTCCGTCGTCGTGAACAGGGCGCCCGCGTACAGCTCGTCGCGGTCCTCGCGGACGAAGATGGTGTGCACGAAGTTGAGGTGCACCCCCTGCGCGTCGCTCGACATCTTGACATTGACCGTACCGTCCGGATCGACGGGTCCGGTCTTGGCGCTGTTGACCCCCGTGATGTCGTCGAAGCGGACGATCCCGTGCCAGTCGCGCATCGGGTCGAACTCGCCGGTGCCGACGTAGAGGCGCTCACGCACCGGCCCCGCCGGGCCGCCCGAGCTCTCGCTCTCGCCGCCCGAGCTCTCGCCCACACCACCCGATGCACCGGTCTCACCGTCCGAGGTCGGCGTCGAGGTCGAGGCCGGCCCCGTCGTGCCCGCGCCGCCGGTGGAGGCCGTCGCACCCGTCTCGCTGGTCCCGCCACCGGCGCCTCCGCCCGTGTCCCCACAGGCCAGCGTCCCGACGGACAACAAACACGCGAGTGATCGGTAGATCATCGCCGCATCATAGACTTTCGCGCGCGAATGCGCAGCCTGGCGTGCCCCGGAGCTCCCCATGGCGGAGGTCTTCAGGGCGCGAGCTTGATCTGCGCCAGGACAAGCAGCCGGGCTAATGGGGAGTCATGCCGCAGATCATCCTTGAAGACTTCAACCTCGCCGCCGCCGAGCGCCGCCTCTGCGTCGCCGCCCTCGATCTCGCCGGCAACATGGTCGGCGCGGCCCAGCTGCTCGGCATCACCCGGCACGCGCTCAAGCGCCGCATCATCAAGCTGCAGATCGTCTATCCGCGGCCGGCCGAGCCGGCGCCCGGGTCGACCCGGGAATAGCGAGCCGGGCTGCGTATGCTCGCACTTGCTTCCGCCGCGTGGCGGGACAGGTCATTGCCCCGCGAGCGCGGCGAGCAGCCTGGTCCTGGCCGCGGTCTCGTCGGCCTGCGACATGCGCGTGCCCATCGTGGGCGCGACCCTACCATGAGGCATGGCGAGCACTGTCCAGCCCGCGCGCCGCGTGGTACGAGTCTCTCGTGCGCGTCGCCCACGGTCTGTATGTCCTGTCCCTGTTCGCCTGCGGGCCAGCCGAGCCGGCGCCAGCGGCATCACCAGCGGCATCACCAGCGGCGACGGCTCCGACAGCTCCGACGGTGGCAGCGGCGGAGCTGGTGCCCGAGAAGCTCGACGTCAAGGCCGAGCCGGAGATCTACGACCTCAAGGCCGACGGCGACGCGCTGTTCGAGCAGGCGCTGGCCCAGGCGCGCGAGCAGAACAAGCGGGTGCTGGTGACGATCGGCGGCAACTGGTGCGTATGGTGCCACAAGCTGCACCTGCTGTTTCGCCGCGATCCGGCGATTGGCGCCCGCCTCGAGCGATCGTTCGTGGAGCTCAAGCTCGACACGGTCGCCCACGAGTCGATCGTCACACGGCTCGCCCCAAACCCGAAGGACGGTGTGCCCTACCTCTTCGTCCTCGCGGCGACCGGCGAGGTGCTCGCGCGCCAGGAGACCGGCTCGCTCGAGCTCGGCCCGCGTCACGACCCCGCCAAGGTGCTGGCATTCCTCGAGGCCCAGGCGGGCGCCTGAGTCGAGGCCGCGTGATGGCGCGAACGCGGCCAAAAGTGCGCATGACCGCGCCGATAATTGACTTGCCGCTTTCGTGACCACGCCGGAAGATCGGCCGATGCACTGCCGCGGCACGCTGCTCTCGTCTGTCCTTTGGGTCATCCTCCCGGCCTGCTCACCACCGGCCGCGCCGGCCGCGAAACCCGGCGCTGACGCGAGCCCCCCAGTCGCGGTCGCGCCACCAGCCGCGGTCGCGCCACCAGCCGCGGTCACTCCACCAGCCGCGCCAGCCGCGGCCTTGCCCCTGGCTGCGACGAAGCCGCGGCCCGCGACCGCGGGCTGGAAGAGCTTCGAGGACGGCGACCTCGTCGGCTTCAAGGACGCCGAGGGGAAGGTCGTGCTCGCCGCGCGCTACCAGGTCGCCCAGGAGTTCACGCCAGGCGGCATGGCCTGCGTGGTCGACGGCGACGGCTGGGTGTGCATCGACGGTAACGGCGCTCCGCTGCTGCGCCCCTTCATCTTCGACAACGGGCCGGACGAATTCTCCGAGGGCCTCGCCCGCTTCGTCGAGGGCGAGAAGATCGGCTTCTTCGACGAGTCCGGGGCCAAGCAGATCCCCGCGCGCTTCAGCTTCGCCCTGCCCTTCGCCGACGGGCGGGCCGCGTTCTGCGACGGCTGCACCCGGCGCTGCGAGGACGAGCATTGCAGCGTGAGCGGCGGCAAGTGGGGCCTCATCGACAAGACCGGCACCGAGGTCGTCGCGGCGAGCTTCGACGAGATCGGCACATTCGCGGGAGGCAGCGCCCGCGCCGTGCGAGACGGCAAGCCCCTGACGATCGACCGCGACGGCCAGCCACAGACCGGCAAGGTCAAGAAGGGCGGGTGACCCGTATGCACGCAGATTGCCGCAGCCTCGCCTCCCTCTGGGCCCGGCTCAGCCGCCGCAGAAGTTCTGGTCGTAGAACTGGCGGAAGGGGCCCGAGAACCAGCCGTCGTATTCGTTGGGGTGGGCCCAGAAGAACACGCCGCCGTCGTTCGGATACCAGCCGGCGACGGTCTGGGCGACGGTGACGGCGGCGGGCTGGGTGGCGACGGGGTTGCAACCGGGCTCGATGCAATGGCCGAAGACGACGCGAGAGGCGTCGCCGGCAAACGGACCGTCGACGAGCGCGCGGTAGTGGTCCTCGATCGCGGCGAGGCCGTTCGGGTCGAACGGGTTCATGCCGCCGTTGTAGTACTGCGGCATGAGGAAGCTGATCGCATCAGCGTGCTGAGCGACGATCTCGAAGTACGGATCGCCGGCGTGCAGCTCGCTGTCCATCGGCGCGTGGGTCACCAGCTTCCGGGCCGCCGGGAGGGCGTCGAGCGCGGCGCGCAGGCCGGTGGTGAGGGCGGCGACGAAGTCCCGGTGCGGCGCGTCGTGCAGGCAATACTCGTAGTCGATGTCGATGCCGTCGAGGTCGTTGTCGGCGACAAGGCCGGTGAGGGCCTCGACGACGGCGGGGGTGTTGCTGATGCAGTGGTCCCAGCACTTCGTCATTTGCCCGCAGGTGCCCTCCCAGACGCCGCCCATGCTGGCGCCGCCGAAGCTGAGGAGGACCTTGACGCCGGCGGCGTGGAGGTCGGCGGCGAGCTCGGCCAGGCTCTTGCCGTTGCACCCGGGGACGGCGCCGATCGTGCAGCTCTCGTCGCAGATGACGCCGTTCGGGGTCCAGGTGTAGCTGACCGCGAACGCGATCACAGCATGGCTCCAATTCGCCATCTGCGCCGGCGTGGGGCACTCCTGCCAGTTGGCGACGAAGGCGACGACGCGGTGGTCGTCGACGCAGGCCTCGCCGCCGCCCGTGCCATCGGTGGTCGCGCTCGACGACGTGTCGCCCGAGCTGTCGGTGGCCGTGCTCGGGCCCGAGGACGGGCCCGAGGACGGGTCGGTCGTCGGGTTCGTCGCGCTGGTCGTCGGCTCCCGGCCGGTGGTGCCGACGGTCTCGACAGTTGCGGAGTCGGCCGAGCTCGGGTCCGAGGTCGGGCCGGGGCCCGTGGCGTCGCCCGTGGAGGGGTCGCTCGTCGCGTCGCCGCGGTCTACCCCACAGGCGGCAAGGGCCACGAAGAGAAGCGAGGCGTGGGAGCTACGCATCCGCGGAGCGTATCACGGACCTGCCGAGGATCGCTCGTCTGCGTCGACGAGGCCCCCGTCCGCGCGTTCGCCGACGCGCTCGAACAGCGAGGGGCGCGGTGACTTGCCCGGCGTAGATGACCCCCTGGCCACCCGTGTCTGTGCTATGGAGCTTGTCGCCATCCGACGGACCGCGGGACCGTTCAACGCGCACGCACCGGCCGAGGTCCTTGAATTTCTGGCAGATCCGCGGCCATCGTCGCCGGGGTAGTAGCCATTGCTTCGCACCCATGCGGCAAGGCTCACTCCACAATGCCCTCCGAATCTCTGCGAGTCACCGAGCAACAATTGCTCGCCAAATACAAGATCGTTCCCAGCCTGAAGATCCCGCTGCGGGCCACCGACGAGCACTTGAAGCTGGTGGTGAGGATCCTGGCGGCCTTCGACGGTCAAGCCCTGCGCCAGCAGGGGGTCGTGGCCGCGATCGCGGAGTTCACCCGGTGTTATGAACAGTTTGCCAGGCAGCTCCCGACCGAGGTGTCGGTCGGCGTCGTCCGGCTGCGCATCGCCTGCGCTGCCGGATGTAGCCACTGCTGCGTGACGCCGGTGACGGTGATATCGTCGGAGGCGCTCACGATCGCCGCATATATCGGTGATACGTTCTCAGGGTGCAAATGGCGGCGCTCGCCGAGCGATTCGCCGCTTACAGGCTACCCGTCGATCCGCAGGGGACGCCGGGGTCTTTGTGCCCTCTGAACGAGAACGGGCTGTGCTCGGTGTACGAGGTCCGACCATTCAACTGTCGGCGGTTCCACTCTCTCGATGTGCGGGCCTGCGAGCGCTACTTTCGCGAGGGCATCCTGCCCAG
Organism: Nannocystis sp.; assembly: GCF_016714285.1. GTDB lineage: Bacteria > Myxococcota_A > Polyangia > Nannocystales > Nannocystaceae > Nannocystis. The sequence continues at coordinate 181,706 of NZ_JADJNN010000013.1, read as the reverse complement.
CGAGCGAATGGAGGAGCCCAACCGGGCCGACCGCTTCGGCTTCTTCTGGCAGAGCGCCGACGTCGCGTTCATGGCGCTCGGTCTGGAGACCAGCGATCTCGACTTCATTCCGGCGCTCCTGATCGCCCTGAGCGAGCCCGGACGCCGCGAGCAGGCTGCTTGACGGCGAGGCGCTGTTTTGTGGCGCGATCCACCCGGAGTCGTAGGCAAGTTCTGCGAATGAATCGCTGAGTCATGGACCCGAGGCAAGCGGCCTCGACTCGAGTCAAGCCTGAAATGGCACTCATGCGACCAGAGACTCGCCTCGATCTCGGCAGGGTTGAGCCAACTCCCATGTTTTGGCGTGTAGTGGACCGTAAACCTACTCCACAGGGCCTGGCCTGCTTCGGCACCAAAGGTGGTGCACAGCGAGTTCTGGGAGTGGCCTCCGTCGTTCCGGAGAACCCCGAGGCGTGCCGGGGCATCGGCGATCTTGCCGTCGGGCGGTCGAACGACCATTGTGTGGAGGCGGTGCTCGGCGGGCTCTCGTACCTCGCCTCGGAGACGATCCAGGGTGACGAAAACAAGTTCTGGAGCGGGCTCCTGTGCATCCTGGCGGCCGGCACAGTCCCGGAGTGGCCCGAACAGGACGACCCGCAGCCGATCAAGGCGGTCCTTGAGGCGCTCACCCCGGAGAAGAGCCAGCCTGGGGGTTGCAACGACGGCTTCGCTCGCCCGGCGGCCCCTCTCTTGGTCCTGCTGTTCACGAACGCCGACCAGGCGCCCCTGCAAGACCCCTGGTCACCTATGCCCCAGGGGTGGGGGTCCGACCTCGTCATGCTGCGCGGTCCGGGCAAGGCCTACGATCGGATCGGTGTCGTGACGATCGTCGGCCCCGACATCCTCGCGGATCCCGGCGTCTGTCAGGCCGCCGCGCCGGAGAAGTTGCTCGAGTTCTCCGACATCTTCGACCCGATGCAGACCCGTCGTTATGACATTTGCTCGCTCAAGCACCCCGACAAGTGCCAGGCGAACACCGACGATGCGCTGGTCCCGGCCACGGAGTTCCTTGAGGAGTCCCTGCGCAACGTGACCTGCGCGATCTGTGGCGGTCGATGAGGCCATGGTCCATCACCGCTCGCCAGCGCATCGGCGGCGTTTCGCGGCTTGAGGGGTTCGGAGGGAGAAGCCGGCTGGACTCCGGCGTGGAAGTCGCGGTGCCAGTTGGGCATGGCGCCTCGCGGCTCAATTACGCCCAGGGGCCCTCTGGCGGGGGGATAGGGCGCTTCGTTTGGTGCCAGTCTGGTGACAGTACTGGGGGAGTCAGAGTCGGCCCGGGTACCTGGAGGGTACACGGGCCGACGGCTGAAAGCGGACTGAAGCGGCGAAATGAGGCCTAGGTAGGCCTGGTTGATGTTCTGAGCCTTAATCTGGCGTATCGCAGGAGGCCCAGTTGTAGATCTGCGTCTTCTCGGCATCCGAGAGTTGCGGGCTGCCGGCGGGGGGCATGGCGCCCTCGTAGACCTCGTCGATGGCGGTGGCGGCGTTGGCTTTGGCGGCGTCGTAGGTGTCGTAGTTGATGGCTGCGGGGGCGTTGGCGCGGGCGGCCCCGGTGAGGGTCGAGCTGTGGCAGGTGACGCACTTGGACCAGGCGGTGATCTCGGAGTACTTGGGCGGGGTCACGGTGGCGCAGTCGACGTTCGGGCCCTCTCCGCCTTCGTCGCCTTCGCCGCTGTCGCAGGCGGGGAGCAGGGGGGCGCTGAGCAGGAGGGCGAGGGACAGTGTTCGGAGCGTCATGGTCTTGGTCCTGAGGGTGGCGACGATAGCCCGGGCGCTTGGGGCGGTGCAAGGCGGTGCTCAGGGGCGTGGGCGGGCGGCGAGCGCATGGGTTGCGTGTTCGCGGTCGTCGAAGTGGACCTTGGTGGTGCCGAGGATCTGGTAGTCCTCGTGGCCCTTTCCGGCGATGAGGATGAGGTCGTCGGGGCCGGCGCTGGCGATCGCGTGATCGATCGCGGCCGCGCGGTCGACGATGTCGCGGACGCGGGGGCGGTGGCTGGCGGGGATGTCGGCGAGCATCTGGGCGACGATGGCGGGCGGGTCCTCGGTGCGCGGGTTGTCCGAGGTTGCGATGAAGTGGTCGGCGGCCTGGGCGGCGATGCGGCCCATGGGGGCGCGCTTGCTCGGGTCGCGGTCGCCGCCGCAGCCGAGCACGATCCACAGGTGGCCGCGGCAGGCCGGGCGCACGGCTTCGAGGGCGCGGGCGACGGCGTCGGGGGTGTGGGCGTAGTCGACGACGACGGTCGGGCCGGGGACACCGGGGACCTCGACGCGCTCGAGGCGGCCGGGGGCGCCGCGGCTGCTGGCGAGGCCGGCGAGGCAGTGGGTGAGGCCGAGGCCGAGGCCGAGGCCGAGGCCGAGAGCGACGAGCGCGTTGTCGAGGTTGTAGGCGCCGATCAGCGGCGAGCGCAGGTGGGCCTCGCCGGCGGGGGTGCGCACGCGCAGGTCGAAGCCTGGCCCGACGGACATGTCCTCGAGGACACAGAGCTCGGCGTCGGGGTCGCGGCCGCGGGAGGCTCGCCAGGCGCGGGCGCCGGTGTCGCGGGCGGCGGCCAGGAATTCGTGGGCGCGGGGCTGGGCGTCGACGGCGGCGACGGCGAGGCCATCGGGGCGGAGATAGTCGCTGGCGAGCAGGCGCTTGGCGGCGAAGTAGGCGTCCATGTCGCCGTGGAAGTCGAGGTGGTCCTGGGAGAAGCTGGTGAGGCCGACGGCGTGGTAGCGCAGGGGCTGGACGCGGGCCTGGGCGAGGGCGTGGGAGGAGACCTCCATGACGAGGTCGGTGGCGCCGCGGGCGACGGCGGCGGCGAGGAGGGCCTGCAGCTCGAGCGGGAAGGGGGTGGTGAAGCCGGCGGGGGCCTCGTGATCGACGATCCAGTTGCCGGCGGTGCCGATGCGGAGGTGCGGGTGGGCGGCGGCGCGGAGCATCGCGGCGACGAGATAGGTGACGGTGGTCTTGCCGTTGGTGCCGGTGACGCCGGCGAGGCGGAGCTGGTTGGCGGGCTGGCCGAAGCTGCGGGCGGCGAGCTGCGGGAGGGCGGCGGCGGTGTCGTTCAGCCACACGTGCGGGTGCTGGGGCGCCGGGGCGCGGCCGCGTTGGAGCAGCAGGGTGGTGGCGCCGGCGGCTGCGGCCTGGGCGAGGAAGGCGTGGCCGTCGTGGGTGAGGCCGGGGACGGCGAGGAAGGCGAGGCCGGGGCGGACGTGGCGGGAGTCGACGGCGAGGCCGTCGATCTCGGTGGCGGGGGAGCAGCCGTGGTACTCGGCGGGCAGGTCGGCGAGGAGGGTGCCGAGGCGCATGGCCGGGACCTTAGCCGCGGCGGGCTCGCGGGGGACAGGAAAATGCTCGGTCGCGAATGTCAGCGGCAGCTATTGCGGCGGGGCGCCGGTCGGGCCGAAAGCAACAGCGGCCGGCTCGGGCTGGGGAGCGCCGGGCACGTGGGCTGAAAGAAAAAGCGGCCGGCTGTTGGGAGCCGACCGCGTGTTGCACTGCTGGGGGGCAGCGCAGGTGCCTCAGGCGCGGAGGAAGCGGGCGATCGGGCGGGCGAAGGTGAGGGGGGCGGCGATCATGCTGCCGGCGAGCAGGGCGAAGGCGGAGCCCCACAGGACCACGGAGCCACTCGGGGTGAGCAGGAGGTAGCTGACGGTGGGGGCGCCGAGCAGGCCGCAACCATCGGCGAGGGCGATGCCACCGGCGATGCCCATGCCGGCGAGGCCCCAGGTGCGGCCGCGCAGGAGGCCGGCGACGCCGACGACGCCGGCGACGAGGGCGACCATGTGCAGGAGCTCGGGGGCGGGGGCGAGGGGGTAGAGGATGAGGAGGGGCAGCGACATGCCGGCGGACTTGACGGCGCGGCGCATGAGCACGAGCGACTCCTCCTGGAAGTGCCAGCGCTCGGCGGTGGACTCGGAGTGCTCGTAGCGGGCGGCCATGCCCTCGCCGGCGAGGAACAGGGAGACGATGAGGTGGGAGGCGCCGAACACGGCGATGGTGGGCTCGAGGCCGGTCTGGAGGAGGGTCAGCAGCGACAGGGCGCCGAAGTTGCCGAGGCCGATGGCGAACCAGCGGGCCCAGAACCACTCCGCGGCGACGCCGACGAAGGCGAGGCCGTAGACGATCGAGAGGCCGGTGAAGCAGGCGAACAGCTCGTCCGGGCCGAGCAGGGCCGTGAGGACGAAGTTCCAGAAGAACAGGCTGAGGAGGAGGAGGGAGATCGCGCGTCGGATGCCAATCATGAAACCTCGGGGGGACCAGCCTACGCCGGGGGTAGCGACGGCGCAACCGTGGCGCAACCGCTGTTTGCTGCCGTCTGCGCGGGAGATCGGGCATGTGCTTTGCGTCGGGTGCGGCTCGCCACAGGACGCCTGGGCGGCGAGTCCGCGTGTGGCTCGTGGGCGGGACCGGCGGTGAGTCCCTGGCGGGGTCGACATGACCGCGTCGCGGGTGCAGGGCCGGCCCCGGGGCGGTGAGGGTCGACATGACCGCGTCGCGGGTGCAGGACCGGCCCGGGGCGGTGAATTCCAGGCGGGGTCGACGTGACCGCGAGGGGATGTCGCGGGCCGCTTCCGCCCGCAGCGTGATTGACAAGCCTTGCCCCGGCTGGGGTAATCCTGCCCGTGATGATGAAGCGAAGCTCCATGCTGAAGGCCATCCTGCGCCCGTTGAATTTCTGGTCGCGGCGGGCTCGTCTCGCGGTGGCCATGACGGCGGCGGTGTCGCTGGCGGGCTGCGCCCTGACGGTGACGCGGCTCAACTCGGCGCAGAAGAAGCCGAACAACGTGTGGGTGTTCTTCACGGTCGAGAAGGGTGACGAGCCGGTGGCGGGGCTGCAGGCGGAGGACTTCGAGATCTACGAGGACGACGAGCTGGTCTCGGTCTACGAGAGCAAGCAGGTGATCCAGAACCCCGAGGTCGCGGCGGTGATGTACACGATGCTGCTGCTCGACGTGTCGGGCAGCGTGACCGAGTCGGGCTCGACCGACTCGTTGGTCGACGCGGCGGAGCTGTTCACCGACCGCGTGGGCAAGACGCAGAAGGTCGGGGTCTACGCGTTCGACGGCGAGAAGGAGATCAAGTCGGTGGTGCCCTTCACCGAGTCGGAGGGCGCGGCGGTCGGCGGGCTCGAGGGGCTGCGCAGCTACAAGGCCAAGGACCCGTCGACCAACCTGCACGGGGCGGTGATCGAGGGGCTCAAGGAGCTGAAGAAGGGGCTCGACAAGGAGAAGAAGCCGCTCAAGTTCGGCACCCTGGTGGTGTTCTCCGACGGCACCGACCGCGCGGCCCGGTTCTCGCGCGACGAGATGAAGACGGAGATCGCGAAGGAGCAGTACAGCGACTACGAGATGTACGCGATCGGGGTCGGCGCGGAGATCAAGAAGGCGGGGCTCGGAGGATGTCGGCAAGGACGGCACCGAGCTGGCGACCGAGCAGGCCGAGGTCAAGACGGCCTTCGAGCGGGTCGCCGAGCGCATCGAGAAGCACACCAAGCGCTTCTACCTGCTCAGTTACTGCACGCCGGCGCGCAAGGGCAAGCACGAGGTCCGCATCACCGCCAACAGCAAGAACGACCCGAAGGGCAAGGGCTCGCTCGAGTGGGAGTTCAACGCGGACGGCTTCGGGCCGCCGCCGGACTGCGACCCGAACACGCCGCCGTCGTTCCCGCTGAAGACCAACGGGCAGCCGGTCGAGGGCGGCGACGGGGGCGGCGGTGGGAAGGGCGGCGCGAGCGTGAAGGTGAAGGCCAGCGCGAGCGCCGAGGCGAAGTAAGGGCTGGCCGGGCCAGCTGGCGAAGTTCGTGGGTTCGCCGGGCAAGCGGCCCGCCGGGCTGGCGGGTTTCTGCGGGGTCGGGTGGGGACGCCGGGGGACGGGCGGGGGAGGCGTGCACCGGCTTTCGCGCCGGCGCGGAGTGGTCTATTCTCCGCGCCCGTACCGATGCAACACGCGCTCTCTGTCACGTCGCCTCGCACGCTCGCCGTGCTCCTTTCCTCGCTCGTCGCGTTCGCCTGCAGCAAGGACGAGCCGAAGAAGCCCGAAGCCAAGACCGGCGCTGCGGCGACGGTGGACGGTAAGGACGCGAGCAAGCTGGGGACCGCGACCGGGACGGCGCCAGACATCGCCAAGCCGCCGGCGCCGAGCTCCGTGGTGGCCTCGGTCAAGATGGGCAGCGGCGGGACGATCCACGCGCTGCAGGCCGAGCCCGACGTGCTCGGTCACTTCGCTATCGCCAGCCCCTCGCAGCTGCTGGCGGACATTCGCACCCAGCTGGTGCCCGCGCGCTTCGCCGGCTTCCTCGACGAGGGGGCGCTGCGCAGCTTCGTCTCGCTGGCGCTGGACAAGCGCAGCAACCTGGCGATGAACTACGACCTGGCGGCGCCGCTGGGCTGCGCGCTGGTCGAGCCGAAGCTCGACGACATCAAGCTGGGTTGCACCTTCGGGTACAAGGGCGGGGCCAAGGCCTTCGTGGCCGACCTGGGTGACACCAACAAGCAGACCGACGCGGGCGGGCACGTGGCGGCGTACATGATCGAGGGCAAGTCGGTGTACGTCGACGCCGGCGCGGGCGACACGGTGTTCGCCAGCAGCGGGGCCGAGACGCACGCCAAGACCCAGGCGTACCTGCAGCGCAACGTGGTCGACCGGGCGGCGGACATCCACGGCGACGTCGAGTTCGTCGCCTACGTGGCGACGGTGGCCCAGCGCTACAGCAGCTTGCTGGCGCCGATCCTCGAGCAGATGAACGGGCAGACGCCGCCGCCGACCGGCAACCCGGCGGCCGACGCCGCGGTGAAGGCGTGGTCGGACTACCGCCAGCGCAGCAGCAAGACGACGATGGACCGGCTGTCCGAGTTCTCGCAGTTCACCTTCTTCTTCAGCGTCGAGCCGGCGGGGGTGATGCTCGGCGGGGCGCTGTTCCCGACCGCGGGCAGCCGGATGGCGCAGGACATGGCGCTGTACGGGGATGCGCGGCTCGACCCGGCGTTCGCGGGGCTGGCCCCGAGCGGGACGGCGGCGTTGCTGGCGCTCCACATCAGCAACGCGGCCTACACGCTGCAGAGCGCGGCCGAGGGTCGCAAGCTGGTCGGCGAGGTGTGGGGTGCGTTGACCGGTCGGGACGCGGCGGGCGTCGAGGCGGCGATCACGGCGTTCCAGACGGAGAACGCCGCGCTCTACGACGGCCAGACCCTGGTCGCGCTGGGGCGCGAGGAGGGGGCGATCTTCGGGCTGACGATGGCGGGGCGGCTGCAGCCGGGCAAGTCGGGGCGTGATGGTTGGAAGGCGTGGTCCGCCAGCTTCACGCCGGAGGCGGTGCTCGGCTCGCAGTTCTCGCAGTACGTGAGCTGGAAGTTCACGCCCGACGCGGCGAGCCTCGACGGCACGGCGGTCGACCGCTGGACGATCGAGCCGGGCGCGTTGATCAAGGGCGAGATTGAGAAGAACATGCCGCCGGATGCGAAGGCGATGGTCGACAAGACCCTCGGCGGGCTCCTGATCAACATCGATCGCGCAGAGGCCGGGGGCAGCGTGATCTTCACGGTCGCGCCGAAGGCCGAGGCGAAGTACCTGAAGCGGGTGATCGCTGGCTTCACGGGCGCGGGCAACGTGGCCGGCGAGGCCGGGCTGCAGAAGGCGCTGGCGCGCGACAGCGAGATGGCCGGCGTGCTGGCGGTCGACCTCAAGGAGCTGCTGGCGTGGGTGCGCGGGCTCTCGGCCTACGGTGCGCGCACGGAGGGTGTGCCGCAGAACCTCGGCACTGACCTCGGCGACTTCTACTTCACGACGCGTTACACGAAGGAGGGCGCGACGGTGATGGAGTATGTGTTCTCGCAGCAGCTGATCGAGCAGATCAAGCCGCTGATCCCGACGCCGTGAACCAGGTGTCGGCGTTGGCCCGGCGGCCCGTGAGGGTCGCGCGGGCCAGCGGCCATTCGCGGTGCACGAGGCCGTTGGAGCGCTCGGCGGCGCGGGTGACGAGTTCGGTGAAGAGCGGGCGGGCGTGGTCTGGATCGACGCTGCTGTCGCTGCGCTGGTAGTAGAGCGAGTGGTCGAAGCGGGCGTGGCTGTGGGCCTTGCCGTCGTGGATGTGCAGGGTGGGGAAGAAGATGCGGGCCGGGTCGCGGGTGGGGAAGCGGAAGGCCATCGGGTGGATCTTGGCGTCGCCGCCGGTCTCGCGGAGCTTGAACACGGCGAAGCCGAAGTCGTGGACGGGCAGCTCGGACCACACGGCGTCGGGCAGGCGGAAGCGGGGGTCGAGGCGGTCGAAGTCGGCGATGCTGGGGACGAAGGAGGCCTCGAAGGCGCCGACCTGGCGGACGATCAGCGTCTGGCGGCTGCGGGAGATGCCCTGGGGCATGAAGCCGCCCTTGGCGGCGGGCATCGGCGGCGGCATGAAGGCGAGGTGGAGCAGGTCGAAGAGGTCGGGGGCGGCGGAGAGGTCGATGAAATGCAGGTCAGCCTCGTCGGCGCCGGGGCGGACGGGGAGCGGCAAGATCATTGCGACCTCGCTGCGGGCGCGCAGGTTCATGGCATATGCGACGAGCTGCTGCGGGCCGTCGAGGCGGGCGAAGATCTGGGTGTTGTGCACGCGGATCGGTCGCACGAGCATGCGGGCGAGCAGCGAGGTCGGGGTCGGGAAGGCGAAGCAGCACATATGCGGGAGCTCCAGGCCCGGAGGCGGGAACGGGGTCAGGCGGGCAGCAGCGGCCAAACGGTGGCCCAACGAAGGTCCTACGAATGTCAGCGGGCGAGCGAGCGCGGGCCGACGGGCTCGGGCACGTAGTTGCCGCCCGAGAGGGCGAACTTGAAGGCCTCCTCGGCGGAGATGCCGAGCTCGACGCAGCGGGCGCGGGGGGCGAAGACGAGGCGCCCCGAGGTGGGGTTCGGGGTGCCGGGGATGAACACGCAGCACAGCTCGGGGTTGCCGGGGACGGACTCGCCGCTGGTGAAGCCCATGGCGAGGGCGTCGCCCTCGGTGGGGACGAGCACGACCTTGGCGTAGATGCCCTCCTTGCCGCCGGGGGTGAGGGTGATGTGGCGCCAGGCCTCGTAGACGTCCTTGAGCACGGGGACGCGGCGGAGGAGGGCGTCGAGCCAGCGCAGGAGGTAGCGGCCGACGAGGCTGTTGACGAGGAGGCCGAGCAGGTAGAGGAGGACGATGGCGGCGGCGATGCCGAGGAAGGGGGTGTCGACGCCGGTGAGGGCCTTGAGCGGTTCGCGGGTGAGCTTCTCGACGTACCAGATGACGACGACGGTGATGACGATGGGGATCGCGGAGAAGATGCCGGTCAGGAAGGTGTTGCGCAGGTGTCGCTTGAACCAGTCCATCGCGGCGAGATTGTATCAGCGGGGGGTCATTCGGGGTCGCAGGGCCCGTCGCAGAAGTTCTCGATCTGGCCGCCGGGGCGCAGGAATGCGTCGATCATGTCCCTGATCTTCGGGTTGCGGCGGACGCCTTCGTGGACGTTTTCCTCGTCGGGCGGCGGGTCGGGCAGCTTGGCCTCGATGCCGGCCGGATTCGGGTACATGAAATCGACGACCACTGCGGCCGAGCCGGCGGTGGGCGCTGGGACGGTGCCGAGGCCATAGACCTCCTTGGCTGCCGGGGCGAGCAGGTCGATGCCGAGCGCGCGCAGGAGCAGGTGGCTGGCGACGTTGGTGACGGAGTGGTCGCCGACGCCGAAGCTAAACAGCACTGTTCGCGGCGGGCTGTCCTTGGGTGGGTCTTGCAGCACGCGCGGCGCGTAGGTGATCGGGTCGACGCGGTCCCAGGTGTGCTGGCTCATCGCGATGAACTTCTGGACCGTCAGTGGTTCGTCGCCGAGCACCACCTTCACGATCGAGAACAGGTCGGAGAAGCTGCCGGAGCGGGTCATCATCAGCGAATAGGGGCCGCCCCCGACGTCCAGGACCGCCTTCTCGATCGTCGGCGTGAGGGCCATGAAGGTCGCGCCGAAGATGGAGCCCTGGGAGATGCCGTACCAGTACAGCTGGTCGGGGTCGTAGAGCAGCTGCTTGAACGCGGACATCGCCTCGGCGTCGGCGAGGGTGGTCTGGATTGCGTAGCTGAGGGCGAGCTGGTTGGCGAAGCCCTGGTGGAGGCGGTCGGTGAACAGGAACACGTTGGCGGGGTCGTCGAAGATCGTCTGGACGACCGCGCCCTGGTCGTCGGCGGCCATGCCCACCCATTCGGTGGCGATCATGGCGACGCGGCGCTCGCTCGAGAAGGCCCGCATCGCGCTCCAGTTGATCTCCTCGCGCTCGCCGAAGAAGCCGTGGCCGAACTGAATGATGCGCAGGGGCTCGAAGCCGGGTTCGGTGGGGAAGGCGGTCGTGGGGATCTGGAAGGTGAAGGGGACCCAGTGGGTGCCGTTGGCGACGACGTTGCCTTTGCCGTCGCGGTGCAGCCAGGCCATTGGTTCGTCGGCTTCGAGGTAGAGGGGGACCTCGATGCGGCCCTCGACGCGCAGGGCGATCTCGTCGCTGTATTCCGGGAGCACGAGGTCGACCTCGAGGGCCGGGCCGGCCTGGCCGAGGGTGGCGACGATGTCGTCGCGGATCGCCCACATGTCCCGGGTGTTGCGCTCGTCGGAGGCTGTGGTGAAGTCCCACGCGAGCTGGAGGTCGTCGCGGGCCACGCCGAGCTTGGTGAGCGCCGGGAAGATCTCGGCCTCGTAGCGGGTGGCCAGGGTCTCGAGCAGCGGATGGCCGGCCACGTCGCCTTGCAGCAGGTGGGCGAAGCCGAGGGGCGGGGCGACCCGCTCGCCGCTGGCGGCGGTCAGGCCCTGGAACGCGACGATGTAGCGGGTGCTGGCGGTGAGGCGCACGAACGGGCGGACGATCAGCGCTTGCTTCTTCGGGTCGTCGGTCATGGCGTCGAGCTCGACCCAGTGGGGGACCAGCTCGCCGGTGTCGGCGTTGAGCAGGAGGGTCGGGCTGGTCGCGCTCAGGGTCGCGTCGCCGCCATCAAGGTGGAAGGTCAGGCCGGTGGTGTCGATGCCCGCGGGGAACAGCGCGAGGATCGGCATGTGCTGCGAGAAGCCGTCCGCTGGGTGGGCCAGGAGGTTGTCGATGGCGACGCCCTCGAGCGTCTTCGGGGTCGCCTCCGGGCTCAGCGCCACGCGCAACCCGCCCGGGAGCGAGGCGTCCGGCACGGTGAACCAGTCGGAGGGGTAGGGCAGCATGCAGTCCGCCTCGTAGGCGATCGGGTTGCAGCCCTGCGGGACCTCGGCCGGTGGCAAGGGGTCGCCGGTCGGGTCGCCGGTGGGTTCTCCGGTGCTCGGATCGTCGGTGCCGGCCGTCGGCGTGGTCGTGGTCGGTGGCTCGGCGGTGGTCGCGTCGGTCGTGGAGCCTGCGCCCTCGGTGGTCGTGCCCGGGTCGACCGTGCAGGCGACGAGCGCAGCGAGCGTCAGCGAGGCGAGTCGCGCGGGGAGCTTGGGGGTATGCGAGGCAGCCATCATTGCAGCTGCAAGCTTAGGGCGAGGCGGTGAGCTCAGTAAAGCAGGGCGTCGTCGCCGTCGGTCACGCTGACGACGAGGATCGTGTCGGCCTTGAGCAGGGGGTCGAGGTCGGCGTAGGCGGCGACGATGCTCTCGCTGTGCATCGGGGCGTAGGCGACGACGTGGAGGATCTGCTTCACCCAGGCGTCCTCGGGGGCGACGTTGCCGGAGCTGATCTGGATGTCGCCGAGCTTCTTCTTGAGGATGGTGGTGGCCTGGGCGACGGTGTACGGGTCCTGCTTGGGGAATCCGACGGCCCGCACGACGCTGACGCCGACCTTGGCGCCGTCCAGCTCGACGAGGATGTCGGTCTTCTTGCCCATCGGGTCCTGATAGACGATCTTGGCCTCGGTCTTGAGCAGGGTCGCCATGTCGCAGCGGGCGAGCACCTCGTAGGCGATGACCTCGGACTTGAGCGAGCCGTCGTTGAGGCCGCCCTCCGCGATCATCTGCATGCCGCCCGGGGTGAGCAGGGCCTCGTCGAAGCCGCCGACGCCGAGGTCGATCGCGTTGGTGAACACGAACGGGGCGGGCGACTCGAGCTCCATCGCGTCGATGAGCCCGCAATCGCCGGAGAGCGTGCCGAGGGCCTCCGGGTCGCCGGTGGTGCCGGTGCTCGTGGTGGTGCCGGTGGTGCCGGTCGTGCCGGTCGTGGTGGTGTCGGTGGTGTCGGTATTGTCGGTGGTGCTGTTGTTGTTGCCGGTCGTGCTCGCGTCGACGGTGCTGGCGGTGGAGCCGGTGTCGGCTTGCACGCTGCCGGTGCTCGGGGCGGTGGTCGTGTCGCTGGTGCCGGTCGCGGTCGCGGTGGTGGTCGGCAGCTCGCTCGCGGAGCTGGCCGCGTCGGTGCTCGCGGTGCTGGTGCTGGCCGCGCTGGTGGTCGGCTCGGAGGGGCTGGCGGCGCAGGCCGACGCGCAGGCCAGGAGCAGCGCGCTCAGGATCCGTTGGGAGGTTGTCGCGGGGATGGCCATGGCGCCTCGGGCCGCGACTGTATCACCGCGCGGGGGTGACTATCCGCGGTAGGACTCGTCCTGTTCGATCTTGCTGAGGACCCAGTCGAACTCGCCGCGGGTCAGGTGGGCGCCGCAATACTCGCAGGTGCCGGCCATGCTGACCTTGTCCGACGGGGCGCCGCAGCTGGGGCAGGTGCCGGGGTCACGCGGGGCGCCGCGGACCTTGGCGCCGCGGATGAGGGTCCAGTATTCGCTGTACTTGCGCTTGCGGGTGTTGCTGCCGGACACGCGGTGGTTGTCGGCGGCGCGGACGGTGTAATCGAGGCCGGCGGCCCAGAAGCGCAGGGTGATGGCGTCGTAGTGAAGATCGCGGGTGAGCTTGACGATCTGCACGCGCTCGACAGCCATCTGCTCGAGCACGTTGCGCAGGCCCTGGTTGCGGTAGGCGGAGATCCAGTATTCGAGGTAGTTGTAGAGGGAGTCGGAGACGAGCGGACGGATCCGCTTGAGGTCGAGGGCGGTCCACGCGAGGTTCAGTTCGCTGTAGATCGCTCGCAGGCGGCGCTCGATCAGCTCGGGCGCGGCGCCGGGGTCGTCGGAGATGAGGGCGGCGTGCTGGGCCTGCACCTTCGGGTCGAAGATCGTGCGGCGATTCGTGCCCTGCTCGGCGACCTCGGCGGTGAGCGCGGGCGGGCGGGTCTCCTGGCGCAGCAGGCGGACGTGGCTGACCGACCAGTCGAAGCGGCCCTCGCCGACCTCCTGCTTGCAGAAGCGGCAGCGCTCGTCGCCGGTGGACTCGAAGGCGGCGCCGCAATTGGGGCAGCGGAAGGTCCAGGCGTCGCCGGCTTCGCGGGGGCGGGTGAGCACGCCGGCGGCGCGTTCGACGGTCCAGCGCTCGTGGACGTAGTAGCCCTGGGGGCCGCGGGGGCCGGCGGCGGTGTAGTTGGATTCGAACTCGAGCTCGACGCGGGTGGCGTCGTCGCCGAGCTTGACGGAGGCGATGCGCATGGCGCCGATGACGACGCCGGAGATCGTTTGGCCGGTGGGTTCGCGGGCGAGGAGGGCCTGGCGCGAGGCGGGGGCGACGTAGGGGGCCAGGCTCGCCATCGCTGCGGGGTCGCTGCGGGCGGTGTGGATGCGGGCGTAGAGGGCGTAGAGAAAGTCCTCGAAGAGGACGAGCGAGAACTCGGGGTCGCGGGCGCGGAGGGCGTTGATGTCGACGCTGCCGCGGGGCGCGGGGGCCTCGATGCTGGGCTCGCCGCTGCTCGACCAGCGCTCGCTGCGGAGCGTGTTGCCGTGGCGGGCGCGGACGACGAAGATGGCGATGACGATGAGGGCGAGCGGGATGCCGACCTGCGGGTAATAGATAATCAGGCGGATGAGCAGCTCGATGATGATGCCGGCGCCGTCGCCTCCCCCGCTGCCGCCGCCGCTGCTGTGACCGCCGCCGCCGGAGTAGCCCTGGCCGCCGCCGGGGCGGGCGTCGGCGCCCTGGGCGACGAGGCAGGCGAGGGCGACGATGGCGATGGCGAGGGTGGTCGTCGTGCCCGCGGTGGCGAGGCGTGAGCCGCGGTTGAAGCTCGTGCTGCCCTGCTCTGCAGCGCAGCCTGTTGGCGTGCGGTGCTGCTTCACGAGTCGACCTCGTCGGAGAGTTCGTTCTCGTCGTCGGCCTGGCGCGGGAGCTGCTCTGCGCACAGGTCGGCGAGGGCGACGAGCAGGGGCGGGAGGGCCGAGGCTGGTTCGCCGCGGCGGACGGCGGCGTCGATCGCCGCGCAGGCCGGCGACCACAGCTCGGCGGGGACGGCCTGGCGCACGCCGAGGTCGGCGAGGACGACGGCGCGGCGCTCACCGACGGCGATGTAGAGGAGCACGCCGGTGCGGGCCCGGGTGTCGCAGACGTTGCGGGCGACGAAGGCGGCGCGGGCGGCTCGCAGGACCCAGGCGTCGCGGCGGGCGGCGGGGGTGACGAGGCGCTCGAGGGCGGACCAGGTCGAGGTGAGGTACGCGACCGCGAGGCCGATGACGACCGGGTCGATGAGGAACCAGTGGAGGGCGAAGCTGGGCTCGCCGTACAGGAGGAAGGCGAGGGCGGCGAGGGCGGCGAGGGCGGCGAAGGCGAGGGGGACGTGGAGGTAGTGGCCGGCGCGGGGTTCGACGACGATGACGAGCTCGGCGGCGGTGCGGGCCTCGAAGGCGACGATGGCCCGCGAGAGGGCGGCCTTGCCGTCGGCGCGGAGGAAGGACATGCGGGGAGATTGTCGGCGAAAGCGGGGCCCGGGGCCAGCCCTCGCGGGTGCGCGTGTCAGCGCAGGTCGAACTCGTAGTCGGTGTCGTAGGTGCGGACGAGGAGGCGGCGGCCCTGGACGAACAGGTACTCCGGGGCGCTGTCGACCTTGACACGGGAGACGGTCTTGCCGCTGCGGCGCTCGAGGACGATGAGGTTGTCGGGCTCGGCGGTGAAGCCGTAGCCGGTGAGGATGAAGGCGCCGTCGAGGACGAAGTTGGCGGCGCCGGCGACCAGGGGTGCGCTGCGCCAGCGCAGCTCGGCGGTGAGGAGGTCGAGGGCGGTGATATAGGCGGTCATGCCCTTGGAGCTGCGGGCGTAGGTGCGGTGGCCGTGGGAGATGTAGAGGATGCCGTCCTTGACCTCGGCCCACTGCACCGTCTGGTCGACGAATTGGAGGTCGGACTTGAGGTTGTCGGGGGCGAGGCGGTAGGCGGAGAAGTCGAGGAAGGCGATCATCGTGCCGCTGGCGTCGAGCACGGCGACGTGGGTGCCGCCGGCGTAGTTGGGGCCGTAGACGAGGATCGTGTGGTCGGGGTGGGCGATCGCCTGGACCAGCAGCTCGTTGCCGAAGGTCGGGGGGATGTTCGGCGGGAGGTTGCCGGGGAGGTTGCGCATCGGGTTCGGGACCTCGAGCTCGGGGATGCGGAGGTTGTGGCGGCGCAGCCACTCGGCCTCGTCGGTGATGCTGTTGCTTTGTTTGCTGAGCTGGACCAGCTTCGGCGGCGCGCCGGTCTCGATGGCGATCGTTCGCGCGAGGGTGTAGCGCCACGGCGGCGCGGGCACGGGGCGCGGGGTCACGTTGGCGAAGCTGCGGGCGGCGCTGTCCTGGGCGGCGAGCATGGCCGCGGTGGCGACGTCGAACAGGGCCTTGACGCCGAGGTTGCCGGGGGCGACGGCGAGGATCTCCGCGAACTCGCTGCGGGCGAGGTCGAAGCGGCCGGCGTCGAGGGCCGCGAGGCCGCGGAGGCGACGCTGCTGCTCCGCGTCACGCAGCGGGGCGGCGGCCCCGTCGGTCGCGGGATCGAGGCGCTCGCCGACGATCTGCGGCGGACGCTCGGCGAGGATCGGGGCCGGCTGCGGACACGTGCTCGCGGGCGGGACCGAGAGCGGGGCGACGCCGGGGGCGTCGCGGCGACAGGCGGCGGCCAGGAGCAGCGCGAGGAGCTGTGAGGTGCGGGGCACGGGCGGACGATAGCGCAGGCGGTCGCGGCGGCGGGGCGGCTCGCGTATGCTGCGGGGCGTGCGAGCGTGGGCCCTGGCGATCGGTTGCGCGCTGCTCGGCGCCTGCGAGGGTGGCTCCGGGACGACGAGCACGAGCGGCGGCGCCTCGAGCAGCGGCGAGGTGGACCCCACCGGGGGCGAGCTGGTGCCGCTGGTGCTGCCGACGATGTGGAAGCCGGTGCCGGCGCCGATGGACCCGCTGGCGGAGCACCGCCCGGCGCAGGTGCAGTGCCCGCTGGGGGGCTGGCTGTTCGAGCCGCAGGGGCTGGAGATCAACACGCTGCTCTGCAACTACGCGATGTTCAGCCAGCCCTCGCGCGCGGCGATCGTGAAGGGGGCGCGCATCGTCGCGTCGGTCTATCACTTCGATCTCGTGGCCGACGAGCCGGCGACGGCTCACGTCGCGCTGCTGGTCGGCGACGACGTGGTGTGGGAGCAGGAGATCGCGATCCCCGGCAAGGCGAACGCGTACCCGATCGACGTGCCGGCGAGCTTCGCCGCCGACGCGGGGACGCCGGTGTACTTTCACCTGCACAATCACGGGCAGAACACGTGGACGCTGGGCGAGATCGAGGTCGAGGTGTTCGCGGATTGAGCCGGTGGCCGGCGCGTGCGATCTCTCGTATGGGCGGCGGGTCCGGGCTGGTGCGGGTCCGCGCCGCTGGCTTGCCAGGCAGCGGTGGGCCCGGTAAAAGCGAAGGACGATGGTTTTCGTGTCCTCGTCGTCTCTGCGGGTGTTCGGGTCGATTGCTGGCGTGGCGCTGTTGGCCGCGCCCGGTTGCAAGGAGGGCGACGCTGGCGATGCCGGTGACGCGAGCACGAGCGGGGCGACGACCCCGGCGACGACCGGTGATAGCGCGCCGACCAGCGGCGGCGAGAGCAGCGGTGGTGACACGGGTCCGGCGGCGGCGGTGACGTGGCATCAGGACATCGCGCCGGCGATCGTGAGCAAGTGCGGTGGCTGCCACGTGTCCGGGGGTATCGCGCCGTTCTCGCTGCAGAGCTACGAGGAGGCCAAGCCCTTCGCGGCGGCGCTGCTCGACGCGGTCGAGCGCAAGGCGATGCCGCCCTTCCTGGCCGAGACCACGGAGACCTGCGCGCCGCGTTTCGACTTCAAGGACGACCCGCGGCTCAGCGATGAGGAGCTCGAGCAGCTGCGCGCGTGGATCGACCAGGACACGCCGGAGGGTGACCCGTCGAAGGCCAAGCCGATCCCGCCGGCGGCGGATCTGGTGCTGAAGGACATGGACCTCAGCCTCAAGATCCCGAGCGAGGTGACGATGACGGGCAAGGACGACGCGTACCTGTGCTTCAGCATCGATCCGGGCTTCACCGAGGACACCTGGCTCGACGGGCTGCAGATCAACGCGGGCAACCCCAAGATCGTGCACCACGTGCTGGCCTATGTGGACGAGGACGGGGCGTCGGCGGCCAAGGTCGGGCCCAAGGGCGAGCCCTACTCCTGCTTCGGCGGGCCGGGGATCAACAGCTCGCAGCTCATCGGCGTGTGGGCGCCGGGCTCGCTGCCCTTCGTGCCGCCGCCGAACGTGGCGATGCGGGTCGCGGCCGGCTCGCGCATCGTGCTGAGCGTGCACTACCACCCGACGGGCGAGGAGGAGCGCGACGACAGCACCTCGGTCGACCTCAGCCTGTACCAGGGCCTGCCGACCTACGTCGGGCTGCTGGCGCTGCTGGGCAACGAGGGCGGGGCGGGCGGCGGGCTGCAGCCGGGGCCGAACGACAGCAACGGCGTGCCCGAGTTTCGCATCCCGGCGGGCGCGGTCGACCACACCGAGGAGATGCTGATCGACCTCAACAGCCTGGACATCCCGGAGCTGCGGGTGTTCGGGGTGGCCACGCACATGCATTACGTCGGCACCGACATGATGATCGGTGTCCAGCACGCGGACCCGCAGGGGACGGAGCCCTCGGGGGAGTGCCTGCTGCAGACGCCGCGCTGGGACTTCCAGTGGCAGCGCCTGTACAGCTACGACACCGACCTCGAGACGGTGCCGCGGGTGCGCCCGGGCGACTCGGTGTACCTGCGCTGCGTCTACAACAACTCGATGAGCAACCCCTTCGTGGTCAAGGCGCTGGCGGACCAGGGCCTGAAGGCGCCGAAGGACGTGGTGCTCGGCGAGGCGACGCTCGACGAGATGTGCCTCGGGGTGTTCGGGGTGGCGGTGAAGCTCAGCGACGTGCTGTGAGGGTGCGGGCCCCTGGGGAGGGGGCGTGCGGGCCTCTAGCAGTTGGCCTCGTCGGTCTCGTCGTCGCAGTCGGCGAAGCCGTCGCAGACGTACGGCCACGGGAGCTCGAAGTCGTCGTCGCAGCGGTGGATCCGCGAGCACACACCGACGGCCTCGCGGTCCGGTTGGCTGTAGCCCTCAAGGTACCAGTCGGTGCACAGCAAGCCCGCGGCCTGGGCCGCGCATGCGACGTCCCGGTCGGGCAGCGAGTGGTCGCAGAACGCGGAGCAACAGCGGGCGGTGTCGCAGTCTGTCAGGACCTGGGCGTTCACGCAGGCCAGGCCGGGGGCGCAGCTCTGGACCCCGCAGGCCTCGCCGGGCCCAGCCGGTGGCGGCTCGGCGGGGGCGCACATGAAGCGATTGCCGTAGGGAGCGCACAGCTCGCTGGGGCCGCAGGCGTCGGCAACGAGCGGGTCGCAGTCGGCCCGGGTTCGACGCAGGCGGACGACCTCGAGGCTGCTGCACTCGCTCTTGTTGATCGCCGCGCTCGCGTCGTCGTCGGGCCAGCACATGCCGCCGTACTCGGCCTTGGGTGGGCCGTAGTCACCGGTGTGATGCACGCGGTTGGTGATCACGATGCCGTCGCCGTCGACCTCGAGCTTGATGCTGCGCAGGCTCGCCTCGCAGTGATCGCCGACCATCTCCGGGGCGAGCCATGCCCCGGCGTGCCAGCCGTCGTGGTCGTTGCCGTGGAGTTGAGGCCAGCCGGCAGCGAAGGCCTCGAAGAATCCGCCGCCGCACACCCTTGACTCGCATTCGGCTTCGTCGACGCAGGGACGCACGTGCAGCCGCGGTGTGCTCTCGGTACATGCCTGGACCAGCGCGGCGTGCTCGCTGCGGGCCGCGAGTACCGACGGGCCCTCGCCGTCGCAGCTGGCCTCGTTCACGGTCCACGCCTCGATCGTGTAGAGGCCGAGCAGCGTGCTGTCATAGGGGTCGATCTCTGGCCCGGGCTCAGATCCACAGCCGGCCAGTCCTATCAACAATGGGATCACCCTGCGCCTGTATGACGTCATCGGCCACCTCGGGGTTGAGCGATCGCCGATGGTACCAGACCGGTCGATCCGCGAGCGATGCTCACTCCGGGCGCAGCTGCGCGCGGGCTTCGCTGGCGGAGAAGCGGCCGGCGGGCGAGCGGACGACGCGGCTGGCGGCGACCTCGGGGTCGTGGGTGTAGAAGGCCCAGCCGCGCTCGGCGACGATGCTGGCGAGCAGGGCCTCCTTCTCGTCGATGAGTAGCTCGGGGAAGCGGTCGTAGCCCATGGTGATCGGGAGGTGGACCCACGGGACGCCGGGGACCAGGTCGCCCAGGAAGGTGACGGGGCCGAGCGCGGCGCCCTCGACATGGGTGAGCATGAGGCCGGGGGTGTGGCCGCTCGAGTAATGGAAGCGGTAGGCCGGGCCGAGCGTGGCGGCGTGCGGGCCGTCGACCTGCTCGAGTCGGCCGGTCGCCTGCAACATGTCCTGAAGGACAGGGATGAAGGAGGCGCGGTCGCGCGGATGGGGGTGGAGGGCGCGCTGCCAGGCGGGGGCGCTGACGATGTAGTGGGCGCGGGGGAACACCAGCTGCGGGGCGTGGCCCTCGGCCCAGGCGGACAGCAGGCCGCCGGCGTGGTCGAAGTGGAGGTGGGACAGGACGATGATGTCGATGTCGTGGGGCTGGAGGCCGAGCTCGGCGAGCGAGCGGAGGAGGACGTGCTCCGACTCCTGGACGCCGAAGCGGTCGCGGAGCTTGGGCTCGAAGAAGGCGCCGATGCCGGTCTCGAGCAGGACGTTGCGGCCGCTGGCCTCGCGCACGAGCATGCTGCGGCAGGCGAGGCGGATGCGGTTGTGGTCGTCTGGCGGGGACCAGGAGGCCCACAGGTCGCGGGGACAGTTGCCGAACATCGCGCCGCCGTCCAGGCGCTGGGTGTTGCCCTCGACCGAGAAGATCTGCACGTCCCGGGGATAGCACGGGGGCGGGTCAGTCGTCGTCGTCGTCGTCGTCGTCGGGCTTCGCCGGGTGAGTCGCGGGGCGCAGGGGGTGCTTCGCGGCGGGTTCGGGGAGGCGGTGGCCGTGGCGGTACGGCATGTTCTCCTCGGGGTTGTCGCCGATGAGGGCCGGGCCGAGCAGCTGCGACATGAGGTTCAGCAGCTGCACGCGGTCCTCGTCGCTGCCGGCGGCGCGCATGAGGTCGTAGATGAAGGCGGGCACGGTGAGGGCGAGGAAGGCGGCGATGAGGCCGAGCTTGGCGGCGGTGATGCCGGTGAGGCCGAGCCAGGCGAAGCTGGCGGCCCACATGATGTAGAAGCTGGCCTGGCGGGACAGCGGGCCGCGGGCGAAGCGGGCGCGGACGAGGGTGCCGCGGGGTGTGGCGATGAGTTCGGCCTCGAGGGTGAGGCGGCGGAGGACGGCGGGGCCGGTGTCGACGGTGCCGCTGGCGGCGAAGTTCTGGCACACACGAAAGCCGCGGCCGGCCCGCTCGGCGAGGAACTTGCGGTCGCTGCGGCCGCGCGCGGGGAAGCCGGAGATCAGCTGGATGTCGGGGTCGGCCTCGACGCGGGCGAGCACCTCGGTGGGCGAGAGCTCGACGTGGTAGGCGAACTCTCGCGCGAGCTGACGGAGCGCGGGCACGGCGCGGGACGGGCTGGTCATCGGGTGAGTGCGGAGCGTAGCCGCGAGCCGGGCTCCGGCGGACGGGGGGCCGCGTGGTGGTGCTCACGGTGGCGGCGGTGATCTGGCTCTTGGGTCAGCCTGTGCGGTGATCTGGCTCTTGGGTCAGCCGGGCTCGGGCGCCTCGTTGGGGCCGTAGGGCACGTCGCGCGGGGTGGTGCCGGCGAGTGGGAGGCTGAAGTGCCACCATTCGCGCGGGTAGTCGCGGAAGCCGGCCGCGCGCATGGCCTGGCGGAGGCGGAGGCGGTTCTTCAGCGGCGCGCCGGTGGCGGCGGTGGTGTGGCTGCGGGGGTCGAGGGTGTCCCAGGCGGTGCCCATGTCGAGCGGGCGGCAGTCGGGGGTGGCGAGGCCGAGGTCGACGGTGGTGCCGTGGTTATGGTTGGACTTGCGGGCGATGTAGCCGCCGCGGAGGAGGTCGCCGCGGTCGTGCTGCTCGGCCCAGCTGACCATCGCCTCGCTGGCGCGGCGCGGGCGGTAGGCGTCGAAGATCAGGAGGCTGAGGTGGTCGGCGGCGAGGGCGGCCTGGACGCGCGCGAGGGCGGCGGCGGGCTTGGCGAGCAGCCAGGCCCCGGCGGCGGCGTAGCCGGGGAGCGGGGCGCCCGTGAAGTTGTCGGCGGCGGCGTAGCCCGGGGTGAAGCAGGCGCCCGGGAGGGCGGCGCGGAGGTCGATGAAGCCGGGCGGGGGCGGGCGCGGGGATGGGGTGGTTGGAGGGACAGGTGAGGTCGGAGCCGGGGTGGTCGGAGGGACAGGTTCGGCTGAGGTGGTCGGAGGGACAGGTGAGGTGGTCGGAGGGACAGGTTGAGCTGAGGTGGTCGGAGGGACAGGTGAGGTGTCTGAAGGGACAGGTCGGGGGGTGCAGGCGCCGAGGAGGGCCGCGAGGGTGAGGGGGCGGT
Organism: Nannocystis sp.; assembly: GCF_016714285.1. Lineage (GTDB taxonomy): Bacteria > Myxococcota_A > Polyangia > Nannocystales > Nannocystaceae > Nannocystis. The sequence goes on along the minus strand of NZ_JADJNN010000013.1, from coordinate 159,933 downwards.
GGGTCATTCGCTGGCCCCGGGGAGGACGCCATGGGCGACGATCACCTCGCCGTCGAGGACGGCGCCGCCCTGGCGGCGGGGGTCCGGGAAGGCGACCCGCTGGTAGCGCAGCTCCCAGGCGACCCAGCTCTGCGAGAGGTCCTCGCAGATCGCGGCGACGGGCCCGGGGCCGTCGTGGAGGTCGAAGCGGACCAGCACTGGTTCAGCGTGCAGGCGGGTGTCGGCGATCTGGGCGCGGGCCAGGACGGGGCCGTGCGGGCGGGTGGCGAAGCTGCGGCCGAGGTTGTGGCGCTGGGGGGCGCGTGGGTTGGTATCGTCGATCACCTGGACGCGGAGCTCGAGGCGGCGAAACAGGTCGCCGGTGGGGAAGGCGTGGCCGGCGGCGTGGGGCGTGAGGGTGAGCTCGACGAGGTCGCCGGGCAGGCGCCGCGCGGACACGCCGACGGCGCGCGCGAGCAGGTCCGGGTCGCGTGAGGCGGCGAAGCGGTGGGAGCGGTGGCCGCGGGCGTCGCCGTCGTCGACCCAGGGCATGTGACAGTCGGCGCAGGCGTAGTCGGCGGCCCACGACGCGGCGTGCTCTTGCACGGTGGATTGCATGAGGTCGGGGCGCGGGACGATGCGGGCGTCGGGGAAGGCGAACTCGTGGCAGGCGGCGCAGGCGGAGGGGCCGGCGAAGGCCGCGTCGCGGCGCAGGCGGTGGGGGGTGGCGGGGTCGTGGTTGCCAGGGATTGCGAGCACTGCGTCACCGGCGGTGAGGTGGCAGGTGACGCAGCCGACGCCGACGGCCTCGGCCCAGGCGGAGGGGGTCTGGCGCGGCGGGGCCTCGGGGACGTGGCAGGCCTGGCAGAACGGGAGCGGCTCACGGGCGTGGGCCTCGCGGTAGGGCTCGTCGCTGCCGGCGACGTGGTGCAGCGACTCGGACCACTCACGGGCGATCGCCGGGTGGCAGGTGACGCAGCCGGCCTGCGCGGCGGGGCGGTCGCGGGTGCGCGGCGGCGGTGCCGGGTGGGGCATCGGATGCGCGGGCGCGGCGAGCAGCAGGGTCAGCAGCGTCCAGCCGGGCGGCATCGCGGCAGTGTAACGCTACGGGATGGGCGAAGGTGGCAGCGGATCACGGGTGGCTCCCAACCAGCCGTGATGACGGCGGGCGGGCGCACGCGAGAATCTACAGGCTTTGGCTGTTCGGCATCAGGGGCAGTTCAGCTCGTCCGAGGCGTCGGCACAGTCCGGGAAGCCGTCGCAGTCCTGGCCCTGCGCGATGCATTCGCCGTCGTCGCAGGTGAACTCGTCGATCGCGCAGGGGATCGTGCAGAGCGGGTTGATCGGGGCCTCGTCAGACTCGTCATTGCACTGGGGCATCCCGTCGCAGACGAGGGCGAGGTCGATGCAAGCCCCGCTGTTGCAGGTGAACTCGTCGGGCTTGCAGTCCTCCTGCGGCAGGCCGCCGTAGAGGCCGCAGACCTGGGGCGGCGGCTCTGTGCACACGTCGTTGTCGCTGCACACGTAGGGGGCCTGGCAGGCCCCGAAGTCGCAGGCTTCGCCGAGAGTCGGCACCGCCGCGCAGACGTTGGGCAATTGCATCGGATCGCAGTACAGGCCGGCAGCGCACTGGAAGTCGATGCATTCGGCGCCGAGGCCCGGGAGGGCGGTGCAGATCTTCTTGCCGGGGACGCTGGTGTCGCAGAACAGGTCCTCGGCGCAGAACTCCCCGGTGGTGCAGGTCTCGCCGGCGGCCGGCAGGGCCTTGCAGATCGGGTTGAGGTCGGCGGCTTCGGTGTCGCAGAAGGCTCCGTCGACGCAGCCGAGCAATTGTCCGCAGACCTCGCCGAGCGCGGGGACCTTGGGCTCGGCGCAGGGATCGACGCAGACTTGATCACCACCGCAGACGAGACCTTGCTTGCAATTGTCGAAGCCGTTGACGGTGGTGCAGGTGGCGCCCTTGCCGACCGGGCCGTACCAGAGCTTGCAGGGGGCCTCACAGGCCGCGTCGGGATCGCCCAGGTTGACGCCACAGGCGAGCTCCTTCAACGCCGCGGTGGCCTCGTCGGCGCAATCGCCGTCGAAGCTCAGGCCATCGACGAGGTTGAGCTGCGCCGTGGAATCGAGGAAGACCGTCAGCTCGCCGAGGCAGTGCTCGTACGCCGCGCCGTTGGGGTACTGGCAGCTGCAGGCGATGACGGCGTCGCAGATGTCCTTGGCGCTGTTGTCGACGTAGGCGTCGACGGAGGTCGAGCTCTTGCAGGCGACGAGCCCCGCGATCGCCAGCGCGAGCGAGCTGGTACGAAGTCCCCGACGATTCGCTTGCGAGATCATGGCGGACACTTACCGCAAGGACGCCGTGGACCCAAGCCCCGGGCTCCACGCCGAGTGGGTCCTGCGTGGTGACGCCGGACCCGCCGCGGACTGAGGCCAAAGCCGCCCCGGGGCCGCGGGGGCCCGAACAGTGGCTACTCCGCGCTCCATGGATGATATCGGCACAGGGTCTCCTCACACGGTCAATGATTGTGGAGAGATCTCTCTGACGCTGGGGCCACACGAGCAGCGCCGTCGGAATCAGGGTATCTGGACCGCCTTGCGGTCCAGGTGGACTGCGTGGTCGCGCGATAATATTGGCGACGTCGCAGCGAGCGCTGGTTGTCATCACCGGGCGTGGCGCGCATCATGCGGGCCGCATGCGTACGCTCCTCGGAATCTCCGTCCTCGCCACGTCCCTGCTCGTCGCGCCGATCGCCCGCGCCGACGGGCCGCAGGACGTGTTCGTGATCCTCACGGCGAGCTTTGAGGGCAGCAAGGCCTGCCCGGCCGACGCCGGTTGGGAGGTCTCGCAGGTGATTGAAGATCCCGACGGGGGCAGCCCGGCCGCGCCGGCCGGCGCGTACGCGGTGCCGGTGGGCTACGTCCTCGAGATCACCGACGTGATCGTCACGGTCAAGCGGCTCGACAAGACCACCAACAAGTACCTCGCCGTGCGGGTCCAGAACCGGGCGGACGCGAGTCGCCGGCATACCGCGTTCTCGGTGAACCTGGCGGCGGAGGCGATCATGAGCCGGGCGCAGCTCGAGGGGCTGGACGATCCGACGCGCGCGGGTCAGTACATTCTCCCGCGTGGCACCCAGCACTTCGGGCTTGGCACGGGGTTCCTGGTGTCGTCGCGGGCGCGGCTGTGCGTCGCCACGGACATGACCCCGCAGGAGCGCTCCGTGGTGCGCCTGCGCGGCAGGCTGCACAAGGTGGCGGAGCTCGAGACGCCGCCTGACCCGGTGCCCCCGCAGCCGGCCCCGAAGCCGATTCCGAAGCCAGCCCCGGCGAAGAAGAACCTCCCGAGCCCCTAGTTAGCTGGCAGTCGGCGCGCGCCGCCGCGGGAGGGCGCCAGGATTGTAGTGCCCGCTTGTGGTGCCGCGCGGGACGGGCGAGAGTGCTCGCCATGACCCTGACGATTCACGCATCGATCGAGCCCGCCCGCCTGTCGCTTTTCCTCGCTCTCGGATTGCTCGGGTGCGGCTCCGGCGGAGGGAGCAGCGACGGGGACACCGGCGGCGGGACCACGCAGGCGGCGTCGACGGGGAGCAGCGGGGTGGCGAGCACGGGCGGGGCGACGGGGACCGGCGAGCCGACCAGCGGGGCGAGCGGGAGCTCGGCCAGCAGCGGCGACGCGAGCACCGGGGCGCTGACGACGAGCAGCACGGGCGAGAGCTCGGGCGTCAGCGCCAGCACGGGCGGCCCTGGTGGCGGATCGACCGATGGTAGCACGGACGGCGGGAGCTCGAGCGGTGGCGAGACCGTCGGGCCGGAGTGCACACAATTGATGCAGGGATTCGTCGACCCGCCGGTGCCGTCGGGCTGGGAGAAGTGCGGTGATTTGCTGCCGCACCGGGTGTCGGCCGAGGCGTGCGTTGTGCCGGCGACGCCGTCGAACTGCGACTTGCAGGGCCAGCCGTGCCAGACCAACGCGGATTGCAAGGAGCAGGCGTTCGGGTCGTGCCAGAAGTTCTCGGTGCAGATCATCGGCTGCGGTTGTGTGTACGGTTGTGAGACGGACGCGGACTGCGGGCCTGGGCTGGTGTGCCGCTGCGCGGGCGACGTGCTCGGGCCATGGACGCGCTGTGTGGCCTCGAGCTGCGACGACGACGCGGACTGCAAGGGCGAGCTGTGCCAGTTCTCGCAGTCCGAGGGCTACGACTGCGGGGCGGAGGTGGTCAATGGGGCGTGTACGACGGCCAACGATCTGTGCGAGACGGACCCGCCGTGCGTCGACACGCCCTGCGCGTTCGGGGAGGGCAAGTGGGAGTGCTCGTTGGTCGCGTGCGGTCGGCCCTTCGTGGTCGACGAGGTGGCTATGACGGCGCCGAGTTGCGGGCGCGACGACTGGGGGACGGCGGTGGTCGGGGTGGTCGCAGCGGCGGAGCTGCGCGCGCCGCTGGCGGAGGCGTGGACGGAGATCGCGGTGGCGGAGCACGCGTCGGTGGCGTCGTTCGCCCGCTTCATCTTGCAGCTGCTCGCGGTCGGGGCCCCGCCGACGCTGGTGCTCGCGGCCCAGCAGGCGCTGGCCGACGAGGTGGAGCACGCGCGCGTGGCGTTCGCGCTGGCCAGCGCGTACGCGGGGCGAGGCGTCGGGCCGGGGCCGCTGCCGCAGGCGAATGCGCGGGGTCCGGAGACGCTCGATGAGATCGTGGCGGCGGTGATCCGCGAGGCCTGCGTGGGCGAGACGCTGTCGGCGCTCGAGGTCCGCGAGGCGGCGGCGCGGGCCGAGGACGCGGGGCTGCGGCGGATCTTGTCGGCGATCGCGGCGGACGAGCAGCGCCACGCGGAGCTCGGCTGGCGCTTCGTGCAGTGGGCCCTCGCGGGTGCGAGCGGCGAGCAGCGAGCCCGGGCGCAGGCGAGCTTCGCGGCGGCGATCGCCGCTGCCGAGGCGGGTGCGGAGCGCATGTCCCGGGGGACAGGTTGTCCCGAGCTGCGCGCGCACGGGGTGATCGATGCGCCGCTGCGGGCGGCGGTGTGGCGGCGCGGCCTGCGGGGGCTGGTGATGCCGGCGGCCGCGGCTCTGCGGGCGGCGTGAGGGCGGGGAGTCGCGGAGCGCGTGACGTGCTTGGGTTCAAGGGGCGCGGCGCGGCAGCAGGGGCATCGGCTGGGAGTCTACCGCGGCGCGGGGATATGCGGTCCGTGATATTCTGCGAGCATCTGTGGCGATGTTCCTGGTGCGCGTGTTGTTGAGTTGCTGTTATAGCTGCTCGATCTGCAGCTCGAACGGCCCGTACATCTCGCCCTTGCCGTCGACGAACATGCGCACGTTCTGTCCCGCCGTGAGGTCGAGGGTCACGACCTCGGGCGCACCCGGGCCCGCGTCGTCGGCGCAGGCGAGCTCCGTGCTGCAGCTAAAGCTCCCGTCCGTCTCGTTGTTGCTGACGTACAGGATCGGGTCGAAATCGGCCATCAGGGTGAACCGGTAGCTCCCGTCGGCGGCCGCCGTCCACGTCATTTGGGTGTCGCGGAAGTTCTCACCGCCGCAGCTCCCGCAGCTGGTGTCCGCCCAGTAGCCCGTGGTAGCGAGATCGCCATAGATTGAGAACGGCGGCAGTTCGTCCGAGTAATCGTCGTTGAAACTGCAGTATAGATAAATGCCCCGGACGATCTCGAGCTCGAAGTCGCCGAACTCCCCGGGGCTCGCCGTGTCGACGACGATCGTCAGCTCCGTGCCCGCCCCGAAGCTCTGGTAGTGCACCACCTTGCCGTTGACCGTGCCCTCCGCCAGGCACGCCAGCTCGGTGCCCGAGCACGCGTTCAGGCCCTCGTAGATCGCCAGGCGCGGCGTAAACGCCGGGTTGTTGATCCGCAGCGAGTACGGGCCGGCCTCCACGGGGCGGAAGTTGACGAAGGTCTCGGGGCCCGAGCCCGAGTAGCACGAGCCCTCGGCCAGCGACATGCCGGCGGCCACCCCGTAGTAGAAGCTCGTCTCGACCGCGTCCCCGATCTCGGGCTCGCCGCCGTCGCACACGGCCGGCCCGTCCGTGGTCGCCGCGCTGGTCGGTGCGGTAGCGTCGCCGCTCTCGCCGCTCGCGTCGGTTCCGCCGCTGGCGCTCGTCGGCGTGCTCGTTGTTCCACCAACCTCGGTCATGGTCGCCGGCGTATCGCCGGACGTCGATCCTCCCGACGAGTCCGAACAACCGCAGAGCCCCACGACGATCCCCATCCTCCACGCGATACGCCATGCCATCCCTGCGTTGATGCGCGCGCCGCAGGCACCTGTCAAGGCGCGTCGACGTCACGCACGGGCCGCTGGCCGGGCGACGCCGCGCACGATGTGAGCCGCGACGAGGTCTTCCCGCTGGTCTGGCGGATCTTCGACTTGCTCGCCGAGGAGCGGCTGTGGCGTCACGAGCTGCGGGCGACGATCTTGCGGAGGATCACCTTGGGGCTCGGCTCGGTGACGCTCGAGTTTTGTTCGATCGACACGATGACCTCGAACTTCGCGTGCGGCGTGGTCGCCACGAGCAGGCCGCGGCGGCGACGCTCGGAGTAGTTGAGGAAGCCGGCCTTGGTGGTGGGCTGCCCGGGCACGGCGATCCACACCATGTAGCCCTTGTTGGCCGGGTCGATCCTCGCGGGCGGAGCGAGGTGGATCATCTCGACGCGGAGGGTGCGGACGCCGGTCTTGTTGACCTTCACCGAGAGCTTGGCCTGGGCGGCGTAGGTCGGGCCGTCGGCGTCTTGCTTGTAGCGCGAGGCGCAGGCGGAGCTGGTGGCGAGCAGCAGGGCGCACAGCGTGGGGGCGAGGCGGGAGGCGAGGCGCTGCATGCGGGCGAGGGTAACACGGGCGGGACGCGCGGACGCCCGGGGTCAGGGCTCACGGGCGCGCCGTCGCGGGCTCCTGGCGTGCGACGGCGAGCGGGTCACGGCAGCAGGTGAGTGGGGTATTGGGGAAGCCCTCGAGGCCACAGCCGGTCGACGGGCAGATCCTGGTGACGGCACCCTCGAGCGTACAGATGCACGTATTGTTGTCGCAATCGATTCGCAGCAGGCCGTCCGGGCACAGCTCGTCGGAATAGCAGGAGTTCGCATCGACCGGGCCGCCCGAGATATTGCACAGCCGGCAGGCCGTGAGCATTGCCCGCAGCTCTGGGTCGCAGGCCCGCGAGGGGTTGTCGCCGAGCAGGATCTCGCAGCTGAGCGTGGCCAGGCAGGCGGTGAGGGCGGCGTCGGCGGGCAGGCATTCGGGATCGTGGCCGGTTTGGAGCAAGAACAGGCAAGATTGCACGCAGGCTGGATCGACGGGTTGCTGCCAGCACGCTGCCTTGGCGTCGCAGAGCGCGGTGCAGGCGGCCTCGGGCTCGACGGGGTCGGGCTCGCCGGTGGAGGCGATCGCGGTGCTCGTCGGGCTGGGTTCGTCGGTGCTCGCCGCGAGGGTGGCCCCGGTCGTGGTCTCGGCGTCGGTGGTCGACGGGGCCGCGGCGGGGCCGCAGGCGAACGCCGCGCAGCTCAGGCCGAGGACGATGCCACGCATCGCAGCACCGTATCAGTTTTCGGGGGGCCTCAGTTCATGCTCTTGTCGTCGATCACGCTGACGACGCGGAGGCCTGGGATGAGGGTGCCCTGGTCGGGCTCGCGTTTGTCGAGTTCGATGATGACCTCGAGGATCTTGGTGTCGATGCGCTCGACCGGGTCGTCGGTGCGGATGTTCTTGCGGCCCATGCGGCGGCCGATCTCGATGACGCGGCCTGGGAAGCGCTGGCCTGGGAAGGCGTCGGCGGTGATATATGCGTAGAGGCCCTTGCGGATCTTGCCGATGTCGCGCTCCTCGACGTCCATGCGGACGCGGAGGACGCGGGTGTCGCCCATGACAACGGCCTCGCCGGCGCCGGGGCTGTAGTATTCGCCGGCGCGGACCTTCACGGAGAGCACCTCGCCGGCGATCGGGGCGCGGATGGTGAGGCGATCGAGGATCGCTCGGGCCTGGTCGCGGCGGGCCTGGGCTCCGCTGACGCGGGCGCGGGCGGCGAGCACGTCCTCGCGGCGGGAGCCGGCGAGGGCGGCGGATCTGCGGGCGTCGGCGGCCTTGTACGCCATATCCTCGGCCTCGGAGGATCGCCGGGCCCGGTCGAGCTCGTCGGGGGTGGCGGCGCCGCCCTCGGCGAGCTTGCTGATGCGGTCGAGGGTGCCCTTCGATAATTCGGCGCGGGCCTTGGCGGCGTCGGCGTCGGCGTCGGCGGCGTCGATGTCCTGACGGATGCGGCCGTGCAGGGTGCGCGACAGCTCGGCGTCGGCGGCGGCGAGGTCGGCCTCGGCGGCGGCCAGGGAGGCCTTCTCGGTGGCCGCCTCGAGCTCGAGCAGGGGCTGGTCGGCGACGACCTGGTCGCCCTCCTTGATATGCACGACGGCGATTCGTCCGGGGGCCTGGCCGGCGACGCGGGTCTCGCGGTCGGCGGGTTCGACGATGCCGTTGCCGGCGACGCCGCGGAGCTCGGGCAGGGGGACGCGCTCGTCCTTGCCCTTGACCGCGACCTCTTTGTTGGCGCTGGCGAAGTCGGCCTGGTTGGGGACCGTGGGTGGGCCGCCGAGGGCGGAGCGGAGGATGAATGTGAGAGGCCGCCGGCGGCGACGATGGCGACGAGCGCGGAGAGGGTGCTGCGGGTGCTCATGGTTTGGCCTCTCTCATGCGGCCGTCCTCGATGTGGAGGATGCGGTCGGCGAGGTGGAAGATGCGATTGTCGTGGGTGACGACGACGACGGTGCGGCCCTGTTCGCGGGCGAGCTGGCGGAGGATCTCGGTGACCTTGAGGCCGTTCTCGGCGTCGAGGGCGGCGGTCGGCTCGTCGGCGAGGATGAGGGGCGGGCCGCCGGCGAGGGCGCGGGCGATGGCCACGCGCTGGCGCTGGCCGCCGGAGAGGTCGCGGGGCTTGCTGTCGGCCTTGCCGGGGAGGCCGACCTGGTCGAGCAGGAGCTCGGCCTCCTGGCGGGCGGCGCGGACGGCCCAGCCGCGCAGCTGGAGGACCAGCATGACGTTCTCGCGGGCGCTCAGGGAGGCGACGAGGTTATGGCCCTGGAATACGAAGCCGATGTACGAGAGGCGCAGCTGGGGCAGCTGGGAGTCCTTGCTGGCGGACACGTTCTCGCCGAACAGGCGGACCTCGCCGGCGGTCGGGGAGAGGACGCAGCCGAGGATCGACAGCAGGGTGGTCTTTCCGGAGCCGGAGGGGCCCTCGAGCATGATGAATTCGCCGGGTTCGACGCGCATGTCGACGTCGCGCAGGGCGGTGAAGGCGGTCGCGCCCGATCCGTAGACCTTGCTCAGCTGCTTGACCTCGACGGCGGCCTGGTTGCGGAGGATGGGGATCATCGGAACACCATCCCTGGTTCGACCTTGCGCAGGCGCAGCAGCGCCAGGCCGGAGGCGACGATGCACATGAGGATCATGACGATGGTGGTGCCGATCAGGAGCTCGCCGGGGAGGATCATGGCGAGGGTGGGCGAGCGGATCTTGCTGGCGACGAAGGTGACGAGGCTGAGGCCGATGAGCGAGCCGAGGAGCGCGTAGACGACGGCCTGGACGGCGAGCAGGCGGGCGAGGTCGCGGTTGGTGGCGCCGATCGCCTTGAGGGTGCCGAATTCGCGGACGTTGTCGAGGACGGCGGAGAACATCGCCAGGGCGACGATGACGAAGCCGATGATCAGGCCGAACAGCGCCGAGGTGCCGAATGTGATACCGATCGCGGTGCGGGTGAGGAGATAGCGAATGATCGAGCTGCGGTATTGGTCCCTTGTGAGGATCTTGGTGTCGGGCAACTGGGCCTGGAGGTCGGCGGCGACCTGGACGGGGTCGTGGCCGGGGCGCACGCCGACGAGGCCGAAGCTGGTCTGGTCCGGGGGTACGCGCAAGATCTGTTGAATGAGGTTGTATTCGCCGAATGCGTAGGAGGGGCCGAATGGCAGCAGGCCCCACGTGAAGCCGCTGACGACGACCTTCTTGCCGCCGAGCTCGCGGACGGTGCCGAGGTTCAGGCCGCCGAACTTCTCGCGGTCGGCGTGCTCGAAGAACATCATGTCGGGGGAGCCGAGGCTCTGGGGATCGCCGACGACGACGTTCCAGGGGCCGCCGTGGAGCGCGGGGGCGCGGGTGCCGACGAGGGTGACGGCCTCGGCGCCGCCGGAGGGGAGGGCGATGGTGGAGGCGCCGTAGAGCAGGGGTTCGGCCCATTCGACGCCCTCGACGACGCGGGCCTGCAGGATGTAGGACTCGGGGATCGGCTTGCCCGGCTGGAAGGCCTCGGTGCCGGGCGGTGCGATCCAGATGTCGGCGTCGCTGTTGGCGACGAACATCGTGTTCTTGTAGATGAGGCCGAGGAAGGTGCCGGCTTGTTGATTGGAGAGCAGGACGGCGAAGATGACCCCGGCGAGGGTGCCGATCATCTTGAGCTTGTCGTGGAACATCATGCGCAGGGCGACGCGGGCGAGGGTGCGCCAGCGCAGGCCGAAGCCGGGCCGGGTGGTGATCGGGCGGGCGATCGGTGGCGTGATTCGAGCGACGATCGGGAGCGCGACCGGCGGGTCTGGCGGGGTCGCGGTCATCGGGCCAGCTCCTGCGGTGATTCGACGCGCGGGGGTGCGGGCTCCGGGGTCGATGCGGGCGCGGGTTCGGGGCCGGTATCGCGGAGCAGGGCCTCGGCCTCCTTGAGGTCGCGGCCGGCGGCGAGGCGCAGGGCGATGCGGGCGTAGGCGAGGTCGGCGTTGGCTTGAATGAGGGAGATATGCGCGGAGAATGCGTCGCGTTCGGCCTGGGTGACCTCGAGGAAAATTCCGGTGCCGGCCTCGTAGCGTTGGCGGGCCTGTTTGTGGGCGGCGCGGGTGGTGTCGCGTTCGACGCGGGCGGAGCGGGCCTTGGCGACGGCGGCCTTGACCTGATGCCACGCGTTGTGGATCTGGTCGTGGACGCGCTGGCGGGAGCGGTCGACGCGGACCTGGGCGAGCTGGGCCTGGGTCCTGGCGGCGCGCAGCTGGGGGATGATGGCGAGGTCGATGCGCCAGCTGAGGTTGAGCGACGCGGAGGCGATCGCGTATTTGCCGAGGAAGCCGGTGGCGTTGGTGAAGCGCTCGGAGGCGGAGGCCGAGAGGGTGGGGAAGAACAGGGCCGAGGCGGCGCGGACCTGGACCTCGCTGGTGTGGGCGTCGGCGAGGTCGGCCTTCACGGAGGCGACGGCGTCGATGCGGCCGTCGAGGAATGTCGGTAGTGGCGGCTCCTCGGCGAGGGACACCGATATCGCGGGGTCCGAGCTGGCGGGTTCGGGTTCGACGCTGGTGAGGCTGACGAGGCGCTGGCGGGCGATCGCCAGGTTGTATTCGGCGTCGGCGATGGACTTGCGGCCGCGTTCGACCTCGACCTCGGCGCGACGGCGGTCGAGGTCCGAGGCGACGCCGGCGGCGGCGCGCTGCTGGACGATCTCGAGGCTGGCGCGGGCGGCCTGGAACACCTCCTGGGTGGCGGCGATGAAGGCCTCGGCGGCGACGACCTGGTAGTAGGCCTCGGCGACGCTCTGGTCGACCTGCAGGCGGGTGGCGGCGACGCGGGCGTCGGCGGCCTCGCGGCTCTGTTTGGCGATCTGTAGGTTACGCAGGATCGCCACGTCGACGATCGGCTGGGTGAGGGTGAGCTGGGCGTCGAGTTGGTTGTAGGGGGTGATCGTGCGGGTGAGGGGATTGGCGGGGTCCTGGCCGGGCAGGGTGACCTTGACCTCGTATTGATTGCGCGTGTAGCCGGCGGTGGCGGAGATCGTGGGCGTGTAGTCCCACTTTTGTTGGTCGATCTGGTGCTCGCGCTGGCGGACGATCAGGGCCGCCTCGCGATTGTCAGGGTTGTGGCGGCGGCCGGCGGCCAGGAAATCGCTGAGCGGCTGGAGGGCGCGCGCGGGGGCCGGGGCGAGCAGCGCGAGGGCGAGGGCGAACAGGGCGGGGTGGCGGGTCACGGCGCGCTCCGTGGGGAGGGTAGGGTGGTGGTGGCGTCCGGGCCGGCGCCGCGCCACAGGAGCTCGACCAGGCCGCGGAGGAATGTGGGCAGGGGCAGCGGCAGGGCGTGCTGGGCCTGGGTGACGAGCTCGAAGAAGACGTACTGTTGGACGCTGCCGAGGAAGATGCGGGCGAGCAGCTCGGGGTCGATGGGGCGCAGGCGGGCGAGTCGGATCTCGGCCTCGAAGTAGCCCGCGAGGCGCTTGAGGGCGCGCAGCGGCGGCGGGTTCGGGCGGGTCAGGGCCTCGGGCAGGCCGCTCGGGCCGGGGTTCGCGTAGCTCATCATCATCAGCGGCATGAGCTGGCGGAAGAAGCCGATGCCGGCGGCGCCGAGCTCGTAGAGGTGCTCGCGCAGCTCGCCCTGGCCGACGCGGGCCTCGAGGTCGCTCAGCCACTCGAGCTGTTCGAACTGTGGGTGCATCGCGGCCTGGAACAGCTCGGCCTTGGTCTTGAAGCGATTAAAGAGTGTCCCCTCAGAAACTCCGGCGCGCTCGGCGACCTCCGCGGTGGTGGCGGCGAAGCCGCGTTCGAGAAAAACGGCCCTCGCGGCGTCGATGAGGGTCTGGTCCTTGATGGAGACGGGGCGGGCCATGGGCGGAATAATGAGCCACGACTTAGTAACCTGGATCCGCGGGTGTTGGTGATGGGGCAACGCGAGAAGAAACTCACGGAGGTTCGAGCGAAAACGCGCAGATGCATCGTGGTGAGGGCGAGGTTTCGAGGATTGTGGGTAGTTGGCGTGTGCTGAAAGTTCGCCATGGATGATGGATTGGGCCCGGACGACATCGGCGGGTTTACACGCCTCGCGGGCGCTGTTACCGTCCGCGGCGCATGCAGACCGCGAGACGGGGGCACAGATTCGCTAATGGTGACGAGATGCCGCTCCTCGGGCTCGGCACCTGGAAGTCGGCGCCGGGCGACGCGTACCGGGCGGTGAAGGCCGCGATCGCGGCGGGATATCGTCACCTGGATTGCGCGGCGATCTACGCCAACGAGGCGGAGATCGGGCGGGCGCTCGCGGAGCTGTTCGCGGCGGGTGAGGTGCGGCGCGAGCAGCTGTGGATCACGTCGAAGCTGTGGAACGACATGCATGCGCCTGCGGACGTGCTGCCGGCGCTGCGCAAGACCCTGGCCGACCTGCAGCTGGAGTACCTCGACCTGTATCTCGTGCACTGGCCGATCGCGCTGGCGAAGGGGGTGCTCGCGCCGCGGTCGGCGGCGGACTTGATCCCGCTGAGCGAGCTGCCGCTGGCGCAGACCTGGGCGGCGATGGAGCCGGCGGTCGAGCTCGGGCTGACGCGTCACCTCGGGGTATCGAACTTCAGCGCGGCCAAGCTGCAGGCGCTGCACGCCGGTGCCCGGGTCAAGCCCGAGGTCAATCAGGTCGAACTGCATCCATATCTGCAGCAACCGGAGCTGCTGGCGAGTTGCCGCGCGCTCGGGGTGCACGTGACCGCATATTCGCCGCTCGGCTCCGGCGACCGTCCAGGCGGGCTCAAGGCGGCGGACGAGCCGGTGTTGCTCGGCGACCCGGTGATCGTCGACATCGCCGGGCGGCAGGGGGTGAGCGCGGCGCAGATGCTGATCGCGTGGGCGCTGCAGCGCGGGACCTCGGTGATCCCCAAGTCGATCGATCCGGGGCGGATGCGGGAGAACCTCGCGGCGACGGCGCTCACGCTCAGCGACGAGGACATACAGCGCATCGCCGGGCTCGAGCGGCGGCGCCGCTACCTCGACGGCAAGTTCTGGATCGCGGGCGGGGTCTACTCGCTCGCGGGTCTGTGGGACGAGTAGCGCGGGCGCCGTCGTGCCAGCGATCTTGCCAGCCACGCTCGACCCACTCGAGCCGCACGAGATCCCCGCGGAGTATGACCTCGCGGGGCTGCGGGCGTTCGTCGAGCAGACGCGTCTGGCGGACGGCGCGGAGCTAGCGAACAGCCAGAAGATGTTTGTCGAGCTGTGCGTTGTGCTCGGGGTGCCCGAACCGGGGTACAAGCGGGCGGGGCAGGATAACGCGTACTGTTTCGAGGAGGACGTCAAGGCCGACCAGGCCCACCGCCGGATCGATGTCTATTGCCGCGGTCATTTCGTGTTCGAGGCCAAGCAGGGCGTTTCGCCGCGGGGGCCGGTCGACGCGGTCGGCCGGGCCGCCAAGGCGAGGTCGGGGCACAGCAAGCGGGCCACGGGGGCGGGGCTGCGTGGCTCGGCCGCGGTGGTTGGAGGCGATGCAGGCGGGGCGCATCCAGGCCGGCAACTATGCATTGTGGGTTAGCCAGCGCGGCGATCCGAAGCCGCCCTTTATCATCGTCGCGGACATGGGCCACCGGTTCTGGGTGTGGTCGAGCTTCCAGCCGGATATCAGAGACGATTATGGGGACTTCGACCTCCACGAGGAGGCCGCGTTCGCGTGGAGCGACCTGCTGAGGCCGGAGGTGTTCGCGTTTCTCCGCGCGATCTGGACGGCGCCCGAGCGGCTGGACCAGGAGGCGATCGGCCAGCGCGTCACCGCCGAGATCGCGGAGAAGATCTGCGACCTGGCGGTCCGCCTGGAGCGCAGGGCGTCGCCGGAGCAGGTCGGCGATTTTTTGATGAAGTGTGTATTCACGATGTTCGCCGAGGACATCGGGCTGATCCCGACCAAGCTGTTCAAGCGCTGTCTCGAGGGCTGGATCCGGGACGCCCAGACGGGCAATGTGGGCACCTTTGTCAAGGGGATCCGCCGGCTGTGGACGGTGATGCGGGACGGCGGGGACCTCGACTCCGGGGAGTCTCTCAAGCGATTCAATGGCTATCTGTTTAGCGACCCGGAGCCGCTCCCGCTCGGGCTCGACGAGCTGGAGCTGCTCCACGCGGCGGCGGGCGCCGATTGGCGCAAGGTCTCGCCGGCGATCTTCGGCACCCTCCTCGAACGCGCGCTGACGCCGGCCGAGCGGCAGCGGCTCGGCGCCCACTATACACCGGAGGTGTACATTCGTCGGCTGGTCGAGCGGACGGTGATGCGGCCGCTGCGCGGCGAGTGGATGCGGACGCGGGTGGAGATGGACCTCATCGCCCGCACCGGCGCGGCGACCAGGGCCGACGGTAGCGTCACCAACACCCGGAAGCCGCGCAAGGAGTTCGACGCGGCGCGGGCGCTCGGCGCAGCGGTGATGCATGGGCACCGCTTTCGCCGGCGCCTGGCGGGTGTGACCGTGCTCGACCCGGCCTGCGGCAGCGGTAACTTCTTGTATGTCGCGCTCAAGGAGATGAAGCGGCTCGAGGGGGAGGTCGAGCGCACGCTGCTGGCATTGCAGAGGACGCAGAATCTCTGGCTGGACATCGACGGCGAGTCGGTGCGGCCGGGGCAGTTCTGGGGCATCGAGCAGAAGCCGTGGGCGGCCAAGGTCGCGGAGCTGGTGCTGTGGATCGGCTATCTCCAGTGGCAGGTGTCGGCGGGGCGGCTGCCGCGGATGCGCGAGCCGCTGATCCAGGACCTGCACCACATCGAGACCGGCGACGCGTTGATCCGCTGGGAGCGGCGTGAGCAGCAGCGGGGCGAGGACGGGGCGCCCGCCCTCCAGGCGGTGGGTGTGACGGCGCGGCGAGGGGCGCGGGCGATGGTGCCGATCGAGCGATATGTCGGGGTCCGCGTGGCGCCGTGGCCGGACGCGGAGTTCATTGTGGGCAATCCCCCGTTCCTGGGGAACAAGCGGATCAATGATCTCCTCGGAGCCGGGTACGTCGACGCGATCAAGCGCAGTTATCCCGGCGTGGGCGGCGGCGCGGACCTGGTGATGTGGTGGTGGCTGCGCGCGGCGGAGCTGGTCGTGCGGGGCAAGACCCGGCGCTTCGGGTTTGTCACCACCAACAGCATCGCCCAGACCGGGGGTCGCGGGGTGGTGAGTGGGGCGCTCGCGCAGGGGTTGCGGCTGGTCTATGCGATCGCGGATCACCCCTGGTACGACGAGGGGGCCGCGGTGCGGATCGCCATGACGGTCGGGACGATGGAGCCCGAGGTGGCGGTGGTCGGGGAGGTCGTCGACGAATCGCGGACCCGCGTCGGCGAGCTCGAGTCGGTGCGGGTGGTCGAGCGCGAGGTGGCCGATATCCACGCCGACCTCTCGACCGGGGCGGATGTCTCCGCGGCGGCGCCGTTGCTCGCCAATCAGGGGATCTGCTTTCAGGGGATGAATTTGGTGGGGGATGGGTTTCGCCTGACGCCGGAGGAGCTGAAGGGGCTCGGTTTGGCTGCTGCGGCGCTGCCCCTGGTGGTGCGCCGCTACGTGATCGGGCGGGACCTGCTGCAACGTTGCACGGAGCGCTATGTGATCGATCTCCACGGGCTCGAGGCCGACGACGCCCGGCTGCGCTTCCCGGCGCTGTGGGACCACCTCGTGCGCCACGTGCGGCCGGCGCGGGCTGCCAACAATCGCGCGAACTATCAGAAATATTGGTGGTTGTTCGGCGAGGGGCGACCGGGGATGCGGCGGGCGCTGGTCGGATTGTCCCGCTATATCGTCACCGGGGAGACGGCGAAGCACCGCGTGTTCCAGTTCTTGCCCGCGGACACGGTGGCGGACCACAAGATCTACGCGATCGCGGCGGACGATGCATTCTTGCTCGGGGTCCTGTCGTCGCGCGTGCACCGCGAATGGGCGCTGGCGGCCGGAGGCACGCTCGAGGACCGGCCGACCTGGACGAGCACGACTTGCTTCGCGCGCTTTCCGTTCCCGGACCCGTCGCCGGAGCAGCGGGCGGCGATCGCTAGGATCGCCGAGGCGATCGATGGGCACCGGAAGGCGGTCCAGCGCGCGCGTGCGGAGCTCGGGCTGACGGATCTATACAATGTGATCGCGGCGCTGCGCGCTGGACGGGCGCTGACGACCGAGGAGGAGGCGGTGCGGAGCGTGGGGCGTGTCGACACATTGTTGCAGCTCCACGAGGACCTCGATGCCGCCGTGTTCGCGGCGTATGGCTGGCCAGTCGGGCTGGGGCGCAATGAGCTGCTGGCGCGGATCGTGGGCTTGAACGGCGAGCGGGCGCGGGAGGAGGGGCAGGGGCGGGTCCGATATCTGCGCCGCGAGATGCAGGCGCCCGGGGGCCTGGACGCGGGTCGGGAGCTGGTGTTGCCCGCTCGCCCGGGGCCCGTGCGGGTCGTGGTTGGGGGCCCCGAGAAGTGGCCAGCGGGGGCCTTCGAGCGGGTCGGGGCGGTGGTGCGGGCGCTGCGGGGGCGCGGCGAGGCGTGCGGGGTGGAGCTGCTGGCGGGGATGTTCACCGGCGCTGCGGCGGGTGACGTGTTGCTCAGCCTACAAAACGCCGCGGCGGCGCAGTTGGTGTCGTGCATCGATAGTGAGGCGGGCGCGGTGTGGATCGCTCGCAGCTGAGTGCGCTGCGGCGCTGGTTCTCGGCGAGCAACGCGGCGAGCGTGCAGGTGCCCGGCGAGCGCGGGCGAGGCGGGCGGCGGCGGCGGGCGTTTCTTGCCAGATCGTGGCCAGTGCCCGATCGGTCCGGGTGACCTGCTGTACGCACGTTCACGCTTGGCGGTGGAGGGCGCGGTGGAGGGCGGCGGCGGCGTGGTCGAGGGCGGCGGCGGCGGCTGGGATGGCGTCGACCAGGCCGATGAAGCCGTGGACGAGGGAGGGGTTCTCCTTGAGCTCGACGGGGACGCCGGCGGCGCGCAGGCGCAGGGCGTATTCATGGGCCTCGTCGCGCAGGGGGTCGAAGCCGGCGGTGCTGATATAGGCGGGGGGCAGGCTGGCGAGGTCGGGGGCGAGGAGCGGAGATACGCGGGGGTCAGTGATATCGGCGTCACTGTGGAGATAGTGACCCATGAACCAGGAGATCGAGGCGGCGGTGAGGAGGTAGCCGTCGGCGAAGTCGCGGTGGGAGGCGTGGCCGCGGCGGAAGTCGAGGCCGGGATAGAGGAGCAGCTGGAAGCAGGGCGGCTGCGGCCAGTGTTCGCGCGCGGCGGTCTGGCAGATCACGGCGGAGAGGTTGCCGCCGGCGCTGTCGCCAGCGACGGCGATGCGGCGGGGGTCGAGGCCGAGGCGGTCGGCCTCGGCGACGATCCACTGGAACGCGGCGAGGGCGTCGTCGAGGGGGGCGGGGAACTTGTGTTCGGGGGCGAGGCGGTACTCGAGGGAGAGCACCACGCACTCGCCGAGCTCGGCGAGGCGGGAGCAGGGGCTGTCGTGGGTGTCGAGATCGCCGATGACCCAGCCGCCGCCGTGGAGGTAGAGCAGGGCGGGGGCGGGGCGTGTGAGGTTGTGGGGCTCGTAGATGCGGAGGCGTAGCGGGCCGCCGGGGCCTGCGAAGGTGGTCTCGTGGACCCGCGCGAGCGGACGGCGGCGGCCGGCGAGCAGGCGCATCGAGCGACGGGTGCGGCGGCGGGCTCTGGCTGGGCTGTGGGCGGTGAGCTCGTCGAGGCCGAAGCGGTTGCTGGCGTGGAGGAGGAAGGCGAGGCGGGGGTCGAGGTGATCGCCGCGGGGTCGGGGAGAGGCGAGGCGGGCGAGCCAGGCGGCGGGGGCACGGAACACCGTGCGTACGACGCTCGAGAGGACGAGGTGACGGATCTGGTCGCGGCGGGTCATGCGAGGGCGGCGAGGATATCAGCTGGCGAGGCGCCCAGGCGGTGCCCCGGCGCACCCCGGCGGCACCCCGGCGGCACGATGGTGGTTGCGCGCGAGGTGGCGGGGACGTTATGCCTGCGGCATGTCGATGCTGTCCGCCGATCCGTCGTTCAAGTTGCTCGCGATTTGTAGCTGCGTACTGGTGCTCGAGAGCCTGGTGCTGGCCGGCATCACGCCGGCGAAGCGGGCCAAGCACAAGGGCTTCATCAACCCCGAGGACAACCGCGTGTCGTTCGGCGAGGCGCGGATGGTCGACGGAGCGGAGCACCCGGAGGTGGCGCGGGTGCAGCGGGCGCACCGCAACCTGCTCGAGAGCCTGCCGCTGTTCTTCGGGCTCGGGTTGGTCTATGTGCTGTCCGGGGCGCCGGTGTTGGGCGCGCAGGTGTGCTTCATCGGTTTCACGGTGATGCGGGTGCTGCACGCGATCGTTTATTTGAACGCGGTGCAGCCGTGGCGCACGATCTTCTACGCGCTGGGGACCTTCTGCCTGTTCGGGATGATCGCGCTGATCCTGCGAGCCGTGCTCGCAGGGTGATCAGTTGGTGCCGCAGTAGCGGCCGTTGCAGCCCCAGGAGACGTTCTTCAGGTAGTAGACGAAGAACTGGCCGCAGTTGCGGACCTTCGCGGGCTCGTTCCAGTTGCAGGTATTGTTGTTCCAGTTAAAGCAGATCGTGCGGTCGACGGCGCCCTGGTTGACGGCCGGTTCGGCGCCGTTGAGCCAGCCGGGGGCGTGGGTGCCACAGGCGAGGATCTGGGGGGCGACGGTCGGCATGCGGGTGCCGGAGGCGCCGGTGAAGCGGTACCAGCCGGTCGTGAAGGGGTTGTCGCAGCTGACGTTGCCGTTGACGTAGGTGATGTTGCGGGTGTTGTCGTTGAGCTGGGTGGCACTCATGCACTCGGGGGCCATCGGCGAGTTCTTGCAGGTGTTCTCGCAGCCGTCGCCGTTGACCATGTTGCCGTCGTCGCACTCCTCGACGCCGGCCTGGACGAACTTATCGCCGCACTTTGCGGCCTTGCAGGTGACGCAGGCGTCGGTGTTGACCATGTTGCCGTCGTCGCAGGTCTCGCCGGCGGCGGCGTTGACGGTGCTGTCGCCGCAGGTGACAGCGGTGCAGTCCTTGTCGCAGGCGACGGTCTCGGCGCCGTCGTCACAGGTCTCGCCGGCGGTGGCGTTGACGGTCTTGTCGCCGCACATGGCGGCGCTGCAGTCCTTGTCGCAGGTCTTGGTCTCGAGCTTGTCGTCGCAGGTCTCGACGCCCTCCTGGATGAGGCCGTCGCCGCACTTGGCCTTGATACACATGGAGGTGCAGGCGTCGGTGTCGACCACGTTGCCGTCGTCGCATTCTTCCATGGCGGAGAGGATGCCGTCGCCGCAGCCGGGGAGGGCGCAGCTGTTGGTGCAGGCGTCGTCGTCGACCTGGTTGCCGTCGTCGCAGGCCTCGACGCCGTCCTCGACGAGGCCGTCGCCGCACTTGGCGAGGGTGCAGTCGGGGAGACAGGCGTCGGTGTCGATGTCGTTGCCGTCGTCGCAATCTTCGCCGTCGTCGACGTTGCCGTCGCCGCAGATGGGGGCGACGCCGGTGCTGGAGACGTCGGTGGCGGAGGCAGTGGAGCTGGACTCGGCGACGCCGGTGCTGGCGACGTCGCTGGTGCCGCTGACGCCGCTGGTGCTGGGGTTATCGCCGGAGGTGGTGGGGGTGCCGGAGGTGGTCTCGGCCTCGGAGGTGCTGCCCGGCGGGGTCGTCATGTTGGTCATGGAGGCGAAGCCGGTGGTCGTGACGTCCTCGCCACCGCCGCACGCGAGCGTCCCACAGATCAGAAGCGCACCCACTCCGACGGTCCTACGCATATGCATGGAGGGCATGAGAGCGGAGGCCCACCGGCTGCGCAATGGCTGCGATCGCGGAGGGCCGACGATCGCGCGCCGGCGATATGGAGGCGCCGCGAGTCGTGGGATCAGTTGGTGCCGCAGTAGCGGCCGCTGCAGCCCCAGGCGACGTTCTTCAGGTAGTAGATGAAGAACTGGCCGCAGTTGCGGACCTTGGCGGGCTCGCTCCAATTGCAGGTGTTGTTACTCCAATGGAAGCAGATCTGGCGGTCGACGGCGCCCTCGTTGACGGTCGGCTCGGCGCCGTTGAGCCAGCCGGGGGCGTGGGTGCCACAGGCGAGGATCTGGGGGGCGACGGTCGGCATGCGGGTGCCGGAGGCGCCGGTGAAGCGGTACCAGCCGGTGGCGAGGCCGTTGTCGCAGCCGACGCTCTGGTTGACGTAGGTGATGTTGCGGGTGTTGTCGTTGAACTGGGTGGCGGTCATGCACTCGGGGGCCATCGGCGAATTCTTGCAGGTGTTCTCGCAGCCGTCGCCATTGACCATGTTGCCGTCGTCGCACTCCTCGACGCCGGCCTGGACGAACTTATCGCCGCACTTTGCGGCCTTGCAGGTGACGCAGGCGTCGGTGTTGACCATGTTGCCGTCGTCGCAGGTCTCGCCGGCGGCGGCGTTGACGGTGCTGTCGCCGCAGGTGACGGCGGTGCAGTCCTTGTCGCAGGCGACGGTCTCTGCGCCGTCGTCACAGGTCTCGCCGGCGGTGGCGTTGACGGTCTTGTCGCCGCACATGGCGGCGGTGCAGTCCTTGTCGCAGGTCTTGGTCTCGAGCTTGTCGTCGCAGGTCTCGACGCCCTCCTGGATGAGGCCGTCGCCGCACTTGGCCTTGATACACATGGAGGTGCAGGCGTCGGTGTCGACCACGTTGCCGTCGTCGCATTCTTCCATGGCGGAGAGGATGCCGTCGCCGCAGCCGGGGAGGGCGCAGCTGTTGGTGCAGGCGTCGTCGTCGACCTGGTTGCCGTCGTCGCAGGCCTCGACGCCGTCCTCGACGAGGCCGTCGCCGCACTTGGCGAGGGTGCAGTCGGGGAGGCAGGCGTCGGTGTCGATATCGTTGCCGTCGTCGCAATCCTCGCCGTCGTCGACGTTGCCGTCGCCGCAGATGGGGGCGACGCCGGTGCTGGAGACGTCGGTGGCGGAGGCAGTGGAGCTGGACTCGGCGACGCCGGTGCTGGCGACGTCGCTGGTGCCGCTGACGCCGCTGGTGCTGGGGTTGTCGCCGGAGGTGGTGGGGGTGCCGGAGGTGGTCTCGGCCTCGGAGGTGCTGCCCGGCGGGGGGGTGGTCATGTTGGTCATGGAGGCGAAGCTGGTGGCGGTGTCCTCGCCACCGCCGCACGCGAGCGCCCCACAGATCACGATCGCACCCACTGTGACAGTCCTACGAATAGCCATGGGGGCATGAGAGCGGAGGCCCAGCGGCCGCGCAATGGCTGCGATCGCGGAGGGCCGAGGATCGCGCTTGTGCCACGGCGGCGCGACTTGGTGGGCGGAGCGCCGATGGCAAGTGTGTAGATATCGCTAGCGGCGACTTGGCGGCGGCGGTGATTCGCGGGAGTAGAGCTGGCTGACGGCGACGCCGCTGCCCTGGCCGGCGCGGAGCACGAACTTGGCGGCGATCGGGCTCTGTTCGGGCTTCCACGGGAAGCAGGCCGCGCCGCCGCCGATGACGGCGGTGGTGCCGGTGGCGGCGTCGCTGGCGAGGATCTCGGTCTTGCTGCGGGCGGGGCCGAAGGTCTCGAAGGTCGCGTCGAGCTCGGCGATGCCGTCGCCGGCGACGGCGACCAGGGTGTAACAGCGGCCGGGTTGGAGGCGAAACTCCTGCTCGAAGAGCTGGCCGGGGGCGAGCTTGGTGGCGATGAGGTCGCCCTCCTGCTGCATGTCGACGGCCTCGCGTTCGGCACACTCGCGCAGCGGGCCGTTGGTCAGGCGGGTGCCCTCGAGGGCGACGGGGTCGTCGTCGGGGACGGGGCCGTCGAAGCCGGCGAGCGCGGCCCGGGCGTCGAACTTGGGCTCGGGGGTCGCGGTCGGCGGTGGGGCCTCGCGGCAGGCGGCGAGCGCGAGGAGCAGGAGGAGCGCGCGCGGGGCGGTCGACATCGGGGCGGCCATCGGGGCGGCAGGATAGGCCGCGGCGAAGATCGCGAGCAAGCGGCGCTTGTGGCTCGCTCGCGGCGCGATCACCAGGCGGCGGGTTGGCGGTCGCGGAAGAAGCCGCCGCTCGGGCTGTCGTTCGGCGGGCGGGTGGCGAGCCACACGGCGGTGTCGGCCCCCTCGGCGACCTCGCGGGTGGCGTGTGGGCCGCCCATGTCGGTCTTCACCCAGCCGGGGCAGACGGCGTTGAAGCGGAGCTGGCGGGGGTCGTCGGCGAGCTCGCGCGCGAGGATCTGGGCGAGCATGGTGGCGCCGATCTTGGAGACGCCGTAGGCGGAGGAGGGCCAGCCGTCGGCGCTGTGGTGGCCGTCGGCGACGGCGGTGACGAAGGCTTGCATGAGGTCGACGAGCTGCGGGCGGTCGAGGGCGCCGTCGGCGAAGCGGGCGCGCAGGGCGGGGGCGAGCTTGCTGCGATCGCCGACGCCGCTCGAGACGATGACGACGCGGGCGTGCGGGCGCAGGAAGGGGAGCAGCGCGACGGTGAGGTTGTGGACGGCGAAGAAGTTGACGGCGAGGGTGTCGCGGGCGACGCGGGCGTCGAAGCCGGGGAAGGTGACGCCGGCGTTGTGGACCAGGACGTCGAGGCCGAGCTTGCGGCCCTCGAGGCTGGTGACCATGCGGGCGATGCTGGCGGGGTCGCTGACGTCGAGGGGTGTGAAGGCGACGCCGAGCTCGCGGGCGACGGCGAGGCCGCGGGCGGGGTCGCGGGCGGCGAGCAGGACGTGGAAGCCGCGGGCGTGGAGTTGACGGCAGATCTCACGGCCGATGCCGCGGTTGCCTCCGGTGACCAGGGCGACGGGCTGCTCGTGCATCGCGGGAGGATAGCTCGCCCGGCTGCGCGGGCGAAGTGGTTTGCGCGGCGCGGGTGTGCGTCAGGACTCCGGGTTCACGGACTCTGGGCGCTCGCGCGGGTCGGCGTGGCGTCGGTCTTGCGGGGGCTTCACTGCGGGAGCGGGGGCGGGGCCTTGAAGCCCTGGACGATGTACACGCGATCGACGCCGGCGCCCCAGGTGAGGAACATGAAGTCGCCGGTGAGGGGCTCGAAGTAGGCGCCCCAGGGGCGCGGGAAGGTCGTGTAGAAGTCCTTGCGGGTGGCCATCTTGGGGTCGCCCTGGGCGTCGACCTGATAGACGCCGACGGTGTTGGTGCTCCATTCGGAGACGATGACGTGGTCGACGTCGAAGCCGGGGGAGCCCTTGGGGACGTAGGCGAAGCCGCCGGGGCCGTTGGGGAGGGTTGCGGTCTTGACTGGTTTGGAGACGACGAAGAGCTCGCCGTCGGGGTCGCGCTCGAGGTGGTACCACTCGCCGCCGGGCCAGGACAAAAGGCGCATGCCGCCGGCGTCGACGAAGCCGGGCGGGACGAAGCCGATGCCGCCGATCGAGTTGGCGACGCCGAGGGGGCCGAGGGCGGTGGTGCGGGCGGGGGCGTTGCCGCCGGGCAGCAGCTGGCTCAGGTTGTTCACCGGCCACTCGGAGTAGAAGAGCAGGCCGCTCTTGACGTAGATGAGATTGGCGTCGATGTAGGGGGTGTTGGCGATCGAGGTGGCCTGGCCGGTGAAGGCGACGATGTGATCGCAGTTGCCGCGTTCGACGCCGATCTTGTAGAGCTGGCCGTTGGTGGCCTCGGAGTAGCCGGCGATGAGGAGGATGTTGGGGTCGTCGAAGCTGATCACGCAGCCGCCGAGGCGCGCGTCCGGGGGGATACCGGGCACGGGGCCGAGCTCGTAGGTGGTGTAGAGGTCCATGAACTCGGGGGCGATCACCACCTCGTTGCCGGCGAGCTTGCCGGGCTCGTCGGTGCAGTCGATGATGCCGCCGGTGCTCGCGGCGGCGCCGGTGCTGCCGGTGTCGGCGGCGCCGGTGCTGCCGGTGGTGGAGGTTGTGGTTGTGGTGTCGCCGGCGGAGGGGTCGGTGGTGCTGGCGGTGGGGTCGGTGGTCGTGCTGCCGGGGCCAGTGGTGGTGTCGATCGGTGTGGTGGTGGCGGAGGCGTTGGTGGTCGCGTCGGCGGTGGTCGGGCTGTTGGTGGTGGGGGTGTCGGTGGTCGGCTCGCTGGTGTCGGTGGCGGTGGCCGTGACGGTGTTGGTGTTGGTCGGGTTGCTCGACGAGGGGCCCGTGCTGGTGTCACCCGAGCCGCCGTCGTCGGGGCAGGCCGCGAGCAGGAGCAGGGCGAGGGGTAGCGACGAGGGGCGGGAGTTCATCATCGCAAGCTATCGCGATCACGGGCGCGGAGGGAGGGCGGCGCTGGAATTCGCGGGGGTGCTGGCGCGCAAATGGCTGGGCGTCGATGCACGCGCGGCGCTGCGGGTCTCGTGATCGAGCAGCCAGCGCTTGGCCGGCGGGCCGCCGGCGTAGCCGGTGAGGCTGCCGTCGCTGCCGAGGACGCGGTGGCAGGGGACGATGATGGAGATCGGGTTCTTGCCGTTGGCGGCGCCGACGGCCCGGGAGGCGCGTGGGTGGTCGATCGCCGCGGCGAGCTCGGCGTAGCTGCGGGTGGCGGCGAAGGGGATCTCGCGCAGGACCTGCCATACGCGGCGCTGAAAGGCGGTGCCTTCGAGGTGTAGGGGGATATCGAATTGCTGGCGGGTGCCGGCGAAGTACTCGTGCAATTGCCGGGCGGTGCGCAGGAGGATCGGGTGGTGTTGGGAAGTGGCGGCGATCGGGGCGGGCTGGACCGGGAGGTAGACGCCGCGGAGGGCGTCGTCGTCGGCGAATAGGCGGAGTTGTCCGAGCGGGCTGGTGATGGCGAGGGTGTGGAGATTGTCGGGATTCATGGGTGTTCGCTTTCGTTGTGCTCGGTCCACAGGTGGAGGACGGCGTAGGCTCGCCAGGGCCGCCAGGCCTCGGCTCGCTCGCGGATGGCGCGTTCGGGGCGGCCGCCGAGGGCCTTGCGGAGCACGAGGTCGCCGGCGGGGAAGCCGTCGGGGTGATGCAGGGCGCGCAGGACCAGGTATTGCGCCGTCCAGTCGCCGACGCCGGGGAGGGCGGTGAGGGCGGCGGCGAAATGCTCGGGGTCCTGGTGGGGTCCGGCGAGATGCTCGTCGGTGAAGGCGCGGGCGAGGGCCTGCAGGCCTGCGGCGCGGGCCTGCGGCAGGCCGATCGCGGCGAGCTCGGGGACGGCGATATCAGCGATCTCGGCGGCGGTGGGGAAGCGGTGGGTGAGGTTGGCGAGGGGCTCGGCGAGGGGGAGGCCGAAGCGGGCGACGAGGCGGCCGGCGAGGGTGGTGGCGGCGCGCACGGAGACCTGCTGGCCGAGCACGGCCCGGGCGGCGGCCTCGAAGGGGTCGATGGCCCCGGGCACCCGCAGGCCGGGGCGGCGCAGCAGGAGGGGGGCGAGCCGCGGGTCGCGGGCGAGGACGGCGGAGATCTGGGCGGGGTGGGCGTCGAGGTCGAGGAGGCGGCGCAGGCGGGCGACGAGGGGCATGAGCACGGGGGCGAGGCCGGGGTCGACCTCGGCACGGATCGCGGGGTGGTGTGGGTAGGGGCGGAGGCAGACAGGTCCGGTGTGGCCGCCGAGGTGAATGACACGACGATAGATATCGCCGTCGATCTGCTCGACGCCGGGGATCGCCCGGGCGGCGAGGAATGCGAGGAGGCGGGGCCAGTCGAAGGGCGGGCGGAGGTCGAGGCGCAGGGCGAGGGCGGGGCCGCGGGTGGTGGCGGCGCGGCGCAGCTCGGAGGGCGGGCGACCGAAGCGGGCCTGGAACAGGGCGTTGAAGCGGCGGACGCTGCGAAAGCCGCTGGCGTGGGCGAGCTCGGTGATGGGGAGGGTGCTGTCGTGGAGGAGCTGCTTGGCGAGGGCGAGGCGGCGCGACTGGGCCAGCTCGATCGGCGAGACGCCGAGCATATCCTCGGTGGCGCGGCGGAGGTGGCGGGCGCTGACGCCGAGGGTGCGGGCGAGGGCGTCGACGCCGTGCTCGTTGAGGTATCCGTGATCGATCAATGCGGTGGCGCCGGCGACGAGGCGGGGGACGGCGTCCTGCGGGGCGGCGCCGGGGGCGAGCTCGGGGCGACAGCGCAGGCAAGCGCGATGGCCGGCGCGCTCGGCCTCGGCGGACGATCGATAGAAGGTGCAGCGGTCGCGCCGCGGGGTGCGGGCGCTGCACACGGGCCGACAATAGATGCCGGTGGTGGCGACGCCGACGAAGAAGAGACCGTCGAAGCGGGCGTCGCGGGCGGTCAGCGCGGCGTAGCAGGCGTCGAGGTCGAGCATGGTGGGGTGGTGATAGCCCGGGATGAGGGCGGCGTCTGGCCGTTTTCGGACGCGGAGACGAGAAGGGCGCGGCGACGAGGCCGAGGCCGCCGTCGATCAATTCGGGTGGAGCGTCATGGCGTGGGAGCTGCCGCACGGCGAGCGACCATTCGGCGGACGGGGCGCGGCGGTCGTTTCATGCTGCACCGCGGATGCGGGGCTCAGGCGTATCTGGCAACATCGCTCGCATGCGGACCGCGGCGCGAACCCTCGTGTGCCTCCTGGCCCTCGGCTGCCCGCCGCAAAACCCGCCGATCACCGGCCCGAACGACGACACCGGCGCCGCGGACACCGCGACCACGGGCGCTCCGACCAGTGGCGACGTCACCTTCGACGATTCCGGGTTCGTCGACCCGACCATGGGCGAGCCCCTCGACCCGGACGCCAGCCCCGCGGAGATGTGCCTCCACCTGTGCATGCGGGTCGACGTGTGCGACACCGATCCCGGCTTCGAGGGCTGTCCGTGCGACGAGTCCATCCCGGCGTTCTGCGTCGCCGAGTGGTTCGACGTGACCAACTGCTTCGACCAGACCTCGTGCACCGAGCTGCAGACCTTCGAAGGCCCGTGCTGGGACAAGCTGGAGCACGCCTATCTCAAATGCGAGTTCGGCGAGGATGGCTGCGAGGAGTACACCGTCGGGGTGTTCCCCGACCCCCCGGCGGGCACCTGTGGGTTCGGGCGCGAGTGTCTCGACATGCCGTCCAGGGATGTCACCTGCGAGGCCGACACCTGCACGTGCACGATCGACGGCGTGCAGGTCGGCACCTGCCCCAGCGGCGGCGTATGCGAGTTGGACGACCCGGCGATGTCCGCCAAGATCGACGAGTGCTGCGGCTGAGCCGACACACTCTCGCGGGTGTGGCGTGGCGAGCCGCTTACGTGGTAAGCACGACGCCCATGCCCGTACCCCGCGCAAACATCGCGCTCCGCCGCTGTCACAGGAGTCTCGCGTGCGCTGCCTCGTGACCGGGGCGGCGGGCTTCGTCGGCTCGAGCCTGTCGGAGCGGCTGCTGGCGCTCGGGCACGAGGTCGTGGGGGTCGACCGCTTCAGCGATTATTACGGTCGGGCGTACAAGGAGGCGAACCTCGAGCGTCTGCGCGACGAGCCGCGGTTTGAGCTGCAGGTGCACGACTTGGCGGAGTGTCGGATGGAGCCGCTGCTCGAGGGGGTCGAGGTGGTGTACCACCAGGCCGCGCAGGCGGGGGTGCGGGCCAGCTGGGGGCAGAGCTTCGAGACCTACCTGCGGGATAATTTGTGGGCGACGCAGCGGCTGCTCGAGGCGCTGCGCGGGCACAGGAGCGTGCGCAAGGTGGTGTATGCGTCGTCGTCGTCGGTGTATGGCGAGGCGCACGAGCTGCCGATGCGGGAGGCCAGCGCGACCCGGCCGTACTCGCCCTACGGGGTGACGAAGCTGGCGGCGGAGCACCTGGTCGAGCTGTACCGCCACAACTTCGGGCTGGCGGCGGCGTCGCTGCGATATTTCACGGTGTACGGGCCGCGGCAGCGGCCGGACATGGGCTTTCACAAGTTCATCGAGGCCGGCCTCGACGGCCGGCCGATCCACCTGTTCGGTGACGGTGAGCAGACGCGGGACTTCACCTTCATCGCCGACATCGTCGAGGCCAACATCGCGGCGGCGGCCGACGGGGTGGCGGGGGTGTTCAACATCGGCGGCGGCTCGCGGGTCACGCTGCGCGAGGTGCTGGCGACGATCGGCGAGCTCACAGGGCCGCTGCAGATCGAGCGGCAGGGGCGCGAGGCGGGGGACGTGCTGGACACCTGGGCCGACGTGTCGCGCGCGGCCGAGGTCATGAACTACGCGCCGCAGGTGGCGCTGCGCGAGGGGTTGGCCGCGCAGGTGGCCTGGCACCACGAGCGGCGGGCGCGGCTGGGCCGGTGAGCGTCGGAGGGCGTCGACCGGCATGAGTGAGACGCCAGGACAGAGCATCGCGCCGGTGCGGGCCGTGGCGATCAACGGGCCGCTGCTGCACCGCCGCGGGCAGCCGGACCGCGAGCCCTACGTCTCGGTGGTGGTGCCGATCTTCAACGAGGTCGACAACATCGAGGCGCTGCTCGCCGAGCTGATGGCGGCGATGGAGCGGACCGGTCGCAGCCACGAGCTGATCTGCGTCGACGACGGCAGCACGGACGGGAGCTTCGAGCTGCTGCGGGCCGCGCACGCGCGCGACCCCCGGGTGATCGCGGTCCGGTTTCGTCGCAACTTCGGGCAGACGCCGGCGATCGCGGCGGGCTTCGACCGCGCGCGCGGGGAGTGGGTGATCACGATCGACGCCGACCTGCAGAACGACCCGGCCGACATCCCGCGGATGCTGGCGCGGGCGGAGGAGGGCTACGACGTGGTCAGCGGGCGGCGGGTCCAGCGGAAGGACGCGCTGCTTAGCCGCAAGCTGCCGTCGCGGGTGGCCAACTGGTTGATCGGTCGCATCACCGGGGTGGCGCTGCACGACTACGGCTGCTCGCTCAAGGTCTATCACCGCGACGTGGTCAAGAACGTCAAGCTGTACGGCGAGCTGCACCGCTTTGTCCCGGCGGTGGCGTCGAGCCTGGGGATCCGGTGGACCGAGATGGCGGTCAATCACCGCGCGCGCACGGCCGGGGTGTCGAAGTACACCGGGTTCTTTCGCACGGTGTCGCGGACCATGAAGGTGGCGCTCGACCTGATGACGGTGCGCTTCCTGCTGACCTACTCGACCCGGCCGGCGCACGTGTTCGGCGGGCTCGGGGTGCTGACGGGCGGGCTCGGGGTGGCGATCGGGCTGTACCTGACGGTCGAGAAGCTGGTCTGGGGGCACGAGCTGGCCGACCGGCCGCTGCTGATGTTGGCGGTGCTGCTGGTGGTGGTCGGCGTGCAGCTGGTCAGCCTCGGGCTGATCGGCGAGTTCGTGGTCCGCACCTACCATGAGTCGCAGCGCAAGCCGATCTACATGGTGCGCGAGGTGCTGGCGGACGACGACGCGCTGGCGGATGGGGCGGATGGATCGCAGCGCGTATGATCGCTGGTTCGAGCTCGAGGACCGGCACTTCTGGCGGATCGCCAAGCGCGAGCTGATCCTCGAGCTGGTCGAGCGGCACCGGCCCGCGGCGGCGCCGGGGCAGCCGCTGCGGCTGCTCGACATCGGCGGCGCGTGCACGCTGCTGACCCGCGAGCTCGGCCGCTTCGGTGAGATCACGATGGTCGAGCACGACGCGGAGATGGCCCGGTTCGCGGCGGAGACGCTCGGGCTGCCGGTGCACCACGGGAGCCTGCCCGACCGCCTGCCGGCCGACCTGGGCGGGCCCTTCGACGTGGTGACGCTGATCGACGTGCTCGAGCACATCGACGACGACGTGGCGGCGGCGCGGGCGGTGCTCGAGATCTTGCGGCCGGGGGGGCTGGCGGTGATCAGCGTGCCGGCCGTGCCGCTGCTGTGGAGCGAGCACGACGTGTCGGTGCATCACCGGCGGCGCTACATGGCGGGGACGCTGCGGCCGGTGCTGTTGGCGGCGGGGTTCGCCGTCGAGCGCCTGACCTATCACACCTCGCTGCTGTTCCCGGCGGTGCTGGCCCAGCGCGTGTGGAGCCGGCTGCGGCGGGGGCTCGAGGCGCGCGCGGAGTATCCGGTGCAGGCGCCGCCGGCGGTGATCAACCAAGCGTTTTATGCGGTGATGAACCTCGAGCGGAGATTGCTGCGGCGGGTCGACATGCCGATCGGTTCGTCGCTGGTGGCGATCTGCAGGCGGGCGGCGTGATGGGATCTGGTGAGATTGGCGGACGGAGTGCCGAGCGTGCTCGAGTCGGTGTGAGTCGCTACTTCGCGGGCTCGCCGACGGGCGGGGGCGCGACCTGCCAGCTGATGAAGCCCATGATCACGGCGGCGACGTAGATGACGAGGAAGACGCCGAGGCCGTAGATCACGCCGGCCTCGCTGCTGTGGCCGAGCAGCGGGAAGGCGAGCGCGAAGAACAGCTCGCGGACGCCGAGGCCGGAGATCGAGATCGGGAGGAGGCCGAGCAGGCTCGAGACGGCGAGCAGACCGACGACGCTGAGGACGCCGAGATCGAGGTTGAGGGCGACGGCCAGGAGGTAGCCCTGCAGATAGTTGATGACGAAGGCGAGGATCGTCCAGACGACGGCGCGGGCGATGTCGGCGGGGCGCTGCTGCTTGAGGCCGGCGAGGAAGCGGTCGAAGCCGGCGAGCTCGGGCTGACCGGGGAGCCAGCGGTACATGACGGCGGCGACGCGGCGCAGGAGGCCAGGCAGGAGCAGGAGCAGGGGGCCGAGCGCGGTGACTGCGACGCCGAGCCAGAGCACGAGCGCGAGCTCGCCGGTGAGGGCGGCGCCGAGGAGGGCGACGCCGAGGCCGGCGAAGGCGAGCAGGACGTAGAGGTCGCAGAGGCGGTCGATGGTGAGGAGGGCGAGGCCGTCGGCGTAGGGGATGCCGAGGTCGTGGCGGAGATACTGGACGCGCAGGAGGTCGCCGACGCGGCCGGGGGTGAGGAGGCCGACGTAGCCGGAGGAGAGGAAGGAGGTCCAGGCGCGCAGGCGGCTGTAGCGGTGGCCGCGGGCGGCGAGCAGGACGTCCCAGCGCAGGACCTTGAAGTAGTAGTTCAGCGCGCCGAGCAGCATGGCGCCGGTGAGCGGCAGGATGTCGTGGCGGTCGAGCTGATCGAGGACGACGCCGGCGCCGTGCAGGCGGTAGAGGACGACGACCAGCAGCGCGGGGCCGACGAGGCGGATCGCCAGCTTGAGGACGCGGCGCGGCATGCTGGGCGCGCGAGTATACGCCCGCTTGCGAGGGGCGTGCGAGCTGACGCGAGGTCAGCGGGGCGTGCCGGCGATCGCCGCGGTCAGCTTGGCGAGGAAGGCCTCGCGCTCGGTGGTGGCGACGAGGTCGCGGCCGAGCGTGAGGGCGGCGACGGAGATCAACATGGCGATGACCTTGGAGCGGACGAGGTAGTGCACGCCGATGAAGTCGGCGTTGTGGCGCTTACCCCAACGCTTGAGCTCGTCGCGCGCTTCGGCGTCGTAGCTGGCGAGGTCGTACCAGTCGTGGAACACGGCGACCCGACCGTGGCGCATCTCCTGCTCGGCGTGGCCGGTGTAGAAGCGCAGGGCCGCGGCGCTGGCGTGGCCGCGGATGCGGGTGACGAGGAGGCGCGGGGCGGGGCGCCACAGCAGGGCCTCCATGCCGGCGTCGCGGTAGGACTCGGCGTCGGCGGGGTTCCAGGTGAAGGCCGGCATGGCGGGGGTACGTGGGCGACGGGGCAGGCGACTCGAAGGCTACTCGATGGGGAGCGGCGCGGGGTCGCGGACCATCCGCAGGAAGGCCTTGATGCCGGAGATGAGCTCGCGGTTGTCGGTGAGGCGGTCGAGGCTCTCCTCGAACTTGCGGGCGAGGGCGGCGATCTTGAGGTCGAGGTCGCCGCGCTGTTTGTCGGCGCGGGCGAGGGCGGCGTCGTGTTCGCTGCGCAGGGCCTCGAGGGTCTCGCGCAGCTCCTTGACGGCGAGCTCGTGGGCCTCGACCTGGGCGCGCAGCTTCATGACGTCGTCGCGCGGGAAGCGGGTGTCCTCGGCGATGTGCTCGAGGCGGCGCCGGACCTGCTGGATCGACGCGGTGGCGGGGCGGACCAGGCTGCTGAGGAGGTAGAAGCCGGCGAAGGGGTAGCCGAGCTGGTTGCCGGTGAACAGGGCGAGGGCGAGGGCGACGGCGGCCGAGAGGATGTGGATGCCGAGGCTGGTGGCGAGGGTCCAGCGCTTGACCTTCTCGGCGAACGCGAGCTGGTCGGCGGTCACGGTGATGCCGGCGTCGATCGATCGCCGCATCTCGCCGAGCACCTCGCGGGCCCGGAAGTGCAGGTTCCACGGCAAGGTGACGAGCACGACCAGCCAGATCAGGGCGGCCCCGCCGGCGCCCCAGGTGACGAGGGTCCCGGGCGGGACGCCGCGCCAGGTCGACACCGCGAGCGCGGCGACGTAGGCGAGGAACAGGAACGCCAGAGCCGAACCTTGCACGGGCCCAGGATACCCGGGGCGGGGGCGCGGGGGCAGGCCACGCGCAGGGGGCGAAGTCGACCTCGCGCCACGTCGCCCGCCGCACCCTCGGCGTCACCGCCGCCCTTGTAATGCAAACAGGTCTTCTGCATATTGAGCACGATCGTCACGGACACTAACTCCTCAAGGAATGTGTTGTTCATTCCGGGGAGATTGAAGAAATGAATATTGACGGTGCTGAGGATAGTTTTACTAATATTCTTGCCTTCCTTGATTGTGTCGAGATTTTGCGAATCCGTAATCCGGACAGTCACAACCTGCGACGGCGGTCTACCCTTGCGCCAAGTGACACCTTAGCAACAGTGGCTCACTCATTATATTCAAGTCAGAGAGAACGATGTCGACGTCGTTCGTCATGCGCTGTGCACCATGGGCGATCGCGGCGAGGCCTCCCACGATCACGAACTCGACCCCGCCTTCACTCAGGCGGCGCAGCGAGCCGCCCGCGGACCGGTCCAGATGCTGCCCGCGCCCGGGCAAGGACCCGTCCCGCAGGACCCTGATCACGAACCCGCGAACACGAGATAGATCAGCGTCACCACGACCCCCGCGCCGAGCGCGAGGAATGCGACCGTGCCCGCGGAGGGGCGCCGCGCGGTGTCGAGGAAGGTTTGATCGTGATCGGGCAGGGGCACCGGCGACCTCGCTTCGCGAGCGTCGCGCCGGGCGCTCGACTCGACGTCGTGCACCTCGAGCGAGTCGAAGACCGCGGCGACGGCGTGGTCGCCCAGCACATCCGACTCCTTCGAGATGGCCGCGAATGCCTTGACGAGCGAGACGCCGGGCTCGATCGCCGGGGCTGCGGCGGCTGCAGGGCTCGCGGTGTCGCCGGGCGGCGTGCTGTCCGCGGGTCGGGGCTGCGGCGGTGGCTGGCTGGCCATCGGTACCACCACAGCGATCTCGGTGCGCAGACCGCTGTCCGTGGGCATGGCGGCGAGGGGCGTCGCTGCGGCTGGGGGCGGTGATCCTGCGATTGCGGTCGCTGCGATGTCGAGCGGCTTCGCTGGGGGCGGTGATCCTGCGATTGCGGTCGCTGCGATGTCGAGTGGCTGCGCTGGCGGCGGCGATGCTGCGATTGTGGTCGCTGCCACGCCGAGGTCCGGGGTCGCCGCCAGGACGGTGCTCGAATGAACGATCGGCCGGGGAGTGGCCATCAGGGTCGGCGGGAGGCTGTTGCGGCCCTTGATCGCGGCGGACAGGGC
This sequence comes from Nannocystis sp., assembly GCF_016714285.1. Lineage (GTDB taxonomy): Bacteria > Myxococcota_A > Polyangia > Nannocystales > Nannocystaceae > Nannocystis. Next base: position 125,795 of record NZ_JADJNN010000013.1, on the reverse strand, counting down.
CGAGCGGAATTCGCTGCCATTGCGAAAGCGGTGATCTCGGTTCCAGGTGATCGCGGTGCGAATGACCATGCGGATCGCCTCGGGGACCTTCAATTCACCGATCAGTCGGTCGGTGTCGCGGATCACGTCCATGGTCAGGTCGCGCTCGTAGAACAGGAACGCGAGGGTCATCCCCAGGCCGTAGACGTCGGCCCGGGCGTCGGCCTCGCCGGCCTGCTCCATCATCTCGGGGGCGGCGTAGATCACGGTGCCGAGGCCGCCGGCGGTGCCGCCGGTGGTGTCGTCGGCGCGGACCAGGTCGAAGTCGGTGAGATAGGGGGTGCCGTCCTCGGCGACGAGGATATTGCTCGGCTTGACGTCGCGGTGGACGATGCCGCGTTCGTGGGCGAAGGCGAGCGCGTCGGCGACGGAGATGAGCATCTGGAGGCGCCTGGAGACCGAGAGAGCGCCGCCCATGACGGCGTCGCGGAGGGTGCCACCGGCGACGTACTGCATGGCGAAGTACTCATATTCGCCGTCGCTGGCCCAGGGTTCGATGATCTTGACGATATGCGGGTGGTCGAGCTGGGCCATGATCCGCGCGCCGCGGAAGAAGCGTTCGCGGCGCTCGGGGTTATGCACGTGCTGCGAGTGGAGGACCTTGAGCGCGACCGCTGAATCGGTGGACTTGTCGAGCGCCCGCCAGACGGTGGCGAAGCCGCCGGCGCCGAGGAGGTCGAGGACGACGAAGCGGTCGTCGAGGACATCGCCGTGGTGCAGGGAGCGGCCCATCCGCAGGGAGCGGCAGAGCATGTTGATCTCCTCGCGCACGGTCCTGGTGTCCTCGCCCAGGTGCTCGAGTTGGGCCTTGCGCGCGCGGGCCAGCTCGAGCCGGTGCTCGATGTCGCGGGTGCTGTCGGACTTGATGATCGTGGAGGCGCGCGGTGTCGGGCCGCCCGGGGCCAGCCCCGCGAGGGTCGGGCCGCCCAGGGCTGGGCGGTCCAGGGTCTCGACGATCTGGTCGCAGATCTGCTCGAGGGCGTGGTCGGCCTCGGTGAAGGGCAGGCTGTCGAGCGGGCGCGAGGGGTCGCCGAGGACCTTGAAGTCGACGAGGTCGGTATCCTCGTAGTCGCTGGCCCGAACCGAGATCCACAGGACCGGGAGGCCGCGGCCCTGGGCCATGAATGCCAGCGAGAAGAGCTCCTCGCCGGGCGCGAATTGCTCGGCCAGGAATTGCGGCGAGACCAGCAAGATGACGGCCTTGGCCCCGGTCAGGGCGGTCGCAATGGCGTCACGCTGGTGGGCGCCGGGTTCGAACTCGCCGCAGTCGCAGGTCGTGAGGCGGTTGCCGTCGCGGTGGGTCTTGAGGTGTTGCTGCAGGTGCACGACCCAGCGGCGGTCGGCGGGGTTGCAGCCGATGATCAGGTGCTCGGCGGCGGCGCTCGTCGGCGCGGGCCGCGGGACCTCGGCGACCTCGTCGATGATCAGCGATTCGTCGCGGACGGCGGGGCCGACGACGGGGCCGCTTGGGTTGGCCCACGGGCGCGGCACGGCGGTGCGGGTGGGCGTGAGCTCGGGGTGCTCACGGGCGCCGCTGGGCTCGGGCGGGCTCGGGGCGGCGAACGCGGTGCGGGCGAAGGCGAGGCCCTCGAAGGGTGCCAGCGCCGCGCTCAGCTCGGCGCAGGAGGCGTAGCGCTGCTCGCGGTCCTTGCACAGGCAGCGGTCGACGATCGCGGCCAGGCCCTCGGGGACGTGCGGCGCCACCTGTGCGAGCGGCGGGTGCGGCGTGTGCAGGATCGCCGTGAGCATGGACGGCAGGTCTGGGCCATCGAAGGGCGCGACGCCGGAGAGCGCCTTGTAGAGAATGGCCCCGATCGCCCAGATATCGGTGCGCAGGTCGACCTGGGCGGCGCCTCGCGCCTGCTCGGGCGAGGTATAGGCGGGGGTGCCCATAAACAGGTTCATCGCGGTCATGGCCTTGCGGCCCTCGACCGAGAACTTTGAGATGCCGAAGTCGAGGAGCTTGACCACCAGGTGGCCGTCCGCGGGTTCGTGGAGGAAGATGTTCTCCGGCTTGATGTCGCGGTGGACGATGCCGGCGCGGTGCACCGCCTCGAGGCCGATCAATGCCTGGCGGAGCAGCAGCACGGCGGTCTCGGGGGCGAGCCGGCCCTGCTGCTGGATCAGCGCCTCGAGCGGGCGCCCGAACAGCCGCTCGAGGACGATGTAGGGCCCGTGGACGCTGCTCTTGACGAGGTCGAGGACATCACATACGTGCGGGTTATGAATGCGGCCGGCGGCGGTCGCCTCCCACAGGAAGCGGGCGAGCACGGCGGGGTTGCTGACGACCTCGGCGCGCAGCGATTTGATCGCCACCTCCTTCTGGGTGTCGATATTCCGCGCGTCCCACACCAGGCCAAAGCTGCCCTCGCCGAGCAGCTGCTTCAGCCGGTATTTGCCGTCGAGCAGGATCGTCTGCCTGGACTTCGGGCACGCCGGGAGGTCCTCCAGGTGGTGGTCTGCGCAATAGGGGCAGGGCAGCGGCTCGCGCGCATGAGCGAAGGTGTCGGTCATGGCGCCCGGATCTTTCGCACCCGGGCGCGGCCGCTACGGCCCGTAGGGTGCCCGCCACGGCCGAACCGGAGCCGGGCACCCTGCTCCGCGCAGGAGGTCCCCGGTCGAGGGGGTGCCGACGAGCTCCGCAGCATCGCGGGCACTGTAGCCCGCAACGCGCGAGGTCCACAAGGCGGGATCCCGGGGCGCGGGATAGTCCTCGAAAGAGGACCACAGATTTGTGGAGTATTTCGGTGGCCACACAATGATATATGCGATCCACGATATCGGTGCGCAGTGGAGCTCAGGAGGCCGGAGTCCATGCCAATTGGCTGGAGACCATACGAGCGGGTCGGCGCCCGATCTGCGCAGTATGGTCAATCGCCCCATCGACGCTCAGACCCGAGGCCGCCAGGGGGCGCAAGATCGGGTCACAATTCGGGAGACAGAGCGCGAGCACAAGGTACTGATCGGAGCGACAGCTGGTCTTAAGCGGGCAGAGGGGTGCGTTAGAAGTGCCGGTGCACTGCCGGAAGAAAATCCCGTGATTATCGGCATCGACATCCCAGCAAACCGATCCCAGGGCGCAATCATCGACACCAGCGAAAGGGCCTTCCGGCGTGGTACAGGTCTCGCCGGGGGGACGTGCGGCCGTGGTGGGCAAGTTGGTGGTCGAAGGATCGCCTTGGCTCGTGGTTGGTGTGCCAGTGCCCGACTCGGGGCCTGCAGGAGCAGGACCGCGCGACGGAACACGAATCGCCGCACTCCTGAGCTGCTGCAGCCCAAATTGCGCCGTCTCGTCCGTGCCTCGAATCGAGGCACGATATCAGGGGTCCGGGGACCACACGACAGAAAACCTAAAATTATTTTAGTTTTTCTGTCGTTGACAGCGCCCTTCACGGCCCTTTGTTAGGCAGCCCCAGCGTGGGAACGCAGTCGACCGTCCAAACACCGGCGGGCCCGTCGGGGAGGCGGCAGTAGGACAGCGCCGCCTCGCTGGGCCCGTAGCTGACGTGGTTGATCGGCTTCAGGCCGAGGTCCAGAAGGGTCACGGAATCGCCGGTATCGCCGAGGCCGAAGGGGTGTTGGCCGGCGAGGTCGCCCTTGGCGATGACGAGGTACTCCTTGGGGGCGACGCTGGAGGCGGCGGGGAAGACCAGCTTCTCGAGGTCGGCGTCGGGCTTGTAGGCGGGGTCGACGGGGTCGTCGGTGAGGATCCACCCGGAGATGTCGATGGCCTGGGCGCCGGCGTTGTAGAGCTCGATGCGGTCGTCGCTGGACTCGACCTCGTTGATGACGAGCATGCTGCCGGACGTGCAGGCGGAGGCGTCGAGGAGGCAGCTGGCGGCGCAGGCCAGGGTGCCGCCGGTGAAGCCGAGCTGCTTGCAGTCGTGGCCGTCGAGCTGCTTGCCGTCGCAGACCTCTTCGCCTTCGAGCTTGTCGTTGCCGCAGGTCACGCTGGCGGGCTTGTTGGCGCTGCCGAGGGTGAGGTCGCAGGTCTGCCAGGCGCCGCTGCCGTCGGGGATCCGGCAGTAGGAGACGGCCGCGTCGGCGCCCTGGACGATCAGCTGGTCGACGACGACGTCGCTGGCGTTGGCGAGGGTCAGGGTCTCCTCGCTGCTGCTGCTGATGCCGAAGGGGAGCTCGCCCTCCATGGTGTCAGGGTTTAGCTCGACGAGCACGAAGAAGGCGCCCTTGGCGAGGCTGCTGCCGGCCGGGAATATGTAGGTCTTGTCGACCGGGAAGGTCGGGTCGTCGGAGAGCTTCCAGCCGGCGAGGTCGATCGCCTCGGCGCCGATGTTGGTCAGCTCGATCGCGTCGCCCTTGTCGGCGAAGGGGCCGTCGACCGCGCCCTTGGAGGTGACCTCGTTGAGGGCGACCTGGGCGGCCCCGGGGTCGCTCTCGCAGCCGCTGGTGACGTACTTGCAATCTGCGCTGCACTGCAGGGTGCCGCCGCTCCACATCGGGTCCAGGCCCTGACAGGTCTGGTCGGCGAGGTCGTCGCCGTCGCAGTCCTCGCCGTCGTCGCGGGTGCCGTCGCCGCAGACGCCGGCGCCGGTGGGGGTGTCGGTGGTGGGGGTGTCGCCGGTGCTCGAGCTGGCGGCGGTGGTGTCATCCGTCGTGGCGTTGGTGCCATTGCAGGCACACACGACAATGAGGGTTGCGAGGGGCAGGGCTAATGTACGCATATTGGTTTGTGTAGAGATGGAGAGGTCAATGCGTGAGCGGGCCGCCGAGGGCGAGCTCCAGGTCGATGAGGGCGTCGCGGCGATCGTGGAGGGCGGCGAGGTGGAGGCGGCGGGCGGCGACCCGGCGGGCCTCGATCTCGCCGGCTTGCAGCGGGTCGAGGGCGCCGGCGGCGAGGGCGGCCTCGGCGGCGCGGGCGGCCTCGTCGAGGCGGGGGAGCAGGGTGGCCTCGAGCTCCTGCACGCGGGTGTTGGCCCGCTCGACGCGGGCGAGGGCGTCGCGGACCTCGCTGGCGACCTGCGAGACGCTGGCTCGCTCCTCGGCCTCGCGCTGGCGGACGAGCGCGCGGGCGGCCTTGATCTCGCCGCGGTTCCAGCTGAACAGGGGGACGTCGAGGGCGAGGCCGAAGCCGAAGGCGGCGGGGGTGCTGCTGGCGCCGAAGTAGTAGTTGACCTGGGCCCAGCTGAGCCACGGGTAGACCTCGCTGCGGGCGAGGTAGACGCCGGCCTGGGCCTGGCTGACGCGGCTCTGGGCGGTGCGCAGCTCGGGGCGGGCGCGCAGGGCCTGCTCGGTGAGGCGGGTCATGTCGAGGGGGAGGTCGCGGGCGCCGAGGGTGTTGGCGTCGACGCGGAAGGTTCGCGGTGGGCCGGGGCCGATGAGGCGGGTGAGTTCGGCTTCGGTGAGGGCGAGCTCGTCGCGGGCGCGGCTGGCCTGCTCGAGGGTCTCGGCGTGGTCGACGTCGGCGAGGGCGAGGTCGACCTGGGTGGCGGCCTGGCGCTCGAGGCGAGCGCGGAGCTGGGTGCGGCGGGCGTCGCCGAGGGCGGCGGCGCGGGTGAGCTCGTCGATGTCGGCACGGAGGAGGGCGAGGCGGGCGTAGCGGCGATCGATCTCCGAGCGGAGGAGGCGGCGGGCGGCCTCGGTCTCGCTGTGGACGCTGTCGGCGGCGAGGCGGGCCTGCTTGACGCGGGCGTGGACGCTGCCGGGGCGGGGGATCGGTGCGCGCAGGCCGAGGTTGAAGCCGGTCTTGCCGCCGGCGGTGTCGTCGACGCGAAAGTTGGTGAAGCGGACGGTGGGGTTCTCGACCTGCTTGGCGACGTCGACGCCCGCGGCGGCGACCTCGGCCTCGGCCTCGGCGACGGCGAGCTCGGGGTTGTTGGCGAGGGCGAGGGCGTAGGCCTGGTCGGCGCTGAGGGCGTCGTCGGCGGCGGGGCTGGGCGTGTCGCGGCTGCCGGCGGGCGTGTTGCTGCCGGGGCGCGTGGACTGCATGTCGTGCCAGGTTGCGACGCTGCGCTGCGGGGAGTAGGCCGGGGCGTGGAAGCAGCCGGCGGCGAGGGTGAGGCCCAGCGCGTGGGTGGCGGCGATGGGGATCCGGGGGTTGCGTCCGGCTGGCGGTCGCGCTGCCTGGGTCGCCACCAGTCCGTTGGTGGCGGCGATCAGGGGGCGGGCCACGGGAGCTCCATCCACAGGCTGGGCGCGGCGCCGGTGTCGAAGACGACGACCAGAGCGGCGCCGTCGTGGCGCAGGGCGATGCCCTCGGGCTTGAGTCCGGGGAAGCTGTGGAGCTTGCGGGGGGCGGCGAGGCCGTTGCGACCGTCGGCGAGCCAGAGGGCGCCGTCCTGGGTGCTGGGCTCGGTGCCAGAGGCGGTGCTGGCGATCAGGAGGGTGCCGTCGGCGAGCTCGAGCAGGTCGGAGATGCCGGCGGGGTGGGGGCTGCCGTCGGCGAGGACGGTCAGCGGGGCGGCGCCCCAGAGCGCGAGGCCGGCGTCGCGGGTGGTGCCGCCGGCGAGCAGGACCTCCGGGCGTGGGAGGTGCCAGATCGGGGCGTGGTCGGCGGCGTCGAGCGGCTCCTTGAGGCCGAGCAGGAGGCCGCCTTGCGCGGTGGGGGTCATGCCCTCGAGGTCGAGCTTGGCGGTGCTGGCGAGGCCGAGGGTGGTGAGGAGCTTGCGGTCGGCGCCCAGCTGGTCGGCGAGGGAAGTGCTGGCGAGCACGTGTGCGCCGGTGGCGTCGATGGCGATCTGGGCGAACAGCTGGCGGGTCGCGGGGCGCTTGCCCTTGCGGCTGCGGCTCTGGGAGGCGAGCAGGTAGAGGCTGCCGTCGGGGCCGGGGGCGAGGGCCTCGAGGTCGCTGAAGCCGGCGATGCCGGCGACGACGAGTGGTTCGGGGTCGACGCGGCCCTGGGCGTCCATGGTGAACAGCCAGGGGGCGTGCTCGTTGAGTTTGTCGTGACCGGTGTCGTCGCTGGCGATCACGAAGCGGTCGCGGGCGGGCAGCCAGGCGATCGCGGAGGGCTCGAAGCGGGTGCGGGCGGCGAGCGCGGGCGGGAGCGCGAGCGGGCGGGCGCTGCTGTTCGCGCCGGGGCGACGGCCGGGGCGACGGGCGGGGCGAGCGCGGGTGTTGGTGCAGGTGCAACGGTCGAGGGTGTGGCGGCGCGGGGGGAGGGGTGGCCGAGGAAGCTGACGGAGAAGGCCTGGCCGGGGAGGAGGGGGAGGTGCTCGTCGAGGGCGACGGCGACCTCGCGGCCCCACTCGGGGAGCTGGGGGTTGCGGCGGCAGCGGAGGGGGAGCTCGCTGACCTGGGGGGCGACGCGGGTGACGTGGCTGGCGAGGCCCTCGCCGACGGCGCCGCGTGGCGTGACGATCGCGGCCTCGCCGATGCGCACGGTGCCGGCCTGGGTCTCGTGCAGGCAGACGATCACCTCGTCGTCGTCGCCGGGGCCGTGGCTGACGATGGTGAGGATCGGGAGGCCGACGGTGGCGACCTCGCCGGGGCGGACGAACACGGCAGCGACCTCGCCGTCGGCGGGGGCGCGGAGGATCGTGGCGTCCTTCTGGGCGGCGAGGAGCTCGGCGCGGCCGGCGAGGACGGCCAGCTCGGCGCGCAACCGGGCCGAGGGCGAGCTCGGTGGCGCCCTGCGGGAGGAGGGCGCGGCGGGCCTTGGCGCCGGCGACCTGGCTGACGAGCTGGGCGACCAGGGTGTCGGCCATCTGCAGCTGTTTCTGCAGGCCGGCGTGGGTGACGCTGAGGGCGTCGAGTTCGCGGCGGTCGGCCATGTGGAGCTCGACGAGTTCGCTGAGGCGCTGGGTCTGGGTCTCCAGGGCCTTGAACTCGGCGGCGCGGACGTTGCGTTCGGCGCGGGCGGACTTGAGGGCGAGGTCGGCGGCGGCGACGGACTCCTCGAGCTCGCGGGAGGACTCGCCGACGCGGACGTCGGTCTCGGAGCGGACGGCGCCGATCTCGGCCTCGAGGCGGGTGCGTTCGGCGGCGACGATGGCGAGTTCGGCGTCGATGGTGCGGGCGTCGAGGGTGGCGACGACCTGGCCGGCGCGGACGCGCTGGCCGGGGGCGACGATGAGGGTCTCGACGCGGGCGGCGAGGGCGGGGGCCAGCTTGTATTCGACGCCGAGGGCGAAGCCGACGGCGCTGACCTGGCGGACGTCGTGCCAGAGCCACGCCGCGGTGGCCATCGTCACGCCCCACATGCCCCACGGCAACAGCCGCGTCCTGACCCACTCGATCATCGCTTACAGCTCCACCGTCGGCTCTTGTAGCAGCAAGGATACGTCTTGAATGCCCGGGGTGGCCTCGAGGGCCTGGACCAGGGTGGCGCGCTGACGCGGGCTACCGAGGCGGATCTGGTAGGCGTGCTCCATCGCCTGGCCCTGGGCGACCTCGCGGAGGGTGACGAGGGCGACGAAGCGGGTGTGGGCGCGCAGGAGCGCCATGATGCCGGTCTCGTCGGCGCCGACGGGGAGCTGGAAGCGGAGCAGGCCGTCGAAGCGGCGCTGGCTGCCGAATTCGCTGACGGTGAGGGTGACGACGGCGAGGCAGAACAGGGCGGTGCCGCAGACGGCGGCCGCGTGGGCGCCGAGCCCGGAGGCGATGCCGCAGCCGAGGCCGGCGAACACGAACATCATGTCGCGAGGGTCGCGCAGGGCGGTGCGGAAGCGGATGATCGCCAGGCCGCCGGCGATGCCGAGGCCGGCGGCGATGCTGTTGCCGATCGCGAGCATGAGCATGCAGGCGATGATGCTGCCGAGGACGATCGCGTGGACCAGGCCCTGGGAGTAGGACATGCCGCGGAAGGTCCAGACGTAGACGGCGCCGAGGGCCTGGGTGAGGCCGAAGGCGAGCAGGAGCGAGAGCGCGGCGGCCTTGAGGCTCAGGGCCTCGCTGACGCCGTGCGACCACAGGTCGAGGCCGTTCACCGCCAGCCTCCGGCGTGGCGGGGGGTGCGGAGGTCGGGCGGGCAGTAGAAGGCCTGGATCGAGGTGCCGTACTTGGAGAAGGAGCGGCGCGCGAGGCCGCAGAGCTCGACGATGTGGACCAGCCAGCTGGGGACGTGGGTGGTGAACTTGAGCTCGAGGACGATGAGGGAGTCGAGGGTGCGCTGGGTGATCGCGTCGTCGAGGGCACGCCAGCCGCGGGCTTCGGACTCGAAGGACAGCGTGCGCATGGCCTGGGCGCGGATGCGGGTGTCGAAGGTGACGCGGGCGTAGTCGTCGATGCGGCTGAAGTAGGGCTCGCGCTCGTAGCGGACCAGGGTGTAGGGGCGGAGGTTCAGGGTGCGGGCGATCGAGACGAAGCGTTCGACGGCGACGCGGTCCTTGCCGGTGATCTCGGCGGGGATCGGCGCGGCGGGGTCGCTGAGCATCGCGGTCCACAGCTTGCGCGGGACCTTGCCGCGGGTCTTCAGGATGACGTCGTTGACGCGGCGCTTGACCTCGAAGAAGACCGGGCTGCCGGGGACCTCGGCGTAGCCGCGGACGCGCACCTTGATGCGGTCGAGCTGCTCGTGGTGGTTGGCCCAGAACAGGCCGAGGGCGGCGGTGTCGAGGTAGAGGCTCTCGATGGTGTAGATGCCGCGGGGGTTCTTGGCGGCCCAGGGGTCGAGCTCGCAGAACGGGCGGATCGCCGAGCGCACCGCCGCGGCCGTGGGGGCGTCGATCAGGTACTTGAATTCTCTGCGCTCGATGACGTTGACGTTGGCCGCGGACATGGACCTCCCGAAGTGCGAGCCTCGAAATGCTCAGTCGCCGCGTCCCGGGTAGGGGCGCGCCTGTTTGATGTAGAGCGTGGGCGGCTGGCCGGGGTCGGCCTCGTCGTCGAACTTGAACTCGATGTCCATCGCGTACCAACCATCGTTGCCGGCGGCGGGACCGTAGGCGGACGAGAAGCGATGATGGATCGCATCGAGGGCCGTGCCAAGCTGGTAGACCTGCTTGGTGCTGAGCACGGTCTCGCCCGCGGGCACGAGGCTCGAGTGCGCGAGGTAGGAGATCGGCTGGTTGGGCGACCCGAAGAAGTAGAGGAATTGGTCGCTGGCGATGCCGGGGGGCGGGTGCACGACCTCGACCTCGCCGCCGTACTGGACGTTGATGTAGAAGGCGGGGTCGATGCCGGAGGCGTCGAAGGGGTTGGCGGTGACGGCGACGCCGTTGGCCTCCTCCTCGGGGAAGTTGTGGTGGACGAGCAGGGCCATGGCGACCGAGCTGTGTTTGATGCCGTAGTAGCTGCGCTCCTCGAAGGTGCGAAACAGCCACGCGCTGGCGTAGGTCTCGCGGATCGCGTCGAGGACGTCGGGCCAGTCGGCGGGGTCGCCGGTGTGCGACTCGTAGCAGCCGGCGCAGGGGAAGCCGTCGAGGTCCTCGCTGTTGGTGCTGGTGCGGAAGCGCATCGTCTGGCCGGGGTAGTCGGCGGCGAGCTTGGCCTTGAGCTTGGCCTGGAAGGCGCCGTCCAGCGGGGCGTCTTGCATGTCGACGCGCAGGAGGGCGAGCTGCTGGTCGCGGACGGTGGCGTCGGTCTTGAAGTCGGGGTCGGCGAGCAGGCCGTCGATGCGGTCGTAGAAGCCGTTGTCGACCATGAACTGCTCGTAGAAATAGACCGGGACGGCGAAGGCCTTGGGGATCGGGACGCCGTCGGTGCGGGCGAGGATCGAGTACTGGGCCGCCTTGCCGCCGAAGGCGCGCACGGACTCCTTGATCGCGTCGCGCAGCGAGGCGCCGCCCGCGGGCTCGGGGGTGACGGCCTCGATGTCGACCAGCTCCTGGATGTCGAGGTTCTTGCTCGGCAGGGTCACGGGGTCGGGCTTGTGCTCGTCCCAGAAGGCCTCGGCCTCGGCCTGCGTGACCTCGTGGATGGACCAGGCGGAGGACTCGACCTTGAGCTCGATGAGCTTGCCCTCGAAGGCGCGCAGGGTCTCGTTGGTGGTCGCGCCGCGCAGGCCCATGTTGGGGGTGTGGCGGTTGAGCGAGAGGACGTTGACGTGGGAGAGCGGGGTCTGAAACTCCTCGGTGATGAGGCCCTGGACCACGGAGATGTCGTTGGGGGCCTCGTCGAGGACGAGGATCTCCTGGTAGGAGACGTACTCGGTCTCGAGATCGGCGGCGTTGAGGAAGCGCAGGCGGCCCATGGCCGAGCCGAGTGAGAGCGGCTGGTAGTCGATCGCGGCGTAGAGCTCGTCGGTGCTCATCACCGGGATGTCCTTGGGCAGCTTGGCGGCCTCGACGGTGACGGCCTCCGAGGTGGGGTGGAACACCAGGGTGTCGCGGAAGTAGGCCTCCTTCTGGACCCCGCGGAATAGGGTCTCGATCATCGCGGCGGAGGCGGTGTCGTAGGGGGCCAGCTCGAGCGCATAGACCTTGGGGCCGTCGTAGTAGGTGACGGCGCCGAGGTTGAAGCGGCGCTCGGGGGAGTAGTACTCGGTGGTGTTGAAGTCGGAGAGCTGGGGCACCAGCGGGAGCGTGTCGCCCGAGAGGTGGGTCGACACGAAGTCGTAGTGGATCTGGTAGAGCACGCTGTTTTGGAAGTACAGCGCGTCGCTGTCGGCGTGGTCCTGCACCACCTTCACCGAGCGGGCACCGGGCAGGTTGGCGTCGATCGGCTCGGAGGCGAGGGCCTGGAAGTCTTCGGCGCAGCCGATGTGCTGGATGAACTCGGGGGCCTCGCCAGCGGGGATCTGGCAGGTCTCCTCGGTGGGCTCGCTGGTGTCTGCGGTGGTCTGCGCGCCGCCGTTGCAGGCGGTGAGGAGGCCGAGCAGGAGCAGTGAGCGGGTGGTGCGGTGGGCGGGCATGACGGGTCGCTCAGGGGGTGAGTGCGAAGCAGTAGAAGCCGCCGTAGCCGCCGCCGGAGCCGACGGTGTTGGAGTTCGGATCGGGCGGGCCCATCTCGATCAGGCTGACGCCGGGGGCGCAGCCGGACTCGTCGAGGGAGGACATCCAGTTGGCCATGCTGCCGTCGCCCATGCCGGGGCCGGGGCCGGGGCCGGGGCCGCCCATGCCGTAGCGGGGCCACGAGTGGCCGACGCGCGGCTTGCCCTCGCTGCCGGTGTTGCCGGTCCAGTCGGCGCAGGTGGCGGTCTTGCTGTAGAGCTGGCCGTTCTCGTTGGTGCCGGTGAGGGTGTCGTGGTTGTCGACCTCGGGCTGGTTGGGGTCGGGCTGGTGGTTGGGGACGCCGTCCTCGTTGGGGAAGTCGTCCTTGATCGCGGGGTCGATGTTGGTGGGTCGCTCGGTGAGCAGGTCGGCCTTGGTCAGGGCGAAGGTGCGGCCGAGGCGGTCGTACCAGGGGCCCTCGCCGACGCGGTCGATGGCGTTGACCTGGTTGCCGTTCTCGTCGGCGACGGCGCTGAGGAAGGCGCGCCACTGCTTGTTGCCGGCGCCGGGCATGCTCTTCTCGGCGATCGTGGCGCAGATCTTGTCGGCGCCGCGCAGGCCGGCGCCGGGGCCGTCCTCGCCGAAGCGGAGGTCGCCGCCGAAGCCCTCCTGGTTGCCCGAGAGCTCCTGCAGGGCGATCAGGCTGGTGACGAAGAAGCTGAACTTCTCGGTGGGGATGACCTCGCCGGTGCTCTCGCCGTTGCTGTCGGTGCCGGCGGTGGTGGCGTCGGTGGTGGCGTCGCCAGTCGGGTCACCGGTCGGGTCGCCAGTCGGGTCGGCGGAGCCGGCGGTGGTGGGCGCGTCGGTGGTGGGCGCGTCGGTGGTGGCGCCGGTGGAGGCGCTGGTGCCGTCGGTCTCGCCGTCGCCGTCGCCGGTGCACCCGAGGGTGACGAGGACGAGGGCGCCAGGGAGGAGGCCAGTGAGGAGGGAGAGGGGGCGGGTCATGGCGTAGTTCATGGGAAGGGGGGGCCTTGATTACTTGCAGGTGAGGTCGTCCTGGCAGGTCTGACCGTTGGGGCACTCGCTGGTGTCGCTGCAGGACGTGACGCCGTCGATGTCGACGAAGTGTTCGGTCTTGGCGGAGATGACGAGGTCGACGCGACCGGTGGCGATCGCCGCGGAGCCGACGGAGCGGCGGGTGACGATGATCGACGGGAAGCCGGCGACGCCGAGGTCGAGCAGCTCGGAGATCAGCGCGCCGGGGAGCTCGAGCGAGCCGGTGTCGGCGGTGTCGCACTCGATCATGCCCTTGGTGCCGCCGTGGTGGCTGATGTCGAGCTTGACGTGGATGCTCGAGCGGCTGGGGTCGGCGGCCGGGGTCCACTGCAGGGTCACGGGGGTGTCGGCGACCAGCGGGATGCTGGCGTTCTTCAGCTCGAGCTGGGCGATGCCGCGGGCGCTGAGCTTGAAGGCGTCGACGTCGGCGCCGGGGGCGTCGAGGGTGACGAGGTCGCCCTCGGCGAAGGCGGGATAGGCGAGGGTGATGCTGCCGGGCGGCTGATAGTTGTTGGCGATCGGGTCCATCGTGAACTCGGTCGCGCCGTCGCTGGTCTTGAGGCCCTTGACGGTGATCGTGCCGGCGCTGCCGGCGGTGGGGTACGGCGCGCAGGTGTTGTCCTCGACGCACACGGCCGAGCCGCCGCAGGGGGTGTCGCAGAACGGCACGCGGGGGGTGAAGAGCTGACACTCGCCGGACTTGGTGCCGGCCTCCCAGATGATCGTGGCCGGGGTCTCGCCGTCGTAGACCTTGCCGACCACGGCCGTCTTGCCGGCGCTGGCGGGCGAGGTGTCGCTGGCGGGGACTGGCGCGACCAGCTGGACCTGGAAGGTGCCGACGAGGGTCTCGGGGTACTCCACGTTGCCGGTGTCCCCGGTGGGGGTGCTGGTGTCCTCGTCGCCGGCTTCGCTGCTGGCGGTGTCGCTGTCTCCCTTGGCGTCGCCGCAGGCCAGCGGGAGGAGGGCCAGGAGGCCGACCGCAAACCCCCGAATCGCCGGGTGCTGGGGGATCTGGGCCGACGTGGAGGTGGCGATCGGAGGCGGGCGAGGGGGCTGCATGGGCGTCGCTGAGTGGGTCGCCTCAGGGTCTGCCAGATTACAGCCAGGTCGCAAAAATGTGTCAGCCAGGCTTTACGCGCACGGACGCGCGCGAATTGGCTGCTGGACGTCCGCGAAGGTGGGGACGGCGACATCACGGCGGTGCGCCGGAGTTCGGTCAGCACGATGGGGCGCACGCGAGGGGTGAGTCGCGGATCCTAGTACTTGTTGTGGTCGCCGCTCTTCTCGCCGCCGTTGCCGCCGACGATCTTCTCGAGGAATTGGATGATCGCGTCGGCGACGTCGACCTCGGAGGTCTTTTCGATGCCCTCGAGGCCGGGGGACGAGTTGACCTCCATGACCACGGGGCCGTGGTTGGAGCGGAGGATGTCGACGCCGGCGACCTTGAGGCCGAGGATCTGGGCGGCGCGCACGGCCGTGCTGCGCTCCTCAGGGGTGAGCTTGACCTTCTCGGCCCTGCCCCCGCGGTGGAGGTTCGAGCGGAACTCGCCGGCGGCGCTCTGGCGCTTCATGGCCGCGATCACGCGGTCGCCGACGACGAAGGCGCGGATGTCGGCGCCGCCGGCCTCCTTGATGAACTCCTGTACGAGGATATTGACGTCGAGGCCGCGAAACGCCTCGATCACCGAGGTGGCGGCCTGTTTGGTCTCGGCGAGGACGACGCCGATGCCCTGGGTGCCCTCGAGCAGCTTGACGACGAGCGGCGGCCCACCGACGATATCGACGAGGCCGTCGATATCCTTGATCGAGTGGGCGAAGCCGGTGACGGGCAGGCCGATGCCCTTGGCGGCGAGGATCTGCAGGCAGCGCAGCTTGTCGCGCGAGCGGGAGATCGCCTGCGAGCTGTTGGGCGTGAACACACCCATCATCTGCAGCTGGCGGACCACGGCGGTGCCATAGAAGGTGTTGGAGGCGCCGATCCGGGGGATCATGGCGTCGTAGCCCTCGAGCTTGCGGTTCTGGTAGACCACCACCGGATGGTGGGAGGTGATGTTCATATAACAGCGCAGATAATCGACGACCTGGACCTCGTGCCCGCGCTTCTGGCCGGCCTCCTTGAGCCGGGCGGTCGAGTACAGCGAGGTCTTGCGAGAGAGGATGGCGATCTTCATGGAGCCCTCACTCTGGGCTGTGGGTGGCCCTGGGGGCGGCCGCAGCGGTAGGAGCCGCCGGGGTCGACCGCGAATCTGCGGCGCAGGGCCTCGCGGCCGAGCAGCATGCGAAAGCCGAGGAGCGAGCGGTTGGTCAGGGTCAGCTCGGCGGCGAAGCGGTGGCCGCCGAGCTCGACGAGGGTGCGCACGACGGGGCGCAGCTCGGTGTCGCCGCTCGAGTTGCGGACCAGGCGGTGCTCGACGAACTCGGCCTCGGCGGCGACGCTGGCGTCGTCGTCGCGCTGGTGCGGGTGCACGTGGAAGCGGACGCGTTTGCCGTGGAGCTGGACGTCGAAGGCGTGGAGGGCCGAGGTGCGGGCGCCGGTGTCGACCTTGGCCTTGAGCGCGGCGATGCCGAGCTCCGGCAGGCTCACCCACTCACGCCAACCGATCACCACAAGGGCGTCGCGGTCTCGCCGAAGCGTCATGGCCGGGGTCTCGTGGGGGGTCGCGGGTCACCGCGGCCTGGCCACCTTGCGCCCTCGTGCGGGGCCTGGTCAAGCGGTGGCGAGGTGGCGAGGTGGCGCGTGCGTGGACCTCGCGCGGCGGGCAGGGGGCGTCTTCTCTCGTGGTCTCGCGGGGTGTTAAGGTGCGGCTCGTGGACGACCTGGATCTGGACGATCAGGCGCTGGTTGGGCGCGTGGGGGAGGGGATCGCCACATTCGCGGCGGACCCCGGGCAGCGCGGGGGCGACCTGTGCGTCGCGGTCACGCGGGGCGCGGCGGACCACGTCGCGGCCGTGTTCACGCGGATGACGGCCCGTGGCATCGCCCGCGCGGCGGCGCAGCGGTTCACGCTGCAGTGCGTGGTCGCGCTGTCGGCGGAGGCGCTCGGGGCGGCGCCGCCGGGGATGTTCGCCAGGGTCGTCGCGGAGTGTCGGCTGCAGCTCGGTGTCGAAGAGCGGGAGCAGCTGTCGCGCGCGGCGCAGGCAGATTGGTCGCGGGTGGAGCCGGCGAGCTTCGGGGCGTTGTTTCAGGCGAGCCTGGACCCGGGGCGCAGGCATGCTCTCGGGGCGCACTTCACGAGCGAGGCGGACATCGCCCGGATCGTGGTCCCGACGATCGTGCGGCCGTGGCGAGAGCGCATTCGCGGGGCGGGGACGATCGAGGAGCTGGCGCAGCTCCGGCGCCGACTCGGTGAATACCGGGTGCTCGATCCGGCGTGTGGGAGCGGTGATTTCCTGCATTCTGCGTACCGCGCGGTGGTCCGGCTGGAGATCGAGCTGGTCCAGCGGATGCGGGAGCTGGGCGGGGCGGTCGTGGCCGGCGCGGTGGTCCGGGTCGGGAATTTCCTCGGTCTCGAGCGGGACCCGCTGGCCGTGGAGCTGGCGCGGGTGACGATGCTGCTGGGCGAGCAGCGGGCCCGCGGGGAGCAGCGGGCCGCGTTCGCGGTCGATCCGTCCGCGGGTGGTGGGGAGGCGGCGATTCGCTGGGATCACGTCAATACGAGCATTAGCGAGGCTGACGCGCTGTTCGTGGAGTGGCCCGCGGCCGACGCGATCGTCGGCAATCCGCCGTTTCAGGCCAAGAACAAGCTGCAGGGGGAGCTCGGGGTGGCGTATGTCCAGGCGCTGCGGGCGAGGTATCCTGAAGTTTCGGGGATGGCGGATTACTGCGTGTATTGGTTTCGCCGGGCGCACGACGCCTTGCCGCCGGGCGGGCGGGCTGGTCTGGTGGGGACCAACACGATCCGACAGAACGCGAGCCGTGAGAGCGGGCTGGCGCACATCGTGCGGACCGGGACGATCGTCGAGGCTGTCGCGTCGGCGGTGTGGCCCTGCGACGCGGCGGTCCACGTGTCGATCGTCAACTGGGTGAAGGGCTGCGAGCGGCCGGGGAAGCGGCGCCTCTCGTGGCAGGAGGGGGACCGGGCGGACGGTCCGTGGGTCACGCTGGAGGTCGACGAGATCGGCCCTTCGCTTTGCCCGGGGACGGACCTCAGCGCGGCGCGGACGCTGGCGGGCAACGCGGGCGCTGGCTGCTGCTATCAGGGGCAGACGCACGGACACGCGGGGTTCCTGCTGTCCGCGGAGGAGGCGGAGGCGATGATCTCGGCGAGTCCGCGCGACGCCGAGGTGATCTTTCCGCTGGTGAACGGCGAGGAGCTCCTGGCCGGACGGGAGGGGGCGCCGAGGCGGTATGTGATCGACTTCGGCGAGCGCGAGCTCGCCGCGGCGCGCAGCTACGAGGCGCCGTTTCAGCGGGTCTGGCAGCGGGTCTGGCCGGACCGGCGCAGCGCGATGGCGGCGGAGCTGGGGCGCAACGCGGAGCTGCTGGGCCGCGATCCCCGGGCGCGGGTGAATCGTCATCACGCGCAGTTCCTCGAGCGCTGGTGGCGGCTGTCGTGGCGCCGGGGCGAGATGCTGGCGGCGATCGCCGAGCTCCCGCGGTACATCGTGTGCGCGCGCGTGGCCCGGCGCCCGATCTTCGAGTTTGTGGCGCGGGAGCTGCGGCCGGGTGATTCGCTGGTGGTGTTCCCGCTGGCCGACGATTACTCGCACGGGATCTTGCAATCCTCGATCCACTGGGCGTGGCTGATGGGGCGCTGCTCCACGCTCAAGCGGGACTTTCGTTACACCTCGAGGACGGTGTTCGATTCGTTCCCGTGGCCGCAGGAGGGCCAGAGATCGCAGGTGCTTCGCGTCGCGGCGGCGTCGCGGCGGCTGAGGGCCGCGCGGCTGGAGCTGTCGCGCCGTGACGGCCTGTCGCGGCGGGCGATGTACCGCGGGCTGGAGGGGCCGGGGCGCGGCCCGCTGCGGGACGCGCACGCCGAGCTCGATCAGGCGGTGCGCGATATCTATGGCGTGCGGGTCGAGGCGGAGGTCCCTGGCCGCCTGCTTGCGCTCAATCACCGGTTGGCGGACGCGGAGGCCCGCGGCGAATCGGTGGTGGGGCCGGGGCTCCACGCGCTCGGGCTCGGCCCGGACATCGCGCGACGATGTAACTCAGAGGATTGCATTCAGGTGAGTCGAGGGTGGGGCGCCTGAGCTCAGGGGACGCGCCAGGCCGGGTGCTCGTCGCCGATCGCGGGCGGTGGCAGGATGTCGTTCTCGACCGCGCCGTCGTCGCTCTCGGGCTCACACAGGTAGACGGCGATGGCCCCGAGCGGCTGCTCGGTGGCGACGCGCGACCAGCCTGCTGGTGCGGCGCGGGTCGAGTGCCGCCATTCGACGCCGACCTCGCCGACGCGCGCGGCCTCGAGGATCGCCCGCCCGTCCTCGGCGCCGAGCGACGCGATCGTGGCGACCTCGACCTCGTGCACACCGCTGGCGGGTTCGACCCGCAGGCCGTGGCGCTGGAGGTGCTCGGCGAGCGCGGGCGGGACGAGATAGGCGCGTGGGCGATCGACCACGGTGGTGCCGACGAAGCGGGCGTGGTGCGGCAGGCGCAGTGTGACGGGCTCGCCCGCGAGGGTGCGAGGGCTGCGGGTGAGCACCTCGACGGGCTCGGCGCGGGTGTCCAGGCGGTAGCGGACGGCGACGCGGTCGGGCGGGCGGGCGCAGGCGGCCACCAATTCGCGGATCTCCGCGGCGTGCTGCGCGGCCCAGCCGAGGGTCTCGATCTGCCACGCCGACGCGGTGTGGACGCGCTGCTCGAAGGGGAGGTAGCTGTAGCACTCGAGCAGGAGGTCGAGCCGGCCGGTGAGGCCGCGGTAGTTGGAGCCGAAGCGCGGGTGGTGCGGGTAGGTCATCCAGCCGAGGCCGACGGGGGCGTGGGGATCGACCTCGCCGTCGGCGTCGAGGACCCGCTCGTCCTCGACGAAGTTGCCGTACCAGCCGGAGTCGAGGCCGCGCTTGCGTACGGCGGCCATGACCTCGGGGACCAGGCGCTCGCGCATCAGGGCGATCGGTTCGGGGCGCCCGGACTCGCCGGTGTGCGGGACGTCGACGGTCATGTGGAAGCGGTGGACCGAGCCGTTGGTGGCGTGGTTGTCGATCGTGAGGTCGGGGGCCCAGGGGATGCACACGCGCTGCTGGAGCAGGCGCATCTCGGGGGCGGCCTGGCGGAGGTAGTCGCGGTTCAGGTTGATGCCGTGGCTCTGGGTGCGCGTGCCGACCAGCGGGCCGGGCTGGCCGCTGAGCTTCTTGAGGTCGAGGCGGCGGTTCTTGGGGTCGAGGGCGTCGTTGCCGTCGGGGTTGAAGAGGGGGACGACGAGGAGGACGATGTCCGCGAGCCAGTCGGGGTGGTTCCCGCTCAGGAGGTCGCGGACGAGCGCGAGGCTGGCCTCCTTGCCCTCGACCTCGCCGGGGTGGATCCCGTCGAGCATGAGGACGACGGGGCGACCGCTGCGGCGGGCCTCCTCGGGCGTGCGCAGGCCGCCCTGCGAGAGCACCAGGAGCGGCAGCTCGCGGCCGCCGGGGCTGCGGCCGAAGTCGCTGACGTGCAGGCGCGGGTCGCCCTGCGCGGCGAGGCCGGCGACAAAGCGCATCACGTCGGCGTGGAGGGAGGTCTCGCGGTAGCCGGTGGCCTCGGCGCGGGTGAGCAGCATGAGCTGCTTTTACAACGAGTCGGGGCGCCGGTGGCATACTGCCGCGGGATGCGACCGGCCCAGCGTTCACTGCTGCGCGCGGCGTGGCACGCCGAGGCGGGCCGGTGGGGGTCGGCGCGGGCCGAGGCGCTCGCGGCGGTGACGGCCGCGCCGGCGGACGGGGTGGTGCAGCTGGCCGCGGCGCACCTGCTGCACGTGACGCGGGATCATCAGCGCGGGCTGGTGGCGCTGGGCGAGGCGCGTCGCCTGCTGCCGGGCGAGGCGCCGCGGATCTTGCGACGGGTGATCGCCTGCGCGGAGAGCTTGGGCTGGGAGCGCGAGGTCGCGGAGGCGTGCGCGGAGGGTCGTCGGTTGGCGCCGCGGGACCCGGCCTGGGACGCGCTGTTGTTGGCGATGCACCGACGCGGGGGTGACGACGAGGCGGCGCTGGTGGCCGCCGAGGCGGCGCTGCAGCTGGCGCCGCGCTGGTCGGCGCTGCAGCTCGAGCGCGCCGCGATCCTGGCTCGCCTCGGGCGCGGGCGCGAGGCCGGGGCGGCCGTCGCTCGCGCGCTCGAGCTGGCCCCGCTCGATGCTCGTGCGCACCGCTGTGAGGCCGCGTCGGTGCTCGTCGAGGCCGGGGACTTTCGCGGCGCGGCGGCGCAGTGGCACGCCGCGCTCGCGCAGGACGGGGCCGCCGTCGGCGTCATCGGCGACGCGGCGGCGGGGCACGCCGCGCTCGCGCAGGACGGGGCAGCCGTCGGCGTCATCGGCGACGCGGTGGCGGGGCTCGCCGAGCTGTGCCTGCGGGTCGGCGATCGGGCGGGGGCCGCGGCCTGGGCGGCGCGCGCTGGCGCTGGCGGGCGTCCGCTGGCGCTGCGGGTGGCTGGCGCTTCGGACATGTCCTCCGGGACATGGTCGGCGGCGCTGGCTCGCTTCGACGAGGCGCTCGCGCTGGCGGACGAGGCGACGACCTGGCTGTGGCGCGCCGAGGCGCTGCTGCGGCTCGGCCGCGACGCCGAGGCCGCGGACGCGCTGACGCGGGCCGGGACCGGGGGCCGCGGCGACAACTTCGTGGCCGCGCTGCTGCGCCTGCTCCTCGCGGCGCGCGCGGCCCCGGACGCGGAGCTGCGGCCGCTGCACGTCGAGGCCTTCGCGGCGGCGCTGCACGAGCAGGGGCCGGAGCTGGGGCGGGCGCTGGAGGTCGGCACGCTGGCGGCCGGGGCGGTCGCGGTGGAGGCTGCGCTGCGCCGCCTGGGCGGCAGCCGCGAGGCGCCGCTCAGCTGGTGCGATGTACCTGTCCCCGGGGACAGCCCATTGCTGCATGAACATGTCCCATGGGACAGCCAGGCGAAGGTGCATGAACATGTCCCATGGGACAGCCAGCCGAGGGTGCATGAACATGTCCCATGGGACATGCTCACGAGGCTGCGTCGATTCGCCAGCCGTGGGGGTCCGCGGCGCGCGTCACGGAGCGCGCTGGGGACGATCCGCGGCGCCGAGGCGGGGCGCGTGCTGGCTCGCTTCGCCGGCGTGATCGCGGCTCACCCGGCCTCGTCGTTGCCGATCTGCCATCGCGGCGAGCTGCGCCTGTGGCTCGGCGACGTCGACGCTGCGGTGGCTGACCTGGATGCCGCGCTGGCGATCTCGCCGCACACGCGCTGGGCCTACATCGGCCGGACCATGGCGGCGCTGCTGCAGGGCGACCCGGCCGCGGCGCTGGCCGAGGACGCGCGGGGCGTCGCCATGATGGGCGGCGAGGGTCCGGCGGTCTACGTCCACCGCGGCGAGGCGCTGCGCCGGCTCGGTCGCCCGGAGGCCGCGCTGCTCGAGCTGCGTCGCGCCGTCGGGCTGCACCCTGGTCGGCTCGGCGCGTGGCTCAACCTCGGCCTCAGCCACGCGGCGCTCGGGGGGCACGGGGGGCACGCGGGGCTCGCGGCGGTCTTCGATCGCCTGCGCGAGCGCAGCCCCGGCCTCGTCTCGGACGCCGCCGCTGCCTGCGGGCTCGCGGCCTGGCGTGACCCGGACGACCCGGTGCCCGCGGCGGCGCAGCAGGCCGTGCTCGCGCGGGCGCTGGTGATGCTGCGCGGCAACCGGTCGTCGAGCCTCGTCACCTATTTCACCGAGCAGGGCCAGCTCCGCGTGGCCCAGGACGGCGCGCCGGCGGGTCGCGGTCCGCACGCCCGCGACGCGCAGGACCTCGCGCAGGCGCGGGCGCTGGCCCGCGGCGCCCGCCCGTGAGTTGAGGTCGCGGCGGCCAGCTCAGGCCATGCTGCGCTGGCCGACGAAGGAGCCGCGCGCGCGGCTGAGGTCGAGCGCGTACTTGTCGTAGCTGCCGCTCTTCGCCCGTCTGCGCTCGTCCGAGAGGAGCTCGGCAAAGTCCTTCTCGAGGTCGCTGTAGACGTCCCAGGTGCCGGGGTCGTAGACATCGGCGGCGGCGTGCTTCTGTTGCAGCTGCGCGAGGAAGCGGTTGGACCAGGCGACCACGTAGGCGGGCATCCAGTTGTGCAGGCGGACGATGAGCGCCAGCCCGCGCTCCGAGGTGAGGTAGCGAGTCACAGAGCCGCCCTTGCTGCTGCCGTCGTCCTTGCGGCCGATGACCTTCTGGATCGCCTTGAGCAGGAAGCTGCGCCGCCAGAACACCATCTGTCCCAGTTGTAGCGATGCGTCGTTGCCCGCCAGCAGGAACGCGCCGATCAGCCGCGGCTGGGTGCGGATGTACTGCCAGCCGTCGTCGCCGCGCTTGACGCCCTCGGGTGAGCTGACCACCACGTGCCAGCCGGTCATGGTCTTCTGCTTCCACGGGTAGGCGCCGTAGGCCACGTCGATGCCGTTGGCCGCGAAGCAGCGCTGATACGCGGCCTTGCTGCGGGCATTGTCCTTGAGGTCGGCCATGAGCGCGGCCAGGGTGCCCGCGTGGCCGGCGAACTGGGCCATCCCCCACGATACGATCTGGTCGTCCCAGGTGTTGATCGCCCCGAACTGGCCGCCCGACTCCTTGAGCGCGTTGGCCTTCAAGATCCGCAGCTCGCTCGCGCTGTAGCCCGCGCCGAGGATGTCGCGGTCGGGCACCAGGTTGAGGCGCGCGCCGTAGTACTTGCTCACATTGTACGGCTTGTACTTGCGATAGTTCGGGGTCCAGTACGAGAAGCGCACCGTGCTCTGGCCGTCGCTGATCGCGTACTCCACCGTGCCGTCGACCGATTCCTCCACGACGGTCAGGGCCCCCACGGTGGTCTGCGTGGGGGGGGTCTGGGTCGCCTGCTCCGCGTTGACCGGCGCCGGCTCCTCCTCGCACGGCGTCGTGTCGTCGATCACCGGCGTCTCGTCGTCGTCGCCCTCGTGGCGGGTCGTCGCCTTGGTGCCGGTCTGCAGCTCGAGCTCGGCGATCGTCTTGGCCCCGGCGATGCCGTCCACGCCCAGCGCCGCGGCGCCCGGCCGCAGCTCGCGGACCCGCCGCTGGAAGGTCTTCACCGCCACTCGCGTGCGCGGCCCGAGCTCGCCGTCGACGACGAGCTCCGGTGCCACCAGGGCCTTGAGCGCGCTCTGCAGCCAGCGCTCGAAGCTCGCGTCGTCCTCCAGCGCGACCGGACCGCCGAACGAGAGCGGCCCCTCGAGCTCCTCGAGCCCCTCGGCGTCGAACTCGTCCCACGGCTCATCGGGGTCGTACTCCGGGCGCTCGACCGAGTCTTCCGCTCCGGCGTCGAAGCTGATGATGTCGTCGGGGTAGGTGCCCGGCGGTGCGGTGTCGATCATTTCCAGCGTTTCATCCGTCATGCAACCAATCTCCAGCGTCGTGGATGATACAAGAACCCGGCGCCCACGAATCGTCGCACTGTATGGGGCGCTCGCGCTCGCCGCTCTGCCAGCGCGCGGCGCAGGTTCACGCCGCGCGATCGTGCTGGCATTGTCGCGGCCCCGGGCGCCGTGTTAGGTAGCGATCATTGGGCCTTGGGGGTGGAGCGTGCGCGCCAAAGTATCGACATTCGCACATGAGCGCCCGGCGGTGGGCGCTTGAGGTTGCCACGCGAGAAGGCCAGCGACGCGTCGGGCGACAGCGGCTCGCCGGAGATCGTGATCGAGGAGAGCGGCTCCAGCGGGCCCGCGGACGGCATCCAGAGCTTCGTCGCCAAGCTCAGCGGCACGATCTCGCGGGCCCTCGATGACATGGGCAGCCTCGAGGTCAGCACCTACGTCACCGGTGACATGACCAGCATCTACGTCGAGGAGGGCCAGGTCATCGGCGCCGCGCTGCGGGCCTACACCCGCGTCGCGCTCGACGGCGACACGATCGTCTGCCTGCCCGAGCGCGACGGCGAGATCGACCGGGCCCTGCTCGAGATCCACGCAGCCTCGGTCAAGCAGGCCCAGGAGGCCCGCTGCGAGCTGATGCGCACGATCGTCGAGGCGGCCGCCCGCCTGACCGGGCCGGGCCGATGAGCGACGCGACGGGATTCGCGGCGCTCGAGGCGAGGGTCCACGCGATCGTCGACGCCCTGAGCCGCGACGAGGTCGCCGACGACGCGGGGCTCGCCCGTCTCGCCCGCCTCGTCCGACCGGCGCACAGCGGCGACAGCGAGGGAGCCGGGGCCAGCGCCGACGAGCGTTCGCTCGCCCGCCTGCAGCGCGAGTGGTCGGAGTTCTCGGCCCGGGCCTTGCGTGAGCTCGAAGAGCACGCCTGGGTCGGCGGTGGTCCGCTGCGCAGCCACATCAGCGCGATCGGGGATGTGCAGCTGGTGGTCGGCGCGAGCGTCAGCGCGGCCCAGCGGGCGGCGCATCTCGACGAGGTGCAGGCGGTGTACGCCGCGCGGGCGCGGCGGCTGCGGCTGCTGGCGACGATCGTCGTCACGGCCCGAAGGATCGCCGGGCTGGTGGTCACGCCCGCGGGATTGATCTCGGCCCTGCCTGTGGCCCTCGCGTGTGTTCGCGAGGCCCACGCGCGGGGCGAAGGAACGCGCGCCGACGTCGGCGCGGGAGGCATCGCATGGCTGTGAACGACATCAAGGAGGCCGGCCGCAACGCGGCCGACACGATCCGCAAATACATCGAGGACGTCGCCGAGCTGCGCGTCGAGACCCAGACCCTCGTCGTCGGCACGGACGCCGCGCCGCAGCTCGCGGCCCGCACCACCCTGCGCCTCGACGGCGACAACACCACCGTGCTCCCGGTCCAGGCCTCGGCCGCCGGCAAGCTCGAGGTCGACGCCGCGCTGCACGAGCTGCACATGCAGCACGTGCGCAACGCGATCGAGTACCGCAACAAGATCCTCGAGGTCCTCGGGGGCCTGCTGCGGGCCCGCTGAGCCTCACGCTAGGGGATGAGCACGATCTTGCCGGTCATGCGCCCGGCCTGGCTGAGCGCGAGGGCCCGCTCCGCCTCGGCCAGCGGGATGCGCTCCTCGATGCGCACCCGCAGCGCCCCGCTGGCGACCGCGTCGACGACCGCCCGCAGCCTCGCCGCCGTCGGCCGCCCGAGCACGCTGCGCGACGTGAAGGGCGGGACCACGACATTGAGCGACTCGCCGAGGCCCTCGGCGGCGATCATGACGTGGCGACCGCCGGGCCCGAGCAGGCGGCGACAGGCCGCGCCCGAATAGCCACCGACCGCGTCGAGCACCACCTGAAACGGCGCCAGGGCCCGCGCCGCCACCAGCGGGTCGCCCTGCGTGTAGTCGATCACCGCCTCGGCCCCGAGCTCGCGCACCAGCGCCGCGTTCTTGCCCGAGCACACGCCCACCGCGCTGCCGCCCTGCGCCCGCGCGAACTGCACCGCGAGCTGACCCACGCCGCCCGACGCCCCCAGCACCAGCGCCCGCTGCCCCGGGCCGAGGCGGCCGACCTCGACGATGCAGCGATAGGCAGTCACGCCGGCCACCGGCAGCGCCGCGGCGAGCTCGAGGTCGAAGCCGGCGGGCAGCAGCGCGAGCTGGCTCTCGCGCACCACCACCGTGTCGGCCTGGCTGCCCCGTTGCCCGCGTGAGAAGTCGGTGCCGCCGACCACCGGGTCGCCGACCTTCACGCTCGTGACCTGGGCGCCCACGGCCTCGACCACCCCGGCGAAGTCGACCCCGAAGATCACCGGCGGTCGCGGGCCGATCAGCCGCGCGGCGAGGCGCAGCGGGCCGCGCTGGCGCATCTTCCAATCGACAGGGTTGACCCCGATCGCCCGCACCGCCACCCGCACCTCGTTGGCCCGCGGCTCGGGCGTCGGCAGCTCGATCGCCACCAAGGGCTCGCCCGCGGCCCAGCTGCGCTGCGCCATCGCCCTCATGGCGATCCTCCGACGCGGTGACTCGGGGCAGGGCAGTGGCGGGGTCGGGCGGTCATTCGCCGCGATGGTAGACCAGCCCACGCAGCGCCCGGCGCCGCGGTGCGGCGCGAGTGAGCTGCACCCGTGTGCCGTCACACGCGCCAAATCCACCGCCCCGCGACCTTGCACACGAAAGTTCTTCGCTCGTCGTCCGCGGCTCGGGTGGTGACGCTGACGATCAGCGAGGTCTCCCTGATGCTGGTCCCGTCCGTCGACCTGAACGCCAAGATCCCCAATAACGTCGGCCTCGCCGACGACCCCAAGGTCCGCCGCGCCCTCGAGCACTGGCAGCCCAAGTACCTCGAATGGTGGCGCGACATGGGCCCGGCCGACTTCTCCGAGCGCGAGATCTATCTGCGCACCGCGGTCTCGGTCGAGCCCGGCGGTTGGGCCCACTGGGAGCAGGTGCGGATGCCGGAGTACCGCTGGGGCGTGTTCCTCACCCCGCACGCGCAGGCCGCGACGATCCACGTCGGCGACGACACTGGCGCGCCCGCGTGGGACGAGGTCCCGGGCGAGCACCGCGGGGCGCTGCGCCGGATCATCGTCACCCAGGCCGACACCGAGCCCGCCAGCGTCGAGCAGCAGCGCCTGCTCGGGCACATGGCGCCCTCGCTCTACGACATGCGCAACCTGTTCCAGGTCAACGTCGAGGAGGGCCGCCACCTGTGGGCGATGGTCTATCTGCTGCACAAGTACTTCGGCAAGGACGGCCGCGACGAGGCCGAGGCGCTGTTGCAGCGCCGCTCCGGCGACCCCGACCACCCGCGGATCCTCGGCGCCTTCAACCAGCCCTGCGATCACTGGCTGTCGTTCTTCTGCTTCACCATGTTCGCCGACCGCGACGGCAAGTTTCAGCTGGCCGCGCTGCGCGAGAGCGCGTTCGATCCGCTGGCCCGCTCCTGCGAGTTCATGCTCACCGAGGAGGCCTTCCACCTGTTCGTCGGCGAGACCGGCATGGAGCGCATCATCCGTCGCGCCGCCGAGCTCGAGGCCGTCGACCCAGACGGCGACGTGCGGCGCCAGGGCGGCGTCGACTTCGGCACGCTGCAGCGGGCGATCAACTACTGGTTCAGCTACTGCCTCGACCTGTTCGGCAGCGAGCTGTCCAACAACGCCGCCGGCTACTTCGGCGCCGGCCTCAAGGGCCGCTTCAAGGAGGCCGAGCGCTACGGCGATCACCAGGCGCTCACGCAGCACTACACGCTGGCCAGCGTCGAGCACGACCGTATCGTCGAGCGCGAGGTCCCGCTGCGCACCGCGATCAACGAGGTCCTGCGCGACGATTACATCCACGACTGCGAGCGGGCCCTCCGCAAGTGGAACCATATGCTCGCCGAGATGGGCTCGTCGCAGCGCCTGCGCCTGCCGAACCGCCGCTTCCACCGGCATCAGGGCATTCACGCCGGGTACAGCTTCAACCCCGAGGGTGAGCTGATCACGGCCGGCCAGTTCGCCGCCCGCCGCGACGACTGGCTGCTCTCCGCCGCCGACAATGCATATCTGCGCTCGATCATGACGCCCGTGCGCGAGCCGGGGAAGATGGCCAACTGGATCGCCCCACCGCGTCGCGGCATCGGCGGACAGGACCTCGAGTACGCCTACGTCCGCGGTTGACGCGAAGCCCGGGCACACGCTCAGGGCTGGCGGCGAACCAGGCGTTTGCCGCCCGCGACGAGGGCCAGCAGAACCGCGCCCGCGAGCAGACCGACCAGGCCGACGAACAGGCTCGACAGCACAAAGCCGGCCCCTGGCACGCCGGCCACGGCGCGCACCAGCTGCTCGCCGAGGGCCTCGGCGCCGGGGATGCCGTGGACCAGGATGCCGCCGCCGACCAGGAACATGGCGATGGTCCCGGCGATCGACAGGCCCTTCATCAGGTAGGGCGCGCCCCACAGGATCGCCCCGCCGAGCGCGCGCGCGGGGCCGCTGCTGCGGCGCAGGCGCAGGCCGAGGTCATCGAGCTTGACGATGCCGGCGACGAGGCCGTAGACGCCGACAGTCATCACCACCGCGATCGTGATCAGGGCCGCGATGCGGGTCCCCACCGGCGCCGAGGCGATCGCGCCGAGCGAGATCACGATCACCTCGGCCGACAGGATGAAGTCCGTACGAATGGCGCCGCGAATCTTCGCCTTCTCGAACGCGACCATGTCGACCGCCGGATCGGCGATCGCCTGCACGAGCGCCTCGTGGTGCCGCTTCGCCGCGGCCGGCGCGAACAGCTTGTGCGTCAGCTTCTCGCAGCCCTCGTAGCAGAGGACCGCGCCGCCGAGCATCAGCAGCGGCGTGATGGCCCAGGCCGCGACGGCGCTGATGAGCAGGGCCGTCGGCACGAGGATCAGCTTGTTGACGGCCGAGCCCCTGGCGACCGCCCACACGACCGGGAGCTCGCGGTCGGGTGAGACCCCCGCGACCTGCTCGGCGTTGAGCGCGAGGTCATCGCCGAGGACACCCGCGGTCTTCTTGGTGGCGACCTTGGTGAGCACCGCGACGTCGTCGAGCAGCGCCGCGAGGTCGTCGAGGAGGGTGAACAGGGTCGTGCCGGCCATGGGAGCGGGTCGTAGCTTATCCGCTCGTCCGGCCGTTGGCGGCCCCGGAACTGCGACACGGGCGACATGGCGCCCCCACGGCCCGCGCCGCTATTGCAGCGCCCGGCCCACGATCTCCTGCACCGACTTCGACAGCCCGGCCTGGCCCGCGATCCGCTCGAGCTGCCCGCGCATCGCCGCCTGGCGTCCGGCGCAATCCGCTGACGGATCACCGAGCATCTCAGCCGAGCCTTGTCAGCCGCAGAGCACTCGCCATCAACCCATGAAGCTCGCTACCGACGCGGATCTCGCCGTCGTACTCCTGCATTCGTTCCATGGTGTAGCGGCCCGGTGCGAGCTCACCGAGGTACGCCGGCTTCGTCTTCCCCGCGTGTGCCGAGTCGAGCAGCGCGAGCTCCTTCCCGGTCATGCTGAAGACCTCCTTCTGCTTCTTCCACGCCTTCGAGGGCGCCGAGAGCACCGCCTCGAGCACGTGCGACCCGGCATCCGCGCCGACCCAGAAGAGGAGATAAGCGGTGCCCGGCTCCAGCTGCAGGAAGGCCGTCGACACCTGCTCGAGCACCAGCGCCTGGCCCTTGCCCACGGAAAGGATCAGGCCCTTCGCGTCACAAGCGCGGTCGTAGTCGCACGGCGCCGATCCGTAGACATACTCGCCGTCCGCGTCGTACACGCCGTGCCACTGTGGAAGCAGCGACCTCGGGCAGGCGAGCAGCGGCCCGCCGTCGGTGCCGACGAACTTCAACCTCCTGGCGAGCGCCGCGGTCTCCTTGCGCAGCTCGAGGATCGCGGGCGGGCCAGGCTGCACAGCGACCCGCTTGCCCTTCGGCGGCTGCGGGAGCTCGTCCTTCGCACGAAACCGGTACAACACCACCGCAAAGTCGCGTTCACCGAGCGTGGCGTGGTCGACCACGTACTTCCCCGGCGGCAGCGTCACCGGCAGCACGTTCGCATCCTCCCTGGCGATCGGCTGCGGGTCACGCGGCACAGCATCGAACAGCTCGCGTGCCCCGTCCGCAGGACCGTCCAGCGTCACGGTGCTCACCGCGAGCTTCCAGTCGCGCTCGGCCACGGCCCACGGGTCGACGCTGAGCGCCTCCGCCTCGTGGTTGCTGTGGCCCGCGAGGCGTACCAGCACGCCGGCACGCGGGCCGAGCTGATGCCACGTGCTGGGAAACTGTCCCGGGAAGAGGAGGACTCGTTGCTTGCCGAGTTGTCGCGCAAGCACTGGCCCCTTCGTTGCTTTCGCCAGCGCCTTGAGTGTCTTCGCGTCGCGCGTGGTCTGCACGATCGCGCGCACGGTCGACGTGGCGAGCACCAGCGGGCCCGTGGTCCAGAACCAACCTCCGACGATCAGCGACTTCTTCCGTTTGCGCATGGCGGCGACGGTAACAAGACTCGCGGGCGTGGGCGAATCACCCCCGGCGTCACCCCGGCATCAGCGGCTCGCAGGTGAACTTGACGCGCTTGCGACCGCGTCGAGACCGCGGCGACCTTCCTCGGCGCCTTGTCTGCGTCCGCCGTGGTTCGCCTGCGCGTCAATTGTCGGGCTGGATCAGGAAGAAGGTCTTGAGGTCGATGGGCAGGGGCTCCGCGTCCAGCGGGGTCCAGGTGCCGGCGTCCGGGGCGCGGCCGTCGCTGCGCACCTGATACTCGGCGTCGATCCAGCGGATGAGCACGTTGCTGCGGCAGTAGTGATCGTCGGCGTCCATCTCGTAGGTCCCGACGGACAGGTGGAGATGTGGACCGCCGGCCTGGCCGCTCTCGCCGACGCGGCCGACGAACTCACCCTGGGTGATTCTTGGATAGGCGATCGCTGGCTCGAGGCGCTCGAGCCGGGAGGCGTCGGTGGGGCCGCTCTGCTTGCCGGCGATCGCACACGGGGCGTCGGCGTTGCTGTCGGGGATCGGCACATCATCGGCGATCGGGCACAGGCGCTCGGGGATGCTGTTCTGCATGAGATGGGCGAGCAGGATCAGGTGCCCGTCGGCGCTGCGGATCCACAGGTGATTGCCGGTGGCCATGCACTCGCCGCTGGCGAGGGCGGCGCAGCCCGGCGGCGTGTCGTCCTCGCGGTCGGGGAGGTCGTCGGGCATGTTGCGCCAACACGCGACGACCTCGCCGTCGACCGGCGCATGCAGGTCCATGCCCCAGATCGCGTGGTCGGCCTGCGAGCTGCCGCCGTTGGTCTTGTCGCCCGAGTAGGCGCGGGCGGCTGGGTCCCAGCGCGAGGCGCCGAGGTCGTAGCCGCAGCCGCCGCCGTGGCTGCCGGGGCACGGGAAGTAGCCGTCGCCGCCGTGGCCCGCGGTCGAGACGTGGGTGTCCGCGGGCAGGGAGCTGCTCCGCCACGGCGGGCGCAGGGCGAAGCTCGGCGTGTCGTCGTCGATATCGGGCGGCGTCGATCCAGGCGGATCGTCGGCGCAGCCGGCGAGCAGCGACACGAGGCCGAGAGACGCGAGGCGCGACATCGTGCCAGGATACTCGAGCGGCGCGGAGCGAGGCAAGGCAAGCGCGGGCGAATGTGCGATCAATAATGGCCTTTCGGACATGTCCGAAGGGTCATGCGGGCGCGAAACTACCGCCTTGTCGGGGCGATGGTTCTCGTGTCTGCTGGCGATCCCATGTCCAAGAATCCCGCTGACAGCACCAAGCCGACGAGCGAGACGCCGAAGGCGCCCGCGACCCCTCAGGACCACGCAGCGCCCGTGAAGCCGCCCCCCAAGGAGGTTCGTCAGCCGTCGCCGGGCGACGAGGGCGCCAGCACCGACGATGGGTCTGGAGGCGCGAGCGCCCCCTGAGCGCGAGCCTCCGGGCGGCCGCTAGAACGGCTTGAAGGTCCCGAAGAGGCGGTCGCTCAGGTTCAGCAGCACCGAGAAATTATGCGGCTTCCCGCCGCCGTGGTGCTCTTCGTGCATCGGCGCGGACGCCAGCACCGAGTTCGGGTAGAGCGGGAGGTCGTATCCGCAGTGCGTCACCATGGTGATGAATGTGTTGATCATGGCATAGGCGGCGAAGATGAGCGGGTGCACGCCGAGCGCGAAGGGGACGATGTAGAGCGTCAGGAACACGCAGAGCGACTCGACCGGGTGGACGTAGAAGCCGCTCCAGACGGTGAGCGGGCGGCGGACCGCGTGGTGCACGGAGTGGACGTGCCGCCAGATCAGGGTGCTCGCGTGCTCGAGGCGATGCCACCAATACGAGAGCAGGTCGCCGACGACGAGCAAGACGGCGACGCCGCCGACCAGCGCGAGCAGGCTCGGAGCGGTCCGCGGGACCTCATTGCGATAGGGCGCCGGGAGCCACATGAGGAGCATGAAGACCGCGAGGTACCCGGGCAGCGTGATCAGCAGATACCTCGCGGCGGCCCTGAACGGCAGCTTCCGCGCGACGAACACGTCGACGGCCGAGAAGGCGATGCCGGCCACGAGCACGGTGGTGATGATCGCGAGCACGAAGAACAGCGGGTGGCTGATCGTGTCGATCCCCAGCGTCCGGACGACGCCGTCCCACAGCGGTTGGAGCAGGCGCGCGCTCGGCTCGTCGGGGAGCACGCCGCCATGAGACCCTATTTCGGGCCCGGTGGGTAGCCCGTGAGGGGGCCTCGGCGAGCTGCTCGGGCCCCGGTTACGCGACCTGGGCCATCATCTCGACGAGGCCGCACAGCGCGGCGAGCCGGTGGAGCGCGTCGACGGTGGTGAACATGCCGACGATCTGGTCGCGCTCGACGACGATGGCGCAGCCGTAGCGGTGGTTGGCCATGTCCGTGGCCACGCGGGCGAGCAGCTCGTCGGGGTGGCAGACGTAGAGCGAGGTGGCCATGACATCCTCGACCTTCTGCAGCTTCAGCGGCACGCGGGTGGTCTCGGCGCGCGACAGGTCACGTTCGCTGAGCAGGCCGACGAGGCGCGTGCCCTCGACGACGGGCAGGTGGCGGATGTGGTGCTCGAACATCCGCTGGCGGGCGTCTTCGAGTGAGAGTCCGACCTGGATCGTGATCGGGCTCGGCTTCATCACCGCTCGCAATCGCTGTTCAACCTGCACCATGGCAAACAATCTATGTCGTGCCGCGGAGAAGCCATCGCCGCAGTGAATTCGCGGCGGCACGCAGGATTGGCGGGCGCCGCTCCGCGACGGCGTCGCCGATCTTGGGGCCAGGGGCTGTCAGCGGCTGCGTACGCCGCTGAGGTCGATCGCGGCGCCGCCGAAGCACACGCCGGCGCCGATCAGCAGCACGAGCGGCGCGCTGGCGAGGAAGCCGAGGCTCGCGTCGCGCTTGCCCGCGAGCGCGAGGATCAGGGCCACGAGCAGGTCGAGGAGGACGTGGGCGCCGCTGGCCAGGCCGATCAGGATCACGTAGGTCATCTGCTCCTCGCCGCCGCCGCTGAGGGTGGCGAACAGCTTGATGGCGATGGCGTAGGCGAGCAGGACGATCAGGTTGACGCTGATGATCTTGTTGAAGGGGGATCGCTCGCTCATTGGGGCCTCCGCAGCTGGACGAGGGCGTGCGCCTTGTCGTCGCGGTAGAACATGTTCATGGTCTCGAAGGGGATGATCTTGAGGTCCTTGCTGACGATATGCACGCAGGAGCGTTTGATCGCGCGGACGTCGAAGTTGTAGGCGTCGATGAACTGCATCACGATGACGCGGAAGATGTTCTCATAGCTGAGGCCGGGCGCGGCGATCTGCGGCAGGCAGCACAGCAGCGCCTGGAGCTCGGGGGCGACGCCGTCGACGGTGTTGCCGGTCGAGAACACGCGCAGCAGGTGCGAGCGCAGGCGCTGGTCGGCCTCGTACACGATCGTGTTGCCGGGCACGCCGAGCAGGTCTTCGGGCCGCAGGTAGCGGGTCAGCGGGATGACCTCACCGCCGAGCTTGAGCGCGTAGCCCATCACCAGGGCGTCGGGGTTGCAGGGCACGGGGATCAGGTCGGCGGCGGTGAAGACGGGGCTCTGGCGCAGGATGTCGCTCCGGACCTGGGTCAGCGTGTAGCGGTCGGTGGCCGGGTTGAAGTGCTCGAGGCGACCGGCGGCCTGGGTCGGCTGGAAGGTGACGCCGCGGACGCACGGCTGCTTGAGCGCGAAGTCGATGATCTCGCCGATCTCGTCGGTGTTCTGTCCCTGCTGTAATGTGACGACGAGGGTGGTCGACAGGCGATATTTGTTGAGGTGGGCGAGGGCCTGCTGCCTAACCTCGCGCAGGTCCTTGCCGCGCAGCGCCACCAGCGGTCCCTCGCGCAGCGAGTCGAATTGCAGGTACACCTCGAAGGCGGGCATGTAGCTGGCCAGGCGCGCGGTGAACTCCTCGTCGCGGGCGATGCGGATGCCGTTGGTGTTGACCATCAGGTGGCGGATCGGTCGCCGCCTGGCGGCGTCGAGGATCTCGAAGAATTGCGGGTGGATCGTCGGCTCACCGCCGCTGATCTGGACCACGTCCGGGCGGCCCTCGCTGGCGACGATCACGTCGAGCATCGCCTCGACCTCGGCGAGGGTGCGGTGGCGGCCGTGGCTCGGCGACGATTCGGCGTAGCAGGTCGGACAGGTGAGATTGCAGCGGTCCGTCACCTCGATCAGCGTCAGGCACGAGTGTTGCTCGTGGTCCGGGCACAGGCCGCAGTCGTAGGGGCAGCCGTGGAGCGTCGGCGTGCCGGGGTGCAGCGGCGCCTCGCCGGGCTTGATGAAGTCGCGACAGCGGCGATAGTAGGCCGCGTCGGTGGCGATCAGCACCTCCTCGGGGCCGTGCTCGGGGCAGCGCTTGCGCATGAGCACGTCGTCGCCCTTGATGATGATCTTGGCGTCGACGCGGCGCAGGCAGCGGCTGCACAGGCTCAGGGTGAAGTCGTAGTATATGTAGTCGCGCTCGGGCATGGGGGTTATCTCGGGGTCACGAGCTCGTGGGGTCGCAGCCAGACTCGACGGTAGTAAATGAGGCCGGCGACGCAGGCGAGCTGGATCGCCGAGAGGCCGGCCCACGGCCGCGGTTCGGGCTTGAGCAGCTCGATCGCCAGGCGAAAGCCGAGGTAGGCGACCATCCACAGCTTGAACAGCGCGCCGTCGGCCAGGCGCACGCGGGCCTGCAGGCGGCGCAGGCCGAGCCACAGCAGGCCGAGGAAGCCGATCTCGTAGAGCGGGAGCGGGTGCCTCGGGACGCCGTCGCCGAGGTCGATCGCCCACGGCAGGCTCGAGGCGACGCCGTGGGTGCCGTCGCCGAGGCCGGCCATGAAGCAGCCGACGCGGCCGATCATCAGGCCGAGCAGCAGCGGATATACCATCAGGTCGCCGGACGAGACGCGCACGCCGAGGCGGCGCTTGGTCCACTCGACGCCGACGAGGCCGCCGAGCAGGCCGCCGACGATCGTCTTGCCGGCCAGGAGCTCGGGGACGGAGTGGGCGGTGGCCCAGGTCTCCGGGTGCTCGAGCAGGGCGAGCAAGCGCGCGCCGAGCAGCGCGCCGGTGACCGCGCCGATGAAGATCCACATCCGGGCGAGATCCGAGATCGGGTCGCCGCGCCGCCGGAGCGCCGCGTAGTAGCGGTAGCCGAGGGTGTAGGCGAGGACCTCGAGCAGCAGGTGCGCCGGCATGCGCACGAAGCCGAGGTCGATGTCGATCGGGAACTGCACCCGCGGCGAGGATCGCCGGTCGGGGCGTCCATCACCAGCCTTGATCCGCGCTCGCGGCAGTGCGGCCGCGCTTCGCCGGTCCAGCAGCGCTGGTTCATCACCGAGCCGGACGGCTTGTGATCACGGCGGGCCGCGGCCCTCATGGCCGGACAAGGTGACTGGTTCCAGCCGAGCCCGCCGAGGCATCGATGGGTCGGGCGAAATCGCGCGTCGTCGGCATATCTCCCGGCAGAACATCGTTCTTGGTCGATTCTGACGCTTCCGCGCGCGACGTTGCTGGCAGCGGCTATGAAGGCCGCGCTCACGGTCCGGGGGCGCTGATGCCCTCCGTAGGCGTGCACAGGAGGAAGGTCGTCGATGATGCGCAAGTCCCTGGTGACGAAGATTGCCCCGCTGGTGTTGACGCTGGCGTTGAGTGGTTGCGGCGGCGAGGCGGTGGAGGTCGGCGAGCTGCAGCCGCTGCCGCTGCAGTCGTCGGGGCGCTTCCCGCTCGGGTCGACGTACTTCCTGCCGGACCCGGTGTCGGGTCGCTGGGTGATCGAGGCGGCGCCAGAGGGGAACGCGAACGAGGTGGTGGCGGGCAACGACGGCTTCTCGCGCTTCACGCCGGTGGTGGCGGGGGAGTACAGCTTTCGCATCGCCGGCAGCGAGGAGCGGCGCGGGCTGACGGCGGTGGCCGAGGTGCCGTACGAGCACTTCAATTACTACGCGACGACCTCGCTGGCGCAGGTCGGCGACGAGGTGTGGGTGGCCCATCTGTACGACCCGCAGATCAGTCGCGTCGACCCTGCGACGGGGACGGTGAAGGGGACGATCGCCAGCGGTCCGTGGCCGGCGGCGCTGGCGTGGAGCGAGGCGCAGGGGGTCGCTCTCGTGGCGCACAAGGCCGGGGACACGCTCGGGGTGGTCGACGTGGCCGAGGGGCGGCTGATCGACGCGGTGTGGGTCGGCGACGAGCCGGCGGCGGTGGTGGTGTCGCCGGACGGGGCGACGGCGTACGTGTCGCTGGCGAAGGAGGACGCGGTCGTGGTGGTGGACATCGCCGCGCGGTCGGTGATCGGGCGGGTGGCGGCGAACAAGAACTCGACCTCGATGGCGTTGAGCGCGGACGGGGCGACGCTGTACGTGGCGAGCTACTGCTCGGGCGTGGGCGACCGTCAGCAATTTCCGGCGGACGATCGCAACGACAAGTTCGACATCGCGGTGATCGACACGGCGACGCTGAAGGTGACGGGGTACATCGGCGAGGTCGGGTCCGTGCTCGGCGGGCTGCTGCTGGCGGACGATCGCCTGTATGTGGCGACCACGCGGGTGGCGGTGCGCGAGCTGTCGGGCACCGAGGGCATGACGGCGTTTCGCCACTCGGTGGCGGCGTATGATACCGGGAGCCTGAAGCAGGTGGCGGCGGTGGACGTGGGCCGGCAGGCGAGCGCGACGGCGCTGGCGGTGCGGCCGTTCGGGATGGCGCTGGCGGGCGGGAAGCTGTGGGTGACCTTCGAGGGGACGGACGAGGTGGTCGGGCTCGATCCGAATTCGCTGGAGGAGCGCGCTCGCTTCGCGGCGGAGGGCCGGCCGCGTACGATCCTGGCGAGCGGTGAGCAGCTGTTCGTCCACGGGGCGCAGGGCTACGCGGTGACGGTGGCGAGCAGCGCCGGCGAGTCGAAGCGGGTGATCGCGCTGGCGGGGGATCCACGCGACGCGGGGTTGGCGGCCGGTCAGGCGCTGTACACCGGCACGGGGGCCAAGGGCGGGGTGAGTCACAGCTGCGCGGACTGTCACGTCGACGGGCTCACCGACGGGAACGTGTGGTCGGCGGGCGGCTTCTCGGAGTCGGCGAGTCGGCCGATGTTCTGGCTCGAGGGCACGGCGCCGATCGGCTGGGAGGGCGACGCGCACGACCTGTTCTCGTACCTCTACGGGAGCCCGGGGCCGACGATCGGCGCGACGATCAGCACGGAGCTGCATCAGGCGTTCTACGACTACCTGGCGGCCCTGATCCCGCCGCCGCCGGCCAACGGGGCGACCGAGCGCGACGGCAGCATGACGGCAGCGGCGCTGCGCGGCGAGGCCGTGTTCCGCGGCAAGGCCAACTGCGCGGGCTGTCACGCCGGGCCGCTGGGCTCGCAGGAGCTGCGCCTGCCGGGCGGCGGGACGCAGACCGATCACCCGATCGTGGTGCCGAGCCTGGTCGGCGCGTATCGCCACGGGCACTGGCTGGTCAACGGGGCGGCGTGGGAGCTCGGCGAGGCGGTCGACGCGATGCTCAAGCTGTCGGCCGGGAAGATCGACGCGACGGAGAAGGACGACCTCGTCCGCTATCTGCAAGAATGGACGGCGCGTGAGTTCCTGGTGCTGGCGACGACGCCGTCCGCGGGCGATCTACAGGTGCGCAGCGAGGGCGCGCTGACGGTGACGCTGTCGCACCCCGTGTTCGCGGACGCCAGCAATCTCGCGCGGGTGCGGCTGGTCGGCGCGGATGGTGCGGACGTGGCGATCGAGGTGACGGCGGATCGCCGGCACCTGACGATCACGCCGGCGGCGGCGCTGAAGCCCGGCGGGGCGTACAGGCTGATCGTGGGCAAGGGCTTCGAGGCGTGGAGCGAGCGGACGCTGGCCGCGGATCACGAGGTGAAGTTCACGGTCGCTGCGGCGCCGAAGTTGCAGCTCGACGGTGAGTATGTGCTGACGGTCGAGCACCCGAACCTCGACATGGAGAACAAGCGCTACGACCCGTCGGTGATCATCCCGATCGAGGTGGCGCTGAAGGCCACTGCGAACGGATATGGGGCGAGGGTCACGGAGGTGGTGACGCCTGTGATGACGGTGCAGCTCGACGTGGTGGTCGCCGGGGAGACGTCGTATTGGCCGCCGTTCCCGTTCCCGGTCGGACCGGGCTTCCTGAACCGGAGCTTCCCGACCGAGATGGTGCTGGTGGACGATGACGCGGACGGGGTGGCGGACCGCGGGGAGAGCACGCTGCTGCTGCGCAGCCCGGGGCTCGAGGCGAGCGGGGTGGTCTGGCGGATCGCGCGGGACACGGGCGCGCCGATGGACTGCGCCGGGATGGAGGGCGAGCACGCGGTCGACCTGACGACCGACGCGATGGGGGCGCCGACGGTGAGCTGGGCCGACGATGTCGACGCGCTCGGCTACTACGTCACCGATGTCGCCGCGAAGCCGCCGCTGGGGCCGGGGCCGGTGACGGACGGCGAGACCTACTGGGCCGTGTCGACGGCGAGCTTCCCGACCGGCTTCCGCGGGCCGGTGGTCTACGGCGAGCTGCCGATGGGCGGCATGGACGTGAGCGAGGCCAGCATGGCGCCGCTGGGCGGGGCGCCGCTGCCGGCGGCGAG
This sequence comes from Nannocystis sp., assembly GCF_016714285.1. Classification (GTDB taxonomy): domain Bacteria; phylum Myxococcota_A; class Polyangia; order Nannocystales; family Nannocystaceae; genus Nannocystis. The sequence goes on along the minus strand of NZ_JADJNN010000013.1, from coordinate 87,431 downwards.
CTGCGTGAAGTTGACGCTGGTGTTTAGCGACTTCACCAGCTCGGTGCTGCGCTACGAGACGCCGTGACGGCGAGGTCGCGGTCGTGAGCGTTCAGGCTCACGGCGCGCGACCTCGGTGGTGGACGCCTGTTGCGTCGCGGCTACCTGGGCCGCGACGGTCCTGTCTAGTTGGTCTTCGCGGAGGCCTTCACGAGGCCGTAGACCTGCCGCGCGAGCGCCTCGGTGTAGGCCGCCGGGGGGGTCGAGAAGGCGTCCATCGGCTTGGTGTCGTTCACGCTGTAGACCGCGCCGTCCTTCTCGATGAAGTAGTAGAAGTGCGACTCGGGGGCGTACTTGGTGCCGTTGTCCTCGTCCTTCATCTGGTAGGTGAAGACGAAGCCGTTCGGCTCCTCAAGGAGCTTCTTGCCGTCCTTGAACGAGGAGTTGCCGATCGACGAGGAATCGCCCCACTCGAGCGCCTCCTTGAGGCTGCTGACGGCGAGGTTGCCGACGGTGAGCATGTAGAACCCGGCGAGCTTGATGTCGACGCCGCCGTTGCCGTTCTTCTCGAAGGTGGCGTCCTTGGGCGCCTTGATCGTGACGTTGATCATCGGCGAGACATCCTTGAGGTTCTTCTCGACCCAGTCGGCCTCGTTGATCTTGAGCGTGGGGAGCTCGACGGCCGGGGCCGCGTCCTTGGCGTCCGCGCCTGCGGTGCCCGCAGCGCTCTTGGCAGCGGCCTTGTCGCCCTTGGCCGGCTCCGCGGCGCCGCCGCAGGCGGACGCGAGCGCGAGCGTGAAAATCGAGATTGCCGTGAAATGTGTGAGCTTCATTGCGGGCGGGTATCACACACTTTCGAGCGTACTGTCGAGTACGCGCCCAAGTCCGGGACGGGTGCAGCTGCAAGGAACTACCGCGGCCGAACGGCTCGGCACGGTGGTCGGTATGCGAAAACTAACTCCGGACGCTCGCCGCGGAGGAGCTACTGCTCGATGCAGTAGAGCGCGGCCTTCCAGGCGCAGCTGGCGGCCTGACCCTCGCAGAACTTGGTCCACGTGAAATTGGTCGCCTTCGCGTGGCCGAGGCGGGCGGCGCCGGCGGTGCTGTTCCAGCCGTCGCAGCCGTTGTTGGCCCAGGCGGTGCCGTCGGCGAGGGTGTTGGTCCACACGGTGGGCTTGGTGCCGGCGCCGCAGCCGGCCCCGGGGATCGGCGCGGCGCCCTTGCTCTCGGTGGTATCGATCGCGTGCTGCAGGGTGCCGTCGACCAGGTCCTGCCAGTGCTTCGCCACCTGGATGCCGGTCGGGAGGATGTAGGGCACGCTCGAGTGGATGAAGCGGCTGTCCGGGGCGCTGTTGCTGTCGCTGAGCCAGGCGTAGAAGACACCGCCGAGCTCGGCGTCGTCGGCGAGCTGTTGGCACTGCATGTCGGCGCCGGCGATGCCGCCGAGCTTGCCGGTGTAGAGCTTGCTGGTCACGAAGATCTTTCGTCGCAGCTTCTTGCACTCGCTCGAGCAGTCGTCGAAGTCGCTGAGGTTGCCGTCGTCGCACTCCTCGCCGCCCAGGACGCTGAGCGTGCCGTCGCCGCACTCGACGGGGCTGCAGTCGGCGTCGCAGGTCGCGGTCGCCTCGCCGTCGTCGCAGGCCTCGCCGGCGGCGGCGTTGGCGGTCTGGTCGCCGCACTCGGCCTTGCTGCAGTCGGCGTCGCAGGTGGGGCTCGGGCCGGCGTCGTCGCACAGCTCGACGCCCTGCTGCACGAAGCCGTCGCCGCAGGCGGCCGACTGACAGGTGCCGGGGCAGGCGTCCTTGTCGCTGGGGTTGCCGTCGTCGCAGGTCTCGCCGGGCTGGATCACGCCGTCGCCGCAGCTGGCGAGGGTGCAGTCGTTGCTGCACTCGTCGTCGTCGACGTCGTTGCCGTCGTCGCAGGCCTCGTGCCCCGCGTGGAGGTGGCCGTCGCCGCACGCGGCGGCGATGCAGGCGACGCAGTCGTCGTCGTCGGCGTCGTTGCCGTCGTCGCAGGCCTCGCCGGGGTCGAGGTGGCCGTCGCCGCACGCGGGCGCCGGGCCGGTGGAGCCGGAGGTGGAGCTGGTGCTGCTGGCGTCGCCGCTGCTCGATCCGTCGCTGTCGCTCGCGCCGGTGGTGGTGGTGGTGGAATCGGGCGCGACGCCGGTCGAGCTGGCCTCGCCGGTGCTGGTGCTGGCGGCCGCGAGCGAGCTGGAGCCGTCGTCGCCGGTGGTGTTCGGCGGCGGCGCGCAGGCGGCGAGCGACATGGCCGCAAGGACAGGTCGCCACGCGTCGCGTGGGGACTGCCGGGGCCGCGCGGCGATCGCCCTCGAGGGCGCGGCGGGCGAGGCGATGGCCGCTCTGGCCTCTGCGCTGACATGTTCGCCGATCGCACCAGATTGCATATGTCGGCGAGCCTAGGGGCCGGGCCGCGAGCTGACAAGCGTCGGCTTCGGCGCGGATCTGCGAGGGCTTCGCGCGATGATGCGCGCAGCTGCGCACAGCCGCGCTGATCTGTGGTGGGCATGATCCGCATGATCCGCATGATCCGCGAGATCCGCGAGATCGCCGACTTGCGGCGCGCGGGGTCGTCGTCGATCGCGGGCGCTCGCGCGGGCTGCTCAGGTCGCGGTGGTTTCGCGGTCCGTGACGCGGAATGGGGGCCCGAGGCGCGGGTGCGCGCGGTCCGGAATTCGGGTATATGGCGCGCCATGCTGTTTCGCGCGCCCCTTGCGCTTTCCACCCTCCTGGGCGTCGAGCTCGTGCTCGCCGCCGCATGTACGCCGAGCTCCTCGCCGGAGGCCGAGAAGAAGGCGGAGCCGACCGACGTGGCCAAGAAGGTCGAGGTGCCGACGAAGGTCGCCCCGCCGTCCCAGCCGCCTGCGCCGCCGCTGCCGCTCGAGCCGAGCCCGGACATCAAGTTCGACGCGCCCTTCGATGGCGTGCCGGTCGCGACCAGCAATACGGCCGGGGGGATCGCCGTGTCGGACTACGTGCTCGGCGAGGGCGCCGAGGCGGTCAAGGGCGGCGACGTGGAGGTCCACTACACCGGCTACCTGACGGACGGCATGGTGTTTGACTCGTCGCGCCCGCGCAATCGGCCCTTCAGCTTCGAGCTCGGGGCGGGGCGGGTGATCAAGGGCTGGGACGAGGGGGTCGCCGGCATGAAGGTCGGCGGCAAGCGCAAGCTCGTGATCCCGTCGAAGCTCGGCTACGCGGAGCGGCGGGCCGGGAAGATCCCGCCGCACTCGACGTTGATCTTCACCATCGAGCTGCTGAGCTTCACCCCGCCGCTGCCGCCCCCGCAGCCGCTCACCGCGTTCGATGGCAAGGCGCTGGCGACCAAGAAGCTCGACAAGGGGCTGGTCGTCGCCGACTACAAGCTCGGCGAGGGCGCCGAGGCCAAGGCCGGTGACACCGTGTCGGTGCACTACCGCGGCACGCTGAAGGACGGCACCGAATTCGACTCGTCGCTGGCGCGGCCCAAGCCGCTGGTGTTCGCGCTCGGGGCCGGGCGCGTGATCAAGGGCTGGGACCTCGGCATCGAGGGCATGAAGGTCGGCGGTCTGCGCAAGCTCACCGTCCCCGCCGAGCTGGCCTATGGCGAGCGCGCCCGCGGCAAGATCCCCGCCAACGCTGACCTCATCTTCACGGTCGAGCTGATGGCCGTGAAGCCGCCGGCCACGCCGGCCACGCCGGCCACGGTGGTGCCCATGGGCGACGCGAAGGCTGGCGACGCGACGGCTGGCGACGCGACGAAGGCTGGCGACGCGACGAAGGCGGGCGACGCGACGAAGGCGGGCAGCAAGCCGGTCGAGGCGAAGACGGGCGACGCGAAGGCTGGCTGAGGTCGATGCGCGGCGGTCTGGTGCTCGGGGTGGCGCTCGCGGCGGGCGCCTGTGCTGGCCCTGCGCCTGCGCGTGAGCCTGGCGGTGGGGCTGGCTCTGGGGACAGGTCCGGCGCTGCGTCGACGCCGGGCATGGCTGGCTCTTCGGACAGGTCCGGTGCTGCGGCGACGCCGGACGCGGCTGGCTCTGGGGACAGGTCCGGTGCTGCGGCGACGCGAGCGGATGTCCCTGGGGACAGGTCCGGTGTTGCGGCGACGCGAGTGGATGTCCCTGCGACGCCGGTCGCGGCTGTCCCTGGGGACAGGTCCGGTGAGGCCGCCCCTGGGGATGGGTCGGGCGAGGCGGGGGGGCTCGCGGTGGCCGGGGGCCCGGAGTTTCCGGGCGCGCCGGCGCCGGAGGCCTGCGCTGCGGCGCCGGAGGGGATGGCGTGCGTGCCGGCGGGGCCGTTCCTCCGCGGCTCGGACGACGGCCCGGAGAACACGCGGCCGGCGGCGCGGGTGTGGCTGCAGACCTTTTACATGGACCGCAACGAGGTCACCTACGCGGAGTACAAGGCGTGCGTGAAGGCGCGGCGCTGCGACCCGTCGGGGCCGGGCTACACCGACTTCGACCGGCCGCGCCAGCCGATCAACGGGGTCCGCTGGTTCGACGCCGACAAGTACTGCCGGGCCCAGGGCAAGCGGCTGCCGAGCGAGGCACAGTGGGAGAAGGCGGCGCGCGGGCCCGATGGGGCGCTGCACCCGTGGGGCGACGAGCCGGCGACCTGCGAGCGGGCGATCATCAAGGACGAGACGGGGCGCAGCTGCGGGGTCAAGAAGCTGCTCAGCAAGCCGGAGACCGGGCGGCCCTTCGAGGTCGGCTCGCGCCCGGCCTACCGCTACAGTCTGTTCGACATGGCGGGCAACTCGTGGGAGTGGGTCGCGGACTGGTACACGCGCGACTACGCCGAGTGCGGGGCCGACTGCCTCGGGGTCGAGCCGCGCGGGCCGTGCCAGGGCGCGGCGACCTGCGCGGGCTTTCGCCGCAAGCTGGTGCGCGGCGGCTCGTGGTACTGGGACGCCGCCCACGCGACGGCGATCTACCGCCGGCCGCACTGGCCGGAGAACCAGCCCTTTCATCACTTCGGCTTTCGCTGCGCGGCCAGCCCGGCCGAGGCTGCGGCCCTGCGGGCGGCGGCCTCGCCCGCGGGTTGACTGCCCGCGGGTTGACTGCTGCGGGTTGACTGCTGCGGGTTGATTGCCGCGGGTTGACTGCCGCGGGTTGACTGCCGCGGGTTGACAATGCTGGCGCACGGCGAAATAAGCGGTGGCGATGAAGTTCACCCTTCGACACCCCTACTCGATCGAGCCCGAGGCGTTCTGGCGCGACGTGTTCTTTGATCCGGCCTACAACGAGGCGCTCTACCGTAAGGCGCTGCAGTTCGAGGCCTTCAAGGTCATCGAGGAGACCCAGGGGCCCGACGGTCGGCGCGCGCGCAAGATGTCGGTGACGCCGAAGATCGACGCGCCGGGGCCGATCAAGTCGCTGCTCGGCGACTCGGTGAGCTACATCGAGGACGGTCACCTCGACCTGGCCAAGCCGAGCTGGGTCGTGAAGGTGCTGCCCTCGAAGCTGGCCGACAAGTCGACGATCCGCAGCGAGATGTGGCTCGAGCGGACCGGGCCGGGGCAGTCGGACCGGGTCGCCAACTTCGAGATCGAGGTCAAGATCTTCGGCATCGGCGGGATGTTCGAGAAGTTCCTCGAGAAGACGATGCGCGACAGCTACCAGAAGGCGGCCGACTTCACGAACCTGTGGCTGCGCGAGCAGGGGCTGGCCGGCAAGTAGTCAGCCGTTGGCGGGCAGGCCCGCGGCCTCACGCGCGAGACGTCGCTGCTCGCGGCGGCGCAGCGCGGCGGGGTCGGGGAGCTCGCGGGTCTCGAAGAAGCCGCGCTCGTCGACGACGACCTCGTCGCGGCGGATGACGTCGTAGATCGATCGCAGGTCGGGGACAGCGAGCCAGCGCCGGTAGTTGCGCGCGGGCTGGGCGTTGTAGCGGTAGTCGCGGTTTGTCTCCCAGGTCAGCAGGGTCCGCAGCACCAGCGAGCGATCGTCGACCGGGAGGGCGCGGAGGTTGTCGCGGAAGGGCTGCGGCAGCCGCTCCCAGTACTCCTCGGCGTTGGACAGGTAGAGCACGCGCAGGGGCACGCCGAGCTCGCGGGCGACGGCGCCGATGTGGGCGACGGCCCCGTCGCGGGTGAGGTCGGCGCACAGGGCCCGCACGCGACCGGCGAGCACCAGGCCGCGCACGTGGGCGTAGTCGTCGGCGTCGGCGAGGAAGCTCGGGACGGCGGCGGCCTGCATCTCCTGGCGCAGCTCGTCGAGGCGGCGGGCGACGCGGGCGCGGTTGTTGCGGTAGAGCTCGATGAGCGGGGCGCCGGCGGGGCCGGGGTGGGCCGCGCGCAGGGCCGCGAGCGCGGCGCGGCGCCCTGTCGGCTGCCACAGCGCGAGGTAGTCGTCGGGGGTGGCGGCGGCGGCGATCAGGGCCTGGTGGACGGCGTGGATCTCGACGACCGCGGGGTCGTAGTCGATGAGCCAGGCCAGCTCGGCCCGCGACCAGCCGAGCAGGAGGTAGCCCTGCTCGGCGCCGACGCCGAGGTAGCCGCCGCCGAGGCCGCGCACGCGCGCGTGGAAGGCGTGCAGCGCGTGCTCGTTGCCGGTGAGGTAGTGGCGACCGTGGCGGGCCAGGGTGACGCCGCCGAGCGCCTCGGGGGGCGGGTCCTCGGGGGTCGCGAGGAACGCGGCGCGCTCGGCCGGGCTGAGCGGTGAGGGCTGTCCCGAGGGACAGGTGGAACATGGCGGATCGGACATGTCGTCGGGGACATGTCCCGAAGGACTGGCGGCGCGGGGGGCGTCGAGGCTGATGCAGGCGAGGCCGAGGCCGCACAGGAGGGGCCGGATCCTTGCGATCGCGCGGGTGGCCATGACAGGGCCCTGGTACGCGGGGGGCGGCGGGGGCTGTTCCGGAGCGGCGAAAATAGTGTCGCGGGGGCGCTTGCGGGGGGAGGCGAGCCCCTTATACTCCGCCGCCAATGACGCCCCGCCCCCTGCACCCCGAAAGCGCTCGAACCTCTCACGTCGCCGACAAGATGGCGGGATTTCACGCCGGGGTCGTCGCTCAGGTGCGGGACGCGGTCGGGCGCGACGCGGTGGTGGTGGTCGGGATGGCGCAGAACCCCTTCGTGAAGAAGGTGCGGCGGGCGCTGGACGAGGCGGGGGTGCCCTTCACGTACCTCGAGTTCGGCAGCTACGTGAGCGCGTGGAAGGAGCGGCTGGCGATCAAGATGTGGAGCGGGTGGCCGACCTTCCCGCAGGTCTTTGTCCGCGGCACGTTGATCGGCGGCAACGACGAGACACGCGCCGCGATCGCGGACGGCGCGCTCAAGCAGATGCTCGCCGGGTGAGCGTCAGATCGCGGCGAGGTAGAGCGTGCCCTCGTCGGGCTCGTGGATCAGCACGCCGCCGAGGCCGGGCTGCCACTGCGCCGGCAGCTGCCGGTCCGAGGTGAAGCGCGCGAGCTCCGGGCGCGGGCGGGCCTGCAGGGTGTGGAGGCGGGTCCAGTCGACGCGGCCCTGCTCGACGCTGACACCGCCGTCGCGGCTCATCAGCAGCTGGCCGTCGGGCAGGCGGGTGTAGATCTGCCAGCGCGGGCCGGTGATGGCGACGCTGCGGCCGTCGGTGTACACGAGGCGCTGGCTGATGTACTCGCGGTCGCGCGCGCGGGTGACGTCGATCAGCACGGCGTCGGCGGCGACCCAGCGGCCGCTCCGGAGCTCCTCGGCGGGCGGGTCGACGAGCTGGGTGAGGGTGGCGCCGGTGGCGAGGTCGAAGATCTCGAGGCCGGAGCCATCGGGGCCCGAGAAGTCGGCGACGACGCGGTCGCCGAGCGGGTCGCGGCCCTCCCAGACCCAGTGGTAGGGGAGCTCGCCGCCGCGGCCGTCGACGAGGTCCTGCCAGCGCATGCGGCCGGGCCACTCGCCGGGGTCGGCGTCGCTCAGCGAGACCGGGCGGGCGCGGGCGTCGGGGCTGCAGGCGAGGCTCCAGTCGCCGATGAGGCGGCGGCTGTCGCGGCTCCAATAGAAGGGCGGCGGGTCGTCGCTGGGGACGCCGACGCCGACGCAGCGCGGTTCGCTGCCGTCGCTGCGCGAGACGACGATCGCCACCAGCTCGTTGCGCTCGCCGGGCGGGCCGCCGCGCAGCTCGAAGGCGTGGCCGAGGGCGACCAGGCGGCCGTCGTCGCTGACCTCGGGGCCGAGCTCCGTGACGTCGCTGCCTCGCCGCAGGCGCCAGCCGGCGGCCGCGGGCGACCACTCCTGCGACCACGGGGTGAGGGCGCCGGTCGCGGGGTCGAGGCGCTGCAGCGAGGTGTCGCCCTCGGGGACGAGGTCGCCGCCCTGCTCGACCCAGGTCGGGCCCGGGGTCACCAGCAGGCCGCCGTCGGCCAGCGGGGCGTAGGTGCGGACGTTCGCGTGGAGCAGGCGGAGCGGGGCCAGGCTGGCCTTTGGGGCAGGTGGCGCGGCGGGGCTGTCCTCGGGGACAGGTATGTTCGAGCGGCCGTCCGGGACCGCGGCGGCTGCTGCGGCGTGGGGTGAGCTGTCCTCGGGGACAGGTGCACTCGGGCCGTCGGGGACCGCGGGGGCGCAGCTGGCGAGGCAGAGGAGGGCGAGGCGGCGAGCTGGCACCGGCCGGGCGTAGGGCAGCGACGCGGGGCTGTCCAGTTTTCACCCCGGAGGCGGGGAACAGGCGGGGGTGCTCGGCCGCGGAGGCGGCTCAGGCGGGGAACAGGCGGCGGTGCTCGGCGAGGGTGCAGCGGTCCTGGATCACGCGGATGCCGGCGCCGCGGAGGGTGCGGGCGAACTCGGCGTGGCGGATGCCGAGCTGCAGCCACACGAGCTTCGGCAGGGGGTGCATGGCGAGGATCTCGGGGACGTGGGCCATCAGCGCGTCGGAGCGGCGGAACACGTCGACCACGTCGATCGCGGTGTCCAGCTCGTCGAGGCTGGCGACGACGGGGTGACCGAAGAGGCTGCGGCCGACGAAGTTCGGGTTGACGGGGTGGACCTGGAAGCCGTGGGCGGCCAGGTACTGCGGCACGTAGTAGGCCGGCTTGCCCGGCTCCGTGTTGGCGCCGAGGATGGCGATCGTTCGCGTGGCGGCGAACAGATCGCGCAGCTCCGAGTCGGTGGGCGATTGCACGCGCGCGAGTCTGCGGCACGGGCGCGTCGGAGCGCAAGGCGGGCCCATGTGGGGCAGGCCGGATGGCCGCGCTCTGCCAGCGGGACGTTGTTCTCGCCGCGATCGCGCGGGCCCTCGTGGACGGCGTCCTGGCGCGGCCGGGGAGCCTGCTGGCGGGCCCCTGCGAGGGACGCGGCGCTGTACCCTGTGGGCTGATCGCCATGGCACGCATCGCTCGTAGCTCCCCCTGGTGCACCCTCGCCGCCCTGTTCGCCTGGCTCGTCGCCGGCGGTGTACACGCGGCGCCGCTGACCGCCGCCGAGGTGCCCGAGCCGCTCAAGGCGTGGGTGCCGTGGGTGCTCCACGACGTCGCGGGCTCGGCGTGTCCGTACATCCACGCGACCACCGACCAGCGCCGCTGCACCTGGCCGTCGCGGCTCGAGCTGGCGCTCGGCGACACCCGCGGGGAGTTCGTGCAGGAGTGGCTGGTGCTCGAGCGCAGCTGGGTGCCGCTGCCCGGGGACGACGAGCGCTGGCCGCAGGAGGTGAAGGTCGCGGACGTGCTGGTGGTGGTGCAGGTGAAGGACGGCAAGCCCGGCATCGAGCTCGAGCCGGGTCTGCACCGCGTGCAGGGCGTGTTCGAGTGGGACAGCCTGCCGGAGAAGCTGTGCGTGCCGGCGGAGACGGGGCTGCTGGCGCTGAAGGTCCGCAGCGAGGCGGTGGCGTTCCCGCAGCGCGACAACACCGGCGTGCTGTGGCTGCAGAAGCGCGAGGCCGAGGGCGGCGAGGAGAACCTGCTCGACGTGACGGTGCACCGAAGGATCGCCGACAGCATCCCGCTGGTGGTGACGACCCAGGTGGAGATCCACGCGTCGGGCAAGAACCGCGAGGTGCTGCTGGGCAAGGCGCTGCTCGACGGCTTCGTGCCGATGGCGGTGCGCAGCGAGCTGCCGGCGCGGCTCGAGGGCGACGGGCGACTGCGGGTCCAGATCCGTCCGGGGCGCTGGACGATCGCGATCGACGCGCGCGGGCCGGGGCCGCTGCCGGAGCTGCGGCTGGGCACGAGCGAGGGGCCGTGGGCGGCCGAGGAGATCTGGGCCTTCGCGGCCGAGCCGACGCTGCGGCGCGTCGAGATCACGGGCGTCAGCGCGGTCGACCCGCAGCAGACGCTGCTGCCCGACGAGTGGAAGCGCCTGCCGGCCTACCGCGTGCGCCCCGGCGACGCGATGATGCTGGGCGAGACCCACCGCGGCGAGGTCGACCGCGGGCCCGATCAGCTGACGCTCGTGCGCAGCTGGTGGCTCGACTTCGATGGTCGCGGCTTCACGGTGCGCGACATGCTGGAGGGCGACGTGTTCAACACCCGTCGCCTCGAGGTGCGCACGCCGGCGCAGCTGGGCTACGCGGCGGCGGCCGGGAGCCCGCAGTTCATCACGGCGCTGGTCGAGGGCGGCCAGCCGGGGGTCGAGCTGCGCAGCACCCGGCTGCAGCTGAGCGCGGACCTGCGGGTGCCGGCGGGCGGGCTGGAGATGGGGCTGTCGGCGGTCGACTGGGACCAGGACTTCGCCAGCGTGCGGGGGCAACTCCACCTGCCGCCGGGTTGGCGGCTGCTGCACAGCACCGGGGTCGATGAGATCGACGACACCTGGCTGCAGCGCTGGACCTTGCTCGACATCTTCCTCGTGCTGGTGATCTCGATCGCGATCGCCAGGCTGTACGGGTGGGCCTGGGGCACGCTGGCCGTGGTCACGCTGGCGCTGGCGTTCCCGGAGTGGATGGCGCCGCGGACGGTGTGGATCTTCGTGCTGGTCGGCGAGGCCCTGCAGCGCGCGCTGCCGGACGGCAAGCTGCGCGCGCTGGCCCGCATCTACTGCCTCGGCGCCCTGGTGACGCTGACGGGCTTCGTGATCGCGTTCACCGTGCAGCAGGTGCGCGGCGGGCTGTACCCGGCGCTCGCGGTGCGCAGCGATGACGACGGCTTCGGCCTCGGGGTGCTCGGCGGCAAGCGTGACTCGATGCCCGCGCAGGCGATGCCGACGGCCACGGACTACCGCGGCGGCGAGGAGGGCACGATGGGCCGGCCCGACGATGGCGCGCCCAGGTTCGCGGCGGAGCCGATGGGCGGGGCCATCCCGGAGGACGGCGGCGCCTACGACCAGATCCAGGTCGAGCAGGAGCGCGGCAAGGCGGATGTGTACGGGAGCAGCAACAGCAGCAACGGCGAGTGGAGCCAGAAGGCGCTGATGCGCAAGCAACAGAAGCTGCGCGAGTACGACGCGAACACGGTGGTGCAGACCGGCTCGGGCGTGCCCGACTGGCAGTGGCGCGCGGTGTCGCTGGCGTGGAACGGGCCGGTCGCGCGCGACCAACAGCTGCGCCTGTACCTGCTGCCGCCGCACCTGAACCTGGCGCTGGCGTTCATCCGCGTGCTGTTCCTGGTGACGCTGCTGTTGGCGGTGTTCGGCGCGTTCGGACGTCGGCGGGCGCGCGGCGCCGCTGCGGGCGTGGGCTCGGCGGCGGCGCTGTTGCTGGTGCTCGGGGCCGGCGTGTTGGCGCCGGCGAGCGCCCGCGCCGACACGCCGAGCGCGGAGCTGCTGGGCGAGCTGAAGACGCGGCTGACGGAGGCGCCGGAGTGCTTGCCGGGCTGCGTGACGAGCCCGCGGATGCGCATCGAGGCGAGCGAGAAGGGGCTGCGGATCGTCCAGGAGCTGCACGTCGCGGCGCCGGTCGGTGTGCCGCTGCCGGGCTCGGCGGAGCAGTGGTTGCCGACCTCGGTGATCGTCGACGCGGCGCCGACGAGCTCGGGGCTGGCGCGCGGGGCCGACGGGACGCTGACGCTGCAGCTGTCGCCGGGTCGCCATGAGATCGTGCTCGAGGGGCCGCTGCCGGTGCGCGAGACGGTGCAGATCGCCCTGCCGCTCAAGCCGCATCGCATCGAGGCGAAGGCGAAGGGCTGGACCGTCGACGGCCTGCACGAGGACGGGCTGGCCGACGACAACCTGCAGTTGACCCGCTTGAGCCCGCAGGACGCGAGCGCGCCGGCGGCGGAGCTCGAGGTCGGCAACTTGCCGCCCTTCGTCCGCCTCGAGCGCTCGCTGCAGCTGGGGCTGTCGTGGGAGCTGACGAGCCGGGTCGTGCGCCTGACGCCGAATGGTTCGGCGGTGGTGGTGGCGGTCCCGCTGCTGCCGGGCGAGTCGGTGACGACGGCGGAGCAGCGGGTCGAGGGCGGCAAGGTGCTGGTCAACATGGCGCCGGACCAGAGCGAGCTGACCTGGACCTCGGTGCTGCCGATCACGGAGCAGGTCGCGTTGACGGCGGCGACGGGCGAGCCGTGGACGGAGGTGTGGCAGGTCGAGGTCGGGCCGGTGTGGCACGTCGAGCACGAGGGCGCGCCGACGGTGCGCCAGGGCGAGGCGGGGCTGCGGGAGTGGCGGCCGTGGCCGGGCGAGCGGGTGGCGCTGACGGTGACGCGGCCGCAGGGCGTGCCGGGCCAGACGCTGACGATCGACAGCGCGACGCTCAGCCTCGACCCGGGCGTGCGGGCGGTCGACGCTCGCCTGGAGCTCGGGCTGCGCAGCAGCCGGGGCGGGCATCACGTGGTCACGATCCCGCCGGACGCGCTGCTGCAGACGGTGACGATCAATGGACAGCGCCAGACGATCGGCCAGGACGGTCAGCTGGTGCGGCTGCCGATCGAGCCGGGCTCGCAGCGCATCGAGCTGGCGTGGCGCGAGACGCATGAGCTCGGCCAGCGCTACGCGGCGCCGGTGGTCGACCTCGGGGCGCCGGCGGTCAACGTGAACGTGCGCATGCAGTTCCCGACGAGCCGCTGGATCTTGCTGGTCGGCGGGCCGCGGCTCGGGCCGGCGGTGCTGTTCTGGTCGTTCGTCATCATGCTGCTGATCACGGCGGCGGTGCTCAGCCGGCTGCGCTGGACGCCGCTGCGCGGGCACCAGTGGTTCCTGCTCGGGCTCGGGCTGTCGCCGATCGAGGTGCCGATGGCGATGCTCGTGGTCGGCTGGTTCCTCGCGCTGGCGTGGCGCCGCGATCACGCCGGGGTGCCAGCGTGGTGGTACGACCTGCGTCAGCTGTTGCTGGTCAGCTGGACGCTGATCGCGTGCATCTGCATGATCGAGGCGATCCACAAGGGCCTGCTCGGACAGCCGGACATGCAGATCGAGGGCAACGGCTCGTTCGGCAGCAGCCTGGCGTGGTATCAGGACCGGGTCGACGCCAGCGACGCGGGCGCGGGGCTGGTGCCGCGGCCGTGGGTGCTGTCGGTGTCGATGTGGTGGTACCGCGGGCTGATGCTGGCGTGGGCGCTGTGGCTGGCCTGGTCGCTGGTGCGCTGGTTGCCGTGGGCGTGGCAGAGCTTCAACGCAGGCGGGCTGTGGCGGCCGTTGACGCCGCCGCGCTCGCCGACGCCGTCGCCGCGGCTGAGCGGGCCGAGCAGCGCGTCGACGGTGCAGCGCTCGGTGGTCACACAGGTGAGCTCGGGGCCGATGCAGGCGCATACATCGTCGGCCTCGGAGGCGATCTATTCGCCGCACACCGGGCAGTCGGTGGTCGACGCCGAGGCGCCGCCGAACACCGCACCCGCGCCGGGGCTGGGGCCCTTGCCGACGCGGACGCCGAGCCCGTCGGACACGCTGCCCTCGGCCGAGGTGGTCGCGCCGGGGACGAGGGAGCGGCCGGTGTCGACCGCGACGGCGCGGGTGGTGCCGGCTCAGCCGGCGGCGCCGGTGCCCGAGGCCGTGGCGCCGCGCACCCGTATCACGCCGCCGCCGCCGAGCCCGCGTCCGCTGGCGCGCCGGCCGAAGACGGAGCCGGAGGAGATGATGCCCGACGACGACGACGAGTCGCTGTAGTGCGCGCACACGCGCGCAAGGGCCATCTGCACGGTCCCGGACCGGTTTGCGCTCCCAGCCTGTGAGTGAGAAGCTGGCGCCGGAGACCGTTGTATGGACATCGCCAAGCTGCAGAACTGGGCCCGTGAGAACTTCGGCGCCGCACTTGAACACCTGCCGCTCGACTACGGGGTCGCTCGCTTGCTGATCCAGTCGGGGCAGCTCGGCGAGGCGGCGCTGCGCGGCGGGCCGGACGTCGACAAGGAGATGGCCGACGTGCTGTTCGTGCTGCTCTCGCTGGCCAACCGCTGCGGGGTCGACCTCGACGCGGCGGCGAAGCAGCTGGCCGAGCGCAGCCCGGCGGAGATCGTCGGGCGGCTCAACCGCTAGTCAGCTGCGGCGAAACGGCAGCGCCCGGTGCTGCAGCACCAGGGCCTGCTGGTCCTGCATCGCGTGCAGCAGCCGACGCCAGCGTGACTCGTGCTCGGCGAGGGTGTGGACCTGGTCGAGGAAGGCCGAGCGGGTCGCGGCGAGCGCGTCGATCTGCATCGAGGCGCGGGCGCCGAGCAGCCAGGCGACGGCGGGGGCCATCATGATCATGAAGCTCATCCACAGCGAGAGGCGGAAGTAGCCGCCGAGGCCGCTGGCGCTGAGGGTGGAGATGAGGGCGAACACGAGGGCGCTGCCGACGACGAGCAGGAGCGCGGGCCTGGCGACCTCGAGCATGCGAATGCTGGGCAGCGGCGGCGGTGCTTGGTGCACGGCGGCGACCTGGCGCAGCGCCACCTCGCGGCTGCTCGGGCCGATCGGCTCGAGGTAGCACTGGGTGCTGACCACGGCCGAGAAGTCGCCCTTCGAGACCGAGACCCGCACGCCCTCGACCATGCCGTGCAGCTCGGTGGCGGAGGTCTGATAGCCCTCGGAGGCCGGGAAGTGGGTGGTACAGGCGTCGCGGGCGGCGTCGGCGAGGGCGTGGACGAGGACAGTGGCCTGCGCCGGCGTGTAGCTGGTCCGGCGCATGGCCCAGGTGGAGCGCAGATCGGCGGGTTCTCCCATCACAATCGACGTTACGCCGGGTGTGCCAGCGAGTCCACGGCCGCGTGTCGCGCGGGCGTGCGAGCGAGCGTGAGCGGTGGTCGCGTCGCGCTTCACGCTGGCACCACGCGGGTGGTTGCGTCGCTATTTCACTCCGGCCAGATCGGGTGCAGGCGAGTGCACGCGAGCGTGACGCGGGCTCACTCGAGCGCGAGCAGCGGGTGGACGGAGGTCGGCAGGGCCTTGCCCTTGAGGTGGACGACGCGGGCCTCGCCGACGCGGGCGCGCTCGCCGAGGAGCTGGCGGGTGGCGTCGGAGACGAGGAGGTCGCAGCCGAGCTCCTTGCAGGCGGACTCGATGCGCGCGGCGGTGTTGACGACGTCGCCGATGAGCGTGTAGTCGAGGCGCTGCGGCGCGCCGATGTTGCCGGCGATCGCCTCGCCGGTGTGGACGCCGATGCCGATGCGGAGGGCGGGCAGGTCGTCGGCGGCGAAGGCGACGTTGAGGCGCTCGAGCCGGCGGCGCATGCCCAGGGCCGCCTTCGCGGCGCTCAGGGCCGACTGCTCGGGCGGCTGGCGCACGGGGGCGCCGAACACGACCATGATCGCGTCGCCGATGAACTTGTCGATCATGCCGCCGTGCTCCATGCACTCGTCGACCATCTCGGTGAAGTAGCGGTTGAGCACGCGGACGACCTGGCGCGGGGGCATGCGCTCCGACAGCGAGGTGAAGTCGCGGATGTCGGCCATCAAGATCGTCGCGGTCAGCAGCTCGCCGCCCAGCTCGAGGCCGCCCTGCAGGACCACGTCGCTGACCTGGCGGGTGACGTAGCGGCTGAAGGCGTCCTTGATGAAGTCGCGCTCCTCGAGGCCGCCGAGCATCGCGTTGACGGCGGCCATCAGCTTGCCGACCTCGTCGGAGCTCATCGGCACGCCGCGCTGGGTGTAGCGCTCGGGGTTTAGCTCGGTGACGAGGGTGGTCAGCTCGCGCAGGGGCTCGGTGGTGTGGCGGGTGACGAGCAGGCAGCCGGACAGGCTGACGGCGAGGCCGGTGGCGGTGACGAGGATGAGGTGGAGGGCGAGCGAGCCGGGGTTGCCGGTGGCGATCGCGTGGGCGGCCTCGCGGTACGCGAGGGTGCCGGCGACCACCGAGCCGACCACCGAGACGCCGACGATGACGATCGCCATCTTGGCGGCGAGGCCGAGGCTGACGATGCCGGCGCCGCTGACGGGGAGCATCGGGTCGCGCACGGCCATGGCGCGGCGCAGGGAGCGGGTCGCCCAGTCGGTGTAGAGCCAGGCGAAGATCGCGTCGAGGATCGCCGCGAGGGTGCCGCCGACGGCGATGTGCAGGCCGAGGTCGCCGTCGCCGGTGGTGATCGCGGTGATGCCGGCGACCAGCAGCGAGACGGCCAGGGCCGAGAGGCCGACGGTGAGCGAGAGGTGGGCGGGGTAGTTGATCGCCTGGCGCCACGCGGGCAGGGCGACGCCGTCGCCGGGGCGCCGCAGCCAGGCGATGAGGGCGGCGCTGAGGCGCAGGTGGACGGCGTAGGTGCCGATGATCGAGAGCACCACGAGGCCGCCGAGGACCAGCAGGAACTGGCCGAGCGTGCCCGGCGGGAAGCTGGCGGCGAGGGTGATGTAGTAGGCGCCGACGGCCGCGGCGGTCGAGCCGATGGCGATCGCGCCGGTGAACACTTGCAGCAGGCGCCCGGGCGGCGGCAACGGGACGGCGGGCGCGTGCGCCGGCAGCGGGCGCGAGAGGAGGCGCACCGCCCCGGCCGTCATGCTCGAGTCGCTGTTCACCGCGGGCCGGTCTCCTCGCGCGCTGTGTCGGTCAGGAGGGCGCGGTGGAAGTCGGCCGCGAGCGCGAGCGGGTCGTTGGCGTCCTCGTAGAGGTTCGAGGGGGTGATGATGGTCTTGATGCCGAGCCGGCGGGCGTCGGCGGCGGAGCTCGGGGTGAACTCGTCGGAGACGACGAGGTGGAGGCCCTGGATGTTGCGCAGGGCGGTGATGAGGCGCGGGTCGATGCTCAGCGCGGGGTCCTCGTAGTCGAGGGCGAGGTAGCGGTAGCCGACCATGCGGGCGTACATCGCGTAGCCGACGATGATCTTGGCCTTGGGCACGAGGAAGGCGTCGTAGTACCAGCGGGCGGTCGAGTTGCCGAGGATGAAGTAGGCCAGGGGGATGAAGTTGAGGCCGCGCTGGCAGATGTTCATCGCGGTGGCGACCGAGCCGGAGCCGAACGGGCGGGCGTAGTGCGAGTCGGAGTTCATCACGTCGGGCAGGAGCACGACGTCGGCGGGGGCGAGCGAGTCGGGGCCGGCCGGGTAGAGGACGACGGTGAGCTTGGTGTGGGACTTGATGTCGCTGACGACGGCGGCGAGGTTGGAGGCTCCGGTGCCGCCGAGCAGGACCTGGCGGTAGCCGATCTTCTCGAGCTCGCGATAAAAGGCCATGTCGGCGAAGCGCTCCGGGTCGAGGAGCGGCAGGTACGGGTCGAACTTGAAGTCGAGGTCTTGTTGCACGGCCGAGCCCCCTCCAGATATCGCCGCCGAGCTTACACCCGAAGCCCGCGAGGGCGGTCGTGGGGCGGCATGTCCCTTGGTTCACGTGGTTCACAGGGGCGCGTGGGAGCCCCGGCGAGCCGCTCTGCGAGGGAGCGCTAGATCGCTCACGGCTTTCGCGCGATCTGCGTCGGCGCAGCGGGGTGGCGTTACAATCTCGCTGTGTTGACGACCGCGACCCCGAGCCCGGAGCAGATGCTGCAGATCCTCGCCGACGGGGGCGAGCACCTGCGCGAGAGCTTGCTCGCGCAGCTCGAGCGGATGGCGAGGGAGGGCGGCTCGGCGCTGCTAGCGAGCCTGCGCGAGGCGCTCGTCAAGGTGCTGTCGGCGGACTCGCATCACCGCGTCGACGACGAGGAGCACTCGGGCTCGTGGACGCGCTCGTGGCAGGTGTCGGCGCTGGTGATCGTGGCCGGCGACGACGCGGCGGCGCGGCGCCTGATGGATCTGTACAGCGACCGCGCGCAGGAGCCGAATCGGTGGATCCGCTACTGGACCCTGGCGACCGCGAGCGGGCGCAAGGAGCACGCGGCGTGGGTGCGGGCGCGGGCCGAGGCGGTGGCCCGCGACCAGGGGGAGCACCTGATGTTGCGGTGCCTCGGCTGGGCCCTCGCGGCGGAGTTCGACGACAGCAGCGAGGCGCTGGCGGCCCTGCTGTGGGCGCTGCAGGGCGGACAGACGCCGTTCCCCGGGGCGCCGCGCTACGCCTGTGCGGCCGGCGACGCGGCGACGGCGGTGGTGGCCCGCAGCGGGGCCTTGCGGGCGCTACGGGTGGTGCCGCTGGCGCAGTGCTTCGAGGAGGTCGAGGCGATCGTGGACACCGGGTCGTTCGCTTCGTTCACCTGGGACGCGTTGACGGTGCTCGGGCGCTTCGGCGGGACGGCCCGCGCGGCCGAGGCCTCGCACACGCTGGCCCGCTTCGTGGTCGCCAAGCGGCGGCAGCGGGAGTTCTACGACATGGTCGGGGTGGCGGTGAAGTCGATCGGCCGCCTCGGCGTGGCCCAGACCGATCTGCTGATCGCCGAGCTCGAGAGCGCCAGCCCGGGGGTGGCTGTCGAGGCCGCGCGGGCGCTCGAGGTGCTGCTGACGACGCCGCAGGCGGTCGACCGCCTGCTCGAGCTGGCGACGCTGTCGAACGAGCGCGACGACAAGCTGGCGGCGGCGCTGCGCTGCATGCAGCGCGCCGGGGTGGTCGAGCACCTCGATTCCAACCTGCGCTGCGGGCAGGTGCGCCGCGAGGACGCGGCGCGGCGCATGTTGATCGAGATGGGCGGGTCGGTGGCCGTGGACCGGGCCCAGGTGCGCCGGCAGGACCTCGAGAGTCGGCGGGCGGTGGTCGCCGAGTTCGACGTCCGTCAGCGCGACCACGTGAAGTGGATCGCGCTCGGCGACGGGGTCGCGACCTGGATCTCGGTGGGCATGTGGGTCGTGGTCTTCGCGATCGGGACGGTGACGATCATGCTCGGGGTGCTGATGGGCTACCGGCAGGGCTTCGAGACCTTCTCGGCGTGGGCGATGACGGGGACCGGGGCGGTGTTCTCGCTGCTCGGGAAGGTCGGGTTCCAGGGCCGCCTGGTCGAGGTCGCGGGGGCCCGCGCGGCGGCCCGGCTGGCGGTGTTCAACGCGTATCAGCGGCGGCTGCAGCAGGTCGACCTGGTGCTGGCGCAGCGCTTCATCGACGGCATCCAGGTGACGCCCGAGGAGCTGGCGCAGCTGAGCGCGCTGATCTCGACGGCGCAGGTCGAGACGCAGGAGTCGCTGCTGTCGCTGATGCCGAGCGAGAAGGAGCTCGACGCCTACCAGAAGCGCAAGGCGACCCTGGAGGGCGGGAGATAGCGCGGGGCTCGGACGGGACATGTCCTTGAGGACATGTCCCGGCTTGCGCGGAGGAGGGGCTCAGGGCTCGGGGGCGGTGACGACGGCGGGGATGCAGCCGCGGTCGTGGTAGTCGACCTCGACCTGGACGCAGGTCTCGCCGGGGGCCACGCCGATGAGGACGAAGCGGCGCGAGTTCTCGGTCGGCTCGACGCGCAGGACCTGGCGGTTGTCGCTGCGGAGGTCGAGCTGGTCGCTCTCGTAGTAGTCGAACTGGTTGGAGCTCAGGGGCTTCACGTCGATGACGACGGCGATGCCGGCGGGCAGCTCGAAGTCGTTGTCGCTGACGTGCACGGGCACGGGCGGCTCGGAGTGGAGCTCGATGTTGATGCCGTCGTAGCGCGGACCGCAGGCGGCGAGGAGCAGGGCGAGGGGTAGCAGGCGGGTCACAGGGCACCTCCCGTGGTGCCGGTGCTGGTGCCGGTGTCGGTGCTGGTGCCTGTGCTCGAGTCGGTGCCGGTGCCGGTGCCGGTCGCGTCGGTGTCGCCCGTGCTGTCAGTGCTGCCGGTGCTGGTGCTGTCGGTGCTGCCGGTGCTGGTGCCGTCCTCGGGTGGCTCGATGGTGACGGCGATCGCCACGGAGAGCTCGCCGAGGGTGAGGGTGAGGGTGGTGTCGCCGGCGAGGCCGCCCTGGAGGCGGACCTGGCCGGAGTCGGCGCCGGCGGTGATGCTGAGGATGTCGGGGTCGGCGGTGGTCCAGGCGTGGCCGAGGACGCCGCCGAGGGTGACATCGTCGACGTCGAGGGCCCGGGCCTGGAGGAGGGTCTCGGCGCCGGCCTCGAGGTGGAGCTCGGACAGCGGGAGGGTGTCGCCGATGTTGCTGACGCGGAGGGCGTCGATCTCGCGGATGTGGAGGTGGCGGAGGTCGACGATCTCGCTGTTGCCGGTGACCGCGAGGACCGCGGCGTAGCCGGTGGCGAGGGCGGTGAAGCCGTCGCTCTCGCGGGCCAGGAGGGTCGGCGAGGCGCTCTGCAGCTGCGGCAGGGGGTCGCTGAAGTGCTCGCTGTCGTCCTTCCAGTTGTACTTGAGGTGGATGCGTCCGCCGAGGGCGAAGGCCTGCGGGAACTCGGCGGCCGGGCTGCCGTTGGCGCAGTACGGGTCGCCGCTGGTCGGACACTCGTAGAGGAACACACCGACGCCGAGCTCGCCGTAGCCAGGGTCGGGCTTGTACTCGTAGTCGTCGCTGCAGGCCGGGAGGGCCGCGAGGAGGAGCAAGAATCGCAGTCGCATGGGTGCCTTATGGAGAAGTGAAGGTAAGCCGCGGGCGTGCCGCGTGAGGCGAGGGTAGCAAAGCTCCGCGGGGACTGCGCTGGGGCAATTTCTGCTGGGGTGGACGATGGATCGGTGCTGGCACGCGCAGATCGCACTTTCTGTGCGTTACACGGTCGCGACGGTCCTGTCGCGAGGGCGACAAGCTTGATTCCGCGATGTGACAGGACAGGGCGCGGACGCCCGGGCTACGGTGGCACGCCAACGACGGCCAGGAGCGTGACCATGGAAGCGCTGTTCGACGGAAGCATCGGCACCGGCACCCTGCTCCTGCTCGCGGTCTCGCTGTTGGTCGCGTTCGGCTTCGAGTTCGTGAACGGGTTTCACGACACGGCGAACGCGGTAGCGACGGTGATCTACACGCGTGCGCTGCGGCCGTGGACGGCGGTGATCGTGTCGGGGATCTGCAACTTCCTCGGGGTGTTCATCGGCGGGATCGCGGTGGCGATGAGCATCATCAGCCTGCTGCCGGTCGAGCTGCTGGTGGCGAGCGGGACCGGGGCGGGGCTGGCGATGCTGCTGGCGCTGCTGCTGGCGGCGATCCTGTGGAACCTTGGGACCTGGTACTTCGGGCTGCCGGCCTCGAGCTCGCACACGTTGATCGGGGCGATCGTCGGGGTCGGCCTGGCCAACTCGCTGCTGCCGGGGCACGAGTTCGGGGTCGGGGTGAATTGGGCCAAGGCGGGGGATGTCGGGCTGGCGCTGCTGATCTCGCCGCTGATCGGGTTCACGGTGGCGGCGCTCCTGTTGCTGGCGGCGAAGAAGCTGATCCGCGATCCACGGCTGTACCGGCCGCCGGTCGGGAGCCAGCCGCCGCCGGCGTGGTTCCGCGCGCTGCTGATCGGGACCTGCACGGGGTGAGCTTCGCCCACGGGTCGAACGACGGGCAGAAGGGGGTCGGGCTGGTGATGCTGATCCTGATGGGGGTCGTGCCGGCGGGCGTCGCCTGGCGCCTGGCGGTCAGCCCGGCGGAGCTGCAGAAGGCGACGCGGGCGATCGACGAGGTGTCGCGGACGGTGGCGGTCGACGCGGGCGACCCGGAGCGGGTCCGGCTGCACGCGGAGCTGGACGAGCTCGGCGGGGTGCTGGCGGGGGCGCACGCGCTCAAGGACGTGCCGGCGGAGCAGCGCTGGATGGTGCGCCGCGACGTGCTGCTGATCGAGTCGACGGTGAAGAAGCTCGAGGCGAAGGCGGCGCCGGCGGACAAGCAGAGGCTCAAGGAGGCGCGCGGGGACCTGCGCAAGCTGACCGATTACGCGCCGGACTGGGTGCTGATCGGCGTGGCGCTGTCGCTCGGGATCGGGACGATGGTCGGCTGGCAGCGCATCGTGATCACGGTCGGCGAGAAGATCGGGAAGGAGCACCTGACCTACGCGCAGGGGGCCTCCGCCGAGCTGGTGGCGATGAGCACGATCGGGATCTCGGCGGGGCTCGGGCTGCCGGTGAGCACGACGCACGTGCTGTCGTCGGGGGTGGCCGGCACGATGGTGGCCCACGGCTCCGGCCTGCAGATGCACACGGTCAGCAAGATCGCGTCGGCGTGGCTGCTGACCCTGCCGGTGACGATGCTGCTGTCCGGGCTGCTGTTCCTGGTGTTCCGGGCGATGCTCGCCTGATCACCGGGGCTGATCACTGGGGGATGACGTCGAGGTCGAGGCCGCCGGGGTACCAGTAGCTGCCGGCGTTCTGGACCCCGCTGACGGCGATGCCGACGCCCACGTCGGCGGCGATGGTGTGGTTGCCGTCGCCGCCGTTGTTGAGCTTGGCGTGGGTGACGGAGTAGCCGGTGGCGCCGATCGGCAGCCAGCCGGCGACGGGGTTGCCGTCGAGGGTGACGGCGGCGCCGTCCTTGGCGATGAAGTCGATGTAGTTGGCGGTCCAGCTGGTGGGGGCGTGGACGAGGTAGCTCTTGCGCCACTGCTGGGGGTTAACGGCCTGGATCATGGCGGGGTCGCTGGTGCCGAAGCCGCCCGACTGGCCGATCATGTACTGCGAGACGAGGATCTTCTTGTCGGCGGTGACCACGAACTTGGCGGTGCTGGTCGGGATCTGGACGAAGTCGCCGACGTTGGCGATGTTCTTGGCGACCGGCTGGTCGGGGTTGAAGACGAGGGTGGTGTTGGCCTCGCTGGCGATGATGCGGACGAACTGGGCCTTGTCGAGCTTGTCGTTCGGGACCTGGACGGGCGGGACGACGACGTACTCCTTGGCGAGGGTCTCGATCGGGAACATCGACTCCTCGAGGTGGTCGCAGGCGCTGACGTTGGCGGGGACGTTGGTGCACTTGTGGCCGCCGATGACCTGCACGGGCTTGTCGGCGGTGACGACGGTGCCGGTGAGGTCGGCGTTGCCGTTGGTCTGGGTGATGACCTCGATGACGTCGCCGGTGTTGAGCATGACGACGCCGGTGCCGTCGGCCGCGACGCCGCCGCCGGCCTGCACGGCCTTGCCGGTGGCCGAGGGGGAGAGGGTGACCTTGGTGTTGTCCTGCGAGGCGGTGACGGCGTAGAAGCCGGGGATGCCGCTCCACTGCGGCCAGGAGGCGACCAGGTAGTTGCCGGTCCAGGTGTTGACGGGGAGCAGCAGCGAGGCGTCGTTGGTGGTGGTCGAGGCGATCGGGTTGTACTGGTAGACGGTGACCGGGCCGTCGGTGCGCAGGCGGTAGGCGCCGGTCTTGGCCAGCACGGAGGGGCCGTTGTTCTTGGTCAGCTCGTTGACCCACGGGAGGTTGATGATCTTGACCGTGTTGGGGCCGACGTTGTCCATGGCGACGTTGTTGACGCCGCGGGTGATCGTGATCTTGACGGCCTTGTTGGAGGTGTTGGCGACGGCGACCGCGAAGTTGTCCTTGGGGCTGGTGTTGTAGAGGTCGTACTGCAGGGTGACGGTCGGGTAGTAGTCGCAGCCGATGTACGAGAGGGCGAGCGCCGCGGGGGCGCAGGCGCCGACGCAGGCGCCGGCGTCGGGGTCGCAGGTGACGCCCTGGACGCCGTCGCAGGTCTCGACCGGGTTCAAGCTGTCGCCCTGGTCGTCGCACAGCAGCACCTTGTCGCCCTCGCAGGCGGTGCTGCCGGGGTCGCACAGCTTGCAGCCGACGTCGGCGATGCACACGCCGGCGCACGCCTCCTCGTTCTTGAAGCCGCCCATGCCGTCGCAGGTCTTGGCGGTGTCGCCCTCGCAGACGATGGTGCCGTCGGGACAGGGCGGGTCGCCGGTGCTGCCACTGGTGCTATCCGAGCTGACGCCGGTGCTGCCGGTGGTCGACGGGTCGACGGTGGTGGTGGCGTCGGTCGTGGTGATCGTGACGGCGCCGGTGCTGCTATCGCTGATCGTGCTGGTGGTGGCGCCGCTCGAGGTCTGGCCGCCGCCGGTGGTCGACACGTCGGTGGTCGGAGTGTCGGTGGTCGGGGTGTCGGTGGTCGGGGCGGTGGTCGCGGTGCCGGTCTCGCCGGTGGTCAACGCGGTGCCGGCCGAGGTCTCGCCGGTGCTGTCGTCACCGCAGGCGGGGAGGACGAGCGCGGCGAGGGGGAACAGGAGGGTCCAGCGGGGCGAGGCGGTCAGCATAGACGGCAGGTATATGCTGGTTTGCGGGGTGATGGCGCGCGGGGTTGTCGAGGGGGCGGCGACGGGGGGCCGCGATCGCGGGCTGGCCCCTCGAGCAGCGGTCAGCGCATGCCGGGGGCTTCGTGGCCGGACTGGGCCACGTATTCGACGTAGCCGCCGCCGTACTGGCGCGGGGGGCCGCTGCCGAGCTCGAGCACGCGGTTCGACAGGGCGGCGAGGAATCTGCGGTCGTGCGACACGAAGATCATGGTGCCCTCGAATTCGCGGAGGGCCGCGACGAGCATGTCTTTGGTGGCCATGTCGAGGTGGTTGGTGGGCTCGTCGAGGACCAGGAAGTTCGGCGGGTCGTAGAGCATGAGGGCGAGGACCAGGCGGGCCTTTTCGCCGCCGCTGAGGATGCGGACCGGCTTGTCGGCGTCGTCGCCGGAGAAGCCGAAGGCGCCGGCGAGGGCCTTGAGCTGGCCGATGGAGGCGAGCGGGAAGTCGGCCATCAGGGCGTCGAGGACGGTGCCGGAGGCGTCGAGCAGGTCCATGGCGTGCTGGGCGAAGTAGCCGAGCTTGACGGCGGCGCCGATCGTGACAGTGCCGCGCTCGGGCTGGGTCTGGCCGGCGATGAGTTTTAATAGGGTGCTCTTGCCGGCCCCGTTCTCGCCCATGATGCACCAGCGCTCGTGGCGGCGGACCATCAGCTCGAAGTTGTCATAAATGATCTTCTTGCCGTAGGCCTTGGAGACGCCGGTGAGCTTGATGACGTCGTTGCCGGAGCGCGGGGCGGGGCGGAAGTCGAAGGAGAGGACCTTGCGGCGGCGGGGGGGCTCCAGCTTCTCGATCTTGTCGAGCTTCTTGACCCTTGACTGGACCTGGGCGGCGCGGCCGGCCTGGGCCTTGAAGCGCTCGATGAAGCGGATCTCCTTGGCGAGCATGGCCTGCTGGCGCTCGTACTGGGCCTGGGCCTGGGCCTCGCCGAGGGCCCGCTGTTGCTCGTAGAAGTCGAAGTTGCCGACGTAGGTGACGAGCTCGCCGGCCTCGATCTCGACGATCTTGGTGACCAGGCGGTTGAGGAACTCGCGGTCGTGGCTGGTCATGACGACGGCGCCCTGGAAGTCGCGGAGGTAGTGCTCGAGCCACAGGATCGACTCGAGGTCGAGGTGGTTGGTGGGCTCGTCGAGGAGCAGCACGTCGGGGCGCAGGAGCAGGATGCGGGCGAGGGCGACGCGCATCTTCCAGCCGCCGGACAGCTTGCCGACGTCGTTGTCCATGACGTCCTGGGCGAAGCCGAGGCCGGCGAGGATCTCGCGGGCGCGGGCGTCGAGGCCGTAGCCGTCGAGCTCCTCGAAGCGGGCCTGGACCTCGCCGTAGCGGGTGACGAGGGCGTCGAGCTCGTCGGCGCGGGCGGGGTCGGCGAGGGCGAGCTCGAGCTCGGCGAGCTCGGCCGCGACCTGGGCGATCGGGCCGGCGCCGTCCATGGTCTCGGCGACGACGCTGCGACCCTGCATCTCGCCGACGTCCTGGCTGAAGTAGCCGAGGCTGATGTTCTTGTCGACGCGCACCTGGCCCTCGTCGGGGGTCTCCTGCTGCATGATCATGCGGAAGATGGTGGTCTTGCCGGCGCCGTTGGGGCCGACCAGGCCGACCTTCTCGCCGCGGAACATTGTTGCGGAGGTCTCGATGAACAGGATCTGCTTGCCGTGCTGCTTCGAGATGGCGTCGATGTGGATCACGGTGGCGGAGAGTACAGGAGGCGCCGCGGCGCACCAGGGCGGGCGTGCGCCCGCGCGGGCTGGCGGCGTGAGGGGTCGCAAGTGCGGGGCACGGCGTGCGCGCCGTGGGGCGATGTAGGGTCGCGCCATGTTGCAGCTTCGTCATCGTCTTCGGGATCGTTCGTGTGGGGCTCTGTTCGTGCTTGCGAGCGTGATCGCTGGCTGCGCGGACGACGGTGCTGGTTCGACCACGGGGAGTCGACGAGCGGGAGCACATCGTCGACGACGAACGGGCCGACGACGGTGACGCCGACGACCGAGGCGCCGACGACCGAGGCGCCGACGACCGAGGCGCCGACGACGGGGGAGACGGGGTCGGCGACCGGGACGACGACGGAGGCGATGACGACCAGCGGGACGACGATGGGCGTGTCGGACACGGAGCCGGGGACGGGCAGCAGCGGGACGACGGGGCCGGGCTGTGTGGCGCCGGAGATCGACTGCGGGGGCTGCGTCGACCCGAACACCGATCACATGAATTGCGGCGGTTGCGGTCTGGCCTGCGGGGACGAGCAGATGTGCGTCGACCAGGCGTGCGTCGATAGCTGTCCGATCGGACAGCTGCTGTGCGCGGGCCAGTGCGTCGACACGGCGGTTGATCCGCAGAACTGCGGCGACTGCGGGATCGTGTGCGACGCGTGTATGGCGTGCGCCGACTCGATGTGCACGATGCTGCCGGTGCTCGGCGACCTCGAGGCGATCGAGGGGCCGACCGAGCTGTGCGGGGCCAAGCAGGGCATGTACACGGTGCCGGAGCTGCCGGGCGCGACCGACTATCAGTGGAAGGGGCCGGATGGATCGACCGTGAGCGCGGGCCAGGGCACCAACGCGGTGACGATCGACTTCGGCGACGCGAACGGGCAGGTGTGCGTGACGGCCTCGGACGGCTGCACCAGCTCGGCGGAGCTGTGCGTCGATGTGCTGCTGGCGGCGGCGGCGGGGATGCAGGACTTCGCGTTCACCGGGCAGACCCAGGAGTTCGTGGTGCCGGACTGCGTGACGAAGGTGAAGCTCGAGGTCTGGGGCGCGCAGGGGACGGCGGGGATGACCGGGACCGCGGGGCTCGGCGGGATGGCGAGCGGTGACCTGGCGGTGACGCCGGGGGACAAGCTGGTGGTCGTGGTCGGCGGCATGGCGGGCTTCAACGGCGGCGGGGCGGCGGGCGGCGGCGGGCCGAACAAGGCGGGCGCGGGCGGTGGTGCGAGCGACGTGCGCACCGGCGCGGCGCAGCTGGCGGATCGCAAGATCGTCGGTGGTGGCGGCGGTGGTGGTTCGGGCAGCCCGCAAGGCGCCTGCTCCGGCGGAGTCCCGGGCAACGGCGGCGCGGCGGGCGGGGCCAGCGGGACGATGGGCACCGCGGGCACGGGCTGCGGCAATGCGCAGGAGACCGGCGGTGCGGGTGGGACCCAGCTCGCGGGGGGCATCGGTGGTACGGGCACGAGCAATTGTGCGGACCAGGGGGGCATGGGCGCGCCCGGGGTCGTGGGTGTTGGCGGCGTCGGTGGCGTCGGCAAGCTGGGCTGCGCCGGCTTCACGGGCGCGGGCGGTGGCGGTGGCGGTGGCGGCTACTTCGGCGGCGGCGGCGGAGCGGGCGGGCCGGGCGGCGGCGGCGGTGCGTGGGGTGGTGGTGGCGGCGGCGGCGGATCGTCGTTCACCGGCGGGGTCATGAACGGGGCGACGATGCCGGGCCTGCAGCTGGGCGACGGCAAGGCGCGCGTGTCGTGGTGAGCGCCGCGCGGTCTTGACCGCGGGGGGCGAATGTAGATACCAAGGCGGCCCCCCATGAAGCAACGTTCTCCTGCCGCTGTGTTCTTTCTGCCCATCGTCACTTTCGGGATCTACGGGATCGTCTGGCTCGTGAAGACCAAGAACGAGATGAACGAGGATGGCGCCCAGATCCCGACCGCCTGGCTGCTCATCGTGCCGATCGCGAACCTGTACTGGTTCTGGAAGTATGCGGAGGGCGTGCAGCGGGTCTCCCGCGGCAGCATGTCGGCTCCGGTGGCGCTGCTGTTGATGCTGCTGCTCGGCAATATCGGCTGGGCCGTGCTGCAGTCGACCTATAACCAGCGGGCGCTCCCGGTGGCCGCCGCGTAGGCAGGCGGGCGCTGCCCCGAGCTGATCGAACGGCTGATCAAGGGCGGCGCGGGAATCATCGCCTCGGAGCAAGTCTGCGCTCTCAGACTTGCGCAAATCGGCGGATCCAGTCACCACGAGGGTCATGCCATCTCGCTTATCATGTGCCACCCTCGCGCTCCTTTTCGCGGCCTGCGGATCGACCGGAGACGGATCGACTGGCGACGAGAGTGGCACGGGCAGTGGCACCGCGGCGACGAGCAGCAACACGGAGCCGACGAGCACGGAGCCGACGAGCACGGAGCCGACGAGCAGCGGGAGCACCGGCGACCCGCTGCGCTTCACGCCCGACGTGTGGCCGATCTTGCAGGTCAACTGCCTGCGCTGCCATGAGACCGCGGACGGGGAGATGACCCCCGGCCCGCCCAGCCCCAAGCCGGGCCTCGTCCTCGGCGCCGACGATCCCGCGTTCGCCTACGCGGCCCTGATCAACAAGCCCGCCGTCTTCGCCCCCGCCCTCATCTATGTCGTGCCTGGCAGCGTGGCCACCAGCTATCTGTTTCACAAGCTCGCCGGCACCCAGGCCTCGGTCGGCGGCGTCGGCGGCTCCATGCCGCCCGGCGGCATGCTCACGGTCGACGACATGGCGACGATCGAGGCCTGGATCGACGGCGGTGCGCTCGAGTGACTAGCCCTTGAACACCTGCAGCAGGTTGCTGTAGGCGTCGGTCCACAGCGGCCAGGGGTCGTTCTCGGGGGTCCGCTCGGGCTCGGGTTCGGCGGCGAGCTGGAGCTCGGGGGCGGCGAGGGCGGCGGGGTCGCGGGCGAGCAGCATCCAGTCGCTGCTGTAGACCATGTCGTTGCTCTCGGCGTCGTCGATGCGGAGGACGGTGAGGCCGAGGACTTCGGCGATGCCGCGGACGACGGGGTCGAGGTCGAGGTAGCGGTTGGAGATGTGGACGGCGAGGACGGAGTCGCGGTCGCGGAGGTGGCGGAGGTAGAGCTTGACGGCCTCGACGGTGAGGAGGTGGGCGGGGATCGAGTCGCTGCTGAAGGCGTCGAGGGCGAGGACATCGAAGCCCTGGTCGGGCTCGCGCTCGAGGTTGATGCGGGCGTCGCCGATCGCCACGCTGACCTGGCCGGGGCAGTCGCGCAGGTAGGTGAAGAAGGGGCGGTTGCCGGAGGAGAGGGCGACGACCTCGGGGTTGATCTCGTAGAAGCGGACGCTGTCGGCCTTGGCGGCGTAGCTGGCGAGGGTGCCGGTGCCGAGGCCGACGAAGCCGAGGCGCAGGGGCTCGTTGCGGGCGCGGCGGGGGTGGTTGTGGATCGCCAGGCCGACCGCGCTGCCGGGGCCGTAGTAGCTGGTCGGCATGCGGGCGAGGTCGGGGTCGGCGAACTGGAGGCCGTGGATGATGCGACCGTGGCGCAGGCGGGTGCGCAGCTCGCCGCTCTCGCCGATGTCCTGGTCGACGCGCAGCACGCCGAAGAAGCCGCGCGAGACGTGGATGTGGTCGTCGAGCTCGTGGTGGGCGTGGTAGGCGAGCACGCCGGTGAGCGCGAGCAGGTAGGCGAGGCCGAGGGCGGCGAGGCAGTTGCGGACGATCGGTGAGCGCGGCCAGGCGCCGCGGCGGGCGAGGGCGAGGGCGAGGGCGCAGGCGGCGACGAGCGAGAGCGGGAGCTCCCAGAGATCGGGGAACAGGTTGGGGGCGAGGAGGCCGGTGAACAGGCCGCCCGCGGCGCCGCCGGCGGAGACCAGCAGGTAGAAGCTGGTGAGGTGGCGGGGGTCGGGCTTGTGGCGGACCAGCTCGCCGTGACAGACCATGCAGGCGAAGAACAGGGTGAGCAGGTAGGTCGCGAGCTGGACCAGCATGGGGGCGTCGACGCCGACCCGGATGACGACAGCCGTGCCGCCGGCGCCGAGCAGGAGCAGGCTGACCCAGAGGCCGCGCACGTAGGCCCGCTCGTACTCGAAGCAGAGGATGAAGCTGAGCAGGTAGAGCGAGAGGGGGAGCATCCACAGGAACGGGATGACGGCGACCTCGAGCGAGATCTGGCTGGTGATCGCGAGCAGGAGCACCGAGGCGACCATGGCCAGGACGAACCACAGGAGCTGGCGCGCGGGGCTCGGGGGCGCGGCGGGTCGCCTGTCCGCGGGGACAGGTGATGGCGGCTCCGCGGGGACAGGTGATGTGCGGCTGTCCGCGAGGACAGGTGCGCGGCCGGCGAGGATGGCCGTGCCGGCGCAGCCGAGGGCGAACAGCAGGAAGCCGCCCGACCACAGCCAGCCCTGGCCGGCGACCGGGAGCAGGGGCTCGAGGGCGAAGGGGTAGCTGAGCAGGCCGAGCAGCGAGCCGAGGTTGGAGAGGGCGTAGAGGCGGTAGGGCGAGGCGCCGGGGAAGACGCGGGCGTACCAGCTCTGCAGCAGCGGGCCGGTGGCGGACAGGACCAGGTAGGGCGGGCCGATGGTGAACAGCAGGAGGCCGAGGATCGCCAGCGCGGGGGACTCGCCCTCGCCGGGCTTCCAGGCGTCGGAGGGGGTGATCGGTGAGGGCCAGAGGGCGACGCGGGCGAGCAGGAGGGCGAGGGCGAGGGCGAGGGCGGCGAGGTGGATGTTGCGCTGGCGGGTCGGCGAGGCGCCGGCGCTCAGGAGGTGGGCGTAGCCGTAGCCGAGCAGGAGGAGCAGCTGGAAGAACAGCATGCAGGTGGTCCACACGGCCGGGGCGCCGCCGAACCACGGGAGGACCTGCTTGCCGAGGATGAACTGGACCTGAAACAGGAGGCAGGCGCCGAGGCCGATCGTGGCGGCGAAGAGGAGCGCGGCGAGCGGGCGGGGCGGGGTCGGGGACGCCAAGGCGGCGCAGTGTAACGCGCGCCGGGGACCGGCAAAATTGTCGACGTGGACCGGGGTGCGCCCGAGGTGATGGCTCAGGCGATGCCGGGGCAGCGGGTCTTGAGCATGGGGGTGCGCCTGAAGGGGGGTCGGTCAGGCGATGCCGGGGCAGCGGGTCTTGAGCTTGCTGCAGACCGGGCCGGCGACCGGGGCGACCGGGTCCTCGCCGGCGGCGTCGCAGGAGGCGTCGCGGATCGCGGCGGCGGTGGCCTCGTTCTGCTCGCTGAGACAGGCCTCGATGTCGGCGACGCTGGCCTCGCAGGTGGCGAGGAAGGTGAGCGGGCAGCCGTCGTCGGTGCCGATGTCCTTCGCCGGGGCGTCGAGGCACATCGGCACGAACAGCTCGCAGCTGGCGACCGGGTCCTTGGCGGTGGCCGAGAAGGCGATGCCCTGGGCGACGCAGCTGGCGTGCTCGCGCTCGGCGTCGCTGTTGTGGGCGGCGAGGTTGTCGACGCGGGCCTGGCAGAGGGTGTCGGCCTCGCTGGCGGTCAATTCGCTGCCCAGCTTGTCGGCGGGGAGGCCGGAGTCGACCGCGCCAGGGCCGCTGTCGCCGCAGGCGAGGCAGGCGAGGCAGGTGACGAATGTACATGCGAGGGTGAAGCGGAGGGTCGGGCTGCGCATGGCGGGCGATCATGCGGAAGATCAGCGCGCGGGGCAAGATCGTGGCGGGGTGGGCCCGGGCGAGGGCGCGTGCCTGCTGCAAGGGACATGTCGGAAGGGACAGGCGAGGGTTGGACGCGGCGGCGGCGGACGTGTTAGCAATCTGCGCCGATGGACGCGGCGAGCGGCGGGTCTGAGGGCGGGTCCGGGGGCGGCTGGGCGGGCCGGCTGACGCGTGGGCCGGGGCTGCTGGTGGTGCTCGGGGTGGTGCTGCTGGTGGCGACGCGGGCGTGGCACCCGATCGCGGGGCTCGGCAACGCGGACATCGCGGGGATCCTGTACGAGGCGGACGTCATCTGCGACGGTGGGGTGCCGTACCTCGACACGCTCGACATGAAGTCGCCGGGGAGCTGGTTCTTGTTCGCGGCGATCTTCGCGGGGCTCGGGCGCTCGATGGCGGCGGTGCAGCTGGCGTACACGGGCTGGATGTTGCTGGCGGCGCCGGCGATCTGGCTGGCGGCGCGGGCCCTGTACGGGCGCGGGCTGGCGGCGGGGGCCGCCGTGCTGCTGTATCTCGGGGCGGTCGGGTGGTTCGACCTCAACTATTCGGCGTGGATGACGACGCCGTACGCGTGGGCCTTCGCGTGCCTGTTGCTGGGGCTGCGCGGGCGCTGGTGGTGGCACCTGCTCGGGGGGCTGTTCGCGGCGGTGGCGGTGGCGATCAAGACGCAGGCCTTCGTGCTGGCGCCGTGCTTCGCGCTGGTCTGGTGGTGGGCGCGGCGGCGCGGGCAGCCGGGGGCGACGCTGTCGGCGTGGCCGCTGTGGGCCGCGGGGGCGCTGCTGGGGCTCGCGCCGCTGCTGCTGTGGTACCAGCAGCAGGGCGGGCTGGGGCTCGTGATCGCGGGGCTGTTCCCCTTCGAGTCGGCCGGCCAATACACGGCGGTGGTGCGGCACGAGACGTGGTGGGGCTGGCGCGCGTGGAAGATCCCGCTGCAGCTGGTCGCCGTGTTTCCGCTGCACGCGGCGCTGTCGCTGGCGGCGCTGCTCGGGGCGTGGCGCGGGCGTGGAGAGGGCGGGGCGGGGGCGCTGCCGGTGCTCCCGCAGCTGGTGCTGCTGGCGATGAGCGTGGTCGGCTGCGGGGTCGGGGGGCTGCGATTCTATGTGCATTACCTGCCGCAGTACCTGCCGGCGCTGGCGCTGCTGGCCGCGCATCCGCGGGCCTGGGAGTATCTGCGGCGGGCGTGGGCGCCGGGGTCATGGCGGGTGCGCTGGCTGCCGGCCGGACTGGCGGCGCTGTGCGGGGTGGTGACGCTGGTGCTGGTGGTGCAGATCCCGCTGGGGATGGCGGCGCGGGTGGATCACCGCGGCAACCCGCGCGCGCGGGCGGTGGGCGAGTATATCGCGGCCCGCACGACGGCGAATGAGACCGTGCAGGTGTGGGGTTGGGCCGGGTGGTCGGTGTATTTCTGGGCTCACCGCCGCGCGCCATCGCCGGTGTTCAAGGTGCTGGGGCAGGCGACGGAGTACAACCAAAACGGGCTGTTCACCCGCTCGCTATCGACGGACTTTCGCCCGGGTCCGGCGGCAGACATGATGTTGGCGGCGTTCCGCGCGGCGCCGCCGGCGTTCTTCGTGCGCAGCGCGAGCTTCTTTCCCGGGGTGAAGGCAGATCCGCTCGAACAATGGCCGGAGATGCGCGAGATCGTGGCGGAGCAGTATGTGCTGCGCAAGCGCTTCGGGAAGCTGCGGGTGTATGAGCTGCGCTCGCGGGTGCCGGCGGATGAGCTGGCGGCGCT
This sequence comes from Nannocystis sp., assembly GCF_016714285.1. Taxonomy (GTDB): domain Bacteria; phylum Myxococcota_A; class Polyangia; order Nannocystales; family Nannocystaceae; genus Nannocystis. The sequence goes on along the minus strand of NZ_JADJNN010000013.1, from coordinate 54,114 downwards.
GGTGAAGGGGGCGCCGGCGCAAGCGAAGGTGAAGGCCAGGCCGCGGCCGAAGCAGCGGCGGCGCTGAGCGGGCCTGGCACGGACGGCGAGACCGCGCGTGTTTTGGCGATCGCGCTCGACCCTGCACAGGATGGGGTCGGCGTGGTGGTCGTGCTGCGGCCGCGTGGATGGTAGCTTCGTCGTAGCGAGGGGGTGGGGCCGATGGAGAAGCGTGGATTTCGTAGTGTTCGCTATGTCGCCGCGGAGCGGGATGTGGAGGAGCTGGGGGCGGTCGAGCCGATGCTGTCGTTTGCCACCTCGGACGGCGGCGACGAGGAGGTCGGCGACCTCGCGCGGCAATACCTCGACCGCGTGCTCGAGCTGGAGGGCGGGGCCGGGCTGAGCTTCGGCGTCGATGCCGAGCCGGCGCCCGAGCTGACGCGCAGCAGCGTGCAGGCCTCGCCGCTGAGCAATTCCAGCGTGGTCCGCTTCGCCCAGGCGAGCGGATCGATCCCGATCTTCGGCTCGCATATGCTGGTGGAGGTCGGCGCCGACGGGAAGCTGGTCGGCGTCGAGGCGGAGCTCGCCGCGGTGCAGGGGACCTCGCCGACGCCGACGCTGGCGGCCGACGAGGCCGCGGCCCGGATCGCCGCGCTGGCGGAGGTCGATCCGGCCGCGCTGCAGGGCGCCGGGGCGCCGAGCCTGACCTACTATCACGACGACGAGGTCGACCGCTGGCACCTCGTGTGGTTCTTTCACGACCTGGCGGTGGCGCCCGCGGGCGGGGCCAATCATGAGGGGCACGCGGAGCACGCGAGGCGCGGCCACGGCGGCTCACCGCGACATCGGGTGGTGCGCTTCAATTACCTCGTCGATGCCCACGACGGCGAGGTGGTGTTTCACTATAGCAGCGCCCCGCGAGCGCGGGGCAAGGCGCACGAGCAGGCGGCGATCCCGAGCAAATGTCAGGGCCTGGACGCGCTCGGCGAGCCGCAGGAGTTCTTCGGGCAGGCGGTGGCGGAGGGCTATGAGCTCAGCGATCCGATGCGACGGATGCGGACCTTCGACATCGCGGGTGGGGATATCAGCGCAAGCCCGATCCGCCTGCCGAAGCAGCCGATCCGCCACGCCGGGGCGGACTTTGGCGGCGATTACCAGGCGGCCGTGTCGGCGCACGTGAATGTGGGCCGGGTGCTGGATTTCTATCGATCGATCTTGATGCGCGACAGCGTCGACGACAAGGGGATGGAGATCATCTCGGTGGTCAACTGCATCTCGAGCGACGACGAGGATCCGCCCGACTGGAGTAACGCGACGTGGTGGGACGGCCGGATGTGGTACGGGCAGATGCACGACGCCGGGGGGCAGGTGCGCAGCTTCGCGGCGTTCCTCGACGTGATCGCCCACGAGCTGACGCACGGGGTCATCGAGCACACGGCCGACCTGATCTACAAGGGCGAGTCTGGCGCGCTCAACGAGTCGCTGTGCGATATCTTCGCCATGATCATCGGCAACTGGTACCGCGTCGGGGCGGACTCGGACCCGGCGCATTGGAGCTGGGAGTTCGGCCCGGGGCTGGGCGGGTCGGGCAAGCCGATCCGCGATCTGAGCGACCCCGGGCGGACCGGCGATCCCGATCACATGTCGCGTTATCTCAAGACTCGCGAGGACGAGGGCGGGGTCCACACGAACAGCAACATTCATAACAAGGCCGCATATTTCCTGATCACCGGGGTCGACGGCGCGGGCAAGGCGGTGATCAGCCCGCGCGAGGCGGCGATTCTCTATTACATGTGCCTGCTCCGCCTGCCGCAGCGGGCGACCTTCGCCCGGACCCTGCGCGGCCTGGTCGACGTGGCGCGCAGCTACTTCGCGGCGGCCGAGCGCGAGCGCAAGGTCGCGGCGATCGAGGCGGCCTACGGGCGGGTCGGGATCTCGCTGGTCGAGTGACGAGCCGGGAGAGCGAACAGGCGTAGGAACCAGTCCGCGCATTGGTGAGCGACGGGCTCCGCGGCGACCCGTATTCGCTCACCTGTCGTCGACCCGGATGCCGCCACGAGGCGGCCCGGGCCGCCAGTCAAATGTCGTTGATCTGTCCGTCGGGCGCGACCGCGGGCTTGGGAGCAGCCTTCGGGGCCTCGGAGCTCTCGGCTGGCTCCGAGGCCGCGGGGTCCTCGGCGGCGACCGGGTCTTTGGGGTCTTTGGGGTCTTTGGGGTCGACGGGGTTCGTCATGGCTTCACTCCTTTGGTTCACGGCGCGTCTCGACTTGCAGGATGCGGGAGCCGGCGTAGCTCCGTCAATTCGCGGATCAGCGCCCTTTGGCGCGCGCGCCGAGAGCCGTCGCGCGGTTGCGGAAGGCGCAGCGGACATTCGCGGATCGCTCGGCGCGGACGCTGCGCGGGGGCGTACAATGCCGGCGGAGGGCTTCCATGAGGCACGTGTGGTTTGTGCTGATGCTGGTGGCGGTCGGTGGCTGTCCCAAGGGACAGGAGAGCGCGGCGCCGACGGCGACGCCGGGGGCCAGCTATGTGGTCACCCGCGAGACGCCGTTCTATGACAGCGGCTGCAAGCAGGAGCGCGCCAACGACGGCAAGCTGGCCAAGGGGACCCGGTTTACGCTGGTCGGCGAGCGCGAGGGCTGCTGGAACGTGAAGCTCGCGGGGGAAGACGAGGTGTACATCGTGCCGGATCGGGTCGCGCCTGCGTCGTGATGCGGGCCGGGGCGGTCGTGCCGGACCGGGTCGCGCCGGTGCAGTGAGGCGGGGCCGCGTCGATGACCCCCGGGAGCACACAGGCGCGGGATCGGTGGGGTGGGCTTCACGTGTGGGCGTGGGACCCCTACAATAGATGACGGTGTTGGGAACTAAATTCGCGGGCGCGCGTGTCATGCAGGGTGGACCCGGGGGCCGAGGGACGAGCTGTCCTTCGGGGCAGGTGAGCCTGTACGAATGGACAGGGCCCCAGGGACAGGACCCGAAGGCCAGGTTCGAGGAGTGACGAGGATGGGGCGACGGACCAGCTCGCGGGCGATCGTGGGGGTGCTCGGGCTGCTCGGGGTGCTCGCGCTGCTGTGGTGGTGGCGTGGGCCAGGCGCGGAGGCGGAGGCGGAGCAGAGGCGGGGGCGGAGGCCACGGCGGCGGTGGCGGGGCCGCGGGACCGGCTGGAGCTGCCGGCGTTGCCGGTGGGGCTGGGGCTGGCGGCGGTGTCGGGGACGGTGCGCGACGAGCAGGGCCGGCCCGTGGCGGAGGCGAAGGTGTGCGCGCTGCTCGAGCTGCCGTGGCAGGCCGGGGGCGCGGAGGAGCTGCGCTGTGCCAGCAGCGGGCGCGACGGGCACTACCGGATCGGCGAGCTGCTGCCGGTGAGCCACCGGGTCAGCGGGATGGCGCGGGGCTTCGTGCCGATGTTTCACACGCGCGGCGAGGGCGAGGCGCAGCGCAGCACGGTCGCGCTGCGGGCGGGGCAGGAGACGCGGGGGATCGACATCACGCTGCAAGGCGGCGCGGTCGAGATCACGGGGGTGGTGCGCGACCTGAGCGGTGGGCCAGTCGAGGGGGCGCAGGTGTCGGGTGGTGGCCAGAGCGTGGGGACCGGGGTGGCGATCGCGGCGTCGGGGCCGGAGGGCGAGTTCTCGCTGTGGGTGCAGCCGGGGGAGACGCGGGTGTGGACCAAGGCGGAGGGCTACGTGCCGGCGCAGGAGGGCGGGGTGGCGCCCGGGCATCGCTTCGAGCTGAACCTGGTGCCGGAGTCGGTGCTGATCGGGAAGGTGGTGCGCGCGGGGGATGGCTCGCCGATCGCGGGGGCGATGGTGTGGGCGTCGGAGGGCGGGCAGCAGGTGATCAGCGACGCGAACGGGGCGTTTCGCATCGACGAGCTGCTGCCCGGGCCGTACAAGGCCCGCGCCGAGGCGGATGATGCATACGGACTTGCGAAGGAGCAGGTGATCCTCGGCTTCGGCGAGACCTCCGCGCCGGTGGTGATCGAGGCGCATCCGGCGTTCATGGTGGCTGGGACGGTGGTGGTGGCGGGTGGCGGCGGTTGCGATGCGGGCGGGTCGATCGGCGTGGTCGACCAGACGCAGGGGCGGCAGGACTACGCGGTGCTCGAGCCGGACGGGACGGTGCAGGTGCGCGGGCTGCTGCCGGGGGAGTACACGGTGTATGTGCGCTGCGACGGGATGCTGTCGGCCGAGAGCTATCCGCCGGTGCAAGTGCGCGGGGCGAGCGTGACGGGGCTGCGCTGGGAGGTGACGCGGGGGCAGGCGATCCGCGGGGTGGTGGTCGATGGTCGCGGGCAGCCGGCGTCGCGGGTCACTTTGTATGCGAGCGGGCAGGCCGACCCGACGCAGCCGCGGGCGCGGCTGATCAACAGGTCCTCGCTGGCGACGGACGAGCAGGGGGGCTTTGTGCTGCCCGGCCTGGTGCCGGGCAAGTATCTGGTGAGCGTGCTCGATTCGCATCCGTCGCGGGCCCTGCCGGCCAAGCCGATCGCGGTGGAGCTGCTGGCGGGGCGGGACCTCGAGGGAGTGCGCATCGAGTTGCCGGCGGGGGGCGAGCTGAGGGGTTGGGTGCGCGACGCGAGGGGGCAGGGGCTCGCGCGGGTGACGTTGTCGCTGACGGGCGGGCGCAGCCAGTGGCGCGGGGCGGGCGACGACGGGAGCTTCCACTTCCCGGAGGTGTCGGCGGGTGAGTATCGGCTGTCGGCGCGGCGCGGGGAGAACCTGCTGCGCGCGCCGGGGAGCGGCGACGACGACCTGCAGGGGGTGCCGGTGACGGTGCGCGCGGGGGCGGTGGAGATGGTGGAGATGGTGGTCGAGGTGGCGGACGGGAAGATCTCTGGCGTGGTGCGTGATGCGGACGGCGGGGCGGTGAGCGACGCGTTCATCGAGACCGGGCGCGAGTCGGAGAGCGCGGCGGCGGTGGCCGGGGAGGCGGGGCGGCAGCGCTGGCGCATGTACACGGATAGGCCGCTGCTGACCGACGCGGACGGGCGATTCACGATCGAGGGGCTGCTGCCGGGGAAGTACAGCGTGCGGGCGCAGCGGCGCGGCGGCGGGCAGGCGCTGCGCGAGCACGTGGCGATCGGTGAGGTGGTGACGCTGACGCTGGCGGAGACCGGGAGCATGGCGGGGACGGTGGTGCTGGCGGGCGGCGGGGCGCCGGAGGAGTTCACGCTGACGCTGCGCGACCCGTTGAGCGGGTACCACCGTACGGATCAGTTCTTTCGCACTGGCGGGGCGTGGCGGCTGAATGAGCTGGAGGACGGTGACTTCGAGATCGCGGTGACGGCGTCGGGCGGGACCGGGAAGGTGAAGGTCGCGCTGGCGCCGGGGGAGGACAAGACCGGGGTCACCGTGCAACTGGCGGGGCAGGTGACGGCGCGCGGGACGGTGGTGGACCTCGAGGGCGTACCGGTGGCTGGGGTGTCGGTGGTGATCACGACGGGCAACAGCTTCCGCTTCGGGACGCCGACGGGCGAGCACGTGAGCGACGCGGCGGGGCGCTACACGGTGAAGCAGGCGCCGGTCGGGGTGGTGCAGGTGATGGCGATGCCGCGCTCGACCACCGAGTATCAGTCGACGCGGACGACGGTGACGATCGCGGAGGGCGAGGCCGAGGTGGAGCTGCCGCCGATCCGGATGACGCGCAACTTGGTGGAGCGCGGCGACCCGGTGGGCAACCTCGGGTACACGCTCCGGCACGTGGAGCCGGGGGCCGACCCGCTGCAGCGGCGCCAGGTCGTGGCGGTGGTGCGGCCGGGTGGGCCGGCGGCGGCGGCGGGGCTGCAGGCCGGCGACGAGATCGTGATGGTCGAGGGACAGAGCGTGATCGGGGCCGACGCGTATCTACACAACAACCTCACGATCGTCCCCCCGGGCGCGGTGGTGCGGCTGGGGCTGGCGCGCGGGGTGACGGTCGCGGTCACGGCGGGGAAGCCACCGTGATGCGCGGCGTGGAATTTCTCAGGTGAGAGCGGAGGAGCGTGGCGATGCAACGAACGGAACAGTCACGGAGTCGATGGCCGGGCGTGCTCGCCCTGTTCGCGCTGGTCGGCGCGGGGGTGTGGTTGTGGCGCGGGCGCGAGGCGCCGGCGGAGGCGACCGAGGTGGACGACGCGGAGCTGCGGCGGGCGAGCGAGGCCTCGCGGGCGATCGATCTGGACGCGCTGGGCAAGTCGCGGCTGGTGATCGATCCGCGGCGGGCGGAGCGGGCGTCGATCGCGGGGACGGTGCGCGACCAGAAGGGGGCGGCGATCGCCGGGGCGATGGTGTGCGCGCGGGCCCACTCGGAGAAGCTGGCGAGCGCGGACACGCGGCGGGCGACCTGCACGAGCAGCGAGAAGGACGGGCACTACCAGCTCGACGGGCTGTTCGGGGTGAACCACGGGGTGACGGCCAGCGCGCGGGGGTTCATCGCCGACACCTATCACCGCGGCGAGGGGGTGGCGCGGCGCACCAGCGTGGAGCTGCGTCCGGGGGCGGCGGTGGCGGACATCGACATCGTGCTCGAGGGCGGCGGGGTCGAGCTGCGCGGGGTGGTGAAGGACCTGAGCGGCGGGCTGATCGAGGGGGCGCAGGTGATGTCGAACATGGCGCTCGGGTTCACCGGGGCGGACGGCAACTTCAGCCTGTGGGTGCGGCCGGGCGAGGGCTGGGTCTCGGCGGACGCGGATGGTTATGCGCCGGGCTGGGAGTCGGGGGCGGTGCCGGGGCACTTCTTCGAGGTGTATCTGACACCGGAGTCGGTGCTGGTCGGGAAGGTCGTGCGGGTGGCCGACGGGACGCCGGTGGAGGGCGCGCGGGTGACGGCGGAGAGCGGGGGCGACGGCTGGAACCAGGCCGCGGCGATCACGGACGCGGGCGGGAACTTCCGGCTCGATGGGCTGCGGCCGGGGCCGTACAAGCCGAAGGCGGAGGCGGACGACGCCTTCGGCCTGGCGGACGAGCAGGCGATCCTCGGGCTCGGGGAGACCTCGGAGTCGATCACGATCAAGGCGCACCCGGCGTTCTTCATCGAGGGCAAGGTGGTGATCACGGGCGAGGGCGGCGATCAGGCCTGCGACCAGGCGTGGGTGACCCTGGAGGACAAGGCCAACGCGCGCAAGGAGTGGGCCTCGCCGGAGAGCGACGGGACGGTGCGGGTGCGCGGGCTGCTGCCGGGCGAGTTCACGGTGGAGATCAATTGTCAGGGCTTCATCTCGCCCGAGCACGCGCCGAAGGTGAAGCTGGTGGACAAGAGCGTCGCGGGGCAGCGCTGGGAGGTGACGCGAGGTCTGGCGATCCGCGGGGTGGTGGTCGACGCGAGCGGGAAGCCGGTGCCGCGGGTGAGCGTGAGCGCGTCGCCGAAGCCGGACCCGAGCCAGCCGCGCGCGCACCAGACGGGCACCTGGGGCGGTGATACTGACGCGCAGGGGAAGTTCGAGATGGCTGGGCTGCTGCCCGGCGAGTACCAGATCAGCCTGAACGTGTGGGAGCCGCCGCGGGCGACCCCGGCCAAGCCGATCCCGGCGACGCTGACGAAGGGCAAGGACCTCGAGGGGCTGCGGCTCGAGCTGCCGGCGACCGGCGAGGTGAAGGGCAGCGTGCGCGACGCGAAGGGCAACCCGATCCCGCGGGCCAACGTGTCGATGCACGACGGGGTGCACTGGCAGAACACGGCGGCGGGCGACGACGGCAGCTTCAGCTTCCCGTTCGTGGCGGCGGGCGAGTACCGGCTGACGGCGCGGCGCGGCTGGGGCGACGAGATGCGGGCGCCGGGGACCAGCGACGACGACGTGCAGGGCGAGAAGGTGACGGTGCGCGAGGGCGGGGTGGAGGAGGTCAAGCTGGTGGTCGAGCGCAGCGACGGGCGCATCAGCGGGGTGGTGCGCGACGCCGACGGCGGGCCGCTGGCGGACGCGTTCATCGAGGCGACGCGGGAGTCGGACAGCGCGACGCAGGCGAGCGGGCAGGCGGTGCGCTCGGGGCGATGGGGCAGCTTCTGGCAGACGCCGGAGCTGACGGACCCGGACGGGCGCTTCGCGCTGGAGGACCTGCAGGAGGGCAAGCACACGCTGCGGGCGCATCGCAAGGGCGGCGGCGAGGCGATCCTCGAGCACGTCGAGCTCGGCGGTGATGTCGTGCTGACGATCGCCGAGGCGGGGCGGATGAGCGGGACGGTGACGCTGGTCGGCGGCGGGGCGCCCGAGGAGTTCACGGTGTCGCTGCGCGACGACGCGACCGGGTTCTCGCGCACCGACCACTTCTTCCGCACCAGCGGGGCGTGGACCCTGGCCGAGCTGCCGGCGGGCAAGTTCAAGGTGCGCGTCAACGCCGGGTCGGGGACGGCGGAGGTCGAGGCGGCGATGACGGCGGGGCAGGACACCAGCGGCGTGCGCGTCGAGCTGGCGCCGAAGGTGACGGTGCGCGGCAAGGTGGTGAACCTCGAGGGGCAGCCGGTGCCGGGGCTGCGGGTGTCGGTGAGCGCCGAGGGCGGGGGCGCGAGCTTCAGCTTCGGCGGCGGCGACGATGAGAAGCTGAACATCACGGACGCGGCCGGCCGCTACGAGGTGGAGCACGCGCCGACGGGCAAGGTGCGAGTGATGGTGATGCCGCGCAATTGGGACGACGAGGACTACGGCTGGACCTTCCTGCCGACCTTCGTCGCGGCGACCGGCGAGGCTGTCGAGATCCCGCCGATCAAGGTGAGCAAGAAGCGGGTGAAGCAGGACCAGGCGGCCGGCGACTTCGGTTACAGCCTCAAGCAGAGCGAGCCGGGCGCGGACCCGCTGGCGCGGCGATCGATCGTGGCGGTGGTCCGCCCGGGCAGCGCGGCGGCGGCGGGAGGGATGAAGATCGGGGACGAGATCGTGAGCGTCGACGGGCAGGACGTGACCGGCGGCAACAGCTACCTGCTCGGCTCGCTGACCGAGGTGCTCGAGGGGACGGTGGTGAACTTCGGGCTCGCGGGCGGGGGGACGCTGCAGATCGCGGCGGGCAAGCGGCCCTGAGCTGGTTGATGGGCATGTCCCTCGGGACATGTCGCGGGTTCTGGGCATGTCCCCCGGGACATGTCCTTATCTGGTTTACGGACATGTCCCTCGGGACATGTCCTGTGCCGCCGTCCCGAGGGCCTGTCGGAGCTATCAGGCGGCGACGGCGAGCGGGGGGTTGGCGCGGCGCCAGCCGCCGAAGGCCTGCTCGAGCGCGTGGGCGACGGCGATGGTGAGGCTGTCGTTGCCGCGGCGGGCGATCACCTGGATGCCGACCGGGAGGCCGCGGTGCCACAGGATCGGGAGGGTGGTGGAGGGGAACTCGAGCACGTTGAACAGGCCGGTGCAGACGAAATCGAAGGGGGTCAGCAGCGGCCAGCTGTGGCGCGGGGCGGGCCGGCTGTAAGGCGGGAACAGGAGGACGCCGCGCGGGCCGAGGGCCTCCTCCAGCTCGCTCTGGAGCAGCTTGCCGACGGCGACGAGCTCGTGCTTGCGGCCGGTGAAGTGGTTGGAGAGGTTCTCCAGGGCGACGACGATGAGGGCGGGGAGGGTGTGGCGGGAGCGGCCGAGGAGGAGGCGGGTGAGCTCGCGGACGACGGCGATCGGGCGGTCGCCGCCGAGGATCTCCGCGTAGGGCGGGCTGCCGGAGAGGGACATCATGGCGCTCCAGATCGGGAAGGCCTGGCGCATGCGCCGGCTCTCGAGGGTGCCGATGGTGGCGCCGCGGGCCGCGAGGGCCTCGGCGGCGCTGGCGATCGCGGCTCGCATCGGCGCTCGCACCCACACGCGGCCGTCGCCGGCCATCGGGTAGACCGTGACGCCGCGCAGGTCGATGCTCGCGGGGTCCGGGAGCTCCCACGGGCGGACGACGGCGTCGACGCCGTCGGGGCCGGCGAGGACGGAGAGGATCGGGTGCACGTCCTCGACGCGGCGGGTGAGCGGGCCGCAGACGAGGTAAGCGCTGAGTTCACCGCTGGCTGGCGGCCAGAAGCCGGTGTTGGGGACCATGCGCCCGGTGGGCTTGTGGCCGACGCAGCCGCAGAAGGCGGCGGGGATGCGGATCGATCCGCCGACGTCGGCGCCGAGGCCGAAGGCGACGCCGCCGCTGGCGACGATCGCCCCCTCGCCGCCGCTCGAACCGCCGGCGGTGCGGGTGAGATCCCACGGGTTGTGGGTGCGGCCGTAGACGTCGTTGTAGGTCTCCATCCACAGGCCGCCCTCGGGCACGTTGGTGATGCCGACGAGGATCGCCCCGGCGCGGCCGAGGCGGGCGACGGTCTCGGCGTCGTGCTCGGCGCGGACGTGGCGGCGCGACCAGATGCCGGCGCTGAGCGGCATGCCGCGGGCGCTGATGTACTCCTTGGCGGTGTAGGGCAGGCCGAGCAGCGGCGGCAGCGACTCCGGCGGCTCGTGCATGACGCGGTGTTCGGCGGCGCGGGCCTCGGCGCGGGCGGCCTCGTGGCGTTCGGCGATCACGGCGTTGATCGCCGGGTTCACGTCGGCGATGCGGTGGATGAGGGCGGAGAGCAGCTCGACGGGGGAGAGCTTGCGCTCGCGGATCCACCGGGCGAGGGTGACGGCGGAGCTGTCGAGCAGTTCGTGCACGCGCGGGAGTGTAGAGGAAAGCTCGCGGTGCGCCAGCGCTCGCCGAGACGACGCGGGCGCCGCGTCGGAGGCCAGAGATGCGGCCAGAGATGCGGTCAGTAGTGCGGCCAGTTGTACGGCCAGTCGCGCAGCCCGCTTCGTGTCGGTTTTCACATGTCCTAAGAGACATGTACTAACATTAGCGAGCGCGGCGCCACATGGTCACGCGCGGTAAAAACTGTTGCGGTCCGCGACGCGGTGCGGGTAGAGTGGCCCCCAGAGCGGTGGGCACGAGGCCTCCGCGGTCGGCGAGACGGTTGGGTGGTTGGAGTCTGGCGGCCCGCGGGGACGGAGCGGAGGCGCGAGTGGGTGGAGGCGAGGGCCTTGCGAATCATCGCACTTGGCAGGTGGTGGATAGAGCGTAGGTAGGTCCGCGTTATCGTTGGTTTGCAGCGCTGTCTGGGGAAGCCAGGCGGTCCCGAAGTGACAACGTCCGCGCCCCCGTGGTCGCCCAAACGGCTCCGGGGGCGCGGGCGTTCGGTTGACCCCGAGGGGCTTGTGGGGCGGATACGGTCTTGACGGGGGGGCGGCGAGCGTGGATCCTCGCCCGGCTTCGCGCACTGGCGCGTTCGCGCACTCTCACTCACCAAGCACGCACGCGCCGCGCACACGATCGCGCGCGACCACGAAGGAACCCACATGAAGATTCTCCTCGCTCTCCCCCTGATGCTGACCCTCGCTGCTTGCGGTGGCGCGACCAAGGGCGACGCCAAGAAGACCGACGCGAAGGCGGGCGACGCCAAGGCGGCGGACGCCGCCAAGGCGGCCGGCCCGCTCGACCTGCCGAAGCTGGGGCTCAAGGCCGACGCCGTCCCCGATGCCACCGTCGGCGAGATGATCCCCAAGGGCGACGGTCACATGATCCAGGGCCCCGGCCTGGTGGTCACGGCCCAGATCGCCTCGGACTCGCGCCCGAAGACGGTCGAGGACGCCAAGAAGGAGGCGGACATGTACACGCCGAAGAACCTCAAGGAGGAGAAGCTGGCCGACGGCTGGGCCATCACCTTCGACAACGAGGGCGGCATGGGCAAGAACTACTTCGTCAACGTCCGCCGCGAGATCGACGGCAAGTCGATCTGGTGCGAGACGACCGCGTCGCAGGAGGCGCAGCAGACCAACGCGCTCAACTTCTGCAAGAGCCTGAAGAAGTAGGCGTCGTCGCGGCCCCTCGGGGCACGAAGCAGGGCCTGGCCGCGTTTGCGGTCAGGCCCTCGTTGTTTTTGGACCTGTCCCTCGGGTCAGGCGCCGCTGAACTGGACGTCGGAGAACACCAGGGTCGGGGCGCGCAGGCTGGAGTACGGGTAGGGGTCGTTGCCGACGGCGCTCAGGCTGCGGTAGAGCGCGGGCAGGTTGCCGGTGACGTTCATCTCGCCGATCGGCGCGCCGATCTTGCCGTTCTCGATGAGGTGGCCGCGTAGGCCGAGCGAGAAGTCGCCGGTGGTGCTGTCGGAGTTGCCGCCGAGCCAGGAGGTGACGTAGATGCCGCTGCCGGCCTGGGCGAGCAGGGCGGCGAGGTCGTGCTCGCCGAGGGCGACGACGCGGTTGGAGGCGGAGCCGGTGGTCGGGGCCATGCCGAGCTTGCGGCCGTAGTAGGTGTCGACGTAGAGGTTCTTGACGACGCCGCGCTCGAGCACGGGCATGCGTTTGGCGGAGATTCCCTCGCCGTCGAAGTGGCGCGAGGCGAGGCCGCGGGGGATCAGCGGATCGTCGGTGATCGTGAGCTTGTCGCCGAACAGCGGCTGGCCGAGCTTGCCGGCCCAGTACGAGCGGCCCTGCTGGATCGCGGCGGCGCTGGCGGGGCCGAGGGCGCGGGAGATCAGCGAGACGGCGGCCTCGGGGTCGACGACCATGGTGGCGCGCAGGGTCGGGCCCTTCTTGCTGCCGAGGCGCTCGAGGGCGCGGCCGAGGGCCTTGTCGGCGATCTTGCCGGGCTCGGGCAGGCCGGCGAGGAAGCGACCGACGGCGGAGGCGGAGCCCTCGGGGCGCTTGTCCTCGCCCTCGCGCACGGTGACGTTGGCGGAGTAGCCGACGTAGGCGCCGTCCCAGGTGCCAGAGAAGCCGTTGGAGCTGGCGGAGGCGCCCTGCGACTCGCCGCTGAACAGGCTGCTCTCGGCCGAGATGACGCGCTTGTCGGCGTGGGCGCGGGTGTCCATCTCGGCGCACCAGGCCTCGCGTTGCTCGCGGGTGATGCGGGCGACGGCGGGGTCGTTGCGCTCGAGGTCGGTGGTGGGGCGATCCTTGAAGAGGGCGGGGTCGGGGATCTTGCGGTGGGGGTCGGGCTGGAGGGCGCGGGTGAGGGCGACGGCCTCGGCGATGAAGGCCTGGAGGCGGTCGGGGCGGAGGTCGGTGGTGCTGTGGGTGGAGTAGCGGTCGTCGACGTAGAGGCTGATGCCGAGGCCGCGGGAGGTGCTCTCCTCGACCTTCTCGATCTTGCCGTCGCGGAAGGTGTAGCTGACCGATCGGTCGCGCGAGAGCGAGGCCCAGGCGTCCTGGGCACCGGCCTTGCGGGCCATCTCGACGGCTGCGGTGGCGCTGTGGAGGAGCTCAGACATTTTCGCCTCCGACGGTCATCTTGGAGACGAGGGTGGTGGGCATGCCCTGCGAGACGGGGACGGACTGGCCGTCCTTGCCGCAGGTCCAGCCGCCGAAGTCGAGCTTGGTGTCGTTGGCGACCATGGTGACGTTGCGCAGCGCCTCGGGGCCGTTGCCGATGATGTTGATGTCCTTGATCGGGGCGGTGATCTTGCCGTCCTCGATGAGCCAGCCGTTCTTGATGTAGAAGGTGAAGTCGCCGGCGCCGATCTGGACCTGACCGTTGGTGAAGGTCTCGGCGATGATGCCCTTCTTGACCGAGGCGATGATCTCGTCGCGGGTGTGCGGGCCGTTCTCCATGTATGTGCTGCGCATGCGCGGCAGGGGGGCGTGGCGGAATGACTCGCGCCGGCCCGAGCCGGTGCCGCGGTGCTTGTAGTGGCGGGCGCTGATGCTGTCGTGCAGGTAGGAGGCCATGACGCCGTGGTCGACGAGGATGGTCTTTTCGGTGGGGTTGCCCTCGTCGTCGATGTTGAGGGCGCCGCGTTCGCCGGGCTGGGTGGCGTCGTCGACGATGGTGACGAAGTCGGGGGCGACTTTTTTGCCGATCATGCTGGCGTAGATGCTGGTGCCCTTGCGGTTGAAGTCGGCCTCCATGCCGTGGCCGATGGCCTCGTGCAGGAGGATGCCGGAGGCGCCGGCGGCCAGGACGACGGGCAGCTCGCCGGCGGGCGGACGCTTGGCCTCGAACAGGATCATGGTGCGCTTGACGGCCTCGGCGGCGACGAACTGGAGGCGCTCGTCGGTGTACCAGTCGAAGCCCTGGCGGGCGGCGAGGTTGGCCGAGTTGGCCTGGGTGACGCCGTTCTTCTTGGCGGTGACCATGCACCACAGGCGGGTCATCGGCCGCAGGTCGGTGTGGATCTTGCCGTGCATGTCGACGATCAGGACGGCCTCCTCGCCGTCGGCCCAGCTGACGGTGACCTTCTCGACGGCGGGGTCGGCCGCGCGGGCGAGGGCGTTGAGCCTGGCGATGCGCGGGAGCTTCTGGGTGACGCCGACCTCGGCCCACGGCTGGGTGAGCGGGTAGTAGCTGGCGGCCTGGCCGTGGCTGTAGGCGACGGGCGGGACGACCTTGCCGCCGTGGGCGATGCTGGCGGCGGTGCGGGCCGCGGCGAGCATGGCGGCGAGCGAGAGGTCCTCGGTGAAGGCGTAGCCGGTCTGGTCGCCGACGACGACGCGGAGGCCGACGCCCTGGTCGACCGAGGAGGAGGCGCGGCTGATGATGCCGTCCTCCATGGTGATGCTGTTGTCGCGGCTGTGCTGGAAGTAGAGGTCGGCCGCGTCGGCGCCGCGGGCGGTGAGCTCGGCCATCACGCGGGCGATGGTGGGCTCGTCGACCGAGAAGAAGCCGAGGTGATCGGAGAGGGAGGAGTGTTCGCCTGGGATCATCGGAATTCCGGGGGCGGCGGTGCGACGGCAACCCGTCAGACCGGAGGCGCCGAGCAGGACGGCGCCAGTGGCCGTGCCGCGGACGAAGCCGCGGCGGGTGGTGAGGAGGGGCTGCATGGTTGTAAGGCTCCCGGGATCGAGGATCTGCGCTCGGAGGGCCGAGTCGACGCTTGGAGCACAGCGATCAGCCGTGAGGTTTCACTTGTCGGACCAGCTGCTGGCGATCAGGGCCTCGGCGACGATCGGGACGTCGGGCACGACGGTGGCCATCGCGGCCTCCATGGTGCGCTGAACCAGCTCGCGGGCGGCCTCGGCGGCGGCCTCGGGGACCTCGGCGAGGTACTCGTCGTGGACACACAGGACGCCGCGGCCGCCGATCGCGGCGAGGGCGACGTGGAGGTCGATCATGGCCCGCTTGAAGCCCTCGGCGGCGGTGCCCTGGACGGGGATGTTGAGCGCGGCGTTGAAGCTGAAGTGGCCGGCGGGGAAGCGCTTGCGCCGGCCGAGGGCGGTGTGGACGGTGATGTCCTCGCGCTGGCTGCGGTGCTCGAGCGCGCCGATCCGGCGGTGCCAGGCGGCGATGCCGGGGAAGGTGGCGAAGAAGGCGTCGCGGGCGGCCTGGGCGGCCTGGGCGTCGAGCTCGAGGCCGTAGCTGCCGAGGGCGTACTCCTGGAAGCGACGGGCGCCCATGCCGAAGAGGAAGCCGAAGTTGACGGCCTTGGCGAGCTTGCGCTCGTGGCTCGAGATGGCGGACTCGGGCTTGCCGGCGAGGGTGGCCGCGGTGGCGCGGTGGGGGTCGCGGCCGTCGCGGAAGACCTGACGCATGGCGGAGCAGGGGGCGAGCTGGGCGGCGACGCGGAGCTCGATCTGGGCGTAGTCGGCGATGATGAGGCGGTTGCCGGGGGCCGGGATGAAGCAGGCGCGCAGGCCGGGTGCGGTGTGCTCGGCGGGGACTTGCTGGAGGTTCGGGCGGGTGCAGGCGAAGCGGCCGGAGTCGGTGGCGAGCGGGTGCAGGTGCGGGCGCATGCGGCCGTCGTCGTCGACGAAGTCGACGGGCCAGCGGGTGTAGTTCGAGATCAATTTGTCGAGCTGGGCGAGGCGCTCGGGGGTGGGCGCGGTGGTGTCCTTCTCGTGCTGCCAGCTGGCGGCGATGCGCTGGAAGCCGGGGACGTCGAGGCCGACGCCGGCGGCCTCCATGGCGAGGACGCTGGGGAGGAGGCGGCACTCGAGCTCGTAGACGCGGGACAGGCCGCGCTCGCGGAGGGCGGGGGTGAGGGCGCGCAGGAGCGGGACCAGGGCGGCGGCGGCGGCGGCGGCGACGGGATAGCGGGCGATCGCGGGGCTGACCTGACCCTGCTGGACCTGGCCGGGGAGGCCGTGATGGAGCTGCTCGGCGACCAGGGTTGCGAGCTCGCTGGCGTCATGGCGGAGGCTGGCGCCCTCGGCGAGCAGGGTGGCGGCGGTGAGAGTGCAGCCGTAGCGGGGCGGGCTGATGCCGAGCGAGGCGAGGGCGGCGAGGCTGAAGTGGGCGTCGTGGAAGACGACGTAGGGGGGGGTGCTGGCGGCGCCGGTGAGGAGGTCTTGGAGCGGGCGCAGGTCGGCGAGGCAGGCGAGGTGGAGGATGAAGACGCGGCCCTCGCCGGCGAGGGCGAGCAGCTCGGTGCGCAGCTTGCGGGGGTCGTGGGCGGCTTCGCGGGGCAGGTCGGGGTGGGGCGCGGCGAGCAGGACGACGAGGCCGAGGGTGGCGGGGTGCTGGGCGGCGAGCTCGGCGAGGGCGCGGGCGAGGGCGAGGTCGTCGCGCAGGTGCTCGGTGGGCGCGGTGGGCCAGGGCGTGAGGGCGGGCGCGGACGGTGCGGGTGGGCGCGGGTCGGCGGGCGCGGGTCGGCGCGGTGGGCCTTGCGGGGGCACGGGGCGGGCAGTGTAGCGCGGCGGGCGAGGGTGCCGACGAAGGTGGGCGACGCGCGATCAACGAGGCCCAGGGCGACGGCGCCTGCCGGGACGAGGGTGCCGATCGTCAGGGCGACGCGGCGAGGGGCCGGCCGGGGCGTGAGGGGTAACACGCGCGTGCGCGCCGGGGTCGGGATTGCTGTGAAGTTCACGCCTGTGCTGTTGCGGACGGGGTTTCGACCGCATCATCCGGCCATGGAAAAGGTGCACATCCTCGGACGTGACGATCACTTGCGGAAGGCGCCGGTCGACCCGGCGACGCTGGTGCACCGGCAGCTGCTGGGCGGGGACTTCTGGCGGAAGATCCCGGCGTATCGGGATGTCGACGAGGCGACCTTCCTCGATCACAAGTGGCAGAGCAAGCACACGATCACGCGGCCCGACAAGCTGCTCGATGTGGTCCAGGAGCTGGTGACGCCGGGCTTCATCAGCGACGCGCGCGAGGGATTTCATCGGGCGCCGATGGCCGTGCGGGTCTCGCCGTACCTGCTGAGTTTGATCGACTGGTCGCGGCCCTACGAAGATCCGCTGCGGCGGCAGTTCATCACGCTGGGTTCGCTGCTGCGGCCCGACCATCCCAAGCTCGACCTGGACTCGTTGCATGAGCAGGCCGACGCGCCGGTGCCGGGGCTGACGCACCGTTACCCGGACAAGGCGCTGTTCCTCGCGCTCGACACCTGCCCGGTGTACTGCCGGTTCTGCACGCGCAGCTACGCGGTCGGCACCGACACGGACCAGGTGGAGAAGGTGCACATGAGCCCGACGATGGACCGCTGGGAGCGGGCCTTCGCGTACATCGCGTCGCGGCCGGAGCTCGAGGACATCGTCATCAGCGGGGGCGACTCGTACAACCTGCGGGCGGAGCACATCACGTTGATCGGCAACCGCCTGCTCGACATGCCGAACGTCCGGCGCATGCGCTTCGCGACCAAGGGTCCGGCCGTCATGCCGCAGAAGATCCTCACGGACGACGCGTGGTTCTCGGCGCTGGTCGGCGTCGTCGAGCGCGGGCGGACGATGGCCAAGGAGGTCGTGTTGCACACGCACTTCAACCATCCGACCGAGCTCACCGAGATCACCAAGCGGGCGATGGATCGGCTGTTCTCGGCCGGGGTGACGGTGCGCAACCAGTCGGTGCTGCAGCGCGGCGTCAACGACGATCCGGAGACCATGCGCATGCTCATCAAGCGGATGAGCTACCTGAACGTGCACGCCTACTACGTGTACGTGCACGACCTGGTCAAGGGGGTCGAGGATCTGCGGACCACCGTGGGCACCGCGATCGAGCTCGAGAAGCAGGTGCGCGGGCTGACGGCGGGCTTCAACACGCCGACCTTCGTGGTCGACGCGCCGGGCGGAGGCGGCAAGCGGGACGTGCACTCGTTCGAGCACTACAACCCGGTGACGGGGGTCAGCGTGTATCGCAGCCCCAATGTCAATCCAGAGGCGTTCTACTGCTACTTTGACCCGATCGAGCTGTTGCCGGAGGAGGGTCAGCGGCGCTGGGCCGAGCCAGCGCAGCATGATGTGATGCTCACGGAGGCGATCGCGGCGGCGCGGGCCCGGGTGCGTTGATCGCAGGTTCCTGCGAGGGGTGCGCAGTTGACGCTGGAGCGAGCCCAGGGGCGAGCGGGGCAGGAGCCGTGGGGATGCGGCGCCTGCCCCGTGGCCCTCAGAGCTCGTTCTTCTCGGCGAAGAGGCGGGTGCGCAGGCCAGCCTTCATGTGATGGGTCTGGGCGCTGTTGAGGTGATTGGCGTGGCGGTGGAAGAGCTGGCGGAAGGGGTCGCCATCACGGGGGGTATCGGCTTCGTGGTCGGCCAGACCGGTCGGATCAGTTGTCTCGGAGGGGGATCCGGACCGCGATAGGGGAGCGTGGACGATCATGGGGCGGCCTTTCAGGATGGGGAGATGCCTCAGGCTGTTGCGGGTAGTGTCTCGAGACCGGCAACGGATCACGAAAATTTTCGTGGCATCGTGTGAGCCTGCGAATCCGCGAGTGGAGAGCTGCGCGAACGCGGACAGGCGATCTGAGGGCCTGTGCAGGGGTAGACCCGGTGGTTACGGGCTGTCCTTTTGGCCAGGTAGGTCCGATCGAGGTCCGATCGGCAGGTCGTGCCGCCGGAACGGCTCGACGACGACGACGACCCCAGGCTGGCGGGTGAGCGGCCTCTCGGGCGTCACTTCACGGTGCTGTGTCGGCTTTTCGTCGGCAAGACGAACGACATCGATGACATGACTCGACAGGCCCTCCTGGCGTCGGGCCTTCGTCGGGGACGGGTGGGCCCCGGTTTCCCGTCGTTCGGGGACCTCGCTGCGTCGCCGTGGGTGGGCCCTGGCTCGACGTGTCGGAGGTTTCGTTCGGGGACCTCGCTCCGTCGCAGGCGAGGGCGTGGGCGGGCCTCGCGTTGACGCCTGGCGGCGAGTCAGGTTGCGTCGAGGATGGCGGTGAGGCGGGTGATGAACGCCTCCTCTTTCGCGGTGATTTTGCCGTCGGCGCGGGCGAGCTCGATGAGGTTGACGAGCACGGCCTGGCGCTGCTTGTCGCTCATCTCCTTGCGCATGAGGTGGGCGTACTGCTCGGCCT
This sequence comes from Nannocystis sp., assembly GCF_016714285.1. Lineage (GTDB taxonomy): Bacteria > Myxococcota_A > Polyangia > Nannocystales > Nannocystaceae > Nannocystis. Next base: position 35,007 of record NZ_JADJNN010000013.1, on the reverse strand, counting down.
GGGCGAGGCGGGCGTCGTCGTCGGCGATGCTGTTGAGCCAGGCGGCGGACTCGTGGAGGACGCGCTGGATGGCGCCGGCGGGGGCGTCGGGCACCCAGCCTTGCAGCACACGGCTGATGGTGTCGAGCTCCTCACGGGCCAGCTCGCCGTCGGTGACGTGGCTGAAGGTGAGGTAGACGAAGCAGAGGATGTGCAGGGCGGATGGGTTCTCGGGGCGGGACATCGCCGCCGATGATACGCGGATCGCGGGGCGCAGGAGGGTCCGGCGATGGCGCGCGAGTGCGCCCGAGATCAGTGGTGGTGCTCGCCGCCGGTGAAGGCGTCGATCCCATCACCGTGGGCGCCGTGGGTGCCGGGGGCGAGCTCCATCGGGCGGTTGGTGTGGCGGGCGAGTTGGACCGCGTCGCGCAGGCGCTCGAAGAGCTGGCGGTGGTCGGGCATGCCGTAGAGGATGAGCTCCGGGTCCGACTGGTCGGTGCCGACGAGGATGATCTTCGCGTTGTCGAAGATCTGGTCGATGAGGTTGCGCTCGTAGCGGACGTCGAGCACGCGCCACAGCTCGAGGGTGTCGAGGCGGGTGGTCAGCACGCCGCGCTCGGTCTCGACGCGGCGGCGCGTGACCTTGTAGCGGTACTTGATGTGGACCAGGTAGCTCCACAGGAGCATCGGCACGCCGATGAGGCTGAGGACCCACAGCGGGTAGCCGGACAGCGCGGGGATCTGCAGGAGGCCGTAGCCGATCAGGCCGCCGAGGATGCAGACGCCGACCCACATGAGGTACACGCCGATGTTGGCGCTGTGCTTGGCGATGCCCTGGTAGAGCACTTCGTCGGTGACGGGCTGCGGGGTCGAGCCGGCGGGGGGCTGCGCCTGCGGCGGGGCTGCGGGCGCGTCGGCGGGCTGAGTCTGCATGGCGGCAAGGTTGGCACGGGGGGGCGCGTCCTGGCAACCGCGGGGCGGCGGAGCGCGGGCGCTCGCCTGGGGCACCGCGGTGCCGTTCGCCTGGGGCACCGCGGCACCGCGGCGCCGTTCGTCTGGGGTACCGCGGCGCCGTTCGCCGGGGGTATTCGGCTCGAGTTCAGGGCCGGAGCGACCTGTCTGAAGAGACAGCCTCGGGGTCGAAGCGGGTGCCGTCGGCGAGCTGCACGGGGGTCGCGTGGTGGTCGATGCCGTGGGCGCGCAGGACCTCGTCGACGATCTCGGCGACCTGGCCGACGAGGGCGGTGCAGAAGTGGTGGCGGGCGGGGCCGGTGAAGTCGCCGTGGGGGGCGGTGAGGTTGTTGCAGACGAGGTCGGGGCTCAGGCCGCGGGCGAGCTCGGCGGCGATGCGGGCGTCGTACTCGAGCATGGCGGCGCGCAGGTCGGGGGTGACCTTGCCGGTGGGGTCGGGGTCGCCGAGGAACTCGCCGAGGAGGAGCTGGCCGGCGACGACGGCCCCGCAGGTGCCGCGGCCGGTGATGCCGCCGCGGCGCAGGCTCTGATAGGCGGCGGTGGGGCGGTCGAAGGTCTCGGCGAGGGCGATGCCACACGAGCGGTGGGGGGTGCGGGTGCCGTCGTAGAGGACGAGGGCCTTGCTGCGGAGGGGGCCGTGGATGGGGCCACGGAGGGGGCCGCTGGTCATGGGGCGAGTGTGCCACGCTCGCGCTGGCGGGGGACATGGTCTACGGTGCGGGCATGAGTTGGAGCGACCCGCGAGGCGAGATCGAGGCTCTGGTGCCGCAGCTACGCCAGCTGCGGCGGGACATCCACCGCCATCCGGAGCTCGGCTTCGAGGAGACGCGGACGCAGGCGCTGTGCCGCGCGTGGCTCGAGGACCGCGGCTATGCGCCGCGGGTGTGCGCCGAGACGGGGCTGGTCGCGGATCTGCGGCCGGGGGCGCCGGGGCCGGTGATCGCGTTGCGGGCCGATCTCGACTGCTTGCCGATGCACGAGACCACGGACATCGAGCACCGGTCGATCCACGCCGGCAAGGCGCACAAGTGCGGGCACGACGGGCACACGGCGATCTTGCTCGGGGTCGCGGAGCTGCTGGCGCGTCATCGCGAGGCGGTGCCGGGCAACGTGCGTCTGCTGTTTCAGCCGGCTGAGGAGGGCGTGCGTGGCGGCGGGGCGAAGGTGATGCTGGCCGAGGGTGCGCTCGACGGGGTGGCCGAGCTATACGGCCTGCACAATTGGCCAGGCTTCCCCAAAGGACAGGTCCACGTGCGCAGCGGGGCGATGTTGGCGCAGGTGCACGAGCTGACGCTGACGATCACGGGGAAGGGCGGGCACGCGAGTCAACCGCAGCTGTGTCGCGACCCGATCGTCGCGGGGGCGCACCTGGTCGCGGCGCTGCAGACGGTGGTGGCGCGCGGGCTCGGGTATCAGGGCGGTGCGGTGCTGTCGATCACGCAGTTCACGGCCGGGACGACGCACAACGTGATCGCCGAGACGGCGCGGCTGCGGGGGACGGTGCGGACCTTCGACCCGGCGGTGAGCGAGCGGGTGATGGCGCGGCTGCACGAGGTGGACGGGACGGCGGCGACCTTCGGCGTGAAGATCGAGCTCGAGGTCGATGAAGGGTATCCGGTGCTGCTCAACGATCCTCGCTGTGCGGCGGCGGTGGCCCGGGTGGCGGCGGCGCAGCTCGGCGCGGCGCGGGTGAGCGAGCAGGACCTGCCGTGCGCGGGCGGCGAGGACTTCGCTTACTTCGCGCAGGCGGTGCCATCGGCGTACTTCTTCGTCGGGGCGCAGCGGGCCGGCGAGGACACGCCGGTGTGTCACCACCCGGACTTCGACTTCGACGACGACCTGATCCCGACGGGGATGGGGCTGTTCCTCGGCATCGTGCGCGACCGGCTCGGCGAGTTGGCGGGGCGTCGCGGTCCATCGTGAATTCGTGGCGGCGGCGAGATCTGGCAGCCGCCGTTGCGGGGCGCGGCTGCGGTGCCCGGAGACGCTCGGTCTGAACGTCCGCACAGGCGCGCTGCTGCTGCGAGGATCTGGGCTGCGGTGGTGGAGTCACGAGCTCGGGCGCGGGGCGAACCCGAGGGCTCGCGGTGGTGCGTCTGGTGAGCCGCGCGAGCCAACACCGGTCGATCTCCAGCGAGTCACGCAAGGCCAGGGCTAGGGCCACCGGTGTCGCGCTGGGCCGCGTGCTGGTGCGCCTGGCGGGGCGACGCCGCCAGCGTCGCGCCTGCGCACAGGGCCTGTGTGCTCGGGAGCGGCGAGAGTCCGGATGAGGGCGCACACGCGGGCCCGTCTGGCCCCAGGGACTGGCTTCTGCGAGACATTGCCAGCCCGCCCTGGCCGTGCAAAAAAGGCTTCCCCGCCGTCGTCATGTCCTCCCTGCCGCTCGATGCGATCGCCACGCTCCTCGACCAGGGAGCCGCCGACTCGGCGGTCCGACTGCTGCGCAGCTCGTGGGAGCCGGAGCTGCCGCCGGACGACCTGGTCCGCATGTACTGCATGTGGATCCGCGGGCTGTGTGAGACCGACGAGCTGGACAACGCGCTGACGCTGGCCAAGCGGGCCGCGAGCGAGTTCCCGCGGGAGATCGACATTCTCATCGCGCTGGGCAACGTGCACGACCTGTTCGGCGACCTCGAGCAGGCGCGAGCGGCCTTTGAGATGGCGATCGACGTCGAGGCCGGCGGGGCGCTGCAGCACTACAACCTCGGGGCGGTGCTCGAGCGCCTGGGCCGCGAGCCCGAGGCCGAGGTCTGCTACCGCCACGCGAACGAGGCGGACCGGGGCGGCGGGGCGATGTTCGAGGCGACCTCGGCGCTGGGGGCGATGCTGCGGCGGCAGGGGCGGCTCGATGAGGCGGAGCAGGTCTACGACGCGTACCTCGGGTACGACCCGATCCACGTCGAGATCCTGGTCGAGCACGGCATCTGCCTGTCGGACCTCGAGCGCTTCGAGGAGGCGATCGAGCGCTTCAACTTCGCCTTGAGCGTCGAGCCGGAGCACGCGGGGGCGCAGTACAACAAGGCGATCACGCTGTACCGCGTGGGCAAGCACGAGCAGGCCCAGGGGGCGCTCGAGCAGGCGCGGCGGCTCGATCCGGAGAACGCGCTGACGCTGGCGGTGCTCGGCGGGTGGCGCCTGAGCGCGGTCGACTGCGACCTCGACGAGGCGCTGAGCCTGCTGTACGGCGCGCTGGACCTGCTCGAGCGGCGCTACGCGGGCGACGCGGCCAACGCGGGCTATTGCAGCCTGGTGGTCGAGGAGGTGTTCGAGGCGCTGTGGCAGACGGGGCGGCAGGCCGAGGCCCGCGACGTGGCCCGCATCGCGGGCCAACGCGAGTGGATCACGCCGCACATCCTCGACAGCCTCAACGAGGCCGACCACGGGCGCTCGCCGCAGGTCACGATCTTCACGGTGGTGGCCCGCGCCGAGGCCGGCGAGCGGCCCGAGTACTGGCCCGAGAATTCGGACGGCTACACGACTGGACTCACGGTGCTGGCCTGCGATGAGGACGAGGCCCGCGAGTTCTCGCTGGAGTATTTGCGCCGCATCGACCCGTCGCCGACGGTGCGCTTCCACCTCGACGTGGTCCCGCCGAAGCAGCCCGAGAGTCAATCGAACGCTGTTCCGTCGATTTCTATCGACGCGGCTGGGCCGCTGCAGCTGCGGGCCCGGGGCGTGTTTCGCGTCCACGCGCACCGGGCCTACAGCTTTCGCTCCTGAGAGCCTGAGCGCCGCGAGCCTACTGGCGGCCGCCAGTAGGCCGGCGGCCTGCTGGCGGCGGACCGGCGGCGGACGCGAGCGCTCGTGGCCGCAGGACTTGCGAAGCGCAGGTCCTGGTCAGATGGCCCGGGCTGTGGGACTGTGGTGCGCTTCTTTGATTACCGGAGAGATTACGATGCGACGATCGAGCAATCAGTGGATGCGTGCGGTGAGTGGGCTTGCGGTGCTGTCGGCGGCGTGTATGGCGATGACGCCGAACGCGGCGGAGGCGTGCGGCGGGACCTTCTGCGACGGTGGGATCCCCGGGCCGATGCCGGTGGACCAGACCGGTGAGAACGTGATCTTCGTGATCGGTGACACCGAGAGCGAGGTGCACATCCAGATCTCGATCGACCCGGAGACGAACGCGGAGAACTTTGGTTGGCTGGTTCCGCTGACGGCGGTGCCGGAATTCTCGGTGGGTTCGCAGCCGTTGTTCGATGCGATCCGGGCGGCGTCGGTGCCGCTCTATGACATCACGACGACGGTCGAGGACTGCGGCGGCGGGTTCGGCACCTCGGACGGGGGCAGCAACAGCGACAGCGCCAGCGCCAGCGACCCGTCGGGCGCCGGCACGAGTGGGGCCGAGAGCGGCGACACGGCCCGACGGTGCTGCTGGAGGAGGCGGTGGGCGCGTTTCAGGTGGCGGTGCTGCAGGACACCGAGGTGGGGCCGATCAAGACGTGGCTGGAGGACAACGGCTACCTGTGGGACGCGAAGGCGGAGCCGATCCTGATGCAGTACCTGGCGGAGGGGAACGTGATCGCGGCGCTGAAGCTGCGGACGAGCGCGACGGTGGCGGACGTGCACCCGATCACGTTGCGGTATCCGTCGAACGAGACCTGCTTCCCGCTGCGGCTGACGCGGATCGCGGCGGTGGAGGACATGGACATCCGGGTGTTCGTGCTGGCGGACGGGCGGGCGGCGCCGACGAATTATCGGCACGTGCTGGTGAACCCGCTGAAGATCGACTGGCTGAACCGGGCGACCAACTACAAGGAGGTGATCACCAACGCGGTGGATGCCTTCATGGCCGACGGTCGGGCGTTCGTGACGGAGTTCGCGGGCAAGAGCAGCGTGGTGAGCACCGGGGGGATCTACAACCCGAGCTGGGACGAGAACGACTTCATCGGGCTCGACCCGGTGCAGGCGGTGACCGTGTTGAACGCGCAGACCCTGGGGGCCTGCTATGACAGCTTCGACTGCGCGTGGAACCATCCGCTGGTGTACGGGATGCTGCTCGAGTTCCTGCCGCCGCCGAACGGGGTCGATCCGGTGGACTTCTATACGAACCTGAGCACGTACTCGGCCGACATCGACCTCGTGAAGTGGGACATGGGCAACGGCTTCGCGGCGGCGTTGCTGGAGCGGGTGATCGAGCCGGGCATCCACGGCGAGCAGCTGATCCAGACCTGGCCGTACCTGACGCGGATGTACACGACGATCTCGCCGAGCGAGATGATGGAGGACCCGATCTTCCACGTGAACGCGGGCCTGGCGGACGTGGAGGCGCTGCGGACGGCCAAGAACTACATCCTGTGCAACAACGACAGCGTGGTGACCCTGCCGGACGGGCGCGACTTCTACATCCCGGGGGGCGGGCCGTGGCCGGCGATCCCGGGCGAGGAGTGGTGGGCCGAGGAGGTCCAGACGGTGGCGATCAAGGGTGCGCCGATGACGATCGTGAACAACAGCGTGGCGATCGAGACGAAGCGGGTCGAGTGGAACCTGGCGCACGGCTGGCCGCACACGCCCGGTGAGACGGAGAGCGTGCCCACGGAGGGCGGCGGCACGAACAGCGACACCGGGAGCAGCGGCTCGGAGTCCAGCGGGCAGGAGGGCGAGGGCGGCTGCGGTTGTCGCAGCGACGGCACGGGCGGGGCGCTGGGTCTCGGTCTGGCCGGGCTCGGGTTGATGGGGCTGCGTCGGCGTCGGCGCTGAGAGGGGCCAGGTAGCCGGCGTGCTGGATGACCTGGCCCATGGGCCAGGTCGTTTTAATCGACGACAGCGTCGTTCCTGGAGTTCGAGGCGGGCCGACGATCGGTGCTGTTCAGGCGATCGGGGGTGTGGGACCCTGAGGCACGATTGTGGAGATCTTATGATGCGACGAACGAATCGGGTGTGGATGCGTGCGGTGAGCGGGCTGGCGGTGCTGTCGGCGGCGTGTGTGGCGATGACGCCGAGCAGGGCCGAGGCGTGCGGCGGGACGTTTTGTGACGGTGGGATCCCCGGGCCGATGCCGGTGGACCAGACGGGTGAGAACGTGATCTTCGTGATCGGTGACACCGAGAGCGAGGTGCACATCCAGATCTCGATCGACCCGAACACGAACGCGGAGAACTTCGGTTGGCTGGTGCCGCTGACGGCGGTGCCGGAGTTTTCGGTGGGGTCGCAGCCGCTGTTCGACGCGATCCGGGCGGCGTCGGTGCCGCAGTACGACCTCACGACGACCTCCGAGGACTGCGGCGGGCCTCAGACCAGCACTGATGCCCCCACGACCACTGCGTCCCCCAGTGATACCGAAGGTGGGGGGGATAGTGGAGGAGGGACAACCGGCGACGGGCCGACCGTGCTGCTGGAGCAGGGGGTGGGGGCGTTTCAGGTGGCGGTGCTGGCGGACAAGGAGGTCGGGCCGATCAAGATGTGGCTGGAGGACAACGGGTACCTGTGGGACGCGAAGGCGGAGCCGATCCTGATGCAGTACCTGGCGGAGGGGAACGTGATCGCGGCGCTGAAGCTGCGGACGAGCGCGACGGTGGCGGACGTGCACCCGATCACGTTGCGGTATCCGTCGAACGAGACCTGCTTCCCGCTGCGGCTGACGCGGATCGCGGCGGTGGAGAACATGGACATCCGGGTGTTCGTGCTGGCGGAGGGGCGGGCAGCGCCGACGAACTATCGGCACGTGCTGGTGAACCCGCTGAAGATCAATTGGCTGAGCCGGGGGACCAACTACAAGGAGGTGATCACGAACGCAGTGGACGCGTTCATGGCGGACGGCCGGGCGTTCGTGACGGAGTTCGCGGGCAAGAGCAGCGTGGTGAACACGGCTGCGGTGTACAGCCCGAGCTGGGACGAGAGCGACTTCATCGGGCTCGACCCGGTGCAGGCGGTGAGCACACTGAACGCGCAGGGCCTGGGGGCTTGCTTCGCGAACTTCGACTGCGCATGGAACCACCCGGTGGTGTACGGGATGCTGCTCGAGTTCTTGCCGCCGCCGAACGGGGTCGAGCCGGCGGAGTTCTACGCGGACCTGGGCACCTACGCGGCGGACATCGACCTCGTGAAGTGGGACATGGGCAACGGCTTCGCGGCGGCACTGCTGGAGCGGGTGATCGAGCCGGGCATCCACGGTGAGCAGCTGATCCAGACCTGGCCGTACCTGACCCGGATGTACACGACGATCTCGCCGAGCGAGATGATGGAGGACCCGATCTTCCACGTGAATTCTAGCCTCGGGGACGTGGAGGCGCTGCGGACGGCGAAGAACTACAGACTGTGCAACAGCGACAGCGTGGTGACGCTGCCGGACGGGCGCGACTTCTACATCCCGGGGGGCGGGCCGTGGCCGGCGATCCCGGGCGAGGAGTGGTGGGCCGAGGAGGTCCAGACGGTGGCGATCAAGGGTGCGCCGATGACGATCGTGAACAACAGCGTGGCGATCGAGACGAAGCGGGTCGAGTGGAACCTGGCGCACGGCTGGCCGCACACGCCCGGCGACACGGAGAGCGTGCCCACCGAGGGCGGCGGCACGAACAGCGACGCCGGGAGCAGCGGCTCGGACTCGAGCGGGCAGGAGGGCGAGGGCGGCTGCGGTTGTCGCAGCGACGGTAGTGATGGCAGTGGCGGGGCGCTGGGCCTCGGGCTGGCCGGGCTCGGGCTGCTCGGGCTGCGTCGGCGTCGGCGCTGAGTGGGAGCGACCTGGTCTTTGGGCCAGGTCGCCTGTCCCGCTCACATGTTGGCGACGCGGTGGACGAGCCACCAGAGGTTGGCGGCGTGTTGCTCGGGGAGCTCGCGGCGGACGGCGCGGAGGCCGTTGCACAGGGTCTCGATGCTGCGCTCGAGGGCGATGGCCTTGTGCTGCTCGACCTGCACGGCGTAGCCGATCGGCTGCCATGAGGTGCCCCAGGGGATCTGCCAGCACATCAGACGTTCGCCCGGCTTGATCAGCGTGGAGGCGTTGCGGTCGAAGGCGGTGACGGGCTCGTCACGCAGGAGGTCGCGGCCGCGCATGCGGTGCTTGCCGACGTGCACGTCGTCGATGCTCATCACGACCAGGCGGGCCTGCAGGCAGGCGTCGAGGGCGGCGCGCTGGCGGCCCTCGAGCGGGAGGCCAGACTCGGCGAAGAGGTCGACGGGGCGGATGCCCTTGGGGTCGCGGTAGCCGTAGAGGAAGAAGCTGTAGAAGGCGGTGCGGATGCCGGGGTTCTGCTTCTCCTCGTCGGTGGCGGCGCCGTAGTAGCCCTTGGCGACGAGGTTCACGAGCGGGCCGAGGCGACGGTTGGCGAAGGCGGCGAGCATGGTCTCGACGCGTTCGAAGTCGGGGCGCTCGTAGCGGCCGAAGCGGGGCGTGGCCGGGGTGGGTCCCTTGGCGGGGGCGACGGCCTTGACCGGTCTGGCGGTGGCGAGGAGGCGGGCCTCCTCGGTGGAGATCGGGCCGGTGCCGCGTCGCTTGCGGCGGGACGGGGTCTTGTCGTCGGCTCGCTCGTCGGTCTCGTCGGGCTTGTCGGGGGTGTCGGTCATCGGAGCCTCTGGACCTCTAGCTCTTGCACACGCCGTCCTCGCACACGCTGCAATCCTTGTTGCTGCTGCAGTCGGCGCAGCTGTCGTCGCTGCGGGTGCGCGGGACGATGATCGAGGGGCTGATGCCGGGCGCGAGGCGGGCCGGCGCGGCGGCGTTGGAGAAGCAGGGCTCGGCGATCATCGGGTCGTCGCCGGCGGCCCAGGTCTCGATCTGCAGGGTGTAGTCGCGCTGGCCGGGCGTGTCGCTCCACGTCAAGGGGCTGGTGTTGCGCGGGCGGTCGAAGTCGACGCAGAGGCCGTCGATCGGGAAGTCGGCGTCGGCGCCCATCGGCGCGTCGACGAGGGTGACGGTCGCGACCGACTGGCCCGACTCGTCGAGCAGGGTGACGACGGTGGCGCCGAGCAGGAGGACGCCGAGCTCTGGTTCGCAGGGGCGGTTGAGCGGGGCGTCCGGGTAGGGCTGGTACTCGGCGGAGAAGCGCAGGGGCGCGTTGAAGGGGGCGAGGAAGCTGGCGAGGTCGAGGTCGACGGCGATCTCGACGAAGGCGTAGCCGAGCTCGCTGACGGTGAACTTGGCGTCGGCGCCGGTGATCTCGCTGGTGACGGCCGTGCCCTTGCTGTCGAGGCCGGCGACCGACCAGCTGTGCTCGCCCGCGGGCAGGTAGGCGCTGAAGGACTGCAGCAGGGTGGTGCAGGGGATGTTCTGGGCGCCGGCGGTGTCGCCGTCGAGGGTGACGCGCAGCTGGCTGACGCCGAGGCCGGCGCAGGTGGCCGCAGGGTTGTCGCCGAGCAGGGTGGCCTGGAAGGTGAAGATCGTGGCGTTGTTGTCGAGGCTCTCGCGCGGCTGGCCCTGACGGCAGGCGAGGTCGCCGAGGTCGACGCCGCCGTCGCGGTCGTTGTCGATGCCGTCGTCGCACTCGCCGACGCTGACGAGGCGGTGGCTGGTGACGAGCTGGCCCTCGCCGGTGTCGTGGACGGTGACGCGCTGCTTGCTGGGGTACGGGCGCTCGACGTGGCGGCGGGTGAGGGCGATGAGCGTGACGTCGTAGTCGCCGGGGCCGACCTCGGGTCCGCCGACGGCGCCCATGGGCTCGGCGAACTCGTCCGGGAAGCAGGGGTACTCGCGGGTGTCGACGACGTCGTCGGTGCCCTGGGTGGCGGTGATGATGCGGATGTGGCTGATGCCGAGCTCGCTGCACTGGCGCACGGAGAGCAGGTCGTGTTCGGCGTCGGCGGCGTCGCGGCCGACTTGCCAGCGCAGCACGAAGCTCGGGTCCTCGGCGCAAGCCGTGGCGAGCGCGAGCGCGGCGACGGAGGCGAGGTGGAGGCGCGGCATCCGTGCGTGTCTAGCCGGCGCAGCCGGGCTTGGCAAGATCGACGGAGAGGGGCGGCGCGGCGGCGTCGACGAGGAAGCCGAGCTCACAGTCCTGGCCGTCGACGTTGAGGCGGAGGCGGTAGGCGCCGCGGTCGAGGTCGCGGAAGCGCTGGGGGCCGTCGACGAGCTCGGCGCAGGCGATCGGCGGATCGGTGAGGCGCAGACCAGCGTCGCTGACGAGCTCGCTGCGATAGCGGCCGTCGGCGGTCTCGGGGAGCTCGTGGAGGTCGAGGGTGGGGTCGTCGTAGAAGATCTCCAGGCTGAGCTCGCTGCAGGCGGCGGTGCCGCGCAGATCGAGGGTCCACGGGAGGAGCGGGCTCACGAGCGCGAGGTCGAGGGGGACGAGGGTGTCGGGCTCGACCTGGACGGTCTCCTGCAGCTGGCCGAGCTCGTGGCCGGCGTCGTCGTGCCAGCGGAGGTCGAGGTCGTAGTTGCCCGGGCGGAGGTCGATGAAGATCGCGGCGGGCTCGCGGACGCGGTCCGCGGGTGAGGCGTCGCCGGCGTCGCAGTCGTAGTCGAAGCTGCGCCGGCGCTCGGGGGCGTCGTGGTCTTGCAGCTCGGCGCGTACGCGGGCGACGCGGGCGCCGCTGCAGGTGCGCAGGCGGTCGCCGGCGGCCACGGCGGGGGCGTCGGCGAGGTTGGCCTCAGGCAAGCGCCAGCGCAGCTCGATGCCGGTGGCGGGGTCGCGCGGCAGGATGCACGCGACCTGGCCGAACAGACAGGTCCCGAGGGCCAGGAGAAAATAAGGACTCAGGCGCAGCTCGGGTCCGGGGTGCAGCATGTGGCGAGGTCGAGGCGGGTGCGGCCGCTGGTGCTGGCGGCGGCGATGTTGTCGAGGCCGAGGACCAGCAGGTAGACCTGCAGGTCGGTGACGAGGCCGGGCTCGACGGTGCGGGTGCGGGGGCCGGGGACGAGGGCGCAGGGGGGGCTGAGGGTGCAGCCGCAGGCGCCGCTGTCGGGGCTGGCGACGAGGTCGACGTGGAAGTCGTAGGGGACCTCGGTGCGGGCGTCGACGCTGGAGAAGCCGCGGGCGGCGTCGCAGGCGTAGGTGATGCGCTCGAGCTGGCAGCTGGGGTCGTCGCAGCCGGCGGGGCAGTCGGGCTCGCACAGGCGCATCTGGACGGCGAGGGCGTAGGGGGTGGGCGCCGTGTCACCGTCGGCGAGCAGGCCGGTGAACTCGCAGAGGTCGGCGAGTTCGCCGGAGGGGAATACCTGGGTGCCCGAGCGATCGACGATGGTCCAGTTGATCTCGACCTCACCGCGGGTGTGCTCGCAGGCGGCGAGCAGGCACAGCGCCGCCGCGGTCGGCAGGGCGCGGGTGAAAGCGAGCCAGGGGCGCGAGGTCGCCACGGGGCGAGGATATCAGGCCGGCGGCGGCCCGGGTGGTGGGTGGCCCAGGCGTTGGCCCATTGTGTTGGCCCGAGCGGTGGTCCGAGGTGTGGCGGCCCGAGCGGTGGTCCGAGCGGTGGCCCAAGCGGCGAGGTGGTGGCCGGCGCGGGTTTGACGGGGGGCTGGCGGGCCGTGTAGCCTGCCGACGTGCTGCTGCCCTCTTCCCTGTCATTGCTCGCCGAGATCGATGTTCTCCACCTGATGTTCGGTGGCAGTGGCGCCGTGTTGGTGGTCGCGTACATCCTGACGGCGTCGTCGGTGCTGTCGCTGTTCGTGATCTTCTACAAGCTGGTGGCGATCAGCCAGGCGCAGTCGCAGTCGATCACCTTCCTCGACAAGTTCTGGGAGAGCAAGCGCCTCGACGAGATCTTCCGCCAGGCCGAGGCGCTCAAGTACAGCCCGCTCGCGGCGATGTTCCGGGCCGGTTACATCGAGCTGTCCAAGGTCAAGAAGGGGCAGACGCCCGAGACCGGGGCGATGCACGAGAAGATGGACGGCATGGAGAACATCGAGCGGGCGCTGGCGCGGGCCAAGGTCAGCGAGACGACCAAGCTCGAGAACCTGCTGCCGTTCCTCGCCACCGTCGGCTCGGCGGCGCCCTTCGTCGGGCTGTTCGGCACGGTGTGGGGCATCATGACGGCCTTCGCCAAGATCTCGGAGGAGGGCAAGGCCGACCTGGCGACGGTCGCCGGACCGATCGGCGAGGCGCTGATCGCCACCGCGATCGCCCTGGCGGCGGCCATCCCGGCCGTCGTGGCCTACAACTACTTCAACCGGCGCGTGAAGGTGCTGGGCTCCGAGATGACGACCTTCGGCAGCGACTACCTCAACATCCTCAAGCGGCACTTCTTCTAAGATGTCGGGCCTCCTCGAAGACGGGTTCCACGGCGACGGTCCGGTCGCCGGCATCAACGTCACGCCGCTGGTCGACGTGATGTTGTGTCTGCTCGTCATCTTCATGGTGTCGACGCCGCTGATGGCTCCGGAGGCGCCGATGCAGATCAGCATCCCCAAGGCGGTCGGCAGCCCGGTGGCGGAGGAGCAGTTCCTGCTGTCGACGATCTCGATCGACGCCAAGGGCGGCGTGTTCCTCGGCACCGTCGGCCTGTCGAGCGACCCGAACACCCTCGGCGCGGAGCTCGGCAGCAACGCCAAGCTCAAGGAGGCCGGGATGGTGTTCATCCAGGGCGACGAGAATTTGGCCTTCGACCGCGTGGTCGACGTGCTGGTCGCGCTGCGCACGGCCGGGGTGTCCAAGGTCGGCTTTCTCACCGACCCGCGCGGCGAGAAGAAGAAGACCTGAGCGTGTAAGCCGGAGCTGGGTGGCCCGCGTTCGGGGCCCGGGGAGAATCACTAGCCATGTCCGACCCGATCAAGGTTCGCACCACGCCCGCGCTGCTCTCGCCCTTCGTCTCGATCGGGCGCGAGTTCGGCGATCTGTTCCGCAACCCGACCGCGTTCGTCGGCGGGGTGGTGGGCTCGGCCTCGTTCATCGGCGCGGTCGTGGCCTTCGCGCTGTTCGGACCGAAGCTGGAGGCCAGCGCGGCGGCGCCGGAGGACGAGGAGCTCCAGATGGAGTTCATGCCCGGCGAGCTGATGCGCAAGGGCGAGAAGCTCGACCCGGAGGACATCCCCGAGAAGATCATCATCGAGGAGACGGTCGCGGCGGAGGTCAAGACGGAGGCCAAGGTCACCACCGACGAGAAGGCCGTGCCGAACCCGGAGCCGAAGAAGAACGACAAGCCCAAGGAGAACATCAAGGCGACGGAGAAGCCGGACCCGAACAAGAAGAACGCCAAGGAGTCTGACAAGAACCGCGACTCCAACACGCCGTACAAGGACATCCCGACGGTCAAGGACCCGCCGGGCAACCCCTTCGGCGACGCCAACGGCTGGTCCGACATGGCGAAGGACGGCGACCCGTGGGCCACGGCGGTGATGGGCGCGCTGAACGGCATGAAGGTCGGCGCGTACGCTGGCCAGGGCTCGCCGGCCGACTTCAAGTTCCAGCTGGTGATCTGTGCGGATGGCTCGATCGACGATGTACGGGCGAAGGGCGGCTCGGCCGACAAGCAGCTGCAGGACGCGATCAAGAATGCCCTGCAGATGCTCAAGATCCCCAAGGCGCCGCCGGACATCGCCAAGCAGCTCGCGGGCAAGTGCAAGAAGATCCCCTACGAGTTCACCTGGTCGGGCAAGGGGCAGTCCGGCAAGGTCAAGTAGGCGGGGGTGCTCGCGGCGGCGCTTCGTCCCCACGTAACCGGGGACGTCAGTCGGGCAAGGTCAAGCAGGCGGGGGTGCTCGCGGCGGCGCTTCGTCCCCATGTAACCGGGGACGTCAGTTGGGCAAGGCCAAGTAGGCGGGCGCTCGCGGCGGCGGCGCTCCGTGTCATGCACGTGGCCGGAGATGTTGTCGGGCACGGTCAAGTAGGCGGGAGCTTCGCGGACCGTTGGGAGCTGCGCCGCTGGGTCACGGCCGGGAGATCGCGCGTGGACGGGCGTCTATCGGCTCAAGGCGGGCCCAATCGGCCTGAATCGGTCGGAAAGCGCGGGGGTCGGCCAAAATTTGCGCCGCAGGGGGGTTCCTTTGCTTGCGGGGCGCATGTATGGTTCTGGTCGCTCACGCTCAGAGGTGTTTGTAGCCCATGATGCGCACGCTGTTCGGTACGTCCTTCCTCGCCACCCTCCTGCTCGCCGGCTCGTTCTTTGCCGGCCAAGACCCCGCGATCGCCAATGCTGCCCCTGACAGCAGTGTCGAGCTCGGGGGTACGGGCTTCCGCCTCTTGCGCCTCGCGGTGCCAGCCGACGGCCGCATCGGTGACATCCTTCGCAAGAACGCCACTATCTCCGGTGGCTTCGAGGTCATGGACCGTCGAAGCATCCCGGCGGCGCTGATCAAGGCGACGGATTTTAATAAGAAGGGCTGGCAGGACATCGGCTCCGAGTCGGTGATCCTCGCGGACGAGGCGGGCGGACAGTTCAAGTTTCGCCTCTACGACCTCGGCGCGGGCGACAAGCCGGTGCTGTCGCGTGGCTACGCGGCCACCGACCCGTTGAAGGCGGCCAACCGCTTCATGAACGACGTGATCGAGCACTACACCAAGACCCCGGGTGTGTTCGGCTCGCGCATCGCCTTCGTCCGCACCAACCGCACCCCGACCGTCACGAAGAACGTGTACGAGGTCGAGATGAACGGTGAGGCGCCGAGCGCGATCACCAACAACCGCTCGCTCAACGTGCTGCCGTCGATCGGCCCGGGCGGCCAGGTGCTGTTCACCAGCTACGCCAAGCGCAACCCCGATCTGTGGATCTCCAGCGGCGGCGCGCCGGCGCGGGTCTCGAGCCAGCCGGGCCTGAACCTCGGCGGCGTGATGAGCCCCGACGGCTCGACGATCGCGCTGACGCTGTCGAAGGACGGCAACTCCGAGATCTACACGATCGACACCAGCGGCGGCATCAAGGCCCGGCTCACCAACAACGCGGCGATCGACGGCTCGCCGACCTGGAACCCCGGCGGCAACCAGCTCGCCTTCGTGTCCAGCCGCAACGGCGGTCCGCAGGTGTTTCGCATGGGCTCCAACGGCTCGGGCGCGACCCGCCTCAGCAAGCAGGGCAACTACAACCAGACCCCGGACTGGAACCCCGGCCAGGGCACGCGCGGCAGCCTGGTCGCCTACGCCGGTCGCGACAACAGCAACCGCTACGACATCTTCGCGGTCGACGCCGGCGGCGGCAAGCTGACCCGCCTGACCCAGAACCCGGGCCGCAACCTCGACCCGTCCTGGTCGCCCGACGGCCGCATGATCGCGTTCCAGTCGACCGTCGGCGGGCTCGTCGTCGCCAACGAGCAGGGCAATAACCAGCAGCAGATCGCCAAGGCCGGCACCACGCCGGACTGGGGCCCGCGGGCGAACTGATTCCACGGCCCCTCCGGGGCCTGGGTGGCCGCGGACGCGGCCATCGGGTCTTTGGCCCTGCGTTGTGAGAAGGGACCGCCGCTTTGCGGCGGTTTCTGCTTTCGGGTTGGGTGACGATGGACCTGGTCCTTGGGATAGGCTGGTCGGTATGCGGGCTGTCATCGATATCGGGACCAACAGCGTGTTGTTGCTGCTGGCGGAGCGCGGGGCCGATGGGGCGCTGACGGTGCTGCGGGACCAGAGCACGATCACCCGGCTCGGGCAGGGGGCCGGGGCGACGGGGGTGCTGGCGGGGGAGGCGATCGAGCGCACGCTGGTGTGCCTCGCGGAGTACCGGCGGACGGCCGAGAGCGTCGGCGCGGCGATCACGGCGGTCACGACCGAGGGCGTGCGCATGGCGAGCAACCAGGGCGATTTCCTGGCGCCGGCGGAGGCGGTGCTCGGGGTGCCGGTGCGGGTGCTGAGCGGGGATGAGGAGGCGCGGCTCAGCTACCTCTCGGTCGCGCGCGAGACCCCGGAGGGCGGGCCCTTGCGGGTGCTCGACATCGGCGGCGGGTCGACGGAGCTGGTGCTTGGTGAGGGCGAGGTGATGCTCTCGGCCGTGTCTCACCCGGTCGGGGCGGTGCGGCTGACGGAGCGGCTGGTCAGCGCGGACCCGCCGACGCCGGCGATGCTGGCGGCGGTGCGCGAGGCGGCGCTGGCGGCCTTCCGTGGTCAGCCGGTCACGCCGCACCCGGTGCTGCACGCGCTGGCGGGCACGGCGACGACGACCGCGGCGCTGCTGCTCGGGTTGCCGGTCTACGACCGTCTGCGGGTCGATGGCAGCCGTTTCACGACGGCGCAGGTGGAGGCGCTGCGCGACGCTCTGGCCGGCGAGACGCTGGCGCAGCGGTGCCAGCGGCCCTGTCTCGAGCGCGGGCGGGCGGACGTGGTGGTGGCCGGGGTCACGATCTTGCTGGCGGCGCTCGAGCACTGCGGGGCGGGGACGCTGGTGGTGCGGGACCGCGGGCTGCGTTTCGCGCTGGTGTGAGTTGTGGGTCCGGCCGCGCGGCGAGGCGCGGGGATCGGTTAGGCTGCCGGGGATGCGCATCGACCTGCATTGCCATTCGACCCACTCGGACGGCAGCCTGGCCGCGGCCGAGGTGGCGGCGCGGGCGGGCAAGCAGGGGGTCGAGCTGTTCTGCCTGACCGACCACGACTCGCTCGACGGTTACCCGGCGACGGCGGCGGCGCTGCCGGGGGTGACGGTGCTGCGAGGGCTCGAGCTGAGCTGCAAGCACGACGGCAAGACGATCCACCTGCTGATGTATGGGGTGAAGCAGGGGCCCGGGGCTGACGCGCTCGCACAGCGGCTGGTGGGCGTGCTCGACGACCGTCGGAGCCGGTTGCGGGCGATCGTCGATCGTCTGGCCGAGCTGGGGATCCATCTCGATGGCGACCAGATCTTGCGCGAGACGGCGGGGCGCACGGCGGGTCGACCCGATGTCGCCCGCGCGCTGGTGGCCGCGAAGGCGGTCCGCAGCATGCGCGAGGCCTTCGAGCGCTACCTCCACGACAACGGGCCCGCCGACGTCGCCTTCGCCCGCATCAGCCTGGCCGAGGGGCTCGAGCTCGGGCGCGCGGCCGGGGCTCGCATGTCGCTCGCCCACCCGCACACACTGCGCTCGGCGGCCCTGGTCGCCGACCTGTACCGCCGCCACCGCAGCGAGGGGCTCGAGGGCATCGAGGCGCTGTACGGCCGCTACGCCCACGCGGAGCGCGAGGTGTGGCTGCGCATGGCCAAGCAGATGGCGCTGGTGGTCACCGGCGGCTCGGACTTCCACGGCGACGCGATGCCCGAGGTGACCCAGCCGGGCATCGAGATGCATGAGCCGCACGCGACTCGCCTGCGCGCGTGGCTCGAGGTCGGCGCCGCAGCGAGTGCGTGAGGCTGGCCGGAGGGACATGGTCGAGGGGACAGGTCCCGCGGGACAGGTGAAAGCGGGGCCTCTGCTGGCGGTGCGCGGGTTGTGCGTGGATCGTCCGGACGGGGCGCCGTTGCTGGTGGATGTAGCGCTGGAGCTGCGGGCGGGTGAGGTGGTGGCGGTGTTCGGGGCGAGCGGTGCGGGCAAGTCGACGCTGACGACGGCGCTGCACGAGCCGGACAGCCTGCGGGCGCGGGGCTTCGCGGTGCGGGCGGGTGAGCGGCGGGTGGCGACGGCGGTGGGGATCGTTCCGCAGCGGGGGGCGCTGTTCGATCACTTGAGCGCGGCCGACAACATCGCGCTGGCGCTGCGCAACGCGGAGCCGCCGGTGAGCGCGGACGCGGCGGCGGTGGCGGCGTGGATCGCCCGCGTCGATCTGCCGGTGGCGTGGAGCGAGCGGGGCGGGGCGGCGCAGGTCAGCGGCGGCGAGGCGCAGCGATTGGCGGTGGCGCGGACGCTGGCCGGCGGGCGCAAGATCTTGCTGCTCGACGAGCCGTCGGTCGGGCTCGACCCGCACCGCGTCACGCTGCTGGCGGCGACGCTGCGCCAGCAGATCGCGGCGGGAGAGGCGACGGCGCTGGTGGTCACCCATGACCTCGGCTTCGCGGCGGCGCTGGCGGATCGCTTCCTGTACATGGATCCGCAGCTGCGCCGGCCGGTCGAGCTGGCGGTGGCGCCGGCCCGATCGCCGGCGGAGGTGCCGGCGGTCGAGCAGGCGCTGGCGGCCGCGGTGCGGGAGCGCCTGTCCCGAGAGACAGCTGTGCACGGCGGGCATGTTCGGCCGGGCTGGGGAGCGCGGCTGCGCGGGCTGGTGAGTTCGTGGTCGGCGCCGTTCGGGGCGGCGACGCGGGTGTTGCTGGCGATCCCGGCGGCGTTGCGGCGGCCGCGGGACTTCGCGGAGGTGGCGAGGGTGACGCTGTCGCAGGCGCTGTGGCGGCCGGCGCCGTTCTTCGCGATCGTGTCGCTGCTGGTCGGCTGCACGCTGCTGTACATCTTTCATCGGGCGCTCGGCGGCGGCGGACTGCCGGTGCGACCGGACCGGGTGTTCTCGCTGATCGGGTCGATGCACGTGCTGGCCCTGGCGCCGCCGCTGTCGGCGATCCTGTTCGCGGCGACCTCGGCGAGCGCGATCACGGCGTGGCTCGGCGGGATGTCGCTGACGCGGCAGACCGCGGCGCTGCGCGGGCTCGGGATCGCGGAGGCGCGCTACCTGTGGCTGCCCGCCTGGCTGGCGCTGGCGCTCAGCTACGTCGTGCTCGCGGCGCTGTTCACCGCGGGGATGGTGGCGGGCGGGGTCGCGTACTTGCAGCTGTATGCGCCCGAGGCCGGCGACGCGCTGGCGCTGGTGACCGCGGACCTGTTCGACCCGCCGGCGGAGCGGGCGGTGTTTCGCACGCGGGCGGCGGTGCTGGTGGTGATCTACGCGGTGGGGATAGCGAGTGATGCCGTGGCGAAGGGGTCGCAGGAGAAGACCAGCGCCGAGTCGGTGACGGCGGCGATGGTGCGCAGCGTGATGGCCTGTACGCTGTGGGTGGTGGCGATCGAGCTGGTCTCTCTGGTGGTGGTGTACGGTGCGCGCTAGGCGAGCGGCGCTGGCGGGGCTCGGGCTGGCGGGGCTCTGCTTCGCCGGCGGGCGCGAGCTGCTGCGGGAGGCGGCGCAGGTGGTGCCGCTGCGTGTCGAGGTCGCGACGCCGGGCGCGAGCGCGGCGTCGGCGTCGGGTCTGCGCTGGCGCGGGACGGTGTCACCGGCGGCGCTGGCAGAGCGGCTGGTGGCGAGGATCGACGGGTTGCCAGTGCCTGTGGTGCGGGACGGCGGGGCGCTGACGCTGGGGCTGGATGGCGCGGGGCCGGGGCACCACCTGATCGAGCTGGCGCTGACGCAGCAGGGCGGGCGCACGCAGACGATCACCGACACGCTGCTGGTGGGGCCGTTTGCCGAGCTGTCTGAAGGGACAGCTGATGAGGATCGGCCGTGCGGGCTGGCGCTGACGATCGCCGAGGGGGCGATTCAGCGGCTGCTGGTGCCGCCCCTGCGTGAGAAGCTGCTGGCGGCGGCGCAGGCGAGCCCGCTGCTCGGGCCGGCGACGACGCTCGAGCGGGCGGAGCTGATCTTGCTGAAGGACTCGTTGCGCGTGCGGGTGGCGCTGGCGGGGGTCAATCGCGTGGCCGTGGATGCGTATCTGCAGGTCGCGCCGAGCGGGCCGCGGGGGCTGGCGCTGGGGCTCGTGTGGCTCGGGCCGGTCGAGTTTGGCGGGGAGATCCGCACCCAGGCGACGGTCGGCGGGGCGGCGGTCGGGGCGGCGCTGACGGGGCCGCTGGCGCCGCTGGGGGCGATCGGTGGATATGTCCTCGCGGACAGGTACGTGAGCAAGCGGGCGCACGAGGAGGTGCGCACGCAGCTGCGACGCGGGCTGGAGCAGGTCGGCGCGCTGGCGCTGCTTCCGGAGCGGGCGGAGCTGCTGGTCGCTGAGCCACGCTCGGCGGTGGCGCTCGGATTTTGCGGGCCGGTGACGATCGCGGCGGGCACGGGGATCGCGGCCCAGCTGTGGCTGCGGTCGCTGGAGCCCGGGTCGGCGGTCCCGGGCCCGGTGCGGCGCGGGGTGGCGCTGCCGCAGCGAGCTGTCCCGGAGGACATGTCTGGGGCGCCGGCCGACGTGCAGCTCGACCTGTCGATCGACGTCGTGAACGCGCTGCTGCACGCGTGGACCGGCAATGGTTTGCTGGCCGAGCAGGTGTCCGCCGCGGGCTGGACGGCGCAGGTGGATCATGAGCTGCGGGCGTGGACCCTGCTCACGCTGGCGGGGCTGCGGGTGGAGCGGCCGCCGGTGCTGATGGCGGCGGACCAGGGCGCGCCAGGGCCGGAGGGGGACGCGTGGGCGTTGAGTTTCGGCGGCTTGCGGCTCGACCTGCGCGGTGGCGAGGCTGCGGGGGCCGTGGTGGCTGCGGGGCGCGGATGGGTGATGCCGCGCTTCGACGCGGACAGCGGGCGGATCGAGCTCGGCGGGCGGGTCGATCGCCTGCGCATCACCTGCGTCGAGGGCGGCACGCTGGCGCCGTGCTTCGGCGCGTTGCTCGAGCTCGGCGAGGTCGAGGCGCGGCTCGACGCGCTCCTGGCCCCAGGGACAGGTCGCCTGCCAGGCCTCGACCTGCGCGGGCTGCTGCGCGCGCGCACGCGGGCGCTGCGGGCCGAGGGTCTCGACGTCGAGGCGCTGGCGCTCGCGGTGCCGCCGGAGCACCCGGGGGTGTTGCGGGTGACGGCGCGGCTGCGCTAGCGGTCAAGCGCGTCTCGCCGACCTCGCGGTGCTCCGGGTGGCGGCGCGGCGGCGTCAGGCGCTGGTGCGCGGGGGGTGGCCGCCACGGGCCATCAGGCTGGCATATCCTGGGCCATGGCCCGCTTACACCCTTCGTTGTTGCCCGTCTCGTTGCTGCTCGCCTGCGCCGGCGGTGAGGACCCGACCACCGGCTTCGTGACGGTGACGACGCCGATGACCTCGTCGACGGGGATGGAGTCGACGAGCGGGATGCCGGCGCCGACGACGAGCGGGCCGGAGTCGACGTCGGGCGGGCCGGGCGGGACAGGCGAGAGCGGCACGGGGCCCGACACGGACTCCGGGGCGAGCAACGCGACGACCGAGCCGGCGCCGATCTGCGGCGACGGCAAGGTCGAGGGCGGCGAGGCCTGCGACGACGGCAACGCGGTCAACACCGACGAGTGCCTCGACATCTGCAAGAAGGCGGCGTGTGGCGACGGCTTCGTCCAGGTCGGGGTCGAGGAGTGCGACGACGCCAACGTCGACAACGACGACGAGTGCCTGGACACCTGCGTGGCGGCGAAGTGCGGCGACGGCTTCGTGCAGGGCGCCGAGGGCTGCGACGACGGCAACGCGGAGAACACGGACGGCTGCCTCGACACCTGCGTCGCGGCGGTGTGCGGCGACGGGCTGGTGTGGGAGGGGGTCGAGGGCTGCGACGACGGCAACCAGGTCGACGACGACGCGTGCAGCAACATGTGCGCGGCGGCCAGCTGCGGCGACGGCGTGAAGCAGATGGGCGAGGGCTGCGACGACGGCAACCAGGTGAACACGGACGGCTGCCTCGACACCTGCCAGCCGGCGAAGTGCGGGGACGGCTTCGTGCAGGCGGGCGTGGAGGAGTGCGACGCGGGCGGGATGAACAACGACAACACCGGGCCGTGCCGCACGGACTGCACCGAGTGCGACTGTCAGGGCAACGACCTCAAGGGCAAGACCTGCAAGGACATCCCGGGCTTCAACTGCGGGACGCTGGCGTGCGGCGGCTGCGGCTTCAACACTTCGATGTGCGTGAGCGCGATGGCGCCGAACTTCATGGGGCAGGTCGGGCCGGACTTCTCGGCGGACGGCTGCTGGCAGCAGTGCGAGGGCTACCTCGACCAGCCCGGCGGCGACGAGGTGCCGAAGGAGTGGGGCAACGACTGTGTGGGGACGCAGTTCAAGAAGCTGCGCATCGCCTGCGGGGCGAGCACCAACCAGTACCGCTTCATCACGGTCAACAAGAACGTCTTCAAGGACGGGCTCAACGCCTACCCGGAGATGGGGCTGATCACCGAGGCGAAGGATCAGAACAAGAACGACTTCGTGACCCAGAACCAGATCTACGCGACCGGTAATCACCCGCACACCGGGGTGAGCTGGTGGGGCAACGGCAACGGCTGCAACGAGGCCAGCCTCAGCGTCACGATCAACAACGGGTGCTCGTGGGAGGCGGCGAACTGCTTCGGGCAGAACCTGGGCGGGCCGCGCTACCTGTGGGTGTACGTGTCGCCCTAGGTGGGGTGGGCGGGACGACCTGGCTCACTCGTCGCGTAGGCGGGTGAGCAGGGCGTCGACGTTCTTCTTGGCGTCGCCGTAGAGCATGCGGGTGCAGTCCTTGTAGAAGAGCGGGTTGTCGACGCCGGCGTAGCCGACGCCCTTGCCGCGCTTCATGACGACGACCAGGCGGCTCTTCCACACCTCGAGCACGGGCATGCCGGCGATCGGGGAGCTGGGGTCGTCCTGGGCGCCGGGGTTGACGATGTCGTTGGCGCCGATGACGAGGACGACGTCCGTGGTGGGGAAGTCGCTGTTGATCTCGTCCATCTCCATGACGATGTCGTAGGGGACGTTGGCCTCGGCGAGCAGGACGTTCATGTGGCCTGGCAGGCGGCCCGCGACTGGGTGGATGGCGAAGTGGAAGTCGCAGCCGCGGGCGCGCAGGAGCTTGGTGATCTCGGCGACGGGGTGCTGGGCCTGGGCGACGGCCATGCCGTAGCCGGGGACGACGATGACGCTGCGGGCGTCGCGGAGGGCCTGGACGACCTCGTCGAGCGAGTACTCCTTGCACTCGCCGACCGGGGCGTCGCCCTTGGGGGCCGCCACGGCGCCGCTGTCGCTGCCGAAGCCGCCGGCGATGACGCTGAGGAAGGAGCGGGCCATCGCCTTGCACATGATGTACGAGAGGATCGCGCCGCTGCTGCCGACCAGGGCGCCGGTGACGATGAGCAGGTCGTTGGAGAGCATGAAGCCGGCGGCGGCGGCGGCCCAGCCGGAGTAGCTGTTGAGCATCGAGACGACGACGGGCATGTCGGCGCCGCCGATCGCCATGACCATGTGCACGCCGAGGACGCAGGCGATGCCGGTCATGATGAGCAGGGGCTGGAGGCCGTGGTGGTTGTCGGCGAGGAACTGGTAGCCGAGGAAGGCGCAGCCGAGCAGCATCGCCAGGTTCATCAGGTGGCGGCCGGGCAGGGCCAGGGGTTTGCCGCCGATGCTGCCGCGCAGCTTGAGGAAGGCGATGACCGAGCCGGTGAAGGTGATCGCGCCGATGAACACGCCGATGAAGATCTCGACGCTGTGGATCGTGCCCTCGGTGCCGGTGGGGTGGGCGCCGGGGTCGAGGAAGGAGGCGAGGCCGACGAGCACCGCGGCGGCGCCGACGAAGCTGTGGAGCACGGCGACGAGCTCGGGCATCGAGGTCATGGCGACGCGGGCGGCCAGGGTGGCGCCGATGATCGCGCCCGGGACGATCGCCACGGCCAGCATGGCGAAGCCGCTGCTGCCGACGTTCATCGCCCCGGCGAGGTTCTGGCCGAACGCGGTGGCGAGCACGGCGAGCAGCATGCCGATGATGCCGTAGAGGTTGCCGCGGCGGGCGGTCTCCTGCCGGGAGAGGCCGCCCAGGCTCATGATGAAGAGGGCGCTGGCGGCGATATACGTGACAGTGAGGAGGCTGTACGACACGTTGCGAGGACCTTACTTGCGGAACATCTTGAGCATGCGCTGGGTGACGAGGAAGCCGCCGGCGACGTTGATGGTCGCCAGCAGGATCGCCGCCGCGCCGAGGATCGTGGCGGCCGAGGTGGGCGCCCCCGAGACCTGCAGCATGCCGCCGAGGATGATGATGCCGCTGATCGCGTTGGTGACGCTCATCAGCGGGGTGTGCAGCGCAGGCGCCACGTTCCACACGACCTGGTAGCCGATGAAGCAGGCCAGCACGAACACGGTGAAGTGGCTGAGGAAGGCCGGCGGGGCGCCGACGCCGATGCCGACCAGCGCGGCGCCAGCGAGCAGCAGCGGCAGCGGACTGCCGGGCTCGCCCGCGGGTGGGCCGTGGTGGCCGCCGCCGTGCCCCCGAGGCTTGCTTGCGGGCTTGCTCGCGGGCTTGCTGGTGGCCACGGGGGTCGCGGCGGGCTTGGGCTCGGCGGGCTTCGCTGCGGGTGTTGGTGCGGCGGCGGGCTTGGGGGGCGGCCACTTGAGCTCGCCGTGGCGGAGGACGAGGGCGCCGCGGACGACCTCGTCGTTCTCGTCGACGCGGTAGTTGGCGGCCTTGCCCATGTCGTCGAGGAGGTGGCACAGGTTGCTGCCGTAGAGCTGGCTCGACTGGCTGGCCATGCGGCTGGGGAGGTCGGTGTAGCCGACGACGGTGACGCCGGCGTACTGGACCTTCTCGCCGGGGACGGTGGCCTCGCAGTTGCCGCCGGCCTCGGCGGCGAGGTCGACGAGCACGGAGCCCGGGCGCATGAGGTCGAGCATGTCGCGGGTGATCAGCTTCGGCGCGGGGCGGCCGGGGATCAGCGCGGTGGTGATGATGATGTCGACCTCTTTGGCCTGACGGCGGAACAGGTCCATCTCGGCGGCGATGAACTCCTCGCTCATCGGCTTGGCGTAGCCGCCCTCGCCGGTGCCGTCCTCCTTGAAGTCGAGGAGCAGGAACTCGGCGCCCATGCTCTCGATCTGCTCCTTGACGACCGGGCGGGTGTCGAAGGAGCGGACGATCGCGCCGAGGCCCTTGGCGACGCCGATCGCGGCGAGGCCGGCCACGCCGGCGCCGATCACCAGCACCTTGGCCGGCGGGACCTTGCCGGCGGCGGTGATCTGGCCGGTGAAGAAGCGGCCGAAGTTGTTGGCGGCCTCGACGATCGCGCGGTAGCCGGAGATGTTGGCCATCGACGACAGCGCGTCGAGCTTCTGCGCGCGGGAGATCCGCGGGACGGCGTCCATCGCGATGACGGTGGCCTTGCGCGCGGCGAGCTGCTCGAGCAGCTGCTTGTTCTGCGCGGGGTAAATGAAGCTGATCAGGGTGCCGCCCTCGCGCAGCAGCAGGACCTCATCGGCGGTCGGCGGTCGCACCTTGAGCACGACGTCCGCCGCGGCCCACAGGCTGCGCGCGTCGGGCACGATCTCGCAGCCGACGTCGGTGTACGCGAGGTTGACGAACTCCGCGGCGGCGCCGGCTCCGGACTCGACGATGACGTCGAATCCGAAGCTCTTGAGGCGCTTGGCGGTGTCCGGGGTGGCAGCCACCCGGCGTTCGCCCGGGTGGATCTCCTTCGGGATGCCGATCTTCATGTGCGTGAGCCTGCGGGGGCCCCTGGCAGTCCTAGGGCCGGGCCCATGGATATCACGCCAGCGCGGAGGCTGGGTGCTCCACGCCAGGGCCCGCAACGGGCGTGGACGTGACGTTTGAGGCCGCGTACGGTTGGGGCGATGAGCGACCCACTGAGTCACTTCGACCCTGGCGGCGCGGCGCGGATGGTGGCGGTGACGGACAAGCCGGAGACGCCGCGTGGGGCGGTCGCGCGGGCCCGGATCCGCATGGCCGGCGCCACGCTTGCGCGCATCGTCAGCGGCGCGGTGGGCAAGGGCGACGTGCTCGGGGTGGCCCGGCTGGCGGCGATCTCGGGGGCCAAGCGGACGCCGGATCTGATCCCGCTGTGTCATCCGGTGCGGCTGACCGGGATCTCCGTCGACTTCACGGTGCGGGAAGATCTACCGGGCGTCGACGTGGTCGTGCAGGTCGCGGCGGTCGACCGCACTGGTCCCGAGATGGAGGCGATGACGGCGGCGGCGGCGGCGGTCCTGACGATCTACGACATGTGCAAGGCGATGGACCGCGGCATGGTGATCGAGGTGATCGAGCTGGTCGAAAAGTCAGGTGGCAAGTCGGGCCAGTGGTCGCGTGAGGCCGGCTGAGGCGGCCGCGATCGATGCTGTGCCAAGGAGTGGGACGTCGTGCGCGCGGGGCCGAACGGCGCGGCGGCGACTCGCTGCGGGCACGGGGGCGTCTGCGGGCTGCGATTGGCGCGGTCGACCGGGTCCGCCCATGGTGTCGCGCGAGGACATGGCGCCCACATTTTGGTGCGTCCTCCGGTCGACCGGGTCCGCTCGTGATGCGACGCGATGAGCCCGGAGTGGCGATCGAAGCGGTGGCGCGGCGAGCCGGCGAGGGTCTATGCTCGCGGCCATGGCGGCGGGCGACTCGAGTGCTGCGTCGGCGCACGAGGCCGTGGGTCCGGCGCGGGCGGGGTTGCCGAAGCGCTGTCCCAAGTGTGGCGAGCGCTACCCGGCGGACTTTCGCGTGTGCCCGCGCGACGCCTTCGAGCTGGAGGCGCCGGCGGGTGAGGTCGACGACCCCTACGTCGGGACGACGCTGGGGGGCAGCTACCGCATCGACGCGGTGATCGCCGACGGCGGGATGGGCCGGGTGTACGAGGCCCGGCACGTGCGGCTGCCGGATCGCAGCCTGGCGGTGAAGATCTTGCACCGCACGCTGGCGGGGGATGTCGAGGTCGTGTCCCGGTTTCGCCGCGAGGCGGAGATCGCGGACGCGATCGATCACCCGAACGTGATCCGCGTGTTCGACGTGCAGAGCACGCTCGACGGGGTGCCCTTCATCGTCACCGAGTTTCTCCGCGGCGAGGACCTGGGCCAGCGGCTCGAGCGCGAGGGTCGACTCAGCATCGCCGACACGGTGCACATCCTCGGGCAGGTGTGCGACGTGCTGGCGGCGGTGCACGCCCGCGGCGTGATCCACCGCGACCTCAAGCCGAACAACCTGTTCCTCGTCGGCGACCCGGCGCGGCCGACGGTGAAGCTGATCGACTTCGGCATCGCCCGCCTGCGCGGGCCCGACGACGCCAAGGCGACCCAGACCGGCGTGGTGATGGGTACCCCGGCCTTCATGGCGCCGGAGCAGGCGCGGGGCGAGCGGGTCGACGCGCGGGCCGATATCTATGCGGTCGGGGCGATCGCCTACTGCTGCGTCACGGGCCGCGGGCCCTACGACCTCAACGACGCGGCGGCGGCCCTGCACGCGGTCCTGATGTCGGAGCCGCCGCGGCCGCGCAGCGTGGCGCCCGACGTGCCGGAGGACTTCGAGATGGTGCTGCAGCGGGCGATGGCCCGCGACCGTGAGGAGCGCTACCCGACCCTGGAGGCGCTCGGTGAGGCGTTCGCGGGCTTTCACGCGGGCGGCAGCGACGGCCCGACGGTCCCGGGTAGCTCGGCGATCGTGGCGACGCGGGCGCTCGGTCGCGGCGACGGCGAGCTCGCGGCGGTAGCGAGGCGGGCGCGACCGGAGCTGGCGGCGATGTCGGCGGTGGCCTTCGTGATCCTGGTCGGCGGGCTGGCCGAGGCGCTGACGGCCGCGTTCACGGCGTCGTCGCTGCCGGGCGCGGCGGGTCGGCTGGCGGTGCTCGCCGCGGTGGCGACGCTGGCGACGCCCGCGTATTTGTACATCCGCTTCCTGCGCATGCGGGTGTGGCCCAACAGCCCGCAGGCGCTGACGTGGTCGCGCAACGTGGCGATGGTGGTCAGCGTGGGCGTGTGCGCGTACGCGTCGAGCTACTTGCTCGGTCGCCTCTTCGACCTCGCGCTCGGCGAGGGCGACGGCCCGGACGGCTGGGGCCGGGTCGCGCCGTGGGTGATCGGTCTGGGCGCGGGCGGGGCGGCGTGGTTCACCCGGGCCCGTCGCCGCTACGCACGGGCGGCCGACACTGGTGAGGTGCTGGCCGGGACGAGCCTGCACGCGGGCAGCAACGCCGCGACGATGTTGAGCGGCGTGACGCGGCGCTAGTCGGGGCGAATTTTCGGGCTCCACGGGCGCGCCGCGAGGGGTACCGTCGGACAGGACTACGTGGGGCGGAGCGAGCAGGCGAGCTGCGGGGTCCGCCGGTCGTTTGGGGTCAAGCGCGGTGTGGCCGGGCCGCGACGCCCGTGGAGCTCGGTGAGGCTAGCGGTGGCGGTTTGTCCGCGGGAGATCATGCGTCGGCGCGCGCGGTCTTGCGCCCGGCGGCGGGGCCCGGCAGTCTCCGGGGATGCCCCGACGTGCCCATGTCCTCCTCTGTCTCGCGCTCATGAGCGCCTGCGGCGACGACACGCGCCGCGAGGCCAGCGACGGCTCGGCGTCGACGCCCACCTCGGCCTCGGTGTCCGGCATCACGCTCGGCGGCGAGGGGAGCTCGGTAGGGATGTCCGAAGGGACAGGTGGCATCAGCGGCGGCTCGGGGTCGACCGGTGTGAGCGGCCCGGGCGACACGGGCGACAGCTTCCCGGCGACCAGCATCGAGTCGGGCTTCACGACCGGCTTCGGCAACGAGGTGGGCGGCGACACGCCGGGCGACGAGTGCGACCACGTGCTGCACGCGACGGTCCGCGACTTCAAGGAGTCGCACCCGGACTTCGAGTACAAGATCAAGAGCGAGAAGGGCATCGTGCTGCCTGACCTCGGCGACGACGACAAGCCGGTGTACGCCAGCCCCGACGTGACGGTGTCGACCACGGGCAAGGCGAACTTCGACCAGTGGTACCGCGACGTGGCCGGCGTCAACGCGCCGTTCTCGGTCGACATCGCCCTCGCGGACGCGGGCGGCGGCCTGTACAGCTACGACAACCCGGCGTTCTTCGTGCTCGACGGCAAGGGCTTCGGCGCCGAGGGTCACGAGCACAACTATCACTTCACGCTCGAGCTGCACACGGAGTTCGTCTACCGCGGCGGCGAGGTGTTCAAGTTCCGCGGGGACGACGACCTGTTCGTGTTCATCAACAGGAAGCTGGCGATGGACCTCGGGGGCGTGCACGGGCCCGAGGAGGCCGAGGCGGTGCTCGACGATCTGGCCGGCGACCTGGGGATCTCACCGGGCGGGACCTACCAGCTCGACTTCTTCTTCGCGGAGCGGCACACGAAGGAGTCGAACTTTCGCATCGAGACGACGATCGAGTGCCTGACGCCGCCGATCGGGTAGGCGCGTCAGGATCTCGCGCCAGCGTCACTCCACGGTGACGGACTTGGCGAGGTTGCGGGGCTGGTCGACGTCGGTGCCCTTGAGGTCGGCGAAGTGGTAGGCGAGCAGCTGGAGCGGCACGCTGGCGAGGATCGGCTGCAGCTCCTCGGCGATGTCGGGGACCAGGATGATGTCGTCGGCGAGGTCGCCTAAGGCCTGGTCGCCCATGGTGGCGAGGGCGATGATCTTGCCCCCGCGGGCGCGCACCTCCTCGAGGTTGGAGAGCACCTTGCTGTAGCCGGGCCCGCGCAGGGCGATGACCACGACCGGCATCTGCTCGTCGACCAGCGCGATCGGGCCGTGCTTCATCTCGCCGCTGGCGTGGCCCTCGGCGTGGATGTAGCTGATCTCCTTGAGCTTGAGCGCGCCCTCGAGGGCCACCGGGTAGCACAGGCCGCGGCCGAGGAAGAGGCAGTCGCGGGCGCCCATGTAGCGGCGGGCGATGATCTTGATCGCGGCGCTCTGGGCCAGGAGGTTGTCGACGTAGAGCGGCAGGCTCTGCAGGCCCTCGATGAGCCTGGCGGCGCGCTCCGGGGCGAGGGTGCCGGTGCGGCGGCCGAGGTGGATCGCCAGCATCGTCATCAGGGTCAGCTGGGTGGTGAAGGCCTTGGTGGAGGCGACCGAGATCTCGGGGCCCGCGTGGGTGTAGAGGGTCTGTTCGGCGACGCGGCTGAGGCTCGCGCCCTGGACGTTGCAGATCGCGAGGGTTCGGGCGCCGCGCTGGCCGGCCTCCTTGAGCGCGGCGAGGGTGTCGGCGGTCTCGCCGGACTGCGAGATGGCGAGGGCGATGTCACCGGGGCGGACGATCGGGTCGCGGTAGCGGAACTCGCTGGCGATGTCGACCTCGACGGGGATCCGCGCGAGGCTCTCGATCAGGTAGCGGCCGGTGAGCGCCGCGTGCCACGAGGTGCCGCAGGCGAGCATGATGATGCGGCTGCGCTCGCCGAGCTCGAGCTGGAGGCCGCCCATGCGAGCGTCGTCGGCGAGCAGGCCGTTGCCCAGCATGGTCTGGTGGATCGCGCGGGCCTGCTCGTGGATCTCCTTGAGCATGAAGTGGCGAAAGCCCTGCTTCTCGGCGGCCTGCGGGCTCCAGTCGACGCGGCGACGCGGGCGCTGGACGGCCCTGCCACTGGCGTCGACGATCTCGTGGCTGGTGGGGGTGACGCGGGCGACGTCGCCGTCCTCGAGGTCGATGACGTGGCGGGTGTAGGCCAGCACGGCGGCGACGTCGGAGGCGACGAAGTTCTCCGGGCCGGGGCTGTCCTCGCCGAGTCCGGGGCCGCCGAGGGCGAGCAGCAGCGGCGAGCTGTGGCGCGCCGCGACGATCGCGTCGGGCTCGCCGTCGTGGACGACGGCGAGGCCCCAGGTGCCGTGCAGCAGCGGTACGACGCGGAGGACGGCGCGCAGGAGGTCGGGCTCGCGCTCCAGCTCGCGCTCGATGAGGTGGGCGATGACCTCGGTGTCGGTCTCGCTGGCGAAGGCGCGGCCGGCCGCGACCAGCTGGCTGCGCAGCTCGGCGTGGTTCTCGATGATGCCGTTGTGCACGACGGCGACGCGGCCGACGCGGTGCGGGTGGGCGTTTAGCTCGGAGGGTCGGCCGTGGGTGGCCCAGCGGGTGTGGCCGACGCCGCAGTGGCCGGGCAGCGGGGTCTGGCCCAGCTGGTCGGCGAGGGCGGCGATCTTGCCCTTGCAGCGGACCACGTCGAGGACGGGTCGCTCACCACTGTCGGTGGTGCCGGTGGCGCGGGTGGTGTGGACCGCGACGCCGGCGCTGTCATAGCCGCGGTACTCGAGCTTGCGCAGGCCGTCGAGGAGGATCGGGACGGCCTGGCGAGGGCCGGTGTAGCCGATGATGCCGCACATGGGTACCCCTGACGCGAGAGGGTCCCGCATGCTTCCGACGCGGAAGCGAATGCGGGACCCGGTTCGGTTACCACGACCGCGGGGGTCGGGTCACTTCTTGGCTGCGGGAGCGGCCGCGGGGGCCGGAGCGGCTGCCACGGGAGCAGCGGCCGGAGCGGGGGCCGAAGCGGGGGCCAGTGCGGCCTTGGGCTGGTTGGCGGCGCACAGGGGGTTGCCCTTGTCGGTGCACTCGAGGTCCGTGTTGTAGTGCACGATCGTGGCGCCCGGCAGGACCTCCTTGATCTGCGGCTCGACCTTGTCGGCGCGGCCGACGACGACGACCACGGGGATCTCGTGCATGTACTTGCGGGCCATCGTCTTGATGTCCGTGATCTGGACCTTGCGGACCTCGTCGCGGTAGGTCTTCCAGTAGTCCTGCGGGAGGCCGAAGGTGAGGATCGTGCGGACGCGGCCGGCGATCTGGTCGGCGGTCTCGATGCCGAGGGGGAAGCTGCCGACGGCCTGGGTGAGGACCTCGTCGTACTCCTTCTGGGTCGGCTCCTCGTCGCGCATCTTCTTGATGTGGCCGAACAGGGCGGTGAGCATCTCGCCGGTGGTCTTGGTCTTGGTCTTGGTCCAGATGGTCCAGGTGCCGGGGGCCTGGCCGGGCTCCATCTGCGAGTAGACGCCGTAGGTGAGGCCCTTCTCCTCGCGGACGTCGAGGAAGAGGCGACCGGTCGAGCCGCCGCCCAAGATCCGCGAGGCCATGTCGAAGCGGATCCAGTCGGGGTGCTTGCGGGCGAGGGCGAGGTTGCCGATGCGGACCTCGGACTGGGCCGAGCCGGGGCGGTCGACCAGGTGGATGACCAGCTTGGTCGGCAGCTTGTAGTCCTTGAAGCCGTTGAGCGGGTTGACCGGGGCCTGGCCCTCGATCGGCTTCCACTTGCCGAAGATGCTCTCGATCAGCGGCTGCGCCTCGCCGGGGTGATGTCGCCGGAGAGGATCAGGTAGGCGTTGTTCGACCGGTAGAAGCTGCTGTGGAACTTCTTGAGCGCGTCGATGTTGACGCCGTCGATCTGGGCATCGGTCGGCATGGGCCGGCCGTAGGGGTGACCCGCGGGGTAGGCGGCCATGCCGAACAGGGTGTCGGCGAGGCCGTCGGCGTCGGCCTTCATCGCCTTGAGGGCGGTCTTGGCCTTGTCCTTGAGCTTGGTCAGCGCGGCCTCGGGGAAGGCCGGGTTGATCACCTCGTCGGCCATCAGCGTGAGGGCCAGCTTGGTGTCCTTCTTCATGACCTGGGCGAAGACGTTGGTGTCGTGGGCGCCGGCGCCGGCCCCGAGGCTGCCGCCGACGAACTCGATCTCCTCGTCGATCTTGGCCTTGGTCCGCGACTTGGTGCCCTCGCCGAGCATCTGCGCGGTCATCTCGGCCAGCTGCTCGTCGTCCATGGTGCCGGCGCGGATGACCAGCTGGGCGGTGATGAGCGGGACCTCATGGTTCTCGACGACGTAGACGTCGATGCCGTTCTTGGTCGTGAACTTCTGCAGGTCGGGGAACTGCACCGGGCGCGGCTCGGCGGCGGCGGGCGGGTCCTGGTAGACGCGCTTGGGCGCCTCGACGACGGGCGGCGGGACGACGACGGGGGTCGGCTCGGGCGGCTTGGGGGGCGGCTCCTTCTTGCAGGCGACCAGGGCGAACGAGGTGGCGAGCAGGACGGCGACGCGATGGGTGGTGTGATGACGGGTCAACATGTTCGTTTGCGTGTCCTTGGCTCTCAGCCGGGGCCCATCATGTTCGCCTTGCCGGCGGCGGGCTTGATCTCGAGGGTGAGCCAGTTGGCGCCCAGGTACTCGTTGGCGACCCGCTTGATGTCGGCGGGCGTGACCTCCTGATACTTCTGGAGGTCGGTGAGGACGCGCTTGGGGTCGTTGTAGAACAGCGCGCCGGTGGCGATGGAGGAGGCCCGGCCCTGGTTGGTGGCGAGGGTGCTGACGGTGCCCATGACCTCGCTGTTGATCGCCTTCTGCAGCTCGCGGGCGCTGATGCCCGACTTCTGCATCTTGGTGACCTCGTCGCGGATGACCTGCTTGATGGCGTCGAAGTTGCTGGTCGGCAGCGGCATGGCCTGGACGAACACGAGGCCGGCGTCGCGCTGCGAGAAGTGGGCGCCGCCGGCGAAGGCGACCAGCTTCTTCTCGTCCTGAAGGATCTTCGGGATGCGGGCCGACTCGCCGACCAGCAGGATGTTGCCGAGCAGGTCGAGGGCGTAGCGGTCCGGGTGGGTCTGGCCGACGGTGTGCCAGCCGAGCAGGTAGAGCGCCTGCTGGGCCAGCGGGTCCTCGACGCTGCGCTCGAAGGGCTTGCTCTTGTCGACGGCGCCGGTCGGGGTGGGCGGGCGCTCCGGGCCGCGCTTGATGTCGCCGAAGTACTTCTCGACCTTGGCCTTGAGGTCGGCGAAGTCGATGTCGCCGACGAACACCAGGACCGCGTTGTTGGGGCTGTAGTACTTGTCGAAGAAGGCCTGGACGTCGGGGGTCTGGGCGGCCTCGAGGTCCTCGAGGCTGCCGATCACGGTGTGGCCGTAGCCGGTGCCCTTCCACGCGTCGGACAGCCAGTTCTGGATCGCGCCCGAGTAGGGCACGTTATCCATGCGCATGGCCTTCTCTTCTTTGACGGCCTTGCGCTGGTTCTCGAAGTTGGCGTCGGTGATCTCCAGCGAGCGGAGCCGGTCCGACTCGAGCCAGAGGCCGAGCTCGAGGTACTGGCTCGGCAGGTTGTTGTAGTACATCGTCATGTCGTACGAGGTGCCGGCGTTGTTGTTGCCGCCGACGCGCTGCACGAAGGTGAGGTGGCCCATCGGCGGCACGTTCTTGCTGCCCTCGAACATCATGTGTTCGAAGAGGTGGGCGAAGCCGGTGCGGCCCTGGACCTCGTCGCGCGAGCCGACGTCGTACAGGAGGGTCATGTTGAAGGACGGCGTCGAGTGGTCCTCGACCACGAACACGCGCAGGCCGTTGGCGAGCTCGAAGTTCTGGATCGGCAGGTCGAAGCCGGGGCCGGACTGGGCCTTGCCCTTCTTCACAACCTTGGCGGTCGCGGGCGCGGCGGTTGTCGCGGGAGCAGGAGCGGCGTCGGCGAGGGCCGGAGCCGCGAGCAGGCAGAGGGCGACGGCGACGGCGCGGCGGCGCGTTCGTCCGTGAGAGGGATGCAGCGACATCGAATGGTCTCCTCGAGGGTGTGGCGGCGGGCAGCGAGGCGTCGCGCCGGCCGCGGCGCCGCGACCCTAGCACAAGGTGCCCCTCGCGCGTGACAGGTGTCCGGGACGCCAGATCTCTCACAAGGGCCAGGGGACAGGCTGGTCCCGGGGTGCCCCGCCTTGGTTGACAGGGCATGCACCCAAACCCTATAAATCCGCGCGCTTGGCGGGGGCCTTCGGCCGCCGCTTGTGCATTGGGGCGTCGGCAAGTGGTAAGCCAGCGGGTTTTGATTC
>NZ_JADJNN010000012.1 GCF_016714285.1 Nannocystis sp. | reverse complement strand
TCGCAAGAGACATGTCCATGCGGCCATGTCGTATGCTCAGGGCCGGTGCGGTCCGGCTGCTCGGCGACGCCGACCGCACCGTCCCTTGGCGGGGGCTTCGCTTGCCGGAGGGCCGGAAGAGGCCTCGACCGAGTCCGGCGTAGACCCGGGAATCGCCCCGGCGACGGTTTGTCAGGCCGTGTTTGAGGGCGAGGCCTCTTCCGGACATCCGGCTTCTCGAGCATCCGCGGGCAAGCAGCCGGACCGCACCGGCCCGTGCGACGTCCTCCGCGCCCAACGCGTTCTGCACCAACATGGAATCCGTACCAGCCGGACCGCCCCCGTATCGTTCACAACCATATCGACGCACTAGCTCGACGCCGACGTATAGCCCCGCAGCGCCCGCAGCCACAGCAGCCGCGCCACCAGCATCAGCCCCACGCTCGTCACCAGCGCCGTCGCCACCGTCGTGCCATCGAGCTCCCCGAGCAGCGCCTGCGCCGGGTACGTCGTCATCACCGCCAGCGGCACCACGTACGTGAACAGCACCCGCAGCGCCCCGCGAAACACCTGCGCCGGCCAGCGCCCGAAGTCCAGCACCGCCTCCATCAGATACGTCAGGTTCTGCAGCTGCATCGCCCGGAAGCTCGCGCACAGCACCATCACCCCGAGGGCATAGAGCGCGAGCATCCCCGCCAGCCCGAGCCCGAGCGCCGCCAGCAACTCGAGCGGCCCCGGCATCCGCCCGAGCTGGATCAGCGCCCCGACGATCAGCAGCAGCCCGCCGAGCGCCTCGATCAGCGACCACGGCGCGAACTCGGCGACCAGGCACAGCACCAGCGCGTCGGCCGGGCGCAGCAGCACGTAGTCGAGGGTCCCGCGGCGGATGTGGTTCATGCTCGCGATCAGCGCCGGCCCGAGCAGCGCGCTCCACAGCCCGGTCATCGTCGTGAAGCAGCCCGTCAGCAGCACCAGCTCGACCGGCTTCCAGCCGGCCACCGACTCGGAGCCGCGACGCCGCGATCACCAGCGGCGCCATGCCCAGCGCGCTCCACAGGATCCCCAGCACCCCCTGCGTCCAGAAGCCGAGCCGGTACTGCAGCGCCGCCAGCACGCTCATGCGCAGCTGCCCGCCGACCAGGCGCAGGTAGTAGCGCAGCCTCACGCCCCCACCGCCCCGTAGGCCCGCAGCCCGCGGCGCCACAGCCAGCGCGCGAGCCCCCCAAACAGCACCAGCCACACCACCTGCGTGGCGAAGCCCGCCGCGATCTCCGGCCCCGACAGCCGCCCGATCGTCAGCTCCACCGGAAACCCCAGCGACGCATGAAACGGCAGGTAGCGGACCACGGCGACGAGCCCCGCCGGGAACAGCGAGGTCGGCACCGCGTAGCCCGACAGCACCATGTAGAGCCCGAGCCACACCTCGAACAGCGACGTCGACGAGGTGACCCAGAACGCCAGGCAGGCCACGCAGGTCTGCACGCACAGCCCCAGCAGCCACGCCAGGACCACAGCCAGCGGCACCAGCAGCAGGTGCAGCCCCGGCGCCGCCGAGATCCCGCCAGCCAGCACCAGCACCAGCACCCCGAGCGGCAGCGCCAGCGCCATCCGCACCGGCAACGCCGCCAGGTTCTGCATCAAGTGGTGCAGCAGCGGGTGCACCGGCCGCATCAGCAGCGTGCTCAGGTCCCCGCTGGCGATCTGCGCCGACAGGTCCCAAACCACCCAGCTCGCCGTCAGCTGGCGGATCAGGAACGCCGCCACGAAGTAGGCCACGAAGTCGGCCCGCCCGTAGTCCCCGATCGGCCCGTCCGCCGCCAGGCTGTACCACAGCGCCAGCGACACCAGCGGGAAGGTCGTCGTCAAGATCCACACCAGCATCGCCGCCCGGTACGCCACCGCCTCCGCCAACCCCAGCCGCCACATCGCCGCCAGCACCCGCCCCGCGCGCAGCAGCGCCGCCCCCGGACCTGTCCCCCGCGACATGTCCCTTCCGACCTGGCTCATGCGCCAGGCTCCGCCGCGGCCCCGCGGAACAGCTCGCGCATCACCTCCTCGAGCGGCGCGTCGCGGACCGCCAGATCCTGCGCGCCCGGCAGGGCCAGCAGCGCCTGGACCACCGCCGACACCCGCTCCGGCGCCACGTCGAGGCTGACCCGGTCGCCCTCGATCTCGGCCACGCTCCCGAGCTCCGCCAGCGCCTCGCGCGACGGCAGCTGCGCCCGCACGCTGAGCCGCCGCAGCGGACGGATCCGCCGCGTCAGCGCCTCGATGCTGCCGTCGAAGCGCAGCCGCCCGCCGTCGATCACCAGGATCCGCGGGCACAGGGCCGCCACGTCCTCCATGTAGTGGCTGGTCAGGATCACGGTCGCCCCGTGCTCGACGTTGTAGCGGCGCACGAACTCGCGGATCGCCAGCTGCATCGCCACGTCCATCCCGATCGTCGGCTCATCGAGGAACAAGATCTGCGGCGCGTGCAGCAGCGCCGCCACCAGCTCGCACTTCATCCGCTCGCCGAGGCTGAGCTGGCGCACGGGCCGGCGCATCACCTCGCCCACCGCGAGCAGGCTCACGAGCTCGTCGAGGCGCCGCCGGTAGTCGCGCGCGTCGATGTCGAACACCACCCGGTTGAACTCGAAGGTGTCGACCGCCGGCAGGTCCCAGCTCAGCTGCCGCTTCTGCCCCATCACAAGGCTTATCGCCCGCAGGAACTCCGGCCGCCGCTGCGACGGCACCTGACCCGCCACCCGCAGCTCCCCCGCGTCCGGATACAGCAGCCCCGCCAGCATCTTCAGCGTCGTCGTCTTGCCGGCGCCGTTGGGCCCGAGGAACCCGACCCGCTCGCCCGCCGCCAGCGTGAACGACAGCTCCGTCACCGCATCCACGCGCGTGTACTCGCGGCGAAACAACGCCCGCAGCGCGGCCCGCAGGCCCGCCTCACGCCGCGGCACCGCGAACTGCTTGCACAGCCCGCGCACCGCGACCGTCACCTCCCCGCTCAGGCCTCGACTCCCGCGGCCGCACGCAGGCGCCCCACGGGCACGAAGCTGCCCGTGCCGATGCAGTGGTGCAGCCCGAAGCTGCGGCACACGTCCGGGCGAAAGCTGTGCACCGAGCAGCCGCGCTCGAAGTACGGGCACGGGCTCGCCCCCTTCGACAGATAACCCGCGAGATCCTCCGCCTCCTCCTCGAGCCCGTCCTTCCCCAGCAACGGCAGGCGAGCCACCGTCGTCTTGAGGTGCTGCGCCAGCCGCCTGGCGTCACTCACCGTGATCGGGATCCGCAGCGTGCTGCAACACGGCCCCGTGCAGTGGCCACACAGCGCCATCATGCGCGTGACGACCCCGCTGCTCTCGTCCACCGTCACCGTCTCATCGAGCGCCGCCAGCGGCACAGCCCCGGCGCGCATCGCGTTGGCGAGCCGCTGCAGGCGCGTCAGCGGGTGACGCCCGACGTTCAAGTCCATCAGTGCCCCGATCGGATCGCGCTTTTTCGCCATCAGCCCGTACGTACCGCCCTCTCCCCGCCCCTGTAAACGCCGGTCTCGATCTTGCCCACCGCCGCCAGGGACGCTACCTTGGCGGTCGCGGGCGCATCGCCCCGGAGGTCTCCGTGAGCTTCAACCAGCAACAGCAGTCGTACTACCCGAATCAACAGGGCCAGGACGCCGACGCCGGCACCAGCGTCGCCGAGCGCGCCAAGTTCATCGAGCGCACCTACCTCCACCTCGGCGGGGCCATGGCCGCGTTCGTGGCCCTCGAGTTCGTCTTCCTCAACACAGCCGTCATGCGCCAGCTCGGCGTGTCGATGCTGCAGACCCACTGGGGCCTGGTGCTCCTCCTGTTCGTGGGCGTCAGCTGGATCGCCGACTACTTCGCCCGCCACTCGAGCAGCCGGCCCATGCAGTACCTCGGGCTCGGCCTCTACGTGCTCGCCGAGGCCGTCATCTTCATCCCGCTGCTCCTGCTCGCCCAGGCCTACGGCGGCCCGGACGTCATCATGACCGCCGGCGTCAGCACCCTCGCCATCTTCGCGGCCCTGACCGGCATCGTCATGGTCACCAAGAAGGACTTCTCGTGGATGCGCGGCGCCCTGATGATCCTCAGCCTCGGCGCCCTGGGTCTCATCGCCTTCAGCCTCATCTTCGGGTTCCAGCTCGGCATCCTCTTCGTGGTCTTCATGATCGCGCTGTCGGCCTGCTACATCCTCTACGACACCTCCAACATCATGCGGCACTACCACCCGCAGGCCTACGTGGCCGCCGCGCTGACCCTGTTCGCCTCGGTCGCCCTGATGTTCTGGTACATCCTGCAGTTCGTCATGTCCCTGACCAGCCGCGATTAGAGAAGACGCCACCGCGGGCCAGCTGCCCGCCTGAGCGACATCGGGGCCGGACGCGCAAGCGCCCGGCCCTTCGCATTTTCCGCTATCGTCGCCCCACCTTGCGCCTCCCCTCGCGCCCTGCGCTCGCCAACCTCGTCCTCACCCTCTCGCTCGGGCCCGCGTGCATGTCGAACACCCCGACGCCGACCATCCCCACCCCTCCCGCCGCGGTCCCGGCCCTCCCCCCCTGCAGGCCCCCGGCCCTGACCCCACTCCTTCGCCCGCCCCGACGAGGCCCGCGTCACCCACCTGGGCCTCGACCTCGTCGTCGACTTCGACTCCCACATCCTCAGCGGCGCGGTCACCCTCGCCATCACCCGCCGCCCCGACGCCCGCCAGCTGATCCTCGATACCCGCGACCTCGCCATCGACCGCGTCGAGGTCGCCGCCGCCGCCGCCACCGATCCCCCGCTGCGCCTCGCCGGCGCCACCGACCTCGCCTGGCGCAGCCACCACCTTCGGGCTCGGCGGCCTGCATCCCGTGCTCGGCCGACCCCTGCACATCGACCTGCCGCCCGCGGTCGACCGCGTCCGCGTCACCTACCGTACGACCCCCGCCGCCAGCGGCCTGCAGTGGCTCGGCCCGGGAGCAGACCGCCGACCACCTCGCCCCCTTTCTCTACACCCAGTCGCAGGCGATCCACGCCCGCTCCTGGGTCCCCGTGCAGGACAGCCCCGGGATCCGCATCACCTTCGACGCCCGCGTGCGCAGCCCGGCCCCCACCGTGCCCGTCATGGCCGCCGAGACCCTGTCCGTCGAGACAGGTCCCGAAGGCCAGGTCCACCGCTTCGCCCTCGACCACTCGATCCCCCCTTACCTGCTCGCCCTCGCCGTCGGCCGCCTCGAGTCGGCCAGTACCGGCCCGCGCACGGGCGTGTGGGCCGAGCCCAGCCTGGTCGCCCGCGCCCGCGCCGAGTTCGCCGACCTCGAGGCCATGCTCACCACCACCGAGCAGCAATTCGGCCCCTACCGCTGGGGCCGCTACGAGGTCCTGGTCCTCCCGCCCGCCTTCCCCTTCGGCGGCATGGAGAACCCCCGCGTCACCTTCGTCACCCCCACGATCCTCGCCGGCGACCGCTCACTGGTCGCCCTCATCGCCCACGAGCTGGCCCACAGCTGGTCCGGCAACCTCGTCTCCAACGCCACCTGGCGGGACCTCTGGCTCAACGAGGGCTTCACCGTCTACCTCGAGCGCCGCATCGTCGAGGCCATCTACGGGGCCGAGCGCGCCGAGATCGAGGCCGCCCTCGGCCGCCAGGACCTCGAGAGAGACCTCGCCGCCCTCGCCGAGCACCCCGGCGACACCGTCCTCCACGTCGACCTCGCCGGCCGCGACCCCGACGACGTGTTCTCCGACATCCCCTATGAGAAGGGCTACCTGCTGCTGCGCCGCCTCGAGCAGGCCTTCGGCCGCCCCGCCTTCGACCTCGCCCTCGCCCGCTGGTTCGCCGAGCACGCCTTCACCAGCCAGCCCACCGCCGAGTTCACCCGCTTCTTCCGCGAGGTCCTGCTCACCCAGCCGCTGCTCCCCGGCCAGAACACCCCCGACCTCGAGCTCTGGCTGACCAGCCCCGGCCTGCTCCCCGACGCCCCGCAGGCCCGCGCCCCCGGCCTCGACGCCGTCGCCACCGCAGCCGCCTCCTTCGCCCGCGGCGAGACCCCCGCGAAAAAGCTGCCCACCCGCACGTGGAGCCCGCAGCACTGGATCTACTTCCTGCGGAGCCTCCCGCTCACCGCGAGCAACGCCGTGGCCCTGCTCGATCAGCTCGACGCCGCCTTCCAGCTCGGCGCCAGCAGCAATTACGAGGTGCTCGCGCAGTGGCTGCTGCTGGCCGCCACCCACGACTACCGGCCCGCCGACGCCCGTCTCGAGCGCTTCCTCGTCGAGGTCGGCCGCCGCAAATACCTGACCCCGATCTACGAGGCCCTGCTCGCCTCACCGACCGGCCAACCCCGCGCCCACGAGATCTACGCGAAGGCCCGTCCGGCCTACCACCCGATCACGCAGCGCAGCCTCGACGCCCTGCTCGCGCCCCCAACCCTCGCCGGCCCCGAGCCGATCCACCTGCCCGATCGCTAGCGTCGCCCCGCGAGCACAGCGCCGACCACCGCCGACCCCCCAACAACCGACGCCAGCGTCGCCGTCGCCGCAACAACACCCCCACGAGCACGAGCACACCCGGCGCTCCCCGCTGGACCGGATCGACCACACAGCCGCTCTGGCCGCCGTACCCCGGCGGCAACGCCGGTCCGCTGTCCAACTGCCCGCCCTCGCCCGCCCCGCTCGACGCACTCGCGCCGCCCTCCGACCCGACCCAGCCCTCGGTCGGGGTATTGCCACCCGAGCTGCCCGCCCCGCCGCTGCTCTCGCCGCCGTCACTACCCCCACTCGGGTCGGGTGGCGGACACAGCGGGTCGTTCGGGTCGCCCTGCGCCGGACACTGCGCGTCGTCGATCAGGTACACCGCCGGCCCCGCGCCCGTGATCAGGAACGGCTCCGGTCGCAGCGGGGTGCCCTCGGGCACCATCATCAGCTCCTCCGCGGTCCACAGCGCCGCCGCGTTGAGATCCATCTTCCAGGCCGCCGCCACCTCCGGACTGGGGATCAGCCGACGAAACCCGTTGTCGAACAGCCACACCGCCGGGTCGCCCTCGACCCGCATCAGCAGCGGCGAGGTCGGGATCGCCTGCCACTCCGCGATCGCGTTCAGCGTCGCGTCGTCGACCTTCGCCATCTGCCAGAAGGTGTCGAACTGCCAGTCGGCCAACACCTCCGGGCTGCCAATGTGCCGCCGCACCCCCTCCGGCAGCGCCGGCGGCGGGCACAGCAGGTCCTTCGGGCTACCGCCAACCTCGACAGGATCGGCCTGCGGATCGACCGCGTACGCGTGCACCGGGTGCGGCTGGTTGTCCATCAGCGAGCGCGGCAGCCCGTGCGAGAAGCCGTGCGTGCAGCTGCCGAGCATGTCGCACAGATCGTCGCGCTGCTCCGACGCCAGCAGCGTGATCGACACCGCCGCCGGATCTCCGAGCGGCGCATTGAAGCTGACGTACGCGTTGATCGCCGCGGCCCCGCTGTCGCCGTCGAAGGCCCACCCGCGCAGCTGCGTGCAGCTCACCTCGTCGAGCGACCCGCTCGCCGGCTTGTTCGGCGG
Organism: Nannocystis sp.; assembly: GCF_016714285.1. Lineage (GTDB taxonomy): Bacteria > Myxococcota_A > Polyangia > Nannocystales > Nannocystaceae > Nannocystis. The sequence continues at coordinate 282,543 of NZ_JADJNN010000012.1, read as the reverse complement.
GACCACGCACGACCCCTCCGCCTGCAAGATCTGGATGTCCGCGCCGAAGTAGAACTGCAGGATGTCCGTGCTGTTCTTGCCGTTCTTGTTCTCGAGACAGCGCGCCCCCCACTGCGACATGCAGCCGCGGTTCTGCCCGTAGCCCGCCACATTCACGTCCTCGGGGAACTTGAAGCCGAGCCCCGTCTGGTCGACGTCGTAGACCGTCTTGCCATTATTAAAGGTCACCCACTTCTCGGTCGCCGAGGCGTTGCCGTTGTCGGTGTCGACGCAGCTCGGCGGCGCCGTGGTCGAGTCGCCGGCGACGTAGAAGGCATAGGTCAGCCACCCGTTGAACGACAGGTACTGCCCCGCCGTCGCCTTGGCCGCGTCGAGCTGCGCCTGCGTCGGGTTGGCGTTGCACGAGTACACCTGACAGCCCTGCCCGTCGCAGATCTTGCCGTCGTTCGCCATCGCGTAGTACGCCACCGACCGGGCCGCGATCGCCTGGGCCTTGAGCGCCTCGAAGTTGGCGCCCCCGTTCTCGCACTGGACCACGTGCGGCACGTAGTCCGTCTCTGTGTCGTGATCGACGCCGTTGACGTTGATCTTGCAATACGCCGCCGGCAGCGGCGCCTTGACCGCTGGCAGCGGCGCGGGCGTCGGCGTGGTCCAACCGTGCGGGCCGCCCAGCGGCGACATCCCGCGCGGCGCCCCGAGTTCGGCCGCGTCCTGGATGTCCTCCGGGACATCCGACCTGTCCTCCGGGACATCCAGCCCGCCCGGCGCCCGGATGTCCCCCGGGACATCCGACCTGTCCTCCGGGACATCCAGCCCGCCGTCCCGATCGCCGGTCGCCGGATCACACGCCACGAGCGCGAGAGGGATTGCGAGGAGGCGGCGGTGAGACATCGTCCACGAGCATAACCACCCGTGCGCGTAAACGCCACCGTCCCCCAATTGGCCGCTTGAGGCCGCTTCTGCCGTTTCAGCCGCTTCTGCCCGCTTCAGGCCTCAGCCCTGCGGCTTGGCCTTGTCGCCACCCGGCGCCGCCGCGAGCGGCATGCCGAACTTCTTGGTGCAGGTCGCGAGCAAGGACTCGGCCCGGTCGCGCCCGATCTCCAGCGACGCGTTCGCGAACGCGTTCTTCTGACACGCCGCGACCTTCGGCTGGTTCTCGGTCAGGCAGGCCTCGACCGCCTTGTCGAGGTCGTAGCCCTTCATGACCTTCCACTTCTCGAGCTCATCCTTGTTGCTCGCCAGGCGCTTCTGCACGAACTCATCGAAGGCCCCGCGCATCGCGTCGCAGGCCGCCTTGATCTCGCCCGGCACGTCGGCCGCAGGCACCGTGACCTTGTCGATCTGGGCCAGCACCGCCGCCTCCGCGTCGGCCGCGACCTTCTCCTTGAGCTTCTGCATCTGCTCGCCGGCCTGCTTCGCGTCGCCCTTGGGGTCGACCTGATGCTCGAAGGCGGCTGCGATCTTGCTCGGCTTGGACTTGCCGTCGCCGCAGGCGCCGAGCAGCGCCGTGACGGCGAGGATGGACAACAGGTAGGTGTGGTGCATGCGATCCTCGGGGTGCGCGATCGCGGCCAGGATGCCACGACCGCGCGCCCGCGCAAGACCATCACGCACTCAGCGGTAGCCGCCGACCAGACGCAGCGTCGCCAGCAGCAGGTTCACGAAGTCGAGGTACAGCTTGAGCGCCCCGACCACCGCGAGGTTGTCCCGCGGCCCGTGGGCGCGGTACATCTGCTTGATCTTCTGGGTGTCGTGCGCCACAAAACCCGCGAAGATCCCACACAGCAGCGCCTGAACGCCGGTATCGAGGCCCGGCACCCCGGCACCCCGCAGCACCCCGAGGTCCAGCACCACGGCGATGATGCTCCCGAGCAACGCCGCCATCAGCACCGGACCCCAGCCGCTGAGGTCTCGCCGGGTCCGGCTGCCGAACACGGCCAGGACCACGAACACCCCGCAGGCCACGGCCACCGCCAGCCCGAGCCGCCCCGGCGTCAACGCCGTGACCGCCCCGATCCACGCCAGCGCCGCCCCGAACAGCGCCGAGAAGCCGAGGAAGGCCGCCCGCGCCAGCCGCGGTCGCAGCGAGTGCAGCCGGGTCCCGCAGGCCAGCGCCAGCACGGCCAGCGCCGGCCACAGCAGCCCCGATCCCGGCGCCTCGCGCAGCATCTCCACCGACTCCGGCGAGCGCCCGAGCAGCCCCGCCGTCGCGGCCGTCAGCCCCACGCCGGTCAACGTCCATGCGTACACGGCCTTCATGAATCGGCCGACGCCGCTGTGCAGCTCGATCCCCAGTGGATCTCCACGCAAGTCCGCCATACGAGGCCAGCGAAACACATGCGGGACAGCCGGTCAACCGGCGGCCCGGGCTTTCGGGCACACTGCCAGCGATGCGTCGCTCCCCTCCTCGCCGGCCCGGATCGATCTCCGCCCAGACCAGGCTGGCCTCGCTGGCCTCGCTGGCCCTCACACTCCTCCTGGGGGCCGCCTGCACCGGCGCGCGCGCCAACAGCCACTACCGCTACCCCCGCGACGTCGCCTACGGCACCCCCTCCACCTGCCCCAACGTCCGCATGCCGCCGCTGCGCGACGGCAACGTCTCGACCGACGCCGCCCGCTGCTCTTACGCCGACGCCAACGGCGCGCGCGTCACCCACCTCGCCGGCAAGGTCCTCGCCGAGGGCGGCCCCGGCGACCCCGGCACCGGCGTGAACTCGGTCGCCGTCACCGTGCACTCGGTCGCCGGCCCCGTGTTCGACCCCGCCGCCCCCGGCCCGGTGATCGCCCACGCGACCACCGACGCCCAGGGCAACTACAGCCTCCGGGGCGTCTTCGTCGCCGGCGACTACGCCGTCGTCGTCCGCGAGCCCACCGGCGAGCGCATCGCCGACCGCATCGTCCGCGTCGAGCCCGAGGCGATCGGCTCGCTCAAGAACCTCCACGTCACCGTCCCCCTCGACCCCCGCCTCAAGGCCGCCGCCGTCCCCCCGCCGACCCCCCCGCTCGACCCCCGCCTGCACCACACCGGTGCGCCAGCCACCGGCACCCCGGGCCAGCCGCCCCGCCCCCTGACCCCGCACAAGCCCCCCGAGCGAGGCCGGCAAGCCGCCCGCCGACCCGCTCCTGCGCATGCGCCCGCCCACAACCGCGACCCCGTCCGCGACCCCGCCCGCGACCCCGCCCTGATCAACCCGCAGGACCTGCCCCACAGGCAGGCCATGTCCCGCAGGCCATGTCCCGCAGGCCATGTCCCGCAGGCCATGGCCCACAGGTCATGTCCCGCGGGCCCCCGCGCGGCCGCTCAGCTCCCGCCCATGAACTGCAGCGCAAAGTTACGCAGCCGCAGCACCGAGGGCACCCCCTCGCGGCTCTGGAAGGTCAGCGTCGGGCTGAAGGTCACGTTCTCCGCCGTCTTCCACGCGACGTAGGCCCGCCCGGCCGGGCTCCCGAGCAGCGCGTTGATCTTGCTCTCGAAGTCGCCGCGCACCGCCGCCACGTCCGCCTCGCCCTCGGCCTTGAGGCGCCCCGAGATGCCGTCGGCCCCGGCCGTGACCCGCTGCTTGTACTCGAGGGTCTCGGCCTGGATGTTCTGGATCCCCAGCAGATAGGCGTCGGTGATCTTCTCGGTGTCGGCGATGTCGAGCACCTTGCTCGCCTCCTCGCGCAGCTTGCCGCGCTGCTCCTCGGTCAGCGCCGCCAGCTGCCGCCGCGCCGCTCCGACCGTGCGGTCGCCGTCCGGATCGACCACAAAGCCGACCTGGTACGCCCGCTCGAGGTCCGCCTGCATCTTGATCCACTCCTGCTGGCGCGCGTTGGCCAGCGCGGTGGTCTGCAGCTCGAAGTTGTCGAGCTCCTGCTGCTGCTGCGCCACCTTCTGGCGCGCCCCGTCGAGCAGCTTGTTCTGCTCGTTGAGCTGGATCGCCTGCAGCTGCACCTCGTACTCCGGGCGGAAGGTCACCGCCCGCACCAGCACCGCCTGCGCCTCGAGGTGCAGCGGCGCCAGCTCCTCGTTTAGCACCTTCAGCGTGTCGCCCGCGACCGCCAGCCGCTTGTCCGTGTTGTAGAAGTCCGACGAGGTCAGGTTCGCCAGGTCCTCGCGCAGCACCGACACCGTCGTCTCCGTCGCCAGGCGCTGGAAGCGATACGTGTCGTTGTTGGTCCGCACGTGGTTGCCCGCCTTCATGATCAGGTGGGCCTCGCCGGGCTTGATGCGGTACGGCACCGTCACGTCGACGAACACGTTGTTGTTGTCGCGGGTCCGGATCTGCAGGCCCTGGTTCTCCTCCGAGCCGTAGTCGAGGAACAGGTAGCGGCTCGGCAGCAGCGTCAGGTTGTGCACCGTCGAGATGCTCAGGTGCCAGCCCGGCTCGAGGTCCGCCTCGAGCACGCCAGAGAAGCTGCTGCTGCGCACCCCGATCGCCCCGAGCGGCACCGTGCTGATGAAGCAGGTCGGCGCGATCAGCAGGGTGATCGCCGACAGGCAGATGATCTGGGAGATCCTCGTGATCGCGCTCAATTGCCACCTCCAGCCGCCACTTGTTCGATCTCCACCCGCGACGGCGACGCGTCGCTCGCCCACGGCTCGATGGCGATCGTCACGCCCTTGAGCCGCTCGCCCAGCCGCTCCATCACCCGCTCGACCGGCTGCGTCTTGAACGCGTCGATCTCCGCCTTGCGGCTGCGGTACTCGGCGTCGAGCTGCCCGCGCAGCTCCTGCGCCTGCTGCGTCGCCGCGCTGCGCATCGCCTGGCCCTGACCGATCGCCGAGATCTTGTAGGTGTCGGCCTCACGGGTGTTGTTGGCCTGCTCGGCCAGCGCGCTCGCCAGCCCCGACTCGAGCTCGGTGCGCTTCTCCTGGATCAGCCGGTTCTGGTCGCGGTTGACCTCGGCCAGCTTGCGGTCGCGGGTCGTCTGCGCCGCCGCCAGGTTGCTCTTGATCACCTCGAGCTGGTTGCCGGCCCCGTTGCGCTCCTCGATCAGCTTCTCGTAGTCCTCGGTGAACTGCGGCCGCGGCGTCACGATCTGCGTCACCTGCAGGCCGTGCGCCCCGATCAGCTCGTTGAGCCGGGTCTTGGCCCGCTCGGTCGCCTCGCCGAACTTGGCCGGGTTGCTCACCGAGATCGTCGACTCCTTGCCGAACTCGTCGCGGAGGATCGCCCGCGCGTACGGCCGCATCCACCGCAGATACCCGCGCTCGACCCCGCCGTCGCGGATCACCTTGGCCGCCTCGTCGCCGATCATCTGGAAGATGATCGTCGTGTCCTGGAAGTGGAAGTTCGACCCGTCGCTCGCGCGCACCGTCAGCTCGCCGACGTTCAGGTCGTCGGTCTGCTTCTGCCCGTGCATCGAGAAGGTCTGCGGGCTCGCGTCGAGCACGAAGACGGTGTGGATCCCGAACGGCAGCCGCGTGATGAGCCCCGGCTGGGTCACCGTCAGCTGACCGCCCGTCACGTTGTTGACCCGCACCGCCACCTGACCGGGCTCGATCGAGGTGAACGAGCCGAACATCACCGCCAGCACCGCGATCGAGGCGCCGCCGATCCACACCCAGTCCATCCAGCCGCCCTTGCCCCCGAGCTTCGCCTTGAGGTCGCCGATCATCTCGGCCGCGCCGTTGTTACCCTTGCCGCCTGGTCGCCTTGTTGTCGCCAAGTTCTACCTCCGCCGCGTGCATGTGCACACGCCGCCCGCATCCTACACCAGCCCCGGCCCATCGCCGCCACGGCTCGCAACAGCCGGCAGAACGTCGTACGAGCCAGGTCAGGACGACCCCTCAGAACCGCGCGGCGGGGGCCGCACGAACGCGGGGGCCGGCACCGCGGGCACCACGGGCACCACGGGGTTTGGCGCGGCAGCGGGCGCGGGGACCGGCACGGGGCCGGGCACCGCGCTCGCCACCACGCTCGTCGCCGCCGCCATCACGCCGCCGCGCTCGCGCGACGCGGCCCGCATCGGCCCGCTCGCCGCCGCCGCCAGCGAGGCGCTGAGGCCCCGCGGCACTGGCCGCACCGTCCCGCTCTCACCGCTGCCACCACCACCGATCGGCCCGCTGCCCTCGCGCGGCACCGGCGTCACCCCGCTGAGCTCCGGTCCGACCGGGAACACCCCGCTCCCCTCACGCACGATCGGCGTCACCCCGCTCAGGTCCGGCCCGATCGGGAACACCCCGCTCGGCTCGCGCGGCAGCGCCATCACCCCGCTGGGCTCATGCATCTTCGGGTCGACGAAGCTCGCCAGCCAGCCCGCGATCTGGTTGTCACCCGAGGCCAGCGCCCGGATCTGGACCACACGCCGCCCGTCGCTCGCCTTGATGTCGACCGCCAGCTCCTCGGCCTTGACGAAGCGCCGCGTCATCAGGACCTTCGCCGCGACCCGCACCCGCGGGGTCAGCCGGTGCAGCTCGGCCTCGTCCTCCAGGGTCAGCGTGGTCGCTACCAGCTCGCCGTCGATGCCGATCATCCCCGCGGGCGTCGGCCACTGATTCATCAGCCCGACCAGGATCCGCCGCTGCTCGAGCAGGCGACCCTGCATCTGCGACTCGAGCTCCTGCTGACGGTCGAGCGCCGCGTTCAGCTGGCGCGCGACCAGCCCGAGCTCGTCCTGATAGAAGTCGCGGACCCGGCGACGGCGGTCGCCCGCCGCGATCGCCTCGGTCACGTGCCCCACCTCCGTCAGCCGCCCGAGCACGTCGCGCTGCAAGCTGCGCGACAAGAACCCGAGCGACAGCAGCGCGACCGTCACCATCACCCCCAGCAGCACCGCCCCCTCCACCGCCGAGCGCGACGCCTCGTCGTTGGCCTGCTTGAGCGCCCCGGTCTTGCGCTGCACGTAGTCGTCGAGCTCCGCCTTGAGCACCAGCAGCGCCGTCTGCGTCGGCCCGCGGTAGTCGTCCGCCGCCGCCACCGAGTCCTCGTACACCCGCGACAGCAGCTCGGCGCGGGCCTTGCGATAGGTGTCGTAGTTCTTACGCATCGCCGCCAGCGTCGGCCCGTCCAACTCGTCGCCGCCGACCTTGCTCACGTCCTCGGCGGCCACCAGCGCCGCCTCGAAGCCCCGCTCCGCGACGTCGAGCCCCGTGCCAGTGGTCGGGTGCAGCAGCGCGAACAGGGTCTCCGAGTCCTGGCGCTCCAGCTGCTCCAGCATCGCGATCGCGGGCGTCAGGCTGCGAATGTTTCGCTCGATGATCAGCTTGGCGTTGCCGGCCACCCGCTGCGAGTTGACCGCCGCCACCGACACGCTAAACAGCAGCAGCCCGATCAGGTACCCGTAGCCGAGGAGGATCCGCGTGCGCAGTGTCATCGGGGCCCTCGTTCACGCCAGGCTGGCGATCCGTCGCACCGACGCCGGCGGCCCGACCACGATCAGTCGGTCGCCGCGCTCGAGTCGGTCACCCGGCACCATCGGCGGCAGCACCTGGCCCCCGCGCCGGACCGCCACCACCGAGATCCCGTAGCGTCGGCGCAGGTCGAGCTCCTCCTGGCTCTTGCCGATGAACTGCTCCGGGTTCGCCAGCTCGACCAGGTTGGTGTTCTCGTCGAGCGCGATCTGCTCGAGGATCGTCGGGTGGGCCAGGTTGCGCGCCAGACGCTGCCCCATCTGCAGCTCCGGGTTGATGATCTCGTGGGCCCCGACCGCCAGCAGCACCCGCCCGTGCAGCTCGTTGGCCGCGCGGCTGATGATCCGCGGGATGCCGCGCTGGCGCAGCAGCGCGGTCGTCAGGATCGACGTCTCGCGCGCGCGCGCCCCCATCGCCACGACCACGCAGCTCATGCGCTCGAGCCCCAGCTCCTCGAGCGCCAGCTCGTTGGTCGCGTCGGCGCAGGCGACCGCGTCGACCTCCGACTCCACCATCTGCGCCCGCTCCTGCAGCTGGTCGATCGCCAGCACCGCCGCGCCCTCGCGCACCAGCGACAGCGCCACCGCGCGACCGAACTGCCCGAGACCGATGACCGCGAAATCTCCGCTCATTCTGCAACCTCCGGCGAGCCCTAGCCCACCATGATCTTCGCCTCGGGGTACGTGATCTGGCTGCCGTTCGGCGAGCCCAGGGCCAGCGCGAGGGAGATCGGTCCGACCCGGCCGATGAACATGGTCAAGATGATCACCCACTTGCCCGTCGCGTTCAACTCGCCCGTCGCCCCGATGCTCAGCCCGACCGTCGCCAGCGCGCTGACCGCCTCGAACGCCGCCTTCTCGAAGCCCATCTCCTCGTGCGTCGCCAGCAGCAGGAAGATCGCCAGCACCGCGACCATCGTCGCCACCGTCATGATCGTCGCCGCCCGGTACACGATGTCGTGCGGGATGGTGCGGCGCAGCAGCATCGCCCGCGGCTGGTTGCGGATCAGCGCCGGGAGCGCCGCCAGCATCACCGCGAGGGTCGTCGTCTTGATCCCGCCGCCCGTGCTCCCCGGCGACGCGCCGACGAACATCCACACGACCATCATCAGGATCGTCGCGCCCTCGAGCCCCGCATAGTCCACCGTGTTGAAGCCCGCCGTGCGCAGCGACACGCTCTGGAACAGCGCGTTCAGCAGCTTGTCGCTCGCCGACCCGAAGCCCGCCAGCGAGGCGTTCCACTCCGTCATCGCGTACAGCGCCCAGCCGCCCGCCAGCAGCCCCGCCGACATCAGCAGCACGATCCGCGTCTGCAGCGACCACCGCCGAGAGCCCCCGCGCGCCGACATCCACAGCGCCGCCAGCACCGAGAAGCCGAGCCCCCCGAGCACGATCAGCGCCATGTGCACCCCCTGCACGAACGCGTCGCGCTGGAACTGGATCAGCGAGTCGCTCCACAGCGAGAAGCCCGCGTTGCAGAACGCCGACACCGCGTGGAAGCCCCCGCGCCACAGCGCCTCGAGCGGCTCGTAGCCGTAGTGGTAGTGGTACGACAGCGCCAGCAGCCCGGCCCCCGCCGCCTCGATCAGCAGCGTCGAGACCACGATGAAGCGCGTCAGCTCGTAGGCCGAGCCCGGGCTGGCCAGGTCCAGCACCTCCTCGAGCGCCTGCTCCCCGCGCAGCGCCAGGCGCCCGCCCAGCAGCACGGTGGCGAAGGTCGACAGCACCATGATCCCGAGGCCCCCGAGCTGGATCAGCAGCAGGATCACGACCTGCCCGAAGCCCGAGAACGCCACCGGCGTGTCGAGCACGATCAGCCCCGTCACGCAGGTCGCGCTCATCGCCGTGAACAGCGCGTCGAGGAAGGGCACCGCGTGCGGCCCCGCCGAGGCCGCCGGGAAGGTCAGGAGCAGCGCCCCCGTCCCCGCGATCATCCCGAAGGTCGACAGGATCAGCAGCGCCGGCCGGGTATAGAAGCTCTGCAGCAGGTCGGCGAACACCTGGCTGCGCCCGAGCATCAGCGTCAACACCCCCGCCGCGTACACCCCGAGCAGGGCCAGCAGCGCCGCCGGGTTCACCAGCGCCGGCGGCAGCATCAACACCAGCAGCAGCGCCAACCCGATGATGTAGCGCCGCCGCTGACGCAGCAGCCCGAACACGAACGGCGCCGTCGCGGCCACCACCGCCGCGTCGAGCCCCAGACACAGGTACAGCGCCGTCGACGACTCGGTCAGGCGAAACCCGCCGACCGCCGTCGTCGCCAGCACCGACACCAGCAGCAGGTGCCGCGCCGCGCCGCCGTAGCGGGCCACCCAGGTCGCCTGGGCGTCGTGCACCTCGGCCCGTCGCGCCCGCGGGTTGCGCACGCTCAGCGAGAACAGGTAGTCGCCGATCAGCAGCAGATTCCACAGCAACACCACCGCCGCCACCGGCGCGTCCTGAGCCAGCACCGGCACGAACACCCCGATGTGGATCGACAGCAGCAGCGGGAACACCACGTAGGCCGAGCGCCGCCCGGTCAGCAGACCGAGCGCGCACAGCCCCGACAGCAGCGCCATCGTCAGGCTGTACAGCGCCCCGACGCTCAGCCCCGGCGGCACCGTCAGCGCCAGATAGCTGTGCGGCGACCCCGAGACCACCCGCTCCGCGAGGATGCCGATGATGGCCGCGCCGATCATCCGCGCTGCCTGCAGTCGTCGCGCCGGGCGAGGGATCGGTGCTGCGCTCATGGGCCGATCACGGCGTGGATCGTCGGCGCCTCCGCGCCCGCTCACCCCAATATCACCGCCGCCCGGCCGGGTCCATGCCCCGCGGCGCGATCACGCGCTGCCCGCGCGACACCTCGCGCCCGCCGACCCGCACGCCCAGGCCGCTATACTGCCGCTCCATGGCCCGCACGCCCGTCCGCGACGGTTCGCCCGAAGCCGGCCTCGCCGCCCGCATCCTCCGCGCCCGCGCCTGGAACCCGCTCAAGCTGATCGACGGCGGCGACCACATCGAGCTGCGCCGCTTCGCCGGCCCGGTCCGCCACGCCGAGCTGCTCACCCATCCGCTCCGCGTCGCCCACGTCACCGACATCCACGTCGGCCGCATCACCCCGATGGCCGTCCAGCGCGCCGCCGTCGACCTCGTCAACGCCCAGAGCCCCGACCTCGTCGTCATCACCGGCGACTTCGTGTGCCACAGCCAGCTCTACCTCGACCCCCTCGCCGAGCTCATCGCCGCCTACCGATCGCCCGTCATCTGCGTCCTCGGCAACCACGACCACTGGGCCGGCGGCGCCGAGGTCCGCCGCACCCTGCAACGCGCCGGCGCCCTCGTCCTCGACAACGCCCACACCACCCTGACCCTCCACAACCAGCAGCTCCAGGTCGTCGGCCTCGACGACGCCTACACCGGCCACGCCGACTGGCAGCGCGCCGTCCACGGCCTGCGCCCGGACCTCCCCACCCTCGGCCTCTCGCACATCGCCGAGGAGGCCGACCGCCTGTGGAGCGCCGGCGTCTCGCTGGTCCTCTCCGGCCACACCCACGCCGGCCAGGTCACCCTCGCCCGCCTCAACGAGCTCGCCCTCGGCCGCGTCATCGGCCACCGCTACATCCACGGCATCTACGGCACCCGCACCGCCACGCCCCCCTCCGGCGCCGTGTACGTCGGCGCCGGCATCGGCGCCGCCGTCATCCCCCTGCGGATCGGCGAGCGAGCCCGCCGCGAGGTCGCCATCTTCGAGCTCGGCGCCACCCCGGGCAGCTTCCCCGAGCACCACGACGAGCAGCCCGCCCTCCCCGGCCGCCCGCCCAGCGAGCGCCGCCAGGCCAAGCGCATCCAGGCCGTCGAGGACAAGCAGGCCCGCCGCGAGCGCAAGGCCGCCCGCAAGGCCCGCCGCGAGGACGAGTGAGCCCCGTGCGCTCGCCTGGCCCCACGTACATGTCCCAAAGACCCTGTCTCTCCGGCCCTGTCCTCGCGGCCAGCCTCCTGATCGCCTGCGCCCCGCCGCCCGCCGCCATCCCCCGCCGCTCGCCCCCGCCCGCCGCCCGCGCTCGACCCGCCGCCCGCCGGCCCACCCCGCCCCCGACGCGCCACCTGCGATCGCCACGCCACCCGCCCCTGAACCACCGCCCGCGATCCCCGAGCTAGCGATCCTCGACCGCCCGATCACCTACGACGCCGCCCGCCGCGAGAAGACGATCACCTACCGCAAGCGCCACCAGGACCCGGCCGCCAGCGACATCACGATCGACCCGAAGATAATCGTCCTGCACTTCACCGGCGGCGGCTCGCTCGACGGCACCTGGCGCTACTTCGATCGCCCCAGCGTCGAGCGCGGCCGCACGATCATCGCCAAAGCCGGCGACCTCAACGTCTCCGCCCACTTCCTGGTCGACCGCGACGGCACCATCGTCCGCCTCATGCCCGAGACCTGGATGGCCCGCCACGTCGTCGGCCTGAACCACCTCGCGATCGGCGTCGAGAACGTCGGCGACAACGGCCGCTTCCCGCTCACCGCGGCCCAGCGCGCCGCCAACGTCGCCCTCGTCCGCCACCTCGTCGCCCGCTTCCCCGGCATCACCCACCTCATCGGCCACCACGAGTACCTCGCCTTCGAGGCCCACCCCTACTTCCAGGAGCGCGAGCCCGACTACCGCACCCGCAAGGGCGACCCCGGCCCCGCCTTCATGCAAGCCGTCCGCGCCGAGCTGCAAGACCTCCCCCTCGCCGGCCCGCCCCCGCCCCGCGCCCCGTGATACCGTCCCCGGCGTCATGGAGACCCCCGGCACCCTCATCTACGAGACCGTGCACGGCTCGCAAGCCTACGGCCTCGCCACCCCCGCCTCCGACGTCGACCTCAAGGGCGTGCTCGTCGGCCCCGCCGGCTGGTACCACGGCTACCTCGGCGGCCCGGAGCAGATCGAGCTCACCGGCGATCACGTCCGCTACGAGATCCGCAAGTACTTCCGCCTCGCCGCCGCCGCCAACCCGACCGTGCTCGAGCTGCTGTGGACCCCGAGCGAGTGCCACATGCACATGACCCCCGCCGGTGAGCGCCTGCTCGCCGCGCGCGAGCAGTTCCTCTCGCTGCGCGTCAAGGACAGCTTCTCCGGCTACGCCATGTCGCAGCTCGGCCGGATCAAGACCCACCGCAAGTGGGTCATGAACCCGCCGCAGAAGGAGCCCCAGCGCGCCGACTTCGGCCTCCCCGACCGCGCCCAGATCTCGCGCGACCAGCTCGGCGCCGTCGAGGCCATGCTCGCCGACCAGCGCCTCGAGCTGGTCGACCTCAGCACCAACTTCCTCGACATCCTCGAACGCGAGCGTCGCTACCGCGGCGCCCGCAAGGAGTGGGACTCCTACCTCTCGTGGCAAAAGACCCGCAACCCGCGGCGCAGCGAGCTCGAGGCCCGCTTCGGCTACGACACCAAGCACGCCCTCCACCTCATCCGTCTGCTGCGCATGGGCCTCGAGATCGTCAGCACCGGCCGCGTCCTGGTCCGCCGCGACGACCGCGACGACCTGCTCGGCATCAAGTCCGGCGCCCTCAGCTACGACGAGCTCATGGCCCGCGCCGAGGCCCTCGGCCAGCAGGTCCACGCCGCCGCCGCGACCTCGCCCCTGCCCGCCGCCCCCGACGACGCCGGCCTCGACCGCCTGTGCGCCGAGCTCGTCGCCGACGTCCTGAAGGCCTCGCCATGACCGGGCCCCCCCCCCCCCCCCCCCCCCCGCGGGCACCCCGCCATGCCGCCGCCATCGACCTCCCGCCCAACGCCCTCCCCGACCTCGAGCTCGGCCGCCGCTTCATCGCCCAGTGCCCCGTGCCCGGCCTGGCGATCCAGTGCGGCGTCACCGGCAGCCACGACTACGGCTTCTCCTCGGCCGACAGCGACCTCGACCTCAAGGGCCTGTTCCTCGCCCCCACCCGCAAGCTGCTCGGCCTCCACCGCCCGCCCGAGACCTTCGACCGCCTCGTCGACTTCGAGGCCACCGAGTGCGACCTCACCCTCACCGAGCTCGGCAAGGGCCTCCAGCTGCTCGTCAACGGCAACGGCAACCTGCTCGAGCGCCTGCTCTCCAAGTTCCAGCTCTACCCCGGCCCCGAGCTCTTGCAGCTGCAAGCCCTCGCCCGCGCCAGCGTCTCGCGCCGCTGCGCTCGCCACTACCAGGGCTTCTTCAAGGGCATGTGCCGCGAGCACGAGAAGGCCGAGCGACCGCGGGCCAAGACCCTGCTTTACGCCTACCGCGTCGCCCTCACCGGCATCCACCTGCTGCGCACCGGGGAGCTCATCGCCGACCTCCGGATCCTCGCCCCGCAGCTCGGTTATCCGGACGCCCTCGAGCTGATCAAGATCAAGGCCGAGGGCGCCGAGAAGGGCGCCGTCAGCCCCGAGGTCGACGCCCGCCACCGGGCCGCCTGGCCCGCGCTCGAGGCCGAACTCAGCGACGCCCTCGCCCGCAGCCCATTGCCCGAGGAGGCCGCCAACGAGGCCGACTGCGAGGCCTGGCTGGTCGAGCTCCGCTGCGCCCGCCTGTAGCCCCGGTCACGCCGTCCACCGGCGAGCTTCGCTAACCGCTTCGCCCTGTAGCGCCCGTCACACTGGCGAGCGGCGGTCCGGCTCGCTGGGGCCTCGCCAGTCAGCGCCCGGGTTTGGTACAACGCGAGCCCCGTGGCGCACATCGTCATCGACAGCTGTCCCGGCGCAGGGGCCGGACGCGAGTGCAACGGCGAGGCCCTCGAGGCCGCCGCGATCGCCAGCCTCGAGCGCCTCCACCAGATCACCGTCGTCGGCGACGAGTCCGAGATCACCCTCGCCCTCCAGCGGATCGCCCACGACGCCGAGCACCTGCGGGTCGTCCACGCCGCCGACCGCATCGACCCCGAGCAGGACCTCCGCACCGCCCTCGCCCGCGCCCCGCGCTCGAGCGTCGTCGTCGGCATGGAGCTGCTCGCCCGCGACCCCGCCGCGATCTTCGTGTCCGCCGGCGGCCCCGGGGCGATCGTCACCGCCGCCCTCGCAACCTTGCAGCGGATCCCCTCGGTCAGCCGCGCCGCGCTCGCGGCCGTCTACCCGACCCTGCGCCCGCACGGCCCCGCCTCCGACCCCTTCGCCCTCCTGCTCGACGTCGGCGCCACCGTCTCGTGTACCAGCGACGACCTCGTCACCTTCGCCGCCATGGGTGCCGCCTACGCCGCCAAGATCTCCCGCCTCGAGCGCCCGCGCGTCGCCCTGCTGTCCAACGGCGCCAGCACCAGCAGCGCCCCGCAGCGGATCCGCGACGCCCACCGCCAGCTCCAACACAGCCAGCCCGGCTTCGAGTACATCGGCTGCCTGCGCGCCGACCACGTCACCTCCGGCGACGCCGATGTCGTCGTCACCGACGGCTTCACCGGCGACGTCCTGCTGCGCACCCTCGAGGGCGTCGCCGCCACCGCCGAGGCCCTGATCCAGCGCGCCGCCGAACGGATCCAGTGGCGCGTCGGCGTACGCATGCTCGCCGACGGCATCACCGCCGTCCGCGAGTTCACCGACTGGGAGAACTACGGCGGCGCCCCCCTCCTCGGCCTCGACCGCGCCGTCATCGTCACCCAGGCCAACTCCGGCCGCCGCGCCTTCCTCAACGCCATCCGCCTCGGCGCCAAGATCGATCGCCTGCAGGTCCTCGACGCCGTCGCCGCCGGCGTCGCCGCGATGCGCAGCAAGCTCGCCGAAGGTGTCGCCGAAGGTGTCGCCGAAGGTGTCGCCGATCCCGTCGCCCGCGACCTCGAGGAGCCCGCCCCATGACCGACGCGCCTCCGCCCACCCCCCCCGGAGCCGGGCCCCCGCGCCGCCTCGTCCACCTGCGCTGGGACCTCGACAAGACCTACCTCGCGACCAACTTCGACACCCTCAAGGACCTGATCAAGACCTTCCGGCAGAAGCCCGAGGACAAGGCCACGATCGCCGGCGCCCAGGCCCTCCTGCAGGCCCTCCTCGACCCCGCCGACCGCAGCAACCGCCACGTCACCTTCATCAGCGGCTCGCCCCAGCAGATGCGCAAGGTGCTCGCCCGCAAGCTCAGCCTCGACGGCGTCGAGCCCGACGTCTTCATCCTCAAGCCGAACCTCGAGAACCTCCTGCGCGGCCGCTTCCGGGCCCTGCGCGGCCAGGTCGGCTACAAGCTCAAGGCCCTCCTGCACAGCCACCTGGGGGACGAGACCCAGGACGAGTACCTGTTCGGCGACGACGCCGAGCAGGACGCCTTCGTCTACAGCCTCTACGCCGACATCCTCGCCGGCCGGATCTCCGCCGAGCGCATGGCCGCGATCCTCACCGCCTGCAAGGTCTACCGCCACGACGTCGACGAGATCATGACGTATGCACGGCCGCCTCGCCGGCGCCGGCGACGTCGTCCGCCGGATCTTCATCCACCTCGACCGCCGCTCCCCGCTCGAGCGCTTCGCCCCCTACGGCGCCCGCGTCGTCGCCAACTACAACTACTTCCAGGTCGCCGTCCTCCTGTTCGACGCCGGCCTCCTCTCCGGCGCCGGCCTGGTCCGCGTCCTCACCGCCATGGCCGCCGCCGGCTACACCCCCGAGCGCGTCGCCAACTCGGTGCAGGACCTCATGCGCCGCGGCTTCGTCCAGCCGCCCGCGATCCGCAAGCTGACCGCCGCCCTCGACGCCCTCGAGGCCAGCGTCGACCGCCCCGCCTGGCGCTTCATCCACAAGTTCGAGGACGTGATCGCCGGCCTCGAGCACCTCCAGCGCGCCGGCCCCCCGTGGGAGACCGAGATCAACTACCTCGGCCTCTACCACGAGGCCCGCTTCCGCCAGCAGCAGCACCGCCTGTTCGGCATCCGCCTGCTCGACTGACAGCGCCGTGACTTTCACCACCGCCGGCCGCCCCGTCGTTGCAACACCACACAGATCGCCCGCCAGCTCCCGTGGTTCAGCGTTCTGCGCCCCCTCCAGCCCCGGACCCCGACCCCGACTCGGGTCGCCGACCCCATTTCCAGCCTTCTCATCGCCGCGAACTTCGGTACCGTGAGGCCATGATGTCCTCCGTCTCGAACACCGTTATTCGCGGACTCATGGTGGCGCTCGCCCTCACGGGCTGCGGCAAGGACAGCGGCTCCGACGACGGCGAGGACGTGGGCGGCGGCCCCGGCATCGGCAGCATCACCGCCACCGCCCCGGCCACCGAGGCCGGCACCAGCGCCGCCACCGAGGCGACCAGCAACGGCACCGGCGGCTCCGCCACGGACAACCCGCCCGCCGACACCGGCGACGACAGCAACGGCCCCAAGTTCGACCTCGGCGAGCCCCCCGCGACCAGCGGCCCCGTCGACACCGGCGACATCGACTGCAAGGCCGACCCCATGAACCCCGAGTGCATGTGCACGATCCCCGAGCACGTGCCCTGCGACAACGGCACCCAGAACCTGTTCAACGCCATCGGCCTCAACTGCCCCGGCGAGCTGCAGGTCAACGCCACCACCTTCGGCAACGTCGGCGCCATGGGCGTGCGCAGCAACTTCGGCCAGGCCGGCATCTACAACGCCCGCGAGGGCTCGCAGTTCGCCGTCCTCGGCAGCGGCCTGGTCGCCGACCTGAACCTCGTCACCCCCAACGGCGACAGCAACCTCGGCCCGACCCACTGCAACGACGAGCTCCCCGGCAACAACGACGTCGGCAACCCGATGCCCCCGATCAAGATCAACCAGGTCGGCGGCGACTGCACGCAAAACCCCGGCCTGATCGGCACCGGCGACTGCTCCAACACCCTCCAGGCCCAGTTCCAGGCCGGCGGCGCCGCCTTCGACTACGCCGAGCTGCGCTTCACCCTGCAGGTCCCGCCCGACGTCACCTCCTTCAGCTACGACTTCGCCTTCTTCTCCGTCGAATACCCCGACTACTACCAGTCGCAATACAACGACATGTATATCGGCTGGCTCGAGTCGGAGCAGTGGACCGGCAACATCTCCTTCGATCAGCAGGGCCACCCGATCTCGCTCAACGCCGGCTTCCTCGACTTCAAGGACGACGGCGGCAACCTCGCGGTGTTCGGCGGCACCTGCATGCGTCAGCACGCCGGCACCAACTGGCTGCAGACCACGGCCGGCGTCACCCCGGGCGAGCAGATCACCGTCGTGTTCGCGATCTTCGACCTCGCCGACCCGATCCTCGACAGCTACATCTTCCTCGACAACTTCAAGTGGGGCTGCGAGCCCACCGGCAACAAGCCCATGACCATGCCTCCCGGCTAGACGGCCACGGCCGCCGCGGACCCGACCCCTGGAACCGGTACCCGCCGCAGATCCTCCGCGGGCAACGCTTCGCACGTTTGAATGTCTCGTGGATCGGACAGCGAGCTCGCTGTCCGATCCACGAGCTGGCCGCACGTGCACTCCCATGCGCCACGCAACTCAATCGCGTCACGTGCACGTATTCCCGGATGCACGCAATCGGATCTGCGGCGGGTAACGGGTTCAGGGTGTCGGGCATCTTGCGGCCGATCACGGCCGCAAGCTGCCCGACTCGGCCCTGGCTTCGAACCACGCGATGCGATCAAGCCAGAGCCGCCGCCAGCGCCGTTCACGGCGTTACCGTGCGTGGGTGCGTGGGTGTGGCTGGCCGTGAATCCGCAGCCGGGTGGGCGAGCGAAGCGAAGCACGCCAGGCGAGGACTGAACGGCCAGCCACACCCACGCACCCTTGCGAGGCAACTCCGGCAAACCGCCAGTGCCCGCACAGGCCACCGTGAACATCGTCACGACATCCCTGTCGCCGCCCTCACCGAGCATCGTCTCGTGAAACAAGTGTTAGCCAGAATTCACAAATGACAGCACCTGATCGAAGCCCAGGATCAGAGCGGTGGACATCCTGCGCGATCCATGAAATCTCAGAGAGATTGGTGGAGATCCGGTTCACCTCGAGCAAGCAACCCCGGGCCTCGGCTGACGCCGAGCTGCCGCTCCCGGTCGTGCGCGCGCCGGATCTCTCGGGCCGCGTGCTCGGGGCCCGCTACAGCCTGCGCCGGCGGATCGGCGGCGGCAGCATGGGCACCGTCTACGAGGCGCGCGACATGACCCTCGGGACAGCCGTCGCCGTCAAGGTGCTCCACCCTGACTACTGCGGCGACGAGGACTTCCGCCGCCGCTTCCACCAGGAGGCCCTGCTCGGCGCCCGGCTCCGCCACGAGCACAGCGTCGCCGTCACCGACCTCGGCCAGAGCGACGACGGCCTGCTCTACTCGGTGATGGAGTTCCTCGAGGGTGAGAGCCTCGACGCCCTGCTCGAGGCCCGCCCCGGCCCGCTCCCGTGGCGCCGCGTCGTCACCATCGCCGTCCAGGTCTGCGCCGCGCTGCAGGCCGCGCACGACCGCGGCGTCATCCATCGCGACATCAAGCCTGGCAACTGCTTCCTGGTCCGCCGCGACGGCCACGACCCCGACCGGCGCCCGGATCGTGCCCTCGAGCGCGACCTCGACGAGGGCCCGCCCTTCACCTTCGTCAAGGTGCTCGACCTCGGCCTCGCGCGGCTGATGCCCAGCACCGGTCGGCCGACGCCGCCCGGCCGCCTCGGCGCCCCCGAGTACCTCGCCCCGGAGCAGATCCAGGGCTTCACCTGCGACCACCGCGTCGACATCTACGCGCTCGGCGTGATGATGTACATGCTGCTGACCGGCCGCTTGCCGTTCACCGGCGACAACCCGGCCGCGATCATGCGGATGCACATCGAGACCCCGCCGGCGCCCCTGCGCCGCGCCGCCGGCTCGGAGATCCCCGCCACCCTCGAGGCCGTGGTCCTGCGCGCCCTGGCCAAGGACCGCGCCGATCGCTACCCCAGCGCCCACGCGATGGCGCAGGCGATCCGTGGCGCCGCCGCCGACGCCGAGGCCGAGACGATCGCCATCCACGAGGCCGAAGCCGAACCCTCGGGCCTGTGGCGCCTCGGCATGCTGCCCGCCCGCGCGGCCCACCACCTCGGCGCTGGCCCAGGCGCTGGCCCAGGAGCTGGCCTCGGAGCTGGCGCCTCCACCTCGACCACGATGATCCTGGTGCCCGCCTTCGGCCGCGGTCCCAACCTACGCAGCGGCCTGCTCGGCCTGGTCCTCGCCCTCGCCGGCATCCTGCTCGCCGCGACGATCCCAGGCGGCCCCCGCGACACCTGGTTCGACGCCAGCGCGGCAGCCCTCGCTAGCGCCCCCACAGGCGCCGCCACGGCCCTCGCTGACCCGATCCCCACCACCGTGGACCCCGGCCCCACGATCCCGATCCCCGCCGCGGCACCCCACCCACTACCAGCGATCGAGGCGCCCGGCCCCGGGGTCCCGCCCGTACTCGCGATCGAGGCGTCCGGTCCACAGCTCAGCGGCCGCGCCCCCACGAACGACGACCACGCAGCGCAGCCCCCGAGGCCCCGCAAGCGCCCGCCTGCCGCCGAGCCCGAGCTCGCCTCACCGCGAACCCCTGGCGCCCCGCCCGAGGCCACCTTCCACCGCCTCATCGACACCGTCACCCCCGGCGTGCATCGGTGTATGCGCAGCCATGCTCCCCCGCTCGCCCGCCTGGAGCTCTCCTTGCAGGTCGGCGGCCCGCGCCACAACGGCGTCGCCATGGACCTCGGCGAGCACCAGGGCGACGCGGCCCTGCTCCGCTGCCTCGCCCCGCTGGTCTCTCGCCTGCGCTTCCCCGCCTCCGAGCAGGTGGCCCGCTACACCCACGTCTTCAAGCCCTGAGCGAGCCAACGGGAGCAAAGCTGGAGCCCCCGCTTCAGCCCCGCTTCAGCCCCGCTTCAGGTCCCGCTCCAGGTCGAGGCCGTGTTTGCGACGAGCCCGTGAAGCGTGCGAGTGTCGCCGACATGAATTGGACGCACGGAACCCCCGGCCCTCTCGCGCTCGCGCTGCTCCTCGCCGCCTGCGGCGACAACGGCGACGCCACCTCCTTCGCCAGCCAGACCGAGACCGGCCCCGGCCCGACCACCGTCACGCCCACCACCGGCACCCCGACGACCACCGGCACCCCCGATCTCACCACCGGCGGTCCCACCTCGGGTGAGACCACGATGGCGGTGATCAGCACCAGCGGCGACGCCAGCAGCAGTGGTGTCGCCGCCAGCACCGGCTCGACCCCTTGCGCCGAGGACACGATCGTCTGCGAAGCCGGCTCGGCCAAGGTCTGCGACGGTACCGGCGGCTACAAGAGCGAGGAGGCCTGTCCCGACGCCTGCATCGACGACGTCGGCTGCACCCCCTGCGTCCCCGACACCTACCAGTGCGTCGACATGCTCTCGCAGAAGTGCAACGACAAGTACGAGTGGGTCGACGCCGAGACCTGCGATCCGGTCCAGGGCGTCACCTGCGACCCCGGCACCGGCGAGTGCCTCGGCACCTGCTCGAAGCTCGCCCTCGGCACCAGCTACATCGGCTGCGACTACTTCCCCGCGACCCTCAGCAACCTGCACGAGACCCAGCCCTGGGTCTTCAACTACGCCGTCGTCGTCGCCAACACGACCGACGCCGCCGCCGACATCACCATCACCAAGGGCGACGGCGTGATCCAGATGACCAGCGTCGGCCCGGGCACCGCCAAGGTCATCAACCTCCCCTACGTCGACGCCCTCGTCAAACCCACCATCGAGGAGGCCGGCCCGACCGTGCTGGTCGTCGACGGCGCCTACCGCCTGCGCTCGACCCAGCCCGTCACCGTCTACCAGTACGAGCCGATCGAGTACGAGGTCGGCGGCTCCTTCTCCTACACCAACGACGCCAGCCTGCTGCTGCCGACGCACATCTGGACCGGCAGCTACATGGTCGCCTCGCGCAACCACTGGACCACCGGCAACTTCTACCTGCCCGGCTTCTACGCCGTCGTCGCCCGCGAGGACGACACCACCGTCACCCTCACGCCCGGCGCCACGGGTGCCTCCGTGTACGCGGGCGCCGGCGTCAAGTCCAACGGCACCGGCCAGATCAAGCTCAACGAGGGCGACGTGCTCGAGGTCTTCACCAAGACCACCGGCCAGATCCCCGACGCTGACCTCACCGGCACCCTCGTCAGCTCCGACAAGCCGGTCGCCGTGTTCGGCGGGCACAAGTGCACCCAGGTCCCCCTCGGCACCCAGGCCTGTGACCGCCTCGAGGAGGCCATGCTGCCGATCGAGACCCTCGCCAAGAGCTACATCGTCACCCCCCCGCTGATCCCCACCGGCGGCAACGTCCCCAAGGCCGAGATGGTCCGCGTCATCGCCACCGAGGACGCCACCACGATCAGCTACGAGCCGCCGCAGAACGGCGCCCCGACGATGCTCGCCAAGGCCGGCGACTGGTTCGAGATGTCGGCCAACTTCACCGACTTCCAGATCACCGGCGACAAGAAGATCCTGGTCGCCCAGTACATGCAGGGCCAGGGCAACGACAGCTCCGGCGACCCCGCCATGACCCTCGCCGTCGCCACTGAGCAGTTTCGCGACAGCTACCTGGTCCACGCCCCGCTCAGCTACGAGAACAACTACGCCAACCTGGTCGCCCCGAGCGACGCCAAGATCACCCTCGACGGCCAGCCGGTCAACGGCTTCAAGCCGATCGGCACCACCGGCTACAGCGTCATGCGCGTCACCCTCAGCAACAACATGGACGGCAACCACTCCCTCGCCGGCGACAAGCCCTTCGGCGTCACCGTCTATGGCTACGGCCAGTACACCAGCTACTGGTACCCGGGCGGCCTCGACCTCAAGCTCATCCCCGGGTGAAGCACCTGTCTCCGGGGCCTGGGTCCTGTGGCCTGGGTCCTGGGGCCTGGATCCTGGGGCCTGGGTCCTGGGGCCCCCCGGCAGGACATCGGCGATTGCGGCCCGCACGCAGAGCTGAGAGGCTCCGATGCATGAGCATTCGCCTACCCTCCTCCCCGCACGCCCTCTTCTGTCTCGGCCTCGTCGCCTCCGCCTGCAGCGACGACGGCACCGCGACCACCACCACCGGCGAGTCGAGCAGCACTGGCACCGCCGCCAGCGCCACCGACAACCCGACCACCGTGGCGCCCACCAGCGAGACCCCGACCACCGACGTCCCGACCGGGGGCACGATGGGCGGCACCGAAGGCACCACCGGCCTCACCACCGCGGGCCCGACCACCGACGCGTCGACCGGCACCACCATGGGCGTGGTTACCCAGACCACCAGCGGCGACAGCACCTCGATCGGCGACAGCACCAGCGCCGGCTCGAGCGGTTCGACCGGCGGCCCCCCCTGCGACGCCGGCACGATCATCTGTGAAGGTGACACCGCCAAGACCTGCGACGGCATGGGCGGCTTCACCGACGAGACCCCCTGCGACAACGGCTGCGCCCCGGACCTCGGCTGCCTGTTCTGCGTCCCCAACGAGGCCAAGTGTGAGGGCGAGATCTCGAAGGTCTGCAACGCCGAGGGCACCGCCGAGGACGAGTACTTCTGCGACGGCGTCCAGGGCGTCACCTGTGACGCCAACAGCGGCCAGTGCCTCGGCAACTGCGCGCCCAAGTCGCTCGGCACCAGCTACATCGGCTGCGACTACTACCCCACCGTCACCGCCAACATCGTCGCCAACAACTTCAACTTCGCCGTCACCGTCGCCAACACCACTGACAGCAACGCGAAGATCGTGATCGAGAAGAACGGCCAGGTCATCAAGAACGACATGGTCGGCCCGCAGAGCGTCAAGGCCATCACCCTCCCGTGGGACCTCACCCTCAAGAGCGTGCAGAACCCCCCGGCCTCGATCAACGTCAAGGGCGGCGCCTACCGCCTGCGCTCCGACCAGCCGGTCACCGTCTACCAGTACAACCCGCTCGAGTACCAGCTCAACGGCGGCAACTCGTTCACCAACGACGCCTCGCTGCTGCTCCCCGTCAACGTGTGGAGCGGCGACTACTTCGTGGTCGCCCGCAACACCTGGGACGCCGTCAACTTCGGCACCCGCATCTCCGGCTTCTACGCCGTCACCGCCAGCGAGAACGGCACCACCGTCACCCTCAGCCCCTCCGAGACCGGCAAGCTGGTCAAGGCCGGCGGCGGCGTCCAGGCCGACGGCACCGGCCAGATCATGCTCAACCGCGGCGACGTGCTCGAGGTCTTCTCGTCCGAGGTCAACGGCAACCCCAGCATCGCCGACGTCACCGGCACCCGCGTCAAGGCCGACAAGCCGATCCAGGTCATCGGCGGCCACATCTGCTCGTTCGTCCCCTTCGACGTCGGCTACTGCGACCACCTCGAGGAGTCGATGTTCCCCTACGAGACCCTGGCCAAGAAGTACATCGTCACCCCGCCGCTGATCCCCACCGGCGGCAACGTGCCCAAGGCCCAGATGGTCCGCATCGTCGCCACCGAGGACGACACCAACCTCACCTACGACCCGCCCCAGGGCGCCCCCGCGAACATCGCCAAGGGCGGCCAGTACATCGAGATCCTCCAGACCAAGGCCGACTTCGAGGTCACCTCCGACAAGAAGATCATCATCGCCCAGACCATGCTCGGTCAGGACGCCGGCGGTAACTCGGGCGACCCCGCGATGGCCCTCGCCGTCGCCACCGAGCAGTTTCGCAAGACCTACCTGTTCCACGCGCCGATCAACTACGAGACCAACTACGTCAACATCGTCGCCCCGATGGCCGCCAAGGTCACCCTCGACGCCGTCGCCGTCGGCGGCTTTACGCCGATCGGCGCGACCAACTTCGGCGTCGCCCGCGTCAAGCTCGGCAACAACATCGACGGCAACCACGACGTGAAGTCCGACCTCCCGGTCGGCATCAGCGTCTACGGCTACGGCCAGTACACCAGCTACTGGTACCCCGGCGGCCTCGACCTCGAGACCCTCCCGCAGTAGCCACTCGCCAGGCACATTGACATGGCGCGGGCCAATGATACGGTGCGGCCCGCGCCATGTCGATCCATCCTACCGACCAAGAAGACGCCTACTTCCGCAAGCAAGACCAGGAGCTCCGCGAGAAGCTCCGCGCCCAGCTGAGCGAGGCCGCCACCGACCTCGGCAACAGCAAGAAGGACACGCTGTCGATCGCCCAGCGGATCCAGGCCCTCGGCTTCTCGGGCGCCCGCCTCCGCGTCTTCGACCTCATGCCCCTCATCCACATCGCCTGGGCCGACGGCTCGGTGTCCCGCCAGGAGCGCGCCGCGATCCTCGACATCCTCAAGGGCCGCGGCCTCGAGCACGGCAGCGAGCCCTACCTCCTGATCGAGACCCTGCTCGAGGTCCGCCCCTCGGAGCAGTTCCTGAGCGAGAGCCTCGACGTGCTCCGCCTCGTGGTCGGGGACGCCCGCGCGGAGAACATCGTCGAGCTGTGCCTGCAGGTCGCCAACGCCTCCGGCGGCTTTATGAACGTCGGCAACGTCTCGCCCGAGGAGCGAGCCCAGCTCGCCGCGATCGCCGACAAGCTCGGACCCGCCGCCCGCGACGCCTTTCATCGCGAGCTCGGCTGACCGCTCGGGCCCTCACGCCGTGAGCCCCACGGCGCTCACACAGCTGCGTCAGCTCGGCGTGCCGCTCACGCAGTGAGCCCCGCGTAACGCTCACACAGCTGCGACAGCTCCGCGTGCAGCCGCGGCGGCAGCTTGTCCCGCAGCGCCGCCAGCAGCTCCCCGTGCAACCACCGCTGCTGCGCCGGCGGAGCGTTGAAGCGCCCCAGCACCCCGGCCCCGAGCGCCTCGAGGTCGGCCACCAGCGTGCGTAGATTGTGCAGCTTGTCGCAGCCGACGATCAACGCGCTGCGGGCCGACACCTCGCGCAGGTGGGCCACATAGTCGTGCTTGCGCTCGAGCCACGGCCGCTTGCTCCCCGGCGCCTCGTCCGGCCCCGTATCGGTGCAGTCGCCGACGATCGCCGCCACCCCCGCGCCGAAGCTCGCCGCCACCTGCTCGAGCGTCGCCGGCGTATCTTCCACGACGTCATGCAGCAGGGCCGCCGCCGCCTGCTCGAGATCGCCGCCGTGCTCGAGCACGAGGCCGCTGACCTGCAGCAGGTGGCTGACATACGGGATCTGCGTACCCTTGCGGGTCTGGGATCCGTGGGCCGAGACGGCGAAGGCGAGGGCCAGGGCGAGCATTGGGTCAATCTACCAGCGCCCGCTCGACAGCCGCGGCCTGATCTCCTAATGCTGTCGCATGCTCCGATCCACCGCCGTCCTCGTCGCCCTGTCCCTCGTCGCCTGCGGCGCAGCCCCGGCCGCCAAGACCGAGCCCACCAAGACAGCGCCCACAAAGACCGAGCCCACCAAGACCGACGCCGCCGCCAAGCCCGCCCCGCTGGCCGCCGCCGGGCCGATCCTCGACCACAGCGTCGAGACCCTCGAGGGCACCAAGGCCAGCCTCGCCGACTACCGCGGCAAGGCCGTGCTGCTCGTCAACGTCGCCTCCGAGTGCGGCTACACCCCGCAGTACGCCCAGCTGCAGGAGCTCTACGGCCGCTACAAAGATCGCGGCCTGGTCGTGCTCGGCTTCCCCTCCAATGACTTCGGCGGCCAGGAGCCCGGCGACGCCGCCCAGATCAAGGAGTTCGTCACCAGCAAGTACGCCGTCGACTTCCCGATGATGGCCAAGGTCCACGCCAAGGGCCCGGAGATCGCCCCGCTCTACAAGACCCTCAGCGAGGACACCCCCGACGGCATCAAGGGTGAGGTGAAGTGGAACTTCACAAAATTCCTCGTCGACCCGAGCGGCAAGGTCGTCGCCCGCTTCGAATCCGCGGTCGAGCCGATGGGCCCTGAGCTCACCGCCGCCGTCGAGAAGGCCCTGCCCACGAAGACCCCCTAGCACCCTGCGATGGCGCCAACGCCATCACTTGCAGCTGCATGAACGCCGCGCGCAGGCAGGACCGAAGTTCGCGAATGCCGAGGTCGTGGCTGGGTGTGCAGCAACGACGCCTCCCCGTTTCTTGGCCGAGGGCCTGTGTTACGACGAGGCCCACGGAGAGATGACACCCAGATGAAACACTATCTAACCTTGATTTCCGCCATCGGCGGGCTCGCGCTCACCGCCTGCGCCGACGACGGCGGCGCCATCACCACGGAGACGGCGGGCACGACGAGCTCGACCTCGACGACCGAGGTCTCTACCTCGACGAACCCCGTCACGACGGAACCGCCGACCACCACGGAGCCCCCGACCACCACCGTCGGGTCGACCACCGACGTCAGCAGCACCACCGACGTCGTCAGCACGACCGACGCGTCGACGACCGACGTGTCCACGGCCAGCACCACCGACATCTCGACCGGATCGTCCGGCGACCCGTCGGGCTCGACCGGCGGCAGCACCGGCATGGTCGACCTGTGTACCAACGGCGTGCAGGACCAGGACGAGACCGACGTCGACTGCGGCGGCGCCATCTGCGGCGACTGTCAGGACGGCCAGCTCTGCACCGTCAACGAGGACTGCGTGTCGGTCGCCTGCGCCGGCGGCACCTGCGTGACACCCGAGTGCACCACGGACCTCGACTGCGCGGCGCAGGACGACATGTGCAACACGGGCACCTGCGACCTCAACACCTTCACCTGCGCCAAGACCCCGGTGGCCGACGACACGGCCTGCGACGACGCCAATCTCTGCACCCTGATGGACGTGTGCACCGCGGGCGTGTGCGCCGGCGCGCTCAAGGACTGCAAGGCGAATGACACCACGTGTGGGATCGGCGCCTGCAACGCGGACAGCGGCCTCTGCGAGACCCTGCCCGACGACAAGAAGGACGGCGTCGCCTGCGACGACGCCAACGGCTGCACCGCGAACACGACCTGCCTCGCAGGCTTCTGCGGCGACCCGAACAACAAGGGCTACGCGTTCTACGAGCCCTTCCTCGACAACACGGCCGGCTGGACCCTCGACACCAACTGGGAGATCAAGCCCGCCGTCGTGTCCCCCGCGGGCAGCGGCGGCACCGGCACCGACCCGGCCGACGACCACACGGCGACGATGGACAAGGGCGTCGCCGGCACGCTCGTCGGCGGCCTGCTCACCGACGGCAACACCCCCCTCAATACGCAGCGCTGCTTGACCTCGCCGAAGGTCAACACCGCCGGGCTGCCGACCGTGTGGTGGACCTTCTGGCGCCACCTCCACTCCGACTACACGCCCTACTCGATCCAGCGCCTGGAGGTGTTCAACGGCAACGCGTGGATCCTGCTCGAGACGGGCTACGCGAACAACGTGACCAACGACCCCAACTGGAAGGAGATCAAGTTCGACGTCACCGCCCACAAGAACGCCAACATGCAGGTCCGGATCTGCCACTCGCGCGGCGCCGGCGGCTCCTACGACCATGGCGGCTGGAGCGTCGACGACGTGACCATCTCCCAGGTCTCGTGCACCCCCTGAACCGGCACGCCCGCGCGGGCGACCCCGCCGGGACGATCTTCGTGACCATGTAATTCGCGACTCGCTCGGGACACTCACCGAGCGAGCCGGCGATTCCGGATCCCGGCTGCCTTGATCAGCCGCGGCCCCCTCCATTACAACGGGGCCTCGCGCTTATCACCTCGGGTCGTGACGCCGCTCTCGGCACCACGCTCGCCGGGCTATCCCATCACCGAGAGATCGACCGATACCCATGACCTTCCTCCAGCTCTGTCCCCCCCTCGCCCGCACCATGTCGGGCGCCTCCTTCGCCGCCCTCCTCCTCGCCGCCTGCGGCGACGACAGCACCGGCACAACGGAGAGCAGCTCCACGAGCAGCACCGGCGACAGCAGCGACGACACCACCGGCAACCAGACGACCGTCACGCCGACCACCGACGCCTCGACCACCGACGTCCCGACCACCGACACCCCGAGCACCAGCGCGACCGGTAGCAGCACCGATCCCGGCACCACCACCAGCCCGGACACGACCACCGGCAACACCACCACCGGCAACACCACCACCGGCGACACCACCACCGGCGACACCACCGGCGGCAGCACCGGCGGCACCGCCGTGTGCGGCGACGGCGTCGTCGACGACGGCGAGGTCTGCGACGACGGCATCAACGACGGCGCCTACAACGGCTGCATGCCCGACTGCCAGGCCGTCGGCCCGTTCTGCGGCGACGCCGAGGTCAACGGACCCGAGACCTGCGACGACGGCAACGACGACAACGAGGACGGCTGTACCACCGCCTGCGCCCCCGCGAGCTGCGGCGACGGCATCATCGAGATGCCCGAGGAGTGCGACCAGGACAACCTCAACGGCGCCGACTGCCTGTCGCTCGGCTTCACCG
The DNA here is from genome assembly GCF_016714285.1 of Nannocystis sp. Classification (GTDB taxonomy): domain Bacteria; phylum Myxococcota_A; class Polyangia; order Nannocystales; family Nannocystaceae; genus Nannocystis. The sequence continues at coordinate 253,997 of NZ_JADJNN010000012.1, read as the reverse complement.
ACGGCATGCTGCAGTGCGCGGTCGACCAGTGCACCTTCGACACCTCCGCCTGCGTCGGCTGCGGCGACGGCCTCAAGCAGGACAACGAGACCTGCGACGGCGACGACCTCGGCGGCGAGGACTGCGTCTCCCAGGGCTTCGCCGGCGGCGGCACCCTGCTCTGCGCCCTCGCCTGCGACGAGTTCGACACCTCGCAGTGCATCGACGCCGTCTGTGGCAACGACACCATCGAGGGCGGCGAGGTCTGCGACGGCAACGACCTCGGGGGCGCCGACTGTGCCAGCGTCGACCCCAACGTGTTCGCCGGCGGCACTCTGGCCTGCAACAACAGCTGCGACGACTTCGACAGCTCCGGCTGCAGCTCCGGCGGCTGCTGCGATACGGGCGACCCCGGCATCTGCACCGTCGGCCCGATCGAGGACTGCGTGTGCGCCCAGGACCCGTTCTGCTGCGAATTCTTCTGGGACGGCATCTGCGCCGACGAGGCCCTCGGCTGCGGGGCCATCTGCCCGTGAGCCCCCCGGCACGGCCCGTCCGAGCGGCCTCCTCAAACAGCTCGCCGAGCTGGGGGCCGCTCGCCGCGCTGTGCCTCGCGTGCAACGCCGCCGCCCAACCCGGCGCCGACACGCACGCCGCCGACACCGGCGGCACCTCGCTCCCGACCACCAGCGACGCCAGCGACGCCCCACCGAGCTCGAGCGACCCCGCCCCCACTGACACCGACGACCACGCCAGCGACCCCGGCACCGGCACCGGCTCGGCCGGCTCGGCCGGCTCAGCCTCGGGCGGCAGCGGCGGCACCGACACCGTCGACACCGAAGCCCCGCCCCCGGGCAGCGTGCGCTTCACCGAAGTCAGCGCCGCCGCCGGCCTCACCTACACCCAGGGCGAGTTCCACAAGCCCCCGACCTGCCTCGTCGACGCCACCGCGATCAACAAGCCCGGCCACTTCTGCACCGCCGAATGGTACTCGGGCGGCGTCGCGGTCGGCGACTACGACAGCGACGGCCACCTCGATCTATTCGCCACCCGCATCTACGGATCCGGCGTGCTCCTGCGCGGCGACGGGCTCGGCCACTTCGTCGACCGCACCGCCGAGGCTGGCCTCGATACCGTGCAGAACACCAACGGCGCCGCCTGGGGCGACCTCGACAACGACGGCGACCAGGACCTCTACCTCACCAACATCGGCGGCACCCGCCACTACCTCTTCATCAACGACGGCGCCGGCCACTTCAGCGAGGAGGCCCTGCTGCGCGGCGCCGGCATCGAGAGCAAGCTGCAGCACACCGGCAACACCCCCGCCCTCGGCGACTACGACCTCGACGGCTACCTCGACCTCTACGTCGGCGAGTACCGCACCCAGCTCGCCCTCGGCGACGACCCCTCGCACGCCCGCCTGCTGCACAACCAAGGCGCCAAGTCCCCCGGCCACTTCGAGGACGTCACGCTAGCCGCCGGCGTGGCGATCGAGGACGTGCACCTCCAGGTCAAGATCAAGTACCCGATCGCCGGCGTGCTCGCCCTCTCCCCCGGCTTCGCCGACCTCGACGACGACGGCTACCCCGACCTCGTCATCACCAGCGACTTCGGCTGCAGCCGCCTGTTCTGGAACCAGGGCGACGGCAGCTTCCTCGACGGCACCGTCGCCGCCGGCGTCGGCACCGACGAGAACGGCATGGGCACCGCGATCGCCGACTTCGACGGCGACGGCGACCTCGACATCTTCGTCACCTCGATCGCCGGCGCCGGCGAGAAGACCGGCAACCGCATGTACCGCAACGACGGCGACCGCCACTTCAGCGACGCCACCGACTTCGCCGACGTCCGCGACGGCGGCTGGGGCTGGGGCACCGCCTTCCTCGATCACGACAACGACGCCGACCTCGACCTCGTCATGACCAACGGCTGGAACGCCGACCTCTACCTCATGGACCCCATGCGCCTGTGGGACAACCAGGGCGACGGCACCATGCTCGAGATCTCCGCCATGGCCGGCGTCACCGACGACCACCAGGGCCGCGCCCTCGTCACCCTCGACCACGACGAGGACGGCGACCAGGACCTCGTGGTCGTCAACTTCGCCCGCACCCCGCTCCTCTACCGCAACGACAGCGACATCCCGAACGGCTGGCTCCGCGTCGCCGCCCGCGGCGTCGACTCCAACCGCGACGGCCGCGGCGCCCGCGTCCGCGTCCGCATCCGCCCTGGTGAACCCTGGCAGGTGCGCGAGATCGGCGGCCCGAGCCTGTTCCTCGGCCACAGCGAGCTCGTCGCCCACTTCGGCCTCGGCCCCGGCGACGACCCCGTCGCCGAGCTCGAGGTCCACTTCCCCGCCACCGACGAGACCGTCACCCTCGAGAACATCCCACGCAACCAGCGGCTCACCATCAGCGAACCGTGAGCCGCACGTGACCCGGCTCCGGGCGCCTGAACCACGCGCCTGAACCACGCGCCTGCACCACGCGCCTGCACCACGCGCCTGCACCACGCGCCCGAAGCCCGCGCGCCCGCGCGCCCGACCGTCCACCGGTTCCCTCGCCCCGCCACCTCTGCCATGCTGCGGCCCCGCACGGCCGCACGGCCGGAGGAGACCCCGATGGCCATCGAGAACCGGCAGAAGATCCCCGTCCCGCGTCGCTCCTTCCTGTGGTCGCTCAACGAGACCTCGGGCGAGATCCTCACGCACATCGGCCCCACCGAGTTCACCCCCAGCGCCAACGACCGCATCGTCCGCTCCAACGGCCGCGGCGGCTACGAGCCGGCGCCGATGGAGGCCCGCCCCTTCGTCATCGCCCGCGACGGCGAGTACGTCCTGCTCGAGAACCCGATCCTCGTCGAGCAGGCCGACAGCGGCGCCAACGCGGGCTTCATCCCCGGCGGCAACAAGGAGAAGGAGCTCCGCCTCGGCACCAAGAAGATCATCCCCGGACCCTGCGCCTTCCCGCTGTGGCCCGGCCAGTCCGCCGAGGTCCGCCCCGCCCACAAGCTCGGCGCCAACCAGTACCTGCTCGTCGAGGTCGTCGGCGCCGTCGACGAGTCGGCCCATTACTTCAAGCTCGTCATCGACTCCGCCAAGCTCTCGAGCGTCTTCATCGACGCCGACGACGAGGCCCAGCCCGGCAGCGGCGGCGCCAGCAAGCCCGAGAACGCCGGCAAGGCCGCCCCCCTGCGCGTCGGTCAGCGCATCGTCATCCAGGGCCGCCACACCCAATTCTTCATCCCGCCCTCCGGCATCGAGGTCGTCCCCGCCCTCGAGGACGACGGCCGCAGCCGCGAGGACGACGGCGTCGCCACCCTCCCGCCGGGCGCCGTCGAGGAGCTCGCCCGCCTGCTCGCCCAGGTCGGCGAGGGCCTGTCCGTGCGCCAGTTCAGCGTCCTCAAGAACGAGCTGCGCCACCGCCAGGACCTCAGCACCGGCGAGCGCGCCGTGATGCTCAGCGCCCTCGACGAGGCGTGGAACGACCGCGCCCAGAAGAAGGGCGGCAAGGCCAGCGACGGCAGCTCCCGCGCCGCCAGCGACCCCTACTCGCGCCGCGCCGTCATCCTCGGCCCCAAGAACTTCTGCTACCTGTTCGACGCCGACGGCAAGCCGCGGATCGTCCGCGGCCCCGCCCGCGTGTTCCCCGGCCCGCACGACACCTTCATGATCCGCGGCTCGCGGCGCCGCGTGTACGACGCCTACGAGCTCGGCGAGCACCAGGCCCTCTACCTCCGCCTCATCTCCCCGGTCTCGCGCGCCCAGCTGCTCACCCGCCTGCCCGCCGGCACCGCCGTCGAGGCCCGCGAGCAGTTCGAGGCCGGCTACGAGTTCCTGGTCCGCGGCCTCCCCAGCGTGTTCTTCCCGTTCATCGAGGCCGAGGTCCTCAATCCCCTCACGCGCGAGCCCCACGTCGGCAACGACCACGACAACGTCGTCCTCAGCGCGATCGGCATCGACCAGAAGTCCGGCATCTACGTCCGCGACCTCCGCACCGGCATGGTCAAGATGGTCCGCGGCGAGACCTCCTACCTGGTCGACCCGCGCTGCGAGGAGCACGTCCACCGCAACGTCCCGCACGACCGCTGGAACCTGTGGATCGGCCACGCCGAGCCGCACAAGGTCACCACCGCCGCCGTCACCACCCCCTGGGCCCTGTCGGTGATCATCCCCAACAACGAGGCCGTGCTGATCACCTCCCGCCACGGCCGCCGCGTCGTCACCGGCCCGCGCACCGAGCTGCTCGAGTTCGAGGAGCAGCTCACCTCGATCAAGCTCAGCAAGGGCAAGTCCAAGGACGGCCACACCACGATCACCACGGCCTTCCTGCGCATCCAGGGCGGCCGCGTCGCCGATAACTTCGAGGTCGAGTCCTCCGACTTCGTCCGCTTCCGCGTCAAGCTCGGCCTCGCCGGCAGCTTCGAGGGCGAGCCGGAGCGCTGGTTCAACGTCGAGGACCCCGTCAAGCTGCTCGCCGACACCGTCCGCGCCCGCATCCGCGAGGCCGCCCGCACCCAGCAGGCCACCCAGATCCTGCAAGACCTGCCCGCCCTGGTCCGCCAGGCCCTGTTCGGCGAGCAGAGCACCCTCAGCTTCAGCGACAACGGCATGGTCCTCTCCAGCGTCGACGTGCTCGGGGTCCAGGTCGCCGACTCCGCCCTCGCCGAGCTGTTCGGCAACGTCCAGCGCGAGGCCGTCTCGCTGCAGCTGCAAGATCAACAGGCCCGCCGCCGCGTCGAGTCGACCCGCAACCGCGATCACATCGACGCCGAGGAGCACAGCCTCCAGCGCAGCGCCAGCCAGCGCATGGCCGAGACCTCGCGCGCCGAGGCCACCGACGGCCACACCGTCGAGCTGCACAAGCTCGGCCTCGCCGCCGACCGCGACGACCTCAAGCAGGCCCGCAAGCAGCGCCTCGAGCAGGCCGTCGCCGAGTTCGCCCTCGCCAGCCAGGCCGCCCGCTCCGCCTCCGCCGCGGCGCTGCGCGTGCAGACGGCCGAGGCCGAGGCGCGCGCCTCGGACCTCGCCAACGTTGCCACCCAGGCCCACGCCCGCGTCATGGCCGAGATCGATCAGCAGACCGCCGCCGCCTACGCCAGCGCCGACGCCGTCCGCCTCGCCGCGATCCAGACCGAGCTCGTCGGGGCCCTCCACGCCGCCGCCGACGCCGAGGTCATGAAGGCCGCCGCCAACAACATGAACTTGGTCGCCCTCCTCGGCGGCAAGAGCCCCGCCGAGCTGTTCGGCCAGCTGCTGCGCGGCTCGCCGCTCGAGCGCAGCAGCGAAGGCATGCGTGAGCGCGCCGCCACGCCCACCCCGCCGACCACCAAGAAGTGACGCGCTTGCGAGGCCTCCCCGGCCGCGGGTATCCTGCGGCCGAGGGGTCGCCACGTGGGCGTGTTGTCACCATACACTTGGCGTAGCTGGTAAACGCGCAGACCTCGAGAGTCTGAAATCGCGGGTTCAAATCCCGCAATGTACACCCCGACGGCCGTCGGGCGACCCCTCGTTCACAACCGTCGTCACCTGTCCCTCGCGCCAGGTCGATCGGGCGCGCCGCTTGCCTCGCGCCGACCCGCGGCCGCATACTCGCCGCGAGGGGTCCGCCACGTGGGCGTTGGCTTTACATTTCGCCCAACTGGTAGGGCGATCGAAATTCAATCGATAGGCTGAGGGTTCAAGTCCCTCAATGTCCCAGGTCTCCGTCGGGCGGCCCCTCGCTTTCCCTGCAACCTGGCTCGACCGACCGTGCACACCCGATCCCCGGCCACCGCCACCGCCACCCTCGCCTGCGCCCTGCTGCTGGCCGCCTGCGCCGGCGGCGGCGAGTCGACGAGCATCAGCGGCGCCTCCGTCCCGGTGACGGTCTCCGACCCCACCGCCAGCGCCACCGAGAGCAGCGCGACCGAGGCCACCCCCACGACAACCGCCAGCGCCCAGGACCTGGGCGTCGCCACCACCGCGGCCGACCCCATCTGCGGCAACGCCACCGTCGAGGGCGACGAGCAGTGCGACGACGGCAACGACGTGGACACCGACGAGTGCACCAGCACCTGCGAGCTGGCCGCGTGCGGCGACGGCTTCGTCCAGCCCCCCGAGGTCTGCGACGACGGCAACAGCGACGACGCCGACGCCTGCTCGAGCACGTGTCAGCCCGCCGCCTGCGGCGACGGCATGATCCAGCCGCCCGAGGCCTGCGACGACGGCAACCAGGCCGACGACGACACCTGCACCTCCAAGTGCGCCCTCGCGGCCTGCGGCGACGGCTTCATCCAGCCCGGCGAGGCCTGCGACGACGGCAACAAGGTCGACGCCGACGACTGCACCAACGCCTGCGCCCTCGCCTCCTGCGGCGACGGGGCGCCCCAGCCCGGCGAACAGTGCGACGACGGCAACAAGGTCGACACCGACGCCTGCCTCAGCACCTGCCTCGCCGCCGCCTGCGGCGACGGGGCCGCCCAGGCCGGCGTCGAGGAGTGCGACGACGGCAACCAGAGCAACAGCGACGAGTGCACCGTCGCCTGCAAGCTCCCGACCTGCAGCGACGGCCTCAAGAGCGGCAAGGAGAGCGACGTCGACTGCGGCGGCGGCACCTGCAACGACTGCAACAAGGGCAAGGCCTGCGCCGCCGACACCGACTGCGTCACCGGGGCCTGCGTCAACGGGGCCTGCAACCTCCCGACCGCCTGCAAGCAGCTCAAGAGCGGCCTGCCCATGACCGCCAGCGGCGTCTACACCCTCGACACCGACGGCGACGGCCCCAAGCAGCCCTTCGACGTCTACTGCGACATGACCACCGACGGCGGCGGCTGGACCCTCGCCGGCCGCTCACGCAACACCCCGAGCAACCCCGGCTGCGCCGGCACCGACAACTTCAACGGCTTCGGCTGGCGCACCGCCGCCGGCAGCGTCAACGACGACAACCAGGCCTACGCCCTCGACGTCGCCGGCAAGGGCGTCGCCTTCACCCAGATCCTGTTCGGCAACCACGCCGGCACCAAGGCCTTCGCCGGCAGCATCTACCGCCACACCGTGCAGGCCAACTTCATCGACGTGCACATCAACAGCCACTACTCGATCGGCGAGCCCGCCACCGTGCAGGGCGCCTGCGGCGGCGGCACCACCAACATGTTCAACTGGATCGGCTTCACCGGCAACACGAGCAGCTTCCACTTCCGCGACGTCGACGGCCCCGACTTCGGCCTGTTCCCCACCGGCTGGCGCTCCTGCTACGACACCTGCGTCGGCGGCAACATCAACGGCCTCCCCGGCATGATCTTCGTCCGCTGATCAGCCGAACGCCGCCAGCCCGCCCCTGCGGGCCCGCGTCCACTGCAGCCGCATGCGCCGCAGCTGCATCAGATCGAGGCCCTGCCCGGGCGCGCGCCAGTGCTGCTCGTGCGCCCGCGTCAGCCGCCCCAGGATCTCGAGCGGGTACGCGATCGGCGGGCGACACACCCGCGCCCCCTCGCGCGTGAACACCACCCGCAGCTCCCACAGCGCTGCGAGCCGCCCGCGCTCGCCGAGCGTCGCCAGCAGCGGATCGTCGACCCGCAGACACAGCCCGCGGATGCGCCCGCGCAGCAGCGCCGGCCGCCCCGGCCACACCTCGAACAGCCCGACCTGCGAGCGCGCCAGCGCCTGCACCGCCCCGTCGGCCTCGACGCCCGGCACCCGCCCGTGCGCCGCCCGCCACGCCCAGGTCTCGCCCGGATTGCCGAGCTCCGCCTCGCACAGCGCCCAGTCGATCCGCGTCGCCTGCAGCAGATCGTGATCGCGGTCGCCGGCGCCGAGGCGACCGACCTGCTCGTCCCAGCGCGCCATCAACGGCGCCGCCCGCTCCGGCGCCGCCGCGAACACGGCCTCGGCGAGCCGATCGAGCTGTCCCTCCCACCATGTCCGATCCGACATGTCCGGAAGGTCAGGCCCGACCCGGATCAGCCCGCGCTCCGGCATCAAGCTGGCCAGGCTCGGGTGGCGCCCGACCACCACCGGCTCGCGGCTCACGCCGACCGCGCCCGCACCCGCTGGCGCCGGACCTGGGCCACGAACGCGGCCAGCAGATCGGCCGCGTCGTGCGGCCCGGGCGAGGCCTCCGGGTGGTACTGCACGCTGGCGATCGGCCGATCGCGCAGGCGCAGCCCCGCCGCCGTGTCGTCGAAGAGGTTGCGGTGGGTCAGCACCGCCCCGACCCCGAGCGACGTCATGTCGACCGCGAAGCCGTGGTTCTGGCTCGTGATCGCGACCCGCCCGCTGTCCTCGTGCCGCACCGGATGGTTGCCACCGTGGTGCCCGAACTTCAGCTTGTAGGTCCGCCCGCCGAGCGCCAGCGCGAGCAGCTGGTGCCCGAGGCACACGCCGAACACCGGCACGTCGATGCGCGCGAGCAGCAGCCGCAGCTGCTCGATCACCCCGGTCGCCGCCGCCGGGTCGCCCGGCCCGTTGCTCAGCAGCACCCCGTCCGGCCGCAGCGCGACGATCTCCGCCGCCGTCGTGCCCGTCGGCACCACCGTCACCCGCGCCCCCTCGTCGCGCAGGCGCCGGAGCAGGTTCAGCTTGACCCCGAAGTCCCAGCACACCACGTGCACGTCGGTCGGCGGCGCCGTCACGCCCCAGCTCGGGCTGTCCCAGGTGTAGCGCTGCGGCGTGCTCACCCGCAGCGTCAGGTCCTGGCCCTCCATCGTCGGCGCCGCGCGGGCCAGCCGCAGCAAGCCCTCGACGTCCGCCCCATCGGTGGACAGCGCCGCCATCACCGCCCCCGCGTCGCGCAGGTGCCGGGTCAGCGCCCGCGTGTCGAGCTCGCAGATCCCCGGCACCCCGCGCGCCGCCAGGTAGCCCGGCAGGTCCTGCGTCGCCCGCCAGTTCGACGGCCGCGCCGCCAGGCTGCGGACCACCAGCCCCGCGCAGCCGTGCCCGCGCGACTCCTCGTCGTCCGGGTTGACGCCGACGTTCCCGACCTCGGCCACCGTCAGGCACACCAGCTGCCCGGTGTACGACGGGTCCGTCACGATCTCCTGGTAGCCCGACATCGCCGTGTTGAACACCAGCTCGCCGACCGCGGTCGTGCGCGCGCCGAAGCCGACGCCGCGAAACACCCGCCCGTCGGCCAACACCAGCAGCCCCGGCCCCCGATCGCTCGCGCCCGCCGCAGACTCCGCGCTCATACCACCTGCTCCTTGAGACATGTCCCTGCGGACACCCCACACGCACGGACCAGGACCGGACCGCCTCAGACTCCGCGCTCATACCACCTGCTCCTTGAGACATGTCTCCGCGGACACCCCACACGCGCGCGCCAGGACGGCCATCCGCACCGCGACGCCGAGCGTCACCTGCCGCAAGATGCGGCTGCGCGGGCCGTCGGCCACCTCGTCGGCGATCTCGACCCCACGGTTCATCGGCCCCGGGTGCAGCACCACCCCGCCCGGCGCGAGCCGCCCGAGCCGCGCCTGCGTGAGACCCCAGGCCGCGTGGTAGCTGGCGTCGTCGGGCAGGCGCAGGTCGGCCGGCAGCCGCTCCCGCTGGATCCGCAGCATCATCGCCACGTGCGCGCCCGTCAGCGCCGCGTCGAGATCCGGCGCCAGGCCGACGCCAAATTCTCGGGCCAGCTCCGCCGGCGCCAGCGAGCCCGGCCCCGCGATCACCAGCTCCGCCCCCAGCGTCCGCAGCAGCCGGAGGTTCGATCGACCGACCCGGCCGTGCCGCAGATCGCCGCAGATCGCCACCCGCAGCCCGTCCAGCGCCCCCGGCACCGGCTCGCGCCCGAACGCCTCGAGGATCGTCAGCGCGTCGAGCAGCGCCTGCGTCGGGTGCTCGTGCACGCCGTCGCCCGCGTTGACCACCCGCGCCCGCAGCTGCGAGCACAGCCACAGCGGATAGCCGTCGCGCCCGTCGCGGACCACCGCCGCGTCGAAGCCCATCGCGTCGAGGTTGTGCAGCGCGTCGAGCTCCGTCTCGCCCTTCGCCGCCGAGCTCGCGCCGTCGTGCTGGAAGTCGACCACCTGCGCCCCGAGCCGCCGCGCCGCGACCTCGAAGCTCAGCCGCGTGCGCGTGCTCGGCTCGTTGAACAGGCTCAAGATCAGCGCGCCGCGCAGCGCCACTCGCCCGCGCGGCCCGTCACCGGCCGCCAGCGGCACGAGGGCACGCGCGGCCGCCAGCAGCTCGCAGGTCGCGTCGAGATCGAGATCCCCGATCTCACACAGGTCACGACCGGGGCGCCGCACCCCCACCGCGAAGGACGCCCCCACCGCGGACGGCGCGCTCTGCACGCTCTGGAAATCAACCCCGCTGGTGCCGACTGCCGCGCGCATGTCCATGCCTCCCGCCGACGCCGAACTACCCCCCGCCCGCCGCCGACGTCAAGCGCGGGCGCCCGTCGATCGCTCACAGGAGCCCGGCATGCTGTTACCCTCGCGCCAAGGACCCGCGCATGGCCCCCGAGCTCACCGTCACCCCGACCGCGGCCGTGCTGCTCATCGGCAACGAGCTGCTGAGCGGCAAGATCCGCGATCAGAACGGCCACAACCTGGCGAAGATGATGCGCCGGCGCGGCATCCGGCTGCTCGAGGTCTGCACCGTCGAGGACCAGCTCGGCGCCATCGGCGACGCCCTCCTGCGCCTCCTGGCCCGCACCCCCCTGGTGTTCACCTCCGGCGGCGTCGGCCCCACCCACGACGACGTGACCATGGAGGCCATCGCCCTCGCCCTCGGTCGCCCGCTGCAGCGCGACCCGGCGATGGAGCGCCTGCTGCGGAGCCACTTCGGCGAGCGCATCACCCCCGCCGCGCTCAAGATGGCCGAGCTCCCCGCCGGCACCGAACTCACCGCGGAGCACGGCTGGCCGGTGATGCGCCTGCGCGTCGACGATCGCCGGATCTACGTCCTCCCCGGCATCCCCGAGCTGTGCCTGGCCAAGATCGAGGCCCTCGAGGCGATCCCCGGCGAGCTCCCCGACGCCGGCGGCTGGGCCCTCTGGCGCCTGCACACCGAGCTCGACGAGGCCGACCTCGCCGCCCCCCTCAACCGCGTCGTCGCCGACTTCGCCAGCGTCGAGATCGGGTCCTACCCCCGCTGGAGCGCCGACCCGCAGGGCCGCCTGCGCTGCGTCGTGCGCGTCACCTTCGAGGCCACCGGGGCGCAGCGACACCTCGCCCGCGCCGCCCGCGACGCCCTCGCCAGCGCGCTCGGCCCGGCGCAGCTGCTCCCCGACGACCCGACCCCCTGATCCAAGCCAGTCCAAGGCAGCCCGTGCCAGTCCGAGCGGACGCCGGTACCTCGGTGCCACCTCGTCCAGCCCGTGCGCCAGCGGACGCCGGTCCCTGGGTGCACGCTCCCGTCCGGACGTGCTAGCTTGCCCGCCATGCGCCGCACGCTCCCTGCGCTCATCATCACCAGCGCCCTCCTGGCGGGCTGTCAGCAGGAGAAGAAGGACCTGCTGGCCCTGCCCAAGGCCTACGACCCGGCCGGCACCGACCTCACCTTCAACAAGAAGAACCTCGAGGCGTTCAACTTGATGAGCAAGGACGCCCGCAGGGACCACGTCAAGCAGCTCAAGACCACCCCCGGCAGCTTCACCGGCCAGGCGATCTTCCAGAGCGGCAACGGCCTCGCGCCCACCGTCGAGGACTCGCAGTACGGCGCCTACGAGCTGTTCGCCCACGTCCCCGATCCCGTCCTCTACGAGATCACCTTCGAGTACCAGGTCTTCACCACCCCGGAGCTCGGCAAGCCGCTCGCGCCGAACTTCCCGATCGCCTTCCGCGGCACCCTCGTCGACCTCGACTTCACCGACGAGACCAAACCCCGCAAGCTGACGCTGCGCGTCAAGGCCGACCACGTGGAGACGATCACCGACAAGACCCCCGCCGGCCCCCCAGGGCGCTGGCGCCGCCGCTGCTCCCGCTGGCGCTCCTGCTGCACCGGCCGCTCCTGCCCCCTGAGCCGCCCCCGGCCGAAAGCAGCCCCGCCTTGTTCCATACCGTCGGCTCGCCCCTCTCCTGGGGCCTCTTCCTCCTCGGCTTCTTCGTGATCCTGGCGCTCGATCTGGGCGTCTTTAACCGCAAGCCGCACCGCGTCACGATGGGCGAGGCGCTGCGCTGGTCCGTCGTCTGGGTCGCGCTCAGCCTCGCCTTCAACGCCTACGTCTATTACGCCTACGGCCAGGAGAAGGCGCTCGAGTTCATGAGCGCCTACTTCATCGAGGAGGCGCTCAGCGTCGACAACATCTTCGTGTTCGTCGTCCTGTTCCGCTACATGCGGATCCCCGCGGAGTACCTCCACCGCGTGCTGTTCGCAGGCATCCTCGGCGCCTTGATCCTGCGCGGCGTGTTCATCGGCGCCGGCCTGGCGCTGATCGAGATGTTCACGTGGAGCCTCTACCTGTTCGGCGGCTTCCTCCTGCTCACCGGCCTGCGCCTGCTCTTCGTCAGCGGCGACGAGGGCGAGCCGAGCGGCGGCCAGAAGGACAATTGGGTCAAGCGCATGGTCGAGAAGTACCTGCGCGTCACCAAGGAGTTCGACGGCCCGCACTTCTTCACCCTCCGCGAGGGTCGCCGCTACGCCACCCCGCTGTTCGTGACCCTGCTGATGGTCGAGACCGCCGACGTGGTGTTCGCCCTCGACTCGATCCCCGCGATCTTCGGCATCACGACGGACCCCTTCATCGTGTTCACCAGCAACATGTGCGCCGTCATGGGCCTGCGCTCGATGTTCTTCCTGCTGGAGAACGTGATCGACCGCTTCCACCTGCTCAAGTACGGCCTCGGCCTGGTGCTCAGCTTCGTCGGCACGAAGATGATCCTCGGCATGGGCCTCGGCAGCTACCTCGCCCCCTACCACATCCCGGTGAAGGTCTCGCTCGCGGTGGTCGCCGGCCTCATCCTCAGCTCGGTGCTCCTCAGCCTGCTGTTCCCGCCGCGCGCCACCCACGACAAGCCGAAGCCCTGAACGAGCGCCGGGCCGCGAACGCAAACGGACCGCGAACGGGCCCCGCACACGAACCCTGCCCACGGGCCCTGAGGCCGCAGCAGCTCAGCCCGGCGGCTTCTTGCGCATCCCGCCGAGCTTGAGCTTCTGCCCGCCCGCGGCCGGGTCAGCGCGGGTCGCCTCCGGGGTCGAGGCGCCGCTGGTGCCCGCCACCTGCGACGGCCGCGGCGTGCCCGGGCCTGGCCGCGCCTCGCCCTCATCGACCTGCGTCACCGGGTCGTCGCCGGCCAGCTCGGCGAGCCGGGCCTCGCGCATCGCCTCTTCCTCGAGCTTGAGCACGGCGAGCCAGCGCTCGTCGGTGAAGTTCACGGTCCCGTCGGTCGCGACCACGAAGTCCGCGCGCGGCGTGAACGGCCGCACGAACGCCTCCTTGACCGGCTGCATACGGATGTCACGAAACACGATCGCCACGCACTCGCCGACGTTCTCGGGCAGCACCCCCGGCTCGACGCGGTTGACCAGCGTGCGGCCGTCGCGGTCCATCAGCGACAGCCCCTGGACCTGGTAGCGCCCGGCCGAGACCCGGTTGACCAGGCAGCCGCGCGCCTTCTCGGCCGCGATCGCCTGCTGCTTGCGCAGCAGCAGCAGGGCCTCGTCCGAGTGGTCCTCGGCCTGGTAGCCGAGGCTGACCCAGTAGATCACGTCGATGAACTGGACCACCCCGCTCTTGTTGGTGGTCCAGCGAATCGCCTTGATCGCCTTGCTGAGGCACGCGTACATCGACTCGTCCTGGAAGCCGGTCTCGACGATCTCGGTGCGGAGCACCTCGCCGGCCGGGTTGATGCGCGTGCGGATGCGGATCTGGCCCTCGGGCACGCCGAGGAAGGTCGTCTCGCCGTCCTGCTGCCCGAGCTTCATCGTCTCGATCGCCCGGTTGACGAAGCACAGCGCCGCAGGCACCCGCAGGCTCTGGGCGATCTCGTTGAGCCGCGTGCGATCGAAGAGGGTGTCGGCCTTCTTCGACGGCATGAGGATCACGCCCTCGCTCGAGCGTCGCACCGCCTTGTCGACATAGCGCCGGATCTGCGACTGCGTGTTCATCCCCGTCGGCGGCACCACCTCGTCGCGGCGCCCCTTGCCGCTGCAGCCGCCCATGCCGCCCAACAGCAGCGCACCCGCCACCAGGGGCAGCAAATGCACCAGCAGGCCCCCTCGCGCCATTCGCGCGGCCACACTCGTGGCCACCTTTGTGGCCCCTGGCGAACTGCTGCTGCGTGCGCTCACCGAGGTCGACATCGCCGGGCATGTGTAGCACGTGCCCTTGCCCGCGGGGGTCGAGATTGGCTATTCGTGGGTACGGTATGGTCCGCGATCCAGGCTCCCTCCAGCACACCCCGCTCCACGACCTGCACGTCGCCCGCGGCGCCAAGATGGTCGACTTCGGGGGCTGGCACATGCCGCTCCAATACGAGGGCATCCTCGCCGAGCACCGGGCCGTGCGCGAGCGGGTCGGCATCTTCGACGTCTCGCACATGGGAGAGATCGACTTCACCGGTCCACGCGCCCTCGCGGCCGTCCAGCGCCTGATCACCAACGACGCCGCCAAGCTGGTCGACGGTCGCGCCATGTACACCTGCGTGTGCTACCCGGACGGCGGCATCGTCGACGACTGCATCGTCTACCGCCGCGGCCCCGAGGACTACCGCATCGTCGTCAACGCCGCCAACATCGCCAAGGACTTCGCCTTCTTCGTCCAGCAGGCGGGCAAGCTCTGCGACATCGCCGACCACTCCGACGACTTCGCCCTGATCGCCGTCCAGGGCCCGAAGGCGCGGGCGCTGGTCGCCGAGCTCGGCGGTCAGCACCTGCTCGATGTCCCGAGCTTCGGCTTCGCCAGCTGCTGGATCTCCGGCGTCGACGTCACCGCCGCACGCACCGGCTACACCGGCGAGGACGGCTTTGAGCTGTTCGTCCCCGCGGCCGTCGCGGCCCCGGTGTGGGAGGCCCTGCTGGCCGGCGGCGCCGCGCCGATCGGCCTCGGCGCCCGCGACACCCTGCGCCTCGAGGCCCGCCTCTCGCTCTACGGCAACGACATCGACCAGACCACCAGCCCGCTCGAGGCCGGCCTCGGCTGGGTCGTCAAGCTCGACAAGCTCGGCCGCGGCGAGCCCTTCGTCGGCGCCGAGGCGCTGGCCGCCCAGAAGGCCGCCGGCCTGACCCGCAGCCTCGTCGGCTTCCGCGTCCAGGACCGCAACATCGCCCGCCACGGCGCCGAGGTCGTCGACGCCGGCGGCGCGGTGATCGGCCACGTCACCAGCGGCGGCCCGGCGCCCACCGTCGGCGGCGCGGTCGGCCTCGCCTACGTGCCGATCGCCCTGTCCGCCCCCGGCACCGTCCTCACCATCTCGCAGCGCGGGCGCAGCTTCCCCGCCGAGGTCGTCAAGGGCCCCTTCTACCGCCGCCCCTAAACCGTCTGGCCGCAGCATTTGGCCGTAGCATTTGGCCGTAGCATTTGGCCGTAGCACCTGGCCGCAACAACCTGTCCGTAAGTACCTGGCCCGAGCGCCAGCCAGCCAACCACCATCAGGCCCACCAGGGACCCCGTCATGTCCGAGAGCAGCATCCCCAACAACCTGCGTTACACCAAGGATCACGAGTGGGCCCGCGCCGAGGCCAACGGCACGGTCACCATCGGGATCACCACCCACGCGGTCGACCAGCTCGGCGACATCACCATGGTCTCGCTCCCCGCCGTCGGCGCCAGCGTCACCGCGGGCGAGCGCTTCGGCGACGTCGACTCGGTCAAGGCCGTCTCGGAGCTGTTCGCGCCGATCTCCGGCACCGTCGTCGCGGTCAACGAGCACCTGAACGACTCGCCCGAGGCCGTCAACGCCGAGCCCTACGGCGTCGGCTGGATGCTCAAGGTCCGCCCGAGCGACCCCGCCGCCCTGGGCGACCTGCTCAGCGCGGAGCAGTACATCCGGCACGTCGCCGAGAACGGCTGAGACACGCAGGTGCGCCGCTGGCTCCCCGTCGGCCTCGCGCTCGCGCTCACCAGCGCGAGCGCGTCCGCGTCCGCCGCGTCACCTGCCCCAAAGGCCAGCTCCAAAGCCGCGACCCCCGAGGGCCCGGCCCCGCCAGCGTCGCCTGCCCCAAAGGCCAGCCCCGCGCCGACCCCCGAGGGCCCAGCTTCACCTGCCCCAAAGGCCAGCTCCAAGCCGACCCCGGAGGGCCCAGCTTCACCTGCCCCAAAGGCCAGCTCCAAGCCGACCCCGGAGGGCCCAGCTTCACCTGCCCCAAAGGCCAGCTCCAAGCCGACCCCGGAGGGCCCAGCGCTGCCGCCCGACCCCGGCGGCGCGCGCATCGAGACCGCCCGCCCCTGGCTCGCCGAGGCCCCGCCCGGCGACCCCGAGGCCTCGCGCGGCGGCCTCGGCCTGACCCGTCAGCGCGACGGCAGCGTGCTCTTCGTCGACCCCGGCAAGCGCTTCACCGCCGCCGTCAACCGCGACGGCTCGGTGCGCTTCGGCGACCGCTGGGGCCGCGACCAGCACGGCAAGCGCATGCGCGGCTCGGGCGCGGCCCTGCGGACCTTCGGCCCGAGCGGCATCGGCGGCGTCGGCATGGCCGTCACCGGCCCGACCGAGTGGCTGCTCGCGCTGTCCGGCCAGGAGTTCGACGCCGCGGCCAAGACGGCCTTCCTCAACCAGACCCGCGAGCTGCGCATCCAGATCGCCGTCGCCTTCACCCGCCAGCTGCTCGAGACCCGCCTCGCCGAGCTCGGCCAGGAGCTGCTCGGCCTCACCACCGACGCCAGCCGCAGCCTCGTCGAACGCCGCGCGATCCTGTTCCAGCGCTGGGACGAGTGCGACGAGCGCATGCTCGCCGGCCTGCCCGGCAGCGGCGGCGAGCTCCCGGCCGAGGCCGTCTCGGCGATCGACGAGGCCCGCCTCGCCGCCGCCGAGAAGGCCCGCCGCACCATCGAGGGCTTCATCCGCCGCCAGCTGCCCCGCGGCAGCGCCCGCGCCTACACCGCGGACGAGCTCAAGGAGCTCAACCGCCGCCGCGTCAGCGTCGAACCCTTCGCCCCCTACGAGGCCCGCGCCGCCCGCCCCTCATCTCCTGTCCCCAGGGACATGTCCTCCGGAGCAGCCCAGCCATGACCGCGATCCGCCCGCAATTTCAGCCCGATCTGGCCCGCTACCGCGAGGACTACCCGATCCTCGCCGACACGACCTACATGAACAGCAACAGCATGGGCGCCATGCCGCGACAGGCCGTCGCCGCGCTCGCCCAGTACGCCGCCGACTGGGCCCGCGAGGGCGTCGAGGTCTGGCCGCACTGGTTCGACGTGCTGCAGGCCACCGCCGACAGCGCGGCCCGCTTCCTCGGCGCCCCCGCCGGCCAGACGATCCTCAATCAGAACGTCGCCTACTTTCAGGCCGCCGTCGCCAGCGCCCTCGACTTCTCCGGCCCCCGAAACAAGGTCGTCGTCGAGGCCCTGCAGTTCCCCAACGTGCTCTACGTGTGGGACCGCTACCGCGAGCTTGGGGCCGACCTCCACCTGGTCCCCTCCGACGACGGCATGACGATCCCGTTGGAGCGCATGCTCGCCGCGATCGACGAGCGCACCGCGATCGTCCCGATCTCCCACGGCATCTACGTCTCCGGGGCGCTGCAGGACGTCAAGGCGATCTGCGCCCGCGCCCACGAGGTCGGCGCGCTCGTCATGGTCGACGTCTATCAGACCGTCGGCGTCATGCCGATCGACGTGCACGAGTGGGACGCCGACCTCGTCGTCGGCGGCAGTCACAAGTGGCTGTGCGGCGGCCCGGGCACCGCCTTCATGTGGATGAAGCCCGCGCTGCGCGAGCGCATGCGGCCGCGCCTGACCGGCTGGATGGGCCACGCTGACCCCTTCAACTTCGAGGCCCCGCCGATCCGCTACGCCAGCGACCACCGCCACTTCCTCGCCGGCACCCCCTCGATGCCCGCCTACTACGTCGCCCGCGCCGCCTACGAGAACCTCCACGCGATCGGCCTCGATCGCATCCGGGCCCACAACCTCGCCCTCGCGCACATCATCATCGAGCGCGCCCAGGCCCGCGGCCTCACCGTCCACTCGCCCCTCGCCGACGACCAGCGCACCGGCTTCGTCGCCGTCGACTTCCCCTCCAGCGAGGCCGCCAGCAAACAGCTGATCGCGGAGCGCTTCAAGCTCGACTGGCGCCCCAACTGCGGCCTGCGCCTCGGCCCCCACTTCTACAACACCGAGGCCGAGGTCCAGCGCCTGATGGACCGCGTCGCCGTACTCGCCGGCCGCGCCTGATCGGACCGCATCACCGCCCTCGCCGGCCGCGCCTGATGGACCGCATCACCGCCCTCGCCGGCCGCGCCTGAGCCCAGCACCCTGAGCCCCAAGATGTCCGACCCCCGCCAGGACACGCCGTTCGGCGCCCGCCTCCTCGCCCTCGCCCTCGCCAGCTCGGCGCTATTCGGGCTGGTCGTGCTGTGGGCCCGGCAGCGGGCGATCCGCGGCTTCGCGCTGCTGGAGATCCCCGACGACCAGCGCGAGTCGCTGTTCGCCGCGCTCGACGCGGCCGCCCACGCCGAGCTCGGCGGCGAGCTGCTGCTCGTCAGCTTCGTGCTCGTCGGCGCCAGCCGCCTGGGCCGGGCCACCGCGGATCGCCTGACCCATCACCTGTCCCTCGGGGCAGGTGTACTCCTCGCCCTCGACGCCGCGCGGGCCGCCGCGTTCGCCCTGATGTTCGCGTGGGGCGACCCGAACATGGCGCCCGCCGATCGCCAGGCGTCGGCGCAGCTGTTTCTGCTCGGCGGCCTCGCCCTGCGCCTCGGCGGCTTCGGCCTGCTGATCGCCGCCCTCCTCCGCGGCGAGCGAGGGCAGGGCGCGCGCCGGCCTCGCGTGCCGATCTGGTCGCTCGTCGCCACGCTCGCCCTCCTCGCCTACCCGCTCGCCTGGATGACCGACCTCCCCGCGTTCGCACAGGGCACGCCCCCGCCGTTCACCATCCGCGACGCCCTGCCGCTGATCCTCGGCGCGGGCACCGCGGCGATCGTCGTCGGCCTCCTCCGCCACGCCGCCCGCGCCGAGCCCGGCCCGCCCGCGAACGCCTGGCGTCGCGCCGCCGCTGGCATCGAGCGCTACCGCGACGCCACCGCCCTGCGCGTGCTCCTTGTCGTCTGCACCGCCGCGTTCGTGTTTCTCGCCCGCTACAGCGGCTTCTCGCCGCGGGTCACGCTCGGCGGCCTCGCCCTGCTCGGCGCGGTCGGACCGCTGATCGGGCTGGTCCAGATCGCCGCCCTCGTCCGCGTCACCGATGTCCCGGTCGCTCGCGCCCGCCTCGGCCTCGGCGTGCAACTCATGGCCCTCGGGCTCGCGGCCGAGTGCGCCGCCCTGCTCCCGATCGCCGGCTTCGTCCTCGGCGACGGCGACCGCAACGCCCTGCGCGACCTCAACCTCGGCGGTCTCACCGGCGGCACTCAGCTGCTCGCCCTCGTCGCCACCGTCGTGCTGCTGCTGAGCTTTCGCGGCCTCGCCCGCGCCGCGCAGGCCGACGCCGCGCGGGCCCGCTGCGACGCCCTGCTCATCGCCTTCGCCACCATCGTCGGCCTCGGCCTCGGCGCCTACTACCTCGCGGCCCACGACCTCACCCCCGAACTACGCCTCCACCGCAACACCGCGCTGCTGCTGTTCATGGGCGTCGCCTTCAGCCTGCTCGCCGCCGCGATCACGATCCTGGTCATCTACCTGCGCATGCTCAGGTCGCTCGCCGACGCGATGCTGACGCGCGCCAACGCGGCCGCCCCGTGAGGCCATCTGCCCCTCACAGCGCCTGCGCGGCGATCCACTGGTAGCTGTCCTGGGCCAGGCCGACGCTCTGCTCCGGGTCGGGCTCGAGGCCGTCGATCCGGGCCAGCTCGCCGTCGCGGGCCAGCACGTAGAGGTTGCGCGGCGGATCGGGCGGCAGCAGGGTCTCGTGATCGAGGCGCGGGTTCTTGCGGCTGTGGATCAGCAGGTCGCCGCTGTCGTCGATCGCCAGGGCCCACATCGGCACGCCCTGGTAGCGCTCGAGCCCCGCGCCCGACACCCGGATCACGTCGCCCAGCGACAGCGCGTCCGCGCTGGGCTCGTCCTCGTTGACCAGCGTCCCGTCCTCCGGCGGGCTGATCGTACAGGTCCACGCGACGAAGGCCCCCGACGGGCTCAGCACCGGCGGCTGCGGGTTCGGACACAGGCCCTGCTCGAGGTTCAGGATGTCGAGGCCCTGCGCGTCGCCCCGCAGCACTGGCCCCCGGCTCGAGCCGAGCACCACGGCGCGCCCGTCCTGGGTGACGCGCACGAAGGCGTCGTCCGGGTCGCCCGGCAACGTGCGGAGCACCCGTTTGCCCGTGCGCCAGTCGTGGAGCAGCAGCGTGAGCCCGTCGTGAAACACGTAGTGATCGCTCGAGATCGCCGCGACCATCCGCGCCGCCGCGAGCTCGGCCGGCGCGTCGTCAGCGACCGCGCAGCTGGCCGCGCCGCTGGCCGCGTCGAAGCGCAGCAGCCGGCAGCCCGCGCCGTACACCGACAAGGTCAGCCCCATCCCGTCGGGGTCGACCGCCGCGATCGGACACGCCGGACCCCCACTGCACTGCAGGCCCGGCAGGCGCACCGGCACATGCCCCGCCGGCAAGCTGCCCTGCACGACGCGCTGCAGCTGGGCCGCACCGTCGCCGCGTGGCACCTGCCACAGCTCGATCGTCGCCTCCTGCTCGGCCCGCAGGTCGGGGCTCGTCCCGCGCGCCGCGATCAGGAACAGGCGCGGCGCATCGGCGGCCGAGACCACCGCGTGGTCGATCGCCCCGGGGTTGCACGCGCGCGCCGCCGGCTTGCCCGCGCTCGCGTCCAGCAGGTGCCGCAGCGGCGCCACCGTGCCGGCCTCGCCCTCGCGCGCGAGCACCAGCTCCGGCGCCAGCGGCAGCACGGCCAGCGCCCGCGGGCAGTCCTCGAACCACCACAGCCCGTCGCCCGCGGCGAGGAAGCTGGCCGCGTCGCGCCCCGACGGCAGCGCCAGCGGCAGCACCCGCTCATGCGCCAGGTCGACGTAGCCCGCGCGCAGCGTCGAGCCGGTCCCGATCTCGTGCAACCACCCGCTGTCGACCGCCCGCACGAGCACACCGCGGCCACGCGGCTCGAGCTCGAGGAGCAGCGGCAACTCGCCGACCTCGGCGTCGGCCTCGCCCGCGAGCGGAGCGATGTGGCTGCTGGTGAACGATCCGGCCGAGTACGCGAACAGCGTGCGACCGCCGTCGACGTCGTGCGCACTGCCGATCCACACCGCCCGCGCCGCGACCGAGGGCGTACAGCCCAATGACAGCAGCTGCGGCAGGTGCAGCAAGCACAGCGTCCCCACGGCCCGCGCGGCCCAATTCCGTGGGCGTGACTTGGCTCCCGCGGTCGCCATGATTCGGGGCGGCACGGCGGCCAACGTACCAGATCCGCGGTTGCGCGTTCGTGCCGGCTTTGGCAGGCTTCGCGCCTATGTCCGCTGACGAGACGAACCCCGACTTTGACAACGCCGAAGCCCTCGACGACGGCGAGCTCATGATCGACGAGAGCGGCGAAGGCGAGGGTGAAGAAGAAGAGGGTTCGCCCGCGGAGCTGCAGCAAGCGGCCCAGGCGATCGACTTCGTCTGCCTCCCGATCGCCTGCACCAACGAGGGCAAGGGCGCCCCCCTGGCGATGGGCATCCAGCGCTGGTGGGCCCAGGAACTTGCCGAGGCCGGCGGCAAGGCGGCCGCGCCAGTGTTCACCGCCCTGCACGAGCAGCAGGGCCGCAAGATCCCCGCGCTGATGATCTTCCGCGAGCCGTGGACCGACCAGCGCGCGCTCGAGGGCATCCAGCGCTTCGCCAACGCCCGCCGCGGCCTCGTCACCGACATGCACGTGCAAGAGGATCAGCTGCAGGTCAGCGCCCGCATGGTCGAGCTCAACGGCTCCGGCGAGGGCGCCTCGCTCACCACCCTCGAGCAGTGGGCCTTCGCCGGCACCCCCGAGGAGCTGCCCGCCAAGCTGTTCGAGCTGCAGCAGGGCATCGCCAACCGCCTCGGCCTCGCCGCCACCAGCAAGACCTGGCAGGAGGCCTTCGGCAGCGAGAACATCCAGGCCCTCGTCTCCTTCCTCGTCGGCCTCGGCAACCTCAGCGCGCTGCAGGGCCGCTGCGTGCCGACCACCTCCGAGCAGCTGCTCTCGCCGCTGATGGACGCCCTGGCCCGCGCGCCCGAGATGGACGCCGCGATGCAGGCCCTGCACGCGATGGTCGACATCCTGATCGGCGGCCAGCCGGACCAGGGCGCGATCCCCCTCTCGATCCAGGCCCTCAACATCGCCGCCCAGCGCCGCAAGGGCGACCAGGGCGCGTGGCACCACCTCGCGCTCGCGCTGCGCCGCGTCGGCGACGTCGGCAGCGCCGTCCAGGCCTTCCAGCAGGCGCTCAACCTGAACCCGCAGAACCCGGCCGTCGCGGCCACCTTCATCGACACCCTGCGCAGCGCCGGCGACCTCGAGAACGCCTTCAAGGTCGCCCAGTTCGTGGTCGAGAACGGCAACGAGGGCCCGGTGGTGTTCGCCCAGCTCGGCAGCCTGCTGATCGAGAACGACCAGTTCGACCAGGCCGAGCCCTTCCTGCGCCGCGCCGTCGAGGAGGGCCAGGTCCCCAGCGCCTACGGCGACCTCGCCAACGTCCTGTGGGACACCGCCGAGACCGAGGCCAGCAAGATCCGCGAGGACAAGGAGGAGGCGCTGGCCCTGCTCGCCCACGCGATCGAGCAGCCCTCGCTGGCCAAGAGCTCGCTCGACATGCTGCTCGACCTGCACGAGGAGGAGAAGCTCGAGTCGGCCACCCGCATGCTCCTGCGCGCCGCCGAGAAGCACCCGCAGAACGCCACCGTCCTGCGCTACGGCGCCAGCATGTACCTCGACGGCGACAACCCGCTCGCCGCTCGCCCCTACCTCGAGAAGATCCTCGCCCTGCCCCGCCGCAGCCTCGACGACGACGCCTTCGCCCGCCGCTCGATGCTCGCGCTCGACATCGAGGACTTCGAGGACCGCTACGACGCCGTCATCGACGCCGTCCGCGGCGACGACCCGAAGGGCAAGCAGAACGCCGCCAAGTTCCTGCGCGAGCTCATCGCCCGCGACCCCCGCTACTGGCAGCCGCACCTGCTGCTCGCGCTCGCCGTCCGCGGCAGCGACGGCGACACCGCGGCCCTCGCCCACCTGATGGACGCCGTCCGCCTGCGCCCGAACGACGCCGAGGTCCGCAGCCTGCTCGCCATCATCCTGCGCAAGCTCGGCCGCCCGCGCGAGGCCGTCGATCACCTGCGCGCCGTGGTCGCCATCAACCCGCGCGACGTCGAGCCGGTGATCGCCCTCGCCTCCTGCATGCGCGACGCGAACCTCTTCGACGAGGCCCGCCAGGTCTGCACCGCGGCCCTGCAGATGATCCCGGACCACCCGGAGTTCAAGCGCATCCTCGACGGCCTGCCCCCGCCCCGCGAGCGCCAGAATTAGCTTCACGGCCCCATCCGGGGCCTGGGTCGCGCCTGCGGCGCGATCCGGACCTTTGGTCCGGTCTCGTGATCCTCGGCCATGGGTCGCGCCTGTGACAGGCCCGACCTGAGCAACATGGCTGGGCGGACATGTCGTGACGGACATGTCCAATCAGCCAGCAAGTGATCAGCGGGCCAGCACCTCGTGCTCGAGGTCGCGGGTGACGTGCGCGTCGTCCCACACGATCGCGTCGCGTAGGCGGACGCCGGGGTCGACGACGACACCGGCGCCGAGCTGGACGCGGGGACCGATCTCGGCGCCCGCGCCCACGCGCACGCCCGGGCCGATCCACGTCATCGGGTCGACCCGCGCCGTCGCGTCGATCTGCGCGCTCGCACCGACGCCGCGCACCGGGCCCGGGGCGTGGGCGACGCGGGCCCGGCCCTCGATCACGTTGGCGACGCCCTGCAGGTAGCGCTCGCGGGTCGAGTGCTCCCACCAGTAGTCGTCGGTGACGAAGCCGGCGAAGGCGCCGCCCTCGGCGTGCAGCTGGCTGTACGCCGTGCGCACGATGCACTGCTGACCGCTCGCCGGGATGCGATCGAGGAAGCGCGGCGCCAGCACCTGCACGCCGGTGAACATCAGCGCCGCGCCGCCGACCTGGTCTTTGGGACCTGACTTTCCGAGCAGGTGCGTCACGCGGCCCTCGGGGTCGACGCGCAGGCTGCCCCAGCGCTCGGCCTCGGGGTCGGGGCGCAGCAGCATGGTCGCCTCGGCCGCGAGCGCGTGGTGCAGCGCGAGCACCGGCGCGAGCGCCTGGTCGAGGATGATCTTGCCGTTCATCGCCACGATCGGGGTGCCGTGGCCGTCGTCGAGCAGCGGCCTGGCCTGGCGCAGGCCGCCGCCCGTGCCGAGGATCTCGCCGTCCTCGCGCGAGTAGGCGATCGCCAGGCCGAGCTCGCTGCCGTCGCCGAGCTCGGCCTCGATCTGCTCGCCGCGGTGGTGCAGGTTGATCACGATCTCGCGGATCCCCTGCGCGCGCAGCCACAGCGCCGCCCAGCGGACCAGCGGCGCGCCGCAGACCGGCAGCATCGGCTTGGGTCGCAGCTCGCTCAGCTCGCCGAGCCGCGTGCCGAAGCCGGCGGCCATGATCATCGCCCTCGGAGTTCGCGTCACGCCGCTACATACCTCGAGGCCCCGGGCCGCTCCCACTTTGCCGCGCTCACGCGTTCCACAGCAGCTTGTCGAGCACGACGACCATCAGGACCAGCCCGAGCGCCATCGTGACCACCAGAGCGACCGCCCGCAGCAGCACGGCCCGCTGCGCCTGCCCGATCTCGCGGGCGATCTCCGCCGCCGCCGCCTGTCCGTGGATCTCACGGGTGAGCCGCGCCGCCGCCCGCCGGTGGCTGAGGACGATCAGCAGCAGGGTCGCCAGCAAGAACACCCCGCCGCCCCCGAGCAGGAACCAGCGCAGGCCGCTGGCCCAGCGCTGCTTGCGGGCCGCCAGATCGGCCTGCTCGCGCGGCAAGCTGCTGAGCGCCAGCGGCGGCCCGAGCACCTCGACCGGCAAAGTGCCGAGCAACCAGGCGCGGGCCATCGGCACCTCGAGCGAGGGGATCACGGTCCGCTCGATCGCGTCGAGATACTTGCGCTCCAACTCGCGGTCGAAGCCCTTCTCCACCCGACCCACCGACATCAGCGCCCGCTGCTGCTCGAACAGCGGGGTGAGGGCCGCGTCGGTGTCGGGCTCGCCCTCGGTGATCTGCACCCGCACCAGCGCCGCCGACTCCCCCGGCGAAGTCGTGAACTGGTAGGCCTCGATCTGCAGGAAGCCCGGCGCCAGCCCGGCGGTCGACCACTCGCGCGGCGGCTCGGGGCCCGTGACCGGCGCCAGCGTGTCGACCCACGCGCCGTCCGGGCCGTGCAAGTCGACGAACACCGGCTTCTTGGCCCGCAGCGCGCGCGCGTTGATCTGCAGCGAGGCGCCGGCGCGCACGGCCAGCGGCTCCGCGCTGACCCGCACCGCGCCCGCGAAGCTGACGAGACGAAACTTCCGCGTACCGAGCGGCTCAGCCACCGCCATGCTGCCCGGCGCAACGCTGCCCGGCGCCGTCGTGCCCGCCGCGTGCCCGTCGTGCCCGCCGTCGTGCCCGGCGCCGTCGTGCCCGCTGTCGTGCCTGCCGTCGTGCCCGCCGCCGTCGTGCCCGCTGTCGTGCCTGCCGTCGTGCCCGCCGTCGTGCCCGGGGCCACGGTGCCTGCCGCGTTCGTCACGATCAACGCGGGTGCCACACCCGTCGCGGCCGCAGCCGCAGCTGCGGCCGCGCACTTCGAGCACCCGCCGGTGACCGGCCCGACGATCACCGGCGGCGCCAGCACGCGGACCTCGAAGCGCACGACATCGGTGCTCAGCGGCCCGTCGAAGCGCAGCAGGCCCTGCGCATCGGTGTGTCCGCCGGCGATCACCCGCGGGCCCGTGGTCGCGCCGTCGGGCTTGTGCCCGAACTCGCCGTCGAGCAGCAGCACCTCGATCGGGCCGACGTGCGGCGCGCCCTCGAGGTCCGTGACGCGGACCAGCAGCGTGTTGTCGAAGCCAGCGGCGATGCGACCGAGCGGACGCAGGGCGATGCGCAGGCGCTCCGGCTGCGGCTCCGTGTCGTCGGACCAGTTCTTCACCGAGGTGGAGATCGTGACGGTGCCGCGGCGGGCCTCCCGGACCGACGCGAGCGTCACCGGCACCGTCTCGCGGAAGCGCTGGCCGCCGCCGGCGATGTCGAGCACGAGCTCGGCCGGGCCCGCGTCCCAGTCCGGCACCCGCAGCGTGGCCTGGGTCGAGCCCCCACCCGTCGCGTCCGTCGCCTCGGCCAGCGGGGCCGACTGCTCGCCGCGGCGCAGCGTCGCGGTCACCGCGGCGTCGGGCATCCCCGCGCCCTCGCCGTCTTGCACATGCACGCGCAGCGCGAGCTGCTCGCCGGCCCGCCACTGCGTGTCGACCTGGACGATCGCCGAGTGCTGCACGTGCCAGCCGGAGATCATCAGGCTGGCGAGGATCGCGAACAGCAGCCCCGCCGGGGCGCCGATCACCGGCAGCAGCATCGCCACACGGGTGAGCCGCGACTCGGCGATCGTCGGCTCCTCCGCGGCCCGTGCCGGGTTGTCTGCATCGCCTGGTGGTCGATCCACACGCACCTCTGCGGGCGAGAAAAGCCCCGCGAACCGCGGCCGGCATCGTAGCAGACCCGACTGCGATGCAGTATCCTCGCCGCCTTATGAAGATCAGCGTCATCGGTACCGGTTACGTCGGCCTCGTTGCGGCCGCCGTGTTCGCCGACTTCGGCAACGACGTGCTCTGTGCGGACATCGACGCCGGCAAGATCGAGTCGATCCGGGCCGGCAAGCTGCCCATTTTTGAACCCGGCTTGCAGCCGCTGGTCGAGCACAACGTCGCCGCCGGGCGCCTGCGCTTCACCACCAGCAACGCCGAGGCCGCCCGCCACGGCGACATCATCTTCATGGCGGTGGGCACCCCCACGCTCGGCTCCGACGGCGCCGCCGACCTCTCCTTCCTGTTCCAGGCCGCGGCCGAGGTCGGCCGGCACCTCGAGCGTCCGGCGATCATCGTCGACAAGAGCACCGTGCCGGTCGGCACCGCGGAGCGCATCACCCGGATCCTCAGCGAGCAGACCAAGCAGCCCTTCGTCGTCGTCTCCAACCCCGAGTTCCTCAAGGAGGGCGCCGCGGTCGACGACTTCATGCACCCGGACCGCATCATCATCGGCACCAGCGACGACGCCGCGCGGCAGACCCTGCACCGGCTCTACCAGCCGTTCTGTCGCACCAACGATCGCATGATCTTCATGGACGCGCGCTCGGCCGAGCTCACCAAGTACGCCTGCAACGCCTACCTGGCGACCCGCATCTCCTTCATGAACGACATGGCCAACCTCGCCGACAGCGTCGGCGCGGACATCGAGATGGTGCGCCGCGGCATGGGCAGCGACCCGCGGATCGGCCCCAAGTTCCTGTTCCCCGGCGTCGGCTACGGCGGCTCCTGCTTCCCCAAGGACATCCGCGCGATCCTCACGACCGCCCGCGAGTACGGCCACACCCTCGAGATCGTCGCCAGCGCCGAGCGCATCAACGAGGCGCAGAAGCTCGTGCTGGTCCGCAAGCTGCGCAAGCACTTCGACAACGACATCGCCGGCAAGACCTTCGGCGTGTGGGGCCTGGCCTTCAAGCCCAACACCGACGACATCCGCGAGGCGCCCGCCCTCAAGATCATCCGCACCCTGGTCGCCGACGGCGCGAAGATCAAGATGCACGACCCCGAGGCCGGCCCGAACTTCCTCGCCGCCCTCGGCGACAGCGTCGCCCCGTCCTGCACCCTCGTCGACGACCCCTACGAGGCCGCCGAGGGCGCGCACGCCCTGCTCCTCGTCACCGAGTGGCGCGAGTACCGGAGCCCGGACTTCGAGCGCCTCAAGCGGACCATGGCCCGCCCCTCGCTGTTCGACGGCCGCAACCAGTGGGACCGCGTGCTGCTCGAGGGCCTCGGCTTCTTCTACAGCGGCATCGGCCGCTGAGGCCTGACGCCAGCCGACGTGTGGGCGACGAGCAAAAGGACCTGGCCTTGGGGCCAGGTCCTTGCTTCGTCCGCGCGTGGCGGGCGGCGCTACTCCTCGACCTCGACCGATCCCGGATCGAGCTCGAAGCTGAACTTCACCTGCACCGGCGGGCCATCGTACTCCGGGTAGGTCGCGGCCGCGGCCGCGTCGCGCAGGCAGTCGTTGAGCTTCTTGCTCTCGGCGCCGGGGTCGAGCTCGGCGTTGACCGCGAAGGGCTTGTTGCTCTTCGGGTTCAGCTTGATCGCCATCGCCACGTCGCCGGGCAGCTGGGCGTCCTTGTGCCGGCGCTTCTTCTCGGCGGCGACACAGTCATCGAACGCGCCGTAGCGGGTCGCGAAGGCCTGCTCGATCGCGTACTGGTCCGGTCTGTCTGAACCGTAGGCCTCGAGGTCGAACTGGATGTCCTCGTTGGGGTCGAAGCTGGCGATGCTCGCCATGCTGGCCTTTCGCCCGCGCTCGCCCGCCGGTTCAGCGGGCTTCCAGCCGCACGCCGTCGCCGTCATCATCCCAGCCACCACGAATATCCACATGCTCGCTCTCGCCATACATTCCCCTCCGACTCGCACCGGTACGTCGCCGCGGGCCCGCGTGTTCAGGCCCGCCGCGAAATGATACGCTGCGCTTCCTCTCGTTGGACAGCGGCGTTTTCGCCCCGAGAGCCTACTGGCCATGGATCGCGCAGTGGATACCAGCGACGCCCCGCAGGCGCCCGTCGACGCGCAATGCCCCGCGTGTGGCCTGCACGCGCTCGTGCCAGTGACGCTGGCGCAGCTCGCCAATGGTCGCTGGCGCCAGGTGGATGAGCCCGACCCGACGGCCGCCCAGCACGTCGTACTCGACACCTGCCCGGTCTGCTTCGGCGCGTGGTTCGACCGCGGCGAGTTCGATGTCCTCGGCGACGGCGCCGTCGACTCGGTGCGGCTCGCGGGCATGGAGGCCCGGCGATCGACCCGCGTGTGCCCGCGCGGCCACGGGCCGATGTACGAGCATCAGCTGCCCGGATTGCTCAAGACCCCGATCGAGTGCTGTTCGCGCTGCGCCGGCATCTGGCTCGACGGCGAGGAGCGGCGCAAGCTCGCGGTGCGGACGACCACGGAGGGCCAGCAGGCGCTCAAGGAGAAGCTGGTGCGGCGCGGCGTCATCTGGGTCGCGCAGATCGTCACCCAGCTCCCGGTCGAGGTCGACAACCCGGCGCGCGGCACCCCCTGGCTGGTGTATCTCCTGCTCGGCGGCTTTCTCCTGCTGTTCTTCGCCGAGGTCCAGGGCTTCCTCTTCTACCGCGATTGGGCCGTCATCTCCGGCAAGATCGTCCGCGACTACGACGATTCGGTCCACACCCTCGTCACCCACCAGTTCCTGCACGGCAGCTGGTACCACGTCCTGTTCAACGCCTACTTTCTCTACATCTTCGGCGACAACATCGAGCACCTGTTCGGGCGCTGGCGCTTCGCCCTGCTGTTCATCGGGGCCGGCGTGGCCGGCGGGGCGCTGCACGTGCTGCTCAGCTACGCCACGGCCACGCCGGTGGTCGGCGCCTCGGGCTCGATCGCCGGGGTCATGGCGGCATACCTGTGGAGCTTCCCGCGGGCCAAGCTGTTCCAGACGATCTTCTTCGTGCAGCTCAAGATCCCAGCCTGGCTGTACCTCGGGGCCTGGGTCGGACTGCAGCTGGTCATGGGCTTCTTCACCACCAAGGTGCAGTTCGCGTGGTTCGCCCACCTCGGCGGATTCGTGTTCGGCCTGCTCATGACGCCGCTGGTGCTGCGGGCGCGGCGATTCGAGGTGGGCCGCGAGGTCCGCGTCCCGGCCGCCGCCTACGCCCCGCGCTGAGCTTGTCGGCCGCGCGCGACTGCGGCATACCAGCGCCATGGCGAAGGCGCACGACAGCTGGAAGGTCCTCCCCCACCGCCCGATCGAGGTCGTCGCGGACAACCTCTGGCGCGTCGAGGGCAAGCTGGAGACCATGCCGCTCAAGCGGGTGATGACGATCGCCCGCCGCAGCGACGGCCAACTGGTGGTCCACAACGCGATCGCCCTCGACGACGAATCGATGGCGAAGATCGACGCCTGGGGCCCCGTGGCCTGGCTGGTGGTGCCCAATGGGTACCACCGCCTCGACGCCAGGGTCTTCAAGGACCGCTACCCGCAGGCGCGGGTGCTGTGCCCGGCCGGCGCCACCAAGAAGGTCGCCGAGGTGGTCGCGGTCGATGGCAACTACGCAGATTTCCCGGTCGACCGCGACGTCGCCTTCGAGACCCTCGACGGCGTCGGCGAGCAGGAGGGCGTCATGATCGTGCGCTCGCCCGACGGCGTCACCCTGGTGTTCAACGACGCGGTCTTCAACATGCCCGACGTGAAGGGCCTCACCGGATGGATCCTGCGCAACATCACCCAGTCCACCGGCGGCCCGCGCATCTCCAGGATCGTCAAGCTGTTCGTGGTGAAGGACCGCCGACGGTTCCGCGAGCACCTCCTGCGCCTCGCCGACACCCCGGCGCTGCGGCGCATGATCGTCTCGCACGACCGCATGGTCCGCGACGACGCAGCGGCGGCCCTGCGCGCCGCCGCTGCCACGATCTAGCGCCCTGCCCTCGCGGGCAGCCGCGCCCGCTCAGTCGAGCTTGAACTCGATACGACGATTGCGGGCCTTGCCCTTCTTCGTCGCGTTGCTGTCGATCGGCTCGTCCGGGCCGTAGCCCTGGGCCGTGAGCCGTGAGCCGTCGATCCCGCGGTCGATGAGGTACTGGCGCACGGCGCCCGCGCGGCGCAGCGACAGGTCGAGGTTGTGCTCGCGGTTGCCGTCGGAGTCGGTGTGGCCGGCGATCCGCCAGCGAGTGGTGTTGAACTTCTTCAGCACCTCCAGCGCGCGATCGAGGGTGGCCTTCGACTTCGGCTTGATCGTGTCCTTGTCGACGTCGAAGTAGATGCCCTCGAGCACGCCGCTGATCTGCTCGACCGCCTTCGGCACCTCGTCGGCGCAGCCGTCGGCGTCCTGATACTGATTGACCGTCTCCGGCTCAGTCGGGCACTTGTCGAAGCGGTTCGGGATCTTGTCATTGTCGCTATCGGGGCACCCCTGCAGGGCGATCGGCCCGGGCTCCTTCGGGCACGCGTCGATCTTGTCCGCCGACACCGGCTGCCCGGGGTCGAGGAGGATGTCGCCGTCGCTGTCGAGCAGCGGGCAGCCCCGGTTCTCCCGCGGGCCAGGCTGCTGCGGGCAGGCGTCGACGTCGGCCGCCGGCACGCCGCCCTGGCCCGGGTCGTACATGCCATCGCCGTCGCTGTCGAGCCACGGGCAACCCCGGTTCTCGCGCGGTCCAGGCTGCTGCGGGCAGGCGTCCTCGTCCGCGGGCGCGACGCCCTTCTGACCGGGGTCGTAGAGGCCGTCGAGGTCGCTGTCGATGAGGCTGCGCTGCGGCGCGGGCTCCTGCTTCGGCTTCTTGCCGAGGCGCAGCGACAGGCCGAGCAGGATCTCGAGGTTGTTCGAACGATCGCGGCCGACGCCGTAGGCGGTGGCGATGTTGTCGACGATGTCGAGGCGCAAGGCCAGGAGCCGGTTGATGTAGAACTTGACGCCGCCGCCGATGTTGAACGACGGGTCGATGTCCTTGCCGAGCGCGGTCGACGAGATGCCGAGCATCCCCACCCCGGCGCGCAGGAACGGCGCGATGCGGTACGGCAGCTGGGCCAGGACGACCGGACGGAAGGCGTACATCGTCGCCCGACTGCCGTCGGCGACCTTGATCGGCATCAGACCGCCCTCGAGCTCGAGGCCGAGGAAACTGAGCGGATAATAGCCGGCGCGCAGGCCCAGATCGGCGCCAGCGCGAGCGAGCGGCTGGTGCCCGAAGCCCGAGATGTTGAGGTCCGGGGCGTAGAACTCATGATTCGGCGACGGCAAAAAGACGCCGCCGTAGATGCCGAGCTCCCATGAATTGCGGGTCGGCCGATAGCGCTCGATCCACGGCGTGGGGGCTGGGCCGGTGGTGCCGGCGGGGCCAGTCGTGGCGGCCGGGGTCGGGTCGGAGGTCACCGGAGCCGCAGGCCCCGCCGCCGGAGCCGGAGCCGGAGCCGGAGCCGGAGCCGGAGCCAGAGCCGGAGCCGGAGCCGGAGCCGGAGCCGGAGCCGGGGCCGCCTGCGCCGATGCGGCGCCGACGGTGGCCGACAAGAGCACGGTGAGGGTCGAATGGAGGAGTGCCGTCCTGGTCATGATCGTCGATCCGTGTGAGAGCCGTTGGGGACTAGTTGCACTTCGGGCCGAAGCCGAGGTCGTCGGCCGGGGCGGCGAGGTCGGGGAGCTGGGTGAAGTCGTTGCTGCCGTCGATAGCGATCGACAGCAGCGAGTTCTGGTCGCACGAGAGCGCGAGCTTGGTGGTGGGATCGTACTCGAGGCCGCTGCCGAACACC
The DNA here is from genome assembly GCF_016714285.1 of Nannocystis sp. Classification (GTDB taxonomy): domain Bacteria; phylum Myxococcota_A; class Polyangia; order Nannocystales; family Nannocystaceae; genus Nannocystis. The sequence goes on along the minus strand of NZ_JADJNN010000012.1, from coordinate 221,512 downwards.
TCGTTCGGGAGGTCGGCGACGCGGGTGGTGGAGCCATCGGCCGGGTTGACCACGTAGATACCGCCGGAGCCGGAGTCGGAGACGAGCAGGCGGTCCTCGTGGCAATCAAAGGCCATGCCGCAGTCAGCGACGTTCAGCAGCTTGCCCTCGAAGGTGAGCGGCAAGGTCGGCTTGAGCGAGCCGTCGGCGTTGAAGGTGAGGAACTGGTCGACCTGGCCGTCGATGCCGTAGAGGACGCCCGCGCGGTCGAAGCCGATGCCGCAGATGTTCTTCTTGTGGGCCATCGGCAGCGCCGTCGGTACGCCCGCGCCGCAGTAGTTCATCGTCACCAGGCGATCGCGGAACGCGAGCGCGGCGTAGACCGTCCCGTCGAGCGGGCTGACGGCGATACTGGTGGGGATCCACGGGTTAAAGTCCTTCACGTCGACCGCGGCGTATTCGGTCATGTCGCCGGTGGCGATGTCGACCTCGAGCAGCTTGCCGCTGGTGATCTCGGCGGTCAGCAGGACATTGTTGTCGGGGTTGAGCGAAGGGTTATCGTCGTAGCAATCGCTGCCGGCGACGACGCCAGGCTTGCCGCCCGGCGGCTTGGCGTCGCCGCGATCGTCGCCGTCCTTGTCGGTCATGCACGCGTCCGGGTCGTCCTTCGGCGCAGCTCCGGGCGAGGTGTTCTCGTCGTCATCGTCGCAGTCGGTGCCGGGCACGGCGTCGGGGCTGGTGGGCATGTCGTCGCCCCAGTCGTCGCCGTCCTTGTCGGTCATGCACGCCTTCGGGTCGTCGTTCGGCGCGGCGCCCGGGAAGGTGTTCGGATCGCTGTCGTCGCAGTCGGGGCCGGGCATACCCGGCGGATAGGAGTCGCAGTCGACCAGCCAGCCGTCGCCGTCGACGTCGTTGCAGGCGCCGCACATGGCGAAGGCGTTGGGGTTGGTATCGTCGCAGTCGGTGCCCGGCTGGGGCTCGTTGGGGCCGCCGCCACCGGGGGGATCCTTGTCGCCCCAGTCGTCGCCGTCCTCGTCCTTCATGCAGGCGTCAGGGTCGTCCTTGGGCGCGGCGCCGGGGAAGGTGTTGGCGCTGGTGTCGTCGCAGTCGCTGCCCGGCACCGCACCGCCGCCGCCGCCCTGCCCGGGCGCGGATCGACGTCGCCGTAGTCGTCACCGTCGACGTCGGCCATGCAGGCGGTCGGACTGTCGAGCGGCGCGGCCCCCGGATACGTGGTGTCGCTGCCGTCGTCGCAATCGTCGTCGTTGTTGACCGTGCCGTCCGGCGGCGTGCCGCCCGGGGGCACGTCGGTGCATTGATCGGGATCGCCGTACATGTCGCCGTCGGCGTCGACACACCACTGCCCGCCGCCGCCCGAGCTGGTCGGCGAGTCGGTCGCGCTGTCGGTCGCGCTGGGATCGTCGGTGTCGGTCTCGCTCGCGGTCTCGGTGGCCGTCAGCCCCGCGAGACAGCTCGGATCTTGCTGCCAGGCGAAGCCGTCGTCGTTGCAGACCTTCTGGCAGCCGCTCGCGAGCGTGGACCCGAGGAGCAGGCCGAGGGGCAAGCAAAGGGCCGCGGTGCGGCGACGGAAGAACAAACGATATTTGCTCACTTGACCTGCGGTGATCATGTCAATTAGTCCTGGCCTCACGGAGAGGCCACGCATCGTAGGCCGCCGGCGACCGCGGACGCAAGAACGGCCGTACGAAGACCGCTGCGCGCTTGCGCCCCCGCGTCACCACCTGAGCCGCAAGTCTTGCTCGCTGATCATCCCTCGCGGGCGCTTACGCAGTTTCGCTTGAGGCGCGAGTCCTCGCTCGCCGCGGCTCAGCCCTCGCGGGGCGTATACGCCGTGTCGGCGAGCTCGCCAGCCTCGAAACCGAAGAAGATCTTCATCTGCTTCTCGAGGAAGTCGCGGCCGTCCTTCGACTGCAGGTCGAGGCGGTAGGTGTTGATATAGCGCGGCGACTCCTTGAGCCACATCTGCCACGCCTCGCGGCTGATGTTGTCGAAGATGAGCTGACCGAGCTCGTTGGGGAAGGGCTTGAAGGGCAGGCCCGGCAGGTCCTTGCCGAGCTTCTTGCAGTGGACGATGCGGGGCTGAGTGGCGGACATACGGGGCTCCTGGTTGATGGGCGATCGCGGAGATTCAGGCCTTGAGGGCGCGCTGAACCACGTCGACGGCCTCCTGCACCTTGATGCGCTCCTGGCGACGATCGTCGCGGTGGCGGATCGTGACAGTGTCGTCGCTGAGGGTCTGGGTGTCGACGGTGAGGCAGTAGGGCGTGCCGATCTCGTCGTGCCGGGCGTAGCGCTTGCCGATCGCGTGCTGCTCGTCGTACTTGGCGTTGACGCCGGCGCTGAAGAACTGATCGGCGATGCGGCGGGCGATCTCTGGCATGCCGTCGCGCTTGACCAGCGGCAAGATCGCGGCCTTGATCGGGGCCAGGCGCGGGTGCAGCCGCAGCACGGTGCGCGCCCCCTTGCCCTCGGCGTCGCCGGCCTCCTCGGCGTAGGCGTCGCACAGCACCGCGAGCACGCCGCGGGTGGCCCCGGCCGCGGGCTCGACCACGTGCGGCACGTAGTGCCAGCCGGGCTTGCCGGTCGTGGGGTCGATCGCCTCGGGGTCAAAGTAGGTGAGCTTCTTGTTGCTGCCGGCGGCGTGGGCCTTGAGGTCGTAGTCGGTGCGGCTGGCGATGCCCTCGAGCTCGTCCCAGCCCCACGGGAACTGGTACTCGACGTCGAAGCAGCCGTCGCTGTAGTGGGCGAGCTCGTCGGCGTCGTGGGCCCGGAAGCGCAGGTTGTCGGCGGCGATGCCGAGGCCGCGCCACCACTTCATGCGCTGCTCCTTCCAGTACTCGAGGTACTTCGGGCCCTCGCCGGGCGGCACGAAGTATTCGCACTCCATCTGCTCGAACTCGCAGGAGCGGAAGATGAAGTGCTCGGCGGTGACCTCGTTGCGGAAGCTCTTGCCCATCTGGGCGATGCCGAAGGGCACCTTGATGCCGGTGCTCTGCTGGGTGTTCATGAATTGCACGAACATCGCCTGGGCGGTCTCGGGGCGGAGGTAGACCGAGCTGCTGGCCATGGCGGCCTCGACGCGGGCGCGCAGCTGCTTGTCGTCGGCGCCCTCGGCGATGGCGCTGCGGACCATGCCGACGATGTCGCCGATCGGGTCGACCGGGCCGAGGGTGGTGCGGAACATGAGGTTGAAGCGGCGCTCCTCGCTGAGGAAGGGCGAGCCGCAGTTGCTGCACACGTAGCCGGCGGGGCCGGCCTTGGCGCCGAGCAGGCTGGCGCCGTCGCGGCGCAGGGCGACGCCCTGGCTCTCCAGCTTGTCGAGGGCCGCCTTGGCGCGGCCCTTGTCGGCGAGGGTGATCGGGGCGTCGGCGCCTTCAGCCAGCTTCGGCGCCTTGTCAGCCCGGAAGCGCTCGCCACAGACCTTGCAGTCGACCAGCGGGTCCGAGAAGTTGGCGAGGTGGCCGCTCGACTTCCACACGTCGGGGTGCATGATGATCGACGCGTCGATGCCGACCACGTCCTCGCGGCTGTGGACCATGAAGCGCCACCACTCGCTCATCAGGTTGCGCTTGAGCTCGACGCCCATCGGGCCGTAGTCGTATGCCGAGCGCAGGCCGCCGTAGATCTCGGAGCTCTGGAACACGAAGCCCCTGCGCTTGCACAGGGACACGATCTTCTGCATCAGCTCGCTCTCGCGGGGCTCGTCGGCGCTGGCCATGGTGGCGCGAGGAGTAACACGCCCCCCAGGATCGGATCCAGGCCGGATCCAGAGGCACGGGGGCCTGGGTCCGCGCGGGGGGTCAGGCGCTCGCCACGGTGGCGTTGGCGCTGGTGATCTCGTCCGCGGCGGCGGCGGCCTGGCGCGCGACCAGGCGGGCGTAGGTGCCGTGCTGGGCCATCAGGGCCTCGTGGCGGCCGACCTCAACGATGTGACCGTGGTCGAGGACGACGATGCGATCGGCGTCGCGGATGGTGCTGAGGCGGTGGGCGATGACGAGGGTGGTGCGGCCCTTCTGCAGCTTCTCCAGCGCCTCCTGCACGAGGTGCTCGCTCTGGCTGTCGAGCGCCGAGGTGGCCTCGTCGAGGATGAGCACCCGCGGGTCGCGGAGGATCGCGCGGGCGATCGAGACGCGCTGGCGCTGGCCGCCGCTGAGCTTGACGCCGCGCTCGCCGACGACGGTGGCGTAGCCCTCCGGGAATTCGCGGATGAAGCCGTCGGCGTTGGCCGCCCGCGCGGCGGCCTCGATCTCGGCGTCGCTGGCGTCGAGGCGGCCGTAGCGGATGTTCTCGCGGATCGTCCCGCTGAACAGCACCGGGTCCTGCGAGACGATCGCCATCACGCCGCGCAGGTCGGCGAGTCGGAGCGTACGCAGGTCGTGGCCGTCGAGGCGGACGCTGCCCTCGCTCGGGTCCCAGAAGCGCAGGACGAGGCGGCCGAGGGTGGTCTTGCCGGAGCCGCTGGGGCCGACCAGGGCGCACACCTCACCGGGCTCGACGCGCAGGTCGATGCCCTGGACCACGGGGACCTCGCGGTCGCGGTAGGTGAAGGAGACGCCGGCGAACTCGATCGCGCCGCGCAATGCCGGCGTGGCGACCGGCGCGGGCGGGTCGGCGATGTCGGGCGGCGTGTCGAGGATCTCGAAGATGCGGGCGGTCGCGCCGAAGGTCGACTGGAGGCCGCCGAACAGCTCGGCGAGGGCACCGACGGCGCCGGCGACGATCAGCGTATAGAGCAGGAAGCTCATCAGGTTGCTGGCCGTGATCGTGCCCTCGATGACCATGCTGCCGCCGAGCCAGAACACCCCGGCGATCGAGACGAAGGCGAAGAAGGAGATCACGGACGCGAACCAGCTGCGGGCCAGGGTGCGGCGGATGAACAGACCGAAGGTGCGCTCGAGCGCGGCGCCGTAGCGGTCGACCTCGAAGCGCTCGCGGGTGAAGGCCTGGACGGTCTCGATGGCGGACAGGCCCTCTTGCAGCGCCCCGGAGGCGCGGGCCAGCTCGTCCTGGGCCTGGCGGCTGATCTCGCGGATGATGCGGCTCCAATAGTTGGCGGCGATCATCAGCGCCGGCACGACGGCGAGCATCGCCGCGGTCAGCAGCCAGTTCATGTAGAACAGGATCGCCACGCCGCCGATCAGCATCAGCACGTTGCGCAGGAAGATGCTGAGGTCCTGGCCGACCGTGTTCTGCAGGCGGGTGACATCATCGGCGAGGCGGGAGATGAGCTCGCCGGTGCGGGTGCTGTGGAAGTAGCTCTGCGGCATCGTCGCCAGGTGGCGATAGAGGTCGATGCGCAGGTCGGTGACCACCCGCTCGCCGATCCAGGTCATGTAGAAGTGGCGAAAGAAGATGAAGACGGCCTGGGCGAGGAACACCAGGACCAGGGCGATGGAGTTCTCGGCCAGCGCGCGGTAGGCCGCGCTGTGATCGGTCACGGCGCCGCTGGTGAAGGCGGCGCCGGCGAGCTCACCGAAGAAGTACGGGTGGACCAGGCCGAGGCCGGAGGCGATGAAGAGGCAGACCAGGGCGATGGTCAGGCGCCCGCGGTACGGCCGCGCGTAGCGGAACACGCGGCGCAGTCGCTCGACGGGCTTGACGGTGTCGACCGCCTCCGCGGCCTCCGAACGGACAGGTCCTGACGAGCCGCCTGACGGGCCGCCTGACGGGGGGACGCCGGACGAGACGGCAGGTGCAGGGCGCGAGGAGCTGGCGGCCATGGAGCCCGCGCAGGGTAGCACCTCACATCTTGAGGCGCAGGGTGCCCTTGAGGCCGGTGAGCTTGATGTTGATGCCGCTCATCGTGGTCTGCATGAAAACGATGGAGTCGCTGTCGTCGAAGACCACCGACACCTGCTCGCCCTTGTTGACGACCGAGGCGAGGCCGGTCGGGAAGGCGCCGGGGACCATCTCCAGCGGGTTCTCGCCGGTCGGTGCGAGCCCCTCGTTGTTGGACTCGGTGACGTTGATGATGCCGCTGACGAGGATGCTCTGCGGGCTGTCGGTCTGGCCGCTGATGCTGCCCGCGTCGTGATCGGGGAGGGTGAAGGGGAAGCCGACCACGAATTTGTCGGGGCCGTCGGCGAAGAACTGCTGGATCTTGAGCTTGACCTTGACGAGGGTCAGGTCGCAGGTCAGCTCGGGGGTGTCGGCGAAGTTGAGCTTGGCGGCCCAGATCTTGGCGGTGCCGGCGTCGTCGAGGGTCACCTGCACGTCGCCGTTTAGCACGATGAGGCTCACCGGGAAGTTGCACTTCAGGGTCTTCTCGGCCTCGGCGGTGGTGTCGAGCTTGTTGAACTCGGGCGGCGTGCCGTCGGCGATGGTGAACTTGAGCGGGACGTCGCAGACGTTGCCGACCGAGTTGCCGTCGAAGTCGAGCTGGTTCGGGTTGGCGTCGCAGCGGCAGTTGTCGGCCATGTTGGCCACGCCGTCGCCGTCCTCGTCGGCCGCGTCGGCCGGAGCGGCGCAGTCGGCCGGCTCGCCGGTGGTGCCGTCGCCGGTGGTCGTCGGGTCTGGATCGACGGTGGTGGTCGGCGGCGGCTCGTCGGTGGTCGACGGCGTCGGCCCGTCGGTGGTCGTCGGCGTCGGACCGTCGGTGGTCGCCGGGCTCGTGCCGGTGGTCGAGCCGGCGGCGTCCGTCTCGCTGCTGGTCGAGCCGCCCTTGTCGTCACCACAGGCGATCGGGGCGAGCGTGAGCGCGGCGAGGAATGGCGTAAGTAGGCGCGTTTGCATGCTCCCACATAACATGAAATGCGCGCCCGGCGGAGCTTTCGCGCGCGGGGGATCGGCGTCTGGCGGGGTCCCAGACCGGCGCCGGTCCACGTTCGCCTGGTGGGGGCGAGTGCCGACGCTCTGGCGCCCCAGGTGGCGCTTCAGGGGCGCCTCGGGTGGGCTCGTTGGCGCGTCAGGTGGCGCGCAGCTCGAGCAGCAGGAGGTAGCTGCTCGGGGCCTTGTCGTGGTCCTCGTAGCCGAGCAGCACGGCGCGATCGATGGTGGCGGCCCCGGCCAGCGCGGCGGGCAGCGCAGTCGCGTCGATCGCCTCGCCGACCTTGGCCTCGAAGCCCACGGGTATCTCGCCGTCCCCGGCGTGGAAGCTCTGCAGGCCCGTGAGATCGACGCCCTGGTCGGAGCAGCCTGCGCCGACGCCGAGCATGTCCACGGGGCTCCACGTGTCGGGCACGGAGATCGTCCCGGGATTGGCGATGCCGATGGTGGCGTCGAAGACCACGGCGCCGAGATGGTTGCTGACGATCGCCACGCCGCCCTCGGCCGGGTCCGCCGGGGCGAAGTAGACGACGAAGGGGCTGACATCCTGGAGGAACATGCCGTCGGCGCAGCAGGCCGTCGCCGTGAGGGCGCTCTTCGCGTCGTAGACATCCGCCGGGGGGACCGCGCCGCAGACGGCGTGCCAGCCGACCAGGCCGGCGTCGGCGTCGAGGGCGAGCAGCAGCTGGCAGCGCGCGTCGGCCGAGAGCGCCAGCGCGAGCGCGTCGACGATGCCGGTGCAGGCGTCGCCGGTGGTGGTGTCGCCATGGCCGCTGCTGCTGCTGCTGGCGTCGCTGGTCGCGGTGCTCGAGCCCGTCGGGTCGGGGTCGGTGTCGCTGGTGACGGTCTGGATCGGGCCGCTCGCGTCGCTGTCGGGCGGCTCGTCGGTGGTCGGCTCCGAGCCGCCGCCGCTGCTGCTGCCAGCGTCGCTCGTCGTGCCGCCCTGCGGCGTGACACAGGCGCAGAGCGCCGCCAGGAACAATCCCACGCCACTGCTTGTCTTCGTCACGGCGAGGGACTGTAGAGAAGCGGCCCGGGCCCGTCAACGAAGCGACGAAGCGCTGATGACCTGCCTCAAGAGCCAGGTTCGCAAGCGGGGGTGGCTGCTCGGGCTGCTGGCCACGAAACTCGAGTTGCCAGCGCGAGCCAGGCCGGACATGTGTCATGAATTCATTGATTTCAAATAGTTGAGTACTACAAGCGACCGGCATGCTTCTCGCTAATGGGGCCGGCAGAGGAAGCAACCACCATGTCTCTCTTCATCACCGTCGTCGCCATCGCCAGCCTGCTCCCCGCCCTCTATGCCGCCTATGGTGAGGTCGAGAACCGCCTGCAGAGCGGTCGCCTGAGCCGCGAGCTCGGGCGCGCGTTCTCCAAGTGAAGGCGCCAGGTGAAGGCGCCAGGTGAAGGTGACCGCAATACCGCGGCACCATGTTATTCCGTGGCGCCATGGCTTCATTTCTCGACAAACTCCCCGCCCTCGTCGTCATCAGCCTCGCCACTGGCCTCACCGCTGGCCTCGCCTGCGGCCCCAAGATGGGCAACGACGAGGGTGGTGACTCGAGCGGCACCATGACCACCACCGGTGAGGAGCTGACCACCGGCGCCAGCGACCCGACCAGCCCAGGTACCGCGTCGGCCACCAACAGCGGCTCCGGCGGATCGGCCGGCTCCGCGACCGGCACAACGACCACCGCCACCAGCGATCCGGGCACCGCGAGCGCCACCACCGGGGCGACCAGCGCGACCACCGTCGCCACCAGCCAGACCTCGCTGGACACCGGCGACACCAGCGATCCGCCGCCCGTGGTGCCGTGCGAGGGGATGGCCACGCCGCTGGCCGGGGTCGAGACCCTCGCGTATCTCAAGTCGCAGATCCCCCCGCAGCCGAACCCCACGGGCACCAGCGGCAGCAGCGGCGGCGGCGAGCCGGACCCGGCCACGCTGTACGTGCGGCTCTCGGACCAGAAGGCGAGCTGCGTCGACCCGCAGGCGTCGCTCCCGTGCGGCGAACACTGGGACGTGACGATCGCCATTCCGCCCGAGTTTCAGTCGCCCGGCGTGTTCAACCTGCTCGGGCAGGACGTGACCGGCAGCGCCAGCGAGACCGGCCCGGTCAACGGCAACAACAGCGACTGCGCGTTCGGTGGCGGCAGCTTCGGCGCGACCTTCGAGATCCTGGCGATCGACGACCAGAACGTGACGGGCCGGCTGTGCCACGTCGACGGCTTCTTCAGCTTCAGCGAGCCGCAGCTCGAGGGCAGCTTCGTCGCGCCGCGCTGCCCGTGACGCAGCGGTCTGTCCCTTGGGACAGGCCGCGCAGCTCAGGCGCGCGGGTGGTGCTTGCGGTGGGCGCTGCGCAGCTGGGCGTCGCTGACGTGGGTGTAGATCTGGGTCGTGGCGATGTCGGCGTGGCCGAGCAGGGTCTGCACGGCGCGCAGGTCAGCGCCGCCCTCGAGCAGGTGGGTGGCGAAGCTGTGGCGGAGCTTGTGCGGCGAGATGTCACGGGTGATGCCGGCCGCGATCGCGTGCTCGCGCAGCTTCTGGAAGAAGCCCTGGCGTGACAGGCGGGCGCCGCTCTTGTTGAGGAAGACCAGCGGGCTCGGGCGCTTGCCCCGAGCCAGCGCGGGTCGGCCGTCGCGCAGCCAGGCGTGCAGGGCCGCGACCGCGGGGCCGCCGATCGGGCACAGGCGCATCTTGTCGCCCTTGCCGATCAGCCGGACCACGGCCTGGTCGAGGTAGAGGCGATCGAGGCTGAGGTCGAGCGCCTCGGAGATGCGGCAGCCGCTGGCGTAGAGCAGCTCGAGCAGGGCCGTGTCGCGCAGCGCGAGCGGACCGTCGCTACCGGGCGCGGCGAGCAGGCGCAGGACCTCGTCGCGGCCGAGCAGGTCGGGGAGCTTCTGGGCCAGGCGCGGCGCGGCGAGGCCCTGGCTGGGGTCGACGGCGATCTGCCCCTCCTCGCGCAGCCAGCGGAACAGGCCGCGCAGGGCGACGACGCGGCGGGCCTGGCTGCGGGCCTTGAGCTTCGGGGCGATCGCCTGCAGGTAGGCGAGCAGCAGCGGCGGGTCGACGCGCGCGAGCGGGGCCGGGTCACCGAGGCGAGCGACCAGGAAGGCGGCCAGCTCGCGCAGGTCCTGGGCGTAGGCGGTGAGCGAGTTGGGCCGCAGGCCCCGCTCGACCTTGAGGTGCATGAGGTACTCGTCGATCGCGCCGTCGAGGCCCCCGGGGCTGGCCTTCGAGACAGGTGCGGGGCGAGGCGGGGCAGCGCGGCGACCGGGCGCGGGGCGAGCCATGGTCGAGCCCTGAGCAAGTCACGAGCCGCTAGCGCGGGTCGTCGACGATGCCGAGGATCTCCTTCACCAGCTTGATCACCTGTGGGGCCTGGATCGGCTTGGTGATGTACGCGTTGGCGCCGAGCGCCAGCGCCCGCTGGCGGTCCTCGGCGGCGCCCTCGGTGGTGATGATGATGATCGGGACGTGCATGTAGGACTCGTCGGCGCGCAGGCGCTTGACGAGCTTCAGGCCGTCGAGGATCGGCATGTTGATGTCGGTGATGATGAGGTCGTACTTGGTGCCGGCGAGGCGGCGCAGCGCGTCGACGCCGTCATCGGCCTCGGCGACCACGAGGCCCTTGATCCGCGACAGGGCGAACACGATCATCTTGCGCATCGGCGGGCTGTCCTCGACAACCAGCGCCTGCAGCCGTCTCGTGGTCTCTGTGCTGTCTTGCGTCATGCGCCCACCAGATGCTCCACGGCCTGTCGTTGCAGCGGCACTGTCTTCGCGTGGGCCCGGATCCAGGCCGTCTCGATGGCGATGCCCGCGTGTTCGGAGATCATAGACAGCAAGCTGAAGTCGTTGTCGTCGAAGCCTGGCTTCTGGGGCAGGAAGCCCTCCAGGCGCAGCACCGCGACGAGCCGGCGGTTGCTGACCAGGGGAAGATACAGGATCGCGTTGTCGTCCGCGTATGCGGGATCTCCGCGGGTCCATGGGCGGGCGCGCTGGATCATCGCGGCGAAGGGCCCCAACGCGCCGGCCTCGCCGTGGACCGGCACCTCGCCGCAGGCCTCGATGTCGCCGCCTTCGCGCACCAGGGCGAACAACATCTGGCGCTCCTCATCGAGCATGAAGACGGTGAAGGCGCCGACGCCGACGAAGTTGAGCAGAATCTCCGTGACCGTCTGCAGCACCTCGGCGAGCGTGCGCGCCGAGTGGAACTGCAAGCCGGCGACGTACATCGAGGCGAGGTGGTAGTTCTCGTCCTCGAGCTGCTCGACGCGCTCGGTCAGGCCGAGGACGCGAGCGGAGTCGGACGGGTCGGTGTCGGTGTCGTCGTCGTCCTCGTCGTCCGCAGCTTCAGTCGCCGCGGCGGCCACCTCGAGCTCGGCGACGCGGGCCATGAGGTCCTCGATGATCGAGGCGGAATGCTGCGCGGGGAGGTCGTCACGGCCAGGGTGGGCCTCGTGGAGCTCGCTGCGCAGGCGCTGGTTCTCGGCGATGAGCTGGCGGACAAACACCTCGCCGCGGCCGAAGAAGTCTTGGAGAGAAGCCAAGGGCCGGGAGCTCCGATCGCCCTGACCCGTGTCCTGCACGCGCATCTCGGCGAAGATATCACGCCGCAGCGCCGCCCGATCCTGGCCCTGGCGCGCGGGGTGCAGAAAAGCATGAAGCCGGTCAACGTTCGCTGGAGCTGCCGGAATCGCCGCGAGGCCCGGTGTCATGGCGCCCGCCAGGCCCGCCGGAGCTGACAGCCAGGCCGCGGCAGTGGTCGGCGAAGCGCTGGATCGCCACGGGCAGCTCCTCGAGCGCGAGGACCTGGTCGACGACACCGGCGTCGATGGCGGAGCCGGGCATGCCGGGCATGACGGCGGTGCGCGGATCCTCGGCGAGCACGGTGGCACCGGCGCGGCGCGCCAGCTCGGCGCCCTCGCGGCCGTCGGAGCCCATCCCGGTCAGCACGAGAGCGCAGAAGCGGGGCCCGAACACGTCGGCGGCGGTCTTGAACAGCATGTCGCCGGACGGGACGATGGCGGCGCCCTGCCGCGGTGGTCGCACGCGGACGCGGGCCGCACCGGGCGGGTTGCACGACTCGACCTCGAGGTTGGCGGCGCCGGGGGCGATGTAGACGGTGCCGGCCTTGAGCACCTGGGCGTCGCTGGCCTCGACCACCTGGAACGCGCAGATCTTGTCGAGGCGGGCGGCGAAGGCCCGGGTGAAGCGAGCCGGCATGTGCTGGGCGATGACGATCGCCAGCGGCAAGGTCGACGGCAGGGCGCACAGCAGCTGCTGGATCGCGGGCGGTCCGCCGGTCGACGCGGCGATGCCGAGGACCCCGAGCATCGGCGGCTGGGTCCCGCCGCCGACGTCGTAGCGGCCGCTGTCGAAGGCCGGGAGCTCGCCGGTGCTGCGATCGGAGCGCTGCTCGACGAGCGCCTGGGCGCGGGCCAGCAGGCGCACGACGCTGAGGCGGGCGACCGTGCGGATCTTGAGCACGAGGTCGTCCTGGATCATGCGCAGGTCGGGGCCGATGTGGCGACCCGGCTTGGCGATGAAGTCCATCGCGCCGAGCTCGAGCGCGCGAAACACGTTGTCGCGCTCACTGTGGCTGGAGATGACGATCACCGGGACCGGTCGCTTGGCCATCAACAGGCGGAGGAAGGCGAAGCCGTCCATCTCCGGCATCTCGAGGTCGAGGGTGATGGCGTCCGGGTGGAGATCGAAGGCCTGACGCAGCGCCTCCTTGCCGTTCGAGGCGCGGCCGATGACCTCGATCTGGGGGTCCGACTCGAGCATCGCGCTGATCGTCTGCCGGTTGTAGGCCGAGTCGTCGACGACGAGGACGCGGACCTTCTGGCCAGGCGCACGCAGCGGGGGATCGAGGGTTTCCATGGCGAGCAGAGGCGTTGGCGAGGACCCGCTCACGCGGGGCGGCGGTACACGAGGTCGCTGGTGAGGTGCACGAGGTCGAAGCGGGTCGTGACGTTGAGCAGGCTCTCGGAGTGACCGAGGAGAAGGAAGCCGCCCGGTACAAGGGCATCGTAGAACGCCTCGACGATGCGGTGGCGGGCTGGAGCCGACAAATAGATCAGGACATTGCGGCAGAAAATCACGTCGAGTCGGCCGAGCGTGGCGTAGCGTGCGACCTCCAGCAGGTTGAGGTGGACGAAGCTGCACATGCGACGGATCGATGGGGGCACGCGCCATAGGCCGGGGCCGGCGGGGAGGAACTGACGATCGCGCACGGCGTCGTCGGTGGTGCGGAAGCTGGCGGGGCCGTAGACGCCCTGCTGTGCGGTGGCGAGGACCTTGCGGCTGATGTCGCTGCCGATCACGAGGCTGGCGGCCTGGGGGGCGGCTTCGGCCAGCAACATCGCGATCGTGTAGGCCTCCTCGCCCGTCGAGCAGCCGGCGCTCCACACGGCGGGACCGCGGCCCCCGGCGTCGCCATGCACGAGCTGCGGGATGATCTCCTGGCGGAAGGCGTCGAGCTGGAACTGCTCGCGGAAGAAGTAGGTCTCGTGGGTGGTGATGCGCTCGATGCAGTCCTCGAGCTCGGCGGGGCCGTCGAGGTCGTAGCTGAGGTAATGGAAGTACTCGCGGAAGGACGCGAGCGAGAGGGCCTCGAGGCGGACGCCGAGGCGACGCTCGAACAGGAAGCCGGCGTCGACGCCGAGGTTGACGCCGCAGTGCTCGAGGATCAGCTCCTGCAGGAGGCGCGTCTCCTCGGGCGAGATCCGGATGCGCACGGCTCCGCGATCGAGGGGCGGACGCGGGGCACTCACGCGGGGAGCTCCGAGTCGCTGGCCGCCGCGAGGCCCTCGAGGCGAGCGACCGCGCCGGCCAGGACCTGCCGCACCAGCGGGTCGCGCTCGAGCGCCTGCACGCGTCGCAGCGGCGCGAGCGCGGTGAGGTCACCGCGCTCGGCGAGCACCTCGGCGGCGGCCCAGCGCACGTCCCAGCGATCGTGCGCGAGCAGACCGAGGACGGCGGCGGTGGCCCGGTGGGCGCTGAAGCGGACCAGTCCGCGGGCGGCGGCCTTGGCGACCTCGTGATCGGTGGAGCCGCACAGGCTCATCAGGAGGGTGAGGTCGAGGTCGCCGCCGCCGCGACCGAGGCCGGCGATCGCGGGGATGACGACGCTCGGCGAGCTGTCGGCGAGCACGATCTCGCGGAGGCGAGCCAGCGCGACGGGGTTGTCGAGGCTGACGAGGGCGTGCACGGCGGCGGCGCGGACCTGGGCGCTGTCGTCGGTGGTGGCGCCCAGCAGCGCCTGGACGGCCGCGCCAGCGCCGACCTGACCGAGGCTGCGGCAGGCCGCCGCGCGCACGCCGGCGTCGCCGTCGTGGAGGACCATGCACAACGCGGTGACGCCCTCGTGCTCACCACCGATGTGACCGAGGGCCCGCGCTGCGGCGACGCGGACCAGCGGCTCGGGGGCGCCGAGGAGGGCGACCAGCGGCGGCACGTAGCGGGTGTCGCCGCCGCGGCCGAGAGCCCCGAGGACGCGACAGAGGTTGCGCGCGCGGGTGCCGGTGGCCGTGGTGGCGCCGCGCAGGAGGGCCGCGGCCGCGGGTGCGGCGGGGCCGTGGCGTTCGGTGAGGACGACGAGCGCAGCGGCGGTGGCCTCTCCGAGCGGGTCGGGTGCGCCGAGCGTCGCGACCAGAGGCGCGAAGGCGGCGGCGTCTCCGACCCGGCCGAGCGCGCCAGCGGCGACGCAGGCGGTCGCTGGATCGGGGTGCTCGAGGCCGGCGACGAGGACGGCGATGAGGGGCCCGTCGGACGGCCCGACCTCGGGGCCGAGCGCGCCGATCAGGACGAAGAGATCACCGAGGGTCGCCGCGCCGACCGACGGTGCGAGCGCCATGAGGGCCGGGCCGGCCTCGGCGCCCAGGGCGGTGACGAAGCCGGCGGCCCGCTCACGCACGACGGGGTCCGACATGGCCGAGAGGACATGTCTCAAGGCACCTGCATCTTTGGTCATGCGGCACAGCTCGAGCGCGGCGATCTTGACCTCCGTCTGGCGGTGCTCGACGAGCTCGCGCTGGCGCTGACGGACGGCGTCGTCGATGCTGCCGGCGAGCGCCGCGGCGACGGCGTCGGGCTTGCCCTGGTCGGCGAGGGCGGCGTCGAGGGTCACGAGGGCGACCGCCGCCGCCGCGCGCACGCCGGCCATGCTGTCGCGGAGGAGGGCGACCAGGAGGTCGAGCGCCTCCGGGGTCGCGCTGTGGCCGAGCAGCGAGGTGGCGGCGCGGCGAGTGACGGCGTTGTCGATGCGCGGGAGCAGGAGATCGACCGAGAGGGCGGCGCCGATCGAGCGCAGCGCGTCGAGGGCGAACAGCTGCAGCATGTCGGAGCTGTCCGCCAGGGCCTGCTTGAGGGCCGCCTCGGCCGCGGGCCCGCCGATCGCCCCGAGGGCGGCCGCCGCGGAGGCGCGGACGTTGTCGTCGGTGGCGGTCTGCAGGACCACGGCGAGCAGCGGGACGTGCTCGGGCTTGCCGATGTCGGCCAGGAGGTCGACGTACATCCGGGCCCCGCGACCGCCGGCCTGCAGGCGTCGCAGCGCGCCGGCGAGGCCGGAGCTGCCGAGGTGGACGAGCATCTCGTGGCAGGTCGAGCGGGCCGGGACGGACTCCGAGGTGAGGCCGTCGAGCAGGCGCTCGAGCAGCGCGACCAGCACCTCCGGGGTCGGGGGGACGCGCTCGAGCGCGGCCTGAAGATCCTTGACGGCCTGCTTGCGCTCGCGCCAGCTCTCGCCAGAGAAGCGAGCGAGCAGGCGCTCGAGCTCCGGCGGGAGGGGCTGGGGTGTCAGGTCCACGCGCCGCCTCGCTCGTCCGCGGACGGACGCAGGAAGCGGTCGAGGGCCGCGGCGATCGGGTCGGCGTCGGCCGTCGCGGGGCCGAGGGCGGCGCTGTGGAGCTCGCGCGCCTGGGCGAGCTCGTCGGCGAGGACCTCGTGGACGACCGCGATGTCGCTCGCGCGCGGGGGGTCAGCCGCGTCGGCGTCGGCGTCGCTGAGCTTCTCGCCGGCATGGAGCAGGAGGTCGGCGACGAGCAGATCGGCGAGCTCGGCGGCGGGATCGCGGGGGCGCTGAACGGTAGCGCCGGTGGCTGCGGTGGCGGCCTCGGCGACCTCGGCGGCGGCGGCGGCCTCGGCCTCGGCCTGCAGCTCGACGAGCAGCGCCTCGGCCTCGACCATGTCACCGGGGCCGGCGGGGTCGGGGGAGAGCAGGCGCCACAGCTTGGTCGACAACTCGGCGCCGAGCTGGTGGCCCTCGACGTAGCTGTCCGCGCCGTAGAGCTGCTGCGGGCGGCGCTTGTAGCTCGAGCGACGGAACACGGAGGCGAGGAGGATGACCGCGCGCAGGGCCAGGGGGACGCCGGTCTTGGCGAGGGCGACGATCTGGTGCACCGGCGGTCCGGGCAGGGCGACGTCGAGGAGGAGGCCGTCCCAGCTGTCGCTCTCGAGGGCGCGCCAGACCGCGTCGCCGTCGCGGGCGACCTCGGCGACGAGGCCCTGCGCGGCGAGCACCCTGGCGATCGCGCGGGCGATGACGGGGCGCTCGTGGGCGACCAGGATCTTGTACTTCTCCATCCCCTGGGCCTACCGCCCCCCGCCGGGCTGGCCGCCGCGGAGGAGCACGTCGAGGTTGATCACGAACACCATCTCGGCATCGGAGCGGTCGCGGGAGATCCGGCTGACGCCGCTGAACACGTTGTCGCTGCCGCTGCTGCGCTCGCCGTCGGCCCGGAGCATGGACGGGGCCGGGCGCAGGCCGCCGGCGGCCACGCGCAGCTCGCCGAGCACGCGGTCGACCTTGAGGCCGGCGATGCGGCCCGCGACGCTGACGATGATGAGCTTGTTGAGGTGCTCGATCGCGGGGTCGATCGGGCTGTCGAAGCGGCGGCGGAGGTCGACGACGGGGATGACGACGCCGCGCAGCTGGATCACGCCCTCGACGATCGCGGGGGCGAAGGGCACCGGGCGCACGGTGAGGTTGCGGGTCTGGATGACCTCCTTGATGCGCATGATCTCGATGCCGTAGAGGCCCTGGCCGACGTAGAAGCCGGCCAGCTTCAGGTCCTCCTCGGCGCCAGCGAGACGCTCCTGGTCGCTCATCCCCTGCCCTCCTCGCCGCCGCCCGACGGCCCACCTACGGCCGGACCCGTGCGGATGAAGTCCTTGGGGTCGAGGAGGGTGGTGAGGTTGAGGATGATGACGATGTCCTCGACCACGCCGCGGTCCTTGACGTCGGCGCCCTTGGCGACGGTGACCGCGCCCTTGCGGCGGCCGAGGCCGCGGATGTACTCGGCGCGCGGGCCCGTGATGCCGCCGGGCTTCTCCTCGATCTTCTCGGGGGGGATGCGGATGACGTCGATGACGGCGTCGACGACGAGGCCGTAGGACTCGTCGTTGAGGTTGACGATGAGGACGCGGGCGGTGCGACCGCGCTCGACCGGGCGCAGGCGCAGGCGGCGGGCGAGGTCGATGACCGGCATGATGCGGCCGCGGACGTTGCCGATGCCGACCAGGAAATCGGCGGTGCGCGGCACGTGGGTGGTGCCGAAGACCTTGCTGATCTCCTCGATCTCGTGGATCGGCAGGCCATAGATCTCGCCGCTGACGCGGAAGCTGACGTACTGCTGGAGGTCCTGCGGGACCTCGCGCTTGTAGCCGTGCTCGTAGTCCTCGTCGGTGGCGAGGGTCTCGCCGCTGCGCAGCAGCGCCTGCCACATGTCCTCGCGCTCAACGGACATGCGTCGTACCTCCGAGATGCGAGGACTGGGTGCCGCCGGACAGGCCGCCGAAGCCGGAGTTGCCGCCCACGCTCGCGCCGCCGAGGTTGCCGCCCCCCGAGCCGCCGAGCGAGCCACCGAGCGAGCCACCGATGGAGATGGCAGCGTCGGCCTGGCGCACGCCCTCGTCGACGAGGCGGCCGACGTCGAGGAGCAGGACCGTGCGGTTGGCCCCGAGCTCGGTGGCGCCGGCGATGCCGGGGACGTTGCGCACGGCGCTGCCGAGCGGCTTGATGACGACGTCTTGCTGGCCGAGCAGCTCGTCGACGACGAGGCCGACACGGTGCTGCGCGAGCCCAACGACCACAACGTAGACGCGGTTGGGATCGCGGTAGGTGCGGGACAGCGGGCGCAGGGCGAACAGGCGCGAGAGGTAGAGCAGCGGCAGGGTCCGCTTGTTGAGGATGATGACCTCGTGGCCCTCGATGGTGCTGATCTCGCGGACCTCGACCATGATCGACTCGAGCACCGAGTTGAGCGGGATGCAGAAGGTGTGGCCGGCGCTCTGGATGACGAGGGCCTGGATGATCGCCAGGGTGACGGGCAGCGTGATCGCGAACTTGGTGCCGCGGCCGACCTCGGTGGTGACGTCGATCATGCCGCTGAGCTTGGCGATGTTGGTCTTGACGATGTCCATGCCGACGCCGCGGCCGCTGACCTCGGTGGCGTGCTCGCGGATCGAGAAGCCGGGGGAGAAGATCAGGTTGATCGCCTCGGAGGGGGTCATGGAGACGGCCTCCTCGGCGCTGACGAGGCCGCGGCGCACGCCCATGTCGCGGATGCGCAGCCAGTCGATGCCGCCGCCGTCGTCCTCGACCTCGATGACGACGCGGTTGCCCTTCTGGAAGGCGCGGAGTTCAATGCGTCCGGCCGGCTGCTTGCCGAGGCGGGCCCGCTCGCCCGCGGGCTCGATGCCGTGGTCGATGCAGTTGCGGATCATGTGCATCAGCGGGTCGCTGAGCTCCTCGACGATGAGCTTGTCGAGCACGGTCTCGGCGCCGGAGATGACGAGGCGGATCTCCTTGTCGAGGTCGCGGCTGAGCTTGCGGACGACGCGGGCCAGCTTGTCGAAGACCTGGCCGATCGGGACCATGCGGACGTCGAGGATGCACTGCTGCAGCAGCGCGAGCTTGCGGGTCATGTCGCGGATCTGGACCGAGAGCTCGCGCGAGACGTCGGCGCTGTGGTCGAGCTGGCGCACGGCCTCGAGCACGCCGGCGAGGTTGTTCTGGACGAGGCCGAGCTCGCCGACGAGGTTCATCAGGAGGTCGAGGCGACGGAGGTCGACGCGGACCGTCTGGCTGAGGCTGCGCAGGCTGGTCTCGGAGCTGGCGGCCTCGACCGGGGCGTCGTCGCCGAGCGGCACGGGCGCGGGCTCGCGGCGAGACGGTGCGGGCGTGACGGGGCCGCGGGCGACGGGGGCGCGCGCGGGGGCTGGCGCGGGCTCGGGGTCGCGGCGCGCGGGTGTCTGCGGCGGGGCGGCGGCGGGCCGGGGCGGTGGCGCCGAGGCGGCGGCGGTCCGGGTCGGCGGGGGAGCGGCGGCCCGGCCCGGGGCGGGGCTCGCCGGGGCGGGGCTCGCCGGGGCGGGGCTCGCCGGCTTGTGTGCGGGCGCGGGGGTGATGGCGGAGCTGGCCTCGGCGGCGGCGAGGCGGTGGACGGTGACGTCGCCGACGGCGAGGGCGGAGGACAGCTCGGCGAGGCTGCTCTTGGAGCCGAGCAGGATGTCGAGCTCGATCGCGTCGTCGGACGATCCGTCGGCGCTGGGGAGGTAGGTGATGACCTCCCCGTAGAGCTTCATCTTGTCCTTGAGCTGCTCGATGCCGACGTCGATGGCGAGGATGTCGAACTTCGCGTGGACGCGGAACAGGCCGCGGCCGGAGCGGATGTTCTCCCGCAGGCGGTGCTCCTCGTACTCGGTGAGCACGCTGAGGATCGCCTCGCCGACCCACTCGAGGTTGTCCTGCGGCAGCTCCGGGGCCTCCTGCTCGGTGAGGGCGCGCAGGCGGGCGAGGATCGGCTCGATGTCGGGCTCGGGCTCGTCGGTCTCGTCGCGCGGGGTGAGCAGGCGACCGAACATCTCGATCGCCTCGAACAGGACGTCGAGCACGACGCGGCCGAGGCCGAGCTTGCCGAGGCGGAGGCTGTCGAGGGTGCTCTCGAGGGTGTGGCTGAGGCCGCCGATCGCGGCGGCGCCGAACAGGCCGGCGAGGCCCTTGAGGCTGTGGATCGCCCGGAACGCGGCGTTGAGGAGGTCCGGGTCGGTGGAGCCGGTGCGCGACTGGGCCTCGAGCTCGAGCAGCGTGCGCGAGAAGGTCTCGATGACCTCCTGCGCCTCGGCGATGAACTCGGAGGCGTTCTGGTCGACGCTGCTCAACCGCCGCCTCCTGGGCCGCGGGCCGTCTTGCACAGGCGAGCGACGGTGTCGAGCAGCGCCTCGGGCGTGAAGGGCTTGGTGAGCACCGCGGAGGCGCCGAGCTTCAGGGCGCGCTCGACGTCTTGCGCGCGGTCGTTGGTGGTGATGACGATGAGTGGGGTGTGGACGTGGCGCGGCTGCTGACGGACGGCGCGGATGAGCTCGAGGCCGTTGATGTCCGGCATGTTGATGTCCGTGATCACGAGGTCGTAGTCGGTTCGCGGCATCACCCGCAGGGCGTCGAAGCCGTCCTTGACCTCGTCGACGTGGTACTCGCCGGCCGACTCGAGCACGGAGCCCACGAAGCTGCGCATGGCGGGGGAGTCCTCGACGAGAAGTACCCGGATCGACATCGCCGGGCAGTATACGCCGGTCGTTGGACGCCCGGGGCGGCCGCTGGAGGGCCGCCTGGAGGGCATAGCACGCCACGAGCGGGATCTCCGCGGGGGCGTGAACGCCCGCACGGCTGTCTCAAGGGACAGGCTACTTGCCAGTCGGACGCAGGCGCTTGGCCAGCGCCTCGGCGACGCCGTTGACGAAGGGGGCGCTGCGATCGCTGCCATAGCGGGCGGCGAGGCGGACAGCCTCGGCGACGATCACGGCGCGCGGCGTGTCCTCGATGGCGAGCATCTCGACGCCGACGAGGCGTAAGAGGTTGCGGTCGACGCGGTCCATCCGGGCGAGCCGCCAGCTGCGGGAGGTGGCCTCGATCGCGGCGTCGATCTCGGGGCCGCGCTCGAGGGCCGCGGCGAGCAGACGGCGGGCGAAGGCCGTGGCCTCGGGGTCCCTCAGCCAGCTGCGCAGCTCGGCGCCGTCGTCGCCGGCCTCGCTGGGGGCGTGGGTCCAGAAGATGTCGAGGGCCTGGGCGCGCTCGGGCTCGCGGTAGGACTCGAGGTGGCAGAGGGCGAGCAGCGCGAGCTCGCGGCCCTCGGCGCGGCCGGCCCGGCTGCGGCCACGCGCCGCCGGCGAGTCGTCAACCGGTAGCATCGCTGGCCTCGCCCTGCCCCTGTGCGCCGGCGGCGAGGGCCCGGAACAGGCGCACCTGCTCGATCGCCGCGAGGGCCGCCTCTCCGCCCTTGTTGCCCGCCTTGGCGCCGGCGCGGTGGATCGCCTGCTCGAGGGTGTCGGTGGTGAGGACGCCGAAGCTGATCGGGACCTCGAAGGCGAGCGCGAGCTGGCCGATCGCTCGCGTGACCTCCTGGGCGATGAGGTCGAAGTGGATCGTGTCGCCCTTGATCAGGCAGCCGAGCGTGATGACGGCGTCGACGCTGCGGGCGCCGAGCACCTGGGTGACGGCGCTGGGGATCTCGAAGGCGCCGGGGACCTTGACGACGAGGATGTCGCCGACGCTGGCGCCGGAGCGGAGCAGCGTGTCGATGGCGCCGTCGAGCAGGCGGTCGGTGATGAAGTTGTTGAAGCGGCTGACGACGATCGCGAAGCGGAGCCCGGTCGCGTCCAGCGTGCCCTCGAAGATCTGCGGCCGCTCGCTCATGGCGGGCGGATTACCCTGTCCCCGAGCTTTGTTCAAGCGCGAGCCCGACGAGCGGGGCCCGAAGCCCAAGCCTGAAGCGGGGACCTTAGAGGGTGCCCTTGATGACCTGGCTCGACTTGTCCGCGGCGGTGACCTTCTTGGTGGTGGTCTTGCCGTCGGGATACTTCCACTTCACCGTGTGGGCGCCGGCGGTGACCATCACGGTGACTGGCGTGGGCTTGGGCTGCTTCTGGCCGTCGACCCACACAGTCGCGGGCGGGAGGCCGGGGCCCGAGCCGATCTTGAGCTCGGCGGTCTTGGCCTTCGGCGGCTGCTTGGGCTTCGGATCCTTGGGCTTGGGCGGCGTGACCTCGCCGGGGGGCGGGGTCGGGATCGGCGGCGTGGTCTCGGGTGGCGTCGGCGGCGTGCCGGCCTTGCTCTTGATGAGCACGAGCTTGGCGCTGTCGTTGGGGCCACCGGTGAAGGTGAGCGGGATCTCGCTGGGATCGTAGCCGGCGAGCTCGGCGAGCAGCTTGTAGGTCGCGCCGGGTTTGCGCTGGACCTTGAAGCTGTCGCCGCCCTTGCCGACGACGGTCGGCGGGTTCTGGCCCTCGATGAGCTTGAGGGCGGCCTCTGCCGGCTCGGTGGTGACCGTGACGGTGACGTCGCGGACGCTGAGCTTGACCGGGAAGTTGGCCAGCTGACTGGCGACGACGTCGACCTCCTGCTCGAAGGGGAGATAGGCGTCGCCGAAGTTGACGGTGAGCTTGTGCTTGCCGACCGCGAGGTTGTTGACCACGCGCGAGGAGCCGCTGCCGGGGACCTCGGCGCCGTCGACCAGGATCTTGGCGTCCGCGGGCGAGACCTCGATCTGGA
The DNA here is from genome assembly GCF_016714285.1 of Nannocystis sp. Classification (GTDB taxonomy): domain Bacteria; phylum Myxococcota_A; class Polyangia; order Nannocystales; family Nannocystaceae; genus Nannocystis. The sequence goes on along the minus strand of NZ_JADJNN010000012.1, from coordinate 199,194 downwards.
GGCCGCCGACCGTCGGCCCTGGCACAGCCCCGCCGCTGGCCGCAGCTGGCGTGCCGGAGTCGTTGCTGGCGACCTTGCCGGGCTTGTCGCCGCCGCCGGAGAACATGGCGATGACGACGATCAGCAGGAGCACACCCGCCGCGATCCCGCCGATGAGCAGGAAGTTGGGCTTGCGCTTGCCAGTCTCTGTGTCCTCGACGTCGGCGAGCTCCGGCGTGGGCATCGTCTGCTGGCCGCGGCGCGGGGGCTGAGGCAGACCGGGGCTCGACTGCTGCGGGAAGCCGGGGGCGGAGGGCATGGCGCCGCCGGACATCGAGGCGCCGGGCATGGCGCCGCCGGGCATCGAGCCGCCGGGCATCGAGCCGCCGGGCATCGACTGAGCGGCCGCAGCTGCAGCGGCTGCAGCGGCCATGAGCGGCTGGATGATGACGGCAGCCGCGTTGGGCGGCAGCTGCACGGTGGCTGGGCCATCGTCCTCGTCGGCCTCGATCTGCCCGACCTTCGGGATGAGCGGCGCGATCGAACCGGCCTCCTCGGGCTTGACCTTGCTGCGCGCGGCGCTCGGCACGGAGGCGGCCATGGCAGGGGCACCGGGGGCACCCGGGCCACCGGGCTCGTCGAAGAGTTTGGTCTCGAGCTCGTCGTCGTCCCAGTCGAGATCGGGGCCGTCCTCGCTGGACGGGGCAGCCTTGGCGACCGGGGCGACGGTGGGCCGGGGCGCCTGCGTCGGCGGGTGCAGCGGCACCGATGCGATCTTGGGCGCGACGACTGCGGGCGGCGGGGCGCCGCCGGGGACGATCGTCTGCTTGAGCGGATCGGCGGGCTTCGGCATCGCTGCGAGGCCAGCGGGGATCGTCGGCACGGCGCCGGTTGCCCCGGGCTTGAGCGTCGTCGGCCGATTCGACGGCGACATGAGCATGGTCTTGCTGCGCTTGCGGGCGGCGGCGAGCTGCTCTTCGGTGGGCTCGAGGGCATCGCCGGCGCCGGGCTTGGGCAGACCAACGGCGGGCGGCTTGGGGCCGGGCGAGCCGGGCGGCGGCTTGACCGCGGGCGGCGGGCGCGGGGCGCCGGCTGCGGGCGTGGGTGGGGCCGCGGGCGGCGCGGCCTTGGGGGCCGGCACACCGCTCAGCGTGGGCTTGCGACCAGCGGCGGCGCCCGGCGGTGCGGGCCGCGGGGGCGCCGACTTGCCGGTGTTCTTGTCCTTCTCCAGCTCGATCTCGCGGGCGTACTGCTTGCGCATCCACGCGGCGAGGTCCTTGCGGCTGTAGAACATGCCGTGCTGGAACATGAAGGCTTGGAGGTCGTCGTGGAGCTCCATCGCCGTCTGGTAGCGGGTCTCCGGCTCGCCGGAGAGGGCCTTCATGATGATGGCCTCGAGGTCCTTGGGGATCTCCGGGTTCTTGCTGCTCGGGGCGGGCACGTCGACGGTGCGCACCATCTCGAGGGTCGCGAAGTCGGTGTCGCCCTGGAACAGGCGCTGACCGACGAGGGTCTCGAAGAGGACGACGCCGAGCGAGAACACGTCGCTGCGGCGGTCGAGCGGCATGCCGCGGACCTGCTCCGGGGACATGTAGCCGAACTTGCCCTTGAGGATGCCGGCCTGGGTGCGGCTGACGCGACCGGCGGCCTTGGCGACGCCGAAGTCGATGAGCTTGACCTCGCCCTCGTAGGACACGAGCACGTTCGGCGGGCTCACGTCGCGGTGGACGATGTTGAGGTGGCGGCCGTGCTTGTCGCGCTTGTTGTGGGCGTAGTCGAGGCCCTCGCCGACCTTCATCACGATGAAGCAGGCCTGGGCGATCGGCATGGCGCGCCCCTGCTGCTGGCAGCGGGTGAAGATGTTGCGCAGGTCCTTGCCGGCGACGTACTCGAGGGCGATGTAGAAGCTGTCGCCCTGCTGCCCGAGGTTGTAGATCTGGGCGATGTTCCCGTGCTGGAGCTGGCCGGCGATCTTGGCCTCGTCCTTGAACATCGTGATGAACTCGTCATCCTCCGCGATGTGGGGCAAGATCCGCTTGACCGCGACGGTGCGTTCGAAGCCCTCCACGCCGTGCTCTGTGGCCTTGTACACCTCTGCCATGCCACCCACGCTGATGCGCTCGATCAGCTTGTAAGGGCCGAATTGGGTGATCTGATTCAACAGGAACTCCGACCCGTACGCGCGTGGACGTAGGGCTGCAACATGTGAGCCCGAAGCCTGGCAAAAGTCAACGTCCTCGTCGCTTCAAGAGGCATTGGGGGAGGCTTTGGGGGAGGCTTTGGCCACGACCGGAAAACCGGGCCAGGAGGGCGGGGTATTCGGGGCACTCAGGCTATTTTGGGGCTGGCCGCTGGCCCGCCGCGGCCCCTGCGGACGCACGTGGGACCTGGCGCGGGTTTGTCCACGACCGGCCGGGCGTGGTGAGATTGGGCGGGCTCCGGACCGGGCCGTGGTCGATCGTGGGGCTGCAACGATCCCCCTGCGACGGCCGATGATAAGGTCTGCGAGGCGTACCCATGCGAGACCGGCACGACGATCCCAGCGGACCAGACCCCCTCCCCCGGCTTGAGCGCGTCGGACCCAGCGGCGCAGCGCAGCCGGCTGCGGACGTCGACTCGGTCGCGGAGGTCGGTGAGGTCGCGGCGAGCGGCGGGCTCACCGGCGTGGCCCCGGTCGAGGCCGCGGCGGCGGATCCCGTGGCGTCGATCAGCGAGGCCCTGGCTGCGGGCGCTATCGACGCTGAGGCGGCGCGCGTGCAGTTGATCGACGCGGTGGTCGCGGCGCAGATGCCCGCAGGGGCTGATCCAGCGCTGTGGCGCGAGATCCGGGCCGAGGTCGAGGCGCTGCTCGCTGGCGATCCGACCCTGGCCGATCTCCTGCGCGTGTGAGGCGTCGGAGGCACCTCCGGTGGGCAGAGACCTGACCTTTGGGTCAGGTGCCCGCAGGTGCCGGGACGCCAACCGGGATGCCAGCCGGGATGCCAGCCGGGATGCCAGCCCCGATGCCAGCCCCGATGCCAGCCCCGATGCCAACCGGGATGCCAGCCATTGGCGCGAGCATGCTGCGGACCTGCGGCGAGACGAAGTGGGCCTCGGTGTCGAAGCGTGAGCGCAGGGCGTCGGAGATCACCTGCATGCGCTCCACCGCCTTGAGCCGCTTGTCCATGATGATGCGCCACTCGCCGCGCACCTTGCACAGGCCGCCGCCGCCCTGGCTGAGGCCCGTCATGGCGTCGTAGCTGACGCGCACGCCGAGGTTGCTCGCCAGCTGCTCGAGCTCCTGCAGCTGCTTGTTCGCGTCACCCGTTGCCATGCGTGCGAGCAAGGTGCCTCAAAGCATGGCGCCGCGCCAGCGCTAACGCGGCTGTCCTTTGGGACATCTGAAGAGCACCTGAGGGTGCCTGATCAGGCGCCGCTGCGCTGGGCGGCGCGACGCGGGAGCAGCTGGGGATCGGCCTCGAAGGCGCGCTCGAGGGCGTCGAGGGCGCTGGCGAGGTGGGTCGCGGGGGCGCCGGTGGCGGTGGTGATCCGCGGGGTCTCGATCACGACGGTGACGATCTGATCGCCGGGACGTCCGGCCTCGGCGGGGGCGCCCTTGCCACGCAGGCGCAGCTTGGCGCCGGTGGTCACGCCGGCGGGGATCTCGACCATCGCCACCCCGGTGAGGGTGGGCACCGGGAGCTTGCCGCCGCGGGCGGCCTCGCCGAGGCTTACGTAGAGCTCGCCGAGGATGTCGAGGCCCTCGCGGCGCAGCCACGGGTGCGGGCGGACGTTGATGGTGACCCGCAGGTGCCCGGGTGCGCCGCCGAATTGACCGGGCTCGCCCTGGCCCTCGACGAGCTTCTCGACGCCCGACTCGGTGCCGGGCGGGAGGCGCACGTGGAAGCTCCGCTTCTCCCGCCGCGAGCCGCGGCCGGAGCAGGGCGCGCAGGGATCTTGCTGGATCATGCCGACGCCGCCGCAGCGGCCGCACGGGCTGTAGCGGCGCAGAAAGCCCTCGCCCTTGACCTCGCCGCGACCCTGGCACAAGGGACAGGTGATGGGCGGGCGCCCGGCGGGGCGGGCCCCGGTGCCGCCGCAGGTGCTGCAGGCGCCGGCGGCCTCGAAGTTGATCTCGTGCTCGCCGCCGAGGACGGCCTGGGCGAGCTCGACGGTGAGGGTGTAGCGGATGTCGCGGCCGCGGCGACGCTCACGGCGCTGGCGGCCGAACACGTCGCCGACGACGGCGGCGAGCAGGTCCTTCGCGGTCTGGAGGCTGACCCCCTGCCCGCCCTGCCCGCCGATCAGGGTCTCGGGGAGGAGGCGCTGGGTGTCGTAGCGGGCGCGCTGGGCCGGGTCGCTGAGGACGGCGTAGGCGGTGGAGATGGCGCGGAAGCGGGCCTCGGCGTCGGGGTCGTCGGGGTGGCGATCGGGGTGCGTGGCGAGGGCGAGGCGGCGGTAGGCGGCCTTGACCTCGTCCTGCGATGCGTTGGCGGCGACGCCGAGGACGGCGTAGTGATCCTGGTAGCTCATTCGCGGGACCCCTCGGCGAGCAGGGCGGGTGTTTCGCCGAGGACGGCGTGGTGATCCTGGTAGCTCATTCGCGGGACCCCTCGGCGAGCAGGGCGGGTGTCTCGGCGTCGCCGAGGACGGCGTAGTGATCCTGGTAGCTCATTCGCGGGACCCCTCGGCGAGCAGGGCGGGTGTCTCGGCGTCGCCGAGCATCGCGGCGTAGATCTGGCGGGACGATCGCTCGAGCGCGGCGAAGGCGGCTTGCAGCTCGGGGCCGCCGCGGGCGCCCGCATGGTCACCGAGCAGCCCGCGCAGGGCCGCGACGTCGCGCTGCACCGACTCGCGGACGGCGGCGGGGAGGCCCTCGCCGTAGCCCTCGAGGGCGCGCTCGCAGGCGTAGGCGAGGGTCTCGCAGCGGTTGCGCGTCTCGACGATGGCGCGGCGGGAGAGGTCGTGCTGGCGGGCGTCCTCGGCCTCCTGGGCGAGCGCCTGGACCTCGGCGCGGGTCAGGCCGGAGGCGGGCTGGGCGACGATCGCGGCCTCCTTGCCGCTGAGCAGCTCGCGGGCGCTGACGCGGAGGATCGCGTCGGCGTCGAGCTCGAAGCGGACCTGGATCTGCGGGGCGCCGCGCGGGGCGGGCGGGATGTCGGTGAGCTGCAGGCGGGCGATGCTGCGGTTGTCCTCGGCCATCTCGCGCAGACCCTGGAGCACGTGCACGTGCACGATCGATTGGTTGTCGACGCTGGTGCTGAAGGTCTCGGTGCGGCGGGTGGGGATCGGGGTGTTGCGGGGGATCAGCACCGAGAACACGCCGCCCTGGGTCTCGACGCCGATGCTGAGCGGGACGACGTCGAGCAGGACGAGGTCGGCGAGCTCGCCGGCCAGGACGGCGCCCTGGATCGCGGCGCCGATCGCCACGACCTCGTCGGGGTTGTGGGCGGTGCTGGGCTGGCGGCCGAAGCACTCGGCCACGGCCTCTACGACCGCGGGCATGCGGGTCTGGCCGCCGACCAGCAGGACCTCCTCGACCTGGTCGCGGCGCAGGCCGGCGTCGGCGAGGACGCGGCGACAGGGGCCGAGGCTGCGATCGATCAGCGGCCGCGTGAGGCGCTCGAGTTCGCGGCGGGTGAGCGTGAGCGCGAGGTGCAGCGGCTGGCCGTCGACGGCGGCGATGAAGGGCAGGTTCAGCTCGGTGGCGAGGGCCCAGCTGAGCTCGTGCTTGGCCCGCTGGGCGGCGTCACGCAGGCGCGCGAGGGCGGCGCGATCGCTGCGCAGATCGACGCCGTGCTCGCGCTGGAACAGGTCGGCGATGTGATCGACGACGGCGCTGTCGAAGTCCTCGCCGCCGAGCTGCGAGTCGCCGGCGGTGGCGAGGACCTCGAAGGCGCCGCTGCGCAGCTCGAGCAGGGAGACGTCGAAGGTGCCGCCGCCGAGGTCGTAGACGGCGACGATCTGGGGCGGCCTGTCCTTGCGGTCATGGAGGCCGTAAGCGAGGGCGGCGGCGGTGGGCTCGCTGAGGATGCGTTCGACGCGGAGGCCGGCGATGGTGCCGGCGTCGCGGGTGGCCTGGCGCTGGGCGTCGTCGAAGTAGGCGGGGACGGTGATGATGGCGCGGGTGACCGGCTCGCCGAGGGCGTCGGCGGCGGCGTCCTTCAAGTACGCGAGCACCTGCGCGGAGATCTGGCTGGGTGAGCGGCGACGGCCGTGGACTTCGGCCCAGGCGTCGCCGTTGGCCGCGGCGACGACGGTGTAAGGCAGCCCGCGGCGCACGGCCTCGACCTCGGCGAACTTGCGGCCGATGAGGCGCTTGGCGGCGAACACGGTGGCGGCTGGATCTTTGCTGGCGCGCTGGCGGGCGGCCTCGCCGACGAGGATGTCGTCGCCGACGAAGGCGACGACGCTCGGGGTGGTGCGGCTGCCCTCGCGGTTGGCGAGCACGCGCGCCTCGCCGCCGTCCATCACGGCGACGCAGGAGTTGGTGGTCCCCAGGTCGATGCCGAGGATCGGGCCCGGCTTGCTCGTCATCGCGGGATCTCGATCATGGATCACGCCGCGGGGCCGGCCTTGCCAGGCGAGCCAGTCGAGCCGGGGCCGGCGATCACCACGCGGGCGGGGCGCAGGAGGCGATCGCCCTGGCGGTAGCCGCGTTCGAACTCGAAGGTGACGGTGCCAGGGGCGTGGTCGGCGGAGTCGACCTGCGAGAGGGCCTCGTGCAGGGCCGGGTCGAAGGGGTGCCCAACGGTGGGCACGGGCTCGATGCCGTGGCGGGCGAGCGCGCCGCGAAACTCGTGGGCGACCATCTCGATGCCCTTGAACAGCTGCTCGTTGCCGCGGGCCAGCTCGAGCGCGCGGTCGAGGTTGTCGGCGGTCGGGAAGAAGCTGCTGAGCAGGTCCTGGCGGGCGCGGAACACGGCGTCGTCGATCTCGCGACGGGTGCGCTTCTTGAAGTTCTCGTGATCGGCGACGGCGCGGAGCCACTTGTCCTTGAGGCTCGCGACCTCCTGCTCGGCCAGGGCGAGCTTCTCGGCGTCCAGGAGCGCCATGCCGGCGGCCGAGTGGTCGGGGCTTTGGTCGGGGTCGTTGCTTGCTTGGCTCATGCGGCTCCGTATGTGGCGACTCGGCCGTGCACACGCAAGCGGGACGTGACCTATCCCTCGCTTGTACGCGCCGCCAGTGCCTGGGCGGCGTACTCTACCAGAGGAATGACGGCCTCGTAATCCATGTGATCGGGGCCCAGCAGCGCGACGGCGGTGGTCTTGCGGCCGTCGTCGTCGGTCGAGTGGAGGCGACAGCCGACCAGGCTAAGCCCCGCGAGCACGAGCGGCTCGTCGCGGATGAACAGACCGCCGGGCCCTGCTGCGCCCGCGGGGCCTGCTGCGCCCGCGGGGCCAGCCGTGCCCGGGACCTCGCCGGCGACGTGGACCTCGGCGCGGGCCGAGCCGACCTGCTCCGGGAGCAGCTGACACAGCAGCTCCGCGAGGCTGTGATAGTCGTCGAAGAGGCTGAGGATCTGCGCGAGGGTGGTGCCGCTGTGGCCGGCGAGCAGCTTCTGGCCGGCGATCTGGACCCACAGCGGATCGAGGGCGGCGGCGCTGCACAGCCACAGGCCGAGGCGCAGGCTCTCGGCGAGCAGGCGATCGAGGTGGGCCTCTTGCTCGGCCCACATGCGCGTGAGATCGGCGCGGGCCTCGGCGAGGGTCTTGCCGATGCACAGGCCGCGCAGGCGCTCCTGGACGCGCAGCAGCGAGGCGCCGCCCTTATCGCCGGCGAGCCCGCCGACGAGGCTGGGGTCGAGGTTGACCGGGTGCACGTGGGTGGCGCCGTCGGCGAGGCCGACGACGACCAGCGCGCGATGACCTTGCACGGGGACGAGGTCGACCTGGCGCATCACGCCGCGGCGGCCCTCGCCGACGAAGCTGACGGCGACGCAGCCGACCAGCTCGCTGAGCACGCGGACCGCGGCGCGCATGCCCTCGGGGCCCTGGACGACCTCGCCGAAGGAGACGTCGACGGCGCGGCGGACCTCGGCGCGCAGCGGCGGGAGGGCGCCGAGCGAGCGCACGTAGAGGCGCATGCCCGCGGCGGTGGGCAGGCGCCCGGCGGAGTGGTGCGGCTGCTGCAGGAGGCCGTGCTCCTCGAGCGCGGCGAGCTCGTTGCGGATCGTGGCCGAGGAGCACTCGAGGTGCTGGGTGAGGTTGGCCGACGCGACCGGGCGACCGGTCACGATGTAGTCGCGACACAGCGCGAACAAGATCCGCTGTCGTCGGGGACTCAGCTCTGCCACCGTCGCCCTTGGTAGCGCGATCAAGCGGGACGCGCCAGTCCCAGGGTCGCGCGCTCAGGCGAGCAGATCGGCGGCGATCGAGTCGTGCCAGAGCCAGCGGCCGGGGGCGACGCGCAGGCAGGCGTCGCCGAGCTCGAGGTTGCCGCGGGCGACCTGCCGCAGCGTGCGGGCGGCGATCCAGGCGCGATCGACGGCGGGGAAGCGGGCCAGGAAGGCGGCGAGATCGAGGCCCGGGAGGTGGCGCAGGCCGGTCCACAGGCCCTCGGCGGCGGCGGCGAGCGGGGCCTGTGGATCGAGCTCGCCGGCGATCCCGGGGTCGGCGCTCCAGGGGCCGAGGCCGCGGCGGTTGCCGCGGCGGATGACCGAGCCGTCGTCGGCGTACACGGCAGAGTGGGCCGAGGGTCCGAGGCCGAGGTAGTCGCGCCAGGTCCAGTAGCCGAGGTTGTGGCGGGCGCGCTGGCCGGGGGCGGCGTAGCTGGCGACCTCGTAGTGCTCGAGGCCGGCGGCGCACAGGGCCTCGCCCGCGGCGAGCAGGAGGTCGGTCTGGTGCTCGGGGTCGGGGAGGCGCCGCTTGCCGCGGCGGACCAGGGTCTCCCACGGGGTCCCGGCCTCGATCGTGAGGCCGTAGATCGAGACGTGGCGGGCGCCCGAATCGACGATCGCGGTCACGTCGGCGCGGAGGCTGGCGAGCGTCTGTCCGGGCCAGCCGACGATGAGGTCGGCGCTGATATCGAGGCCGGCGCTGCGGGCGTCGCTGAGCGCCGCGAGGGCGCGCGTGCGGCTGTGGACGCGACCGAGGGCGGCGAGGCCGTGGGGGTCGAGGGTCTGGACGCCGAGCGAGACGCGGGTGCCGCCGAAGCCGGCGATCGCGGCGAACAGGGCCGGGTCGCCGTGCTCCGGGTTGACCTCGACGGTGTACTCGGAGCCCGGGCCACGGCCAGCGCCGGGGAAGTTGGCCGCGATGAAGGCCGCGAGCGCGCGCAGGCCGTCGACGCCGAGCAGGCTCGGGGTGCCGCCGCCGAGGTAGACGGTCGGCCAGGCGTCGCCGGGCGGGATGACACCTGTCTCCGGGGACATGTCCTTGCGGGCAGCCAGCTCACAGCCAAGGCCAGCAATGAAGGCCACAGCGTCGGGGCGGCGACCGACCTGGAAGTCGAAGTCGCAGTAGGGACAGGCGCGGGCGCAGAACGGGACGTGGACGTAGAGGCCGGCCACGCGGGGACCTTGCGCGCGTGGGCTAGACGTCCGAGACGAGCGCGGCGAGCTCGGCCCCGTGCGGGACGTCGTCGTAGAGCTCGACGCCGCCGTCGCTGCGGAAGCGCGCCGCGATGCCGCGCCACCACCAGTGCGGGAGGGCGTCGAGGTCGACGCCGGCGCCGCGCAGGGTGGTCATCTGACCCTCGACGGAGTCGATGCTGCCGGCGTGGAAGCCCTGGCCCTGGCCGCGCAGCTGCGAGCCGAGGCGCCTGGCGGAGCGCAGGGGCGTGCCCTCCTCGGCCCACTCCTGGGCGGCGACGAAGGCCCGGCGGGCGATGCCGAGGTCGGGGAACTCGAAGATGTGGCCGTGGACGTGGAGCTCCTCGCCGAGCAGGACAGCGAGGCGCGCCGAGTACATCGACAGCAGCTGCTCATAGACGGCGAGCGACGAGCCCATGCGGGCGACGGCGTCGGGGCGGATGAGGGCGACGACCTCCTCGGCGTTGGCGTAGGCGAAGGAGACGTTGTGCGACTGCAGCAGGCCGATGCCGGCGCGCACCGTGAGGCGGGCGAGCTCGGAGTCGAGGGTGTCGCTGTGGCGGGCGCGCTGCTCGAGCAATCGAGTCAACCCCTCGGGCCGCGGGGCGAACTGCATGACGAGGCGAAAGCCGGGCATGGGCTCGTGATCGCCGAGCACGCGGAAGGCGGAGAACTTCCCCCAGGTGTGGTTTCCTTGGACCTCAGCGCTGTTCATCCGACGAGCCTCGCGTTCACGCACGCACTGCTGACTGCAACCCAACTACTTCATGGTGAAGACGGTGTAGGCGATGTATCCCAGGCCGCCGAGGCCGAAGATGACGAGCAGCCAGGTGAGGGCTGCACCGCCCTTCTTGTTCTGCTCGGCCATCACGCCGTGACCGAAGCTGCCGGCGGTCGCGCCCGTGTCGAGCGAGGACAGCGCGCCGGTGGTCATGGACTGGCCGGGGCGGATGACCGGGCGGCCCGCGGTCGGCACGCGGCCGAGCTGCGCGGGGCCCTGCTTCTGGACCGGGGCGACCGGGCCTGGCACGGGCGGCCGGGTCGCCGGGCCCTTGCGCGGCGGGGCCTCGGCCTCGATGCGGGGCATGGCGACCCGCTCACGCGGGCCAGCCTTCTTGCCGCGACGCCCGGAGCCAGCGGCGTCGGACTCGGTGGCGGCGGGGGTGGCCGCGGCCGAAGCCTGTTGCTCGCGCAGCTGCTGGAACTCGGGCCCGAGCAGGGCCTCGAGGTTGCCGATCGTCATCGACTTCTTGTTGCGGACGCCGGATGTGTCCGGCTGGGACTCGAAGGAGCGGGCCCACTCGGGGGCGTCGTCGTTCTTGGCGGCCTCGAGCGAGTCGAACTTGTCGAAGTCGAGGGCCTCGTCGACGAGGTCGTCGTACTGATCGTCGTAGTTGACCTCGGCGGGCGCGCCCTCGCCGAACATCTCGCTCATGTAGGCGCTGATCATGCGCGGCGTGCAGCGGATGCCGGCCTGCTCCGTGTACTTCTCCAGGTCACGGAACATGTGGTCGCAATTTTGGTAGCGCTCGGCGGGGTCGACCTCGAGCGACTTCATGATGATCGCCTCGAGCGCGGGCGGGAACTCGGCCTTGACGAAGGTGGGCGCCGGGATGTCGCCCTCGACGATGCGCTCGGCGACCTCCTCGGGCAGGCCGCGGAACAGGCGGCGGGCGAGGCACATCTCGTAGAGGACGATGCCGAGGGCGAAGATGTCGGCGCGGAGGTCGAGCTCGTGGCCGAGGACCTGCTCCGGGGCCATGTAGGCCAGTTTGCCGGCGAATTGGCCCTCGCCGGCCGTCTGCAGGCTGGCGCGTGTGGCGGCGATGCCGAAGTCGACGATCTTGCAGGTGCCGTCGTATCCGACGTGGATGTTCGTGGGGTTGATGTCGCGGTGGCACAGGCCGAGCAGGCGGCCGCGATCGTCGGCGCGGGTGTGGACGTAGTGCAGGCCCTCGAGCGACTGCATGACGATGCCGATCGCGATCTGCATCGGCAACATGTGGCCGGTCTTGACGGCGCGGCGCAGCACGGCGACCAGCTCCTCGCCCTTGAGGAGCTCCATGGCGATGAAGTACTCGCCCTGCAGCTCGCCGAGGTCGTAGGTGTGGACCACGTTCTGGTGGGTCAGCGTCGCGGCGACGCGGGCCTCGTCGAGGAACATCTGGACGACGCTGGGGCGGGCGGCGAACTCCTCGCGCAGGCGCTTGACCACGAGTTCCTTGGCGAAGCCCTCGATGCCCGAGTACTGGGCGCGATAGATCTCCGCCATACCGCCAGTCGCGATGTGCTCGACCAGCACATATTTGTCGCCGAATGGCGTGGGCTCAATGTTGCTCAAGGTCGCACCAGCCTAACGGATCCGGGATCCAGCGCCAAGCCCCGGGCAGAGGGCGAGACGCGGCCCGCGGGTGGTGAGGCGGTGACTTCGCTGCGATGGCGTGGGCATTGACCCGGAGGACTACCGGTGTTTGTGCACGGACTCGGACCTGGGCGGTGGCCGCGGGCGCCGGGCCGGGCCGCGAAACGTCCGCGGTTTCGGCTTTCCGCGCGGCGCCCTGTCGCGCTCCCGTCGCTGCTGTGGCTCGCTCCACTGGCAGTCCCACTCAGTCCTGTCAGTCGCGCTCCGCTTTGAGATCTCGCTGCATGAGCGCGTCGACCGCGGTGCGGACGCTGATGCCCTCGTAGAGGATCGCGTGCATCATCGCGGTGATCGGCATCTCGACGCGCTCGCGCCGGGCCAGGCGGTGGGCGCTGAGGGTGTTGTTGACGCCCTCGGCGACCATGCCCATCTCCTTGAGGATCGCGTCGAGCTGCTGGCCCTGGCCGAGGGCCAGGCCGACCCGGCGGTTGCGTGAGAGGCCGCCGGTGCAGGTGAGCACGAGGTCGCCGAGGCCGGCGAGGCCGGAGAGCGTGGCCGGGTGGGCGCCGAGGGCGTGGCACAGGCGGCCGATCTCGGCGAGGCCGCGGGTGATGAGCGCGGCGCGGGCGTTCTGGCCGAGGCCGGCGCCGTCGCACACGCCCGCGCCGAGGGCGATGACGTTCTTGAAGGCGCCCCCGAGCTCGACACCGACGACGTCCTCCGTGACGTAGGCCCGCACGCCGTCGCCGCCGAGCATGTGCTGGATCTGCTCGGCGACGGCGCGCTCGTGGCTGGCGATGACCACGGCGGTGGGCAGGCCGCGGGCGACCTCGGCGGCGAAGCTCGGACCGCCGAGCACGGCCATGCGTCGGGCGTGCGCGGGAGGCAGGGTCTGGGCGACGACCTCGGCCATCGTCGCGAGCGTGTCGACCTCGACGCCCTTGGCCGCGACCAGGTAGAGCGGCGGGTCGGCGAGCTCGGCCTGGACCTCGCGCACGGCGAGCAACGAGGTGCGCAGGGCGTGGCTGGGGATCGCCAGGATCACGAGCGCGGCGTCGGCGAGCGCGGCGGCCTGGTCGGCGCTCGCCTCGAGGTTGTCGGGGAACGGGAAGTCGGGGAGGTAGCGGGCGTTCCTCCGCTCGCGTCGCATCAGCTCGAAGTGCTCGACGCTGCGGGTCCACAGGCGGGTGCGGAGGCCGCGACGCGCGGCGTGCAGGGCCAGCGCGGTGCCCCAGCTGCCAGCGCCTAGCACGGTGACGACGGGCGTGGTGGACATGCGAGCCTTATATCACCGGACGCGCGGCGGAGCGCCCGGGACCCGCATCACCCGACGCGGGGCGGGCCAGCATCACCGGACGCGCGGCGGGGCGTCGGGGATCAGCGGGAAGGCGGCGGCGAGCTCGGGCGGGACGCGGTCGAGGGCGTGGGCGCGGCGGCTGACGAACACCCAGAGGGTCTCGCAGCGGGCTAGCGTGGTGCCGTCGGCCCGCGACACGGTCGTCTTGCGGCGCGAGCTGACCTTGGTCATCTCGCTGACCCAGGTGCGGACGAGCAGATCGTCGTCGACGAAGGCGGGGCGCAGGTACTCGATCGCGTGCGAGCGCACGACCCACGCGGCGCCGAGCTCCTGGTAGCGGGCGAGGCTCCATCCGACGGCCTCCGAGTGATCGATCGCGGCGGCGAGGACCCACTCGAGGTAGCGGAGGTTGTTGACGTGGCCGAGGGCGTCGATGTCGGCGGCGACGACGGTGCGGCGCTGCTCGAACACGGGGCTCGGCTCGGCGGGTGCGGGGCCTCGGGGACATGCGCGCGACGATAGCCGCTGCCGGAGCGCTGGACGCGACGATGTCGCCCCGGTGTGGCGAATGTGGCGAATGTGCCGGACGCAGCGACTGCAGCTGTGCGAGGGTCTGCGAGGCGATGCCGCCTGGCACGCGCCGCACAACCCCCGCGTCGAAGACCCGCGCCCCACCCCGCCCGTCCACCCGTCACCCCCGCGGCGATGGTACGATGGGCCCTCGCGCCGCGACAAGATCACGTCGGCGCGCACGCACGATGCTGCCGCCGCGCTACGCGAAATGGCTGACCGACCTGCTCGGAGGGACATTGCCCGAAGAACAGGCGGCGACCTGCTCGAGCTGCGCGATGCAGGGCGAGGCGGTGGCGGAGGGCTACCGCTTCCGCGCCGACGCCAAGTGCTGCACCTACGTGCCGGCGCTGCCGAACTTCCTGGTCGGTGCGGCGCTGCGCGAGCTGCCGCCGGGGCCGGGGCGCGCGAGCCTCGAGTCGCGGATCGAGGACCTGGCGACCTGCACGCCGCACGGGCTCGACGTGAGCGAGGCCGACCGCGCGCGCTACCAGGCGCTGGTCGCCGCCGAGACTTTCGGCCGCGACCCCGACCTGCGCTGCCCGCATTACCTGGCGGAGCAGGGCGGCCTGTGCGGGATCTGGCGCCAGCGCAACGGCGTGTGCGCGACCTGGTTCTGCAAGCACGATCGCGGCGCGGCCGGGCAGCGCTTCTGGCAGGCCGCGGAGGCGCTGCTGACCCTCGCCGAGCGCGAGCTGTGCCACTGGTGCGCGTGTCAGCTGCTGTACCGCGAGGCGCCGCCGGGGGCCGCGGAGATCGATGACTCGCTGTCGGAGTGGTCGGCCTGGGTGCCGCTGCGCCGCGACTACTACCTGCGCGCGGCGGCCCTGGTCGACGAGCTGAGCTGGCCCGAAGTACAGGTGATCGGCGGGCCCGAGCTGGCCGCGCTGGTGGAGCAGTTGCAGGCCGCCCACGCGGCGCTGCGATCGGAGGGCTCGGCCGGGCCGGCGTCGGGGCTGGTCGCGCTGCGACGTCCGCCGGCGGTGCTGGTGCCGGGGACGGTGAAGCTGGCGCAGCGCGGGCCGACGACGACTCGGGTCGTGACCTACAGCGACAGCGACGCGCTCGAGCTGCCGAACGAGCTGCTCGCCCTGCTGCCGCGCTTTGACGGTCGCCCGACCGAGCAGGTGCTCGCGGAGCTGGCCCGCGAGGGGGTGATCCTCACCCCGGATCTGGTGGCGCGGCTGGTCGACTTCGCGGTGCTCGAAGCACCGGCGTGAGGCCGGGTGTACGCGGGCGGGAGATCGGGTAGGGTCGCGCCGCGATGCTCCGCCGCTCCCTCGCGCTGCTGCTCCTGGCCGCCTGCGGTGAGGCCGGGGTCGCGGTCGACGCGGGCGACGCGGGCCTTGGGGTGTCCCCGGAGGAGACGCCGGCGAGCCCGCGCGAGCAGACGCCGGCGCCGCTGGCCGATGCGTTCCACGCTGGCGACATCGAGTTCGCGCGACCGGGGCTGCGCTTCGACTGGCCGGTGGAGAGCGTGCACATCACCTCGTACTTCGGGTGGCGCACCAACCCGATCACGGGCGCGGGGACCAAGCTGCACCGCGGGCTCGACCTGCGCGGCGAGACCGGCGACCTCATCCTCAGCATCGGCCCGGGTGTGGTGAGCTTCGCGGGCAGCGACCCGCTGCTCGGCAACCTTGTGATCGTCGATCACGGGCTCGGGGTGACCAGCTTCTATGGCCACATGAGCGACATCCTCGTGCACGTCGGGCTGCCGGTGGATCGCGGGGTGGCGCTCGGGCTGGTCGGGAACACCGGGCGCAGCGAGGCGCCGCACCTGCACCTCACGGTCAAGCTCGGGGCCTTCGCGGTCGATCCTCTGTGGCTGATCGGGGCGCCGCTGCACCCCTACCCTGCCCTCGCCAGCTACGTCAGCGAGGAGGACTGATCGTCGCCAGCAGCCCGCGGCGGAGGTCGACGCGCCGCTCCTAGGCCCGCGCGGCGCGGCCGAGGAAGCCGCACACGCCGACCACGGCGAGGCCGGCGACGAGCGAGCCGTACACGCCCGAGAGCAGCGGCGGGCTCGACTTGGCGAGCACGCCCGCGGCGACGAGTCCGGCGACCAGCACGCCCGCGAGGCCCTCGCCCGCGACCACGCCCGAGGCGGCGAGGATGCCGGCCCGCGCCTCGCCCTCGCGCTCCGGCGCGGCGCCCCGCGAGGCCATGGCGCGCACGCAGCCGCCGACGAAGATCGGGGCCATCGAGGCCAGCGGCAGGTACACGCCGATCGCGAAGGCCAGGCCCGAGACGCCGCACAGCATCGCCGCGCCCGAGACCCCGGCGCCGGTGAGCACCAGGCCCCAGGGCAGCTCGCCGCTGAGCACGCCCTCGATGATCGTCTTCATCAGGGTCGCCTGCGGGGCGGGCAGCTCCTTGCTGCCGAAGCCGTAGCTCGACAGCAGCATCACGGTCGCGGCGACGGCCCAGCAGGCGCACGCGGCCCCGATGAGCTGGCCGAGCTGCTGGCGCGCCGGGGTGGCGCCGACCAGGAAGCCGGTCTTGAGGTCCTGCGAGATGTCGCCGGCCTTCGAGGCCGCGACCGCGACGATCGTACCGACGGTCAGCACCGCCGCGCGGGCGCCGGGCTCGACCCAGCCGAAGGCGGCGAACAGCGAGGCGGTGCCGAGCAGGGTGACCAGGGTGATGCCCGAGGTCGGCTGCGAGGACACGCCGACGATGCCGACGATGCGCGCGGCGACGGTGACGAAGAGCAGGCCGAACACCGCCACGCCAGCCGCGCAGACCGAGCGCGCGGCCAGGCCCATCTCACCCGCGAGCACGCCGGGGACCAGGGCGACGACCAGGACCACGGTGGCGATCGCGGCGGCGATGAAGCTGCCGGGGAGGTCGCGGTCGGTGCGCTCGTCGCTGGTGGGACCTGTCCCTTTGCGCATGCCCCGAAGGACAGCCACGAAGGCGCCGAGCATGGTCGGCAGGTTGCGGGCGACGGTGAGCACGCCGGCGGTGGCGACCGCCCCGGCGCCGATGTAACGGATGTAGCGGGCCCAGATCTCGCCGGTGTCCATGTCGGCGATGCGCAGGAGCGGCTCGGGGTAGAGCGGTCCGGGCAGACCGGCGCCGATCCAGGCGATCAGGGGGATCAGGGCCAGCGACGAGATCACGGCGCCGGCGACCACCACCGCGGCCTGGCGGTAGCCGAGGATGAAGCCGACGGCCAGCAGCGCGGGCGCGACCTCGATCGCCAGCTCGGCGCGCGGCAGGATCGGCAGGCCGGCGTGCAGCTCGGTGGGCATCAGGAACAGCAGCGAGCCGGCGAGCTTGACCAGCGCGCCGACGGCGATGCCGCGGAAGATCCACGCGCTGCCGGAGGCGCCCGAGGTGGTCGCGCGCAGCACCTCGGCGCAGGCGGTGCCCTCGGGGTACGGCAGCTCGTGGTGGGCCTGGACGATGAGCAGGCGGCGCAGGGGGATCATCGCCGCGAGCCCGAGCAGGCCGCCGAGCAGCGCCAGCACGACCACCTGCCAGTACGGCGGCGCGAGGCCCCACAGGAACAGCGCGGGGATCGTGAAGATCGTGCCGGTCGCCAGCGAGGTCGAGGCCGAGCCGATCGTCTGGGCCATGTTGGCCTCGAGGATCGTCACGCCGCGACGGCGCAGCACGGCGACGGTCATCACCGCGGCGGGGATGGAGGCCGAGACGGTCATGCCGACCTTGAGGCCGAGGTAGGCGTTGGCCGCCCCGAACACCAGCCCGAGGACGATGCCCGTGATCACCGCGCGCGCCGTGAACTCCGCCAAGCCAGGGTTTGCCTGCGTCATGCTCCTCCGTGAGGCCGGCACGGTAGCGCGATCGCGGGCCGTCCGTCAGTCGTGCTCGTGGTCCTCGGGCTCGAGCACGCGGTCGCTGAGGCGGGCGACCTGACTCGCCGCCACGCGGCTCTCGATCGCGGCGACCAGATCGTCGAAGCCGAGGGCGCCAGGGGCCAGCGGCAGGCCGGCCATGGCGAGCACCGCGTGCGCCTGCAGGCCACAGTCGGGGCCCAGCGGCATCGCGTGCACGGCTGGCGACCAGCCCTCGGCCCGCAGCCGATCGAGCTCGCAGCGCAGCGGGCCGCCGCAGCGCGGGCAGGCCACGGGTGACGGCTCGCCGCGCCACAGCGCCAGCAAGGGATCGCGGCGCCAGCGGCCGTGACCGCGGGCCTCGGACCACCACTTCGCGTCGAATCGGTAGACACCGGGCAGGCTCGCGGGCAGCACGTGCTCGGCGAGCCAGGTGGCGCTGAGGTAGTACGCGGGGGCCTGGCGCTCGTCCTGCTCACGAGCCTCGACGAAAATCGCGGGGCGGTCGAAGTGAGGGTCGTGGTCCCAGGCCGCGGCGAGCGAGCTGCGGGCCGCCCCGGCGAGCCGAGTGAATCGGTGACCGACGATCGCGCGGGTCATGCGATCGGCGAACACCCACAGCACGTTGCCCAGCTTGCGCCACGGGTCGGCCGTGATGTCGCAGACCTTGAGCTTGTCGCAGGCGAGGCCGCCGTCGCGGCGGCGCCACACGGACACCAGCTTGAGCTCGATGCGGTCCTCCCAGTCGAGCTGCTCGGAGCTGTCGTGGGGGTCGAGCCCGAAGTGCCACTGCAGGGCGTTGCCGAAGCGGCCGCGGGCGTGGATCGGCGCGACCAGGGCGGCCGCGGGCCCGAGGCCGAGGCCGAGGGCCGACTCGGCCAGCGCCTCGAGGTGAGCGCAACGTCGCAGCGGCGTGTCCGCCACGGGCGGCGGATGACGCAGCGGGAGGCGCATCAGGTGGCCGGCGGCGGGGTCGGCGGGGTCTCGACCTTGGTCTCAACCTTGGTCTCGGTCTTGGTCTCGGTCTTGGTGCCGTCGGGCTTGTCGGTCTTGCTGTCGGTCTTGGTCTCGGCCTTGGTCTCTTCCTTCTTCTTGCCGGGCTGCTCGGCGCAGGCGCCGAGGCTCAGGAGGGACAGACCGAGGACGAGGTGAAATGCGGTGCGCATGGCGAGCACGCTACGGAAAGGGTTCGCGGCGGTCAAGGGCCGTCCAGGGCCGCCCAGGGCCGTCCAGGGCCGTTCAAGCGTTGGCCGGCGGCAGCGCGTTCGGGCGGCCGTCCTCGTCGACGTGCACGTAGACGAGTTCGGCGCTGGTGACCTCGACGCAGTCGCGCGCGACGGGATCCTCGGCGAGCACGCGGACCTGGACGGTGAGCGAGGTCCGGCCGCGCTTCACCACGCGCGCGTAGCAGCTGACGATGTCGCCCACGTGCACGGGGGCCTTGAACACGACCTCGCGGATCGCCACGGTGACGACCTTGCGCGCGCCGACGCCGTGGGCCGCGACGGCGCCGGCCTGGTCGATGAGGCTGAGGATGTGCCCGCCGAAGATCGTGCCGTGGGCGTTGGTGTCGCGCGGCATCATCAGCACGCGGATCGCGGGAGAGCCGAGGTCTTCAGTCATGGCGCGCACACTGTCGCCCGCCCGCCGGTGAAGCGCCAGCGACGATCGGCGATCACGGCGGCCGACGCCCGACGGCGCGGAAGATCGCGGCCTGGATCTCGCTGGCGTCGGCGTAGTCGGGGCAGTACGAGAGCGCGGGGTCCTTGTCGGACAGGGCGCGGAAGCGCCGCTCCTCGCGGCTGAAGTCGTAGGAGAGGATCACCGGGCCGTGGAAGCCGGCGTCGCGCAGCGCTCGCAGCACGAACAGGCCCTGGTTGTCCTGCTGGAAGGCGCGGGCGCGGGCGACGTCGCCGTTGAAGCGGGCCGTGAGCCCGACTAAGTCGCCGAGCAGCGCCTCGTTCGGCGTGCGATCGAAGCGCATGTCGAGGTAGACCAGATCGGGCTGCAGCGTGCTCAGGAGGGTGCAGGCCCAGCCGCCGCTCTTGGCCTGGGTGTAGCGGATCCCGCGGGCGACGAAGGTCGAGAGGTTCTGCAGGTACTCGTCGCCGTCCTCGACGATCAGGACCTTGATCTCGCGTGGGTCGATCTCTCGCGACCCGGAAGTGTTGGACGAACTCATGGGACCTCCTCGACGGTGAAGAAGCGGAGCACGACGGCCTTCTGCCAGCCGGGCTCGGGCTCGACGGCGATCGAGCCGTCGTAGCGGGACAGCAGGTCGGCGGTGATGCCCATGCCGCGCTCGACGTAGCGGCCGCGCAACATCTCGTTGCTGAGCTGCTCGCTCGAGCGATCCTGGATGCGGATCGCCAGGCTGCTGAGGCCGGTGATCTCGTCCATCTCGGTGACCAGGGCGACCCCGAGGGCGATCGGCTTGGGCGCGTAGAGGACGCTCGACTGCAGCGAGTTGCGCATGACGTTGGTCAGGATGTCCTCGAGGTCGGAGCGGAACACTCGCACGCGGGCGCCCTCCCCCGCCACCTCGAGCTCGCGCACCTGCACGCCGCCGAACTGGGCCTCGGCGACGACCTGGGCGAAGACCTCGCGGACCAGGCCGGGCGCGACCTCGACGATGCACAGCGAGTGGATCACGCTGCTCAGCGACTCGAAGGCCTTGCGCCCGAGCACGTGGCCCGAGCGGACCAGCCGGCGCGACCAGTCGAGCTTAACGGTCGGGCGGTCGCGGGTGGGGTGCGCTGCATCGCCTCGAGCCCGCGCAGATCCTCGAAGGCGGTGATCATGGCGCTGAAGATCGGGTCCTTGCGGCCGAGGTTCAGGGTGACGCCGTGGCTGCGCCCGACCTTCTGCAGCTCGGCGACGTAGCCGAGGAAGCGGCCGTAGATGCCGCGCTCGCGCATGCCGGCGGGCTGACCCGCCGGGGCCCCGCCGCGGTGCTCGCCGAACAGGCGGCGGGCGACGATGCCGGCCCGCACCTCGGCGTCGGGCTCGTCCATCTCGAGCGCGCGGCCGACGTCGGTGAGGAAGGCGGTGTTGTGCTTGAGGATCTCGTGGCGGATGAGGCTCAAGATCCGGGCGACCTCGGGGAAGCTCTTGGGCGCGCGCTGCAGCAGCTGGGCCAGCGAGGCGCCGCGCAGGCGCCGGTACACCTGCCACGCGGGGATCGAGATCAGGAGCAGGAGCAGGGCGCCGATCGCGAGATAGAGGCGCAGGAACACCTGGTCCATGCGCTCCCGCAGGCGCCGACCCGCGTCCCAGTAGAGGTCGTAGGGGCCGGCGGCGGCGAGGTAGCGGTCGAGCTCGTCGGAGGCGTCGAGCACGCGCAGGTCGGACCACAGCAGCTGGGCCAGGCGGAAGCGGGCCGTCGAGGCGCCGAGCTCGGCGGCCCGGCGCAGGTGGGTGGTGGCCTCGTCGGGCAGGTCGCTCTCGAGCAAGAGGCCGAGGCGCTCGTGCACCTCCATCTGGTCCTCCTTCATCGCCAGCGAGGTCTCCCAGAACTCGCGGGCGTTGCCGAAGCGGCCGGTCGCGTAGGCGACCTTGGCGAGCTCGTTGAGCACGACCTCCTCGCCGGGGAACTTCTTGCGGGCGCGCTCGAGCACCCGCTCGGCTTGCTGGAAGTCCTGCTCCTCGCTGACGCGCAGGTAGGCCTCGTTGATCATGCGCTGCAGCTCGGGATCGAGGCGCTGGAGGTCGCGCGGGGGCTCGGGGAGGATCGAGGGGTTCTCGGCGGCGGGCTCGCGGTTGAGCTCGTCGCGGGCGCGCCGGGCGAGCTCGCGGTCGGGGTCGTCCTCGGGGATCGGGGCGTCGAGGAAGCGGGTGAAGGAGCGACGCGCCCGCTCGCGGTCGATGCGGGCGTAGAGCTGCCCGAGCTGGAAGTGCAGGTGGTAGAGATCGGGGCGCAGCAGCAGCGCCGTCTCGAGGTGCTTGATCGCCTGCTCGTCCTCGCCGCCGGCGAACTCCTTCTTGTAGAGCAGGCCGAGGGCCATGTGCGCCTCGTAGTCGAAGCGGTCCATGCGGATGCTGATCTTCAGCTCCTCGGCGGCCTTCGGGACCCGACCGCTGCGCGCGTGGACGATCCCGAGGACGTAGTGCGCCTTGGGGAACCACGGCGAGTCGGCGATCGCCTTGTCGAGCTCGCGCTCGGCGGTGGCGAGGTCACCGGTTCGCAGCGCCGCGACGGCGCTGGTGTACGCGGCCTCCGCGGCCTGACTCGGCTTGCCGCCCTGCTCCTTCTCCAGCCGGTCGAGCTGCACCTCGAGCTTGAGGTCGTCGACGCTCTTCTTGGCCTGCTTGGCGGCGGTGGTGCCCGGGTAGCGGCGCAGCAGCTCCTCGTAGATCTGGATCGCGGCCTCGGGGTTGTCGGTGCTGCGGTAGAGGGCCGCCTGCAGGGCCAGCGCGTCGGCGGCCGGCTTGCGCCCGATCTGCTCGCAGTCCTTGCGGTAGCGCTCGAGCTCCTGCAGCGCGGCCCGCTGGAGCGCGAGCCGCTCGCGCTCCCGCTCGGCGGCCTCGGCCTGGCGCGCCTGCAGGACGGCGATGGTGAAGCGGATGTCGCCGGGGCGATTGGCCGACTTGGGGTCGTCGTCGGCGACCTCGAGCGCGAGGCTCAGGCGCTCCGCGTCCGTGCGGGTGTCGCACTGACCCAGCCAGGTGACGAGGGTGCCGCGCTGCTCGAGCCACAGGCCGCGCGGGTCGTAGGTCCGCAGCAGCCGCAGATCTTCGATCGCGCGCTTGGGGCACTGGCCCTCCTTCGTGCGCTTGTGCCGGAGATAGGCGCGACCTTTGAGCGCCGCCGGATCGCCGGGCTGGAGCTTGAGCGCCGCGCTGTACTCGCGGATCGCGTCGTCGAGGCGGTTCTCACGCTCGGCCCGCTGGGCGCGGCTGATGTGCAGGTCGAACTCCTGCAGCCGCTGCTGCGGGGTCATCGGCGGGGTCTCGCCGAACTCGTCGCCGGGTCCGCCGGTCTCGCCGGTGTCGGCCTCCAGCACCGGCGGCGGCGGCAAGCCATCGGCCGGACCCTCGGCCTCGAGCGCGGGCTTCACGGTGACTGCAGGCGGGCGCGCTTCAGCGGACTTCTTGCCAGCGGGCGCGGCGACGACGTGACCGGCGAGGCCGAGCACGAGGCCGAGCACGAGGCCAGTAGCGGCGATGCGCAGGGACATCGCCCCGATGACGCCCGCCCGCGTCCGCATGTTCCGTCACTCCCCCGTCTTGCGCTTGAGGAGGCGCAGCTTCATGCCGAGCTGGTTCATGCGCAGCTGGATCTTGCGCCCGGCCGTCTCGTCGCCGAGCAGGAGCGCGGCCATCTGCCCGAGATCGGCGCCGCAGCGCTCGTAGAGCTGCTCGAGGTACTGCCGCTCGACGGCGCAGGAGACCGCGTTGAGCGAGTCCCCGGCCTCGAGATCGACGACGAAGCGCCGCGGGCCCGCGGCGGCCATCGGCAGGTCGACGACCTCGGGCGGGGTCATCGGTCGCAGCAGGTCGCTGACGATCTTCGGCGGGATCGGGATGACGTCGGGGCGCCCCTCGCCGGGGCGCTGGGGTTCGATCTTCTCGGCGCGCTCGACCAGCTCGACCAGCGTGAAGGTGACGAGGTTGGACAGGGTCATGGCGAACTGACGGAAGTTGCCCGGCCACTCGAAGTCGTGCAGCAGCTTGAAGCTGCTCGGGTGGAGCAGGAAATGGATCCGCCGCACGTCGGCGCGGGGTGGGACGCCGCGGCCGGCGCTGATCGGGAGGTTGGCCGCGAGGCCGCGCTGCTCGGCGTACTGCCCGAGCAGGTCGCGGTTGTAGGCCTCGCCGACGACCTGACGCATGAACCAGGCGAGCAGATCCTCGAAGTCGTCGCGACGCTCGCGTAGGCTCGGCAGGGTGACCGCGGTGGCCGGGTTCAGGCGCATGTACAGGTCCTCGCGGAAGCGGCCCGCGCGGACCAGGGCGCCGAGGTTCTCGTTGGTGGCGACGACGATCTTGATGTCGGTGACGATCTCCTTGACGGCGCCGACCGGGCGGTACACGCCCTCCTGCAGCACCAGCAGCAGCGACTTCTGCAGCTCGAGCGAGAGGTTGCCGATCTCGTCGAGGAAGAGGGTGCCGCCGTGGGCCCGCGTCAGCACGCCCTCGCGCGTGTTGGTCGCGC
This sequence comes from Nannocystis sp., assembly GCF_016714285.1. Lineage (GTDB taxonomy): Bacteria > Myxococcota_A > Polyangia > Nannocystales > Nannocystaceae > Nannocystis. The sequence continues at coordinate 175,518 of NZ_JADJNN010000012.1, read as the reverse complement.
CGGTGTAGGCGCCCTTGATCACGCCGAACAGGTGCGCGGCCATCAGATCGGTCGGCAGCGTCGAGAGGTCGACGGCGACGAAGGGGCCAGGTCGCTGCGAGCGCGGGTGGATGAACTCGCGGGCGACCAGGCTCTTGCCCGTGCCGGTGGCGCCCTGGATGATGATCGGCAGGCGGCCGCGCGCGAGGATCGAGAGCCGGCGCTGGAGGCTGGACATCGCCCCGGTCGCGCCCCAGTAGAAGGGGTCGTCGTCGTTGGCGGCCGGACGCTCGCGGCGGGCGAGGATGGCGTCGACCTGCAGCTTGAGCGAACGCGCGTCGAGGTAGTCGTCCGCGAGCAGGTAGGTGTAGTCCTCGGCCTGCAGACGCTCGGCGTCGGTCTCGAGCGGGAGGTCGTCCCGCGAGGTCATCACGATCACCGGCAGATCGGGGTAACGCTCGCGGATCGCGGCGAGGATGTGCAAGCCCTGGCTACGGCGCAGGCGCTCGATCTGGCGGCTGGCGTCGCCGCGGGCCAGCAGCGCGGCCTTGTCCTGCGGCAACAGATCGGCCTCGGGGATGTCGAAGTGGACGTCGAGCAGGACGAGGTCGACCTTGCCGGCGTGACGCCGCAGCGTGTCGGCGGCCTCGCGATAGTTGCGGGCCGGCGGCAAGAAGCTGTGCTCGGGCATGTGGCGCCGGCACAGCTCGAGGTAGCTGTCCTCGTCGTCGATGATGAGGATCGAGGACATGCGAGGCTCTTAGGTCTCGGCCTGGAGGAGACGACGATGGAGCTGCTGCAAGGCGCTGCGGATCGTCCGCTGCGCGGCGCGGATGGTCGAGCGCTGGCTGGCGAGCGCGACGCGATCGCGGGCCCGCAGCGCCGGCTCGGCCGCCTGCAGCTCGGCGACGGCGGCGTCGACGTCGTGCAGCTCGGGGTGGCGCCAGGGCTTGGGGAGCGCGCCAGCCAGCCGCTGCCACACCGCCCAGGCGGGCTCGGGCGGGCCGTCCGCGGGGGTCCGCGTGCGCAGCAGGTCGCGCTCGAGGGCGTCGATCAGCTCGTCGCGCACGGGGCCATGCCAGCAGTCCTCATCGAGGTTGGCCGACATCCACGCCACATACTTGCCGAGGTCGTGCTTGAGCGCGGCGATCTGCCGGCCAAACTCGAGGTCGTCGCTGCTGTCGTCCATGGCCGGCGCAAGGATCCCCCAGCTCGCGCGCCGGAGCAAGCACCCTCAGGCGTGCCATGTGCCGTGATCAGCCTGGCGTGATCAGCCTGGCGTGGTCAGCCTGGCGCCTGGCGTGGTCAGCCTGGCGTGGTCAACCAGCTGGCAGGTGATAGCGCGTGGCCCGGGCTCGGCCAGTGCTGTCGATCTTGCCCATCTTCTTCATCCACGCGAGATAGCCGCGGAGCTCGACCACGTCGACATCGACGACCTTGGCGAGCTGGCCGATGGTCTTCGGCTCGTGGCCGACGGCGTCGATGATCTGGCGGTAGAGCCGGGCCTCGCGGCTCTCCGGGGAGGCGTTATTGGCGGCCGGCGTGGCGGCGTTCACCGTCACGCCGGAGTGACTGGTGTGGCCGCCTGGGCCGCTGTGACTGGCTGCACCCGGGCTCCGACGAGCGCCCGCTGCGGGGACGAAGCCGGTCAGCGCCTCACGCAGCTCGTGGAGGGTGAGCTCGCGGATCGAGGTGCCTGCTTCGCTGCTGAGGAGCTCGTGCAAGGTGGTCTGTGCCGGCATCTTGGCCACGGTGTTGATCGCGGCTTTGCGCAGCAGGTTGGCACGGTTCTGCCGGAGCGCAGACTCGAAGAGCTGGGCGATCTCTGTCATGGGGCCACCATGGATCGCGGCGCAATGCGTCGCGCGAAACACGAGAGTACAAGCACGGGGAGGAGAGACGTAGCGGCAAATGGCCGCGATTGCAAGGCCCCGCGAGCCCCCAGCGATCTGTTCGCTGAGCCAATTATCGGGGGCCAATTACTGGCAGGTCTGGAAGCCGAGGTCGATGTACGTTGGGCTGCCGCAGAGAAAGCAACACGTGTCACAGCTGCCGGTGCCGTCGAGGTTCAAGCCCCAGACGGTGTCCCCTGCGGCGCCCGCCATGCAGATCGTCTCGCCGTCGAAGCACTGAATGGTCTGGAAGTCCTCGGCGCCGATGCCAGTGGTGACAAAAGTGGAGGTCGCGTCGGGCCAGGCCCAGTCGCGATCCTGGGCGTACAGCCGCCACTCGATGTCGAGGCCGTCGTCACAATCGTCGGTGATCAGCCACTCCTGGAACACCGGCTTGCTGCACACAGCGACGGCCTCGTCGGCGCTGTTGGGACAGTCAGGCTGACCGTCGCAGACGCGGGCCTCGGGCATGCATCCAGCGTTCGCACCGCACACGGCGATGTGGTCGAGCTCGCAGTAGCAGGCGCCCTCCGAGCAGTACGCGTTCTGCCCGCAGTCGACCTTGCAGGTGGCGTCGACCGCCGGCGTGACATCGACGCAGCCGTCGTAGGGGTTGCCGTCGTAGCCAGCGTCGCAGTAACAGTCCGCGTTCTCGCCACAGGTGGCATGGTTGCCGCACACGACCTCGGCGCAGGTCTTGTAGTCCTCGGGGCCGCCGTAGAGCACACAGCCAGCGCCGAGGGAGGCGGTTGCGAGGAAGGCGAGGAGCGAGGGGATCAGGGACCTGGAACTGCGTGGCATGGCGAACCGTCCGTGACGCTGCGCACAACCGGCATTTCAACCGGCGTGTCTGTCGAGGGTGATACCACAGCGTGCGCCGTCCGGGGCCATCGGGCAACGCAGAGGTCGCGGGGTTGACGGCGAAGGACCGGGCGGACCAGGCTGCCGTGGCGATGGCGAACCGGCTTGTGTCCCTCCGCGACCGCGACCGCGCGCACCTGTGGCACCCCGCGACCCACTTCGCCGACCTCGATCGCTTGCCCCCCATCGCCATCGAACGCGCCCTCGGCTGCTGGCTGTACGACGAGTCGGGCGGGCGGCTGCTCGACGCGATCGCGTCGTGGTGGACCTGCGTCCACGGGCACGGCCACCCGGCGATCGTCGCGGCGATCCGCGCCCAGTCGGAGCACCTCGACCACGTGATGTTCGCCGGCTTCACGCATGCGCCGGCGGTCGAACTCGCCGAGTCTCTGCTGGAGCTCGCGCCGCCGGGGCTCGGCAAGGTGTTTTTCGCCGACTGCGGCTCGGCGGCGGTGGAGGTGGCGCTCAAGCTCAGTTATCAGCGACACCAGCAGATCGGCGAACCACGGCGCCGACGCTTCGCCACGCTGCGCAACAGCTACCACGGCGAGACCCTCGGGGCGTTGGCGCTGTGCGGCAGCGGGCCCTATCGTGACAGCTTCGCGCCGCTGCTCTTCGACGCGCTGGAGCTGCCGGCGCCGGCCTTCCCGGCGCACCGCCCGGAGGACAGCGATGGCGATCTAGGGGCGGACACACCCGAAGCGGACGCCGCGGTCGCGCTGCTGGAGCAGCACGCCGCGGAGCTCAGCGCGGTGGTGATCGAGCCGCTGGTGCAGTGCGCCGGGCGCATGACGATGACCGGTACTGGCTTCTACCGCCGACTCGCGGGGGCCGCACATGGGCTGGGGATCGACGTCATCGCCGACGAGATCGCGGTCGGCTTCGGCCGCACCGGACGCCTGTTCGCGTCGAGCTGGGCCGGCGTGACGCCCGACTTCCTGTGCCTGAGCAAGGGCCTCGCCGGGGTGCTGCCGCTGGCGGCGGTGTTGATCCGGGCCGGCTTCGAGGACGCGTTCACCGGGGCACCGAGCCGCAGCTTCCTGCACAGCCACACCTTCACGGCCAACCCGATCACGTGCGCCGCGGCGCTTGCTGGCCTGCGCCTGTTTCGAGACGGCGACCTGCTCGCGCGCCTGCCCGAGCGAGTGGCCGCGATGGCGACGCGCCGCGAGGCGGTCACCGCGGCCTGCCCGGCGATCGTGCAGCAACGCCAGATCGGGATGATCAGCGCGTTCCAGGTCGACCCCTCGCGCACGCCGGCCGACGGCCGCCTCGGGCTGCGCCTGCGGGCGGCTGCGCTCGAGCGCGGGGTCCTGCTGCGACCGCTGCACGACACGATCTACTGGCTTCCGCCGCTGGTGATCGACGACGCGGAGCTCGACGTCCTCGCCGATGTGACGATCGCGGCCGTCCACGCGGCGCTGGCCTGAACTATCATGTCGGGCATGCGCCGAGTCCTGCTCGCCGTCGTCGCCGCGGCGTCCTGCGTCAGCGGGCCGGATCCCGACCTCGAGATCGACCTCGGCCGCATCTGCGCCCGCATCGCCCTCGAGGTGCGCGACCCGGCGCTGCTGCCAGGCTGGCAGGTGCACGCGCTGGCGATCGAACGCAGCGAGGGGGCGCGCGCGTGGGCGCTGGCGACCGACGGCGAGGGTCGACTGCAACTGGTTGCATCGCCCGACGGAGCTGCGCACGACTTCTCCGAGATCGGCACGATCGCCGAGCTGCAGCTGGTACCGGGTGCGATCGAGGGCGAGACCTGGGTGCTGCTCGACCGTCCCAACGAGGCGCAGGTGTGGCGGGTGAGCGACAGCGAGGACGGGGATCTCGTCGCCGGCCCGCGCCTCGTCGACTTCCCGGCGGCCGGTAACTGGACGCGCAGGCTCGTGTTCCTCGATCAAGTCGCCCACGTCCTTGCGGTGCCGTACAGCGGCGATGCCAGCACGGTCGAGGTGATGCTCTCGCGTCTCGACGACACGCTCGCGCCTGAGCCGGCGCTTGGCTTGCCGTTGTGGCAAGCCTGTCCTGAAGGCCAGATCGATGAGATGCTCCCGTGCCAGCCGCCACTGCTGAGCGGCCCGATCGAGCTCGAGCTGCTCGGCACCACCGAGGGGGGCAGCGTGGGCGGAGCAGCGGCGCTGATCGGGATGTACTCCTCGAAGATGTCCGACCCACCGGCGACGACGGCCGTGTACACCACGCTGGTGGCGAACGTGGAGCTGCGCTCGCTCGGGCCCGATCAGCCGCCGACGATGCTGCGCCGCGACCTGCCGTACTGGACCACGACCGGACCGGTCGTGGTGTCGCCGGCGTTCATCGCTACCGACCGCGACGCGCTGTACTGGCTCGCCGGGCTGGTGCCACTCACCGACGACGCGACCTTGCCGGAGCAGGACTTCCTGTACCGGGCCGGCCGCGACGACGCGACCGGACAGGCGCGGATCATGGCCACGGCGCGCAAGGAGCTGAGCTCACACCTGCTGCAGATCGGCGGCCGCGTGGCGCTGGGGCAGATCCAGGGCCAGGCGTGGACGATCGCGCCGATCGACGAGAAGGGCGTCGATGTCGATCGCACCGGCGCGCTCACCCTCGATCCCGGGGCCCAGGTGTCGCTCGCCGGCCGGGGCCAGTTCCTCGTGCGCGCCGATGGGGGCTCGCGCCGGGTCGCGGCCGCCTGCGACCACGAGTGAGCCAACGACAAAGGGCGCACCGCGGAGTTCCGCGGCGCGCCCCTGGGTTGCCATCGGTGGGTGGCGCTACTTCTTGGCCTTCACACGAGCGTCGGCGTCGGCCGGCCGGAAGAACGAGCGGGTCGGGATCGCGGCCGGGGTGCCATCCTTGCCGACGGCCCAGCTGGCCTGGACCAGCACCGACTTGGTGTGGAACGAGCGAATCTCGATCTTGTACTCGCCGGGCTCGAGGTTGACGAGCTCGCACACCTCGACGGCCTCGGCGTGAACGCCGTCATTATCGACGACCAGAGTATCCTCGATCAGCAGCTGCGAGCCGTCACTGCTCTTGGTGCACAGCTTGTACTCGTCGCCAGCGGTGATGTTGATCGTGCCGGTGAAACGCAGCGCGGTCGGGGTCGCTACGGTCGCCGGGATGCCCGCCAGCGGGGTGCTGCCGGTTGCGTCGACCGTGGCGGCGATGAAGATGCTGCTCGGCCCGGCGAACGTGGTGAGGTCCGGGAGCTTCGTCGTGGTCGCCTCGATGGCGAACGCCTCGGCCAGCAGGCCATTCACGTCGACGCGACCCTTGCGGGTCGGCTTGACCTTGGGATCAGCCGCGGGCTCCTCCGGCTTGGGCGGCTTGGCGGCGGCGATCTTCTTCACCACCTTGGGCTTGAGCCCGACAGACTTGGTGCTGGTCGAGTCGCGGCCCTTGGCGGTGTGGGGCGCAGCGCCGCCATCGGTCGCCGGCTCGGTGCCGCCAGAGCCAGACCCGGTGCCGCCATTCGGCGCGCTGCCGACGTCGTAGTTGACCTTGCCAGCATCGGGGTTCTGGGGGGTGGAGGTCGCGGAAGAGGTGGCACAACCAGCCATCAGCCCAAAACTCGCTACCAGGATCAGAGTATTGCGGATCATCGGGAAGTCCTCGTGGAGGTCGGAAATTCAGGGGCGGTAGACGCCCGGGTTTGGACGGGATTCAGGCGGTGCAGGTTGGACGTCGAGACAAGTCGCTCGAGCGCGCCACCTGAGCCCGCGCGGCGGACAAGTGTACGGCGAGGTCCAGGCGAGACCAGCATCTTTTTTGGCGTCACACGGTCGCTTCCTGGCCCGTGATTGCTGTCACGATGCTCGGCTCGGAGGGGTGCCGCGATGGACCTGCGCGCGTGAGTCGAGTATCCAGGGCTCTGGCATGACGACGCCACACCAGCGCCAGCGCGAGTTCGCACGCTGCGCCGAACGGCCTGCAGGAGGTCGAGGGTGACGTATTTTCTCGCGTTCATCCTGTTGATCGGGCCGCTGATCTTCATCCACGAGCTCGGTCACTTGCTGGCGGCGAAGCTCGTCGGGGTCAAGGCTGTGCGCTTCTCGCTGGGCTTCGGTCCGGCGCTGGCGCGGGTGCAGATCGGGGAGACGGAGTACCGCATCGCTCCGATCCCGCTCGGCGGCTATGTGACCCTGCTGGGCGCGTCGCCGGACGAGGAGCTGAGCCCGCAGGACGCCGACCGGGCGCTGCGCAACAAACCGCTGTGGGCCCGCTACCTGGTCCTCGGGGCAGGTCCGGCGTTCAACCTGCTGCTCCCGCTGTTCATCTACTTCGCGTTCTTCCTCGGGCACACCGTGGTGGCACCGCCGATCATCGGCACCGTGCTCGACGACTCGGCGGCGGCGGCCTCGGACCTACAGTCGGGCGATCGCATCGTGGCGATCGAGGGCGATGACATCCACGCGTGGCAGGAGATGCAGGACCGCGTACGTGTCGCCCCGGGCCGCGAGCTTCGCCTGCAGATCGAGCGCGACGGGGTCCGCTTCGACCGCTTCGTCACGCCGCGCAAGAGCGTGGCGAAGAACATGGTGGGCGAACACGAGGCGCGCGGCCTGCTCGGGGTGACCCAGTGGGTCTACGCGCCGCAGATAGGGATCATCGACACCGACTCCCCGGCCCACGCCGAGGGCCTGCAGACCGGTGACATCATCACCTCGGTCAACGGCGAGCCGGTCGAGACGATCGAGGGTCTCGAGCGAGAGCTCGAGCGCAGCCGCGACGGCGCGCTGCGCCTCACCTACCTGCGGCCCCAGGCCGTGCGCGGCGAGCTCGGTCGCTACTTGTGGTTCGACTCGTACCACGCGCGCCTGCTGCCACGGCACGAGCGCGGGCAGAGCACCGGGCTGTTGCCGGCCAACACCTTCGTCCGCACGGTCGAGCCGGACTCGCCGGCCGCGAAGGCGGGCATCGCTCCGGGCGACCGGGTGCTCGCGGTGGCTGATCGACCGGTGACGCGCTGGGAGACGGTCGCGGTGCTGCTCGATCGTCAGGGCGAGCAACCACTGGCGTTGACGGTGCAGTCGCCTGGCCAGGCGCCGCGCGAAGTGCAGGTCACGCAGGAGATCCGCAGCTACCGCGGGCTCTACAAGGACGCGCGCAGCTACCTGTGGTTCGGGGCCGAGCCCTACCACAGCCGCATGACGCCGCCGCCCGAGCCGATCCGCGGGCGCTTCACGTACGCGATGCGCTCGGCGCTGACGACCACCGGGTCGATGTTGATGATGATGTGGACGACCCTGCGGCAGATGGTGACCGGCGAGCGCGGCGTGGAGGAGCTGAGCTCGGTGGTCGGCATCTTCGACGTCGCTGGCACGGCCGCCAACCAGGGCTGGGCCGAGTTCCTGCGGCTGATGGCGCTGCTCAGCATCAACCTCGGCTTCGTCAACCTGCTACCGATCCCGATCCTCGACGGTGGGCACCTGATGTTCTTCACGATCGAGGCGCTGCGCCGCCGACCGCTCAGCCAGCGGGCGCGGGAGATCGCCAGCGCGATCGGTCTGGTCATCATCCTGCTGCTCCTCCTCATCGCCCTGCGCAACGACGTGATGCGCATCTGGATGGACTGATGTCGACCTGGCTGCTGGCGCTGGACACCTCGACGCCGTGCACGGCGCTCGCCCTTGGGCGGGTCGGCGGCGACGCGGACGGACTGGTCGCGCAGGCGACCCACGACGATCGCGCGGCGCCGGCCTCAAGTCTGCTCGCGCCGAGGATCTCCGCGCTGCTCGAGGAGGCGGGCATCACACCGCGCCAGCTCGGAGCGATCGCCTGCGGCGTGGGGCCGGGCACCTTCACCGGCACCCGCGTGGCGCTGGCGACGGCGAAGGGGCTGGCCTTCGCCCTCCCCTGCCCGCTGTTCGCGCTCAGCACCCTGGCGAGCCTGGCCGGCGGGGCGACGCGCGACGGCGAGGTGCTGGCGCTGCTCGACGCGCGACGCGGCGAGGTCTACGCGGCTCGCTTCGTACTCGCGGAGGAGGGACCGCGGGCACTGGGCGAGCCGCGCTGCTGTCCGATCGGACAGGTCCTCACGGACATGGTCGATGCGCCAGGCATCCAGGTCGTGGGACCAGGCGCGGCGGCCTACGCGGAGGCGCTGGCTGGCTTCGCGCTGCAGACGACGCCGGGCGTCGACGGGCGCGGGCTGTGGCGGGCGGCCGCCCGGGCCTTCAGGCGCGATCAACCCGCCGAGATCGATCACGTCGACGCGCTGTACCTGCGGGCCAGCTACGCCGAGCTCGGGACGAACACCCCGCGCCGGCCGCCGTACCGCTCGCCCTTCGTGTGAGGCTGTCTCTCGGGCCAGCTACGCCGAGCTCGGGACGAACACCCGGCGCCGGCCGCCGTACCGCTCGCCCTTCGTGTGAGGCTGTCTCTCGGGCCAGCTAGTCCCGGCGTCGGCGGATGAGCACGAGCAGCGCCAGCAACATGGGGGCGCTCGGCCTTTTCTTCAGGTCACACGCGCAGCCGCCAGTTTCGCCTGGGGTCTCCTCGGGGGAACCGCTGCTGCTGCTGCCCGGAGCGCCGCCGGTGGGCGCGGCGGTGCTGCCGCTGCTCGCGTCGAGGCCGGTGGTGGGCTCGGGGCCGGTGGTCGGGGCGGACGAGGGATCGTCGCGCAGCCACAGGTGGCTGGTGATCGTGCGTGGCTGGCCGTCGACGATCACCTCGGCGCGCCAGCGGTCCTCTCCGGTGGCGGGCGCGGTGGCCTGCACGCTGGCGACGAAGGGGTCGTCGTCGATCGGGATCGGGGGCATCCCCTGGCCGTTGCGGAGGAAGCGGACGCTGCTGCCCGCGGGCGCGCCGGTGACCGTGGCCTGCAGGGTGACGGCGTCGGCGGTGATGGTGTCGCCGATCGGGGAGACATCGGCGGCGAGCTCGAGCATCGGATCGCCGGGTCCCTGCAGCTTGACCACGGTGCGACCCGCGGTGATGCCCGCGAGCAGCGCGGGGGTGCTGAGCTCGTCGGCGTAGATCATCGTGGTGGGGTCGCCGACGGGGCTGTCGAAGGCGCCGAGGTCCTTCCCAGCGCGGTGGTCGTCGCTGCCGCCGATCGCCGCGAGGTGACGGCCCTCGCCGCACAGCTTGTCCCAGAAGGCGATGCTATCGTCGGTGAGGTACTTACCGGCCTTGTCGAGCCCGCCCGTTGCGACCTCGACGGCGGCGAGCTCGGCCGGGATCTCGTGCTTCCAGGCGCAGCCGATGCACACGTCGCCGAGGTCGAGCGCCGGGTGGTTGATCGAGAACAACGCGCCCTGGGCGGCGTAGGCCGCGGCTGCGGCGGCGATCGTGACGCCGGGCTGGCCGATCTTGTGGTCGACCCAAGCGGTCGCGCCGATCGCGTTGGCGTGGCCCGCGTAGGTGGTGAACTCGCTGCCCGGGACGAACAGAAGCTCCGACTGTTCGGCCTGGGCGGCGGCGAAGAACTCGAGCTGGGTGAGGGTGTTATGGTCGCTGATCTCGACGAAGTCGAGGCCGCGGCTGCGCGCGAGGGCGGCGATCTCGGCGAGCGGGGGCTTGGCGTCGCCGCTCTCGCGCGAGTGGACGTGGAAGTCGCCGGCGTACCAGCGCGGACCGCCGCCGAGGCCCGCGAAGGGCTGGTAGGGGGCGCGCTCGGGCTGCGGCGCGAGGCTCGGCGCGTCGCGCAGGATCACCGTGAGGGCGTAGCTCGCGGGGGTCTCGACGAGCTTCGCCTTGCCGACGACGACCCGCCACTCGCCCGCGGCGATCGGGCCGGCGACGTAGCTGCGCGAGGCGGCGGCGAGGCCGACGACGGCGGGCTCGCTGTTGCCGCCACCCCAGCCGCGAAAGCCCGCGGGGTCGTTGAGGCCCCAGTCGAGGATGTTGGCGTCGGAGAGGTCATCGTGCTGCACCTCGATCTCGACGGTGCCGGGCGGGACGTCGAAGGGCACGAAGAAGTGGTCGAGGCCGCCGTCAGGGACGGCGCCATCGAGGACAATCTTGGTCTCGCCGGCGAGGGCCGGGGTGGCGAGGAGCGAGCCGCAAAGCAGGGTCAGGAGGCGCACTGCGGCAGCTTAGCGCAATCTCGCGCGCGGCGGTCAATCCTTCGGGACGATGCTGAGCCAGTTGAGCATCGTGTACTCGTCCATCTGGCCCGCCTCGAGGGTGAGGTTGCCATCGCTGACCATCACGTCGATCGAGGCGACGCGGTAGGGCTCGGCCATCGTGGTGGGGACCGAGTCGAACAGCGGAGTGCCCTCGACGATGACGCGGTGCTTCGGGTAGTCCTTGCCGTGCCAGCCGACCGAGACGGTGACGGTGTAGAGGCCGGGCTCGATGTCCCAGTTGAAGGTGTCGGTGCGGCCGTAGTCGTTGTAGAGGATGCTGCGCTGCAGCTCATCGACGGGGGCATCAGCGAGGTACTGGGCCTTCATGATCGCGGGATCGCCGATGTAGGGGCCCGACCAGCCGAAGCCCTGTTCGACGGCGTAGGGGACCCAGCCGACCTTCTGCCAGGTCTGGCCGTCGACCTGCAGCGGGTCCGTGGCGGGCTCGCCGGCGGGGTCCTGAAAGTTCAGGTAGTACGGGGCCCGCTTGTGCACGCCGGGGGCGTTCGTCATGAGCAGCGGACAGCCGCTGCGCGCACCCTCGAGGTAGAAGCCGAGCTCGTCGCGCAGGTGCTGCAGGCCCGAGGCGTCGCGGGTGTAGGCGGTGGTCGAGGAGACGGCGCTGGCGACCGAGACGTCGCAGCCGACGACCTCGGCCGGGGTCGCGGGATAGTTGCCGCCGGCGGCGAGGCGGAGGTACTCGTGGTCCTCGATGCCCTCGCGCAGCAGCTCCCAGCGGATGCTGGTGACGAGCGCGTCGCCCTGGGGGGGGTAGAGGAGGAAGCCGTCGCCGTTCTGATTGGTGCCCTGCGGGCGCGGGTCGGCGATCGGGTCGGCGCCCCAGCCGGTGACGGAGTAGTAGGCGAAGCCGCGGATGCGAAACTTCCAGGCGGCCCAGTGGGCGACGCGGGTCTCGACGCCGGCGTGATCGATGGTGATCGGGTTGAAGTGCGGCGGGAGGTCGCCGTAGAGGAAGTACCACCACACCTGCTCGCCGAGGGCCTGACGCGTGGCGGCGTAGACGGGCTCGAAGGCGGAGAGGTTGGCCCACCACAGGTCGTAGTGGTTGCCGGCGATCTGCGGGTGCTCGGCGATCTCGGGTTTGGGCTCCTCGCTGATCGCCAGGCGCAGGTTGGGCGCGGCGCTGCGGGTGAGGGTCGCCAGGTAGGCGGCGGTGTCGTAGTCGACGGGGCCCTGGGGCTCGTTCTGCGTGTAGTAGTAGGCCTTGCCGGCCCAGCCCTTGCCGACCAGGTAGGCGTCGAGAGCGGTCAGCATCTTCGACCAGGCGGCGTTGTACTCGGCGGTGCCGACGTGGTCGGGGCCGCGGTCGACGTCGCAGAAGAGCTGCGGCCGCGGCGTGCTGTTGTCGACGAAGGTCATGGCCTGGAACGACGGGAAGCCGACGCCGTTCCAGCCGACGCCGTCGATGTACTTCGGGCCGAGCGACGAGATGTCGTAGTCGTTGACCTCCTCCTTGAACACGCCGGCGGCGCAGTCGTAGATGATGCCGCCGTTGTAGTTGGTGCCCGCCGGCCAGGCGACCGACGATGGGACCAGTCGGTGGGCGAAGAAGAAGTCCTTGAGCAGCTCGACGCGCTCGAGGCTGGCGCCGCCGCCGAGGGCCTCGAAGCTGGTGTTCCAGTTGCCGTCGAAGCCGAGCTGGGCCGGGATGGCGAAGTTGAAGACGTGGAGCTGGACCGGGACCTCGTGGGCGAGGCCGGCGATGGTCACCGTGATGGTGGCGTTGTAGTCGCCGGCGAGGGCGTCGGCGGGGACCTGCGCGGTGAACCACAGCGGCTGGTTGCTCGCGGCGCTGACAGCCACGGGGGTGCCGAAGGCGATCGGGACCAACGGGTCGGGGATCTGGCCGCTGAGGATCGCGCCCGGGTCGGAGGGGGCGGCGATGTTCACGTAGTCGACGCGGTGCAGCGTCACCGCGGGGAGCGGGCCGGGTCCGCTGAAATCGGAGACGCTGACGCTGACCATGGCGTCGGTGTCGCTGCGCACGACCAGCTGGAAGGGCTCGTACTCGTTGCGGGCGGCGTGGATCTGGATCGCGGGGGCGGTGGCCTCGGGCGGGGCCGCCTCGCGCAGGACCTTGTCCATCGTCGTCGCGGTCCACAGGGTCGCGCCCGCGGGCGAGGGCAGGCGAAAGCTCATCATGCCGACGGGGGTGCAGTCGGTGCACACGGGGTCGCCGGTGGTCGGCTCGTCGCCGCTGCTGGCCGAGCCGCCGCCGGTGCCCCCAGTCTCGCTGCCGCCGTCGTTGCCGTCGCCGCCCTTGCACGCGGCGAGCAGGAGACACAGGGCGATCGACCGCGAGGCTTCCACGTGCGGCCAGGGTATCACCCGCGAGCGGGCACGGGCGCTCAGCCGAACGGCGAGAGCGGGTAGCGGGTGCAGACGCCGCTCTTGATCGCGCCGCCGACCGCGGCCGCGAAGCTGAGCTTGTCGCTCGCGACCTCGTCGATGTCGAACACGACCCCGCCGGTGGCGCTCGGCAGCGAGGGCCGGCCGCGGTGGCGGGTGAACAGGCCCGGGCGGACGTCGAGGCACTCGCACTGACCGCCGATCTTTGCGGCGAAGCTGAACATGCGGACCTCCGCCGCGCGCAGGGCCGTGACGGTCGCTTGGTAGCTGTGCTGGATCTGCTGCCCGCTCTGGACCGCGGGGGCCTCGCCGAAGTCGTCGTCGGTGGCGTGGACGATCATCCGCAGGGTGGTGTCGGCGGGTCGCCAGGCGAAGCCGGTGGCGGCGCTGTGGAGGGCGTCGAGGCTGTTCTCGGGCCAGTCGAGGTTGGCGGCCTCGCTGCCGATCTGGCGGTTGCTGCTGGTGAAGGCCTGCCAGTGCGCGAGGTCCCGCTGCACGGCGGCGAGGTCGACGTAGGGCTGGCCCTGGTTGCCGAGCTGGACGTCGTCGACGAAGACGACGAGGCCGTAGCGAGTGTCGAGGCCGGCCGCCCGCGCCTCGGCGTCGACCTGCGCGAGCTGCTGCTCGATGCGGCCGAGCATGAAATTCATGGTGGTCGAGACGTCGACGACGAAGACGACGTCGAGCTGGCGCTTCTTGCTGATCGTGGGGTCGTCGCAGCGGTCCTCGGGGGCGACCGCGGCGAGCCCGTCGGCGGTGCCACGCAGCACGGCGACGCCGGCCTCGCCGTGGCTGTGCGGGCCAGCCTGCGGAGGCGGCGGCGGGCTGTCCCCGGGGACAGGTGTGTCGCTGGTGCCGGGGCCCATGATCGCCTCGACGAAGCTGTCGTCGGCCGGCTCGTCGAGCTCGACGAGCTCGGGCCTGGGCTGATCGTGGAGCTCGCGGACCACGAGCTCGTCGCCGACGGTCGGACGGGCGCTGACGCCCTCGCCCGTGCCGCCGCCACCCAGGCCGCCAGCACCACCGTCCGCGAGGCCGAAGGCGAGGCCAGGGGCGTCCGGGCTGCGCTCGGCCATCACGTCGGATGCCACCGTACCGCCGACCACGCCGCCGACCACACCGCCGACCACGGCTTCGTCGAACACACCGCCGAGCTCGTCGCTTTCCAGCGAGCCGAGCAGCATCGCGGTGACCTCGGGCTCGGGGGCGCGGCGCTTGCGGGCTCGCGGCGGTGCGTCGGCGACGGGCACGGCGACGGGCGGGGGCAAGAGCGCGGCGAGGCTGGCAAGCGCGGGCGGCTCGGGCGACGGCGGAGCGACGGGCACAGGCACGGGCAGCCAACGGACGTCGACGATCGGTACAGGCTCCACCGCGGTGGCGAACATCGCCCGCACCAGGGCCGAGTCCTCGGGCGCGTCGGGCTCGCCCTTGACCTCGAGGGTGTTGACCGGCGCCTCACTGCGGACCAGCAAGATCATGCCGGCGACCAGGCCGGCGCCGAGAGCCAGCTGGCGACCGAGCTCGCGGACGTTGAGCAGCGTGCCGAGCGGGAGGCGATCGAACTGCTGGCGACGCAGCTCGAGGGTGATCTCCGGGTGAGCGACGAAATGCAGCTCGGCGCGCTCGCCCACGCTGAGGGTCGTGCCGTCGGTCTCCTGCACGGGCTCGGGCTCGCCGTCGCGGTGGACCAGACCGGTGAGTCCGGGCACGCCGAGGAGGCGCTCGCCCTGCGCGAGCAAGGCGCTGCCGCCGAGGCCCGGCACGACCAGCGTGCACGCGGGATCTTCGCCCACACGCAGCGGAGCGCCGTCGCGGACGCTGCACTCGGCGACGCTGCGACCGCGAAACAGCAGGCTGACGCCCCATCCCTGGGCCCTGGCGGCGGTTTTCGTCATGGTGGGGCAGCCAACGTAGCGCGCGGCCGCCGGATTCACCAGCCGGGTCTCCGGGCAGCTCGCGCCCACGGCCATGCGTGTGAGCTAGGCCCCCCGGGCACGTCCGGAGCGCCGCGCGGGGCCGGGAAGTGGTAGAACGCCCGGCCGTGTTCGAGACATTATCGAAGGGTTTCCGGGCCGCGCGCGAGCGTTTGACTGGCAAAGGCGAGTTGACCGAGGACGTGGTCAACGCCGCTCTGAAGGACGTGCGCCTGAGCTTGCTCGAGGCGGACGTCGAGTTCGGGGTGGTCAAGCGCTTCTTGCAGGCGGTCAAAGAGAAGGCGCTCGGCGAGAAGGTGCAGCTGGTCGCGAAGAAGCAGAGCGAGACGCTGCGGGTCCGCGCCGAGGACCACTTCGTCAAGATCTGCCACGACGAGCTGATCGCGCTGATGGGTCCGGTGGACACCTCGCTGTCGCGGGCGCGCAAGGGCGTCACGGGCATCATGATGGTGGGCCTGCAGGGCTCGGGCAAGACGACCACCACCGGCAAGCTCGCGCGCAAGCTGCAGAAGGCCGGCTACAAGGTGATGCTGGTGGCCGCGGACGTGTACCGTCCGGCCGCGGTGCACCAGCTCAAGGTGCTGGGCGAGAAGCTCGGTTTGCCGGTGTTCTCGATCGACGGGGCCAACCCGGTCGACATCTGCGCCGACGCGACCGACACCGCCGCGGCCGAGAACTACGACTTCGTCATCTACGACACCGCCGGTCGCCTGACGATCGACGCCGTGTTGATGCAGGAGCTCGCGGACATCAAGACGCGGGTCCAGCCGTCGAACATCTTCCTGGTGATCGACGCGATGATTGGCCAGGACGCGGTGACCACCGCGAAGGCCTTCGACGAGAAGCTCGACGTCACCGGCGTGATCCTGACCAAGCTCGACGGCGACGCCCGCGGCGGCGCGGCGCTGTCGGTGAAGGCGGTCACCGGCAAGCCGATCAAGTTCCTCGGCATCGGCGAGCAGCTCGACAAGCTCGACGAGTTCCGCCCCGAGGGTCTGGCCGGGCGCATCCTAGGGATGGGCGACCTGGTCGGGCTGATGAACGACTTCCAGGAGGTCGTCGACGAGGAGACGGCCGCGAAGGACGCCGAGAAGATGCTCTCGGGCAAGTTCTCGATGGATGACTTCCTGACCCAGATCAAGAACATCCAGAGCATGGGCAGCCTCAAGGACATCATGGAGAAGATGCCCCTGGCCAGCATGTTCGGGATCGAGATCCCGCCGGAGGCGATGCAGCAAGCCACGGACGACAAGGAGCTCGGCAAGGTCGAGGCGATGATCCGCTCGATGACGAAGGCGGAGCGCAACGAGCCGGAGCTGTTCTTCGACAAGGATCCGAAGCAGTCGGCCGCGGCCAAACTCAGCCGGCGCAAGCGGCGTGACCCGGCGGCCGGCATGCCCGACCCCAACAACATGAAGCCCGAGGACTTCGTGCAGAGCCGCGTCGCCCGGGTGGCCCGCGGCAGCGCGCGCACGGAGGACGAGGTCCGTGGGCTCATCGCCCGCTTCATCAGCATGCGCGACATGTTCGGCATGATGGGCGGCATGTTCGGCGGGCTCATCCCGGGCATGCCCGGCGGTGATCAGAAGCGCGGCGGCCTCGGCGGGCTGATGGACAAGATCCCCGGGATGGGCAGCCTCAAGCAGCTCAACGCGCTGCGCAAGCTGGCCCAGAACCCGGAGGCGCTGAGCTCGATGTTCGGCGGCGGCGGCATGCCGGGAATGGGCGGACTGCCGGGCATGGGCGGCATGCCGGGCATGGGCGGCATGCCGGGCATGGGTGGGCTGCCAGGCATGCCGGGGCTGCCGGGTGGACAACAGGGCGCGCCGAACCTCGGTGGGCATGGCGGCATGGGCGGGCACCCGGGCGCGCCGAAGGGTGCCATCGACTACAAGGCGATCGCGGCGAAGCGCAAGGCGGAGAAGCTGGCGCGCAAGAAGAACCGCCGCAAGTGAGGCGGCCACGTTCACGGCGCTGCCGTGAACGTGACAGACGCTCGCGTCACGGCGTCGGCGACCGCGGTTATTGAGCTGGGTGCCGCGTGTGCGAGCTCAGTTGACGCCGCGCTCGCCGTCGTCGTCGACGTCGTCGGGGCCGAGCGGACGGGTGATGCGGTAGGCCCCGCCGAGCCAGTTGCCGAGGTCAATCGTCTGACAGCGCTTGGAGCAGAACGGGCGCCAGGCGAAGTCGTCCGGCGCGTCGCGGATCTGCTTGCGGCAGATGGGGCAGCGAATATGCACGCGCGCCCCCTGGCCCTCAGATCGCGGGCGTGACGCCCATCTCGGTGAGCAGGTGGTCGGCGTTGTCGACCGCGTCCATCACCCACAGCACGTAGCGGATGTCGACGTGGATCGAGCGGGTGATCGCCGGCATGAACACCCAGTCGCTGGCCATCGCCTCGATGTTGCCGTCGAACACGAGGCCGGTCAGCTCGCCGGCGGCGTTGAGGGTGGACGATCCCGAGTTGCCGCCGGTGATGTCGAGGTCGGTGAGGTAGTTGACCGGGACCTCGCCGAGGGTCGGGTCAACATAGGGCCCGAACTTCTTGGCGGCCACGGCGTCGAGCAGCGCCTTCGGGGCGTTGAAGGGCTCCTCCCCGGTGTGCTTGGCGACGACCTCGGAGAGCTTCGTGAACGGGGTGTAGACCGGCGCGCCGGGCTGCGGGCTGTAGCCGCGGATGGTGCCGAAGGTGATGCGCAGGGTGCCGTTGGCGTCGGGCGCGAGGGTGCCGCCGGAGTAGGTCTGGAGCGCCTCGATGTAGCGGGGACGCAGGGCCGCGAGCGCGCCGGCCTGGGCCTCGCTGCGGGCCTTGTAGGCGTCGACCACCGGCTTGACCTTGAGCGCGAGCTTGATGAAGGGGTCCTTGCTCTTCGCCAGGCTCGCCGGGGTCGCCGTCTTGAGCAGATCGATGCGGGCCTTCGAGTCGCCGAGCTTGCTTGTCTTGTAGAGCGCGGTCAGGGCGCGATCGATGTCGGCGTCGCTGGCCTTGCCGGCGCCGAGCACCGCGGCGAGGACCTCGGGGCGTTCGGCCTCCGGCAGCTTGGCGGCGCGCTGCAGGTAGAGCTTGAACACCGCGCGGTCCATGTCCGGATCGTAGGAGCTCTGCATGGCCTGGAAGCCCTGCTCGAGGTCCTTGGCGTCGCGCTCCTGGAAGCCGAGCTTGCGCTCGGGGTCTGGCTTCTGGCGCTCGTCGGCGAGCTTGACGATCGTGTCGGCGACGCCGAGCAGCTGGGAGCCGCGCAGGAGCTCGTCCTGGGCCATGTCGTGCTCGCGGGTCCGGGCCCGCTCCTGGCTGAGCGCCGCCATCTTGGCGAGCACGTCGCCGTACTTGGCCTTGCGCGCCACGTCGCTGTCGATCCACTTCTGCAGCTCGCCCTCGAGGCGGGCCTTCTCGGCCGCGACGCCACCCTTGACCAGGCCGTCGCGCACGCCCTTGAAGTTGGTGAGGTAGTTGTGGAGGTTGCGCAGGCGGGAGGCGCCCTTGATCGCGACGTCGGGCCGGTCCTTGCCGATCGTCTCGAGCACGGCGATGTGCTCCTCGTAGAGCGCGATCTGGCGGCTGTAGTACCAGTCGGCGGCCTGCTGCGCCTCGGCGGCGGTCTTGAGCCGCTGGGTCCGACCGGGGTAGCCGGCGACCATGACGAAGCCGTCGGCCGCGGCCTTGGTGGTGGCGACCTTCAGGTGGTGAGCCGGCTTGTAGGGGACGTTGTCGGGGCTGAAGTCGGCCGGCTTGCCGTCCTTGCCGACGTAGGCGCGGAGGAACGAGAAGTCGCCGGTGTGCCGGGGCCAGCGCCAGTTGTCGACCTCGCCGCCGTAGTTGCCGATGCCCGCGGCCGGGGCGTACACGAGGCGCACGTCACGGATCTCGGCCTGTTCGATCTGGAAGAACTGCGCGCCCTCGAAGAAGCTGGCCACCGAGCAGGCGACCTCGGGGCGGCCGTTCTCGCAGGTGTTGACGATCTGCTTGCGGCGCTCCTCGATCTGCTTGTAGCGATCCTTGTCGTCGGTGACGGCCTCGAGGCCGCCGAGCACCTTGTCACTCACGTCGGTGAAGGCCGTGGTGACCCACACCCGCGCGGTCGGTCCGCCCGACTTCTCGTCGGCGCGGGTCGCCGCGAGGTAGCCCTCCTTGAGCAGGTTCTTCTCCGGGGTGGCGTTGTGCTGCAGGTAGCGGGTGACACAGTGGTGGTTGGTGATGAGCAGGCCGTCCGGCGAGACGAAGGAGGCCGTACAGCCGCCGAGGCTGACGACCGCGTTGAGCGGGAAGGCGGTCGGGTCGGTGAGGGCTTTCGGGTCGTAGCTGACGCCGAGCTTCTTCAAGGTGTCGGCGTGCTGCGCCATCTGACGGGGCATCCACATGCCGCCGGGGTTCTGGAACTTGAAGGCCGCGGGCGTGGTGTCGCCGCCCGCCTGCACCTCGCTGCCGCTGCCGCCGGGGTTCGCGGAGTCAGCCTTGCTGCCATTGCAGGCCAGCAAGAGCAGAGACGAGAAGGCGATGGAGAGCTTGGAACGCACGCACGACATGGCATTGACAGGTATCAGATCTACGCGTGCGCTGGGCAGTCCCGGGCCCGTGAGTCGCCGCCGGGGGCCAGCGCGAAACCCGGACCGCGGCTCGCGGGTCTTCCTCCTGCGCTCCGCTGCGACCACGCGCTGTGGCGGGGCCGTGAGCAAGGTCCCCGCAGCAGACCGGGGCCGCTGCCAGGCCGCGGGACAGCGCCGACGTGTAGGCTACCGGCACGTGCCAAGGCCCCGTGTATCGCTGCTGGTCGGCAACCCGACCGCCCGCTCCGGCAAGGCCGCCGCGGCGATCGAGGCGGCGATGACGGGCTTGCAGACAGCGCGGCTGCAGCCGGAATTCTTCTCGACGCTGCCCGAGGGCGCCACTGTGGCCGCGCTGGCGCAGCGGCTCGAGAAGGGGGACGTGGCCCGTGTCATCTACCTCGGCGGCGACGGGACCTTCGCGGAGACGGCGAAGGGCATCATCCTGGCGCGCGAGCAATATGGGGTCGACGCGCCGATGGGCATGCTGCCGATGGGCACGGCCAACGACCAGGGCCGATCGTTCGGCGTGCACTCGGGGGTCAAGGCGCTCGGCGCCAACATCAAGGTGATCGCCACGGGGATCGAACAGTGGCTCGACGTCGGCAAGGTCGAGGCCTTCGACCCCGCGGGCGAGCTGCTGCTGCGCGACCTGTGGTTCGACAGCTGGGGCCTCGGCCTGTCGGCGCAGATCCTCGCCAAGCGCAACCGCGAGCGGGAGTTCGTGAAGCGGATCCCGGTCGTGCGTCAGATCTACCGTGACAAGCTGGTCTACATCCGGGCCGGCCTGTCGAGCTACCTCAAGAACGTGTTCAAGTCGTTGATCGGGCGCGCCCGCTTCGCCGCCGAGATCCGCATCGACGACCGCACGCTGCGCTTCGACGGCGTCAACGACATCGTCGTCAAGGGCACGCTGCTCTACGGCGGCGACTGGATCTTCGCGCCGGACGGCAAGCCCGACGACGGCAAATTCGAGGTCATCATCGTCAAGAACAACGCCGACTGGGGCGCCGCGGCGATCGGCGCCCACAAGCGCAACCCGGTCACGCGCGACGACCTCGCCGTGCTCGGCCTGCCGCAGCGCGAGATCCCCAGCGGCCGCGTGGTGGAGATCCGGGTCACGCGCCCGGAGGGCATGCCGCCGCTGCAGGCCCAGATCGACGGCGAGGAGTTCATCCCCGCGGACCACTACCGCATCGAGAACCTCTACCACTACCTCCGCATCCTCGTCCCCGAGGACGCGCACTGGGTCTAGCTCCGTGGCCTCCCCTCGCCTCCTCCTCTCGGTCCTCCCCGTCCTGTTCACGGCGTCGTGCGGCGACGAGCTGCGCAACACGATCGGCGAGCGCCTGCAGCAGCGCCTCACCGACAGCGAGCGGCCGGTCGCCGCCGGGGCCGAGCTGCCGCCGGAGCTGATCAGCAACAAGCTGAGCCTCTTCGTCGACTGCGCCAACAGCACGCGGGTGCCGCTCTACGCGGGGTTTCGCGAGGTGAACGCGGCCCAGGCGGCGGGCAAGAAGGCGCGCGCCGAGTCGATCACGCCGGTGCTCGACGAGTGGCTCGAGCCCTGCGTGAAGGCGCAGCGCGAGGGTCCGCTGCTGCAGCCGCCCCTGGTCGAACTCGAGGCCGCGGCCGCCGACTACCTGGCCAAGGCGCGCGAGCTGGCGGCGGCGATCGGGGTGGTGCGGGCGAGCCTGTCCGAAAAGCCAGGCGAAGGCGACCCGCCGCCGACCGACCCGAACACCCGCTTCGCCGCGGCCTTCACCCGCTGGGATGACGCGCGCCAGCAGCTCGACCGCGAGATCGACCGCCAGCAGGCCAGCGTCGACGAGCAGGTGCTGGCCGAGGTCGAACGCCGCAGCGGAAAAGGCCTCGAGTGGCACGCGCGCGACATGATGCGCGCGGCCCGGCCCTACGTGCGCTGCCTCGGCGACCACGACGAGATCACGGCCAAGATCTGCGCGGGGCTCTACACGCCCTTCGAGCAGGCCCACAAGGCGTTCATGGCGGTCCACGACGCCGACCCGGCCGCCGCGGCGAAGGTGTTCTGGATGAGCCAGTTCGTCGCCAGCCTCGGGGAATACCGCAGCTCCGCCGACGCCCTGCGCGCGGGCCTGCAGGACAACAAGGCCCGCGCCGGCGACATCGGCGAGGCCGTCCGCGAGTACAACGACCTCGTCCGCGACTTCGCGGCGCTCAACTTCGCCGCCGCCAACAGCCCGTCCCAAAGCCCGTCCCAAAGCCCGTCCCAAAGCCCGTCCCAAAGCCCGTCCTGAAGCCATGCGCGCCGTCGTCTTCCACGCCCACGGCGGACCGGAGCAACTGGTCCTCACCGAGCTCCCTGACCCGGTCGCCGGCCCCGGCCAGGTGGTCGTCCGCGTGCACGCCTGCGCGCTCAACCGCCTCGACCTGTGGGTCCGCAACGGGCTACCGGGCAGCAGGCTGCCGTTGCCGCACGTGCTGGGCAGCGACATCGCCGGGGTGGTCGAATCGCTCGGCGCCGGGGTCGACGCGGCCTGGCTCGGGCGCGCCGTGCTCGTCAATCCGGGCCTGTCCTGCGGGACATGTGAGGCGTGCCTCTCGGGCTGGGACAACCTGTGCCCGCAGTACCGGATCCTCGGCGAGACGGCGCCGGGCGGCTACGCGGAGCGGGTCCTGGTGCCGGCGGCGAACCTGCTGGCCAGGCCCGAGTGCCTCGACACGATCACCGCCGCCGCCGCGCCCCTCACCTTCCTGACCGCGTGGCAGATGCTGACCGTGCGCGCCCAGGTCGGACCGGGCCAGCTGGTGCTAATCCACGCGGTCGGCAGCGGCGTCGGCGTGGCCGGGCTGCAGATCGCGCGGCTGCACGGCGCCCGCGTCATCGCCCTGGCCAGCAGCGAGGCCAAGCTGGCGCGGGCCCGCGAGCTCGGGGCAGAGTTCACGGTCCGCAGCGACGCGCCCGACTGGGAGAAGCAGGTGCGCGCGCTGGCGCCGGTCGGCAAGCGCGGCGTCGACGTGGTGTTCGAGCACACCGGCGCGGCCACCTGGGAGGCGAGCCTGCGCCTGGCCCGACGCGGCGGAACGATCGTCACCTGCGGCGCGAGCTCGGGCCACGCGGCGGTGACCGACCTTCGCCAGGTGTTCTTCCGCCAGCTGCAGGTGCTCGGCAGCACCATGGGCAGCAAGGCGCATCTGCACCGCATCGTCCTGCTCATGGCCCGCGGCGCGCTGCGTCCGGTGGTCGACCGCTGCTTCCCGCTGGCCGAGGCGGCGGAGGCCCAGCGCTACCTCGATCGCCGCGAGCAGTTCGGCAAGGTCGTGCTCACGCTGGACGCGGGCGCGACGTGAGCGGGTCGTTGCAGGGCGCCCGCGTGGCCTATCGCCTGCGGCGGATCTGCGAGCAGGTCGGGGCGCTGACGCTGACGCTCGACATCCTCGCCAGCATCGACGAGGCGCTCGACGACCTCGTGGCGCTCGGTCAGCGCGGTGTGGACGCGGCGGAGATCCTGCGGCTCACACCCTACTTCGGGACGCTGTGGCCATCGGGCCGCGGGCTCGCGCGCTGGCTGGCGACGCTGGCGGCGGATCGCCCGGGCTGTCTCACGGGACAGGTCGTGCTCGAGCTCGGCTGCGGACTCGGGCTGCCCGCGCTGGTCGCGGCGCGGCTCGGTGCGCGGGTGATCGCCAGCGACTGCCACCCCGACGTGCCCGGCTTCCTCGCCGGCAACGCGGCGCTCAACGGGGTGGCGATCGAGTACCGGGCGCTCGACTGGCGCGCGCCGGCCGAGCTCGCGGCCATGCGCGAGCAGCTCGGGGCCCTCGACCTCGTGATCGGCAGCGACCTGCTCTACGAGGCCGAGCTGGCGGGCGCGCTCGGCCCGGCCCTGGACGCGCTGTGCGGGCCCAACACACGGGTGCTGCTCGCCGATCCGGGTCGACCGCACCTGCAGGTCGCGGTGCACGCGATCGAGGCCCGCGGCTTCACCAGCCGCGTCGAGATCGCGGCGGTGCCGTCCAGCCTCGACGACCCCGCGGTCCACGGCGAGCGCCGCCCGCCGCTGCAGGAGCTGTTCATGCTCGAGCTCCGGCGCGCCTAGGATCGATCACCCGGGCTTGGGGCACGCGGCCATGGTGGTCTGGCCGCCGTTGTTGTCCTCGTTGCACTCGAGGATCGCGCCGTCGCCCTCGCTCGCCTTGTCGACCTCGACGTAATAGTCCTGCGTCTGGCCCTCGGCAGGCGCCGGGACCAGCAGCTTGACCTTGGTCGATCCGCCGGGCAGCAGCGCCTTGGCGGTGACGGCGGAGCCGAGCAGCATGCCGGTCGCGTCGGTGCCGGCGTAGAAGTCGACGTCGACGCCCGCGGGCACGCCGAGGGCGCCCTCGTTGCGCACGGTGGCGATGAGCTCGAGCTCGGCCGGACAGTTCACGAGCCCGATCGCCAGCTGCACGGTGAGGTCGGGGGCGTTGAACACGCCCTCGCCCTGGACGTTCTGGCGGTAGTTGTTGAGGCCCTTGACGCCCCAGTTGTCGACCTCGACGTCAGGCACGTTGCCGTCCGAGCCGGCGTTGCTGACGTGGTAGGTGTGCTGCGTCCACACCCGACGCGTCGGGACCCAGCCGTCGCCCTTGTCGCCGTAGAGGAACACGCCCTTGCGCGCCTTGTAGCCCGGCGCGGTGCAGGACCCGACGAGGTTGGCGACGATGAGGATCTCCGAGTTGCCGTCGGCGTCGGCGTCGACCACCAGCGGGTACTCGTGGATCGTCGAGCTCGAGTTCTCGATCTGCAGCAACACCTTGCCGTCGCTGCCCGAGTACACGCGCGAGTAGCACTCGTCGTTGTAGGTGACCTCGGCCGCGCCGTCGCCCTGGAAGTCGAACACGGACGACCCTGTCACGTTGGAGGACTGGTCCTGCGTCACCTGCGACCAGCGGCGGAAGATGGCGCCGGCCTTGGGCACCGGGTCGGCGTTCGGCTTGACGATCTCCTCGCCCATGCGGTTGAGATCGAAGACCGTGTAGGCCGCGGCCGCGGCGATCGCCAGCTCCGGCTTCCCGTCGCCGTCGAAGTCGGCGATCGTCGGCGGACCCCCGAGGCCGCCGCCGGGGATCGTCAGCGGCTGGGTGCGCAGGGCGTTGTTGTTGTCACACATCACGCCGCTGGGATCGACGCCGCACCACAGCTTGCCGGTCTTGCCGTCGAGCACCCGCACCTTGCCGCTGGCCGCGAGGATGACCTCCGGCGTGCTGTTGCCGTCGAGATCGGCGATCGCCGGCCAGCCGTCGGTGCCGTCGAGGTTGTTCCAGAGCTCGGTCACCTTGACGACCGGCGGGTTGCCCGGGGTCCAGTCGACCTTCCACGCCTGCTTGCCGCTGACGATCTCCGGCTTGCCGTCGCCGTCGAGATCGGCGACCGACGACAGCCCGCCAGGGTAGCCGCCTGGCGCCCCGACCAACCCGCCGTTGTTGTTCAGGTTCCACACGACGAGGCCGTCGTGATCGATCAGGCTGGCGCCGAACACGACCTCGGCCTGCAGGTCACCGTCGAAGTTGGCCAGCGTGGCGCCGCCGTTGGCGACGCCGGTGGTGACGGCCTGGTTGTTGGCATTGTGCGCGGTCCACAGCCACTTGCCGGTGTGATCGACGGCGTGCAGCGGGCTCTTGCCGCCGCTCTCACGGCCAGCGTAGACAATGTCAGGCAGGGCGTCGCCGCTGACGTCGCCGACCGCGAGGGTGCTGCGGCCCTGCGAGCCGTACTGCTGCTTGTTGGGGTCGTGGTCGATGATGAACTTGAGCGCGCCGGTCTTGCCGTCGAGCACGGCGACGGCGCCGATCGTGAAGTCGTTGACCTTGTACTTGGTCACGTTGACGACGACCTCGGGGGTGCCGTCGGCGTCGAGGTCGGCGACCGCCGGGCTCGAGATGACCTCCTGATCGATCCACGACCACTCGGGCACCGCGGTGATCATGTCGAAGCTCGGGATCAGCTCGCAGGTCAGCGGGTCGGGCTGCGGCAGGCACTTGTTCAGGGTCTGCTCGCAGTACTCGCCGGGCTCGCAGTCGTAGGAGTCGACGCAGTCCTTGCCCGGCAGCACGCAGAGGTCGCCCGAGCACACCTCGCCGTCGTCGCAGCAGACGGCGAGGTCGGGGCCGCAGCGGACCTCGCTCGCACACGCGGGCAGGCACTTGTCGTCGACGCACTCGTTGCCCGCGGGACAGCACATCGCCACCTGCCCGCAGAGCGTGCCGCCCTCGCACAGATCGGCGCCGCCGGTGCTGCTGCCGCCTGGATCGCTCGTGCTGGTGTCGCTGGCGCTGACGCTGACTTCGGTGAGCGAGCCGCCGGTGGTCAGCGTCGGGTCGCTCGGGCCACCCGTGGTCGAGACGCTGTCGCTGCCGCTGCCGCCGGTGCTGGTCGGGCCGCCGCTGGTCGGCGGCGAGCCGCTGGTCGTCGGCTCACTCGCAGCGCCGGTGCTCGCCAGCCCGCCGGTCCCTGTGTTGCTGTCACTGCCCGATCCGCCGCTGCCCGACCCATCGTCGCCACAGCCCGCCAGCGCCGCCCCGAGCACGAACATCCCACCGATACTCCAACCCAATCGCCAACCATTCATGGCGACGATGGGACCACGTGCACGCGGTCCGATCAACAGCGCGATCGCTGCGCGGTCAGGCGCACGCGAGCGGCCGTGCGGGCAACGCGAGGCACACGCCACGCGCTCCGATCAACAGCGCGATCGCTGCGCGGTCAGGCGCAAGCGGGCGGGCGTCCGGGCAACGCGAGGCACACGCCACGCGCGAAAGTCGGCCCGGGCCGGCGGGGCTCAATCGCGGCCGGCCTGCGGGCGACCGGGCAGCACGCGCACGCCGCTCGTCTCGAGGGTCATGCCGACTGGCGACGGCGACGACGCAGCCCGAGCATCCCGGCCAGCACCACGATCAGCGCGCCGGGCATCTCTTCGCGGTGCACGCTGCAGCCCTTCTTGGTCGCGCCTGGCTCGCCGCCGACGGCCGGCGGATCCTCGGCGCCGCCGAGGTAGGGCGTGCCCGGGTCGCCCTCACCGAGGCCGGGGCGACGGCTGCTGCCGTTGTCCCCGCTGCTGGTGTCGCCGCTGTCGCCGCTGGTGCCGCTGCCTGTGTCACCGCTACTCGTGTCGCCGCCGCTGCCGCTCGTGCTGGGGGCGCTGTCACGCTTCTCCTTCTCGTGCTGCTTCCACTTCTCGGGGTAGGCTGGGATCTCCTTGGGCCGCGCGCGGCTGCTGGCCGCCTTCTTCCACGCGCCAGGGGCGGGGAACCAGGCGCCCGTGGGCGGCTGGAAGCTGATCACGTAGACGGCGCGGCGGTTCTTCTCCTCGTCGACGCTGTCGCCGGTCTGGACCTTGAGCCCGCGCTCACCCATGCCGGCGAAGTAGATCTCGGACCACACGCCCTTGCTGTAGAAATAGTCGGCGATCGCCTTGGCCCGCTGCTGCGAGAGCTTCTGGTTGTCCGCCGGCGGACCGACGGTGTCGGTGTAGCCGCTGATAAAGAGCTTGGCGACGTAGCCGTTGCCCGCCAGCGCGTTGCCGACGGCGGCCTTGGCGTTCTCGACCGCGGCCAGCTTGTTCATCGCCACCGCGGCGGCCTCGTCGAGCTTGGGCGACTGCTCGCCCTTGATGAGCGCCTTGCCGCTGTCGAACACGACCTCGGTGTGCGGGATCTCGATCGCCATCGGCGCGAGGATGTGCTCGCCGTACTGCCCGGCGTCGCCGTCGAAGCGGACCTTGACGAGGAACACGTCGTTGGGGCTGTCCCACTTGAGCGTGACTCGCTCGCCGCCCTTGAACGGCGCCTGGCTGCCGTTGTCGACGTGGATCACGTCGCCGTCGGTGTCGTAGACCTCGAACTTGTAGCTCGTGACATCGAAGGAGGTCTGATAGATCGACTGGTGCTTGTAGACGAGGTCCTCGGCGGTCGCCAGGGCCGTGATCTTGCCGGCCTCACCGGTGACGGCCTTGCCGGTCGCGCGGCTGATCTCGAAGCCGGTCTCCGCCTCGGCCGAGCCGGCGATCATCTTCACCTCGTAGGCCGCCGTCGGCGAGTTCTGCACCCACACGATCTTGTGCTCCTTGCCGGCCTTGATCGGCGGGAGCTGCTTGCGGATCTTCTGGCGGTCACCCGTGATCGTGACCTCCATCTGCGGCAGGTTCTCGTTGGCCCGCACGACGAAGTAGGCCTCGCCCTTCTCGTCGGTGACGCGCGAGAACTCGTAGTTGAAGGGTCCGTCCAGGAGGAGCGCGAGCAGGGCGCCCGCGAGGCTCGGCAACAGTGGCATGGCGATCTCCGGCAGCGGCGACCCACGCGGGCCGACGCCTGCGCCGGGCACCGTATCACAGGCTGCGCCACTTACGGGTGCTGCGCCGGTTACGGGTGCTGCACCTCGACCACGGTACGGATCCCACCGCGGACGTAGAAATCGCCCTCCACCGTCATCCGCAGCGGGGCCACGGCGGCGACCAGGTCGTCGAGGATCTGGTTGGTCACCGCCTCGTGGAAGGCCCCGCGGTCACGGTACGACCACAGATAGAGCTTGAGGCTCTTGAGCTCCACGCAGCGCTCGCCGGGCGTGTAACGGACTCGGATGGTCGCGAAGTCGGGCTGGCCCGTGACCGGGCACAGACACGTGAATTCGGGGCACTCGAAGCGGATCTCGTAGCTTCGCCCAGGCCGCGGGTTGGCGAAGGACTCGAGGGACGCAGTGCGGGGCTCGGACACGGGCGGAAGCTGCCACGAGCCCGCCGCCGCTGCAACGGTCCCAGACTGCGCTCCAGCAGCTTGACAGCCCCACCCCACCCGCGTATTTCGCGGACAGTGGCCAGGTCGCTCGCAGCTCTCGGCCCGGCGCTACTGGCAGTCACGGCCCTCCTGGCCATCGCGGCGGTCACGGCCCTGGCCTGCACGAACGAGGTGCGCGAGCCCTGCGGCGGCGCGTGCGGACCGGGCACCGAGTGCGTCGCGGATCGCTGTCAGGCGATCGCCGAGACCCCCCCCCCCCCCCCGGAGAAGCCGGGCAAGCGCAAGCAGAAGCGCAAGCGCCGGGGCACGCGGACCGGCGGCGATGCGGCCCCGGGCGACGCGACACCGGACGCGGCCGACGACGTTGACGGCCCCCCCGAGGCCCCGCCCCCACCCTTCGTGCCGATCGACGACAGCAAGATCCCGCAGTTTAGCAACGCCGAGGCGCAGACCCTCGACCTCAAGGCCGGCAGCGAGCGACTCTCCGAGGCCGAACTCGACCGTCACTTCGCCCAGGTGACCCCGCAGATCCAGCGCTGCGTCACCACGGCGAGCGCCTACGCCGAGATCCCCGCGGGTAGCCTCAAGTTCAAGCTGCGTGTGCTCCCCAGCGGCAAGGTCGAGAGCGTCACCCTCAGCGCCCCCGCGAGCCTGCGCGTATGGGGCATCCCGAGCTGCGCGCGTCGGGCCGTGTTCGACCACCGCTTCCCCGACTTCGACGGCCCGGCGATGGCGGTCAGCTTCGGCGTCGACATCCAGTGACGCTCACGCGAGCCTGTCCCCGAGGACAGCCAACCGCCGATCCGCCGATCACTTGAACGGTTCGTCGACGTGGGCCTTGGAGCTGGGCTTGGCCGGCGCCTTCTTCGGCGAGCTGTCGCCGCGCTCGCGCTTGATCCACGCGTTGATGCTCGGCGAGATCTTGCCGGCCGACTCGAAGTACTTCATGGCCGCGGCGTCGTTGCCCTGGGCCTGCAGGCACAGCCCGTAGCCGGCCCGCGCCTGGGCCCGCTCGCTGTCCGGGCCGCTCATGCCAGTCGCCTCCTGGTAGAGCCCGAGCGCCAGATCGCAGCGGCCCTTGCGGCGGGCCCTGTCGGCCTGCTCGAGGGTGTCGCGCAGCGCGTCCTTGTCAGCCGCGGCGTCGCTCGGGACATCATCGAGGCCCGGGTAGGACTCGGCCGGCAGCTCGCTCTTCTTGATCGACTTGGCCTTGCCGCGGTCGCCCTTGAGCTCGAGCTTGCTGTCCTTTGAGACAGCCGCTTCGGCGGGGTCGGCCAGCACCGCAGCCGGCTCCGGTGCGGCCGCCCCTGGCGCCTCATCAGCCTGCTTCTCTTCGGCCGCGCCGCCGCGCAGCTCGTCCATCTCCGGCGCCTCGCGCAGCTCGGGGAGCTTCGGCGCGGCCGGGGCCGGGCTCGCCTCGGGCGTGAGCCGGGCCGGCGTGGTCTGCGTGGCCAACGTCGTGGGGGCCTCGTCGCCGGGCTGGACCATCCACAGCAACAGCGCCGCCGAGCCCGCGAGGGCCAGGCCGGGCAGCAGCATCGATCGCCGCAGCCGCTCCCAAAAGCCCACCCGCACCGCCTCCGCGACCTTGAGCTCGCGCGCTGGCGCGGCCGAGCCGCTGCGCGCCGCCTCGGCGAGCACGCCCGCGAGCAGCGAGTCGGACACGTCCTCGAGCGGGAGCTCGGCGCGGGTCATCGCCAGCAGCTCGCGGTACGACTCGAGCCGCTCGCGCATCCGCGGCGACAGTGTGCTGTCCTCGGGAACGTCCTCGAGCTCCGCCGCGGTCCAGCGCTCGAGCGCGTCCTCAACGACGTCGAGCTCGGCCGGCGACCACTCTCCCGCTCGGCCCCCAGCGGCCTCGGAAGACGTATCGTTGCCCGGGTCTGCCATGGCTCCTCAGCGCGGGTCGCTCCGACGGCGACAGGACGATGTTGCACCGGCGGCGACGCCCCAGGCAAGCCGATCGCAGGCCCCACCGCACTGAGCATGGCGACGCAACGAGAGCACAGCGGTGGCGCGAGCGAACATCACGGGGCGGCATGAACGGCCTCCACGAGCCCACGGTCTGGCGAATGCTGCGTGCCGTATCACACGCCTGCCCCGCCGCGCCCGGGCTCGGCCTCGCGGGTTTGCACCGGAGGCACCCAGATCCAGCCGTCCTCCAGCCAGAGATGGTCGAGCTCCGCCAGCGCCGGCGTCAGCGGGTCGCGGACGATCGCGGGCGGGCTCGACGGATCCGGCGCGGGCGCGGCCAGATCGCCCGGCCCCTGCCAGCCCTGGGTCGCCCACAGGAACGCTGTGAAGGCCGAAAGCACCGCTTCAAAGATATGGGGGCTTCGGACCACGATCTCGGGCCAGACGTAGTTGAAGTGCAGCTTCTCGCCAAGGCCGACGAAGATCTTGCGACGCTGCGCCGCGACCTCATCGGTGGGCCCGCGACCGAGACGCTGCACCGTCGCCGTCCCGAACAGGCGGATCAAGGTGGCGGTCGGATGGACCTCGATGAGGTTCTCGTGCAGACGCAACATCGGCGACAGCACGTGGCGCAGGTACGCGGCGCGGGCCGCCAGCGGGCCCATCCCCTGACCCAGCGACTCGCGCGGCTGCAGGCCCGCGTGCGCGAGCAACAGGTCGGCGGCCCGCTGCGTGTACGGCGTGACCGCCGGCTTTCCGCGGTCGCTGCGACCCCGATGGGTCAGCAGCGCCGGGGCGTGCCGCCGCATCCACGCGACCACCGGCACCTCGCAGGCTGGCACGCCCGGGCACGGCAAATTGCAGCGGATGCACGGCGGCAGCGTCAGCGGGGCGTTGATCGCCACGACCGTCTCGTCGTCGAGGTGCCGCTGCACGTAGGCCACCAGCACCTCGTCGCGGAACAGCGGGTCGCCGCTCTCCTCGCCGCTGTCCTCGCCGCCGCCGCGGTGGCCGTGGCGCATGCGGGCCTCGACCAGACGCACGCCGCCGCTGGCCGACGCCTCGAGGCGCGCGACCGCGGTGGTCTTGCCGCGCCCGCCTCCGAGGTTGACGCCGATGAAGCGGGCGAAGCGGCGACCTGTCGCCTGAGACATGTCCGAAGGCACAGGCTCACGCGGGCGCGTCGGGCACCGATGGCCCGCGCTCGTGGAGGTACTGCAGGTACGCGATCGCGGCCGGCAGCTCGAGCGCCGGCAGGCGGTCGATGAGGTCGCGCGCCGTGCGACGCAGGGTCTCCGAGGCGCCCGCGCCCCGCTCGCCCGGCGGCTTCTCCAGCGGCACGTTCGGCTCGGTCGGCTCCTCGGGCTTTCCCCACGGCGGATAGGCGCCGAGCAGCACGTCCTGGCCCGCGAGCCAGCCGTCGATGTAGATGTGCAGCAAGTTGGCGCGGTAGCTAAACCACCGGTCGCGCTCGACCGGGTACGACAGCAGCACGTCCTTGAAGCGGCGGAACGCGCCCTTGCCGTCGATCGCTAGCACCAGCCGCTCGCGCAGGCTGACCTCCTCGACCGAGGCGACGAAGCGCTCCATCCACCGGTACTGCTCGCGCGATGAGGCCGGGTCGAGGTGAACGAAGCGCCCGGTGCTCTTGCTGATCAGCTGGCGCTTCTCTTCATCCTCGGGGCGGCTGTCGTTGATCGTGACGACCTGTCCGTTGCTGAGATCGAGATAGGCGTGGTGATCGGGGGCGTTGTGTTCGAAGGCAGTTTCAAGGGCCGACCAGTCGGGGATCGGCGCGTCGGACGAGATCTTCATGGCCAAGTCGCTTT
Organism: Nannocystis sp.; assembly: GCF_016714285.1. Classification (GTDB taxonomy): domain Bacteria; phylum Myxococcota_A; class Polyangia; order Nannocystales; family Nannocystaceae; genus Nannocystis. Next base: position 143,389 of record NZ_JADJNN010000012.1, on the reverse strand, counting down.
CGCAAGGGAGGCCCGGTGCACCGCGCGCGACCGCGCTGGTCAGGCGCGGGTTTCGCAAACACGTGATGGCGGGTCGGTCGGTGCGCCCACTCTGGGGGGAATGGCGCGCTCGGCGAGCATAGTCTCATGCCCCTGGGCCGGGCAACACGCGACCGTCGGGTCCGCGCCCCACGACGCGCAAGACTGCCCACGCACGCGCCTTCGCTGCAAGCCAGCCCGATCGCCAAATAGGGGGCCGAGAGCCTCGATCGCCGCGCAGCGTCAGTCTGCCGGCGTTGGCACGCCGAGCCGGGCCCGGAGCTCGGCGAGCTCCCGCTCGAGCGCGTCCACAGGCCGCCCGAGCGCCTTGCGCAGCTCCTCGCGGGTCTGCTCGAGCTCCCAGCGCAGCGCCAGCAGCGTGGCCTGGGTCGCGTCGGGCCGCAGGTCGGTCGGCGGCTCGGCGTGCACCTGCTCTCCGAGAGGCGCCGCAGCCAGCGCCGCGGCCCGGCGATCGCTGACCTCGCTCGCGCTCTGTCGTCGCTGCTGCTCCGCGACCTGATCCTCGAGGTTGTCGACGCGAGCCTGGGCCGCGTCGAGCTGCTCGACCAGCGACTGGCGGGCGATCGCCGCCAGCTCGACCTGCCGCCGCGCCTGCCCCAGCTGGATCTTGAGGTTCTCGAGCTCGGCCTCGCTGCGCTCGCTGCGGCGGGCCTCCTGCGGACGTGCGGCCGCGTGCGGACGCGACACCTCGGCGCTGCGCGTCGCCCCCAGCGCGGCCGCCGGCAGCTCGACCAGCGTCACTCCCTCGGGCTCGGCCGGCGCGTTGACCAGCGCGAGGTACGTGTCGTAGCCCAGGTCCTCGCCGAGCCGGTTGTCGAAGCCCAGGGGCGGCGCGCTGTCATCGTCGTCCTCGCCAGCGTCGCCCTCGTCCTCGTCCTCACGGACCACCTCGCCGCAGTCGACCACCACGGCCACCGCCACCGGCGCCAGCGCGTACACGCGGGCCCGCGCGAAGTGCTGCTCGAGCAGGTCCTGAAAGTCCGACAGCGAGAGCCCGCCGCGGCTCTGCGCCGGCACCGACACGATCACCGTGCGACCCGCGTACGCCCCCTCGGCTGCGGCGCTCAGCAGGCGAAAGGCCCGCGTGTCGAGGCGGTTCTCGAGCCGGCCGCGGGCCCGCGCCGCGAAGCGCGACAGGTTCGCCGTGTCGACCAGGAACTGCCCGAGCTCGACGATCGCAACCTCCCACGGCGCCTGCGTCAGCAGCCCGTCGAATTCCTCGAGCGAGTGCACCCCGCGACGCCGCGGCCCCGCGAGCTCGTCGGGCCGCTGCGCCAGCAACCACACCGTGCTGGCCCGCTCCGGCAGCAGCTCGGCCAACAGCCCCGCCGCCGCGCCCGACAGCCGCCGCGTGTCGCGGAGCGACGCCTCCACCTCCGGGTCGCACACCACCCGCGCACGCCCGGTCCAGAGGTCACGCGAGAAGCCGAGCCGCGCGCACCAGCGGGGCGCCTCCTGGACCACTGGACTCGGCGCACCGCTCACCGACGAGGACGCCGCTACCACCGTCACCCCAGCCGTCACGCCAGATATCACCCCAGCCGTCACCCCAGCCGCCGCGCCAGCCGCCGCGCCCGACGTCGCAGCAGGCGCATCGGCGACGCGTGGCGGCCTCTCGCGGCTGTCAGATCCAGGGGACATGCGGGCGCCCACTCTTTATCCCGCCGACCGGGCCGCTGGCAACGTCCGGGTCGCGTTGCGGCCGCGGGCCTTGGGTGTTAGCTTCCCGCTCCGCCGTGGAAGCCTCCCTGCGCGCCAAGCTGGACAGCATCGCCGATCGTCACGACGAACTCGGAACGATGCTCTGCGATCCCGAGGTCGTACACGACAAATCCCGCTTCCTCGCCCTCTCGCGCGAGCACGGCGAGATCGCCCCGCTGGCGCTGGCGCTGCAGCAGTACGCGCAGGTCGAGGCCAGCCTCGCGGGCGCCGAGGGCCTGCTCGCCGACCCCGACATGCGCGAGCTGGCCGAACACGACGTCCGCGAGCTGCGGACCCGCCGCGACGAGCTCGAGCTCCAGCTCCAGCGCCTGCTGCTCCCGCGCGACCCCAACGACAGCCGCAACGTCATCCTCGAGATCCGCGCCGGCACCGGCGGCGAGGAGGCCGCGCTGTTCGCCGCCGACCTGTGGCGCATGTACATCCGCCACGCCGAGCGCCGCGGCTGGAGCGTCGAGGTGATGAGCGTCAGCGAGGCATCGGCCGGCGGCGTCAAGGAGATCACGGGCCTCATCCGCGGCAAGGATGTCTACGCCATGCTCAAGTTCGAGAGCGGCGTGCACCGGGTCCAGCGCGTCCCGGCCACCGAGGCCCAGGGCAGGATCCACACCTCCACCGCCACGGTCGCGATCATGCCCGAGGCCGAAGAGATCGACGTCGTCATCAACCCCAAGGACATCGAGCTCCAGACCATGCGCGCCAGCGGCTCCGGCGGCCAGAGCGTCAACACCACCGACTCCGCCGTCCGCCTGACCCACCTCCCGACCGGCCTCGCGGTCCACTGCTCGCAGGAGAAGTCGCAGACCAAGAACCGCGACATCGCCATGCGACTGCTGCGCTCGCGCCTGCTCGACCGCGAGATCCAGCGCTACCAGGCCGAACGCGCCGCGCAGCGCAAGGGTCAGGTCGGCACCGGTGACCGCGCCGAAAAGGTCCGCACGTACAACTATCCGCAGGACCGCATCAGCGACCACCGCATCGGCCTCACCCGCCACGCCCTCAATGACTTCATGGACGGCGACATCGACGAGGTGATCGCGGCCCTGCGCGCCAGCGACGAGGCTCAACGCCTCGCCGAGGCCCAGAGCTCATGAACCACGGACGGGTTGTGCGCCGGGCCATCGCCCGGCGCACAAGCATCCTCACGTCACTCGATCGTCACCCGATCACGGCGCCACGCAGACCATCGCGCCGCCGGGGCCGGCGTGCGGGCAGTGCGTGTTGGCATCGGCCATCGCTACGCCCGCGTGGTAGAGGCGGCAGCCGACCGTGTCACCCGTGGTGTCGGCACCCGTGCCGGGATACCAGTCGCCGCACTGCGCCAGGCAGTCCGCGGCGTCGATGTAGAGGTTGAGCTTGTCCGTGCAGTTCTTCAGGTACGTGTCGCAGTAGTCCTGGCAGATCGGCGCGTCGGGCGACACACAGACCATCGCGCCGGTCGGGCCAGCGTGCGGGCAGTGCACCTTCGCATCGACCTGGTTGGCGACGCCGACGTGGTAGAGGCGGCAGCCGAGGCTGTCGCCGGCGGTCTCGCCGGCGATGCCGGGCGGCCACTGCTTGCACTGCGACAGGCAGTCCTGATCGTTGGCGTACTCGCTGAAGTCGGCGCAGCCCGTGGCGTACAGGGAGCAGTAGTTCTCACAGGTCAGCTCGACCGGCTCGCCGGTGGTGCCCGAGGTCGAGTCGCCCGTGGTCAGCGGCTCGGTCGTCGCCGGGTCGGTCGTCGGCTCGACCGTGGTCGGGCCGGTGGTCGTCGAGTCATTCGTCGCGCTGCTGGTCGACGCGGTGGTCGTCACCTCGACGGTGGTCGAGCCAGCCGTGGGATCGGTGCTGCTGCTACCGGCGGAAAGGGTGTCGCCCTTGTCGTCGCCGCACGCCGTGAGGGCGACGGCAAGCATGGAGATTGTGAGCCAGGATGGATTACGCATCGGTCAAGTCCTTGTAGGGTTGCTGCGAGAGAGTATCGCAGCGACCGTACAAAGCGACAGCCTTCCGCAAAGAATCACTCGCCCTCGATGCTACATCGCCCGCCCCCGAGTGCCCTTCGCGCCGTGCTGCACCCGACACACCACGGCGCTTCAGCGGCAAATTCCAGACTTGCGAGCGATCCACGAAGCAGGCACGCTCGTACCGCACCGCCGCTCGTGGGTCGACTGACCCGCGGCGTTTGAAAATCAGGGGTTTAAGAATGAACACAACACGCAAGAATGCGGGCCTGTTTGCCCTCGGCCTCGTCGCCGCTGTGGCGATGCCGCTCCTCACCGACACCGTCCACGCCGCCGACCACGTCGACGCGCCGAAGACGAAGGCCTTCCTCGCGGGCGACATCACGGACGTGTACGCCTGGCACACCGGCGACGGCAAGGTCGTCGCCGTCCTCGACTTCGCCGGCTTCGGCGAGGCCGGCTTGCCCGCGACCTTCGACGCCGACGTGCTCTACACGATCCACATCGACAACAACAACGACAACCTGCCCGATCAAGAGGCCCACATCCGCTTCGGCAAGAACAGCAAGGGCGCCTGGGGCGTGCAGGTCAGCGGCCTCCCGGGCGGCAAGCCGGTCGTCACCGGCCCGGTCGAGACCACCATCGACGCGGGTATGGGCCTGCGCGTGTACGCCGGCCTGCGCGACGACCCCTTCTTCTTCGACCTCGACGGCTTCAACAAGACCGTCCAGACCGGCACCCTCAGCTTCGACAATAAGCACGACACCTTCGCCACGACCAACGTCACCGCGATCGTCGTCGAGATGAGCACCGACGCGCTGGTCGGCAACGGCAAGACCTTCCGCCTCTGGGCGTCCACCCGGGTCAAGCCGTGAGCACGGAGGACACGATCATGCATCCGCTCAAGCGCATCTCCCTGTCCCTCGTCCTCGCCACCGCATTCGCCACCGCCTGTGGCGACGACGGCAGCGACACCGACAACTCCAGCACCGGCGGCCCGATCACGGCCACCAACGCCACGGCGACCGACACCCCGACCACCGCCGACCCGACCGCCGACCCGACCAACGGGGCCACCACCAACGACCCGTCCACTACCAACGATCCGACCGACCCCACCGGCGATCCCAACGACCCCTTCGTCTTCGACGAGACCCCGCCGGAGCAGCTGGTCCAGCTCGACCGTATGGGCATGCCGGCCGTCGCCACCGCGGTGATCTCGAAGGAGCTCAAGGACAACTACAACGCGTCGACGCCGAGCGACGACGCGGCCAGCACCTTCGTCCCCGACATCGTCATGAACCTCGTCGGCCTGCACGCGGCCCTCGACGACGACCTCATGACCCGCAAGCTGGTCCCCTGCGCCAAGGACACCTGCGTCGCGCAGGCCGCCCCGCTGGTCGTTCCCGATACCCTGCAGATCGACATCAGCAAGCAGGCGGGCTTCCCCAACGGCCGCCGTCTCACGGACCCGTGCGTCGACATCACCCTCGCGGTGGTCATGCTCGACCTCTCGGCGCCGGGCCAGACCGCCGCGACGCTGGCCGACGTCCCGGTCAACCCGCCGAAGAACGACAAGGAATTCGCGCCGGAATTCCCCTACCTCGCCGCGCCCCACTGATCGCCGCCACCGATGCTCACCGCCGCGGCCCGCACGACGACCTCGTCTCGCGGGCCGCCGCTGTTTCCGGAGTCAGCCCCGATGAAGCGATCCCTCGCCGCCCTGCCCCTGTTCGTCCTCACCTGCTCCGCCCCGCCCGCATCGCGCCCCGCGAGACCCACCGACCTGGCAAGCACCCCCGCGAGGCCGCTGGCCGCCGCGAAGTCGTTGCCCACCGCGAAGCCGTTGCCCACCGCGAAGTCGTTGCCCACCGCGAAGCCGTTGCCCACCGCGACGCCGCTGCAGCACGCCGACGCCCTCGCCGAGCTCGACGCCCGGATCACCGCCGTGCTCGCACGCGCCGAGGCGCAGCCCACCGGCTGGTTGGTGCGTGGCCAGCTCGCCGACCTCTACCTCACGCGCGCCCGCCTCAGCGGCGACTACAATGACTACGCCAGTGCCGAGACCCAGATCGATCGCGCCTTCGCTATCGCGGGCGATGACGCCGGCCCCTACTTCACCCGCGTCGCCCTCAACTTCACCCTCCACCGCCTGGACCGCGTCGCCGCCGACCTCGACCGCATCGAGCAATTCGCTATCCACCGCGACACGGACCGCCGCGCCCTCGCCGTCCAGCGCGCCGACCTGGCTTTCCAGCGCGGCGACTACCCGGCCGCCGCGATCGGCCTCGAGCAGGCCCTCGCCAGCGACGCCGACATCACCAACCTCGCCCGCCTCGCGCTCTACCGCTGGAAGACCGGCGAGTTGCTCAACGCCGAGCATCTCTACCACCAGGCCCTCGCCAAGCTGCCCCCCGGATCCGGCGAGCCCTCGGCCTGGCTGCACCTCCAGCTCGGCCTGATGGACCTGGGGCGCGGCCGCTGGGACGACGCCCTCGCCCACTACAACGACGGCGCCGCCGAGCTCGCCGGCTACTGGCTCATCGACGAGCACATCGCCGAGCTCCTGACCCTCCAGGGCCAGACCGACGCCGCACTCGCCGCCTACGCTGACATCATCCGTCGCACGGGCAGCCCCGAGTTCATGGACGCCGTCGCCAGCATCCACCTCGCGGCCGGTCGCCCCGCCGAGGCCCGCGTATGGATCGATCGCGCCGGGCAGATCTACGAGGCCCAGCTCGAGCGCTTCCCCGAGGCCGCCTACGGCCACGCCCTCGCCCACTTCCTCGAATTCGGCAGCGACCCCGCCCGCGTCGTCCAGCTCGCCGAAAGCAACCACCGCACCCGCCCCAACGCCGAGGCCAAGATCTCGCTCGCCCGCGCCTACCTCAAGGCCGGCCGCCAGGGCGACGCCAGGGACGCGATCGCCGGGGCCCTCGCTACCCCGTGGCGCAGCGCCGACCTGTTCGCCGCCGCGGCTGAGGTGTACGCCGCCGCCAGCGACCCCGCGTCGACGGCAACCGCCGCCAAGCACCGCGAGCAGGCCCTCGCCATGAACCCCCACGCCCTCGACTGACCGGCCGGTGACAGCACCGCCTGCCCGCGATATCGTGCCCGCGTGAAACGATCGGTCCAGGTCGAGATCGCCGGCCAGCAGCTCACCATCCGCAGCGACGAGGGCGCGGACTACGTGCAACAGCTCGCCGAGTACGTCGACGCCCACCTGCGCGTCCTCTCCGGCGGCCGCCGCATCACCAACAGCGCCGGCCTCCAGCGCGTCGCCCTGCTCGTCGCCATGCAGCTCGCCGACGAGCTGTTCCGCGAGAAGGACCTCCACCAGCGCTTCCGTCGTCGCGTCGGCGACCGCCTCGAGACCCTGCGCCGCGCCCTCGACGATCACGAGCAGCGCCTCGTCGCCCTGCACGAGCAACCACCCGCCGCCGCCGTCCCGCCCTGAGCTCCGCCCCAGCTCTCGGCGGCTGCGGCTTGACCCCCGCGTGGCTCGCCGCCCTCGCCGATCGCCCCCCGCCCTGCGCCCTGCGCCCCGCCCGGAACTCCGCCCCTGGTGGCCACCGTCGCGCCCGCAGGGTTATCCTGCGCCGGCCATGACCGTCGTCCCCGCCCTCCAGCCGCGCTCCACCGCCCTCGCCACCTTCCTCGAGCGCGGCTACTTCGAGCAGGCCTCCGACTTCGCCGCGATCGACGCCGAGATGCACGCCGGCATGGTCAGCTTCTACGTCGGCTACGACCCGACCGGGAGCTCGCTGCACGTCGGCCACCTGGTCCAGGTCATGGCGATGCGCGCCCTTCAGCGCTGCGGTCACCGCCCGATCGTGATCGTCGGCGGCGGCACGGCCATGGTCGGCGACCCGTCGGGCAAGAGCGAGGCCCGCAAGCTGCTGTCGACCGCCGAGATCGAGGCCAACGCCGCCGCGCTCAAGCGCCAGCTCGCGCAGTTCCTCCACTTCGACAGCGGCGCCAGCAACGACGCGGTCATGCTCAACAACGCCGACTGGCTGCTGCAGCTGCGCTACATCGACTTCCTCCGCGAGATCGGCCGCCACTTCACCGTCAATCGCATGGTCGCCGTGAAGACCTACCGCGACCGCCTCGACGCCGAGATCCCGCTCAGCTTCCTCGAGTTCAACTACCAGCTCCTGCAGGCCTACGACTTCCTGCACCTGTTTCGCCACCACGCCTGCACCCTGCAGTTTGGCGGCAGCGACCAGTGGGGCAACATGGTCGCCGGCATCGAGCTCATCCGCCGCATGACCCCCGAGGGCGAGCCCGGCGTGGCCCACTGCCTCACCCTCCCGCTGCTCACCACCGCCGACGGCCGCAAGATGGGCAAGACGGAGCGCGGCGCCGTCTGGCTCGACGCGGAGCGCCTGCCCCCCTTCGACTACTACCAGTTCTGGGTCGGCTGCGACGACCGCGACGTCGCCAAGTATCTCCGCATCTTCACCGAGCTCCCGGTCGCCGAGATCGCCGCGCTCACCCAGGCCGGCGGCGCCGCCCTCAACGCCGCCAAGGCCCGCCTCGCCTACGAGGCCACCCGCCTGCTCCATGGCCAGGACGCCGCCGACACGGCCCACACCGCCGCGCGCCAGGCCTTCGGCGGCGGCAACGACTGGAGCGCCGTCCCCGAGCACCGCCTCGAGCAAACCACCCTCCGCCTCGTCGACCTCGTCACCCTCCCCGGCGTCGACGGCTTCAAGTCCCGCCGCGAGGCCAAGCAGTGCATCGAACAGGGCGCCGTGAAGCTCAACGGCGAGGCCTGCCTCGACCCCAACCGCCTGCTCAGCGCCGCCGACCAGAGCGGCGAGTACCTGCGCCTGCAAGCCGGCAAGAAGACGCGGGTCCGGGTGTATTTCCCGCCCCCCTGACCCACCCAGCAAAGACGACGTTCTCCTGCGAAACCTCCGCGGGGCGGTGCGGCCCGCCCACGCGCGGACGGCTTCCCGACCCGCGCGCCAGCGGATACGCTGAGACCATGCGCAGACTTATCCTCGCCCTGCTCCCCGGCCTCACCCTCGCCTGCGGCGGCGACACCGTCGCCACCGCCACCGACAGCGCGAGCACCGGCGACACCAGCACCGGCGGCGACCCCAGCGGCTCGCCCACCAGCTCGCCCACCAGCTCGCCCACCAGCGAGACGCCGACCACCAGCAGCGCCTCCGCCTCCGACTCCGACTCCGGCACCACCGGCCCAAACACGAGCACCGCCCCCGGCACCACCACGGACGTCCCCGGCACCACCACCGACGTCTCCGGCACCACCACCGACGTCTCCGGCACCACCGGCGACACGACCACCGGCGACACGACCACCGGCGCCAACCTGTGCGGCGCCGACGGCCCCGAGATCGACGCCACCCTCGTCCACGACCAGGAGGACCCCGGCTGCGGCACCATCGAGTTCGTCGGCCAGAACCAGGCCGACAGCCCCGGCCCCGTCTACGCGCTCGACGGCTGCCCCTGCAACAGCAACTGTCTGATCGAGGACCCCTGGACCTTCACCCTCGACGCCCCCAAGGACTGGTCCGCCGGCAACCTGCCCGCCTGCCCGCGCATCATCGTCGAGCGCCAGAAGAGCAAGGGCGGCTGCGAGCTGGTCGGCGTCGCTATCTGGGACAGCGAAGAGCCCGAGGGCTCGCCCGCGCTCTACCACGCCGGCAGCCTGCTCGGCCCGATCCAGGCCGTCATCGGCCAGTTCGACACCGAGCAGATCACCGTCGACGAGTGCGAGTGCGACGGCTGCTGCGGCGTGCCCACCCTCCTCGACCTCCACTTCACCGCCTTCAAGACCGACCTCATGCTCTCCGAGGGCCAGACCGGAGCGCTCGGCGACGGCGACCTCGGCTACGAGGTCGTCAACCTCCAGTCGCACCTCAGCGGCATCTGCGACGACTCGCCCGCGATCGACTGGGTCGCCCGCCGCACCGGCAAGCCCTGAAGCGCCGCGCGCTACCCCTGCACCGCGTCGAGCAGGCGGTGCAACGCCGCCACCGCCAGCTCCGGCGCCGCCGGCAGCAAGGTCGGCCGGTTCGCGTACCTCGCCGGGAACCCCAGCGCGTCCTCGTGGTAGCGCGCCTTGAACTCGGTGAACTTGAGCCCGTGCGCCGTCGACACCACCACCACCCGCGCCGCGCGATCGATCGTCCCGGCGCGCACCAGCTTGATCAGACACGCCAGCGCCACCCCCGTGTGCGGGCAGTTGAACATCCCGGTGCGGTCGGCCATCGCCGCCGCGTCGGCCAGCTCCGCCTCGCTCGCCTGCTCCACGATCCCCTCGCACTCGACGATCGCCCGCACCGCCTTCGGCAAGGACACCGGCGCCCCGATCTGGATCGCCGAGGCCAAGGTCGGCCGCGCCACCTGGGCCACGTAGTCCGCCTCGGTCAACGCCCGTCCAGCCGCCCGCGCGCGCGCGTAGGCCTCGTACAGCGGATTCGCGTGGGCCGCCTGACAGCACACCAGGCGCGGCAGCTTCTGCGTCAGCCCCAGCGCCTGCATCTGCACGAAGCCGCGGTGCAGCGCCGACACGTTCCCGAGGTTCCCGCCCGGCACCAGCACCCAGTCCGGCACCGCCCAGTCGAACTGCTGCACCATCTCGATCGCCACCGTCTTCTGGCCCTCGACGCGCAGGCTGTTCATCGAGTTGGCGAGGTAGATCTGCGGGTCCTGCGTGAGCCGCTGGACCACCCGCATGCAGCCGTCGAAGTCGGTGTCGAGGCTGCACACCAGCGCCCCGTTGGCGATCGGCTGGACCAGCTGCGCCGCGCTGATCTTGCCCCGCGGCAGCAGCACGATCACCGGGATCCCCGCGGCCGCCCCGTAAGCCGCCAGCGCCGCCGAGGTGTCCCCCGTCGACGCGCAGGCCAGCGCCCGGATCGGCCGCCCCAGCGCGATCGCCTGCTTCACCGCCGACACCAGCACCGTCATCCCGAGGTCCTTGAACGACCCCGTGTGGCTGATCCCGCACTGCTTGATCCACAGATCATCGAGCCCGATCTGCTTCCCAAAGCGCTCCGCCCACAGCAGGTTCGAGTTGCCCTCGAACAGCGACACCACGTTGTCGGGCGTCACCTCGGGCAGCACCCACTCGAGCTTGCTCCACACCCCGCTCCCATACGGCCACAGCGTGCGACCGTGACGCTCATCGAACAGCCGCATCCACGCCGCCGGTGCGCGCCCTCGCAAGGCCTCGTGATCGTGCTCCACCTCGAGCAACCCCTCGCAAACCGGACAGCGATAGATCACCTCGGTCAGCGCGTGCCGCCCAGGACAACCGCGGATGCATTGAAACCAGGCCGTGTAGCGCATCGTCGGCCGTATACTGCCCGACCATGACCGGCCCCGGAACCCTGCTGCGGCGCCACCTCGGCGCGCCACGACTGCGCCGCCGCTGGTTGCTCGGGCTCGCCACCGCCGGCCTCACCGCGGTCCCGCTGGTCGGCACCCTCGGCTACGAGGGCAGCCTCGTGCTCACCGCCCCGCTCGCCCTGTTCGCCGTCGGCGTCGGCGTCGACGCCGTGCGCGACGAGCGAGCCCGCGGCCTCGTCGACGACGCTGTGCGCAGCGAGCGAGCCCGCGGCGCCAGCGACAACAGCGACGGCCCCCTGCCCGCCCTCCTGCGCGCCGGCCTGCGCGAGCTCGCGATCCTGCTCGCCATCCCGCTCGCCATCCTCCTCGTCGCCCCGCTGTGGCAGACCAACTGCGACCCGTGGATGGGCCTCGCCTACTTCGCCATGGGCCCCGCGCTGTCGGGCCTGTGCGGCCTGGTCGCGGGCCTGTGGGGCGGCCTCCTCGCGACCCGCCGCGGCCGCCAGATCGGCCTCGGCCTGCTCCCCCTGCTCTTCTGCCTGATCGTCGGCCTGTGGCGGATCTACGCCGACCCCGTCGTGTTCGCCTTCGACCCCTTCTTCGGCTACTTCGCCGGCCCGATCTACGACGAGGGCATCCCGATCTCGTCGCGCTACCTGTGGTTTCGCGGCTACAACCTGCTCGCCTGCGCCGCCGCCTTGCTGCTGATCCGCCTCGTCGTCAGCCCCTCTCTGCAGCTGCAACGACCCACGCTGCGCTCGCGGGGAGAGCTGCAGCCGCAACGACCCGCGCTGCGCCCGTGGAGCCTCGCCGGCTGCGTCCTCGCCCTCGCCTGCGCCGCCTCGCTCGGCCTGCGCCCCGGCCACCACGGCTTTCATCACGACGTCGACAGCCTCGCCCGCAGCCTGCTCGGCACCCACCACAGCGAGCACTTCGTCATCCACTACGCACCCGGCTCCCAGACCGCCCGCGACATCGAGCTGGTCGCCGCCGAGCACGAGTTCGCCTGGGACCTGCTCGCCACCCGCCTCGGCGCCCACCCCGAGCCGCCGATCCACAGCTTCGTGTTCCCCACCCCGGAGAGCAAGCGCGCCCTCCTCGGCGCCGGCACCACCGAGGTCGCCCCACCGTGGCGCGGCCACCTCTACCTCAACGAGCAGCCCTTCCCGCACCGCGTGATGCACCACGAGCTCGCCCACGCCTTCTCGTACGGCTTCGGCGACCCCGTCTTCGGCGCCCCGGCTCGCCTCGGCTGGGGCGGTCCGCGGGTCAACCTCGCCCTGCTCGAGGGCTTCGCCACCGCCCTCGCCCCGCGCCCCGAGGGCCACCTCGACCTGCACGACCAGGCCGCGATCCTCGAGCGCCTCGGCCTGCGTCCGCCGCTCGCCGACATCATGGGCCTCGGCTTCTGGGGGAAGAGCTCGCGCCGGGCCTACGCCGCCGCCGGCTCCTTCTCCCTGTGGCTCATCGAGACCCGCGGCGTCGCGGCCTTCAGCGAACTCTACCGCAGCGCCGGCGACTTCGACCTGGCCTATGGGACATCCCTCACCGAGCTCGAGCCGCAGTGGCTCGCCTTCCTCGCCGCCCGCGAGCTGCTCCCGAAAGACATCGAGGCGCTGCGTCAGCGCTACAAGCAGCGCCCGATCTTCCAGCGCCCCTGCGCCCACCGGGCCGCCGACCTCGCCGCCGAGGCCAACGCCGCCCAGGCTCGCGGCGACGGCGAGCGCCGCCTCGGCGCCCTGCGCGAGCTCTGCAGCGTCGAGCCCGAGCAGCCCGAGCACCGCCTCGCCCTCGCCCACGCCCAGGCCCAGACCGGCCACCGCGACGACGCCGCGGGCACCCTCGACGCCGTCGCCGACGCCTCCCTCCACCCCGGCGAGCCCGGCGGCCTCGAGCTCAGCGACACCCTCCTCGCCGTGCTCGACGAGCGCCGCGGCGACCTCGCCCTCGCCCGCGGCGACCTCAGCACCGCCGACGGCCACTACGCCCGTGCCCTCGAGCGCGGCCTCGGCGAGGCCCAGCAGCGCACCCTGCAGATCAAGCGCCGCGGCGCCGGCGACCCGGCCCTCGCCCCCCGCCTGCTCGCCTACTTCAGCCCCTTCGATCCCCAGCCCGACCACGCCAGCCAGGCCGTCCTGCGCCTCTACGCCGCGCTCCAGGTCGCCGCCCTCCCGCGCCAGCGAGCCCTCGGCGCCTACCTCGTCGGCCGCCAGCTGCTCAACGTCGGTGACGGCGCCGACGCCCGCGACCAGCTCGAGCTGAGCCTGTCCCCGGGGCCAGGTCAGCCCGGCCTCGCCACCCCCGAGCTCCTCCGCAGCGCGCGGCTCATGTTGATCGAGGCCTGCGTGCGCGCCCGCGACTACCCGCGCGCCCGCGAGGTCCTCCGCGAGCTCGCCCTCGCCTCCACGCTGGCCGGTCACCGCCTCGAGACCCAGCAGTGGCAGGCCCGCGTCGAGTTCTTCGCCCGCACCCTCCCGCCAGAGCCGCTGGCCCCCTGATCGCGCCTCCTCACCCGCCTGCTCACCCGGCAGTCGGCGCCGCGGGGCCCTCGTCCTTGCCCTTCATCCGCGACCACACCAGAGCCGCGGCCCCGAGCCCGATCAAGATCATCAGCCCGAACGGCAGCTTGAAGCGCCACGGCGTCCCCAGATCCTCCACCTTCACCGCCAACATCTCGGCCGCCTGATCCGGCGTCAGCTCCCACACCGTGTCGTCGTGGAACAGCACGTACTCGCCGTCCCAGGTCCACAGCTCGAGCCAGAACAGCCCGAACTGGCTGTACTTGTAGCCGAGCTGGACGTCATGCCCGGTCGCCTCGTCGGCCATCTTCTTCATCTCGCCCGTCAGGTCGGCGTAATGCGCCACCGAATCTCCCGAGGTGATCAGCACGATCCCCTTCCCGGCCTGCGCCGGTGTGGACATCAGCGCGACACCGGCGAGGGCGAGCGCAGGAGCAGCAAGGACGAGCGAGCGTTGCATGATCAAGACCTCCAGTGCCCCACGGTAGGCGTCGCCACACCGCGGGGTCAAGCGAGCCCTCGCCGCGCGATCGCAGCCGCAGCGTCCAGACAGCCGCGCGACCTCGGCGAGCGCCTCGACCGCGCCATCGATCGCCGCGCTCGCCGGGCCGATCGTCAGCGCCGCAGGCCCGGCAGCAGCGGCTGCTTCGCGGCGATGAGCGCCACCGGACCGCTCACCAGCCCGCACAGCAGCACCGCCGCCAAACCCGGCAGCAGCACGTCCAGCGCCATCAACCGCACCGGCAGGTGCTCGACCGGGTACACGTCGCCGCTCAGCGGGTAGCGGTACACCGCCAGCAATCCGCTCAGCAGCAGCCCGAGCAGCACGCCCACCAGAGCCCCCACGGCCCCGGCCAGCAGCCCGACCGCCTCGAAGATCCAGAACACCCGGCGACCGTCGGCCCCGAGGGCCATCAGCGCCGCGATCTCGGCCGTCTTGCGCCGCACCAGCAACAGCAGGCTAGCGATCAACGCCGTCGCCGCGACCACCTCGAGCAGCGCGAGCACCAGCGCCACCGCGACGCGGATCTGTCGCAGCCCCGCGATCGTCCCCTCGCTCTGCTGCCGCCACGTCGTCGCGCGAAAGTTCGGACCCGCCGCGGCGATGACCTCCGCCGCGAACGCATCGGCGTCCTCCGGATCCCGCAGCGCGAACTCCACCCCGGTCACCCGGCCCTCGCCGAAGAACAGCGCCTGCCCGGCGCTGAGGTGGATCAGCGCCAACGAGGTGTCGAACTCGCTGACCCCCGTGTCGAGCAGGTCGAGCACCGCGAAGCGGGCGAAGCGAGGCGGCCGCTGCAGCGAGCCCGACGCCCCCTCGAGCTCGGCCGGGATCACCAGGCGCACGAAGTCGCCGACCTTCACCCCCAGCCGCGTCGCCAGCCGGCGCCCGAGCGCGACCCCCGGCGGCGTCTGCCAGTCGCCCGGGCGCAGCACCGTCAGATCGCCGCCGTGCAGCATCGCCACCACGCCCGGCAGCTCGAAGGCCCGCGCCGGGTCGAGCCCCTTCACGAACGCGATCGCCGGCGGCCGGACTGGCCTGTCCTCGGGCCTGTCCTCGGGCCTGTCCTCAGGGACAGCTCCATCCTCCGCCTCGGCCTCCTCCGTCGCCGGCACCACCGCGGCCGTCGCGAACGCGAACGGCGAGGCCGCCGTGACCCGCGGGTCGGCGCGCCAGCGGGCGACCATCTCCGGGTACTCGTCGAAGTCCTGGCCGTACTCGCTGATCAGCACGTGCCCGTTGATGCGCGCCAGCCGGGCCGTCAGCTCGTACTCAAAGCCCGAGGTCACACCGAGCACCGTCACCAGCGCCGCCACCCCGAGGCTCATGCCGAACACCGCCACCGCCACCGCGGGGGTCAGCGCGCGCACACACGCCCCGCCGAGCAGACCGAGCGCCGCGATCGCCACCGCCAGCGGCGGCGCCACCGAGCGCACCCCGAGCAGCACCAGTCCGCCGCCGATCGCGATCGTCGCCAGCAGCGCGATCCACCACACCCGCGACCCGCCCTGCGCATCGCGCAGCAGCAGGCGCCGCGCCACCATCCACACCAGGCCGCCCCGCGCCACGGACCCCTTCGTCACAGCTCTACTCGTAGCGCAGCCCCTCGACCGGCCGCAGCTTGGCCGCGCGCAGCGAGGGCGGGAGCGTGGCGACGAAGCAGATCGCCAGGGTCATGCCGAGGATCCAGCCGATCTGCGTCACGCTGATCTCGACCGGCAGCGACTCGATAAAATAGACCTCCGGGTCGAGGGTGTAGCCGTAGAGCTGGACCAGCCAGCACAGCACCAGCCCGAAGCCCACCCCCGCGAGCGAGCCCGACAGCCCGATCGCCATCCCGGTCACCTGGAAGATGCGCGCCACCTGCCCGCCGGTGGCCCCCATCGACATCAGGATCGCCACCTCCGCCGATCGCCGCACCACCATCGTCCACAGCGCCGACAGCACGTTGAAGGTCGCCACCGTGATCACCAGGCTGAGGATGATCGTGATGATGTTCTTCTGGAAGCGGATCGACTTGAACAGGTTCTCGTTCAGGTTCTGCCACTCGAGCACCGAGTACTCGCGGCCCGGCAGCGCCGCCCGGATCGCCCCGCCGACCGCCGGCGCCAGGTTCGGGTCGATCAGGCGCAGGTCGATCCCCGACACCTGATCGCGGCCGCGATACTTGAAGCGCTGCAGCTCCCGGATGTGCACGTACACCAGCCGGCTGTCGTACTCCTGGAACCCGGCCTGGAACACGCCCACGACCCGGTAGTACTGGAATTCGGGCTCGCTGCTGCTGTCGAAGCTCGAGCCCGGGTCGACCACCATCACCAGCGACTCCTCCTTCAGCCCGAGCTCCTTGGCCAGCGTCGCCCCGACGAAGATCGTCGGCAGGGCGCTGGCGTCGAAGCGGGCGTCGTCGCCCCCGCTCCCGGAGCCGCTGACCACGTCCTCCGGCCACTCGTCGTCGTCCAGCAGATCGCTGCGGATCTCCCCCGGGATCCGCTTGCGCACCGCCGGCGCCGCCGCGTAGTGCTCCATGGCCCGCTCGTACCAGCCCGCCCCGCGCGGGTCCGGCGTCGCCGCAACGCTCAGCGGCAGCTCGTCCGCCTCGCGATCGGGCACGGGCATCAGCTCGAAGTCGCTGCGCAGCACCTCCAGGGGGATCGCTCGCCCGCTGCCGCGTTCGAGGTGCTGCGGCAGGTCGATCACCTGCGCCGCCGTCTCCGGCTCGATCCCCTTCACCAGCACGCTCGCCAGGCGCAGGTCGTCGGTGCGCCCGCCCTCCGGGTCGAAGGGCGCCAGCATCATCGCGTAGTACACGAAGGGGCTCGCCCCGGTGACCCCCGGCTGGGTCCGCAGCCACGCCTCGAAGCGGCGATACTCGGTCATCCCGGTGCTGCGCGTGACGTTGATGTGCGCGTAGACCCCGAGCACCCGCCGCTCGAACTCGTGCTGGAAGCCCGTGGCCACCGACTGGACCACGATCAGCGCCGCCACCCCGAGCACCACCCCGACGATGCTGGTGGTCCCGAAGATCGACGAATACTGGACCAGCAGCAGCAGCAGGCCGAGGAAGCTCGCCGCCGCCACCGCGATCACCAGGCCCAGATGCGTGACCCCGAGGCTCAGCGCCAGGAGCCCGCCGACCGCGATCAGCACGCACCAAACGAAGGCCACGCGGGCCCCACGGGGCACCCGCTCGGCCCGGATGATCCGCAGCCCGATCGCGCTCTCGTACCCAAGCGCCCCCGACAGCAACCAGCGCAGCAGCAGCACCGCCAGCGCCCCGGCCCCGACGACGCCCGCCGTGGTCAGCGCCCCGGCGAGCCACCGCGGCAGATCCGGCGGCAACAGCCCCAGCAACGCCACCAGCCCCAGCGGCGCCGCCCACGAGATCACGAACAGCAGCAACAGCAGCACCTGAACGGCTCGCGGACGCGCCCCGCCCGGGCCCGTGAAGGAGGGCCCCCTGACGTGCTTCTGGCGCTGCTGCTCCGAGGGTGAAGCCAAGGGTGAAACCGGTTTGAGCCACTCGCCGGGCCACGAAAGCCCAAGAAATCTTGGTATCGTCGCGGCGGGCGCGAACGGGCCGCGAAGCTAACAGCCTCCCCTGCGCTTGTCACTCGCGTCACCATTCCCGCGTTGGCCCCCTGTTGGCCCCCTTGTTGGCCCCCCTTGTTGGCCTCCTCTTGGCCCCTGTTGGCCTCCCCTTGTTGGCCCTCCTTTGGCAGCCTCACCACCTCGCCTCACGATCGTTCACGGGGCTTTCGAACACCTCGGATCTCACCCCAAAACCCCCGCCGCGACGGCTCCTCTGGATCGCGGCAGATCCCTCAGATCGGGCGTTATCGCCGGCCCAGAGGGCCCAAGCGCGAACCTTGACACGCCTCGCTGGCGCAAGCTACGCTGCGCCGACCGCTGATTCTCGGAGCTCTGCATGCCTAGACGGTTCCTCTTCTCGTTTGCCCTAGCAGCTCTCGGTCTCCACTCGTCGGAGGCATGGGCAGGCGCCTACGACCTCCGGCTCAACCAGCTGGGGAACGTGGACAGCGGTGGCGCAGCGACGGGCAACAACGACGCGTTCCGCAGCCTCGCATCCGAGCTCGGCGTGTTGATGGCGCCGAAGCCCGTCGATCCCGCGGACTCGCTCGGCCTCTCGGGCTTCGCGTTCTCGGCCGACCTCAGCGTCAACACCATCAAGCCCGGCAATTGGGGCAACGGCGTCACGCGCGGCACCCCGAACAGCGTGGCGCCCACGCTGCAGGTGATGGGCCGCAAGGGCCTGTGGCCCGGCATCGAGATCGGCGCCGGCGCGACCCACCTCTTCAACAGCCGCATGTGGACGATCAGCGGCTACGGCAAGGTCGCGCTGCACGAGGGCTTCCACCACCTCCCGATCCCGTCGATCGCCCTGCGCGGCATGTTCTCCCGCCTGGTCGGCGCCGAGGACATGAACATGACCACCGGCTCCGCCGACGTGTCCATCTCGCACGTCTTCGGCCTCGGCAAGACCGTCAACGTCACGCCTTACCTCGGCTACCAGGCGCTCTTCATCATCGCCCGCTCCGGCGTGCTCGACGTGACCCCGACCACCGACGAGTACCTGAACCCCTCCGGCAAGCTCAGTGAGTTCGTGTTCAAGGACGCCGGGGCAATCCTGCGCCACCGCCCCTTCCTCGGCCTGCGCTTCATCTTCAGCGTCATCCGCATCACCGCCGAGGCGATGATCGTCCCGGGTGGCAACCGCAACGGCAAGCTGAACGGAATGAGCGTCGCCGACAACTCGGGCCTGCAGCAGCAGTACACCCTCTCTCTCGGTCTGGACTTCTAAATGTTCATCGTCTGCCCGTCCTGTTCCGGTCCGTATCGCATCCCCGCCGAGCAGATCGCGCCGCTGGTCCAGACCGCGTGCCCGCACTGCGAGTACCGCATCATCCTCGACTTCGAGGCCGCGAACGAGCCGTCCCTCCGCGAGGCCGGCCACCAGTTCGCCCAGGGCTTCGAGTCCGTCGAAGCCTACGCCAGCGTCTACGACCACGTGACCAGCAAGCCCGACGCTCAGCCGCGGGCTGGCGTCACCGCCGTGACGGTTCAAAGCTCTGCTCAGAGTGCAGTCGGCGGCACCCGAGCTCCCGCCCAGACGCCCGCGCACACGCCGGCGCATACGCCCGCTGCCACGCCCGTCGCCGCCGCCACCCCGGTGCGCCCGCAACGCCGGTCGCTGCCTGGCCCCGGTGCGCCGGCTGCAGCGCCCCGTCAGCACCCCTGCCCCGGTTGCCAGCACTTCGGTGGCACTCCCGCCAGCACCCCCGCCGCGGCCACCAGCGTCCGCAGCGCGGGCAGCAAGACCATGCTGCAGGTGCCCTCCAAGAAGCCCGTCAGCATGGACGCGAGCCCTGTCGCCGCGACCCCGACCCCCGTCGCTGCCACCACCGCCGGCCCGTCGATGCGCGCCGGCAAGGGCGTCGATGTTGTCGAGCCCGGCGACCCGGCGAAGGTCGAGCCCCGCAGCGCCGAGCCGTCTCAGCCCAACGATCGCAAGCCGCCGCACACGCCCCCGGTGGCCAGCGTCGTCAGCAGCGGCCCGCCCCCGAGCGAGCAGCCGACCCCGCCGCCCGAGGACATCGCAGCCCAGTCGGGCCCGCACCCCGCCAAGGTCGAGACCAAACCCGCCGAGACCAAGCCCGCCGAGACCAAGCCCGCCGAGACCAAGCCCGCCGTCAAACCGCCCGAGCCCGGCAGCCCGAGCGTCATCTACGTCATCATCGTCACGCTGCTGGTCGCCGCCGTCGTCGCCCCCCCCCCCCCCCGGCCCCCCCCCCGCGTCCTCGGCAACCGGGCTGCGACCCTGGCGACCCCTGACAAGCACGACAAACACGAAGCCCGCCGCGTCCTCGGACACCGGCGGGCTTCTTGATTTCCCACAAACTTGCGCGCGCCACCTGGCGCCCGCCTGGCGCACCCTAGCCCGGGCCCTGGTACTTCGGCTTCTCGTCGCCCTTCGGCGTCACGTCGATCTCACCGCGACGCGCATCCTCCTCGCGCTTGTCGACGTCGATCTGTTTGATCTCCCGGCGAAAACCCCGCAGCATCTTGCCGATGCCCTCACCGAGCTGCGGCAGCTTGGAGGGCCCGAAGATCAGCAGGATGACGAGGATGATGATGGCGATCTCAAGACCGCCGAGCATGGCGCCGAGCATGGCTGAAAGGTAGTCCTTCGGGCCCCGCTTTGCTAGCGTCGCCGCGATGCTCGCTCGCTTGCGCCAACGCCGCGAACGCCTCGCCCTGGTCCTCGGGGCGCTGGCACTGCTGGCGCCGGGCTCCCTCGACGCCAGCGAGCCAGCCCCCGAGACACTCGAGCGGGTCGGTCCGCTGCAGGTCTCGAGCAGCGGTCGCGACACGGTCCGCGGTGGTCGCCCCGACGGCGCCACGATCCACGAGACACACGTGCCGCGAGCGCACGACCCCGACGTCGCCGCCCGCGCGGACCTGGCGAGCTTCGAGCGCGAGCACTTCCCCGCCAGTGTCCGTCCCACGATCATCGCCGCTGCGCCCGAGCCGTGGATGGCCGCGCTGCAGCTGCCCGACCTCCCGGTGCGCTGGAACTCGCAGACCGTCGCCTACCTCAAGTACTTCCGCGACGACCCCCGCGGGCAAGCCCTGATCAAGGGATGGATCCGCCGCATGGGCCGCTACGAGGCGATCCTCCGCCCGATCCTCCGCGAGGTCGGCGTGCCCGAGGACCTCGTGTTCGTCGCCATGGCCGAGAGCGGCTTCAACCCGAAGGTCCGCTCGCGGGTCGGCGCCGCCGGCATGTGGCAGTTCATGGAGGGCACCGGCCGCGTCTACGGCCTCCAGCGCGACTACTGGATCGACGAGCGCCACGACCTCGAGCGAGCCACCTACGCCGCCGCCTCCTACCTCAAGGACCTGCGCGTCCGCTTCGGCTCGTGGGAGATGGCGCTCGCCGCCTTCAACGCCGGCTACGGCCTGGTGATGACCAGCGTCTCGCGCAGCAACACCAACAACTTCTGGGCCCTGTGCGAGATGGAGAGCGGCCTGCCGCACGCCACCACCATGTACGTCCCGAAGATCATCGCCGCCGCGATCGTCGGCCGCAACCGCGCCGCCTTCCACGTCGGACCTGACCTTTCGGGCAGCCTGCCCCCGATCCAGCTGGTCACCGTCGAGGCCCCGCCCGCGACCTCGCTGGCCAGCGTCGCCAAGCTGATCGGCGAGGACCCGGCCCTGCTCGAGGAGCTCAACGCCGACCTCGTGCGCAAGCGGACCCCGCCCGGTCGCCGCACCCCGCTGCGGATCCCTCGCGCCGGGCTCGCGGCCTTCGAACGCGGCGCCGCCCGCCTCGGCGGTGAGGCCGACGCCCAGCAACACATCGTCCGCTACGGCGAGACCGTCGCCGAGATCGCCAGACGCCACGGCACCAGCGAGGCCGCCCTGCGCCGCCTCAACGAGCTCGACGACAGCGCCGAGCTCGAGCGCGACACGGTCCTGCTCGTGCCAGCCCGCGGCAAGCCCGACACCACCCCCATACCCCGCCCACGCGCCGCCGTGCCGCCGCTGCGCACCCTCCCCTCGCAGCGCCTCGTGTTCTTCGAGGTCACCCGCGCCACCACCCCGCGCGGCCTGGCCGAGGCCTTCGGCGTCGCCTGGGACAGCGTCGTCGCCTGGAACGACCTCGACCCCCAGGCCCGCCTGCAGCCCGGCCAGGTCCTGCAGATCGTCGTGCCCCGCAGCTTCAGCGCCGACGCGGCCCGCGTCGACCTCCTCGAGCAGAGCCAGGTCGAGCTCATCGTCCGCGGCTCACGCGAGCACATCGAGGCCGGCCTGCGCGACCGCGGCCTCGTGCGCCGCGGCTACCGCGTCCGCAAGGGCGACGACCTGCAGAAGATCGGCAAGAAGTTCGACCTCAGCGACGGCGACCTCGGCCGCATCAACAACTTCCCCCGCGACCACGTCCCCGCGCCCGGCACCCTGCTCGTCGTCTACGTCGCCCGCGGCCACGAGCGCGGCACCCTAGAGCCGCCCCCGCCGCGCCAGGGCCACGACCAGCCGACCCCCGCGCCCGAGCCCACGCCCGAGGCCGACGACGTCGACGACCGCATCGACATCGACCCCGAGCCCGGCCCCGGCATCATGCGCGACGACACCATCAGCGACCCCGACACCGCGACGAGCCCCGCCGGCCCCTCCACCGCGAGCCGCACCAAGCTGCCCGGCAAGCAGGGCTGGACCCGCAAGCCCGGCCGCAAGTCCGGCAAGTCCAGCAAGCCCGGCAAGCCGAAGTCGGAGGACGGCAAGTGATCACCGGCGAGCCGCACGCGGAGCGCCACCGCCGAGCCTTCGAGCACTGCGCCCGACACCCACCGGAGGACCGCACGTGATCACCGGCGAGCTCGACATCGCCGCCGCCCAGCGCGAGGTCCTCGCGCACGTGCAGCCGCTCCCGCCGATCGCCTGCCCGCTCGACGCGGCCCACGGCCTCGTCCTCGCCGACGCACCGCAGGCCCGCTGGGACCTGCCCGGCGCCGATCTGGCGACCATGGACGGCTGGGCCGTCCGCGCCGCCGACCTGCGGGCCAGCGCCTCGCCGCGCATTCGCCTGCGCCGACGGGGCGAGAGCGCCGCGGGTCATCCGCACGAGCACCCGCTCGTCGCCGGCGAGGCCCTGCGGATCTCCACCGGCGCCCTGCTCCCGGACGGCGCCGACATGGTCGTCGCCCAGGAGGACTGCGAGCTGCACGGCGAGCACCTCGAGATCGACCGCGACCTCGTCGGCGATCCGCAGCCCGGCCACTTCGTCCGCCGTGCCGGCTGCGACGTCACCGCCGGCGCCGCGTTGCTCCCTGCAGGCACCGTGCTCGGCCCCGGCGAGCTCGGCCTGCTCGCCGGCTGCGGTCACACCACCGCCCACGTCCACCGCCCGCCGCGTGTGGCGATCCTGTGTACTGGCGACGAACTCGTGCCCGTCGGCGCCTGGCCGCAGCGCGGCCAGGTCGTCAGCAGCAACGGCCTCATGCTCGCCTGGCAGGCTCGCGAGGCCGGGGCGGAGATCCTCGACCTCGGCGTCGCCGGCGACGAGCCCGACGCCCTCCACGCGGCCCTCGAGCGCGGCCTCGCGGCCGACCTCCTCGTCACCTGCGGCGGCATCTCCGTCGGCGACCACGACCTCGTGCTGCCCACCCTCATCGGCCTCGGCGCCGAGCTCGTGTTCCGGCGCCTGCGCCTGCGCCCCGGCCGACCGAGCACCCTGCTGCGCGCCCCCGGCCCCGCCGGCCCGGTCCTCGTGTTCGCCCTGCCCGGCAACCCGGCCAGCGCCCACGTCGGCTTCGAGCTGCTGGTGCGCCCCGCCCTGCGCCGCCTGCTCGGTCACACCCAGTGCTTCCGGCCCA
Organism: Nannocystis sp.; assembly: GCF_016714285.1. GTDB lineage: Bacteria > Myxococcota_A > Polyangia > Nannocystales > Nannocystaceae > Nannocystis. The sequence continues at coordinate 119,940 of NZ_JADJNN010000012.1, read as the reverse complement.
CGCGGCAAGTCGTGCTCACGGCCCCCGCGCCCCGCGACCCGCGGCGCGTGCACATGGTCCGCGCCGTCGTCGACGGCGAGCGTGCCACCCCGCTCGCCGACCAGACCTCCGGCGACCTGCGATCGATCGCCGGTCACAACGCCCTGCTCGAGCTGTCCCCCGGGACAGGTCCACTCGCAGCCGGCGCGATCGTCCCCGCCCTGCTGCTGTAGTCCGATGCGCCGCCTCGCACCGATCGCGCTGCTGCTCGCCTGCCACCCGGGCGTCCCCGCGGCCCCTCGCACCTGCACCGGCGACATCACCGACGCCGGCTTCCTCGCCGGCGCCTGGCAGCACCGCGACGGCGAGCATCGCAGCGAGGAGCAGTGGAGCGAGCCCGCCGCCGGCACCATGCTCGGCCTCGGCCGCACCATCGTCGGCGCCCGCACCGAGTTCTTCGAGTTCCTGCGCATCGAGGCCCGCGCCCACAACCTCGTCCTGATCGCCCAGCCCCGCGGCGGCCCACCCGTCGAATTCCAGCTCGATCACTGCGGCCCCGACGAGCTGCGCTTCGCCAACCCGAACCACGACTTCCCGCAGCAGCTCCACTACCGCCGCGACGGCGACGCCCTCCACATCGAGGTCGCCGGCCCCGACCCCCGCGGCGGCTGGATCGGCCACGAGAGCACCCTCCACCGCACCCGCGGACCGCGTACACCGCCATGACCGCTGCGCCCGCCCCACGCTCCCGCGCCCCGCTCGTCGTCCACGCCAGCGCCGACGACGAGGGCAAGCGCGCCGACGTCGTCCTCGGCCTGCGCGCCCCGCAGCTCTCGCGCCGCGTCGCCCGGGCCCTCGCCCTCGCCGGTCACCTGCACATCGACGGCCGCCCGGCCCCGCCCTCGCAGCGCGTCCGCGCCGGCGCCCGCCTCGAGCTGCGCCTCCCCGCGACCCCCGAGCTCCCGCCCCCGCCGCTCGTGATCCTCGCCGTCACTCCGCGCCTCGTCTTCGTCGACAAGCCCGCCGGGCTGCACACCCACCGCCTGCGCCCGGGCGATCCGCTCGCCCTCGCAGACCTCGTCGCCGCCGCCTTCCCCGAGTGCGCCGCCGCCAGCCCCGACCCGCGCGAGGCCGGCGCGCTGCACCGCCTCGACCACGCCACCTCCGGCGTCCTCGCCTTCGCCCGCGACCTCGCCACCCACGCGGCCGGCCGCGCCGCCTTCGCCGCCCGCACCGTGGTCAAGCACTACCTGGCCCTCGTGACATGTCCCGAAGGCCAGCCATGGCCGCCACCCGCCGCCCGCTGGATCGTCCCCGACGGCGACCGCCTCGAGGTCCACGCCCCGCTCGCGACCGGCGATCGCCGCCAGCGCGTCAGCGTGCACAGCGACGGCGCCCCCAGCCTCACCCGCATCGCCCGCCCGGAGCCCCGCGGCGAGGGCCTCGCGCGCGTCACCCTCGAGCTGTGCAGCGGCCGGCGGCACCAGGCCCGCGTCCACCTCGCCTGGCTCGGCCTCCCGATCGTCGGCGACCCGCTCTACGGCGGCGCCCCGGCCCACCGCCTCCACCTCCACGCCCACAGCCTCGATCTCCGCGCGATCGACCCCGACGCCGCGCCCGTGCTCGCCGAGACCCCGCCCGAGCTGCGCTAGGCGACCTCGCAGAACCCGTCGATCTCGAGCTCCGCCTGGCGGCCTGGAACCCGTGGATCTCGAGCTCCGCTACGCGACCTCGCAGAACACGTAGATCTCGAGCTCCGCGAAGTCCCCGGCGAGGTAGGTCGTGCAGGCGTCGCCGCACAGCTCGACGACGATGTCGCCGCTCTCGGGCGTCTGCGTCCAGCCCGATCCCGGCCCCTCGCAGACATCCTGCTCGACCCACACGCCGTCGATCCGGACGCTGGTGATGCTCCACGGGCACACCGCGGTCACGATGCCTGCCGCGATCTTGCAGTCGACCGCCCCCGGATCGGGCGCCAGCTTCTGCGGCACACACTGACAGCAGTCGCTGACGTCGCAGGCATCGGAGCAGACGTCCTGCGCCGGATCGACGACACAGGGCCCGAGCTCCGTGGTGCCCCCGCTGTCGGTCGCGCTGGCCGCCGTCGTCACCTCGCCCGTGCCCGTGCTTGTGCTGCTCTCCGCCGCCGTCGACGACGACGCTCCACCGCCCGTCGTCGCGCCCCCCGTCGCCGCCCCTGTCGTCGGCTCGCTGGTCCCCGCCGGACCACTCGCCCCGGTGCTCCCGCCCGTGCTCCCACCCGTGCTCGCGTCCGGTGAGCCCGGCCCACAAGCGATCAGACAGCCCAACAAGAGCGCGACGGAGGACCGAGACAGAGCGTGTGCAATCATGGTGCGCGATCCACCCTACGCTCCGGCCGCGCGCTGGTTCTCGGGAACTTCGCGCGCCCACGCCCGCCCCTGCGCCCCCGCAGTTGCCCACACGCCCACACCAGACCCCGCCTGGCCCCGCTACCGGCTTCGCGCGCGCAATGATATCGTCGCGCGGCGATGCGCACGCGCCACTTCGGCTACACCGACACGGGCCGTCGTCGCCGGCACAACGAGGACGCCTGGCTGGCCGACGAGCGCCTCGGCCTCTTCATCGTCTGCGACGGCGTCGGCGGCCAGGCCCGCGGCGAGGTCGCCAGCGAGGAGACCGTCGAGCTCATCTGGGACTGGGTGAAGGCCCAGGCCCACGTCGTCCAGGCCGCGATCGCCGAGGCCCAGACCCGCAGCGTCATGCGAGTCGTCGGCGCCCCCGACCGCCCTGTGACCATGCCCGCCGAGGCCGTCGGCCGGCTCGGCGCGCTGGTCCGCGGCGCCGTCCAGAACGCCTGCTACATGGTCCACGGCATGGGTGAGGTCGACCCCTCGCAGCGCGGCATGAGCACCACCGCCTCGGTCGTGCTCGTCGCCGACGAGCTCGTCGTCGTCGGCCAGGTCGGCGACTCGCGCGTCTACCTCGCGCGCGACGGCCAGGTCTCCCAGCTCACCGAGGATCACACCTGGCTCAACGTGCAGGTCAAGCAGGGCGCCATGACCCCCGAGCAGGCCAAGCGCAAGAGCATCACCGGCAAGCAGATGATCACCCGCGCCGTCGGCCTGCGCGACCACGTCGAGGTCGACATCCTCGCCGTCCCCGTCCAGATCGGCGACCGCCTCCTGCTCTGCTCCGACGGCCTGCACGCCTACCTCGACGCCGCCGACACCCTCGTCGACCTGTTCCAGCTCGACCTCCGCGAGGCCGCCCCCGCCGCGATCCGCCACGCCAACGCCTGCGGCGGCGAGGACAACATCACCGCCCTCTTCGTCGAGTTCCTCGCCTCGCCCTGACGGCCTGGCGCCGGCTCAGGCTCCCGGACTCACGGCCTCACGGCGCCTGGACCACGCGCAGCCGCTGATCGACCGCCGGCGGCGCGAGCTCCTGCACCTGTCCGTTCGGCCAGGTCACCGTCAGCTCCGCGATCGCCGTCGCCGGCCCGAGCCCGAAGTGACAGCCGAGCTCGCCGCCGGCCCCGAGCGCCGGGCTCTGGGTGTGAAAGCAGGTCTGGCGGGTCCGTCCGCGGTCGCCAGCACGACCACGCTGCCGAGCGCGTCGCGGTTCGAGCTGGTGCCGACGAGATCGACGCCGAGCCAGTGGTGCGCCGGCCCCGGGCGGCGGTTGTGGTACACGCGCAGCGGTCGGGCCCAGTGCGCCGTCGCCAGGTCGAGCCAGCCGTCGCCGTCGAGGTCGACCAGCGCCGAGCCCTTGCCCGAGCCGAGCTCCTGCAGCCCCGCTTCCCAGGTCACGTCGACGAACATCGCCCCCTCGTTGCGCAGCAGCGCGTCCGGGATCGGCTCGTCGTCGTGGATCGGCCCGCCGGCGAAGTACAGGTCGAGGTCGGCGTCGTTGTCGTGATCGAAGAGGTGCACCGCCCAGGTGATCGATCGCCGCTGCCACGCCAGCAGCCCGCGGCGCATCCCCGTCGCCGCCGACGCGTCGCGGAAGCTGCCGTCGCCATTGTTCAGCAGGAGGTAGTTCGGGCCGATGTTGGAGAAGGCCAGGTCCGGGAAGCCGTCGCGGTCGACGTCGCCGACCGCCAGCCCCATCCCATTGGCCCCCTCGCCGCTGCTGTCCGCCGCGATCGCCACGCCCGCCGCCGCGCCCACGCTGGTGAAGCGCCACGCCCCCGGCGCGTCGCCCGGGCCGTCGTTGCGCCACAGCGCGTTCGCTCCGCCGAGCCCCGCGATGTGATCATTGATCACGATCAGGTCCTGGTCGCCGTCGCGGTCGTGGTCGATCCACACCGCCGAGAAGCCGAGCGAGTGCAGCGGCGAGTCAGCGCTGACATCCAGCTGCGCGCTCACCTCCACGAAGGCCCCGTCGTCGTTGCGATACAGGTGGTCCTGCGCCCGCAGCTCGCTGCCCTCGCGCGGGAAGCACCACGCGTGGTTGACCACGTACAGGTCGAGGTCGCCGTCGCCGTCGTAGTCGCCCCACGCCGCCCCCATCGTCCGCTGCGCGTCGGCCCCCAGGCCCGCGCTCGCCGTGATGTCGACGAAGCCCGGCGCTCCCGTCTCGATCCACTCGTTATTCAGCAGCACGTTCGCCCCGCGGCGCCCGACCAGCAGGTCGCGGTCGCCGTCGTTGTCGTGGTCGACGAAGCTCACCGCCGACACGTTGTCGATCCCCGCCAGCCCCAGCGCCTCCGTCACCTCGGTGAAGTCGGGCAGCCCGTCGCCGTCCTGGTCGCCGTCGTTGCGCATCATCCGGCCCGCGCGGCCGACGTTGCCGACGTAGAAGTCGCTGTCCCCGTCGCCGTCGATGTCCGCGAAGCCGAGGCCCGTCGAGCTCCACGCGCAGCCCTCCGGGTGCCCGCTGACATCGTGCACCTGCAGCAGCCCGGTCGCCGCCGCGACGTCGACGAAGCTCGGCGTCACGATCGCCAGCGCGACCTGATGGCTGTCGGCCGCCCCGCCCCGCGAGCGCACAGCCAGCGCGTACTCGCCGACCCCCAGCTCGGCCGGCAGCGCGAACAGCCCCCCGTAGCGGTCACCCGCCCCGCCCGCCGCGACGATCGGCGGCTCCGGCAAGCGCACCCCATCGACCCGCAGCTCCACCTCCGCGATCGGCTCGTCCGTCTGCACGAACACGCTGCCGCCCGGCACGCTGCTCGCCGTGGAGCGCTCGATGCGAGGCCCCGCGATCACGATGTCCCCGGTCTCCGACGATCCCCCACCCGAGCTCGACTCGGAGCCCGCGATCGCGGCCGGCTCCCCGCCGCAGCCGAGCAGCACGATCGCCATGAACACGCCACGCACCATCACAGCCGAGGATAGCGGAAGCCCGCCACCTCCGGCTCACGCCCAGGCCGGTCTCAGCCGACCGGCCTCGCAGTCCAGCAGCGCCACGTCGCCGACGCGGATGCGCGCGCCGTGATGAGCCCCGCGCCGCTCACTCGGCGGCCGCCGCGTACGCCTCCATGGGCGGGCAAGTGCACACCAGGTTGCGGTCGCCGTAGGCGTTGTCGATGCGCCCGACGTGCGGCCAGAACTTGTGCTCACGGACCCAGGGCGCCGGGAAGGCCGCCACCTCGCGGCTGTACGGCCGATCCCAAGCGCTCGCGGTGACCACCTCGGCGGTGTGCGGCGCCTGCTTCAGCGGGTTGTTCTCGCGGGGCCACGCGCCCGTCTCGACCTTCCGGATCTCCTCACGGATCGCGATCATCGCGTCGCAGAAGCGGTCGAGCTCCGCCAGCGGCTCGCTCTCCGTCGGCTCGATCATCAGCGTGCCCGCGACCGGGAACGACATCGTCGGCGCGTGGAAGCCGTAGTCCATCAGCCGCTTCGCCACGTCCTCGCCCTCGATCCCCGCGCTGGCCTTCAGCGGCCGCAGGTCGAGGATGAACTCGTGCGCGCAGGTCCCGTTGGCCCCGCGGTACAGCACCGGGTAGTGCGCCTCGAGCCGCTTCGCCATGTAGTTCGCGTTGAGGATCGCCATCCGCGTGGCCTGGGTCAGCCCCGCCGATCCCATCATCAGGATGTACACATATGAGATCGCCAGGATGCTCGCGCTGCCCCACGGCGCCGCCGCGACCGGCCCGATCGCCTGCGCCCCGCCATCACCGGTGAACGGCGCCACCACCGGGTGCCCCGGCAGGAACGGCGCCAGGTGGGGCGCTACCCCGATCGGGCCCATGCCCGGGCCGCCGCCGCCGTGCGGGATGCAGAAGGTCTTGTGCAGATTCAGGTGGCACACGTCGGCGCCGAAGTCTCCCGGGCGGCACAGCCCGACCTGCGCGTTCATGTTGGCGCCGTCCATGTACACCTGCCCGCCGCGGCCGTGCACGACCTCGCAGATCTCGCGGATGCTCGCCTCGAACACCCCGTGCGTGCTCGGGTAGGTGATCATCAGCGCCGCCAGGCGATCGGCGTGCGCGCTGGCCTTGGCCGCGAGGTCGGCGAGGTCGACGTTGCCGTGGTCATCGCAGGCCACCGGCACCACGGTGAAGCCCGCCATCACCGCCGACGCCGGGTTGGTCCCATGCGCCGAGGTCGGGATCAGGCACACGTCGCGGTGACCCTGGCCGTTTGCCCGATGGTACGCGCGGATCACCAGCAGCCCCGCGTACTCGCCCTGCGAGCCCGCGTTCGGCTGCAGCGACACCGCCGCGAAGCCAGTCACCTCGCACAGCATCGCCTCGAGCGACGCGAACATCGCCGCGTAGCCCTTTGCCTGATCGCGCGGCACAAACGGGTGCAGGTCGGCCAGCCCCGGCCAGGAGATCGGCATCATCTCCGAGGTGGCGTTTAACTTCATCGTGCACGACCCGAGCGCGATCATCGAGCTCGTCAGCGACAGGTCGCGGCCCTGCAGGCGATGCATGTAGCGCAGCAGGTCGTGCTCGCTGTGATACGCCGAGAAGATCGGGTGCCCCAGGTACGCGTCCGTGCGGGCCAGCGCCGCCGGCACCACCAGCGCGCTCGCGGCCAGGTCGGTCGCCACGTCGCAGGCCAGCACCGCCGGCCGACCCGCGGCGAACGCCGCCAGCAGCTCATCGACCTCCGCCAGCGTCGAGCGCTCGTCGAGCGACACCCCCACCGTGCTCGCCCCGATCGGGCGCAGGTTGTAGCCGCGCTGCAGCGCCGCCGCGAGCACCGTCGCCGCAGTGCTGCCCGCCAGCTCGACCCGCAGCGTGTCGAAGAACGGCGCGTCGCCGACGCTGTGCCCGAGCCGGCGCAGCCCCTCGGCCAGCACCGCCGTGAGCCCGTGGACCCGCTCGCCGATCTGCCGCAGCCCCTTCGGCCCGTGATAGACCGCGTACATCCCGGCCATGATCGCCAGCAGCACCTGCGCCGTGCAGATGTTGCTGGTCGCCCGCTCGCGGCGAATATGCTGCTCGCGGGTCTGCATCGCCATGCGATACGCCCGCTTGCCGGTCGCGTCCTTCGACACCCCGATCACCCGCCCCGGCAGCGCCCGCTTGTACGCCTCGCGCGTCGCCATGAACGCCGCGTGCGGCCCCCCGTAGCCGAGCGGCACCCCGAAGCGCTGGGCCGAGCCGACCGCGATGTCGGCCCCCAGCTCGCCCGGTGAGCGCAGCACCGTCAGCGCCAGCAGGTCGGTCGCCACCACCACCAGCGCGCCCGCGGCGTGGGCCGCCGCGACCAGCTCGGCCTCCGCGCGGACCCGGCCGAAGGTGTCCGGATATTGAAACAGCACCCCGCAGGTGTCGCCATCGAAGCGCATCGCCTCGACCGCGACCACCTTCACCGCGACCCCGAGCGCCTCGGCCCGCGTCTGCACCACCGCGATCGTGTGCGGGTGGCAGGTCTCCGCGACCACGAAGCTGCGCCGCTTGTGATTCGCCAGCGCGAAGCACATCCCCAGCGCCTCCGCGGCCGCGGTCGCCTCGTCGAGCAGCGACGCGTTCGCCAGCGGCAGCCCGGTCAGGTCGCTGATCATCGTCTGGAAGTTCAGCAGCGCCTCGAGCCGCCCCTGGGCGATCTCGGCCTGATACGGCGTGTATTGCGTGTACCAGCCCGGGTTCTCGAGGATGTTGCGCTGGATCACCGGCGGCGTGATGCAGGCGTAGTAGCCCATCCCGATCAGCGAGCGCAGCACCCGGTTCTGGCCGACCATCGCGCGAAACGCCGCCTGAACCTCGTGCTCACCCGCCTCGCGCCCCGCGATCACCTCGGGCCCGAACTTCAGCGGCCGGGCGATGCGGATCGCCGCCGGCACCGTGCGGTCGATCAACGCGTCGAGCGAGTCGAGCCCGAGCGTGGCCAGCATCTTCGCCGTCTCGTGCGGACGCGGGCCGATGTGGCGGTGAACGAAGGTGTCGCTGGGGGCCAGGAGCGTTGCGTTGTCAGGCATGGCGATCGCGGCGTGACTGTATCAGCCGGCCCCGATCCGCCTCCCCGGCGCGCAACCAGAGTTTGCGCACTGGCCCGCACACGGCCCACACGCGGCCCACTGCAGATCCAGCGCGACTCACAGAACCGCGATCACCCGAGCGCCGCGAGCAGCTCGTAGATCGTCCCCGCCGCCGCCGGACGGGCCGCCGCCAGCATCGCCGTCCGCATCGCCGCCAGCCGGGCCGGGTCGCCGAGCAGCCCGCAGATCGCCGCCGCCAGGCTGTCCGCGCTCCACTCCCCCTCGCGCAGCAGCACCGCCCCCTTCGCCTCCACCAGCGCGCGCGCGTTGTGCTCCTGATGATTGTCGGTCGCGTGCGGGAAGGGCACCAGCACCGCGGGCCGCCCCGCCGCCGCCAGCTCGGCCAGCGAGGTCGCACCGGCGCGACACAGGACCAGGTCGCACCACGCGTACGGCGTCGCCATGTCGGTGAGGAACTCGGCGACCCGCACCCGCGGCGCCGTCAGCCCGAACCCGTGGTACGCCGCCTCGACGCGCTCTCGATCCCCGCGCCCGGTCTGATGCCAGATCTCGAGCCCCGGCAGGGCTGACAGCAGCGCCGGCGTGGCCGCCACGATCATGTCATTGATCGCCCGCGCCCCCTGCGAGCCGCCGAACACGAACAGCCGCGGCGGCCGCGTCTCGGCCCTCGCACCGACCTCGCCCGCGGCCTGCAACGCCGCCAGGATCGGCCGCCGGATCGGGTTGCCCGTCAGCACCACCTTGCGCCGCGGGAAGAAGCGCCCGTGATCCGGGAAGGTGCAGAACACCCGCTTCACCACCCGCGACAGGATCCGATTCGTGATCCCCGGGATGCTGTTCTGCTCGAGGATCGCCGTCGGCCGCAGCAGCATCGCCGCCGTCGCCACCACCGGCCCGCTCGCGTAACCACCGACCCCCACGACCACGTCCGGGCGAAATTCACGCACGATCTTCAGGCTCTGCCACCACGCCCGCGGCAGCCGCAGGAGCCCCGCCAGCAGCCCACGCAGCCCCCTGCCCTTGATCCCCGTGGCGTCGATCAGGCGCAGCGCGAAGCCCTGCTCCGGCAACACCCGCGCCTCGATGCCGCGCGCAGTCCCGACGAAGAGCACCTCGCCCCCGCGCGCCCGCACCTCCTCGGCCAGCGCGACCCCCGGGAACAGGTGCCCGCCCGTGCCCCCGCCCGCGATCAGCACCCGCAGCGGCCGATCGCCGCGCGCCCGCACCGACGCCGGCACCGGCGCCAGCTCGCGACGAACCCCCTCGGGCCCGCCCACGGCGGCGTGCATCAAGGTCCGCGGCAGCATCTGATCGACGGGCGGCGTGAACGTCGGCATGGGGCACCAGGTAGCGCACTACGCCCTCGCCCGCAGCTTTGTTGCGAAAACCGGGGCGAGCACCATAGCGCGCAAACCCGACCTCAGCCCGCCGCCACCTTGCGCCGCCAGATCTGCAGCAGCTTCTGCGTCTGCGGCCCGGGCGCGGCCAGCTCGGCCAGCGTGCAGGCGTCGAGCGCCGCCATGAATTGTCCGCGCGCCCCGTCCAGCACCCGCGCCAGCTTGCACACCGAAGCGATCGGGCAGGTGTTGTGCGCCCCGTCGAAGCACTCGACCAGGTCGAGATTCGGCTCGCACGCGCGGACCACCGCGCCCACCGTGATCGCTTCGGGTGGCCCCGCCAGCTGCAGGCCCCCGCCGCGCCCCCGCACCGCCGCCACGAAGCCGGCCCGCGCCAACAGACTCGCCACCTTCATCAGGTGATGCCGCGAGATCCCATACGCCGCGCTCACCTCCGCGATCGGCACCAGCCGCTCCGGCTGGGCCCCCAGATACAGCAGCGTCCGCAGCGCGTAGTCCGTGAAGTTCGTCAGCTGCATCTTGACCCGCTCCGGCATAACATGCATTCTGCGTGCAGCTTTTACAAGCGGAGGTCTGAAACATGAGTCTCTACGACGAACTGGGCGGCGCCCCGGCCCTCGATGCCGCGGTCGACATCTTCTATCGCAAGGTCCTGAGCGACGACCGCATCGCGCGCTTCTTCGACGGCGTCGACATGGAGCGCCAGGCGGCCAAGCAGAAGGGCTTCCTGACGATGGTCCTCGGCGGCCCCAATCACTACACCGGCAAGGACATGCGCACCGGCCACGCCCACCTGCTCGCCAAGGGCCTCAACGACAGCCACGTCGACGCCGTGATCGAGAACCTCGGCGCCACCCTGGCCGAGCTCGGCGTCAGCGCCGAAAAGATCGCCGAGGTCGCCGCCCTCGCCAACTCGGTCCGCGACGACGTGCTCAGCCGCGACCACAAGCCCGCCGTCTGATCGTCCCGGCGGTCGCGGTCCTCCAGCCGCGCCAGGTTCCACGCCCGGGTCGCCGCGCGACCCGGCCGCCCGCGGCCCGTCGATCCACTCCGGAGTCCGCCATGCCCGTGCTGCACCACGGCGATCTTCACCTGTCCCTCGAGCCAGGTGAGACCGCCCTCGACGCCCTCCTGCGCGCCGGCGTCCCGGTCCCCAACAGCTGCCGCGCCGGCGCCTGCCAGAGCTGCCGCCTGCGCGCCAGCAGCGGCGATCCGCCGCCCGCCTCGCAGGTCGGCCTCAAGCCGACCCAGCGCGAGCGCGGCTACTTCCTCGCCTGCCTGTGCCGCCCCGAGTCCGACCTCACGATCGCGGTCGACGACGACCCGCCGCAGGACGCCGAGGTCGTAGCGATCGAGCCGCTCTCCGTCGACGTCGTCCGCCTGCGCCTGCGCCCGCTCGCCCCGCTGGTCCACCGCGCCGGCCAGTTCATCACCCTCCTGCGCGCCGACGGCCTCGCCCGCAGCTACTCGCTCGCAAACCTGCCAGGCGACGACACCCTCGAGCTGCACGTCCGCGCGCTCCCCCACGGCCGCATGAGCCAGTGGATCGCCCACGACCTGCGCCCCGGCGATCAACTGCGCATCCGCGGCCCCGAGGGCGACTGCTTCTACACCGACGGCAGCCCCGAGCAGCCGCTCCTGCTCATCGGCACCGGCACCGGCCTCGCGCCGCTCCTCGGCATCGCCCGCGACGCCCTCCACCGCGGTCACACCGGCCCTATCACCCTGCTCCACGGCGCCGTCACCCCCGCCGGGCTTTACCTCGTAGATGTCCTGAAGGACATGTCCCGCGCGCACGCGAATTTCTCCTATCTCCGCTGCGCCCTCCACGGCGAGGCCGCCGAGGGCCTGCAGATCGGCGGCATCGAGGCGGTCGCCGCCGCACTTCACCCCAAACTCGCCGGCCACCGCGTGTTCCTCTGCGGCGACCCCGAGCGCGTCCAGGCCCTGCGCAAACAGTGCTTCCTCCGCGGCGCCCGCATGGACCAGATCCTCGCCGACGCCTTCGTCACCGCGCGCCCGCCGGTCTGATCCGAGCGCCACCATTCCTGCGGGAAAGCGCGACCGCCCCCGGGTGCATGGGACCGTGATGACCCTTGACTTGGTCCCGCCGAGATGTGCGAGCCCAATCCGTGGGCCCTCGCCGTGACGCTCACCATCCTGGCGCTGTGCGTCACGGCCTGTCCGGGCGAGCCAGCGACCACCACCGACAACAACACCACCGAATTGACCACCGGCGGGCCCGGGGACAGCACCGGCGCGAGCGCCGTGCCGACCACCGGCGGGCCCGAGGACAGCACCGGCACGAGCGCTGCGCCGACCACGAGCGGGACCGGGGACAGCGCGACGACCAGCGCCAGCACCGGCGACGAGTCCGGCGAGACGGGGCTCATCCCGGTGCCCGAGGTATGCGAGCACCCGCCGCCGCCGCCCTGCGATCGATCGCCAAGGCCCTTCCACTCGACATGGACCGGGACGAGGTCCACTTCTTCTGCGACAACGCGCCCGAGCACCACAACCCCGACCAGCTGGACATGGACGGCGACGGCTTCGGCGACATCGTCGATCGCTGCCCGACCGTCGCCACCGACAACAACACCGCGGACACCGACAAGGACGGCGTCGGCAACGGCTGCGATGTGTGCCCGCGCCAGTTCTCGCTAACCCCCCCCCGGGGCGCCCGCCGGGCCCGCCCTAAGCGGGTGCGCAACGTCCCCCAGCAGGGCGACGCCGACCGCGACGGTATCGGCGACGTGTGTGACAACTGCGTGCGCGCCGCCAATTGCCAGGGCTTCGGCGACGGGCCGGGGCTCACGCCCTTCGCCGTCGGCACGTTGATCGACCTCGACGCGCCGGACTGCCAGCCAGACCTCGACCCCGACCAGGCGCGTCGCGGCGGCTCTAGCTGCGCCGCCTGAACTCCCGCCGCGCGCCCGATCGGTTCTGCACGGTCGGTCGACGACTTCGTTGAGGAAACTCGATCGCCATCTCCCGGAGGTGCGCCGCACGATGGGACTGCTCGTCGACGCAATGCAACCTTACAGCCGTTCGGCGTCGCCGGCATCGCGACCTCCCGACACCTCGGCCGCCAGCAGGTCACCGCTGGCGGCTGGACGATCCCCATGGCTCGAAGCCGCGTGAGCGCAACCCGGTGCGATGTGGGAACGCGCGGCCCTTCGGCTTTCGACGTCAGCGTCGGCGGCCGCTCTGCGTCCGGGTACGACGGATGCGCGCCACCCGGTCCGCTGGTCGTCGACGAGCTCGGGCCGCGGGCCGCGGGGGTCTTCGAGCTGCCGCCCGGCTGCGACGAGGCCCTGACCCAAGCGCGACGGCAAGGCCCGCAAGATCGAGGCCTGCAACGTCGACGACCCGAGCGAGCTGTGGAACTATCTGTGCCTCCTGCCGGCCTGGGATCAGGACTACGACGATATCCCGGACGACTGCGACCTCTGCGACCGCCAGCGATCCGGGCAGCGCGATGGCCTCGACGCGAACACAAGGGTGGCCCAACTTGGGAAGTACTGGCGCTGGGACCCGGACCTGCTCGATCCGCCAACAGTGCCAGCCAGCGCACCGCCCTCACCCAGGCCGCGCGCAGCGAAAACCGCCACCGGTATACAACGGCGCCCTCGGCCAGCGACGCGCGCTCACAGCGACTTGACCTCGACCGGCGTCTCACGCTCTCCTCGTGCCGTGCCAGCGATGCATGGTCCCGAAGCCGCCGCGCAGACCCGCGACGAGGCCAGATCCCCCGGCGACCGCCCGGCGCTCGAGCGCCCCGGCAAAGCCCCACGCCGGCCCCCGGCGATCCACTCCTTGCATCGCAGGCTCGGCAACCGCGGCGTCGTCCAGCTGCTGCAACAGCTCCGCGGCGCCCTGACGACGGCAGCCGAGCCGACGGCGATCTTCCCCACCGCGCTGGCCGGCACCCGCACGCCCGGGACCCACTATCCGCACGGCGAGGCGATCGCCCGCAGCTTCGGCCGCCACACGATCGCCGGCCTGCAGGCGCACCTCGGCCCGGCCGCGTCGGCCAGCGCCGCGGCGATCCACGCGGAGGCCTACGCGCTCGGCGAGCACGTCGTCTTCTCCCGCCCGCCGGACCTGCGAACCGCCGCGCACGAGGCCGCGCACGCGATCCAGCAACGCGCGGGTATCTCGCTGCCGTCGCGGGTCGGCCGCGTCGGCGACGTCCACGAGCGCCACGCCGACGCGATCGCCGAGCGGGTCCAGACCGGGCAATCCGCCGAGCCCCTGCTCGACCGCGTCGCGCCACCTGGCCACAACCTCCCGCGCTCCGAGTCCGTCGTCCAGCGATTGATCCGTTTCAGCTACACGCAATGGCTCGCGCAGCGGCCCGCGACACAGGCTCTGGTCAGCGAATTCGTGAAAGACTTCATCAGCCCCGAGTACCAGCTCGCCCGCATCTGGCCAAGGGCCAGGGCGCGGCCAAGATGGCGGACGACGAGAGCGCGGCGGCACTGCTCACCGCATTCACGGCCCTCACGACCGCATTCACCGCGAGCCAGACGAGCAACGATTGGACCGGCTGCACCGCGCCCGCGGACGCGCTCGTGCTCGAGATCAACCGGGTCCTGACCGCGTACACGAGCTACAAGGAGGACCTCGGCTCGTACAGCAACACCCGCGCCGACAACTGGAAGACCGACCCGACCAAGCAGGCCCTCGGCATCATGGAAGGCCTCGTCACCGCGAGCGGCCTGGCGGACCGGACCGCCGCCCCGGGCACCAAGGAGAACCCGCAGCAGCCCGACATCCCGGGGATCCGCTGGAGCCTGGCCAAGGCGGCCCTGCCCGCCCCCCTGCGCAACTTGATCCGCGATATCTACACATCCTGGCGGATCGGCGCGGTGCTCGACGATCGCAGCCAGGTGGCCCAGCAGCAGAAGGAGAAGAACCCCAAGGAGCCGGCGACCCTGCGTTCATGGCACATGAACGAGCAGGGCCAGCTCCCCGAGATGCAGGGCGCCGGGCTCCCGAACAACGCCGTGCCGCTGCATAACCACTACACCGCGACCTCGGTCAAACCATATGACAAGCCGGCGAACGCACCGATCGGCTACGCCGAATACACCGGCACGGGTCTCCTGAACGACGCGCACAACAGCAAGATCGTGCTCGACTACATGAGCGGCATCATCTACCTCACCGTGACCCACTATCAGCTCTACGACCGCTCGAACGACCAGGTCCCGATCTACACGCAAAGAGACAAGAGCGCCGGCTCGGGCGCCCACAGCGCGTGGTTCTACATCGATATGGCGCAGTGAACCCGCGTGCAGCGATCCGCGCTCGCCGCATAGGCGCCGGGCGGTGACCCTGTCACTGTCACCACCCGCCGCTCACCCCACCCGCGTCTCGCGGCGCCCGTCCGCGTGGATCGCGAAGCGCCCCTCCCCGCGCGCGTGCGCCGGCCCGTCGCTGCTCCACGGCCAGCCGCCGAAGCCCGTGCGACGATAGTCCGCGAAAGCCTGGGCGATCTCGTCCCGCGTATTCATCACGAACGGCCCGTATTGCACGACCGGCTCGCCAATGGGCCGGCCCTGCAGCAGCAACAGCTCGCCGGGCGAATCACCATTGACCAGCTCCACCGCCGCCTCCGGCCGCAGCCGCAGCCCCGTGCGCGCCGCCGCCTTGCGCCCGGCGACCGTGAGCCCCGCCCCGCGATAGAAGTACAGCGTGCGGTTGGTCCCCGCGAGCGCCGCCGGCAGGGTCCAGCGGGCCCCCGGCGCCATCGTGATCGACCAGATCGCCACGTCGCTGTCGCCCCGCGCCGCCCACGAGTCCGGCGGCGGCGCCGGGGCCCGCGTGTCCGCGAGGTCGCCCGCGATCACCGTGATCTCGGTGCTGCGCCCCTGCGCGTCCTTCTCCACGCGGACCGGCGTCGTCTCGCGCCACAGCATCGAGAAGTACGGCGCCGCGAACTTGCTCGCGCGCGGCAGATTGAGCCAGATCTGAAACAGCTCGAGCGGATTGCCCGCGTCGCGCTCGACCAGCGGGAACATCTCCGAATGCACGATGCCCGCGCCGGCCGTCAGCCACTGCGTGTCGCCGCGGCCGAACCGGGCCGTCGCGCCCAGCGAGTCGCTGTGATCGATGAGCCCGCGACGCACCACCGTCACCGTCTCGAAGCCGCGGTGCGGGTGCTGCGGGAAGCCCGGCACCACGTCGCCGTGGTACATGCGCCAGCCGTCGACGCCCGCGAAGTCCTGGCCGATGTCGCGGCCCGCCAGCGAGCTCGCCGGGCCGAGCTGCTCATTGCCGGCCGGATAGGCGTCGTCGTGGTGCACACAAAACAGAAATGGGTCGATGGTCTCCCACTGGAAACCCAGCGGGCGCGCGCTCAATACAGGGTCTTGCTGTTGCACAGATACCTCGCTCTTTCGATCGTTCGGATCGGGAATGCCAGGAGTGCTCCCGTCGCAGCCGGATACCCCGGCCAGGGCGGCGCCCGCGAGCCCGGTGATGAGCTCGCGGCGGGTGAGTCGTTCGGCGTGGTCGTCGGCGGTCACGGTGGCTCCTTGGCAGGACGAGGATGGGGCCGCCCGGGCCCCGGCGAAAGCGCGTCGCGGCGCAACGCATTGTTGCAGCGACCGCTCACCCGAGCATCCTACGCGACCCCACGCGCCAACAGATCCGCCAGCGCAGCCGTCCGGTCCGCGCACCGCCCCGGTGCACCTACCCGCCCCACGACGGCCCGTGTTAGCGTCCCGACCTGGCATGACCCTCGCGCTGGACGACACCGCCGCCGGGGCACCCGACGCCGGCGATCCCCTCGCCCTCGCCAGCGACGAGCTCCAGCGCGGCACGGTGATCGGCCGCTACGTCATCCTCGACCGCCTCGGCGCCGGCGCGATGGGGGTCGTCCACGCCGCCTTCGACCCCGACCTCGACCGCAAGGTCGCGCTCAAGCTGCTGCGTCCGCGCCCGGACGGCGCCGGCGAGCTCCGCCTCCTGCGCGAGGCCCAGGCCCTCGCCAAGCTCGCCCACCCCAACGTCGTCACCGTCCACGACGTCGGCACCCACGCCGGCCGCGTGTGGATCGCCATGGAGTTCGTCGCCGGCCAGACCCTCGACGCCTGGGCCCGCGAACGCCCGCGCCGCTGGCCCGAGCTCCTGCGCGCCCTGCGTGACGCCGCCCGCGCGGGGTCGAGGCGGCCCACGCGGCCGGGCTGGTCCACCGCGACCTCAAGCCCGACAACGTCATGGTCGATCACGACGACCGCGTCCGCGTCATGGACTTCGGCCTCGCCCACGGCCGCCTCGCCACCGCCGCCCTCCCCACCGTCCCCGACCTCGAACCCGGCACCGACTCCGCCTCCCGCTCCGACCTCGCCGTCCTCAGCGCGAGGCTCACCCGCGTCGGCGCCGTGCAAGGCACCCCCGCGTACATGGCCCCCGAGCAGTGGGAGGGCCGCGAGGCCGAGGCCGCCGCCGATCAATTCGGCTGGTGCGTCATGGCCTGGGAGCTCCTGTACGGCGAGCGCCCCTTCGTCGGCGCGACCTTGCTCAAGCTCCGCGCCGAGGTCCTCGCGGGCCATCGCCGGCCCCCACCGCGCGGCCGCGGCGTGCCCCGCTGGCTGCACCGCGTGCTCGTCCGCGGCCTCGCAACAGCCCCGGCGCAGCGCTGGCCCGACCTCGCCGCCCTGCTCACCGCCCTCGATCGCGGCCGCAGCCGGGCCCGCCTCAAGCTGGTCGCCCTCGGCCTCGCCGTCGTCACGCTCGCGGCCCTCGCCGTCCTCGCCGCCCGCCGCATCGATCACGCCCAGCGCGTCGCCGCCTGCGAGCAGACCGGCGCCGCGATCGACGAGGTCTGGAACGACGCCGCCCGCGAACGCCTGCGCGCCGCCTTCCTCGCCTCCGGCGTCGCCCAGGCCGCGATCACCGTGGACAAGCTGCTGCCGTGGTTCGACCGCCACGCCAGCGCCTGGAAGACCGCCCGCATCCAGGTCTGCGGCCACGCCGAGCTCGCCCGCGACTGGGACCCCGCGACCCAGGGCCGCGCCCTGTGGTGCCTCGACGACCGCCGCAGCAGCCTCGTCGCCCAGCTGCGCCAGCTCGCCGTCGTCGACGCCACCGCGGTCCACCGCGCCGTCCCGACCGCCGCCGCCGTGCCCGTCGACGACCGCTGCACCGACCCGAATTGGTTGCTGCGCCAACCATCACCGCCGACCCAGCGCCGCGACGAGATCGCCGCCACCCGCGAGGCCCTCGCCCTCGCCACCTCGCTCGCCGCCACCGGCAAGTACAGCGACGCCGTCGCCGCGGCCGTCGCCGCCCGCACCCGCGCCGAGACCCTCGCCTGGCCGCCCCTCCTCGCCGCCGCGCGCAACGTCGAGGGCCACGCCCTCGCCGCCAGCGGAGCCTACGCCGCCGCCGAGACCACACTCGCCGGCGCCTACTTCCTCGCCGCCCGCGAGGGCGCCTGGACCGTCGCCAGCGACGCCGCCAGCGAGCTCATCCACGTCGTCGGCTACAACCTCGCCCGCCCGCCCGAGGCCCGCGCCTGGTTCCGCCACGCCGAGGTCGCCGCGGCCCACGCGGGCGACCCCGTCGGCCTGGTCGCCGCGGCCCGCCTCGAGCACCTCGGCACCGCCCTCGACCTCGCCGGCGACTACGCCGAGGCCGACGGCCTCTACCGCGAGAGCCTCGCGCTCCGCGAGCGCGCCCTCGGCCCCGCGCACCTCGCCGTCGCCCTCGGCCTCAACAACCTCGGCGCCCTCCTCCTCGCCACCGGCGACAACGCCGAGGCCCGCACCGTGCTCGAGCGAGCCCTCGAGATCCGCACCGAGGCGCTCGGCCCCGAACACCCCGACCTCGCCCAGAGCCTCGGCAACCTCGCCAGCGTGCACGTCGCCCTCGGCGACTACGCGACCGCCCGGACCCTGCACGAGCGGGCCCTGGCGATCAAACAGCAGACCCTCGGCGCCAACCACCCCGCCGTCGCCAACACCATCAACAACCTCGCCCTCGTGCACTACCACACCGGCGCCTTCACCGACGCGCGAGCCCTGCACGAGCGCGCCCTGGCGATCCGCGAGCAGGCCCTCGCCGCCGACCACCCCGCCGTCGGCGACAGCCTCGTCAACCTCGCCGTGATCGACCGCGCCCTCGGCGACGACGCGGCCGCCCGCGCCCGCTACGAGCGCGCCATCCCGATCTTCGCGGCCGCCCTCGGCCCCGATCACCCCGACCTCGCCGACGCGCTCAACAACCTCGCCACGCTCCTCGCCATCACCGACCCCGCCCAGGCCCGCCGCCTCAACGAGCGCGCCCTGGCGATCCGCGAGAAGGCCCTCGGCCCCGACCACCGCCTGGTCGCCGACAGCCTCGCCAACCTCGCCAACCTCGAGCTCCACCGCGGCGCCACCGGCCCCGCACGCGCCCTCCTCGAGCGCGCCCGCAAGATCAAGGAGCAAGCCCTCGGCCCCGATCACCCCGACCTCGCCCTCACCCTCAAGGACCTCGCCCGCGTCGACCTCGCCGAGCACCACCCGCACGACGCCTTGCCCCGCCTCGAGCGCGCGCTCACCATCTTCGCCGCCCAGCCCGGCGATCAACACGGCGAGCTCGAGGCCCACTTCGAGCTCGCCCGCGCCCTGCTAGCAAGCAACGGCGATCGAGCCCGGGCGATCGCCGCCGCCACGCACGCCCGCGACGGCTGGCGCGCCAGCGATCAGAAGCTCGCCCTCGCCGAGGTCGACGCCTGGCTCGCCGCCAATTCCCGCTGAATTACTCGAACACCACCCGCTCGCCGAGCGCCGCCAGCACCCCCGCCGAGCTCGCCTCGATCGCCGCCCGCTGATCTCGCGGCAGGTAGATCCGCAGGTCGCCCGCCGGCGTCGCCAGGCTCTCCGGCAGGCGCACGATCGCCGTCTGCTGCAAGCGCAGCCGCGTCAGCGGCACCCGCCCGATCGCCTCCGGCAGCTCCGTCAGCGGCGTCTGCTGCAGATCCAGATCTCGCAGCGCCAGCAGCTCGCACACGCTGTCCGGCAGCGTCGTCACCAGCGTGCGTCCGAGGCTCAGCGATCGCAGCGCGCTCGCCCCCCCGATCGACGCCGGCAGCCGCGTGATCGGGCACTCGCACGCGTCGACGAAGCGCAGCTCCTGCAGCGCCCCGATGTCCTCCGGCAGCGCCGCCACCCCGCGCACCCGCAGCTCGCGCAGCCCCGTCATCCCCGCGATCGGATCCGGCGCCGACACCCCCGGCGGCAGGCGCAGCAGCGTCACCCGCGACAGCCGCCCGAACGACCGCGGCAGCGCGGCGAGCTTGGTCTGCGGCAGCAGGTCGAAGGCCCCGCCGAGCAGGGCCGCCGCCCCGAGGTCCTCCGGCAGCCCGCGCAGCGCCTTGGCGCCCGCGAACTCGAGCTGCTCCAGCCGCGCCAGCCGACCCCAGCCGCCCGCCGGCAGCTCCTTGATCTGATTCGAATGCACGACCAGCTTCACGAGCCCCGCGCACGCGAAGATCGCCGGGTCGATCGCCTGCAGCGTGTCGGTGTCGAGCACCAGCTCGCGCAGCCGCGTCAGCCGCCCGATCTCCGGCGGCAGCGCGTTCAGCTTGCCCTCGACCACCAGCGAGCCGCACGCGTCGAGCTCCCCCGCCGCCAGCGCCCGCTGCAGCTCCGCCGTGCTGCCGGAGAAATAAGCCTGCCCCTCGACGATCTCGACGCCCTTCATGTGCCCGCCACAAAGCACGAGCCCGCCGCTAACGCAAGCGCGCGTGTAGCGATGGCCGGGGAGGTCACTCTTGCGGCGCCGAGGCCCGCCGGAGGGGCTGGGGCGGAGATTTGAGTGACCTGCGAATTGCCGAAGTGTGGGGTCATCCGCGCCCCGGGACGGATGGCAGAGACGAATCAGAACTCGAGCATGAGGCCCGCTGTCCACGTCCCGTGCAGCGAACGCTGCACCCTCGGCCTCAGTTTCTTGCTGGAGCGGTACAGGTACCCGCCCACGCCGAGCAGCGCCGGCCCCACGATCAGCGCCAGCGTGCCGACCGCGAGCAGGACCGTCCCCTGTGGCTCGGGAAAACTAAAGCCAGCACAAGGTTCGCCGCAGTGGGGTGGGCTTCGGCGGCTCGGGTTCGTATTGCGCCCGGATTGCGAGCCCACCGAACAGCGCCAGCGCGCCACAGAATGACGTGACACCGCCACCGATCAGCAGACCCACGCCCTTGGGCGACACCTGCTCCGGCTCTGCGGGCTCGAACTCCCGCTGGGCAGCGTCATCCGGCCCGCTTCGCTGGCGGGCCGCCGGAGTCGGCGGTGCCCGCGTCGACCTGGCAGCCGTCGGCCGACGGGTCGATCTGTCGGTCGGGATGTTCCAGGCCCAGGTCTCGACCGGCGGGGTCGGCCGGCGCGCCTCGCCTCGATCGAGCACGGCGCCACCGCGGCACTCATGCCCACGATGCTGTGGATGCAGCGACGCGGCAAACCCATCACAGCCGCAGAATACTACTTGCCGGCGCAACCGAGAATCGCCCGAGCAGAATATGGGGCCGAACAGGCCGCGCTCGGGTTCGGACCGCGCTCCACCGCGTACCCCAGCACCAAGGCCGTCAGCCCTCCGGGCAAGCTCAGCGATCGAGCGCGACCACCGAGACGAAGAACATGGCCGCCGTGCCGACCGCGATCAAGCCCACGCACACGATCACCCAGAGCACCCGCCCGAACCCGGCCGAGAACGCCGCGCTCGCGGCCACGAAGCGCACGATCGTCGTCACCGCGATCACGAGGTCGAGGGCCGCGAGCACCAGCACGGTCCGCTCGGCGGCCGACACCGACGGCCCGGTCACGCCGACCCCGACCACCGCAGCCGCGAACATCAGCGCCATCGCCAGCCCACAATGCACCAACAGCGCCTGCAATCCCGCGAACATCCCGCCCCTCACTTTCCCAGCAAGCGCTGCTGCTCCGCGAGCAAACGCCGCAGCTCCGCGTGCGCCGCCGCGAGCTCCTGCGGGCTCGCCTCCTTCAGCGTGTAGCGAAACACCTTGCTGCTCACAGTCCTGCCGTCCTTGTAGACCGTGATGCCCATCAGCTCGCCGTCCTCCGTCCACGCCTTGCTCGGACCGTCGAGCTTGCCGGCCCGGTAGAAGCTCTCGAAGCGGCGCCTGCCGTTCGGATAGAACTTCACCTCGAGCCCCTCCTCCTTGCCCGCGACGTACGCGGTGCTCGCCTCGACGCGCCCCTGCTCGTCGAAGCTCCACCAGCGACCGCTCCACTCGTGGTGCTCGTAGCTGCCGCTGCGCGCCACCTCGCCGTTCGGATGGAACCACACGGCCGGCCCGTGGCGCCGCGACAGCGACTCGCCGACCTTGCCGGCGATCCGACACTCGATCACGTGATCGCCGACGCACTGCTGCGTCCCCGGCGGACACGGCAACAACGAGTCGAGCGACGGATCGGGCACGATCGGCACGTACGCCGCGAGGGGCGTCTCGGCCTGCTCCTCGGCGCTCGGCAACGGATACGCACCGGTGTCCCCCGGGGACGCGGGCGTCGAGCGATTCGTCGTCATCAGCGGGCAATGCTAGACGTGCCCGCCGATCCTGGCAACGAACGCTCCGACGACGCCAGCCACCTGTCCTTTGAGACATATCTCTACCGCCGACGCGCAGCCTCGCGCGCGGGCTTCATGACGGGTACGCCGCAGATATTGCTGAGGCCCGCGGCCCCCGTCCCGGCGCAGCGATTGCGCCCGCTCCAGGCACTTGCCCCTCGCTCCGTCGTGATACCGTGCGATCGTATCGTCCTCGAACTTGGAGGTGAAGCGATGTCGTGGATAGCCCTCGTCGGACCCGAGCTCGAGGAGAACCTCTCGCTGCGCTACCTCGCGGCCGCCCTGCGCACGGTCGGCTGGCGCGTCGAGATCGTCGCATTCAACCAACCCCGTGATCTCCCGACCGTGCTGCGCACGATCACGGAGGCCCCTGAGCCCCCGATCATGGTCGGCATCTCGGTGGCCTTCCAGTGGCGAGCCGTCGAGCTGCTCGCCGTGGCGATGGGCTTGCGCGAGGCCGGCTACCGCGGCCACATCACGATCGGAGGCCACTTCGCGACCTTCGCCGCGCCCGACCTCCTGCGCGACTTCCCGGAGATCGACAGCGTCTGCCGCCACGAGAGCGAGGAGACGATCGTCGAGCTCATCGCCGCGGTCGCCGGCGGCGCGCCGCTGACGGGCATCGCCGGCGTCTCGACCCGCGACCCCGACGGGATGGTGGTAGCCGGTCCGCTGCGCCACCCGCCCGCGCTCGAGACCCTGCGCCACCCCGACCGCGCCGGCCCGCCCAAGCAGTGCTTCGGCCACGCGCTCGCCCCCCTCGTCAGCAGCCGCGGCTGCTACGCGGATTGCTCGTTCTGCTGCATCGCCTCGTGGCACGAGCAGACCCTGCCGGGCAAGCGCTACCGCGTGCGACCACCCGAGGATG
This sequence comes from Nannocystis sp., assembly GCF_016714285.1. Classification (GTDB taxonomy): domain Bacteria; phylum Myxococcota_A; class Polyangia; order Nannocystales; family Nannocystaceae; genus Nannocystis. Next base: position 96,774 of record NZ_JADJNN010000012.1, on the reverse strand, counting down.
TCGCCGACGAGATGGTCGCCCTCAAGCGCGACCGCGGCGTCGAGATCTTCATCTTCCACGACGACAACTTCTTCGTCCCCAGCAAGAAGAAGAACCTCGAGCGCTTCCACGCCCTGGCCGACGCCCTCGAGGCGCGCGCGATCGGCAGCTTCGGCATCGTCGTCAAGGCCCGGCCCAACGACGCCGACCTCGAGGTGTTCCGGGTCATGCGCGACCGCCTGCACGCGCTGCGCTCCTACGTCGGCATCGAGACCGACGCCGACCAGGGCCTGGTGACCCTGCAGCGTCGCCTCGCCTCGCGCCAGAACCACGCCGCGATCGAGGTCCTGCGCGAGCTCGACATGTTCGGCTGCTTCAACATGCTGATCTTCGACCCCGACACCACCATGCCCTCGCTCGAGCAAAACCTCGACTTCATGGCCGCCGCGTCGGACTTCCCGTTCAACTTCTGCCGCACCGAGCTCTACGCCGGCACCCCATTGCTCAATCGCATGCTCGGCGAGCGCCGGACCACCGGCGACTACCTGCATTACGACTACCGCCTGCGCACCCCCGAGGTGCAGCGTGTGTTCGAGATGGCGATCGACGCCTTCACCCCGCGCAACTTCGGACCGGGCGCGCTGCACAACAATATCGGCGGCTGGCGCCTCGAGCTGGAGACCTGCCGCCTGTTCCACGCCGACGTGTTCCGGCCCGCGTGGCTCGCCCGCATGAAGGCCCTGCACCGCCTGGTCGGCGCCGACACGGTGACCGGCTTGCGCGCGATCCTCGGCCACGTGCGTCGGGCCAGCCGCGACCACGACGCCAGCTTCGTGCGCGAGCTGGCCCCGTCGCTGCGGGCCTTCGAGCGCGAGATCACCGACCAGTGGCGCGTCCTGAAGGCCGAGATGCTCGCCGCCACCGCCCCGTCACGCCACAATGCCACCTCGATCGGAAACGACGCGACCCCGCTCCAGCGCGCCGTCCCGGTCGACCATACCCCCGCGGAGGCCCTGCATTATGTCTGATCCCAACAATCACCGCCCCGGCCCGCACGACCGCGTGCAGGCCCACCTCCGCCGAATGATGGGAATGATGGGCGCCGCCTCGATCGTGGGCATTGCGACCACCGTCGCCGCGCCCGCCTGCGGTCCCAAATCCGACAACACGGGCACCGACACCGGAAGCACCGCCACCGACGGCACCACCGCTGGCTCCGCGACCTGGGACGACCCCTGCTTCCCCGACGGCTGCGACCCGCTGCCCCCGCCGACCACCAGCACGAGCACCGGCACCACCACGGGGCCCCCGACCACGGGCAGCTCGACCTGGGACGACCCCTGCTTCCCCGACGGCTGCGACCCGCCCCCGCCGCCGGACACCAGCGATAGCACCGACGCCGGCACCGATACCGACACCAGCAGCACCGGCACCGGCACCGATACGCTCGGCACCGGCACCGATACGAGCGGCACCGGTACCAGCGGCACCGGATCGTCCGGCGCCTGAGCGCCGCGCTCACCCGAGCGCCCGCGCCGCCTCGACCGCCTCCCCGTCGCGATATCGCAGCACATGCCCCCGCACCGCCGGCACCCGCGGCCCCGGCGTGATGATACCCACCAGATTCAGCGGATCACAGGTCGCCACCTCGACCTCCTCGCTCTCCGCGTCGATGCGCCGCGTCGCCCGCAGCACCTCCACCGCCTCGGGCAGCGCAAATTGCTCGCCACTGAGTCCCGACACGAACCTCCCGCCGCGGATCTCCCCGCGCGCCTCGAGTCGACGATAGATCTCGAGCAAGCTCCGCCACGGCGGCGCCCCCGTCTCGCGCCCCAGCAACACCCGCATCACAACTCCGTATCGTCGCAGGTACGAGCGCGCCAGCTCGACCGCGCTGCCGTCGCCGAACGGGTCCGGCACCGGCCCCTGGCCCAGCTCCCGGGCGATCAGCGACCACCGCCCGCGCAAGATCCGTCGCACCCCGCGGCGGCTCTCCGCCGTCTCGCACAACGCCCGCAGCCCCGCGAATCCATCGCTGGTGATCGCCCCGGCCCGCGCCAATTCCCACAGCGCCTCCTCCATCTCCGCCACCCCCACGCCGAGGCTCGCGCGCAGGTCCGCCGCGAACGCCGCCCCATGTGCCAACATTTCCGCCGCCCGCCGGGCCAGCGCCGACAAATGTGGCCACTCGTGCGCCGGCCCCGTCTCGCGCGCGACCAGGAAGCCCGCGTGCTCGCGCAGGAACAGCGCCACCTTGCCGGCCCCGCGCGGCAGCTCGCCGGGCTCCAAGCCCTCCGCGGGCAACGGTGACAGCCGGCCCCACGCCACCTCGCCCGACAGGCACAGCTCATCGAGCCACGCCGGGTCATAGCCCGCGATCCGCCGCGGCAGCACCTCGCGCTCCCACGCCTGCGCCGGCAGCTCGAGCCCCTCCAATTGTTCGATCACCCGCAGCAGCCCCTCGGCCCCGTGCAGCTGGGTCCCCGGCTGCACGTGCTGCCAGCGCAGCAGGAAGCGCACCAGCTCCGCCGGCGTCACCGGCCGGATCTCCTCGCGCAGCCGCCCCAGCGTCAATCGGTGGATCCGCTGCAAGATCCGCCGCTCGCACCACGTGATCGTCTCCGCCGCCAAGAACTCCCCCTGCAGCACGATCCCCGCCAGCTCGAGCTGCGCCAGCGCGGCCTCCACCTGCGATTCCGTCAGCCCGAGCATCCCCGCCATCGTCGCCGCCGAGCTCGGCCCGAGCCCCTGCACCAGCGCCCGCACCAGCCGCAACGCCGCCTCCTCCGCGTCGATCCCCGTGATCAGCGACGCCGGCAGCTCGATCGGCGGATCGATCCTCGCATCCGGCCACAATGCCCGCACCAGCGGCAAACTCTCCGCCGCGATCCACCGCTCCCCGTCCGCCTGCCACAGCGAGGTCGCCCGCCCGCGGGCCACCAGCGCCGCGAACAATCCGCCCCAGCCGGCCCGCGGCGCCAGCAACAGCGGCGCGCACAGCATATCGTGCAGCTCGTCCGCGTCGCGCGGCGCGTCGACCCCGAGCTCCACCTGCGCCGCCACCGTCGCCACCGCGTCGGGGTCGAGCGTGCGCAGGTCCCCGCCGCGCAGCGCCAGCTCGCCCGGCCGGGCCGTGCGCACCTGCCGGGCCCAGCGCTCCTCGAGCGGCGCGTCGTCGAGGAATGCATAGGGATTGGCCGCCAGGATGCCGTGCGCGAACGGTGACGGCGCCACCGTCTCGCAAGCCAGCGACTCGATCTCTCCCGCGTGCAATCGCCGCAGCATCGCCTTCAAGCCGGCCGCGTCCAGCGCCTCCTCGAGGCAATCTCGCGTCGTCTCATTCACCAGCGGATGATCGGGCAGCACGATCATCTCGCCGCCATGGTTATCCTGACAGCCCGCCTGCTCGGGGAAGACCGCCGCCAGCAGGTCCGCCGCGCGCATGCGCAGGATCGGCGGCGGCGTGCGACGCCCGCCCTGCTGGCGCAGCACCGCCAGCGCCCGGGTCGCGTTCCAGCGCCAGCGCGTCTCCCACAGCGGAGATTGCAGCGCCGCCTGGGTCAGCGCCTCGTCGACCGCGTGCTCGTGCAAGAAGTCAAAGATCGCGATCAGCGGGAAGGAGTGCTGCGGCCCCAGCGACAGCAGCACCGCGTCGTCCGTCGCCGCCGCCTGCAGCTCGAAGTCGAAGGTCCGGCAGAACTTCTTGCGCAGCCCCATCCCGAACGCGCGATTGATGCGCGCCCCGAACGGCGCATGAATGATCAGCTGCATCCCGCCCGACTCGTCGAAGAAGCGCTCCGCCACCAGTCGCTCCTGCGTCGGCACCACCCCCAGCGCCCGCGCCCCCTCCTCGACATACGCGATCGCCTGGGTCGCCGCGTCGCCCTCCACCCCGCCCTCGGCCAGCAGCGCCCGCGCCCCCACCAGATCGTCCGCCGCGATATGTCGCCACAGCGCCTCGCGCAGCTGCGCCAGCTCGGCCGACAGCTCCGCCGTGCGCGCCAGCCCCTCGCCGTTCCAGAACGGGATCGTCGGCGCCTGCCCCTGCGCGTCCTCCACCCGCACCCGCCCGTTCTCGACCCGCCGCACCCGCCACGCGTGCGAGCCCAGGCGAAACACATCACCCACCATACTGTCGATCGCAAAGTCCTCGTCGACCGAACCGACCACCGCCTCGCTCGCGTCCTCGATCACCGCATAATCCGCCTTGTCGGGGATCGCCCCGCCCGAGGTCAACGCCGCCAGCTGAGCCCCGCGACGCCCGCGCGCTGTGCCATGGATCCGATCGAGGTGAATGAGCGCTCCCTGCCGCCCGCGCCGCGTCGAGGTCCCGTCCCCCAGCATTGTCAACAGCTGGTCGAAGGCCGGCCGCTCCAATTGCACATAGGGCCCCGCCCGCCGGGTCATCGCCCACAATGCCGCCACCGACCACTCCTCCGCCGCGCAACTCGCCACGATCTGCTGCGCCAGCACGTCGAGCGGCGCCTCGCGCTGGACCGCCCGATCGATGCGCCCGGCCTGGATCGCCCGCACCGCCGCCGCGCACTCGAGCAGGTCGTCGCGCGTCAGCGCGAAGATCCGGCCCTTCGGCGTCCCCCCCACCGAATGACAGGCCCGCCCGACCCGCTGGCGCAGCACCGACATATTGCGCGTCGACCCGATCTGGATCACCAGCTCCACCTCGCCGACGTCGATCCCCAGCTCGAGCGACGCCGTCGCCACCACCGCCTTCAACGCCCCCGACTGCAACCTCGCCTCGACCAGCTGGCGCGTGCGCTTGGCCAGCGCCCCGTGGTGCGCCGCCACCAGCCCCTCGCCGATCCGCTGCTCGAGGTCGTGCGCCACCCGCTCCGACAGGCGCCGGCTCGGCACGAAGATCAGCGCGCTGCGGTGCTCCGCCAGCAGCGCCGCGATGCGCACATACACGTCGTCCCAGGCCGTCCGCGACGCCACCGCCGACAGTGTCTCGGTCGGCACCTCGATCTTCAGGTCGAGCGCCGCCCGCCGACCCGCGTCCACCAGGGCGCAGGCCCGCGGCCGCCCCGCGTCGTCCTGACCGACCAGCAGCCGCGCCGCCTCCTCCGCCGGATCGACCGTCGCCGACAGGCCGATCCGCTGCGATCGCCGCCCGCACAACACATCGAGCCGCTCGAGCGACAGCGCCAGGTGAGCCCCACGACGGTTGCCGAGCAGCGCGTGGATCTCGTCGACGATCACCTGCTCGCAGCCCGCCAGGATCGTCCGCCCCCGCGGCGAGGTGAGCAGCAGATACAGCGACTCCGGCGTGGTGATCAGCAGGTGCGGCGGCTGCCGCAACAGGCGCGCCCGCTCGGTCGCCGTCGAGTCCCCCGTGCGCAGCGCCGTGCGGATCGCGGGCACCACCATCCCCAGCTCCGCCGCCGCCTCGGCGATGCCGCGCAGCGGCGCCTGCAGATTGCGATCGACGTCCGCCCCGAGCGCCTTGAGCGGCGACACGTACACGATCTTCACCCCCTCACCGAGGGTCCCCGCCAGCCCGCGCCGCACCAGCCCGTCGATGCCCGCCAGGAACGCCGCCAGCGTCTTGCCCGAGCCCGTCGGCGCCATGATCAGCGCGTCCTGCCCCGCCGCGATCGCGGCCCAGCCCCCGCGCTGCGCCTCCGTCGGCCCCGCGAAGCGCCGCTCGAACCACCGCTGCACCGGCGCACAAAATTGGCCCGTCATGCGCGCGAACATAGCCGACGAGCTGATGATCTGTACAGTGCCCACTGGACCCGCGACGCCTTGCACCGCGCGCGAGCCCACGCGACCCTCGCCCCGCCGTGACCCACGATCCGCAGGCCCGCCCCGGCACCCTCGCCGTCCACGCCGGCGAGCCGCGCCCGCAGCCGCACGACGCCGTCACCACCCCGATCGCGCTGACCTCGACCTACGCCTTCCGCGACACCGCCGAGCTGCGCGACCACTTCGAGGGCCGCATCACCCGCGACGAGTACGGCCGCTACGGCAACCCCACCGTCGCCGTCGCCGAGCGCAAGCTCGCCGCGCTCGAGGCCGCCGAGGACTGCGCCCTGTTCTCCAGCGGCATGGCCGCGATCACCACCGCCCTGCTGACCCTCCTTCGCAGCGGCCAGCACGTCGTCCTCACCGCCGACGGCTACCGTCGCACGCGTCAGTTCGTCACCGGCTTCCTCGCCCGCTACGGCGTCGAGCACACCCTCGTCCCGCCCGGCGACCTCGCGGCGATCGCCGCCGCGATCGTCCCCGGCAAGACCCGCGTCGTCCTCAGCGAGTCGCCGACCAACCCCTACCTCCGCGTCGCCGACCTGCGCGCCCTCGCCGAGCTCTGCCGCCCGCACCGCGGCCTCAAGCTCCTCATCGACAGCACCTTCGCCACCCCGGTCAACCAGCAGCCGCTCACCCAGGGCGCCCACCTGGTCCTGCACTCGTGCACCAAGTACCTCGGCGGCCACAACGACCTGCTCGCCGGGGCCGTGTGCGGCGACGCGGCCCTGGTCGGCCTCGTCCGCGAGCAGCGCGGCGTCCTCGGCGGCGTCCTCGACCCGCACAGCGCCTACCTCCTGACCCGCGGCCTCAAGACCCTCGAGCTCCGCGTGCAGCGTCAGAACGCCACGGGCCAGCGCGTCGCCGAGTTCCTCGCCGGCCACCCCGCGATCGATCGCGTCCACTACCCCGGCCTCCCCGATCACCCCGACCACCTCGTCGCCCGCGCCCACATGCGCGGCTTCGGCGGCGTCGTCAGCTTCCTGGTCCGCGGCGACGAGGCCCGCACCAGCCGCTTCATCGACCGCTGCCAGATCGCCCGCATCGCCCCCTCGCTCGGCGGCGTCGAGAGCCTCATCGAGCAGCCCGCCCTCATGTCCTTCTACGAGCTCAGCACGGAGCAGCGCCTCGCCATCGGCATCCGCGACAACCTGGTCCGCCTCAGCCTCGGCATCGAGGACCCCGACGACCTGCTCGCCGACCTCGCCCGCGCCCTCGCCGACTAGGCCTCGCAAACCCTCTCGACGCCCCCCGTCCCGCGCCCGCGCACCTCACCTGTCCCTTCCGCCCTGTCCCTTCCGCCCTGTCCCTTCCGCCCTGTCCCTTCCGCCCTGTCCCTTCCGCCCTGTCCCTCCCGCATGACACCTCTCCGCGTCCTCAAGTTCGGCGGCTCCTCGGTCGGCGCCGCCGACCGCCTGATCCGCGTCACTGACCTCATCGCCCGCGAGCGGGCCCTCGGCCCGATCGCCGTCGTCGTCTCCGCCATGGGCGACACCACCGACTGGCTGATCGACGCCGCCCGGGTCGCCGCGAAGGGCGACGTCCTGGCCGCCGACCCGATCCTCGACCGCGTCGCCGGCCTGGCGATCGACACGAGCCGCGGCGCCCTGCGCGAGCTGCTGCGCCGCAGCAGCGAGACCGACAGCGCCAGCGATCCCAGCGACGCCCGCGCGCCGCACCCCGACATCCCCGCCCACGTCACCTCGCTGCTGCTCCCGCTGCGCCAGGTGCTCACCGGCGTCGCCCTCCTGCGCCAGTGCACCCCGCAGACCCTCGACCTCGTGCTCTCCTTCGGCGAGCGCCTGAGCGCCAGCATCCTCGCCGCCCTGCTCCCGCTCGCGGGCCTGCCCGCCGTGTTCGTCGACGCCCGCGACTGGCTCGTCACCGACGACCGCTTCGGCGCCGCCCTCGTCGATCAGGACGCCAGCCACGACCGCCTCGCCGCGCTCCGGCCCGGCTGGGGCGACGTCGTCGCCGTCCACACCGGCTTCCTCGGCGCCACCCCGGACGGCCGCAGCACCACCCTCGGCCGCAACGGCTCCGACTACACGGCCACCCTCCTCGCCAGCGCCCTGCGAGCCGCCGAGGTCCAGATCTGGACCGACGTCCCCGGCGTCATGACCGGCGACCCGACGATCCTCCGCGACGCCTACCCGATCGCCCGCATGTCGTATCAGGAGGCGCTCGAGCTCGCCAACTTCGGCGCCCGCATGTTCCACCCGCGGACCATGGTGCCGCTCATCGAGCGACGGATCGCCCTGCGGATCCGCAGCACCATGGACCCCGACGCCGAGGGCACCCGCATCGACGAGCGCGGCGCCGAGGCGGCCGGCCCGACCTGCGTCACCTCGCTCGAGAAGCTCGCCCTGCTCGACCTCCGCTGGCGCCGGATCAGCCACGAGGCCGGCGTCGGCGCCCGCGTCCTGCGAGCCCTCGAGCAGGCCGGCATCACCGTGTGGATGGCCAACCAGGCCGCCCACGGCCAGGCCGTCGCCGTCGTCATCCCGCAGGAGTCCGCCGAGCAGGCCAGCGCCGCGATCGACGCCGAGCTCGCGCTCGAGCGGGCCCGCGGCGAGGTCGACAGCCCCGGCGTGCGCGCCCCGATCACGCTGCTCACCCTCGTCGCCGAGCGCATGGATCCCCGCAGCGCCGCCGCCCAGTTCTTCCGCGCGCTCGGTCAGGTCGGCGTGCCCGTGCGGGCGATCGCCCAGGGCATGAGCTCGCGCTCGATCTCCTGCGCCATCGACGGCGGCGAGACGGCCCTCGCCGTGCGCACCGTCCACGCCGCCTTCAACTTCGCCCACGAGGAGATAAGCCTCCTGATCCTCGGCCACGGCACCGTCGGCGCCCAGCTGCTGGCCCAGATCCAGCAACAGCAGGCCGCGCTGCGCAAGCACCACGGCATCGCCCTCCGCGTCGTCGGCCTCGCCGACCGCGCTCGCGCCCTGTTCGAGCCTCAGGGCCTCGAGCTCGGGCGCTGGCAGGCCCACCTCGCCGAGGCCCCCGCCCTCGCCAGCAGCGACACCCTCACCGCCCTCACCCCGCTGCTCGATCGCCTGCGGCGCCTGCCCGCCCCCGTGCTCGTCGACTGCACGGCCGCCGACGGCATGGGCCCCGTCTACGCCGAGGCCTTCGCCCGCGGGATCCACGTCGTCAGCGCCAACAAGAAGCCCCTGACCCTCGGGACAGGTCCCGACGGACAGCTGCGCGCCGCGGCCCGCAGCGCCCACGCAGCGTGGCGCTACGAGACCACTGTCGGCGCCTCGCTCCCCGTCATCGCCACCCTCGCCGACCTCGTCCGCACCGGCGACCGCGTCCACCGCGTCGAGGGCTCCTTCTCGGGCTCGCTCGGCTACATCGCCGGCGAGGTCATGCGCGGCGTCCCGCTCTCCCAGGCGGTCCGCCAGGCCCGCCAGCGCGGCTACACCGAACCCCACCCGCGCGACGACCTCAGCGGCCTCGACGTCGCCCGCAAGGCCCTCATCCTCGCCCGCGAGCTCGGCCTCACCCTCGAGCTGGCGCAGATCCACGTCCACCCGCTGGTCCACAGCGACCTGCTCGCCGAGGACGACCTCGAGCGCTTCTTCACCGGCCTCGCCGACTATGACAGCACCTTCGCCGCCAGCCTCGCCGAGCTCAAGGCCCGCGGCCGGGTCCTGCGATACCTCGCCCGCATCGACCTCGCCCCCGACACCGGCGAGTTCCGCGTCCGCGTCGGCCCGATCGACGTCGCCCCCGACCACCCCGCCGCGACCCTCAAGGGCGCCGAGGCATTCGTGGCATTCACGACCGAACGATATGAAGAATATCCGCTGGTCGTCCGCGGCGCCGGGGCCGGCGGTGCCGTCACGGCGGCCGGGGTGCTGGCGGATGTGCTGAAGATCGCCCAGACCCTCCGCGGCCGATAGGAGCCTGGTCCTCGTTTTCGTGAGACAATACACGGACAATCGTCACGTGCCTGGGCACCACTTCCAGTGTAGAGTGCAACAGGGATCGCACCATCAAGGACACCGCGGATGTTAGATAGAGCCGTCATCACCATGTGGTCGCGCGCGAGCCGCAAGGAGCCGATCGAGGTTCGATTTATCCAGCCAGCGATCGCCACGTTCTTGGCATGCACGCGCATCGCCCGCGGACAATTGCATGTAGATTTCGTGAACGACACTCAAGAGTACGCGAAGCTGAGCGGGCTCGACGACGCCCTCGCCGCCAATCACGCGGCCATGAGCAAGGCCCGCCGGGGACAGCAAGGCCAGACTTGGAGCCCACTCACGACGCTATTTCACCACGCAGAGATCGAAGCGTGCAATCAAACGATCAATGATCTCATCTTCGCCCAACTCGGCGGAATGCCGCGCGCTGCGATCGATGCCATGGCACGCGTTGTGGGCGAGTTGCATGATAATATTGCCTCTCATGCGGATGGGAGGGGATTTTCCGCGGCACAGTTCTACCCAAGTCGCAGTGACCACCCGGCTCGCCTCGAGCTCTCGGTCGCGGATGCTGGGTGCGGATTCTTGAGCAACGTCCGACGGGCCCAACCATCAATCACGAATCACGAGGATGCCATCCGATGGTGCTTGAAGAAGGGCAACACCGCCGGTCGTCACACCGCCAGAACACTCCCGCAAGACGCGATCGTGCAAGGCGACCCCTACGCCGAATCGGAGGGTGGATCGGATCAGCGAGACCACCACATGGGATGGGGTCTCCACCTCCTGACTGAGCTCATCCGCGCGAGCGGTGGCGAGCTCTGGATCTGGACAGGAGACACTTCGTTTACGATGAACAAGGATGGCACGAGTGCTTACGCGCTCACACCTCTGCCTTGGCCAGGCGTCATGCTCAACATTACGCTCTTCCCGGCCAGCGCTCAGGCGATGAGCTGGGACCTTTCATCTCCACGTTTGCAATCTTTGGCGGAGGATCTCGGCCTATGACGTCTGCGCTTATTGTACTGATTAACTACGGAACTGACCTCAGCAGCCGTACAACTGGCGCGGGCATTCGCGTCGCCATCCGCAACATGCTCGCACACGCGACCGAATCGGTGACCGTAGATTGCACAGGGATTCGCACATTGAGCGAATCCTTCGCCGATGAGCTGTTCGGCGTTCTGGTGGCAGAGAAAGGCAAACCGTGGTTCCGAAAGCACGTTCAGGTCACTGGGATGACAGATAGCACTCGCGGAGCGATACTCCGGGCCATCGACGCGAGGCTCAATACACTTTCGGTCGAATGATCGTCCGCACGCGCGGGCGCGCTGGAGTGGCTCCATCGACGGCGGCCACGAGATGTTCGGCAACGGCACCCCCTCCGGCGACCACGCCAGCCTCGACGGCGCCATCACCCCAGGCGCAGGACCCTCTATGCCGCTCGCACGCCCGGTGACCGCTGAACAGAATCAGATCCAGGACGCACTCAGGTGCGAGGTGGCAACCGCTCGAGCGCCCTCGCATGCGCCACCTCCGGTAGCATCGCCCACTGCTCTTGGCTGAGTTCCCAGACGAGATTCACGCGCTCGGCGACCGTCAGGGACGCCCAGTACGCGGCATCACGGGCATCTTCGTCGTCCGGGTCGCCAGGCCGACGGACCCAGGTCGGGGAGTTGGCCCGGCGTGCGCGACGCTCCTCGTCCATGGACGCAGGGTATCACAGGCCGAACGTCGCAGCTCGGTCCGTCAGGGACACCTCGGCGCCGCATCACGGACATCGTCGTCATCCGGGTCACCAGGCCGACGGACCCAGGTCGGGCAGTGGGCTCGGCGTACGTGACGCTCCTCGTCCACGGACGCAGGGTATCACAGGCCGAACGGCTCCCGGACCGACCGGCAAGGGCCGGGAACGCGTGAACGCGGCCGAATTGCGGCCCTTGCGCCTTCGCCGAGATTCTGTCACGCTCGCGGTGGTATCTGTATGTTCGATATCGTGAGGAGGCTTTATGAACGCGTTGTCGTGGGTGCGCAGCGGTGGATTCCTGGTCGCGCTCGCAGCGGGCGCGTGCGAGGGCAAGCATTGCAGCGAGATCGGCGAGACCCGGCCGTGCAGCGAGGACGACATGCCGTGGGTCGAGCGCTGCGTCGAGGGCTCCGGCTCCCGGCCGGTGTGGGGCACCTGCGCCCCGGACCTCTGCGAGCCCGGTGAAGACGTGAAGTGCACACATTCGGAATTCACGACGACCTGCGTTGTGGACAACGATGGCGTCGCCAGCCCCGCGGACACCTTCGACGATTGCGACACCCCGCTCGTGCTTGCCTTCGACGCCCGCGACCCCGTCTTCACCACCCCGCAGAGCGGCGCGCCCTTCGACATCTCCGGCGCCGATACCTGCACCACCCCCGACTGGCCCACCGCCGCCACCCCCTGGCTCGCCCGCGACCTCGATCGCAGCGGCTCCATCGACGGCGGCCACGAGCTCTTCGGCAACGGCACCCTCCTCCCCTCCGGCGACCATGCTCGCCACGGCTTCGCGGCCCTCGCCAGCGTCGACTCCAACCTCGACGGCGCCATCACCCCCGCTGACCTCGCCTGGCCCGAGCTCCTGCTCTGGTCCGACTATGACAGCGATCGTCGCTCCACTGGCTGGGAGCTGCTCCCCCTCCACGCCCACGGCGTCGCGTCGATCAGCCTCGACTACCACCTCGCCCCTGTCTGCGACCCCCGCGGCAACTGCAGCCGCGAGCGCGCAGCCTTCACCCTCAATCACAGCGCCCGCGCTCACGGCGAGGTCATCGACGTATATCTGCGATGTGAGTAATGGAGAGATTATGAACATACTATGGTCAGCGAGAAGCTATGGGTTCCTGCTCGCGGTCGCAGCGGGCGCGTGTGATGATGACCAGCCGCCTGGTCACGAAGGCGAGCCATGCGCCACGCCCCACCACGCGCAAGCATGCGGTGACGGCGTCGAGGTATGTCTCGTTAGTGGTGAGTGGAGCGCCTGTGTCCACCCCTGCAACGAGCCGGGTGCGACCCGGCCCTGCACGGCCGGAGACGACTATCCTGGTATCGAGAGCTGCGACGTCACCGCCGTTCCTGGCGTGCACTCCTGGAGCACCTGCAGCTGCGAGCTGGGTGCGACCCGGCCCTGCACCACCGGGGACGACACCCCTGGCCTCGAGATCTGCGGCGGCGTTCCTGGCGTGCACTCCTGGAGCACCTGCAGCCACGAAGGGGTGCCATGCGACACGCCCAACAAGGTCCAGGAGTGCGGCGCCGACGGCGTCGAGTTGTGTAACTATAGTCAGTGGACCGCGTGCTTCGACGCCTGCAGCGAGCTGGGTGCGACCCGGGCGTGCACGATCACGGAAGATACCACTGGTATCGAGCGCTGTGTCGAGAGCTCAGGCTCCCGGCCGTTTTGGGGCACCTGCGCCCCGGACGTCTGCGAGCCGGGAGAATCCATGGACTGCGGATTTCCGCCGGACTCAGAGTTTGCGGGCTGGACGCAGGGGTGCCTCGTGGACAAGTTTGGCGTCACCCATTGGGACGACGAAGCGTGCATCACCCCGCTCGTCCTCGCCTTCGACGCCCGCGACCCCGTCTTCACCACCCCGCAGAGCGCCGCGCGCCTTCGACATCTCCGGCGCCGATACCTGCACCACCCCCGACTGGCCCACCGCCGCCACCCCCTGGCTCGCCCGCGACCTCGATCGCAGCGGCTCCATCGACGGCGGCCACGAGCTGTTCGGCAACGGCACCCTCCTCCCCTCCGGCGACCACGCCCGCCACGGCTTCGCCGCCCTCGCCAGCGTCGACTCCAACCACGACGGCGCCATCACCCCCGCAGACCTCGCCTGGCCCGAGCTCCTGCTCTGGTCCGACTACGACAGCGATCGCCGATCCACCGGCTGGGAGCTGCTCCCCCTGCACGCCCACGGCGTCGCCGCCATCAGCCTCGATTACCACCTCGCCCCTGTCTGCGACGCCCGTGGCAACTGCAGCCGCGAGCGCGCAGCCTTCACCCTCGATCACAACACCTCCCGCGCCCACGGCGAGGTCATCGATGTATATCTGCGCTGTGAGTAATGGAGGACTTATGAAGACACTATGGACAGCGAGAAACTATGGATTCCTGGTCGCGCTCGCAGCGGGCGCGTGTGATGACGACCAGCCGGCCGGCGATGACGACCAGCCGGCCGGCCATGAAGGAGAACCGTGTGGCACGTTCGACGTGGCCCAGGCCTGCGGCGATGGGATCGAGCTCTGTCCCGGCAACGTGTGGAGCGCCTGCTTCGACGCCTGCAGCGAGGTGGGTGCGACCAGAGCCTGCACGACCGAGGCGAACACCCCCGGCGTCGAACGTTGCGTCGTCACGCCCGCGCCCGGTCTCCCGCCGTTCTGGGGCACCTGCGCCCCGGACGAATGTGAACCCGGTGAGGACGTACCTTGCTCGAGCGGGGAAGGAGCGAACGAGTGCCGCATGGATGCGTACGGCGCCAGCTACGAATATGACGATGGGATATCCGGCTGCAGCACCCCGCTCGTGCTCGCCTTCGCCGCCCGCGACCCCGTCTTCACCGCCCCGCAGAGCGGCGCGTCCTTCGACATCTCCAGCACCAATACCTGCACCACCCCCGACTGGCCCACCGCCGCCACCCCCTGGCTCGCCCGCGACCTCGATCGCAGCGGCTCCATCGACGGCGGCCACGAGCTGTTCGGCAACGGCACCATCCTCCCCTCCGGCGACCACGCTCGCCACGGCTTCGCCGCCCTCGCCAGCGTCGACTCCAACCTCGACGGCGCCATCACCCCCGCTGACCTCGCCTGGCCCGAGCTCCTGCTCTGGTCCGACTACGACAGCGATCGCCGATCCACCGGATGGGAGCTGCTCCCCCTCCACGCCCACGGCGTCGCCGCCATCAGCCTCGATTACCACCTCGCCCCCGTCTGCGATGCCCGGGGCAACTGCAGCCGCGAGCGCGCTGCCTTCACCCTCAATCACAACACCTCGCAGGCCCACGGCGAGGTCATCGACGTATACCTGCGTTGTGAGTAATGGCGACCATCGATATCCCGGGCCGACTGGTCCCGGGATCCGGCAACGCGAGGTTGAACCCCGCACAGATTGATTGGCTCGCCGGCATGACCATGGGCCATGCACGAGGAGGCGGCCCGGAGCTCGCAGCCTTCCGCCGCGAGCTCCGGCGCCGCGCCGGCTATCCTTCGATGCGCTCGACCAGGATGTTCGATGTCACATCATTGAAGTCGGGCAGCGAGGACCTGTCCTCGGTCAGGACGAGCTCCCGGCCGGTGCCGGGGCCGTGCTCGTAGAGCGTCACGCGGAAGCCCCTGGGCACCCGCACCGAGCTGATGACGTCGTTGCCGACCGCGAGCGGGCCGGCGTTGTAGCCGACGACCAGCTCCTGGCTGCGACCCTGGTAGTCGCCGTGTTCGAACACCGTCACCTTCGCCTCCGGCTCGGGCGTGGGGGCCGGCTCGGGCTCCGGCACCGGCTCGGGCGCAGGCGCGATGATCGTCGCGGCGATGCGGAACACGTGGCCATCCGGGTGGGCGAGGCGCAGCTCGTGCTCACCCCACGGCTTGGCCTCGGGCGCCGCCACGATCGTGACACCGGCCGCGGTGGCGCGCGCGAAGATCTCGTCGACCTCGGCCGGCGAGCTCATATACCAGTACATCCACGTCGCGCCGGCGTCCTCGCCACTGCCCGGGCCGACCGCGAGCCCGCCGCGCAGGCCCTGGGCGTTCAGGCTGAGGAAGATCTGGCCGTACCCGAAGCGCAGCGTGGCGAACAGCGCGGTCGCCACGTCAGCCTCGGCGTGCACGTCGGGGACCGCGCCTCCGGCGTTGTACACGTTGCGGCGGGTCCACCCGAGCGCCTCGAGCCACCGGATGCTCGCGCCGATGTCCGAGACATTGAGGATCGGCGTGACGATCGCACCGCGGTCGGAGAAGTCCACGGGCGTGCGCGGCGGCGGCTCACTCGGAGGAGCCGGCGGTTCCACCGGCGGCGCGGGCACGTCCGCACCCTCGCGGACCCACATGCCCTCATTGGGATTGTCCGACCACCGCGTCCACTGGTCGCGCGGAAGGAGGACGTTCTTGAACCAGCCGTTCGTATTGAACGCGATGCAGCCCGGGGTCGCATCCGCCTGGGCGATCATCTCGTCGGAGGGCCTGCCGCCCCCGAAGTTCCCGATGTCACCGCCGGCGCTGTCCAGCCCCTGAACGAAGATCCACGGCCGCGACGGCGGGTTCACCGGCGGCTCCGGGTTCGCCGGCGGCTCCGGGTTCGCCGGCGGCTCCGGGTTCGCGATCGGGGGCGCCGGCTGCAGCGTGCCGGTGAACCCGATCGGACCCTCGCCCGCGTAGGTCATCGTCCCGGTCAGGGTCCGGCCTCCGTCCGCCGAGCTGACACTGAGCGCGACGACATTCTGGCCGACGCGACCTCCGATGACCCAGGTCCCCCCGGGGTGCCAGGGCGCAGCGTCCCCGCCCCATTGGTTCTGCACATCGAAGTTGTTGTCGCCGGTCAACGTGCCCCTGAATCCGATCGGACCTTCCCCCTCGTAGGTCATCGTCCCGACCAGCGTCTGGCCGCCGTCTGGGGAGGTCACGTCGATCGCGACGACACTCTGGGTGTCACGACCGCCCAGTACGTAGCTCCCCCCCGGATGCCACGGCGCGCTGTTTCCACCCCACTGATTCTCGACATTGTACGTAGCCATGAAGTTGCCCCCGTCTGTTGCTCGCCCTCGGCGTTGTTCACAAGCCGAACCAACACCATCGGCGACGCTACACTTAGAGGATAAGGCTCCGGCCTGTCAAGCCTTCCGATGATACCACCGCGGACGAGCGGTCCCGAACGGCGCGCTCCTTCGAGCCGGGGATCGGTGCTGCATGCATTCACCGCGACTGCGAGCCACGCACCCGTATGGTGTGCGCGCGGGACAGTCGATTGACAGCGAGGAGGGCGGCAACATCGCATGGCGGCCCGCGGAGTTCAAGCACCCAGTACCGCGCCGCGCCGTCGTGGGCGCTGACTTAACGATGTACTCCGCGCATAGCGACCGCGGGCGAATCGGCGCTCGCGCGGACATTGCCGCCCGTGTATCACGGCTTGTCTGAGCGGTGCATTAGCAGCTATGATGGCGGCCTTCCTCCGCGCGAGATTGGTGGCATGGAACTCGTTGCACCCGCCCCCGGGCCCGACACATTTGCTGAACCCACGACGGTAGACAGCGCCCCCCTGAGCCGGATCGATGAGGCCCGCGCGCCCCCGACTTCGCCGCGTGTGGCCGCGGCCCCCCCACGCGCGATCGCGGGGGTCGCCGAGGCCTGTCGATACCTTGGGCGCAACGAACAGCCGATCTACTTCATGAGCGCGACCAGCTTCAACCTGCTCGGCGTCGACGCCGACGTGGGCAATTTCGAGTTCATCACCTCCATCGATTCATTCGACGGGCGCCACCCCCACGTGCTCTCGCCGAGGGAGCACATGCACGCGCCATTCACCTCGATCGAGGACATCAACAATTACCTGCTGCAACACGACGAGGTGCGCGATCGCCTGGCCGGGAGCCCCGGCGGGGCGCGGCTCGTGTTCCTGATGTTCGACGAGCACAGCGAGGCGCTCGCGCGGGCGCTGGGCGCCGAGGTGTGGCTCCCGCCTGCCCGCTTGCGCGGGCGCATCGACAGCAAGATCGAGACCGTGCGCCTCGGCGAGCGCGCGGGCGTCCCGTCGGTGCCCGGCACCCTCGCCGAGGTCACCGGCTACGCGCAATTGTGCCGCCTCGCCGACGCCCACGGGCTCGGCCGCGACCTGGTCGTCCAGACCGCCTACGGCGACAGCGGCCACACCACATACTTCATCAAGGACGAGGCTGACTTCGCGCGCCACGCCGACGCGATCGTCGGCAAGGGCGAGGTCAAGATCATGCGACGGATCCGCTGCCTCGGCACCGCGATCGAGGGCTGCACGACCCGTCGGGGGACCGCCGTCGGTCCGCTGATGACCGAGCTGATCGGCTTCCCGGAGCTGACCCCGTACCGCGGGGGTTGGTGCGGCAACGAGGTGTTCGCCGACGCCTTCACCCCCGAGCTCCGCGCGAGGGCCCGCGCCTACACCCTCGCCTTTGGCGAACAGCTGCGCGCCGAGGGCTACCGCGGCTGCTTCGAGCTCGACCTCCTGCTCGACCTCGACACCGGCGAGCTGTGGCTCGGCGAGCTCAACCCGCGCATCACCGGCGCATCGCCGATGACCAGCCACGCCACCCGCGCGACCGCCGGCATCCCGCTGTTCCTGCTGCACCTGCTCGAGTTCGCCGACGCCGACCCAGGCCTCGACCTCGACGCGCTGAGCAGCGCCTGGTCCGACCCGGTGGGGTTCGAGCCGTGGTCGCAGATGGCGATCAAACACACCGAGCCGACCTCGGACCTCATCGGCGCCGCCCCGGCGAGCGGCGTTTACCGCCTCGAGGACGACGGCACCGTCGTGTTCGACCGCTTCGAGCCCGACCACCGAGCGGTGCGTGGCGACCACGAGGCGTTCTTCCTGCGGATCCTCCGGGTCGGCGACCACCTCTACGAGGGCGCCGACCTCGGCATCCTCCTGCTGCCCGGGCGCGCGATGGACGACCACCACGCGCTGACCCCCCGCGCCCGCGAGTGGATCGCCGGCATCCGGCGCCTGTTCGCGGCGCGCCCGTGGAGCCGCGCCCAGCACTTAGGCGAGCTCCGCCAGATCGTCGAGAGCGGCCCCGCGATGCTCTACCAGCTGTCCTATGATAAGGAAGCCGCCGGTCTCCACCTCGCCGCGCTCGCGGCGATCGAATGCCTGCCCGGGCCCGAGCGATCGAGCTACATCGCCGAGCTGCGCCGCGGCTGGCTGCTCTACCAGCTCGGTCGCCACGCCGACGCCAGCGCCGCGTACGCCCGGGCCACCGAGCTCGCGCCGGCCGCCGTCGAATCACGGCTCGGGCGCATGCTCCCATTGATCGCGGACCGGCGCTACGCCGCGGCGATCGCCGAGGCCCACGAGATCCTCGAGCTCGACCCGCGCAACTACCTCGCCTCGCTGCGCCTCGCGTACATTCATTACTCGCAGGGCGACCATGCCGCCGCGGCCGCGGGATACAGCGCCTTGCTGGCCGCCTACCCCGGCGATATCGAGGTCAAGGCCGGGCTCGGCTGGGCGCTCCTCAAGCTCGGCCTCGCCGACGAAGCCGTAGCCCAGTTCCGCGAGGTCCTCGCGGTCGCGCCGCGCCACGCCGCGGCCAGCGAGGGCTTCCTGGCCCAGTCGCGGTGAGTGCATTCTCCGCCACCGTCGCTAAGGCCCCCCGGCGACGCCGCGCAGGAAGTGGGTGACCATCTCGCCCTTGCCCTTGACGGCGATCGCCCCGCGCAGCTCGCAGCGGTACGCGGGCCCGAGACGACGGGCGAGCGCATCGGTGATCTGGATCGTCCCCGGCTCGCCGTGCGACTCCATCCGACTCGCCGTATTGACCGTGTCGCCCCAAAGGTCATAGATAAACTTCTTGCGCCCGATCACCCCCGCGATCACCGGCCCGCAATGTGCACCGATACGCACCTGGATCGGGGCCCCCGCCGGATCACATAGCCCCCGGATCACCGCGAGCATATCGAGGGCGAGGTCGGCGATCGCCCGGGCGTGGTCGCTGCGCGGCTCCGGCAGGCCCGCGGCGACCATGTACGCGTCGCCGATCGTCTTGATCTTCTCGACGCCGTGCAGCTCGACCAGCGCGTCGAAGGCCGAGAACACCTTGTTCAGCATCTGCACCACCTCCGCCGCGCCCGACCCGGTCGACAGGCGCGTGAACCCGCAGATGTCGACGAACAGCACCGTGACATCCGCGTGCGCCTCGGCGATGGTGGCGGCCCCGTCCTTGAGCTGGGCCGCCACCGTCCCGGGCAAGATGTTGAGCAGCAGCCGCTCCGTCTTCTCCCGCGCCCGGGCCAGCTCGGCGGCCTGGGCCGCGAGCGCCTCGCGCCGCGCGAAGTTGCCGCGGACCAGCGAATAGAGGCTGTGGCCGAGCCCGAATCCACCGACGATCGCCAGCAGCTGGAATACCAGCAGCGAGATCGCGTAAGGATTGTCCGTGAAATAGCTGGGGTTGCAGTAGGCGTATGGCAGGGTGAAGGCCAGCGGCACGACGATGCTGCCGACCAGGCGCGCGACCGGCCGGACGATCAGCGGCACCGTCGCCTGCGATAGCAGATAAGAGCACGGATAGTAGACCTCGCCGGGCGCCCCGAGCTGGCCGAGCGCCCCGCCGCAGATCGCCGCGCCCATGGTGAGGGCGATCATCGCGAACAACGCCGCCCGCCCGCGTACCGTCGCGGAGAAGCGGAAGCCCAGCAGGGTGATCACCGCGAGCGCGAGGATCGGCGGCCGCCAGCGGGCGAAGAACTCGAGCACCGCCGGCTGCCCGCGAAACAGCAGCGCGTCCGTCGGCCACAGCACCACCGTAAGGACGATCAAGATCCACGCCGTCAGCTTGGTGAACTCGCCGCTCAGCAGAGCCCGCTGCTCGTCGAAGGCGGCCTCGTCGAGGGGCCCGACGATGTCACGCGAGTCGCCGACGAAGCGCGGCACGATCGAAGGTCCAGGAGCTCGCACGCCGACCGGAGCGCGAGGATATCAGCCCGATCACCGGCGCACCATCGACCTCGCCCCGCGGGGACCCGCGCGAATGATGAAACCCGGCGCCTACCGCCTCGCCCATCGACCTCGGCCCGCGGGGACCCGCGTCCTGCGGGCACTATCGCCCAGACCCGGCGCGACGGCCAGGGCCCTCACCCGCTCACCCGCTCATCAGGGTGCGGCGCGAGAACAAATCGTCAGGGACCGGCGACTTCACGTCGATATTGGACAGGCGGATGATCGTCTCGTCGCCGGTCACGAGGTTCTTCATGCGGATCTGGGTCGGCATCTGGGTGTCCTCGAAGCGCTTCCAGACCTCCCGGAGCTGGGTGCGGACGTGGCTGCCGCCGACGTCGTAGTAGTGGATCCGCGAGATGCCCCCGACGGTCGAATCGATGAAGATCTCGAGCTTCGAGAAGGACACCGTCGCGCCGCTCTTCGGCGTGAGGACCAGGGCCGTCTCGGTGCCGGTCTTGCCGATCAGGTCGGCGTCGAAGCTCGGCGACAGCCGGGCCAGGATCATGTCCTCGGGCGTGAACTCGCTCCCGAGGAAGCCCTGGTTCTGCATGTGGGCCGCGATCCGCCGGACCTTCTGGAACTCGGGGCTGTACATATAAATGGTGTCGCGATTCTCCATCAAGATCTTCATGCCCGCGACGTCACCGGGCTCAACAAAGCGGATCAGCTGCTTCTCGAGGTTCTTCATCGCCATCGAGAACACCAGCGTCGAGCGCAGCTCGCCGTGCTTGTAGATGTCCATGTTCGCCGTATATGTCTGATCCGGGAACCGGGCCGCACGTTCGTCGGCGACGCGCAAGACCGCCGCTCCCTGAGCGACAGACTCCGCCGAGGCCACGACCGATCGCTGGGGGAACACCAGAACGCTCGCTAGCCCGAGCAACGACGACAGCAGGAGGGTGGCTGACTTCATGACGGGTCCACCCAGCAAGACCCGTGCCGCGGCCCTCGCCATGAGATCCAGCATGGGCTTCGCCGCCAGCGGAACCCCTTGCACCCACGTGCAAGTCCTGCGTGTTCCCCGGTCCGCGTCCGACTAGGGCGCCACGTCGTCCTCGGCCAGATCAGTGGGCGCGCTGCTCCACTCCGGGTGAAGCCGCCGGAGCCACGGCCACACGACCGGGAGCAGGAGGATCGTGACGAGCCCAGATACCAGGCAGGTGCTGCCGGCGAGCAGGCCGAAGGTCCGCATCACCGTCGACTGGCCCGCGGCGAACACGTAGAAGCCGAGGGCGACCAGAGCCGTGCTGACGAGCATCACCGGACCGACACGACGCGCCACCTCCTCCGGTGCACGCCGCCGGAGGTACCATACGTAATGCATGCCGAAATCGGAGGCCGTGTCCGTGAGGATCGCCCCGACCATCGCCGTGCTGAGGTCGATCCGGGCCCCCATCATTCCCATGACACCGCCGACGATCACGGCCGTGACCGCCGCTGGCACGACGCAGAGCAGCGACAGCGTCAGCGAGCGGAACAACAGCAGCAACAGGGCCGATACGGTCACCAACCCGACGGCCATACTGCGCAGCTGGTTGCGCTCGACCGAACGCGAGAGCGCACGATCGAGGACCGGCTCGCCGGTGACGCGGGCCACGAGCTCGGTCGAGGCGCGCTCGATCGGCGGGGCGTTGAGGTCGCGGAGGATCAGCTCGGCCCGCCTTCGCAGGGTCGCGTTACTCGCATCGAGCCCCGCCGCGGCGAGCACCGCGGTCGCGGTCTGCTGGACCTGGAAGCTGCGCCGCGCCCCGTCGAGCAGACGCAGCATCTCCTGGTACAGATCGGCGTCGCGGTCGCCCTGCGCTCGCTCGACCAGGAGGGCCCGCAGCGCGACCCCCGATCGCCCCGCCGCGGCCCGGATCTCGGCCTGCGCGGCGGCGTCGAAGGGCGGCGCCAGATCCCCGCGCAGGTGCTGGTCGACCTGCTGGGCGACCGCCGATCCCCACGTCGGCGAGGCCTCGTCGACGGCCGCCCCGCGATCGATCATTGCGCCGACCGCCCGCGCGTCCACCGTACCGCCGGCGCCCCGAGCGACGAGCACCAGGCGCTCCGCGACCGATGTGGGCGTCGGGCCGGACGGCGTGGTCTGCAGCTGCTCCGTGAGGTACGCCTCGAGCCCCGCGACGACCGGTGCGGCCTCGCCTTTCACCCGGGCATTGATCAGGGCGTGCCCGCGATCGGGCGTCAGCAGCGAGGCCAGGCCGGTCTCACCAGCGAGGAACAGGTAGACCTGGGCCGCCTCACGGCGCGAGGTCGGCAGCCGGTATTCGCCGCTCAACACCTCGGCACCGATCGCCAGCGGGTCGATGAGTGACGACACCTGGGACACGCCCGGGAGACTGCGTGCATAGTCGGCGAGGCGCGCGATCTCGCGGAGGCTCGCCGGATCTTGCATGTCGCCCGCGATCTCGATCTGGACGAAGCGCGCGCCGCCGAAGCGGTCCTCGAAGAATCGTTGGTCTCGCCACGCGGGGGAGCCCTCGCGCAAGAAGGCCTGGGCCTCCATCCGCACCTCGACCTCCCCGAGCGGCAGCAGCGAGGCCGCGGTCACGAGCAGCATCGCCGCCGCCACCGTCTTCGGGCGGCGCTCGACGGCTCGCCACATCCCGGCCAGCGCCGCGCCGAATGGCAGCAGTTGCTCGCGGCTCGGCGCTCGCGGCCACAGGATCATCACCGCCGGGACCAGGGTCCGGGCGATGAACCAGCACAACAGCGTGCCGACCGCGACGGCCAGGCCGAAGGCCCGCATCGGCCGCACATCCATCACCAGGAACGAGAGGAACGCAGCGGCGGTCGTCCACGCGGCGATCGCCAGCGGACGGGCGACGATACGGCTCGCTCGCTCGAGCGCGACCCGGGGCGTCGCCCCCTCGCGCTCGAGGTAGTAGCGACCGAGCACGTGCACCGTGTAGGCGCTCCCGGTCGCCAGCAGGATGACGGGCATCGTCGAGGTCAGCGCCGTGTAGCGCTCACCCGCGAAGCCCATCGCGCCGAACACGACCACGGTGGCGATGCCGACCGACCCGAGGGTGAGCACGACGCCCACCGGATCGCGAAAGGACAGCAGGACGACGAGGATGAGCACGAGCGCGGCGACCGGAGACAGGTGGCGTACGTCGTCGCGGGCCTCGCCATAGATCGCCTCGGCGGCGAAGGCCGCCCCGGCGTAATGGACCTCGAATGGGGCCAACTCGCGCTCGGCGACCGCGCGCAATGCCGTCACCGTCTCCTCGGTGCCGACGCCGTCCAGCATATATACATAGATGGTCGTGGCCCGGCCATCGGCGGACACCAGGTTACCTACGATGTGGTCCAGCGCGAGCACCCGCTGCCGAACCGCCGCGTGGGCCGCGACGGACGCCGGCGGACCGGGCAGGAGCGGCCCGATCTCGGCGCCGTCCTCGGTGCTCACCACGTCGGCGGTGTTGGCCAGCGACATCACGCGCGCGACCCCGGGTGTGGCACCCAGCGCCTCGGTCGCCGCTGCCAGCGCGCGGGCCTCCTCCGGCCCAAATACATCACCCGTGGGATCGCGGGCCTCGGCCCCGATGAGCGCCACCCGCAGCGAACCAAATCGGTCACTCACCTCGCGAAATCCGCGGACGTCGGGATCCTCGTCCGGGAGGAATACAAACACGTCATCCTCGCTCTCGATCCGCATGACGCCGATCAGCGCGACGGCCGTGAGCGCGACGAAACAGAGGAGGATCCACCACGGCCGACGCAATGAGAAGGAGGTGAGCGATAGCATCCGTCGACCCGCGAGGCGCCATGCAGCTCCGGTTCCAGCCGCGACGTGGCCCGGCGAACCGAGACTGACGAGGAATCTCGACGCCTTGGACGGGCGACGCGCCCCGGTCGAATGCAAGGTTTGCAGCGATCCGAAAATCGTGCACGCGCCCGCTCAACGCCCGAGCTCCCAGATCGTCACGGCTTGCCCCGGCCCCGCCGCCGCCAGCGCGGTCGCGTCCGGCGAGAACGCCAGACCCGCGACGATCTCACCGGACTCGTGCGTCACCCGCAGCTCGGTACGCGACGCGACATCCCACAGCGTGATCAGCCCGTCGCGGTTGGCCAGCGCCGCGGTGGCGCCGTCGGCCGTCAACGCCACGGCGGCGTGGTCATCGTCCCCGATCGCGAGGCGAGCCAGCGGCTTGCCGCTCGCCGTATCGATGAGGATCGCCACGCCGTCGGCGCGGCCGGCCAGCAGCAGCCCGCCGTCGCCCGAGAACGCGAGGTCCTGCACATACCACTGCGGCCCGCTCTCTTTGTGCCGACTCGGCGAGCCGCCCTCGTAGCCGAACTCCTCGACCTCCCGCACCTTCCAGCGCGCGCACAGGAGGTCGCCCGGCTGCTGATCACAGCGCGGCATCTCGAGCTTGAAGCGCGACTTGCGACCCGACAGCTCGATCAGCTCGATATCCCCATAGCCGCCCAGCGCCAGCGCTCGCCCGCCCGGGGCGATCGCCAGCGACAGGCTGTGGATCGTCGGCACCTCGATCGTGGCGATCCGTCGCCCGCTCCGCAGGTCCCAGCGCACCAGCGCATTGCGCAGATCGACGGCGTACAGCTCGTCGCCGACGCAGCGCAGGTCTGTGATGATATCCTCGTGCCCGGACAGACGGTGCACCACGGCGCCAGTATCCGTGTCCCAGATCCGCAGGTCGGTCATACCCGCGACCGCGACCTGGGCCCCGTCCGGTGCATAGGCCAGGGCGGTGATCCGCCGCTCGTGCTTGCCGAGATCCAGCGCGAGCTTGCCGGTGCGCGCGTCCCAGATGCGCAGCGCGCCATCGTCGTCGCCGCTGGCCAGGCGCGCACCGTCGGGGGCCCACGCGACCTCCCCGAGCCAGTTGGTGTGCGGCAGGCGTGCGCGCAGCGACACCGTCTTCACCGCGCCAGGACGCACCAACGCCGGCGCCACAACCGGCGCCGCCGGCTCGATCACCGGCGGGCTCGGCGGCAGATCTGACACCACCGGCAGCGGCGGCGGTGATCGCTGCTGCCCGCTGTGGCACGCCCCGGCGGCGAGACACAGCCCGACCACCGAAACGGCGAGCGCGGCGCGGTGAAGGACACGCACCATCTCGACACCATCACCCGCAGCGCGGCGTCCAGTCCGGATTCTTCATGTCGCACAGATCCTCGGTGCAATCGCAGCCCACATAACAGAACCCGCGCTGATCGGCGACGGTGAGCTGCATATAACAGTCCTTGAGCGCCTCCATGTCGAGGATGCCGCCGCCGCCCGTGGCGAAGATCAGGCACGACGCCCCCTGCGGGTCCTGATTCGTCGTGTGCGCCTGGCCCCAGGTGCTGAGATTGGGGATGTCGCTGCCCCGCGCCGAGCGCCAGCGCCCGGTGTTCGGATCGAGCACACAATCCTTGACCGGATCGACCGTCTGGAACGCGCAACACGCCGAGCCCACGCCGCAGATCTCGGCCTTCTGCGCGTCAGACCAGGTCGGGTTGCAGGGCACCGGGCAGCCGTTACTAAACGGCGACGGGTTGCCGCCATTGTCGACGCACTGCCCCGAGTAACTGAGCACATTGTTGACCCCCGAGAAGATCGGCACCCCGTACTTGTCGTCGACCTTGCCGGTGAAGTAATTGGGCAGCCGCCCCAGCGTCGTCGCCGGGTCGTCCGAGCAGCACTGATAGTTCTGCGGGCAAGCCCCGGGCGCCGCCACGGCCGGCGAACAGAAGCCCGACGGATTCTCGAGCTCGCCGGTCGTGGGCGTCGAGCCGCCCGTGTCGCCCGTGTCGCCCGTGTCGCCCGTCTCCGTGCCCTCCGCGTCCGTATCCGCCTGTTTTCGATCCGTGCATGCCACCAACAACAACAGCGCCACGCCGACGATCCGCATCCCGCGATTGTCGCCGCCGCCCACCCGGACGACAAGCCCTCGGCCACGCCCCGATCAGCGCCGCAGGATCCCGGCCGCGTCGAACCACGCGTAGGTGTCGCGCAGGGTCTCCGTCATCGCGCGCGGCGAATAGCCGAGCTCGCGCTGCGCCTTCGCCCAGCTGAAGCGCCCCCTTGGTCTCGAGCACCGCCAGCGACTCGTGGGTGTAGAGCGGCTCCTGCCGGCGCACGCGCCCGTAGGCCGCGGCGAAGGGCACGCCCACGCGGCACAGCCAGATCGGCGCGTTCAGCCGCGGCGGCCGCACGCCGGTGATCTGCTCGGCCATGCGGGCCAGCTCCGGCACGCCGAGGAAGTGCCCGGTCGCCAGGTAGCTCTCGCCGGTCCGCCCCTGCTCCTCCGCCGCCATCAACGCGGCGACCACGTCCCGCACGTCGACGAAGTCGAAGCCGCCGTCGACCAGGCTCGGCAGCCTGCGGTGGTAGAGCCCGAGCAGCACCCGACCCATGCGCGACGGCCCGAAGTCGTAGGGCCCGACGATCCCCGACGGGTGCACGATCACCGCGTCGAGACCGCGGGCGACCACCTCGCGGAGCGCCCGCTCGCCGGCCGCCTTCGATCGGTCGTAGGCGAAGTGGCTCGCCGCGTCCGGCACGCGGGCCCAGGTCTCGTCGATCGCCTCGCCGTCCGCGCGACCCGCCTGATACAGGTCGAAGGCGTGCACCGAGCTGCAGTGGACCAGGCGGCGCACGCCCGCCGCCAGGGCCGCCTCGGCGACGCGGCGCGTGCCGTCGACGTTGACCGCGCGGACCATCCCGCTCGGGTCACCGGTGATCGAGATGACCGCCGCCAGGTGGTAGACGATCTCCGCCCCCGCGAACGCGGCGCGCAGCGAGTCCGCGTCGCGCACGTCGCCGGTCACGCGCTCGACCTCGAGGCCCTCGAGCGAGCGCTGCTGGCCGCGGACCATCACCCGCACCTCGTCTCCCCGGCGGAGCAGCGCCCGAACGAGGTTGGATCCGACGTGGCCCGTGGCACCGGTGACGACGACGCGCATGACCGGCGCATCCTATCTCGCGCGCTTGTGTTCCTCCAGCGGCGACGCCCGCCATCGCCTCGCCGATCCGCGCATCCACGGGGCGGCGTGGTCTTTGTTAACCTGGCCGCGTGAGCGACGCACCGAAGCCGCCGAAGTTCGACATCGGCAGCGACGCCACCGTCGCCGGCAGCCTGCTCGCGACCGCCGCCCCACCCTCGGTCCTCTCGGGCAGCCGCGCCGGCCTCTCCCTGGAGCGCGAGCTGCCCCCCGAGCTCGACCGCTCGAGCCTCAGCCCGCGGGAGCGCGACCTGGTCATCTCGCGCTACCGCCTGCTCTCACGGCTCGGCGCCGGCGGCATGGGCCTGGTCTACCTCGCCTACGATCCCAGCCTCGATCGCAAGGTCGCGATCAAGCTGCTGCGCCCTGGCGGCGACGATCAGGAGCCCGCCGCCGAGGCCCACGCCCGGCTGCACCGCGAGGCCCAGGCGCTGGCCAAGCTCTCGCACCCCAACGTCGTCGCCGTCTACGACGTCGGCACCTACGACGCCGGCGCCCTCTACGGTCAGGGCCACCGCGACGACACCGGCCAGGGCGTGTTCCTGGTGATGGAGTACATCGAGGGCGTCACCCTCGCCCGCTGGCTCGAGGAACGACCACGCTCGTGGCGTGAGGTCGTGGAGACCTTCCTCGCCGCCGGCCACGGCCTGGTCGCCGCCCACGCGGTCGGCGTGATCCACCGCGACTTCAAGCCCAGCAACGTGCTCGTGCGCAGCGACGGCAGCGTGCACGTCTTCGACTTCGGCCTCGCGCGTTCGGCCGGCGCGGTGCCCTCGCAGCAGCGCGAGCTCAGCAGCGAGAGCCTGCACGAGACCTTCTCCTCCACCCTGTCCAGCCCGCTCACCCAGTACGGCGCCTTCATCGGCACGCCCGCGTACATGGCCCCCGAGCAGCGCGGCGGCGAGGAGGTCGACGAGCGCTCCGATCAATTCAGCTTCTGCGTCGCGCTCTACGAGGGCCTGTTCGGCAACCGGCCCTTCTCCGGCGAGAACATCTACGCCCTCGAGATGGCCAAGCTCGGCGGCGCGATCGATCCGCCGCGTCGCCCCGTCCGCTTGCCCAAGGGCCTGCACCGCCTGGTGCTGCGCGGACTCGCGGCCGCGCCGAAGGAGCGCTGGCCCTCGCTCCCGGCCCTGCTCGCCGAGCTCGAGCGCCTGCTCCGTCGCCGCCGCGGACGCATCGCCGCCGCGGTCCTCGCGGTCGCGATGCTGGGCGCTGGCCTCGGCGCCTACGCGGCCGCCCGCGCCGACGTGTGCACCGGGGCGCCCGCCGCCTTCGCCGAGGCCTGGGGCGAGGCCCCGCGCGCCGAGATCGACCGCGCCTTCGCGGCCACCAAGCTCGCCTACGCGGCCGACACCGCCGACCGCGTCGCCGAGCACCTGGACGACTACCGCACCCGCTGGCTCGCCGTTCACACCGACGCCTGCCTCGCCGCCAACGTCCGCCGCACCCAGTCGCCCGCGCTCATGGACCGCCGCATGCTCTGCCTGCAGCAGCGCCGCGACGAGCTGCTCGCCGTGCTCGCCGTGTTCGCGGCCGCCGACGCCGACGTCGTCGAGCACGCCGTCGCGGCGGTCCGCGCCCTCCCGGCCGTCGAGGCCTGCGCCGACCTCGAGGCCCTCGAGCGCGCCGAGGCCCTTCCCGCCGATCCTGCGCTGGCCCTCGCCGTCGCCGAGGCCCGCCGCCGCCTCGCCGCCGCTGGCGCCCAGTCCAGCGCCGGGAGATTCGCCGCCGCCCGCACGCTCGCGCAGGAGGTCCTCGCCGTCGCCGTCCGCCAGGACGACCGCCACCTCCGCGCCCTCGCCGAGCAGAGCCTCGGCGTCATCGAGGTCGAGCTCGCCGAGCACGGCCCCGGCGAGCGCGACCTCGAGGCCGCCTACTTCGACGCCCTCGCCCTCGGCCGCGACGAGCTCGCCCTCGAGTCCGCCCTCAACCTCGCCAACCTCACCGGCGATCGCCTCGCCCACCCCGAGGTCGGCCTCCGCTGGCTCCGCCACGCGGACGCCCTGCTCGACCGCGTCGGTCGCAGCCCCGAGACCGAGGCCCGCCTGCACGCCGCCCGCGGCGGCATCGCGGCGCGCAGCGGCGACTATGCCGGCGCCGAGGCGGCCTACCGCGCCGCCATCGCGGCCCACGAGGCCGCCCCCGTCCCCGACACCGACGCCCTCGCCGCTGCGATCGGCAACCTCGCCAGCCTCCTCGGCACCGTCGGTCAATTCGACGAGGCCATCGCCCTGTCTCAGCGCGCGCTCGCCATGCGCAGCGCCTCGCTCGGGCCCGGCCACCCCAGCATCGCCAACGTGCTAACCAACCTCGGCGGCACCTACGCCCTGCTCGGCGACAACGCCGCGGCCGAGGCCGCCCAGCGTCGAGCCCTCCAGATCTGGCGCGCCAGCCTGCCGCCGCGCCACGATCGCCTGGCCTTCCCGCTCGCCGCGCTCGGCGACCTCGCGCTCCAGCGCGGCGCCTACGACGAGGCCCGCCGCTATTACGACGAGGCCCGCATCGTCTGGGAGCTGCACTTCGGCGCCGACTACCCCTCGGTGATCATCATGCATGAGCGCCTCGCCAACGTGCTGCTCATCGAGGGCTCGCTGGCCCCCGCGCGGGCGCTGGCCGAGCGCGCCGTGCGGGCCTGGGACAGCCGCCCCGACCCCGACCCCGGCGGCCTCACCCTCGCCCTCCTCACCCGCGCCCAGATCGCGACCGCCGAGCACGACCTCGCCACCGCCCGCGTCCTCGCCGAGCGCGCCCGGACCACCGCCGCCGCCGCCTTCGGCGCGACCCACCTCTACGCCCTGATGGCCGAGATGTTGCTGCTGCAACAGCGCGTCGAGGCCGGCGAGGCCGCGGCCGCGCAGCCGCAGCTGCAGGCCCTCGTCGCCACCATCGAGAAGGACCACGGCCCCGACGCTCGCTGGCTGATCGAGCCCCTGCTGGTCCTCGCCGCCGCCCACAACGGCATCGGCCAGTACGACGCGGCGCTCGCCGACCTCGATCGCGCCCGCGTCCTCGCGACCCGCGAGCAGCTGCCGAGCCTGCTCGCCTCGCTCGACCTCCAACACGCGCGTGTCCTTTGGGACAGCAAGCGCGACCGCCCGCGCGCCCACGTCCTCGCCCGCACCGCCGCCGACGCCCACCGCCGCGCCGGCGCCCTCGCGGCGCTCGCCGAGGTCCAGCAGTGGCTGCGCGAGCACCCGCTCCCGGGGCCCTGAGAGTCCGCGAGCGCGCACGACCGCCCCACGCGGCGACAAGCGGCGACTGTCCTTTGGGCCATGTGATCGCCATTCTCGCGCGCCCGCCGAGCTTCGCCCGTCACGGAACACTATGCCGCGGCTTGTCAACGCGGCCGCCGGTGAACGATCGTAACGGCCTCGCCGCCGTATGCGGCGCCAATCTTCGGAGGATCTGCCGTGAAGCTGCAACGATGTGTCCTGACCCTGCTGCTCGGAGCGTCCGCATGGACCTCGGGCCTCGCCCACGCCGCCACCCCGGCGCCCGTACCTCGCCCCGGCGCGCCGAGCGGGCCGACCTGGTGGGACTCCGTCCAGGACCTGCTCTCGAGCGACGCGCTCGTCGTCGGCAAGCAGGTGCTGCTCTCGCTGCTGCTCTTCCTCGGCGGCTGGCTGGTCGCCAAGCTCATCTCCTTCGCCGTGTACCGCGGCCTGTGTCGCACCAGCCTCGACAACAAGCTGGCCGCCAAGCTGCACCTCGGCGTGCTCAGCGACGGCCAGCCCGCCGGCAAGCCGAGCCAGCCCAACGCGCTCGAGCGGGCCATCGCCCGCGTCGTCTATTACATGTTGATGCTGCTCGTCGTCGTCGGCGTGCTGCAGTTCGCCGGCCTCAGCCAGGCCGCCGGTCCGATCCAGGGCCTCGTCGACACCGTGATCCAGGCCCTCCCGCTGGTCGGCAAGGCCGCGCTGATCGTCGTCATCGCCTACTTCGCCGGCCTCATCCTCAGCCGCCTCGTCGGCGCCGCGATCTCCGGCCTGCGCCTCGACGCCCGCTTCGCCGAGCTCAGCAGCCCCGACCAGCCCGCCGCCGACGCCCCCGCCGCCGACGCCAAGCCCTTCTCGCGCGCCGCCGGCGACATCGTGTTCTGGCTCGTCATGGTCGCCGGCCTCGCTGGCGCCTTCGATGCCCTCCACATCACCCCGATCTCCGAGCCGCTGCACAACGCCCTCGACCGCGTCATCGCCGTCGTCCCCTCGCTCGGCTTCGCCGCCCTGCTCGTGCTCGCCGGCTACGTCCTCGGCCGCGTCGTCCGCGTCGTCCTCCACAACCTCCTCGACAGCCTCGGCTTCAACCGCCTCGTCGACCGCCTCGGCCTCGGCAAGCTGTTCGGCCACACCCGCCCGAGCGCCGTCGTCGGCCTGCTCGCCATGGCCTTCATCGTGTTCCAGACCAGCGTCGCCGCGCTCAACGAGCTCGGCCTCGTCACCCTCAGCGGCCCGCTCACCGCGATGATGGCCCGCTTCTGGCTGCTCCTCCCGAACCTCGCCGTGTCCGCCCTGGTGGTGTTCGCCGGCGTGTTCATCGGCCGCCTGCTGCGCGGCGCCGCCGCGGCCACCCTCAAGAACCTCGGCTTCGACGACCTCGCCGCCCGCCTCGGCTTCCCCGCCCTCAGCCCGCGCGCCGACAACCTCGAGCGCCCGAGCGAGCTGGTCGGTTTCCTGGTCCAGCTCGCCGTGATCCTCCTCGCCACCGCCCAGGCCTGCGACAACCTCGAGCTCGACACCTGGTCGCACTACCTCAACGGCTTCCTCGGTTACCTGCTCAAGCACGTGCTCGTCGCGGTCGCGATCGTCGGCGTCGGCGTGGCGATCGGCAACTACGTCCGCGACCTCGTGCGGGCCCGCAGCGCCGCCCCCGGCGAGACCCAGAGCCGCTGGCTCGGCGAGTTCGCCCGCTACGCCGTGCTGGTCTTCGCCTTCACCATGGCCGTCCACCAGCTCGACGTGGCCCCCGAGTTCGTCCTGCTCGCCTTCGGCCTGCTGTTCGGCGGCCTGTGCCTGGCCATGGCCCTCGCCTTCGGCCTCGGCGGCCGCGACGTCGCCGGCGACATCGTCCGCCGCAGCGTCGACCAGGCCGCGCCGCCCCCGGCCAAGACCCCCGGCCAGGGCGACGGCGGCTTCCCGCGCCTGCCCCAGCGCTGAGCTCACCTGTCCCCCGGGACAGCCAACCAGCGAGCCTGGCCTTCGGGCCAGGCTCGCTTCGCTCGTCGCCTCGCCGCCGAGTCACGCCGGGATGGCGCAGACACCGAGCTTCTCGGCCCCCGCCGGCAGCTCGTTCATCGGGTCGTACCACTGTCGACACTGCTGATCGGGGTTCGGACAATCGCCGCCCGGGAACTCGCAGAAGGGCTGGCAGCAGCCGTAGAAGTCCTGGAGGCACGCCTTGGGCGCCTCGGCGCTCGGGCGGCAAGCGTAGCCAGGCGCGCAGTCGTCGAGACCCTTGCAAGGATCGTTGGCCACCCCCGCGAGCCCGCCCCGTCGCGGGAGCAATACGCGAACCCCTCGAAGCCATCGGGGAGACAGAGCGCGTCGTCTCGCTCGCAGTCCTGCAACAGCGGATCGCAGGTCTCATAGCAGATGGCGATGAGCCGCGAGGTCAGACAGACAAAGCCAGGCGGGCAGGTCAAGGCCTCCTCGCTACCCGTGCACAATGCCACGCAGGTGCCGATATTCATGCTGTCGACATTCCAGCACCACGCGCCGGCGACGCAATCGTCGATGCCGCTGGTCGGTCCACCGACGGGCGTGCACGCCTCGCCCGGCACCTTGTCACCCGTCACCTCGACGCACTTTGTCGCGTCCCAGGTGCCCACGCCCCACCAGGCGCACTTCTGGCCCGCGGGACAGTCCTGCGCGTAGATATCGCACTCCATCTCGGGACCCTGGAAGTCCGACTTGACGATGAACGTGCCGTCGTCGATGCCGCTGGTATCGGTGCTGGTCGTGCTGGTCGTGCTGGTCGTGCTGCCAGTCGGCGGCGTCCCGCTCGTGGTGCTGCCATTGCTCGTATCGCTGGTACCGGCCGCCACCGTGGCGCTGGTCTCGGCGAGCGGCTGGACGGGTCCGCAACCCGACGTCACCGCGAGCGCAACGCCCGCTCCGAGCTGACATGCGCATCGCCATCGGAGCGGTGTCATTGGGCCAGTGTACCCCAGTGGGCACCACGAGCGGTGGCTCCCTCGTCCTCGCCCTCAGGCCCCCGGCGCGTCGCTGGCCGCCGATCCGCGCGAGCGCCGACGTCGCCGCCGTCGCGACGCGCCCTCGTCCGCGCTGGGGTCCTGCGCCGCCGCCGTGCCCTGGGCATCCTGTACTGGCGCCTTCGCCTCACGCACCCCGGCCCGCGCGTCCTGCCGAGCCGGCGCCGCAGCCCCGTCGCGTCGCGGCTCCTGGCGAGCCGGCGCCGCAGCCCCGTCGCGTCGCGGCTCCTGGCGAGCCGGCGCCGCAGCCCCGTCACGCCGCGGCTCCTGCGCCGGCCTCGCGGCCTCGTCGCGTCGAGCGTCCTGCTGCGAGCTCCCGCCGCGCTTCACCACCACCTCGACCTTCGGCCCGCGCGGCCCACCACGATCTGGCTGCTGTCGCGGAGCCTGCGATGCCCGCGGAGCCTGCGATGCCCGCGATCCCTGCGGACCCCGCGAACCCTGCTGACCCTGCGACCCCTGCGACCCGCGCGGCCCCGAGGGCGACCCCCGCTGCGACGCCCCCTGCGGCGCCGCCCCGCTGCGCCGCCGTTGCTCGCGCTCCGCGTCGCCGATCAGCGCCAGCACCTCCGACGTATTCGTCGGCCGCTGCGACGCCGACACCCGCCCGCGCAGGCGCGTCTCCGGGGTCAGCAGGTTCTGCTGATACAGCTCCCACATCTCCTGCGCGTAGGGCAGCGGGCGGTAGCCGCGAAAGTGTCGGCCGAGGAAAGTGTGGAGATTATCGACGTCGCGGATGAGCAGCTTGCGCGCGCTCAGGTTGCTCGCCGGGTCGACCGCCTGCGGGAAGTCGATCACCACCGGCCCGTCCGCGGCCATCAGCACATTGAACTCGGACAGATCGCCGTGCACGACCCCGGCGCAGAGCATCCGCACCACCGCAGCGAGCAGGATGTCGAAGATCTGCTGGGCCACCGCGGGCGCGTACACCAGGTCGCCGAGGCGCGGCGCCGGCTGGCCCTCGTGATCGCGGACCAGCTCCATCACCAGCACGCCGTCGATGAAGTGGTACGGCACCGGCACGCGCACGCCCGCCTCGCTCAGGCGATAGATCGCGTTGACCTCCGCCGATCGCCAGGCCGCCTCGTCCTGGGCCTTGCCGTGGCGCGAGTGCTTGGCCATCGCCCGGCGGTCGCGCGTGTTGCGGGTCGTGCGGCCCTCGGTGTAGTCGCTGCGCTGGCGAAACGACCGCTGCTCCGCGTCCTTGTAGATCTTCGCCACGCGCAGCTCGCCGGCCGATCGCACGAGGAAGATCTGCGCCTCTTTGCCGCTCATCAGCGGGCGCAGCACCTCCTCGACGATGCCGTACTCGACGAGCGTCTCCAGGGCCTCCGGGGTGCGCATGGGGTTCGCCTCATTATCACAAGCGGCGCCTCTAGGGGCTTGCCCCAGGTCGTAGCGCGTTCTCCGCGACGCGCCAACGACCACGGACCGTCGGCCGCCATCGCGGTCCGCGCCGCTGTGATACGGTCGGCTGCCGGCCCTCCCTTCGCCGCATTGGAGCTGTCCATGACTTACCTGCGCCGCGTCCCCCTCCTCGCCGCTGTGCTCACCACCCTGGGCCTCGCCTCCGTCGCCCACGCCAGCTCCCCCGCCGGCGTGTGGGGCCGCCTCGACAAGGTCACCTTCGATCCCAACATGAAGGTCCCGGTCGTCCGCATCGACGGCGTGTTCATGGTGGCCAACCAGCAGCCCGACTTCCCCGACTACCCCGGCTACTCGGTCCCGCAGTACGGCTACATGCTCTACAACTGCGCGCTGCCCAAGGAGCAACCGATGTGCCTCATGCAATGGACCGAGCTGCAGAAGGCCGTCGGCAGCGACGACATTTGCCGCGGCTGGGGTGACAACAGCCAGCTCAACAACGGCACGGTGCGCCCCGCGATGGACCCCGAGCAGAAGCCCGACGCCTACCCGATCGCGCTCGGCGTGGTCCAGGGCTTCTCCCCCTGCGCCGCGATCAAGGCCTGGCAGGTCGAGAACCCGCCGCCCGACGATCCGCCGCCGGGCACCACCTCGGGCACCGGCGACCCCGGCTCCACCGGTGAGCTCGGCTCCACCGGCACTCCGGAGACCACCACCGCGCCCCCCGAGACCACCACCGCCCCCGGCTCCACCAGCGGCGACCCCGGCTCCACCAGCGGCACCCCGGCCACCACCGACGCGAGCACCGGCGGCGCCGGCAGCGGCAGCGGCAGCGACACTGCCCCCGCCACCTCCGCACCCACCGAAGGCGGCGCCGGCTCCACCAGCGGCGGCAACAACACCACCGCCACCGCCACCGCCACCGACACCAGCGGCGCGGACGACAAGGGCGGCTGCGCCTGTGACAGCGCCGCCCCGGCCCGCCCCGGCCTCGCCGCGCTCGCCCTCCTCGGCGTCCTCGGCCTCCGCCGCCGCCGCGCCTAGCCCGTGCCGCGCTGGCGCCACAGCCCGCGCGACGCCTGGGTCGTCGCGCTCCCGGCCCTCCTGGCCCTGCTCGCCCCGCTCACCGTCTGGCTCTCGGGACATGGCCTCTGGGGCATGTCCCTTGCGACCTGTGCGATCGGCCTGGTCGTCTGGTGGGTCTCCAACACCGCCGCGCACATCCACCTGCACACCCCGGTGTTCCGGGCGCGGCTGCCCAACCGCCTGTTCTCGCTGGCCCTGTCCCTGCTCACCGGCGTGCCGCAGACGATCTGGCGCGCCCGCCACCTCGCCCACCACCGCGGCGAGGCCCCCGGCCCGCTCCGCCTCGGCCTCCAGGGCAGCCTCGAGCTCGCCGCCGTCGCCCACCTCTGGCTCGCCCTCGCCGTCCTCGCCCCCCGCTTCCTGCTCCTCGTCTACCTCCCCGGCTTCCTCCTCGGCCTCGGCCTGTGCCAGCTCCAGGGCCTGGGCGAGCACCCCTTCGCCGCTCGCGGCGGCGTCTCCCACGACGGCCGCCTCTACAACCTCCTGTGGCTCAACGACGGCCTCCACGCCGAGCACCACCGCTGGCCCGGCGCCCACTGGACCGCCCTCCCCGCCCGCCGCCTCGCCGACGCCCCGCGCAGCCCCTGGCCCCCGGTGCTCCGCGGCCTGCACCTCGCCCTCGCCAGCGCCCTCGCCCGCGGCCTCGGGGGCCTCGAGCGCCTCGCCCTCCGCAGCCCGCGCCTGCAAGCCCGCCTGGTCGCCAGCCACGCCCGCGCCCTCGCGCGGCTGATGCCCGAGCTCGCCACCTGTCTCCCGGGACATGTCCCCTCCGACCTGTCCCACGATCCCGCCACCTGTCCTCCAGGACATGTCCCATCCGACCTGTCCCGAAGGCCCGTCCGGATCGCCGTCATCGGCGGCGGCCTGTTCCCGCGCACCGCCCTCGCCCTGGCCCGCGTGTGGCCAGCCGCCCGCGTCACGATCGTCGACGCCGACGCCGGCCACCTCGCCCGCGCCCGCGCCCACCTGGCCGCCAGCGGCCACCTCGCGGTCGAGCTCGTGCACGCCACCTGGGACCCGCGCGCGCCGCAGACCCACGACCTCGTGATCGTCCCGCTCGCCCTGGTCGGCGACCGGGCCGCGGTCTACAGCGCCGCCGGCCCGCCGCGCCTGGTCCACGACTGGCTGTGGCGCCGCCGCGGCCCCGGCGTCGTCGTCTCCTGGCCGCTGCTCAAGCGCCTGAACCTCGTGCACCCGCGCGGCACCTCGACACCAGCGATCTGATCACTGGCCCGGCCCTCACGGCCCCGCCGCGTACGGCTCGAAGCGCCGCCGACTGCGACGCCCCGCGTTCAGCGCTTCCAGCTCGGCCGGCGTGAACTGCTGCGGCGATCCGGACGGGGCGATCGTCCGCACCAGCCGCTCGATGCGATCGCGGGCCTGCATCGCCGCCTCCCCGCGCAGCGCCTCCGCGGGCGAGCCCGGGCTCGCGCTCGCCTCGGCGCACTCGTCCCACGCGACGAAGATCCGCCGCCGCCGCTCCGCCAGCGCGAGCGACCGGTCGTGCCAGATCGCCAGCATGCGCGGCACCAGCTCGCCGAGCTGCGCCTCCAGCTGCTGCCGCAGCCACGCGTACGCCATCCGCATGCGCAGCGCCTCGGTCGCGCGCAGGAAGCGGGTCTTCGCGGCCGCGTGCCGCGTCCCGATCAGCATGTCCGCCAGCCCCGGCACCCCGCCGCCGCCGCCGAGCATCGCCGCCGTCGACGGACCAAAGGGGTACACCGCCCGCTCCGCGAACGCGTCGCGCGGCTGCGACTCGTCCGCCTTGCCACTCAGGACATCGAGACCCACGACCACGACCTTCGGCTTGACCCACACATCCTTGAACCGGACGCTGCCGTCCGCCGCGATCGTCGCGGTGAAGCGACCGTCCTCGTGCACGAGCCGCCCGCCGCCGATCGACCGCAGCTTCGGACCCGTGTCCGGCGATCGATCCTCACGCAGCATGAGCCCGGCCGACACCCGCGGCGCAGGCACGACACGCTCACTCGCCGCCGCCGCCTGGCTCACCCTGGCCTGCGCCGCCTCGCCCGCGCGCAGCTCCTGCGCCGGCGCCAGCCAGATCGTGCACAGGCACAGACCCGCGGCCGCGCCGAGACCCACGAGCTCCATCGTGACACCCTCCGCGAGCGCTACCGCGGGCCCACAGCGTGTATTCCTCGGGCGCCCGGTGTTACCCTCGAGCGATGCGCTGGCACCGGCCCGGGACGCTCCGTCTGCACCGCAGCGCCACGTTCCTGCGCCTCTATCGCTACTTGCCGCACGGCCTGCTCGGCCGCCTCAGCCGCGCGCTCGCCCGGGCCACGCGGCCGCGCTGGGCGATCGACCTCGCCGTGCGTCGCTGGACCGAGCGCGCCGCGATCCGCATGGACGACTACCTCCCCGGCCCCTTCGCCAGCCTCGAGTCCTTCTTCCTGCGCCGCCTCCGACCCGGCGCGCGCCCGATCGGCGACGGCTTCATCGCCCCCGTCGACGGCGTGGTGGTCGGCGCCGGACCGATCGCCGAGGCCGCGATCCTCCAGATCAAGGGCGTCCCGCTGTCGCTCGCCCGCCTCACCAGCGGCCGCGGCCCGGTGCTGCCGCTCGCCGACTACGAGGGCGGCCGCTACACCACCATCTTCCTCACCCCGCACGGCTACCACTACGTGCACATGCCGCTCGCCGGCACCGTCGTCGATCTGCGCTGGATCTCCGGCCGCGCCTTCCCGCAGAACCAGGACGCCCTGCGCCACATCCCGCGGATCTACGAGCGCAACGAGCGGGTCACCCTGCGCTGTCGCAGCGACGCCGGCCCCGAGTTCCTGCTCGTCATGGTCGGCGCCAGCCTGATCGGCGGCATCCACCTGCAGGGCCGCGAGCGCCGCGACTTCGTCCGCCCCTACCCCGTGCCCTGGGGCCGCCACTTCGCCCGCGGCGAGGAGCTCGGCCACTTCAGCTTCGGCTCCACCGTGGTCCTCCTGGTCCCGCCCGCGCTCGCCGGCCTACCGCCGCCGCTCGGCGCCCACCTGCGCATGGGCCAGCGCCTGTGGTGATCGCTCAACGCAGGTGGGTGCCGAGCCGCGCCGACTGCTGCGCCGACCAGGCCATCAGCGCCTCGCGGTAGCGTTCGCTGCGGGCCGGCTCCTGTCCCGCGAGGTCGACCGTCTCGCCAGGATCCGCCTCGAGGTCGAACAGCCGCGTGCGCCCGGCCTCCGGCTCGACGATGCACTTCCAGCGATCTTGCCGCAGCCCGAGCAGCAGCGTGCTGTGATCGGTGAAGAAGCGGGCCACCCCCGGCTCGCCGCGCAGCAGCGATCGCCCGACGCCGGTCTGCGGCAGGCCGAGCAGGTCCTGCAGCGTCGGCGCCAGGTCGATCGTCCCGCCGACCTGCGGCACCCGCAACGCCTGCCGCAGCGCCCCCGGCACCACGATGATCACCGGGATGTGCACGTTCTCCTCGTACACGAACAGCGAGTGGGCGAAGTTCCCCGGGTGCTCGTGGAACGCCTCGCCGTGGTCGCCCATCACGATCCACAGCGTCCGATCCATCAGCCCGCGCGCGCGCACCCCGTCGATCAATTCGCCGAGCGCCTCGTCGCCGACGTGCAGGTCATTGCGATGGTGCTCCGCCTCCGTGTGCGCCGGGAACGGCCGCGTCCCCGCGCCCGGCGAGCGGTACGGGTGGTGCCCCGCGATCGGCATGTACAGCGCGAACACCGGCCGCTCGCCGCGCTCGTCGATGAACCCAAGCACCCGCCGCGCGGTCGAGCGGTCGTCGGTGCCGAAGCTCGCCGCATACGGTCCGCCGATCTCCGCCGCGTCGGCCAGCACGTCGAAGCCCCGCCCCTCCACCATCGCCTGCATCCCGAGATACATGAAGCGCCCCGAGTGAAACAGCCCGGTGCGATAGCCCGCCGCCGCCAGCGTCGCCGGCAGCGCGGCGCAAGGCGCAAGCCCGGCCGCGTAGTCACTCGCCGCGCTGTACGGCGCCGGAGCGGCCCCACACAGGATCGGCAGCAGGCTCTTGATGCTCTCCGGATAGCTCGTGTACATGCGCTCGAACACCAGGCCCGTGCGCGCCAGCTCGCCGAGCCGCGGCATCGCGTCGATCGCCGCGCCGTAGGCTGGCAGGTGCCGCGCCCCGGTCGACTCGAGGATCACCCAGATCACGTGGTAGCCGCGGGCCGCACCTGACAGGTGCGAGAGCTCGAGCCCCGGCCCCTCGGGCGGCAGCTCGATGGCCGCCGCCGCGCCGTCCCGGGGCGCCGCCGAACGCGGCCCCAGGCGCGCCCAGGAGGTCCGGAGCAACGTCGCCACCGCCCCGCGATGCAGCCCGAGAGTCTCGCTGCGCCGCGCCCCGATCGGCCCCAACACCAGCACCAGCACCCCGACCACGACCGCCGCCACGGGCCGTCGCGGCGCCCGCACGATCCGCGGAGCCACCAGCACCAGCGCCAGCAGCCCGAGCAGCGCCGCCACGTTGCTCGCCGTCGCGTACGCCGCGATCGAGTCGCGCAGCGCCCCCCCGGCCGCCTCGATGAAGGCGTAGGTCAGCGGCGTCGAGAATTGCCGGGCGATCGGCACGTTGATCGCCGTGTACACCGCCAGCAGCGCGTACAGGCCCCAACACAGCCTGTCCGCAAGGACAGGTCGCTTGAGCCAGGTCCCGAGAGACAGCAGCGCGCGATCGAGCCCGTAGAGCCCGATCACCGGCCACAGCTCCTGGTACAGCAGGGTCGGCGGCGCCCAGGGACCGAGCAGCCCGGCCGCCTCCCCATCGGCCGCGCGCAGCAGGACGAGCACCAGCTTCGCCGCGACCCCGACGCCCACCAGCGCCAGCGCGCGCCGCAGCGAGCTCCGGCGCCCGCGCACATCCGGATCGTCCGCGCCATGCGCCTCGCCCCTGTGACCCGCGCGCAGCACCGCCGCGGCACCTTAGCATCCGCGCCCGATCTGGCGATAATCCCCGCGGATGCTCGCCACCCTGCCTCGCCTCGTCCCCACACTCGC
This sequence comes from Nannocystis sp., assembly GCF_016714285.1. GTDB lineage: Bacteria > Myxococcota_A > Polyangia > Nannocystales > Nannocystaceae > Nannocystis. The sequence continues at coordinate 55,783 of NZ_JADJNN010000012.1, read as the reverse complement.
CCTCCTGCTGCTGCCCGCCTGCGGCCTGCTGGACGGCGCCTCCGCGGGCGCCAGCGAGGGCGACAGCGAGGCCGCCACCTTCGGGACCGCCGCCACCTTCGTGCCGACCACCGGCGAACCGACGCACTGCGTCGGCGTCGACGACTGCCCCGCGGCCGCGCTGTGCGAGCGCGTGCAGTGCATCGACGACGCCTGCGTGTACACCCGCCGCGCCGCCGGCCAGCCCGACGACGACATCCCCGGCGACTGCCACAGCTATGTCTGCGACGGCAACAGCGGCGCCACCCCGGTCGACGACCTCAATGACCTCCCCGACGACGGCAACAGCTGCACCGTCGACGCCTGCAGCCCCGACGCCGCGCCCGAGAACACCCCGCAGGACCCGGGCAGCCCCTGCGACGGCGGCTACTGCCACGCCGACCTCAGCTGCCAACCCTGCGCCGAGCGCGAGACCTGCGAGGACACGAGCCTCGCCGAACCAAACGAGACCCAGAGCAAGGCCTTCGCCCTGCCGCAGCAGAGCGACGCCGACGACATCACCTACCTGTGCGAGGCCCTCGGCAGCCCCGGCGACGTCGACTGGTTCACCTTCGACGCGATCGACAGCGTGCTCGGCAAGGTCGCGCCCGCCGTCGTCGGCGACCCCGACGACCTCCAGGTCTGCGTCTATTTCCAGTGCAAGAACGCCGGCACCAAGGTCGTGTGCCCGGGCGACAGCGTCGCCGACAACGCCCCGCTCGGCCAGCAGGGCTGCTGCGGCTTCGGCAGCTTCCAGCCCTACCTCGACTGCAAGGGCCTCGACGAGGACGCGAGCGTGTGGATCGAGGTCCGCCGCGACCCCGATCTCCCCGCCGACCCCCCCCCCGCGAGCTGCGTCAACTACCAGCTCGGCTACGAGTACTGAGCCCCGAGCGAGCCCTCAATCCAACAGGTTGGCCCGCGCGAAGTTCGTCAGCGACGAGAACGCCTCGAAGCGGTGCTGGATGCTCGCGGTGTCGAGCTGGCGCAGGCGGTCGTAGGAGAAGCCCTCGACGCAGAAGCTCGCCATCACCGACCCGTAGATCATCGCCGTGCGCAGGCTGGCCCCCGTGGGCTCGACGCCCGGGCGCGCCAGGTAGCCCATGAAGCCGCCCGCGAAGCTGTCGCCCGCGCCCGTCGGATCGATGACCTCCTCGAGCGGCAGCGCCGGCGCGGCGAACACGTGCCCCTCATGGTCGAACAGCAGCGCCCCGCTCTCGCCGCGCTTGATCACCAGGTTCTTCGGCCCGAGCCGCTGGACCCCGCGCGCCGCCTTGACCAGGTTGTGCTCGCCGCTCAGCTGGCGCGCCTCCTCGTCGTTGAGCGTCAGCACGTCGACGTGACGCAGCACCGAGCGCAGCTCCTCGTTGGCGATCGAGATCCACAGGTTCATGGTGTCGAGCCCGACCAGGCGCGGCCGCTGCATCTGCGTGAACACCTGCTCCTGCAGCTTCGGCTGGATGTTGGCCAGGAACAGGAAGTCGCTGCCGCGAAACTCCGGCGGCAGCTTCGGCGTGAAGCTCTCGAACACGTTGAGGTCGGTCGCCAGCGTCGTGCGATCGTTCATGTTGTCGTGATAGCGGCCCTTCCAGCGGAAGGTCTTGCCGTCGGCGATCACCTCGAGGCCGGTGAGGTCGACCCCGCGATCGCGCAGATCGCCGATCGCCGCCTGCGGGAAGTCCCCGCCGACCACCCCGACCAGGCGCACGCGCGACAGGTACGAGGCCGCCATCGCGAAGAAGGTCGCGGACCCGCCGACGCTCTCCTCGCGCTCGGCGTGGGGGGTGATGATCCAGTCGATGGCGACGCTACCGACGACGAGCAGGTGGGGATTGGAGCTGTGCATGCGAGCGAGGCTGGGGGGCTAGGCGGTTCAGAGGTAATGACCGAGGATCAGGTCGAGGCGGGCCCGCGTGGCCGCGGGCACCCGTTCGGGCGCGGTGATGATGGCATGCGCGAGCGCCCGCGGATACGGCAGCTCGGCGCAGCGGGCCGGCAGCGCCAGCGCGAGGGCCCGGATGATCCGCCGCGACAGCGCGACGTTGCGGTGCAGCACCGCGATCACGTCGGCCACCGATACCTCCGCCTCACTGACATGCCAGCAGTCGTAATCGGTGCTGAGCGCCAGCATCGCGTAGGCGATCTCCGCCTCGCGGGCCAGCTTCGCCTCCGGCAGCGCCGTCATGCCGATCACGCTGGCGCCCCAGCTGCGATACAGCTCCGACTCGGCGCGCGTGCTGAAGGCCGGCCCCTCCATCACGACGCAGGTCCCACCGTCGTGCACCGTGGCCCCCTCGGCCCGGGCCGCCGCGACCACCCGCGCACGCAGCTGCGCGTCCACCGGGTCACCCATCTGCACGTGTGCTACCACACCGTTCCCGAAGAAGGTGGCGATCCGCTGCGTGCTGCGATCAATGAACTGATCGGGCGCCACCACGTGCCCCGGGGCGATGTGCTCACGCAACGATCCGACCGCCGACACGCTCAGCAGGTGGGTCACGCCGAGCTGCTTGAACCCGTGGATGTTGGCCCGGTAGTTGATCTCCGACGGCGTGAGCACGTGCCCGCGACCGTGCCGCGGCAGGAACACCGCGCGCAGCGGCGGCGCCCCCTCGCGCGCCAGCTCGCCCAGCGTGTACGCGTCCGACGGCCGACCAAAGGGCGTCTCCACCTCCACCTGCCGCGCCGCCTGCAGCCCGTCGATCTCGTACAGCCCCGAGCCGCCGACCACGCCGAGCACGAGCTCAGCGCGAGCCTCCGGCGACGCAGGATGGGTGTGTCGCTCCGTCATTGCGGCCGCGAGGATAGCGACCGCCCGCAGACCCGCCAAGCCCTGGCTACCCCGCCGCCACCGCGGTATAAGCCGCGAGCCGTGGCGCAGCTTGGATGACCATCAGGACGCGCAGCAAGGCAGGCAATGTCGGCTCGCGCCAAAGCCTCCAGGAGAGTGCTCGTCATGACCCCTGACATCCACGGCTGCGTCGCCGCCGGCCACCCCGTCACCGCCGAGGCCGCCGCCTGTGTCCTGCGCGCCGGCGGCAACGCCTTCGACGCCGCGCTCGCGGCCGTCGCCGCCGCCTGCGTCGCCGAGTCGGTGCTCGCCTCGCCCGGCGGCGGTGGTTTCCTGCTCGCGCGCCCGGCGGACGGGCCCGCCCGCGTGTTCGACTTCTTCGTCCACACCCCGCGCGTGCGTCGACCCGAGGCCGAGTCCAGCGCCCACCCGATCGTCACCGACTGGGGCACCACCCAGCAGGAGTTTCAGATCGGCATCGGCACCGCCGCCACCCCCGGGCTCGTGCGCGGCCTGTTCGCCGTGCACGCCGCGCTCGGGCGCCTGGCGATGCCGCAGGTCCTCGCGCCGGCCGTCCGCGCGGCCCACGAGGGCGTCGCCGTCACGCCCTTCCAGGCCTATCTCATGACCCTGGTCGCGCCGATCTACCTCGGCGAGCCCGACGCCCGCGCGCTGTTCGGCAACCCCGACGGCGGCTCGCGCAACTGCGGCGACCACATGCGAAACCCCGAGCTCGGCGACCTGTTCGAGCAGCTCGGCCGCGACGGCGAGCGCCTGTTCTACGAGGGCGAGGTCGCGGCCGCGATCGTCGAGCAGTGCCGCGCCCGCGGCGGCCACATCACCCGCGATGACCTCGCCAGCTACCGCGTCCGCGTCCGCGAGCCGCTGACCCTGCGCTACCGCGACGCCACCCTCATCACCAACCCGCCGCCCTCCGCCGGCGGCACGTTGATCGCCTTCGGCCTCGGCCTGCTCGCCCGCGTGCCCATGCACGACCTGTCCTTCGGGTCAGGCGAGCACCTGGCCCTGCTCGCCCGCGTGCTCGCCCGCACCGTCGACGCCCGCGCCGCCCACAGCAACCTCGACGCCCTGCTCAGCGAGGCGGTGCTCGGTGAGCACGGCGCGTCGCTCCTGCGCGAGCTCGCCGCGGCCCGCACGGCCCACCGCGGCACCACCCACATCAGCGTGATCGACCGCGAGGGCAACGCCGCCGCGGTCACCCTGTCCAACGGCGAGGGCTGCGGCTCGCTGATCCCCGGCACCGGCGTGATGCTCAACAACATGCTCGGCGAGGACGACGTGAACCCCGCCGGCCCGCACGCCTGGCCGCAGGACGTCCGGCTCTCCTCGATGATGGCCCCCACCGCGATCGCCCGCGACGACGGCTGGTTCGCCGTCACCGGCAGCGGCGGCTCGAAGCGGATCCGCAGCGCCATCCTCCAGGTGATCAGCAACCTCGTCGACTTCGCCATGCCGATCGCCGAGGCCGTCGCCGCCCCGCGCATGCACGCCGACGCCGGCCAGCTCAACCTCGAGGGCGGCTTCCCCGACGCCGCGCCGGCCGGGCTCGCAGCCCTGTTCGAGCGCGTCATCGCGTGGGAGGGCCGCAACATGTACTTCGGCGGCTGCCACACCGTGACGCGCGCCCCGGACGGCCGCCTCGCGGGCGCCGGCGACCCCCGCCGCGACGGCATCTCCCTCGACGTCACGCCGCGCTGAGCGAACGCACGTCGCGGATTGCAGCAGCGCCGCGCCGATGACCCCCGCGCCGGCCCACGAGCGGCCCAGTGAAGCCACGCGCCGCCGCTCGTGCGCCGCGATCGACGCCCGCCCGCGAGTGCTCTTGCAATGCGGCTGCAATCAATCTCGCTGTCTCTTGCAATAAGACTGCAACAAACATCTCGTGGCAACAGCGACGCTGCTGCGCTTGACGCCCCCGGGCTTTCCGCCTACGACGAGGATCGCCCATGCCCCCGGCCCTGACACCGGCGCGCCGCGTCCGCTGCGGCGCCGCCCTGCTCCTCGCCGCCCTCACGGCCCGCAGCGCCGCCGCGGCCCCGGCCGTGCAGGCGCCGCGCCCGGTGCAGCAAGTGGAGGCCGCCTACCCGCTCGCCGCGGCCAGCAGCAGCCCGCAGCGCGTCGAGCTGCTGGTCACCGTCGGCGTCGACGGCGGCGTCGGCGAGGTGACGGTGGCCAGCAGCGCCGGCCCGGCCTTCGACGCCGCGGCGATCGCCGCGGTCCGCCAGTGGCGCTTCACCCCCGCGACCCAGGGCGGCGCCCCCGTCGCGGCCCGGATCCGCGTCCCCTTCGTGTTCCCGCCGCCGCTCGCCGAGCCGGCTCCTCCCGCACCTGTCCCTTCAGACATCCCCGCGTCACCTGTCCCCGCGGCCAGCTCGCCAGCTCCCACCCGACCTGTCCCTTCAGCCAGCCCATCCGCACCTGTCCCCGCGGCCAGCTCGCCGGCCCCCGTCGCACCTGCCCCTTCAGACAGCCCCACGCAACCTGTCCCTTCAGCCAGCACATCCGCACCTGTCCCCACGGCCAGCGCGCCGGCCCCCGTCGCACCTGTCCCTTCAGACAGCTCCACGCAACCTGTCCCTTCAGCCGGCTCGGCCCCGTCCCCGGGCGACGAGGGCGTGATCGAGGTCTCCACCCACGGCCGGCGCCCGCCGCCGCCGCGGGCCGCCAGCGACTTCGTGCTCGGCCCCGAGGTCCTGAACGCCGCGCCGAAGCAGAGCAGCGGCGACATGCTCACGCGGGCGCCCGGCGTGTACGTCTCGCGGCCCGAGGGCGACGCGGTCGCGCACGAGATCTACCTCCGCGGCTTCAACGCGGCCCACGGCCAGGACATCGAGTTCACCGTCGGCGGCGCACCGATCAACCAGATCTCGCACCTGCACGGCCAGGGCTACGCCGACCTCAACTTCATCCTGCCCGAAGTGGTGCGATCGATCCGCGTCACCGAGGGCGTGTACGACCCGCACCAGGGCGACTTCGCGGTCGCCGGGAGCATCGACTTCGACCTCGGCGTGGCCCAGCGCGGCTTCCTCCTGCGCTCGACCGGCGGCTCCTTCGGGACCTTTCGCCAGCTCGCCATGTGGGCCCCGCGCGGCCAGTCCGAGGAGACCTTCGCCGCCGCCGCGATCCGCCGCAGCAGCGGCTTCGGCATGAACCGCGGCGCCCTGTCCGGCACCGGCCTCGGCCAGTTCGCCTTCACCGGCCCCGGCGGCCTGGCGGGCAAGCTGATGGTCGCCGCCCACGCCGCCCGCGCCGGCATGGCCGGCGTGCTGCGCAACGACGACGTCGAGGCCGGCCGCGTCGGCTTCTACGACCGCTACCCCGACCCCGGCGCCGGCGCCCAGTCGGCCTCGGCCGCGCGCGGCCAACTCGGGCTCGAGCTCACGCACCGCAGCGAGACCGGCGGCCGCACCCTGTTCGCCGCCCACGCGGCGCTGGTCGATTTCCACAGCCGCGAGAACTTCACCGGCTACCTGCAGCGCAGCATGGTCATGCCCGCCTGGGTCGGCCGCGGCGACCTGATCGAGCAGCAGAACCGCGACCTCGGCGGCGGCTTTCGCCTGTCCCATCGGACAGGCTGGTGGCGGCCCGCGCGGTGGTTCGCGGCCACCCTCGAGCTCGGCAGCAGCGCCCGCATCCACCGCGTCCGCCAGGCCCAGAACCTGCTGCAGGCGCCCAGCAACGAGACCTGGGACCACCGCGTCGACGCCGAGATCCTCGCCACCGACGTCGGCCTCTTCGCCGACCTCGAGCTGCGATTCGGCAAGTACGTGCAGCTGCGCGGGGGCGCCCGCGCCGACGTCCTGCACTACGACATCGACGATCACCTCGGCAACTTCATCGCCCCCTACCAGGTCGCCTCGCACCTGGTCGGCTACCGCCGCACCGCCACCGGCGTCGCCGCGGGCCCGCGCGTCGCCCTCGAGGTCACGCCGCTGCCGTGGCTCAAGACCTTCGTCGCCTACGGCCAGGGCTACCGCTCACCGCAGGCGCGTCAGCTCGAGGAGGGCGAGCGGGCCCCCTTCACCAAGGTGCACAGCGTCGAGGGCGGCGTGCGCCTGGCCCCGCGCTGGCGCCGACCCGTCGAGCTCACGGCCGCCGGCTACGGCACCTTCCTCGCCCAGGACCTCGCCTTCGACCCCGAGGAGGGCCGCCTCGAGAAGATCGGCCCGACCCGTCGCAGCGGCGTGGTCGCCGCCCTGCAGACCCGCCCGTGGCCGTGGCTGCAAGTCTCCACCTCGGTCACCTACGTGCACGCGATCCTCACCGCCCCGCCGCCGGCCACGGTCGAGGACCCGAACCCCGCCTACGTCGCGGGCCAGCTGCTGCCCTACGTGCCGCCGGTGGTCGTGCGCCTCGACCTCGGCGTCAGCAAGGACCTCGTGCAGCTCGGCGCTCACCCGCTCGCCATGCGCCTCGGCGGCGGCTTCAACTACCTGTCCGCGCGCCCGCTCCCCTACGGCCAAAGCTCCGATCCCCTGTACCTGCTCGACGCCTCCGCGTCGCTGCGTTGGTCGTGGATCGAGCTCGGCGTCGAGGCCTACAACCTGCTCGCGCGCCGCTACGCGGCCAGCGTCTACTCCTTCGTGTCCGACTGGGGCACCACCCCCGTGCCCTCGCGCCTGCCCGCGCGCCACTTCGCCGCCGGTCCGCCGCTCAGCGTCCTCGGTACCCTCACCCTGTCCTTTTGAGCAGGTCCGATATGCGCGAACGATCCCAACCTGGCCTGAGAGACAGCGATCGCGGCAGGTTCAAATTGCGCGAACGATCGCAGCCTGGCCCGAGAGACAGCAAGCGCAGATGCCTGCTCGCGGCCGTGCTGCTGCTCGCCTGCGGCAGCAGCGGCGGCGAGCCCTTCAGCTACCCGCTCGCGGCCGTGGGCGCCGGCGCCGGGCCCTTCCCGGTCGGCGACTGGCAGGTCACGCTGACCCGCGCCGAGGTCGCTATCGGCCCGATCTACCTGTGCGCCACCGCGGCCGCCTCGCCCGACCTGTGCGACGTGGCCCTCGGCGAATTCACCGAGGTCGCCGTCGTCGACGCGCTGGCCCCGGTCGCGGAGATCGGTGAGCTCCACGCCCGCCCCGGCGAGCCGCGCTCGGCCATGCTCGACTACGGCATCTCCTGGTTCACCACCCAGTCGCGACCCGAGGCCCTCGCCACCCTCGGCCACTCCGCCCGGCTCACCGGCACCGCCGTGCGCGACGGAGCGTCGCTGAGCTTCGACGCGCTCGTCGACGTCGTCCCGCCGCTGCGCGGCAGCCCGGCCCTGGTCGGTGTGCGGGCCCACAGCGAATTCCAGGACGAGGGCAGCCGGCTCGAGCTGCGCCTCGACCCCCGCGCATGGCTGACTGGCGTCGACTTCGACGCCCTCGCCGCGTCCGGCCTCGTGCATAGCATCAACCCTGGCGACCCCGCCCACGCCGCGATCGCCTTCGCCATGACCACCCAGCCGCCCAGCTTCCGCTGGACCCACGACTGAAAGCCACAAGCCCCATGCGCAGCACCATCGCCACCCTGCTCATCCTCCTCGCCGCCTGCGAGACCAGCATCGGCAGCGTGCAGGTCTTCATCGAGGCCGAGGACACCATCCCCGAGGGCCTGCAGGCCGGCAGCGGCGAGGAGCAGGTCGTCGACGGCTGGAGCGTCCGCTACGACAAGTTCCTGGTGGTCGTCGGCGACTTCACGGCCGAGCGCAGCGACAACGGCAACGACATCCTCACGGTCCCCGGCGCCCGCGTCGTCGACCTCCTCCACCTGCAGGCAGGCGGCCTCGTGCTCGCCGAGTTCAGCGAGGTCGCGGCGGTGCGCTGGGACGAGGTCGCCTACTCGCTGCCCGACGCCGACGCCGACACGAAGGCCGCCGAGGGCACCGCTGCCGCTGACCACGACCTCATGGTGAAGGCCGGCTACTCGGTCTACTTCGAGGGCGAGATCAGCAAGCCGGACGGCGAATCCTGCGATCACGGCGAGCCCGTCACCTGCACGCCCGCGCCGACGATCCGCTTCCGCTGGGGCCTGGCCGCCGGTACCCGCTTCTCCGACTGCGCCCCGCCGAGCGGCGGCCTCGGCTTCGCGGTGCCCTCGGGCGGCACGGCCCAGGTCAAGCCGACCGTGCACGGCGACCACTGGTTCTTCACCACCCTCACGCAGGGTGCCGAGATCACGCAGCGCCGCGCGCAGTGGATCGCCGACGCCGACCTCGATCGCGACGGCGAGACCACGCTGGCCGAGCTCAAGCAGGTCCCCGCCGCCGTCGCCTTCCCCGCCGAGCTCGGCTACAACCTCTCCGGCGCGATCATCCCGATCGTCACCGCCCACGACTACGTTGAGGCCCAGGCGCGCACGCTGGGCGACTTCCAGGGCGAGGGCGAGTGCCCCACCCGCGACCCCCTGTAGCGCCATGCACGTCGTCGACGCCCTGCAACACCGTCGAGCGCAGCGAGACCCGTAAGAAAGGCTGACCCTGTAGCGCCATGCACGTCGTCGACGCCCTGCAACAGCTGCTCCTCCGCCTCGGCGCCGGCTGGGTCCTCGGCCTGCTCGGCCTGCTCTCGCTGGTCAGCGTCGGCCTGACGATCGAGCGCGCGCTGGTCCTGCGCCGCCGCGGCGGCGACCTCCAGGCCCTGGCGATCCGCCTCGACGCCCACCTCGCCCGCGGCGACCACGCCACCGCGATCACCGAGCTGCGCGCCGCCGACAGCCTCGCCGCCGACGTCGCCGCCGCCGGCCTGCGCCTCGCCCCGCGCGGCCCCGCGGCGGTCGAGCACGCGATGCACAGCGCCCTCGCGCTCGAGCGCGGCCGCCTCGAGCGCGGCCTCGCCTTCCTCGGCACCGTCGGCAACAACGCCCCCTTCGTCGGCCTGCTCGGCACCGTGATCGGCGTGGTCGCCGCGTTCGAGGAGCTCGGCCACGCCAGCCCGGGCCACGGCGCTGGCACCGGCGCGGCCTCGCAGGTCGCCTCGCAGGCGGTCATGTCGAGCATCGCCGAGGCCCTGGTCGCCACCGCCGTCGGCCTGCTGGTCGCCCTCCCCGCGGTCGCCGCCTACAACTACTTCCAGCGCCGCATCGCCGGCCTGTGCGCCAGCTCCGAGGTGCTGTCCAGCCTGGTCCTCGCCTACCTGTCCTCGGAGACAGCCACGAAGAACGCCCCGGGAGGGCCGCGTGGCTAGCCAGCAGCCCCAGGGCGACGGCCTGATCGTCGGCATCAACGTCACGCCGATGGTCGACATCATGCTGGTGCTGCTGATCATCTTCATCGTCACCGCCAAGATCATCGTCACCCCCGCGGTGCCGATGGACCTCCCCGAGGCCAGCCAGGTCGAGCAGGTCCAGGTCGTGTTCTCCGTGGTGGTGCCCGAGCGCGGCGTCACCCTCGTCGACGGCGAGCCCGCGCCCACCCCCGCCGAGCTCACCCGCCTCGCCGCCGAGGCCCGCGCCCGCGACCCCGAGCTGCGCGCCGTCATCCACGCCGACGGCGGCGTGCCCCACCGCCGCGTCCTCCAGACCCTCGACGCGCTCAAGCAGGCCGGCCTCACCCGCGTCGCCTTCGGCGCCGAGGAGCCGACGACCCCGCGCCTGGGCCCGGCGATCTCGTCGCCGCCTGCCGGAGGCTCCCCGTGAGCGAGCGCGAGGCACCTGTCCCCGCGGACCTGTCCTCCGCGCCAGGTGCACCTGTCCCCGCGGACAGCCCGCGCATCGTCGACCTGGTGTTCGGCCCCGGCCGCGCCGCGCCGCGTCGACGCCTGCCGGCCGCGCTGATCGCCGGGCTCGCGCACCTGGCCCTCGGCGTGTGGATCGTCGGCATGCAGCCGAGCCTCGAGGCCTGGAGCGCCGACCTGGCCTCGCGGATCCACGACGAGCTCACGCGCGTCGAGATCGTCGAGCTCGCCCCGCCGAAGCCCCCGGAGCCATCACCCGTCGCCGCTCCACCGGCCCTGGCGCCCGACACCACGCCCTCCGCGACGCCGCCGCCCAGCGAGCCCGCGCCGCGCGTGCGGCTCAAAGTCGGCGCCGCCCCGGCCCGCGCCGGCAAGATCGTGTCGGCCCCTGGCGCCCCGCTCGACCTCACCGGCGAGGTCTTCGTCGAGGGCCAGGGCAGCGCCTACGCCGGCGGAGCCACCAGCCCCGGCGGCACCGGCACGACGCCCACGAAGCAGGTCGGCGCCCCGCCGCCCGCCGAGTCACCGACACCGCCACCGACGCCGAACAAGCCGAGCCGAGCCGCCCCGGTGTCGCTGCCGACCGACGAGTGGAACTGTCCCTGGCCCGACGAGGCGAGCGAGCTCCCGATCGACGAGCAGACCGCGACGATCCGCGTCACCGTGCGCGCCGACGGCAGCGTCGAGTCCAGCACGGTCGTGCAGGACCCGGGCGACGGCTTCGCCGCCGCCGCGATCCGCTGCGCTCGCCGCACGCGCTTCACCCCGGCGAAGGACCCCGACGGCCGCCCGATCCGCGCCGTCTCACCGCCGATCCGGCTGCACTTCTACCGCTGAGGCGCCGTTCACCCCGTCACCGAGAAGCGCTATCCTGGCCACGCGATGAGCTACATTCGCAGGATCACGATCGCCAAATTCCGCGGCATCGAGCGGCTGGATGTCGATCTATCGCCACGCGACGGGACGAAGTTTCGCCACCTGATCCTGACGGGCCCGAACGGCTCGGGCAAGAGCAGCGCGCTCGAGCTGATTCATGCTGCCCTCCCCAAGCTCACCATGCCGGCGCAGCCGAGTGCGCCGTGTCATGTCGGCCTCGACGAGCAGCCGCATGACGGTGGCCGCGGGCAGATCGTGGCGTTCTTTCAGGCCCAGCGACTGCTGCGGATCGAGGAGGTTTCGGGTCCCTCCAAGATCGACTGGATGAACATTCTCCGCGGCCGGATCACTGCCACTCAGCAGACGGTGCAGTATCTCGTCAATCGCAAGGTCGAACAGTCGTTGGCGCGCGACGACGGCGATCAGGCCGCGGTCGCGGCGATCGAGGCTTGGTTCGCGGAGCTGCAGGGACACCTGGCGCATTTGTTCGAGGATCCGGCGCTGGCCCTGCACTTCGATCGCAAGAACTTCACGGTGAGCCTGCGCTACAGCGACGGTCGCGAGGTCTCCTTCGCGCAGCTCGCCCAGGGCCATTCGGCGGCGCTCAGCATCTTCTTCGAGCTGCTCCTTCAGTCGCAGGCCCACCGCGAGGAGTTCAAGCGGGAGCAGCTCGCTGGCATTGTCCTCATCGACGAGATCGAGACCCACCTGCACATTCGCCTGCAGGAGCTCATCCTGCCCTTCCTCACCGATATCTTTCCCACCTTTCAATTCATCGTCGCGACCCACTCGCCCGCGGTGATCGCCAGCATCCCCGACGCCGTCGTGTACGATCTCGGCAAGCGCGAGGCCACCGACAGTGCCGACCTCCAGGGGGTCCGCTACGGCACCCTGATGACGCACCACTTCGGTATCACCGCCGACATGGACCTCGACTCGACCGCGAAGCTCCAGCGCCTGCGCGAGCTGGCCGGGCGGGCGCGGAGCGCCGCGGAGGAGCAGGAAATGACAACCCTGAGCGACACGCTCAGCGAGCGCTCCAGGACCCTGGCGCTCGAGGTGTGGAAGATCCAAAACCCCAGCCCGGTGCGGGCCCTCGCAGGTGCGTCATGATCAACGCGCGTCGCTCGACCGAGGCGCCGCAGAGCCTCGCGGCGGGCACGAAGTACAACGCGCCAGACGTCGTTGACACGCTCCTGCGCGACTTCCTGGGCAAGTGCTACCTCTGCGAGATTCGGCTCTCGGTGCGTGAACATTCGGTGGACCATCGCCGGCCCAAGGCCCGATTCCCCGATCTCACATACGCATGGACCAATCTGTTCCCGAGCTGCCGCGACTGCAACGAGCGGCGGCCGGCGTTTCCGCCAGAAGGCCTCCTCGATCCGACCTGCGACGATGTCGAGGCGCGGCTCGCTCAGACCACCCAGGCCGACGCTCGCGACAACTCCGAAGCCCCACGGTTCGCGGCCATCGACGCCACAGACGCGCTCGCCGTGGCCACCGCCCGGGAGCTCCATTATCTGCACAACGGTAAGTCGGTGAAGGCGGCCGAGCTCCGCGCGGCGATCAACCAGCGGATCGACGAGATCCTCGAACGAGTGCTCGAGTTTCGCGCCCATGGCAGCGCGACGCGCGGGCCGGTCCGTGCCGCGTGGGAGGAGCCGCTGCGCCTCGACTTCTCGCGCCGCGCCCCGTTCACTGCGCTGGTCCGCGGCCGGCTCGGCGCGGGCCTCGATCACCTCTTCGATTGACCGCCATGCGCCGCCTCCTCGCCCCACTGCTCCTGTTCGCCGCGTGCCGCGGCGAGCCGGCCACGGCCGCCGATTGCCGGGAGATCCTCGATCGCATCGTCGCGCTCGAGCTCGCCGAGCAGGGTTATCGCGACCCCGCGCTCACGCGGCGCAAGCAGGAGGCCTTCGCCCAGCGCTACGCCGCCGAGATGACGCGCTGCGAGGGCGTGCGCTTGCCGGCCGGGGCCCGCGAGTGCGTCGCGCGGGCCGGTTCGAGCGAGCAGATCAGCCACGAGTGTCTGCGCTGATCGCTCGATCCGGCCCGCGCGACCTGCTCACGGTCCTGGCCACACGAAGCCGACCTGCGACTCGAACAGATAGCCGTACATCGCCACCGCGTTGTCGCGCTCCTCGACGCTGGTCGTGTAGAAATGGTCGGCCTTCCCGTAGAGCCGGTACAGCGGCACTGCCCCGCAGAAGGCCTCGGTGCCGAGATAGCCGAGCGTGCCCTCGACCGGGCCTGCACCCTCGCAGGTGTCGCTCGTGGTGTAGAAGCGGCGGTTGTCGCCCTTGAGGCAGCGGTACAGCGGCACCAGGCCCGGCGCCGCGGCGACGTGCATGTAGAAGTAGTTGAGGAACTCGGGCTTGAAGTCGCCGGATGCGGCCTCGGCCTGGTCGAGCGTGTAGAAGTGGCCGAGGGTCGGGCTGCTGGCGCGATGGACCGGTTGGCGGCAGCCGGGCACGGCTCCCTCGTCGCACTGGCCGTCGCAGTTGTCGTCGAGCAGGTTGCAGGCCTCGGGCTGGCCCTGCTTGCACACCGGCGTGCAGTTCTCGCCGGGGCCGAGCAGCTCGCAGCCGTTCTGCGGGTCGCCGTCGCAGTCGGTCCAGCCGGGGTCGCAGCTGGCGATCGCGCAGGCGTTGCCGCTGCACGCCGGGCTCGCGTGGGGGATCACGCAGCTCACCCCGCACTTGCCACAATTGCCGGGGTCGACGCTGAGGTCGACGCAGAGCTGACCGCACACGCTGAGCGGGCCGCACTCCGGCGGCGGCAGCTCGGGGATACCGCTGCTGCTGCTCGCGTCGCCGCTGCTCGCCTCGCCGCTGCTGGAACCGTCGCTGGTGGTCACTGCGCCGGTCGAGCTGCTGCTCGATCCGCTCGTGCTGGGATCGTCGCCGTCGCCGTTGCCGTCGCCGGAGCAGGCGCACACGATCAGGGCGAACGCCGCGATGCCGTGGGAGGGCGCGACTGTCATCGTTCGGGCCTACGCGAGCAGCTCCGAGAACTGGTCGCTGGTCTCGCCGCCGTTGAAGCCGAAGCTCGGGGTGTCGATGCCGATCGCCCGCAGCATGGTCACGTGAGCCTTGCTGAAGTTGCCCTCGGGCTCACGCACATGCACGTTGGGGATCAGCTTGCCACCCGCCTTACCGGCGAAGATGACGGCCATCTCGCGGTCGCTGTGCTGGTAGCCCTCGCCGTACTCCGAGGTGCCGAACACGAGCGCGCGGTCCAGCAGGCTCATGTCCATCGCGTCCTTGACCGCGAGCTTGTCGAGGAGGCGGGCGAAGGCCTGCATCTGATAATCGGTGATCGCCCGCACCTGCTCCCACGCGCCGTCGTGACAGGTCTTGTGCATGTCGTTGGCGACCCCGAGGTTGGCGAACACATGGGTGGTCGCCGGCGAGGTGAGCATGAAGGAGAACACGCGGGTCAGGTCGCACTGCAGCGCGACCGCGAGGATCTGGCCCATGATCTCGGTCTTGACCAGGAGGTCGCCCGACTCCTCGGGCACCGGCGGGACCATGTCGCAGGTGCCCGAGGTCAGCTGCAGGCGCCGCTGGATCTCGCTGAGCGAGTCGAGGTGGGCCTCGAGGCGCTGGCGGTCCGTCGCGCCGAGGCGCACGCGCAGGCTCTCGGCGTCGTCGAGCACGGCGTCGAGCAGGCGAGCGCGCCGACCCAGGCTCACGAGGTCGCCGGGGACGTTGAACAGCAGGCCGTGGAGCTGCGCGGTGCTCATGACCGGGGCGATCGGCGCGTCGGGGCCGGTGTACGAGATGGCGTTCCAGTGGCCGAAGTCGTGGAAGCGGGCCTCGCTGACGCCGACCTGCAGCGAGCGGAAGCGCGGCGGGGTCTTGCCGTAGAACTGCTCGTTGGTGGCGACCACCTGATCGAGGGTCGGCTGCAGCACGGTCATGGTGTGCGAGGGCTGGTCGAAGCCCTCGGAGCGCATCGGGGCGCCGGTCATGGCCACGTGCCAGCCGCGCATGTGGCCGTCGCCCTGGCCCCCCGGCACGTCGGGGATCACGGTCTTGGGCTCGAGGCCGGTGACGACGCTGACCTGATGCGCGGCGAGCGGGGTGAGCAGCGGGCTCGGGGCGTACGCGGGGCCGGTGGCGGCGGGGGTCCAGAGATCAGGGTAGCCGCCCTGGCCCTGGGTCTCGCCGTGGCCGGCGTGCCAGGGCATGCCGTTGGCCCAGTAGAAGATGCCGAAGATCGGCAGGACCTTGGGCGCGTCGGCGCGGGCCGGGCGGGTCGGCAGCATCGCGTCGAGCAGCGGCACGCCGAGCGAGACGAGCGCGCCGCCAGCGAGGGCGCCGCGGAGGAAGGTGCGTCGTGCGAGGGGCTTGCGCGGGGTCATGGGTCGATCTCCTCCTCGGCGACGGTGCGAAACAGGTCGCTGATCACGAGGATCTGCAGCAGCTCGGTGAAGCGGTGGCCGGCCGCGCCGAAGTCGTCGGCGACCTCGTCGAGGGCGGGCCACTCGGAGGCGACGTCGCGGCGGCCGATCGCGTGGCGGTACAGCTGGGTGACGATGCAACGGCCGACGCGCTTGTCGTCGGCGAGCAGGTCGGCGAGGCCGCGCGCGTCGGCCAGGGGCTTGCCGTCGAGGTCGCCGGAGCTGTCGATCGGGTAGCCGTTGTCGAGGTCCTGCCAGGCGCCGATCGGGTTGAAGTGCTCGAACAGGAAGCCGGGCGGGTCGACGAAGGAGTGGCAGCCGGCGCAGCTCGGGTCGGCGCGGTGCTGCTCCAGGCGCTCGCGCAGGGTCTTGCCCTCGGCCTCCTCGGGGTCGAGCTTGAGGTCGACGTCGGGCGGCGGCGGCGGCACGTCCTGACACAGCACGCGCGTGCGCACGTACTTGCCGCGCGAGGTCGGCGCGTTCTCGGTCTCGTGGGCGTTCATCGTCAGGAAGGCGCCGAGCGTCAATAGGCCCGCGCGCGGGCCGTCCGCGGGCAGCTCGACCGGGACGAAGGTGACCGGCGTGGCACCCTCCGCGGTGACGCCGTAGAGCGCAGCCAGCTCGCTGTTCACGAAGGTGTTGCGGGTGCTGAACATGCTGCGGATGTCGCCCTGCTGGCGATAGACGAGGTCCTCGACGAGCAGGCGGACCTCGGTGCGCATCGACTCGATCATCGTCGGCGAGAACTGCGGGTAGCGGGTCGGGTCGCGGGTGATGCCGTCGAGGCGGCCGAGGTCGAGGAACTGGGCGAAGAAGTCGCGGATCGCGGTGCGCGAGCGCGGGTCGGCGAGCAGGCGATCGGTCTCGGCGAGCAGACCGACCTCGGAGAGCAGGTCGCCGGCGTCGGCGGCGTCGAGCAGCGCGTCGTCCGGGGTGCTGTTCCACAGCAGGAACGACAGGCGACTCGCCATCTCGTGGCTGGTGTAGCGCAAGCGGGTCGGATCGATCGGGTCGGGCTCGCCGAGCTCGACGCGGTAGAGGAAGTGCGGCGACTGCAGCATGCCGGCGACCGCGTGGCGCAGGCCCTGCCAGGCGTCGCCGTCGGACAGCTCGCTGGCCATGCCGAGCCAGCGCGCCTGCTCGTCGACGGACAGCGGGCGACGATAGGCGCGGCGACCGAAGCGGGCGATGAAGTCAGCCACGCAGGCGTCGCCCGGCGCGGCCGGCAGGCAGCCGACCAGGGCCTCGCGCCGCGGCGCGTCGGCGAACACGATGCCGGTGAACAGGTCGGCGGCCTCCTCGTACTGCTGCACGCCGGGCTCGGAGAGGGTCGTGCTGGCGGCGCCGATGTTGAAGAACAGGTAGGGGTTGGTGTCGGGCTCGAGCAGCGGGACCGGCAGGCCGGGGCCGAGCAGCGCCTCGATGCTGTTGAGGTACTGCCGCTGCGTCAGGCGCGGGAGCACCGGGGGCCCGGGCATGAAGGGCTTGACGGGATCGCCGGTGTCGTCGCCCGCGGAGCCTCCGGAGGATTCGCCGACCGAGGTGGTCGGCGGGTCGCCCGAGCTGGACGCGGACGCGGCGGTGAGCTCGTCGCCGCTGTCGCCCGCCGGGCTGCCCGAGTAGCACGCGGCGACGAGGGCCAAGCAAACGGCGACGGGGCCGAGCGTGGAAGGTGGACCGTGGGGGACCCGCACGCCTGCAGCTATCGCACGAAACGTCGCCCGGGTGGAGGGGTCCTGGCGACCTGGCGACTTTGTAGCGGCAAGGACGGGCGAGGGGTCCACGCGACCCATGAACGTGATGGCGGCAATGGGGCCGGGGTCACCCGCGGTGATCGTCGGCGATCACCGTGTGGTTGTCGGCCAGTTCGTGGCCTTGGGGCCGAGCTCACCCGCGGGTGATCGTCGGCGTGCGGCGGGCGAAGGTCGGGGCCTGCAGCTGCGCAAGCATGTACGCGGCCACGTCGGCGCGGGCGATGGCGGCGGAGATCGGGAAGGCGTCGGTCTCGATCACCGCGCCGCTGGCGGGGCCGTCCGTCAGGCGAGTCGGGCGCGGCGTCTGCCAGTCGAGGCCGCTCGCGGCGTAGACCCGCTCCATCACGGCGAGGTCGCGGTAGCCGACGCCCACGTTGCTGGTCGCCACGAAGAAGCGCATCAGCCAATTCATGCGGGCGGCGCTGTCCCCCACCCCGGCCGCGCTGATCGCCGTGACCCGCGTGACCCCGGCGGCCCGCATGCCAGCGACGATGTGGGCGGCGCTGCGCGAGCAGAAGTCCGGCGGGGAGACCAGCCGCGACCACGGGTTCGCCGGGTTGCTGCGGCGCAGGCCGAGGCCGCTGGCGACGTGATCGTGGCCGACGATCGCGGCGGCCACGAAGGCGGCGTCGAGCGGGTCGCCGCGCAGCACCCGGACGCCGGCTGGCGGCGTGTAGTCGGCGCCGTCGCGGACCTGCGCGCTGACCTCATGGCCCGCGGCCGCGGCGAGCTCGACGAGGATGCGGCCGCACTGGCCGGACGCGCCGAAGACGATCAGTCGCATGGCGTGAAGATAAGCGATCAGGTGGTCGCGGTGGGCGCTGCGCGGCGCTTCACGCCGGCGATCTCCTCGACGGCGACGTGGCAGATGAGCGCGTCGCCCTGGCGCAGGGACTCGCTGCGCGAGAACTTGTGGGTGGCCGCCTGCTTCTCGCGGCGGATGCCGACGATCGCGGCGTCGAGCAGCTCCTCGGCCTCGCGCAGCGGCTTGGCGATCAACGGGCTGCCGGGGTGGAGGTCGATCTGCACGCTGGCCATCACGGTGTCGCCGAGGCGGTAGGCGCCGAGGACCTGCTCGTCGAGGGCGGCGGCGGCGAACAGCGGCGCGGCGAGGGCCGAGGTGGAGAAGGTCGAGTCGACGTGGAACGCCTTGCCGAGCTTCTGGGCCATGTTCTGGTCGAAGAAGCGCATGACGAGGCGGACCTTCGGGTTGATGGTGCGCACGTCGAGGGCGATCTCGAGGTTGACGAGGTCGTTGTCGGTGCAGGCGATCACGCAGGCGGCGTGCTCGATGCCGAGGTCGCGCAGCAGGCTCTCGCGGCGGGCGTCGCCGATGACGAGC
Organism: Nannocystis sp.; assembly: GCF_016714285.1. GTDB lineage: Bacteria > Myxococcota_A > Polyangia > Nannocystales > Nannocystaceae > Nannocystis. The sequence continues at coordinate 36,921 of NZ_JADJNN010000012.1, read as the reverse complement.
GGCACGCCGCGGGCGCGGGCCTCCTCGACGAATTGGCCGTGGTCGAGAGCCTCGACGGCGATGACCTGGCGGCCGCGGCCGAGCAGCTCGCCGAGGACGCGGAAGCCGACGTGGCCGAGGCCGATCAGGACGATGTGGTCGCGGTAGATCTCCGCCATGATGCGCACCCAGGCCTGCCGGTGGTTGTTGAAGTCCATCAGCGAGGTGCCGACCTTCAGCAGGCCCTCGGCGATGATGAAGGCGCCGGCGACCGGCACCGTGAAGTACATGATCCGCAGCACCCAGTCGCCCGGCAGGTCGGTGAGGTGCTCGAAGAACAGCTGGGTGTAGACCAGGAAGCAGGCGCCGACGAAGTCGAGGTGCTCGACCACCGCCGGATCGCCGCGCCACAGCAGGGTCGCGCCGCCGACCACCAGCAGGGTCGTCAGCACCAGCAAGCGGCCGACCAGGAGGCGCGCGGCGTAGGCCCCGAAGCGCAGCCGGGCCCGCAGCGGCGTATGCACCCGGCGCACCTGGACGGCCATCGTGCGCGCACGCTACCGCGGGCCGGCGCCGCTTGCCAAGCGCCCGAACGCAATGACCGTGGCCAACGTGGCGGCCACCAACGCTGGCGTGGACGCGGCGCCGCTTGCCAAGCGCCCGAACGCCGTGACCCCCGGACCGGCCGCTGCTGGCCCGAGGGTCACGTTCAATGCGTGTGGGCTGCGTCGATCAGCCGGGCATGATCGAGCAGAAGCCGCCGATGCAGCTGCCCTCGCCCTCGCAGCAGGCCGCGTCGACCTCACAGGCGTCGCCCATGTGCGAGCAGCTGTCGGGCATGTCGTTGCAGGTCGGCTCCTCGCCCTCGGCGGGCGGGTAGCAGAAGCCGCCGCAGCAGTCGAAGCCGGCGTTGCAGCCCTCGCCGATCTGCTTGCACGGGGCGAGCGCCCACTCGCCGCGCATGTTGGAGTTGTTGAGCTCCTGACCGGGCAGCCAGAACGGCGGGTGGCTCGGGTCCTGGCCGGGCTGGATGTTGGCGTCGATCGCCGAGACCCACAGCTGCTTGCGACGGCTGCCGGGGTTGGTGTCGGTGAGGGTGTTGCCGTACTTGCGCTCGCTGCCGATGATGAGCCAGAAGTAGCCGCCGACGGAGACCGGGAGGAAGGTGGGCTCGTAGGTGGTCTGGTCCTGGCCGGGCTCGATGATGCCGAGGCCGTTGGCCTTGTCGAGGCGCATCTGGGCGCTGCCGTCGAAGTTGGTGAGCCAGACCTCGGTGACGGCGCCGCGGGTGCGGGCCTGGTTGAGGCGGCTGAACGCGATCCACTCGGAGTCGGGGGCGAAGGTCGGGAAGGTGGTGGTGCCGAGCGGCGGGGCCTTGTCGACGATCTGCTTCACGTTCGAGAAGCTGTTGGTCATGAGATCGACGTTGGCGGTCCACAGCTCGCTGTTGTTGAAGTCGAGCCAGTTGCCGTCGGTCTTGCGCGCGAAGGCGACGCGGCTGGGATCGCCGGCCCAGGCCGGGTGGACCGGCTTGCCACCCGGGGTGGTCAGGGTGGTGAGCACGGCGGCGTTGTCGAAGGTCGTCAGCTTGAGCGAGCCGGTCTCGTCGGACTGGCCCCACAGCACGTGCGAGCCGTTGGGCGAGATGGCCTGGAAACCGGAGGCGATGTTCGGGAAGTAGAGCACGTTGCCGGTCGCGGCCTCGATCACGTTCCACGGGCTGTAGCCGCCGTGGAAGGCGGCGGCGATGCGCGAGCCGTCCTTCGAGACGCTGTGACAGGCGACGCAGGCGACGCCCGGCGGCTTGTTGATGAACTGCTGCGGGGCGGGGTCGCCGATCTTGAGGCGGACGACGTTGCCGTTGTTGACCTCCCAGTAGTAGACGGCGCCGGTGAGGTTGGCGGGGGCGATCGTCCAGGTCTGGGTCTTGGCGAGGTAGGCCTTGTTGCCGTCGAAGCGCTGGATGTCGAAGGTCACCGGGCCCTCGGTCGAGGCGGTGAGCTTGAGCCACACGTCCGCGGGCAGCTTCGGGAAGTTGTAGCGCGAGGGCGGCGGGACCTTGGTGTAGCCCTTGAACTCGAAGAAGTCGCTGTAGACGTGGATGTAGTAGAGGTCGTCGGCGGCGCCGCCGTTCCACTGCACGGTCGGGCCGGTGAGGCCGCGAGGGAACACGGTCTTGTCGTAGGGGTAGAGCAGGACCATCGCCGGGTCGGGCTCGACGGCCATGCCGAAGCCGTCCTTGATGCCGGGGTCGACGGGGTCGGGCTCGCTGGTGTACTGCAGCTTGACGGTGGCGGAGGTCTGGACCGGGAGGAGGTCGCCGGCGGGGTCGAAGCTGACGGTGCCCTTGCCGCCAGCGAAGCCCGTCGCGGTGAAGGAGCCGGACTGGCCGCCGAGGCTGGCGAGGTCGAGGCGGTCGTAGGTCCAGGTGCCGTCGAGCGGGATCTCGACGTTGTTCTGGGTGATGCCCTTGGCGGTGTACTGCAGCGGCGCGGGGATCTGGCCGTCGATCACGGTGACGATCGCGTCGAGCGGATCGATCACGACCTCGACGATCGGGTCGTCGCCGGTGGTCGTGTCGGCGCTGGTCATCACCGTGCCCGCGCTCGGGTCGACGGTGGTGGCCTCGGTCGCCTCGCTGGTCTGGCTCGCGGTGCCCGGCGTGCCGCCGCTCGGGTCGGTCGTCGGACTGGTGGTCGGCACCGGTTCGGTGTCGGCATCGGTCGCGCCGCTGGCGCTGACGCTGCCGCTGCCGCCATCGGTGTTGCTGTTGGATTCGGCGCGACCGTCGTCGCTGCACGCCGTGGCGAGCACACACGCACCCGTGAGGAGCAGATAGATTCTCGTTGTCATGACCAACCTCGCACTCGTTCGCAGGAACGGCCCCCAGTAGAACCGAGTCGCGGCCGCCTCGCTAGCAGGGATCTGCGGGGGGAGCGTGTGCTGTCACAGGCGTGGAGGTAGGCCCGGCGCGCAATGGCCCGCGGTGCGGCGATTGTGCCAGCGCGCGGGCGCGTGCTCCGCTGCGGCCGTGGGCGCGCCTGCGCGCGAGGCATGGTCCTTGGGACATGCCCCTTGGAACATGTCCTTGGGTGCAGCTCAGAGCGATGGCTCGAGGGCCGGCGCGGTCGCCGTGTCGAGGCGGCCGATCGCGCGGGCGAGGGTCTCGCGCAGGCAGGCGAGGCAGTCCTGCGAGCTGAAGAAGCCGCAGCCGCGGCGGCGCGTCGCAGACAGTCGGCGCAGGGCCGGCAGCACCCGCACGTCACCGGCGGCCTCCATCTGCTCGATCACCTCGCGCTTGTTGGCGCAGCTGCCGGCCTTCTCCAGCCAGGCGAGGTTGCGCAGGTGGACCGGCACGGACTCCTTCGGGCTGAAGGCGAGGACGTGGTCGGCGGCTCGCTTGCGGGCGCGCTTGTCGTCGCTGGTGAGCAGCGCCGTGAGGTCGGCCGTCAGCGCCGCGGGCACGCTGAGCTCGGACGCGGCGGGCGGTGGCGGCGTGAGCGTCGGCGGCGGCGAAGCGATCGGGCCGGGCGGCGCTGCGGGTGGCGTGGCGGCCGGTGGCGTGGCGGCCGGTGGCGTGGCGGGTGGCGTGGCGGGTGGCGTGGCGGCCGGTGGCGTGGCGGGTGGCGTGGCCAAAGCGGCCGGTGGCGCGGCCGATGGCGTGGCCGACGGCGTGAGCTGGGGCGACGTGGCGGGCGCGCCGGTCGGGGTCGCCACGGTTTGCGTGGGAGCGCGGGACCCGTTGAGGAGGACACAGGTCACGAGCAGCGCGACAGCGACGGCGATCGCCGCGAGCACGCCGCGTCGCCGCAGCAGCGCGGCCGCGTCCGTCCAGCGCGAGGCGGTCGGGCGCAGCGCGGGCGGCAGGGCCTCGATCGTGCCGCGGGGGGTCGGCGCCGTGTGGGTCAGGGCGAGGCGACGCAGGGCGTCGCGGACCTGGCCGGCGACGCCGGGACGCTTGCTCGGGGCCGGACTCAGCAGCTCCGCGACCAGGCCGTTGAAGGCCTCCGGGACCTGGCTGCCGAGCTCCTGCTGGAGCGTCGCCGGGGTCGAGCCGAGCTGGCAGGCGACCAGCTCGGTGACGCTGTCGCCCTGCCACAGCCGGCGACCGACGCAGCACTCCCACAGGATCACGCCGAGCGCGTAGAGATCGCCGCGGGCGTCGACGGTGTCGCCGACGGCCTGCTCGGGCGGCATGTAGCCGGGCGTGCCGAGGATCGAGCCCATGCGGGTGAGCGGCAGGCCCTTGCCCGTCGTGGGCGCGGCGTCCTCGACGACGCGGGCGATGCCGAAGTCGACGACGCGGGCGTGGAGGCGGCCGTCGTCGCGGGTCTCGATCAGGATGTTGTCGGGCTTGAGGTCGCGGTGGACGATGCCGACGGCGTGCGCGGCCGCGAGGGCGTCGGCGATCTGCGAGCCGAGCTCGGCGGCGGCGGCCCAGTCGAGCTTGCCGTGGGTGTCGAGGTGGCGGGCCAGGCTGACGCCGCGGACCAGCTGGATGACGAGGTAGGCGCTGCCGTCGGGGAGCTTGCCGGAGTCGATCGCGCTGGCGACGTGGGGGTGATCGATCTGGGCGGTGGCCAGGGCCTCGCGGTCGAAGCGGGCGCTGGCCTGGGCGTTGCTCGCGAACTCGGCGCGGATGACCTTGATCGCGACCTGCTTGCGCAGCTTGAGGTGCTCGGCGACGTAGACGGCGCCCATACCACCCTCGCCGAGCAGCTCGATGATGCGGTAGCGGCCGTCGATGACCTGCCCGATGCCGCCGAGGTGCTGGCTGGTGCCGCCGGCTCCCGGCGCGCGCACCTCGGCCACGCCGAGGTGTTCGGCGACCGTGGCGTCCCATGGGACCTCGCGGCGCGGTGGCATGGCGGCGGAGTATACCCGGCGGGGCCGGGCCACAACCTGTCCGAAAGGTCAGCCTGTCGGCGCGCGCTCGCGCAAGCTGCGCGGGCGGCCGAGCTCAGGGCGGAGGCACGGGCATCTCGAACGGGCAGGGGATCGGCAGGAAGGGGTTGAGCTCGGGGAACTTGAGGTCGTCGACGTACATGAAGGGGTTGTTGCCCTCCTTCACCCAGCTGGCGCCGAAGCTGGCGAGCGGGATGCCGACGAGGTCCGTGATCTGGGCGGCGCCGCCGTCCGCGTAGTGCAGCAGGAGGCCGGCGGGGCGCTCCGGGTCGCCGCTGATCGCGTTGATCAAGTTGCACAGATTGGTGGTGGCCGGCTGGGTGAGCAGCAGCACGACCTGGGCCGGGTTGTAGGCGTCGGCGAGGACGTCGAGGGGATCGAGCTCGAGCGTGGGCCCGTAGTAACACTGGTAGTAGCAGTAACCGTAGTCGTAGCAGACCTCCTTGCAGTACTGCTGGTGGTTGTACTGCTCCGGGTCGCTATAGATCGTGCGCCGATAGTCGTCGTAGTAATCGTTCTTCTGGTAGCGACCGACGCTGAGGCGGAAGCGCTTGGGGTTCACGTCGTCGACCGGGGCGATCGCCTCGGTGAAGGTGAGGCGGAGGATCTGCGGGTCGATGAACTCGACGGCGATCAGCTGCGGCGGCGTGACGTCGACCGGCGGAGGAGGTGGCGGCGGCGGGTCGGTGGTCGGCGTGACGGTCGTGGTGGGATCGTCGCTGTCGCCGTCGGTGCCGGTGCTATCGGTGTCCGTGTCGGTGTCGGTGTCCTGCCCGCCGCTGGGACAGCCGGTGGTGAGGGCGAGGCCGCCGCCCGCGAGCGTGGCGTGGACGAGGCGGCTGATACGTAGGCCAAGCATGCGGCCGATCCTTGCAAATGCGCGACGACGGGTCAATCACGCCGCCGATCGGGCGCGGGTCGACCGTCCTGTCGCAATCGGTCCAGCACGCGCGAGCCGACGCCGAGCATGCGCAGGTCGTCGCCGCCGAGGCCGAGGCGAGTCCCGAGCTCGAGGTTCCAGGCCTGGATCGCGCCCTCCCACAGGCCGAGGCTGCCGACGTTGCTGGCGCCGTGAAAGCGCTCGCGCGGGAGCGAGAAGCTGAAGTGAAACTGGATCTCGGGGCCCAGGCGGGTGAGGGCATCGGTGATTCGGCTGACGGGCAGGCTGCGATCGCTGTCGCCGGGCGGGGCGATCTTGAAGTTGTGCAGGCGGAGGTCGACGGCGAGGGAGAGCTCGGCGGCGTCGCGGTCGCCGGCGCAGCGCAGGGTCACGTCGAGGTCACCACCCCGGATCCAGCGCCCGGCGGCGCCGAGCTTGTGCGCGGCGGGGCCGACCGGGATCCCGCGGGCCTGCCAGGCGTGGCCGCCGGCGCTGAAGCGGTGGCCGCGGGCGCTGCCGCGGGCCTCGCTGCCGCACACCACGTCGAGCATGGCGTAGTCGCTGCGCAGGGGGCTTATCTGCAGCACCTCGAACTCGAGCGGGAGATTGCGGAACGGCGCGGTGATCGTGTCCTCGAAGTCGAGCTGGACGTCGCGGAGGTCGAGGCTGGCGATCGCAAAGCGCCGCGCCGGACCCGGGGCGCCCTCCTCCCGCCGTACCAGCGAGCCGCGCACCCCGGCCACCCGCAGCTCGGCGATCGGCAGCTCGTCGCGGAGGAGGCCGAGCATGTCGACGTCGACGACGAGCTCGCGGACCGTGAGCGAGAAGTCGAGGCCGCGGCCGCTGCGGCGCACGCTCACGTCCTCGAGCTCGAGGCGTCCGGTGAACAGGCTGCCGCGCGCTCGCTGGAAGCTGACGTCGACGCCCGATCGCAGCTCGACCTGGTCGAGGGCGATGCGCAGGGCCGGCGCGAACAGCAGGAGGTCGATCAGCAGGAGCCCGAGCAGGAGCGCACCGAGGCCGCCGACGGTGGCCCACAGCAGACGCCGCCACCAGCGCTGCAGGCGGGCCCGCAGGCGCCGCCCGAAGGTCCACTGCCCGAGCACGAGCAGCGTGCCGCCGCCGATCGCGAGCAACAGCACGGCCGCGACGAGACGCGGCACCGCCACCAGTTCGGCGACGACGAGGAGCAGCGAGTCCACCGCCGTGATTGTCGCACCCACGCCCGGCGCGGGCCAAGTCCGCGGGCCAGGTCCGCCGGACCGCCGGGCCCCACGGCTTGACATGCGCGCAGTACTGGGCCCTGATCGACCTCGTCGGTCACCGTGCCGATGCGCTGCTGCATGTCCCGATGGACATGTCCTTTGGGACATGCCATCACCGGCTTCAGTACAGGTGCTGTGCGAGTGCTTTGCGGGCGTGCGAGCGCGAGTGGGTGTCCGCGAGAGCATGTCCTGACAGCCAGGCGAGCGGGCGCGCGCAGGTGGTGGCGCGCGAGCGGCGGGCACCGGCGAGCGCCGGGGCCATCAGAACACCGTTTATGGCGGTCTCCGCGGGCCGTGGACAAATTTCTCGGGTGGGCGAAAGGTCGGGGCTCGGGGCGTCGTTCCAGGGGCGCCCGGGGACCCCGGCGATCGCGGCCGAGACGGCCGACGATCTGTGCCATGCTCGGTCCCTGCTGCAAAGAAGGCTCGAGGAGACAACGATGAACGCCCCGTCTATTGCGAAGTGGATCCTGCTGTCGCTGCCCCTGTGCTTCGTCGGTTGCCGCACCGGCTCGACCGTCACGCCGATCGGCGGCACCGTCGATCCGGGCCAGGGCGGCGGCAACGGGGCCCTGCTGGTCCAGGGCCAGGGCGCCTACGAGGCGCCGCCGCACCTGTTCTCACCGCGGCCGCACCCGGCGCACACGCGCGTCGATCCGCCCGCGCCGAACCTGAACGCGCTGCCCAAGCTCGTCAACCACATCGACCGCTGCTACGGCGGCGAGCACCCGCAGCCGATCGCCAGCGGGCCGCGCCAGCCGACGCCGAAGCCGAAGCCGCCGACGGGCTACCAGGGGAAGTACAAGAAGGTTCAGTACGGCTCGGCCGGCGGGTCGACGGCGATCCAGCCGACCGGCAGCAGCGGCGGCGTGCTCGGCGGGTCCAGTCAGGGCTACGGCGCCAGCGCTCCGGACCCCGCGACCCGGGCGCCAGCGCCGAACAAGCCGGCGCCGCCGCCGAGGAAGGACGCCAGCGACGGCGACAGCGCGGGCAAGGGCCGCGCGTCGGGGCCAGCGCCCGCCGCCGAGGTGTCGGCGGGGATGTCTTCGCCGATGAGCGCGCCGGTTGCCACGTCCCCGGCGCCCCCGCGGCCGGCGGACAAGACCTCGCTGTCGGAGCGCAGCGCCGAGCGCAAGGCCGATCGTCTGGCCAAGAAGGAAGCGAGGGAGGCGAGTAACCGCCCGTCCGCCGGCGAGGCGGCGCAGGAGCCGGCCTCGGCCTCGGCGCCGATGGACATCGCCGCGGACGAGGAGATGAAGCCGGTCCAGCTCGACGACCCGCGCGAGCAGTACAAGGACTGGGGTCAAGCGATCTACCTCAGCAACGACGACACGATGAGCCTGTCGTCGGCGCAGCGGGTGATCTTCGCTATCGAGAAGTTCTTGCCGCTCCCGGTCGAGCACATCCGGCCGCACGAGCTGCTCAACTACTTCTCGTTCCAGACCGCCCCGGTGGCCCCGCAGGACGACTTCTCGGTGCTGGCGGACATCGCCCCGGATCCGAACCAGGCGGGCATCTACAACCTGGCGCTGGCGATCAAGGGCCGGCCGGTCGATCTGCAGGCGCGGCGCAACGCCAACCTCACCTTCGTGGTCGACCGCTCGGGCTCGATGTCGGACGAGGGTCGCATGGACTACCTGAAGCGCGGCATGACCAAGATGACCTCGCAGCTCAAGACCGGGGACCTGGTCAACGTGGTGCTGTTTGACCACGAGGAGTGCACCCCGATCGAGAACTTCGTCGTCGGGCGCGACAAGCCGGAGATCTTGCAGAAGGCGATCGACAAGATGAAGCCGCGCGGCTCGACCGACGTGCACCTCGGGCTCAGCAAGGGCTACGCGCTGGCCGACTCGTCGTACCAGCCGACCTACAACAACCGGGTGGTCCTGGTGACAGACGCGCTGGCCAACACCGGCGACACCGACCCGCGGACGATGTCGATGATCTCGAAGTACTACGATTCGCGGAAGATCCGCCTGTCGGGCGTCGGCGTCGGCCGCGAGTTCAACGACGCGCTGCTCGACAAGCTGACCGAGCGCGGCAAGGGGGCCTACGTGTTCCTCGGCTCGGAGGCGGAGGTCGACGCGGTGTTCGGCGCGCGTTTCATCTCGCTGCTCGAGACCACGGCGATGGACGTGCACTTCCAGCTGCACCTGCCGCCCTCGCTGCGGATGAACGTGTTCTACGGCGAGGAGAGCTCGGTGGTGAAGGAGGACGTGCAGGCGATCCACTACTTCGCCAACACCTCGCAGCTGTTCCTCTCCGACCTGATGGCCCGCGGCGGCAAGCTGCGCCCGCAGGACCAGATCATGCTGACGATCGAGTACGAGGACCCGGAGACCGGCACGCAGATGGTCGAGGAGCAGGCCTTCACGCTCGCGGAGGTGCTGCAGGAGGACGCGTTCAACGTCCGCAAGGGGCGCCTGTTGATCGGCTGGGCCGACCGCCTGGCGCTGCTCGCCCAGCGCCCGCAGCCCTCCGGTCGCGGCATGGTCGAGGGCTCGTGGGACGACCCCGAGGGCTGGCAGGCCTGCGACACCGGGCGCGGCGAGCTGAGCGCGCTGGCCCAGGGCCTCAGCGACCCCGAGGCCAACCGCGTGCTCGGCCTGTGGGACAAGTTCTGCTCGCGCTACGAGCGGCCGCGCAACCCCGTGCGCCGCGACCCGGTCGCCGCGCCCGCGGCCTGGCCGGGCGCCCGCGGCTGACCCGAAGGACATGACCCAAAGGCCAGGCCCCAAAGGCCAGGCTCCAAAGGCCAGGCCCCACCCGGGACCTGGCCTTCTCGCAATTACGGGCAGTCGAGGGTGAAGGTGAATTCGACGCTCCCGGCGTTGTCGTCGCAGGGGTCGTCGATGATGCCGCAGCGCAGGGGACCGCCCGCGTAGTCGCGGACGATCTGCTTGACCGGCAGCGCGTTGAAGGCCTCGTCGGGCGAGGCGTGGCCGTAGCCGGAGTCCAGGGCGGTGAGGTCGATGCCCTCGCAGGCGACCTGCCACGCGTAGTTGGAGCCCTGGACGAAGTTGGTCCCGCCGCCGCCCAGCGCGAGGACGCGGTAGGGCCCGGCTGGCAGCGCTGGACCGACGTACCAATTGCTGCTGTCGACGCCGCAGTGCGTGACCCAGTCGACGCTCAGCTTGGCGGCGGCGACGCAGCGGGCCCCGTCGCAGACGAGGCCGCCCTCGCAGTCGCCGTCGCCGCCGCACAGGTGGCAGCTGCCGCACGACGAGCAGGGGCCGCCGCAGTCGACGTCGCTCTCGCTCTGGCTCTGGACGCCGTCGCTGCAGCTGGCTGGCTGGCAATTGGCGAGGCAGGCGTCGGCGTCGAGGTTGTTGCCGTCGTCGCAGCCCTCGCCGGGGTCGACGACGCCGTCACCGCAGTGCGCGGGCGGGAGCGTGGTCGCGGTCATGGTCGGGTCGCTCGCCGACGGGTCGCTCGCCGATGGGTCACTCGCCGACGGGTCGCTCGCCGAGCTCGTGGGATCGACGCCGGAGGTCGAGATGGGGGTGATGCCGGTGCTGGTCTCGAGCTCGCCGGTGCTGGTGAGGACCGGCCCGCTGGTGTCGTCAGCGCCGCTGCTCCCGGGTCCGCTCGCGCTGGCGCCGTCGCTGCCGTGGCGACCGGGATCGACGAAGCAGCCGGCGAGCGGCAGGACGAGGAGCGTGGCGAGGCGGCGGGTCATGGCGTGGTGACCGCGCCGACCGTGGCGCGCGCGGCGGGCCACCGCGCAGTCCAGGAGGCCCGTATGAGCTCGCGGGCGAACCGCGGGAGCGCGTCTTCAGGATCGACGCGCTGACCCGACGATCACGATCGAAGCCGCGGCGCTTCTTGTCAAGACGCCATGCTTTCGCGCCAGCGGGGCTCAGGCGCCGCCGCAGGGCAGCGAGTCGGGGAGGATGTGCGGGCAGTGCATGGCCGGCTCCTCGGTGGCGACCGTGAGGTGATAGAGGCGGCAGGCCAGCGAGTCGCCGGCCTTGTCGCCGGCGTCGTAGGGCTCGCTGTCGTTGAACCCGGCGCAGGCGGTCATGCACGCGGCGTCGTCGGCGAAGCTCCCCGGGCAGGCCAGGGCGGCGATCGTGCAGAACCCCTCGCAATTGCTGCCGCACTGACCGGCGCCGCCGGGGCCGGCGTGGGTGCAGTGCATGTCGGGGTCGCCCGCGGCGACGTCGGCGTGGTAGACGCGGCAGCCGAGGGTGTTGCCGTCGCGGTCGGACTCGCTGCCGAGCTCGAAGGCGGCGCAGGTGCTCTGGCACTGCTGGATGCTGGCGTACTGGGCGTTGCCTGCGGTGCAGTTGTTGGTCATGGTGGCGCAGTAGCTCTTGCAGTCGAGCGCGGTCGGGCCACCCGTGGGATCGCTCGCGGCGCTCGATCCGCTCGAGTCGGCGCTCTCACTTGAGCCGCCGTCGCCACCACAGCCTGGCGCAGCGAGCCCAGCGAGCCCAGTGAGCCCAGCGAGTGTGGGCACGAGGACGAATACGAGGGTGAGGCGGCGTGGGAGCATGCGAGGGCCACTAAGAACCATGTCGCGCGGCGGGTCAATCTTTTCTGCCCGACGTTCGCGGCGGCTTGATCGCGGGGCGACTCACTCGAGGCCGAGCCGCTCCATGTCGTCCTCGTCGAGGCCGAAGAAGTGGCCGATCTCGTGCAGGATCGTCACCTCGATCTCCTCGCGGAGGGCGTCCTCGTCGGGGAAGCTGGCGAGGAGGTTGGCGTAGAAGAGGACGATCCGCGTCGGCGCGTCGTGGGTGGCGTTGCTGTGCTGGCCGAGGTCGCCCTGGCCCTCGAAGAGGCCGAGCGCGCGCGGGTCGAAGCCCTCGAGCACCAGCGGCTCGCCGGGGCGGGCCTCGAGCACGACCGGAACATTTTGCAGGCGGACGCGAAACTCCTCGGGGATCGCGGCGAGCACGTCCTCGGCGACCTGGGCGATGAAGCGCTGGTCCTCGCGGGTGCCGACGCCGTCGCCGAGGTCGGCCTGGATGTCGAGGCGGCGGACCGCGAGGTTCTCGGCGATCATCGCCTGCTCCTCGCCGAGCAGACCGAGGACCTCGCCGAGGGCGTAGCGGGCGTCGGCGAATTCGGGCGCGAGCTCGACCGCGCGGCGGTAGTGCGACTCGGCGGCCTCGGGTCCGTGCAGCGTCCACTCGAGCTCGCCGCGCGCGAACAACAGCTCGGGGTGGTCGGGCCAGCTCGCCTCCGCGTCGACGAGCATCGTCAGGGCGGCGTCGGGGTCGTCCTCGGCGGCGCCATAGACTTCGTCGAGGAGCGCGTCGAGGGTCGGGTCGGCGTTGGTGGAGGGGCCGCGCATAGGAGCCGCACTCTAACGCGGCGCCTCAGCGGTTGGGGCCGAGCACGGTGATTTTCGTGATGCGCTGGATGAAGGCCGTGCGCGAGGTCCCACGCCCGAGTTCGAGGTCGCTGACGTGGACACCGTCGACCTTGAGCAGGGTCTCGCGCTCGCCTGCAGGGGCGCCGTCGCGGCGGCCCTCGCAGGGGATCAGATACTCGGCGAAGGAGTGGATCACCATCGGCGTGCCCTCGGCGTTGCGACCGAGGTACAGCATGATGTGCCCCGGGAAGTGCAGCAGCAGCACGCCGCGGCGGTGGTGGGTGTCGAGCAGATGCAGGCGATCGGCCTCGGGCAGGCCGGGGGCGACCTCGACGGTGTAGGAGCCCGCGATCGCCTGGTCGCTGGTGTGCCGCGGGAGCAGCACGCCGAGGCCGGCGAACAGGTCCATGAGGTAGCGCGAGCAGTCGCGACCGCCGTTGCGGTCGCCCCAGCCGTAGCGCTCGCCGAGGTAGGCGAAGGCCTCCTCGAGCACGGCGCGGCGGGTCAGCGGACGCGGGCTGTCGGCGAAGCGTAGGTCGTCGGCGCGGGCGCTGCTGACCCCGGCGGCGGTGGCCACCAGCACCCGACCGGGCGCGCCGGGGGCGACGGGCACGAGCGCGGCGAAGGGCAGTGGCTGGGTCCCGCCGGCCTCCAGCGGGAGATCGATCGCGGCGCCGACGCGCCGGTAGGGGCCGCGCAGGAAGCTGCGGGCCTCGGCGAGCGAGAGCGGCGGCGAGAGGGCGGCGGCGCGGAGGTCGATCCAGCCGACGACGTAGCTGGTGCGCGCGAGCACGAGGTCGCCGTCCCACGGGCGGAGGATCTGCACGAGCTCCTGGGCGCGGGCCATGCTGCACAGGTTGCGGTCGAACTCGGGGTCGCGGCTCGGCGTGTAGTAGGGCTCGGTCTGCGGGCCGCAGTAGATCGGGATCAGGTCAAGGGCGACGCGCAGCTCGGGGAGATCCTGACTGTCCTTTGGGACCTGTTCCTTGGTACCTGTGCTTGCGGACAGGGGCCCGCGCATGTCCCTGGCGAGGGCCTCGGGCATGATCTCGCCGCCGTAGCGGGCCTGCAGCTCGGCGGGCAGCGGGGCGCCGTCGAGGCGGACGTACTTGCCGGTGGCGAAGCGCTCGCGCAGGTAGCCGAGGCGGGCCTGGAGGCCGCTGGCGAGGGCGGCGACGTCGATCGGCGCGAGCAGGTCGACGCGGCCGCCGAAGCCGAGGGCGGGGCTGGTCTCGGTGGCGGCGTTCAACGCCTGCACGGCGGCGAGGTCGAGCACGGGGCGGTCGAGGTCGGCGACCTCCTGCGTGCGCGCGAGCCAATAGGCGAGGGTCTCGTGCTCGGGCAGCGTCCTCGGCAGCGGCGTGGTGGCGACGCCGGTGGCGGGGCAGTCGTCGGCGACCGGCGGCGTCGGCACGGGCGTGGCGGCGGGCTCGGGAGGAGCCACGCGCTCGGGGGGCGGCGGCTCGCTGCAGGCGACGACGAGCGCGACCAGGGCGGTCAGGATGGGGCGCAGACGGCGTTCGCTGGGGTCGCGGCGGGGCACGTTCGAGGCAGTGTACGGCGGCAACGCCTGGACCGCGAAATCCATGCCCATCGCGAGGCGGCGAGGCGGCGCGGCGACGCCCCCTTCGACAGCGGCGCCGCGGCGGTGGTATCCAGGGCGGATGCAGGCCAGGCCGCGCGGCGGGGTGAGCGGAGCACGGGGCCCGCAGCTGCGTCGCGGGTGGCTGGCGCTGGCGATCGCGGCGGGGTGCAGCGGGAGCGTCGATTCGCGGCCGCCGAACAGCACCGCGGTGCCAGAGGCGACGGTGATCGCGGCGGTGTCGGTGTCAGAGTCGACGGTGATCGCGGCGGAGCCGGTGTCTGGGCCGGAGACGACGGCGATCGCGGCGACGCGGGAGCAGGTCGCCGAGCTGCCCGCCCCTGCCCTGCCCGTGGCGCCGCCACCGGACGATCGGACGCCGCGCCTGCGCGACGCCTGCGTCGCGGGCGACACGATCACGATCGCCGCGGTCGGCGACCTGCTGCTGCACGAAGAGCTGCAGATCCAGGCCTATGCTGCGCCGGACAATTTCTTCGCGGTGTGGGGTGGGGTCCGCGATCTGCTGGCGCAGGCCGACCTCAGCTACGCCAACCTCGAGGGCACGACCGCGGCCGGGCTCGATCGCAAGGGTCAAGCGGTCCGCGACCCGGGCCGTGTGTTCGACCGCCGGGTGTACTCGTCGTACCCGCGCTTCAACTACCACCCGTCGCTGCTCGACGACCTCGTCGCCAGCGGCTTCGATGTCGTGTCGACGGCCAACAACCACGCCCTCGACCGCGAGCCGGCCGGCGTCGATGCGACGATCGCAGCGCTGGATCGCGTGAAGCTGGCGCACACGGGCACGCGCGCCCGTGGCACGCAGGGGCCGTGGCACGCGCTCACGCGGGCGCGCGGGATCACGGTGGCGTGGCTGGCCTGCGCCGAGCACACCAACCAGATCCCGGACCCCGAGGGCCAGGTGCTGCGCTGCTACGAGCCGGAGGGGGCGCTCGAGCAGCAGGTGCGGGCGCTGATCGCCGAGCCGTCGATCGACGCGGTGATCGTGACGCCGCACTGGGGGAAGGAGTACAAGCCGGAGCCGGCGCGGGCCCAACGGGAGCTCGCGGCGCGGCTGGCCGCGGCCGGCGCGACGGCGGTGATCGGCAGCCATCCGCACGTGCTGCAGCCGTGGGAGGTGCTGCCGGGGGCCGCGGGGCGCGACACGCTCGTGATCTACTCGCTCGGCAACTTCGCCAGCCACCAGCCCGAGCTGCCGCGGCGCTCGTCGCTGCTGCTGTACCTCGGTCTCACGCGACCGCCCGGACAGAAGGCGCGGGTGCACGGGGTCCGCTACGTGCCGCTGCACGTGCGCCAGACGGGGCTGCAGTTCTTCGTCGAGGCGGTCGACCGCGTCGGCGGGCCGGCTGACAGCCGGGCACTGACGGTGGCGATGTTCGGCGAGGCCGCGGTGCTGGCCCCCGATGCGCCGCTGGCGACCCGGCCCGCCTGTCCTTGAGGACAGCTACTCGATGTGGTGGTGCTCGAGGCCCGGGGGTGGGTCGGGGTAACGCAGCTTCATGCCCTCGAGGGTCTGCACGACGATCTGCGCGACCAGGTAGTTGCGAAACCACTTGCGGTCGGCGGGGATGATGTACCAGGGCGCCTGTGCGGTGGCCGTGTGGCGAAAGATGCCCTCGTAGGCGGCGGTGTAGAGCTCCCACTCGGCGCGGGCGGTGAGGTCGTTCGGGTCGAACTTCCAGCGCTTCTCGGGGTCGTCGAGGCGGGCCTGCAGGCGATCGCGCTGCTCGTCCTTGCCGACGTGGAGGAAGCACTTGATGAGCGCGACGCCAGCGTCGACCACCAGCCCCTCGAAGTTGCGGATGTGCTCGTGCCGGCGAGCCAGCGCGCCCTCGTCGAGCCAGCCGCGCACGCCCGGGACCAGGATGTCCTCGTAGTGCGAGCGGTTGAAGATCGTGACATGCCCGGCCTCGGGAACGCGCTGATGGATCCGCCACAGGAAGTCGTGCGCCCGCTCGACCTCGTTGGGCGCCTTGAACGGGTACACCCGCGTACCCAGCGGGTTGAAGCCGCCCATGACGTGCTTGATCGTTCCGTCCTTGCCGGCGGCGTCGCGGCCCTGCAGCACGATCAGCAGGCTGCGCGTGCGACCGGCGTAGAGACGCTCCTGCAGGTCGAGCATGCGGGCGAGCAGGCCAGGCATCGCGGCCTCGGCCTCGGTCCGGACGAGGCCGCCGTCGTCGCCGCTGCGCCAGCGCTCGAGCTTCACCTTGTCGTCGCCGTCGAGCCGGTAATCGTCGATGTCCATGCAACCTTCATCGCCGATCGCAGGCGACGAGAGAAGGCCGATCGTCGGCGACGATCGGCCCTCGGCGCTGCGCCCGGTGATCAGCGACGACCGTGACGGGTGGGCGTCGCGGGCTTGCTCGGCTTCGACGGCTGCGGGCGCGGCTCAGGCCGGCTCGGCCGCGAGTGCGGCTGCGAGGGCTGTGGGCGCGGCTCGGGCCGGCTCGGCCGCGACTCGGGTTGATGTGGCTGCGGGCGATCGGGTCGCGACTCGGGCCGCGGCTGTGGGCGTGGTTCGGGGCGCGGTTGTGGCATCGCTGGGCGATCGCTGCCGTCGGGCCGCGGCTGTGGCCGCGGCTGCGGCTGCGGCCGCGGCCGATCGCCGCCGTCCGGGCGATCGGGCTGTGGCCGCGGCTGCGGCCGCTCGCTGCCGTCGGGGCGATCGGGCTGCGGCCGCGGCTGTGGCCGCGGACGATCGGGGTTGTCGCTGCCGTCGGGGCGATCGGGCTGCGGCCGCGGCTGTGGCCGCGGACGATCGGGGTTGTCGCTGCCATCCGGACGGTCGGGCTGCGGCCGCGGCTGTGGCCGCGGACGATCGGGGTTGTCGCTGCCATCCGGACGATCGGGCCGTGGACGCGGGAGTGGCAGCGGGCGATCGGGGTTGTCGCTGCCATCCGGGCGATCGGGCCGCGGACGCGGTAGGGGCAGCGGGCGATCGGGGTCGTCGCTGCCGTCCGGGCGGTCGGGCCGCGGACGCGGCGGCGGGCGATCGGGGTTGTCGCTGCCGTCCGGGCGGTCGGGCCGCGGACGCGGCATCGGCAGCGGGCGATCGGGGCCCGGGCCGGGAGGCACATCCGGGCGGCCGATGCGGTGCGGGGGATCGCCGGGGCGCGGCAGCGGCTCGGGCCGCCCGGGGTTGCCGGGGCGACCGGGATCGCCGGGCTGGCCTGGCACACCGGGGATGCTCGGGCGGCCGGGGTCGCCGCCGGGACGTCCGGGGTTGGGCTGGCTCTGGTGGCCCGGGATCTGCGGGCGGCCGCCTGGAGGCACCGGCGGGTACCAGGGGCGATAGCCGTTGGTGGCGTAGCGATGGAAGCCGTCGTCCCGCACGCCGCCCCAGTACCAGCTAGTGCCGTAGCAGCCGTCGCCCCAGACGTACTGGCGCGCGGGGTAGCGGTCGTTCCACACGTAGATCAGCGCGGCCGGCGGGGTCCAGTAGTAGACCCAGGAGCCGTAGTCGACGCTGTAGTACACGAGGCTGCCCTCGATGTTGTAGTAGCTACGACCGCCCCACAGGACGATCGGATAGGTGTCGATCGCGGGCTGGAAGACGTGGACGTACTGCACGAGCTCGAGGGTCTGGCCCTCATAGGTCTCGTAGCCGACCAGGCCGTTGGCCAGCACGCCGCAGGTGGTGCACTGGGTCTGACAACAATTGCCGGTGGTGGTCGCCACACCCGCGGTGTGCAGGGTCCCGCGCGGCTGCGAGTAGACCGTGTAGTAGCTGCATCCGGCGTTGCTCAGCAGGCCGGCGATGACGAGGGCCGCGAGGGACAGGAGACGTGGTCGATGGCTGCGCATAGACGGTGTCAGGACGCCCGACCCACTCGGGCTGTTCACGTCGCCGATTGTTGCACGCACGCGGACCGATGCACGCGACTTCTATCAACGATCGTACCGAGCGAGCTACGGGGCCCACACGCGGTCCGCCGCGGCCGCGCCGAAGGCGAGTCCGGCGATCGGGCGCTCGAGGGCGTCGGCGAGCCAGCGCGCGTGTGAGGCGGCCGGGGGCGAGGGACCCGAGGCGGCGAGCGCGGGCCGCTCGTGCAGCTGCGGGCTGCATCGCTGCAACTCGCCGCTGCGCTCGCTCTGGGCCGCACGCCCGGGCGGCGGCGCTGCGAGGCGCTGACACAGGGCGCCGTCTGGCGCGCGGTAGCCGGTACAGACCGCGAGCGGCCCGAGACCTGCGAGGCGATCAAGACATGTAAAAACCAGGGCCTCGATCGCGTCGCCGATCGGGGCGCAGAGATCGATCGCGTGGCGAGCGGCGACGAGGTCGAAGTGGCCGACGCGCATCGGTCCTTGCCACGGGCCCTCCAGGTTGTGTCGCTCTGGCAGACGCGCTGTCAGTTCGGCGGACTCGCTGACAAAGGGTCCCGGGCCGTGGCGGGTCGCGTAGGCGCGGAGCACCCCAAGGCGCAGGGGCGGCGGGGCGCCGGCCTCGGCGAGCAGCAGCTCGGCCTGGCCCGGGCCGGTGCGGGACGGCGTGACGTGGGGCCAGAAGCCGTGCTCCGCGTCGAGCAGCACGCCCTGGGCGCCCTCGAAGATCACCCGCTGTGGCCTGTCCCGAAGGACAGCTCGTAGCGACTCGCCGTCGTCTTGCGCGAGCCCGGCGAGCACCGGCTTGGCCGCGGCGATCCAGGCGTCGACGAGATCGGGGCGCGCGAGCTCGGCGAGCAGTTCGGCGGTGCCGGACCGCGGCTCGAGCTGCTCCGCCTGGTCGAGCTTGATCAGCTGGATCAGGCGCAGCTTGCCGCGCAGCGCCGCCGCGGGGCCGTGCAGCTCGCCGAGGCGCAGCGTCGGCAGGCGCGGGTTGTGGGCGTCGATCCAGGCCGGGCCGACCCCGAGTCCGCAGCTGCCGTGGCGAGCTGTCCCGCGGGACAGCTCCTGCAGGCGGCCGAACAGGCGGTGGAACGGGGTGACCACGGCGCACTCGCGGTCGGCGCTGAGGCGCCCCAACGGGGCGGCGACGCCGATGCGCTCGAGCGCCGCGGCTTCCCTCGCCAGCGCGAGCGGCTCGACGAGCATGAAGCGGCTGAGGTGGGTGCGGACGCCGGGCACGAGGGTGCCGGCGCCGAACTGGGCGAAGCAGTGGACCTGGCCGTCGTCGCGGACGACGTGGTGGGCCGCCTGCGGACCGCCGTTGTGGCGGACGACGAGCTCGAGGCCGAGGCGGCGGACCAGGGCGTCGACGGTGGCGCCCTTGCCCTCGTCACCGTGGCCGAGGCCGGTCACGATGATCGGTCGCTGGCCCCACGGGAGGGGCCGCGACCAGGCGAGGGCGCAGGGGTCGCTCACAGCCGGGTGAGGCGCGAGCGGGGCCTGGCGGCGCCGGTGGGCACATCGCCGTGGACCTGGGCCTGGCCCATGCGGGTCGCGCTGGCGAGGGCGCCGAGGGTCTGGAGGGCCTGGTCGCGGCGCAGGTCGAGCTGCTCGCGGCCCTGCATGTCGGTGAGGAAGGTGTCGAGGTCGGAGCCGCCGCCGACGATCGCCAGCACGCCGAGCATGACGTCGACGATCGCCTTCGGGTCCTCGATCTTGAGGATGTGCGCGGCCGGCAGGACGGTCTGCCACTGGCGCAGGATCACGTCGTCGGCGTAGTTGGCGTAGGGGCCGGTGGCCAGGGCGCGCGGGTCCTCGGGGACGCGCTCGGCCGGGTTGTAGTCGAACTCGAGGATCGTGATCTCGCTGGCCTGACCGGTCTCACCCTTGGCGGCGATCGTGCCCTCGAAGTGTTGCGTCTGGCCGTTGATCTCGACCTCGACGCGGTACTCGGTCGGGCCGGGGGTCTCGTGGAAGCGGTAGTTGTGGAGGAACACGCGGTAGCGGCCGGCCGGCGCGCTGCCGCGGATCCACTGCACGTTCTCAACGGGCTTGGTGGTCTCGCCGCGCACGTTCATGTCGACGTCGAGCCAGCCGGCGCAGGCCGACCGCTTGTGGCCGTAGTAGATGTGCTCGCCCGAGGGGGCGATGACGTGGAGGTCGAGATCGTTGCGGTTGTTCCACACCAGCGAGGCCCGGATGTCGACGCCCTCGTAGCGCCCGCCTGCGGCCTCGACCCGCTGCTTGATCTCGGCGTCGATGTCCCGCTTGCGCTCGGACATCGACTTCTGCGGGAAGATGAGGAAGGTGTGGAACTTCTCCTGCAGCTCGGCGAACACGCGGGCCGAGTCGATGTGGGTCGCGCCCGGGAAGGGCTGGCCGTGGTCCTCGTACACAGGCTGGGCCTCCGGGGCCGCGTGGCCGAGGATGCGCTGGACCTGGGCGAGGTCGACCTGCGGGTAGAAGCCCTCGTCGCCGAGGAAGAAGAAGAAGCCCTTGTCGCCGCGCTCATGGGCCGCGAGCTTGGTGTGGCGCGCGTAGTAGTAGGCCGCGAGCTCGTAGGACTCCTGGCCCGAGCCGCCGCCGCCCTCCTCGAGCCAGATCTTGCTGAGCACGGCGTCGAGGCGGTTGTCGGCCTCGAACTGGCCGACCTGCAGCGGCGCACGATCACCGGAGGTCGCGTCGCCGATCGCCGCGAAGCTGATCCCGGGGCCCGGGACATAGTTTCGCAGCTCGATCTGGCCGATGAACATCGGCAGCTTGGCGTAGATGACCCGCGAGTCGTCGCCGCGCGAGCGGGTGACGTCCATCGCCACGACGATCGGGGTCATGTTCATGCACTCGCGGGTCTTGCCGAAGGGGTTGAGCTCCGGGTGCACGCTGCGCTGCGCCGTCGGCGATGGAGCGCCGACGTAGCCCTGATAGGTGAACACGTCCCTGTTGGTCGAGCGCTCCTCGCGTGCGACCTCGCCGTCGTAATTTCCGCCGCCCATGCTTGCCTCCGTTCGGCCCACGTGGGGCCAGGGCGGCGACGGTAGCGGGGTTTCGCGGCCGGCTCAATGCACGCCCTCGCGCCTTCGCGCGGCTTCGCCCTGCGGATCAGCGATCGTCGACGACGCGCTCGCGCAGCGCCTTGGCGCGGCCGGCGGCGGCGCAATTCTTGAGGATCAGCGATCGTCGACGAGGCCGAGGCGCTCGCGCAGGCGGTGGACGTCGAGCATGCGCGACATGCCCTCGCCGCCGGAGGTCGCACCGGACGCGTAGCACTCGAAGTCGCGGAGCGCGAGGCGATACAGCGAACGAGCGGCCGGCGCGTCGCCGTCGCGACGGGCCCGGTCGGCGAGGGTCTCGGCCTGATCGGCGCGCCACAGCAGCTCGTGGTCGTCCGTGTCCTGGAACGCCGTGAGCTCGGCGAGCGCGGCGTCCCAGCGGCGCGCCGCGGCGTGCTCGGCGACGCGTGCGCGGACGCTGCCAGGCGGCTCGGGGTCGGACTCCTCGCGCTCGATCAGCTCGTCGTAGAGGCTGCGCTGCAGCGAGTTCCAGCGCTCGGCCAGCGCGTACAGGGGGCCTTGCAGCGGCTGGGGTGTGGCCGGGCTCGCGGCCGCGAGCTCGAGGGTGAGGGTCGGCGACTGGTCGGCGTGGCGCGGCAAGAGCTCGCCCGCCTCGGCGCAGGCGAGTACCTGCTCGATCGCCGCGTGCACCGATGTGAACGCGGGATCTCCGAAGCTCGGCAGCAGCTCGCGGGCCCGCTTGGTCAGCGATCGCCGCGACGAGGGCCGCGGCGTCGGCGTGCCGGCCTCGATCGCGGCGCTGCGGCGGGCCTCGTCGAGCGCGTGCAGGAAGTAGCGGCCGGAGGCCAGCAGCGCCTGGCCGACGGCCTGCACGGTCGGGGCCAGCACAACCGAGAGCGCGCCGGCGGTGTCGAGCTCGGCGCTGCGGCGCAGGTGGCCGAGGGCGCGGCGGAGCTGGCCGCGCCGCGCCAGCAGCTCGCCGAGGCGGAGGTGGGCCTCGGCCGCGCGCCAGCAGCGGCGCGAGGTGATCGCGGCCGCGAACGCGATCTCAGCGCGGGCGAAGTCACCTGTCTGAAGGGACAGCCGACCGAGGTTGAAGTGGGCGTCGCCGTACCAGGTCTGGAGGCCGATCGCCGCCGCGAACTCGTCGCGGGCGCCCTTCGGGTCGTCGGCGCCGTCGGCGAGGCCGAGCAGCCAGCCGCGGAGGTTGTGGGGCTCGGCCGCGTGCGGACGGGCCGCGATCGCGGCGTCGACCACCGCGAGCGCCTGGGCGCGCTGACCCGCGACGACCAGCGCCTCGACGAGGTTGTAGAGCGGACGATCTTCCGCGGGCGCGAGCGTGTGGGCCTCGGCGAGCAGGACGATGCCCTGGGCCATCGCGCTCGGCTCGTTGCGGTGGCGGGTGGTCAGCAGCCAGCCGGCGAAGTTCTTGGCGTTCGGGTGCGCCGGATTCAGCGCGACCGCCTGCAGCAGGCTGGCCAGCGCGGCCTCGGGCTGACCTTGCTTCCACAGGCGGTCGCCGGCCTCGTAGGCCGCGGCCGCGCGCTCGGGCTCGTGCATGGGAGATGTCCTCCGGGACAGGTGACGCCATGGCGCCGCGAGGAGCATCGCACGCCCCAGGTCCGACGGCTACGCCCGGAGAGCGCGGCGTCGAATTGTCGGTGGTGCACGAAGGCCGCGAGCAGGCGGAGCGCTGAGCACAGGTGCCATATCGCGTGGCCCTGCAAGAGGTGGTCGTCCGCACCAGGTCCATCGCCGCGAGCAGGCCAAGGCGGCCGCCAGCAGCCCGAGCGAGACGTAGAATGCGCCTCGAGATATACTCCGCGACCCGTGAAGACGACGCTGCGGAGCACCGCGACGGAGCTGCCCCGCCCGCCCGTCGATCTTTCGCCGTGGATCGGCCGGGTGATCGACGACCGCTACCGCATCGTCGAGGTGCTCGGCGAGGGCGGCATGGGGGCGGTGTTTGTCGCGGAGCACCTCAAGCTGCGCAAACAGGTCGCGTTCAAGACGATCCGCGCCGAGTTCGCGGCCAACAGCGAGGCCGAGGCCCGCTTCGCCCGCGAGGCCACGGCGACGGCGCAGATCGACCACCCGCACGTCGCCAGCGCGATCGACTTCGGCCACCTGCCCGAGGGCGGCGCCTACCTCGTCATCCAGCTGGTCCGCGGCGAGAGCCTCGGCAAACGCTTGCAGCGCGGGCCCTTCGCCGCGCCGGAGCTGCTCGAGCTCGGGGCCCAGATCGCCGACGCCCTCGCCGCGGCGCACGCGGCCGGCATCGTCCACCGCGACCTCAAGCCTGACAACGTGCTGCTCGAGCGCCGCGATGATGGCCCCTTGCACGCGCGTGTCCTCGACTTCGGCATCGCCCGGGTGTCCGACGAGTCGGGCGCGGTGGTCGACGCCAACCAGCCGATCACCCGCGCCGGGGCCGTGATCGGCACGCCGGGTTACATGGCGCCCGAGCAGGCGGTCGGCGGCGTAGTCGATCACCGCGTCGATCTCTACGCCCTCGGTGTGATCCTGTGGGAGGCGAGCAGCGGCCGGCGGCTGTGGCAAGCCGAGACCCTCACCGAGCTGTTCATGGCCCAGATCGGCCGCCCGGCGCCGAGCCTGCGCGACGCGGTCGCGGGCCTGGGGGATGACTTCGTCGCGCTCGTCGACCAGCTGCTCGCGCGCAGCCCGGGCGATCGACCGGGCTCCGCTGCCGGCGTGCGCGACACCCTGCGCCGCCTCGTCCGCGAGTCCGCGTCGGCGCCGACGATCCTCCCGTTGCCGCCGCCGCCGCGTCCAGCCCGCGACCATCGGCGCCTGCTCGCCCTCGCGGGCGCCGGGCTCGGGCTCGTGCTGGTCCTCGCGCTGGCCCTCGGCGGCGACGCTGCTCCGGACCCCGAACTCCCGCCGCCGACGCCGACGACGAGCGCCACGCGACCTGCCGCCAGCGCCGGTCTGCCAGCGCGTCAGCAGCTGCTCGCCGAGGTCCCGCCGGCCTACGTCGAGGCCGCGCAGGTGCTGCTGCTCAGCGGCGAGCGCCGCGAGCGGCAGCGGGCCGGCACGGAGATCGCCGACGCGCCCGAGGCCGACAAGCCGGCGATCCCGGAGTACCTGCGCAACCTCGCCTGGATCGAGAAGGTGACGAGCTGCGAGACCCGGCGATCGATCCTGCTGCGCATCGAGGCCGCCGACGACCTGCGGGCCCTGTATGCCCTGCGGATCCTCGCCGAGTCCCCGCGTGACGCCTGCCGGGGCGGCTTCCTCGGCTTCCGCGAGGACTGCTTCGGCTGCATGCGCGAGGACCTGGCGCGCATCACCGCCCGCTTCGAGGCCCGCGCCGGACCCTGAGACAGCGGGGCCCGGCCTGAAATCCCGACCCGTGCTTCGGTCTCACGAGACCCCGCGTCTCCGCTATCCTCGGGGCCCCCGCAGCAGACAGGTGATCGTCATGTCCAACCGCATCCTCCCCGCAGCCGCCCTGTCCCTCGTCATCCTCGCCGCGTGCGGCAAGCCGATGGATCCCTCGGGCAAGGAGGAGAACTTCGTGCACGCCTCGATGGTCGGTGAGCCGGCGCCGACCGGGCCCGACCGTCCGCTGGCGAGTGACCTCGCGGTCGAGCCGGTGTCGATGCTGGTGATGTTCAACCGCCTCAAGACCCCCGAGGCGCTGCAGGACGCGCTCAACAAGAAGCCCGGCCAGTTCAGCCACCTCGACATCGACCACGACAGCAACCCCGACCCGCTGACGGTCGCCGCCCGCGAGACCACGCAGGGCCACGCGTTCGAGATCCGCGCCCGCCCGAACAGCGGCGAGTTCGTGGTCGCGACCATGATCTTCGACCCCGAGTGGAGCTTCCTCGGCTTCTACAACGGCGCCCTCGACGGCGGCGCCTCGACCTTCGCGCGCCCGCTGGCGGCCCTGCCCTTGCCCGGCGCGCCGCCGATCGCGGCGATCGCCCCGGCCGCACCGGCCGTGCCGACGCCCGAGACCGCCGTGCCGGCCGTGCCGACCACTGTCGCCGGACAGACGCCCGCCCCCGCGTCCGCCGGTGGTGTGCAGGCCGTGCCCGCGGGCAGCGGCGCCGCGCCTGGCCTCGCCGCCGCGCCCTGAGTCACCAGCCAGCCGACCAGCCCAGCTACCAGCCCAGCTACCAGCCCAGCTACCAGCCCAGCTACCAGCCCAGTTACCAGCCCAGTTACCAGCCCAGTTACCAGCCCAGTTGGGCCTGCAGCGTCGCGGCCAGCTTGGCGCCCATCGCTGCGTGGGTCGCGACCGTCGGGTGGCCGTCGCAGCCCGAGCCGATCCACTCGACGTTGACGTCAGCGAAGGCCACCGCCGCGTCGCCGGCCGCGTGACGCTGGTCGACCGCGCTCTGCAGATAACCCGCGACCATCTGCGCCTCGGCGCCGAAGAGAGTCGGCGCGATCGCCAGGATGAACGCGTCCGGGTAGACCGAGCGCAGGTGCTCGAGGAAGCCGACGTACGCCGGCACGAACACGGCCTCGGGCGGGTCGTTGCCGGTGCTGAAGTCGTTGGTGCCGAGGTTGATCACCACCGCGTCGGGTTGCCAGGAGAAGTCCCAGGGGGCCGCGTCGCTCGCGAGCAGGCGATCGTAGATCGTGGGCAGCGGTTCGAACACGTCGTCGCCGAAATTGTTGACCACGCCCTTGCCCGACCACGCGACCGTGCTGAGCTCGGCCCCGAGAGCGCGCGCAGCCACGGCCCCGTAGGTGAGGTAGTGGTTCTCGGTCTCGGCGCTGAAGTTGCACGGTGACACGCCCTCGTCGCCGTAGCCGCAGGTGATCGAGTCGCCGATGATCTCGATGCGGCGCTGCACCGGCGGCGGCGCCAGCAGCTCGCCCTCGAGGTCGACGCCGAGCAGCACCGTCGGGCCGAAGGAGCCCTCGGTGCGGCGGTACAGCTCGATCGTGTGCTCGCCCGCCGGCAGGCCCTGGGCCAGCGGATAGCTCTGTTCGCCGGGTGAGGTCGCCAGCGTCGCCTGGACCGCGCCGTCGACGACCACGGTGAAGTAGCGGCCCTTGTCGTCGAGGCGCACGCTGGCGCCGGTGCCGTTGAAGCGGAACACCGCGCCGACGCCGGACCAGCCCATGCGCACGTGCCCCGGATCGCTGGCGTCGTGGCGGCCGACGTAGTGGATCGCCGGGGGTTCGGGCGGCGGATCTTCGCCCCCGGTGGTGCTGCCGCTGCTCTCCCCGACGCCCACCGTGGTGTCGCCGCTGCTCTCACCGCCGCTGGTGGTCGGCGTCGCCGTGGCGACGCCGCTCGCATCGGACACACCGCCACTGCTCCCCGCGGATGTGCCGGTCGTCGTCGAGCCGCCGCCTGTCTCGCTCGTGCCCTCGCCCGTCGACGGCGCGCCCTCCCCCGTGCCGTGGAAGCACGACAATGTACAGACAAGGATGAGTGCGCGACGCATGCCGCACTCTACCGGGCCAGGCGACCGCGGACCAGGTTCAGGCGACGTTCAGACCGAGGGCGCGGCGGGCCGCGAAGTAGTCCTCGCTGACGCTGTAGACCACGAGCTCACGCAGGGCGTCCTTGGGCGAGAGGAAGGAGCCGAGCACGCGCTGCTCCTGCGAGATGGCGTGGGCGGCGGTGGCGAGGTCGTTGCAGAGGATGAAGCCGACGCGGTAGCCGGCGAGCTCGGCGGCGCGGGCCCAGCCCTTGACGTCGACGGCCTCGGCCTGGACGAGGCGGCGCAGGATGCCGGCGATCTGCTCGGTGATCTGCGGCGTGAGGTGCTGGCGCAGCTCGCGGGCGCAGGCGGCCACCCCGGGCGATGGCTCGAGCGGCTTGGTGCCCGACACCAGCATGCAGGCGTAGATGACGTCCTTGAGGTTCTCCGGCGAGCGGTCGATCACCATGAAGCCGTAGTGCGGCGGGTAGAGGTCGAGGGCGTGGCGACCGACGTTGAAGACGAGGTTGTTCTCGGTCTTCTCGCGGATCGAGTTGGCGAGGGCGATGAGGGTCGGGCGCACCCGGCCCTCGCGTTGCACATTGAGCACGTTGAGGTCGCCGGGCTCGTCGGGGCGGAAGTAGAGGTCGGGCTGGCCGAGGCCGAGCACGCCGACGACGTAGAGCAGCATCTGGCCGACCAGCGAGGGGTCGTCGTCGGGGTCGACGCGGTCGTTCGGGCGCAGCGGGTACGGCAGCTGCTTGACGCGCCAGGCCGACAGCACCGGCGCGACCAGGCCGATGAGGGCGCTGATGTTGGGGTCCTCGTCGGGATGGAACACGTGCTTGCGCAGGACGTCCTCGGACAGGCGCTGCTTGATCTTGCGGAACTCGGGCTGCGGGTAGCGGCTGTAGAGCGCGGTCTCCTGCTGGTTGGCCTGCTTGAGGAAGACCAGGCTGCGGGCGACGCAGAACGCCTTGTCGAGCTCGCGGCGCGCCAGGTAGATGTCGAAGAGGCGGTGGTAGCTGGCGTAGCGCGAGGGCTCGAGGCGCAGCAGCGTGAAGTGGGTGCCGATGAGGTTCTCGGTGAACTCGCGCGGGTCGTTGCGGGCCAGCATCTCGTAGAGCTCGGCGAGCAGGAGGTGGCGGTCCATGTTGCCGGGGTCGGCGGTGGCGGCGACCTCGTAGGCCTTGGCGGCGGCGCGGAAGTCGTTGAGGCGCGAGCGGTAGATCTCGGCCAGGTTGGTCCACAGCATCATGCGCAGCGCCGGCTCGGCGTCGGCCGGGAGGCGGTTGATCATCTTGCGGTAGGCCCGCTCGAGCGCCTTCCAGTCCTTGCGCTGGGTCATGATCGTGTCGATCGCCTGGAAGGCCTTGAGCACGCTGGGGTCGTCGGCCAGCACGCGATCGAAGCGCTCGAGCGCGGTGTCGACGGCGCCGAGCTCGTCGCGCAGCAGCACCGCGGCGGTGTAGTGATAACGGGCGCGGCGGGTCGGGTCGATCTCCACCTCGACGACCTGGTCGACGATGTTGACCGCCTCGCGCCACTGCTTGCGCTCGGTGTAGAGGTCGAGCAGGCGGTGCAGCACGGCGGGCTCGCGGGGGCGCAGCTCGAGCGCCCGCTGGTAGGCGATGACGGCCTTCTGCGGGTCGCGCAGGCGCTCGCGGAACAGCTTGCCGCTCTCGACGAAGAGGTCGAACTTGACGTCGTCGCTGGTCGCGGCGTTGATCATCGCCTTGCGAGTGTTGAGCGCGCCCTGGTAGTCGCCCTCGCTCATCTGGCCGTCGAGGGTGGCCTGCAGCGCGGGCCAGTTGCCGGGGTCGAGCTCGAGCGCGCGGCGCAGGAAGGGGGCGGCCTGCGGCGCCTGGTTCTGCCGCTTCTTGATCTCGGCGAGGCGGAAGTTG
The DNA here is from genome assembly GCF_016714285.1 of Nannocystis sp. Taxonomy (GTDB): domain Bacteria; phylum Myxococcota_A; class Polyangia; order Nannocystales; family Nannocystaceae; genus Nannocystis. The sequence goes on along the minus strand of NZ_JADJNN010000012.1, from coordinate 8,815 downwards.
ATGATCGAGGCGACCTTGTCGGTGCGCTCCTTGGCGCTGATGCCGAGCAGGTTCTGGTAGGCGGAGAGGGCCTCGGGCCACTTCTCGGCCTCGAAGAGCAGGTCGGCCTGGCCGAGCAGCGCGGTCCAGTTGCCGGGATCCAGCTCGAGGGCGCGGCGAAACAGCTTGAGCGCGCGCGGGCCCTGGCCGAGCAGGCGCTCGACGCGGGCGGCCCGCAGGCACAGCTCGACGTGGGCCTTCACCGAGATCGGGGCGCCGACGGCCTTGCGCACCAGCATCTCGAAGATCGGCGCGGCGGCGACGTAGTTGCCGGCGTCGTAGTAGACCTTGGAGAGCACGGTGCCGACGCGCACGTTCTCCGGGTCGAGCTCCATCACCCGGGCGAACACCTCGGTGGCCTTGTCGACCTCGCCGGTCTGGCGGTAGTAGATGAACCCGGCCTCGCTGCCGAACTCGATGCGCTCGTAGTGGCTGGCGCCGCTGACGAGCAGCGCCTCGAGGGTCTGGGCCAGGCGGGCGTGGTCCTTGCGGCCGCGGTAGATCTCGGCGAGCAGCACCAGCGCAGGCGCGTGCCCGGGCTGCAGCGCGAGCGCGCTGTGGAGGTAGACCTCGGCGCGCTCGGACACGCCGAGGCGCTGGTGGAGCAGCTGGGCCGCGCGGGTGAGGGCGTCGCAGCGGGCGACCGGGTCGTGCGACAGCGAGAGGAAGTGGTCGAGCGTGGTCGCGGCCGGCTCCCAGGCGCTCGCGCGCTCGTAGAGGCGGGCCAGCGCGAGCACGGCGTCGGGGACGTTCGGCTCGAGCTCGATCATCTCGCGGTAGGCGGCGATCGCGTTGCGGATGTCGGCGAGCGACTTGTCGTAGACATAGCCCATGGCGTTGAGCAGGCCGATCTTGAGGTTGCGATCGGCGGTGCTGTCGGCGTGCTCGCGGTAGACGTGGACGAGGTCGGTCCAGCGCTCGCCGGCGAGGTGGGCCTCGGCGAGCTGGTAGTAGGCGTAGTCGCGGCCCTGGGCGATCCACGCGCGCCAGGCCTCGGCCTCGGCGCTGGCCTGGCCGCCGGCGAGGGTGACGAGGGCGCGGCTCATCTTCTCGTAGATGCCGAGCTGCTCGCGCGGGTCCTGGGTGGCGGCCAGCATCGCCTGCAGCGACTCCAGCGAGTAGAACATCGCGCTGTCGGTGGTCGGCTGCACGCGCGAGTTGTCGCTGGCCCCTGCGCCGCGCTGGCCGTCCTCGCCGACCTCGGCGAGCGCCCGCTCGAGGCTGGCCATGTCGGCGAAGCGGTGCTCGCGGCGCTTGGCCATCGCCTTCAGGACCAGCGCCTCGACGACCGCGGGGATGCCGGCCTCGGGGGCGACGCTGCCGGGCGCGGCGGCGGTGGCGAACTTGTGCTGCATCGCCACCTGGGTCGGGCGGCCGAAGAAGGGCACGCGACCGGTGAGCAGCGTGTACATGAGCACGCCGACCGAGTAGACGTCGGTGCGCGCGTCGACCTGCTCGCCGAGCGCCTGCTCGGGGGCGATGAAGTGGACGGCGTCGCCGAGGACGACGGTGCCGGGCTCGCGGTCGGCGGTCACGTCCTCGACGCGCATGAGCCCGAAGTCGACGATCTTCACGGTGTCGTCGGACAGCACGATCACGTTGCTCGGCTTGATGACGCGGTGCAGCACGCCGGCCTCGTGGGCCGCGCGCAGGCCGGCGACCAGCTGCTGGGCGAGGCGGCGGACGCGGGGCCACGGCAGGCGACCGGTGCGGCGCAGGATGACGCCGAGGTCCTCGCCGAGGACGTGCTCGCCGACGATGTAGGGCTCGCCGTCGGGGCTGATGTCGGCGTCGAGGACCTGGGCGACGTTGTCGTGCACGACCGCGGCGGCGGCCCGGGCCTCGCGCAGCAGCGCCTCGACCTGGCTGCGGTCGGCGGCCAGCTCGGGGTAGACGATCTTCACCGTCACCAGCGCTGGCGGGTCGATGAGCTCGGCCTCGTAGCGGTCGGCGACGTCGCCACGGCCGAGGTACTTGAGCAGCTTGAACTCGCCGGCGAAGGTGGTGTCGACCCGGCTCTTGGGGCTGCGATCAGCGTGCGTGTCCGTCATGGGCAGCGTCAACCATACCCGATCGCCTGCACACCCACGCAGCAGCCGCGGCGAGCCCGATCGCGCGCAAGCGCCCTTGCTTGTACACGGGCTCGCCGCGCCGACCCCTCGTTCGCCGGGCGAGCGAGCGCCATGCCGCCCGTTCGCTGCTCGTCGGGCGCCGGGCGCCGCGGACCTGAAACTGTGGCATCGAGACCACGGGTCTGACTGGGCGTCGATCCTCGGCGCGTGGCTGCCAGCGCTGCCCGCCTGTCCGAGAGGTCAGCTTGCGATCGCGGCGGAGCGCCGCGCCGCAGCAACCCGCGCCTCGCGGCGCTGGCCAGTCCGGCCGCGTCCGCGGCGCGTCCCCTCGCCCACCGGAGACCCACCATGCCACACCTGCTCGCCCGCCTCCTCCTCACCGCCATCGCCTGCACCACCACCCTCGCCTGCGAGGAGGAGGGCCCGGGCACCAGCGCGGGCGCCACCGAGTCGAGCGGCGGCACGGAGGACACCGGCGACGACACCGAGGCGACATCGCAGCCGGGGACGGCGAGCGTCGCCAGCACCCTCGCGCCGCCGGCTGGCGACGATGAAGGCGACGATTCGAGCACCGACAGCACCGGCAGCACCAGCGACACCGGCGGCCCGACCACGATCGGACCGCCGAAGGACGCGCCGATCGGCGACGTGTCGTGAGCGGGGCGGGCCAGCGCTCGCCGTGGCCGAGGGGTCTCGCGCCGCGCCGCGGCTCAGCTGTCCTCGGGGACAGCTGACTCGCCGGCCATGAAGTGCTCGATGCGGGCGCGCAGCTCGTCGGGCATGGCGACGGCGCGGCGGAAGCTGGGCGAGGCGGGGTCGAGGTCCATCACGACGCAGGTGCTGGCGCCGGTGAGGCGCAGGACGCCGTCGACGCCGCGGACCACATACTCGAGGCCGATCGAGCTGCGGCCGAGCCGGGCCACCCGCAGCTCGACGGCGATCGCCTCGCCGAGGGCGCAGGGCGCGTTGAAGTCGGCCTCGGTGTGCACCGCCGGGAAGCCGAGCTTGCGGCCGAGGATCAGCTGCGCGTAGGACAGCCCGAGGCCGGCCGAGAACCAGGTCTCCATCGCCTCGTGGAACAGATGAAAGAAGCGAGGGAAGTACACGATACCGGCGGGATCACAGTCGCCGAAGCGGACATCGACTCGGTGGATGTGGACGCCGCGCATGCGTGGAGGCGCGAGTGTATGCTGCCGCCATGTCTCACGTCGACTACCACGCCGAGGCCGGCGTCGCGCAGCTCACGCTGAACGTGCCGCCCGCCAACTGCTACTCCTACGAGCTGATGCAGGCGCTCGACACGGCGATCCTGCGGGCCCGCTTCGACCCGGCGGTGCACGTGCTGCTGCTGACCGGCGCCGGCGAGAAATTCTTCTGCGCGGGCGCTGACATCGCGATGCTGCAAGGCGCCGATCCGGAGTTCAAGTACAACTTCTGTCTCCACGCCAACGAGACGATCAGCCGCCTCGAGCAGACGCCCAAGCTGGTGATCGCGGCGCTCAATGGTCACTGCGTCGGCGGCGGCCTCGAGATCGCCCTGGCCGCGGACCTCCGGGTCGCCCGCCGCGGCGCGGGCAAGTGCGGGCTGCCGGAGGTGAAGCTCGGGGTGCTGCCCGGCACCGGCGGCACGCAACGACTGGTGCGAGTGCTCGGCAAGGCCCGCGCGATCGAGCTGATGGCGACCGGCGAGACCTTCGACTTCGACCGCGCGCTCGCGCTGGGCCTCGTGAACCAGGTGTGGGACGCGGACAGCGGCGCGGCCTTCCTCGCCCGCGCCCGCGAGTACGCGGCGCAGTTCGTGCCGCCGCGGACGGCGAGTCGCGCGGTCGGACTGATCAAGCGCGCGTGCCAGACCGGCGCCGACCTCAGCCTGCAGGACGGCCTGGCCCTCGAGCGCGAGCTGCAGCAGCGACTGTTCACCGGCGACGATGCGAAGGAGGGCATCGCGGCCTACGTCGAGCGGCGCCCGCCGAGCTTCACCGGGCGCTGAGGGCGTGCCGGGGCGGGTGCCGGGGTCCTGGGGTCCGTGGTAGCCTGGGCGGCATGAGCGGCCACCCCTTCACGGCGCCCGGACCCTTCCGTGCCGACCAGATCCGGGACGGCGACCCCTACGAGCTCAGCGACGGGCACGCGATCCACTGCATGACCGCCGGTGAACGGCACGCGCGGGCCAACCTCGAGGGCGGGCGCGTGCTGGCCACCGACCCGGCGGTCGCCGGGGCCGCGGGGGTCGACGCGGGCTTCAGCTTCAACGGCGACCGCAACCTGCGCGCGCCAGACATCTCGGTCGGCGTCGGCACCACGCCGGGCTGGATGCGCGAGGCCCCGCCGCTCGCGGTCGAGTACGCGGACACCGGCCAGGACGAGGGCGAGCTGCAGCGCAAGATCGCCGAGATGCTGGCCGCGGGCACGCGCCTGTTCTGGGTCGTGCGCCTGACCGGGCGGGTGCGCGTCGAGGTTCACGCGCCGGGCGAGTTGGTCCGTGTGGTCGAGCTCGAGGGCGTGCTCACGGCGCCGGGCATCCTCAAGAATCCGGTGCCGGTGCGCGCGCTGGTCGACGCCCGGGCGGCCGACGCCGCCACGCTGCGCAACCTGCTGAACACGCACGGCTACGAGAGCCTCGACGAGGTCCGCGCCGAGGGCGAGTTCGCGGGCCAGCTCAAGGGCCAGATCGTCGCGCTGCTCGGGGTGCTGCAGGCCCGCGGTCTGACGCTCAGCCCGTTGCTGCGGACGCGGATCGCGGACTGCCGCGAGCCGGCCCGGCTGCAGCGCTGGCTGGTGCAGGCGGTCACGGCCGGCAGCGCCGAGGCTGCGCTCGACTGAGGCTTCAGGCGCCGAAGGGATCGTCGAGGCTGACCGAGCGCGGGCCGAACACCTCGGCCGCGCCAGTCGCGGTGACGGCGACGATGTCCTCGATGCGCACGCCGAACTTGCCCGGGACGTAGATGCCGGGCTCGCTCGACATGGTCATGCCGGGGACGAGCAGCACCTGGCTGTCGCGCACGAGATAGGGGTCCTCGTGGGTCTCGAGGCCGATGCCGTGGCCAAGGCGGTGGGTGAAGAAGCGGTCGTCGGGGCCGAAGCCGGCGGCGGTGATGACGGCGCGCGCGGCCGCGTCGGCGACCCCGCAGGGCTGGCCCGGGCGCAGCTCGGCGATGCCCGCCGTCTGGGCCCGCAGCACCGCCTGCCAGGCGTGCCGGGCCTCGGGTGAGACCTGTCCGAAGGGCCAGGTGCGGGTGACATCGGAGTGATAGCCGTGGAGCGCGGCCCCGCAGTCGACGAGCACGAGCTCGCCGCGGGCGAGGCGACGGGCCCCGCGGGTGCCGTGCGGGAAGGCGGCGTTGCTGCCGAACAGCACCAGGGCCCACGGCTGCTCGAGGCCGGCGGCGAGCTGCGCCGCGAGGACCAGCTCGGTCAGTTCGGCCTCGAGCATGTCGGCGCGCACGAGCGCCGCGACCTGGCGCAGGGCGGCCTTGGTGGCCTCGTTGGCGCGGCGCAGGAGGGCGAGCTCGGCGGGGCTCTTGACGCTGCGACAGGCGCGGACGATCGGGCCGCCGTCGACCAGGGTGGCCCCGGGGACGTCGCGGCGCAGGCCCTCGAGTATGAACATCCGCGTGGTCGGCTCGAGCGCGAGGCTCGGCGCAGGGCCGGCCTCGGCGAGCAGCTCGGCGACGCGGGTGTAGGGGCTCGCGTGCTCGGCCCACAGGACCAGGCGCAGCTCGCCGCTGCGTTCGCGCAGGGTGTGGGCCTCGAACGACGGGCCGACCAGCGCGGGCGGGCCGGCGGCGGGGAGGACCAGCAGCAGCGGGCGCTCGCTGCGGTGCCAGGGCACGCCCGTGAAGTACTCGAGGGTGGCGCCGGCCTCGGCGACGAGGGCGTGCTGGCCGGCCGCGCGCAGGGCGTCCTGGGCCCGGGCGCACCGCTGGCCGCGCTCGGCGTCGGTGATCGCGGGGACGCCGTCGCAGAAGCCGGCGAGGCCCGCGAAGTCCGGCGCCTGTCCCGAGGTACCGGTCTGTTTGGACATGTCCCTCGGGACACGGCAGGCGAGCCCCCCAACGCTGGCACCGCTGGCGGCGCCCGCGAGGCCGGCCAGGGCGGCGCGGCGGCTCAGGCCTTGCCCGGGTGCTCGTTGTGCCACGTCGTGATCGACTCCTGCGTGAGCTCGACCGTGAGGTCGGCGTCGGCGACCTCGACCTGGCAGCCGAGGCGGCTGTAGGCGCGGACGTCGAAGCCCATGTCGAGGCGGTCGCTCTCGGCGTCGCTCATCTCGGGGAGGGTCTCCAGGCCCTTGCGGATCCAGCAGTGGCACGACGAGCAGGCGCACACGCCTCCGCAGGCCGAGCCCATCTTGACGTGGTGCTCCTCGGCGAGCTCGAGCAGGGTCACGCCGGGGGCGGCGTCGACGATCTGGGTCCCGTCGGGCCCGATGAAGGTGATCTTCGGCATCTTTAGGCTCCGTCGGCTGCAGGCGGGACGAGGGCGGGCCCGTGGCCGCCGCGGCGGACGTCGAGGTCGTCGGCGGCGAGGGCCGCCTCGATCTCGGCGAGGCTCTTGCCGGCCATGCCAGCGCTCAGGGCCCGCTGCATGCGGCGCGCGGCGAAGGGCTCGCTGGTGTGCTCCAAGCGGACGCGGGCGCGGCTGAGGGCGTCGGCGTCGCTGTCGCTGTCGGCCATGGCGTCGTCGGCCTCGCGCAGCGCCGCCTCGATCGCCATGCGGTCGTCCGGGGGCAGCAGGGCCTCGATGTGGCCGACCTCGGCGAGCGGGCCGCGGACGGCGAGGATGACCCGGCCGAGCTCGACGCGGGCCTCGGCGACGCTGCGGGCGCTGTAGTCGTCGCCGGCGTGGTCGAAGCTCTCGAGGACGAGGCGGTCGACCTCCTCGACGGACAGGCCGTGGGTGGGCTTGACCTCGACCGACTGCTTGACGCCGGTCATGAGCTCGCGGGCGGTGACGGTGAGGAGGGCGTCGGCGTCGAGCTGGAAGGTGACCTCGACGCGGGCCATCGAGGGCGGGAGGCGGGGGATGCCGCGCAGCTCGAAGCGGGCGAGGCTGCGGTTGTCGCGGGCCAGCTCGCGCTCGCCCTGCAGCACGTGGATGACCATGCCGGTCTGCTGCTCGGAGTAGTTGGTGAACACCTGGCGGGCGGAGATCGGGATGGTGGCGTTGCGCGGGATGATCTTCTCGACGATGCCGCCCATCGTCTCGAGGCCGAGGCTGAGCGGGACGACGTCGAGCAGGGTCACCCCGGGGCGCTCGCTGCCCGAGAGGATGTCGGCCTGGATCGCGGCGCCGTGGGCGACGACCTCGTCGGGGTCGATGTCGCTGAGCGGGGCGCGGCCGAACGCCTGCTCGACCATCTGGCGGATCCGCGGCACGCGGGTCGAGCCGCCGACCAGGACCACGCCGCTGAGCTCAGCCACGGCCACGCCAGCCTCCTTGAGCGCCTGACGGCAGGCGCGGATGGTCCGCTGGGCGAGCGGCTCGATCACGGCCTCGAACTCGCGGCGGGTGATGCTGACGTCGTGCAGGCCGATCGTGGGGACCGACACGCGGTCCTCCTCGACGCTACTGAGGCGCTCCTTGAGCGCGCGGGCGGCCAGGCGGGCGGCGTCGTGCTGGGCCGGGGTCGGGGTGGAGACGGCGGCGCGGGCGAGCAGCACGGCCGCGAGGGCGCGGTCGAAGTCGTCGCCGCCGAGGGCGCTGTCGCCTCCGGTTGCGAGCACCTGGAACACGCCGCTGTGCAGGTGCAGCACGCTGATGTCGAAGGTGCCGCCGCCGAGGTCGTAGATGGCGAACAGGCCGCGCTCGTTGCGGTCGAGGCCGTACGCGAGGGCGGCGGCGGTGGGCTCGGCGAGCAGGCGGTAGACCTTGAGGCCGGCGATGCGGCCGGCGTCGCGGGTGGCCTGGCGCTGGGCGTCGTCGAAGTAGGCGGGGACGGTGATGACGGCGCCGTCGACGGGGCCGCCGAGCTCGGCCTCGGCGCGGAGCTTGAGCACCCGCAAGATCTCCGCGGAGACCTCGACGGGGGAGACCTCGCGACCGTCGCCGACGGCGACGCGCAGGACCCCGGTGGCGTCGCCGAGCTGGTAGGGGTGCGGGAATTGGACCTCGGCGAGGCCGCGGCCCATGAAGCGCTTGACCGAGCTGATGACGCGATCGGGTCGCTCGTGCTGGCGCGCCGCGGCGGGGTCGCCGACCTGCGGGCGCTCGTCGATGTAGCTGACGATCGAGGGCAGCAGGCCGCGCCCCTCGGCGTCGCGGAGGACCCGCGGGGCGGCGCCGTGCGGGGCGATCGCCACCAGGCTGTGGGTGGTGCCGAGGTCGATGCCGATCCCGCGGCCTGGGGCGCGCTGGCTGGCTTGCGGGGCGGTGGGCTCGGCGATCTGGAACAGGGCGTCGGCGCCCTCGATGCTGGTCTTGCTCATCGGGCCTCGGCGGCGTCGACCTCGTCAAGGAAGCGCTGGTAGTAGCGACGGGCGACCAGCTCGCGGGCGGCGGTGGCCATGTCGTTGCGGGCGATCGCGGCGACGGCCTCGTCGAAGGCCTGGTCGGCACGGGCCTCGATCTCGTCGCGGACCTCAGCGCTGCCCTCCTCCGAGAGGCGCTCGCGCAGCTCGATCATCTGGATCAGGAAGGTCTGGCTCGGGGTCGGCGGTGCGAGCTGGGGGTCGTTGCTGTCGAGGTCGATGCCGCCGAGGTGACCA
>NZ_JADJNN010000011.1 GCF_016714285.1 Nannocystis sp. | reverse complement strand
GCTGGATTTGTCGTAGACAAAGGCCCAGTGGTGCCAGATGCCGTCGCGGTTGGCGTTGCTGGTCACGTTCAGGTCGTTGTTGTAGAACGCGAATTGAACCTGGTTATCACAGTTCTCGCCGCGCACCCCCATGAACCCGATGAACAGGCATTGGTTCGTCCCCGGGTTCGCCGTATTCTGCGTGAGGATGAAGCCCTCACGCAACGAGTCGCTGCGCCTGCACCAGAATTCGATGGTGAAGCTCGACGTGAGTTGGATGTTCGGCGCCACGACGGTCGCCGAGGTCTGGCCGTTCCAGTACATCGCGTTCAGCGGTGCCGGGGCCAGGGTACCGCTGCCGCTCAGGCTGCGATCGACGACCTTCGGGACCGAGCTCCAGCCTGACGCGCTGTCCAGCGCGTAGTACGCGAGGAGGTCGCCGCCGTCCTCCAGGACCTGGCCCGACGGATCACGCGCGAGTGGGCGATAGATGTTGTTTGCGATCGCCTGCGGGGTGCGCTCGGTGCTCCAGATGCGCACCTCGGCGACCTGGCCAGCCGGGGCCGTGACTGGGCTGAAGTCGCCGAGGGAGAGGTTTGCCGGGGGGATGTACGCCACCCAGGAAATCGGCGCCGTCCGCTGGGCCACGCCGTTGAGGTAGAGCGTCCAGCCGGACAGCGACGGGTCGGGGCTCGGCACCCAGGTGTAGCCATTCATGAGCATCGCGGAGCTGCGGCCCGTGGGGCCCTCGTCGATCGCTTGCGACCCGCTGCGCTCCTCAAAGCGCCAGCGCGAGGCCAGGCCGTTGGTGGTGGCGTCGGCGCTGTCGAGGTTGGCCCATGGGGGGTTCTGGACTGCGCTCCAGAGCCGCACCTCGCTGAGCACTCCGGTGAACGAGCTCGCGGCTGCGGGGGTCGGGGGCGTTGCGGTCATTCCCTTGCCACCGGGGGCCGCAGCGTGCGTCAGGGCGGGCGTGCAGCGGCCCAGGATCAGCGAGGCGCTGTTGCCCACGATCGGGCTGGTGTCCGAGACTGTGGGCGCGCTCGTCGGGTTGATTGTGTAGACGACCTTGGGGGCCGTGGGCGTCTGGCCGCGGATGTAGAAGGTGATTTCATCCCAGATGAACACGTTGCCGTTTGTGTCGGTCCTAGAGAGGTTGCAGCGGCGGGTGACGGCGATCGCGGTCGGGCCGGTCGGCAGGGGCGGGCCTTCCGCGTAGCAGAGATTGACGCTGGTACGCGAATAGACGAAGGTCAGATTTCCGGTGTCATTGACATAGAGCGCGTAAGGCACCCGCGATACCGTCGCGGCGCGCGTGAGCGGGTCGACCGCACCGTTACCGAGGAGGCCCCGGCTGAGGATACCCAGGGGCCAGGTCTGGTTGGCGGGAACAGACAGCCACGCCTCGATCGTCAGATCGCCGGTGATGTTGGTGCCGTCGTCGTCGCCGCAGTCGGCGAACGCGCTGGTGCCGTCGAAGCGCACCGCCGACTTCTGGCGGAACGCCGCGGCCACGTGGCTCCACTCGCCCGCCGGGATCAGGGTCGAGAGCTGAGTCGGGTCCGGGGTGGTCTGGGCCTGGATCGTCCATTGGGCGCCGGACGAATTCGCCTTGATCATGGAAGCGGCGGCGGCGAGGCCGTTGGCGGTCGATCGGAGGCCGAGCACGTACCCCGTCGCGGGGGTCGAGCCTGCGGTGGGGACATTCTGGCCGATCAGGATCTGTCCATTCGCGTTGACGGGCTTCACCCACGTCTCCAGCGTCAGATCCCAGGGCGGGGTCGCCGGGACCGCAGCGCCTTGCGCGGGTGGGGTCGCCAGCTGGAGCGGCACGTCCAAGGAGATTGCGTTCGCGATGGGCACGGCGCGAAAGCAGGCTGGCGTGCCCGCCGTCGTCGCCGTCGACTGGCTGTTGTTCAAGACGGTGACGGTGCTCGTGGAGGGCTGGACCGACACCCACAGCGATCCGCCGCTGAGCTCCGCGCCGGGCCAGGTCGACGACGCTTTCGTGTAATCGTAGGTCTGCGGGACGATCGACCCGGCTGGCGGCGGCAGCGGGGTTCCGTTGAGCACCGCCGCGAAGCTCGGAGAGTCGGTGGGCACGAGCGGCCAGGTCTCGGTCCCCAGGGTGCCATGGCTGATCAGCACAGTGCAGGTGGCGCCGCTCACCGCCGAGATCGACACGACGACGTCGTTCAGGTCGGCGCCCGCCACGGTGCCGATGAGCGCGATCGTTCCGTTCTGCCCGACGAGCTGATATTGCGGGCGGGTGACCCTCGTGTCGTAGGTCAGTGAGGAGAGGGTGGGGGAGTTCGTGCTCGTGGTGCCCCAGTAGAGGCGCAGGTCACCCGTGCTGCTGTCGAGCAATTGCGGCGACAGGGCACCTGGCGCGACGTCGAGGCGGCCGCCCGAGAGCGAGAGATAGTGCCCGTCGCTGAAGATGCGGGTGAGGGCGACGGCGCTCTGCCCGGTCAAGGATTCCAGCGTGACGACGCCCGGCGCCGCGACCAGGCGTCCGTCGGCCCCGATCGCGAAGTCGAGGACGCCGAGGTTGATGCCGACCGAGCCGCCGTCGAGGGCGAGCATCAGGTGGGCGGCGGACTTCTGCGGCTTGCTGCCGCCCGGCGGGGTCTCCTGCTGGTAGTAGAGTTGTGCGGCCAGGTTCTTGTGCCCCCCGATCACCGTGAAGCGGCTGTGGCGGAAAGCCGTGGGTCTGGAAGCTGTTGTGACGGACGCCGCCGCTCGGGGTGACTGTCGGAGCGGCGGCCTGCGGCCCGGCCCAGCCGCTGGCGGCGCTGAGGGTGCCGCTCTCCCAGATGCCATCGGGCGCCAGATCCATGAGCGTGGTCCCCTTCCCTTCATTGAGCCGGAAATAGTGCAGGAGCCCCTTTTCGTGGCCGGCGCGGCGGGCCTGCATGCCGGTCTGGATCTCGGCGGCGGAGAGGCCGATGTTCCACACCCGCAGTTCGTCGACGTAGATCGTCGAATTCGTCGTACTCGTCCCCAGGGTGAGCAACTGGCTGCCGATGGAGGCGGAGAACGAGCCGTTCGAATCACTGGCGACGGCGAGGCCATCGATGTAGAGGGTCCGCGTCGCGCCGGCATAGACGACGGCATAATGGTGCCAGTACGTATCCGGGGTCTTCGTGGACGCGAGCGCCGCAGCGCCGCCCCCGGTGCACTGGAAGCCCGTGGTAGCCGCGAAGCCGAGGACCAGTCCACCGCCGCCCTGGGTGAGGCACGAATCAGCCAGCGAGGCCTGGGATCGCCGGCACCACAGTTCAATGGTGAAGTTGCTCGGCAGCTGGACGCCCGGGAGGGTGGCCGAGACTCCGCCGCCGAGGGCGACACAGGCGTCCGCGCTGGTGGCCGTGGAGACCTGGGCCAGCGCGAGCCCGCAGGCGTGGGACAGGGGGAGGGGCGCCGCTCCCCAGTCGGCGGGTTTGGTCCACGTGTGGCCGTTGGGACAGGTGTACGTCGTGCTGCTGCCGACCTGCGTGAGCGTGCTATTGCAGGGCCGGCCGCAGGTCCCGGGATGGGGTTGAAAGTCCGGGTGGTCCCGGTTGGGACAGGCGAAGGAGAGCGAGCCGGCGAAGTCGAAGAGGCCGTCCTGCGCCTGCAAGACGCTGTATGCGTCGATCGGCCCCGCGGTGCTGTGGGCGAAGATCTGCCAGTACGATGTGCTCGCGACCGCGGTCGGGATGAGCGAGACGGTGAAGCTGTCGAAGTTCTGGACGAAGCCGAGCTCGATCGTGGGCTCGTAGAACGGTTTGCTGTTCATGTCCTTCGGGGAGAGGCAGTCCTTGTTGTTGGCCGGGAAGTCCTTGCTCCGGCTGCGCTGATAGCGGGCCTCGGACTTCTGCAGGAGCGACCCGCCCGAGAGCGAGTAGCGGTCGACGAGGAGGGCGCCATCGCCGAAGGTCCAGTTGGCCACGGCGGTGCTGGTGTTTGGCTGGTTGGACTTGCGGAAGACGAAGACGGAGGAGCCGTCGGAGATGGCACAGAACGGCGCGGGGGCGGTGAACTGCCCGGTGCTGGCGATGGTGAGGAGGTGACGGTGGTCTGGCCGAAGCTGCCCTGGCCCGCCTTGCGGATCTCCGTCGGGAAGGCGAGCGGGATGGGGCTTGTGCCGTCGGGAAGGCGGGTGGACCAATACTTCACGTCGAGCTGGGCCGGGGGGAGCGTCGGATCGTTGAAGTTGAGGACGGAGTAATAGATCACCCCGGCGGCGTCCATGGCGAAGGCGATCATCGTGCCTTGATGCAGGACGGTGGTCGTGTACGCGTAGGTCGTGCCTGCCGGTGCAGGGAAGGTCTTTGTGAAGGCCGCGTTGGTGATCAAACCGGGCATGGGACTCTCCAGATTGTTATCTACGCCGGGTGCCGCCGCTCGGCCGCACTCGCCCACCGCAATATGCGACCTGGGGGCGACGGAAAGCCAGTGATATTATCGCAAGGTGGACGTCGCCGATTCGCGGATGCGCTCAATTGGTGCGGGTATCATCCGCAATGCGCACAATCGCGTCAGTAGGCGCGGGCCGCCTCGACTTGGACGACGCGGTCCTCTTCCTGGCACCACGCGGTGAGCTGGCCGCCGTAGACGCAGCCCGAGTCGAGGCCGATCGTGTGCTTGCCGCGGTAGTGGCCGCGCCAGGCCCAGTGTCCGTGAGCGACCATGGCGGGGCCGCGATAGAAGGCGTCCCAGGGGCGGTAGGGCGGCGGGCAATCGGCGGGATCGCGGTCGAACTTGCTGCGCTCGCCGGCGGCGGTGCAGCAGCGGATCCGGGTGGCGGTGTTCACCTGCGGGGAGACCAGCCAGGCGTCGTCGTGGGGCAGGGCGTTGATGGTGGCGGCGAGCGTGGGGAGGTCGGTCCAGCGGGGGTCGAGGCCGGCGTGCACGACCCACAGATCGGGGACCTTCGCGCCTTGCGGGCCGGGCAGGTGGGCGAGGGCCGGGAGGGCGCGCAGGCGGGCCAGCAGGTCGTCGGCGTCCGGGGCAGCGAACAGGGCGGCGAGGGTGTCGCGCTTGCGGGGCCAGGCGCCGCTGTGGGTGAGCAGGGCGTAGACGTCGTGGTTGCCGAGCACGCCGTGGCCGCCGACGTCGCGCCACAGGCGGAGGGCGGCGAGCGAGTCGGGGCCGCGGTTGACGAGGTCGCCGAGGCACCACAGCTCGTCGCGCGCCGGGTCGAAGGCGATCGCGTGCAGCAGGCGCTCGAACTCCGAGGCGCAGCCCTGCAGGTCGCCGATGCACCAGCGCATGGCGTGGGAGTGTACCTGTCCTTGCGGTCCGTCATGGGTCGGGGGTGGGGAGAGGCGAGAGCATCCGCACGCGTGTGGGGTGGCTCGGCGAGCGCAGAGGCGCGACGCTGCGGCGATGTCAATCAGGTCCCCTCAGCTCCCCCTCGCGCTCCTGCTCGCCGCGGCCTGCGGCGACAGCGGTGACGCATCGACCACCAGCGTCTCGTCGACCGGCGCGACGGATCCAACGGTTGGCCCGACGGTGGGCACGACCGAGAGCAGCGCCAGCACGCCGACCACCGGCGATGTGCCGACGACCGCCGATGTGACGAGCAGCGGGTCGCAGAGCGGGACGACCGACGAGTCGGCGAGCACGACCAGCCCGCCGGCGACGACGACCGGGGTGTCGGCGACGGACGCCACGAGCGTCGGCAGCACCGGGGTGGACTGCGTGTGCGAGCCCGGCAGCAGCAACGGCTGCGACCCGGAGGGGCTCCTGACCTGCAAGCAGGACTGCAGCGGCTACGAGCCGGTCGCCTGTCCCATGGGCCAGAATTGCCTCGGCGACGCCTGCGTGGCGCAGCTGTGTCTGCCGGATGAGGTGGTGTGCGAGGGCATCGACCAGACCAAGAAGTGCAACGCGCAGGGGGACGCCTTCGAGCCGCCGGTCGCGTGCGGCCTGACCCAGCAGTGCAGCGGGGGCGCGTGCATTGAGCTTTGCGAGCTGATCAAGAGCGACCCGAGCAGCGTCGGCTGCGTGTTCCGCGGCAACAAGATGCAGAACTTCATCGAGGAGCCGTCGGCGGTGACGGTCGGCAACGTGTCGAAGACGCTGACCGCGAGCGTCTCGATGTACTACTTCGAGAACGGCGCCGAGCAGCTGGTGTCGGGGCCGCTCATGGTGATGCCGGGGAAGAGCGCGCAGTTCGACCTGCTCAAGCCAGCGCAGCCGGGGCCGGTGAGCGTGCTGCGCCCGGACTCGACCTTCAAGATCGTCAGCAACGTGCCGCTGGTGGCGTATCTGCACAGCCCGATCAAGGCGGCGGCGCACAACGACTCGTCGATGCTGCTGCCGGACCACGCGCAGCAGAAGAACTACATCATCCCGGCGTTCACGCCGAGCGTGGGCGGCAACCCGGCCTACTTCAACGTGGTGGGCCTGAAGGACGGCACCGAGGTGTCGTGGACGCCGCCGGTGGCGACGGCGGCCGGCAACGGGGTGCCGGCGGTGGCGGCGAAGGCGACGGGCAAGGTGGTGATCGGCGACTATGATCTGTTGCAGGTGAGCTCGGGGCAGAGCGACCTGTCGGGCACGATCGTCTCGCTGTCGGAGCCGGCGTGGGTGGTGGGGGCGGTGCAGTGCGTCAACGTGCCGGCCGGCGTGACCTTCTGCGACCATATCGAGGAGCAGGCGATCCCGCTCGAGTACTGGGGGCTGACCTACGTGGGGGCGCACGCGCCCAAGCGCGGCAACGAGAGCTACTGGTGGCGGGTCTACGCCGGCGAGGACAACACCACGGTCTCGATCGTGCCGGCCCAGCCGGGCTTCCCGAAGGTTCTGAACAAGGGGCAGTTCACCGAGTTCAAGACCAAGGACAGCCTCATCTTCGACGCCGACAAGCCGATCATGCCGGTGCAGTACCTCGAGGGGCAGGACGGGGGCGCGGGCACCGGTGACCCGGCGTCGTACCAGATGGTGCCGGTCGAGCAGTTCCTCGACCGCTACGTGTTCGTCACCGGCATCGGCTACAACCTGCATTACGCGCAGGTGGTGCGCGACAAGGGTGGGGCGGACGTGAAGGTCGACGGAGTGGTGGTCACCGGGTACTACGCGGTCGGGGCGTACGAGGTCGCCGACTGGAAGATCAACGAGGGTAGCCACCTGGCCGAGAGCGACGCGCCGTTCGGCATCTACCAGGTCGGCTACACGGGGGTGACCTCGTACGCGTACCCGGGCGGGCTGCGGCTGAAGGTCATCAACCCGCAGTAGCGCGGCGCGGTCTCTGAAGACGCGGTGAGCTGGCCGGAGGGACAGGTCCCTCAGAGCAGGTCGCGGCGCTCGTGGAGGGTGCCGGCGTGGTCGAGGGCGAGGCGTATGAGCTCGCCCTTGCGGCCCTCGAGGGCGAGGATGCTGGTGCAGGCGGGGCCGCCGAGGGGGGCCCAGGTGTCGGGGCCGAGCCAGTGCGCGGCGCCGTCGCCGTCGATGGTATGGACGACGATGGTGTCGCGGAGGGGCGCGACGTGGACGTCCAGCAGGTCGAGCTCGTGGTGTCGCCACGGGGTCCAGGGGCCGCCGACGCTGCGCTGTGTGCGGGTCCGCAGGCTGCGGTCCTGGGCGATGCCGGCGAGGAAGAGGCGGCCCTGGAGGTCGGCGGCGACGGTGAAGCGATGGAGCTCCTCGCCGATCTGCTCCCACTCGCCGAAGTCGTCCTCCGCTTCATGGGACCCCCAGAGGGTGTGGTCGGCGTGCAGGCTGAAGACGGTGAATCGGCCGCGGGCGTCGCGGACCAGCGCGATCTGCAGGTGGGTTTCGTCGTCGTTCTCCCAGTCGCCGGCCCACTCGCCCCAGGGTCCGCCGGGGTGGTCCTCGGTGCAGGTGTACATGAGGCCGTCGCGGCCGACGATGAGGGCCATGAGCTGCCCGGTGGCGTGGCAGGCGGCGGTGAGCTGCGCGGCGTCCGTGCCGAAGCGGACCCAGCGGGCCCACTCGCCGGCGGCGACGCGCCGGCGGATCCACACCTGGCCGCCGGGGTCGAGGGCGAACAGGGCGACCTGGCCGCGGGCGTCGAGGGTGACGTGCACGCTGGCGACCAGCGGCTCGGGCGGCTCCCACGGGCCCCAGGGGCCGCCCGGCTGCTGCTGGCGGCGCACGTGCAGGGTCTTGTTGCTGGCGAGGGCGAAGAGCTCGACGCAGCCGTCGCGCCCGCGGATCGCGGTGACCTCGCGGAAGGGGCCGCCGATCGCCTGCCACGGGCTGGCGGTCTGGATGGCGGGCGGAGCCGGCCGGGGTTGTGCGATCGGTGACTGTGCGATCGGTGATTGTGCGATCGGTGATTGTGCGATCGGTGATTGTGCGGTGGATTGTGCGATCGGCGATTGTGCGATCGGTGATTGTGCGGTGGATTGTGCGATCGGCGATTGTGCGGCGGGGTCGCGGGTGAACAGCTGGTTGCTGGCGAGGGCGCTGTAGAGCACCGGGACGGCGCTGCCGCGCAGGCGGCTGGTCAGGAGGGTGGCGCGGGCCCGGTTGGCGGCGCGGTCGACCTCGCCGGTGCTCCACAGCTCGCTGTAGAGGGCGCGGGTGAAGGCGCGGCCGGTGTCGACGGGCATGAGGTCCTGCATGGCGAGCACCGCGGGCACGCCAGCGGCGAGGACGCGCGGGGCGAGGCCGACGCTTGCGTCGCCGGGGCTGCGGAGCGCGCTGCTACAGACCATGAGCACGACCAGGCGCAGGCCGCTGCCGAGGCGCTCGAGCATGGCGGCGAAGCTGCTGTCGTCGACGCGGTCGACGCTGCCGTCGTCGCGCTCGAGGAAGATGGCGAGTTGGCCGTCGCGGCGGGCGACGCCGTGGGCGACGAGGTGGAGCACGTGGTAGCCGCGCTCGAGGGCGGCCTCGAGCGCGGCGAGGGTGCAGGGGCCGGGGAGGGCGTCGTGGTGGACGAGGCCGGCGGGCGCGAGGGCCATGACACCGGCGAGCGCGTGGGCCTCGGCCTCACGGTCGATCGGGGGCAGGCGGTAGACGTCGAGGTCGCCGGGGGCCGCGACGGCGCTGAGGATCCGCAGCGGGCGCTCATCGACCGCGGGGGGCAGGGCCAGCGACCACGGGACCAGGCGCGAGAAGGGCGTGTCGCGGTCGGCCGCGGGCTCGCGCTCGCTGGCGCCGGGCGAGGCGTCGCGCAGGGCCTCCCACGGGAGCGCGTGCAGCCCGGGCGCGTCGTCGTCGATGCGCAGGCGGATCCGTCGGCGAGGCGCGAGCGCTGCGGCGAGGTTCCAGGCCATGCGCACGCGCTCGTCGGCGGTGAAGCCGGCGAACAGGCGGGCGCCGGCCTCGTCGGGGCTGGCCTCGGCGACGGCGGCGACGAGCGCCGGGTCGAGCGCGCCGTCCGGGAACTCGCGGTCACCGAGGCGCAGCTCGACGTAGTAACCCAGGTCGCGGCCGCGGCCGATGCGGATGTCCAGCGTGTCGACAATCGTGGCTTGTTGCATCACCATCCACCGCGGCTCCCGCTGCGAGTGTAGGCCGGGCGATGCGGCGACGTCACCGCGCGAGGGCGCGCGAGCTCAGCGGCGCGATCGCTCGAGCAGCAGGAGTGCGCCGGCCATCACCTCGAGGTGGCCGTGGAAGCGGGCCATGCGGAAGTAGCCGTGGCTGGCGTGCATGAGGTCGAAGGCGGCCCACACGGCGATGCCGAGGGCGAGCAGGCCGGCGATGGCGAGGCCGGGGCCGCCGAAGTCGGCGCGCAGGTCCTCGTAGCTGGCGCGGAAGGTCGGCGGGGTGGCGCGCTGGCGGTCCTCGTCGGGGAGCAGCTGCAGCCACACGGCGTAGTGGATCGACTGGGCGAAGCAGAACAGGAGGACCAGGCGTAGCGCGAGGTCCGGGGCGACGCCGGGCGAGAGGCGCCAGACCTGGTAGTCGGGGCCCATGCGGCCGGCGAACCACGCGAGGCCGCCGCTGTGCTGCGCGAGCCAGAGGGCGGCGTCGCTGAGGAGGAACAGGCTGGCGGCGACCAGCAGCGCGAGCGGGAGCCAGTGCAGTCGGCCTGAGCGCGGGCGCCACAGCCACCACAGGGCGACGGCGATGAAGTTGTGGGCGTGGGCGAAGGCGACGTCGCCGAGGCGGCCCATGACGACGAAGCCGGCGCCGCCGAGGGCGAGCAGGCCGACGGCGAGCAGGCGCGGGGCGAGGCGGGCGCGGGCGCAGGCGGCCGCGAGGGCGGCGCCGACGAAGCCCCACACGAGGCCGCCGCCGAGGCCGACCCACAGCAGCGGCGCGCCGGCGACCAGCCACAGCAGCGGGCGCCGGTGATAACCTGTCCGAATGACCAGGTAGCGAAGATCACTGACGAGGTGGGGCACGCCCCACAGGAGGGGCCCGAGGATGAGCAGCCACAGCGGGGCGACGAGGGTGGCGGCGAGGGCGGTGCAGATCATCGCCGAGAACATCAGCGTGACCCGCAGCTCGCGGCGGCGGACGAGCGGCCGGGCGAGGTCGCCGAGCAGGTGCAACCAGCGGCGACGTAACCAGTCGGCGGCGGCGATCGGCGCGTGCGTGGCGGCGCTCGGCATGCGGGCTGGCAGTCTCGCACGAGGGCCCGGCGCGCGAGCAGCGGAAAGTGCGAGGTGGCCGCCAACCGGGCGCTCGCGCTCAGGTGAGCAGCGCGGGGTCGCCGGCGGCCAGGCGGGCCAGCATCGCGGTCGCCGGGCCGCGCAGGTGCAGCGAGTAGAGGTGCGAGGCGGGGGTGGGGTCGGGGTTGATCTCGACGCAGAGGGCGCCGTTGTCGGCGGCGTAGGCGGGCAGCGATGCGGCGGGGTAGACGACGGCGGAGGTGCCGATCGAGATGAACAGGTCGCAGCCCATGATCGCCTCCGTGGCGGCCTGGACGACGGCGTCGTCGAGGTAGTCCTCGAACCACACGATGTCGGGGCGCCACCAGCTGTTGCAGGTCGGGCAGCGCAGCTCGTCGCGCAGGACGGGGCCGTCCTGGACCTTGACGCCGCAGCGATCGCAGCGGACCCGCCAGAGGTTGCCGTGCAGCTCGTGGATGCTGCGGCTGCCGGCGCGGGCGTGCAGGCCGTCGATGTTCTGGGTGACGATCGTGACCTGCGGGAGCTGCTGCTCGGCGCGGACGATCAGGCGGTGGCCGGGGTTCGGGTCGCAGCGGGCGACCAGGCCGCGGCGGAAGTTGTGGAACTCCCACACCGCCGCGGGGTCGCGGACGAAGGCGTTCTGGCAGGCGTAGCGGCGGTAGTCGTACTCCTTCCAGATGCCGCCGGCGCCGCGGTAGGTCGGCACGCCGCTCTCGGCCGACATGCCGGCGCCGGTGAAGAAGACGATGCGCTGATAGTCGCGGAGGCGCGGGTCGGGCATGGAGTTGGGGATGATACGCCGGGGCGCGGAGCGGCGGCGCGTCAGGTCATCCTCCGTCAACAAGTCTGTTGACAACAGATCTGTTGACGGAGTCGCCGCGGTCGCCACGCATGCCCGACCGTGCGCCCGAACGGAGGCTGTTTCAGGCGCGGCGGCGGCGGCGGCTCACGCCGAGGGCGCCGAGCGTGAGCAGCAGGGCGCCCAGGCCCTGTCCGGTGCGGTCCACCGAGCAGCTGCCGAGGTTGCAGCCGAGGGCACCGTCGGCGTCGGCCTTCGGCCTTGAGCATGACCTCGACGTGGATCGAGAACTCGGCCTCGATCTCGTCGGCGCAGGCCTGCACGTCGGTCGCGTTCATGAACTGGCCGCTGCAGAAGATCGCGCCGCCGGTCTGCTCGCACTCCTCGTGGCAACGGTCCACCAGCTCCGTCTTGCACACGGTGTATTGCTCGGCCTGGCACGAGATCTGACACTCGCTGCTGGCCCGGGCCCAGCACGAGCCCTGGCAGGAGGTCTCGCACTTCGGGGTGCACTCGACGTCGTCGTCGTCGTCGCGGCACTTCGCGCGGTCGCACTTCTCGCCGCAGTTCTGCGCGCAGGTCGAGCGGCACTCCCCGTGGGCCCCGACGCCGTCACAGGTGGTGTTGCACTCCTGCTGGCAGCTCGACACGCACAGCCCCATCGAATTCGGCGGGGTGGCGCTGGCCTGCTGCACGTCGCAGTCGGTGCTGCAGTCGGTTTGGCAGGTTTCGGTGCACCCGGCTTCGGCCGTCGCGGTGCATGAGGTATCGCAGTCGATGGAGAGCCGCGCCGCGCAGGACTCCTCCATAGCGACCGGCTCGCACGAGGTGGTGCAGGTCTCGGTCGGTACGAATTTGCAGTCTTGCTCGCCGAACAGCCAGAGGCCGCCGCAGGCCTCGAGGTCGGCGCGTGCGACTGACGGCGCGAACAGGGTCAACAATGCAGCTGCCGCGATTCCAAGGATGTTCAGATTGGCCATGAGTTGGTTCCTGGCCGGACCGTGGCGGCCCTGTCCAGGCGCCGCCAACAATACGGCGCAGCGGGCCACGGGGGGATGATGGCGACGGATGGCTGGGGCGGGCCCCGATGTGCGAGGTCTGCGGCGGCAACGCAGCGGCCGCGGGCGCGTCCGCGGCATGCCCCGCCCGCCTCGGTCGCGTCCCGAGCCGTGGGATTGATGCATGGATAATGGCTCTCGGTGGAATGGTGGGTTTCGAGCGTCGCGTTGCCTGGCGAGCCCGTCAGGGATACGATTGCGAGGATCGAAAATGACCGCGTATCTCAATAAAACGATCACAAAGACCCAGACGATCCCGCCGGGAAAGAGCGTGGAGCTGTGGTTCCAGCCGGGCTCCGCCGGCGTGGTCACGCTGACGGCCGTCGTGAGCGCGAAGCCACCGCCGAAGTCGGCGCCTGGCGCCCATCCTGCGGTCGTGGCGGCGGTCCTGCCTGCGCGGCACCGGTTGCAGCTATTTTGTGCCGGGGTCGACCGGCCGTTGGTCGACGCGACGAGGGACGACGCGAGCTCGACGCTCACGCACGCGGTCTCGGCCCAGGAGGCCGGCCACGTCAAGTGGTACTACCGGCTGAGCAACCTGGATCGCGCCATCGCATACACCGCGACGGTGCGATATCCGACCGCGATCGAGCTCCGGACGGAGTCGATCGAGCTGGCGCTGATCCATCAATTGGCCGGGCCGACGGTCGCGTCGCTCCAGCTTCATTTGCAGAGCGGGGCGGCCAATGGCGATAAGGCCAGCTGGCTCGACGTCGATGATGACGATATCCGCAGGGTCTTGAAGAACCGGGGGGTGAAGCTGCCGCTGGCGTTCGAGGTGCCGCGGATCCGGGCGTGGGACGCCCCGGGGAAGCTCAAGGACACCATGGCGTCGGTGCACGACCTCAACAGCAGTTCGATCGCGCTGGCCATCGAGGCGGCGTCGGCCGAGCTCCCCCGCGGAGCGCTGCACGTGTGGGCCAGCTTCGAGGAGGCCGGCCCGGAACTGGTGCTGGAGGGCTGGTCGAACATCCAATTGACGCCCTTGAAGATCGACGTGCGCCTGGGGCTCGCGGTCCGCGGCGGGCTCATCTCCTGGGACACCGTGGAGGTCGACTTCTCGACCAGCGCGGAGGCGGTGACGTGGCCGGGTTGGTTGGTCGCGCTGATCGTCAACACGCGGGACATCATTCGCACGGGCGTCGAGGGCTTCATCAAGCAGTCGCTCACGCACGGCAAGACGCGCAAGAAGGTGGCCAAGACCGTCACGAAGTTCGTGCGGGGGCTCGCTCACTCGCTCACGGCGAAGGTGACGATCTACGGGGTGACGGTGACGGAGGCCGCGCTTGTCGTCACGTATTATGAGGATTGAAGTGCTCGCCGCTCACGAGCTGCCGGGCCCTCGGCCGTGGATTTTGCGGGATCGATCTCCGCCGGCTCCGCTGTGCTCGTCGGGGCGGGGACGATTGTCGGGGCGCGCGGCGGCGTGATCGCGTAGGGTGGGCGGGTGCTGCCGGGCGAGGCGATGGCGTGGCCGCTGGGCGATCCGGTCGCGGGCGTGGTGGTGCTCGTGCTCGTGGGGGTGCTCGCGGGGGTCGCCAACACGCTGGCGGGGGGCGGGTCCTTCGTGGTGTTGCCGATCTTGATCGGGCTCGGGTTGACGCCGGGGGTGGCCAACGCGACCAGCAGGATCGGGGTGCTGGCGCACGGGTCGGCGGCGGCGTTGACCTTCGCGCGGGCGGGCGCGCTGTCACGGAGCCTGGTGGGCGGGCTGGTGCTGCGGGTGGCGCCGATGATGTGCGTCGGGGCGCTGGGCGGGGCGTGGCTGGCGACGCGGCTGGACGACGCGCTGTTGCGGCCGCTGTTCGGGGCGATCCTCGTGGTGTGGGCGGTGCTGCTATTGGTGCGGCCGGGTCGCTTCCTCAAGCCGCCGCCGGAGCCGCGGGCGCCCGGGTTGGTGGCGCAGCTGGTGGCGCTGCTCATCGGGGTCTATGGCGGGTTTCTCCAGGCGGGGGTCGGGTTCCCGTTGATGGCGCTGTTCGTGTCGCTGCTGGGATACCCTGCCTTGCAGGCGAATGCAGCGAAGGTGACGGTGGTTTTTATCTACACCTTGCTGGCGATGGGTGTGTTCGCGGCGGCGGGGCAGGTGGCGTGGCGCGAGGGGGCGATCCTCGCGGCGGGGATGGTGCTCGGCGGGGTCCTGGGGGCGCGCCTGCAGCTGAGCGTGGGGCCCGGGCTGGTGCGCTGGGCGATGGTGGTGATGGTGGCGATCAGCGGGGCGGCGCTATTGCTGTGACGCGCGCAGGCGAGGTCATTCCCCCAACACAATCGCGGCCGGCTGCGATAACATCGGCGGCATGATCCGAGGCACTCTGGCCCTGTGCACCGCCGTCGTCCTGACGGCGGCTCTGGCGACTCCACCCGTTCAAGCGTGCACGAGCATGCTCGTGACGAAGGGGGCGACGACGGACGGCGCCACCATGATCACGTACAACGCCGACGCGCACGAGCTCTACGGGGAGCTGTACTACACGCCGGCAGGGCGGCATCGGCCGGGGGCCCAGCGCGACGTCATCGAGTGGGACACCGGGAAGCTCCTCGGGCGGATCGCCCAGGCGCCGGTGACCTACACGGTGGTGGGCAACATGAACGAGCACCAGCTCACGATCGCCGAGTCGACCTTCACCGGGCGCAAGGAGCTCGAAGCGCCGGCCGGCATCGTCGATTACGGCTCGCTGATCTACATCACGCTGGGGCGGGCCAGGACGGCGCGCGAGGCCATCACGGTGATGACGAAGCTCGTGGCGGAGTACGGCTATGCCTCCACCGGCGAGTCGTTCTCGATCGCCGATCCGAACGAGGTGTGGCTGATGGAGATGATCGGCAAGGGCGAAGGCAACAAGGGCGCGGTGTGGGTGGCGCGTCGCCTGCCCGAGGGCACCATCTCGGCGCACGCCAACCATGCCAGGATCCGCCAGTTCCCGCTGAACGAGCCGGACACGCTCTATTCGCCCGATGTCATCTCATTCGCGCGGGAGAAGGGCTGGTACAAGGGGGCGGACAAGGACTTCAGCTTCGCGGACACCTACAACCCGCTCGGCTTCGAGGCGCAGCGGTTCTCCGAATCGCGGGTGTGGAGCATCTACCGCCGCGCGGCGCCCTCGCTGGGTCTGGGGCCCGAGTACGCGGACGGCTCGGCGCCGGACAAGCGATTGCCGCTGTGGATCAAGCCCGATCGCCAGCTGACCGTGCAGGACGCGATGGCGCTGATGCGTGATCATTTCGAGGGCACGCCGCTCGACCTCGCGAAGGACGTGGGAGCCGGTCCGTACGCGGCGCCCTACCGCTGGCGCCCGATGACGTGGGAGGTGGACGGCAAGAAGTACCTCCACGAGCGCGCGATCTCCACCCAGCAGACGGGGTTCACGTTCGTGGCCCAGATGCGTGCGTGGCTGCCGGCCCCGATCGGCGGCGTGCTGTGGTTCGGCGTCGATGACACCGCCACGACGGTGTACACGCCGATGTACGCGGGCATCCGCAAGGTGCCGAGGAACTTCGCGGTGGGGGTGGCCGACCGCGGCACGTTCTCGTGGGACTCCTCTTTTTGGGTGTTCAACTGGGTGGCTAACCAGGCCTACGCGCGCTGGAGCGACATCGTGGTCGACGTGCAGAAGGAGCAGCGGGCGCTGGAAGGCGGATTTTTCGCCGACCAGGCGGAGGTGGAAAAGACCGCCGTCGAAAAGTACCGGCGCAGCCCCGAAGCCGCGCGCAAGTACCTCACCGAGTATTCGGTCCGCCAGGGCGAGAAGGTCCACGCGCACTGGCGAAGGTTCGGCGAGCAGCTCCTCGTGAAGTATATCGACGGGAACGTCCGGGACGCCTCGGGCAAGGTAGATCATCCCAGGCACACGGATTCGTGGTACCGCCATATCGTGCGCGACACCGGGAAGCGGCTCTTGGTGCGCGAGGCTCCGCCGGTCGCCACACCCGCCACGAAGCCGGCGCCAACGCCGGCGCCGAAGCCCGGCGCCGACCCGCGCAAGGGATAGGGCCCGAGTTGCCGCGGGCGTGTGGGCGTGACAGCCGACGTGCGCCGGGAGGCGCGGTCAGGGCGGGGCGTGATGCGCCGCCGTCACGCGGTCGAGGATCTGCTCTGGCAGCAGGTGCTGCGAGGGGGTGACGGTGGTGTAGTGCAGCTGGTGGGTCGCGGGGTCGTGCTGGACGGCGAGGACGTTGACCTCGCCGTGCGCGGTGAGGAGGTAGGCGACGCCGTGGGCGACGTCGTGGGCCAGCTCGACGGGGCCAGTGGCGAGCGTGCGGGTCCACGGCGAGGAGAGATTGGGGAGGCGCTGGAGGTCGAGCGGCGGCAGCGGGACGCTGCGGGTTGAGGGGGCCGTGGGGGTGGCGATTGGGGAAGCGATTGGGGAGGCGATGGGGGCGGCGAGCGGGGAGGCGATGGGGGCGGCGCGGGCGGGCAGGTCGGTGCCGGTGAAGAATGCGGCGAGGTAGTCGTTGGTGAAGGTCTTGCCGCCGGGGTCGATGCGGTCGCGGACCTGCAGGAATTGTTGCAGGCGGGTGCCGAGGCGCCCGTGCACGTAGCTGGCGACTTTGGGCACGCTGGCGAGGTCCTTGCCCCAATTGGGGATACCGCCGTACTTCTTCCAGCCATCGGCGTGGGCGGGGCTGTAGAAGTCGCGGCTGAAATCGTCGTAGTCGGCGGTGAGGCGGCCGTGGGAGTAGCTGAGGTATTCGATGTAGCAGGTGTGAGTGGAGGAGCCGGCGGGGGCGAAGGCGGGGGAGAGCGCGGCCTGGCTGTTCTTGACGAAGCGGGCGTGGACGTTGAGGTTGATCGGGTAGGGCTGGTCGCCGCCGCTGTTGCGCCAGGCCTCCATGCGGTCGACCAGCTGGTAGAAGCCGGCGACGACGTCGGCGAAGCCCTGGCCGCCTGGGTCGCTATTCATGGGGATCGTGAACTCGAGGTCGAGGAAGCTGCGAAAGTAGCGCTTCTGGTAGAGGAAGGCGTCGCGGGGCTTGAAGACCACGCCGTCGTTGAAGAGGTTCTTCCACTTCATGCTGCCGAGGGCGAGGCTCGAGTACATCGGGGCGGCGTCGGGGCGGCGCGAGAGGACCCAGCCGTTGGCCTCGCCGATGACGGCCAGCACGCCCATGGCGTCGTTCCACAGGTTGATGAGGGCGTCGGTCGCGGTCGGCGGGTCGCTGGTGCGATCGAAGATCATGACCCAGAGGGTGTCGGTCTCGGGCCCGAGGGGCTCGGCGTGCAGGCCCTTCCACTTCCAGTTGTTGTAGGGGAACCAGAACAGCTCGACATAATCGTGGCCCTCGATCAGGGCCTTGAGCTTGCCGGGGTCGTTGCGATCGAGGACTTCGGTGAGGCGGACGAATTTGTTGGTCGCGCGCAGGTTGAACGGCTGGATCGGGAGTTTGAAGGTGATCCGCGAGAGCACGCCGAGCGCGCCGAGGTGCACGCGCACGAGGTTGAGCATGTCGGGGCCGGAGATGCCGAGGCTGCGCAGAGACTCGGGCATGCTGGTGGCGTCGAAATGTAGGGTCTCGCCGCCGGGGCCCTGGAGCTCGATGGCGTGGACCAGCTCGGCGATGGTCGGCTGCTGCCAGCCGGTGCCGTGGCAGCCGTTGGCCGTGAAGCCGCTGAGGGTGATGTCGGGCGCGGGGCCCTGGGTGGGCAGCGGGCAGCCGTGCTGCTGGGCCAGCAGCGAGAAGTCGCCCTGATTCATGCCGGGCGGGACGCTGAGCAGGCAGTACGGCTTGCCGTCGGCGCCGGTGATGATCTGCGTCGTATACGGGACCTTCGGCGGGGCGAGGCGGTTCGTGTTGATCGAGCATTCGCGGGTGACGATGGCGTCATTCCACGAGTGACCGGTGCCGCGCGGGCGGACCTTGCGGCCCTGCTGCTGCGCGGCCTTGAGGATCTGCTTGAGCTCATCGACGCTCGCGGGCTGGGCGACGCTCGCGGGGGTGTAGGTGATCGTGCCCGCCCAGTTGGACTGCGGGCTGGGCTTGCGGTCGCGTGCGTCGCTCATTGTTGGCTCCTTGCTCGGGGGTATCAGCCGAGGCAAGCGTAGAGGTCGGCGAACTGGGTCTCGCAGCCGGCGACGTTCGGGTGGCCGTCGGCGTCGCAGATGAAGCTGGGGGCGCCGCCGATGCAGGCGAGCATGATGTTGTAGACGAGGCCGCAATTGCCCGCCTGGGTGGTCTGGCAGCCGGTGACGCAGGTGTCCATGTCGGGCGGGCCGGCCATGCAGGCGAGCGGGACGACGAGGGCGCATACCGTCTCGCAATCGGGGCAGTCGGCGGGGAACACCTCGAGCTGGGCCCACTTGCCCCCCTCGCAGCGGATGACGTTGCAGAAGGAGCAGGGGTCCTCGCAGGGGCCGCCGCAGGTGAGGCCCTCGGCGTCGCAGGGGGCGCCGTCCTCGGGGAAGACGTCGGGGCAGACGGGCTCGCCGGTGGTGGCGTCGGCGGTGGTGGCCTCGGAGGTGGCGCTCGAGGTGGCGCTCGAGGTTGCCAGGGTCGGATCGCTGGTGTTGTTGGCGGTGGTCGGCGTGTCGGTGGTGGGGGTGTCGCCGGTGGAGGCCGCCTGGGTGGTGCCGGGGCCGCTGTCGGTGGTGTCGGTGCCGGCGTCGCTGGTGTTGGTGCCGGGGCCGCACGCCGCGAGCAGCGCGAGGGAGAGGACGAGGGGGGAATGCTTCGAGAAAGCCATGCGCGCGAGGGTACCGCCTCGGCGTCGCGGCGGGCAATGTAACTTTGTTAATGATGTCAGGGGCACGCGGTGAGGCCGGAGATCCAGGCGTCGATCACGGCGAGGCCGGCGGTGTCGACCTGCGCGGAGCCGAGGGCGGGCATGCGCGTGCTGCCGAGGGTGTGCATGCGGGTCGAGACGATCGATCGCGCGGGATCGCCGGGGACGAGCAGGCGAGCCTCGGCGAGGTCGAGATCGCCGGCGCGGGGGGCCGCATCGCAGACGCCGAGCTCGGCGAGGGTGAGGCCGACGCGGAGGTCGATGCGGGCGCGGCCGCTGGGGGCGTCCGGGCGGTGGCATTGCGAGCAGTTGGCGTGGAGGTAGGCGCGGGCGCGGGCCTCGAGCGAGGCGTCGCTATCGAGGGCGGGGAGCGGGACGATCGGGGGGTGTTCGGGGAGCAGGCCGAGCGTAGCGAGGTGTTCGAGCTGGTCGATCGGGGCGCCGTCGGGGCCGGCGATGGTGCGCGCGAGCTGGGCGAGCTCGAGGCCGAGCGTGCGGCCGGCGGCGTCGCTGTGGCAGAACAGGCACTCGTCGCGGCCGGGGAAGATCCACGGCTGGCCGGCGATCTCGCGGGTCTCGCCGGCGGCGAGCAGGGTGGCGTCGCGCCCGTCGGCGTCCCACGCGTAGCTGTAGCCGGCCCAGGCGCCGTCGTCGTGGCGCACGAGCAGGCGGGTCTCGATCGGGGTGTCGTCGCGGCGGAAGTGCTTGACGACGACGCTGCCGGGCGGGAGATCGAGGTCCCCGTCGGCGAGCAGGCCGAGCTCGCCGTCGTCGGGGAGCATCATGTAGCGCTGCTTGTCGGCGCCGTCGGACCAGAAGGGGTGATTGATCTCGTAGGCGACTGCGCCAGCGGGCGGGGTGCGCAGATCGACGGGGTCGACGCAGCCGGTGCGGGACAGCTTGTCGGGCAGGCCGGGGCCGCTGGGCGGCTCGGCGGGGGCGAGGCGGTAGATGCCGCCCTGGTAGTCGAGCGCGTAGAGCTCGTTGCCGGGGCCCTCGGCGAAGTTGACGAGGCCGCGGACGTCGGTCTGCGCGAGCGTGACGGGGAGGTCGCCGGGGGCGACGCCCGAGAGGGTGCTGGCATAGAAATCGGTGTAGACGAATGTGCCGACGAGGTCGGGGATATCGCTGCCACGATAGACGAGGCCGGCGATCACGGAGGCGCCGCCGGTGTTGCGGTAGGCGGTGACGGGGGGCGAGAGGCCGGCGGCGTCGCACTCGTCCTGGCCGAAGCAGACGGGGCCCTCCTGGATGTTCCAGCCGTAGTTGCCGCCGCGCTCGATGCGGTCGACCTCCTCCCACAGGTTCTGGCCGACGTCGCCGGCCCACAGCTCGCCGGTGGCGCGGTCGAAGCTGAAGCGCCAGGGGTTGCGCAGGCCCATGGCGTAGATCTCGGGGCGGCCGCCGCCGGCGGCGAAGGGGTTGTCGGGCGGGCTCGCGTAGGGCTCGCCGCCGTCGATGTCGATGCGGAGGATCTTGCCGAGCAGGCTGTCGGGGTTCTGCGCGTTGCCCTGGGGGTCGCCGCCGCTGCCGCCGTCGCCGAGGCCGAAGTAGAGGAAGCCATCTGGCCCAAAGGCCAGGTCGCCGCCGTTGTGGTTGCTGTACGGTTGGGCCTGCTCGAGGACGATGGTCTCGCTGGCGAGGTCGAAGCTCCGGCCGCCGTCGGGGCTGTGGATCCGGCTGACGCGCGAGGTGAAGACATCGCCGCCGGGGGCGTTGTAGGAGAAGAAGGCGTCGCCGTTGCTGGCGAAGTCCGGGTGGAAGGCGACGCCGAGCAGGCCCGACTCGCCGCCGAGGACGACGCGGTCGCTGATATCGAGGGCGACCTGCGGCGGGGCGCTGCCGTCGCTGGGGAAGCTGTGGAGGACACCGGCCTGGGTGGCGAGGTACCAGCGATCGGGCAGGCCGGGGGCCTGCACGAGGTCGATGCCGCCGTCGATGTCGATGTCGGGGAGCACGCGCTCGAGGCGGACGAGGTCGTGCGAGGGCGGGCGGGGCAGGGCGAGGCAGCGGTAGCTGGCGTCGGCGTTGGCCTCGGGGGCGCCGCAGGTGGCCAGGCACTGCAGGGCGGCGAGGGTGACGAGGAGGCGCGAGCCGGGGACTGGCATCGAGTCTGCCAGGATAGCCCAGGCCCGCGGTCGCCGACGAGAGCCGCGAGGACGCGGAGCGGTGGGTCCGGGATGGCATTCGTCGCGGTATGTCGCGGGGCGGCGGTCGCGGATGACGGACGATCAGGACCGTAGATCGGGGCGGTGCGCGGCTGCTATCGTGCGCGGATGCTCGTCGGGTCTCGGTCTTTGCCTCGTCTGCGTTGCGTTGCGGTCCTGCTGTGCCTGACGGTGATCGCCTGCGGTGAAGCGGCGGCGCCGGCAGCCGTGCCGGAGGAGTTTGACGATCCGTTTGCGGACGATCCGGTGGTCGCGGCCAAGGCTGTCCCTGGGGACAGGTCGGCAGCGGACGGGGCCACGGGGAGCGGGAAGACCGAGGCTGTGGCGCGGGTGGGTGCAGAGGCAGCGGGGGCGAGCGCGGGCAGCGTGGGAGCGGCGAGCGCGGGTGCTGTGGAGGCGAGCGCGGGCGGTGTGGAAGGGGCGAGCGCGGGCGGTGTGGAAGGGGCGAGCGCGGGTGGTGTGGAAGGGGCGAGCGCGGGTGGTGCGGCGGTGGCGAACGCGGAAGGGGCGGGTGCTGGGGCAGCGGGTGGGGCGAGCGTGGGGGCGACGGGCGAGGCGAAGAAGGGCGCGAAGAAGCCAGCGGCGGCGAAGCCGGACGCGCCCGCACCTGTCCCTTCGGACAGCCCGCCAGTGGCGCCCGAGCCGGCACCCGCACCTGCGCCTGCGCCTGCGCCCGAGCCCGAGCCTGCACCGGTGCAGCCTGCGCCGCCGGTCGTGCCGGCGGAGCAGCGCTTTGTGGGGACCTTCAAATTCGTCGGCGGGGACGCGCAGCGGCAGAACCTCGAGACGGCGATCGAGGCGGCGGCGATGGAGCTGAACGCGCTGATCCGGGGGATCGGTCGCAAGCGGCTGCGCGATGCCAACCCGATCCGCGAGCAGGTGACGATCGCGGTCGACGGCGACAAGGTGTCGATGACCTCGGTGGTGGGGCGCACGCTGGTGCACCGGATCGACGGTCCGGCGGTGCCGTGGACCAGCGACAGCGGCAAGGCGGTGCAGGTCAGCGTGAGCCTGGTGAAGGGACGGCTGGTGCAGACGTACACGGCCGACGACGGCGGGCGGCGCAACACCTGGACGCTCGATGAGTCGGGCGACCGGCTCACGCTGAGCGTGACGGTGACGTCGGATCGCCTGACCAATCCCCTGAAGTACGCGCTCAGCTACCGGCGCAACTGACCGGGCGGGCCAATCCCCGGACGTACGCGCGCCGCTACTGGCGCAGCTGATCCGGGCGGGTCCATTACAGCGGATCGCGGGCGCGGATCCGGGGCGCGAGGGTATGCCGGGGTAGGTTGAAAAAAAGCCCTTCGCGGCGCTGGCACATTGCCTACAATGGCGACCATGAAACTGCGTAGTTTGGGTGGATGGAGCGGGTTGGCTGTGATCGCGGCGGCGCTTGCGGCCTGTGGCGGTGACGATGGCGGCGCGAGCGGGGGCTCGAGCGGGGCCGGGCCGACGACGCAGTCGACCGTGGACGGGACCAGCACCGGCGCGCCGGACGAGACGACGGGCGCGCCGACGACGGGCCTCACCGAGGGGACCGGGAGCGTGAGCGACGGGAGCACGGGCGACGGGAGCACGGGCGAACCGACGACCGGGCCGGCGCCGATCTGCGGCGACGGGGTGCAGGACGCCGGGGAGGAGTGCGACGTCGGGGCCGAGAACGCCGACGACGCGGCCTGCACGTTGGCCTGCAAGGCGGCGAAGTGCGGCGACGGGCTGGTCCAGGCGGGGGTCGAGGCCTGCGACGACGGCAACCCGGTCGACGACGACGAGTGCAGCAACACCTGCGCGCTGGCCAGCTGCGGCGACGGGTGGTGCAGCCCGGTGAGGTATGCGACGACGGCAACGCCGACGACACCGACATGTGTCTCGCCACCTGTCTGGCGGCCAGCTGCGGCGACGGTGCGGTGCAGGAAGGGGTCGAGGCGTGTGACGATGGCAACCAGGACGACACGGACGCGTGCCTGGCGACCTGCGAACCGGCGAAGTGCGGCGACGGTGCGGTGCAGGCGGGGACGGAGGAGTGCGACGACGGCAACATGGAGGAGACGGACGCGTGCCTCAGCAGCTGCGTGGCGGCGAAGTGCGGCGACCTGCTGGTTCAGGTGGGCGTCGAGGACTGCGACGACGGCAACATGGACGACACGGACGCGTGCCTTAGCAGTTGCGCGGCGGCGAAGTGCGGCGACGGCAAGGTGCAGGCGGGGGTCGAGCAGTGCGACGACGGCAACGGGGTCGAGGAGGACGGGTGCACCAGCAAGTGCACGGCGCCCAAGAGCTGCAAGGAGCTGCTGGCGGCGCTGCCGATGGCGAAGAGTGGGGTGTACAGCGTCGACCCGGACGGCGGCGGCGGGCAGCCGGGCTTCCCGGTGTACTGCGACATGGTGACCGCGAACGGCGGCTGGACCCTGCTGGAGAAGAGCCCGTTCGGGGCGCAGACGATCGGCAAGGCGCTGTACAACGACCTCGCGGTGAACGCGGGCGACCCGACGATGGCCAAGCATCGCCTGGCCAAGGCGACGATGACGGCGCTGCGCGACGTCTCGACCGACATGCGCATCGACTGCCGCGGTAGCGACTACCTGTTGACGGCGGCGACCAACCTGTTCAACGGGCAGGGTGGGCCGAACACCTGCTTCAACTGGACCAAGGTGCTGTACAAGGAGGCCCAGCTCAAGGGCAACCTGGTGCTGAACAAGACGATCTGCACCTGGCACATCGGGACCACGGAGGGGTGCGCGGGGGCCTGGCACATCGACGAGTTCGCGCAGAACGCCTACGGCTGCGCGCTGGCCAACTATCCGTGGAAGGGCGTCGCGATCACGAGCAATTCGGCGGACACCTTTGCGACCGACGCGGCCACGCCGGATGGGGCCAACCCGGTGCACGATTGCCACAAGAACGGGGCCTCGCGCTGGTTGATGGTGCGCTGATACGGCGAACAGGAACGGGGCCGGGCTCGCGGATGGCGAGCGACCGGCCCCGGGTCGTGGTGGTGTGGTGGGTTAGCAGTCGTTGGGCGAGCAGATGACCCAGCCGGTGTAGGTCATGGTGTTGTTGGCGTCGTTCCAGCCGCCCTGGACGCCGCAGCCGGTGTTCCACTTGTAGATGCGGTAGTTGACGTTGTTGTCGCCGTTGGGCTCGAAGCCGCCGCACGAGACGTCGCCGTTGACGAGGTCGGTCATCCAGAAGGTGCAGGGGGCGCCCTGGCACTTGCCCTGCCAGTTGAAGATCGTGGTCGCGCCGTTGAACTTGGGGAACACGTTGTAGAGGTTCGGCACCTCGTTGCCGTTCCAGCCGTAGATCGCGGTGGCGTGCGGCTTGGTGCGCGCCACGATGACCTCCATGCCGACGCCGGCGCACTTGGCAGTGTAGAGATCCTGGTTGTTGGTGAGGGCGCCGTCGTTGAAGCGGACCATGGTGTAGCCGCAGGCGTCGACGGCCATCTCGCAGTGGACCGTCAGCGGGGCGATGCCGCCGCCGCCGTCGGGGTCGATCTGGTAGTTACCGGTGGGCGTCGCGGGGGCGCCCTGCTTGATCGCGTTGCAGCTCTTGGGCAGGTAGCAGGTGTTGTTCAGGCAGGTGTTGCTCTGGCAGTCGCCGTTGCCGGTGCACACCTTGTTGAGGATGCACTTGTTGCAGGATGGGCCGCCGCAGTCGATGTCGGTCTCGGCGCCGTTCTTGATGCCGTCGTTGCAGGTCGGCGTCTTGCACATGTTGGTGCAGGCGTCGTTGTTGATCATGTTGCCGTCGTCGCACTGGTCGACGCCCTGCTGGACGTAGCCGTCGCCGCACTTGGCGGTCTTGCACATGCCGACGCACAGGTCCGTGTTGGACTGGTTGCCGTCGTCGCACTGCTCCATGTTGCTGGGCTGGGTGAAGCTGTCGCCGCAGAAGGGGCTCTTGCACAGGAGGGTGCAGGCGCCGGTGTTGCTGTTGTTGACGCCGAGGTCGCACTGCTCGCCGGGCTGCTTGAAGCCGTCGCCGCAGGAGGCGAGCTTGCACACGTTGGTGCAGGTGTCGTCGTCGTTCTGGTTGCCGTCGTCGCAGGCCTCGCTCGGGCCCTTGTCGCCGTCGCCGCAGACGTTGTTGCTGCAGTTGGCCTTGCAGGCCTTGCCGGGGCCGTTGTTGTTGCCGTCGTCGCACTGCTCGACGTTTTGCTGGATCAGGTTGTCGCCGCAGAAGGCGTTCTTGCAGGCGAGGGTGCAGGCGCCGCCGTTGCTGTTGTTGCCGCCCTGGTCGCACTGCTCGCCCTTGCTCGGCTGGAGCAGGCCGTCGCCGCAGATCGGGAGCTGGCAGGCGTCGGTGCAGGCGTCGTCCTGGTTGCCGTTCTTGCCGTCGTCGCAGCCCTCGCCCGGGTCGAGGATGGAGTTGCCGCACTCCTCGAGCTTGCAGCTGGCGGAGCAGCCGTCGCCGCCGCCGTTGTTGCCGTCGTCGCACTGCTCGCCGGGGCCCTTGTCGCCGTCGCCGCAGGTGTTCAGGTTGCACTGGGCGTTGCAGGCCTTGCCGGGGCCGTTGTCGGCGCCGTTGTCGCACTCTTCCTTGCCGTTGCCGGTGTTGTAGAGGGCCCCGTCGCCGCAGACGTTGTTGGTGCACTCGGCGGTGCAGGCGGCGTTGTCGGCGTTGTTGACCCCGTCGTCGCACTCCTCGAGGTTGCTCGGCTGGACGTAGCCGTCGCTGCAGATCGCGTTGGTGCAGGTGTCGGTGCAGGCGTCGGTGTTGTTCTTGTTGCCGTCGTCGCACTGCTCGCTGGGGCCGACCTTGCCGTCGCCGCAGCCGGGGACGGCGCAGTCGTTGCCGCAGTTGTCGTTGTCGTTTTGGTTGCCGTCGTCGCAGCCCTCGCCGGGGCCGACGTAGCCGTCGCCGCAGGTGTTGTTGGTGCAGTTGCGCTTGCAGCTGCCGTTGTCGTCGTTGTTGGCGCCGTCGTCGCACTCCTCGCCGGGGCCGAGGTCGCCGTCGCCGCAGATGTTGAGCATGCACAGGTCGTTGCAGCGCTCGCCGGGGCCGTTCATGTCGCCGTCGTCGCACTCCTCGCCGGGGTCCATGATGCCGTCGCCGCAGCGCGGGGGCTCGTCGCCGGTGGTGCCGTCGGTGCCGTCGGTGGCGGAGGCGGAGTCGGTGGCGGAGGCGGAGTCGGTGGCGGAGTCGGTGGCGGAGGCGGAGTCGGTGGCGGAGACCGAGTCGGTGGCCGAGTTGGTGACGGTGGCCATCGTCGGCTGCGAATTGGAGCCCATTGTCGCCGAGTCGCCGGAGGTCGTCGGGAGCTCGCCGGTGTCGGGCGCGGTCGGGCCCGAGGGCTGTCCGCTGGAGGTCTGTTGTCCGCTGCCGGTGGTGGCGCTCTCGCTCACGCTGGCGGAGCCGGCCACGTCATCGCCGCCGCAGGCCGGCAGTAGGCCCAGAGTCACAACCACGCCCATTCGCGTCCAGAGATCGCGTCGCATTGTTCCACCCTCCCCACGGACCGCTGTGCGCGGTCCAGTCCAACTCATCGACGGCACTGTCGCCGTGGCAAGCCGCTACAGTATCGGAGTCGGGGCTTGTGGACAACAGGGGATTGTGCGGCGCGAGATCGCCAGGGTGCGATCACGACCATGCGGCGCTCACTGCGGAATGACGTCGAGGTCGAGGCCGCCGGGGTACCAATAGCTGCCGTAGCTGACGACGCCGTAGACGGAGATGCCGACGCCCTGGTCGCCGGTGACGCTGTGCGAGCCGTCGCCGCCGTTGCTGAGCTTGACGTGGGCGAGGGAGAAGCCGGTGGCGCCGATGGGGGCGAAGTTTGCCACGCCCATACCGTCGACCATCACATTGGCGCCAGCGGGTGCGAGGATATCGACGTAGTTGGCCTGCCAGCCGGTCTGGGCATAAAAGAGGTAGTTCTTGCGGAACTGGGCGGTGGGCACGGCGATGAGCATGGCGGGGTCGGAGGTGCCGTAGCCGCCGTCCTGGCCGACCATGTATTCGGCGACGAGGATCTTCTTGTCGGCCTTGACGACGAACTTGGCGATCGTGGGCGGGATCTCGACGAAGTCGCCGGCGTTGGCGAGCAGCTTGTTGACCGCCTGGTCGGGGTCGAAGGTGAGGGTGGTGTTGGCCTCGGAGGCGACGATGCGGACGATGACGGCCTTCTCGGCCTGGTCGTTGGGGACCTGGACGGGCGGGACGACGATGTACTCCTTGGCCAGGGCCTCGATGGGGAACATGCTCTCCTCGAGGTGGTCGCAGGCGGTGACGCCGATCGGGACCTGGGTGCACTCGTGGCCGCCCATGACCTGGACGGGCTTGTCGGCGGTGACGATCGAGCCGGTGAGCTCGCCGCCGGAGGCGGTGATCACCTGCAATACGTCGCCCTCGTTCATCACGACGACGCCGTTGCCCTGGCCGTCGACGCCGCCGCCGGCCTGGGTCGGCGTGCCGCCCTTGGCGGCCTTGACGGTGACCATGGTGTTGTCTTTGCTGGCGGTGACGGAGTACCAGCCGGGCAGGTTGATGCCGTCCCAGTTCTGCCAGGCGGCGACCAGGTAGTTGCCGGTCCAGGTGTTGACGGGGAGCAGGAGCGATGCGTCGTTGGTGACGTCGGCGTTGAGCGGGTTGTACTGATAGACCGTGACGGGCTGGGTGGAGCGCAGGCGGTAGGCGGCGTCGACGGCGAGGACGGTCGGGCCGGAGCCGTTGGCGAGCTCGCTGACCCAGGGCAGCGGGATGACCTTGACGCTGCTGGCGGGGACCATGTCCATCAGCACCGGGTTGGCGCCGCGGGTGATCGTGATGGTGGCGGCCTGGGCCGTGGTGTTGGCGACGGCGACGGCGTAGGGGTTACCGCCGACGTAGGGGTCGTACTGCTGGGTGACGACGGGGTAGTAATCGCAGCCGATGTAGCTGGTGCCGAGGCCGGCGCAGGCGCCGAGGCAGGCGCCGGTGCCGGGGTCGCAGGCGAGGCCCTGGACGGCGTCGCAGGTCTGGCCGTCGACCCAGGCCATGCCGTCGTCGGTGCAGACCTGGGAGACATCGCCGGTGCACTGGTAGGTGCCGGGGACGCAGAGGACGCAGCCGAGCATGGGGGCGCAGGCGGTCGGGCAGGGGGTCTCGCTGGAGAAGCCGCCCATGCCGTCGCAGACCTTGGCGGTGTTGCCGTCGCACTCGATCTGTCCCATGGGACAGGGGGCGTCGCCGGTGCTGGCGGTGTCTGCGGTGGTGGCGTCGGTGGTGGTGGCGGTGAGTGGGCCGGTGCTGCCGTTGGTGGTGGTCGCGCCCTCGGTGGCGCTCATGCTGCCGCTGGTGGTCGGGCTGTCGCTGTCGCTGGCGCTGCTGGTGGGCGGGGTGGTGTCGGTGGCGCTGACGCTGACCGAGACGCCGGTGGCGTCGGTGGCGGTCGCCTGGGTGGCGGTGGTGTCGGCGCGGCTGTCGTCGCCGCAGGCGGCGAGCAGGAGGACGGTGCACGAGGACAGGGCGGTGACGCGACGGGACAGGGTATGGCAGGCCATGCTCTGCGCATAACACGAGCACCGCGGGGCTGTCGCGGCGGAGATCCACGGGGGCGCGAGCGTCGGTGCGCGCGGGTTTGCAGCGAGCCCTAGAAGAGCGTGTAGACGAAGGGGGCGACGTAGGCGAGGCCGCCGGTGAGCGAGAGGAGGATGCCGGCGAGGAGGAGGACGATGAGCAGGGGGGCGAGGATGAAGCGGGCGGGGTGGAGGAAGTGGAAGATCAGCCGCGCCGCGGTGCGCAGGCGGGCGGCGAGGCGGCGCGCGAGGCCGGGGGGTGGGGGGCGCGGCGCGAAGCGGGCGCGCGTGTGGTCGGGTGGGGTGGGCGAGCTCGGTGGTGGTGAGCTCGGTGGGGTGGGTGAGGTCATGGGTCGCGCTCGATGATGAGGTCGTCGATGATGAGGGCGTCGACGGGGTGGCGCAGCCAGAAGCCGAGGGCATCCTCGCCGCTGGCGACGATCGGCTCGCCGGCGCCGTTGAGGGAGGTGTTGAGGACGATCGGGTCCTCGCCCAGGGTGGCGAGGGCGGTGAGGACGGCGTGGAGCTCGGGGGCGCGGGCGGCCTGCACGGTTTGCAGGCGGGCGCTGCCGTCCTCGTGGGTGACGGCGGCGAGGCGATCGCGGGCGTCTGGGCGCACCGGGGCGACGGTGGTCATGAAGGGGGTCATGTCGTCGGGTTCGCCGGCGAAATAGTCAGATGTCCTTTCGGACAGGATGGCGGGG
This sequence comes from Nannocystis sp., assembly GCF_016714285.1. Classification (GTDB taxonomy): domain Bacteria; phylum Myxococcota_A; class Polyangia; order Nannocystales; family Nannocystaceae; genus Nannocystis. Next base: position 303,152 of record NZ_JADJNN010000011.1, on the reverse strand, counting down.
GCGAAGGGACGGAAGGGCTCACGCTCCTTGATCAGCTTGTTGAGGCGATCGCGGGTGGCGCGGGCGCGGGGGTTGGCGACGATCGATCGCTGGCCGAGGGCGCGGGGGCCCCACTCGAAGCGGCCGCGGGCGTGGGCGACGATGCGGTCCTGTGCGACGAGCTTCGCGGTGGTCTCGGCGGGGTCGCTGATGCGCCGGACCGGGAGGCCGAGGGCGCGGGCGATGGCGTGGGTGCGCGGGGTGTCGATGGCGAGGCCGAGGGCGGCGCTGGTGAGGGCGGGGGGCCTCGGGTCGCCGAGCTGCTGAGATATCAGGAGGGCGGCGCCGATGGCCCCGCCGGCGTCGCCGGCGGCGGGCTGGACGAAGATGCGAGCAAAGCCGGACTCGCGGAGGAGGCGGGCGTTGGCGAGGGCATTGAGGGCGACGCCGCCGGCCAGGCAGAGATATTGGCTGTGGGTGAGCTCGCGGGCGCGGCGGGCGAGGCCGAGGAGGGCCTCCTCGAGCACTTGTTGCAGGGTCGCGGCGATGTCGGCATATCGCAGGTCGGCGGGGTCGGCGAGGTCCCATGGTTTGCCGGGCGGGCGACGCGGTCCGAGGAGGCGCTCGAGGGCGGGGCCGAAGCCGAGCTCGGCGTCGCTCATGTGGGCGAAGCAGGCGAGCTCGAGCTCGTAGGCGCCGTCCGGGTGGAGGCGGATGATCTTGGTGAACTCGTCACGGAAGCGCGGGCGGCCCCAGGCGGCGAGGCCCATCACCTTGTACTCGCCCTCGTTGACGGCGAAGCCGAGGTAGGCGGTGAGGCCGGCGTAGAGGAGGCCGAGGGAGTGGGGGAAGTCGACGCTGGCGAGCGGGCGCAGGCTCTGGCCCTGGCCGTGCCACAGGGTGGTCGCGTGGGCCTCGCCGACGCCGTCGACGACCAGCACGGCGGCGTCCTCGAAGGGCGAGACGAGGAAGGCGGAGGCGGCGTGGCTGCGGTGGTGTTCGCAGCTGACGACGCGGTCGCGGGGGACGGCGAGGGCCTCGGAGAGCTGGTCGAGGACCCACAGCTTGCGGCCGAGCTGGCCGGCGAGGGCGCGGGGGAAGCTGCGCCAGGTGCGAGGCAGGTGGCGCAGGAGGTGGACCAGGACGCGCTCGAGCTTGGCGAAGGGCTCCTCGTAGAAGGCGACGCGGTCGACGTCGCCGGGCTGCATGCCGGCGTGGGCGAGGCAGGCGAGGGCGGCGGAGATCGGGAGGCCGGGGTCGTGCTTGATCCGCGAGAGGCGCTCCTCCTGGATCGCGGCCACCAGCTGGCCGTCGACGACGAGGGCGGCGGCGGCGTCGTGGTAGTAGGCGGAGATGCCGAGGACGCAGGCCATGGGTCACTCGGGGGGCGAAGGAGCTGGAGTTGGGAGGAGGCCGCGGCGGATCGGTCGGGCGAGGCGGACCAGCAGGGCGAGCGGGGCGGCGAGGATGTAGAGGACCAGCATCGTCGCGACGTAGACGCGCTCGGCGACGAAGCGACCGGCGCGCAGCCAGCCGCGGCCGAGCTCCCAGCGGGCGACGCGACGCAGGGCGCGGCGCAGCTCGTGCTCGTCCGCGCAGAGCTCGGCGAGCAGCTCGCGGGTGTAGTCGCAGTGGCGGCGCTCGTCGACGAGGATCGCGCTGAGGAGGCGGTGCTCGGCGTCGCGGCCGGCGCGGGCGAACCATTGCAGGTAGGCCTCGAACTGGTCGCGGGCCCGGACCTCGCCGTGGTGGACGAAGGCGAGGAAGTCGCGCTCGCCGAGGGCCTCGAACAGGCGCTCGGAGTCGGCGCGCAGCGGCGGCAGGGTGAAGGGGCGGCGGGCGGCGCCGGCGAGGCGCTGGGCGTGGCGGGCGAACATCTGGGCGTGGCGGGCCTCGTCGTCGGCGTGGCGCAGGTAGAGGGCGGCGCGCGCGGGCGAGGGGGTGTGGGCGGCGGCCAGCTGCATGTCGAGCATGCTGCCCTGCTCGGCGAGGGCGAAGGAGAACAGCTTGTGGGCGCTGCGGGCCGGGGTGCGCCAGGTCAGCGGGGACAGGCGGCGGGCGAGGGTGGCGCTCAGTCGGGGACGCACGCGGGCCGCCGGGTGCTCGGGCGCGGGCGCGGAGGTCGCGGCGAGGGGGGCACTCAGTCGGGGACGCACACGGACCCCTCGTTCCACGGCGTGCAGGCTCCGGTTGCGCAGGGGTGCTGCGGGTCGCAGACGGGGAAGCAGGCGTTGCTGGCGAATGCGTGTACATGGCCCTCGGGACAGGTGATTGTAAAGAGCGGGTCGTTCTGGGCGCAGGCGAGGCGCTCCTCGCACTTGCTGAAGGCGGCGATGCAGGGGGCTGCGAGGCGGGGGTCGCCCCACAGCTTGCCGCAGGCGAGCGGGCAGCCGTCGTAGTAATCGTTGTCGGGGTCGGCGCAGACGCGTTCGTTGTGGAGCTGGCGGTGGCAGTCGCAGAGGCCGGCGATGGGGGCGGCGAGCGGGTGCGCGGGTGGGGCAGCGTCGGCGCGTTGCTGGGGCGGGGGCTCGACGAAGGCGCCGGTGAATTGCGGTTTGCCATCGGGGCCGGCGGGCCAGCGGATCTGCAGCTCGCGGACGTTGCGCTTCCAGGCGAAGCGGGCGGTGATCGGCTGACCGATCGTCATCGGCGTGACCAGGCTGAGGGCGTCGTCGCTGTGCATCGCCATGGTGGCCGGAGTGGCGCCCTCGAGGACGGCGACGCCGTCGAGGCGGTCGCTGGGTTTGCGTCGGGCGCACTGGATCCGCAGCCACTCGCGCTCGATCTGGGTCGAGCAGCCGAGGGCGCTCGAGCCCTTGACCACGACCTCGGGGGCGGTGGCCCACTCGGCGCCGGTGGGCACGAAGCTGCGGCCGGCGGGGAGCCCGGGGCGCGGGCCCTGCATGGGCGTCTGGACCGGGGCGAGCAGGGCGGCGGCGAGGGCCTCGGCGAGGGCGGCGTGGCCCTTCGCGGTCATGTGGATGTCGTGATCGAGGAAGGCGTCCGGCTCCGCGGCGCGCAGCGCTGCGACGGCGTCGAGGCTGCGCATGCCGAGGGCCTGGGCGTCGGCGATCAGGTCGTCGATCAGGACCAGTGAGTCATGCATGTCGGGCGCGTCGGCGACGCCGTACTTGGCCCATTCGCCGCGGTCGACCTGGACGTCGATCGGGAGGGCGACGACGACGAGCTCGGCGCCGTGCTGGTCGCACAGGGCCTTGAACTCGTGGAGGTAGCCGCGAAACTGCGAGGCGGGGCGGGGCACCGGGGGGATGCCGGCGGCGATCGCCTCGCGCAGGCGCTTGCGCTCGGCGGCGAGGTTGACCTCGGCGGCGATGAGGTCGTGCGCGGGGCGCTTGTCGGCCCGCTTCTCCTCGGCGCGCAGGAGGCCCTCGAGGGTGCTGTCGCGGGTGCGGGCGGCCTCGCGGATCATCGCGGCGGTGATGACGATCGATCGGCTGGACTCGGCGGCGTCGTCCTCGACGATGTCGCCGGGGCGGCTGCGGGCGATGATCGTGTCGTTGTAGCTGAGACGATATTCGCTGGCCTTGCGCAGGAGGGCGTCGAGCTCGTCGCGGGCCTTGTCGATCTCGCCGTCGATGCTGGCGACCCGGGTCTTGGCCTGGACCAGCGCCTTGGCGGCCTCGTCCTGGGCGCGCGCGACCTCCTCGTGGGCGCTCTGGCTGGCGACGACGAGGTTGTGCAGGCCGCCCTCGGAGGGGGTGCCGAGGTCGACGGGGGTGTCGAGCTCGGAGCCCTCGGGGGCGGCGGCGCTGCCTCGCTCGTGCAACCAGCGGCGCAGGGCGTAGACGGCGTGCGAGCGGGAGAACAGCCAGCGGCGGCCGGGGAAGTCGGTGACGCTCGCGGGGGCGGTCTCGCTGCGCACGGCCCAGCCGTCCCACACGGCGTGGCGCTCGTGGTTCGGGCGCCCCAGCTCGAAGGGGTCGTTGACGAAGTTGAGGACCACGACGACGGTGGCGAGCTTGCGCTGGGCGAGGAGCTCGCGGGCGGTGGCGAGGTACTCGCGCGGGCCGTAGGTGGGGACGCCGGCGTTGAGGACGGCGCGACCGGAGGCGGCGGCGAGGCGGGCGGAGAAGGTGGCGTCGTCGTCGACGCCGAGGCCGAAGACCTGGGAGTCACCGACGACGAGGATGTCGGTGGGCGCGGGGTCTGGCCACTCGGGGCCGCGGAAGCCGCGGCTGTTGACGTGGATGGTGGAGACGGGGTTCTCGCGCAGGCGAAAGCGCATGCTGGCGCCGGGCTCGAGGCGGACGCCGAGCTCGGGGTCGGGGAGGTAGAAGTTGACGTGGGGGAAGGCGCCGTCGTCGCGGCGATCGAAGGCGTACTCGGAGGCGGCTGCGCCGAGGCCTGTGCCGATGAGGATCTGGGCGCTGATGACGAGGGCGCGGCGCCAGAGCGGGCGTCGCTTCACGCTGGGATCGATCGACTTCGACATCTCACCTCGGCCGCTTACGAGCGGCGCAGGTCAGGGTATTCCTGACGCGAGGCGGCGAACAGGGGCCGTGGGGATGAGGGTGTCGGTGAGGGTGACGGTGGTTGCCCGCCGCCGCGCGGCTTCGTGCCGTGGTGGGCGCGAAGACGTGGGGCTCGCGGGGCGGTGGACTTGTGTTATGGAGGCGGCGAGAGCCCTGGTATGAACCTTCGTCCGCTCGGCAGCTCCGACCTCCAGGTGTCCCAGATCGGGCTCGGGGGGATGCCCCTCTCGATCGCGGGGCGGCCGTCGCGATCGGAGGCGATCAAGGTCATCCACGCGTCGCTGCGGGCCGGGGTCACGCTGATCGACACGGCCGACGTGTACTGCCTCGACCAGTCGGACATCGGCCACAACGAGAAGTTGATCGCCGACGCGCTGGCGCAGATCAACGGCGCCGCGGCCCCGGTGGTGGTGGCGACCAAGGGCGGGCTGCAGCGGCCGGGCGGGGCGTGGGTGACGGACGCGCATCCGCGGCGGCTGCGTTCGGCGTGCGAGGCGAGCCTGAAGGCGCTGCGCCTGACGACGCTGCCGCTCTATCAGCTGCACGCGGTTGACGACGACGTGCCGATCGAGGACAGCGTGGGGGCGCTGGTCGAGCTGCGGCGGCAGGGGAAGATCGCCCACATCGGCCTCAGCAACGTCGGGGTCGGCGAGCTCAAGCGGGCGCTGGCGGTGGCGCCGATCGTCAGCGTGCAGAACCGCTGCAGCGTGTTCGAGCGGCGGGACCTGAGCAGCGGGCTGGTCGCGTTCTGTGCGGCGCAGAAGATCGCGTATCTCGCGTACAGCCCGGTCGGTGGCGGGCGGGGCAAGGCGCGGGTGGCCGACGATCCGACCCTGCGAGCGGTGGGCGCCCGGCACGGGGTGTCGCCGTTTCAGGTGGCGCTGGCGTGGTTGCTGTCGCGTTCGCCGGTGGTGATCCCGATCCCCGGGGCGAGCCAGATCGCCAGCGCGATCGACAGCGCGGCGGCCGACGGCTTGCGGCTCGTGGCCGAAGACCTGTCGGCGCTCGACCGCGCGTTCCCGGTGTAGTAGTGGTGGCGGGGCGATGCAGGCCCTCTGGTTCATGCTCGCGGCGCTGGCCGTGCTGGCGATCGCGTACCGCTACTACTCCGCGTTCCTGGCCGCGAAGGTGCTGGCGCTCGACGCCAGCCGGGTGACGCCGGCGCACGCTCGCAACGACGGGCAGAACTATCACCCGACCCACCGCTGGGTGCTGTTCGGGCACCACTTCGCGGCGATCACGGGGGCGGGGCCGCTGGTGGGTCCGGTGTTGGCGGCGCAGTTCGGGTTTCTGCCGGGCTATCTGTGGATCTTGTTCGGGGTGGTGCTGGGCGGTGCGGTCCACGACTTCGTGATCCTCACGGCGTCGGTGCGCCGGGGCGGGCGCTCGCTGGCCGAGCTGGCCCGCGAGGAATTGGGGCCGGGGGTCGGGGCGGTGGCCGGGGTGGCGATCCTGTTCATCGTGGTGATCGCGCTGGCGGGGCTCGGGCGGGTGGTCGTGGGGGCGCTGGCGGAGAGCGCGTGGGGGGTGTTCACGATCGGGGCGTCGATCCCGATCGCGCTGGCGATGGGGCTTTATATCTACAAGGTCCGCGGCGGCAGCGTGAAGGGGGTGCGCGAGGCGACGGTGGTCGGGGTGGGGCTTTTGCTGCTTTGTGTGGTGTTCGGCAAGCAGGTGCAGGACTCGAGCTTCGGGGCGTATCTGCGGCTCGACGAGGTGACGATCACGCTGCTGCTCGCGGCCTACGGGTTTGTCGCCAGCGTGTTGCCGGTGTGGATGCTCTTGTGCCCGCGCGATTACTTATCGTCGTACATGAAGATCGGGACGATCTTGCTGCTGGTGGCGGGGATCGTGATCGTCAACCCGGTGATCGAGATGCCGCTGGTGAACACGATCGGGCCGGGGAGCGTGGGGGTGGACGGGGAGCTGTTCCCGGCGGTGGTGCGCGGCTCGCTGTTCCCGTTCGTGTTCATCACGATCGCGTGCGGGGCGATCTCGGGGTTTCACGCGCTGATCGCCAGCGGGACGACGCCGAAGATGGTCGACCGCGAGACCGACTGCCGGCCGATCGGCTACGGGGCGATGCTGATGGAGGGGTTGGTGGGGATCACGGCGCTGCTGGCCGCGACGGCGCTGCCGCCCGCGGATTATTTTGCGATCAACACGGATCCGAAGATCGCGGTGGTGACCGGGGCCGACGGAGCTGGCGGGCTGGCGCGCAGCGAGGCGGAGCTGGTGGCGTTAGAGGCGGTGATCGGCGCGGATGACCGGCGGCGGCTCGGGCTCAAGGAGGGGCAGGCGATCGCGGCGGTGGCGGGCGGGACGATCAAGCTGTCGGACGCGCTGCGCCTGTCGAACCCGACGCTGGCGGCGCTCGGGTATCACGTCGACCCGCGCGAGGCGCACGCGACCGAGCTGAGCGCCGGGGACTTCGCGCGGATGGGCGTGAAGGTCGAGGAGCTGCCGCGCCTGGCCGAGGCGACCGACGAGGTGGTGGCGGCGCGGACCGGCGGTGCGGTGTCGCTGGCCGTGGGGATGGCGCGGGTGTTCTCGGGGCTGCCGGGGATGCGCCTGCTGCTCGACTATTGGTACCACTTTGCGATCATGTTCGAGGCGTTGTTCATCTTGACGACGATCGACACGGGGACGCGGGTGGGGCGGTTCCTGTTGCAGGAGTTTTTGGGTCGACGCTGGCCGCGGATGGGGGATACGTCGTGGCCGCCGGCGGCGGCGCTGTCATCATTGATATTGGTGTGCGCGTGGAGTTACTTTATCCTCACCGGATCGATCGCGACGATCTGGCCGATGTTTGGCATCGCCAATCAGCTGCTGGCGTCGGTGGCGCTGGCGGTCGGGACGACGATCTTGCTGCGCGAGGCGAGCCGGCCGGCGTACGCGTGGGTGACGCTCGGGCCGCTGTGCTTCGTGGCGGGGACGACGATCACGGCGGCGATCCGCTCGCTGTTCGAGGTCTACATCCCGATGGCGCGAGCGCCGGCGACGGCGACGATGGGGGCGATCAACGCGGGGGTGACCGGGACGCTGCTGGTCTGCGTGCTGGCGATCTTGACGATGAGCGCGCGGCGCTGGCGGCAGATCATCGCTTCACGAAGGGGTTGACGAGGTCGCGGCTCTCGGCGGGCTTCTGCTTGCCGTCGCGGGCCGCGCCGCTCGGCTTGGCGAAGGGGTCGACGAGGTCGCCGCCCTCGCCGGGCTTGGGGGTTGCGGGCTTGCTGCCGGGGTCGGCGGCGGGGGCCTCGGGGGTGATCTCGAGGCCGAGCTGACGGCGGAGCTCCGGGGCGCGGGGGTCGTTGGGGGCGAGCTCGAAGAACTTTTGGGCGTGGTGCTGGGCCTCCTGTTTGGCGCCGGCGTCCCAGGTGAGGACGGCCAGGTTGTAGCGGCTGGCGGCGTAGCCGGGGTCGGCCTTGAGGGCGGCGATGTAGCGGGTGCGGGCGTTGTTGTATTCGCCGCGGCGCTGGGCGATGAGGCCGAGGTTGTAGAGGACGAGGGCGTCCTTGCCGTCGGCGGCGAGGGGCTCGAGGAGGCGGAGGGCGGCGTCGAGGTCGTCGCGGAGGATCGCGAGCTTGGCGGCGAGGAGCTTGGCGTCGCGGCCGGCTCCGGCGGCGAGGGCGAGCTCGACCTCGTTGCGGGCCTCGACGAAGCGACCGGCGGCCTCGAACTCGAGGGCGAGGAGGTAGTGCGGGTCGTCGTCAGGTTTGGGCTCGGTGGTAGCGACGGGGGGCGTGGCCGCCGCGGTTGCGCTCGGCTGGGGCTCGGGCTGGGGTCCTGTCTGGGATTTTGCGGCGCCGCTGTTGCAGGCGGCGACGAGGACGAGCGCGACGAGGATGCGAGGGATGGTCGACGGGGCCACGGCTGCAGGGTAGCGGGTCTCGGGGAGCGCGTCGCGCGTTGTAAATGGGGGGCGGTCGCGCGCACGATCGCTGGCGCAGCTGCCGCTGATATTGCTCACCTGTACAATGTATATGTTGGCCGCAGGGATCCCCCGCTCCATGCAAGCAGGTCGGGGATCACGGGAATCAGGCGTGCAGAGGAGGTCGCACTGAGAGGGCATTGGCCAAGCCAGGCGGACGCGGGATACACATCCGTGGACCTTGTGTGGGTAATGCGGTCGGCGTAGGGTGGCGAGGATCGTGCCCGTGTGGGCCACGAGCGAGCACGAGCGAGCACAATCGAGGTTGTTCGGGTTTTGACCTGGCTTTCGTGTGGGCTCTGGTGTGGGCTTTCGTGTGGGCTTTCGTGTGGGCTTTCGTGTGGGCTTTCGTCGGGAGGCGTCTATGCGCCGAGTGCGGGGGAGCGGCTGGAGATACTCGATATTCGCGGTTTGCCTCTGCGCGGCCTGTGGTGATGACGGCGTCGCGGTGACCGAGGGCGGGACCGGGTCGTCGACGGGGACGACCACCGATGAGCCGCCGCCGACGACCACGGTGACGCCGACGACGGATGTGCCGACGACCGACACGCCGACGACGGATGTGCCGACGACCGACACGCCGACGACGACGCCGGTGACGACGGGTGACACGACGACAACGGGTGACACGACGACGACGGGTGACACGACGACGGGCGACACGACGGGCGACTCGACGACCGGCGGGGTCGAGGTGGTCGGCAAGTCGGTGACTCAGACGGTGAACGGCGGGACGGTGGCGAGCAGCGCGAACTTCCGGATGGTGTTCACGCTGGGCCAGCCGACCGCGAGTCAAGGTACGTACAAATCTGCGAATTTCCGGCTGCAGGGCGGCCTGGTGGGCGCGAACGGGAGTCCTCCATGAAGAAGTATGTTGGGTTGCGGCGGTGGGTGCTGGGTGGTGTGATCGCGGCGACGGCGATGTTGTCGCGGGAGGCGCGGGCGGATGTGCCGCAGGTCGTGACCCACCAGGGGCGGCTCTTCGATGCCGGTGGGATGCCGGTGACCGGGCAGCAGGACATCACCTTCGTGATCTACGACTCGGAGCTGGCCGGGCTCGAGCTGTGGGCGGAGACGCTGACGGTGGACCTCGACGAGGGCTACTTTTCGGTGCGGCTGGGTGAGCAGACCGTGCTCGACGAGGTCGTGTTCGATGGGTCGATCCGGTGGCTCGGGATCGCGGTCGGGGTCGATCCGGAGATGACACCGCGGGCCGCGATTGCGAGCGTGCCGTATGCGATGTTCGCGGGGGACGTGACCGGGGTGATCCACCCGAAGAGTGTCGAGATTCAGGGCTTCGGTCCGGTGATCGACGTGAACGGGCAGTGGGTCGGAGATCCGACGGGATTGATCGGTCCGGCGGGGCCTCCGGGGCCGGCGGGACCGGCGGGCGCGGATGGTGCGGCCGGCCCGGCGGGGCCGAAGGGGGACCCGGGCGACAAGGGCGACAAGGGCGACAAGGGCGACGATGGTGCGGCGGGTCCAGCAGGGCCAGCGGGGCCAGCGGGGCCCGCGGGGCCAGCGGGGCCGCCGGGGCCAGCGGGCGCGGATGGTCCGGTGGGGCCAGCGGGGCCAGCGGGGCCAGCGGGGCCAGCGGGGCCGGCGGGGCCACAGGGACCTCAGGGTGACATTGGGCCAGTGGGGCCGGTGGGGCCGCAGGGGCCGCAGGGAGCAGTGGGGCCAGTGGGGCCGCAGGGACCGCAGGGGGACGTCGGGCCAGTGGGTCCGGTGGGGCCGCAGGGCCCGGCTGGGCCAGTGGGTCCGGCGGGTCCGCAGGGTCCGGCGGGTCCAGCCGGCATGGACGGGGCACCGGGTCCGCAGGGCCCGGCGGGCCCGGCTGGGCCGGCGGGGCCGCAGGGTCCGGCGGGTCCAGCAGGCATGGATGGAGCGCCCGGTCCAGCGGGGCCGGCGGGTCCGCAGGGTCCAGCGGGGCCGGCGGGTGCGGTGGGGCCGATGGGACCGGCGGGCCCGGCAGGGGCACAGGGTCCGCAGGGACCGGCGGGACCGGCGGGTGCGGTGGGTCCGCAGGGTCCCGCGGGGCCAGCGGGCGCGGTGGGCCCCATGGGTCCGGCGGGTCCGGCAGGGGCGGTGGGTCCAGCGGGTCCGCAGGGTCCGGCGGGTCCGCAGGGTCCGGCGGGGCCGACCAGCATGCCGAGCTGCCCGGTGGTGGGTTTCGCCAACCAGACGGCCAGCGTCAGCACGGCGCGCTCGCTGCTTTGCGTGTACCACGAGAACTTCGGCACCAACTGGAACACCTCGGCGAGCGATTGTTTCAGCTTCTACGGAGGCGCCCACCTGTGCAAGCACGAGGAGATTCGGCGCGCGTGCATCAATGGCGGCGGCTTCGTGCCGATCGTCAGCTCGTGGCTGGCCGACCGCTCGGGCGACGACAATGCGCTCAATGTCAACATCGCCGATTGCAACAACTTCGACGGGGCCTCGGGTGCGGGCACGGTCCTGACGGGCAAGTATTGCTGCTCGGAGTGGCCGAAGTACTGAGCGCGCGCGGGGCCCGTGCTATTGTGCGCGGGTCCCGGGGCGAGAGATATCATGGTGGCGATCCGTGACCGGGGTGTGATCGTGGCGGGCTCGGTGGGGCTCAGCCTGGCGCTGCTCGCGGGCATGGCCTGGTGGCTCGCGGGTGGCGATGCGGCGCCCGCCCGGGCGCGGCGCGGCGATGCGGCGGCGCCGGTGGGGATCGCGGCGGCCGGGCAGGATTCAGCGCGCCGTGATGACGCTGCGCCGGAGCCGGCCTCGGCGCCGCGCTTCATCCTGGGGCGCGAGGTGCCGACGACGCCGCCGGAGATCGACGACGAGGCGAAGGCGGCGCGTGACGCCTATGTGGCGCTGCAGGCTTCGGTGGTCCGCGACGTGGCGCCGCAGCTGGAGGCGCGACGCGGCGCGCTGCGGCAGCGCTGCTGGACCGCCGAGCTGGCGGCCGGGCTGGAGCAGACCAGCTTCAAGGTGAGCGCGGGCTTTGACGCCGACGGCAAGCAGACGGAGCTCGGGGTCGAGACGCCGGCCACGGCGCCAGGCGCCCGCGACATCGGCCAGTGTCTGCGGGAGCAGCAGATCGAGCTGAGTGCGACGGCGCCGGGCCAGGTGGTGACGATCGACCTATCGCTGGTGTTGCCCTGAGCGCGGCGAGTCCTGGCGCGGGCCGGGTGGCGCGATGCAAGTGGGAGCCGACCATGCAGAGGGTGTGCTGCGGTGACAGCCGCAGTTGGGGAATGCGAACATTTGGTGGCGGTGTGGCGCGATTTGTATGCTGGCCTGCGCGGGCGACGTGTCCGACTGAGGACCTTGTGAACGCAAAGACCGGATTGTAGTGTGGCGCATCGCGTGCCCGTGATGGGGGCGATGGTGGTCTGGCTTACATACGAGGAGGCGTGTATGCGCCGGGTTCGGGGGCGAGGTTGGCGCGTCGCGGTCGCGGCGCTGTGGCTGTGTGCTGCGTGTGGTGACGATGGTATCGCGTTGACCGAGGGCGGGACGGGGACGTCTGGCGGGACGACCACGGACGATCCGCCGACCACGACGGTGACGCCGACGACGGATACCCCGACGACGGACACGCCGACGACGACGGTGCCGACGACGACGGAGACGACGGATACGCCGACGACGACGCCGGTGACGACGGGCGACACCACGACGACGGGTGACACGACGACGGGTGACACGACGACGGGCGACACGACGGGCGACTCGACGACCGGCGGGGTCGAGGTGGTCGGCAAGTCGGTGACTCAGACGGTGAACGGCGGGACGGTGGCGACCAGCGCGAACTTCCGGATGGTGTTCACGCTGGGCCAGCCGACCTCGAGTCAGGGTACGTACAAATCTGCGAATTTCCGGCTGCAAGGCGGCCTTGTGGGCGCGAACGGGAGTCCTCCATGAATACTTACAATGGGTTTCGGCGGTGGATCGTGGGTGGGGTGATCGCGGCGGCGGCGACGTTCTCGCAGCAGGCGCGGGCGGACGTGCCGCAGGTGGTGACCCACCAGGGGCGCCTGTTCGACGCGCAGGGCGACCCGGTGGTCGGCGCGCAGGACATCACCTTCGTCATCTACGACTCGGAGATCAACGGGCTGGAGCTGTGGAGCGAGACGATCAACGTCGACCTCGACGAGGGCTACTTCTCGGCGCGGCTCGGCGAGCTGTCCGTTCTCGATGAAGTGGTGTTCGATGGGTCGGTCCGGTGGCTCGGGATCACGGTGGGGGCAGATCCGGAGATGACGCCGCGGGCGGCGATCGCCAGCGTGCCCTACGCGATGTTCGCGGGCGACGTGACCGGCGTGATCCACCCGAAGAGTGTCGAGATTCAGGGCTTCGGTCCGGTGATCGACGTGAACGGGCAGTGGGTCGGCGATCCGACCGGGCTGATCGGGCCGGCGGGACCTCCGGGGGCCAAGGGCGCGGACGGTGCGGTGGGGCCCGTGGGGCCGAAGGGCGCGGACGGTGCGGTGGGGCCCGTGGGGCCGGTGGGGCCGGTGGGTCCTGCGGGCCCGGCGGGTGCTCAGGGAGCGCAGGGTCCGGTGGGGCCGGTGGGGCCAGCGGGCGCTCAGGGAGCGCAGGGTCCGGTGGGTCCGGCAGGTCCTGCGGGGCCGATGGGCGCGATGGGTGCTCAGGGAGCTCAGGGTGTGGCGGGTCCAGCGGGCCCGGCGGGTCCAGCGGGCGCTCAGGGTCTGCAGGGCCTTCAGGGCATTCAGGGCGTGGCGGGCGTTGCGGGACCGCAGGGTCCGAGCGGCATCGTCTCGACCGGGAAGTTCTCGGGGGCGATCGGTGCTGTCGCCGCCAACGGTGTCGCGTTCGTCTTCGTGGGCGGAACCACGACCGTGAGCTTCACCGCCATAGAGCGCATCACCGGCGCGGCGACAACCGCGTTGGTGGCGAGTGCGGCCGGCAGCTTCAAGGTCGACCTCTGCTACAAGAATGGCGCGAACCCGATCGTCAACTTTGCTGGCGGCGGTGCGACCACCCAGGTCTCCATCGCGGCCGGCGTTCGCGCACCGGTTGGCGCCGTGGGCACGGTCGTCCCGGGCTTCGCGGGCGTCAATGTGACGGTCGGGTTCTGCGTCGATACCGACACCAGCGGCATCAACGCCAGCGACATCGTCAACGGATGGATGCAGGTCACCAACTGAGCTGATAGGCTGCAGCCCTCCGCACGGAGCGGAGGGCTGTTGCGCATGAGTACTGCGAATCATCAAACGATGCCTGCCGCGGTCGTGATCGCCGGGGTGGCGATCGCGTTCGGGCTGTACTTTGGGCTGCGCGCGCAGGCGCCGGCCGGGTCCGTGGGACCCGTGATGGTCGCGGCGCCCCCGGTGGCTCCGGTGGCTCCGGCGGCGCCGGAGCCGGTGGCGTCCAGCGTCGAGGTGGTGACGCGGCAGGCCGTCGAGGCGCTCAGCTATCAGCGCAGCGGGCTGCGAGAGCGCTGCTTTCGGGCGGCGCTCGCGGGGCGGCCGGGGTTGACGATGGAGCTGATGTTCAACGTGACCTTCGATGCCCAGGGGCAGCAGATCATGCGCGGGACGGTGGAGACTCCGGGGACCTCGACGCCGGAGTTGACCACGTGCGTTCAGGAGCAGATGGCCCCGCTGCGGGTGCCGCCGCCGGGGCGCACGGTGCAGGTCGAGGTGCCGCTGCGGTTTCCGTGAGCTGTCCCTCAGGACAGATCAGCTGCTGCGGGCGATGCTGCGGTAGATCGCGGCGTAGCGGGCGGCGGAGCCGCGCCAGCTGAAGTCTTGTTGCATTGCGCGGACGACCATGGCGCGCCACAGGGGTTGGTGGTGGTAGAGGTCGATGGTGCGGCCGAGGGCCCAGGCGAGGGCGTCGGCGTCCATGTCGTTGAAGACGAGGCCGGTGGCCTGCTCGTGGGCGAGGTTGTGGGCGTTGGCGTCGACGACGGAGTCGGCGAGGCCGCCGGTGCGGCGGACCACGGGGATCGTGCCGTAGCGCAGGCCGTACATCTGGGTCAGGCCGCAGGGTTCGGTGCGCGAGGGGACGACGATCGCGTCGGCGCCGGCCTGGAGGAGGTGGGCGAGGGGCTCGTCGTAGCCGTGGCGGACGGCGATGCGCCCGGGCCAGTGGGCGGCGGCGGCGTCGAAGCCCTGCTCGATGCGCTGCTCGCCGGAGCCGAGCACGGCCAGCTGGGCGCCGCGGCGCAGCAGGGTGCTGCCGGCGGAGATCAGGAGGTCGAGGCCCTTCATCGTGACCAGGCGGCTGACGACGCAGAACAGCGGGGCGTCGGGGTCTTGCTCGAGGCCGAAGGCGCGCGCTGGGCCGCTTGTTTGTTGATGGCCTTGCCGGCGAAGGGGTCGCGGTGGTCGTAGTGGGCGACCAGGTGGGGGTCGGTCGCGGGGTTCCAGAGCTCGGTGTCGATGCCGTTCAGGATCCCGTGGAGGTCGGCGTCGCGCGAGCGGAGCAGGCCGTCGAGGCCGTGGCCGTAGGTGGGGGTCTGGATCTGGCGCGCGTAGGTCGGGCTGACCGTGGTGATCTTGTCGCTGTACCACAGGCCGGCCTTGAGGAAGCCGAGGTGGCCGTTGTACTCGAGGCCCTCGACGTCGAACATGCGCCACGGCAGGCGCAGCTCGGGCAGGACCTCCTTGGAGAACACGCCCTGGTAGGCGAGGTTGTGCACGGTGAGCACGGTGCCGGGGCGCGGCGCCGGGGTGAGCGAGACGTAGGCGGGGGCGAGGCCGGACTGCCAGTCGTGGCCGTGGATGACGTCGGGGCGCCAGCGGACGCCGCCCTCGGGGCCGGCGAGCCAGGAGGCGGCGTCGCAGAGGGCGCCGAAGCGGAGGTGGCTGTCGTGCCAGTCGCGGCCGTCGGGGCCGGTGTAGGGGTTGCCGGGGCGCTCGTAGAGGTGGGGCGCGTCGAGGACGAGCAGCTGGAGGGCGCCGACGCGGCCGTAGAGGAGGCGGGCCGTGTGACCGCCGAGCAGGCCGCCCAGGCGGACGGCGCGGCCGGTGAGGTCGAGGCCGTCGAGGACCTTGGGGTAGCCGGGGACGAGGACGCGGACGTCGACGCCGAGCTGGCCGAGGGCGGGCGGGAGCGCGGCGACGACGTCGGCGAGGCCGCCGGTCTTGACGAGGGGGAAAACTTCGGAGGCGACGAAGAGGACGCGCATGTTGTGGTGGCTGTCTTTCGGGACAGGTGCGAGCAGAGGCGACGGATGGGCTGGCTGTCCCTCGGGCCAGGTTCTATCAGAGGCGGCGGAGCATGTCCTGGGTGATCAGGGTGACGCCGCCGTCGGTGCGGGCGAAGCGGCGGGCGTCCTCGACGGGGTCCTCGCCGACGACCAGGCCCTCGGGGATGACGACGCCGCGGTCGATGACGACTTTGGAGAGGCGGGCCTTGCGGTTGATGACGACGTCGGGGAGCACGACCGCCTCGGAGAGCTTGCTGAAGGAGTTGGCGCGGACGTTGGAGAACAGGAGGGAGCGGCGGATGTCGGCGCCCGAGATGATGCAGCCGCCGGACACCATCGAGTTGACGGCCTGGCCGCGGCGGGTGTCCTCGTCGTGGACGAACTTCGCGGGCGGGAGCTGCTCCTGGTAGGTCCAGATCCGCCAGTTGGGGTCGTAGAGGTCGAGCGGGGGGATGACGCTGGTGAGGTCGATGTTGGCCTCCCAGTAGGCGTCGATGGTGCCGACGTCGCGCCAGTAGGCGGGCGCGCCGGGCTCGCTCTTGACGCAGCTCTCGGTGAAGCGGTGGGCGTAGATCGCGGCGTGCTTGTCGACCAGGTGGGGGATGAGGTCCTTGCCGAAGTCGTGCGAGCTCTGGGCGTCGTCGGCGTCGCGGCGCAGCTGGTCGAACAGGAAGTTGCCGTTGAAGATGTAGACGCCCATCGACGCGAGGCTGATGTCGGGGCGGCCGGGCATGGCCGGCGGGTCCTTGGGCTTCTCGACGAACTTGAGGATGCGGTCGTGCTCGTCGATGTGCATGACGCCGAAGCCGGTGGCCTCCTTGCGCGGGACCTCGATGCAGGCGACGGTGGCCTCGGCGCCGCGCAGCACGTGCGACCACAGCATCTTGCCGTAGTCCATCTTGTAGATGTGATCGCCGGCGAGGATGATGACGTGGGAGGGGCGCAGGCTGTGGAAGATGTCGAGGTTCTGGTAGACGGCGTCGGCGGTGCCGCGGTACCAGTTCTCCTCGTTGATGCGCTGCTGGGCGGGCAGCAGGTCGACGAACTCACCCATCTCGCCGCGCAGGAAGCTCCAGCCGCGCTGCAGGTGGCGCAGCAGGCTGTGCGACTTGTACTGGGTGAGCACGGCGACCTGGCGGAAGCCGGAGTTGATGGTGTTCGACAGGGCGAAGTCGATGATGCGCAGCTTGCCGCCGAAGTGGACGGCGGGCTTGGCCCGGCGGTCGGTGAGGGCGCCGAGCCGGCTGCCGCGGCCGCCTGCCAGCACCAGGGTCAACGCGGAACGACTCAGCTCGCGCAGGCTCGGTTCAAAGGCCATGAGATTCCCTCACAGCTTGCTTATCACCGGCGCGGGCGGCGGATCAACGTTACGGCGCGCGGGGCTGGTCGGTGGGGGCGGCATGCCGCGTGGGTGGGGTCAAGAAATCGGCGTCGGCGGACGCCGGGATCGGGGCGGCGCGGGCACTTGCGGTTTGCCGGACGTCACTCGCAAGGGTGCGAGGAGGTCGGTGGACGTTCAGTCCTCACGCTGGAATGGCACTTCGTGCCACTCCAGCGTTGCGGATTCACGTCCACCGACCTCCTCGCACCCTTGCACGCCACGGCCGTGAACGGCCCTGGCGGCGGTCCAGTCCCGGTGTGAGCGCTGGGGTTTGAAGGGAAGCACGAGTCGGGCAGCTTGCGGCCCGATGGGCCGCAAGATGCCCGACACCCTGGACCGGGTTTCCGCCGCAGATCCGATGGCGGGTGTTCGGGCGTCCGCGATCGTGAGTGCTGGTCTGGGCGCTGTCCAGACCGGGCACGAACTTATACACTGGGCACCGATGAAGCCGTGTCGTTGCTGCTGCGCCCGTCTGGGTATGGCCATCCTGGTCGCCTGCGGCCCCGCGAAGCCGCAGACCACCGACGGCAGTGAGGCTAGCAGCAGCATGGGCAGCCCCACTGGCGAGAGCGTGAGCGGCACCAGCGGTGGCTCGACCGGCGCGCCCACGAGTACCGACACCACGAGTACCGACACCACGAGCCCCTGCGACACAGCGTGCGGATCGAGCGATGCGGGCGGGGGCCTTGATCTGCACAGCAGCGGCGGGATCGAATGTGACATCTTCGCACAGGACTGCGCTCCCGGCGAGAAATGCGCGGCGTGGGCCGACGAAGGTGTCGCCTGGAACGCCACCAGGTGCATCCCTGTCACCGGCGACAAGGTCCCCGGTGACGTGTGCATGACCGAGGGCGGCCTCAGCGGCATCGATAACTGTGAAGCCGGCGCGATGTGCTGGGACGTCGACGCCAAGAATATGGGCACCTGCTTCGCCCTGTGCAAAGGCACCTCAATGGCCCCGACCTGCGACGAGGGCTTCTCGTGCTCCTACGCGAGCGAGAGCGTGCTCAACCTCTGCCTCCCTGAATGCGATCCGCTGGTTCAGGACTGCGCGGGCGACAAGCTGTGCGTCCCGAACCACGTCACCTTCGTCTGCGTGCCCGACGCCTCGGGGGACATGGGCAAGACCAACGACCCCTGCGAATTCGTCGACGCCTGCGACAAGGGCCTCGTCTGCCTCAATATTTCCGCCGGCTCGAGCGCGTGCATGAAAGACGCCGTGGGCTGCTGCCAGCCCGTCTGCGACTTCACGGCAATGGAGACCTGCCCGAACTTTGACCAAGAGTGCGTGCAATGGTTCGACCCGATGATGCCGATCCCGCCCGGCCTCGAGGACGTGGGGGTCTGCGCAATTCCTATCTGAATCGAGTCGCCGCGTGGGCCCACGCGGCGGACAGCGTCGCTACAACCACCGCCTGCGGCGGAACCACACCAGCAGCGCCACCGCCGTCACGAACATCAGGCTGACGGCGAAGGGGTAGCCGAGGACCCAGTGGAGCTCGGGCATGTGGTCGAAGTTCATGCCGTAGATGCCGGCGATGAAGGTGAGTGGGAGCATGATCGTGGAGATCTGGGTGAGCACCTTCATGATGTCGTTGGTCTTGTTGGCCGACATCGACAGGTAGGCTTCGACGGCCGACTGGGCGCCCTCGCGGTAGGCCTCGGCGAGGTCGGCGACGCGGACGAAGTGATCATAGATGTCGCGGAAGAAGGCCAGGCTCTCGCGCGGGATGAGCTCCAGGTGGCCGCGGGCGAGGGACTCGAGGATGAGCCGCTGGTGGGCGGTCATGCGGCGGATCCGCTGGATCGACTTCTTGGCCTCGAGCACCTGCTCCAGCAGGTCGGGGGCGGGGTTGTGGATGATGTTGTCCTCGAGGGCCTCGAGCTTGCAGCCGATCTGGTCCATCACCGGGAGGAAGTTGTCGACCAGGCGGTCGAGCATTCGGTGGAGGATGCGGACCGCGGTCCACGGGCGGTGGCCGGCCTCGCACACGTCCTTGTGCAGGTCCTGGATCGATCTCAGGGCCGGGTCGCCGTGGTGGGTGACGACGTAGCGGGGGCCGATGAAGAGGTCGAGCTCGAGGGTGTGGACGTCGAGGGTCTTGTCGAGGTTGAGGCGGGAGAAGTCGATGCCGTGGACGATGATGAAGACGTGGTCCTCGAAGGTGTCGATCTTCGGGTGCCCATAATCTTGGAGGGTGTCCTCGATGGCCAGCGGGTGGAAGTGGAAGGCGTCGCTGAGCACCCGCGCCTCGGCCTCGCTCGGCCCGTCGAGGTCGAGCCAGATCGTGATCTCCGGGTCTTCGCGCAGGGCCGCGATGCGGCTGAGGTCTTTCTCGAGCGAGTGGCCGTGCTGCGCGTGGAAGACATGGAGCGTGAACACGGCCGCGAGCGTATCACGCGGAGATCAGGGCAGGTGGAGGCTGAGCGGGCCGAGGTAGTCGCGCTTGCCGAGCGGGACGCCGCGGTGGCGCAGGAGCGCGTAGCTGTGGGTGAGGTGGAAGTAGAAGTTGGGCAGGGCGTGCTCGCGGAAGTAGTCGGCGCCGCTCATGACCTTGCCCTCCCAGCGCGGCTGGCTGATGACGCGGTGGGCGGCGTCGGCGAAGTCGTGCGGGGTGAACTGATCGAGGTAGGCGAGGACCGTGCGGACGCGGGCGTGGAGCTCGTCGAGGGAGGTTTCGGTGTCGGGGTGGCTGGGCGCCTCTTTGCCGGCGAGGCGGGAGGCGGCCAGCTTGAGGGTGTCGCAGCTGATCTGGACCTGGCGGACGAAGGGGAACTGGTCGGGGGCGAGGCGCAGCTGCAGGAGCTCGGCCGGGTCGATGTCGTTGGCCCTGGCGTGGGCGGCCGCGGCGTCGAGCCAGGTGCCGAGTTGAGCGAGCTGCTTGCGCATCTGGGCGAAGAATTCGTGGTACATGCGCGCGAGGGTACACCCGGTCGCGCGGGGGCTGACGGGGCCCTGCGCGATTACGCGGGGACGCGGCCCAGGACCAGCTGCACTGGCAGGCCGCCGTTGTGCAGGGTGCGGGCGATCTGCAGCGGCAGGCCGCAGTGGCGCCATAGATCGTCGCCGCACAGCAGGGCGACGCGGGCGCCCGGGAACCTGTCCCGGAGGACATGTCCGAGCTGGGCGTAGAGGTCGCGCAGGGGGCCGCGCTTGCCGACGCGGACGCCGTAGGGCGGGTTGCAGATCACCAGGCCGGGGCTGGGCCCGCGGAGGGGTTCGCAGGCGGACAGCGGGCGCACGGCGAGGGTGACCAGCGCGGCGACGCCGGCACGGGCCGCGTTGGCGCGGGCGGCCTCGATCGCGCCGGGGTCGCGGTCGGAGCCGACGATGATCGGGGGTGTCCATTGGGACAGGTCGGATGTCCCGGGGGACAGGTTGATCTGGGGTGTCCCTGGGGACATGTCGGGTGTCCCTGGGGACAGGTCGAGTGGAGATGTCCCTGGGGACATGTCGGGTGTCTCGGGGGACAGGTTTGAATTGGGGCCAGGTGCTGCGGCGCGGGCCTGGGCGAGGGCGGCGGGGCCGGCGAAGCCGGGCCAGGTGAGGAAGGCGAAGCTGCGGTCGCTGCCGGGGGCGCGGCCGCAGGCGCGGCGGGCGGCCTCGATCACGATCGTGCCGCTGCCGCACATCGGGTCGAGGAGGGGCTCGCCGGGGTGCCAGCCGGCGGCGCGCAGCATGGCGGCGGCGAGGGTCGGGCGCAGCGGGGCGCGGGCGAGGGCGAGGCGGTAGCCGCGGCGGTGGAGGGGTTCGCCGGAGCTGTCGACGCTGACGGTGCAGCGGTCGCGCTCGAGGCGGACGTGGACGCGGAGGGCGGCGACGGTGGTCTCGGCGTCGGCGTCGTCGTCGCTCGCGGGGACCAGCTCGGCGGCGACGCCGAGGCGCTCGCCGAGGCCGCGGACGACGCGCTCGGCGATGCCGACGGTGTGGTAGAGGCGGGACTTGCGGGCGCTGACGAGGCAGCAGACGCGCGGCGTGGCGGTGGGGGAGAGGAAGCGCTCCCACGGCAGGCGGGCGGCGTGGGCGTGCAGCTCGGGGAAGCCGGGGGCCCGGAACTCGCCGACGCGGACGAGCACGCGGGTGGCGACGCCCAGGCGCAGGTTGGCGGCGGCGAGGTCGGCGAGCTCGCCGGCGAAGCTTACGCCGCCGGGGACGATCTGCCCGACGAGGCCGAGCTCGGCGAGCTCGGCGGCGCAGATGTCCTCGAGGCCAGGTTGTGTGACGGCGAAGAGGTCGAGGGGCACCGCCGCGGAGGATACCCGGGGCGGGCCGCCGCGGGGCGGCGGGTCACTTGAAGTTCTGGACCGCCCACACGCCGTTCATGCCGTCGGCGAAGCCGCAGGCGACCTGTGTGTATTGGGTGCTGCTCATGTTGATGTAGTGGCCGTGGAGGTTGAAGTCCTCGCCGGGGCCCTCGGCCCACATGAGCTCGAGGCAGCCGGTGATCATGGACTCGGGCGGACCGGGCCAGCCGGGGCACTCGTTCTGGGCGGACTCGCCGCACATGCCGAAGGCGCCGTGCGGGTTGCCGGAGGCGCCGTCCATCGCGGCCTCGCCGTCGGAGCAGACCTCGGCGTCGGTCCAGCGGGCGTAGGGCGGGAGGCCGAGGGTGGCGCGGTACATGTTGATGGTGTCGACGCACAGCTGCGTGGCGGCCTCGTCGGGGTCGCCAGTCGGGTCGCCGGTCGGGTTTCCAGTGGGGTCGCCAGTCGGGTTGCCAGTCGGGTCGCCAGTCGGGTCGCCGGTCGTGGTGCCGGTCGGGTCGCCGGTCGGGTTGCCGGTCGGGTCGCCGGTCGGGTTGCCGGAGGTCGCATCGCCGGTCGCGTCGCTGGTCGTGGGGCTGGTGTCCGGGCCGGCGGTGGTCGGGACGTCGCCGGTTGTGGCACTGGCTGCGGTGGCCGCGGTGGCGCCGCTGCTGCTGCCCTCGCCGCTGCCGGTGCTGTCGCCCTTGTCGCAGGCGAGGGTGAGCGTGGCGAGGGTGAGGAGTGCGGAGAGCGTGCGCATGGTCGGACGATAACAGAGGGGCGCTGGCGCTGGCGTGTGAGCGATGGTGGGGTGCCGGAGCGGCGGAGGGAGCGAGGACGCCACTTGGGCGGCGCGTCAGTGCCCCGACGTGGCTTTGAGGCCGGCGAGGCCGGCGATCGCCATCGAGGCGAACAGCACGCGGGCCCAGCCGAAGGGCTCGTCGAACCAGATCATGCCGACGACGATCGTGCCGAGCGCGCCGATGCCGGTCCAGGTCGCGTAGGCGGTGCCGAGCGGCAGGGTGCGCAGGGCGAGGGCGAGGAAGTAGAAGCTGAGGATCATGCCGACGACGGTCGGCGCGGCGATGGCGGGCTTTTTAAAACCGTCGCTGAGCTTCATGCCGACGGCCCAGCCGACCTCGAGCAGACCGGCGATGCAGAGATAGATCCAGGGCATGCTGCTCCGGGGTGATCAGGCGAAGCCGCGGACGGCGTGCGGTTGGTAGGGGGATTCGAGGGTGGCGAGCTCGTCGGCGTGAAGCCGGAGATCGACGGCGCGCAGGGCCGCGTCGAGGTGGTGGAGTTTGGTGGCGCCGACGATCGGCGCGCTGACGCCGGGCTGGTGGAGCAGCCAGGCGAGGGCCGTCTCGGCCGGGGTGACGCCGCGGGTCTGCGCGAGCGCGAGGTTGGCGGCGATCACGGCGGCGTCGCCGGGGTGGTCGTAGAGCTGCGGGGTGAGCTGGTCGCTGGCGCTGCGGGCCGTGGCGGTGGCGCCGGCGAGGCGGCCGCGGGCCAGCGGCGACCACGGGACGACGCCGAGGCCCTCGTCGCGGCACAGCGGGAGCATGTCGCGCTCCTCTTCGCGGTAGAGCAGGTTGTAGTGGTTCTGGATGCTGACGAAGCGGTGCAGGCCGCGGGCGTCGGCGCGGGCGAGGGCCTGCATGAGGCGCCAGGCGGCGCAGGAGCCGGCGCCGAGGTAGCGGACCTTGCCCTGCTGGACGAGCTGGTCGAGGGCGCCGAGGGTCTCGTCGATCGGGACGCGCGGGTCGAGGCGGTGGACCTGGTAGAGGTCGATCGCGTCGACGCCGAGGCGGCGCAGGCTGGCCTCGCAGGCCTGCACGATGTGCTTGCGCGAGAGGCCGGCCATGTTGGGGCCGTCGCCCATCGGGTAGTGCACCTTGGTGGCGATGACGAGCTCGTCGCGGCGGCCGTAGGTCGCGAGGGCGCGGCCGGCGATCTCCTCGCTGACGCCCTGCGAGTACATGTCGGCGGTGTCGAAGAAGTTGATGCCGGCCTCGATCGCATGGCGAAAGAAGGGCTGCGCTGCGGCCTCGTCGAGCACCCATGGCCGCCACGCGGGACTGCCGTAACTCATGCAGCCGAGGCCGATGCGGGAGACGACGAGACCGCTGCGGCCGAGCTGGGTGTACTGCATGCGGGGAGGGACCTTAACATGAAGTGGCGCGCGAACGGCGGTCGCCCGGGGGTGTGGGGCTTGTGGCATCATGCGCGCCATGCCTCAGAACCAGCAGCGCCGGGCGAAGATCGTGTGCACCCTTGGACCGGCGAGCAGCGACCCGGAGGTGATCAGCGCGCTGATCGGTGCCGGGATGAACGTGGCGCGGCTCAACATGTCGCACGGGTCGCAGGAGGATCACACCAAGGTGTTCGAGGCGATCCGTCAGGGGGCGGCGGCGCAGGGGGTGGCGGTGGCGGTGCTGGCGGACCTGCAGGGGCCGAAGATCCGGGTCGGCAAGATCCCGGCGCCGGGCTTTGATCTGCGGGCTGGGGAGCGCTTCGTGCTGAGCGTCGACGTGAACGCGGTGGTCGAGCCGGGGCGGGTGACGGTCGACTATTCGGAGCTGGCGCGGGAGTGCAAGCCGAACGACCGCATCCTCATGGACGACGGCAACTTCGAGCTGCGGGTGATCAACGTCGAGGGGCCCGAGGTGATCACCGAGGTGATCACGGGCGGGCGCCTGACCTCGCGCAAGGGGGTCAACCTGCCGGGGGTGGAGCTGAGCCTGCCGTCCATGACGGACAAGGACAGGGCCGACCTGGCCTTCGCGCTCGAGCTCGGGGTCGACACGGTGGCGCTGTCGTTCGTGCGCCGGGCCAGCGACGTGGCGGAGGTGCGGGCGCTGATGGAGGCGCAGGGGCGGGTGGTGCCGATCATCGCCAAGATTGAGAAGCCGGAGGGCGTGGCCAACCTCAAGGAGATCCTCGCGGCGGCCAACGGGATCATGGTGGCGCGCGGCGACCTCGGGGTGGAGATGGGGCCCGAGGAGGTGCCGATCATCCAGAAGCACGCGATCGAGCTGGCGAACCGGGCGGGCAAGCTGGTGATCACGGCGACGCAGATGCTCGACTCGATGATCCGCAACCCGCGGCCGACCCGGGCCGAGGCCTCGGACGTGGCCAACGCGGTGCTCGACGGCAGCGACGCGGTGATGCTGTCGGGCGAGACGGCGTCGGGGCTGTACCCGCTCGAGGCGGTGCGGACGATGGACAAGATCATCCGCACGACGGAGCGTGAGGATCGCTACTGGCGCGAGCACTCGGACCTCGACCTCGGGAGCACGACCAACGCGATCGCCCGGGCGGCGGTGCTGTGCAGCAAGAGCATGCCGGACACCAAGGCCATCGTGACGTACACGATCTCCGGGGGCATCGCCCGGCTGGTCAGCGACTACCGGCCGCGGGTGCCGATCATCGCGTTGACGCCGAACCCGGGGACCTACCAGGCCCTGGCGATGTACTGGGGCGTGACGCCGGTGCAGTTCACGCTGTCGAGCGCGGAGGGTCGCAGCATCTTCCAGGATGTCGACCGACTGCTGCTTTCGACGGGGCTGCTGGCGCGGGGCGACCGCTTCGTGCTCACGCTCGGCTACCCGCTCAAGGATCACAAGTCCGTGAACTTGCTCAAGATCCACTCGGTCGGAGAGAGCTTGCCTCTGCCCCCGAACTCGTGATACCCACTCCATCCCTTCGCGGTCTTCCGCGGCGGGGAAGCCAAGAGCCTCTGCGAGGATGGCGGAATTGGTAGACGCACTAGACTAAGGATCTAGCGGGGCGACCTGTGGGGGTTCGAGTCCCCCTCCTCGCACAAGCCTTCGGGCAGACCAGACGCCGGCGCCACGCCGGCGTCTTTTTTTTTGCGTCACGAGTATGCTCGCGGCCGCATGACGACCTCGACCCTGAGCACAGTCGCGGTGATCGGCGCCGGCACGATGGGCCACGGCATCGCCCACGTGTGCGCCGTCGCCGGCCTCACGACCCGCCTCTACGACGTCCGCCGCGAGCTGGTCGACGCCGGTCTGGCCAAGATCGCCGCCAACCTCGACGTCGGGGTGCAGCGCGGCAAGCTGACGCCGGAGCAGCGCAGCGCGGCGCTGGAGCACCTGCGCGGCGAGTCGGAGCTGGCGGCGGCGGTGGCCGGGGCGGACCTGGTGATCGAGGCGGTGCCGGAGAAGCTCGAGCTCAAGCGCTCGCTGTTCCAGGACGTGGCGGACATCGCCGGGCCGGCGGCGATCCTGGCCAGCAACACCAGCTCGCTGTCGCTGTCGGTGCTCGCGGCCACGCTGCCGCACCCGGAGCGGGTGATCGGGACGCACTTCTTTAATCCGGTGCACGTGATGCGGCTGCTCGAGATCGTGGTGACGCCGTCGACCTCGGCGGAGACGCTGGCGGCGGTGCAGCGCTTCGGCGCGCTGGTCGGGAAGGACTGCATCGTCGTCAAGGACTCGCCGGGCTTCGCGACCTCGCGGCTCGGGCTGGTGATCGGGCTCGAGGCGATCCGCATGCTCGAGGAGGGGGTCGCGTCGGCGGAGGACATCGACAAGGCGATGTGCCTCGGCTACGGCTTCCCGATGGGGCCGCTGCGCCTGACCGACCTGGTCGGGCTCGACGTGCGGCTCAGCATCGCCGAGTACCTGTGCGAGCACCTGCGCGAGGGGGCCCATTTCCGGCCGCCGGAGCTGCTGCGCCGCATGGTCGCGGAGGGCAAGCTGGGCAAGAAGTCGGGCCAGGGCTTTTATACGTGGTGAGGGGCTGAACGAGTAGCTAGGGCTCGAGGCGGGCGCGCAGCTCTGCTTTGAGGAGCTTGCCCATGGCGTTGCGCGGGAGCTCGGCGACGAAGTGGACGGCGCGCGGGCGCTTGTGCGGGGCGAGAGCGGCGGCCACCAAGTCGCACAGGGCCGCGGCGCTGGGCGGGGCCGCGGGGTCGCGGGCGACGACGAAGGCGACGATGCGCTCGCCGAGGTCGGGGTCGGGGGCGCCGACGACGGCGACCTCGCAGACCTCGGGGTGCTCGGCGAGGCAGGCCTCGATCTCGCCGGCGCCGATCTTGAAGCCGCCGCTCTTGATCAGGTCGGTCGCGCGGCGGCCGACGATGCGCAGCGAGCCGGCGGCGTCGCGGGTGGCGAGGTCGCCGGTGTAGAACCAGCCGTCGGCGTCGCGCACGGCGGCGGTGGCGGTGGGGTTGTTGAGGTAGTTCGAGAAGAGGTTGGGGCCGCGGACGGCGATCTCGCCGATGGTCTGATCGTCGCCGGTGGCGAGGGGGCGGTGGTCGTCGTCGCAAAGGTTTAATTCGACGCCGGGGAGTGGGGGCCCGACGCGGCCCGGCTGCGGCGGGCCGGTGACGGGGACGGCGCAGTTGATCAGGGTCTCGGTGAGGCCGTAGCGCTCGTACACGCCGCGGCCGGCGAGGGCCGAGATCCGTTGGTGCTCGCGCAGGGGGAGGGCGGCGGAGCCGGAGATCAGGAGCCGCGCGAGGCGGAGCGCGGAGGCGATGGTGGGGTCGTGCTCGGCGGCGTCGGCGAGGCGATGGAACATGGTCGGGACGGCGAAGAGGATGGCGCCGGGGAGGGCTGCGGCGAGGGCTGCGGGGTCGAAGCGCGGCTGCCAGTGCAGGCGGCCGCCGACCCGCAGGCTGCCGAACCAGCCGAGCACGAGGCCGTGGACGTGGAACAGCGGCAGCGCGTGCAGGACGGTGTCGCCGGGGCGCCAGTCCCAGGCGTGGGCGAGGGCGTCGAGGTTGCTGGTGATCGCGGCGGCGGACAGGACGGCGCCCTTGGGGGCGCCGGTGGTGCCGGAGGTATAGAGGATCAGCAGCGGGCCGGGGCTGGTCCCGGGGACAGGTGCGATCGGACAGGTGCGATCGGACAGGTGAGCGAGGGCGGCGGCGCGACCGAGCGGACCGACGGGGAGCTCGTCGGGGGCGGCCGCGAGGCACAGGCGTGGGGCGGCGTCCGCGGCGACATGGGCCGCCTCGCGGGCGCCGAGCTTGGGGTTCAGCGGGACGCTGACGACGCCACAGAGGGCGTTGGCGGCGAGGGCGACGGGGGTGTGCAGGTGGGGCTGCGTCCACACGCCGATGTGATCGCCGGGATGGATGTCGGCGGCGGCGAGGAAGGCGGCGTGACGGGCAGCGGCAGCGAGGAGGTCGCGGGCCGTGAGGGTGGTGGCGTCGACGGTGAGCAGCGGGCGATCGTCGGGCGCGGCGAGGCAGGGGAACAGCGACACGCGGCCTGCTTAGCCGAGCGGGTGGGCGGGGAACAAGGAGGAGCACCCGCTGCCGAAGTGAGCGCGGCTGCCTTCAGGCGGTGGCGCGCTGGGGGCGGCGCCAGCCGTGTTGCTGCTGGGCGTAGGGCCACCAGGTGATGCCGTGTTTGGCGATGAGTCGACGCAGGGCGTGGCGGTTGGTGCCGAGCAGCTCGGCGGCCTCGACGAGCGAACCGGTGCGCGTGAGGGCCTCGAGGCAGAGGCGGCGCTCGGCTTCCGAGAGGTTCAGGTCGGGGAGGGTGATCGCCATCGACTTCTTGGCGGGCATGCGGGCACCGTATAGCTCGCCTGCGCCGGTGATGGCGCGCTTTCGAGCGCGGGTTTTCGCACGCACTGGATGCGGGTCCTGGCCTGTGCGGGGCGTCGGGGCTGGCGTACGTCGGGGCCGCATGCCGGACTTCTCGCGGCTCGAGCTTGATGAGGCGGATCTGCGGGCGCTGGTCGCCGCGGCGCTGGACCGGATATGCGGCGAGCTGCGCGGGCTGCCGGGGCGGGCCGCGTGTGTCACCGAGGGTGGGGCGGCGCTGGCTCGCAGCCTGCGCGAGCCGCTGCCGCGCAGCGGTGCGCCCTTGCCGGAACTGCTGGCGACGATCTTCGAGCGGGCGCTGCCGGTCAGCTACACGACGACGGGGCCGGGCTATCTCGCTTACATCCCCGGCGGCGGGCTGCTGCACGCGGCGGTGGCCGATCTGATCGCCGATGCGATCAATCGTTATGTCGGGCTGTGGCGGGCGGCGCCGGGGCTGGTCCAGCTCGAGAGCAACGTGATCACGTGGCTGTGTGAGATCGTCGGGCTGCCGGCGGGCAGCGGCGGCGTGCTGACCAGCGGCGGATCTCTGGCCAACTTCAGCGCCACCGTGGCGGCGCGGCACCGGCTCGGTGAGCGCTTCGTGGATGGCACGATCTACACCTCGACGCAGGCGCATCATTCGGTGCTGCGGGCGGCGATCCTGGCGGGATTTCCGGCGGCCCAGGTGCGGGCGGTCGAGGTCGACGCGCAGCAGCGGATCTGCCTCGAGCGACTGGCGGAGGCGATCGCGGGCGACCGCGCGGCGGGGCTGCGCCCGTGCATGCTCGTCGCCAGCGCGGGCACCACCAACACCGGGGCGGTCGACGACCTCGAGGGCATGGCCGGGCTGGCGGAGCGCGAGGGGTTGTGGCTGCACGTCGACGCGGCGTACGGCGGCTGCTTCGCGCTGACGGAGCGCGGGCGGGCGACGCTGCGCGGGCTCGGGCGCGCCGACTCGATCACGCTCGACCCGCACAAGGGCCTGTTCTTGCCGTACGGCACGGGGGCGCTGCTGGTCCGCGATCCAGCGGCGCTGCGGCGGGCCCACAGCGTGCACGCGGAGTACCTGCCGCCGATGCAGGAGGACCCGGACTTCGTCGACTTCTGCGAGCTCTCGCCGGAGCTGTCCCGCGACTTCCGCGGGCTGCGGCTGTGGTTGCCGCTCAAGCTGGTCGGGGCGGACGGCTTCGCGGCGGCGTTGGACGAGAAGCTGGACCTGGCTGCGTACGCCGCGGGGGTGCTGCGGGGGATGCCGGAGGTCTTGTTGGTGGCGCCGCCGCAGCTGTCGCTGCTGGTGTTTCGTCACGTGCCGGCGCGGCTGGGCGGCGACCCGGCGGCGCAGGACGATCACAACGAGCGGCTGCTGGCGGCGATCAACCGGCGTGGGCGGGTCTTCCTGACGTCGACGCGGCTGGCCGGGCGCTTCGTGCTGCGGATCTGCGTGCTGTCGTTTCGCACCCACCGCGACCGCGTTGACGAGGGGCTCGTGGACATTAGCGAGGCGATCGCGGAGCTCGGCTGATCCTGCGATCGCGTTCGGGCTGATACGGCGATCGCTGGCTCCGCTGATCGCCGCTTGCATCGCGCGTTTCGTCGGCTAGACCGGCGCGCGGCGATGCCGAAGCTGTCCCACGAGGCGCTGGTTCACCTGGTCCGTTCGGCGCCGGAGCTCGTGCCGGAGCTGCTGCGCGACGCGGCCGGGCTCGGTTTGCCGCTGCCGACGCCGTCGCGGGTGACGGCGGCGGAGTTCGTCGACCTCAACTTCGCCGAGCACCGCGCCGACGCGGTGCTGCTGCTCGGCGAGCCGGAGCGCCCGAGCTGCTGCCTGGTGGTCGAGGTCCAGAGCGAGGTCGACCTGCGCAAGCGCTGGACCTGGCCGATCTACGTGGCGGGTTCGCGGGCCCGCCATCGCTGTCCGGCGCTGCTCGTGGTCATCGCGCCGGCGGCCGCGGTGGCCCGCTGGTGCGGCGAGGCGATCGACCTCGGCCACCGCCGCTGCGAGCTCCGTCCGATCGTCCTCGGCCCCGACCAGATCCCCGTCGTCACCGACTTCGCGGCGGCGAGTCGGGCCCCCGAGCTCGCGGTGCTCTCGGTCGCCGCGCACGGGCACGATCCGGGCGCCGAGCACATCGCCCTGGCCGCCCTGGCCGCCGCCCGCGACCTCGACAGCGACCGCGATATTCTCTATCCTGACTTTGTCTTCGCACTCCTCGGCGAGGTCGCCCGCGCGGCGCTGGAGCACCTGATGCGCATTCCGAACTACGAATTCCAGAGTGACTTCGCACGTGGCTTCTACGCCAGGGGCAAGGCGGAGGGCAAGGCGGAGGGCAAGGCGGAGGGCGAGGCGGAGCTCTTGCTCAAGCTGCTGCGGCTGCGTGGCTTCGTGGTCCCCGAGGCGATCGAGCAGCGCATCGCGGTGTGTCAGGACACCGCTCGCCTCGAGCGCTGGGCCGGGCGCCTGCTGACGGCGGGGAGCCTCGCCGAGGTCCTCGGCGACGAGCTGTCCTGAGGGTCAGGTGCCGGTGAAGTGCGGGGCGCGGCGCTCGAGCATCGCGCGCACGGCCTCGGCGTGGTCGGCGGTGTTCTGGGCCACGCCCTGGTAGGTCGCGGCCAGCTCGAGCGCTTGCTCGAGGCCGAGGTCGTGGCTGCGGTAGGCGGCGCGCTTGGTCAGGCGCAGGGCCAGGGGTGGCAGGGCGGCGAGCTGCTCGGCGAGGAGCTGGGCGGCGGGCAGGAGCTCGGCGGCATCGACGACGCGGTGGACCAGGCCGATGCGTTCGGCCTCGTCGGTGTCGACGAGGCGGGCGCTGAGCATCAGCTCGAGGGCGCGGGGGAAGCCGATGGTGCGGGCGAGCAGGTAGGCTCCGCCGTCGCCGGGGACCAGGCCGACCTTGACGAAGGTCGAGCCGAGCTGGGCGCCGCGGGCGGCGATCCGCAGGTCGCACATGCACGCGAGGTCGAGGCCGGCGCCGATCGCCGCGCCGTTGATCGCGGCGATCACCGGCTTGTCGGTCAGCGCCAGGCGCCGGGGGATGCGCTGGATGCCGTCGATGTAGCGGCGGCGCAGCTCGGCCGGGGCGCCGGCGAACATGCCGTCGTGTTGCAGCATGCGCTTGAGGTCGCCGCCGGCGGAGAAGGCAGGACCTGCGCCCGTGACGATCAGGCAGCGGACCTGGTCGTCGCGCTCGGCCTCGTCGAGCGCGCGCACCAGGCTCTCGACCATCGCCTCGCTGTAGGCGTTGCGGGCGTCGGGGCGGTCGAGGGTGAGGGTGAGGACGGCGCCCGCCTGGGCGCGCCGGAGGTCCGGGAGGTCGCGGTCGGTCATGCGCGGGCGAGGCTAGCAGCCCGTGGTGAAAGTCGGCGCGACGCGGCGGGCGACTTGGGATCCATGGCCTCACTCGCGGGCCAGGGGGGCCAGGGCGGCCCAGTCATCGTCGGTGAACAGGGCGCGCAGGTCGTCGCGGTTGTGCAGGCGCTCGAGCAGGACCGCGGGCGCCTGGGCGTCGTGGAACATGGCGGTCGCGTGGGTGAGGGCCTCGCCGCGGTCGCCGAGGCCCGCGGCGACGGCGAGCTGGTACTGGCGCAGGTCGTGGAGCAGGCGCGGCTCGACGCTGACGCCCGGGCGCTCGGCGATCGCGGCGGCGGCGGCGAGGTCGCGACGGGCGAGGTCGAGGCGGCCGAAGCGGTGCCACGCCTCACCGCGGACGATGAGCGCGAGCACGTGGTCGGCGAGCTGCACCGGGGTCGCGGCGGGGTCGGGCTCGTGGGCCCAGCCGGCGAGCTCGCTGAGGGCCGTGGCGACGGCGCCGGGCCGCCACGGGTGTGAGAGCAGGCCGATGGGGTAGTGGTAGCGGACGCTCTGCGGGCCGAGGGCGCGGCGGACGGCGCTGTTCCACAGGGGGTCGCCGGCCTGCAGCAGGGCGGTGAGGTTGGTGTAGATCGAGCTGTCCTCGGGGACAGCCAGGCCGCGGCGCAGGGCGGCGGCGGCGGCGTCGGGGTCGTCGAGGCGGGCGAGCAGGGAGCCGCGCCAGAGCAGGCGGAGGTCGCCGGGCGGGAGCAGGTCGGTGGCGGGGAGGGCGGCGAGGGCGGTCGCCAGCTCGCCCTCGACGATCGTCCGCGCGAGCGGCTGGTCCGGGTCCGGCGCGAGGTTGTCGTCGATCTCGAGGCCCTCGAGCTCGATCGATCGGATGAAGGCGCGGGCGAAGAAGAATGGGAGCTGGCTGGTGGCGTGCAGGCGCAGCACGGGTCGCCTGGGCAGGCGCTTGTCGAAGGCCCGGGTCTGGCGGATCGGTGCCTCGCCGGCGATCTGGTACTCGACGGTCTCGAGGCCGAGCTCGGGGTAGATCTCGTGGCGCACGCGGATCGGGCCGGGTGGCGGGCGCGGCCACCTCATCTGGATGTTCGCGCTGATGTCGAAGGCGAAGTCCGGGGCGTCGGTGCTGCCCATGCCGCCGGCGGTGCTGCCGGCCAGGACCGCGTCGCCGTCGACCAGGCGCAGGCCGATCTGCGTGCCCCACTCGGCGAGCTCGGCCTCGAGGTCGTAGGCGACGACGATCGTGCCGCCGGCGTGGCGCAGGGGCAGGCTGGCGACCGTCGGCTCGCGCGCGCTCTGCAGGCGGAGGGCGTCGCGCGTGGGGTCGCGGGTCAGGCGGAGCGGATCGTGCACGCGCCAGCGCGGGTCGAGCGGGCGATCGAAGCGGAGGGCGAGGCGGTGGCGCGGGGCGGTGGCGCGGCGCAGGCCGGCGAGCTCGGCCTCCGCGGCGGCGCGGGTCTGCGGGTCCAGGTCCGGGAGGACGGCGCGGCGCTCGGCGAGGGCGGTCTCGGCGGCGATCTCCCCGAGCGCGCGGCGGCTGCGGATCGCCCCGGCGAGGGCCTCGGCGGCCAGCGCGGGCCGCTCGGCGGCGGCGACGAAGTGCTCCGCGGCGGCCGCGTGGTCACCGGCGCGGGCGTAGAGCTCACCTGCCCGAAGGAGCAGGTCCTCACGGACATGTCCCGAAGGACCGGCGAGCGCGGACAGCTCGGCGGCGCTGCGCAGCGGCAGGCCGATCGCCACCATCTCCTCGGTGCGGCGCCAGGCGGCGGCGAGGGCGGGGTCGTCGAGGCCGGCGGGGAGCGGGCGCTCGGCGTCGCGGGGGGTGGCGAGGGGGGGCAGCGGGTCGCCGCCTTGGCCAAGCGCGAAGAACTCGCGCGGGCGGTCATGGGCGTCGCCGACGAGCAGCTCGGAGCCCGGGTCGTCGTCGAGCTCGAGCGCCGCCAGGGGAACGAGGCCGTGGATCACCAGCGGTGGGAGCAGCTCGCCGGCGTGTTGGCGGTACACCACGAGGTTGGAGGCGCCGTGGCTGCTCTGCTTGCCGCGGAGCACGAGGTCGTCGTGACCATCGCCGTCGAGGTCGGCGACGAACAGCGGGTAATCGAGCTCGCCGACGCCGGGCACGGCGGTGGTCGGGTGGAAGCCGACCTCGACGAGCGCGTCGCCTCGCAGCGCGAACAGGTAGAGGCCGGCGGGCGGGCCGAACGGTGCCTGCGGCGAGAAGCGGGCGGCGCTGGGATAGGCGTCTTGCTTGACCGCGGCGATCCACAGCTCGTCGCCGACGCGCACGAGGCCGATGGTGTTGACCATGCCGGTGCTGCGGCGGGCGACCTGCGTGAGCGCGCCGTCCGGGCCGCGGCGCAGGACCCGGAGATCGAAGGCCCGCCACGGGCCAACAGCGACGACCAGCTCCTCGCGGCCGTCGCCGTCGAGGTCGCCCGCGGCGAGGCCGTTGATGTCGGAGCCGAGGCGGTCGATCGCCGGCAGCGGCGAGCGCAGCTGCCAGCGACCGTCGGCGTCGCGCTCGGGCTGGACGATGCGGCGAGTGTACGCGCCGGCGCCGATGTAGAGCTCGCGGCGGCCGTCGTGGTCGAGGTCGCTGGCGACAGCGACCAGGCGCGGCGAGTCCTCCCAGACGAGGTGCTCGCGCAGGCTGCCGTCGGTCAGCGGCTCGGCGAGGGCGAAGCGCAGGTTGTGGCCGCGGTCCGGCAGGCGGGAGGCGCTGAGGAGCAGCGGTCCCTCGCCGAAGTCCGGGAGCAGCTGGATGTAAAAGAGCTCGGGTTGACCGGCGTGCAGGGTGCCGAGGTCGGGGAGCTGGCTGGTCCCGCGCACGATGGTGAAGCTGTCGCGGCCGAGATCGGGGGTGGCGACGGCGAGGTCCGGGCGGGCGTCGCCGTCGAGGTCGCGGCTGCTGAAGGCGTGGTTCTCGTCGTCGCGGTGGCCGAAGCGGGCCGGGTCCAGAGCTGTCGCATGGGACATGTTCTCGAGGACCTGTCCGTAAGTACGCATGGGGTCGTCGGCGGGCAGGTCATTGAGGGCGGCGCGGGCGGCCGGGAGGTCGCGGCAGCGGAGCGCGGCGGTGCGGCGGGCGAGCGCGAGCTCGGGGTCGCGGGCGAGCTCGGGGGCGCGGCGGTCGAGGGTAGCGAGGGCCTCGCCGGCCTCGAGGTGGCGCCCGGCGGCGACGAGGCGGGGGATGAGGCCGCGGAGGGCGGCGATCTCGTCGGCCTGGGTGGTGGCGGTGAGGAAGGCGGAGCTGTAGGCGTCGATGGCGGCGGCTGGGTCCGCGAGCTCGGCGGCGTGGTCGCGGTGAGCGCGGGAGACGGCCGTGGTGCCGCGGTTGTCGGGGTAGGCGGCGAAGGCGACGAGCAGGCGCTCGGCCTCGCCGGGGCTGTTCTTCACGCGGGGGTCGGCGAGCTGCTCGTGCAGCTCGGCGAGCCGCTCGTCGGCGCGGCGCTCGGCGTTGTGGCGGGCGATCGCGCCGTAGAGGCGGACGCCGCCGACGATCGTCAGCAGCGTGAAGATGGCGGTGGCGACCAGCTGCAGGCTCAGGCGGCGTCGGCGGGCGCGCTCGGCCTCGGGGTCGCGGGCCAGCTCGCGCAGCAGATCGGCGAGCGACGGGTAGCGCTGCGCGGGGTCCTTGGCGAGCCCGCGGCGGACGACCGGGAGCAGCCAGGCGGGCGTGTTGCTGGTGGCGGGCGGCTGCGGGGGGTCCTCGTGCTGGATCGCCGAGGCGAGGGCCGCGAAGTCGTCGCCGCGGAACGGGCGGACGCCGTAGAGCGCCTCGTAGAGGGCGACGCAGAAGGCGAACTGATCGCTGTGGGCGGTCGCCTCGCCGCGGCGGACCTGCTCGGGGGCCATGTAGGCCGGGGTTCCGACCAGCGCGCCGTCGCCGGCGATCGTGCTGGTCAGGAGGCTCGGGAGGGCGTTCTGGAGGTCGCCGACGGGGATCTCTCCGCGGCGGGCGGCGAGGCCGAAGTCGGCGACGCGGGCGCGGCCGTCGTCGCCGACCAGCACGTTGCTGGGCTTGAAGTCGCGGTGGACCAGGCCGCTGCGGTGCGCGGCGAGCAGGCCCTCGCCGGCCTGGCACAGCACGGTCAGGGTCTCGCGCCAGGGTCGGCGCTCGGCGGCCAGCCAGGCCTGGAGGTCGACGCCCTGGACGTACTCCATCGCCACGTAGACGCTGCGCTGCCAGACGCCGGCCTCGTAGACGCCGACGACGTTCGGGTGGGTGAGGCGGGCGAGCGCCTGGGCCTCGCGCAGCAGCTGCGAGCGGCCGCTCGAGGCGTCGACGCCGGGGCCGAAGTGCAGCAGCTTGATGGCGACGCGGCGGGCGAGCTCCTCGTCGTAGGCGGCGTAGACGACGCCCATGGCGCCGCGGCCGAGCTCGCGGAGGATGATGAAGCGGCCGACGCGTTCGCCCTCCTCGGGGAGGCGGAGCTCGTGGTGGGCGCCGGCCGGTGGGGCGCGGCCGAGGGTGCGGAAGGCCAGGCTGGCGGCGGTGGTGAGGTCGGTGCGCAGCGAGGCGTGGTCGCTGGCGCGGGTGGCGAGGGGGTCGGGCGCGGCGGGACGGAAGCTGACATCGCTGGACGCACGGGTGGCGTCGAGGGCGATGGCGGGGCGCGGGGGCGCGGCGAGGGTGGCCTCGTCTTGCGCCGGGTCTCTCGCGGGGCCCGGGGAGGGCCGTGCAGGCGGCCCGCTGTGCTCTTCGCTCACCACCCGTCCTGCGGCGACGAGGCTATCACGAGGGGCGTGGGCGCGTGCGCGGGCGAGTGCGCGCTCGCGGCCGCCGCGAGCTATCTTCGCGGCCCGGGGACCCACGCATGCCATCATCACGCCGCCACATCGAACGCCACAGCACGGACCGCATCGGCTGGTTGCGGGCCGCGGTCCTGGGTGCCAACGATGGCATCGTCTCGACCGCCAGCCTCCTGGTCGGGGTGGCCGTCGCCGGCTCCGGCAACGTCGTCATGATCGGTGTCGCAGGTCTGGTCGCGGGGGCGATGTCCATGGCCGCCGGCGAATACGTGTCAGTGCATTCGCAGGCCGACGCCGAGAAGGCGGACCTCGCACGCGAGCGCAAGGAGCTCGCGGCCGACCCGAGCGGAGAGCTGGCCGAATTGACGGCCCTGTATGTCGCTCGCGGGCTCGACCCCGAGCTGGCCCAGCAAGTGGCCCGGCAGTTGACGACCCACGACGCCCTCGCCGCGCACGGGCGCGAGGAGCTCGGCATCTCCCAGGCGTACAGCGCGAGGCCGGTGCAGGCGGCGCTGGCCTCGGCCGCCAGCTTCGCGGTCGGTGCCGCCGTGCCGCTCGCGGTCTCGGCGCTGCTGCCGGGGAGCTATCTGGTCTACTGGGTCGTGGGGATATCGCTCGCGTCGCTGGTCGCGCTGGGTTCGCTCGCCGCGTGGGCCGGCGGCGCGGGCGTGTGGTTGGGCGCGTTGCGGGTCGGGTTCTGGGGTGCGCTCGCCATCGCGACCACGGCCGGCGTCGGGGCGCTGGTGGGCTGAGTCAGCGGGCGGTAGTGTGTCGCGGATGCCGGCGTCCTGGCGGGCCCTCCCGGAGATCGACGGCGCGTGCGTGATCCGCATCGACGAGGCCCTCGAGTGCGCGCGCCTGCTGGTCGAGGGTTATCTGCTAATCGTCCCGCTGCGACCCGACGCCCGCGGCCGCTATCGCGTGCACGGCAACGAGGTCGCGGCCGCGGCCGGCCGCACCCAGCTGCGTGAACCCGGCGACGTGCAGCGCACGCTCGACCGTCGCAGCACCAGCGTGCGCGTGCTGTGGCTGCCGGTCGCATACGTCGAGGCCGTGGCGCGCGCGCTCGGCTGGCCCGCGGCGCCGCACTGGCGCGGGCTCGCGGTCGACGACCCCACGCTGTTCGCCGCCCAGCACCAGCTCCACGCCGGCCTCGAGGGTGGAGGTAGCGAGGACCTCGCGGTGGCGCTGCGCCAGCTCGTGAGCCTCGCGCTCGAGCGCCACGGCGATCGCCGGCCGCACGCGGGGCGGGGGGTGCTGCGCGAGCTGGCGGCCGTGCGCGAGCACCTGCGGCTGCACCTCGCGGAGCGCGTGACGCTGGCCGAGCTGGCCGCGATCGACGGCATCAACGCCCAGCACCTCGCGCACATGTTCACCGCCGCCTTCGGGGTCGCGCCGGACGACTACCAGATCTTGCTGCGGGTGAACGCCGCGCGGGCGCTGCTCACCGCGGGGGCGTCGATCGCCGGGGCCGCCGCGCAGGTCGGCTTCACCGACGCGGCCCAGTTGACTCGCCACTTTCGCCGGGCCTTCGCGGTGACGCCCGCGGCGTACCTCCGCGACCTTGCGGTGGGCTGCTAGCTTTCTCAATCATCGATCGGGCGCTCGCTCGTGTGCTGACATTCGCGGCGCAGGGGGCGTCAGCTCGTGGACTCCGCTCGGAGCCCGGCGGCGAGTAGCAGCGCGGCGAGCTCGGGCCCGTCGCTCCGCTCGCGGGCGGCGAGCAGCAGGTCGCGGAGGCGGCGGCCGCGGGGGTTCACGGCGGTGGTCGGGGGCCCGAACAGGGCGTCCAGGCTGGCTTGCAGCAGCGCGGTCTCGTGTTCGCGGACGACCTCCGGGGCGCGTGACCACATCGCGCGCGCTGTCTCGTTGCGGGCGATGAGCTGGGCGTAGAGGGCGGTCAGCCCGGCGGGCGCGGGCCGCTCGGGATAGGGCTCATATTGGGTGCCGCCCATCAGCAACATCGGCAGGGCCATGTTGCGCGCATCGACCGCGATGAACTCGCGGCATTGCTGGTCGGGATCGTGGGCGATGTCGCCGCGCTCGCGCGGGAGCAGGCGCAGGCGCGGCGGGAGCACGAGCAGCTGCGCCACGCGAGCCTCGGGGAGCCAGGGGTGGCGGAGCGCGACGACCAGCGCGACGTGGCCGAAGCGTTCGCCACGGACGCTGGCAGGGGCGACGAGGACACCACACTTCTCGCAGCGGTGGCCCAGGTGCTCGTGGCCGCGGTACTTGGTGCACAGGCACGAGTGGTCGACGACGGCGCCGAAGATGCGCTGGCACAGCGGACCGCCGCGCTCGGCCCGGCCGGTGCGGGTGTTGAGGCCGGCGTGGGTCGTCAGCGGCCCATGAGAGGTTGCGAGGACGGTGGCGTCGCCCAGTGCGGTGAAGCCGGTCGCGCCGCACGCGTCGGCGAGGGCGGCGAGCAGGCTGCTGCGATCATCGGTGGCGCCGAGCATGGTGATTCACGGATGTCGTCGCCGACGTCGGGCGAGCGGCGCGGCGCAGGCGAGGAGGAGCAGCAGGCGCGCAGATCCGCCTGGGCCGGCCGCGCA
The DNA here is from genome assembly GCF_016714285.1 of Nannocystis sp. GTDB lineage: Bacteria > Myxococcota_A > Polyangia > Nannocystales > Nannocystaceae > Nannocystis. The sequence goes on along the minus strand of NZ_JADJNN010000011.1, from coordinate 264,779 downwards.
CTGACAGCCGACCTCGATGTCCTGCCCGGGCGGCTCGGGGCCGGTCGACGAACCGGCGGCGCCGCCCCCGGTGCTGAGGGCATCGGTGGTCGGCAACTCGCCGTCGCCGCCGCTGCTCGTGGTGGAGGGGGTGGGGCCCGTCGTGCCGACCTCACAATCGTCGCTGCCGAAGCCGTCGCAATCGGTGTCAATACAATCCGCAAGCTCGGGGGCGCCGGGATAGCGGGCGGCGTTGGCGTCGTCGCAATCGTTGGCGCAGAGGCGGGCACCGTCGAGGTCGGCGTCCTGCTCCCCGGGCGGCGTGAGAAGGTCACAATCGTTGTCGGCGCCGTCGCACAGCTCCGGTGCGCCGGGATAGACGGTGGCGTCGGAATCGTCGCAGTCATCGCCGCCGCAGCGGGCGGCGAAATGGCCGTCCTTGTCAGCGTCGACGCAGGTGCAATAGAGACCGGCCGCGGCCGGGCCGTCGATCATGCCCCAGCCGTGGTCGCTCTCGGGCGGCCCGTCCGCGACGGCGGTGTCGCGCAGGAGGGCGAGCATCTCGGCCGGCCCGAGCTGCGGGTAGGCCTGCTTGAGCAGCGCGCCGACGCCAGCGGCGAGCGGGGTGGCCAGACTGGTGCCATTCTGCGCGGCGTATTGATCGAGGGTGTCCGGCGCGACGCCCCACACACCCTCGCCCGGGGCGAGCAAGTCGGGCTTGATCCGCCCGTCGGCGGTCGGACCGCGCGAGGAGAAGCCGGCGAGCACGCCGTCGACGTTGGTGGCGCCGATGGCGATGATCCCGTCGACGTCGGACGGGGAGATCAGGGTCATGGCATTGGGCCCGTTGTTGCCGGTGGGCGCGAACATGATGAGCCCGTTGGCGATCGCGATCGCGGCGGCCTGGGCCACGACGGTGGTCTTGCCGTCGAGCTGCTCGGGCTTGTACCAGTCGATGTAGCCGAGCGAGGCGGTGAAGATGTCGGCGCCCATCCCCTCGATCCACTCGAGGCCCTCGACGTAATAATCCTCCTCGACCGGGGTCTCGGAGCTCACGTCCTCGGTCTTCGCCAGCAGCAGCGAGACGCCGGGCGCGACGCCCGAGAAGTTGTCGCCGTCGCGGCCGACGACCAGCGAGAGCACGGCCGTGCCGTGGTGGTCCTGCTTCTCGGCGTCGCCGTCCTCGTCGGCGACGATGTCGTCGTCGTGGACGAAGTCGCGGGCGGCGAGCACGGTGGCGCCGGCGAAGGCCTGATGCGTGAGGGCGAAGCCGGTGTCCTGGACACCGACGACCACGCCGGCGCCGGTCAGGCCACACTCGTGCAAGGTCGGCACGCCGAGGCGATCGAGCTGGGCCTGGCCGACCAGGTAAACCCCGTCGATCGGCGCCGGCGCGGGCGCCAGCGGCAGATCGCCCGCGCTCCGCTGCCCGCGTGCGACGCGGCGCAGGCGCTGGACCTGGGGGAGCCGGGCGATCGCCGCCCGCTGCGTCGCGCTCGCGTCGACGCTGATGGCGTTGAGCCAGCGCGAGCTGGCGCGCAGTCGGGCCCCGGTGGCGAGCACCGCGGCGACGTACGCGGGCGCGGGCGGGAGGTCGCGCAGGTCGACGCCGGCGTCGCCGCGGGTCCGCACGCGCCGCGCGAGGGCACGCGCGGCGAGGCCCCGACGGCGCTCGGCGAGCGCGGGGCCGGGGTCGGCGACGGCCTTGTCGGCGAAGAACACCCAGACCGGGCCGTCCGCGGGGATGACCGTGGGAGAGCCGGAGAGCAGGGCGAGCAGGAGGGCGGGGAGCGAGACCATGGCGAGGGTCCTTATGGCAATTGCTGGGCGGCGAAGGTCTCGCTGAAGGCGAGGCGATTGGCGGCGGTCTCGTGCATGAGGTTCCAGCTCCACGCATAGCTGATGAAGCCCGCGAAGCCGACGGAATGTGCGGCCTGGGAGCGGGCCTTGATCGCGTTGTGCCAGCCGGCGACCGAGACGCCGGCGCGACCCCAGGCCTTGTCCGGCGTGGTCTGGCCGAAGTGTTCGACCAGGAACAGGCGGTCCTTGGGCACGCCGAGCGCGGCGTAGGCGGCGACGGCGGCCTTGTATTGCGCGGTGCACCACGCCACCGAGTTGCCGCTGGCGTTGACCTCCTTGCCCGACAGGTAGACCTCGGCGGCCACATAGGCGTGATCGGCCAGCGTGGCCCAGTCGGCGGCGTGGTTGCCCGGCTTGTCGAAGGGCGCGGCGATCACCACGGTCTTTTGATAGCTGTTCTTCATGGTCGCCGCGAACTCGATCACGAATTGGCGATAGGCGGGATTGTTCGGCCACTGGCTCGCGGAGATCTCGTTGACGATGAACCACTCCGGCGCGCCGCAATCGAAGTTGCTCGCCGCGGAGGCGATCAAGGCGTCCGCCCGCGCCGCGCCGCCGGCCATCCAGTCGGTGTTGAGGTCGTCGACGTACATCGCCTGGAAGTTGCCGGCGGCCCACACCAGCTGCTTGTTGTTATCGGTGCCCGTGGCCATGAAGTGCGCCGGAGCCACGTCGAGCGCCGCGAAGTCGACCGGACACAGGCACTGGTCCTGGTCCGCGGGGCAGCTGTCGCCGGGACAGTTGAGCGTGGCGACGTCAAATCGGTGCAGCGCGGGGCCCGGGGGCGGGCCGTTTTGTGGGCAGGCCGGGGCGCCAGTGCTCGATTCGCCGCCGCTGTCCGTGCCGCTGTCCGTGCCGGTGGTGCCGGTGGTGCTGCCGGCATCGCCGGTGGTGCTGGTGCCCGCGGGCTCGCCGGTGTCGACGAGACCGGTGCTGCCCGGGTCGTCGCCGGTGGCTGCCACGGCGGTGGTCGAGGCGGAGCTGCTCGCGGCGGCCGTGCCGCTGCCTGTGGCTCCGCCGGTCGTGCCCGCGTGGCCGGTGGTCGGGGTGGGGGTCGTCGCGTCGCCGCTGCTCGTACCACCGGACGTTGCCACTGTGGTCGTCCCTGCCGTGGAGGCCGCGTCGCCACAGCCGGCGAGCATCAGCCAGAGGATTATCGTGCGTCCGTGCATGCCCGGCAGGCTAGGCCATGCGCGCCCGCGCGCGCAAGCGGCCGCGGGCCCCCAGGATCCGTACACATCACGGACCTCGCGTTCGCTCGCGACTGTCCCAATGGCTTCCGCGCCCATGCGGCTCAATGATGCGTCGAGTACCTCATGATCAACGGCCCGTTCCGGCCTTCAACCAGAACAACGGCGCCAGCACCCCGACCCCCAGCGCGACCACGTGGGCCAGCGCCACGGCCAACCGACCAGGTCGCAGCAGCAGCAGCATGATCGTCGACACCGCCGAATACACCACCGCCACGGGGACCCAGACGAAGGCCATCACCAGCGCGACGCCGGTCCGATCGCTGCCATTCGTCAGGGTCAGCGCGGTCAATAGCCCACCCAGCACCAGCACCAAAACGATCGCGTGAATTCCCCAGGCCCGGCGCATGAGCGAGACTATCACCTCTTGGCCTCGCCGGGCCTCGAATTGCGTGAACTCATCCTCGTCTGCATGCGGAGGAGCTGCAGAGGCCGGCCGGTCCGAAGAGCATCACGGATTGGGCTTGTGCGCCACCGTGAGTCCAGCGAAGATCAGGCCATGAAGCTCGATATTCGATGGATGGGAATGGCGACCGTACTCGCGACCATGTTCGCAGGTTGCGGCGATGACACCACTGGCACCGAGACCGCGACAACTGGCACGAGCACGAGCTCCGCCACGGGCGGGGAGACGACGACGGCCGCGCCGACGACGGACACGCCCACGACCGACGTGCCGACCACCGCCGCAACCGAGGGCACGGGCACCAGCGCCACCACCGACGCGACGACCTCCGGGCCGACGACCGACACGACGACCGACACGACGACCGACGTCACCACCGCCAGCACTGGCACGCCCGGCGTCTGTGGCGACGGCGTGATGGACGACGGCGAGGAGTGCGACGACGGCAACCAGGACGACACCGACACCTGCACGGCCCTGTGCAAGACCGCCATCTGCGGCGACAGCCTCGTCATCCTCGGCGTCGAGGAGTGCGACGACGGCAACCAGGACGACACCGACGCCTGCACCAACGCCTGCAAGAACGCCATCTGCGGCGATGCCATCGTCGGCCCCGGCGAGATGTGCGACGACGGCAACATGGTCGACACCGACGACTGCACCAACATGTGCGCCCCCGCTTCCTGCGGCGACAGCTTGGTCCAGGAGGGCGTCGAGGAGTGCGACGACGGGAACGCCGACGACACCGACGCCTGCCTCGCCACCTGCCTCAACGCCAAGTGCGGCGATATGGCCATCCAGGCCGGCGTCGAGGAATGCGACGACGGCAACATGGTCAACGACGACGCCTGCACCAACACGTGCAAAGCCCCCAAGTGCGGCGACATGATCAAGCAGATGGGCGAGGAGTGCGACGACGGCAACATGGCTGACACCGACGCCTGCCTCAACAGCTGCAAGAACGCGAAGTGCGGCGATACGATCGTCCAGATGGGCGTCGAGGAGTGCGACGACGGCAACATGGTCGAGACCGACATGTGCATCAACACCTGCAAGACCGCCAAGTGCGGCGACGGCAAGGTCTTGATGGGCGCCGAGGAGTGCGACGACGGCAACATGGTCGACAACGACGCCTGCACCAACATGTGCAAGAGCGGCATCAAGCGGGTGTTCGTGACCAGCACCCTGCACACCGGCAACCTCGGCGGGCTCGCCGGCGCCGACGCGATCTGCCAGGCCCGCGCGACCGCGGCCATGTTGCCCGGCACCTACAAGGCGTGGCTGTCCACCTCCGAGGTCAACGGCACGCCCGCGACGCGCTTCACCCAGTCCGCCGTGCCCTACGCCCGGGTCGACGGGGTCATCATCGCCAACAACTGGGCCGACCTGATCGACGGCACCCTGGCGAATCCGATCAACAAGACCGAGACCAACGGCGCCCCACCGGTCGGCACGGCGACCTGTGTTGCCAGTGTTTCGGTGTGGACCAACACCCTGCAAAACGGCACGATCTTCAACGCCAACAACTCGTGCACCAACTGGACCTCGACCAACGGCGGGTCGCACTGGGGCTACAACAACGCGACGAACGTCAACTGGAGCAGCGCGTGCCAGGGCGGCTCCTGCGCGTGGCAGGAGCCGATTTACTGCTTTCAGCAGTAAAAATGAGATCCGGTCGACCGCACCCACGTCGGCGCTTCGTTCTCCGGCAGCCCCGGAGAGCACGGGGCGTTGACCAGGGGATTGGCCCCGACGATGGCGGTGGACCCATGGGTTGGAAACGGACCTGCGAGCGCGGTCCAAGCGACATGTCCCGCCCCCAGCTCTTGCGACGGTCCGTCCTCTGCCTCCTCGTCGCCCTCGTCGGCCCGTCCGCGCCCGGCTGCAACGGCGGCGGCCCGAAGGGCGCGGTCGACGACGAGGCCTCGGCGCGCCTGGCCTACCTCGGCCTCGACCGCGCGATCGACCGTGCGATCGACCTCGGCTTCGCCGGCTTCAACGCCGCCAGCAGCGCCAACATCCCCGAGCAATCGGGCCCCGGCGATCTCTCGGGCCTGATGGTCATCGGCGGCAAGGTCGACCAGGGCAATTCGAAGAACAAGGGCATGCGCCTCGAGATGACCCTCGCGGAGGACTACGCCGACGTCGTCCTCGAGGGCGACGTCGAGGTGATCTACAACGGCGGGCCAGCCGCGCTCGATATGAGCTTCAAGGGCCTGCCGGACGCGGACTTCAGCGGCACGCTCCGCGGCACCTTCGTCATGGACCACGACCTGGTCGGCGACGTCGCCCTCGACCTCAGCATGAGCGGCCAGACCAAGGACGCCGGTGACGGCACGATCGTCCGCGTGCCGGGCTCGATCCACGTCACCGGCAGCGCCAGCTCCGACTACGGCGTCTACGTGGTCGACGTCTCGCTGTAAAAGGCGAGTCCGCCTTGGAATGGCCGCGCCGGCCCCTGTCTCACCCGTTACCGCGCGGTCTCGCCACGTCGCGCGGCCCTCCGCGTATGCATCGCCTCACGATCGTCCCCAGCCTCGCCCTCGCCCTCCTCACATTCGCGTGCAAGAGCCCGGACAACGGGGACAGCGCAGAGTCCAGCTCCACGGCTTCGAGCTCGAGCGGCAACGGCCCGACCACCGTCACGCCGAGCACTGGCAGCGAGCCCACGACCAGCGGCGCGACCGAGGCGCTCTCGACCGGCGTGCCCGAGACCACCGGCACCGCCAGCGCGGGGCAGACCACCGGCACCAGCGCGACCACCGGCGACGCGACCACCGGCGGCGGCGTCTGCGTGCCCTTGCAGTGCGACGGGGCGACCTACGCCTGCGGCGACTGCATCGATAACGACAATGATGGCAAGATCGACACCGCCGACCCCGAGTGCATCTCGCCCTGCGACGACCGCGAGGACACCTTCGCCACCGGCCTCCCGGGCGACAACATGGACCCGTGCAAGCAGGACTGCTTCTTCGACGGCAACTCCGGCGGCGGCAAGGGCGACTGCGCGTGGGACCTCAAGTGCGACCCCAAGGGCCCGGGCGGCGACAAATGTCCATATGACCCGAAGGCCATGTGCCCCGCGGAGCAGACCCAGGAGTGCGTGGATACCTGCCAGGTGCCCAACGGCTGCGACTGCTTCGGCTGCTGCACGGTCAGCGTCGACGGCATGGTGTACGACATCTTCCTCGGCGACCAGAACTGCTCGCTCGACGCGATCGACACCTGCCTGCAGTGCAGCAAGAACGACGACTGCGACGACGCGTGTCAGCCCGAGAACTGCGAGGTCTGCTTCGGCGAGACCGAGCCGCCGCCCGGCTGCGACATGCCCAGCTGCGACAACACCGACCCGTGCAAGGTCGACAACATGGGCAACTCCGACTGCCCCGAGGGCACCTTCTGCTCGACCGGCTGCTGCGTGCCGATCGTCCCGGGCTGACGCCGAATGGAGGAGGTCAGCGGCGGTGCGCGGCGAGCCACGCGGTGAGCTCCGCGCGGGCCTTGTCGTCGTCCGAATCGACGGACTCGGCGGCGGCGGTCCTCGGCGAGCGTGAGGGCCCGCGGGCGGTCGCTGCGGGCGTCCCACAGGGCGCGCGCGAGCAGGAAGCGCAGGTGGTTGGTGGCGCTGCGGTAGTCCTTGCGGGGCTCGGTGAGGGCGAGGGCCCGCGTGAGCGGGGCGATCGCGTCGGCGGGTCGCTGCGCGGCCAGGTGGGTCTCGCCCTGGCCCGTGAGCATCTCGGCGAGCTGGACGTTGTCCTTGCCGAGCTTCGTCTCGTAGATAGCGAGGGCCCGGGTGTCGAGGCGGAGCGCGGCGTCGAGGTGGTCGCGGGCTCGTTCGATCCGCGCCAGCGCGGCGAGGTTTGTCGCCACGTCCGGGTGCTCCGGGCCGAGCGCCTTCTCGCGGATCGCCAGGGCCCGCTCGACGAGGCGTGCGGCGCCGTCGTGATCGTTGGCCCGGGAGCGGAGCTCGCCGAGGGCGATGAGCGGGTAGCTGACCTTGAGGTGGTCCTTGCCGAGCGCCGCCTCGAAGATGGCGACGGCCTGCTCCAGGCGGGCGGCGGCCTCGATCGCGCGCCCCTCGGAGGCCTGGAGGCGCCCGCTGTTGAACAGCAGCGTCGCTCGCAGGGTCGGGTTGCTGTCCGGGGCGCGGGCGAGGATCGCCAGGGCTCGCTCGTACATGCGGAGGGCCTCGTCGTTGTGGTGGAGGCTCTTGTGGACGACCGCCAGGTTGTTGAGGCTCTCGATGAGGTCCGGGTTGTCCTCGTCGAGGACGCGCTCGCGGATCGCCAGGGCCCGCTCGTGCACGCGGAGGGCGTCGTCGACGCGGGCCATCCGGTTGTAGGTGAGGCCGAGGTTGCTGAGGCTGCCGGCGACGAGGGGGTGGTCCGTCCCGAGCGTCTGCTCGCGGATCGCCAGGGCCCGCTCGTGGTGTCCGATCGCCTCGGCGAGCGCGCCCTTGCCGGAGCACGCGTTGCCGAGGTTGTTGAGGGCGAGGGCGACCAGCGGGTGGCCCTCGCCGTACACCTCGGTCCACAGCTCGAGCGCACGCTCCTGCAGGGGGATGGCCTCCGCGTAGGTGCCCTGGGCCTGCAGCACCTGCCCGAGGTTGTTGGCCAGGGCGGCCTCGGCGGGGCGGGTGTCGCCGGGGATGTGGGAGATCTCGAGGCGGGCGGCCTCGGCCCACACCTTGGCCTCGGCGAAGCGGGTCAGGCGATCGCCGACGACCCAGATCAGCTGCAGGACGCTGGTCAGGGCGTGGCGCTGGTCGTGGGCGTCGCGGGCGGCCGCGAGGGCGCGCAGCAGGCTGTGCTCGGCCGCCGCGTGGTCGCCGAGGTTCGACTCCGAGCGTGGCGATCAGGTACTCGCCCTCGGACACGGTCGCCGAGACCCCCGCGGCGCGGGCCGTGGCGACGGCCGCGCGGGCGAGCGCGAGGCCGTCCTTGTACGTGCCCGTGGCCTTGAGCGCGCTGACGCGGGCGAGCTGCTCGTCGAGCTCGCGGGTCGCGGCTTGTTGCTCGGGCGATCGCAGCGGTCGGTCGCGTAGCACCGCGGGGTCCAGGCAAGCGTCCACGGGCGCGAGCCCGGCGGCGGCCGTGGTGGCGCGGTTGAGGGAGCGGGCGTCGGTGACCCGCAGCTCGTGCAGCAGCGAGGTGAAGCGGCCGCGCTCCTCGGCGAGACAGTCGCTGGCCCGGGCGTGGAGCTCGTCGTCCCAGGTGGCGTCGACGCGGTGGTGCAGGCAGGCCCGGGTCGTCGCTGTTTGCCACGCGCTCGCCCAGCCATCGAGCCAGGGGGTCGTCTTGGCGAACACCGTCGCCGCGTGGGTCTTGCCGGTCGCCATGAAGGCGCGTTCGATGTCGGCGCGGGTCGTCGCGGACCAGTCGTCGAACACGGCGGCGCCCATGGCCTCACAGGTTGAGATCGTGCTGCGGGTCGCGGCCTCGCGGGCGCCGAGGAGTCCAGCGGCGAGCACGACGACGCCGACGCCGGCGCCGAGCCAGCGTCGCCGCTGCACGCGGGCCTGACCGCGGTCCAGCTCGGCGAGCAGCGCCGCCATGCTGGCCCAGCGCTTGCCCGGGTCGACCGCGAGACCGCGGATCAGCACGGCCCGGAGCCAGCGCGGCGCGGCGGGGCCGTGGGGTGCGACGATGCGTCCGGCGAGGACGTTGTCGCGGAGCTCGGCGAGGGTCTTGCCGGCGAAGGGTCGCGCGCCGTGGAGGCCCTCCCACAGCATCACGCAGAAGGCGAAGATATCGGCAGCGGGCCCGACGCCCTCGCCCTGGAATTGCTCGGGTGCCATGTATGCAGGCGTGCCGATCAGCGAGCCCGCGGTGGTGACGTCGATCGCGAGCATCGCTCCGTCGCTGGCGAGCGCCGGACGTGATGGGTCGTCGCTGGCGCCGCGGCGGGCGAGGCCGAAGTCCATCACGCGCACGCGATCTTCGTCGTCGATCATCACGTTGTCGGGCTTGACGTCGCGGTGGATGAGGCCGGCCGCGTGGGCGGCTGCCAGCCCGCGGCCCGCCGCGATCATCACCGTCAGGACCTCGCGCCAGCTGCGGCGACGCTCGCTGAGCCAGGTCCGCAGGACGCGGCCGTGGACCAGCTCCATGGCGATCCAGACCTCGTCGCCGTGGACGCCGACGTCATGGATCGCGACGACGCCGGGGTGGCTCAGCCGGGCCAGAGCCTGGGCCTCGCGGACGAGTCGGGCCCGCGCGTCGCGGCTCATCGAGGCCTGGTTGCCGCCGGTGTCCGGCTGCAGCAGCTTGATCGCCACCTTGCGATCGAGCTCGGGGTCGAAGGCCGAATAGACGACCCCCATCGCCCCGGCGCCGAGGCGTTCGAGCACGAGGTAGCGCCCGATCACCGTGCCCATCGCCAGCTCGGGCCGGGCGACGGCTGCCGGCGCGGTGCTCCGCGTCATGGCGAGGTCCGGGGTGTCCGGCAGGGTCGGCGGGTGGCGGGGCGCGCCGGCGGTCGTCTCGGTGAGGCTCGAGGCGGTGGGACGCGGCGCTGGCGTTGTATCGAGAGTCGGCGCGCCGGCAGACGGAGCCGAGGTCGCGGCGAGTTGCGCGGCGTCAGGCTCGCCCTGCGTGCGCCGATTCACCACCGATTCATCCCTCCCGATCGGTCCGCGTGGGTGGCAGCGCCGGGTTGCCGGAATCCATGACTCCGGTGTACCTTGCCAGCGAGCCACCGACCAGCGGCGATCGCGGTGATCGATGGCAGCGCTGGCGACCTGGCCGGAGGGAGTGCCCCGATGCTCGCCCGTAATCGCGCCGCCCTGAGCCAGCTGCTCGCCCGCAGCTTTCCTGCTTCCGAAGACATCGACGCGAACACAGTCGATGCATTTCTCGACGCTTTGATGGCGGTCAAGACCCGCGGGAGCGCGCGCGAGCGGGCGAGCAGCGGCGAAGCCCAGGCGCGCGACGCCGCGGGGAACGCTGTGTACCGGCTGCGGGCCACGCACGCGCGCCGGCTGCCGGTGACCTCGATCTTCACCGGCCAGACCGAGGCCGTGCGGGTCACGCTCGGGCGGGAGCGGGGCATATCATGGGACACCCCGATCGGGGTCGTGGCGCCCGCAGATCACCTGCTGCCGACCGTCGCCGCGGTGCGGGAGCGCTTCGGGGGGCGGATCGCCCGGCCCTTCGCGCACGTCGAGGTCATCACGCCGCCGCGTCTGGCCTTCGCCCGCTTCGCGCCGATGGCGATCTATCTCGGCTATGCGCACGAGGGCGACGCGGCGCCCTTCTTCTACGTATTCGAGGCCGGCACCGCCACCGGTCAACCCAAAATGCTGTACCTGGCGCCGACCCTCGATAGCATCGTCGAGGAGCGCTCTGGATATGCGCCGACGCCGTTCTCCTCGGCCGACAATTGGTATACCGGCGGGCTGCGCTTCGCCGCCAATGGCAACGACCCCGAGGTGCTGTATATGCGGGCTTCGCGGGAGCGCGGCGGCGAGCCGCACCTGCGCCTGCACGTGGAGTATTCGCTGCTCGACGCCGATCCGCTGGTGTTGCCCGCCGAGGACCTGGTCGAGGCCGCCCTGCGGGTGCTGGCATTGCAGCGCGGGATGCGGCTCGAGCAGGGCCTGGTCGAGCGCCTGGTCGCGGAGGCTGGGCTGCTGATCTTGCCGTGGATCGATCGGCCCGACAACGCCGACGCGCGACCGCCTCCGGGGGCGGCGCCGGCCGATCCGGATGCGGCTGCCGTGATTGCGAGCCTCGGCGAATGGGCCGCTGGACTGCCGCAGGGCGAGCGCGATGTGCTGTATGCGTCGATCGCCGCGCTGCTCGGGATGGTCGTGCACGCCGACGGCAAGTTCGATAGGCTGGAGCGGATCGAGGTCGACTGGATCATGAACTTCGCGGTCCCGGCGCAGCTCGGCGACAGCTTCCGCTTCTCACCGGCCGCCGAGGCGGCGTACCAGGGGCTCGGCGATATGGCGTCCGGGCTCGACGAGGCGCGCCTCGGCGAGCTCGGCCGGATCGTGGCGGGCCTGCCCGCGGCGATCGGACGCCACTATCGCCGCTTCGTCGCGTCGGTGTGTCGCTCCGCCGCGGAGTCGCCGGGGGCGCTGCCACGATTCGGCACGACGGTCAGCCCCGCCGCGAGCGCGGCGCTGGACCGCATCGGCGCGGCGCTCGGGCTCGCGGACGCGGACTGGCAGGGCCCGGGCGGGGCGCGAAACAAGCAAGCGGACGAGGGCGCGAGCGACCGAGATGTCGCCGGGCTCGGTGGCGGGGCCACGCGGTAAGACCGGGCCTCCTGGCGCGTGACCTGGGCCACACGCGCGGTCCGGCTGCGCGGGGCTGTTGGCGGTAGTCTGCGGCCATGCAGCGCCTCGCCCGGTCATTCGTCATTGTCCTCACTTTCGCGGTCGCCGGGTGCGGGCCGAAGCCGGCGCCCGAGCCGCCAGTGACGTCGGGGCCGGGGCCCGGCGCGGGGCTTTGCCCGGTGGAGGCCTGCGGTCCGGCGATCGGGATGCCGAACAGTCCGTGCGCCGACGGCGTGACGGTCGCGGGCCCGAGCGGGCGCTGCCTCAAGCAGGCGGACGCGAGCTGCGGCTGGGAGGTGGTCAGCTGCCCGGCGGAGACCGGCGGCGCCAAGGCCTGCGCGCCGACCGGCTGCTCGGGCACCGTGTGCGCCGAGCTCGGGGAGGAGATTATGACCACCTGCGAATACCGGCCCGAGTACGAATGCTACAAGTCCGCGAAATGTGAGCGCCAGGGGGGTGGGAGCTGCGGCTGGACCCCCAGCGACGCGTTGCAGGCGTGCCTCGGCGCCAAGCAACAATAGGCGGCCTGCCGCGAACACTGTGCTCACCGCGAGGGCTTCGTCGTCCTCGCCGGCTGGCGGATCGATCTCGGCGACAACTTCGCGGTGACGGGTTATCCTCGCGGCGTGCAGCGCTCGCTCGACCGCATTCGTGCTCGCTTCCCTGGCCTCGCGGGGGACGAGCTGTTGCTCGACAACGCCGGTGGCTCGCAGATCCTCGGCTCGGTGATCGATGAGATCGCGGATTATCTGCGCAGCTGCAACGTGCAGCACGGGGCGAGCTACGCCCGCTCGCGCGTGGCCGTCGAGCGGGTCCTGGCCGGCGAGCGGGCGCTGGCGTCGCTGCTGGGCGACGGACCGGGGCCGGTGATCATCGGCTCGTCGACGACGCAGCTCGTGTTCAACCTGGCGGCCGCGCTGGCGCCGTCGCTGCGGCCGGGCGACGAGATCGTGGTGAGCGAGGCGGACCACGAGGCCAACGTCGGGGCGTGGGCGCGGCTCGCCGGGCAGGGGGTCGTGGTGCGCAGCTGGCCGATCGAGCGCGAGCGCCTGCGCCTCGAGCCGGCCGGGCTGGCGCCGCTGCTGTCGGCCCGCACGCGCTTGGTGTGCATGACCCACTGCTCCAACGTGGTGGGGACGATCCACGACGTCGCGGCGGTCGCCGATATGGTGCACTCGGTCGGGGCGCGGCTGTTCGTCGACGGCGTCGCCTACGCGCCGCACCGGGGAGTGGACGCGGCGGCGCTGGGGGCCGACGGCTACGTGTTCAGCGTATACAAGGTCTACGGTCCGCACCTGGCGGCGGCGTATCTGTCGCCCGGTTTCTTCGCGGAGCTGGCGAACATCAATCACCACTTCCTGGCTGACGCGGGGGCGTACCGGCTCGAGCCGGGCGGTGTATGTTACGAGCTGGTGGCTGGCTGCGCGGCGATCCCGAGGTATCTCGATGAATTGGGGGAGGCGTTGGATGGGCCCGCCGAGGTGGGGCCGCGGGCCCGGGCCTGGGCGGCGATCGCGGCCCACGAGGAGGCCCTGTCGGCGCGTCTGCTGGAGTTCCTGGCCGCGTGTCCGCGCGTGCGGGTGGTCGGAGAGACATGTCCCGACAGACAGGTGCGCGTGCCGACGATCAGCTTCGTGGTGGCGGGCATGCGCTCGTCGGAGCTGCCGCCGCGGCTGGCGGCGCAGGGGATTGGCGTCCGCTTCGGCGACTTCTATGCGCGGGCGCTGATCGATCGCCTGGGCCTGCGGGCGCAGGACGGGGTGGTGCGGGTGTCGCTGGTCCACTACAACCGCGCGGACGAGGTGGACCGGCTGATCGCCGCGCTGGCGCCGATCGTCGGGTGAGCCCCCGGTCAGGCGGCGGCCGCGGGCAGATCAGCGCGTGGCCAATCGGGCGACCGGGGGCGAGCGGGGCTGGCGGGGTCGTGACGCGGTGTGCGAGACTGCGACGATCACCATGAGCTCCGATGCCCCGCAGAGTCCGGCCAATCACCCGCGCAATCCCGCCGTCGAGGCGTTGATCGCCAGCTATGGCAGCGACCCGCGGGCGCACCGCATCGGCAAGCGCTTCCTCCCGTCCCGGGAGGAGATCGTGGAGATCGTCGAATCGATCCTCGAGCTGCTGTACCCGGGATATTGGGGGCGGACCAACATCGAGTCGAAGGAGCTCGCGCGCCACATCGAGCGCTCGGCGAACTCGCTGCGGACCCGGCTCGGGCAGCAGGTCGAGCTGTGCGTGCTGCACCGCGAGGAGGTGACGGGCCGCGGCTTCGACGAGACCTCGCAATGGGTGCAGGTGGCGGGGCGCATCGCCGACGCGTTCCTCGACGCGCTGCCCGGGATCCGGCGGACCCTCATCCAGGACGTCCAGGCGGCGTTCGACGGCGATCCGGCGGCCAAGAGCCTCGACGAGGTGATCCTCGCATACCCCGGGGTGCTCGCCGTGAGCGTGTATCGCATCGCCCACAAGCTGCACGCGCTGGGCGTCCCGCTGATGCCGCGGGTGATGGCCGAGTGGGCGCACTCGCGTACCGGCACGGATATCCACCCGGGGGCGACGATCGGCCAGAGCCTGTTCATCGATCACGCGACCGGCGTGGTCATCGGCGAGACGGCGGTCCTGGGCGATCGCGTGAAGCTCTACCAGGGTGTCACCCTCGGGGCATTGTCGGTGCCGCACGAGACCGGACGCCGCTCGCCGCGGCGCCACCCCACGGTCGAGGATGACGTGACGATCTACGCGAATACCACGATCCTCGGCGGCGAGACGGTCATCGGCGCGGGCAGCATCATCGCCGCGGGCTCGTTCATCACCGCGAGCGTGCCGCCTGGCAGCAAGGTCGGCCCCGAGGTGCCGTGAGCGCCAGGCTCCCTGGCTCAGGGGAGCTCGGCGGCCCACTCGGCGCGCTCCACGGTGAGCTCGACCTCGAGGCTGAGCGGCGCGCCGCTGAGGTCGATCGGCAGGACCATGAGGTCGCGGGTGTCGGCGTGGGCGTCGATCGCGAGGCTGTGACCGACGCGATCGAGGCGCAGCGCGAGGGGCTCGACGCTGCGCGTCGTCGTGTGGCACCGCGGGCCTCGATGCAACCGATGTGCCGCGTCAGTCGCCGCGGCCGAGGCGGCGCTGCAGGCCGCGCAGCGAGACGCCGAGGTGCCGGGCCATCGCCTCGAGGTCGCCGCCGGTGGCGGCCTTCGCCGCCGCGAGCGCGTCGTCGGAGAGGTCGCCGGCGCGGCGGATGCCGAGCTCGTTCATGCGCGCGTAGAGGGTGTTGGGCGCGACCTGCAGGGCTCGCGCGGCGCCGCGGACCGAGTGATTGTGCAGCGCGAGGGCGTCGCGCACGGCGCTCTCGCTGAGCCGGGTGGCGGCGTCGGCCGGCGACCCAGCCGTGCCCGCGGCCCGTCGCACGGCCGAGTCGCTGGGGATCGGCGGGGCCGTCGACTCGCCGGTGACGAGCTGCACGTGCGGGTCGGTGGCGTGGACCAGCGCGGCCTGACCGGCGGTGGCCCGCAGCTCGCGCGAGTTGCCGGGCCAGCGCGCGATGAGGGCCGCCTCGACCGCGGCGAGGTCGAGCCACGGGGCGTCGTGCCACGAGCGCAGGTGCAGGCGCTCGCCCTGGCCGAGGGTGTCGAGCGAGCGGGCGAGGAAGTGGACCAGCTGCACCGCGACATCGGCCGGGCGCTCGCGCAGCGGCTGCATGCGCAGGGTCAGCCCGCGCAGGCGGAACAGCAGCGCCTGACGGAAGCGGCCGCTCGCGACGGCGGCGTCGAGGTCCGTGTCGGTCGCCGCGAGCACGCGGACGTCGACGCCGCGCACGCGCCCGCCGATCGGCTGGATCTCCTGCTGCTCGAGCGCCCGCAGCAGCTGGACCTGCAGGGGGACCGCGGCCTCGCCGATCTCGTCGAGGAAGAGGGTGCCGCCGCTGGCCTGCACGAAGTAGCCGTCGTGGGCCTGGGCCGCGTCGGTGAAGGCCCCGCGGACGTGGCCGAACAGCTGGCTCGCCGCCGTGCTCTCGGGGATCGCCGAGAGGTTGACCGCCACCAGCGGGCCCTTGTGGCGCGCGCTCGCGGCGTGGATCGCCAGCGCCGCCAGCTCCTTGCCGGTGCCGGTCTCGCCGAGGAGCAGCACGGGCAGCTCGCTCGCGGCGGCCATCGCGATCTGCTCGCGCACTCGCTCGGTCGCCGTGCTGACGCCGATGAGGCCGTGACCCTCGCGCGGGGCCGGGGCGCGCAGGCCCGGCTCGATCAGCAGGCCGACCCGCCCGGCCAGCGCGACGTACCAGGCCCGGTTGCGCGGGCCGTGCAGCGAGCGCACCACCGAGGGTGCGGTGCCCGGATCGGCCCAGACCGGGAAGTCACCTGCCTCGAAGGACAGGTAGAGCGGCGAGCGGCTGAGGTGCGGGTCCTCCAGCGGCCGCGGCGGACCGCCCGGGCCCGAGAAGCTGGGCTCGCGGCGAGACAGCGCGACCCGGCGATCGGCCCCGAACTCGACCGCGGCCATCTCGCCGACGCGGCTCGGGTCGGGGTGGGCCACGATCGTCAGCGTCACCCCGGCATCGACGAGGCTGGCGCCGCGCGCTGGCTCGGCCGCCGGGCGGAGCGTGGCGATGCTGTCCAAGGAAGGCCAGCCTAGGGCATCCAACATGCGCGTTCAAGCCTCGCCGCGCGAACGTTCACTGAACGTGCGCGGCAAAACTCGTCGCTCGCGTGGCCGAGGTGTTGCGGCAGATCGCTGCTGGCACGTGCCTTGCTCGCCGCGCCAGCGGTCCGGTGGTCCGCGCAATCTATCGTCGCGGGTCCCCGGCTATCGTATTGCTCGCTCCCTATCCACCGCAGCACGCGGCCGGAGCGGGCCGATGCGAGCGCCCCGGTACGTGGGCGCTCGCGCGCTCTGGACGGCGGTGGCGCCGCAGCGGCCGGGCTCAGACCGGTGCAGCGCAGCAGCGCAGAAGGTGAGCGATCGCCTGCTCGCGTGCCAGGACGCGTTGGGCTCCCGCGCCCTCGCGGAGCGTCAACGCGTCGCTCGCGAGCTCGCGTGCGCCGAGCACGGCGAAGCAGGGGACCCCGCCCGCGTGTGCCTCGGCGACGCGGCGCGCGAGGGTCTCGTCGCGCTGGTCGAGCTCGGCGCGCAGGCCCGCGGCCACCAGTGCGGCGACCGTCAGCGCCGCCGCCTCCCGTTGGTCGGGTCCGACGGGCGCGACCACCACCTGCACCGGCGCGAGCCAGGCCGGCAGCGCGTCGCGCTCGAGCAGCAGCGCGACGAAGCGCTCGAGGCTGCCGTACAGCGCCCGGTGCAGCATCGCCGGTCGCCGACGCCGTCCGGTCGCGTCGATGTAGTGGAGGTCGAAGCGCTCGGGCAGCACGAGGTCGAGCTGGATCGTCCCGCACTGCCAGCGGCGACCGGCGCGGTCGGGGACGCTGAGCTCGAGCTTGGGTCCGTAGAAGGCGCCCTCGCCCGGCTGCAGCGTCGGCGACATGCCGGCGGACGCGACCGCCGCGGCCAGCTGCGCCTCGGCCCGATCCCAGGTCGCGTCGTCGCCGGCGCGCTGCGGCGGCCGCGTCGACAGGGCCACGCCGACCTCGGGGAAGCCGAGCGCGGCGTAGAAGGCGAGCGCGCCGCGGCAGAACACCTCGATCTCGGCCGCGATCTGCTCCTCGGCGCAGAAGATGTGACCGTCGTCCTGCGTGAACTGCCGCAGGCGAAACAGGCCATGCAGCGTCCCGCCCGGCTCGTCGCGGTGACACACGCCGAGCTCGCACAGGCGCAGCGGCAGGTCGCGGTACGAGGGCGCGACCCGCTCGTAGATCTGGATGTGACACGGGCAGCTCACCGGCTTGAGCGCCGCGCACACGCCTTCCTCTTCGACGGCGAACATATGCTGACGGAAGTGCTGCCAGTGGCCGCTGGCCTCCCACAGCGACTTGCGCAGCAGCTGCGGCGTGCGGACCTCGCGGTAGCCCTCGGCGAGCGTCCGCCGGCGGACCGCCTCCTCGAGCGCGCGCACGAGGACCAGGCCCCTGGGGTGCCAGAACACCATGCCTGGTGCCTCGTCTTGCAGGTGAAACAGGCCGAGGCGGGGGCCGACGGCGCGGTGATCGTGATGGTCGAGCATGGGATGACTCCTTCGCGGTTCAAAGGCCCGCCGACGAAGGACGCCGCACACACGCGCGACCCCGCCAGCGTGGGCGGGGTTCTCGGTGGGGACTCGCAGCTCTCAACGCGCGTGTCGACGACCGACCCCACCCCGGAGAGTGGTGACGGTGGTCGCGGTGCTGCGGCGCCGGAGCATGACCCGATCGAGATGACAAGAGCATGGCCCAGAGGTCAAGCCATCTCGACGTGTGTCACGTCTCCAATGAGCGCCCTCCAGCGACCACCAACTACGACCAGTGCTCGAGGAGTTCTCGGCGGGGCATCTTGCTCCCGGGGGGTCGGCTGGCGGCGCTGATCGGCGAGCGCGGCGACACCCGGCCGCGCGAGGGCTGGGTGCTGTTCCTGAGCCTGGCGATCTGCACGATCATGATCGACGTCGGGCTCCAGCAGGTCGGCGCCGTGTTTCCGTGGCGACAGGTGAACACGGTCGTGCCGGTGCTGCTGGGTATCGTCCTGGCGGTCCAGCACCGGCGCACCGGCGGCGGCACCTGGCTCACCCTCCCACGCGGGCTGCGGCGAGGGCTGGGCTGGCCCTTCATCATGGTCCTGGCCGACAACTTCGGCGGGCTGCTCGGCGCGATGGTCGACCCCTCGCAGCCCGGTGGCCCCGACGAGGGTTTCGGTGGCCGACTCTTCATGCTCGCCTTCAGCTTCGGGCTGGTGATGCCGATGCTGTACACGTTCACCGTGGTCGCGCCGCGCCTCTTGCTGTTCGCCGAGTCGCCAAGCTCCGGGGTGTGGCTGCCGCGCTATCTGTGGGCGATCGCCTCGGCGTGGTTCGGCGCGGTGATCGTCGGACCGCTGTTCGGGGATTGATCGCCCCGCGGTCGTGGTCGGGGGCTCGCTGGCGCGTGCTCGCGTGGACATGAAGATGTCCTTAGCGACAGATGGAGCCGCACCCGCTCAAGCGCCAGATGCGCGATACCGCGGCACCGATGCCGAAGCAAGAAAGTGTCGATCAGGAGCCCGCCCGCAGGCCGCAAGACTGGACCGCCGAGCAGAAGCTCGAGGCCGTCAGGGCCGAGGTCGTCGTTCTCGGCGCCGGTGGTCCTGTGGACCCGCGCGAGCGCGGCCGCCATTCGCTCGGATGTCGGCGCTTGCTCGAGCGCTTCGGCTACTGACACGTCACGGCACGAAGCTGAAGCAGCTCCCGTCCTTGCAGGTCACCGCGAAGTCGTTGTTGTTGCTCGCCATGCCGTCGTCCGCGACCGTCGGCTGCGCCGCGCAGCCACACAGCGGGTACTGGGACTCGCACAGCGCCTCGGCCTCGGCGAAGGTCTTGGCCACGTCGGCGCGCAGGCCCCACGCGACGAAGGTCCCACAGCAGTCGATCTGATGCAGGACCAACGCGCAGTCGACGTCCTCCACGCAGCTCCGATCGAACTCCGGGAAGCTCGGCGGATCGCCGCTGCAGTCGACGCCGCCGCCCGTCGTGGTGTCCGGTTCCATGCTGGTCGACCCCGTGGTCGTCGACGGACCCGTGCTCGGCATGCCCCCCGTCACCGACTCGCCCACGCTCTCATTGCAGTTCCCGCAGTCGCAGATCACCTCGCCGTTGTCGCATACGGGCTCCGGCGTGCACCCGTTTCCGCAGTCGTTGTTACACCCGATGTCCGGGCACTGCGGCACTCCGGTCGTCACCGGCCCGCCCGTGCTGCTACCGGTGCTCACACCACCCGTGCTGCTGCTCGCGCCGCCGGTGCTCGCATCGCCGCTGGAGCCCGCCTCGCTGCTGCTCTTCTCGGGCCCGCAGCCGCCGACCACCGCACCAAAAATCACAGGGACAAGCCAATGCTTCATCCGCACGTCATACCACGATTCACTGCTACGTCGCGTGGATGATCGTGATCTCTCCAGCGAGTTCGTGTCGTTGTTGCCGTCCCACGAGCCCTGCGTCACGTTGGCGGCGTTGATGTTGATGACCCCCCACGTCGGCGCTGGGCAGTTTGCCCAGGCTGGCCCCGCCGGCCGATCCGACCATGTTCGCGGCGCGGGTGCGCGCATCCTTGCTGGCCTCCTCGCCCGCCTCCGCGCGGCGAGGCGCCCTCCGAGTCGAAGCCACTCGTTGCCGATGCCGACAGCGATCCGCCGCAGACAACGGAGCTCGGCGACCAGCGGGCCTACGCGGGTTTCTGTGAGGGTTTAGCGGGGGCTATCGATGTTCTCTAGTAGGGCCGCTCGTGGAACCACAAATTGAAGGCCCACTTCTCGCCGCGGACGGGGGCCTTGCCCTGGTGATAGCTGCGAGGGTCGCGGGTGCTCGTGCCCGGGTGGCAGTTGTGGAACAGCAGCAACTTGCCGGGCTGCGGTGCGACGTCGAGGCCGAGCTGGGGGAAGCCGGTGGCGCCGCCCTCGGCGACGCTGTTCAGGTAGGTCAGCGTGGTGACCAGGCGCTGGCCGCCGCGGGCGGTGTAGCGCTGGCCCTTGGCGGTGCTGAGGTCGTAGGCGTCGAAGTGGGGCCGGTACTCCTGGCCGGGGTCATAGTGGATCACCTGCAGCGATTCGGCGTGCTGCAGCGGCAGGCCGACGCAGGCGGCGATGCGCTCGCTGACCGCCTGGACCGTCGCGTCGATGTCGTGGCGGACCCATGCCAGCGCGCTGGTGCGGCCCTTGCTGACGCTGCCACCGGCCACCCCGCTGACCTGGGCGCGGCGGATCGTCGGCCGCGCCAGGGCGATGATGTGCTCGCACTCCGCGGGTGTGAGCATCGCGTCGAAGCTGTGGATCAGCGGCGCGTCGCACAGGCGCTGGCCGCCCGAGAACTCGCGCACGAGCGTGGGGAGCGTCTCCTGCATGCGCGCGGCCACGGTAGCCTCGATCGGCGGCGAACGGCAAGGGCCACGCTCGCGCGACATCACCCCGGCGGCGACGCCCTCTCGGTTGCCGGGGGGCCGTCGTCGCGGTGTACCCTGGGGTCGTGGCACGCTCACGCGCGGTCGGTCGCTGGCAGCTCTGCGGGTGCCTCCTGGCCGCGTGTACGCCGGGCGGCGACGCGGGGAGCACCACCGTCGCCGAGAGCAGCGGCACCGCAGACCCGGCGACCGGTGTCACAGGCGTCACAGGCGGCAGCGGCGAGCCCATCCCGACCACCGGGCTCGCGTCGACGACCGCGAGCCCGGGCACCAGCTCGAGCGATCTCTCCGATACCGCCGCCAGCACGACTGCAACGGCGAGCAGCGGCGACCGCGGCGAGTCCGGGGCGAGCAGCAGCACCGGGGCCGCGGCGCCGGCCTTTGTGCTCCGCCCGATCACGGCCGAGAACCGCCACTACGAGACCATGCACGGCGGCTGGGGCCCGCACCTGCGCGGCCTGATGCGCGCGGCCGACGACGCGCTGTGGTTCACCGTCGATGCCGGCGAGGACGTGTATCACAACCGCAAGGTCCGCTACTTTCGCCGAGGCGCCGATGAGGCGCAGTGGAGCGAGCAGGCCGAGAACCTGCACGCCGCGGGGATCCAGCAGAATGCGGCGAGCCTGTTGCTCGGCGATTTGATCCTCACCTATGGCGTCGATATCGCGGCTCAGCGCCTCGAGGAGTGTTATCTCGACACCACCGATATCAGCAAGCGCGCCTGTAATACGGTGCTGATCAGCGGCGTGCCCTACCAGACCCCGCAGAGCTCCAATTACGTCGGCGCCGCCGTGCTCGGCGCGGGCTGGCGGATCGTGTGGTGGACGGTCGTCGGCGAGAACGGCGGCGAGGGGGCCTTCTATTACACATACAATTACGGCGGCGGCTGGAACGGCCCGGTCGCGTCGGGCCTCGCCGGCGCCAACGACCTCGGCTACGTCCACGCCATGGCCACCGCGGAGGGAGGCCTCGCGCTCGCCGGCCAGACCTTCACCGGCAAGTACCCCGACGGCAGCTACCACGCCGTCGTCGCCGAGGTCACGCCCGGTCAGCCGCTCGTCTACACGATCCTCGCCGACCTCGAGCCTGGCGTGGAGGTGCGCACCGCCGCTGACCTCTGGCAAGATCGTGACAGCGGGGCGGTGCACGTCGTCGCGACCACCCAGACCGGCGGCCTGCGCTACTACCATCGCCCGCCCGGCGCCGCGTGGGCCGGGCACGCGCTGCCGCTGCACAGCTTCGCCGACGGCTACCGCGCCCGCTTCGTGCGGCCCGCGGGCGAGCCCTTGCACCTCGTCGTCGGCAGCGCGAGCGGCTCCGGCGTGACCGTGCTGCGGGCGCCGGACGTGGGGGTCGACGCGGCGATCGACTGGGGCGCCGCGGTGAGCTTCGCGATGCCCGAGCCCGGGCCCGGCTTCGCGGCTCCGTCGGCGCTCTACGTCGAGTCGAGGAGCTACCAGGAGCGGCCGGTCGGCGGCCTGGGCTTCGCTATCTGCGGCGCGTATCAGGTGAGCGACGAGCAGATCTGGGAGGTCACGCTCGAGTGACGATTCACGCGCCGACGTAGGCCGCGAGGTGCTTGCCCGTCAGCGTCGTGTGCCGTCGCGCCGCGGATCTTCAGCGCGCCCTTGGGCCTTCGCACCGTCTTCTTGAGCGCGGCCCGGTCGTCGAGGTGCGCGACGAGCGGCTTCGGGAGGTCACGGTGGCGTGATCAGCGAGGCGCGGGTGACCGCGCCCTCGACCGTGCGGCCGGCGATCGTCGCGTAGAGCAGCCCGTCGTTGCGCATCAGCTCGAGCGCGCTGTTGCGGTCGACGAGCTCCGCGAGCCCGTCGAGGAAGGCTGGCTCGAGCTGCCACAGCGCGATCGCCTCGAGGCGGTGGATCGCCCGCGAGGCCGCCTCGCGGCGCAGCTGGAGCAGCGGCGTCGCGCTGTACAGGGCCACCTCGCGGGCCGCCTTGCTCGCGCGGTGCAGCCGCTCCGCCGACGGGTTGCCGACGTCGATCCACGCCAGCAGCAGCCCGGTCGGGTCGCGCACCGAGATCGGCGGGTCGTCGGTCGAGGCGATGCCGTCCTTGCTGAACGCGATGCCCTCCGTGTAGCTGAGGCAGTAGGCCAGCGTCCGCGTGAGCATGAAGCGCATGCTCTCCGACGGGTGCCGGGCGACCCGCAGGTCGAGCGACTCGTAGACCCCGCGCTCGACGTCCGCGAGCTCGACGCGCAAGCGATGGAGGGTGGCCGTGAGCGCCATGGCGTGCACCACTAGCACGGCTCGCCCCCGCGCGTCCGCGCGCCGTGTGCCCCGCGCCGTCCACCGCGCCGGTCGGGGACCGAGGCTGCTATCATGGGCCATGCGTCGCTTCGTTGGCCTGTCGATCGTCCTGTTGGGTGGCTGCCTCGAGAACAACCCGATCTTCGTCGATCCCACCGAGGGAGGCACGCAGGCGGGCGCCAGCACCGATGGGGGCGGTCCCACGAGCACGCCGGGCAGCGACAGCGTGAGCATGTCGGACCCCACGACCACGCCGCCGACCACCGCCGGGCCCGGCGAGACCAGCCTCGCCGAGACGACCGACGCGACCGGCCCGACCATCGACACCGAGGGGCCGAGCAGCAGCGGCATGCCGCCCCCGGTGTGCGGCGACGGCTTCCTGAACCCGGGCGAGGAGTGCGACGACGGCAACCAGGACCCGTACGACGCGTGTACGAGCGAATGCAAGAATGCCGTCTGCGGCGACGGCTACTGGTGGATGGGGGTGGGGGGCGAGCCGTGCGACGACGGCAACGACGTCGACGACGACATTTGCAGCAACGCGTGCACGGTCAATTACTGCGGCGACGGGGTCGTGCAGATGGGCGAGACGTGCGACGACGGCAACGACGTCAACAGCGACTCCTGCGTGAACTGCGAGGCGGCCAAGTGCGGAGATAAGGAGATCTATCAGGGCAAGGAGGAGTGCGACGACGGCAACGACGTGCCGGGCGACGGCTGCGAGCCGATGGACTGCAAGAAGACCGTCAAGATCGTGTTCGTGAGCAGCAAGGCCTACAAGGCCAGCGAGCTCGGCGGCCTCATGGGCGCGAACATGAAGTGCGACGCCCTGGCCATGGCGGCCATGCTCCCGCCCGGGCCCTACTTCGCGTGGCTCGGCGACAGCGTCGCCAAGGGGCCCAAGGATCATTTCATGACGAAGTCGCCGTACCCCTACGTGAAGCGCAACATGCAGGTGGTGGCGATGAACTGGGGCGGTCTGACCAGCGGCAACCTGCTCGCGCCGATCGACATCACCGAGCAGAACATGCCAGCGTTGGACCTCATGCACCCCTGCGGCGCCAATGTCGTGCACAGCAACGCCACGCCGGACGGCGACGTCGTGAACCCGCTCGACGATTGTGGCAATTGGAAGAGCGACGCCGGCAAGGGCCGCTGGGGCTCCTGGAAGGAGATCGGGGCCGCGTGGAGCGACACCACCTGCGTCGACTACTACTGCGGAAAGCCGGCGCGGCTGTATTGTATTCAGCAGTGACCACGAACATGCACACCTCACCCGTCGGGCGTCTCCGCGTCCTGTGGACCGCGCCGAGGCGCATCGACCTCGGTCGCACCGAGCAATTGCTGCGCTCCGCCGACAGCGATCTCAGCGCGACGCTGGCGGCGTGCTCGGGCCTGATCGCCATGCGCTGCGAGACCTTCACCAGCAGCGCCGCGGCGCGGGCGTTCCCCTGCGGCCGGCGGTGCTCGTGCTGCTGAACGTCCCGTTCGCGCTGGTCGGCGGCGCGGTCGGCCTGTGGGTCGCCGACATGCATGCCGGCGATGTACAAGCTGACGATCGAGCTCGGCGCCCGCTTCGCCAGGCGTTGAGCTGCCGATAATTCCCAACGATGGAGGCTCGCGAGCAGCCGGGTCCCCCGCACGGACTGCGGCCGCGAGCCTGGCGCCGATGGTGATACCATCCGCCGCGATGTGGACCGAAGCAGCGCAGGCCGGGCTCGCGGGGTTGCTCGCCGCCGCGGCGATGTTCTCGGTGGTCATCGGCAGCGTCCTCGGCCTGGTCCTGCGGCCGCGCGAGCGGATCGTCGCCAACATCCTCGCGTTCGGGGCCGGGGCCCTCATCAACGCGCTGGCGGTCGACCTCGCGTACGGCACCGCGCTGCACCTGAAGCACACGCTGCACATCTCCGGCTTCACCGCGTGGCTGTACGTCGCCAGCGGCTTCGTCGCCGGCGGGCTGTTCTACTTCTTCGCCTCGGCGTACATCGACGCCCGCGGCGGGGCGCCGCGCCACCCCTATCGTATGAAGATGATGCTGCTGGCCGAGCGGCACGATCTGGTCCGCTCGGTGGCCGCCGGGCTGTCGCGCGTCGGTCTGCTGCGGGTGCTCAAGCCCGATGAATTCGACGAGCTGTTGCCGCGGCTGAACCGGGTCGGCGTCACCGCGGGGACCGTCATCCTGCGCCAGGGTGACCCGGTCGAATCGGTGTACTTCCTGGTCGAGGGCCAGGCCCGGGTCCTCCACGACACGGCCCGCACATGGGACCTGCGCGACGACACGATCCTGGCCGTGCTCGGCCCTGGCGACGTGTTCGGCGAGCTCGAGGTGCTCGGCGGCTCGCACTGCTCGTCGTCGGTGCAAGCGATCGCCGACTGTGTCCTCATGCAGCTGGGGCGCGACGACTTCGAGGCGCTGTTGAAGCGGTCGTCGGCGCTGCGCGAGGCGCTGCTCGAGCTCGACGGGAAGCGTCTGGCCGCCAACATCCGCGCGACACCCGGCGACGAGCGCCGCTGGGCGCGGCTGGCCGACCAGGCGCTCGGACACATCACCCAGAGCGAGGCCGCCGACGCGACGCGTGAGCACGGGGAGGGCTCTCCGCTCGCGCTCTGGCTCGGCAACGTGCTGGACGCCATCCCGGGCTCCATCGTCATCGGCGCGACCTTCACCAGTCTGGCGAGCATCGAGGCCGCGTTCCTGGTCGCGACCTTCCTCGCCAACCTCCCGGAGTCGATGGCCAGCGCGGACACCATGCGCCGCGCGGGCTATGCCCCGGCCAAGATCGTGGGCCTGTGGGGCTCGCTCGTGCTGCTCGCGGCGGTGATGGGCGCGCTCGGCAACAAGCTGTTCGCCAGCGCCCCGCCGCAGGTGCTCGGCCTGGCCGAGGCCGTCGCCGGCGGGGCGATCCTCGCGCTCGTCGCCCAGGTCATGATGCCGCACGCCTTCGAGGGCGGCGGCCGCTACGTGGCGCTGTCGACGATCGCGGGCTTCCTGGTCGCCTTCCTGCTCTCGACCATCGGCCTCGAGTAGGGCGGCGGCCGAGCCCGGCGCGTCACTGCTTCGGCTTGCTCTTCTCGGCAGTCGCGCGCCGCTTGGCGGTCACGCGCAGCTCCTCGATGCGCGGCTTGTACTCGGTGATGACC
This sequence comes from Nannocystis sp., assembly GCF_016714285.1. Lineage (GTDB taxonomy): Bacteria > Myxococcota_A > Polyangia > Nannocystales > Nannocystaceae > Nannocystis. The sequence continues at coordinate 238,587 of NZ_JADJNN010000011.1, read as the reverse complement.
CGCAGGCGACCGTCACGCATCTGCTCGGTGCGGGCCTTGATCTTCTTCAGGCTCGCCACGACCTCCTCGCCGCGGGCGCGCTTGGTCATCGCCTCGATCTCCTGCTCCGTGCGGGCGATCGCCTCCTCCGCCCGCTTGGCGTAGCAGGCCTGCAGCGGGTCGCTGCTGAGCGCGCACAGCCAGGCGTCGAAGGTCCGCCACAGCGACAGGTTGAGGGTGTTGAAGGCCTGGTCGAACTCGGCGACCGTGGCGGCCTCGTGGTAGATACCGCCGGTCGCGGCCGCGATGTTGCGCAGCAGCTCGGTGTCCTCCTTGGTCCCGACCCCGAAGCCGACGACGTCGACCACGGTGAGGTGGTTGGTGGCCCGCAGCTGGCGGGCGATCGCCACGGCGTCGCCGTCGCAGCCCTCGAGCCCGTCGGCGACCAGGATCACGTGGTTCATCACCCCGACCTCCTCGGGCATCGCCCCGGCCGAGGCCTCGAGCGCCCCCGCGATCGGCGACCATCCGCTCGGTTTCAGCGGCTTCATCGCCGCGTCCATCGCCTTCACGTCCACCGGCCCGAGCGGCCGCAGCACCTCGATCGCCTGGCAGCTCGCGGCCTTCGAGGCCGGCGTGTTGTCGCCCTTGTGGCCGTAGGCGAGGAGACCGACCTGCATGAGCTCCACCGGCGGGAGGGTCTCGACATAGCGATGCACCGCCAGCTTGGCCTGCTCCAGCTTGCTCTTGCCCTTACCGCCGGCCTTGCCCGCCATCGAGCCCGACACGTCGAGGATGATGAGGGTGTTGACCTTGCTGACCAGGCGGCCGCTGCGGGCCTCCTCGCCGCAGGCCTCGACGATGCACTGATCGATGTTGGGATCGCTGTGCTGCTCGAGCTCGACGAACTCCGGCACGCCGTCCGCGTCCTGGTCGTTGTACCAGCTATCCACGAGCTGCGGCGCGGGCTCCTCCGCGGCCGGCGTCTGCTGGGCAGCGGCGCCGTCGCCTCCGTTCGCCGGGGGCGTGGGTTCGGCCGACGGTTGTTTCGGGCCGCAGGCGGTGATGAAGGCCAGCGCGAGCGTTCGCAGGGCGTATCTCTTGTCGGACAGGATCTGCATATTGCGCGCGAGTGTGCCCGAGAACGGCATGGCTCGCGGGGCGCCGAATCTCGTGATTGCAGGCATTCTTTGCGCGAGCAACGACCTCAGGCCGGGCGCAGGGCCATGCGACTGGTGCGCAGGGTCACGTGGGCGGGGGCGCGCGGACATCTATGATGGGCGTCGGCGGAAGCACGTTCATGAAGGTCCTTTTCATCAGTCCGCACTTTCCCGGCGAGATGCAGCATTTCACCCGCGGCCTCGCCGAGGTCGGGGCGCAGGTCTACGGGGTGTCTGACGTCCCGCGAGGGCAGCTCCCGGAGCAGGTCGCGGGTCACCTCTGCGATTACCTGCAGGTGCCGAGCCTGCTCGACGAGGACGACGCGGCGCGGCGGATCGTGGCGGCGGCGCGGCAGCTCGAGCCCGATCGCGTCGAGTGCCTGTGGGAGCCGTGTGTGGTGCTGGCGGCCCGCGTGCGCCAGCAGCTCGGCGTGCCCGGCATGGGGCCGGAGACGGCGATCGGGTTCCGCGACAAGCCGATCATGAAGCAGCGGGTGCTGGCCGCGGGGCTGCGGGTGCCGCGGTTCTCGCGGATCCGGACCCGCGCGGAGGCCCACGCGGCCGCGGCGGAGATCGGCTACCCGGTGTGTGTGAAGCCGATCGCCGGCGCTGGTTCGACCGACACCCACCGCGTCGACGGCCCGGATCAGCTGCGCGCCGTGCTGGCGACGCTCGATCATTACACCGAGGTTAATCTCGAGGAATTCATCGAGGGCGAGGAATTCACCTACGACACGATCTGCATCGACGGCGAGCCGGTGTTCGAGAGCGTGGCCCAGTACCACCCGCGGCCGCTCGAGAGCCGGCAAAATGGCTGGATCACGCCCGCCCAGATCGTGCTCCGGGACCCCTACCAGCCGGCGCTGATGCCCGGGATTGCGCTCGGTCGCAGGGTCCTGCGCGCGCTCGGGATGCAGACCGGCTTCGCCCACATGGAGTGGTACAAGCAATCCGACGGCGAGGCCGTGTTCGGCGAGATCGCGGCCCGCTCGCCGGGCGGGAAGCTGGTCGACCAGATGTGCCTCGCCAACGACATCGACCTCTACCGCGAGTGGGCGCGCACGGTCTGTTGGCGCAGCTTCGAGGCCACGCCGCAGCGGCGTTACCACGTCGCCGCGCTGTTCAAGCGCGCCGAGGGCGAGGGCTGCGTCGTCCGCGTCGATGGCCTCGACGAGCTGCGCGCCCGCCTCGGTCCCTCGCTGGTGGCCGTGGAGGTGCTGCCGATCGGCGCGGCGCGGCACGACTGGCGGCGCACGCGGGTGTGCGACGGGCACGTCATCGTTCGCCACCCGGACTACGCCACCTGCAGGGCGATGGAGCGCTTCGCGATCGAGACCTTGCGGATCCACGCGAGCCCGCACGGCCACGGGTGATCGCCGTCGACCCGCTGTCATTCTCGGCGGCGCCGCGTTACGCTGGCGATCATGAGGGAGCTGCTCGCGTGTCTCGTGTTCGCGGCGATCGCCGGCTGCGGGAAGTCCCATGGGGGTCCGGACGAGGGCAGCACGGGGGGCGCCGGGGCGAGCGAGGCCGAGGCCGAGGTGAGCACGACGGTCACCGCCGGCAGCACGGGCGTCGACGGCGACACGACCGACGCCTGCCAGTTCACGGAGCTGACGCAGTGTGACGCGCCGAAGTTGTGCCCGATCGTCGAGGTGGAATTTCGCCCGGGCCCTGGTGCCTATGCCGAGAGCGAACTGTGTGCATTCGCGGCCTTGCGCGATCGAACGCCGGGCTTGCTGGAGTTCAACGATTGTGTGGGCAGTGGTTGCAGCAGCCTGACGCTGCTCCTGCTCGCCGACGGTCGCGTCTTTGGTGATTTCGCGTCCTTCGACGCCGAGGTCGGTACCTCCATGTTCGGTCCGCCGCGTGCCTGCGAGCTGAACGAGCCGGCCTACTTCGAGGCCTGCCTCGCCGCCTTCGATTCCTCGTGCATCTGGCAGTCGTTCACGGACTGCCACGCAGGCGCGTCGATCTGCGAGTGCCCGTGAGCGCAACGATGCCCGCGGTCGCTGCTTTGGCCGCGGCCCGGCCCAGCAGCGGCCCCAGCAGCGGCCCCAGCAGCGGCCCCAGCAGCGGCTGGTCCCAGCAGCGCAGGCCGCGAGCGCGGCCGGTGAGCCGGGGCTGTTCAGCGGTCGCGGCCTCGTGTTAGCCTGCGGCGTGGCTTGGACCTGTGGGGGGCATATGAAAGATCAACAGCGTTTTTTGGTGATGGCGGCGTGTGTTGCGAGCTTCCTCGGGGGTTGTGGGGGCGGTGGGACAGCCACGCTCGATACCGAGGCAGGGACGAGCACCGGGGCGAGCACCGCGATGCAGGGCAGCACCGGGTCGCCGACCACCGATCCGCCGACGACGATGACACCGACCTCGGACCCGGGGACGACCGGCGATCCGGAGAGCACGACGGGCCCGGACACCGATGCCAGCACCGGCGACACCACCGGCCCGGATCCGGTGTGCGGTGACGGCAACATCGACCCCGGCGAGGCCTGCGACGACGGCGCTGCCAACGGCCCGGGTCAGCCCTGCAACGCGCTGTGTCAGGCCAACAGCTGCGGCGACGGCGACCAGGGCCCCGGGGAGGAGTGCGACGACGGGGCCGACAACGCGGACACCAACAGCTGCAAGGCCGACTGCACCAACAACGTCTGCGGCGACGGAGCCGTGGGTCCGGGCGAGGGCTGCGACGACGGCAACCAGGTCGACGACGACGACTGCAGCAACGCCTGCGTCGATCCCGGCTGCGGCAACGGCAAGGTCAGCCCCACCGAGGAGTGCGACGACGGCAACCTGGACAACACCGACGCCTGCACCGACGCGTGCACCAACGCGACCTGCAGCGACGGCTACATCCAGCCGAGCAACCTGGAGGAGTGCGACGACGGGGTCGACAACGCCGACAACGCCGCCTGCACGACCAGCTGCACCGCCAACGTGTGCGGCGACGGGGCGCTCTACAACACGGGCAACGGCACCGAGGAGTGTGACAACGGCGCCGAGAACGGCCCCGGCAAGGCCTGCAACGCCCTCTGCGCGCTGAACGTCTGCGGCGACGGCGACCAGGGCCCCGGCGAGCAGTGCGACGACGGCAACAAGGCGGGCGGCGACGGCTGCTCCGCCAGCTGCAAGCTCGAGGAGTGCGGCAACGCCATCGTCGACCCGGGCGAGGCCTGCGACGACGGCAAGAACGGCGATCCGGACGACGGCTGCACCGACGCCTGTCAGCTCCCGGCCTGCGGCGACGGCCTGCTCCAGCCGAGCGAGGGCGAGCAGTGTGATCAGGGCGGCAACAACAGCGACGCGGGCGCCTGCACCCTCGCCTGCAAGGACGCCTTCTGCGGCGACAGCCTCATCCAGCAGAACGTCGAGCAGTGCGACGACGGCAACAACAACGGCCCCGGCAAGGCCTGCAAGGGCGACTGCAGCGCCAACGTCTGCGGCGACGGCGACAAGGGCCCGAGCGAGGCCTGCGACGACGGCAACAAGAGCAACGACGACGCCTGCACCAACGTGTGCAAGCTCGCCAGCTGCGGCGACGGCTTCAAGCAGCCCGGCGAGGAGTGCGACCTGGGCGTCAACAACGCCAACCTCGGCGCCTGCACCTTGCTGTGCAAGCTGCCGCTGTGCGGCGACACCTTCACCCAGCCGAGCAACAACGAGGAGTGCGACGACGGCAACCAGTCCGACACGGACAGCTGCGTGGCGATGTGCAAGCTCGCCACCTGCGGCGACACCTTCGTGCAGCAGGGCGTCGAGCAGTGCGACGACGGTAACAACATAGACACGGACGCCTGCGTCGCCGGCTGCCTCAGCGCCACCTGCGGCGACGGCTTCGTCCAGGCCGGGGTCGAGGAGTGCGAGGACGGCAACAACGTCGACACGGACGGCTGCGTGGCGGGCTGCCAGACCGCGGAGTGCGGCGACGGCTTCCTGCACGCCGGCGTGGAGGCCTGCGACGACGGCAACCTGAACAACAACGACCCCTGCAACTCGCTGTGCAACATGTCGACCTGCAGCGACCTGCTCAAGGACGGGGCGGAGACCGACGTCGACTGCGGCGGCGGGGCGTGCTCGAAGTGCGGGCAGGGCCAGGTTTGTGTGCAGAGCAGCGACTGCGTGACCGGCAACTGCGTGTCGGGCCTGTGCGACCCGCCGCAGACCTGCAAGCAGATCCTCGCCGGCAACCCCGCGGCGCCGAGCGGCAAGTACGTGCTTGACGCCGACGGTGCCGGTCCGGTGCCCGCGGGCGACGCTTACTGCGACATGACCACCAGCGGCGGCGGCTGGACCGTGTTCTACGCGACCAACGGCGGCGACAATCAGCAGCCGCTGGTCAGCAACACCGAGGTGCTCGGAGGTAACCCGCTGATGTTCCAGCCCTACAGCGTCAGCCGGCTCAAGAAGTACGGGCTCAGCACGCTCACCACCGAGACGCTGTTCGTCCGCCCCGGCAACATCTGGCTGAAGGCCAACCTGCCCGCCTTCGAGGCCGACCTGCTGGTCGCCAACACCGTCAACAAGCGGGCCATCACGCTCACGGCGAGCAACAACGTGACGATCGCCGCGTTCATGGGCTATGCGAACTACCAGTACACCGGCGGCGGCGACTTCGGCCTCGCCATGAACCCGGACGGCATGACGAGCCAGGGGATGACCGTGATGGGCTTCGACCAACACTCGATGGTCTACAAGCTGCTCAACGGCAGCTGCGGGCGGCTGTATCTGTACAGCTACTCCAACGTCGCCGCCGACAGCGACGCCGGCTACGACGTGAACACGGCGCTCGGCAGCTGGACGGCCACGGTCGCCTGTCAGGGGGCAGAGGGCGGGACGCTCAGCTTCTACGCGGCCATGCGCTGACGCTCGCGCGGCCTCCTCACAGCGGGAGGCCGGTGAGCTCGGAGCCGCCGCCGATGTACGCGAGCAGCAGCGGCGGGCCGCGGTGGGTGATCAGGGCGTGGGCGGTGCCGGCGGCGAAGCTGTGCTCGTCGCCGGGGCCGAGGACCACCCCGAGGCTGTCGCTGCACGAGCCCTGAAGCACGTGCATGCGCTCCTCGCCGACGTGGCGGTGGTGCGGGAAGTGGGTCCCGGGGGCGACGCGGAACACGCCGGCGTCGCGACCGGGGGCGACGCGGACGGCGTGGTGCTCGATGCCGGGGAGCATCGGGGTCCACGCGATCTGGTCGCGCTCGATGTCCCGCAGCAGCGCGCGCAGCTCGGGCTCGGGGCGCTCGAACATCGTCGCGAGCGCGGCGGCGTGGTCGGCGATCGGGCCGGCCACCGCGGCCAGCAGGCGGGCGCGCAGCTCGGGCGGGGGGCGCAGCGGCGCCAGCGAGGAGGCGAGCAGGTGCATGGCCTCGCGGACCTCGTCGGCGGCGTCACGGCAGCGGACGCAGGCGTCGAGGTGCGGGTGATGGCCTGTCCCGAGGGACAGGTCGATGAGGGCGAGGTCGTCGATATGGGGGGTCATGCGCGCCGGGCCGGTGTACGCAGGCGCGGCGGCGGCGGATCAGACGCGAGTGGCATGGGGGCCCGCGGTGCCGGAGCTCGCGCCACGACGGGCGAGGAGCCGTCGCGCGGGCGGAGCTTTGGGAGCCGTCGCGCGGGCGAGGCTTCAGGCGGGGAGGGCGTCGAGGGTGAAGGCGGCGGCGGGGTCGAGGGCGTCCGGCGGATAGAGGCCGATCTCGCCGAGCTGGCGGTGCAGGGTCTGCCAGCGGGCGAGCGTCATCGCCCCGGGCCGGCCGCCGCCGTCGACGGCGATCAGCGGGGCGACGGCGGCGGCGCTGCGGGCCAGGGTGTCGCGGTCCATCGCGGGGTTGCGGGCGAGGATGCGGGCGTTGGCGGGCGCGGGGTCCTGCAGGTAGCGCTCCCAGCCGCGGACGACGGCGCCGACCAGCTGGCGCGCGAGCGCGGGGCGATCGGCGAGCAGGGCCTCGCTGGTGATCACGACGCCGGCGTAGGGGTTGAAGCCGAGGTCGGCGACCATGAGGCAGCGGGCGGCCGCGCCGGCGCGGGCGACCAGCAGCGGCTCGCTGAACACGTAGGCCTGCTGCGCGAGCTTCGGGTCGGCGAGGAAGGGGGCGACGTTGCCGCTGTACGGGACCACGGCGACGCCGGGCAGGCCGACCTGGTGGCGGAGAAACTGCGAGAAGGGCTCGCCCACGCTCATCGCCAGCGTGAGGTCGCGGAGCTCGGCGAGCGAGGCGGGGCCGGGTTCGTGGACGAGGATGCAGCGGGGGTTTCGCTGGAGGGCGGCGCACAGGGCGACGACGGGGACCTGCTGGGCGCGGACGGCGAGGACGGTCGCGGCGTCGGTGATGCCGAAGGCGACGCGGCCAGCGGCGACCTGGGGGACGACGGGGGCGTCGGGTCGACCGTCGACGATCTCGAGGTCGAGGCCGGCCGCGGCGTAGTCGCCGGCGACCTCGGCGGCGAACAGGCCGCCGTGCTCTGGCTCGGGGAACCAGTCGAGGGCGAGCTGCACGCGGCCGCCATCGACCTGTCCTTTGGAGCAGGCGAGTCCGGAGAGCGAGAGGCCCACGAGCGCGTGGCCGGAGCCCGCGAGGAAGGTGCGGCGGCGCAGCATGTGGCGCGAGTCTAGCGCCCGGAACTCCGCGGTGGCGAGCGCGTGGCCGCGGGCCGTGCCGCGGCGCGGCGGGCGGGCCTGGCTGCGGCGCGCCGGGCGGGCGGGCCTTGCTGCGGCGCGCGGGGCCGTAGTAGAACCCAAAGAGATGCCCCGGACTGCGCTCGCGCTGTGGCTCGTGTTGCCGGCTTGCGCAGGAGGCGGCGACGCGCCGGTGAAGCCGGCGGTGGCGACGGCGGGATCGGGATCGGGATCGGGATCGGGATCGGGATCGGGACGGCGGCCCGCCGCGGCGACGCCGGTCGCGGCGCCCCGCAACGCGCCGCCGATCACCGACTGTCCCGCGGTGCTCGAGCAGCCGGAGTCGGGCGACCGCGTGATCGCGGGGAGCTGCGCGCCGGTGACGGTGCGCAAGGGCTACCGGGTCGAGGCGGGGACGCTGACGCTCGAGGCGGGGGCGCAGCTGGCCTTTGAGCCAGGTGCGGAGCTGACGGTCGGCTATCAGAAGCCGGGCAAGCTGGTGGTGCGCGGGACGGCGGAGCGGCCGGTGCTGATGACCTCGTCCGGGGTCAAGGCGAAGGGGGCGTGGCGCGGGGTGTACCTGTACGAGCACGCGGACGGCTCGGAGATCGTGGGCCTGCACATCGAGTACGGCGGCGAGGGCATCCGCGGGCCGATCTACGTGCTGGCCGACGACGTGCGGATCGACAACTCGACGATCCGCGACTGCCTCGACGTGCCGGTCCACGTGTCGCAGAAGGGGCGCCTGATCAGCTTCGCGGGCAACGTGGTCGAGCGGCCGACCTCGTCGGTGGTGATGTTCGTGCCGCCGAGCTCGGTGTCGGCGATCGCCGACGACAACAAGTTCCCCGAGGGCTCGGTGATCCACGTGCTCACCGGCATCGTCCGCGAGCGGGTGCGCTGGAACAACCCGGGGGTGCCGTACTCGATCGGCGGGCTGATCGAGATCGCGGGCGAAGAGGAGGACATGGAGGCGCTGGTCGAGCTGTCCCCGGGCACCGTGCTGCGCTTCGACGAGGACGCGTACATCAACGTCGGCTACTACCGGCCGGGGACGCTGCGGGCGGAGGGCAGCGCGGAGCAGCCGATCGTGTTCACGGCGCTGGGCGCCGCGAAGCCGGGGGCCTGGCGCGGCATCAACCTGTACAAGAACGCCAGCGCGAGCTTCTCGCACGTGACCTTCGAGTACGGCAGCCAGCGCGCCGAGTGGGGCGTGCTGTTCGCCAACAGCCGGGCGGCGCTGGCGGTCAGCGACTGCACCTTCCGCCACAACGGCGGCGGGGTGGTGCTGCAGGGCGATGCGCTGCGGATCTCGGAGTTCGCCCGCAACCGCTTCGAGGACTCGGCGCCGACGCTGCACATGTCGCCGCAGGCGTACGGGTCGCTCGGCGCGGGCAACGAGCTGGGCGAGGGATCGCAGGTGATCCTCGAGGGCGGCAAGGTGACCCGGGCGGCCCGCTGGCGCGAGCTCGGGGCGCCGATCGAGGTGACGGGGCCGATCGAGGTCGAGGGGACGACGCTGACGATCGACGCGGGGGTCGACCTGCGCGTGCGCGACGGCTTCACCCTGGCGGTCGGCGAGGTCGATGGCGGCAGCCTGCGGATCGAGGGCAGCGTCGCGGCGCCGGTGAAGATCGCGGGTGTGAACGACCGCCGCGGGACCTGGGACGCGATCCGCCTGCACCCGCGCTCGCGCGGGAGCGTGGTGACGCAGCTGCAGCTGCGCAACGCGGGCGGCGAGGCGGCGGTGGTGGCTCTCGGCCTCGCGGAGCTCACGGTCGACGGCCTGACGTGCGCGCGCTGCTTCGCCCCGGCGCTGACGTGGAGCTGCGTGGCGCCGGTCAAGCACAGCGCGGTGAGCTTCTCGGACGGCACGCCGGCGGGTGCGGTGGCGCCGGGCGGGTGCGGGTCGTGAGCCCGGCTCGCCAGCTGTGCCCGCAGGCAGGCGGGTGCGGGTCGTGAGCCCGGCTCGCACGCTGCGCGGGCGCTTGCTGTGCCCGCACGCGGACGAGGCGCGGGTCGTGCTGGTGGCCGACGGGCTGCTGGAGATCGACGCGCAGGGGACGATCGCGGCGGTGGGTCCGGCCCCGACGGACTGCGAGCTGCCCGAGAGCTTTCCGGGGGCGGTGCTGCTGCCGGGCTTCGTCGACGCGCACGTGCACTTCCCGCAGACGCGGGTGCTCGGCAGCGCGAGCGGGCCGTTGCTGCCGTGGTTGACGCGCTCGGTGTTCCCCGAGGAGGCCCGCTTCGCCGAGGCTCGCTACGCGGCGGCGGTGGCGTGGGAGTTCTGCGAGCAGCTGGTCCGCCACGGGACCACGAGCGCCGCGATCTACTCGTCGTCACACCCGATCGCGGCCGAGCTGTTGTTCACCGAGCTCGAGCGCCGCGGGCTGCGGGCGCTGGTCGGCTTGACGCTGATGGACCGCGGCGCGCCGCCGGAGCTGCTGCTCGCGGCCGGTCCGGCGCTCGACGCCTGCACGGCGCTGGTCGAGCGCTGGCACGGGCGCGACGGCGGGCGCCTGCAATTTTGTGTCACGCCGCGCTTCGCCCTCAGCTGCACGCCGGAGCTGCTGCGCGGGGCGGCGGCGCTGGCCGAGCGCCACGCGCTGCCGGTGCAGACCCACCTGGCCGAGAACCACGACGAGATCTCGGCGACCGCGAGCGCCTTCCCGGGCAGCGGCGATTACCTCGCGGTCTACGACGACCACGGCCTGTGCGGGCCGCGCTCGCTGTTCGCCCACTGCATCCACCTGTCCGAAGGGGCATGGGACCGGATGGCCGCGCGCGGGGCCGCGGTTGCGCATTGCCCCGACAGCAACTTCTTCCTCGGCAGCGGCTGCATGGACCTGCACGCGCCGACGCGTCGCGGCGTGCGGGTGGGGCTCGGCACCGACGTCGGCGCGGGGCGCAGCTTCTCGCTGCGACAGGTGATGGCGGCGGCCCACGACGCGGCGCTGATCGTGGCCGCGAGCGCGGGCGGGGGATCGCGGTCGCGGGTGAGCTCGGAGGCGCTGCTGTGGCACGCGACGCGCGGCGGCGCTCGCGCGCTCGGGCTCGATCGGCCGGGCATGCGGGTCGGTTGTCTGGCTCCGGGCTACGAGGCGGATGTCGTGGCGCTCGACCTGCCCGAGGCGATCACGGACGCGGCGGCGCTGTGCGACGCGATCGCGTTTCGCCGCGACGCCGGGCCGGCGCGGGCTGTGCTGGTCCGCGGCCGGACGCTGCGCTGACGCTGCGACCTCTGGTTCCACGCCGCCCCCGCGGGCCGCGCTGGTACGTGGTATGGCAGGGCATGTTGCGGGAGCGATACCCCTACTATCTCGGCGGCGCGGCGCAGCAGCCGAACGCTGACCTCGTGGTCGTCGACAAGTACAGCGGGGCCGTGGCGACCCGGGTGGCGCTGGCCGACGCGCACGCGCTCGACCAGGCGATCGGCATGGCCGCGGCGGCGAGCGGGGCGATGGCCGCGTTGCCGTCGTACGCCCGGGCGGCGGCGCTGCAGCACTGCGCGCGCCGCTTCGACGAGCGCAAGGAGGAGCTGGCGCTGGCGCTGTGCATCGAGGCGGGCAAGCCCATCAAGGACAGCCGCGGCGAGGTCGTGCGATTGATCGACACCTTCCGCGTGGCGGCCGAGGAGGCGACGCGGATCGTCGGCGAGGTGCTGCCGCTCGACATCAGCGCGCGGGCGGCGGGCTACCGCGGGCAGTGGAAGCGGGTGCCGATCGGGCCGGTGTCGCTGATCTCGCCGTTCAACTTCCCGCTCAACCTGGCGGCGCACAAGGTGGCCCCGGCGATCGCGGCGGGCTGCCCCTTCGTGCTCAAGCCGGCCAGCCTCACGCCGGTCGGGGCGCTGCTGATCGGCGAGGTGCTGGCCGAGACGGAGCTGCCGCGGGGGTCGTGGTCGATCTTGCCGTGTCCGCGCGAGGGCGCCGAGCAGCTGACCACCGACGAGCGCTTCAAGCTGCTGTCGTTCACGGGCTCGGGCGAGGTCGGCTGGGCGCTCAAGGCCAAGGCGGGCAAGAAGAAGGTCGTGCTCGAGCTCGGCGGCAACGCGGCGTGCATCGTCGACGCGGGGGCCGACCTCGACGTGGTGGTCCCGCGCCTGGCCTTTGGGGCATATTATCAATCCGGCCAGAGCTGCATCAGCGTCCAGCGGATCTTCGCCCACCGATCGCTGTACCCGGCGCTGCGCGAGCGGCTGGTGGCGGCGGCGCGGCTGCAGCGGCTCGGCGACCCGCGCGACGAGGCGACCGCGCTCGGGCCGATGATCAGCGAGAAGGAGGCGCTGCGGGTCGAACGCTGGGTGAACGAGGCGGTGGCCGCCGGAGCGACGCTGCTGTGCGGGGGCGGCCGCGAGGGCGTGATGATCCCCGCGACCTTGCTCGAGGGCGTGCCGCGCGAGCTGCCGCTGTGCGCCGACGAGGTGTTCGGGCCGGTGGCGATGCTCGAGCCCTTCGACGAATTTGAGAGGCGCTCGCGGGGGTCAATGCCAGCAAGTTCGGGCTGCAGGCGGGGGTGTTCACCAACGACCTGCGCCGCGCCTATCAGGCCTGGGACGAGCTCGAGGTCGGCGGGGTGGTGATCAATGATGTGCCGTCGTGGCGGGTCGATCACATGCCATATGGCGGCGTGAAGGAGAGCGGGCTCGGGCGCGAGGGGGTCCGCTTCGCCATCGAGGACATGACGGAGATCCGTCTGATGGTGCTCAAGCTGTGATCATCGCGATGCGCCGCGTGTGGCCTACGATCGTGCTCCTGGCCTGCACGCCGCCGGTGCGCGAGGCGGAGCCGCCGGGTCCGGCGATCGCGGCGGCGGGCACGGCGGCGCCGGTGGAGGGGGTTGCGCCCGCGGTCGTGCCCGCCCCGGCCGCCGCTTCGGCGGGGCCCGTGCGGGTGCCGGCGCTGCTCGCGGCGGCGCACGCCGACGGGCTGGTGGTGTCGAACAAGGACGGGCTTTTGCTGCTCGACGCCGGGCTGAAGGTGCTGAAGGTGCTGAGCCGCGAGCGCGGGCGATATCTGCGGATCTCCGGCGATCAGCTCTATTTCTTCGAGCTCAAGCAGCCGCGCCTGCGCGCGCTGGATCTCGAGACTGGCGCGACGCGGGCGGTGGCCGAGCTGCCGCGGCTGCGCAATGAGTGCTTCGAGGGCGGGCGCCCGGTCGATCCGATCGACTATGTGCAATCGCAGGCCGACCTGAGCGTGATCGACGGGACGCTGTGCCTCGACCTCTCCGACCGTCCCGGCGTCGCGGCGACAGAGACCTTCAACCTGCGGGTCGACCTGCGCAGCGGGGCGGTGGAGCAGCGCATGGTCGCGTACCTCGGCGGCGACGTGTGCGGGGTGGAGCGCGAGCGGGAGCAGCCGCGGCTGTGCGCGCCGCCGGGGCCGGCTCGCGCGGGCGTGCGGCCGTCGCCGACGGGGCGCTGGGCGCTGCGCATGGACAGTACGCGCGGCGACGTGACCGACGAGGCCTACGCGCTGGTGCTGCTGCAGGAGCGGGCGAGCGGGCAGGACCACGTGATCGTCGGGCGCAAGCTGCGGGCGTTGCGGGCCGGGGCCGACGCGCCGGTCGACGCCTGTATGATCTCGGCGCGGGCGAGCGCGACCTGGCTCGCGGGCAGCGACGTGCTGCTCGTGGAGGGCTGCCGCGACCGGCTCAGCGTCGTGCTGCCGGACGGGCAGATCGAGTACCGGCTGGTCGACGGATATGTCGTGGTGCCGGCAGGCGCCGGCACGTCGGCGCCTCGTTAGTCTGCGGGGCCGCGGCGGGGGGGGTCGGCGGCGAGGGCTTGCAGCTGTTCAACGCTGCATAGCTCGGAGCGGGTCAGGAAGCGCATGCCCTCGGGGGCCTCGAGCGAGAAGCCGGCGCCGCGTCCGGGCACGGCGTCGATCGTGAGGGTCGTGTGCTTCCACAGCTCGTACTGGTCGCCGCCGATGTAGACCTCGCAGCCCTCGATCACGCCGAGCAGGACGTCGCGGCTGCCGACGCGGAACTCGCCGCTGGGGTAGCACATCGGCGCGGAGCCGTCGCAGCAGCCGCCCGACTGATGGAACATCAGCGGGCCGTGCTGCTGCTGCAGGCGACGGATGAGCTCGATCGCCGCGGGCGTGGCCGTGACCTGCGAGGCGGACATCAGAAGAAGCCCATCGGTTTCTCGGCGTGGCTGATGAGGATGTTCTTGGTGTGCTGATAGTGGTCGAGCATCATGTGGTGATTCTCGCGACCGATGCCGGATTGCTTGTAGCCGCCGAAGGAGGCGTGGGCGGGGTAGAGGTGGTAGCAATTGGTCCACACCCGGCCGGCGGGGAGGGCCCGGGCGGCCCGCAGGGCGGTGTGGATGCTGCGCGACCACACGCCGGCGCCGAGGCCGTAGAGGGTGTCGCTGGCGACCGCGATCGCCTCATCGAAGCTGTCGAATGGGGTGACCGAGACCACCGGGCCGAAGATCTCCTCCTGGAAGATGCGCATCCGGTTGTTGCCCTCGAAGACGGTGGGAGCGACGTAGTAGCCGCTGGCGAGGTCGCCGGGGAGGACGACCCGCTCACCGCCGCAGAGCAGCTTTGCGCCCTCCTTCTTGCCGATATCGATATACGAGAGGATCTTCTCCAGCTGGTCGTTGGAGGCCTGGGCGCCGAGGCGGGTGTCGGTGTCGAGCGGGTCGCCGGGGCTGACGGTCTGGGTGCGGGCGACGGCGGCGGCGAGGAAATCCTTGTAGATGGCGCGGTCGATGAGGGCGCGCGAGGGGCAGGTGCAGACCTCGCCCTGGTTGAGCAGGAACATGGTGAAGCCCTCGAGCGCCTTCTGGCGGAAGTCGTCGTCGCGGGCCCAGACGTCGGCGAAGAAGATGTTGGGCGACTTGCCGCCGAGCTCGAGCGTGACCGGGATCAGGTTCTCGCTGGCGTACTGCATGATCAGGCGGCCGGTGGTGGTCTCGCCGGTGAACGCGATCTTGGCGATGCGGGGGCTGCTGGCCAGCGGCTTGCCGGCCTCGACGCCGAAGCCGTTGACGATGTTGAGCACGCCCGGCGGGAGCAGGTGGCCGATGAGCTCGGCCCACAGGAGGATCGTGGCCGGGGTCTGCTCGGCGGGCTTGAGCACGACGCAGTTGCCGGCGGCGAGCGCCGGGGCGAGCTTCCAGGTGGCCATCAGCAGGGGGAAGTTCCACGGGATGATCTGGCCGACCACGCCGAGGGGCTCCTTGATCAGCAGCGAGAGGGTGTCGGCGTCGAGCTCGGAGGCGGAGCCCTCCTCGGCCCGGATGCAGCCGGCGAAGTAGCGGAAGTGGTCGATCGCCAGCGGCAGGTCGGCGGCCAGGCTCTCGCGGATCGGCTTGCCGTTGTCCCAGCTCTCCGAGAGCGCGAGCAGCTCGAGGTTGGCCTCCATGACGTCGGCGATCTTGTTGAGGATGTTGGCCCGCTCGTTCGGCGAGGTGCGGCCCCAGGCGGCCTTCGCTGCGTGGGCGGCGTCGAGGGCGGCGTCGATGTCCTCGGCGGTCGAGCGGGGGATCTCGCAGAAGGGGCGGCCGGTGACCGGCGAGATGTTCTCGAAGTACTGGCCGCGCTTCGGCGCGACAAACTCGCCGCCGATGTAGTTGCCGTAGCGGGGCTTGTAGTGGAGCTTGGAGCCTTCGGTGTTGGGGCGGGCGTACTTCATGCGGGGTGTCCTGCGGGCGAGGTGGGTCCTGGGTCTCCTTATAGCCAAATTGTTCCGGTAGCGGCCTTCCACCGAAACACGCCTGAGCGCGAAAGTTCGCGACTTCGTAACATTGGCTTGACAGTGAATCCACATAGACTGCCGCCCACGAACGAGCTCGGGCCTTGACATCGAGGCCCACGGCCCCCGACTCCTCCTCTCACTCCTCGACCCCTCACGCACACGCTGCGCTCGTGCGGCTCGCCATGTTGGCGGTCGGCGACGTGGGGTCGTCGTGGTGGTGCATCGCGCCGCGCTGTCGTGGCGCCCCGGACGGCCTCGGGCTGGACCGCGGAATGTTGCGTCGTCGCGGCGCCGCTGGACCTCTGCATGCTGCAAACGCTCCTCACCGTATTCGCCGTCACCCAGACACCCACCCCGATCGCGGGTTCGCCGGAGCCGTCGTCGGTGGTCTCGGCGGGGCCGCTCGCGGCGCCCGAGGCCGCCTCACCGCCGGTGGAGTCCGTGCCCGGGCCGGAGACCTCGGTGGCGGTGGCGGTGGCACCCGCGCCCGCGGTGGCACCCGCGCCCGCGGTGGCACCCGCGCCCGCGGTGGCACCCGCGCCCGCGGTGGCACCCGCGTCGGCGCCGGCACCAGCGGCGGCGCATCACGGGCCCGCGCCCGCGGTGGGTGCGACTGACGCCACGGTCCGAAACAGCAAGCACGGCGACACCACGCCGGTGAGCGAGTCGAGCTACAAGATCGGCAAGGGCTTCACGGTGGCCACCAAGGACGGCCGCTTCTCGCTGCAGATCCGCGGGCGCATGCAGCTGCGCTACGAGTTCCGCCACTTCAACAACGGCGATCCGGTGCAGCACGCGATCCAGGTCCGGCGCATGCGCTTGCTGCTGCAGGGGGCGGTGTTTAGCCCGTACGTGAAGTACCACTTCCAGTTCGGCTTCTCGCCGCTCGACATGAAGAACGACCTGCCCGACGAGAATGGCAGCATCCGCCGCAACCCGCTGCGCGACGCCCGGCTGGAGTTCGACCGGCTGCGCGACTTCACGGTGTGGATGGGCCAGTTCAAGGTGCCCTTCAGCCGCCAGCGCATGCTGTCGTCGGCGTACATGAACATGGTCGACCGGTCGGTGGTGAACGCGGAGTTCAACCTCGACCGCGACATCGGCCTGCAGTTCATGTCGAAGGACCTGGGCGGGCTCGGCGGGCGCCTGGCCTATTACGTCGGCGTGTTCATGGGCGAGGGCCGCAACGCCGTCGACCTCAGCGACCCGGGCCTGCTCTACGCGGGGCGCTTCGAGGTCCGGCCGTTCGGCAAGTTCGACGATTATCACGAGGGTGACGTCGACCGCAGCGCCAAGCCGGCGCTCAGCATCGCCGGGGCCTACGCGTTCCAGGACCGGGCCCACATCGCCAGGGGTGTGGTCGGCGACTATCCGGCTGACCGCGGGACGACCAACTTTCACCACGTGACGGCAGACCTGGTGTTCAAGTACCGCGGCTTCTCGTTCGCCTCGGCGTTTCACCTGCGCAAGGGCTTTGCCCGCAAGAGCGGCGGGGCGCAGGACGACATGGGCGTGGCGATCCCGCTCGAGGCGGCGCGCTCGGGGGTGGGCTGGTACGCCCAGTCAGGCTTCGTCGTGCCGAAGATCCCGCTCGAGATCGTCGGCCGCTACGGGCTCATCCGCAACACCTACGGGACGGCCAGCAGCCTCGGCAGCGAGGACGAGGTCGGCGGCGGGCTCAACTGGTACTTCGTCGGCCACGACCTCAAGCTGCAGCTCGACTACCACCGCCTGGGTAACTCGAAGACGGGCCCGACCACGGCGGAGGCGCTGCGCAATGGCATCGACCGCGTGCGCGTGCAAGTGCAGCTCTACTTCTAGCCCGGCGATCGTCGAGACGAGCAGGACACCCTGCTTCGGCATGGTGCGGTCCCGCCGGTGCGCGGCCCGGGCGCGGTGTCTGCGGCCGAGGTATGAGACGTTTCGGGCTTTCCAGGCGGAGGGGCCTCGGATACCTTGAAGCCGCAGCATGCCCACCCCGCCCGAACATCGTTGGCTGGAGCGGATCTCGCTCGAAGGTTTTCTGTCCTTCGGGCCAGGTGTGGTGGAGGTTGAGCTGGGCCCGCTGAACGTCCTGATCGGGCCGAACGGTGCCGGCAAGTCGAACCTCGTCGAGGCGCTGGCGGTGCTGCGGGCGGTGCCGCGGGACCTGCCGCGGCCGATCCGCCACGGCGGCGGCGTACGCGACTTCCTGTGGAAGGGAGAAGCGCCTGCGGCCGAGGCGAAGATCGAGTTTGTCCGCGCGCCGGGCCTGGTCAGCGCGCCAGGGCACCAAACGCCCGCGGTCCGCTATTGGCTGCGCTTTGGCGCCCAGGGGAGCGCCTTCGTGGTGTCGGGCGAGCGCCTCGAAGCCGCAGTTGCGACGGCGGGCAAGGACAAGCCCTACTTCTATTTTGGCTACGAGGAGGGACGTGCGACGCTCAACGTCAAGGAGGGTCGGCGGGAGCTCCGACGCGAGGATATCGATCCGACGCAGTCGATCCTGTCACAGCGCCGCGACCCCGAGTCGTACCCGGAGATCTCGGCCCTGGCGGACGAATTGGCGAAGATCCGGATCTATCGTAACTGGTCCTTTGGGCCCGATGCGCCGATTCGGGCAAGTTGTCGCGCGGACGTCCGGACGGATTCACTGTCGGAGGACTTCGATAATCTGCCGGCGCGGCTCGCGGTGCTCTGCAACGATTTCGCGTTCAAGCGCCGTCTTCGTGAGCTCCTGGCGATCATCGCCCCCAGCTTCGATGATGTGAACATTGTACCAGAAGGTGGTCAGCTCCAGCTCTATGTCGTTGACGGCGGCCGCAGCATGCCCGCGCGGCGCCTGTCGGATGGCACGCTGCGCTTCCTGGCGTTGCTGGCGATCTTGCTCGATCCATCGCCGCCGCCGTTGGTGGTGATTGAGGAGCCGGAGCTCGGGCTCCATCCTGACACGCTGCCGGTGATTCGCGATCTGTTGCTCGATGCCAGGGCGCGCACGCAGCTGGTAGTGACGACGCACTCGACCATGCTGGTCGATGGCTTCACGGAGCATCCAGAGGCGATCGTGATATGTGATCGGGTGGATGGCGGCACGCAGCTGCGCCGGCTTGATGCGGAGCGGGTGGCGGTATGGCGGCAGCACGGCAGCCTGGGCCAGCTCTGGCTGGATGGTCTTTTCGGAGGTATGCGGTGGTGAGGCGGCAGGAGAGCCTGCGGATCTTCGTCGAGGGGGGCGGGGACAATCACCTGACTCGGAGCCGCTGCAAGCAGGCGTTCTGCATCCTGATCGAGCGCGCGGGCTTCGCGGATCGGATGCCCAAATTCACGGTTTGCGGCAGCCGCTCTCGCGCGTACGAGATGTTCTCGACGGCCTGCGGCCTTGGCGAGGAGAGCCTGCTGTTGGTGGACAGCGAGGGGCCGGTCTCGCAAGCCTCTCCGTGGGAGCATGTGCGGATACGGCAAGGTGATGGCTGGGTCAGGCCTCCTGGGGCGCGGGAGGAAGATCTGCATTTCATGGTCGAGTGCATGGAGGCCTGGATCCTCGCGGATATGGCGGTTCTGCGGAGAAAGTACGGTCAGCGACTGCAGGAGAGCGCGTTGCCGAAGCGCCGTGATGTTGAGATGGTGCCCAAGCAGGAACTGCTCGCCGGGATCACACGGGCCACATCGGCCGCTGACTACAGCAAGGGCAAGCAAGCCTTTGAGCTGTTGGAGGCGGTCGACCCGGTTGTGTTGCGCGAGCGCTGTCCGTGGGCGGAGCGCTTCTTCGCCGAGCTCGAGCTGCGTACGCGGGCCTAGACGCCGTCAGCGCGGGGCCTGAAGGCCGTCAGCGCGGCCCGGGTAGGGCGCGGCCGCGGGGGCCGCGTTCGTCGTGCACGGGGCGCTGCAGGGTGAGGCGCTGGCCGGCGGCGCGGCCGGCCTCGTGGGCGTGGCTGCGGCGCACGCCGGACTTGGCCATGGCGCGCACGTTGGGGTGGCGGCCGCGGAAGAAGCGCTGGAGATCGGGGTCGCCGAGCCAGACGAGGCCGGCCTCGGCGTTGCGCTTGCGTTCCTGGCGGAGCTTGTCGCGAAAGCCGAGCAGGACGCCGGCGGTGTACTCGCGCTTGCGGGCGGCGGGGAGCGAGAGGCTTTGGTGCTCGTGCTGCCACAGGCGCTCGAGACTGGCGTGCAGGAAGGCGTGGACGTGGGCGGCCATCTCGAGGTTGGCGTCGCTGCCGGCGACCTCGAGGACGCGCTCGTGACGGTCGCGGCGGGGGTTGTAGGTGGTGGTCCAGATGCACTCGACGAAGAAGAACTCGGCGAGGATCGCCCCGACCAATTTCCAGTCGAGCGGGAGGGCGGCGGCGCTGCTGCCGAGGCGGCGCGCGGCGTAGCCGAGCGGCGGGCCGCCGGTCGGGAGCTCGAGGTTGTAGCGCAGCAGCAGGGTGTTGGCGGCGGCCATCGCCGCCTCGGCTTCGTGACGGTTGGCGCTGGTCGCCAGCGCGAGCAGCTTGTGGACGCGGCGCAGGGTCTTGCTCTGCTCGTCGGCCTCGCGCGCGCGGGGGGTGCCGCTGGCGTGGGCCTCGATGCCGAGCAGGGCGCAGGCGCGGACGAACTGCGGGCCGTGCGGGCGCTCGTCGCCGCCGAGGACCTCGTCGACGTACTGGTGGGCCATCTCGTGCTTGAGCGTGGCGAGCACCTCGTCCCAGGCGTGGTTCCAGACGTGGTGGTGGGCGATGCCGAGGAGGCGGGCGTCGCTCTCCCAGCGCCCGAGGCGGCGCTCGCCGCCGTCGATCTGCAGCACCGGGGGCCGCAGGCGGCCGCCGAGGTGGTGATCGTTGAACTTGTGCCAGGCGCTGCGCAGCTCGGCCAGCCAGGCCGGATGCAGCTTGTCGTCGAGGGTCGCGTGCATGCGGGAGCGGGAGCTTGGCACAGGGCCGGCGGTCGAGACAACCGGCGCGCCAGGCCGATATACTGCGCCGGGCGTGCGCCGAACAGGCCAGGACGAGCGACTCGGCGGACGCGCGGGTGGTCGGCGTCCGGCCCGGGCATCCGCGGCGCTGCGGGGGATCGCCGGGGTCGTGGCCGTGTCGGTGGTCGGCTGTCTGCCCGAGGGGGCGCCGCCGTGGCTGGTCGACCATGCGATCGTGGCGTCGGTCCGCTTCGATGTGGCCGTGCGCGGGCCCTACGCGCCCGAGTCGCCGCGCGACGATCGGCTGGTCGCGTCGTTGATGCCGGGTGACCGTCTGCGGGCGACGCCCTTCCTGGTCGGACCCGCGGGGCCGATCGACGCGGGAGCGGTGCGGCCGGCGTGGTTCTACTGCCGGGCGACGCGCTGCTTCGGCGACGTCACGCAGGGCGCTCGGCCGCGGGCCTGCGAGATCGAGGGCGTGGGCTCGACCACGACCTGCGCGCTCGGCCAGGCGGCGGCGCCGGAGCTCGAGCTGGGGGCGCTGCAGAGCCTGGTCGACCTGTACGCCGACCCGCCCGCGCTGATGATGGTCGCGGGCGCGGGGGCGACCGACACGGCGAGCTGCGTCGATCGCCTGCGCCGGCTGCAGGACGACGGCGAGACGGTTCAGGCGTGCATCGTGATCATCGAGCCGCTGCCGCTCGGGCCGCTGTGGCGGCTGATGCTGGTGGCGGCCGCGACCGGGCTGCCGGACGCGCTGCCGTTGAACGGGATCTCGCCCGAGGTGCAGGCGGCCCAGCCGGCCCTGTACCCGGCGGTGCTGCCCTTCGAGCTGACGATCACGGGCGTCGATGGACAGCCGCGCGAGCTGATCGCGGCCGACGGTGCGAGCGTGGCGGTGGCCCGCGGCGAGCAGGTCGAGATCGTCGCGCCGGTCGACGTGTTCGACATCCAGCTGTTCTATCAGGCGCTGCTCGGCAACGGCAGCGAGGTGCTGTTCCAGGCGACCTTCGAGAGCTTCAGCTCGAGCTGGCTGTTCACCGCCGACGTGGCGCCCGATGACACGATGGCCCTGCAGCAGGTCGACTTCGTGGTCCCCGAGGACGCGCCCGCGACGATCTATGGCTATTACCTGCTCGGCGACGGCCGCTCGCAGGTGTGGGCCTGGCTGCGCTTCGAGGTGGCGGAGTGAGGCCGATCGCGTGGGTCGTCGCGGGGCTGGTGGTGGCCGCGGGGTCCAGGACGGCCGGGGCGGCGGGGCCGTCGCCGCCTGTCCCGAAGAACCTGTGCGAAAAGCCAGGTGTGTGCGGGAGGATCGACGGCGTGGTGCGGGCGGCGGGGTCGCGCACGGCGATGGCGGACGTGGCCGTGATCGCGGTGCCGGCGTCGTCGCGGCGGCTGCCGGCGCGGGCCGACCCGGCCTCGGATCGACCGGCGTGGATCCGCGAGGTCCGCACGGCCAACGACGGGTCGCTGACGCTGGTGACCCCGCCGGGGCTGGTGCGCCTGGTGATCGTGGCGCCGGGCTTCGATCGCTTCGAGGCGGTGATCGAGGTGCCGCGGGGCGGCAGCGCGGCGACGCAGCTGTTCCCGCGGCCGCTCGAGTCGAATCCCTACCGCACGGTGGTGAAGACGGCGAGCGAGCCGACGCGGGCGCCGTCGGTGGCCGGGCGCACGCTGAGCCGCGAGGAGATCGCGACGCTGCCGGGCACGCAGGGCGACCCGCTGCGGGCGCTGCAGAACCTGCCGGGGGTGGCGCGCACGCCGGGCGGGCTGGGGCTCCTGGTGCTGCGGGGGGCGAACCCCAATCAGTCGCTGGTGTTCGTCGGGGAGCACCCGGTGCCGCGGGCGTTCCACGTGCTGTCGCTGGCGAGCGTGGTGCCGGCGGATGTCATCGACCGCATCGACTTCACGCCGGGCAACTTCGACAGCCGCTACGGCAACGCGACCGGCGGGGTGGTGGTGATCGAGACGCGTCGCGGCCGGCGCGACGGGGTCCACGGCTTCGCCAAGGTCGACCTGACGGCGACGGGGGCGATGCTCGAGGGGCCGCTCGGCAAGCGCGGCGGGAGCTTCATCGTCGGCGGGCAGCGGGGCTACATCGACGGCGTATTGCTGGCCGCCCAGAAGCTGCTCGGCGAGCAGGACTTCCTGTTGCCGCGCTACTACGATTACCAGGCGATGATCGAGCACCCGCTGCGGGGCGGCGGGACGATCACGGCGCGGGTGATCGGCTCGGGCGATCGCCTGCGCCTGCGCCGTGACGGCGAGCTGGCGTTCGACTTTCGCAGCGACTTTCACCGCGCCGATGTCGTGCTGCGCAAGCGGGCGGGGCTGTGGCGCCTGATGGTCAGCCCGGCGTTCCGCTACGAGATCGGCCGCCGCGAGGTGCCGGCGCAGATGGCCGTGCAGCACCGCCGCGACTATGTCAGCTCGCTGCGCGCCGAGGCGGCGCGCGAGCTGTCGCAGCGCTTCATGCTGGTGTTCGGCGCCGATCTCCAGGTCGACGCCTTCTCGGCGCGGACGCTGCTGCAGGCCGACTCCGGGGTGCCCGGCGAGACGATGGCGCAGGACGCGACGGGCACCGAGACCTGGCTCGGCGCCTACACCACGGCGCACCTGCGGCTCGGGCCGCTGCTGCTGACGCCGGGGGTGCGCGCGGCGGGCTTCGTCGTGGGGAAGGCGACGGCCTTCGCGATCGACCCGCGGCTCAATGGTCGGCTCGAGGTCGGCGAGCGCTGGAGCTTTCGCTTCGGGGTCGGGCTCTACTCGCAGCCGCGGGTGAGCCGCTACGCGGCGGACGGTCGCCTGGTGCCGGGCGGGGCGCGGCTCGGCAGCGACAATTTGATCGTGCCCACATTCTTCTCCAACTTCGAGCCGCTGATCGTGTTCCAGCCGCTGGAGGACACGCTGCGGGTGGCGCGGGCGCTGCAGGCCAGCGCGACGGCGCAGCACGACTTCCTGGCCGGCTACACGGCGGAGCTGACGGGCTTCTGGCGCGAGCAGAACAACGGCACGCCGGCGCAGGTGCTGGGCCAGGTGCTGCCGGGCTCGCGCACCCGCAACTACGGGCTGGAGCTGCTGCTGCGCAAACCGCTGACGCGGCGGCTGTATGGCTGGGTCGCGTATACGCTGATGCGCAGCCAGCTGTTCACCGAGGCCCGCGGACCGCTGCCGGCGACCCGCTTCACGGCGGACTTCGACCAGCGCCACAACCTGGCGCTGATCGCCAGCTACAAGCTGCCGCGCGGCTGGCAGGTCGGCGGCCGCTTCCGCCTGGTCTCGGGCACGCCCTACACGCCGATCCTCGGGGCGGTGCAATATGAGGGCAGTTTTCAGGCGATCAGCGGCAGCTACAACAGCGCCCGCTTCCCGCCGTTTCACCAGCTCGACCTCCGCGTCGACAAGCGCTGGACCCTGCGCCGCGCGAGCGTCAACGCGTACCTCGACGTCCAGAATGTCTACAATCGGACCAACGTGGAGGCGTATATCTATAACTACGACTTCTCGAGCGCGGCCGGCGGGATCGGGCTGCCGATCTTCCCGTCGATCGGGCTGCGCGTGGACTTCTGAGGCTCAGGAACCCGCTGCTCACCGCCACCGCCCGCGTGCTCGGCCTGGTCGGGCAGGTCGGCCGCGGCATCCCGCTGATCCGCAAGGCCCTCGGCGACGCGACCAGCCTGCCGGTCCAGTTTCACACCGCGCAGACCGAGGTCCGCGTGGTGCTGCCGTCCTACATCAACGCCTCGATGGGCAACGTCACCTGCAACTAACCGCCAATCGTGCACTCGCCGTTCTTGCAGCCGTACATGAAGTCGAGGCAGGTCTCGCCGCATTGCCCGCAGTTGTGGTCGTCCTCCAGGAGGTCCGTGCATGTGCCGTCGCAGGCGCCCGGGGTGTCACAGGTCAGTTTGATCGCGATCGTGCGCTCACCATGGTTGCCGTCGATGTCCTGAAAGTCGGCCTTGAGCACGCGCATTTGCTCGTACCCGTTGAAGTCGATCTTCTCCGCCATGCCGAGCTGTTCCCAACTGAGCGGGAGCTGGTAGGTGCCGCCGCCCATGTGCGCGAAAGCCCCATAATACACGCTGCCGTCCTCGCTGGTGAGCTTGCCGGCGACGATGGTGTCGAGCCCGTCCGGGTCGACCACGATCGCCGTCAAAATTATCGCCTCGTTTTCCGTCAGGCTCGGCGCGCTGGCCAGGAGTTCCATGACCATCGGCGCGCCGCTCGGAGCCCCGGTCGTCGTCGGCGTGTCGCCGCCGGTGTCGGTCGATCCGGTGTCCCCGCTGCTGGTGCCGTCCGTCGACCCGTCAGCTGGGCCCGCGCAGGCGAACGAGAGAAGCAGTGGCAAGCAGACGGAAATCGAGAGCCCAGGTCGGTGCATGACAGGCCGGACTTTGCCAGAGTGCGCGGCTCAGGTCGAGGGCTCGGCGACCAGCTTGCCCGGCGTGGTCACCGGCCGCGCATCGATGCCCGGGACCACTTGGCCGGTGACGGCGACTTCTCGAGCGCGGCCGGCGGGATCGGGCTGCCGATCTTCCCGTCGATCGGGCTGCGCGTGGACTTCTGAGGCTCAGAAACAGGCCCCGGGGCTGCCCCCGGGGCGATCGAAGGGTCGTGCTCAGGGCTTGGGGATCACGACCCGAATGTGGATACCACCGTTGTCCGAGACCTCGGTGAACACGGCGTTGGCAACCGTCTTCCCGCCGATGAAGTTGAGGTTCGAGGTGTCCGGCACGGCGTCCGGGTAGACCTGCAGGAAGCCCTGCGAGGTCGGCTGGGCCGCGGTCACGTTGCCGAAGATCGCCTCGACCCCATCGGGGATCGTCGGCGCGCCGACGACATCGACGGCGATCGACTCTTCGTTGCCGATCGGTCCGGCGTCGTCGATGCGGGTGTCCCGAAGGCGCAGCGGCGAGATCGGCTCGAAGCCGACCCCGTCGCCGAACCACCCGAGCACATCGACGAGGTAGTGGGAGTTTTGCGAAGTGTAAAGGGTGGCGAACCCCTCGGCCGAGACCGGGATGATGACGAGGTTCGACCGGACTCCGCCGACCGTGAAGTTGAGGTTGGAGGTCACCGGCTGCGCCGCGCCGGACTCGAAGATCGTCGCGTAACCGTTGCCGGCCGGGGTCACGGCGGCGAGGTTCGCGATGACTGCGCTGACGCCCGCGAGCGGGATCACGACACCATCCGCGAGCTTTACCTCCCGGGTCCCGGCGGGGACCACCGCGGCCCCGAATTCCGGCTGGCGTGAGTCGAACACCCGGGTCGGGGTGACCATGTGGATGTCAGCGGTCGGCTGGAAGTAGCCGAACGCGTCGACGAGCACGTGCGAGGTGCCCTTGTCGGTGAAGTGAAAGAGCTCGACCTTGCCGTCGGCGCCGGGCTCGACGATGACGAGGGTCGGGATCGTCTCGCCGGCCGCGAAGTTGACGCTCGAGTTTCCCGGGTTGGGCGGGTCGGGATAGGCCGCGAGATAGCCCCTGCCTTCGGGGTTGGCGATCGTGATGTTGAGGACGACCGCGCCCATCTGCGCCGCGGCCGGGAGCCCGGCCTTGTTGGCCAGCGTGACCGAGATGGTCTGGTCGGTCGCCAGCGGGCCGACGAACTCCTGGCCAGGCACGCGAGTGTCGAGCACCCGCGCCGGCCCGACCGGGACATAGCCCGATCCGACTGGGAGGTAACCGCTGACGTCGAAGATCACGTGGGCGGTGGTCGCTGGCGGCGGGGGCGGAACGTCGGGGCAGACCTTGGCGTAGCGGACCGGCGCATACCCTGCGGCATAGCCCGCGCTGCCCCACGAGATGTCGTGGACGACCACGCGCATCCAGTCCTTGCCGGTCGTCGACTCGACGACCTTCACGCCAGCGGCCCCGAGGTGCTGGGCGACGAGCCGGACGTGCGAGCCCGGCTTGTTGAGGGCGTCGCCGGGCAGCAGCGCGTCGGTGCCAGGGAGCCCAAAGCTGACGTTCTGCAGGGTGCTGGTCGTCTGGTGCCCGGATAGCCAGGCCTTGGTCACGAAGCCCGAGCAGTCGACGCCGTAGGAGCAACCGTCGACGACCTTGTCGTTCGCCGTGTTGAGGTCACCGACCGTGTAATTGTTGGCGACTGCGTTGGCGTAGGTGCTCACCTCCATGTACCCCGCGTATTTGTAGGCGACACCCTTGATCGACTGGCCGAGATGGCTCTGGAAGTAGGCGACCGGCGTCCGTCCGGAGCAGGTCGTCATGTGCTTCGTATTGTAGACGGCCGTGAAGTTCGCGTACTCGTAGGCCCGCTGCATGATCTCGTCGCGGCTCATGCACTGACCCTCGCCGGCCTCGAGGCCGCCCTCGATGCCCGGCGCGAGGGCCTCGGGTTCGCCGCCGCGGCCCGCGTGGGGGTCGGATCCCGGCCGGAAAGCCATCACACCTGGGGGCAGCTTCAGCGGCGTAGCCACGGCGATGTCGACCGGCCGGCGCAGCGACGCCTCGTCGGCGCTCGCGCTCATGACCCGGAGCTCGCCCTCGGGGTCCATCGTGATCCGGTGCTCGACCCAGACCTGCTCGTGGCGCATCGGCATCTCGAGGACCCGCAGCAGCGTCCCGTCGAGGGCGAAGCGGTAGGCGAGCATGCGCGTCACGATGGCACCTTCGAGCATCCCGACGTCGGCGACGCGCAGCCAGATGTCCCCCTCAGGCGTCGCGCCGATCAGCGCGAGGTCTCCGAGCATGCCCGCGGTCTCGATCGTTGCGACCTTGATGTCATCGACGAGCAACGAAGCGGTCGACAGGTTGGCCGCGGGCACGCCGGTCGCGGCCACCAGCTCGATGCTGTGGCCATCGACCTGGTGCTTCGAGATCGGGGCCCCAGGCGCGGCGATCCGTGTCCCGTCGCCGGCGAACAGCGGCAGGTGCTCGCGACCGAAGGCCAACTCGACCGCCACGACACCCTCGGCGTCCCTGCGCAGGCCGGTGATGTCGGTGATGTCGAGCTGGCTGGTGGGGATGTCGAAGGTCTCCCAGGCCGTGGCCGCCGCATCGTTTCGGCCGACCCGACCGATCATCGGCGTCTGGCCGCCAAGCATGAGGACATAGACGTGAGTCTCGGTCACCTCGATGTCCTCGATGCCGCGGGCCAGGCCCTCGAGATCGTAGCGATCGACGATCTTGCCATCGTCGTTGATGACCAGGATCTTGTGGCCGGGTCCGTCCGCGAGCCAGTTGAGGCCGAGGTGATCGACGACATAGGCCGCGGGGCCCCAGGCCTCCATTTCCAGCGATCCAACCCCCGAGTAGGTCAGATTGTCGGGTCCCCCACCGACGCCGATCCCGGTGATCCGCTCCGAGTCTTGTTCGGGATCGGGCACCTCGCCGCCTTCCTCCCCGGTCCCGCTATCGCTCCCGCTCGTGCCGGGCTCGTCCGCGGTCACGTCGTCTCTGCAGGCCGTGAGCAGCAGCGCCAGGGCGACCCATGAAAGCTCCCTCGGCTTGCGACGGGCGAGACAGGACATTGGTATGGTTTCATCGGCGAGCCAGGGTGTCATGAACCCCAACGCTATCCCCGCAGCGCGTGGATCGCAACCCTGCCGGGGTCGGGTACAACGCCCCAGGGAGCGATCACTACGATTTCTCGATCGCGGCCGGCGGGATCGGGCTGCCGATCTTCCCGTCGATCGGGCTGCGGGTGGATTCTTGGGGCTCAGGCGTCGGTGTAGAGGAAGAGGACCAGGAACATGCCCCAGGGGCTGCCCGCGGGGCGGTGCTGGCTGAGGTCGAGGTCGATCTGGACGTGCTCGGCGTCCAGCAGATCCTTCGGGAATTGTAGCGAGTCGAGGTCAGTGGTCCGCAGGGCCAGGCCGCGCATGGCGAGGCCGGTCTTGCCGACGATGTCCGAGAGCATGACCTGCAGTGCGTCATTCATATCGGCGCCGGCGTGGATCTTCGATCGGGCGGCGGCGAGCGGGGGCGCCGAGTTGCCGTCGACGCGGATTACGGGGCGGCGGCCGAGCGCGGCCCGCTCGCGGTCGAGGACGTCGAGGATCGCCTGCTCGCTGGCGGCGAGGTCGAGGGTCTCGAAGAACTGGTAGGTGGCGACGATCGCCTGGCTGCCGTCGCCGCTGTCGCGGGCGGCGAGGGCGATCGCGGCGGAGCGCGGGTCGAGCAGGGCGGCCCGGCGCGCGGGGCTCATGAGCGCGGCCTCGAGGGCGAGGTCGACGCTCTCGGCGCCGTCGAGCTCGAGGCCGAGGAAGGCGCCGTCGCGCAGGGTGCCGCCGTCGACCTGCCAGCCGGCGATCATGCCGAGCGCGACGAGGTCGGCGGTGCGGCCGTCGTGGTTGTGACTGGCGGCGAGGTAGTGCGGGAGCAGGCGTCCGGCGACGACGCTCTGGGCCTCGGCGTGTCGCAGCGGGCGCATGCCGAGGGCGTCGCGCAGGCCGGCGATCGCGGCGAGCAGGGCCGGGGCGCCGCGGCCCTGCATCGGCGTGGCCGGGCGCGCGAGGTCGCGGGCGGCGTGGGTGTCGGGGGCGGGCTGGCCGGGGCTGATCATGGCGATCATGGCCCGCTCGCTGAGCAGGCGGCCGGGTGCGCTGGTGCTGAGCTCGAGGAAGACGGTGGGGTCGGCGGGGTCGACGGCGCAGCGGAAGCGGAAGCGCGGGGCGGCGGTGCCGGGCACGGCGAGGCACTCGCGAAAGCCGTAGGCGCCGCGGGTGACGTGGGCCGAGCTGCCGCTGACGGGGATGATGAAGCGGCCGCGCAGCTCGACGATGCCGTCGCGGCCGGCGTCGATCGGGAGCGGCTCGAGCTCGAGGGTGCGTTCGCCGTGCACAACGACGACGACGGAGCGGCCGTCCTGCTCGCCCGACCACGCGCCGACGGCGACGCCGGAGCGCGGGAGCTTGGCGAGCGTCGCCTCGGTCCCGGCGCGCCAGGGGCCGGTGAGATCGGCGGCGCCGGGGGTGTCGCCGTGGCCGATCGCGACTTGAAGGTCGGCCACGGGCTCGCCGCAGCGGGCGAGGATGAAGGTGGCGAGCTCGGGCGCGGGCATGGCGGCGTGGGCGAGCCAGAAGCGGCCGTACTCGCGGGCGACGCAGTGCATGCCAGCGGAGAGGAGGACGCCGGGGCCGAGGCTCTCGGCGAGAAGCGCACCGGTGGCCGACTCGCGCTCGTGCGGGGCGCTGCCGATATGGGTCGGCAGCGGCGCGGCGAGGGTCCAGCTGGGGACCCGGCGGGTGGGCTCGGGCGGAGGGATCGTGGCCGGGGCGGCGGCCAGGCGCTCGAGCTCGGCGGACGAGGGGAATTGCGGCAGTCCGGCCGCGCTGGCGGCGGCAGTATGTCGGCATCCGGGTGAGGTGGCGAGCAGCAGGGCGCTGGCGAGGAGAGATTCGATGCGCATGGGGTCTGGCTCCGGGGGCGCTGATTGCCCCTTATCACGGGGACGAGGGTCGCCTGCGGGTGGCGCAGAGAAAAAGATCGGCGGGCGTTCGCGCCCGTCGATCGTCCACGAGCGCCGGTATCTCGCAGCATCGATCGGCTCAGGCGATCGCCGAGCATGCGGCCGGCGTTCAATCGAGGTCGGGCAGGCCCTCGATCTCGATCGGGGCCGGCTGCACCTTGGCTTTGGCCTGCTGTTGTATCTGCGAGTGCGCGACCTTCATCTGCAGCTTCGTGAGCTCGGGCAGCAGCTTCTGGTTGGTCTCGTTCAGGGTCCGCAGCAGGGCGCCGCCGATGCTGGTGCCGGCCGCGACGCCGGCGTACAGGTCGTCGAAGACCTGGGCCAGCGCGGGCGGCACGCTGTCGGAGCTGGGCCGGGTCTGGGTGCGGTTCCCGGGCTTGACGGCGGCGACGGCGGCCTCGAGGTCGCCGCGGCCGATCCACCGCAGCACGCCGCCGATCGTGGCCTCGGGGTCGCCGAGGACCTGGTCGTAGGTCAGGAGGCGGGCCGGGTAGCGCCGCAGCGAGATGTCGCGCACCAGCGCGAAGTTCTCCATCCACCATTCGTAGGCGGGCGGAAAATTGAAGGGATCGTCGACCTCGACGCCCGTGGCGCGCACGGCCTCGCGGCTCTGGGCTTCCATGGCGTAGAGGCGGTTGATGGAGGCCTCGTACTCGCGCCACTCGCGGACGTTGGCGAGCAGGTGGCTGATGTATCCGGCTTCGGAGCGGATGACACCGGGCACGAAGACCTTCACCACATAGCCGTCGACCTGCGCCGGCGTGAAGTACTTGCCGGTGCGCGGGTGCGGGTTGGTGGCGAAGTAGACGCCGTTGCGCAGCAGGGTCTCGTAGAAGCCGTCGGGGTTGGCGTCGCGCAGCGGACTGGTGCCCCAGTCGCGCGGGAACGCCTTGCCGAGGATCGGCAGGCCCGCGGCCTGCAGCACCTGCATCCACATCGAGGTGCCGCTGCGCTTGGTGCCGGAGACGAAGATCATTTGGGCTCTGGGCGTGCGGCCACGCCTAGTTGCACGCGGTTTGCCGGGCCATATCCTCGGTCTCGCACACCGGGAGGTCGCCCATGGTGTGGCCCAGGAACTCCTCACAGTTGAGCGCCGAGAGGCAGGCGAACCACGCCTCCTGGGCCTGCCCACAGTCGGCCCCGTAGTATTTGGCGTAGTACATGAGTCCGTATCCACACATCTGCTCATAGGCCATCGCCGCCGTCGGCTCCATCAGGCACTCGGCGAACTTCGCACCATAGGACACGCATACCGGAGGTACCTCGGGGACGCACCCGGTTTCCAGGGCCTGCATCTCGGCCTCGCACTTCGGGGGGTCGCTCGCTAACTCGGCACAGCTGAGCGCCGAGACGCAGGCCAGATACGCCTCGTAGCTCTGCGTACATTTGACCCCGATGGTCCCGAACTCCATGAGGAGGAGGGCACAGTGCTGATCCGCATCCACCCCTTCGATCGGGCCGATGTTGCACTCGTCAAACTTCGCGCCGTAGGCCACGCACGCTGGAGGTACGTCGCCGTCGCCGGTGGTGCCGGTGGCGCTGGCCGAGCCGGTGGGCGTGTCACCTGTGGAGGCCGGCTCCGTGCTCGTTGTGTTTCCTGTCGTCGCGTCCGTGTCCGTGTCTTGGTCTTTACACCCCGGCACCGTGGCGAGCAGACCCACCGCGACCAAGCTCCCCTGGAACCCCCCCTGGAACCCGAACCAGTCGTCCATGATCTGACAATAGGTGGGTTTGGCGGCGCGTGTCAACGGTCCGGCGGGCGCTCGCGCCCGCCGGACGTTCACGAGCGTCTGCGTCGCGGCGGGCTGGCTCAGGCGATCGCGCTGATCTCGACGCTCAGCTGG
This sequence comes from Nannocystis sp., assembly GCF_016714285.1. Classification (GTDB taxonomy): domain Bacteria; phylum Myxococcota_A; class Polyangia; order Nannocystales; family Nannocystaceae; genus Nannocystis. The sequence continues at coordinate 206,979 of NZ_JADJNN010000011.1, read as the reverse complement.
TATTGCTCGTGCCCGGGGTGCGGCAGGTCCTTCGTCGGCGCCGGGGCGACGCTGTGGAGCTCGACGTGGTAGCCGAACACCTCGGCCGCCGCGAGCTCGGGGTGGCCGGCGCGCGCGGTCAGGGTGAATTTCTCGGTCTCGCCGCTGTCCTTGGTCAGCGACAGCCCGACGATGCATTGCCCCTCCCACACGCAGGTGACCCCGATCGGGCAGCGCGAGTCCTGGTCGACGCTGAGGAACGCGAGCTTCAGCTTGGCGTCGTCGAGGTGCGCGCTCTGGCCGTACTTGAGGGTGAAGGGCTCGCCGAGGTGAGGCCCGAGCGCGTCGGGGCGCGGGATCATCGGCGAGACGATCTCGTGGATGCTGGCGACCTTGATCGTCTGGCGGTCCGCGAGGGTGCCCTCGACCTCGACCATGCGCCGGCCGTAGAACTCGAGCTGGTAGTCCGGCTGCCAGGGCTGGCGGTCCTGATAGCGCAGGAGGTAGTCCATGCGGTAAGTCTGTAGATAGTAATCGGGGCCCTCGCTGCGCGAGCCGACCCGACCGTGTTTCACGTATACCAGTCCACGATACTTCGCCATGATGTCCATCCTCCGCCGCGTTGTCGGCGGCCCGAGTATCCGCCCCCACGGCCGCGGGTGTGCCCGCAATCGCTGCGTCCTACGCGCGGATCTGGCGAGCGCGGCTCGAGCGGCGGCGTCCGCGTGGCGCGGAGCTGCAGCTCGCCAGGACGGGCTTCGGATATACTCGCGGCCGCGATGCTCGTCCGCGTGGCTGCTCTGCTGGTCCCTGCGCTGCTGCTCGCGCGCGAGGCGAGGGCCTGCGAGCCAGATCTCTGCCCCGGGGTGGTCGCGGTGTTGGAGCTGGCGCCGGCCAGCGACGCGGCGATCCCGACCGATGGCGTGCTGGTGCTGAAGGCCGCGACGATCGGGGAGCTCACGCCGGCGGCGCTGGCCGGGCGCACCAGCTTGGCGGTGACGCAGGACGGCTCGCCGGTGGCCGGGGCGCTCGCGCCGGGGCCCTTCGCGGGGCTGCTGATCTGGCGACCGGACGCGCCGCTGATCGCGGGGGCCAGCTATCAGGTCAGCGGCAGCCTGACGAACCCGGACCCGAGCGATGGTTGCAGCGAGGCGACGATACCGTTCGCGTTCGCGGTGCAGGCCGCGACGGGTCCGACGGCCGCGCTGGCGCCGGTGGAGCTCGCGGTGGTCGAGACTTACTTCGACGACCCGGTGCTGACGCTGACGACGATCGTGTGCTGCAACGACGCGTATCCGGGCGACCAGCAGATGTGCGGGGTGTCGTACGGGGCGACGTGGTCGAAGGGCGCCTGCGCGGCGACGCAGACGCGCGGGTACTTGCGCGTGCAGCTGACGGGCAAGCCAGGCGTCGACCCGGCGAGCGCGGGGCAGTGGGCCCGGGTGCTGCGCCAGGACGGCACGGTGGTGGCGGGCGGGCTGGCGACGGTGTTCACGCGCGAGGCCCTGGCGCCGACCTGCTTGGCGATCGATCAGGTGAGCCTGGCGACCGGCGAGGTGGCGGCGGGCGAGGAGCGCTGCTTCGGCGAGGGCGTGGCGCTCGGGCTGCGGCCGCTCGACCCGGCGGCGGCGCTCGGCGAGCAGTGCTTCAGCGATCTGTACACCTGCGAGATCGACGACGATCGCTGGGACCCGCTGCGCTGCAAGAGCTGGGGCCCCGACGCGGTGCCGCCGGGCGACGACGGCGAGGCGCCGCCGGAGGAGGCGGGCTGCGGCTGTCGCAGCGTGGGCCAGGGCGGTGGCCAGGGCGTGGGCCAGGGCGTGGGCCTGTTGATGCTGCTCGGGCTGGCACGCCGGCGCCGACGCGGGTGAGCGGTGGACCCCGAGATTTCGTGCGCATCCGCGCGTCGCCGTGGTATGGCGTCGGGCATGGGATTCTTCGACAAGGCCAAACAATTCATGGGCGGCAAGAACATGGCGAGCGTGGAGATCACGGTCATCGAGCGCCAGCCCGCCGCGTCTGCACGCTTTCCGGTCGGTGATTCGGTGCTCAAGGGCACGATGGTGATCACGGGTCAACAGGACTGCACGCTGCTGGCGACCAAGTACGAGCTGTGGCTGTACATCAAGAAGGACGACGGTGAATCGGTGAACCTGGTCCGCTCCGAGAAGGACCCGGACCCGAACACGAGCTACAGCGACAGCTGCCTCAAGATGCCGTGCGAGGTGAAGCCGGGGCAGGTGATCACGCAGCCGTGGATGGTCAGCGATGTCGACCTGCCGAAGATCCTCGCCGCCAACGGCTTCCCCGACCCCAACCGGGCGGTCGGCGACGCGCGCGTCCGGTTGGTGGTCAAGTGCATCGCCGACGTGAAGGGCTCGCCCTTCGACCCCTGCGCCGAGGTGACCGTCGCGCTCGCGCCGGCCTGACGCGGCGATGGTGCCCGCGACGGAATGCGGGTAGTGTGGTCGACGATGCGGCCCTGGCGGACGTTGGCTGCGTTGGTCGTCGGAGGTGCGGTCGTCGCGTGTGAACCGACGATCGCCGATTGTGGGGATGGGGCGCCCGCGGTCGGGGTGTTCTGCTTCCCCGACCAGGCGGTCATCCGGATCGGCCGCGGCTTCGCACCGGACGCGATGGCGGCGCTCGACCTCGACGCCGACGGCTGGCTCGACGTCGCGGCGGTCAACCCGTCGCGCGAGACGCTGTCGATCCACTGGGGCGCGGCGGAGGGCGGCGAGCGCATGAGCTCGTGGCCGCTGGCACAGGCGGTCGCCGGCCTCGCGCACGGCGACCTCGACGGCGACGGGCGGCCCGACCTGGCGACCGCGCTGCCGGACAGCGACGCGGTCGGGGTGCTGTACAACCGCGGCGCTCGCAGGTTCGAGCTGCGCACGCACGCGGCCGGCGAGGCGCCGCGTGGGGTGCTGGCGGCGCGGCTCGACGCCGATGGGCCCGACGCGCTGATCACCGCGAACGTCGGCGACGGCAGCGTGAGCGTGCTGCGGCGCGGGGTCGTGGAGCCGCGGACGATCGTCGGCGGCGGACCGCAGGCGCTGGCGGCGGGCGACCTCGACGGCGACGGGGCGATCGACGTCGCGGTGGCGCTGCGCGACGACGACGCGGTGCAGGTGCTGCGCAACAGCGGCGGGGCGCTGATCACCGACGCGCGACACGTGGTCGGCGCGACCCCGGCGGCGCTGGTGGCCGGTGACCTCGACGGCGACGGACGGATCGACCTCGCCAGCGCCGATGAGCTCGGCGACACGGTCAGCGTGATCTTCGGCGACGGCGCGGGCGGGGCGCGAGAGACGACGCGCTGGCCGGCGCCGGCGCAGCCGAGCGGGCTGGTGATCGTCCGCGGCGGCGGGCTGCTACCTGTCCTTGGGGTCCTGTCCCGGGGGACATCCACGGCGGCGCAGCTCGACCCGCGCAGCGGGGCGCTGGCGCTGGCGTCGACGCTGGACGAGGGCGGGGCGATCGCGGCGGCGGACCGCGATCGCGACGGGCGCGAGGAGCTGCTGCACGGGGGGCGCAGCGGCGGGGCGATCGGCGAGCTGCGGCCCGGTTCGGGGCTGCGGGTGACGCCGTACTCGAGCGGGCCGACGCTGCAGCTGCGCTGCGCGCTCGATCAGGACGGCGACGGCGTGGACGAGCTGGTCGCGGTGGGCGAGGGCGGCGAGTTCACGGTGGTCGACGCGGCGGCGGTCGAGGTGGCGACGGCCGCGACGGTGAGCGGGCTGCTGGCGATGTGGAGCTGCCTTGGGGTCGACCTCGATGGGGACGGACAGGACGAGCTGCTGGCGTGGGGGCTGGTCGGCGAGGGGGTTGGCGGCCTGAGCCTGCTGCGGCGGGTGGGGGAGGCCTGGGACGCGGAATATGTGGTGCCTTTCCCGGACGAATACGTCGGCGCGCCGGCGCTGGGCGACGTGCTGGGCGATGGTTCACTCGACCTGGTGGTGCCGACTTATGGGCTCAGCGCGATCGATATTGGCTCGCTGTGGCTGCTCGCGGAGGTCGATGGAGATGTGGAGCCCGCGCCGCAGCTGCTCGGGCCGGTCCGACTGGCCAATATGGTGGCGATCGATCTCGACGGCGACGCGGCGCTCGATGTCGCGGCCACGCAGGGCCACGATGTGGTGGTGTATCCGCGGATCTCCGGCGATCTGGAGCGGCGCGTGTTCACCGGTGAGACCGTCGCCGGCTCGCTGGTGGCCGGTGACCTCGATGGCGACGGCGCGGACGATCTGCTGGTCGGCGGGGGGCAGGTGCTGCTCGATATCCTCGATCCCTCGGCCGCGCTCGTGCCGGTGACGGACGAGCCGGTGCAGCCGCTGGCGCTGGTGGACCTCGACGATGACGGCGACCTCGACGCGCTCGCGCTGGCGAGCGACGGGCCCGGGGTCCACCAACTCGCGGCGCTGACGCTGCTGCGCAACGACGGCGCCGGCGGGTTGACGCAGCTCGGTCGCCACCGCCTCGGCGACTACGCGCAGGTGGTCGCGCCGGTGCAGCTGCGAGCTGGCGGGATTGGGGTGGCGAGCTTCGATCTCCAGCAGGCCGGGGTGCAGCAGCTTGCGATCGGCGACGCGTTGATCGAGCGCGCGGGGGCGCGGCTCGGGGTCCAGGCGCCGGGTGCCTTCGCGGACCTCGACGGGGATGGTCGCAGCGACTGGTTCGCGGCCGGCGACGCGCTCGCGCTGTGGCTCGGCCGCGCGGGCGGGCTCGGGCCCACGCAGCACGTGCCGGTGGCGGGCCTGTTCGCCGACGCGGCCGCGCTCGCGCTCGACGCGGCGGCGGGCGACCTCGACGGCGACGGGTCGGAGGAGATCGTGCTGCTCGGGCCGGTGGTCGCCGATCCAGCCGCGGATCTGGGCTTCTCGCTGCGGGCGCTCTGCGTCGCGCGTGTCGACACGGACGGCGGGGTCACGGCCACGTCGCTGGGCAGCATCGTCAGCGCGGCGACCCGCGTGTTCGTGCGCGACCTCGACGCCGATGCCCACGCCGATCTCCTGCTCGTCGGCGCCGCGGACGGGCTCTCGTTGACGTACCTGCGCGGGCGCGGCGACGGCGGCTTCGACCTGGCGCTCGGGCAGACCGTCGCGGAGTTCGCGGGTTATCCCCTCGCGCTGGTCGCGATCGACGGCGACGATCGCCTCGACCTGCTGCTGTGGGGTCATGGCGGCCTGCGGGTCGCGCGAGGGCAGGGCAGCGGCAATTTCGACGCGCCGCGCGCGTGGGCGGGCGTCGGCGCGGGCGGGCCCTTTCTCGCCGCCGAGCTCACGGGTGACGGGCGGGTCGACCTGGTGACGCCGACCGCGGCCGGGCTGGCGCTGTTCCCCGGTGTCGCCCGCGGGCTGGCCGCGCCGCGCACGATCTTCGACCACAGCGACGTGCTGGCGCTCGCGGCCGCCGACCTCGACGCCGACGGTGCGCGCGAGCTGCTGGTCGTCACGGCGGCCATCGATCGCAGCGTGCTGCTGTGGCAGGGCCGCGGCGCGGGCGGCTCCTTCGTGTTTGCTGGGAGGTTTCTGCCGCAGCGCCTGCCCGAGGATACGCCGTCGTTGGGGCTGGCGAGCGCGGCGTATCATCACAGCCTGTCGGCGCGCGACCTCGACGGCGACGGCGCGCTCGACGTGGTGTTGCAGGACCCGCAGGGCCTGACGATCGTGAGGCAGCGGCCGTGAGGCGGGTGCTGCTATGCGCCGCGCTGGCGGGCTGCAACCTGCCGGATGTGCAGCAGGAGGGCGCCCACGTGCGTCTGGCGGCCGATCCGGGGCTCGCGCTGTGCGGCGACGTGGTCGGGCACATGGATCGATTCATCGCCCTGTTGGCTGACGAGCTCGGGCGTCCGCCGCCGACCGGCCGCGATCGCATCACCTACTATTTGCTGCGGCCGGGGGACTTCGGCGAACGGACGATCTGCGTCGCGGATCGCGGTGGTTGCTCCGTGGGCGGCGACGTGTTTGCGACGGCGGGCCCGGCGGACCACGAATTGGTGCACGCGCTGACCTGGGACGACGGGATCTCGGCGGCGTTCTTCCTCGAGGGTCTGGCGGTCGCGTACGAGCCGCCGCTGGTCGAGAGCGACTACGTGGATATCCAGCCGGTGAGCCCGCGGGCGATCGCCGACGCGATCGGGGCGCGCGAGCGCGGCTGGCTGCCGGACGATCTGTACTTCTTGGCGGGGGCCTTCACCGCCTTCCTGATCGAGAAGCGCGGGGTGGCGGCGTACCTGCGGGTGTATCAGCGGCTGCAGCTCGAGGACGGTCCGGGCCTGGTCTCGCGGGTGCTGGCGGAGGAGCTGGGGGCGACGCTGCCGGCGCTGGCGGCCGAGTTCGACGCGACGCGCCGGGACTGCCCGGCGATCGCGTTCAAGCGCAAGCTGGTCGAGTGCAGCGCGCCCGAGCTCGCGTGGGACGGCGAGCGCCTCGCGGAGTTTCGCACCCTCGACTGCGCCGACGCCGACGCGCTCGGGCCCTTCAATGCGGGCACGCTGGTCGCCCACCGGACCCTCGTGGTCCCCGCCGACGCGAGCTACACGATCGCGGCGGTCGGCGACGCGACCGGCGAGGACGGCGGGGTGGCCAATGTGGTCGACCTGATCCGCTGCGGCGGCTGCGACGACTTCGCGTGGGCCCAGGCGCGCGCGGGCGCGGCCCCGACGACGGTCGCGCTGACGGCCGGGACCTACGCGCTGCGCTTTCGCGGGCCGGCGAGCGCGGCCACGGGCGTGGGCGTGCGGGTCCTGCGGGTCGGACCGGCGCCGGGCTGGCGGTAGCGCGCCTGGTGAGCACCTGTCTCCGGAGACAGGTGCTCGCAGGGCCCGCGCTGACGCACGTCAGCGGCGGCGCAGCGGCGCGCGAATGCGAGGGTCACTCCGCTAGATTCGCGGGATGAACGAGCGCAGCCGTCAACATCGTCGTCGAAATCTCCGTCGCCTCGCCGCGGCCGGACTCGGCCTGTTGGTGGTCGCGCTGGTCGGCAGCGTGGCGGCCAAGCCGACCGCGAATGGCAAGGCGGTGCCGGCGAAGGCGAGCAAGCTCGACCCGGTGTGGGCGCGGGCGCTGACGCCGAAGCCGATGGGCGAGGCGATGGGGCCGGCGGCGATGGCCGTGGCGCGCGACCAGGCGATGAAGGTGCCGGCCTTCGCGGTGAAGCGGCTGACGCCGGTCGAGAAGGGTGACGCGATGGGGGTCGCGCCGGCGGCGATCCAGGGGCCGCTGGTGTACGACTCCCGGACCCTTTACCACGACGATGAAAACTACATGGAGTTGATCTCGACGCCGGTGAGCTCGATGACCGTCCGCACCAAGCGCAACTATCTGTACATCTACGGGAGCGAGGCCGGGGTGCTGGCGCCGTACAACGCGGCCGGGGCCGAGCTGCACTTCACGGCCGCCCCGAGGACCCGCTACCTCCTGGAATGTGCGGTCGAAGCCGGACCGACGATGATGATCAGCGCCACCGACGAGCGCGCGCAGTACTCGGTGTCGACCGACGACAAGGCGACCCTGCTGTACCGCCGCGACAACCCGGGGGCGAGCCCCGAGCCGGTGGTGGTGCGCATCGCGGCCGATCGTAATCAGTGGTACATCGACCGCTGCGAGCTCTCGTGGGCGCCGCTGTGATCTCGAGGGTCTGGCTGCTCGGCGCTTGCATGCTCGCGGCGTGCTTCGCCGATCACGGTCCGCCGGGTCAGCTCAGCGGGAGCTCGGGCGGATCGAGCGAGGGCTCGTCGGCAAGCACCACCCAGGAGGAGGTCACGGGGAGCCAGTCGACCGGCGACGCGAGCGGGGACGCGACCAGCGAGGTCATCACGACCGGGCCGCCGCCGAATTGTGGCGACGGGGTGGTCGACGCCGATGAGGCGTGCGACGACGGCAACCGCGACGACGCGGACGCGTGCCGCAACAGCTGTCAGCCGGCCAGCTGCGGCGACGGGGTCGTGTGGGTGGGCAGCGAGGAGTGTGACGCCGGCGCGGGCAACAGCCCGACGCTCCCGGGCGCCTGCCGCCCGACCTGCAAGCTCCCGGCCTGCGGCGACGGTAGCCTCTATATCGGCCCGCTCGGCGATCCGGTCGATCTGCTCTCGCCGATCGGTCAGGTCGTCCAGGGCAACGACGCGCCGCGCCCGATCGGCGTCGCCGACAGCGAGGTCTTCGCGGTCGTGTGGCGCATCGAGGGCGCGCCCGACAAGCTGCTCGTGCAGCAGGTCGATGGTGGCAACGCCGTCGACCTCAACGCGCCGGCGGCCGATGTCACCGATTCGGTGATCGGCGTGGCGCCGGGCGGGGACGTGGCCGTCGTCTGGGAGGCGGGGCCCGATATCCGAATGCGCGGTATCAAGGGTGGCGTCAGCACCACCAGCTTTCTCGTGCACGCGGTGGTCCCGGGCACCAAGGAGTCGCCGTCGGTCGCGCTCGGCGGCGGCGGGCAGGCGATCGTCGCGTTCCTCGCGCCCTCTGCGAACCTCGGGAATGACGTGTATGTCCGCATGTTCGCCGACTTCGCGGTCAATCAGGGCGCGCCGGAGCAGCGGATCAGTATGCACCCGACCGGCGTTGCGACCCCGCCGACGGTGGCCCTTCACCCTTCGGGCCGCTTTGTGGTGGCCTGGGGCGACCCGAGCCGGGCGATCATCTATCGTCGCTTCGCCGCGGACGGCACGCCGGCGGCGCTGGTGACGACGGAGATGCGCGTCGACAGCCTCAGCATCAGCGGGCCGCGGGCGTGGGCGGGCGTGGCCCTGAGCGCGAGCGACGAGGCCGTCGTGATCGTCGGTCACGACGCCGGGGACCACCTGGCGATCGAGCGCCGCGACGTCAGCGACGCGCTCGCGGGCACGGTCCAGGTCACCGCGGACGACGCCCGCTTCGCGCCCTTCGTCGACGTGGCGAGCGACGCGTCGGGCAACCTCGCGGTCGCGTGGACCGCCTGCGGTTCGCCGCAGGACGTCGGCGCGCTCAACTGCGACGGGCTGCCCGCCCGCGCCGCGATCCGCTGGTTCTACGCGGACCTCGTCCCGGTCGGGCCCGAGGCGCCGCTGCTCGGCGGGACCGGCATGCCCCCGCCGGTCGGCGTCGCGGTCGCCCCCAGCGGGGTCACCGGGGTGTCGTATATCGCCGGGAACAAGGTGCTCGTGCGCGTGACGCCGCTGGTCTGCCCGTGACGGCCGCGGGCCGAGGAGCAGCGAATCACGGGGGCGGGGGATCACCAGAGCCAGAGCGCCTGCGGGAGGCGGCGATTGAAGATCGCGCCGCTCCGCCGCGATCTGGTAGCGTGGGCTCCGCCATGCGTGCGCTCGTGCTGATGTGCCTGGTCGCTTGCCGGTCTGCTTCGCAGGTGCCGGAGACGCCGCAGGGTGGCGGGGAGCGGGCGGCTCCGGCGGCCGCGCCTGCGGGCTGCCAGATATCGTTGCCGCCGCCGCCCGCCGGGGCCCCGGCGACCGTCGGGCCGGCGTATGTGTTGGTCGACGGCGTCGGTGTGCTGCGGATCGCCGACGGGTCGGTCACGACGGCGGTGGCGATGCCTGGCACGCTGGCGCAGAGCACGGTGATGGCCACTGGTCCGAAGGGCGAGCTGTGGCTGAGCGACTGGGGGAATGTCCGCGTGCTCGAGCCGGACGGGGCGATTCGTGCGCTGCGGAGCGAGCGCGGCGGTCCGCGCTACGAGGGCCTGGTCGTGCGCTCGGCGAGCGACGTGTGGGCCGTGACCGGCGACATCGACTGGGCGGTGGTGCACCACGACGGGGCGCGCTGGACCGCGGTGCGGGGCCGCGAGCAGTTTAAGGGGAAGTACGAAGATATCAAGCTCAACCGCATGGTGGTCGCCGACGGCGCGGTGTGGGTGTCGACCTGGAACGGCCTGTGGCGCGGCGTAGGCGACGACTGGCGGCCGATCGCGCTGCCCGACGGGCTCGCCAGCACCGGCGATCTGTGGGTATATCGCGATCAGCTGATCGCCGGCGATCACGGGGGGCACTACCTCCGGGTCGGCGAGCAGTGGCGCGAGCTCGCGTGGCCGCTGGAGGGCAGCGTGTTGCGGGCGCTCAGCGATATCGGCGTGGTCGCGATGCCGGACCTGGACAGCCCGACGATCCGCCTCTCGGCGGTCGAGGGTGGCGGCTGCGTGGTGACCAGCGAGGCGGTGCGCGGCAGCCGGATCGACGAATTCACGGTCGACGCGGCGGGCCGCAGCTGGGTGGCCAGCGATCTCGGGCTGGCGGTGCTGGGCAGCGACGGGCGTCTGCTGGCCCAGTGGAGCTCCGGGAGCTTGCCCGGGCTCACGGGGCGGATCGTCGCCATCGCGGTCGCGGGCCGCGGTCCGGAGCGGTTACCCGCGGCGCAGGTGGGCCGCAGCTGGGAGGTCGTCGGGCGGCTGGAGACCTACAAGAGCGGGGCGCCGCTGGCCGGGTTGGCGATCGAGCTGTGCTCCGCACGCGGCCGCGACGGCCGCTGCGCGGGCGGCACCTCGGTCGCGCTGCGGGCGACGACGCGAGCGGATGGTTCGTTTCGCTTCGCGGGCGTCCCGGAGGGCGAGATGCATATCCTCGTCCGTCCGCCCGAGGGGCTCGCAGATTGCGACACGCCGTTCACTGTGGTCGGCCACGTGTTCGCGCCGGCCCGCGACTGCGTGGCCCGGCCGGATCGACCGGGTGTGTGCGACCTCGGGGTGCTGACGCAATGTCTGCCCTTCGAGATGCCGCCGCCGCCGTACTGAGCGCGGGGCGGGCGTTTAGCGAGCCGACGGGCCGCGCTGCTTGAGGCTGGTCATCGCCTCGCCGGCGAGGACCTGGGCGTGGAGCTCGGGCCAGTCGCTCCACTCGCTGTGCAGCGCGCGGTCCATGAAGGACGAGCCGAAGCTGTAATGACCGGTGTAGCGGGCGTGGTGCAGCGAATGATAGGTGATAGGGTGCGCGGCCCAGGACATGAAGCGGCGGCCGATGAGGCGCGGGAAGGGCTCGACGTTGACGTGGCCGATCACGTTGCCGCCGAAGTTGTAGATCAGGTACAGGAGAAACCCGAGCGGGTGCACGGGGACCGCCAGGGCGGTCAGCAGCAGCGGGGCCAGGGCGTAGCCGACGATCCAGCCGAAGCACTCGGGGATCGAGGTGGAGAAGGCGGTCAGCGGGGTGTTGACGTGCGAGAGGTGGTGCTCGCGGTGGAAGCGGATCAGGGTGCGCGTGTGCATCGCGCGGTGCAGGAGGTAGTAGTAGACCTCGAAGCCGAGCCAGGCGGCGAAGAAGGTGACGAGGCCCGCGCGCCAGCCGTGGCCTGACCAGTCGACCACGCCGGCGCCGAGGTACGCGGTCGCGGCGATCGTGAGCAGCGAGAGGAACACCAGCGCGTTCCTCAGCTCGCGCAGGCGCTGACCCGGAGGCAGCGGGATCGCGAAGATCTGGCGGCGCGCGAGCAGGCGTTCGATGAGGAAGCCGAGGCCGGTGTAGATCGCCGCGAGGCCGAAGAACAGGGCCGCCAGCGCGGCGAGGCGGAGGGGCCAGGTGAGGGCGAGCAGGGTGTCCATCGCGGCGGCTCCGTGGCGATGATAGCGGGATATCGCGGCGGCGGGCTGGTTGCGAGGCACGGCGGCCTCGCGCGGTGGTGGTGCTGGGGCAGGGGCGGTTGTGTGCCGCGGCGCGGCGGTTGTAGGCTCCGCGCTTATGAAGGTCGTCAACAGCGAGGTATCCTGACGCAGAGGCCCTGGGTCGACTCATTGACGACCTGTACCGGGTCCACGTCGAGATCTTCGACGGGGTCGAGCGGGCCGCGTTCGCGGCCTACGTGGTCGAGTCGAAGGCGGATGTCACGAAGATCCTCGTGCACCGCAACGCGGCCGGTGAGATCGTCGGCTACTTCGCCGCGCACGAGTTCCATCGCAGCTTGCACGGGCGCGAGTGCGTGGTCCTCCGCGGCGAGGCGGGGCGGCGGCTGGCTCCGCCGGCGGAGGTAGCGAGGCGGCTGCGATCGGTGGCCCTGTTCGAGGGGCTCAGCGGGGCGCAGATCGCCGCGCTGGCGGCCCGCGCCGAGGTCGTGCAGGCCCCGGCGGGCACGGTGCTCGTCACGGTCGGCGAGCTCGGCAGCGACCTCTTCGTGATCGATCGCGGCGGGGTCCACATCACGGCGCGCGGCCCCGATGGCGAGGAGGTCGTGCTCGATCAGCTCGATCCGGGCGACGTGTTCGGCGAGATCGCGGCGCTCGTGGGGGAGCCGCGCTCGGCGACGGTCCGCAGCGCCACGCGGGTGACGCTCGCCCGGAGCGGGCGCTGCTGGCCGCGGGCGGCGGACCCGGGCTGCACGCCGCGATCGGGCCCGCTCAGCGAGCGGCGCTCGGGACGCGACGGCCGGCGCCGGCCGCGGCCCGGCGGGGCGGGCACAGGGCCGCGCGCGGGCGGCGCGCTGCGGGGGGCGAACGGGGCTCGCGCCTGTGGCGCGGGCGGCGGGTGCCCGCGAGCGCGCCGGACGAGGTCCGCCGCCCGGCCCGCCCGGCCAGGTGTTGTTTCGCCAGGACGTCGCAGACCCCCCCCGCCGGGGGGGTCGCGGTGCGGCACCACGGTCACCGCGGGCGAGGCGCGGCGGGCTCGACCGGCGCAGGGCGGCGCACGGCCGGCGCCCCGGGCGCGCCGCGCGCCGCGGGTGGCGGGCCGGCGGCGCCCGCCGGCGAGCGGCGGCAGCCCGCTGGAACGCGCACCCAAGTGCGGACCTGTGGCGACCCGCCACGCGGAGCAGCAGCACGACGACCGTCCACGGCGGTACGTACGACGGCCACCCGAGCGTGACCGCGGTGACGCGCCTCGCGGACGGCCGGTTGTTCACGGCGACGAAGCTGCTCGATCAGTCGCTGCTGCTGCCGCGCCGACGACCCCCCCCCCCCCGCCCCCCCGGCCCCAACCCCCGCCGCCGCAGGCACGCGGCGGCGCCGACCACCGCGACGATCGCCGACCCGGGACCCCGGCCCTCGACGCTGCGGCGGCCCTCGCCGAGCGCCTGCGCGGCGACCGGCCCTTGACCCGCGGCGAGCTCGAGCGCTTCCGCTGGAGCGGCGAGCGCCAGCTCGGGGCGAGCGGCGATTGCTGTGCGGCTGCGTCGGTCTGACCCGCGGCCAGCTCGACGCGCTCCAGACCGGCGGCTGCCGCAGCGTCGAGGCGGTGTGTGCCCGCACCGGCGCCGGCAGCGTGTGCGGCGGATGTGTGCCGCTGATCCGGCGCATGCTCGCCGAGCCCGATGCTGGCCCCGATGCTGGCCCCGGGGCAGCGACGCCTAGCGGCGCGGCCGAGGACGAGGTCGACCTCGACGTCCTCGAGGCGCGGCTCGACGAGCTGCGCCACGTCGACGGCGCGCGCAGCCTGGTCGGACCGGGCGCGGGTGGTCGGTCGCTACGCATCGTCGGTCGGACCCATGCGGGCCGGCGACCGCTATTCGGCCAACCAGATCGCGCCGATGCTGTGGGTCGCGGCGACGGTGACCGACACGACGGTGCACACCTACGAGGCGCTGATCGGGCCGCTCTCGCTCGCGGAGAAGGACCAGCTGGTCGCCGAGGCGCCCCCTAGGGCTGTTCGGCTCCCGCGCTCCCCTCGGCCGCGCCCGCGGGCGGCGCCATGCTTGCAGGTCGGCGAGGACTCGCGGGCGCTGGCGCGGGCGGTGCTTGCCACTCCGGCGGCGGGCAGCGAGCCGGCCTACGCGGTCCTGCGGCGATTGACGGCGAGGTGGCTGCCGGCCTCGCTGCGTACCGCCTATGGCATGGATTCAGGCCCGATCGCGCGGGCGACGGGCGCCACGCTCGAGGCCGCGATCCGGGCTGCGGTGCCACGATTGCCGCACAGTCTGCGGATCTGCCCGGCCCGCCTGCACGCCGAGCGTCGCCTCCGCGGCGAGGACGGCCCCGATCCCGGCGCGGTCCGGATCGAGCGGCTGCTCGCGTCGATGCTGGGTATGGGCTGAGCTGGCACGCGTATCGACGCTGCAGCCGGGCCCGTGCTATGCACGGGGCTTGCCTGCCTCCGCGGATCAGCTCAGGGCGCCGCTGCTGAAGGTCGCGGCGGTGCTGGTCGTGCTCGTGATCCTGCTGCTGGCTCACCAGCTCGGGCTGTTCGAGCAATTCGCGGACCCCGCGGGTGTGAAGGCGGCGCTGGTCCAGCTGGGGCCCTGGGGCTATGTCGCCTTCATCGTCGTGTACGCGACGCTGCAGCCCTTTGGCTTCCCGGGCACGGTGTTCATCTGGGCCGCGCCGCTGATCTGGCCGTGGCCAGTCGCCTTCGCCCTGTCGATGACAGGCACCATGGCGGCCAGTGTCGTCGGCTTTTTGTTCGCGCGCTTCGTGGCGCGGGACTGGGTCTCGCCGCGGATCCCGGAGCGGTTTCGCCGCCACAACGACGCCCTCGGGCAGCGTGCGTTCTCCACGGTGTTCCTGCTTCGCCTGGTGTTCTGGATGCCGCCGCCATTGCACGCATTCTTCGGCGTGTCGCAGGTCCGCTTCTGGACCCACTTCTGGGGCTCACTCGCTGGTTATGCGCTGCCGCTCCTGCTCGTGAGCATGTTCGGGGAGCGACTCATCGATATGTTGGCCGCGGCCCCGCGCGAGCTGTGGATCGCGGCGATCGGGCTCGGCGTCGCGGCGGTCGGGTTCGGCCTGTGGACGCTGCAGCGACGCCGCGCCTCCTACTCAAGATTGTAGCGCCGGACCCACCCGACGTGGGGCAATATCCTGCCGACCGCGACCGCGAAGTGAGGGCCAGCGGCGGCGGCATTGATCAGCAGCTCACTCTCGGCCCGGAACTCCGTGGTCCACAGGAGCCCGCCGGTGGCGTTGTGACGAGAGAAACTTCCGTACAATCCCCAGGGATCGTCGACTTCCCGGATTGTGATGGCGACGAGCGCTCGGCCTTCCGCGTCGACGAGCACGCTGGCCTTCGCAGAGTTATCGCTGCTGGTGGTACCGATGATGTCTGCCCACAAGGGAGTGCCGTCGCTGTTGAACGCCGCCACGCGGTGGTCTGCGTGATCACCGGCGGCGGCGAAGCCGGTAAGTACGACATTGCCCTGCGGCGACGCCCCGGCCGCGAGCCAAGAGCCCGCGATCTCTGGGTCGAAGAGGGACCAGCGCTGGGCCCCATCGAGGTCCACTGCGACGACGAGCGGGCTCGTGGGGCTCCAGTCTGCCCCACCGGCGACGATGATCTGGGAACCATCGTGCGCGAGCCCGTTGCAGAACACGATGTTCATCGTGCTGGGCTCCATCGCCCAAACCATCCCACCGGTCGCTGCGTCCAATCGCCGCAGGACGCAAACGTTATGCTCGTCCTGATTGAGCCCGGTCCCATCGTCGGTAAGGACGAAGACTCCACCATCGGCGACAACGATGTCACGGGCGACGAGACGATCGTCGCCTCCGCGGGGTACGAGCGTTTCCCACTTCAACTCCCCATCCCTCGAGTACTTGCGGGCGAAGACCGCGGACGGGGTGTGACCGGCCAGATAGATGTCACCGCCTGCATCCGTCGCGATCGCCGCGGGTCTCTCCGCATCCTTCGGCTCGAAGTTCCACTGGCGATTCCACAATCGTTCGCCGTCTGGGCCGTAGGCCACCAGTACGGTCGCCATGGGGTCTTCGAAGGTGCTTTCCGTGAGTATCGATAGGGCGACAATCGTTCGTCCCGTTGCGTCCACGGCCACATCCACCATATCTACCCATGCATCATCGATGGTCACCGTCCATGCCACCTCTCCAGGGACATAAGTACACCCGGGAGTGCATCCGTCGCCCGGTACATCATTACCGTCGTCACACACCTCGGAATATTCGATAATTCCGTTTCCACACACTCCATGCGGAACCTCGCCCGTGCTGCCCGTGCTCGTGGCGCTCCCGCTGCCTGTCTCGGAGTCCGTCGAACCATGTTCCCCACGAGCACCCCCGCATCCAGCCAGTACCAAACTGTGCATGACGGCCACCCAAATTGAGCTTGTTAATCGCCCCATAATTCGATAGTATCGGTCTGGAGTAGTCCCGTCAACCTGGGTAGCTTGTGTTTCTCGACGAGCCAGGCGCCCCGTTGGGGTGAGAAGAAGGAGACCGCCCGCTTCCGTGGACCGTGGCCCCTCCGGTACTCAACCCGCCGGTCAAAATTCCCGATGCTAATCGCAGGGATCGATCCTCCAACTCGGCCGGGCCGAGGACGTGTTCGTCGCCCGCTACCTCCCCTGAGCGCGGGTCGTCGCGTGCCTGCGGGCCAGCGCCTGCTCGGGCAGGAAGGAGCGTCGGCGTGAAATGCCGGGGTAGCGAGGGCACTTTCGCCGTGGTACTCGGCCCCGGTGGCGCTTGATCCACCCATGTCCGCGTCGCCGCCGCAGATCCATTGGGTCGAGGACGGCGTGGCCTGCTCGGCCCGCTGGCGATCCGAGCGCGGCAATCCTCCGCCGCGCCGCGTCGTCGTCGCCGACGCACGGATCGCCGCGGATGCGGCCTATCGACTCGCCTGCGAGGGTACGGCGATGTTGTGGCGCGGCGACTTCCAGAGCGCGCGGCAGCTGCTGCAGGCGCTGACCCGGCGCGTCGAGGCAGGTCCGCGCAACGCGTCGGCCGCGTCGAAGCCGGCCGACACGAGTCCGGGCGCGGCGTTTCATCGCCATCGCCAGGCGCAGTCCCAGCGGGCGCGCACGCTGGCGATGCTGCTGCTGCCGCTGGGCGACGATCATGGCATCTCGTTGCGGCGCGCGCCGGATGTGCGCCAGGCCTGTGCCGAGGTCTATGGCCCGGCAGAGGGCCCGTCGGTGGTGTCGCTGCGCGAGCTGCTCGGACTTGTCGGTGCGCACGAGTGGCGCACGAAGGGCGTCGAGGTGCCCGCGCTCGCGGGCCACATCCACCCGCATTACGGCGTCTTTTCACCGACCCGCGGCGAATACGTGGAGCTGGTCGCCACGGCGCGAACAGCCACAATGTCACTGGCCACAATGTCCATGGCCACGATTTCGTTGGCCTTTGATATCGGCACCGGGACTGGGGTCCTCGCCGCCCTGCTCGCTCGCCGCGGCGTGCAGCGGGTGGTGGCGACCGACCAGGACGCCCGCGCCCTGGCCTGTGCGCGTGAGAACATCGCCCGCCTCGGGCTCGCCGCGCAGGTGGAGGTCCTCGCGGCCGACCTGTTTCCCGCGGGTCGAGCTCCGCTGGTGGTATGTAATCCACCGTGGATCCCGGCGCGTCCCGGCGCGCCGATCGAGCGCGCGATCTATGATCCCGAGTGCGGCATGCTGCGAGGTTTTCTCGCCGGGCTCGCCGACCACCTGACCCCCGATGGGGAGGGCTGGTTGATCCTGTCGGATATCGCCGAGCACCTGGGCCTGCGCTCGCGGGCCGAGCTGCTGGCGATGTTCGCGGCCGCGGGTCTGGAGGTCATCGGACGCGACGATGTTCGCCCGCAGCATCCCCGCGCCGCCGACCCCAGCGACCCGCTCCACGCGGCACGCTCGGCGGAGCTGACCTCGCTGTGGCGCCTGCGGGCCGCGACATCGGTGGGGACATTGGCCGCGCCGTCGGCAGCGACGTCGCCGGAGCGCTGCGCATGCTGACCGCGCGCGCACGGTTCCTCGCCGGGCTGCTGGTGGTCGCGGCGTGCACGGTCAGTGCGCCGCCGGCCAGCGATCTGGCGGTCGGGCCTGCGGTCGGGTCGACGCCGGTCGTGACGCCGAGCGTGTCCGTGCCCGAGCCGGTGGCCGCACCGGCGCCCGTGCTGGTGCCGAAGCCTGTGCGGTCCGAGCTGCTGGGGCTCACGGAGGCCCGTCGGCGGTTCAAGGCCCGCGATTATGCGGGCGCGTGGCAGCTGATCGAGCCGATCGCCAGGGTGGTCCAGAGCGACGGCGGGCTGCAGTGCGAGGCCGGCTATTTGGCGCACCACGCGGGGCACGCGGGGCCGGCGGAGGCCTTGCTGGTCCGCGGGATCGCGGCGCTCGCCGGCGATAGCACGCGGCCGGGACGCAAGCGGCGGGCGATGTGTCTGTATAATCTGGCGCTGGTGCAGGAGGCCGGCGGGGCGCTCGGGGAGGCGATCTGTTCATTGCGGCGATCGCAGGCGCTGCGGCCCAACGCGACGGTGAAGCGCAAGCGCGAGGAGCTGGCGGCGCAAGTGGGGGTGACGGACTTTCGCTGCAAGAGCGCTCGGGTCGCCCGGCAACGCGACGTGCGGGCGCTGGCCGGCGAGTATGCGGCCGCGGAGAAGCTCAAGATCACCAGCGTCGAGCGCGTGGACGCCGGCGAGTTCGTGGTCCACACCGTGCGCCTCGATCCGGGCGAGCGCGACCCGGAGGACATCGAGGTGTTCGCGGATTTGCAATACGTGGTGCTCGACCGCGAGGGCCAGCTGTTTCCGCTGGGCGTGCTGGGTTACACGGACGAGACGCCGACCTACTTTCGCGGCGGCGCCAGCTTCTCCTTCGCGGGCTTTCATCCGTCACCGCTCGGGACGCTGGTGCTGTTCACGCTCCAGTCGTGGGGTCGCGGGGATTGCGAGCACGTGGTGAGCAGCAACGGGATCGCCAGCGATGAGCGCCGGAGCCTGCTGATGTGTCGCTACGCGGCCGGTCCAGAGGGCGGCGAGCTGGCGTGCGCCCAGGTGCCGCTCGGCGCGAGCGAGGAGGCGGACGCCGAGGAATTCGAGGACGCGGCGTCCAGCGGCGCTGCCGGTACGGACGGAGGTGGCGACAGCGGCGGCGCAGCGGCGCGGGTGACGGAGTGGGGCGCCCGCGTGAAATACACGCTCGACGAGGCGGCCGGCGTCGTTGTGTTCGAGCAACAGCGCGGCGACGCGGAGACGGCGGCGGCGCTGGGCCTGCCGCTCGGGCGGGTGACCGTCGCGGAGTTGTTCGCCGAGCACGCGGCCGAGGACTTCGGGCTCGACCTCTGAGGCGGTCGGTCGGCGGGCTGACAGCGCGGCGCATTCGCGGCAAGCTCGGCGCATGCATCGCAGCCTCCTCGCCCCGGTCGTCCTCACCCTCCTCGCCTGCGGCGACAGCTCGACCACGACGGACCATGGCGCCACCGAGCCCGGCACCACCGATGCCAGCAGCACGGGCGCGGGCACGAGCGGTGGCGCCGACTCGACGAGCGGCGACACGCCGACGACCAGCGGCAGCGGCGACGAGGGCAGCACCGGGGCGCCGCTCGGGGGCTACGACGATCCAGGGCTGTGGCTGTGCCACCCGGACAAGCCCGTGGATCAAGATCAGTGTCTCTCGGCGGATCTGGACATGACCGAATTGCTGGCGGACGGCACCATGATGCTGGTCGAGCACACGGTCGCGCAGGACCCCGCGTTCGACTGCTTCTACGTCTATCCGACCGTCGATATCCGCCTCACGCCCGGCCAGACCGAGAACTTCGACGACATCGCTCAGGAGATCGACCCGCTGCTCAACCAGGCGGCGCGCTTCACCGGGATGTGCCGGATGTTCGCGCCGCTCTATCATCAGGTCACGATCGGGACCTTCGGCAGCGATCAGGCCGAGGCCCTGCTCGACGCGGCGTACCAGGACGTGCTCGCGGCGTTCACCAGCTACCTCGAGCATCACGCGGACGACCGGCCGCTGGTGATCATCGGCCACTCGCAGGGCACCTATCTGACCACGCGCCTGGTCCAGGAGGTCGTGGAGCCCGACCCGGGGCTGCGCGGGCGCCTGCTGGCCGCGCTGCTGATCGGTGGGTCGGTGAGCGTGCCGCCGGGTGAGCTGGTCGGCGGCAGCTTCGCGAGCATCCCGCTGTGCCAGGACCCGGGCGAGCTCGGCTGCGTGATCGCATACCGCACCTTCGCCGCCGACTTCCCGCCCGACCCTGGCACGCAGGCGCCCGACATCATGGGCAACGACGTCGCCTGCACCAACCCGACCGCGCTCGGCGGACCGGCGGCGCACGCCCGCGGGGCGGTGTTCGCCACCTTCAGCCACCAGGAGCTGGTGTTCCCGAGCTTCGACTTCGGGCCCGCGGTCGACACGCCCTTCGTGCTGATGCGCGACTTCTTCGCGCTCGGCTGCCAGTCGGACAGCGACGGCCTCGGCTTCCTCGCCGCCAGCGCGGCGCCGGAGATGGGGGATATGCGCGCCAACCCGGTCGACTTCGCGAATCCGCTGTTCGCCCCCGGCTTCCTCGGCCTGCACGTCCTCGACTTCAACCTGGCGATGCTGGACTTGCTCGAGATCGTCGCCGCCAAGGCCGACGCCGCCGGGCTGTGAGCTGCGCCTAGAGGTCGGTCACGCTCGTGCCCTTACAGTCGATGACCACTGGATCTGGCAATAGCTTCACGTCGGTCAGGCGGACCGCGGCGAAGCTCGATCCCTCGATCGAGCCGACCGGCGGCTGGGTCACCTCGCCGGTGACGGTGCCGCAGTAGAGGTCGTCGCTCTGGATTGTGCCCGCGAGGACGAGGCTGCTGAGGGCGATGTCACTGCCGGTGATCGGGTTGGTCATCGCGGCGATGGCGACGCTGCCCATGTCGAGCGTGAACTTGCCGTCGACGAGCGCCACGTCCGCGAAGCACAGCGGCTCACCGAGGGGCTGACGCGGGGTCAATATCTTGCCGATGTCCAGGGTCAGCGGTTGCAGGCAAGTGGACAGCAGCAGCTTGCCATTCATCTCGGTCACGCTATTGGTGGCGATGTATTGAAAGGGATGGCTGCGGTCGACCGTGGTCGACACTGCGAGCAGGAAGTCACCGTTGAGGTCGAACAGCGTTGGCGCACCGGTGGTGGAGTCTGGCCCGCTGGTGGTGGAGTCTGGCCCGTCCGTGGTGGAGTCTGGCCCGCCCGTGGTCGGCGGGATCATGGGCGGTACCATGGGCGGGATCTCGGTGTCGCTGGCGTCGCTGGTCGAGGTATCGGCGGTCGTGAACATGGGGGTCACGGTGGGGTCCGCGGTCGGGCTGGTGCTGCTGCTGTCGTCGTTGCTGTCAGCCTGCTTCGGGCCGCAGGTGGCGGCGCCGAGCGTTGCGAGGAGGAGGCCGCGGCGCACGAGCGCCGGACTGCTCGGTGGGGGCGTGGGGCTCGGCGGGTCGCTGTGGGCGGTCATTTCAGGGATGGGACGCCGCGCGCGTGCGCGTGTCAAGCCTGCGCCGTTCATTCGGAGGGCAATGTCCCTTCGAACAGGTCGAGGCCGCCGACCACGCGGGCCCCGTCCTCGCCGGGGCCGACGAAGGCCTCGACCCGCTCGTAGCGCACGCGCCACTCCACGGGCAGGGCGGCGTCGGCGGGATCGAGGGTGAAGGTGAGGACGCGCGGGTCCTCGCCGACGCCGAGTCGATCGTCGTGGTCCAGCGTGCGCACGCCGGGGCCCTTGCCGGGGCGCGCGTGCTTCCAGTGGCGGGCCAAATAGCGCCGCTGCGGCGCGGTACGGCGGGCCACGCCCGTGACCGCGACCGAGACCACCAGGCGCCGCAGCAGGTCGCCGGTGGGGAAGGCGTGGCCGACCCGGTCCTCGTGGAGATCGAGGGAGAGCTCGACGCGGTCGGGCGCGGGCCGCTGCGCGGTGACGGTGAAGGCCTCGCGCATCCACGCGAGGTCGCGCGAGGCGGAGAAGGCGTGTGAGCGGACCGCTGCGCCGTCGTTGGTGGCGACTCGTGGCATATGACAATCGGCGCAGCTGCGGTCCGGCTGCGTCGAGGCTCGATGCTCGCGAACGGTCGTCTGCATATATTCGGGGACCGGCCGGCGGTCGGGGAATGTGAACTCGTGGCAATTGGCGCAGGCGTCGGCGGCCGCGAAGGCCGGGTCGCGCAATACCGGGTGCGGGGCGGCACGGGGCGCGTCGGCGGGTCGCGCGGACAATACGGCGTCGCCCTGCGGCAGGTGACAGCTGACGCAGGCGACCCCGAGCGCGGCCAGCTCGGGCTCGGGCCGGCGCGGGTCGGCCTCGGGCGCGTGGCAGCCGCGGCAGAAGGGCAGGGGCTCGCTGCGCAGGGCGCTCTGGAAGTCTGGTGAGGTGTAGGCGGCGCGGTGGAGCGAGTCCTGCCATTGCGCGGCGATCTCGTCGTGACAGGCGACGCATTCGCCGTTGCGCGAGGCCGCATCACCGACGCGCTGCAACGGCGCCGGGCCGGGCATGGTCGCTGGCGTGGGCGTCGGCGCTGGCGTGGCGACTCCGCCGCAAGCGACGAGCAGCAGCGCGGTGCAGCGGAGCGCCGCCCGTGTCACGGACCGACGCCTCGCACCGTGCCGGCCGCAGCGCATCCCTCATGGTCCAACAAACTCGCGCGATCCAGAAGCGGCCAGGACGGGCAATTTCGGCAATTCTCGGTTGTTCTCGCCCACACAGGGATTTTTCGAGGCCGGCCGCCGATCGATCGCGGGGAGGTCGGTGACGACCGTGACGCGGCCTACGGGTCGGAGCGGTTCCAGGCCAGGATCTGATCCTGCATCGCCTCCACCGAGGGGAATCTCGACAGATCATAGCAACCGAGCGGGCTGGTCGCGGTGCGGCCCGCACAGCGGTTGCAGTGGGTGCAGGGGTTGTCGGGCTGCTCGCGGCCGGCCTTGAACTGCTGGACCAGGTCGGGGTTGGCGATCAGGGCCCGGGCCATGGAGACCATGTCGCAGCGGCCGTCGCCGAGGGCGGCCTCGATGCTGCTCTGGCGCTGAAACCCGCCGTTGGCGATGACGGGGAGGCCGACCTCTTGCTTGAAGCGGTGGGCGTGGCCGAGGTTGATGCCCTCGCGGTAGCGCCAGCCGAGGTTGAAGAGCCAGCGGCCGAGGAATCGCGGCACCAGGTGAAACACGCTGGCCCGCAGTGCCGCCTTCCAGCTCAGGTGGCGCACCTGGTCGAAGAAGATGCGCGCCTCGTCATAAGGAAAGGGGCCCGGGGTCACCCGCGGGTGGATGAAGCCGAAGCCCGAGTCGATGTGGAGGAAGTCGACGCCGAGGGCCTTCAGGCGGCGGCCCTGGTCGAGGGTCTCGCGGAGCCCGTTGCCGCGGAAGAAGGTCGGCGGCCAGCGCAGGTTGAGGGGCAGGTGATTACAGTCCTCGGCGGCCAGGCGGACGCCGAACAGGAAGTCCGCGCCGACGCGGGCGCGGATCTCCTTGACCACCTCGCCGAGCAGGCGGAAGCGACGATCGGCGTCTCCGCCCCAGGCGTCCCTGCGCCGGTTGATGGCGGGGTTCAGGAACTGGTGGATGATGTAGCCCTTGGAGGCGGTCAGCTCGAGCCCGTCGGCCCCGGCCTCGCGCACACGCACGGCCGCGTCGCCGAAGTCCTTGATCACGTGGAGGATCTGCGGCTCGCTGAGCGGGGTGTGCAGTCCGCCGTATCCATAGATCAGGTCGAGCCCGCGCGACGCCGAGTGGGTGTCCTCCTGCTCGGGGAAGAGGCCGGCCTGGGTCGCGTAGCCCGGGTCGCCGATCTGGACCAGATAACGGCAGCCGGTGGCGCGGATCTCCGCGATGAAGCGCTTCAGGGGGGCGACGTAGCGGTCCTCGCTGATCGGGGGATACTCGAGGGGCGCCTTGCGATACTTGTTGACGTTGAGGGTGGTGGAGATGATCCCGCCGACGCCGCCCTCGGCGAAGCGCTTCTCGAAGTTCTTCCAGATGGTGGTGACCGTGCCGTCGTATTGCGCCGAGCGACCGCCCACCGACGATCGCAGGATGCGGTTGGCGAAGGTGACACCGTTGAGGGTGAAGGGCTCGAAGATCATGGTGGGCCTTTAGCCCGGCGGCTCGGGCTTGCACAGCGAGCCGCCCTCGATCTGCGCGTTGGTGCGGTAGGTGTTGAGGCTCTGCCAGCTGGGCGGCTCGAACTGCGGGATCGTGCCGTCCTCGCGGACGTTGGTGACGTGATAAGTGTGTTGATTCCAGATCCGCCGGGCCTGGATCCAGCGATCTTGTTTGTCGCGGATCACCTGTACGGTTGGGGAGGTCTGGTTGCCGTTGAAGTCGAGGTCGGAGACGACGACGATCTCGGCGGAGCCGTCGTTGTCGACGTCGGCGACCACGGGGTACTCGATCAGGGTCTTGGAGCTGCGCGGCACGGAGAGCAGGGGGGCGCCCTTGCCGTCGAAGACGAACAGGGTGGCCTCGTCGGCGTACATCGCCTCGGCGACGCCGTCGCCGTCGAAGTCGAAGGCGGTGCCGGCGGCCCAGCCCGAGCCGTCCTGGACGTTGGCGGTCCAGGAGACCTTGCCGCCGGGTTCGAACACCGAGTAATGCGCGGCGGAGCTGACGGCGAATTCGCTGACGGCGTCGCCGTCGAAGTCGTGCACGGTGGCCGGGCGAAACCACGCGCCGGGCGGGTCACCCGTGGGGCGGATATCGTTGAACTTGACCTTGCCGTCGTGCTCGATGACGGTGATGCCATTGATGTTGGTCAGCAGGATCTCCGGCTCGGGGTCTGGGTCGAGGTTGGCGATCTGGGGGAAGCCGGGCTTGAGCTGGGGGTTGTTATAGTAGACCTTGCCGTCGTGGTGATAGGCGGCCTGGCCGAGGACGATCTCGAGGTCGCCGTCGCCGTCGAGGTCGGCGAGGGCGGTGGCGGTGCAGTGATAGGCGATGTCCCACAGGGCCTGCTCGGGGGCGATGAAGATCGTCTTGCCGTTGTGGTCGAGGACCAGGTCGTCGGCGACGATCTCCACGTCGCCGTCGTTGTCGAGGTCGCCGAGGGCGATAGAGCCGCCCTGGTCGTGGTTGAACTTGTCGGTCGAGCTCCACTTGAGGGTGCCGTCGTGCTCGAAGGCGACGACGCCGCTGGGGTTGATGAAGCCGCCAGGGGTGGCGGCGACGATCTCCGGCAGGCCGTCGTTGTCGATGTCGCCGATCGCCGGCGTGACCCAGGACTCGATCGGGGTGGCGGCGGCGAAGTGGAGGGTGCCGGTGGCGCCGTCGAGGACGTAGAGCTTGCCGCCGAGGCCGCCGCCGCCGCCGGCGACGACGACCACGTCGGGGATGTCGCACAGGTCGATCGCGCCGTCGTTGTTGTCGTCGGTGAGGTTGGCGACCAGGGGGGTCGCCGTGCTGCCGCCCTCGACGTTGGCCTGGCCCCACGACCACTGGACCTCGGGCTCGAAGCTGTCGGGCGGCGCCTTGGTCTTGCAGCTGCCGATCGCGTTCATATCGTCGACGACCTTGCAGCTGGGCGGCGGGCCCTCGCTGTCGAAGTTGATGTCATTGGCGATCTGGAGGTCGAACTTGATGCCGCCGCTGGTCTCGCCGCCGGTGGCGCTGACGCCCTCGGTGACGCCGCCGGTGGTCGCGCCGGTGGTCGGTGTGGGGCCGCTGGTCGGGGCGCTCGTCGGCGAATTGGTGGGGTCGACGGTGGTCGGGCCCGTGGACGCGGCGGAGTCGCTGGCCGAGCTGGCGTCGCCGCAGGCCGCGAGCATGAGGGCGAGGAGACCGGTGCGAGGGCCAGGGCGCGACATCGGGTCCACGCTCGTACAGGCGCGATCGCGGGTCAAGCGGGATTCGCGGGCTTCATGTTGGCTTCATCCGGCGGTGTTATGCCGGGCAGGTCATGCAAGACCAGACCTTTTCTTCCCGCGCCTTCGCCGGGGTCATCGTCGTGGGCCTCGCGGCGGGGGCCTGTGACTCGTCCGATGCCTGTACGGTGGACGCGAGTTACAAGCCGGCGATCGACCCCGCCAACTTCGTCGCCCAGATCGACAACCCCCTGTTTCCGCTGGTCCCTGGGACGGAATACACGTACCAGGGCGACGGCGAGACGGTCAAATACGTGGTCACGCACGAGACGAAGACGATCCTCGGGGTGACCTGCGTCGTGGTGCACGATTCGGCCTATGTCGACGGTGTGCTGATCGAGGACACGCTCGACTGGTTCGCGCAGGACAAGGACGGCAACGTCTGGTACTTCGGCGAGGATACGAAGGAGTACGAGGGCGGCAAGGTCTCCAGCACCGAGGGCTCGTGGCAGGCCGGGGTCGACGGGGCCCAGCCGGGGATCGTCATGCACGCCGAGCAGCCGGCGGCGAAGCAGGCGTATCGTCAGGAGTATCTCGCCTGTGAGGCCGAGGATATGGCCGAGGTCACCCGCCTGGGCGCGGCCGTCTCGGTGCCCTTCGGCGACTTCAGCGACTGCGTCGAGACGCGGGAGTTCACCCCGCTCGAGGCGGATCTCGACGAGGCCAAGTTCTTCTGCAAGGACGTGGGCCTCGCGCTCGTCATCAACAACAACACGGGCGCTCGCGTCGAGCTCATCGACGTGATCAAGCCCTGAGCTCGCGTGGAGAAGGACGGAATCATGTCACCCAGATCATTCGTCATCGGGACCCTCGTCGGACTATCGCTGTCCCTCACGGCCGTGGCGGCGCGGCCGGTGGTGCCTCCGGCGGTGCAGGCCGCGATCGCGCGGCTGCTCGGCGACCGGACGACCGCGGTCGAGTTCGAGGACGGCAAGTACGAGGTCTCGACCGCGACGCGGCTCGAGGTCGTGCTCGACGTCAAGGGCGTCGTCGAGGAGGTCGAGCTCAAGCTGCCGATCGCTCTGGTGCCGGCGTCGGTGGCGGCCGCGGCCCGGGCCGCGCTGCCGGCGGGCGCGCGGCTGGAGGAGGCCGAATTGCTGATCCGCGGGTCGGCGCTGCGCTACGAGATCGAGGCCCGGACGGCGGCCGGCGAGGTTGAGCTGGTGCTCGACGGCGCCGGCAAGTTGGTCTCGCAGGTTGTGGAGAAGGACGGCGAGGACGGCGACGAGGACGACTGACGGCCGCGTGGGGTTTCAGGGCTCACAGATGGGCGTGCCGCCCAGTTGCTGTGATAGCCGCTCGACCTCGGCCTTGAGCGCCGCGATCTCTCCCTGCTGAACTTGCAGGGCCGCGACCGCCAGGCTGGTGTAGCCGTAGAGGTCGACGCGGTCGTGGCGCGCGTCGACCCACACGCCGTCCTCGTTGTCCTCGAGGATGATGCCGAGCCGCCGGGGCGCGTCGATCGGAGCCTCGCGGTAACGATACGTGGCCAGGCGCAGCCCCTGCAACTCGGCGGCGCGGCGCTCGAGCTCGGTCGGTCCGAGGTACTCGATCTCGGTCTTGAAGCGGGCCCGGGAGATCGGGCAGCCGCCCTCCTGCTGCTTCGGATCGCTGGTGGCGCAGATGAGCAGCGCGTTGCAGTCGCTCATCGGATCGCAGGTGGTGCCCTCGGCCGCGCAGGCGTTCCCTTCGAGCTGCGCCGCGGTGCAGGGCGCGACGCCGTCGGGCTTGGTGTAGCCGCCACACGCGGGGTCGCCGCAGGTGCTGTACCACTTGAGCTCGGCCGGTCCGCCCGAGGTCACGCCGGTCTCGGCCCCGGTCTCTGGCCCGGTCTCTGGCCCGGTCTCTGCGCCGGTCTCGGCCTTGCCGGTGGTGTCGTCTTTGTTGTCCTTGTCGCAGGCCGCGAGTGCGATCGCGCCGAGCAACAGGGCCGTGGTCCAGGTGGTTGTTGTCATTGGATAGAGCGCCGTTCTGGAATGGGGTGGCTGCGCAACGGAGCAGCCTCTCACGCCGCGCCGGTGGCGTCAAACATGGTTCGTGTTGAAGACAGCCGCAGGGGCGTCGCCTGGGGCGTCGCCTTCATCGGAGTTTCATGTTGGGTCGGTAGCGTCGTCGTCCATGTCGTTCAAGTCACTTGGGACCCGGATCTCGCTCCCCGGATGTGTCTTCGTGCTGCTCGCCTGCGGCGGCGGGTCGGGTGGGTCGGGCGAGACCGGTGCGACGAGCGGGAGCAGCGGGGGCGGGACGGACACGGGTACCCCGACGACCAGCGTGATGGCGACCTCGTCGAGCAGCGGTGCGGGTGAGGCCAGCGATTCTGCGAGCGGATCGAGCACGGGGGCGAGCGGCGAGAGCAGCTCTGGCAGCTCTGGCAGCTCGAGCGGCGGGACCACGGGCGACACCGGCGTCGATCCGCAGTGTCCGCCCGGGCAGATCCTCTGCGCGGGTGTGTGCACGGACGTGGCGGGCGATGCGGCGAATTGTGGTGGTTGCGGTGCGGGCTGCGAGCCCGGCGTGGAATGCGGGTCGGGCGTGTGCGGCGGGCGGGTGAGTTGCCCGCCGGGGTCGCTCGACTGCGGCGGCGAGTGCCGCGACGTGAGCAATGACCCCGAGCACTGTGGGAGCTGTGAGAAGCAGGCCTGCGACGACAGCGAGTTCTGCCAGGACGGGACCTGCCTGTGCCGGCCGGAGCTGACGAGCTGCGGCGGCGCTTGCGTCGATGTGCAGAGCGACCCCGATCATTGCGGCGGCTGCGATGTCCCCTGTGACCAGGTCTGCGTGGCCGGGAGCTGTGAGAGCGCGGCCGCGTGTGGGTTGACGGTGTGCGACGGGGCGTGTGTCGATACCGCCGATCATCCGCTGCACTGTGGCGAATGCGGCAACGCGTGCGCGGTCGACCAGGTGTGCTTCGGCGGGGAGTGCTGGGACTACGAGCCGACGCCGGGCTGCCTGAGCTGCGGCGGCTGCGAGTGTCCGGACCCCGAGAGCTGCTGCGATCTGCCTGGCTTATGGGGTGCAGTGCGTCGACACCGAGGTCGCGTGCCCGGGCTGATCGGGTGGATCGGGTGGATAGGGTGGATCGGGTTGATCGGCTTGATTGGGGCGGGGCTTTGATGCGACGCTCCGGGTGACCGATGCGCGTGCTCGTCGTCGAGGATAATCGTCAGCTCGCGCGCTTGCTCGAGCAGGGCCTGCGCGAGGCCGGCTGCAGCGTGGTGCTGGCGCACGACGGGCGCGCCGGGCTTCGGGTCGCGCAGGAGGGTGGTCACGACGTGCTGGTGGTCGACTGGTTGCTGCCGGAGCTCGACGGTCTGGCGCTGCTGCGGGCGCTGCGACGGGCCCGCGACGCGACGCCGGTGTTGATGTTGACGGCCCGCGACGCGGTCGCCGACCGGGTCGCGGCGCTGGACGCGGGTGCCGACGATTATCTGGTCAAGCCGTTTGCCTTCGTGGAGCTGCTGGCGCGGCTGCGGGCGCTGGAGCGGCGGCGCAAGGGCGCCGCGGCCAGCGTGATCGCGGTGGCGGACCTCGAGATCGACACGGTGGGGCGCACGGCGCGGCGCGGCGGTCGCGAGCTCGGGCTCTCGGCCCGCGAGTTCGCGGTGCTCGAGCGGCTCGCGCTCGGGCGCGGGCGCATCGTCACGCGCGAGCAGCTGCATGACCATGTCTACGACGCGGCCGCAGATCTGGCGAGCAACGTGGTCGACGTGCACGTGGCGAACGTGCGCAAGAAGGTCGACGTGGGCTTTGAATGCAAGCTCATCCATACCCGCCGCGGGCTCGGCTACGTCCTGGAAGTGCCGACGTGAGCGGCTCTTTGCGCGGGCGCCTGCTCGCGGTGTTGTTGGCGGTGGTCGCCCCGGTGGTCGCGGGGCTGTGCGTGCTGCTGTATCTGGCGGTCGCGCGCGCGGTGTGGGCGGCCTTCGATGACGATCTGCACGACCTCGCGGGGACGCTGGCGGCCAGCGTCGAGCTCGACCATGAGGGCTATGACCTCGAGCTGCTGGCCCGCGACAGCGGTGCGGCGATGGGCCCGGGGCGGCGCAGTTATCTGCAGCTGTGGGGCCCGGACGGGGCGCTGCTGCACCGATCTGCGGGGCTCGGGGAGGCATCTCTGCCGCGATCGGAGCTCGGTGGATTTCGCGTGTTCGTCGGCGAGGCGGAGCTGCGAGGGGTCGTGCTGCGCTTCGCGCCGGCCTTCGATCCAGAGGATGGGGTGGTCGGCACGGAGCAGCTGACGATCGCGGTGGCGCGCGAGGTCGCCGGAACGCGTGCGTTGCTGGGCACGATCGCCGGGTGGTTTGTCGGCCTCGGGGTCGTCATCCTCGCGGCCGCGGCGCTGGCGGTGCGGT
The DNA here is from genome assembly GCF_016714285.1 of Nannocystis sp. Taxonomy (GTDB): domain Bacteria; phylum Myxococcota_A; class Polyangia; order Nannocystales; family Nannocystaceae; genus Nannocystis. The sequence goes on along the minus strand of NZ_JADJNN010000011.1, from coordinate 177,207 downwards.
TGGGCGTGGGCCGCGGGCTGCGACCGCTCGAGCGGATCGCGGCCAGCATCGCGGCGATCGACGAGCGGGCGCTGGCGCGGCGGGTGGCCGAGGACGATCTGCCGAGCGAGCTGCGGCCGATCGTGCTCCGGCTCAACGCGCTGCTGGGCCGGCTCGAGGCGGCCTTCGCCCGCGAGCGTCAGTTCACGGCCGACGCTGCGCACGAGCTGCGCACGCCGCTGACGATCCTCCACGCGGCGCTGGAACTGGCGCTGCAACGCGAGCGGTCACCGGACGAATATCGCGGGACGATCCGCCTGGCGCTCGAGACGGTCGAGCAAACCTCTGGGCTGGTCGAGCGGCTGCTGGCGCTGGCTCGCGTCGACGCTGAAGCGGGGGGGCGGCGCGAGGCGGTCGGATTACACGGACTGGTCGAGGGCGTGTGGACCGCGCAGGCGGGGGCCGCGAGCGCCCGCGGGCTCACGCTGGACAACCGCATCGAGCCGGCGCGCATGGTCGAGGCGGACCCGGACTCGCTGCGTTTGGTGGTCGGCAACTTGCTGGCCAACGCGGTCGCGTACACCGAGCAGGGCGGCTGGATCGCGATCGAGAGCGACGCGGCGGCGGGCGTGGTGGTGGCGGTGATCGACAGCGGGCCGCAGCTGGCGGACGAGCAGCTGGCGGCGGTGTTCGACCGCTTCTGGCGCGGCGATCTGGCCCGCGGCGATGATGGTCACTTCGGGATCGGGCTGGCGCTGGTGCGCTCGCTGTGCGCCGCGCTCGGGTGGACGGTCACCGCGGAGAACCGTGGCGACGGCTCGCTGGCCTTCGTGGTGCGGGGCACGGGCGGCGCTGCGCGTGTGCTGTCCTGAGGGACAGGTCACAGCGTGGCCTCAGGCGGCGGCGCAGAGGGCGTCGGCGCAGGGGTCGATGAGCTCGGCGAGGCCGCGGCGCCAGATGGCGGCGCGCAGCGACGGGTCGATGAGGCCGTGGCGGCGCAGCTCGAGGTCGGCGGGGCTGCGGGCGTCGTGGTCGGCGCCGCGCTGGGCCTCGGCGACGGCGGCGGTGAAGGTGTCGCGGGCGAGCGAGCGGAGGGAGGGGTCGACGCGGAGGAGCCACTGCAGGGTGCGCCAGCCGAGCTCGGCGTGGCGTTGCTCGTCGGCGGCGATGCGGGCCCACACTTGCTGCACGACCGGGTCGCTGGCGATCGCGGCGGCCTCGCGGGCCTCGAGGGCCGAGAGCGTCTCGCACACGCAGGCCTCGCGGATGAGGGCGACGAGCATCGTGGCGCGGTCGGTGGGGATGGTGGTGGCGATCGGTAGTGGGCCGGGGCCGACGGGGCTGCCGGCGTAGGCGCAGGCGAGGCCGAAGGCGAGGTGCGCGTGCAGGATCTCGTCGCTGAGGGCGGCGTGGGTGTCGCGCACGAGCTCGGGCGGTGCACCGGCGGCGAGGAGCTGGAGGGTGAAGCTGGCGAACGCGGCGATCGAGGCGTGCTCCATGCGCGCGAGCTCGGTCCAGGCGGCGGCGAGGGCGGTGCGTGCGGGCGGCAGGGTGGGGCTCAGGGGCTCGCGCCAGTCGTCGCGGGCGACGGCGGGGGCGAGCACGGCGGTGGCGTCGACGAGGTAGGGGCGACCGCAGACGCTGTCATTGCAGGCCCACGCTTTCGGATCCTTGTAGTCGATCCACACGCAGGGTTCGCCGCCGCAGTCGGCGTCGGACTTGCAGCTATCATTGGGGGTGGTGCAGTGGGCGTCGAAGGCCCCGTCGCTGCAAGTGCCGATATAGACGCCGCACAGGCCGTCGCCGCAGTCGGCGTCGACGGTGCATTCGGCGGGGATGCACGCGGAGGTCGGTCCGAGGCCCTCGCCGGCGCAGCGGCAGATCTCGCCGTCGGCGCAGTCGCTGTCCTGGGCGCAGCCGTAGCTGCACGAGCAGGTGCCGCCGACCAGCACGCCGCCGAACGAGACGTCCTGGCGGCATGAGCCGTGCGGCATATCGGTGCAGTCGGTGTTGGCCGTGCAGGCGCCGCCGCCGGTGTTGTCGACGCAGTCGGTGGGCGCGGCCGGGACGGCGCAGGCGACCGCCTCGACGCGGTGGGCGATGCCGCCGTCGCAGCGTTCGAAGCCGGAGGCGACCGGTGGCTCGCTGTAGGCCTGGTCGATCGCCGTGACGACGCCGGCGCAGGCGGTCGGGGGGCCGTCGGTGACGCTGCCCGTGTTGCCGGTGTCACCGCTGGCGCTGCCGTCGGCGCTGCCGTCGTCGTCGTCGCTGGTGGCCTTGTTCGGGCCGCAGGCGAGGGCGGCGAGGCCGAGGGCGGCGAGCAGGGCGTGGCGGACGGGGCGGATGGAGCTGTGCAGCATGACACCGTAGTTGACCCGCGGGCGCGCGGGCCGTCAAGCGCAGCGTCGACGCGACGGGTCAGTATGGTGGTCGGAATCGTGGTCGGTATTTGGGTCCGGGCGCAGCGTCGGCGACGTCATTTGCAGCGCGCGACGATGGCGACGAAGGTCGTCTGCAGCGACTGATCGCGGATGTCGGGCCCCAGGCCGGCGAAGCGCTCGGGTGGGAAGTTCTCGAGGAACACGGCGCGGGCGCGCTGGCAGTCGCCGGCGCGGGCGAAGCACTGCGGGGCGCTGGCGTAGAGGGTGTCGCGCAGGTTTGCGACCTGGTGGTCGTCGACGTTGCGCGGCTTGACGCGGGCTTGCAGGCTGCGAACGGTCTGGTAGCTCGCCTCGCACTGGGCCAGGGTGTGCGTCTCGGTGGCGCCCATGTTGAGGTCGAGGAGGGCGGCGAGCAGGCGGTCGCGGTCGTTGGAGTCGCCGCCGCGGCAGTACATCGCGGCCATGGTCTCGGTGGAGCTGGCGGCGCGTTCGGGGTGCATGTTCTGCTCGTCGCGCCAGTAGCGGTCGAGGCGGGCCTTGCCCTGCTGACAGCGGCCGGAGAGCATCTCGCAGAAGGCGCGGGTGGTCGCGGTGCTGCTGGCGTAGACGGGCCGGATCGCGGTGAGGCGGTCGAGGTCGGCGAGGCAGCCGACGCCGTCCTTGTGGGCGAACTTTCGGTTGGCGGAGGTGAGCAGCGCGGCGGCCTGGTCGTCGCTGCCGGCGGGTGCAGGTGTGGCGACGGGGCTGGTGGGGTTGTTCGCGGTGGCGGGCGCGGTGCAGTTGCACTGACAGGGCGGGCAGGGTGGGGGGCTGCTGCGGGGGCCCTTGCCTGCGTCGCAGGCGGCGAGGAGGACCGCCCACAGCGCGGGTCGGAGCGTGCTGCGGATCATCGGCCGATCCAAGCACGTGCGGCGCGGCCTGACCAGCAGGCGGCGCCGCGATCGGCTCACGGCGATGCGGCCTGCTGGTCAGGCCGCGCGGCGATCGGCTCACGGGCGCTGCTGCACGTGGACGACGATCGCGGTGATGTTGTCGCGCGAGCCGGCGGCGAAGGCGGCCTCGACGAGCGCGTCGGCGACGGCCTCGATCGCGGTGTCGGCGAGGAGGGCGGTGATCTCGGCGGGGCCGAGCACGCCGCTGAGGCCGTCGCTGCACACGAGGTAGCGGTCGCCGTCGACGAGGTCGAGGGTCTGGAGCTCGGGGCGGTCGTGTTCGGCGGCGCCGAGCGCCCGGGTGACGACGTTGGCGTAGGCGTACTGATCGAGCGGCGGCAAGTCGGCGCCGGTCTCCCGCAGCTGCTCGTAGAGCGAGTGGTCGCGGGTGAGCTGGGTGAGCACCCCGCCGCGCAGGCGGTAGATCCGGCTGTCGCCGAGGTGGGCCACGATCGCGGTCTTCGGGCGGACGATCAGGGCCGCGAGGGTCGAGCCCATGTTGCGCAGCTCGCCCTCGCGACGGGCGCAGATGCGGCGGTTGGCCAGGCGCACGGCGGCGTCGATGCGGTTCTCGTGGAGGCCGAGGCTGCGGTCGAAGGCGTAGGGCCAGGTGTTATCGGTGTCGACGCTCGCGGCCCAGAACTCGGCGAGCGAGGTGACGGCGATGTGGCTGGCCACCTCGCCGCCGGAGTAGCCGCCCATGCCGTCGGCGACGGCGAAGAGGCCGAGCTCGGCGTCAAGGACGTAGGCATCCTCGTTGCGCTTGCGACGGCCGACGGTGGTGCTGGCGGAGGCGATGAGTGTGCAGGTCATGCGCCTGCAAGAGCGTGTTCGGTGCCACGCCCAAGCCCGCGAGATCGCTGGCGCGGGTGGGGTGGCGAGTCACCGGTTTGAGGGCAACGGATGGAGGGTCCAGACCCGGGCCAGACCCCGGGCCAGACCCAGTGGGCGGCCTCAGGGGGCCGCGCCGCGGGCCACGAGGAAGATGCCCAGGACGATGACCAGGATCCCCAGGACGCGGAGCGGTGGGAGGGCCTCGCCCCAGATAAAATGCGACGCGACCGGCACCAGGATGAACCCCGCCCCGGTGATTGGGTGGGCGATGGTGAGGGGCAGCTTCTTGAGGACGCCGATCCAGAAGGCCGCGCTCAACGCGATGCACGCGGCGCCACAGATGAACCACGGCGAGAAGAATGGCCGCATGGCGGTCACCACGGCGTGGCCGTCAGGGCCGCTGACCATCGAGGCGCGCTTGAACAGGAGCTGGCCTCCGACGTTGAAGAGAATGGCCACGACGAGCTGGAGATAGATCAAGCGGGCCGATCTATAGCGCAGACGTCGCCGGGCTGCGAGGCCTTGTGGCGCCGGCTCATCGGCCTGCGCGGTCGGAGACCTTCAGCATCCGCCGGCGGAAAATACCACGTAGGAAGCGACTGTTATGGCGCCCACTCGGCCAGGCCGATCACACGCCGGAGTGTTGCAGGGTCTTGATGCACTCGGCGGTCATCAGGCTGGTCCAGTACTTACGATCGAAGCTCGCCTGTCCTCGCAGCCAGATGTTGATCGGGGTCGGGAGCCCGTGCTTCACCTTGCGCTGGAGGAGCAAGGTCCCCTTCGGCAAGATGCGCTCGGCGGCGGCCTTGACCACGTGTTTGCCGCGGACGCCGTTGAAGCGCAGGGAGTCCGAGAGGGTGAACGCGAATTCGACGAGGCGATAGTCGAGGAAGGGATTTCGCCCCTCGAGCGAGTGGGCCATGGTCATGCGGTCAGCCATCTGCAGCAGGGGTTGGAGGAAGATCCGCGTCTCGACGTAGCACATGTTGTCGAGCATCGATCGGTGGTCGCTCCACAGGTGCGAGAGATGCCCCTTCATGAGCGCGGCGCCGGAGAGGCCCGAGCGCGAGGCCATGCGGCAGAAGCGGTCGAGGTCCGAGCCCTCGAAGCGGCGCAGCATCGGCAGGTAGCTCGCGACCCGCGGGTCTGCGGCGTCGAAGGCGGGCAGCATCAGGAACTCGTTGCGCGCGTAGCCGCCGAACAGCTCGTCCGAGCCCTCGCCCGAGAGCACGACCTTGTAGTTGGCGTCGTGGCAGGCCTTGGCGAGGCGGTACAGGGGGAACACGCTGAAGGACCCGGTCGGGACCTCGAGGTGATACGCGAGCTTCGGCAGGTCGGCGAGGAACTCCTCCTTCGTCGGGCGGACGACGTGGAGCTCGATGCCGGCGCGCTGGGCGAAGTCGACGGCGTAGAGCTCCTCGTCGATGGTCGACTTGAACTCGTCGAACTGGCAGGTGAACGCCTCCTTGATGCCGGCGAGCATGGCGATGATCGTCGAGTCGATGCCGCCCGAGAGGAACATCGTCACGGGCACGTCGGCGCGCATGCGCAGCTTGACGCTGTCGCGCAGGAGCTCGATGAATTGCTCGACGGCCTCGTCCTCGTTCTGGTGGCGCTCACCGAACAGCTGCGGGATGTCCCAGTATTCGCGCGTGAGCAGTGAGGCGCGGGTCGGGTCGTAGAAGAGATAGTGACCCGGCGACAGCGAGAACACGTCCTTGTAGAGCGTGTGTTCATTCGGGCAGAACTCGAAGACTTCGAACAGCTCGTTGTCGACGAAGGTCAGCTCGCCGAGGGCCTTGACCTCGCTGGCGAACTCGAAGGTCTTGCCGCGGCAACGGTAGAAGAAGGGCTTCTTGCCGAGGCGGTCGCGGGCGCAGAAGAAGCGGTGTCCGTCCCAGATCGCCAGGGCGAACATTCCGTTGAACTTCTCGAGGCAGGCGGGCCCCCACTCGAGGTAGGCGGCGAGCGCGACTTCGGTGTCGGTCTTGGTCTTGAAGCGGCGGCCGCGGGCCTCGAGCTCGGCCTTCAGCTCGATCCAGTTGTAGATCTCGCCGTTGAAGACGATGGCGGCCTCGCCGATGCGCACCGGGAGATCGATGTCGTGGCGATCGACGATGTTGAGGCGGGTCTGGCCGAGGCACACCTCGACGTCGGGGCCGACGCGGTCCCGCGTGAGGGACGACTGGTCGGGGCCGCGGTGGCGCAGCTTCTCAAGGGACGCCTCGTCCAGCCGGACATTGATGCCTCCCAGGATGCCGCACATAGCTCGTCAGACCTTGCGGGCGCGGCAGCTGATCCCGGCTTCTTGCTCGTCCCAGGCCAGGATCTCCCAGCCCGAGGCGAACCACTCGCGGAACTCCTCCGGTGTGTACCGGAAGCAATAGACCGGGTGGTACCAATCGGCGTTGACCACGTTGTTCGTGTAGAAGTCGAATTCGTCGTTCCAGAAGCACTTCATCACGTTCCAGTGCAGGAAGCGCTGGACGTCGTAGGTGCCCTTCTGGATGCCGAGGATCGGGATGTCCTCCTCCAGGGTGACCTTGGCCTTGAGGTCGCTGAAGGCCTTGCCCATCTTTGTGATGGCCTCGCAGAGCTCGAGCGCCTTCTCGAAGGACTCGTCCTTGATGCGGTCGCGGATGTAGTCGTCGACGAACTCGCGGATGACGGACTTCTTGCGGTAGACGTAGGTGGCGATCTGGCCGCCGGTCCGGAGCTTCTTCTTCAGGTTCTCGAAGGTCCTGCGCGGGTCGGGCGTGTGGTGGATGACCTGATCGCAATTGATGAAGTCGAAGAAGCCGTCCGGGAAGGGCAGGCGGTTGATGTCGGCGTGGACGAGCTGGACGTTGGGTCGATCGGGCTGAGCCGCCGCGTTCGAGAGGGCGTGCCAGGCCGTGTCGGCGCCGAAGACCACGGTATCGCTGACGGAGGACTGGTCGGCGAAATTCGCGGCGTCGCGGCCGGCGCCGGTGCCGGCGTCAAGGACGTAGCGCTGGTCCTTCAGGAAGCTCTTGAGGTTCTCGATGGTGCCGAAGCCGAAGCGGGCGAGGTACCAGTCGGTGTAGAAACGGCGCGTGTGTTCGCGGTAGTAGCGGTGCTGGTCCCACTTGTCGCCGAACGACTTCACGGTCTGGTCGGCCTTGACGTCCTCGGAGACGAAGCTCGGGATGCCCTCGCGGATCGGGTAGCGCCTTCCGTGCGTCCCGTCGGCCGCGTCGGGGGCCTGGAGCTCACCCTCGACCAAGTCGTCCCCGGTCTCGCGGGTGGCGTTGGCCGCGAGGCGGGTTTGGGTGTCGGGATCGACGAGACACTGGAGGTACTGTCTTTTCATGGGAGCGCGACCGTGAAGGCTCGTTGAATAGCGGCTGAGTGTAATCGGGGGGGACCTGCACCCGCAAGAGGGGCGGGGGCCTCTACTCGCACCGCGAGTCGGCGTCGGCAGACGAAATTGTGCGGTTTGCAGCGAATGATCAGGTCCTTGGTCTTCGCAGCGTCTCGAGACGGTAGCGGAGGAGGTCTTGGAAGATCCGGAGCGAAACCATGACTGGGAAGTTTGAGAGAAACGACTCACCAGCGTTTCGCGCATCGAAGTCGGTGTCGACCTCCTCGATGCGAAACCTACGCACCCCGGCGGCGACGCCGATAAAGCTCTGGAAGTACCTGTACCCTGGGGCATCCTTCAGGATGTCTGCCAGCACTTCGCGGCGACAGACGATGAATCCGCTCTTGTTGTCGCGGAGGTGCATCCCGAAGGTCACGTTCAGGAGCGCGTTGAGCCCCTTCGAGAACGCGAGGCGGCCGCCGCTGACCTTCGGGTTTCGCACCGCCTGAACGATGTCGGGCCGGGTCGCGCTGAACGAGGCGTAGAGGCGCGGGATGTCCTCCGGGCGGTTCTGCAGATCGGAGTCGATGAGGCAGACGATCGGGGCCGTCGTGTTGGCGAGGCCGGAGAGCCAGCCTCCGACGATACCCTTGTTCTGTTCGTGGCGGACGCCGCGCACGCGAGGGTCTCTGCGCATTGTCTCGGTGATGCGCGCCCAGGTGTCGTCCTTCGAGCCGTCGTCGATGAGCAATAACTCGGCCTGGACCGGCATCGCGTCGAAGACCGCGAGCATGCGGGCGCAGAAGGGGTCAACGTTGAGCTCCTCGTTGAAGCACGGTGCGATGACCGCGAGTTCTGGGGTCGTCATTGCGTCGGGATCTCCACCGTGTGCGTGAGCTTCGGTTCCGTCCGGTGCAGCTTCCCGTCGTGGTGGAACACCAGGTTCATCCACAGCTCGACCTTTGCGACCTTCTCCTGGGCGTCGAACACCTCGTTCTGCCCATCATTGAGCTGGCCCTTCGGCCACGACCAGATGTGCCGCGGACGCCCGACCCAGTTCAAGAAGGTGAGCCTTTGGCCGCCGCGGTTCAGGTTACCGAAGAAGCGGCGCATGAAGTCATCGTACCGGGCCTGCAATTTCTTGTTGCGGCACGAGCGCGCGCGGAGGTGGCGCTTCTCCATCTCCTCCGGCGTGATGGTCTCGAGCGCCCTCATCGTGGAATAGCTGCCCGTGGCGTAGATGCCGGTCATCGCGCGGCCGTCGGTCGCGTAGCACAGGCTCCCCTGCGACCAGTGCATGTCCGTCGGCTGAAAGTAGCTGCCCCGGACGAGGTAGCGGTTACCACTCTCGCCGATCGCGTAGATCTCGTAGTTCTCGGTCAGGCGGGTGTCGTACCAGGCGACGGCCGTCGGATAGTACCAGATGCGCGAGCCCGACCAGTAGATCGCTGCGAGGCCGAGGAGGAGCGGCAGCTTGTACTCGAGCATGCGGTCGATCAGCGGCTTGCCGCTCCGGCCGATCCACACGAACGCCAATACGCTGGTCGCCATCCACTTCCAGAAGCAGATCCCGCTCATCGCGAAGATGCCGAAGTTGAGCAGGAAGAGGCCGAGGAACCACCAGCGTGTCAGCTGCCGGAACAGGTAGAGCCCGACGATCGCCCCCACCTCGATGAAGAGCGTGTAAAATGCCATCCAGTAGTCGAACCGGCGGGCCAGGGCGTCGAATTGCAGGAAGGCCGACTCCGGGACGATCGAGAGCCAGCCGTGGACGTAGCCGGACATCCCGACGTTGGAGACGTGGTTCTCGTTGAGCCAGGAGCCCGTCGGCCCGATGTTCACCTTGGCGATGCCCGCCAGATAGTAGAAGGCTGCGAACGAGCCGATGCCGACGACGAGGAAATGCGCCGGCTTGAACGACCGCGACAGCGACGCCCAGACGAAGATCGAGAAGATGATCACGAGCTCGGCGGGCGCGCGAAAGTCGAAGTCGTCCAGCGGGGTCGGGACGTACGCCTCCTTGATCATCACGATCGACATCTTGACCGCGAGCGGGACGAAGATCGGGAATCGGATAGACAGCAGACCGCAGGCGACCAGCAGGAGGCGATCGAGGCCGTGGGCGCGGTCCAGATAGAGGTTGTACGGGGAGGTCGCGCCCGACCAACAGAGCATCAGCACGACGCCGAGCGTGAAGACACGCAGGGCTTTGCCGTGCTCCCAGTCGGTCCATCGCAGCTTCCTCCCGGCGACGAAGAACAGGGCCATCGGCACCAGAAAGGTCAGGAGCTGGGGCACGACGGGCACGTTCTTGGGCGCGCTCCGGGCGATGAGCGCCAGGTCAGCCTGTGCCATCGACAAGAAAATCGACGACGCATGATAGTGCGCGGCGTCCACGGCCTGGAAGAACAGCGGCCGGAACAGCGCGACGAGCACGAAGAGGACCGCCACGTGCAACAGCGCCGACAGGGCGTCGGCGCTGACCTGGCGACGCCCCCAGGCGCCGAGCCGCGGTAGCAGCGTTGACATCGCCTCGGCGCTGAACTGACTACGTGCCCACGAGGTGAGCCTCGGGATGATGCCTTTGAGGGTCTGCACGGAGCACGTTTGTGCGGTTCAGAACGATAGAATGATCAGGCCAGCGAAGTCCCGCGAAGTGGGCAAGATATCGTCATTTTCGCGGTCCGAGGGCAAGCGCAAATAATGCGTGACCCCTGGAGTGGGTCCTCCTGGGAGGACTACACATGTGCCTCGCCGCCGCATCCCAAACTGTTACTCTCTCGCCGCCCATGACCAGCACTGATGCCCGTGGCGGCGTGTTCCGAGCCGAACAGTTCCATTCGAATGTCCCCGATGGGATGGGGGATCACTACTGGCACCAGGCGCGCAACCGCATCATCGAGCGCCGCCTCGCCAGGATGCCTGGCAGCCGTGATGGCTTGCTCCTCGAGATCGGTTGCGGACGTGGGATCGTGGTGGGATTTCTCCGGCAGCGGGGGTGGCGTATCGTCGGCGCAGAGCTGGGAAGCCCGGAGCCCATCTCGGCGGAGGTGGCGCCCCACCTGCACCTCGGGACAGACGCCCTCGCTCTGCCCACAGCCCTGCGCAGCGAGGTGCGCGCCGTGCTGCTCCTCGACGTCCTCGAGCACCTCGACGACCCGGCCGGCTTCCTCACCGCGATCGTCGGGGCATTCCCGGCCATGGCGCGGCTGCTGATCACGGTGCCCGCCCGGCAGGAGTTGTTCTCGAACTACGACGAGTTCTACGGCCACCGTCTGCGCTTCGATGAGGCCGCCCTGGCCGAGCTGGTGGCGGCGGCGGGCCTCAGCCTCGCGGGCCAGGGCTACTTCTTCCACGCGCTGTATGCCCCTGCGCGCCTCCTGTCGGCCCTCGGCCGGCCGCGGGCGACGGTCGTGCACGCGCCCGCGGGCGCCGTGCGCCTGGCGCATCGCGTGCTCGGTGCGGCGCTCGCGGCCGAGGAGCGGCTGGTCCCGTCGGCGGTGCGCGGCACCTCGATGTGGGCCGAGCTTTGTGTTCCGGGGCGCTGATTCAGGTGTCGGCCCTGCCAGGAGATCGCACCACAGCGAATATTGTGCATTATGTCACAGTTGCCGGCGGCGGACCGTTCAGCGCGCACCAGTGACCAATTACAGACCCCCGCGACCCGTGAACCCTTGCCGCGAGAGACAGACCTGATGGCCAAGCAACACAACGTATTCGGGACGATGCGGGCGTTCGCTCTGCCAGTCTGGTTGCTGCTGGCCCTGGGGGTGTTCCTGTGGCGGATGAACCCGCATTACCCGATCCAGCACTGGCTGTTCTGGCGCTACGCCGGATATTGGGTCGCCTGCGCCGCCTTCGCCGCTGCCAGCCTCGGTCTCGGACACGCGATCGTGCGCCGTATCACCGGTCCGCGCCTGCCACTGCTGCAACACCTCTCGATCGCCTTCCCCGTCGGCGTCTTCGGCTTCGAGCTGCTGATGTTCTTCGCCGGCCACCTGCAGCTATACCGGCCGTGGCTCTTCTTCGCCTTCCCGGTGCTGCTGATCGCCGCGACCGGCCCGCGGCTGGTCCGCGACGCCCGCCGTTGGGCCACGCACCTCCGCGCGCACAGCCGTCGTGCGCCGCGCCTGGCCTGGTGGCAGTGGGCGATCCCCGCCTTCGGGCTGCTCGCCCTCAGCCTGCTCTACTTCGGCATCCTCACCCCCGACAATGTCCAGTTTGACGCCCGCTGGCGGCATCTGGCGCTCCCCGAGGACTACGTCGCCCATGGCGGCTTGCATCGCTTCGGCGAGGGCCTCACCGCCTCCACCGGCTCGCGCTTCCACGGCTTTCTCTACACCTGGGCCTTCCTGGTCCCGGGCAAGCTCTTCGATCGCATCGAGCTGGCGCAGCACATCGAATTCACCATCTTCCTGTTCACCACGCTGATCACGATCCCGGCGATGGTGCGCTGGATGGTCCCCGGCGCCGACCCGCGGCTCGTGTGGGCCGCGCGCTTCCTGTTCCCGGGTGTGTTCTGCTACGATTCGAACCTCAGCGGCAACGTCGACCACATCGCCGGGTTGTTCTGCGCGCCGCTGCTGCTGAGCACGGTCCGCGCGCTCCGCGACCTCAATCCGCGGCACGTGCTCATCCTGTCGATGATGCTCCCGGCGTTGATCATGGGCAAGGAGACCGCGGCGGTGATGATGGCGCCGATGGCGATCTTGCTCGTCGCCGGCAGAGCCGGGCAATCTGCGGTCCAGGCGGCGCGCCACCGCCTCGCGCCGCGGCGCGCGAGCAACTGGTGGCGCGGCCCGGTGGTCGCGGTGGTCGGGGTTGTCGTCTTCAGCGCCCCGCACTGGCTCAACAACGTCCTCTGGCACGGCGACCCCTTCTACCCGATCCTGCACAAATACTTCGACGCGCGCCCGTGGGCGGCCGACGCCACGTACAACTACGATTCATTCCTTGCGATGCAGCTGTGGGCCCCGCCGCGCACGCTGGCGGGCGTTTGGGAGACGCTGCAGGCGCTCTACAATTTCTCGTTCATCCCCAACGACTGGAAGAACCACCACGGCATGGTCCCGGTCTTCGGCTCGCTGATGACGCTGCTGCTGCCGTGCCTGCTGTTCGTGCGCCGCACCAGGCGTGTGTGGTTCCTGGTCGCCTGGGTCCATCTCGCCATCTTCTTGTGGTACTGGGTCAATCATCAGGATCGTTATCTACAGACGATCGTCCCGTGGATGAGCGCGATCACGGCCGCGATCATCGTGCTGGTGTGGCGTCAGAGCAGGCTCGTGACGCGCGGCGCCCTGGTCGCGCTGGTCAGCTTTCAGATCGTCTGGGGCGGCGACGTCCCGTTCTTTCAGACCCACAGCATGGCCAAGTCGACGTTCAAGAAGGTCGTCGACCTGTTGTCGAGCGGCTACAAGCGCAACTACGACAAGCGCCTGGACACGCAGGGCACCTACGCGGAGATCGGCAGGGCCCTCCCCGCTGGCGCGCGGCTGCTCATGCACGAGAACCACGCCCACCTCGGGGTTGGCGTCACATCCATCTCCGACTGGAGCACCTGGCAGTTTGGCCTCAGCTACGGGCTGCTCGCGTCCCCGCGCGATGTCTACGACGCCTACGTCGACCTCGGCGTCACCCACGTGCACTGGGTGAAGCTGCGCAGCCGGGCCTGGGACAGCGTCGCCGCCGACCTGATGTTCTTCGACTTCGCCCTCCGCCGCACCGTCAAGCCGCGGCGCTTCGGGAAGACCATCCTCGCCGAGATGCCCGCCGCGCCGCCGGTCGGCCCGGACGAGTTCGACGACAGCGTCGTCGTCCTCGGCTGTGGCCGCGGGTACGCCACCGGTAGCTACCGCGTCTCGGACCTCCAGACCAAGGAGTTCGGGACCGAGTCGCATGTCTTCGCCGAGCCCCGCGTCGCCGCGCCGGCGCGGCCGACGGTGGACGAGGTCGAGGCGCTGATCAGGGACGTCGCCTTCGTGGTCCTCGACCCGACCTGCAACGCCAAGGTCCGCCCCGCGGTCACCGCCAAGTTCGAACACGCGGCCACCCGCGGTCGCGTGTCGAAGCACCGCAATGTCCAGTACGAGCTCTACCTGCGCAAGCCGGTCAAGTCGCCCGGCAAGGCGGCCGCACGCACGTCGACGGCCAAGCCCGCGGCCGAGCCGGCCGCGCCCGTGGCCGAGCCGGCCAGGCCCGCTGACGAGCCGGCCAGGCCCGCTGACGAGCCGGCCAGGCCCGCGGCCGGGCCCCCGGCCGCGCCGGCGGACGCGCCCTTGTGATGCGGCTCAGCGCGGGCTGAGCTCGTCGCAGGCCGGGCCGGGGCCCAGGCGGGCGAGGGCGCGGTCGACGTCGCTGGCGAGCGCGCCCGGGTGCCGCGCGCGGTACAGGCGATAGGCGCAGCGGGCCTCGTCGCCGCGGCCGAGCTCACGGAGCAGGGCGGCGAGGTCGAGGAGGGCGCCGCGGGCGAGCGGGTCGTCGGGGTGTTCGCGGACGACGCGGGTCAGGAGCGCGGCGGCTGCGGCGGGCTGGCCCGCGGCGCGGAGGGTGTCGGCGCGGCGGACCAGCGCGTGCGGGTCGTCGCTGGCTGGCTCGCTGGTCGAGTTCGGGGTGTCGTCGTCGCCGGCCGGCACGCGCACGCCGGGGGCCAGCGGCGGGCCGCGCAGCACGGCGCGGTCGCTGGCTGGCGCGGGGGACATGTCCTGGGCGACATGTCCCGAGAGACCTGCCCTTTGGGACAGGCCGAGATCGAGGCCGGTGACGACGAGGGCGAGGGCGGCGGCGGCGAGGACGAGGCCGCCGACGATCACGCTGCGGCGGGCGCGGGCGCGGCGGGCGGCGAGGAAGCCGGCGTACACGCGCTCGGCGTCGACGCGCAGGGGCGGCGCGGGGGCGTCGCGGGCGAGCTGCGCGAGGGCGCGGAGCTGCGGGTTGAGGACGGCCGGCTCGTCGGCGGCGGGGCGGAGCTCGGGCTTCATGACGCCCTCCACGGGAGGCCGAGCGCGGCGCAGAGCAGCTGCTCGGCGCGGCGCGTACGGTACGAGACGGTGCTGATCGGGGCGCCGAGAGCGGCGGACGCGTCGATGAGGTTCATGCCCTCGATGGCGCGAGCGATGAAGGCCTCGCGTAATTTGTCGGGCAGGTCGGCGAGGGCGGCGTAGAGGTGGTCGCGTTGCTGGCGGGCGACGAGGTCGGACTCGGGGTCGTCCTGCGGCTCGCTGGGGCGCCCGGCCGCGACGTCCTCGCGGCGACGACGGCGACGCTGCGAGTCCCACCAGTTGCGGGTGCGGTTGGTGGCGATGGCATGCAGCCAGGTGCCGAGCTGGGCGTCGCCGCGGAAGCGCGGCAGGGCGGTGAAGGCGGCGATGAAGACCTCTTGCACGAGGTCGTCGACCGCGCTCGGGTCACCGACCATGCGAAGGATCTGGCGGGCGACGCGTTCGCGGTAGCGGGTGAACAGCTGCGACTGGGCGGCCCGGTCGCCGCGCTGGGCGGCCCGTAGCACTTGGGCCTCGTCGTCGCCGTCGTCGCTCACCATCGCCCGCGGCAGTGTAACGGAGGTCGACACCGGGTCATCGACCGCGCCGCGCGGGGAGATTCCAGGCCAGCCCCGGATCAGCCGAACACGAGGCCGATCTGGAGGCCGACGATGAATTGGGCCGGGCCTCGCTGGACGCGCGCGTGGTCGCCCTTGAGCTTGAGCGGCGGGAGGGCGAGGTCGACGCCGGTGCGGACGCCGATGAGCCAGCGTGGCCAGCGGATCTGCAGCAGGGCCCCGAGCTCGCTGCTGCTGGCCCAGGCGCTCGTGCTGCGGCGGTCGCTGGTGGTCGTCCAGGCCCCGTGCGCGAGCGCGTGGGCGCCGAGCCACAGGCGAGTGCGCGGCAGCGGGGCCCCGGCGGCGAGGCCGAGGCCGAGGCGCAGGGTGTGCAGGCCGAGGCCGGCGCGGGCGCTGGTCGACCAGCCGAGGCTGGCGAGCGGCTGGAGGTGCTCATGCAACAGCCAGGTGCCGCCCTGGACGTCGAGGCCGCCCTCGACGAGCGAACGGCCGAGCTCCATACGCGGGCCGAGGCCGAGCCAGCCGCGCAGCGGCGATGCCGGGGCTGGCGTGGTCGGCGTGGTGGTTGTTGTGTCGGCGCGGTGGTCTTGTGGGTCGTCCCACTGCGTGATGATGAGGGCGAGCGAGGCGGCCAGTTCGCGGCTGCGGTCCTCGGGGCTGGTGCCCGCGAGGGCGAGGCGGCGACGCTCGCTGCGGCCGTCGGGGCCGCGGAGCACGAGCTCGACCTCGCTGGGGTTGGCGCCGGGGGCTGCGTCGCGGACGGTGATCTGCCAGTCGTCGAGGGTGGGGACCCGGCTGCGCAGGCCGGCCTCGGCGGCGACGTGGTCGATCGCGGAGGCGTGCAGGTCGAGCGCCGGGGGGGCCAGCAGGGCGAGGGCTGCGAGGCTGGCGAGCGAGGCCACGAAGCGCAGGAGTGCCACGGGTCAACGGCGTTGGCCAGGGGGCGAACGGTCTGGAATCGCCGCGAGCGGGCCGGTCCCACGGGCCAGGATGCTTGTGGACATCGCCGGCCGGCTGAACGACATTGCCTACATGAGCACGGACGACGCGCGTTCGGCCTGGAATCGTTGCCGCCACGACCCCGCGCGCACGGCCGGGCACTACGAGAGCTACTTCCAGCGGGCCAACCACCCGTCGCGGCCGCTGGGCTTCTGGATCCGCTACACCCTGTTTAGCCCGGAGGGCCGCCCGCGCGACGCGGTCGGCGAGTTGTGGGCGATCTGGTTCGATGGCGAGCGCGGCACGGTGACGGCGGTCAAGTCGGTGCTGCCCTTCGCCCACTGCCGTTTTGACCGCACCTGTCTCTCGGTACAGGTGGGAGAGGCGCGGCTCAACGAGGCGCGGCTCTGCGGCGGAGCGGCGAGCACGGGGCACGCGATCGCGTGGGACCTCGAGTACAGCGGCGACGATCCGCCGCTGCTGCTGCTGGAGGCGCCGCTGTACGATCGGGCCTTCCCGGCCGCGAAGGCGCTGGTCGGCACGCCCAACGCGAGCTATCGCGGCACGATCTCGGTCGACGGTGAGGTGCACGCGATCGACGGCTGGATCGGCAGCCAGAACCACAACTGGGGCCGCCGCCACACCGACCGCTACGCCTGGGGGCAGGTGGCCGGCTTCGACGGGGTGCCCGGCAGCTTCCTCGAGTGCTCGACGGCGCAGGTCAAGCTCGGGCCGCTGTGGTCGCCGCGCTTCACCCTGGTGGTGCTGCGGGTCGACGGCGAGGAGTACGCGCTCAACTCGCTGACGCAGGCGCTGCGGGCCAGCGGTCGCTTCTCGTACTTCGAGTGGTCGCTGCATTCACGGCAGAAGCAGGTCGAGATCACGGCCCAGATCTCGGCGGTGCGCGAGCACTTCGTCGGGCTGCGCTATCACAACCCGCCGGGCGGCGGGAAGACCTGCCTCAACACCAAGCTGGCGTCGGTCCTGCTGACGCTGCGCCGCGCGGGTCGGCCGGAGCTGCAGCTGCGCTGCACGCAGCGGGCCGCGTTCGAGATCCTCACCGACGACGCGGCGCACGGGGTGCCGGTGGTCGCGTGATCACCAGATCACGCCGATGCCGCCGAGGATGTCCCAGTGCACGCCGATGCCGAGCGCTGAGCCCTCGACCTCGAGGTTGACGGGGCGGAAGCTGAGCAGCAGGCGCTCGCCGACGATCGTGGAGGCGCCGAAGCCGACGGCGGCGACGCCCCCGTGGGCGACGATGTTGCTGCCGGGGCTGCCGTAGTCCTCGACGCTGATGCCCCCACCGGCATAGCTGCTGAAGCGGTAGCCGGCGGTGAGGGTGGTGGTCAGGTAGATCGCGTATTCGGGGAGGATCGGCACGTCCCACTGAAGGCGCGGGGCGAAGGTGAAGCTGGTCAGCGGAAAGCCGCTGCGCACCTGCAGAACCGCGGCACCAGCGAGGTTGGGGCGGTTGCGGCTGTGGCCGCCGATCGCCGCCTCGAGCTTGAAGTCCATGCCGGGGAAATAGGCGTAGCCGCCGCGCAGCGACTTGGAGCCGCCGACGAAGAGGCTGAAGAAGTGGCGCTTCTCGGTGGCCCGCAGCAGCGAGGGGCGGGCCACCGGGGCCGGTGCGGAGCGCCGGGCCGCGTCGTCGACCTCGCGCCGCATCTCGGCGGATGAGATCGCGGGCGCGGCGGGGAAGGGGTCGACCGGCGGCGGCACGGCGGGCGGCGGGGTGGCGGGCGGCGGCGCGGGCACGACCACGGCGCCCTCGGGCGGGAGGGTCGGCGGGGGCTCGCTGACGGGGACCTGCACGGCCCCGGTGAAGCTGAGGGTGAGCTTGCCGGCGAGGCTGGAGAGCGGGAGCAGAGGCGGCGCCATCGACTCCCACGGTATCACGAGCGCGGGGCCTGGTGGCGAGACCTTCGCGGTGCTTGGTAGCGAGGCCGGGGATCGTCTATCGTCGCGCGGTGCTGGTCGTGACCGGAACGCGTCGCTCGGGGACCTCGATGTGGATGCAGGTGTTGGCGGCGGCGGGGCTGCCGGTGATCGGCGAGGCGTTCCCGGGTAATTGGGGGGAGTCGCTGCGGGCCGCCAATCCCCACGGTTTCTACGAGTCGCTGCTGCGCCACGGGATCTATTGGCGGACCAACCCGCACCCGGTGACGGGCGAGTTCGTGCTACCCGAGCAGGTGCGCCGGCACGCGGTCAAGATCTTCATTCCCGGGGTGATCCGGACCGATCGCGTATACCTCGATCGGGTGCTGGTATCGGTGCGATCGTGGCGGGAATATGAGGCCTCCTTGTTGCGGCTGCACACGATCGAGGATGCATATCGGGCGCGGGTGGCCCCGGGACGATCGGCGCCGCCGCGGATGCCCCCGGCGCTCGAATGGTGGGACGAGAACTTTGGCCTGGTCCGCGACCTAGCGATCCGCAGGTATGCGTGCCACGTGCAGGCGTACGACGCGGTGCTTGCCGACCCGGCGAGGGCGGTGCCGCGGATCCTCGCGTGGCTCGGCGAGGGCGGGGACGTCGCGGCGGCGATCGCCGCGGTGCGCCCGGAGGCGCGGACGCAGCGGCAATGGCAAGGGGCGGCGCGTGGGCACGCCGAACTGCCCGAGCACGTGGTGGCGGTGCTCGACGATTTTCACGCGGCGATCGTGTCGGGGGAGGGCCTCGAACGCGGGCTCATGGCGCGTATGAACGAGGTGCAGGCCGAGCTGGCACCGGCGCTGGCGGAGCACCGCGAGCGGGTGGCGGCGGCGGCGGGGAGCTATCGCGAGGACGAGCCGGAGCCGGACGACGGGCCCTCGGCGGTGCTGCGCGGCGAGTGGGCCTGAGGCGGTCGGGCGGCAGCACTGGCGCGGCGAGTGGGCCTGAGGCGGTCGGGCGGCAGCACTGGCGGAGAGTGGGCCTGAGGCGGTCGGGCGGCAGAATGGGCGTGCGGTGGTCGGGCGGCAGCACAGGCGCGTGGGCCGCAGTGCTCGCGGCTCCCACTCAATTTCTCGCTGGCTGGAATGTTGGCTCGTGGGGCTGTCGCACGGACCCCGGGGACGAATATGCAGATCCGAACATCGCTCGCACTCACGGCCGCGCTCGCGCTCGCATTCACGCCCACGCTCGCGTCCGCGGACGACTTCGCGGTGGGCTCGCTGATCGTGCCGATGGACACCGACTACCAGGATAGCGGCATGCTCGAGGCCTACGGGCTGGTGTACGAGCTGCTGCGCCAGGGCGTGCCGGTGCGCTGGGTGATCCAGTCGGGCAAGGCGCAGGGCGGCGTCGACATGACGGCGACCGGCAAGGACGTGCGCACGGGCGCGGCTGTGGTCGCGCACGGCTACCGCGGCGGGCCGTGGGTGATCGACGCGGCCGACGCGGCGAAGGCCCTGCCGATCGTCATGGCGTGGCAGAAGAAGAGCCTGGTGACGCAGGTGCACGAGGCGACCCAGATGTTCAAGGGCGAGGTGTCGCGCACGCTGGTGATCGCGCCGAACATTGCGATGATGGCGGACGGCAACCAGAAGATCGCCCGCAAGTACATGATCGCGGCGAAGATCCCGGACTCCGCCGGGGACCCGAATTGGCCCGACCTGAGCCCCGACATGCTCGACCCCAAGGAGCTGGCGGGGCCGACGACGGAGACGCACCACGACGGGGCGCTGTTCGACGAGGACGGCGACCCGGTATATTGCCAGTTCATGTCGATGCACTGGGCGGTGAAGGACGCCCAGGCCAACCCGGAGGTGGTCGCCGAGATGCGCGAGTTCCTCGGCTATCCGACCCACCTGTTCGCGGAGTGTCAGGCGGTCAACGCGTTCGAGAACCTGGCGCCGCACGGCTACTTCCTGACCGAGAAGGGGTTTGTGATCGGGCAGATGCCGAACACCTACGATTACTTCCAGCAGGACACGCCGTACGCGCAGCTCGACGGGGCCTTCCTGTCGGTCGGCGGCAGCGAGCCGGCGTACACGCTGCCGCCGGGGCAGATGTACAAGGGCACCGATATCGTGATGATCACCCAGAAGGGCACGCCGATCGGGGTCAATGACGTATGGATGACGGGCTTCCTCGACGGCGTGTGTCCGGCGGACGCGGGCGGCTGCCTCGGGGCGGGCAAGGTCAGTTATCTCGGGGGTCACGAGTACGACGTGGCCCTGCCGATCTCCAAGAACCCGAAGACGCAGGGGGTGCGGCTGTTCCTCAATTCCATGTTCGAGTCGCCGTGCGCGAGCGCCGAGGGCCTGCCGACCATCGAGCTGACGAAGACGGCGCCGCCGCAGGTGGGGGTGCCGCAGGTGACCTTCGACATCGCCTATGTGAACAGCGGGCCGATGCCGGCGCTCGAGGCGACGCTGACGGACACGCTGCCGCCCGGGACGACCTTCGTGTCGGCGACCGACAACGGGGCCTTCGCGGCGGGGGCGGTGACCTGGGACCTCGGCAACATCGGGCCCGGTGAGGCGGGTCAGGTGAGCGTGACGGTCGACCTCGACGCGCCGGGTGTGTATGTCAACACGGGGGTGGTCGACTTCCGCGCGGGGGTCAACAAGCTGTCAGTCGAGTCGGCGCCGGCGATGACGGAGTACGTGCTCGGGGGCGAGACCTCCGGGGACGCGTCGACTGGCGGGGCGAGCACGGACAGCGCTGGCACGGACAGCGCGGGCACGGGCGGGAGCGCCAGCGCGGGCACGGGCAGCGCGGGCACGGGCGGGGGCGAGAGCGCGGGCACGGGCGGCAGCAATGGTGGCAGCGGCGGCTCCGAGGGCAGCGGCGTGCCGACCGAGGGCAGCGGCGCGCCGACCGAGGGCGGCGGGGCCACGGGCGGCGCGGGCACGGGCGGGGGCCTGGACAGCGCGGGCGGCGAGGACGCCGGTGGTTGCGGCTGCAACGGGACGGGGCCGGCTCCGGCCTGGGCGCTGGGGCTGCTGGCGCTGGGGCTGCGGCGACGGCGGCGGGCGTGAATTTTCCTGAAATTCGGAAAATTCCGGATTTGGAAAATTCCGGATTTCAGGAAATTGTCGCGGCGACCGGGCTCAGCTCGCGGCGGCGCGGCGGGCCAGGACTTCGTCCATCTTCAGCGGGTTGAAGATGTTGGCGCGCTTGTGGTGGTTGGCGTGCATGTAGAGGCCGAACCAGATGCGGTTGCCGAGCCAGTAGACGCCGGTGTCGATGTTGATCGGCTTGTAGTCGCCGGTCTTGGAGAGGGCGTTGTGGGTGACCCAGTTGAAGTGGGCGACGTGCATCCAGCCGAGCGCCTGGGCCGGGACGAACAGGAACAGGAAGACCTCGGGGCCGAGGATGAGGTACCAGGCGAGCAGCAGCGGCAGCATGGTGGCGAAGCTGAGGACGGCCCGGATGCGCTCGCGGCTGCGGTTCTCGGGGGTGTCGCCGAACTGGTCGTAGGCCTGGTTTTGCAGCTGGCGCTCGACGTTGAAGAGCATCGTCTCGTAGAGGAAGACCAGGAAGTTGGGGAGGACGTGGTGGGGGTCCTTCTTCGGGTCGTCGGAGAAGCGATGGTGGCGCTGGTGAATGATCTCCCACGACGCGTAGCGGGTGATGACGACCAGGCCGGCGAGCTCACCGATGAGGCGGTTGATCGCGCGCGGGAAGTTGCCGTGGCAGCAGTTGTGGATGAAGACGTTGAGCAGGATGTGGCCGTAGAGGACCACCGGGAACGCGGCCAGGTACCACCAGCTCCACGTCAGGGTGCTGGGGATCAGCGACTGGCTGTGGTGCATCAGCAGCCAGGCGTCGAGGGCGAGCAGGCCCGCGAGGTAGCCGCCGTCGTAGAGGAAGTAGAACCACTTGTTCCTCCGGTACTGGACGGAGGGCTGGGCGGTGAAGCTGAAGACGAGACCTGAGACGAGCGCGGTCAAGGGGGTCCTCGCGGCGAAGCGGTAGGTGGCGACGAATAACACGGGGCGCCGCGCAGCGTCGAGATTCTCCCCACACGCGGGGCCGCGCGGGCGTCGTTGTCGGGGTTGCGAGGGCGGGTGTATGGTCGCAGCGCGATGGCCGAGGCGGCGACAGGCGATGCTCGCGGGGGTGCGCAGGCAGGTGCGCAGGGCGGTCCCTGGCTCGTGCGTCACCCCACGGAGTGGCGGCAGGTCGCGATCGTCGCGGTGTATCAGGCGCTGCTGCTGGGGATGATGTTCGTGCCGGGGCTGCGGCACCCGCTGGTGCTGGTGCCGGCGTTCTTGCTGAGCTTCCTGAACGCGGTGGTGATCCACAACCACCTGCACCGCGGCATCTTCCACAGCCATCGCTTGAACATGCTGTGGCGCGGGGTGCTGAGCTTCGGGGCGCTGTATCCGGCGTCGGCGAACGTGCCGTCGCACAACCTCGTGCACCACCACTTCGGCGACGACGGTCAGCCGGACTGGGCCGACCCGGGGCACGTCCGCTTCAAGTGGAACCTGCTGAACTTGATCCACTTCCCGAACATCGCGGGCCCGAACACCTTCGCGGGGGTGGCCCGCTGGGCGGCGAGCACCCGCCAGGCGAGCTTCGGCCGGCAGTACCTGGCGGAGACGATCTTCGCGTTCGGGCTGACCGGCGCGCTGCTGCTGTACGACTTCTGGCCGGCGCTGTGCTTCGTGGTGCTGCCGCAGTTCTACGGGGCGCGCTGCATCCTGCGCATCAACCTGATCCAGCACGATGGCACCGATACGAGCAGCGAGTGGAACCACTCGCGCAACTTCGTCGGTCGGGCCTTCAACTGGATCATGTGTAACAACGGCTATCACACGATCCATCACAACCGGGCCGGGCTGCACTGGTCGGAGCTGGCGGAGGCGCACCGGCGCGAGGTGGTGCCGCGCATCGACCCGGGCCTCGATGAGCCGAGCATGCTCGGGTACCTCGTGCGGCGGTATGTGATCGGGCTGCGGCGGCCGGCGGTGGGGGATGTCGCGGCGGCGGAGCGGGCGGCGGAGCGGTTGGCCGGGTTGGGTCGGCTCGAGTCGCGGGCGGCCCGGCGGGCGGCGGCGGAGCAGGCGGCGGCGGCGGAGCAGGCGGCGAATGGAGCGGCGTTGGGGCTGCCGGGCTAGGCGATGGACTTCACGGGGTTCATGGCCGCCTTCGCGCTGGCGGCGTTCTGGGTGAACACGCTGCTGATCGCGGGGGCCGGGTGGAGCGAGTGCGCGGGGCTGCGGCGGCGTTATGCGTTCCTGTCCCGCGGGACAGGTGCGCGGCGCGGGGTGGTGACGGCGGCGGGGGCTGATGGGGTGGTGGCGTTGTACACGGTGGTGCAGGTCGGGCGATCGAACGGGCGCGGGCCGATCTTGTTTCACGATCGCAGCCGCGGGTCGCGGGTGCTCGGCGGGGTGGTGGCGCTGGCGGACGGGGAGCGGCGCGAGCTGGCGGAGGGAGCCGCGGCGGAGGTGTGGGTGTCGGGGCTGCCGCGGGCGGCGGCTTGTCCTGACACGGCCAGCTTCGCGGGCGCGTTGCCGGCGGCGACGCGGGCGGCGGGGTGGGAGCGTCGCCTCGAGCTGCCGCTGCGGGTCGGGGACACGATCTGGCTCGCGGGACAGGTCGACGGGGAGCTCGTGATCGCCGACGCCGATCCGCGGCGCTGGTTGGCGCGCGTGACGTGGTGGACGGCGGCGCTGGTGCTCGGGCTGCTGGTGGTCGCGGGGGCGTGCACGGCGGCGTGCCTGTGGCCGCCGGTGTTCGGGACGGTGAGCAAGCTCGGGGCCCTGGCGGGGCTGGTGGCCTTCAACCTGTTTCAGCTGGCGGGCAAGCTGCACCACGACGCGATCCAGCCGCCGTCGCTGCGAGTGGTCGATGGGCAGTGGCCGGTGCCGCGTGGGCGGTGACGCTGGGCCGCGGGGCGGTGACGCGGAGCATGTGGGCTGGTAGCGTCGCGGGCGATGCGACGCGTGTTCGTCACCGGGGGATCGGGCTTCGTCGGCCGCAACCTGCTCGCGGCGCTGCAGCGGCGCGGAGTGACGGCGCTGGCGCTGGCCCGCAGCGACGCGGCGGCGGCGGCGTGCGCGGGCCAGGGGGCGAGGGTGGTGCGCGGCGATCTTGCCGACGTGAACGCGATGGCGGCGGGGATGGCGGGCTGCGAGGTGGTGTTCCACGCGGCGGCGCACGTGCTCGAGTGGGACGCGCCGGCGGTGTTCCAGCGGATCAACGTGACGGGGACGGCGAACACCTTGCTGGCGGCGCGGCAGGCGAAGGTGCCGCGCTTCGTGCACGTGGGCACCGAGGCGGTGCTGGTGGGTGGTGGGCCGATCGTTCAGGTCGACGAGACGCGGCCGCTGCCGGAGCAGCCGCTGCCCGGCTATCCGGCGAGCAAGGCGGCGGCGGAGCGGCTGGTGCGGGCGGCGACCGGGCTGGAGGCGGTGGTGGTGCGGCCGCGATTGATCTGGGGGGCGGGTGACAGCTCGCTGCTGCCGCAATTCGCGGCGGCGGTGCACGCGGGCCGGTTCCGATGGATCTCTGGCGGGCGCTACCTCACCTCGACCTGTCATGTGGACAACGTGGTCGAGGGGATGCTGCTTGCGGCGGAGCGCGGGCGGCACGGTGAGGCCTACTTCCTGAGCGACGGGGCGCCAGTCGAGTTTCGCGGCTTCGTCGCGGCGATGCTGGCGACCCAGGGGATCGACGCCGGGACGGGCAGCCTGCCGCGGGGGCTCGCGCGGGCCGTGGCGGTCAGCTGCGAGGCGATCAGCCGGGCGAGCGGGTACCGCTGGCGGCCGCCGCTGACGCGGGTGGCGCTCAAGCTGATGGGCGAGGAGGTCACGGTGGTCGACGCGAAGGCGCGGGCCGAACTTGGTTATGTCGGCGCGCGGCGCCACGAGGACGGGTTTCGGGCGATGCGCGAGGCGCAGGCGAGCACGGCGTCGTGAGGTGCTTGCAGATGCATCGTCTGGCCCGGTAGCGTGCGGCGGGTGACGGACGACCGAGTCAGCTCGCTCGCGCTGCTGCGGCGGGCGACGTCGGGGTGGCCGCGGCTGCTGCCGGCGGCGTGGGTGTGCGTGATGCTGGCGTGTCTGCTGGTGCCGCTGCCGACGGTGGCGGTCGACCTGCTGCTGTCGCTGAGCCTGGCGGGGTCGATGTTGCTGCTGGTCGCGAGCCTGGCGGTGCGGCGGCGGGCGGAGTTGCTGGCGTTCCCGTCGCTGCTGTTGTTGCTGACGCTGTCGCGGCTGGCGCTGAACGTGGCGACGACGCGGTTGATCTTGAGTCAGGCGGACGCGGGGCGGGTGATCGACGCGTTCGCGGGGCTGGTGGTGCGCGGGGACATCGTGGTCGGGGCGGTGATGTTCGCGGTGATCACGGCGGTGCAATTTTTGGTGATCGCGCGCGGGTCGGAGCGGGTCGCCGAGGTCGCGGCTCGCTTCGCGCTCGACGGGCTGCCGGGGCAGCAGGCGGCGATCGACGCCGACCTGCGGGCGGGGGCGATCTCACCGGAGGAGGCGGCGCGTCGGCGGCACGCGCTGCTGCAGCGCAGCGACTTCCACGGGGCGATGGACGGGGCGGTCCGCTTCGTGCGGGGCGACGCGATCGCGGGGCTGGCGATCACGATCATCAACCTGGTCGGCGGGATCGCGGTCGGGACGCTGCGGCATGACATGGACGTCGTCGCGAGCCTCGAGCTGTACGGGCGGCTGACCGTGGGCGACGGGCTGCTGGCGCAGATCCCCGCGCTGCTGGTGAGCCTGGCGGCGGGGGTGCTGGTGACCCGCGTCGACGAGGAGGCGACCAGGCGGCCGCGAGCGCTGGCGTGGCTCGAGCCGGCGATGTTGGCGGTGCCGGCGGCGCTGCTGACCGGGCTGGCGCTGGTGCCGGGGATGCCGCGGCTGGCGTTCCTGGCGACGGCGACGGGGCTCGTGTGCGCGGGGCTGTGGCTGGCCGCGCGCGCGCCCGAGGAGGCGCCGGAGGAGCCGGCGCTGGTGATCGAGCTGCGCCTGGTGGGGGCGGGGCCGGAGGCGCTGCGGGTGCTGCGTCCGCCGCTGGCGGCGCTGCGGCGGCGCTGCGCGGCGGCGCTGGCGATCGAGCTGCCGCCGATCGTGGCGGTGGCGCTGCCGGGCGAGCTCGGCGGCGTGGAGGTCCGGCTCGGCGTGCGTGTGCTGGCGACGCTCGGGCCGGCTGAGCTCGCGGTGCTCGTCGGTCCTCCGGGACAGGGCGCAGAGGACATGTCCTTCGGGCCAGGTAGCTTGGGGCCAGGTAGCGAGCCGTCGGGGCTGGTGGTCGACGCGCTGGTGGTGGTGTGCTTCCGGGCGGTGATGAACCACGCGGAGGCGTTCTACGATCTGCGCCAGCTCGAGGGGGCGCTCGAGCGGAGCCGGCGGCGCGACCCGGCGGCGGTGCGCGAGGCGCTGCGGGTGACGCCGGCGGGCGAGCTGCTGGCGCTGTGCCGCGGCCTGCTGCGCGAGCGCCTGCCGCTGCCGCCGCTGGCGACGCTGCTCGACGCGGTGGCGAGCGAGCCGCGGCTGCGCAGCGCGAGCGAGCGAGGGCGCTGGGGCGAGCTGCTGCGCGAGCGGCTGGCGGGGCTGTGGGTGCACGACCTGGTGGCGGCGCACGCCCGGCTCGGGCCGCTGCGCTGGGTCCGTCCGCTGCCGGACGTCGAGGCGGAGCTGCTGCAGCGGACGCGCACGGGCGAGGGCGGGTTGGCGCTGGCGCTGGCGCCGAGCGAGCGGGCGGCGTGGCTGGCGAGCCTGCGCGACGGGCACACCGAGCCGCCGATCGTGGTGACCACGCCGGCGGCGCGGCCGGCCTTCGCGGCGCTGGTCCACCGCAGCGCGCCGCAGGTGGCGGTGATCAGCACGGCGGAGCTGCAGGCGGTGGAGCTGATGCTGCCAGGCGAGCCGGGCGGGCCGCCGGTGCGCTGGTGGCAGCCGGGGTAGCTGTTTGGGGCGCGCGGCGATCGCGGAGGTTGAGACGACGAGGAGCGTCGGGCCGGGGTAGCGGTCAGCGGCGCGTGGCGATCGCGGCGGTGCAGCGATCGCACAGCTGGCGGGCGAGCTCGACGGCGTGCTGGGCGGGGCCGTGGGCGCTACGGCCGAGCTGGACCAGGGAGCCGCCGCCGCCCATGACGGCGATCTGCAGGAGGCCGGCGGCGAGGGGGCGGAGATCGTCGGGCAAGGGGGAGATGGGGACGCGGGGGTCGGCGAGGGCGCGGAGGTGGTCGAGGTAGCTGCGACCCCAGCGGAGCTCAGTGTCTGCTTCGGTGCCAGTTTCGACGCCAGCGTCGTGCGAGGCGACCAGCACGGCGTTGAGGGCCATGCCGGCGGCGCGGCGGGCGTGGGTGACGGCGGTGCGGCGGCTCTCGAGGTTGGCGGCGGCGGCAGCGAGCTCGACCTGGGCGGCGCGCAGCCAGGCGTCGGCGCCCAGGCGCCACAGCCAGTGCTCGCTGCGATCGACGGTCACGGCGGGTGGAGATCAGGTGGTGCTGCCGGTGCCAGTGCCGGTGCCAGTGCCGGTGCCGGTGCCAGTGCCAGTGCCAGTGCCAGTGCCAGTGCCAGTGCCAGTGCCAGTGCCAGTGCCAGTGGTGTCGCCGGTGGCGCTCGTGCCAGTGGTGTCGCCGGTGGTGCTCGTGCCGGTGGCGCCGGTGGTGTCGCCAGTGGTGGCGGCGCTCGTGCCGGTGGTGGCGGTGCTCGAGCTGCTGTCGGTGACGCTGGTGCTGGTATCGGTGGCGCTGGTGGTGGCGCCCATCGTGCCGCTGTGGCTGTCGCCGCCGAAGTCGCGGCGGGAGGGGAGGTCGAGGTAGACGGGGGGCTCGGTGGCGACGAGCGGGTCGCTGGCGTCGGAGTCCTTGCTGTTGTCCTCGACGCAGCGGCCGTTGGTGGGCGGCGGGAAGCACATGTCGGGGGTGAGGGTCTTCTCGCCCTCGGACTCGCAGACGAGGCCGGCGCGGCAGTCGGAGGCGCAGCGACAGACGGCACCGATGCCGCTGCGGCAGCCGGGCAGCAGGGCGGCGAGCACGAGCAGGGCGGCGGGGATACGAAGGGGGCCGGGCAGACGCAGGACCGCCGGCGATCGCCGTGCAGGATGCGAGGCGCGGCTCACGGGATGGCCTTGTACTCGACCATGACGACCTCGTATTCGCGGTCGCCCTTGGGCAGCTTGACGATGACCTCGTCGCCGACCTTCTTGCCGAGCATGGCGCGGGCGATCGGTGCGGAGATGGAGATCTTGCCGCTCGAGGCGTCGGACTCGTCCTCGCCGACGATGTGGTAGACGACCTCGGTCGCGTTATCGACGTCGTTGAGGGTGACGGTCGCGCCGAAGGTGACCTTGGACTCCTTGACGGTGGTCGGGTCGATGATCTGGGCCATGCCGATGCGGGCCTCGAGGTAGCGCATGCGGCCATCGAGCTGGCCCTGGCGCTCCTTGGCGGCGTGGTATTCGGCGTTCTCGCGGAGGTCGCCGTGCTCGCGGGCGACCTCGATGTCGCGGACGTTCTCGGCGCGGTCGTGCTCCCGGATCTGCTTGAGCTCCTGCTTGAGCCGCTCGAAGCAGCCGGGTGTCATCGGGATCTTGGGCTCGCTGGACATGACCGTGTCACCTGCGGGTGGGCTCAGGGCGAGTCGCCGCGGTAGCCGGTACGGCTGGCCTGGGCGGCGTCGGGGAGGTCCCCGGGCACGCGATGATAGTCCTGCAGGGTGCGGGCGACGAGGGTTTTCTCGCCGGCGCGGGCCGCAGCGATCGCGTGGGCGGCGGCCAGGGCGGCGGAGATGGTGGTGAAGTGGGGCACGCGCTGCATCAGCGAGGTGCGGCGGATGCTGAAGCTGTCGGCGATCGCCTGGGCGCCGACGGTGGTGTTGATGACCATGGCGATGTCGCCGTTGACGAGGGCGTCGACGATGTGGGGGCGGCCCTCCTTGACCTTGTTGACGGCGCTGCAGGCGAGGCCGGCGGCGCGGATGAAGGTCGCGGTGCCGCGGGTGGCGACCAGCTCGAAGCCGAGGGCCTGGAGGTGGCGGACGGCGGGCAGGACGGCGTGCTTGTCGGCGTCACGGACGGAGACGAACACGCGGCCGGACTGGGGCAGGCGCATGCCGGCGGCGAGCAGGCCCTTGTGGAAGGCGGCGCCGAAGTCGTCGGCGACGCCCATGACCTCGCCGGTGCTGCGCATCTCGGGGCCGAGGATGGTGTCGACGCCGGCGAACTTGTTGAAGGGGAAGACGGAGACCTTGACGGCGACGTGCCTGGGGATGCGCTCGTGCAGGTGCATGCTGGCGAGCGACTCGCCGGCGGCGACGCGGGCGGCGATCTTGGCGAAGGGGACGCCGGTGGCCTTGGCGACGAAGGGGATCGTCCGCGAGGCGCGGGGGTTGACCTCGAGGACGTAGAGGGTGTCGCCCTGGAGGGCGAACTGGACGTTCATGAGGCCGACGACGCCGAGCTCGCGGGCGAGGGCGGCGGTGGTGCGCCGGATCTCGTCGAGGATCGCGGGGGCGACGTTGACGGGGGGCAGCGAGCAGGCGGAGTCGCCGGAGTGCACGCCGGCCTCCTCGATGTGTTCCATGATGCCGGCGATGACGACGGCGCTGGCGTCGGCGACGGCGTCGACGTCGAACTCGGTGGCGTTGTGCAGGAACTCGTCGACCAGGACCGGGTGGTCGGGGCTGGCGAGCACGGCGGTGCGCATGTACTCGTCGAGATCGGCGGGGCTGTAGACGACGCGCATGGCCCGGCCGCCGAGGACGTAGCTCGGGCGGACGAGCACGGGGAAGCCGATGTCGCGGGCGATGGTCTCGGCCTCGGCGGGCGAGCGGGCGACGCCCCAGCGCGGGACCTTGATGCCGAGGCGGTCGACGAGCGCGCCGAAGCGGCCGCGGTCCTCGGCCTTGTCGATCGCCTCGGCGGAGGTGCCGAGGAGCTTGTAGCCGGCGGCCTCGATGTCGGCGGCGAGGCGCAGGGGGGTCTGGCCGCCGAACTGGACCAGGACGCCGACGATCGGGCCGGTGCTGGCCTCGCGGTCGAGGATCGCGAGGACGTGCTCGCGGGTGAGGGGTTCGAAGTAGAGGCGGTCGGAGGTGTCGTAGTCGGTCGAGACGGTCTCGGGGTTGCAGTTGACCATCACCGTCTCGAAGCCGGCCTCGCGCAGGGCGAAGGCGGCGTGACAGCAGCAGTAGTCGAACTCGATGCCCTGGCCGATGCGGTTGGGGCCGCCGCCGAGGATGACGATCTTGGGGCGGGTGCTGGTGTCGGCCTCGTCCTCCTCTTCGTAGGTGCTGTAGAGGTAGGGGGTGTGGGCGGCGAACTCGGCGGCGCAGGTGTCGATGCGCTTGTAGACGGGCCGGAGGCCGTGGGCGAGGCGCAGGGCCCGGATCTGGGCCTCGGGGACGTCGCGCAGATCGGCGAGGCGGCGGTCGCTGAGGCCGGCGCGCTTGGCCGTGCGCAGCAGCGGGGGGGCGAGCAGCTCGGTGCTGCGGACGCGGGCCTCGAGGGCGATGACGGCGGCGATCTGGTCGAGGAACCAGGGGTCGATGCGGGTCAGCTCGTGGACGCGCTCGATCGAGACGCCGAGGCGGAGGGCGGCGCCGACGTGCCACAGGCGGGTCGGGTGGGGCCGGCCGAGCAGGGCCTCGACGCTGGCGGCGGTGGCGTCGGCGGCCTGGAGGTCGAAGCCGTGGGTGCCGGTCTCGAGGCTGCACATGGCCTTGCCGAGCGACTCCTGGAATGTGCGGCCGATCGCCATGACCTCGCCGACGGACTTCATCTGGATGGTGAGGGTCTCGTCGGTGCCGGAGAACTTCTCGAAGGCGAAGCGGGGGATCTTGGTGACGACGTAGTCGATGCTGGGCTCGAAGCTGGCGGGGGTGGTGCGGGTGATGTCGTTCGTGAGCTCGTCGAGCGTGTAGCCGACGGCGAGCTTGGCGGCGAACTTGGCGATGGCGAAGCCGGTGGCCTTGGAGGCGAGGGCCGAGGAGCGCGAGACGCGGGGGTTCATCTCGATGACGATCATCCGCCCGGACTGCGGGTCGACGGCGAACTGGATGTTGCAGCCGCCGCAGGTGACGCCGATCTCGGTGACGCAGGCGCGGGCGGCGTCCCGCATGCGCTGGTACTCCTTGTCGGTGAGCGTCTGGGCGGGGGCGACGGTGATGCTGTCGCCGGTGTGCACGCCCATGGGGTCGAGGTTCTCGATCGAGCAGACGACGACGAAGTTGTCCTTCGTGTCGCGCATGACCTCGAGCTCGTACTCTTTCCAGCCGAGCACGGACTCCTCGATGAGGATCTCGTGGCGCATGCTCTCGCCCAGGGCGTGTTCGACGTGGGCCTCGAACTCGTCGCGGTTGTAGGAGATGGCGGCGCCGCTGCCCCCGAGGGTGAAGCTGGCGCGGATGATCGCGGGGAAGCCGATCTGCTCGAGGGCGGCGCGGGCCTCGGCGAGCGAGTGGCAGTAGACGCTGCGCGGGACGTCGAGGCCGATCTTCAGCATCGCGGCCTTGAACTGGTCGCGGTCCTCGGCCTTCTCGATGGCGGCGAGGTTGGCCCCGATGAGCTCGACGTTGTGGCGGGCGAGGATGCCCTGGCGGCCGGCCTCGAGCGCGAGGTTCAGGGCGGTCTGGCCGCCGACGGTCGGGAGGATCGCCTGGGGCTGCTCGGCGGCGAGGATGCGGTCGAGGAACTCGGGGGTGAGCGGCTCGACGTAGGTGCGGTCGGCCAGATCCGGGTCGGTCATGATCGTGGCCGGGTTGGAGTTGACGAGGATGACCTCGTAGCCCTCCTCGCGCAGCGCCTTGATGGCCTGGGTGCCGGAGTAGTCGAACTCGCAGGCTTGGCCGATGACGATCGGGCCGGAGCCGAGGACACAGATCCTGCGCAGGTCGCTGCGGCGTGGCATGTGGCTAGCGCTCCTTGATGCGGGCGCCGTCGAAGCTGTGCTCGTTGCCGAGGTTGGCGACGATGCGCTCCTTGTAGGCGGAGAGGTCCCACTTGAGGCGGGCGAGGCCGGTGAGGATCTTGGTGCGCAGGCGCAGCGAGTCCTCGCTGGGGTCGGCGAGGCGGGCGGTGAGGGCGTCCTGCAGGGCCTCGTTCGGGTGCTTGTCGTCGGCGATGTCGAGCAGGCTGTCGACGACCTGGAAGCGGACGGTCTCGTCGGGGTCGGCGAGGTAGCGCAGGAGGATCTCGGTGACCCGGGGGTCCTCGATCTCGGCGATGTGGGTGAGCAGCTGGAGCTTCTTCGCGGGGTCGCGCTCGTAGACCGGCGGGTGCTTCTCCAGCAGGGCGTCGAACAGCTCCCACTCCTCGCGGCCGTTGGCGCGGTCCTCGACGATGCGGAGGACCCAGGCGATGTTGTCGTTGTTGACGCAGAACTCGCGGGCGGCGCTGAGGAGCAGGCCCTTGTCGAGGTCGCTGAGGCGCTTGGACAGCCAGTTCTTCTCCTCCTCGTCCTCGATGCTCTTGCTCGAGTTGATGGTGAAGCGGCGCATCAGGCCGACGATCGCGGGGATGGTGCCGATCTCCAGCAGCTCCTGCATCGCGTGGTAGCGCTCGGCGGACTGGCCGTACTGGTTGATGACGGCGCGCATGTGGCGGTCGAGGCGGTTCTTGCTGCGGCCGCTGCTGCTAAACAGGTCTTTGAGTGCCAAGGTGCTCCTGGGGTCGGGGCTCGGCGTCAGGCCCCGAGGGGGCCGGTGCCAGAGCTGGTGCTGGAAGTGGTGCTGGCGTCGGTGGCGCTGCTGGTGCTGCTGCCGTCGCTGGTGCCGGTGGTGGTTGGGGTGCCGGTGGTGCCGGTGGTGCTGGTGGGGCCGCCAGAGCCAGTGCCAGAGCCAGTGCCAGTGCCAGCCAGTGCCAGTGCCAGTGCCAGGGCCAGTGCCAGGGCCGCCGGTGCCAGGGCCGCCGAGGCCGCAGGCGCCGGCGTTGGCGCTCAGGTCGCTGCCGTCGCGGTGGCAGCAGCCGTCGTCGGCGCAGGTGTAGCCGTCCGGGCAGGCGGGTGCGTCGGGGGTGCAGGCGAACAGCACCGCGTCGGCGGGCGGGTTGAAGCAGGCCGACAGGGTGGCGCTGGCGAGGCCGAGGACCAGGCCTGAGACAGCGCGCAAGCGAGGGCCTCCGAGCAGCTGTCCGAAAGGCCAGGTTGTGCGCGCGGGCGCGGCGGCGGCGGGGCGGGCCATGGCTAGAAGCGGACCTCGAGGCCGCCGCGGGTGAGGCCGACGCGTCGGGTCGTGCTGGCCGTGGCCTTGCGGGTCTTGACGGCCTGGACGATGAAGAGGACGACGCCGGCGACGAGGAAGGCGCTGGCGCCGGCGATGAGGCCCTTGGCGACGGCGGCGTCGCGGCGACCGACGCGGAGGACCTGCTCGTACTCGGACTGCACGTCGCTGTAGATGAGGGCTGAGCCGGTCATGCTGTCGAGGGTGATCGCCAGGCGTTCGGCCTTGTCCTCCTGGACCTCGGCGAGGCCGGCGAACACGCCGGCGGCGCTGCCGAGGGCGAAGGCGCCGAACATCGACCACCAGGCGTGGCGCTGCAGCGGCGGCAGGCGCTTCGGGACGTCGGCGCTGGCGCGCTTGTCGAGCGAGGTGCCCTCGAGCTCGGCCTTGGCGCGGCGCGCCTCGGGGTCGGTGGTGGACATCATGCGGCCGCCCATGCCGGCGGTGGGGGACAGCGGCGAGACGTTGTTGGCGGGGGCGACGATCGCGGGCTGGTCGCGGGTGCCGGGGCGGGGCGCGTCGTGGAGCGGCTTGCCGAGGGTGGGCGTGGTCGGCGGCGGGGGCTCGCTGCCGGTGGTGACCGCCTCGGGGCTGATCGGTGACGGTGGCGGGGCGTCGGTGGGGTCGTCGGGGGTCTCGCGGCGCGGCGGGTCGGGCTCCGGGGTCGGCGCGGCGGCCGAGGCGTGCGCGACAGCCGAGAACGGGACGACGGCCGGGACGATCGCCGGGACGATCGCCGGGACGATCATTTGTGTGGCGACCACGACGGCGACCGCCGTGAGGAGGCTGAGCGCGCGTGATGGCGACGAAGCCCGCATGGTCGGGGCGGGATTGTAGACGGGCGGCGCGGCGGCGGAAAGGCTGGCGAGCGTGCG
The DNA here is from genome assembly GCF_016714285.1 of Nannocystis sp. Classification (GTDB taxonomy): domain Bacteria; phylum Myxococcota_A; class Polyangia; order Nannocystales; family Nannocystaceae; genus Nannocystis. Next base: position 143,270 of record NZ_JADJNN010000011.1, on the reverse strand, counting down.
TTCGCGGCCCGCAGGCCGCGTTTACGTGACTTTTGCCACCGCTGGACAGACGAACTGCGGACGCGCTGGTCGGGGCGGCGGGGCAGGTGGTATCCACTCGCGTCTCATGTCCCGCTCGCGCGCCATGCTCGGCGTCCTCTGGGTGGCGATCGCCACGACGGGGTGTCGCGTCGGGGCCTCGGGGAGCGGCGTCGATCCGTCGACGCCGGTGGCCGAGGCGTATGGGAAGGCGAGTGATTTTGCCGGCGAGTGGGTCGGCGAGAGCAACGGCGTGCTCGGTGCGCTGGCGGTGAAGTCGCTGAGCAAGGCGGACACGGTCGGGCCGCGGCGTTACTACGGGAAGTTCGTCGGCGACGACGGCGCGACGAGCTTCGTGATCAACATGCAGCAGCCGCTGGTGACCGTGGGCGAGCTGGGCATCGCGGGCAACCTGGCGCGCTTCACCTGGCAGGACGGGCGCGGCGGGCAGGGTGACGGGTGGGTCCTGATCAATCCTGAGGACTCGGCGCTCACGGGGGAGATCCGGGTCGGCAACGGCGGGCGCGCGCTGGACTTCGTGCGCGTCGACGACGGCTGAGCGGGCGCTCTGGACTTCGTGCGCGTCGACGGCGGCTGAGCTGGCGCGCGCTGGACTTCGTGCGCGGCTGAGCGGGCGCTCTACTTGGCTGCGGGCTTTTCTGCGGGCTTCGTCTTTGGTTGCTTCTTGGGGCTCTTCGCGGTGGGCGCGGGGGTCATGTTCGCGTCGACGGCGGGTGCGGCCTCGGGGAAGGGCTCGCCGTCGCTGCGCACGACGATCGGCTTGCCCTGCTTGTCGGTGCTGAACTTGCCGAACTGGTAGGTCGCGGAGGTGACGGTCTCGAACCTGCTCTGCGGATCGCGGCGGGTGACGATCTGCTCCTTGATCAGGTGCGGCTCGCCGACGTCGAGGAAGAAGTGGAGGATGCCCTGCACGGTGCCGGTGCGCGGCGACTGCTCGCCGGGGGCGAGGTAGTTGCCGAGGTAGGTGAAGTCGGCGCGGCGGCGGCCCTGCTCGTCGGTGCTGACGCGGGTCAGCTCCCAGATGACCTCGCGGGTGTCGACCACGCCGCCGGTGCGCATGTGACAGACGTCCTTCCACTTGGCGCCGACGCCGATCGGGACGTCGGGGAAGCGGATGCAGAAGAAGCGGTGGACCTCGTGCAGGGCCAGGCCCTCGGGGCTGCTCTGCTGCTCGGCGGGGCCGCTGACCTCGGTCTCGCCGTCGCGGGCGCCGTTGCTGCGCAGGGTGTGGCGGGTGACCAGCTTGTCGACCTTGCGCTCGTCGCCCTCGAAGATGCGGCCGTTGGGCGGCTCGGCCTCGAAGTGCACGTAGCTGTGGCTGAGGCGGCAGTGACGGGCGTCGCCCTCGCCCTCGCACTGGTCCAGCTCGATGCGCTCCTCACGGGCGAAGCCGCTCGGCTTGACGCTGGTGAAGCTGACCATGGCGATGGTGGTGATCTGGTAGACGCTGCCCTCTTTGAGCGCGAGGCGGACGGGGATGAGCTCGGTGCCGGCGGGCGGCTCGGCGGTGAGCTGGCCCGGGACCGCGGCGGGCGGCGAGGGTGTGGCTGCAGGTGCAGGGCCCGCGGATGGGCCCCCCGATGGGCCTTTGGGCGGGTTGCTTGGGCTGTCCTGAGGGACAGGTGTGGGCGTGGCGTTACGCTGTTCGAGGCCGGAAGGGGCGGGGCTTCCTGGACATGCGGACAGGACTACGGCAGGCACCAGCGCGGCGGATAGGAGCAGCGGGCGAGGCAGCACGCGGCGGAGCATGGCAGGTCGGCGCGCGCTTGCCCAGATCGGAGGGCGGATCGGAGGGCGGATCGGAGGGCGGATCGGAGGCGGTCCGGAGGCAGGGTGGAGGGGCTCGGGGGCGTGGGTCGGGGCGCGCTCACGCGAGGTCCGGGGAGCGCACAGGTGCCGGACAAACCCTGTATGCTGCGCCGCATGTCGTCGCCCCGTGTCGTCTCTCGCCCCATCGCGTTGTCGTGTGTCCTGCTCGCCGCTGCCGCCCCGCTGGCCTGTCAACAGGTCCAGGAGATGATCAACGGCAAGCCGGAGGAGAAGAAGCCGGACCCGGTCGTGGCCGTGGACACCAAGACGGTGACGCCGCCGGTGGTCGCGCCGACGGCGATGCCGAAGCCGGTGGCCGAGACGCACGCGGTGACGCTCGACGAGATGCTGGGGCTGGTGCACGCCGACTCGACCGGAGAGTTCGTGATCGTGCGCAACCCGAGCAGCCTGCTGGACCTCGGGGACGAGGCCTTCAAGTTCTACGACGGGCCGGTGCAGACGCTGGTCGGGCTGGTCGGGGCGCCGGAGGTGGCGAGCGGCTTCGCGGCGGCCAAGGCCGGGCTGCTGGAGGCGCGCAAGCAGCTGGAGACGGCGGGCATCGACCTGTCGCGCGGGCTGGTGATGACGCAGACGGCGTCCGGTGGATCGAGCGCGGTGCTGCTGGTGTCGGCGGCCAAGGCCGACGGCGTGAAGGGGCTGCTGACGGGGCTCAAGCTGCCGGACGCGGACAAGATGGTGTGCCAGGCGATCGACGCGGCGCCGGGCTATGTCGGCTGCGCTGACAGCGAGGCGGTGCTCAAGGCGTACAAGCCCGGCGACGGCAAGAAGCGGCGCGACGCGGCGACGGCCGGGTTGCCGGGGGTCAACCTCGACGAGCTGTCGCTGCTGGCGTTCTCCCCCGACAACGGCGGGGTGCACGTGGGCGCGGCGACGCCGGCGGGCGCGGGGGTGGTGCACATCGGGCTGCCGGCGGACGGCGACGACATCAAGCAGGCGATGGCGAGCCTCGAGCCGGGGCCGTCGACGACGCTGCGCTTCGCCCAGCCGGGCGCGGGCTTCCTGTGGGCGCGCACCGACGTGAACGAGATGAAGAAGCAGTCGCCGCAGCTCGGCGCCGTGCCGCCGCCCTTCGACGGGGTGATGGGGGCGTGGAACGGGGAGGTGTTCTTCGGCGGATCGAGCGACCCGGCGGCGCTCGAGATGCGGCTCGGCCTCAGCGACACCAAGCCGATCGAGGCGGCGATCACGGCCGGCGCAGCGGCGCTCAAGACCCAGATCCCGACGACGATCCCCGGGATCGACGCGAGCAAGCTGAGCTTCGACCTGGTCGACCTCAAGATCGGCAGCGAGACGGTCAAGGCGGCGCACCTCGGGGTCACCGGGATCGACGCCGCGCCGACGCTGAAGCACCTGGTTGGGCTCGGGCTCGACGGGTGGGTGTTCGCGGCCGAGGGCTCGCTGGCGATGGTGGTCGGACCGGACGCGGACAACGTCGGCAAGATGGTCGCGGCGAGCAGCGTCGACGCGACGCTGGCCAGCCTGCCGCACGCGCTGGCCGACGACCTGAAGGCGAACCGGGTCAACTTCATGATGCACATCCCGGTCGACGCGCTGCAGGGGCCGTCGCTGCGCCGGGGGCTCGACGCGGTGCTGAAGAACGTGGCGCAGTACCAGCCCGAGCAGGCGCGCAGCGCCCTGTCGCTGCTGGCCCCGCTGTCGAGCGGGACGGCGTGGATCACCGAGGTGGGCGGCGTCGGGGTGGTGCACATGGCGGTGCAGGGCATCGGCAACACGGCCGACGACGAGGGCAAGGCGGCGCTGGCGGCCGCGGTGGCGGTGGCGGGCGGCGGAGATCCGTCGGCGCTGTTCGGCGAGCTGGTCAGCAAGTATCCCGGCTCGCCGCGGCTGGCGGCCTACCAGGCGCGCGCGGGCGTCAATGGGCCCGGCGTGCTGGTCGGGTCGGCGGTCGGCGGGCTCGCGCTCACGGGCGCGATCGCCTACACGATCGTCAATGGTGCGGTGAACCCGAACCTGGCCACCGAGCTCGGTGTGCCGCCGCCGGACGCGGCCAAGCCGGTCGAGGCCAAGCCGGAGGAGACCAAGCCGGTCGAGGCCAAGCCGGTCGAGACCAAGCCGGAGGAGACCAAGCCGGTCGAGACGACGCCAGAGGACAAGGCGGCGGCGGACAAGGCGGCGGCGGACAAGGCGGCGGCGGACAAGAAGGCGGCCGACAAGAAGGCGGCGGACAAGAAGGCCGCGGAGAAGAAGGCGGCGGACAAGGCAGCGGCGGACAAGAAGGCCGCGGACAAGGCAGCGGCGGACAAGGCCGCGGCCGACAAGAAGGCCGAGGAGGACAAGAAGAAGGCCGAGGAGAAGCCGACCGAGAAGCCCAAGCGCAAGGGTCGCGACCAGATCGCGCTGCCGCCGGCGAAGTGAGCCCGGAGGCGGAGATGGACGCGGGGCTGTCCTTCGGGGCAGGTCCGCGTCGCTCGTCGGTGGCTGACCTTCGGGACAGGTCCTGTGCGGCTCAGCGGGCGAGCGTGGGGGCGGGGCCGTCGCAGCGCCAGGCCAGGTCGGGGAGGGCGGCGGCGTGGCGCTCGCAGAGGGCCGCGGTGGTGGTCTCGGGCCAGGTGAGGCGGGGCGGGGCGGACCAGGGCGGCGGGGTGAGGCCGGCGAGGGTGAATTGCGGGCTCATCAGGAGGGCGCCGGCGAGGCGGCGGAGGGCGGCGTCGAGGTCGGCGGCGTTTAGGTCGGCGGCGCGGGTCGTCAGCGGGACGGCGAGCAGGGCGGTGAGTTCGTCGCGGTGGGCGCGGTCGCTGAGCTCGGGCTCCTGCAGGATGCGGTCGTGGAGGGCGAGGGCGGCGTGCTCGACAGTGGCGTCCGGGTCGTCGCGGGCGAGGGCGACGAGGCGGGCGATCGCGTCGGTGTCGCTGTGGTCGATCGCGGGGGCGCCGAGCCAGCCCGGATCGCGGCCGGTGGCGACGCTGCGCTCCCACGCGAGGACGGCGACGAGATCTTGACCGCGGTGGCCGGGTTCGCTGTCGTCGATGTAGACCCCGAGCGCGCGCACGAGGGTCTCGTCCTCCCAGCCGAAGGGCAGCGGGAAGCGCTTGGGCGTGCGCCAGCCGAGCGCGTGGGCGGCGGTGTCGAGCAGGGTCCAGGGGTCCTCGCGGCGCAGGCCGTCGTCGCCGTGGTTGGTGGCGTTGAAGGGGTCGAGGATCGGCGGCAGGGCTTCGCCGCAGGCGCTGGGTTCGGCGAGGTCGAGGGCGGGGTGGAGCAGGGCGGCGACGACTGTGGCGCGGAGCGAGAAGTCGTGGTCGACGAGGGCGTCGGCGAGCTCGCGGAGCACGGCTTGTTGCTCGCGGTTGCGCGGCTGGCCGTGGGGCAGCACCAGGCTGCGGCCGCTGGCCTCGCGCCACACGGCGTCGGCGAGCTGGAGCGCGACGAGGCCGGCGAGCGCGGCCTCGGGGTCGTCGCTGGCGGCGTTGAGATCGTGCGCGGCGAGGTGGTCGAGGCCGCGGCGCAGGCGGGCCTCGAGGTCGAGGGCGTGGGCGCCGGGCGGGAGCGGGCCGGCGAGGTGACCGGCGCTGGCGAGCAGGTCGCTGCGGGCGGGGTCGAGGTCGCCGCAGGTGCGGCTGCCCCAGGGGGCGAGCGGGCCGTGGACGAAGCCGGCGACGCGGAAGGCCGCGTAGGCGCTGGCCTCGTCGGCGGCGGCGAGCGGGCCGTAGACGGCGGCCTCGAGGCCAGGGAGCACCGGCCAGCTGCGGTCCTTTGCGGGGTCGGGGTGGTCGGTGACACTGGCGTCGCTGTTGTGGCAGGGGAGGCACTCGAGGCGGCGGCCGAGGTAGGCGGCCTCGAAGCCGCGGCCGAGGAACACGCGGCGGGCTCGCTCGAGCTCGGCGGGGGCGACGTTGTTGCCGCCGACGGGGTGGGCCTGACGGGCGAGGATCTGGGCGCGCAGCAGCGGGCGGAGGTCGTCCAGGGCGAGGGCGCTGGGGAACAGGTCGGCCATGGACCATTCGGACATGTCCTCGGGGACAGGTACCTCGGGGCCGTGGTCGCGGAGGTGGAGCGCGAGCGCGGGGCTCTCCGCGGCGGGGCCGGGTTTGCCGTGGCAGGCGGCGAAGCTGGTCTCGCCGAGCCTGGGGACGCGCAGGTGGTCGAGCAGGAAGCTGTGCCAGCGGGCGGTGTAGCGGGGGCCCTGGGCGAGGCCCTCGGCGATGAGGCGACGGCCGGGCAGGCCGGCGGCGTCGAGCTCGCGGATCATCGCGGCGAGGACCTCGAGCTCGCGCACGCCGAGCGGGCGGCGGCCCTCGATGAGGCGCAGGGCGCGGAAGGCGAAGGCCGCGTCGCCGCCGGGGCATGGCGAGCGGGCAGCGGGCTCGGTGGGGGCGAGGGACGGGAGCTCGGGGTCGTCGTCGGCGAAGGGGGCGCGCAGGTCGTCGCCGCAGGCGGCGAGGGCGAGCACCAGGGTCGCCAGGCGCGGTGCGGAGGGGCTGGCGCTTGGGACAGGTTCGGATGGGCTGGCCCATGGGACAGGTTGGCGGGTCACAGGGGCACCCCCAGGAGTTCCGTGCGCAGGCGGAGGAGGGCGCTGCGGGGGTCGCTGGCGCCGCGGACGGCGTCGGGGGTGAAGCCGCCGAGGTCGAAGGGGTAGATGCCGAGGGCGAGGAGGAGGGCCATGCGCAGCTCGGCGGGGCTGGCGTGGTCGATGGCCTGGGCGCTGTCCCGGTCGATCGCGCCGACCACCGCGGGGGCGTCGATCGGGCCGCCGATCAGGACGGCGACGTGGGCCCCGGGCCAGTGGCCGAGGCCGTTGCGGTCGTCCTCGCGGTCGGGGCTGCGGCCGAACTCGCTGGTGATCGCGATCAGCGTGTCGGCGAGGTCGAGCTTGTTCGGGTCGTGCTCGTCGGGGCGATTGATCTGGTCGGCGAGGGTCTGGAAGGTGTGCGTGTAGTTGGTGGCGGCGGACAGCAGGTGATCGCGGTGGGTGTCGTGGCCGCCGTCGAGGGTGGGGCGCAGGCCGGCGTCGACCCAGAGGGCGTAGCGGGCGGGGTCGGGGCGGGTGAGCAGGTGGGTGGCCACGCGGGCGCCGAGGCCGGGGATCGAGAGGGACTGCTCGCCGCAGGCGTCGCCGAGAGCGACGCCGAGGAGGGAGGGCGGGAGCAGCTCGGCGAGGGCGGCGGCGTCGCGGCGGCCGGCGTCGATCGCCGCGTAGATGCCGAGCTCCGTGGCGCGCAGGGGGGCGCCGTCGGGGCGGCGGAGGCGGGCGCCGAGGCGGCGGGTGTAGCCGGCGACGGCGGCGTCGTGGGCGGGGCCGTGGGTGGCGGTGGCGGGGCGCGCGAGCAGGTCGAGGAGATCGGGGAGGCGGGACAGGGGGAGCTCGAGCGGGCGGGCGGCGCCGGGGTGGAGGCCGACGGCGAGGGCGCTCTGGACGTTGTCGAAGCGCGAGAGGTCGCCGGGGTGGACGACGGCGGCGCGCGGGCGGGTGCCGCCGTCGCGCTCGCGGAAGAAGCGTTCGACCGCGGCGCCGCTGCCGGCGAGCGTGGGGTCGCCGAGGCGCGCGCCGGTGAGGGCGAGCGGGACGGCGGTGGCGTGGGGGAACTGATCGTGGCGCAGCACGAGGACCCGCGTGCGGGCGAGGATGTCGGGGCGCGACCACAGCGGCGCGGTCCAGGGGCCGAGGTGGATGAGCTCGCCGGCGGTGTCCTCCGCGAAGGGGCGGGCGAGCTCGGCTGGGACGCCGCACGCGTCGAGGCGGGCGGCGAGCTCGGCGTCGCCGAAGGCGTGGAGGTAGCGGTGGTCGGCGAGGCCCCAGCTCGGGGCGCAGTAGAAGGTGTCCCACGGGCACAGGCCGCCGTAGACGTTGAGCTCGAGCAGGCGACGTGGGCTGCGATCGGGCGGGAGGGCGAGGTCGGCGAGGTCCGCGGGGAAGCTGCCCCAGGCGGCGCGGGCCGGCCGGGCGAGCAGGGCGGCGCCGGCGAGGCCGAGGCCGCCGGCGAGCAGGGCGCGGCGGCGAAGGACAGACGCGATCACAGCTTCAGGTTGGCGTGGAAGGTCATGTACTTGCGACCCTTCTTGAAGCGCTTGCGGGCGATCGCCTTCTCGGCGCAGCTGGCGAACTCGGCGTTGCCCTGGGGCGACTCGAGGTTGGCCCTGACCTTGCCGTTGCTCTCCTCGATCTCGAGCAGGAAGCTGACGGTCTGGCGCGGGAGCTTGCTGCTGTTGGCGCAGCGGTTCACGTCGGCGAGCAGGCTGTTGATGTAGGTCTGCTTCTCGGCGTCGCTGGCGTCGGTGGGCGCCGCGGGCGGGTTCTTCTTCGGGCGATCGGGCTTGATCGGATCTTCGGGGACGGCGACCGGCGGGACGGGCTCGGGCGGCGTGGTGCTCGGGTGGCCGGGGTCGACGGGGATCGTGGGGACGGGGACCTGGGCGCCGGCGGTGTCGAGCGGCGGGGCGACCTCGCCGGCGGGGCCCGACTCGGCCGGCGGCTCGATGCGCTGCAGCAGGTACCAGATGGCGCCGCCGAGGCCGGCGACGACGAGCAGGAGCAGCACGGACAGCGCGCGGTAGGGGTTCGGGCGGGCCATCGCGCCGGCGTCGGCGTCGGCGTCGGCGTCGGCGTCGGCGTCCGGTTCGGGTGCGATCGGCTGGCCGGTGAGGGCCTTCTGGGCGCCGGTGTTGCCGGGGGAGCGGGGCGGCTGGTGACGGCTGCTGCTGGCGAGCTTGTTGCTCTCGTCGCTGGCGCTGCGGATCTGCGACTTGCGGAGGACGGAGCCCTCGCCCTCGGGGCCGCGGACGCCGCTGCGGAGCATCGCGCTGTCGCCGACGCCCGAACCACCACCGGGGCCACCGGGGCCACCGGGGCCACCGGGGTTGGTCGCGGGGCCCGTGTTGGAGCTGTACTCGCCGGACTCGAAGTGCAGCGCGGGCAGGCCCTGCGAGGTCATGCGCAGGGCCCGGTCGGCGTCGATGAGCGCCTCGGCCAGCTCGTGCACGCTCTGGAAGCGGTCGTTCGGGTCCTTGCGCAGGGCGATGAGGATCACGTTCTCGATCTCGGGCGGGATCGAGGCCTCGGGGCAGCGCACGCTCGGCGGGACGGGCTCATCGACCATCTGCATGGCGACGGTGGCCATGAAGGTGTGGCCCTTGAAGGGCACGTTGCCGGTCAGCATCTCGTACATGAGGATGCCGAGCGAGTAGACGTCGACGCGGGCATCGGCTTTTTGATCGCGGGCGATCTCCGGGGCCATGTACTCGGGCGTGCCGAGCAGGGTGCCGGCCTCGGTGGCCATCTTCGGCTTGTCGTCGCGGCCGCCGAACTGGCCGTCGGCGATGACCTTGGCGATGCCGAAGTCGAGGATCTTGATGAAGTCGTGGTTGCCGCCGCGCTTGATGCGAAAGCAGTTGTCCGGCTTCATGTCGCGGTGCACGATGCCCTTCTCGTGCGCGGCGTGAAGCGCCCGGCAGACCTGAAGGATCATGCGCCGCAGGCGGGCCCACGGCTGTCGGCCCTCGCGCTGCAGCAGGGTCGCGAGGTCCTCGCCTTCGAGGTACTCCATCGTCAGGAAGGCGAGGCCTTGCTTCGTGTAGCCGAAGTCGGTGATGTCGACGATGTGCTCGTGGTGCAGCATCGACGCGGTGCGGGCCTCCTGGAGGAAGCGGGCGACGACCTCGGGGCTGTCGCAGTACTCGGGGGCGAGCACCTTCACGGCGAGCTTGCGGCCGATCGTGATGTGCTCGGCCTGGTAGACCGAGCCCATGCCGCCCTCGCCGATCAACTTGAGCAGGCGATAGCGATCGGCGAGGACGTGGCCGACGAGGTTGGCGTGCGAGCCCATCTGGCTGGGACGCAGGGTCTCATCGGCGGGGCGCGGATCAGCGGGCGCTGCGGGCGGAGCGTTGTTCTCCGGCGGACCGCTCGCCGCCGGGGCGCCCGGTGATGGGCCGGGCACGGGCATGTGGGGGGGCACGATCCGCATGAGCCAGGTGGCGGCCCAGCATATCGCATTCGTCCCGGCGCGACGGAAGGCCGTTGATCACCGCCGGTCGAGCGTGGTGAAACTTCGGTGCGCACGGTCGCGCGCACCCGGATGTGGGCCGGTCGAGGGCCGCTTGTCGCCGCGGCCGGATATGGGCCGGATGTGGGCGACGGCCGGACGCGGGCCAGACGTGGGCCAGACGCGGGCCGGACGTGGGCCAGACGTGGGCCAGACGTGGGCCAGACGTGGGCCGGACGTGGGCCAGACGCGGGCCGCGGGCCGATGTCGTGGGGCCGCGCCGAGGCCACGGACCGCGGCGACGAGGTCGCCGACGGTGAGGGCCTCGGGGAGGTTCTTCTCGGCGAGCAGGTTCCACAGCGGCAGCAGGGGGGCGTCGGCCGGGGTGCGGCGGAGGGTCTCGCCGAGGGCCTGGGCGGCGGCCCGGCGGCGGCCGAGGGCGAGGCCGCGGGCGATGGCCTCGGCGACCGGGCCGCTGGGCTTCTTGCCAGCCGTGCTGGTGGGGCTGGGGATGTTTGTGGGGCTGCCGGTGGGGCTGCTGGTGCCCGCGGGGCCGCTGGGGCTCCCGGCGAGGCTGCTGGGGGCGATCAGGCGGTTGCCGCCGAGGCGGGATCGCAGGCGGGCGCTGCCGCGGTCGTCGCTGTCGTCGGGTTCGGGGCGGGCGTCGGGGCGGCCGAAGCCGGGGAGCAGCAGATCTTGCGGGCGGGCGGTGATGGGGGCGTCGGCGTCGTCCTCGGGGCGATCGCTGCCGGGGCTGCGCACGCGCTCGACGACCGGGGTGGGCACCTCGCGGCGCCAGCGACGGCGGCCGAGCTCCCACGCCTCGTCGCGCTCGTTGTTGCGGGCCGGGGGCTCACCGGCGGCGACTCGCTGTTCGAGGGCCTGGCCGCGCTGGAGGATCTCCTCGCCGTGGCCGCGTGGCAGGACGGTGACGACGGTGTCCTCTTTGATGATGGCGTAGAGGATGTCGCCGAAGCTCTCGAGCGGGATGAGGATCTGCGGCTCGCCGAGCATCACGTCGAGGGTGCGCACGGCCTTGCCGGTGTCCTCGGCGCTGGTGATGGCGGCGTCGAGGCGATCGCGCAGGGCCTCGTCATCTTCCTCGGCGACGGTGGGCACGAGCTCGCGCAGGCGCTGCACGGCTCGGTGCGTGATGCTGTAGCGTCGATGACCGGGAAAGGGGCTCCGCAGCATGATCGCGGCGGGTGTATCGCAGGCGGGGCGAGATTGCCACCGCGCACACGGGAGACCTTCGGATGGGGGCAGGGTGGATCCTCGCGGCGGCGGGGCCGGGGTTTCGCCGTATCCTTGCGCCGCGGCGACGAGGCCTGCCAAGCTCGCGGCGATGCGGCGACTCGCGGTGGTGCTCGGCCTGAGCCTGTTCTGGGGCGCGGAGGCGCTGGCAGCGCCGTTCGCCGGGACGGGGCATGCGGCGATCGGGGACAAGGTCGACGCGCTCAAGGCGAGGGACCAGGCGCTCGAGCGGGCCCGCAAGGCGGCGCTCGAGGCCGCGGTGGAGCAGCTCGGGGCGGGCGATCTCACGGCCCGCAAGCAGGTGTTGGCGGCGCCCGCGGTGTGGACGCGGTCCTATCGGGTGCTGCGGCAGGACGACGACGGGGCGACGGCGACGGCGATGGTGTCGGTGGAGATCGACACGGCGCGACTCGGGAAGGCGCTGGCCGGGGCGGTCGCTGGCGGGGCGGTCGCTGGCAAGGGGCCTTCGAACTTCATCCTGCTGCCGGCGCTCGCGCTGGAGAACAGCGGCTGCCCGGCGAGCGCGGAGGCGGAGCTGCGGCGGGCCCTGTTGGCGGTCGGGGCGATCCGCGACGTGGCGCCGGGGTCGGCGGGACCTGTCCTTTCAGCCAGCTTGAGCTGCGCGGCGCCGGGGAGCCTGAGCTACCCGCGGGTGACGGTGGTGCGCGGCGAGCTGGGCCTGAAGTGGCCGGCCGGGGCGACGCCGGGGCCGAGCAGCGTGCGCGCGACGGGCCTGGGTGAGGACGCGCAGGCGGCCGCGAGCGACGCGCTGGCCGGGCTCATCGGACAGGTCACAAGGGGCATGTCCCGGGGGACAGATGGCGGCGTGCGCCTGAAGATCGCGGCGCCGTGGCCGGCGGCGCGGGTGCGCCGGCTCGAGCGTGCGCTGCGGGAGTCGGTGCTCGGGGCCACGGCGGTGACGGTGGCGGCGGTCGGCAGCGACGGGGCGGTGACCCTGCGGGTCGAGGGCGGGCTGACGGCCCAGGAGCTGCAGGAGCGGCTCGCGGGGGTGCAGGTCCCGGGGGCGACGATTGTGGTAGGAGAGGTCGAGGCGTCCCATGTCGTGCACATCTCGCTGCAAGCCGCCGCGCCGTGACCGGCGCTGGTGCTCTCGAACGACTCTGGTGCTGGGGTTGGGGCTGGCGCTGACGGCCTGTGCGCACCGCGGTGCGGGCCGTGACGAGCCGGCGGCGCCGCTGGCGATCGAGGTGCCGGACGTCGACCTCGACGCGGAGGTGTTCGTGGACGGCAACTACGTCGGACAGGTGAAGGCGCTGCGCGTGCCGGAGACCGGGCCGATCTTGTTGGCGCCGGGGGTGCACCGGGTCGAGGTGCGCAAGCCAGGGCGCTTCCCGGTGCAGCGCACGGTCACGGTGGCGAAGACGCAGCGCACGGCGGTGGTCGTGCGCGCCGAGCTGCTCGAAGACCCGTCCTGAGGGAGCGGGCCAGCGAGCGCGTGGTGAAGCGCGGTGGTCGTCGAGGACGCGAGCGTGTGGTGAAGCGCGGTGGTCATGCGCGCCGTCCTGAGCGCCATCGAGCGCGCGGGCCGGTTATCGTGGGCGGATGATCGGGCGGATGTTCTTGCTGGCGATCGCCATGATCCTCGGGTTCGCCGCGATGTTCATGGGCGGGGTGATGATCGCGGTCGGGCGCGAGGTCGGCACCGGGGTGATCGTGGCGGGGCTCGGTACGCCGGTGGCGGTGCTGTGCCTCGTGCAGCTGGTCCGGCTCAATCGTCGCTACCAGGAGGAGGCGCTGTTGGCGGTGCTCGCCGACCCGGCGCAGATCGTGGCCCGCTGGCAGGACGGGGGCAGCGAGGTGATCCTGGCCGAGCGCGGGCTGTTCGTCGGGCGCGCCTTCTCGCCGTTTCGCGCCGGCTATCAGCTGCTCGTGCGGGCGTCGCTGGATGGTTCGCGGCTGTCGCTCGAGTTCGCGAACATCGGCGCGAACGGCAACCTGACGCGCACGGTGACGGTGGCGGAGGCGGCCTTGCCGGCGGTGCGGGCCTTCGTGGCGCGGGTCGGCGCCTGAGCTCGATCTGTCCCGAAAGCCAGACCGCCACCGTCGCGCCCGTGGGGGTGGCGGCGGTGGCGGTGGCGGGCGAGCGCGCAGGGCTACTGCGGGAGGATGCTGTTGAGCTGGCCGCCGGTCATGTCGGAGTAGACGTAGTGGCTGCCCGGGACCATGACCTGCTTCATCGCCGGGACGTTCTCGGGTCGATCTTCCAGGCCCAGCCCTCCTGGTCGACGAGCCACACGTACTTCTCGGCGTCGATGCTGACGCCGATGGCGGTGGAGCAGGGGTTGGTGTTGTGGAACTTGATGAGGGTGTTGGTCGCGCGGTCGATCTGGACCAGGCCGCAGGGGCCGTTGGCGGCGGCCCAGACGTACTTCTCGTCGGCCGCGATGCCGCGGTGGCAGGCGTTGGTGCCGGGGATCGAGGTGTACTGCATGGTGTCGGTGTCGTAGGTGCTGACGGCGCCGCCGCAGCCGGCGAACCAGGGGTTACCGTCGGGGTCGACGGTGAAGCCGTAGCCCTGGGTGTTGCCGGGCGGGGTGAAGCGGTCGACGGTGATCGGGTTCTGGTCGGTGTTGATGCGGATGAACTCGCCGCGCAGGCCAGCCATCCACGGGCGGAACTCGGGGTCGAGGGCGCCGCCGTAGGGCGAGTAGCCCTGGCCGTTCCAGCCGGGGACCATGACGGTCTCCTCGACGGTGCCGTCGACGGCGACGCGGGCGAAGTGGGCGACGCCGCCGGGGGCCGAGTAGCCGATCCAGACCTTGGGGTCGACGTACTGGCACAGGTCGTAGTCCCAGGTGCCGGGGGTCCAGGTGGTGCCGCGCGGGCCGGCCGCGAAGCCGCCAGCGTAGGGCCACTGCTTGTCCCACAGGATGCACTCGTCGGTGCCCCAGGCGAGCACGTCGTTGGGGCCCTGGGATGTCTCGATCTTGCCGTTGTTGTTCTTGTCGACGCAGTCCTCGATGTTGGCGGCGACCATGGTGCTGCGGCCGGTCTGGCGCGAGTTGACGATGACGAAGCGGCCGTCGCCGCTGACCGAGGTGCGCGAGGGGCTGTCACCGCCGGCGCCGATCTTGTAGCGGGCGAGCAGGACCATGGTCTGGGTGTTGACCTTGGCGACGTCGCTGAGGTCCTGGCTGGGGATCCAGATGAAGCTCTTCTCGACCATGCCCATGCCCATGCCGTCGCCGGGCTCGCAGATCACCTTGCCGGTGCTGGACTCGCCGCCGCTGGTCGAGGCGCTGACGCCCGAGGTGCTGCTGGTGCCCGGGTTGTCCGTGGTGCTGGCGCTGGTGGTGGTGGCGCTGCTGTTGGTGGTCGTGGTCGGATCACCGCTGCCGCTGCTGGTGCCGTTCGACTCGGAGTTGGAGTTCGAGCCGGCGGTGGTGTCCGAGTCGCTGACGCTGACGCCCGTCGTCGGGTTGCTCGTGGTCGGTGGCGTGGTCGGGTCGACGGTGGTGGAAGGCTGACCCGTCGAGCTGTTCGATGTGGAGTCGGAGCTGTTCCCCGCGTCGCCACAGGCCAAGAGAAGCACACTGCACGGCAGCGCGAGCCGCCACGTCATCGAATTGAATCCCCGCATGGGGGCATCCTATATGCGTGGAAGTATCCGTGCTCGTGAGTGGAACCACGGGTCTGCGGGCGCACGGGTCTGCGAGCGCGTTCGCGCGCGCAGGCTTCAGGCTTCAGGCCAGAGTCAGGCGAGCGGGGGGTCCTGGCGGGTGGCCTGACGCGGGACCATGTAGGGCGGGAGGCTGGCGACCATGAACTCGTCGAGGTCGTCGAGCGGGGTGTGGCCGGTGGCCCGGTAGCGCAGGTGGACGAAGGGGTTGCCGTCGACGTCGTACTCGACCTCGGCGCTGGCCTCGGTGATGCGGCGGTGGCGGAGCATGGCGGCCTCGATCGTGCGCAGGGAGGCGCGGCGGCCCTCGAGGTTGACGAGGCTGTCGGTGCGGCCGGGGACCTCGCCGAGGACGGTGGCGTCGAGGCGGCCAGTGAAGTGGCCGAGGTAGCCGGTGTGGAACCAGCCCCCGCCTGCGCCGAAGTTGCCCAGGACCGGGCCGCCGGGCTGGCCGGCTGGGACCGGCGGGCGGGTGACGACGGGGAGGCTGGGGTGGAAGAGGACCTCGTGGCCGCCCTCGTGGGTCGGGCTGAAGTGGGGCGCGCCGGGGCGGAGCTCGATGCCGGGGGTGGGCTCGAAGCGTTCGCCGCGGTGCATGGCGCGGACGCCGAGGATGCCGATCTCCTCGAGCAGGAGGAGTTGGCGGGGGTGCTCGCCGAACACCTGCTTGAGCATGCGTCCGTGGCTGGTGGCGATGGTGGCCTGGGGGATCACGGCGAGCAGCTCGCGGGTGGCCCCGGCGGCCTTGAGCGCGCGGGCGGCGGTCTGCAGCGAGTAGAGGAGGTCGACGACGACGAGGCGCTCGTAGGTGCCGATGGGGGGCAGCACGGACTCGAGGGTGGGGTTGTCGGCCATCACCAGGCGGGCCTCGGAGGCGAGCCAGCCGAGCACGACGGGGTCGAAGAAGCGGGGGCTGGTGAAGGCCTGGGCGCAGGCGAGGTGGGTGCCGGGGCCGAGGTCGAGCATCTTGGCGGCGGACTCACCGAGCCAGCGCAGGTGGGCGCCGCTGCGGAGGACGTCGTGGAGCACGCCGTCGGCGCCGGCGGTCTCGCAGATGTACTCGGTGTCGCCGGGGAGGGTCTGGCGGCGCAGCTCGTCGGGGAGCTCGAGGGTGTCGACTTCAAGGAGGGAGCCGCTGAGCTTGCGGCGGGCGAGCAGCTTGTAGCCTTCGGGGTACTGCAGCGGCGAGTTCTCGAGGCCGCGGGGGCGGCGGAGGACGGCGCGCACGGGCAGGCGAGAGGCGACGCCGAGCAGGCTGCGGTCGCCGTTGGCGGGGTCGACGGGCATGGCGATGGCGCCGAGCTTGCTGACCGCGAGGAGGAGGATGACGAACTCGGCGACGTTGCCCATCGACAGGGCGACGACGTCGCCGGCGCCGATCTTGAGGCCGGCGAGCTCGCGGGCGCGCTTGTCGGCGCGGATCAGCAGGCCGCGGCGGCTGAGGGTGGTGTCCTGGCTGTCGAGCGATCGCTGGCTGCCGGCGCGGGGGACGGCCTCGTCGAGCCAGCGGTAGAACTGTCCGGCGCCGGGGGTGGTCACGCGCGGCCTCCGGCCAGGGATGGCGAGGGCGTCGCGGCAACGAGGCCGTTGGCCGGGCCGGGGCGCGGTTGCGTGCGGGTCAGCATGTCAGAAGCGGAACGCGTAGCCGATGGCGCTGGTCAGCACGAACCTGGCCCGAGGGACATCCTGCAGGACGTGGCCGTCGCAGGCATTGGGCCCATTGGGATCAGCAGGAGCGAGTGGGCCGCGGCCGAAGCCGTGAAAGGCGGAGGTCAAGTGCATGCCGAGCTCGTGGTTGCGGCGGGCTCCCACTAACACAGCGAACCCGATGCGTCCACCGACCACCCCGCCGGCGCGCGCGGCCACCAGCGTGCCCGTGCTCTGGATCGCACAGGTCGGGAGCGGCTGGCCTGCGCGCACGCGGAGGGCCTCGCGGGCGGCGCCGGCGAAGCCGCCGATCGGGAGCTCGAAGCGCCGCTTGTGGCCGAGGGGCAGCGCGGCGCCGAGGTCGAGCAGGAAGGTCTGCGTCGATAGGGCAAGATTGGTTTTTTCGGTCTCCACGGGGAGCGCGAGGGTCAGTTGTCCGCCGAGTGCGAGGCGTCGGCGCATGCCGAGCAATGCGCCGCCGCGGAGGACGAGCAGGCTCTGAAAGCCGCCGTCGAGGTCGGTGCGCGTGACCAGCTGCGGCTGGCTGGTGAGGCCGAGGAGGACGCCGAGGTAGCCGCGGGACAGCGGGATCGCGGGGGCTGGTGTGGGGGCTGGCGCGGGGCCTGGCGCAGGGATCGCTGTCGGGGCAGGGATCGCGTCGAGGGGGCGCAAGAGCGGGTCGCCGGTCGGGCGATCGGGCTGCGGCGCGGGGTCCATCGGGTCGCGGAGTCGCGGTGGGGTCGCCGGGGTGCCGCCGAGGGCGCGGACCGTGTCGGCGACGGCGTCGCGATCGTCGGCTGACGGCGCGGCGCGCAGGTAGGTGTTGAAGGCGTCGATCGCCGCGCTGGCGTGGCGGGCGGCGGGCTCGGCGTCGCCGCGGGCGTCAGCGGCGCGGTACAGCCGGGTGTGGCACACGCCGAGGTTGTAGTGGATCTTCGGCGCGGGGCGCAGCGCGAGGGCGGCCTCGAAGTGGGTGATCGCGGCGGCGTAGTCGGAGCGGTCGAAGGCGGCGCGCGCGTCGGCGACGGCCTGGCTGGCGCGGGCCTGGATCGCGGGGTCGGGCGGGGCGGCGGCGCGGGCCGGCAGGGCTGGCGCGAGCAGGAGGGCGCAGGCGAGGGCGGCCCAGAGTCCGGGCGGCGCGCCGTGGCGCCGGGTGCGGGGTGGCGCTTGGGACAGGTCCTTGGGGACAGGTCTGGGTGGCGCTTGGGACATGTCCGTAGGGACAGGTCCGGGTAGCGCCTGGGACAGGTCCGTGGGGACAGGTGGCGCGGGCAGGTGTGTGCGCGGCGGGAGCGGTGCCCTGGGCGGCGGGCGCACGCGCGGGTGCACGGCGTCAGACCCCGCTGGGCTTGCCTGGCCGGGCGCTTGGCTGGGTCGGCCGCTGGCCGGCGGGGGGCTTCTTGGCGACCGGGCCGGGGATCGGCGGCAGGGCGTCGGGGGCGATGGCGCCGGGCTTGGCGGCGAGGGGCTCGGGCTTGCGCGGCTCGGGCCTGTCGGGCTTGTCTTGCCTGTCGGGTTGCTCGGGCTTGTCGGCGCGGGCGACCGCGGGGCGGGCCTGGCCGGGGAGCTCCAGGCCCTGGGCGCCGAGGCGGGCGTCGCGGTGCTCAGCGATCGCGGTGCGGCGCTGGAGGTAGATCTGGACCAGGCGGCGGGCGGCGTAGTGGGCCTTGATCTGCCACTTCGGCTCGTTGGCGACGAGCACGGCGAAGGCGATCTCGGGGCGCTCGGCGGGGGCATAGCCGACGAACCAGTTGTAGTTGAGGCCCGGGGCGCGCTTGCCGGTGAGGCTGCCGGTCTTGCCGGCGACCTCGATGTCGGTGATGTAGTAGACGCCCTGGCGGTCGCGGAAGCTGCCGCGGGCGGTGCCCTCGGAGGTGGTGCGGACCATCATCTCGCCGACCTGCTGGGCGATGTCCTTGGGGAGGACGCGCTCGCTGCGGGGGAGGGCGGGGGTGCGGTCGACGCCGTCGGGGCCGCGGACCTGGGCGAGCACGTGCGGCGGCTGGTAGATGCCGTCGCGGGCGAAGATGCTGGCCATGAGGGCGCCGTGCAGCGGGCTCATGTCGACGTGCCAGAAGCCGGCGGCGACGCGGGCGCGCTCCTTGGCGTCGGCGGGGATGAGGGCTGGGCTGCGCTCGACGGGGAATTCGAAGGGGATGTCGCTCTCGAACTTGAAGGTCTTGGCGATGTCGAGGAGGCCGTCGGCGCTCATGTGCTTGAGGGCCATCTTGGCGACCACGACGTTGTGGCTGTGGGCGATCGCGCCGCCGAGGTCGTCGCAGCGCTCGTCGCGGGCGGGGTCGTCGGCGAGGAGCTCGTCGGTGATGCCGTGGAGGCCGCCGGTGAAGCAGACCTTGGTCTTGTTGTTGACCGACTTGTTCTTCAGCAGGCCGGCGGCGGTGACGAGCTTGAAGGTGGAGGCGGCCGGGGCCCAGGCGGTGGTGACGATCTCCAGCGGGTCGACCTGGGGGTCCATGGTCGAGTGGCCGGCCATCGCCAGGACCGAGTTGTCCTGGACGTCGAGGATCACGGCGGCGGCGTAGGGGACCTCGCGGTTGCGGAAGATCTGGAGGGCCGCGTCTTGGAGGACCGGGTCGAGGGTGTAGAGGATGCGGTGGCCGTCGCTCAGCTCCTGGACGAGGCGGCTGTCGCCGAGGTTGCTGGCGAGGCCGGCGAAGTCGGGGTCGCTCGACTTGCCGGCGGCCTTGGCGGGCGCCTCGGGGACCGGGCCGATCGGGACCGGCTTGAGGGCGCCGAGGTCGAGGCGGTCCTGCCACGGGAGGGCGGCGAGCGGGGTGGGCTCGCTGGCGGAATCGGGGGCGCTGCTGACGGCGGTGCGCACGGCGTCGTGGGTGTCCGGGACCGTCTGTCGCTGCACGTAGAACGCGATGGCGCCGAGGGTCGCGATGAAGAACACCGCGCCGAAACCGCCGAGCCGTGTGCGTGGGGCCGACATGCAGCGGCGGTCCTAGCACCGAGCTGACGTGGCGGTCAAAAACCTGGCGTGGAAGCGCGTCCGTGGTCGTTCGTTGCGAGCGTCTGGGGCTGGAGATCTCGGCCGCGGGGCGCCTGTGAGGGGTGACTCGACATGGGGGCGCCCCGGGACATGGTCGGGCGGCCATGGCGGGCTGCTCGCAAGTTGTTGGTACGTGATCACGAGGGTGTGTTGCGGCCGAACGCAGCGGGGTGCGGCCCGACCCTCCGGCGAGTCATCGTGCGAGTCGCCGCGTGTGCGTGGCTTCGAGCCTACATCGTGGGTGGGGGGCGCACCAACTTCGCCCGGAGCACGGGCTCAGCGTTCGCGGGACAGCCGGGGTCTGGTACCCTCCCGGGCAGGGAGTCCCGACCACGGGGCTGGGCGCGTGCCTATGCGTGACGAGACGATTGTCACAGTCATCAACAAGTCCGACGAAGCCGGGGGGAACCGTCCAAAGAAGGAAGCGTGCCTGGTCGTGATCTACGGCGCAGAGCTCGGACGGAAGTACCACATCGACGGGCGCGAGATGACGATCGGGCGCGGCACGCTCAACGACATCTGCGTCAGCCAGGACTCGGTGTCGCGCACGCACGCGTCGCTGCGGGTCGAGGAGGCGGGGGTCAAGATCCGCGACAACGAGTCGACCAACGGCACCTACGTGAACGACCACAAGGTGCACGAGGCGTGGTTAAAGGATGGTGACCTGGTCAAGATCGGCCGCGCTATTTTTAAGTTTCTCAGCGGCGACAACATCGAGAGCCTGTATCACGAGGAAATTTATCGCCTCTCGACAGTCGACGGTCTGACCCAGATCTTCAACAAGCGCTACTTCCTGGAGACCCTCGAGCGCGAGCTCAGCCGGGCCCGCCGTTATGATCGGCCGCTCGCGCTGGTGATGTTCGACATCGACTACTTCAAGCAGTGCAACGACACCTACGGGCACCGCGCCGGCGACTTCGTGCTGCGCGAGATCTCGGACGTGGTCCGCGAGCGGGCCCGCAAGGTCGACGTGCTGGCCCGCTACGGCGGCGAGGAGTTCGCGTTGATCCTGCCGGAGATCGAGCTGAAGGGGGCGACGCAGTTCGCGGAGAAGATCCGCACGATGCTCGCGGACTCGAAGTTCATGTTCGAGGGGCGGCACATCCCGGTCACGATCTCGGTCGGGGTCGCCGAGCTGACGCCGGAGGTCGCGACCTACGACGACCTGATCAAGCGGGCGGACGCGCGGCTGTACAAGGCCAAGCAGACCGGGCGCAACCGGGTCGTGTCGATCGACTGAGCCGGTGGCGGGAGTCGGCGCGCTCGGCTCGCGCCGGAAGCGGGGTCAGGTCGGGGGAGGGCCGCGGAGGCTGCTGACCAGCATCACGGTGCCGAGGATGAGGAACAGGGCGGCCGCGCTGCGCTGGATCCACACCGGGTCGACGCGGCTGCGCAGGAATTCGCCGAGCAGCACGGCGAGCAGGCTCGAGAGGACCAGGGCCAGGGCGGCGGCGGCGAACACGAGCCAGCGCTGACCGGAGCTGGCGGCCAGGCTGAGGGTGGCGAGCTGGGTCTTGTCGCCGAGCTCGGCGAGGAAGACGAGGCCGAAGGTGGTGGCGAAGACGCGGAGGTCCATCGCCGGCGAGGATGGGGCGGGGTGGCCCTCGGGAGCAAGCGGGGGCTTGCGCTTCCGCGCCTGCTGGGCCTTACTTCGCCGGTGAGCTCGCCTTCGCCCGCACCCGTGGCGCCCGCCCGGATCGCCCTGCTGAGCCCGCTGGCGATCGATCAGATCGCGGCGGGTGAGGTGGTGGAGCGGCCGGCCTCGGTGGTCAAGGAGCTGGTGGACAACGCGATCGACGCCGGGGCGACGCGGGTGGACGTCGAGCTCGAGGACGGCGGACTGACGCTGATCGCGGTGCGGGACAACGGGCGGGGGATCCACCCGGACGACCTGTTGTTGGCGGTGACGCGGCACGCGACCAGCAAGCTGCGCGACCCGAGCGAGCTGGCGGACATCGGTACGCTGGGCTTTCGCGGCGAGGCTCTGGCGAGCGTGGCGGCGGTGGCGAGGCTCGACCTGCGCAGCCGTCAGCCGAGCGCGGCGGTCGGCACCCACCTGCACGTGCGTCCTGGCGAGCCGCCGCGGATGAGCCCGGCGGGGCTGCCGGTGGGCACCCAGGTCGAGGTGCACGGGTTGTTCGCCAACCTGCCGGCGCGGCGCAAGTTCATGCGCGCGGAGGCGACGGAGGTCGGGCAGTGCAGCGAGGTGCTGCTGCGCCTGGCGGTGGTGCACCCGGAGGTGCACGTGACGCTGCGGCACGGCAAGCGCGAGCTGCTGAATTTGCCGAGGGGGACGCTCGAGCAGCGGGTGCAGCAGGTGCTGGGGCGGCGGGTCGCGGGGCCGTTGTTTCACTTCGCGGGCGAGGAGGACGGGACGGCGGTGCAGGTGTGGTTGCCGACGCCGGAGGCGGCCGGGCGCGGGCGCGGTGGGCCGTACCTGGTGGTGCGTCGGCGGGTGGTGCGGGAGCGCAGCCTGGCGCAGATCGTGGCCCAGGCCTACGGGCTCAGCGGCGAGGCGACGGCGTGCTTGATCGTCGAGCCGCCGCGCTCGAGCGTGGACGTGAACGTCCACCCGCAGAAGTCGGAGGTGCGCTTCAGCGATCCGCAGCGGGTGTACGCGGCGGTGCGGCGGGTGCTGGCGGCGGCGATGGCGGCGGCGCCGTGGGGCGGGCTGGTGCCGCCGGCGGAGGAGCGCGCGGCGGCGGGGCGGCCGAGCGAGGCGCCGCTGTCGCTCGCGGCGATGGCGACACGGAGGGGTAGTGGGCTGGCCGAAGGGACAGGTGATGGTGAGGAGCGTCGGCGCGGTGGGATGGCCGAAGGGACAGGTGAGGGTGAGCGTGGGCGTGGTGGGCTGGCCGAAGGGACAGCTGCACGCGGCGCCGATCGCTGGAACGATTCATGGGCGCGGCGAGGCGAGCCGGTGGTGGCCGCGGAGACGCGCGTGGTGCCCGTGCTGGCGCGTGAGGAGGGCGGGCAGGGCTGGGAGGCGCCGGGCGAGTTCACGGACGGGGCAGAGCGCGAGGCGAGCGCAAGGCTGGCCGCGGGGACAGGTCGTGAGGCGGGGCTGGCCGCGGGGACAGGTCGTGCGGCGGGGCTGTCCGTTGGGACAGGTCGTGAGGCGGGGCTGTCCGTTGGGACAGGTCGTGAGGCGGGGCTGTCCGCGGGGACAGGTCGTGAGGCGGGGCTGTCCGCGGGGACAGGTCGTGAGGCGGGGCTGTCCGCGGGGACAGGTCGTGAGGCGGGGCTGTCCGTTGGGACAGGTAGCGAGGACGCTGGCGCGGCGCGGGCGGGCTATCGCCTGAGCACGCGGGCGCTCGCGCCGGACTACGACCAGCACAAGCGCGGGGTCATGGCGGAGGCGGCGGCGCTGCGGCCAGCGAGCGAGCCGTCGCAGTGGCCGCGGGACAGCGATCCGGTGGCGCGCGCGGTGGAGGCGGGGCTGCCAGGTCTGTTCGCGCCGGAGCAGATGGCGCCGGTGCGGGCTGCGCTCGAGGACATGGATGGGGTGCCGCAGGGGCCCAACAACGAGCGCAGCTCGGGGCCGCTGCGGGCCGACTTGCCGCACCTGCTGACCTGCTTGCCGGGGCCGGTGGCGCTGTTCGCCGAGCGCGACACGCTGCTGGCGATCGACCTGCGGCGGCTGCGTTCGCACCTGGTGTATCTGCGGCTGCAACGCGACCTGATCGGCCGGCGCGTGGTCGCGGTGCAGGGGCTGCTGGCGCCTGCGGTGGTGCGGCGGCCGGCGGAGGAGGTCGCGCTGATCGTGGCGGCGCGGGCCGAGCTGCTGACGCTGGGCGTCGACCTCGACGACTTCGGCGGCGATTCGGTGGTCGTGCGCGGGGTGCCGGCGCACCTGCGGCACTGCGTCGACGACGCGGATATGGCCGATCTGATCGCACGCATCGTGCCGTGGCTGCGCATGCGTACCCGCGAGTCGGACGCGTCGGCGGTGGAGCGCGGGCTGCTCGGGGCGATCGCGGCGACCCGCGGCGGCGACCCGGCGCCGCGCCTGGCCCGGCGCTGGCTGGCGGAGCTGCTCGACGCCGGGGCGACGTTGACGGATGTGCCGGGGCTGCGACGCTGGACAGCGGCGGCGCTGCTGGGCGAGGCGTCCGCGAGCTCGCGGCGCGTGTCGGCGTCGGAGCGCGACGACGGGGCGACGGTGTGAAGCGACGGTGTGAAGCGGCGATGAGGCGAGGCGCGTGATGAGCCCGGAGGGGGACAGCTCGCTGCCGCGGGCGCTGGCGATCGTGGGGCCGACGGCGTCCGGAAAGTCACGGCTCGCGCTGTGGCTGGCGGCGCGGCTGGGCCTGCCGGTGCTGTGCTGCGATTCGGTGCAGGTGTACCGCGGGCTCGACATCGGCAGCGCCAAGCCGGACGCGGCGCTGCGGGCCCGCGTGCCGCACCGACTGATCGACCTGGCGGCGCCCGACGAGGCGTTCAGCGCGGGCGACTACGCGGCGGCGGCGTTGCGTGAGCTCGGGGCGGGCCCGGGGCTGTTCGCCGGCGGGACCGGCTTCTACCTGCGTGCGACCGCGTTCACGCACAGCGGCGAGGAGATCGGGGACGCGGACGAGCCCGGGCGCGCGGCCTTCACGGCGCAGTGGGAGGCACGCGAGCGCGAGTCGCCTGGCAGCGTGCACGCGGCGCTGACGCGCGTCGACCCGGCGATGGCGGCGTCGATCCACCCGCGCAATGTCGTTCGCGTGGTGCGGGCGCTGTGGCTGTGCGAGGCGCACGGTCAGCCGGTGAGCCTGGTGCGAGCGGCCGATCCGCCGCGGGCCCGGGTGGCGTTGGCGCTGGTGATCCTCGAGCCCCCGGCGGCGCTGCTGGGTCCGGCGATCGACGCGCGTTGCGACGCGATGATGCGCGCGGGCTTCCTCGCCGAGGTGGAGATGCTGCGGGAGGCTGGGTATAGTGCGCGCCACAAGTCCATGCGCAGCCTCGGTTACCGCCAGCTCGACGCGTACCTCGAGGAGCGTGCGCATCACGATCGTCACGATCGTCAGGGCAGCCTCGCCAGGGTGGTCGCGGCGATCAAGGCGGAGACGCGGAGCTACGCGCGGCGCCAGCGGACCTACTTCCGGCATCAACTGGCGGGGGGGGTGGCCGAGGGGGTCGCGCTGCGCGTCAGCGTCGACGCGCCGCTGTGGGAGCCTGCTGTCGATCTGTCCCGAGAGACAGCTCCGTGGTTGGCGCGGGTCGAGGCGTTCTTGTCGGGGGGGTCGCAATGAGTGGCAAGGTGCTTGAGTTTGAGCGGCCGATCGTCGAGCTGGAGAGCAAGATCCGCGAGCTGAAGACGCTGTCGGGCAGCGTCGACATGGCGGGGGAGATCGCCAGGCTCGAGGAGAAGGCGGCGGTGCTGCAGAAGGAGCGCTTCGCCGCGCTGACGCCGTGGGAGCAGCTGCAGCTGGCCAAGCACCCGGACCGGCCCTACACGCTCGACTACATCGGCGAGCTGCTGACCGACTTCGTCGAGCTGCGCGGCGACCGGCTGTTCGGCGACGACCCGGCGATCGTCGCGGGCCTGGCCCGCTTCGGCGACGAGCCGATCGTGGTGATGGGCCAGCAGAAGGGTCGCAACACCAAGGAGAACCTGTACCGCAACTTCGGGATGGCCCGCCCCGAGGGCTACCGCAAGGCGCAGCGGCTGATGCGGATGGCGGAGCAGTTCGGGCTGTCGGTGCTGTGCTTCATCGACACCGCGGGGGCCTACCCGGGCATCGACGCCGAGGAGCGCGGCCAGGCCGAGGCGATCGCGACCTGCCTCGAGCTGATGGCGGGGCTCAAGGTGCCGACGATCTCGGTGGTGATCGGCGAGGGCGGCTCGGGCGGGGCGCTGGCGATCGGGGTCACGGACCGCATCCTCATGCTCGAGCATTCGGTGTACTCGGTGATCTCGCCGCGGGGCTGCGCGTCGATCCTGTGGAAGGACGCGGACGCCGAGCGCACCGCGGCCGAGCAGCTGCGCATGACGGCGCAGGATCTGGTCAGCCTCGGGGTCTGCGACGAGATCGTGCGCGAGGCGCCCGGCGGGGCCCACCGCGGCCTGACGACCACGGCGCAGGCGCTGCAGGTGGCGCTGCGCCGGCACTTCGACGAGCTGCGCGCGCTGTCCTGCGAGGCGCGCCGTGACCAGCGCTACGCGAAGTTTCGCCGGATCGGCCACCTCGAGACGGTGACGCAGGCCCAGGCGTGACGCTCTACGAGAACCTGCTGGTCTTCGCGGCGATCCTGCAGAGCCTGACCTTGCTGCGGCTGGTGCGGCGCCGCGACGCGGGCCAGCGCGTGTACACGCTGGTAGTGCTGGCGGAGCTGCTGCTGGCGACGGTGGCGATGGTGGAGGGCGACCGCTTCCTCGGGCTGTGCGCGACGTGCCTGTGCGGGTTGACGGTGGTGCTGCCGTGGCTGCTCGAGCGCGGGGCGCGGCAGGTGTTCGCGCTGGGGCAGCCGCGCTGGGCGGTGCGGATGACGGGGCTGCGGGCGCTGTTGATGCCGGGCGCGGGCCTGGGGCGCCAGCAGCAGATCCTCGCCGGCTTCTCGCTGCTCGACCGCAAGGGTCCGGCGGCGGCGCTGGGTCACTTCCGGGGCCTGCTGGCCGAGGCCGAGGACCCGGCCGAGCTGGCGATGATCCACGAGCAGATCGTGGCGATGCTGCTCTACGACCTGCGCTGGGGCGAGGCGGTGGCGCACTATGAGTCGCAGTTCCAGCCGGGCTACGCGGCGCTGCGTCCGGCGCTGGCGCTGGGGATGCTCAAGGCGCTGGGCGAGCTCGGGCGCATGCGCGACGCGGCGACGCTGCTGCGCGCGCTCGAGGAGGGGCCGCTCGGGCAGGAGCCGGGGGCGGCGGAGCTAGTCGGTCAGGCGCGCTTGACCTTCCTGGCCCACGCGGGGGCGACGACGACGGTCGACGCGGCGCTGGCGGGCGAGCGGGCGCGGGAGCTCGGCCTCAGCCCGGCGAACGCGGCGCTGTTGCAGGCGACGGCGGCGGCCTTCGCCGGGGATGAGGATCGGGCGCGGACGATCTTGCAGGCCCTGCCGACGCGGCTGCGCGGGCGCGACGAGCGGGCGCTGGCGGCCGCGCGGGCGCTGCAGGAGCGGCTGCCGCGGGAGCCGACGGAGCGCAGCGCGGAGCTCGACGAGCAGGTGCTGCGGGCGGCGCTGGGGCTGCGCGAGCAGCTGGCGGCGCGGGCCGGGCGAGCGGCGCCGCGGGCCGGCGGTGTGCTGATGACCTCGCTGTTGATCGCGGGGATGGCGGGCAGCTTTCTTGTGGCGCTGTGGCAGGGGCTGGCGGGGGTCGGGCTGCTGCGCGTGGGGGCGTTCACGCCGGAGCTGTGGCGGGCGGGCAGCTGGGGTCGGCTGGTCACGGCGCCGTTCGTGCACGCCGACCTGCTGGGGCTGTTGCTCGACGCGTACTCGATCTGGCTCGCGGGACATGTCCTCGAGCGCATCCTCGGGCGGGCGCGCATGGGGCTGGTGGCGATCGTCGGCGCGGCGGCGGGGCTGTGGGCGGCGGGGCGTCACGAGCCCGGGCCGGCGCTGATGATCGGTGGCGGCAACGCGATGGCGGTGGCGGTGCTGGTGGCGACGCTGTGGACGCTGATGCCGGGGCGTACGCCGGGCGTGGCGCCGACCGTGCGGCGCAGCCTGGTCGTGACGCTGCTGCTGCTGCTCGGGGCGCAGCTCTTGAGCTGCGTGCCCGGAGACGCGGCGCTGCGTTCGACGCCGCTGTCGCTGGGGGTCGCGGCCTTCGTCGGCTCGCTGCTGGCGATCGCGCTGCCGCCGGCGTTGCCGCGGCTCGTCAGCCGGGGGCTCGATCTGCTGCTGGTGGCGGCGCTGTGCTTCGTCGGCGTCGGGGCGTACCGCGTGGGGCAGGAGGATCCGATCGGCTTCGCGTTGGTCCATCGGGAGCCGCGGCCGGCGGAGCGGGGGGCGATCGTTGCGTTGCCACAGAGCTTCGAGCGGGTCGGCGCGGCGGGTGAACGGCGGCACGCGTTGCTGTCGGTGTATCAGGGGTGGATCGACGCGCAAGCGCTGCGAGGCGGGGCGCTCGTGCAGATCATGGTGGTCGAGGGCGTGGGGTCGTCGGGGAGCAGCGCGCTGTTTCGGGTCGATCCCGGGTTGCTCCGCGAGCTGACAATTCGCAGCGACGAGGGCCTCGACCCGGCGGCGCGGGAGATCGTCGCGGGGGCGTCCGGGTCGTGGTCGACCTACACGCTGCAACGAAACGGCGAGGCGGTCGCCCGGGTGATCGAGCGTCGCCTCGCCGAGTCGGGTCCGACGGTGTTGTTGTTGGCCGCGCCGCCGCTGGCCTTCGACCAGGCGCCGACGCTGTACGCCCGCGTCGTCGCGGACGCGGTGCTGGCGGAGTGAGTGCCGCTCGCTGTGGGACTGGCGTCGTCGCGGACGCGGGTCTGGCGGAGTGAGTGCCGTCAGTCCCGCGGCCGCGGTGCTGGCGGCGTGCCGCCAGTCACGAGCGAGCCTAGTCGCGGGCGAGGTTGCTGTTGCTGGCGTGGACCAGCTCGACGCGGCTGTGCACGCCGATGCGGCGGTAGATCTGGCGCACGTAGGTGCGGACGGTGCTGAAGGACAGGCCGGTGCGGCTGGCGATCTGCTTGTCGGTGCAGCCCGAGATGACGAGCCGGGCGATCTTCGCCAGGCGCGGCGGGAGCTGCGGCTCGGGCGTGTTGGTGGCGGTGTCGAGGGCCTGGTTCGGGACGGCCAGGTAGTAGGTCTGGCCGTCGGCCTGGATCGCGGCGCGGCGCGGCCAGTCCTTCGGATCGGAGGGCGTGCCGTCGGACTCCTCGCCGGGCTTGCGGTCGATGTTGCGCATCGCCGCGGCGTTCATACACACGACGGCGCCCTGCTCCGTGGTGACCACCGCGGGGCGACGGTAGCCCTGCAGCAGCTCGGTCAGGATGTTGAGCACCGGGACCGGGCGAGACGCGACTGGTTCGGCCTCGCCTTTTTGCCAATTTCCTGCAGGGTTTCGCGCTTCCATGGTTGTGGTCGTCTGGTTGTCGAGCATAGAAAACCGCAATTTTTGCCCGGTGAAGGCGCCGGGGTCGCCGCGCATGAACGGTGTCCATGCGGCCGTCTCGCAAGTCGGCGAGCGGGGTAGTGTCTGCGGGGGCTTCACCGATCCCAACTTCCTACAACGATGATGTATAGCCGCGAATTGGGGCCCCTCAGACTGCGGAGGCCGGGGGGCGGCCAGTGTCCGGCTAGTGTCCGTCGAGCTGGGAGCGGAGCGAGCGGACCCACTTCTCGAGGCTGCTCACGGTGGTCTTCAGGAGGTCGGGCTCGCTGGCGATGGCGGTCATCTTCTCTGCGAGGGCCTCCTTGGCGCGGCGGAGGCGGGAGCGGATGGTGCCCTCGGGGAGGCCGAGGACCTGGGCCAGCTCGGGGGCGGCCATATCCTCCCAATAGTAGAGTTCGAGGACCAGCTGGTAGTCGAGGGGGATGCGGCGGAGGGCCTCGAGCAGGAGGCGCTGCTCCTGATGGATCGCCAGCACGCTGCTCGGGGAGGGGGTGAGTTCGTCGCTCGAGCGTTCGCCGAGGTCGACGGA
The DNA here is from genome assembly GCF_016714285.1 of Nannocystis sp. GTDB lineage: Bacteria > Myxococcota_A > Polyangia > Nannocystales > Nannocystaceae > Nannocystis. The sequence goes on along the minus strand of NZ_JADJNN010000011.1, from coordinate 114,335 downwards.
GTCCTCGGCGCCGCGGCGGCGCTCGCGGAAGTAGGCCCGGAGGACGTTGTGGGCGACGGCAAACAGGTAGGTTCGGAAGCTAGCTTGTTTTTGGAACCTGTCGCGGCCCTCGACGCAGCCCAGGAAGGTCTTCTGGATCAGGTCGTCGATGTTGTGGTGCACCTTGTTGGTGAAGAACCGACAGATGGGATCGAAGTAGCGTTCAAACAGCGTGTTGCCGGCAACGCGATCGCCGGCCTTCCAGGCGTCCAGGAGTTCAAAGTCCGTGGCCAAGGTGCCGGGTCAGGATAACACCGGCGGCCCCGAACGTGGGCGTCGTGATACGATGAGGTATGGCGCAGGCGGGCGGGGGCGCGGACAGCTTGACGCTGCAGCTCCAGGCGGCCCGGGCGGTGGCGGCGGAGCAGGGGCTCGAGCTGCGCCAGTTGAAGGCGTCGGTGCGGGCGCGGCTGTTCGGGATCATCGAGACGCCGCCGACCCTCGGCGACTACACGATCGTGCGGTTGATCGGCCGCGGGGGCATGGGGGCGGTGTACGAGGCCCGCGATGCCCACGGCGAGGTGGTCGCGCTGAAGGCCCTGCGCGGCTGCGAGGCGACGGCGCTGGTCCGCTTCAAGCACGAGTTTCGGGCCCTCAGCGACCTCGTGCACCCGAACCTCGCGCTGCTCTACAGCCTGGTCGTGGCGGGCGACCAGGCCTATTTGACGATGGAGCATATCGACGGGGTCGACCTGCTCAGTCACCTCCAGGCGTGTCGCTCGAGCGAGGCGATCTTCGCGGCGCTGCGGCAGCTGGTCGACGGCCTGGCGGCGTTGCACGCGGCCGGCAAGCTGCACCGCGACGTGAAGCCGACCAACGTGCTGGTCACGCCCGAGGGTCGGGTGGTGATCCTCGACTTCGGGCTGGTCCAGGAGCTGGCGGTTGGCGCCCCGGGTGAGGGCCTGGCCGGCACGCCGGCATATCTTGCGCCGGAGCTGCTGATCGGCGGGACCGCGACCACGGCGAGCGACTGGTACAGCGTGGGCGTGATGCTGTACGAGGCGCTGACGGGGGAGCTGCCCTTCGGCGGTGGCGGCGGCCTGGCGGCGCTGCGCGACAAGTGCCAGCGCGACCCGGTGGCGCCGGAGCTGCGCGCGCCGGGGGCCGATCCTGGGCTGTCGCGGCTGTGCATGCAGCTGCTCTGCCGCGACCCGCAGCTGCGGCCGGACCGCGCGGCGATCGTGGCGGCCCTGTCCCGTGGGACAGGTGATCCGAGGGTGTCCTTCGGGACAGGTGTGTCACGATCGCCGCGCGGTCCGGCCGGGCCGGCGGGGCTGGTCGGGCGTGCCGACGAGCTGGCGGCGCTGCGGCAGGCGCTCGCGGGCGTGGGCCCGGGGCGGGCGGCGGTGGCCCTGCTGCGCGGGGGCTCGGGGGTCGGCAAGACGGCGCTGGTGGACAGCTTCCTGCTCGAGGTGAGCGGGCCGGCGATCGTGCTGCGCGGGCGCTGCTACGAGCGCGAGCAGGTGCCGCACAACGCCTTCGATGGGCTTGTCGACGAGCTCGCGCTGGTGATGCAGGGCTGGCCCGAGGCGGTGCAGGCGGCGGCGGGCGGCGGGGACGTGGCGGCGCTGGTGCGCCTGTTTCCCGGCCTGAAGCGGCTGCTGCCAGGCGGCGACGAGGAGGGGGCGGCGGCGACGAGGTCGCGGACTGGGCCCTTCGCGGTGGTCTCGACGCGGGCGGGGACCCGGTCGCAGGCGGGCAGGTCCCGGCGCGCACCGGGGACTGGTGAGGAGGCGCGGCCGGTGGAGCCGGAGTCGCGCTGGCGCGAGCGGGCGTACGCGGCGTTCAAGGGGCTGCTCGCGTGGCTGGCGGAGCGCCGGCCGGTGGTGCTGTACATCGACGATCTGCAGTGGGCCGACGCCGACAGCGCGGCGCTGCTGACCGAGCTGGTGAGCGCGCCAGCGCCGGCCTGTCTGTTGCTCGCGAGCTACCGCGGGGCGGACGGCGGGGCGGCGCCGGTGGTTCGCGGGCTGGTGCAGCGTCTGCGGGGCGGCGGGGCGCGGCTGTGGGAGCTGACGGTCGAGCCGCTGGCCCTGGCCGAGGCGGAGCAGCTGGCGCGGGCGCTGCTCGGGTCGGGGCTGGCGAGCAGCTACGCCGGGGCGGTGGCCAGCGAGTCGGGCGGGGTGCCGTTGTTCGTGCACGAGCTCGTGCACGAGGTGCTGGCGTCGGGCGGGGCGTGGCCGGGGCGGCTCGAGGACCTGATCGCGGCGCGGGTGCAGCGGTTGCCGCCGACGGCCCGCGACGTGCTCGAGCTGCTCGCGGTGGCGGCGCGCCCGCTGGCGCACGGGCTGGTGCTGGGGCTGCCGGGCGGGGCGTCGCTGGGGCGGGCGGCGCTGCAGACCCTGAGCGCGGCGCGGCTGGTGCGGGTCGGTCGCAGCGAGCGCGGCGAGCTGGTCGAGGTGTTCCACGACCGCGTGCGTGAGACGGTGCTCGCGAGCTTGTCGGCGCTGCGCGAGCGGGCGTGTCATCGGCGGCTGGCGGCGGCGATGGAGTCGTGGCCGGGGGAGGCGCTCGCTGAGCCGGAGATCCTCGCGCATCACCTGCATGCGGCGGGAGATCCGGAGGGGGCGCGGCAGCACATGATCACGGCCGCGGCCCAGGCGGCGGGGTCGCTGGCGTTCGCGCGGGCGGCGGAGCTGTCGCTGGCGGCGGTCCGGCTGTGTCCGGTGGAGGACGCCGTGGGTCGCCGTGCGCTGCGGGTCGACGCGGCCCGGGCGTTGATCCACGCCGGCAACCACGCGGAGGCGGCGGCGTGTTTCCTCGCGGCGGCCGCGGAGGCGGGGCCGGTGCTGGCGCTGGAGCTGCAGCAGCAGGCGGCGGAGGCGCTGTTGACCTGCGGGGCGACGCAGCAGGGCGAGGCGTTGTTGCAGGCGGTGCTGCGCGCGTTGGGTTCACCGCTGCCGCAGACGCGGGTGGCGATGCTGCTGCGGGTGGCGAGGTCGAGGTTGTGGTTGCGGCGCAACGGGCTCGCGTTCACGGCGCGGCAGGCGGCGGAGGTGGCGCGGGAGCAGCTGTTGCGGCTCGACACGCTGCGGCTGGCCCGGCTGGCGGTCGTGAGCCTCGACCCGACGACGGCGCGGATGTACCAGCTCGAGCACCTGCGGCAGTGCCTCGAGGTGGGCGAGCCGCGGAGGATCGTGCACGCGGTGGCCGGGCACGCGGGGTATCTGGCGCACGAGGGGGCGCGGACCCGGGTGGAGGTGGCCCGTCTGCTCGACCAGGCGCGGGCGATCGCGGTGCGGCACGGGGTCGCGGACGAGCGCTACATCGACGTGTGCACCGGGATGGCGGCGTTTGGCCTCGGCGCGTGGCGCAGCGCGCTCGACCACTTCGAGGCCGCGTTGCCGGCCGTCGACGGCGCGCCGCCCAGCGTCGGCGGTGCGGCCCTCTACGCCTATTGCGGGGTGTGGACGCTTGCCTGCAGCTTCTACCTCGGCGACCTGCAGGCGCTGAGTGTGCGCCGCGATCGTTACCTCGAGCTGGTGCGGGCGGTGGGAGATCGGGCGAACGAGGGTCGGCTGTGCGTGAGCATGCAAGTGTTCGTGGCGCTGGCCGCCGACGATCCGCAGGGCGCGGCGCAGGGGCTGGCGGCGGCGCAGCAGGGCTGGTCTCGCGGCGGCTTCGCGATGGAGCGGGCGCACGCCTTCCTCGCCGAGCGGGCGATCGATCTGTACGTCGGCGAGGGCGGGCGGGCGTGGTCGCGTTGCGCCGCGCAATGGCCGGCCTTCGCGCGCTCGCACATGGCTCAGGGGCAGCACGGGCGGGTGTTTGGCGAGTTCTGGCGCGGCGGCTGTGCCCTGCTGGCGGCGGCGGAGCTGAGGGGACGGCCGGCGGAGCGGCTGCGGGCGATCGCGGCGGAGGCGGAGCGTCGCATCGTCGCGCAGGAGGTCGGGTGGGGCGACCCGCTGGCGCAGCTGCTGCGAGCGGGTCTCGCGGTGCAGCGCGGTCGCCCGGAGCTGGCCCGGACGGCGCTGGCGCTGGCGGTCGCGGGCTTCGAGCGGGTCGAGATGCGCCTGTGGGCGGCGGCGGCGGGCTGGCACGAGAGCCGGCTGGCCGGCGACGCGGTCGCTCGTGCGGCGCACGAGCAGCGCATGCGCGCGTGCGGGGTGCTGCAGCCGGAGCGGATGGCGGCGGCGCTGGCTCCTGGGCTGTTGTAGGCCGGCTTGCCAACCCGAGGGGATTGCCCCATCTTGGCGCCCGCCATGGCGCTTGGAGAATTGATCGCGGAGCCGGCGGTGCGTGTGCCTGGATGGGCGCTGCGCTGGCGTGCCGTGCGTTCGTCGGGGCCAGGCGGGCAGAACGTCAACAAGGTGGCGTCGAAGGTCGAGCTGCGGGTGGCGCTGGCCTGCATCGATGGGCTCACGGCGCGGACCGGGGCTCGCCTGCGGCTGCTGGCCGGGGCCCGGCTGACGCTCGGCGAGGAGATCGTGGTGACCAGCGCGCTGACCCGCGACCAGGGGCGCAACCTCGACGACGCGGTGGCCAAGCTGCAGGGGCTGCTCGTGCGGGCCCAGGCGCTGCCGCGACCGCGGCGGGCGACGACCCCGAGCGCCGGCGCGGTGCGTCGGCGGCTCAGCGACAAGAAGCTCGCCGGGGCGAAGAAGCGGGGCCGGCGCGTCGATGGCGACGAGGGCTGACGGCGGGCGGATGGGGGACGGAGCGCGGAGCGCGGAGCAGGCTGGCGCCGGGGACAGGTCGCGTGGGGCTGGTCTTTGGGACAGGTCGGTTCGGCGCCGCGGCGCATCGGGGCGGGTTGGCGTGCTGGCGGTGCTGCTGGCGCTCGCGGGCTGCGGGGCGGAGCCGGAGCAGGGTGGGCCGGCGGTGCGGGCCGCGGCGCGGGAGCTGTGGCAGGGGCGCTGCGCCAACTGTCACGGGGTGGACGGGCGCGGCGACGGGCCCTCGGGGCGAGCGCTCGCCCGGCGGCCGCGCGACTTCCACGACGCGGCCTGGCAGGCGAGCCGCGACGACGAGCAGCTGCGGCGGGTGATCGTGGAGGGCGGGGCGGAGCACGGGCTCGCGGCCGACATGGCCGCGAACGCGGATCTGGCGGACCGGCCGGCGATCGTGAGCGAGCTGGTGCGGATCGTGCGGGGCTTCGGGGCCTCGCCCTGAGCGGCGACGGGGTCACAGTGGCGGTCGCGTCGTCGGAGGTCCAGCTGCCCCAGGGGACAGGTCTAGTGCTGGCCCTCGGGACAGGTAGAGCTGGCCCTCGGGACAGGTGGCGCTGTCCCGGGGACAGGTAGAGCTGGCCCTCGGGACAGGTGGCCCTGTCCCCTGGGATAGGTGTAGAGGTGTCCCGTGGGACAGGTAGAGCTGGCCCTCGGGACAGGTGGCGTCAGGGTGCGCGGCGGACGAAGTGGGTGCGCATGCTGCCGCGGCCCTTGAGCTCGACCTCGCCGCGTTCGTCGATCTGCCAGCGCGAGGGGTCGAGCAGCTGGCGGGTGGATTCGCTGACCTGCACGTGCATCGGCCGGGAGGTGGTCTCCATGCGGCTGGCGATGTTGACGGTGTCGCCGAACAGGCAGAAGCGGGGGGTCTTGGTGCCGACGACGCCGCCGACGACGGGGCCGGAGTGGACGCCGATGCGCAGCTGCTGGGGGGCGCCGCCGGGGAGGGTGACGCCGGCGACGGCGTCGAGCATGTCGAGGGCGACGGCGACGACCGCGTCGGCGTGGCGCGGGTGGGCCTCGGGGACGCCGCAGGCGAGCATGTAGCAGTCGCCGCTGGTCTCGACCTTGTAGACGGGGTGGCGCTCGACGATCGCGTCGAAGCGGGTGTAGAGGTCGCCGAGCAGCTCGAAGATCTCGAGCGGCGAGTGGCGTGAGGCGGTGGTGGTGAAGTCGACGATGTCCGAGAACAGGACGGTGACGTCGGGGAAGCTGCCGGCGGGGACGCGCTTGCCCTCGCGGAGGTCGTTGGCGACGCTGCGGGGGAGCACGCTGTAGAGCAGCTCGTCGCTGCGGCGCTTCTCCTCGGTGAGGGCGAGGGCGGTGGTCTCGAGCTGGCGCTGGAGGGCGCGCAGGGACACGTGGGTGGCGACGCGGGCGAGCAGCTCCTCGAGGTGGAAGGGCTTGGTGACGTAGTCGACGCCGCCGACCTCGAAGGCGCGGATCTTGTCGAGGACCTCGTCGCGGGCGCTCATGAAGATGACGGGGACGTCGCGGGTCGCGGGGTGCTGCTTGAGCTGGCGGCAGACCTCGTAGCCGGTCATGCCGGGCATGTTGATGTCGAGGAGGACGAGGTCGGGTGGGGCCGCGATGCCGGCCTGCAGGGCCTGCGGGCCGGAGGTGACGGGGCGGACCTTGTAGCCGTGGGCGGCCAGCATCTCGGCGAGGATGCGGAGGTTGACGAGGGTGTCGTCGACGACGAGGACGTTGCCGCGAATGACTGGAGCGGGCGCAGGAGGGGTCACTGGAGTGGTCACGGGGGTGGTCACTGGAGTGGTCCGTGGGGGCGCGCTGGGGTCGGCGCAGGGGTGGCAGGGGTGGGTGCTGTGGTGCTCACGCGGGGCCTCCGGCGAGGGCGCTGCGGGTGAGCGAGGTGATGTGTTCGAAGTTGAAGCTGCGGGCGAGCTCGTCGAGGGCGGCGGCGGTGTCGGGGGCGTCGCTGCGGATCTGGGCGACGAGGCCGAGGATCTCGTCGAGGTCGGCCTGGACGCAGGCGCTGTGGAGGGCGCCGAGCCAGGGTCTGGGCAGGCCGGCGAGGGTGGTGTCGGTCAGGCTCGGGGTCGCGGCGGTGGTGGTGGTGTCTTCGTGGCGGTAGACCACGCCGAGGTGCTCGCGCAGCTTGGCGAACACCTCGGGCATGCGGATCGGCTTGCGCACGAAGTCGTCGCAGCCGGCGGCGCGGGCGGTGGCGGGGTCCTCCTCGAAGGCGCTGGCGGTGAGGGCGATGACCACCGTCTGCTTGCCGCCGGGCGAGCGTTTGATGCGGAGGGTGGCCTCGAGGCCGGTGACCTCGGGCATGCGCATGTCCATCCAGATCAGGTGGGGTCGCCAGTGCTGCCAGATCTCGAGCGCCTCGGCGCCGTTGCTGGCCTCGCGGACGTCGAAGCCGACGCGGGCGAGCATGTGGACGAGCAGCTGGCGGCTCTGCCAGCGGTCCTCGGCGACGAGGATGCGGTAGCTCGGTTGGCCGGGGGCGAGGCCGACGATCGGGCGCTCGCGGGCGGGGTCCGGCAGGTCCGCGGGGGCGACGATCGCGACCGGGAGGTCGATGCGCAGCTCGCCGGCGCCGACCTCGATCTCGCCGCCGAGGGCTCCGGCGAGCTCCTGTGCGAGCGAGGGGCCGGCGTCGCGCGGGCCGCCGGTGCTGCGCACGAAGGCCTCGAGGTCGGCGCGCTCGAGGCCGGGGAGGCGCAGCTGGCAGCGCAGGGTGGCGCGTCGGGGGTCATGCGCGTCGAGCTCGCAGGTGAGGTGGAGGCCGAGCTCGCCGGGGCGGGCGAACTTGATGGCGTTGCCGAGGAGGAGGAGGAACAGCTGGCGCAGCTTGGGGCCGTCGGCGCGGCAGTGGCGAGGCAGGCCGGGGTCACGCACGACGCGGAGCCGCAGGCCGCGGCGTTCGGCGCGGAGGTAGAGCATGTCCTCGAGGTCGTCGACCAGCTGCAGGAGGTCGAAGTTGGCGCCGGCGCGGGACTCATCGACGTCCTGGCGGGACAGCTCGACGACGTCGTTGATGAGGGTGAGCAGCTGTTCGCCGCTGCGGTGGATGATCTCCACGTGGGTGAGCTGTTCGGGGGCGAGCTTGCGGTCCTGGCGGAGCAGCTGGGAGAAGCCGAGGATCGCGTTGAGCGGGGTGCGCAGCTCGTGGCTCATGTTGGCGAGGAAGGCCCCGCGGGTGCGACGGGCGGTCTCGGCGGCGAGGCGGGCCTGCTGCAGTCCGGCCTCGACGCGCTGCAGGGGCTCGCGCAGGGTGGGGTCGTCCGCGGCGGCGCGGTGCAGCGCGGTGAGTTCGTCGTGGAGGGGGTCCACGGCCGCGGGGGTTTGCGTGGGGCGGGTCAAACGGGCCTCGGGAGGGCCTGATGGTACCCGAACTCGCTCGCGTCGCGGGCCATCCTCGGCCACCCAGAGTCAGCCAGAGCCAGCCAGCCAGAGCCAGCCAGAGCCAGCCAGAGCCAGCCAGAGCCAGCCAGAGCCAGCCAGAGTTAGTGGTTGCGGCCGGCCTCCCGCATGTTGGCCGACAGGACCTGGGCGGAGACCCAGGCCATCCAGCCGTAGCCCAGCAGCCAGGGCAGGTTGGGGGCGTAGAACAGGAAGTAGGTGTAGGCCGACTGGTAGCGCATGTCGGGGTAGCCGGTGACGTGGGCGCACCAGAAGTAGAGGACCACCGAATAGGTGAGATAGCTGGAGACGATCAGCTGGAGGACGTGGCGGTAGTGGTGGCGGCCGACGATCGCGGCGATGAGCCACATGTTCAGCAGCTGGGTGACGTAGACGTTGATGCCCTCGAGGCCGATCGCCAGGGCGGAGATCCGGTCGTAGTAGGCCCGGTCGGCGTCGCCGTAGATCTCGAACAGGTGGGCGAACAGCTCGTGCGGGGCGCGGGCCACCAGCTCGTCGCGGAAGATCAGCCAGTAGAGCTCGAGCGAGAAGGCGATGCAGATGAAGAAGCAGAGCAGGCCCAGGGTGACGCGGTCGCTGCGAGACATGAGCGGGCAGTGTATCGACGGCCCGCGGCCAGGTTCTCGCGGGGGGGACGTGGGTGTGTTGCGTGTCACGGGTGTGACCGGGCTTGCGCGGCGAGCGGTGGGGCGGCATGGTCCGGCGGCGATGCGTGACCAGACCACCGTGATCACAGGCGCGACCGGGTTTTTGGGACGAGAGCTGGTCCTGCATATGTTGGCAGCGGACCCGGCGGCGCACCTGACCTTGCTCGTGCGTGGGCGGGACGAGGCGGAGGCGCAGGCGCGGGGGCTGTCGCTGTTGACGGGGCAGCTGCAGGGGGCGGCGCTGGCCGACGCGAGCGTGCGGGTGGCGGTGGTGCGGGCGGACCTCGAGCGCGATCGGCTGGGGCTGACGCAGAAGGCGTACGACGATCTGGCCGGGCGGACGACGGCTGTCATCCACGGGGCGGCGTCGGTGAGCTTCAGCCTGCCGATCGACGAGGCGCGGGCGATCAACGTCGAGGGGACGCGGCGGATCCTGGGCCTGGCGCGGCAGGCCGGGGCGCACCTCGACTATGTGGGCACGGCCTATGTGGCGGGCGAGCGCACGGGGTTGGTGCTCGAGGCGGAGCTCGAGTGCGGGCAGGGCTTTCGCAACACCTACGAGCGCTCGAAGTGCGAGGCCGAGGCGTTGGTGCGCTCGCGGGCGGGCGAGCAGTCGCTGACGATCTACCGCCCGAGCATCATCGTCGGCGACTCGCGTACGGGCCGGACGGCGAGCTTCAAGGTGCTGTACTGGCCGCTCAAGATCTTCGCGCGCGGGTTTCGGGTGGTGCCCGGGCGGGCCGACACGCCGATGGACGTGGTGCCCTCGGACTTCGTGGTCCAGGCGATCGCTCACCTGCGCCAGCAGCCAGGTCGTGAGGGTCAGGTCTATCACCTGTGCGCGGGGCCCGAGCGATCGGCGACGCTGGGGGCGCTGGCCGGGCTGGCGGCGGAGTACTTCCACGTGCGGGCGCCGTTCTTCGTGCAGCCGCGGCTGTTCGTGCGGGCGCGCCCGCTGGTCGACCGCTTCACCTGGGGCCGGCTGCGGCGGATCTTGGTCGCGGGGCGCGTGTACACGCCGTACCTGTCGTTGAACCTGAGCTTTGACACGCGCAACCAGCGGGCCGGGCTGGCGGGCAGCGGGATCGAGGTGCCGCGGGTCGAGGACTACTTCGCCAACCTGTTTCGCTTCGCGATCGAGACGGACTGGGGCAAGAAGCTGCCGGGCGGCGGCGGCGACTGAGCGGCCGCGTCGGCGATATACTCGCGGGCCGATGACTTATCTTCGCGTCGCCCTGGTGTGTGTGCTGTGCGGGTCGTGCTTCAAGCCGGAGGGCAAGGACACGGGCGGTGCGAGCGAGTCCGACGCGACCACGGAGGCCGCGACTGGGACGCCGACCGCGAGCACGCCGACCGAGGCGCTGACGACGGGTTCGCCGACCTCCGAGACCTTGACCTCGGGTTCGCCGACCTCGGAGACCTTGACCTCGGGGTCGCCGACCTCGGAGACCTTGACCTCGAGCGGGGAGACCACGGGCACGGCCAGCGGGGTGACGACGGAGTCGGTGGACACGACGACCGAGGTCGACTCGAGCGGTGGTTCGACGGGCGGGGAGGCGGTGTGCGGCAATTCAGTGGTGGATGAAGGGGAGCTGTGTGACGACGGCAACATGCTGGGCGGGGACAAGTGCCCGGGGAACTGCAAGGGGCCGTGCACGAACGGGGTGATCGACGGGAATGAGGCGTGTGACGACGGCAATACGGTCGCCGCGGACGGCTGCAGTCCGACCTGCACGCGCGACGGGTCGTACGTGTTCGTGACGAGCGAGATGTACTCGGGGCTGATGGGCGGGCTCGGGGGGGCGGACAGCAGGTGCAAGGATCTGGCGCTCAAGGCGAAGCTGCCGGGCAAGTACAAGGCGTGGTTGAGCGACGAGACGACCTCGGCCAAGGATCGCATCACGCCGACGGGGATGCAGTACGTGCGCACGGACGGGACCCTGGTGGCGAAGAACCTCGAGTCGATCGTCCTGGGCGGGCCGGGCGACAAGCTCATGGCGCCGATCAACCGGACCGAGTCCAAGGTGGAGATCAAGACGCCGGCGGCCTGCTCGCAGGACGGCCTGGCGTGGACCTCGACGACCGGGACCGGAGATGTGCAGCCGATGGTCCCGTGCGGCGATTGGCAGAACAACATCAATCCGACGATGGCGGTGGCCGGCGACATCGGCGTCACCACCGCGGCGTGGACGGATGGCTGCACGCAGCTCTGTACGTTGACGGCCCGCCTGTACTGCTTCGAGGTGCCGCAGTGACGCGGTAGAGTGCGCGGGATGTCGCTCGTCGTCTCGCTGCTGCTGTGTGTTTCGGGTCCGGTGATCGTGGTCGGGCCGGGGAGCGGAGCCTCGTCGGCGCGGGCGCTGTTGCTGCCGATCGAGGTCGGGTATGTGCAGGCGCGGCAGGTGCCGGTGGTCGCTGCGGTGGAGGTGGTCGCGGAGCCGGTGGCGCTGGCGGTGGTTGTCGAGTCGGGGGCGGGGCCGAAGCAGCTGCTCGGGGCGATGGAGGCGGCGTACGCCGGCGTGAAGGACTACACGGCGACGCTGCTGAAGCAGGAGCGGGTCAAGGGCAAGCTGCTGCCGCGCGAGACGATCCAGGTCAAGTTTCGCAGGCCGTTTAGCATCTATATGAAGTGGACCGGGAGCGAGAAGGCGGGGCAGGAGGTGCTGTATGTCCGCGGGCGCAACGACGGGCAGATGCGGGCCCACCCGGGCAGCTTCCCGGATGTCACGGTGAGCCTGAAGCCGGGCAGCGGGCTGGCGATGCGGGGCAATCGGCACCCGATCACGGAGGCGAGCCTGGGCGACGTGCTGGCGCTGATGCTCCGCGACCTGAAGCGCAGCGAGGCGCGGCCGCAGGACGGGGTGACGCTGACGGATCTCGGCGAGGAGACGCGCTTCGGGGCGCGGGTGCGCTGCGTCGAGGGCCGCTTCCCGGCCGACGGGTATTATGCGCCGCGCCTGCGGATCTGCGTGTTCGCGGCGAGCAAGCTGCTGAGCCGCGTGCAGGCGTGGGACGCGGGCGATCGTCTGGTCGAGGATTACGAGTACCGCGACCTGCGGGTCAACGTCGGGCTGCGTGACCGCGACTTCGCGGAGGACAACCCGGCGTACAAGTTCTAGCGTGGGTTGCTAGCCGCGGGGGTGGGTGACGGCGCGGAGGTCGACGCTGAGGGGGCTCTGCTGGGGCAGCCAGAGGACGCCGTCGCTCGAGCTGAGGAGCGCCCCGTCGGCGCCGACGGCGAGGTGCAGGCTGCCGCTGGTCGTGATGCCGAGGAGCTGACCGGCGTGGCCGCTGTCCTGGGCGACCCACTGGGCGCCGTCGCCGGAGAAGAGGATCTTGCCGGTGTCGCCGACGGCGATCCATCCCTGCTGGGTGTAGGTCAGTCCGCGCATCGCGGCGGCCTCGAAGATCGGGGCTTGCGTCCAGGTGATCGCGTCGGTGGAGGAGGCGGAGCCGCCGGGGCCGATGGTCACGAAGGCGGGGGCGCCGGCGGCGATGGCCTTGTAGCGCAGGCTGAGGCCGGTGCCGTCGACGCGCTGCGTCCAGCCTGCGGCCACGTTGCTGTCTTGCGGCCCCCCCTGCGGCCAGGTGAAGAGGCCGAAGATCTGGAGGTCGCTCTGGGAGGTGCCGATCGCGACCAGCTGGTTGCCGTCGGAGGCGAGGTCGGCGAGCAGGAAGTCGAGCTGGGGGATCTCCGGGCGGGTCCAGGTGGTGCCGTCCATCGACTCGAGGGTCTCGGCGCCGGCGCTGTAGTCACCGCCGACGGCGTAGAAGCGGTCGATGTGGTGGACCACGGCGAACAGGTCGCGGCTCGAGGGCGAGTCGGCGGGGTCCCACATGATGCCGTCCTCGGAGACGAGGATCTTGCCGGCCTGGCCGACGGCGACGTAGCGGCCGTCGCCGTGGGCGATGTCGTTGAGGGCGACGGTGGTGCCGCTGGTGCGGGTGGTCCAGGTGGCGCCGTCGGGCGAGCTGAGCAGCGCGCCCTGGTCGCCAACGGCGATATAGAGGTTGTCGTCGGCGCTGCCGTTGCTGTCCTCGTCGCCGGTGTCGCCCGGGAGATACAGGCTGCAGGCGGGCATCGAGAGGGACAGGGCGAGGAGCGTGTGCTTGGCCGACATGCGGGCGCAGTCTAACAAAGTCGGCGCGGGCCCGGGTGTGTGGCGGGGCTCAGGCGGGGCTCACGGGGGTGCATTGCTGAGGCGAAACACCTTGCCTCTGGGCACGAAGGGCAGGTTTCGGCCCTCGGGCATGAGGAAGGCGTGGTCGCGGCGGGGGTGCAGGCGATCGCACATTCCGTCGGTGATGATCAGCAGCGGGCCGTCCGCGGGGAAGTCGGCGGCGCGCTCGAGCAGCTCGATGCCTGGCTGGAGGATCGTGCCGCCGCGGCCGCGCACGCGCACGCGGCCGGCGATCGCCTCGGGGGCCATGTAGCCCTCGTCGTAGACCGCGGCGTCGCAGAAGACCACGCGCACGCGGGTCACGTCGCGGGCGATCGCGTAGCTGGCGATCGCGCCGAGGGCCTGCGCCAGCAGTTTGCGGTCCATGGAGCCCGAGGTGTCGAGGAGCACGCCGAAGGTGCGGCCCTCGTCGTTGCGGGTCGCCGGCACCCAGGAGGGCCGCGGGATGTCGGGGGTGGAAGATTGCCGGCGGCTGAGGCGGGCGAAGCTGCGGCGGCGCTCGAGCGGGGAGAAGCGCTCGTCGAACCAGCGGGCGAGCTCGACGTCCCACGGGATCGCCGGCTGGTCGAGGGCCCGGATCTCCTCGACGAGGCCGGCGGGGAGCAGGCCGCGGCCCTGGCTGTGGTGATAGGCGAGGCCCTGCGAGAGGCAGCGGCGATAGAAGGCGTCGAGGGTGGTCGCGTCGCCGCGCGGGGCCGTGTCGTCGCCGAGCATGTCGCCGAGGCCGAAGCCGCGCAATGTGGCGAGTTTGCGGTAGCGGCGGAGGTTGACGACGATATGATCGTAGATCGATTCGGCGGACATTCCCTTGAGCTCGGGGTCGTGGAGCAGGCCGAACTCGGGCAGCTCGCCGACCCCCATCTCGACCAGCCAGCCGTTGATCACGTAGTCGCAGGCGACGTTCCACAGGTAGGGCTCGCGGCCCTGGCGGCGGGCCTGATGGCGCAGGCCGACGTGCAGCAGCTCGTGGGCGAGGACGAAGCGGGCGCTCTGGTCGTCGAGGTGGGCGGCGGGGTTGATGTAGAGCTCGCGGGCCTCGGCGTCGACGGCGGCGACGGTGATCTGCAGGCGCTGGCATATCTGCGGATCTTCGATCAGTTCGAAGGCCGCGGCGAGCGAGCCGAGCAGGGGATAGCTTGCCATGAACCAGGCGCGGGCGCGGGCGGCGGGGCTGCGGGGGAAGTGGCCGGCGAGCGAGGTGTGCAGGCCCGCGGCGAGGGCGACCGCGGCGTCGACGGCGTTGACCAGGCCGCCGGCGAGGCGGGCCTGCCAGGCCTTGCGATTGTCGGCGGACATCGGGCCTGCGAACAGCATGCCCGGGCTTCGCGGTCCGGCGGTGCCGCAGGCGAGCAGGGGCGGCGGGACGCCCTCGCGGAGGAAGCGGGCGTAGAGCAGCTCCTCGGAGCGGGCGGGCAGGTCGGGGTCGAAGAACAGCTCGGCCGGGAGGCGGCCGAACTTGAGGTCGCGGAGGAAGCGGGCGACGCAGCAGTCGCACGCGACCTGCCAGGCGATCGGATCGAGGTTCGGCCGGAAGTGGTCCATGCCGAGGTGCAGCACGGCGTGGGCGAGCAGGTACGCCCATTCTTCCGGGGCTGCGCGGCGGGTCGATCGCACATATAGGACGCTGCTCGAGGCGACGACGACCCAGCCGTCCTCGGGGACGCGCTCGTGGTCGTCGGTGATTCGGACGAAGCCGATGAGCGGGGCGAAGATCGGGTGCTGGGTCAGCAGATCGTGGCCGGCCCAGAAGGCCTCGCGCGCGGGGTCCTGCGGGCGCTTCGGGGTCCTACGGGCCATCGCGGCGCTCCACCAGGCGCGGCAGGTCGCGGACGATCTCCATCAGGAGCCAGTCGGGCAGGCCCTCGCCGGACTGGCGGGCGACGACCATCTGCGCCATCTCGAAGCTGATCGCCGCGAGGTCCTTGATCAGCGCCTTGGCGCGGTGGGCGAGGTCTTTGTGCAGGTCGGTCATCGATTCGCGGACGGCGGGCAGGTCCTTGATCAGGCGGGCGCGCAGCGACTGCGACAGGAAGTAGAGGATATCGCGGTCCTCCGGGGCGTGCGGCCAGCCCATCTCGCCGCGGAGGATCGCGGCGAGGCGGAACTTGCTGCGGACCTGCTTGACGAAGGCCTTGAACTGGCCGGCGTGGGCGGGGGTCAGGCAGCCGAACGCGAGCGTCTCGATCGCGTCCTCGCCCGGATCGTCGCCGAATTCTTTGAGGGCGTCGCTGAGCATGTGCCACGATCGCGGGGTGGAGAACGGCTCCTCCGTCTTGGGCGGCTGGCTCCACAGGTGGTCGGGGCGGGTCTGGATGTATTCGAGGACGCTGGTGTGGAGATTATGCTCGTGCGCCCATTCGAGCCAGTCGCGGTGCGAGGGCTGGAGCTGGACGTGGATCATGCGATTGATCAGCGCCGAGGACATCGGCCGGACGATCGCGGAGTCCTGGGCCCGGTTGCCGGCGCCGAGCACGATCGACCCGCGCGGGAGCTCGTACTCGCCGAGGCGGCGCTCGTGGATGAGGCTGTAGAACGCCTTCTGGACCTCGTGGGAGCAGGCGTTCAGCTCGTCGAGGAACAGGCAATACGGGTCGTCGCGGGCGACCATGGTCGGCGGACAGAAGCGGCTCTTGCCGTCGACGATCTGGGGGACGCCGATCAGGTCCTCGGGGGCGAGCTGGCTGCCGAGCAGCGAGACGCAGGGCAGGCCGACCTGGCGCGCGAACTGCTGGACGATCGCCGATTTGCCGATCCCTGGCGGGCCCCAGATGAACACCGGCCGGATCACGGCGACGTGCAGCAGGAATTCGGCCAGGGCCTTTTGAGTCAGCGCTTTGGCGGGCAGCACGGCGGCTCCATGGGCGACGCAGGATAGCTCGTGGCGGGTCAGGTCGCGGCGAAGCCCGAGACGAGGTGCGGGCCGTCGCCGACGGGCGACAATTGGCTGGCGTGCGCGATCCAGAGGAAATGTCCCTGGCCGCTGCCGGCGTCGAAATCGACGGATCTATCGCCGTCGTGGTAGCGCCAGCGCCCGACCAGGAAGGTCACCATGAATGGGTGCTGGGTGGTGTCCGGTCCCCGGGTCAGGGTCTGCCATCGCTGGGGATCGATCGCGGCGCCGGCGAGGTGCGCCTCGACGGAGGCCAGGTACCCCGCTCGATCGTGGGGTTTTGCGGGATCGCGAAGCACAGACTTGATCTCGATCGTGACCGACGACACCGAAACAGCTCATCACGCGGCCGCCAGCGCCGTCAATCGCTAATTCGCCCGCGAATTGGCCCGCGCTGCCGCGAATGGCTAGACGCTGCTGCATATTTCGCCGGGGCGCGGTCTTGCTGAATCTTGCTGAATCGGGGCTGCTTCCGTATGCTGCCGGCTCCAACCGAGGAGGCCGAGATGTTGCGTGCCATCGTGGGTGTGTGTGCCCTGAGCGTGGGGCTTGTGGCGGGCTGTGACGACGGAGCCGCCACCAAGGCGGCCGAGATGGGCCGCAAGGAGGCGGAGACCAAGCTCGCGGCGAGCGCCAAGAAGATCGGCGAGCTCGAGGCGGAGATCGCCAAGTTGAGTGCGAAGCCGGCGGAGCCCGCGGTCGTCGCTGCGGCGCCGCCGCGGCTGGACGCGGAGATCGTGCGCGCCGCTGCGACCGCGGCCGGGGTCACGAAGGTCGCGCTCGAGGTCGACGCCGACGGGACCATCCGCGAGCTGTCGCTCTACCACAACGACGCCGGGGCCCTGCCGCCCGCGGTGACGGCGTTGCGCGAGCAGCAGTATCCGGGCAGCAAGGTCCGCGCCTACGAGACCGAGTTTGACAGCGAGCACGGCCGCGTGTTCGAGGTCGAGGTCACGACGCAGACCAAGCAAGAGTGTGAGTTCAGCGCGAAGCCCGACGGCACGCTGATCTACAACGAGTGCCACATCGCGGCGAAGGAGCTGAGCGGCCCGATCAAGTCGGCGATCGAGAAGGCCGTGCCGGGCGCCAAGATCGTCGAGGCGGAGAAGAAGACCTACCCCGACGGTCGCGCGATCATCTCGGTCGAGGTCACCGCGGGCGGCAAGAAGCACGAGCTGTACTTCGAGGGCGACGGGCTGACCCGCCACGAGCTGGTGCTGGCGGCCGAGATCGAGGTGCCAGCGCTGTAGCAGCTGTCAAGGTCATGCCGCGCTCCGCGGGGCTACGGCCAGGCCCCGAGGAGCTCGCAGGCCTCGACGAAGTAGACGTTGTTGCGCCCGTCGTTGGGGATGTAGACCTGGTTCACCGCCGACTTCGGGTGCGATTCGCCGACCTCGCAGCGCACGCTCTGGCCCGGGCCGACGACGAAGCGGGCGTCGACCTTGAGGTCGCAGACGATCAATCGGTCGAGCGGGCTCCAATCCTCGCAGATGTCGTTGTCGCGGCGATACTGCTCGCGCGGTCCGACCGGGCGATCGAAGGACCACCAGCTGCCGCGCTGGGTGTGGTCCTTGGCGCTGTTCCACACGCGATAGACCTTGATCGGCTCGACGACGCGGTGGACCGCGCCGGTGCACAGGCTGCCCTTGTCCGTGTCGGCGATCGCGGCGGCGAGCAGGGTCTTGATCGCGTCGGGGTCGGTCTCGGCGACCGCGCCTTTCGGCGGCGGGGCGATCACACCGACGCAGGCGACGCCGTCCGCGGCCACGCCGACGTTGGCTGGCGGCGTGGCCGGGGCTGGCGGCGTGGGCGGGGTCTCCACCGGTGTGGTGACGGCGGGCTCCGGCGGGGTCGCCTCGGGCGTGGCGCCGCGGTTGCACGCCAACGCCAGAACGAACGCTCCCAGCCAGACTTGCGAAGATCGACGATTGCTCATGCCACCCACATTATCTGGGGTCCGTTCACGGCACAATACGGCCTGCCCGCTGGGCCCGCATGCTCCAGATCCGCGCAGGCGCGGCGTGGCCATGGAGCGCGGGCCTTGCCCTCCGGTCGAGGCTGCGGTAGTGTCGACCTTCATTGACTTGACCTAAACGAGGGAGGTTGTGATGTTTCGATATACTGCCTGGCGCCTGTTCGGCCTGTTATGCCTGTCTGGCGCAGGCTGCGGGGACAACGGTGGGAGCGGTTCGAGCGCGGGGTTCCAGACCGAGGGGGGCGTCACGGCGGGGACGGCCGATACGGCCGCCACCAGCGGCGACTCGCCGACCACCGATGGTCCGCCGCCGGAGGTCGAGGACGAGGGGGATTTTCGCGTGCCGCGGGCCAGCGGGAAGTACGTATACACGGCCAGCAAGACCACCGATTCGGTGGCGGTGATCGACACCGCGACGCTGGCGATCGACGTGATCGAGGTCGGGCAGGGGCCCACGGTGGTGCAGCCGATCCCGGGGCAGAGCGGCGACGCCGGCAGCGCGGTCGTGCTGGATCAGGGCAGCGACGACATCGCGGTGCTGCGCACCAGCGAGGCCGGCGTCACCACCCGCGAGCTGTTTCGCGTGACCCCAGGAGCCAACAACCTCGCGGTCGCGCCGGACGGCAAATATGTGTTCGTTTACCACGACATCGACGGTCCGGAGCAGCTCGGACCGGGCAGCGATCAGGAGCTCACGGTGCTCGCGGTGGCGACCGGGGTCACCTATTCGATGACGGTGGGCGCCCACCCGCGCGAGATCGTGTTCGCCACCGACAACAGCAAGGCGTGGGTGATCACGGCCGCGGGTGTCAACGTGATCGCGTTTGATGGGCTCGGCAGCGTGGGCAAGCCGCTGCTGCTGCCGGTGATCAGCGATCCGGGGATCGATCCGGCCACGCTCGAGGTGCAGGTGGCGGCGAGCCAGGGCATCGCTCTGGCGCGGGTCGACGGCGCGGCCTGGCTGGCGGTCACCGACCTGGCCAGCGGCGCGCTGACGGTGATCGATCTGCCGGTGAGCCCGACCGACCTCGACCTCGCGCCCGCGGGGGACTTCGCGGTGCTGACCTTGCCCGGCACGGACGGCAGCAGCTTCCTCGAGCTGCCGCTGCCGCTGATCAACGGCGGCACGTTCACCCAGCACCCGGTCGACGGCGAGTATGTGGGCCAGTCGGCGGTCGCGCAGAACGGCGACGTGATGCTGCTGTTCACCACCGTCAACCCGTTCGCGCGGGTCGCCGGGGCGCCGGATCAGCTGCGGGCGGCGGAGGAGGAGCCGGTGTACGCGTCGACGGGAGGGTCGACCGGTTCGGGAGGGTCGACCGGTTCGGGAGGGTCGACGGGCTCGTCGAGCTCGACGGCCTCGACCGGCGACGTGGGCATGAGCACAGGTGACACGAGCGGCGGTCAGGACACCGGCGGCGGGCCGGACGGTGACCCGCGTCAGCGCATCACGCTGGCCCGGCGCGACGGGGCTGGCTGGGATCTGGTGACCCTCTTCGTCGAGGTGCCAGTGGCGAGCGTCGGCATCGCGCCGGACAGTCGCAACGCGATCCTCGTGCACGCGGCGGATCCGGAGAGCCCGGCGGCGGCGTGGTCCTACAGCCTCTTCGATCTCACGCCGGCCTTCCCGCTGCTCAAGCGCCAGACCACCCAGGCGCCGCCGGGTCCGGTGCTGTTCACGCCGAGCGGCGGGCGGGCTGCGGTGCTGCTGCGCGATGACGATACGCACGTTCGCAAGGTCGACCTGGTCGACCTCGGCAACTTCATCGTCGAGCCGCTGCTGCTCGGTTCGCCGCCCGAGGGCGCCGGGTATGTCGAGGCCACGCAGAAGATCTATGTCTCGCAGGAGCACCCGACCGGACGCATCACCTTCGTGGCGGCGACCGGCGAGGTCCAGACCGTGACCGGCTATGTGCTCAACGATTCGGTGAAGGACTGACCATGAAGCGCCCGAGCATTCTTCGTCATGGTCTGCTGATATTGCTGGCCGCCTGTGAGTACAATGACCCCTATGCGGGGGCGCTGGATCTGTTGCCGCCGGTGACCACGCGGGACGGGCTCGTGTGGGTCGACCGCGGGCACGACGAGGTCGTGTTCGTGTTGCCGAAGGCCGACGCGCTGACGGTCCGCCGGGCCGCGATCGGCGACGAGCACACGATCGTCGCCTGGAGCGCGGTGACGCGCGACGGCGACTCGGTGCTCGCGTTGACGGTCCCGGCGACGGCCAAGGAGGAGGACGTGGACGAGCAGCTGCACCGCCTCGCCGCCGACGGCGAGGGCGAGGCCGTGGTCTACGACGTGCACGCGCCGTTCTCCTCGGTCGCGCTGAGCCCCGACCACCGCCGCGCGGTGCTGTTCTTCGGCGAGGACGCTGGCTCGGAGCAGCTGCACAACGCCAACCAGGTCTCGATCGTCGACCTCAAGGGCGACCGGGCGGTGAACGTCACGCTCAACGGCTTCGGCGGGGCGCTGCGCTCGGTGGAATTCCCCGGGCAGCTGGTCGAGGGCGAGCCGGCGCCGATCGCCATCGCCGGCAAGGCGCACGACATCGTCGCGTTCCTGGCCGCCAGCGAGGTCGTGCTGCTCGACATGGACGACGCGGCGCTCGATCAGGTCGCGATTCCTCTTGGCATGGACATCGGCTTCGCCCCCACGACCACCCTGCTGCGGCCCGGGAACCCGCTGTTCGCAGATCCGGTGCTGTTCGTGCGCTCGGGTCAGGGCGCGGAGGTCGGCATGCTCACGCTGCTCGCCGAGGCCGACGGCTCCGGCTTCACCGCCCAGATCAGCCTGATCTCGGTCGGCCAGAGCGGCAGCGACTTCGTCTATCACGACAGCGGCGAGGTGCCCTATCTCATCACCACCGATCCGGTCGCCGGCGAGCTCGTGTTCACCGATATCCGCACCCAGGGCGGCTTCTCGGTCGCGCTCTCGGCCCCCGCCAGCCAGCTGTTCCTGCGCGACGCGGAGGACGGCGGCGCGACGGTCCGTCAGGTCGTCGCCTGGGCGCCTGGCGGGACCACGATCAGCACCCTCGACCTCGGCGGCATCGAGGACAGCCTCGGCCGCAAGCCGAAGCACCTGAGCATCGAGACCGGCGTCGACGCGCTGGTGCGCCTCGACAACGACCGCGTGCTCATCGGCTCGAGCAGCCGGCTCTACGTCGTCGACTTCCCGAGCGAGCAGGTCACGCCGCTGTCGTCGCAGACCCCGTACGACCCGCAGGGCTCGGCGCTGGTCGGGGACCGGCTGCTGCTCGGCACGGTCGGCCAGCAGTGGGTCAGCACGGTCGATCTGCAGACCTTGAATCCGGAGTCCATGCTGCTGGACGGCATCATCGCCAGCTTTCACTACCTCCCGGGGCCCAAGCGGATCGTCGTGACCCACGCCGACGCGATCGGCCACCTCACGGTGGTCGACCCCGCCGATCCAGCGCGCTCGACCAGCCGTGTGCACTGGGGCTTTCTCCTGGACGGCGCGCTCGATCGCTGAGGAGGACCACCATGTCGATACTTACCCTCCTCACCGTTCACCTGCTGAGTCCGCCGATCACGAGCGACCGCGAGGTCGCGCCCGTCGAGATCGAGGCGCCCGCGGAGGCGTCGCCCGAGGCAGCACCGGTCGCGTCGCCGCAACCACAGGAGCAGCCGGCGGCGAGCGACGCGACGCTGTACTGGCGCGATGCGCCGGCCGTCGCGCCGCCTCCGGCTCCACCGCCGGCGCCGAAGCCACAGGCGCGGCCCGATCGACCGATCCGCTGGCGCGTCGATATCATGGGCTCGCTCGGCGGTGCGGTGTTTCGCGACGCGGCGTGGCGGGCCTTCGACTACAATCGGAGCGTGCTGCAATATGGCGTGACCGTGCGCGGCGACACCCGCCTCGGCAGCGGCCGCGTGTTCCTCGGCGGCGGCGCGAGCTTCCGTCGCTTCGCCAGCCGCGGCGATCTCTACGACAACTTCTCCACCGATATCCTCGCCCGCGAGCCGGTCGGCTTCATTCGTGTATCGGTGGCCGCGCTCGAGGGCGTCGACGCGTTCGCGCAGGCCGGCGGCGGCGTGAGCATCGTCGATGTCCACGTCTACTCGAGCTCGACGGCGTCGCAGCGCGCCTTCGCCGGTCTCGCTGAGGGCCTCGCGGGTGTCGCCCTCTATCTGCCCAAGCGCTGGCTGGCGCGCCGCGGCGCGTCCCGGCTCACGGGGGGCCTCGAGCTGGGCGCTGGCTACACCTGGCGCGGCAAGGTCGATGTCCGGCCGCAGGTGAGCACGGACGACGAGCCGATCCCGACGAGCAGCGCGGGCCTCGGCGACCTCGCCCTCCGCGGCTTCACGTGGCGGCTCGGCGTGTTCATCCGCTTTCAGTAGAGTTCGGGGGTCCGCGGGGGGCGGGGGGGGGGGGGGGGGGGGGGGGGGGGGGGGGGGGGGGGGGGGGGGGGGGGGGGGGGGGGGGGGGGGGGGGGGGGGGGGGGGGGGGGGGGGGGGGGGGGGGGGGGGGGGGGGGGGGGGGGGGGGGGGGGGGGGGGGGGGGGGGGGGGGGGGGGGGGGGGGGGGGGGGGGGGGGGGGGGGGGGGGGGGGGGGGGGGGGGGGGGGGGGGGGGGGGGGGGGGGGGGGGGGGGGGGGGGGGGGGGGGGGGGGGGGGGGGGGGGGGGGGGGGGGGGGGGGGGGGGGGGGGGGGGGGGGGGGGGGGGGGGGGGGGGGGGGGGGGGGGGCGGCGGGGGGGGGGGGGGGGGGGGGGGGGGGGGGGGGGCGGCCGGGGGGGGGGGGGGGGGGGGGGGGGGGGGGGGGGGGGGGGGGGGGGGGGGGGGGGGGGGGGGGGGGGGGGGGGGGGGGGGGGGGGGGGGGGGGGGGGGGTGGGGGGGGGGGGGGGGGGGGGGGGGGGGGGGGGGGGGGGGGGGGGGGGGGGGGGGGGGGGGGGGGGGGGGGGGGGGGGGGGGGGGGGGGGGGGGGGGGGGGGGGGGGGGGGGGGGGGGGGGGGGGGGGGGGGGGGGGGGGGGGGGGGGGGGGGGGGGGGGGGGGGGGGGGGGGGGGGGGGGGGGGGGGGGGGGGGGGGGGGGGGGGGGGGGGGGGGGGGGGGGGGGGGGGGGGGGGGGGGGGGGGGGGGGGGGGGGGGGGGGGGGGGGGGGGGGGGGGGGGGGGGGGGGGGGGGGGGGGGGGGGGGGGGGGGGGGGGGGGGCGGGGTTCAATCGCCGAGGCGCCGCTCGAGCCGATCGAGCCTTGCGCGCAGCGCCTCGTTCTCGGCCTCCGCGGCGACGAGGCGGGCGTGTAGCCCCTGGATCGCGGCCATCGACACGCCGCTGGCGTCGAGCGGGAAGATCATCGTGTCGCTGTTCCACAGGCCGAAGGCGGCGTGGAAGTCCTGGGCCATCGGGCCCAGGTGGCGCACCACGGGATCGTCGGTGCGGTAGCGCCAGCTCGAGAGGGGCAGGGCGACGACCTTTCGTAGCACCTCGGCGGCGTTGATCTCGACGAAGTCTGTCTTGGCGTTGCGGTCGCTCTTGGGGCACATCATGCTGCAGAACTCCTGGCCCTGCGGGACCGGCACGCCGACGCAGCACTGCAGGCCCTGACAGCACGCCTCGCCCTTGGCGCAGCTCGCCTGCTCGCCGCCGCACAGGTTTCCGCCGCTGCTGGAATCGCCGCCGCTGCTGGAATTGCCGCCGCTGCTGGAATCGCCGCTGCCGCTGCTCGTGCCGGCGCTCGAGCTCCCCGCGCTCGAGCTGCTGCTCTCGCCGCCGGAGCTGCTGACGGGCCCGCTGCTGCTGCCGCTGTCGCTCGCGGACATGCCACTGGTGGAGGTCGGGTTGCTGCTGGTGCTGCCGCTGCCGGTCGTGGGCGCCGTGGTGCCGGCGCTGGTGTCGGATGAAGTGGCGTCGGTGTTGCTGCCGGCGGTGGTTTTCCCGGCGTCGCCGCAGGCGAGCGTCAGGCCGATGAATGCAAGCGCAAGGGTCGAGGGTCGCATGGGTGGCAGCATAACCGGATACCGGTCCGGCGAACGATCTGCGACGACGTGCAGTCCGTGCGCGTCGCACGGCCCGCGTGGCCGCTGCTGGTGCATGGCGGGGCGGTGGTCGCCTGGCACAGCCCTTGCTGAGCCGCGTCGGCCGCGAGGTAGACGGTGGATGCGCCAGGGCCCGTCCTCGCGAATGCCACCGATTCCGCCGCAACCACTCAGGAGAGTTCCTCGTCATGCCCGACCATCCCGCGCGATTCCCCGGCCTCAGCAACGACCCGGCCACCCACGTCCTCACGGCCCGCCAGGCGGCCCGCCTCGCCGCCCTCGCCCCGGTCCCCGCGGCCAACCTCGCCGGCAAGAAGCTCGCCGATGTCGCCGCGAGCCTGCGCCCATACATCGACCCCAAGCTGCTGGTCTTTCGCAAGATCTGCGGGCAGGTCGTCAAGACCGACGCCGCCGGCAAGGATCTGCCCGTCCCCTTCGCCACGGTCACCGCGTATGACATCGACCTCGCCTTCCTCGCGTGGTCGCCGACGGATTCGCTGTACTCGTGGTTCTTCCCGTTCCGCGTGCGCCGCGAGAAGCTCGCCACGGTCACCACCGACGAGTGCGGTCGCTTCTGCCTGTGGGTGCCGCGCTTCGACGTGGATTACTATCTGCGCTGGCGCCTCGAGCGTCGCTGCTATCTCACCTGGCTGCGCAAGCCGAGCATCGAGGATCTCCTGCGCGCCCGCGAGGTGATCCCGCATCCGCAGCCCGACCCCGGCCCGATCCGCCTCGACGAGCGCGTGCTCAATCACGCGGCCCGCCTCATCGACCCGGCGGCGATCAATCGCCTGCGCGAGGTCGCCACCGTCGCGCGCCCGGGGGCGCTCAACGTCGAGGCCACGGCGCCGATGGCCCGCGCGGCCTTCCCGATCGCGGCGCGTCCGCCCCTCACGGACGAGGCCCGCGCGACCCTCGGCCCGGCGACGCGGGCCAAGCTGGCCGCGCGCATCGGTGTGCCCGCTGAGGTGCTGGCCAAGCTCGACCCGCACCACGGCTTCGGGCCCTTCCTGCGCTGCATCGACGTGCCGGTGCCGCAGTGGAGCGCCGTGCTCGACGTCCCGGATCTCAGCTTCGAGGTGACGCAGGACGTCAACGCCGACGGCGTGCAGGAGGTGATCTACAGCGAGGGCCTGTTCGAGGTCCGCTGGGACGCGACCAGCATCGGTGACGTGACGCTGCGGGCCAACGCCAGCGCGCTCGCGGGGCCGAGCTGCGACATCCCGGACGTCGGTCCCTGCGGCGAGCCGGCGATCCTGTTCGCCAGCAACTATCCGCTGCAGGTCGGCAGCATTCCCTCCGTGTACCACGACGGCAGCAGCGGCTACGCGCTCCTGCCCAATCGGCCCGACGCCAACGGCGTGCCCGGCGAGGGCGCGCGGACCGAGCCGGCGCAGGCGCCGTTCACCGAGCCCTTCTATTTGGTCGGCTGCGCCGAGCGGCCGGGCGCGACCCACTATCGCGTGTACCACCAGATCGACGGCGGCAGCGCGACCTTCCTGAACGGGTCCTACGGGCCGCTGATGAAGCTGGTGGGCGGGACGCTGCAGCAGCTCGTGATCAGCCCGGTGGAGGGGCAGTGGTATCGCATCGTCCCGCGCTCCGAGGGTTGGACGCCGGTCGGCATCCTCGCGCCGGTGCTCGAGGGCGGCGACCATCTGCACACATTCAAGCTCGAGTTCGGCGCCGCGGCGCCGGGCGGCGCGATCACGGCGATCCCCGGGAGCCAGACCCCGCCGGTCAACCTGAAGATCGACGCGACCCCGCCGACCGTCGAATTCCTGGCGTTGCAATGGCGCCACCCGGACACCTCGCTCGCCTGGCAGCCGCTGCCGGTCGCAGATTGCGCCGTGATCACGCGTCAGGGCACCGCGCGCGTGCAGATCCGCCTCGCGCTGCGGATCAGCGCCGACCACCTGCGGGACTTCGCGGTCACGCCCCAGGGCTGCGGGCCGATGGTCGCGCCGCAGCTCATCACCGACGGTCGCAACGGGCTGCCGGTGGCCGCCGCCGACGCCGCGGCGCACTGGCATACCAGCGCCAGTGACAATGTGCAGACCCGGGAGCTGTACTATGAGCTCCCGGCCGGGTCCCCGGCGGGTTGCTATCATTTCCTGGTGTTCGCCGCCACCCGGGCCTTCCGCCCGACGGGCGTCGTCTCCGGGCCCGACCCCGCGGTGGCCTGGCGCATCGACACCGCGCCGGTGTACGTGTATCCGCGGATCACCGTCGCCCTCCAGTAGGACGGGCCCCGCGAGCGCCGACGCGGCGCTGATCCGCGGGGCGACGGCGGCTGGGACCGCGCGCACTGGGTTTGGCGAGCCCGGGGCCGCGGTTCAATGTCGGCGCTTGCTGTCACGCCGACTTCACCGTCATCCTCGTGGCCATGAACGCGATCCCTCGCCTGTTCCTCGCCGCGCTCGTGACCGCATCGCTGAGCGGCTGTGGTGACGCCGGCTCCGGAGATGCCAGCAGTGGCCCGGCCGGCACGAGCGCCGCGACCTCGACGGGCTCGCTTGAGCCCACCGGCGACTCCGGCGACGCGAACCCCACCGGTGAGACCACGGCCACCGGCGTGGCGACGGCGACCGACCCAGGCGGGAGCACCGGCGATTCGGCGACGACCGCGGATCCGAGCGATGGCACGGGCGGCGAGGCGGGCTGCGAACCGAAGCTCCCGACCTTCGCCGACGGCAAGCAGGCGAGCAGCTCGCTGTATGTCCAGGCTGGTGCAGCGCCTGGCGGCGACGGCAGCGAGCTCGCGCCCTTCGCCGAGCTGGCGGCCGCGTTGATGGTGGCGACGCCCGGGACCGAGGTGCGCGTCGCTGGCGAGCTGCCGGCGCCGACGTACACGGTCGGCCTCGCGGGCAGCGCGGACGCGCCGATCTGGATCACGGGCGAGCCGGGCGCGAAGATCGGTCCGCTCACGCTCGAGCAGGCCAGCCACATCATCGTTCAGGACCTCGAGATCTCGGGCTCCGACGGCCATGTGCTGCACTTCTTCTTCGCCGACCATCTGCTGCTGCGGCGCCTGAAGATCCACGACGCCGGGCTGGGCTGCATCAAGGGTAGCCAGACCACCGCGGCCTACGTCGAGGACTCCGAGCTGTGGGCCGCCGGTCAGGTCAACGCGCACCCCGTCCTCGACTACGTCGGCGTCAACACCGGGCACATCGTGCGCAGCGAGTTCCACGACGGCCCCGGCGTGATGATCATGCTCAAGGGCGGCACCAGCGACCTGCTGTTCGCGTGGAACGAGGTCCACCACCAGAGCGAGCCGGGCAACGCATTGTCGCTCGGGCAGAGCACCGGGCCGGAGTTCTTCCAGCCGCTGGACGCCGCGTTCGAGGGTCTGCGCATCGTCGCCTTCGCCAATCGCTTGCACGATCTGGTCGGCGCGCCGGTGGCCTTCGAGGGCTGCAAGGACTGCGCCGCCGTGCGCAACACGATCTGGAGCTGCACCGGCCCGCAGCTGCTGCGCTTCCTGCCCAGCGCCGCCGGCATGAGCTCCGGTGTCCAGATATCGAAGCCCGAAGGCTGCCGCTTCACCGGCAACATCGTCGTCGGCGGGCAGGACGGCGGCGCCTCGCTCAACGCCGACGACGGCAATACCGGCCCTGGCAACGTCGTCGATTACAACGTGTTCCTCAAGCCCGGCGCGCTGAATTGGTGGGGCGTGATAGCCCAGGACCTGGTCCACTCGACCTACGATCAGGACCCGCAGCTCGACGCCGCGGGCATGCCGGGGAACGTCGGGCTCGTCGACGGTAAGGGTCCGCCGGACACCGCCGGTCTGCCCTTCGCGGATGCGTTCACGCGCGACGCGGCGGGGGCGTGCATCGGACCGGCGCCCGACATCGGTGCATTCGAGCTGCCCTGAGGCGTCGCGCGGCTGAGGGCGGCTGACGGCCCGCAGGGGTGCTCACCCGCACACGACGTCTTGCGGGCAGTAGATCGCCTCGAAGCTGCCGCTCAGCACGGTGCTGTCGCTGAGGGTCACGTTGTAGGCGCCGAGGTATCCGTCGGCGACCTCGGCGGTGATCGTGAGGCTGCCGCTATCGCCAGTGACGGGCATGCCGTTGCCGTCGTCGAGGTAGGCGAAGCCGAGCCCGCCGTCGAGCTTGTGCTCGCCGACCGGCAGGGCGACGCCCTGATACAGGGTGATGCGGAAGATCGGCGCGTCCTCGGGGAAGTCCGCCGTGCACTCGCGGGCGGCGATCCCGATGCTGAACTCGACCGCGGAGCCGTCGTCGGGGGCGCAGGCCTGGCCATACTTGGCCGGGTCGGCGGCGACACCCCCGGTGGTCGGCTCGCTCGCGGCGGACGACGAGCCCGAGGCGCTCGCCTCGCTGGTGGCCGTGTCGCTCGCGCTGGTGTCCGTGGCGCCTGCGCCGGTGGAGCCGCCGTCGCTGCCGCTCATCGTCTTGCCGTCACCGCAGGCCGCGAGCCCGAGCGCGATGAGGAGGCCGACCGATCGCTGGAAAGAAAGGTGCCGCATCGACGCAGTATCGAGGAAGCGGGCGCGGCTGTCCACGCGGTCACGAGGGCCGTCGACGCGCGTCGGCACAACTCCTTACTGTAGTTTTACCGGGCGGCCTGAAAGTGGGGGGCCGCCCGCAGTCCAACGCGCATGAGCCACCTGCCCACCCGGAGTCTGGTCGCGGCGCTCGCGGTGTTATCTCCCCAGGCCCCGCTGGAGGCGCACGCCGCCGCCGCGAGCGAGCTCGACGAGCTGGTCGACGCGTTCGCGGCCCGGACCGGCGCGCGGCTGGTGTTCACCCGCGAGGAGGTCCCCGCGGACGCGGGCTTCGACGTCATGCCCTTGCTCGACGCGGCGCGCCGGCTCGATGCCGCCCGGATCGCGCTGGCCGAGGCGACGAAGTATCCGCGCGGATACCTCGGCGCGCTGGGCCTGCGGACGATCGGCCTCTATCAGGGCCTGGCGTCGAAGACCGGCGATGGCTTCCGGCCGTGGGCCCCGCGCCTCGGGGGATATCGCTATTTCGGTCAGTGGGACGGGGACCACACGATCGTCGCGGCCTATTACAACGATCCGCAATTACCGCTGACGCTGCACCACGAGGTCTTTCATGGCGTCGACGCCACCGTCGATGGCGTGCAGCTGGCCAGCAACGCCGCGGAGGATGACGCGCGCTTCGCCGCCGCCGTCGCGGGCGAGCAGCGCTACCCGGCCGCGGCGATCGCCGCCGAGGACCTCGCCGCGCTGGCGGGCCGCTCCGGGGGCGTTGTGCTGGATGACGCGGTGTCGGACTACGCCGCCAAGGGGCCCGGCGAGGATCAAGCCGAGACGGCGCGGCACCTCATGTCGCATCTGCCCGACGCCCTGATCCAGATCGCGACCCAGCCCGAGCTGGCCGGCTCACAGCGGCTGCTCCACGTGCTCGATCAATATGCTCGCTCGACCGTCGACGGCCCGGATGTGGCCTGGCTGGTCGACGTCGCGCTGGGCCGCGATCCGGCCGCGTCCAGGCAGCGCGACAACCAATATCTGCACAAGGTCGACGACGAGATCCGCGACCCGTCGCTGCGCCGGGCGATCCGCCGGGTCCAGCCCGCCGCGGTGCGGCTCGGCCGGGCCAGCGGCGTCAACCTGGCGAGCACCGGCACGATCCTCACGGCGGCCCATGTGGTCGACGCGCACGGCCAGCGCCTGCGCGTGGCGTTCCCGGACGGCACGACGGTGAACGCGGTCGTGACCGCGATCGATCATACCCTCGATCTCGCGCTGCTCACGGTCGAGGCTGGCGGCGGCGATCTGGCGTGGGCTCCGCTGGCAGCGGCGGCCCCGGTCCGCGGCGCGACGGTCGTGGTGATCGGCCAGCCGGGCACGCGGACGCCCGCCGGCGAGGCGACCGGCTATCTCCCGTGGCACGTCTCGCGCGGTCAGATCCGCGGCGTCCGCGGCGACGCGCTCGCCGATCAATCGCTCGGCGGCACCATGCACGACGCCTGGACCTACTGGGGGCACTCGGGGAGCCCGCTGTTCGACGATCACGGCCGGATCGTCGGGTTGCACAACAGCTGGGACAGCTCGACCGCGATGCGCCACGCGGTCCGTCACGAGGCGATCGTCCACTTCCTGGACGCCCACGGCGTGAGCTACACCCGCCGATAGTCATCGCCGGGCTCCACGGCGATCGCCAAACGTGGCTGTCGAGCAGCAGGAACGCCCGGTAGGCCTGCGCGACAGTGAAGCCGTCAGCCATCAGCAGGCCGACGACCGCGTCGGAGTAGCGGAGTCGCGACGCCGTCATCGTCGTGCACGACTCCACGAGGTAAGCTTACACAGTAAACATGCGCGCCATCATCTGCCCCCACTACGGTCCCCCCGACGTGCTTGAGATCCGCGAGGTGCCGACGCCGGTGCCCGGCCCGAAGGATGTGCTGGTCCGTGTCCTCGCGACCACGGTGACCAGCGGCGACCGGCGTGTCCGGAGCGGGGACTTTCCGCGCGGCTTCGGGTGGATCGCGGTCCTCGTCGTGGGCTTGAAGGGGCCGCGACAGCCGATCCTGGGCACCGAGCTTGCGGGTGTCGTGGAGGCGGTGGGCCCCGCGGTGACTCGGTTCAAGGTCGGCGACGCGGTCATCGGATTCGCTGGCGCGTCGATGGGCTGTCACGCGGAGTTCCGGTGCTTCCCGGAGGATGGGCTCATCGTGCCCAAGCCGGCGAACCTGACCTTCGAGGAGGCGGCCTCCCTGTCGTTCGGGGCGACCACCGCGATCGACTTTCTCCGGCGTGCGAAGCTCCAGGCGGGCGAGCACCTGCTCGTCAACGGCGCGGCCGGCGGCGTGGGCACGTCGGTCGTTCAGATAGCGAAGCACCTCGGTGCGCACGTGACTGGCGTCTGCAGCACCGCGAACGTCGAGCTGGTGAGGTCGATCGGCGCCGACAGGGTGATCGACTACACCAGGGAGGATTTCACCCGTGACGCTGCGCGCTATGACGTCATCGTCGACACCGTCGGAAACGCGGCGTATGAGCGGAGCAGGGTCGCGCTGAAGGAGCGCGGTCGCCTTGCCCTCGTGTTAGCGACGCTCGCCGACAACCTGGGCGCGCTGTGGGTGGCCATGACGAGCCGCCATCGCGTGGTGGGTGGTCCGGCGAACGTACGTGTCGAGGATCTGCACACCATGGTCGAACTCGCCGCGAAGGGGGCGCTCAGGCCAGTCATCGACCGGCGCTTCCCGTTCGAGCGCATCGCCGACGCCCACCGGTACGTCGACGCCGGCCACAAGCGCGGGAGTGTGGTGGTCACGATCGGCGACCGCGACCCGCAGTCCCGGTGATATGAGGGGATTGCGGGGTGATCGTCAGGCCGTCGTTGACCGCGGTGGCCATCGGTGCGAAAATGCGCGCAATGCGACCCCCGCTATTTTGTGCCGTCCTCTTCGTCGCCGCTTGCAACCCCGACGACGAGCGCCAGGGTTCGGCGACCGGCTTCACCACGACGGTGACGACGGCCACCACCGTCAGCACGGCGGCCAGCAGCGGGGACGGGAGCAGCGGGGACGCGAGCTCGGCG
This sequence comes from Nannocystis sp., assembly GCF_016714285.1. Classification (GTDB taxonomy): domain Bacteria; phylum Myxococcota_A; class Polyangia; order Nannocystales; family Nannocystaceae; genus Nannocystis. Next base: position 83,004 of record NZ_JADJNN010000011.1, on the reverse strand, counting down.
GCGTTCACCAGCGATGCGCCGACCACGAGCGCCGGCGCCACGACCGAGCTCGCGAGCACCGGCGGGGCGTCGACCACCGCTGTCGCCAGCAGCACCAGCGAGGCCGTGGGTTCGACCTCGCTGGCCAGCACGACCGCGGACACCGGCGCGCCGCTGTGTCCGCCGCAGGGCGAGCAGGACTGCTCTCCAGGCCCCGGTTCGGGCGAGGGGGACACTTGCGCCAAGGGCGAGACCTGCTTCCGCGTGTCGGTGCAGGACGCGGTCAAGCAGGTGTTGGCCGGGCACCCCGAGTGGTTCATGCACGATGACATGGGCGACTATGTGGTGGAGGTCGAGCTGTATATGAACGCAGTGGTCGAGCTGGTCGCCGCGACTGGTCTGTGTGCGATCCGCGACCCGAACGCGGGCGACGAGATCGCCGTGAAGTTCAACAACGAATTCGCCGAGAGCTTCGATATCCTCACGGCCGCCGGCTACGCCCGCTACGGCGACGGCATCTATACGGCGACCTGCACCCCGGCGTGGTTCTGAGCCAGCGGCGCTCAGACCCACACCGCGAACACCTCGCGCGGCGGCGGTCCGCCGTAGGGCAGCGGGATCGTCGTGCTGCTGTCGTTGGTCGTGCTGCCGGTGCCGTCCCCCGTGCTGCCGGTGCCGCCGGTGCTGCCCGTATCGCCGGTGGTGTCGCCGGTCGTGGCCGTGGTGTCGCCGGTGGTGGTATCGGTGGTGTCGTCGCCGGTGCTCGTGCTCGAGCTGCCAGTCGCGCTGGTGCCGGTGCCCGATCCAGTGGCGGTGCCCGTGGCTTCGCCCGTGGTCGGGCTGTCGGTGCCGCCGGGGCCGCTCGTGCTCGCCACGCCGGTGCTCGCGGCGCTGGTCCCGGTCTCGCTGGTCATCTTGTCGTCGCCGCAGGCGAACAGGCCGAGGCCGAGCGCGAGCCCGAGGATCGCCGCGGGCACCGCGAGCGCGGCCCGCAGGGTCGTGCCGCAGAAGGGACAGACGGGCGCGTCGATGAGGACGTGGCGTGAGCACGCGGAGCAGAGCTGCATGCCGGCATGGTATCCGGTCGCGCGCGGCCCCGCGAGCGCTCAGTATCCCCGCGCCGGGTCGACCAGGCCCGGGGGTGCCCGGCCGGCCGCGATATGCTCGAGGTTTGTCCGCACCACGGCGGCGACCTGGCGGGCGTAGTCGGGTGACCAGCCGGCGACGTGCGGGGTCAGCAGCAAATTCGGCGCGCCCCACAGCGGCGAGTCCGGCGGCAGCGGCTCCTCGGCGGCGACGTCGAGGGCGGCCCCGGCGATCGCCCCGCAGCGCAGGCGATCGATCAGCGCCGACTCGTCGACGATCCCGCCGCGGCTGATCACCACCAGGCGCGACCCGGGACGCATTCGCGCGAGCAGCTCCGGCCCGAGCAGGCCGCGGGTCGCGGGTGTGCGCGGCAGGGCCACCACGACGAAGTCCGCGGCGGCGAGCACCGTCGCGGTCGCGTCCGGCGGATGCACGGACACGCCCGGCTCGGCGGGCCCCGGGTTGGTGGTCGCCGGCAGGCCGCGTCGCGTCCCGAGCACCCGCATCCCGAAGCTCCGGCCCAGCGCCGCGATCCGCCCGCCGATCGCCCCGAGCCCGAGCACGCCGAGGGTGCAGCCGGCGAGCTGGCGGGTCGCGAAGGGCCGCCACACGCGGGCCCGCTGCTGCTCGCACGCGAGGGGCAGCTCGCGCGCCAGCGCCAACAGCAGCGCCCACGCGTGCTCGCTCACCGCGGCCTCACAGACCCCGGTCACGCGCACGAGCGAGGCCGCGGGCGGGAGCTCGCCTGTCAGCGCGTCGACACCTCCGCCGAGCGCGTGCAGCCAGCGCAGCTGGGTCGCACGCGCCGCTGCGCCCGGCGGCAGGCTGCCAGCGACGACGCAGCGCGCATCGGGGAGGCCCGCGAGCACCGCCGCGGCGTCGTCCCAGATCTCGCAATCTCGGTCCGGCAGCGCGGCGACCAGCGTCTCGGCGAAGCTGCGGCTCGGGGCGTAAATATGGACAGGTTCGCGGGCCACTCGCTCCGCGATATACCGCGGCCTGGTCGCGCGCGACACTTCGGCCGCCGGTGCGGCGTGCTCACCCGGTGGCTCGCGTCGCGTGCCCATGCGGCTCGCATGTTCGGGCGCCCGCGCGTTATGCTCGCCTGCGCCGATGCCCCTGCCTCTGCCTCGCCGCCCCGCGATCGGCCTGCGCTGCGTCGCCTCGCCGGCCGGCGGGGCCCTGGTCCGCGAGCTGCGAGCCGGCAGCGCCGCGGCCGCGCTGCTGCGCCCCGGTGATCGCCTGCTCGCGCTCGACGAGCGCCCGATCTCCGACCCTTCGCAGCTCGCGGCGCTGCTGCGCCCGCGTCGCGGCGGCGAGCTGCTGCGCCTCCGCGTCGCCCGCGGCGAGGCGCTGCTCGCCGTCGATCTGCACCTTGATGACCTGCCCCATGAGACATGTCCCGATGCGCATGTCCTTTACGACAGCATCGAGGTCGCCGGCGTCCGCCTGCGCACGATCACCGTGCGCCCGCCGGGCCCGGGCCCGCATCCGGCGTGGCTGCTGCTGCCCGGCCTCGCCTGCTCCTCGCAGGACTTCGCGGTCGCGCCCGGGCACCCGCTGCGCCCGCTGGTCGAGGCGCTCGTCGGCGCTGGCGTCGTCAGCATGCGGGTCGAGCGACCTGGCCTCGGAGACAGCGAGGGCGGTCCCTGCGAGGCGCTCGGCTTCCTCGCCGAGCGCGACATCTTCGCCGCCGGACTCGCTGCGCTGCGGGCCCGCGCCTTCGTCGATCCGGAGGCGCTCGGCCTGTTCGGCCACAGCGTCGGCGGCATGCTGGCGCCGCTGCTCGCCGGCGCGGGCGAGGTGCGGAGGATCGCCGTCTACGGCAGCTGCGCCCTGCCGTGGCCGCAGGTGGTCCGCCGATCGGCCGAACGCCAGGCCGCGCGCACCGGCCAGGACATCGCCGCCCTCGTCGCGGGCGCCCGCACCGGCCGCGACCCTCGCTTCACCGACGAGCTCTCCGCGATCGATCTCGCCGCCGCCTGGTCGCGCGTCACCGCCGATGTCCTGGTCGTGCGCGGCGCCCTCGACCAGGCGGTCGCCGACGTCGACGCCCGCGCCCTCGTCGAATTGCTGGCCGCGCGCCCGCGGGCCTGGACGGGGTTCATCGAGGTTCCGGGCGCCGACCACGATCTCGGCGTGCACCCCGACCTCGCGGCCAGCCTGCGCGCGCCGGGCAGCGGCGCCGCGTGCCCGGCGCTGTATGCCGCGCTGGCCCGCTTCGCCCGCGGCCTTCGGCCGGAGGTCTGAACGCCGCCTACCAGTCGCCGTTGCTCGGTCGCAGGCGCTGCAGCAGCACGTCCTCGTCGCCCTTGGCGGCGAAGTTCAGCACGCCGGGGCCGGCGTCGGCGTCGATCTGTCCGTAGAAATTGATCTGCGCGTGGACCATCTGGTCCTCGTCGATACCGACGCCCTGGGTCACCCCCGAGGCAGCGTTCGGCCAGCTGCGCGACCAGCGATAGGCGCCGGCGTCGTCGAGGGCGAGCAGGAAGGGGTCGCTCTCGCCGCCCGAGCTGTGCATGGCCACGCCCATGCCGGGGTCGAGGTCGGCCGTCATGCTGAAGTGCCCGGCGACATACACGCCGCCGTGGCAATCGGTGGTGATGCCCCACAGGTTGTCGTGACCCTTGCCGGCGAGCGCGAGAGATTGCTCGTACTTTCCGTCGGCGCCGTAGCGGGCGACGAAGCCGTCGTAGCTCTGGCTCATGTTGACCTGCACCGCCATGCCGACGCCGGGGTCGAGGTCGATGCTCGTCGAGCTGGTGCCGCCGGCGATCCACACCCGACCCATCGGGTCGACCGCGATGTCGTTGATCTGCTCGTAGTTGTCGCCGCCGATGGCGAAGGCCCAGCTCCAGGTGCCGTCGGCGAGGAAGCGCTCGACGAAGGTGTCCGCCAGCCCGAGCGCGTTGTGGACCTGCATGCCGGGCCCGGGATCGAGGTCGGCCGGGCCGCCGGTGGTGCCGCTGACGACGGGGTTGCCGTCGGCGTCGACCGCCACGTCGTAGCTGTAGACCTCGCCGCCCGCGCCCCAGGTCCGACCCCACAGATAATTGCCGTCGTGATCGAACTTGCTGAGATAGCCGTCGGTCGCGTTGCCGACGCCGGAGGCCATGAATGGAGCGTTGCCGACGCCGGGGTCGAGGTCGATGTTGCCGCTGAAGTAGCCGGTCACGTAGAGCGCGCCGTCGGGCGCCAGCGCGACGCCGAAGGCGGTGGTCCAGTCCGAGCCCCAGTGGCGCCCCCACTGGTACTTCCCGTCCGGCCCGAGCTTCATCAGGAAGCCGGCGAGGTCGCCCTTGCCGTCGCCGGCCTTGTGCTTGTCGACGCCGGGGCCGGGGTCGAGGTCGAGGTCGCCGACGAAGTGCCCGACCACGTATACGCTGCCGTCCGCGTCCGGCGCGAAACCCCACACATAACAATGATAGCCGGAGATCGTCGGCCAGGTGTAGCCATAGACGTAGCTGCCGTCGACGGCGACCTTGTTGAGCCACATGTTGCCGCTGTCGCCCTGCGCCGGAAACACCGCGCCGCCGCCCGGCTTGAGGTCCACGCTCGGGCCGAAGAACACGCCGCCGCTGTAGCGCGCCCCGTCCGCGCCGACGGCGAAGCCCAGCGCCTGCTCGCCGCCGAGGCCGCCGAAGCTCACCGCGGCGCCCTTGCTCTCGACCGGGTCGGGGCACAGCAGCGGCTCGCCGGTCGAGCTGTCGCCGCCGGTGCTGGCCTCGCCGGTGCTCGTGCTTGCGTCGCTGGTGCTCGTGCTGGCGTCGCCGCTGGTGCTGGCGTCGCCGCTGCTGCCTGTCTCGGTCAGCGTCACCGCATCGCTGGTGCCGGTGCTCATGCCCTCGCTGACCGTGCCCGGGCCGGCGCTGGTCGTCGGCGTCGCGGTGTCGGTCGACCCGGCGCTGGTGCTGCTGCTGGCGCCGCCGCTGCTCCCCGTGTCCGTGCCCGTGCCCGTGCCGGCAGATCCGGCGACGTCGTCGCCGCAGCCCGCCCCAATCGCCGCCACCACCCACCAAACGCCGCGCTTGCTCATGCCCACACCCCCAGCCGCCACGTTACCGGCATATTCGTCGGCTGTCGACGGGCGTGCGCGCCCGGAGGGCGCTTGCCAGGCAGGTGCTTTCATGGTCGCATCTTTGATGCACATCGGCATCCGCCTCGGGCTCGCCATCATCATCGTGCTGGTCGACTTCGTCAGCTTCTTCGTGCCGCTCGGGTCGCTGGCGATCGCGTGGGTCATCGTCGGCCGCCCGCCGTGGGCGCGAGACTTCATCGACCGGCTCTACGCCGACGACGACGAGCCAGCCGAGCCGAACGCGGCGGCAGAGCCCGCGGCGCCGACGGAGGCAGCGGAGCCGGCAGAGCCAGCGGACGCGGCGGAGCCGGCAGCGCCAGCGGAGCCAGCAGAGCCGGTGGGCACGCCCGCGGATCGTTGACCCGCGCAGCGCCCGAGGACGTGATTCACGGCAGCGTCTGGTCGGTGAAGAATGCTACGATCTGCTCGCTCGCCGAGAAGTCGCGGGAGACGGCGCCGATCTTGTCGACCGCGAGGTACTGGTCGCCGCCTGGCCAGGTGTGGCCGGCGCCGTCGACGGCGATGAGCGCGGTCCCGGCGGTGCAGCCGGCGAAGCTGGTGAGCGTCGCGCTGGTGCCGTCATCGGCGTTGTCGGCGATCGGGGCGACGATCGGCGCCGGGTCGCAGCCGTTGCGGAGCGCCCACCCGGGCGCGTCGGCGCTGCCGATCATCGACGGTTCGACGGCGACGTAGTTGCCCTCCTGGACCGAGAGGCAGGTGCCCTCACCGCCGTCGTAGGGCCAGCAGGGGTCGTCGCGGCCGTGGATCGCGAGGATCGGGACCGGCCTTGCCGGGGCGCAGTCGGCCGCGCCGGCGAATTGATTGGCGCCGCTGACCGGCGCGACCGCGGCGAGGCGGTCGCTGAGCTCGCAGGCGAGGCGGTGGCTCATGCCGCCGCCGTTGGAGAAGCCGGTCGCGTAGATCCGCCGGGGATCGACGGAGGCGACGGCCTCGATGTCGTCGAGCAGCGCCTTGAAGTAGGCGATATCGTCGATCCCCTGCTCGCAGGCGTAGGGGCACTGCAGCGCGCCGTCGGCGGTGCCGCCCTGGTTCCACGTGCGAAAGCCGAGGCTGTTGGCGGTGCCGTCGGGGTAGGCGATGATGTAGCCCTCGCGCTCGGCGACCTGGCTCAGGCAATGTGGGCTCGCCTCGTCGCCGTCCTCGCAGGTCAGGGGATTGGCGCCCTCCTTGTCGCCGCCGCCGCCGTGGAGCGCGACGATCAGCGGATAGCGCTGGCCGGGATCGTAGCTCGCGGGCAGGCGCAGGATGTAGTCGCGGTCGCGCCACGCCGGCACGCGACATACGGCCTCGTCGCCGGCGGTCGGCGGGCGCCGGTGACAGTCGACCCCGCGTCCCTGACACCCGGTCAGGGTGAGCGCGAGCGCCAGGAGTGCGGGGGTCGAGGACACGACCGGGTGGAGCATCCCGCGATGGTACGCGCTCCCGGATGTGCTGGCGGCAATGCCCGGATGTCTCTCAGCGCGCAAATGACCACAGGGCGCGGCGCGTGTGGCCGGCGGACAGCCGTCCATCGCGCGGCGCACGACCTTCGCGGGGCGATCGGTCGCGGGTGACCCAAAGATCGGTGCATGCCCCGGTCCCCCGCGATCCCTCTCGTCGTAGCCCTCATGGTCGGCGCGTGCTCACCCTCGGGCGCGAGCACGACCGACGCGAGCACGGACACAACCGACGCCGCGAGTTCCACGGGCTCCACCGATCCCAGCGGAGTGAGCACGAGCACGGATAGCCCGACCAGCACGGGCGCCACGCCGACGAGCACCGGCACGGGCACGACCGGTGAATCGGGGGCCTCGACCGGCGATATGGGGGCCTCGACCGGCGAGGGCAGCACGGGCGGTGCGAGCAGCACCGGCGGTGCGAGCAGCACCGGCGAAGCGAGCAGCGGCGGCGAAGCGAGCACCGGAGGCGGCGTGGTGGCCTCGTTCAACTGCGTGGAGACGACGCCCGTCGAGCTCGCCCTGAAGGAGACCATCTCCGGGTCGTTCCTCGGCGACGGCACGCCCGTGGACCTCAGCGCCGTGATGGTCAAGGGCGGCGGGATCGACTTCCACGTCGACATGGCGCTCCCCGTCGACCCCAACGACCCGAACGCGGCGGACGTCGCGGCCTTCGAGGCGTTTCTGACGATGAAGGGATGGGACGTGAATATCAACGACATGACCGAGGACCGGCGTTACTTCTTCGCCCCGGAGGGGGCGCAGAACGTGGCGATCTTCCCGGCCTTCTACTTCAAGGTGTACGGCGGCGGCGGCAACGGGCAATTCGAGTTCGACTGCAAGGCGCAGTGAGCCCGCGCCGTCATGGTCGCTCGTCGACGCCGAGCAGGCGGTTGATGGCGAGCGCGTACAATGTCAACACCACGACCGCCGCCTCGAGGATCAGCAGGTGTGCCGGGCGCGTCACGATGCCGAGCGAGACGATCAGGGTCGTCGCGCCGGCTGGCGGGTGCGCCACTCCGAGGACGATCATGAGGGCGCCGGTGCACGCGAGCGAGAGCGAGGCGGCGAGGATGCGGGCCCCGTCGACGCCGGTCACGATCGCCGCGGGTGCGTGCTCGAGCCCGACCAGGAGCAGGGCGCCGTATCCACAGACGATGCCGATGGCGTGGCCGACGATCGTGCTCCGCGGGCTCGCGCTGGGCGCCGTGGGGGTGAAGAAGCACAGGAACGCGGTGGGCCCGAGCGAAGGGAAGACGAAGGGGTTGGCCGTGACCATGGCGAGCCCGGCCAGCAGCGCGATGGCGACGAAGCTGTTCACGAGCATGAAGACCGCCCGCACCGGCCGCTCTGGATAGCGCGCGAGCAGGCGCGCGAGCACTGGACGCGGCGCAGCTCCGCCGACCACCTCCGCCTCGCCATCGGCACGCTGCGGCGGGTTCACGCGTGGGTCTCCGGCATCGCGCGATCCTATCATGACGAGCTTGCCAGCCCCGGAGGCGGGTGCTCGGGGGCAGCCAGCGGATGTATGATGGCGCCGCGGGCGGAGATCGAAGGATGGGTGTCGTCGGGCCTTGGGGGACTGCGGTGGCCGCGGCGTCGATCTGCGCCCTGATGCCGGTCGTCGCCAGGCCGGCGCCCGCCGTGCCGGAGATCACCGACGATGGCGACGGGCTGTTCGTGTGGAGCGGGTCCATCGGGCTCGGCGCAGCGCTGCGTGCGGCTCGCCGCGCGGAGCATCCGCCGCCGACCACGAGCGAGGCGTACAGCGGGTTGGGGCAGCTGTATGGGCGGCTCGCCGCATACGATCATTCCGGCGTCGCGCCCGGCCTGGTGAAGTTCATCGCCGTCGATATCTCGCAGACGCTGGACCTCGGTGCGACGATCTCGCGGGACATCGCGGGGTCGTCGTCGGAGGTCCGGCGCCGGCTCGCGTTCGGGGGCAACGGGACGCTGGCGATGCAGCTCGGGTGGGCCGGGTCTCGGGCGGCGTCGTGGTATGTGAAGTCGCTGCTCGAGCAGCGCTTCGCGGCGTATCTGAACGGGCGCGTGGAGGGGGCGCACTATGTCGGGGCCACCGGGGCGGGCGGCGGGCTCCGCCTCCACCGGCCGGGTCGCTGGGTGCTGCACGTCGGGCCGATCGTGGCGGCGTCGGCCGGGGTGCACGACCTCGGGCGGCTGGTCCGCTTCTCGAACCTCCTGGTCGGCGGCGACCTCGGTTGGTTTGTGCGGCCGGCTCGCGGCGTGCAACTGGCGTGGACAATGCGCGGAGATCACGGCTTCTTCGACCGCCGCGCCGGCGTGCGCGACCACTGGCGCGCGACGCTGGACCTGGCGCTGGCACGCCACGGGCCGGGGAAGATCCGCAGCATCAACGTTGTCGTGATGTATGAGGGCGACCGCGTCACGATCGACGCGGCGCCCGTGGACGGCCAGCCGTCCCGCGTCCGGGAGACGCGGGTCAGCCATGCGCTGATGCTCGGGGTGGGGATCGGCTTCGGTCAGGGGGATTGAGCGCGAGCGATCGACATGTCCGCAAGGACAGGTCGATAAGTGCAGCGACGGGTCAGTCCCAGCGGGTGTCGAGGGTCAGGGCGACGCGGGTGACGGCGCCGCTGGCCTGGCCGCCGAGGTCGTCGACGACGAGGTGCCAGACGCCACCCGCCGATTCGTCGGTCGGCACCGCGATGGGCTCGAGGTCGAGGACGACCAGCGGGGCGTCGGTGAGGCTGACGGAGGTGCTCGTGCCGAGGGGGTTGACCAGGTGGATCGCGACCTGGTTGGCGCCGTCCTGGGCGCGCTGGAGATCGAGGTAGGCGGCGGTGGGGACGGTGGCGACGCCGGCGACGAGGAGCGGGAGCTTCACGGAGCCGCCAGCGACGAGGGCGGTGTCGGGGCCGGCGAAGCTGCGGCGCATCCAGCCCGGGCGGCACACGCCGTCGTCGCCCTCGTTGATGCTGTCGAGGCATAACAGGCCGCTGGAGGGGTCGCAGTCCTGGTGGGCGTTGCAGGGCGATCCCTCGCCGGCGATCGGCGTCGGCGAGGCGCAGACGCCCGGTGCGAGCACGACATTGTCGGCGTCGCTGAGGATATCGATGCACTTGTGATCGGGCGCGCAGGCCAGGTCGTCGGTGCAGGGCTGGCCCTCGATCGTGCGCTCGACGCCGCAGCGGGTGAAGCTGCCGTCCTCGACGGCGCCGACGAGCGTCAAGGTGCCGGCGAAGAACATGCGACCGACGCGGGTGTCGCCGTAGTGGCCCGAATAGAGGACGAGGGTGCGGTCGGTGCCGACGTCGAGGACGGTGAGCTGTTCGAGGCCGTCGTCGTCGCTGGCGAGCAGGGCCTCCTCGACGCTCGCGGCGGGGAAGCCCATGTCCGCGCTGGCCCACAGGAGCTGCTGCTGCTCGCTGGCGTCGAGCTGCGCGGCGGTGGTGACGAAGCGCCGCTCCATCAGGGCGATCGCCGGGGCGAACAGGAGCTCCGGGTAGGTCGCGGGCAGCAGGCATACGTCGGCGAACACGAGCTGCTGGACGCGCGCGACGCACTCCGGGAGGACGGTCTCGACGAATACCTGGTACTCGAGGGCGCAGATCGGGTCGTCCGGGTGGGCGGCGCAGTGGGCGTCGTAGTCGTCGGCGACCGGCTCGGCGTCGCTGCACATCCACAGCAGGTCGAGGAGGAAGTTGTTGTCGGCGAGCTCCGGGTCGGCCTGCAACTCGGCGATGCAGGCGAGGATCGCATCGTCGATCGCCACGGGGCACAGGAGCTCACCCGGGGGGTCGCCGGTGGCGCTGGTCGCGTCGCTGGTGCTGGCCTGGCCGCTCGTGCTCGCGGCTTCGCCGGTGCTGGTGTCGCCGGTGGGGACGCCGGTGGTGTCGCCCGTGGGGCCGCTGGTGGGGCTGCTGGTGGGGGTCGTGTCGCTGACGTCGTCACCTGCCGCTCTGGTGCTCGCTGTGTCGGCGGGGAGGGTCCCCTTGTCGGTGCAAGCGGCGAGGGCGAGGCCGAGGGAGAGCAAGTGAATGCGTGCAGCGCGGGGTCGCATGGCGAGGGTGCCTTTAGCACGGGCCGCGGGCGCGGTCCCGCGGAATCATCGCGGCCACCGTCACGGTGGGACGCTGCAGATGCCCACGTGCGAATATTCGGGGTCAGGGTCAAACTGCCATGGCCACGGGAGACAGACCTGGCCCGCACCGGGGCAGTCCGGGGCGCCGAGATCACAGAACGGGACGCAGCATTGCGAGTCTGCGCCGTCGCATTCGATCGCTGCGCTCTTGAAGGTGCACGCGAGCCCCTCGGCGCAACCCCACCCGGCGCAGGTCTCGAACAGCCCAGCCGGATCCGGCGCGGATTCCCCGCAGAAGAAGGACAGGTAGTCCGGGGTGCACACCTCGCCGCGCGGGCATGCCGGGGCCAGGGGATCGCAGGTCTGCAGGCACCACAGCGAGATGCGCCCGCTGTTGCATGCGTAGCCCTCGGGGCAGGCCGGAATGCCGTCGATCAGGGTACAGAATTGCCGACACGTGCCGGCGAAGCACTGCGAGCCGACGTCGCAGGTATCGGCGTTGATCGCGTGGCCGTCGCCGTCGACGATGCACGCGAGCAGCTTCTCGCACGCCGCGCCAGGCGGGGACGCGTCCTCCTGGACCGGCACGCAGCCGGGCGTCGTTCCGTCGTAGATCTGATGCACGCACTTGAAGCCAGACGGGCAGTCCTGGGCGTAGATGTCGCAGCCAGTGGCGTTTGGATCGACGGGTGGGAAGCAGTACTGTTGCGGGCTGTACGGTACGTCCACGTCCTCGGACGGGTCGACGCAGCGCCAGCCATCGGGGCAATCGAGCTCGGACTGGCATGGCGCGGGCGGACACGAGGGGAGCGGGTCGCTGGTGGTGGTGGTCGGCGTATCCGTGGTGATCGCAGCCGTGCTCGTCGAGGACGCCAGGTCGGTGACGGCGCTGCCGGTGTGGACCGCGGTGGTGCTGGAGTTGGTGCCCGAGGTGGTGTCGGGATCGCCGTCGGGCGTGGATGCGGGCTTCACGGCGCACGCGGCGAGGAGCACGAGGACGCCGAGGGATCGAGACACCGGCGGATCGTTGCATGTTTTGGAAGAATACTCAGCCCGGGCCACAGGCGGCGACGCCGGGCCCGCTGGGGCCAAATCGCCTCAGCGCTCGAGGAACTCCGCGATCTTGCGGCTCGCCTCGGGCGTGCGCTCGTAGGTGTCATCGCGGTCGGTCTTGCGGAGCACGCCGCTGCGCAGCCAGGCGTCGATCGTCCGCGGGGAGATACCGATGACCCGGAGATACTCGCGGCGGACCTCTGACTGCAGGTTCGGCGGAGCGCCAGCCGGCACCGGGGGGGTGGACGCTGGCGGGGCGGGCTCGGTGGTCGGCAGCGGCTCGGTCGGCGACTCGGTCGACGGCACGGCGATCGTCGTGCCGTCGGCGATCGCTGCCTGCCCGCGTGAATCGACGAGATCGATGCCGAAGATTGCGAGGTCGTCGACGAGCCGACGCCGGTCGGTGGCGAGCGGCGGGATCACGAACGTGGCGGCGGCCTGCAGCTCCTTCGCGTCGATGCCCCACAGGGAAAACAGCTGCTCCGGTTCGCGGTCGAGCAGGACCCCGAAGGCGTACACGGCCGCGACGATGTGCTTGCAGCGCGGGCCGTCCGTGCAGGTGCATTCGCCGTGGAGCTGGGCCGCGCTGGGGAACAGCCCGGGGCCGCCGCCTTGGATCGCGCGCTGGGTCGCGATCCGCGGGTCGGTCCCCGTCGGCGCGATGCGGGCCTGCTGCACGCGCTCGAGCGCGGCCTGCATGTCCGCCTGCGGTGGCAGCAGGATCTCGACCTCGACGCGGTAGCGGCTGGTGCCCAGCACCGTGGCGACGAGCCGGCGCGGTCCGACCTGGAGGTCCTGCACGGCGCCGCTGAGGAGGTAGTCGATGCCACCCTGCAGGCGGGCTGCGCTCGCGTTGCAGTCGCCGACGCGGGCGCACCACGCCTTGGTCAGCGGCTGACCGCCGAGATCCGCCTGGCGAGCGCGGATCGGCCGCGGCGGCCGGGCGAGCGCCATCACCACCTGGTCCAGGGGATCGCCGAGCAGCTCGTCGAGCTCGCTGAGCTCGTCGTCGATGTCGGAGCCGCCGAACAGATCGTCGTAGGCGTCGAAGGCGCCAAAGACGGCGCGGGGCGTCCAGCTGCGGCGGGAGGTGCTCTTGCGGCGCGCCATGGGCTCAGTCCTCCGCCAGCGCTGCGCGCAGATCGAGCGAGACGACGCGCAGCAGTTCGTCGGTGCTGAGCTCGGTGAGTCGGTGCTCGCCATCGTCGGCGAGGACGCCGTCGGCGAGGCCTTGCTTGTCGCGGAGCATCGCGTCGATCTTCTCCTCGAGGGTGCCGCGGCACACGAACTTGTGCACGAGCACGTTCTTGTGCTGGCCGATGCGGTAGGCGCGGTCGGTCGCCTGGTTCTCGACGGCGGGGTTCCACCAGCGGTCGAAGTGGACGACGTGGCCGGCGGCGGTGAGGTTCAGGCCGGTGCCGCCGGCCTTGAGCGAGAGCACCATGAAGGGCGGGCCGTCGCCCTGCTGGAACTCGGCGACCATGTCGCTGCGGCGGGCGATCGGTGTACCGCCGTGGAGCACGAGGCCGGGGCGTCCGAATGTGGCCTCGAGCAGCGCCGCGATGGGAGCGCAGACCTCGCGGAACTGGGTGAATACCAGCACCTTCTCACCGACCTCGGCCAGCTGGGCGCACAGCTCCTGTAAGCGGAGGAACTTGGCGCTGTCCTCGGGGACATATTGGCCGTCGCCGCTGTAGTGCGAGGGATGGTTGCAGATCTGCTTGAAGCGGGTCAGGTAGGCCAGGATGACGCCGCGCCGGCGGATCCCCTCGAGGCTCTGGACCTCGCTGGCGAGCGCGTCGACGGCCTTCTGGTAGAGCGCCGCTTGCCCGCGCGTGAGGCCGCAATAGACCTGCAGCTCGGTCTTGTCGGGCAGGTCGGTGATGACGCGGCGGTCGGTCTTGAGGCGGCGCAGGATGTACGGGCGGACCAGGGCCCGCAGCGGCGCGAGGCCGGCGTGATCGGAGCCGAGGCGGCGCACGAAGGCCTTGAATTCGCCGGAGGCGCCGAGCAGACCGGGGCTGCCGAAGTCGAACAAGGACCACAGATCGGTCAGCGAATTCTCGACCGGCGTACCGGTGAGGATCAGGCGGTGGCGGCAGTGCAACGCCTTGACGGCGTGGGTCTGCTTGGCCTGGGCGTTCTTGATCGCCTGGGCCTCGTCGAGCACGACCAGGCCCCACGCCTGGTCCTTGAGCCAGGGCTGGCGCTGCAGCGTGGCGTAGGTCGTGAGCACGACGTCGACCCTGGCCTTCGGGGCGTCGCCGTCGTTGACGCTGCGGTGGGCGGTGTAGACGCGCAGGCTGGGGCCGAAGCGCGCGAGCTCGGCGCGCCAGTTGCCGAGCAGCGAGGCCGGCAGGACGATCAGGTGCGGGCCGGCGACCTTGTGCTTGCGCATGAGCAGGAGCAGCGCGATCACCTGGATCGTCTTGCCGAGGCCCATGTCGTCGGCGAGACAGCCGCCGAGGCCGAGGCGCATGAGCAGCCACAACCACGCCACGCCGTCGCGCTGGTAGGGTCGAAGGGTGCCGTGCAGGGCCGGGCCCGGGTCGGTCTCGGGGCTGCCACGCGGGCTCTGCAGCTCGGCCAGCATGGTCGCGAGCCACGGGCCCGGGGTCGCCACGGTCCACGCTGCCGGGGTGGATTCGGTCAGCGAGCCCCGCGGAAGACCGGCGAGCAGGCGCATGCCCTCGGCGAAGGAGATCTGGCCGCGGCCCGCGGCGGCGGCGATGCTCTGCCAGTGGCGCAGCGCCTCGGCGTGGCGCGCCGGGTCGAGCTCGATCCAGCGGCCGCGCAGGTGGTGGAGGCCCGCGGCGCCGCCCATGAGGGCGCGCCACTCCTCGGGCGTGAGCTCGTCGTCGCCGAGGAAGTAGCGGAGTCGGAAGTCGAGCAGGGCGCCGATCCCGAGTTGTGACCCGTTTGGAGCCCCGCTTGGAGCCCGTTGGGTGGCGCCGAGCTCGACCCGCACCTGCGGGCTCGGGGCCTGCTGATGCCACCAATCCGGGACGCGGATGCGCAGCCCGCTGTCCTCGAGCTCGGCGGTGGCGCACAGCAGGGCGTGCGCCTGGGCGGCGGTCCACGCGACCGGGTGGTAGACCTCGCCGCTCTCGACGAGGGCGCGGATGATCGGGCTCAGCGAGGCGGCGCGGCGCAGCGGCGCGAGCAGGCGCTGCCGGGCCTGGGGGTCGTCCACGTGCTGCTGCAGCGCCGCGGCCAGGGGGACGTGCAGCGTGCGTCCGTGCGGGCCGCGGCCCTGTGCGACGGTGACGAGGAACGCGAAGGGGTAGGCACGGTCGTGCTTGCGCTCGGCGACGTGCAGGTACATGCGGTCCTGGTCCGGGTCGACGCCGTGACGGCGGAAGAAGGCCTCGCGGGCGGCATCCGGGCGCGCGAGCTCGCGGCGCGCGGCGTGGCAGACCTCGTGCCACGCGCGGAGCAGGGCGCGCTCGCTGAGCCCGCGGCGGAGCGCGGCGGGGGCCGTGGCGAGGAGCTCGGGGAGCACGCCTGGCCCGGGTTCGCCGGGCGTCGCCTCGCGCGGGTGGGCCGCGGCGAGCTCACGCAGCGCGGCGCGGGCGAGCGCGCGACCAAACGCGAGATCGTCCGGGAGCGGCGCGGGCGATCGCTGATCGTCGGCCACGGCGAGTCGCAGCAGCCGCTCTCCGGTGGGCGTCTCTCCGGTCCGGGCCTGCCAGCGGAGCATCGTGATCTCCTGCTCGCCGTCCGCGAGGACCAGCAGGTGGCCGTCGCGTGCGAGCACGAGAGTCGCGGGTGTCGCGGGTCGCGGGTGGACGAGCATGAAGGCGCCGGTGGGCCACCTAGCACATTCCGTGTCGGCGTGGCCAGCACCGTCCGGCGGGCGCGCGCTGCGGGGTCCCCCATCGGACAGGGTTTCGGACAGCTTGCCGGTCTGGTGTACGCCCACGCAGCGGCCGCGCCTGGTACCGCGCGATCGACCGCATGACGGCGATCGCTGTGTCCTCGATTGTGGCGTTCTCGTCTGGTACCTCGCCACCGAGCCAGCCGGACCGCACCGGTCCGTGCGACGTCGTCCGCGCCGCCGATCGCCTAGATCCCGTGTGTCAAGGTACAGGGTGCGCCGGGCACGGTCGCAGCCGCAATATCTCGGTCCGCGTCGCCAGCGTGATCTCACCGCCGTCGCTGACGAGCGGCGGCCCGCGGAGGAGGTGGTCGGGGAATTGATGCACGATGGTTCGCGCCCCGTCGGCGGCGAAGCGGACCAGATCGTGGCCATCGGTGGCGAGCACGCTGCCGTCGGCCAGGGCGACCGCGCCCCCGTCGGGCGCGAGGCAGCCAGTCCAGTGAATCTCGCCACCTTGGCCCAGGCAGAGCAAGCCTGCGGGCGCGCGCACGAGCACCTGCCCCGTGGGCAGGAGGAGCGGGGGCTGCTGCGTCCGATCATAGGGAGCGGGCAGCGGGAGACGCAGGGACCGCTGACCGTCCCACGCCACGATCCACAGCGCACGGGGCTCGCCCGGCGCATCGACGATCAGATGCAAGACGCCAGCGGCGTCGACGCTGAGCGCCACGGGCTCGCCGTGAAATGTGAGCACGCGGACAATGTCCAGCGATTCGTCGACCCGGTGGATCTCGCCCGGAAAGGCGATGGCGAGCCCCTGCGCCCACGCGGCCGCGGTCCAGCCGAGCGCCTGCCAGAGCAGGGGTGACGTCATTCCCGGCGCGAGCTGGCCGCTCGGGCGCACCTCGGGCACTGGCCCGACGGTCAGCGCCTCGAGGCAGCTGAGCTTCGGCTCGAAGCTCCCGCTCGCCGGGCGTGAGCGCTCGCTGCCGAGGAGCAGCAGGGAATCGCCGACCCGGGCGAGGAATGTGCGCAGGAGGTTCGCGTTGAGATAGAGGGGCGACCAGAACACCCGCTGCCCGGCGTCGAAGTGCAGACCGTCGAGCTGGCCCTGGGCGTCGGGCTGGTAGAGCAGCGGGAGCAGCGGATCGAGGGCCCCGTCGCCCAGCCCGCGCAGTCCCCGGGCGACGACCTCCCCGGTGGCCGCGTGGAGCAGGGTCCAGACCATGCTGCCCATCGCATAGATCCGGTCCCCCGCGGCGAGGACCGAGAGCACCTCCATGGGCGCATCAGCGACGGTGCGCGTGAACAGCAGGGCGAAGGGTCCAGGCGGACAGGCAGGCGCCGGCGCTGCCGGCGGGCCCTCGCGCCGCGGCGCATCGTGGATCGCCACGGGCGCGGGCAAGCTCACCGGGTTGCTCCGCGAGCGGCGAAACACCAGGACGCGGCTCACGGTTTCGTCGCGCTGCGGTACGGGGCCAGGGTGTCCTGTCATTGCCCGATATGTCAACTGCTGCGACGAGGTCGCCGATGTTCGGTTGCGAGGGCCCCAGATCGCGCAGATCGGCAGATCGGCAGATCGGCAGATCGGCGGGTGCGCAGCGCGGGCTCGGTGAGGCCGTGACTGGGCAGGCCGGTGGTGAGCATCGTATGCTGGCGGGCGATGACCTGCCGTCGACCTCGTCGTTCACGCGCGTGGGCTGCCTGCGCGTGGGCGCTGGGGTCGGCGCTGCTGGGCGGATGTGGCGGCGCCGGGTCGGGCACCGGCGTGAGCGGCACGAGCGAGGCGACGGTGGCGTCGACGACGGAGGACGGGCCCGATGTCGGCACCGGGGCGACGAGCGAGCCGACCAGCAGCAGCAGCGCCGAGAGCACGAGCACGACGGCCAGCAGCGGCACGACGACCAGCGGCACGGGCACGACGACCAGCGGCGGCACGACGACCAGCGGCGGCACGACCGACAGCACGGGCACGACGGGGCCCGTCGCGGTGTGTGGCGACGGGGTGGTGCAAGCGGGCGAGGTCTGCGATGACGGCAACCAGGACGACAGCGACGCGTGCCTCGTCACCTGTTCGCCGGCCAAGTGCGGGGACGGCGAGGTGCAGGCCGGGGTCGAGGCCTGCGACGACGGCAACGCCGACGACCTCGACGCCTGCAGCGACGCGTGCGTGCAGGCGAGCTGCTTCGACAAGATCGCCAACGGCGGCGAGACGGATCTCGACTGCGGCGGCGCGTGCAAGCAGGGCTGCAAGTTCGGCCAGGGCTGCGCGGTCGACTCCGACTGTCAGGCCAAATCGTGCGAGGGCGGGACCTGTGCGAGCGGGCTGACCCTGCCGGACTGTCCGGGCGACCCCGACGTGACGGCGGCGATTGTCTTCGCCGCCGTCGTGGCGCCGCGCTGCGGGCCCTGTCACGTCGCCGGGCAGAGCGCGGGCGGGCTCAACATGCTCGACGCGGCGACGATGCAGGCGAACCTGGTCGGCGTGAAGGCGCAGACGGCAGCGATGCTGCGCGTGACCCCCGGGGACCTCGACCACAGCTACCTCGTCTACAAGCTCCTCGACCTCGCGTACTACGTGACTGGCGGCAGTGGCGAGGGCATGCCGCTCGACGGACCGCTCAGCGACGCCGAGCTGTGCGTGGTCCTCGACTGGATCTCGTCCGGGGCGAAGTGAGGCGATACACCGCGCTGGACCCGGTGCCGCGGGTCCCGCGTCCAGGAGCGGGCGCGGACGGGGTGGAATTTCCTGTACACTCGCGCGTGCTGATGGCCCAGGACGATCCCGATCTCACGGATGTTGTGCGCTGGGTCGAGGCGCTCCGCGCTGCGTATGCGCGCTCGCTCGAGGATGGGGTGGCGTGCTGGCGTCGCGCCGAGGCGGCGGCGGCGGCGGGCGCCGTGTCGGCGACGGCGCTGGCCCAGGCCGCGTTGCTGGCCCTCGAGACGATGGGCCCCGCCGACTCGATCTCGCTGGGCATGTCGGCCTGCGAGGCGCTGCGTCGACACGGCGGGGCGGGCGAGCTCGATCGGCTGCGGGCCGTGCGGGCCACGCTGCCGGCGCGCTCGGGCCTGCGCGACTGGCGGGCCGAGGCCTCGCGCGCCCAGGCGGTGATCGAGGCGCGCGCGGCGGGCTGGTGCACTTGCGCCGCCGAGGCCGCGTGCGGCGCTGGGGTTTATGGCGAGCAGTGGCGAATCGAGTCCGAGCGCGTCGACGCCGAGCAGTATTGCGTGCACATGGTCGTCCGCTGCACGGTCTGCCAGAGCGAGTGGCAGGTGCGCCAGGACGACGGCTATCACTATCCGATCTTCGCGTGGAGCCGGGCCTGAGGCCGGGTCCCAGCGATACCGCCATGCGCAGCGAATATCTCATCGTTGGCAGCGGCATCTCGGCCCTCGCCGTGGGCGCGCTGCTGGCGAAGGCGGGGCGCTCGGTGCGGGTGCTCGAGGCCCACGACGCGCCGGGCGGCTATGGCCACACCTTCGCAGCGGGCGGCTATCGCTTCAACGCCCAGCTGCACTACGTCTGGAACTGCGGCCCGGGGCGCTCGGTGCGGCGCGTGCTCGACAAGCTCGGGCTCGCGGAGATCAGCTTCGAGTCGCTCGATCCCGGCGGCTTCGACCGGATGCACATGCCCGGCCACGAGCTGGCGATCCCCGCCGATATGGAGGTCCTGAAGCAGCGGCTGGCGAGCAGCTTCCCCGCGCACGGGCGGCGGCTGGCGGCGTTCTGCGACGAGGTGCGGCGCACGGCCGAGGAGCTGGACGCGGTGCCCGCACCGTTGACGCCGCTGACGCTGCTGCCACGACTGCATCGCCTGACGCGGGTGCTGCGTTACCGCAACGCCACGCTGCAGGACGTGTTCGACGGCTTCGGCCTGCCGCTCGCGGCGCAGACGCTGCTGGCGCTGCAGTGGCCCGATTTCCTGGCGCCGCCGCGGCGGCTGTCGTTCTTCGCCTGGGTGATGCTGTTCGTCGGTTATCAACGCGGCGCGTACTACCCCACGCGGCACTTCGAGCACGTGATCGACTCGCTGGTCGGGGTGATCCGCCAGTGCGGCGGCGAGGTGCTGCTCGAGCACCGGGTCGCCGAGTTCGTGATCGAGGGTGGGCGCGTCGCGGGGGTGATCGCGGAGCGGCTCGGCTCGCGCGGCGGCTCGCGCGGCGAGTTCGTGCGCCACGACGGCGACGCGATCGTCTGCAACATGGATCCGCGTCAGGCGGCCACGATGATCGGCCTGGAGCGGTTCTCCCGCGACCTGCGAGCTCGCCTCGACTACGAGTACAGCCCCTCGAACTTCATGGCCTACTGCGTGATCGACGGGGTCGATCTGCCCGCCCTCGGGTTCGGCAAGTGGAACACCTTTCACACCGAGATGGAGGATCTGAACGCCTGCTTCGACGCGATGCTCACGCGCGGCGACTATTCGCGGCCCAGCTTCGCGCTCACCACGCCGAGCCTGATGACGAACGATCGCGGCGACTGCCCCGAGGGCAAGAGCATCGTCGAGCTGCTCACGGTGGCCGACTACGCCCGCTTTCGTCACATGCGCTTCGCCAACCTCAAGACGTACAACGCCAAGAAGCTCGAGATCTTCGACGAGCTGTGCAAGGTCGTGGAGCGCAGCTACATCCCCGACTTCCGCGAGCGCCTGTGCTTCAAGATGCTCGGCAGCCCGACCACCAACGAGCGCTATTGCCTGTCGCCCTTCGGCCATTCATACGGGTCGGACATGACCCCGGCGCAGATCGGGTCGCGCCGCCTGGGGCACGACAGCTCGATCGCCAATCTCCACTTCTGCAGCGCCTCGGCGGGCTTCGCGGGCTTCGCCGGCGCGTTCTGGACGGGGGCCACGCTCTACGAGAAGCTGACCGGCGACCGCGTCCTGGCGCGCTGATTCACAGCCTCGCCGCCGCCGCCTGGGCCGACTGCCACGCGCCCTCGTGGAGCCCGTCGTACAGCCACGCGCCGGCGAAGAAGGTGTGCCGCGCGCCGCTCATCGCCTTGATCGCGTTGCGGGTGGCGACCGCCTCCGGCGTGTAGCGCGGCGTGCGGTGCTGCTGGCGGTGCAGGACCTGCGCCTCGGCGATCTCGGGCTCGATGCCGAGGGCCAGGAAGTAGTGGCGTCCGTGCGCCGCCGGGATCTCGCACAGGCGGTTGAGATATGCGTTGTAGCCCGCGGAGCCGGGGCTCTTGAGCAGGTCGAACTCGGAGTAATAGCTGCGGCGGCGACGCGTATGAAAGCCGGTGTCCGCGTGGACGATGGTGGTCGCTACATTGGCCCGCCAGGGGGCGAACCACCGGCGCTCGTCCTCGTGCGCGTCGGCGAGGACGCCGAGCACCTCGTCGGGGGTGGTGGCGACGATGAGCGCGTCGTGGCGGAGCTCCTCGCCGCTGGCCAGGCGCAGCTGCACGCCGTCGCCGGTGCGGGCGGCGCGGACGCGGGCGTCGGTGTGGACGTGAATGGCGCGGGTGGCGACGATGCGCTCGATATATCGGTAGACCCCGCCGCGCACGGAGGTCCAGCGCTGCGGCGCCATGAATGATGCGAGCGTGGGCATCGCCAGCGCGGCGGCGATGCCGTCGATGTCCGCGTAGGGCTGCGAGTACGCGTATACCATGAGCAGCCGGCACCACTCGGAGAAGGCGTCGCGGCCGAGGAATTCGCCGAGTGAGCGCCCCGCGAGCTCGCCGCGCGCGCTGCGACGCAGACGCAGGAGGCCGAGCGCGCCGGGCAGCGATCGCAGGGCCCAGCGGGCGCGCTGCGGCCACGAGGCGTGGATCTCGTCGAGGACGCCCGGCGAGTTCCACGTACCCCGGCCATCGAGGGACAGGCTGCTGCAGCCGGGGGCATCGACGAGATCGACGCCGAGGGCGGAGAAGAATCTGTGCAGCCCGTGGAAGCGATCGCGGCTGAACTCGATCACGCCGGCGTCGAGGTGCAGGCCCGCCGCGGCGAGGCGCGTCGCGGCGGGGGTGTCGACGTTGCGGCCGAGCGTGCGGATGTTGCCGCCGAGCACGGGCTCGCGCTCGAACACGTGCACCTCGTGGCGGTCGGCCAGGAGCCACGCGCACATCATCCCGCTGGCGCCGCCGCCGATGACCGCGATCTTCATCGCCCACCCGGAGCTGCGGCGACGCTGGCGAGGAATTGCGAGAGCCTGCGCTCGAAGCCGGCGGGGTCGTGGTTCCACAGGCCCAGGTGCTGGGCCCCGGGGACGACCTCGATCGTGGCGTTGCCCTGCTGCGTCAGGGCCGCGAACACCGGGCGATTCGACTCGGCGGAGATCGTCGAATCGGCCTCACCGTGGAGCACGAGCATCGGCACCGTGACATCGTCGACCGCGGATAGATAGTCCATCGCCGCCCAGTCGAGCCCGAAGCGCCAGGTCGAGAGGAGAAACCCGAGCTCGGCGAGAAGCCCCGGCACGCCCATCGCGTCGGAGGCGAGCCTGGACTGGCGGCCGACGTCCAGCGCGGGCGAGTCGAGGAAGATGCCGCGGACCGCCTTCGCCTGCGCCGAGCCGTGCTCGAAAAGCGACAGGGTGATCGCCCCGCCCATGCTGCCGGCGGCGAGGATCACGTCGGCGGCGCCGCGGGTCCGCGCATACGCGATCGCGGCCTCGAGGTCCTCCCATTCGTCGGCGCCGAACTTGGCGATGCCGTCGCCGCGCGGGGCGCCCGGGTCGTTGCGGTAGCTGATCACCAGCGCGGGGTGACCCGCGCGGTGGGCGATGTCGACGACCCGCAGCCCCTCGCGCAGCGTCGAGCCGCGGCCGTGGGTGTAGATCAGCCAGGTCGAGCCCGGGCCCGGGACAAACCACGCGGGGTAGTCGCCGAGCGGCCCCGGGAAGCTCACCTGCGCATACTCGAGGCCGAGCCCGCGCCGCGGGTCGACCGGAAAATACGACAGGTCGAACTGCGCGAGCTCGCCGGCTCGCGGGGGCGTGCCCTCGACCTTCTCGATCCGCCGCTCCGAGACGCCGCCCTGGACGGACACCCCGGCGCGCGTGTACACCCAGCCCCCGTCGGGCAGCTTGAGCGCCAATCTCCCGAGGTCCTTCGGACCCACGTCGAGACGCGTGTCGCGGTAGCGGATCACGTCGCCCTCGACGGCGACGATCTCGAGGTCGTCCGGTCGCGGCGGCTGGGGGACCGCGAAGCCGGCGCCCACGCGCCCGGCGATGAACCACGCGAGCGCCACGCAGGCCACGGCGGCGACGCTGACCAGCACCGCCGCGGCGATCGCGAGCCGGCGGGGCCAGGGACCGCGACCAGGGCGAGCTTCTGTCCTCATTCGCCGTCGGCCTTCTCGAGGAAGATGTCGCCCTTGTATTCGACGTAGTTCAGCACGCCCGTGGGCAGGAAGCAGAGCAGCTCGCCGCCGTCGGCGACGGGCAGCGCGACCAGTCGATCGTCGTTGGTGGGGAGCGACATCCGGAGGCCCCGCTCCATCGCGAGGTCGTCGAGGACCGCGAAGAACTCGTCGCGCGTCATGCCGGCGCGGAGCAGGGTGCGCATCTCCTCGAGGCTCGGCGCCTTCGGGGCCTGGCGCGGCGCTCGGGTCAGGGCCTCCGGCGACGGCGGATGGGGTCGAAAGGCGCTACGGATCCGTTCCCACAGGCTCATGGAGTGGTCCTCCGGGGCAGTGTATCGGAGGCGTCGGCGGAGGTGCATCATCTTGCTGGTGGCCGAGGATCCGAAGTATCAGCGCATCCATCGCGCCCTCGCGCCGTTCTTCGCGATGTTGTGTCTGGTGAGCCTCCCGTTCCTCTGGATGTCCAGGCTGGCGGGGATCGCCACCGCGTTCGCCGCGATCGGCTGGCTGGTCGTGTACGGCCTGCTGCGGCTCGACCGCGTACGCGCGGCCCGCTGGCTCACCTCGGCGCTGCCCGTGCTGCACTTGCCGATGGTGGCCCTGGCGCTCGGCCGGCCCGTCGAGGCGCACCTCTATTTGCTGGTCTCGGTGGGGACACCGTTCGTGTTGTACCCCCGGAGCGAGCGGCGGATGATCGCCGCGACCGTCGTGGCCTTCGCGGCGTCGTACCTCGCCTGTGAGGTGTGGGTTTCGACGCACGCGCCGTGGCTGTCGCTCGAGCCCGGGTCCGCAGCTGCGGCGCACAGCGTCATCGTCGTCGGCGCCGTGCTGTTCGCGCTGGTGATCGCCGGGTACACCGCGGTGACCGGGTGGAACGCCGACGCCGCCCTGGCGGCCGAGCACACGCGCACCGAGTCGCTGCTCCGCAACGTCCTCCCCGCTCGCATCGCCGAGCGGTTGAAGCGAGACCCCACGGCCATCGCCGATCGTTGCGCCGGGTGCACCGTGTTGTTCGCCGACATCGTCGGGTTCACCCGGATGTCCGAGCGGATGCCCGCCGCCGAGCTCGTCGGTGTCCTCGACGAGATCTTCGCCCGCTTCGACGACCTCGCCGACGCGCACGGGCTCGAGAAGATCAAGACGATCGGCGACGCCTATATGGCGGCGGCGGGGGTTCCGGAAGCGCGCCCGGATCACGCGCTGGCCGCCGCGCGGATGGCCCTGGCGATGCAGGACGTGATCGCGGGGCTCGCCGATCGCCATCCCGGCCTGAGGATCCGGATCGGGCTGCACAGCGGTCCGCTGGTCGCCGGGGTCATCGGCCGACGCAAGTTCGCCTACGACGTGTGGGGCGACACGGTCAACGTGGCGAGCCGGATGGAGTCGCACGGCGTGGCGGGTCGCGTGCAGGTGAGCGCGGCCACGGCCGAACAGCTCGGCGCAGCGCTGCGCGTCGAGCCGCGCGGGACGATCGAGATCAAGGGTACGGAGCCGATGGCCGTGTTCCTCATCGTGCCGCCGAGCTGAGCGAGGACCCCCCAGGCAGGTGCCCCCGACATCACAGGCGGGCCGCGGCGATGCATGATACTCACCCCGCCATGCAAGAGTGGCTCTACAGGGCGAGCAACGCCAAGGCGAACTCCGAGGCGACCCGCGAGCTCGTCGACCGTTTCGGCTTCATCCACCGCAACGCCTACGCCGACAGCACGAAGACCCAGATGATCGCCAACGTCGCCAAGGTCGACCTCGGTGACATCATCCACTTCTACTTCGTCGACACCAGCGGCGGCCGCCAGATCGGGGCGTTTCGCGTGGTCGCCCCGTACCGCCACCCGAACGCGGCCCTGTTCGCCGCCGCGGTGCCCCGGACCACCTTGCGCAAGCTCGCCGCGGGCGAGCTGCGCGAGTTCCTCGTGGGCAGCGGCTACGAGCCCGACCCGCAGATCCACGAGTTCTGCGGCTGGCCCGTGATCCCCGACGAGCACCACTCGCCGACCTACGCCGCCTCGATGTTCCCCGGCCGCAACGCCCTGGTCCTGCGCTGACGTGGCACCGCCCGCGGGGGTCGCCCGGCTACCGCAAGCCGGGGCCTCGCGCAAGGCCCGGGGCGGCCCACCGGCGTCGGAGGCCCGGGCCACGGCGCGTCGGCGCTCGCGTGCTTCGGCGCGGCGACCATCGCGTTTGTGTAAGACTCGGCCGCGATGGTCGACACCGGAGCGATGGGGCAGGACCCGGACGAGCGCCGCATCGGCAGCGTGCTCCGTGAACGCTACCGCATCACCGGGGTGATCGGCGCGGGCGGGATGGCGACGGTGTACCTGGCCGTCCACCGCAACGGCAATCGGGTGGCGCTGAAGATGCTGCACCCGGAGCTCAGCCGGCAGGCGGCGCACCGCGAGCGGTTCGTGCGCGAGGGCTACGTCGCCAACAAGGTCGAGCACCCGGGGGCGGTGCGGGTGCTCGACGACGACGTCGCCGACGATGGTTGTCCGTTCCTCGTGATGGAGCTGCTGATCGGCGAGTCGCTCGCGGCTCATCTGCGCCGCCGCGGGCGCCTGGCGCCGCGCGAGGTGCTGGCGATCGGACACGCGCTGTGCGACGTGCTGGCGCGGGCCCACGCGTGTGGCGTGGTGCACCGGGACATCAAGCCGGACAACCTGTTCCTGACGACCTCCGGCGAGCTGAAGGTGCTGGACTTCGGCATCGCCCGGGTCGTCCAGGAGGGCCGCGAGTCGGCGACGCGGACCGGGCACATGCTCGGGACGCCGGCCTTCATGCCGCCGGAGCAGGCGTTGGGCCGCCGCCACGCGATCGACGGGCGGTCGGACCTGTGGGCGGTCGGAGCGACGATGTTCACGGCGATCGCCGGGCGTCCGGTCCACCAGGGCGACGCGCCGGAGGAGGTGATGGTCCGCTCGGCGACCGAGCCGGCGCCGGGGCTCGCGAGCGTCGCGCCGGAGGTGCCGGCGGCGATCGCCGCGGTCGTCGATCGGGCGCTGGCCTTCGCCCCGGACCAGCGCTTCGCCGACGCGGCGGCGATGCAGGCGGCGATCGCCGCGGCCCACCTCGCGGTGTTCGGCGCGGGGATCGAGGCGACGCCGCGGCCCCGCGGCGAGCCGACGACCGTCACCGAGCCCATCGCCACGACCGACACGCTGCCGTCGGATCCTGGCCATGCGCGCACGCTGGCGGGCACGCGCCCACCGTCGTCGCAGACCGGCGTCGATGCGCTCGGGGCGACGCGCGTCGCGGTCCGACCGAGCACCGTGAGCGGAGCAGATCGGGAGCTATCGCCGCCACCGCCGCCGCGACGCTCGCGGGCGCGGGTGCTCGCCGCGGCCGCGGTGATCCTCGCGGTGAGCGCCATGGGATTCGCCGCGTGGCGAGCGAGCGCCGGGTGCACGACGAACGCCGACTGCGCTGGCGGCGAGGGCCCGGCGATCTGCCGCGCCGATCAGGGCCGTTGCGTGCCGCTGACGACCGGGCTGTGCCGGGTGCTCGCGGACGACGACGCGGTGACCCGCGATGACACGCTGTGGATCGGCGCGATGTACCCGGAGCACGATCAGAGCTCGGACTACGGGCGTGAGGCCGGTCGCCTGCTGGAGCTGGCGCAGCGCGACTTCCAGGGCCTGACCGGCGGGTTGCCGCCGAGCCGGCCGGGCGGGCTGCCGCGGCCGATCGGGGTGATCGTCTGCGATGATACCGACGAGTATGAGGCGAGCGCGGCCCACCTCGTCGACGAGGTCGGGGTCCCGGCGATCCTCGGGTTCGGACGCAGCAAGGAGGTGCTCGACCTGGCGAATCGTCACTTCGTGCCGAAGGGGGTGCTGGCGCTGGCATCGAACACGGCGGCGATGCTGTCGAGCATCCCGCACCCGCAGGGCGAGGTCCGGCTGGTCTATCGGGTGACGACGAGCACGGCGCTGCGGGCCCCGCCGTCGGTCGCTCTGGTCCGTCAGGCGATCGAGCCGGGGCTCCGCGATCCGGGCGGCGCGCTCGGGCCGGACGGGACGCTGCGGGTGGCGATCTTGCAGTCCAGCGAGGCCGCGGGCACGAGCTACAGCGACGCGCTGCTGACGGAGATGAGGGCGACGCGCCCGGGCGGCCGCGAGGACGTGCGCCCATTTGTGATCGCCGACGACAGCGCCGTCGACCCGGCGCCGCTCGAGCGCGTCGCCGCCGAGGTCGCCGCCTTCGCGCCCCACGTGGTGTTCGACGGCGGAGCGCCCTCGCAGCTGCTCGCGCACATCGAAGCGGCGTGGCCTGGCGAGCCACGCCCGCAGTACGTGTACGGCGCCCGGGACTTCTCGACGGTGCTCGAGCTGGCCCGCGCGCACCCGGACTTCAGCGGCCGCTTCCACATGATCTCGAACCGCGACAACCCGACCCACGCCAAGGTGCGGGCGCACTACATGGCGATGTTCGGCGACGGCGGGGCCGAGTTCTCGCCGACGCCCTACGACGCGTTCTATGTCCTGGCATACGCGGCCGTGGCGGTCGGCGACGGGCCGCTGACCGGTCGCTCGCTGGCCCGGGCGATGCCCCGGCTGGGGCCGCCGGGCGTGGCGATCGGGGTCGGGCCCGCGGACATCTATCCGGCCCTCAAGGCGCTCGGCCGCGGCGACAACATCGATCTCCAGGGGACCCGGACCTCCCTCGACTTCGATCCGGAGACCGGCGACGCGACCGCCGACTTCGCGCTGTTCTGCATCGACGCCGCCGCAGGTCGGATGCGCGAGACGAACGCCCACTACGACGCGGCGAGCCGCAGGTACACAGCCCCGGCTCGCTGCCCGTGACGGCCGCTCGCGGGGCCCGTCAAGCCCTGGCGCGACGACGTCGGCGCCGCGCCAGCGCGAGCCCGGCGAGCGCGAACAGGGCCGGGCTCCCGCCGCCGGGCGTGTTGCAGCCGCAGCCCGCATCGCCGTCGCGCGGGCCCCCGGACAGCGCGGTGCCGTCGTCGGGGCCGGCGGAGCCGATGCCGTGGGTCGTGCCACCGGTCGATCCGTCGCT
This sequence comes from Nannocystis sp., assembly GCF_016714285.1. Lineage (GTDB taxonomy): Bacteria > Myxococcota_A > Polyangia > Nannocystales > Nannocystaceae > Nannocystis. The sequence continues at coordinate 55,136 of NZ_JADJNN010000011.1, read as the reverse complement.
GTCACCCGAGCCGTCGCCGCCGCCCGAGCCGTCGCCGCCGCCCGAGCTGTCGCCGGTGCTGCTGTCGTCGGTCCCGCAGCCCTCGTCGGTGTCGCCGTCGCAGTCGTCGTCGATCCCGTTGCAGATCTCCTTGGCGCCGGGGTTGACCTTCGGATCGCCGTCGTCGCAGTCGGGGCCGTCGTTGACGCCATCGCCGTCGGCGTCGACGATCACGTAGTCGAGCTTGAGATAGGCCGCGTCGGCGGCCGAGCCCTCCTTCGACCAGAAGTGGGTGCCGTTGCCGTCGGTGGGCGGCGAGTACACCGCGTACGAGACGGTGCCGGAGCCGGCGAGCGGGGAGGCGAGCTCGACGGAGACGAGCACGTCCGCCGCCGCCGGGCCGATGCGGCCGAGCGAGGGCGCCTCGAAGGCCGGCCGGGTGTTCCAGGTCATCGTGCCCTCGGACCACGAGTTGTCGGTCACCGCGTGCACCTCGCCGCCGTCGCCGTCGGACGAGGGTGCGGTGCTGCTGTGCATGAACAGCCGGGTGCGCGTGACCTTGCCGTCGATCGGGGGCACGTTGAACTTGAGGTACGCGGCGGTGCCGTCGTTCTCGACCGCGAGGTCGGTGATGTCGGGGAACACGACGGCGGGCCAGCCCGGTCCGGTCGTGACGTCCTCGATCACGGGCACGGTGATGCTCATCATGTCGCTGGGCATCTGCTCCCAGCAGACCTGGTCGTTGCTCGCGGTCGCGTTGACGATCGGCCAGGTGCTGCCGCCGTCGGGCAAGAGGAAGATGAGGAGATTGATCTCGTTGACCGCGTTCGCCTCCGGGTTGCCGCCGAGCGCGTCAAACTGGTTGTCGCCGCACACGAGCGAGTAGCCGGCGTCCATGGGGTTGACCCACATCTTCACCGTGCACGCCTCGCTGCCGTCGACGAAGACGGTCGCCGACGCGTTGGGGTCGGCCCAGTTCTCGCCGCAGACCCCACCGCAGCAGGAATTGCCGTACTCCATCTTGAGCGTGCCGGCCGGGTGCGCGTCGTTGGGCGGATCGTCGGGCCCGTAGACCTTGATGCCCATGTCAGCACCCGTCGCGCAGCGGGTGTCGCGAAACTGGGCCAGCGAGCCCTTGGTCCCGAAGAAATCGCCCGGGTTCACGCCGACGACGTCGAAGGTGAGCGTCACGTCGGTCGAGGCGCTGCCGGCCTCGGCCATCGCCTGGTTGAACTCCGCGACGGTGCCGCAGACCTGCCCGGCCGCCGCCGTCGCCGGCATGAGCCCGATCGCGAGACATACGGGGGTGAGAGCGAATGCCGCGCGGTGCATCATCCTCGGAGGATAACATCGGGCCGCGCGCATGAGCGGGATCGAACGTCAGGGCAATTTCTACGTATCACATGCGGGATCGACCTCAAATACGCGGTCGCTGGCAAGGGTACTGGCGCCGCGACGTCGAGCCCGGCACCGCCCCGCTGCAGCGATTCGCAGATATCGCGCGTTTTTTGCGGCCCTCCGCGAGCTGGGGTAGTTTGTCAGCCCGATGTCGGGGGCTCTCACTGCCCTGCTGTTTCTCCTGCTCGAGGTCCTGAGCGCCGATCCAGCGGCGTCGTCGACCGGAGCTAACGGCGATCCAGCGTGCGATCGCTGGCGCGAGCAGACGACCTTGCTCGACCAGCCCGGGTGGATCGTCCACGTCGTCCGGCCGCGCGAGCGCGTCGGGCAGATCGCCGTCCGCTACGGCGTGAGCCGCGATGAGCTCGCGGCCTGGAACAGGCTCCCCAACCCGCGTGCCCGGGTGCGCGCCGGGACGAAGCTCAAGGTGCTCACGGATCGGGTGCCGCCGCCGCGCGAGCAGATCACATATACGGTGGCACCGGGCGACACCTGGACCGAGGTGGCGATCCGTCACCGCGTGGCCCCGGGCGACCTCAAGGGCTGGAATCTACGCAGCGCAGGGCGCCCGCTCGCGGCCGGAATGCACCTGAAAGTATGGATCGATCCCGGCGCCCCACGGACCGTCAATTGCCGCCGCGGCGAAGCGCCGTCGCCGATCGAATTCCGCAAGGACGCCGAGAGCCGCGGCAGCCCGTCGAGCGGGCGGCTGCTCCACGGGATCCTCCTCCCGCTCTCCGCGCTGTGGCGGCGCGGCAAGCAGGACGAGCTGTGGGCGAGCTCGCATACCCTGGCGACGATGATCGAGGCATTCACCCGGCTCCGGGTCGACAGCGGCTACGACGGCGAGGTCTTCATCGCCTCGATCAGCAGCCGACGGGGCGGTAAGTTCAGGCCGCATCGCTCGCACCGCACCGGCCTCGACATCGACATCCGCCTGCCCCTCCTGCCGACGGTCCCGATCGAGACATACCCGACCCCGGACACCGTCGACTGGCCGGCGCTCTGGGAGCTCATCGAGGCCCTCATCGACACCGGCGAGGTGTCCGTGATCTTCCTCGACCAGCGCCTCCAGGAGCACCTCTACTGGGCCGCGCGCTGGGACGGCAAGACGCCCGAGGAGCTGGCACCGATCATTCACTGGCCGCGCAAGGATCGGATCTGGGAGGTGATCGTCCGTCACGCGCGCAACCACAAGGGGCACATCCACGTGCGCCTCCTGTGCGGCCCCGACGAGGCCCGCTGCACGCCCCGACGCGACGAGACCCTCGCGCGGCGCGGCTGGATCGAGCCGCGCCCGAGCGGCAAGGAGTCGCGCGAGGGAGCCCGCGCGCGGCGAGAGGCGTGGGTCCTCGCGCAGCGCCAGGTCGACGGCGCAAGCGACAGCGGCGGCCCCGGCGACGACGCGCCCTGATCGGCCCTTCGCGTGGGACGCGTGCGCCGTATCGTCGGGCGGGCCCCGGGGTCGACGGCGCGGTCTCAGGGGACCGCGTCCGGGATCTCGTGGATCTCGAGGCGTGCGACACCCAGCCGGAGGCGGCGGGTCCCTGGGCGGCGCTCGATGATATTCCCGGCGTCGTGCACCCCCGCGGCGGCGAGCTGGCGCCGGACGCGATAGATATCAATGTACAGTCGGCTCGTGTCGGTGCGCATCTGATTGAGCAGCACCTCCTGATGGACCCAGCCCTGCTCGTCCGGGGGCAATGCGCGCGAGGCGAGGCGGATCCGGGCGAGCAGCAACAGCACATAATGGTGCGCCCGCGCCTTGAGGTCGATGGTGCCGCCGGGGTGGAGCGCGCGCAGCTCGATGTACTCCTCGTCGTGGCTGACGCTGAAGCACAGGGAGAGCGCGGAGATCGTGAGCTCGGCCCGGTTGTTGCCGGCGACGTCTGCCCCGGCCTGGTCCGGGCCGGGCGCAAGCTCGGCGGGGCTGTCGAGCCGGCGCCAGTTCCCTGCGCTGGACCCGGCCCGCTCGAGCTCGGAGGAGACGCGCTGGGCGAAGAGATTGGCCACCGATTCCACGCGCGCGGGGTGACGGATGGGCCTCCGGGCGATCACGCCGATATGGCCGACGATCGCACCAGTGGAATCAACGAGCGGTGAGGCGACATACGCCTCGGCGCTGTGCTGACGCAGGAATGGGTCGCCGGGAAGGTCCGCCGGACGCCGTCCGGGATCACCACCGCGCGGCGCGCGAGCATATGCTCGCAGGCGGTGCCGGGCAGTTCGTACTCGGTGGCGGGGGCCTCGTTGCCGTCGACGCCGAGGCCCACGGTGCGGACCTTGGCGGGCGACCCTGGCTGGAGGATTCCGACGAAGCCGACCTCCGCGCCGACGATCTCCGCGAGTTGCACCGCGACCTCGTTGCAGAACGCGGCGCCGCTCAGCAGCGCCAGGCCCGTCGATAGCACCTCCATGACGGCGCGGAGCTGGGCTTGCTCGGTGACATCACGGACCATCGATCGAAAGTGGGTGGTCATCCCGCGCCCGTCCCGGATCCTGCGCCCGAAGATCTCGACCGTGATCCGCTCGCCGCCCTGCTTGACCCACCGGGTGTTGGGGGCCGCGAGGGTATCCGCGCCCTCGTTGTCCGCGAGCAGTCGCTGCCGATCCTCCGGCGCGGCGTAGAAGTGCAGCACGTTGGTGCCGATCAGCTCGGCCGCCGAGTCGTGGCCGAGCATGCGCGCGAAGGCGGGGTTGGCGGCCTCGATGGTGCCGTCGATGCGGGTCTGGACGATGCCCTCGATGGCGTCCTCGAACAGGCGGCGATAGCGTTCCTCGCTCTCGCGCAGGGCGTCCTCGGCGGTCTTGCGCGTGGTGATGTCCGTGATCGTCCCGATGCTGCCGACGACGTCTCCGTGCGCGTCGCGCAGCGGCGCGGACTGGCCGAGCACGTGGACCTCCGGTCCGCCCGCGGCGAGGAAGCGAAACTCCATGCGAAAGGGGCGTCGCTCGCGGGTCGCAAGGCGCCACTGCGTGAGCACTGCGTGGCGATCCTCGGGGTGGATGGTGTCGAGCCAGCCGAGGCCGAGCGCCCGCTCCGGCGCGACGCCTGCGATCGTGCAATAGGTCGGGTTGGCGAACACGCAGGTGCCGTCGACGTCGGTGCGAAAGACGCCGACCGGGGCGGTCAGGGCGAGCCCCTCGTAGAGCTGCTGGCTCGCGTGAAGCGCCTGGTACGCGTCCTGAAGCCGGCGCTTCGCGCGTTGATGCGACACCGCCATCTCGATGCTGGCGTGCAGCACCTCGGGCAGGAAGGGCTTCACGACGTAGGCGAAGCCCTCGGTGGCGACCGCGCGCTCGGTGAGCATGGGGTCGGCGTACGCGGTGACGAAGACCACGGGCACGTCGATGACCGCGCGCAGCTGCTCGGCGACGTCGATCCCGTTCATCCCGGGGCCCAGGTTGATGTCCATGAGCACGGCATCCGGGCGGAGCGCGAGGATCTCGCGGAGCGCCGTCCTGGCGTTGGCCGCGTGGCCACAGACCTCGTAGCCGAGGCAGCGCAGCTGGTCCTGAATCTCGAGCGCGACGATGGCTTCGTCCTCGACCACAAACAACTTCGTCATGATGGTATCCGTATATCGTTATGGGATGATTGGTGGGCCGCCTCGTCGGCCGCGGCCACCGCGAAGGAGACGCGGACGTGGGCCCCGTGGTCGGTGGTGGCCGACACGGTGCCGTCGAGCTGGACGACCAGCGTGCGGACGAGCTCCCAGCCGAAGGAGGTCGCGGCGCGCAGGTCGAAGCCGTCCGGGAAGCCGACGCCGTCGTCGTCGACACTGAGCACGATGCGGCCGTCCTGCGCCCGCACGCTCACGCTCGCCGTGCCGGTGCGTGCGCCGGGATACGCGTACTTGAGCACGTTGGTCACGAGCTCGCACATGAGCATGCCGCTCGGTAAGGCGAGCTCGATGGGCAGGCGCACGTCGTCGCTGGTGACTTCGATGCGAATGCCATCATTGGGCGGGAAGGAGCGGGCGAGGTCGGTGATCAGGGCCTTCAGGTAGTCGCCGAAGTCGACGCGCGCGACGTCCCGGCTCTGGTAGAGCCGCTCGTGCACGAGGGTCATGGCGAAGATGCGGCGACGGAGCTCGGCGAAGGCGGCGCGGCCCTCCGGCGTCGGCACGCGCTTGTTCTGGAAGTACAGCAGGCTCGAGACCATCTGCAGGTTGTTCTTCACGCGGTGGTGGATCTCCCGCAGCAGGGTCTCCTTCTCGCGCAGGGACGAGGCGACCAGCAGCTCGGCGGTCTTGCGGTCGTCGATGTCCGTGTGGGTCCCGAGCAGCCGCAGCGGCCGGCCGTCGGCGGCGCGCTCGACGACCTTGCCGTTGGCGAGGATCCACTTCCAGGCGCCGCTCTTCGTCCGCGCCCGCAGCTCGGCCTGGAACTTCGCCGTCTCGCCGGCGAGGCACGCCTTGAAGGCGGCCACGACCCGCTCCAGGTCGGACGGGTGGATGTTGGCCACGCTGTCGGTGGCGGTCCGGTCGCGCAGGCCGTCGGTCGCGAAGCCGAGCATCTCGGCGTAGCCCGGGCTGTACTCGGCGGTCATGGTCTCGAGGTCCAGATCCCAGGTGCTCTGCCCGGAGGCCTCGAGGGCCAGCTGTAGCCGCTCCGTGCTCTCCTGCAACGATTGTTGCGCCTCGACGACATTCGTGACGTCGAGGACCAGGGAGACGACGCCGCTCCGGCCGCTCGCGTCGGGGAGCGGCACGTGGGTGACGTCGAACCAGCGTGAGCGAGATTGCAGCTGGACCGTGACGAGCTCGCCGGCGAGGGCGCGGCGCAGCCGGTCCGTGTAGTCGGGTCGATCCGCGTACAGCTCGAAGGCCGAGCGACCGAGGAGTTCGCCGGGACGCAGTCCCAGCACATTGAGTATGCTCCCCTCCATCAGGGTGAAGCGGCCCTCGGGGTCGAGGGCGAACAGCGCCATCGGTGCCGCGTCCATGGCGGCCCGGAGCAGGTTGTCGCGCTGCAGCAGCGCGTCCTGGGCGCGCCGGTGCTCGGTCACGTCCTTGAGGGTCAGGAGATACCACTCGATCTCGCCGGCGGCGTCGAGGATCGGCACCATGGCGAGGTCCCAGTAGGTGGTCCCCCACTCCGGGTGCGCCGGGAATTCGAAGGGGCGTTCGGACCGGCGGTAGATCTGCTTGCTCTGGCGGTAGGGCGCAATCTCCTCGGAGAAGGGCGACGGGAACACCGCGAAGTGGTTCTTGCCGATGAGGTCGGCGACCTCCATCTGGCAGGCGCGGGCGTAGGAGTCGCTGACGCGGACGAAGTTGTAGTCCCGGTCGAGGATCACGATGTTATCGATCGAATGGTGGAAGAGCAGCTCCAGCATGCGCGATTGCTCGGCGATCTGCCTCTCCGCGGCCACCTTCGTGGTGATGTCGAAGACCAGCGAGAAGTAGCCGACGACCACGCCGTGGTCGTCGAGGTCGGGCAGCAAGTTGACGGAATACTCGATCGGAGGCGCACCCGGAGCCGAGTGGGATTCAACGTAGGATTGGCGGTGCCCTGCGAGTACGCCTGCGATCCTGTCCCGGTGGCGTGCGTAGCTCTCCTCGCCGATGATCTCGCGCACCGTTCGGCCGATGGTCGAGTCGGGCGAGGGCCCCACGGCCTGGGCGTGGACGCGGTTGACGAAGCGGTAGCGCTGATGCCTGTCGACGTAGGTGAACGCGATCGGCAGGTTGTCGGCGATCACCCGGAGCTCGTTCTCCTTGGCCCGGCGGGCTTGATCTGCGCGCACGCGGTCGCTGACGTCGCGGGCGAGGAGGATGAAGCGCGAGGCCCCTGGCGAGGTCTTGCGCGCCACGGAGGGCTCGTACCAGCGTGCCCCGTCGGACATCTCGAGGCGATAGGCGCGGCCGAGGGCGTGACCCTCGCGGGCGGCCTCGCGGACCGCGGCGAGGCAGGCGTCGGCGGCGTCGGTCGGGAGCACGTCGTGGAAGGTGCGCCCCAGGAAGCGCTCGGGCGGGACCGCGAGCATGCTCGGGTGCGGGGCGTGGTAGTCGAAGAGGCGGCCGTCTTCATCGACCTCGAACATGAGGTCCGGCAGCGCCTTGAGCGTGGCGTCGAGCATGTCTCGCGCGCGTCGCTGGGCCTCCTCGACCTGCTTGCGCTCGGTGATGTCCTGGTTTGTGCCCGCCAGCTTGACGGGCAGGCCGCGCTCGTCGAGGGTCACCCTGGCTCTGCCGTGGAGGATCCGGACCTCGCCGTCCGGTCGGACGATGCGATACTCGTGATCACACTCGCCGGAGGCGATCGCGGTCCGGAACTCCCGCTCGAATCGGGCGCGATCGTCCGGATGGATCGTGGCGAGGAAGCGCTCCTGGCTGAGGGCGGTCCCGGGGGCGAGGCCGTGGATTTGGTATTGCTGCTCGGACCACCAGTTCGCGCCGCTCTGCAGGTCGAGCTCCCACGAGCCGAGGTGGGCGATCCGCTGCGCCTCGGCCAGGCGCTGCTCGCTGGTCCGCAGGGCCTCCCGGGCCGCCTGACGCTCCGTCACGTCCTGGCCGATGGCGAGGATGCAGGTGGCGCGTCCCTCGTCGTCGTGGAGGTGCTCGTCGGTCCACTTGATCTGCCGCTCCTCGCCGGTGCGGGTGACGATCGGGTTCACGTGGCCCCGCACGTGCTCACCGCCGCAGCTGCGGTCGAGGAGCGTCCGGATCAGTGCGTGGTCCCGCGGGGGTAAGAAGGCGTCGATCCAGTCCTTGCCGCGGACTTCATCCAGGCGGTATCCGGTCAGGCGCTCGAAGAATGGGTTGACATACTCAATCCGACCCTGGAGGTCGAGGACGAGGATCACCACCGGCGCGTCCTGCAGGACCCGGAGCGCGAAAACGGAGCAATCGAGGGGGTCCATTGGCACCGGACTGCCTTCTATCACGAAATCATACCGGGGATCGACGGGGGGGGGGCGACGGGTGCGACAACAGGGCCTGAAGACTCCGAGATGATTCCGATTCATCGACGGTCATGAATCTGACGTCAGGACATATATGTTTTGCCTTTGCGGGCTGCGCAGGGCTGCTCGCGGCCCACACTGTCCCACCTTGTCCGCGATCGCTTGTCGCGCACCGGCATTTACATTTGACCGTCATCCAGATGCCGACCGTCGCGGGCGCTGTCGCTCTCCACTCACTGCAAGAAGTTTGAAATGGACGTCCCGGTCAGTGGGAATATAGTCGGACTGAAGTCACATCGCTCGCATTAATTTCGCGACGCTGCTGCACCGACATCGTAGGAGTGCGCCGCGGCGCGCGGCTCTCTGCGCGCCGTTGCGGCCAGCCATAAATCACCGTAGTTATGCGGATGGATCACCACATCGAACATAAGCACGTATTGTTCGTGGACGACGATCCGGCGTCGCGGCGGCTCGTGGCGAAGATGCTGCGGAGCGGCGTGCCCGGGGTGCGGGTGACCTGCGCGGGCGACGGCTCACAGGCGCTCGATGTCCTCGGGCGCGAGCAGGTGGACCTCCTTATTACGGATCTGGCGATGCCGGTGGTCGACGGGATCGAGTTGCTGGTCCAGGTGGCGCGCCGACGGCTCGTGATCCCGCTGCTCGTGGTGACCGGGCACGGCTCGCCCGCGGCCGAGACGCGCGCCCTCTCGGGCGGTGCGATCGAGTACTTCGAGAAGCCGCTGCGGGCCGAGCCCTTCATCGCGTGCATCCTGAACCTGCTGCGCGCCGGCTCGCAGGGCTCGCAGCTGGACGTCGTGTCGCTGGCGGGGATCGTCCGCATCATCAGCATGGAGCGGAAGACCTGCGCGCTGCGTGTGACCTCGGACGGGGCGCTCGGCGTGCTGGTCTTCGCGTCGGGCGAGCTCGTCGACGCCCGCGAGGGCGAGCTCTGCGGCTTGCCTGCGGCTTTGGCGATCCTCGCCCGGCTCGACGCCTCGATCACCCTCGATATCCACGCTCGTGCCCGCACGCGGACGATCCACGCGAGCGTCACGGAGGTGCTGCGACAGGCGAGTGGCCGGGGCAATGTGGGCGAGGAGGTGTTCTTGAGCTCGCCTACCACGGGGTCGTCAGCGGCGGCGACGGGGGGGCCGCGCAGCCTGCCCGAGCTGCCGCCGGACTTCGCGGCGCGCCCGGGCCCGTCACGCGAGCACCCCGCGTCGGGCCCCGCCGTGGCACCGACCGCGCCGCGTCAGCCGATCGTCATGCCGGCGCCGATGCCTCCGCCGGCGGCGACGCGCCCGGTCATCGCGCCGCCGCGCCCGGTGGTGGGCTTTACGCCAGAGCGAGCGCATGCGGTCGCCGCTGCGCCGGAGCTGCCGCCCCCGCCGCGCCTGCCGTTGCGCTCGCCGCCGCTGGTCTCGCGACCCGGGACGCCGCCGCCAGTGCCGACGCCTCCGCGGGTCAGCGCAGTGCCCCGGGTTCCGTCGCCACCGCCGCCGGCCGCGGCCCCGCCGCGGGTGGTCGCGCCGCCGCCGACGGCGAGCGTGGCGACCGAGCCCGCGACGCTGGATACGGCGGTCCCTGCCGCGCCGCAGGTGCTGGTGACGCCGACGCAGGTCGCGTCACCGGCGGCGAGCGAGGCCCCGGCGCCCGCGGTGGCGCTGGTCGTCGATGCGCCTCCGGCCGCGGCCGCCGTCGCGTCGCCGCCGGAGACCGCGATCGTGCCCGCCCCGGAGCAGGCCGTGGTGCCGGCGTCGCCGGTGGTCCCGGCCGGCGACGATCTGCTGCCGGGCAGCGACTACTTCGAGCTCGTGGACCACGCGCGCGACCTCCTGCGCGTGGCGGAGTTCGACGTCGCCGAGCGGCTGCTGCGGCGGGCGCTGCAGCTGCGGCCAGGCGACCGCGTGGTCCAACAGAATTTGCGGGTGCTGGCCAAGCGACGCGGCTCCCGGCCGGAGATCAACCATTGATGGTACGCGGCTCGCCGCGAGGAAGAATGTGCACATGGCAAACAGTCGTTCCGAACAGATCAGCAAGCTCCTGAAGACCCTCTCCACGACCACGCCCGACATCGAGGCGGCGGCGGTCGTCGACAACGATGGCCTCATGATCGCCTCGGCGCTACCGGGCGATGTCGAGGACGATCGCGTCGCGGCGATGAGCGCGGCGCTCCTCGGCATGAGCGAGCGGATCGTCCGCGAGCTCGGCCGCGGCAGCTTCTCGCTGGCGATGCTGCGCGGCTCGGGGGGCTACACGATCCTCACGCGCTGCGGGGCAGAGGCGGTGCTGGCGGTGCTGGCCACCGACTCGGCCAAGCTCGGCCTCATCTTCCTCGATGTCTCGCGCGCCGCGAAGGACGTCGGTCGCCTGCTCGGCGGTTGAGGCAGGCAGGGGGCGTGGCGAGCATTCGTGGGCTGAAATTGGGATCGCAGGGATCCGACCGCTCGAGGCTCCTCGACCCGCCAGCGCCTGGCGCCGCGGCGCAGATCACCGCGAGCCTCCGCGCCATGAACGCGGCGGGCGGCTATCCGATGTCGCTCGTGTGCACCGATCGGGGGTTGCTGATCGCCTCCGAGGGTGAACTTGTCCGCTCCGAGGTCCTCGCGGGCCTCACCAGTCTATTCGACGATATCGCCGTGCGCGCCGCCCGGGACCTCGGGCTCGCGGATATCGACGAACTTTCCCTGTCCGACGCGCGCGTCGGTCGCCTGGTCGTGCGTCCCCTGACGCGCGACCACAACCCGAGATTGTTCCTGGTCGTGCAGGTGCCGCGGCACCGCTCATGGCGCAGGAACACCGCCATCGTCGCCCGCGGCCTGCTCGCGATCCTTCGCCCGCTGCTGACGGCGACCACTCCAGCGAAAGAATAGAGGGACCATGAACGAGACAAACGCGGTTTTTCAGGAGATCAAGACATTCATCGGCTTCACCGACGTCGACGTCGCCGCCCTTCAGGCCATCGCGCCGATCTTCGCGGCCCACGGGGCCGCGATCACCGACCTGTTCTACGTCAAGCTCGAGCGCGACCCGGAGCAGAGCAAGCTCATCGAGGGCCGGGTCGAAGCGCTCAAGCGCACCCACAACCGCTGGATGGCGGAGCTGTTCGCCGGCGAATACGGCGAGGCCTACTTCAACGATCGCTGGCGGATCGGCCTCGCCCACGTGCGCGTGGGGGTCAAGCCGTGGTGGGTCGAGGCGGTGACCAGCTTCCTGCGCACCGAGGGGCTCGGCCTGCTCACCAACGAGATCAGCGATCCGGCCCAGCGGACCCGCAGCGTGCAGGCGCTGGTCAAGATCCTCGACATCGACCTGATGATCATCAACCTGGCGTACTCACAGGAGACCATCGACCGGCTCAGCCAATTCACCGGCATGAGCCGCAAGCTGATCGAGCGCTGCGTCCAGCTGAAGAAGTGAGATGAATTGGCCGGCCCGCGGCGTCGCGGGCCGGCGGGTGCGCGTGATGACAGCGACCAGGGCGTTCGGCGATCGGCCGCGCGCCGGCAGGAGGTCAATCGTGGAGCCCTGGAACCCCATCGTCGGCGAGCGCTTCGGCCAGGAGGAGCGGCTCACGGTCCGCCTGCGCGGCCTCATTCGTGCCTATCCACGCAGCGTCGGGATCGTCAAGGAGTTCCTGCAGAACGCCGACGACGCGGGCGCGACCCTGCTGCGGGTGATCTGGGACGAGCGCGAGCACCCGCGCGAGCTGCTACCCGATCCGCGGCTGGCGACCTTGCAGGGGCCGGCGCTGCTGCTGGTCAACGATCAGGTGTTTCGCCCGGCCGACCTCGACGCGATCCGCCGCATCGGCGAGAGCTCGAAGTCCGCGCTCGGGCCCAAGACCGGGCGCTTCGGGCTCGGCTTCAACACGGCATACAACGTCAGCGATCATCCGAGCTTCGTCTCGGGCCGGCACGCGGTGGCCTTCGACCCGCACGGCCGCAGCGTCGGCGGCGAGGGGGAGGGCAGCGGCCGCCGCTGGGAGCTCGCCGACCTGTGGCAGTTCGCGCCGGACTGGCTGCAAGCGTTCTCCGCGGCGGGGCTGGTGGCGGGCGCGCCGGAGCATCCGGCGACGGTCTTCCGCCTGCCGGCCCGCGACGCGGCCCAGGCCAGCAGCAGCGAGATCTGCGACGAGCCCTTCGAGCGCGAGCACTTCGAGCAGATGCTGCACGACCTGACCGAGTGCGGCGATGAGCTGCTGCTGTTCGCGCGCAACGTCCTCGATCTGTACGTCGAGCGGGTCGACGCCGCGGGCGTGCACCACGAGCTGCTGCGGATCTCGACCCTCGAGCGTGAGGCGCTGCTCGCTCACCGGGCGCTCGGCAACGCGGCGGTGGAGGGCGACATCGCCGACAACCTCGCGGCCTGGCGGATCTCCGCCGACGAGCTGACGCAGACCAGCTACCGCCATACTCTCGAGCTCCGCACGCCGCGGCGCTGCGAGCAGCGCCCGTGGCAGATCGCGGCGGGCCTGTTCGTGGACGCGGTGGGCGAGCTCCTGGGCCTCAACGAGGTGATGTTGCGTCTGCACGAGAAGGCGATCCCGTGGGCAGGCGCGGCGATCCGCCTCGAGGTCCGCGAGGACGGCAGCGTCGTGGTCGCCAACCAGCGCGGCAAGCTGTTCTGCACCTTCCCGCTGGCGGACCAGCCCGAGGGGTTGCCGCTGCACTTCAACGCCTGCTTCGACCTCGACTCGTCGCGGCGGCAGCTGTCGATCGACGAGGCGGTCTACGCCGAGGCCGATCAGGTGCGGGTCGCCTGGAACCGGGCGCTGCTGCGGCACGCGCTGCCGCAAGCGGCCGCGCTGGCGATCGCGGCGCTGGTGCCCGAGGTCGCCGCGGCGAACCTCGGCCGCTTCTATGCCCTGTGGCCCGACCTCACCCGCGGGGAGGCGCAATGGCGGGACTTGCACGCGGGCCTGGTGGCGCGATTGGCCGAGCTGCCGCTGATCCGCACGCGCGCGGGGCACGAGCTGGGGTGGGGGACGCTGCTGACCAGCCGCCTGCCGCCGCCGCTGTTCGGGCCGGACCTGCAGGAGGCGCTGCGCGACGACGGGCTGCGCCTGCCCGACCCCGACCTGCCGGGGCGGATGGTCCGCGGCGCCGAGACGGCGGGGGTCCTGACGCGGCGCTATCGACCGGCCGAGCTGCGTGAGTGGCTGCGCTGCGAGGCGCCGCTCGGGGTGCCGCTGCCCGAGGCGCCGCGGGCCTGCCTGCGCGAGCGCTCGCACATCGTCGACCTGCTGCAGTTCTGCGTCTCGGACCGCAAGGACGACATCGCCGGGCTGCCGCTGGCGCTGACCTGCGACGAGCGGGTGCGGACCTTCGGCGCCGCCGGCGAGCTGTTCCTCGCCGACGACACGACGCGGCGGATCTTCGCCGACCAGGCGGCGTGGTTCATCGAGCCGGCGGTGCAGCTGCACACGCGCCTGCAGCCGTGCGAGGCGGCGCAGCTGCGCGAGATGGCGGCGGCGCAGGTCGTCGCGCGGTTGACGGACAGGCTGTCCCTAAAGCCAGGTGAGACGCTGGCGTGGCAGCCGGACGGCGAGGCGCCGCCGAACGCGGCGTGGCTGGCCGTGGTGCTGCGCTACCTCGCGGAGCGCGTGCCAGCCAGCCACGACGCGGCGCTCGCGACCCTGGCCTTGTTCCCCGATCCGGAGGGCCAGCTGCACTGCGCGGCCGGGGGGCAGCTGCTGATCCCCGGCGAGGACCTCGAGCGCGGGCTGCAGGCCGCGCTCGCGGCGATCGGGGTCCACCTGGTGGCCGGCGGTTACGAGGTCGTGGATGCGGTGCGCGCCTTTCATGCCCGCCACCCGGGGCCGATCGCGGCGCTCAGCGGGCCGAGCCTGGCGCTCCGGCTGCTCGGCGTCGGCGAGGCGCTCGCGCGCCTGGCGGGCGGCGCCAGCGAGCGCGCCGCGCTGCTCGACTACCTCGCGGCGCCGCGCTGGCTCGACCGCTATGGCACAGCAGAGCGGGCCGTCCTGCGCGAGCTACCGCTGCTGCGCACGCTCGAGGGCGGGGTGGCCTGCGCCGCGACGCCGGGGGTGTTTCTGCCGGGCGGCTTTCGTCCGCCGGCCGTGCTCGAGGTCGAAGTGCTGCTCGTCGACGCCGGCCCCGGCGGTCGCTGGCGGGCGTTCATCGCGCTGCTCGGGGTCCCCGAGATGGCCCCAGCGCACTACCTCGGCGCCGTGTTGATCCCGGCCTTCGCCGGGCTCGCGCCGGAGCTGCAGCGGGCCGCGCTGATGTGGCTGCGTGACGAGGTCGAGCTCCGCAGCCTCGACCCCGAGCTCGCCGCGCTGCTGCGACGCACGCCGCTGGTCCGCGCCCGCGACGGCGAGCTGTACCCGGCCGCCGAGCTGCACGCGGCCGACGATCAGGCCGGGCTCGCGCGCCAGGCCGCGAGCCCCGACATGGAATTCTATCGCGGCGACGCGGCCCGCTGGCGGGCGCTGTTTGTGTGGCTCGGGCTCGGCGAGGACCCGCCGCCGGCGCTGCTGCTGCGCGAGCTCGACGCGCTGCTCGAGCTGCACACCGCGGACCGCGAGGCCGCGCGGACGCAGCTGCTCGCCCTGTTCGTGCATGTGCATCGCCGGCTCGACGCGCTCCGCGGGGCCGACGCGGAGCTGCTGACGGCGGGGCTGCGCTCGCGGGCGTGGTTGCCGGCCCAGGTCACGCCGCCGCGGGAGGTCGCCGGCTTCGTCGCCGCGAGCGATCGCCTGTACCGCCCCGACGAGCTGTACCCGCCGGAGAGCCTCGAGCTGATCGCCAGCCAGGGCCCTGTGTTCGCCGCGCCGATCGATCGCCTGGGCCCGGGTCCGTGCGCCGCGCTCGGCTTTCGCCCGGTGAGCAGCGCCGCGATCGTGGCCCACCTCGAGCTGCTCGCCCGGCGCTGGACCGACGACGATCACGGCGGCCTCCGTCCGGCCAGCGTCGGCGTAGCGACGGCGGCGATCTACGCGGCGCTCGGCGATCCTGCCCGCGAGCTGTCCGCCGAGCTGCAGGCCGCGCTGGCGACCCGGGCCTGCATCTGGGATCCGGCGCGCCTGCGCTTCTGGCTGCCCGCGCATGCCTTCGCGGCGTCGGTCTCCGATCTGTTCGGCGAGCTGCGTGGGCAGGTGCCCGGCGACAGCGACGAGCAGCGCCGCGGGCTGGCGCGCCTCGGTCGCCGCGAGAGCCCGGACGCCGGTGACATCGTCGCGGCGCTCGCGGGCGTGCGCGACGCGGGCCGCGGACGCCCGCTCGGGGAGGCCGACCTGGCGCTGGTGCTGCGGCTGCTCCGGCGACTGCAAGACCTCGAGCTGCCGGACGAGGTGCGGGCGCGCTTGCTCGTGCCGACGAGCGCCGGCCAGCTGCGCCGCGCGGACGAGGTCCGGGTCGACGACGCCCCGTGGTACTCGGCCCGCGTCCCGGCCGACGCCCTCGCCTTCGTGCACCCGCGGGTGGGCGTCGAGCTGGTCGATCGCCTCGGCCTGCAGCGTCTGTCGAGCGCCACGCGCGAGGAGCTCGCGGAGCGTCCGGCGCTGTCGGGCGACGCCGACCGGCAGCACTTCTGCCGCCAGCTGACGACCACGATCCACGATCCAGCGTAGTCGGCCGCGTAGACCTTCCCGGTGACCTGCGTCGAGAGCGAGAAGACATTCGTGGGATCGAGGATCAGGGTGAAGCCCGTGATCGCGGTCGCGGCGGCCGGACTGACGCCGATATCTCCGGTCACGGCCGAGTTCGGCACCGTCGAGATCCCAGATTTACCGAGGATCACGAAGTTGCCCGCCGTGCCGAGGTTCACCGGGACCCCGGGCTCCTCGATCATGCCGGTGGTCCCGGTCGATGAGCTGTCACCGCCGGTCGAGCTGTCACCGCCGGTCGAGCTGTCACTGCCGGTCGAGCTGTCGCCGCCGGTCGAGCCGCCAGTCGAGCCGCCGGTCCCCTGCACGCTCCCCGTCGAGCTCTCGCCGTGCGACGCCCCGCTCATGCTGACGCCGCCGCTGATGTCGCTGCTGGCCGTGTCGCTCCCCTCGGTCGCGCTGTTGGCCTCCGTCGGGGTCTCACCGCCGGTGGCGCTCTCGCCGTCGGTACCGCTGTCGGTCGCGCCGCCGCTGTCCGTCGCGGTCGCGGCTCCGCCCGATCCGCAGGCCGCGGACAGCAAGGTTGATGAAAGCAGCATCGCCGCGAACTGAGCGATGTGGGGAGTACAATGAGCCATGAGGACCTTTCGTCGAGCGATATTCTATGGATGCGCCAAGAACGGCGGCGCATCGCCGCGTCACGCGAATGCGTGATCATCGGGCCTGGATATCACTGCGTCAAGGTCGCCGCGGTAACGCCGCCGCGGTGCCCTCACGCCGGATCGGTCCAATTACGAGATCTCAGACCCTGAAGCGACAGAAAATCGAGCCGGGCCTCGCTGTCGCTCGCGCCTCGACCGACTGCCCGATCACAGCACGCCGCCGCAGAGCCAACCTGGCGTCGGCGAAGGCGCGCGAAAATACTGTGATAGATCGACCGACGCCGTGGCACAAACCCGGTTGAGAGGTATCGAGCGGTTCATCGCCGCCTCGGATGCGTGTCGTGGATCCGGCCGGAGCCTCGCGGCCGATCTTGGCCAGTTGGGATAACAAAATGCTAGCAATCGCCGAACATTTCGACCATGACGGCTCCATCGATCCGATCGAGGCGCTGTCCCGGCGCCAGCTCGAGGTGCTCGAGCTGCTGGCCAAGGGCCTTACCAACGACGAGCTCGCCGGGATCCTCAAGATCTCCCCGACGACCGTCCGCACCCACATCACCGCGATCCTCGCCCGCCTTGACCTGACCAATCGAACCGAGGCCGCGACCGCGTATGTCGCCTGGAAGGCCGGGGCCCGGCCAAGCACCAGCCTTCGCCGCCGCCCGGCGATCGCCGTCTTGCCGCCCGTCGCGTTCGCCGAGGACCCGCGCACCCGCGCGGTCGCAACGGCGATCGGACACGACATCTCGGCCCTGTTCTCCCGTCGGTGCTGGTTCCCGGTGATCGCCCAGTCCGCGACCGCCCACGGCCCCGCCGCCACCTTCTTGCTGGAGTCCACGCTGCGCGGGTCGTCCCGGTGGCGGCTGTCCGTCTGCATCAACGCCGCGGCGACCGGTCACTGCCTGTGGACGGCCTGCCACGATATCGCCGAGGACCCGCTGTTCGCCGGCCAGGACGCGGTCTGCGAGGCGGTCGTCGCCGCGGCCTACCCCGTGCTCATCGCCCACACCGAGGCCGGCCTGCGCCGCGTCTCCGATCGCCGCGAGCTCCAAACCTGGGAGCTCGCCCTCGAGGGCATGCGGCTATACGGGACCCGCGTGGCGGACGCCAACACCGCGGCACGGTCGTGCTTCCGGGCGGCGATCGAGCGCGAGCCGGACCTCGTGCTCGCCCACTACGGCCTCGGCCTGACATGCCACGCCGACCTGCTCCATCAGTGGCGGCCCCGCGAGGACGCGCTCGGTGACCTCCGGGTCAGCGCCGAGCGCTGCGTCGCCCTCGCACCGCACTCCGCCGAGGGCCACTACCTGTTCGGCTGTTACTTCCTGACGCTCGGCGACGCCGGACCGGCGACGCGTTCGCTCGAGGCGGCGATCCGCCACGACCCGAGCTTCACCGCCGCGACCCTCCTGTTATCGCAGACGCTGAAGAGTCCGGGCGCTCCGAGGCTGTGAACGGTCACTGAAATGGACGCCAAATACTATACCCTGAGCATCTCGATCCACCGGATCTCGGAGACCTACTTGGTCGAGCTGTCGCACAGCGATCCCGACAGCCAGGCGCAGATAGCTCCGGTGCGGGGCGCGGCGGGCTTCGATCCTGCCGCGTTGCTGGGGCTCGAGGCGTCGCAGGAGCAGTATGGCAAGGCGCTGGCCCGGCAGTTATTCGCCGACAGGGAGGTGGCGGAGCGCTTCGTCCAGGTCGAGACGGCGGCCCAGGCGTCCAGCAGCTTTCTCCGGATCCTCGTAGGTATTGACCCCTCGGCGCAGGAGCTCCAGGGGCTGCGCTGGGAGCTGCTGCGACACCCGCAGTCGGGAGCGGCGCTCGGCACATCCGAGACGGTGCTGCTGTCGCGCTTCATGGTCGCCCGTGACTGGCGGCCGGTGAAGCTGCGGGCCCGCAGCGAGCTGACGGCGCTCATCGCCGTCTCGGCTCCGGCGCCGGACAAGCTGCAGCGCATGGCGCTCGCGCCGGTCGACTTTGAGGGCGAGGTGGGGCGCATCCGCACGGCGCTCGCGGGCGTCGAGCTTCGCACCCTTGGTGGCCCCGGCTCGCCCTTCACCCTCGATCGGCTGCTCACCGAGCTGCGGCGCGGTATCGACATTCTCTATCTGGTCAGTCACGGTGTATTCCCGCGTGGCACGGGGACCCCGGCGTTGATCCTGCAGGACGCCGCGGGCGAGGTGGCCGTGGTCAAGGGTGACGATCTGGCGCTGCGGATCGGCGAGCTGCAACGCGGGCCGCGACTCGTGGTGCTGGCCTCGTGTCAGAGCGCGGGCGATGGACAGCAGATCGCAGCGGGCCAGCGCGGCACGGCGCAGGCCTCGCTCGCGGGGCGTCTGGCCGACGCAGGGGTACCCGGGGTGATCGCGATGCAGGGCCTGATCACGATGGCGACGGTGGAGAAGATGATGCCGGCGTTCTTCAGCGAACTGCTGCGCGACGGGCAGATCGACCGCGCCCTGGCGGTGGCGCGCGGCAAGGTCCGTGAGCGCAGCGACGCGTGGATGCCGGCCCTGTACACCCGGTTGACCGCGGGTCGGCTGTGGTACACGCCGGGCTTTCGCGGCGAGAAGAGCAAGGAGGTGTGGCGGCGTCTGCTCAAGCCGGTCGCCAAGGGGAAGGTGGTGCCGATCGTCGGCCCGCGCCTGCTCGAGACGGCCTGCGGGACCTCGCACGAGATCGCTACGCGGCTGGCGGGGGCCCACCATTATCCGCTGGCGACGCACGAATGGGACGACCTGCCGCGCGTGACCGAATATATGAGCGTCAAGGAGTCGCGCTTCAACGTGATCCAGGCGTATCAGGATCAGCTGCTCCACGACCTGATCGAACAGCACCGCGGCTGGCTGCCGCCAGGAGAGATCCCGCCGGCGAACAAGAAGCCCAAGCTGGGCAAGTTGCTGGCGCTGGTCGGTGACCACCTGCGCGCGAGCACGACCGACCCCCATCGCATCCTGGCCGAGCTCGGCGCCTCGGTGTACGTGACCACCAACTTCGACCCGCTGCTCGAGCGCGCGCTCAAGGCCCGTGAGCGCGCGCCGCAGCAGGTGCTGACGCGCTGGCGCTATCAGCGGACGCCGCTCGGCGCCGACGAGGAGAGCCTCGCCGTACCCACCGTCAAGGCGCCGCTCGTGTATCACGTGTTCGGCGCGTTCGGGGCCCATACGGATGAGGGCCTGGTGCTCACCGAGAACGACTATTTCGATTATCTCATCACGACCTCGTCGGCCAAACTCATGCCGGCCGAGGTCGAGAGCGCGCTGGTCGACAACTCGCTGCTGTTCCTGGGCTTTCGCCTCACGGACTGGCACTTCCGGGTGCTGTTTCGCCTGATGATGAGCCTGCCGGGGCGTGAGCGGCTCAAGCAATACTGCCACGTGGCGGTGCAGCTCGACCCTGACATGCAGACGATGGCCGACGTCGAGGGGGCGAAGGTCTATCTCGCGGAGTACCTCGGAAAGGAGGCGAACATCGACATCTTCTGGGGCAGCTCCGAGGAGTTCCTGACGGCGCTGCGCGACGAGCTGGCCGCCGCCGGGGACCTGGACGCGGAGGACAGCGCGCCGAAGGAGAACGACCATGAGTGGGATTTCTGAGCGCAACCCCTTCGTCGGTCCGCGCCCGATCGAGCAGGGCGAGCCGCTGTATGGGCGAGATGTCGAGGTCCGGGAGTTGTACAATCGGCTGCAGGCGCGGCGGATCGTCGTGCTGCACTCGCCGTCGGGGGCGGGCAAGAGCTCGCTCGTGCAGGCGGGGCTGATCCCGCGGCTCGTCGCGGGGGGCTATGATGTTTGGAAGGCGATCCGCGTCAACCTCGACCCGGGCGATCTGGATGATATTCCGGAGGGCACCAATCGATTTCTATTGAGCGCGATGATCAGCCTCGAGGACGAGCTGCCCGAGGCCAACCGGCGCAGCCCGGCCGCGCTGGCGAGGATCGAATTTCTCGACTATTTGGAAAAACGACCGCGCCGCAAAGGCCGCGGTGGCCAGCCCGTGGTGCTGATCTTCGATCAATTCGAGGAGGTGCTCACGATGGCGCCGCTGGCGGTGGAGGCGAAGCGGGCGTTCTTCGCGGCGGTGGGAAAGGTGCTTGAGGGCGAGAAATACTGGGCCTTGTTCCTCGTCCGCGAGGACCACCTGGCCGCGTTCGCGTCACATCGATCGAGAGCCTGATCGATGCGGCTTGTCGACGCGTTGTCCGGAACATGACCACGGAAGAGTGGGCCCATTTCATGGCCGATGAGCCCTACCGCGAGACCTGTCCCGGCCGACATTGACCCCGTCGTCACACGACGTGGCTCGAGTGCGGCCAGTGCAGGTTGGTCAGCATGGCGCCCACGAGCTTGAACCGGTAGGCTGCCGGGCCCCGATCGGACGGCGGTGATACCGGTGCGGCCAAGAGTCCAGGCATGGAGGACGGTCTTGAGCCGCGGCGCTGGACCGCGAACATCTGGCTGACGTGAACGAGGCCTTGGGTTGCCCAGAATCGTGAGCCGGAGCACGAGATACGCGGCCGACCGGGCCCGTGGGTCCGGCGAAGGGCGTGCGGGGCCGAGCGCGACGCACGGGGCGCGCGGTCAGCAGGGGAACAGCAGGGCTTGACCCGGAGGATGGGGCCGAAGTGGTCGCGGCGGAGCTCGGGCGCCGTGGAGGATTCGGGCGATGTCGTCGGGGTCGCGGACGACGTCGAGGACGCGCATCCGCCCGCCGCACTTGCGGCAGACGGTCACGTCGACGGCGAACACTCGAGCGAGCAGATTGGCCCAGCCGAGACGGCGCGGGCTCGCCGCGTCGTCCTGTTCTGCCCCATATGCACCAGCGACGAGTATCTGATCTACGAGTGGGAGGACACGCTTTGGGCCGAGGGCCCCTGCTCGTGGTCGGCGCCTTCGTGGCCCGGCCTTGAGGAGCGCGAAGGTATTGCAGGTGATGTGCGCCGGCGACTTCGCCTGCCGCCCCTGAGACTGCCGCCCCTGACCCGGGCCGCGATATCCTATGGCCGCCATGATCACGGACGAGAAGGACCTGCTCGCTGCCCTCGCCGTCGCCAACGCCCGGCGGCGCAGCTCGGTCATCACGCTGCTCGTGGTGAACGGCCTGCTCGTGCTCGGCCTGGCGATCTTCTTCCTCGCGCCGGAGCTGCGCTGCGAGCCCGACCTCGGCCCGCCGGCGCCCGTGCCGGTCGACCCGCGCGACCTCCCCTTCGCGCCGACCACCGAGCTCGCGCTCGTCCCGGGCGCTCGGCGATCAGCATCCTAGAACGTCACGCCGATGAGGAGGCGGAAGTCGAGGTACAGGTTCGGGGTCATCAGCCCCGTGTGGCGACCCGGCGGTTGGATGAGGAGGCGAGCCTCTCCGCCGAGGAGGATCCTGCCGAGGAGCAATCGCTGGGCGCCACCACCGACAGCACCGTGCATGCTGACCCGGTCGCCGCCGGTGAAAGCTTCGATGTAGGCGGATTGGGCCATCAAGTCGAGGGCGAGGTCTATCGTGCCGTAGCCGAAGTTCTTCGCGTTGCCGCCGCCGAGTCGAAGCCGCGGGCCGAGTCGCAGCCAGTGGGCGATCGCCGGAGTGGCGTGGGCGCGTGCGGAGAATGGGGTGTGCTCGAAGAACCCTCCGGCCTGCAGCTTGATGCGTCCATCCATGGAGTGGAAGCCTGCTTCCACGCCCCAGGAATACATGGGGATGGGCGTGTTCAAGTAGAGGGTGAGGACGCCCGGTGAGACGATGGCGTATCCCCGCGGATTCCTGCGTGCGGCGGTCGCGGCGGAGCCAGCCTCGGCAAACGTGGGGCCTGACCCCGGAGCCGTCACGGACTCGGCGACGACCATCGGGTTTACGCCGAGGAGTGCGGACAGGGCGATGATCGTAAACATAGGAGCGCTCCGGTCACGTCCAGAGCAATTTGCGGGCCATCCCAAGATCACAGGTTGGTCATGCCCGGGGCCGTCGGTGTTTCAAGCCTCGATATCATCGTCCCGTGTCGCCAGCGGCGCGCAGCGAGCGATATCCGCCACGAATCGGCAATTGTGCCCGTGGAAGACCACCAGGGCCGTTCCGCACTCCGAGAAGACCTCGCAGACGCCGTAGCGACCGGACCCTCCTCGTGCGAGGGCGCTCGCCCGCCCCAGTACCCAGGGCCGTTGAGCGCACACCAACAGGAGGGATGTCGAGGAAGCGGGCGTAGCGGACGAGGCGGCCGGCGATGCAGGCGCGCAGAGCGATGGCGCCGAGGATGTGGCTCTTGCCGGTGCCGGGCTTGCCGGTGATGACGAGGTCCTGCTTGCGGGCGAGGAAGCCGAGGCCGGCGAGTTCCTCGACGACGCTGCGGTCGAGGCTCGGCTGGAAGTGCCAGTCGAAGGCCGCGAGGGTGTGGCAGACAGTTATGCCGCTGTCGTGGATCCTGCGCTCGCAGCAGCGCTCGCGGCGGATGCCGGCGGCGTGGCCGAGCACGCGCACGAGGATCTGGGTGTGCGAGGGATGATGACCAGCGGGTAGGCCATCGACGCCAGCGTCGCGCCGGTCAGATCGATACCCCAGGTCGACTGAAACGCCGGAGGATCGCGGTGTAGCGAGAATGTCTCGCATCCGGACCACAGGGTCGACGCACGCCGTGCGTGCGCGTGCACGGCGTGCGCGCCGGGTCGGCGGCAGTCGCCAGCGGCCTGTCCTGGACCCGCCCGCTATCGTCTACCTATGCGGATCTCAACACGGCGCGCCGCGGCGGAGCTCGGGCGCCGTGGAGGATTCGGGCGATGTCGTCGGGGTCGCGGACGACGTCGAGGACGCGCATCCGCCCGCCGCACTTGCGGCAGACGGTCCGGCGAGGTCGAGGTCGAGGGGGAGTTGCTGCCCAGGCGCGGGGACCCGAGACGGAGGGAGGATGCGAGCACGAAGGTGGTGGCGATTTGCGAACACACCGAAGTACCTGACGTGAACGAGGCGTTGGGTTGCCCAGAATCGTGAGCCGGAGCACGAGATACGCGGCCGACCGGGCCCGTGGGTCCGGCGAAGGGCGTGCGGGGCCGAGCGCGACGCACGGGGCGCGCGGTCAGCAGGGGAACAGCAGGGCTTGACCCGGAGGATGGGGCCGAGGTGGTCGCGGCGGAGCTCGGGCGCCGTGGAGGATTCGGGCGATGTCGTCGGGGTCGCGGACGACGTCGAGGACGCGCATCCGCCCGCCGCACTTGCGGCAGACGGTCACGTCGACGGCGAACACTCGAGCGAGCAGATTGGCCCAGCCGAGACGGCGCGGGCTCGCCGCGTCGTCCTGTTCTGCCCCATATGCACCAACGACGAGTATCTGATCTACGAGTGGGAGGACACGCTTTGGGCCGAGGGCCCCTGCTCGTGGTCGGCGCCTTCGTGGCCCGGCCTTGAGGAGCGCGAAGGTATTGCAGGTGATGTGCGCCGGCGACTTCGCCTGCCGCCCCTGAGACTGCCGCCCCTGACCCGGGCCGCGATATGCTATGGCCGCCATGATCACGGACGAGAAGGACCTGCTCGCTGCCCTCGCCGTCGCCAACGCCCGGCGGCGCAGCTCGGTCATCACGCTGCTCGTGGTGAACGGCCTGCTCGTGCTCGGCCTGGCGATCTTCTTCCTCGCGCCGGAGCTGCGCTGCGAGCCCGACCTCGGCCCGCCGGCGCCCGTGCCGGTCGACCCGCGCGACCTCCCCTTCGCGCCGACCACCGAGCTCGCGCTCGTCCCGGACCCCGGCAAGATCATCGGCATCAACTTCAAGGACCGCGGCTTCTACATCGCCCCGCGGCCCGATGGCGCCGGCTGGTACTACTTCAGCCTGACCCCGCCGTGGGAGGTCGCGCCCGACTACCGCGATCGGCTGCTGCAGCGCCTCGCGCACCTGCCCGCGGCCGCGATCGCCGATGTCTACTCGCCGACCCCGTTCGCCACGAAGATCACCCTCGAAGGCGCGGACGACCTCGACCTCTATCTCGGCGACATGAAACCCGAGCCGGACACCAGGCCCGTGTTCCTGCGCTTCGCCGACATGCGCCTCTATCTCATCAGCGCCGCCGACGCGCGCCTGCTCTACCCGACCAGCGAGACGGTGCTCGGCCCGACGCCGAAGCAGGTCGAACGACCCACGCCCTGACCTCCCCCGCGGCGTGGACATCGTTCGTTCCGCCGGGCTAGCATGATGGGCCGTCGCTATCGCGGGCTGGCGCGGTGCGTCAGCGCGTCGAGCTCGCGTCGGAGGATGGCCTCGACCTCCGTACCACCTGTGATCAGCACGCGGGCCTGCCGCAGATCCTCGGTAATAGCGACAGGATCGCCGCCGAGCGTGACCGCCACCTGTGCGCGGGTCAGGACTGCGAGGCCCCGCAGGTCGTCCGGCAAGGCCTCGACGTCGCCGAGCAGGGCGAGCGCCGCGGCGGGATCGCCAGCCGCGAGCGCGTGGGCGTACTTGATCCGCGCGGCGTTCGTCTCCGGGCTCGCCTCGCCGAGCTTGGCGCGGCGGAGCGTCCAGGCGTCGCGGTAGGGTGCGACGGCCTCGGCGATGCGGCGCCGATCATGGCAACGGCGCGAGCACCACGCCCTGCGCATCGAGCCAGCGACCGAGGTTCTGGCTCTCGACCAACGCGGCGGTGCCCTCGACGAGCTTCGTGCTGACGCGGCCATCGGCGGCGATCGTCAGCTCGAAGCGGGCCCGCTCGATCTTCGGCGGCGGCGCCTTCGTGACGCCGTCGCCGAGGGCCTGCTGGCGCCCCTCGATCTGCAGCGGCACCTCGAGCACACACTTCGCTGGCTCGCCCGAGCCGGGCGTGCGCACGCACAGGTGGGCCGACTGCGTCGCCATCGAATAGGCGATGTCCGCCCGGTTGTCCTGCTCGCCCTCGGTCTGCTCGCCGTCGATGCGCAGCAGCTCACGCCCGTCGCTCAGGGTCCTTCGCTCGCCGCGCAGATAGCGAAACGCGTAGAAGCCATAGTCCCAGCCCGCCATCTCGAGCACCGAATAGCCGCGGTCGCTGCCCTCGACGAGATAATACTGCTTGCCACCGAGCTCGTCCTCGACGGTGAGGGTGTGGAGATCGGCGTCGGCGAGCTCCTTCAGCGGCGCGAGCTTGCAGGGGTCGCTCAGCTCCGGTCCGTTGATGCAGCCACACAGCGCGGCCTTCGGACGCCACGCGTGGCAGGCGTCGGGACCGGTCGCGGCGTCGGCCGGCTGCAGCTTGCCGAGCCGCGCCTGCACGATCTTGTTGGGGCGCAGCGTCAGCGACTCCTTGTACGCGGTCGCGGCCGCGGCGACGTCGCCCCCCGCCTCGGCGATGCGCCCGAGGTTGTACAACATCGCCGCGCGGCGCCGCGGCTCGCTGACCTTCGCCAGCGCCGCATCGGTGTGGCTGCGCGCGCCCGTCAGGTCGCCCGCGTTGAACTCGGCCCAGCCGAGCTCGGCGAGCAGCGCTGCGTCTTCCGGCGTACGCTCGACCGCCGCTGCGAAGCCCGCCCGCGCCGCCGCCCAATCGCCGCGCTTCGCCGCCGCGTGGGCCGCCGCGAGATCGTCGGCGCCCTGCGCCGGCTTCGGCTCCTCGCCGCTCGCGGGCTTCGTCAGCGTGCTGTCGGTCACCGGTATGACCGGCATGACCGGCACGACCGGCACGACCGGCACGACCGACACGACCGGCACAGCCGGCGCGGGCGTCTGCGCGGCGACCGGGGCGGCCTGCTCCGGCCCAGGCGTCGGCGCCCCGGAGGTACATGAGCACAGCACCAAACCCGGCAGCCAGGCCGCCCACCCCCTGCATCCACGAGTCACGGCGACCCCTATAACTCGGTGTCTCCGCCGCTGGCGCGGGCCACCGTGATATTGTCGCGTCCTGCTTGAATGCGCGCCGTGAGCGACATGACGAGCGCCGAGCTGGACGCGGTGCAGCTGTGCAGATCAAGCGGCGAACAGCTGGAGCCCCCGAGGCCAGACGCTCGCAGAGCCGCGGGCGCACGCGTGCGCGGCGCATAGTACGATGCGGCATGAACCGCCGACGTGTCGCTACGCTCGTCCTGTTCGCCTTACCGCTCGCTTGCACATCGAGTGGGCCGAGCGCCGTCGAGGACCGGGTGCGGGAGCCGTGGGTGACGCTCAAGGGGGCGGGCTCCTGCGAGTCGAGGATGGCGAGGGATCCCGCCAGCATCTCGACGCCGATCACGTGGGAGGCGTGCGTCGGGGATCCGACGCCCGGGTGTCAGCGCTTCGTGATCGCGAAGCCCCCGGAGGGCGAGTACATCCATTTTCGCGGGGTCGAGGGCGATCAAGCGGCGCTCCTGCGCGCCGAGTGGTCGCGCGGACAGGCGACCCGGGGAAATGACAACCCGAGCGACCCGATTCGCAACGACAGTTATTACGACGAGGACGGCCGGCCGCTGCTCGCGCTGCAGACGAAGGCGATGATCGCCGACTGTCCGCTAGAGACCGCGTTTAGCCGGCGGTCGGCGGCGGTCCTCTCCACCGACTTAAGCGGCATGTCGCCCAGGTTCGGGCCCGACGGGTCGGAGGTCGACGCCGAGTTCATGGTCGTGTTCGCGGGGCCGCCGGAGGCCGCGAGCGAGTGGAGCACCCGCCGCTCGCTGTTCATGGCCAGCGACAAGGTGATCAACGCGAAGCCGGGGATCCTCCCCGACGGGCGCGTGGTGCTGTTCCAGCACGACGAGCCGCAGGTGATCTTGACCGACCCGGACGCCGGCACATGGCGCGGGGTGCGAAGCACGACGACCAACCTGATGGACGCGATGATCGTCGGCGACCGGGCCATGCTGCAGACGGATACGGACGAGCTGCGGTTCATGCGGTTCACCGGGGCCGACAAGGACCTCGTACACGCGGCGCCGGAGCGGGAGTTCGGCGCGCTGGCCAGCAACGGCGTCGACGAGGTGTACTGGCTCGAGCTGCCGAAGTACGGCCCCGACGCGTCGCGGACCGGGCCGGAGCTTGCCACGATCGAGCTGCGCGCGGCGAAGATCCCGGCGAACAACGAGCCGCTCGCGCCGCGGACGCTGGCCAGGTTCGTCGACTGGCGCGACAGCTACCTGTTCAGCGGGAGCCGACCGTTCACCGCGTCGTTTCACTCGTCGCAGCTGCCGCACCTGGGGGTCGGACCGGGCGGCGTGTTCGTGCATGTCGACCGCGAGACCGAGGATGTGGTCATCCTGGCGCGGCCGCAGGAAGACAAGGCGTGGGCCTGGATGATCGGCGACGGGACCCGCACACCCGGGCTCGGATCCGAGACGCTAGTGTGGGTTGATCGAGATGAGCGCACCCCGGTCGCGGAGTTTCGCAGCGTCCTGTTCTACGGGGAGCGCTTCCTCGCGCTGCAGTATCAGCGAGACCGCGATGAGATCCGTCGGTACCCGCTGTCCGGCCTGCAAGTGCCGGCGGCCGAGCTGCACCTGTGACTCACAGCGGTGCGCAAGCGATTGGATCGCAGCGCGGAGAACGAGACTGCCGCCTTCGCGAAACCGGTGATCCAGCGGACTCGGACTGGGGGTCAGCGCGGCGTGGGTACGCCACGTCGGGGGCGTGACAGCTCCAGGCGGGTCGCAGAGGCCCCATAGCGGCGTCCCGCGGGCGGCGGCGCAGCTGCTGAGCGCAGGTCGCTTGTCCTGTCTGGTCTTGTGCGAGAAACCAACCTTGACTAGACAGGATCTACCAATGCGAAGTACGGCGATGCGGCTCGTTGGGGCCATGGGGATCCTCGGGAGCGTGGGCTCGTGCGGCGGGCCGACGGCGCCGCCGGCGATGGAGGTGCCGGTGGTCGCTGCGCCGGTGCAGGCGGCTCCGGTGGCGGCTCCGGTGGCGGCTCCGGTGGCGCCGGTGCAGTCGTGGGTCGACGCGGATCTGGCGGGGCGGGGGGCGTGGGGGGGGTTTCGCGACGACGCGCGGGTGCTGGTGGCGAGCGAGCGGCGCGGGGAGGGGAACTCGCTGGCCGAGCACGATGCGGCGACGGGGCAGCGGACGACGACGATCGTGACGCCGACGTGGGCGGGGCCGCCGGCGGCGTACTCGGCGACGACGCAGACGCTGGCGTTTTGCACGGAGGAGGCGGTGATCGTGCGCTCGCTGGTGGACGGGAAGGAGCGGACGATCGCGGCGGCGCTGCCGGACGAGCTCGCGTTCTCGCCGGCTGGGGACCGGCTGGCGATCACGTGGTCGGAGCCGGGCATCGCAGCGCGCGTCGAGGTGTTCGTGGTCGCCGACGGCAAGCGGATCGCGCGGGCCTTTCCGTTCGGGGCGCGGCGCCTCGACTACGACAGCGGGACGCGCGTGGCGGTGGCGTTCGTCGGCGGCGCCGAGCGCCTGGCGCTGCAGCTGGCCAGCGACACGCCGGCGTACGCGACGCTGGCGGTCGGTGCGGTGCCGGCGAAGCGCTGGACGCTGCGTTCGCTGCGATCCACCGAGGAGGACGAGTTCGGCGGCATGGCGGCGTCGCTGGGGCAGGCGCTGGCGGTCAGCCCGGACGGGAGCTGGCTGGCGGTCGGCAACTTCGAGAAGCGCGCGCTGCTGCTGGCGCCGACGCTGCAGGGCGAGCCGGTCGCGCTGCCGGGGACGGCGATAGCGACGGCGCTGGCGTTCGTACCGGACGGGACGCTCGTCGCGGCGGCCGGGGAGGACGGTCCGCTGCGCCTGTACGCGGTGCCGGCCGGGACCTTGCGGGCGCAGGCGGAGGCGCCCCGGCAGTGTCAGTCGCTGGCGGTGTCGCCGGACGGGCGGCGGATCGCGGGCGGCTGCGACGGGACGCTGCGGATCTGGGACGTGCCGGCGATGCTCGCGGCGCGGTGAGGATCCGGTCGCTCGCCATCCCACCGCTCGGCTGCGGGCTCGGGGGGCGAAGACGCGGGTGTCGTCGGACAGGTCGCTCGCCACGCCCAGGCGCCCGACCCACGCGTCGCCAGGATGATTGCGTGGGTGACGGCGCGGCTCGACCAGGCCGTCAGCTTGGACAACGTCGCCGCGCTCGTCGGCCTGTCGCCTGGACGGGCCCGCCACCTGGCCCGCTTGAAACCCCTATCGAGGGTGTGCTCGTCTCATCGGATGCGGTGGGTCCGGCCGGCGAAACCGTGAGGCGGATGAGCTCTGCCCGCGATGAAGCGCGCACGGCCCCTGTCCGGCGCCAAAACAGGAAGGACGGGTGCGCCTGGGCGGCCCGTCCTCCTGCTCCGTCTGCCGACGCGCCTCCGGCTACTTGGGTCGCTCGACGTAGGTGATGCGGTGGAGCACGCGCCAGGTCTCGTTCGGCTTGAGCCGGTCGATTTGGCGCAGGGCGTACGCCTCCTCGCTGGTGCCGGCGAGCCACTCGGGGTCGACGACCTGGGCGAAGAAGTCGATGAAATGGGCAGTCGCGGGCTCGAGCGCGAAGCTCATGAAGCGGTAGCGATCGACCTTTTCGCCGGGGACGATCGGGCGGTCACGGTTATCGGTGATGCCCTGGTTCTCGCCGTCGACGGTGACGTTGAGCTCGATCGCCCGCGAGCCGACGTTGGTGGTGGTCATCGTGTGCCGGATGCTGAAGCTCGCCATCAGGCTGAGCTCCAGCGTAGCGATGAAGTTGTTCACGGACTCATGCCCGACCATGATCTCGAAGCTCCAGCCCCCGCCGAGGACGTTCGTCCACGAGGTTGCCAGGCTCTGGGACTCCGAGCGGAGGCCGCCGTCGCCGTCCCAGACATAGGTGTTGACGATGTTGCTCATCGGGGTGCGCCCGACGGCGTCGGCCAGCTTCTTCTCCTTGTCGGCGCCGAGGGTCTCATTCCCGGACGCTCCCTGGCCCACCGATGGGATCAGGTCAGACCTGCGATTGATCGCCAGAGCCGCGGCGCGGCTGTTGGCGCGGTCGATCGCGGTCTTGAGCGCGTAGGCCTCGGCGAGCCGGTAGTAGCTGGCCGGGATCGCCGAACCGTACTGACCGCGGGCGTCGGGGATGTGCCCGTATAAGCGGGGGTCGGCGGCGCTGGTTCCGATCTGGCCGTCGAGCGATCCGTTCATCGTGTAGGCGGGGTTGAGCATGAAGGTGATCACGTTGACGTCCGGCGGCACGTTCTTGACCGGCGAGATCTGGAAGCCGACCATCCGCTTGCTGCCCCGCATGCGCATCACGAACATATCGGCGAGCGACGACACCACGCTCGCGTAGCCGACGTTCTTCGGGATGAAGCGCCGGCCGAGCTGCGGCAGGCGAGCCACCGCCTCGAAGCTGCCCTTGAGGGCGAGCCGCTCGCTGGTGATCACGCTGGCGGCCTCGGTGTAGCTGGACTGGTGGACGATGTGACCGCCGATGGTTGTCGAGAGCTTGTCGACCTCGCGCTTCTCGCCGAGGTCGAGGAAGCCGACCTGCACGCCCCAAGCCGCCTCGGCGGTGACGTTGGCCTCGGCCACGACGTCGTGGGTGAAGGAATACGTCGACTCGTTGGTGACCTTGAACTCGACGCTGCTCGCGCCGTTGTAGTCGTCCTTGATCGTGAGGTTCTCGCTCGGCACCGGGGGTGCGCCCTCGATGTAGCCGACCAGCGTGGGCTTCGACTGGACGTTGCCGAGCCAGCGGAGCTCGAGGGAGTCGACGCGCTGCCCGAAGAGCACCTCGGCGCCGCCGTTGCGCGGCCAGGCGACGAAGCGGCGGAGGATGGCCTCCCGATCGTCGCCCGCCAGAGTGCCGTACTCGCCCACCAACGGCGCGCCGGAGTTCGTCGGGAGGCCGGCCGCCGGGCGGCCGATCGGCGCGGTCGACGGGTACCACAGCGGGCCCTTGATCGCGCCGTCGCGGGCGGCGGGCGGCAAGTCGCGGGCGGCCAGGTCGCTGGCGTTCGCGCCGGCGCCCTCGCGCAGCGGCCAGCAGCCGACCAGGCCGGGCTCGTGCCCGGACAGCCGGAGATGCATCTGCGCGGCGATCTCGTCGCCGGTCAGGGCGATGTTCCACAGCCGGACCTCGGCCATCTCGCCCGCGAGAGGGAAGCTGCCGTCGCCGCGTAGGCCGAGGCGGAGCGGGCGATCGCTCAGCTTTTGTTGCGTCCCCTCGCCGCCGGCACGGGTGAGGGTGACGTTCTTGCCGTCGAGGTAGATCTCGGCGGTGCTCGCGTGGCCCGCGTACACGCAGGCGACGTGGACCCACCGGCCCTTCCGCAGCACGCCGCTCTCGCTGTCGACGTGGACCCCGGGGACCGGGATGAAGCGCAGGCCGTCGGGGACCGCGCCGCCAGTGTGGATCTCGAGCTCCTCGATGCCCCTGCCCGTCAGGAAGTGGATGTCAGAGCCAGTGCCGCGCCAGCGCACCCACAGCTCGATCGTGAAGGCCTTGTTGATGAACGCAGTGCGGTGCGGGATCTCGACGTGCGCACCACCGCCGTCAAAGCGCAGGCAGGCCCCGAGCAGATCGGCGCGCCAGCGCTGGTCAACTGCGTCGTAAGTGCAGCGGCGCAAACGACCCTCGGTGCCGATGAAGTAGAGGTTGACGGCGCCTGTGAGGCTGTCGATCGCGGTCGGGCTCGCGTGCGTGCGGGCGAAGCCCAGCAGGGCGCCCTGGACAGTGAGCGGGTCCGCGGCGAGCGCGGAGACCTTCGGCATGCTCATCGCCCGGTCATCGATCGCCCGGGTGGCAGTGAGGTGGTTCGTGATCTCGCCGGAGATCTGAGTGTTGACGGCGACGAGCCTGGCCACCAGATCGTCGCGCCTCCGCTGGATGTCCTGGTAGTTGGCCAGCAACTCCCGCGCGAACGCCAGCTCCTGGTTGCGGTGGTCGAGACTCGCCAGCGCGGCGTTGTGGCGGTCGCGGGCAGCGGTGACCTCCGGGGCCTCCCCTCCCCCCTGCCACTCGGCGCAGAACCTGGTGTTCTCCCACGCTGGCGCTCCGCCGCCCCACGCCACCCCGTGGGTGTGCGAGCCGGGGTCCGTGTCGTAGGTCAGGCAGCCGCCACGGCTCATCAGGGCCAGCTGTGCGCCGAAGGGGATCGGTCCCTGATCGGCGGGGTCGTCGGGGTTGAAGATCCACCAGTTCGCGCCCGGCTCGGTTGTCGTCGTGACCCGGACTCCGTCGGAGGTCAGGAACCTCCCGGTGTGGCCGTATAGCGCGACGTCGTCGCCGTAGTGGACCCGGGCCCGGCCGGCAGTGCTCCAGATCAAGAACAGCTCCCACGGGCCGGGCTCGCTCGCACGGACGTCGACCTGGTCGCCGTCGACCCGCAGGTAGCCCGAGAAGGTCGAATGGCTGGTGCGTAGCGCAATCGTGCCGAGGTGCCCGACGTGCCCCTCGAGGTCTTGCAGCTCCGCCCCGAACTGCCTGCCGCGTGCGTCGGCGAGGTTCGCCGCCTGCTCCTTCTGGGCGACGGCGGCATTTGGTTCGCCGACGAGCAGCGCCTCGACGGCGCGCAGTTGTTCGGCGAGGCCCTGCTCCTGCGCCTCGAGTGAATCGAGGGTCTGCTCGACCTGCATGAGCCCGGCGAACTCCGGCGCGAGCTCGGTCAGCGAGGCGGCAGCGGCGTGGCTGGATTCGGTGACGGTGCTGCGAAGCCGCATGAGCCGGTGCTTGCGGATCTCGAGCGGGTTCCAGGTGCCCCCGCCCGGCGTGAACTCGAGGGTGCGCAGGCGGGTCATGCCGGGCTGGGTGGTGAAGCGGGCGGTCACCCGGACCCAGCCGTCGGGGAGTGTCTCGAACTGGCCCGCGACGCGGGCCGGGGCCGTCCGTTCGCCGCGGACCGTCTCGCCCCAGAACACGACGTCGAACGGAGGGCCGCCGGAGGCCGACTTGAGCTCGAACGACTCGACGTAGGTTGCACGCTCGGCGACCGGGACGAGCGCCGGGTTGCTGTAGCGGTCGACGAGGAGCTGGCCGTCGGCGAGCTTCCGCGCGAGCGGGCGGCCGCTGCGGTGGACTGCGCCGACGACGAGGCCCGCCGTCTGGCCGACGGTGTTGAAGACCCGGCCGTCGACGATGGCGTCGAGCGGCCAGTGGGCGACGAGGCCGAGCTCGCGGCCGGTCAGGCGGTGGCTCATGGTGGCCTGGATCTCGGCCGCGGTCCGGGCGCGCCGCCAGACCCGCACGTCAGCGAGCGTGCCGGGGAATCCGTGGTCGAAGGCGCCGCCGAGGGTGAGCGGCCCCTTGCCGAGGTACGACTGCGGCGGCCTGTCCTCCGCGATCACGAGGCCATCGCGGTAGATCTGCCGGAGGCCGCCCACCTGGTAGACGCAGGCCCAATGGTGCCACTCGAGGTCCTGCTCGGGCGGGCCCTCGAGGTCGTTGTTCCAGAAGCCGAACAACAATTTCGTATGGTCGCGGAAGCCGATGTGGAGCCCCCTGTCCCGCGCCGGATCGCCCTGGCCGACGAGCAGTGAGGTCCTTCCGCTGCCGGCCGTGCGCTTCGCCCAGAATTCGATCGTGAAGCTCGCCTCGGCGAGCGCCGGTGCGACGCCGACGTCGATGCGCTGCGCGTCGCCGTCGAACACCAGGCCGTAGCGGATCGCGGAAGGCGGTGGCTCTCGGTGGTCGTCACGGCAGGTCTCGAGGCGATCGAGCGTGTTCGCCGGGAGGTCGATGTCCTCGGTGCGCTCGAGCAGGAGCTGGTCGGTGTGCGTCGGATCGACCGGGGCGAGCGAGCCGTCGCGGTGAAGCCCGAAGCTGAGGGCAGCGACCTTGCCGTCGGGGCCGGCGGGCACGGCGACGAGAACCCGCCGCTCGACCTTGATGTAGTGGCTCTCGCCGTCGTCGCCTGCGAGCTCACGCTGGAGGTCGTGGACGATCGCACTGATCCCCACGCGCGCCTCGAGGCACCCCTCGGGGCCGTGCAGGGCGACGGCCTGGCGGATAACGCCTGGGATCTGGCGGTAGATGGGGTCGTCGGGGTCGCCCTCGACGGCAAGCCAGTCGCGGAGATCGAAGAGGCTCTCGGCGGTCCGGGACACGGTCGTGCTGCGCAGCAGCTTGGCGGGGCCGTCCACGGTGAAGATGTGCCAACGGTGCCGGTCGAGCTCGTGGGTCGGGGTCAGCACGACAGCGAAGCGGCCGGCCTCGAGCACGCCGAACAGGCGCAGCTCGATGCTCGGCTCGAGGAAGAAGTCGCCGTTGGCGTCGCGGAAGTCGAGAGAGTCGAGCTCCTTGACGGACGCGCCGCGCAGGGGCTCGTGGCGCTTGCGGCTGCGCTTGAAGCGGACCTCGATCTTGCGGACCAGGCGGGACGCCTCCGAATCGAGGGCGAAGCGGTCGACGAGCAGGGTGCCCTCGTCGCTCTGGCGGAACAGGTGGAGGTGCGCGCCGTCCGAGATCACCTGCATGGGCGCGACCGCCGTACGCTTGTGCGACCGGTAGACCGAGCGGGCGAGGCCGTCGATCCCATCGGCGTGCTCGCGCTCGATCACGGAGGTGTCGTCGGCTTCGTTCGGGAGGGGTACCAGCAACCACGGGGTCCAGTGGATCGTGTCGACGACCCTGGCGTGCTCGACGAGGTCGGCCTCGTACCTCCCGGTCTCGACGGCGCCGAGCTTCTCGCGGACGGCGGCGAGGTAGGTGTCCCGGGCCAGGGCTCCCTCCCTGTCGACGAAGTTCTGGCCGACGAGGGGCTCGAGCCGGGCCCCGACGGCGAACGGCGGCGACTTCGCCAGCAACGCCTGCTTGAGCCGGTACATGCCGGCCGGGGCCAACATATAGGCCTTGACCGTCTCACCCGGCGGATCGAGCTTGGCGCAGTAGTAGATCGCCCGATCCGAATCGATCCCGAACAGGAGGATCCGACCCTGGTGCGTCGCGGAGGTCATGTGCTGGAATTGTTTGCCTGGCAGTTGCATCGGATCGCATGGTGGGACCAGACGACCGCGGGGGACCATTGTCAGGGGCTCGTAAGCGCCTTGTCGTACGACGATTCGCGCAGCGCATGGGGCGGGTACTTGCGGCGAGAGCGGCACGTTCGGGGCCCACCGCGTAGGCGGTCGAGCTGGTCGAGCACGAGGTGCGGCATCCGGGTCCGCGCATCCGAGGGAGCCCGATTGAGAGCTCTCGAGCGGTTGAGTCGCGTGACGACGGCAATTTTGAGATAGCTCGCCATCGCGCCCGGTGCGGTGCGACACTCCGGGCGTGGACCGACCGTCGGCGCATCAACCCCGGGCCGCCCTCGGGCTCGCCGTCCTCGCGGCGTGTACGTCGTACATCGATGTCCTTGGGCCGTCGTCGAGCACGATGGACGGGTCCGGCGGCGGTGATACGATCACCGGGCAGCCTTCGAGCACGACGGCCCCGACCAGCGGCGACTCGACCGACCAGGCCGACTCGGCCGGCGGATCGACCTGCCCGGTTAAGCCCCGCGAGGGTGCCATGCTCTGCGACGCGGGGACCTGCGCTTATCCGATCAGCTGCAACGCCCTCAAGCTCGCGTGTCCCGACACCGTCAGCGGCGACTACACGATCGATCCAGACGGCTACGGAGCGTCGAGCCGCTCGTTGTCCACTGCGAGACGGACGTCGACGAGTGCGGGTACACGATGGTCCGCCTGGAAGACGTCGCGCTGGCGAATCACCAGGACAAGTACACCATCAAGTGCGCGGCGGCCGGGATGGAGGTGATCGTGCCCCGGACCAAGGCGCATGCGACCGCGATTTACGTGTGGAACGGCAACATCGTGCCCAATCTCTACAACGTCTACCCGATGTTCGCGGGCGCGACGCCCATCGACTCCTGGCAAGGGATCTGCCGGGGCGCGCCCTGCACGTTCTGGATGACCGACAACGCCGACGGCAACGTCGCCTGCACGCAGAACCTCGAGCCCAACGGCGACAATTCCGTCAATTATCGGATCTACAAGAACAACGACGGCTGCGGGGTCGAGGGCGGCTGGAACGACGCCGACGCCCTCGTGGAGTATGCCGGGTGGGTGATCTGCTCGACCAACGATTGCTGACGTCGAGCGATCGCGCCCTCGTGGAACGCGTGATGGATCGGCCACGGCCGCGGCACCAACCCTCAATGAGGCACTACATCCATATCCTCGGCATCGCGCTCGCCGCCTGTCACACCGACCTCACGGTAGGCAAGCTGTCCGTGACCGACACCGGCGCCGCGTCCGACACCGGGGATGCGTCGACGGCCGACACCGGCGGGCCGCCGACGACGGGCGGTTCGGAGGCGCCGGGGGCCCCGCCCGTCCTCGAATGGACACTGTCGCCCATCAAGCAATTCCACTTCTCGTGGACCCCGATCGTCGCCGGGGCCTATCATCTGTGGGAGAGCGCCGACGTCGGCCTGCCGTACGTGCAGGTGGGGGAGGACATCGCCGCGGACGTGACGACGGTCGCCCTCACCGTGCCGCTGCATGCCCGGTTGAACGCGAGCTACGTCGTGCGCGGGTGCACCGGCATGACCTGCAGCGAGTCGGAGCCGGTGACGATCGGCGGCTCGTTGACCGGGGCGATCGGTTACGTCAAGGCGTCCAACACCGGGGCCGGCGACAGCTTCGGCCGCAGGGTCGCGCTGTCGGCCGACGGCAACACGATGGCGGTCAGCGCTGTCCTGGAGGACAGCGCCGCGATCGGGATCGACGGCGACCAGGCCGACGACGCCGCGGTCGACGCCGGGGCGGTCTACGTGTTCGTGCGGACGAACGACGGCTGGTCGCAGCAGGCCTACGTCAAGGCGTCGAACCCCGGCGAGGGCGACCAGTTCGGGGGGGCGCTCGCGCTGTCGGCCGACGGTGACACGCTCGCGGTGGGCGCCCGCCGGGAAGCGAGCGAGGCCACCGGGATCGACGGCGACCCGCTCAACAATGCCGCCTCGCATGCGGGTGCCGCGTATGTGTTTGTGCGAGTGAACGACGCCTGGTCGCAGCAGGCCTACGTGAAGGCGTCCAATACAGACGACTACAATGAATTCGGGGCGAGCATCGCGCTGTCGGCCGACGGCGACACCCTGGCGATCGGCGCGATCTTCGAGGACAGCGCCGCGACCGGCATCGACGGCGATCAGGCCGACGACTCCGCCTCCGGGGCGGGCGCCGCGTACGTGTTCGTGCGCAAGGACGGGGCCTGGTCGCAACGCGCCTACGTCAAGGCGTCCAACCCGGGGATCAACGACCACTTCGGGGCGAGCGTCACGTTGTCGGCCGACGGCACCACCCTCGCCGTCGGCGCGGTCCAGGAAAGCAGCGAAGCGACCGGCGTCGACGGCGACCAGGCCAACGACGAGGCGCTCGCGGCCGGGGCCGTGTATGTGTACGTGCAGGCGCAGAACGTCTGGTCGCAACAGGCCTACGTCAAGGCCCCCGACAGCTTCCCGTTCGACAATTTCGGGGCGAGCGTCGCGTTGTCGGCCGACGGCGACACCCTCGCCGTCGGGGCCATTTACGAGGCCAGCGCCGCCGGCGGCATCGGCCAGGGTCAGAACAATGTATCGGCCCCTGACGCCGGGGCCGTATACGTGTACGTGCGGGCGAGCGGCATCTGGTCGGCTCAGGAGTACATCAAGGCCTCGAACACCGGCCAAGGCGATCGATTTGGCGGATCGATCGCGCTGTCGGCCGACGGGAACATCCTTGCGGTCGGCGCCGATGGCGAGGACAGCGAGGCCACTGGTGTTGGTGGCGAGCAGGACAGCGACGGCTTCCCCGAGTGTGGGGCGGTCTATGTGTATATTAGGAGGGATGATATCTGGTCGCAGCGGTCGTACGTCAAGGCGTCCGACGCCGCGACACCCGATGGCTTCGGGCACAGCGTCGCGTTGTCGGGCGACGGCGACACGCTCGTCGTCGGCGCGCCCAATGAGGACAGCGCCTCGGTGGGCGTCGGCGGCGAGGAGGCCAACCACGCCGCCCTGTCCGCCGGGGCGGTGTATCTGTACTGATGGCCGCGGAGCCGGCGCGTCGGCTCCGATCGTGCGCGCCATCGAGCATCGAATTGAGGGTGATGGATCCGCGGAAGCCGCGGAACCAACCGGGATGCGACGTCCCCCTTGTTTCCCTGTGCTCGGTTTGATCGCGCTCGCCGCCTGTCCCGCCGACGTCAACCTGGGCCAGCTCTCTCTCACGGACAGCGACGGCAGCTCGTCGGACGCCACCGACAGCGCCGACGTCCCGACCACCGGTGAGCCCACGGCCCCGGAGGACCAGCCGGTGCTCGAGTGGACCCTGTCGCCCATCAAACAATTCCGATTCTCGTGGGCACCGGTCGTTGCTGGCCATTATCAGCTGATGGAGAGCCCGGACGTGGCCGAGCCCTACGTGCAGGTGGGCGAGGACATCGCGGGGGACGCGGCCGAGGTCGCCATCACGGTGCCGCTGTATGCCCGGCTGAACGCGCGCTACGTCCTGCGAGCGTGCAACGGCATGGCGTGCAGCGAGAGCGAGCCGGTGGCGATCTCTGGTTCGCTCGCCGAGGCGGTCGGGTACATCAAGGCCTCGAACACCGGCGTGGACGACTCGTTCGGCTCTCGCGTGGCGATCAGCGGCGATGGAGGCACGCTCGCTGTCTCCGCTCCGTTGGAGGGCAGCGGCGCGGCGGGCGTCGACGGCGACCAGACCGACAACTCGGCCGTCGGTGCGGGTGCCGTCTATCTGTTCACCCGGGTCGACGACGCCTGGGCGCAGGAGGCTTATCTCAAGGCCGCGAATCCCGACCCGGGGGACCAGTTCGGGTTCAAGCTCGCCCTGAGCGGCGACGGTGCCACGCTCGCCGTCGCCGCACTCTACGAGGACAGCCTCGCCGCCGGGATCGACGGCGACCCGGGCAACGCCGGCGTCGACGTTGGCGCCGTCTATGTGTTCGCGCGGACGGGTGGTGCCTGGTCGCAGCAGGCCTATGTCAAAGCCTCGAATTCGGGGTCGGAGGACCGGTTCGGGTACAGCGTCGCGCTGAGCAGCGATGGCGACACGCTCGCCGTTGGGGCCCTCCTTGAAGAGGATAGCCCCACGGGCGGGGCCGCGTATGTGTTCACGCGCACGGGCGTGCTCTGGTCAGAGGAGGCCTACCTCAAGGCCTCGAACGCGAGCGCCTACTCTTTTTTCGGCGGAGACGTCGCGCTCGACGACAGCGGCGACACGCTCGCCGTCGGCGCCTCGGTCGAGTCGTTGACGGGCGCCGTCTATATGTTTGCGCGGGTTGACGGAGTCTGGTCGGAACAGGCCTATCTCCGGGCCGCGATTCCGATCGAACTCGAGACCTTCGGTCACGCCGTCGGGCTGAGCGGCGACGGCAACACCCTGGGTGTCGGCGCTATCGGGGCCACCTTCGTCCCGGTCGGCTATCCGTTCGTGCTCGGCTCCGTGTACGTGTTTCGCCGCGAGGGATCGGCGTGGGCGCAGGAGGCCATCGTCAAGACCGGGAGCCTCGGCGATGACTTCGGGACCGAGGTGCGGTTCTGCACCGACGGGACGATCATGGCCGTCGGCAGCGTGTACGAGGACAGCTATTCGATCGGTCTCAACGGCGATCAGGACGACGATTTCGCGCCGCAGGCGGGCGCCGCCTACGTGTTCCGGCGCGAGGGGGACGCCTGGTGGCAACAGGCCTATGTCAAGGCGCCGAATACCGAGGGTAGCGACTACTTCGGCAGCAGCGTCGCGCTGAGCGACGATGGTAGCATCTTGGCCGTCGGTGCCGCGAAGGAGGCCGGTGGATCGTCGGGCATCGGCGGCGACCAGGCCGACAACGCGGCGCCCGGGGCCGGCGCGGTCTATCTCTATTGATCGCCGCTGCGATCAGGACTGCGTCGTGCTCACCCGGGCAGCGGCGATAGTCATCGCCATCACGATCGATCCGGGCGCGGGGGGACAGGGGTTGGCGACCTGAACGACGCCGCCGCGGCGGTCCAGAAAATCCGGCGGATCGCCGGCAGCCCCGAGAACCTGTTCACCATCTGTCGGTCTCGGTGAGGCAGCCGTCGAAGAAGGCGGTACCCGATTGCCCGCTGACCTAAGGCGTGGGCGCGGCCTTGGGGTCAGGTTCGCGACCATGCTGGCGTTCGCAGGCATGGTACGCCCGGGTTGCGTCGGTCTCACTCTCGAGTAGATATTTTTGGCGTTGGTCGATGGAGAGGCAACTGATCGTGGCTTCGCGAATGGCTTCCAGGAGGAGTGTGAGGTCGAAGAGGAAGACCGTGGTCGTGTTGTCCTCCGAAGCAGTGAGGATGCGCTTGCCGTCGGGGCTCCAGGTGGCGTTGACGACGAGGTCGTCGGTAAGTCTGAAAGAAGTGCCTGAATCATCGGCGTTCCACACCGCGGTCTCGTCCACGGAAATCGTGATGATATGTTCGCCATCGGGGCTCCATCTCGGAGGGGCGAGGAGGCGCCCGACGCCATCGAGGACGATGGGAGGGCGTGAGCCATCGACCTTCCATATCATCGCGTCCTTGTCATCGGAGGCGGTGAGGATGCGTTCGCCGTCGGGGCTCCACGCCACGAATTCGACCGCCTTCTCGTGGCCCTTGAGGATGATGGGAGAGCTCGAGCCATCGGCGTTCCACACCCTGGCTGTCTTGTCACCGGAGGCGGTGACGATGTGTTTGCCGTCGGGGCTCCACGCGGCAGAGCCAATACCTCTCTCGTGGCCTTTGAGGACGAGGGCAACGCTGGGGGCTCCAGCGTCCCAGACCCTGGCCGTGCCGTCCTTGGAAGTGGTGAGGATGCGTTTGCCGTCGGGGCTCCAGGCGCCAGACCAGACGGTGTCGTCGTGGCCGTCAAGGATGATGGGAGAGCCCGAGCCATCGGCGTTCCAGACCCTGGCCGTATTGTCGCCGGAAATCGTGAGGACGCGTGTGCCGTCGGGGCCCCAGGCGGCGAAGAGGACGGAATCTTCGTGGCCTTTGAGGATGATGGGGGCGCCGGAGACATCGGTGTTCCAGACCCTGGCCGTTCTATCATCGGAGGTGGTGATGATGCGCTTGCCGTCGGGGCTCCACGCGGCGGACAGGACGTGACCCTTGTGGCCTTCAAGGAGGAGGACAGTACCGGTGCGATCGACATTCCAGACCGTGGCTATTTTGCCGTCGGTAGGAAATGTGATAATGCGTGTACCGTCGGGGCTCCACTCGGCGGAGTCGAGCGTAACTTCGTCGTCCGTGGGGATGATGGGAGCGCCGGGGGCATCGACGTTCCAGACCATGGCGGTGTTGTCGTCGGAAACAGTGAGGACGCGCTTGCCGTCGGGACTCCATGCGGCGGAATCGACGGAGCCCGCGTGGCTGGCGAGGCTGATGGGAGAACCTGGGCCATCAACGTTCCAGACCATGGCGGTGTTGTCGTCGGAACCGGTGAGGATATGCTTGCCGTCAGGGCTCCACCTGGCGACAAGGACATCGCTGTTATGCTCCGTGAAGGTGAAGGGAGAGCCCGAGCCGTCGGCGTTCCAGACCTTGGCGTTCATGTCAGTCGAAACCGTGACAATGCGCTTGCCGTCCGGGCTCCAGGCGACGGAGTTGATGGTGTCATCGTGGCCCTCGTAGCCTCCGAGGATGATGACCTTGCCCAAGCCATTGGCTTTCCAGACCCTGGCCGTGCAGTCTTCGGAAGCCGTGAGGACGTATTTGCCGTCGGGGCTCCAAACGGCCGCGGTGATGGTGTCATCGTGGCCCTTGAGGATGAGGGGCGAGCCGGAGCCATCGGCGTTCCATACCCTGGCCGTTGCCTCGTAGATAGCCGTGGTGAGGATGCGTTTGCCGTCGGGGCTCCAGGCGGCCGAGGTCACGGACCCCTCGTGGCCCTCGAAGATGAAGGCAACACCGGAGCCATCGGCGTGCCAGACTCTGGCCGTGTTGTCGTCGGAGGCGGTGACGACGCGCGTGCCGTCGGGGCTCCACGCGGCCGAGAGCACGGAGTCTTCGTGGCCCTCGAGGATGAAGGGCGTGCCCGAGCCATCGGCGTTCCAGATCCTGGCTGTGTTGTCATTCGAAGCGGTCACAATGCGTTTGCCGTCGGGGCTCCACGCGGCGAAATTGATGGATCCCTCGTGGCCTGTGAAAATGATGGGAATGCCGGCGCCGTCGGCGTTCCACACCCTGGCCAACTTGTCCTTGGAGGCAATCAGGATGCGTTCGCCGTCGGGCTCCACACGGCGGAATTCACGCGGTCCGCACGGCCGAGGACGAACTTTGGAAGCGGGCGCGAGTTAGTGGAACTTGCGAATTCTCGCCACCGAGGCACGTTCTCGGGCCGTGGCACCTCGACGATCACCATCGATGCCAGACCATGCTGGCCCGTGGCCAGGAGTTCCCCGACGCTCGCTATCATGGTGGCCAGCCGAGCCGCATCCCGCTGTTCGACGGCCTCCGCCTTGGCCTTCACGGCCTCCGCCCCGGCCCTCACGGCCTCCGCCTCGGCCCTCACGGCCACGTGGAGTTGCCTGATGGCCTCCTCCTTGGCAGCCATCGTCTCCTCCTCGGCAGCCAGCGCCGCTACCCCCAACGCTGCCACGACCATCGCCACGACCACCGCCACTGTCGCCAGCACGACCAGGCGGCGTCGCGCAGCCAGGTCCTTCGCCCGCTGCTCGCGTGACGCCGCCAGGAATTCGCGCTCCCCCTCGGTCACCAGGCCCCGATGCTCCTTCGCCCACCTCACGGCCTCCGGCAACGTCTCCGCCCCCAGCAACAGGCCGCGATCGCGTCGCCCGTTCTCCCATAACCGGGCCTGCACTTGCAGCGGATGCAGGTTTGCCTGCTCCCACTGCTGATTGTCCTCCTGCACCGGATCCACCAACCGGTCGTGGCTCAGCTCGAACCAGGTTCCGCCCGCCCGCTGCTCGCTGCGCACCAGGTAGCTGTCGAGCAATTGCAGCACGATGCGATTGTCGAGCCCCGCGCTGCGCCCCGCCTCTTGCCGCACTTGCGAGCGGATCCCCGCCACGATGAGCTTTTCACCGACCCATTCTCGAACGCTGCGCTCGATCGTGCGGTCGCCCCCGGCGACCTTGAGCACGGCGTCCGCGTAGTAACTGGCGAGTGACCTGGACACGTCGCCATACTGCTGGATGTCGCCGGGGTCGATGCTTCGATCGTCTTCGGGCATGGCCGCCCACAGGCGGCGACAGACCACTTGCAGTTGGACCGGCTCCACGTGCAGGCCCTGCTCGGTGACGAAGCTGCCATCGGGCTGCTGCACCTTCACCGCCGAGAGGTCACGGACCAACTGATCGACCGCCGGAAAGCTGCGTCCGCCTTGTTCGGCCAGCCTTACGGCCACCTCTGCGGCGCCTTGCAGCCCGAGGAGGTCGAGGCGAAAGGTATTGGCCATCTGTGTGGGGATATGGTCGCGGTAGGGCGCCAGAGCGCCCAAATAGTCCTCGCGGAGGATGAACAACGCCCAGTATTTTCCGGTGTCCAGCGCCCGGCCAAGCGCGGCAAAGAACTCCTGCCTGGCCTCGGCCTCGCGTGGCGCGGCTGTGAGGATCTCCTCGAATTGATCGAAGAGCAACACCACCGGACGGTCGGCTCGACTCCTGCGACGCGGCCGGCTCTCCACATACTCGAGGAAGTCGACCCTGGCCAACGCTGCGGGGCTCTGGTGGCGGTCGGGGGGCAGTTCGTCCTCGAGGCTGACGATCGCGCTCAGGAGAAAGCGGTTCGTCTGCTCGGGCGCACCGAGATCGTGCGGATCGAGGTTGACGCGGATCGGCTTCCAGACATCGAAGCCGGCCGCCTTCAGCCGCGGGATCAACCCCGCGTGCACCAGCGAGCTCTTGCCGGCGCCTGAGGGCGAGTGCAGCACGACGATACGGCGCGCCTGCAGCTGGTTGTACAGGTCGCGGACCTCCGTCTCGCGGCCATACAGCGTCTCACCCTGCTGAATGGGGCGCGGGCCCACAAAAGGGTTGCCGTCCGATGCCCGGCCTACATGCGACGTCCCAGGCTCCATTCGTCGTCCTCGTCTTCCGTTGGAGTATCTTCGGCGTCGAGGTTGCCAGCGGCGGCCAGCTCGTCGCGCAGGGCGCAGAGGAACTCCTCGGAGCTGCCCCAGAAGATGTTGATATTGGCCTCTTTGCCGAGGTACTCGGCCAGGTACACCTTGGCGCCCTCGACGTCGGCCATTGTCTGCATGTCGGGGTCGAGCTGCACCGCCACATGGCAGTAGTCGCGCAGCTTCTCGCGCCCTGGCAGGCCCATCATCAAGCGAAACAGCACGCGAAAATGCCAGTCCGTCAGACGAAAGCCCAAGAACAGCAACGAGTTGTCGACCAGCGCGCTCTCGACCTCGGAGGGGATCAGCTTGGCCGCGTTGGCGGTGAGGAGGTAATCGAAATAGTCGTTCTCTGTCAGCACCAGACCGTCGTCGGCCTGGGGCCCGAAGGCTCCAAACACGTGATAGACGAGCGGCGCCTTGGGGGTGGGTACTTTGACACCGAGCTCGGCGGCGCTCAGTGGCTTTCGCTTGTGCCGCCAGGGCGTGCGGACCTGCTGCGGGGTCCTGGCGTGGGCCTCGAGGGCCCACTCGAGCAGCGGGTCGAAGTTGGTGGTCACGTAGA
Source organism: Nannocystis sp. (assembly GCF_016714285.1). GTDB lineage: Bacteria > Myxococcota_A > Polyangia > Nannocystales > Nannocystaceae > Nannocystis. Next base: position 10,189 of record NZ_JADJNN010000011.1, on the reverse strand, counting down.
CCGAGGCGCCCAGCTCGGCCAGGATCCGGTGGGGCTCGGTCGCATTCTGGCGCAGGTGCGCGCCGACCAGGCCGAGCAACCTGCCGAGCTTGGGCTTCTTGTTCGCGGGCGGGATCTCTGCGGGCGGCAACCAGTCACGGTGTTGTTCGATCAAGTCGTGCAGCAGCTGATCCTGGTAGGCCTGGACCACGTTGTAGCGCGACTCTTTGACGCCCATGAATTCGGTCACCCGCGGGAGGTCGTCCCACTCGTGCGCGGCCATGGGATAGTGATGGGCGCCCGCCAGCCGGAGCGCGGTCTCGTGCGAGGACCCGTGCGCCGCCTCGAGCAGGCGTGGGCCGATGATCGGCACCACCTTGCCCCTGGCGACCGGCGCCAGCAGACGACGCCAGACGTCCTTGCCCGTGGTGCCGTGAAAACCCTGCATGTACCACAGGCAGCCCGCAGTCAGGCGCGAGTAGAGGGCCGGCATCCAGGCGTCGCTGCGGCCCTGCACCTTGCCACGTGCGACCGCGAGGGCGCGGTCGATCTGGCCGTCGCGCAGCAGCTCGCTGAAGAATGTGGGCATCATCGCCGCCACGGTCTGCATCGTGATGAAGCCCTGCATCGCCAGCACGCCGGGGACCCCGGCGTCGGCGAGACGGCCAGCGAGCGTGGCCTGAACGGTGGTGCGCTCAGGGGCCGCGAGCTGCTGGCCATCACCGGCGCTCTGGCACGAGGCGAGCACCACCAAGCGTGGGCCCTTTTGGAGCTCGCCGATACGGGTCGCCAACTCCTCACCGGAGACCGGTTTGGCCGCGCCTGCGTCGTCTTGCAGGATCAGCGCCGGGACCCCGGTGCTGCGTTGAAAAACGCCATGGCTGACGAGATATACGATGTCGACACCGTGGCGCAGCTCGTCGATCAGGCGGTCGAGCGTAAATGGCGAGCCCGGACCGCCGAGCGTGCGCACCGCGATGCCGCCGAGCGCCGCTCGGACGCGACCGACTTCACCTTCGTAGTCGACCGGAGCCAGCCCCATGCTCTGCAACCTGGCAGGGGCCGAGACGGCGATCAGGGCGCTGAGCTCGGTGCGGGCGCGCAGCTTCACCGGCCGCCAGTCGCGGGAGACCATGAAGCGCGACAGCAGCACGGTTTCGGATGTGCCGAGGGCGGCGCCGGAACGGGGATGCCGCAGCAGCTCCCAGCGCAGGGCCTGCAGTTCTTGGGCGGAGGGATCGATGCACACGAGCACCCGCAAGAAGCTGTTTGAGGCCTGAGCGGCGGTCTCGACCTGAATGAAGCGCTGCGTGACCTCGGCGTCGGAGAAAAGCTGACTGGCCAGTGTCTTGCCATAGTCGGCGGGCTTCGCCTCGTGCTGCAGAAGTGCGGGCGGATCGATGGCAGCGATGCCACGCAGCGGAGCGACCTGGGCCTGGCTCCCCGGGTCGCTGTGCGCCAACTCGACCTGATAGGTCTCGGCGATCCGATGGATCGAGATGCTCAGCGTGAAATACTTGGTATCCATCGAGATAACCGCCAATGTCCGCATTGGAACACAAGGAGTTAGTCTGGGTTAATATTTGGTATCTAGTGGGGGCGAGTCCGGGTTGGCGACGGGTCTCGTCGTGCACCGCAGGTCGCTTTCGCGCGGCGATCTGGTTAGCGGTCCGGCGGGCCGAGTACGCGGGAACAGCAGTGCCTCGCCGGGAGGGGTCAGGGCGGGAACCGCAGAGCCCGGCCACGAGGATGACGTGGGGGCGACGCTCTGGCTCCGTGGAAGACACGGACGATATCGTCGGCGGTCGCGGTGAATGAGTGGCTCATGCTCTTGGTGCCACGGCGCCAACGGATCCATCACCCCATCGCATAAGAATCGCGGCCGACCCGGTCGCGTGGTCTTGCGGCTACCCTCGCTCTCTGGGCATGCGTCACGTCCTTTGGTCTTGGTTGGTCAACGCCCGGTCAACGACCGCGGTGCCCGCTTGACGAGGACGATCAGCGCGATCGCCAGCGCGGTCAGACCCAGCGAGATCGACTGGCTGGTGGTCAGCATGACCGGGATGGTGGGGTCGAGCCCGAGGCTCGCGTTGAGCCCCGGCGTGTCGAGCTCGAGCACGTAGCCGCGCACGGCGTCGCCGCGGAACATCTCGAGCACGAAGCGCGCCGCCGGGTAGAGGAGGATGTAGTGGAGGGTGACCTGGCCGTGGAACTGCTTGTGCAGGCGCAGGTGTGCGAGCCACAGGAACACCATGAATTCGACGCCCGATTCGGCGAGCGGGATCGGATAGCGGCCCCAACCTTCGACCAGGTAGGCCCTCGAGTTCTCGGGATAATGGACGGAGAGGATACCCTCATGCGGCGCCCCGTAGCAGCAGCCAGCGGCGAGGCAACCGAGCCGGCCGATGGCGTGGGCGAGCGCGAGGTAGGGTGTGCCGAGGTCGAAGAAGCGACGAAAGCGCAGCCAGCCCTCGCGCAGTGGGGCCCTCGATCCGACGAGGAAGTGGTAGGCCAGGTAGGCCGCCGCGCCGAGCGGGCCGCCATAGAATACGAGCCCGCCCTCCCAGACCGTGAGGATCGCGGCGGGATGGGCCAGGAAATGCCGGAGGTTGGCCGCCACGAAGAACAACCGCGCGGTGATCAGGCCCCACAGCAACATCAAGAGCACGAGCTTCTCGAACGCGGCGGGGGTCATCAGCTGGATGCGCTGATTCTCCCGATTGCTGCCGACCATCGCCGCGAGGATGCCGAGCGCTGCCATGACGCCGTAGACGGTGAAGTGAAGCGGGCCGATGTGGATGGGTTCGGGGAACATGGCGGCGGAGACCTGGCGGTGTGGCGGGTCGCGCGGATCGAGTGAAGCGTGCGACCCGCCGCTGGTGCCTGGCGACTACTTGGCCAGCGGGCGGCTACTCGGCGCCTGCTGCTTGTACCCCTCGTACCCGCTGTCACAGGCGGTGAAGGTGGCGAGGGTGGCGAGGGCGACAAGGAGCATCGAGAGGATCTTCATGGTGGACTCGTTTTCCGAGGGTTGGGTGTGATGTTCAGGTCGGCCCCACGAGGAGCCCACGTGCTTTGTTCCCCGGCCCTGGCGGATCCATCACCGAAGATTTCAACAATGACGCGGCGCTGATACGCGCCTGCGGGCCGCAGGGGCACCAGTCGTCGTGCTCGACTGGGGGCACGCCCAGCTCCGAGAGCAGCTGGTCCCAGCCGTGGGCCCGGCCGCGATGGAGGCCATCGACGCACTGGCGATACGACGCGAGGCTACGCGCTCCACCCCGAGCGTTTCGTCCACGGCCCGCCCAGCACCCGCCTGCCGCCTGAAGCCGTCTACATCAACCCCCCGGAGGACATGGCCAAGAGCCAGATCAAGGGTTCACTAAATTGATCCCGGCTGTGTCTCAAAATCGTTGACAGGTACCGACAGGTGCTGCAGATCGGCTCACCGCACGCTTACCGCACCTCGGCCATCGACGAGGTGCACTCGAAAGGCGCCATGTTCGTTGGTACGCGCAATACCCCGTGCGGCGATCACGGGCGACCGATGCGGTCGCGCAGCTCACGGGCCCAGCGTTCGATGTCCTCGATGCTGGGTTCGCCGAGCCCTGGGCCGAGCGTCTGGAGCTGCTGTGCGAGCAGCTCTCGCGCGCGACGGAGGCGGCTGCGCACGGTGCCCTCGGGCACGCCCAGCACGCTGCCGATCTCGCCGGCCGCGAGTTCCTCCCAGTAGAACAGCTCGACAGCGATCTGAAGGTCGAGCGGCAGCGCCTGAAGGGCCGAGTAGAGCAGGGCGAGCTGCTTGCGCTGGTCGTGCAGCACGCTCGGCGTGATGCCGAGGTCCGCCACCGAGGTGGTGAGCTCATCGATATAGCGGCCGTCGCGATACTCATCGCGGAAGCGTCGCAGCAGCAGATTGCGGGCGATGCCGAAGAGGTAGGCCCGAACCACCACCCCCGACGGGATCTCGGCGCTGCGCTCGAGCAGGCCGAGGAAGCTGCGCTGGACCAGGTCGTCGACCCCGGAAGAGACCTTGCTGAAGAAGAAGCGGGAGACGCCGTCGACGTGGCGGGCGAACAGCGCCCGCCCGGCGCGCTGGTCCCCGCCGCGCCAGGATGCGAGCAGGGCCGCGTCGGAGTCCATGCGACGACATTATCCCGGCGGAGCGTGGGCGCGAAATAAAATCTTCGCCTGGCCGTGATCGATGAGCGTCCTCGTGGAACGTGGCAAACAGGAGCTGACGACCATGCGAACAGATGCGATCCTGCCGGCCCGGGCCGTGACGAACACCTCGAGCACTCTGGCGAGCGGCCCGACCGAGGCGGCCCTGGGTCTGGCGCCGATCGACCAGGTGCGACGCCAGGTTTCCGCCGCCCTGTTCGGCCCCGACGCTGCGCCCACGCAGGTCGGCCGCTTTCAGGTCCAGCGACTGCTCGGGGCCGGCGGGATGGGGGTGGTATTCGCCGCCCATGATCCGCAGCTCGGCCGGACCGTCGCGCTCAAGCTGCTCCAGCCGATGAGCAGCGACGAGCGAGCCCGCGAGCGTCTGCTGCGCGAGGCCCAGGCCATGGCCAGGCTGCAACACCCCAACGTCATCGGCGTCCACGAGACCGGCGTCCACGGCGATCAGGTCTACGTCGTGATGGAGTACGTCGAGGAGGGCACGCTGGCCGACTGGCTGCGCGTGCACCCGCGGAGCTGGCAGGAGACCGTCGACATGCTCATCCAGGCCGGCGAGGGCCTGGCGGCCGCGCACGCCGCGGGTCTGGTGCACCGCGACTTCAAACCGGCGAACATTCTCGTCGGCGGCGGCCGGGCGCGAATCTCGGACTTCGGGCTCGCCCGTGCGGCGGTGATGATCGAGGAGATGGAGCGCACCAGCGCGGACGATGGATCGCTGCTGACCTCGCCGCTGACGCGAACTGGGGCGCTCCTGGGCACGCCTGCCTACATGGCGCCGGAGCAGATCCGCGGCGAGGCGGTGCTTGCGAGCAGCGATCAATTCGCCTTCGCCATCGTGCTGTACGAGGCGTTGTTCGGTCACCGCCCCTTCCTCGGCGCGTCGATCGGTGCCCTCGTCCTGGCGATCGATGGTGGACAGATCGCTCGCCCGTCGCGCAAGGTGCCGCTGCCCTCGGCCCTGTTCGCGGTGATCCGCCGCGCCTCTCGCCGGGCCCCGCGCAGCGCTTTCCCAATATGCGCGCGCTGCTCGACGCGCTGCGGGCGGCACGGCGGCCAGCTTGGCGACCACGCCTGATCGTCGGCGGCCTGGTCCTGATCGTCGGCGGCCTGGTCCTCGCCGCCCTCAGCCAGCCCACCGGGGAGACCCCGCCCATAGCGATCGCCGGCGCCATCTGCGACGCCGAGCCGCTCGCCGACGTCTGGGACCCCGCCCGCCGCGATCAACTCGCCGGCCTCCTCCCACCGCAGACCGCCGGCCTCCTCCCCACGCTCGACGACTACGCCGCGCAATGGACCCGCCGCCACGACGATCGCTGCGCCGCCGGTCCCCACACCGCGCAGTGGGCCGACAGCTGCCTCGCCGACCGCCGCAGCGCCCTCGCCGATCTCGTGCAGGCCGTCGTCGACGCCGATGATCACGTTAGAGCCCGCGCCCACCTCGCCCCCGAGCTGCTCCCCGCCCTCGCCGACTGCGACGCCCCGTCCAACTACACGACCCTCGTCAGCGAGGGCGACCCGGACCAGCGAGCCTCCCGCTGGCGCCTCCGCCTCGCCGCCGCCGAGGCGTTCGCGCCCCGCATCGCAACCCGTCCCGCCAGCCAGGACACCCACGACGAGATTAGCCAGCTGCTCAACGCCGGAAGCAAGGACCGCCGCGTCTACGTCGAGGCCCTGTTCGCCCTCGCCGTCGGCAACCTCCGTGTGGGTCTCGGCCAGCAAGCGAAGCAGGCCGACGCCTTCAGTCGCCTCCAGCGCATCGGCAAGCCAACACCGATGGCTTCGCCGACCTCGCCGCCCGCGCCTCGGTGCTCGCCGCCGAGGTGCTGGAGGCCGGTCCCCACGCCGACGAGCAGCGCACCCGTGTCTGGAGCCTCGCCGACGCAGCCCTCGCCCGCCTCCCGGACGCCCATCCGCTGCGCCTCCGCCTCCAGCGCGACCTCGGCTACATCGCCCTCGCCCACGCCCGCCACGTCACGCCGGAGGGCACCTGCACCGGCGACGCCGTCGACTTCCAGCGCTGTGGCGAGCTGTTCACCGCCACCCGTCGCCTCGCCGCGATCGCCCGCGATCCCGCCGCCATGGCCACCGACCACGAGCTGCTCGCCCGGGCCCACCGCTGGGCCGGCAACGAGGCCGCCGCCGCCGTCGCCCGCGCTGGCGCCGATCCCCAGCCCCTCGTCGAGTCCGGGCTCGGCTACCTCGACTTCAGCCGCGCCGAGGTCGTCGCCCCAACCCCTTCGCTCGCCGATCACGTTCGCTGCAACGCCGACCTCAGCGTCTGCGAGGTCGACCGGGCATTCGTCACCGCCGCCGGCATGTTCGCCGACATGAGGATCATGGACTCCGTGGCAGACGGCGTCACCCGCGGCCCCAAGCTCTACGCCATCACCCCCGACAGCCCCTTCTCGATCCTCGGCCTCAAGAACGGCGACCTGGTCGTCGATCTCGCCGGCACGCCGATCGAGGCTAGCAACTTCCTCCCCAGCTTCGAGCGCTTCATCGCCGCCGGTGGCGGCACGATCCGCATCGAACGCAAGGGCGAAGCGATCGAGCGCCGCTTCATCGTGAAGTGACCCGACCCTTCTCGAAGTCGCCGCACCCGGCGAAGCCCTCGAGCTCGGCCTTCACGAACTCGGGCAGCGGACCCTGCCCGCTCTCCTCGAGGCGCGCGAGGAACCCCAGGAGGTGCCGACAGCACCGGACCGCAGGCGACGCGCACGACAAGTCCGCACCGACGGTTCACAGCGAGAGCGGGAGGTCCCAGGCGAGGATATCGCCGGGTGCGAAGTAGTCGGCGGGCATGAAGTAGAGCTTGCCGCTGGGGCTGACGGCGACGCGGCCCTTGCCGGGCATCATCTGGAAGTCCTCGATGTCGCCGGTGAAGGCGTCGACGATGACGACCTCGAGGGTGGACAGGGAGGCATAGACCTTGTTGGTGAAGGGGTCGTGGCTGAGCGAGGTGGCGTGCGCGCCGAGCTCGGCCACGGGCGTGGCGATCTGGGTGACGACGTTGTAGCGCTGGAGGGCGCCGCCCTCGAGCGCGACGAGCAGGTGCACCGGGCTGACCGGCGCCGAGGCGTGCACGCGGGCGGGGAATTTGTTGACGACCTCCTGGGTCCCGCCCACGAGGTCGGCGCGGTTGAACTCGCCGTTGGCGGTGGAGTTGCCGACATACAGCACGCGGGTCCGAAGCCAACCCCCCAGCCAAGAATCGAGAACGCTGTTTGAAGCCATCCCGGCCCCCGCAAGGGGGCTTTTCGGTTTTACGGATTGTCCGCGGTATTACGCCCGAGTACGCGGGAGTTGGCACGGGTACTGGCACGGATACGTCACGGATTTCGGCGGCGAAGTGCCAACGAGGTTGGCGATTCCGCGCCAACCTGTCGCTTATTTCACATCATTCATGTGGATTTTAGCCGGCGAGCTCTGCCTGGCGAGCCGCGGGGCGTACCGCCTGGAGGGCGGAGAGGGTCATCGGCGGCGGCGCGGACGGTGAGTCGGGCGCGGGGCGCGGGCCGGCGAGCGAGAGCTGCACGCAGGCGGCCAGCGCGGGTCGAGAGTCGAGGTCGTCGTCGGCGGCACGAACGACCTCGTGGACCTGCGCGAGCACGGCGGTCATGCGCTCCGGCGTCGGCGGCGGCGCGGCCAGGAAGCGCAGCTCGCCGTCGTTCTGCTCCTCGTACGCGCCGTCGGTGACGAGGCAGTGCAGGTGAACGTAGAGGCCGAGGTCGCTGCGGAAGCGCTGGACGACAGTGACCACGCCCGCGTGCAACGACGCGACCGAGGCCAGGCCCGTGCTGCTGCTTCACGCTGCGCCGCATGTCCTGCATCACCGCCCGCGCCAGCCGCCCGGCGATGGCGGGCCAGCAGCGGCGCGTCGTAGCCCAAACGCACCGCCATCGGGCCCGGGAACGAGCACCACTGCCGGTAACCCCACCGCCGGCAGCACGTGGTCCACCAGCAACGCCGCGCCCTCGGCCATCCGCCGGCCCATACACGAGGGACAGCATCCGCGCGGCCGCGTCGCCCCGAGCTTGACGGGCGCGGACGGCCTTTCAGGGCCACGCTCGTCTGTTGAGCCGCGGATGCCGTGTCATTCGGGGCGGCGTTAGAAGGGCACGGGCCCCCAGCTCGCCGGGGTCTCGTCGTCGCCGAGGTCGGCCAGGCCGCCATATCCGAGCGCGCCCTCGCTGCCCATGCCCCAGCAGTGGACGGCGCCGCTCGTAGCGATCGCGCAGGTGTGGTAGCCGTGGCCGCTGACGTCGGCGATCGGGGCGCCGAGCTGGACGGGGGCCGCGAAGCTGGTGGCCTCGAGGGTGTGCCCGAGGCCGAGCTGCCCGTGGTCGTTGCGTCCGGCGCAGCGCACCTCGCCGGACTCGAGGAGGACGCAGGTGAAGGAGAGCCCGAGGGCCAGGTCGATCACCTTGGCGCCGTTGATGGGCACGTCGCCCGCGTCGCTCGGATCCTCGTCATCGCCGATCGCGTCGGTATGACCATAGCCGAGCTGGCCGTTGAAATTCATGCCCCAGCAGCGGAGGTCGCCCGAGGTCGTGATCGCGCAGTTGTGGTGCGCACCGCTGGCGATCGTCGCCGCCTCGGCGCCGAGCTCGACGGTCTCGGCGTCGGCGGCGAGGGGGATCGGGTCGACGTGGCCGACCCCCAGGCGGCCGTCGTTGGCCCCCCAGCAGCGGACCGTCCGGTCGTCCATCCGCAGGCAGTTGTGGAACATCCCCGAGCTGACCTCCGCGACCACGCCGGCGATCGGCAGGTCGCCGACCGAGGCGGGGTCTCGTCGTCGCCGATCGACTGGCCGGTGCCGTAGCCGAGCACACCTCCTATATCCTCGAGGCCCCAGCAGCGGACCTTTCCGCCGACCACGACCGCGCAATTGTGGCGAGTGCCGGCGGCGAGCTGCACCGCGACCGCGCCGAGGTCGACGTCGCCAGCGACCGCCGGCGCCTCGTCGTCGCCGACGTTCGCGGTGTTGCCATAGCCGAGCTGGCCCTCGAGGCCCCACCCCCAGCAGCGCACCTTGCCCCCGACGACCAGCGCGCAGGTGTGCCCCTGACCGCCCGCGAAGGCCAGGGGCGCCGCGCCGAGGTCGACCGGCGCGGTCGCCGAGGCCGGCTCGTCGCTCAGGTCGAGGGTGTGGCCCTGTCCGAGGTTCCCGACGTTGTTGGCGCCCCAGCAGCGCACCGCGCCGCCCTCGGCGAGCACGCAGCTCGTGTGCCACGAGACGCCGACCAGGAGCGCCCGCGCCGGCTCGCCTGGGGGCGGGCCCCCGAGCGTACAGGCGTTCGAGCAGGCGTCATCATTGTTTGTGTTGCCGTCGTCGCAGGCCTCGACGCCGACGTGGACGTGGCCGTCCCCGCAGAGCGCGAGGAGGCAGGCGCTGGTGCAGGCGTCACCGTCGTCCGCGTTGCCATCGTCACAAGCCTCATCCGGGTCGACGACCCCGTTCCCGCAGTTGTCCGCGTAACCGGTGGTCGGGGGAGCCATCATCATCAGGAGCCATCGTCGTAGGAGCCATCGTCGTAGGAGCCATCATCGTAGCTACAGCCAGAGACGCAATCGCCGTCATCGATACCACCGTCGTCCATACCACCGTCGTCCATACTACCGGAGCCGCAGCCGCCCGCGGTAAAGCTGAGGCCAAGAAATGCGATAAGGATCGCGGTGCGTGAGCGTGGTTCGATATTTGCCATGAATAATCACAGGCATCATCCGACCCGCAACCCTGGGCGTCAAGGCACGCAATCGCGCAGCGTGCATCGCGGCAGTGCCGCGTCACGGGAGGGCCAACATGGAGTCGGACGGCAACCTGCGCGCACGCCAGGCCACCCAGTCGCCGCCAACATGGACGCCGGGCCTGACCGGGCGCTTCGTCACGCTCGCGCTTCCCCTCGCCCTTTAGTGCTGGTGAGGTGGACCCTGAAGGGATGAGCAGGACCACGCAGGGAGCGCGTCGGCGGTGCACGGAGTGCCGGTGCTGGTATCACGCGGAGCCGAGGACGGGGGCGCGCCAGCG
>NZ_JADJNN010000010.1 GCF_016714285.1 Nannocystis sp. | reverse complement strand
AGCTTGTTGGCCGCGCGCTCCATGGTGATGTCGGCGATGCTGGCGGCGTACAGCTCCTTCTTGAGGAAGCGACGCAGCAGGATGTCTTCATGCAGCCACTGGCGGTATCGAGCGTTCTCGAACCACTTGGAGCTCCACGTACGGACAACCCCGATGCGGAAGCCGATCGGATGTGTTTTCTGGCCCATTAGCTGCGTCCCTCCGCCACTTCGAGCGTGATGTGGCTGGTTTTCTTCAGGATCCGGTTGGCGCGACCCATCGCGCGGGGACGCCAGCGCTTCAGCGTGGGACCCTGGTCCACGGTGACCTTGGAGACGACGAGGTTGTCGACGTTGACGTCCCCCCGATCCTCGGCGTTGGCCACGGCCGAGACGAGCAGCTTGAAGAACTGCTTGGCGCCGGCCTTATGGAGGAAGCGCAGGTTGTTGATCGCGGCGGTGACCCGCTGCTCGCGGATCAGGTTGGCGATGATCCGCGCCTTGCGCGGGGTGAGCCGCGTGTTGTTGAGTCGTGCGATGGCCATGAGCTGATCTCCGACGCCTACTTCTTGGTCGCCTTGCGGTCACCGGAGTGCCCGCGGAATGTCCGGGTCGGGGCGAACTCGCCGAGCTTGTGACCCACCATGTTCTCGGTGATGAACAGTGGGATCCACTTGTGGCCGTTGTGGACCATGACGTTCGCGCCGACGAACTGCGGCAGGATCGTGGAACGCCGCGACCACGTCTTGATCACCTTGCGGTTGCCCTCGCGGATGGCACCATCGACCTTGCGGGCGAGGTGTGAGTCGACGAACGGGCCTTTCTTTACGGAGCGAGGCATGCTTACTTCTTCCTGCGGCTGACGATGAAGACTTGCGTCCGCTTGTTGTGGCGCGTGCGGTAGCCCTTGGAGAGCATGCCCCACGGGGAGCAGGGGTGACGACCACCGGAGGTACGACCCTCGCCGCCGCCCATCGGGTGGTCAACGGGGTTCATCACGACACCGCGGTTGTGCGGGCGGCGGCCGAGCCAGCGCGTGCGACCGGCCTTGCCGAGCTGCACCCGGCTGTGATCGCCGTTGCTGAGGGTGCCGACGGTGGCGCGGCAGTTGACGTGGACCCGACGAACCTCGCCTGAGGGCAAGCGGACCTGCGTCCAGTCGCCCTCACGGGCCATCAGACGGGCGCCGACACCGGCCGTTCGCACCAGCTGACCGCCGCGGCCGATCTTGATCTCGATGTTGTGGACCACGGTGCCGACCGGGATGACCTTGAGCGGCAGACTGTTGCCCGGCTTGATGTCGGCGGCCTGGTCGCTGACGACCGTATCACCGACGCTCAGCCCCTCGGGAGCGAGGATGTAGCGCTTCTCCCCGTCCGCGAAGTGGACCAGGGCAATGAAGCTGGTGCGATACGGGTCGTACTCGATCGTGGCGACCTTGCCGGGGATGCCGAAGTTGTCGCGCTTGAAGTCGATCTGGCGGTACAATTTCTTGTGACCGCCGCCGCGAAAGCGCGAGGTGATTCGGCCGTTGTTATTGTGGCCGGTATGGTTGTGGAGGTGCTTGACCAGCGGACGATGCGGCGTGTCAGTCGTGACCGCGCTGCGCTCGTTGGTGCTCATGCCGCGGCGACCTGGCGAGGTCGGCCTGTAGATCTTGATGCCCATGACGATGCTCCGTAAAAGCGGGGGGCCGGTTAGCCCGCGGCCTTGTCAGCCTTTTCAGGCGACTGGTCTGGTTGCTCACCGTAGAAATCGATGGAGTCACCATCGTGGAGGGTGACGATCGCCTTCTTCCAGAAGGGGCGGCGACCGAAGAAGCGGCCGACGCGACGGACATCACCACGAACGACCATGGTGCGCACGTCCGAGACACGGACCCCGAAGACCATCTCGACGGCCTTGCGGATCTCAATCTTGTTGGCCTTCTTCACGACCTCGAAGACGTACTGGTTGTGTTGCGCCTGCAGGTCGGTGGACTTCTCGGTCACGACCGGGCGAACGATGATCTGCTGCGGGGTCGTCATGCCTTGGTCTCCTGCGACACGGGCTTGGCGGTCTTGTTGAGGCGCGCCTCGATGGCGCGCAGCGAGGTCTCCGAGATCAGCAGCTTGGGGAAGCGCAGGATGTCGTAGACGTTGAGACCGCGAACGTCGAGGAAGCTGGAAGAGGCCAGGTTCTGCGCGCTGATCCGCAGGTTCTTGTTCTCACCGCTGTCGACCAAGAGAGTCTTGGGCGCCTGAAGCTTGGCCAGCGCCTGGAACAGCGCCTTGGTCTTGATCTCCGGCAGGGCGAGCTCACGGACGACCAAGAGATCGCCCTTCTGAGCGCGCAAGGTGAGAGCCGAACGCAGCGCGCCGGCCATGACCTTCTTGTTCACGCTGAAGGCGTAGCTGCGCGGGCGCGGGCCGTGAACGCTACCGCCGCCGCGGAAGATGTTGGAGCGACGAGAGCCGTGGCGAGCGCCGCCGGTACCCTTCTGCTTGGTCATCTTCTTGCCGGTGAGGTGGACCTCGGCCCGGGTCTTGGTGCTGTGGGTGCCGGCGCGGCGAGCCGCCCGCTGATAGCGGACGACCTCCCACAGCAGGTGTTCCTTGACCTGTGCGGCAAATACCTCGTCGGCGACTTCGATTTCGCCGAGAGAGTTCCCTGCCAGGTCGGTGACGTTGAGCTTGGCCATGGCTTGAATCTCAGGTCTTGATCTCGACGTCCACGCCGGCCGAAAGGTCGAGCTTCATCAGGGCGTCCAGGGTCTGCTTGTTCGGTTCGAGGATGTCGAGGAGCCGCTTGTGCGTACGCACCTCGAACTGCTCGCGGGACTTCTTGTCGATGAAGGGTCCGCGCAAGACGGTGTACTTGTTGATCTTGGTCGGAAGAGGGATCGGGCCCGCGACGGTCGCACCGGTGCGGCGCGCGGTCTCGGCGATCTCGCCAGCCGACTGGTCGAGCAGCTTGTGGTCGAAGGCTTTGAGCCGGATTCGGATCTTGAGGCTGTCCACGGTCGTTGGTCCGTTCTGCGCGATGACTACTCGATGATCTTGATGACGACGCCGGCGCCGACGGTCTTGCCGCCCTCACGGATGGCGAACTTCAGGCCGTCCTCGCACGCGATCGTGTTGTGCAGCTCGACGATGATCTCGATGTTGTCACCGGGCATCACCATCTCCACCCCTTCGGGCAGCACCACTGAACCCGTCACGTCCGTCGTCCGGAAGTAAAACTGCGGCCGGTATCCCTTGAAGAACGGCGTGTGGCGACCGCCCTCCTCCTTCTTCAGGATGTACACCTTCGCCGTGAACTTCTTGTGCGGCGTGATCGAGCCCGGCTTGCACAGCACCTGGCCGCGCTCCACGTCCTCGCGCTTCACACCGCGCAGCAGCAGGCCCACGTTGTCACCGGCCTGGCCCTCGTCCAGCAGCTTCCGGAACATCTCCACGCCCGTGATCGTGGTCTTCTGTGTGTCGCGGATGCCCACGATCTCCACTTCCTCGCCCACCTTCACCTTGCCGCGCTCGATGCGACCCGTGCTCACCGTCCCGCGCCCAGAGATCGTGAACACGTCCTCCACAGGCATCAGGAACGGCTTGTCCAGCTCACGCACCGGCTGCGGGATGTAGCTGTCGCACGCATCCATCAACGCGAAGATGCACTTCGCATCCTCCGAGTCCGCGCTCGTCGCGCTCAACGCCTTCAGCGCCGAGCCCTGCACGATCGGCACGTTGTCCCCATCGAACCCGTACTTGCTCAGAAGGTCACGAAGTTCCACTTCCACAAGCTCGATCATCTCCGCACCGTCATTCCCCGGCGGCAGCATGTCGATCTTGTTCAGGAACACCACCATCGCCGGGATTCCCACCTGGCGCCCCAGAAGGATGTGCTCCCGCGTCTGCGGCATCGGACCGTCCGGCGCGCTCACCACGAGGATCGCCCCGTCCATCTGCGCCGCCCCCGTGATCATGTTCTTGATGTAGTCCGCGTGACCAGGGCAATCCACGTGCGCGTAGTGCCGCTTCTCAGACTCGTACTCCACGTGCGCCGTGCTGATCGTGATCCCGCGCGCCCGCTCCTCCGGCGCCTTGTCGATCTGGTCGTAGCCCTTGAACTCCGCCCACCCCTTCTTGCTCAACACGCTCGTGATCGCCGCTGTCAGCGTCGTCTTTCCGTGGTCCACATGGCCGATCGTGCCGATGTTCACGTGGGGCTTGTTTCGCTTGAATGTTTCCTTGGCCATGGCGCTGTCTCGTGTTGCTCAGGGAGTCTTGGCGTGGGATTGGGGAAGGGTCGCGGGATCTACCAGCTTGCGCGGCTTTGCGAAAGCCCGATCCATTGCGTCTTCGGCGTCTCGTTCGAGACTTTTGCGGGCAGACTCAGGGTCAATAACCCCGGGTCCGGGAAATGATGGCCGCCTGAAGGTCCGGAGGGACCTCGGCGTACTGGCTGAAGTGCATCGAGTAGCTGGCGCGACCCTGCGTACTGGAGCGGAGGGCGGTAGCATAACCGACCATCTCCGCCAAAGGAACCTCCGAATCGACGACTTGAAGGCCCCGACGGGGCGCCATGCCGAGAACGCGGCCGCGGCGGCCGCGGAGGTCGGACACCACGTGTCCGGTGAAATCCTCGGGGACCTCGATCTCCACCTTCATGATGGGCTCGAGGAGGGTCGGCGAGGCTTTCTCGAGGCCTTCCATGAGGCCCATGCTGGTGGCGGCCCGGAAGGACATGGGAGTTGAGTCACCTTCGACATAGGCGCCGTCGAGGAGACGGATCTCCAGGTCGACGATTGGGTAGCCGAGCAGCGGCCCGCGGGTCATTGCGTCGGCGACGCCGTCGCGAACGGCGGCGATCATGTCAGGGAGGAGCTTGGCTGGCTGTGCCGGGACGCCCTTGGCGGGGCGAGTAACCGGCTCTGGCAGAGTGTTGGTGAAAAGATTGCCGGTTCCGCGTTCGCGGGGGGCGAGCTCGAGGACCAGGCGGGCGTACTGCCGTTTGCCACCGATCTCGCGATCGTACTCGACGGGGAGGCTGAGGCGCTGGGCGACGGTCTCGCGGTACGCGACCTGCGGCTTGCCGACGTTGGCGGCGACCTTGGACTCGCGGGCGATGCGGTCGACGACGATCTCCAGGTGGAGTTCGCCCATGCCGCCCATCAGGGTCTGGCCGGAGTCGGGGTCGATGCGGACGCGGAAGCTCGGGTCCTCGCGCTGCATGCGCTCGAGGGCCTCGGTGAGTGCGTTCTGGTCCGCGGTGGAGCGGGCCTCGATGGCGCGGAAGATCACGGGCTCGGGGATCTCGAGACCGGGGAGGATCACCTGCTCGCCGTCCTTGGCCGAGATCACGGTGTCACCCGTGGTCGTGAAGCGCAGGCCGACCGCGGCGGCGATGTTGCCGGCGGTGACCTCGTCGATCTCCTGGGTCTTGTTGGCGTGCACCTGCAACAGCTTGGTGACCCGCTCTTTGCGGTCCTGGGTGCAGTTGTGGATGCCGTCCTTGACCCTGAGGACCCCGGAGTACACGCGGAAGAACACCAGAGGGCCGCGGTGAGGGTCGTGCAGGACCTTGAACGCGAGGGCCAGCAGCGGCTGGTCGATCGAGGGCAGGCGCTCGACCTCCTTCTTGTCGTGCTTGCGCACGGCGATCACTGGCGGCAGGTCGAGGGGTGACGGCAGGTAGTCGAGGATCGCGTCTAGCAGCGGCTGGACCCCCTTGTTCTTGAGCGACGAGCCACACAGCACGACCACACCCTTGTTGGCGATCGTGGCGCGACGCATGCCTGCCCGGAGTTGATCGAGGCCGACGCCGGAGGAGCCGCTCTCGAGGAACACGCCCATGATCTCATCGTCGATCTCGGCGACCGCCTCGACGAGGGCCTCGCGGGCTCGCACGGCGTCGGCGTATTGGGGATGGTCGCTGGTCAGCGGCTCGCGGACGACTTGCTCGCCGAGCTTGTCGGGCCAGGCGATCGTCTCCATCGTCAGCAGATCGATCACGCCGTGGAAGGCCGACTCGAAGCCGACCGGCAGCTGGGCGACCAGCGGGTGCGCATGCAGATTGTTGCGCATCATGGTGACGGAGTGCTCGAGCGTGGCGCCGACGCGATCCATCTTGTTGATGAACGCGATTCGAGGCACGTGGTAACGCGTGGCCTGACGCCACACCGTCTCGGACTGCGGCTGCACACCGGCGACGGCATCGAACACGGCCACCGCGCCGTCGAGCACGCGGAGCGAGCGCTCGACCTCAATGGTGAAGTCGACGTGCCCGGGAGTGTCGATCAGGTTGATTCGGTGGCCCTTCCAGAAGCAGGTGGTGGCGGCCGAGGTGATCGTGATGCCCCGCTCCTGCTCTTGCGGCATGTAGTCCATGACGGCCGCGCCGTCGTGGACCTCGCCCATGCGGTGGGAGATCCCTGTGTAGAAGAGGACACGCTCGCTGGTCGTGGTCTTCCCGGCATCAATGTGGGCCATGATGCCGATGTCGCGGATGGCCGCGATGTTTTCAGGGGGATTCATGAGGGCTTCGGAGAACGACCCAAGGGCCGCTCTGCTCGCCATCCGTCTCCATCTGGAGCGGGTGTGGCGAGCGAGGGGCCCGTTCGGTTTCCCTGACGCCAGGTACCGGTTGGTACGAGGCGAGCGAGGGATCGAAGATTTTTCAGATCAGGGTGGTGGAGATCCTTACCTACGGCTCACCAGCGGTAGTGCGCGAAGGCCTTGTTGGCGTCCGCCATCTTGTGGGTGTCTTCCCGCTTCTTCACGGCGCCGCCGCGATTCTGCGAGGCGTCCATCATCTCGTTGGCGAGGCGCTCACGCATGGTCTTCTCCGGGCGAGAGCGGGAGAACCCGATCAGCCAGCGGTAGGCCAGGGCCATGCCGCGCTCGGGGCGGACCTCAACAGGGACCTGATAGTTCGAACCGCCGACGCGGCGCGAGCGGACCTCGAGGCGGGGGAGCACATTGGCGACGGCCTTCTCGAACACCTTGACGGGGTCGTCCTTGGTGCGCTCGGAGATGATGTCGAAGGCGCCGAAGACGATCTTCTCGGCGATCGACTTCTTGCCGTCGTACATGATGCCGCAGATGAACTTGTGGATGTTCCGGTTCATCTCCTGCGGATGATCGGTGTACCGGATGTCGTTGCTCGGCCGCTCGCGGGTGGTGATGCCTTTACGGGACATGGCAGCTTGAACTTTCTAAGGGCCTACTTCGGGCGCTTGGCGCCGTACTTGGAGCGGCGCTGGCGACGGCCGTTGACGCCGGTGGTGTCGAGGGTGCCGCGGACCACGTGGTAGCGGACGCCGGGGAGGTCTTTCACGCGACCGCCACGGATCAGCACCATCGAGTGCTCTTGCAGGTTGTGGCCCTCGCCCGGGATGTAGGTCGTGACCTCCATGCCGTTGGTGAGGCGAACGCGGGCGACCTTGCGGAGGGCGGAGTTCGGCTTCTTCGGCGTGCAGGTATACACGCGGACGCACACGCCACGCTTTTGCGGGCAGCTCCGGAGGGCGGGGGCGGTGCCCTTCTTCTTTTGCTGTTGACGTCCCTTGCGGACAAGCTGGTTGATCGTCGGCATGCGCAGTGAAGGCTTTCGCGGTCGGGCGGGCTGGCCTCGGTGGAGGTACGGCCCTTGGAGCGTCCTCGCCCTTGGAGGCGTGGGGCGCTGTTTATATAGGTGGGCAGGGCCCAGATCAAGCATCGTTCCAGGCGGACCATCCGTGGGAACGACGCGGGAGGCGGTCCGAAGGCCCTGCCAGGAATGGCTTTGGGCCTCGCTTGTGGCGACTGCGGGGCTGTAGGGCCAGCCCCTGAGGGCTGGCGGCTGGGCCGCGCGTGAGACAGCGCCGGGCAGGAGGGAGATCTCCCGCTTCGGCTCGCGCTTCAGTCCTGAAGGTTGATCAGGTCCCGTTCGATGGTGCGGCGGGCGACCGGCTCGGCCGCGGCGTCGGTGTATGAGCTGTCATCCGAGCCCATGTGGAGGCGCTCGTAGACGGAGAGGCCGGTGCCCGCCGGGATGAGGCGGCCCATGATGACGTTCTCCTTGAGGCCGCGGAGGAAGTCGATCTTCCCCTGGAGGGCCGCCTCGGTGAGCACCTTGGTGGTCTCCTGGAACGACGAGGCGCTGATGAAGCTCTCGGTCGACAGCGAGGCCTTTGTGATGCCGAGCAGCAGCGCCTGGCCGGTGGCCGGTGTGCCGCCGAGCTGGGCCACGCGGTTGTTCTCCTGCTGGAAGATCTGCCGCTCCACGTGGTCGTCGGCGAGGAAGTTGGTGTCCCCCGGCTCCTTGACGCGGACGCGACGCATCATCTGACGGATGATCGTCTCGATGTGCTTGTCGTTGATCTTCACGCCCTGCAGACGATAGACCTCCTGGATCTCGTCGAGCAGGTAGGAGGCGAGCGCCTTCTCGCCGAGCACCGCGAGGATGTCGTGCGGGTTGGCAGGGCCGTCCATGAGCTTCTCGCCAGCGCGGACGCGATCGCCCTCACGGACGAGCAGGTGGCGGACCTTGGGTACCAGGTACTCCTTGGGGTCGCCGTGCTCGGGCGTGACGATGACGCGGCGCTTGCCGCCCTTGTCCTTGCCAAAGGAGACCACGCCATCGATCTCCGAGATGATCGCGTG
This sequence comes from Nannocystis sp., assembly GCF_016714285.1. Classification (GTDB taxonomy): domain Bacteria; phylum Myxococcota_A; class Polyangia; order Nannocystales; family Nannocystaceae; genus Nannocystis. The sequence continues at coordinate 321,538 of NZ_JADJNN010000010.1, read as the reverse complement.
GTCCTTCGGGGTGCGCGCCTCGAACAGCTCGACGACGCGGGGCAGACCGCCGGTGATGTCCTTGGTCTTGGTGGTCTCGCGCGGCATCTTGGCGATGACGTCGCCGGCCTGGATCCGCGCGCCCTCGGTGAGGGTGAAGGCCGCCCCGACCGGGAGGAAGTAGCGGGCCTCGTGCTTGCTCTGGACGCGGAGGACCTCGCCGTCATCGTTCTTGAGGACGAAGCGGGGGCGGGCGTCGGGATCGCGGCTCTCCTGGATGACCATGCTCGAGTGGTTGGTGATCTCGTCGACGCGGACCTGCATGGTCACGCCCTCGATGATGTCGCCGTACTCGATCACGCCGCCGACCTCGCTGACGATCGGCAGGGTGTAAGGGTCCCACTCGCTGAGCAGCTGACCAGCCTTGGTCACGTCGCCCTGCTTGACGCGGAGCTTGGCGCCGTACACGAGGTCGTAGCGCTCGCGGATGCGGCCCTTCTCATCGAGGAGGTGCATCTGGGCGTGGCGGTTCATGACCACGGCGTAGGGGCCATCCTTGTCCTGGCGGCCGTGGACCAGCTCGATGTCCTCGAGCTTGACCTCGCCGCCGAAGCGCGCCTCGAGGGTGGTCTGCTCGGTCTGGATGTTGCCGACGCCGCCGATGTGGAAGGTACGCATCGTCAGCTGCGTACCGGGCTCGCCGATCGACTGAGCGGCGATGATGCCGACCGCCTCGCCGACGTCGACCAGGTTGCCGCGGGCCAGATCGCGCCCGTAGCACTTGGCGCAGATGCCCCGGAGCGCCTCGCAGGTGAGCACGCTGCGGATCTTCACGGCCTGGATGCCCGCCTCTTCGACCGCGATGACCTTGGCCTCGTCGAAGAGGTCGGCCTCGTTGATGATCACCTCGTCGCTGCCGGGCCGGTACACCGGCTCGAGGGCGACGCGGCCGAGGATGCGGTCACCGAGGCGCTCGATGATCTCGCCCGACTCGACCAGAGCGGTCATATCGAGGCCCTGGATCGTTCCGCAGTCGAACTCGGTGATCACGGCCTCCTGGGCGACATCGACCAGGCGGCGGGTGAGGTAACCCGAGTTGGCGGTCTTGAGCGCGGTGTCAGCGAGACCCTTGCGAGCGCCGTGCGTCGAGATGAAGTACTGGAGGACGGTGAGACCCTCGCGGAAGTTGGTCGTGATCGGGAACTCGATGATCTCACCGGAGGGCTTGGCCATGAGGCCGCGCATGCCGGAGAGCTGGCGCATCTGCTGCCGTGAGCCGCGGGCGCCCGAGTCGGCCATGATGTAGATCGAGTTGAACGAGGGCTGGATCGTGGTCTTGCCGGTTCGCTCGTCGGTGAGGGTGGTCTTGCTGATGCCATCCATCATCGCGTTGGCGATCTGCTCGGAGACATTCGCCCAGATGTCGATGATCTTGTTGTAACGCTCGCCGGAGGTGATGAGGCCGTCGGCGTACTGGGCCATGATGCGCTTGACCTCGGCGGTCGCCCCCCCGAGCAGCTTCTTCTTGGCCTCGGGGATGACCATGTCCTCCATGCAGATGGAGATGCCGGCCTTGGTCGCCTCCGTGTACCCGGTGCTGCGCAGGTAGTCGGCCATCAGCACGGTGGCCTTCTGGCCGCACAGGCGGTAGCAGTTGTCGATGAGCTCGTTGAGCTCCTTCTTGCCGAGGTTCTTGTTGACCATCGAGAAGGGGATCTTCTTCGGGATGCCCCCCTCGAACAGCAGCACGCGACCGGCGGTGCTGTTGATCATGGCGCCGCCGGGCTCCATGCGGACCTTGATCTTGGCCTGCAGGTGCAGCGCGCCGTGGTCGTAGGCCATGCGGACCTCCTTCGGCGAGCCGAAGTGGCCGGCGAAGTAGCCGTCGCTCTGCGGGTCCTCGTTGGCGCTGCCGTGGGCGTAGGCCCGCTCGCGCGTCATGTAGTAGAGGCCGAGGACGATGTCCTGCGAGGGCACGATGATCGGCCGCCCGTGCGCGGGGCTGAGGATGTTGTTCGTCGACATCATCAGCACGCGGGCCTCCATCTGCGACTCGATGCAGAGCGGGAGGTGGACGGCCATCTGGTCGCCGTCGAAGTCGGCGTTGAAGGCGGTGCAGACCAGCGGGTGGAGCTGGATCGCCTTGCCCTCGATGAGCACGGGCTCGAAGGCCTGGATGCCGAGGCGGTGCAGCGTCGGCGCGCGGTTGAGGAGCACCGGGTGCTCCTTGATCACGTCGTCGAGGATGTCCCAAACCTCGTCGGCCTCCTTCTCGACCATGCGCTTGGCGCTCTTGATGGTCGTGACGAGGCCCTGCGCCTCGAGGCGGTTGTAGATGAACGGCTTGAACAGCTCGAGCGCCATCTTCTTGGGGATGCCGACCTCGTGCAGGCGCAGCTCGGGACCGACGACGATGACGGAGCGGCCGGAGTAGTCGACGCGCTTGCCGAGCAGGTTCTGGCGGAAGCGGCCGGACTTGCCGCGCAGCATGTCCGAGAGCGACTTGAGCGGGCGCTTGTTGGGGCCGGTGATCGTCTTGCCGCGACGGCCGTTGTCGAACAGGGCGTCGACGGCCTCCTGCAGCATCCGCTTCTCGTTGCGGATGATGATCTCCGGCGCTGCGAGCTCCTGCAGGCGCTTGAGGCGGTTGTTGCGGTTGATGACGCGGCGGTAGAGGTCGTTGAGGTCGGAGCTGGCGAAGCGGCCGCCGTCGAGGGGGACCAGCGGGCGCAGGTCCGGCGGGAGCACGGGGATGACGTCCAGCATCATCCACTCGGGCTTGTTGCCGGAGTTGCGGAAGGCCTCGACCACGCGCAGGCGCTTGGCGGCCTTCTTACGCTTGGCCTCGCTGGTGGCGCCAGCGATCTCCGTTCGCAGCGCACGGGCTTCGACCACGGGGTCGATACGTGAGAGCAGCTCCTTGATCGCCTCGGCGCCCATGCCGGCGGCGAAGGCCTCGGGGCCGTGCTCATCGACCAGCTGGTCGTAGCGCTCCTCGCTCAGCAGCTCGCGCTCCTCAAGGCCCGAGTCCTTCGGGTCGATGACGATGTAGGCCTCGCAGTAGAGGACCTTCTCGAGCTTGGTCAGCGGGATGTCGAGGATGTTGCCGATGCGCGAGGGCAGGCTCTTGAGGAACCAGATGTGGGCGACCGGGGTGGCGAGGTCGATGTGGCCCGCGCGCTCGCGACGGACCTTGCTGTGGATGACCTCGACGCCGCACTTCTCGCACACGACGCCGCGGTGCTTCATGCGCTTGTACTTGCCGCAGAGACATTCGTAGTCCTTGATCGGCCCGAAGATCTTGGCGCAGAACAATCCGTCGCGCTCGGGCTTGAAGGTGCGGTAGTTGATCGTCTCGGGATTCTTGACCTCGCCGAAGGACCACTCGCGGATCGTCTTGGGCGAGGCGATGCCGATCCGGAGGGCGTTGAAGTAGGTGGCCTCTTTGGGCTTCTCGAAGAAACTGAAGATGTCTCTCATGGCCTTCGCTCCTTGCTTCCCGGATCAGCTCACTCCGCGGCCGACATTTGGTCGCGGACGGTGTTGGTGACGACGCCAGTCTCGGCGTTCACGTCGACCAGCTCGATGTTCAGGCACAGGGCCTGCAGCTCCTTGAGGAGCACGTTGAAGGACTCGGGCACGCCCGCCTGCATGCTGGGCTGGCCCTTGACGATCGACTCGTACATGCGCATGCGACCGACGACATCGTCGGACTTGACGGTGAGCAGCTCCTGCAGCGCGTAGGCGGCGCCGTAGGCCTCGAGCGCCCACACCTCCATCTCGCCGAGGCGCTGGCCGCCGAACTGGGCCTTGCCGCCGAGCGGCTGCTGGGTGACCAGCGAGTACGGCCCGATGCTGCGCGCGTGGATCTTGTCGTCCACGAGGTGGTGCAGCTTGAGCATGTACATGATGCCGACGGTGACGTTCTCCTCAAAGGCCTCACCGGTGCGGCCGTCGAACAGGATCGCCTGGCCCGACTCGGGCAGGCCGGCCTTCTGCAGCGTCGTCTTGACCTCGGTCTCGAGGGCGCCGTCGAACACCGGGGTGGCCATGTGGACGCCGCGGCGCAGCTTGTCGGCGAAGCGCGTGACATCGTCGTCGTTGAGGCCGTCGATGAAGCGCTGGGCCTCCTTCGTCTCGTAGATCTTCTTCAGCTGGGTACGGAGCACGTCGCTCGAGTACTTCGTCTGCATGTAGCGGTCGATCTGCTGCCCGAGCTCGAAGGCCGCCCACCCGAGGTGGACCTCGAGGATCTGACCGACGTTCATGCGCGAGGGGACGCCGAGGGGGTTCAGCACGAGGTCGACCTGAGTGCCGTCCTCCAGGTACGGGAGGTCCTCGACCGGCAGGATCCGCGAGATGACGCCCTTGTTGCCGTGGCGGCCGGCCATCTTGTCGCCGACCTGCATCTTGCGCTTGATGGCGACGTAGACCTTGACCATCTTGATGACGCCGGGCGGCAGCTCGTCGCCCTTGGTCAACTTGGCGATCTTCTCGCGGTAGATGGTCTCGATCTCGTCGAGGTCCTTCTCGAGGCGGCGCGCGAGCGCCTCCACGATCTCGGTGTCCTCGGCGGTGGTCATCGAGAAGGTGCCCCAGTACTTGCGCGGGACATCGCCGAGGAGCGCGTCGCTCAGCGTGGTGCCGGCGGTGACGAGGGTCTTGCCGGCGTCATCGTTGAGGTTCGCCGCGGTGACCTTGCCACCGAGGATCTCCTTCATGCGGTTGTAGTAGCCGTCCGAGACGATCGAGACGTTGTCGCGGTGGTCCTGGATGAGCTTCTCGCGCTCGGCGTCCTCGATCTGCTGGGCGCGGGTGTCCTTCTCGACCGACTTGCGGGCGAAGACACGGGCGTCGATGATGATGCCGCTGACGCCCGGCGGGAGGCGCAGCGAGGTGTCGCGCACGTCGCCGGCCTTCTCGCCGAAGATGGCGCGTAGCAGCTTCTCCTCGGGGCTGAGCTGGGTCTCACCCTTGGGGGTGATCTTGCCGACCAGGATGTCGCCGGCCTTGACCTCGGCGCCGATCCGGACGACGCCGGCCTCGTCGAGGTTGGCGAGCGCCTCTTCACCGACGTTCGGGATGTCGCAGGTGATCTCTTCCTTGCCGAGCTTGGTGTCGCGAGCGACACACTCGAACTCCTCGATGTGGATCGAGGTGTACACGTCCTCGCGGACGATGCGCTCGGAGACGAGGATCGAGTCCTCGAAGTTGTAGCCCTGCCACGGCATGAACGCGACGACGACGTTCTGGCCGAGCGCGAGCTCACCGCGCTCGGTGGCGGCGCCGTCGGCGATGACGTCGCCCCGCTTCACCCGGTCGCCGACGCGGACGATCGGCTTCTGGTTGAGCGCGGTGTTTTGGTTGCTGCGCTGGAACTTGACCAGGTTGTAGATGTCGGGCTTGGCGCCGAGGATGCCGCGGTTGTCGTCGCGACCGTCGTTGCGGTTGGTGACCGGCTTGACCACGATGCGAGCGCCGTCGACCTGCTCGACGATGCCGTCGCGCAGGGCGACCACGGTGGAGCCGGAGTCGCGGGCGACGTGGGACTCCATGCCCGTGCCGACCAGCGGCGCCGCGGTGCGCAGGCAAGGGACGGCCTGGCGCTGCATGTTGGAGCCCATGAGGGCGCGATTGGCATCGTCGTGCTCGAGGAAGGGGATCAGCGAGGCGGCGACCGAGACGAGCTGGCTCGGCGACACCTCCATCAGGGTGACCTCGGCCGGGGAGACCAGCGGGAAATCCTCGTTGTAGCGGACGGAGATCTGGTCGGCGATCAGCTTGCCCGCGTCGTCAGTGGCAGCGTTGGCCTGGGCGATGTAGTGGCCGGCCTCCTGCAACGCGCTGTAGTACTGGACCTCGCTCGAGGCGACGCCACCGTCGACGGCACGGTACGGGGTCTCGATGAAGCCGAACTCGTTGATCCGCGCGTAGGTCGAGAGCGAGGCGATGAGGCCGATGTTCGGACCTTCCGGCGTCTCGATCGGGCAGATGCGGCCGTAGTGCGTTGAGTGCACGTCGCGGACTTCGAAGCCGGCGCGCTCGCGGGTCAGACCGCCCGGGCCGAGCGCCGAGAGGCGGCGCTTGTGGGTGACCTCGCTGAGCGGGTTGGTCTGGTCCATGAACTGGCTGAGCTGCGAGGAGGCGAAGTACTCCTTGACCACCGCCGAGACCGGCTTGGCGTTGATCAGGTCCGCCGGCATGAGCGCGTCCATCTCCTGGGACATGCTCATGCGCTCCTTGATGGCGCGCTCCATGCGGACCAGACCGATGCGGTACTGGTTCTCCATCAGCTCGCCGACAGCGCGCACGCGGCGGTTGCCGAGGTGATCGATGTCGTCGATCTGGCCGCGACCGTTGCGGAGCTCGACCAGGTACTTGACGGTCTCCATGATGTCGCGCTTGGTGAGCACGGTCGACATCAGAGCCTCGTCGAGGGCGAACTTGTGGTTGAGCTTGAGGCGGCCGACCGTGGAGAGGTCGTAGCGCTCGGGCTTGAAGAACAGCGACTCGAAGAGTGTCCGCGCGGTCTCGGCGGTCGGCGGGTCACCGGGGCGGAGGCGGCGGTAGATCTCGAGCAGCGCCTCCTCGGGGGTGTGCAGCTTGTCCTGCAGCAGGGTGTTGCGGAGGAAGGGGCCGACATTGAAGTCGTCGATGAAGAGGATCTTGAAGCTCTTGATCCCGGCCTGGCGCAGGCGCAGCAGGTGCTCCTCGTTGATGTCTTCGTTGCAGTTGAGGAGCACCTCGCCGGTGTTCTCGTCGATGATGTCCTCGGCGCTGACCTTGCCGACGAGCCCGGCGGACTCCATCGGCAGGCGCTTGATGCCGGAGGCACGCATGCGCTTGATGTGCGCCTTGCTGAACTTCTTGCCCTTCTTGACGACGGTCTCGCCGCTCTCCGGGTCGCGGATGTCGTGCGAGGCGCGCTGGCCCGAGAGCAGCTCGAAGTCGACGGCGCGGGTGACGGTGCCGTCCTCCTCAAGGTGGATGCTCTCCTTCTCGTAGTAGAAGTCGAGCAGCTGCTGGGTGCTGAGGCCGAGGGCGCGCAGCAGGACGGTGGCGTAGAGCTTCCGTCGGCGATCGATGCGGACGTAGATGTGGTCCTTGTGGTCGAACTCGAAGTCGAGCCACGAACCGCGGTAGGGGATCACGCGGGCCGAGAACAGCTTCTTGCCGGAGCTGTGGGTCTTGCCCTTGTCGTGGTCGAAGAACACGCCGGGCGAGCGGTGCAGCTGCGAGACGACGACGCGCTCGGTGCCGTTGATGATGAAGGTGCCGTGCGCCGTCATCAGCGGGATCTCGCCGAAGTAGACCTCCTGCTCCTTGACGTCGCGGATCGATTGGGTGCCGGTCTCGTCGTCGACGTCCCAGACAACCAAGCGTACGACCACCTTGATGGGCGCCGCGAAGGTCATGCCGCGAGCGCGGCACTCGTCGACGTCGTACTTCGGGCGATCGAGGCTGTAGCTGACGAACTCGAGGGAGGAGGTCTCGCCGAAGTCCTTGATCGGGAAGACGCTCTTGAAGACGGCCTGGAGGCCGATGTCCTCGCGCGACTCGAGGGGGGTGTCGCGCTGCAGAAACTTGTCGTACGACCGCTTCTGGATGTCGATGAGATTGGGGACCTCGATGATGCGCTTGAGCTTTCCGAAGTTCTTACGCACCCTGAAGTTGTTCTGAATCATCGGTGGCATCGGCGTTCCTTGGATGGAGTCGCTGCGGCGGCGGGCAGCGGGCCAGGCGGCTGAGTTCGGTCCGGGGGGACCGTCGGAGGGTCTGCAGATTGTCTAGGTGCCCAGAGGGCCATTAAGGTGCGGAGGAGCGGGCGCCGTGGGCGCGAAAATGCTCCGGGAAAATTACACGGGTGTACGGCACCAGGAGGGGACCCCCTGGCGCCATACACACGAAAGCTGGACGGGCGCCGCGGTGGACGCCGCGTGCTCACTTGACTTCGACTTCAGCGCCTGCCTCCACGAGAATCTTCTTCATCTCCTCAGCCTCGGCCTTGGAGATGCCGTCCTTGATGTTGGCCGGGGCGCTCTCGACCAAGTCCTTGGCCTCCTTGAGGCCGAGGCTGGGGTTGAGGGTGCGGACGGCCTTGATGACGTTGATCTTCTTGTCGCCGAAGCCCTTGAGGACGACAGAGAACTCGGTCTTCTCCTCGACGACCGGCGTCGGGGCAGTACCACCGCCAGCGGCGGGGCCAGCAGCGGCGACCGGCGCAGCAGCGGAGACGCCCCACTTGGCCTCGAGCTCCTTGACGAGATTGGCGATCTCGATGACCGGCAGATTGCTCAGGTAGTCGATGACTTGATCACGGGTACAGCAGCGGACATGTTCAGATTCCTTCAGAGTGTCGTTTCGGGGTGAATTCAGGTGCGGAGCCAGCTCAGGCAGCGAGCTGGTCCTTGCGGGCGTTGAGGACGTAGAGGAGGCTCTGCGGGGCGGCGTTGAGGACGCGGACGAAGCTCGTCGCCGGGGTGTTGAGCAACGCCAAGAACTGGGCCTTGAGCTCGCGCGGCCCGGGCATATCGGCGAGACGATTCACGCCGGATGCATCGAGGACGGTGCCCTCGATGACGCCACCCTTGATCTTGAAGTTCTTGGCGTCGCGGGCGAACTCGCGGGCGATGCGGGCGGCGGCGCCCGGATCGGTCGGCGAGTAGGCGATCGCCGTCATGCCCGTAAGCATCGACGAGATCGGCTCGTGGCGGGTGCCCTGGATGGCGTAGTGCACGACCGAGTTCTTGAAGACCTGGTACTTGCACTCGCCAGCGCGGAACTTGTTCCGCAGGTCCGTGGCCTCGGCCACCGTGATGCCCGTGTAGTCGAGCAGGATGAAGGCGGGCACGTCGCTGAGGGCGGCGCGCAACTGGCTCGATTGCTCGTGTTTGTTCAGCCTCATGGTCTTTGGTCTCCTTGGCCCTCCGGGAGGGAGGACCGCCGAGTTCGGGGACTGGCATGCGCCGGCCCTCTCCTCAACGTTCGCTCCACTCTCGGCGGGCCGCTCTCTGGCGTTCAAGGTCGGGCTGGCCGACCACCTGCTGTCTGCGAGTGTGTTGCCCGGGAATCCGGGTCCTTCGTGACATTCACCTCGATGCGGACAGCCTCCTGAAGTCGTGGCTCGGACAAGAAAGGCAGGGTGACTCAGCGCTCGACGAGCGCGGCCACATCATTGGTGTCGAGTCGGATGGATGGACCCATCGTCGACGACAGCGCGACGCTCTTGAAGTACTTGCCCTTGGCGGTGGAGGGCTTGAGGCGCTGCAGGGTGTCCAGCAGCGAGGTCAGGTTCTCCTGGAGCTTGGCGCCACCGAAGGAGAGCTTGCCGATCGGCGCGTGGACGATGCCCGTCTTCTCGGTGCGAAATTCGATGCGGCCGGCCTTGATCTCGCGGATCGCCTTGGCCACGTCCATCGTAACGGTGCCAACCTTGGGATTCGGCATCAGGTTACGCGGGCCAAGCACCCGGCCGAGGCGCCCGACCAGACCCATCATGTCAGGTGTGGCGATCGCGCTGTCGAAGTCGAGCCAGTTCTCCTTGAGGACGCGCTCGACCAGATCCTCAGCGCCCACGAAGTCGGCGCCTGCATCGCGGGCCTCGGCCGCACGATCGCCCTTGGCGAACACCACCACGCGCAGCGACTTGCCGGTGCCGTGGGGGAGCGCGCAGCTCGACCGGATCATCTGGTCAGCGTGCTTCGGGTTAACGCCCAAGCGGGCGGCCACTTCGACGGTCTCATCGAACTTGGCGAACTTCAGGGACGGGAGCAGCTCGCAAGCCTCGACCACCGTGTAGCGCTTCTCACGGTCGACCAGCTTGAACGCCGCGTCATACTTCTTGCCCATTTCTCTCGCTTGCCTTTCCGGGGTCCTGGCGGGGCTCGCTGGCGAGTTACCCTCCCCCGGGTGTTGGGGTGTCGGCGTTACGCCGGCAAAAAACACTGATCGGCGCCGGTCAGGCGTCGACGACGTCGATGCCCATCGAGCGGGCGGTGCCAGCGATCGAGCGCATGGCGGCCTCGATCGAGGCCGCGTTCATGTCCTTGAACTTGGTCTCGGCGATCTCGCGGATGGTCTTGGAGTTGACCTTGCCGATCTTCTGGATGTTCGGCACGCCGGAGCCCTTCTCCTTGCTCATCGCCTTGAGCAGCATGATCGATGCTGGCGGGGTCTTGGTGATGAAGGTGAAGGAGCGGTCGCTGTACACGGTGATGACCACCGGGATGACCAAGCCCGCGTCCTTCTGCGTGCGCGCGTTGAACTGCTTGCAGAACTCCATGATGTTGACGCCCTTGGAACCGAGGGCGGGGCCGATCGGCGGGGCGGGATTGGCCTGGGCGGCCTTCACCTGGAGCTTGATGTACGCGGTAACCTTCTTCATGACTTCTTGCTGACGGCGAAAGGGACGATGGCGACGCGAGGCTCACTCGAGGTGAGGGATGAGGCGACGCGGGCGAACTGGGTCGCGGCGGGCTGGAGATGTCGCAGATCCGCGAGCGCTAAGCAACAGGCTCGACCTCAGAAAAGTCGACTTCGACACGGGTCGGGCGGCCGAAGAGGGACACGGACAGCCAGATCTTCTGCTTGTCGGCGTTGATCTCCTCGACCTCGCCCGTGAAGTTGGCGAACGCACCACTGCGGACGCGCACCTGCTGGCTCACGTGGTACGTGATATTGGGCACAACCTTCTCCGGCACAGGTTGCTCGGATGGGATCGGCTCCTGACCGCGAACGCGGTTCATCTCGGGCGTGGGGACCTTGCGGGGGTTCTGACCGCCGAGGAAGCCGGTGACCTTGGGTGTGGTCTGGACAAGGTGCCAGCTCGCCTTGGTCAGCTCCATCTCGATGAAGATATAGCCGGGGAAGAACTTGTTGGTCTTCTGAACCGTGCTCTTGCCACGGCGCTCAGCGACCTTCTCGGACGGTATGAGGATCTCTCCGAACTGCTCGTGGAGGCCGCCCTTTTCGATGCGCTCCTCGAGGTTCTTCTTCACCGTGTTCTCGTAGCCGGAGAAGGTGTTGACGACGTACCACTCCATGAGCGAATTTCCTGTACTCCGTGAGAGGGCCGGTGATACCGGGGGTTGCCGCCAGGGGGGCCGAGGGGGGAGACGAGAGGGAGAGAGCGAGAGGAGCGACCGACCGCCGTAGTTCGCGGCCTGACCGCAGTCAGACCTCGGCCAGACCGCGGCCAAGCCGCAGCCAGTCCGCAGCTATAGGCTGTAAAGCCAGTCGGTCACGTTGGACCAGAACAGGTCCATGATCGCCAGGATGATGGAGCAGATGATGGTGAGGACGACGACGACGATGGTCGCGGCGCGGGTCTCGGCGCGCGTGGGCCAGGTGACCTGGGAGACCTCGGTGGCCACTTCACTGATGAACTTGAACCAACGCTTGTTGCGCCAAGCCATCACCGCCAGCACCAGAGAGATCAGGATGCCGATTGTGGTCGACATCTCGGAGTTCGGCCGGCCGAGCGCGCGAGGGTAATACGACCACAAGATGGCCCACAGATCCTCCGTGAAGTTGGTCAGCACGAAGGCCAACATCAGGAAACCGACAAAGAAAGCCGCATGCGCCCAGCGACTTGGATCGAAGTCGCGGGAGACAACAAGCTTTCGTTTGCGGGGAGGAGTTGTGGACATGGCGGGTTTCGCGGTCAAGGTGGCATGAAGGCCGCCATCTCTGACAGGAAGCAGGGCGTGGGGGGCTCGAACCCTCGGCCTGCGGATTTGGAGTCCGCTGCTCTACCAACTGAGCTAACGCCCTGTATGAACCGCGATCCGCGCCGGCCTGGCGCGGGTTGTTACTTGGTCTCTTTGTGCTCCGCGTGCTTCCGGCAGTGCCGGCAGAACTTCTTGAGAACGAGCTTCTCCGGGGTGGTGCGCTTGTTCTTGGTCGACGAGTAGTTGCGCCGCTTGCACGACTGGCACTCGAACTGGATGATGATGCGGTTACCGGCAGCCATGGGTGTTCTCGCGCGGAGCGGAAGGGCCAAGACATAGCAAGGCCCGTTCCAAAAAGCAACTTGGGGCAAAGACCTGGGTCTGCGGTGACATCCGCAGACCCAAAGGCTTGAGATTATTCGATGATCTTGATGACGACGCCGGCGCCGACGGTCTTGCCGCCCTCACGGATGGCGAACTTCAGGCCGTCCTCGCACGCGATCGTGTTGTGCAGCTCGACGATGATCTCGATGTTGTCACCGGGCATCACCATCTCCACCCCTTCGGGCAGCACCACTGAACCCGTCACGTCCGTCGTCCGGAAGTAAAACTGCGGCCGGTATCCCTTGAAGAACGGCGTGTGGCGACCGCCCTCCTCCTTCTTCAGGATGTACACCTTCGCCGTGAACTTCTTGTGCGGCGTGATCGAGCCCGGCTTGCACAGCACCTGGCCGCGCTCCACGTCCTCGCGCTTCACACCGCGCAGCAGCAGGCCCACGTTGTCACCGGCCTGGCCCTCGTCCAGCAGCTTCCGGAACATCTCCACGCCCGTGATCGTGGTCTTCTGGGTGTCGCGGATGCCCACGATCTCCACTTCCTCGCCCACCTTCACCTTGCCGCGCTCGATGCGACCCGTGCTCACCGTCCCGCGCCCAGAGATCGTGAACACGTCCTCCACAGGCATCAGGAACGGCTTGTCCAGCTCACGCACCGGCTGCGGGATGTAGCTGTCGCACGCATCCATCAGGTCGAAGATGCACTTCGCATCCTCCGAGTCCGCGCTCGTCGCGCTCAACGCCTTCAGCGCCGAGCCCTGCACGATCGGCACGTTGTCCCCATCGAACCCGTACTTGCTCAGAAGGTCACGAAGTTCCACTTCCACAAGCTCGATCATCTCCGCACCGTCATTCCCCGGCGGCAGCATGTCGATCTTGTTCAGGAACACCACCATCGCCGGGATTCCCACCTGGCGCCCCAGAAGGATGTGCTCCCGCGTCTGCGGCATCGGACCGTCCGGCGCGCTCACCACGAGGATCGCCCCGTCCATCTGCGCCGCCCCCGTGATCATGTTCTTGATGTAGTCCGCGTGACCAGGGCAATCCACGTGCGCGTAGTGCCGCTTCTCAGACTCGTACTCCACGTGCGCCGTGCTGATCGTGATCCCGCGCGCCCGCTCCTCCGGCGCCTTGTCGATCTGGTCGTAGCCCTTGAACTCCGCCCACCCCTTCTTGCTCAACACGCTCGTGATCGCCGCTGTCAGCGTCGTCTTTCCGTGGTCCACATGGCCGATCGTGCCGATGTTCACGTGGGGCTTGTTTCGCTTGAATGTTTCCTTGGCCATGGCGCTGTCTCTCCACTCGAGATGGCCCTGCGTGGGGCCGCGAAAGTCGGGGGTTTGTGTAGGGAGCCCATGAGCGGAGTCGAACCGCTGACCTCATCCTTACCAAGGATGTGCTCTACCAACTGAGCTACATGGGCGAGATGATTGAATTTTTCGGAGAGCGGGAGACGAGGGTCGAACTCGCGGCATTCAGCTTGGAAGGCTGACGCTCTACCAACTGAGCTACTCCCGCGGGGAGTGGATGGGGAAGGATTCGAACCTTCGAAGCAGTGACGCGGCGGATTTACAGTCCGCTCCCTTTGGCCAACTCGGGCACCCATCCGGGAGGATCATTAAGGGGAAAGAGTTGCTTGGATCTGGCGGATTGAAAGAGCTGGCGATGGGACTTGAACCCGCAGCCGCCTGATTACAAATCAGGTGCTCTACCATTGAGCTACGCCAGCGAGAGATCGCGGTGGGTCCTCCGGGGAAGGGATGAAGATCCACCTCTGGACCTGGGGAGGCCCAAAAGTGGAGGCGCTGTATAGCTTTCGATCGGAGGGAGTGTCAAGCCGCGCCCGCGCCGTCTCGCGCGGGGATCCTCGACCGGGAGACGGTTGCTACGTGACCATAGGCACATGTTGCCTGTGGGTCAGAGTGGGGTGGGCTCAGGGACGAAGAGCTTGCGGTCGACGGGGCTCGGCTCGGGGCTCGCGGGGTCAGCGGTGGTGGAAGTGTCGCCGGGACTCCAGTCGGGGCGCGCCTCGGGGGCGAGCCGGGGGTGCGGGCGGCCGAGGCTGGTGTCGCCGGCGAGGAGCACGGCCTGCAGCTCGCTGAGCTTGGTCTCGGTCCTGGCCACGAATTCGCTGTCGTAGCCGAGCTTGCGGGCGGTCTCGAGGTTCTTCTCGAACACCCAGATGGCCTTGTTCACGACCGGGCGGAGCTGGTTCTTGAGCTCCTCGTAGTAGGTCTGGCGCTGGGCCTCGTCGAGCCACTCGGGGACCGGCGCGTACATCATCGCGTCGTAGAACTCCTCGAAGAGGGAGCCCAGCTGGTAGCCGGCGGCCGAGACCCAGAACATGTGGCGGGCCTTGACGGTGTAGTTGTAGCCATCCTGGGCCTGCTCCAGGGCGGCGAACTTGCGGGCGAAGTCCTCGGCCATGACCTTCTCGGGCAGTCGGATGGCGATCTCGCGGAAGTGGCGGTGGTGGATCGCTGCGCGATAGAAGCGGGCCATGCCGACGAAGTAAAATGTGGTGAAACGCTCGCGACGGGCGTCCTGGGCGGCGAGGAAGATCTCGTCTGCCTGTTTGAGGGGCGGGTCGGCGTGGTCGAAGTCGCCGAGCTGGAAGAGGGCGTAGCCCTGGCGGGTCAGGGCTTCGACCTGGGCGCTGGGGAGGGTGGCGCGGGCGAACGCTGCGGCGAAGTCATCGGCCGAGGCCTGCCACTGGGCGAGCTCGGCGTGGCAAGCGCCACGAGCGGAGTAGAGATCTCCTGGAGCGTCGGCGGCGAAGCGGCTGAGGTACTCGTCGTAGGCGCGGACCGCCGCCGCGAAGTCGCCGAGCTGCTCGTGGGCGCGGGCGAGGCCGGGGTAGGCCTGGCGGGCGCCGGCGGGGTCGTGTTCGCTGGCGAGGTAGGCGGCGAACAGGGCGACGGCGCGGGCCGGCTCACCAGCGGCGAGGGCAGCTTCGGCGTCGCCGAGGCTGCCGGGGTTTGGCAGATCTGCCGGGGTCGTGGGGGCGGCGCGCTCGGGCTCACCGGGGGTCACGCTCGCGGTGGTGGGTTTGCTGGCGCAGGCGGCGAGCAGCAGCAGCGCGCAGGTCCAGCGACGGGCCATGGTCCCGAGCATGACACAGGACGCCGGGTACAGGTTCTCCACCGGATTCGAGGCGCAGGGAGTTGAGCGGGCCAGTCCTCTCGACAGGTTCTCCGCCGGTTCGACGAGCAAGGCCGCCCGCGGGCGGCCTTGGAGGCGGGAGGCGCCGGGGTCACTCGGCGACGCGGGCGATGGTGGTGCGGGCGGTGAGGACGGGGAGCTGCATGGTCGCGTCCATCGAGCCCTTCTCGCCCTTCATGACGTCGTCGAGGGCCGTGGCGCACTCGGGGCACTTGGCATCGCCGAGGACGCGGGTGACGAGCAGGGCCATGCTGACGCGGGCATCGGGGTTGCGGACCTTGAAGGCCTTGGCGAGCTCGAGCGCGGTCGCCTTGTCGCCCGGGGACAGGCGTGCGAGCTCGAAGGCGGCCTTCTCGCGGGCGAACCAGTCGGCGTTCTGGTCCTGGAGGGTCTTGAGGTAGCAGGCCTTGTCGGCCTTGCAGGTCTCGAGGACCTTGAGGCCGGCGTCCCACTTGGGGAGCTCCTCGGCGACCTTCTTGTCGTTGGCCGCGCCGGCGCCCTTGAGGGCGTCCTGCAGGGCGGTGAGGTCGTCGGGGGAGGCGGTGAGGATCGCGAAGCGGGCGGCCTCCCAGCGGATCTGGTAGCGGAACTCGGAGTTCTCCAGGGCCTCGGGGTCGTACTCGCCGGACTTGGTGACCTCGGCGAGGCACTTGAAGGCCTCCGGACCGCCGATGCGGCCGAGGGCCTCGGTGATCGGGAACATGTCGCCGGGGTTGTGGGTGGCGTTGATGCACTTGCACATCGGCTCGACGCCCTTGGGGTCGCCGATGAGGCCGAGAGTGTTGGCCACGAAGGCGCGCAGGCTCGCGTCGGCGGCCTCGTCCTCGAGCGGCTCCTCCTCCTCGTCCTTCTTCTTTTTCTTCTTGTCGGGCTTCTTGACCTCGACGGGCACGCAGTCTTTCTGCGGCATGAAGGCGATGAGCTCGTCGGTGGCGCTGCGGGTGCCGAGGGCGCCGAGGATCGCCACGGCGGTCTGCTGGACGACGAGGAGATCGACGCCGTTGTCGGTGGCGAGCTTGTTGACCTCCTCGAACTTGCCCGCGAGCATGTCCTTGAGGCGCGGCACGGCGGGCTCGCCGATCGAGACGACGGCGATCTTGGCGCGGTTGCTGATATCGGTGGTGGAGGGCGCGTCGGGGACGCGGAAGCTGACGGTGAGGAGGGCGTCGACGGCGGCCGGGTCTTTGATCATGCCGAGGGCCTTGGCGGCCTCGCGGTGGACCGAGACGGGCTGGCTCTCCTTGGTCTGCAACATCGACTCGATGAGGACGGGGACGCCCTTCTTGTCGCGCAGCTCGCCGAGGGTCTTGGCGAGCTCGAGGCGGACCTCACCCTCGTTGGTCTTGCCCTTGTCCTTGCCGGGGTCCTTGATGAGGCTCTGGAACAGGGCGATGACGGCGTCGGTGGCGTCGGTGGCGCGGGCGCGCTGGATGCCCTGGAGGGCCGCGAGGACGCGCTTGCGGGCGCCGTCGGAGCCATCGAGGACGAGCGCCCGGATCCACAGCTTGGCGCCCTCGGGGCGGCCGACGTCACGCAGCATGTTGAGCATCGTGACCTGCTGCTCGGGCGTGACCTGGTCCCACACCTCGTCGAAGATCGGGACGATCTTGTCGACGAACTCCTGCTTGCGGGCGGTCTGGTCGCCCTGCGCTGTCGTCACTGTCTTCACCAGCGCCTCGAGCTGGGAGATGCTGGCGGCCCGCGCGTTGACGTCGCGGATGCCCTCGATGTGCGTCTCAAAGGCGTTCGGGTCGGATTCCTTGCAGCCGGACCACGAGACCATCGCCAGGGCGAACAGAGATGAAACGACGAGCTTGCGCATGAGACCCCTCTTGCGAGGCATGGTACATCAGCCTCGCGCCCTTGTTTGCCTCAGTCCGTCGCCGCCGCCAAAAAAGCCGAGCGAGGCCGGTCCGGGGCCGGTCGGGGCTGCTCGGGCAGGGGTGGGGACCTGCGGGCGCGTCTGTGCGCCCCCCCGGGCGCCCCGGGGCGGGCCGGGCGCGACCAGGCCAGGGGCCTCGCACCGAGGGCGATCGGCCTGCGGCGACGGCCGGATGGGGCCGTGAAGGAAGCCGCGACGCGGCCGACCCAGGCCCCGGATGGGGCCGTGAAGGAAGCCGCGACGCGGCCGACCCAGGCCCCGGATGGGGCCGTGAAGTGAAGCCGCGACACGACCGACCCAGGCCCCGGATGGGGCCGTGAAGTCAGTCCACCCGCTCGACCTTGTGTTTGCCGCGGGGGAGCGTGCGGGGGCGGGCGAGCTTCTTGGCGTCGGTGGACGGCTCGGAGGCGGCGGGGAGGGGCTCGCTGCGACGGCGCAGGCGGTCGTCGCTGCTGCGGATGGCCGGGTGTTGAACGACGACGATGGGGGCGGCGATCGGGGGGATCGGATCGGCGTCGAAGCGACGCGGGGCGGGTGTGGTCCAGGTGCGGGGCGCGGGCGCGGCGGCGGTGAAGGCCTGAGCGCGGCGCGGTGGGAGGCGGACGGCCTGCTGACGCGCGGGCGTGCGGCGGGCGTCGCCGTTGCTGGCCGCGACCGGACGCTCGCCGACCGCGAGGGCGCCGCGGGCCGAGGCGCTGCGGGTGTCGCTGCGGCTGTAGCTGCGGGCGGCGGTGGCCTCGGCGGCGAGCTCGTCGGCGTCGACGGGCTCCATGCTGATCGCGCCGCGGAAGGCGGCGCCGGGCTCGACGCTGACGCGGGGCGAGCGGATGTCACCGACGACGCGGGCGCTGGCGGTGAGGAGCACGGCGCTCTCGGCGTGGATGTTGCCGACGACGGTGCCGGAGACGACCACGTCGCGGGCGAAGACCTCGGCGAGCAGAACGCCCTCGGGTTCGACAAACAGGGTCTGCGCGAGGCGGACGGTGCCCTCGACGGTGCCGTGCACGCGCAGATCTTCCTGGCCGGAGACGCGACCGACGACGCGGGTGCCGGGGCCGATATGGGCGATCACCTCGGCGCTGGCCTCGGGAGAAGGGAGATTGTTCCTGGTCTTCGTTGCCATCCCGCTAGCCCCCCATGTCGACGTTGCCCTTGAACGAAGCCCCGTCGGCGATGAGGATCCGCGGCGCGCGGATGTCCCCGACGACGGTGCAGCTCGGCCGCAGCTCGGCGCGCTCGCTGGCCGCGATGTCGCCGTGGATGGTGCCGTTGACGGTGATCGAGGCGGACTCGACCGTGGCCTCGACGAGGCCGCCGTTCTCGACGACGAGGGCGTCGCGGACGACGATGCGGCCCTTGACGGTGCCGTGCACGATGAGTTGCTCCTCGCCGGAGATCTCGCCGTCGATGACGATGCTGCTGCCGATGACGGTGGTGGCCATTGTGGGTCCTTCGGAGATCAGCGGCGCGGCTGACGGTTGAGGCCGCCGGGGAGCTGGACGTCCATCTCGACGCTGCCCTTGAACTGGGCGCCGTCGGAGAGGACGACGCGAGGCGCCCGCAGGTTGCCGCCGACGCGTGCGCTCTCGTGGAGGGTGATCGCGGTGGTAGCGACGATGTCGCCGTCGACCTGGCCGTGGACGTCGACGCTGTCGACCTCGATGTCGGCCTCGACGACGGCGCCCGGGGCGACGACGAGGTGGCCGCTGAGGCTGACGCTGCCCTCGACGCGGCCCTCGATGACGAGATCTTCTTCGCCGGAGATGTTGCCGCGGATGGCGATCCGCGGGCCGATGGTACAGATGCCCTCGGAGGGCCGGGGAGTGGCTGAGGTGCTCACGGGGGTGGCCATCGTCCGATCTGGTCGCCCGCCGAATGTGGCAGAGGCGACACGCGGGGCGGAGATTAGCGGTGTGAGCCGGACCGGGTCAAGCGAGGCGTGCACGCGATGAGCTGGCAAGTTTCTCGGGCGTGGTGGTCAAGTCGACGGGTGCTGCGGATACACTCGGCCCGCCGCGTCGGGGTCGGACCCCGCTGCAGGCCGTTCTTTCGCCCTGGAGGCGCCGATGAGCAGCACCCCGACCACCACCACATCGTCCGACCCGCTGCGGGCCGAAGACCTCACGGAGGTGTTTCGCCGGGCCGAGCGCCGCGATCAGGCGACCCACCTGGTGGGCACCGAGCAGGAGAAGTTCGGGCTGTACATGGATCCACAGGACCCCGCGGGTCCGCGGCCGGTCGGGTATGAGGCGCACGTGCTGCCGGTGCTGCAGGCCTTCATCGACGAGTTCGGGTGGCGGCCGGCGGCCGACCGGGGGCCGGGTGGGGAGATCATCGCCCTCGAGCGGGACGGGGCGTCGATCACGCTCGAGCCGGGGGGACAGTTCGAGCTGAGCGGCAAGCCGCTGCCGCATGTTCACGCGACCTGCGGCGAGTTCACGCAGCACTACCGCGAGCTGCATTCGGTGTCGCAGCGACTGGGACTGGCGTGGCTGGCGACCGGCTTCCACCCCTTCGCCACGCGCGAGGAGATCCAGTGGATGCCGAAGGGTCGGTACCGGGTGATGCGGGACTTCCTGCCGACCCGCGGCAGTCGGGGCCTCGACATGATGCTGCGCACGTGCACGGTGCAGGCGAACTTCGACTTCGCGTCGGAGCAGCAGTGTGGCGAGCGGCTGCGGATGGCGATGGGTGTCAGCGGCCTCAGCACGGCGATCTTCGCCAACTCGCCGTACCGCGAGGGCGAGGACCGCGGCTTCGCCTCGCTGCGCAGCGACAACTGGACCGACGTGGACAACGCGCGCTGCGGGATCTGGCCGTGGGCCTTCGAGCCCGGGTTTTGTTACGAGCGCTACGTCGAGTGGGCGCTGGACGTGCCGATGTTCCTCATCCGCCGCGACGGCGCGTACCTGCCGGTGCACCTGCCGTTCCGGATCTACATGAAGGACGGCTACACCGCGCCGGACGGCACCCATCATCGGGCCCAGCGCGGCGACTGGGACATCCACCTGAGCACCCTGTTCCCGGAGATCCGGCTCAAGCCCTACCTCGAGGTGCGTGGCTGCGACTCGGTGAGCTCGGCCTTCGTCTGCGCCTTGCCGGCGATGTGGAAGGGCCTCCTCTACGACGCCGACGCGACCGCGGCGGCGTGGGAGCTGGTCGCGGGGCTCGACTTCCCGGCGCGCCTGGCTCTGTGGCAGGAGTGCCGCCAGCACGCGATGCGCTCGCCGCGGGTCCACGCGCTGTGCGTGCGCCTGATGGCGATCGCCCGCGCGGGGCTCGAGCGTCAGGACGTGCGCGACAGCAAGGGCCGCACGGAGGCCCGCTTCCTCGACGGGCTCGAGCTGCTGGTCCAGTCGGGCCGCTCGCCCGCGGACCTCGCCCGTGAGGCGCTCGGCGCCAGCCCTGGACGCGGCGCGGCGGCCCGGCGTGCGTTCGCGCGTCACTTCCACTTCGCGGGCGCGGGCGGGGAGCCGAGCCCCGACCCGGACGCCTGACCTGTCCGGTGGGACAGGTCACCCGGACGCCTGACCTGTCCGGTAGGACAGGTCGATTCGCTGGCTGGAGGCGCGCGCCAGCACTGCGCCGGGTGGGCTCACAGCTGTCTCATGGGACAGGTTAGTCTTCGTCGTCGCGGAGGTAGTCGGGCACGCCGCGGGCCGCCGAGGCCGCGTCGCCAGGGGCGGTCACCGGGCGCGTGCCGGAGCTCGCGGGAGAAGGCGCGGAGGCCTGGCGAGCCGCGGGCGAGGGCACCGACACCGGGCGAGCGACGGGCTGACTCAGCTCGACGACCTTCTTGCGGTTCTTGCCCTTCTTCGGCTGGGGCTTCGCGGCCGCGGCGACGACTGGTTGGGGGGCGGTCTTCTTGGACGAGCGCCGGCCAGAAGGCGGCGGCGGGACCCGGGCGGCGGGCTGCGGGGCGGAGGGGGCTCGCGGCGGTGGCGGTGGCGGCGTCGCGGCGCGCACGGGGCCCGATGCGGCGCGCTCCGAGGGGTTCACGGCGGCTTGTGGCGAGCTCGCAGCGGCCAACGGGCTCGAGGTGGCGCGCTCGAGTGGGCCTGACGCGGCGCGCTCGAGTGGGCCTGACGCGGCGCGCTCGAGTGGGCCTGACGCGGCGCGCTCGAGCGGGCCTGAGCCGGCGCGCTCGAGTGGGCCTGACGCGGCGCGCACTGGACCCGACGCGGCGCCCTCGAGTGGGCCCGATGCGACGCGTTCCACTGGGCCCGACGCGGCGCCCTCGATCGGGCCTGACGCGGCGCGCACTGGACCCGACGCGGCGCCCTCGATCGGGCCTGACGCGGCGCGCAGAGGGCCCGACGCGGCGCGTTCCACGGGGCCGGACGCGGCGCGCACGGGGCCCGATGCGGCGCGTTCGACCGGGCCCGACGCATCACGATGCGGGGTCGCGGACTGCACGGTCGCGGGCTCCGGGACGGACAACTCGGACGGCACGGGCTGCAGATCCGAGGGTTCGATCAGCGCGTCGAAGGCCGCGTCGGTGAGCCCGGAGGAGCTCGAGTCTGCTGTGATCGCGTCGCTGCGAGGCCGACCGCGGAACACCGGGATGTCGCTGTCGTCGTCGGGGATGCCGAGCACGAGGCCCTCGGAGGACTCGGCGTCGAGGTTGGCGAGGTGCATGCGAGCGCTGTCGCCGAGGCGAGCCTCGAAGCCGGGGGGCTCGGGGACGTGCTCGTCGTCCCAGGCGCGTGGAGCCTGCGACTCGGCGTGGAGTTCGAAGCCGCGGCTGAGGCTGCTGGAGCGCGGCGGCGGCTCCTCGGGCTGGGGTTCGGCGGGGCGGCGGCGGAGGCTGAAGGCGAAGCGGTTGAAGCCGCCGATCGACGGGTCATCCTCGAGCGGTGGGGGCTCGGGTTCGGGGCTGGCCTCGAGGACAGGTGGCGGCGGGACGGGTTCAACCTCGGCGGCGGCGGTCTCGATCGCCAGCTCGAGGTCCTGCTGCTTGCCGCTCAGCGCCGCCTCGACGGCGGCGTTGAGGTACGGACGACTGACGCTGCGGGCGATCGGCCGCGGGACGTTGCGGGTCGCGGGGTGCGAAGCAGGTGCGTTGACCTCGGGCGTGCGTCCGCTGCTCGGGTGATGGTTGCCGGCGAGCAATTCGGCCAGCGGAGAGCCGGGCTCGATGCGGGCGATCAGCGCGTGCGAGCGCTGTTTGGCCCACTTCAGCAGAGCTTCTACGTCACCGGGCTCGATGCCCTCACGCGCGAGCAACGCGGACAGATCCATGCCAGGCCACGCTATCACAGCCCGCGCCACGGCCGCCGGGGCAGCGACAAATTCCCGCGATGCGGCGCATCGGAGAAACCCTGATCGGATGTCCGGGGCCGTGTGGTTTGCTCTACCACCGCGACCGCCACCGTGGCCCTGGTGGCGGTCGATATCAGCCGGCGATCTGGGCGGCCAGGGCCTCGCGGGCGGCGCTGAGGGCCTGCTGCAGCCCGGCCGGATTGGCGCCGCCGGCCTGGGCGAGGTCGGGGCGGCCACCGCCGCGGCCGTCGACGTGGCCCGCGATCGCGGCGATCAGGTTACCCGCGTGGATCTTGCCGCTGAGGTCCTTGGTGACGGCGACGATCAGGCTGGCCTTGCCGTCGCGCTCGGCCCCGAGGACGACGACGCCGGAGCCGAGGCGGTCGCGCAGGATGTCGACGGCCTCGCGCAGGGCCTTGGGGTCGCCGACGGTGACGAGCTTGACGAGCAGCTTGACGCCGCTGACCTCGATGATGCTGTCCCCTGCCCCGCCGCCGCTGCCGGTCGCGAGCTTGCGCTGGAGGTCGGCGATCTCCTTGTCGCGCGCGCGCAGGTCGTGGTGCAGGCGCTCGAGCTTCGGCAGCAGCTCGTGCGGGCCGGCGGCGTGGAGCTGGGTCGCGGCCTCGCCGACGATCTGCGCCGTCTGTTGCAGGTACGCGAGCGCGTTCATGCCGGTGACGGCCTCGATGCGGCGCACGCCCTGGGCGATGCCCGCCTCGCTGACGATCGCGAACAGGCCGATGTCGCCGGCGCGGGCGACGTGGGTGCCGCCGCACAGCTCGATGCTCTCGCCGCCGATGTTGACGACGCGGACGACCTCGCCGTACTTGGCCTCGAACAGGCCGATCGCGCCGGTCTCGCGGGCCTGGGCCATCGACAGGCTGCGGACCTGGCTGCCCTGGTTGCGCAGGACCTCGACGTTGACGCGGCGCTCGATCTCCGCCCGCTGCTCGGCGGTGAGCGGGCGGGTGTGGGAGAAGTCGAAGCGCAGGCGGTCGGGGCCGACCAGCGAGCCCTTCTGGGCGACGTGGGTGCCGAGCACGGCGCGCAGGGCGTGGTGGAGCAGGTGGGTCGCGCTGTGGTTGCGGCGGATCGCGTCGCGGCGGGTGACGTCGACGGCGAGGGTCAGGCTCTGGCCGACGCGCAGGGTGCCGCGCACGAGTTTGCCGCGGTGCACGTGGAGGTCGCCGGTCGGCTTGTGCACGTCGTCGATCTCGAGCTCGACGCCGTCGCCCTCGGCGCGGCCGGTGTCGCCGACCTGGCCGCCGCTCTCGGCGTAGAAGGGCGTGTGGTCGACGACGAACTCGACCTGCTGGCCGGGGCGCGCCTCCTTGTGTTCGCGACCGTCGACGGCGAGGGCGAGCACCGTGCCGCTGCCCTGCACGGTGTCGTAGCCGGTGAAGCTGGTCTGGCCGGCGAGGCGCTCCTTGAGCTTGAAGTAGAGATCGCCGATCGCCTTGTCGGAGCCGAGCGAGCTGTGGGCGTCGCCGTCCTGGCTCTGGCGCTGGCGGACGGCGGCCTCGACGGCGGGCTCGTCGAGGGTCAGGCCCTTCTCCTTGCAGATGATGCCGGTGAGGTCGACGGGGAAGCCGTAGGTGTCGTAGAGGTCGGCGGCGACGGGGGGCGGGAAGGCCTGCTCGCCGGGGGCGAGGTCGGAGAGGGCGGCCTCGAGGCGCTTGAGGCCGCGGCTGAGGGTGCGACGGAAGCTCTCCTCCTCGGTGCGGACGACCTCGTCGATGGTGCTGGCGCGCTCGCGCAGCAGCGGGTAGGCCTCGGCGAATTCAGCGACGACCTGCTGGCAGACCTCGTGGAAGAAGGGCCGCTCGAGGCCGACGTTGGTGCCGTAGCGGATCGCGCGACGCATGATGCGGCGCAGGACGTAGGAGCGGCCGGCCTTGTCGGGGAAGACGCCGTCGGCGATGAGGAAGGCGGTCGCGCGGGCGTGGTCGGCGATGACGCGGAAGGGCGACTCACCGGCGCCGAGGTCCGAGGGTGAGGCGCCGGCGAGGCGCTTGGCGAGGTCGACGAGCGGGGTGAGCAGCGAGGTGCGGTAGTTGCTGCCGACGCCCTCCATCACGGCGGCGAGGCGCTCGAGGCCGGCGCCGGTGTCGACGCTGGCCTTGGGCAGGTTGACGAGGGTGCCGTCGGGGTGCTTCTCGTACTGCATGAACACGAGGTTCCACAGCTCGGTGTAGCGGGTGTCCTCGTAGGCTGGGCCGAGCTTGCCGTCGCGCTTGGCGTCGCCGGGGGCGCGCTCGCCGTGGAAGATGTGGATCTCCGAGCAGGGGCCGCAGGGGCCGGTGTCGCCCATGGCCCAGAAGTTCTCCTTGGCGGGCAGGCGGTAGATGCGGTCCTCGGGGACGATCTCGGCCCACAGCGCGTAGGCTTCGTCATCGGCGGGGGCCGACTCGCCCTCGCCGCTGAACACCGACACGACGAGCTTCTCGGCGGGGATGCCGAGGTCCTGCGTGAGGAACTCCCAGCCCCAGCGGATCGCGTCCTGCTTGAAGTAGTCGCCGAACGAGAAGTTGCCGAGCATCTCGAACAGGGTGTGGTGGCGGTCGGTGAAGCCGACGTTGTCGAGGTCGTTGTGCTTGCCGCCGGCTCGCAGGCAGCGCTGCACGCTGACGGCGCGCTTGTAGGGGCGAGGGTCGCGGCCGAGGAAGGTGTCCTTGAACTGGACCATGCCCGCGTTGGTGAACAGCAGGGTCGGGTCGTTGGCCGGCACCAGCGACGACGAGGGCACGATGGCGTGCGCCTGCGCGGCGAAGAAGTCGAGGAAGCGACGGCGGATCTCGTGGGCGCGGGGCCGGGACTGCATGGCGGCGGGAGGATACTCGATCCCGTCCACGCGCTGCCTGGGCTCGCTACCAGGTCGTACATGATTTTCCCGACCCGCCCCGACCCGGTCGAGCCGCGGGGCTGCGGCGATGTTCCGCGACCCGAAACGGGGGCCGCGTACTAGTCGAGCTGCAGGAGCTTGATCTTGAGGTAGCGGCCCTCGACGAAGGCCGGCGGCACCGGGAAGTCTGGCGGCAGGCCGCACTCGCCGACCAGCCGGGCCGAGCGCTTGGCGGCGTGCACACCCTCGCCGAGAGCGAGGAAGAACTCGTCCTCGGGCAGGCGCACGGCGTTGGAGATCGCGAGGACGTGGCCGCCGGGGCTGACGACGCCGGCGACCGCGGCCATGAGCTGGTTCCAGTCTTTGAGGGCGCTGAAGGTGTTGCCCTTGACGTTGGAGAAGGGCGGCGGGTCGACGACGATGAAGTCGAACACGCGGCCGCGCTGGCGGAACTTCTCGAGCAAGGTGAACACGTCGCCGGTGATCGCCTCGATGGCCTCGGGGTCCATGCCGGAGGCGGCGAGGTTCTGGCGGCAGCGGGCGTGGCTGCGGGCGGCCGAGTCGACGTGGGTGACCGCGGCGGCACCGGCTCGCACGGCGCGCAGGCCGAAGGCGCCGGTGAAGCTGAAGAGGTTGCAGACGCTGCGCCCGCGGACGAGGGTCTCGAGCAGGCGGCGACCCTCGCGGAGGTCGAGGAACAGGCCGGGCGAGACCGGGGCGGTGACGTCGACGAGGAACTTGAGGCCGTCCTCGCCGACCTCGACCTCGGGCGGGGCGGCCTTGCCGGCGAGGTGGAAGGCGGGCGGGCGGCGGTCGTCGGCGGCGGTGACCGAACGGATGCGGTCTTGCAGGTAGATGCCGGCGGGCTTCAGCTCCTGCTCGAGCAGGGGGACCAGGGTGTCGAGGTAGCTCTCGGCGCAGCGGGCGTACTTGTAGAGGAGGAGGTAGTCGCCGAGGCGGTCGAGGGCGAGGCCGGGGAAGCCGTCGGCCTCGCCGTGGAGGAGGCGGACTGCGCCTTGCGCCAGCAGTGCCGGGCCGCGGAGGCGCAGGGCCTGGCGGATGCGGGTGAGCATCTCGGCCTCGTTCCAGCTGAAGTCGGCGTGGAGGCTGAGCATGCGGACGCCGATCGCCCCCTCGGCCTCGACCAGACCCCAGCCGACGCCGTAGCCGTCCTCGTCGATCACCGGGACGACCGCGCCCTCGCTGAGGTTGTCGAGGTCGCGGCGCACGGTGTGGCGGAACACCCAGGGGTGACCGGCACGCACGAGGCGGGCGACGTCCAGCGGGACCTTGACGCTGGGTCCACGCACGGTCGGACGCGCCGGGCGGCGGCCGACGGGCGTGTTGCGGCGCGGGGCCGGGGCGTTGGGGTCGGCCGGACGCTCGCTGGGGCGGATGCTGCGGTCCCGCGGGGCGGCGCTGCGGGGGGCGTCGCGGGGCCGGTCGCGGCTGTCACGAGGGCCGGCGTCGCGAGGACGGTCGCCGCCGCGGTCGTTGCCGCCGCGGTCGTTGCCACCGCGGTCGTTGCCACCGCGGTCGTTGCCACCACGGTCGTTGCCACCACGGTCGTTGCCCCGAGCAGTGGGTGCGGAGCGCGGGGCAGGTCGGTCGCGGTCGGTCATCGGCGGCGGAGCATAGGCGAGAACGCGGGGCGACGGGGAGGGCTTGCGCGTGCAAGTTTTCTCGCCTGGGCACCTGTCCGGCTTGGCGGGTCTGGGCGGGGGCTGTACCCTGGTCCGCCGTCGACCGCGTGCGTCGGGCGAGACGCTGCATCGCTTTTTATGGCAGACCGCATCGGCGAATTACTGGTCCGCGAGAACCTGATCTCGCTCGCCCAGCTCAAGCGGGCGCAGGCCGATCAACGGACGACCGGCAAGCGTTTGTCGTACAGCCTGTCGCGCCTGGGGATCCTCGGCGAGCGCGAGCTGGCGGACTTCCTGTCGGCGCAGTACGGCGTGCCATGGATGAGCCTCACCGACTACGAGATCGACCCGAAGGTCGTCGAGCTGGTGCCCAAGTCGCTGGCCAGCAAGCACACCGCGATCGCGGTGCAGCGGGCTGGCTCGACGCTGGTGGTCGCGATGGCCGACCCGAGCAACATCTATGCGATCGATGACCTCAAGTTCATCACCAACCTGAACGTCGAGCCGGTGGTCAGCACCGAGACGGCGATCGAGGACGCGATCGTCCGCTACTACGATCGCAGCGGAGAGCGCGACGGGGACCGCAGCGGGAACAGTGCGGCGTACGCCGACGTGCTCGGGGCGCTGAACCTCGAGCGGGTCGACGCAGCGCCCGGAGAGCGCGAGCGGACGCCGCCCGCGGCGGGGCTGCCGGAGCAGGACCAGGCGATCCGTCTGTGCAACCGGGTGCTGCTGCACGCGGCCAGCCGCGG
Source organism: Nannocystis sp. (assembly GCF_016714285.1). Lineage (GTDB taxonomy): Bacteria > Myxococcota_A > Polyangia > Nannocystales > Nannocystaceae > Nannocystis. The sequence continues at coordinate 294,012 of NZ_JADJNN010000010.1, read as the reverse complement.
GGCGACGCAGGTGCACGTCGAGCCGTCGGAGCGCGGGCTACGGATCCGGTTTCGCGTCGACGGCGTGCTGCACCCGGAGTCCGAGCTGCCGATCGGGCTGCGCAGCGCGGTGACCACCCGCTTCAAGCTGATGGCGCAGCTCGACGTCGCCGAGCGGCGGACCCCGCAGGAGGGCCAGATCCGTGGCTTCCACGCCGGCAAGGACCGCGAGCTCGACATCCGGGTGGCGACCATGCCGACCGCCGCCGGCGAGCAACTGGTGCTGCGCCTGTTCGACCGCAGCAAGCTGCCGCACGACCTCGCGGGCCTCGGACTCGAGCCAGAGCAGCTCCAATGCATGCGGGCGGCGCTGCAAGGCTCGCACGGGCTCACGCTCGTCGCGGGCCCGGCCGGCAGCGGGACCACGACGACGCTCTATGCGGCGCTCGCCGAGCTCGCGGGCGACAGCGTGAGCGTGGCGACGATCGAGGATCCGGTGGAGTTCACGCTGCCCGGATGCACGCAGGTGCAGCTGCAACGTGAGGGCGGGCTCGGCATGGCGGCCAGTGTGCAGGCGCTGCTGCGGCAGGACCCGGACATCATCATGCTCGGTGGGCTGCCGGACCTCGACGCGGTCGACGCGGCGGTGCGGGCGGCGGTCGGGGGTCGGCGCGTGTTGACGACGTTGCCGGCGGGGGACGGCGCGGCGGCGCTGGTCCGCCTGGTGCACCTCGGGGTCGAGCCCTACATGGTGGCCGCGGCGGCGCGGCTGGTGGTCGCGCAACGGCTGGTGCGTCGGCTGTGCGGCGAGTGCTCGAGCGAGGACCCGGCGATCTCGCCGCAGCGGTTGATCGACGCGGGCATGAGTCCGCAGCAGGCGCGCGAGTGTCGGCCGCGACGCGCGGGCGGCTGCAAGGCCTGCCTCGCCGGCTACCGCGGTCGGGTGGCGCTGTTTGAGGTGCTGCCAGTCGGCGCGGCGCTGCAGGAGCGGATCGCCGAGGGCGCCGGCGCGGCGGAGCTGCGCGCCGAGGCGACGGCGCAGGGCCACCGCAGCTTGCGTCAGGTCGGTCTGGCGCGGGTGGCGGACGGGCAGATCGCGCTCGACGACCTGCTGCGGGCGACCGGCGATCATCTGGCTTGAAGGACATGTCACTGTTCCACTGGCAGGCGCTGACCGCTGCGGGCGAGCCGAGGCAGGGCGCGCTGACCGGCGAGTCCGAGGTCCAGGTGATCGACGCGCTGCGGCGGCAGGGCCTGCGCGTGACCACCGTGCGGCGCGAGCTGGGCGTGACCGAGCTGACGCCCGCCCGGGCGATGTCGACGGCGGCGGTGGCGGTGCTGCGCGAGCTGCTGGCGCTGCGTCGCGTCGGGCTCGGCGTGCCGACGGCGCTCGGACGGCTCGCTGAGCTGCGCGAGGCGAGCGGGCTGGACATCGAGCTGGCGCTGGTGCGGCGGGCGATCGAGGCCGGACAGGCGCTGGGCGAGGCGCTCGCGCGGGTGCCCCAGCGCTTCGACGACCTGAGCTGCGCCGTGCTCGTGGCGGGCGAGCGACGCGGCGAGCTCGACGTGGCGCTGGCCCGGCTCGTCGATCATCTCGAGCGATCACACCGACGCGACCCGCTCGCGGCTGGCTTGCGGAGGATCTCCTGGACGGTCGTCGGCGCCGTGCTGGTGACCGCGATCGTGCTCGGGCTGGTCGCGCCCGCGGCCCTCAACTTGTATGCGCACCTCGGCGTCGCCGCGCCGCGGCCGCTCGCCGGGGCGGTCGCGCTGCTACCGGGACTGCGCTGGTTCGCGGCGGTCGCTGCGTTGCTCGGCCTCGGGCTCGCGGCCGCGCTGCGGACCCCACGGCTGCGGGCCAGGCTCGACGCGCTCGCGTTGCGCCTGCCCGGCCTCGGCCCGGCGCTGCGAGCCCAGGGCGCGCTGCGACTGGCGCGGCTGCTGGCGCTGCTCGTAGACCTGCCGCTGCTCACTGCGCTCGAGCTGAGCGCGCCCCGGCTCGGCAACCACGCGCTGGGGCTGGCGCTGCTGCGAGCGCGCACGCTGGTGGCCCAGGGCGTCGAGCTGCCGGCGGCCTTGGCCGACGCGCAGCTGTTACCGGCGCTGGCGCTGGAGCTGCTGCGCGTGGCCGAGGGTGGTGAGCGGGCCGCCGTCCTGACGGTGCTTGTCGACATCTGCGAGGCCGCGGCCGACGAGCACGCGCGCAGGATCAGGCAGCTCGCGCGGACGCTGCAGGTGGTGAGCGCCGTGGCGATCGTGCTCGGGCTCGGGCTGCTGCTCGCGCCGTTTCAGCCGTAGCTAGAACGTGATGACCGGACCGAACGCGAAGTCCAGCAGGAAGCTGCTGGTCTTCGGGAACCACACGTTCGCCTGGATCTCGCCGAACAACGCGAAGTTCTTGACGATCTGGTAGTTGAAGCCGAAGTTCGCGCCGACGAAGCCGCCGCCGATGCGCACGGTGTCGATGCGCTGCGTGCTGTCGGCGTTGGTGGCGACCGACCCGGCGAGCGCGTTGGCCTGGAGTTGGGCGTCCCCGCCGGCACAGCCGCCGCTGTAGGGCCACACCGGCTGGCACATGCCGAGGTTCAGGCTGGCGGGCAGCTCCTTGTCGTCGGGCACGCTGTTGCCGTTGCGGTCGTTGGCGAAGCCCATGGGCACGCGCAGGCGGGAGAAGCCGCCGCCGACCTGACCGCCGACGAACAGGCGAAACTTCTTGTCGTCCTTGCCGAGGAAGTACTTGACCTTGATGCCGCCGGCGCCGGTGAAGCCGGGCTTGGTGCGCACGCCCTGCGGGTTCGGGTTGAGCACCTCGTTGGTGTACGAGTCGCCGAGCGCGAGCTTGGGGTCGTCGCGATAGACCTTGGAGCCGGTGACGAGCTCCAGGCGGCCAAACACGGACAGCACGATCGCCCGGCCGAGGCGGAAGCCGACCTCCGGGGCGATGTGGAACGGGGCCGAGGCCATGCCCGACTTGACCGGGTGGTGCTCGCCGCAGCTCTCGGGGTTGTAGACGAGGGCCAGGTCGGCCGGGGCGTAGGGCGCGTACTGGGCCGGGGCGAGGTTCATCAGCCCGTTCTGGAAGCCGACCGCGTCCGGGAGGGCGCCGGTGCCTGCCTGCCAGCGAGCTAGCGAGCAGGCGAAGTCGGCCGGGGTGTAGCCGCCGCTCGGTGAGAGCTGCTTGTAGCTCTGGTCCGCGACGCCGCGAGCGATGCCGGCGCCGGTGCCGAGGCCGATGTTGATGAACACCCGCGGCAGCGTGGTCTTCGGCTTGGGCGGGGGCTCCTCCTTGGGCTTGGGCGCCACCTCCTTCTTGCACTCGATCTCGAGCTTGAGCGGGTTCTCCTGGTCACCCTTGTTGCCGAGGTCCTTGTTGGCGCCGTCGAAGATGTAGAAGAAGTACTCGACCGGCTTGTCGCCGTGATCACTCGCGGTGAGCGTGCTCTGGGCGACGTTGCCGAAGGTGTCCATCGTCACCGTCTTGAACTCACCGACGCCCGCCGGACGCCAGTAGAGCACCACCTGGCCGCCCTCCGGCGCCTGGTTGGCCAGCGCCGTGAGCACCAGGTCCTTGCCGCAGGCGTCGCTGATGTCCGGCGCGGTGTGCTGCACCGACTCGCTCGGGGCGCTCACGCCCGAGTCCTTGCGGGCCTTGTCGAGCAGCTTCTGCAGGTCGGTCCCCCGCAGCTCGGTCAGCAGGCTGACGTTGTAGTCGGCCTTGACCGCGTCGATGAAGGCCGCGGTGGTCTCATCGGCCTTGCCCGTGTTCGAGAAGATGATGACCGCCTTGAGCATGCGCAGCGGCGCGGTCATCGGGTCGTCGGGCGCGGCGCCGTTGAGCGCATCCTCGAGGCCGGCCTTGGCCGCGTCGAGCTCGAGGTTGTTGTACTGCCCGAGCGCCTTGTTGTACGCGGCCTTCAGATCCTCGCGAGCATCGAAGAAGGCGCGGCCGGGGCCCCTCAGGCCGGGCGAAAAATTGGGGGCGATCAGCGGCGCCTTGAGGGCGCGCGGGCTGAGCCCCAGCGGTGATGCGGAGGCGCTGGGCGCCAACAGGACTGCCGGCAGGACTGCGAGCAACGTGGACCCGCCCGTGGTGATGAGCCACGCGCGGGCGCTCCGGCGAGAGGTGGGCTGGATGCGGTCTCGGGTGCTCACGGCGGGGTCGCGGCTCCTTCAGGCAGTGGCGGGATGGATCGACGGGGACAGTGCCGTCGGTGTCGACGCCGGAGAGCGGCGCGAGCCTGCGCTCCCCCTCGCGGGCGAGCGCAGGTGCAGGCGAGGAGCGCCTACTGGATGGTCTTCTTGCAGTCCTTGAGGTTGAACTCGACGCGACGGTTGGCAGCGCGGCCGTCCGCGGTCTTGTTGCTGTCGGGCGTGAGCGGCACTTCCTCGCCGAAGCCACGCGGCTCGAGGCGACCACCGTCGATCTTGCCCTGCTCGACCAGGTACTTCTTGACGCTGTCGACGCGCTTCTGCGACAGCGTCTTGTTGAACTTGTTCGAGCCCTTGCTGTCGGTGTGACCGTCGATCCAGATCTTGATGTCCGGGGCGGCGTTCATGGTGTCGCGGACCTCGTCGAGCACCTTGAAGCTCTTCGGGTCGATGTCCCACTTGTTGAACTTGAAGTAGATCTTGTCCGACAGCTTGATCTGGCAGTTGTCGATCTTGAGGACATCCGGGCAGCCGTCCTCGTCCTCGACGCCGTCGAAGTCCTCGGGCAGGTTGCGGCAGTCGACCTCGACGCCGTTCTCCGTCTTGTGGTCGTTGTTGGTCCAGGTGTAGGTGCCGTCGCCGTTGCGGTTGAGCTGGGCCGCGTCGAGCACCTTGTCGTTGTCGTTGTCGACGTCGGGGCAGCCGTCCTGGTCCTCGAACTGGTCGAAGTCCTCGGGGTCGTTCGGGCACTTGTCGACCGCGTCGAGCAGCGTGTCGCGGTCGTTGTCGGGGTCGGGGCAGCCGTCCTCGTCCTCGAACTGGTCGAAGTCCTCGGCCTCGTTGCGGCAGTCGACCTCGCGGCCGTTCTCCGTCTTCTTGTCGAGGTTGATCCACTTGCCCTCCTTCAACTCGGAGGCGTCCAGGACCTTGTCCTGGTCGTTGTCCTTGTCGGGGCAGCCGTCGTCATCCTCGAAGCTGTCGAAGTCCTCCGGATCGTCCGGGCACTTGTCGATGCCGTCGTCGTAGCCGTCGCCGTCGCGGTCGCCGACGCGGGGCGCGTTGTCGCGGACCACGTTCGGGTCCTTGCAGCGGACCGGGTCGGTCTTCTTGCGGGCCAGCGTGGTGTACAGGTCGGCCTTCTCCGCGTGCTCCTTGCCGCGGTAGTACTCACCCATGGTCAGCGCGTCGCGGGCGAAGCGGATGTTCGCCTCGGCGATCGCCGTCTCCTTGGGCGCGCAGCCGATGGTCTTCGAGCCATCAGCGATCGCCTCCTGCAGGATCTTGTCGTAACCATCTACCTTGCCGTTCAAGGTCTGTCCGGCGCAGGACAGGCCCGCCGTCGTCACAGCCATCATGGCGAACATCGCACTGGTACGCCGGTTCACTTGCCACCTCCGACCGAGACGCCGGCCTTGACCTCACCACCACCGGCGCTGCCCGAAGCGCTGGCACCAGCTTCCGGTGCCGCCTCCTCGGGGGTGGCCAGGGCATCGCTGTGTTGCTCCATCTGGCCCTTGCGCCGCATCTCGGCCTTCTTGGTCGCCTCCTCGGCGAGCTGCTTGGCCCGCTCGCCGTAGTCGAAGGAGCGCTCGTACTCGCTGTAGCCCATCAAGATCTTCGACTGCTCGAGGTACGTCACCGACCCCCAGTATTCGTAGGGCGCGTTCTCCTCGGCGCCCGAGGACTCGGCCTTGGCTACCGCGCGGCTCGACTCACGAGCCACCTTCTTGATGTAGCCGAAAGGCCCGCAGCCGGCGCTGAGTACAACGAGCGAACACAGCGCGATGAGGGCGGGAAAAAGCTGACTTGGACGCGTCATTCGCAACACCAGAGGCTCCCTGGTTCGAGATCGTGACAGGCACGGCCGAGCCTCGAGGCCCGAGCGAAGCTGCCGAAATCGGCGCGACGATACCAGGGGGGCCTGCGGGGGGTCAACAAGACTGCCGGAAGGCCCCCGATTAGCTCCGCGGCGGTTCGCGGCGGTCCATGGCGCTCCGTGGCAGGCCGTGTGGGCCAGTGCCGGCACGATCGCGGCCAGCTGTGGCGGCAGGACAGGCTTTCACCGCCGTAGACCTGCCCGCAATGGGCAATAGGGCGGCGGCGCGCCCGTGCAAATGCAGCTGCAACGCTCTACCCCCTGGCTGATACCCTGCTGGGCATGCCGTGCCGCAGCCACGCGACCCGCCGCGCGGGTGCTCCCGGGGGCCCTCGCGCGGCGAGATCCACGATCGCCGCGGCCACGATCGCCGCGATGTTCGCGGGGATCGCTCCCTCGGCCTGCACGCGGGTCAGCGAGACGCAGCGCTTCCCGGTGGTCAGCGAACGACTCACGATCGCCCGCACGGTCCCCGAGCAGGGGGCGGTGATCGCCCGCGACGCCCAGCTCGACTTCTGCTTCTCCGGCCGCGTCGACCCCCGCGCCCTCGACGACTTCGACGTCAGCCTCTCCTCCGGCCTGGTCACCTTCGACGCCCAGCTCGAGCTGCAGCTGTTCGCCTGGCGTCCGCCCGGCGCCAGCGTCGGCGACTCCGACGCGGCCTGGTGTCCCGGCAGCGTGCTGTCCGTCCGCCCGAAGTCCCTCCTGCGTCCCGGCGTCCTCTACCACCTCCGCCTCCAGCCCTCCGCCGTCGGCTGGGCCGGCGAGCAGCTCGATGTCAGCGGTCCCGGGTGGATCCACAACGACGACGGCTCCGCCTTCCTGCTCGAGTTCACCGTCGACCCCGAGGCGCTCGACACGGACACCGACGGCGACACCGACGGCGACACCGACGGCACGGACACCGACGGCCCCGAAGCGCCGGCCCCGACCCTGCGCGACCTGTTCGCCGCCGGCCAGGTGTTCGCCAGCGACAATCCTGCGTGCAGCTGTCACCGCGACGGCGATGACCTGGCGCGCGCCCGCCTCGACCTGCGCGACCCGGACCGCGCCTTCGCCGACCTCGTGCTGGCGACCGAGCTGCAAGCCACCGGCTACCCGATGGTCGCGCCGCGCCGACCGGCCGAGAGCTACCTCGTACAGACGCTGCTGCGCGACCCCGATGGCACCGCCCTGTACGGCGTGCTCGGCGATCCCATGCCCCCCGACGAGCCGCTCGCGTATCCACAGATGGTCGCGCTGGTCCGCTGGATCGAGGGCGGCGCGCTGCCCTGATCGACGGCCCTCATCCACGGCCCTCATCGACCCGTTCGCCGCTCACGGCGGCAGCGGGGCCTTGTACTCCGGCCGCTCCATCTCGCGAACCATCTTCAACATCCCCTCGAGACGCTGGACCCGACCGCGGGCCTGCTCGTGCGCCTGCACGAAGTCCGCGTCCTTGAGCCCCAGGGCGGCCGCCCGATCGTAGAGCGCCAGCGCCTCGGATTGCATCTGAAGGCACTGCTGCACCTGGTCGCCGGTCAACAGCGCCGCGCCGATCTCCTTGTCGTGGACCAGCTTGCAGGGCCCGCGCTCCGCGTCGCCCTCGACCTTCATCCCCTCCATGTACAGCGCCTGCCGCGACTCGCCGCAACCCGGCCCGATCGCCGCGACACACAACCCGAACACGAGCCCCGCACGCACCATCCGTCGACCATACACCGCCCCCATCGCCCGGCCAACCGTGTGAGCCAGCCCGCTGCCGCCCGCCTCCTCGCCCCTCGCCGCCCCCGTGATAGCTTCCCCCGCGCCATGCAGGTCCTGCGGCAGCCCGTCCCTCTCGAGCCAGGCACCGCCGCCTGCGTCGGCGCCTTCGACGGCCTGCACCTCGGCCACCAGGCCCTCCTCCGCCGCGCCCGCGAGCTCGCGCCCCACGTCGCGCTGGTCACCTTCGACCCGCACCCCGCCCGCGTCCTCGCCCCCGAGCGCGCCCCCCGGCTGCTGCAGTCGCCCGGTCAACGCGCCCGCGTGTGCGCCAGCCTCGGCGTCGACGCGCTGGTCCTCCTCGGCTTCGACCGCGCCCTCGCCGACACCAGCCCCGAGGACTTCGCCCTGCGCCTCCTGATCCACGGCCTGCGCCCCGCCGCCGTGGTGGTCGGCGCCGACTTCCGCTTCGGCGCCGACCGCCGCGGCGACGCCCTGCTGCTCGCCGAGCTGCTGCGCCCGGCCGGCATCCCCGTCGCCGCGATCGAGGCCGTACCTGTCCCCGGAGACATGTCACTCCACGCCGGCAAGCTCAGCAGCTCGGGCATCCGCGCCGCCGTGCTCGCCGGCGAGCTCAACCACGCCGCCGCGATGCTCGGCCGCTGGTACAGCGTCGAGGGCGTGGTCGTGCCCGGAGCCGGCCGCGGCCGCGAGCTCGGCGTACGCACCGCCAACGTCGACGCCCCCACGGCCCTGCTCCCGCGCCCCGGCATCTACGCCGGCGCCCTCGGCCTCCCCGGCGACCCCCACAGCAGCTGGCCCGCGGCGATCTCCCTCGGCCACAACCCAACCTTCGTCGCCGACCCCAACGCCCCGCTCGTGCTCGAGGTCCACGCCCTCGAGCAAACCCTCGGCGACAGCCTCTACGGTCGCAGCGTCGAGGTCGCCTTCGCCGCCCGCCTGCGCGACGAGCAACGCTTCACCGACGCCACCTCCCTGCGCGAGCAGATCGACCGCGACTTCGCCGCGGTCCGCCCCGCCCTCGACCCCGCCGCGTTCGCATCCTTCACTCGCAACCTGTCCTTCGCGACATGACTCAAAAGCCATCCGCACCCGCGCTCGTCAGCGCCACGCTCGCGCAGGTGTACATCCAGCAGGACCACCTCGAGCAGGCCCGCCGCATGCTCGCCCGGGTGCTCCAGGCCGACCCCGAACACGGCCACGCCCTCGCCCTGGTCGCCCGCATGCAGGCCCGCTCGCGCGCCCGCCTCTACGCCGGCTACCGCCCCGGCCGCGGCCTCGCCGTCCGCTGGCACGACGCCCCCGAGCTGCCTGACCTCCACCTCGTCGTCGCCGTGTTCCGCCCGAGCGCGGCAGGCACCACCCTTTATGTCACCTCGGTCGCCTGCCGCAGCGCCGCCGGCGAGCACGCCTTCGTGTTCCCGGGCGAGGCCCGGGGCCCCGCGACCGCGACCCTGTGCCTGGCCCGCTGGGACGGCGCCCGCCTGCGCCCGGTCGCCGTGCACGAGCCGCTCTCGTGGTAAGGTCGCCGCCGCCCATGTTCCGCGGAGCCTACACCGCCCTCGTCACCCCCCTGCACCACGACCGCCTCGACGAGCCCGCGATCTCCCGCCTCGCCGAGCAACAGATCGCCGCCGGCATCCATGGCCTGGTCCCCTGCGGCACCACCGGCGAGGCCTCCACCCTCTCCACCAGCGAACACCTGCGCGTCGTCGAACTCACCGTCCAGGCCGCCGCCGGCCGCGTCCCCGTGCTCGCCGGCGCCGCCAGCAACAACACCCGCCACGCCGTCGAGCTCGCCCGCGCCTGCAAACAACTCGGCGCCGCCGGCACGCTGCAAGTCACCCCTTATTACAACAAGCCGACCCAGGCCGGCCTCGTCGCCCACTTCACCGCCATCGCCGAGGCCAGCGAGCTCCCCGTCGTCGTCTACAACGTCCCCGGCCGCACCGGCGTCGACCTCCTCCCGGAGACCGTCGCCACCCTCGCCCGCCACCCGCTCATCGTCGGCATCAAAGAGGCCACCGGCGACATGGCCCGCATCGCCCGCATCCGCGAGCTGCTGGCCGGCAACGACCGCTTCGACCTCCTCTCCGGCGACGACTTCACCCTCCTCCCCTTCCTCGCCCTCGGCGGCCACGGGGTCATCTCCGTCACCAGCAACGTCGCCCCCCGCTGGCTCGCCCAGCTCTGTGACGCCGCCGCCGCCAACCGCTGGGACGAGGCCCGCAGCTGGCACTACCGCCAGCTCCCCCTGTGCCGGGCCCTGTTCGCCCAGCCGAACCCGATCCCCGTCAAATCGGCGATGGCCCTGCTCGGCCGCTGCCACCCCGACATGCGCCTCCCCCTCCTCGCCATCGACCCCCAATCGCGCGACGGCCAGGCCCTCGCCGACGCCCTCCAATCCCTGGGACTCACGCCATGAGCGACCGCCTCACACCCATCATCATCGTCGGCGCCCGCGGCCGCATGGGCAAGACCCTCCTCCGCGAGATCGCCTTCAGCGACAGCATGGTCCTCGAGGCCGCCGTCGACCGCTCCGGCGGCCCCGGCCTCGGCCAGGACGCCGGCCGCGTCGCCGGCCTCCAGGACCTCGGCGTCGAGGTCACCGACGAACTCCGCCCGCGCCGCAGCAGCGTCGTCGTCGACTTCTCCCTCCCCCACGCCACCGAGACCAACCTGCGCCGCTGCGTCGACGCCGGCGTCCCGCTCGTGCTCGGCACTACGGGCCTCCACAAGTCCACCCGCGAGCTGCTCCGCGCCGCCGCCAGCGACATCCCGATCGTCAGCGCCGCCAACTTCAGCGTCGGCGTCACCCTCCTCACCAAGATCGCCGGCCTCGTCGCCCACGCCCTCGGCGATCAGTGGGACGCCGAGATCCTCGAGATCCACCACAACCACAAACGCGACGCCCCCTCCGGCACCGCCCTGCGCATCGCCAAGGCCGTCGCCAAGGCCACCGGCCGTGACCCCGACGCCGTCCTCCGCAGCGACCGCGCCGACCCCCACGCCCGCCCCCGCGAACGCGGCGAGATCGGCGTCGCGGCGATCCGCGGCGGCGACTCCGTCGGCGAACACACCCTCATGTTCCTCACCGATGGCGAACGCCTCGAGCTCACCCACCGCGCCGGCGACCGCGCGATCTTTGCGCGCGGCGCCCTGCGAGCCGCCCGCTGGGTCGTCGACAAAGAGCCCGGCCTCTACACCATGGCCGATGTCCTCGGCCTGGCCGGCCTGAGCTGATGGACCACCTCGAGTTCCGCCTCCTCAGCCACACCACAACCCCCGCGGGCGAATCCGCGGCCTTCGCCCTGCAAGTCCCGCCCGACCTGCTCTACCTGCAAGGCCACTTCCCCGGCTACCCGCTGCTCCCCGGCATCGCCCAGCTGCTGGCCATCGCCCTCGACCGCACGCACAACCTGTGGCCGAGCCTCGGCCAGCCACAGCGCGTCACCCAGCTGAAGTTCAAGCGGCCCATCTTCCCCGGCGACCCGCTCGAGCTCCAGCTGGGGCGCACCACCAACGAGGTCCGCTTCTCGATCGTGCGCACCACCACGCAGCCCGAGCTGTGCACCCACGGCACCCTGATCTTCCGCCCGTCCTGACCCACGGACGGCCTCCCCCGCCACATCGCCAGCGAGCCACCCACGGCACGCAGATCTTCCGCCCGTCCTGACCCACCACCCGTGCTAAGGAAAGCCCCCGTGGACTCCCCGCAAGCACGCACGGTCGACATCGCGATCCTGGGCGGCGGCCTCGCCGGCAACCTCCTGGCCCGCCAGCTGCGCCGCAGCCTCCCCGGCCTCTCGCTCGCCCTGTTCGAGCGCAGCCGCGAGACCAGCTTCAAGGTCGGCGAGTCCACCGTCGAGATCGCCAGCAACTACCTCATCCGCCGCCTCGGCCTCTCGACCTACCTCTACGAGAACCAGCTGCCCAAGAACGGCCTGCGCTTCTTCTTCGACACCCCGGAGAAGAACGCCGCGATGGTCGACATGAGCGAGATCGGCAGCCGCCACCTGCCCGTCTTCCCCAGCTTCCAGATCGACCGCGCCCGCATCGAGGCCGACCTCATGCGCATGAACCTCGCCGACGGCGCCGACATCCGCACCGGCGCCCGCGTCCATGACCTCAAGCTCCACGAACCCGAAGGCCCGCCCGAGTCGCAGAACGCCAGCGGGATGCACGAGTTCACCGTCACCGAGGGCGACACCAGCTACCCCGTGCGCGCCCGCTGGGTCGTCGACGCCACCGGCCGCGCCAGCGCCATCGCCCGCCAGAAACAGCTCCGCGTCCCCGCCGACCACCCGATCGCCGCCGTCTGGGGCCGCTTCACCGGCCACGTCGACATGGACGACGCCGGCACCCCCGAGTGGCGCGCCCGCGTCCACAACACCGCCCGCGTCCTCTCCACCAACCACTTCTGCTACCCCGGCTACTGGATCTGGTTTATCCCGCTCGGCCGCGGCGTGATGTCCGTCGGCTGGGTCGGCGAACACAAGATCTTCAACGACGCGATGCGCAAACCCGAGGGCTTCCTCGAGTTCCTCAAGACCCACCGCGCCCCCTGGGACCTCCTCAAGGACCGCGCCGAGCTCATCGACGTCCTCGCCTACAAGCAGCTCGCCTACGGCACCAAACAGTTCTTCAGCGGCCAGAACCGCTGGTTCCTCACCGGCGAGGCCGCCGCCTTCACCGACCCCTTCTACAGCCCCGGCTCCGACTTCATCGCCCTCTACAACGACTTCATCACCGACCTCATCACCCGCGACCACGCCGGCGAGACCCGGGCCCAGATCGCCGACCGCTCCGCCACCTACGACGAGTTCATGCAGTTCCGCTACCAGGCGACCATGCTGCTCTACCGCGACCTCTACCCCGTCCTCGGCTCCTTCGAGCTGCTCAAGCTCAAGTGGGACTTCGACATCGCCTGCTACTACAACCTCTGGGCCGCACCCTACTGGCACGACCAACACCTCGACCTCCGCCAACTCAAGTCCGACCTGCGCCGCAAGGACTTCGTCCTCCAGGGCCTCGAGAACTTCTCCCGCCTGTTCCAAAAGCTCGAGGCCGGCTTCCGCGAGAAGGGCCTGTGGCACCGCGCCAACCTCGGCCGCTTCGCCTGCGCCCTCGAGGGCGTCCACTTCGCCAACGAGCTGCTCGCCCCACGCCCGCGCAAGCAAGTGATGCGCACCTCGGAGTCGATCTTCAACGCCACCCGCGCCCGCGCCCTCGACCTCCTCGCCGACCTCGGCGAGGCCCCCAGCTCCAGCGAGCGCACCCTGCCCCTCTACGAGTTCCTGCTCCCGAGCCCGCTCGCCTGAGGGCGCCGCCGCTCTGGACGCCCAACCCCCCCTCTCGCTACCATCACAGGCCCTCTCATGACGCGCGCGGAAATCTACCAGCGGATCACCGGCATCCTGGTCAAGACCTTCGAGCTCGACCCCGCCGACATCCGGCCCGAGTCGCGCCTCTACGAGGACCTCGACCTCGACAGCATCGACGCCGTCGACATGTTCGTCGAGCTCCACGAGGTCACCGGACGCCGCATCGACCCCCAGGTCGCCCGCAAGATCCGCACCGTCCAGGACATCGTCGCCCTCGTCGAGGCCGAACTCAGCGGCGCCGGCGTGGCGGTCGACAGCTAAGCTCCCGCCAGGTCCCTCCGCGTGGTCTACCCGCCCCTGCAAGACTTCCTCCCGCACCGACCACCGATGCTCCTCATCGATGAGCTCGTGCACTGCACCCCGCACGATGTCACCTGCACCGTGACCGTCCGCGCCGACGCCCCCTTCGTCGTCGACGGCCGTGTCCCCGCCCTCGTCAGCCTCGAGCTGTTCGCCCAGACCGTCGCCGCCCTCCACGCCTACCTCCACCGCGACCACCCCGGCGGCCAGCACGGCAAGCTGCTCGGCACCCGCGAGCTCGAGCTCGCCGTCGACCACTTCCACGTCGGCGACGCCCTCACCATCACCGGCCACGAGCTGTGGCACGACGAGCACCTGGCCCAGTTCCGCTGCGAGCTGCACCGAAACGGCGAGCGCCTGGCCGCCGCCGCGATCTCGGTCGCCCACGGCGGCGCCCAGGACCAGGGCGCCCGACCAGGAGCCCCCCCGTGACCCCACGCCGCGTCGTCATCACCGGAGCCGGCGTCGCCTCGCCGATCGGCCACTCGCTCGCCGAGGTCAGCCTGTCCCTCCAGACAGGTCGCCACGGCATCGTCACCATGCCCGAGTGGGACGCGATCGGCGACCTGCGCACCCGCCTCGGCGGCGTCGTCCAGGGCCTCGACCTCGAGCACCGCTGGCACCGCAAGCAGACCCGCACCATGGGCCGCGTCGCCCTCCTCGCCACCCACGCCACCGAGCAGGCGCTGGCGATGGCCGGCCTGCAGGGCGACGAGATCCTCGGCGACGGGCGCACCGGCCTGGCCTACGGCTCCACCTCCGGCTCCTCCGCCGCCCTCGCCGACTTCTGCACCACCCTGTTCGCCCACATGAACATGCGCGGCCTGCAGAGCACCAGCTTCCTGCGCTTCATGGCCCACACCTGCGCCGCCAACCTGGCCCAGTTCTTCGCCATCCGCGGCCGCATCATCCCCACCAACTCCGCCTGCACCAGCGGCGCCCAGGCGATCGGCTACGCCTACGAGTCGATCAAGTACGGCCTGCAGGAGGTCATGATCGCCGGCGGCGCCGACGAGATGCACTTCACCACCGCCGTCACCTTCGACCTCATGTTCGCCACCTCGGCGAATTTTAATAAAGAGCCCGATCGCAGCCCGCGGCCCTTCGACGTCAAACGCGACGGCCTGGTCGTCGGCGAGGGCGCCGGCACCCTGATCCTCGAGAGCCTCGAACGCGCCCGGGCCCGCGGCGCGCAGATCCTCGCGGAGATCGTCGGCTTCGGCACCAACTGCGACGGCCTCCACATCACCGCCCCGTCCGAGTCGGGCATGCGCGGCGCCATGGCCCTCGGCCTGCGCGACGCCGACATGCGCCCGTCCGAGGTCGACTACGTCAACGCCCACGGCACCGCCACCGACATCGGCGACATCGCCGAGGCCAGCGCGACCCGGGCGATCTTCGAGCGCGCCATCCCGATCTCCTCGAACAAGAGCTTCACCGGCCACACCATGGGCGCCTGCGGAGCCATCGAGGCGGTCTTCAGCCTCGCCATGCTGCAGGACGAATTCCTCGCCCCGACCCGCAACCTCGAGCAGCTAGACCCCCGCTGCGCCGACCTCGACTACATCCGCGAGCTCCGCCGCGCCCGCATCGACACGATCATGAGCAACAACTTCGCCTTCGGCGGCGTGAACACCTCACTGATCCTGCGCCGCCTCGACTGACACCACCGCGGCGAACACCTCGTCGAGGCTGCGCGCCAGCAACAGACGGTCGGCCCAGCGCTCGAGCTCCCCCGCCCTCCGTCGCCTCGACCCGCTCGCGCACCCACGGCTGGGGTCGCAAGCCCACGCCCATTCCGCTTTACCCCCGCCGCAGCCCCGGCCACACTGGCGGCGCTGCTTGGAAACCCTCGCCCTCGCTCGCTCCAAGCAGAGCCCCCGCGCTGGAGACCCCGCATGAAGTACCTGTCCCTGAGCCTGCTCGTCGCCCTGTCCGCCTGCGACGCCGCCGTCGCCGTTAACTCGAAGATCGCCGCGGAAGAGGCCGCGGCCCCCGTGGCCGTCGAGGCAGCCGCCGGCGCTGACGCCAGTGAAAAGACCACCACCGCCCCCGACACCGCGCTCGCCGCCAAGGTTGACGGCAAGGCCACGGTCCAGCCCGACGCCTTCGACCTCGAGTCGGTGAGCTTTCTGGTCAAGAAGGGCAAGGTCAAGGACGCCCCCGCGCTCGAGAAGCAGATCAACGACCCCAAGGAGAAGATCAACAACGTCGACATCGACGGCGACGGCAAGGTCGACAAGATCCAGGTCCTCGAGGTCCGCGGCGCGGCTGACGTCGTCGTGTTCGAGCTGCGGGCGATCCCGTCGTCGACGAAGAACAAGGACGCGGCCGTGGTCATCGCCACGATCGACTTCACCACCGACAAGACCAGCAACCAGCTGGTCGTCAAGGCGGTCTACGCCCCCGTCGTCGTCGGCCACGAGACCATCGTCTACGACTACGTGGTCCCCATCGAGGTCAAGGGCGAGACCATCGTCGTCGTCGACTCCAGCCCCTTCTACGGCTGGCTGTTCGCCGTCTCGCGCCCGGCCTACGTCGGCGTGTACGTCTACGAGGTCGCCCCCCCGCCCGTCATCATCTTCGAGACCAAGCACTGGAAGGGCAAGGGCAAGCACTGGGGCAAGGGCAAGGGCAAGGGCAAGCACTGGCACTGAGCCCGTCAACCTCCATCCCTTCCGCACCCAGCCTCGCCCATGCAACGCCTCAGCCTCCTCCTGCCCATCCTCGCCCTCGCCTGCGGCGACAACGGCGAATCCACGAGCACCAGCCCGACCGCGCCGACCGGCGCCACCGCGAACAGCGAGGCCAGCACCGTCACCGAGGTGAGCGGCGGCGAGACCACCAGCGACACCCCCACCAGCGCCACCACCGACGCGCCCGTCACCACCACCGTCGCAACCGCCGCCACGACCACCGAAGCCACCTCCAACGCCACCACCGACACCCCGGCGACCGACGCCACCACCGACACACCCGCGACCACCGGCGACATCCCCGACACCGACCCCGACCCCAACGCCCCGCCGGTGATCGACGGCGACTGGTGGCACCCCGGCATCACCACCACCTGGCAGCTCCAGCTCACCGGCGACATCGTCACCAGCTACGCCGCCGACCTCTACGACATCGACCTCTTCGACGCCCCAAAGGCCACCATCGACGCCCTCCAGGGCGAGGGCCGCAAGGTCATCTGCTACTTCTCCGCCGGGTCGGGCGAGGACTGGCGCCCCGACTACAACGACCTCGACCCCGCCGCCCTCGGCAAGCCGCTGGACGGCTGGCCCGGCGAGGTCTGGCTCGACATCCGCCACCCCTCGGTGTGGTCGGTCATGCGCGGCCGCCTCGACCGCGCCGTCACGGCCGGCTGCGACGGCGTCGACCCCGACAACATGGACGGCTGGCTGCAAGACTCCGGCTACCCGCTCACCAGCGACGACCAGCTCGCCTACAACCGATGGATCGCCAACCAGGCCCACCTGCGCGGGCTCACCGTCGGCCTCAAGAACGCCGGCGACCAGGTCCCCGAGCTCGTCGACTACTTCGACTTCGAGCTCAATGAACAATGCCACGAGTACGACGAGTGCGGTCAGCTCGCCCCCTTCACCGACCAGGGCAAGCCCGTCTTCAACGTCGAGTACCCCGGCGACGAGAGCGACGCCCAGGCCATGGTCGACCCGCTGTGCCCGCAGGCCAAGGGCGAGAACCTGCGCACCCTCATGCTGCCCTACGAGCTCGACGGCAGCTGGCGCGTCAGCTGCGACTGACCTCCCGCCCGCGCACGCACACCCTCATGCTGCCCTACGCGCCAGCTGGCGCGTCCGCTGCGACGAACCCCTCGCCCGCCCTCGTACGCCCGATCCGCCGCGCTCTCCGCCCGTGTTAGCCTCCGGCCGCGCCGACCGGGCGCACCACGAGCACCCATGGACCGCCAGCGCCCCCGCACCACCAGCGACGAGATCGACCTCTACATCCGCACCTACTACTCGCTCCTGCGCAGCAGCGGCGAGGTGCGCGTCCGGGCCTTCGAGGAGGCCCACAGCTTCAGCGACTCGAGCCTGCACGCCGGCGCCCTCTCGGGCACCCCCGACGTCGCCGCCTTCGCCTACAGCGCCGCCCGCCTGCCCGCCTGCATGCCGCAGGTGCGCCGCATCGTGCTCGGCCAGTCGCACGAGAGCTTCGAGGCCGCCGGCCTCGAGATCCGCACCTGGGAGCGCGTCCAGACCCGCGGCCGTCGCAGGCCCCTGCGCTTCAACGGCGGCGACCTGCTCGGCGCCTTCATCTCCAGCACCAGCGACATCGACGACATCGTCCCGATCGTCACCGCCTACCAGATCGTCTGGAACCAGCTGCACGTCCTGCTCGCCGACACCGAGCTGGCCCGCCGCCTGCTCGCCAGCGACGGCCCGCCACCCACGCTCGACGCCGCCGAGCTGGCGCCGATCCTCGGCATCGACGTCGACGCCGCCCGCACCCTCTGCGCCGCCCTCGACCGCGACTGGATCCGCGGCCTCCAGGCCATCTGCGCCCGCCCCTGCGACCTCTCGCTCCGCGTCCTCAGCGGCTCCTACTCGCAGTACCAGCGCGCCTCACAGCGCTGGTGGTCCGACATCGAGCCGGCCTACCTCCGCGAGACCGCCCCGCGCCGCCCACCGATCTACTTCGTCTCCTCCAACACCCACTCCCTGCTCAACATGCTCGGCGGCTACGCGAAGGCCAACCGCGACGGCATCATCGCCTTCGCCCAGCGCCGCGACCCCGAGGGCCTCGCCGCCCCGCTGCTCGCCGCGATCGCCAGCGGCCGCGAGCCCGCGATCTGCAACCTCAGCTACTACCTCCTGCGCGCCTTCCTCCACGACGACCCCGCCCAGACCCAGGCCCGCCTCGCCGAGATCCAGGCCTACGAGGCCGAGAGCGGCATCCGCTCGATCGACGTCCCCGGCAAGATCGACGTCAACGCCCAGATCTTCGCCCTCTCGCGCCTGATCCCCGAGCGCCTCGACCCCCGCCTGCAGATGCCCGGCCTCGAGCGCCTGCGGGCCAGCGACGCCGTCATCATCAACATCGACTACCCGCTCGGCATGGCCGCCTACCACCACCTGTCGCGCATCGGCCAGGGCTGCGGCGAGGTCCGCGGCCTCTACATCATGGGCAAGGCCGCCAGCCTCAACGCCCGCGTCGGCGACGTCATGATCTCCACCGTCGTCCAGGACGAGCACTCGCGCAACACCTACCTGTTTCGCAACTGCTTCGCCGCCGCCGACATCCAGCCCCACCTCGAGGTCGCCTCCGTCTTCGACCAACAAAAGGCCCTCACCGTCCGCGGCGCCTTCCTGCAGAACCGCGAGTACATGAGCGTCTTCTACCGCGAGGGCTACACCGTCCTCGAGATGGAGGCCGGCCCCTACCTCTCCGCCGCCTACGAGCTCGTCAACCCCCAGCGCTACCCCAACGACGAGATCGTCCACCTCTCGGTCAACACCCCCTTCGACATCGGCATCCTCCACTACGCCTCCGACACCCCCTACTCGCGCCGCCAGAGCCTGCTCTCCAAGAGCCTCTCCTTCTTCGGCGTCGAGGCCACCAGCGCCTGCGCGATCGCCATCTGCCGCCAGATCTTCACCCGCGAGCTCGCCCGCCTCGGCCCCTGAACTGTCCCAAAGGCCATCCCCGTGCAAGCCGTCCCAGGGCCAGCCGCCCACGCCGTCACCGTGTAACCTGTCCCAAAGGCCATCCCCGTGCAAGCTGTCCCAGAGGACACCTCGATCGACCCCTGGAGCGCCCTCGCCCACCCCCCCGCGATCGACGCCGACCCCGAGCTGCGCCTCCGCTTCGCCCTCCACGCCGCCCTCACCGCCCCCTCACCCGCCAACACCCAGCCCTGGCGCCTCCTCCTCCAGGCCGACCAGGTCCTGCTCTTCACCGACCCCACCCGCGGCCTCACCACCCGCGACCCCGACGGCCAGCAACGCATCATCGCCGGCGGCGCCGCCCTCGGCCTGCTCCGCGTCGCCCTCCGCGCCCTCGGCCTCGCTGAACACAGCCAACTCCTCCCCGGTGACCACCCCGACCTGCTCGCCCGCGTCACCCTCACCGGCTCCGTCGCCCCGACCCCCGAGCAGACCTGGCTGCTGCAGGCCGCCGCCAAGCGCCGCACCCATCGCCCACCATTCGCCGCCCGCCCGGTCCGCGAGCCCCTGCTCGCGCGCCTCTGCGATATGGCCCGAGAGACAGGTGCCGAGCTCCTGCCCCTGCGCCACATCAACCAGCGCTCGGCCCTCGCCGCCCGCGTCGAAGCGGCCCTCGCCCGCGACGCCGCCGACCCGGCCCACCAGCGCGAGCGCACCGCCTGGCCCGAGCCCGGCCCCGAGCCCTTCGCCACCATCACCGGCAGCCCCGCGCGCGGCGACGCGATCGCCGAGGGCAGCCCCCTGCTCGCCCTGATCGTCACCCGCGACGACGACCCCGGCGCCTGGCTGCGCGCCGGCGAGGCGCTCATCCGCGTGCTCCTGCGCGGCCGCGTCGACCACCTCCAGGCGTCCTTCCTCCACGGCCCGCTCGCCCGCGCAAGCGATCGCTTCGCCGTCGCCGAGGAAGCAGCTGTCCTCGAGGACCTGCCCCAAACGCCAGGCTTCGCCCAGCTCGCCCTCCGCATCGGTCACGGCGGCGACCTCCCGCCCCAGCCCCGTCGCCCGCTGCGAGAGGTCCTGCTGCGCACGCCACCCTGAGCCGCGAGTCCGCGAGCAAGACGCGCCCCAGGGCCCACCACCAGCCCCCGCGCCGCGATCCGCGACCCGCGGCCCGCGTGTTAGCCTGCAGCATGCCCCGCACGCTCGCGCCGCTGCTCGCCGCCCTGCTCGTGACCGCCTGCTACGAGCCCCAAACCCCGCAGCCCGCCCCGACCACCGCCACCAAGCCAGCACCCGCCCCGCTCCCGCCCCCCCAGCTCACCCCGCCCGCGCCCGGCGCTGACGACCCCCGCTGCGGCGCCGCGGTCGTCTACCTCAACGCCGTCCGCACCGCGACCGAGCTGTCCGCCCTGCGCAGCGCCTACACCAAGACCGCCCTGCAGGCGCTCGTCCAGGCCAGCGACGCCGCGACCAAGCGCGAGGACGACGTCGCCATCACCACCCTCCTCGCCGCCACCGACCCCACCGCCCCGGTCGCCGTGCAGTCCGCGATCCACGGCGCCCTCGCCCAGTGGATGCGCCACAACCTCAAGCTCGCCGTCGACGACAAGGACCGCAACAAGCGCGCCGCGGCCTGGGCCGCCGCCCGCTGCGTCTGGGCCCAGGACCTCCGCCAGCTCGGCCTCGCCCTCCAGCAACGCAGCAACGAGCTGTCCTCCGAGACAGCCCGCGACGACGCCACCGCCGTCGACATCATCGACGCCGCCTTCACCGTCGGCAACGTCGCCCTCGCCGCCGACCCCATCGACGAGCGCGCCCTCCTCCCCGCCCACCAGACCATCGAGAAGACCTGGTACCGCGTGGTCCACCGCGAGCTCGGCGCGGCCGCCACCCGCGCCCGCGACAACAAGGACCCGCTCGCGGCCCGCCACGCGCTCGGCCTCTTCGACATGCTGCGCGACCGCCTGCAGGACAAGAACACCCCCGGCATCGCGATCGTCGCCGCCCACCTCGCCGGCGACCCCACCGCGATCGACCCCGCCGCCGTGCTCCGCGAGGTCGACGTCGCCCTCGCCAAGCGCACCCGCAAGTACTGCAGCGACGCCCTGACCGCCAAGCTCCTCGGCACCCCCGCCGGCATCGCCAGCGCCCAGGAGGGCGCCAGCTACGCCCGCGTCCTCCTGCCCGGCATGCGCGCCCGCCTGGCCGATCAGAAGTTCGACGCCGACGCCCACGTGGCCAGCTGGACCGCCTTCGTCGAGGCCGTCGACGCCGGCGTCGACGAAGTCGAGATCAAGCGCCTGAGCGACGACCTCGTCCACTGGAACTGCGCCTACCAGCAGGCGCTCGGCGTCCGCGAGTGTACAGCCACCGCCGACGAGCCCGCCAAACCAGCCGCGCTCACGCCGGCGTCGAAACCTGCGCCGGCACGACCAACACCGGGCAGCTCGCCTCGCGGATGATGCGGTCGGCCGTGCTGCCGACGAAGAAGCGAGCCACCCGGCTGCGCCCGCTCGCCGCCAGCACGATCAGGTCGACCTCGCGAAGCTCCGCCTCACCGAGGATCACGCTCAGCGCCACACCCGGCCGCGCCACCAGCTCGACCTCGATCCCCGCACAGTACCGATCTGCCACCACCTGCAGCGCCGCGATCGAGGTGTCGTGCGCCGCCTTGTGCACCTCCGCCATCACCTGCTGCGACAAGCCCACCGTCAGGCTCCCGGTGTACATCGAGCTGTAGGCCAGCGGCGGCGTCACGTGCAACAGCACGATGCGAGCCCCGCTCAGCTTGGCCAACCCCGCCGCCAGGGCGATGCTGCGCAGCGACGCCGACGCGTAGTCGATGTACTGCTGCTGCACCAACACCGCGTGCCCGGCCGCGATCTGCTCGTCGGTCGCCGGCTGAAAGTCGATGGGGACGAGGATGCGTGCGAATGGCTGGACAGTCATCGCCCGCGAGCATACCAAAGCCCCGCCGCGACCGACCCGCGCCGCGGTACAAATCTCCCATGCCCCTCGCCGTCCCCGGCCCAGACTCGCTGCTGCTCGCGACCTATAAATTTGCGCGGGACCCGTACAGCTACTTCGCCGACTGCCAGCGCCGCCTCGGACCGGTGTTCCAGAGCTGGCTCGCCGGGCGACGCATCGTCCTCACCGGCGAGCCCGAACACGTGCGCACAATCTTCGCAGCCGACCACGACAGCGTCAGCGCCTTCAACCCCGGCCACCTCCACGCCCTCCTCGGCGTCAACTCGCTGATCCTCATCGACGGCACCCGCCACCAGCGCGAGCGCAAGCTGCTCGCGCCCCCGCTGCACGGCGCCCGCATGCGATCGTACGCCCAGATCATCCGCGACAGCGCGCTCCGCCGGACCGCCGCCTGGCAGGTCGGCGCCCCCATGATCGTCCAGGACACGACCCAGGGCATCTCCCTCGACGTCATCGTCCGCGCCGTGTTCGGCGTCCAGGAGCCCGCCCGCGGCGCCGCCCTCGAGGCCGCCCTGCTCCACACCATGGACGCCGTGTGGCCGCCCTCGATCATGATCCGCTGGCTGCAACGAGACCTCGGCCCGCTCACCCCCTGGCGCCGCTTCAGCCGCGCCCGCGACCAGGCCGACGTCATGGTCCGCGAGGAGATCGCGGCCCGCCGCGCCGCCCCCGGCGACGACATCCTGAGCCTCATGACCACCGCCCGCTACGAGGACGGCGAGGGCATGAGCGACCCGCAGATCCGCGACGAGCTGCTCACCCTCCTCGCCGCCGGCCACGAGACCACCGCGATCGCCCTCGCCTGGGCGATGTACTGGCTGCACAAGAACCCCGCCACCCTCGAGCGCCTGCGCGAGGAACTGGCCACCCTCGGCGACAACCCCGACCTCGACGCCATCGCCCAGCTCCCGTACCTCGAGGCCGTCTGCCACGAGACCCTCCGCCTCTACCCGATCGTCCCGCTCGCACCCCGCACCCTCCGACGCCCCATGACCCTCGGCGAACACGAGCTCCCCGCCGGCACCAACGTCGGCGCCTGCACGATCCTCGTCCACCGGAGCCCCACCCTCTACCCCGAACCCGACGCCTTCCGCCCCGAACGCTGGCTCGGCAAGAAGTTCGCCGCGTGGGAGTTTACGCCCTTCGGCGGCGGCATCCGTCGCTGCATCGGCGCCGCCTTCGCGGTCTACGAGATGAAGCAGGCCCTCGCCGCGATCCTCCCGCACCACCGCCTCCGCCTCGTCGACAACACCCCGATAAGGCCCCAGCGCCGCAACATCACCCTCGGCCCGCGCGGCGGCGTGCGCATGATCCTGACCGAACGGACAGGTTGATACAGCCAGCCCAGGCCCGCGATCGTGCCCTGAGACACAGCCCCCGCGCCCGCCCAGAACGTTGCTCCGCCCGCCCCCTTCCGCTAGCTTCGCGCCCAGACATGCCCGACAGCCTGTCCCTCGCCAGCACCGACCTCGCCGCCGCACCCGAGTCGCTCGAGCTGCGCCCCGTCGACGGCCTGCCACGCTGGCTCGGCGGACGACTCGCTCGCTTCTTCCTCCGCCTCGTCAGCATGGAAGAGAACGACGCCGCCCACCTCGCACGCATGGTCACCCCCACCGCCGGCTACTTCCGCCGCGACCGCCATGTCCACCCCGAGGTCGACCCCACCACCTACCGCCTGAACCTCACCGGCCTCGCCGACCCCCGCAGCCTCGACCTCGCCGAGCTGCAAGCCCTGCCGCGAGAGACCCGCGTGTGCGTGCAAGAGTGCGCCGGCAACGGCAATCACATCATGGGCTCGGCCGGCCTGTGCGGGCAGGCGCTGTGGTCAGGCCCCAGCTTCGAGTCCCTGCTCGAGCGCTGCGGCGGCCCCGGCGACTCCACCCACTTCGCCTTCCACGGCCAGGACACCCTCGGCGTGCTCAAGCGCGGCTACCACTACGGCCTCTCGCTCGCGGAGCTGCGCAAGGCCCGGGCGATCGTCGCCCTGACGATGAACGGCGAGCCGCTCTCGCGCCGCCACGGCTTCCCCGCCCGCCTCATCGTCCCGCAGATCTACTCGATGTCCCACGTGAAGTGGCTGTGCCACGTCGAGGGCAAGACCCGCCCGCACATGGGCATCCACAACCGCCTCGTGTTCACCAACAAGGAGCTGCACGCCGGCAAGTGGGTCCGCGTGCAAGCGCGATGGATCGGCCTCAAGTCGGTCATCGCCCACTGCACCCGCGAGGGCAGCGGCTGGCTGCTCACCGGCTGCGCCTGGGGCGGCGAGCGACCGATCGCCAGCGTCGAGCTCAGCTGCGACGGTGGCCTCTCCTGGCAACCCGCCCACCTCCAGACCCCCGCCGAGTTCTTCCGCGAACGCGGCGACCTGCCCGCGCCCGCGCTCGCCGGCGCCTGGGGCGTCTTCACCTTCCACTGGCTCCCGCCAGGCCCCGGCACCTACAAGCTCGGCTGCCGCGCCATCGACAGCGACGGCAACATCCAACAACTGGACAACGACCCCAAGGTCCACGGCCACTTCAACCAGACCCGGGTGAAGTGGCGCAGCGTCACCGTGCCCGAGCGGCGCCTGCCGCCCGGGCCCGCCTAGTCGCGCTCGGCCCGAGCGGCGCCTGCCGCCCGGGCCCACATAACACTCACACCGGCACCGCGCAGGCGCCGATGTTCTCCTGGTCGGGCGGCGTGGGGTTCCCCTCGCCGTACCACGGCACGCACTCCTGCATCGGCGCGCCGGGGCAGGTGTTCGGCTCGTTGATGTTGCAGTAAGGCGAGCAGCAGCCGTTGTCCGGCGGACAACCCGGCACCGTCTCCGGGTTGGCGCAGAACAGGCCGTAGTCGCACACGTTGATGTACGCGCAGGGGTCGCCGTACTTGCCCATGTCGCCGCTGGCGTCGAAGTCACAGATAAACGTGTCGACACCGTCGAAGAAGCAGATCTGGCCTTCGGGACAGCTCTGGGCCAGCGGGTCGCAGGTCTCGAGACAGACGATGATCACGCCCTCGTTCGACTCGTCGCAGATCTTGTCGCCCGAGCAGGTCGGCGCCATCGGCGTGCCCTTGCACAGCTCGACGCAGCTGCCCTTGTTGTCGGCGTCGAGGAACCAACACATCGACCCGAGCTCGCAGTTGTCGACCCCGCTCGTGCCGCCGCCCTCCGCCACACAGTCGTCGCCGACCTTGGCCGCGTTGTCCGCGACATCCGTACACTTGGTCGAGTTCCACGACTGGCCGCCTGGATCCCACGGCATGCACTTCTGCCCCATGGGACAGTCCTGCTTCCAGATGTCACACTCCTTCACCCCGGTCGGGCCGCCGTCATTCATGGGAATGAAGCCCGTCGGCGGCGCCCCGGTCTCGGCGTCCGAGGTGGCGTCGCTGGTCGGCCCCGCCGTCGTCGTCGGCTTGGTCGGGTCCACCGACGTGCTCCCGCTGCCGACACCAGTCTCGCTGTTGCCGTCCTCGGCGCTCGAGGTCTGGGTCTTGGTGGTGTTCGCGTCGCCGTCCTTCCCGCAGCCCGTCAACACGAAGGCCCCGACAACCATGGTCCGCAAGACAAGATTGATTCGCATTCGCTTCGCTCCTCTTCGCGCATGCTACGCAAAGCGGACCCTCCCGCAAACCACAAAGCTGCCCCCTGGCGAGACTCGCTAGCGCCCCGGGCTGCGCAGCTCGTAGAGGATGTTCTGCGTCCCCGCGGCCGTGCAGACCGCCTGGGCGACCGCCTTCAAACCCGCCGTGGCCACGAATTTACGGTCCTTGAACACCTTGAAGCGGTACTGCTCGCGCAATGCGCGGTAGCGCGCGGCCTCCGGCGCGGCCAGCCGCTGGGCCAGCAACGGCGACAGCGGGTCGTTGCTCTTCTCCTCCCGGATATCCTCGGCGGCGCTGTCCGTGGCGAACGCGATCAGCAGCTCCGGCCGCTCCGTCTCCGCCGCACCGGGCCCGAGCGACCACGCATGCCAGGCCCGCCCGAGCGCGTCGTCGGGGGCCTCGACGGTGCGCCGCACCTGCACCCCGCCGCCGACCGGCAACGAGAACAGCGCCGGCCCGATGATCCCCCGCGCCACCCGCTCGACCCGCACGCCCTCGATCCCGTGCAGGCGCACGAACAAGGTCTCCGCGTCGAGGTCCGCGCAGCGGTACACCGTGCCGCGAAACGCCTCGTTCGCCGCCGCCGTCTCGCCGTCCTCGTCGAGATCGATCACCTTGCGCCGCCACAGCGACGACACCTGCGTCAGCTCGATCATCAGCCGCAAATACACCCCGCTCGCGTCCAGCTTGGTCAGCTCGATGCGAAACGCCGCCGTCCCCGTGCCCGGGTCGTGCCGCCGCAGCAACACCCGGTGATGATCAACCGGCGCCAGCTCGAGCTTCTGCAGCTTCTCGTAGTACGCCCGCTTCGCCGCCAGCCGCGCGAACACCTCCGCCTCGTCGCGCCGCGCCAGCAGCTCCTCCCGCCCGCCCATCCGCGCCAGCGAGCCCGCCGCGACCTCGTGGTCCGTGGCCACCCGCGTGAAGCTGGCCAGGTTCGGCAGCCCCGACCGCGCGTCGACGTAAAGCTCGCCGTACACCCCCTGCCGCAGCCCGTCGCGCAGGGTGTCGACCGTGTTCTGCAGCTGGCGCCGCTCCGGAAAGCTGTTGTTGAGCCGCGCCGCCTGCAACGCCCGCGTCAGCAGCTCGAGGTAGGCGTCGGCCTCGGGCAACACCAGCGCCTGGGTGTGCAGCGCGACGATCGACACGCGCCGCCCCCCGTCAGCCCGCCGCAGCCCCGGCGCCCGCGGCAGGCCCGTCGCCGGCCCGCTTCGTCGCCTTCTCGATCGCCGCGGCGATGCGCGCCTCCTCCACGTCCTTCGACTTCTTCAGGTTCTCGTCGAGCAGCGCGGTGGTCGTCTCGTCGAAGGTGTCCAGCTCCTTGATCATCGTGTCGAGGTTGCTGCGGAAGAAGATCTGCGTGTCGCTGACGAACTGCGTCGTCACGTTCATCGACTCGGTCATCACGTCGAGGCTGCGCTTCATCTCCAGCATCACCGCGGACGCGTCCGCCGCCCGCCCGATCGCCTGGATCTGCGCCGAGGCCATGTCGAGCTTGATCGACGCCGCCGTGGTGTACTGCTGGATGTCGTTGGCCAGGTTCCGGATCGTCTCGGCCAGCTTGCGCGTATTCTCCTTGAGCCGCACATAGCGCTCCTCGGCAGATCCATACAGCTGCACGTGGGTCGAGTGCTCGGCCAACCGCGCGTACGCCTTGTCGGCGTTGGCCTGGATGTCGCGCTGCTCCACACTGCCCGCCTCGACCGCCGCCTCGTCGGCCTTGAGCTGCTCCTGCAGCGCCTTGAGCTCGAGCACCGCCCCCAGCGCCTCGCGCTCGTTCTTCGCCATCTCGACGATCTTCACGTTGATCCGGTCGAGCTCCTTGTACAGGTCCTGCTCGCTCTGCTTCAACGTGTCGACGTACTCCGCCGCCTCCTTCACCCGCCGCGCGCTGAGGTGATACTGCGCCTTGAGCAGCTCCTCGATCGAGCGCTGGCTGAGCGCCAGCCCCTTCAGCCCCGGGATGTAGCTCAGGATCTCCTTGAGCCCCGAGAGAAACCCGCCCTTGTGCGCCGTCCCGTTCAGATAGTCGCTGAACTTGCGCAGCTTCTTCAGCTCATCCGCCATCGCGCCCTGGATCTCGATGTTGCGCTCGCGCAGCCCCTTGAGCTCGTCCACCTTGCCGTCCTGAACCGTCCGCTCCTTCTGGATCTCGGTCTCCAGCGACTTGACGGAGATTCCCTCCCCGGAGTAGGCGACCTTGCGGGTGAGAACATCGAGGTTGGCCTTGGCGCTCATCGTGGGGCGAAGGTTGACACAATTCCCGGGACGCTTCTCCCCTCTTTTTGCCCACCAGACCAAGGCCAGTCCCGCCCTGCGCGCCCGTGCACCAGGGCCGAATCGCCGCCATTGCGCCGCTCACAGGCGCGGCGCAAAGCCCGCGGGAGGCCCTCCGCGGGCGCTCCACGGCTTTGTCACCCCCCGGCAAACGAGTAGACTGCGGCCCGACCATGGATATCGAGTCCACGCTCAGCGGGCACAACCTCGCGTTCCTCGAGGCCCTCTACGAGGCCTATCAACGCGACCCGAACTCGGTCGACCCGGAGTGGGTCCCGGTGCTCCGTGACCTCGGCCGACGCACCGAACCCACCACCGAACCCACCACCGAACCCCCAGGCGAACCCCGACGCGACGCCCAGGAGGTCGAGCAGTTCACGCTCCAGTCGCGCGTCAACAAGCTCATCGAGAGCTACCGCCTCCACGGGCACATGGCCGCCACCGTCGACCCGCTCGGCCGCCCGCGCAAGGCCACCACCCCCGCCCTCGACCCCGCCTACTTCGGCCTCACCGAAGAACACATGGACCGCAGCTTCGACCCGGGCCTGCTCATGCCCGGCGGCAACGCCACGCTGCGCCAGATCTGGTCGCGCCTGCAGAACACCTACTGCCGCAACGTCGGCGTCGAATACTGGCACATCCCCGATCTCGAGCAGCGCACCTGGCTGCAGGCCCGCATGGAGGCCTGCGAGAACCGCCAGATCCCGCCGATCGCCGAGCAGAAGCGCCTGCTCAATCAAATGGCCGGCATCGAGAGCGTCGACAAATTCCTGCACAGCAAGTTCATCGGCGCCAAACGCTTCTCCATCTCCGGCGCCGAGGCGATGATCGCCCAGCTCGACTGCATGATCGAGGAGGGCGCCGAACTCGGCGTCCGCGAGATCATCCTCGGTATGGCCCACCGCGGCCGCCTCAACGTGCTCATGAACATCCTCGGCAAGTCCGTCGCCGACGTGTTCTCCGAGTTCGAAAAGGGCGACCCCTGGGAGAGCATCGGCTCCGGCGACGTGAAGTACCACATGGGCTACTTCCGCGAGTACACCACCGAGAAGGGCCACGCGATGTACCTCGCCCTGGCCTTCAACCCGAGCCACCTCGAGGCCATCGCACCCGTCATCCAGGGCCGCGTCCGCGGCAAACAAGACGCCATCGGCGACCTCGGCGGCGAGCGCGTCATGGGCATCACCATCCACGGCGACGCCGCCTTCGCCGGCCAGGGCATCGTCCAGGAGACCCTGAACCTCGCCCGCCTCCGCGGCTACCGCGTCGGCGGCACCATCCGCCTCGTCATCAACAACCAGGTCGGCTTCACCACCGACCCCCAGGACGCCCGCTCCACCATCTATTCGAGCGACGCCGCCCACCTCCTGCAAGTCCCCGTGTTCCACGTCAACGGCGACGACGTCGAGGCCGCCGCCTACGTCGCCCGCCTCGCCATGGCCTTCCGCCAGCGCTTCAAGTCCGACGTCGTCGTCGACCTCGTCTGCTACCGCCGCTTCGGCCACAACGAGGGCGACGACCCGACCTTCACCCAACCCCTGATGTACGAGCTCATCAAGAGCCACCCGTCCGTCCGCACCATCTATCAGCGCGAACTCATCGCCCGCGGCACCGTCGACGAGGCCGAGGCCAACGCCCTCGACGAGCGCTGGACCAAGCAATACGACGACGCCCTCACCCAGGCCCGCAGCACCACCCGCAAGCCCCGCAAGGCGCCCATGCACGGCGTCTGGCAGACCTACCGCGGCGGCCCCGACTCCGACACCCCCGAGGTCCCCACCGCCGTCGACCAGGCCACCTTCGACCACCTCGCCGCCCGCCTCACCCGCTGGCCCGACGACTTCAACCTCCACCCGAAGCTGCAACGCCTCGTCGCCGACGCCAAAGAGATGCTCAGCGGGACCCACCCGCTCAACTGGCAGATGGGCGAGATGACCGCCTACGCCTCACTCCTGGCCGCCGGCATCAACGTCCGCTTCAGCGGCCAGGACAGCCAGCGCGGCACCTTCAGCCACCGCCACGCCGTCTATACCGACATCAAGACCGGCCGCGCCTGGTCGCCGCTCCACGAGCTGGGCGAAGGCCAGGGCAAGTTCGAGATCTATAACAGCCCGCTCAGCGAGTACGCCGTGCTCGCCTTCGAGTTCGGCTACAGCCTCATCGCCCCGGGCGCGCTCGTCATCTGGGAGGCCCAGTTCGGCGACTTCGTCAACGGCGCCCAGATCATCATCGACAACTTCCTGGTCTCCGGCGAAGACAAGTGGAACCGCCTCAACGGCCTCGTGCTCATGCTCCCCCACGGCTTCGAGGGCCAGGGCCCCGAGCACTCCTCCGCCCGCCTCGAGCGCTTCCTGCAGCTCGCCGCCGAGGACAACATCCAGGTCTGTAACCTCACCACCCCGGCCCAGGTGTTCCACGCGCTGCGCCGCCAGGTGCTCCGCCCGTGGCGCAAGCCGCTGATCTTGATGACCCCCAAGAGCCTCCTGCGCTCGCGCCCGTCGTTCTCCCCGGTCGCTGACTTCGTCGACGGCGGCTTCCAGCGCGTCATCGACGACGCCGCCGTCGCCGACCCCAGCAAGGTCACCCGCGTCATGCTCTCCGCCGGCAAGGTCTACTACGACCTCCACGACGAGCGCGAACGCCTCGCCGCCAGCAACCTCGCTGCCAACAAGGTCGCCCTGGTCCGCGTCGAACAGCTCTACCCCTTCCCCACCCCCCAGCTCGCCGCCACCCTCGCCCGCTACCCCAACGCCAGCGAGCTGTTGTGGGTGCAAGAAGAGCCCAAGAACATGGGCGGCTGGACCTTCGCCCGCCCCCTCATCGATGAACTACTCGTAGCCCTCCCCCGCTTCGCCGCCGTCCGCTACGTCGGCCGCATCGCCAGCGCCAGCCCGGCCACCGGCTCCCCCGACAGCCACGCGCTCGAGCGCAAGCTCATCCTCGAAGAAGCCTTCGCCAACCTCGCCTGACACCCTCCTCCCCGCGAGTCCCCCATGCCCAGCTCGATCAAAGTCCCCGCCCTCGGCGAGTCCATCACCGAAGCCATCATCGCCAACTGGCTGCAGCCCGTGGGCGCCCGCGTCGAGGTCGACCAGCCGCTCGTCGAGCTCGAGACCGACAAGGTCACGGTCGAGGTCCCCTCCCCCGTCGCCGGCATCCTCACCCACCAGTCCGCGACCAAGGGCAGCACCGTCCGCGTCGGCGAGATCATCGGCGAGGTCGAGGTCACCGGCGCCAGCGAGCCAGCCAAACCTGCCCCTCCGGACAGCTCGGCAGTACCTGTCCCTTCAGACAGGTCGAAGGTCCCCTCCGCCGCCATGCCCTCCGCCCGCGCCGAGGCGGCCCGCAGCGGCGTCGACCTCGACTCCGTCGCCGGCACCGGCCGCGGCGGCCGCATCCTGAAAGAAGACGTCCAGCGCGCCGCCCAACCTCCCCCCGCGCCTGCCCCCTCGCAGCCCACACCAACGCAGCCCGCCGCTGCGTCAGCACCCGCACAATCGTCCACCCCCCCTGCACAGCCCGCTGCGTCGGCACCCGCACAATCGTCCGCCCCCGCCGCTGCCCAGCTCGCAAGCCGCCTCGCCGCAACCCCCACGAAGCCCGCTCCGGCCCAAACCGCTGCCGCTCAAACCGTCGCAGCCCAGCCCGCACAACCCGCTGCCGCCCCTGCACCGGCCCAACCCGCACAACCCGCGGCCACACAACCCGCTACCGCCCCTGCACCGGCCCAGCCCAGCCAACCCGCCGCTGCCAAGCCGGCCCCGGCCCCATCCCACCCGCAGCCCTCCCCCGGCGGCGAAGAGATCGTGGCCATGAGCCCGCTGCGCCGCCGCGTCGCCGAGCGCCTCGTGCAGGCCCAATCCACCGCCGCGATCCTGACGACCTTCAACGAGGTCGACATGTCCGCCGTCTACAAGCTGCGCGCCGCCTACAAGCAGAACTTCGTCGACAAGCACGGCGTCAAGCTCGGCTTCATGTCCTTCTTCGTGAAGGCAACGATCTCGGCGCTCAAGGCCTTCCCCGCCGTCAACGCGGAGATCCGCGGCGACAACATCGTCTACAAGCACTACTACGACATCGGCGTGGCGGTCGGCGGCGGCAAGGGCCTGGTCGTCCCGGTCGTCCGCGCCGCCGACACCCTCGGCTTCGCCGAGGTCGAGAAGGAGATCGCCCGCCTCGGCGCCCGCGCCCGCGACAACAAGCTCACCCTCGAGGAGCTCAGCGGCGGCACCTTCACGATCAGCAACGGCGGCGTCTACGGCTCGATGCTCTCGACCCCGATCCTGAACCCGCCGCAGTCCGGCATCCTCGGCCTCCACAACATCGTCGAGCGTCCGGTCGCCATCAACGGCGCGGTCGAGATCCGCCCCATCATGTACCTCGCCCTCAGCTACGACCATCGCCTCGTCGACGGTCGCGAAGCCGTCCAGTTCCTCGTCCACATCAAGGAGCGCATCGAGGCCCCCGAACGCCTCATGCTGGAGGTCTGATCGAACATGTCCCAGGATATCTACGACCTCGTCGTCATCGGCGCCGGCCCCGGCGGCTACGTCGCGGCCATCCGCGCCGCCCAACTCGGCCTGCGCACCGCCTGCGTCGAAAAGGATAAGACCCTCGGCGGCACCTGCCTCAACGTCGGCTGCATCCCGAGCAAGGCCCTGCTCGAGTCCAGCGAGCGCTTCCTCGGCGCCGAACAACACCTCGCGGAGCACGGCGTCAAGGTCGGCAAGGTCGAGCTCGACCTGCGCACGATGATGGCCCGCAAGGACAAGATCGTCTCCCAGCTCACCGGCGGCATCGCCGGCCTGTTCCGCAAGCACGGCGTCACCTCCGTCCGCGGCACCGGCCACATCCTCGCCCCTGGCAAGGTCGAGGTCCGCGAAGCCGCCGACGCCTACACCCTCGAGACCCGCAACATCCTCATCGCCACCGGCTCCACCCCCTCCAGCCTCCCAGGCGTCACCATCGACGGCGACTACGTCGGCACCTCCACCGAAGCCCTCGCCTACCCCGAGGTCCCCGAACACCTCATCATCATCGGCGCCGGCGTCATCGGCCTCGAGCTCGGCTCGGTGTGGGCCCGCCTCGGCAGCCGCGTCACCATCCTCGAGTACATGCCGACCCTGCTGCCCATGCTCGACGAGGACCTCAGCACCCTCGCAGGCAAACTGTTCGCCCGCCAGGGCCTCGAGCTCGTCCTCGGCGTCAAGGTCACCGGAACCTCCCGCAAAGAAGACCGCGTCACCGTCGAGTACATCGGCAAGGACGGCCAACCCACCGGCATCACCGGCGACCGCGTCCTCCTCGCCGTCGGCCGCAAACCCAACACCGCCGGCCTCAACGCCGAGGCCGTCGGCGTGAAGCTCGACAAGCGCGGCTGCATCATCGTCGACGAGCACTACGCCACCAGCGTCCCCGGCATCTTCGCCATCGGCGACGTCATCCCCGGCCCGATGCTCGCCCACAAGGCCGAGGAGGAGGGCATCGCCGCCGTCGAGCACATCGCCGCCAAGGCGAAGCAGGCTCGCAGCACCGGCCACGTCAACTACGACGCGATCCCGAGCGTCATCTACACCCACCCGGAGATCGCCACCGTCGGCAAGTCGGAGGCCGAGCTCAAGAAGGCCGGCGTCCCCTACCGCAAAGGCAAGTTCCCCTTCGCCGCCAACGGCCGCGCCAGGGCCCTCGGCGAGACCGACGGCTTCGTGAAGATCCTCGCCCACAAGGACACCGACCGCATCCTCGGCGTCCAGATCATCGGCCCCCGCGCCAGCGACCTCATCGCCGAGGCCGCAGTCGCCATGGAATTCTCCGCCAGCGCCGAAGACCTGGCCCGCAGCGTGCACGCCCACCCAACCCTCGCCGAGGCCATCAAAGAAGCAGCACTCGACGCCGGCGGCCGCGTGATCCACTTGTAAAGTGCGCCGTGATACGCTCGCGGCCCATGCGGCGGCAGGCCCCCATCAAGCGATCTCCCACGGGTCAGCGCACCGTCGCCAACCCCAAGGCCGCCGACGCCACCGCCCTCGACGACCGCCCGCTGGCGATCGACCACAGCCGCGATGGCAAGCACCTGCTCGTCACCCTCCCCTACGAGCTGTGGCTGCTGAACCTCGCCACCCTCGAGGTCGAACGCACCATCGAGCTCAGCTCCGCCGAGCCGTCCGTGCGCGAGGCCAGCAAGGACGGCGCCCTGTGGATCGGTGGCCATCACCTCCACTACGGGAGCATGTTCTCCACCACGATCACCAAGGTCGGCACCAAACTCGCCGACTTCGTCGACCGCGTCTGCGTCGTCCGCCCCGGCCTGCTCTGCGGCGCCGGCAGCCAGGGCGAGGTGCTGTGGGACATCGAACGCGAGTCACCGATCCACCGCCGCAAGTCCTCCGAACACCAGGTCCTCGGCCTCGTCCCCCTCGAGGGCCGCGCCATATGGGCCGACGGCTCGCAGAGCGCCTGGGTCATCGACCCCGAACACCCGTCGGGCTACATGCAGCTGCGACTGCGCACCACCAGCACCACCGAGGTCGACGCGGAAGGCATCACCGCCCTCGGCCTCAGCACCACCACGCCACCCCGCTGCCTCCTCGCCGCCCGCGACGGCGCCGTCGCCTGGACCGGCCGCCAGCTCCGCATCGATAACGAAAAATTCCCCCGCCTCCCCCTCCGCGCCGCCACCCCCCTCGCCATCGCTGGCGACGAACGCTGGGTCTACGTCCTCCGCCCGCGTGGCCTCCTCCAGCGCTTCCTCATCGAACAACCCAAGCCCCCTCCCGGCGAAGAAGACGAGTTCGTCCCCCTGCCCGAAGCCGAGGAATGCCGCCTCGAGTGGCCAGCCGAATGTATGGTGCTCCACTCAGCCGCTCTCGGCAGCAACCGCCTCATCCTCGGCGGCCCACAAGCGGATGGCACCCTCGGCCGCCTCTGGCGGGTCGACCCGACCACCCTGAATTGGCAGCCGGCCAAGCTCGGCAAGCGCACCCTCGTCGAGCCGAAGCCGGCCGAGGCCGCCGACCGCCGCCCCGACTTCACCCTCACGCGCAGCAAGCTGAGCGGCCCCCCCCTGGCCGACCTCAAGGTCGACGCCGTCCTCGCCGCCGACACAACAGCCGTGTTCGTCACCCACGGCCACGGCTCCCTCCTCGAGCGGCCGGTGCTCCGCCGACCGGCGGCCGAGGTCCTTCCGGCCGACGCCCTGCTCCTGCCAGCGATGCTCCGCCCACGTGAAGGCACCGCCCGCCCGGGCCTCCTGCTATGGCCAGGCACCCATGACCCACACCGCGAGCCACCCGAGCCGCAGTGGCTGGTGTGGGGCGACAACCCGCGCGGCTGGATGCCGCTCGAGACCCCGCAGATCCGCGCTCAGGGCTGGTCGCGCACCGACCTCTTCCCAATGCAGATCGCCGTCATGGCCGTCCCAACCATCGCAGGCAACCGCGCCACCCTGCCCGAAAAATGGGTCGACCCCGAGCTCTTCCACGCACTCGCCCGTGAGTGCAAGAAGTTGCTCAAGGTCATCTGGTAGCCAGGCGCCGAGTCAGGCGCCGATGACCGCCTTCACCTCGTCGGTCGTCAGCGTGTGGTTCTGCAGCTTGGCGAAGTTGAACACCCGATCGACGAGCTCATCTGTCGCCTCGTAGCCGTGCGCACGCAGCCAGTACAACACGTTCGAGCGCCCGCTGTAGTGACCGATCTCGATCTGCTGCTGACGCCCGAACACCCGCGCCGGCACCGATGAGTAGACCCGATCGGCCAGCTCGTGGTCGCCGGTCTTCTCAGCCTTGATGATCGCCGCCGCGTGCACACCCGTGGCAGTGCGGAACGCGTCACGCCCCGCCAGCGGGTAGCTCGGGTGGATCGGCACCCCCGTGTACTCGCTCACCGCCTCGACGTACTCCACAAGACACGACAGATCGTGCCGCCGCGGATCGAGCTGCCCAAGCAGGTAGAGGTTTAGCAGCAACAGATCCATCGAGGTGTTACCGACCCGCTCACCGATGCCGAGCCCGCAGCCGTGCACCCGGTCGAAGCCCCACTCGAAGGCGAAGAGCCCCAGCGCCAGCGCCAGCCCGCGGTCGTTGTGACCGTGCCAGTCGAGCTCGATCTGGTCCTCCATGTCCATCGAGCGCAGCACGCCCCTGGTGAAGTTCAGCAGGCTGCGCAGGCCGTCCGGCGTCGCGTGCCCGCAGGTGTCGCACAACACCAAACGCCCGGCCCCGGCGTCGATCGCCGTACGAAACAGGACGTCCAGCGTCTTCGGGTGCGAGCGCGTGGTGTCCTCGGTGACGAAGCCGACCGGCAGGCCGTTCTCCACCCCGAGCTTGACCGCCTCGAGCGTGTGCTTCTTGAGCCGCTCGTTGTCCCAGCCCTCCGCGTAGCTGCGGATCGGGCTCGAGCCGATGAACGTCATCACCTCGATCGGCACGCCCACGCGCTGCGAGATCTCGATGATCGGCGTGATGTCCGAGGCGATCGTCCGCGCCGCGCAGTTGGTGGTGATGCGCAGCTTCTCCTCGACGATGAAGCGGAGCAGCCGCTCGACGTCCTCCTGCGCCCGCTTGCCCGCCCCCGGCAGGCCCAAGTTCACGGTCTGCACGCCCATGCGGTCCATCAGGCGGACCAGCTGCATCTTCTGCTCGATCGACGGGTCGCGCACGGACGGCGACTGGATGCCGTCACGAATGCTCTCGTCGACGAATCGAGGCGCCCGCCGCAACAGCGGTCCCGTGCGCTCCTTCTCGTTCCAGTCGTAGATGAGGGCGGCAGTGTTCGCGTGGGTCGCCATGGGCCTTTGGTTTACTCCTCCCCGGTGCTCATCTCCAGACCCTCGAGGCGGAAGAAGCGGCGCAGCTCGTCGATGATGCTCACGATCATCAACTCGGGGATGTCGTCGTCATCGTCGATCTCGTCGAGCAGGAAGTCGCGCATGATGATGATCCCGTCGAGCCGCGCGTCACCGTCGTGGGTCTGCGGACGACCAATGAAGGTGACCACGCTGCGCGGATCTGCGCCGATCGCCACCTGCTTGGCCGTGGGCCGCGCCTGCACCGTGATCGGCGCGTTGGCCAACAGCTTGAGCACCGGCTCCGGCAGTTCCTCGAGCACACCCTCGAACTGACCGCGAAGATCCTCCTCGATGTCGTTCGTCAGCGGGTCGTGCTCGTGCCCCGCCTCGTCGTGATCGGCCTGGTCGAGCTCCAGCACCTTCAACATCGACTCGCGGGCGGCCGTGAAGTCGCCCACCGAGTCGAGCGCCTGGCCGAGCCAGTAGTGCACATCGGGGTCATCCGGATCGGCGGCGACCGCCTCGCGCAGGGCCGTGACCGCCTCGGCGTCGCGACCCGCGTTCATCAGCACAAACCCGTAGGTGCTGAGGTACACCGGGTCCTTCTTGCGCGTCTCGCTGATGCCGTCCAGCAGCTCGAGCGCCTCCTCGCTGTCCTCATCAGCGAGGCGAATCTGCGAGAGCAACAGCCGGGCCTGGTCGACCGCGTCCTGCGACGCGTTCTCGAGACGCAGCACCGTGCGCGCGGCCGCCTCGGCCTCGTCGAGATCCTGGTCGTGGAGCAGCAGACACTCCGCGCAGTCGAGGTAGATGTTCGGGTCCTCCGAACCCGCGTCCGCCGCCTGCATCAGATAGCCCGCAGCGTGCTCCGGACGCCCCTCGGCCCACGCGAGCATCCCGGTCAGGTGCAGCACCCGCACGTGATTCTCACCCGCGACCTTGGCCGCCTCCTCCAGGATCTGCGTCGCGCTCTCGAGGTCGTCGGACTCGACCGCTGCGAGTCCGCGGTCGACAAGGTCATCGATGGTTTGGCTGCTGCTCATGGCGGCGGACTCTATCACGCGCGCGCTCGGCCCCGCGCTCCGCCCGCGCCCGTGGTACAGGTCCAATGCGTGCCTACCCACAGCGGAGATTACGTGAGTCCACTCATGGCTGTGCTGCGCGAGTGTTGGGTGTTGACCCTCGCAACCACTGTGCCCGGCGAGGCCGCCCCCTACGCCACGCCGCTGTTCTACGCCGTCGTGCCGGGGGAGCAGGGCGACGGCCCACGCCTGATCTTCGCCAGCCGTCCCGATACCACCCACGGACGTCACCTCGCTGAGGGTCCGACCACCGTCGCCGCCGGCCTCTATCTCGAGACAGAGTCGATCGCTGAACTGCGCGGCGTTCAGCTCCGCGGCGAGGTCGTCCCGTTGCCACCCACCGCCGTCGCAGCGCGGGCCGCCTACCTTGAGCGCCATCCAGGCGCCGCAGCACTGCTGCGACCCGACGCACGTGAACGCCTCTACGCACTCACGGTCACGTGGGCCAAGCTCACCGACAATCGCCTCGGCTTCGGGTACAAGCATGAATGGTCGTTCGCGGCGCCCACCCGCGATGAACATCGGCCACCAGTGCCCGTCTGAGGTCCGAATTATGCTGTCCCGTAGAACCTGGCTCAGTTTGGTCGCTGTCGGCGCGTGTATTTCGGTCGTCCGCCCAGCCCACGCTGCCGAGCTAGTCGAGGTGGCGGTGGACAACAACGCGATCGGGGCGATCGCCGCGGCCGAAGGCGGGGACGCGGTCAAGATCGTCGTCGACCCCTCCCTCGGTCCGCTCGAGATCCGCATCGGCAGCGCGGTGATCGATGTGTCCGGCACGATCCTCCTCAAGGGTCGCTTCCTCGACGACCCGCGCAATGCCGCCAAGCTCGGCGCCAGCATCCGAAACGCCCTCGTTGCGGCGCAACCAGCCCTCAAGGCGCAGCTCGAGGCTAACCATCGCGCCTGGACGCAGCCCTTCGCCCGCCGGGTGATCACCTGGAACGCGAAGCTTGCGCGCTCGAGCATCCGCGGTCAGCGCGTCGCTGACATCCACGGCCGCGCCGCCCTCCTCGAGTGGGCTGGTGCCGTGATCGACCCCGCCGGCGCGAAGGGCCCCTCGGCGCTGGCCACGGCGCCGAAGAACCCGGCCGCCCCGACACTCGCCAGCTACATCGAGTACCTCGAGGCGCTGATCGCCGCCGTCGCGTGAACCTCGCAGACGTGCCGTGTCTCACTCGCCGATCGTAGGCCGATCGCAGGGCTTCCGTGACAAGCTCCGCGCGGTCGGCCTATCATCCCCGCGCGCCGCGGCCGCGTGTTGACCACGCGTCGCCCATGCAGCCATGGATACCTTCGCACCGAGCAACAGCAACTCCTCGCGTGAGCTCATCGATTCGGTTGTGATCCGCTTCGCCGGCGACTCCGGCGACGGCATGCAGCTGACCGGTTCGCAGTTCTCCGAGTCCACCGCCCAGATGGGCAATGACCTGTCGACCCTGCCCGACTTCCCGGCGGAGATCCGCGCCCCCGCGGGTACGACCTTCGGCGTCTCAGGCTTCCAGGTCCACTTCGCGGGCCACGACGTCATGACGCCCGGCGACGCCCCCGATGTGCTCGTCGCCATGAACCCCGCGGCTCTGCGGGTCAACCTCCGCGACCTCAAGATCGGCGGCATGTTGGTCGTCAACACTGGCGCCTTCACCCCGGGTAACCTCAAGAAGGCCAGCTACGAGGTGAGCCCGCTCGACGACGACAGCCTCGGCGCCTACCGGGTCCTGAAGATCGACGTCTCCAGGCTCACCCTGCAGGCTGTGGCACCGTTCCAGCTCGGCACCAAGGAGGCCTTGCGCGCCAAGAACATGTGGACGCTCGGCCTGATGATGTGGATGTTCGGCCGCGAGCGCGAGAGCACCATCGAGTGGCTGCGCCAGAAGTTCGCCAAGCACCCCGCCATCGCCGACGCCAACGTCGCGGCGCTGAATGCGGGGCACGTCTACGGCGAGACGGCCGAGCTCCCAAACGGCATCGGCTGCTACCAGGTGCCGAAGGCCAGGTTGGCGCCCGGCGTGTACCGCAACGTCACCGGCAACGAGGCCACCGCGTGGGGCCTGCTGACCGGCGGCCGGCTCGCGGGGCTCGAGCTGATGCTCGGCTCCTACCCGATCACCCCAGCCTCGACGATCCTCCACACCCTCTCCAACCTGCGCGGCTACGGCATCACCACGTTTCAGGCCGAGGACGAGATCGCGGCGATCTGCGCCGCGATCGGGGCCTCCTACGCCGGCGCGCTCGGGGTCACCAGCACCTCCGGCCCGGGCCTCGCGCTCAAGGCCGAGGCGCTCGGCCTCGCCGTCGCCACCGAGCTCCCGCTGATCGTCGTCGATGTTCAACGCGGCGGCCCGTCGACCGGCCTGCCCACCAAGACGGAGCAGAGCGACCTTCTCCAGGCCATGTACGGCCGCAACGGCGACTGCCCACTCGCGGTCATCGCCGCCTGCACCCCCGGCGACTGCTTCGACATGGCGATCGAGGCGGTGCGCATCGCAACCAAGTACATGACCCCGGTGCTGCTGCTCACCGACGGCTTCCTGGCCAACAGCGCCGAGCCGTGGAAGATCCCCGACATCACGACGATCAAGCCGTTCCCGGTGCAGTTTCGCCGCGAACCCGAGGGCTTCCACCCCTTCCTGCGCGACCCGGCCACGCTCGCACGCGCGTGGGCCGTGCCGGGAACCCCGGGCCTCGAGCACCGCATCGGCGGCATCGAGAAGCACCACGACTCCGGCAACATCTCCTACGACGCGGACAACCACCACAAGATGACGAAGGTGCGCGCCGCGAAGATCGCCGGCATCGCCGACGACATCCCGGCGCAGAAGATCGAACAGGGCGAGGACACCGGCGATCTCTTGGTCGTTGGCTGGGGCTCCACCTTCGGGGCGATCTCCCAGGCCGTGCTCGGGGCCCGCCGCTCGGGCCTCAAGGTCTCGCACCTGCACATTCGCTACATGAACCCGATGCCGCACAACCTCGGCGATCTCCTGCGCAGGTTCAAGAAGGTCATCGTGCCGGAGATGAACAACGGCATGCTCGTGAAGGTGCTCCGCGCGGAGTATTTGGTCGACGCCAAGGGCCTCAACAAGATCGCCGGCCAACCCTTCAAGATCGCCGAGATCGAGGCAGAGATCCGCAAGCAGCTCAACGTCCCGGAGGCCAACTGACATGACGCCCCTCGACCCACCGTCCCCGCCCCTCACCCGCAAGGACTTCACCTCGGACCAGGAGGTCCGCTGGTGCCCCGGCTGCGGTGACTACGCGATCCTCGCGGCGGTCCAGCGCATGTTGCCCGAGCTCGGGGTCCGCAAGGAGAGCACCGTGTTCGTGTCGGGCATCGGCTGCTCGAGCCGGTTCCCCTACTACATGAACACCTACGGCTTCCACACGATCCACGGGCGCGCGCCCGCGGTCGCCACGGGCGTGAAGCTGGCCAACCCGGAGCTCGACGTCTGGGTCGTCACGGGTGACGGCGACGGCCTCAGCATCGGCGGCAACCACCTGATGCACGTGCTCCGCCGCAACGTGAACATGCAGCTGATCCTGTTCAACAACCGGATCTACGGGCTCACCAAGGGCCAGTACTCGCCGACCTCGCTGCTCGGCAAGCGCTCACCCTCGACGCCGATGGGCTCGGTCGACAACCCGCTGATCCCGGCCGCCTTCGCGCTCGGCTGCGGGGGCCGCTTCGTCGGCCGCGCCATCGACACCGACGCCAAGAACCTCATCACGACGCTCAAGCGCGCCCACGAGTTCGTCGGCACCGGCTTCGTCGAGGTCTACCAGAACTGCCCCGTCTTCAACGACGGCGCCTTCGAGCACTTCACCGCGCGCGAGATCGCAGCCGAGACTCAGCTCCACCTCGAGCACGGCAAGCCGATGCGCTTCGGCAAGGACCACACCAAGGGCCTGCGCCTGCAGCCCCGGCAAGCTCGAGCTCGAGGTCGTCACCATCGGCGAGTATGGCGTCACCGAGGCCGACATCCTTGTGCACGACGAGCACAACCATACGATGGCCTTCCTGCTCGCTACCCTCGAGCCACCGACCTTCCCCGTCGCCCTCGGTGTCCTCTACCTGCACCCTGGCGCCGGCACATCCTTCGAGCGCGGCATGCACGAGCAGAACCGGCAGGCCCGGGCCAAGGGCCTGGGCGACCTCAACGCCTTGATGCGCAAGGGCCACACCTGGGTCGTCGAGTCCGACCCGAGCTGAGCAGCGGTCACGCTATTGGCCGCGTGAGACGCCGTCGAGGGCGGTTTCTCCGCGCCCTTGCAACCACGGGAGTGAGAGAATCAAGCTTCACCAGGGGCCGTCTGAGGCCCCACGCCGCTTTGGCTCGCACCCACGCCTTTCCAGGACACCTTGTCATGTTCTCATCTACCTTGACGTCTGGTTTGAAGTTCACTCGCCTGTCGGCCCTCTCCGCCTTCCTCAGCTCCGTCGCGCTCGGCTGCGTGGTCACCCTCGGCGGCGGCGGCAAGGAGGCCGAGAGCTGCACCGACGACAACAGCTTCCTCAGCAACGGCGAGTGCTTCTGCAACGTGGGCTACGATTGGTGCAAGCCCAACGACATCAACAACCTGGACTGCTGCGCGACGGCAACCAGCGACACCACCCCGGGCACGAGCAGCTCCGACACCAACAACGGCACCACGACGAACACGCCGACCAGCGGCACGACGGCCGAGGTCCCGACCACCAGCGAGACCAACGGCACCACCGGCACACCGCTCGACTGCAGCGTCGGCACCGAACCGCCCGGCAGCTGCGACGCCAACACCGAGAACTTCCTCTGCCTCACGGCCGACAACCCCGACTGCGGCCCCGAGGGCAGCAAGTACTACGTGTGCACCAACGGCAGCTGGGTCGAGAACCCGAACGGCCCCAACGAGAACTGCATCGCCGACGGACACGGCTTCGCCTACGGCTGCGTCGACGAGGATTCGATGGTCAAGTTCGTGTGCGGCGAAGGCCCCGGCACCGCCTGCACCAATGACACGCCCGACACTTGCAACGGTGATGTCTCGCTCGAGTCCTGCGACTACGGCAAGCTGAGCGCGACCGACTGCACCGTCCTCTGCATGACCGAAGGCGACGGCATGGGGGTCACCTACGACTACGGCTACTGCGGCGACCAGCGCGGCATCTCGTGCATCTGCTGCGACGAGGGCGACGAGGGCTGCCCGATCAACATGGGCGGCACCACTGGCGGCGGCACCACCGGCGGTTCCAGCACCGGCGGCTGACCCCGAACGCACGGCAACGAAAGGCAGGGCGGGCGCACAGCGACCCGCCCTGCGCTCGTCGGTGCGCGACCCGTCAGGGACCGCGCCAGCGACTCAGTCGCGCCTGCTCGCCGTGCCGCAACACCCGCGCCAGCTTGAGAAGCTCCGTCTGCGCCCATGGGTCGGCGCAGACCGGCTCGGCCACCGCGAGGCCCTCCGCGTCCCAGCGCAGCGTCGCCTGGTGCGTGCGACCGCCGGCGGCGTACACCGCCACCGTGTACACGAGCGCGGGCCCCTCGGCCCGCTCACACACGAAGCGGGCGCCCGAGAGCGGGTGCAGGTCCTGGCTCGACGACATGCCACCTCAGAAGCGCAGCAGCGCGGTGCCCGAGTTGGGGCCGATGCTGCCGAGCTCGGGCTCGAAGCCCGGCTTGCGGGTGAGGACGACCGCGGTGGTCACCGCGGCCGCCACCACGACCACACCGATCACGCCCCAGAACCACCCGCGCTTGTACACCGGCTTCTTCTCCGGCTGGTCGAGCGGCGGCTGCGGCTGCGGCTGCGGGTCAGGCTTGACCACCGGCGGCGGCGCGGCCACCCGCTTCTCGTGCTCGGCGATCTGCTCGTCGAGCCGGGCGATCTGCGCCTCGGCCTCGTCGCGCTGGCTCTGGTCCATCGCCGGGTTCTCGGACAGCCGCTTGGTGTAGTTCTGGAACAGCCGCTTGGCCTTGCGCAGGTGCCCGACGTCGCCGTCGAGGCCGTGCCACTGCGAGTAGGCCATGCCGAGGTTGTAGAGCAGGTCGGCGAAGTTCGACAGCTCGTAGCTACGCTCGAAGTGCCGCACCGCCTGCTCGTAGTTGCCGAGCGCGTAGGCCTGCTCGCCGCGGCGGTACTCGAGCGCGGGGTCGTCCGAGAGCGGCTGCGTCGGCGAGGTCGCGGCCGAGATCGCCGCCCGCTCGGCCGCGCTGTCGGTCGGCGCCACCGCGGCCCCGCCCGGGCTGGTCGAAGGGACAGGCGGGCTGGTCGAAAGGACAGGCGTGCTGGCCGCAGGGACAGGCGTGCTGGCCGCAGGGACAGGTTCCACCGGCGGCGCCAGCACGCGGTACGGACTCGCCGCCGCGGGCACTGACGCCAACGCCAGCAGGGCGACTAGCAGCGCGGCGAGCGGGCGGGTCGAGGCGGGCGTCATGGCGTCGGCCGGACGATGCCACCACCGCGCCCGGATGTCACTCGGGCCCTCGCAGCCGGGCCAGCGCCGCGAGACCGGGCCCGAAGCTCAGATGGACGCAGTGCGGGTGGGCCCAGCCGAGCTCGACCGTGTGCCGCTGCCCCTGGGTCCAAACCTCCACCCACCAGCGGCACCAGCCGATCTGCGGGGCCTGGGTCTCACCGGCCCGCGCCGGCTCGAAGCGGACCCACAGCCACGACAACTGGTGGCGCAGGGTCCAGGGGCGGGCGAAGGCCTCGACCGCGCGGACCAGGGCGCGGTGATCCACGTCGTTGAAGTACGCGGTCACGTAGGTATCAAACAAGATCACCGGCGCGACCGGGTGGACCGGCACCGCGGCGCGCAGCAGCTCGTCGGTCTCATCCGGCAGCCTGGCCCGCAGCATCCGCGCCGCCTGCGGCGTGCCTCGCAGGCCGCGACGCAGCTCGAGCGCCTCCCGCAGACGCTGCATGCGACGCGGCTGGTCGCCCCAGATGCACGCGGCCAGCTGCGTTTCCGCGTCGGGCGCGTCGAGGTCGACCACGCGGGCGTCGGCGCCGACGCGTGCGACGATCTCCGGCGGACGCACCCGCGACGGCAGCGACGGTCGCGGGCCCTCGCACTCGATCTGGAACTGCGACGCCTCGCCATGGCCGAGCGTGAGGCCCTCGCCGTCCGCCCAGCGCAGGTCGAAGCGACGCAGATCCGCGAGCAGATTGAGACCCGCGCTGGCCCCGAGCT
Organism: Nannocystis sp.; assembly: GCF_016714285.1. Taxonomy (GTDB): domain Bacteria; phylum Myxococcota_A; class Polyangia; order Nannocystales; family Nannocystaceae; genus Nannocystis. The sequence goes on along the minus strand of NZ_JADJNN010000010.1, from coordinate 249,099 downwards.
CGACCAGGTACGCGGCCTCGATTTGCAGCAGCGCAGCGGGCAGCAGCCAGATCACGCCGCGTGCCGTCTCGTTGGTCTGCATCACCCAGCCCTCGGCCTCGACCAGCAGGTCGTCACCGAGAGCCGAGAGCGCGGCGAGCAGTTCTCCCGCGAAGGCCGGCTCGTCGGGCGAGGCCGCGTCCGCCGTGTCGCTGTCCGAGACCGTGCGGTAGTACGGTCGCAGCCCCGCGACCCGCGGGTCGCCGCGCAGCACATGACTGTGCAGGGTCGCCGCCAACTTCAAGATCGGCTCGAGGTCGTTGTCCCAGCGCCTCGCCCCGACAAACGCCAGGAAGCGCCGCCGCAGCGCCTCAACCTCGGCAGCGACCCCGTCAGCCCCCACGGCCAACCCGACCGCCAGCCTACCTGCCAGCCAACCTGCCAAACAGTCGAGGATCGCCGCCGACAACGGCGAGTAGCCCCTCGTGAACGCCGCCTGCCGGGTGATGTTCGCCACCCACTCCTGCGTCTCCGCTGCGCGCTGCATCAGGCTGGGGGCTACTGTACACCTTGCGGTCGCGGGTCACATCTGAAACGATGCGCGCTATCGTGCAGGTCCCCTTGCGACCCCTCGAAGCCGCGTCCTGGGCCCTCTCCGTGGTCCCGGGCGCTCGCTACGACCTGTCCCGGAGCATCGCGTCACAGCGTCGCGACGACGACGATGAGCCCGCCGCGCTCGCCTGGGACGAGGCCGAGTCGTCGCTCGTGCACGCGGTCGCGGACCGCTACGACGTCGAGCCGGGCCAGGTCGCTTTGTGCCCCGGCGCCAACCAGGCGATCGTTCACGCCCTGATCGCCATCCTCCGCCCGGGCGACCACGTCGTCGTCGAGCGCCCCACCTACGAGCCGCTGTTTCGGGTGCCCGAGATGCTTGGCGCCAGCGTGGCCCGCATCGACCGCCGCATCGAGGACGGCTGGCAGCTGGTCCCCGAACGACTCGCCAAGGTGCTCACCCCGCGCACCCGCGCGGTCGTCCTGACCAACCTGCACAGCCCCTCCGGCGTCGCCTGCAGCCCGCGCACCCTCGCCGAGATCGCCAGCCTCGCTGCCCGCGTCGGCGCCGCGCTGCTCGTCGACGAGGTCCTCCTCGACCACGCCTTCGACCTCGACCCCGCCGCCGCTTGCCGCCCCGCCTGCACCGTCGCTGACAACGCCATCTCCTTCAGCTCGACCAGCAAGGGCCTCGGCCTGCCCGAGCTGCGCGTCGGCTGGCTCGTCACCCGCGACCCCGACCTGGCCCGCGGCCTGCGCATCGCCGCCGACTACCTGCACACCCGCCTGCCCGCCGCCACCGCCCGCCTCGCCGCCCACGCCCTGCGCCACATCGACGAGTTCACCCTCCGCGCCAACCGCATCGCCGCCGCTGGCCGCCGTGTCGTCGAACGCTGGGCCCAGGGCGAGCCGCGCATCGAGTGGGTCCCGCCGCACGCCGGCGTGCACACGCTCGTGCGCCTGCCAGTCGGCGTGCAAGACCTCGCCTTCGCCGCGCACCTGCGGGCCCGCTACGAGACCCAGGTGATCCCCGGCAGCGTGCTCGAGGCCCCGCAGTGCGTGCGTCTCGGCTTCGCCGCGCCCACCCAGGTGCTCGAGCAGGGCCTCGCCAACTTCTCGGCCACGCTCGACGACCTGCTCGGCGGCGCCACCTCGGACCGCCCGCCGACCTACGACGACCCGCGCGACGCCGCCTGACGCCTCCCGTTCAACCACCGCACACGTCGAAGCGCCGCACGTCCAAGCGCCTCACACGTTAAAGCGGAAGTGCATCACGTCACCGTCCTGCACCGTGTACTCCTTGCCCTCGACGCGAAACAGGCCCTTGGCCTTGACCGCCGCCTCGGAGCCTAGCTGCACGAGGTCGGTCCAGGCCATCACCTCGGCGCGGATGAAGCCACGCTCGAAGTCCGTGTGGATCTTCCCGGCGGCCTGCGGCGCCAGGGTGCCGCGCTCGATCGTCCACGCGCGCACCTCCTGCTTGCCGGCGGTGAAGTAGGTGATGAGGTCGAGCAGCGTGTAGGCGCGGCGGATCAGCCGGCTGAGGCCCGGCTCCTCGGCGCCGATGCCCTCGAGGAACTCGCGCCGCTCGTCCGGTGACAGCCCCGCGATCTCGGCCTCGATCGCCGCCGAGATCACGACCACCTCGGTGCCCTCGCGCTCCGCCACCTCGACCAGGCGCGCCACCTTCGGGTCCTTGAGCCCGGCCGCCAGCTGGCTCTCGGCCACGTTGGCGGCGTACAGCGCCGGCTTGGCGGTGAGCAGCGTCAGCGACTGCACCACCTCGCGGTCGGCCTCGTCGAGCGGGATGTTGCGGACCATCACCCCGCGGCCCATCGCGTCGAGCAGCTTCTCGCAGCTGATCGTCGCCTGCTTCTCGCCCTTGTCGCCGCCCTTCGACGCCTTCCTGGCCTTGTTCAGCCGCGCCTCGACCGACTGCATGTCGCGCAGCAGCAGCTCGGTGTTGATGATCTCCGCGTCGCCGACCGGGTCGACCTTGTTGTTGACGTGGATGATGTTGTCGTCGTCGAAGCAGCGGACCACGTGGACGATCGCGTCGACGTTGCGGATGTGCGTGAGAAACTGGTTGCCGAGCCCCTCGCCCTGGCTCGCGCCCTTCACCAGGCCGGCGATGTCGACGAACTCGACCGTGGTCGGCACGATCTTGTTCGGCTCGACCACCTTCACCAGCGCGTCCATCCGCGGGTCCGGCACCGACACCATGCCGACGTTCGGCTCGATCGTGCAGAAGGGATAATTCGCCGACTGCGCGCCCGCGTTGGACAGCGCATTGAACAGGGTGGACTTGCCCACGTTGGGGAGCCCGACGATGCCGACAGCCAGTGCCATGGCGGCCTCGCTAACACGAACCGCCGCCCGCTGCGACCTGGGTTTCCGCACGCACGCGCCACACGCGCGGCAGGCCTCAGAAGCGGTACTCGATGATCAGCGGCAGGATCTCCATGCCAAACAGGAAGTTGGCCTTCTTCACGAGCGGCTCGCCCACTGGCTTGTCCTTCGATGAGGTGAAGCCCAGCACGAAGTTGATGTCGATGCCGATCGCCAGGTCGAGGATCGGGAAGAAGCGGAGGCCGCCGCCTGGGCGCAGGCTGAGGCCCCAGCTCGAGATGCGCGACTGCTGCCGCGAGCCCGTGATGTCCGGCAGGTACCACGCCCCGCCGCCGATCGCCCCGCGGGCGATCGGCACCAGGTACGGATAGTCCTCAAGGTACCACTTGTGCGCGTAGCCGGCGTAGACATCAAAGCCCGCGACCGTGCCCTTGTTGCACGACCCCTGCGTGCCGAGGCCGCAGGAGCCGAGCTTGAAGGTCTTGAAGTCGCCGCGGTCGAGCAGCGCCGCCGCCCCGAGGTAGACCCAGTGTGCCTTCTGGATCTGGCGGTCGTACTGCAGGGCGATGCGCACGCGCGGCATGTAGCCGGCGAAGCCGACCTGCACCGGCATCAGCAAGGAGATCGCGTTGCCCTGGGCGACCCGCTCCGGCAGTTGAAAGCCCTTCTTCTTGCCCTTCGCGCCACTGTTCATGCCACCGCTGCCGCTCACGCCACTCGTGCCGGCCTTGCCTCCGATGGTCGCGCCGGCTGCCTGCGCCGCCTGCGGGGCGAGCCCGACGGCGAACGCGAACGCCGCCCCAGACGCCAGGAACGCCAGGCGGGACCAGAGCCTCGAGGGGCAAAGAGGGGGTCGTGGGTCGGTCATGACAATCTCTCCTGCCAGCGCCATCGCGTCCCTCACGGCACGCGCGCGCTCCTGGCCGGAGGGTAACACCGCCCGCCGGGTCAGCCGCAATTTCTCGCGCAGCCCGGGGGCCCGCAGACCACCACCCGGGAATCTGCCCGCAGCAGCCCCGGTTGCCTCGCAAACGCGGCCACGTTTGCCGCTATCCTCGGAGGCCCCGCCGTGATCTCCCGCGATGACCTGCGCGAGCTCCTCATCCTGACCGCCCTCGGCGCGCTCGTCGGGCTCGTCCACCTCGTGCTGCGGCCTGGCTTGCCCGTCCTCGCCCAGCCCGCCGCCGCCTGCACCCTCGCCGAGCCCGCCCTCGCCGAGCCCCCGCCCGAGGCGCTGCGCTCCGAGCTCCCGGAGGAGCTGCCATGACTAGCGCCGTGTCACATGTCTCCGAGGACATGTCCCCGAAGCCATCCCACTCGCGGCTCGGCCCGACCCTGGCCTGGCTAGCCCGCCTCTCGCTCGCCGGCGTGTTCCTGGCCGCGGCCGCCCCCAAGCTCGCCGACCCGGCCGCCTTCGCCGCCGCGATCGCCAACTACCAGGCCTTCCCAGACGTCAGCGTCAACCTGATCGCCACCCTCGTACCGACGCTGGAGCTGATCGGCGCGCTCGCCCTGCTCACCCCGTGGCGCCGCGGCGGCGCCCTCCTGCTCGCCGGCCTCCTGCTCGGCTTCACCGCGCTGCTCGCAGTCAGCCTCGCCCGCGGCCTCGACCTCAGCTGCGGCTGCTTCGGCGCCAGCGCGAGCGAGACCGCCGACCCCGTCAGCGCATTGCACCTCCTGCGAAACCTCGGCCTGCTCGCGCTCGCGGCCCTCGTGCTCGCCGCCCCGCGCCCCGCGAGCGTGCGCTAGCCCACCGCGCCGCGCCCGGAGGCCCCGCGAGGCGGCGTGGTAGACCGGCGGCGATGAGCGGCACGCCCTACATCCTGAGCATCGACCACCTGCTGACCGACGAGGAGCGCCTGGTGTGGTCGGCGGCGCGGGATTTCTGCGAGCGCCGCGTCGCCCCGGTGATCGAGAAGCACTACGAGCACGCCACCTTCCCGCGCGAGCTGATCGCCGAGTTCGCCGAGATGGGCTTCCTCGGCGCCCCGCTGCACGGCTACGGCTGCGCCGGCATGAACCCGGTCGCCTACGGCCTGACGATGATCGAGCTCGAGCGTCAGGACAGCGGCATCCGCAGCTTCTGCTCGGTCCAGTCGGCGCTGGCGATGTACCCGATCCACGCCTTCGGCACCGAGGAGCAGCGCGAGCGCTGGCTGCCCGGGATGGCCCGCGGCGAGCTCATCGGCGCCTTCGGCCTCACCGAGCCGAACTCCGGCAGCGACCCCGGCTCGATGCGAACCCACGCCCGCCAGCTCGCGCCCGGCGGCGACTACGTGCTCTCGGGCCAGAAATTCTGGATCACCAACAGCCCGATCGCCGACGTGATGATCGTGTGGGCCAAGACCCTCGACTTCGGCAGCGACACGCCGGTCATCCGCGGCTTCCTCGTCGAGCGCGGCATGCCGGGCCTGCTGACCCCCGAGACCCACGGCAAGCTCAGCCTGCGCGCCTCGATCACCGGCGAGATCGTGCTCGACGAGGTCAAGGTCCCGAAGCACAACCTGCTGCCCGGCGTCTCCGGCCTCAAGGGCCCGCTCAGCTGCCTCACCCAGGCCCGCTACGGCATCGGCTGGGGAGCAGTCGGCGCGGCGATGGGGGTCTACGAGCGGGCCCGCCGCTACACCCTCGAGCGCGTGCAGTTCGGCAAGCCGCTGGCTGGCTTCCAGCTGACCCAGCAGAAACTCGTCGAGCTGCACAACGAGATCGGCAAGGCCCTGCTGCTCGCCTTCCACTTCGGCCGCCTCAAGCAGGACGGCAAGCTGAGCCCTGTGCAGGTCTCGTACCTCAAGCGAGACAACGTGCGCATGGCCCTCGAGGCCGCCCGCACCGCCCGCTCGATGTTCGGCGGCAACGGCATCATGGGCGAGTTCCACGTGATGCGGCACCTGTGCAACCTCGAGACGGTCTACACCTACGAGGGCACCCACGAGATCCACACGCTGGCGATCGGCCGCGCCATCACCGGCCTCGACGCGTTCAGCTGAGCAGCTACCGCGGCCAGGCGCTACCAGAAGCGGATCGGGATCACACCAGTCGAGACCAGCCCGCAGATCAGCAGCGACAGCGACAGCGACAGCACGAAGAAACCAGTCGAGGGCGGCCCGCCCCGCAGCGCGCCCGCGGGGCTGCCGAGGCCGTGGCACGAACAGTCACACTGGCGATGAAGCTTCATGACGGGGGCCGACCGCACTTTAGCATGCGGGTCCGCCGCGGGCGCAAGCGGCCCCCACGCCCCATCGCGTGTGAGTCAGGGCTCGCACGCGCGCGAGCGAGGGCCGCGATCCTGAGCGCCCAGGGCCGAGGAACGGCCTCGCCAGGGCCGGTGAGTTGGGCTAGCTTCGCAAGGCTTATGGTCCACCCGGTCCAGAGTGTTATCGAGTCGCTCTACGCGGCAGGCCGTTGCCCGCGGCTGCACGTCAACGCGACTCATGCGTCCGTGGTGTGCCCGGACGAGATCCGCCACCAGTGGAAGGAGCGGCTCATCATCGACCTGGACTCGAGCTACCCGCTCGACCTCACCTTCGGCCAGACCGGCCTCGCCGCCAACCTCTCCTTCGGCGGCACCGTGTCACGCTGCTCCTTCCCGTGGGAGTCAATCTACGTGGTGATGGACCGCGCCACCGGCCGCGGCATCGTCCTCGACCGCCACGTCCCCGAGTCCGTGCGCCGCCAGTCCGGCACCACCTCCCCCGCCGTGCGCCTCGACGCCGAGCCTGAGCTCGAGTCCACGCCCGAGCGCCCCGAACTGCGCGCCGTCGTCGACGAGCCGGTCCCGCTCGCCGCCAGCAAGGCCGCCGCCAGCAAGGCCGAGCCCGAGCCCGCGCCGGTCGAGAAGCCCGCCGCCACGGACGAGTCGCAGGTCAAGAAGCGCCGCGCCGCCTTCCGCGTGATCGACGGCGGCGGCTGAGCCGGTTCCGGTTCGGGTCGGGGTCCGATGAAAATCGCCGGCATCGTCATCAGCCTGCTCGTCGTCGTGCTCGGCACCCTGTGGATGCTCTACGTGCGCGCGCCTGCGCCCGAGGTCGTCTGCCAGCACAAGATCGCCATCACCCTCGCCGAGGTCGGCGACCAGCACGGCGACGCCGCCGCCAATCTCCTCGACCAGCTGCGACTCCAGTGCGTGAAGGAGAAGCGCAAGCTGGTCGAGCTGCGCGGCAAGATCGTCTACGCTCGCCAGGCCAGGTGCATCATGGCCGCCACCACGCTCAGCGCCGCCGAGCGCTGCGGCTGACACCAGCATGACCTTTCCCGCGGCGTCGCCACAACGACGCCCCGCGCGAGCTGGCTATACTGCCCGCGCCATGTCGACCCAGTTCATCCCCGGCGGCCTCGCCTTCCCGAAGCGCAGTGCCGTCGGCGTCGCAGATCCGCCGCGCGTCGACGACGACGAGACCAGCACCTACAAGCTGCACCGCCGCTTCGACCGCATGGGTCGACTGGTCGGCGACAGCGGCATGGAGCGCCTGTTCGCCAGCCACGTGATGGTGATCGGCCTCGGCGGGGTCGGCAGCTGGGCCGCCGAGTCGCTGGCCCGCTCCGGCGTCGGAACCCTCACCCTCGTCGACTTCGACCTCATCTGCGTCACCAACGCCAACCGCCAGCTGCACGCCCTGCGCGGCACCACCGGCAAGCAGAAGGCCGCGGTGATGGCCGAGCGCGTGCGCCTCATCAACCCGCGCTGCGAGGTCCACCCCGAGCCCGTGTTCTACAACGCCGAGTCGAGCGCGGCCCTCCTCTCCCGCAAGCCGGACCTCGTGATCGACGCGATCGACAACCTCGCCGCCAAGGCCCACCTCATCGCCAGCTGCCGCGCGCAGGGCATCCCGCTGGTCGTCTGCGGCGGCGCCTCTGGCCGCATGGACCCGACCCAGATCCGCGTCGCCGACCTCAACGCCGTCGTCCACGACCCCTTCCTCGCCGCCACCCGCAAGCTCCTGCGCAAGGCCCACGACTTCCCCCACGCCGACAAGGAGCCGTGGAACATCCTCGCCGTGCACTCGCAGGAGCCCCCGCAGGACCCCCTGGAGCTCAGCTACGACAACGGCGAGGGCTTCCGCTGCGTCTGCCCGCACGGCGGCAACGACCTCCACGGCTGCATGCACCGCAACGTCATCTACGGCACCGCCAGCTTCGTCACCGGCGCCTTCGGCCTGGCCTGCGCCTCGGCGGCCGTCCGCACCCTGCTCGGCCACAGCGTCGGCTGAACCAGCGCCAGACGCCGCCCCCACTTCACAGTGAGCGCGGCGCCTGGCCTTTCGCGTTGGTTTTCCGACCTGGTCTTCCGACCTGGCCTTTCGACCTGGCCTTTCGCTTGACCTGTCCCTTCAGTAGTAACGGCGGACCGGGGGCGGCGGCGCGTACTGGTTGTGGCGCTCACCGTCGGCCGGGAACGGCTGCGGCGTGGGCGGGTTGTAGGGCGGGTAGTAGACCGGGTCGACCGGCACCCCGCGCGCGCGCAGGCCCTCGATGCTGTCGTAGTACATCGTGATCAGCGAGTCGGGGCGGCGAGTGTGCTTGCGGGTGAAGCTGACCTCGCGCACCGAGCTGTAGGTCGACTCACCGTACTCGGTGCCGAGCCGGTTGCTGCGGGCCCGGGGGGACTCGCGCTCGGCGTAGCCGTCGCCGTCGTCGTACGCGGTCCGGGCCTTGCCGGCGCCCATCGGCGCCGACGCGGGGGGCGGCGAGGATGCATCGGCCGCCGCCTCACCGGCGCTCTTGCTGGCCTCGTTGCGGTAGTCGTAGCCACCGCCGCCGTAGGGCTCGTAGTAGGGCCGGGTGGCGATCGGCGTCGGCGCGGGGCGACGGCGGGGCTGCCACTCCTTGAACACCGCCACACCGATCACCCCGACGTGCTGACCGCTGCCGCGGCGCGCCGAGTAGCTGTTGCCGATGTCGGTGAAGCGGAACGCGGCGACCTGGTCGAGCGACTGGCGAAAGCCCTCGATCACGACCGAGCCGTAGGCCTCGATCACATAGCCCCGCTGGCGCTTGTAGTTGCCGAGCTCGCCCGAGACCACGTCGCGGCCGTCGACCGTGACCACCGCCTCGACCCGCTCGCCGGTGTTGTTCTGCAGCCGGATGTTGTAACGCCCGCCGTTGTTGCCGGCCGCGTACAGCGAGCCGTCGTGCCAGTAGGTCTGCACCGAGCCGCCCCCGGGGCTCTCGAGGGTCAGCGACAGGTCCTGCGCCGGCATCGGCGCCCGGTAGCGCTCGGTGTTGTTCCACGGCGTGTGGGCCTCCGCGACCCCGGGGCTGCACGCCAACATCGCGGCGCCGAGCAGCAAGGTCGAGAACAGGCCGAGAGTGGTGGTCTTCACGATTCGTCGCATGGTCAGTCTCCGCAGGCGGCCCGGAACGAGCGTCCGGGGCCGTCGATCTGCAAAACGCCTGCCCCGAGACCCGGCTTACACCACGAAAAGCGCCCGTCCAGCGCCAGCCCGGCCGTGTCCGCGGGCACCGGCGACCACGCCTTCGCTACCCGCAGCTGCCTGTGGCCCACCGGCGCGCGCTGGCGTAGCCTCCCGCGCCATGGCTCGCCGGACTCGCCTCGCCTCCCTGCTGCTCGCCTGCCTCCTCGTGCCCGGCGTGGCCTGCAAGCGCAAGCAGAGCGCGACCCCCAGCCCCGCCGGCGCGGCCCAGGAGAGCGCCGCGATGGGCACCTGGGACGCCTGGCTGGACCTCGCCCCGCTGCTCGAGGTCGCGCGCACCCACGCCCCCGCCACGACGATCGCCGCCCTCGAGAGGTCGACCAAGCTCCTGCGCACCGGCAAGGCCCGCAGCGCCGACCGCGAGCTCGCCCTCCTGGCCGACAGCGACGGCCGCCACTGGATCTCGGTGGCCCGGGCCGACCTCGCCGCCCTCTACTTCACCCGCTGCATCCGCGGCGTGGTCTGGCGCCTCGAGGACCTCGGCCCCAAGTCGACCCCGACCCGTCGCAGCGACTTCAGCGAGGAGACCCGCATCGAAGCCGGCGACATCTCGGTCGAGGCGATGCTCATCAACCTCGACGCCGCCCTCGCGATCCAGCAGCCCACCCTGCAGATCCAGGCCCGCATCGCTCGCGCCCGCGTCACCGCCTACTCGGCCCGCTGCGCCGCCAATGACGACGTGCAGGAGCTCTCCGAGGGCATTCTCAAGGCCGACCTCGCGACCCTCGCCGCCGAGGGCCACCTCACCCCCGACCTCGCCTTCCTGTGGGCCGGCGTGCAGATGGCCGAGTACTCCGGCGCCGCCGCCAAACCCTTCCTCCTGCTCGCCAAGGAGGGCGGCTACACCGACCCCTCCGTCGTCTACATGCTCGGCGTCATCGCCCTCGAGCAACGCGAGCTGGACCGCGCCGACGCCCACGCCGTCGAGGCCGCCGCCCTCTACGCCAAGCTCGGTGACCGCGAACAACAGGCCCAGTCCCTGTTCCTCCGCGGCGAGGTCGCCCGCGTCCGCAAGGACCCGAAGGCCGCGCGCGCCCACTACGAGGCCGCCCAGAAGCTCGCGCCCGGACACGCCGCCTCCCTGCTCGGCGTGACCCGCCTCGTGCTCGCCAGCGAGGGCCCCGGCCGCGCCATCAGCCACCTGCAGCAGATGCTCCCGCAGCTGCTGCTCACCGGGCCGCTCACCGGCGACAAGGTCCAGACCGCCGCCGCCAACCTCGAGGGCGTCGCCCTGCTCGCCACCGAGAGCGAGCTGGCCTCCGTGCTGCAGGGCGCCCTCCTGGCCGAGGTCGACCTCGAGCCCGACCCCGTGCGCCGCGGCCTGCGCTACTTCATGGCCGCCACCCTCGACGCCCGCCTCGGCGAGTACGCCCACGCCCACGCCCACGCCGTGCTCGCACGCGACGAGTTCACCGCCTCCGGCGCCCCGCCGCCGATCGACGTCGACGCCTTCATCGCCCGCATCGAGGCCGTCTCGGCGGGCAACTAGCTCACACGATCACGCCGGCCTGCGCGTCCTCGGGCAGGTGCTCGAGCGCCGCGATCAGCTGCGCCTTGAAGGCCGCCGCGATCTTGTCGAACAGCGCCGAGGCCTGATCCTTCGCCCCGCCCGCGTCGACGAAGGCGTCATGCTCGAGCCGCGCGTACTCCAACATCGTCACCGGCCCCGACTGCAGCGACAGCAGCGGCCACACGTAGCGCTCGACCGCGTGGTCGGGGCTCGGCGGCAGGTGCCAGCGGTTCGCCAACATGAAGCGGTCGTGACCCTCGAGCGCCGTCGTCAGCGGCACCCCGAGCTTGGTGATCACCGCGTCGCGCGAGGCCAGCAGCCGCTGCTGCACCTTGAAGGCCTCGAGCCGCTCGCGCCGATTGAGCGCCGTGTAGCGCTGGTCGTCGCGGCGAAAGCCGAGCCACGACAGGAACTCGTGGTTGTGCCGCCACGCCAGCCGCTGCGCCTCGATCTCCGCCACCAGCTTGGCGATGCGGTTCGAGTGGCGCCGCTTCAGCGACACCCCCGTCTCCGTCATCATCTCCCGGATCTCCCGCGAGAACAGCGACAGCGAGGTCCGGCTGTGCACCTCGTCGAGCGCCTCGAGCGCGAGCCCGACGCCGAGCCCCACGTGCGCCGCGATCTGGATCGTCGTCACGACGATGCGCTCGTACAGCCCGGGCATCACCTGCTGCAGCCCGTCCTGCGCCACCGTTCGAACCTGCGTCAGCGCCTCCTGCTTGGCCGCCGTCAGGCTGCGACGCAGCTCCGCCACCGTCGGGTCGAAGCCCGAATTGTTCGCGTGCGCTAAGAACACTTCCGTCGCCGAGACCATGGCGGCCACACATTAGGCAACAAACGCCGCACTGGCTACGGCCCCCGCGGATCTTGCGAACACCGCCCAGATCCCGCGTTCGGCGGGCAATTGCGAGCCCGCGGATGCGGGCGGTGACGCCTCCGATCTCGTGTAAGGTCGGGCTGACCACCTGCGTTCCCACGCTCGCCTCACCCCGCCGGCAGATCGGTGCCCGCGTCGAGGCGTTCTCCCGCCGCCCGGATCTCCCGCCATGCTGCAAGCGCGACGCACCCTCTCCTGTTGCCTCTCTCTGGCCCTCGTCTCCGCCTGCAACCCGGGGGGCCCCGCAGGCTCCGCGGGTCCCGGCGCGACCCCGGGCCCCGGCGACAAACCAATCGCCGCGGGCACCGTCGTCAACCCGCCGATCACCGACGCCGTCGCCGAGCTCACCGCCGTGCACGGGCCCGCCGGCGTGCGCACCGAGGACCTGGCCGAAGGGACATTCCTCGGCGCCGGCGCCCGCATCCGCGGCGGCCAGGTGCTGCTGATCCCACGCGGCACGATGGCCGAGCTGAGGCTCAGCGACGGCACCCTCCTGCGCCTCAACGAGGACACCCGCGTCACCATCTCGGTGGGTTCGAGCGGCGCGCAGAGCCGCGAGCTGAACCTCGCGAGCGGCGAGCTGGTCGCGATCGTCGCCGCCGGCCAGGCGCCGCTGACGGTGCGGTCCGGCGGCGACACGCTCGAGATCACCAGCGGTGAGGCCCGCACCCTCGCGCGCGGCGATCGTCGCAGCTACGACGTCGTCTACGGCGCGGCCACCCTGCGCAGCGGCGGCCAGGAGATCCGCCTCACCCCCGGCGCCCACCAGGAGACCCCGCTCGCGGCCCCGCAAGCAGGTCAGCCTGCCCAGCCGATCCAGCCAGAGATCAGCCTGCGCGCCCTCGAGGACACCGCCTGGTCGCGCACCTTCGAGATCGCCGCCGCCATGGCCGACTCGGTCCCCCCAGGCGTCGGCAGCCTCACTGCCCGCCGCGCCGGCACCAGCCACGAGCAGTTCAAGCTCGCGATCGTCGATCAGAAGGTCAACGTCGCGATCTCCGGCCGCATCGCCCGCACGGAGATCGAACAGACGTTTTACAACGAGGCCGGCGAGGTGCTCGAGGGCACCTACCGCTTCCCGCTGCCGGCCGACGCCTCGATCTCCGGCCTCTCGCTGCTGGTCGGCAACGTGTGGATGAACGCGGAGATGCTGGAGAAGGAGCGCGCCCGCGAGATCTTCCGCCAGATCGTCGACGCCACCATCCCGCGCGACCCGGCCCTGCTCGAGTGGGAGAAGGGCAACATCTTCAAGATGAAGATCTTCCCGATCCCCGGCCGCGGGGAGCGCAAGATCCGTCTCTCGTACACGCAGGTGCTCCCGGCCGTCGGCGACACCCTGCGCTACCGCTACCCGATCGCCGGCTCGAGCAGCGGCGCCACCGGCGAGGAGATCGGCGACTTCTCCCTCACCATCGCCGTCGACAAGGGCGCCATCCCGGCCGGCGGCCTCGCCAACATCGTCACGCCGATGGCCCAGCTCGACCGCCGCGAGCTCCCCGACCGCCTCGAGCTCTCCACCCACAAGCAGCGCTTCCGTCCGGTCCACGACCTCGGCGTCGACATCCCCCTCAGCGCCAGCGAGCAGCGCCAGCACAGCGAGACCTACCTCGACCGCGACAACCAGGCCTACTTCATGCTCGCCGTGAAGCCGGACCTCAAGCTGCCCGCCAGCACCCGCCCGGTCCACTACGCCTTCGTCCTCGACCGCAGCCACAGCATCACCCCCGAGCTGTGGACCGTCGCCCGCAGCGTGGTCCAGGCGATGTCCACCTCGCTCGGCCAGGACGACCGCATGACCGTGCTCGCCTGCGACTCGGCCTGCGACGTCGCCCCCGGCGGCCTCGCCACCGCGGCCCAGGCGATGCCCGCCGTCGACGCCTTCCTCGACCAGCAGATCCTCGCCGGCGCCAGCGACGTCGGCGGCATGATGCGCTCCGCCGCCGAGGTCCTCGCCGGCGCCGACGCCGGCATCAACCCCCAGGCCGCACCCGAACGCGTCATCGTCTACCTCGGCGACGGCTCCCCCTCCGCCGGCGAGCTCGCACCCGACGAGCTCCTCCGCCACCTCGAGCGCCCCCTCGCCGGCACCCGCGTCCAGGCCGTCGCCCTCGGCGCCCGCTCCGACCTCCTGCTCCTCGACGCCCTCACCCGCCGCACCGGCGGCGACCTCCTGCGCGCCGACGCCAAGGACGACCTCCGCGGCCTGGTCCGCGAGCTCCGCCTGCGCGGCGAGGTCCCGGTCGCCCGCGACGTCCAGCTCACCCTGCCGCGCGGCATGGAGTACGTGCACCCGCAACGGCTCTCGGCCCTGCGCCCCGGCGACACCGTGCTGCTGGTCGGCAAGCTCAGCGGCCCGGTGCACAGCAGCATCGAGCTGCGCGCCACCGGTCCTTCGGGACAGGTCGTTTCGGACAGGTTCCAGGTCGACCTCGAGCCGGCCCCGAGCGCCAGCAACGGCACCCACACCCACCTCCCGCGCACCTGGGCCCGCTTCGAGATCGACGACCTCACCGCCACCAAGGGCCACTCGGCGCGCGCCGAGATCATCGACCTGTCGCGCCAGTACACCGTGCTCTCGCGCTACACGGCGCTGCTCGTGCTCGAGAACGACGCGATGTTCCGCGAGTTCAACGTCGTGCGCCAGGCCGGCCGCACCACCGGCTGGAACGGCCAGCTCCCGCCGCCCGTGACCACCACGCCGACCGGCCAGGCCGACGGCCAGGTCGCTGGCCAGATCGCCACACCCCCCGCCGACGCCAGCAGCGCGGCCCAGCCCGCACCGCCGCCCGCCAGCCCCGGCCAGGCCCGCCCCGAGCCCGCCGAGGCCCCCAGCAGCGCCAACGAGCGCGCCAAGGCCGACCCCAAGCCCGCCGAGGAGGCCGAGAAGTCGAGCCCGGCGCCCCGCAGCCCGAGCCGTGAGCAGAGCGAGCGCGAGGTCGACGACGACCCGATCGTCGCCTCCCGCGACAACGCCGACGAGGCCGACGCCGGGAGCGACAAGGACGACTCCCTCGGCCTCGACGCCAACCTCGGCGACCTCGGCAAGAACGGCGCCTCCGAGAGCTCCGGGGCCTCCGGACAGAAGGCCAAGAAGACCGAGTCCAGCCCCCCACCCGCCGCCAAACCGGCCAAGAGCCCCTCCCGCTCCGACTCCAAGCTCGATGACGACTACGGCGACTACGGCAGCGGCAGCGGCAGCGGCTACGGCGGCGGCCGCATCGCCCGCTACGTGCCGAGCTGGAAGGTCAACCCCGCAGGCCCGCCCGGCAACGACACCCTCGGCAAGCTCGAGACGCTGCGCCAGGCGGTCCTGCGCGACCCGACCAGCCGGCCCGCCCACCGCAAGCTGGTCCAGAACGCGATCCGTGCCGGGGCCCCCGATGCCTTCACCTACGCGACCGCCTGGTCGCAGGCCGACCCCGACCACGCACCCGCCCTGCTCGCCGTCGCCGACCTCCTCGCCGCTCGCTCCGACCCCGCGGCACTCCGCGCCTACGGCTCCTCCGCCGAGGTCAACCCCTTCAACCTCAAGCTCCAGGCCCGCCTCGCCGACGCCTACGCCAGCAAAGGCGACATCACCCGCAGCTGCGCCCACCGCCGCGCCGTCGTCAGCATCGACCCCGCGCGCCCCGAACACCACCTCGAGCTCGCCCGCTGCCTCTCCACCCTCGGCCGTCAGGATCTCGTCCGCGACGCCGTCGACGACGGCATCGGCCGCGCCAAGGGCAACACCGCCGAGCTGCGCGCCTCCCGGCTCGGCTTTGTCCGCCCGGCCAAGCTGCGCACCGCCAACGGCTCGCTCAAGGCCACCCTCACCTGGGCCGGCGCCGGCGACCTCGACATCGCCTTCATCGACAGCCGCGGCCGCCGCCTGTCCGCGCTGCGCCCCGAGGGCATCAGCCTCGAGCAGTTCGGCAACGGCGAGACCCTGGCCATGCCCAGCTTCACCGGCACCGTCAGCGTCGAGGTCAGCCGCTTCAGCGGCCAGGGCCCCGTCTCCGGCGAGCTCAAGATCCGCACCCCCGACGTCACCCGCAGCTACCCCTTCACCCTCGACCAGGGCACCCTCCGCCTCGCCAACGTCACCCACACCAACAACTTCTACCCCGGCTACTACCGCTGACCCGATGCCCCGCCCCCGCGCCGCCCGCCCCGCGAGCCGCCTGTCCCCGGGGACAGGCGGCTCTCGCCTGTCCCAAAGGTCAGCCGCGGACCGCCTGACCCAAGAGACAGCTGCGGCGCCCCTGTCCCCAAACCCAGCCGCCTCGCGCCGGCGCTGGCCCGCCGCGGCCCTCGCCCTCGCCCTCGCCCTCCCAGCCTGCGCGCGCACCACCACCCCCGCGACCACCGGCGTGCTGCTCGACCCGGCCCCGGCCCACGTCACGCCCCACGCCGACCTGCAGATCCTCCGCCACCGCGCCGCCATGGGCCTCGCCGGCGCCGTCCGGGCCGAACTCAGCCCGCGCCTCGCCAGCGCCGGCGACAACCCCGAACCAGACCCCGGCCGCGACGCCCTCCGCGGCCTGGCCATCGAGCTCGCCCTGGTCCAGGGCGACCAGGACGCCGCCCGCGGCGAGCTCGTGCACCTCGAGCAGGACGTCCTCCGCCAGGGCGAGCGCGCCAGCGCCGAGCTGCGCGCCAGCTCAGCCGTGCTCCGCGGCGCCCTCCTGTTCGCCGAGCGCCGCTTCGCCGACGCCCGCAGCAGCCACCTGCGCGCCCTCGTCGCCCTCGAGCAAGGCGGCCCGCCGAGCGCCCTCAAGGGCACCGCCCTGCGCGCCCTGGCCCGCGACCAGCTCGCGCTCGGCGAGGCCGAGTCCGCCGTCAACACCCTCGGCCGCGCCATCGAGATCCACCGCGACAGCCAGGACGCCTACATCGAGCTCCACGAGGATCTACTCCTCGCCGTCGACGTCATGCTCGCCCTCAAGCAACCCACCGAGGCCGTGATCATCGCCAGCGACGCCTACAACCAGGCCCTCACCGGCTTCGGCCCCGACACCCTCCCGCACGCCGAGGCCCTGCTCGTCGTCGGCTCCGCCACCATGGCCTCCGGCGACAGCGAGGCCGCCCGCACCCTCGTCGGCGACGCCCGCCAGATCCTCGAGCAGCTGCAGACCGCCCGCAGCGACCCCCGCCTCCCGATCAGCGCCCGCGCGCTCCGCCGCTGCGAAGAACTCAGCGCCGCGCTCGCCAGCACGCCCGCGCTCGCCGACGCCGCACCAGGCTGAGCACGTTCTTATTCCTGCCCGTTTGGACCTGTCCGTCAGGACAGGTCGCAGAACAGCGCACGGACGCCCGCCAGGCCGCGATTTGACCGGTCGTACAAGAACTCGCGGCAGTGAAATCGTCGCCACCATCCATTTCATTGAACCACCGCGCGCATCCCGTGATCGACATCACAGCTCCTCGCGACGCGGGTGTCACGTGGGCCACGCACCCCAGGCCGCGAACACGCCGCGTACTTGAGCCGCGGCGATCGGCCATGTACCGTGACGCCACTTCGGTATGGCCGGCACAACCCCTCATTCGACGGTCCACGCGGAGCCCATTCGCGCGAGCGGGCTTCTGGGCTTCCTCCGCGACTTCCACAACAAGACGATCCTGTTCCGCGTCGGCGACTGGATCTTCGTGACCTACGGGCTGCTCGCGGGCATCGCGTTCTTCTTCGGCTTCACCACGACCGTCTGGTACCTCGCCATGGTCGGCCAGGACCCGTCGCTAATCGCCGCGGTGTGCCTGTTCTTCGTGATCCCCTCGATCCTCATGGTCTCGCGGGTGACCAGCATCCTGCTCGAGTGGCGCGAGCTGTTCCGCCGCCCGCTGCAGACCCTGCTCAAACCCGGCTACATGCTGCACGGCGGCATCTTCGGCGGCATCATGGCGATGCTCGGCTACTCGATCGCCAGCGGGACCCCGCTGCCCGTGTTGCTCGACGCCATGGGCTTCGCCATGCCCCTCGGCGAGGCGCTGTGCCGCCTCGGCTGCTTCGTCTACGGCTGCTGTTGGGGCAAGCCGACCGAGAGCCGCTTCGGGGTCCGCTACACCAACCCGCACTCCAAGGTGATCCGCTTCCAGCCGCACCTGCAGGGCGTCAAGATCCACCCGACCCAGATCTACGCGCTCACCGCCCACCTCATCCAGTTCACGATCTTCTACGCGCTGCTGCCCTACAAGGCCTTCGACGGCATGTTCGCGGCGCTCTACCTGACCACCCACCCGATGATCCGCATCGTCCTCGAGCGCTTCCGCCAGGACGACCGCGGCAAGCTCGGCAAGCTGACCCACAGCAACGTCTACAGCTTCGTGATGTTCGGCATCGGCCTGCTGGTCCTCGCCTACAGCCTCTCGAGCGCCGGCACCAACCTGCCGATCAACGTCCACTTCCGCTTCGTCCACACGATCGCCAGCGGCACCACCCTCCTCTACTGCGTGCTCACCTTCTTCGCCGCCGCCGCGGCCTTCGGCGTGCACTACAAGTCGGTCGGCTCCTGGCTGTCCAAGCCCTCGAACGGGGTCACCGCGCAGGTCGACGAGCTGAGCATGGGCGCGGCTGGCCGCGACGAAGGCCGCGACGACACCTGCGACTCCTGCGATCTCCACGAGCACCCGCACAGCTGAGGCGCCGGCGACTGCTCGCCCTGCGCCAGCAGCCCGCCGGGCCCGAACGACACAGCCCGCGAACCCGGCGCCCGACCCGGCGTGCGCGAGGCGGCACGCCAGCCGCTTGTCGGTCTCGCGGCTCTCTGTTATTGCCGCGCCCATCGTGAGCGACGAACTCTCGCCGGAACTCCTGCGCGCCGAGGTCGGCCGGCGGCGGACCTTCGCCATCATCAGCCACCCCGACGCCGGCAAGACCACCCTCACCGAGAAGCTGCTGCTGTTCTCCGGAGCGATCCAGCTGGCCGGCGCGGTGCGGGCCAAGAAGGCCGGGCGCGCGACCACCAGCGACTGGATGGAGATGGAGCGCGAGCGCGGCATCTCGGTCACGACCTCGGTGATGAGCTTCGAGTACCCGCACCCGGAGCTCCCCGCCGACGCGCCGCCGGTGCAGGTCAACCTGCTCGACACTCCCGGCCACGCCGACTTCGGCGAGGACACCTACCGGGTGCTGACCGCCGTCGACGCCGCGCTGATGGTGATCGACGGGGCCAAGGGCGTCGAGGAGCGCACCGAGAAGCTGATCGAGATCTGCCGCCTGCGCGACACCCCGGTCGTCACCTTCGTCAACAAGTTCGACCGCGAGTGCCTCGACCCCTTCGCGCTCATGCAGGAGATCGAGAAGAAGCTCGGCATGACCTGCGTGCCGCTCACCTGGCCGGTCGGCACCGGCAAGCGCTTCAAGGGCGTCTACGACCTCCAGCGCCATCGCATGTACATGTTCGCCGCCCAGGGCCACAGCCGCATCCAGGAGGGCATCCTGGTCGAGGGCCTCGATGACCCCCGCCTCGACGAGCTGCTCGGCGACCAGGTCGACGAGCTGCGCATGGCCGCCGAGCTGCTCGGCGGCGCCAGCCAGCCGCTCGACCACGCCGCCTTCCTCGCCGGCAAGCAGACCCCGCTGCTGTTCGGCTCGGCGATGAACAACTTCGGCGTCCGCGAGCTGCTGGAGGCGTACATCCGCCTGGCCCCCGGCCCGCTGGCGCGGCAGGCCATCACCGGCGCCGCCGCGACCACGCCGCCGGCCCCCGGCGAGCCGGTGCCGGTGCGCACGGTGGACCCCTGCGAGCCGGCCTTCACCGGCTTCGTGTTCAAGATCCAGGCGAACATGGACCCGAACCACCGCGACCGCATGGCCTTCCTGCGGGTGTGCTCGGGCCGCTTCGAGCGCGGCATGCGGGCGCTGCACTGCCGCCTCGGCCGCGAGGTCGGGCTCGGCAACGCGACCACCTTCCTCGCCCGCGACCGCGAGATCGTCGAGGCCGCCTACGCTGGCGACATCATCGGCCTGCCGAACCACGGCACGATCAAGATCGGCGACGCCTTCACCAGCGGCGAGCTGCTGCGCTTCACCGGCATCCCCAGCTTCGCCCCGGAGCTGTTTCGCCGGGTCCTGCTCAAGAGCCCGCTCAAGGCCAAGAGCCTGGCCAAGGGCCTCACCCAGCTCGCCGAGGAGGGCGCCATCCAGGTGTTCAAGCCCTTCCTCGGGACCCAGTACATCGTCGGCGCCGTCGGTCAGCTCCAGCTCGAGGTGATGAAGCACCGCCTCAAGGCCGAGTACGACGTCGACGCCGACTACGAGGGCATCGAGTACTCGACCGCGCGGTGGATCACCC
This sequence comes from Nannocystis sp., assembly GCF_016714285.1. Taxonomy (GTDB): domain Bacteria; phylum Myxococcota_A; class Polyangia; order Nannocystales; family Nannocystaceae; genus Nannocystis. The sequence goes on along the minus strand of NZ_JADJNN010000010.1, from coordinate 229,128 downwards.
CGCGCAGCGAGGGCAAGACGAAGATCGAGGTCCAGAAGCTGATGGAGAACTTCCACAGCCGCAACCAGCAGAACCTCGCCACCGACAGCCACGGCGACCTCGCCTACCTCGCACCCAACCGCTGGAACCTGCAAAAGGTCGAGGAGCGCTTCCCCGACATCCGCTTCGCGGCCACCCGCGAACACACCTGAAGCGAGCCGCTCCGCCTCAGGCAGCGGGCGCTTCAGGAACGCAGCTTCGCGGGCCACGTGGCCGGACCCGAGCGACGGGGGGGGGCCGGGGGGGGGGGCCGGGGGCCCCTTTGGTCCCGCCTGGGGGGGGGGCGGGGGGCGCGCGCCCCGCCGCCCCCCCCCCCCCCCCCCCCCCCCCCCCCCCCCCCGCCCGCGGGTCCCCCCCCCCCCCCCGGCCGCCCCCCCCCCCCCCCCCCCCCCGCCGCCGCCCCCGCCCCGCCCCCCCGGGCCCCGCGGGGCGCTTTTCTCCCCCCGCGGCCCCCGCCCTCCCCCCGGCCCCCCGCGCCCCCCCCCCCCCCCGCCCCCCCCCTTGCCCCCCCCCCCCCCCCCCCCCCCCCCCCCCCCCCCCCCCCCCCCCCCCCCCCCCCCCCCGCCCCCCGCCCCCGCCCCCCCCCCCCCCCCCCCCGCCCCCCGCGCCCCCCCGGGGGGCGCCGCCCCTTGGCCCCCCCGGTCCCTCGCGGGGGCCCCCCCCCCCCCCCCCCCCCCCCCCCCCCCCCCCCCCCGCCCCCCCCCCCCCCCCCCCCCCCCCCCCCCGCGGCGGGCCCCCCGCCCCCCCCCCCCCCCCCCCCCCCCCCCCCCCCCCCCCCCCCCCGCCCCGCCCCGCCCCCCCCCCCCCCCCCCCCCCCCCCCCCCCCCCGCCCCCCCCCCCCCCCCCCCCCCCCCCCCCCCCCCCCCCCCCGCCCCCCCCCCGGGGGCCCGGGCCCCCCCCCCCCCCCCCCGCCGCCCCCCCCCGGCCCGCGCCCGCCCCCCCCCCCCCGCGCCCCCCGCGGGCTGCCCCCCCCCCCCCCCCCCCCCCCCCCCCCCGGGGCCCCCCCGGGGGGCCCCCGCCCCCCCCCCCCCCCCCCCCCCCCCCCCCCCCCCCCCCCCCCCCCCCCCCCCGCCCGGCCCGCCACCACCCCGCCCGCCCCCCCCCCGCCCCCCCCCCCCCCCCCCCCCCCCCCCCCGCGCCCCCCCCCCCCCCCCCCCCCCCCCCCCCCCCCCCCCCCCCCCCCCCCCCCCCCCCCCCCCCCGCCCCCCGCCCCGCCGCCCCCCCACCCCCCCCGCCCCCCCTCCCCCCCCCCCCCCCCCCCCCCCCCCCCCCTGCCCCCCCCCCGGCCCGGGGGGCGGCCCCGGGGCGGCCCCCCCCCCCCCCTTCCCCCCCCCCCCCCGCCCCCCCCCCCCGCCCCCCGCCGCCCCCCCCCCCCCCCCCCCCCCCCCCCCCCCCGCGCCCCGGCCCCCCCCCCCCCCCCCGCCCCCCCGGGCCCCCGCCCCCCCGCCCCCCGGGCCCGCTGCCGCCCGCGCCCGCCGGTCCCGCCCCCCCCCCCCCCTCCCCTCCCCCCCCCCCCCCCCCCCCCCCCCCCCCCCCCCCCCCCCCCCCCCCCCCCCCCCCCCCCCCCCCCCCCCCCCCCCCCCCCCCCCCCCCCCCCCCCCCCCCCCCCCCCCCCCCCCCCCCCCCCCCCCGGCGCCAGGGCAGCGGGTTCTGCTGGAAGAACTCCCACATCTCGTCGTTGGCCGACAGCTCGGTGTTCGGCGTGCCAAACAGGCAGGTCGGCTGACCCGGCCAGCAGTGGCCCATGCCCTCGTGGGTGCACAGGGTGACGCTGACGTCGGCGTCGCAGATGTCGTGGGTCTTGCACGAGGTGCCGCCATTCTTCTTGGTGGGGATCGCGGCGCCGATGCAGCCGTCGCGCTCGGCCCACTCGTCGAAGGTCTGCGGGGCGCTGATGAAGGCGCCGCCGTTGCCGCCGCCGGTGTAGATGACGAGGACATCGGCGGTGCCGTTGAACATGAGCAGCGGGACCGGTCGGCTCGGCTTGCAGTCGTCCATGCCGTTGACGGCCGAGACCGGGGCGAAGGCGGCGAACAGGTCGGCGGCCTCGCAGGCCAGGCGGTGGGTCATGAAGCCGCCGTTCGACATGCCGGTGGCGTAGATCCGCCTGGGGTCGATGCACAGCTTGGTCTGCAGCTCGGCCACGAGGGCGCGCACGAAGCCGACGTCGTCGACGTTGTCGGTGGCCGCCGTGCCGCAGCAGTCGCCCGCGTTCCACGAGCTGCCGGTGCCGTCGGGGTACACGAGGATGAAGCCGGCCTCGTCGGACTTCGGCGTCATGCCCGAGAAGTCGGCCTCCTGCTTGCCGTTGCCGAGGTAGCCGTGGAAGTTGAACACCAGCGGCGTGGGCTCATCGAGCTTGGCGCTCGCGGGCACGTGCAGGAAGGCCGTGCGCTTGACGCCGTCGTGGACGATCTCGAGGTCGTGGTCGCCGGGCTCGAAGGCGGCGGGCGGGCAGGCCGGCGCGGCGGTGGTCGTGTCGTCGCCGCCGCTGCTGGTGCTCAGGTCGGTGGTCGCGGTGGTCGTGCCTGGACCCGGGCCGGTGCTCGCGTCGCCCGAGATCGAGCCGCCAGTGCTCGCGGGCTCGCCCGTCGTCGGGCTGGTCGGCGACGTGGTGTCAGCGGTGCCGGTGGCCGCGGTCTCATCGCCGCCGCTGCTGCTGCTGCCGGTGTCGCTGCCCTCCGCGCTCTTGTTGCAGGCGACGCCGAGGAGGATGAGGGTCAGGCCGAGGGATCGCATGATCGCGCATCATATCTGGTCGCCCCCGGAGAGGGAGGCGGGCCGGACGCGGCCCCCGGCGGCACCGACTGCGGCATCACAGGCGGACGGTCGGGGCCGGGCCGTGCCAGGTCGGGGCCTCGCTGTCCTCGCTGGTCTCGGTGTTGAGGGCGGCCTGCAGCGCCTGCACCGACGGGAAGCGGGCGGACGGGGTCTTCTCGAGGGCGCGGGTGATCACGCTGTCCCACACCGCCGGGATGTCGGGCCGGAGCTGACGCGGCGGGGTCACCGGGTCCTGACAGTGGGCCAGGCCGACCGAGATCGGTGTGTCGCCACGGAACGGCGGGCGCCCAGTGAGCGCGTGGTAGAGCACCGCGCCGAGCGCGTAGACATCGGTGCGAGCGTCGACCGCCCCGCCCCGCACCTGCTCGGGCGCCATGTACTCGGGGGTGCCGACGATCATGTTGGTCGCGGTCATGCCGGCCTGCAGGTCGCCGCGGGCGATGCCGAAGTCGATGAGCTTGACCCGGTCGTTGGCGTCGATGAGGACGTTGGCCGGCTTCAGGTCGCGGTGGATGATGCCGACGGCATGCGCGGCGCTCAGGCCCTCGCACAGCTGGGCGACGAGCGGCCGCAGCTGGGCGGGCGTGAGGGTGCCGAGGCGCTGGATGCGGGCGCTGAGGCTCTCACCGGCGACGTACTCCATCGACACGAAGAGCAGGCCGTGCTCCTCGCCGAGGTCGTGCATACGCACGACGTTGGGGTGGGAGATCCGCCGGGCCAGGCTGGCCTCGCGGCGCAGACGATCGGCCGAGCCCGGGTCGAGCAGCGCCATGCCGGCGATCACCTTGAGCGCGACCGACTCGCCGAGCTGCTCGTCGCGCGCGAGGTAGACGGCACCCATGCCGCCGGCGCCGAGCGGCCGCTCGATGACGAAGCGCCCCGCGACCTTGGTGCCGGCCCGCATCTTCCCGCTGGCGAGGCTGCCGGCCTCCTCGATGACGGCGGGACGAGACCCCGACCCCGCGGGAGCCGACATGGCGGCGATGCTCTGGGTAGCCAGGCGGTTGATCTTGGCGTTGAGCTCGAAGTCGACGTTGCAGACGATCGTCTCGAGGTTGCGGATGCGCTGCTCGAGCTCGGCGCGCTGCGCCTCGAGGGCCTTGAGCTCGGGCCCCGGCGGCAGCGCTCGCTGCAGGCCGTGGCCCTGCTCCAGCTGCTTCATCTTCAGCTCATGGGCGTACTTGAGGTAACGCAGAGCGACGATCGATCCGAAGATCGAGGAGAAGATGATGAAGGGGATGAGGATCTCGGCCACATCATCCTTGACGCGGGCGAGATCTCGCCCGCGGGGCCGCGCCTAGACCTTCTCGCCGCGGGCCCGGATCTCGGCCAGCACGGACTCGATGCCGCGCTTGTCGATGATCTTCATGCCGTGGCAGCTGACGCGCAGCGAGACGAAGCGGTTCTCGCTCGGCACCCAGTAGCGCTTGCCGTGCAGGTTGGGCATCGTGCGGCGCTTGGTCCGGATGTGCGAGTGAGACACGTTCATCCCCGAGAGGGGGCGCTTACCGGTGACCTGGCAGACTTGCGACATGGCTAGGGGCCTTCGTGAGGAGGCGGGAGATAAGCATCGGAGCGCCTGGAGTGTCAAGTCGCGGCCAGACAGGCGCCACAAAGGCCATGAGCGCATCCGCACCCGCACATCGCGGGCCGCTTCGGGCGTGGAGCCGCGGCCAGGTCAGGGCCAGCGTGGGCGGTGTTACCTTCCCTGCACCCAGGATGGGGCGGCTGTCCGCGATCGCGGCGCCGGCCCGCCCGAGAACCAAATCCTCCCCATTTTTGCGTGGCGGCACGCAGGACACGCCGCAGGAGCCTCGATGACAACCACGACTTACACCCCGCGCGAGTACAAGGCCAACGACTACTCCGGCCTCAGGGGCCTGCACGGCATCACGGACGAGCAGATCGAGGTCCACCTCAAGCTCTACAACGGCTACGTCAACCGCACCAACGCGCTGCTGGCCAAGGTCGCGAAGATGGCGAACGAGGGGCTGCACGCGGACTCCAGCTACCAGGAGCTCAAGCGTCGGGCCGGCTGGGAGTGGAACGGCATGCGCCTGCACGAGTACTACTTCGACAACCTCGGCGCGGGCGCCGGTCCGCTCGCCGCCACGAACGCCTTCGCCGACGCGGTGACGGCCCAGTTCGGCAGCGTCGACGCGTGGAAGGCCGACCTGATGGGCGTGGCCAAGATGCCGGGCGTGGGCTGGGCGATCACCTACCACGACGCGAAGAACGGGCAGATCTGGAACCAGTGGATCAATCAGCACGAGGTCGGGCACCCGTCGGGCGCCACGGCGCTGCTGGTCCTCGACGTGTGGGAGCACGCGTTCTCGGTGTACCGCAAGCCCACCGACCGCCCGGCCTACCTCGAGGACTTCTTCGCCAACGTGCGCTGGGACGTCGTCGGCAAGCGACTCGGCTGATCGCGCCGCGCACGAGCAAGGCCGCCCTCGCTGTCGCGGGGCGGCCTTTGTTGTTTGGTCTGCGAGCAGCTCAGGGGTTGGCGCCGTCGTCGATCCACTGCTTGATCGTGGCGATCTGCTCCGGGGTGACCGAGCCCGAGAGCGGCATCTTGGAGCCGCCGCCGCCGGCCTCGGCCTGGGTGCCCTCGAGCTTGTTGATGATGTAGCTTGCGGTTGAGTCGCCCGCGGTGACGAAGTTCACGGTCGGGGCGCCGCCCGCCTTGACGCCGAGCATCGCGGCGAGGGCGGTGGCCGCGTCGTCGCCCATGACGAGGCTGCCGGAACCCGCGACGTGGTGACAGCTGCAGATCGGATCGAGGATCGGGCCCCAGACGTCGGTCGCGAAGCTGAGCGGGCCGCTGGCGGTGGTTGTGTCGTCCGTGGTGGTCGGCGTGTCGGTGGTGGTTGGGTCGGTGGCCGAGGCGTCGCTCGTCGCGGCGTCGCTGGTCGAGCCCTCGTCGCTGGTGGTCTTGTCGCCGCCGTCGCAGGCCGGGAGGGCGAGGATCGTGGCGAGGATCGTGGCGGTCGCGGAGAATTTCATGGTCTCAGGTCCTTCAGGTGAATGGGTCCAGGCTTGGCGCGCAGGAAGTGCAGGAGGGTCTCACGGGAGGGCGCCCTCGTCGATCCACTGGGCGATCAGATCTATCGTCGCCTGCGGGAGCGGGGCGGCGCCCTTCGGCATCTGGCTGCCACCACCGCCGACGTCGAGCTGGGTGCCGTTGATCTTGTGCCAGAGGTAACTCGTGGTGTGGTCGCCGGGCTCGACGCGGGCGATCGGGGCGCCATTGGCCGCCTTGCCGACCAGGTTCATGTACGCGTCCGCGACCGTGCCCATCTTCAGCCCGCCCGAGCCCGGGGTGTGGCAGTCGCAGCTCACGGGCGGGTTCAACACCGGGTAGACGTCGGCGGCGAAGCTCAGGCCCTCCACGCCGGTGGTCGTGTCCGGGCCGGTGCTGCTCACGACACCCGTGGTGGTCGCGTCGGGGCCGGTGCTGCCGACCTCGGTGGTGGCGGCGGTGGTCGGGTCGGTGGTCGCGTCGGTGGTCGCGTCGGTGGTCGCGTCCGCGGTGGTGTCGGGCGCCCCGGTTGTGGGCGTGTCGGTGGCGCCACTGGTGCTCTGCGCCCCGGTGGAGGCCGACGTGGTGGTGAGGGCGTCGGTGTCGCCCTTGTCGTCCCCGCAGGCGGTGAAGGAGAGCGTCGCGGCCACGAGGAGGAGAGCGCTACGAATTGTCATGATTTGGATCCGTATCGAGGACAAGGCCAGGGCCGACGCTGAGGTCGGCCTGGCATCTTACCGAGATCAGGCCGCGTCGGGCCCGCGGTCTGCCGCCTGCGAGCGACGGCGCCGGGATCGTGACGACGTCGCTGGGTGAACGTGCGCGTGCGATCAGGGCAGCGCGCCGCCGTCGATCCAGCTCTTGATCGTGGCGAGATCGCCGGGCGGCAAGCCGCCCACGGGCATCTGGCTGCCGCTGCCGCCGACGTCGACCTGCGTGTTGTTGAGCTTGTGCCAGAGATAGCTGCCATCGCTGTCGCCGGCGGCGACACGCGAGAGCGCGGGCGCGCCGACCGACATCACGCCGACGAGCTGGCTGTACGACATCGCGGGGCTGAGATCGAGACCGGAGGTGAGGAAGCCGCCGCCGCCGGGCTCGTGACAGCCGATGACGCAGCGCGCGTCCCACAGCGGCTGGACGTCGGCGGTGTAGCTGACGACGCCGGGGCCGGTGGTGGGCGCGTCGGTGGTGGGCGCGTCGGTGGTGGGCGCGGTGGTTTGCTCCTCACCGGTGCTGCCGGCGCTTGGGTCGGTGGCGGTGGTGGTGGCCGCGTCGGTGGCGTTGCTGTCCGTGCCGGTGCCGCTGTCGCCGCAGCCGGTGGCGAGCACGATCGCGGCGAAGGCGAGGGTCCTCAGCGGACGGACGTCGGTGACACAGGGGCGAGAAACAAGGTTCATGGTCGGCGACCGATACCACCCTTGCTGTCCGGCGATCAAGCCGGCGAGGCGGTGGCAAAACAGGTCAACAGCAGCGTGTATTCGCCTGCGCGGGGCGTGTCTCGCGGCGCTAATTCATGGCCTGGGGGATGGCCAGGACGAAGGGTTCGATGCGGGCCTCGAAGCAGCGGCCGTCGGGGCGCAGCATCATGTAGCTGCCGTGCATCGCGCCGTGCGGGGTCTCGAGCACGCACCCGCTGGTGTACTCGAACGAGTCGCCGGGGTGGAGCAGCGGCTGGGAGCCGACGACGCCCTCGCCCTCGACCTCACGCACGCCGCCGGTGGCGTCGGTGATGATCCAGTGGCGCCGACGCAGCTGCGCCGGGTCGCGGCCCTCGTTCGAGATCTTGATCGTGTAGGCGAACACGAAGCGGGCGGGCTCCGATTGCTCTTGCACGTAGCGCGAGCGGACGACGACGCGGATCCCCTGAGTCTCGGCGGTGCTGGACACCTGCACGCCATACCCAAACCACCCGCGGGTGCGCAAGCCCCTCGCGCCATCACGACGGATCGGTCGCCTCGCCGTCGGGACCGCGACCGCGGGCGCGGTGGTACGCGAGCACCTGGGCGGCGAGGCTGGCGCGGTCGATCGGCGGGGCGTCGACGGCGGCGTCGGCGTCACGCACGGGCTCGTCGTGGAAGCGCCCGGGCAGCTGGTCCTCGGCGAGGGTCCAGCCCTCACGCAGGTTGAAGGCGTGGCGCAGGCCGGCGATCGTCGCCACGGCGCGGCGCAGGCTGGCCTCGTCGAAGGGCAAGCCGGTGACCATGCGCAGCAGCTCGGCGCCCTCGCGCCACGGCTCGGGCACGGCGCCACGCAGGAACTTGCAGAGGATCAGCGAGTCGAGCAGGGTCGCGTGGTCCTCGGTCTCGATCACGAGCGCGGGCGCGCGCGCGGGGTCGGCGTGGTAGCGATCGACGCCGGGGCGCAGGTCGGCCTGGTAGGCGCCGCTGCGGTTGTGGTCGGCGCCGCGGCTGGCGACGCACAGGCCGAGCGCCAGGGTCTGCATCGCCCGCGGCTCGTAGCCGGGGAGCTCGAGGCCCTTCACGTGGCAGGCGAAGGCCGCGCTGCCGCCACCGATCAGCTCGGCGGCGCGGCGGGTGCCCTCGGCCAGGAGATCGCCGGGGCCGTCACGGCGGGCGATGCGGGCGAGCCAGGGCACGAGGTCGTCGCCGAAGCGCAGCGGCCAATCGAGGAGGCCGCGCTCGCAGCACTCCATCGCGAAGGCGAGCGAGCCGCCGGCGGAGATCGTGTCGAGGCCGAGCTCGTCGCAGGCCCGGGCGGCGGCGAGGAGGCGGGCGGGGTCGTCGACGCCGCACAGCGGGCCGAGGGCGAACTGGGTCTCGTACTCGAGGCGCTGGCCGCCGTAGCGGTGGTCGCAGCCGATCGTGCAGCCGGCGCAGCCGGCCCGGGTGTGTTCGCCGGCGCTGGCGAGCCCGGCGGGCGCGAGTCGCTTCGCTCTGGCCGCGCCGATCGCCGCGGCCTGGAAGTTGCGCGACGGCAGGATGCGCAGGCGGTCGAAGGTCTCGAGGTTGCTGGCGGTGCCGAGGCGCCGATACTTGTCGGTGCTCACACCCTGGCTGCGCGCGGCGAGGTCGCGGGCCCGGGCGCGCACGGCCGCGGGGTCGGCGACGCCGGCGACGGCCTCGCCGCGCACGGTGATCGCCTTGATCTTCTTGGCCCCGAGGACGGCCCCGGCGCCGCCGCGTCCGGCGTGGCGGCCGTCGTTGGACACGGTGGCGTAGCGGACCAGGGCCTCACCGGCGGGGCCGATCGCGGAGACATGGCTGGCGACACCTGTCCTCTGGAACATGTCCGAAACAGCAGCCGCAGAGAGGCCGGCGAGCTCGGGGCAGGGCGCGACGCGGCAGCGCTGCGGGTCCTCGTCGAGGTGCAGGGTCGAGAGCTGGCCCAGGGCGCCGCGGATGACGACGGCGTCGACGCCGAGGCGCTTGGCGGCGAGGGCGAAGCGCGAGGAGCTGAGGCCGTCGCAGATGCGGCCGGTCAGCGGGCTCTTGCACACCAGGGCGAACTTGGCGGTGGTGGTGAGGGGGGTGCCGAGCAGCGGGCTGAAGACGTAGAGGATCGGCGCCGCGGGGGCGAGCGGGTCGACGCCGGCGGGGGCGAAGCGGAGCAGCAACCACGCGCCGAGGCCGACGCCGCCGATGCACTCGCGGTAGACGGACTCGGGCAGGGGCTGGCGCTCGGCGCGGACGCGGTCGCCGTCGAGGTCGACGAGCAAGATCTGGCCGAAGTTGCCGAACACGCGGCCCATCATGCGGCCGATCTCGCGGCCGATCTCGTGGTCGATCGCGCAAGCGATCGCACGAGGGCGATCAGGACGAGCTTCGGAGCGCATGGCCCAGCGAGCGAAGGTCCCACGAGGGCGATCAGCCGCCGGCCTGGGCGGAGATCAGGACGAGCACGGCGCCGTCGGGGATCTGGGCCTCGGGGTCGGTGAGGAGGTCGCGGCCGTCGACGGCGAGCAGGGCGTGCTCGCTGAGGCCGCCGTCGCGGAGGATGTCGGGCACCAGGCCGGGCAGCGCGGCGGCCAGCGCGGCGAGCAGCTCGCGCAGGCGGCCCGGGGCGAGCTCACAGCGCTCGGCCCCCGCGCGCAGGCGGGGCAGGCCGTAGAGCTCGACGGTGACCACGCCTACTCGGCGAAGTCGTCGACGACGACGAAGGCGTCGGCTTCGGCTGCATCGACCGCCGGGACGGGCGCGGGCGCGTCGAGGACCTTGGTGAGCTCGGGGTGCTCGGGGAGGCTGTCGAGGGTCCAGTCGTGGCGGCTGTAGTAGAGGACCTTGCGGCTCTTGTTGCTGAGCTCGAGGCACAGCTGGAACGGGGCCGGTGCCTCGCCCTCGCAGTCCCACACGCGGACGCCGAGGTCGAGGCGCTTGCGGTCCTGCGGGAGCAGGAGGGTGAGGCGGTCGTCCTCGCGGGACCAGCGGAAGATCTCGATGAAGTGGCGCCACTGCGAGCTCTTGCCGAAGGCGCCGAAGCGATCGCGGCCGTCCTCGACGAGCACGAGGTGGTTGATCATGTCGCGGTCGTCCTTGGGGAGCCGCTCGATCCACACCTGGTTGGCGAGGCGCTGGGCCGAGAGCGAGTCGTCGCCCAGCAAGGCGCTGCCGAGCTTGTAGGTGCCGAGGACGAGGGTGCCAACGGTGGCGAGTGCGACGAGGGTGCGAGTGTTGCTGCGTGCCATCGCCGGCGAGGATGCCAGCGCGGGCACGCCGCGTCTACAGACCGCGGGCAACCTCGAGCACACGTGCAGCCGACGGGCGCCGGTAGAACTTCTCGCCGTCGTCCTCATAGAACACGACGCTGCGGTCGGGGCGGATCACGAAGGTGCCGGCGAGGCCGATCTCAGCCTCGCTGTCCCAGTGCTTGTAGGCCCGCAGCAGCGCGCCCTTCGGGTCGCTGAGGATCGGGAAGCGCAGCTGCTTGCGCTCGACGATCGTGCGCGCTCCGTCCATGTCGTCGGCCGAGACGGCGGCGACCTGCACGCCCATGGCGGTGAACTCCGCGAGGTGGTCCTGCAGCTGCCCGAGCTGCGCGCGACAGAAGGGTCACCAGTGACCGCGGTAGAGCACCAGCACGAGGCCCTTGGGGCCCATCAGCGAGGCGAGGCTGCGCTCGGCGCCGGTGGCGTCGGGGAGCTTGAAGTCGGGGGCGACGGGGAAGGGGGGCGGCGCCTCCATGCCGTTGCGTCGCGGGGCGGCGCCCGGTGCTGTTGCGCAGGCGCTGATGCTGGCGGCCACGCTGAGGCAGAGGCCGAGCGAGAGCCCGACGATGAGACCGCGCCCCCATTGAGCGGGGTGGTGGCGCTGGACGTCGCGAGGGGGTCGCGCGGGGAGAGGCGGCGAGGCACGAGGTGAGCTTGCGACGACGCACCGGCCCGTGGGAGTGAGCGAGACACCGGCGGGCAGCGTAGCGGGAAGCGCATGTGGGCAGCAACCGGGAAGCGGTGGCTGAGGTAGGATCGCCGGTCATGGCGCGCGGGAGCGGTGAGGTGCGGGCGCGGAGCGGGGGCGCGGGGCCGGACTACGCCACGCCGCTGACGCCGATCACGCCGATCACGGGGTGACACGCCGCAGCCCGCGGGGGCGAGGCCGGAGGACACGCCGAGCCACCAGACGCCGATGGCGTCGGCACCGACGCCGATCGAGGGCGACGCGGGTGAGGTCGGCGCGGTGCCGGCGGAGGCCGAGACGACGCCGGCGTACATCGGCCGCTTTCAGGTGATCCGTCGCCTCGGCTCGGGCGGGATGGGGGTGGTGTACGCGGCGTGGGATGAGGCGCTCAACCGCAAGGTCGCGCTCAAGGTGCTGCGCACGCGGACGGGCCCGAGCAAGCGCGACACGGGGCGCAAGCGGCTGCAACGCGAGGCCCAGGCGATGGCGAAGCTGTCGCACCCGAACGTGGTCGCGATCTACGACGTGGGGGTGCTCGACGAGCAGATCTTCCTGGCGATGGAGTTCGTGAAGGGGGTGACGCTGACACGCTGGCTGCGGGCCGAGCGGCGCAGCTGGCGAGACGTGCTGGGGTGTTCGTGCAGGCCGGGCGCGGGCTGGCGGCGGCGCACCGGGCCGGCATCATCCACCGCGACTTCAAGCCCGACAACGTGCTGATCGACGGCGACAACCGGGTGCGGGTGGTGGACTTCGGGCTCGCGCGGGCCGACGGCGGGTCGGGTCTGTTCCCGCGGCCCGACACCTACGAGGCGATCCCGCAGAAGCCGAGCAACAGCATGCTCGACATGCGCATCACCAGGACCGGCGGCATGACCGGGACGCCGGCGTACATGGCCCCGGAGCAGTATCTGGGCCAGCCGACCGACGCGCGCACCGACCAGTTCAGCTTCTGCGTCGCGCTGTTCGAGGGGCTCTACGGGGTGCGGCCCTTCGTCGGCGAGCGCGTCGCGGTGGTCCGTGAGGCGGTGCTCGCCGGTCAGATCCAGGATGTCCCGAAGGACAGCGACGTCCCGGCCTGGCTACTGCGGCTGCTCGCGCGCGGCTTGATGGTCCGCCCGGGCGAACGCTGGCGCTCGATGGACGACCTGCTGGCCCAGCTCGGCAGCGACCCGCGCCCGCCGGTGCGCCGCTGGCTGCTCGTCGGCGGCGGGGTCGTGCTCGCCGGCGTGGCCGCGGCTGCAGCCTTCACGCTCGCGCCGGTGCACCCGATCGCGGCGCCGACAACCTCGGCGCTGGCGCTGTGCGACGTCGACGCGGTGCTGGCGGGGGTGTGGGACGACACGCGGCGGCAGGCGGTCGCGGCGGCGCTGCGCGACGCGCAGGCGTCCGAGCTGCAGGCGCGTCGGGTCGCCGCGGTGCTGGAGCTCCGCGTCGAGGAGTGGCGGGAGATGGTGCGCCAGACCTGCGCGCAGGCGCAGTCGGGCGCACGCGCGCCGGCCGAGCCGGTCGCGGCGTGCCTGCGTCGGCGCCTCGCGGGGCTGCGGGGGCTCTCCGATGCGCTGCTGCGGGCGCCGAAGGAGGCCGCCTCGCGCGGGCTGGTGGCCGCGTGGTCGCTGCCACCGGCGACCAGCTGCGCCGACGCGCGGTGGCCGAAGGAGGCGCCGTGGCATCAGGTCGACGAGCGACCGCTGGCGGAGCTCGACCGCGCCGGCGTGCTGGGTGCGCTGGGTGATGTGGCCGGGGCGCTGGCGCTGGCGCGGGGGCTCGCGATCACGGCGCGCGAGCAGGGCGACCTGCCGCTGCAGGCCGAGGCGCTGCACCGTCAGGCCGCGCTCGAGCGGGCCGCGGGCGACCCGGCGGCGGCGGAGCGCAGCCTGCTGACGGCGCTGTGGGCGGCCGAGGCGAGCCACCAGGACGAGCTGGTGATCGACAGCGAGACGCTGCTGCTCGAGGTGCTCGGCGACCTCGGCCGCGACGACGAGGCGATCGCGCTGTGGCAGCGGCTGACCGCGGTGCTGCAGCGACGCAGCGACGACGGCCGGCGCGAGTCGGCCGCGCTGCACGCGATCGGGCGCCTGCTGCTGCGCCGCGGGCGACACGCGGAGGCCGCGACCCAGCTGGCGCTGGCGCTGCGGCTCGGCGAGCGCAGCCTGAGCCCCGAGCACCCGCAGGTCGGCCGCCTGCTCCTCGACCTCGCGCTCGCGCAGGCGCGGCTGGGGGCGCACGACGAGGCGGCGCGCCAGCTCGACCGGGCGGTGCAGCTGCTGCGCGCGGCGCTGCCGAACGACGACCCGGCGCTGGTCCAGGCCCACCTGGCGCGGGCCGAGGTCGAGCGTCGACGCGGCCGGCTGCGCGAGGCCGCGGCCGACTACGAGCTGGCGGAGTCGCTGCTGGTCGCTAGCGGGGCGCAGGGGCGCGAGCCGATGGCGCTGGCGCAGCTCGGGCTCGCCGAGGTGGCGCGCGCGCAGGAGCGCTGGCCAGCGGCGGAGGCCGGGTTCACGCGGGCGCTGCAGATCCGCGAGCGGCTGCACGGCGCGGCCGACCCGTCGCTGATCGAGCCGCTGATCGGCCAGTGCATCGCGGCGACCGGACGCGGCGCGCACGACCAGGCGATCGCCAGCTGCCGGCGGGCGCTGGAGATCTCCGGACGACCGAGCGGCGCGGCCGGGGTCGGCGCGGCCCGCCTGGCCCTCGCCCGCGCGCTGTGGGCCCAGGCGGCGAGCACCGCCACGGCGACGCCCTCGGTGCGCACGCAGATCCTCGGGCTCGCGCGCGCCGGCCTGGCCGAGCTGCAGGCCGCCGACCACCCGGACTCGCGGGCGATCGCCGAGGCGGCCGACTGGATCGCCGGCCGCAGCGGGCAATGACCCTTCGGCCATGTTCGTTGGGACATGTCCTCAAGGACTGGTACCATCACGGACGGGTGCCATCACGGACGGGTGCCATCACGGACGGGTGAAGAACACCGGCAGCGAGGGGCGCACGTCGACGGCGCGCTCGAGCGCGGCGACCTCGGCCGCGAGCGCCGTGAACAACCCGGGCCAGTCGACGGCGGCCGGGTCGGCGGCCGGGCTTCGCGTCAGCAGGCGGGTGTAGATCTCGCCGAAGTAGGTCATCTCGGCCCCGGACTCGCAGCCGAAGCTGGTGCGGTCGAAGCGGGCCGAGGCGATCGCGGTCAGGTTCGGGACATCGGTGATCGCGTCGGCCCGCAGCTCCGCCCGCGCGGCGTCGAGGAAGCCGCCGCTGTGGCAGGCTTGGAGCACCACCAGCTTGGGCGTGGCCGCGGGGAAGGCCCGCAGCAGCCCGCGCAGCAGCCGCGGCGAGAGCACGAGGTCATCGGGGTCGGCGCCGCGACGCATCGCCATGGCCAGCGGCCCGGGCTCGGCGCCGCGGCCGAGACCGGCGCCCATCTGGATGACGTACTGGTCGAAGAGGTCGCGCTCGCCGGGGAGCAAGCTGTCCTTTGGGACATCCGGCGGCATGATGTCGGCGTCGCCGTGGCTGGTGATGTAGAGGTAGAGGGAGGGCAGCGGGCGCGCTGCCTGCTGGCGCAGGTGGGCGCGCAGGACCGCGGTTGAGGCGGGGTAGCAGGCGCGCAGCTCGGCGGCGAGGCGTCGGTACTGGCGTCGGTCGGCGCGCAGCTCGGCCGGCCCGGGCCGGGCCCAGTAGCAGGCGATCTCGTCGGGGGTGAGGCCGCGGTCGAGCCACAGGCGCCGCTGGGCGACGACCTCGGCGGCGAAGTTGGCGACTTCGGTGCCGCCGGCGACGAGGAAGACGCGGGTGCGCGGCGGCAGCGGGGCGGCGTTGTAGGGCCGCGCGAGCAGCTGCCGCCCGGCGCAGCCCGGCAGCCCGGCGGCCGCGACGAGCGACGCGACGGCCCACCAGCCCGTGACCCGCCGACACACCGCGAGCACGACGCCCAGCAGCGCCGCCGCGACGGCCACCAGGGCGGCCATCCGCAGACGCGCCATCGCCCGGGCTCAGCCGAGGCCGGCGAGGAAGGCGGTGAGCAGCGCGGCGGACTCGCGGCTACGCTCGACCGGCACGTAGTGACCGGCGCCGTGGAGCTCGGCGAGCCGCGCCCCGGCGATGCGACCGACGATCGCCGCCTGCAGGAACGCCGCCGGGAGGAAGGGGTCGTCGGTGGCGACCACCAGGGTGTGGGCCGTGACCGCGGCGAGGGCGTCGCCGAAGTCGGCGCCGCGCCAGGCCTCGAAGGCCTCGGCGATGCAGCCCGCCGGCACGGTGGCGGCGGCGGCGAGCAGGCGCTCGCGACCGACGTCCGAGAGGTTGGTGCAGGCCATGCCGAGGATCGCCGCGTGGGCGCCGGCGTTGTTGGCGTTGCGGAACAGCTCGAGCGCCTGCTCGGGGAAGCCGGGCATGCCGGAGGCGGGCACCGGGCAGTAGAGCAGCATGCCGTCGACGCGGGCGGGCGCGTGGGCGGCGATCCACTGCGAGATCGTCCCGCCCATGCTGTGGCCGACGAGCACGAAGCTGCGGGCGTCGAGGTCGTCGGCGAGGCCGAGGATGTCGCGGCCGTAGCGTTCGATGGTGTAGCCGCTGGCTGGCTTGTCCGAGTCGCCCGCGCCGCGCAGGTCGGGCACGACCAGGCGGACGCCGGAGAGGTCGAGGGCGGCGACGAGGTCGTCCCACACGCGACCAGAGACCATCCAGCCGTGCACGAGGATCACCGTGCGCGGCCCGTCGCCGAGCACCCGATACGCAAGCTTCACACCGTCGTTTGTCGTCGTCACCGTCTCACCTCCGAGCGGGAGCGATGATACCGACTTCGGCCCCGTTGCACAGGGGCACCGGGGCACCGCGGCGCGAAGGGCGGGGCCCTGCATCTGCACCGGCAGGGCCGGCAGGGCGGTCTCCGGCGATCCGCTATGATGGCCGGCGATGCTCCGCCGCCACGCCCTGCTCCTCGCGTCCGTCCTGCTCGCGCCGGCGTGCGTGCGGCGGGCCGACGAGGCGCGGCCGCCCGACGGCAGCCACGCGCGCCGCGACCCACACCCGCACGACGGCCTCGAGCACGAGCACGTGGAGAGTGACGGCGAGCTGAACATCAGCCCCGCGGGCAAGCCGTGTCCGGGGCCGGAGGGGCTGGTGCGGGTGCGGGTGCTGGACACCACGGCGCTCGAGGAGTCTGACCCGCTGGCCTTCGTGCGCGAGCCGGAGCTGCGCTTCGTGGTGATGCTCGCGGTGGTCGAGACGCTGGTCGGCGAGGCGATCGGGTCGCGGCTCGGGGTGCTGGTCCACAGCCCCACCCTGTTCGCGGGCAAGGTGTGGGGCCGGGACGGCTCGCCGGAGAAGAACCCGGCGATGCTCGAGCTGCGGTGGTCGCACAAGTACTGCATGTTCGAGGTGATGCAGTTCCAGGCGCCGCCCTCGGCCCACGCGGACGCCGCCAACGAGGCGCCGCGGGTGCACTCGACCGTGCTCGGACAGTGACGGGTTAACGACGAGAGGCCCACGCGGACGCACGCGACGGTGCTCGGGCAGTGACGCGTTAAACGCGAGAGCCCGCGAGGCGAACCCCGCGGGCCCGGGTTCAGGCGCTGACTACAGCTCGCCGATCTGCTTGAGGAAGTCGGTGGCCTCGGTGCAGTTCGGGTCCTCCATGAGCGCCTTGCGGCCCCACAGCACGGCCTTCTGGCGGTCGCCGCGGCGCTCGGCGATGTAGCCCTGGCGCAGGTAGGCGACGGCGCGGCTCATCGGCGCGGCCTCCATCAGGGCGATGCTGCGGAGCACGCGGATCGCCAGGTCGTAGTCCTCGAGCTTCTCGGCCAGGGCCGCGAGCTCGACGGCGACGTCACCGTTGTTGCGGTCGGTGTTGTGGGCCTCCTTGAGCCAGTGCAGCTGCTGCTCCTGGTTGCCGGCCGAGGCGGCGACGGCGGCCTTGCGGTACTGCAGGACGCACAGCTCGGGCGAGCGGCGGCCCTTCATCGCGTCGATCGCGGCGTCGAGGATCGCGTCGGCGTTGTCCTGCTGCTTGGCCGCGGTGTAGGCCTCGACGAGCAGGAGGTTGACGGCCTGGTCCGAGGGCTTGAGCGCGAGCGCCTGCTTGAGCGCCTCGGCTGCGGAGGCGGCGTCCTCGTCGAGCAGGAGCTCGCCGGCCTGGCGCAGCATGAGGAAGCGGGCGCCCTCATCCTCGATCCCGCTGGCCTCGCCGATGAGGATCCGCGCGAGCGCGGGGTAGTTCTCCTCCTCCTCGTAGATCTGCTTCAGGCGGCCGCGTACGGCCTCGTTCTGCGGCTGGGCCTGGTGGGCGACCTCGAGGCCGGCGCGGGCGTCCTCGGGGCGACCGACCTTGCCGGTGGCCTCGACGAGTTGCAGCACGGCCTCGATCTGGGCCGGGCCGGTCTCGGCGGCGACGAGCTTGGTGACGCTGGCGACCACGTCCTCCCAGCGGCCGGCGGCGCGGTCCATGTCCATGAGCATGCGCAGGGCCTGGGTGTCGCCGGGCTCGCGCGCGACCCACTCGGCGAGGGCGACGCGGGCCTGCTCGCCGGCGCCTTCCTTGCCGAGGATCTCGACCAGGCGCAGGGTGGCCGCGCGCTCGCCGGCGCGGTCGCTGCGGCGGGTGGCGGCGCTGCGCCAGCGCTCGAGGCCGTCGACCAGGTCAGGGATCAGCTCGGGGCCGACGACCTCGTAGGCGCGCTCGAGGTCCTGCGCGGCCTGGGCCTCGTTGCCGACGATCATGCCGAGCTCGGCGCGGCGCCGGAGGAACTCGACGAGGGTGGCCTGGTCGAGCGGCTGCCAGTCGATCGCCTGGGTCAGCTCGTCGATCGCGGCCTGGTGCTCGCCGGTGTCGGCGAGGCGATTGACCAGCTCGCGGAGCAGGACCATGTCGATCGGGTCGTAGCCGCAGGCCTTGCGCAGGACCTCGGCCGCCCTGGCCGCGTCGCTGAGCTTGTCGGCGTACAGCTCGGAGGCCTCGCGCAGCAGGCGGACCGCGTCGGTCGGCTCGATCGCGCGGTCGGCCGAGTCGACGAGCAGCGCGGCCAGGCTGGCCCAGTCCTCGCGCTCGCGGTACCAGGAGTCGAGGCGGGCGCGCAGCTCGTCGCTCTCGGGCGCGGCCTTGTAGCCGCGCTCGAGCACGCGGGCGACGGACTCGGGCTCGCCGAGCTTGACCCACTGGCTGGCGAGGTCGAGGGTGCGCTGGACGGCGGCGTCGCCGGTCTCGACGGCGAGCAGGCGCTCGGTGATCTCGGCGCGCTCGCGGTTGTCGTGCTCCGGGTCGAGCTGGGACAGCAGCGCCTCGATGAGCTCGCGGTTCTGCGGGGCGAAGTCGAGGGCGGCGCGGTAGACCGACTTGGCCTCGTCGGGCTGGGTGCGGCGGTGCAGCTCGCCGAGGCGCAGCGCGCTGGCCACCACGCCGTCGACGTCCTTGGCCTCCTGGGCGGTGAGCAGCTGCTGACCGAGCAGCTCGACCAGCTCCGAGTCGTAGCCGGTGCGCTCGAACACCGAGGCGAGCAGGCGCTCGGCCTCCTTGTGCGATGGCTCCTCCATCAACATGTCCTTGAGGAGGCGGACGGCGTCGGTCTCGCGGCCGATGTTGGCGAGCAGGGAGTGGACGAGCTCGAGGCGGAGGGTGTTGCGCTCTTTGGCGTCGCCGAGGGTCTGGAGGGTGGCCTCGACGAGCTGCTGGAGGCGGCTCTGGTCCTCGAGGCGCTTGTAGACGTCCATGAGCGGGAGCCAGACCTCGCGGTTGCTGGGGTCCTGGGCGAGCAGGTCCTCGTAGAGCTCGGCGGCGAGGCTGAGCTTGTCGGGCTGGGCGGCGGCGAGGCCGGCGAGCTCGAGGCCGAGGCTGAAGACCTGGGATGGTTCAGCGAGGCCGGAGGCGTCGCGGAGGTAGGCGATCGCGCCGACGAGGTCACCGGCGGCCTGATGCCGGCGGGCCAGCGCGAGCAGGGCCCAGATCGCGTGCTCGTTGCCGTCGCCGCGCTCGCGCGAGAGCTCGAGGGTGCGGCCGAGGAGGCTGGCGACGCGCTCGTCGTCGGCGCCGGTCTCGACCGCGAGCTCTGCGGCCTCACGTGCGACCGCGGGGTTGGCATCCTCGGCGGCGGCGCGGCGCTCGAGGAAGGCGAGCAGCTGGACCTTGTCGCCGATCTCACGGACGACGTGCTCGTAGAGCGCGAGCAGCTCGGCGTGGTCGGGCGCGGCCGCGAGGGTGCGGCGGAGGATCGGCTCGGCGACGCTGTAGCGCGGGTCGTGCTCGAGGGCGCGGCGCATCGCGGCGACGCCGGCGTCGCGCGACTCGGGCGCGGCGAGGTGGATCTCGGCGAGGCCGAAGGCCGCGCGGGCGCGGACCTCCGGGGTCATCGCGTCGTCGGGGGCGCTCGAGATGCGCTCGAACAGCTCGACCTGGCGGGCCGAGTCGCCGCGGGCGGCGGCGATGCGTGCGAGGCCCATCCAGGCCTCGACGACGCGGTGGCCCTGGGCCTCGACGCGGCCGTACATCTCTGCCGCGCGCTCGAGGTCGCCGAACTCCCGCTCGACGATCTCCGCGCTGCGGATCAGCAGGTCGGCGGCGACGGCCGAGTCGGCCTTGCGACGGGCGCGCTCGACGAGCGCGGTGAGGCTGTCGACGTAGCGTTGACTCTGGCCGAGGCGGGCGGCCTGCTCGGCGGCGGCGCGGTGGAGGTTGACGGAGCCGGGGGCGTCCTGGAGGGCCTGGAGGCGCAGGCCGAGGGCCTCTTCGGCGCGGCCGGTGGTGTCGAGCGCGTCGGCCAGCTCGCCGAGGATCGCGGCCTTCACCTCGCCCTCGGGGCCGTGTGACAGGCGCGAGCGCAGCACGCGGATGAGCAGCGGTGCGTCGCCGCGGAGCCGCAGCGTGCGCTGCAGCTTGCCGGCCTCGCGGTCGTCCTGCAGCGCGGTGTGGATCGCCGACTCGAGCAGCTCGGCGGCCTGGCCGTCCTGCTTGCGCGCGGCGGCGAGGCGGCTCAATTCGTAGAGCGCCTCGCTGATGCCGAGCACGTCGCTGTTGGCGTCGACGGTGCGGCGGCGGGCGGCCAGCAGCAGGGCCCGGTACGAGCGCTCGGCGCGGGCCGAGTCACCTGACTCCTGGGACAGCTCGGCCAACATCTGCAGGGCCGGGATGTTGGCCATGTCCATGTTGGTCGCGAGCTCGAGCTGGGCGAGGGCCTCGATGCGGTTGCCCTCGCCGCGGGCGAGCGCCGCGAGCTTGGTGTGGACGGCGGCGCGTTCGCTCGAGCGGCGGCGGCCGAACTCGGCGAGCAGCTGCTCGAGGATGACGCGGGCGTCGGCGTGGCGGTTGGCGGCCCACAGCGCGTCGGCGAGGCTCTGCAGCACGCCGCGGTCGTCGGGGACGAGGCGGCGCAGCTGCTCGAGCACGGGGATGGCGCGATCGAGGGTGCCGAGGCGGTCGCGGTAGATCGCGGCGGCCTCGTAGAGGTGGGCGAGGATCTGGGCCCGCTGGTCGGTGTGCGCCGCGGCGACCTGCAGCAGGGCGGCGAGCGGCTCCCAGGCCTGGGCGTCGCGGTAGAGCTTGAGCAGCAGCTCGCGCGTGCGCGACTCGCCGGGCTCCTCGGCGACGGCGCGCGCGAGCACCTGGGTGGCCCGCTCGCTGCGGCTGGCGCCGAGCAGGGCCTCGGCCAGCTGCAGCACGACGCCGGTGCGCTCGGGGCCGGCGGTCTTGTCGAGGCGCTGGGTCAGCCAGGGCACGGCCTCGGCGGGCTCGCTCCGGGCCATGCGCAGGCGGGCGAGCGCGTCGAGGGCGTCGAGGCGGGGCTCGAGGACGACGACGCGGCGGTGGGCCTCGAGGGCGCGCTCGACGTCGCCGAGGCGCTGCTCGGCCAGGGTGGCTAGCTGGGCCCACAGGCGGACGGCGCGGGGCTTGTCGCCGACGGCCTCGAGGCGTTCGGCGTGTTGGCCGAGGAAGCCGGCGAGCTCGTCGGGGCTGGCCTTGGCGGAGAGGACCTCGGTGAGCGCGGCGAGCGACGGGTCGTGGCCGGGTTGTTCCTCGAGGTTGCGGCGCAGCACCTCGATGCGACCGCCGCGCTGCTCGACGATGCCGACGACGCGAGCGATATCGAGGCGCAGCTCGAGCTTGCGGGCGGGGTCATCGGTGCGGGCCAGCTCGTGGTGACGCAGGGTGAGCAGCTCGGGGTAGCGCTCCTCGGCCTCGAGCAGCGCGCCGAGCAGACGCAGGGTCGCGAGGTCGTCGGGGCGCTCGTCGAGCACGCCGCGGTAGAGGGCGATCGCCAGCGTGCGCGCGCCCAGCTCGCCGTAGATCGCGGCGGCGCGCAGGCGCATCGCCTGCGAGGTCTCGGCGGCGAAGGGCAGCGTGGCGCTGCGGGCCAGCAGGTCGGCGGCCTGGCGGCGCTCGCCGGCTTGATCGTGGAGGCGGCCGAGCTGCTGCACGCCCCAGGCGACGCTCTCCTCGGGGCTGCGACGGCCGCGGGCGGCGAGGCCACGGTTCCACAGGGCGGCGGCGCGGTCCTTGAGGCGGTTCAAGATCTCACGCGAGCGCGGGGTGTCGCCGTCGAGGCCAAGGGCCAGCTCGGAGGCCTCGTAGAGCTCGTCGAAGTTGTCCTCGCGCTGGGCGTCGAGGGCGAGCAGGGTGTCGATGAGGGCCGCGTCGGGGGTGGCGCGCTGGAGCTCGGCGAGCTGAATGAGGCGCTCGAGCTTGCCGGGCTCGATCGCCAGGGAACGCTGCAGGGCCGCCATCGCAGCCGCCGCGTCGCCGCGGTGGTCGCGGTGCCACAGCGCGACGCGGGCGGTCAGGAGGGCCGCCGGAGCGGCCGGCAGGCGGGCCCGACCGAGAGCTGTCTCGAGGGACAGGGTGATGCCCTGCCAGCCGTCGTGCTCGCCGGCCTGGGCCTCGAGCAGGGCGAGCAGGGAGGCGTCGAGCTTCTCGTCGGCGGCGACCTGACCGACCAGCGCCGCGGCGGCGGCGTCCCAGCGGTTGACGCGAGCCGCCATGCGCACGGCGCCGCGGACCGCGTCGGGGTCGCCGGGCTCGATCGCCAGGACGGCCTGATAGGCGAGCAGCGCGGGCTCGGGCTCACCGAGCTTGTGCTCGTGGATGCGGGCCTCGGAGAGGCGGAGCTCGGCGCTGCGGCGCGGCTCACCGACGAGGCTGGAGACCGCCTCGCGGTAGGCCTCGACGGCGGTGCGCCAGTCGCCGGTCTGGTCGGCGAGGCGGACCAGGTCGCGCTCGAGCTCGCGGTCGCGAGGGATGCGGGAAAAGGCGCGGCGCAGCAGGGCGAGCGCCGCGTTGGCGTCGTGGACGTGCTGCTCCTGCAGGGCGGCCGTCTCGCGGAGGATGTCGGCTTGCTTGCGCGGGTCGTCGGTGCCGGCGAGGCGGGCCTCGACGATGCCGGCCAGGTCGGGCCACTCCTCGCGCTTGCGGTAGAGCTTGCCGAGCAGCTCGACGGCGGCGGGGCGGGCGACAGCGTCCTCGAGCACCGCGAGCAGGCCGGCGCGGGCGCCCGCGTGGGTCGGGTCGGCCGAGAGGGCGGCGTCGTAGCAGGCGACGGCGCGGGTGCTCTGGCCGAGCTGGCCGCGGTACACGTCGCCGAGGCGGGTCGAGAGGTCGGCGAGGGCGGCGGTCTCGCGACCGGCGGCGCGACCGAGCAGCTCGGCGAGGTCCTTCCAGCGGGTCACGCGGGACAGCAGGGCCGCGAGGGCCTCGACGGTCTCACCGTTCTCGCCGAACTCGCGCTGGATCGCGAGCCAGGTGGTGATCGCGGAGGCGGCGTCGTCGAGCTGCTGGGCCTCGAGGATGGCGACGCGGGCCAGGTCGGCGCGGCGCTGGTGCGGCGCGACCGGGCCGTTGGCGCGCTGACGCAGGGCGCCGACGAGCTCGGCCCAGCGGCTCAGCTGCTCGAGCAGGCGGATCGCGTGGCTGAGGGCCTCGCTGTCGTCGCCGTCGTGGCCGAGGCGAGCGCGCCAGCTGTGCAGCGCGCGCTCGGGCTCGCCGAGGTTCTCGGCGAGGCGAGCCGCGTCGCCGAGGACCTGGCTGCGGGCCGCGTCGTCCTCGAGGGCGCCGAGGCGCTCGAGCACGACGAGGCGCTCGGCGCTGCGACCTGTCTCTTCGAGCAGGCGATCGAGGATGCGTGCGACCCGCAGGGCGGTCGCCGCGGGGGCGGCCGACTCGGCGAGCACGCGGGTGTAGAGCTCGATCGCGGCGGCCGTGTCGTGCAGCGTGGCGTGCTGGACGTCGCCGGCCTCGGCGAGCAGGGCGACGCGGCGCTCGCGGTCGCGGGTAGCATCGGCGGCGCCGAGGAGGCCGAGCACGTAAAGGAGGAATTCGCCGGTGGTCTCGGCGAGGTGACGCAGGCGACGCTGGTCGTCGTGGGCATCGGGGGCGAGGCCGAGGAGAGCGACGTAGTGCTCCATCGCCGAGACGGCGCGGTCGATGGCGACGAGGCGCTCGCCGATCTCGCGATGGAGGGCGATCGCCGCGGCGGGGTCGGCGAGCGGGAGGGCGACGCCGAGGACGCGGATGACCTCCTCGGGGCGACGGGCGTCCTCGAAGCTGCTGCGCAGGAGGTCGAGGGCGCCGGCGCGGACGCTGGCGTCGGCGCTCTTGAGGACGATCAGCCGCTCGAGCAGCGCGGTGCCCTCGCGGTCGCCGGCGCTCTCCTGCAGGAGTGTGCGGACCTCCTCGAGCGCGAGCGCCGGGTCGTGCAGGCGATCGAGCGAGGCCTCGGCGATGCGGGCTTGCAGGCCCGCGGTGGCCTCGCGACCCAGGAGCTCGATGCGCCGCTTCCACAGCGCGACCAGGTCGCCCCACCGGCCCTGACGCTCGAGCAGGCGCTCGAGGCTGGCCTCGAGGCGCTCGTCGCCCGGGCGGAGGCCGAGCAGCTGCTGCATGTAGCCGACGGCGCGGTCGGCCTGGCCGGCGAAGTCGCGGGCGATGTTCGCGGCCTCCTCGAGCAGCTGCACGCGGCGGGCCTCGCCGACGGGGGCGACGAGGGTTTGGTCGTAGACGGCGAGCAGGTCGGTCCAGCGCTCGCGGAGGGTGTAGACGGCGGTGAGCTGGGCGAAGGCCCACTCGGCGCCCGGCTGCACGGCGAGGACGCGGAGGAGGACGCGCGCCAGGCTGGCGTTGTCGTCGCCGAGCCAGGCCTCGTGGAAGGCGGCGGCGCGGCGGCCGAGGCGTTCGATGGCGTCGGGTGAGAGGTCGTGGGCGAGGGCTTCGCGGTAGGCCGCGGCGACCTCGTCGACGCGCTGGAGGATCTCCGCGAGCTGCTCGGCGAGCGCCCAGTGGTCATTCTTTTCGGGCTCGCTGCGCGCAGCAGCGAGGGCGGCGGCGAGGGCTTGGTCGTCAGTGGAGTGGGTTGCCATCGGAAGCCTCGAGTGAGTCGGACCTGAGGTATCGAACCGCGGACAGTGCAGCTGCGGCGCGACGCGTATGCATGGGCGCCGCACGGCCGTGCGGCGTGAAGGCGAGGTTCGCACCATACCAGGCTTTTGCGTCAGCGCGGGCCGTGGGCCGGTCGCAAGTCCTGCTCGAGCAACGGTTCGCGCGAGCGGGCGCAGACGGGTGCGGGCGCGCTCGCGAGCCGAGAACGACGCATATACAGCGATCGCTTGCGAGCGCGATCGTGACAGCGATCGCGGGTCGCGGATCCGCGCGAGGGATCTACGTTCCGTGGGGACCAGTAGGGTTCGCGGACCTCCGGACGCTCGCGGTGTTTCACCGCGTCATGCCGCGCGCTCGGCCTCGGCGAGCCAGGCACGCAGCCAGGCGTGACAGCGCGGGAGCACGGCCTCGGGGTCGAGCTCGAGGGTCTCGGGCATGCGCGCGAGCAGGTGACCGGCGATGCGATGCGGCGCCCAGGGCTGGCGCATCACCCAGCGCCAGTCGTCGGCGACCTCGGCCCGGCGCTCGCCGGGGAAGCCGGCGGCGACCCGCTCGGGCGCGCCGAGCTGCTGTTGCAGCGCCGCGACCTCGGCCCGGCGCAGGGTGCTGCGCGCGGGCTGCAGCAGGCGGCGGTCGATCGCGTAGATGAGGAGGACGATGAGGAAGCCGGCGAGCTGCTCGAGGCGGGCGCGCAGGGCCCCGGTGAAGCAGTCGCTGTAGTGGATCGCGGTCCGGCGGGCGCGTTCGAGGTCGGCGATCAGCGCCGGTGCGCCGCAGGGCGTCAGGCGGGCCGCGAGGTTGAGCGCGAGGTCGAGGTAGGCCCCGCGTTCGCCGGGCTCGTCGCGCGTGCCGTGGCTCCGCGGGTGACGCGGGCCGACGCCCTCCTGCGCGAGCACGAGGTCGAGGGCGCTGTCGAGGTCGAGGTCGCGAGCGGCGGCCATCTCCATCACGATCGCCTGCAGGGTGGTGTCGTCGGCGGCGAGGCTGACGAGGCCGAGCTCGAGCTCGAGGAAGCGATGGAACAGCTCGCGGACGGGGCGGAGCTCGGTCGGTGAGCTGTCGGCATAGAGCGCCGTCGCGGTGACGGGCCCGAGGGTGCCGCCCTCGGCGAGCAGCAGGCCGAGCGGGAGGGCGCGCAGCAGCGGCGCGACGCAGGGGCCCCAGGCCGCGTCGAGGGCCGCGAGCGCGAGCAGCAGCGGGCGCGGACGCAGGGCCGCCGGCCGCATCTCGACCAGGCGCTCGCGCGCGGGCACGGCCCGGCGCAGCACGAAGATCGCCTCGGGGCCCCACCAGCCGGCGTGGTGGCCGAGCCAGACCAGGCGCGCCATCTCGTCGTCGTGGCCGTCGACGCAGCGCGAGCGCGGGACCCTGACCGGGCTGTCCGCGAGGACAGGTCGCAGAGGACAGCCGCCCTCGGCCCACGCGCGCGTGGCCGCCAGCAGGAGGCCGCTGCCGGTCGGGCCGAGCCGGACGTCGCGGCCGAGCGCCTCGCCGAGGTCGACGTGGTCGCAGGCGACCGCGACGGCGACCAGCGCGGCGAGCCAGGCCCGACGAGTCGGCATGTCGAGGGCGCTGTCGGGGTCGGCGACGACGCGCGCGAGCAGCTGGCGGTGCGCGGGGTGACCGAGGTCGAGGCTGCCGAGCATCGCGTGGTGGAGCTCGGCGAGGGTGCCCGGGAGCTCGGCCGTGCCGGCGGACAGGACGGCCAGCACAGCGAGGTCTGCGGGCCTGCGCGTGAGGGCGGCGAGCGCGGGCCGGGCGAGCATCGCGGCCTTGAGGCGCTCGGGTGTGGCGCGGCCCCAGGCGCCGTCGATGCGGCCCCAGCACGCGAGGAAGCGGTCGATCGGCGGGCGGGTGAGCGGCAGGACGTGGAGGCGGCGCAGCAAGCCGCCGACGAACGGGGTCGACCTCGGCTCAGCAGATCTGTCGCCATCGCCGACGCGATCGACGCGATCGCCGACTCGGTCGCCAGTACGATCGGGATCTCCCGTGGAGCTCGCTATGGGCAGCCCCTGCTCGCAGAGGGCGGCCTGCTCGGGGAGGTCGTCGTCGCGGCTGCTGACGATGACGCGGACGCCGGCCGTGGCGAGCTCGCGGGCCCACGCGAGCACGGTCTGTTGGGCGGCGAGCTCGCGCAGCTCGTCGACGCCGCCGAGGATCACCAGCGGATCACAGGGGCCCGCGCGCAGCGGCGCCGCGCGCCAGCTGCGGTCGATGTGGCGCCGGAGGTCGAGCTCCACCGCCGACCACCAGCGCTCGATCGCCTCAGCCACCGACAGGCCGTGCCACGGTCCGGTGAGGCCGAGCATGCAGATCGAGGCGCGCGTGGCGTTGCCGCAGACCAGCAGGGGGATCGGGATCTGCGGCCGATCGGGCGGACGCGCCGAGCCGCACAGGCCGAGCACGAGGTCGTGCAACAAGGTGCACACGCCGGTGCGCGCCGGGCCCACCACCCACAGTCCGCGGCTGTCCCCAGGGACCTGTCCTTCGAGCCAGGTCTCAAGCCGGGCACCCGCGCCAGCCAGCTCGGCCTCGTCGATGTCCTCGGCGAGCGGCTCGGTCCCGAGGCGCAGCTCGCGACACAGCTCGTGCCACGCGACGGCCTGGTCCGGGGTCATGAGGTCGTCGACCAGCGTGTGCCCCAGCCGCCACTGCAGCCAGTGCAGGTAGGTCTCGACGGCCCCCCGCGTGCTCATGCGGCGGACCTCCGTTTGCGCCGGAGCAGCAGGGCCAACAGGGCCAACGCGCCGCCGCTGGCCGCCTCGCCGCCGCTGCAGCCGCAGGCCCGGCGCTCGCGGCAATCTTCGGCGGCCGGCCTGCCCCCGGCGGGAGCAGCGGGAGCAACGGGCACGCCCGCGGCGTCGGGAGCAGCTTGCTGCGGCCGCGGCCCGGCGTCACGCAAACCAGCGACGCCGAGCTCGGCGAGCAAGGGGCCAGCGTCCTCGACGCGGTCGAGCAGCCACAGCATGTAACGGAGGTCGACGATGACGTTGCGCGAGCGGGCGGGGTTGTAGCCGAAGTCGCCGGCGATGTTCTCCCACACGCGATCGAAGTTGAGGCCGACCAGCTCGCCGCGGCCATTGATCACCGGGCTGCCCGAGTTTCCGCCGGTGGTGTCCCCGTTGGCCAGGAAGTTGATCGGCAGGTCGCCGAGCGCGGGGTCGGACCAGTAGCTCTGCGCGGCGCTGCCGGCCTGCGCGAGCACCCGCTCGGGCAAGGTGAAGGGCGAGCTGCCAGTGAGCTTGGCCAGCTGCCCGGTGAGCGTGGTCTGCGGCGCGGCGACCAGCGCCTCGCGCGGGCTGTAGCCGCCGATCGTGGCGTAGGAGAAGCGCAACGTGCCGTTGGCGTCGGGGTAGACCGGACCCTGCCTGACCGTGCGCAGCATGGTGAAGTAGCGTGGTCCGACCCGCGCGCCGCGGCCAACGCGAGCCTCGCCGCGCGCCTCGTAGGCCTCGATCTCGAGCACGAGCGCGCGCGCGAGGACCACGATCGGGTCGTTGCTGCGCGCGAGGGTCTCCTCGTCCGCGGCGAGCAGGGCGAGCGCGACCTCGCGGTCGGCGAGCCGCGAGCCGGAGATCCTTCGCCGCAGGCCCGGCACGAAGGCGTCGCGCTGCGTGAGCGGACCGCTGGCATCGGCCAGCAAGGGCGCGAGGGCGGCGATGCGGGCGGCCTCCGGCACGGCCGCGGCGCGCACCAGCAGCGCCGCGAGCAGCTGGGCGTCGACCTCGGGGTCGAAGTCTCGCAGGCGCCGCTCCACGCGGTCGCGCAGGCGCTTGGCGTCGCGGTCCATGAAGCCGCTGACGCGCTCGAGGTCCGGCTTCTTGGCCTCACGCGCGCGGCGGACGACGTCGATCGCCACGCCAAGGAGATTGCCGGCGTTGCCGAGGCTGTCGAGCAGGAACTCGGCGGCGAAGCCGTCGCGCCGCTCCTGACTGATCGCCCGGATCTCCGGCAACACATCAGCGAAGCCGGCGTTCTCGGGGCGCGCAGCCCACTGCTCGAGCGCGGCCTCCTCGAGCTTGCGACGCTCGACCAGCTTCATGGCCCGCAGCCCCGCGATCATGCCCTCGGCGTTCTTGTGGCGGTTGGCCAGGCTCTTCTTGCTGGCCGCGACCTTGATCCCGAGCGCCGGGTCGCGCCCGCCGAGCGCCTCGAAGATCGCTATCCACTCGCCGTACAGGTCGATGCGGGCGGGGAACACCTGGTCGATGTAGCGCTCGGTCTCCACGACCGGCAGATAGCGCTGGGTGCTGCCCGGGTAGCCGAGCACGGCGACGAAGTCGCCAGGCTTCACGCCGGTGTGCGCCGGCCGCAACCACTGCACCGGCCGGTAGGGCACGTTGCTCGCGCCTTGCTCCGCCGGCTGATTGTCGGCGCCCGCGTAGGCGCGCAGCAGCGAGAAGTCGCCGGTGTGCCGCGGCCACATCCAGTTGTCGACCTCGCCGCCGAACTCGCCGATCGCGGCCGGCGGCGCGTAGACGAGGCGGACATCGCGGAACTCGCGGTAGGTGAAGCGCTGGTACTGGCTGCCGCTGTAGAAGGTGGCGACCTCGCAGCGCAGCTGCGGCCCGGCCTTCTCGCACTCGTCGACGATCTGCTTGCGCGTGCGGTCGATCGCCTGGGCTCGCGCGCGGTCGTCCGGGGCCGCGTCGGCGGCGGCCTGGACCCTCGCCGTGACGTCATCGATCCCCTCGAGCACCCGCACGCTGAGGTCCTTGCCCGGCAGCTCCTGCTCGCGGCTGCGGGCGACGAAGCCGTCCTTGAGATAGTCGTGCTCGACGCTGCTGTTGGCCTGGATCGCCCCATAGGCGCAGTGATGGTTGGTGGCGATGAGGCCGTCGGCGGAGATGAAGGCGGCCGAGCAACCGCTGAGGTTCACCGCCGCGCGCATCAGGCCGCCGCCCTCGCTCCACAGCTGCTCCGGCGCGAGCTCCAGGCCGAGCTCGCGCAGCCGCACCTGATCGAGCTCGGCGATCTGCGAGGGCATCCACTGGCCCTCATCGGCGCGAACCGACCCGGCCGGGACCACCACGACTGCGGTGCCGGCGAGGACGAGGGTGCGAGAGAGCAGGGCGAAGCGCGGCATCGTCGCCACCTTACACCACTTTCACCGCCCCCTGAATGGGCTCACAAGCCAACGGCCTCGCGTGCCCGGCGGGCGAAGCTGAAGTGCAGGCCGAGATACTCGGCGAACTCGACCAGGACCATCAACGGCCCCATCAAGAAGGAGATCGGCCGCTTGAGCAGCGCTGGACGGTTGCCCTCGATCTTGTGGCCGGCGATCTGGATCGCCCAGCCGACCACCTGTCCGCCGACGAGCAGCGCCCAGTCCTGCCACCACAGGCCGAGCACCGCAGTCACGATGAGCAGCGGCACGCCGAACATATGCGTGAGCCGGTTCAGCGGGTTTCTGTGCTCATGAAGATAGAAGGCAAACTCGCGGGTCCAGAAGTCCGAGAGCGCGGCGATGTGCGGAGGGGCGGTCGACGAGGTGCTGGCCATGCAGGAGGTCCGTGAGCGTTGTAACCGATCGCGCCGCGTCCTGTCACGAGCACGAGCTGCATCGACGGTTGCGTCGGCCACCAGGCCGTGCGACGGTGGTGCATGGCGTGGAACATGGGTGGGTGGAGTGTCGTCGCGGGACTTGTTGTTGCGCTTGGTTGGAGCGGCAGCGCCGCGGCGCTCAAGCAGCCGAACAACCAGGTGATCCCGGTCGGGCAGAGCTTGCAGAATCTCTTCAACACGCTCACCGAACCGCTCAACGCGCTCAACGACGCGAAGACCACGCCCGAGACCTTCCTGCCGGCCTGCGAGGTCCAGTTCAAGGTGCTGCAGCGCAACGCCGGCTACAAGAACTCCTTCGGCTGGTACAACGTCGACAAGGTCAAGCCGACCCTCGCCGATCTACATCAGATCCTCAGCTGCAACGACGGCGTCAACACGGTCAAGAAGGTCTCGATCGTCACCGACCCGGCGTACAAGGGCGGCGAGGTCGGCTTCTTCGAGGCCGTGGGCAACTGCGCCGACATCAACAACCCCGGCAGCGTGCTCTACGTGTTCCACAGCGAACCGAAGCACAACCCGGATGCGCAGAACATGAACCCGTTCATCCACCTCATCGTCTACGACAGCATCAACTTCCCACGCACCTACTATTTTGCGTGGGAGGATCTGATCCAGGGTGGCGACAACGACTTCGATGACCTGACCACCAGCGTCGCCGGCGTCTCGTGCAACGGCATGCCCTGCATGCCCTTCATCGACGCCCAGGACCCCGACGGGGACGGCTACTGCGACATCGAAGGGCTGGTCACGCTGGACAACTGCAAGGGTGTGCCGAACAAGGACCAGCTCGACACCGACAAGGACCTGCTCGGCGACGCCTGCGACAACTGCCCCGACGACGACAACCCCGACCAGCTCGACACCGACAAGGACGGCCTCGGCGACGCGTGTGACGCGATCGACACCGGCGAGAGCACCAGCTCGAGCACGGGCGGCACCGGCGGCGACGCCACCGGCGGCACCAGTATGGGCGTGGACACGGGCTCCGGCGGCGGCACCGACTCGGGCCCCGTGAGCACCGGTGTTGACACGCTCACGACGGGCGGCAGCGACTCGAGCCCGCAGACCACCAGCGGCTCCGCGTCGGCCACGGATAGCGGCGCCTCGCAGTCCGACTCCAACGTCAGCGTGAGCGACAGCGGCACGGGCGTCAGCGGTGGCGGCACCGGGGCCAGCGACTCGCTCACTGGCGGTGACTCGCTCACCGGCGGCTCCGCGCCCACCGAGGGCTCCGCGAGCGCCACAGCTTCGGCTACCGACAGCGGCAGCGGCAGCGACAGCGCCGGCGCCGGCGAGGACGGCAGCGGCTGCGGCTGCCGTCAGGACTCCCGGCCCGACGCCGCCGCCGCGCTGCTCCTGCTCACCGGCCTCGCCCTGCGCCGCCGCAGATCCACGATCTGACGACCGGGCCGCCACCGCCACCGCGCCGCAACCCCGTCGACGCCGTCGGCCGGTCGTCATGCCACCGATCGTCCTCCCGCAGCAGCCGGTGCTCAACCTGCGCATCTCCGTCGAGGCCACCCCGGTCAAGCCCCGTCACCGGCGCCAGGCTCATGGCCGACCTCGACGACGGCAGCGACGACGGCTTCTCCCGCCGCCCCACGCGGCTCACGCCGCCCCACGCGGCTCACGCGGGTGGGATCGCGTCAAGGATCTGGTGGGCGAGGGTCTTCAGGGCGCCGGTCTCGGCCATGTCACTGGTGTTCGCCAGCAGGACCACCGCGGCGGGCGGTGACGTCGAGAACAGCAGGAATGCCGTGAAGCCTGCTGTTTGGCCGTCCTTGAAGTATCGATATTGGCCGTCGATCGTCTCGCGTCCGATCAACAGGCCGATCTGCCCGCCTTGCCCGACGGGGCTCGGTCGCTGCGGTTCGAGCGCCCGGGCCCACGCGGCGACCACCGCCGGATCGCCGGTCCCAAGCGCCGCCTCGACAAAGCGGAGCATGTCGGCGCCGGTCGAGCGCAGCGCGCCAGCGCCGGCCAGGGGCTCACCGATCTGATTGGCTGGGGCCGCAGCCGCCTGCCAGTACCCCTGGGCGAGGCGCTCCTGGCTGCCGGCTGGGACGACGATTCGCGTGTCGGACAGCTCAAGCGGAGTGGCCAGGTCGCGCAGGACCAGCGCCTCGTAGCTCGCCTCGCCGGCGTCCTCGACCAGGTAATAGCCGAGGGTTCCGGCGCCCAGGTTGGAGTAGACCATCCGCGCGCCTGGGGCGCTCGTCAACGTATGGGTCGACATGAACGCCGCGAGGTCGTCGTCCGTGTATCCCGCCGCGGGATTGCGAGGATCTGGCGAATGCGTGTTGTTGGGCATGCCCGGCAGCCCCGATGTGTGGGTGGCCAGGTCGAGCAGCGCGATCGCCTGGCCGGCGAAGTGCGGCGCACCGAGCGGGAATACCTCGTCGATCGGATCGGCGAGCGCGACGGTGCCGCGATCGAGCGCGCGGGCTAGCAGCACGCCGGTGACCGCCTTGGTGAGCGAGCCAAGCTCGAAGATCGTATCGGGGCGCGGCGCAGGACCGCCGATCGAGGTCGCGCCAAACCCTGCAACGATCCGCAGGCCGGGCCCCACCACCGCCGCGACCATACCGACCGCTTTGCCCGGCACACCTGCCGGATCGACGTTGGGTGCGACCAACCTGGCGAGCTCGGCGGCGAACGCGTCCTCGGCGGGCGTCGATGCGTCGGTCGCCGTGCTGTCCTCGCTCGTGGCGTTCGCAGCGGTGACCGGGCCCGCGCCCTCCCTGTCGCCACCACACGCGGCGAGGACAGCGAGCACGCATGAGCCGAATGCCGGGTGAAGAGGGCGCCCCATGGCCATGATGATGCCCACGCTCACCACGCTTCGCCAAGGCCCGACGGGCACCGCCATGGACACGACGGAGGGCGTGGCGGCGCCGACCGGTCTCGTCGTCGACCCGGCGGCGGACCTGGGCTACGGCAAGACCACTACAACCTCGCCGACCCGGAGGTGCTCGGGCAGTCGGACACGACGACGATGCGGCTGGACACCGAGGAGACGGACCTCTGCGGCGTCTTCCCCCACATGCATCAGCGCGGCCGCAAGAGGTTGATCGACAAGAAGGAGCAGCGCTGCGCCGCGGACGTCCAAGCATGAACCCAAAGGAATCGTCGACCGGGGGTGGCGACGCAGCGGGTCGTCCGGCCGCGTGGTAGCGTCGCCGCAATGTCAGAGCCACGGACGATCATCGTGACCGGCGGAGGCCGCGGCCTCGGCCTCGCCGCCGCCGAGAAGCTGGCGCGGGCCGGGCACCGGGTCCTGCTCACCGCGCGGGACCACAAGCGCGGCGAGCAGGCCGTCCAGCAGATCCACCACGCCGTGCCCGGCGGCCGCGTCGAGCTGCGGATCCTCGACCTCGCCGCGCTCGCCTCCGTGCGCGCCTTCGCCGGCGAGGTGCTGCACGAGGGCCTGGTCGTCGACGTGCTCCTGCACAACGCCGGGATCATGCAGCAGAGCCGCGAGCGCCGCGTGACCGGCGACGGCTTCGAGGAGACCCTCCAGACCAACACGCTCGCCCCCTTCCTCCTCACCCGTGAGCTACTGCCGGCGCTCGCGCGCTCCACCGCGGCCCGGGTGGTCTGCGTGTCCTCAATGTTGCACATGCCAGGCACGCGCGGCGAGCCGGTGAACTTCGACTTCGACGACCCCCAGCTGCTGCGCGGCTACAACCCCGACCGCGCCTACAAGAACAGCAAGCTCGCGCTGCTGTGGTGGACCTACGAACTCCAGCGGCGCCTGGCGCCGCGCCCCATCACCGCCAACGCGGTGTGCCCCGGCTTCGTGCCGGTCACCGCAGCCGAGAGCGTGCGCGGCCCGATGCGCTGGTTCATGCGCCACGTGCTGGCCCACATGCCCTTCGCGCGCTCACTCGACCAGGCCGCCGGCGCGCTCGCGTGGATGGCCGTCGACCCTGCGATGGAGGGGTTGGCGGCAAGTACTACACCGACCGCGCCGAGCTGCGCTCGAGCGACGATTCGCTCGACCCGGCTCTCGCGGCCCGGTTCTGGCGCCTCGCCTGCGAGCTCGTGGCGATCCCCGACTGGCCGTGATGCATCGACGGCGCAGCGGAGCGGCCTCGACCGATATGGACCGACGACACGCAGGGGCCCGCGGACGACCGCCGCCCCGAACGCCACCCCAGGCACAACCCCCCCCTTGGCCTCCTGCTCGTCGGACTGCAACGCGCGAGTGACTGTGGCCGAGTCCCCGTGCAATGTCCTCCGCGCAACTCGACTTCGCCGATCTCGTCGTACGTGGCGCCGCCGAACTCACCAGGGAGGCCCCGTCGCTGGCGGCCGCTCCAGCGGTCGCTTCGCGTCTGGCGCGGGTGCTCGGAGCCCGCCTCCCCTGCCAGGCGGTGATCCACTGGGCGTGCCCGGTATGCAGCACGCGGACCGTGACGCGCTGGCGCTGCGGCCCCCGGTGCGCGACGTGCAGTGCCGGCGCCCCGGCGAGCGCGAGCCTGCTGCGGCAGATCCCGCAGGTACCGGTGCGCCACTGGGTACTATCGCTGCCGTCGCCGCAGCGCTTCGACTTCGCGGGCGACGCCCGGAGCGAGGCCGCGATCGTCAAGGCCTTCATGCACGCCGTCTTCGCCCGCCTGCGCGCCCAGGGCGGCGATCGGTCGGCGGGCTGTGGGGCGGTCGCCGCGATCCACCGCAGCGGCGCGGCCCTCAACCTCAATCTTCACATCCATGCCCTGGTCGTCGACGGCGTATTTCACCGCTCCCCCGACGGCTCAAACTTCGCAGCCCAGGCGCCCGGACCCGAGGACCTCGCCATCGTCGCCCAGGAGGTAAACGCGGCCCTCGCCCGTCTCCCGGCCAGCGATATCAAGGACCCCGCGCTCGCCACGTTACAGCAGGCCGCGCGCCCGCGCCGCAAGATCAATCGGGCATCGCAGCGCCGCTCCGGCAACACCTTCGACCTCGGCGGTCTCAAGGTCTTCGCCGGCCTCCCTGTGGCAGCCAGCGACCGCGCCGCCCTGCGGCGGCTTTGCGACTATGTCACTCGCACTGCCTCGGCGCGCCTCGCCATGGCCACGTCCGGCCCACACATAGCGACGCACCCCGAGCTCGGCGCCCACGAGCTCGTCGCCCGACTCGTCGCTGCCACCCCTGCCGAACCCGCGGTATCGGTGCGCACATACGGGGTCCTCGCGCCGCGCGCGGCTCATCTCTGGCAGCTCTGCCACGGGCACCAGCTCGAGCTTCCGGCGATGCCCTGCGCCGAACCAAGGCGACTCGCCCGAGCCCGATCGCCCCGTTGCGCTCGCTGCGATGTCGCCCTCGCGGCGTTCGCCGTCGAGGACGCCTCCGACCCACCCGCGCGCGGCACGTGATGCGAACTCGGACCGCCGAGACCTCGGATTGGTGTACCTTGCCGCCGACGCCATGTTTCAGGTCCACCGCTCGGAGTCTGGCCAGTACGTCCTCATGCACCCGGCGACGGAGACCGTCGTCGTCAGCGACGATCTCGCGGCCGGGTTCGCGCGGCTCTCCGCCGCGGTCGGCGACGCCGCGGACACGCCAGTGAGGATGGCACCCGCCGCGTCGACGGTCGGCAGCGGGCGCACCGTGGTGATCGTGGCGGCGGTGCTGCCCTTCGTGTGGTTGCTCGCGCTCTATCTGTCGCTCGGCCGGCTCGCGGCAGAGCTCGCCGTCGAGATACGTGCACCTGCAGACGACGCCGCGGTGGCGACGCGCCGTGAGCTCAAGGAGCTGCGCCTGGAGATCAGCCGCGTCGAGGCCCGTATCAAGGACGGACGCCCAGCGACCGCCCCGGCTGGGTCGAAGGCGGACGACGACGACGACAATCCCGGCGAGCTGAAGCCGCTGCGCCCCGCGAAGGACAAGCCGCAACCCGCGTCGGTCGAGACGACGGCGACCGCCGGGACCAAGGTGCCCGCCGAGATCAAGGCGACCGCCGAGCCGACGCCGCCATCGCCCGTGGACGACGCGCAGTAGCGAGGCCGCCTCGTGGAGTTCAACTCCCTCACGTACCTCGTCTTTCTGCTGGCGACGCTGGGGCTGTTCTTCGCCCTGCCGCGCGGCGCGAGGATGCTGCTGCTCGTCGCTGCGAGCCTGTTCTTCTACGGCGCGTGGAGCGTGCCGTTCACGGGCCTCATCGTCGTCTCCGCGGTGGTCGACTTCATCGCCGCGAGGGCGATCCACCGCGCCCGCGCGGGGCTGCGGCGCAAGCTGTGGCTGATCGCCAGCCTGACGGTCAACCTGGGCCTGCTCGGCGTCTTCAAGTACGCCGGCTTCTTCCGCGACAGCCTGGCCGCCGCGATGGGCTGGCCGCCAGCCGAGGCCCTGGCGATCACCCTGCCGCCGGGGATCAGCTTCTATACGTTTCAGACCATGAGCTACACGATCGACGTGTACCGCGGCGCGCTGGCGCCGTCGTCGTCGTTCACGCGCTTCCTGCTCTACGTCAGCTTCTTCCCGCAGCTGGTCGCGGGGCCGATCGAGCGCGCCGGGCACCTGCTCACGCAGTTCGATCATGCGGTGCGGCAGCGATGTTCACCGGTCAACCTCGCGATCGGCGGGCGCATGATCGTCTGGGGCCTGTTCAAGAAGGTGTGCCTCGCCGACACCTGCGCCCGCTTCGCCGACCCCGTGTTCGCCGCGCCCGCGGGCTACGAGGGCTGGAGCCTGTGGGTCGCCACCTACGCGTTCACGCTGCAGATCTACTTCGACTTCTCAGCCTACTCGGAGATCGCCCGCGGTTCGGCGCGCCTGTTCGGCGTCGACCTCATGCGAAACTTCGACCAGCCCTACCTCGCCCGCAACATCACCGAATTCTGGCGCCGCTGGCACATCTCGCTGTCGACGTGGTTTCGCGACTACGTCTATCTCCCGCTCGGCGGCAGCCGCGGCGGTCGCCTGTTCACCCTGCGTAACCTCGTCATCACCATGTTCCTGTCCGGCCTGTGGCACGGCGCCGCCTGGAACTTCGTGCTGTGGGGGCTGTACCACGGGCTCCTGCTCCTGCTGCACGCGCTGCTGCGCGACACAGCGGCGGCCCGGGCCCTGAGCCGCGGCCTCGGCCGGCTGGCCGCGCCAGCGGCGATGCTGCTCACCTTCCACCTGGTCGTGCTCGGCTGGGTGCTGTTCCGCGTCGAGGCCACGGCGGACATCGCCACGGTGCTGAGCGGAATGACGGGGGCCTTCGCCACGGCGCCCGAGCCGGCGCAGCTGCGCTTCTTCGCCATGGTCGCGCTGGTGCTCGCGGCGAGCTGGGCCGAGCGCCGCCACGGACTTCTGGCCCGGGTCGCGCGTGAGCCGGCGGTGGCCGCGGTGTTCTACGGGCTATTGCTGGCGCTGGTCGCCCTGCTGTCGCGGAGCGGCGGCCCGGCCTTTATCTACTTCCAGTTCTGAGGACCCATGGCCGAACCAACGATCACGGTGTGGAGGGGAGGGACGGTGGTCGACGACGAGCCGTCGCCACGCCGACCATGGTCGCTGATCGTCGGCACCCTGCTGGTGCTGTGGGTCCTCGACCTGACGCTGGCGCTGACGCTGCCGCGACCGGACGCCCCGCCGCTGGCCTTCGACGGCGCGAGCGCGGCGCGAGCGGAGCTCACCGCGGCCGCCGGGGCCGCCGGGGCCGAGGACGCGTGGCTGCTGATCGGTGATTCGGTGCTGGCCGGCGACGTCATGGCCGGGCGCATCGACGGCTGGGAACACGAGCGGGTGGTCGATGCCATGCGCCGCGAGCAGGGTCCGTCGACCCGCGCGCGCCTGTTTCAGGTCGCGCTCGACGGACTCCTGCCGACCGACCTCCTGCACCTGACCCGCGAGCTCGATCGCATCGATCCCGCGGGGCGCGTCGGACTCGTCGTCGAGCTGAACCCGCGCTTCTTCTCGCGCCAGTACGCCGACTTGACCACGTGCACGCGGCCGTGGCTGTGTGAGCTCGGCGCCGAGACGATCACGCCCGAGGGACATGTCCGCTGGGACAGCCTCGCGCTCGACGTCCTGAGCGACCTGAGGGACGCAGTCGCGGCGATCGTCCCGGTGTATCGCCACCGGCGCCGCATCCCGCCGCTGCAGCCCGATCCCGCCCGACTCCTGCGCCCGGCCGCGGACACGGGCGACGCTCTGGCCGCGCGCGCCCGCCTGCTCGCCCACTACCGCGATCCAGCCATCGACGCCGAGGCGACCCAGATGACGGCGCTGCGCCTCGTGGTCCAGCGCCTGCGCGGCGTCGGCCGCCGCGCGCTGTTCTTCACCACGCCGATCGCCGACGACTTCATGGCCCAGGCGCAATCTCCAGCCGAGAACGGCGCCTACACGGCGGCCCTCTCGGCGGTCATCGACGGCGACGGGGCCGACAAGCGCGTCACCCTCGTCCCGCTCGACGACCCCGGCTTCCACGCCCAGCTGTTCCTCGACCACTGCCACCTGAACCCCGAGGGCAACCGCCGGCTCGCGCTCAACCTGCTGCATGCGCTGGGCCTCAGCCTGCGCCAGCGACCGCGGACCGAGGAGCTGGTGCACCCGGAGGGCTTCGACCGCACGCTGGTCGGACGGGCGACCCACGGCTACGTCGATGGCCCGGGCTGGCAAGCCCTGTTCAACGGGCCGCGCGGCGTCGCGGTCGCGCCAGGCGGGCGGCGGATCGTCATCGCCGACAGCGACAACCACGCCCTGCGCGAGCTGGTCGGCGACCACTACACCGTGCGCACGCTGGTCGGCGCGCCGGAGCGGCAGGGCTGGCGCGACGGACATGTCTCGCAAGCCATGCTCGATCGACCCAGCGCGCCGTGGATCGCCGGCGACGACGTGTACTTCGCCGACCAGGGCGGCTCAACCTTGCGACGCGTGCGCTCGGGGATCGTGTCGACGCTGCGGCCACCACAGCTGGAGTTCACGCGCATCGACCAGATCCAGGGCCACAAGGGCGACCTCCTGATCCTCGACGACGGGCGCCGGCTGTTCCGCTACAACCCACGGACGGGCGCCAGCCGCCTGCTCGCCGTCGCCGAGGGCAAGCTCCGGATCGCCGCATTCGCCTCGGCCCCGGACGGACGCCTGTGGCTGGCCGAGCGCGAGGGGCAGATCTGGCAGGCCCGCGTCGGCCACCTGGCGAAGCTCGGGCCGCGCCCCGACGGCGTCGCTCGCGTGTTCCCCGACACCGCGGCGGCCTACGTGCCGCAGCGCCGCGGCTCGCTGTGGCCGCTGAGGTTCGACGAGGTCCAGCTCGACCGGCCGGTGGCGCTGACCTACGTGCCGCGTTACGACGCCCTGCTGGTCGCCGACGACGTGCGGGCGCGGGTGCCGATCGCGGACTATCACGAGCGTGTCCAGCTGCGCCTGCTCGACCTGGCGGAGCGGCGCATGTACCCGTGGATCCACACGCAGGTGGCCTCCAGTTACCTGTACTGGAACACCAACGCCGAGGCCTACGCGTCGACCCTGCACACCGGCAGCCTCGCCTTCGAGCCGGACTCGGCGTCCCTGGTCTACCTCGAGCGCCACCGGTCGCGCCTGCTGTGGCTGTCCGACGGCATCATGGCCACCGCCAAGACCAGCCACACCGCGAACATAATCAACGCTGGCGGGGTCCGCGAGCTGATGGGCAACGAGGCGGGCATCCGGGCGCTCGAGCGCTTCCACCCCGACCACTACCTGCTGCGTCGCGTCGAGCGCCTGCCGCGGCGCGGGCCGTTCACCGGGTTGCTGCTGAGTTCGTCGATGTCGACGATGTCGCAGGCCATCGGACCGTACTCCCTGGCCCGCCGGCTCGAGCAACACCTGCAGGACGCTCTGGGGACCCGCGACGGCGTCCGCTTCGATCTCGCACACAGGGCCTACTCGAGCCCGTTGCTCGAACACTTCCTCGAGGGCACCGATCGCTACACCGCCACGGGGCGCCCCGACGTGATCTTCATCGAGATCCACAACTTCAACAACAAGCTGTTCCGCGGGGACTTCACCGACGATCGCCTGCGCTCGGACCTGCAGCGCTTCGCCGACTACGCCGCCAGGTCGGACGCGCTGGTCGTGCTGTTCGATAACTCGGGGCTCATCTCCATCGAACACGACGGGCTGCGTGCCAGTCCGGAGGTGGTCGAGCGGGCCAAGACGATCGCGCGGCAAATGGGCATGGTGGTGATCGAGCTGACCGACGCCCTGCTGCCGCGCAGCCTCGGCGAGGGCGTGTGGGGCAGCCCGCCGCTCAAGGGCGCCCACTCGACCCCGCACGCGATCGACGCGACCGCGGCGCTGCTCGCCGAGCGCAGCTACCCGATCGTCGCGGCCCACCTCGGCCCCGAGCGCACGCCGGCGCTGCTGCGCGCGGCCGAGACCCCGTGGGTCGCCGCCGACCCCGGCGCGACCCTCGTCGGGGCGTTCACAGAGGTCGCGGCCGACTGGCAGACGATCCTCCCGAACGTGCCCGGCGAGGCGATCCAGCGCGAACGCGGGCCCGAGGGCGCCCTGCTCTTCGTCGATCTCCAGGTGGCGCTCGGCGAGCGGCGCGAGCTGTCCGCCGCGGAGCTCGAGCGCCTCGCCGTCGCCAGCGTGTACACGACCCTCGTCCGCGATCGTTCGTTCGCCGACGTCACGCGGGCCAGCGTGCGCCTGGCCTGGTTCACCCGCTACGACGAGTACGGCGCGGGCGTGTCGACCGGGGCCAGCGTGGTCCTGCAGCGCGAGCTCGACCGCGAGGCCCTGACGGCCCATCTGCAGGCCGCCAGCGAGTGACCGGCCGCCAGCGAGTGACCGGCGCGAGCCCGGCGAGCGGCGCTAGGAGATGTTGACCGAGGCCTCGCTGCGGCTCTGGAACAGCTCCCAGAATCGGTTGGCCACCGACGAGGCCTCGAGGGTCGCATGGCCGGAGTCGAAGGCCGTGCCCTTCACGCTCCCGAGCACCACGACCTCGCCGACGTAGACGCCCTCGCCGGCGAGCCGCTGATGCAGCAAGCCCACGGCCTTGTGCTGGGCGGCCTTCGCCACGGCGAGGCCCATCGCGCCCCAGCTCACGGCCATCGCGTCGATCTTCGGGTCGTAGAAGGCCAGGCCGCCGCCGGTCACGAGCAGCGCGCCCTTCTCGCTGCGGAGGTCCGGCAGGGCCTCCTGGGTCGCGGCCACCATCCCGTGCAGCGACACGTTCAGCGCGCCGCGCAGCTCGTCGATGCTCCCGGTGGTCAAGTCCCCGGCGCCGTAGGCGTACGCGTTCCAGTGGACGATCGCCACGGGACCGAGCGCCGCGCGGGCGTCGCGGACCAGCGCGCGGACGGCCTCCGGATCGCCGAGGTCGCAGGGGAAGGCGCGCGCGGTGATCCCCGCGTCGGTCAGGGCGGCAGCCGCGGCCGAGAGGCGCTCGGCGTTGCGGGCGACCAGCGCGACCGCGAAGCCCTCGCCGCCGAACTTCCGCGCGACCGCGTCCGAGATGCCCGGTCCATACCCACATACAATGATGGTTCGCTGACTGGTTCGCTGCATTGGCCGGACGGTATCACGTCGGGCCCCCACCCCGCCACCCGGCCAGGAACGCGCCGGCCGGGGCCTCGGAGCTCACGCTCAATGCACACACCGGACGTGGTACGTACCCGTATCGACCGCCCCCGATTCACACAGACGCTGGATCTCCCGCTCAACCTCGGTCCGGTCCGCGGCGGTCATCCGTCAACCCTGCGTCGGCCCGTGCGACCCGCCCGCGAACCACTTTCCATACACATCGATCAGCGCATATCCAAAGAACTTGCCAAACTGTGCCACCGCCGCCGCCTGCTCCGCCGCCGTGAGCTGCGCCCCGGTCGCCTGCGTCGTCCCCAGCTGCTTCATGAAGTCGCCGAGCTGCACGTGAATGATGCCCTTGCCGAGCACCGGCGCGTCCGGCCCCTCGCCGTCGTGGATCGTGCTAAACAGCGTCGTCATGTCGGCCCAGACGTCGATACCGGCGTCGTCGTGGACCACCTTGACCCCGTCGAAGTAGTAGGTCTTGCCCTCGCGGCTGTGCATGCGCATGCGATAGCGCAGGTTACGGGTCGCGTCGGCGCCCGGGTTCTCCACGAACAAATTGAAGCGCCCCTCGGAGATCGTCAGCGGCGCCGACGACAGCGCCGGCGCGTCGACGGTGCCGACCATCCCCGCGCAATGCTGCGAGTCGCGGACGATCCGCGCCAGGTCGCGGCAGAACACGGTCAACACGACCTCGAAAGGCGAATCCTCCGCCTTACCGCGGGCCTCGCCGCGCGCGCAGTCCTCCGTCTCCCCGACGGCGAAGTGCCCGCGCATCGCCTCCGAGAAGCTCACCCCGGTCGGGTCGTCGTGGGTCGCCAGCGGCGCCGCCTGGGCCGGAGCTGTCGAGACCGTCAGCCCGCGCGCCTCGGCCAGCAGCTCGAGGTTGCGCTCGGCCAGCGCGCAGATCGTCATCAGCGGATTGGCCCCGAGCGACCGCGGCACGATCGAACCATCACACACCAACAAGTTATCGTACACCTCGGCCCCCCGGCGACCCGAGAACACCTGCCCGCGGTGATTGACCACCCCGTGCTCCGCGTCCTCCGCCATCGCGCAGCCACCGAGCGGGTGCACCGTGATCAACGCGTGCTTCATCAGCGCCGTCCACAGCGGGCTCGGCACATAAGTCCCCCCCTCCGAGCGGACCACCCGCGCCAGCGCCTCGTTGATCTGCGCCACCCCGCGCGAGCTCCCGACCTCCGGCCACGACACCCGCAGGCGGCCCTCGTCGAGGTACAGCGAGCCGCCGCTGTCGTCGTGCCCGGTGACGATGAACGCCGCCGTGTTGCGCAGCGCCCCGACGTAAGCGTCGTCCGCGATCACGCTGACCAGCCCGCGCCCGGCCGCCGCCAGCTTGCCCATGATCGTGCTCGGGCCACCCGAGCCGAACGCCGCCGCCGCCGCCGTCAGCCCGCCGACACACAGCCGCCCGATCGCCCCGGGGATCGCCCCGTCCTGGACCACAAAGCCGTCATCCAGATCGGTCTG
Source organism: Nannocystis sp. (assembly GCF_016714285.1). Classification (GTDB taxonomy): domain Bacteria; phylum Myxococcota_A; class Polyangia; order Nannocystales; family Nannocystaceae; genus Nannocystis. The sequence continues at coordinate 186,050 of NZ_JADJNN010000010.1, read as the reverse complement.
CCCGCGGACGTCGATCATCCCCGTCAAGGTCGGCCCGACCGGCGTGTCCGGCGTGTACGGCCGGTCGCCCCAGCCGATCGCGTCCACCTGGTCGTGCTGGTTGAAGCCGAAGCCGATCACGTCGCCGTTGCCGCTGAAGCGCGCCCCGACCCGCTCCGACAGCCGCAGCCCGGCCTCCTTCGAGCGCAGCAGCAGCTCCGTGCTGCCCAGAGTCCCGGCCGCCACGATCACCAGATCGGCGGACACGAACATGTCGGCCGCGCCGAACTTCTCGCGGCCCACCCCGGGACAGTCATAGAACACCAGCCACTGCGAGCCCCGACGCTCGAGCCGACGCACCGCCACCTGCGTGAAGATCTCCGCCCCGTGCGCGTGCGCGTCGGGCAGGTAGGTCGCCGCCACCGTGTTCTTCGCCTCGTGGTTGCAGCCCGTCACGCAGTCGCCGCACAGCTTGCACGCCTGCTGGCGCAACCCCGCGGTCTCGCGGTCCTCGGTGAAGTTCACCGCGATCGGCAGCGGCCCGCTCGCCAGCCCCAGCGCCTTGCCGGCGCGGATCAAGGTGCGCAGCTTGGCCGGCTGCGGCAGGCCGTCAGGGTACCGCGTCGGCCGCAACATCGCCTCGGCCCGGACGAACCCGGCCTCCACCCGCGTCGCCAGGTCGGCCCGCAGCGCCGCCGGCCAGCGCGGGTCAGCGAACACCCGCGCCTCCGGACGCAAGCACACGTTCGCGTTGATCAGCGAGGTCCCGCCGAGTCCGCAGCCGACCAGCACCGAGATGTCGCCGTTGACGCGGAAGTCGAACAGCGCCGTCGGCGAGCCGAGCTGGGCCCCGCCCGCGGGTGTCGGCACGTCGACCTGCACCTCGCCCGTGAACGCCGACTCGATCGCTGGAAAGTCGCCTGGCAAAAATTCGCGGCCGCGCTCGAGCACCGCCACCTGCACACCAGCCCGCGCGAGCCGGGCGGCCGCGACGCCGCCTCCATAACCCGAGCCGATCACGATGGCTGGGTAGTGCGGGCGGAGGGACTCGATCGGGCGGGACAACCTCGGCATGCGCGACCTCGGGGAGGGGACCGTCCGGCCATCGTACGACCGCGACGCGGAGCCCGTCGACGGGCGCCCGCGCACGCACCTGACCGATCGGACAGGCGGGGCCGGCTCCAGGATAGCGACGCCGGACGCCCCACCGGATCGAATTTTTCTCGGCCCGCGCCTGAGCCGCAGCCTGTGCCGCAAACAAAAGAGCCGCCCGTCGACGAACGAGGGCGGCTCAGCGGAACGGGAGGGATTCGAACCCTCGGTAGAGGTTACCCCCTACGCAGGTTTAGCAAACCTGTGCCTTCAGCCACTCGGCCACCGTTCCTGGGGTTTTCGGGGCGCGTGCCGGATGCACGAACCCCTGGCTGTTTCGCGGGGGTGCAACCTATCCGTGTTTGCCCGCCGTTGCAAGCGCGGCTCACCGCGCGGACTGGCGCCGACCCAGGACTCTCGCCCGGGCACCCGGGCACTCGGCGTCAGCCCGGCAGGGCTCCTTGGCGCGGCTCCTTCGGGTCCCTCGGGTGCCCAGGCTTGTGCGGGCGCAGACCCGTGGTGCACAGTCTCGCCGGTGCAGGAGCCACCCTCCGCGGGCCTGACTCCGGGCCTGACTCCGGCTTTGGCTGGCGCGAGCGAGCTGCTGCTGGCCGCGCTCACCTTCTTCTGCGGCCTCAGCCTGGTGCTCGGCGTGCCCGGGCTGCAGGCGGCGATCTTCGGCCTGCTCGACGCGGTGTTCGGCCGCCCCGACCTCAGCCCCGAGAAGATCCACCAGGCCCACGCGGTCGTGCTCACCCCACTGGCCACCCTCGTCGCGGCCTTCCTCTACCGCGGCGTCGGTCGCTGGCTCGACCACCGCGTCGCCAACCAGATCGACCACCGCATACCCGGCTCCCCCGGCCTGCCCGAGCAGCCCTGGCCGCGCAGCGACGCCCGCGACAGCGCCGCCCAGGTCGCCCTTCACCTGCTCGTCGCCGTCGCCGGCAGCTACCTGCTCGCCGTGCTGATGCACCTGCTCGGCGCCCCGGTCGTCGAGCAGGGCCTGGTCCTCGAGCTCACGGCCAGCGGCGACCTGCGCCGCCCCGAGCTGGCGATCCTCTGCTTCTCCGCCCTCGTCCTCGCGCCGATCGGCGAGGAGCTGTTCTTCCGCGGCCAGCTCCTGCGCCGCACCTGGCGACGCGGCGGCCCGCTCGCGGCCTACCTCGCCTCCGCCTTCCTGTTCGCCGCCTTCCACGGCAACCTCCAGGGCTTCGTCGTCTACGCCTGGCTCGGCCTCGTGTTCGCCCACGTCCACGCCCGCACCGGCCGCCTCTCCGCCGCCGTCGCCGTCCACCTCGGCAACAACGCCGTCACCCTCGCCATCCTCCTCCTCGCCCCACCCACCTGACCTGTCCTTGGAGACAGCCACGCCCGCAGCCATTCCCCGAAACCATTCCCCGAAGCAGAACGCGTGAGTTCCCGCTCCGCTCGCCACCCAGCTCCTCCCCGCGACGAGCTTGCTTCGCAGGGGCGCCCTTGATAGGTTCCGCGGCCCCTGCCAAGGGGACATCCAGCTGCACCCGTAGCTCAGTTGGATAGAGCATCGGTCTACGGAACCGAGGGTCGTAGGTTCGAATCCTTCCGGGTGCGCTCCAGAGGGCCTCGCAGCAGCCGCTGCGAGGCCCTCTTTGTTTGTGCGTGGGTCGTCCGCCGCGAGCCCCGCCGCGGCGCCCAGGTGACAACCCGGAAAATTTCGCGCCCGGCGGTTTTATCCGCGCCAGCGCGGTGCTAATGCTCGCGCACCCTTATGCAGCACCGTGGATTGACCGCCCTCCCCATCCTCGCGCTGGCCCTCGCCGCGTGCACCGAGACGCCCGCCACCAGCGACACCGAGGCGACCAGCGCCGGCACGACCGGCACGACCGGCACCGCCAGCGCCACCGCCACCGACGCGACGAGCGACACCCCGACCACCGACACCCCGACCACCGACACCCCGACCAACCCGTCGGGCTCGACCAGCGACGCCACCACCAGCCCGACCGGCCAGAGCACCACCGACAGCGGCGGCGCCGACGTCACGATCTACGACGTGCAGATGGGCAAGTTCGCGGTCGATGATGTCGTCACGATCAAGGGCGTCATCGTCACCTCGCCGGTCAAGCTCAAGGACCTCAAGGGCACCATGTTCGTCGAGGAGCCCGAGGGCGGCGAGTACTCCGGCATCGCCGTGTACATGTACGACGAGGTGACGGCCGCCCTCGACGCCCCGCCCGGCAGCATCGTCGACATCACCGCCAGCTACAGCGAATTCTTCGACAACAGCCAGCTGGTCGTCAAGGCCGTCGGCGACATCACCGTGGTCGGCCAGGGCCAGGTCCCGGCGCCCGCGCTCGTGCAGTCCGCCGACATCGCCACCGGCGGACCCAAGGCCGAGAACTACGAGGGTGTGCTGGTCGAGATCGACGACGCCGTCGTCACCGACCCCGCGATCGACATCGGCCAGTTCGAGGTCGAGGGCGGCGCCCGCGTCTCCGACTACTTCCTGTTCGACCTCGGTCAGGCGCCCAAGCCCAAGCAGGGCGACGTGTACCCCACCGTCATCGGCCCGCTGCTCTACAGCTTCGACCAGTTCCAGATCGCCCCGCGCAGCCTCGCCGACCTCGGCGACCCGGGCGACACCACCGGCGGCACCACCGGCGACACCACCGGCGGCGGCATGTCCGACACCATCTACGACATCCAGATGGGCAAGTTCCAGCTCATGGATCCCGTCACCGTCGAGGGCGTGATCGCCACCAGCGGCCTCACCTTCAAGCAGGACGGCTTCTTCGTCCAGGACCCCAAGGGCGGCGAGTACTCCGGCATCTTCGTCTACATCGGCGGCAACAAGGTCGCCGTGGCCCCCGGCGACGTGCTCACCATCGCCGGCACCTACGACGAGTTCTTCACCTACAGCGAGATCAAGATCGCCAAGCCCGCGGACATCATCAAGACCGGCACCGCCCCGGTCCCCGCCCCCGCCGTCGTCACCTCCGCCGAGGTCGCCACCGGCGGCGCCAAGGCCGAGAACTACGAGGGCGTGCTGGTCCAGGTGAAGAACGCCAAGGTCAGCGCCGCCATCGACATGAACAACGAGTTCATCGTCGACACCAAGCTCCGCGTCGACGACCTGTTCTTCGCCAAGGCCGACTGGGTCGCCCCCAAGATCGGCGACACCTACACGAGCATCACCGGCCCCCTCGCCTACACCTTCGACAACTTCAAGGTCGCCCCCCGCACCCTCGCCGACCTCGTGAAGTGATCCGCCCTGCGCCGCCGCCTACCCGCGGCGGCGCACGCGATTCAACCAAGAATCTTCGATTCAATCATTTGCCATTCTGAGCCCATCCAGCCCAGAACTGGCCGCATTCGCGCCGAATCCGCACAGTCTTTGGCGAGAATAATGATTGAATCACAATTCAATCACCCCCCGCGCAACGCCGCCCGCAGCCCCTGCAGCGCCGTCCGCAGCCCCTCCTCGAGCACCGGGTGATAAAACGGCATCTCCAGCGCCCGCTCGACGCTCAGCCCCTGCTGTACCGCCCAGGCCAGCAGGTGCCCCATGTGCTCCGCCCCCGGCCCCGCCATCTCCGCCGCGCGCAGCACCCCGTCCGCCCGCGTCGCCCACACCCGCGTCAGCCCGACGTTCTTCCCGAGCACCCGTGCCCGCCCCTGACGCCCCCAGTCGACCTCGCCGAACGCGTGCGTCTCGGCCCGCGTATGCGTGCTCCCGTCCCCGACCACCACCAGCTGCGGGTCGGTGAACACCACGCTCAAGGGCAACGCCGCGGCCTCGCCACCACCCCGCCCGGCAGGCTCGCCGCGTTCGCCCCCGCGATGTGCCCCTCGTCGCTCGCCTCGTGCAGCAGCGGCCGCAGCCCTGACACGTCGCCCGCGAGGAACACCGGCGTCTCCGCGACCCGCAGCGTGTGCGGGTCGAAGCCCCGCGGCTGCCCCTGCGCGTCGAGCTCCACCCCTGCGCGCTCGAGCCCCAACCCGTGCAGCTGCGACCTGCGCCCCGCCGCCACCAGCACCCGCTCCCAGGTCCCGGTCCGCAGCGCCCCGTCGTCGCCGCGGTAGCGCATCGTCACCCCGTCGCCGCCGACCCGGATGTCCTCGAGGATATATTGCGTGTGCAGCTCGAGCTCCCGCCGCAGCGCCGCGTACGCGGCCCCCTTGACCGCCTCGTCGCGCAGCGGCCCGAGCACCCCGCGGTTGCCGATGATCGTCACCCGCACCCCAAGGCGCTGCAGCGCCTGGCCGAGCTCGAGCCCGATCGGCCCGGCCCCGACCACCAGCACGCTCGCCGGCAGGTCGGCCAGCTCGAACACCGCCTCGTTGGTCAACAACAGCTCGTGCGGCAGCGCCATGAACACCGCGGGGATCGCCGGCACCGTCCCGGTCGCCACCACCAGCCCGGCGAAGCGCACCTGCATCGACTCCCCGACCTGCAGCAGATCCGGCGCGATCACCCGCGCCTCGCCCGCGAGCAGCTCACCCGCCGCCGCCAGCCTCTCGCAGTCGGCCAGCACGAACGAGACGAAGCGGTCGCGCTCGCTGCGGACCCGACCCAGCACCGCCGGACCGTCGATCCGCGGGGTCCCGGCGTGGACCCCGAACATCCCCGCCGCATGCACCGCGTGGGCCGCCTCACCGGCCGCGATCAACAGCTTCGACGGCATGCAGCCGACCCGCGCGCAGGTCGTGCCGAGCGGCCCGCGGTCGATCATCAACGCCGTCGCCCCCGCCTTGCGCGCCGCTCGCTGGGCCGTGAGCCCCGCCGTCCCGGCGCCGATCACCGCCACGTCCACCGTGTGCAACTTCATGGCTCGTCCTCCACGCGCCCTGCCGACGCGCCGTGAGCATAGCCCCCGCGTCCACCGCCCGGATACCCGCGCCGCGACCATCGCCCCCCACGCCCACCGCCCGATGCCCGCGCGCCGCGAACACCGCCCCGACCGGACACCCCCGCCCGACGAGCACCGCCCCGACCGGACACCCCTCGCCGAGCGACTCAGCCGCGCGCCGGACTGACCCGCGCCCGCGCGGCCACCTTCACCGGGGCCGCCCCCATCGACCTGTCCTTCAGGTCAGGTACATCGAGCCCCAGCGCCCGCAGCTCCGCCGTCGCCGCCTCGGCCCAGCCGCGGTTCGCCACCGGGCTCGCCGGGCTCGGGTGCAAGATCCTCCCGATCTTCACCCTGTCCCCCAGCGCGGTGCGAGCCTGCTGCTCCGCGTAGCCGCCGATCCCGATCACCCACACCGGCGCGAGCAGCTCGACCACCCGCCGCAAGTGACGATCGCAGGCCGCCTGCAGCCCCGCCCGCTCCGCGCTCGCCAGCTTGTCCGGCGTCCGGTTCTTGCCGCTCGCCTCCATGAACAGCAGCGGGCAGTAGTTGGCGACGTAGCGCTCGCGAAAGAACTGCTCCGCCGTGCCCCAGCGCGACTCGACCAGCCCCCACACCCGCGCCCCGCTGACCTCGCTGCGCGTGCACGCGAAGCCCTGCACCGGCCGCTCCGGGTGCTCATGCGCCGGCCGCCCCACCGCCGCGTCGATCCCGAGGAACTCCCGCACCCGCGACACCTCGCCGAACGGCACCCCCGTCTGCCCCATCCCGAACGGCCCCGGGTTCATCCCCAGTAGCACCACCTGCTTGCGCGTCGCCCCGTAGCGCTCGATGTACTGCCGCTGCGGCCCCCAGGCGTACTCGAGCGGGTTGTACACGTGCGTCACCGGCGGCCCGAAGCGCAGCCGCGAGACGTCCTCACAGAGTCGGCGGGCGGCGCTCAGCATCTCCTCGGCGATGGTCGGCATGGGCTCCGCAGCCACCACTAGACGAGCGCGACCGCGCACGCAAGCCCCTGCCCGCACGCACTCACCTGTCCCCACCTGTCCCCCACGATCCCATCGCATCCGGCCAAGCGCGCAGTTTCGCCGGGCGCATTGCTGGGCCTGCGCGTGTCCCGCTGCTATGTTCCGCGCATGCGCTGGACCCCGGTCGCCCCCCTCGCCGCGTCCCTCCTCCCCCTCCTCGCCTGCAACCTCGACATCGGTGGCGGCAGCTGCCACGGCAACTGCTCCGCCTCCGCCACCCTCGACCCCGACGACACCGGCACCGGCACCGATAGCGACACCGATAGCGGCGGCCCGCCCAATTTCTGGCCCGGCGTCGTCTGTGCCCCCGACGCCGACGAGACCCCGCGCTTCTACTTCGACCTGCGCGCCGGCAAGGACCAAGGGCGCGACTTCTTCCGCCTGCCCTTCCCCGCCGACGCAAGGCGCAAGGGCGGCGGCATCGACCTCGAGGGCTTCCCACGGGCCCCCGCCGAGTTCTCCCCGGCGCCGGAGCTCGCCACCGTGATCGACCGCTGGATGGCGCACATCGAGCAGGACACCGACGGCTTCGCGGTCGAGGGCGCCGTCCTGTTCCGCAGCAGCGTCAGCATCGGCCCGGTCAAGGGCATCCGCTACCTCAACATCACCCCCGGCCACCCCGACTACGGCCAGACCCTCTCCGGCCAGACCTTCATCGCCCAGAACGGCCCCGGCAGCGGCAACCACTACATCTGCGACAACTGGCTGGCGATCGAGCCGATCGACGGCCTCCCCCTCGACCCCGGCGCCACCTATGCCGTCGTCCTCCTCGACGGCACCAAGCCCAAGGCCGGCGGCGAGTTCGAACAGGACACTGACCTCAAGGCCATGTTCTCCGGGACAGCCCCGAAGGACCCGCTGCAGGCCGCCGCCTGGCCGAGCTTCGCCCCCCTGCGCGACTACATCGCCGCCGGCGACGGCGTCACCGAACTCCGCGCCGACCAGATCGTCGCCGCCACCGTGTTCACCACCGGCCGCCACCGCGACCTCCTCGCCCGCGCCCGCGAGGCCGTCCACGAGGGCCCGCTGCAGGTCAGCGAGCTCCACACCTGCGACGCCGCCGCGCCCTCGCCCTGCTCGAGCGACCCCGGCCTCAGCGACGACGAACGCAGCGCCCGCAGCTGCGGCGCCAGCAGCAGCAAGTTCACCGAGATCCAGGGCCGCGTCACCCTGCCGATCTTCCAGGAGGGCCGCGCCCCCTACGCCAGCCTCGGCGGCAAGATCCAGCTCGATGCCACCGGCGTCCCCATCCTCCACGACGTCCAAAACGCCTGCTTCTCGCTCGCCGTCCCCGCCGGCGAGGCCCCCAGCGCCGGCTGGCCCACCCTCGTGTTCGCACACGGCACCGGCGGCAGCTTCCGCAGCGCCATCGCCGAGGGCCTCGCCGGCCGCCTCGCCGAGGTCGGCATCGCCACCCTCTCCGTCGAGGGCCTGCTCCACGGTCAGCGCCGCGGCGACAGCGACAGCGACGGCCTCGTCGAGGGCCTCCCGCTCGACCAGCTCATCTTCAACCTGCGCAACCCCGACGCCGCCCGCGACAACCCGCTGCAAGCCGCGATCGATCAGTTCACCGGCGTCCGCCTCGCCCGCGAGCTCGCCAAGGCCAGCGCCCCCGAGCCCGCGCCCGCCACCCTCGACCCCGCCAACGTCTTCTTCATGGGCCACAGCCAGGGCGCCCAGGCCGGCCTCGCCTTCCTCCCCTACGAGCCCGAGGTCCACACCGCCGTGCTCTCCGGCGCCGGCGCCAACCTCCTGCGGGCGATCCTCGCCAAGAGCGAACCAAAGGTCACCCTCCCCGACGGCAACGCCTACCCCCCGCGCGACCTCCTCCAGCTCGCCTTCCAGGAGCGTCCCGACCGCCCCCTCACCAGCACCCACCCGCTGCTCCTGCTCTTCAACACCTTCGTCAACCGCTCCGACGGCGACGTGTACAGCCCCCTGCTCCGCCGCCAGCCGCCGCTCGAAGGCGGCGCCAAGCACCTCCTCACATACATCGGCCACGTCGACAACTACGCCCCGCTGCGCGCCGCCGGCAGCTTCGTCGTCGGCGCCGGCCTCCAGCTCGGCGACCACAACCTGTTCCCCGGCCCCTGCAACCAGTACGACGACGAGCGCCACGACGCCTGCAGCTACACCGTCAGCGGCTTCCTCCCGACCACCCCGCTGCCCGCCAGCGGCAACGCTGGTGGCATCACCTCCGTCGTCCTGATGCGCGAGCAATCGGACGGCCGCGACGGCCACTTCGTCGCCTTCGCCGCGGCGGAGCAGGCCCGCATCGTCGGCTTCTTCGACTCGGCCCGCGACGGCGCCGTCCCGGTCGTCAACAACTGACCCGCCGCATCCCGCTGCCCGCGACAGCACCGTCCCGGTCGTGAACAACGAACACCGGCATGCCCGCGACGGCACCGTCAACAACGGGCCACGCCGCCTCGCTCGCCAGCGCGGTCGAGCGGTACACTCGCCGACCATGTCCAGCGAAGCAGCCCGCGTCACCGTCAGCATCGAGGCCGGCGTCGCCGACGTCCGCCTCAACCGGCCCGACAAGCGCAACGGCCTCGACCCCGCCATGTTCACCGCCCTGATCGCCGTCGGCGACCAGCTCGCGGCCGACAACAGCGTGCGCTGCGTCGTCCTCTCCGGCGCCGGCAAGGCCTTCTGCGCCGGCCTCGACTGGCCCGCCTTCCTCGCCCTCGGCGACGAGGGCAGCCGTGCCCTGCTCGCGCGGGACCCCGGCTCGCCCGCCAACGTCGCCCAGCGCGCCGGCTGGGTCTGGGCCGAGCTGCCCGTCCCCGTCATCGCCGCCATCCACGGCCCCACCCTCGGCGGCGGCCTCCAGCTGGCCCTCGCCTGCGACCTCCGCATCGCCGCCCCCGACGTCCAGCTCTCGGTGATGGAGATCCGCTACGGCCTCATCCCCGACATGAGCGGCTCGCAGACCCTGCTCCGCCTGCTCCGCCCCGACCTCGCCCGCGAGCTCATCTACACCGGCCGCATCGTCCACGCCGACGAGGCCGCCCAGATCGGCCTCGTCACCCGCATCGCCGCCGACCCCCACGCCGACGCCCTCGCCCTCGCCCGCACGATCGCCGGCCACTCCCCGCAGGCCATCCGCGCCGCCAAGCGCCTGTGCAACGAGGCCCCCCTGCAGGACCCCGCCACCTCCTTCCGCCTCGAGACCGACCTCCAGCTCGGCCTGCTCGCCACCCCCAACCAGTTCGAGGCCGTGCAAGCCGCCCTCACCCGCCGCCCGCCCACGTTCCGCGACCCCGAGTGAACACCGGCTTGCGAGGCGGACGAGCCACCGCCGCACCACCCACGTTCCACGACCCCGAGTGAACGCCGGCTTGCGAGGCCGGACGAGCCACCGCCGCGCGCCCACGCATCACCCGCGCTCGCACGCGGGTGGCGTTCACGGCTTCGCGGGCACCGCCGTCTTCGCCTCGAGCTTCGCCCCGGTCTTCGTCTCCGTGCGCGGCTCGGGCTTGGGCTTGGGCGGCTCGAGGCGCCGGTCCCACGCCTTCTTGCGCAGGTTCGGCAGCGGCACGAAGGCCCCCTCCGGCAGCGGCGGCAGCCCGTGACGCGCCCGGATCGAGTCCGGCAGCTGGCCGTGGACCGCCGTCGCGCACTTCTCCACGTGCTGCCGCTCCTCGCGGCCAGTGTCGTACAGCAGCTTGTGCGGCACGTACCAGCCCTGCTTCGCGACCACGTCGGGCGGCGGCATCTTGTACGACACCTTGAACAGCTCGACCTTCTCCGGCATCACCCCGCGGTGCGTGCGGGCCCACTCGCGGCACAGGTAGCGCCCGTACCACTTCTGATACACGTCGCCCTTGCCCGCCTCGCCGCCGATGACCCGCCGGTTCATCTTGCGCATGCGGTCGTTCCAGATCCACGGGATCGGCATCCGCTCGGGCGCGTACAGGTCGGTCCGCATGTCCCACGCCTCGCCCTTCTCGTCGGTCAACACGATGCGCATGAACACGTTGTGACGCGGCGGGTTCGGGGCGAACATCCCCCACTGCTGGTCCATCTTCGTCGCGAACACCCAGGTCGAGAACGCCTCGCGGCTCTTGCCGCGGAAGCTCGACAGCGAGTCCTTGTCCGGCATCTCCCACAGCGCGATCGCGGTGACGTGATAGACGATGATGAACCCGACCAGCAGGCGCCCGCCCGGTCGATAGGCCCACGGCGCCCGCGGGTGCCCCGGCGGGTCGTCCACCGGCACATCCGCCTCACGCTGCGGGCGGTCCGGCGGGTTGAAGGTCAACCCGAGGACTGCCAGGCGCCGGTGCACCCACGGCACCTGCTGCAAGATCAGCACCGCCGCCAGCCCGAGGTTCACCGCCACGCGGATGAGCTTCACCGTCTCGGCCGTCTGCGGGTCGATGAAGCGCACCCCCATCAGCCACAGGTACGCCCCCGCCAGCGCGGCCACCAGCGCCAGCTTGCGGGCGAAGCCCGGCGTCCCGCGCTGCGCCTGCACGTAGCTGACCGCCACCGCGATCACCCCGATCGCCAGCACGAACCACCCGAAGTGCAGCCCGGTGCTCGCCCCCGCCGCCGTCGCCTCCCAGCCGAGCACGCTCTGCTTGAACCACGGCACCAGCGGCCCGCCGTGGATGAACGCGCCGAACGCAGCCAGCGCGATAAACCCGTAGATCAGCCGCGGCGGCAGCTTGCGCCCGTCGCGGAGGTGGTGCGGCAACCTGCGGTCCTCGGCCGGCAGCGGCAGCTCGCCGCGGCGCACCGTCGCCGGCATCGGCACCCCGATCCGCGCCAGCACGCCCCCGAAGAAGCGCAGCACCCGGCCCGGCTCGTCGCCCTGCAGGCAGAACAGGTACGTCGACATCATGATCGGCGCGAACATGCCGATGTTCATCAGCACCAGCAGCTGCCCGTGGAAGATCAGCCCCAGCGTCAGCCACACCCGCCGCCCGAGGAACCAGCGACAGAACCACTCGCGGTCCAGCACGTAGCTCCGCCCGCGCAGCCGCACCCGCAGCCGCCCGCTCCCGAGCAGCCACCAAAACCCGCCGACCACCCCCATCCCGACCAACCAGCTCGCGGCGAACACCCGCTGCATCTTGACCAGGCTGAGCCCGCCCTTCGGCGGCACGTAGTGCACCGGGTAGACCACCAGCACCACCGCCAGCACCAGCAGCCCGAGCCCGAGCCAGCACGCGCGCACCGCCCACAGGCGCCCGCCCTGCAGCGGCGCCAGCCGCTCACGCAGCCCCCAGCGCGTCACCAGCCCGAAGACCATCATCGGGAAGAACGCCTCCCACCAGTGCGTGACCCACGTCGCCAGGCGAAACAGGTTGGTGCCGATCACCGACGACACTTCTTGCGGATAGAACCGATAGAAGTGGTCCATGTTGAGCGCGTAGTACAGCGTGTCCCCGGCCGCCCACACGTGGCCGTTCTTCACCGTGCCGGTGAAGCAGTAGAGCACCCCGAGGTTGCACACCATCAACCAGCGCGGCCACGCGGGGATCAGCCGGTACACCGCCGCCAGCCCGCGCGGGTGCTCGGCCGAGGGCACAAGCCCGGCCCCGCCGCCCGGCCCGTCGCGCTCCGACAGCAGCCCCTGCTTGCGCAGCCTCCGACACCGCAGCCAGTTGTCGATCGAGTACGCGTGCCCGCTGCGCGCCAGCAGCAGGTAGCCGAAGAACACCCGGTAGACCAGCTCCGTGCCCTCCCAGAACAGGTAGTTGCGGACGAAGAAGCTGTTCATCAACAGGAAGCTCAGCACGCCCATCACGCGCGTCTTCCAGCCCAGCATGAACGCCACCGTCACGAAGTAGAACGCGAACATCTGCGCCCACATCGCCCGCGGCGTGTCGAAGAAGTACAGCAGCGAGTACTTCGGCCCCTTCAGGAACTCGAGCACGCCGGACACGTCGAAGAAGCCGAAGGGCTCCCCGGTCTGCCCCTCCCCGAAGCCCTTGAACTGCCCGCCCGCCGACTGCGTGCGCGCGGCGTCGGTCAGGAACAGCCCCTCGTCCGTGAACAGGAAGTCGAAGTACTCCCACAGGTCGTTGATGTTGCAGATGCAGAGGAACGCGAACACGATGCGAAACAGCGCGATCGGCCGCGGGTCCTCGCTCGTCAACCAGAACCTCCGCCAGCGCTCGCCCTGGATCGCGAAGATCAGATAGGCGAACACTGCGCAGCCGAGCAGCAGCCAGCCGACCGTGGGAGACAGCGCGATCGCATCCTGGTTGGGGATGCGATCTCCGGCGAATGCGAGGGCCGCGAGCATGGACCCCGAGTGTCACGGCCCCCACCCGCGCCGCGCAAGGGGTCGGGCACAGCAAAGGCAGCGTTCCCGCGCGCCCCCCGGGCGAAACGCCCCGCGCCCGACAAACAAATTTCTCGCCGCTCGCGACACCTCGCACCCCGCTCGCTGACAATGCCATCCGAGGGCATGTGACCGCCGACCCCGATGACGCCGCGCTCCTGCGCACCGCCGCCGCTGGCGACCAAGGCGCCCTCACGCGGCTCTATGCGGCCCACGTCGACGCCCTCTACGCCTTCGCCTTCTACCGCTCCGGCCGCGACGCCGCGATCGCCGAGGACATCGTCCACGACACCCTCCTCGACGCCCTCCGCCACGCCGCCAGCTTCGACCCGACCCGCGGCGCCCTCCGGGCCTTCCTCCTGACCCGCGCCCGCAACGTCGCCCGCACCCAGCTCCGCGACCACCACCGCAGCCACGCCCTCGCCGCCGCCTGGGCAGAGCGCGAGACAACGCTCGCGCAGATCTTCCAGGCCCTCGGCAACGACACGCCCAGCGAGGAGCTGCTCGCCCGCGCCGAGACCCGCGAGCTCGTCCACCTCGCCATCGCCGGCCTCGCCGACAACCACCGCCGCGCCCTCACCCGCAAGTACCTCCACGGCGACTCCCTCGCCGACCTCGGCCGCCAGCTCGACCTCTCCGACGACGCCGCCAAGTCGCTCCTCGCCCGCGCCAGGCGAGCCTTCCGCGACGCCTTCGACGCCCTCCGCAACGACGCCCCCGCGCCCGCTCGCAGCCCCGCTGCTCACCTCCGGGAGGTCCGCGATGCCCCGTGAAAAACCCCCGCAAGCGCCCGGCGACGCCACCCTCGACCGCCTCCTCGCCATGTCCGCCGACCCCCCTCAGCTCGCGCCCACCGCCCGCGACCGCCTGCTCGCCAGGCTGCAAGCGTCACGCGCCGCCGAGCTGACACCACCCGCCGCCCAGCGCAGCCCCAAGGCCACCATGTCCCCCACGCCCCCGCCGACCCGCCTCCGCATCTCCGCCTACGCCCTCGCCGTCGCCGCCTCCGGCCTCCTGGTGTGGGGCGCCGCCTCGTTCAGGCTGCCTGAAGGGACAGGTCCCGAAGCACATGTCCCCGGGGCCAGCCAGGACGCGATCGCCGGCTTGCGCAACGACGCCGCCCGCCCGCGCCAGGTGACCCTCGCCGACGGCAGCACCGTGCTGCTGCGCCAGGGCGCCGAGCTGCGCCAGGACGGCCCGCGCAGGCTCCACCTCGTCCGCGGCGAGGCGCTCGTCGAGGTCGCCCCCGACCCCGAGCACACCCCCTTCACGATCTCCAGCGCCGCCGGCGACATCACCGTCCTCGGCACCAAGTTCCTCCTGCGCGAGTCCGGCGGCGAGCTGCTGGCCGGGGTCCTGCGCGGCGAGCTGCGCCTCCACAGCGCCGCCGGCGAGGCGATCCTCCAGGCCGGCGAGACCGCCAGCATGGCCCCCGGCGCCGCGCCCCTCAAGCGCCCCAGCGAGCGCCTGAGCCACGAGGTCGCGTGGGCCCGCGACGCCCTGCAGGACGCCAGCGACGAGCTCAAGGCGATCCGCCGCGGCAACCTGATCGCCCGCTTCCCGACCTGGCCCGGCGAGTGGCCGCTGCCGCTGCGCAGCATGGACGTCGACGTCTACGTCGAGGACGGCGTCGCCCGCACGACCATCGACCAGACCTTCTTCAACCACACCGACTACCAGCTCGAGGGCGTCTACAGCTTCCCGCTCCCCGCCGACGCCGCGATCGCCCGCCTCGCCATGTACGTCGACGGCAAGCTGATGGAGGCCGGCATCACCGAGCGCCAGGAGGGCCGCGAGATCTACGAGTCGATCGTCTATCGCCGCCGCGACCCCGCCCTGCTCGAGTGGATGCAAGGCAACGAGTTTCGCATGCGCGTGTTCCCGCTG
The DNA here is from genome assembly GCF_016714285.1 of Nannocystis sp. Lineage (GTDB taxonomy): Bacteria > Myxococcota_A > Polyangia > Nannocystales > Nannocystaceae > Nannocystis. The sequence goes on along the minus strand of NZ_JADJNN010000010.1, from coordinate 170,934 downwards.
CCCGCCCGCACCGAGAAGCGCATCCTGCTCAGCTACACCCAGCCGCTCGCCGGCCTCTACGGCGACTACAGCGTGCGCGTCCCGATCCCCGAGCTCGACCTCCCCGTCGGCACCCTGCGCTACCGCATCCACGTCAAGGACCGCACCCTCTCCGTCGACTCCTGCTGCGTCGAGCTGGCCGTCCGCGACGTCGGCGACGAGCGCATCGCCGAGGCGACCCTGCACAACGCCACCATCGGCGAGGACCTCGCGCTCACCCTCTACCCGACCACCAAACCACCCGCCGTCACCACCGCGACAATGGCCGACCCCGGCGGCGACTACTTCATGGTCCGCGCCCGCCCCGAGCTCCCCGGCAGCTCGCAACACACCGCCCGCCGCTGGGTCGTCCTCCACGACACCAGCGCCTCACGCTCCCCCACCGAGCTCGCCGCCCAGTCCCGCTTCCTCCGCCTCCTCCTCCGCGAGCTCGACGAGGCCGACCGCCTCACCCTCCTCGCCTTCGACTCCACCGTCCGCGCCCTCCCCGGCGGCTTCGCCCGCGTCGACGCCCTCGACCTCCCCGCCGTCGACAAGTTCCTCGCCCGCGAGGGCCGCGATCACGTCGGCGCCAGCAACCTCGCCGTCGCCCTCGACCACGCCCTCGCCCTCCTCGACGCCGACCCCGGCAGCGAGGCCCCCCACATCCTCTACCTCGGCGACGGCATCCTCAGCGAACCCGGCGACGCACCCCGCAAGGCCCTGCGCGACCGCCTCAGCAACGGCAACAGCCCGCGCGCGACCTTCATCGCCGCTGCGTTGGGCGACGAGCACGACCTCCCCCTCCTCGACGATCTCAGCGCCGCCACCGGCGGCCTCCGCGTCCAGCTCACCGCCGGCGCCGACCTCCGCTGGCAGGCCCTCGACCTCGCCGCCGCCCTCAACACCGCCCGCGTCCACGACCTCCGCGCCAGCCTGCTCGACGCCAGCGACCAGCCACTCCCCGGCGAGCCGATGCTGTCCGCCCGCTCCGCCGCCGACGGCGAGTCGGTCGTCGTCCTGTCCCGCGGGACAGGTGCTTCAGGACAGGTCCCAAAGACCATGTTGATCGAGGGCCGCCTGGCCGGCGCCGCGTGGTCGCAGCGCGTCCAGCTCCCGCTCGCGAAGACGGACGCCGCCTACCTCCCGCGCCTGTGGGCCCGCGCCCGCGTCGCTGCCGACATCGCCGCCGGCGCCGAGGCCCACAAGGACGAGATCACCGCCCTCGGCCTCGAGCACTTCCTCGTCACCCCCTTCACCTCGCTGCTCGTGCTCGAGAACGAGGCGATGTACCGCCAGTTCAAGGTGCGCCGCCCCGACGCCGCCGGCTGGGCCCACTACGCCGCCCCGGCCGAGATCAAGGTCGTGTATGAGCCCCGCGGCGCCGTCACGGCCAGCCCGGGCCAGATCGTCCTGCGCCAGCCGATCGACCTGGTCGGCGCAGCCCAGCAGTACGGCGGCGACTTCGAGAACGCCCAGGACGTCTGGGGCGGCCTCGGCCTCGTCGGCTTCGGCCGCGGCGGCGGCGGCACCGGCGAGGGCACCATCGGCCTCGGCCTCACCGGCCTCATCGGCCGCGGCGGCGGTGGTGGCTCGGGCTCAGGCTACGGCCGCGGCGCCGGTGCCGGCTTCGGCGGCCGCGGCACCCGCGTCCCCGCCGTGCGCATGGGCGACATCAGCTTCGGCCCCACCGTCCCCGACACCGCCGCGTCGCTCGACGACCGCTTCGTCACCGGCCGCGAACTCAACAAGAAGACCAGCTCCTGGGGCCGCGACGAGGACGCCGCCGGCGCCTCGGCGAGCCCCGCCCCCGAGGCCTCCCGCAGCGCCTCCCGCAGCGCCCACTTCATGCCCGACTTCGCCAACGCCGAGTCCCGCCGCCGCACCGGCGCGAGCATGATCAGCGGCCGCCCCCAGCCGCTCGCGCTCAGCTACCTCGAGGACCCGCGCCTCGGCGACCTCGGCGAGCACGTCCCGGCCCTGTTCGAGGACGGCTTCGACCGCCAGCGCGAGCGCCTCCTCGCCGCCACCGCCGCGGTCGCCGAGGGTGAGATCAGCCCCGCCGCCCGCGAGCTCCTGACCCGCGCCCGCAGCCAGCTCGCCCCGGCCCGCTACACCGTCGACGGCGGCACCCTCGCGATCGAGGCCGACGGCCACTTCACCCGCAGCCGCCGCATCGGCGGCTACCTCGACGAGATCGTCCGCTACGACGGCCAGAGCCTGGTCGCCACCTACCCCGAGCTCGGCCTCGCCGTCGAGCGCCGCGTCGGCCTCGCCGAGCCCGCCCTCCTCAGCCAGTGGGTCCCCTGGCTGCTCCCCTCACCCGACACCCTCGCCCGCTGGTACGTCGTCAGCCTCCACGGCGACCGCACCCTCCGCCTGCAACAGCGCGGCAGCGACGAGACCCTCGACCTCGAGCTCGACTCGGCCCTGCGCCTCTCGATCCTGTCCCAGCGCAAGGGCGACCAGCTGCTCGCCCAGACCCGCTTCGAGTACGACAGCAAGGGCCTCACGATCGTCGCCGACGACCAGCGCACCCGCCTCGAGCTCACCACCATCCCACCGATCTCCAGCACCACCAGCGAGCTCACCACCCTCACCCTCCCGCTGCGCAGCGACGCCGAACTCACCGCCGAGCTCGCCACGATCCAGCCCGAGGACCCGCGCTGGCGCCCGCTCCAGCGCGAGCGCCTCGCCAGCCTCGCCGCCCTCGGCCAGACCCACGCCCTCTCGCCGATCCTCGCCGAGCTCCGCGCCCACAGCCCGCTCACCCGCGGCGAGCTCGTCCTCGCCGGCCCCGGCGTCCTCCTCTACCCCAACAAGACGATCGACGCCGAACTCGCCCAACACAGCGACGACCCCATCGCCGCCTACCTCGCCGCCCTCCGCCGCGCCCGTCGCAACCAGCTCGCGCCGCTCGAGCAGGTCGCCCGCGCCAACCCGGGCTCCCTCGTCGGCCTGCTCGCCAGCCACGCCCGCGTCCTCGCCGACGTCCCGAAAGGCATCAACCCGCAGAGCCTCGCCCGCCTGCAAGACTTCATCACCCGCTACCACCACCCCGAGCTCGCCTACATCGCGACCCAGCAGCTCGTCGGCAACTACTACTGGCGCAGCCCCGGCGCCCCCGCCCCCGCGTGGGAGGCCCTCGCCGCTGCGTACCCCGAGTGGCGCCCCGCCGCCCTGCACGCCGCCGGCGTCGCCTACCAGTACACCGGCAACTGGGCCATGGCCGGCGAACGCTTCGAGCAGGGCCTCGCCGCCGCCGTCGACACCGGCCAGCTCCCGATCGTCGACTGGAGCGTCCGCTCGGCGATCGATCGCGCCGGCGGCCAGGCCGGCTGGCGCCTGCAGTGGAGCCGCTGGCGCGACGCCGTGCAGAAGTCGGGCGACGCCCGCCAGCTCGCCGCCTTCCTCGCCGCCGCCCAGCAGCTCGGCGACACCAGCGAGCTCCACCGCGTCATCGTCGGCGCCAACCTCGAGCACCTCGACCCCGACGACGGCGCCCGCCTGGCCCTCACCCTCACCCGCGCCGGCCTCCCCGCCGACGCCCAGCACGTGCTCCGCCCGCTGCTCGCCGAGCACCCAGGCAACCCCGGCCTGCTCGCCCTCGCGGCGATCCTCGCCGAACACACCGGCGACCTCGCAGGCGCCGCCGACCTCGGCGAGCGCGCCCTCGCCAGCGAGTCCGAGCTCCCCCTCGCCCGCCTCCGCGCCGCCTACCGCAGCCTCTTCGACCTCCGCGCCCGCGCCGCGACCACCCAGGACCTGACCCAAAAGCCAGGTGAACGCGCCCCCCTCGCCGCGACCACCCAGGACCTGACCCAAAAGCCAGGTCAACGCGACCCCCTCGACCTCGCCCTCGACGTCGCCGCCCGCTGGCGCGCCGAGGACCCCGACAACCCCGAGATCGACGAGCGCTGCGCCACCCTGCTGTGGACCGTCGGCCAGCCCGCCGAGGCCATGCGCCACCTCGACAGCATCGTCGAGCGCCGCCCCGCCGAGGGCAGCGCCCACGCCACCGTCGCCCGCCTGCTCGAGCGCGAGGGTCGCTTCGATGAGGCCGATCTCCAGTGGCAGCAGGCCACCGCGGTCGAACCCACCGACCCGACCTGGCTCGTCGGCCGCGCCCACAACCGCCTCGCCCGCGGCGACGCGACCACCGCCCGCGCCCTCGTCGAGCAGGTCGTCGCCGGCAAGTGGCAGGACCGCTTCTGGCAGCCCCAGCAGGAGGCCAAGAGCATGCAGACCCAGCTCGCCGCCCGCAGCCCCTGACGTCCACCGACGCCGCTCGCCGCCCGCAGCTGACCTCAGCATCCACGCCGATGCGCCCACCGGCCCGCAAGCCCGGCGCGGCCAATTGTCCATGTCGGCGACCCACGGCGCTCGCGAGGCCCACGCGTGCGAGCGTCACCACGCGCGTCGAGAAGCCCGCAGATCCGGCGCGGACAGCGTCCCGCGCGATCGTCTCGCTTGACCCGCAAGTCCCTGCCCCGGTAGCGTCGGTGGCAGATCTTTGGAGGATAGTGGGTATGCGGATGGGTACGACGATCTCGAACAATGGTCTTGGTTGGCTGTCTCTCGGCGTGAGCGTGTGCCTCGGCCTCGCCGCGTGCGGCGATGACCAGGTCGGCACCGCCAGCAACGGCGCGACCGAGGCCAGCACCGTCGCCAGCAGCGACACCCAGGGCACCACCCAGGGCACCACCGCGCCCACCAGCGCACCCACCACCGACGGCCCAGGCAGCAACAGCATGGACGCCGACTCCACCCCGACCTCGACCACGCCCCCCGGCACCACCACCGACGTCACCGACACCACCCCAGCCACCACCGACGTCCAGACCGGCACCGACAGCCAGACCTCGGCCGTCAGCGCCTCCACCACCGACAACAGCACCACCACCGGCAACACCACCGATACCACCGGCGGCGGCTCGACCGGCGGCGACGGCCCCTGCACCGTATCCGCGGATTGCCCCAACGGAGAGGTCTGCGCCGTCGGCGTCTGCGTCCCCTTCGACGGCAACTGCGTCGGTGACAAGGATTGCCACGGCGACACCTATTGCTGCAGCAAGAATTGCCTGCCCAAGGGCGAGCAGCCCGGCGTCTGCATCGACTTCGGCCTCGCGCCGATCGGCGACTCGCACCAGGACTGCGAGGGCCTGGTCCCCGTCGGCCTGTTCCAGCCCTCCGTGCAATGTGAGTGGTCGGCCCCGCCGAACAACGACCCCTATATCAATCACCGCAACGTCCTGACCACCCCCCTCGCCGCTCCCCTGCCGCACCTGGGCATGGACAGCACCGAGCTCATCATCGTCACCTACAACTTCACCGACGGCGGCGCCCAGTCGGGCTACGGCTCCGACCCGAATTACTTCGGTGTCATTCGCATCCTCGACACCCGCACCTGCAGCCAGCTCGAGACCATCCACGACCCCAACAACAAGATGGTCGCCGCCAGCCCGCCCGCGATCGGCGACCTCGACGGCGACGGCACCCCGGAGATCGTCACCCACCGGGCCGGCACCGGCCTCGTCGCCTTCAAGTGGGACGGCGCCAAATACCAGACCTACTGGACCTCCCTCAACACTGGCGTCGTCAACCAGATCCGCTGGGACGGCCCCTCGATCCACGACCTCGACAATGATGGTCTCCCCGAGGTCGTCTCCGCCTCCGCCGTCTTCGACGGCGTCACCGGCGACCGCCTGAACCCCGGCCAGCTCATCCCCGGCGCCGGCGCCGGCGTCATCCCAGTCCTCGGCGATGTCGACAATGACGGCAACATCGACCTCATCGCCGGCTCCGTCTGGCGCTGGAACATCGGCATGAGCAAGTGGGAGATGGCCTACGTCGGCGCCCCCGCCAACCGCCACTACGGATACGCCGACTTCGGCACCCCCGGCCCGATGCCCAGCGACTTCGACCCCAAGAAGCTCGACGGCAAGGCCGAGATCGTCAGCGTCGGCTCCAACCTGGTCCGCCTCCACACCCTCAACGGTCAGCTCCTGCTCACCGCCGCGATCGGCAGCGGCGGCCCGCCGACCATCGGCGACTTCGACAAGGACGGCTTCCCCGAGATCGCCGCCGCCGGCGGCACCTCCTACGTCGTCTACGACCTCGACTGCAAGAACGGCGGCCCCGGCTGCGCCGCCCCATATATCCGCTGGACCCGCCCCTCCCAGGACGCCTCCTCCGCCACCACCGGCTCCTCCATCTTCGACTTCGAATTCGACGGCCAGGCCGAAGCCGTCTACGGCGACGAGTGCTTCGCCCGCGTCTACGAAGGCAAGACCGGCGAAGTCCTGTATTCCTCGTACCGCACCTCCTGCACCTGGTACGAGAACCCGATCGTCGCGGACGTGGACAATGACCGAATAGCTGCTTAGATCCGCCCTCCGAGCGCGTATTCGAGAGATTATGTCTTAAAGACCAGGCTATTTTTGTACCACGCGAGCGCTCGATCGTGGTTCGTTTTTTGGGTAGGACGGAGGGGCGATGCTGACGAATACCAAAGCGCGCGAGGCCAAGCCCAAGAGCGCGCGATACGAGATCACATGCGACGCCCTGCCGGGCTTCATCCTGCGCGTGCTGCCGACCGGCAAGAAGGTGTTCTTCGTCCGCTACCGGGACGCGGAGGGGAAGGACCACCGCGAGCGCCTCGGCCTCATGGTGCCCGGCTACGGCGTCGACGAGGCCCGCCGCGCCGCGATGAAGGTGCTCGCCCACGCCGGCGACGCGGACGCCACGCCCGAACCATCGCCGCGCCACGAGGCCCGTGCAGCGCGGAGCGAGCCGTCAGCGCCGCGCGTCGAGGAGCGCCCTGTCGCACGCACCACCAGGCCCGCGCCGCCCGTGCCCCACGTGGTCGAGCCGACAGCGCGCGCCACCAGGCGGCCCGTTGCGCGCACAGCCGAGCCAGAGCTCCACGTCGCCGAGATGACAGCGCGCACCACCAGGCGACCTACATCGCGCGTCGCCAAGTCGCCGCGCTCCGCCGAGCCCTCTCCTCCTCGAAGTCATCCGGCCCCCGACCCGAAGCCCGCGGTCACAGCCCCTGAGCCTGAGCCCGCACCAGCCCCACGCCGCGCCCCGGTGCTCACACTCGCCGCCTTCACCGAGCGCTTCATCGAGGAACACGTCAATGTGTACCTCAAGGGCGAGACGGCCCGGCACTACAAGTCCTCGCTCCGCAATCACATCCTCCCCGCCCTCGGCAGCAAGCCCCTCGACGAGATCTCCACCGCCGACATCGAACGCCTCCACCGCAGCCTCGCCGCCAAACGCAGCACCGCCAACTATGCCCGTACCGTCCTGAGCGTCGTCTTCGCCAAGGCCGAGCGCTGGGACGTGACCACCCGCCGCAACCCGGCGCAGCGCGCCGCTCGCTTCGAGGAGCGGGCCGTCGAGCGCTTCCTGTCCCCCGACGAACGCAAACGCCTCGAGACCCTGCTCACCGACGCCGCCACACACAAGCCCTGCCAGCCCGGCTACATCCAGCCCGACGCCATCTGGGCCATCCGCTTGCTCGCCCTCACCGGCATGCGCCACAGCGAGATCTGCGACCTCAAGTGGGACCAGGTCGACTGGAACCGCGGCATCCTCCGCCTCCCCGACAGCAAGACCGGCAAGCGCGACGTCGTCGTCTCCGACCAGGTCATCGCCCTCCTCCGCGAGATCGCCATGACCAAAAAGAACCCGAAACGCGGCCGCGTCGTCTGCTCCCGCACCGGCGACAAGCTCCACAGCCTCGGCCGCACCTGGCGCCGCCTCCGCGAGCTGGTCGGCATGCCCGACCTCCGCATCCACGACCTCCGCCACTCCGTCGCCAGCGACGCCATCATGCAGGGCGTCCCCCTGGAGGTCGTCGGCAAGATGCTCGGCCACCGCAACTACAAGACCACCCAGCGCTACGCCCACATCGCCGACACGGCCCTCCGCGACGCCGTCAACCTCACCAGCAAGACCATCCTCCAGTCCTCCCGCGGCCCCACATAGAGCTCTCGATACTCGCTACCGCGACTGGAGCGTCTCACCCCATTCAGCTCAGACACCGGTTCACCCGCTCACCACGCCCAGATCCGCAGACCGATGATGCCATGCCAGAGCAGGTAGAGCGTCATGCCGAAGCACGCGCACGCGGCCGCGCTCGGGACCAGACGGGCCGCGAGCGGTAGGGAGCGGCCGACCGCCGCCCGCACGGCCTCGGCGACGGCGGCGGCCGAGCAGGCGGCGAACACCAGCGTGCACACGCACAGGCCGATGCTCAGGGGGGTGGCGGTGGTGAAGGCCTCGCGTCGCACGATCTGCATCAGCAGGATCGGCATGGCCATGAACGCGAGCCCGGCAGCGGCCGGCCAAGCGTGCAGCGCGACTTCTCCGGGCGCCAGCACCCGCCCGCGCAGGCGGCGAATTCCGGCCACCAGCGCCCAGCCGAGGGCCCACAGCGGAGCGAGCTGGATCAGCGCGAGCGCCCCCTGGAGTGCGAGCAGCCGGCCCCGCGCCCACGCGTACGGGCCCGCCTCGAGGTAGGCCATGCCGGCCGCGAGGATCCTTCGCCCCTCCGCGTCGGTGGTCAGGCGAATGCTGGTACCACCCTCTCGCGCGTGGCGGTAACCGCCGTCGCCGGTCGGCACCAACGGGATCGTGCGGCCGCCGAGGAGCGCCTCGAGCTCGATCCCTCCGGGATCGGGGCGGACGCGGAAGCCGACCGTCGCCCGCTCGATGAAGCCGAACAACTCGCTGCGCGGGCTGGCATACCCATAGTAGCCGGTCGCGGCGGCGACCGCCTCCGGGTCCGGCTCGGCCGAGGGCGGCCGCGGCAGAGGGCGCATCCCGGCGGTGAGGTACGCGAACAGCAGCGCCCGAATCTCCACATACGCGCGCGGCGAGTGCGTAGCATTGAGCAGCATCACGTAGCCGACGCCGAGGTCCGGGAAATAGCGATAGCACGATAGAAAACCCGGCAGGCCGCCATCGTGCCCGCGCGCGCGCACCGGATGGAGCACATCACCATAGTTGCCGAGGCCGTAATTGGTGTCGGGGCCGCGATAGGGCACCGTCGCGGTCCGCTCGATGCGGGCGAGCGAATCGGGGCCGACGATCGCCGCTTCCTCGCCAGGGCGCAGCCAGAAGCGCACCAGCCCAGCAAGTTCGCGCGGCGATGACAGCAGCGCCCCGGCCGGCGCGTGGGCGATCGGGCGGAACACCGCCGCCTCCGCCGGGCCCACGTAGCCGGTCGCCAGCCGGTCTGCGAATTCGGGGGTGCGACGAAAGCGGGCCGTCGGCATCCCGAGCGGGCGCAGCACCTCGCGCTCGAGGTAGTCGTTCCACGTGCCGCCGGTGGCCAGCTCGATCGCGTGGCCGGCGATCGTGTAGCCCGGGTTCGAGTACGACATGCGACTGCCAGGCTGCCAGCGGGCGACCCGCGAGCGCGGGTTGATGGCCAGGGCGTCGCGCGGGGCCAGGCCCTCTTCGGCGTACCACTCGTTGAGGCGCATGTCGTCGAAGCCCGCAGTGTGCTCGAGCGCGTGCGCGAGGGTGACGGGCGCGGCGCTGTCCCAGGCGCTCGGCGGCACGACACCGGGCATGAGCTCGCGCAGCGGCTGGTCGAGCTCGAGGCGCCCCTGCTCAACCAGGCGCATGACGCCGAGGGCGACCACGCTCTTGGTGATCGAGGCGACCCGGAACTGGGTGTCGGCGTCGACCGATCTGCCGGTCCTCAGGTCGGCGACGCCGACGCCGCCGGCCCAACGGAGCCCCTCGCTATCGACGAGCGCCAGCCCGACGCCGGGCACGCCCTCACGCTCGAGCACCGCCGCGATGCGGGCCTGGAGCTGCTCGATCGTCGTCGGCGCGACGATCGATGCCTCATCGAACGTCGCCTGCATCAGCGCCGACTCGTCGAGCACCGGCGTGCTCTCCTTCGGGGAGGGCGCGTCGCTCGTCACGCCGACGGCGACCAGCACAAGTAGGAGCAGTGCGAGCGAGAGCCACCTCGCTCGCCTGGCCCGGAGGTCCGCGGCGCGCTTCATACGCGGATCATAACAGGCCGCGCGGAGAGTGCGGCAGCTCCAGTCAGTAAGTACCTGCCCGGAAGACTGACCCGCTGCCCCGATCGCGGCCACCGAGGTCGGCCCGCGCATCGCCGGTCAGCGCGACCCGCAGGTTGCGCCTAATCCTGCAGTTCCATATAGCGCCCGATCGCAACGGCGCTCAATACCAGCCCTTGAACGATGATCGCCGCCGCCACACAATGGCGGCGCGCGAGCGCCACGATGATCGTCGAGACGCCCGTGTGGACGAACACCCGGTATTCATCGTCGGCCTCGCACCCGATGGCAGCCTCGCCGGCGTGCGTGTTCTGGACCTGACGCGTCAGCGCCCGAGCGCCGCGCGCAGCCCGGCGAGCGCCTCGCGCTCGTCCTCCGACCAGTCGTCCGCGGCCGCGGCGAAGCTCTCGAGCGCCCGATCAACCAGCGTCGTGGGCCGCTCCGGATCGTCGGCCCACCCGCGTACATCGTCGAACAGATCCGGCGGGCAGTACGACCGCACAGCCTCGACGAACGTGTCCCACGCGAGCTCGTCGTCGGGGTCCGCGAGCACGGCCTGGGTCGCGTGGCAGGCCGGAATGTCGGCGAGCTCGCCACACACCAGCGCCGAGATCGCCGCCCACGCGTACAGCATCGACGCCGACCGGCCCGCGACCGCGTCGGCCAGCGCCGCGAGCGGCCGGTGCAGCCCCTCGGCGTCGAGGAAGCGCGTGCGCTCGTCCACGGTCAGCAGCGGGGCGAGGTCGTCGATCACCGCCTGCGCTGCCGCAGCGAGGCTCGCTCTCGTGGCGATCCAGTGCTCGAGCGCGCCGGCGCGGCGCGACGCCTTGACCTCGAACAGCCCGATCGGTGACGCGTCGTCCACGACCGAGCGATAGCACGGAGTCGACGCCGCGGTCGTGCTCCAACGCAGCACCTCCATGCGGATGCCTCATTTTCCGAGCGGACCCCGCGAACGAAGGGCCGAGACGGCGTCATGCAGCGTGTTTTGGAGCTCGCCGCCGAGGCGAGCACCGCGGGCGAACTTCAACTCGCGCACCAGCGCAAAGACGACACAAGCCCGAAAAGACTGGCCCCGAGGGCCATGGTCGAGGCCAAAATCGGTCTCGACCACGCCGCGAATCGCAGGGGACAGGTTGGCCCAGAGTAAGGCGTGATCCCAAGCTTCGGGGTGGTCGCCCGCGCACTCCAGATCGACGAGGCGGGCCGAGGCGCCATCGACAATCACGTTCCGTGGGAGCAGGTCTCCGTGCGAACGCGCGAGGATAGGCCAGGCCCTCAGGGCGGCGATTGCGAGTGCCGCGTCGTCGAGGTCGATCAGGCCCAGGGCGGCACCGCGTGCGAGGCCCGCGGTGCACCAGCCGAGGCCATCACAGGGATCCTCGAGCAGACGCGAGCGCACCTCTGCCAGGGTCCTGCCGTCCGGGACGAAGGATGGCCAGGGAGTCGTGGTCTGGGCTAGCCGGTGGCGGGCCCGTAGCGCCGCCGCCACCACGGTCGGGTCCACGTCGCGGGCGAGGCGACCAGGGACGATGGCCGAGCCTGCGATCCGCGCCAGCACCATCCAACGCGGTCCTGAGGCCAGAAGTTCGGGGGTGACGCCGCCCTCGCCAGAAGCGGCGAACGCGGAGAGCAGCTTCTGCTCACGCTCAAAGTACCAGCCCCACGGAGGCTCGGGCCGAGCCAGCCACTTGACCACCACGGAACGACCGTCGAGCGAGGCCGAGAGCACATGGCACTTGAGCGAGCGTGCCAACACGCCATGCACCTGCAGGGTCGGGAGCTGTTCGCGCAGATGGCCGAGGATGTTTGTGGTGTCGATACAGCTCATTCTAAGCTTCGACCTCGTCGAGCTTCATGCGGCGCTCGCGGAGGACACGGGCGGCCTCGGCGAACAGCGGAAAGCTCTCGGCATGGATGCGCACGTGCGAGGTCGCAGCACGCGGCGCCGGGCGCAGAGGCGACCATGAGATCGAGGCATCAACGACCGCCCGGCTGCTCGGGGGTGACAACGCGGCCCTCGCCTCGAGGAGGTTCGCACTGACGCCATCATCGACCAACTGCAGCAGTTCCTCGGAATGACCGCTCTCGTCGTTGAGCACCTGGATCGTCGGCCGCGTCTCGGTCGCGGCGAGAAGGTCGACCACCGCGGACATACGCTCGCGGTAGTCGCTCAGCGTCGAGTCGCCCACCACCCAGGCCCGCACGACCTCCCGGGCGGGAAGATCCGGATCGTCAGGGTCACGCGGCACGTCGACCTCACGAGAGAAGATCGTCACGGGTCCGACGCTCTTCTCCATCGTCCACCCCACGTTGCGCAGGTACGCATGCAAATCACCGGCTCGGATCGACTCGATCCTGGAAGGTCTGGGTGTTCATGGCGGCAACCCCACTACCTGGAGCTCGTATCCTCGGCGGTCCTACCCGAACCTCGCGGGGTTGTCGACCGCCAGCCCTGCGACCGCCACGACCTGTCGACGGCCCCAAGTTCGTGCTCGCCGCCCACGGCGTTCTCCGGCAAATCGCGCGCCCCGCAGACCTGGTCGAGAGCATCGAGCACAGCCGCGTCGAGGCCTACCTCGAGACCGACGCCGTCCGCGCCCACGAGAGCGGCCGCGGCTACGTCCGCCTCCACGGCGTGCTCCACCGCGGCCAGCGGATCGGCCGCATCGACCCGCTCCGCGCCCTGAAGCTCCTCGACGAACAGGCCGCCAACCTGCCGGCCGCCACCGACTGAAGCAGGACCACGAGGCCGTGATCCTCAAGATCGATCGCACGTCGGTCCCTCACGCCTCTGGATGCCCTGCCAACCACCGTTCGGCATCGGCAATCCAGCCGGCCCGCCCTGGGGAGGCGGCCTCGTCACGCAGTCGCTCGACGACCTCGCCGACGAGGGCCCGGGCGCGAACACGATCGCCACCAGCGGACCACAGCGCCTCCGCAAGGGCCAAGCGCAGCTCGGTGTATTCGGCGGGCGGCTCCCAGCCATCGCCGACCAGAGCCAGCGTCCGCTCCAGCGGGGCAAGTGCCTCTGCCGGGCGCCCGCGGGCCAGCGCCAGCAGACCCTGGGCGATCAGCGGCCGCGAAAGCTCGGGGAAACTCGGGCCCTGAGTGCGATCGAGGATCTCCACCGCACGGTCCAACTGCTGCCCCGCGATGGCGAAGTTCCCTTGCAGAATGTGCGCCCGCGCCAGGTGAGCCAGGATATGCGCCACGCGGTCGTGGTCCGGGCCCAGCGTGGCCTCCAGGCTTGTCAGCACCTGATCGCCGAGCTGCTGCGCCGCGCCAGGTCACCACTACGCAGCTCTACCTCTGCGAGGTTGGTGCTGGCGCGAATATAGTCGAGATGATCGGGCCCCTTGCTGCGCGCCACCAGCCGGCGAATGCGCTCGTAGATCTTCCCGGCCGCGGCGTAGTCGCCTTCATAAAGATCGACGGTGGCGAGCCCGTTGAGATGGGACGCCAGCCGCGCGTCCTCCGGACCGAAGGCAGCCTCGACAATCGACACAGAACGACGAAAGTCCATCTCTGCCGCGGCCAGGCGCCCCTGCTTGAGCTGGGTCCACCCACGATAAGAGATCGGTCGCGCAAGAGCGGGATGCTCGGGCCCCAGGCTGATCGCCCCCTGCTCGATCGCCGCCTCATACTCGATCTGGGCCAGCGCTTCATGCCGACGTCTTAGGTGCACGTCACCGAGGTCGGCTCGATATGCGGCGACGCGATAGCTGGTGGCATCGCTATCGAGCGCCACTGCGCGGTCGAGCTCGGCGAGGGCCTCGACGTAGCGCGCGAAGCGGAAGTGGAGACCTGCCAGGTTGGCGTGGAACTCGACCACAAGCTCGGGCGGGCTGCCAAGACGACGGATCACCGCGTGGGCGATCCGACTCCACATCATCCCCTCGGCGTCGTGACTCGGTAGCACGCCGACCGCGCGGATCAGCCGGGTCGCCGCGGCGGCCCGGACCCCGTCCAAACCTGCCTCGTCGGCGAGCTCGTACGCCGCGATCAGGCTGGTAACAGCAGCGCTCAGCGCCTCGTCGGCGAGCTCCGCGAACCCCAGCTGCAGCAGCGCCTCGGCGCGCAGGGAAGCATCGCCGGCAGCATCGGCCTGGGCGAGCGCGGCCCCGGCGAGCTCGCGGGCCCGGCTGTGGCGGCCGGCGTCGTTCTCGACACGCACCCGGGACAGCTCTTCGCTGACCTCGCGTACGGCCGCCTCGGACCCGATCATAGCGCTCTCACGCATGGCTGCCGCGGTGCATCGATTCGGCGGACGCAGATCGCTCGCTGCCTGTACCGCGTACTCAGCGACCCCGGCGTCGGCGTCGGCGAAGATGCCAACCGCGGTCCGCAGATCGGTCAGGTGCTCGTCGAGGCAATCCAGCCGCGCGTCCAGAAGCGGCCGCGGCTGCGTCTGATCGACGTAGGTCGCGTTACACACCGTCGCGTGCGCCTCGCGCCAGGCTTGCGCGTAGCGACCCAACTGCGCCTGGACGAGCGGGCCGGTCGTGCGCGCGTAGGCCAGACCGGTGGCGACCATCGATCGCTCAATGGCTGCCGCACGGCCCGCATTCCACACGCCGGCGATGCGCTGTTCGCCGTCCAGGCAGCGGGCCGCATGGGCCTCGGGCTGGTTGGCCACAAAGTACCCATAGCCGATCGCCACAACCACCGCACCAACGAGACCGGCCCACAGACCCGTGCGACGCGGCGTCCTCGCCCGCTCGAGCGCCCGGGCCAGCTCTTCCATGCTGGCGAAGCGCTGTCCGGCGTCTGCCGCGAGGCCCCGCACCAACACGCGGGTCAGCCGCTGCGGCACGGCGTGCCTTGTCTCCTTGAATTCCAGCGCACCGCGGGAGATCGCCCTCAACAGCTCGGTCGTGTTGTCCCCGTTGTACGGTCGATGCCCGAACAGACCCTCGAAAAGGGCCACGCAGAACGAAAACTGATCAGCACGATGATCGATCGCCGCGCGAGCCAGCCTCCCGGGGCCATGTACGCGGGTGTCCCAACCACCGCGCCGACGCGCGAGATATCGATGCGAAACACATCGGTGCCAGGGATGGCGACGCTCTCATACGATCGCGCGGTCGGCATCTCACCCGCGCTGGCGACCGTGGGGACGCGACGCGCCAGACCGAAGTCGAGGACTCGGACCCGCCCGTCCTTGCCGATCAGCACGTTCTCGGGCTTGAAGTCGCGGTGGATCAGGCCAGCGGCGTGGGCCGCCGACAGGCCACGCGCGGCATCCAGGAACACCGCAAGGGTCTCGCTCCAGCCGCGCGGGGCGCTCGCCCACCAATCTCGCATCGTCTGGCCGTCGACATACTCCATCGTGATATAAATGCGCCCCTCGAAGGTGCCGACATCGAAGACCGTGATGACATTCGGGTGAGACAGTCGGGCGATCGCCCGGGCCTCGCGCAACATACGGACCTGGTCCGCGCCCTCCGCGTCGAACAGCAGCAGCTGGAGCGCGACCCGGCGGCGCAGCTCCGGGTCATAGGCCGCATATACAATGCTCATGCCCCCGGCGCCGAGGCGCTCGAGTACGACATAGCGATTGATGAGCGTGCCGCGGGTGAACTCGAAGGCCGTGCGAACGTCGCCTGGGTCGCTGGCGGCAACGGTATCGCGCATCTCGATCGATGTCGCGGTCATCGTGGGGACTCTACACCAACAAGCCCGTACCCACGACGCCCGTGGATCGTGTCGCCGAGCGCAACGACGCGCACGAGCGCTCATCGCCGCCCAGCATCATCGCCCACACGACGCTCCTTGGTACCGCGAGCTCGTCGCGCTCAAGACGCGAACCCGCCGTGCTCCGCCGAACGATCGCGGCGTCTCCGCCAGCGGCCGCGCCGTCCAGGCCGCCCAGAGCGAGCCGAACCTCAAACTCGTCGACGGCCCCAGGTTCGTCGACATGCTCACCGCCCACGGCGTGCTCCTACAAATCGGCAAGTTCGGCGAGCTCAAGCGCCCCATGCGTGGTCTCGGACCGCAATACCGCGCCGGGCCACGGATCCGACTCGACAACGATCGGCTCCACGATTCCGAACTTTAACCTCGACTTACCCCCACATTCACTGCTCAACACAATAAATGTGCAAATCAGTCCCGCACTCTACGTCGTCGAAGAACGACCAGGTAGCGTCGACATTCTTTGTAAGCCCGGCGGCGCCGAATATCGTCTTTCCTGAGTTATCATCCCAGTCTCCGCAGAACGAGGAGCCGGGTACCGCGTCTCCAGACGCGAGCGTGCCCGTCCAGGCTCCGTAGTCTCGGGTTTGCGACATCTCGTCGACCATGATCGGGTTCTGCAACAGAGCGGTCGTGAGCGCTTCCCAGTTGGCCGCAATAACCAGTCCATTGACCAACTTGTAACGCCCCCACGAGTGAATCAAACGCTCGGCCACGGGCATTTTGGACGTGCTCAGCCATGCTCGGAAGGTCTCGAAACGCGGGAGATTTGCCTTCGCGGCGAGGCTCCGGCAACGTTGATCCGCGCCGTACAAGCCCCCCAACGCGAAACCCTTGTAGATTTCACTGCTAACGAAGACGATCGAGTCTGTCATGCACTTTTGGCAGCCGTCGTCCGGGGTATCGTTGCCATCGTCACAGGCCTCGTCCCCCTCCACCACACCATCGCCACAGACCGGCGCAGGATTGCCCGTACCGCTGCTGCTAGAAACACCGGTCTCTGAGCCCTGGCCCTCGCTTCCAGTCATCGGGTCAACGGACGTGCTTGTATTGTTGTCCTCCCCGGAGGTTCCGTTAGTGCTTGTCGTCGTGCTTGTCGAGGTGTCTAACGCCGCGGATGTCTCCCCGGTGCTGCTGTCCCAGTAGGTAACGCCATGCTCGGCAATAATCTGATCGATGCGCTCGACTGCGCAGCCGGTGCAACCGACGAGGGCGCAGCAGAGAAGGTGGACGACATGGAACTTCATGGTCTCGGTCCTCATTGCTCCACGCAGTACAGCCGATATTTCCAGTTGCAGAGCACAGTCAGGTAGTTGGTCCACTGCCGCTCGTCGTCCCACTGTGTCCAAACGTCAGCCGGTTTTTGGGGAACCGCGTTTCGACCGATCCGTCCCTTATCTTCGGGTGAAGAACTACTCCAACCCTTACAGTGCACCCCATCGAACACTTCCCCACTCGGGGCGGTTCCCGTCCATACTCGCTCCTCGCTCAGTTTCTCCCCGGTGTCTGTGACGACGATGCCATCACCCGGTCCATTGAGGACCAGATCGTTCCAGTCGTCCGCGATGCGCACGCCGTTGGGCAGCACGTAGGCGAGGTCCACGGTATCGATGTCGTGCTTGAAGTCCTGCGCAGGGCTGTGCTGGGCGTCGCTGATCCAGGCCATGAAGCTCGCCGAGTTGTCGAAGCCTGCCTTGTCTGCGAGCGCCTTGCACTTGAGATGGGCACCCTCGACGCCGCCAACCTCGCCGCCCTTGTAGGTCGTGCTGCTGAGAAAGACCAGGCGTGCGTGGTAGCGGCAGCCGCTGTCGCAGGGGACTCCGTTCGCCGGGAACTCGTCCGTGCCGTTGTCGGCTCCGAGGTCGCACTCCTCCGGGCCCTGGACGATGCCGTCGTTGCAGCGATCGCCGAATTGGCACATCGTCGTACAACCGCCATAGAGCTCGTTATTGTTGTTGGGACCGTTGTCGCACGCCTCCTTGCCGGCCCAGATCAGACCGTCACCGCAGGCCGCCAACTTGCACTCCAGGGTGCAAGCCCCCTGGTCGTCGTTCCGCCGTCGCCGAAGCCCTGGTCGCACTCCTCGCCAGGGTCGAACTTCGCGTCACCGCAGGTCGGCGACTGGGGGTCCGTGGTGGAACTGGACGAAGTCCCGGGGTCTGCGCCCGTACTTGTGTTGCCGGTGGCCTCGGTGGCTGTGCTGCCCCCACCCGAACTGGACGCGTCGGTGGTCGGTAGGGTCGTTGTCGGCACGTCAGGGCCCGAGGTCGATGTTGAGGATGTGCCCGTGGTGCCGGTCCCACCGTCGGGCTTTTCACCGGCAGCAGCTTCCCCACCGTGGTTACAGGCGACGGCGAGAAGGATCAAGGGGAGCCACGGCTGGAGCGAGCGATGATTAGGCATGAGAGACCTCGCGGTTATCGTCGGATGTCTCCAGGTTGCGGTCAATGCGCGGCTCCGAGCCGCATGCTGAGGGTCAAGCCGGCACCCCCATGCGTCCACCATGGTGCGAGAGACAGCCTCTGAGTACGCGCCGATCGCCGGGCAAGCACGAACAACATCGTTCCGAGCCCAGTCGCCACACCGGCAGCAACGCCGGTTCCGATCGCCACATAGCGCGCGTTCATGGCGTCGCCGCGAAGGTCGAGGAGTTTCGTGTACTCGTCCGTCGTGAGCGGGCGAGCCGCAGCTTCGGCATCGATGGTATTGGCTTGCGCCTTCCGCTGGGCCTCGACGACGATGCCGTAAGTCATGCCGCCGAGCAGCGCCGCTCCCAGCCCGAACGTGACGCCGCCCGCGATGCGGAGCTGACGCGGGGGGATCGAGTGATCGGTGGGAGCTTGCGCTGGCGGGGGCACGGCGGTGCTGGCCGGGGCGGGAGGGGGCGTGGGCGACGCCGTGATCACGGGTGGTAGCGGCGGTGGCGGTGCGCAAGCGTCTGGCCCGATACCGGCGAGTTGCTGCGTGACCTCTTGATGGCGAGCCCGGGCGCTGCGGATCTCGAGCATCTCGGGATCGTCCGGAAACGCCGTCGTCAGGGCATCCACGTGCGTCTGCAGGACCGCCTGCAAGCGACACAGCGGCCCGGGTTCACCGGTCGCATCGTACAGGTCGAGCAGCGTCGCCCGCATCGAGCCGAGCAGCAGCTCGCGGCCGGCACGATCGCGGCGTGGATCGGGCATGGTATTGTAGGCGGCCTGGAACTCCGCGAAGGCGGGCTCGAGCTGCCGGTTATCGTAGAACTGCATGGCCTTCGTGTTGTGCTCGCCAGCCTCGGGCGACAGCGCCGCAGGCACGGGGGCGATAGCAACGGCCAGGGTGATGACGAATGCGAGCATCACAGTCGGGGCGTAACCTTCACGGTGAACGTATGAATGAATGTAGTCTCGGCGCCGGGCGGCAAGGTCAACCGCTTCAGCGCTGTATCAACGCAGCTGTTGAGCGGGGTTGCCTCCTCTTTGACGACGCTCGCGGCGAGGTGCCCTTCCTGATCCGCGGTCACGCGCACCTGGACCCGCTCGGTGGCGCTCCCGCCACGGTCGACACATCGCTGGATGTCGGGCGTGTGCGCGGTCAGAGTCCTGCGTAAAGCACGTTCGCGGGACGTCGAACTCGCTGGGCGACGTGGTTCGGGGACACGGGTGGGGCTGACAACTTCACTGGACACAGCGGCCACTGGTACCGCGGTAGGCGGCGGTACTTGTGCGTCCGCGAGGGGGGTTCCATCGAGGTCGCGGGTGTTTCCAGCGACGCGGTCGCCGTGAGCGGCAACGTGGCCACGTGAACATCAGAGTGCGAACCAGGCACACGCGGACAATCCGTCCGGGGCGTGAAGAGCCAAGCAACAGCAATGCCCAGGCCGAAGGCCAACAAGACCCAGTTCACCTGCGACACACGGGGACGCGGCACCGCGACAGGGAGCGCCGCCACCGGGAGCGGGGCAGCACCGGCTGCGGCGCGGAGCGCCTCGGCGAACTCGAGCATGGTCTGCGGCCGCGCGGCGGGGTCTTTGCGCAGCGCCGACTCCACCACCGCGGCGACCGCTGGCGGGATGTCGGCCGTCCCGCCCGCCTCGGCGATCAAGGTCGGCTCATAGTGAACATGCCGGGCCAGCATCGCGGC
This sequence comes from Nannocystis sp., assembly GCF_016714285.1. GTDB lineage: Bacteria > Myxococcota_A > Polyangia > Nannocystales > Nannocystaceae > Nannocystis. The sequence continues at coordinate 151,048 of NZ_JADJNN010000010.1, read as the reverse complement.
GATGTGCTTCCCGTGGGCCTCGTGAAACGGTAGCCGGCCGGTGAGCACGCGATACAGCGTGATCCCCATCGAATAGACATCCGAGCGGCGGTCGACCGCCCGCCCGAGGGCTTGCTCCGGCGATATGTAGCCTGGAGTGCAGAGCATGCGATTGACGTCGGTCGTCGGCGGACTGTCGATCGTGCGCAGGGCGCGGTCCGCCTTGACCAGGCCGAGGTCGATCACCACCGCGGTCGGAGGACGCCCCGGCTCGCTCGTGACGAGCATGTTGCCGGGCTTGATATCGCGGTGCACATAGCCCCGCTCGTGGACGGCGTGCAGGGCCTCGAGCGCCGGGAGCAGGAGGGACAGCGCCTCATCGCAGGGCAGACGCTGGTCCGGGCGTGCGCGGAGGTACTGGTCGAGGTTCGGCCCGACCAGCAGCTCCATGACGATGAAGGCGGTGCCGTCGAGCGAACCGGTGCCGAATACACGGACAAGGTTGGGATGACGAACCTGGGCGGCAGCGCGGGCCTCCTGGACCATCCGCGCCCGGAGGTCGTCGGAGGCCATGCGCGGCTTGAGCAGCTTGATCGCCACGTCGACGCCGAGGTCCTCGTCGGTCGCCTGGAACACGTCGGCCATGCCACCGCGGCCGATCTGCGAGCGAACGGTATATCGGCCGGCGATCTTGCGACCGATGAAGTCGTACTCGATGGCCCGGTCGGACTGGGGATCAAAGTCGCCGACCGTGACGAGCTCGACGGGACTATGAACGGCTCCGGAGCGGGACATGGGGAACCTCGGAAGCGCGTAAGCCCGCGCAGCGCGAAATCGTATCGACGCCGTGGTCTGCTGTCGAGGGTGCAGCCGGCCGCTGCGGTCAGGTCCCTTGGTCGGCCACTCCGCGGAAGCCGTTGCGCCAAGTGCCGTCCGTCAGCGCCGCGCGCAGGTCGTCGAAGGAGTAGCCGAAGCCGAGCCCCTGCTTGAGGAACAGCGCTCGCGCTGCCGTGTCGGGTGGCCAACGCATCGACCTCCCACGCCGACCGCCCGAGATCAGGACCGGCTCCGGCAAGAGCTCTCGCTGCCGCCAGCGGCTGATCGTGGTCCGGTCGACTCCGGCTGCGAGCGCGACCTCCTCGGTGGTGATCCAGTCGTCGCGGGGGATCAGGGCCACGGCCGCGAGGGTACCAAACACCCCGATCTCGACGGATTGCACTTTGAATCCCTCTGATGCACACTGAAGCACGGAGGACGCGATGATGAAGAACAACGAAACCACAGCATCTGGCGTGAGATTCAGAGTGGCAGCGGGCGACCTGTTCATCTACGTCCCGGGTGCTCTTGGCGTCGCCCTGGTGGCACCGCAGAGCATTGAGGGAAACGCCATTGAGTTGGAGCTGCGCACCCACTGGGGAAACTGGATCGCCCGAGCGAGCTACCGCGACCTGGTGGCGCTGCTGGGTGGCGAGCGCCCCATCGTATGGGCGGTGAGTGCAGATGGCCGAGCGGTGCGCGTTCGACGATCGATCCGGGTATCGCGCACAGAGAAGCAGCGGTGGCGTCTCCGCCTCTGGCGGCAGGGGACTTCGCGCCCGCGAGCACGATGATCGACCTCGGTGCCATCAAGCGACTGCGGCGGCGAACGACGCGAACAGGTCGCCGGGCAGTGGGTGATGCAGGCGCCAGGTGACGGCCATCGGCATCTCGGACTCGTGCTTCACGTAGGTGGCGGGGCCGAGGAACCAGAAGGCTCGATCGTCGCTACGCAGGCGGGCGAATAACATGATCGATGTGCCGCCCGCGACGTGGGTCTGGTAGCGCCGTCCGGTGTCGCTCGTGGCGCGGGTCATCGACTGACTCTCCCAGTGGATGAGCTCGCGGCTGATCGCGTAGTCGCGGTAGCGTGTGGTCGGCGAGAAGTTGCCGCTGGACTTGTCGAGGGTGAAGGCCAGGAGGTCTGCGCGCGCCTCCCTGGCCTGGTAGACCCCCGTCTGCCACGCATGCACCTTCGCCGCGGTGCCGATGCCGAACGCGGCGAGGATCTCGATCCGGGTGTAGCGTCCGTGTACCTGCAGCGGCACGTCCGGATGCGTGACGAGACGGTGGTGCAAGTGGTCGACGCGACCCGCGAGCTCCCCGAGCAGCTCGCGCAGCTCCGCGAGCACCTGCGGGTGCTGCCACAGTAGCGTGCAGGCCTGGGCGAGCGTCGTCGTCTTGCCGAGGGCTCGCTCGGTCACTGCGGCCACCAGCATGCGCAGGAGACGGCGGCTCCGCTCGTCCATCACGGCGAGCACCGGCGGTGCGTCGAGCTCAACGAAGCTGCGAAACGCGGCGATCCGTTCGGGGTCATCGATGTGCAGGAGCCGCGCGCACGCGCTGCGCAGGTCCTTCTCGTGCGGGCCGGCAGCCCGCACCGCGAGTCCGGCGGCCTCGCAGAGGGCGGACCAACCGTCGTCACGGTAGATATCCGCGAGCTCGAGGCCGCTCTCTTCGAGGAAGGCGCGCATCGTGACGCGCCCGCTCTGCGCGAGACGTCGCAGGGCCTCGAGCTTCGCCGGTCGCCGTGAGGGAAGCGCCTGACGCAGGTGGGTGAGCACGATGTCCGCGGCGATGCGGTCGAGCTCCATGTGGCAGCCCGCGGGCAGAAACGGAAAACCGCGCTCGACCTGCTGGATCAACTCGCGGCGAGTCCCGCCTAGCAAGGCCTGGAAGCGCCGGTCGAGGCGAAACTCGGCGCGGTGACGGCCGACGAAGTCCAGCACCGTGCAGGCCTCCTTCCCGTGACTGCGACGCAGGCCGCGTCCGAGCTGCTGCAGGAACAGGGTCGGGCTGTCGGTCGGGCGCAGGAGCAGCAGGGTGTCGACGGCCGGGACGTCGATGCCCTCGTTGAACAGGTCAACCGAGAACACCACGTTGATGCGCCGCTCGGCGAGGGCCCGCAGGGCGTCGCGGCGCTCGTCGTCGGGGCTGTCGCCCCACACCGCGGTCGCGGCGATGCCCGCCTCGTTGAACACGCGCGCCATGTAGCGGGCGTGCTCGACACCGACGCAGAAGCCGAGCGCGCGCATCGTCGCGGGGTCGTCGATGCGGGCGAGCAGCTGTGCGATCACCTGGCGCGCCCAGACGTCGTTCGCAGTCACCAGGTTCGACAAACCCGCCACGTCGTAGCCACGGCCGCGTCGCCAGGGGATCTCGCGCAGATCGAGGCCGTCGTGGATGCCGTAGTAGGTGAAGGGCGCGAGACGGTGCTGATCGATCGCGTCCCACAGGCGCAGCTCGGCGGCGATGCGGCCGTCGAACCATCCGAGCAAGGGCAGGCCGTCGCGAAGGGGAGCTGGCGTTCAGCCGGGCCCCCCGCCGCCCGGGGCAGTCTCGAGCCCGGGAGCAGCTGCCGCGCGCCCCCCCGGGCCGCGCCGCCCCCGGCCCGGCCGCGGGGGGCGCGGGGGGCGGGGCCCCCGGCCGGCCGCGGGCCGCGCCGCCCCCGGCGGCGGGCCGCGGCGCGGGCGCCGCGGCCGGGCCCGGGGGGGGGGGGCGGCCGGCGGCGGGGGGGCGGGGGGGGCCCCGGCCGGCGGGCGGGCGAGCGGCGGCCGCGCGGCCGGCAACGACGCGGCGCGATGTGCCCGGCGGAGATGCTCGGCCAGCGCCCGGGATCAGCAGGGCGGCCGGCCCGGGGGGCGCGCGGCCCGCCCCGCCGGGGGGCGGCCGGGAAAAGGGGCCGGCGCGCCGGCGCCGGGCCTGCGAGTTCGAGGCCTTCCTGCAGCGCCCGCTCGGGCAGCGAGACCTCGCCGAGCACCGCGCGGTGGGCCTCCATGTCGAGCGTTCTGCCCGCACGCTGGAGCTGCATGCCATGGTGCGGACGAACTCGGACGATACCGTCGCGGGTCAGGTCGACGTCGCCGAGCGCCAGGCGGCGCTGCTCTGTGAGCACAGCCTTCGAGTGGGGCCCGACCGCGGCGATCGCAGTGCGCTGATTGAGTCGGGCAGGCAATCGCCCGGGCACGGTGGCCTGGCGCTGCAGATCCTCGAGCTGTTGCAGACCCCGCGGCGTCGGTGGAAGCGCATGGCTATCAAGCGCTACGCCGATCGCTCGCCATCCAGGCCAGACCTTGCCGAGCAGCGTCTCGACCGTCTGTCGGTGCTCCTCGGCGAGCACGAGCTCGCCCTGACGACTGGTCCGCCGCGTCCACCGCATCGTCGATAGTTCGTCCCACGCCTTGCTCTGGTCGTGACGTCGACGAAGGCCGCCGGTGACGACCAGCTCGAGCAGCGCGATGCGATGGAGGCTCTGATCCCACATCACGCGCTCGTCGGTGCGATCCTTCGGCCGGTGACGAGCACCTCCTCGCGGCCGCGGTCGACCTGGCGAACGAGTCGGTAGGTAGTATTCCCCTCCGCCCGGGCCACCTCCGGAGCGGCGAGCAGGAGCTGCAGCTCGAGGCTCTCGCACAGGTCGAACAGGATCGCCAGGTTGTCCTGCGACAGGCGATTCGCCTCGTCGAGAAACAGGATCCGCAGCGTGCCCAGCGAACGCTTCGCGCGCAGCAGATTGGCGTCGCGCTCCCAGGAAGTGAGCACGACCATCATCAGCGCGGCGCCGACCCCGATGGCCTCGCCGGTGGACATGCGGGTCGGGTTGGCGACCTCCCACGTCGGGCTGGCACGGCGCTGGACCTCGACCGCGAGGCCCAGGTACTCGCGGTAGTCGAGCAAGCGATGGCCGCTGATCTTCCCGCCACCGACCTGCCGGAACAGCTCGTCGAGCGCATCCTCGATGGTGAGACTCCGCTGCCACAGGAGCTCCTGCGCGGCGCCCTCCTTGAGCGCGTGCAGCACCTGTTCCATGCGATCCACGCGATCGACCCGGATGCGCACGCCGCAGATGCTGCCGAAGCTGACGCGCGCGAGCTCACCGTTGAGGCGCGAGATCTGCTGGTGAGCCTTGCGGATCGCCGTCTCGATGTTGCGGGCCACGTCGCCGGTCTCACCGCGCAACGCCTGCTCTTGCTCCTCAAGCCGACGTTCGAGCCGTTCCAGGTGCTCGCGCAGGCGGGCGAGGGCCGCGAGCGGATCGTCAACCTCGGCGATCTGGGCCGGGACCCGCCGACGCAGCCAGTCGCGCACCGCGATCCATGCACCGAGCGCCGCGGTCGAGGTCCGGGCCGGGCCAGCCATGGTCTGGCGCACCTGTTCAGCAAGCTCGGTGCCATCGCGGATCTTTCGCAGGCGCTCGGACAGCAGGGTCGTGTAGTTGCTGACCTTGCTCCACAGATTGACGCTGCCCTGGTCGAGCATCTCCTGGACGATGGTCGGCGTGGAGGTGGCCGCGAGCAATCCCTTGTCCTCGGCCTCACGCCGCAGCGACTCCCAGCCGTCACGCTCGGGCTCCCACGCGCGTGTCTTGTCCTCGACGTCGCGCTCGGCGGCCTCGAGCTTGCTCTTCGCGTTCCTTAGTCGCTCGGCCCAGGTGGCCGCCTTGTCGGCGAGGTCGCGCTCGTCGACGGTGAGCTCGGCGACTCGTCGGGACAGCGCGGCGACCTCGGCCTCAGCCGCCGCGAGCGCTGTGTCGCTGGCGTCGTCGATGCCGAGCTCGGCGAGGCGAGCGCGCTGGTCGGCGAGCGCTGCGACGATTGTTTGCAGCTGCGCATCGGTGGCGTTGCAGCGCAGGGTCGCGGACTGCAGCTCGGCCTCGGCACGCTTGGCCGTCGTCTCGGCCCTCTCGAGCTGGTCCCGGGCGATCTCGAGTTGGCGCTCGAGCGCCGGCTTGAGCCGCACCTTCGCGGCCAGGGCAGCCTCGGCATCGGTCCACTCGAGAGCAGCGATGTGGTCGTGGACGAAGCGGAGGGCGGAGACGACGTGCTGGAGGGTGTCCCGGGCCTCGATCGCGGCGGCCTGACGGTGCCGCATGTCCGCAAGCTCAGCTTCAGTCAGCGGCACCGAGCGGAGGGTCTCGAGACCGCGAGCGAGCTGGGTGCGGTCCGCGGCGCAGCGGCGGAGCTCGAGCTCCGCAGCGTCAGCCTCGGCGAGACAGACCGCGAGGCGACTGGCCTCCTCGGTGAAGTCGGGCGGGTCGAGCAGGTTGGCGTCCGGCAGGAGTCGTACGAGCGCGCCGCGACGCGCCTCCGCGGCGGCGAGCATCGGCTTGAGCGCGGCGATCTCCGCGGCGAGGCGGGTAAGCGCATCCGTGGCCACAGCGGCATCACGGCGCGCTCGTGCGAGCTCGGGCTGCGGATCGGTGCGCTCGAGGATCGCCACGTCGGGCATCAAGCCGGCGATGTCTCGCAGCGAGCCCGCGAGCGCGGCCTCCTGTGCCGCGAGCTGCTGGCACTCTGCGGTGAGCGTGGCTTCCTCGCGCCGCAACGACTCGATCTGGCGCTGGCGAGCGCGCTTGCCGAGGGTCGGCTGCTCGGGGATCCGCGTGAGCCGCCACCCCTCCGCGGCCGCCACCAGCAGGTCCCGGCCGAGGCGCTCGGGCGGGTCATTGTCGAGGTCGAGCGCGGCTTCCTGGCCCACGAGCCAGAGCGTCTCGGGCCGGTCCTTGGCAGCCGCGAGCCGCGTCGCGGCGGCGTGTACGTCGTCGACGATGAGGGCCGCGTGCAGCGGGCCGAGGCGGGCCTGGAGTTCACCGGCCTCGGCGAGCGAGACATCGTCGAAGCGCCCCGCGAGCAGCTCAGCGCCAACCAGGTCACGCGCCTTGAGCAGGTCCGGGGCGAACTGCCCTCCGCTTTGTTCGAGGTGGCGCGCCTCGGCGGTGACACGGTCGCGGCGCTCAAGCTGCTCCTCATGCTTGCGGTGCACCGCGTCGCGCTCCGCCTGTAGATGCACACGCAACGCCTCGAGCTCGCCGCGGGTGAAGGTCGGGCGTTCATGTCGGACGCGGAGCTCGTCGGCCCGACGACGAAGCTCGCTCCAGCGCCGACTCAAGGACTCGAGCTCGGCGATCAGCGTGGCCGCGACCTCGGACCGGCGCGTCGCATCTACCGCCGAGCTCTGTGCCGTCCGGAGGCGCTCGGCCAGGTCATGCGCCGAAGTGTCCGCGCTCTCGTGCGCCTCACGCAGCGACTCGCTGCCGAGCGCAGCATCCGCGCCAAGCACCGACCGGGCGCTCTGGCGAACCACGCACTGCTTGCTCTGACGGGCACGCGCATCGGCGAGAGCCTGCTTCAGCGTCGGCTTCTGCTGGGCCAGCGCCTCGCGCTCACGCAGGTCAGCGAGGCACTGCTCGGCCCGCCCGTGGGCATCGCCGTCAGCAATGCGCTCGGGTTGGATGAGCCGCTCCAGCGCAGCCAGCACCCGCGTGAACGCCTCGCGCTGTTCGCCGGCGACGGCGAGCTGGCGGGCGAGCTGGGCCAGCTCGACATCGAGGCCACGCAGGCGCTCGTCGCAGCGACGCGTGACATCCACCAGCGTCGCCGGCTTCACGTCTTCACCGGGCAGCCCGGCCCGCGCGTCCGCAAGCCGCGTGACGACCACCCGGTGCTCCGCCGCGCGACGCTCGAGCTCCTCGAAGCCCTGCTTGAAGTCCGCAAGGCCCTCTGCCGCGCGTGTGTGGGCCGTGCGCGCCGCTTCCCGGCCCTGGCCTGCATCCCGCGCAGCCTGCTCCGCGCCATCCCGCATCGCCATCGCCTCCGCATGCGCGGCAACCCGGGCCCTCTCGACCACCTCGTCCTCGCCGATCCGCAGGTGCAGCTTGTTGGCAGTACGCAGGCGCTCGAGACCTCGCTCGCCGTCCTGCGCTCGCCGGGTCGTCCCCTCGAGCTCGCTGCGGGCCTCGTCGCGCAGCTCGATCGCAGCCTCATGGTCCCCGGTGATCCGAACGTGCTCCAGCTGCATGTCGGATGCGACGCGACGCGCCTCCTTCAACCGGACGAGCGACTCCTCGGCCCGTTCACGGCTCGCATGGACCGCCGCCGCGAACAGCTTGAGCCCCGCCTCGTACACGTCGGAGATCTCGGCCTCAATCTGACGCGCCTCGCCGACCTCGCTGCGCGTGCGACGACACGCGTCGAGGTTCTGGCGCATCCGCTTGAGCGTGTCAGCGAGACCAGTCTCCTCCTTGAGCAAGAACCCGCGCAGGCCGTCGGCCAGGGTCCTCGAGATGCCGCCCATCATGCTGGTGCGCAGCATCTCGTTGTACTTGCGCCGCTCCTCGTCCGCCGCGAGCCGCAGCGGCGTCACGCCGCGCTCAAACAGCTCGGCGAAGTACTCTCGGGCCGACGCGAACATCTTGAGCTTGCCGCCGGCCTGGGCCGCGAGCTCACGCAGGCGCTGGACCTCCGGCACGCGATCCTGCTCCTGGCGATCGAGCAACACATCCTGCAGGGCAACGTCCACGCCCAGCCCGGTGATCACGAACGGCGAGAGCTCGACGCTCGGCTCGGCGCGCCGCTCGAGCAACACGCCGGCAATCAGGCGCTCGTCGCCGATCCGGAGGTCCAGCACGGCATAGGTCGGGCTCCCGGCCTCTCCGAGCCGACCGTGTAGACCGCGATCGCCACCGGTCGCCCCGTGCTCACCCACATTGGTAAACCGCAACAAATTCATGTCCGGCAGCAACACCACATAGGCCGCGATCATCACCGTGGTCTTGCCGGCGCCGTTGCTCCCCTCGAGCGCGGTGACCCGCGGATCCATGAGGTAGCGCTGGTAGAACACGCCACGCCAGTTGACGAGCACGAGGGTGTGGGCAGTGACGCGCTTCATCCGGCGTCGTCCTCGTCGCGCTCGTCGCCGCCTTCCTCGAGCTCGACGATGACGGCGTCGCGGCGCTCGATGAGTCGCTGCAGACCTGCGATGGGGTCGCCCAGTCCTCGAACCGGCTCCGCGAAGCGCAACACCGGCGGCCGCAGGCGCAGCCGCTCGCCGTCCAGCAGCTCGACGAAGCCGAGTCTGGCGAGCGAACGCAGCGCCGTGTCGATCTCCCGACGCACAAGCTCGTGCGCGACCCGTTCGCTGCGCTTCCCGCTGCGCCGACGGTTGAGGGCCTGGACCAGCTTCTCCTTGCCGACGAGGTTGTCGAGGAGCTCGACCACCTGCCCTCGCAGGGCTGCGCCCCCGGACTGCACCGTCGCGGGATCGAGGTACAGCAGCGCGAGCGCCTGCCCGACCAGCATCTCCGCGGCGCTGAGGTGACGCCGCCCGAGCCGATCCCCCGTCGGCCGGAGATAGAAGTAGCCGTCATTCACCTGCACGAGCTCGCAGCCGTAACGACGATACAGCGGCTCGAGGAACACCTGCGCCTCGCGGACAAACGCGAACTCCGCGGGCTCGTCGCTGGCAATATGCCGACCTTCACGCAAAGCCAGGTCGATGACAGGGAACATATCGTCCTGCACGACGGACTCGAGGCTGCTGTACAGCGGCGAGTCGTTCATGCGCTCTCCCTGGGCACGAGCGCCCAGTCCTCGATCTCGATCGAGGCCGGCACGGGCACCCACGCGCGCTCGATCTCCCGGAGCACGCGAACATCCCGGGCCACCAGCTCGGCGATGCGTCCGACCGCCTTGAAGCGCTCATGGCCCGGCAGCTCCGGGAGCAGCGCGCCCACCACCGTGGACAAGCTCCCGGGCCCATCGGCGAGGAGCGCCCGGACGCGGGCCTCGAGCGCCTCCGGGGCCACGTCCGGCGCCTCCACGGCGAGCGCCTCGTCGAGCGGCCGACGCGGGCGCTCGACCGGCGGTCGCTCGACGCGGGCCTCGAGCTCGCGCAGCAGCCGGATCGGCGCCACCGCGGCGACGTGGAGGGCGAAGGGCTGCTCCATCCACCCGGCCAGCTGATCCCGGAGGCGCTGGCTCATCGCCCGCTGAGGATCGAGGCGTACCACCGTTCGCAGGTAGCGCTGGACATATTGATAATACTCCGACCAGGCCCGCTGGCGTTCCCCACCCCAGGCAGCAACGCGCTCCACCTGCTCGGCGACTGCGTGGGCCGCCGCCTCGGCGTCGCGCGCATCGACCATCGCCGCCGCCTGCTCGACCTCCTGCAGCAGCGCGAGCATCAGTCCGGTGTCCCGCATGAGCACCTGATTGAGCTCCTGCAGGGTCGTCGCTGTCTCGTCAAGCAACCGCTCACAGGCATCGATCGCAGCGAACCAGTCATGCCGCAGCAGGTCACCGATCTTGGCCTGGATCTCCTCCTGCTGGGCATCCCGCGCTGGCGACGCTCGATACCGCCGACCAGCTCCGCGACCGTAACCTGTAGCGGCTCGATCACGCGGCTCCTCCAGAGCTCCGCGGAGTCGCACTGCCTGGCGGCGGCCCGGACCTCCGCGAGCTGCGACAGAAGGATGTTCGTGAGCAGCGACAGGCTCTCGCGGGTCAGCTTCTCCTCGCCGGCGAAGAAGTCGACAATCGCCGCACCGAGGCGGGTGATCGAATAATCGCCGGCCCGCACCAGGCCCGCACCGTCGACCCGGGCCAACAACCGCTGCTCGCGCAGCCGCTCAATCGCATGCGTCGCCCGCTTGCGCTTGTTCGGCGCACCCGGTTCGGTCACGTCACAGACCTGCTCAAAGACGTCGACCAGCACACCGTCCTCGAACGACGCAACCGTCGCTCGCTCCGCCTGGGCCCGCAGGGCGACGAGGAAGCACAAGTCCGTCGTGTCGAGCTGCAGCTTTGCGCCTCCGCGGTGAAGCGAGCCGATCGTCCGGTGCACGTCCTCCATGACCCCTGCGGAGTATTGCCGAGGGCGATCTCGCACCGCAAGCAGAAACGAGCCGCTCACGCGGCCTGACCGCGAGTTCCCGGCCTACAAGTGGCCCAGGAAGTCCAGCTGCGCTCAGGCGTCGTCCGCTAGGACCACCTCGAACAGCGAGACGCTGTCGAGGATCCACGAGCGCCGCTCGCGGCGGAGCATGCCAATGGCACGCACCATCCCCGCACGGCCCACGGCGTGCTCGACCCCCGCGCCAACCCAATGCCGCGGCTCAGCGGGCGGCCCCGGCTTCACGCTCGCGGATCGCCCGAATCACCTCCGACTTCGCGTCCCGCAGCTCGGGGAACATCAGCGACCACCGGCGATGGTGGATCTTCCGTACAACCGGGGACAGCCCCGTGAGGATCTGGAGCGCCGCTCGGCCGGTGTGCTCGCCCGGCATGATCCACAGCAGCCCTGCGGCGAACAACCTCGTGAAGACCTCGGTTCGCGCCCCCGAGACGGCCGCGAGGTCGCGACGATATCCCTTCTCGATCGCCGCCCACAGCTCCTGAGCGGTCGCAGCGCCGAGGACCCCGGCGGGGATCTGCGCCGCAACATGAGCGAAGTGCCGACCCACGAGATCATCGAGCGGACGCTCGGGCCGCGGCCGATCTGCCGATCTGCTGGTGCGTCTCCCCGACGCTGCTGCGGGGCGTGCCGTCACAGCAGCACCGGCGTCGATGCCCGCCACATCGGCGACGCTCTCGCGGCGACTTGGCATGACGCGGCCCATCGTCGGCATGTCCTCGAGCCACCGCCCGGCGTCGAAGCTGGCGAGCTCGGCGGGCGCCATGAACTGAGCTCCGCTGAGCACGCCATCGTCCAGATTAATCACGGCGACCCTCTCGCGCGAACAGGCGACGAGTAGCAACTCGTAAGGGGTGCGTGGACGTACCCGATGATCGGCGCGCAGTCGGCGAAGCACCACGGGATCCGGCCGCCCCCGATCGCCAGACTCACCGGGTCACCCTTCCTGAGCTTCGACATGAGCTCTACTAAATCGGGTTCGTCTAGTGTGAGGAGCTGGAACGTGAACCGACCATCGGGGCACACCCGTATCGCCGTGACGACGCCGGGCGTCGTTCTGTCGATGCGGATCTCGCCGCGCTTGCGCGCACACCTGGACAACGGCCCCGAGTCGATCCAGTGGGGTTCGCCCTGCTGCATCGGCCCACCGAAGGGCCCTCCCCGACGGACGAGCTCACGCGCCTTCGCGGCGAGCGCCTCGAACGTCCCCTCGCCGAGTACTCGCTCTCCCCAATCGTCCCAGAGAAAACGCAGCCGCCCTTCGCCCGGAACACCGTCGATCTGGAACTGTCCCTCCCCGTGACGAACCCGCCACGTCCGGAAGTCCCCGCCGCCCAGCTGGTACTGCGTGGTCCAGGGCAGAGTCGCGGCGCGAAACTGCCGGCTGCGCCGGACCCACCGCTCGACGAGGTCGTCGACGCCCTGGATCCCGCCCCGCCGCAGCACGCCGTCGAACCGCTTCAGCTCCGGTGACATCGCCGCCTCCTCTCCACAGTCCCTGTCACGACACCTCGAGCTCACGGATCGCCTGAACGACGTCCGAGTTCTCCTGCCGCAGCTCGGGCAACATCAGCGCCCAACGGCGGTGATGCACCCGGCGGACGATCGGCGAGAGGGCGCCCAGAATCTGCAACGCCGCGCGCCCTGCATGGTCCGCCGGCATGTGCTCGAGCATCCCCGCCGCGTGCAGCTCGCGGAGGATCTCGACGCCGCGGCCCGAGATGGCCGCGAGATCAAGACGATGGGCCTTCCCGATCGCGGCCCATATGGCGCGTGCCGTCGCGGCCCCAACGACATCGCCCGGGATTCTTGCCGCGACGTGGGCGAGATGGCGAGCGATGAGCTCGTCGAGCGGACGCGAGGGCAGCCGACGGGATGACGGCTTGCGCCGCGAACCGCCCTGGCTCCGCATCGATATCGTGGGGGCCGCCTGCTCGCTCGGTGTCGTGGCCGTGGCGGTGGCCGCAGCCTCAGGCGCGGTCTCGGAAGTCGGCACTCGCTCGCCTGGCGTTTCCGAAAGCGAGACCGAGGGCGAGGGTTCCGGCGCGGTCCCGGCTGCCGCCGCCTGCTCGACCGGCGTTGCCGATGGCGCCGCCGTCGAGACCGGCGTCGCCGGTTCCGGCGCCGGGGCAGCGACCGCGGTGGCCACAGCCCCGAGGAGGAAGTCGACGCGGCCGAATACCTGCGCGGGCGTGACAACCCGTGCGCCGATGACGGAACCGTCCGCGACCACGAGGACACCGAGCGCGTCGTCCTCAAGCACGCACATCAGGAACGCCTTGGGGGCTCTCCCGATCATCCCGAATAGAGGGAAGCAGTCGGTGAACGCCCAGGCCAGCCGCTTCTCGCGGACTGCCAGCACCACAGGCTCGCTCTCATCCAGACGGGCCGCCTCCGTCGCCACCTGCGCGAGGTCCGAGAGCAGGCGGAACCCGAACGATCCCGTGGGGCGGATCTGCAGCAGCAGGTAGAGCCCGGGCCGGATCTGCTCGAGCCGAAGCTCCCGGTGCCCGGACCACACGCGCCCCCCTGGCTTGAGCTCCTCGATCGCCTGAGCCAGCTCTGCTGTCGGCGTCGGACTGCCGAACGGCCCGCCACGTTGGACGACGTACTCCGCCAACGACACCATCGCCGCTCCCGTCCCCGTCCCGAGCCGTTGCTCACCGAGTCCCTCCCGCACGTAGTGGAGAATCGCGGAGCCCTCGACCTCCGCGACCCGGAAGTGGTTCGCACCGTGCGCCGCGATCCACGGCCTCTGCTCACCGCCTGGCGACGGCCCCCGCGTCCACTCGAGCGACGTGGACTGAAACTCGGCGGCTCGCCGCGTCCATCGGTCCACCACTTCGGCGATGCCGCCTCCGTGAATCGTCAATCGACGCAGCGCAGCGTCGATCTTCTCGTGTTCGTTGTGCACGCGCCGCCTCCTATTCCGTTGCGACAGCCTCGCCGCACCTGCTTCCGCACCACCCGAGGCGCCCCGGGTGGCGGCTGGACCGGCGCCCCAGGTGGCGGCCCGCCTGGCGTCCTGCTTGCCGCCTCGAAGTCCTGCCTCCTACCATCATGGCCACCCCAACGAGGAGACTATACCTGGAGTCCACCGCCGTCACGCTTGCCGCTTCACGTGCCGTTTCCTTGAGCAGCGCTCGCCGCCGAGCGCCCCGAGCTGCCGCCACACTTGCCGCTTCAGGGCACACTTCCATATCGCGCGCTTGCCGTCATACTTGCCGCGTCGGCTGATGCGCGACATGTCCCGAAGGACATGGGCTGCGGCAGCACCCACGAGCCTATCGCCCCCTCCCTTGCCGCCATACTTGCCGCTTCAGGCGAGGCGCGACATGTCCTGAAGTACAGCTGACGAAACGAGAGGCCAGCATCCTCGCGCGATGGTTGCCGCTACGATTGCCGCCTCGGCTAGAGTGCTCGATCTGCCCCATCAGACAGGTCGCCTGGAACTGGTGCTCGTTCCGGAACCTGCGAAGAATGCGCGTCGAGAACTCCTATGCAGGCCCAGCCTGCCAGGACGTCGCGCGACTTCGCTGCCTCTTCTTGGGACCTTCCGCGACCCCTGTGCTCGGCAGAGCCCGGGCGCCTTCCCTCGCAGATTGTTGACCTCGCCACCGAGATACTTGGCGACATGCAACGCGTCGAAGGCGACCTTGTGCTCACCATCGCGGAGGGCCTCGCGGACAGCAGCGATGGAAGGCCCGTGCATGTCCATCGACGGAGGCGCTGGCCGTCGATGAGACTTCGTTCCGGAGGCGCGTCACCACGACGAAGATCTCCCGCCGTCTCGAGGCCGGTGCTGGCGATGATCGACACGCGCCACGCAGCAGCGATGCCTTGACAGCCTTGCCCGGTCCGGCCACTGTTCGGCACCAGGGCGCCAGCCACGGGCGCCGCCAACGCATGATGGCCCTCCCCGACATCGAGGCGCAGCTCAGCTACGCGTACCTCCACGCCGTGGCCTCCCACGCCGGCATCGCCTGCCAGGAGGCCACGCGCTCGCTGGACAACGCGGGCGTCGACGCGACCCTGCACCTCATCAAGAACTTCGGCCCGACCGCGAAGCTGACTGAGATCTCGCTGCACATCCAGCTCAAGGCGACGGTCCAGCCGCCGACCCGGCAGGCCGGCGGCCTCTCCTATTTCCTCCGCGAGACCGCCCACTACGATCGCCTCCGCAGCGACTCCGCCTTGCCCCCGCGGCTCCTCGCCGTCCTCTTCCTGCCGCCGAACCACCCCGAGTGGTTGACCCACAGCCCCGACCAGCTCGTCCTCTCGCGCGCCGCCTACTGGGTGAGCCTGCTCGACGCGCCCCCGAGCACCAACACCTCCGGCCAGACGATCTACCTCCCGGAGACCCAGCCGCTCTCGCCGGCTGGATTACACGACCTGTTTCGCCGGGTCGCTCACCAGGAGAGGCTGCGTTATGAGCATTGATCAGCAACGCCGCATCCTCGCCAGGCAGCTGCGCCCCCTCGCAGTCCGGCAATATGCAGAGTCGCGGCAATGGACCCCTATCGAGGGCGCCCGGGGCCGCTTCTGGCTGTTTCGTCACCCCGAGCAGCAGCTCCGCCAGCTCCAGATCCCCATGGACGCCGACGACGCCGGCTTCACCGACGCGATGCTCGACGTGGTCCAGCGCCTCGCCGAGCTCGAGCGCCGCCCCATCGACGCCGTGCTCGCCGACCTGCAATGGCCCGACGCCGACGTCCTCCGCGTCCGCATCGCCAGCCGCGACGCCGAGAGCGGCCAGCTCTCCCTCACCGCCGACGTCATGCTCCGTGAGGGCGCCCGCCGGGCCCTGCTCGCCTCCGCCTGCTCTGTCATCAACCCGGTCGCCGTGCACCCCCGCATGAGCCGCGGCGAGGCCGACGCCATGCTCGCGGCCTGCCGCGCCGGCCAAACCGAGGTCGGCAGCTACGTCCTCAAGATCATCTGCCCGCTCCACGCGGTCTCCCGCGACCTCGAGCTCGCCGACCCGATCCCCTTCACCCGCAAGGTGACGACCCACCTCATGCGCGCCACCGCGGACCTGGTCGAGAGCATCGAACACAGCCGCGTCGAGGCCTACCTCGAGACCCACGCCGAGCGCCCCATGCTGAGCTGGAACCTCTGCGACGCCCTGCTGCGCATGCAGCCCGAGCAGAACGCCGGCCAACTCGAGCTCTCGACCACCTGGGCCGCCGACCCGCGCCTGCCCCCGCCGCCGGAGACCGACACACCCTCCCGC
Source organism: Nannocystis sp. (assembly GCF_016714285.1). GTDB lineage: Bacteria > Myxococcota_A > Polyangia > Nannocystales > Nannocystaceae > Nannocystis. Next base: position 135,111 of record NZ_JADJNN010000010.1, on the reverse strand, counting down.
GTGGCGATCAAGGCCGAGTACATCCCCGAGATCCAGCGCGCCGCCCAGATCTTGCGCCCGAGCCCCGCGAGCAACCGCGAGGAGATGCTGATCGGCACCGTCGAGATCCTCAGCGGCGTCGTGGGAGCCGACGGTCGCCGCTCGGGCGAGGTGCAGTTCTCCCTCCTGCTCCCCGACAGCGACCCCCTGCGAGTGCGCGCCAACCTCGACCCCGAGCAATACGCCGACGCCGTCCGGGCCCACGAGAGCGGCCGCGGCTACGTCCGCCTCCACGGCGTACTCCACCGCGGCCAGCGGATCGGCCGCATCGATCCGCTCCGCGCCCTGCAGCTCCTCGACGAGCAGGCTGCCTACCTCCCCACCGACACCGCCTGAGCCCCGCACCCGCCGCAGCCAACCTCGAGCCTCACGCAGGCATCGGCGTCCGCCCAGGCGGTAGTACCTTCACCTCAACGCATACCGTTCCCTTCGCCCTGGTATGCGCGCAGGCGCAAGCCTCGCCGTGCGATTCATCGAGGCCGCGAGCTGCGGGGACTGGCCCGCAGTCGAAACGCTCCTCGCCCCCGACGTCATCCTGCACGACGAAGGAGACGAGGTCCGCGGTGTGGCGGAGGCTCTACACCGCTTGCGGCAGGATCAGGGACTGGTCCTGAACGCCGCCACGAGCATCGCCGCGGCCAGCACGGGCGGTGAGCTGGAAGCAAGTCGCGGTGACCTTCGGGGTGTTGCGGCATGCTTCGTTTGCAGCCGTAGAATGGCAGTCGCCTACTGCCTGGAGCACCGCTCGCTCGAGGGGAGGGCGACGGAGTTCGGCCCGATCTTCAGTCGCCTGTGCCTTAGTCCACCGTGATCTCGCAGGTGAACTCCGTGTTCGGAGTCACCGGCGATGTCGACCCCTTCACCGTCAGGTTGTGGGTCCCGCTCCCGAAGCGCCACTTCCCGATCTCCGCCGTGCGTCCCGCCGGCACCACGCGGGTGACCTCGTCGTTGAGTCGCGAGCCGTCGACCGCGTCGAGGTCTGCACGGATCGTCACGTCGATGCCCGGCGGCTCGGTTACCCGACCGCGCACGTCGGCGTAGCGACCGAGCATGACCCCCGCGTAGAACGGGATGTCGATCTCCTCGCGCTTCTCGAAGTTGCCTTGCCCATCCGTCGTAGCCTTCAATGTGAGCTTCACGTTCTCTCTCCTTCGACTGAGTTGCGGTGCGACGCCGGCGCTTCCGGTCGTTCAGGTCAAAGCCAGCTCCCACCCGTCCGCCCCCGACCCCACGTGCAGGCGGGTCGGCTGCTGCCCAGATGCCAGCGCCGTCAGCAGCCGCTGGCTCAGCAGAGGCGTCAGCCAGCTGCGCAGAATATGCTCGACGTTGCGTGCCCCCGTCTCCACCTCGGTGCAGCGCGCCGCCAGCTGGTCGAGCAACTCCGGGGCGAAGGTCGCGGTAATGCGGTGACTGTCCCACAGCCGCCGCGCCAACACCGCGAGCTTCAGCTCCGTCACCTCGCGCAGCACCTCGGCCGGCAGCGGCAAGAACGGCACGATCGTCATGCGTGCCAGGAGTGCCGGCTTGAAGTGCTTGCTCAGCACCGGACGGATCGCCGAGGCGAGCGCCTCGGCCGGCGGAGGCGCCGTGCCCTCTGCCGTCAGCTGCATGATCTTGTCGGACGCCAAGTTGCTGGTGAGGATCACCACCGTGTTCTTGAAGTCGACGACCCGCCCCTCGCCGTCGGACAACGTGCCCTTGTCGAACACCTGATAGAACAGGTTCATCACCTCAAGGTCGGCCTTCTCGCACTCGTCGAGCAGCACTACCGAGTAAGGCCGCTGGCGCACCGCCTCCGTCAAGATGCCACCCTCGCCGTAGCCCACATAGCCTGGCGGCGACCCGATCAGCCGCGACAGCGAGTGCTTCTCCTGGAACTCGGACATGTTGATGACCGTCATGAAGCGCTCGCCGCCATAGATGAGGTCGGCCAGGGCCGTCGCCATCTCGGTCTTGCCGACGCCGCTCGGGCCCACGAACAGCAGCACGCCCCAGCGGCGTGTTCGGGTTCTGCACCCGCGCCGCGGCGATGCGCAGCGTCTCGGCCGCGACCTGCACCGCCCGCGATTGCCCGCGCACACGCGCACCCAGTCGATCCTCCAAGGTGAGCAGCGCCCCCATCGTGTCGCTGCGCATCTTGCCGACGGGGATGCCCGTCCAGGTCGCCACGACCCGCGCCACCGCGTCGGCGTCAACCTCCGCGTGGATCAGTCGGTCGTCGGCGCCCGCCATCGCCAGCAGATGCTCGTCCGCCGCCCGCTTGGCTTGACGTGCCGGCTCTCCGCCGCCCTCTCGCAGCCCCTTGCGAGCTTGTTCGACCGCGACCAAAGCCTCGCGCTCGCGCTGCCAGCGAGCCTGCAGGGTCACCATCGCGTCCTTCGCGGCCGCTAGCGCGCCCTGCACCTCCATCACGCGGGCGTCGTCGATGCCATCGACCTCCGCCTGCTCTCGCTGCAGCAGCGTCAGCTCGCGCTCGAGCGCCAGCACCTGCTGCTCGTGCATCACCACCGCCTCCGGCTTCGCCTCGTGCTCAATGCGTACCCGCGTCGACGCCGTGTCGAGCAGGTCGACCGCCTTGTCCGGCAGCTGGCGCCCAGCGATGTAGCGGTGCGACAGCGAGACCGCGGCCGTCAGCGCCTCGTCGCGGATCGTCACCCGTGCGCCACCTCGTAGGTCGTCCGCAGCCCACGGAGCATCACCAGCGCCTGCTCCTCCGACGGCTCATCGACCTTCACCGGTTGAAAGCGTCGCGAGAACGCGGCGTCCTTCTCGAAGTACTTCTTGTACTCGGACCAGGTCGTCGCCGCGATCGTGCGCAGCTCACCGCGGGCGAGCGCCGGCTTGAGCAGATTGGCCGCGTCGGCCTCCTTGCCGACGATCGTGTGGGCCTCGTCGATGAACAGCACGATCGGCCGCGGCGAGCCCTTAACCTCGTCGATCACCGACTTCAGCCGCTTCTCGAACTCTCCGCGCACCCCGGCGCCCGCTTGCAGCAGGCCCATGTCCAGCTCGAGCAGCTCGACCTCCCGCAGCGGCGAGGGCACATCGCCCGCCGCGATCGCCAGCGCCAATCCCTCGACCAGCGCCGTCTTCCCGACCCCCGGCTCGCCGACGATGATCGGGTTATTCTTGCGCCGTCGCGCCAAGATCTCTGTCAGCTGGCGGATCTCCGCGTGGCGCCCGAAGATCGGGTCGATCTTTCCGGCGCGCGCCTTCTCCGTGTACGAGCTCGTGAAGCGGCGCAGCGCTGACTCCGACCCGCCTGCCGGCGTCGTACCGATCCCGTTCGCAGCCCCCGCGGCGCCAGCCGCGGACTTCAGCGTTGCCTCCCGCGTCCCCGCGGTGATCGTCTCGAGCTCCCGGCGCAGCACCTCGATCGGCAGCGCGTTCAGCTCAGGGAAGCTCTCGGCGCAGTAGCGGTGGCCCCGGCTGGCGAACATCAGCAGCAAGTGCCCGCTGCGGACCTCGTCCGCTCCATACTGCAGCGACGCGAACACCCACGCGTCCTCGATCCACTGAAACACGTTCTCGGCGAACACCGGCCGCCCTGGGTTGCCGCTGCGCAGCAGGTCGGTCGTCCGCTGCACCCGCTGGCGCAGCCGCGCGATGTCCTGCTCCGCGTGGGCGAGGATCGCTCGCGCGTCGCAGTTCTCCTCGCCATTCAGCAATGCCAGCAGCAGCATCTCCGGCGCGATCTCATAGTAGCGCCCGCCCGCGGCCTGGGAGACCGCGGCCTCCAGCATCGCGGTGCAGGTGGTGTTCAACCGACGGACGATGTTCTTCGGCTCGACGCGCATTCGGACCTCGACGCTCGTTCGAATACAACGCGGGGCCGCATCGCGGCCCCGCTCGTTCACGTCAGGAGTCGGACGTGCTCCAGCTGTCTACGAACTCCGCGCCTGACGGCTCGTAAACCCAGCGGATCGTGTGATAGACGAAGCGCACGGTCTCCAGCGGCGGCGCCTTCGAGGCCGCCGGGTCGATCGCGTTCGGAGAGTGGCGCTCGATCGCGTCGACGCGACCCTCCTTGATCTCGATCGTGAAGAACTGCTCGGTGGTCCCGTCGCCCTTCGGGCTCGGGCGGTAGAACTTGAAGGTCCCCTCGATCTTCTCGTTCTTGCACAGCGCCTTCGCCAGCAGCGGGGAGCTGGCGTCGATGCGCTTGATGACCTCGATCGGCTCGTGGACGCGGCGCCCGACGGCCGTGCGGGTGCCCATCTCACGTGCCGTGCGGACATTGTCGCGGAAGACGAGGCACTCGATCGTCTTGTCGCGCCCCAGGTCGCGCTGCGTGCTCTCGCCCTGGATAACGTTGCCGTTCGCTTTCAGAACCAGATGTACTGTCTCAGCCATGCTCGCTGATATACACCTCGTGATCCACCGCGTGCCAGCGATTTCTCCATTAAATCGTACGCGTATCGTGTCAGCGTTTTTGAGGCCGGCTCTGCGGGCAAGATCAGTGGCGAGATAGCATTCGTGGTTGGGTCAACGCAATCTGAGTTGCATGGTCGCCCGCCGCGATTGGCGTGGACGACCCCGCGCCTCCCGTCTAGTATCTGCGACCATGGCGACCAATGATAGAGACGGCTCCGTCGCGCCCAAAGAGCGCGTCAACATCCGCTACAAATCGGCCCTCGACGGCCAGCAGGAGGACGTCGAGCTGCCGCTGCGCATCCTCATGCTCGGCGACTTCAGCGGGCAACAGGACGAAAAGCCGCTCGAGGAGCGCGAGCCGGTCAACATCAACAAGGAGAACTTCGCCGCGGTGATGGCCGACCAGAAGCTCAGCGCGGAGATCCAGGTCCCCAACCACGTCTCGTCCGATACCCCGGACGCCGAGATGAACCTCAAGCTGCAGTTCAACTCGCTCGCGGACTTCCGCCCCGAGGGCATCGTCGGCCAGGTCGACGAGCTGCGCCAGCTCAAGGAGCTGCGCGACGCCCTCAAGTACCTCAAAGGCACCACCGCCAACGTCCCCAGCTTCATCCGCCGCATCCAGGACCTGATGAAGGACCCCAGCAAGCGTGAGCGGCTGATGCGTGAGCTCGGCATCGACGAGAAGACCACCTGAAAGCCCGCTCACCACCAGGCCCATCATGACCGACCTCGACAACGCCCAGACCTCGCGCGACGCGACCCACAACCCGAGCCTCGAAGGGGAAGGCTCGCTGCTCGCGTCCCTCCTCGAGGACGCCCACCTCGACACCACCGCCGACGCCAACAAGCGCGGCATCACCAGCTTCCTCACCGAGCTGCTGCGCTCCAACGAGGCGACCCAGCGGGTCGCCAAGGACCGCATCGACCTCCTCATCGCCGACATCGATCGCCGCCTGACCACCCAGGTCAACGCGATCTTGCACGCCCCAGAGGTCAAGGCGCTCGAGTCGGCGTGGCGCGGCGTCAAGTACCTCGTCGACGAGATCGACTTCCGCGAGAACGTCCGCCTCGAGTTCGTCAACGGCAAGAAGGAGGAGTTCCTCGCCGACTTCCGCGAAGCCCCGGAGATCACCCACTCCTCGCTCTACAAGACCATCTACAAGGAGGCGATCGGCGTCTACGGCGGCAAGCCCTACGGCCTCATCTGCTCCGCCTACGACTTCGGCCCCGGCACCGAGGACGTCGAACTCCTCCGCGGCTTCGCGTCTGTCGGCGCTATGGCCCACGTGCCCTTCCTCGGCAACGCCAACCCCGACATGTTCGGCCGCAAGACCTTCGCGGAGATCCCCCAGCTCAAGGACCTCCAGGCGATGTTCGAGGAGCCCCGCTACCAGCGCTGGAACTCCTTCCGCGACTCGGAGGACGCCCGCTACGTCGGCATGTGCATGCCCCGCTTCATGCTCCGCGCGCCCTACGGCTCCCGCGAGAGCGAGCTGCGCGTCCGCGAGTTCGACTTCAGCGAAGACGTGATCGACAAGCACGACAACTACCTGTGGGGCCCCGCCTCGCTGGCCATGGCCGCCAAGATCGCCGACTCCTTCGCCAAGTATCGCTGGTGCCCCAATATCATCGGGCCCCTCGGCGGCGGGGCCGTCTTCAACCTCCCCCTCCACCAGTACCAGCAGGGCGGCGAGCTCAAGACCAAGAACCCCTGCGAGACCTCCATCGAGGACCGCAAGGAGTTCGAGTTCGCCGAGCAGGGCTTCATCAGCCTCATCCCCAAGAAGGACAGCAACAACGCCGCGTTCTTCTCCGCCAACTCGATCCAGCGCCCCAAGGTGTTCCAGCGCACCGAGGAGGGCCAGGCCGCCCAGCGCAACTTCATGCTCGGCACCCGCCTGCCGTACATGTTCGTCACCACCCGCCTCGCCCACTACCTCAAGGTGCTGCAGCGCGAGCAGATCGGCACCTGGAAGAGCCAGACCGACCTCGAACGCGAGCTCAACACCTGGATCCGCCAGTTCGTCTCGAACATGCCCGATCCCCCGCCCGACGTCCGCTCGCGCAAGCCGCTCCGCGAGGCCCGGGTGCTCGTCGAGGAGGTCCCCGGCCAGGTCGGCTGGTATCGCTGCAACCTCCGCGTCGTCCCGCACCTCAAGTACGAGGGCGCGTCCTTCGAATTGTCGCTCGTCGGCAAGCTTGACAAGGATTGATCACCATGACCGCTGCCCAGCGCGCACCCGCAGAAGGGGCCCTCGTCGGTCGCTACCGGCTCCTCAATCTCCTGGGCAGCGGCCCCACCTCCCAGGTGTTCCGCGCCACCGACCCGAACTCGGAGGCGCCCATCGCCCTCAAGCTGTTCGACCCGACCCGCTGCTCGACCCGCGGCATCCGCCGCTACGCCGAACTGGCCGCGGCTGCGGCCGCGGTCCCGCAGAGCACCGCCACGCGGATGCTCGAGGTTCAAGCCGCCGGTCCCAGCCCATTCGCCGCGCTCGAGCTGGTGCCCGGCCAAAGCCTCGCGCGCATGCGCCAACAGGAGCCGATCCTCTCATGGACCGTGGCCCGGGCGCTCGCGGCCCGCATCGCCGCTGGCCTCGCGGCCGTCCATCAGGCAGGCCTGGTCCACGCTGCCCTCAAGCCGACCAACATTCATATCCTCCTCGGACCATCGCAGCGCCTGCACACCCGCCTGCTCGACTTCGGCGCTGGCGCGCTGCTCGAGCCCGAAGAGGTCGGTGTCACCCGTATCAACGACAATCCCGCCGTCGACTACGTCGCGCCTGAGCAGCTGCAAGGCGAGCAAGAGCGACCCACCGTCGATCTGTACAGCCTCGGCGTGATCCTCTACGAGCTCGTCACCGGCCGGCGCCCTTTCGAGGGTCGCGTCACCGACATCGTCCGTCAGCACCTGCGCACCCCGCCCGCTCCTCCGCGTACCCTGGTCCCTGGCTTGCCGGCGGAGGCCGAGGCGCTGATCCTCGCGCTGCTCGAGAAGTCACCGCATCAGCGCCCGAGCATGGCCGACGTGCGCGCCAGCCTCGCGCCCCCCGTTCGAGCCGCGCCGATGCAAGCACAACCGCAGCCGGCCACCCCGAACCATCACGACGAGCCCGTCACCGCGCTCTGGCAGCGCTCGCAACACGACTGGCCCTCCACCGAGGAGACCGGACCCATCACCCTCAACAGTCAGATGGCCGCTCCGGGCACAGTGCGCACCGAGGTGATCCGCGCGGCACCGCCGTTTCAGGGGCGCCGCGACGAGGTCACGCTGCTCCCAGCCGACATGGGGGGAGACTTCCTGCGCGGTACCACGGTGCGAGAGGAGACCCAGGTGGAAAGGAACTCGAGCGCCACCGTCTTCATCGACCCGGTCGCCCATATCGTCGCCCCGCAGGCGCCCCGCCAGCGCGCCCAACCGGCCTGGCGGGTGTGGCTGGCCTCCCCGTGGAGCTTCGAGAAGAAGCTGCTGGCCATGAACTTCGCGCTCGTCCTCGTGATCGTGATCGGCATGATCACGCTGGCGCTTTGATGCATGGCCAACTGGGGTGATAACTTTCGCCGCGGTAACGTCCCCCTCCGGGTCATCGACGACACGGGGGCCGTCAAGGTCTTCTCGCTGGCCGCTTCAGGCCTCAAGATCGGCAGCGCTTGCGACGCGGAGCTCGTCCTCGACGACCCCCACGTCGCGCCCCAGCACTGCCGCATCATCCGCCGCGGGAGCGACTGGCTCATCATCGATCACGGCACCTCTCCACTCGGCACCTCGGTCAACCATCGCCGCATCCATGAGCCCACCGTCCTCGGCGAGGGCGATCGTATCGGCGTCGGCACGTACATCATCGAGGTCGCCCCAGCCCGCCTGCAGGTCGACCCGGAACTGGTCCCCGACAAGGTCCGCTACTCGGGCGGCCCCTGGGGCGGCGAGAATGACGAACTGCTCCGCCTGGCCCAGTCGGCCGCAGCGTGGGCCAGGCACCGTCGTCCCCGTCGCCTGCTGCCCGATGCGGAGCGCCTGAACCGCGCGGTAGAACTCGACGCCGTCGCTCCGCTCGAGCCGCTGACCCGCACATGGGTGCTCGCCGCGGCCGCGCGCCGCCGTCGCTGGCAAGGCCTGCGCTGGCTCGGCATGGGCCTGCTTCCTGGGCTCGTCGCGGGAGCGATAATCGTCGCCCCCGCGCTCGAGACCCCACCGTCCCCCCCCGAGAAGCAATCAAAGAGGGCCGCGGACCTCGCCCCTCCGGCCTCACAACTCGCTCCTACACCGCAAGCTCCGACCGCTCCGCTCGCGCCGCGCAGGCGATCGAGCACGAGGTCGTCCCTGGCGAGACGCTCGAGAAGATCGCCGCGCTCTACACCGTGCGACCCGAGTGGCTCGTCCGCTGGAACCCAGGACTCGCCCTCGACCGTCCGCTCCAACAAGGCACGCTCCTCCGCGTCGAGACCGACCGCCCCGGCGAGCGCCGGGTACGACGCTGCGTCACCCTCACCCGCCCCGATTCGTGGGAGAGCCTCGCCCGGCGCCTCGGCATCGACGCGGCGACGCTCCGCGCCTACAACCCGCGCGCGCGCGACGTGCTCCGGGGTCGGCGAGGTCGTCACCTACTTCGTCCGCGAGTTCAGCGAACCGACCCCATCCGGAGCGCGAGCGGTGCCCGAGGTCAACGACCTCGCTATCTCCCGTGGCAAGCCGACCCAGGCCGACCTCGGCGACCAGGAGCTCGCCGCGTTCCCCTCTCTCCCTACTACGATCTCCGCTGCCCCGCCCACGCCTACGCCTCGAGCCACACGATCGACAAGCTGCTCGCGGCCCTCACCGACCTGCGCGGCCGCTACGACGGACAACTCATCATCGGCGACCTCAGCCGCGAGGCTGGCGGCGCCTATGGCCACCACGCCTCGCACCAGACCGGCCGCGATGTCGACATTTGGTTGCCAGTCCTCGGCGGCTGCTACCGCGCGACGCCCGACTGCGAACATTGCCGCACCCCGTGGTGCCGACCGCAGACCGACGAGATCGACTGGGCCGCCACCTGGGACCTGATCACCGCGCTGCGGGCCACTGGCGCCGTCCAGAACATCTTCCTCGACCGCTCCCTCCACCCCGAGCTGCGCGCCGCGGCCGAGGCCGCCGGGCTCTCAGCGCCGGACGCCGCCGCGACGATCCGCAGCGAGCCAGGCGCCGTCGCCCCCGTCAGCCACAGCAACAATCACACCCAGCACATCCACGTCCGCTTCCGCTGCGGCCCGGACGAGCCGGGCTGCCAGCGCTGAGGCAGAGCTCTCAGCGCGCCGGACACTGCGACTCGGCCGTCGGTTGGAAGCCCGCGGGCAGCTCCTCCGGTCGCGGGTTGCGACCGACGTGGGCGCAGACCAGGTGCTGCAGCGCGGACACCTCGAGCGGCCACACCCGCACCGTCTGGTCGGCGCCGACCGTGACCACGACGCGGCCGACCACATCCGCGTAGGTCGCGGCGATCGACCCCTTGTGACCGCTCAGAGGGATCTGGCGCTCCGCGTCGCCTTCCATCTGCAGCAGCGCCGCTCCCTCATCATCCGCCACGAAGAGCAGCCCGGGGTCCGAGCCGAACGCCAGCCCCGTGATCCTCCCCTTACGCCGCACCAGAGCGCGCTGCGGCACCTCACGCAGGTCCCCTCGTGTGAACGCCAACACCTCCCCGTCGTCGGACCCCGACGCCAGCATCACCCCCCGACCCGGCAACGCCGCGAGGGCCAGCGCGCTCACGGGCAGCCCGTGACTGTACTGCCGCACGTCGCCGAAGCCCTCGTCACCCAGCTTGCCGAACTTCACGCCGCCGTCGCCGCTGCCCGAGGCCAGGTATTCGCCGGTCGCGTCGAAGGCCAGGCGCTGCACCGCCTTCGCGTGGTCCCACACCGCATCCTCATCCCGCTTGCCCAGCTCCCCGAGCGGCCACACGAACACCTCACCGCGGGTCCCGTCGCCCCCGCCTGTCCCGACCGCCACATGCTCGCGCGACACCGCCAGCGCCAGCACCTTCGGCGGACGCTCCACCGTGTGCTTCGCGTCCAACTCTGGCCCTGCCTCCGACATTCTCCACGAACGCACCGACCCGCGCAGGTCGGCCGAGACCAGCCAGTCGCCGCCAACGCTGAACGCGAGGTGCATAACCTCGTCCGCGTGCCCCACCAGCTCCACCGGCACGACGGCATCGCCAACACCGACGGCACTGCGTCGCTATTGAGGCTCCAAACCTGGATCTGCTTCCCGTCGCTCGTGCTCGCCAGCGTCGTCCCCTCGCGGCTCAGCGCCAGCGTCGGGACCTTCCCGGGCTGCTCGCTAAGCCGGTGCTCGCCCAGCAAATGCGCCCCCGAGCTGCCCCCCTCGAGCAGCAGATCCCACACCCGCAGGCTGCCATCAAACTCCCCCGCCACGACGACCGACTGATCCGACGTCGCCGTGACCACCTTCACCCTCCGCGGCTGCTCTCCGAACCGCATCGACTTCGTCTCGTGCGTCTCGAGGTTCCACAGCTCGGCCACACCGGCGTCGTCGATCGTCAGGGCCCGGCGCCCGGACGGGTCCACCGCCAGGTGTCGCGGCGCCGCCTCGAGCGACCCCAGATGGTACACCGGAGGCCGCGAGCGCTGCCGCTTCGCCGCCGCGAGATCGACCAGCGACAGCGTTCGGTCCTTGGCCAGCGACACGAACCCGTCCTGCCGCGGCCTCAGCCGAATCTCCACGATCTCGCTCGCGTGCGTCGTGCCCGCGCTGCTGGACCACCTGTTGCCGCGCAGCCGCCACACCAGCACCACCCCTCGCGTGTCACCCGTGACGATCTGCGTGCCCTCCTGATCGACCGCCATCGCCACGATCGCCCCGTCCGCCGGCAGCGTCACCGGCCTCCCCAGGCGCACGGCCGGGCCCGGTGGCGCGATCGGCCAGATCCTCACCTTGTCGCCGCTGAGCCCGATCAGACGCGACGCCCCCTCGTTGAACTGCAGCCGCGTCGTCGTGCGCGCGATCTCCTTGAACTCCCCGCGCGGCTCGCCGAGCGCCTCGCCTCCCATGTCCCAGAGCCGCAGGGCGTCTCCGTCCGCGCTCGCCAGCATCCCGCCCTCGGGGCTAAACGCGAGCGCCTGGATCGGCTTGCGGTGCGCCTTGAGCTCCTTGCGCAGCGCCGCCTGCGTCGGATCGTTGACGTCCCACACCGCCACCCCACCGGTGCGCGTGCCGACCGCCAGCCAGCGATCGTCCCCGCTCCACGCCAGGACCTGCGCATCCGCGGCGTAGTCCAGCGGCACCGCCGGACGCTGGCCCTCCACGTCCCAGATCTTCACCCGCCCGCCCGCGGCCGCGGCGACATGACTCCCATCCCGGCGAACCACCGCGTCATCGATCTCCGCGTCGTGGCGATCGAGCAGGCGACTGTGCCGCTTCGCCAGCAGCGCGCGCAAGGTCGGCTCGGCCGTCGCCACGTTTCGACACCCACCGCCCCTCGCCTCCTGCAGCGCGCGACTCGTCAGCAGCAGCGCCGTCGCGTCGTCGCCCTGTTGCAGCGCCGCGGCCGTCAGCGCGTCGACCCGCTCGCGCACGTCCTGGTTGCATTGCGACGCAGGCGGGGGCGGGGGCGGGGGCCCCTCGGGGATGCGCAGCCCCGGTAACCATGCCCACGCGACCGCCGAGCCCGTGAGCGCGGTCGTCAGCGTCACGCCCGCCGCGAGACCCACGCCTCGCAACCAGGACCGCCGAGCCTGGGCGCTGCGCTCGATGAACAGCCGGACCAGTCCGCCGACCTCTCCGAGCTCCGGGCCCACCCGCAACCATGTGCGCCCGCGCTGCAGCATCGGCCCCGAGAGCAGCAGCCCCGCCGGTCGCCCGCGAAGGTCCCAGTGTCGCGCTCGCTCCACGAGGATCGACACGTCCTCGCCCATCGCCGCGTCCGCCAGCGCGACCTGCCGCGCTTGGCTCGGCGTCACCACGCTCGCGCTCACCGGCGCCACCGCCGGGAGCCGTACGATCGGCGGCGCCGCAGGGCCAGGGGCCTCGGCCCTCGGCCCTTGTTTCACCTTTGGCACCGCGGCGACAGGCCCCGGCTTCTCGGCCTCACGCGAACCGACCACGTCCTCGCACACGCGCACCACGCAGTAGCCGAAGCGGATCTCGTCGCCCTCCTCGATCGCCGTCATTCCCTGAGTCTTGCGCCCGTTGACGTAGGTCGGGCTGCGTTCGCTCAGACCCTCGACGAAGCGCCGCCCGCCCGCACACGAGAGCCGGCAATGACGCCGCGACACATCAGGAAATGACAGCTGCCAGTCCACCGGTTCGGCGCCGTCCGTCTCGCCGCGGCCGACCACAACGACTGGTTGCGAGAACACCATGAGCAACGGCGGCTGGTCTGGGCGCTCGAGGACGACGCGGATCATCGGATCTCCTTGCTCGGGTCCAGGACCCCTTGAAACGACGGCTGCGGGTGAAAATCGAGCCCATCACAGTAGAGCGGCACGATCAGCACGTTGCGGTTAATCGTCTTCAGGGTCGCGTCCCACTCCGGACCCGACCGCGACGTCAGGTCGCTCGGGTCGAGGATCCGCCGGGTGACCTCGGCGTCCCAGGACAGGACGGCCCGCACCTTGAGCCGCCGGAATTTCTCCGGCGCCAGCGCGTCCCTCTCCGCGCGCGCCCACGCGTGGATCGGCGGCGCCGCATCTCCGAGCGCGGCCCGCAGCAGGCGCTCCACCAGCGCGATGCGCTGCCCGGCCAGATCCTGATTGATCTCCGCCGTCCCCTCCGGGCTGGCCCGCCCGATGACCAGCAGCGCCCGCGCCTCCAACAACGTCGCCCGGTGCGGCGCGAGCTGCTCGAGGTACCTCCCGAAGACCTCCGGCGCCGGCCATCCACCCCGCGAACCCGGCTCCCCCTGCGGGAAATGCACCGTGAACAGACCCGGCAGAGCCTCGATATACCCAGTAAACGTCGGGTCATCCCGGCTCAGGCGCTCCCACGTCTCGGCTCGTACACGCCGTGATCGGCGCGTCGCCGGCACGTCGGGCCTCAGCACAGCTCCTGCGCAGGTGCTCGAGCGCCGCCCGCGTCGGGTCCGCACGACACATCTCGGGAGCCACCGGCAGCCGCTCCCAACCCACACAGCGTCCGCGAAAACACTCGAGCCCCGCCTCACAGAGATCACCCCCACAGGCCGTCCCTTCTCGACCGGACGAGCCCCGACGCAGCGGCTCACAGATGCCGGCGACGCAGTGCAGCCCGTCGCGGCAGCTGTCCGTGAGTCGCGTCGCATCACACAGGGTCGGCAAGGTGAGCCGCGCCCCCCTGATATCCTCAGTCCCGCCCGGCGCCGCCGCGAGCCGCACCAGCACCGTGAGCGCCAGCGGGACCATCAGCCCCGCCGACCCCAAGGACCACCGCGTCGCCCGCGGCAAGTTCAGCTCGATCAAGGCTCCTCCCGGCAGCGCCCATCCACCAGACACTCGGTCAAACTCCGCAACGAGGCCTCCGTCAGCCACGCGCCAAACGGGGAGATCCGCGGCGGCGAACCGGGGACGACCACAAAGCCCACCGGCGCCTCCACGAATCCATGGCGCCGCGCCGCCTCCGCGTGTGCGGCGAGACGAGCGTCCACCTCGCGCTCCGTGGCCACGCAGCTGCGCAAGGCAGTCACCTCGACCCCCAGCCCAGCCACGCCTGCCAACAGGTCGCGCTCCGGCTGCCACTGTTGGTCGAAGGCGACGCCGATCGCCCGGATCCCGATTCCCGGCGCCAACCGCTCCGCACACTCCACGGTAAGCGCCGCTGTACACCGTTCTGCTCCCCCGAATATCACATGCGCCCGGCGCATGAAGGATGCGAAGCTCCGTCGTCCGCCCGGTCGTGCCGGCGCCGAGCGCACGCGTCACCCGCTGAAAAATCTGCCGCGAGCGGACCGATCCGAGATCGATAAACAAGGCGATCGACACTGTAGGAGCAGCCGCACCGAAGCGGATCGCGTCCGGTAGCGCCATACCAACGCGGATCTCCGGGCACTCACCGGGTTCCCCGGTACAGGTTCCCTCGCGTCGTTCATGCTTTTCGCAACCAGCGCCGCCAACCCGCGTGCGGGCCAACATCAGCACCGCCAGCGTGATCAGCACCACGTTCATCATCAGCAGCGGAACGCTTCCCCTGCGCATTGCGGCCTTATTACATTACGCAATGAATCCGCCGCCAGCTCCAATCTGTATTGGGCCCCACGCCGATTGGGTTTACGCATGCAAACCCTCCCAATCGAGAAATATATGTATTGGATCACAGATTATTTCCTGTTGACCCAACCCGAGTTGCTCTCGAGGCGACCGTAACAGCTCTGGACAATCAAGGAAGAGGCGTGCAGCATGAGCGCGTGGGGTCGATGTTTGAATCAACCCATCACCACTCGCGTTGACTCGAGGCACCACCGCCACGACTGTCTTGGCATATCCATGAGGTGAAAGAGGCCATGGCTCATTATACGACCCGCGACGCGTTCATCCGCGTCTCCTATCCCTTCCCTCCTACCGGTAATATCGTCGGTTACCCGCGCCCGGAGCTGCTTCACGAACCTGCGCCGGTCCCTGGGCTACACGCCGCGTGCCGAGGCATCGGCCGGCTAACCCTGCGCGTATCGTCGCAGCGCCGGGGTAGCGAACAGCTGGACTTCGAGTTCAGCGACTGGCGGGCCCGCAGAATCCTCCGCGGCGGACACAGCCCCTTCAACGACATCACCCTCCCGGACGACGAGCTCGTGCTCGCATCCCACTTCGAGCTGGTGCTCGCCGAGGACCGCATCCTGCTACGCGACCTCGATGACGCGCGAGAGCGGCCGCGCGATGACACCAGCGGCGTGTTCCTCGGCGGTAGCTGGGTGCGTGAGGCGTGGATCGGGCCTGGCGCCGAGTTTCGCGTCGGCAACACCAGCATCGAGGTCCTCGCCCTCGACATCGTCGACATGACGCTGCCTCTGATCGACCACTTCGGCGAGCTGTACGGGCGCAGCACCGCAATGCGCGGCCTGTTTGCCCGCTTCGCCCAAATGGCCGAGCGCGGCGACCAGTCCAACGTGCTCGTCCGCGGCGAGTCCGGCACGGGTCGTCAGCTGGTCGCGCGGGTGCTGCACGTCGGCTCGGCGCGCAGCCACCGTCCCTTCGTCGTGCTTGACTGCGCCAGCGTCGCTCCCGAACTGCTCGCCAGCCATCTGTTCGGTCGCGGCTGCGCGGACGCACCCGGCCGTTTCGACGTGTGCGGCGGCCTCGAAGCGGCCCACGGCGGCACCTTCTTGCTCAAGGCGGTCGACCGCCTGCCGACGGCGCTGCAGAGCCAGCTGCTGGCGGTCCTGCAGCGCGGCGTCCTGACCCGCGAGGGCGAGCAACACACGCGAAAGTTCGACGCCCGGCTGATCTGCGCGACCGACCGCGACATCCAGCGCCTGGTCGCGGAGGGCAAGTTCAACGCCGAACTCTACAACCATTTGATGGGTGTTCAGGTCGAGCTCCCGACCCTGCGCGAGCGCGACGATGATGTTGCGTTCCTCGCCTCCGAGGTCTTCCTCAAGCGCCTGTGCGACGACACTGGACGGACGCGGAGGCTCACACCCGAGGCGCTCGACGCCCTGCGTGCGCATACCTGGCCGCAAAACCTCTCCGAGCTGCGCTGCGCAGTGGAACGGGGCTTCTACGCCCGCGACGACGAGTGGATCCTCCCCGCCGACCTCGGGCTTAATGTCGGCGTCACCTTCCACGATGGACTGTTGCGCAAGCTGGTCGAGATCGAGGCGCTCTTCGCCAGCAACCACGTCAAGGCGGTGGCCGGCTTCGAGCGCCTGTACTTCGCGCACCTGCTCCTCAGCCACCCGAGCAAGGCCAAGGCCACTCGCTTCGCCGAGATGACCAATGAAGGCTTTCGCCTGGCGCTCAAGCGCCTCCGGCTCGGGTCGCGCTGCGCCCCCGGCTCGCCCGCGAGGTGACGGCATGGCGTCCACGAGTTCGCGCAAGCCCGAATCGTCGCAGCAGCTGAACCACGAGCTCGGCGCCTGCGCCTTGCTCTGCCTGCTCAGCGTACCTGGGGTCCTGCTCAGCGTGTTCTTGACGCTGATCAAGTTCGACT
Organism: Nannocystis sp.; assembly: GCF_016714285.1. Classification (GTDB taxonomy): domain Bacteria; phylum Myxococcota_A; class Polyangia; order Nannocystales; family Nannocystaceae; genus Nannocystis. The sequence continues at coordinate 118,580 of NZ_JADJNN010000010.1, read as the reverse complement.
CCGACTACCGCTGCGACACCGCGATGCTCTCGGCCTGTTCGATCGGCCAGATCTTCGACTGCACCTACGTGCTGAGCAGCGGCCCCTCGATCCTCTTCAAGCTACCGATCTCCGCCTACTCGACCGGCTTCTACCTCGCCGTGCTGACCCTCGCGGGGACCGCCCTGTGGCGGCCGCGCCTGCTCTCGGCGGTGCGTCCGCTACTGCTCTGGCTCGCCTGGGTCGGGCTCCTCATCGTGCTCGGGCTCGCCGCGTACGCCGGCCTGGTCCTGCGTGAGGCGTGCATCTATTGCTTCCTCATCTACGGGCTGACCGTCGCTATCTTTCTTACCACCGCCGCCATCCACCCCCAGGGCCACCGCGCCGGTCTGCGCGCGTTGTTCGTGCCCTGGCGTCCGCGTCAAGGCGGCCTCCTCGTGCTCACCGGCCTCGCCTTCCTCGCCCTCGTCTCGGTCCAGATGGTCCTCTACCGCCGCGGCGCCGCGATCCCCGACTTCGACGCGAAGTGCCGCGTGAACGACACAGGCTTCCCCGACACCAACCTGCGCACCCGCCCCCAGGGCCCGCGGCTCACGGCCCACGTCAGCCGCTTCGTCGACTTCGCGTGCCCGCACTGCCGCGATGAGTTCGAGGCCTGGCACAAGTTCGTCACCGCCAACCCCGACGCCTATGCCCTCGAGCTCTACCACTTCGCCCGCACCGGCGAGTGCATGGCCTCGTTCAAGCGCGGCAACAGCAAGCAGGCCGACCTCCACTACTCGTGTCTCGCCGCCAGGGCCGCCGAGTGCGCCGAGAAGCTCCGACCCGGCGCCGGCGTCCCCATGGTCGCGGCCCTGTTCGCCCTCCAGGACCGCGGCAAGACCCCCTTCTTCAACGAGGAGAGCATCGGCGAGGCGGCGAGCTCCGTCGGCATCGAGGGCATCACCGACAACTATGTGCACCCCTTCTACGCGTGCGTGAACAACGACCGCAAGGTCACCGCCCACATCGCTCGCCACACGAGCTTCATCCTGGGCCGCGGCGTCTTCGCCCCGCCCGTCACCTTCATCACCTCCTACGACGCCGACGGCCAGGCGCTCGCTGATGTCGCCCAGATCGAGGGCAACAAGGAGCTCACCCGCGAGCAGATCCTGCGCGACGCTCGTCGCCTCGTCACGCCGACCACCATTGGAGCGAATGATGCCGCCTCTCCGTGAACCTGGGACGCAGTCCTCCATCCGCAACCTCGATGCCACGCTCGTGGGTCGCGGCGGCTCCGCGATACGTCGTGACTCGGCCCCGCACGAGGCGCGGGCCTCCCGTCACATGGTCGGCGTGATGCTGGCCATCGCCTGCACCCTCGGGCTCACCACGGCCGCCTTCTTGCAGATGATCCTGACCCTGGTCAAGCCGCCCGAGTATATCGGGACACAGGCCGCCGAATGCGTGGAGGGCGACCCCGAGGGCTGCCCCGCCGATTACACCTGCATGGGCAGCAATTGCGTCCCCGTCCCGGCCCTCGACACCTGCCAGGTCGGTGACTCCTGCGACACGAGCGGGGCGAGCTGTCGCTGCCTGCCGCCGCTCACCTGCCAGGACCAGATGTGCAGCGCCGACCTGCCCACCCCCGCCTGCGAGCTCCCGGCGGTCCAGAAGCTCCTGGCCGAGGTCTACAAGACCTGCGGGAACATTCACAACTGCCCCCGAGGACAAGCTCGAGGACTTCATCGTGAAGTCTGCGGACTTCGACCAGATCGTCACCGCCTTCCCCGGCACCATCACGGTTCATTTCCCGAGCGGCGCGCCGTCGATCGACGGGAAGCGCGAGTGGCCGAGCGCCGAGCAGAGGCACCACTACATCACGATGCTGTCCGCCCCGCACGTCGCCGCGGCGATCCGCGACGCGCAGGACGTCCTCCTCATCGGCCGATCGAGCCCCACCACCAACGTCAACCAGGACCTCGATTACTCGCGCAAGCGCATCGCCAAGGTGACGGAGTGGCTCGTCAGCGCCGCGGGGAGCCCGTCCGCCAGCACCGCCGTCCGCGCGAAGCTCCGCACCACCATCCTCGGCGGCAAGAAGGTCCTGCAGCCCGACTTCTTCATCAAACACTACGCCAACCGCATCATCGCGTGGGACGAGGTCGCCGAGGCGAACCTCCGCGCCAAGCTCCCCGACTTCGCCAACCTCGGCGCCCGGGTGAAGAACGACCTCCGCGGGCAGATCAACCAGGTCGTGTTCATCATCCCGATCTCCTGCAAGGCCCCTGACGCCAGCGTGGTGGTCCCGTGAGCGCTGGCGAGTCTACCGGCGGAGAGTCGACCGACCCGGAGATCATGATCGGCGTGGTCGAGGGACTGACCGACCGGGCCGCCTTCGCCCCGGCGCGCAGCGAGGAGACGCAGATCGTGCACGCCGTAGCCCCGGCGCGGCCTGAGTCGGGCGCCGACCCGGCGGAGACCTCCGAGAGCGTCCATATCCAGACGCGGCCCGCATCGGGCGCAGTCGCGGCCCGGACCTCCTCCACCGAGATCGTCACACCGCTCACACTCGCGGGGTCCGACCCCGATGACCTGCCCGATCTCCCGCGGACTCAGTCGACCGGCGAGACCTCGTGGAACCCGGAGGTCTACCGTCGTCGTCGCCTGATCTACAGCACGAGCGCCGCGGCGCTCGTGCTCATCATCGTCGCCAGCCTCCATCAGCTCCACGGCCTCGGCGAGGTGGACGAGGACCTGCCCCCCACGATCGACGCCCCGGGGGCCGCGCAGGTGCCCGAGGCCGCGTCCGACCCGTCCCTGAGCGAGGAGGAGAAGCAGCAGCTCGAGGAGTCCAAACGCGGCAAAAAGACCCCGCGTCTGCTCGCCCTCAAACTCGACGAGATCCTCCCTGACGGGCGCATCAGCGCCGTCAAGGTCGATGACACGGCGATCGAGGCGAGCGCCGTGACGATCGTCAACCTGTGGGCCACCTGGTGCGAGCCGTGCAAGCAGGAGCTCCCGGGATTCGGCGAGCTGCTGGCCCGCAACGCCTGGGGCGACGATGTCCGCTTCACGCCGATCTTGATCGACGACAAGGACCCCGTGTGGGCGCACTCCAAATTCGCCAGTCTGATGCCCAGAGGCTCGCGCTTCTTCGTCGACCCGCTGCAAGGCGGTGTGGTCGAGGCCTTGCGCGAGCCCAAACTCCTGCAACCGGACAGCGGCCTGCCCGTCACCCTGGTGTACGACTGCAAGCAGCGCGCGCGCGTCGTCTACACCCAGCTGCTGTCCGCGGCGGACCTGCTCAAGCTCGAGGAGATCGTCCAGAACCTGCGCGGCGAGCTCAAGTCCTCCTACTGCAAGAAGCCCCGCCCGAGCACTTGGGTCCAGACCCGCGAGCCACCTGCACCGCTGCTACCACCGCCGCAGAAGCCGCAGAAGCCGAGCCCCTCGCGCTGCGGCAACGGCGTCTGTGAGCTCGGCGAGTCCCCGGACGACTGCTGTGACTGCCGCTGCGCCTGCCTGCGCTGTCTCGAGGGCAAGCGCTGCGAGAGCCCGAACGGCGTGGCAATCTGCGTCGACAGCGTCCTGCGGCTCAAGGACTGAGCGTCATGACCGCGCACGGCCGACACGTCTTGACCACGCTGCTGCTCGCCGGCTCCTGCGCCGAGACTGCGCACGCTCGCGGTGATGACCCTTGCGCCGCGGCGCGTCCTGACGAGCGCGGGCGCAGCAGCTGCGCCCGCGCGCTCTACGGCGAGCGCGAGTACGTCGCCGCCGCTGGCCAGTATGAGCGGCTCTGGCAGGACCACGGGACCCCGAAGTATCTCTACAATGCCGCCGCCGCACGCGAAGCCGCCGGGCATCTCGCCTCGGCCCTCGCCTTGTGGACCCGCTACGACGCCAGCGCGGGCGTCGAGGAGGACGAGCGCGCCGAGCTTCGACCACGCCTCGAAGCGATGCGCGCGCGCCTGGTCGCCACCACCGTGGTCGTCACGCCGGACCATGTGCTCGGGCCTGCCGCCACGTTCTCGTGCGAGCGCAACGACGGCGCCGCGCCGGAGTCCTTCGCCATCCCCGCCGCGCTGGTCGCCGACATCACGCCTGGCAGCTTCACGCTCCACCTCGCTCCGGGCGCCTGGACCCTGCGACTGAGCCCGGCTCCGGAGGTCCCCGAATTTTTGCCGGTCGGCGCCCCGCTGGAGGTCAGGCAGTCGCCCGGTCAGATCTTGCTACCGGTCTCACGGGGTTCGAACAGGCAAGTCGGGCTCGACGCGCCCGAGCGTGACGTCTCGCGCCTGACCCTGGGCCTCGGCGGCGCCGCGGGCGGGGTCGCGTTGCTGGGCATCGTCGTGCTCACGGTGACCGCGAAGCCCCCAGCCACGGTCGACGAATCGATCCACAACATCAGCGCGGGCTCTGGCCTACTCGGCGCGGCGATCGGCCTGGGCGCGGCGGCCGGCCTGGAGACCCTGCCGGCGACACGGCGCCGTCATCGCCTCCAGCTCGGAGCCGGCGGCGCGGTCGTTTTCACAGGCTCCTTTATCACCTGTTCGTGTGGGGGAAGTTTCAAAGATACGATCACTGCTCGTCGCCGGAGGAAACTGAACAAACGCTCGTGGATTCTTCTGAGGAGAGAACCAACGCCGTCCCTCACCCGTGCGCTTCGTTCGAAGAAAAACTGAATCTCAACGTCTGCATCGAGGGTTCTCCGCCGCCATGCTCGGCGCGGGCGCGGCGCTGATCGCTGGAACTGGTCTCAGCCACCTCGTACGCGTCGCGCTGCCGCAGAGGCGCCAGCGCCGTGGCCTCGCCCTAGGCGGCCTCGTCCGCCCGCACACCGTCGGTCTCACGCTCACCGGCCGCTTCTAACTCGCACCCGCGGAGCCACCGATCCTCATGCATATCTCTGACTTCTCGGGCACGACCCTCCGGCTCCGCTACCAGTTGGTGCGGCGGATCGGCTACGGTGGTATGGCCACCGTCTACGAGGCGACCGACCTGCAGATCGACAAGCGCGTCGCGGTCAAGGTGCTAAACCCGCAGTTTTCGCACATCGAGGATTACATCGCCCGCTTCCGCCAGGAGGCCCTCAGCGCGGCCAGGATCCGCCACCCCCAGCTGGTCGATGTCACGGACTTTGGCAGCGACGATGGCCTCGTCTACTTCGTCATGGAGTTGCTCGAGGGGGAGTCCCTCGGCGAGCGAATCCACCGCGAGCCTGGCCCGATTGCCTGGCAAGAGGTGGTGGCGATCGTCTCCCAGGTCTGCGAGGCCCTCGCGTGCGCGCACCAGCACGGCATCATTCATCGCGACGTCAAGCCCGGGAACGTGTTCCTGGTCGCCCAGCCCGGGCGCAGCGGCCTTGCGACCGTCAAGCTGCTCGACCTCGGCGTCGCCAAGGTCCTGCGCGACGCGCTCGACCTGCGCGACGCCGCGGCGCCAGAGACCCGGCTCTCACAGGGCACCCCGGGGACCCCCGAGTACATGGCGCCCGAGCAGGCCACCGGCCAGCCCTTCGACCACCGCATCGATGTCTACGCGCTGGGCGTAATGATGTATCGCATGCTGACCGGCCACCTGCCGTTCTTCTCGCCCAAATCTTCGTTCGAGGTGCTGCGCATGCACGTCGACCTGAAGCCCATATCTCTGCACCAATTATGCCCGGAGGCCCAGATCCCGGGGCCGATCGAGGAGATCGTGCTACGGGCCCTCGCCAAGCGACCCGAGGACCGCTTCGACAGCGTGCGCGCCCTCTCGGACGCGCTGCAATCACAGTGGCAGCGGCCTCCGGGCGAGACCCCAGCGAGCGTGCTCGTGAGCCGACCGCGCGAGGAGCCCGCCCCGCGATACTACGAGGTTGAACCACCGCGGGCCCTGTACCTGCTGCGCGCCACAAGCGTACTGCTGAGCCTCGTCACCGCCGGCGTGCTCACGATGTTGCTGATGCTCTTCGAGCTCCCGTGGGTGCGTGACATTGTGGCCGTCGATCCTCCGTCACCGCCGCTGCCCGAGCGGCAGCGGGGACCCTGGGTGATTAGCGGTGTTCCTGACGCTGACGTCAAGAAGAACCGCGACGTCGAGCATACGATCACCACACCCGGGCCGCCCCCGACACTGACGCCGACGCCCGTCACCCCGCCGCCGCCCGTCACCCCACCTGCAGACCCTGGTCATTCACCGCCAACGCCCCCGCCGGGCAGGCGACTCGAGACCCGATACAAAACACCCGGACCGAATGATACCAGGGGCGAGCCAAAACCCCCGGAGACCCCGGAGCAGCAGGCCAGGCGGAACCTCGAGGCCGCCGCCCGGAAGATCGGGAAGGCGTGCCGCGGGGGCCGCGGCACCGAGATGACCGTCAAGCTCGCGGCCGACTTCGTCAAGAACACGGTCGTACCCACATACACGGGCCAAGCGACGGACCCGTCGAGGTGCGTCATCGCCAAGCTCAAGGGCCTGGAACCCTTGAAGAAGCCCGGGAAGGGCAGCACCACCCTGACGCTCGTCATCAAGGTCCCGGCGGCAATTTAGGCAGGTCACGACTATGCCCACGCTCCTCACAATGGTCTTGCTCTCCTCCCTGGCCCCGGCGGCCGGCGGTTACACCCGGGACCAGCTCCAGACACGCGCGACGACGGCGTCGCAGGAGTTTAGCCGGATGGAGTCGCGGTGCAGCGCCCCGACCCAGCCGCCCGATCTCGAGGCCGAGCTGACGTTTCGCCTCTCCGCGGACCTGATGGAGATCGTCGTCCAGCACGAGACCTACCCCGCCGGTCGCCCTGGCCAGAGCCTGCGCAGCGACGACGTCGGCGCGGTGGCTCAGAGCCTCGAGCGTGCGTACCTGTGCAACCCCGGCTGGGAGCAACGACAATACCTCGAGCGCGCCATCAAGCTGCTGGAGGAGCGCCTGGCCCATATCCGCAACCAGGAGCGGCGCCCGCCGTCCGACCCCGACAGCGCGAGCCTGCAGCAGGTCCGCGAGCGCCTGCTGGCCCTGACGCTCGCGCTGACGCAGCCGCAGCCCTGCACGGCAACCACGTGCCCCAAAGGCCCGGTCGCGCCCGCGCGCGACGAGCCCGACACGCCCCCGCCACCTCCGTATCGCGCGAAGTATATCGACCTCTTCTCGCTGCGCCTGGAGCTTGGCGCCGGGCTGAATACGCGGTTCAAGGACGATAACGCGGTGATCGCCGAAGATCGGCTGACAGAATATAACAGCGGCTTCATCTATGGATTCGCGCCGGGGGTGCGCTTCTTGCTCGGCCGGCATAAGCGCCATGTGCTCGCTACCGGTTTTCGCTGGAGCGTCCTAACGTTCAGGGATGACGATAAAAGACATAACGTCCATCAGATCGTCGCTCGGTTCGAGTACGGCATTCGCCTCCACGAGCGCTGGTTCTCGCTGCACGCCGCGTTCGAGCCGGGCACCCAGACACGCGCCAGAGACCCCCGTTTCGGCACCGCGCAGATTGGCGGATCGGGCGCGATCTGCACCGGTGATGAGATCTTCTGCCTCCGCTTCGGGGGGTACTCTGGCACGCTCGGCGGCGATTGGGGCCTCGTCGGTATGTTCATGAACGCCGGCATCGACGTGTTTCGCGTAACGGACACCATCCTGCGGCGGGCGGAGCGATGACCATGCATTTCGCACGAGCGTGGCAGCATCGACTCCGCGGGCCGATCGCGTGCGCCCTCGCGGCCGCCCTGGCTGCCCCGTCGCAGAACGTCTCCGCTAAGGATGCGGCGGGGGCGACGTTGTCAGGGACCACAGGTTCCGCGGACGGCCCGGGCGCCGCGCAGCCGCAGGGGCCGACCTCGCCGTCGTCCGGCGCGCCCGCGGACGGCCCGGACGCCGCGCAAGCGGCAGGATCCGGGGGGCTACCGGATAATGGGGCGCCGACGCCCGCGGAGGTGGCGAACGATTCGACCCCCGCCAAGCGGATGGCCGCCGGCAAGGCGCTCTACGCGAGGCGGCAATACGTAGAGGCTGCCCGTATGTACGCTCGGGTCGATACCCCCGGCGCCCTCTACAACGCCGCCATGTCCCGCGCCGCCGCCGGGCACGACGCGCACGCGCTGCTGCTGTGGACGAGGTACCTGGGGGTCGCTCCGAAGGACGGCGCGCCGAGGTCGAGGAGAGCATCGCCGCGGCCGAAAGGCGCACCGTCGCGGTCCAGTTCGCGCGGACGAACGACGCCGACGGCCCGCGGACCTTGACCCTGCGGGACGTGCAACACCTCGCCGCCGACGAGCTCCGCGTGGCCTGGCCCCAAGGCCAGGCGACCCTCGAAGTGTCGCTGGACCCCGGGCGCTGGACCGCCACGCTCGCGGGAGCGAGCGACGGACCGCGAAGCCTCACCGTCGTGGTGGCGAAGGGCGACAAGCCGCGCGTCGACCTCGCGCCCGATGTCGCGGCGTCGCCTGTGCGGCTGCGACTGAACCCCGCGCGGGCGCTGCGTCGCGGCGTCACGGTGATGTGGTCCGGCCCGCGCGCCGTCGCCGAGCGCCGCGTGACGAGCACCGAGAGCTCGCGGTGGGAGCTCGCCCCCGGGCGCTGGCGAGTCGCGGCCAGCGCGCCAGGCTATGAAGCCAGCGAGCGCGCGGTCGAGGTGACGGAGCGCCCCGTCGAGCTGGCGATCCAGCTGAGACGCGATCGCGAGTCGCGGGCCCGCCTGGGCCTCGGCCTCGGCCTCGGCGTCGCCGCGCTCGGCCTCGCGGCGGGAGGCGGTGCGCTGCTCGCCGGGGCGGAACGGAGGACCGATGAGATCCCGAACGACCCCGGGCATCGACTGACCACCGATGAAGTCGCCCTCGTCTCGGACCTGCGGAGGTACCACGCAGCCGGCTTTATCGTGCTATCGGCGAGCGCCGGGACCGCCGTTGCGGCGCTGACGGGCGGGCTGGCACGAGGCAACAAAGCCCTCGCTACCCAGGCGGGACTGGGATTTGTCCTCGCCGTCATCGGCGCCGCGTCGCTGGGCACCACCGTCGCCCGCGACGAGCTCAACAGCATTTCGTCAGGGAATGGAGATGGCCTCAGCCGGGGCGACCTGGACGCGGGCCTCGAGCGAGCTGCGCCGTGGTCCGTCCTGACAGGCATGGGCCTCGGTCTGGGACTACCCGCGGGTGTGGCGCTCGTTACGCGGCGCTCCCTCAATCGCCAGACACGCAGCCGCCAGGCGATTGCGGTCTCAAGAGATACGATCGGTGTGACCATTCAAGGAGTCTTCTGAACATGGCTAGCAATTCGACGCCCTACAGTTCGACCTCGCGCATGACTCGCTCCGCGTCCATCGTCGGCGCCACGGGTATCTGGGCTAGCCTCGGCGGTGGTTGCTGGCACCAGTTTACGCCCGGGACCTGCAACGACGGAGTCTACAATCCTGAAGTCGAAGACTGCGACAATGGCGCGGACAACCAGGACCCGGCAACCGCAAAGCCTGGCGAATGCACATGGGAATGCACGTGGGCGCCTGGACCTCGCTGCGGCGACAAGAAAACCGACGATGGAGAAGACTGCGATGATGGGATCGAGGGCGGCGAATGGTGCACAAAAGAGTGTCGGCGAATTGTAGGGTGCGGGAACAAGCATCAGGATCCTGGGGAAGAGTGCGACGATCCCGGGGGGAACCAAGCAGTCGAAGATGCCATGCCAGGCGACTGCGTGGAGATGCTCTGCAAGAAGGCGAACTGTGGCAACGGACTTCAGGAAGGCGACGAGCAGTGCGACGATGTCAACGGTAACAAAAGCCTCGCGGAAGCGCGGGAGGGTGACTGCACGGATGAATGCAAATACGCCGCGTGCGGCGACGGTGAACTCAACGAGGATGAAGATTGCGACGACGGCAATTTCGATGACGCCGACGGATGTCCGGCAGATTGTTCGTGCGCGGACAGGTGTGGAAACAGCGTAACTGACCACGAGTGCGGCGAGACCTGCGACCGAGGGCCTCAGGGCGACAAAACGTGCTCGAAATTCTGTCAGGAGCATCGATGTGGCGACGGCGTGATGGGGCCCGGCGAGCAATGCGACGGAGGTGCCATGGTAGATCCCGCCATCTGCACGGCTCAGTGCCAGTCTCCGACCTCGCCGGGGGCCTGCGGGAACGGTACGGTCGACGCGGACGAGGACTGCGACGACGGCAACATGGTGACTACCGATGGCTGCGTCGGTTGCAAGAAGGCGTTTTGCGGCGACGGTTTCGTGCGGACAGGAACCGAGGAGTGCGATGATGGGAAGAACGATGGCAGCTATGGCAGTTGCTCGGTGGACTGCACGGAGAAGGGCCCGCACTGTGGAGACAAAGTGGTGAATATGCCGGAGGAGCAGTGCGAGATCGATGCGCCGGACTGTCTCAACTGTTGGCTCCCCAGGGTGGTCTTTGTCACGACGACGACGAAGAGTGGGAACCTAGGCGGGCTCATGGCTGCCGACGCTTTGTGCCAGAGCGAGTGGGACTCCGCTAACGCGAATACGCTGAGGAAATTCAACGCGTGGCTGTCGGCTGGCACAACGTCGGCGGCCAAGCGACTGGCGAGTACGGCGTTCAAGGGCTACTACGTGCTCCCTGACGGAACAAAGGTGGCAAACGGATGGGCCGGCTTGACGACCGAGAATCTCCTCGTGGCGATCACTAAACATGCGGATGGCACATCTCTGGAAACCATGAACAACGGCCCGTGGGCCTGGACGAATACGACGGAGATGGGGGAGGTTTTCCGGGGTAATGAGGACTGTGGCGGATGGACCAAGAATACGAAGACCGGACGAGCGGGGAAAGTCGCCGGGACGGGCCCTGGATGGTCGAGTTCGACCTCATCGCAGTGCTCGCCCCCTAGCCAAAATCACCTCTACTGCATCCAGGTGCAGCCGTAGGCCCCCTCGACAGCCGACACCGCCCCCGACCTCCCATGACCATCCCGCCCCGCCTCGACGGCCGTTACGAGCTGCGCGCCCGCATCGGGCGCGGCGGGATGGCGGAGGTGTTCGAGGCGTGGGACCACCGGCTCGCGCGCGAGGTCGCGGTCAAGCTGCTCAATGCGGACTGCTCGCGCGACTCGGGGATGCCCGCGCGTTTCAGGCAGGAGAGCCACGCGCTCGCGCAGCTCAATCACCCGAACATCGTCACCCTGTTCGACTCCGGCGAGACGCCGGATCGGCGGTTTTATCTCGTCATGGAGCGCTTGCAGGGTCAGCCCTTCGACGCGACGCTGCGCGGGCTGCGGTCGCGGGGCGAAGTCCTCGGCTGGCGGCGCCTGGTGGCGATCTTGCGGCCGGTCGGCGCCGCGCTGCAGGCGGCGCACGGGCGGCAGATCGTCCACCGCGACATCAAGCCGAGCAATATTTTTCTGCACCGGCCGGGCGGTGGGGACGAGGGCGACGAGTTCGTCAAGATCCTCGACTTCGGCATCGTCAAGATGCTCAGCGGGGCTGAGCGTCGGCCGGGGGCGAATGTCAACACGCTGACGAGCCAGGGGATCTTTGTCGGCACCCCGCACTACGCGGCCCCCGAGGCCGTGGAGCCGCAGATCTTCGGCCCGGTCGGGGTGGGCGCCGATGTTTATGCGCTGGGTGTGATCATGTATCAATGCCTGGCGGGCGCGCTGCCATTCGAGGGCGAAGCCCGCGCCCGCGCGGTGTACCGCACCGCCTACGAAGATCCGCCGCCGCTGCGGGTGCGTGCGCCCGAGCTGATGATCGCCCCCGCGATCGAGGCGGTGGTGATGCGCGCGCTCGCGCGACGACCCGAGGATCGGTACCCGTCCGTGCGAGCCCTGCTCGCGGCGATCCACGACGTCCCGGATGAACCAACGGCGCCGCGCGCCGTCGTCGCGCCGCGCTCGGTGGCAGGGAACATCGACGCGACGACGCAGATCCGCCCGACCGCCAAGAAGAAGCGCGCCACGCTGGCGTGGGGCGCGGCGAAAGCTATCGAACACGTACCCGTCGCGCGTCCGGCTCGTCGCGGCGCGGCCGCGTTCGACCCGGTCGCAATGCGCGTAGAAGCGCCGACGAAGCCGCTTGCGACGCCTGGAGCTGCGGCGAGCGGTCCGCGAGCGGCCCAAAGTTCGATCGCGGCGGGGGCATCCTCGGTGATGAGATCGGCCGCGCCGGTCGAGCCTCCGCTGTCGCGGCCGACCCAGCCGCAGCTACCTCCATACTCGCCGTATCACCCGTCCACGTCGGAGTCCGAGCGATTCGCGCACACCCCCCTCGTGGTCGCGGACACGTCCGCGGCGACCCGCGCCGCCATCACCCCGGAGCACAGGGCCGCGGGCGTGAGCGTGGGGGTCGTGATCGCCGTGCTCGCGCTGGTTGCGGTGATCGGCGGCGCGTGGTGGTTCATGCCCGTCGCCCCGCAGCGGCCCCCGGAGGTCGAACGGCGCCCGAGCGGCCCGCCGGTGGCCCGACCCCCCGCGGAAAGATAGCGACCCGGGCCACACCCAGGCGAGGATCTCAGTTGCCGGGTGGGGGCTGCAGCGCTTCCGCGGGACCTGTTCGCAACAAACGCTGCACGATCTCGTATGCACGTTCGTTAATACCACCGAGCGTACGAATCCGTGCTTTCGATACCCCCAACAAGGCGAACAGGTACCAGATGTCGCCGCGTCGACCCACGGACATATGGACATCGAACGGCGGTTGATCGGTGCCCACAGCGCCCTCCGACGCGACCTCGCGCCGCTCCCAGGCCGCCTCCAGTCCTCCGAACGGAGACATGACACGAATCGGTGATCGGCTGACCGTCAGCCCACGCTGCATGAGCGTCTTGATATGGCGCTCCATGAGATCTTCGGGTCCTGTCACGTCGCGCGTGCACACAACTGTGATCTGCCCCACGGGCTCGCCACGGTACTCGTGGAGCAGCTCCACGACGTGTTCGCCGGGGCGAGGCTCGACAGCCCGCTCGGACCATGATTGGGGGTAATGAATCACGAAGTCGCCGGGCGACGCGGCGCTCGCGGTCCGCAGGCGTTCGGCGAACGGCCACCCGGACGGCTGGAGAAGCCGACAGGAGCCAATGATCAGCAGAAGATCATCGGCCACGCGCGCGTAGTCCGACTCACGCGCGCGCGCCTCTACGAATAGGATCCTGGCGCCGTCGTGGCCGCCGTCTTTGAGCGTGAACCACCTCGATATGATAGGTCCGATCGGGGATGGTCTTCGGGTGAGCGCGTCGAGTCGGTCCCCGGCCTGTGGGGTGTCGATCCGTCGACGCCTGAGCACCTCGATGCTGCGCTCCGCGAAGAACTCCTCAAGCCAGTCGGCCGCGCTGATCTCGCGGGCGACCATGCTCGCGTACACCTCGGCCTCGGGGCCGCTCGCCCTCGTCTCATCGTGGAATTGTGCGAGCGACCATACCGGCGGCGACGGTTCGACTGGCGCGGTGGCCCCCGCCGTGGGACGCCATCGAGGCGGCAACAACAGGGCGAAGTGCCAATCAGGCGTGCCGACAGTGTAATGAAATTGCCGAGCCTCTTCGGGGACCACTTTGAGTGTGGTCGGCATGATCGGTTCGCTCGGGTCGCTCGGTTCGGTGGACATATGAACCTTGGTGGTTAATCGCCAATGAGCACAGTCAGCTCACCGGTGGCCAGAATCACCGGCCCTGGCTTCGGCGTGGCACGTTTGGCGGGTACCCGCTCGAAGTATACCTTGAGGTCGAACTTCAGACCGAGGAGCCACGCGATCCCGCCGCTCACACCGAGCTGTACTCGCCGCTTCTTCGGGTTATAGGTGGCCTCATAACCAGCGTCGGCGCCTGCGCTCACGAGGTCACCCCCCACGGTCGCATCGACGCCCATCATGAACTCGCCGAAGAACGGGACCTCGCGCGCCAGCGACGGCGGCACGAACGGAAGCAGCGTCGAGATCACCGGCATCTGAGCGTACCCGTGGAGTTCACCGCTCAACACGGACGCCTTGGCCCCACCCATCTGGCGAATGCCATACTCCCCCGTGTCGGAGTTATAACCGGACCAATTCTCGACCTCCGCTTTGGCGTAGAACATGCGACCGGTGGCATCAAGGCCGAGCAGCGAGCCGTCGCCGTCCGAGACGATGCCGCCGATCGTACCCGCCGCGAGGGCGCCCTCGGCCCTTGCTGACCCGCCCGTGCCGTTTTCAGGGCTCACCGTATGGGCGTGCCCCTTCACGCTGAATAAATCCATGCCGAAGGTTCCCCCGGCGCTGGGGTTTCCGGAGTACGGATCGACCTCTTCTTTGAACAGGATGTTCGCGGCCGCGGCATCGAAGTCGACCGTGTCGTATTTGCCGTCACCATCGGTATCTCGCGCCTTTCCCTCGATATGGGGGCCGACGACGTTGTCCTCAGACAGCGCCTGCTCCGCCGAGCGATCCTTGGCGTCGGTGGTCAAGTTGAAGCCCTTCGGCGGTGCGGCGACCACTCCAGGGACGCCTGTGGCGACCTTCGACAGGTTCGGCGCGGCCAGATCGCCCATGCGTGCCGCCTCTGCGCCGCCGATCCATACCGTCTGAGAGAACGAAACGATCGACATCACGCCCAATGGATCAACGACGATGTCGCCGCGACGTGCCGCAGGCGCGCCCCCTATCAGCACAAAGAAGTCGCCGGTGGTCACGACTCCGTTGGTCGTCGTGCGATCGCTAATACGCGCGGATGGCCTTTCACCGATAGCAGGAGCGACGATCTGCTTGACACGTTCGATGTTGCTCGTCGGCAACACCTTCCCCTCGAACCCAGAAGGGTTGAGGCCGGCTTTTTCGAGCGCTTTCCAGGTGAAGTCGATACAACTGTTGGAGAGCCCCTGTAATATAGGTCGAATCCGCCCGCGGCGGATCATCGCCGAAGCTCTTGAGGGCGTCGTACTGCGCTTGAGTGATCTCTATTGTGCGCGAGTAGGCGGTCGTCGTATAATTGGCTGAGTCCGAGTCGTATACCTGGCCCGGGCCCCACGGCCTACCTTCGTGCTCCTCATCAGGGGCGAAGCCATAGCTGGTCGACTTTCCGTTGCTATCCGTGATCTCGTACCACATGTGCCCGGGGAGGGATCTACCACCATCTTTCAGTTTTGTACCGCTTTCGGCGATATGGACTGTGACGTTTGGCATAGGGTCTCAATATCTGTCGATCATGGATCTTGGGGAGAAGGCAGCCTGTCGATTCTGGCGACTTTGCCGTCGTGGAATTCGACCCTGAATAACGTGCCGGGCTCGTTTGGAAACTGGGTGTCGTTCTTGAACGTCATCCAGATCTGGCTGCTATCTGGCGCGATGGACTGCTGCCACATGACCCGGAGCGGATCGGAGTGGGCCGGCCAACGGCTGGTGTCGGCGATGACTTTGAATGCAAAGGCACCGCCAGCAAGCTTCGATTCGAAGGGCGTCATGCCCGCGACGATGACCCCGT
This sequence comes from Nannocystis sp., assembly GCF_016714285.1. Taxonomy (GTDB): domain Bacteria; phylum Myxococcota_A; class Polyangia; order Nannocystales; family Nannocystaceae; genus Nannocystis. The sequence continues at coordinate 103,224 of NZ_JADJNN010000010.1, read as the reverse complement.
TGAGGATTGGTGAACGGTGCACTTCGGGAAACAGCTCTGGATGCTCCTTGAACATGCTTCGCGCGTAGGCTTCCCTCTCTTCCGGTGACATTATATGGTCTCCTCTGGGAACCGGAGGAGGCCATGGAGGAAGGTGATTGTCAAGTGCTGAAGGATCGAGCAAGACGCCGCGGAACGGTTCCTTGAATTCTCAAGGCGCTCCGGCTCGGCATCGATCTCGATGAGTCTCGCTTGAGTGAAGGTGCTGTAGTCACATTCGTAGACCGCGTGATCGATCGGATTCAGGTTCACGCGCGCGGCTCCGGGAGCTCGGCGAGCAGGGTCGCCGCGGCGCTGGTGTCGAGGCGGGCCAGGCGGTGCAGCGCGCGGCGCCAGGCGGGGACGTCGCGGGCGCGGTGGTGGGCGCGGATGAGGCCGGTCAGCGTGCGGGTGCTGAGCGAGGGATCCCAGCCATCGAGGTCGCGGCGCTCGAGGTCGTCGGCGAGGGCGGCGAAGAGGTGGGTGGCGAGCGACAGGTCTTGCTCGTCGCAGAGCTCGGCGAGGCCCAGGCGTCGGAGGTGGCGCTGGTGCTCGCCGCGGGCGGCGTCGATGTGGCGCTGGGCGTCGGCGAGGGCGTCGCTGCGGGAGTCGCCGCGCAGGCGCGGGCGCAGCTCGGTCCAGAACTCGGGGGCGTCGGCGGCAGCGGTCGGGGTGCTGGCGGCGGGGCGCGGGAGAACCTCGCTGGCGAGCCAGCGCTGGGTGTCGGGGTCGGCGAGCGGCTGGCCGTCGCGGTCGCGCAGGCTGGCGAGGCCGGGGAGGCGGGCGAGCAGGGAGCGCAGCTCGACGCGGACGGCGTCGGCGGCGGCGGTGTAGTCGGGGCCCAGGCCGGCGAGCGCGGCGGCGGTGTGGCGCTGGAGGTCGAGGGCGAGGCGGCGGGTGGCGAGGAGGTTCTCGCTGCGCGCGAGCAGGCCGGCCCAGCGCGAGGCGGCGGCGAGCTCGGCGAGCTGGGCGTGGTCGCGGGCGTCGAGGCCAGGGAGCGCGGTGTTTCCGTCAGGGCGCAACGGCGGGGCGGCGACGAGGTGCAGCCACAGGCCGGTGCGCAGCAGTCGATAAGCACGGGGGTCGGTGGGCGCGGCCTCTCGGAGCGAGCGAGCCGCTTGCTCGAGCGCCTCGCCGGTCGCGCCGAGGAACTTGTCGAGGTCGGCGGAGTCGGCCACGACGGCGGGGAGGGGCGCGAGCGGGGCGCGGGTGGGGGCGCAGGCGGCGCTGAGGTCGGCCGACGAGGGGGCGAGCTGGGCGCTGGGTCGGGCGTGAGGGGGGACTGCGCGCTGGGGTCGGCCGACCGGGGTCGACGGGGCGCCGGGGGCGCGAGCCCGAGCTGCTCGCTGCGTTCGGCGAGGATGTCGCGGAGCGGTCGGAGGCTCGGGGCGTCCTCGCCGAGTCGAGCGCGCAGGACCACCGCGAGGCGCTCCCCGAGGGCGCGGAGGGTGGCGAGGAGCGGGGCGTCGAGGCTGGCGGTCGTGTCGCGCAGCGCGGCGGCGGCGTGCTTGATCAGCCATTCGCTCTGGTCGCGGACGGAGCGGAGCTTGCGGGGGAAGATCGCCTCGCCGAAGCTCTCGAACAGGCCGACGACGATGGTGAGGCCGAGGGCGAGTCCGGAGGGGCCGACGCGATGGGCGCGGGCGAGGGTGAACCAGGCTGCGGCGCGCAGGTCCTTGCTAGTGCGCAGGAGGACGGCGTCACTCCCCGCCTCGACACGCGCCCAGTCGACCGCGCCACCGCTGGGACTGGCGAGCTTGGCGAGCTCGTCCTGGGCGTCGATGAAGCCCTCGCGCCCGGCCGGGTCGACGCCGCAGGGGCTCGACGGGTCGATCGGTGCGAGCCAGGCGGCGGCGGCGGCGATGAAGCGCTGCTCGGGCGGCTCCGACGCCGCCGGCACGGAGGCGAGGGCGAGCTGGGGCGGCGGCGCGGCGACGGGGACCTCGGCGGAGGTCGCGAAGACCGATGCGGCGTCGGGGACCTCGGCGGAGGTCGCGGCGATCGGCGGAGCGTCGGGTCCGGCGAGCTCGCGGAGGCGCTGCAGGGCTTGCATGAGCGGACCGAAGCTGGGGGCGAGGTCGGCGAGGGCCTCGCGCGCGGCGCCGCGGAGCTCGCGGGCCGCGAGCTCGAGGCCGGCGGCGTGGGCGGGCGGGAGGGTCTGGGCGACGTGCAGGACGCGAGCCAGGAGCCACTCGACGGCGCTGGCGCGACCGCGAGGCTTGGCGGGGGTGAGCAGGGCCGGCGGAGCGCGCAGCAGGCGGGCGAGGGCGTGGACGCCGGCCTGCAGACCGTCATGGTCGTGGAGGTGGTGATGGGCGAGGGCGAGGTAGGCGATGACGCCCAGGTCCTTGCCGACCTCGCGGGTGAGCGCGTCGGCGAGGGCGCTGATGCGTCGCCAGTCGACCTCGCCGCCGGCGAGCGAGCTCAGCTTGTCGAGCTCCTGGCGGAGGTCGTGGTAGCGGTCGTCGGAGGTGACGGCTCGCGGGGCATTCGGGACGGAGACGAGGGCGTCGATGCGGGCGAGCAGTTGCGGCGAGGGGGCGAGCGCCGGGTCCGGGTGCTTGTCGGGGCTGTCCATGCGCGCGGTCCTTCGGGTCAGGCGGCGCCCTCGGCCGCGGGGCGGTCGAGCTTGCCGAACAGGGAGAGGGTGAACGAGGCGCTGTTGTGGGTGAGGTGGGGCTGGAGCTGCAGGCGACAGCGATACCAGCCGGTCTGGCCCGCGACCTCCTCGACGAGGACGGAGGCGCGCCGCAGGGGGCGACGGGCGCGGACCTCCCACTGGGCGTCATCCTGATCGGAGACGAACTGGCGCAGCCACAGCTCGAGCTCTCGCTCGAGCGCAGAGCGGTCGCTCCACGTGCCGATCCGTTCGCGCTGGACGCACTTCAAATAGTGCGCGAGACGGGAGACGAGGAAGATGTAGGGGAGCTGGGCGCCGAGGCGCTCGCCGGCGAGTGCGGCCCGCTCCTGATCGGTGCTGGTGAAGACGGTGCGCGGGCGCTGTAAGGAGGCGGCGGAGACGAGGCGGGCGCACCCGCTGCTGCGCTCGTAGACGAGGCCGATGAGGCCGCCGTCGGCGAGGGCCTGCTCGACGCGGGCGGTCAGCAAGCACTCGAGGGGGACGCGGTGCCACAGGCCCTGGAGCGACGGGTAGTCCCAGCGGAGCTGGATGACGTCGAGGCGGCGCGCGAGCCGAGGAGGTGCACGCACCAGCGGTGACGGGCGAAGGAGCCGGCGGCGAGGGCGGCGAAGACGTAGGAGGGTCGACCCCACAGGAGCTCGCGGTGGTGCTGAACGGTCTCGCGGTACGGCAGCGGGGCGCGGGGGTCGGCGTGCAGGTCATGGGCCGGGCGGAGCAGGACGCGCGGGAGGCAGAGGCCGAGGTAGCGGGCGTCCTCGGTGGCGCGCAAGGCGTCCCAGGCGCGCAGGCGTGGGCCGGACAGAGCGGCGGCGAAGTCTCGCAGGCGCGGGAGAGCGGTGAAGTCGGGGAGGTGGAACAGGGCGGGGTCGACGTTGGCGATGAAGGGGGCGTGGGCCATCGCCGCGATGGCGCTGCACTGGCGCAGGAGGCTCACGTCCTCGGCGCCGGGGCCGAAGTCGAAGTCGGCGCACAGGAGGCCGTAGGGGTGCGCGCCGTAGGTGCCGATCGCGCGGGCGTAGACGATCTGGTAGAGGCCGGAGCGCGGGAGCTCGGCGGCCTCGGCGAAGTCGTCCTGCAGGTCCTGCTTGCGGCAGTGGAGGATCTCGACGCGGATGTTCTCGTCGAAGTCGATGCGCTCCATCATGAGCGCGAGGCTGCGCCAGGTCGCCTCGAGGGCCTGGACCCGCGGGTCGTGCAAGATCACGTCGAGCTGGGCGGCGATGCGACGGTCGCAGTCGGCGACGATGAGGTCGAGCATGACGGCGTCGATGAGGCTCGCGGGGGTGTCGACGGCGATGCTTCGCAGGACGGAGACCACGCCGAGGCGCGCGCGCGGGTGGTCGTCCTGCGGACAGTCGTGCAGCAGCTCGTCGCAGAGCGGGGTCACGGGGGGCACGTGAAGCCGACCTCGGCGAAGAGGGTGTGCGGCGGGGCGTTGAAGCCGGCGGCGCGGAAGGGGGCGAGGAAGCGCTGGTCCGGGCCGAAGCCGCGGAAGATGTCGCCGCCGCGGGTCGGAGCCGGGGTGACGACCATGTCGAGGTTGCCGAGGTTGAAGCGCTTGAAGTCGTAGACGACGGCGAAGCTGTCCTGTCCGGGACGCCGCCGGGGTTGGCCGTCCTCGAGCATGCGAAACAGGGCGAAGTCGTCGTAGTACGGCTTGTGGTCGTTGCGGCCGCTGTCGCCCTTGACCTCGAGGAGGGCGCGGCGCTTGTCGGCGGACTTGCCCGGCCAGTGGATCTTTCGGCTGGGATCATTGCTGCACAGGTAGAGGTGCTCGGCCTCATCGACGGAGAGGATGACCTTGGAGATGGTCCGTTCGCAGCGCATCAGGATGTCCATGTCGACGCCGATCTCGGCGTCGCGGTGGAGCAGGAGGCCGAGCTTGTGGGCGGCGTCCAGCAGATCGACGACACCGCGGTTGATGTGGAGAGGAGCGTCGCTGCCATTGTTCCGGACCTCGATGTTGTTGGCGCGCTCGTCGACGTAGGCGCCCAGCTTGTCGCGGCGAAACTTGGCGATCGAGCCGGTCTCGGGGTGAAGGAGGTGCTTGATGTCGTCGAGCCGGACGTCGGCGCGGGCCTCGGGCGCGAAGGGGTAGCGGCCGGCGATGGTCTGCTCGATCGGGCGGACGACGGCGGCGCACCACTCTTCGTTGAGGGCGCCGACGATCACTGTGCTGGCGAGGATTCCGATACCGTCGATAGGCGGCGCTAGCAGTTCCTCGACACGCTTCTCCCAGTCACCCCCGAGGTTGGCGCCCTGAACCTGCTCGTGGAGGGTGCTGCGTGCGCGCTGGATGGCGACCTCACCGGCGCTCTGGGCCTCGTTGATCGGGTTGCCCTTGGCCTTCTCGAGGGCGGCCGCAGCCCGACGAGCAGCAGTTGGTAGGTGGCCAGGCGGGCCTGACCGCCGGGCTGCGGCGGGATCGCGAAGGCGGTGAGTCGCGCGAAGCGGGCGGCGATGTCGGTGGAGTTGCGGGCGTTCGGGTCCGCGGCGGTGCGGGCACGAGCACGCTGGGGGAGCAGGGCTTGCGCCTCGCTGCAGATGATCGGCGGGAGCTTCTGGGTGTTGTCGTGGATCGCCCGGAAGACGTGGCGCAAGGGCTCGTGGGTGGTGAGGTCGCTGATGATGGCGACGGCCTCGGACCAGGTGGCGGGGCTGTCCAGGCGGAGACGCTCGAAGAAGGCGAGCCAGGCCTGGATGTAGCGCTCGGCATAGAGATGACGAAGGGCCTCGCAGCGCTCCTGGTAGCTGGCGCCGGCGGTGTAGTCAGCGAGCACCCAGTCTTCGCCGCCGCCCCGCTGGCGCAGGTCGGCGAGGGCGCGCTGGAAGGCGACCCAGCCGGGGCGGGTGAAGCTTGGGCTGAGGTCCTGGTCACCGTGGATTCGGACGGCGTTGGTGAGCTCCTGGAGGTGCACGCGGGGGAGGTTGCTGCGGTCGATCTTGGCGAGCAGCTTGTCGACCAGGGCCCGGTTCTGCGGGGTGCGCAGCAAGATCTCGCGGACGCTGGCGACGAGCTGGGCGTCGCGGGTGACGGCACGACCGCCGCCCGCGCGAGCACACACGTCGTCGCCGGGGATCGGGGCGGCGGAGGCCTGGACGAGCTGGAGCTGCGCCTGCAAGATCGTCGCGCGCCGGGTGGTCGTCGGCGCCGTTGTCGAGGTCCTTCCAGGTGGCGAGCAGCTGGTCGCGCCACAGCTCGCGGTCGGTGCTCCACAGGTGAGGCTCCTGGGGGTCGGGGGCGTCGGATAGGAGGAGGTACTGGCGGAGGTGGTCGAAGATTCCCTGGTGCTCGCCGCGGCTGGCGAGGCCGCCTCCCCCATAGCGAGCGACGAACTGACGCAGCGGCTGGGCGCTGCGCTCGGCGGCCGGGGCGAGCACGCCGCGACAGAACGCGCCCGTGAAGGCGTTCGCGGTGGCGGTTGCCAGCTCGTCGCCGCGGAACAGGCCCCAGCCGAAGCCCTCAGGGGCCGTCTCGCGCCAGGTCAGGGCGGCGAGGCGGAGGTCGTCGAGGGCCGTGAGTGCGGAGAGCTCGGCGCGGGAGGAGACGGCGCTGGCGCTGTCGAGGGTGCGCTGCATGAGCTCGTGGTTGGCCTGGGCGGAGCCGGTCATGCCGCGGATGCTGACCGTCGTGAGCCCGACGGCGGTGAGGGCGGCGGTCGCGGCGAAGGTGAAGTGCCGCCGGTGGAGGGCGCGCAGGCGGTCGGCGTATTGGCTGTCGCGGGGGAGCTCGTCGGTGAAGAGGGCGGTGGTGAAGGCGGGCGCGATGGCGACGCCGACGTCGACGGGCGGGAGGCTGCTGCCGAGCCGCTGGGCGAGCGCGGCCATCCACTCGTCGACGGGGGCGACGGGGTCGGGCTGGGCGCAGGTGAAGTAGACGCCCCGCAGACGAAGCGGGTCGCCGCCGGGCAGGGGCAGGCCGGCGAGGCGGCCGGCGGCGGTGGCGGCCTGTTCGGCGAGGCGATCGAGCTGCTGCCAGAGGCCATAGAGGCGGGCTTGCTTGCCGTCGCCGGGCTCGGCGCGGGCGACGAGGGCGTGGCAGCGCTGACGGGTCCAGTCGAGGAGGCCATCGGGCGCGGTGAGCCGCTCGCGCACGGCGGCCTGGACCGAGACCTTGCCCTCGCGCGGCGGCAAAGTGACGCCGAGGACGCCGCTGGTGGACGGGAGACCGGCGGTGAGCTCGGCGAGACCGGCGATGCGATCGAGCTGGGTGACGACGAGGTCGACGGGGACCTGGGCGGCGAGCGGGAGGGCGACGAGGTTGTACTGCTGACGGACCGCGTCGAGGGCGGCGAGCGTGGCATCGGTGTTGCTGAGCAGAAGGTCGGCGCGGACGGCCAGCAGCACGCCGCAGATCGGTCGGCGCGGGCGGGCGCGACGAATGCTACGCAGCAGCTCGGCGAGCGCGAGGGTGGCCTCGGGTCGCAGGTGGTAGTTGGCGGGGATCTCGATGAAGGCCGCGTCGGCGGCGAGGAAGAAGCGCGGCTCGCCGGGCTCGCCAGCTTCAACCTCACGGAGACCTGGCGCAGCGCCGAGCAGCGCCGACTTGCCGTGCGCCTCGGGCCCGAGGACCAGCCACCAGGGCGCCCCGCGGCGCTCGCGGTAGCGCAGGCGCGGCGGCTCCTGGACGGCCTTCAGCGCGCGCACGAAGCCGCGGAGGCGACGACGGAGGATCTGCCGCTGCTGGCGGGCGAGCAGCTTGGCGGCCTTGGCTGCGTCGGCCTCGGGGGAGCGGCCGCCACTACCCGAGCCGCCGGAGCCGAAACGCTGCATCGCGTCGACGACGAGGCGAATGGCGATGACGGAGGCCCCGATGGCGATGGCGATCGTGGCGTAGATCTGCGGCAGCCCCAGCTGATAGACGGCGCCGACGACGAGGCCGACGAGTACAGCGATCAGACCGGCGAAGGCGGCGAAGTTGCGCATAGGAGCTCAGAAGGGGAAGGTCAGCAGTTCGCCGAGCCGCAGGCGCAGCGCGGAGGCGTCAGCCACGAGGACCAGGTGATAAGTGAGGAGCATGGCGACGGCGAACAGCACGGAGAGGCCGCCGATCCACAGCAGAGGGGCGTGCAGCGAGCGCTGCTGCGGCCAGGGGGCTGGTACGGCGACGGGGAGCTCGACCGGGACCGCGAGGGAGCGCCGCAGCTTGTCGTTGAGACGGGCCCGCATCGCCTCGTAGCCCTCGATGTCGTGGGCCTCGTACTTGCCGCGAAAGCCGAAGGCGAGGCACACGGCGTAGGCTTCGAGCACGGCGGCCTCGGGCTCGCTGGCGACGCGGCTGTCGATGGTCTGGGCGAGCTCGGCGAAGAAGGTGTGGCCGGCGATCGTGGTGCCGTTGAAGTGCTTCTGCTGCAGCAGGGGCGGCTGTCCGGGCGGCGGCGGCGCGGCGTAGTTGATGCGCGAGCCGGGGCGCTGGGTGATCTCGTCGGCGGTGGCGATGAGCGCGAGACGGACGCGGTTCATGTGCTCGGGGGTGAAGCCGAGGGTTCGGGCGCGATCGTCGTACTTCACGCGGACGACGGCAGCCTCGATCGCCTGGCGAACGGCGTGCGGGTCGAGGCCGCCGATCCGCACGCTGCGCTCGAGCAGGAAGATCAGCGAGAAGGCGTCGGCGACGCGCTCGCGCAGCCAGCGGGTTGCCTGCACGTCAGGGCTCCTTGCGGGGGATCGCCACGAGGCGCACGCGGGCCCGCTGGGGGTCGTAGGGCGCGCGCAGGAAGAAGGCGATCTTGCGGTCGGCGACCAGCTCCTGCCACAGCTGGTCGCTGGTATCGAGGATGAAGTAGACCTGGTTGGGCTGCATGGGGATCTCCGGGGGCGGCCGGAAGGTCGCGCGGATCGGCACGCCAAGAGCCTGCAAGCGCACGATCGCGGCGATCCGCTTCCACGACGAGATCTTGGCGATATCCGGGATCTCGGCCGAGGCGATGACGAGGTCGCCCTCGACCTCGACGATCATCACGAAGGTCGTACAGTGCAGCAGGCGCTCGTCGCGGAACTCGCCGAGCCACGAACTGGCCTCGTGGATGCGCAGCGGAACCTCGATGTACACCGGGTCGAACTCCTTGCTGAGCAAGCGGCGGAGCTCGGAGAACAGCGGCGTGAAGGTGGCACGAAGATCGCTGTACTGAAAGGAGGGGAGGTCGGCGGGGTCGCCCTCGCTCGAGACCGTCATGAGAGCGCCGGCGAGTTCCGTCAGCGCGAGGTACAGCGGGAGCGGGTGCGTCTCCGGGGTGTCGCTGCAGTGCTTGAGCGGGGCGAGGCTGCGGTCGAGCGCGTGCAGGAACAGGACCTTCTCGAGCTCGCGGATCGTCAGGTCGATCTTGGCGCTGCTGCGGCCGCGCCGCTCCTCGGCGAGCTTGCGCCGGCGGGTCATGCCGCGGCTGAGGATGTCCTGCAGCTCGGCGACGAGGTTGGGCGCGGCCGAGATGGCGAGCGCCGGCGGGATGAAGCCCTCGGCGAGGGTGAAGCCGCCGGCCTGGTCGCGCACGATCTCGCCGATCTTGAGGATGGCGTGGTCCTTGTGCGGCTCGCCGTCGAACAGGAGCACCAGGGCGGGCTCGCTGACCTGCAGCTCGCGCTCATTGCGGGCAAGGGTGAGGTCGAAGACGCGGCGCACGACGCCGCGAAAGCGCTGGGCGGCCGAGGCGTCGCTCAAGAGCGCGTAGTTGGCGACGCCCTCGCGCATCAGCGGCAGGCCGAGGTGAACGCCGAGGGCTTCGAGCTTGGCGGGGAAGTGCGGGGCGATGGCGCGGCTCGGGGGACGTAGCGGGCTGAGGGCGTCGAAGCTGATCGGGGTGCCGTCGGGCAGGACGCCGCGGAAGCTGCTCAGCTGCAGGGTGCCGGCCTTGAGCGCCGAAGCGTCGAACAACACGCTGGTGACGCCCCATGGGGCGGCGGAGAGCGCCTGCAAGCGCGCTTGCAGGTGCTGCTCATGATAGAGGTCCTGCTGCTGCATGTGCTGGGGGCACATCAACATGCCCTCGCTCCACAGCGGCCTTGATGCGGTGGCGATCGTCATTGGTTCATCTTCCGGGTAGGCGCGGAGCCTGGGGCATCGTCGGACCGCGCGGTGCCTGCGGCAGCTGCGGGGCCTGCGGGGTCTGGGGCAGCTGAGGGGCCTGCGGGGTCTGCGGCAGTTGCGGGGCCTGGGGGGTCTGCGGCAGCTGCGGCGTCTGCGGCACGTCTGGGATGCGCCACGATCGCTTCTTCTTTTTCTTCGGCTTCTTGCCGGGCGGCGCGACGACCGGGGCGCAGGTGATCTCGAAGGCCTTGACGTCGAACCCGGCAGGCGGGAAGCGACCGCCTGAGATCTCGTTGCGCTCGAAGGCGAGGAAAACGCAGGGATCGAGCGGCGTCTTGCCGCGTCGCTTGGCCTCGCAGCGCTGGGCGGGGAGGTCGGCCGGGAGCGTGTAGGCCTGATACCAGGCGTCGGCGATCGGCTCGCGGAATAAACCGACGGTGACGACGTGCCTGGTGCTCGGGTCGAGCACGAGCTGCCAGAGCTTGCGTCGGTCGGCATAGATGTCCTTCTCGTGCACCTTCACGAGGGCCTCGCCGAACACCTTCTCGGCCTCGCTGCGCACCGCGTCGAACTCGAGCTGCTCGAGGTCGATGTCACTCTTGAGCTCGTAGATGCGGAGGTTGGTCGGCCACGACTTGCCGTCGTCGTCGGGGTTGAGGACGGGGTCGGAGATGGCGAGGAGCTGCACGCCGACGGGTTCGGCCGTGCACTCACCGCGCGGCCTGCAGGCGGACAGGGCGACGAGCGAGGCTGAGAACAAGAGCAGGGTGCGCAGCACGGGGACCTCAGCGGAGCAGGTGGATCTCGACGTCGGTCGGGTTGATCCCGGCGGTGTCAGCGTTCCAGGTGAAGAGTTCAGCGAGTTCACCGCGAGCGCCAGGGCGCGCCTCGGCGATCGTGTGGACGACCGAGCCACCAGCGGTGGCACGGCGGATGCCGATGAAGACGTCGAGGCCGGTGGTGACGACGGAACGCGCGGCCTGCAGGTCGGACCAGCCGCTCGCCGCCGCGAACATGGCGGCGAGACGGGTGATCGCGGCGTCGGCAGAGCGGGCTCGCAGGGTGGCGATCGTGCCGCCGCCGGGGTGACGCAGGCCGTCGCACAGGTCGCTCGCGTCGCCGGGCTCGACCTCCTCGACGACGAGCCAGTCGGGGTCGAGGCGACACGCCGAGGCCAGGGCCCCCGGAACGTTCGCCCGCGAGGACGAGGAGGTCGCCGGTATCCCACGCGCCGACGCGACGGACGACCGCGACGTTGCGATCGGCGGGACGGGCGGCGATCAGGGCGCGGGTCAGCGGTGACAGGTCGGCCGGGGCGTCGCCGTGGAGCAGGAATGTGCGGCCGCGACGGACGCACTCGCCGAGCAGGTCGGCCGCGGCTTGTGGGAGCACGCGCTCGCCGACGAGTTCGGTGAGGCCGGGTGGGCAAGTGCGCCGGGCTCGGGTGACATGGATGATCGGTCCGCCGGGAGCGAGATCGCAGTCGAGCGCGAGCAACGAGGTGCCCTCGCAGGGCGCGGCCTCGAGGCGCCCGTGCTCACCGAGGCTCTGGCCGGTCCACCGCTCGATCGCGGCGTGAACCGCTTCGACGCAGGAGAAGCGGGCCGCCGCGAGCTCCTGGACTCACCGCGGCGGACCTGGATCGCCGCGGTGCCGCGGACGCTGAGGGCGGTGACGTGGACATCGTCGAGGATGTCGTCGAGCGGGCCGAGGCCGCACAGCTCGCGCGCGAGTCGCTCGGGCCAGGGCGCTCCGGCAGGCAGCTCTTGCAGGCGCGCGGCGATGAGGCGGCGGGCGGCCTCGGTCGCGCGCGGGAGATCGGCGCGTCCGAGGCTGGCGGCCTGACCCCAGCGCGCCGCACCGTGCTGGGCGGCGAGCTCGCGGTAGACCAGCGCGAGGGGTGAGCTCTCGGGCGCGGACGAACCGGAACGAGGTTGAGCTCAGGTGCTGTTGTGTTGGGATCTGGCACGGCCTGTCTGGTGGCGTCGGGGGAGCCGAGCTCGCACTGGATCGTGTAGGCGTCGATCTCGATCACGTCGCTCGCCGCGAGCCGACGAGGGCCCTGCACGCGCTCGCCGTTGACGAAGGTGCCGTGACGCGAGCGGTCGATCACGGTCACGCCCCCGTCGCCGACGAGGATCTGGGCGTGGCTGCGGGACACGCCCTTGCTGGCCAGCACGATGTCGTTGGGGGCGCCCTCGGCGTCGCGCTCGCGGCCGATGCGGATCACGGACTGGTCGAAGCGCAGGTTGTTGACCGCCTCGCCGTGGAGGAGCACGCGGACATCGAGGGTCGCGTTCATGAGGACAACAGACCGCGGAATCGTCGGCCTGACAATATGCAAGTCCAGTTGGGTTTGACGGCGCTGCACGCTGCGGCTACCACCGATAGCGATGACGCGGCGGACAGCGCTATGGATGGTCCTGTGGGCGACGCTGGCAAGCGTCGGCGGTTGCACCCGGCGTCAGAGCCTGACGGCGGTCGAGTTGGCGCGGGTCGAGGAGAGCGCGGCGCTGTCCGGAGCTGCGGGTGTACCTGAGCCGCAGGCTGCGGTCGTATTACCCGCAGCTGAATGACCCCGAGGACTATGACGTGTCGGGCCGCAAGATCAAGGTCCGCGGCGCCCTGCGACCGCACCTGCAGACGCTGCGGCGCGGAACACCGGGCAAGGTGCTGGCGGAGAACAAGCTGGGGGGTATGCGGGTGTTCTGGGTCAGCTTCTCGAACTCTTGCACGATCCCGGCGTGCACCTACGGGTTTGTGCAGACCGAGTACGATCGATGGACGCTGGTGGCGGTCCCGCGGATCGAGCAGTATAAAGAGCCCCTTTCGTATCGTCGCAACCGACTGCGGCGTAACCGCCTCCGGATGGGCCGCCAACGGGCGATGAATGAGGTCAATGAGGTGCTGGTGGCGCCGCGGCGGATCGGTCGCGCCAAGACGATCGACCTGCAGATCTTCAAGGACGTGTTCCGCCCGACCCGCAAGACCCGTAGTAGCGAGGGGGGGGTCGACATCGACGATGACGTGCGATTGCCGCTTCAGGGCGTATCGTCCCAGGCGCTGCGGCTGGTCGTGAAGCGGCCGTCTTGCCAGGCCAGCGTGCGGTTCTCCTCGGCCCGCCATTCTTCCCGACACAGCTCGGGCTTGCTCGTCGGATCGCACAGGCGGATCCGGATGACCTCGTTGATCACGGTCGTGTTGCCGCTCAGCCGCAGGCGCCGCTGGACGTCAGAACGTCGGACCCAACCGTCGGACAGGGTGGTCACGCGGCGCTCGGTGATGACGACACGGGCGGGGCCGATCGCGGCGTCGTCCACGAAGAGGTTGGCTTGCATGAAGCGCTGCTCGACCAGGGGCAGGAGGTAGATCTCGTGGGTGCAGCTCTTGAGGTCGTCGCTGGTGCAGCGCTCGCCGTCAGCGATGAGCAGCTGGGCGTCTTCACCGAGCGGCTCGATGCGGAGGCGCGCGCGGCGCTGTGGGGCCCATAGAGTGCCGATGCCGCGGATCTCGACGCCGCGCTCGACCCAGCGGGCGAGCGCGACCGGGCCGAGCGCGGTGCCGTCGTCGAACTGGGTGATGCGGGCCCAGACCAGCACCTGTCCGTCGGGGCCCTCGCCGAAGGTCATGTCGGCATCGGTCAATGGGCGCGACGGTAGCGGCTTGGCGGTGCTGCGTGGGTCGATGGCGGCGCTGCGCTCGTCGGGCCACGCGAGGGCGACGGGTCGGTTGCTGCATTCGTGGGGATCGTCGGGCGGGAGCATGGTCGTGCGGTCGACGCCGCGGACCAGCAGGCTGAGCCACTGCGCTGGCGGCAAGACGCGGGTGTCGGCCTCGAGGGCGCGCTCGCTGCTGACGAGGGTCGCGGGGCACACGGGCAGGGTGCCGACGCTGCGGCAGGCGAGCGAGAGGGACGCATGAAGGAGATGGCGAGCAGCGGTCGGGGATGCGTCATGTGGCCTTGTGGTGGGCGATGCCGGCGCGGGCCAAAGCCTGGGTGTAGGCGCGCTGGAGGGTCGCGCGGAACGCCGGCGTAAGGTGGTCGTGGGTCTCGCTGTGCAGCGCAGCGTAGACGGTGGTGTAGTGGCGCCAGAGGGCGGCGGCGCGGCTGGGCCAGCCGGTGACGGCGCCGCGTTCGACCTCCGCCGGGGACAGCGAGTTGAGGGCGCTTCGGGCGGCCTCGAGGGCGGAGTGGATGTATGAGCGCTGGTGGTCGACGAGGCCGGCGAAGACGCGCACGAGCTCCTCGCTGCGCTTCTCGCCGGTGTCGCGCCAGTCGAGCAGGTAGCGCAGGACCTCGTCCGCGGGTGGCGAGCGCGGCGAGCGGGTCGTTGGGGTCGGCCCAGGTGACGCCGAGCTCCTCGGCCTGGAGGGCGCGCACGTGCTGCAGCTCGAGGGTGCAGGCGGCGAACACCCGCAGCACGTCGATGATGCGGGTCAGGAATCGGCGCGACTCGTCCTCGCCGGTGGGCGCGCGCAGGCCCGGCAGCAATTCGCTGGCGGCCTGCACGATGGCGCCGCGCTCCTCGTCGGCGGCAGCGTAGGGGTCGGCCGCGCCGACCATGACTAAGCCGCCGCGGTCACGCGCCGGGAACTCGCGAAGGAGCATGTTGACGCCCTGGCGATCACCGCTGGCCTCGAGGGTTCGGACGCTGCGGGCGAGGTTCTCGTCCCAGGCGCGCCGGGCAGCCTCGAGCTGGGCGTGGTGAGGCCGCAGCTCGTGCAGCGAGGTCTGGAGGCGAGCGAGGCGGGCGGCGAAGTCGGTGTCATCGGTGGCGAAGCTGGGGAGGGCTTCGCCGATGCTGCCGGACGTTGCGGCAGCGCCGCGGGGCGCTGCGCCCCCGGGGAGGCGCGGGAGGTCGTCGCTCTCCGTCGGCTCGGCCGGAGCATCGGGGCGGGGGATCTCGAGGCGCAGCTCGAGCTCGCCGACCGTGACGACCAGACGATCGTGGAGAGGCACCGCGCCCCCACCAGCGATGCGGCGCGGGCCGATGAAGAGCCCGTTGGTCGCCCCCAGATCGCACAGGCGCAGCGCCTCGCCGTCGCTGCGGACCTCGGCGTGCCAGGCCGAGACGAACGGGAACGGTAGGACGACGTCGTTCCCGTTATCGCGGCCGATCCGCACCGGGAACACGTCGAAGAGGCGTTCGCACACGGTCCGCCGCGTCTTGTGATCGACCACCGTGATCTGCATCGACCGCATCTTGGTACCGCGCGCCAGCGACGATACGGATTTTTCGTCAAGCGCCAATCACCAACCTCGATTGGGCCTGCACAAACCGGGCAATCCCCGTTGGGGCTTGTCGCGCGGGCACGATAGTGTTTGCGTACGCCCAGGACGAACCCTCATGAGCTTGATGTCGTTTCTCCGCGCGCTCCTCGGCAACCAGCCGCTCTTCACCTTCGAGGCTGCGGCGGGGGCCGAGCTGCGAGTCGTGCGTTTCTTCGGCCGCGAGAGCCTGTCGGGACTGTTCGACTTTCACCTCGAGCTCGCCGGTGGCGAGGTCGATCTCGCCGCCATCGTCGACACGCCCGGAGTGCTCAAGATCGACGGGCTCGAGACGCCGCGCTTCGTCTCGGGTGTGATCTCCTCTTTCGAGTATATCGGCCAGTCGCGCCACCTCCAACTCTACGAAGCCCAGCTGGTTCCGTGGATCTGGCGGCTGCAGCACCGACACGACTGCCGCATCTTTCAGGACCAAAACACGCCCGACATCATCAAGGCGGCCCTGACCACGGCCGGCCTGTCGACCGAGGGCTTTCGCTTCGATCTGCTCGGTGAGTATGCCCCACGCAACTACTGCGTGCAGTACCGCGAGTCGGACCTCGCGTTCCTCAGCCGCCTCATGGAGGAGGACGGCCTCTATTACTTCTTTGAACACAGCGCTGACAAGCACGTGCTCGTGATGGCCGACCACCCGGGCGCTCACCCGCCGATACCGGGCTCACCCGTCCTATGGTTCAACCCACCGGGCGGCATGGTCGCCGATCGTGAGCATATTCAGGACTTTCGCTTTGGCGAGCGGGTGCGCCCCGGGAAGGTGTCCCTCCGCGACTTCAACCTCCACAAACCAGGTTTGCCGATGGAGGCCATGGACGTCGCCAAAGCCCGGGCCGAGCTCGAGATCTATCAATACCCGGGGGAGTATCAGGACCCGGGCCAGGGCGGGTCCCACCAGGGAAAGTCTCAGGCCAAGCTCCGATTGGAGGCGCTCCAGGCCCACCGCCGCGCCGGCTCCGGTAGCAGCGATTGTCCGCGCATCACCGCCGGGCACACCATGAAGATGGTCGGACACCCGCGCCACGACCTCGACGGTGAGTATCGCATCACGCAGGTCAGTCACGTCGGCGAGCAGCCCCAGGCCCTCGACCAGGACGCTTCTGGCGAGTTCAGCTACAGCAACCAATTCACGGCGACCGAGCGCGCACAACCTTACCGCGCCGAGCCCGTGACCCGGCGGCCGATCATGAGGGGCCTGCAGACGGCCACGGTCGTCGGGCCCGAGGGCGAGGAGGTCTATACCGACGAGCACGGCCGCGTGAAGGTCCAGTTTCACTGGGACCGCAAGGACCCTACAACGAGTCGAGCTCGTGCTGGGTGCGGGTCAGCCAGCTGTGGGCCGGCAATGGCTGGGGCGCCATGTTCATCCCGCGCATCGGCCACGAGGTGCTGGTCGATTTCATCGAGGGCGACCCCGACCGGCCGGTGATCACCGGCCGCGTCTACCACGGCGACAACAAGCCCCCCTACCCGCTCCCGGCCGACAAGACCAAGACCACCATCAAGTCCGACTCCTCCATCGGCGGCGGCGGCTACAACGAGCTCCGCTTCGAGGACCGCAAGGGCCAGGAGGAGGTCTTTCTGCACGCTCAGAAGGACTGGAACACCTTCATCCTCAATTGCCTGACCGAGACCGTCGGTGCCAGCCGCACCTCCTCGGTCGGCGGCAGCGAGACAGTCAGCGTCGGCGCGGCTCGAACGGTCAACGTCGCCACCAGTGATGCCACCACCGTGGGAATCGAGCACACGGTGACGATGGCCCCACCCCCGCCGCTGGTCCTCAAGTTCCCTTCCATCCCGTTCATCCCCCCGATCCCGCCGCTGGTGCTGCCGGTCCCGCCGACCAAGCTGACCATGCGCACCAGCTCGTTCATGGAGTTGACCGACGGCTTTGCCCTATTCGAAGTCACCAAGGGTGATCAGCGACAAGAATAAGCGGTGGTACATCTACAGCGTGGATGAGCTGAGCGCATATCTCAGTAAGACCTATGGGCCTCCGTTCGCGCCGCCCAAACGTGAAGCGAGCAGCTTCGGGTATGCGAGGTATCATCCTGTTCCGCGGAGGGATCACGGGCGCCACAGGGCACGCCGATCTATGGAACGGATTCTCTTGCGAGGGAACGTGCTACTTCGGGGCCCTGCGGATCGAGTTCTGGGAGGCACCCTCGGTACCGCCGACCGGTGTCGGGGTTCGGTAGGGGTGGTAAGAAGGGACAACCCAACCCTGATTGGGGTTGCCGTCGGAAGACGCCATGCAGATTGCTGCTTGTCGAAGCGCTGCGATGATGTTTACCTGAATCTACAGGATAATTCGCAGTGAGCTTGATGTCATTCCTTCGCACGCTCCTCGGCGACCAGCCGCTCTTCACCTTCGAGGCGGCGGGCGGCGGTGAGCTGCGGGTCTTGCGATTCTTCGGGCGCGAGGGCCTGTCGGGCCTGTTCGAGTTTCACTCCGAGCTTGCTGGCGGGGAGGTCGACCTCGCCGCCATCGTCGACAAGCCGGGGGTCCTCAAGATCGGCGGCATCGAGGCGCCACGCTTCATCTCGGGCGTGATCTCGTCCTTCGAGTACGTTGGCCAGTCGCGCCATCTCCAGCTCTACGAGGCCCAGCTCGTGCCGTGGATCTGGCGCCTGCAGCACCGCCATGACTGCCGCATCTTTCAGGACCTGGGCACCCCCGACATCTTGAAGGAGGTCCTGACGCAGGCTGGACTCGCGGCCGAGGGCTTTCGCCTCGACCTGCTCGGCGAGTACGCCCCGCGCAACTACTGCGTGCAATACCGCGAATCCGACCTCGGATTCATCAGCCGTCTGATGGAGGAGGACGGCATCTTCTACTTCTTCGAGCACAGCGCCGACAAGCACGTGCTCGTGATGGCCGACCACTCCGGGGCCCATCCGCCGATCGCCGGGTCGCCCGCGTTGTGGTTCAGCCCGCCCGGAGGCATGGTCGCGGACCGCGAGCACGTGACAGAGTTTCGCTTCGGCGAGCGCGTGCGCCCGGGCAAGGTCTCGCTCCGCGACTTCAACCTTCACAAGCCGGGGCTCCCCATGGCTGCCGCGGAGGAGGCCAAGGCCCGCGCCGAGCTCGAGGTCTATCAATACCCGGGCGAGTACCAGGACCCCGGGCAGGCCGGCGCGCATCAGGGCAAGACGCAAGCCAAATTGCCAGGACTCGAAGCCCTCCAGGCGCAGCGCCGGGCTGGCGCCGGCAGCAGCGATTGCCCGCGCATCACGGCCGGGCACACCTTGAAGCTGATCGGTCACCCCCGCCATGATCTCGACGGCGACTACCGCGTCATTCAGGTCAGCCACGCCGGCAATCAACCCCAGGTGCTCGACCAAGACGCTGCGGGTGAGTTCAGCTACAGCAACGAATTCACGGTCACCGAGCGCGCCCAGCCGTTCCGCGCCGAAGCTGCGACCCACCGCCCCGTCATGCGCGGCCTGCAGACCGCCACTGTGGTCGGCCCCGAGGGCGAGGAGGTCTATACCGACGAGCACGGGCGTGTGAAGATCCAATTCCACTGGGACCGCACGGACCCGGTACAACGAGACCAGCTCGTGCTGGGTCCGTGTCAGCCAGCTATGGGCGGGCAACGGCTGGGGCAGCATGTTCCTGCCCCGCATCGGCCACGAGGTGCTGGTCGATTTCATCGAAGGTGACCCCGACCGCCCCGTCGTGACCGGCCGCGTGTACCACGGCGACAACAAGCCCCCTTATCCGCTGCCCGCGGACAAGACGAAGACCACCATCAAGTCCGACTCTTCACTCGGTGGTGGCGGCTTCAACGAGTTGCGTTTCGAGGACCGCAAGGGCCAGGAGGAGGTGTTCCTCCACGCGCAGAAGGACCTCAACGAGGTCGTGCTCAACGACAACAGCCGCACCGTCACGGCCAACCAGACCTTCTCTGTGGGCGGCAACCAGTCCTTCACCATCACCAAGAATCGGAGCGTCACGGTCAGCGAGGGAGACGAGTCGCTGACGGTGACAACGGGGAAGAGCACCACGTCGATCGAGATGGACCGCGGCGTCACGGTCCTGACCGGAAACAGCTCGCTGGACGTGAAGACGGGCTCGCGCTCGGTGACGGTCAAGCAGGGGATCACGGAGACGTCGACCGATGCCAACATCAGCCTCACCGCGCAGACAGAGATGAGCCTCACTGCCAAGACCGCGTCCGTGTCGGTGACGGCGGAGACCGACGTCTCGCTCCGGGCCAACACCGCGACGTTCAAGGCGTCGGCGTCGAAGGACGTGTCCCTGTCCTCGGACACCGCGACGCTGACCGCGGTCGCGCTGCAGAGCGTCTCTATCAACTCGATCGCCAGCACGCTCTCCCTCGGCAGCTTCCAGCGCGCTTCGCTCGGGTCGATGATGGACGTCCTGGTCGCCGCGCCGCTCGGAGTACACATCAGCGGCGGCGTCGGCGTCGACGTCGGCGCGAACAAGGTCGTGATCACGGCTGGCGAGGAGATCACGCTTCAGGTCGGCGGCAGCGCGATCACGATCAAGGCGGACGGAATCACGGTGTCCGGCCCCAAGATCACCAGCACGGCGATCGGCATGCATGAGATCTCTGGCGCGCTCATCAAGATCAACTGAGGCGAAACGTTGCGGCTATTGCAAGAGCTTCGCGGCGAACTGGCGGGCTTCCTGGGCGACCCGGAGCACGGTGTCTGCGTCCTGCGCGGCGCCCGCGAGCAGCTGCCCTTTGTGTACCGCCTGCTCCACGGTTCCGAGGCGAGCTCCACGGACGTGTTCCTGAGCTTTCCCCACCCGTTCACAACCGCAGAGGCATACGTCGAGGTGATCACGGAGCGGATCGAGGCGAGCGAGCGAGCGGCCCACGGAGCCGCGCCCGCGCTCGCACGCGATTGCCCGGGCGCCGCGGCGCAGCTCAAGTCCGCCCTGGAACGCGCACGCGAGCTGTTGCCTCGCGGCCGCGACACCCCGAGGCTGGTCGTCATCTTGTGTCCACTCGAGGTCGTGGACGAGCGCGCATATACCGAGCTGGTGCGAGGCCTGAGCGATCCTGGCGGCGTGCCCCCCTGGTTTCGCCGGCTGCGGATCTTCGTGCACGCCGCCGGTGAGCCGTGGCCGCTGCCACGTTTCGTGCGGACGCTGCACTTCGACTTGTCCTCCGCGGCGCTCGCGAAGAGCGCCGCGATGGAGGCCGAAGATCCGTCGTTGCCGCGGCAGCAGCGGGCGCAGGCGCTGCTCGAGGCGGCGATGCTGGATGTGGGGCACCGTCGCTTCGAGCCGGCGCAGCGGCGGCTCGACGCCCTCTACGGCGAGGCGCAGGCGCTCAAGAGTCCGGTCCTGGCCGCGTTGGCGCTCAGCGGGCTCGGTGACATCGAGCGCATCGAGAAGCGTAGTGCTCCGGCGATCGAATGGTATGAGCGCGCCCTGGTGCCGGCCAGCGACGCGGAGGCTCCGATCGTCTTGCTCATGATCACACGCCACCTCGCTGACCTCTATTTCGCCATGGGTCGCGTCGTCGACGCGGAGGTGTTCTTCGACGGGGCGCAACAACTGGCGCGAATGATCCCCGAGCCCGAGACACAAGCCACGTCGCTGCTCGGACGCGGGCTCGCGCAGCAGCGGCGTGGAGCGGCGCCCGAGGTCTGGGCCGCCAGCTTCCTCGCGGCGGCCGAGGTGGCCCGCGACAACGACCGCGACCAGCTGGTGGCGGAGCTGCGACCGCATCTCCAGGCGAGTCGCAACCACGGGCTGCCCGCCGCGCTGCGACGATCGATCGACGCCGTGCTAGGAGGGGGCCATGGGCTCGAACGTCGGTAGCCAGACGATGCGAGCGGCCAAGGCCGAGAAGCCACCCAGTCCGGCGCGCATGCTGCAGGAGGGGCTCGGCAAGGCGATGCAGCTGGTCAGCGCGCCGACCGACGCGATCAACATGGGGATCGCCAAGCTGACGGACGGCATTTCCAAGGCGTTGCCGTCGTTCCCGGCGGCGACGTTGGGCTCCCTGGTGCTCGGGCTGCCGCACGCGCATCCGCATCCACCGAGCTTCGGCGTGCCGCTGCCGCCGCTCGGCGCCGTGGCGCTCGGGTGCTGCGTGACCGTCTTGATCGGCAGCCTGCCCGCGGCGCGCTGCGGCGACGTCGGCCTGTCTCCGACCTGCCTGGGCTACGTGCCCGGCTTCGAGATCTTCACCGGATCGTCGAAGGTATTCATCGGTGGTGCGCGGGCAGCCCGGGCGATCGACGTCACCATGCATTGCTGGCCGCCGAAGGGATGGCTGGCCCGCGGCGCGATCGCGGCGCTCACCAAGGCGGCGATGCAGGGCATGAAGGTGATGGGGAAGGCTGGGCAGGTCGCGCAGGTCGCGGGCATCGTCGCGGATACCGAGGACGCGGCCGGCGCCGCGATCGCCGGTGACTCGGCGACGGCCTCGGCCTACGCGCTCTCGGCCGGGATGGCGGTGCTCGATATGGCCGCGCAGGCCGCCTCGGACGCGGCTGCGAGCGCGCTGTCGGCGGCGATGGGGAAGGACCCCGCGGTCGGACCGCCGGTCGGGGCCATCACGCTCGGCGATTCGAGCGTCTTGATCGGCGGCTTTCCGATGCCGAGCGGGATGCAGATCGCCATGCGCAAGCTGACCAGCGCGGAGTTCGAGCCCAAGCGCAACAAGAAGGACAGCGAGGCGGGGTGTACCGAGTGTCCCAAGAAATAGACGCGAGCGAGTGCCTCGGCGACGGTGTGCGCTGGGTCGGCGATCCGGTCGACATTGTGACCGGCGCCCTGGTCGAGGCCGTGGGCGAGTTCACGATCGCGGGCCCGCTGCCGATCGCGTGGGAGCGGCACTACAGCACCGCACGCATCACGGCGGGCCCGCTGGGGTGGGGCCATACGCACGGGTTCGCCCGCACGCTGCAGGCTGCGGTCGATGGCTGGCTGCTCCGTCAGCCGGACGGTGAGACGCTGCTGTTTCCGTATGACGCGCCGACCCATCCCCAGCGTGGATGGCGATTGTTGCAGGTCGGGGCGGAGCACCAGCTGCGCGCGCCCGATAAGACGGTGCACGTATTTCGCGTGCCCACCGCGGACGTGGCGTCGCGGCCCGAGCAGATGATCCGCGGCGCCGAGGCGCTGGCCTTCGCATATGACCGCGGAGGACGACTCGTCGAGATCTGCGACCGCGGGCGCACGCGGGTCGTCGCGGTCGAGTACAGCGACGAGCGGATCTCCAGGCTGGTGTCGGTCGCGCATCCGGCTCAGGCCGAAGCACGGCCCGTGGCGATGATGCGCTACGAATATGACGCTCGCGGCGATCTGGTGGCAGCGACCGACCGTCACGGGCACCGCCGGACCTTCGCATACGACGCGGCGCACCGCATGGTCGCGCGAACCGACCGGGACGGCTACCGCTTCGTCTACGAGTACGACGCCGAGGGCCGCTGTGTGGCGTCGCGCGGGCACGACGGGGTGCAGGCGGTGTGGCTGCGCTATATGCCGGAGGCCCAGGCCACGGTCGTTCGTCACGCCGACGGCGGCGAGTGGCTGCACCGTTATGACGGGTCGCTGTCGATCACCGAGGTGATCGACCCGTACGGAGGCGTCCGGCGCTTCGAGTACGACGCGGAGGGGCGGCTGGTCGCCGAGACGGATCCCGGAGGCAATCGGCGGACGGCGCTCCACGACGCCGCGGGCGAGGTGACCGCGTGGATCAACGCGGCCGGCGGCGTGCGACCAGCCGACGACCCGACCGGCCCGCCGGCGCATCGTGTCCCGCGGACGGCGGCGGAGCTCGAGCTGGGCGACCTGGCGTCGGAGGTCCTGCTGCGCGCGCCGCTGGCCTCGGCTGGGCTGGAGCCGCTGATGACCGGCGGGGCCTCGATCTTCTCGGAGATCGTCCCGGAGCGCGACCCACGGGTAGAGCCGTCGTGTCGCCGCGACGAGCAGGGGCTCTTGAGCACGGAGACGCGTGACGGCGCCAGCCCGCGGCGGTGGATGTACACGCCGAACGGATGGCTGCGCAAGTACGTCGATCACGAGGGCGCGCTACGAATTCGAGTATGCGTCGTGGAATCACCGTGTCCTGGCCCGCGATCCGCTGGACCGCGAGATCCGCTACGAATATACGCCGAGCGAGCAGATCGCCGCGGTCGTCGACCCGGCCGGTAACCGTCACGAGTATCGCTACGACCTGCGTGACGCCCTGACCGAGGTGCACCACAGCGGGTCGCTGGTCGAGACCTATCAACACGACCGCGCCGGCAATCTTACCGCCAAGCGGGACGCTCGCGGCGAGTTGCTGGTCGAGTACGCGTACGGGGCCGAAAACCTGAAGTCGCGGCGCACACTCGCTGGCGGCGAGGAGCACCACTACGAGTATGCGCCGAACGGCCGCTTCGCGCGGGTGAACTACGGCGAGCATGTGCTGGAGTTCGCCTACGCGGCCAATGGCCGTCGCTGCCGCGACCAGCGGGACGGTCGCGGGGTGGAGCACGTGTTCGAGGGCGGGCGACTGGCGGAGACGCGGACGCTCGGACGCTTCGTGACCCACTATCGTCGGCTCGACGAGAAGACGCTGGAGATCGAGGACCCGCTGGGAAACCGGCACGCGATCGTGCTCGAGCCCGAGGGCGCGGTGGTCCGGCGGATGGCCTGCGGGGTCCATGAGGTGACGCAGTTCGACTCGCTGGGGCGCTGCCTCGGAAAGCACCTGTTCTCCGCGGACGCGCAGGCGCCGGTGTGGCGACGACGCTTCGAGTACTCGCCCGAGGGCGACCTGCTGCGGGTCGAGGACAGCGAGCGCGGGACGACGCAATACCGGCACGACGCGGCACACCAGCTGGCCGAGGTGATCGCGCCGGATGGGCGTGGGAGCGGCGAGTATCGCTATGATGTGAGCGGAAATCTGATCGCGGCGCCGCACCTGTCGGGCGTGGAGATCGCGGCGGGGAACAAGCTGGTCAAGGCGAACGGCGGGGCGCTGACGTATGACCACCGTAACAACGTGTCCCGCTGGCGGCGCGACGGCCGGGAGCTCAAGTTCCACCGCGACCCGCTCGACCGGCTGCGGCGGATCGACGGGTTCGCTGAGGCGTGGTCTGCAGACTACGACCCGCTCGGGCGCCGGACGCGGAAGACGTATGGGGCGGCGATCACCGAGTATTTTTGGGACACGGACCGCCTGGCGGCGGAGCTGCGGCCTGGTGGGCAACTGCGGGTGTATGTGTATGCGGATGACTTTTCGCTCACGCCCTGGCTGGCGATCGACTATGATTCGGCCGATGCGGCGCCAGACAGCGGCAAGCTCCACTACCTGGTCACGGACCAGCGCGGCGCGCCTGTGGCGGCGCTGGATGCGGATGGGCGCAGGGTTTGGAGCGTGCGGTTGGGGCCGTATGGGCTGGCGGAGGGTGAGCGCGAAGATTCAAAGTTTGAGCTGTCGCTGCGGCTGGCCGGGCAGTTCTGTGATGTCGAGACGGGGTTGCATTACAACCGGTTTCGGTATTACAGCCCAGAACTTGGGAGGTATCTTGGGGAGGATCCGGCGGGAACGGGGGGTGGGGTTAACCTGTATGGGTATACGAGCAATCCGCTCGTTCAGCGTGATCCTCGCGGACTGGGGTGCGGCGACGAGGACGCACGACCGGACGATGAGGTACCTGATGACCAGAAGACTCCTCTCCATGAGCGAAAAGGATGGGTCGACACATACGGCGAACAAAAGAAGATCACCGGCAATGGAAGCTGCGACCGAGATCACATCCCTTCAAAGGCAGCGCTCAAGGAGGCCGCCCGGAAATATGCCGCAGACAATGATATCTCACCAACCCCCGATCAGTGGGCGAACATTGACAAGCGAATCGATAAAGAAGGCACAACCGTGGTCGTCCCGAAGGATATCCATAAGGCAGGCCCCACCTACGGGGGCAAGAATCAACCAGACGTGGTCAGGGGTGACGCCCAAGATTTGAACGCGGCTGCAGCGCAAGACGCCAATGCGATGGTGAAGAACGCGGAGACAATGGATCCAGACAACATCGACGCGTATAAAAAAGCCGCCGACCAGATCAAGAACAAATCAAATCAGGATTACGACGATCAATTTGGAAAAATCATCGACGAGGAAACGCAGCCATGAAGAGCGCAAATTCGATGCTTAAACTTCTCGGCCGCAGATACGACGCTCCAGAAGTGAAGTCGTTGCGCGAAGAACTGATGACTGAATCTTGGCCTTCTGCTATCGCAGCAGACACACAAAGAATCGCGCTGAGTGCAAAGGCCTCGGGGGTGGATCTGACGTTTCTCCGCTCGAACGATGGCTTTCTCCTTCACCAGCTGAATTTTTGGTCGAGTGAATTTTCCAAACACGGCTATTCGCAGTTTTCTGGTGAATTGCCGAAGGGAATGATGTTCGGACAAAAGTACGAGGGCATTGTAAGATCCCTCGGAGAACCGAAGCGATCGCGGGCAGTTAGCGGGACTGTCCGAGGTTGCACATGGATCCTCGACGGACTGCGGATCTTGGCACAATATTCGGCAGCCGACGGTGGATTATCGTCGCTGGAATGCGCTCGCGCTGAGGAGTCTGCTTGAGCCCGTCTATCTACCGGCCCGACCTTGATAGCAACGCGCTCCGCCTCAACTTTGGACGCGCGTTCCGGGATGTCGTGAGTAGCTGGAAGGAGACCGCTGAGTCGCATTGGATCCAGGAAGGAGAGCGCTTGCCCGAGGTGGATCTTTGCAAGGACGCGGGGTGTCGTTTGAGATTCTGTCACCCCTCGTATATCCGCGTACCAGAGTCTGCACGCGATGAAACGATCTTTTGTAGCGTTGTATTTCATGCCCGTGGCGACTTCGACTCGCCGGGGTTCGCCGCGAGACTCCCTTATCGAATCTCTTTTACGGATCCCGCACCGGTCGTTCTGGCCAAGATGGGGCGTCGGCCAGACGAGGAAACGTCGATTTCGGGGGGCGGCAAGGCCCTCGACCTGCGTGGGGACTGTGTCGGTTGGATGTATCATTTAGACGCGTACTCGTTGCATCTATTGAGAGTTACGGATGGCACCGCCCTCGACAGCATCGTGCGCGTGCTGTGGATCCATCGCGCCTCAAAGGAGCGAATGGCGCTGCGCGCTCGGTGAAACTGGCTACTTGTATTCGTTTAAGCCGCAGCACATACGCTTGGATACGAAACGCCATCATTCGCAAAATAGAGGCTATCGAACTTCGGCAGTCATCACGTCCTCCGACGAGGTTTCTACACTCCAACAACCATCCGCGTATGCACCCCCTTCAGGTCACTACGCGCCAACCACAGATCCTCCCCGAGCTTCCGCAGCCCCAAGATCCCCGGCGGGTACGTCAAGTCCTCGATCTCCAGCACCAGGTCGTAATGAATCGGCTCCGGGGTGAACCCGGCCGTCAACGCCTGGACATTCGAGTGCCCGATCGATCCAGGCGTGAAGATCTTATAGTGCTCCCCGCTGAGCGGTCCGATGACCACCTGCGCGGCGCCTGACGGGTGCATGACCTCCGTGCCGAGCACTGCGGTATCGTCGAGGCGCGCG
This sequence comes from Nannocystis sp., assembly GCF_016714285.1. Taxonomy (GTDB): domain Bacteria; phylum Myxococcota_A; class Polyangia; order Nannocystales; family Nannocystaceae; genus Nannocystis. The sequence goes on along the minus strand of NZ_JADJNN010000010.1, from coordinate 76,716 downwards.
CTGGAGCTGCCGAGGCGGGTCCACTGCGACTCGTCGATAGGCATCCAGGCCCCGCTGAGGGGTTCGACGTGCAGCGTCGCGTTACCGAGCTGGTCGGCGAGGGCGATGCGCAGGGCCACGGCGAGCATCGCTGGTGAGCGCACGCCCGAGGCGAGGGTCGGGGCGAGGCGCAGCAGCGTCGCACGAGGCAGGCGTTGTGCGGCGCTCGACTCGTCCTGGCCGAGGAACGCGAGCACGCGTGAGGTCCACAGGTCGCGGCCGTCGGCGCGCAGGGAGCTCGGCAGGTCGACGGCGCGCAGGCCGAGGACCAGCAGGGAGAGTACGCGGTGGTGCAGGACATCGAGCAAGCCACGGATGGCCGCGCCTTGCTCGTCGTCGAGGTCGGCCTCCTCCGCCATGTAGAGTGGCAGCGGCGTGGCCGAGCCGCACAGGCCGAGCAATGAGAGGGTCAGGGTCGGACGCGGGGGCTCGCCGCGCAGCTCGACGGCTGCGACCTCGCCCACGTCGCACATGAGGGCGCTGCTGTGTTGCAAGCGGATGCGCTCGTCCTGGGCCTCGACCACGGTGCCGAGCGGTGCGGGGCCGGGGAACAGGCGCTCGAGCAGGTCGACGACGGCCAGGAACGGGTAGGATGCCGGCGCAGCGAGCACGCGGCCGAGCCAAGTCTGGGCCTCGGCCTCTAGTCCCCGATGCGCACTGGCCACGTAAACTCCATCCGGGACGGGCTTAGCACCGTCCGCAGTTCGCTCGCTACGTTGATGTTGATATGCGAGGCGTAGAGGTCGTCGAGCACGGCGCCGAACAGGCGAGCATGGCCGGCGCCGAGGAAGGCACGTTCGTCGAGCTCGACGGTGGTGCGGACGGTGCGGATGGGGACGCCGCGGACGAGGCGGGTGACGGCCTCGCGGCGGACGTCGCGGACAGCGTCGATCGTGCGCGCGCTGAGGCGGCCGCGTTGGGCGTTGGCCACCCCGTGGAAGTTGTAGAGGTGTAGCAGGCCGCGGAGCGAATCGGCGTCCGCGGGGCCACGCTGATTGAGCGCGAGGTGGGAGAGCAGGCGCCAGAGCGCCTCCGAGCCGAGAGCCATGCGCACTGGCGGCGACACCGGCGTGATGTTGGCATATCCCTTGTAGAGCGCGCCGCGCAGCTCTTCCTGAATATCACCGGCGTGGAGCGCCTCGGGGAGCGCGCGGTTGGTACATAACAGTTGCAGCGAGAGCACCTCCTCGTCGAGGACGGCGCGCTGGTCGGGTGGGTCGATCAACGAGAGATACGTGTCGATGCCGCGATCGACCGGGGAGAGCGCCCTCCGCAGCGCGAAGGCCGGAGCTGTGCCGCCCACGACCTGGCCGGCGCGGGTGAACGGGACGAACGCACGGCGTCCGCCGTGGGTGCGGCTGACGGCGACGACCGAGCGCACCTCGTAGACCTCCATGTGACGCGGGTCGACGCCATCCGCCCGCACCAGCGATTCCCGCGTCAGTGGGCCGCGGGTCACGGGTTCACCCGGCGCCTCGAAGAGATTGATCGCTGGCGTGCAGTGCAGGCGCAGCGGTGAGGGGCCCAGCGCGCCCGGGAGCGGCGGGGGACGGTCGAACTCGAACTGCAGCATCAGCCGGGCGTCGGCCAGCGGCACCTCGTGCAGGCCGGCGAGCTCGAAGAAGTGGAACTTCTCCGGCAGGGCGAAGAATTCGAGCACGCTTCGGTATCCGAGCGGCGCCGTATCTGGCCACGGCACCACCGCGCTGCCGGCCGCCGACAGCACGCGCACGGCCGTGGCGGGTAAGTGATGGGTCGATGCCGCGCCGCTGACCGAGACCCCCGTGAGGTGCTGGGTCAGCCACAGCAACAGCGTGGTGGCCAGCGCCGTGTCGCTGTGGTGGATGAAAAACCGGAGCGGCTGCGGGTCGGCGAGAGCGACGCGACCCGACTCGAACAGCTCGAGCTGGACCTCGAGCTTCGGAGCCCGCGGGAGGCTGTCGTCGAGGCGGACCTCACCGACCTTCAGCGGCCACAGGTCGACCGGGTAGCAAGTACGAAAGCGGCACGCCGTACCATCGACCGCGCGAGCCAGCAGCGGCCGCTCCGCAGGGATGCGCTGGCGAACCCGGAGGGTCTTGGGATTGGGCGCGAACTCGACGATGGTGGTCGCCGGGAGCGACCGCAGATAATGCGGCAATACCAGTTCGGCGAGCCCATGGGCAAGGTGGGCGCCGGCTTGGTCGATGCGGGCGCGCAGGCCTGCGGTCATGAACGCCACGCCCTCGAGCAAGCGCTCGACATCGGGGTCCGTCCCGCGCTCTTGCAGCGAGGCGGCGAGCGCGGGATGCTCCTGCGCAAAGGCCCGCGCCGTCTCGCGCAGGAAGGTCAGCTCACTTGCGTAGTATTCAGAGAGGTTCATGCGTCACGAGCCCTGCACGTGGAATCTCCCGCTGACCGACAGCTCGGTGCGCAAGCGCAACGGGCCTCGGCGCTCGTCGACGTAGCGGGCCGAGATCTCGAAGGCCAGCGCGAGCGGATCGCTGCTGGCTACCGGCTGGATGTTCAGGGTGCGAAGCCGGGGTTCGTACTGCAAGATCGTCGCGCGAATGCTGTGCAGCAGCGCCTGCGCGCTGGCCGGAAAGTTGTGCACCACGTCCGCAAAGTCGATGATCCCGAGCTCCGCGGACGACAGCGACTCACCGATGTGAGTGTTCAAGATCGCCTGCAGATGAGCGACCACAGCCTCCTGATCGCTGCGCCTGCTCTGCCCGCCGGCCAACCGACGATATAGCCCGCGCGCCGGGGCGCGTGACAACCTGGCGTCACCACCAGACATTCCGCTGGTCCTGGACGGGACGATCCCTTATCGCGGAGCGTATCAACACTACGCCAGTGTACTGGATGCACCGAACGGCCGCGACCCCCAATGCCGATTTGGGCAAGATCTGACACTCGTCAAGAATCGCCGAGACCCGCGAGTGTCTCAGCCCGGCCCACTCGCGTTGTGCGACCCCCCACCCCGCTTGGCTTGTCGGGCCACGCGCACGGTCGTAAACCAGCCGAGACGTGCCGCCTGCCAGCCGCATCACCGATGTGACGCTCCACGGCGGTATCGTCATCACCGGGTCGAGCAATGTCTTTATCGGTTTTCTGCCCGCGGCGCGGATCTCGGATCACCACATCTGTCCGCAGCACATCGGCGGACCGATCGAGGAGGGTTCGCCGACCGTCCTGATCAACGGCCTGCAGGCGGCGCGGATCGGCGATCGACTCGCCTGCGCCGGGCCCGGCGAGGAGCCCTCGATCGAGGGGACGATCGGCCACGAACACGAGTTCGACCGCGCCCAGGAGAAGCCGCTCAAGAAGTTCGGCGAGCAATAAGAGGACGACGATCGAGCCCTCCAGGCCGAGCTAAAGAAGACCTGGGCCGAGGACAGCGGCGAGCTGGACACGTTCTGGGGCGACCACGGCAAGCTCGTCCACGGCGAGTACTCGGTGAGCACCACCGCCGGTGCCGAGATCAACGGGCTCCGCGACTTCAAGGCCAGCCTCGCCGCCGACGTCGACGGCAAATAATCGACCGTCAACGTAGAGGGCGAGTATACCGGCGCTCTCGGCAAAGTCGAGGGCACCGGCGACGTCCTGACCGCCGACGGCAATCTCAACGTCGGCGCCACGATCGACACCAAGAAGGGCGAGGGGAACATCGGCGTCGACGCTGGCGCCGGCGCGGCGGTGTTCAAGGGCGAGGTCGCGGTCGAGTCCAAGGGCCTCAAGATCCCCTTCCTCGGTATCGAGATCGGCGGCCGCCTCGGCGTCGAGGGCACGCTCCTCGGCGTCGAGGCGCGCGCGCACGCCGGCGTCTCCTACACCAAGAAGGACGGGTTTCGCGCTGGCGCTGGCGGAAAGATCAGCGCCTTCCTCGCAGGCCTCGGCATCAACTTCGAGATCTTCATCCGCCCGATCAAGGACACCTCGGCCCCGCCCGACACCCTCGCCACCGGATACCCGACGGTGCTCATCGGTCCGGCCGCGAACACGGCGCCGCTGTTCAGCGACGAGTACCTCGCGCGCTTGGTTGGCAAGCACATCGCCGGCGCCGACTCGCCGGAGCTCAAGGCTGCGATGGACACGCTGTGGAAGCACCGGCACGAGCCCGACAACCCGCTCGTCGCCGACGCCCTGCAGGCCCTCACCGTCGCCGTCGCCCCCGAGTTCGCCATCCTCGTCCGCTCTCAGACGCCGGCCCGCTCCACCGTCTCCTACCTGGCCGGCGACTACATCACCGAGGTCGTGGTCACCGACGAGTGGGTCCTCGTGTCCGCCGTCGACGGCCTCGTCGAGCTCGCTGCACGCGCGCACATCCTCGTCAACGGAGCTAGCGGCGAACTCGTGGTCGCCCGCGTGGCCGGCACCCAACTCGATGCCGCCCGCCGCGCCGTCGTTGACGAGGGCGGCTTCATGACCGCGCGCCACTCCGGCCTCGTCACCCGCCGGCGCGACGCCTGGACCCCCCCCCCAACATCCTCGCATTCACGCAGGCGGCGCTGACCGCCCTGCGGGCGGCGTCACCGTCATGACGCGCGCGCGTGTCACCGTGAACTCGCAGCTAAACAGCATCCGCGCGAGCACTCCGTGAACACCCCGAGCGGCGCGGGACCCTCGTCCAGGTCGATCACCCCAGTCGGCGCGACGTACAGCCAGCTCGCCGGCAGCACCATGTTGAACGCAAAATCTCCACCGAGCTGCGGCGTCACGGCGAAGTAGCGGTAGTCTCCCCGCTCCGCCGACTCCGGTGTCAACCCGCGGAGCGGCAGGTCACGATTTAGATCGACATCAGCGGCACGATCCATCGGCGGTCTCCCGGCACGTCGCAATCTACAGCAACGAGCACCCCCCGCAACCTCAACGCCGGTTGGGGTGCCCAGGCATTAGCGGTGGTGCGGTGGTCGCGTGCGAGCAAAATCGTCCCCTACGACGAGAAAAATGGTTCGGCGTCCGCGATGGTGCCCATGGCGTAACCAACTCTTGGGCTTCATGTAGCTTCGATCTGGCGGGTTCTCCGTAGCAATGGCAGAAGGAGAGCGACCGTCTGGTCGTTGGCTACGTCGGTCAGGACAGGCTGCTGACGAGCGGCCGGACGGACAGCCCGTGCGCGCGCAACAGACGGACCACGCTCGACTTGGCGAGCGCGCCCGGAGCGACGAGCTTCGCCCGCTCGACCGCACGGATGAGCACGCGGACGCTCCGCCGCGGCGCCTCCCGCCGCAGCGCCCAATTGTGCTTCGCGACAGCCTCGGGGATCGCCCGGCAGGTGCCCGCATCGGACCGCGGGTGTGGCTCGAGGGCGGTGAGCCCTCCGCGTTTGTATTGGTAATATGGGCTGCTTGCGGTCCCGGGGTCGGGTGAGTCGGCCGGGGGCGTAGAGCGTCGAGATCGATGAGATGCGGCTCGAGTACGGGACGAGTCGCCAACGTCGACTGGATGGATGCCAGTGCACTTGGGATGGTCGCCGGGAGAAGTCACGCCTATCCTCCGTGATCCATGCCACGTCTGGTCGTCTCAACTGCCACCCTTCGGTGCAACGCAGGGTGCTCGCCATCGTCGCTCGTCTGCCTGGGGCTGAGCCAGGTCGAATCGATCTTCCACGCGGCGGGTGGGGTTGCGGATCATGTCCCGGGCGTGAACGTATTTCCGTTCGGCCACTGCAAGAGACTCGAGAAGCCGTGCATACCGCTAACGCCGAACGACTGGGCTCCCGCGGGGCAAGTAGTCTTGTCGGGCGTCTCCGCACTGCGGGAGGACGCGAAGCTCGGGTGCCAGGAGGGTGGCGAAATATCGGTGGTCGATCCGGGGCCGCATCCGGTCAATTTGGAGGCGTTGCGGAGCCGCTTTGAGCAGCAATTGATCGAGCGTACTGGTGAGACGGATCCGAGGTTCCTCGAAGCCTTCCTACAACAGCTCACGCTGGCAGGCGTCACCGCACTGCCCGTCGGTGCTCTGAACGCCGCGCTGGAGAATGTGGAGAAGCTCAGGCGCGGGGGAAGTTTGTCGGCCTCGGCGCTCAAGGATCTGGGGCGGGCGGCGAAGGGCATCAGGTTGATGAAATCTTCCACGAAGGTCCTCGGCTCGGCCGTTGATATCGCCGAGATCATCGAGGCTCTCAGGGAGAGAGACGTCAAGAAGGCCGCGCGGAAGGCCGTGGGGCTCGCGGCCGGCGTCGCGGTGACGCAAGGGTGCGTGACCGGAGCTGCTCCCCTCGCAGCGGGCGGACCTGGAGCAGCGGCGGCGGTTGGCATTGGCTGCACGGTGGCAGGGATCGGCGCTGGTTTCGGGGGCGAGGCGTTGGCCGAGCATCTCCCGTTCATCGGTGACTGAAGGGCACCCTGGCGTCTGACAAGCTCACGAGGCCAGAGCCCGCGCTATTCTATGCGACTCTGTTAGAGTCGAGGTCGTGAGGCGGGTCAGCGGCTCGCCCGGAGCCTTCCGTTGATTCCGGCGTCGATCGCCGAAGCCAAGGAACGGACCGTCAGATCGTGGCCCTCCGCCCGGCCCGCGGGCTGTCGAGACAGCCCGCAGCAGGCCCCGCGGAGGCCCTCCTGCGCGGCTGTGAGATCCCCCTCGCGTGGTACGATTTTGGTACGATTTTCGACCCAAAATCGTACCACGGGCAAAAAGTCCCCGAATTCGGCCGAATTGCCCGCCAATTCGGCCTCCTACCCGCTCTTGGACAATGACCAGAACACCGAGATCGTGATCGGCTCCAACGCCAATTGCAACGTCGGCTGCCCGGCCATCGACCCGATCCACCGCGGCGTCCGTTGTATGTCCGGTGCTGACTGCGGGTCCAACACCTGCGACGCCGGCTACTGCCGCTGCGTGAACAACAACGAATGTACGGCGGGCCACGTCTGCGCCGCTCCGCCCGCGATGACCCCAGGCGTCGGCAACACCTGCCGCGCCGAGCACCCGATCGGCGCCAAGAAGACCGGCGTCCGCATCCTCCGCGACCAGCTCGACCGCTGGTCCTCCTCGCGGCCCATCTGGAACCAACACGCATATAACGTGACGAACGTCAACGACGACGCCACGATCCCGCAGACCGCCAAGTGGAACCAGAACTTCCTCGATCCGACGCTCAACAACTACCGCCAGAACCAGCAGGGCGACATCCCGCCGACCGCCCTCCCGGATATCACCACCGACAAACTCGCGTGCGAACTCATGGGTAACACGGCCGAGCTCTCCGCCGAGGTGTGCAACCGCGGCATCAAGACCGTCGGCGCCGGCCTCAAGATCGCCTTCTACGAGGGCGACCCCATGGACGGCAAGATCCTCTGCGTCGCCACCACCGACGCCGCCCTCGAGTCCGAGCAATGCGTCACCGTCAGCTGCCAACACGACGGCGTCGTCATGGGCAACGTCACCGTCAACGGCAACGACGACGGCATGGGCGGCAAGACGACGCTCGAGTGCATCTATACGAACAACGACGACGACGCCGCGCCGATCATGTGCATGTGAGCGTTGGACGGGACGGTTCAGCGCGCACGCAGATCCTGTCCGACGACGACGCGCACCACCAAGTGCCGCATTAAGGACCGCCCCCTATCCGTACCCGAACCAGCCACTTCGGTGGTCGGTATGGTCGTGGGTGGCCCAGGACACTATCGGCAGCGACTCGGCCTGCCCTGCAAAGCGCCCTCTTGGGCGTCGCCGACTTCGTCAGCGACGGCCTGGGTGCGCCGCTCGGCGGAGAGTACAGTCTCTGGCTCACCGAGGTTACCGTTGGCACAGGGACCGATCAGCCGTGCTACCCCTCGCATGTAAGTGAAGCGCACGAGGAGGCGGCTCAGTACCCATCCGTCGAAATCGCCACTCGCTATTGGAACAGGCGATTAAATGTATCCTTGTCGAGCCGATGGAGACCATCCGCGAACTCGTTAACAAAGTACATATCCGGAGGAAAGCGCTGGGCACGCATACGAATCGTGAAATCGGGCTGCTGAGGATTCAGCGTGAAGAGAACCAGCCCGACACCGAACAACATACACAAGGCCTCAAGGCGATCGCGATCTTCTGTAGCGATCGTCCTCGGCATGACAACGTACGTCTTGGTCGAGAAAAGTCTGTATGCGACCGCCTGGCCAAACGCCACGACCGGTGCCTGGGGCTCTATCTTGATCTCTGCAGAGATGATCTCATGCGGGAACTTAATTCGGTCGGAGGGCTGGGGCTTGTAGATACCGATGACATCAGGCGTACCCCACTTAGACCTAGCCCTGAACCGCCGAGCGCCATCGCATCCGTTGCATCACCAGCGTCATTCTTCAGCCAATCGGCGAAGGGCTCGTAAAATGCCTCCTCTTTGAGGCGATCCGGAGAACGTGCCGTTGTCGCAGCGACGACCGCCGGTTCGCTCGCTGGGCCAGCCTTAAACAACCCGCGAGCGGGCTTGAAGATTTCCGCCGGAAACTGCACGTCGAGGTTCCAAATCGATCCCTGCACTGTGTTTCGAGGCGTTGCTGGATGGCGATCAAGGATCTGCGTCAACAGCTGCCCATAGCGAATGCCCTCTGGGCTGTCCTTGACGATTTGACGCGCGAGATCGCGAATCTCCTGCACGCCCAGCTTCTGTCGGGATTTATCCTGCGCCTCGACGATATGCGGTGCCGTTCGGACAGCGTCAGCCCCGCGGGCTCCTCGACCATTCTTGCGCACATTTCGCAGGGAGAATGTCCCTGGTGAGACCCGCTCGAAGCGCGACTCTTCTCCTCGTTCCTGAATGTCGACCGCCAGCCGCGAGTTGACCGTCGCCTCGGGTGTCTTGCCCTCGCTTGTCCAGAGGCGTCGCTTCAGAGCACGATCCGTGATCTCCCGATAGTGGAGAGGTCCGCCCTCATCCCTCAGCACGGCCTCAGCAGCATCAAGTGCGTCCATCCTGTCCTCCGTCCGTGCGCAGCATACACGGACCGAGATCGATGCGGAAACGCAGCCTACGCACATGCACTGGTTATCGCTTCTCGATTCATGCGCCGTTCGCCTTGTATTTCACGCTCGGCTTGGGACTGCCCCGGTGCTAACCGCGTTGCCCTACGCCACGAGGGCGGGATCCAGGCCGTGAGCCTCCGGCACGGGGGTCTCGACTTAAGCGCGCAGACGCGCAGACGCCTCGATCCAGCCCCACCAATTCAGTATCCGAAGCCGTCGCCCTCGAGCGAAGCTTCGAACATGGCCAGAGTCCGCCAGGCCCGCTCGTCGCGGGTAGATCGGCTGCACCGCACCCTCGACGTGCCGCAGGCCGACCGCCTCGGCAACGTCCGCCAGCTCGTCGCGGCGATCCGCGACGGCATCGACCACGCGGCGACGCTGCTCGAGCTCCTCGACGTCGACCACCGCCACTTCCTGTATTACCGCCAGGCCGCGGTCATCCTCGGCGTCGTCGAGTTCAACGCGCGCGGCGAGCTGTGCGTCACCTCGTTCGGCCAGCGCCTGCTCGCGTCGGCCGAGGGCTCGCCGGACGAGCGCCTGGTGTTCGCCGACGCCATCGCCCAGGCCCGCGCGCTGCGTCCCTTCGCCTCTTTCTTCGCCGGCGAGCCGCTCGACCTCCCCACGCTGACGCGCCGCCTCGAGGTCCTCACCGGCCTCTCGCACTCGACCGCCGAGCGCCGCGCCCACACCCTGATCAAGTGGCGCCGCTACGTGCAGGGCCCCACCCCGGAAAATAGCGGCGGCCTCGAGCTCGCCGACCCCGCCCCGCAGATCGAGACCCTGGTCGCCCGCCACAACGCGCTCGTCAAGCAGCAAACCCTGCAATGGTTGATGGGCGTCGACCCCGGCGACTTCGAGAAGATCGTCGCCGAACTCCTCCGCGCGATGGGCTACCTCGACGTCACCCAGCGCGGCGGACCCTTCGACGGCGGGGTCGACGTCGTCGCCGGCCGCGTCGACGCCTGGGGTCACCGCAGCGAGCTCGCCGTCCAGGCCAAGCGCTACGCCGCCCCGGTCGGCCGCCGCTACGTCGACGAGCTGCTCGGCGCCTTCCGTCGCCAGCGCTACGCCGAGGCCCTGCTCGTCACCACCTCGGAGTTCTCGGCCCCCGCCGTCCAGGCCGCCCAGAGCGAGCCGAACCTCAAACTCGTCGACGGCCCCAGGTTCGTCGACATGCTCGCCGCCCACGGCGTGCTCCTACAGGTCGGCAAATTCGGCGAGCTCAAGCGCCAGAAATAGTAGCCATCTCGCCCCAAGTCAGGCCGGTGCGTCGAGGCCGATCGTCGCGCTGGCGAGGTGCCCGGGCGTGTGAGATCGTGGCCGCGATGAGGACCGTCTGGAGCCTTGAGACGCCGTGGGCGCCATATTCCGTGATGTTCTCGAACGACGGGACGCGCCTCGCGGTCGGCGGGGGCACCTGGTACGGCGAGGGCGGAGTGATGATCGCCGAGCTCGAGACGGGGACGTTTCGCTGCACCGCGGCGAGCGACCTGCTCGCCACCATCCCGAATCAGCGGAACGCGCCATCGATCGCGGGGGTGTACTTCTCGGCCGATGACCGCTACTTGGCGGTCGCTACCCGCGGCTCGGGGCAGAGCTATCGCCCGTCGCATCTGTTCGCCGTCGAGGCGCTGGAGCTCGCGCATCGCAGCGTGATGGTGCACCGCAGCGAGGACACGATCGGGCGGCCATTCGCCACTGGCGTGCAGCTGGCGGGGAGCTCGATGATCACGCGCCACAACGCGGCGTTTCTGGCGGACTGCATCTCCGTGCACGAGACGCCGCCGCGACTGGAATGCCGGGGCGACGACAGCCGCCAGCACCTGACACACAGCCGAATGATCGTGCGGTGCGGGCGGGTTCTGACGGGCGGCGGCGGCTCGCTCGCGCTGGTCGAGTGGCGCGCGGACCTCGGGCGCCGCGAGTCGGGCAAGGTCGCCGTGGGGCTGGTCTCGGCACCGTTCGTCGGCGGGGGAGCAGTCGAGGTCGTGCCGGTGCGAGCATGCGCGCGGGTGACGGCGATCGCGGCGCTGCCCGGGCAGGAGGATTTCTTGACCGGCGGACTCGACGGCGAGCTCGACCGCTGGTCGGGCGGCGATGGGCCAGCGCAGGTGCGATTGGCGGTGCCGGCGGACGAGCTCGAGCGGGCCTCGGCACCGTTCGTGCAGCCACCGACGTCCCCGGATTCATCGCATCCACCGATCACCTGGGCGACCTACAAGCCGCGCAGCGTCATCGCAATCTGCACGCTGTGCGACGGGCAACGGTGGGTGAGCGTCGATGCGGGCGGGCGGCTCCGCCTATGGCGAGGCGACACATTGCTGGCTGCATGGACCCTACCGACGCCAGGCTCGCCGCGGTGCCTCGCAGCGCACCCGACCGAGCCGTGGATCGCCGTGGGGATCAAGCAGGGCGGGTTTGCTCGCCCGACCTCGGCGGTGCTCGTGCTCGAGTGCTGATCGGATCGCCGTCGACTAGATTGGTACTCGCACGGACATGATCGATATGATCGGGCCCTTTGCTGCGCGCTACCGCGCACGAGGCGATCAACGCCGGCCGCGACGCCAGGAGCGGTCAACGCTCCCTCACCGCCAGCGCGGTGGACGCGGTTCCTCGGCCGCGGCGAGCCGCAGCAGGCGCAGTGCGGCGGACGATGATCGCCCGCCAGACACTACGGAATCAGCGCCTCGACCGTCCACTCGCTGCCGATCGTCGCCGACCAGGTGGTCACGCCCGACGGGCTGTCGGGGCGATGCAGGTAGTCGCCCTTCCACGAGCGCAGCAGCACCTTCGAGCCGCGCAGCTCGAGGGTCCACTCGTTGCCGATGCCCATCGAGAACGTGGTGACCCCTTGCGGCGAATTCGGGCGGTGCAGACAGTCGCCCTTCGACGAGCGGAGCCAGATCGTCGCGCCGTTGCGGGTCAGACGCCACGTGTCACCGGTCGGCGACGACGTGACCCCGGCGCCCGCGTCGAGACGGCGCAGATAGTCGCCCTTCCACGACTTGAGCCGGATCGCCTCGAACTTCACGAGCTGATCGAGGTCGGTGATCAACACCGGCTCGAAGGCGTCGGGGGCCTTCATCGCGGACGAGGCCAGCGAGATCGTCCAGCGCTGATTGGCGCCGACACCCGGCGACATCTGCACAACCGGCGCGCTGCTCTCTGGGGAGGCCTGCCCGACCTCGAGCGGCAGGCCGCTGTGTTTGGCAGTGATCGAGTAGGAGCCGTCGCCCAGCGGCGTCAGCGAGAAGCGCTGATTGTCGCCCGCATGCGCCGGCCACTGCAGGGCGATCGCCCCGGGCGCGACCTGTGCATAGTAGATATCGACGTTTCTCCCGGTGTGGCGATTGGTCAGCGTGAACCACCCGCCGCCCACGTGGGTGAGGATCCACTTCTGGTGATCGCCGGCGTAGAATCGGCCCTGCGTCACACCGAGGCCATCGTCGAGGCGCCCCCCGGGGACCTCGAGCGCCTTGCCGCTGTGCCTGGCGACCAGGTGGACCAGCCGGCCTGTATGCGCGGTGAAGTCGTGCTCGACGTCGATCACCTGAAACACCGCCGCGCCCCCAGAGTCCGCGTCGGCTGCGAGCAGCGCCGGCAGCTTGATGAAGTCCGGCAGCGGCAGCTTGCCGACCCTGACGTACCCACCGGTAGCGACCGACCGCAGGCGGATCACCTGCGGCTGCATGTTCACATCACCCAGCACCTCGCGGGTGAACAGCTCGCGCGGACCGACCTCGTCGCGCAGGCATGTGAGCGCGATGCCGCCGTCCTGGACGCCGATGAAGCGGCGCCCCTGGGCCCGCAGCGCGACGTGGCCGTCGCACAGCTCCTGCAACTCGAACGCCTCCCACCCGCTCACGAGCTTCGCGTCGGCCAGCACTGGCTCCGCCGGTGGCAGTGTCAGCGCCTCCGGTGGGTTGACCCCGCCGCCGTTGTTCGCCGACACGAACCCTCGATCCGCCCGTAGCACGACCTGACGCCGCCGCGTCGGCCAGTAGATCGCGCCGGTCACCGACGACCACACGATCTCCCCGGGCGACTCCGGCGTGCCGCGCACCAGGGTCACCACGCCCTGATTCGTGATCGCCATGAAACACGGCCCGGGCGCGCCGACGACGTCGCTCTGCCACAACGTCGCGCCGGCCTGTTCCGGGCCCGCGCCCGCGCGCACGGCGATCCGCCCGTCCTGCGTGACGATCGCGTGATAGCCCGCCGCTGCCGCCGGCTGCGGGCTCGCCCACGCCCACGGGAGCTTCTGGTCCTGAATGAGCCCCGGCTGGTAGACCAGCCACGCGGTCGGCGAGCCGAGCGGCCCGCTCGTGCGCTGTCGCATCGCCAGCCGCCCGTTGTCGGCGAGCACCAGCGAGAACATCCCGTTTGCCGAGCGCTTCGACTCGCCGACGCGGAGGAACTGGCCCGGCCGGAGCAGCGGGCCGGCGACCTCTGGCTGATCGCTCGGCCGGTCGAGGAGGAAGGTCGCGTCCTCCTTCGTCGGCGCCTCGGTGCCGAGCAAGCGCTCGGCGCAGAACACCGGCGTCGGCGTGACGATCCCACCGCGCACGCGCGTGGCGACGAGGCAGCGCGGGTTGTCCTTGCCGTCGGACGCGACCGCGAACGACGCGCCCGAGCCGGCGAGCCCACGGACCATGCGGAACGTCGTCCCCCTGAGGTCTAGCTGCTTGTCGTAGGGCACCAACTTCATCGTCCCGTTGGCGTCGGCGCACCAGTACAGCGGCGGCTCGCCGACGGCCTCAAACGACACGCCGGTTGGATCTGTCAACCCGGCCACGAGCTGCACGGTCTTGCGGTCACCGGCGAGGTCGAGCCCGAGCGCCCCCTGGCTGGTGCCGATCACCGTCTGCCCCTTCAGCGTGCGGACCGAGCCGTAGTAGCGCGGCCTGTACGCCGCCATCGCCGCCGCCAGGGCCGTCGCCTGGATCCGCTCGGCGTCGGCCGGGTCGGCCCGTGCGCGCAGGGCCGCGTCGAAGTGAGGCGCCTGCGCCGACAGCCCGTTCGTCAGCTCCTCCCACCCGAGCTCCGCCACCGGACCGACGACCCCGATCGCATCGGTCACGAAGTCGCCGTTCGGCTTCGGCGCCTGGACCTTGACCTTCCACTTCAGCTTGCCGGCCTCGTCGGCCGTCTTCTTCTTGCCGAAGATATCGAGGTCGAGGTCCATCGCGTAGCGCACGCCGAGGAACATCGGCGGCATCGTGGCCTCCATGAGGATGACGCCGCCGACGCTCACCGCGAGCTTCGCCTTCGGGTTCGTCTTCAGGCCGAGACCCAGCTTGACCGCCCGCGCCCCGCTCGCCCGCGAGACCGGCCCGAACACCATCGTCACCTGCGCCGACACGCCGACGGACAGCGACGGGCTCGAGATAATCTCCTGCAGGCTGTCGAAGCGCGAGTCGACGAAGAACCCCCAGCCGCCGCCGCATGCATAGAGACCGATGTTGATGCTCGAGACCGCCTTGAGCTTGATGCCGAACGTGATCACGCAGCCGGCCGTGGCACACAGCGACTCGATGCCACGCGCGACCGGATCGCTCAGCAGGTACGCCGCGACCTCGCGCGCCTTCGGATCGAGCCCGCCGAGCTTCGGCAGGGTCTCGTAGAAGTAACTGGCGAGCTGCTCCCACACCCACTTCGCGCCGACCTCGAGGGCGTTGGACGCGTCCTTGTAGGCCTCGACGGTGAAGCTGGCGACGTCACCGGCGGCCCTCTCCGTCCACTCCGCGACCTCGGCGAACGATGTTTTGGACCAATCGACCGTGTCCCCGGCCGCCGTCACGCTCCACTTCGCCACACCCTCGCCCGCGGTCACGAGCCCGTCGCCGACGGTCTCGGCCGCATCGACGATGCCATCGCCGAGGATCTGGGCCACGCCGATCGCGTCCTTGGCGGCGTCCGCGGCCTTGTCGATGACAGACTTGCCCTTGTCGTAGAGGTCCACAAATGGATCGTCCCAGCTGCTCGGTTCGTACCAACTCATCGCTATCTCCGTCGTTGGCTCGCGACGTAGGCGCCACGAGTGCGGCAAGTAGCGGCCCACCGCGACCGATCGGATCACTGCGACCGACACGTGGATCGCCGACAACACACCGCCGCGCTCGCTCCCGCCGCGAGTCCGTCGGCGTCGAGCGGCCCTGTGATCGTGCGGTTCCAGACTGGCACTCGCCGAATGTGCGGACTATCCGAAGCCCGTGGAAAGCGAAAGGCGGCGCTCCGTACCCACAGCCGCGAATCGCACGACGCAGGCAAGCGAGCCTGGTACAGCTCAGCGTGACAATAGTGGCACTGGAGTCGACAGGGGTCTCCTGCATCCCAATCTTCGAGACCTTCGAAGCCCGTGGCCTGGCGCTCCGGTCGGAGGTGCAGGCCTATCCACCGCCCACCGGCCGCGTGAGGAAGCCGCCATCGGTCCATGCCGGTCCGCCCGGCGGACCCGACGGGCCAGTGTTAGCGTCCGGCCCGACGAGGGAGCCGAAGCCAATGACCCAGACACCCACGCGCTCACAGCCGGGCGCAGCTGATGCTGCGGCCGAAGCCGAGGCCCTCGCGCCGATGGTCGACGCGGTGAGGACCCTGCTGCGCGGCATCGGCGAGGACCCGGGCCGCGAGGGCCTCGAGCGGACGCCCCTGCGCGCGGCCAAGGCGCTGCAGTTCTTGACGCAGGGCTACGAGCAGTCGCTGACCGCCCTGCTCAACGGGGCGATCTTCGACGTCGGCCACGACGAGATGGTGATCGTCCGCGACATCGATATCTTCAGCATGTGCGAGCACCACATGCTCCCCTTCGTCGGCCGCGCACACATCGGCTACCTGCCCGACCGCAAGGTGCTCGGCCTGTCGAAGCTGGCCCGCATCGCCGAGATGTTCGCGCGCCGACTGCAGGTGCAGGAGCGCCTGACCCGCCAGATCGCCGAGGCGATCCAGGACGTGCTGCAGCCGCAAGGCGTCGCCGTGGTGATTGAGGCCAGCCACATGTGCATGATCATGCGCGGCGTACAAAAGCCGCACTCATGGACGGTGACCTCGTCGATGGTCGGGGTGTTCAAGGACAATCTGAACACCCGCCAGGAGTTCCTGAACCTGATCCGCCACAAGGTGACCTTTTGATGCACTCGCATGATGCACCCGGGGCACCGCTCATGATGGAGATCTACCGCGTATACGGCTTCGAGGCGGCCCATCGCCTGCCGAAGGTCCCCCCCGGCCACAAGTGCGCCCGCCTGCACGGCCACTCCTATACCATCGAGGTCCGGATCCGCGGCGAGGTCGGCGAGGACAGCGGGTGGATCCTCGACCTCGGCGATCTCGACCTCGCCTGGGAGCCGATTCATCGCATCCTCGACCACCACTATCTCAATGAGGTGGAGGGCCTGGAGAACCCCACCAGCGAGCTGCTGGCCCGCTGGATCTGGACCCGTCTTCGTCCCACCCTGCCGCTCCTGACCGAGGTCGGCGTCCGCGAGACCTGCACCTCGGGCTGCATCTACCGCGGCGACGACCACGAAAAACCATGACCCGCCGGAGCCAGCCATGCGAGGCGATGTGAAGCTCACCACCATCGAATTGGCCAAGGAGGCCATGAAGTTCTCGGCCGGGCACTTCACCATCTTCTCGGCGACCGAGCGCGAACGCCTGCACGGCCATAACTTCAGCGTCCAGGCCCACTTCACCGGCGAGATCGACGACAACGGCATGATGGGCGACTACAAGCTGTACAAGCGCCTGCTGCTCGCCCAGTGCAAGGCCCTCGACGAGTACCTCCTGCTGCCGGGCCGCTCGCCGCACCTGCGACTCCGCGACCAGGGCGAGCACATCATCGCCGAGTTCGTGGGCGAGCAGCTGCAGTTCCCCCGGCGCGACGTGCTCGTCCTGCCGATCCGCAACGTCACCGTCGAGGAGCTCGCCGGCCTCATCTGCGCCCGCTTGATCGACGAGGCCGAGCTCCCGTGGAAGGCACCGATCCACCAGCTCACGGTCAAGGTCTCGTCGGGACCAGGACAGCTCGGCACCGCAACCTGGCGGAGAAAACCATGAACCCGGACACCGTCATCATCACCGGCGCCAGCGTCGGCATCGGCCAGGCCATCGCCGCCCGCGCCCGCGCCGACGGCCGACGCGTCATCAACCTGTCCCGTCGACCATGCCCGATCGAGGGCGTCGAGAACCTCGCCGTCGACCTCGCCGAGGCCGCCCAGGTCGCCGACGCCGTGGCCGCCCTGCGCGCCCGCCTCGGCGCACCCGGCCGGGTCCACCTGATCCACAACGCCGCCTTCCCGATCGGCGACTCGGTCACCGACTTCGACGCCGCCGCGTGCACCCGGGCGATGCGGATCAATGTGGTCACCCCCGCCGAGCTGACCGCCGGCCTCGCGCCCCTGCTCGCCCCCGGCTCGTCGGTGATCTTCATCGGCTCGACCCTCTCGGAGAAGGGCGTGCCCGGCCGCCTCAGCTACTGCGCCAGCAAACACGCGCTGGTGGGCCTGCTGCGCGCCACCGTGCAGGACCTGTTCGGCGCCGGCATCCACACCGTCTGCGTCTGCCCGGGCTTCGTCGACACCGACCTCCTCGACCCAATCCGCGCCCGCCCCGAGCTCATGCAATCGGTGCTCAGCATGGTCTCGTTCCACCGCCTGCTGCGCCCCGACGAGATCGCCGACATCGTCGCCTTCGCCCTCATCAACCCCTCCCTCAACGGCACCATCATCCACGCCAACCTCGGCCAGCGCGAAGGCTGACCGGCCCGCAAGCACAGCGCGCGCATCCATGAACCCGATGGGCCCCATGAAGGTGCGGGATGATCGGCGATGAAAATATGTTGACACTTCGTGCGAGGGCGGCTAAGTTCCGCCGCTCGTAAGGTCGCCATGTTCACCGCCCCCGTGCAACTCCGTCGAGCCTCACTTCCCGCCGCATCGCGCGTTGCCGGGCTGTGGTCGTGCTCCGAGCAGTCATGGTGCGGGGCGGACTCGTGGCGATCATCGCTCGCGTGACGCCGATCGTCTGATCGGTCGTTGCTGGCATCGTTGCTGGCATCGTTGCTGGCATGTGGAGAGGCAAGCCGAAGGTCGGCGACGGCGCCCGCTTTGAGGCCGGGTGAGGCACGTGTGCCCTTGCGGGTTCGATCCCCGCCCTTTCCGTCGATCTCTGCGTGACCGCGGATACGCTCGATTGCGTCGTGAGTACGAACAATGGAGAGGCCAACCGACGGCTGGCGACGGTACCCGGTTGGAGGCCGGGCGAGGCAGCGATGCCCTTGTGAGTTCGATCCTCACCCTCTCCGCACCCTGAAGACTATCGATGACTCTGGAGGGTCAAGCCGACGGCTGGCGACGGCACCTGGTTCGAGGTCAGGCGAGGCAGCAATGCCCTTGAGGGTTCGATCCCCTCACCCTCCGCTCTTGTTCGCTCTTCGTCTTCGAGGCTGCTTCCTGGTGGGACTGCCGGACTCCAAATCCAGCGGGCAGGGTTCGATCCCCTGGCGGCCTGTATCCCCAGCTCATCAGGGCGCGGCGGCTACCTACGCTCGGCGGCTAGCCCTGCGCAATGTCGTCGCGGAGCCGACGCAACTTCGCTTGCAAGCTCACCGCCGCCGCATGCAGCGATTGTGTGGCGACGTGGTTGACCTCCTCGAGCTTGTGGTCGAGCTCATGCAGCCGCGGTTGCAGGTCCGCCCAGGCCGTGCGCGCGTCCATGCTCGCCAGGTGGATCTTGACCTTGACCTCGTCGCGGAGCTGGGCGAGCTCCGAGAGCGCGTCCGTGAAGCCGTCGGCGACATCCTGCAATTTGTTGTTCATGTGCGCATGGTGGCACGGCGCGGACCGAGCCCCGGTGCAGGATCTGCGCCCACTTCTTCTGGCTGCGGTGAACTCTGCGCGATGTGATCGACGACCACCACGGCGTTGGGCAGCTCGTTGCGGTCGCCGGCGGGGTCGACCGGGAAACTCGGGCCCAGCCTGATGCCCAGCAGCTCGATCGCCGCGACCAGGCCCTCGGTGTAGCGACCGGCGCGGAAGCTCGTCTCGAGACGCCCGCAGACCTCGGTCCAGAAGGCAGCGCCGACCACGGCGTGGATCGCTGCGTCGCCGATCACCGCGAGGCCCCGCCGCGACGGGACCAGGAAGATGAGCACACCGTTATGCGCACGTGTCGAGCCGATGCCGAGCCGCACGAACGCACGTTCAGCGGTGTCGCGGATGCTGCCCCAGAAGAATGGGGCCAGCGCCACCCGGATCTCCGCCGAGGTCCGCGACTCGGCGCGGGCGATCGCCGCCTCGACCGCAGGTGCGTCCACGAGTCGCAGCAGTTGGCGTCGGGTCAGCATGGTCACGCTCCGGAACTCACCAGCGGCCGGTGGCCCCACCACCACCGGAGCGGCCGCCGCCGCCGCGAAAACCACCACCCCCGCCGCCGCCACCACCACCGCCACCACCCATGCCGCCGCGGCCGAGCATCAGCAGGAGCATGAGGGCGCGCCGGGGGTGGGTGATCAGGAGGATGAGGAACAGCCCGCCGAGGATCAGCGCGACGATCGTCTCGAGGCGGCCGAAGCTCGGCGCTCCTGCGTCGTCGTCGCGTCCGTCGGCGGGCAGCGCCCCCGGTCGACCCTCGATGGTATCGACCAGCGACTCGACACCATGGACGACCGCCCCGTCCCAGTCGCCGCGCTTGATGAGGGGGATCATCGTCGTACGAATCACCGCGGACGCGGCGAGATCGGTGACGCTCGCCTCGAGCGCGTAGCCGACCTCGACCCGCAGCGCGTGATCGTCGGTCATCGCAAACACGGCCAGGCCGTCGTCGAGGCCAGCCCGGCCGATCTTCCACGCCTCGAAGGCCCGGACCGCGAAGTCCTCGATCGCCACACCATCACTGCTGCGACCGATCCACACGACGATCTGGTGCCCGCTGCCGGCCTCGTAGCGCGCCAGGCGGCGGGCGAGCGAGCCCCTGACCTCCGGCGACAGCACGCCCGCCTGATCGGTGACCGCAGACTCGGGCATGGGTGGCACGGCAGCCGCCGCGTGCACGGCCCCGGCGACCAGCCAGCCCGCGACCAGCGACGCGCGCGGTGTCCATGCAACGATCGCTGCGACGCCTCGCATGGTCACCCCTCCCGCTAGAATTCGACCTTGGGCGCCTCGGCCGCGCCCGCGGCCGCGGTGAAGTAGGCCTTGGCCTTGAACCTGTCCCCGAGGACACCCGCGAACACGACCGTGGGGAACGACTCACGCCGGGTGTTGAAGTCGCGCGCGGCCTCGTTGAAGCGCCGACGTTCGACCGAGATGCGGTTCTCCGTGCCCTCGAGCTGCGACTGCAGGGCGAGGAAGTTCTCGTTGGCGCGCAGCTGCGGATACGCCTCCGAGACCGCCACCAGGCGCGTGAGCGCCGACGAGAGCTGGTCCTGGGCCGCCTGGTAGCGCTGCAGGACCTGCGGGTCGGCTGCGGCACCGACGCCCGTCACGCTGCCGACCCGCGCCCGCGCCTCGGTGACCGCCTCGAGGGTCTCGCGCTCGTGAGCCGCCGCACCCTTGACTGTCTGGACCAGATTCGGGACCAGGTCAGCGCGGCGCTGGTAGGCGTTCTCGACCTGCGCCCACTGGCTGTCGACCTCCTGGTCGAGGGTGACGAGGGTGTTATAAGTCGAGATGGTACCCCCACCGATGAGGAGCACGAACACCACGACGGCGCCAATGATCAGACCGCGACGTTGCATCCGTCCGCACGATGATGCCGATGTGCGAGCGCGTCCAGTGAAAACTTCAGCGGACCCGCTGCTCCCCTCCGTAAAGCGCGTGCAGAAGCTGCGTATCGCCGCAAGCGATTCAGGTCGCGCGCACTGGAGCCTCGATTTCCCTCACGATTGCCCGCCATCGCGGTGGCATGAATGCTGCTCCAGGAGCGACGCCGCGGGCCGACGCTCGCTGGCCTGAACTCCCAGGGACCACGTCATGCCAGCCACCATCGACATCCAGAAGTT
Organism: Nannocystis sp.; assembly: GCF_016714285.1. Lineage (GTDB taxonomy): Bacteria > Myxococcota_A > Polyangia > Nannocystales > Nannocystaceae > Nannocystis. The sequence goes on along the minus strand of NZ_JADJNN010000010.1, from coordinate 55,745 downwards.
CGTCGCCGACATCGACCTCCACCGCAAGCGCATGCAGGGCACGAACCGGCGCTTCACCGGCCTCGATGCCGGCGCTCTTGCTGCGCGCCTGGCGGTCCGCCGCGCCGGGTTGCCCGTCGCCGCGCCGCTGCCGATGATCACCTGGCAGGGCTGGAGCAGCTCGACCAGCGCCGGCGGTATCATCGACTACACCGTCGGGATCGCCAACCCTTCGGCCAGCGATGAAGTCTGTCTGTTCGCCCACGCGTTCGTCGGCCCGGCCAACTTCATCGCCGACCCTGGAATGGCCGTGCAGGCCGTCGATCCCCGGTTTCCGCGGCTCACCGAGCCGGCGTTCGCGGGGCTGCAGATCGCCGCGGGCGCGACCGCGTCGCTCAACTTCCAGCTGCGGGTGCCCTCGGAAACCGAGCCCAGCAATTACCTCGGTAACACCTTCCTGTTCCGCGCCGACTGGCACGACGTCGGCACATACCTCGATCGCGGCTTCTGGCCCTTCGGCGTCGGCGGCCCGCAATAGCGATCCACGATGGACGAGACGATCCACGCCGCCAGCATCGCCCTGGAACGGATGATCCAGCGGGCGCTCCGCAGCACCCGCTTCACGCAGGACTCGCCGGTGCTGCCGGATGTGTGGATCGCTTACGGCCTGCGCAGCGGGGCGCTGGATCTCCTGCTCACGCCGAATTGGCAGAGCGGCGCCGTCGCCCTCGCGGGGGCGCTGTACGCCCAGCTACGCGGTGGTCCGCGGCGCGCCGATGGCAGCGAGCCTGCCCGCGTCGCGACCATCGCTGTCACCCAGAGCACGGTCGCCGCCAGCCTCACCCTCGCCGAGTTGGTGTGGGCCGCGCTCCCGCTGAGTCGGTGGTGGCACGAATACCTGATCGAGCCAGTAAGCGGGCCGCCCCACGGCGAGCTCGTCGCGCTCTGGCGTGACCCCGCGACCCAGCCCCACCTGCGCGCCGCGCTGCTCAGCGAGCTCGACGCGCTCGGCAAACCAGCGGGCGCACCGAGGCTGCCGATCGCGCTCGACAGCGGCCGCGAGCTCACCGTCCAGGAGCATCGCGCGCGCCACATCACCGGCGACCTGGTGTGGCTCGTCGAGGTCGCCGGCACGCTCGCGCGCCTGGACGCCGCCCGGGCCGACGGGGCCACGCCGCTGACGACCGGCACCGCGGACGCGATGACGGCCGAGCTCAGGGCGATCCGCGGGAGCTCGGAAGAGGTGCTGACCGCCTTCTTCGCGCTGTTCACGGGCATGCCCGTCGCACCCGGGCCGCAGGCGAGCCTGTGGCGGGTGAACCGCAACCGTGAGGGCATGCTGGCGATGTTCTACTCGACCGCCGTGGTCAAGGCCGACGCGGCGCGGAAGGTCTTCGGGGTCCGCGGCGCGGGCGTCCGCTGGGCGGTCGTCGATAGCGGGATCGACGCGACCCACCTGGCATTTCGCCGCCGCGACCCGAATGGCGAGGTGCTGCGCGACTGGACCACCGGCACGCGCGTGCTGGCCACCTACGACTTCTCCCGCGCCCGCGCGCTGCTGAGCGAACATACGATGGAGACGCTCGGCGGCATCGCCGGCGCGTTCCGGGCCAGCGGCGGCGCGGTCCAGGCAGCCGCGGTGCCGCTGTCGACGCTCCACGGCATCGACTGGGATGAATGGGAGGATCGCCTGCGGGTCCCACACACCGCGGACGGCTACCGGCCGCCGACGAACCGCCACGGGACGCACGTCGCGGGGATCCTCGCCGCGGATTGGCGGCCCGAGGACAGCCCCGACGACGACCTCTCGCCCTCGCTGCTCTCGCCGCAGCACGAGCAGCCGCGCACCGGTATTGCCCCGGAGGTCGAGCTCTACGATATCCGCGTCGCCGACGACGACGGCAAGTGCAATGAATTCGCCGTCATCGCCGCCCTGCAGTTCATCCGTGCGATCAACGCGCGACGCGAGCACCTGGAGATCGTCGGGGTCAACCTCAGCCTGTCGCTGCTGCACCACGCGGCCAACTACGCCTGCGGACGCACGCCCGTGTGCGAGGAGTGCGAGCGCGTGGTCGCCAGCGGCGTCGTCACGGTGGCCGCCGCGGGCAACCAGGGGCGAGCGCGCTATCTGACGACCGACGGCGAGCTCGACGAGGGTTATCGTAGCATCAGCATCACCGACCCCGGCAACGCCGCCTCGGTGATCACGGTGGGAGCGACCCACCGACGCGACCCGCACGGCTTCGGGGTGAGCTACTTCTCGAGCCGCGGACCGACCGGCGACGGCCGCCAAAAGCCCGACCTGGTCGCCCCGGGCGAGAAGGTGATCTCGACGGTGCCCGGTAACCGCGAGGAGGCGATGGACGGCACCAGCATGGCCGCGCCGCACGTGAGCGGGGCCGCCGCGCTGCTGCTGTCACGCCACCCGGAGTTCGCCGGCCGTCCGGCGGAGATCAAGCGGATCTTGTGCGCGGCCGCCGTCGACCTCGAGCGCGAGCGCTACTTCCAGGGCGCCGGCCTCCTCGATATCCTGCACGCGCTCGAGTCCATCTGAAAGGCGAGGCGACGACACCATGCTGTTTACACTCGAGGCGCTCGACGCGAGCGAGGGAGATTGCCTGCTGCTGCTATACGGGACCGCCAGGCAGCCGCGCCTCGTGGTGATCGACGGCGGGCCCCGTTCCACCTGCGACGCCGCCCTGTTGCCGCGGCTGCTCGCGCTGCGCTCCGCGTTCCCCGCCGACGCGCCGCTGCCGGTCGAGCTCCTGGTGGTCACCCACGTCGACAGCGACCATATCGCCGGCGTCGTCGCGCTGACCGGCCGCTTGCTCGAGCTCCGCGCCGCCGGGGCCGAGCCCCCGCTGGTGATCAAGGAGCTGTGGCACAACAGCTTCGACGGCGTGCTCGGCGAGCAGCAGGTGCGCCGGGCGATCGACTTCGTCAACCGCCTTTCGGAGGCCGAGACCAGCGCCGACGTGGTCGCCAGCGCCAGCGAGGGCCGCAAGCTCCACGACGACGCCGTCGCCCTCGGCATGGCGATCAACGCGGAGTTCGCCGACCTCGTGGCCCGGGCCGACGACGGCGGGGTCCAGGTCCCCTGCGGCGACGGCCTCACCCTCACCGTGCTCGGCCCGGCGCGCCAGCAGCTCGACGACTTTCGCCGCGAATGGGACGCGACCCTGGGCAAGCAGGCGAGCGCGCACGGGCAGGTCGCGGCGACCCCCGACACCAGCCGGCCGAACCTCGCCAGCATCGTGCTGCTCGCCGAGTGCCGCGGTCGCAGCATGCTCCTCGCCGGTGACGCCCGCGGCGACCATATCCTCGCGGGCCTCGAGGCCGCCGGCAAGCTGCCACCCGGCGGGACGATGCACATCGACGTGTTCAAGCTCCCCCACCACGGGAGCTGCCGCAACAACAGCGAGGAGCTGCTGCAACGCGTCACCGCGGACACCTACGTCATCTCGGCCAACGGCAAGCACGCCAATCCGGACCGCGAGACGCTCGAGCGCCTGGCCGTCGCCCGCGGCGTCACTCAATACACGGTCGTGTGTACATTCCCCGAGGCGGCGTACAAGCTGGTGAAGCCCGACGCGGCCGGGGCTGAAGAGCGACGCGAGGCGCTGCTCGGCTTCCACGAGTGGGCCCAACGACAGACGGCGCGCGGCGTCACGATCAGGTATCGCGAGGCGAGCGCGCTCTCGCTGGCGATCGAGCTCGGCGACGAGGAGCTATAATCGCACCGCCCCGTGCGTGGCATGGGCCTTGCTATGAGTCCTCCATGAGCAAAGAACACAAGCAACACCTCGGCACGCTCTCGGTCACCGGCGATGGCAGCGTCACCGCGCGCCCGGACATCGCCAGCGTGCGCCTCGGCGCCAGCTCGCAGGCCAAGACCGCCGGCGAGGCGACCGCACACAACGCCGAGGTCGCGACCCAGATCATCGCCGCGATCAGGGCCGTCGGCATCGACGACGCCGCGATCCACACCGCCGCGCTCTCGCTCGAGCCGGTCTACGAGTGGGACGAGCCGGGCAAGAAGAACGTCCTCGTCGGATACCGCGCGAGCAACAGCGTCGTCGTGCGGGCGCCGATCGACAAGGCGGCCGAGGTCTTCGACGCCGGCGTCAGCGCCGGCGCGAACGAGGGCACCGGCGTCTCGTTCGGGCTGCGGGACGACGGCGAGCTGCGGAAGAAGGCGCTGCAGCTGGCCACCAGCGACGCGCTGGAGCGCATCCAACTGGTGGCCCAGGTGCTCAAGGTCGACCTGATCGGGCCGCTCGAGGTCCAGATCTTCGACAGCGAAGCGCCGCAGGCGACCGAGCTCGTCCGCAAGGTGGCGAGCGCGAGCACACCGATCATGCCCGGCGAGCTCGAGGTACACGAGCGCGTCCGGATCGTGTTCCAGACCAGGACGTAGGGAGAGATCATGGCCTCACACCCGCGAATGAGTCGACACCTGCACCCGCTCGCGCTCGTCCTGCTGGTGGCATGCGCCTCCACGCGGGCGAAGGCCTGCCACGACGGCGACGATACCACCACGCAAACCACCACCGCCGCCACCGCCGCCACCACGAGTCCCTCGACCGGCGCAGCGACGGCCGGGGAGATCGACGACACCGACGTGGTGGCGGTCGATCGCGCCCTCCAGGCTCTTCTCGGCGGCATCTATCGCGAGGCCAGACGCAGCAGCTGGAAGCGCGAGAGCGGGCCGGGCAGCATCGTTTTCACGCTCGAGTACAGCCTCGGCCAGGCGCACAGCAAGGCCTCGGTGGCGGCGCTGTCGGCCGGCATGACCAGCCACGGCTTCACCGTCGACCGGGTCCTCGACGACGACGCCGTGACCACGGTGTTCGCCGCCCGTGATGGCTTCCCGGTGAGCGTCACCGTCGACGTCGGCGCCAGCACCCTCGTCGCCACGGTCGAGCGCGCGGGCCCCTGACGCTTGCGGCCGCGGCGAGCACGACCTCGTGCTCGCCAGCGTCGCGCCCCTCAGACCTGCGCGTGCGGCACCGGGAAGTGCTTGCGGGCATACGCGACCAGCTGCGCGTCGCTCGGGTGGTCCGAGGCTTCGACGCCCACCACGGTGCGGGCCAGCCCCTCGTGGTGGTGCTGCTGGAGGTGATGGACGAACTGGTCCTTGGCGACGCCCGGCCCGAGCACGAGCAGTCGCTTCATGCCAGCGAGGTGCTGGGCGACCTCATGAAAGAAGTGCTCCTCGAACTGGCCCTGTCGCGGGGTATGGGAGTGGATGTGCTTCTCGGGCTCGTCTCGGTGAAATACCTGACCCCGGACTTCTTCGCCCGAGACCTCGAAGACCTTGGCGGTCTTGCTGTCGATCCAGATGATGGCAGAACGCATGCCGGGACCATAAACCCGAAACGCCGCGGCGCACCGGCGCCCGCCCTCCGGTCGACGAGAGCCTGAGCACGCCCGCGACGACTGCGAGGCGCACGAGCTGCGTTGCGGTGCAAGATATTCATCGGCCGCTGGCCGCGAATCACCGGTCAAGCGCCGCATCGGCGACGGCTCGCAGCGGGAGCCACACGCCGAACTCCGTGCCGCGCCCGTACTCGCTGGTCACCGCGATCCGGCCCCCGAGGAGCTCGACCAGTCGACGCGCGATGGAGAGGCCGAGCCCCGAGCCCTTCTCGCGCCGCTCGAGCGAGCTATCGACCTGGACGAAGGGCTCAAAGATCTGCGCCAGCTGCTCCGGCGTCATGCCGATCCCCGTGTCGCGGACCCACAGATGGACCGAGCCGACCGAGCCGACCGGGCCGACCACCGCAGCGCCGAGCGTGATCTCCCCGCGCTCGGTGAACTTGCAGGCATTGCTCACCAGGTTGAGCAGCACCTGTCGCAGTCGGCGGGCGTCGCTCGCCACCGGCGGCAGCGGGCCCGCGACCGCGAGCTTCAGCTCGGTGTGCTGGGCGCTGGCGAGCGGCCGCATCGTATCAGCGACCTTTGTCAACATATCCTGGAGGTCGATCTCGGTGATATCCAGATCGACCGCGCCGGCCTCGATCCGCGAGATGTCGAGCAGCTCATTGATCAGGGCCAGGAGGTGCTCACCGGCGTCGCTGATCCGCGTCACGTCGGCGACGAGCGAGTCCTGCCCGGTTTCGGCGAGCTCCTCGCGCAGCAGCTCGCCGTGGCCGAGGATACTGTTCAAGGGCGTGCGCAGCTCGTGGCTGACGTGGCGCAGGAACTCCGTCTTGCTGCGATTCGCCGCGTCGGCCACCTGCCTCGCATCCTCGAGCGCGACGTTCAACGCGCGCAGCTCCGCCTCGGCCTGCTTGCGCGCGCCCTCGTAGACCCACGCCAGGTACGCGCTCATGAAGGTCGCCAGCGCACCCACCACAATGAAGGTGCGAGACAGCGTCGCCAGCAGCTCGGGGTCGGGGTTCGGCAGCAGCGACCCGAGCACCAGCGTCGCGCCCGCAAGCGCCGCCGCGCTCAGCAGACCGACCACCGGCCCGAGGAAGAACGCAGCCAGCAGCGGGACGATGGGATAGACCAGCAACGCCGGCGCCGGGAACACCCCGAGCAAGATGATATAGGTCGGCAACGTCACCAGCAGGAACGCGGTGATAAGCCCGGCCGGGATGCGATAGGAGCCGGTCTTGTATTGCAAGTACGGCAGCAGCCCCAGCGCCAGCACCGTCATGAAGGTGATCACGAGGTTCAGGTCGGGCGGCGCGGTCACCATTCGCACCACGTTGATGACCAGCGCGCACACCGTCAGGCCGAGCGAACCCACCACCAGAGTCCTGGCGCGGAGCCTGGTCTCGTGGTTCGCCAGCAGCGTCGCCGGGATCATCCGCTCGATCAGGCCTGGAGGGTCGTACGCCACGGACGAACCACAGTCGCAGATGAACGCTCGCGGCGGCAACCCCTCGGAGGGACACGGCGCCCCTCGTCATGCGCGCACTCGACGCACAGGACAGCTGTCCGATCACCGACAGCGCCGCAAGCCCGATCGCTCGCAAGGAGCTTGACAGAGGCCTCTGTCGGCTGTACTAAACCGATCGGTTACGAAACCAACTGGTTCACAAAGCAGATGCAGCCCGCTCGCCTCAACACCACCTTCGCGGCCCTCGCGGACCCCACGCGACGGGCGATCCTCGCCCGGCTCGCGCTGGGCGAGGCCTCGGTCTCGGAGCTGGCGGAGCCGTTTGCGATGAGCCTGCCGGCGATCTCGAAGCACCTCCGGGTGCTGCAGCGCGCCGGCCTGATCGCCCGCGGGCGCGACGCGCAGCGGCGGCCGTGCCGGCTGGTCGCGGCGCCGCTCCAGGATGTCAGCGAGTGGACCGAACATTACCGACACCTCTGGGAGCAGAGATTCGATCGTCTGGACGACTATTTGCGCGACCTTCAAGGGAAGAAGTGACATGAACGCAAAGATCCAAAACAACTCTGACGCACTCGACGAATTTGTGATCTCGCGTGAGTTCGCCGCACCGCGCGCGCTCGTGTTCAAGGTGTGGACGGAGGCCGAGCACCTGGCCCGCTGGTGGGGCCCCAAGGGCTTCACCCTGGGCGTGGCCCGCCTCGACCTGCGCCCCGGCGGCGTGTTTCACTACTCGATGCGCTCCCCGCAGGGCCACGAGATGTGGGGCAAGTTCGTCTACGACGAGATCTCGCCGCCCTCGCGGATCGTCTTTGTCAGCTCCTTCTCCGACGCAGCTGGCAACCTGACCCGCCACCCCGGCAGCGCGACCTGGCCGCTCGAGGTCAGGAGCACCCTGACGTTCAGCGAGCATCAGGGCATCACCACCATCACCCTGCGAGGCGAGCCCATCAACGCCAGCGCGGACGAACGCAGGACCTTCCGCGACGGGCACCGGTCGATGCAGGGCGGCTTCGGCGGCACCTTCACCCAGCTCAGCGAGTACCTGGCGACCCTCCGCGGATAGCCCCGGCCTCGCCGGGCACCAGGGCAGCGACGTGATGGCGATGCTTCCATGTCGTGGTCGCGCGCAGCGACGCGCCGCTGCTCGCCAGCGAAGCGGCCACCTGAACGAGCCGCGACTCGGGTACGATGCCGAGGCATGGGAGACCTCGGCCTGATCGCAATCGTCGCGGGCGCGATGCTGCTGGTGATCGTCGGCGTGCTCGTCGCGCTGACGCGGCTGTACCAGCGGGTCGACCGCGGCAGCGCCCTCATCATCAGCGGCGCGCGCGAGGCCCGGGTCAGCTTCACCGGCGCCCTGGTCCTGCCACTGCTGCACCACGCCGAACACATCGCGCTGGGCATCCAGGCGATCGTCGTCGAGCGCTCCGGCGCCCAGGGGGTCGTGTGTCGCGACAGCATCCGCGCCGACCTCCGGGCCACCTTCCTGGTCCGCATCAACCAGACCATCGAGGACGTGCTGAAGGTCAGCCAGTCCGTCGGCTGCGCGCGCGCCTCTGATCCCGCGGTGCTGCACGAGCTGTTCGCGGCCAAGTTCACCGACGCGATCGAGACGGTCGCGCGTGCCATGGACTTCGCGGAGCTGCACCGCCGCCGCGACCTGTTCCGCGACGAGGTCCTGGCCGTGATCGGCCAGGACCTGCAGGGCTTCGTCCTCGACGACGTGGCGATCGACCGCATCGAGCACACACCCCTCACGGCGCTCGACCCCAACAACCTCTTCGACGCCGAGGGCATCCGCAAGCTCACCGAGGAGACCGCGCGCCACAATGTGGTCACCCACGAGCTGCGCCAACGCGAGCGCATGGACATCGCCCACCAGGAGCTCGTCGCCGCCGAGGCCGACCTGCGCGTCAAGCAACAGCACGCCGAGGCCGAGGCCCACCACCGCCGCCAGCTCGACAGCTTCACCGCGCCGCGACCGGCAGGCAAATGAGCCGCGCGCTGCTGCGGGCGTAGCGAAACTCGCGACTGGCCGCGAGCTGCACGCTGACATACTCGCCGAAGCGCGCACGCGTCATCCGGGCCAGCGCCACCCCGCGGATCCCCGTCGTGTCGAACACGTCGAAGGCGTCGGCCTCGCCGCGGGCCAGCACGATCATCATGTGGTGGTGGAGGCGGAGCCGGCCGCGGGCGTTCGCCTCGTGCGACACCGTGCACAGGTGCATCGCCCCGGCCGCGCTCAAACGGTCGAGGTCCTCCGCCCGATCCGGCGCCAGCGTGATCAGCCGCGGCCCCGCCGGCAGCTGGCTCGGCCGCAGGCGCACCGCGATGTTGCGCAGCGCCAGCCAGCCGTAGTCGCGCTGCGGCTCGCACTCAGTGGGTCCGCCCGCGACCGCGTCCGCCTCGACGTCGCAGCGGTCGAGCTCGCCGATCGCCAGGTCCGGCACCAGCGTCAGGCGCACGCCCTCGAGGAAGCCGCCCGCGCAGCCGAGGTCGTGGCGGTCACCGGGCTGGGAGATCAACGCACCCGACACGCGGGTCACGAAGCCAGGCCGCGGCCCGTGCAGGTCGATGAAGCCGTGGCGGTCCCAGTCGAGCGCGCTCGGCCAGCGGTACGGCGCCATGGTCGCTGCGAGCCCCGCGAGGATCTCCCGCGGACCACCCCCGACCAGCGCGGCCGGCAGCGCCGCTGCGAGCGACGGATAATACGCGAGCGACGGATACCGGTCGGCGAGCGCCGGATCGACGACCACAGGCTCGCTCCGCGGCGCCGCCGGGGCGCTCGGCCCGACCTCCGCGATCGTCCCTGCCGTCGGCGCCGCGGCGCTCGGCCCGACCTCCGCGATCGTCCCCGTCGTCGTCGCCGCGGCGACCACCCGCGACGGCGCCGCGGGCTCGCAGGCGACGAGCAACAGCACAAAACAGCCGGCGCGCCTCATCCGCGAGCGCGTCTTCGCCGGGCCAACCCGACCAGTCCGACCAGCGCCAGCAAGCCTGCGTCGCCAGTCGGCCGCACCGCGCAGGCGCAGCCCTTGTCACCGTCGCCCTCACCCGCCGTCGCCGAGCCTGACCCCGAGCCGTCGCTCGCACTGTCACCGCCGTCCGAGCCCGTCGGCTGGGAGGGATCGTAGGGTACGCACATCATCGGGTCCCAGGTGTTATCCGCGGTCGCACATTGCTCGAGCACACATTGCAGAGTCGCCGCGGGGTCGAGCACCTGGGGCCCGAGCATCTTGACCATGTCCTGGCCGAAGCACTGCTCCTCGCTCGCCGTGACCGCACCGCTCGCCAGATAGCTCGCCTCGATGACCGCGCAGAACGGCGCATCGCGGGACACGCTGAACTGCGGCACGCGGTTGCTCGTCTCGACCTTCCCGTCGACCTTCAGCGTGTACACGATCTGCTCCGCCGTCGGGCCCGCAGCCGCCGCCTGGCCGCTGATCTCCACCGTTAGATAGCCGTGACCCAGGGTCGGGGCGCACTCCTCGGCGTCCCAATAAAGATCTGGGCCGCCGCAACCATAGCCGCTCGAGGGCGCGGTCCCCTCGCAGCACACCAGAAGATCGAGGGAGGCCACCGGCGAGATCTCGACCTGGGCGACGCCCGAGAATTCGACGGGCACGAGCGCCACCCCCGGCGCGACGTCGATGTTCACCATCGCCTCGATGGGGATCGTCGGCTGCCCGCATCCCGCCCCCTCCTCGGGGTTGGTCACCATGCCGGCCACGGCATACGCGGCGTCGGTCTGCCAGGGAGCTGCGGGCCGCCACACCAGCACGCCATGCATCGAGCTGGCCTCGAGCGCGCCGGCGATCGGCTGCCCGTCCTGCGTCACCGTCAGCTCGATCGCGGGCAGCGACGCCAGGTCCTCGCCGAAATGCGTGCCCTGCAGCACGATCACCCCGTCGCTCGGTATCTTCGCCACGTTGACGACCGCGAGGTCTACCCAGTGCTCGTAGCGACTACAATCGTAGGTGCTGCAGGCCTGCGCAACGGCCGGCGTCACGGTCGCGGCGAGGATCGGGGCCAAGATCGGGAACGCGAGCGCCTGGGCGACCAGCTTCTCAGAGTCCATGCGCGACCTTATACACCCATGCGCTCGCGCCGTCATCCGCCTGCGACCCGCCGACCACCTCGGCGCTCGTTGCTGAGCGCCCCTTCGCGACCAATTCTCGGCTATCGTCGCCGACCGGGCGGCGACCTGGCATCGCGGCCCCAACACGAGATGTCGATACCACCCACAGCGTCGCCGGGCGACAAGCTCATCAACCTGAACCCACACGATCGCTTCGTGGCGACCGAGCTGCTCAGGCGCGCATACCTCCGCTACGAGGGGTCACGAAACCCGTCGGCGATCAACCATGTCCACCTCGGCGATGGCCTCGAGCTCGGCATCGTCTCGAGCGCGGTCCCCGAGCTCGCCAGGGGCATCTCGTCCATGTTGAGCCGCTCCCTTGAGGACGCGAGGAGCGACCGGGGCGGGCACCTGCCCGTCGCGGTGGTCCAGCGGGTCCAGACCGAGATCATCTCGCCGTACGGCGTCGCCAACCTGTGGGGGACGACCGGCCACCGCTTCGTCCTCTCGCGCACGGTCGACGCCGCGACCAGCGAGTTGCTGGCCACGATCCTCGTCGGCCGGCGCAAGGGCACGATCTTCTTCCTCACCGGCCGGTACAACAACCTGAGGCACTCGAAGATCGCCGAGGAGGTCGACTTCCAGCAGCCCGCGGGCGGCGATCCGACGCAGCGGTGGTTCGACCAATTCGCGTTCCCCGACCTCCCCCGCTTCAAGCCCACGGCGTATCACCAGATCGCCAATTTTGTGGTCGCCAGGGAGCACCGCGGCGAGGGCCTGGCCGAGCGCCTCCTCGCCGCGATCGTCGAGAAGTACGCCCGGAACGCCATCGAGGCCCGCGGCGGTAGCATCGAGCACTCGCAGTATCTGCTGTGCGGACGGGGCCTCTGGCAGATCGGCGATCCGCCGTGGCTCTCGCGCATGGAGAAGCTCGGCTTCTACCTCCGCTGGGGCGCCGAGAGCTTCTTCATCGAGCACGACTGGGCCCCGCTGCCACCCACCTTCGATCGCGGGCAGAGGATCTCCAACCTCGATTACAACCGCTCCTTCGGGCTGCCGCGAAGATACGAGGAGGGGCGCGCCCCGCCGGCGTCGACCGAGCATATCCTCGACCGCGTCGACGCCGTCGTTCGCCTCTCGCAAGACCCGCGGGCGAAGCTCCAATACTTTCAGACGATGTTCGATTTCCGATGAAGACCTACCTCAGACAAGCACGATCGATCGCGGCCCAGGAGGTCGCGCAATTCACGGGCGAGGGCGCGTACCACGGGTCCACCAGGCCCAGGCCCGCGCCCGTCGCCGAGGCTGCCCCCGCCCCGGTCGTCGACGAGATGTGGCCGCGCTCCCTCGACAGGTACAGCGCGACGGAGCGCCGCAGCATCGACACCTTCACGGCCCGCTTCGCCAACCGCTACGAGACGGTCGCCGCCCTCCCGGTCCCCACCCAGGAGGCGGTCATGGCGGACGGCGTCACCTTCTGCTGGTGCCCCATCGACGAGGCGATCCGCGAGGCCGGGCCGCTGACGCGCAGCGTCCTCGACGAGATGCAGCGCCACGTCTCGGGCCGCAAGCGCTATGTCTATATCGACTCGAAGATCCAGTATTTCCGACCCGGCGACGTCCCGGTCGACAGCCAACACTGGCACGTCGACGGCACGATCGTCGCGCGTGACCCACGCGTGCAGCGCCTCGGCCACGCGCTGCTCCACGACATGCGGGCGCGGCTGGAGGGCCCCGCGGAGCCCCCCACGTATCTCTCCTACCAATCCTCGGAGCACTGCGCGACGCTGTTCGTGACGGCGCCCGTGTCGCTGACGCTACCCGAGCTGATCCCCAACTTCGACGACCTCGATCGCCAGGTCCGCGCGCTCGCCCCTACGAGCGTGTCGCAGCCGGCCGCGGTGATCGTCCGCTTCGACGGTGGCTCCTTGCACCGAGCCGTCGCCGCCAGCGACACGGGCTGGCGGTTGTGGGTCCGCTGCGCCGAGACCGACCGCCGCGTCGAGCTCAGCTCGTCGATCATCGAGTGCTACGGCATGGTCTACAGGACCGCGACCGGCGCGACCTGAGGACCTTCACCGATACCCCGCGGATTCGCCCGGACAATCCCCCGGCGATGCGGTATCGTCGACTGGATGAGCGGTCCTGGTCTCGAGGAACGTACCGTGATCGGAGCGGACGACGCCGAGACCGACGATTGCGACATCCCGCCGGTCGTCGCCGGCCGCTACCAGGTGCACGAGCGGATCGGCGAGGGCGGGATGGGCATCGTCTGCACCGCCCTCGACCTCGACCTCGAGGAGATCGTCGCCGTCAAGTTCCTCCGCTCCGACCTCGCCGACGACGACTCCCTGCGCACCCGCTTCCGCCGCGAGGTGAAGCTCGCCCGCCGCGTCACCCACCCCAACGTCGCCCGCGTCTTCGAGTTCGGCCGCGACGGCGCGCTGTGCTTCCTCACCATGGAATACGTGCCCGGCGAATCGCTGCAGGCGCTGCTGCAGCGCGAGGGCCCGCTCACGCCGCCACGCGTGCTCGGCCTCGCCGTCGGCCTGTGCGAGGGCCTGGCCGCCGCCCACGCGGCCGGCGTCGTCCACGGCGACATCAAGCCCGCCAACATCCTCGTCGCGCCCGAACGCGGCGCCGTGCTGACCGACTTCGGCATCGCCCAGGCGCTGTCCGACGCCGGCCGCCAGGAGTCCGGCACCACCGGGACCCCGTTCTACATGGCCCCCGAGCAGGCCCGCGGCGAATCGATGACACCGCGGACCGACGTCTATTCGGTCGGCGTCGTCCTGTTCGAGCTGCTGACCTGCGTCAGCCCGTGGCAAGACAACGACGCCGTCGGCCTGCTGCAGGGCAAGCGCCGCGGGCACGAGCCGGACCTGACGCGCGTCGCCCCGGAGCTCGCGCCGGAGTGGGCGCAGCTGATCGGCGACTGCCTGCGCAGCGACCCGGCGGCGCGCCCCGAGGACGCGCGGGCCCTGCTCATCCGCCTCGCCGCGATGCGCGGCAGCTCGCTGGCTCCCACGCAAGGGGGACCCGCAACCGCCGACGCGCGGGCCCCCCTCGCCGTCGGCGACGGCCCGCGCTGGATCGAGGTGACAGCCCTGACGGCCCAGCCCGGGGCCGCCACGGAGCTCGCGTGGGTCACCGCGGACCTCGTCGCCGCGCTCGGTGAATGCCGCGGCCTCCGGGTCGCGACCGCGTCCGGCGAGCGCCAGGCGGGCACGACCAGGCCGCTGCGGATCGTCCGCGTCGAGGGCGAATTGCGGCCCGCCGCCGACGGCCTCACCGTCGCGCTCCGCATCCTCGACGACACCTCCCCCAACCCGATCGCCGAGCTCGAGCTGTCCCAGGCGCGCGCCGACCTGCACAACCTCGGCGCCGAGCTGGCGAGCCGCATCGCCGCCGTGCTCGACCGGGCCGCCCCGCCGCGGGCCCGCGCCGTGCTCGACGCCGAGGTCTCCGAGCTGTACGTCCAGGCCCGCCACGCCTACCGGACCCTCCACTTCGATCGCTCGCTGCGACTGTTCGAGGCGGCCCTGCGGCGCTCGCCCGACAACCAGCTGCTACGCCTCGGGCACACGCTGGCCCGCGTGCAGTCGGCCTTCATGTTCCGCGGATCGAGCTCGGCGGAGATCGCCGAGCTGCGAGCGGCGGTGGAGGAGGCGGTGGCCAACCACGCGGGCCACGGCGAGTCGTACCTGGCGCGCGCCCGCATCGCCCTGGCGCTGGGTGACGCGCCTGCCTGCGCCCGGGACCTCTGCGCCGCCATCGCCTGCGCCCCGAGCCTCGTCGAGGCCTACGCCATGCTCGGCGATCTACTCCTCGATATCGGCCGCCTCCCCGACGCCGAGCGCCGCCTCGACATCGCCATCGCCCTCGACCACGGGGCGCTCCACGCCTGGACCGTCCGCGCCCGCCTCCTCGCCTACCAGGGCCAGTGGGACCGCTTCTACGCCGACGTTTCCACCTTCGCCGCGCTCGGCCACCGCAACGTCCTGCTCGCCCGCCTGATGCTGTGGAACCCGCAGCGCCCGGCCCTCATGGCGTTCAAGGCGGTGCTCGCCGTCAACGGCGACGACCTCCCGCCGCCGGTGCTGAGCTCGTCCCGGCTGCTGATCGCGTACGGCCTCGGCGAGGTGTCCCCGGCGGAGGTGCTGCAGGGCATGCAGGCCTACTACACGACCTCGACCAACATGCGCCGAAACGGCTACTTCGCCCAGCTCCTGTGCGAGCTGGCGTGCATCGCCGGTGAGCTCGCGCAGGCCCGCATCCACCTGCTCGCGGCCGACACCTACCTGCTCAGCGACTGGCAATGGATCGAGGAATGTCCAGTGATCGCCCCGCTGCGCGGCGACCCCGGATTCGCGGCCGTCCGCGCCCGCGTCCGCGTCCGGGCCGATGCAATCGCCGAAGCCATCTGGGGCTGAGCCGCCGCCAAGTGCCCAGATAACGCCGTTCTCGGCGGCCAAAGTGAGCTTCTGCACCCGGCGATCCGCATTGCCCACTGTCGCAATCTGCCGCGGCCGTCGACCATGCGGCGGTCAACCTCGCCGGAGCGCACGATGGACTACGAAGAACAGCTCGCCCTCGCCCCTTGCGACCTCACCTATACGCGACCGACCCGCTACGACGGCTCCGGCTTCTCGGTCCAGCTGAGTCACTTCGCCCCGGCCGACCTCGACCTGCTCACGCGCGTCTATCGTGTGATGCGGCGGGCCCACGGCCTGTGGCTGCACCTCCGCGACGCGACGCGGACCGGCGCCCCGCTGCACATCGACCTCCTGCGCCGGCACATCCTCCGCGAGCTCCGCGATCGCAACTTCCTGCTGACCTTGCGTGAGCTCGGCGCGGCCACCTACGCGCTCGGCACCCCCGGGCACGGTGTCCCCGGCGCGCTGCATGACATCCGCGGCGGGGCCCTGCTGGCCCTGATCGGCTTCGCCGCCGCCGAGGCGCGCGGTGAATCCATCAGCGACGGCGAGATCCGTCACGCCGCCCTGCGCGCCCGCGACCACGCCAGGATCATGCGCCACGCGGTCAGCGACCTCGATCCTCAGCTCCGCGAGATCGACGCGGAGATCAAGACCCACACGATCCTCGACTTCGTGGACAAGTGGGACAGCTCGATATACCGCGCCGGCGAGCGCATGGTGGCAATCAGCGCCGAGGTCAACTTCGACGGCATGGTCGCCAATCATGACCTCGAGACCGCCGCCATCGACCGGGTCCTCTGCACGCATATCAACAACGCCGCGCGCTACACCGCCAACGATCGCGTGAGCATCACCGCGCTGCCGATCAACGATCAACTGATCCGCTGGGTGATCGAGAACCCGATCTTCCCCGATCAGAGCCAGAACCTGCGCGAGGCCACCGGCGGCGACCTCGGCAAGCTCTATCGCGGCGGGACCACCCGCGGCGGCCACAGCATCGGCCTCGCCCAGTGCGCGGAGATCGTCGCCGTGGCCTGCGGGCAAGGGAGCGCCGATGAGGCGGTCTACCGCGGCTACATCGGCTCGACCGTCCGCGACCTGCGCTACGCCGCGTGGTTCCACTGGCCGATCTTCCGCAAGCCCGCGGGCAAGCGCTGAGCCCCGCGGGTTAGCATGCCGGTGTGATCCCGCCGAACGCACGCCCCGTCGCCGCGCCCGCCCCCTGGGCCGAGTCCTACTTCTCGATCGGCGTGACCGGCACCAACGGCAAGACCTCGACCGTGTGGATGATCGCCGCGGCCCTGCGCGCCGCGGGTCTCCCGGCCCTGCGGATCTCCACCCTCGGCGTCGCCCTGGGCGACGAGCCGATGCACCGCGGCAAGCGCTACGCCGACTTCCTCGCCGTGCTCGCCAGCGCCGCCGAACGCGGCTGTCGCCACGCCGTCATCGAGACCACCAGCCTCGCCCTCGCCCAGGGTTACGCCCGCCGCTGGCGCTTCGACCTCGGCGTGTTCACCAACCTCTCGGTCGACCACTTCGGCAGCCACGGCAGCTGGGAGCACTACCTCGCCGCCAAGGCCCAGCTGTTCATGCAGCTGGGCCCGGGCCGCAGCGCCGTGCTCAACGCCGCCGACCCCCACGCCCTCTTCCTCGACCAGGCGATCCCCGGCGACGTGCTCCGCCGCTGGTTCGCCGCGCCCGGTCGCGGCCCGCGTCTCTGCCCCGCCGACCTCGAGGCCGCGGCGATCGAGCTCGGCCCGACCGGCACCCGCGTGCAGCTGATCCCCTCGCCCGCCGCCGACGCCCTCGGCGGCTCGCTCTCCACCCGCATGGTCGGCGAAGTGTTCGCCGAGAACGCCCTCGCCGCCGCGCTCGCGGGCCTCGCCGCCGGCCTCCCCGGCGAGGCCGTCGCCCGCGGCATCGCCGACTGTCCGGTCGTGCCGGGCCGCTTCGAGGTGATCGACCACGGCGCCGACCGGGCCACCGTCGCCGTCGACTACGCACATTCCCCCGACGCCCTCAAGCACACCTGCGCGACCGCTCGCCGGCTCGCCGGCGCCGCTCAGGTGATCGTCGTATTCGGGGCCGGCGGCGGCAGCACGGCCGACAAGCTGCGCGAGATGGGCGAGGCCGTGGGCGCCGGCGCCGACCTGGCGATCGTCACCAGCGACAACCCCCGCGACGACGACCCAGCCACCATCGCCGCCGCCCTGACCACCAGCATTGGCCAGAGCGCCAGCGCCCGCTGGGAGATCGAGCTCGACCGCGGCCGCGCGATCGAACGCGCGATCGCCCACGCGAAGGCCGGCGACGTGGTCGTCGTCGCCGGCAAGGGCCACGAGCTCGGGCAGGTCACGCGGGGCCGCAGCGCGCCCTTCTCCGACGTGGAGGCGGTGCGCCGCGGCCTCGGGCTCACATGCAGTTGAGCTCGTCCGAGCCGTCCTCGCAGTCGGGCAGCATGTCGCACTTGCCGGTCAGCGGCACCTCCATGCCGTCGGCGCAGGTGAAAGCCTCGATGTCGCAGCCCGTGACCTCGTCCGAGTTATCGATGCAGTCGCCGAACTCGTCGCAGACATAGTCCGCCGGGATCTCCTGCCCGCTCTTGCACAGATACGCCGGGAGGCCACAGCCCGAGACCTCGTCCGAGTAGTCGGCGCAGTCCGGGTTCTCGTCGCAGACGAACGCGGGGTCGATCGTCTGGCCGTTGGTGCACGTGAAGCCGCCGCCCGTGGTGCCCCCGGTGCCCTCGCTGCCGCCGGTCGGATCACCGGAGGTCGGCACGCCCGAGGTCGGTGTCCCGGTGCTGCCATCGCCCGTACCACCCTCCGTCGCACCGCCGGTGCCCCCCGTGCCGCCCGTCGCGTCACTGCCGGTGCTGGGGTCGCTGGTCTTCGTGGTGTTGTTGGTCGTGGTCTCGCTGTCGGTGTTGCCGTCGAGGATCACGCAGGCCGTGTTGAGCCCCTGGCTCATCATCGCGGCCATGGCCAGGAACTGCTTTAGATCGATCTTCACACCCATATCCCAAGTCCATCCTCGCCCGACAGGTTGCCACGAAGCCCCGCACAGGTGCGCGCGTCACCCCGGCCAACCACGTCTCGCACGCGCGGCGCTCACGCGCAGCTCGCACGCTCGGCCCTCATCCCGCGCGCGCGGCCACGATCCGCCCGCAAACCACGTTTCCCCCCCCAATGCCAGGCCGACGCCAGTCCGACCAACCAGACCCTCGCGCGTGTTGACGCCCCGGGCGCCCCTGACGTATCCAGGTCACCATGGCGGGCAACCCACGGGAGGGATCGTCACCCCTCCACGATGGCATCGGCCTCGCAGCGACGATCACCCGCGACTTCGTCGCCAGCGACCCGTCCTTCGGCCTCGCCTCCGATCACACCCGCGACGCCAGCGGCGAGCGCGGCGATGACGTCGCCCCGCGACCGCGCCGCCCCGACTTCGCCGGCGACCACTCGATCGTCCGCCTGATCGGCGCCGGCGGCATGGGCTCGGTGTTCGAGGCCCGCGCCCCCGACGGCACCACCGTCGCCCTCAAGTTCATCAGCGACTCCAGCCCCGAGCGCCTCTACCGCTTCAAACGCGAGTTTCGCACCCTCAGCGCGATCGTCCACCCGAACCTGGTCGAGCTCTACGAGCTCCTCCAGGTCGAGGCCGGCGGCGGCCAGAGCAACGTCTTCTTCACCATGGAGCGCCTGCACGGCGAACACTTCGTGGCCGCCGCCCGCCGCGACTACGAGCCGCTCCAGCCGCTCGACGACCCCGGCCTGCGCCGCCTCCAGCACTGCCTCGTCGGCCTCGCCAGCGGCCTCGCCTGCATCCACCGCCACGGCCTCGTGCACCGCGACGTCAAGCCATCGAACGTGATGGTCACCGAGGCCGGCCGCGTCGTCGTGCTCGACCTCGGCCTCGTGCGCGAGGTCCGGAGCGCCTCGCTCGACAGCGCCGCGATCGTCGGCACGCCGCTCTACATGGCGCCCGAGCAGATCATCAACTCCGAGTCCGTCGGCCCGCCCGCCGACTGGTTCGCCGTCGGCGAGATCCTGTGGGAGAGCCTCACCGGCGCGCTGCGCCACCAGGGCTCGCTGCACGCGATGCTCGAGCACAAGCTGACCCGCGATCCGCTCCCGCCCAGCAGCGAGGGCGTCGCCGTCCCGCCCGAGCTCGACCGCCTCTGCCTCGACCTCCTCGCCCGCGACCCCGCCGCGCGCCCGACCGCCGCCGAGGTGCTCACTCGCCTCGGCCGCGCCGACCTCGTCGCCATCGAGGTCGTCACCCACGGCCTGGTCGGCCGCGCCAGCGAGACGAAGGCCCTGCTCGCGGCGATCCTCGCAGCCCGCTCCGGCCAGCCCAGCGTCGCCGCGATCTCCGGCCGCTCCGGCTTCGGCAAGACCACCGTCGTCGCCCACGTCGTCGAGCTCGCGCGCCGCGAACACGGCCTGCTCGCGTTCACCGGCCACTGCTCCGAGCGCGAGTCGATCCCCTTCAAGGCCCTCGACACCGCCCTCGACGAGCTCGCCGTCCACCTCTGCAACCACCCGGACGACCTCACCCGCGCGAGCCCCTACGCGCAGTTCACCGGCAACGCGATGTGGGCCGACACCACCCAGCGCGCCCAACCGGCCCTGCCCGCCGACAGCCCCCTGCCCGCCGAGATCGCCGCCCTCGCCCGCCTGTTCCCGGTGCTCCGCTCGGTGCCGCAGATCCGCGAGCTCGATGACTCCCACTTCCACGGCACCGACCCGGTCCAGGTCTTCCGCCACGCCGCCGACGCGCTCGCCGATCTGCTCACCCGCGTCGCCGCCGGCCGCCCGCTCGTGCTCGTCCTCGACAACCTCCAGTGGGCCGACCTCGACAGCGTGCAGCTGCTCGAGTCGGTGCTGCTGCGCCCCCAGCCCCCGCCGCTCGCGCTGCTGTGCAGCTTCCACGAGGGCGCCGACACCACCCGCCCGCCGCTGATGCGCCTGCTCGCCAAGCTGCGCGCCGCGGACCACGTGCAGATGCACGCGCTCGCGATCGGCCCGTTCTCGGACGACCAGGCCAGCGCCCTCGCGGCCCACCACCTCGGCCTCGAGCCCGCCGACCCGCTGCCGCGACGCATCGCCCGCGAGGCCCAGGGCAGCCCGTTCTTCATCGGCGAGCTCGCCCGCTTCGCCCGCGCCCGCGGCGGCCTCGGCGAGTCGATCGCCAACCTCAACCTCGACGAGGTCATCCGCCTCCGCCTCCAGGCCCTGCCGCCCGCCGCCCGCCGCCTCGTCGAGATCCTCGCCATCGCCGGCGGCCGCCTCCCCCGCGCCGTCGCGCTCAAGGTCGTCGCCACCACCGCCGGCGCCGTCGACCGCGGCACCCTCGCCCGCCTCCGCGCCGAACACCTCCTCCGCGCCGACGCCTCGGATGACGACAACCTCGAGACCTTCCACGACCGCATCCGCTCCACCGCCGCCAACGACGCCCACGCCAGCGACCCCGCCGGCCTCCGCGACGCCCATCGCATCATCGCCGAGGCCCTGCTCGTCGCCGGCGACGCCGACAAGGCCACCCTCGCCCACCACTTCCGGGCCGCGAAGGACACCGCCCGCGCCACCCACTTCACCCTGCTCGCCGCCGAGGAGGCCGCCGCCCAGCTGGCCTTCGAGCGCGCCGCGGAGCTGTTCGCCGCGCTGCTCGAGCTCGGCGGCCTCGGCCCGCGCGAGGCCACCCGCGTGCGCATCCAGCTCGCCGAATCGCTGGCCAACAGCGGCCAGCTCTACGCCGCGGCCCAGGCCTACCGCGAGGCCGCCGACCACGGCGAGGGCGCGACCGAGGCCGAGCGCAGCGAGTGGCTGCGCATCGCCACCGTGCAGCTGCTGCAGACCGGCCAGCACGACGAGGGCAAGGCCACGCTCGAGCGCCTGCTCCCCCGCGTCGGCCTGCGCATGACCCACGGCCTCGCCTCGACGATCTTCCGCCTGCTCGCGCAGCGGCTCCGGCTCGCGTTTCGTCGCCTCGCGCTGCCCCGCGGCGGCGGCCCCGAGCTCGCCGAGGCCGCCGCCCAGCGCCTCGACGTGTGCTGGACCGCCACCCGCGGCCTGATCTACGTCGACGGCATCACCTCGGCCCTGTTCCACGCCCGCCACCTCGGCCTCGCCCTCGACAGCGGCGACCCGGTCCGCGCCGCGCGGGCGATCGGCTTCGAGGCCTACCTGCGCGTCGTGATGAAGGGCAGCCCCGCCGCGGCGACGAGCTTCGCCACCCTCGACAGCCTCGACGCCGCCCCCGCGGTCCAGCAGAGCCCCTACGCCCGCGGCATGCTCTGCCAGTACCGCGCCTCCACCCACCAGATGCTGTGCCGCTTCGCCGCCGCCCTCCCGATCTACGAGCAGGGCATGACGATCCTCCGCTCGCAGTGCACCGGCGAGATGCACGAGGTCGCCCAGATGCAGGCCCACCACGCCATGTCCCTGCTGTACCTCGGCCGCGTCGACGCCCTCCGCGAGGCCGCCGCCCTGCTCGTCCGCGACTGCTCCGCCCGCCCCAACCCCTACGTCGAGGGCTTCGCCCGCGGCCTGCTCGGCAACATCGTCGGCCTCGCCACCGACGCCGTCGACGAGGCCGCCGAGCACATGGCCACATACCGCCGCGACGCCCCCAAGCGCTTCGAGGTGCACTACTTCAATTGGTCGTGCCAGCGCGCCGAGCTCGAGCGCTACCGCGGCGACGGCGAGCAGGCCTGGGCCCTCCACCGCGAGGACACCCCGACGATCGAGAAGATGGCCTTCCTCCGCACCCCCTGGGTCGCCGTCGAATTCCAGCGCGCCCGCGCCTGCAACGCCCTCGCCCTCGCCGTCCGCCGCAAGGACCCCCGCGAACAGCTGGCGATCGCCCGCAAGGCCGCCAAGCGCTGCCTGAAGCAGCCCCTCCCCATGGCCGAGGCCTACGGCCGCCTCGCCCTCGCCGGCGCCGCAGCCCTCGCGCGCCACGACGACATCGCCGTCCGCGAGCTCCGCCGCGCCGTCAGCGTGTTCGACGAGCTCCAGATGGCCAGCTACCTCGCCGCCAGCCGCCGCCGCCTCGCCGCCCTGCTCGGCGGCGACGAGGGCCGCGAGCTGCTGCGCCTCGCCGACCACTGGGCCGCCGCCGAGCACGTGCGCCGCCCCGACCGTTACACCGATATGATGGCACCCGGATTCCACCCACAATCGTAGCGAGGAGCACCATGCCGACAGCCGCCCCCGACCTGAAACGCGCTCAAATCGTCGCCACTGCCCTCGCAGAGTCCAGCGATTCGACCCACCCCGCCAGCCACGTCGGCGAGCTGAAGCAGATCTTCGCGATCGCCGGCTCGCCGGTGACCGACGCGCACGGCACGATCGACACCCGCGTCACGGTGCTGGTCCTGCCCGCCGACCAGGTCCGCAGGCTGCTGCCCGCCGGCCTCGAGCTGGCGCCGCAGCCGGTCGTGGCGAGCGGCTATCACCCGGTCTACCTGCTGTCCTCCCACGATATCTTCAAGGCGTGGTTCGGCGACATGGACTACCAGGAGCTGATGCTCGCGGTCCCCTACGTGCAGATCAGCGAGCCCCGCGACCGCTACCCCGGCCCGTATATCTACATGCCGCGGCTCTACCTCAACGCCACGGTCCCGCGGGTGCTCGGCGTGCACCTCTACGGCTGGGAGAAGCAGGCCGCGACGATCACCAACGTCAGCACCGGCCCCAACACCACCTATACCGTGATCCCCGAGGGCGCCTCGATCCCCGCATTCACCGGCAAGTTCCACGAGGTCCCCGGCACGACCCCGCAGCCGCCCTCCGCCTACGCCAACTTCACGATCGTCCGCCAGCTCTTCGAACAACCGACGATCTCCCAGGCCCTGCGCATCGTCGACCCCAACGCCTTCAATGCCCGCGTCCCCGGCCCGCTGCTGGCCACCACGGTGCTCTACCAGGTCGACCAGCCCGGCACCACGATCCAGCCGATCGAGGCCGAGATCACCATCGGCGCCGCCCTCACCCCCGCGGGCATCCCCCCCGGCACCTACCGCAGCCCCAGCCTGCTCGCCTCCCAGCTCGGCTCCTTCCGCCTGCAATGCAAGCAGTTCGTCACCCTCCCCGGCGGCACCCGGAATGTCAAGTTCCCCCGACCGCCGCCCCTGCGCCGCCTCAAGGTCGCCGTATTCGGCGGCGGACCGGCCGCCTGCACCGCCGCGCTCTACCTCGCCCGCCAGCGCGACCGCTACGAGGTATCGCTCTACACCACCGGCTTTCGCCTGGGCGGCAAGTGCCAGTCGTGGCGCAACCAGGCCAAGGCCTGGCGCATCGAGGAGCACGGCCTGCACGCGTTCCTCGGCTTCTATCATAACGCCTTCACCGCCGTGCACGACGCCTACCTGAGCGCCTTCCCGAACGACGGCCTCGGCGAGGCGCTGTACCGCCAGGCCTTCCACGCGGAGCCCTACAACGGCGTGATGGTCCACCGCAACAATGTGTGGACTTACTGCGCGACCCCCGGCCTCAAGAGCTCGACGAAGTCGCCGACGACCGCCAACCTGCGCCCCGGCCACGCCCTGCAGCTGGCGCTCGAGGGCGCGCTGGCCCGCGCGCTCGACCACATCGACGCGATCGGCCACGAGCACCGCTGGCTCGGGCTCGCCCTGGCCCCCGCGCGGCTCGCCCTGCAGAGCGCCAGCACCCGCGTACGCAGCGACGCTGGCGGCGCCACGACCCGCAAGGCGAGCACCTCGAGCGACCTGCTCGGCGACCTCACGGCCGACGTCGTCGCCGGCATCCGCGACACCATCGCCGCGATCGTCCGCCTCGACCCCAAGATCTCGACCCAGGCCTGGTTCATCTGGACCGGCATCGACACCCTGCTCACCATCGTCGTCGGCCTGCTGCGCCAGCCGGTCCGCAACCTGTCGGAGCTCGACGCCTGGGACTTCCGCGACTGGCTGCGCCACAACGGCCTCCACGAGCAAGCCACCGAACATTGGGCCGTGATCGACCAGGTCTACGAGACCCTGTTCGCCCACCAGCCCGCCCCCGCCGACCGTCCACCCTGCGCGCCGATCGACGACGACGTGTACGCCGCCCGCCTCGCCTGCGGCGTCGCGGC
This sequence comes from Nannocystis sp., assembly GCF_016714285.1. Classification (GTDB taxonomy): domain Bacteria; phylum Myxococcota_A; class Polyangia; order Nannocystales; family Nannocystaceae; genus Nannocystis. The sequence continues at coordinate 31,300 of NZ_JADJNN010000010.1, read as the reverse complement.
CCGCTGGTTCCTGCTCGAGGCCTTCGGCGACAACGGCAACCCGTCGTTCCGCTTCCGCTACAGCTGCGCCCAGACGATCATGACCCCGCTCTACAAGGCGCTGGTCGAGCTCGGCGCCAAGGTCCACTTCTTCCACACCGTCACCGGCCTCGAGCTCGCCGGCAGCGGCGCCGAGCGCCGCCTCAGCGCCGTCCGCCTCCAGCGTCAGGCCGAGGTCCGCGCCGGCTCGGCCGCCTACCAGCCGCTGCTCACCCAGACCCTGCCCAACAACCCGCCCGAGCTGCCCGACTGGCCGATGGACCCCCATTACAACCAGCTCGTCGACGGCGACTGGTACCGCGATAACAAGATCGACTTCTTCGACGCCTGGCAGACGACCAACACCCACGCCACAAACATCACCCTGCGCGAGGGCGCCGACTTCGACCTCGCCGTCCTCGGCGTCCCCCTCGGCGCCCTCCCCCTCATCGACTCGCCACTCACCGACGGCAAGGACCCCGGCAGCGACCCGGTGCTCACGCAATGGAAGACCATGATCGACGGCATCGCCGTCACCCAGACCATGTCCTTCCAGCTGTGGTTTAACGTGCCGTCGTCGTCGCTGCTCGCCGAGCCGCGCGGCCTGCTCACCACATACGTCCAGCCCGAGCCCAGCTACGGCGATTTCACGCCCCTGCTGGCCTACGAGCAATGGCCGGACCCCAAGCCGCAATATGTCGCCTACTTCACCGGCGCCTCCTACTCCGGCAAGCCCCCGCTCCCGCCGCAGTGCGGCGCCGACTACCCCGCCCGCATGCAATCCGCCTGGAACGACCAGGTCCGCGACTGGCTGCGCGACAACTACGCCGCCTTCTACGACGGCCAGGGCACCCCGCACAACTTCGCGGGATTCCTCGCCCTGCTCTCCGTCACCGGCGCCCCCAAGACCCCCGCCCAGCGCCTCGAATGGCAACACCTCATCGCCGACGTCCAGCCGTCCAATCTCTACGTCCTGAGCCAGCCCGGCGCGACCGCGCTGCGCCTCGGCCAGGCCGAGAGCGGCGTCAAGGGCCTCCTGCTCACCGGCGACTGGACCCGCACCGATATGAACTGCGGCTGCGTCGAGGCGGCCACCAGCTCCGGTATGCTGGCGGCCCGCGCGATCAGCAATGAACCCGCGAACGTGTGGCGGCCAGGGTTCTGAAACCCACGTCGCGGCGGCGGCGAGCCGCCGCCGTCCCCGCTCACTGCGGCACGAAGCAGCTGATCGACGTGTCGATGCGGAAGTTGCTGCCGCTGTCGCAGCGCTCGGCGTGGAAGGCGTCGAGCGGGTATTCCATGCCCTCGACCAGCCCGAGCGTGTCGAGGTTGATCGCCCCGTTGACCGGGCCGTGCAGGCCGCCGAGGTCCATCGCCAGCTTGCCGTTGATGAACACCCACACGTCGTCGTCGCCGCTGAAGTTGAAGGTCTGGCCCTTCTCGTAGATGAACTTGGTGTGGATCTCGGTGGTGAAGGCCCCGTTCTTGTCGGGGTACACCTCGTTCGCCCAGTTCGGGGTGACGTTGTTGCCGAAGCCCATCCCGGTCAGCGGATAGAAGTTATTGCTGGAGAAGCTGTAGATCCCCGGCATGATCTCCATCAACATCAGCTCGCCCGCGATCTCGATGTTGATCCCGTCCTTGGTGTTGTACCAGTCGCTATAGCTATTCGCCGAGGTGATCTGCGGGACCGAGCCGTTCCAGCCGTTCGGCGGCGGCGGCGGGTTCGGGTTGTACACCGGCTTGCTGTCGCCGCCGATGTTCTGCATCACCAGCCCCGGGCGCGCGCCGTTGCCGTACATGTGACAGCCAAAGTCGGTGTGCAGCGGCTTGAAGTCGCGGTACACCACCGGCAAGCTGTCGCACACTACCGGCTCGCCGGTGGTCTGGTCGCCGCCGCCCGTCGTGTCCGTCGTCCCGCTCGTCGTGTCCATGCCGGTGGTCGTGTCGACCACCAACCCGGTCGAATCACCCGTGTCCGCCGTCGTCGTGCCCGAGGTCTGCGGCTCGCTATCGCTGACCGTGCCAGTGGTCGCGCTCGCGCTGGTCGGCCCCCCGGTGGTCGGCGCGTTGGTGTCGGCGTCCATGCTGTCGCTGCCGACGGTCGCGCTCGTGCCAGTGGCCGAGCCCTCGGTCGGCGCGCTCGCGCTGCCCGTGCTGGACGCCGTGACCGGACCGTCCGTCGTGCTGACCGTCACCGTGCCCGTACCCGTGCCGCCGCTGCTCTGACCATTGTCATCGCCGCAGCCGCACAGCCCGGCCCACGCGCCGAAGTACACCGCGCACAGACCCTTCGAACCACCCATGATTGCTCGCATTCCAACACCCACTTTTTCGAGGAAGACGCCGCCCACGCTACGGGCCACGACCGGCGCGGTCAAGAGGGCGATCCCCACGCGCCACGGAGGTGTATGTCCGACACGAGCGCGCCCGATCGCGCCAGCGCTGCGACCGCTGCGACTCGCTGCGACCGCGGCTCACGCGACCGCGGTGACCAGCAGATAGTGCTTGCCGGTGACGTGCACCGTGCGCCGGTGCTGCTGGAGATAACGCCGGTAGAACGCGATGTCCTTGATCACCAGACCCAGCTCGGGCTGCGTGTAGTTCTTCTGGCGCGCCCCGTGCAGCAGCTCACCGTCGAGGTAGCGGCAATTGGGCACCCCGACGATCAGCGCCCCGGCCGGGGCCAGCTGGTGCTGCACGAGCTGGCGCAGCAGCGCCCGGTCGTCGACCCCGGGGCTCTGCAAGGTCCCCATCGCCAGCACCAGGTCGAACTCGCCGAGGCCCAGCGACGCCAGCGCGTTGACGTCGGCCGCGATGAAGCGGTGCCGCGGCCCCGGGAAGCGCTCGCGCGCCAGCGCCAGCGCCGACGCGCTGTGGTCGACGCCGACGAACTCGGCCGCCCCGACCAGCGCCGGCCGCAGCGCGGCGATCAGGGCGAAGCTGTCGCCGCGGTTCACCCCGAGCTCGAGGATCCGCGGCGCCGCCGGCAGCCCGGCCCGCGTGAGCGCGTCGTCGAGGTCGATCACCAGGTCCGGGTCCTCGAGCTTGGAGATCCGCGCGTAGCCGCTGTCGCGACCGTAGCGCTCGCTCGCCGGCACGTCGTCCGCCGCCTGCCAGCGCGCCCGCTCGTCGAGCCGCTCGAGCCGCAGCTCGAGCGTCGCCGCGTCGACCCGCCGCGGCGTGGCCATGCGCAGCCCGAGACGTCCCGCGAGGTCGAGCCACGCGCGCCATGATCGATGCAGCCGGTGCAGCCGGTGCTCGCCCCCCGCGACCATCACCCGCTCGCCCGAGTAGCAGCCGCGCCCGAGGTCCGGGTCGAGGGCCAGGACCCGCAGCACCCGCTCGCCCGCCGCGAGCCGCCGACGCAGCGCCGCGATCAGCTCGACCATCGACATGTCCACCGCCAGCACCCGGCCCTCGTGCTCCGCGTCGTCCACAGCCAGCACCGGCATCGCGGCGCGAGGATAAGGCGGGCGTCACCACGGCGACAAGCGCCGGCAAACTTCGCGGGCCCGGCCCGCAAATCCGGCTTGAAAGCGCCCGGTGTTTCCGCGCCGCCCCGTCCCAGCCCCGTGTTACGGTGTTCGCCATGGCCTCGGTGCTCAACGCCACGAAACGCTACATGCGGCCGCCGCCGCAGTACGCCCACGACTGGTTCTCGCCCCTGCGGTCCGTCGACGTCATCGCCGGCCAGATCACGAAGTTCACCTTCATGGGCAACGAGCTGGTCGCCTTCCGCGACGCCAGCGGCAAGGTCGTCGTGCTCGACGCCCACTGCCCGCACTTCGGGGCCCACCGCGGCGTCGGCGGGCGCATCGAGGACGGCTGCCTGCGCTGCCCCTTCCACGGCCTCCACTTCGACGGCGAGGGCCAGTGCGTCAAGGGTGACTTCGTGTCCGACCCCCGCAGCCTGCGCCACATCAAGTCCCAGCCGTGGACCGTGCACGAGGTCGCCTCGTCGATCTTCATCTGGCACGGGGTCGACCGCGCCCGTCCGGCCCGCCCGCTCCGCTTCATCGAGCCCGACTTCTTCGCCGGCTGGAGCACCCCCGTCACCAACGCCGGCCGACCCCTCGCCCCAACCAACATCTTCTTCCCCACCGAGAACATCATCGACATCCAGCACTTCTATGCGGTCCACAACTGGACGGTGAACAGCATCGAACAGCACCCCGCCGAGGCGCCCGACGGCTCGTTCCGCGCCATCATGCACATGACCTTCCGCGGCGGCGCCCAGAGCCCCTACGCGCTGGTCCGCCGGCTCGGCAAGGCCTACACCAGCGCGTTCGACTTCAACATCGCCGTGCTCGGCCCCGGCATGGCCCTCTCGCGCGCCAAGCTCGGCCCGGACCAGGGTGACCTCGAGCTGATGAGCATCATCCTCATCACCCCGACGAACCTCACCGACTGTCACATCCGCGTCGTCAGCTCGGTGAAGCAGCGCTTCGAGGGCAGGCTCGCCAAGCTGGCCCGACGCGTGCTCGGCGTCAGCCCCGAGGACATCCTGGCCCGCGTCTTCCTCGCCATCGCCACCAAGGACTTCGACGGCGACGAGATGATCTGGACCAACCGCAGGCACCTGCAAAACCCCAAGCCGCTGCCCGACGACGGCCCGATCGTCGCCTATCGCAAGTGGTGCGAGCGCTTCTGGCCGCCGGACTACCTGCCCGATCTGCACGCCGGCCAGGCCGTCGCCGACCCGCCCGAGTACTCGCTGCCAGCCTCGGCGAGCTGAGCCCCGCCCCGCGGAATGCACTCACTTGCAGGCCGCGTCGGCCTTCAGCGTCTTCAGCATCGCCGCGCAGCTCTCCTCGACCCTCGGCTTGTTCTGCTTCTCGAAGCCCTCGCGCGCCAGCCTGGCGACGCTGCGCAGCGCCTCGGCCTGCGCCGGCTCGGCCTTCGCCGCGCACTGCTCGGCCAGCTCGAAGTACTCGACGCACACGCGGCTCTGCAGGCCGCCGGGACAGGCGCTCGCGAGCAACAAGCCGACGAGGCCGACGAACACGAACGGGACGCTGCGCAGGGGCTTCATGGCCCGCGAGCATGGCACGCCTGCTTCGGCCTGGCGACGGGCGCCGGGCCCCTGGCGATCGCGCACGCCCGAGCGACCGCTCACTCGCCGGCTCGGGGCTCCAACGCCGCCTCGAGGGCGACCAGCGCGTCGTGCAGCGCCTTCATCCGCCCCGCCCCGATCTCCGCGGCCAGCTCCGCCTCGAGGCCCCGCAGCACCGCCAGCCCCTCGCCGATCGCCTCGGCCCCGCGGCGGGTGAAGCGGGCCAGCTTGGCCCGCCCGTCGGCCGGGTCCGGCACCAGCTCGACGATCCCCTGCTCCACCAGCTCGGCCAGGGTCTGACTCACCGCCTGCTTGCTGATCCCCAGCCGCTGCGCCAGCGCGACCACCCGGACCCCGGTGAAGTCGAGATGGGGGAACAGCGCCGTGTACGCGGCCTTGAGCACGCGCCCGCCCGCGCCCGCGTTCACCCGCGCCATCGCCCGCTCGTTCACCAGGCGCGCGCACTTGAACAGCAGCTGCGCCGTGCTCGCCCGCTTGCTCGCCGCCAGCGCGGCCGTGTCGATGCCCCTGCGCGCCACCTGCGGAGCCTAGCGAAATTTCGTCATGCTAGCTTGACTATTTTAGTCAACGTTGATTGACTATTTTGGTCAACCAACCTTGACCATCACCGGAGCATCGCCATGACCGCCCTCGCCAACCCCTCGCCCGCGTGGCTCGACCGCGCCGCCTATCCCTTCACCGCCCGCAGCCTCGAGCTCCCCGACGGACGCCTGCACTACATCGACGAGGGCGCCGGCGAGCTGGTCGTGCTGGTCCACGGCACGCCGACCTGGTCCTTCGAGTACCGCCACCTGATCCGTGCGCTGCGCTCGCGCTACCGGGTGATCGCCCTCGACCACCTCGGCTTCGGGCTCTCGCAGCGCCCGGCCGGCGCCGACTACCGGCCCGAGGCGCACGCGCGCCGCTTCGCCGAGTTCATCGCGGCGCTGGGGCTGCCACGCTTCACCCTCGTGACCCACGACTTCGGCGGCCCGATCGCCCTGCCCTTCGCGGCCGCCCACCCCGAACGCGTCGCCGGCCTCGTGCTGTTCAACACCTGGCTCGCGCCCTTCACCGACCCGGTGATGCTGCGCCGCGCTCGCCTGGTCGCGGGCGCCCTCGGCCGCTTCCTCTACCGCAGCTTCAACGCCTCCCTGCGCCTCATCATGCCCTCCGCCTACGCCCGCCGCCGCCGCCTCACCCCGGCGATCCACAGCCAGTACCTCGCCGTGTTCCGCGACCGCGACGCCCGCGTGCGCGTGCTCCACACCCTCGCCCGCGCGCTGCTCGACTCGCACGCCCACTACGCCGCCCTGCACGCCCGCCGCCACGTCCTCGCAACGCTGCCCACCACCGTGATCTGGGGCCTCGCCGACAGCGCCTTCGGCCCCGCCTACCTCGAGCGCCTGCGCGAGAGCTTGCCCGCCGCACACATCCACGCGCTCGCCGACGCCGGCCACTGGCCCCACGAGGAGGCCCCCGACGAGGTCGCAGCGCTGGTCCTGGCCCACCTCGCGCGCCACGCCCCCGCGCGTGTAACCTCGTCGGCGTGCGACCCGTTGCAATCCGCGTGAGCAGCATGACCCGCAGACTCTTCCTCGCCTCGCTCGTCGCCGTGGGCGCCGCGTGCAGCGGCGCCGACCCGTCGCAGAAGCAAGCCGCGCCGCCACCACCCAGCCAGCCCGCGCCGGCCCAGCCCGTCGCGCGCAGCGGCCAGATCGAGCTCGGCTACTTCGCCGGCGGCTGCTTCTGGGGCGTCGAGCACTTCCTCGAGGCGATGCCCGGCGTGATCGCCGTCGAGTCGGGCTACATGGGCGGCGCGAAGGACTCGCCCAGCTACGAGGAGGTCTCTGGCGGCGACAGCGGCCACGCCGAGACCGTCCGCGTCAGCTTCGACCCGCAGGCGATCACCTACGAGGCGGTCGCCCGCCGCTTCTTCGAGATCCACGACCCCACCGAGGTCGACCGCCAGGGCCCCGACATCGGCACGCAATACCGGTCCGCCGTGTTCGTCACCGGCCCCGCCCAGCGCGCCGCCGTCGACAAGCTGATCCAGCAGCTGCGGGACAACGGCTACGCGGTCGCCACCACCGTCCACGACGCCGGCTCCTTCTGGCTCGCCGAGGACTACCACCAAAACTATTACGCCCGCACCCACAAGCACCCCGTACTGCCACACGCCGGTCCCGCGCTTCGAGGTGCGCGCCGACGCCTGAGCCCCACGCAGCCGTACTGCCACACGCCCGTCCCCGCTTCACGCTGCGCGCCGACGCCTGAGCCCCACGCACCAAATCGCCCGCGTGCGCGGAGCCACGGCCGCGAAACTCTCGCCGCGCAGCCGACCGCGAGCCGCCGCAGGTGGCATGCTCTCGCCATGGCAAGGCGGCTCACCGATGTCCGGCTGCAGGCGCTGACCGGCGTGAAGTGTCGCTGCTGCGATCGACTCGCGGCGCACGGCACCGGGGCCATGGAGGAGGCGCGCGACGTGTCCGAGTGGCTGGTCGAGTACCGCTGCGACGCCTGCAGCGAGACCTTCCTGGCCTGGCGTCGCGAGGTCGACGCGCTGGTGCGACGGATCTCCCGCGAGCACGCCGAGTCGCGCGGGCGGGCCAGCTCGACGCTGTCCGGGGAGATCGGCGACGACGGCTCGGTGCGCCGCGACCAGCCCGTCCACGCCGAGCCCCGCGGCCCGGCGCTGCTGCAGCTGCACGAGACGATCTCCGAGCTCGCCTCCGCGACACGTCGCACCTTCCGCCTCCACGTCGGCGTCGACGGCGTGCTCACCCACGAGGAGATGCCAACCACGGGCGCGACCAAGTCGCCGCCGGTCCACCGCGACGCCGACGGCCTCGAGCGACTCCCGGCCCTGCACGCGCTGCTCACCCGCGTCGGCTTCGAGCGCATGCCAGCGGTGACCGGCCGCGGCGAGCAGTCCCTCGAGATCGCCTGGTACGGCGCCGGCGCGGCCCAGTCCCGCACCCTGCGCTGCACGCTGCACGCCACCCGTCGCGACTTCGCCGGCGACCCCGACCTCAGCCCCGCCGTCGTCGAGCTCGTCGACAGCATGTGGCAGCTCCTGCAGTGGGTCGACGCCGGCGGCCCCACGCCACCCTGGCCCGCGGCCGCCAGCGCCACGCCGCTGTTCCCCCGCCCGCACGACCTCCTCCACCGCACCCGCGCCGCCCGCCTCGCCGTCACCCACGACTGGGACGGCAGCGCCCGCAACCTCCACCTCCGCGAGCTGTGGGCCTCCGAGTCCGGCGCGCTCGAGCTACGAGTCCTGCGTCAGGGCCAGCGACCCACGCTCGAGGAGACCCGCTTCGCCCAGCTCCCCGCCGCCGAAGCCCGCGAATGCTTCGACCAGCTCACGCGCGCCCGCCCGCCCGAGTTTCGCCGCCAGCTCGGCTTCGTGCGCGCCAGCTGCGGCCTCGACCGCACCCACAGCCACATCTTCGACTACTTCGACGGCGAGCGGGTCCACAGCACGACCCTGGTCTTCGGCAGCGAGCGCGGCATCGGCGTCTCGTACGGCGACGTCCCGCCGCGCCCGGACGAGGCCGCCGCCTTCGCCCTGCTCGAGCAATGGATGACCCGGGTATAGACAATCTCGGACGCGCCGGCGATCGCCACGCGACCACACAATCTCCGCCGCCGTCGTGATACCCAGCCGGCATGACCAAGCCGACCGCGTCCCCGCCGTCCCCGCTGCTCCGCGCCGCCGACCAGGCCGCGCTGCCCGAGACGAGCTTCTCGCACCCCCTCAACCCCCACTCGCAGCTGCACCTGCGCTCGCTCGCCGACGGCGTCGGCCTGCAGCGCCTCGGCCTGAACCTCATCCGCGTCCCGCCCGGCAAGGAGTCCTTCGTTTATCACGCACACCACTGCGAGGAGGAGTTCATCTATATCCTCAGCGGCCGCGGCATCGCCGACATCGACGGCGTCCACCACGAGGTCGGGCCCGGCGACTTCATGGGCTTCCCCACGCCCTCGGTCGGCCACCACCTGCGCAACCCCTATTCCGAGGAGCTGGTGTACCTCAGCGGCGGCGAGCGCCGCGAGATGGAGATCGCCGACTTCCCGCGCCACGGCAAGCGCCTGGTCCGCGTCGGCATGACGGCCGCGATCCACTCGCTCGCCGACGTCGAGCTATTCCCCGGCCTCAAGGCCCTGCACGTCGCCGGCAGCCGCAGCCACGAGCCCGGCTGAGCTCCCATCGTGATCCGCAAGGACCGAATCAGGCCAACAGCTTGGCCAGCTGCATCGGCTTGATCGCCGCGCCCTTGCCCGTCACGAACTGCTCGGCGCGCTGGTCGATGCTGCCCCAGCTCGCCAGCACATTCTCGAGGTAGCGCTCGAAGCTCACCGTCGGGCCGTCCCAGGCCGCGCCGTGGTCGTCGCCCACCCGCACGCGCAGCTCGTCGCCCACCTGCACGAAGGCCGGCGTATAGAAGTTGCCGGGGAAATCGAAGCCCCAGTGCGGCGGGTCTCCCGGCATGAACTGCGCATAATCAAAGGTCGGCCGCCCCTTCACGCCGAACACCTCGCCGATCGGGTAGAGGAAGATCGCCCCGCGGGAGCCCCACAGCGATTCAATGTACATCATGGTCGGCCGCCCCTTCACCGACCGCGGACACTCGCCCTTCGGGCCCCACACCAGCGCGAGCCCGTTCACCTGCTGATAAAGGTTCCGGATCGCCGGGTCCAGCTTGAGCCCAAGCTTCGCCTCGACCGCGTCCAGCTGCGCCGCCGTCGCCCCGGGCGCCTGCCAATTCGCCACCACGTCGACCTCCGGGTGAGCCTGCAAGGCGGCGATCGCGGCGTTCAGGCGCTGCAGCCAGCCAGACAGGGCGCCGGTCGTGGCGGCCGGGGCAGCCTGCTTTGGCGTCACCTTCGTCGCGGCCTTCGTTGGCGTCACCTTCGCGGCGGCCTTCGTTGGCGTCACCTTCGCGGCGGCCTTCGTTGGCGTCACCTTCGCGGCGGCCTTCGCCGTCACCTTCGCTGTCACCTTCGCGGCCGCGGCGGCCTTCTTCGCCGGCACCTTCGCGGGGGCCTTCTTCGCCGACACCTTCGTGGCGGCCTTCTTCGTCACCTTCGCCGTCACCCTCGGGGCGGCCTTCTTCGTGGCGGCCTTCTTCGCTGGCACCTTTGCCGCCTTCTTCGCGGCGGTCTTCTTCGCCGTCACCTTCTTCGCAACCGTTTTCCCCGCAGCCACCTTGGCCGCCTTCTTCACAGCCTTTTTCCTCGCTGTGCCCGGGTCTGTGGTAGAGAGATCGATCGAGGTGAAGGGACGATGGCCTGCCATCTCCAGGCCTTATCAGCGGGCGATCGAGGTGTCAATGGCTAGCTCCCGCGACCCGGCCCTGGCCCGGTCCTCGCCCCCCTCGGGTGCCTTGTGGTGCTGCGGTCGCCAGCCTCCCGCCCCCTCCCCCCCCCCCGCCCCCCCCCCCCCCCCCGCGCCAAGCGCACGATGGGCGGGATCCATTCGTCAACCAGGCGTGCATTCCGGGTCCCCTGCGTTCCGCATCTTCCCGATGCCGCCCTCCAGCGCGCTGAACGGTCGCCTGGGAGCGGTTGAATCGGGTGCCGTTGAGCGGCGTGGCCGCCCGTTGGCCTTGGCGCGTCAGGAGGCCCGCCGACATCAGCGCCTCGTTGCCCTCGAGCGTGAGGCTGTCGACGGTGGTGAGGCCGTTGAACCCGAGCGCCGGTGACGATTCGACGGGGACAGGCGTCACCTCCCCCCATGGACCCCGCCGTGCCTGCCGTCCCGCTGGACTGGTGCTCCCGTCGGCCTGCGGCCCGCGCCCGCCCCCCCCCCCCCCCCCCCCACCCCCCCCCCCCCCCCCTCCACCCCCGCCCCCCCCCCCCCCCCCCGGCGGCCCCCCCCCGCCCCGTCCCGTCCGCCGTGCTCCCGCCCGCGTACGCCGTTCCAGGCCCGTGACGTCACGCCCGCCGGCGCGGTTGCGCCCGGCGCGGGGGCGCGCGACACTCCCGGAGCGATGCGAGAGTCACAGGCCAGGCGAGGCACAGGACGAGGGCGGAGCGCTGCGGCGCTCGTACTGGGCATGCTGGGCTTTGCGGCCTGCGCCGGCGACGACAACAGCGGTTCGAGCTTCGCCGGTCTGACCTTCCCGACCGGCGCGAGCACCCCCGGCACCAGCGCGGGCACGGAGGGCACGGGCGGCACGGGCGGCGCCACCGACTCGCCCGAGCCGACCGGCGGCGGCGCGAGCACGGGCAGCGACCCGACCGTGACCTCCGGCGCCGCGGAGGACAGCACCGCCCCCACCGACCCCACGGTGCCGAACCCGGACGGCCTGCCGAACGGAAGCGAATGCACGGACCCCGCCCAGTGCATGACCGGGAACTGCTACAAGATCCCGCTGCCGGTCGACGGTTTGCCGCCGGGCATCTGCTCCGAATGCGACGCCGACCTCGATTGCGTCGCCGCGGACATCGGCACTGCGTGTACGGTCGACGCCATGACCCTCGCGGCCAAATGCACCTACGGCGAGGCCGGGTCGTTCTGCGAGTCCCAGGCCGCCTGCCAGGACGATCTATTCTGCGTGGCCCTGCTCGACGGCGCCGACGGACTGCTGCCGCACACCTGCAGCGAATGCCGCACGGACGCCGACTGCGGCGGCGGCCTGCGCTGCCTGGCCGAGATCGACGTCGTCAAGTACAGCGGCGTCAAGCACTGCGCCGTGCCTGGCAGCGTCGGCAAGGGCGGCCTGTGCCCGCTGACCGACGGCGACGTGATGTGCGTGACCAGCAAGTGCGTCGTCTTCAACGTGGTCGGCAACCTCGACGTGGGCGTGTGCGGAGATTGCAAGACCGACGCGGACTGTGCCATGGGCCAGACCTGCAGCCCGCCCAAATTCCAGGGCGGCTTCGTCCCGTCCGCGTGTATGTGAGGCCCCCGCCTCTCGCGCCGCGCTCGCGGCTTTAGGGGCTGTAGAGCTGCCCCTCGCGCAGGTGGACCAGCTTGCCATATTTGCGCAGGCGCTCCGGGTCGGCCTTGCGCGGGTCGCCGACGATCATGATCGCCAGCGGCCGGCCGGCGACGTGGCGGCGATAGAACGCGACGATATCCGCGAATTCCAGCCCGGCGTAAGCCGGCAGCAGGGCCCGCCGCGGGTCCTGCGAATAGCCGAGCAATCGCCAGTCACGCAGCTTGTCCTGCAATTCGCGAAACGACGGACTCTCGGTCTCCTGGCCGCGGACCAGGGTGGATCGCACCAGCTCGAGGCGATCGTCGCGCTCGGGCATGTGGGAGATCAGTCCGACCATCACGTCGAGGACGTCGAAGGTCTTGTCCGCCTGGCAGCCGACGTGGCCGAGCAGGTGGCCGCGCTGCTCGGGCGCCTCGTCCCGGACGAAGCGGGCGCTCGCGGCGTAGGCCAGGGCCCGGAACTCACGCACCTCCTGGAACACGAGGCCGGCCATGCTGCCGCCGAAATATTCGCCGAATGCGTCGGCCGCGGCCTGCTGGTCGGCGGGCACCGGCTCGCCCTCGACCGCAAACCACAATTGCGTCTGCACGGCGTCGCGGCGCGGCACGAAGTAGATCGTCGTCTGCGCCGGGCTGTGCCGGGGATAGACCACGTGCGCCACCGCTGGCTTCGGCGCCGCGGCGAATCGCAGGCGGCGGTCGATCGCCCCGGCGACCGCAGCCGCCGGCTCGCGCCCGACGTAGCCGACCTCCACTGCGTATCGTTGCACCTCGTCCCAGGCGGCCAGCAAGGGCCGGGCACGCGTGTGGCGGGCGCCGCGGGGGCCGTACTTTTGGTGGTACGGAGATTTGTCGCCGTAGAGCACGTGGTCGCGCAGGGCCATGCCGACGCTCGGCGGGTTCTTGCGCTCATAGCGGCGGAAGGCCCAGGTCTCGCGCCGGATCTGCCGCAAGGGGCGGCGCTCCTGCTGCGGCGCGGACATCAGGTCGGCGAGCAGGTCGAGCGCGGCCTCCATGTGCTGCTGCGGGCCCTGCAGGCGGACCACGAAGCGATCGAGCTCGGCGGTGACAGTGAGGGTGGTGCTGAGCTCGAACAGGCGCCGCCGCAGCTGCTCGCCCGGGAAGCGCTGGCTGCCGATCCGCGCGATGTATTGGGCCAGCAGGTCGAGCTCGCGCAGCTGCTCGGTGCCGACGCCGAAGCGCAGCTCGAGGTGATAGAGGTCGTTGAAGGGGTTGGGATTGGCGCGGAGGGTCACGCCCTCGCGCAGCTGCAATGTCTGCACGGCGGCGTCCGGATCGACGAATTCGACGCGGGGCGGCGGCCTCGGCCGCGCGCGCTGCTCGGCGAAGTACTGCGAATGGCCGCCGCTCGGGGTCACGGCGGGATAGCTCGGTTTGTGCAGTCGCGTCTTCTTCGGGTAGCCGGCGCGCGAGCGGAGGATCAGCCGACGCTCGCCGAAGTACTCGCCGGCGACCCGCTGCACGTCGTCGCGGGTCACCGCGCGCAGGCGCTGGAAGTACTGCAGCTGGCCGTCCCAGCCGCCGCGGGCGACGAAGGCGTGGGCCATCGCCAGGGCCCGCTCGCGGTTGTTCTCCCAGCGCGCCGTCTCGGCGGCGAGCAGGCCCTGCTTGAGCGCGAGGAAGCTGCGGTCGTCGAACTCGCCGGCGCGGACGCGGCGAAACTGCTCGCTGACCAGGCGCTCGGCCCCGCGGAAGGTCTGGGAGATCAGCCGCGGGAGGTAGGCGACGACGTCGAGGTTGGTGTCGACCAGCTCGGCCGGCACGTACATCGCGTAGAGCAGCTTGCCCTCGTCGGAGAGGCGGTCGATGAAGCCGGAGCGCTGCTCGTTGGTGAGGAGGCGGCGGGCCAGCAAGAGCGCGGCATAATCCGGGTGCGACTCGGGCACGGTGCGATAGGCGATCGCGCCGACGCGGACCGGGGTGGCGCGGGCGCGCAGGCGCTGGTCCGCGGCGAATGGGGCAACCTCGTATTGTGTGGGGGCCGGGTCCGGGCCCGGCTTCCAGCCGCCGAACTCGGCCTCGATGCGCGGCATCACCTGGTCGACGTCGATATCCCCCGCGAGCACCAGGGCCATGTTGCCGGGCACATAATAGCGGGTGAAGTACGCCTTCATCACCTGCAGGGACGGGCGCCTCAGGTGCTCGACCTCGCCGAGGATGTCGTTGCGGCCGTAGGGGTGCCCGGGGAAGGCGCCGCGCATGAAGCCGCGGAACAGCTCATATCCGGTGACGTCGATCGCGCGGTTCTTCTCCTCGTAGACGGCCTCGAGCTCGGTGGGGAACAGGCGAAACACGGGGTCGCGGAAGCGCTCGGCGTAGAGCGCCAGCCAGGCGTCGATCTGGCTGGCCGGGAATGTGTTGTGATAGACGGTCTCGTCGTAGGTGGTAAAAGCATTGATGCCGCTGCCGCCGAGCTCACCGAGCAATTGATCGAGCTCGTTCGGCACCGCGTAGGCGTAGGTCTGCTTGACGGTCGCGGCGATCTCGCGGTCGATCGCCGCCTGCTCGGCCGCCGGGGCCGACCGCTTGCGCTCGTACAGCGCCTCGAGCCGGGCCTGCAGCGGGGCCTCCTTGGCCCAGTCGGTGGTGCCGAGCCGGGTCGTGCCTTTAAACAGCATGTGCTCGAGGTAGTGCGCCATGCCGGTCTCGTCCGCCGGGTCGTTCCTCGCGCCGGTGCGCACGACCACCGCGCCGAACACCTCGGGCCGCTCGCGGTTGACGCTCAGCATCACGGTGAGGCCGTTGGCCAGCACCCGCGAGCGCACGCTCAGCGGGTCCAGCGTGGCCGCCGACGCGGTCGCAGGGGCAGATGTTGGCGGCGTGTCGGCGGCGACCAGGAGGAGTGCGAGGAGCGGCGCGAGCACGCGGCGGTCTTAGCACGACTACGCGAGCGTCAGGTCGACGATGATGTTGCCGCGGGTCGCGTTCGAATAGGGGCACACCATGTGGGCGGCGCGCAGCAAGGCCTCGCCCTGCTCGCGTGGGAGGCCGGGGATGTCGGCGACGAGCTCGACCGCGAGGCCATAGCCGGCGCCGGCCGGGCCGATGCTGACGTGGGCGGTGATCGCTACCGGGCCGGTGTCGAGGCGCTGGCGGCGGGCGCACAGCGCGAGGGCGCTGCCGAAGCAGGCGGCGTAGCCGGCCGCGAACAATTGCTCGGGGTTGGTGCCGGCCCCGTTGCCGCCCATCGCCTTCGGCGGGGCGACGGCGAGGTCGAGGGTGCCGTCGTCGCTGAGGACGCGGCCGTCGCGGCCGTGGGTCGCGGTGGCGTGGGCAGTGTAGAGGCGCTTCTCGAGGATCACGGGCTCGCTCATGTCGCCCTTCTATTACACATGAGGCCGGCGCGCAGCATCAACCGGGGTCGCCGGCGGCGCTGGCCACCTCGACCTGGGCGCCCTGCATGAGGTTGCCGAGCACGGCGAAGCCGAGGTCTGGCTCCGACATGCTCGCGAGATCGAGGCCGTCGAATGCGCGGACCGGACGGCGGGTGATCACGACGGCGACCGGGGCGCGGCCGGGCTGCAGCGCCGCGGGCCAGCTGGTCCACCCGAGCAGGGGGCGCAGGCTGCCGTCCTGCAGGTTGATGTGGGCCCGCAGCGCGTGGCGTTCGCCGCTGCCCGGCGCCGACCAATAGCCGGTGATCGCCAGGCTCTCACGCGCGAGCGCGAAGCCGTCGTCGGCCTCGGCGGCGAGCGGGACGGCGAGCACGTGCACGCCGCAGTAGGGGTCCGGGCCGGCGAAGCCGCGGCCGTAGAGGCGCGGCTCCGGGTCAAGCAGCGACTCGACGACGGGGCTCGTGACGCCCGAGCCGTCGCTGACGCGCGCGTGCCCGGCGTGGGCGACGGGCACCAGCAGGCTCGACACGCGCGCTCCGAGCGAGGGTCGGGCGGGCTCGCAGGCCACCAGCTCGACGCGGCCGATCGCCATGTGGGCGTCGGTGATGCCGACCGTGTAGCCGCGGTCGGTCTCGAAGACGTACGCGTCGCCCTCACGCCGCGCGCCGTCCCACGACCACGCGAGCAGATAGGCGACGAGGCTGCCCTCGGCCAGCTGCAGCGGCGCGGCCGGACCGACCGGACGCGGCGGCTCGGCAGCGCCGCCGCACGCGGTGAACAGGGCCAGAGCGAGGCTCAGTCGCGCGGCGAACATCAGCAGTCCTCCGGGCAGTTGGCGGCCGTCTCGGGCCCGCCGCAGATGTTGTCGCCGCAGCACATCTTCTGGTTCGGCTGGCACTTCGGCGGGTCCATGCCATCGGGGGGCATCATCATGCCGCCGCCGGGCGCGAGGTTCGGGACGCCGCGGTAGCAGGCGCTGACGTACGGGAACGACGCGGTCGCGTGATAGGCGTAGCCGTCGGGGCCCTCGTAGCCGTTGCAGCGGTCGAGGTAGACGAAGTCGCCGCCGGCGTGGAGCGAGCGGTCGACGAAGCGGTGGGTGCACCACGAGTAGTCGAGCAGGGCGCAGCGGTGCTCGACGGCCGAGCCGTCGGCGCTGTCGTTCTCGACGACCACCGGGGCGCAGCGGAAGTTGCAGCCGTCGCTGCCGCCGGGGCAGCAGGTGTCGTCGTCGCCGCACTCCTGATTCTCGACGCCGAGGTCGGCGGCCTCGTTGGGGTCATCGCCCCAGCCGGCGAGGCCGTCGTAGACCCACGCCGAGCGCACGCGCTTGACCTCGGTGCAGGTGTCGCCGTCGCGGGCCGTGCACACGCAGGGGCCCTGGATCGGGTAACCATCGAGGCTCCAGCCGAGGATCGCGGACGGCTCGTCGCACGCGCCGGTGAGCATCTGCGGCAGGTCCCACGCCTGCGAGGCGGTGGCGTAGCTGTTCGCCGGGGTGCCGTCGGGGGCCTGGGCGAAGCAGGCCTCGTTGAAGCCGTGGTAGTGCATCGTGCCGCCCGAGTGGCCGCCGCACAGGTCGAGCGCGGCGCCCTGGCCGAGGTCGTCTGGCAGGTAGGGCTCGCCGGCGACGTCGGGCATCGCGAACAGCGGGTTGCCGTAGGGGTCGGGGATCCCGGCCTCGTTGGGGCCGTTGACGCTGACGCCGCTGATCGTCACGCCGGTGGCGCCGAGGCAGAGGATCTTGGTGTAGGTCGCGGCCTCGCCGGACTCGAGGGTCTCGCGCAGGTACGCCAGCCCGCCGCCCATCGCCGCGTTGCACAGGCTCGAGGGCTCCTGGGCGGTCGCCTGGTTGGGCGCGTCGAGGTGCTGCGCGTAGGCGTCGACGCAGCTGTCCTGCACGCTGGTCGGCTCGGCCGTCACGCCGGCCCCGGGCCGCGTCGGCGCCAGGGCGATGCGATACACGCCGAACGCCTCCACCAGCGCGTTCGGGGTGGTCTGCACATAATCGTAATGGGGCAGATCGTTGCTGGCGATGTACGCATATTCGCCGTCGCAGCGGGCCTCGACGCAGGGCTGCATCGCCTTGCCATCATTGTCGATCGTGATGCCGTCGAGCACCAGCAGCGAGCGCTGGACCGCGAGCCCGCCCGGCACTTCGGCGCAGTCCTGCAGGGTGCCGGCGTCGGCGTAGGTGTCCTTGAGCTGGTCCCAGCCGTCGTAGCAGCTCGCCGGGGTCCAGCCGGTGTCGCCGGTGTCGCCGGGTCCATCGGTGGTCGGGGTCTCGCCGGTGCTCGCGGTCTCGCCGGTGCTCGCGGACTCGCCGGTGCTCGCGGACTCGCCGGTGCTTGCGAGCGTGCTGCCGCCGGTATCTCCGGCGTCGCCGTCGACGCAGGCGGGGTGGCAGAGCAGGGCCATGAGGAGGAGCCGATAGGTGCGCATGCCACCGGCACTGCGAGCGGCGTGCCAGCGTGCGGGTGGCCTGCCGACATCGCTTTGGCGGCCCGCGCCAGGGCGGCCCTGCGGGTTTCGCCGGTCGACCCGGCGAGACCCGCCGACCTCAGGCGGACGGCGGCTCGTCCTCGAGGCCGTAGCGCTTGATCTTGTCGTAGAGCGTGCGCACGCCGATGCCGAGGGCCTCGGCCGCGCGCGTGCGGTTGTTGGCGTGGAAGCGCAGCGCCGCCTCGATCGCGTCGCGCTCGAGGTCGACGAGCGGACGCGGCTCGGCGGACAGCCCCGACGTCGGAGCCGGAGCCGAAGCCGCGGACAGCACGGCGCCGAGCGTCGGGCCCGCGAGCGCGAGGCCGGGGATCGCCAGGTCGGCGGCCGTGATCACGTCGCCGTCGGCGAGGATCGCCGCCCGCTCGAGCGCGTTGGCCAGCTCGCGCACGTTGCCGGTCCAGCGGGCCCGGTGCAGCAGGGCCCGCGCGCTGGCGTCGATGCGCAGCGGTCGGCGCCCGAGCGCGGCGCAGGCCCGGGCCAGCAGGCGCTCCGCCAGCGGCTCGAGATCCTCATGGCGCTCGCGCAGCGGCGGCAGCACCACGGGGAACACGGCGAGGCGATGAAACAGGTCCTCGCGGAAGCGGCCCGCGGCGATCTCCGCCGGCAGATCGCGGTTGGTGGCGGCGATCCATCGCACCTCGGCGCGCAGGGTCTGGCCGCCGCCGACCCGCTCGAAGCTCCGCTCCTGCAGCACGCGCAGCAGCTTGGCCTGCAGCCCGGGGGCGAGCTCACCGACCTCGTCGAGGAAGAAGGTACCCCCCTGCGCCAGCTCGATGCGGCCGCGTCGCCGCGTCGCCGCGCCGGTGAAGGCCCCGCGCTCGTGGCCGAACAGCTCGCTCTCCAGCAGCGACTCGGACAGCGCGGCGCAGTTGACCGCGACGAAGGGCCCGGCCTCGCGGCGGCTCCAGCGGTGCACCGCTCGCGCCGCGACCTCCTTGCCGGTGCCGCTCTCGCCGACCAGCAGCACCGTCGCGTCGGTGACCGCGACCTTGCGCAGCGCGTCGATCACCGGGCGCATGACGGCCGCGCCGTGGCTGAGCTCGGGCTCGTCGCGGCCGACGTGGGCCTCGCGAAAGCTGCGCAGCGCCCGACGCTCGGCCGCGCGGCGGACCAGCAGGCGCAGCTCGGCGAGCGAGCCGATCGGCTTCTGCAGGTAATCGAAGGCGCCGAGGCGCATGGCCTCGACCGCCGAGTCGACCTTGCCGTGGGCCGTGATCACGACCACCTCGACCTCGGGCTGGGCCTCGCGGACCCGTCGCAGCAGCTCGAGGCCGTCCATGCCGGGCATGCTGAGGTCGGTGAGCACGAGGTCGAAGCCCTCGCGCTCGAGCCGGGCCCACGCCGCCTCGCCCGAGGCCGCCACCGCGACCTCGTGGTCGTCGTCGGCCAGCGCCTCGCTGAGAAACTCGCGGATCCCCGCCTCGTCGTCGACCACCAGCACGCGCGCCATTACTTCGCCTCCTGCGGACCCGGCGGCAACCACAGCACGAACACCGAACCACCGCCGTGTCGGCGCTCGATCGTCACCTTGCCCCCGTGCAGCTCCACCACCCGCCGCACCACCGCCAACCCCAAGCCCGTGCCCTCCGCGCGCCCGGTCACGAAGGGCTCGAAGAGCCGCGGCCGCATCTCCGACGGCACCCCGGGCCCGCGGTCGGCGACCGTGAAGCGCAGACCATCCCCGTCATCGACCACCTTCAACTCGACCTCGGCCGGCGGCGCGCTGGCCTGGAGGGCATTGCGAAGGAGGTTGACCAGCGCCTGCTCGATGCGCATCGCGTCGAAGCTCCACCGCTCCGGCGCGCCGGCGACGTCGACCACCACGCGCGCCGGGTCGGTCAGCTCGGCGGCCCGACGGGCGACCTCCGCCGGCGAGGCGACGCCCGTGGCGAGGCGGTCGGCGCGGGTGAAGTCGAGGAGGCTGTTGGTGAGGTGCTCGAGGCGGACCGCCTCGTCGACCACGCGGTGGGCCTTGGCGTGGCGGCGCGGGTCATCGGCGAGCTGCTCCTCGAGCAGCTGGGCGTGGCCCTTGAGGCTCGCCAGCGGGTTGCGGATCTCGTGCGCGAGCACGGCCGACAGCTCGCCCAGGGCCGCCAGGTGACGCCGCTCCGCCAGCCCCTCCTCGGCCAGCTGCGCGCGCCGTCGCAGGCGATAGAACACCCACCCGGCGATCAGCAGCGCCGCCGCGACCGCGAGGCTGGCGATCAGGTCGCGCCTGGCCCGGTGCTGCAGGTCGAGCGCCAGCCGCGGCTCGTACTCGAGGAGCAGACGCGGCAGCACACCATCTCCGGGCGGCGGCGCGTCCCCCCGCGGAGGATGCTGAGGACGCGGCGGATGCAGCGGCCGCTCGAGCCGCGCCACCCCGGTCACCAGCGCGTCGCCCTCGGGCCCGGCCGGGCCCGACTCCGCGAGCACCTCGGCACCCGGCCCGATCACCGCCACCCGCAGCAGCCCCTCCGCCGCGAGCGCGGCCTGACCCGCGACCAGCTGCTCCGGCCGCGGCGGCCCAGCCTGCGCCGACTCGGGCCGCGGCAGCTCGCGCAAGCGATGAAACAGCCGCTCGCCCTCGCCCGCGACCAGCGCCCAGGTGAGCGCCCGGTCGCCGCGATAGCTCGACAGCGAGGTGCCGACCAGCAGACCGGCGAGGGCGACGACGACGGCGAGGAAGCCGAGCTCGTGCACGTGCGTGCGCCACGGCATCAGGCCGGCGAGTATATCCTGGTCGCGCATCGCGAGGGCGAGCGACAAGCGAGCCGCGTGCCGCCCTCACGCCCCCCAGATCTCGCGCACTTGCAGGCCGCCTCGGGGCGCCCCGGCGGGATCCGCCGGCCAGCTCCGCCGGGCCTCCCGCCCAGGCCCGGCATCCACCTGTCCTTTCAGACAGGGGCACCGCCGACCGTCAGCCCTCGCACATGCCTCCGTACACGATGTACGCCCGGCCCTCGTTGTTGGTGAAATCAAAGCTCGGGGCGCCGACGAAGACATCGGCGAGGCCATCGCCGTTGACGCTGGGGACCAGCGCCACGCTCGCCCCGGACTCGCTGTTCATCCCGGCGCCCGCGATCGCGTAGCCGCCCATCCCCAACGCGAGCTGGGTCACCGTACGCGGCACCGGGTCGGCCATCGATCCGAACACGACATAGCTCCGCCCGCTCATGGTCAACGGCGCCCCGAACACCACGTCGTCGATCGTGTCGCCGTTGACGTCCAGGCCGCCCCCAAGGCCCGTCCCGAGCCCGTCGAGGTCCAGGGTCGTGATCGCCTGGCCCCGCTTCGTCATCACCAGCGTCGACGCGTCGATCTCGGTGGCGAGGGTGCCACCAAACACCACCATCGCCTGCTTCAGCGTCGGCGCGCCGCCGACCAGCAGGTCCGAGAATCCATCCTTGTTGAAGTCCCCGGCCCCGCCGACCGAGAGGCCGAGCTGGAGGTTCAACTGCGGCAGCTTCTCGCCGCTGACCACCAGACCCTCCCCCGAGGCCATCATGTCGGCCAGCTGGATCTCGCCCGGGAGCTTCTCCGAGTAGATCACGTACACACGACCCTTCGACATCCAGCCCGGCTGCCCGATCGCCAGGTCGGCGAGATCGTCGTTGTTGAAGTCGCCGATGCCCGCCACGCTGGTGCCCAGATTGGCCCCGCTGGTCGGGCCAATGATGCGATAGGCCTGATTATCAATGATATATTTTTCGATCGTCCCGCCCGCCAGCAGGGCCCTGCCGAGGACCACGAACACCGCGCCGGGGACCGTCACGTTGACCTTGAAATTCGGCGCCGCCACGGCGAAGTCCGCGAAGCCGTCGCCGTTGGTGTCGCCGAGGCCCGCGACCGCGTCGCCGAACCTGGTCGGGGCGATGGTGTCTGGACCCAAGATCAACACGATGTCCTGCGGCGGCGCGCTCAGTTTGATCGCCGCCGTCGACACCCGACCAGGGATGATATAGGCCGCCCCCCTCACGCCGGTCTTGGCCGGCGCGCTCGTGCCGAGGACGAGGTCGTCCTTCCCGTCCTTGTTGATGTCGCCGGGCGCGGCGACATGGACATCAGGGCTGTTGACGTCGACCTCGATCATCAGCCCCCCGTCGCCGGCCGCCACGCCCGTGAGCGTCGCGCTCGCCAGGGTCGGCCCGCCGAACAGCACGTACACCCGGGGCGCCCCCGATTCGATGTTGTAGATCGTGCTCACGTACAGATCGCTCGTGCCGTCGCCGTTGAAGTCGCCGGCGTCGCCGACCTCGATCCCGGTCTGCTGGCCCTTCCCGATCCCGTTATAAAACAGCCCCAGCGACGGATCCCCCGGCAGATCGACCAGCGCGATCGGCTTGGGCGACGAGCCGTGGCACACCCCGTCGTCGCAGCTCTCGTCGGCCGTGCACACCAGCCCGTCGTCGCAGGCCGGCCCCGTCTGCGGCTCGTCGACGCACGCGAAGTCGACGCAGCTCGCCATGAAACACACCGCCGCGCTGCACTCGGCGTCGTCCAGGCAGGCCGGGTCGCCCAGACACTTGTCGCCCAGACACGCCATCGATACGCAGTCGCCGTTCTCCACACAGCCGAGGTCCGCCTCGCACGGCGGACACGAGCCGCCGCAGTCGAGGTCCGTCTCGTCGCCGTTCTGCTGCTTGTCGCTGCAGCTCTCCGGCACCGCCGTCGTGCCGACGCTCGGGTCGTCGCTCGTGCCGGTGGGCGGACCGCTGTCGGTGTTCACCGCGGTCGTCGGCTCGCTCGTCGGCCCCACGCTCGTCGGCCCCGCGCTCGTCGGCCCGCCGGTGTCTGCGGTCTCCGTGGCGCTCGTCGCCGCGGTGCCCGTGTCGGTCGCGGGCGCCGTGTCGCTGTCGTTGCCCGACGGATTGAAGCAAGCGGACAGCGCGAGGGTGAGCGCGGAAGCAACCCTTCGGAGAGCCAGAGCCATCGCGGCATTTAACACGAGGCGCCTCGCCTCGCATAGATCACCCGCGTTTCGCGCGACCGAGCCCCGCCACTTCGATGACCCGGTGATACACTCCGCCCGCGCCATGCGTCTCCCCCTCGCAGCATGCCTCGCCGCCGCCCTCGTCACCGCGCCGGTCCACGCAGCACCGCCTCCCGGCCCCGACCCCACGCTCGCGGCCTTCGAGCAGGGCTTCGCGGAGGGCCAGGACCTGTTTGACCAGGGCCAGCACGCCGCCGCCGCCCGCCGCTGGAAGGTCGCCGCCGACCTGCTCCCGGAGAAGACCGCCAATCGCGACCAGCGCGCGAGCATCTATGGGTACATCGCCGACGCCTATACGCGCGCCCTCGAGAGCGACACCAGCCTGGAGCTCCTGCGCGAGGCCTCGACGGTCTTCGACGACTACATCGCCGGCTACACCCGGGCCTACGGCACCGAGACCGCGAAGGACCCGAAGCTCACGGCGACCCAGCAGGACCTCGCCTGGCGCCGCGTCGAGGCCGAGGCCGCGGCCAGTGGGACCCCGCGCGAGGCCCCGGGCCCGCGCCCCGGACCCGCCCCGGCGCCCACCCCCGGCGAGCCCGCCCCGCGCCCGTGGAAGCCGCTCGTGATCTCCGGCGCGGTGCTCGTCGGTGTCGGCGGCCTCAGCGTCCTCGGCGGCGGCCTCGGCGTGCTCCAGAGCGCCAAACACAACCGCGAATACAACCTCGACTGCATGAAGGGCGACACCAGCCCCGCCTGCACCACGCTCGAACAGAAGGGCCAGGACGCCAACAAGCTCGCGATCGGCGGCTTCGTCTCGGCCGCCGTCTTGCTGGCCGTCGGCGTGCCGCTGCTGATCGTCGGCATGAAGCGCAAGCAGTCCGCGGCCGCCCACAGACCCACCCACAGCCTCGTCCCTGGGCTCGGCCCCACCCGCGTCGGCCTCGACTACACGCTGCGCTTCTGAGCGGTGCCCATGAACGATATATCCGACGAGTCGCTCGCCGAGCTGCGCGGCGCGCTGCGCCTCGCCGGCGCTGGTATCGACGCCGCCGCCGCCGTCACCCAGGACATGCACCGGGCGATCTCCGCCAAACCCTTCGGCGTGCTCGCGCAGGTCCCCGCCGGGCAGGTCGCCCGCCGCGTCCACGACGGCGTCCGTGACGGCGTATACGCGTGCGTGCGCGGGGTCAGCCGCGGCGTGTTCGCGGTCGTCGACGGCGTGCTCGCCCACGCCGGGCCCGCCGTGCAGCCGCGACGTCGCCTGCCGGGCCCGCTCGTCGGCCTGCTCCAGGGCGTCGTCGGCGACCACATCGCGCGCGCCCGCAACCCGCTCGCCGCCGACATGCAGCTGCGCCAGCGCCCGGGCTCCGCCCAGCCGCTCAGCTTGACCCGCGAGGCCCTGTGCGCCGCGCTGCCCGACGCTGGCCCCTGGCCGACCGTGCTGGTCCACGGGCTCGCGGCCGACGAGTCCTGCTGGCAGATCGGCGCGACGAAGACCTGGGGCCGCCCCGACCTCGACTACGGCGCCCTGCTCGCGCAGCGCCGCGGCGTCACCCCGCTCTACCTGCGCTACAACTCCGGCCTGCGGATCGCCGAGAACGGCCGGGCCCTCGCCGCCCTGCTCGAACAGCTCGTCGACGCGTGGCCCGTACCCGTGCGCGGGCTGGTCTTGCTCGGCCACAGCATGGGCGGCCTGGTGGTCCGCAGCGCGTGCCACCACGGACGCGTCGCCGACGCCGCGTGGACCCGCCAGGTCCGCGATATCATCTGCCTCGGCGCGCCCCACCGCGGGGCCCCGCTGGAGAAGTTCGGCGCCGCCGCCGTCGGCGCGCTCGCCTTCTTCGACGTCACCGCACCGATCGCCCGGGCGATCGACGCCCGCAGCGCGGGCATCAAGGACCTGCGCCACGGCAAGATCCACGACGACGACGCCGACCAGCTCCCGCTGCCCGGCGCCCGCTATCACGACCTCGCCGGCACCCTCGGCCGCAAGGGTAACCCGCTCGGCTGGGTCCTCGGCGACGGCCTGGTCCGTCCCGCCAGCGCGACGCCCACCCGCGCCAGCCGCGACCCGCAAAACTCCCATCATTCCGACTCCAGCGATATCCGCGCGACCCGCATCGCCGGCGTCGGCCACCTGTCGATGCTCAGCCACCCCGCTGTGCTCGCCTGGCTCGAGGCGGCGCTCGCCGAGTAGCCCGCGGGCCCGACCTCAGCGCATAACCTCCGGCCGCTCCAGCCCGCGGGCCCTCGCCTCCCGCAGCCATTCGTCGATCTCCGCGAGCGGCGACTGCCACGATAAGTCGGTCGCGGCGGCGAGCTCGGTCCGCGCCGTCTCGGCGAGCGCGAGCGCCTCGGTGGGCGCGCCGGTGGCCGCCCGAGCCCGCGCGAGGATAAGCCGGAGCCGGCCGAGATCCTCGGGCTTGAGTCGACCCGGGGGGAGCCCCAGCAGCGGCTCCCCGAGCGCCCGCGCCTCGCGGTCGCGGCCGAGTCGCTGCAGCGCCTCGGTCTCGTTGAGCTGCCAGTTGACGACGTGCCACGGGGTCGGCCCGCCATTCACCGCGGTGGCGACCTCGAAGGCCCGATGCGCGCGCTCGCGGGCCTCCTCCCAGCGCCCCTCGGCCGCGAATGCCTCGCCCATCCCGCCGATCGCCAGAGCATGCTCGGGCTGAGAGCCCTGGTGGGCCCGCCCGTAGATCGCCAGGGCGCGCGCGAACCACTCATGCGCCTCGGGTACCCGCTTCACCGCGACCAACGCGCTCGCTAGGTTGCAGATGTTCATCGCCGTGGTCGGGTGCGCGTCGCCGAGGGTCGCCAGATAGATATCAACGGCCCGACGATAGTTCGCCAGCGCCTCGACAAACTCGCCGTAATGCATCAACGAATTGCCGAGATTCGCCAGCGCCGCCGCGACCGACGGGTGATTCGGCCCGAGCACCTTCTCGCCGAGCGCCAGCGACTTGCGATAGTACATGATGAGCATATCTGGCTGCGACGCATAAGCGTTCGCCAGGTTGAGATAGATCATCACCAGCGAGGGGTGCTCCGAACCGAGCACCGTCTCCGCCAGCCGGCGCGCCTCCTCCAACACCGCGATCGTCGCCTCACCATCGCCGCCGCGGGCCCACAGGGTCCGCCCGAGGTGCAGCAGCACGGTTATCCGCTGCGGGTCATCAGCCGCCGACACCCGCTCCAGCAGCGCGAGCGCCTGACGCTGATGCGCCTCGGCCAGATCGTACTTGCGCGCGATATGCTCGGTCAGCCCGATCGTCGTCCACATCCGGGCCTCGAGCGCGCTGTCGGGATCTAACCGCCGGACCAGCGCGATCGCGGCGGGCACCCAGGCCGCGACCAGGTCCGGCTGCGCCATGTTGAACCCGACCACCTCGACGCGCAGCAGCAGCGCCTCCGCCCGCAGCAGATCGTCGCCCGCCGCCTCGGCGGCCGCGTACGCCTCGATCAACGCCGCGTCCGCGGCCGCATAGGCCGCCCCGCGGGCGAGCAGCGAGCCGCGCCGCAGCAGCGCCTCCGCCAACAGCGGCGCGTAGCCCAGCGCGCGCGCCTCGTCGACCAGCGCCGAGCTGTCCTCGAGGACAGCCGCATCATGCCCGGCGCGCTGCTCCGCCTCGACGACCACCAGCCGCTGCCGCAACGCCGCGACCGCGACCGGATCCTCGGGCGGCAGGACGGCCGCGGTCAGGGCCAGGCTCGCCCGATCGCCGCAGCGCGCCGGCGCCACCAGCTGCCCCACCGCCTCGACCGCGTGCTCGACGATCTCCGCGTCGCTGCGCGCCAGCACCTCGACCAGCGCCGTAAACTCGGCGTGACGCCGCTCCAGGCACAGCTGCCCGAGCTCGTTGTGGACCCGCTCGCCGCTGTCCTCCGCCAGGCAGCGCGCGGTCGACTCGCTCACCCACGCGGCCGCGTAGGCGTCGAGCGCCGGCGCCACGCGGGCCCAGGTCGCCGCCGCGTTGCCGATCCGCGAGCCGATCAGCGCCGCCCCGATCGCGGCGCGCCGCCCCGGGTCCCACACGCCGACGAAGCGGGCCGCGACCTGGTCGCAACGCGGGCGATCGCTCGACACGACGCTGGTGCCGACCCACCCGACCAGCAGCCCGACGAAGGCCGCGCCCACGCCCCAGCGCCGCAGCGTCGCAGCGTGATCGCGGGACAGCTCGGCGACGACCTCGGCCATCGACGCGTGGCGCAGCTCCGGATCGCACTTCAGCCCGCGCAGCACCAGCGCCCGCAGCCACGCCGGCACGCCGGCCTCGCGCGGCGCCGCCGCGATCTCCCCGGCCAACACCCGCCGCCGCACCTCGTCGGCGGTCTCGCCGACGAAGGGCCGCCGCCCGTGGAGCGCCTCGTGCAGGCTCACGCAGAACCCGAAGATATCGGAGCGGGCGTCCGCCGGCAGGCCGAGGTGCTGCTCCGGCGCCATGTAAGCCGGCGTCCCGATCAACGACCCCGCCTGCGTCACCAGCTGCTCCTGGCTGAAGGTCAGCGGCCCGCGCTCCTGCAGCTCCGCCTCGCCCTCCGGCCGCGCCAGCCCGAAGTCCAGCACCCGCACCCGCCCGTCGTCACCGACCAGCACGTTGTCGGGCTTGAAGTCGCGGTGGATGATGCCGGCGCGGTGGGCCGCCTGCAGCCCGGCGCCCGCCTGACGAAACACCTCGACGACCTCGCGCCAGCTCCGCGTCTGGCCCTTGAGCCAGGTGCGTAGATTGACCCCCTGGACCAGCTCCATCGCGATGAAGACCCCGCCCGGCAGGCTGCCGACCTCGAACACCTGGACGATGTTCGGATGCGACAGCCGGGCTAGCGCCAGTGCCTCGCGGTGCATCCGCTGCTGACCGATCGACGCCCGCTCGCCGTAGAGGTCGGCGCGCATCACCTTGATCGCGACCTTGCGGTCGAGCTCGGGGTCGTAGGCCCGCAGGACCAGCGCCATCCCACCCTCGCCCAGCGCGCCGAGGATCATGAAGCGCCCGAGGCTCTTGCCCGGCGCCAGCGCCAGCGCCAGCTCGCGGGCCGCGTCGCCGCTCGCAGCACCACCGAAGCGGGTCGCCACCGAGTCGTGCAGCGAACGCGACCGCGACAGCCGCGTCCTCTCCTCGTCGCCCGCCACGGCCCGCATTGTCGCCGTTCCCGTCGCCGCTGGCAGCGGGCGAGTTCACGCGCGCCGACGGCGAACACCGCTACCATGCTCGCCATGCCCGTGCCCCTGGAGCTCCGCAGCGAGCGGCTGCAGCTGCGTCGCCTGACGCCCGACCACCTCCCCGACCTCATCGAGCTCGACTCGGACCCCGAGGTCATGCGCTACATCAGCGGCGGCGCCCCCAACTCGCGCGAAGACTATGTCGACAGGCTCCTGCCCCGCATGCTCGCGTGGGACGAGCACCCCTTCGGCTTCCTCGCCGCATACGAGGCGGAGCGCTTCCAGGGCTGGTTCCACCTGCGTCCGAGCGTGGCCGACGCGAGCGTGCTCGAGCTCGGCTACCGCCTGCGCAAAGCAGCCTGGGGCCGCGGCCTGGCGACCGAGGGCGCACGAGCGCTGATCGGCCACGCGTTCGAGCAGCTGCGACACCCGGCCGTCGACGCCTGCGCCCACCCGGACAACGCCGCGTCGATCCACGTGATGGTCAAGTGCGGCATGCACAGCGTCGGGACCTTCATCCACCCGCGGATCTCCCTCGAGGTCGTGCGCTACATGATCGGGCGCGAGGCCTGGCCGCCCGCCTGTATCTGATCAGGCAGCGCGAGCTCACGCGCGTGAATGACACCACGCGAGGCGCCGACGGGCGAAGCGACGCGTGGACCATTGCGACCAGGTTTGGCACCCTCGAGCCACGCGACGTCCGGGCGTCGCCAAGGAGTCGGGATGAAGTTCGGCGGCCAGGTGGGTCCACGGCGTGATCGCAGCCAGCACAGTCCAGGCAGCTCACAAGGCGGACTCGCTACGCCAGCCTGGGCCCACACACCCGGCAACCAGGCGCTGACCCGGCTGCTCGGCGCCGGCGCGTCGACCCGCGGGTTCGCGGCGGGACATCACGCAGGGCTCGGGAACCAGGCCCTGACCCGCCTGCGCAGCAAGCGAGCCCCCGACGCCTTGCGGCTCGGCGCGCACGACGACCGCTTCGAACGCGAGGCGCACGCGGTCGCCGACGCAATCCTCGCACCCACGATCGCGGCCGGCGCGGCGGGCCCGCAGATCCAGCGGATCGGCGACGCATCGGGCGTCGGCCTGCGCGAGACCCCACCCGGGGTCGAGGCCGCGATCGCGGGCGCTCGCGGCGGCGGACGCCGCTTGCCCGGCGAGATCGCCACGACGATCGGTCAACGCCTCGGCGCCGACCTCGAGGGCGTCCGCGTGCACACCGACGATCGCGCCCACGCGCTCAGCCGGACCCTGCACGCCCGCGCCTTCACCACCGGCAGCGATATCTTCTTTGGCCGCGATCAATACGACCCCGCCGGCGCCGCCGGACGCAAGGTCCTCGCCCACGAGCTCACCCACGTCGTCCAGCAGCGCGGCCGCGGCGGCGGCCGCAGCGAGCGCGGGCCGATCCAGCGCTTTATCATGCAGGTCGGCGTCGACGACGGATACACCGCGACGATGTCCGCGCAATTGACCGAGGCCCACAGCGACGAGGGCTTCCTGCAGTTCAAGGCGGCGTGGGACAAGACCTGGTTCGGCCTGGCGACCTACGGCACCTACGCGCCCACCAGCTGGCACAAGCCCAAGGCCGACGAGACCCTGCCGAGCCACGGCCCGAGCAAGAAGCTGAAGGGCGTCGCCGACGCGGAGCCGCTGCGCATCGTCGGTCACGGCAACATCCGCGGCCAGATCGGCGGCTACAGCGGGGAAGAGATGGGCGGCCTGCTGCTGGCCCTCGGCCTGCCCCAGGCCCACACGGGCGGCGTCGACGTCCACGGCTGCCTCCCGGCCAGCAACTGGACCGACGCCGACGACACCGTCCACGCGGCCCATATCGTCGCGCTCGAGGACTTCCTCACCGGCCAGGGCGTCAAGGACACGGTCCGCGGCTACGAGCATTGCATCTACCCCGACCAGGACACCGAAGTCGCCTCGAGCGCCTACGGATTCTTCGAGATCGCCCGCGCGTTCAATAACCTGCCCAAGGGCACCAAACAGGCGCTCACCGACACCCAGGAGGCGACCATTCGCCGGGTCATGGGCGCCGACGCCGACGCGTTTATCAAAGACGTCACGCGGGGCACCGACACCGTCGTCGATGGCCTGTACTTCTTCCTCGAGGCCAAGAAATACCTCGTGGCAAAGGGCCTGATGCGGCGGGCCAAATTGGTCGATACCACCAAGGCCCGCGCCGAGATGGCGAGCGACTGACGAACGATCGCGGATATCTCCCAGCTCGACCGCGAGCCGGAGTAATCCACACCTCCGCGCGCCGTTGCCCGCCGCCGCGCGTCAGGGTAGCCTCGCGCCATGGGACGATTACACACGCAAGAACCCGAGCGAGAGATCGAACTACCGACGCGCTGCCTCGTCGGGCGCGCACCCACCTGTGACCTGGTGCTCGACGGCAAGACCGTGTCCGGACACCACGCCGTCGTCGAGTGGAACGGGACCGCCTGGGAGGTCCAGGACCTCGGCAGCCGCAACGGCACCTACCTGGGCGACCAGAAGATGACAGGCGGCGGCCGAAGCATCCTGACCCGCGGTATGCGGCTGTGCTTCGGCCGAGCCTCCGCCACCTGGACCCTGGTCGACGCGGCCGCTCCCCAGCTCATGGCGAAGAACCTCGGCTCCGGCGAGACTCGCGTCGCGGACGGCGGCTATCTCGCGCTCCCGGAGGGCGCCGCGCCAGAGTGCTGCATATATCAAGACCCCCTCGGTAACTGGGTCCTGGAGCTGGCCGGCGAGCCCGCGCCCGTCGACGACCAACGCGTGGTCACCCTGAGCACCGGCGCGTGGCGGATCTACCTGCCCACGTCCGTGGCCGGCACCCTGAATGAACAGGACGGCGGCGTGTTGCTGGTCCGCCTGCGCCTGCGCTTCTCGGTCAGCCTCGACGAGGAGCACGTCGCGCTGCTCGCCACCTGCGGCGACCAAACCTGGGACCTCCAGTCCCGCGCGCACCACTATCCCCTGCTGGTCCTCGCCCGTCAGCGCCTCGCCGACCTCCGCGCCGGCCTCGCCGAGTCCGAGCAAGGCTGGATCCGCCAGGACGAGCTCTGCAAAATGCTGCGAATGGACGACAACCATATCAACATCAGCATCCACCGCGCCCGCACACAGATCGGCAAGCTCGGGGTCGTCGACGCGGCGTCCCTGGTCGAACGCCGCTCGGGCACCCGGCAAGTGCGCCTCGGCCTGAGTCAGATCGAGGTGACGGTGCTCGGCGCACCGCCTCAGCCCTGAGGCGGGCCTGGGCGGTCGAGCGCATCGCCGAACGATGACGCTCGGGGCTCATTGGGGCTTCAGACAGCGCCCGAGGGTCTCCCTGAACGGATCCTCACCC